>CAVTSB010000001.1:0-855175 GCA_963737255.1 uncultured Bacteroidales bacterium
ACGCATTGTCGCTGTTGCTGCGCTGGAACACCGACCTGGTTCGCTTCCAGCCGGAGGCCGGCTTCAATGGCAGCATCGCCGCGGGCCTGACGTTCAGGGGCTCGGGACCAGACCACGGGGAGCCAGGGAGACTATGCTGACGTCTCAGTGAACGGCGGGGCCACGTCCTTCAGTACTGCCGTCGAGACCGCCTGGCTCGACGATCAATGCTGTCGTCGTACCACCGTCGCCACCCGATCCGCCGGTTACGCCGGATCCGCCGATCGATCCGCCGATCGATCCGCCGGTTGATCCGCCGGTCGATCCGCCGGTCGATCCGCCGGTCGATCCGCCAGTCGATCACCGGTCGATCCGCCAGTCGATCCGCCAGTCGAGCCAGATCCGCCGGTCGACCCGCCGGTTGAGCCGGTTTATTTAGTCCCTGTTTATTCTTTTTTGAATGTAAATAATAATCTAAAAAAATAGCTCCCCAAATATCTGAATCCATATTTTCTTTTAAATATCCTATCCAATTCTTCATAATGGTTACTATCTTATGCAGGGACAATGATGTGGCTCTAATGGTTGAATTGGCCATCTATATAGTGAAAAATAATAGGGAGGAACTTTATTGTCATACCTTACAAGACTTTTCTTCTTTTGTGCGATCAATAAAAACTAGAGAACCTATAGCATTGCCTTGTAATGATTTAGAGATCCTTTCTAGAGCAGTTAATGTTTTATAGTTATGTGCAGCTTGATCAACTATCAAGACATTTTGCTTTGGATAAATTTTTAATCCTTTGTTTAGTAAATAGTTAATTAAACCAATTGATAATTCAGTACCAGCAAAAGATTTTAAATACTTTCTTGGAATTGATATAATATCTTTTTTTATCCAACCTCCATTTTTCAAAGGCTAATTTTGTCCCTTCTGCCAATATTAGAGCTGATGCTTCCTCTGGGCATAATATTTTTGCAATAGAGTTTTCATCGAATTTTTGTTCTTTGAGAATATTATAAAACCTTGTAGTAATATTATATATAAATTCTCTTTTATAAAATTATAATTGAAGGTCTAAATAAATAATGATAACCAGTGGTCGGGGAAATCCAATGTTTGGATTCAAAATATGAATCTTTTTGCTTCATAAATTCCCAAAACTTAACCGAACTAAAATCCTTAAGCTGACTTTCAAAATCTTCAAAATCAGATCCTTTTACTTAAATCTTCTTTCTGTTGACAAAATATACAATTTTTCTGCTCATTTTTTTCATACGATATATAATTTGTGTCATTATAAAAAATGATGCTCAATTTGTTATTTGGAGTTATTTTGAAATTTTTAAATTTTTCGATTCCTAATATTAAAATTTCATTAATACCTTTTTTATAGGCTTCCTTAATAAATTCAGGGATCGGATAGTAAGGAGTAAGGAAATCACAAAGTATCAGGAGTGATGAACATTCAGTAATGTCTTTAGCATATGTCACAATTTTGTTATTTTCGAATCTAGTAAGCTCAAATGCTACGTTATTTATTGAACCGTTGTCTATTCCAAATGTTTTTATTAAAAATGATTTACTTTTGAGGTTTGTTCTTATATCTCTATAGACTCTATTAATAAATCCAGGATTTGACGAAAGCTTTTCTAATGAAGCAAGAACAGGTGTATGATATGAATTATCGTCAATATTTATTTCGAAATGATCAAATATCTTTTGAAAATCCGAAATAATATCCTTATTTTCTAATAGTTTGATGTTCTTTGTTTCTTTCTCTTTACTATTGGTATCAATAGTAAATCTTAAACTCTTTGAGGTTAATTCAGCTTTGTTTATTACTTGGATGTATATTTTTTTATTACTATGAGTGTCAATAAATAAAAGAGCAATCTTTTTTAAAGAACAAACACTTTTTAATTCATTGAAATTGATAGTATTATGCAACTGTGATTTGTTGACGAGCGCGATACTTAAAATCTTGATTGAAGTAAAACTATTTATTGAAAAAATAATGCTGCCAAATATTTCTTCAAAGTCTCTCGAAATAAAATCTTTATTTAGTAGTTCAATAAATAAGTAACCACTATTCTTTGTTAAGTTTTTTCTAAATTCAGAAATAATTGTATTTCTTATATTAGACTTTATAAGAATTGGTTTAATTGACTTAAATACAATGTTCTTTACATTTATCTCATTAAGGATTTGTTTATAGATAACATCAACATTTAAAGAGGAAATAATTGATGTATCACTCTTCTGAATTGAAAAAATATGAGCAGAAAGTTTTTTCTTACTAGAATTTGTCAACGTTACTTTGCTTTAAGCGGCACTTGAATTCTTAATAAAGTACCTGGGTAATTTAGAAGTTTATATACTTTATGACTATTTTTTCGAAAATCAACGCAAGCATTCCCAGAACGAATTCGTAACTCACCACCCATTTCTAGTACAATTCTTTTCAAATGAAACAAGCCCATTCCTTTAGAGTCCTTATCTGAACTGACATTTGGATTTGTAGATAGTTTTATTAGCTCACTATCTGTATAATATTTAATTAGTTCGCCATCTGTTTTACTGAATATTTTTTCCCTTAATTTATCATCGTGAGTGAAGGCATTTCTTAAGACGTCAGGAATTCCATTTCCATTATCACATATAGCTAGGTTAAGGATTTTATTATCTGATTTCATCCCTATAAGAGTGAATGTGCCTTTACTATACTTTAAAGAATTTCGAACTCCCTCTCCTAATATTTCTTTAATAAATAGCTGAACAGTATTATTATCCCAACCACATTCTATTATTAGAGATGAAGAGACGAATTTATCATAACTATTCCTTATAAATAGTGTCATTCTATCTTCATTATTCTTATACTCAAAAATGTTAGTTTTTATTGGAGTAATTTCTAACAATTTTGTAGTATGAGCAAGTAATTCTTGCCCTTCAAAGACAGCTTTGTCTGGCTGTTGATATTTTGAAGGGGCATTTATTAAAATAATTTGTTCTGGGACAATAAGATTAATCGGATTATCAACACATTCTTCTATTGCGTCAAAAAACTTCCACCTATTTAGAAAAGCCCAAGTCGTTTTCCCTGAACTAGTGTTAAAATCCGGAAGCTTAATCTGAATGTCATTACCAAGACTTTTCAGCTTATTTAGAAAAGAAATAAACCATAATAATGTCCCAATATCAAAATAACCAACACCTGAAAGGTCAAATTTTATTATAGAATTTCGAATACTATTAATATTTGTAATATTAAGTCGGGAAATCTCTTCAATGATTTCCTTCTCAACGTCAATCTGTTTAAATTCACCAGATATTTCAATATTGATTATTCCAAAAAGTTTCAGTTCAACTGGAATCTCAGTTTGTCTAATAACCACTTCTCCTGGCATAATATTATTAAATTTTCGAAATTAACTCTTGTACCGATTTTGAAATATCAGTAGATTCATATATAGCTCTACCTATAATAGCATGCCATTGAGAACCTGCGGCACCTGCGGCATCACTGATAATACCTCCCTGTGAAATAAATCCTGGTGAATAAAATATTGGCTTTACATCTTTTGCTTCTAAGATATTCCTTATATTCATAATTACATCGGGTTTATTGCCAGGTACAACAAAATCATTAATAGAATTGTTTGAGGCATTTATATAAATCTTTTCGACTGCATCATCAGCTATGTAACCACCCTCACTAGCAATGAAAGTTTTATGAGTCATGTGCCCACCACAAATCAAATGCAAACCCTCTCCTGAAGCTGCTTCAATCCATGCTTTTTGAGTAGTCGGCCCTGACAATGGGAAAATAATAATTGAGTTTATTCCTGTACTTTTCAACATTTTCATAAATGCTTTCCCCGTTTCAGGAATATCGGTACCAGCTTTTTGATGATCATAAATTAAGGGTTTATCCGTATATTTTCTCGCAATATCCACAAGCTTTGGCAAACCGTATGTCAATGCAAGAGTCGCCCCAATCTTATACGCTCCAACTTTGGTAAAAATGGAAGTTTCCCGTAGAATCTCTTCGAATTTTATTATAGAATCAAAATCACAAGCAGGAATAATTGATCTATCAAGACCTATAAGTCTGATCATATCATTTTATTTACGTTAACAAAGGTATATGTTCGTTGGTTATTTAACAAAGAATAATTCTAAAAATTTTATTTTTTCCTCTGTTAGTTAAAGGCTAGATTGTCAGATAGATGCAGTAGATAAATTAAATAAAGTTGGTTTTCGTACGAGTAAAAACAAAGCTTGAAAGTGGATTTTATAGATTGGCAAACAAAAGTACAATCTATAAATTTATGGCTTGAAATTAACCAGGCTACCTTAAGAGGTAATTCCAATTTTGGAGAATAATTCTCCTGATAACAATGTGAGCATATTAAAATACAGGCATCCGTTATATGCCATTGAAAAATAAAATTGGTTTAATAATTCGGGATCAGGCATTCTAATTTAAAATTAGTTATATCAAAAATAGGAAGAAAAATTAATGCTAAAGATTATTGTTTCCTAAAATTCTGCGATTTATTAATAATTTATCCGTTATTATGAGCTCTATTGGGGGTAGGAATCAATTCAATTAAAAAAGTGTTTGTGAATTACCTTTAAAAAATTAACCTCTTCTCGATTTAATCGTTCTTCTTTTGTTCCTTCATGTGCCCAAAGATTCCTATGGGAATTGAAAAAGGAAATCCATTTTACTTTTTCTTCCTTGCTATTAAAACCATGACCAACGTCTATAGAAAATTCATCTTGAAATGTTCGAAATGTTGGTGGTATTGGATCAGGCGTATTGGTCCAATATTTTTTTATAATGTCTTTATAATCTGAAATAAAGAACATCTCCGTCCATGGGATTGTTTTTCTTCCAATCCTTCCTTGTATTGTTTTTCAATTTCTTCTTTGGCTCGTAAGTTCACATTCTCGTTGGATTTTACCTATTTCGATATCCCAGTTTTCTCCAAATAATTGTTTAAGTTTTTCAATGACTTTATGTTTCATTGTCCTTTCTACTTCAACGCCATATTTTCTGCCTTCCTCCTGAAGTGCGTCATCTTGTCTTTCTTTCCAATCAATCAATTCAATTGGTTCAAAATCTTTAAACCTATTATTGACCAGGGTTTGAAAGTATCTCAACCATTTAGTATCAGCACCGGTTCCATAATAGTTTAACATTTGTTCTTCTTCCTTTGGATCATTGTTTTTTATTTGTTCTAATAATGCAAAAAGATATTTTTCAATAGCATTGAATCTTTCTGATCGGTGTTGATTTTACATTTAATGTGCCTTTTTTTGTTTCAAAACTATTTAAACTACCGATAAGATTAATAAACGCATAGGTACCTCTATTTGAGACGATAAAATATTGATCACGCCGAAATATATCAGGATAATTCTCTTCAACAAATCCATAGCATAAATTTAAAAACTGGAGAATGCTTCCTTTTGCTTTTCTCATTTCATTTTTATGATCCTGATTATTAACGTTATAAAGTGAAGCAACTACACTCTCTGGATCATATTGGTTCCCTTTTGCTGAAGGTAATAAACCAGATTTAATTAATGCAGTCGCAAAAGGTTTAAATGAGAGCAAAGAAGGATCCTCCCCAACAGAAATTTTATTATATAGCGGGCTATTAACTGAACCAGATAAGTCCTGAATTATGGATGATCTAAGTGCTTTTATTCTCGAATCAGCTCTATCTGAATCCCAATATAAATCTTCTTCAAGTGTTAATCGAAGACTCGCACTAACTGCTTTCTGATTTTGGTTAATATCCATAAAAATTTCTAGCTGCTCAGTAGAGTCTAAATCTGTGAAAGCTACAACAGGAATAGTATTTGTTTCTTTGTATTCAGAATTTGCATAACCATATACTCTATGCTGACCATCAATTATGTAGGCAATACCATAAGCATTAGGTATTTTAAGCATCCCGAACCGTGATTTTGTGTCCCCACATCTTGCCGAGTGCTCAAATTGAATTTTATTCTTCTTTTGACCGAAATTAAGAATAATCGAATTTGGGAAATACCCTCCATTATCTATAAACTTAGTGATTTCTACAAGTCTTTTCGGAACTAAAAGACGTTGATATGTTGGCATTTCTGATTCATTTGCCTTTGTTCTGTGAAGAATAAATCCCATTTTTAAAAGTAGATGTGGCTCAATGGAAAACATATAGTATGTCTTTTTGCCCATATCGCCTTCAATTGCAGGTACTTCTATTCTGTCATTACTGATAAGTTGATCTTTAAATAGTAATCCTAAAAGCTGGTACCTAGCAGCACCTCTGTAACTTTTTATAAGACTATTTATATACTCATAAGTATTATCATTATAATAAAAAGAATTACACTTTTTAAGCCTAAGAATATCAACACTTTCAATATCAACCCTTAAATTTCTTGTAGCAAGAATATATTTAAGTTTTAACCCTTTCCCATAAATTTGATCAATCGCTTTACGAAAACCATCTAACCTTAATTCGAGTCCCTCAAATTCAGTTTTAAAGGAAACTGCTTTTTTAGCTGTTTCACTTGATTTACATTCAATAATGATTACAGTTTCATCATCTACAGCGATGACATCTATTTGTTTTTTTTGTTCAGGATCTTTCCCATATGGCAAGGAAAATGTTTCATCATAATTCAAGCATCGATAACCTAATTCATAAAATTGACACCAAATATCATCTTCAAATTGTTTGCTGTGTGATTTGAGTTTTCTAAGCCTTGTTTTTGTTTTTAATGAGTGGCCATATTCTTCCCATCCTTCTTCAACCATTTGGATGGCTAAGGTATGATCTACATTTTTAATTAAGTATTTACTCTTTTTCGATTTATAAAGCTTTCCAAGTAAAGATAAGTCTGCTACTAATTTGTCTTTTAATTGATCAATTTCGAATTGTGTAAAATAACTCATGTGGTTAGGTGTTTATACGTAATCTTGATTTCTTAATTATTGATTGTTAAGAACTTGTCCGTATCTTTAAAACACATTTGTGTAAATAGCCTCTTTATAAATTCCTCTTTTCGAGTTCTTTCCTCCAATCAAACTTGCCCGTTCTTCAGTAGTATAATTATCTCCATTACTTTTGAATATTTCATGTATTTGTTTATGATCAGCATTTGTCATGATATAAAATGCACCCCGATTCTTAATCTCAGAAATCAATTTTGATAACCTTGTTTGATCCTTTTCAGAGAATAATTTACTATTGTATTTTATGAATCCATTGTCATAATGTGAGACTGTATATGGGGGATCAAGAAATACCAAATCGCCAGTTTTTATGTTTGGGAGTATTTTTGTAAAGTCGCTAGCAAATATTTTTGCGTTTTTTAAAGCAGTTGATGCATGTCTTAAACTATCTGGTTGGAAAAAATCTTTTGTGCGGAAACCGTAAGGTACATTGTATTTCCCATTTAGATTGACCCTATAAATTCCATTAAAAGAAGTTTGATTCAGAAAAACGAATTTGGCAGCCTCCTTTGCTGCATAAGGATTTTCACTTTCATCTCTAATTTGATAATAAAAGTCTTTTGTATTTTTAAATTGTTTTAGTTCTCTTATGACATCCTCCACATTATCTCGTATCTCAATATAAGTCTTAATTAAGTCTTTATTCAAATCGGACAAATATGAATTTTTAATTTGTAAACTAAAGAAAATAGAACCTCCCCCAAGAAAAGGTTCATGATAGTCATTGAAGCCATTTTTCGGTAAATACTTATGAAGATGTTTTAAAAACCAGTTTTTCCCACCTGCCCACCGGAGAAAAGATTCCATATATTAAAAAAAAATGTTTGGTATTCGTAATGCTCTCAAAATTAAATAAATGTTATTCAAATATTATTATAATGATCAGTTTTTAAATATAAGCATTTAGTCCCGTTAAACGGTAGGAGTTTCCATGATATGATAAAGTTGTCAAGGTGGAAAGCAAAAAGTGTGACAAACAACTTACCCATAGCACTTATGATAAAAGCATAGTCTCCGGTACGATATAATAACTTTGGTAAATTATTGTTCGTAAATGACTTAATACGAGAGACTATGCAAGCACAAGTTAAGAAAAAAATCGATTTCACAGGTAAACAGCTTTTCATTGGACTCGATGTATCATGCGCATCTGATAATTAACAAAGGACATAAAGTAGTGATCAAGGTGGCACGTAAACTATTAAATCGAATAAGATATGTTATGAAAAGCAGGAAGCCATACGTAACAGAAGTGGCATAGAGAAACAAAACCTATAAGGTCAAAAAAAAATGAGGGATAACGTAAAACACGGCAGGTAACATTGCGATTCCAACCCCCAGCATACGTACCCCTGCCTGCCGGCAGGCAGGCTTGCTATAAAAAATGACAGGTGATTGCGACAGTTAAAGAAGCTGACCATAGATAGCAGTGTGATTTAATAGTGTTTTTAAAAAGCTTATAGAGGTTTTTTTCATAAGTTTGCTTAACCCGGGGCAGTGCTTTTCATAGCATTGTCCATGTTAGCAGGTCGTGCTTTATTTAAAGTATCTATATTTTTCTCTTCTTTTCTCAAAAGCTAAATGTCCCCTAAAATTCTGCAGATCTCAGAATTAATCTGTACATTTTCAGAGATCCTGAAGAATATGATAAATTCTCTTGATTATTATTTGCTATAATAACTTGTTCTGAATCAGCGTTTACTACCAAATTTGCATTATGGGAGACTATTATCACCTGTCGGTATTTCTTAATATCTTTAAATAGATCTATCAACTGGTTGGTTATAAAGTCATTATCAAGGTCGTCTTCAGGTTGGTCAAATATAATAGGTCCACTAAATAATTGAGTAGCAAGTTTTAAGCAAAGGTAAAATGTCCCCTTTTGACCAGCAGATAATTCATTCAAATTTTTTCCTTCTACTGTTATTTTTGGTATTACTTGAACATACTTGTTTTTTAATTGATGGATCAATAAATATTTTGAAAATGTCATACTCATTCCCTGCGTAAAAGCAATTTGAATTTTCTTCTTTTATTTTTTCCAATTTTTCAACAGAATAATTTAATACGCTATTCGATAGATCAAGAATGTCAAGTTCGAGTAACTCAAACATTTTTTCTTTAGTTTTTGGTTTTAATGCTCGACCGATCGATGAATTTTTCAGCCTCAGCGAAAAATGCATTAATATTAAAAAATATATTACCTTCTATATTAATATGCTGTCTATAAGAATCTTCTTTATTAATTCATTTTCGGGCTGTTTACGTTCTGGATTGTTAAATATCTTATTAGTCCATGTGTCTGTAATTGCTTTATATTCCTCAATTAGCGTCTCTAATTGAGTAGTTAAAATTGTATTTAGTTTATCTTTTGTTAAAAGAAATTCTTTATAACTTTCTTCAATTACTTTCACACTCTCCTCTAAGGTAGTAATGTCACGTTGATAATTTGTGAGGTTTAGTAATAGTTGAGAAAGATCTCCTTTATAGTCCTTGAAGTTTTCGTCTTTTATCTTTTTGTTAAGAGTTTCGTGTTTTATTATCTCTTCAAAATTTCTTCTAAAGAGTTTCCATATTTGTCTTTGTTGGGGAGTTGTATCAATTTGAGGTATTGATGAATCAAATCCAAGTAATTCTGTATTTATACTCTCTTTGAAGTTTAATATGGTCTGCCTTAATTTTCTCAGTTTTACATTGTCCTCTTTCTTTTGATTAATAATCTCGATATTTAGAACAAATTCTTCTAATAATAATTTATTGGAACCTTCTGTAACAAGATTTATATTGCCTTTAATTTCATCTATTCTTTTTCGAATCGTTTTTTTATCATTAAGCAGATTCCCATTTTCATCGGTTTTTTCAAGCCATTCTTTTAAATTCCAATACTTTTGAAGAGTTTCCTTAATCTGTATCTCATCAATTTTAATAACTGGCTTTTGAAATCCAGCTCCATTTAAAATGTCAATGATTTCTTTCTTAAGTACCTCAATATCATCTGAGATTTCTTTTACTTTACTCTGATAAATAAATGTAAATGGAAGATTCTTTTTAGTTTCAAGTGAAAAAGATTTAATGGCTGCTTCATTGCCTTGTTTCCATTCTATTTGAAAGTTATCACTTAGATTGATTTTCTTCTGAAGTTTTGGTTCTATTTCTTTACTTAGGCCATGTCCTAGATAATTTATGGGCGTAGATTTTCCTTGTCCACGGCCTCCAATTATTGAAACAAGTCCTCTATTTAAAGGGATGTTGTTTTTAAGAAACTTTAAATTAGAATTTAGGTCGTTTAGAATTTTTGTCTCGCCAATTATTTGAATTGAAGTAAATTGAGGTTTGTCAAAATCAGTATCGGGATTAAGTTTTTGAATTTTAATCCTCTCAATTGGTTCATAAATAATCTGTTTAAGTCCCTCAAATGTGGAGTCAGCTTTGATCCAAGTAATTCTGTCCGAAGGGTATTTGCCATAATCACCAAATGAATGGGCATCACTTCCCGAGATACATGCTTTAGGTTTATTTCCTAATGTTTTAAAAAAATTATCAAAGAAATCATTATTTTCTGGTGTCCTTTTTCCATTTATTGAGTCGATATTTCTTTGATCCCTAGATTCGAAATTATTAGCACTTTGCATAAAATAGTTATCATCATGGGGATGATCTTCCCAATTTAGATTCAGAAGGCCGTCGCTAGTATCATATGGTAAAATAATAAAACCTGATTCGAAAGGGATATGTGAAAATGCTTTCTTTAAAGATTCCTTTGTCACTTCCAGCTGTCTCTGAATCTAATTCCAGAAGTTCTTTATTACCTAGAGTATCTGGATCTCCCAAACCATCGTATCGAGCTTTACTTTTGTCTAATTCTTAGCAAAACGAATAATCGAATCATTTGAAAGTTTTTTATCAATTGAACGAATATATAGTTCAGATTTAAAATCAATTAATTCTTGTCTCGATAATTGATCAGAGAGTATGCAGTGAATATTTAATCTATAGTCAGTTGGGCATTCGATTCTGAGTTCCATACCTGGGAAGAGTGTTTTTGATAGACACCCGGGATTTTGATCAATATAATACTTGACCTCTGTGTACCAATCAAATGTCCAATAATCCATAATACAAAAGGCAGCAACGTCACTTCTATTTAAAGTGTCAATAAATGTTTCAATCGCTATCCTTTTTTTCGGAATTATTCATTTCAAAAAGTCTTTTGGATCCATTCCAATGAAATGAAGCTGGGGTATGTATATGGAGGTCCCATTTTCTCCATTCAGAACCTTTTTGACATTGAGTGTTTTCAGTTGCGATTGTAGACATGGATTTATTTTTAGAGGTAACAATTATTAGAGGTTTAAAGCTAAAGGCAAAAATTAAAGTAGGGTTTAAATAGCTTTCAGCGGAATTGATTGAGGTTTAAGGATTGCAGATTGCATGCCTGCTAACGGTTTATAAATCATCAAAAGGTCACGTTATTTCTGCCGTGTTGCAAACTTTGCCACCCGGGTTGAATTTATATTTATAGAAATCCTAACCTTGAAAACCCACGTTCTTATTACTCATTAACAGTAACTCATCATTGATACCAATTATTCTCAATGAGGGTCCTTGTTTTATTTTATTAAAGATCATCAAACCGACACCTGCTCTTATGAAAGTTCTGTGTGGTTAAATGAGCGTAATTCTTTGTGGTCCTGATACTCTTGTGTCCTGGTAACTCCTGGATATGCCTCGATCATTCCTCGATTCAGGCAGGTGTGTGGCAAAACTATGCCTTAACTATTTTATTACAGCACAGCCCCGTCAGTCACAAAAGCAACTTCCCTTCAAACCTCAGCCCTTCCCATGTTTTATGCGATTGCCTGACTTCTACGATTATCGAATTTACGCAATATGTAAGTATATGAGTAGTAATAACGATAAAAAATTTTGTGAAAAATTCAGGTATATCTATGTCCTTCAATAATTGGCTTTATACCTGTGATTTATTACTTTCCCCTTCTTAATTCTAATGAATAAGTCATAATCATTGATGACCTCCAAACCCAGGTTATCATTCAGGAAATCACCCTGAGGGATACGTAATTCACCGGTAAACCAGGATGCTTTAACTCCTTCACTATTACCGGGAAATATCTGCTCAAGCCCAATATCTCCATCACACGAATGATAATTAATACAAGCGAGAAATAATTCATCCTCAAATATTTCCCATGTGGGGCAACATATCCCCTCCAGCAACTTGATGGTGCCGGACGTATCTGAGGCTTTGGCTTCACTCACCTAAGTCCCTAAGGGAAGCTGGATAATGAGAGCAACCCGAACACCTGATCCCTGACACTTAAATACTTGTCTCTGTTTTTTTCTGATAGTTCAAACATCATAATTTATTTATTTCCAATCAATTCGAACTAAACCTGTTTATTCCTGTTTAAATAGTCTATATAAATTTATATAATATTAAATCAATATGAGGCAGGTACATATTTGTGTGTCTGTTTATAAATGAAAGGAGTAATTATGAAGTACATTATGAGAATTAAAATGGCCTCAGGCGAAAGCGGCAACAAATTGTTGAGTGATCCGCTGTTTGGGAAGAAAATGCAGGATCTTCTCACGGAAGTGAAGGCTGAAGCAGCCTATTTCACAACTATTTGTGGAAGCCGGGGTGGTTATGTTATAGTTAACCTGGACGATGCATCCCAAATTCCGGGGTTAGCTGAACCTTTTTTTCACTGGCTAAAGGCAGAGATTGAGTTTTATCCTGTCATGACACCAGCTGACCTGGCTAAAGCAGGCCCGTCAATCGAAACTGCAGTTAAAAAGTGGGGGCAATAGCCGGATAATTTATTCATTTCGAAACAATTAAAGGGATCACTATGCTGTGTACCCCTTTTTTTTCTGTTGTAATTTAAGCTATGATATTATACCCATTAAGCTATTAGCCGGAAAACCTCAAATTTTTAAGAAGTTTACTTGTTGAATTCCGCCATCTTTTTTGCGATGTGATCCAATACAACGTCGAGTTCTTTTTCGGGGCTAAAATCTAAAAATTTCATGGCTTTTGTTACAACGGCGGTATGCCCCGGCGGCATGTAAAAAACATCACCAGTGGTTAACGTTTCTTCTGTTCCGTCATCATATTTTACCAGCAACTCACCTTCAACCATATATCCCCAATGCGGGCACTGGCAGCTATTATTTACCAGCCCCTGTAATAATGGTGTTAAATCTGTATCCGCCGGAAGTTCGTTGAAGCCAACGGTCATTCCTCCATACCCCTTAAGGTTTCTCATTATTGTACCGGGAGCTTCCATCGCTACCGGAATTTCTTCTTTTTTAATTTTCATCTGATTTTAATTTAATAGTTTATAAATAACAGCTAGAGTTTAGAATCAGTGGAGTTATTGCAACCATCCTGACAAATGGTTTGTTAATAGCCTCATTATGGTTTTCATTAATCAGGGTTATGAATTTTGATTAAGTTCTAATTTGTTTATTTCTATAAACAATTCTGTTTCACAGTAGTTCATATAAAAAACAGGAATCAATAGAAATTAATTAGTTATACGAAAAACCTGTGACTTGTCCGAGACAAAGAGTGAGAGTGAGAGTGAGAGAAGAGGAGTTCATCTGGTCCCAAATTCTATTCCCAATTATTCTATATTTTTGATGTAAAAAATAAATCTTATGTCAATGCTGTTTTCGCCTCTGAAGATCAAAAACGTAACCCTGAAAAACAGGATTGTCATGTCACCGATGTGCCAGTACTCGGCGGCAGACGGTTTTACAAACGACTGGCACCTGATCCACCTGGGGACAAGGGCTGCCGGTGGGACCGGTTTAATAATTGTGGAAGCCACGGCGGTTTCGCCGGAAGGACGAATATCACCCGGTGATACCGGCATCTGGAAAGATGAGCATATTGATGGTTTCAGGAAAATAACGGAATTCATTCATAGTCACGGCGCTTATGCCGGTATTCAGCTGGCACATGCAGGCAGAAAGGCTTCCTGTGCTGTTCCCTGGAACGGAGGAAAACAACTTGCTGAGGAGAATGGAGGCTGGAAAACAGTGGCGCCCGGAAGCAATCCATATTATGCAACCGACAGAACTCCCGCAGCTCTGAACAGGGATGGTATTGAAAAAGTGATAAATGATTTCAGGAATGCAGCAAACCGTGCAAAAAACGCTGGTTTCAAAATAATCGAGATACACAGTGCTCACGGATATCTGCTCCATGAATTCCTCTCTCCCCTGAGCAATCCCCGGATTGATGAGTATGGAGGTTCCTTTGAAAACCGTACCAGGTTGTTGCTACAGGTTGTAAGCGCTGTAAGATCGGAATGGCCCTCTGAAAATCCTCTTTTTGTAAGGCTTTCTGCCACTGACTGGAGCGAAGGAGGATGGATCCTGGAAGATACAGTGAAACTTGCTGCAATATTAAAAGAAAATGATGTTGACCTTATCGACTGCTCATCGGGCGGCAACATCAGCAATGCAGTCATACCTGCCGGACCCGGTTATATGGTCCCCTTTGCTGAGGCAGTAAGGAAAACAGGAATAATGACTTCTGCTGTTGGATTTATAACAACCGCACGACAGGCAGAATCGATTCTTTTCGAAGAAAAGGCCGATCTGGTCGTTCTCGCAAGAGAACTTCTCAGGAATCCTTATTTCCCCCTTATTGCTGCACGGGAATTTGGGGAGGAAATCACATGGCCTCAGCAATACCTCAGGGCCAGATAAATTGCAAATTCGAAACGGGACGAGTGCCCTGAGCATGAATCGCAGCATTTATGAAAAAAAGCAGGTAAATGATTCTTTATAAGAAAAAATGACATTTTATTTTAAAACTGAAATCTATTATTACTTTTATCGCAAAAAAATTTGGTAGTTCTTTTTGATGATCGTTTATAAAACTAAACACTAAATATGGCTTGCCCCTGAACGGCAAGCCTTTTTTAATATTTAATCAGAGTAAACTATGGAAAAAACTCAAAAAAACAGTAAGGTCAGATTTTTCAGCGGAAAAGAAATACCTCTTGAAATGCATAAGGTAAGAGTAGTCCAGAAACTGAATCTACTCCCCATCGAGGAAAGGAAAAAAGCAATTGAGGAAGCTGGTTTTAATACATTCTTATTGCAGAACAGGGATGTATACCTGGATATGCTTACAGACAGCGGCACCAATGCAATGAGCGACAACCAGGTGGCCGCAATGATGGTTGCAGATGACTCATATGCAGGCTCCTTCAGTTATACAAAACTGGAAAAAGCCATACGTGAAGTATTTAATCAGGAGTATTTCCTGCCCGTCCACCAGGGAAGGGCAGCCGAGCATATTATTGCACAGACATATGTAACAAAAGGAAAGATAGTTCCCACTAATTACCATTTCACAACAACAAAAGCCCATATTGAACTTGCAGGAGGTAAAGTCATTGAAGTATATACTGATGAAGCTTTAAAAATTAAAAGCGACCATCCTTTTAAGGGCAATATCGATATAATTAAGCTCGAAAATGTCATTAAGCAGAATGGTTCCGAAAACATTGCATTCATACGTTTTGAAGCCGGTACAAACCTTATAGGAGGCCAGCCCTTTTCCATGCAGAATATGAAAGACGTCTGGCAGATATCCCGTAAGTATAACATAAAGGTCTTAATGGATGTCAGTCTGATCAGTGAAAACCTTTATTTCATCAAAACACGGGAAAAAGGATACGAAAACAGATCTATAAAAGAGATCCTGCATGAAATGATGAGCTATACCGACTTTTCATATTTCTCGGGACGTAAGGTCAGTTGTACCCGTGGTGGTGGTATCTGCACAAACAGTAAGGAGATCTATATGCAAATGAGAGACCTCGTTCCACTGTTTGAAGGCTTCCTTACCTATGGCGGCATGAGTGTCCGGGAGATAGAAGCCATGGCTGTAGGCCTGTATGAAGCACTTGATATGGATGTTATCAGCCATTCACCTCATTTCATTAAATATGCTGTCGATGCTTTTGTAGAAAAAGGTATCCCTGTTGTAACCCCTGCCGGAGGCCTGGGATGCCATATCGATGCAGGCGGGTTCATTCCGCACGTACCGCAAACAGAATATCCTGCCGGAGCTCTGGCTGCTGCCTTGTATATTATCTCAGGCGTAAGAGGTATGGAACGCGGAACAATATCAAGTGTAAGAGACGAAAATGGTAACGATATTCCTGCGGATGTTGAACTGCTGCGACTGGCATTTCCAAGAAGGGTTTTCACTCTCTCGCAGATCAAATATATGGAAGACAGGGTAACCTGGCTGTATGAAAACGGGGATCTTGTCGGCGGTCTGGAATGGGTGGAAGAACCGCCTGTCCTGAGATTCTTTGTCGGAAAATTAAAGGCTAAGACCAACTGGCCCGAAAAGCTTGTTGAGAAGTTCAGAAAAGACTTCGGCGACTCTTTATAATAAGATAAAACCAAAAAAAGCCGGGACAGCAGTAAGTGAATAATCCGGCTTTTCAAATGAGGATGGTTACAGGTCCCCGGCTTACTCTTTGAAAATAAAATAAACAGCCAGTATCAGGAAACAAAATCCTATCAGGTGATTCAGACGAAAAGTCTCATTTTTGAACATGGTAACAGTAAAAAAGGTAAAGACAATCAGGGTTATAACTTCTTGTATTACTTTCAATTGCCAGAGATTGAACGGGCCGCCGTAATTCTGATACCCAAGCCGGTTCGCCGGAACCTGGAAGATATACTCGAAAAATGCAATTCCCCAGCTCGCCAGGATAATGGCAGGTAATCCCCATTTGCTGACCCAGCTTTCATCCTTCAGCTTCAAATGCCCATACCATGCAAAGGTCATGAAGGTGTTGGAAACAATAAGTAATACAATCGTATAAAGCCCTTTCATTCAGGTAGATTTACTTGTAAGCACTATTTTGATTGCTGAATCCGGAATACCCTGTATGAATGAGGCTTTAAAGTGATCTCGAAACTTTGTGCGGGTTCGATCCGGCTTCTCATAAAGGGAGGAACCGGTACAGCTGTTCCCTGTTGCGATTCGCCCGAAAACAGGTCCTCAATTGCAGTTTCAGCCTGTCCCGTAATCTTAACTGTTACCGGTTCCGCCAGGAACGATTCCACAATAAAGGTTCCGTTGTCATAGCAGAACAGACTCACCTGTGAAGGGCCCTCAAGCCTTACCGGCATATCCGCGGAAATAACTGTGCGGATACGGTTTAAAGCCGCAGCAGGATACTGGTACAGATCGGAGAAGTTATCGGGGATCGTAAGAACATAAAGGTTGGCTTTCGAGTACTGTGCCCTGTGGAGAAGAGGCCATCCCGAAGCTCCCTTTATCGCCGAAACCTCCTCCCATGAGTCGTTCGTAAGATATGTGATCTGCGGAATAATGATCTCCTGAGAGGATTTGGATACTCCCCCCCACCCTGCCTTGAAATCAGTGACAGCCGCCTTCCTGTCGGTATATGTCAGCTCGGCAATATCCTCTATCCCCTTTCCCTGCAGGGCTCTTAACAAGCCTGATGTGATCATCACATTTTTTCCCGATTGAAGTCTGTCCTTTATCTTTTGAACTATCTGCGGATCAAATTTCGCAGATTCGGTCAGCAGGATCATTTTCCCTTCCGTTGGGAAATACCGGTGAAATATCCATCGGAATGCCGATCATGCCCAGGTAATTCTGCAGGAAGTCCTCCCCTGTTGCATTATATGGCCTGTAACTCCTGATCCCGACCGGATTCCCAAGCAATCCGAGAAACTTGTCAACCTTATCAAATGTGACACCTGCTGCACGGGCTATTGTAGTTGGGTACACAGTCCTGCCGTCAGCCAGCTGGTACGGTTTCATCATGGCATCGAAATCAAAGCTTGTCTGGGTGCCCTGCCATGGCGCTCTCTGCCCGAACCTTATCTGCGACTGAAGCTGCCTGTAATCAAACATTGTGATCTCGGGCACTTTCGCAAACAGTGTCAGCCAGAATTGCTCTGCATACCGGTCAAGGAAAAACGCACCACCCGAATCTACCCATCCGCCTCCGCTGCGTCCGGGCGCTATATTCTCGAAGTACCTGCAGATAAGGTAACTTTCGTATGGCTGAAGATGCTGATCGGAAAAAACAGCATCACGCGTTTCGGTTCCGGCATAAATTCCGTCAAATAGCTTTGGGTCCGGCATCCAGGTTGAAACCCAGCCCCTGGAAATGCTCGTACCAGTTTGGGTATTTGATCACTACCTTTACTTTAGGATTCACTGCTTTGGCCGGGCCGATGATCAGGTCACGCGCCGCATCGGTCATCAGCTTCATCCTGAAGTCGGTCCAGCTCATTTCCCCCTTTGCCTTTATGCACAGGTCGCATTTGCAGCTTGTAAAAAAGAAGTCATCGAGTATGAACTCATCGAAGTGCTTTGCAGTCAGTTCGGCAATTTCCCTTGCCAGCTTCCTGTGCCCGGGATTGGTGTAGCAGAAGGTTTCGAAATTGTTGCTTTCATCTATTGTATACGTAATCCCTCCTGCGACCTTCAGCCCTTTCGATTTGAAAAACCTGATTGCCGATTCGAGTGTTTTCTCATCCACAATTAACTTGTCGCGGTGGGTTTCGAGATAGATCTTGTCGATCTTAACCTGCTGGCTGATGAGGCTCCATGTTTCCTCAAGCTTCTTCTGATCAGCCATGTCACGAACCTCATATGCCCTGGCATAAACCGAGACCGTAAAATTTTTATAGAAGGGGGGCTGTTGAGCCGGAACACTCAAAAAGATGAATGCAAGTATCAGAATACCAATCGCTTTTTTCATTGATTCAGGTGATTATTGTTTAAAGGTTTCGAAAACTAAAGATAGGAATAACACCTTAAAGGAAATTAAAAACATAAATTCTTTTACCCTCAAATCATGAAAAAGGAAAATGCAGGGCATTATTACGCGCGAATAGTGCACAATAAGGTCTCTTCCCTTATAGTCGTCAAGTTAAGAAATAGGTTAGCATATGAATCCAGCTGTATGTAACTGATATACTATAATTTACATTTGGGGCTGTTGAAAAAGTCAAAATCCATTAACCGCAGAGGGCGCAAAGGAAACCGCAAAGTTCGCAAAGAGCTGAATTTATGTGTCTTAGCTCTGCGTTCTTTGCGACAACTTTGCGTTCTTTGCGGTTAAAAAAGACTTTTTCAACAATCCCAAACTTATTTAATTGAATTTCTGCCAATTAACTCTAAAAACAGCTTCTGAATCAACCACCCCGGCCGGGAACTTTGCCCTTTCCCTCCCTGAACAAACAATTGCTTTTGCAGTTTGTTGACCTCATTAGGACCTGCTTTTATTCAGGTTGATCATTAACAGTTGCTGGTTACTTATTGCTGGTTAAGTCACTGGAAACCAGCGCCAAGTTGTATTTGACCAGCAACTAATGCATCATATTAATCTTAAACTTTTAAACTATGAAAACAAAGGTTCAAAAACTAGTAACGGTGCTGGCAAAGGTTGATGCGCCGCTGGACCTGGTCTGGAAGTACTGGACCACTCCTGAAGACATATTAAAATGGAATTTTGCTTCAGACGACTGGCATTCGCCGAGGGCAGTAAACGACCTGCGCACCGGCGGTAAATTCAACTACAGGATGGAATCAAAGGACGGCAGCCAGGGATTTGATTTCGCAGGTGTTTATGACAAGGTGATACTGAAGGAAAAGATCGAATATACGATGGGCGACGGAAGAAAGGTTTCTGTTCTCTTTTCAAAAATAAACGGCAAGACAAAAATCACGGAATCTTTTGAACCTGAAGCTCAAAATTCGATAGAGCTGCAACATGACGGCTGGCAGGCGATCCTGTATAACTTTAAAAGATATGCTGAAATAAAATCAGCTTTCAGCAAACAGCCAAAGATCACCCACCAGATAACACCCTGCCTCTGGTTTGATAACCAGGCCGACAAGGCTGCTGATTTTTATGTTTCGGTCTTTAAAAATTCAAAAATCTTAAGAACAACTTACTACACAAAAGAGGGTTATGAAATACACGGACAAAAGGAAGGCACGGTACTGACAGTTGACTTTGAAATAAACGGCCAGCCATATACCGCGTTGAATGGCGGACCCATATTCAAATTCAACGAGGCCATTTCATTGCAGGTGCCCTGCGATACACAGGAAGAAATCGATTACTACTGGGATAAGCTTACAACCGACGGTGGGGAAGAGGGGCCGTGCGGATGGCTTAAAGACAGATTTGGTGTTTCGTGGCAGATAGTCCCGGTAATACTGACAAAACTGCTTAGCGATCCTGCAAGGGCTGAGAGAGTTACAAGAGCATACCTGAAGATGAAAAAGTTTGATATTGCAGCACTTAAAAAAGCTTGAAATCTGGTCGTCTTTGTTTATCCGGCAGATTTTTCTATTAGCAATGTAAGCAATTCATGTGAATGGATTATATTTAAGGGGATTGTTGAAAAAGTCCATTTTAACCGCAAAGAACGCTGAGATGTCGCAGAGAACGCAAAGTTAAAACACATAAATTCAGCTCTTTGCGAACTTTGCGTCTTTCCTTTGCGCCCTCTGCGGTTAAAGGATTTTGACTTATTCAACAGCCCCTCTTAATTAAAAATAAATCATGAATTCACCTCAGCCGGGGTATAGGTTTCGAAAGACAGGAGCATCGGGGTTCATTTCTGAGTCCTTACCGATGTTTGATATTTTCCTGTAACGGAAAATATCTTATTCACTGAAGTCATAAACGTGCATGTGAATTTCCCGGTAACCAGGTAAACAGCATTGTCTTCAGTATCACTGTATTTTTTTATCCCCGATACTGAATGGGACCTGTTGACCGTCTGAAGGACTCCAAAATCATCTATCGGAACCTTATCCTTGAAGCTGACTTTAAGATCAAGGTTGCAGAAACCCTCAAAACCTTCGAGATTCAGATTGGCTGCTTCATAAGTTCCGGGTACTGATTTTTGGAAAACGGTGTCAACCAGGTAATGGTACAGGTATGTATCAAAGCGAAATTCTGTGGTTTCCATTTCACCTGCAAATGATTCAACGCCTGCTTTCTGATCGCAAAGCACCTTCCCTCCTTCTCCGATTATGTCATCAATCAGGCTTTCGCCGCGGTAGGTTTTTCCGGCAATGCTCACCTCAAGGAAATTTGAATCCGATTCCTTCCTGCATGATATCAACATTAAGGAAAAAGCTGTCAGTATTAATAGTGTTTTTTTCATTCATGTAGATCTTTGTCAAAATTTGAAGATTATTACACCTAGATCCCCCGGGAGGTATTTTTCAATTGCCTGAAAACATCAACTGAGCCTGTCTTAAAAGTAGTTAATCGACTGTTTTTCCTTTGTGCGACTTTGTGCTTTTCTTTGTGATCCTTTGTGGTATTGATTTAAAACTAACCACAAAGGTACACAAAGGTTCTCACTAAGGACACAAAGGGCTTTTGAGACAACCTCCCGGCGGTAAGTTAATCCATAATTTAAAGAATTTTGTTTAATTATTATCTTTATCCCGTCAAAAAATGATGGTCAATAAAAGAAAAGGAAACTTTCCGGGATTTTTTACCCGATTTTAATATGTTCTGATGAAATTCAAATCGATATCCCAGATCATGCTTACGGTCATCCTGATACTGATCCAATCAGGCTGCACCAGGGATGATATTGATGAAATCGATCCTGAAAAAGAAGTTTTTAACTTCATTGTAACAGATTCACAGCTACTCTATATAAATGCAAGCCGGGGCATCAGCTATGAGGTCACAGATCCGCTCCCTGAACTGATATTTGCCGGAGAAAGCTATTCCGTCGACCGGTTTGAGATACGTGGTGATAATACGCTCAATTTCACACGCAAGGGATACAGCGTTAATCTTGACCGCAAAATTACACTCTTTAATCCCCGGGAGCAGGTGGAGAGAAAATACGAGGAATTCAAGCTCCTCGCAATGGTTTACGATTATACCTACATCGAGAACAGCGTGGCAGTCGGCATGTTCAGGGAAGCGGGACTCTGGCCTGTCCTGAGTTTTTTTACAGAGGTCAGGCTGAATGGTATTACCCAGGGACTATATCATTTCATTGAAGATCCTTTCGAGTACTTTATTGAGCAAAAGGATGCCAATTTCGTTATACGGCGGGGATACGATCATGTGATAAAAGCGTATTCCGCCGGTCCCGCAAGTCAGGATGACCAGCAGAAATACATCGACCGGTTTAACAAAATATATTCGGATATAACCCTCTATTCCGGAAGGCAGCTTTACGATACCCTTTCGGCTTCAATAGACCTGGAACATTACTTTACCAAGCTGAGTATCGACCTTCTTTTAAAGAATGGAGATTATACCGATGAGATTATCTTTTATACAAAAATAAAAAACGACAAAGAGGTATTCGGGTTTTTCCCGTGGGACCTTGATGACCTTTTTGCCGGACAGCCCCATGAAATAGGTAACCCATGGGCACCGGGACGCGTCTTTGGAAACAGGGAATATTTCAGCATGGACGATGTTATTGCAGATGTAGGTTCGAAATTGTTGTTTTCAATCGAAGATGACCTCGATTATAAAATTGCCGGGGATGACTATATATACGGGGAATACATGAAGATACTCAGGACTGTTATGGGAAAACTTGATCCGGCAATAATTGACATGATTTTTGATGAAACTTTCGAACATATCGGACCATTTTATGATGATGATGCAATCGTAGCCCAGTCAAAATTCGATGTTAATGAAACCAATTATGCCCTTTTTACAGCCAACCTGGCCGAAAAAAGACAGATGCTGAAGGATCGAAGGAACTGGATATTGCAGGAACTTGACAACCAGCAAAACTGACAGGGATGAAGACAAATAATCTGTTGTTATGTGTGATTTTGTTGCTGCTTCTCCCCTGCTGCCGGAAGGAAGACAGGATGGTAGAGGAGCCGCCTGAGGGATGCATCGATCTTTCGGATCTTGAAACTAACCATGATTATTATCTGCCCTTTGCCATTTTGAATGATACCAGTATTATTTGTCAGGCAATATTAAACGATGAACTGATCGATTTCCCAACCGGAAGCTCAATCGAATTCAATGATAATGGATTTTATGAACTGATCCTGAAATACATCTCTTCGCTGCACGAAAATGACACCTTTCTTTTTACAACCATCACAAGGGAGAGGGAAGAATCTGAATGGGGCATCAGGGCGTGGATCCCTGCACCTTACGAAAAGGTACAATTAGGCTCCGGGGAGATTGAAGTAATTTACCCGCACCGGTTTGCAGGTGATATCAATGTGCCCTTTGTTTTCCACGTAAAGGAATCGGGAACGGTAATGCCGGTTTATTGCCAGGGAAAAGGTCCGGCTGCGGCCGACACATTCAATATAAAGCGCGGCACAGGTTCAGTTAACATTGCCGCATCGGCAATAGCGGGTACAGTAAATTTTAATGTCGGCGGAAAGCAGGTAAGCGTCTCTCCTGTGAAAATAACCGGACCTGCAATCGAATTAAAGGGTACGATCAGCTCTTCAGTTGAAATTCCCGCAAACAGCCTGGTTACGATCACTGAAAACCTCGCTATCTCGTCAACAGGGTCGCTCACGGTACATGAAGGCGCAGTGATACTTGTAAACGAGGGTGTCGATATAAATGTAAGCGGTCCCGTAATTTTTTCAGGTAGTGCCGTCAATCCTGTATTTATAACCTGCAGCATGAATGACAGTTATTGGGGAGGGTTTATAACCAGGGTCCCGGAAGGAACGGTTGATGCCGTATACACAATTTTCTGCAGGAGCGGATACCATGATTCGGAGGGTTACAACTGGGGCCATTCAGGACGGCAGGCATTGTTCTATACTGAAAACAGCACGCTGAAGCTCGATCATTGCTTCATAACCGACCATATCGGACAGATCTTTTACCCGCAATATGCCACAATAAACCTCAGCAATATACTTGTTCAGCGGGCACAGACGGGAGGACAGATCAACTACTCTGATCTGGTTATCCGGAATTCTGTCTTTACCGATTTTCCTGACGATTCCCCCGTTTTTCAGGATAGTGACAATGATGCGCTCTATCTGAGTGCGTCTGACGCCGAAATAGAAAATACCTCTTTTATGTTTGCAAAGGATGATGGCCTCGACTCCGGAAACGAGGAAGGAGGTGAGATTACCTTTACGAACTGCAGGTTTGAAGCCTGTTTTCATGAAGGGGCAGCTTTATCGAGCGGAGGCACAGTTATCAAAAATCATACCTTCACCGGGTGTGTTTTCACAAACTGCGGACAGGGCCTTGAACTTGGATTCAGCTCTCCCAACCATACAGTAGTGGCGGAGGATTGTATGTTCCTGAACAACGGGATCGGCATCCGTTATGGTGATAATTATGAGTGGTCGGAGATAGAAGGCAAAATGTTCGTCAGGAATTCTTCCTCTTTATACAACGACAGGGATGTCTGGAATATGGTCAGGATGACCTGGAGTCCCAGACTTGAAAATTTGAGCTTTACCAACACCATAGTCTCCAGATTCTCCCCTCAGTATCCCGGGCTCCTGATACAGGAGTAAGGCTCTTACTCTTTAATGTCGGGTTCAAAGAACACCCATTTTATAGCGGGATTTTTCCTTTTAAGTTCTGATTCACACGTATTAATGTTCTTAACAATCTGATCGACCGAACCGGTGATTTTCATTTTTGCCTTTATCGCAACCATTATCTGCGGGCCCAGCTGCAAAGTGATCAGGTTAAGTACGCTGTCAATTTCAGGCCTTGAATCGAGGAACGATTTAATCTCATTTCGGGTATCGTCATCAGTGCTTTGTCCGATCAGCAGGCTTTTAACTTTCACGGCAAGAAAAATCGATATAACGATAAGCAGCACCCCGATTCCTATGCTTCCTGCTGCATCAAAAACAGGATTTCCTGTTATGACGGCAAGAATGACCGAAA
Organism: uncultured Bacteroidales bacterium; assembly: GCA_963737255.1. Taxonomy (GTDB): domain Bacteria; phylum Bacteroidota; class Bacteroidia; order Bacteroidales; family VadinHA17; genus LD21. Next base: position 24,962 of record CAVTSB010000001.1, read on the forward strand.
TAAGGGCAAAAGAGAGGCCCAGCAATGCCGCAATGTCTTCACCCAGAACCACTATCAGTTCACTCTGGCGGCTATTCTTTACCCAGTTCCACAGGGTGGTATTGCGCCGCAGCTTATTGATCTGGGTCAGGCAGCCGTAGAGTGAGAGTGATTCGAAAATCATGCTGACTGATAAAACGACGATCGCGACCATGGGGCTTTTCAAGCCCTCGTGCAGGCTCACCTTATGAATACCTTCGTAAATTGAGAAGAGGCCGCCCATGCTGAACAGGACGAGCGCAACTATAAATGACCAGAAATATATTTCCATTCCGTATCCCAGTGGATGGTCAGGGTTTGGTTCCTTCTTCGTCGCATTCAGGCCCAGGAACAGCAATCCCTGGTTGCCGCAATCGGCATAGGAGTGAATCGATTCGGCCAGCATTGCTCCCGAACCTGTAATAACAGCAGCGACGGTCTTTGTAACAGCAATTCCAAGGTTTGCCAGCAAAGCAAACAGAATTGACTTTTTTGATGCTTCCTGATGTGACATTTCCTGGCAGGTACCCTAAGAGGATTTCGATAAACCGGATCTGTACTGTAAGAATTAAATCAGTCCGAGCAGGTTTGATTTTGCATCCGGGACAATGCTAAATATTGCTCCCACAATTGTGCAGGTATCGATCTCAGCGCAATCGCCGCATGTATTGAAACCTTTCGCCTTTACGCAATTTCTTATCTCACACTCGCTGCAATGGCTGAACTTGGGGCCCTCCTCCCTGCAACCGGTACAGTTTATAATTTCGTATGACAGCCCGGGGGCATTGAAGGCAACACTCCATTTTTCGGCGGTGGCTTTCCTGAGTTCATTATCATTACTGACCGTGGCAATTCTTGCATCACATGAAGCGCAGTTTATTCCGCAGCAGGCTATGATTTTTTCCATTTTTTTCAGTTTTAGGGTAAATATATAGAAGTCCTGATTAGTTTCTGATCAAATTCAACATAACAAGTTATTAAATTTTATGATTTTAAGTAAGAGTTTTTTGTTTGATTTTCTTTTTCAGTTCTTTCTTTCCAAAAATCGGTCAAATATACCGTGAATAATCTTGAGGCCTTGAACAATCAGGTCATTTTCAATGTTTAATTAGTCTAATTTAATTAAATCGTTTTATGAAAAAAGTTTTCTTAGTAATGGTTCTGATCCTTTCAGTAACCACAACCTGGACCCAGGAAAAACCAAAAGAGGATAGAAACTTCAGAATTCCTCTCATTGGTGAGGTTGCCCCTTCTTTTACTGCCGAATCTACTACAGGAGTTGTTAACTTCCCTGCTGATTTTGGACGAAGCTGGAAAATTCTATTCAGCCATCCGCAGGATTTTACCCCTGTCTGCTCCTCAGAAATTTTGGAACTTGCTTATCTGCAAAGCGAATTTGACAAGCTTAATACAAAACTTATTGTTCTTTCAAGCGACCCGGTCAGTACGCACCGTGATTGGAAAGCTGCCCTTGAATCATTAAGTTTAAACGGCAGAACTCCGACAAAAATTAAATTTCCCCTTGTTGATGATGAAAATCTTGCAGCTTCAAAAATGTATGGAATGATACATCCCAAGTCCAACTCAACACGCGATGTCAGGGGTGTGTTTATCCTCAATCCCGATAATGTTGTTGAAGTGATTTATTTTTACCCGACTAACATCGGCCGGAGCACTGAGGAGTTATTAAGAACAGTTGCCGCACTGCAGACAGCTGCTAAACATAATGTCCTGACACCAGCCGACTGGACCGCTGGAAAGGATGTACTTGTCCCATTTTTGCCATCAGAAAGTGCAGTGGCAAAAGGTGCTAAAATGGAAGGGATTCAGAAGGTTGCATGGTTTATGACGTATAAGAAGTTGGCTCCGTGATAAACGGCAATCATTTGTCAGGTTCTCGAAGGTGTTAATAATCAGTTTTTTAAATAAAAGAGGTCAGGTTTTCTGACCTCTTTTTTGTTTCAGTCCCTTTCCCCCTTTCTCCCATTCTCCCTTTCTCCCCATCTTCTGTTCAAGATTGCAGAAGGCCAATAAGAGAAGACGGGGGGATGGGGAGATGGGGAGATTTTTTGTTAGTGCCTGTTCAATTCTTCTCTTTTTTACCCAATCCCAATTCTTCATTTCTCCCATACTTTCGTCTAAATTCTTCATCTCTCCCTTTCTCCCCTTCTCCCATTCTCCCCCTCGGCAGTTAAGGGCCGCAGAAGGCCAATAAAAGAAGATGGGGGGATGGGTGGATAAAGGGGGTGAGGCGCAAACACGTATTAACTTATATATGCGCAATTAAAATATGTATTTTAATATGTATTATAATACGTATTATAATACATATTTCTTTGATAATATATTAACTTCCTGTCAGATAATCCGCAGTGGGGATTTCCAAATTATTGTATAAAGCCGGGAAATAAACATGGTTACGGAAACGTTCAATAGATGCTAAAATTTAAATATCGGATTAAAATTATAATTTTAATCCGTCAATCCATACCTGAACGTGAGAAGATTGTTTTCTATAATCTGCCTGATTATCCCGTTCTGCGGCATTGTCTCGGCCCAGGTTTTTACCGACAGCAACCTCCCGATTGTTGTAATTACTACCGATCAGGGTGTTGCTATCCCGGATGACCCGAAAGTCCTGGCAACCATGAAGATCATTTACAGGGGTCCGGAACAAAGAAACTACCTGACCGACCAGAATAATCCCGCTTTTCTTGATTATAACGGGAGAATAAAAATTGAGATCAGGGGCTCCTCTTCACAATCAAGTCCTAAAAAACAGTACGCCTTCACAACTCTGATGCCCGATAATATCACCAACAATAATACGAGTCTGCTTGGCATGCCTGAAGAAAATGACTGGATCATCAACGGAATGGTATTCGATCCGGGGTTGATACGCGATTACCTTTCCTATAATCTTTCAAGGCAAATCGGGCAATATGCTTCGAGGACGGCTTATTGCGAAGTGGTAATCAACGGATCATTCATGGGCCTTTATGTTCTCCAGGAAAAAATAAAGGCTGACGATAACAGGGTCGATATTGTAAAGATCGAAACGGATGATATCCAATTTCCCGAGGTGACCGGCGGATACATAACAAAAGCCGACAAAACAACAGGCGGCGATCCCGTCGCATGGAAAATGCTTACATGGACCGGTGCCCTGGTAGAATATATTCATGAGATGCCCAAACCCGAAGATGTCAGGACAGCACAGACAAACTACATTCATAATCAGTTCAACATGCTTGATGCAGCTGCTTCCCAGGGAAACATCTCCCTGGTCGACGGAATTCCTTCAGTGATCGACATTCCTTCCTTTATCGATTATATGATCGTCAATGAGCTGGGATCGGGCGCGGATTCTTATACCTACAGCGCATTTTTCCACAAGGACAGAAACGGAAAGCTGAGGGCCGGACCTGTGTGGGACATGGATTTAACCTATGGGAACGACCTGTTTTTCTGGGGATACGACAGGAGCAAAACAAATGTCTGGCAGTTTTCAGACGGCGAAAATGATGGTTCGAAGGTTCTGGAAAGACCTTTTCAATAATGATTCGTTCCGCTGTTACCTTTCCAGGAGATGGAATGAGCTCATACAACCCGGGCAGCCTCTTAACCTGACGGTTATTTCCTCGTTCATCGACCAGACCGCCTCGGCAATAAGCGAAGCCGCTGCACGGAACTATTCAAAATGGGGAACAGCCGGCACTTTCCAGGGAAATATTTCGTCGATTAAAAGCTTTCTTGCAACAAGGATCAACTGGATTACCAGCAATATCGGGTCGTTTTCAGCATGCGCCGACGTTACCCTGCCGCCCCTGGTGATCAACAGGATCATGTACCATCCGGCGACTTCCTTCGAATTTCCGGAAGCTGAAGATCTTGAATTTGTTGAGATTATGAATAACGGTGATCAGAGTGTCGATTTGACCGGTATTTATTTCGGCGGCACAGGCTTTGTTTTCCAGTTTCCTCCGTATACATTGCTTGGTCCCCGTGCCTCTGCAGTCATCGCAAGCAATGGTGAAATCTTCCGCGAAAAATACGGCATTCCTGCATCCGGACAGTTTACAAGGCAGCTTTCGAACAAGAGCGAAGAGCTCGTCCTCCTTGATGGTTTCGGTAATGTGATCGACAGGGTCGTTTATTCCGATACTGTTCCCTGGCCCGGGGCAGATGGTAATGGCCTCTATCTTGCCCTTAAGGATCCGGACCTTGATAACAGCCTCCCGGAAAACTGGATTGCCTCTGATGATATAATTGTCTCAGACTATAATATCGGGGCCGGTCCGGATATAGTATTTTATCCGAATCCGGTGAGTGAAATTCTAAATATCAATTCAGGTTCTGAAATACAAACGATAAGCCTTTATGATATCTATGGCCGGCTGCTTTTGCGTGTCAATGTGGAAAATGAAAGGTACGGACTCAATATGAGTCACTTCCCACGGGGAATTTATCTAATCAGGGCAAATATCGCAGGGAAGACTATTATTGAAAAGATAATAAAAGAATAAACTGCTCACATCATCCCGATCTCTTTCAGCCACTTCAGGCACAACCCAGGCCAGGAAGCCTGGGTTCCGCCATCGGGGGCCAGCCCGTAACCATGTCCACCCTTCTGAAATACATGGAGCTCGGCAGGTATATTATTTTTCTGCAATCCTGTAAAATACCTTATGCTGTTCATGACCGGAACCGCATTATCATCGGCCGAGTGAACCAGGAAAGCCGGCGGGGTGTTGCTGTTTATCTGCAATTCATTCGAGAAATGGCTGACTTGTGATTCGTCGGGCCTGAGCCCGATCAGATTATTCCTTGTTCCCCTGTGAGTAATTGTCGTATCGAATGAGACAACAGGATAGAGTAAAAGTGAAAAATCGGGTCTGGCGCTGATATTGTCCCTGACTTTATAAGCATTTTCAGCATAGTGAGTGGAAAGAGTCGAGGCAAGATGGCCTCCGGCCGAAAAACCTATAACACCTATCCTCTCAGGGTTGATCTTCCATTGTGACGCATTCCTGCGAATAACACGCATTGCCTCCTGTGCATCCTGCAAAGGTCCGATGGTCTTATTCTCCATGATCTTATCCGAAGGCAGCCTGTATTTCAAAATTATGCCGGCAATCCCATTTTCACTCAGCCACTTTGCAATTGCATTGCCTTCATGGTCGAAGGCAAGTACTCCGTAGCCGCCGCCCGGACAAATCAAAACGGCCGCGCCGTTTGCCTTACCGGCAGGCGGAAGCACAACTGTCAGATCCGGATCGGTAACCCGTTCACAACGAACAATGCGTCCCTTCTCCATGGTGATTTTCTCAACATACCCGGCATCACTCTTTGACCCGGGGATGCCGTCGGGCCAAAGCTTTATTGTGAATGGTTGTGCATTGGAATTAATTGTCATGATACTAAGGCAAATAATCAGGAACAGTGAAATCTTTGTTTTCATCTTCTTGGCATCTTAATACTTATACAATTATTTCAGTTCGGAATAGTATCCCAGGGTACAAGCTTTGACCTGTAGAAATTGATATCCAGCGCCCTGAAGCGTTCACCCTGTTCAGCCAGCCTTAACTTGTATTCATCCCAGTTCCTTCCGGTGGCCGGAGTCCATCCTATTTCGGCATAACCCGGCAGTCTTGGAAAGATCATATACTCTATTTCATCAAGGTTGGTAATGGTTTCGGTCCAGAGCGGGGCTTCTATGCCTATTATATCTTCCTTGTCAATCCCGGCGGCAAGGGTTTCAGGATCCCAGATATATGCCGTATCCACCTCAATATAGCCGGCCCAGTGCAGACCCAGGGGTGTTTCTTTGTTATACTTCATGTCTATATACGCTTTCGAAGCCTGCGACATCAGTATTTTAGCGCCCTGTCCCACAGCAAGGTTTGTATTTTTCACATTATCCCAGTGTTGCGCTACAGCAGTTGGCTTTAAGGTTGAGAGTGCAATTTCATCCCAACCGATAACCTTTTTACCGTGTGACGGCGACAATATCCTGAACCCTGTTCACAAAAGGAATATAGTCTTCAATCTTCGTAACATGCGATTCATCGCCTCCGATGTGGATATACTCACCCGGTGTCAGTGCAGCCAGTTCCCTGAAAACATCATCAATAAATTTATAGGTGATCTCGCTGCCGGTGCAAAGAGTGCTGAATCCTACCTCTGTCCCCGTGTAAAGCTCTGTTGCCTTCCCGTTGCAGTTAAGTTCCGGGTATGAGGAAAGAGCTGCATTTGTGTGACCGGGCATATCGATCTCCGGGACAATTGTAATATAGCGTGACTGTGCATAGGTGACTATGTCGGAATATTGTTCCTGGGTGTAGAAACCGCCCATTCCTCCGCCAACCTGGGTACTTCCTCCGTGAAGTGCCAGATTAGGCCATGATTTTATCTCTATCCTCCAGCCCTGATCGTCGGACAGGTGCAGATGAAGCATATTCATTTTATACAGGGCGAGGTAATCGATGACAGCTTTAACATCCCCCACCGTGAAAAAATGGCGTGCCACATCGAGCATGAAGCCGCGGTAAGAATAAGACGGGTGGTCAACAATAAGTCCGGTTGCGATTTCCCATGGTCCCTCCTGGTGAGTGGTCATTTCTATCCTTGACGGCAGCAGCTGACGCAGTGTCTGAACAGCGCGGAACACCCCTTCCGGACGATTTGCAGTTATGGTCACGAGCTTCCTGGTAATATCGAGTTCGTGGCTTTCATTGCCTCCGGGCAATTCACGGTCGCCGGACAAGGTGAGGTAAATGCCCTGCTTCGGTGGTTCTGCAGCAACGATAACCTCAAGAGGGAAGCCTGTTGACGGCCGAAGCTTCCCGGCAAGAAACTGACCTGTCTGTTCCAGCTCAATTGATTCGTCCTGCACATATATTTTAGTTCCTGCCTTCAGGGTAAAAATATCACCTGTTGATGAAATTGAAACAGGCTTTGGTATGATTGCCTCACCGTTAAGGTTCGACACAGCTTTGGGAGCACATGACATCTGGATGATCGCTAACGCTGAAATAATCAGAATTACTGATAAAGTTCCTTGTTTTTTGTTGAACATAACCGCAAGATTTTATTTTTTGTTAAGATAGAGATTTTATTTTGAATGATTATAAGTTGAACCAACCTCTCCGGTCTTGTGTTGTCTTTTGAAGAAGAAGTAAAACACAATGACCGGTTTTAGAAGTCTTTCAGAGAATGATATTGATCCTGATCCCTTTATCCAGTTTGGAAAATGGTACAGGGAGAGGCTTGCCTCGGGTATCAGTATCCCCAACGCAGTGAGCCTGGGCACATCAACTCCTGCCGGCAGGGTTTCAGTCAGGATCGTGCTGCTTAAGGAATGCGATGACAGGGGGTTTGTATTTTACACAAATTACAACAGCAGGAAAGGTTCACAACTTACAGCAAATGACAGGGCTGCGTTATTGTTTTACTGGCCTGAGAACGGCCGGCAGGTGCGGATTGAGGGTGTCTCCATCAAAGTGTCCGAAGAAGAATCGGAAGCGTATTTCCAGACAAGGCCGCGCGAGAGCCAGCTCTCAGCATGGGCCAGCGAACAAAGCACCGTGATACCGGGCCGCACGTATCTTGAAAGGCGTTATGATTCGTTCAAGGCAATCTTTGCCGGAAAACCTGTTGCCAGACCTGAGCAATGGGGCGGTTTCAGACTGATACCCACCTGGTTTGAATTCTGGCAGGAGGGGGAATTCAGGCTGCATGACCGTCTGACCTATACAAAAGATGAAAACCGGTGGATCATAAAACGGCTTGCCCCGTAAAAGGCATGCAGTCTTGAGGTCGTGCTGTCGTGCAGTCTTTCGGTCTAAATCCGCAATCCAAAATCCGCAATCCGCAATCACTACTTCACCGGGTCATCAGCCCTCTTCTGGAATTCCTCCTGAAGTTCCTCGACTGTTTTGTTAACCTTAAGGTACCTGATCAATTCTGCAAGCTGTCCGGATTCACTCTCAAGAAGCAGTTCACCAAGGCGCTTGTCAGGCTGTGCAACATCGCTGGCATAGTGATTTGGATAGTTGGCATACCACCATATTCCCGTATAACCGAAAGGCATCTTGTCGAGTCTTTTCTGATTCAGTCCCGACTGGCTCGTAATAGCCTTCTGATCGACCAGATCAGGCCGGATGACAAACATCATTGAAGTCTCCTCTTCGCCGGCATGACCGTCAACAGTCGCTTTTTTCAATGACTTTATCTCCGGGCCATTTTTAGGATCATTGCCTTCCCTGAACAGGACCACAATGTAATCTTTCCGGCTTGCAAGCTGTGACTGGCAGAAATACTGGAGAAAAGCACCGTTCCCTCCGTGCCCGTTCTTAAGTATTATCTTTTTTATCCCGTTCCTTGAGAGTTCCCCGCACGTCTCCTCAAGCATTTTCCACAGCAGTTCATTGCTGTATGCAAGCGTGCCTGCCTGGTGTCTGGCTTCATAGATCTGGCCTAAAAAATAGGGAGGGAATACTATTGCATACTCTTTTTGTGCAGCCCGGAATGCTGTTTCCCTTGCTTCAAACATATCTGTGCCAAGCGGAAGATGCGGGCCGTGTTTTTCAATGACACCCATCGGGATAACACAAACTCCGCCTGCTTTCTGAACGGCAAGTGGAAACTGCGGGGATGTGATCTCTTCCCATTTGAAAGGAATGCCTGGCTGTCCGGTTTGTTGAGCAACCAGAAAACTTGTCAGGAATAATACGGGTAATAAGACGATTATCTTTTTCATAGTTCAGGTTATTTAAATTTTATCCGATCTGCTGTTAAACAATATGGGCAAGCCTGTAAGGCCTTATCTCAATTTTTTCCCAGACACCGTTTACCACATACGGCTCCTCTTTCAGTTTATTGTCAAGAGCCGCCCTGTCGGGAAATTCATAAACGATCATTGAGCCAATCATTTGTCCGTTGTCATCAAGGATGGCTCCACCAAGAAGAAATCCGCCGCTGCTTTTTAGCCCGGCAATCTTTTCGAGGTGTTCGGGCCGTGCTTTCAGCCGCCTGGCGTGAGCTCCCGGGTCCGTACCGTCATAAGCCACAAGTAAGAATTGCATGGTGTTTATTTTTAAAAAGAAACTCATCAAATTTAAATAAATATTGGTATGTTGAATCAGACTGCTTTATTTTAGTTTTCAAACAAAAAAAGCCTTACTTTGTATTCAATGGCAAAAAGAATTTACAGAACCGGAATCGTCCTCAGCGGAGGCGGAGCAAGGGGTTTTGCTCATATCGGTGTACTCCAGGCACTGAATGAGGCAGGTATCTTCCCTGATGTTATTTCCGGAACAAGCGCCGGAGCCCTTGCAGGTGTGCTTTATGCAGACGGTTATACACCGGGAGAGATAATGGAAATTATGAAGACCGACAGTATGTTCCATTATATAAGGCCTGTTGTGCCGAAGGAGGGATTTCTCCAGATCTCAGGGATCGAAAAGATCCTGCAGGATAATCTCCGGGCCAGAAAATTCGAGGATTTGAAAATTCCGCTTTTTGTAGCGGCCACTGATCTCAACCATGGCACGATTGAATACTTCTCGAAGGGAGAACTTCTCAGGCCCGTAATAGCTTCAGCGAGTATCCCGGTTCTTTTTAAACCGGTAATCATCAATAATATACATTATGTTGACGGCGGCGTTCTTGACAATCTGCCGATCGACGCCATCAGGGACAAATGTGAATTCGTGATCGGATCGTCCGTTAATCCGACTGCCTATGAGGAGAGCGTGACAAGCATGATGCAGATAGCAGAAAGGACATTCTTCCTGAGCATGTCCAGGGAGGTCAGGGAAAAATCGGCAAAATTCGATATGCTCGTTGCTCCGGTGGAACTGAAGAATTACAAGGTACTCGATCCGGTAAAGGCTGCCGAGCTCTTCGTGGTCGGTTACAAGGCCACAAAGGAGAAGCTGAAGAATTTAGATGTGAAAAGGCTGATAGCCTCTGAGAAGTCTGTCAGGCCGGGGGGCGTATCATCGAATACAATTTTTTGATCTCCCCTTCCCAGAGCGTTTCTACCGGGGTCTCAAGGATAAGCGGCATATCATCGAAACGGCTGTCGTTGACAAGGATCTCAAAAGTCGCATCGCCCAGGAACCCCGTTCCAATGCTATCATGTCTGTCAACCCTTGTTCCGAAATCCTTTTTGGTATCATTAAGATGAATTCCCCTGAGGTAACCGATACCAATTATCTCCTCAAACTTCCTGAATGTTTCACTGAATCCCTCTGCCGACTTTACATCATACCCCGAGACGTAGGCATGGCAGGTATCGATGCAAACACCTACCCTCGATTTATCCTCAACCCTGTCAATAATAAAACGTATCTGCTCAAATGTGTGCCCCATATTTGTCCCCTGACCGGCAGTATTTTCAATTACCGCAATTACACCACTTGTCTTTTCAAGAGCAATATTTACTGACTCGGCGATCCTTGCCAGGCACTCTTCGGGTGTAATGGTGTTCAGGTGGCTTCCCGGGTGGAAATTGAGCCTGTCGAGGCCAAGAAGCTCGCACCTTTTCATCTCGTCCATAAAAGCAGCCCTGGATTTTCCGATAGCCTCATCATCAGGATGCCCCAGGTTGATAAGATAACTGTCGTGGGGAAGGATCTGGAACGGTTTATAGCCAAGCTTTTCACAGTTCTCCCTGAACTGTATGATGCTTGTCCTGGTAAGAGGGCTTGAGAACCATTGCCTCTGGTTCTTTGTGAAAAGGGCAAATGCTTTTGCCCCGATTGCATTTGCATTCAGAGGAGCATTCTGTACTCCTCCCTCCGCGCTGACATGTGCTCCGATATACTTCATAGATATAAAGATTTACTTATTGGATTCCTGTGAATTCTAATAAATCCCCGAACCATCCCAGCAGTGTGTGCAAAGCTTTTCCTTCGGGAGTCCTATCGCTTCTACCAAGTCATCAATCCGCTGGTAAACGAGGCTGTCAAGGCCCAGGGTCTCAGCTATCTTGGCCACCATCTTACCGTGCTTTTCAGAGTCGGGATCCGAATATTCGCTCAGATCCTGAGTATCACCCTCCAGCTGGAAAATCGCTTTTCGTCCTGCGAGCTCCAACGGGGACCTGGATTGAGAGAAATTCAGGAATTCGCAGGGGTACAAAAGGGGCGGGCATGCTATTCTCATGTGCACCTCCGACGCTCCTGCCCTGTGAAGGTCAATTGTATTATCCTTCAACTGCGTCCCCCGTACTATACTGTCATCGAGGAATACCATCTTCTTCCCCTCAATAATTGCTTTATTGGGGATCAGCTTCATTTTGGCAACCAGATCCCTCTGGATCTGGTTCTGTGGCATAAAGCTCCGCGGCCATGTGGGGGTATATTTTGAGTAAGCCCGCTTGTAAGGAATGCCTTTCTCATTTCCGTAACCTACGCCATGCCCGACTCCCGAATCGGGGATGCCGCAGACAAAATCAACCTTCACATCATCTCTTCTCGCAAGGGCTGCCCCGCATCTGTAGCGGCATTCCTCAACATTTATTCCCTCGTAATAAGAGGGCGGATAACCATAGTATACCCATAGGAATGCACAGATCTGCATTTTTTCCCCTGGTTTTCTCAATTGCGTGAAACCGTCGCTTGTGACATGCACGATCTCTCCGGGCCCAACGTAATATTCAATTGTGTAACCGGTGTTCGGAAAGGAGGATGATTCGACGGCGACCGCATAAGCTCCATCCTTCCTGCCTATGACGACCGGAGTGCGCCCAAGCCTGTCGCGCGCTGCAATTATACCGTTTTCGGTAAGGATGAGCAGTGAACAGGAACCCCTCAGGTTCCCGAACACATTTTCAATCCCCGAAACAAAGCTGTCCTTTTCAATTATAAGATTGGCGATAACTTCGGTCGGATTAATGTTTCCTTCGAAGTTTTCGGTGAAATGATACTTTTTACCAAGAAACCTGTTTTCAAGCTCTTCAAGATTCAAAACCCTGCTTACGGTAACAATTGCAAATCGTCCGAGATGGGAGTTGAAAAGTATTGGCTGAGGATCGGTATCGCTGATTATTCCAAGCCCTGAGAATCCGTTGAAACTGCCAAGTTCATCCTCAAATTTATTTCTGAAATACGCATTTTCGATACTGTGTATCGACCGGCGAAAACCTTTTTCAGGTACAATAAAAACCATACCGGCTCGTTTAGTTCCCAAATGAGAATGATAATCCGTTCCGTAAAAAACATCCTCAACACAATCGGTCTTTGAAATTGCACCAAAAAAGCCACTCATATGCTTGAAAATTAAATATTTAAATAATTTTGGTCTTGAGGTAAAATTAATCATTGGAACCGATATATTTTAAAATATAAGGAATTTATTAAATTTGTAGCATTAATTATTTTAAATACAGTGAAATAAATGACAGACACAAGTACAATTACACCGGTAGAACAGCCAAAGAAAAAGAATGCACCGATCGCAATGATCTTTACGACCGTGATACTGGCTGCCGCACTGATTTTTTTGGTTGTTATGTATTTCGACCAGAAAAATAAAATGGTTGAGATGGAAACAGTTCTGACACAGGAAAAAGATTCGCTTGCCAATGAGCTCAGGCTGATGGTCCATGGTTATGACACACTGAAGACAGACAATGATACCCTTATGGCAAATCTGCAGAGGGAAAAGAAAAGGATCGTTCAGTTGTTGTCAGTTAATGCTTCAAATGTCCAGCTGATCAGAAAGTACAGAAGCGAAATCACTACCATGCGCGAGATCATGAAAAGCTATATCGTGCAGATTGACTCGCTGAATACAAGGAATAAAGAGCTTGTTGCAGAGAATGTAGGGATGAAGGAGCAGATAACCCAGGTTCAGAATACAAATGTTGAACTTGAAAAAGTCAAGGACGAACTGAGCTCAAAGGTGGAAGTTGCAGCAGTCATCCAGGCAAAGGATATTAATGCCGTCACTCTCAACAAGAAAAGAAAGGAGACAACCCGGATCAACCTGATTGACAAGTTGCGGATCTGCTTTACACTGCGGGAGAACCCGATAGCAGCAGCTGGTGAAAAAGAGGTTTTCATGAGGGTGATCAGGCCCGATTCACTTGTAATAACAACCAGTCCTGATAACCTGTTTGATTATAAAGGTGATAAGCTTGTTTATTCCGAAAGCCGCCTGGTTGACTATATGAACCAGGATATCGAAATGTGTATCTTCCTCGACAACACCGGAGATTTTATTGTCGGGAATTACAACGTTGAACTCTATCTTGAAAACAACATTATTGGCCGGACAACATTTGCCCTTGCAAAAAGATAACTAATCTTCGCCGGGAAGCATAAGTTCGGAAATAATATTATCGGATATCATTTTACCCTGGTTCGTAAGGACCAGGGTATTTTTTTCCTGTTTCATAAGACCGTAGTCAATCAGCTTTCCCGCCAGGTTGATGATGTAATCGTAACCCTCCTTGTCAAAAACATTTTCAACAAAGTCAAGATCAATTCCCCACATTGTCCGTAAGGATGTCATAATGTACTCATTAAACCGGATTCTCTTATCAAGATCCTCCTTCTCAAATAAAAGAGTACCCGAACTGACAGCGTTTATATACTTCCTGACATCCCTGATGTTCCACTGACGTGAATACCCGTTGAATGAGTGCGCCGATGGTCCAAGTCCAAGATAGTTTACCTGCTTCCAGTAGTTTGAATTATGAATTGAAAAAAAACCCGGCTTGCCGAAGTTTGATATTTCATAATGTATAAAACCTGCTGAGGTTGCTTTTTCGATAAGCATGTTAAACTGCGAACTGCTTTCCTCCTCGTCGATTTCCGAAAGCAACCCCTTTTCCTTCATTTTCGCGAAAACAGTGCCCTTTTCAATTGTCAGGTGATAGGCAGATAAGTGCTTGATATCGTAAGAGAAACTGATGTCAAGATTGGAGGACCAGTCTTTGGTTTTCATACCGGGTAAGCCGTAAATCAGGTCAATTGTAACATTATTGAATCCGGCTTTAAATGTCTCTTCAAGGGCCTTCGCTGCCTGTCCGGCATCATGACGGCGGTTGAGCAATTTAAGGTCGGAATTTCTCCATGACTGAATTCCCAGACTTACTCTGTTTATTTTCAGATCTTTAAGTCCACGCAGGTACTCAGACGTCACATCGTCGGGGTTCATTTCAAATGTGATCTCACAGTTTTCATCAACTCTGTAGAGTTGTTCAAGCCTGACAAGTATTTCTTTTACCTGGCTTAGAGCCAGCACTGACGGGGTTCCTCCTCCAAAGTAAATTGTGGAGATCTGATCATTGCCGGTATACTCTTTCCGCAGTGAAGCCTCTTTTACAATTGCATCTATAAAATCCTGATTATCAGTCGTAGATGTAATATGATAAAAATCACAATACGAGCAAAGCTTTTTACAAAAGGGAATATGAAGATAGATACCTGCCATGACGTCCGGATGCAAAGCCTAAAATTAATAAGATATTGTCATTCTAATGTCTAAATTTGCCACAAACATATTAAAATGGTCTGGAGAAATAAGTTTTCAATACTTGTATCACTTATAATACTTTATCTGAGCCTGGCAAATGCAAAGACATTCGAAAGTGCCGGCCTGTTCGATATCCCTTACCTGGATAAGATGGTTCATTTCGGACTCTACTTTTTCCTGATGTCAGTAATAATTATCGAACACAGGAATTATTTTGAAAATACCCGGCAGCTGATACTCGTGGCATTGATTCCCTTTTTTTTCGGAAGCCTGATCGAGCTGTTGCAATCGGGGATAACAACCACGCGAAAAGCTGATATCCTTGATATCCTGTTTAATTCGGCGGGAGTTTCCGCAGCCCTGGTCATCTGGCTGTTTATCAGTCCATACCACAGGCAGAAATAGAATTATCAGTTCAGAATTCTCTCCAGGTGATCCGCCTTCACAACGAGTTCAGCAATTGTTTTACTCCTGAACAAATTTACGAGTTCACCCCTTACCCTTGAATAATCGTCATGAACGGGGCACGGTTTCTTTGATTGTTTTGAATTCTTGCATAGTCCGGCATCGATGATGCAATTTTTGAAAATGCCATCGCCATCTATGATTTTCACGATTTCGATAAGCGTAATTGATTCAGGTCTCTTCAGAAGGATGAAACCTCCGTTGGGTCCTTTCGTCGAACTGAGTATCCTGTGTTTGGCCAGAAGCTGAAGTATCTTTGCCAGGAACGGGGTTGGCAGCCCCAGATCAGCTGAGATTTGTTTAATTCCCACATTTCCCTTTTTCAGATCTTTTCCGGCAAGGTAAATAACGGCCCTGATTCCATACCGGCATGAGTTTGAGAGCATATCAATACATTTTTAAAGGAATCTTGTCAATGCGCCGTTTATGCCGGCCGCCTTCGAATTCGGTATTCAGAAAGGTTTTAACTATAAGATAAGCCTCCGATTCATTTATAAACCTGCCAGGCAATGCGCAGATATTTGCATCATTATGAGCTCTTGCCAGCCTGCTTATCTCTTCGTTCCAGCAAAGGGCGCTCCGTATCCCCGGATGCTTGTTCACTGTCATGTTGATCCCGTTGCCTGTTCCACATATGGATATTCCAAGCTCATATTCTCCTGTGGAAACCGCATTTGCCAGGGGATGCCCAAAATCGGGATAATCAACAGCCTCAGGAGAATTACTTCCCAGGTCCTTAAGCTCAATATTCTCATTCCTTAGATAATTCAGCAGCTTTTCTTTAAGGTAATAACCCGCATGGTCTGACACTATCGCGACTTTCTTTCTTTTCACCTGAATTCATTTAAACATTCAAATCAAAATATATGCAAAATAATATAATTGATCTTATAAAAGAAATAAATAGCCTTTTATCTTTTATCTATGTTACCAAC
Organism: uncultured Bacteroidales bacterium; assembly: GCA_963737255.1. Taxonomy (GTDB): domain Bacteria; phylum Bacteroidota; class Bacteroidia; order Bacteroidales; family VadinHA17; genus LD21. The sequence continues at coordinate 40,870 of CAVTSB010000001.1, forward strand.
AGCTTTAATATACAAACATATCCGGCAAAGAATTGTTTTATGAGGCTGGTAAATAGATCTTTCAGATTTTTATTTTCTTCCCCCCATAAATGCCCTGCATTTAATTGAACCTATCCTGCATGTCCATGTTAATACTTTTGTAAATACTTATTTCCTAAGTTCTGAAAAGTCGTGGCTTTTCAACTATTAAGAATGATTCTAAGAGGGTAAGCGGATATAAGTGAAAGTTATAATGAAATAAAGTCAAACTATAAACCTTAAATAAACAGTAAAACCTTTACTTTTGTTGTAAGTCAGGTATCAGCAACCCGGTATTAACAATTGTTAATTATTTTACTAATTAACTGATTTCCAAAAATGGTATGTTTTTTGAGCTGTTGAAAATTTGTTTACGCGATAATGATACCGATATTTAAAAGGAAAAAATGATTTTTGTTTCAACACTATTAACAGGACATTATTATTATCATAAGAAATTTAAATTTAATATGATTTTAAAATATAGATGTTAATAAAATCATTAAATACCTTTTAACTCCTGCCATTTCACACCTGAATCCCCTAAAGCGGACTTTTATAACTCCCTCGGGGGGTAGGGGGCGAGAAAGGCAGAGGATGTATTTATAAGAAAATACTCACAATGACAATTGACGAACATATAGATTATATCTCAGAAATAAAAGAACTTAAGGAGAAGAAGAATGCAATAATCCTTGCACACTATTATCAGACAAGTGATATTCAGGATATTGCGGATTTCGTTGGCGACAGCCTGGCCCTCTCGCAAAAGGCAGCTGCAAATGATGCCGATATTATTCTGTTCGCAGGTGTCAGATTCATGGCTGAAACTGCCAAGATACTATCTCCATCAAAAAAAGTTCTGCTGCCCGATATGAATGCAGGTTGCTCCCTTGCAGATTCTTGCAGTGAAAAGGAATTTAAAAAGTTCATAAAGAAAAACCCGGGCAGGACAGTGATAACATACGTCAATACAAACACTGACATTAAAGCCCTTTCAGATATAATCTGCACATCATCAAATGCAGTTCAGATAATAGAATCTCTCCCACCGGATGAAAAAATAATTTTTGCTCCTGACAGGAATCTTGGAAATTACATCATGAACAAGACCGGGCGCGACATGGTAATATGGAAAGGCGCATGCCATGTTCACGAAGAGTTTTCGCTTGAAGCAATACTTCAATTGAAGGAAGATAATCCGGAAGCAAAGATCATAGTTCACCCTGAATGTGAACTTCCTGTAAGGATGGTATCAGATTTTATCGGCTCCACCTCGGCTCTTTTACAGTTTACAAAGGGAGATAATTCGCAAACTTATATTGTAGCTACCGAACCGGGGATAATTCACCAGATGAAGCGTGAAAGCCCTTCGAAGAAATTTATTCCTGCACCGCCAAGAGATTCAACATGCGGCTGCAGCGAGTGCAATTTTATGAAGCTTATATCAATTGAAAAAATTTACAGATGCCTGAGAGATGAAAAACCTGAAATAGTAATCGATAGTGGTGTCATCGAAAAAGCTGGAAAGCCTATCAGGAGAATGATGGAAATATCGGAAAAACTTGGTCTATAAAATGAAAAGAATTTTACTTTCAATTGTTATTTTGTTATCAGTAGTTTCAGCCTTCGGGCAGGACGAGCAGGGGCTTCGGGACGGATATCAGGTATTCAGGTATCCCAATGGATCAACATCGAGCGAGGGATTAATAAAAAACGGAAAGCCGGAAGGTTTCTGGACAAGTTATTATGTGACCGGAATAAAAAAATCGGAAGGAAAAAGAACAAGTTTTCTTCTTGACAGTGTCTGGGTTTTCTTTGATCAGGCCGGTGACACAACGGAAAAGATAAATTACCTTGTAGGGAGGAAGAACGGTTATTACTACAAATACAAAAAGGATCCGGCCGAAGGTGTTTATGTATGGTCAAAGGAACTTTACGCCGGCGACAGGAGGGAAGGTATGGCCTATTTCTATTTTCCCGACGGAAAAGTACAGCAAACAATAACTTATAATGCCGGAAAAAAAGAGGGCCTGTCAAAGGAATTTGACAAAAACGGAAACATCATAACCCTCCTTGAATACAACAATGATTTCCTGGTCAGCCGTGAAAGGATTAACAGGACCGATGCCAAGGGTCTTAAACAGGGTGAATGGAAAGAGTTCTATCCGGGCGGAAGTATAAAAACAGAGTCAACATACAAGGATGATCAGCTCCATGGTTATTACAAGGAATATGACGACCGGGGAAGATTAGCCCTGACAATGTTGTACGAGAATGGCTCCATAGTTAAATCGAGGGTTGAGGATGCACCTGATATTGAAATGGTGACAAAACGTGATGATAATGGTAAGATAATTTACAGCGGACCCTACAGGAACCAGGTGCCGGTAGGTATCCACAGGGAATTCAATGCTGATGGGAAGGTGACCAACTCATTTATTTACAACGATAACGGACTTCTTCTTGAAGAAGGGATTGTTGATGAGGCAGGTAACCGCAATGGCAAATGGAAGTACCTGTTTCCTGACGGAAAAGTTCAGGCCGAAGGTCAGTTTACCGATAACAGGCGAACTGGTGTATGGAGATTCTATACCACCGCTGAAAAGCTTGAACAAACGGGCTCGTATAATAACGGCAGACCTGACGGATTATGGAAATGGTATTATGAGAACGGGTCAATACTTAGAGAAGAGGAGTATTTCCAGGGCGTCCGCGACGGTGCCTATACCGAGTATTCTCCCGTGGGAGAAATTATTTCCCAGGGCCAGTACCTTGATGGTGAAAAGAACGGGGAATGGAAGTACAAATCGGGTGATAATACCGAAGAGGGGAAATATATTGTTGGATTACGCGACGGATTATGGAAATCGTACTATCCTGACGGCAAAACAAGATTCAAGGGAAGCTATGTCCAGGGAAACCCGGATGGCCAGCAAACAATATATCACGAGAATGGCCGCATAAAAGAGGAGCAGTTTTACAGAATGGGAATACGGCAGAGAACCTGGAAAAAATATGATGAGGAGGGCAATACCCTGCTTGCCATTACATTCAAAGACGATATTGAATTCAGTATTAACGGCATTAAAATTGATCTTCCGGAAAGTGATGTTAAGCTGATAAAGTAGTTACTTTGCCAAATGGAAGATAATTTCAACATCAGGAAGGAAAATATCATTGCCCCGGACAAAGAATTTGAAAAGCAGCTTCGACCGTTGCATTTTGATGATTTCAAAGGACAAAAACAAATAATAGAAAATCTTGTTGTTTTCGTGACAGCTGCAAAGAACCGTGGCGAATCGCTTGATCATGTATTGCTGCACGGTCCGCCCGGTCTGGGAAAGACAACTCTTGCTTCAATTATTTCGAATGAGCTTCAGGTAAATCTCAGGGTCACTTCGGGACCGGTGCTCGATAAACCCGGCGATCTGGCCGGATTGCTTACAAATCTTCAGGAAGGTGATGTTCTTTTCATTGATGAGATCCACAGACTGAGCCCCGTGGTTGAGGAATACCTTTACTCGGCAATGGAGGATTTCCAGATTGATATAATGATCGACAAGGGTCCCAGCGCCCGCTCAGTCCAGCTTAACCTGAACAATTTCACTCTGATCGGCGCCACTACACGTTCAGGTCTGCTGACCAGCCCCCTGAGAGCCAGGTTTGGCATTACATTTCATCTTGAGTATTATGATCATGAGGTGCTCACCGGAATTGTAAAAAGATCGGCCGGCATTCTTAATATCAGTATTGACCATGAGGCGGCAGTCGAAATCGCCAGACGAAGCAGGGGGACACCGCGAATAGCCAATGCCCTGCTCAGGAGGATGAGGGACTTCGCACAGGTAAAAGGCTCAGGAATTATAGATCTCGCGATAACAAAATTCGGCTTGAAAGCTTTGAATATCGACCAGCATGGCCTCGATGAAATGGACAACAGGATCCTGTCTGCGATCATTGACAAGTTTGGAGGAGGCCCTGTTGGGATTACGACTATTTCAACAGCAGTTGGCGAAGAGGGCGGAACCATTGAGGAAGTATATGAGCCATTCCTGATAAAGGAGGGATATCTTAAAAGGACCCCTCGCGGCCGTGAGGCCACCGAACACGCCTACAGGCATCTCGGGAGGCAGTTCAGGCGCGATGCGAATGGCACCTTATTCTGATCAATTGTTTAATGAAAACGTCTATGGACGGGCAAGAACATTGCTTATCTTTTCGAGCCCTTTCCTGTTAATTATCCTGATTTTTCTTGCATCAAGCTCGACAAGCTTGTCGGTCTTGAATTCGGAAAGAAGCCTTATAACCGATTCGGTTGCCGTTCCTACAATATTGGCAAGTTCCTCCCTTGTAAGAGATATTTTCAGGTACTCCCGATCATCAAGCCCAAAATCATCGACAAGCAGCAGAAGTATTTCTGCAAGCCGCTCCCTGACACTCTTCTGGGCAATATCGGTAATGAATGAATTTGCTTCGCCCAGCTCGTGACAGGCCAGCTTCAGCAATTCTATCGCATAGTTCGGATTTGTCTTAATAAGAGATGTCAGAATTTCGGAAGGAATAAAACAAACCTGGCAATCTTCAATCACTTTGGCTGAGGTACACGCAACCTCATTGCTGAGCACACTGCGGTAAGCAATTATCTCCCCTGCCTTTGCGAAGCGTATTATCTGTTCTTTTCCGTCAAATCCTGTTTTAAATACTTTAATGATTCCGCTGTGAATACAGTAGAAGCCGCTGATCCGGTTACCTTCCTGGTACAGGACCTCACCCCGCTTGTATTGCCTGAATTCCTTTTCAAAGTTGACCATTTCAACCTCATCAGGAGTCAGATGTTTAAAAATCGATCCTGTTTCCAGTGCACACTTATCACAAAGCGGAATATGAATATCATGATTTTTCATCTTCCTGCTTATTTGGTTTTTGAATTTAATACCCGGGAATTAATGTTCATAATTGTTTACAATGCCGTTTTGAACTGATCGAGAAACCTCATGTCATTTTCAAAATATAGTCGAAGGTCATTAACCTGGTATTTTAGCATGGCGGCCCTTTCAATACCCATACCAAAAGCAAAACCTGTATATTTTTTACTGTCGATATTACATGCTTCAAGGACGTTTGGATGGACCATGCCGCATCCGAGGACCTCGAGCCAGCCGGTATACTTGCAGACATTACATCCTTTTCCGCCACAGATCCTGCAGCTTACATCCATTTCACCCGATGGCTCGGTAAAGGGAAAATATGAAGGGCGCAGCCTGATCCTGGTCTCCTTGCCATACAATTCCCTTGCAAAGAATAAAAGCGTTTGCCTGAGGTCAGCAAATGAGACATTTTCATCTATGTAGAGTCCTTCTATCTGATGGAATATGCAATGGGCCCGCGCCGAGATTGCCTCATTCCTGAAGACTCTTCCGGGAGATATGGTGCGGATTGGTGGTTTCTGGTTTTCCATCACCCTTACCTGGACTGACGAAGTATGGGTACGCAGAAGGATGTCGCCAGGGTCAGAATCTTCAACTGATGCCCTTGAAATGTAAAAAGTGTCCTGCATATCACGGGCAGGGTGCTCTGGCGCAAAGTTAAGCTTTGTGAATACATGATTATCATCTTCTATTTCAGGGCCTTCAGACACTGTGAAACCGATCCTTGCAAAGATTTCGATTATTTCCCTTCTCACGATTGAGATAGGATGCCTCGAACCGGAATTAAAGGGATAGGCTGTCCTTGTAAGATCATTCTCCGTCGATGCATCCTCCGTTGTGCTGATTTCGTCCTTCAGGCTGTTGAATCGTTCAAATGCTTTCTGCTTCAATTCATTAAGTTTCTGCCCCACTTCCTTTTTATGTTCTGCAGGTACGTTTCTGAAGTCTTCGAAAAGATCCGAAATGAGTCCCTTCTTACTCAGGTATTTAATACGGAAGGATTCAAGCTCTTCCGTTGTATTTACTTTTGCGAGTCCGATCTCGTCAAGCAAATTCTTAATTCTTTCAAGCATATTAATTCAATTTTTTCTGCTATTGCTTACTTGTTTGTAATTTTCATTTTAATGATTTTGACATCGTTCACAGGTTTGTCAGCCTGGCCGGTTTGAACTGAGGCGATCTTATCGACAACCTCCAATCCTTCAATTACTTCACCGAAAACAGTGTAGGTGGCATCAAGACGCGGAACGCCGCCGATGGTCTTATAGTCATTTACCTGGGCTTCGGTAAATTTAAAATCACCTGCAGTTGACAGGTACCCGAACATTTTAATTGAAGCGCGTTCCTGGATTTCGCTGTCCAGCAGCGGTACACCGGCCATCCGTGCACTATCGGCCGTTTCCTTTATAAGCTTTGCGAACAGGCCCTGTTTGATATTGCTGTTGATGCGATCCTGTGCCGCAGCCAGTTCGCTGTCCGTATATCTGATCCCCTGTACGATATAAAATTGGGTTCCGGATGACCGCATATCGGGATTTACGTCATTTCCCTGGCGTGCAGCCGCAACTGCTCCCTTTTTATGATAATATTCCTTGCGGAACTCAGCAGGGATAGTATAGCTGTCAAGAGTGTCAAGCTGTTCCTTTGTCAAACCGGACCTGGTGGCAGGGTTACCTGCCTGTATCATAAAGTCCTTTATTACCCGGTGAAATGAAATACCGTCGTAAAAACCCATGTTGACAAGTTTGACGAAATTATCGCGGTGGATCGGAGTGCTGTCATAGAGTATGATTTTGATGTCTCCAAGCGTGGTCTGGATTGAAACCACTACGTTCTCATTGACTCCCGGAGCACTGCAGGAGACTACCACCAAAAAAAGAATGATACTAACAAATTGTTTTACAGTTGTGTTCATGAAAACCGTTTTTTGGTTAATAACGTGCTGAAAATAATGTGCAAAGATATTTAACTTTGACCGATACCCAAAAAGATTGGTTTTCAAATGAATGTTTTTTTGGGAAACAGATTGCAGCAACGGCCGAATGACTCAATAGAGCTATATTTGTCATCATATTTTCAGACATGAACGAAGTCAGAAAACTTGCAGGGCAGACATTGATCTACGGACTGGGGACCATCATTCCCCGGTTTTTGAATTATGCCATAATGACCCCCTTCTACACAAGGATTTTTTCTGACAATACAAGCGCGTATGGTGTTATTACCGAGTTATATGCATGGATGGTACTTCTTCTTGTGATCCTTACATACGGCATGGAAACAGGATTCTTCAGGTTTTCCCAGAAAAGCCAGGACCCTGAAAAGGTTTACAGCACCGCACTTATAAGCCTGCTGGTGACTTCAGTGTTGTTTGTACTTGTTGTCAATATCTTTATAACGCCTGTTTCAGCGCTGATGAAGTATGAAAACAATCATGATTACATCAGGATGTTTGCAGGGATCGTGGCAATTGATGCTTTTAGTTCAATTCCTTTTGCAAGATTGAGGAGGGAAAACAAGCCGTTACAGTTCAGTGTCATTAAGATTGTGAATGTGCTTGTCACGATCGGAATTGTGATCTTTCTTCTTAGAATAGCTCCGGGAATATGGGAGAAAAGCACCGGCTGGTTCAGAAATGCTTACAATCCTGACTACAAGGTAGGTTATGTGTTCCTTGCCAACCTGATCGGAAGCGGAGTAACGCTTGCATTGCTGCTGCCTGTAATTCTTAAAACTAAATTCAGGTTCGACACAGGGTTGTGGTACAGAATGGTAAGTTATTCCTACCCCCTGTTGCTTGCAGGTTTAAGCGGCTCAATAAATGATGCACTCGATAAAATTATTCTGAGAAGAATGATCGGCGAGGCTGATGGTTTATCGGTCGTGGGCAAGTATGGCGCGGGATATAAGATCGGAGTTCTGATGGCCCTCTTTATCCAGATGTTCCGATTCGCGGCCGAGCCATTCTTTTTTGAAAGGGCAAAAGCGGCGGATGCAAAGGAAACCTACGCTTACATTATGAAATATTTTATAATAATAATGCTTTTTGTATTTATTGGTATCAATCTCTATATTTCTTTATTCCAGTATATTATTGATTTTAATTACAGGGAGGCAATTGTAGTTGTTCCGATTATAAGCATGGGATACCTTCTTTACGGTATCTATATAAACCACAGTATCTGGTACAAACTGAACGATCTTACAATTTATGCAGTTTATATTACCTTTGCAGGCGCATTGATCACCGTTCTTGTAAATGTGATCTTCATACCGGCTTATGGATATATGGCTTCCGCATGGGCTCATATAGCTTCGTATGGAGCAATGATAATCTTATCCTTTATTTTTGCGGAGAAAAAGTATAAGGTTGATTATAATATGAAGCAATATATCCCCTATTTTCTGATAGCGACAGGAATGGTGGCTTTTGCGCAGTATTTCAGCTATCCGGGGCTGGCGTCTGAACTTGTTATAAATACGATATTGATTGCCAGTTTTATAGTTTATGCCCAGTACAAGGATAAAGTTGTAACAGTTTTCTTCAGAAGAAGCAGCGCATGAAAATTAAAATAATAAATAAGTCGAAATACAAATTGGCTGAGTATACAACAGAGCATGCCGCAGGGATGGATATCAGGGCAAACATTGAGGAGGATATTATCTCTGAGAGGCTTTGGCCACACCGGAAAGCATTGATGATGAATAACGTGAAGAATTTACTAATCCTGCTGTTACTGCTCATGATACCGGTTTCGTCGTGCAGCAGAAAGATAATACCCGGATTCAGGCCCGGAAAAGCGGGGAAGGAGTATGACCAGGCCGGCTTCAACTATATTTATGCTGAGGCTACCAGACAAAAGCTCATGGGTAATACAGGTGATGCCCTCAAATATTTCGAACAGGCGCTTCTTGTAGACCCTGAAAGTGATGCAACTTATTATCAGATGGCACAGATAATGTTGAATTCCGGGGACCTTCAGAACGGTAAAAAATATATGAAACGGGCATCTGAGATAGAGCCGGGAAACTTATGGTATCTGATGACTCTGGCAAGTGTCTACTACCAGGAGAAAAACCTTGACAGCGCAATTGTTTGCTATGAGAATGCTGTAAAAACATTTCCTGAAAAGGAGGGATTGCAGGTTGCCCTGGCAAATCTGTATACTGAAAACAGAAAGTTTGATAAAGCGAGGGTAATACTGAACAGATTCGACGAAAAGTATGGAGTTAACGAGGGTACAACGCTTTCACTGATAAGCAACCTTATGGCTGAAAAGAAGTACCGGGAAGCCAGGATAAAAGTTGAGGAGCTTTTAAAACAGGAGCCTGACAATATACTCTTTAATGGCCTTCTGGCTGAAGTTTACAGGGGAGAAGGGGATAATTCAAAAGCCATGGAAATCTTTAAACGCCTGATGGACCGGAATCCTGACAACCCGCAGATACAACTCTCACTGTGTGATTTTCTTGTTTCCCAGAAGAATTATGAAGAACTGATAAACCTTTTAAACACGGTGATGCTGAATGGCAAGATCACCAGGGAAGAAAAGGTATCACTGCTGGCTGATCTTATCGGGAATAGTGAGATAATAAAGGACTTTGGCCCGAAGCTTGAGGTTATTGCAATGGTTCTGGAGGCTAACTATATGAATGATGACCTGATTTTACTGCTCAGACCGGATGTGCTTCAGAAAGAGGGAAAACTTGCTGATGCGGCATCAAGGCTTGAAGAGATCATCCGGGAAAATCCTGATAACTATTATGCATGGGAAAAACTGCTGCTTGTTTATTATGATATGAAGGAATTTGGCAAGCTGCAGGAGAAAGGAAAAGAGTGCTCAACGAAATTCAACAGGTCGGTTCTGGCCAAGATCCTCTATGCCAGCGGGGCTATGGAAAACAAAAATTTCGAAGTCGCCCTTGAAGAGTTAAGGAAGGCAGATATACTGGCCGGTGACAGCAAGGAAATAAAACTTCAGGTTCAGACGATGCGGGCGGATGTTTATTACAGGATGAAAAACTTCGAAGAGGCCTTTAAGGCATTTGATGAAGCCCTGAAACTGAACAACTCGGATCTGACTGTCATGAATAACTATGCATATTACCTTGCAGAGCAGGATATGAGGCTTAAGGAAGCTGAAGAAATGGCAAAGGAAGTGATTGAAAAGGAGAAGGATAACACGACTTTTCTTGATACATATGCGTGGGTCCTTTATAAGCGGGGTAAAACCCGCGAAGCCGCAAAAATTATGGAAGAGATTATTGGCTCGGGGGAAAAGGATGACGCGGAATGGTATGAGCATTACGGGTTTATCCTAAAAAAAATGGGGAAATGCAAGGACGCAGTTGTTAAATGGGAAACTGCATTAACGCTCGACAAATCAAAATCAAATCTTCAAAAAGAGATAGAAAATTGCAAAAGATAAGTTTATTACTGATAGTTTTAATTCTCTTCTCGGAATCGTGTTCCGTGTCGAGAAGAACAGGAAGCAAAAAAGTTAGCTCAGCCAGAACAGGCGGGACTTCGGATATTGCTTCATCAATTACTGCAAATAATTTGTCAGGGCGCAATTTCTTTATAAGAAAAGCAAATATCTCCCTGACAAAGGACAATGTCACAAGTCAGTTCAGCGCAAATATCAGGTACAAATCGCCTTACACGCTTCTTATAACTGTAAAGTCAAAGCTTGGAATTGAAGCAGCAAGGGCTTACCTGACAGAAGATACGCTGCTTATTAATGACAGGTTTAATAAAAGGCTTATTACAGGCAGTCCCGAAAAGCTGCAGTCCAGGTACGGAATTTCATCCGATATGATCTTCGCCCTGCTTGGTGATTTTATTATTGAAAATAAGGATGAGAAAAGGATATTAAATTGCAATAATGGGTTTTATAGTGGCAGTTATACGCTGGATGACCGGAGGGTTGACTATAAAATTGACTGCAACAGGAAAAAGGTCACTGAGGCATATTTTGAAGGAGGGCTTACAACCGGGAATATAAGTATGGCATTCAGCAGGTTCAGGAGCATGAATGGTGCCATCGTACCTCAGGTAGTTTCATTGAGTGATGACCTTAGCGGCTTGAAAATAATCGTAGAGATTGAAGACGCGGAAATTGGATGGAACGGTGAAATTGATTTTGTTCCGGGTAAGGAATTTGAAGTGGTTTATCTGAAATGAGGAAATTCGTAATTAGTGTTGCTGCATTTTTTGTAACTGCCCTGGCTCTTTTTTGTCAGACAAAAGCTGAGCTTGAAGATCAGCGGAGGAAGACAATGGAAGAGATATCCTATGTCGACAATCTGCTGAAGGAGACGGCCAGGGAGAAAAGCGAAGGCCTCAGCGAATTAAGGATTATAGGGAATAAATTGAATTTGCGTGAGAATGTCCTGAACGGATTGAAGGAGGAGATAGATCTGTTAAATAACAGGATCAGCCTTAATACATTGGCTATTAGCATGATGGAAAGCGATCTGGTGGTATTGAGAAAGGATTATGAAAAGGCTGTGCTTAATTCATACAGATCATCCAAAGGTAACTCAGAAATAGGTTATATTTTGTCGGCAAAAGATTTCAACCAGGGATACAAAAGACTGAAGTACCTTCAACAGGTGACAAAATTCAGGAGGAATGAAACAGAATTGATAGTGGACCTGAAAAATGAGGTAGAGATTTCACGTAAAAAGCTGGAGGCTGACCTGAGTAAAATTTCAGAGCTTAAGTCGAGGCAGGAGGAGCAGAAGATTCTGTTGCAGGGCGAACAGAACAGGAAGCAAAGAATTGTAAAGTCATTAAGCAATAAGGAAAAGCAGCTGCAACGGGAACTTGAGGAGAAGAAGCGGATAGCAAGAAGGATCGAATCGGAGATAGCCAAAGTAATAGAGGAAGAGAGAAAAAGAAGTGCAAAAGCCAATGTAAGCCCTGAACAGAAGATTTTGGGTGATGACTTTTTGGAGAATAAGGGGCGGTTACCGTGGCCTGTCGATAAAGGCGTTATAACGGCACGTTTTGGAGTTCACAGCCACCCGGTCCTTAAGTACGTTACCGAAAAGAACAGTGATATTGAGATTACAAGCGTTGGAAATACACCTGTAAAAAGTGTTTTTAAAGGGATTGTTGCAAGTGTAGTTTCAATCCAGGGTGTCAATATGACAATTATCGTAAGGCATGGGAAATATTATACCGTGTATTCAAATCTTGTGAATATAAAAGTGAAAAAAGGAGACAGGATAGAAACCGGACAGGAGATCGGAGAGGTTTACAACGATTCTGAGAAGGGTAATGAAGCAGTTCTAAAATTTATGGTCACAGAGGAGCAGAATGAAATGGACCCGGAATTGTGGATATCGAAAAAAAAATAGAACTTGCATAACTTTTACTGTATAAAGGGTAAAATTGCTATAGTATGGCAAAGATGTACAAACGACTGAAAATAGGATCGGTCATGACCAATCTGAGGGTCATTGAAAATGCAATTGACGAAATTACCGGTTCAATAGGCGTGAACCAGGATAATTACGGTAAGATATTGGTTGCGACCCTCGAGGCCGTGAATAATGCCATAACTCATGGCAATAAGGCTAACCCTCAGAAAATGGTTGATGTGGAAATCACATTTGATAAGAATGAAATGATAATAACCGTCACGGATGAAGGACCGGGATTCAATCCTGCCGCAATCCCGGATCCTACCATGCCGGAAAATATTGAGGAGTTAAGCGGACGCGGTGTGTTTCTTATGAAGAAACTTGCTGATTCAATTAGTTTTAATGAAAAAGGAAATAGTGTAACTATGAACTTTAAGGAGGTAACTATTTGAGTATTAAGATCTTTTATGATGAAGTAGAATTCAGGTTAAAAGGAGCAGGGAAAATCAGGAAATTTCTGGAAAAGGTCATCCTGGGTGAAGATAAAGTGCCTGGTGACCTTAATTTTATCTTCACAGGCGATGAGAGGCTGCTTGAAATCAACATCAAATTTCTCGGGCATGATTATTATACAGATGTGATTTCATTTGTTAATAGTAAGGGAGAAATTGAGATAAGCGGTGAGATCTATATCAGTATTGACACCGTTGGGAGGAATTCCGGGATTTATGGTGTGAAGAGAGATGAAGAGGTTTTAAGGGTAATGGTTCATGGAATCCTTCACCTTTGCGGTTACACCGACACAACAGATGAAGAGAGGAATAAGATGTTCAGGAGACAGGAAATTTTACTGGAAGAGTATGGGAGGGATAAATAGATGGAATTCAGATATGATATAATTGTTGTCGGGGGTGGTCATGCCGGATGCGAGGCAGCTCATGCGGCAGCAACTATGGGTGCACGAACGCTGCTGATAACAATGGACATGACGAAACTTGCACAAATGTCGTGCAATCCTGCGATGGGAGGTATCGCTAAAGGTCAGATAGTGAGGGAAATTGATGCACTTGGGGGAATGAGCGGGATCGTTACTGACAGGAGCATGATACAATTCAGGATGCTTAACAAATCGAAAGGTCCTGCAATGTGGAGTCCCAGGGCCCAGTGCGACAGGCAAAGGTTTACAATTGAATGGAGGAAGGTCGTGGAGTCTACTGATAATCTTTTTATATGGCAGGAGCAGGCTCAGAAGATCATAATTGAAAAAGGAAGGGTAGCAGGAGTCGAGACTAGCTTTGGAACAAAGTTTTACGCCCTGGCTGTTGTGCTTACGAACGGAACTTTTTTAAACGGTTTGATGCATGTTGGTTTCAGGAATTTGGAAGGAGGAAGATCAGGGGATCAGGCTTCGGTAGGGCTGAGCGAGCAGTTAAGGGAGGCAGGATTCGAAGTCGAAAGGATGAAAACGGGAACCAGCGCCAGAGTGGACGGACGGACGATCGATTTTTCAGTAATGACGGAACAAAAAGGCGATACCGAAGGGCAATCGTTCTCATATATGAATGGTTACCTCGAAATTCCGGACCAGAAAAGCTGTTTTATAACACACACGAATGAAGAAGTTCATGAGGAACTGAGAAAGGGACTGGAGTTCAGCCCCCTATTCACAGGAAGGATTAAAGGAAGAGGTCCGAGATACTGTCCGAGCATTGAGGATAAGATTGTTACTTTTAAGGACAAGGAGGCTCATCAATTATTTATTGAGCCGGAAGGAAGGGAAACCGTGGAATATTACATAAATGGCTTTTCGAGCAGCCTGCCTCTTGAAGTTCAGCTTAAGGCGCTGAGAAAGGTGCCCGGATTGGAAAAAGCTGAAATTTTCCGTCCGGGATATGCGATCGAATATGATTTTTTTCAACCTACACAACTGAAACATACTCTCGAGACAAAAAGAATTGAAAGGCTCTACTTTGCGGGTCAGATAAACGGAACAACAGGTTATGAAGAAGCAGCTGCGCAAGGCCTGATAGCAGGGATCAATTCAGTGCTGAATATCAGAGGTGAGGAAAGCTTTGTATTGGGAAGGGATGAATCATACATAGGCGTCCTTATTGATGACCTTGTAACGAAAGGTGTGGATGAACCATACAGGATGTTTACAGCAAGGGCGGAGTACAGAATTTTACTCAGGCAGGATAATGCCGATGAAAGGCTCTCGCAAAAAGGATACTCGATAGGACTGGCGGGTAAGGAGAGGATAATGAAGCTGGAGAGAAAGAGACTTCTGGTTGAAGAAATTATCGGAATACTTGAAAACAAGAGGCTTGAACCGGATATTATAAACAATTACCTCTCAAGGATAGGGACAACTCCAATAAATCAAAAAGTAAAGGCGGTGGGCATTGCAACCCGTCCACAGGTGGTCCTTAAGGAATTTCTTAAAGAAATTGACAGCCTCGGGGAACTTGGGATAAAAGATTCTGATCTGATTAATGAAGTAATTGAATCTGCAGAAATCCGGATAAAGTATGAGGGATATATTCAAAGGGAAAAAATAGTCGCTGAAAAAATCAAACGACTCGAGAATGTTATGATTCCCGACGATGTTGATTATACCGAATTATTATCTATTTCAACGGAGGCTAGGCAAAAGCTCTCAAGGATAAAACCTGTAAATATTGGACAGGCCGGACGAATAAGTGGAGTATCACCTTCGGATATCAGCATACTGCTGATGTACTTAGGAAGATAAATGTTCCACGTGGAACATATCTTTGAATTAAATCTATTAGTTTATTACTAATTGTAATTTCAATTTATTGCATTGAAAAATTATTTCCGTCAATTTAGTGTTATAACTGAGAAGAAGTATTTCCCCCCTTTGGGGGGAATCAAAAGGGGGTGCCTGAATTATGCAGAATTGCCTCTGCCTCCTTCGTCGGCATCTCCCCCCGTTGTCCTTTCTGGATACTTCGAAGACCCCTCTGCCTCCTTCGTCGGCATCTCCCCCGGAGGGGGAGAAAACTCTGTTTTCCCACAAAGCACTGTTACGTCCGAAGATTTTTCCCCCCTTTGGGGGGAATCAAAAGGGGGTGCATGAATTATGCAGAATTGCCCTCTGCCTCCTGCGTCGGCATCTCCCCCCGTTGTCCTTTCTGGACACTTCGAAGACCCCTCTGCCTCCTTCGTCGGCATCTCCCCCCGTTGTCCTTTCTGGACACTTCGAAGACCCCTCTGCCTCCTTCGTCGGCATCTCCCCCCGTTGTCCTTTCTGGACACTTCGAAGACCCCTCTGCCTCCTTCGTCGGCATCTCCCCCGGAGGGGGAGAAGACCCATTGCTTCCACAAAGCACTGTTACGTCCGGAGATTTTTCCCCCCTTTGGGGGGAATCAAAAGGGGGTGCATGAATCAGGCTGAAATGCTCTTTGCCTTCTTCGTCGGCATCTCCCCCAGAGGGGGAGAAGGCCCATTGCTCCCCACAAAGCTTAGTTACATCCGGAGATTTTTCCCCCCTTTGGGGGGAATCAAAGGGGGTGCCTGAATTATGCAGAATTGCCTTTGGGGGGAATCAAAGGGGGGTGCCTGAGTTATGCAGAATTGCCTTTGGCGGCAATCAAAGGGGGGTGCCTGAATTATGCAGAATTGCCTTTGGCGGCAATCAAAGGGGGTGCTCAATGCAGGCACAACTACGATTATATTTGTACATTTGCAATGAATTAACTTCTTCAACATTTTGAATATAGCGGCCAAACTTATAGACATTCATAATAGGGAGATCTATCCTGCCGAAGTGCATTTTAATAACGGAATTATTACACGCATTGAAAGGGTGAGTACATGTCCTGATCATTACATTATGCCTGGACTTGTAGATGCGCATGTTCATATTGAAAGCTCGATGGTGACCCCGGGAGCCTTTGCGCTGGCGGGTGTTTCACGTGGAACAGTAGCAACCGTGTCGGATCCTCATGAAATTGCAAACGTGCTCGGAATGGAAGGTGTCAGGTATATGATAGATGATGCCAGGAAAGTGCCCCTTAAATTCAACTTCGGAGCTCCTTCGTGCGTACCGGCAACTTCGTTTGAATCGAGCGGTGCTACGATCGGGCCGAAGGAAACGGATGATCTTCTCAAAATGGATGAAATAAAATACCTTGCTGAAATGATGAATTTCCCTGGTGTGATATATGATGATCCGGATGTCAGGAGCAAAATTAAAACCGCAAAAAAATACGGGAAGCCGGTTGACGGCCATGCACCCGGGCTTACGGGGGAGATGCTGAAAAAGTATGTTTCCGCCGGAATCTCAACAGATCATGAATGCAGTACTATTGCAGAAGCAAGGGAAAAGCTGGGTCTGGGAATGAAAATACTGATAAGGGAGGGAAGCGCTGCAAGGAACCTTGATGAACTTAAAGATCTTTACAAAAGCCACCCGGAAATGTTAATGCTGTGCAGCGATGATATCCATCCCGAGATGCTTGTGAATGGCCACATCAATAAACTTGTGGCCAGGCTTGTTTCGGAAGGCTACAATCTGTTTGATGTTATAAGGAGTTGTACGTCCAATCCTGTCAGCCATTACGGCCTTAGCGCCGGTCTCCTGATGCCCGGCCAGCCGGCTGATTTTATTGTTACAGCCGATTATCATAAGATGGAAATCCTCCAGACCTGGATCAATGGAGAGAAAGTATTTGATGACGGCAGGGTGCTGTTTGATTATTCAGGCTCAGTGCCAATAAACAAATTCAGATGCTCCGAAATTCAGAGGGATGATATCAGGGTTACGGCAAAATCAAAAAAAATACGGGTGATTGAGGCTTTTGATGGTGAACTGTTCACCAGGGAGCTCATTGCACAGGCAACCTGGGATGATTCAACCGGATCAGACACAGGATCAGATATATTGAAGATAATTGTCAAGGACAGGTACAATGATGCTCCCCCGGCTGTTGGGTTCATAAGGGGATTCGGAATGAAATCGGGAGCATTCGCCAGCTCAGTAGCCCATGACAGTCATAATATCATCTGTATCGGAACTAACGATGACGACATAACAGCAGCAGTCAATGAGGTAGTTAAAATGAAAGGCGCTCTTACTGTCTGTGACAAAAGTCACATAAGCTCGCTAAGACTTGATATTGCAGGAATTATGTCGGACCGGCCGGTAAATGAAGTGGCATCAGAATATGAAAAACTCTCAGACATGGTAAAAAAGCTTGGATGCAAAATGTCTGCACCTTTCATGACACTCTCATTTATGGCGCTGCTGGTGATACCGGAACTGAAGCTTAGTGACAGGGGATTGTTTGACGGAAAGGCATTTAAACATGTTCCGTTGTTTGTTGATTGAGTTTGCTTCGCCACGATTAATCGTGGCTTCTTGAAATGACCGTGAATGTTAATTGTCATTGAAAATGGCACAATAGAATAGCGAGACAGTGGCACGGTCATTGCGATCCTTCGTAAGAGGGAGACGAAGCAATCCTGATTTCATTTATTACCTTTGCCCTTTAGCATTTATATGTCATTAGTCGAAGACCATATCCGGATCCTTGCATCCCTGCCCGATAATCCGGGAGTGTACCAGTTCATTGATGCTTTTGGAAAGGTCATTTACATCGGGAAAGCCAGGAACCTGCGGAAACGTGTAACATCGTACTTTGCAAAGAACCAGTCGGGAAAGACCACGGTAATGCTCAGAAAAGCAGCCGATGTCAGACATATTGTCGTGGAAAACGAATCAGATGCGCTGTTACTTGAGAATAATCTGGTTAAGAAACACCAGCCCAGGTACAACATACTTCTGAAGGATGATAAAACATTCCCCTGGATCTGCATTAAAAAGGAGCCATTTCCGAGGGTGTTCAGTACGAGGAATGTCATCAGGGACGGATCGCTCTACTTTGGTCCGTACACCTCGGGACTCATGGTCAAAACCCTGATCACACTTATCAGGCGGCTCTATAAGCTGAGAACTTGTACACTAAGCCTGACCGAAACAAACATAGCGGCAGGCAAGTTCAAAGTTTGTCTTGAATACCACATAGGGAACTGCAGGGGTCCCTGCGTAGGCTATCAGACAGAGAATGACTACAACGAAAGCATAGTACAGATCAGGGATATTCTGAAGGGAAACATCCTTATGGTAACTGAATACCTGAAAAGGAAAATGGCAGAATATTCAAGGGAACTGCGTTTTGAAGAGGCGCAGATAATCAAGGAGAAGATTGACATCCTTACAAATTACCGCAGCCGATCGGCTGTGGTCAGCAACAGTATCAGAAATGTGGATGTGTTTGCCTTTACACAGGAAGCCGAGAAATACTATGTAAATTACTTAAAAGTCGTGGAAGGTGCTGTTATACAGGCTTTTACGCTTGAATTGAGATCGAAAATCGACGAGGAGAAGGAATCGCTTCTGGGATTTGCCGTTACAGAGATACGACAACGCTATTCAAGCGATTCCCCCGAAATAATTGTCCCGTTTAAGCCTGATATCCTGCTCGACAGGGTCAGATACACAGTGCCAAAGATCGGCGAAAAGCTTAAACTTCTCGAACTTGCCGAAAGGAATGCACTATACTATAAGCTCGAGCAGAAGAAAAAATTACTCGAGCACACCCCTGAAGCCAGGACCGGTAAAAACCTTGAGAAGGTGAAGAACGACCTTCACATGCCTGAACCGCCGCTTCACATAGAGTGTTTTGATAATTCCAATATAATGGGAACAAATCCCGTCGCGGCCTGTGTTGTCTTCAGGAATGGAAAGCCAAGCAAAAAGGACTACAGGCATTTCAATATTAAAACCGTTTCCGGGCCTGATGATTTCAGCTCAATGGAGGAGGTGATCTTCAGGAGATACAGGAGGATGACCGAAGAAGGCCAGCCGCTTCCGCAGCTGGTGATAATTGACGGGGGAAAAGGACAGCTCTCATCGGCGATGAAAAGCATTTCAGCACTTGGAATAAAGGATAAAGTTACAGTTATCGGCATTGCCAAAAAGCTCGAAGAAATATACTTCCCCGGCGACTCTGTCCCTATCTATCTTGACAAAAATACCTACACCCTGAAATTGATCCAGCAGCTCAGGAACGAAGCCCACAGGTTCGGAATAAATTTCCACCGCGACAAGCGTTCATCAGATATGACAAGATCGGAACTGGATCAGATAAAAGGCATCGGACCAAAAACGAAGGAGATACTGCTTAAGAATTTCAATTCGCCTGATGAGATCAGGAAAACTACGGAAAAAGCGCTTGTCGGACTGGTAGGAAACAACAAGGCCGCAAAACTGGTAAAATTCTACCGGAATCAATCCTGACTGAGCGGCAAACCAACATCGGAGATAATATAATCCAATTCTCTCTGAAACAGATGAATAAAACGTATTTTCAGGTCTGTCAACCCTGCGAGAATTGAATATTTATTTGCTGACTGACGGGAGGTAAGGATTTTTGGAATCAGAGGGGATTAAAATTTCCCAGTTCCTTCTCGAGCAGATCCGAAATACTTTCTGAACCAAAAGTTGTTAAAGCTTTCATACCTGCCAATCGTGCAGAATCAACATTTTCCTCCAGATCGTCAATGTAAAGACACTCCTCAGGCAAAAGTGAATATTTGTCAAGAAACAGTTTAAATATCCGCAGGTCAGGTTTTGACAGTTTTACTTCGGAGGAGATAATTCCCCCGTCGAAATGCCTGAAGAAGAAATAATCATTTCTGATCTCTTCAAAACTGTCAAGGGGGAAGTTGGAAAGGTAATATAGCCTGAAACCCCGTTTTTTAAGCGCAGGGAGGAGCCTTACGTTATTGTCGAGGGGAAACATTACTTCGGTCCTTAAACTGAAAATAAGGGCTATTTCCTCCCTTTTTAAGGTAGATTTAAGCGTGATTGAATCAATAGCTTCCCTGGTTGTTATATCTCCGTTGTCGAGCATCTTCCATTCATCGCTTCTGAAAATGTCGTTGAGAATGGTATTCCTGATATTTTGCGGGTAGTTTTTTTTCTTCAGGAATTCAGAAGGGACAAAGCTAATAAGCACGTTTCCCAGGTCGAAGATGATATTTCTCAGCATGTTACTGGTTTTTCATGCTAATTGGCTGACCAGTTGCTTCCAGGACATTCCACCACAATTCACCTTCAATATCGATAGTCTTCCTTTTTGCCACGGCCATCGGTATAGGGATCAGAGTAAATTCATAATTCCAGTAACCGACAACAAAATCGGTCCTGCCGGCCAGGGCAGCGTGTACTGCATTCTGCGCAAGCAGGTTGCTGAATTTGCTGTCGTTTGCATTTGCCGGGGCGCTTCTGATTATATAGCTCGGGTCAATATATTTTATTGAATGGGGCAATCCTTTTGCATTGAATTCTTCCTTGATCTTTTCCTTCAGGTAAACGCCGATATCCTTATGTTTGATGTTTCCTGAAGCGTCCTTTTCAGAATTTGCCGGATCGAAGAAATCCTGCCCGGCTCCCTCAGCGACTACAATAACAGCATGGCTTCTCTCCTCAAGCCTTTTTCTCAGGATCTTAAGAAATCCCCTGGGTCCGTACAGGTCGAATGATATTTCAGGAATCAGGACAAAATTCACTTCCTGTATCGCGAGGGCGGCACTGGCGGCGATGAAACCCGAATCGCGTCCCATCAGCTTCACGAGTGCGATACCGTTGTTTGCACCATGCGCTTCATTATGGGCATTCCTGATGATGTCGCTTGCAATGGAAAAGGCCGTTTCAAAACCGAAGGATTTCTGGATCAGGTCAATATCATTATCAATCGTTTTAGGTATCCCGGCAACCGCAATCCTCAGCTTGCGCTTCCGGATCTCCTCGTGGATCGCATGTGCTCCCCGGAGAGTACCGTCGCCGCCAATGCAGAAGAGGACATTTATGTTGAGAATTTCAAGAGTATCCACCATCTGTCCCACGTCCTGGTTACCCCTTGACGTGCCCAGGAAGGTACCTCCCGACATGTAAATATCGCTTACCATGGAGGCTGTGAGCTCTATGACCGGATGGTTATATTTCGGGATAAGCCCTTCATATCCGTACTTAATACCAAGGATACGGGTAATGCCGTAACGGTAAACGAGCTGATTTACAATAGCCCGGATCACATTGTTGATACCGGGGCACAATCCGCCGCAGGTTACAATCCCGACCTTTGTCTTTGCAGGTTCAAAATAGATTGTTTCCTTGGGGCCGGCCTTCTCAAATGAAACCGGTGTTTCCCCGCTCTCCTTATACCTGATGAAGTCATCAAGTGAAACCTCATAAAGGATCCGCTCATTATCATTGACGAACTTATAGACCGGGCTGTCTTCTCGCTGGGAAACCTTAAGAGGTGAAACTACACTGCCTTTCCCCAAAGCAGTGACAAGGAAATCCTCGTATTTCATTTTCAATGGATTTGGATTGGAAATTTAAGTTTTTCGGGAAGCCTGCCTCCCAACTTCTCAAATTTAGTTAAAAAAATTATTGTCCGGCAAAAAAGCGGATATGATTTATTAATCTCACCTGTAAGGGAATAATGCCGTACAGATAAATCCTGCCTGCCTTACTGACCGGCAGAGACGTCAAAAATGCTTAAAGGGAAAACCGGGAATTAGTTTGACTGAATGATTTGTTTTATCCTTCCGATCAGACCGTTTTCCAGCATAACTTTTATCCCGTGAGGATGAGTAGGAGCAGTGGTCAGCACCTCTTTCACCTTGCCGCCGGTAAGACGCCCTGAACGCTTATGTTCTGTTAATTCTACCATTACCTCAATACCCGGCTTCACGTCTGCCCTGCGAGTTCCTTCCATTTTTTACCTGTTATTGAAATATTAATAAATACAGATTGAGATCAAAAAAAATCTGTTATTTCTACAATCAGGCTACAATGATAAATAAATTTATTTCACAATAATAAAAAAAAAAGTTAAAAGTTTTGTTTAACAAAAGTATCAGAATATTCAGTATGCCCCTTTGATGCGGGTTTCAATACTGTACAGGCCTTTACTGGCTGTAATAAAAAGTGTTTTTCTGTTCTTTCCTCCGAAGCAGACATTGGCGCTCCAGTTTTCCGGTACCTCTATATTCCCAAGCTGCTTCCCTGTTTTGTCAAATACAGTTACACCCTTACCGGTCAGGTATATATTGCCTTGTTTGTCAATGGTCATGCCATCTGATCCCATCTCGCAGAAGAGCTTTTTCCCTTCCAGGGAGCCATCCTTTCCGATCGAATATGACCAGGTTTTTTTCCCTCCTATATCGGCGACAAATAAAGTTTTTCCGTCAGGTGTCCCTACTATTCCGTTCGGCTGGGTCAGATCGTCTGCAACCCGTTTCAGTACTTTACGGTCGGGACTGAGGTAATAAACGCACTGTTTTTCCTGGGGCATGGCAGTGTGCTCCCACCATGAACGCCTGTAAAACGGATCCGTAAACCAGACGCTTCCGTCGGGTGATACCCAGACATCGTTGGGTCCGTTAAAGAGCCTGCCTTCGTAATCTTTAAGGATTACTTCCACTTTTTTCCCCGGGCCTATGCACCATAATTCATTTTTTTCATCGGCACACGACCACAGATTACCGTGCTTATCAAAAAACATCCCGTTTGAGCGTCCCGAAGGCTGCATGAAAGTGGATAATTCTCCCTTCGTATTCCAGATCATAATCCGGTCATTCGGCTGATCGGTAAAATATACGTCGCCCCTTGCGTCAGCAGCAGGACCCTCGGTAAAACTGAAATCACCCGAAAGCTTCCTGACAGATGCTCCGGGTTTCAGAATGCTGCCCAGGCCACCGGTCTGGGATAACGCCGGTCCTGCGGCCAGCAGTGCCAGGGCAATAAAAATCGTAATGAATTTCATGGTTCGCTTTTGTAAAAAGAATATTTGATATGCCTTCTGCTCAGGACATCCGGATGTTCCTGATCCTTCCTGTATAATTGTCAATTTGATCAGGCTGTTCAAATCCGATGATTATCATATCAACCGTACCAAGCCCAAGGACAAACCTGAGTGATTCTTCAACTTTTTCCGGGTCATTTTTTAGTTTGCCGCCGCCGATCAGTTTCATTCCTATTACACCTTTTCCGGCTTTATGGAATCGTTCAATAACCGGCACCACAAGCGAAGGATCGCGCTGGTCCATTGCTTCTCCGAACGGATTAATCCGAACATGGATCACGTCGACCCAGGGGCTGTCGGAGGCTACTTTAAGGGCATCGAACGAGTGGACCGAAACCCCGTGTGCACGGATTATCTGCCTGGCTTTCAGGTTTTCGAGACCGTCCATAAA
The DNA here is from genome assembly GCA_963737255.1 of uncultured Bacteroidales bacterium. Taxonomy (GTDB): domain Bacteria; phylum Bacteroidota; class Bacteroidia; order Bacteroidales; family VadinHA17; genus LD21. Next base: position 64,483 of record CAVTSB010000001.1, read on the forward strand.
TCTTTTCTGTTTATCCGTCCATTCCCCGTTTGTCATACAGTGCAGCTGGACCAGGTCGATATAGTCGGTTTTCAATTCCTTCCTGAACCGGTCAACAACTATGGCGGAATCAGGCCGTTCCGGCTCCGGAATTCCTCCCTCCGTTACCCACATTTTCGTCCCGACTGTGTAGTTTTCGCGCGGAATGCCTTTAAGAGCTGATGCTGTGAACGGATGCGTTCCATAGCTATCGGCACAGTCAAAGTAACGGATCCCCCTGTCATAAGCTTCCCTGATGATTGATTCCGCTACTCCGGCCCTTGTAATATTTGATGACCTGTTATATCCGCTGTAGCCCGTACCCATGCCGAGAAGCGTTGTTTTAATTCCGGTCTTGCCAAGGGTAATGGTCTGGAACGGGTCAAACATCACGGGTCTGTTGCCCACCGGGATTGCATTGATAACATTGCCGAAAAGCGCTGTTCCGGCACCTGCTGCTATCGTAGACATAAATTGTCTGCGGCTCAGATTCTTTTTTCCCATTTGATTTATTTTTTATAGATTTTCTTCCGTTTCATGCAAATAAAACGAATTTTCCGTTTCGGTCGTAAAAAAGTGATTTTTATTGTAATACACTGATCTTAATACTTGATGGATATGTCGCGTCATGGTAGATCCTTTGGGTCGCCTTTTGAAAGTCGCTGTCGGAACATTTATAGATATTCACGAATTTCTGCGGATTCCTGTCGACAAGGGGGAACCACGAGTTCTGCACCTGAATCATAATGCGGTGCCCTTTTTTGAAAGTGTGTGCCACATCGGGTATCTTATACCTGACCCCGGTAACTTTGCCCGGAGTGAATGGTTCGGGTTTTTCGAAACTGTTACGGTACTTTCCCCTGAATACCTCGCCCCTTACAAGCATCTGGTATCCGCCGAGAGGCACCTCAACATCCTGCGATTCACCTGCCCTGGTATCCGGCGGCAGGACGTCGATCAGCTTAACAACATAATCAGCGTCGGTGCCTGTGGTTGTGACAAAAAGATCAGCAATAATGGGACCGGTAAGTGTTATATCTTCTGCAAGAACATCAGTCTGATATACCATCACATCGGGCCTGCGGGAGGCAAATCGCTGATCGTCGGTCATGTATTCAGCTGTTCTGGCGGTATGGACATCTTCGGTATACGGAACCGGATTCATAGGATCCGAAACATATTCGTCAAAACTGGTTTTGGTTACGGGCTTCTCAAAAGAGGCAACCTCCCCCTGGTGAAAATAAAGGCTTTTTTCCTGTATGTTTTCGGGCGGCCAGGTGTCAAATTTGCGCCATTCATTCGATCCTGTTACAAAAATTGTGGCTTCCGGTATGCCGGCTGCACCTTCACCTTTCAGGTAGAAGTCAAAGAAGTCCTTCTCCAGATCCAGGAATTTTTCATTTGCATCAAAACCCCAGTAAATATTTCCCAGGTTATTTGCTTCACCGGCGGCCCACTGGCTGTGTGACCATGGTCCCATGACAAGGTAATTTTTCACCGAGGGCAAATTCTGTTTTTCAATTGCTTCATATGTGTTAAGAGCACCATAAAGGTCCTCCGCATCGAACCATCCTCCCACAGTCATAACTGCGGGAGTTACGTTCTTCAGATACTGCCTCGGATCACGGACTTTCCAGAACTCATCATAATCGGGATGTGAAAAGGCGTCATTCCAGAATTTAACACTGTCTCCAAGGTATTTCGGCGCTATGTTCTTCACCGCCCCCAGGGAAAGGAAGAATTCATAATTGTCGGGTACCGGCCATTTGAATACCGGATTGCCCTGCCTCGTAGGTTCTTTGCGCGGCTTACCGAAACTGTAATAGAAATTAAAGCAGTCGAGGAGGAAAAAAGCCCCGTTATGATGAAAATCGTCACCGATGAACCACGCTGTTACAGGTGCCTGCGGTGAGACCGCCTTGACTGCAGGATGGGCATTTATTATTCCCATCGTTGAATAGAAGCCCGGATAGGAGATCCCGAAGATCCCTACCTTCCCGTTATTGTTCTTAACGTTTTTTACAAGCCAGTCTACAGTATCCCAGGTGTCGGTAGATTCATCGATATCCTTAGCGCTCTTTCTGGTCCGTATAACCGGCCGTATATCTTCAAATACCCCTTCACTCATATATCTTCCCCTTACATCCTGGAAAACCATTATGTAATTACCCTCAACATATCTGGTGTAGATCTGCATGTAGAAATTAAAGCTTTCGGGACCTCCCGGCTCAATATTGTATGGAGTCCGGGTCAGAAGGATAGGATGGTCGGAAGAACTGTCCTTCGGCGTATAAACTGAAGTGAATAACCTGATGCCATCCCGGGCGGTTATATAAATCTCCTGTTTATTATATTTCTTCTTTAAAGCTTCCAGGCTGTTTGGTGCAGGTTCAATGGGTATCCTGCCGAAAACAAGGTCAAACTCCATCCCGTTCTGGTAAAATTTGCCCGTCATCTCGGTAAATGCCGGATTTACATTTCCTGAATATTTAAACCCCGCTCCGGCATGGCTGAATGAAAACTGTGTCTTTTCCAGGGTTGTCATGGTCGCCGGGATGTCATAAACCTCCTGGTCGGGACTGTCCCAGGTGGAAGTATATCCGTTCCCGGAGGCCGTAATGTGAAGTGCAAGCCGTAATTGCATGCCCTGTATGTCAAGCTTTCCGTACCAGTCACCTTCAATAGACTGGGACCAGGCAGACATTGTAAAAAGCAGCAATCCAACGATGGAAGCTGATACGCTCTTCATAAATGTTTTTGATTTCATCATCTCTCTTTTTGATTTATTCCAATCCAAGCCTGTTCAGTAGATCCCCGGGTTGGACAGGCTTACCTTTTTTTGTTGCCACACCGGTCACAACCGCCTGAACAATAATCTTTTCATCAGGCAGCCTGAAAATATCCTGTATGAAAGCAATCCTTACGTTCCCGTCACGGCTTACACGGGTCCTTACCAAAAATCTGTCACGGCTTCTCAGGGGATATTTATAGTTTATTTCGATTTTTGTTACTATCAGGTCGGTCCCTTCCTCATGAAGGCTAATAAAACTGATCCCTTTTGAGAGCAGGTACTCATGGCGCGCATGTTCAAGGTAATGCTGGTAATTTGCATTGTTGACGACTCCCTGGACATCGCATTCGTAATCCCTGACTGAAAATTCAACACTGTGAATGTACTCTTTTCCCGGCATAATGGTTCTGATTCTGATTTTTGAAAATTGTTAAAGTTACAAAAATCCGGATATTCAATTTATATGTCGGGATTGAGTATAAAAAAACAGGACTCGAAAGGGTTCAAAACCAAATCCGGATCACTGACAGGTTTTCCGAGAACATCAACCTCGGAAAGGGTCAGTTTTTTCCCTGTTAAACCGTTGGAAAGGTCCAGAGAGACCTGTTTTCCTCCGGTTTCACGCAGTTGAATTACAACTGATCTGCCTGTTCCCGCGGGTCGGGCGCTGATGAGGATGACATTTGCAGGCCAGCCGCTTATGAACGATCCTTCCCGCTGACCGTCACCGGTTCCATCCCCCGGAAGGATCCTTGTGAGGTAAGGTACCCTGCAGCCCCATCCGAACCTGGTTGCAAAATCATTTGAAACATCACGGGAGGTGGTCAGGTAATAGCTCCAGGTGTGCCCGCCGCGCTGGTCGGCATTGAAATTTGTGACCCAGTAATTGTTCATCGGCCATGAAAAAAGATGTGTTCCCTGGGGCAAAGCACCTGCCAGGTAACGGCCTGTGTTTATTGCCCCGAACTGCATAAGCGGCATTTCCCCCGAACCCATAACGAGCTGGGTTCCGGTGTTCCTCAGAGATGTGAAATTCTGAACGCTGTACCAGTCGTTGGAGGAACCTTTTATCTGGTCCTTTCCTGTTTCAATAACTCCACCCTGCAGTTCGGTAAAATGAACGGCATCCTCGAGTTTGAACGGGAATGCAAGATAGAAGCTCTCGGGAGAAATAATGCTCTTTTTGACAATTGAGCAAACGATGTCAACGCGTTTTTCGGTATTGAAAAGTCTTATTTCAAATTTATAACCACCTGGTCCGATAGCAGTTTCGGTATCGCCCGAAAAATTCAGGCTGTTGAAGACCGGACCGGAGTTCATTGAATCGAACCAGACGCTGTCGAGCGTCGACCTGGTAAAATCAACAAGCTTCCTGCTCTCCATCTGACTCCTGTTGCCAAGCTCCTCCAGGATGAATTCAGCCATCCCGTATTCTGATCCCCCGTCAACCAGCTCCAGTGAAAGCTCCTTATCATACCATGAGGTAATAACACCCCTGGAGGGATCAGCGGTAATCCTGTACCATTTGTTTTCAAGTATTGTCGTCCGATCCCTTGTTATTTTAACGCCCTCTTCTATTAACGGACGTATCAGGAATTTTTTATACCCGAATTCAGGAATGTCATTCAGCCAGACAGCCCAGTAAGTACCGTCAGATCTGTGGGAGAGGGATTGGGCCGGCAGACGGATTCCGTTGGCGTCAAATATTCCGGCAATTTTCCCAATGGGAACCAGCTGATGGTCGATGTAAATTACTGCCAATCCTGATCTTTTAAAGTTCAATGTATTGAAAACAAGTAGTGAAGGTTCCTTTTCCCTTTTGAAAATGCTCTGCAGCAGACCCATTGCCTCCTCCCCGACAGATGCCGTACGCCGGTTCGCTTCCCAGGCATATGACTCCTTTAACGCCCGCTGTTCCATTGTTGGCTGGCTGAACGGCTCCCGTACGCTTTCGGAGTAGCCGAGGGTATGCTCGGTATAGAATAAAAGTGCTTCATTTGCCAGATCGATTTTCTTTCCGGTTTCTCCCGGCAGTACGACGCCTGCCACCGAAGCCATTGAGAGGGCTCCCATGTTGGCAATGAGTGACACCGCAGCCTTGCGTGTTGCAGAAGTCTCCCTTGCAGACGATCCGAATCCGTCGGTCCACCAGTCGGGCCATGCCCCCCTGATGACCGGAAATTCGCTTCCGTGCTCCGCTTCCATCCTACTGAAGAACGATCCGGCTGAAGAGGTCGATATTTTCGGCCACTCGAACATATCATTCCATTTTACTATCAGATCGCTTGCCAGGGTGGATGGAGGTGAATTATCCGTAAGATATCCTGAATGCTGGATGGCTGTTTCATCGTAAGGATATTTTAGCCCCTCAAGGTTTATTAAGTATGAGAGCAGACTATTCTTGAATTTATCAAGGTCTCCCGACTGGATCTCAAAAACAGTGTTGCCTGTCATGTAATGTTCAGCCCTGAATGTCAGCACTCTTTTGCCGGAAGGGGATTCCCACCAGAACATGGTAGGCTTGTCGAAACAGATAAGGGCACGGTGTCCGTGGGTTCCCATGTTAAGGTACTTTATACCCGTCTGGCTGAAGTAATCACTCATGCACCAGCCAATGCCGTTCACGTCATTTTGCATTGCAAGCTCGACAGGAATTCCTTTCTCCCGTATCCTGCCTATGGCTGACAGTGATGCCGCAAGAATTTGCTCATCCGGGATCTCATCGAAGTTGAAATACATGCCCGTAACCTCTATGCGTCCCTCCCTGATCCGTTTTATTAACCTTTCCGTCTGGCTTGGCGGCCTGCTCCTGAGATATTCATCCACAGGCCAGGATGCCTCACAGGTCCACCTGAATTTTGCATTTTCCGGGTAACCGTCAGTTGCATCACAATAATCAAGGGCATAATCGATGTATCTCAGATGTTCGGCAAGGATCTCCGTCTGGGAACGAGTGTAGCCTATGTCGGTGTGGGAATGCTGGATCAGGTCAATTTTCCATTTCCTGACAGGTTTAAGAATAACATTCTCCGACATTGTAAAATCTCCCGCCACAACCCTGAGCTTTACCCTGGTCGGCTTCGTTACCTGCGGTACCCCGGTGTTAACTGTATTGTAGCCAAATTTAAGCCTTGTTTTTGCAATCGGTTTTTGATCAATAAAGATCTCTGCGTCAGCCTCTGCACCGGAATAAAATATTGCAGCCTCTACAAGCTGCAGGTTCGCATTGCCCTGCCTGAGTATTGCAGGAAAAGGATTAAGGGTCACGCCGGTGCTGATCTCCTTTTTAAAAGTCATATACCATGAGGTAAGATTTGCCCTGCTGCCCGAGACCTTTATCTTTATCGTTTTACCTGGCGGCACTTTATCGGACGGCAACCTTAGTATCATGTATCCGTGATGATCACCGAACTGATCTGTCATAATCGAATTGAAGCTCAGTGATGAGCCATCGGTTGACGGCATTGACCATGATGCAATGCCGTCGGTGTAAAACACGAATTCCTGGTTTTCGCTTGTTGTGAGGGTCATGGCCGCGGTGCCCGGACTTGATCCGATTGCAGCAACCCAGATGAAGGCTGTATACTTTTTCCTGTTCCCGGATGCAGGGGCGCCTGTCTCCCATTCCAGTATATCCTTGCCGCTGTCAGCCCTTATCAGCAGGCTCTGACGCAAACCGGGAATGCACGAATGGTATTCAAAATCGAGCCCTGCGATTTTTCGGGAATAGCCGTTCACAAGGTCATCGTCAGGGGTCAGGAACGACTGGGCGCCGGCAGTGAAAGCCGTGCCCATCATCAGCATTAGAATATTCAGGAATAGCTTTTTCATGTTTATTGTAGATTGAATGTTGCAAGTTGCGCGTTGCAGGTTGCAGGTTGCAAGTTGCATGTTGCAAGCTGCATTTTGCTCCGAACCTGCAACCTGTAACCCGTAACGTGCAACTTTATTATTACTTCACAAACGCCAGAACAAGTATCGCTTCTGATCCCGGGCAAGTTACGATTCTGACACTATTTGCCGCAGCAGGTATAACAAAAGTTTCGGCATAACTGAATCTTGCACTGAGCCCGTTCTCAGTTTGCACGTCAATGGATTTTCCTTCAACCAGATTCAGAACAAGGCATTTATTATTTGTCACGATATCAATAATTGAATTGAAGTGATATCGGCGGACATCGTATAAATGGGTTTCATGAGCAGGCAGGCGGAAAAGCTTCCAGTCATGACCGCTGTCAATCAGTTGAGGCTTTGAAATGAGCTTTTCCTTAACCTTGCTTCCATACCTGTCAAAATAAAGATTCTTAAAAGCCCTTTCAATATTGAGAGGCCTTGGTTTCCCGTCAAGATCGGGCCTCAGCCAGTCGTACATCTTGAATGTAAAAATATAGGGTGTCGAACTGATCTCCAGTACAAGGTTATTCCTGCCTGAACTATGGATCGTCCCATAGGGTATCAGTAAAAGGTCATGCTTTCTTACCTTATGTTCAGCTATGTATTTTTTGTGGTCAAAGATTTTGTTTTCCATGAAGCTGATCTCCAGGTCCCTCTTGAATTCTTCAGGATCAATATTGTCGCGGAAACCCAGGAAAACGACTGCATCATCCTTTGTATCAAAAATATAATAAGTCTCCTCCTGGGTGAAATCCTCCCCGAAATTTTCCCTGATAAAATCTGGCCGTGGGTGGCATTGCAGCGAGAGGTTGCCCCCGTCAAAGGTGTCAAGAAAGTCAAAACGGATCGGGAACGCTGTTCCGAACCTTTTGAAGCAGTCTCCTAGAACAGCTTCGGCCTCCTGGTACATCAGGAAATCAAATGATACTTCGCACAGGAGGGATGAGCTTTCGATAAGCAGTCCGTTTTCAGGGGAAATCAGCTCGAATGACCAGGCATAATTCGCTGTTTTGGTATTAAGACCCGGAATATTGTCCCTGATCCAGGTCCCGCCCCAGCTCCCGGGCTCAAACCAGGGCCTTGCCCTGAACAGGTTCCTGCTCATCCGCGACAATGATTCCCGCAAATCATCACCTTCGATCCAGACAGGGGTGTCAGGACGCTGGCCATCCACGAAGATGTTTATTTTCCGCAGGACATTCTGTTTATGCTTATTGAATACCACCCAATCGACGAAGTAGTATCTTTTATACATATCCTTCGGATCGGACGGCTTCCTGCATCCGAGGTTTGAAGCCGCACCGGCCCGTGCCCTGTACTGGATCTCGTTTTTAGGCATGTCAATATAGATAAGCAGCCCTTTCCATCCGGCCAGGGAGGCGCCCGGACCTATAATGAAATTAATATCGGAAACCGTGTCAGGGAGAGCCGAAGCGAGCCTGCCCGGGATGTAAAAATCGTTCAGTTCGAGTGTGGTTCTTGTTCCGAATACCGGATCACTGCCTCCGAGAAAGGGACTGATCATATTATCGATGCTGGCCGGGGGCTTCAGAAATTCCCCTGTATCTGTCCAATGGGTAGTAAATCCCTTACTTGTCAGGATTGAAACGAGTTTCTCACGGAAGCTTGCGAAAAAAGTTCCGGAATAACCGTCAATAACCACAAGCTTATGCCCTGATATTCTTTCGGCAAGCGATTCAAATCCTTCAAAAACCTTATTGTCCCTGATTTTGAATGAGGGGTAAATATCATATTTCCCCTGTTGCGAAGGCTTTTTTCTTACCGGCAGAAGATACTGGCCGGTTTTCCGGAATTCCTTATATTTCTGAGCTCCTGACAATCATTTTATGTTTATCCCGTCCGGGCAGATTTATCAGCAGAATTCTATTTTGGAAATCTTCCGAAGAATTTCAGGAGCCCTTTGTGAAACTTATGGATACTATGAGGTTTGTAATGCATCAGGATACATTCGCCGGTAATGAAATTAATATCGGTCCCTTTAAGTTCATTTATGGCCTCCCTGCTATCGGCCATCTGTTGTATCCATATCTGCTTCAGGCCTAGCTCCTTCGCCTCTTTTACCACAGAAATTGTCTGGGCCTTTTTAGTCATTATGATCAGTCCCCTGACCTCAGGTGGCAGGCTCTTAAGGTCATGATAGACCCTGGAACCATGGATCTCTGTGGCATGAGGATTTACAGGCAGGATATTCATGCCTTTTTCTTTCAGTTCCCTGAAAGCGGCGAATCCGAATTTTTTGGGATTTCTTGATACTCCGACCATTGCTATTGGTTCCGATGAAAGGAACTCTTCGATTTGTTTTAAGGCTACCATTTTATTATCAGTTTGGTTTTATGGATATTGCAATTAAATCCGGTTAGAGGCGAATTCCATAAGTATAAAGACTTAAAAATACGATAAAAAACTAAACCCAGCCAAATTTTTTATTTACTTGCTGTTACCTTAAAACTATTTTGCGGAATTATGAAAAAAGCTGACGACCGCAGCGGGTATCTCTTTACCAGGAAATACTCAAATTATGTATTTATTCTCCTGTTCCTGCTGTATATGTTCGATTATATTGACAGGACTATTGTTACTTCAATGTTTACATCCATTGAGAGGGACTGGGGTATTACACACACTCAGAGCGGACTACTGGTTTCGGCTGTTTACTGGGCGATCGTGATTCTGACATTCCCCGTTTCACTTCTTGTGGACAGATGGAGCAGGACGAAGACGATTGGTCTGATGGCGGTCGTCTGGAGCCTGGCCACTGCGCTCTGTGCACTCACCGGTAACTATGTTCAGCTTTTCATGGCAAGGATCCTGATCGGAGTTGGGGAAGCAGGATATGCCCCGGGGGGGAGCGCCATGATTTCCGGATTATACCCTATTGAAAAGCGGTCGAAAATGATGGGCATCTGGAATGCTTCCATCCCTCTGGGAACTGCCATAGGTGTCCTTTTGGGTGGTATTATCGCAACCCGCTGGGGCTGGAAGCACGCTTTCGGCATTGTGGCGATACCGGGATTGCTTGTCGCAATCATGTTTTTATTTGTCAAGGATTACAAGACTGTTGATCTCTCGTTCATTGACAAAACCAACAACAGGATAAGGATGGAAAAGAAAGATCTTTTCAGGGAGTTTCTTTCCAAGCCTTCCATCCTGTTCACCTATTTCGGAATTGCTGCGGTGGTTTTTGTAACAACTTCACTTATCACCTGGCTTTCAACATATTTTCAGACAGTAAGGATGGTGCCACAGGAAAAGGCAGGGACCCTGGCAAGCGCGGTAATGGTGCTGGCCCTCGTGGGCGCACCCCTTGGCGGGATCCTGACCGACAGGTGGAGGAAGAAACAATTAAATGCAAGATTATTGCTGCCCGCAATTACTACTTTGATTTCAGCAGTTTTGCTGTTTGCTGCATTATACCTTTTCAGGGGAACGCTGCAGTTTGTGACTTTCCTTATTATGGGGGTCGCGATAATGATGTTCATATCAGGAGCTGCAGCTGTAACGCAGGATGTCATTCATCCCGGACTGAGAGCCACATCATATGCAATCGCAGTGGTTGTCCAGAACCTTTTGGGGTCGTCAACTGCACCGCTTGTACTCGGTAAGATATATGATAATTCAACCATACAGACGGCGCTTTCAATTCTTCCGTTTGTGCTTGTCCTGGGCGCCCTGCTGTTCTATCTGGGTTCAAGGTATTATGAGAAGGATATGGAGAAAGTGGCGAAAATAAATCTTGAAGCGGCAGATTAAACACCGTCCTTTACTTATCCCTTGATGTTGTGTAGTACACGAATTGCCGGAGTGAATTTTTTACATCCGATTCCGGGTATTTGTCAAGTATTGACAGGGCCTGGTCGCGGTACTGGTTCATTCTTGATTCTGCATATTCGATTCCACCGTGCCCGGAAACAAACCGTACAACTTCCGATATCTCGGATCCCGTCTTTTTGCCATTGCTGAAAATCCCGAGAATATGCCTCTTCTGGATAAAGGTTGCCTGTTCAAGGGCAAAGATAAGTGGAAGCGTTATTTTCTTCTCTTTTATGTCATTTCCCGATGCTTTTCCCGTCAGTCCGTTGCCCTCATAGTCAAGAATATCGTCACGTATCTGAAAGGCGATTCCTATGTTCTCTCCAAAATTCTTCATTAATTGTATCACCTCCGGATCCTCAGTTACCGACTTGGCACCTGTGGCGGTGCAGGCAGCAATCAGGGCAGCGGTCTTACTTCTGATTATCCTTAAATAATCATCTTCATTGATCCTGAGCTTCCTTGCCTTCTGCAACTGGAGCAATTCTCCCTCGCTCATCGATTTGACAGCTTCAGAAACTATTTCAAGCATGTCAAGACGCTTCTTTTCGACACTTATCAGCATCCCTTTCGATAGCATATAATCACCGACCAGGACAGCTATTTTTGAATTCCACAGCGCTTTGACAGAAAGGGCTCCGCGGCGCTCTCCGGCGTCATCCACAACATCATCATGTACCAGGCTGGCTGTGTGTAGAAGCTCAATAAAAGTGGCAGCAATATATGTCGGTTCGGCAATTTCTCCATTCAGCTTCGCCGTAAGAAAAACAAGCAATGGTCTCATCTGCTTTCCTTTACGCCTGAATATGTAATTCAGGATTATCTTCAGGAGAGGGATCTCACTTTTCATGGTCTTGCCGAAATAAGCTTCGAACCTGGCCATTTCTTCCTTTACGGGTTGCTTTATAGTTGTGAGATCAGCCATTTCGGGATATTTCATCCAAATATAATAAAATCAAAATAATACGTTTATTATTAGTTATAAGAGTACCGGGTCCCTGAAATTGTTCAAAGATAGCTATTTTCTGCTCTTTCCCTTACGATCGGAAAATATGTGGATGGCTCATTAAAGCCACAGCCCGGTTAACTTTTAAGCAGGGGACGACTATACAGGGAAATTATAATATATTTGTTACCATAAACGTGAATTCAATGGAAATTAGAGATCTGAATCCGGAAAGTCTGGAGAAAGCTTCAGGTATGTTGAAAGCAATAGCTCATCCTGTCAGGATTTCAATTATTGGTTACCTGGAGAAGAGCAGGAACAGGACTGTTACCGAAATTCATAAAAGCCTGGGTATCGAACAATCGGCCGCATCGCATCATTTGGGCATCCTTAAGGATAAGGGCGTACTGAGTTCACGCAGGGAAGGTAAAAACACTTACTATTTTCTGAAGAACGATAATATCCTTCTGCTTCTGACCTGTATTGGTGAGTGCTGTAATAAATAGCCTCCCGCAAACGTCTGATAACTTCCTGAGGTTGTGTTGAATAAACAGGCGGACCGCGGCGGGCAAAGCGCGTAACTACTTAAAATCTCTGAACATTCTTTTCTGAAAGAATACTATTGCCAGTACACCGCATGTAATTGCCGAATCGGCTATGTTGAAAACGGGCCTGAAGAATATAAACGATTCCCCCGAACGGAAAGGAGACCAGCCGGGCCATTGGGTCTGTATTACCGGAAAGTAAAACATATCGACCACCTTTCCCAGCAGGAAGGAAGAATAGCCCCCCCCGGGAGGGAACATTGTTGCCGGCTGGCTGAAGCTTTCGGTGAAAATAATGCCATAAAAGGCGCTGTCGATCATATTGCCTATTGCACCGGCCAGAATGGCGCTGACCGAAAGGACCAGGCTGAGATTTATTTTCTTGCGGATCAGGGTGGTAAGATACCATCCGATGGCCGAAATAGCCACAATCCTGAACATGCTTAATATCAGCTTCCCGGTTTTTCCTCCCATCTCCATACCAAATGCCATCCCGTTGTTTTCAATGAAATGAAGCATTCCGCGATTCCCTAAAATGTGGATTTCCTGACCAAGTACCATATGAGTTTTTACCCAGATCTTAAGTATCTGATCCACGACCAGGATCAAAATAATGAGTAACACGGCCTTTTTCCCTGATGACATTTGCTCCTGTTTAAATTCAGGAGCGCAAAATAGTAAAAAATTATTTATTAAGCGTTTAAGAATTAAAGGTCTGTCAGAATTAAGATAAAAAAAATCCTGAACTGCGTCAGGATTTTCTTTTTCTAAGATCAGGTATCAGGTTATCAGGAGCAATCAACATTAAGATAATTTCCGTCCCAGCAATACCAGTCGGAATTGCCGAAATGAGCGGGGCATTTTACCCTGCCATTGTTCTGGGTAGTGCTCCACTCAACATCAAGGTCGAAGAATTGCAGTAATGTGGAATTATAATAATGGATTTTGTAATAAGCATTCAGTACATTGGAGGTAAGACCGTATTCGATGTAGCTGTCCTTGAAGTTATCACCTGTCTTGACGTAGGTGAATTTGATCGAGGCTGTGCTGTTCCCGGTCTTCGTCCAGTCAATCTGGAGGATCGGAACCTGGTTCTGCGGGCCCTGGTTCAATGTCCATTGGCCGGCCGTACCGTCAAGCTCGGAGGTGCCGTTGAACCAGAGGAATTCATTGAAACCACCTGTCCCTTCCCTTGAAATATACATTTCCCATTTGACATCACCATTTCTGATCTGGCCTGTCAGCCTTGCATCATATGTCACATTCAGCACCGTTGCGTTGTAGCTCCATTGCCAGGTATTGTTGTCAATATAGGATGGGCTGTAATCCTCAGCAAGCTGGAATGCCTTGACGGGAACCGCCAGGGTTACATAGATAATTGTATTCCAGACGAAAGCTGCACCGGCAGCAAGTTCCCAGCTGCTGGTTTCGGTCCCCTTCGGGATCGATATTATGTCAGCTGATTTTTTTCCTGACTCAAAATTGCTGAAATCAATAAACATCGACTCTGGAGGAGGCAATACCGGTGGGTCGCCTTTATCCTTTTTGCAGCTTTGAAAAAATCCTCCTGCAAGAACAAAAAGGAGAGTAAGTATCAGAATCTTTTTCATTTGTAAAGTTTTGGTTGTAAGAATTAAACGATTAATGCCTCAAAAAAGTATAAAACGTATCAAAGATATAAAAATTCCGGATGGTTGATTTTAGTAACCAGGGAATCATATTCCACCTGCTCAGGAGGATTTTGTTTTATTTTATTTTAATATCGAATCGGCTATCAATAAGAACATTACAAGAATACTGAAGACATTTAGCGCAATAAAGGCCTTTGTCACTCCGGAAGACCTGTTTTGCGAAAACAACATTTTGTAAAAGAAAAAGATGAATAGCGGACTTAGTATAAAAATAATGCAGGTGAAGAATTTGCTGAAAACATCGCTGAAACCGGTAAAGAACATAAGGAATACCGACGTGAGAAAAATCCAGAGAAAGGCAATATTCCTGATCTCACCCTCATCGAGGTAGTCGGAGATTGTTACAAAGCCGGCGCTTTTATATTCTTTCCCGTATTTGATCAGCAGCAGCCAGAAATGGGGCATCTGCCACAGGAACATGAATGTTGCAAAGAGCAGTATCTTCTGACTGAATACTGTACCCCCGGCGGCAGTAAAACCGATAAGCGGCGGAATGGCTCCGACAAGCGCTCCGGGAATAATTGCCAGAGCGGTAGTTTTCTTCAGTGACGTATAAACAATATTATACAGGAAAACCGTCAGCATGCCCAGTGCAAAAGGAATTATCCCTGTTGTCAGCAGGACGCAGCTCCCGGCTGTCAGGAGAAAAGCTAAAAGCCGTATTGCTTCATCCGGCGTCACTTTTTTCGAAGGGATCGGCCTCCCTTTGGTCCTTCCCATCAGTGAATCCTGCTCCCGCTCGGTATACTGGTTAAGAACTGCAGAACCTGAAGCCATAAGAAAAACCCCCGAGACAACCGGAATTAATCCTGTATCGAATGAGTTGCTGAACAAAAAATAACCGGTCCCGGCCGAAAATGCAACAGCCATTGACAGCTTGTACTTTATCAGATCGCACCAGACCGGCAGCTTCATACTAGGATTTTATCTGTTTCTGATCGGTATAAAAACCGGCTATCATCAGCGACCCGCCCATAAGTGAGATATCCTTCAACAGGGTGATAAGGGTTGCAGTGGTATCAACTTCATTAATAAGATGAGGAATATGGATCGTGATGATGAAAATAAAAAGAAGCACCGCCAGCATTATTGTTGATAATCTGACAAGTTTCTTCGTGATAATGCTGATGCTTGCCGCTATCATAAGGATACCCGTCAGTATCATTATAAAGCCTGTCCTGGGGATAAACGAAGTCAGCATCCCCATATAGTAATCCATCATAATAAAATGATTAATGCCGAACACTGCAAAAGGAAGAGCGAACAGAATTCTTCCCACTGTTGTAATCTTGTTCATAATCAGGGTTTTTAGATCACTTTAATTTCTACAATAACTGTCAGGTCGATGGTAATTTCGCCCATTCTGATAATGGCTTGCATAATCTGCCGGTTAGACTTTATTGTTTTACTGAAAACAAATGTCCTGCTTTCTGTAAAACAATAATGACAAAGAAATTACTTTTTTTCAGTAAATTAATTATTTCCAGGGCATTTTTTCAGCCCTGCTTCCCGGTTAAAATATTTAACGTAAATTGAACAAAACACGAAATCCTTTGTTAAATCATCAAAACTTGATAAATGGAACGAAGGAATTTTATAAGAAATCTTGGAATGGGAGTTGCAGGAACTTTTATTGCAGGAAGTACCTTTGCATCTGAATTAAACAAATCAAACACTATTACCATGGAAACTTTCAATACCCACGAATTTCCGGCTCTGCCATATGCCTATGATGCACTTGAGCCTTACATTGATGCCCGTACGATGGAATTGCATTACGACAAGCATCACCGCGCTTATTTTAATAACTTTTTAAATGCAATAAAGGGAACTGCCATTGATAATCAGCCTATTGATAAAATTTTTGCGGGAGTTTCCGGATCAGGCGATGCTGTCAGGAATAACGGCGGAGGCTTTTACAATCATGTATTTTTCTGGAATAACCTAGCTGCAAAATCAGCAGGACCATCTGCTGACCTGTCAACTGCACTGTCCATGGAATTCGGTTCATTTGACAAGTTTAAGGAAACCTTCAGCAATGCAGCCAAAACCCGTTTTGGAAGCGGCTGGGCGTGGCTGTATATGACTTCTGACAAGAAACTTGCAGTAGGCAGCACACCAAACCAGGATAATCCCATGATGGATGTTTCGCCAATAAAGGGTACCCCGCTGCTGACACTCGATGTATGGGAACATGCATATTACCTAAAATATCAGAACAGAAGGCCTGAATATGTTGAAGCTTTCTGGAATATAGTCAACTGGGAAGAGGTAGGAAAAAGATATAAAGCAGCCCTTTAGGTATATAAGAATCTCTTGATCTTTAGTGTGGCAGTCTTCTGGAACGGCACCGGCTGCAAAACCACCTTGTTTATCTGACTGAATTTATTAACCCTTGAATTCACATATTCCTGAAGCTCGGCAAGGATATCGCTGCTCATGTCTTCAATTTGCCTGGCCATATCCAGCTTCAGATTCTGGTATTTCTTTTCAAGCTCCTCCATATTCAGGTGAACATATGCCACAAGCTTGCCCTTTTGCTGGATTACCAGCGATTCGACCACAAACCTGAAATTATTGATGACCGATTCAATCTCCTCGGGGTATATATTCTCGCCGCTTGCTCCCAGTATCATGTTCTTCAGCCGGCCTCTGATAAAGAGATTTCCGTTTTTGTCCATCGTCCCCAGGTCGCCGGTCCTGAACCAGCCGTCGGGGGAAAGCACCTCAGCTGTCATTTCCGGTTCGCGGTAATAACCCTTCATTACGTTTGGTCCGCGCGCCCAGATCTCACCTTCACCTGATTTCCCGTCGGGATTGTTGATTTTCAGCTCGATCCCTTCAATGGCAGGACCTGTTGAATCAAAAACCGATCTTGAAGGATTGGCCCCTGCGAGCAACGGGGCAGTTTCGGTAAGGCCATATCCAATGGCATAGGGGAATTTAGCCTCGATCAGGAACCTCTCGACTACCGGATTCAGTTTTGCTCCTCCGATGCCGTAGAATTTCAAATGACCGCCGAAGGTCTTATACAGCTTTTTGCCTGCAATTGCATTAAGTTTCTTTCTTACGTAAGAAATTTTATAGAGCATCCTTAAGATCCGCTTTTCATTGAATGCAGGCAGAATCTTATTATAGTAAATCTTCTCCATAATAAGCGGAACCGTCAGCATCATTGTGGGTTTGACTTCTGCCATCGCCGGGACCAGTACGGCCGGAGTGGGAGGCTTCCTGAGATAATAAACGCACGAACCGCTGATCATCGGAAGAACAAGACCCAGCGTATTTTCATATGAATGTGAAAGGGGCAAAACAGATAAGAACCTGTCATTTTCATCAATGGGCTGAATTACCTTCCCTTTCATAGCATTGAAAGAGATGTTTTTGTGAGTCAGCATAACACCTTTTGACCTTCCCGTGGTTCCTGAAGTATAGATAATTGAGGCAAGATCATCCTCGTCCACATCGTATGTTTTATCAGGCCTTGCGGAGGGATCAAAAACTGGTGCGTTTTTGTCTGAAAACAATATCGAAAAATCGTCGATCTGAATGCCTGTCTTAAGGTCATCTGACTTAAAGCCTTCAATTTTTGAAAGCTGGGAATTCGATATAAAAATGGCTTTGGCGCCCGAGTGGGTGAGAACATTGGCTGCCTCTACAGCTGAAAAATCAGGCAAAATGGGTACAGCCACCGCACCCATAAAAGTTACTGAAAAGAAAGCCGAACTCCAGTTCGGCATGTTATTGCTAAGAACAGCTATCTTATCACCCGGTTTGACACCGATTTTTTCAAGCATGGCAATCAATGCCATTATTTCCTCGTGGACAGCTTTATAGCTTTTTGGTTTTTCACCGACAAAGGAGTATGCATTGTGTTCTCCGAACCTGCTTAAGGTCTGACCGAACAAAGCAGGGAAAGTCAGCTTCAGATTCCTATTCTCCATATTAGTGCCCTCACATGACTTTGGTTAAGCTACAAATATATCAATTAAAGGGATATCTTTCTCATTTTGTGATTAATATTACCTGATAAACGAAATACCTGTGCCCTGCGGCAAACTTTTATCGGGCATAATGGTTAAATTTGTACATAATTTAATTTCTGTACAATGTCTTCAGTAATAAGGGTGACAAAAGAGTTCTCGTTCGAAATGGCCCACGCTCTCCGCAATTATGACGGCCCCTGCAAAAACATACATGGCCATTCATACAGGCTTTTCGTGACTCTTTCGGGAACCCCGGCCAGTGACCGCGATAATCCGAGAATCGGGATGGTGATAGATTTTACAGATCTAAAGGATATAGTTAAGAGACAAATAGTAAGTGTGTTCGATCATTCGGTCACCATATCGGGTGACTATGAAAAAGAAAAACTTGATGTATTCAGGAAGTTGTTTGAAAACATAATTGTGGTGGATTATCAGCCGACCTGTGAAAATCTCGTAACGGATTTTGCAGCCAGGATAAAACAACAGCTTCCTGAGAATGTAAAGCTTCACAGCCTTAAGCTGTACGAAACGGCTACTTCATTCGCCGAATGGTTTGCCTCAGACAACGAATAATACAGATATGTCAGAAAATCAATCAAAAAAGCTATTCCTGCTGGATGCCTACGCTCTTATTTTCCGCTCGTATTATGCATTTATTAAAAATCCCAGGATTACATCGAAAGGTATGAATACCTCTGCGATCTTCGGTTTTCTTCTTACCCTCAGGGAAGTACTTCAGAAACAGAAACCAACCCATATTGCAGTAGTTTTTGACTCCCCGGGCCCCACCTTCAGGCATGAAATTTTTAAAGAGTATAAAGGGACACGCGATGAAACGCCTGAAGACATAAGAAGTGCCGTCCCTTATATTAAAAAACTGCTTGAAGCTTATAAGATCCCGGTTATTAACTACCCGGGCTTCGAAGCTGATGATATAATCGGAACCCTGGCAAAAAAGGCCTCCCTGAATGGATTTATCACATATATGATGACTCCTGACAAGGATTTTGCGCAGCTGGTGTCTGACTCAGTTTTCATGTTCAAACCCTCGCGAAGCGGAAATGAGTCGGTGAAGTGGGGCATTGATGATATCAGGCGTGAATTCTCGGTTGAACGTCCTGAACAGGTGATAGATATACTTGCTCTTATGGGCGATACCGCCGACAACATTCCGGGAGCCCCGGGTGTAGGACCCAAGACAGCAATGAAACTGATTTCCGAATACGGATCCATTGAGGAACTTTTCCGCAATACAGCCAGCCTGAAAGGCAGGCTTAAAGAAATAATCGAAAATAGCAGGGCGCAGATAGAACTTTCGAAAGTGCTCGCCACCATCGAAGTTAATGTACCGGTAGATCTTAAGGAGGAGGAACTGATCACCCAAACTCCTGACACCGGTAAGCTTAAGAAGCTGTTTGAAGAGCTTGAATTCAAGACAATCGCTGCTGAAATAATCAAAGAGATCGAAAGCAGGGACAAGGTTCCCGTACAGACGGGAATTTTCAGCCTTCCATCACAGGGCACTCAGGGATCCCTTTTCGGAGAATCAGAAGCGGGGATAATTGCCGAAAAGAAAACTATTGATTCGGTTGATCACGATTATGTTCTTATTGAGGGTGAGAAGGAACTTAAGGATTTTGTTTCAGATGCGTTGAAACTTAAGGAGATCTGCTTTGATTCTGAAACAACCGGCATAAATCCCCTCGATTCGGAACTGGTGGCACTTTCATTTTCATGGAAAAAAGGTACAGGATATCTTGTCCATTTCCCCGAATCGCAGGATGTGACCAGGCAGAAGCTGGCGATACTCAAGCCTCTTTTTGAGAATCCTGCAATCGACAAGATCGGCCAGAATATGAAATTTGATATTCAGGTACTTTCCAACTATGGGATAGAGGTGAAGGGAAAGCTGTTCGACACGATGATCGCTCACTACCTCCTGGAGCCCGATATGAGACACAATATGAACCTGCTGTCGGAGACCTACCTTTCATACAGTCCGGTTCATATTGAATCGCTGATAGGTGAAAAAGGGGTAAATCAGAAAAACATGAGGTCGGTTGAAGTTGAGCTTATCAGGGAATATGCCGTAGAGGATGCCGATGTTACCTTCCAGCTGAAGGAAATTTTTGAGCCGAAGCTGAAATCGCAGGGTCTGGCAGATTTATCGGAGAATATCGAGATGCCGCTGATAAAGGTTTTGGCCGACATGGAAAGGACGGGAATTAAGCTTAACAGGGAGGCCCTCAAAAAGATTTCAGCCGATCTGAGGGAGGAGACAATCATTCTTGAAAAGGAGATCTTTGAGCTTGCCGGAACGGAATTCAATATTTCATCTCCGAAACAGCTGGGCGATATCCTGTTCCTGAAGCTGAAACTCGACGATAAGGCAAGGGTTACAAAGACCAGGCAGTTCGTTACAAATGAAGAGATCCTTCAACGGCTGACGGGCAAGCATCCTATAATCAGTAAGGTGCTTGAATACCGGGGACTGAAGAAGCTGCTGTCAACTTACCTTGAACCATTGCCCCAGATGGTCGATAAGAAGACAGGGAGAATACACACATCATTCCGCCAGACAGTTGCTGCCACCGGCAGGCTCAGTTCCGACAACCCTAACCTTCAGAATATCCCGGTAAAGGATGAGAGAGGCAGGGAGATCAGAAAAGCATTTGTCCCGGAAGACGGGAACATCTTTCTTTCGGCCGATTATTCCCAGATCGAACTGAGGCTTATTGCCCACATGAGTCACGACACGAATATGATCGGAGATTTTCTTTCAGGCAATGATATACATGCTGCCACAGCTGCCAAGATATTCAGCGTTGATATAAAGGATGTCTCCAGGGAGATGCGAAGCAGGGCAAAGACAGCCAATTTCGGGATAATTTACGGCATTTCCTCCTTTGGCCTCTCGGAACGCCTTACAATCGGAAGAAAGGAGGCTAAGGATCTTATTGACGGATACTTTAATTCATATCCCGGGGTTAAGCGATATATGGATGAAAGTATCAGAAAAGCAAGGGAGAAGGGATATGTAACAACAATGTTCGGTCGACGCCGTTACCTGCGCGATATTCAGTCAAGGAACCAGGTTGTGCGGGGGAATGCCGAGCGGAACGCAATCAATGCACCTCTCCAGGGTACCGCTGCCGATATTATTAAGATTGCCATGGTGAGGATTTATGACAGGATAAAGGCGGCAAAATGGAAATCGAGAATGATACTTCAGGTCCATGATGAGCTCATCTTTGAAGTTGTGCCCGGGGAGTTGGAAAAGCTGAAGGATATGGTTATTTTTGAAATGACAAATGCAGCAAAGCTGGATGTTCCGCTTCAGGTAGACTGCGGTACCGGCAAAAACTGGATGGAGGCACACTGATCCCCCGGCCCCCTGAAGAGGTTGTAAAAACAAATCCACTTCAGGAGGATTGGTTCAGAGCCAATGAGTCAGTGATAATACCATAACGAAGATGGATATAAACGTAATATTTTTCGGGGTACTGACCGAGGTAACGGGAACCAGCAGGAAACACTACGGGAACGTAAAATCATTCAGCGATCTGAGGCACAGGATAGAGGATGATTTTCCCGGAATAATTCACTATAATTTCAGGATTGCGGTTAATAACGAAATATCGGACGGTGAACCTGTGCTGAAGGAGGCCGACGAGGTTGCTTATCTTCCTCCCTTCGCCGGAGGATAAATGATCAGGAATGTTAAACACCCAAATCTTAATCTCATGCACTTAATCGATGGTCCATTGCCCCCGGGCGTAATTTCAGACGTGGTTGCGAATGCCGGTAGTAACACCGATTCAGGAGGCCATTCACTTTTTGTCGGTCAGGTAAGGAGAGACCTTGTCGACGGGAAATATGTAAAAGCTATTGAATATTCGGCTTATGAGGAAATGGTGATGTCAGAAGCTGACAAAATAAAGAAATCAATCCTGTCGGAATTTGATGATATCAAGAAAATTGAGATCCTGCATTCAAGAGGCATAGTGAACGCAGGTGAAATTTCGCTTGTTGTGCTGGTCTCAGCCGGACATCGTCATGATGCCATCAACGCCTGCAGCAAGACAGTAGAGCTTATCAAACAAAAACTGCCTATCTGGAAAAAGGAGATTTTTGAAGACAACTCAGAACAATGGAAAGAGAATGACAGCCTCTAAATCTGTTGCAGATCATCCATTTCTCCGGAGTGACCTGTCATCATCAACGTCTTCTCATTCTCCCGGCTGACAAGTAAGGGGCTTGTTTTTCCCTGGAGTATTGAATTATATAAATCCTTATTTTTCAGGATTTCGGCTGCTTTCAGGACCTGATCGTCTGTCCTGATACTCTTCGCAATTGCCCCCTCTTCATAGAAATATCGGCCTAAGATCTCATCTTCAAGCAGCTCGGTGATCTCTTTCTTAAATGTTAAAAGATCCTGATCGAGCGAATGGGTAAGGTCATTTTCAAGGTCTGTGAACAGATCTTTATGCATCTCATAATACTGCTCCCTTTTTGCATTGGTGATAAGCTCGTTCAGCGACTCTTCGGTAATTGTCCTGTAGCTGAAGCCCCGCCTTACAAGGAAGTTTCGGAAATCCGAATAATCATGGTCAGTGAAGGTAAACTGATCCGGACTTTTAATTTCGGGATGTGACCAGTAATAGATCGAGGCGAAATCAAAAACGTAGTTCCTGAGGAAAAGCTCAGTGGCAACCTGGCTCAATTGCCGGGGCACTACCTCTATGTCGGGAGTGATGCCTCCTCCGTCCTTCACAATCCTGCCATTCCTGGTCTTGAATTCGGATATAAGTGAATCAGGTATGATCCCGACGCTGCCATCTTCGTTTGGATGCGAAAAGTCGAGCGCCTGGATGCACCTGCCGCTCGGGATATAGTACCTGGCAGTGGTTACCTTCAGCTGGGTGTTGTAGCTCAGCGAACGGGTTATCTGGACAAGGCCCTTACCGTACGATCTTTGTCCTAAGATGACGCCCCTGTCAAGATCCTGAATTGCTCCGGCAACGATTTCTGAAGCCGAAGCGGAGCCTCTGTTTATTATAACTGCAATGGGGATCCTCTCATCAAGTGCCGGTTTCGTGGTTTTGAATTCTTCGTCGAACTGCTTCACCCTGCCATTGGTTGAGACAACCTCATTCCCCGGTCCCACAAAGAGGTTTACGATGTCCACTGCTTCATTCAGCAACCCTCCGGGATTGTTTCTGAGGTCGAGTATTATCTGGCTGGGATTTGACGCCTTGAGTGAAACCAGGGCATTCCTGACATCATCCGCACAGTCTTCCGTGAAATTAGTAAATCTTATATATCCGGTTCCGGCATCCAGCATGCCATAGTAAGGAACAGGCGGGACAACTATCTTTTCCCTTTTTACGATAAATTCTTTTTCTTCTCCGTTCCTTTCAATTGTTAGATTGATCGGAGTGCCCGGATTTCCCTTCAGCTTCTCACTGACCTGCTCTGAGTCTAATCCCTTCATTGAGACCCCGTCGGCCTTCTTAAGCAGATCACCAGGTTTTATTCCTGCAATATCGGCAGGAAATCCCTTGTATACCTGGATGACCATGGCATAATCGCCGGCAGGCCTGATCTGCGATCCGATTCCCCCGTACTTTCCTGTTTTCATGAATGTAACTTCATCGCCTTCAGACTCAGGATAATAAACAGTGTACGGATCAAGCGTCTTCAACATGTTATCGATCCCTGTTCTGATAACCTTGTCAGGATCTATGTCGTCAACATAAAAGGTATTCAGTTCCCTGAAGAGTGCAAAAAAGATATCCAGATTTTTTGCTATCCTGAAATCCCTGGTCTCCTGGACTGTCAGAAAGGCAGCACTGATCCCTGCTGTGATAAGCAAAGCCGCAACAACCACCAGTATTCTGTTCCATCTCTTTTTCATGATCAAAGAATTATTTAAAATAACTGACGAAATTAACAAGAAAATCCTGCAAAGAACCGGGTGCCGGAACAATTAAAATAACTTTAACACTATTTTTCTTTCCGGCCGGCCTGACTGCACAGGGTTTCAATTGCTTCAACAACATATTTATCCAGGGTCCGGTAGTCCGGGATAGTACTTTGCCTGTATATCACAACAAACGCAATATGCAAACCGGCAGTGGTGAGAAAATCGTAAAGTATATGTTTATTCCTGCGGTAGCTTTCCCTGAATCTTCTTTTTATAAGATTTCTTGTTACTGCGCTTCTAAAGATTTTTTTAGGGACGCTGAATGCTGTCTGTGCTCTGAAGGGCAGTTCAACGGGACTTATTATCCATACTATCCTGAAGCCGGAAGTAAAGAAAACACTTCCGTTCTCAAATATTTCAGTAATTAATTTTGTACTGCAAAGCCTTTCAGCCTTGGTGAAAGTCTGCCTGTTACCGGCAGTTCCGGTTATGCTCTTTAAGGAATTCATCGAGAGCCATTGTCATTGAAGGCGCTTTTGGATTCGGGGCATTGATATCGAGCCTCAGTCCTTCATTCTCAACCGCGCTTGCTGTTGTCGGCCCGAATGCAGCAATCTTGATCTCTCCCTGTACAAAATCGGGAAAATTTTCCTTAAGCGACTTTATGCCTGACGGGCTGTAAAAGACCAGGATATCATAATCAAAATCATTGATATTCGAGAAATGGCTGCTTATGGTCTTATACAGCGTCCCGATCGCATACCTGATGTTGTTCTTGTCAAGCACTTCGGGGATCTCAGCATTATGAGGTTCCGAAAGCGGAACAAAGAAATAGTCATCCCTGTGTTTGATGATTACATCGATGAGATCCTGGAATTTGGCTTTCCCGTGAAAGATCTTGCGTTTTCTGTAAACAATGTATTTCTGGAGATAAAACGCAACATTTTCTGTAATGCAGAAATACTTCATCGTATCAGGAACAACGATCCTCAGCTCATTGCATATCCTGAAGAAGTGATCAATGCCTGTCTTGCTTGTAAAGATTACTGCATTAAAGTCAAGAATGTTGATCTTTTGTACACGGAAATCTTTAGATGTTACCCCTTCAACCTGGACAAACGGTTTGAAATCGATCTTCAGGTTATACTTTCTCGCCAGTTCGAAATATGGAGACTTCGGATTATTCGGATCTGGCTGAGATACTAAAATCTTCCTTATTTTCAACTCTTTACAGATTAAGTTCTGTTTTTACACAATACTTATCAATCTAGACATTACTGGCAAAATACTTCACCAGAATCAAAACTGGCAAAATTTCCAGCGCACAAAGGTACAAAATCAAATATAAAATTGAAATATCCTTTTTTATAAAAATTAACATCAGACGTAAAACACGGTGGAAATAGAAAAAGGATAAAACTATCAGCCCTGCCGTAAATCCCGCTCCGGGGGCCAGTAAAGTTGTATAAACGATCAGAATGGTCAGAACAAACAGGAAGACCGAACTGAACCTGTACGACTGGTAAATGCTCACCAGGTACTCGTCGAAGACATCGGCTTCACCGCTCAGGCTTCCTGCAGCCTTACAGATAATATGCCGCGAAGTAATGGCAAAAACCACCAGTCCGAATGAGATGAGTATGAAAACCAGGGGAGGGATGTTACCGGGAATGAACTCGTACCAGGCAGCCGCACAAAACGTAAATAACCCCAGGATAATGAATGAGATCAGATTCCTGACAGTATGCTGCCAGGTGAAGATTGTTCCGATATCGCGCGAAGAGGATTCATTAATTCCCCGGAACATAACAAACCTCGTAAGCTCAGGCCACAGACTTCTGGTTGTGTTCCTGATAACAAGGAAAAGCAGGGATGCGAACAGTATAAAGGCAATTATCCAGTCGTTATGCAGCGGCCGGAAAGCTAATGGTTCACCATCCTTCAGGCTGGTTACCCCGCTGGTCAGCCATTCCGGACCTCCCCTTTCGTTATTTTCCGCAAAATGAAACGGAACCGGTCCGGCCGAATAATTGTGCTTAAGTTCTGATAAGAAATTGACCGAATCGCTTAACGTGACATCGGCAACGGGATTCCTGGCGCAGACCGATGTAGTGTCGTCTATAACTAATTTCTCAGAATAGGATTTGTAAGATTTCCTGAACTTTCCAGAATCGGCATTGCGAAGATAGGCAGGCTTTTCATCCATCCTCCTGAATATGGAGTCAGGCAGAAGGTTGTCGGTATTGATGCGGACAACAATCTGAGGTTTAACAGTATCCTGCGTACTTAATCCTGACATCTTACCTTTTTGTGGAATTGACCACAAAAATAGTGATAATTAAAAGATCCCGGTCAGAATATCACAAGTAACAGTTTTAGAAATATTCATTACAGGTTCCTGATATGTCAGCGAGAATATTGTTAGCAAGCCTGCTTGCACCAATTCTGAAAAGGTTATTCCCAAGCCAACCCTGACCGAGACAGAAGTTGACTATATGATAGTACGTCAGTGCATCGGTTGTTGTTGTTATTCCGCCGGCGGCTTTAAAGCCTACCCGGATACCGGTCTCTTCATAAAAATTCAGGATTGCCTGGCACATTATAAAGGCAGCCTCGGGCGTTGCAGAAATACTTGTTTTTCCCGTTGACGTCTTAATGAAATCGGCGCCTGCATCCATTGATATTGTCGATGCTTTGAAAATCTGCTCATAATCACCAAGGACTCCCGATTCGACAATCACTTTCAGATGCCTCTCCCCGATATTCTCCTTAATTTCACGTATCTCATCAGCGACTCCTGCGAAATCATTACCAAGAAAAGCACCTACAGGCATAACAATATCTATTTCATCCGCACCCGCCTCAATGGCCATCTTGCATTCTGCGATCTTAATGCTCCTGAATGTCTGGGATGAGGGAAATCCGCCTGCAACAGAAGCGATTTTTACGCTCTTTACTGTAAGCTTTTCCTTTACGACAGGAACAAAATTCGGGTAAACGCAAATTGCCGCGACATTCGGTATATTGCTGAACCTGCCAGAAAAGCTGTTTACTCTTCCGGTCAGGTGAAGAATACGGCTTTTGTTGTCAGTTGTATTGAGGCTGGTAAGGTCAATTACGTTCAGGATATTCATTAAAAGACGCTTGTCAGGCGCCTCTGATGCCATTAAGCTTACTTTTTTCAGACCTTTCCTGATCTCAGCTTCCGAGGGGCACGATTTGATTAGTTTTTGATATAACTTTGTCATAAGATTATCCTTTAGATAAACCTGAAAAACCTTTATGATGAAAAAGAAGAACGGTGTCAATATAATGCTTTTTGTTTTCATAATTAATTTAATTCTGATTTTAAGTTGCACAAAACATAACAAAGGGGAAACTCAGTTCACTTTATTGAAGACCGACAGGGAATTTTCAATGATGTCGGCCGGTGAAGGAATGCATAAGGCCTTTCTTTTCTATGTTGCCGACAGCGGTGTCCTGTTGAGGGATAATTCATATCCGCTGGTTGGCAGACAAGCCCTTGGGTCGCTGTTTGAAAAGGGTACCGACACATCATTTGTACTGACCTGGGAACCGCTTTATGAAAAGCTGTCGGAAAGCGGTGACCTGGGTTACACTTACGGCGTTTTCACCAGAACGATAAGGGCGTCGGGCAGTACTGCAAGAGGCACATATGTTACCATATGGCAAAAGCAGAAGGACGGGTCATGGAAATTTGTGCTCGACAGCGGTACCCAGGGATTACCTTACGCACCGGAATAGGCCGGGGAGGTCAGGAACTGTTTTTATTAGCGCCTGAAGTATTGTTGTTCCGCGCCAGGGAAGCAAAGATACCGAGTATCGACAGAACAGAAAAAATGACAAATCCGGTTCTCATCCCTTTTATCAGGCCCGGGTAAGTTTCAGGATTGATAGTCTGTTGCCCCAGGAACAACGCGATCAGCATCATTGCGATCCCCATGCTCATCATCTGACCCACCATCCTCATTGTCCCGACAACGCCGGAAGCTACCCCCAGATGCCGCTTTTCGACAGAGCTCATTATCGCATTTGAGTTTGGAGAAGAGAAAAGGCCAAATCCTGTTCCCATCATAATCAAAAGGGCTATAATAGTACTGACAGGTGTATCTGCCGTAATGAAGCAGAGCAGTATGAGACCGGCAGCGGTAAGCCCCATTCCGATCGATGCAATGACACCCGGATTCTTTTTGTCCGACAGCTTTCCTGCAACCGGTGAGAGCAGTGCCATGGCTACCGGTTGCGAGATCATGATCAGTCCTGCCATGCGGGCATCAAATCCTTTCAGATATTGCAGGTAAAGACTCAGGAAGAATCCTGTGGCGCTGGTTGCCGAATAATGGATAAGTGCAGCCAGACCCGAGAATGCAAACACTCTGTTGCGGAGAAGCAGCCGGATGTCGAAAACGGGATTGGCTGTGGTCTTCTCGAAAAGAAGGAATACAAGGGCTATCAGTATACCTGATGAAAGAAAGATCCAGCCTGCCGGGGAGGGAAGGCGCGAAAATCCGTACATGAACGAGAATAATGCAATACCGTAAAACAGGGAGCCCTTCCAGTCAAACTTCTCACCGGCCGAATCAGCCCATTCGGTTTTTATTTTGGATTGAATCAGTATCAGGGAGGCTATCCCGAAAGGGACCAGGAAAGCGAAAATGCTTCTCCATCCGAAATACTGAGTAAGGAGGCCTCCGATCACCGGTCCGGTTGACAGGCCCAGGTAAACAGCAGTAACATTGATGCCCATGGCCCTGCCACGTTCACCAATCCCGAACACCGAGGTGATTATTGCAAGGCTTGTCCCGAATATCATTGCGCTCGATATCCCCTGGACGATCCTGAGAACTATAAGCGATGTAATGCTCCTGCAGAAGACGATAAGGAAAGTTGAAACAGTAAACAGAAGTATACCTGCAGTGAAGACCTTCTTCCTTCCGATTATGTCAGCCAGACGCCCGAAAGGCAGCAGGAATATAGCGGATGAGAGAATAAAACTGCTGATCACCCATCCCAGTCCGATAGCGCTGACTTTGAGATCCCTGCCAATTGCCGGCAAGGCCAGGTTCACCGCTGACCCCAGGAACGGAGTGAGGAATGCCGCAAAGGCGGCAACAATAAGGACGGACCTCTTAAGAGTCCTGCCGGCTGCGGTATCAGGATTATTTTCCATTTTTTGTTTTACGCCTCCCTGCCGGGATTATTTATTCCTTTTCCCTTGTATCGATCAGAATTGTAACAGGCCCGTCATTGATAAGTTCAATCTGCATCATTGCACCAAACTCCCCTGTGGCAACATCTTTACCCAGAAGCCGGGAAAGCCGGGATACAAAGCTGTTGTACAGCGGTATTGCAGTTTCGGGACGTGCCGCGCGGATATAAGATGGCCTGTTCCCTTTTTTTGTTTTTGCATGGAGGGTGAACTGGCTTATGACCATAATATCTCCCTTTGTATCACCAACAGACAGGTTCATAATGCCGTTGAGGTCATTAAAGATCCGGAGCTGGATTATCTTATTGCACAACCACTCGACATCCGGTTCGCTATCAGTTTCCTCAATGCCTGCAAACACCAGCAGGCCGGCCCCGGTTTCAGCTTTCTTCCGGCCGCCGATGGTGACCGTAGCCCTGCTTACCCGTTGTATGACAACTCTCATGATCAATGCTTTTGCAGGGGTCAAATATATGCATTCGGTTTAAAAAAATATCATTGGCTATTTTTATTATATTTGGCGGTCTTAAGGATTCTTAATGGACTTCATCACAATTCTCGCCGTCGCCATTGGTTTGTCATTCGACACATTTGCAGTCTCCCTTTCATATGGGATCATAAAGAGCAGGATACTTTTCAGGGAAGCAATCCCCGTCGCACTTGTTATGGCAATTTTTCAGGCCGGACTTTTGGTCCTTGGCTTTTTCCTCGGATCTGTTATAAGTGATGCGGTCAGGGCAGCCGACCACTGGATTGCACTGATCCTTCTGGCTCTGCTGGGGATCAAGATGATAATAGACGGGATGCGGGGTGGTGAGCACGATGGATTCAAAGATTCGAACGGGGTGCTGACCATAATCACCGTGGCAATAGGTACAAGCATTGACGCGTTTGCGGCAGGCATCAGTTTTGCCCTGCTTGATCTGAGGATCTGGTACTCCGGGATTATTATCGGAGTTATTACCTTCCTGGCTTCAATGATTGCAATAAGGATAGGAAAATCAGCAGGCTCACGCCTTGGCAGCAGGGTTGAGATAATCGGCGGCCTTATACTGATAACGATCGGCTTAAAGATATTCCTTGAGCATACCCTGGGTTCGTGATCGAGGTCTCTTCGTCCCTCAGTCCCTCAGTCCCTTCGTCCCTTCGTCCCTCAGTCCCTTCGTCTCTTCGTCCCTCAGTCCCTTCTTATTGTCCTTACCCCAAAAACCGGTCCTGCCCTGTTACCCTCGTGAGCCTGGAACTTCACAGTAACCTTCGACTTTCCACTTGTCAGGTCTTCAGGAATATCATACTCAATATTGATGAACTGCCCGTCCTGTTTGTTTGATATGTTTTCAGTCGCGATCACCCTGTCGTTAACAAAAATATCAAACGTCTTTGCTCCCGGAAAGCCTCCCCAGTACTCAACTGCAAGCGCAACCGGAATATCCTGTTCAATCTTCATGTCGAACGAGAACCACCCGCTTCTCGATTCCCGGTTAGCCCTTTCCCTGAATCTTCCCGGCGAAGTTTTCTCCCCTTTGAAATTATGGTCCCTCTCAGGCTGCATTTCTCCCGGCTGTACAAAATCTATTGTTGCCTCCCTGATCTTTTTTATTTTTTCCAGTTCCGCCTTATACTCCTCCTGCCGTTCATTCCAGCCTGCTTCATTGAACAGGTCCCAGTAAACGGAATATCTTCTGCCATAAACCGACCAGAACGGTTTCATCTCAATATCACGGGGCCTCCCGGTGTTAACCGTCAGGAACGTGTTCGCCTTTCCCTCTGCTGGTTTCAGCCAGGTTGCTGGATCCCTGTTTTCGGTCATAAGCACTGGTACATACATCGGATCGCCGTAGGCCGGATCGTCTGCCGGACCGAGATCGCCTGCCATTACCAGCGGTCCGTACATAACTGCAACCCTGTTGCTGTCGTCGGGCATCGATTCGAGCCTCAGCGAAAACGGGATTTCTATATTCAGCAGATCACCTGTTTTCCAGGTCCTTTCCACTCTGATAAAGCTTCCCGGTTCTTGTTTGATGCGGGTTTTCCTTCCGTTCACTGTAATATTGATCCCATTGCCTGCCCAGTAAGGATATCTGACCATAACGGCAAGCTTTAAAGGTTCCTTGCAGTTAAACTCCAGCGACGTTTTCTGTTCTGCAGGGAAACCTGTTTTTTGTGTAAGGACCAGGCCCTTTTCTTTCCAGGTGAGCTCCGAGGCTATATATTGGAACAGGAATAGTTCATTGTCGTTATGATAGTAAATGTTTCTGCCGTATTTTGAATGGTTTTCCATCCCGGTGCCGATGCAGCATGTGAACCACTCAGGGTTCTGAAAATCCTTGAATCCGCCCATATCGAGCGACAGGTTATAAACCACATGCCCGTTTTCCGGATTCTGGCCTGACAGAATATGGTTGAGAAGAGCTCTTTCATAAAAGTCGGCAACATTTGCCTGTGCCTCCCATTCAAAAAGGTGTTCTGAAAGCTTGAGCATGTTATATACATTGCACGATTCGGTTGTCCCTTCGCCAAGCCGGTTCCTCAGTTTTCCTGAAGGTCCGAAATATTCATCGTTCCCGTTGCCTCCCGTAACATACGAATGTTGGCCGGCAATTGTTTCCCAGAAGAATTCGGCAGCTTTCCTGTCAGATGTATCGCCGGTAAGCTCATAAAGTCGCGCAAGTGAAATCAGCTTCGGAATATTGGTATTGCAGTGCTTCCCGGGAAGTACATCCACACCCTGCTTGAGAGGGTCGAGTATCGATTCCTGGTAGAAGATCTCTGAGATCTCCAGGTATTTTTCATCTCCGGTATCGGCATAGAGATCGGCCAGCGTTTCACTTATACCTCCATGTTCGCAGCGAAGCATCTCCTGGACCTGTTCCCCCGTGAGAGGGGTCACAATGCTCCCGATCCAGCCGGCAAACCGCTTTTCAACCTCAAGGGCTGTCCGGTTCCCGCACAGTTGATATGCATCCCTCAGGCCGGCCATTATTTTATGATGGGTGTAAAAAGGGGCCCAGATGCCGTTCAGGTCGAATCCCTGGGAGCGGATGTTCCCCTTTGCGACCTCTGTTTCAAACACTTTCTTGCCATCGGGGAAGGCTCCTAAGTAACCATCCCCGTCGGCATCCTGGATTTTTTTGAGTTCTTCGGTTATGTAGTTTACTCTTTCGAGGAACCGGGAGTCACCGGTGGTCTGATACATCATTGAACATGCGCTCAGATAGTGACCAAGGCTGTGACCCGCAAGCGTTTCATTTTCCCATCCCATGTAATGACCGGCTTTGGGTTTCAGCCCTGCCTCGGAGTAGAATTTTGAAAGCAGCCTGTCGGGTTCATATGCAAGCAGGATCTTTACGTCAAGCTCTGTCGCATGCAAAAACGGTCCGTCCAGGAGCTTAACATCGGTCAGTGAAAATGGCAACACCGCAAAAGGAACCAGTTCGGGTCCGCCGGTTGTTATTTTTTTCAATTCAGGGGAGGAGCATTGTGAAAATGCCAGCAACATTCCCAGGCATAATGCAGGTAGCGTAATGTATTTTTTCATATTAAAAGAATATTAAACATAAGCAACCAGGGGGTTATCGATAAAATCCTTTTCTTACCGCAAATTACGCAAAGTTAATTGATTTCGACCTTTCAAATCATGTTACGGGGTCAGATAGGCACCATGAATCTTTCTCTCTTATCAAACACGGCCATCTCCTTAAATCCCGCCTTTTTTACAAGTCTGTAAGCCTCGCTGAAATACTGCCCGACTCTCGATGGCATATGTGCGTCCGAATTAACGCAAACCGGAACCTCCTCTTCACTGAAAACCTTAAGGAACTGTCTTTCAGGATAGAAATCGCCTATTGGCCTGTTCCTGCCGTTAGTATTTATTTCAAAGGCAACATCATGCATCCTTAAGCTTTTTGCCAGCTTCCTGTACAGCGGTTCCTGGTTGATTGTGGGTTTGAAACCGTAGATCCTTATCAGGTCACAATGGGCTATAATATCAAAAAGCCCCGAGGCGGCCGCTTCCGAAACCTGGTCAAAATAAGATTCAAACAGTTGGTTCATGTCCTTTCCTTCATAAAACTCGGGGCCCAGATCAACAGTGCTGTCGCCCAGATAATGTACCGACCCGATAACATAGTCGAGATCAAAGCCCCTCAGGCATTCGGAAATCTCTTTTTCCTTCCCGGGGAAGAAATCAACTTCCAGTCCTGTCTTAACGATAATGCCCGTTACGCTTTCCTTAAGAGCCTCAATATGCCTGACATAAGGCTCGATTTCCGGAGCATCCATGCTCCAGTCGAGTTTTCCCCTGAATAAGGTAAGGTGCTCGGAAAATCCGATCTCCTTAAGTCCCGCAGCTACTGCAGGCCCGATATATTCCTCAGGTGCGCCCTTTCCGTCGCTGAACCAGGTATGTACGTGATAATCTGTTTTATAAATCATCTTCTGTTTTTGAATTTTTTTGAAGCCTACCGGGTAACCAAAATATGGTTTATATCTTAATAAAACAAACTGCCGATGACAATGTAAGTTGAAAATAATAACTTTGTGAAAAACTCACTGTTGTGGATAGTAAAACGACAATATGCATCTGCGAAAATTGTGAATTCAGGGATGTTGTATTTTCCACCCTCAATGAAGAAAGCATAAGGGAGCTGTGTAATCACAAGGAAGAGCGGGCTTACCGTAAAGGTGAAATAATCAACCATGAGGGGGAGAGGATAACCGATTTCAAATATCTTAAAACCGGTCTGGTGAAATTATTCAGGAGGTCGGTCAATGGCGATGAACAGGTGGTAACAATTACCCGGCCATTTGAATTTGTGAGCAACATGAGTATTTTTTCAGATGAAAAATATAAATATTCAGTTTCCGCACTTGAGGATTCCGTTGTCTGTACCGTTAACCTTGATTTTATAAAGGAACTCTTTCTGAAAAATGGCGGATTTGCCAGCCGGCTTCTCGGCAAAGTATCTCTTATGAATGACAAGATCATAAGCCAGACCCTGGATATCAGGCAGAAAAACCTGGTGGGTCGGGTTGCCTTCGTTCTTCTCTATTTTACCAAGGATATTTACAAGTCGAGGGTTTTTGACCTTCCTGTTTCAAGGAAAGAGATTGCTGATTATATAGGAATGAGCACCGCAAATGTGATCCGGACAATGTCTGATTTCAAGAGGGAAGAAATAATCAGGATCTTTGGGAAAACCATAGAAGTGGTAGATCTTGAAAAGCTTGAAGTAATTTCAAGAAGGGGATAGGGGAATAATCCGGTAAATTTGTATTTTTAAGGCCTTTTACTACCCTAAATGAGATACAGACTTACCTTACCGTTGATCCTTTTTTCCTCTTCAATCCTGCTCGGCCAGTCCGGTCAGCAGGAACCGCAGCAGAACCAGGACCATAAAAAGCAGCAATATACCCTGACCGGATTCAGGCACGGGATAAGCTATTTTCCGCAGGTAAAGCTGCCACAGGTTCAATATGAAGCCGGCGACAGCCTTACATTCGACAGGTACCATTCGCTTGAAGTGGTCTATGACTGGCTCGACCGATGGGAAAAAGAATATCCCGGTCTTGTGGAACTGTATGAGATTGGCGAAAGCTATGAGGGCAGGTCGATCATGCAGATGACCCTGACAAATAAAGCAATTGGCAAGGATACCGACAAGCCTGCAGCATTTTTTGAGGGAGGAAGGCACAGCGGCGAGGTAACCGGCACTGAATCGGCGATGTACCTTGCCAGATACCTGCTTACCCACTACGGGAAAGATCCCGCGGTTACACACCTGCTTGACACCAAAACCATATACCTGCGGCCGGTAAACAATCCTGACGGGCACCAGCTTTACCTTAACACGGCTCAGAGCAACAGAAGCACCGTCCGTCCTGTTGATAATGACGGCGACGGATTGCTTGATGAGGATGCGCCGGACGATCTTGACAGTGACGGCCGGATTCTTACAATGCGATGGAAAGATGAGAAGAAGGGGACGCTAAAGCCCGATACGGCCGATCCGACAGGAAGGATAATGAAAAGAGTTCCAGCAGGCCAGGGAATTTATCTTTCGGGGAGCGAAGGAGTTGACAATGACGGCGACGGACGTGTAAATGAAGACGGAATCGGCGGCCTCGATCTTCACCGCAACTATCCCGAGAACTGGAGGCCCTCAAGCGAAGCTACAGGAAGGGGCTTCACACAGAACGGAGCAGGCGAATTTCCGCTAAGCGAAGCAGAGACATGGGCAGTAGTCGATTTCCTGCTTACCCACCCGAATGTTTACGTTGTAAATTCCATGGATACCAGCGTCCCGATGCACCTCAGACCCCCGTCAACCTCTAAGTCGGAAGAAAGAATGTACCCCGAAGACCTGGAATGGTATAAGACATTTGACGAGATTGGGAAAAAGATAACCGGCTATGAAAAAGCAGGCGACGTTTACCAGGATTACGGTGACGGAAATCCCCTTTTCGGCCATGGACCCGATTTCGGATACTGGTACTTCGGAGCTGTGTGGTATGGCGACGAGATCTGGAACAACGCAAGGTTCAGGGATTATAACGGAGACGGGGAAATCGATCAGCTTGATGTTATCCGGTGGGATGACGAGGAGAACGACAGCGCCGGATTCTTCGACTGGAAGCCGGCAAAGCACCCGGTTTACGGTGATATTGAAATAGGCGGATTTGATCCCAAATTTATATCCCAGAACCCTCCCGCAAAACATCTTGAGTCCTGGGCAGCAAAGGAAGCCATGTTTAATCTTGAAATGGCAAAATATCTGCCTGAAATTGATTGGGATAAGGTTGAAGTCAAAAAGCTGAAATCCTATAAGACCGACTCTGCCGATTACCAGCTTAAAATTTCTGTAAGGAACAACGGCAGACTTCCAACAGCCCTCAGACAGGCCCATCTGGTGAAAATAGTCAGGGAAGACCGGATTGAACTTGATCTTGATACTGCAAAAACTGCGGAAGGGAAACCCGGTTACAGAATCATAACTGAAGGGAAGCCCGCTGCTGCCAGGAGTGGCAGGGGTATGGGCGGTGATTTTGACAGGGGTGACAGCCGCCGGGAGATCACTCAAAACATACCATATGTTCAGGGTGGTTCGGTGTCGGAGGCAGTATTTAAAATTAGGCTTTACAAACAAACCAGCCTCCCGGGGAAGGCAAGCTTTTATTCCACCAGGGGCGGGATTCTTAAGGATAAGGAATTTGTAATTCAATGAGCGGATTAGCAAGATGCAAGTTGGATGTTGCTCCTTAATGCGGGCCAGTTATCCACAATTTTTCTATAACCTGCAACCTGCAACCTGCAACCTGCAACCTGCAACCTGTAACAACCTGCAAACTTTAGTTTACAATATTTCGATACAGAAACCTAAACATAAAAATATGAAAATCGAAAAACTCACCATGAGAGACATTCCCCGCAGGAAATTCCTGGAGTTGAGCATGAAGGGAGGTCTGCTTATTGCAGCAACTCCCGCACTCCTGACTCAGCTGGTTTCATGCAAAAGCGGCACAGGCTCACCTTCAGGACTGGAGATGGATAAGGAGGTGCTCGGCAGGGTCATTGCAAAAGCACTTGAAAAAGGCGGCGATTTTGCCGATGTGTACCTTGAAAACCGCATTTCCCGGCAGATTGTAATGGAAGAATCAAAGTTCAGGAGCGGCCTTTACGGGATCAGCCAGGGAGCTGGTGTAAGGGTCATCTCGGGAAACAGGACCGGGTATGCCTATACCGACGAGATAACCGAAGAAAAGCTGCTAAGGGCTGCAGAGGTTGCCTCTTATGTCGCGAGGAACGGGAATAAATCCACCCCCGCTGCCATTTCGGTCTCCAGCCGGCCATCCTTCGTAACTGTCAGCCAGCCACTCGGAGAAATTGCTGATGAAAAAAGGATTGAAGTGATTAAACGGGCCGACCAGACTGCAAAGGAATACGATAAGAGGATAAAAATGGCAATGGTCGATTACTATGATGAAGTAAGGGGAAGGGTAATAGTCAACAGCGAGGGGGTTTATCTCAGGGATGAGCTTCCTCTCATGTTCTTTATTGTTCAGGTGATGAGCGATGACGGAAAGGCCAGGCATATGGCACGTGAGAGACTGAGCCAGCATGCCGGCTTCGAAATGTTTGAAAAGGTAACCCCTGAATCCATTGCCCGGAATGCCGCCAGGGAGGCAATCGCCATGCTTGACGCGCAGGATGCCCCTGCCGGCATCATGGATGTGGTAATGCAGAACGGCTGGGGCGGAGTGCTGGTCCATGAAGCAGTAGGCCATCCCCTTGAAGCCGATAACATAGCAAAGGGAATAGGCGCCTTTACAGGGAAAATGGGACAGAAAGTCGCAAATGACCGTTTTACGATGATAGATGACGGTACCTTACCGAATTTCAGGGGAACTATAAACTTTGACGATGAGGGAACCGAAGTAAAACGGAATGTATTGATCGAGAAAGGCTTTCTCAAAGGCTTCATGACCGATGTGCTGAGCGCAAGGCAGCTTTCGATGGCCCGCACCGGAAACGGACGGCGCGAATCATTCAGGTATATCCCTATCCCGAGGATGACGAATACTTTCATTGAAACTGGTAAAGACGATCCCGGAGATATACTTTCATCGACAAAAAGCGGGATATATGTCCAGAGCCTGAGCGGGGGCAGCGTGAACCCGGTTACCGGAGTCTTCAATTTCACATGCCGTGAGGCGTATATGATCGAAAACGGCAGGAAAACCTATCCCGTGAAGGGAGCCACCCTTATAGGTTCATGTCTTGATGTCATTTCAAATATTGATGCTGTCGGGAACGACCTTGATTTTGGTCCCGGAATCTGCGGTAAAGGCCAGGCGGCTGAAGTCTCTGCCGGCCAGCCTACAGTGAGGATACGCGGTATTAATGTCGGAGGAAGCAGGGCATAGTTAAATTTTAAAAATGTACGAACATGAACTATACAGAATTAACGGAAAAACTTGTAAAAATATGCCTCAGCGGGGGAGCTGATGCGGCGGAAGTGTTTCTCGAAACAAGCAGGAACCTGTCGGTGCAGGTTTTGAATTCGGAAATCGAAACAATTGAGGAGGCCTCTTCCCGGGGAGTAGGGTTCAGGGTCTTTGTAGACGGCAGGATGGGATTCAGCCATTGCAACGATTTCAGCGACCGTTCGCTTGAGGATACGATTTCAAGAGCAGTTGCTTTTGCAAAACTATCCACTCCCGATGAGAATAACGTACTTCCCGGTGACGCAGGAGTAACGGCCGTTGACAGGCTGTTCGACCCCGGTATCGCTTCCGAATCGATGGATAAAAAATTAAACATGGCCCTCGAACTTGAAAAAATTGCCATGAAAACGGCAGGAATTACCAAGAGCTCCGGAGCCGGATACGGAGAAGGCGAATCTGAGATCTTTATAGCAAATTCGAACGGGATTCTTAAAAACTACAAAGCATCGGGCTGTTCGCTTGGCGTGTCGGTCGTGGCCGAAAAGGGCGATCAGAAGAACACAGGCGGAGAGTACTGTTCGAGGGTATACTTTTCAGATCTTCTTCCCCTTGATGAGATCGCTTCCAAAGCTACTCACAGAGCCCTGGAACTGATCGACCCGGTAATGATCGGCACCCAGAAGGCTGCCGTGATCTTCGATCCCGATGAGGTGCGTTCGCTGATAGGAGGAATCATTACTGCGATCAACGGGGAACGGGTCCTGCAGGGCGCAAGCTTTCTGAAAGATTATCTCAACAGGCAGTTTGCTTCAAAGCTGCTCACAATCACCGACGACGGAACCAGGGATAAGAGCATGGGAAGCTCCCCTTTCGACGGGGAGGGGGTACCGACGCAGAAACTGGTGCTTGTTGAAAACGGCACTCTCCGGAATTTTATCTATAATACACAGGCTGCCAAGAGGGCCGGGGTAAAGAGTACGGGAAATGCTTCAAGGGGAGGTTTCAGCAGCCTTCCCGGCATCGGGACGCACAACGTTTACCTTAGTCCGGGAAATAATACCCTGGAAGAAATAATCAGGACGACCAAAAAGGGTCTTCTGCTTAGGGAGGTGACAGGCTATGGCATCGATCCCGTGAGCGGTAATTTCAGCGGAGGTGCAAGCGGGTTATGGATTGTGAACGGAGAGATAGCCCACCCGGTTAAAGGCGTTACAATCGCAGGAAGAGCTCTCGATATACTCAATGCAATCGATATGATGGGTGACGATATTGATATGAACAGGACTTTTGCGGCGCCTACGATCAGAATAGCAGAGATGCAGATCGGAGGAAAGTAAATCCTGGTCAGCCGGCAGGGTTGTTTATGATATCATTGAGCGCATAGTGCAGGTTATCGAAAGTGAAACGGTAGCCTGCCTTTTTAATTCTGTCGGACGAAATCCTGCTCCCCTTAAGTACCACATCGGCCATCTCGCCCATTATTCCCTTTACAATAAATCCCGGTATGGGTGGAAGAATGACCGGACGGCGCATTACTTTGGCGAGGGTTCTCATGAATTCATTATGAGTGACGTGCTGGGGGGCAACCGCATTATATACTCCTGAAAAACTTTCGTCCTCAATCGCCCTGACATATATATTGCACAGATCCGAAATATGAATCCAGGGCATGTACTGATTCCCGCTGCCGATCCTGAGAACCAGTCCGTACTTTGCCGGGACGATGAACTTTGAAAGTCCGCTGTCGGTTTTCTGTAGTACCAGGGCTGCCCTCAGTTTAACCGTACGCACTCCTGAAGTGCTGAAAAGGTCGGCTGCCTCTTCCCACTGCCGGCATACCGAAGCCAGGAATCCGGTGGAATGAGGATCCTTTTCTTTGAATATCCTGTCAGATGTCACTGCTCCGTAAATACCTGTTGCGGATGCGGAAATGAAAGCTTTCAGGTTTATCCCGTTTTCCTGCAAGGTTTGAAAGATAAGTTTTGCCGAATTTACCCTGCTGTCAAGGATTTCCTTTCTTCTTTTTTTTGTCCAGCGCTTTTCACCCGGATTCGATCCGGCAAGATGAACAAGATAATCGACCCCCCTGAGAAATTCGGGATCAAGGATCCCCTTTTCGGGTTCCCATCTGAAAACCCGTACCCTGCCGAACTGGTTCTCATCCCTTGAAAGATGCGACACTTTATGCCCTCTTTCAAGCAGAAGGGATGTAAGATAACGTCCAACCATACCGCTCCCGCCCGTTATAAGGACAGAACCACTGTGGATTTTGTCAGGGTTTTCCATAATTGTGCTGAACAATGAAAGATAATACTTATACAATATATAATGAAAATTGTTTTTGGAAACACTAAAATGGTTTACATTAGTGGTCTTAAAATTTTAAACAATGGTATTAAATAAAAAGCAGAAGATCATGGCAAACCAGAAGACAAAAAAAGGAATTATAGCAATACTTACAGGGGGTGGAGATGTTCCGGGTCTTAATCCGGCAATAAGGGCGGTTACAATCCGTGCAAACAGGGAAGGTTACCAGGTTATCGGACTCCGCAGGGGATGGGCAGGAATAACGGAACTCGTAAGGGATAACAAGGCCGACAACAGCAATTGCTACCAGATCCTTACCGACGATATAGTCAACAAGGCAGGCCGTACCGGAGGTACATTCCTTCATACATCGCGTACAAGACCGAGCCATATGTCAAAGGCAAGCGTGCCTGACCATCTCAAGGACACATATTGTGAAGAGATGAATGATCTGACGCCTGAAGTCATAAGGAACCTCGAGTGGCTCAATGTCGATTACCTTATCCCGATCGGTGGCGATGATACACTGAGCTATGGGGTTCATCTTTACAAAAAGGGGGTGAAGGTTGTGGCAATTCCCAAAACGATGGATAACGATGTCCCCGGAACGGATTATTGCATCGGTTTCAGCACATGCGTCACCAGAACTATCCAGATGACCAACAGCCTGAGGACCTCGGCAGGATCGCATGAAAGATTGCTGGTGCTTGAGGTTTTCGGCCGCTACGCAGGCTTTACCGCTATGGTGCCTACGATGGCCGGTGCAGCAAACAGGTGCGTCATCCCCGAATATGAATTCGATATTGAGCAGCTTACGAGACTTCTGGTTGAGGACAGGAACAGTAATCCGAGCAAGTATTCAGTTGTCCTGGTTTCAGAAGGCGCAATGTTCAAAGGCGGAAACATGATCTTTGCCGGAGCGGAGAAGGATGCCTACGGACATGCAAAACTTGGAGGCATAGGCGACATTGTTTCTGAACAGCTTAAAGAGCTTTCAGCAAAGTACAACAACGGCAAGACGATAAACGTGATCAATCAGAAGCTTGGTTATATGGTTCGCGGCGGCGATCCCGACGCTCTCGATTCAATTGTTCCGATGGCATACGGTAACCTTGCCCTTGATCTTATCCTGAAGGGGGTTCATGGCAGGATCGTTGTACTCAAGAACGGGAGATATGACAACGTCCCGATCGATGTCGTTACATCATCAAAGAAAGTTGTCAAGGTGTCGGAATACTACAATATCGAACGGTTAAGGCCTATTTACCACAGCTTTGAAATGAAGCCGTTCCTGTTGATGGCTTCGGATAGCTAAGACATAAAAACACCCCTTCCCTAACGAAGGAAATAAAAATGAGGTTAACCGACTGGTATGCGAAGCAGCCCTTAAATAGCCATTATCAACAAAATAAAATATGTATTATAATACGTATTATAATACGTATTTTAAAACGTATTTTAATACGTATTTCCCTGCCAGCTGAAATATTTAGCCCCTCCGGCCGTTTTTAATGTTGTAATGCAGGGATTGTTGAAAAAGTCCTTTTTAACCGCAAAGAACGCAAAGATGTCGCAAAGAACGCAAAGCTAAGACACATAAATGCAGCTCTTTGCGAACTTTGCGTCTTTCCTTTGCGCCCTCTGCGGTTAAAGGATTTTGATTTATTCAACAGCCCCAATTATTTCTTTAATTTTAAGCCTTAATTTGATAATTTGGAATCAGGCATTGTAATCAAATCTGTCGGCAGCCGGTACAAGGTCCTGACGATCACTGACCGCGTCATTGAATGCCTTATCAGGGGAAAGCTGAGGGTAAAGGAGCTGAGGACAACAAATCCCGTGGCAGTGGGCGATAATGTGCTTATCGATGTCGACAGGGACGGTGTGACAGGTATGATAAAGGAAGTTCTAGGCAGGAAAAACTATATACTCAG
Source organism: uncultured Bacteroidales bacterium (assembly GCA_963737255.1). Lineage (GTDB taxonomy): Bacteria > Bacteroidota > Bacteroidia > Bacteroidales > VadinHA17 > LD21. Next base: position 106,528 of record CAVTSB010000001.1, read on the forward strand.
GAAGGCCTCAAACCTTTCGAAGCAGTCGCAGATAATTGCCGCAAACCTCGATCAGCTACTCCTGATGGTGACGATTATCATGCCTCAGACCCCTGCCGAATTCATTGACAGGGTCCTTGCCACCGCTGAAGCCTACAGGGTGCCTTCGCGGATCATTTTTAACAAAACCGACATCTACGGGGAGAAAGAGCTTGAGAAAATGGAAAGTCTTATCTCGGTTTACTCGGCGGTCGGCTATGATTGCCTGCGGCTTTCACTTACTGAAAGTACCGGGCTTGAAGCGCTGAAGGAAATTATGAAGGACAGGATAAGTCTCATCGCCGGAAATTCCGGAGTTGGTAAAACAACACTGCTTAACATCCTCAATCCATCGCTCAATCTAAAAACGGAGGAGATTTCGGACTATCACAAGCAGGGGAAGCATATCACTACCTTCCCCGAGATGCACAGGTTACCTTTTGGCGGATTTGCGATTGATACACCCGGATTGAGGGGATTTGGAGTTGTTGACATGGAAAGGAATGAAATATATCATTTCTTCCCTGAGATCTTCAGAATTTCAAAAGGGTGCAGGTTTTACAACTGCCTCCATCTTGACGAACCCGGATGTGCTGTCAGAAATGCTGTTGAGGAGGGTGAAATAGCCTTTTCCCGGTACAGAAGTTACCTGAGTCTTTTATATGATGATAATTCCAAATACAGATGAAAATCATGTGGGAAGAATTATCTGATAACACTAAGTCTGTCAAACAATTTTAAGAAAATGAGGAAGATACAGATTATTGTCATTGCCGCTTACCTGATGATAATAATTGCCAGTTTTTTTTACTATAAAAGCTTGTACAATAAGCAGATTGATTATATAGTCAAGCTCCTCGACCGACAGGTCCAGATTGTTGGCCTTTCGGTCGACCATTCAAATAACGGTTTTGTAAGCGACCTCAACCAGATAATCTTTTCAGAGGATATAGAACAGTTCTTTACCGACCCCCTGGAAAGGGCTAAAACTGTTGACAGGATGAAACTGTTCTTTTCAAAGTATGAAGACCTGGTTACCGGCATCAAGGTGTACGACAACAACAAGAATGAGTTTACCCTGAAGAAAGATGAAACAGAGACAAGCTGGCTGGAACAGATCTTTATACTGCATGTGCAGGGGGAGATAATTACCAGGGAGGTACTTTTGCAGGAAGGCCGGTTCCATGAGTATTACCTGCCCGTTTACAGCAACAGCCATGCTGTGGGTAATATTGTTGTGACCGTTGATTATCAGAAGTTCTTCAAAGAGATCTTCACTGCATTTAATTTCAAGGATTACCAGTGGCAGTGGATCCTGAATGATATCGGTGAAGTTATTTATACAAATGCTGAGGGAAATATAAGGTACTCTCAAATACCGAAAATTACGGAAAGAATGTCGGAAGGCGCCGTCGAGAATATTGTGCATAAAGCCGAAATGAACGGGAAATCGAAGGAGATAATTTCATCATATTATTCAACCCAGCTTCTTCAGAAAAATTTCGGACTCGTATTCTCTTCCCCAACCGATGATTTTCAGAAAAATATTGTCAGGAATTCCCTTATTATGGGTTTGGGAACACTTCTGGTCTTTTCCCTGGTTGTATGGTTTTTCTGGAATTACCTTAAGGATAGGGAATCGGAAATCGAACGCCTGAGCGCTTCAGAGAAGACACTTTTCAGAATGATCGAAGAAATGCCCGTCGGGGTGATCATTTTCAACAAAAACAGGGAGATCATAAAGGCCAACAGGAAAGCCGCAGAGTTTTATTCCTACTCTGACAAGGAAGAAATGTCGGGAAAGATATTCCCCGAACCAGACGTTACTGATGAAAACAACTATTTTTCAAGAAACCTGGGAGGAACCTTCAGCCCCGATCAGTTTGTCATTCTCAGGAAAGATGCAGGTGATATGATTTTGTTGAGGAACAACATTCCCGTTAAGTTCCGGGGTGTGGATGCAGGCATGGATATGCTCATCGACGTAACCAACCTTGAATCGGCCCGTAAACAGGAAGCCAGTGCCAGTTCGGCAAAGTCAGAATTCCTTGCGAGAATGAGCTATGAGATCCGTACTCCACTAAATGGTATCATCGGCATGACCGATATCCTTGAAAGGCAAAACCTGCCTGCCGGATCGACTGAAATAGTAAGCCTGTTGCGCCGCTCTGCCGAGGTGCTCCTTAATATCATCAACGATATTCTTGATTTTTCGAAAATCGAGACCGGGAGGCTGATAATAGACGAGATACCGTTCAGCCTCAGGGAAGAGATCGTCTATTGTTATGACCTGGCACGGACAATTATTGATGAGTCGATGATCGCCCTTGCCTGCAACATTGATGACAATGTGCCCGATAATGTTATCGGTGATCCCTTCAGGCTCAGACAGGTGATCACAAACTTTTTGAACCATTCGATCGACAGCACCGGGAAGGGAAAGATTAACCTTAAATGCAGCCTGAAAGAAAATACCGGCAGCATGATAAAACTGATATTTGAAGTGGCGGATACAGGTAAGGCCTATGATAAGGCTACCCTGAAAAAAATGTTTGGCGAGTACATAAACATAGAATCCAAAGTCCACATGGATGATGATGAATCCGGATTCGGAAGGATCCTTTCCAGGCAGATCGTTGAGCTGATGGGCGGAGAGTTTTTTGTTGAAAGCCCATCAGGACTGAACGGTGAAAAGGGTACCAGGATAGTGTTTACAATTACCTTGCATTCGAATGAAAACAGGGAAAAGAATCTTAGGTTCGATAACATCATAAATTTTAGAAATATCAGGACCCTGGTTATCACGGGCAGCCAGACGCGAGATGAGGAAATCCTGGGTACCCTTCATAAACTGGGCCTCTCCATGACTGTTACCACTTTCCAGAAATCGACTATTAACCAGATAAAGACAAATCAGAATCTCTCTCAGAACAAATACCATCTCATAGTTATTCTCGATGATAAGGAATTTGATGGTTTTTCTGCGGCAAAGGAGATTTATGACAATAAGCTGTCAGGATTCTTTATTATGGTAATGATCAGCTCAAATGATGTTAAGGGAAACCTCCTTAAGTGCATTGAATTCAGGATTGACCATTATCTGGTAAAACCTTATGAACTGAAGGAACTCTACGAGATATTGAAGACCAGCTTCCCGCAGGTCGACAACATACCCGCACCCGATGAAAAGGAAAGATACAGGAAAGACCTGCGTATACTTGTGGTTGAGGATAACAAGATGAATCAGATGGTGATCGGGACCATGCTTAAAAGCCTGGGTTACTCATTTGATTTTGCAGATGACGGTTTTGCAGGATTCATACAGGCAAAAACCCGGAGGTATGATGTTATATTCATGGATCTGTTAATGCCTGAAATGGACGGCTTTGAGTCGGCCCGTAAAATCCTGGAATATGACAATTCGCTCCTTATTGTTGCATTCACAGCCGACAATTTGCCCGAATCGAAACGGAAAGCCGAGCTTTCGGGAATTAAGGAATTCATCCCGAAACCAGTGAGGATAGATGACCTCAGAAAATTCTTTTCCAGGACCTTTTTCAAAAACTAACCGGACCCTTTGGGCTTTTCAGAAGATGGAATTTCAGGCGAAAGGCAAGATTGATATTATTCGTTTCCTCGAACTGGCTGAAACGGTGCCTGTTGTTGATGTAAGGTCACCTTTGGAATTTAAATCCGGACATATACCCCGCGCCCTGAATATTCCCCTTTTTGACGACAGGGAACGTGAAGCTGTGGGACTCAGATACCGGAAAGAGGGCCGGATTAAAGCAATACTGGAAGGTCTGGAGCTGATCGGGCCTTCAATGTCATCCAGGCTTGGTCAGGCTTTGAAGATCTCCCGCGGCAGGGAACTCCTTGTTCACTGCTGGCGGGGAGGAATGCGGTCGGAAGCAATGGCGTGGCTCTTTTCCCTTGGCGGCATTAATACAGAGGTCCTTGAAGGCGGATACAAATCGTACAGGCACCACATTCTTGAAAAGCTCTCAAAAAACAGGAAGATGATAGTCCTCGGGGGCCTTACAGGCAGCGGAAAGACCAATATACTAAAATATCTGAAGAATTCAGGACATACAGTTGTCGATCTCGAAGGAGTGGCAAACCACAAGGGATCGGCATTTGGATCGCTCGGGCAGTCTCCCCAGCCTACGACTGAGCACTTTGCCAACCTTCTGTTCGATGAATTTAAATATCTTTCTGAGGATCAGCCGGTATGGATAGAGGATGAAAGCAGGAACATAGGAACTGTCTTTATGCCCGGGGAATTCTATTTGAATATGCAGGCAAATCCGTCGATCATCCTCACGATGGATACTGACGTCAGGATGCCGCGGCTGATCGGTGAGTATTCCGAATATCCGAAGGAAGAACTTATTGCTTCAGTTATGAGGATAAGCAGGCGGCTGGGAGGAGATAATGCAAAGGAAGCAATTCAGGCTATCAGCAGGGGCGATTTTGCAAAAGCCATTGAAGTAATCCTCGCTTATTACGACAAAGCCTACCTTTTCGGACTTAAACGAAAGCAATCCGGCAGGATAATATATGTCAACACCGATACGGATGATGTTGAGGTGAATGCCCTGAAGGTTCTGGAGGCTGCAGAAAAGCTGGAAAAATCAGGTTGACTTGTCTTCTTTCTCTGTGCCCTGTGCTCTGTGCCCTGTGCTAAAAGATTATCTTTTCTCAACCCACTTATATACCTTATCAGATCTTCTCATGATCTCAGTTACGGGAATTGAGCAGAACTCACCCCTCAGTGCTTTCTGAGTCACATTAAGGTCAACCCGGATCTCTCCTGCCGTGTATTCAATAACCCCGGTGGTGGGGCCTGTGATAAGCAGGGTATCGCCTTTTTCAAGGTCGCCGTTCTCAAGCTTTATTTCCGCGACACTGATCTTTGCAAAGTAATTGGTGATCTTTCCCAGGTATATTTTTGTTTTTGTCGAGCTCGAACCGTAACGGGTGTTCCATTCACCAAGCTTTTGCCCCAGATAATAGCCGTCCCAGAAACCCCTGTTAAAGACTGATGAGAGCCTCTTCCTCCAGCCTTCGATCTTCATGCTTCCGTAGGTGCCGTCGAGCACCGACCTGACGGCTTCATCATAACATGATGACACAGTTTTTACATATTCAGGCGACCGTGCCCTGCCTTCGATCTTGAAAACTCTTACCCCGGCATCGATCATTTTGTCGGTGAAACCTATCGTGCAGAGATCCTTTGGCGACATTATATACTCGTTATCGATCTCAAGCTCGTTGCCTGACTCCTTTTCTGTTACTATGTACGATTTCCGGCAGGTCTGGTAGCATTTTCCGCGATTGGCCGACATATTATTTTCGTGAAGGCTGAGGTAGCATTTCCCCGAAATTGACATGCACAGGGCCCCGTGAACGAACATTTCTATTTTCATCAGGCCGCCATGAGGGCCCCTTATATCCTGCGTCAGTATGTTGTCGCTGATAATCTTCACCTGATCGAGGTTAAGCTCTCTGGCAAGAACGGCAACATCGGCCCACTGCGAATAAAACTTCAGAGCACCTGTGTTGGAAATGTTCAGTTGCGTCGAGAGGTGGACTTCCATTCCCGAATTGAAAGCATAGTTAATGACCGAAAGATCGGAGCCAATAATTGCGGAAACCCCGCTTTCAGCTGCGGAATCGATGATCTTATGCATCTGTTCAATCTCACTGTCGAAGACAACAACGTTTACAGTGAGATAGCTTTTGATATTGTTCTCATTGCAGATCCTGACTATATTCCTGAGGTCGTCAAGCGTAAAGTTGATCGATGAAGCCGCCCTCATATTAAGCTGTTCCACGCCAAAATAAACCGAATCGGCGCCGCCCTGGATTGCAGCCATAAGCGACTCGTACGATCCCGCCGGAGCCATTATTTCAATTTCCTGCCGGTTCATTTTGAATGAGATTTATATACAGGTAACGTGCTAATTCCTTCCGGTGTTCATTATGATCCTGATACAGGATCCTTTTCCGATTTCCGAAGATCTGACGAAGATCCTGCCATGATGATATTCCTCAATGATCCTTTTTGTAAGGGAGAGTCCCAGTCCCCATCCCCTTTCCTTTGTGGTGAAACCGGGACTGAATATTTTCTTATATGCCGATTTGGGAATACCCTTTCCGGTATCAGATATATCTATGACTGCATGATTGTCGATCTCCTCGACCCTGATCGTTATTTCTCCGTTGCCCTCCATTGCATCTATAGCGTTTTTACAGATATTCTCGATAACCCATTCAAAAAGAGCAGGGTTTACGGGGATCCTGATCTCTTCATCCTGTTCGTATGTCAGCACGAACAATATTTTTGAGGAGGATCTTGTCTTTAGATAATCGACTGAATTCTGGATGAGGTTCACGATGTTCTCCTTTGTAAGCAAAGGCTTTGATCCGATCCTTGAAAATCTCTCTGTAACTTTCTCAAGCCGTTTTACATCGAGGGCCAGTTCTTTGGTAATCGGATCATCGGGATAGCTTGAATGAAGCATCTCTACCCAGCCGGAAAGTGATGTAGTTGGTGTACCGAGCTGATGGGCCGTCTCCTTCGACATGCCCACCCAGACCTGGTTTTGCTGGGCTTTCCGCGATGTGCTCAGTGCAATAAACGAGACAATAATGAACAGTACGATCATTCCAAGCTGAACATAAGGGTAATATGTCAGCTGGGTAAGGATGATGCTGTCTTTATAATAGATCCGGTTTGTAAAGCCGCCTCCCAGGTCTATCAGGATGGGTTCATTAAACGTTTTCATCCTTTCGAGCCGGTCGCCCAGATCACCGGGGTCATTCGATTTGCCGGTTTCAAGGTTTCTGGCATCGATAATATTATCGTGGCCATCGGTAAGAATAACCGGAACAGTCTTGTTGTTCTCTATTATTGAGAAGAGGAACTCAAGATCCTGGGTAGTGTCGGCCGAATTTATACGTCGGGTCGCATCAGCCCACAGCTCTACTTTCTTTCGTTCCTCAGCCTTCAGGTTGCGGACAAGAAACTGCGTGTAGATCAGGGAACTGACCCCAATAAGTATGGCGAACAGGAATAGCAGGATATTCCACTTGCTTCTTTTTCGGTAAGTGTTCAATGTATTATCATTTTAGGTGAAAATTTATCAATTCTTTTTGAAAAGGTTTTTAAACAATCCATCTTTTTTATCATCAGGAGGTTCAGTATCATTTGCGCTGCTGTCGGAACCTTCCCATACTATCCTGAAACGCGGTTTTGTCTTCTTCTCCTTCACGGGTTCAACGTCGGTCCCATACCATCCATACTCCTCGTTCAGGATCTTCCTAAGCGTCTGCTTCTCTTTCTGGATATCTGTTCTGATCTGGGTTCCGGCTGCTTTTTTATCGTAGCTCACCTTTACGTCGTCTCCGTTCCCTTCAATCATAAGCAATATTGATGTTCTGCCCAGGCCGTCATCCTCGACTTCACCAAACTCGGATGAGGTTGTCCTGGTTTTCCTGGCCTTATTGCTCAGGATATCCGAGAGAAGTAACTTTACATGATACTCATAAATGTTATTAAAGCCATGTTTTCCATTTACTGAAAGATCGACGGCGGATGATCTGACATCCATCTGGGGCATATAAAATGAATTGCTTCTTATAAAGAAATCATTCTCGAGATTGTCAAACTTGATATTGCTCAGCTCTGACAGCTCGATGAAGGACGACAGTTCTTTCACAGGGTCAAAATTAATGAGGGCTCCGTCGGTAAGGGTATACTTTCCTTCGGCCGTGAATGATTTAATATCGGGTTTCAGGAGTGAGTCGACGGGAATAAGAAGGGAGAGCGAGCCCGAGAGGGTCCCGTTGATATTTTCAGCTTTCAGGAAATTCTGGCCGAAATTGCGGAATGTGGTGAAAGTCTCATTCACATCGATCCCGGAAAGGATGAAGTTACCTTTTGAAATGTATGATTTATTGGCATTCTGCCATATCATGCCGTTGCCTGTAACCTCTCCCTTCTGGGAATAAAGGTCCATACTCCTGATATTCACCGATCGGGGCTGAAAAGTGAGCTTTCCGCTGACCTTGTTTGCCGTAAAAGTCTTGTAAATCAGCGTATCGACCTGAATATCCATATTCAGGTTAATGTAATCGGGGAAAACAAAAGAAGCCCTTTGAATATTGCCGGCGTCAATCTTATCAGATCCGGCAGTTGTTCCTGTGAAGTTTTCGACATTAATCCGTGAAGCTGAGAGGGTTGCTGATCCGGAAAGTGTTAAGGGAAGCCCTGCAAGCCACCCGGGTAAATTTATAACGTCTCCTTTAAGGTTTAACTTCTGGTCATTAAAAACAAGGCTCAGATCATTTGTCGAAGTGCTTTCACCCATGTGGATAATACCCCTGACATCCCTGAGATCAACATTTTTATTGGCAAGTTTTAATCTGAATGAGTTGAACACCAATTCGGAATTTGAACTGACCCTCGTAAGGTCAATCAACCTGAACTTGTCTTTCTGCCCGGTATTACCGCTAAGCTTCAGGTCGAGTCCTATTGATCCTCCGGTGCTTTCAACATTCTTCAGGTCAAGGAATTCCTTAAGTTCCGATGGGAACAGCGTTCCCCTGAAAGTGAGCAGGGCGTGCGGCTTTGTGAAATCGGAAATTGTAAACGATCCTGTATAGCCGGCCGAACCGAGCCTGGTTGTAAAATTTGTTATCGCCAGGGTGCTTGTCTCCGGCCTGTTACTCGTGCCATTTGAATATGATCCGTCAAAGGAAAAATTGTCGACTTTAAGGCGTGACCGGTCGTGATCAATGCTAGCATCCTTAAGCGACCAGCTGACTTCATAGTGCGGATTCTCAGTGCGTGACGACACTCCCCTGATCGTGCTTTCAAGCTTTAGTATCCCTGAGGGATGGTACTCTGAAGCAAGTTTTTTGTATCGATCAGGGAAGTAATTTGTGATTCTGGCGATATCGATGTTTTTCCCCGAAACAGTCAGATCGATGTAATTATCGGAAGCTATGAATCCGGTCAGTATGAAATCCCAGTTCTCAATGCCAAGCGTACTTTTCCTGAAAAAAACACCCTTATCCGTTTTACTCAGCCCGGTTTCAAGATCGGCAGGGATACTCTGACGGATTATAAAATCGCCCAGCTCAAAATATTCCAGGATCATCCCGGTATTACTGTCAAAATCAATATCGTTACCTGATATCCTGCTTTTTATCCGGCTGTTCTTAAAGAAGCTTTTAATTATCAGTCCGGCATTACGGTCATTGTAAACAACCCCGATATCCGACAGGTTGATCCTGTTCAGGTTGAGGGTGGTATTTCCCGGGCCGTCTTTGCTCCCGTTTCCTTTTGAGACATCATAATTATCGCGGCCCTCTTCGTCTGTAAACAAATTCAGCCTGCCTGATTTTACACTTATGCTCTTAAAGGTGTAGTCGCCTTTCAGCACATCTATCATTTTGAAATCGATAAAAGCCGATTTTGCTGACAGCAGGGTATCGGTATTTATCCCTGCAAAACTTTTGGTGTTGAAATCAGGCGAGGAAAAGACAATCACGTTTTTTAGTTCCATGGTTGCGAGTGGAAATTTTTTTATCAGCGAAAACCTGTATGAGCCTGTTTCGATTTTTGTCAAAAAGTTCCTGTTCAGCGATTTAAGAATAATATCGACTGCCTTGTCCTGCATTATCAGAGAAACTGAGAACAGGACTGCCAATGCCGATACAGCCAGTATCGCAGCTATTCTCAGAAACTTTAATAAATGCTTCATAATGTTAAAAGAAATGTCTTTCAGCCGGGGTATAAACGGTGAGCAAAGTTAAATATTTGTATTAAAACAGGTTTTATTTCATCCGGACTTAATTTATTTTAAAAGGTCGGATAGCTTGCCCCGCTTCGGCGGGGGAACCGCACATGATTTGAGAATATATCCAGCCAGTATTTTTGACTTTCACAAATCATGTGGGTTTCAACAGGAATGAAAAATCATCGTTTTCACCCAGCTCAAGCGGCAGTTGATTTTTCCTGAAGATCCTGGCTTTCCTCGGTCCGATGAGTTGTATTTTCTCGTCTTTGATCAGGAACATCGTTCCCTCCCTCAATCCGGCAACCCATACCTCCCCGTTGACCTCAATAAATTCCTCAATTCTCTGTTCTCTTGTTTCCCCGGCGTGACCTGCCGGGTTGGCATCAAGGTAATGCGGATTTATCTGGAAAGGAATCAGATTGAAAGCGCTGAACGACCCGGGTTCTGCTACCGGCATATCGTTGGTGGTCTTTATTGTCGGACATGCAACATTCGAGCCTGCACTCCAGCCTATATAGGATGTGCCGGAGAGGACTTTATTCCTGATGGCTTCAATCAGGTTATTATCGTGCAGCATTTTTAGCAGCTGCCAGGTATTACCACCGCCGACTGCAATTGCCTCTGCGCTCTTAACAGCTTTTACCGGGTCGGTATAATGATGGATCGAGATAACATCGTGTCCGATCTCACGGAACCTTTCCCTGACCTTCAGTTCATAATCATCAAATGAAAATGTTACAGCCGCATATGGTATGAACAGTGCTTTAACATGAGCGGGACCCAGAAACTCTTTTATGTTCATCTTCGGGTAATCGAGGTAGGGTTCCCCGGGGTTTGTTGAATTGCTTATAAGTAATAGTTTCATACTGGTTTTATTATGTGGTTTTCAGGAATATTTTTGACTTTCAGGATCCTGAAGGAATAATCAAAAATATTGAATATTAACACTTTCCCTGCCAGTAGTTCACCTGCTCCCGTAATGATCTTGATCACCTCATTTGCCATCAATGCTCCCGTGATGCCTGGAAGCACTCCAAAAAGCCCGGTATCAGCCGGTTTTGGATTTTTGTAATCATCAGTTTTTTCACGGGGATTGTAGCACCTGTATGTTGGGCCTCCCTTATAGTTGAATACCGAAACCTCTCCCTCATATTTATAGATCGCCCCGTGTACCATGGGCTTGTTAAGAATTATGCACGCATCGTTAATAATGTATCTTGTCTGATAATTATCAGTGGCATCAACGACAATATCGAAATCTTTCAGGATATTAACCGAATTTGATGAATCAATGCGCAGGTTTATACGTTCCGTTTCGACAAGGTCATTCAGGTGTTCAAGCCTTTTGGCAGCTATTATTGATTTCAGTTTACCTACATCCTGCGAACCGTAAAGTACCTGTCGCTGAAGATTGGTTTCATCGACGGTGTCAAATTCGGCAATAGTGATCCTGCCGACCCCAGCGGCAGCAAGATACTGAAGCACGGGGCATCCGAGTCCGCCTGCTCCTATTACAATCACTTTTGCCTGCCTGAGTTTTTCCTGGCCGGCGATCCCTATCTCAGGAAGCATTATCTGCCGGTTGTAGCGCCTGATCTCGCGAGGTGATAAAATATTGCCCGTCATCGTAATAATAAATTGTAATTACCACAAATATACGGTGTAAAGGGCTGGAAACAAAAAACCCCCGCAGATGGGGGGTTGGTCATGGATAAACCGGCAGAAGAAACGCCATGCATGGCGTTTCAACTATTTTCATAGAAAATTAATCGTTGAAAGTGAATGCCAGGCCGATCTCGAATGGTTCGAGATTAAAGCCATCCGGTCCTTTCAGTTCCTGGAACCATGGTGTCAGATAATATGTTCCGTAGATCATGAAGTTCTGATACCCTATCCTGGCGGTGACACCGCCCCTGAGAAGATTAAGGTTGTAATCACCGTTTGTCCTCGATTTTTCACCATCTTCAAATACCACCTTTGTCCAGGCATTGAGTCTCAGTCCGCCGACAACGCCTGCACCCACGTTAAGATAATTGTAGCCTGCGGGTATCTGGAATTCTAGCAGAACCGGGGCAATGAGGTACAGGGCTGAAAATTTGGATCTTTTAACAGCAACTGTATTGTCGGGTATCAATTCGTTGATTATACCCCCCGATCCTTCGGTAATGCTGTTCCTGTTATCGAACCTGTAGTTATTCCAGTTCAGGCCGATCCCCGATACGATCCCGATATGCCGGTGGAATCCGATGTTCACCTGCGATACAATAACGTTGAAATTGACAGAATGGCTCTGATCGAGGGTCATATAGGAAATATCGTCCGGCAGTTTCATTGAATTTACGAAATTATAATTATTGAAACCGACTTCAAGTCCTGAAACATGTCCCCTGAAGCTTCTTGCACCGCTTGAATACCGTCCATCATCATAATCCTCATCCTGGTTATAACTTCTGCTGTAATTTCTGACTATGTATGATTCGTCTCTCCTGTCATTGTTTGAATCATAATTACGATTTGAATTATATCTCCGGTCAGATCCTGAATCGTAATCTTCAAATTTCACTTTCCGTTTTCCTTCAAGCGATTCGAGGATCCTGAGGCCATTGTTTCCGACCCTGAGAGATAATGATGAGTCCTGTTCTTCGATGCGCAGGGCATCTTTTCCGACAACAATAAACATTTTGTCGCTGCTGTCCTTCTCTGCAATCCGTTTCTCTTCTTCCCGGCTCACCTCTTTTGTCTGAAGGGTAAATGCCTGGCAGAGTATTGCAGTTGCGATAAGTAAAAATGGAATTCTTTTCATGGCAATAAAATCATTAAGTTTTCAATAATGGGACGGAGGCACGGCTCAAAAAGTTACAGCTCTCTGGTTGACTTTTTTACAGGAGCATTGAACTTCAGTAATTTTGAACTGAAATAGTAGGATTTTATTTCTCCGTTTTCATCAGTGTTCCTGTGAAGTGCCAATTCCCAGCCGAAAAGCTTGTTCAAACCTGACAGGCCTGCTTCGGCCAGTTCATATCGTTCAACAGGCCTTGCGGGTGAAATCGTATCCTTCATTATCCGTTCATGAAAAAACCTTGCAAGGAATCTTTCAACGTTACTTCTTCCGTCATCAAAAAATGGGAATGGAGAAATGTTCGCAGGATTAAATCCCATAAGGAGTGTCCCCGATGGTAAACTGCCCAGCGTCAGATTAGCGGGAACCGGTACCGGGATAGCGTTTATGGCAGTTGCCCTTACGAAAACGGCTGATGAATCAAGAGCATTTTCAAATGGCCTGAAGGCAGAAATCGCCTGTTCCAGGGCTACGGCCGCAGGTGCCGGAGAAATCTGACTTATATCGGTTATCACGGCTGCCGGCTGTACAGCCACCAGGGTAACCGGCGGGATAAGCGGAGCAGGTGTTTTGATCAAGAGCGTGTCCGCGGCCGTAATACCTGCTGATTCTCCAATAACATTATAATTTTCACCGGTACGGGGTTTAACTACCATTACAAGCAATGTGGCTGCAGCCGCCACGCTCAGCCCTGTTATTGCCAACCGGATGACCTTCCCGGCCATTGTTAACCTTTTAACACTGCTTTTCCTGTTAAATGTGGCGGTTGATGGTGTAAGTTTCAACCTTGATATGAGCTCAAACGTCCTCTTCTTTTCTTCGTCGCTTCCGATAATTTCCCTAAGTTCGCTGACCTGTGCTTCCCGGAGGTCATTTTCGAGGCTGGCAATGCATAAATGCTCGAATTGGGACGCCGAATAGCTGGTTATCGATTTTTTAATGTTTCCTTTTCCTGCAAATGTCTTCTTCTCAGGTTTAAGGCTTACGGCAGAGAGCGTCGAGGCCTCCTCCCTGAGATCGGGATTCTTATCAAGGAAGAGCCTAAGCTCGTCAATCTCCCGGCTGGTCAGCTTCCCGTCCATCCAGTCGATAAACAATATTTCGTAATTTGTCCTGTCGGGTTTCATAATTATATTACCATTTCAATTCTCCCGATGAAATTCTTTAGAGCCATCCTGCCCCTGTAGATATTTATTTTTACCTGTGCTTCATTCATGCCTGTAATTTCACCTATCTCTTTGTAACTGTACCCTTCATAATCGCGCAAAAGAACAAGCAAACGCTGATTTTCAGGAAGCCTGCCGAGGGCCAGGTGAAGTATCTCGTTAAGGTCGCTGTACTGCGAATCCGTCAGAAGGTCATCACCTGCCGATTCCTCCAGGGAAGTGATCCTGTTTTCTTTACGGATGATGTCGATCATGGTGTGATAAGCTGTTGTGAAGAGCCACGATTTGACGACTGCATATTCAATATCCGTAACATTCCTCCAAAGCTTCTCAAAGCTGTCCTGAACGATATCGTTTGACCTGTCGTCATCCTTCAGGTTTGCCCGGATGAAGCGGTAAACAGAATCAGAATACTCATCAACGGACCTGTTATATTCCTTTACTGTCATAAAGCTTAAATACAGTGTAAAGACGAAGGCGGAATAGAAAAGTTACAGAGAAGTAACGAAAAACCCGTATTCTGGGTTTAACATCACAGTAATATTTTAAAAAATTAATATTTGATAACCAGGAGGTCAATGGGATTAAAACAGAGTTACACTGTCTTTTGTTCTGAATTTCTCCGTGAAACTCCGGTTAACTCTGTGAAACACGGTGGTTAAAAAAAGATTTATGCTCCCGTACTGTCAGGTCTTTATTTAAACTGGTACACCCTCACCCAGTCGATTTCCATAGTGGTCATACCGCTGATCGGCTTATCGAGGCCGCCCGATAGAAGGACATACATGGGTTCCTGTGGTACATTTGAGGTCTGCCTGAAGATCTCTTCCCCGTTGAGCCGCCATAGGAGCATATCCTTCGTCCACTCAAGCGTGAAAATATAGAAATCATTTGCATAGCGCGATCCTACGGATGTTTTAGCCACATGACTGCCATTAGTTACATAATCGGCCCATACTTTGCCCCCTGATGTACGGCAGATATCGATATGAGGAGTTATCTTTTCGGCAAGCATCCAGAAATTATTGCGTGCGGCAGCATTCCCCAGCTTTATCTTGGCTGAAAATATTCCGTATCTCTGCCTGAAGCTGTTTCCTGAGTTTATGAGGCCTGTCGTATAGTTGAACTCCTGCATTTTAAACCCGGAGGCGGCGCTCCATATCTTGCCAGTCACTCTCTGCGGCTTTGTATGGATCTTAAGGAGGCTGTTACGGATTTCAAAATTATCCTTTTCGGTGTAGGCATGGAGATCGGTTTCGACTGAATACCTGTCTTTTAATAGCTTATCGCCCCAGAAAAAGTTTGTCAGCCATTTCCTTGTATCGAGTTTTTCGCCGTCAAAATCATCATTAAACGTAAGTTCTTTATTTTTAAGAACATCAAACTTATTGGAGTCTTTAATCCTGAAATACCAGAGGATATCCTCATTCTTTTTGAGCTTTTTATATTCCTGGAGATCACGGAACATTTCTGTTTTCTCAAATTTCTTCTTATCAAGGAGGTAGTTCTTCCTTTCCCTGAATTCGGGAGTGGCTACGAATTCCCTGAGCTCATTATACCTGGCAAGCCGTGCCGAACCATCGGTGTTCAGGAAATTTGCATACTCCTTCGATGATTTGAACTTATAGTATTCCCTGATCTCAAGGCTGTTCTTGATACGTTTATATTCAAGCAGCTTCTTGTATTCTTCGGTGTCCTTGAATGTTATAGGCTTCATGTTCTTTTTGGCCAGGAATTCCGAACTCCTGATATAAGCACCGAGTTCCTCAAACTTTTCAACAGTTTTTGACTTCGTTGCCGGCCCTTTTGCAGCGGCCTTGTAATAAGACTTTACCTCCGGGTCTTTCTTTAATGATTTGTAGTCAAGGAACTTCCTGTATTCATCAGAATCCTTGAACGTAATAGGTTTCATCTTCTGTTTTTGCCTGAACCCATTCGATCCGATGAAACTTTCAAGCGATTCAAAATCCCTGATTTTCTGAGAACCGTCAAGTTCCCTGAACCTTTTCAGCATCCCCCCCGATATGGTTTTGAAATAGAGAACTATATCCCTGGCTTTCTGAAGTGAAAGAAACTCCTTTTCCTTTGTGAACTCTTCGGAGTTTTTATACTGAAGCGATTCGATCTCCTTTTTTTTCTGGAGAAAAGAGGAGGAATTGACCAGATCGTTAAGCTTTGTATAATTTACCAGCAGATCCGATTTTGAAAAGGAGCCAAGTTTTTCATATTCGGCAATAAGCGCTTTTTCAGCCTGTTCAATTTTGGATGTGGATGGGATTAATCCAAGTAAAAGTCTGAGACTTGACATTGCAGAAAGGTTTTAAACGATCGGTTAAAGATAAAAAAACTTGTATAATAACGGTTTGGCAAGACTAAATATTTGATTTACCATTAGAAATGATCTTGAGATTTGTTTCATTGTTCCTTCACAGCGCATCATGGGAAAGGAATTTTAATACTTTTACTGCATAAAACCGAAAAAATCAATTGGATGGCACTGGTTCATGAATTAGAGAATAGCGGGAACTGGTTATTCAAAAGAAGAAGCTGGCTCCCCGCCATACTTATCGTTGCCGGAATAATCGTCATGTATCTCACAAACAGGCAGGCTATCCTGTTCGACCTTACGGAGGAGCTTCTGTTCCTGGGAATCAGCCTGACCGGTGAGGCTATCAGGATATATACCGTCGGCTATGCACCGAAAAATACTTCAGGCCGCAACACCGGGGCCGGACAGATCGCGGATGAGCTGAATATGACCGGGATCTATTCCGTAGTCAGGCATCCCCTCTATGTGGGAAACTTTCTTATGTGGCTGGGACCGGTGCTGTTTGTAAGATCATTTGTTTTCCTGGTCTTTTTTGTCCTGATCTACATCCTTTACTATGAACGGATAATATTTGCAGAGGAACAGTTTCTTCGCAGAAAATTCGCTGATGCCTATGATAAATGGGCGGATAATGTAAACGCAGTGATACCGGGGTTCAGGAAATTTGTTAAACCCGGCCTTCCTTTTTCCCTGAAAAATGTTCTTAAAAGGGAATATCACAGTTTTGTAAATATCTTCCTGATCTTTACCCTGCTTGACCTTTGCAGGAACTACTTCCTTTCAGGCAGGATATACCTGACCATGACATGGGTCTATATATCAGTTCCTGCCGGGGTGATCTGGCTTGTTATATGGATCCTGCATAAGAGGACAACCTGGCTGGAGGTGGAAGGCAGGTGACATTATCTGCCCGGTCAGTCCCTGCTTCCTCCCGTAAATATCATTATGTAATACAGCAGAGTTGCGAGCGAACCCAGTGCAGCCACGACATAGGTAAATGCAGCCCATTTAAGTGCGCTCTGAGCCTTATCATGAGTCATTGATGACGTGATACCCGTATTTGACAGCCAGGCCAGGGCTCTCTGGCTGGCGTTTATTTCTACAGGAAGCGTTATAAAGCTAAAGAGGGTTGTAAGTCCGAAAAGCACGATGCCTGCAAGTAAAATGGCAGGGAAGGTGTTAACCAGAATAATCCCCAGAAGAAGGACCCACTGTATATATCTTGATGCAAAGCTTACCGGGGGAACCAGCTTCGATCTTAAACCCAGCCATGCATAGGCAGTAGCATGCTGAACTGCATGGCCTGTTTCATGAGCAGCGACTGCAGCCGAGGCAACACTCCTGGCATTGTAAACTTCCTGGCTGAGGTTGATTGTTTTATTCTCCGGGTTATAATGATCGGTAAGCTGACCGGGTACACTCTGAACCCTGACATCGTAAATTCCATTGTCGCGGAGCATCTTTTCGGCTATTTCACGTCCCGACATTCCGTTGTCGACAGGTATCTTTGAAAACTTCCTGAACTTTGTTTTCAGCACCATACTTACGATCCAGCTGAGGATCATAAATGCGATGAAGATTACCCAGATATTTAAATTTACATTTTCAAAATTCATAATTATATTTTTTAATGTGGTTATAAAAGTACTGCAAAATTATTGCCATTTCGCCCTTATTGAGCAGGACAGGTCATTTTGTCAGGTTTTACAAAATTAATCATTTCACTGTTATTAAAACAACGATGCCGGCCAAATGTTATCTTTGTCTCATGGTGAGCAAGGCAGGAAAAATATTTTCATATCTTCTTTCCGTTCCGGTCTATTTTTACAAATATGCAATTTCCCCGTTTTTGAGGCCCTCATGCCGTCATGTTCCCTCCTGTTCGCAGTATGCCCTGGATGCACTGAAGCTGTATGGACCGGTCAGAGGTTCGTTTATGACAATCGACAGAATACTCCGGTGCCGTCCGGGCGGAACTCACGGATACGATCCGGTGCCGCGGTTTCGCTTTATTAGATACAGGCCATACAGGAGGTATCCGAAATGTAACAGGCTGAAGCGATGAGAAGATTTCGGATTTCGGGGGTGTTGAAAAAGTCCTTTTTAACCGCAGAGAACGCAAAGATGCCGCAAAGAACGCAAAGCTAAGACACATAAATTCAGCTCTTTGCGAACTTTGCGTCTTTCCTTTGCGCCCTCTGCGGTTAAAGGATTTTGACTTATTCAACAACCCCAGGCGAAATCCGGAATTAAAAGTTTAGTTCCTCCTTCAGCTGTTTGTATCCCGACCGGCTTATCGGCAGCTTATCGCCCGATTTAAGAACGGCAACATGGTTGTCCTTGCCGTAGGGTTCGATCTTGTTTATCTCTTCAACCCTTACGATATATGACCGATGGATCCTGACAAAATCGGATTTGGGCAGGTTATCCTCATAGAATTTCATGGTCTGTTGCTTCATCGCCTTGCCGGCAGCATGGTATATCATAATGTAATCATCCTGGGCTTCCACATATCTTATCTGCTCTACGGGGATAAGGTTTATCGCATTCCCTTTCCTGACAACGATCCTGTTGACAGGAGAAGAAGGCTCGGGTTTCTTTGCCAGGAGCTCATTTGCGGGTACCTTATTGCCTGCACCGGAACGTATCTTTTCAATTGCCTTTTCAACGGCATTCAGGAATCTTCTTTTTGCAAAGGGCTTCAGCAGGTAGTCAACGGCATTAAGTTCAAATGCTTTTAATGCAAACTGATCGTATGCTGTCGTAAAGATGACCTCGGGTTTCTCGGTCAGGACCTCGAGCAATTCGATTCCCGTAAGCCTGGGCATCTGGATATCGAGAAAGACCAGGTCGGGCTTCAATGCTGAAATTGATTTCAGGGCTGAAAAGCCATCGCCGCATTCGGCTACAATTTCTATGGAATCAAGATCCTTTAAATAGTGTTTGATTAAATCCCTTGCCGGGGCTTCATCTTCAATGATAATGATTCTGATCTTTTCCATGACATTTCGGTTGAGGGTGTCAGCAACGTCTGCAAGTCTCTGAGAGGCTTAATACCGTGCAAATTTATCTATTTTCCCCGGTATTAAACCTCGGAAGGAATAAAAAGTGACACCGAAAAGATCCCATTCTCCTTGAATGTTTTCATTGAAGCTTTATTCCCGTAAAACAGGTCGAGGCGTCTGGAGACATTCAATAATCCGGTACCGGTTCCCTTAACCGATGAGGGAGTCAGATCGTAATTGTTGCTGATCACTATTTCGAGGTATCCATTCCCGCACGATACCCTGGTTCGTATGCTCACAATTTCGGTACTTTCGTAAACCCCGTGTTTGATCGCATTCTCGTAAAGCGGTTGCAGAAGCATTACCGGCATTTTGATGTCAAGGCATTTATCCTCAATGGTTTCTTCAGTGGATAGCCTGTCACCGAAACGCACTTTTTCAATTTCAAGGTAGAGCCTGAGGTTTTCAAGTTCGCTTCTCAGCGAAACAGGCTGCTCATCCTTCTTTGAAAGTGCGTATCTCATGAACTCCGACAGCTTTATTACCATTTCCCTTGCTTTTTCAGGATCGGTAATTGTCAGCGAACTAACTGAGTTAAGGCTGTTGAACAGAAAGTGGGGATTGATCTGTGACCTTAGCATTTTAAGCTCAGTCTCTTTGACCAGGGTCTCGAGCTGAGCCTCCCTTGCATTTTTTTCAGAGAGGTTCGAAAGGCTTGTAAACAGGTAATATGCAAGTACGATTAACCCGTACATGAACACCCCTGTTCCGACCCTGTATGGAAACGAAGCATCCCAATAGGCCAGATAGTCGTTCTGTTCGGGTAAAATAGCAAGAACAAGGTATTTTGTGATTATTATCCAGAGGAAGTTCGAGATCACTCCGCTGGTAATAATATTTCCGACGATGGCAGTTGCCCTTCTGGGTTCGGTATTGAAGAATTTGAAAGGATACCACAGCGAGAGGCCTATCCCGGAATAAATTACCAGTGAAACGATTCCGTCGGGAATGGAGGCAGTGGTGAAGCGTCCGTATGCAAAATAATACAAAAGGAGCTGGCCCAGCGTAATAAAGAGCCAGACCAGCCACCATACCACAAGTATTACTTTGTTTGAAAGTACGGGATGCTTCATCAGGATTAAATTTAATAGCTTTTAACTTCCCCTCCGCCAAAAACGACGGCACCTTTTATCAGAAGTTGTTTTGTCGGGTCGACGGTCCTTCCGGGGATAAGCTTGCGTGAATCGCTGAATCCGCCGAGAACGGGAGTTACTTCAATAGTAACATTCCAGTCATCGGGAACAATGATTGTAGCGCCGCCGAAAACGCAGGCAATTTCAAGTTCCGAAACGCCGGGTGCCAGTCTTGACTTGGTCAGGTCGAGCTCCAGGCCTCCGAAAACTGCTGTAAGCTTACCGCCTTTAAAATTCTGCGAAACTATCTGGCGTTCGCCTCCGCTGAATACATTCACATAATCGACATAATCATCTCCTATTATCCCTTTGGTGGATACTGAACCCCAGCCCCGCCGCTTTGAAACTATAAAAATGATACCGATAATTATGAAAATTGATGGCCAGAACATGTTATACATGTGAAAAGTCTCTCTGAAGATCAGCGGTATCATGAAAAAACCTCCGACGGCCATTACGATTACACCAGCTGTCTTTTCAGTCGCCCCAAGGGTCATCACCAGACCGATGGCAACAAGCAGCATGGGCCAGCTGAAAATGACATTGTCGATAAAATCCGGGAAAAAGCCTGTATTCCTTATTACCAGGAATAAACCTGCGATGACAAGAACCACTCCGATAATTACCCGGTTGCTTGCAGACTGGCGGCGACCTTCCTCCACCGGTTTGCGGTTCTCATCCCTGAAATCTCCATTTGTTTCCATAACTGTAAATTTATTGTTTTACTACCAAGTTCACTTGTATTTGCTTTTTATTTGCGTTTTTTATTCAGGAAAGATGAAAATATGAAACCCAGACCAACTATTATAACTACCGATGGCCAGTAAACAGCTCTGAGCGTTTCTGACAGCTCATAGTCCATATTATCAAGCATAAACCATACTCCCAGTGCTGCAAGCACAAGGCCTCCGGTAAACTGAAGGTTCAGTATCAGCAACACACCGATGAAGACCAGCGCTGTCTCCCAGGTAAAATAATCCTTTATGCTGCCGAGGTTAAGCATATCATTTGTCGCTACCAGGAGAGCAAGACCCAGAACGATCAGGAATAATCCGAAACTTATGCGGGGATGATGCTCCCTGTTGCCTGGTGAAAAAGAATCCTTGTTTTTCATGACCCTGATTATTATTCTGAATCAAAAATAAAGTATTAAAACAGAGATAAGTACAATAAATCGGCAAAGCGCCGAAATAAACCGGTAAATGCTCTTTTTTCGGATAAGTGTTACTTTTTTGTTGATAATTTTTTTAATTGGCCAAGGATTTATATTTTTGCAGACCAAAATTCAAAGAGATGTCCGGATTGTTTACAGTACCGATAAGTGGATTGAAGGAGGGACACCACATTTTTGATTTTGAGATTGGCAAAAAGTTTTTTGAAATGTTTGAAGAGTCGGAGATTAAGGAGGGAATGCTTGTTGCCATTACGGAGATTGAAAAGGGATCCTCGCACATTAACCTCGATATTAAAATATCGGGAAGTGTAAGGATCTGCTGCGACAGATGCCTTGAGATGTTTGATCTTCCCATGGCATGCGAGAACCGGCTTGTTATCAAATTTGGCCCCGTCAGGGATGAAAGTGATCCGGATATTCTTACTCTGCCGGTTGATGAACATGAATTGGATCTTAGGCAATATTTCTACGAATTTATTTACCTTGCAATGCCGATTCAGAGAATACACCCCGATGATGAAAACGGGAAAAGCACATGTGATCCTTTTATGTTACAGAAACTTAAGGAGCATCTTGTCGAAGAAGAGGTAAAAAGTGATCCCAGGTGGGATGAATTAAAGAAGCTGATGAACAATAATTAAAAAAGAACAAAATGGCACATCCGAAACACAAACATTCCAGTACCAGAAGAGATAAACGCAGGACACACTATAAGGCAACAGCTCCGACAGTCGGTACCTGCTCTAACTGCGGTTCTTCAGTCCGGTACCACAGGGTTTGCCCTGAGTGTGGATATTACAGGGGCAAGCTTGCTATTGAGAAGAAGGCGACTGCCTGACCGCTGTAGATTAATTTGACTATGATGAATATTGGGATCGATGTAATGGGTGGCGATTATGCCCCTGATGCTGTAATTGAAGGTTCAGTTGATTCCCTTGGACACATATCTCAGGACGAGACCCTTGTTCTGATCGGTGATGAACCGACTATCCTCCGGAAGCTTGAGGATATGAAAGCTGCTTCCTCCATGTTCAGGATCGTCCATACTTCGGAAGTTATTGAAATGGCCGATCATCCTGCAAAATCTTTTTCGCAAAAGAAGGACTCGAGTATAGCGGTGGGTTATACAATGCTCAAGAATGGGCTGCTCGACGGATTTTGCAGTGCGGGGAATACGGGAGCCATGCTTGTCGGCGCAAGCTATACAGTCAATGTAATCCCCGGAGTTTTCAGGCCTGCACTGGCAACGCTTCTGCCATGTGTCGACGGACGTGATTCTGTCATACTTGATGTCGGCTTAAATCCTGATTGCAAGCCTGATGTATTATTACAGTACGGAATTCTTGGCTCTCTCTATGCAAAATTTGTCCTGAAAATTGACAACCCGACTATAGGTCTGCTGAATATCGGTAAGGAAGAAACAAAAGGGACACCTTCTGTCAAGGCAGCATATGAGCTGATGAAGGAACACCCCGGCCTCAATTTCATAGGAAACATCGAAGGACACGACATGTTCAACGAGAATGTGCCCGATGTTGTGGTCTGTGACGGTTTTGTCGGGAACATTGTTCTTAAGGAGGCTGAGGCAATTTATTTCCTTTTCAAGAAAAGGAACCTGTCCGATCCGTTTTTTGACCGGCTTAATTATGAAAGCATAGGAGGAACGCCGATTGTGGGTATAAATGCCAATGTTGTTATCGGGCACGGAATTTCGAAGAGAACAGCTATAATGAATATGATACTTCAGACCAGGGATGTGGTACGGGCCAACCTGGCACAAAAGATTATCGAAGCAATTTAATTATGGGAAAAGTACGGGCTGCAATCACGGGTATTCATGCCTGGGTCCCTGAATACAGGCTCACAAACCAGGAGCTTTCTGAAATGGTGGATACTTCCGACGAATGGATAATGCAAAGGGTCGGAATAAAGGAGAGGCGGATTTTGAAGGGAGAGGGTCTTGGAAGTTCTGATCTTGGAGAAAAAGCAGTCATCGGATTGCTCGAAAAGACAAAAACTTCACCTGATGAAATTGACCTTCTGATCTGCTCAACCGTCACCCCCGATATGGCGTTTCCGGCCACTGCCAATATAATCTCCGACAAGGCGGGAATAAAGAATGCATTTAGTTTTGATCTCAATGCCGCCTGCTCCGGATTTCTTTTTGCATTACAGACGGGGGCTGCATTTATTGAGACCGGCAGGTTTAAAAAGGTGATCGTTGTGGGTGCTGATAAAATGTCATCAATAACGGATTATACCGACCGGACAACCTGTCCGCTTTTTGGCGATGCCGCCGGAGCAGTTCTCCTTGAACCCACAGCCGGGGATGAGGGTATAATAGACTATATTTTTCATGTTGACGGGTCAGGCCGTAAATATCTTCATATGAAGGCAGGCGGTTCAGTCAGACCTGCCTCGCACGAGACTGTCGATGCACGCGAGCATTTCATTTACCAGGAAGGACAGAGCGTTTTTAAGTTTGCTGTTGTAAATATGGCAGATGTTGCCGCAGAGATCATGGAACGTAATAACCTTAAGGCAGAGGATATTGCGTGGCTCGTCCCCCATCAGGCAAACCTCAGGATCATCGATGCCACAGGAAGACGTATGGGACTTCCGCCCGAAAAGGTAATGATCAACATCGAACACTTTGGCAATACAACCACAGCTACAATTCCACTTTGCCTGTGGGAGTACGAAAGCAAACTGAAAAAAGGGGATAAGGTCATTCTCGCTGCTTTCGGCGGCGGTTTTACATGGGGTTCAGTGTATCTCAAATGGGCATTTGATCCGAAATAATCTTCTGTAAAAGACTCTCAACATTTTATTTTTCTCTGCAATAGTTTTTATAATTATGAGTTATTATGTTTGTATTTAAACTCAGATAAATTTGTGAGTTATTATGTTTGTATTTAAAACTCAGGATAAAATGGGAAAGTTAAACGAGACAGACAACACAGCCATCAATCTCATAAGCAGCGGAACAGAAATTATTGGTGATGTAAAGTCAACCGGTGATATTCGTATCGATGGAACACTTACGGGGAACCTTAACACCAAAGGGAAAGTGGTCATCGGCCCTACCGGCAAGGTAAAAGGTGAAGTCTTCTGCAAAAATTCGGAGGTTTCCGGTATGGTTGACGGCAAAATTTGTGTCGGCCAGCTGCTGAGTTTAAAGATCTCATCAAAAATTATTGGAGAAATAGTAACTTTCAAGCTTTCTATTGAACCCGGAGCAAGTTTCACCGGTAATTGCCGAATGAGCGAAAGCGAAAATTATGAAGGACCCCCAGCCGCAAAAGGAAAAGAACCCGAAAAAGTCGCCGAAAAGTCCGGGAAGTAAAGGGTTGCACGATTTTGCCAGATACTCAGGCCTGGCATTCCAGATGATCACTATAATAGTGGTGATGACCTGGATCGGAATCAAGCTTGATAAAGTGCTCGGATTCGAAAACCCGGTTTTTACAGTAATATTCTCCCTGCTGGGTGTTTTTGCAGGGATCTATTCCGCAATCAAAGATTTTCTAAAGTGATTTTTTTTTTTGAAACTTTCAGGAAGAACGTTATCAGCCTGTCAATACTGGCTTTCCTCATAGTTTTAGCCGGATATCTGGTAACGGCAGTATCAAATTCCAGCCTGGGTTTCAGTGATATTGTCATCCTTACCCTCTGCTTTTCCGCAATCAATATTCTGACACTTTACATATTCTTCAGGGGCAGGAAAAGGGAACCCGGCAGCCAGGCAATGCACATTATGTTTGCAATCAGCCTTAAAATGCTGATCGAAATGGTACTGGCGCTCCTATGGTTTTTTGTTGCTAAAAAAAACAGTGCAGACTCACTTGTATTATTTTTTGTACTATATTTAGCATTCTCTTTGTTTTCAATATTCTGTATGCTGAAAACACTGAAAAACAAATCTTTATAAAGTAAACCTGATTTGAAAACGCGACTTTTTATTAGCTTTTTTGTCTTCTTTCTGCTTTTCATATTTTACACCCCGGTCCAGGCCCGGCAGGAACATATCACACCCCAGGCCGAGGAGGAATTTGATCCGGGTACATTTATTCTTGACCATATTGCCGATTCGCATGAATGGCATATCCTGACAAGAAAAAACGGAGAAAGTGTTGCGATTTACCTCCCTGTAATTCTTTACTCCAGGGGAAAAGGCTTAGATTTCTTCTCTTCGAAGAAGCTTGCCCATGGCCATGAGTTTAAAGGCTACAGGCTTGTGGAGGAGGGCGACCTCAAAGGACAGATTGTTAATGTAAATGAAGATGGAACATTGAATGAGGAAAAACTTCCGCTTGACTTTTCAATTACCAAGGCTGTGGTTGGAATGCTGTTCTCTGTACTGTTGGCCCTATGGCTCTTCCTGTCCCTTTCACGTTCATACAGGAAAACCGGCATAAGCCATCCGAAAGGGATTCAGAGCTTCCTTGAGCCGGTGATCCTGTTTGTCCGGGATGATATTGCAATCTCCAACCTGGGTGAACACAAGTATGAAAAATATATGCCCTATCTCCTTACCGTTTTCTTTTTCATTCTTTTCAATAACCTGATAGGACTTATTCCTTTTCCACCCCCGTTCGGCGCCAATGTAACCGGAAATATTGCCGTGACATTAGTGCTTGCATTGTGCACATTCTTTATAACACAGTTTAACGGGAACAGGAACTACTGGAAACATGTTTTTGCAACGCCCGGAGTACCGTTCTGGCTGTTACCGGTAATGATACCGGTCGAGATAATCGGGTTGTTCTCAAAACCATTTGCACTGATGATCCGTCTCTTTGCCAATATTACGGCTGGCCACATCATTGTTCTCAGTCTGGTCTGCCTTATCTTCATTTTCAAATCGTTGGGAGTAGCACCGGTTTCAATCGTCTTTGTGATTTTCATGGATTGCCTCGAGCTTCTGGTGGCATTCCTTCAGGCATATGTATTCACCCTATTGTCGGCACTTTTCATTAGTTTGGCAATAGTGGAGGAACATGATTAGTTTTTATTGTTTAATTAAAACCAGTTATTATTATGACAGGTACAATGGCAGCAGTTGGAGCAGGTCTTGCAGTTATAGGCGCAGGACTGGGTATCGGAAGGATAGGCGGATCGGCAATGGACGCGATAGCACGTCAGCCTGAAGCCAGTTCGAAGATACAGACAAACATGATCGTGGCTGCGGCTCTTATTGAAGGAGCTGCATTGTTCGCCATCGTTGTTGCTCTTATTGCACAGTAAAGGAACTGAGACTCTGCAACGGTTGGTTGCAGAGCTTCTTTTAACAATTTAAAATTATTCAGATATGGTATTATTGGCAAATAGTCTGACAACCCCTGCAATAGGTCTGGTTTTCTGGACTTCAATAATCTTCCTGTTGTTTTTCCTTATCCTGAAGAAGTTCGCGTGGAAACCGATCCTCAATGCTGTCAAGGCCCGCGACGAGATGATCAAGGGATCGCTTGCTTCAGCCGAAAAGGCGAGAAAGGAGATGCTGAAGCTCCAGAGCGACAATGAAGCTATTCTAAGGAAAGCCAGGGAGGAGCGTGAAGGGATATTGAAGGAAGCAAGGGATGTACGCGATAAGCTTATATCCGAAGCAAAAGGCAAAGCGTCGGAAGAAGCAGAAAAACTTGTTGAAAAGGCGAGGGCCGGCATTGAAAGAGAAAAAGCAAAAGCAATGGCTGAAATCCGCGACCAGGTGGCAACCCTCTCCATCGAAATTGCCTCAAAACTTATCGCGGAAAAGCTGAAGCAAAGCGGCGAACAGGAAAAGCTTATAAATAATTACCTGAACGAGATTGATTTAAGTAAAAATTAAACGGCTTTTTCACTGATGAACCAAAGCAAGATTTCTGTAAGGTACGCCAGGGCACTTTTTCAATCGGCTCTTGATAAGAACATTTTAGAAAAGGTAAATGAGGACATGAAGTTTATTTTGAGCATTTGCAGCCTTCCGGACGTGAAGGAATTGCTCAAAAGCCCGGTAATTGTTCCCTCGAAAAAAACAAAGATACTTCACAAAATATTTGGGGACGACCTTCAGAAATTAACATTGTCACTGATCGACCTGACCGTCAGGCATGGGCGTGAAAGCTCAATCCCTGCAATTGCCAGGGTTTTTACACACGAGACGATGACATATAACGGTATTACAGAAACTGTCCTGACCACAGCCGTTAAGGTTGGCCCCCGGGTCAGAGACCAGATTTCCGCACTTGTATCAGATTTATTTAAAACCAAAGTTGACCTGAAGGAAAATATTGATAAAAGCATAATCGGTGGATTTATACTTAAAGTAGATGATAACTATTTCGACGCCAGCGTCAGGAACAAGCTCAGGAAAATCAGGAAAGAGCTGGGGACGGGTGGCGGCGTGACAGACTAATAATAAAAACAACAAGATTTTTTAAGCATCATTATATGGGAAACATTAAACCAGCAGAAGTTTCAAAAATACTCAGGCAGCAACTTGAAGACATTCAGACAGGGGTCGAACTGGATGAGGTCGGGACAGTCCTTGAGGTTGGCGATGGTATTGCACGAATTTACGGACTGTCAAATGTAGAATCAAATGAGCTGATTGAATTTGAGAATGGCATTGAAGCGATAGTCCTGAACCTTGAGGAAGATAACGTTGGTGCAGTATTGCTCGGGCCCACCGAGAAGATAAATGAAGGCGATATAGTAAAAAGGACCGGGCGGATAGCCTCCATTGCGGTTGGCGAAGGACTTCTGGGGCGTGTTGTCACTCCGACGGGCCAGCCGCTTGACGGGAAAGGACCGATCGAGGGAGAGCTTTTCGACCTGCCGTTTGAAAGAAAGGCTCCAGGAGTTATTTTCAGGCAGCCGGTTAAACAACCGCTGCAGACCGGAATAAAGGCAATCGATGCCATGATCCCGATTGGAAGAGGCCAGCGCGAACTGATAATCGGTGATCGCCAGACAGGAAAAACAGCCATTGCCATCGATACAATTATTAATCAGAGGAGTAATTTTGAAGAAGGCAAACCAGTTTATTGCATATATGTGGCTATAGGCCAGAAAGGTTCGACAGTTGCCAATATTGCCAAGATCCTTGAAGAGAACGGGGCGCTTGAATATACTGTCATCGTACTGGCAACTGCTTCCGACCCGGCTGCCTCGCAGTTCTATGCTCCCTTTGCAGGCGCCGCGATCGGTGAGTTTTTCCGCGACAGCGGACGCGATGCCCTCATAATCTATGACGATCTTTCGAAACAGGCTGTTTCATACAGGGAAGTTTCGCTTCTCCTTCGTCGTCCGCCGGGACGTGAAGCATACCCGGGAGATGTCTTCTACCTGCACTCAAGGCTTCTTGAACGTGCCGCAAAGATCATCGAATCGGATGAAGTGGCACAACACATGAACGATCTGCCTGAATCGATCCGGCATATGGTTAAGGGAGGCGGATCGCTGACAGCTCTGCCGATCATTGAAACCCAGGCAGGAGACGTATCGGCATATATTCCCACAAACGTGATCTCGATCACCGACGGGCAGATCTTTCTCGAATCAAGCCTTTTCAATTCCGGTGTCAGGCCCGCTATCAACGTTGGTATCTCGGTTTCGAGGGTTGGAGGAAATGCCCAGATCAAGGCAATGAAAAAAATTGCAGGGACGCTAAAGGTTGACCAGGCACAGTACCGCGAACTTGAAGCTTTCTCAAAATTCGGCTCCGACCTCGATGCCTCCACCCTGGCAATCCTTAACAAGGGCGCGAAAAACGTTGAAATACTTAAACAGGCCCAGTATGCTCCGGTGCCGGTTGAAAAACAGGTTGCAATAATATATTGCGGAACAATGGGCCTCCTTAAGGATGTCCCGGTAAATAAGGTAAAGGAATTCGAAGTTGAATTTATTGAATTCCTCGATCTGAAACACAGGGATATTCTTGACCTGCTAAAGGGGGGAACATTGAATAATACCATTACAGATACACTTGAGAAGGTTGCTGCAGACATTGCAGGCAAATATAAGCTTTAAGCAACCTGTAAGCGGAATAATTTAATCGGGATGGCGAATTTAAAAGCTATAAGAATAAGGATCGCCTCAGTGAAGTCGACAAGGCAGATCACTTCAGCAATGAAGATGGTGGCTGCTGCCAAGCTCAGAAAAGCACAGGATAAGATCGTCAGGCTGAGGCCTTATGCAAATAAGCTGCATGAAATACTTGTTAACCTTTCGCAAAGCCTTGCCGAATCGGAAGTGACAAATATCTTCGACCGGACCGGTATTCCCGGGAAGGTCCTGATTGTTGTGGTAACATCGAACAGGGGACTCTGCGGCGCTTTTAATTCCAATATAATCAGGGAGGCAAGAAGACTTGCATTCGAAAAGTATAATGATCAGTTCAGCAAAGGCAATGTTGAGTTCTTTGCAATCGGCAAAAAAGGGTTTGATTATCTGAGAAAACAAAAACAGAAACTGGCTGGCGAGAATAATGAGCTTCTGAATGACCTCACTTTCGAAAAAGCCTCGGCTATGGCTGAAAAGATAATGACAAGCTTCATAAATCATGAATTCGACAGCGTTGAAATAATTTACAACCACTTCAAAAACGCCGCTGTTCAGCATGTGACGACTGAAGTATTCCTTCCGGTTGAGGTGAATGCTCCGGGAAACGGAGGGAAGAATGGAGTTCCGGTCGACTATATCTATGAACCGGATAAGGAATCAATTGTGACGGAACTTATTCCAAAATCGCTTAAGATTCAGTTTTACAAATCGATTCTCGATTCATTCGTGGCTGAGAACGGTGCCAGGATGACCGCAATGCATATGGCAACGGATAATGCCACTAAAATGGTTCGCGAACTGACTTTGCAGTATAACAAAGCCCGTCAGGCAGCAATTACGAACCAGATACTCGAAGTTGTCAGCGGCGCTGAAGCCCTGAAAGGTTAAAAAAATGAATTTGGATTGCCATTTTAATTATGTACAACCAGTCGGAGCTTAAGAAAATTGTTAACAGGTCATTGGTAAACCTGTCCTATAACACCGAATCGGAAAGGCTCATTGATCCCGTTAAGTATATTCTCTCGATCGGCGGTAAAAGGATACGCCCGGTCCTGGCCCTGATGGCATGCAACCTTTTCAGCGACCAGATCGATGATGCGATCATTCCGGTGACCGGGCTTGAGATCTTTCATAATTTTACCCTTGTTCACGATGATATAATGGACAAGGCCCAGGTAAGGAGGGGATTCACGACAGTGCATTCAAAATGGAACACCAACCAGGCTATCCTCTCAGGTGATGTTATGGCATTCATCACTAATGATTGCTTCCTCCAGGCTCCACCCAACCTTCTTCAAAAGGTATTCAGGATCTTTAACAAAGCCGCGATCGAGGTGTGCGTGGGTCAGCAGCTCGATATGGATTACGAAAAAGCTGCCATAGTGTCGCATGAGGAATACCTGAGAATGATAGAACTTAAAACAGCGGCCCTGATTGCAGCCTCGCTTAAGATAGGTGCTGTTTTCGGCGGTGCCGACGAAAAAGATTCGGAACTTCTTTATGAATTCGGAAAGAACCTCGGACTTGCATTCCAGATCCAGGATGACCTTCTTGATACCTACGGAGACGTAAAGGTATTCGGAAAAATATCAGGAGGAGATATTGTAGCCAACAAGAAGACTTTCCTGTACGTTAAGGCCATGGAAGTAGCCAGTTCTGAACAAAGGAAAAAGCTCCAGGAAGAGTACCATGCTGACGGAGCTGACCCGCAGGCTAAGGTCAAATCCGTGACCGATATTTATAACCAGCTTAATATACGATCAAATGCAGTAACCCTGGTTAGCGATTACTTCAAAACCGCGCTCGGCCTGCTTGAGAAGACAAATGTTCCGCAGGAGAGAAAGGAAGAGCTCATCCAGATGACAGGATTACTGGTTGGCCGGGACCATTGAATACGACAGGAAGTGAAATGGCGGCCGGCAGTTGCAGGGCACGAATAATATTAAATTTGAATTTCTATAATAACAACTCGAATTTATGGCAAAATTAACAGGGAAGATCAGCCAGATAATAGGACCAGTGGTTGATGTATCGTTTGACAGGCAGGGTTCCGAGATGCCTGATATTTATGATGCTCTTGAAATAAAAAGGAATGATGGATCGGTGCTTGTGGTTGAGTGTCAGCAGCATATCGGTGAAAACACTGTCAGGACCATAGCAATGGACTCGACCGACGGACTTCGCCGGGGAATGGAAGTCATTGCCACCGGATCGCCCATTACAATGCCGATCGGAGAACAGATCAAAGGCCGCCTGATGAATGTAACGGGTGAAGCAATCGACGGTATAGGCAAGCTCGACAAGAAGGGAGGCTATCCGATTCACCGCAACCCGCCGAAATATGACGATCTTTCAACAGAAAAAGAGGTGCTTTATACGGGTATCAAGGTAATTGACCTCATAGAGCCTTATTCGAAGGGAGGAAAAATCGGACTCTTTGGAGGAGCAGGAGTAGGAAAAACCGTTGTTATCCTTGAGCTGATCAATAATATAGCAAAGGCTTATTCGGGACTTTCGGTTTTTGCAGGAGTGGGTGAAAGGACAAGGGAAGGGAACGACCTTCTTCGCGAAATGCTCGAAGCCGGTGTTATTAATTATGGTCATGATTTTCTTGAAAATATGAACGAAGGCGGCTGGGACCTGTCAAAGGTTGACATGGCTGCACTTAAAGAGTCAAAGCTGGCGCTTGTTTTTGGCCAGATGAATGAACCCCCCGGAGCAAGGGCAAGGGTAGCGCTCTCCGGACTGTCGGTGGCCGAACATTTCAGGGATGGCGATGGCAAGAGCGGCGGAAGGGATATCCTGTTCTTCATGGATAATGTGTTCCGTTTTACCCAGGCAGGTTCGGAAGTATCCGCCCTTCTGGGCAGGATGCCTTCGGCAGTGGGTTATCAGCCGACGCTTGCAACCGAAATGGGCATAATGCAGGAGAGGATCACCTCAACGCGTCACGGATCAATCACTTCGGTACAGGCAGTCTATGTGCCGGCTGACGACCTTACTGACCCGGCTCCCGCAACAACATTCGCTCATCTTGACGCAACCACCGTTCTGAGCCGGAAAATATCAGAGCTGGGTATCTACCCTGCTGTCGACCCGCTCGATTCGACCTCCAGGATACTAAGTGCCAATATAGTTGGTGAAGCCCACTATAACTGCGCGCAAAAGGTTAAAGAGCTGCTTCAGCGATATAATGAACTTCAGGATATTATCGCAATTCTCGGTATGGATGAACTTTCAGAAGAGGATAAGCTCGTGGTCCACCGTGCAAGAAGGGTACAGAGATTTCTTTCACAACCGTTCCATGTTGCCGAACAATTCACAGGCATAAAAGGAGCTCTGGTGTCGATAGACGATACGATCAAAGGCTTTAATATGATCCTTGACGGCAAGGTTGATCAGTATCCTGAATCGGCTTTCATGCTTGTCGGCACAATCGAGGATGCAATTGAAAAGGGCGAAAAAATACTTGCTTCTTCAAAATGATAAAAATGGTCTTTTGACACCGATTATACAATGAAGATAGAAATTATAACACCCGACAGGAAGGTATACGAAGGGGAGATAAAATCCGTAAGGGTCCCGGGCAAAAAGGGGTCATTCCAGGTTTTGAAAGATCACGCCCCTATCATTTCAACTCTCGACAACGGGCCTGTCATCATTGTTGATCAGACCAATAAAGAGCTGAAGTTTGAGATCAGCGGGGGAGTTATTGAAGTCAAAATGAACAAGATCATACTGCTTGCCGAATCGGCAGGCCAGAACAGCTGACATGTCACCCGAGGAATTCCGGAAATATGCACATGAGCTGGTCGACTGGATGGCCGGCTATATGGAAAATGTTGAAAAATATCCGGTTAAATCATCAGTCAGACCGGGTGAGATCTTTGACAGGCTTCCGGGGCATCCCCCTGAAAAACCTGAAACATTCGAAGCCCTTATGAAAGACTTTGAGGAGATCATCATGCCAGGCATCACACACTGGCAGAGTCCTAACTTCTATGCATACTTTCCGGCAAATACCAGCCCCCCCTCCATTCTGGCAGAAATGATCATTTCCACTCTAAGCGCCCAGTGCATGATGTGGGAAACTTCCCCGGCCGCCGCTGAGCTTGAGGAAAAAATGATGATCTGGTTGCGCGATCTGATAGGGCTTCCGCCATATTTTGAGGGTGTGATCCAGGATACGGCCTCAACATCCACTCTTGCCGCAATACTTACAGCAAGGGAAAAGAAAACGGGCTTCAGGATAAATGATGAGGGCGCTGGCAGGGCAGGCACGCTAAGGGTCTATTGTTCCGGGCAGACACATTCGTCAGTGGATAAAGCGGTAAAAATATCAGGCATTGGAAGAAATAACCTTGTCAAAGTACCTGTCAGGGACGACTTTTCGATGGATCCGGTGAAGCTCAGAGAGGCCGTGGAGAATGATATCAGCAGGGGATTTATTCCATGCTGCGTCATAGCAACCCTTTGTACGACAGGTACCACTGCTGTCGATCCTCTCAGGGCCATAGGAGAGATCTGCACTGAAAAGGATATATGGCTCCACGTTGATGCCGCAATGGGTGGAACAGCTCTTATTCTGCCCGAATTTCAATGGATGCTCGACGGCAGGGAATTTATCGACTCCTTTGTTTTCAACCCTCACAAGTGGATGTTCACAAATTTTGACTGTTCGGCTTTCTTTATTAAAGAGCCCGGTTATCTGATCAAGACATTCGAGATCCTCCCCGAATATCTCAAAACCAGATCAAGGGGGAAAGTAAACGATTACCGCGACTGGGGAGTACCGTTGGGCAGGCGGTTCAGAGCGCTGAAACTATGGAGTGTTATCAGGATGTATGGGGTTGATGGACTGCGTGAAAAAATAAGATATCATATAAAAATAGCCTCCCGCCTTGCTGAGCTTATATCCCGTGAACCTGACTTTGAGATCCTGGCACCGGTGATCATTAACGTCGTCTGTTTCAGATACAGACCTGAAGGCGGGAATGACGAATCTATAAACGGGTTGAACGAGACGCTCAATCACCTGCTAAATGATTCCGGTAAAATTTACCTGACACACACCGTTATAAACGGAAAATACACGCTTCGCATGGTCACGGGACAAACCAACGTAACCACTGAACATGTCGAAAGGGCGTGGGATCTGATTAAGTCAACTGCAAGAGCCTTGCAGACCTGATCTGTCAAAGCTGCCTTTTCCCGATACTCATCCCAAAAAGATCGATATTGAACATCAGTCTGAGATAAGGATAATCCCCGGGATTCCGCCATGCTGCCTGCACTCCTGCCGATACCATGAACGGTATGCGTAAAACATAAAAATCAGACATGAGCTCCACTCCGAACGACCTGAATGCTTCAGTGAAATCGTGGTACTCCATTATGCTTCCCTGCTCTGTTTCGGTCATGACATAACTTCCTGTCGCAATTGTATGATCGTAAAAGAGGCTTGTTCTGATCCTTGTGAGGTAGAGAAGGCCTGCCAGGTTGAGATCAGGGTAGGCCAGAGGCATAAAGTAGTCGGCTGAGGCAAAACGGATCTCTTTTGAGATAATATCATTATAACTCCTTGAAAACGAAGTCCTGTTGCCCAGAATGAATTTGACAGGCTCCTGTTTTTCAGCTTCCAGGCGGATTTTAATTCCATGATTGTTCAGCAGACCCGGGAAGTAAAAAGCACTCCTTGCCGTGGAAATATTTCCATACAGATCCCGGTCGAACGGGTACCAGGAATGACTCAGATCGGCGACCTGCGCCCATCGCGGACTTATGTCACGGACAGCTGACCTGCTGTAGTTCGAAAAATAAATCCTGCCTGTAAACTGATTCTGCCCTCTGTCGAATATACCACTTTCAACCGAGTAGAGATAGTTATTCTGGAATGTGGAAGAAGCTGAGATATAGAGGCTTTGCGAAAAATTTCCCCTCGTGAACAACAATGGAAGCGATACGGTATTTGTCAATTCATATCCCCGCTGCAAGTCAACGGGATCATCAACATCTTCGTTGAATTTCTCAATAGCGGGATAAGTGCCATAGTCAAGGCGTGTTTCGAGTACAAAGTACCAGCCCAGCCATTTGATGCCTGTGTGGAACTTATGCAGCTTATCGGAGTATTCATATCCGATTGTCGAGATCAGCGTACTCAGATCGTTCTGCGTCATCAGGGTCAGACCCGGTTTAACCAGGGTGGGATCAGATTTTATTTCTTCCAGGTCGGCATAGAAGGGAAGCCAGCTGTGAAACCTTAACAGGTGCTGCCATTTTCTGTAGGGGACAGGTGTATATTCCTTAACGGGCGGGTCGGCTGATCTGAGCTGAACGCTGTCGAACCTGTTTATAAGAAATGAAGCTGTGGCAGGTCTTACAGACATTTCGACCTGCTTATCAGGCAGGGAGGTGAAGCAGATATTGTTCCCGGATGAATTATAATCGGAAAAAAGCAACAAAGGTCCATTGACATTAAGGTCGCTTGTGCCGAATCTCGAATTCGTCAACGGATGAATGGTCCTGTCGGGCATAAGCAGATAAATGTTGTCGGTACCGGATGAGGAGCTTATAAAAAACAGGGAATCATTTCTCAGGTATGTCGATTGAAGGTCATCATTGCCGGCCTCGATCAGAATATCCCAGATTTTGTTGTCAGTGCCGTACGATATTATGCCTTCGCCTTTCCCCGTAAGAAAGATCACTGTAACCTTTTTCCCGCTGCCATCCCATTCCGGCCTCTGGAGTGAAGCATTGCCGGGGACGGGGATTGTTTGCAATATGTCCCCGTTCCAGGCATCGATTATTACGAGGCTATTAATGTTGGCAGCACTGTTTTCGGCCGCTGCGATATAGTTTCCGTCGGGGGAGATTGCGGCCGACATATATCTGGTTTTCCATGAAAGCTGTCTTATTGTTTTTTTCCTTAAATCCAGGATCTTTATTACCGACCAGGACCGGTTTTCCCATCTTGGGTCGTTTTGAGCTTCCACCCAAACAAGCTTTCCATTCCCGGCGGAAAGGAACCACGGATATCCGCTTCCAGGGGAATGGATCTTCTTTTCCGTTTTGTGTGAAGGCCTGATCAGTACAAATGCAGGAGGATGGGACAGGGATGTTTTAACGGCGATTATGCTGTCGAGTCCTGCGTATACAGGTGAATAGTAATTTATGTATTCCTTCCCTTTCGGCGGATTCAATGTTTCATACGATTCGCTTTCTGACAGGCGGTCATCTCTGGCCCAGATCCTTCCTAAAGTGTCGAGGGTTTCCCTGTAGAGCTTCTTCTTGGTAAGCGAGGCATTTTTCCTGAGGCTAAGGTTTACGGGATTAAGCAGGAAAGGCGCATTGGCAGTCGTGGCGAGTGTTTTTTTCCAGAGCTCCGGATCATACCTGGAATATGACCATGCCATCATCTGATAGCCGCTCTGGTAATGATTGGGGACAAAATTCCTGAACGATCCGTTTATGATTTTGTCATAGCTGTACATCCTCTCTTTTTCAAGTGAAAGGGCTTTGAGTTGCTTCTGGAAGGATGGGCTTCGGCCGCGTCCCGATCCGGTCAGCACAGTTTCGGAGAAGACGGCATCGCCTTCGAGAAACCAGAATGGAAGAAGGGAGGATACTATTCCCGTAAATTGTTGTCCGACAATAAATGACATCACCCTGGTGAATCCGCTGTTAAGCGATTCCATCTGAATCACGTGTGTAAGCTCGTGGAGGGCAAGCTGCCTGTAAGGATCGAGAGGAATTGAGTTCTGTTCAGGCGTGGGGTAGACCTCCATCCTGCTCGGAGCCCATGCCACATAACCGTTCGACCAGGTCGTGTGGTTGTGAATGATCACGGGGATCCTGAATTTCTTTTCAGGATATAGGGAAATGAGGTCCGAATATGCCCTGTCAAGCACCCTGGCAAAGTTTATGCCCTCCTGCCCGTAGGTCCGGGGATAAATAACTGTAAACCTGCCAGTCTTTATCTGCATCCATTTCAGTGATCCGGGATCCTGGCCCGTGTCATAATACTGGGCTCCTGCAACCGGGCTTACCAGGAGCAGGCAGATACTTAATAATACCGGCAGGTATTTCATGCAAAATCCTTTCCTCAAAAATAGTAAAATATGTGGGCAGCGCCAACCTGACCGCGTAGTTCAAAAAAAATGAGTAATTTCGGCGTTTGATCATTGAAATCAGGCCCCGCGCTGAAATAAACCATTGCTGATGAAGAAATACAGGTTAATTAACAACACAGCAGGCTGGGTAATGTTCGCTGTTGCTGCGTTTACCTATCTTTTGACACTTGAACCTACTGCAAGCCTCTGGGACTGCGGTGAGTTTATTGCATCCGCATTCAAGATGGAAGTTGGACATCCTCCGGGAAACCCAGTATTCATGGTCATGGCCAGGTTCTTCACGCTTTTTGCAGGTGATACCGGGCATGTTGCTGCAATGGTGAATTCAATGTCAGGCATAGCCAGCGCATTTACAATACTGTTCCTCTTCTGGACTGTTACTCACCTTGGCAGAAAAATACTCATAAAAGATGAATCTCAGTTTACTATTGCAAGAATTACTGCAGTCATTGCAGCGGGAGTAACAGGTGCGCTTGCCTTTACTTTTTCCGATTCCTTCTGGTTCTCTGCAGTTGAAGGGGAGGTCTATGCCACATCATCGCTTTTTACGGCTGCTGTTTTCTGGGCTATCCTGAAATGGGAAGATGTTGCTGATGAGGAATATGCAAACCGATGGCTTGTACTGATCGCATTCCTTATGGGTCTTTCCATTGGCGTTCATCTTCTAAATCTTCTTACCCTTCCGGCTATTGTCCTGGTGATCTGGTTCAGGAAGCATGAGTTTACGTGGAAAGGCTTCCTGGGTTCGGTTGGGATTTCATTTTTGTTACTTGCTCTCCTTATGTTCGGCATAATGCCCGGAGTAGTGACCATCTCTTCAAGGCTCGATCTCTTTTTCGTGAACAGCTTAGGGCTGCCAACAAACTCCGGGATGATCTTTCATTTCATTCTGCTGACGATCTTCTTCATACTTGCTGTAAAATCAACTTACACATCGACCGAACGGGTCAGAAATGCGGCATTTGCAATGGGTGGAATGCTGCTTACCGGGATCTGGGTCATCTCAGGCTCAATTATACTCAACCTTCTCATGCTTGCGGCCACCTTCGGCTTTATCTGGTACCTGGCCGGCAGGAACAGGGTTATCCTGAACACAGCTCTTACAATTACAATGGTAATAATGATCGGCTATTCGACAAATGCGATCATTGTTATCAGAGCTTCCGCAAATCCTCCCATAAATGAAAATCAGCCTGAAAACCCCTTCAGCCTTCTTTATTTTCTGAACAGGGAACAATACGGGCAACGGCCATTGGTTCGCGGGCCCTATTATAATGCTCCGGTTATGGATTACGGGAATGGCAAACCCAAATATGTCCTCGAAGACGGAAAATATAAAATAAGCACATACGATCTCGAGCGGGAGTTCGATCCGAGGTTTATCACTCTTTTCCCGAGGATGTGGAGCGATCAGAGCGAGCATGAACCAATTTACGAGGAGTGGGGTAAGGTAAAGGGAACCCCGATCTCCGTCACCACCCAGTCGGGAGAAAAAAATATAATCAGGAAGCCCAGATTCAGAGAGAATTTAAGGTTTATGTTCACATACCAGTACGGGTATATGTATTTCCGGTATTTCATGTGGAACTTCTCGGGCAAGCAGAACGATACGCAGGGCAGCGGAGGCGCCGTAAACGGCAACTGGATAACAGGAATTAAATTCCTCGATGAACCCAGGGTAGGGACAAGCGATCTGCCGCCCGGGATAGCTGACGACACCTCAAGAAATAAATATTACCTTCTTCCTTTTCTCCTGGGTCTTGCCGGACTCTTTTACCAGTTTAACCGCGATTATAAGAACTGGTGGGTGATATTGCTGCTTTTTGTGATGACCGGCATAGCGATCGTCTTTTATCTTAATCAATACCCCAACCAGCCAAGGGAAAGGGACTATGCATATACCGGCTCATTTTACTTTTTCGCAGTATGGATAGGGTTGGGAGTACTGGCCCTGTTTGAGTTATTTTCAAAGCTGACAGGGGAGAAAATTGCTGCACCCCTGGCAGGTGTTTTAACCCTTTTTGCTGTTCCTGTCATTATGGGTTCCGAGAACTGGGCCGATCACGACAGGTCGGGCCGGTACCTGGCAAGGGACGTTGCCTTTAATTACCTGAACTCCTGCGCTCCCGGTGCAATCCTGTTCACAAATGGAGATAACGACACCTTCCCCTTATGGTACGCCCAGGAAGTGGAAGGCAAAAGGACCGATGTACGGGTTTGTAATCTGATGCTTCTCAATACCGACTGGTATATCAACCAGATGAAGGGTAAAACATATGAATCGGAACCTTTACCGGTGACACTTCCCCCTCAAAAATATTATGACGGTATCAATAACCAGGTTTTTATTGTTGAGAAAACTAAGGATCCCGTTGATATCTCAACAATCATCGATTTTGTTACCAGCGACAATAAAGCCACAAAAATACAGATTTCAGCTACCGAAATCCTCGACATAATCCCTTCAAGAACCATCAGGATACCAGTCGATTCTGCAAAGGTAATAGCATCGGGCACCGTGAAGCCGGAGGATGCCGGTAAGATAGTCCCCTTCATCGATATAACGCTGAAGGGCAGTTCCATCCTGAAAAGCCAGCTGATTGTGCTCGATATACTTGCCCATAATAACTGGGAGCGTCCCATCTATTTCGTTACGGGTTATCACAACGATGCCATGGGCCTTGAGGAGTATTTTCAGCTTGAAGGCCTGACCTACCGGCTGGTACCGATAAGAACACCCAACAAGGGCTGGATTGATTACGGGAGGATTGACACTGATATACTCTACGACAATATTATGAACAAGTTTGCCTGGGGAGGCGCCAACGATCCCGGGGTTAATCTCGATTATAATCATATCAGAACGCTCATTGTAGTCCGTTCAAGACTTAATTATGCAAAGCTGGCCAAAGCGCTTGCCGCGGAAGGTAAGAATGAAAAGGCACTCGAAGTACTGGACCGCTGCCTTGAGGTACTGCCCGTCGAAAGGTTCCCGTACGACCCGTATTATGCCGATCTCATTGAGGCATATTTTCTTGCAGGCAATGCCGGCAAGGCGGTTGAAATGGCCAGGCAGATGAGTGAATACTATTATGAGAATCTCGATTATTACCTGAAACAAAATCCTTATGTAATAAGCTCTGCCGAATACGAAATTCAGACAGCCATACAATATACTGCAAAGGTGGCAGGCTATTGCGAAACCGGCGGAAAGAAGGAACTGGCTGATGAATTGAATAAAAAACTTGAAGGTTACTATGCTGAATACGTGGGCAAAGTGCAACCGGCCCGGAAATAGCGTCAGCGGTGGTAATTCACAGGAGCATTTATTTCCTGCTTCAGGTATTTTTCAAGAAGGGCAAAAACATTTTCGGGATAGACCGGCTTGAGTATGTATTCATTGCATCCGGCAATATATGCGTCTGATTTGGACTGTTCCGACGAATAAGCCGTAATCATGAGGATTGGTACATTCTTCCTGTCTTTCCTGAATATCCTGGCGCAGTCAATTCCGTTGATAAGCGGGATAAGAAAATCCATTATTACCAGATCAATCTTTACCTCCCTGTTAGAGATAAAATCGACAAAATCCTTTCCGGTACGGAATTTAATTACCTCAGCCCCGGAGCTTTGAAGCAGCGTTTCATAGTATCTTATTGACGGAACGTCATCCTCAACAATAACAATGGTCTTGGCTGTTAGTTCTAAACTACTGAAATTCAGGGACATTATTAAATTTGTTTTGACGCGGGTTTATTGTACAAGATACACATGTCGCGCCAATTATTGCATGCAATTATCAACAAATTATTAACAAATATAATGCCGCAGTATGGAAATTCAAATTTTTATCTCAGCAAATCCGGGTCACCTGCACTCCCAGGATATCCTTTTATTTCCGTCGATAAAATCGGGATTAGTCTCAATTGCAATAAGGGCGGCGTCACAATATTCACTTTCACCACCTTCATGAGTGACTGCCCCGTCGATGTAAGTTACCTGTTTGCAGATCTTGCATGAGTTGAGCGCCTCACATGAATTGAACGTCACGGCAATGAAGATAAAGAGGGCGCTGATAATAAGTTTTTTGTTCATCCGGAATCTATTTGAGTCAAAAAATAACAAAAAAATAGTTACAGAGTTCATTTTTATGTAAAAACGGTAGATTTAAAAAATTATTAGATACTTTGATGCAACAATTTTATCAAACACTAGTCATTAAGCTGGAATGAAAATAATTGCATATTTGTAAAAACTAATTGTCATGGAAGAAAATCGGATGAAAAAGCATGTAACAGTAGTTGCCGCCCTGCATATCGGTTTTGGCATACTGGGCCTCATTGGAGCGCTGGCAGTGTTCTTTGCCCTCAATTTTGCCAGGGGATTTGTCGAAGGCGAGGAGGTACCCACTATGGTGCTCGGATTCCTCTCGGTAAGCCTTCCCCTTCTGGTGGGGTTTATGTCAACCCTTGGACTGGTCGGAGGGATAGCGCTTTTTGGTTACAAGCCCTGGGCAAGATACCTGGTAATAGTGGTTGCGGCCCTTGGATGCCTGAATATACCTATCGGCACACTTAAGGGAGTTTATTCCCTCTGGGTACTCCTTCAGGATGAGACTGTTAAGTTGTTCCAACAAAAACCTCAGGCGTAAATCAAGGATATAGTTCTCTCGAATTCACCCCTCCGGGGAATGCTGTTGAGTTTTTTTTTCTAAATTGTCGCAAAATCTTTTGTATGAGCGACGATAACAAGATTATCTTCTCGATGTACCGGGTAGGAAAAACCTTCCCTCCTCACCGGCAGGTGCTTAAAGATATATCCCTTTCATTTTTTCTTGGAGCGAAAATTGGCATAATCGGACTGAACGGTTCTGGTAAATCGACCCTTCTCAGGATTATAGCCGGACTCGAAAAAGAGTTTCAGGGAGAAGTCACGTTCCTGCCGGGGTACTCCGTCGGTCATCTTGCTCAGGATCCTCTTCTCGATGATATGCGTTCAGTGCGCGAGATAGTTGAAGAGGGCGTAAGGGAGACTCTGGATCTGATCAGGGAGTATGAAGAGATTAACAACAGGTTCGGGGAGCCTGAGGTCTATGAAAATGCCGCAAAGATGCAACAGCTTATGGACCGTCAGGCAATCCTGCAGGAGAAGATTGAATATCACGACGGATGGAATATCGATCATAAGCTTGAAAGGGCGATGGATGCCCTGCGTTGTCCTGAAGGTGATGCCAGGGTTAACATATTGTCAGGCGGGGAACGCAGAAGGGTAGCCTTGTGCAGATTACTCCTGCGGCAACCCGATATACTGCTTCTCGATGAGCCTACAAACCACCTCGATGCCGAATCGGTTCAATGGCTTGAAACAACCCTTAAACAATATCATGGAACGGTTATCTGCATAACCCATGACAGGTATTTCCTCGACAACGTTGCCGGTTGGATCCTGGAGCTCGACAGGGGCGAAGGTATCCCGTGGAAAGGCAACTACTCATCGTGGCTTGAACAGAAGGCAAAAAGGCTTGAGATCGAAGAAAAGGGCAGTGTAAAACGAAGAAAGATACTTGAAAGGGAGCTCGAATGGGTGAGGATGTCACCAAAAGCGCGGCAGGCCAAGTCAAAGGCAAGGCTGGGTGCATACGAAAACCTCCTCAACCAGGATGTGAAAGCAAAGGAGGAAAAACTCGAGATCTTTATTCCCAACGGGCCACGGCTGGGCGATAAGGTGATCAGGGCAATAAATGTGACCAAGGTGTTCGGCGAAAATGTATTGTTTGAAAATCTTGAGTTCAACCTTCCGCCAAACGGTATCGTTGGTGTAATCGGTCCGAACGGTGCAGGCAAAACAACACTTTTCAGAATGATCATGGGTCAGGAGAAACCGACCAGAGGCGATTTTCAGATCGGGGAGACAGTTGTGATCGGATACGTTGATCAGGCTCACGCCGCAATTGATCCCGCGAAGACAGTCTATGAGGTCATTTCGGGAGGGCAGAATGATGTTATGGTCGGCAACAGGCTTGTGAATGCAAGGGCGTATGTTTCGCGGTTTAATTTTACCGGAGCTGACCAGGAAAAGAGATGCGGCGTGCTTTCGGGTGGGGAAAGGAACAGGCTTCACCTCGCACTTACTCTTAAATCGGGTGCCAATGTTCTGCTTCTCGACGAACCTACGAACGATATCGATGTCAATACCCTCAGGGCTCTGGAAGAGGGGCTAGAGAACTTTGCGGGCTGTGCGGTGATCATCTCCCACGACAGGTGGTTCCTCGACCGTGTAACGACACATATGCTTGCCTTTGAAGGCAATTCAAAAGTCGTCT
Organism: uncultured Bacteroidales bacterium; assembly: GCA_963737255.1. GTDB lineage: Bacteria > Bacteroidota > Bacteroidia > Bacteroidales > VadinHA17 > LD21. The sequence continues at coordinate 150,555 of CAVTSB010000001.1, forward strand.
GGTTCGAAGGGGCCTATTCCGACTATGAGGAGAATTACAAAAAACGGGTGGCTGATACAACACCCGTCAGGATCAAGTATAAAAAACTGATTTAAGGCACAACGGCACAACGGTTTACCCTCTGCCCCCTGCCCCCTGCCCCCTGCCCCCTAAAGGGGGTTTAGAAGGGTTTGTTCAGGGGGTGGATGATTAGTCCCGGACATTTTTAAATTTTATGAGAATGAGAATCTTTTTCCTGACAAATTTGATCGCTAGTTTTTCAATCGTAATTTCAACATCCCTTTTCTCCCAGATCGGCACCCGATTCCCATCCGAAAAGAAGGTAATTACCGACCCTGTAACGGGAATGCAGCTTACATTCCTTACAGGCAAACCTGCAGGTGATTCAAAGATCTACCAGACCCACCGCCAATGGACCGCCGATGGGGAGTGGGTTATCTTCCGTTCCAACAGGGTGCATGGGGAAGCAATGGCTGTAAATGAAAAGTCAGGCGTTATCGTCCAGGTTTCAGAAGGTGGTTTCACCGGGATGCTCAATGTAGCTCAGAAATCAATGAAACTCTATTTCATGAGGTTTGCCTCACAGGAACCGGGCCAGTCCCGTAACAGGTCCATCCTGGTGATTGAAGTAGATCTCGAAAAGCTGTTTGCAGACAGCGAAGCTGGTAAGTTGAAAAATGCTGATACATACCAGAGGATCTGCGGCATAACACCTGCTGCCCTGGGTGCTGGCGGCGATATGGCGCTTGATGCTGATGAGGCTGTTGTTTATTTCAGGGTAGGTAAAGAAGAAGCTGCAAAACACCTTGCATCAGGGACAAAAATAGAGTCTGACTTTGGTCCGAGAAATATGGGTGCCGGACCTTCCGGAATCGGCAGCATGAATATAAAGACCGGGGAGATAAAGTCTGTAGCGGCAGTTCCGTTCCAGATCGGACATATCCAGACTAACCCATGGGTTCCGGGCGAGATCGTGTTTTGCTGGGAGACAGGTGGGAAAGCGCCTCAGAGAACCTGGACGGTAATGGCAGATGGGACGGGTTTGCGGCCTTTATATCCGGAGTCAGATTATGAATGGGTGACTCACGAAGCAGTCATCACGAAGGATGAGGTTGCAATAGCAATAATGGGCCACAGACCGGTTGGCATTGCAGCCGGACAGGGAGGTGAAATGGCTGCGGGAAAACCTGCAGATCCGGCAAATCCGGGACAGGAGCCTGGCTGGGGACCATCCGGGACCCGCGAAAAACCAACCGGACTTGGGGTTGTTAACCTTCGGACACGGGAGATGACAATTGCAGGCCAGACAGAATCAGGAAGCGGGCTCTGGCATGTGAATGGCTCGGGTGACGGACGATGGGCGGTAGGTGATGACTTTGCACGGAATATTTACCTGATCGACAGGCATTCACACGAGATGATACTACTTTCAACAGGACATAAAGTAACTGCGGCTGATCACCCGCATCCTACCTTCAGTCCCGATGGAACCAGGATAGAAATTCAATCTGCAATGCTGTCGGACGATAACAGATCGATGAATATCTGCATTATCCCTGTGCCGGAAGATTGGCTTAATAGATAGATTTGTTTAACATAATCAGCGTCGCTTGCCCTTATCCGGTAGACATTATTGGGATCAGTACATCTTTTTGAAGTTTATTTGGTACTTTACATTTCCTCTTTAATTATTTCATTAATTCGCCGGTGATCTTTATCGCATCCGCAATGCATTTCTCACACACAACTTCATGCAGCTTATTCTCTTTAACCTGTTGCTGGCCCTCTTCTGTCCGGAGATCACAATTCAAAAGTGATTTGCAGTCGAGAACACCGTAAATTGATTTGAATCTCTCGCTGAATTTCTGAATGCCAGCATATGTTTCCTCTTTTCTGTCCCTGTTATTGGAATGCTTTCTGCAGACATCGATCCCGAGAACCATAAAGGAACCCGTAACAGCGCCGCATGTTTCCTGCAGACGGCCCATTCCACCGCCGAAACCGCAAGATATCCTGGCAGCCATTTCCCTGTCAAATTCAAGTTCGTCCGAAAAGGCCATAACAACCGACTGGGCACAGTTCATGCCATCTCTGAAAAGTTCAACCGCATTTTCTGTTTTTGATTTCATCGGTTTAGCTTATAGTTTTAAACTTTATGCCATCTTCTTTACAGATACTTTTGATAAGTCTCCGTCCCGACATTATCGCCGTTGGCAACCCTCCGCCCGGTTCGACCCATTGTCCGCACATATAAAATTGTTGAAGTCCCGGCAGAGTCTGGATCATCGGTTTCATGATAACGGACGAGTTTTCCGGGGTTATGAGCCAGCCTTCAAAACTTCCCTTCCAGTTGCCTGTGTAACGGTCAAATGTCATCGGAGTGGCAATATCGATCATTTCCACCTGGGCGGTGATCCCGGGGAAACGCTGTTCAAGCTGGTCAATTATAAGACGGCCGGTCTCTTCCTTCTTCCTGCGGTATGCTTCCCTGTCTTCATAAAGTTTTTTCCAGTAGTCATAGTTGGTTTCAAGCATCACGGTAAGAACGGTTTTTCCGGGAGGTGACAATGAAGGATCGTGATTGTAAATGTGGACCCACAGTCTTTTCCGGACTGCATCCCCGATCTCCACAGGATTTTTCAGGGGGAAGCTGAAGCCTGATACCGAAAGCGGCACATCATCAAACGTGCGGTTCACACCTATACCTGAATAGATTATCGGATAGAAAAGCGGCCATTTTTCGTAAGGTTCACGTGTTTTTTCATCACCATATCTGTTGTCGAGCATCCTGAAGATGGTGGTGTATCCGTCAGCTGCCGATATAACCCTCGAACTGCGGTATTCGGTCCCGTCTGAAAGCCTGACCCCGACAGCCCTGTTTTCCTCAACGAGGATCTTCCCGACGCTTTTTCCGTAGTTAATACTTCCACCGAGATCTTTATAGCGTTTTTCAAGGGCTTCCGACATTGGCATTGAACCTCCAATGGGATAGCCTGCATTTTTGTTATGGAGGTATGCAAAAGTAAAAAGCATGAAAAACATTGAGAATTCAGGCACCCACATTTCCCTGAGAGCTTCCCTGAGCAACGGATCTTTAAATCGCGCACTGAAATCTTCACAGGTGATCTTCATCCATTTCTGCATCTGGCTTCCGTTCCTGATAAACATCGATCCGAGCTTCATCTGCTTATAAAGGCGGTTTGGGAATGAATCGTGTTTTGAAGGCTGGTCAAACGGCAGGCACATCCTGATCCCGTTTGTAAATTCCCTTATAGGCTTTTCATCCTGGGGGGAGAAGTCCAGGAGGCCCTTTTCGAGGCGGTCCACATTGCAATAGAACACAAGGGTCCTTCCCGAGGCATCCTCAACATGCATATACTCTTCCATATCGATAATCTTTCTGCCCTGGGCGATGCCAACCTCTTCCCAGAAGTCATGCATTCCGCTTTTGGATGAGGATCCTACCAGCCAGTGAATACATCCGTCAATGGTATACCCTTTCCGTTTCCATGAGGTGCAGAGTCCGCCAGGTTTGTCGTGCATTTCGAAGATCTGTGTTCTGTAACCGTTCATCCCGGCATAAATACCGGCTGCCAGTCCTGCAAATCCGGCTCCGATGATTATCATTGAATTATGATTGGGATTATCCATTTCTTATCTGATTTTAGCTGTAAACAAAAATAGGATTTATAGGCTAATAATAAACCGGGTTAAGAAAGTTATTGCAGGTGGTTACTATTTTAAACCGGATGTATCATAAAAGTAACTAACTAAATGGTAACTTACTAAATGGTTAGTTAAAAATAAAATATTACATTTGAAACCGGAATAAAAAAAAGAGATAGAATATGAAAAGAACATTGATTGCAATAGGAAGTGTACTTATACTTGCACTGGTGATTGTTTTATTTGTAAATGCAAGGGAAGGTAACAAGATGGTCAGGAAGGCAGCAACCGAAGCAACGTCTTGCGATCCCGCAGCCTGCCCTGAGCAGGCAGCTGCCGCGGTAAAGGAAATGAAATGCTGTGAACCGGCCGCCAGCCCTGAAAATGCAACTGCTGCAGTGAAGGAATCGAAATGCTGCGAACAGGCAACCGTTGCGGAACCTTCCACCGCTGCCATAAAGGAAATGAAAGAGTGCGATCCGTCAGCCTGCCCTGGTCACGCCACAGCTACAGCTGGTAAATAGCCTGGAATAGTTTGTATGGATTGTCCGGAGATGATCTATCTGCCTGGGAAAGCGATAATCCCTTCGTGCCTGGCAAATCCCTCCCCGGTTCTTACTGACATCTGCGGGTTAATTTTACCAATCATCATCGCGCATCCGAGTTCGCCATTTTTATTAATAGCCACGAACTTTTCGGACGGATAGAAATCGGGATTCACCTTTTTGTACCTGTCAATTATCATATAAAGTGCATCTTCGCAGGCCTGTTGAGGTGTGCGTCCGTCTTTCATCCTGAGGACCATATAATAGGAGGCGCATGACTTGATTACATCTTCACCCCTCCCCGTTGCCCCCGCAGCTCCAACCTCGTTATCGACGTATAGTCCAGCACCGATAATGGGCGAGTCGCCTACACGTCCGTTCAGCTTGAAACTCAGTCCGCTGGTTGTTGTACATCCTGCTACATCGCCATTCCTGTCAATTGCAAGCACATTAGTTGTGCCGTAATGATGTTCAATATCGGGGAAATCGCGCCAGTACGACTCCTTTTTGGTCAGGTTCTGAAGGTGTTCCGGAGCTCCCCAGTCGTCGGATGTGCTCATATTCTCTTTCCAGCGGAGCCATATTTTGCGGGCCTTCTCGGTGAGAAGGTTTTCCTCCTGAAATCCCCAGGCTTTCGCGAACTCAAGCGCTCCCGGTCCGACCAGAAGCACATGGTCGGTGCGCTCCATGACCAGCCTTGCAACCGAAGCCGGTGTTTTTATATTCTCGAGACAGGCTACCGCGCCCGCCGAATAGGTTTTTCCATCCATGAAAGAGGAGTCGAGCTGAACCACACCGCGTTCATTTGGCAATCCGCCATAACCTACGCTTGTATCCTCAGGATCCACTTCGATAATGTTTGCGGCTTTTTCAACAGCATCAACAGCACTGCCTCCTTTCGAAAGTATTTCCCATCCGGCTTCCATTGCATTCTGACCGGTCTGGTTGGAATGGCTTGTGATGATGACCGGGGTGATCCCTTTTCCTTTTTCCTGGATGGTGAAACCGGTGAGTGCAGGAACTATTATTGCTCCGGCACCTGCTCCGATCGTTTTGCCGACGAAACTGCGGCGGGAAATGTGGTTTTTCATAGTGTGGGCTTATTATTAATTAATTTGTCAGATCCCCGGTCTTTATTTAGGTTATTTCAGCCAGGTCAGTTATTTCAAAGATATAAAATGGCCTTCATAATAGTAATATGCAAATGAATTTTTACGTCCGGCAGCGTGTACTGTTTACCTTTTTATGCTGTTTTCAGGATAATAACTATATTTAATAGTTTATTGCGGAACTCAAAAACTGATATATGTTAAATCGCCTTGGGAAAGTGCTTTCAGGTTTCCTGCTTATCCTGATTTCAACCGGAAATCAGGGTTGCAGCAATTCTACTACATCTGATTCGGAAGATTTTGATCTTGTGATTCTGAACGGAAGGGTCATCGATCCGGAATCAAAACTTGATGCATTAAGCAATATAGGTATCAGGGAAGGCGCTGTTAAGGTGATCACTACAAGGGAAATCACCGGTAAAACTTCAATAAATGCAAGGGGTCTGGTAGTTGCTCCCGGGTTCATTGATTTGCACCAGCATGGGCAGGATGAGGAAAACTATGAATATAAAATAATGGATGGCGTTACAACAGCTCTGGAACTTGAAATGGGGACAGAAGATGTAGATCTCTGGTATAAGGAAAGGGAGGGTAAGACACTGATCAATCATGGTGTAAGTATTGGTCATGTCCCGTTAAGGATGAAGATCATGGACGATCCGGGAGGATTTGCACCTGTAGCGGATGCTGTTTACAGACCTGCTTCCGGGAAGGAGATTGATCAGCTGAAAGTTGGCATCAACCAGGGATTGGATCGGGGTGCGCTTGGCGTAGGTTTTGGGTTGATGTATACTCCTGCCGCTTCCCGATGGGAGATACTTGAAATGTTCAGAGTCGCCGGCAGGTTAAAAGCTCCATGCTATGTACATTTACGCTATGCCGGACTGAAGGAGCCAAATAGCTGTATCGCTGCACTCGAAGAGGTTATTTCTGCTGCATCAATCACAGGAGCTCCGCTTCATGTTGTGCATATTACAAGTCTCGGATTCAGCCTCACTCCGGAAATGCTTCAGATGATCTCGGAAGGGCGTGCACGCGGATTGGATATAACAGTGGAATGCTATCCATATACGGCAACACAGACAACCATTGAATCAGCCGTTTATGATGAAGGATGGCAGGAGGCATTTGGAATAACCTACAGCGATCTGCAATGGGCTTTAACTGGCGAACGTCTTACAGCGGAGAGCTTTGCCGGGTACAGGAAGACCGGAGGGATGGTAATAGCTCATTCAATTACTGAAGATGTTGTCCGGTCAACAATTGCAGATTCAATTGTTTTAATTGCAAGTGACGGAATGCTTGAAGGAGGCAAGGGGCATCCGAGGGGTGCCGGAACCTTTGCAAGGATCCTGGGAAAATATGTCAGGGATGAAAAAGTAATTTCACTTTCCGATGGGTTAGGAAAGATAACACTTATGCCGGCGCAACGGCTTGAAAAGATTGCACCCGGAATGAGGAATAAAGGCCGGATCCGTTCAGGTGCCGATGCCGATATTACAATTTTTGATCCCGGGCAGATCACAGACCAGGCTTCGTATGATGAACCTGCAAGATATTCAAAGGGTATCAACTATGTAATAGTAAACGGTACAATTGTTGTAGAAAACGGGCGGTTACTCGAAGGGAAATTCCCTGGAAAGGCAGTGCGTGGTTATATTAAGTGATATGTATAGCCAGCGGTTATTATAATATTTTTCTAATTTAGCATCTGGTTGAGTTAAAATAAGCTGCATGAAGAATTTGATGAATATTACAGGGTTATGGTTCCTCATTTTTGCGGGAATTCTTCATTCCTGCAAGAAAGGAGATATCCCTGTTTTGACGACTGCAGTAATTACAGATATTACTACAACTTCGGTCCTGACCGGCGGCAATATAGTCAGTGACGGCGGTTCTGAGATTACTTCCAGGGGCATCTGCTGGAACACAACTTCAAACCCGACCATTGCCAATCAGAGGACTTTAGACGGCAATGGGGCCGGGAGCTTCATCAGCAATATCACACTGTTAATGCCCGGTACTTATTATACTATAAGAGCTTACGCCACGAACAGAGCCGGAACAGGATATGGCAATGAACTGTCTGTTGTCACACTTCAGATCCAGACAGGCGAAGTGGGTGATATTGATGGAAACACCTACAGGACGGTTAAAATCGGCACGCAGACCTGGATGGCTGAGAACCTCAAAACAACCAGGTACAACGACAATACCTTAATACCACGGGTTACGGGCAATTTGTTATGGAGTAAACTTATTTCTCCGGCTTACTGCTGGTATGGCAATGATTCATTGACATATAAACCTGTTTATGGCGCATTGTACAACTGGTATTCCGTCGCTTCCGGTAAATTATGCCCATCCGGCTGGCACGTTCCTACAGATGATCAATGGACAATTCTGTCGACCTTTCTGGGAGGCGAAAATGCTGCCGGTGACAAAATGAAGGAGGTAGGCACATCACACTGGAAAATCCCTAACAGCGGCGTATCCAATTCAAGCGGTTTTACAGCTTTGCCGGGCGGCGCCAGGGTTGAGGGCAATTTTGTTGTTATCGGATCGACAGGTGCATGGTGGTCAGTTACCGAGATTGATACTGTTAATGTCTGGTTACGGGAGCTGGACGACGATGCCGTACCGCTGCTCAGGGGTTATATCGACAAAAGCACAGGGCTTTCTGTCAGGTGTATTAAAAACTAAACAATCGGGGTAATAATGATTTCCTGACATCCTCCGGATCAGTTCCGGCGGATTTTTGCTTAATCTGCAACCCATTCTTTCCGAAAAACAGCTTTTATCTTAAAAAGTCGCGTAAATAAAAATAGTTTATTTTAATGTTTATTATTGTTTATTAATACATATTGATGTATATTTGGAAATAAAAACCCTATGAAAACCAATCTGCCTTCTATCTTCAAAGCCTTTCAGCACAGTGATGAATATTTTGAAGTTCTGAATGAATCTGAACATTCGCGGGAATTTATCTTCAAGCAATTAATGTATATTGTTATATTCTCGTTCCTTTACGGTATTATTATGGGTAGTTACAACGGGGCATTGCAAAGTATCGTTACCGGGATCAAGATGCCATGCCTGATAGTCCTTTCATTGTTAATATGTTTCCCCGCCCTTTATGTGGTTCAGTCGATGATTGGTTCAACGATGACCATTTATCAGATGACCAACATTATTTTTGCAGGCTGTTTTGTTTTTTCGACTATTGCCCTGTCATTTGCCCCGATTGTGATATTCTTTATGATTACCAGCGATAGTTATTCGTTCCTTAAGTTGCTGCATGTGGCGATTTTTACTTTTTCAGGAATTTTTGCCGTTAAGACAATTATAAGCGGGTTAAAATATTCGTGTGAAAAGAAGAATATCTACCCGAAGCTGGGCATGTCAATATTTAAGATCTGGATTGTTATCCTGGCATTTGTCAGTTCACAACTGGCCTGGAATCTCCGGCCATTCGTAGGCAGTCGTGATATGCCGCTGGAGTTGTTCAGAGCGCGTGAAGGTAACTTTTATGTTGCTGTCATTCAATCGGTAGGAAGCCTGTTTGAACCGGCAGGTGAACAGGAGCAGGACAGGCAGGACAAGACACTGAAACAACTACCTGACAGCACTTCAGATAAGAATTATGTTGAACGGCGATAAAATAATGACGCTTGAAGAAGTGGCGGAATACCTCAGGGTAAAGCCGCAGACAATTTACACCTGGGCGCAGGAGAAGACGATCCCGGGTGCAAAGCTGGGGAAGGAATGGCGGTTCAGGAAATCTGTCATCGATAAATGGTTCAATGAGCATATTGACGAGAAGTTTAAGAAATATTACAGCGAAGATTCCTGAACCAGGATAATCTGTCTGTTAGTTGTTTAACGAACTTTTATAAAAAATGAAACGTTTATTTATTTACATCGGGATTACCATTACGGTATTAATTATCTGCTTTTTTCTTGGCATGCGCATCTGGATCGGTCACGACATAAAGGAACGGATCAAAATTGCCAAAGAATTATATCCTGGTACAGCAGAGGATGCTTTGATCGCATATCTGCTGGATGAAAAGAATTCTACGCAGTCCAGGACAGATGTGGCGATATGGACACTGGGTCAGATAAGATCCAGAAAATCGCTGCCTGTTCTCTACAGACTCTATAAAAATGATCCTGAAGGCAAAACCTGTAAAGGAAGGCACAGTCAGGTGCTTTGTCAGTACGGGATCCATAAGGCTATTGTCTCGATCGAAAATAACTGGCTGGGAGCCAAAGAGAAGAATTGGTTCGGCTCGTGGTCAAGGCTCAATAAATGAACGTAAAGCTCCCGGATCAGGCGGGGGCTTTGTTTATTTATAAAAAGGCTGCATTTCCGGCTGTGTGGAACTAATGTCTTCTTTTATTTTCACAAATTTAAATGGGATTCCTGCCACGATACGGGTAAAAGCATGACCGGCTTCGCGGAAGGCAAAGCAGTCTAATTTCTCGCTCATTTCATTAACTTAATGTGATATCAACATTTTTGAAACGAAATCTGGCAGGGAGAGTTCAAGGTCATTTGATAATAAACTATTATTTATGGTAGCGAGTCATAACCTTTCTCTACCACATTCCAGTTGGAAAAAAACCTGTTTTGCCCTGTTTTAGCCCCTAAATGTTACAAAAGTGTCAAAAAATGATACAAAAGTGGTAGACTTTGATATTTGAGAAGCCGAACTTTGTATTCAAATCTTTATATAGGGACTCTGACTTTAGATTCGTTGAAAAATCTAATTAAGAAAAATATTGAATCAGTGAAGCTGACCTTTTAATTTCATCATATTTCTCTTTTATAATAAATTAATAAAGAACCAACCAAGAAAAAGAAAATTGAATGTTTTTTAATTCTTTTTTTGCTGTTGTGGCTTATGTTTTTCACTGTAGGTTTTCTCTTTTGGAGGGTACGCACTGAAATCGGAGGTTTATGTCAATTGGATTTTAAGTGGGAGTTTGTCGGATTCTAAAGTCCAACTAATTAAGGTTGAAAAGAATAATAAACAATCATTCAAACAGAAAATGAAAAGAATCGGTATTCACAAAAACATTACAATGCTGGTTTTTATAGGTGCCATGATGTTGATTACTTCAACATTGAAAGCTCAATACCCCGTAATCCTTGACCAAAGTTGGGGTTATGATCCTCTACCAACAAAAACTCACACAATTAATTTACCACCCGGCATAGAATTAGGTGATATATTGTTGCTGTTTATTTCGGAAACTTACGAGGGTTCTTCAACATGGAGCAATCAGCCACCTGGGTGGGCAGCGATAGCTTTTGGATCCTGTAATGTAACCTTTCCTGAAGGTAGTAGTTGGCCAAATTGGCATCAATGTGGGCATGTTTATTATACACTTGCTTCAGCTAGTGAGGGTTCTTCTTTTACATATACTACTCAGGTTAATGTAATCAGTTCATACATCATATACCGTATTCAGAAAGGTACTTGTAGCGGGGTTTATGGTATACCTATGTGGGATGAAATTGGAATTGGCCAGCAAGATAGGGGTTTATCAGACTCTCCAGATCCGTTACCATTAGATGCTCCGAATAATACCAATTATTATAACCTTTGGTTAGCAACGTGCTTTACGGAAGGAAGCTCGGGTACAGTTATTTCTCCACCTGCTGGCTTTACAAGTATGGCGCAAACTTATTCTGGTATCAGTGAGGTACCTTCTACAGCCATAGCAAACTTAGATTATTATGGTCTTTCACTTGATCCAGGTCCATTTAGTCTAAGTACCACTCAATATTGGGTTTCAGGATTGATCTGCCTTCAGGGGCATCAGGAGAATCACTGCAATAATCCATATAGGCAGACAATCTATACAGATGGGGATTTCTCGATTTGTGAAGGGGGACAAGGTCCGCGCCTGTGGATGGAGGATTCTGAGACTGGGGTGGTTTATCAAATGTTCAGGGAAGAGACAGCGATTACCGAACCTATTGCAGGTACAGGTGAATCCATTGATTTTGGTCACCAATCAATAGCTGGTGTATATAGTGTCTATGCTACCAGAACCTCCTGTGGTTCCAGGGTAAAGTGGTACGTAAGTCAGGTATATGTTTATCCATACCCAGTTGATAGGATTGTTTCAACAGAAACATCATCTGTCTGTGCGGGAACAGGTACTAATATCACTGTGGCTGAATCTGAAACAGGGACGGTATACACATTAAAAAACAATTTTGGTTACCCTGTATGGAATTCTTGGGGCTATGGCAATGGTGGTACTCTTACTCTGCCTACTGGTGATTTAACTCAAACTACTACTTTTAGCGTATTTGCATCTAGAAATAATGGGGAATGTGTATTAAAAATGACCAATACACCTACAGTGACGGTTAATACATTGCCACCCATAACGGGGACATCAAGTGTATGCATGGGATCAACCACTCAGTTGTTAGTATCAGGAACCCCGGCTGAAAATGATCCATGGATTTCGGTAAATACAGGTGTGGCAACTGTAAATAATTCAGGTCTGGTAACGGGAGTTGCTGAAGGAATAGTGGATATTATCTATACAGATAACAACGGATGCAGCCAAACTGTGGCAATATCAGTGAATGCACTACCTGAATCCCCGACAGCAGGCGACATAGCAGCCACCTATGATGGGTTGGTACACACCGGCACAGCTGAAGCCCCTCCGGGCTCAACAATAGTCTGGTTTGATGCAGCTTCTGAAGGAAATGTAACCGTGGCTCCTTCAGGAACAAGTGTTGGTACCTACATAGCATGGGCTGAATCGGTAAATAGTACAACAGGATGCAAGAGCGCTTCCCGTAAACAGGTTACTGTTACAATCAGTAAGGCACCATTAACCGTTAAAGCAAATGATGCAACAAAATACTGCGGACAGATGAACCCTGCATTTTCTGTAACTTATTCCGGCTTTGTTAATGGAGAAAATGAATTGGTACTTAATGGAACTTTAACTATCAGTTCAGATGCCGATGAAGACAGTGGTATCGGAACCTATCCAATTACTCCATCAGGTTTAACTTCTGTTAATTATGAAATTAAGTTTGAGGCTGGTGTGCTTACAATTAATAGCTTATCAATAGATGCTTCTTCAAGCAGTAATCCAGTACCTGTCGGCACCTCAGAAATAACACTTAGGGCAACAGTATTTGATGGTTTATTCTTCATTCCTGGTGTGAAAGTTTGGTTTTCGGTTGAGAACGGGAATAATATAACCACCAATTATCCGGCAGTATCTACTGATGGTTCTGGAGTTGCCACACTAACTTTACCTGGGCTTGCATCTATTATAGATGTATTTAAAGTGACAGCCGTGGCTGGCTCAAATTGTGGAGCCACTGCAACTTCAATTGCTTACCTGGCTATCTATGATCCATCCGGCGGTTTTGTAACTGGAGGTGGATGGATCAATTCCCCCGCGGGTGCCTATCTTCTTAATCCACTGGTAGCCGGAAAAGCCAATTTCGGTTTCATATCAAAGTACAAGAAAGGTTCGAATGTACCTGATGGTAATACTGAGTTCCAATTTAATGAGGGTAATCTCAACTTTAGCAGTTCATCATACGACCTTGGTTCTTTGGTAATTGCGGGTTACAAAGCCATTTACAAGGGAGTGGGTTCTATTAATGGAACCGGAAATTATGGATTTATGGTATCAGTGGTAGATGGTAATATTACAGGTGGCGGCGGTTATGATAAGTTTCGAATTAAAATCTGGGACAAGACCAATGATGCTGTAGTTTACGACAATAACCTTGGTACGGATGAAAATGATGTAGCCACAACAGTTCTGGGCGGAGGTTCAGTTGTTATTCATAAAGCAGACAAAAATATTACCAGATCAATTCAAATGGCGGAATTTGGTTTGAAAGTTTACCCTAATCCGTTCACCGATCACATATATTTCGATATTCAGTTAAAGACTAATTCAAAAGTACTTCTTGAAATATATGATGTAACAGGAACAAAACTGTCTACAGCATTTAATAACGATGTTGAAGCTTATGAGAGTTATCTCGTGGAATATATACCAAACAAAATTTATAGCGGAATATTAGTTTATAGGTTAACAATTGATGGGAAACTCGTATACACTGGCAAGCTGATACATCTATAATGCAAATAAAAAAATAGGTTAATTTTAATGTAGCCCTCGTATCGCGGGGGCTTTTTTTTTGAGGCAGGCTTCATGTTTGGTATCCGAACTTTGTATTAAAATTAGCTTAAATCTTTCAGCTATGAAAACAAGTAAGGTATTAGCTATTGTGTCTATAACACCTGGCTCTGCAAGTAAGGCAGTGTATGGTCCGGTTTAGGTATTTAGAGCCACTGTACCAGTATTTGCAATATGTAGATTGCATTGGTGAATTAGTTTGTGGGGAATTTTACAGCCAGCCAGTTTATCCGTGAAGTACGTTATCGGAAGGCTTTGGTCAGACAAGGCTGTGAACTGTCAGTGAAAATAGCTCTTAAAGGCAGATGTAAAAACTGACCACAACTTGACTTTGGTATCAGGATAGGTTAATTTTATATCCTAATCCACCGGATCGTATGGATCACAAGACAAACGGTATTGAAAGGTTCTGGCAGGAGCTGAAGAGAAGGAAAGTCTTCGGAGTCGTCACGACTTATGTTGCTACTGCTTACATCATAATTGAGGTGATCAATAATCTCACCACTCCATTGCATCTTCCTGATTGGTTTTCTACGCTGATTGTACTGATTCTTGCAGTAGGTCTGCCTGTTGCAGTTATCCTCTCATGGTTCTTTGATTTTACACCGACTGGTATAATAAAAACGGAATCTGTTGAGGAAGGCGAAATTAAAGAGACATTAGAAAGGCCTGTTAAGAGGAGGATGAAACTGAGCTATATTCTTAATGCTGCACTGCTTATTGTAGTCGCAGTTATTTTATACCCTAAAATAATCAGGCAAGATACTTTGGAAAAGCTTAGGGCAAAAGGAAAGATATCTGTGGCTGTAATGCCCTTTCAGAATATGACCAATGATACGATATGGAATGTATGGCAAAATGGGATTCAAAATGAATTAATATCTTCCCTGACTAACTGTGAAGAACTAAAAGTCCGACAAACAGAAACTATAAGCAGTTTAATTCTAGGTAAAGGCCTGGCAAATTTTACATCCATCACACCATCAGTTGCCAGAAAACTTTCACAAACGCTGGATGCAAACATATTTGTGTATGGTACTATTAAACAAGCAGGCCCAATAATACGTTTAAATGCACAGTTATTCAGTTCCAATACGAATGAAGCTTTAAGATCTTATCAAATAAATGGGACCTCAGACAAAATACTGAGTCTTATTGATACTCTTGGTATGGATATAATGAACTCCATTGTGATCTCAAGATTGGAAAAGAATGTAACTTCTGAATTTCAATCCTTTGGATCTAAAACTTCTTCGGAAGCATATAGAAAATTTATATATGGTCAAAGTGCCTTCTTTAATGGGGATTATTCTACAGCTATTCCATTTCTTTCACAAGCATTGGATATTGACTCAAATTTGATATATGCTTCTTTTTTATTGGCATTTGCTAACCTTTTTAGCGGCAACATGGTTAAAGCAAAAGAAATTGTTTTATAAACCCATAAAAAGAGAGAACAAATATCATCAGTGCTTTGGGAAATATATACTGATTATCAATATGCTTTCTTTTTTCAGACTCCCCTGGAACAAATAAAATACTTGAGACAGTCTCTCAAGATAGATGATCAATTACCATTCACTAATTTTGATTTAGGTAAAGCTTATTTAGATTTACATCAATATGATAAAGCAATTCCTGAATTTGAAAGAGCTCTTAAAATATATAAAAGATGGAATACAAAGCCTTCCTGGGTTTGGAACTATACTCCCCTTGGATTGGCTTATAATAAAACGGCGCAATATAAGAAAGAAAAAAAGCTTTACAGAAAAGCAGAAAAGGATTTTCCTGAAAACGCTGACCTGATTTACAGACAGGCTATCCTCTCAATGACTGTTGGGGATACACTTGCGGCTATCAGATATATTGAAAAATATAAATCCATTTGTATAGAAAAATCATCATCTGATGCTGAAATAATGACAGGTATAGCAAATATTTACTCTGAAGCCAATATGCCAGAAAAAGCAAGGGAGCATTTTAAACAGGCTCTCTCAATAGAACCTGAAAATCCAGACAGAATAAACAATCTTTCATATTGTCTTATAGACAATGGTCTGAGCATTAATGAGGGGCTGGAACTTATTGAAAAGGCAATTAAAATAGGTCCATATAATTTTTATTATTTAGATTCTAAGGGGTTGGGATTATACAAGCTGGGAAATTATCAGAATGCATTCGAATTATTACAGAAAAGCTGGGATTTAAGAAGACAATTTTCAATTTATGATCATACCGCATTCCTTCATCTGGAGGAAGCGAAAAAGGCTGTTGCCGGGATGAAGTAGTAAAGAACAATCATAATTGGATTCGTTCAATTTCTTACAGCTCCGGGGGCTTCTTTTATAACAGTAAGACGATAGTCTTAGGTTTGTTATTAAATAGAAACATTATACAATATACTGTCAATCAACAAAATGTATATACATTTTCTTTTCACAATTGCTTGTGCCCTCACTAATATTACCGTTTTGCCCTGTTTCAAGCGTTCTCAGCGATTTTCTTTGTTCTGTGGTGAACAATCACTTTGTCTTAATGTACGGGGCTTAGAGGGCTTAAAATGGGTTTAGCGTGGCAGGAGTATTTGAAAGCTTAAGGGTAAGATCCGGGTTTCTGTGTTAAATAAAATTGACTTTGGCTTTTTGCTGGTGTAAATTTGATTGAGAATGAGGGATTAGCTTTCATGGAAATCACACCATCCACAAAAACAATTATTTTCCTTATTATTATGAGTATCCTGTTACCGGGATGCGCCAGTACAACTCTTTTTACGACTAAACCGCCCGGAGCAACGGTTTATGTCAAAGAAAAGATGAAGGGCACAACTCCATACAAATATTCAGATACAAAAATTGTTTTCTCCTCCACCCCGGTCACGTTCAAAAAAGACGGTTACAAGGATTTAAATGTCATTTTAAAAAGAAGTGAACGACTATCGGTTGCAGCGCTATTCTCCGGATTGATTTTATACATCCCGCTTCTCTGGTCTGCAGAATATAAAGAAAATCATTTCTATGCACTGGAAAGAACCGATGCATTTAATCAGGATAGTACAATCACTGCAGGACTAAATATTAATGCTGTTACAACTTCTGACTCTATAGCGGTAACCCAATTTGCATATCAGATAACAGACACAATTTCTATTGACAATCTTAAAGAATTTACGGACACCTCATTTACATCGCAGAGTAATATTGGATTGGACTTTACAAAGAGAACTATCTCACAAATTGGTCCGGAATCGGCGTATGCCTGAAGGGAGTGTTTTTAGGATTGAATTATACTTTCATCGGACCAAAAAGCTGGGGAGCAAGCATCAGTTATAATGCAAATCCTTTTAGAGCCCGGGATGTACCTTCTGATTATGATCGTCTTTTTACCCCAAATGATTATCTCAATGTTGTTTCGCTAAACCTGTTGAAGGTTTTCCCTGTTCCCGAAAAAGATTTAAGATTTGGCATCGAAGCTGGTCCATCCTGGGTGAACTATAGTAAGGCTGAAATAGTCCCAAATCCCCATTACGATCCCAATTATGATGATCAATCATGGTTCTGGAACTTGTGGAATGGTAAGAGTGGTTATAAATATGAAAAGTCCCGCATCGGTAATAACACAATCGGAGCTTCAATCCTGGCTAAAATGGAGTATCTTTATGCTCCTTATGCCAGCCTGGGATTAACATTATTCACAAACATAAACAGCTTGAAGACAATTGCGGGTTTAGGTTTATATTTTAATTTTGGGGATGTAAGAGATTAAGTAACTAATACAATACATATTTCAAGCCCTCGTATCCCGGGGGCTTCTTTTTTCGTACACCTAAGTGATCTCTCACCAGATCTAAAATCCGTTCCAGCTGGTCAGGCTTGAAGGATTAAAGGGACCACTATAAATTCTTATGGCTGGAAGAGGTTTAAGCTCTATACAACTTTAGCCCTCTCCTGGCAGTAGTTAATTGATCAAAGGCATCTTACCGCATTTAGTGCGGATAAAATTAGAATTGTCGCTAAGCAGTTCTCTTTGCCAATTCCGCAATATCCCTTGCCTCCAGTACCTTCTTTTCAGTGCCGGCTAACGAGCAATTAATCATTGCAAGACCGACGTTTTGCCCATAAGAAGCACCGTGTTGAACCCTTTTTCATTCCCGGGGAGTCATACTTCATTTTAAAATACACTAATAAAAAATAAAGTTATGCAATTCTAATTTATTCACTGCAAAAGAGTCCATGAACTGGATTGAAAAAGTTAAAAAGATGTGCTATCTTCATGCTGGAGAAGCGAGCGTATGGCAGAGAATCCCGACAATACATTCTTCAACTATATTAACAATCATTATGAAGCAAAAAAATATTTTAAGTGTTATTCTTTTTACCTTTTTTTGTTTTAATGCACAGTCGCAATGGAATCATATTACAAGCAAAAAGGGAGAAATTGATACTCCGAATGCGGGGAAACAGCAAACCTCATGCGCTGTTGCCGACTTCAATAACGACGGTCTGAATGATTTCTGTGTTTCCGAGAGAACATCCGCTCCCGGACTTGTGTGGTACCAGAGAACTGAAACCGCCTGGAGGAAACTTGTGGTTGAGGATGCGATCTGTTTCATTGAAGCCGGCACAATCGCCTTTGATGTTGATAACGACGGTGATATGGACATAATCGCCGGCGGTGAAGGCAAAACCAATCAGGTCTGGTGGTGGGAAAACCCTTACCCCGATTTCAGAAAACCGGCCTGGCCCAGGTACCTGATAAGAAATACCGGAGGGAACAAGGTTCACGATCAGATGGTCGGTGACTTTGATGGTGATTTAAAACCTGATCTGGTATTCTGGGCTCAGGGCGACCAGACTCTCTATTTTTCACGTATCCCCCGGGATCCCTCTGAGCAGAAAAACTGGAAACTGATACCCGTGTATAAATATTACAACGACAGCCAGATGGAACAGCATGGCACATACCCTGACTGGAAAAGACCAAACGAGCATGAAGGACTCGCGAAGGCAGATATCGACGGAGATGGAGTCCAGGATATCATTGGCGGAGGATTGTGGTTCAGGTACCTCGGCAATGATAAATTCTCACACAATATTATTGACGGAGCCTATACTTTCAGCAGATCGGCAGCCGGACAAATTATTCAAGGTGGCAGGCCAGAGATAATCCTGGTAGTCGGTGACGGACTCGCTCCGATGTATTTGTATGAATATCAGAAAAATACATGGGTCAGGAAGGAAATAGTTCCACAGGTAAGCAACGGCCATACGCTCGCACTAATCGATTTTGACGGTGACGGGAACCTTGATATCTGGTATGCTGAAATGACCCTGGGGGGAAACAAAGATGCTGTGAACAGAATACTTTTTGGTGACGGGAAAGGAAACTTCCCCCGTGATATGATAATCAGCAAAGGGATAGATGTACATGACTCCGATATTGCCGACCTCGATGGTGACGGTGACCTCGACATCCTGGGTAAACCTTATGATGGTGATGCCCCTCGTCTGGATATCTGGCTGCAGAACGGAACCGGACCTGTTACTGTTCCCCGCGACCGGCACTGAGGGCCGTTCTTTACATTTTAGGTGCTGTAGCGTCAACCAACTCCCAAATTTCCGATTTTATAATTGAACGAATCTCTTCAGTCTTACTTACCTGCACGAAAATATCATACACTTCGCCAGGTTTTTTACCGGTTATTACCTTGCCCATTAAATCGTTGTAATTCCCGTTGTTTATATCTGAAAATTTAGCATAACCATCAACAGCAACTGCCTGGAAGGAATCGTCTTCATACGGCCAACGTGTCCATATTCCCCAGGAATTCCTTTGACCGGCTTTTTTCGCCTCCTCATGCATTGGTAAATAACCTACTTTTTCCATGTTAATGTATTGATCAAGATTTTTAGTGTGAACAGAGTTTATTACAATGTATTTATCCGGAATATCAGACGGTACACCTACCTGTAGTTGATACGTTTCCGAATAGATAAGATTTCTGGATGCTTCTGTCTTCGTCAGAAATTCAGCTGCATTATTACCAAAAGCTTTTTTAAAATCAGCATCAGTAAGTGTGGCTTCAGTTTTACCAAAATTCTCGTAAACGGTAACAGTTGCATAATTGTAGTTTGAGCTTGTACCTGAACCACGAACGAAGTAAAGTTGCCAACCCAGAATTGCTTCGGAGTTCACCCGGTTCTGGTGTAAGTTTTTCCATTGTTTTTCAACCGCCAGATAGGCATCCTGACCGTTAGCCGGAACTTTCATGAAATCAACTATGGCAACTGTCTGTGCTTCCAGGGCAATAGAGCCCACAACCAGTAAACTGGTCAACAGGAGATTTTTCATAAGTTTTTTTATTATTAGTTATTATTTAACCCGGAACACAATTGTTAATTATATTGGTTCCAAACATCAAACAAAGCCAATAAAAAAAAGTTCAGTACTCGTTCAGCTATTTTTTAGGAGTCCTTCAGGTAGTTCGGAGGTGGCCCTGTACATTTTAAGGTGGGAAAACTTTTTGATGTGATATTTTCTAACTCATACTCACTTTTTGTATGCAGATATTACATCAGCATATATGATTTAGGTATTGTTATTGGACAAAGAAAAAAGACTAGCACAATTGTAGGTGATAGTCTTTTTATTAGGATCTATTTTGTAGCCCCACCAGGAATCGAACCTGAATTTAAGGTTTAGGAAACCTCCGTTCTATCCATGCTATAATATTCAATAACTGCACTTTACGAAAATTGACATTTTGACTGTAACAGGTCAAAATATGGAATTTGTACCGAGTTCCCGTACTCGGATTTTTGCATTTAATAGTATTGAATTATGGCGACAATTAAGGTCAGAAAGTACATCAACTCCGTGTATGTAATCTACAGTCACGGAAACAAGAAATTCAAAATCTTCACCGGTGCGAAGGTAGACGATAAGTATTGGAATATTAACGCATTAAAGAAGAATTGTCCGGATTACGACATTCTCAAAAGCCAGATTGATGCTACGCAAAACCAGGTACTGAATGCCTCCATAGCGGTACGGCAGAGAGGGCTTGATCCTATGCCTGAACTGGTCAGAAGTGAGTGCAAATTAAGGGTAGCATCCGTACTTGAGACTGCCGATTTTGAACCTATATGGATTAAGTACCGAAGATTCCTCGACCAGTTAGTCTGTCGGGCGAGTACAAAGAGGAGGGTCGAGATGTCTTACAATGTGATGAAGTTTTTTTGTGGCTGGGACGGTTATGACTTAAACGCTTCTACTTTCAACAGAATGGTTCTTGGCAGGTTAATACAATACTTACTGAGGGAGCAAAAGCTGGCTGATGCAACTGTCTTTAAGCATGTCAAGTCTCTGAAAGCATTTTTAAAGACTGCCTATCCGGATCGTGACTGGAGTTGGATAAGATATGCAATGCTAAGTGTTGAATCTGAAGTACTGTCATTGACAGAGGAGGAATTAAAAATACTAATGGAGGCGAAGCTGACCGGTTATCTCTGCAAGACACGTGACCTGTTCGTATTCATGGCTACTACCGGTATGCGTCATTGTGATAGTCAGCTGTACGATCAATCGTGGGAGACTCCCGAGCAAGTTTTGGAGTTCATACAGTTAAAGACTGGTGGTAAGGCTTATCCTCCGCTATACAGCATTACAAAGTCCATCCTTGAGAGATACGGCAGCAGACCACCAAAAATCACCAACCAGAAATTCAATGAATATCTTAAACTACTCTTCAGGGAATTGAATTTTGACCGTAGAGTGGTTATACAGGCTGTTAGAGGCAAGCAAGTCTTCCGGACGAGTAAATACCTGTATGAGGTCATATCAAGCCATGCTGCACGTAAAACCTTTATTACGATATGTCTTCAAAAGGGCATGCCTATCCAGGACGTAATGAAAATGTCAGGTCATTCTGATTTCAAAAGCATGAAACCCTATATGCGGATTACGCGGACAGATATCAGGACTGTCGCTGACAAGTGGGTTATTTAGTATTGACCCAAGGAGACAGGCTGGAAAAGGAAGAAAATTGGATAAAAAAACCGGAGAGAGTTTCTCCGGTTTCCCATGTAAATATAAAAGATCATTTTAATGGAGAATCATCTTGGGGTAGAGTGGATTCATCAGGACGGCATATTTCAGTTACTGTTCTCGCTGCAACTAACTCTTTCACAAATCCTTCCTTGAATGCATCTTCAAATATCCAACTGTAATCTGGAAGCCAGTATGCCGATTTAAGATCGTACTTAGGATTAAAATCCTCAAAGTCTATCTTCTCAGTTAAACTCTTTGATCTACATGATCTTACCTTCGCAAGCCAAAAAATAAAATCAGAAAATAATTCACCACTTCCTGACTCATCATCTAGGAGAAGCTTTTCACCGGAAAAAGTGAAGTATTCAACTTGAGTAACAATCTCCAAGTTAGATTTCATCACCTTATTGCAAATTCCGATTATCGGGAATGATTCGACAATCGTGTCATTACTTAGGACTTTGTCCATAATAAAATGTATTATGAGTGTCTCATAATATAAAAACCGGCTAAAATATCGGATTTTTGTGGTGAAGTCTTATTCTTGGGAGCAGATTTCCTATTCTGGAAACTCTGTTTAAAAAAACAAATATTGAATGCAAATGTACTATATAAATAACATATCAATTCTACCAAAGTACGATTGTTGATAAATACATTATGGAATAAAGTTTGGCTGGAGGAATGGAAGTGGAGCCATATTTTAAATCATTTTCCCACTTAAACAAGTCCCCAAGGTAGAATGGGTAAATAACAAGGATCAAAAGAAGGAATATAGAGTATGTGACGGATTAAGGTCGGATGCCAAAAGGCAAATATCCCAAAGTGTAAAATCAGCCGATAAAAGAGGTTCTATTGATTTGAACGCTAATAACTATCGTGGCTGGAGGTATCATCGGTTTGTGTACGGCAATTCAGTGAGCTAATAAGATAGTATGACATTCTGATTTCAAGAGTATGAAATCGAACATGAGGATCACGTGTAATGTGATATTTGTGCTGCTACAAACAAGTGGGAGATATAGTACCAGGATCGGTCCTTAACGATGTATCTGTCCTCCAGGTACTGCAGCCACCTTAGAAACTCGGTGTCATCAGTAAGCTCCCTTGCAGCTTTAATGAACTCCTCATATGTGATCCCCTTGAAAGAATTCTCATGACCGGGAGTCAGGAAGCTTTTATAATCCGAGATTACATCCCTGAAGTGGTCATTCCCCTCAGGATAAAGCAGGATTGATGTGAAATGGTCAATCCTGAATTCAAGATGACTCTTTTTTGTAATACTTTCCCCCGGTAGTTGATTTCTCCATACCTGCCTGTACTTGTCAGTCCTAAGCAGTTTAATCTTATACTCTCTATCATTAGTGTCCACTTAAATATAATTGATTTTCAACTGTATACAATTTAGTTCTTTGACATCTTGGTAATCTTGGTTTGTAAGTAGCTCTTTTATAGGCGTTTTATCCAAAAAGAGATATGCTTAAAATCTGTAATATTTCGTAGGGTGAGCGGTCTACTTTCAATTTGTAAGCAACTATTGCAACCAGACAATAAACGATGATTGCAGAATAGATTTGTATTTTAACTGCATTCGGAGTTGTTCCCCAGAAGGATTTAATCTTAAGATGTTGTTTTATCCATTTGAAGAACAACTCTACTTTCCAGCGATATTTATAGAGCAGAGCAATCTCATGGGCCTTAAGATCAAAGTTGTTGGTTATAAACATCGAAGGTTCTTTTGTTTCTTCATCATAATACTTGATTTTCCGGAGTTTATCCGGGTAGTCCTTTAATGAGTAAAAGCCTTCAAGTTTGCCAATCTGATCTGAAAGAACACCGCTCTTCTTCTCTACTTTGTTGGAATACATTCGTTTAAATCTGAGGTTTGTCTTGGTTCGTGTTACAAAATATGCTGAATGCATGATGTATCTTGTAGAGTCTTTCAAAATCGGTGTAACCACGATCCAGTATGTAATATCCTCCTGGTTCATATTTGAGTAAGTCAAGGACATTCATATCATGTACTGAAGCTTTGGTTATAAGGATGCAACTTGGGAATAGAGGTTTTTACATCAAATAACGTGTGTAATTTTACTCCCCCTTTGGTTTTGCGGAACTCAGCCCACCAGAAGACACTCAGACAAAGATCAATAGTTGATGAGTCAAAGGCATATACATTTGATTTAATGTCAAGATCAAAGTCTCTGGTAACCGTAACCCTTCTGGCTTCATTAATCAGATGATAGGCAAACTCTTCAAATATTCTATAGTTACGTCTCTCATTTGCTTTTGCCAGATTGGATCGGGTTACATTCTTCCCAAATCCCAGGTGATAAAACTTGGATTTGTGTGCTTCTAATCCAATCATCAAGTCACGTAAACTTTCTCTTCCGGATAGTTGACCAAACAACATGCAGGACAGCTGATTCCAACATGAAAAGAACTTGACGTACTTATTTCCATTGTACTTTTCAACTAACCGGTCAAGAACTCTCTGAGGTAAAAAATCTGTAAGTTGATTAAAGACATACTTGCCTTGATTCATGGCTTCTTGCTTTTAACAAAGCTAGAACCGGGATTTTCAATTCAAATCGTCACGCTCGTAAAAAGCGCTACAACCTAGATGTACTCATGATTTCAAAGAACAATATTTAATTTTTAGTGGACACTAATGACTCTCTATATAAACCAAGTTTCTTAGTAATCACATTGTATGGATGTTGTTGGTCCACTATTGCCTCTGCCTCTGTTTACCCTTCCTTTAATGGATACGCTCCTTCTCCGTATTTCACTTCAATCCCCAGGATTCCTTCTGTACCATCAACATGTTCATACCCAATATAGGCGTCAAATGACGTCCTGTAATGAAGTGCAATTTCGGGGGCAGGTGCATGTTCAATTTTAATAAGATTGATGTCACTAATAGCACCACCTACAAAGAAATTAATCACATCCCGGGCATATACAAGGTTTTTTGCGAGAGGTACAAAGAAGTTGAACGGAATATGCTGACTGCGTAGCATATTTGAATACATGGGCTTATTATCAGAAACCCCTGGATCAAATTGTTGCCTAGCTGCTTCAAAAATGTCGAAACCTGCATAAAATATTAATCCTTTCTGGGCGTCTTCTTCCATAAGGAATGATTCGTGCTCACTTTTGGAAACATTCAGTACTTCATTACGGAATTTGATCTGATTACGACGAGCACGGGTTTTAAACCCCACTTTTTGTAGATTTCGTAATTATTTTGCATAATTTATGTACTTATCAATAATGCTTTCCCATGCTCGGATTATATC
Organism: uncultured Bacteroidales bacterium; assembly: GCA_963737255.1. Taxonomy (GTDB): domain Bacteria; phylum Bacteroidota; class Bacteroidia; order Bacteroidales; family VadinHA17; genus LD21. Next base: position 175,428 of record CAVTSB010000001.1, read on the forward strand.
TTGTGCAAGTGAGTATGCTTCATATTCTTTCCCTGTGTTATCTTTGAACCAATACTTGTACGAGAAGGTATTACCACCTTTGCCAAACAAAACTGGAATTTCTCCCGATTCAGGCAAGTTGAAGATAATTGTCGGAAGAGTCACTGTTACGTCAGTCTTCGAATGATCGGCATCAACTCTTTTACGCTCTAAAAACAAGTGCTTACTTCTATTTGCAATATCTGCGCATACCATTAGGACATCGTATTCTTTTGCAATGGTTTCAATGTCAACAGGATTAATAGTAGAATCATTTTTTATCCAATCCTTCAAATGCCAAGCCTCCTTAAAAAATGAATATAAATCATCGTTGTAGACATCCTGGTCACCATTACCATCAATTAGTTGGGTTATTTTATTAAAGCACCTCAACATCCGGTCAAATTGTTCTTGGTATGGGTGGTCACCCTGTTTGCTGTATCCGATCGGCATATATAAAATATTTAAAAATTTTACATGTTACTCCCCCCACACCTTCGCTATCCGGTCTTTGATCTTCTGTTCATAGATTCTAATCAGCTCTTCGTTTGTCTGAACAGCTGCTATTTCCTTGCCAATCTGAGTGGCTATTTCATTTTGGATGGCTATTGACGGTAACGGAATTTTTGTATTTTCAATGCCTTTGTTACTGATGTTTGCCTGTCTTACTCCTCCGGATGAATTCAAGAATAATGCTTTCCTGAAATCATCTGTGATCATATAATAATAAAGGAATTTTGAAATTATTTTTTCACCATTAAGTTCAAACTTCCCAACGCGCTGGTTTAGTAAAAACTCATCTTCAGCATCAACCATACATACATTGCCATAATCTTCTTTACCGATAGTGCCGGTCATTGAAATTAAGAGAATCTCCTTTACGAATAATGTAATCAGGATATTCCCTTTTATATTCAAATGGTAAAAATGCAGGTGAGTTTCCGATATCAAAATACATCCTTTTAACATTCCCCATCCTTAAAAGCTGGATGCCTTTTGTTACATAATCCGAACTTTTAAAAGCATAGCCCCCTTTCATTCTACAAACCTCTCCCAACTCCACCATCTTCCACTCCGGGTCAATATCAATCCTCGGCTTGTAGTTATCCACCACCTGCCTTGCTCCGTCAATGATCTTCTGATAGGATTCTAATTCTGAAACAATCTCCTCCTGAACTGTGAGGGGAGGTACGGGTATTGTTACTGATTCAAGATTCTTTCTGCTTATTCTACTCCTACTTGAACCCGTTAAAAAAGGAAGTATCCTTTCATAATACTTTTCAGATTTTGTGTAATAGACAAATAATCTTGGGATTATCCTGGATTGGTTAAATCGCAATATTGTACAATCAACAGCCGTAATCATTTTTGTTGGTAACAGAGGAACCTGACAGGCTCTTCCTACTGGATCTGGTAATCTTGATATTAAAACATCCCCCGGAAATACTTCAGTGCATTTTAATCTATGAAATGTTTTCTCTGAAATAAACCTTGCTTTTTCATCTTTATCCTTATACTCGCCAATTCCAATATTTCCGGTTTGAATTAATCTTATGCCTGATTCAGCCTGGTCTTTACTTTCAATCCAGTTTCCATCCGTCATAAACTCAACTGTCTCCCCAAGTTTCTTCCACTGGTTCTGACTACTCTTAATCTTCTGTGTTTTATATCTTTCTGAGCTTAGATTGTAGTCTCCGTTGCCAGATATGGTATTTTTTGCTACTAATAATACGACTGTATCTGATTCAAAATCTGACAGTTTATCATTATTGATATGGATCATGTAATCCGCAATTTTCTGAGAGACACCTGGCAAATCGTTTCCTCTAATGGCTCTCCTCTGTGCTCCCAGGTCAAATCCATCATTCTCAATCTTCACAAACAGTATCTTATCTGTTTTCTTTGCCAGCGACCTTATCCAACCAAAGTATTGATGTCTTAACTCCTGAATAAGGATTGAAATACACCAGCTGGTAAGGAGATGACTCCAACCAGGTATTTCTCCACCAGCATCTTTCTGAGTTGCTTATATGCTTTCCCTGATTGAAATATAATGCCCTCAGGAACGATCACAGCAGCCCTGCCATCAGGTGTAAGGTGCTCAGCAATGTAATCCACGAACAGCACCTCGCTGCGGTTACTCTGTACTGAGAACCGCTTATGTGGTCTTATACCACCCTTTGGAGACATGAACGGTGGATTAGCAAGGATTACATCGCAGTATTGATTCCAGTGTTCTTCGCTGGTCAGGGTATCGTATTCTGAAATATGGGGTTCCTTTATCCCATGCAGGTACATATTGACCAGGGATAGCCTGTACCATATCAGGTGAGATGTCATACCCATGGATGTTATCAGCAAGTATCCTGCGTTCATCAGCGGTCAGCTTGTCTCCGCTATATCCATTAGTTGTAATTATAACTTCATTTACAGATTGGGTTCCGTTGCCAGTGATCCCGGTATTCTGATCTGGATGGAAGTTAGAGGAGTTCTGCTTTATGATATGCTTGTAGGAAGAGATAAGGAAGCCTGCAGTGCCACAGGCAGGGTCCAGGATGATCTCATGCTTCTTTGGATCTACTATCGCAACCATGAAGTCAATGATGTGCCTGGGTGTCCTGAATTGTCCTGCATCACCCTGGCTGCCCAGGATTGATAAGCAGGAACTCAAATGCATCACCAAGCTTCTCACTATGGCTATAATCAAACTCATTGATGATCTTCAGGAAGCTCTTTAGCGTCTCCGGATCACGGTATGGCAGGTATGCATTCTTGAATATATCCCGGAACAGCTTAGGAACACCAGGATTGGTATCCATCTTGGTGATAGCTTCACTGTACAGGTTCAGCAGTTCATATCCGCTCTGACGTGGATCAAATATCTTTCGCCAGGCGTATTTTGCATACTCACCAACAAAGAATGTTCTCTTGCCTCCCAGCTCCTCAGATTCAACATCCATGTCATCCATGAACTTATAAATAAGCGCTATGGTTATCTGTTCCACCTGGGACTTAGGATCAGGGACTTTACCTACAAGGATATCACGTGCAGTGTTTATCCTGTTCTTTGTTTCAACGTCAAGCATGAGTCAGTTAGTGAATTTATTAAGCGGTACATAGTCTTTAATGTATTCCGGTATCAGGTGACGCCAGGATTCCGGAACCGCCTTCAGATCCTTGGTGGTGAATGATGGATTTACATTTAACTCTGCGAACTTCTTGTTTTCAATTATCTCGCGTAACCTGCCGTCGGTTATGTAGGACTTGAAAAAGTATTTCAGTGCAACAATATTGTCTTTCTCTCCTGGCTTGCAGTCAGTGATGAACTTGTCAAACTCTTCGTCCAGGAGCTCCTCTTTTGACTTGATGAATGGTATCAGACCAAATATGTACTCCACTATCTCCCGGAGCGTAACACGCCTGTCAGAGCGGATTGATTTGCGAAGCTTTTCAATAGTGTAGTACTCTTCAGGCTTATTGAAGATCTCCCGGTTGATATGATCAAGCAGCCTGTCCCAGTTACCTTCTTCCAGGCTTTGCACAACAACTTCATCCTTCTTAACCGTCTCTCCAAACCGGTCAAAGAACATCCTGTCAACCTTCATGCCTTTCATTCCTATCGCAATTTCCTCTACAGGATACAAGATTATCCTGATCAGGGTTCTCATACTCCGGAGCCAAAGTGTTCAGGATCAGTACCAGGAGTTCGCTTTTGCTGTTCTCTGTGGTAGCTTTAAGTACCTGGTCATACTGAACTTATCTTCAAAATACTCGTAGTTGCCAAAGAAGTCAAACAGCTTAAACTTCCCCTTGTCAATCCTGCCAAGCTCTTTCGCTTTTCCATGCATCAGTTACCTGCTCAGTGAAATTATGCCTCCTTGTACCCCTACCTTTGATCTGGATAAAATCAGTCGGAGAGAAGATTGGACGCATCAGGCATATATTCAGAATGTCTGTGCAATCATAACCGGTTGTCATCATGCCCACTGTGACACATACCCGCGTTTTGCTTGTCCGGTACCACTCTTCAAAGTTAGCTGTACCTGACAGGTTATTGCTTTTATCAGAGAAGTTGATTGTGAACTGCTGTGCTCCTGTACAAGAGAGGTTACCTGCAGCGCAAAGTCAGATTTATACTTCCCGGGAAATCTCTTATGCGCAATCTCATTAAGCTTCTGAGCGATCTTGGCAGCATGGTTCTGGCTTACAGCAAATATTATTGTCTTGCCTATCTCTCCGCTTATAGGATCAATGAGAGCATTATCCATGAATGCCTTGCAGAATACATTATTGGTATCCTCGGAAAAAAATTTCTTTTCAAAGTCTCTCTGGAAGAATAATTGCTCCTCTTCTTTGAATTCACCCTCATTCTCAACCGGAACAACTACTGCGTATCCCTGATCAGAGAGAAGCTGAGTGGTAACATCTGTTCTTGCATCTACAACAAGGGGATTTATCAGAAAGCCATCATTCACACCATCAACAAGAGAGTATCTGTATGTAGGAGTTCCGCTTTCACATCCGAAGGTCCGGTATGTATCCAGCAACAATCTGCGTTCATACTCTCTGGGATCGTTATGAGCTGGAGTCTCAGAATCAAACCTCTTCAGGTAATCCTTCGGAGTTGCTGTAAGTCCCAGCTTGTAGCCAATAAAATACTCAAACAGAGCCCTTGCATTACCTCCAATTGACCTGTGAGCTTCATCGGATATCACCAGGTCAAAATCTGTTGGTGAAAAGAGCCGGGTGAATTTGTTATTGAACAGTAGGGACTGTACGGTGCTTACTACAATCTCAGCATGTCGCCAGTCATCCCTTCTCTCCTTATATATGATTGTTTTGTAATCGTTCTTCAGGTACTCCTTAAAGGCTTTATCAGCCTGTATTTCGAGCTCTAGCCTGTCAACAAGGAACAGTACCCGCTTGGCATTGCCGGTGCGTAAGAAGAGCTTAATGACCGCTGCAGAGACAAGTGTCTTGCCGGTACCGGTTGCCATCTCAAACAGGAACCGTTCATTAGCCTTTCTTACAGAGTCCTGGATAGCCTGTACAGCTGATACCTGGTATTTTCTCAGGAATCTCAGCTTATTTGTCTGGATAAATTGTTCCCGGGTGTTTGGATCCTGGTACTCCGGTATCAAGGTTATAGTTCGGTTTCTGGGTAAGAGCAATATAATCCTCAGCGATCTTTTCACTGATCAGACGATCCGGCTGGGGTTTATATGCGGAATAGTTCTTTAACAGATTGCTGCGTCGGGAACTTCGTTATTATTGAAGGATTGGACTTCTCAATGTCCCAGAAGTAATGTATGTTACCATTGGACAGGATCACATACCCACAGTTCTGAGCTCTCGCGTATTTACGTGCCTGTTCCTTCCCTACCAGCGGATTTTTATCTTCAGACTTTGCTTCGAGGACAATCAGGGGGAATCCCTTCTCATCAAGCAGAAGGTAATCAACATAATCCCATTGGTGGTCTTCTCAAAGTCTTCACCCATACCATCAGCTACAGTATGGGTGATCTTAACATTGTTCTCAAGAACAACATTGGCAGTACCGTTACTATCATCAATGAGTCTCCATCCGGATTCCTCCAGAAGTTTATTGATCTTAATACGAGCTTTGGCTTCTTTTGCTGGCATGATGCAGGTTTGTTGATAAGGTTGATAACAGTGAACAGTTAAAATTACAGAAAAAAAGTAACTTTACCACATCGTGAGAGTCAGATTGATCGGAACTGTCTGCAAATAACAGGTAATTCCCAATAAGTCAGAGTTTCAGGAAGCATAAACGGGTATGCTGGTGCTGGAATGACGGAAGTGTGCATGTCCTAACCACCGCATCAGCCCCAGATTATTACCAATTTTTAGGTTGGGATTTATTTAATCATTATAATATCGTCTATTTATGAAAGAAAAACCAATTTATGGAAACAAGGGTCATGAAATAACAATAACCGAAGGTGGTAGGGAAATTACAGTACGTAATCCAATCTCCATTTATCAACTTGCTTTGATGGAGTATAGTCCAGATATGGATCTTGAGGTGATTGTACTCTTTGAAAAGCTGCTCGTATTCCACAGGGCAGCAAGATTTCATCCATTTTTTTATCAGCAGGATAGACTTAAGAAGAACTACATATAAAGACTACCAGGCTTAACAAAGCAAGGGCTTTCTTAATAGAACATGACATTTTAAATGAAGAGAATCGTGGTAAGGGTAAAAGGATTACCTATTCATTAAACAATGACAAAATAATTGCTGCTGTGCCAATACTATATAAGATGCCGGTAGATGAGAAAGCCAGAGTAGCCCGGATAACGGAACTAAAATCATTCTTCAGGTTCTATTTGAGTAGATACTATCTTCTTAATTCCACTGCTTCATCTATCCCTGACTCCATTCTTGATGGAAGATTTAATATAGTTACAAAGAATACTCTTCCAAATAGCTCTGAAGACGAGGATAAGAATGTTGAAAACGATCAATATAAGGAAGAAGAATAGAAGTTACATATTCAAATGTGCTGGTGCAAGACTGAAGGGGATCAATAACATTCTTTACTTCAGTCATTTCTGTACCTGTATCTGAGCAATGTACACTAAAAGATACAAAAATTCAAACGCAGTGTAATTCTGTATATACAGGAGGTAAAAAGAATGTTGTTTTCAACTTATATAAGTAATGTTATAATAAAAAGAAGAATAGATAAAGAATATACATCCTATAGTAGGAGAAAGTAACAAGCATTGCTTTTAAACAGATAGATCTACATGCACTTGTAAAAAAGATCATAAATATATTTGTTTCGTCTCTTAAGTATGCTGTTTTCAACATACTTTTTTAGTCGCTTCTCATTAATAATTGCAGTAGTCAAAGCGCTGTTTATTAATTCCCTGTATATACAATCAATAAGATATCTGCAGTACTCTCCTACATCGTTCATGGGAATCTTTAAAGCACGGTATCTATCCATCCTTTGCTTATTCTTATGCGTTTTAAACCAGTATAAACAAACAGCAATAGGAAGCACTACCTTATAGTTTGAATAGCTCTGAAGGCTCCTAAAGGGCTTAAACCCGGTTTCTGCTATTAAACCCTATTATTATACTAGTGCAGTTCTGTTCGGATAAGCCTACTTGGGACACTACAAGAAAACAGATATAGCTTACAAATATGGCTAATGGATATTATATTTACATTGGCAATAATGACATCAAACCAGGAAAATTAATGGTATAGAAACACATTAAGTATGGGCTTAAAGAGGGATGACTTTACACAAAGGACTAAAGATACATTAGCTAAGCGTGTGGGATTTTTATGTTCAAATCCAAATTGCAGAAACTCAACCGTGGGATCAAATGAAATTGGCGCTAAGTCAACAATGGTTGGAGAAGCTGCTCATATAACCGCAGCAACGAAGGGTGGACCGAGATTCGATGAATCAATGTCTCGGGAAGAACGAAAAAATATAGAAAATGGAATCTGGCTATGCGGAAAATGTGCAACCCTTATTGATAAAGACCCTAAAAAATTCTCAATAGATGTACTTCGGGAATGGAAAACTGATGCAGAAATCGAAAGTGCAGCTCTATTGAGGGGAGTACCAAAAAAAGCCACCAATTCTGAACCATATCTCGAAGTAGATTTAATAAGTAGGACAAGATCAAGATCACATGAGAGTTTCAGCAATAAAAATCCTATTAAACATGATAAAAACGGAAATCAATTTTACTATGTATCAGAGCGACCGATAATTCATTGGTTGTTAGCATGGAATTTCTACCTCAAGATCTTCAATAATTCAAATGCACCTGCGTTAAACATTAAATTGGAAAGCATAGGTACCACACATTTTACAAACATTGACCCTCTCCCCAGGATTAACAATGTGCCGCCATTAGATCATATTGTTTTAAATGCAACTTATAAGGAACGCGTTGAAGGTGACTCTTCCGTCGCTGACAAGATTCTTAAGCCAAGGATCCCGGAAAGACTTATTGATATGGTGCTTAAGCTTACCTACTTGGATGATAAAAGGAATCCTTATTATACAGTTGTCACGGTAAAGGACGATGAAATAGTTAATAGTAAAGTGAAGAAATAGACAATAACGTTATGGCTGATTGTATCAATTGCGGAGCTTTTACCAAATATTTTGGTGGACTATGCCCAAAGTGTTATGCAGAGAGAGGTAAAAATGAAAAGGTTCGTGAATATAAGGATACCGAGGAGGTCCCGGGTTTGGCAGATAAGGACTGGGCATTTCGGTATGGAATGATTAAAGGGAGGATTGCAGAGACACTTATACAGGAACTTTTTCTGAGCCTTGGCTATAATGTCTTCCGATACGGGATGGAAAATACTATCCCTGGCATAATGGAGCTGCTTAAAGGAGTGCGGTCTGACGTTGCAACGGAGATCAGAAGGATGCCTGACTTTGTTGTGCAGAACCCTAAATCTAAAGATGTGTACTTCATAGAGGTCAAATTCAGGGCAAACGGTGAGTTCAGAGCTAACGATCTACCCAAGAACTATCCCTATACTAATACTTATATAATTCTTGTGTCCAAGAAACATATAAAGTGTCTGACAGTTGAAGACCTTCTTGGTGGAAAAGAAATTACACCAGAATCAAAAAACTACCTCGGAAACAGGAAAGAGTTTGACCTGGACAAAGATGTTATTGTTGACTTCTGCAATTTTGCAATACAGTTTTTTGATAAGGTGTAACACCGAAATAGGATTTCGCATTGGAGGATTTTAAAAACAATTTACAATGGAATTCAAATTTATAAGTGATGAAGGCTTTCAAGATATTCTGCAAAGAGACTATCTGGAATTAACTAAATGTATGGAAGCAAAGGCTACAAAGTCAGTCTTAATTTTATCAGGGAGCATTTTAGAAGCACTATTGACTGACTATTTTCAGGAGAATTTACCTGCAGGATATACTCCAAAGAAGATCCTTGAAACTACATTGTCTACATTGCTTGAATTGGCAATAGCTGAAAAAATTATTTCCAAAAGTGAGAATAATCTTGCGACTGTAATCAAGGACTACAGAAATCTTATCCATCCTGGCAGAGAAATTAGAAAGAAGGAGACCTTTGATAATGAGACTGCTGACTTAGCTTTTTCAATCTTAGGTATTCTTATAAAGAGGATTGAAATCAAATATAGGGAGAAATATTCCTTCAGTGCAATTGATATTTTGGAAAACTTAAATCATGATTGGAGCTATCGCTCAATATATAGTTTGGTTATCACCAAACTCAGTCAGGGAGAAAAGATTTTATTGTTTGATGAATTTATTTCTATCGAAAATCGAATCAAATCCTCTTATGAATATTTTTCTGATAACTTCACCTACAAAGATGATTATGAGAATATCGAATGTGTCAAGGATTATGTTAGTATGCTTAAGCCGCTATTAAGTAATGATACCATTTTATCATATTTGAAGGAGTTACATATTTCAGTAACCTCAGGGCATTGTCTTCAAGCCCTGGCACTTTACAACCTACTGCATGAGGACTTGCATTTGTTAAGTAAGGAAGAACAAGAAATCGTTGCCATCTATATGGTCTCATTGTATCAATCCATTATGGAGAATTCAAGAGAGCTCTCACTTGACAAAACCTATTCAACTATTGGAAAACATATTAATACTAAGAGAGGAGTTGGGGAGTTAAAAATATTGACAAAATTCTGTGTTGCTCATTTTAGTGGGAAAGGGAATGAGTATTACTTTGATGTGCTGGAACAAATTTTTAATTCATTACAGCCAGACATCAAACAAGAAGTTATTGAGCATTTACAGGTGTACTTGACGCCGATGGATAAGTTGCCGCCGGATATCTATAAGTACTTTGTAATTGAAGCTATTAAGCGTGGTTTAATAAAATACTGTATTGTTTAGCTCTTGCTCTTTGTAGAGCTTTGTTTTTATTGGACAATATATCCTCTCACCAGATCCCGCATCATTACTGGCTGGTAAGGCTAAAACAATCGAATGGATCATGAATTCATTTGGTATTATAACTTCCACCCTGGCTCATAATGTACCTTTCCTTTCAGGGCACTTGAAGCGCGTTCAAAACGCCTCCAGGAACTAATTTACACCGTGCTATTGTTTAGGTCGGAGTGTCCTAAAGCCACTTAAAATGACGTGTGCTGAGATACTGACTTCAGGAACCATCGGTAGTCCTCGGATCGGAGCCTTTTTTATAACAGATAAACGGTGGTCTTTGGTTTGTGATTAAATAGAAACATTATGCAATATACTGTCAATCAATAAAATGTATATACATTTCCCATCACCCCTGATTGAGTCCTCACTAATATTCCGCGTTGCTACCCCTTTTAAAGCGTTCTCAGCGATTTTAGTTGCCCGGTGGTGAAATCCACCGCATATTAACGTACGGGGCTTAGAGGGCTTGGATGGGCTATGAGAGGCAGTAGGGGTATTGCCAGCCTCGTATACCGGGTACTAATGTTATACATAAGACTCATCGCAGTCGAAATCAACCAGGGGTCAAATCTACGAGAACGTGTTAATGTAACATCATAATTTTGCAATCCTGCTTTGCACTACCAGTCGGTAGAATAGCTTGAAATGGCAGGTATCCGGAGGTTTGTGTATAAAAAGCACATCGGTGAACAATAACTCCGGCGTCGGCAGGTTATTCGTAATAGAAGCGCACAAATGAAGAACTATTGAGGCAATAACGTGGAATATCTAATCATAATCATTGTAGTTCTTATCAGTGTCAAACTGTTATTTGATCGTTGGGTGTTCGAGAAAAGACGAGACCGTCGTCGCAGCTATTACCGAAACGAGTACCTCAAATCGGATGACTGGAAACGAAAACGTTATGTAGTGCTCAAACGAGACAACTGACGCTGCGTGTATTGTGGCGCGCCTGCAACCCAGGTCCACCATATGAAATACGCGAGATGGAACATCGGAAGGGAGCCCATCGAATGGCTCGTCTCCGTTTGCAATTCATGCCATGAATCTCGGCATAATTGAAGAAGTAATAATCGAATCTTAACTTACAGGGCATAGCCCCCCAGTAGTCCCAACTTCCCTAACCTATAAGTCCTGCTTAAATTTTTTAATTTCACTACTGAGCCGGTCTACCAGGTATTCATTTCCATCTTTCAGTTCTTCAAGGATGAGCTCAGCATCCTTCAGATACTTCGTTTTCTTCTGTCTTGACCAGTTTGCTGGAGGAGGCTGCAGATTCGTAATCCTGTCTGCGAGTTTAACAGCCCACGCCTCCTTACGAAGCATCTTTATCCTGTTCAAGCTGTCCATAATTTGAACATTCTTGGGTAGATCATCGTTCTTGGTCAGCGCCATTACCCCTGCCGCAATTTCCTTCCCGAATTGTTCTTCTATTTCCATATAGGTTGTGGAAGTGTCCTCGATTGTGTCATGCAGTAGGGCGACCTGAACAGCATAGTGAAGATCAAGGTCAGGGGTATGTGCTGCTGCGACTAACACTTCCATTGCCACATTACTGAGATGAACTACATATGGGAGTTTTGTGCCTTTTACCTTCTGCCTTGTTTCCATATGCTTGTAGGTAGCATATTTAATTGCCTTCTGGTAGGAGTCTTGAATTTCAAACATATTTTCGTAATTAATTCTGTAATGTAGTAAAAATAACTACTTGAGATGTCTGTTTATTTTTCATTGGTTCCTGGCAAGGTGCTAACCAGCTTGTACCAAGTTTCACAGCTGAATCCCGTCGGATTATATGATACTCTGGGACTGTATCAAGAGGGATAATATACTATCAATCAATAAAATGTATATACATTTTCCTCACCTCTAATTGAGTCTACACTAATATCCTTCTTTGTTGCCCAGTTTTAAACGTTCTCAGCGACTTTAGTTGCCCGGTGGTGGGACGATCATTATTTGTTAACGTACGGGTCTCAGAGAGCTTCAAATGGGCTTAGGGTGGCAGGAGTATGCGCTACTTCAGATCCGGATGGTTTTGCAGGACCTGATCTACTGATGCTAATTGCCGCGGTGGTTAGTTACAATGCTTGTTCTGTTAGTTCTACAAATATTTCCGATTAAATTATTCTAATTTGGAAAGTTGAACCGGATCTAATACTCGAATTCAATTACTCGTTAAAACCAGATTTCACATTACTCACTATTTAAAACTTACTCCTATGAAGCGAATTTTACTTTTACTCGGTGTTACCCTGTTACTGTTTTCCTGTAATAAGGATGAAATTGTTCCAGATGCTTTAATATCAGCTTCTGCAAAAACTCTAAAACCGAGAATTAAAAAGGATCTTATTGATTTTGATGGCAATGTTTACAAGACAGTTAAAATAGGCAAACAAGAATGGATGGTGGAAAATCTAAAGACAATCCATTATAATAATGGAAATTCTATTGATTATCCAGGCATTGATAATGCTGCGTGGCAAAACAACACTACAGGAGCCTATTCATGGTACGATAATGATGAAGGTTTGTATAAAGAAACCTATGGAGCTTTGTATAATTGGCATGCTGTAAATTCAGGCATTTTGTGTCCCACTGGATGGCATGTACCCTCAGATGAGGAGTGGACAATTTTAACAACATATTTAGGAGGTGAAAGCATTGCAGCCGATAAATTAAAAGAAGCAGGTGATAATCATTGGTTTTATCTAAACGCCGGAACTAATGAAACTGGTTTTACCGCCCTTCCTGGTGGTGTCCGTCCTTACGATGGAATATTTACCGGTCCTGTTGGATGGAGCGGTCTGTGGTGGAGTTCCACTGAAGATCAAGACTTATTGACAACTGTCTGGTGTCGCCAAATGTACACTTCATGGAGCAATGTGGAAAGGATGTATATGAGTGATAAAGTAGGCATTTCCGTTCGTTGCGTTAAAAATTAGACGTCTTGTCTTAGTATATACTATTAAACCAGCCCTCGGATCGGGGGCTTCTTTATAATAGTAAAACGGTAGGTTTGTAACGAATCACTTTGCAATATACTGTCAATCAACGTAATGTATATACATTTTTCCTAACCACTGATTGATTCTACACTAATATTCTTCGTTGCTGCCCTGTTTTAAGCGTTCTCAGCGACTTTCGTTATTCAGTGGTGACGAACTACACTATGTGTTAACGTACGTGGCTTAGAGGGCTTCAAAGGAGCTTAGAGAAGCAGCGGGAGTATTTATCAGCCTCGTATCCCAGGGAGTAATGTTATACTTAAGACTCACCCCAGCCAAATCAACGAGATCGTGTTGATGTAACATCATTCTTTTGATACCCCTCTTGGTACTGACAGTCGTTAGAACAGTTTGAAAAGACATGGAAGGAGGAACGTTGGATTGCCTGAGGTTCCTGTTCCACCACAAAGAGCTGATTTAAGGCTGTTATAATTGTGGTAATTGGCAATCTGGCTATTATGTTGATTAATTAAGAGAAAAACCAATTGGCACCATGTAATAAACCTGCGCTGGCTCTCCATCACGATAACCAGGAGTAAATTTTTTCAACTTCCTGATGACTCGTATTGCTTCAAGATTTAGTTCGGGATTAATTCCTTGAAGTACCTCAACATCTGAAATACTACCATCTTCATTGACTGCAAATCTCACAACTACTTTCCCCTGGATTCCTGCATCCCTAGATCGTTCGGGATATTTCAGTTCGCTTGCAATATAGTTTAATAATCGCCTTTCACCTCCTTTGTACATTGGCATTACTTCATAGTCAAAATGTTCAACTTCGTTACCCAGGCTGTCATAGCATGTTCCGTTCTGGAATTTGCCATTATTAAATAAGTCCTTTCTTTTCAATCTGCCATTACCCCAGTAGGTTAAAAGAATACCGTCAAGTTGACTGTTCGAGTAACCACCTTCACTTTTCACTTGACCTGTTTCAAACCATTCAATAGCCTTGCTTTGTACTTTATCTTTGGAATAGTTGACTTCACGTTTTAATTGTCCGTTTTCGTACCAGTAATATCCTTTGCCATCCAATTTTCCATCTATGTAATTCAATTCCTTTTCAAGTTGACCATTTTTGTACCATCCCAGGAGTTTCCCATTTTTCACAAAATGCGTAGATGATTTGGTATAGGAAGTTTCAGATACTTTTTCGCCATTCATTAAAAATACCGTCTCTTTATAAGCTCTGGGGTTGCTATCAAAATCGCTGACAACATAATATTTTGCATCTATGGAATCGACTGCGGTGGATTTAAATTCATCAAGAAAGACCTTTTGGCTATTTAAGACTAATGTTAGGAATAGGAAAATTAAGGATAGTACTCTCTTCATGCCTATTAAAATTGAAAACTATAACATAAATATAACTTCAGAATTATAGTAATATTATTTCTTGCGCTCCTTTAAATAACCCAAGCTCCCCCTCAGGTCTATGCCACTCGATTCCTGATATTTCAAGGAACTTACTTGAATATGGGAGTGAAGTAAGCTTGGAGAAGCATGAATGCCCGGTACTGACTATTGAACAATTTGAAAAGCATCAGGAGTGGAAGTACATTACATTGCCTGTGGCGTAACCCTGCAACAGACCTTTGGTAGTTCGGTACTGTTACAGGGCATTTACAGGAGTCTACTTGGTCACAAAGGAGGCAAGACGATGGAGAAATATGCTCATGTGATAACGAATAGCATTCAGAAGATCAATTGTCCTTTTGATCAGTTTTTCCATAATCTTATTTATTTGCCATACGGACAGATGGAAATATAATTAAATCTACCTTTAAGGGTAAACTGTAATAAGACTGTGTATAAAACACTATATAGATGGCAGCAATAGTAGCACGATACAGAAATGAAAGTAATAGACGACTTTATAAAGCAGTATAACAAAGAGTTTGACTATTATCAGAAACTCTCACAAATAATTTCATCTAAGATTGAAGACCAACTTTTTAAGCGTGGTATTAAAGCTATAGTGACACATAGAGCCAAGAGACTCGATAGGTTAAAAGATAAACTTCTGAAAAGAAACGAAGAAAAAAAATACAAAACAGTTGAAGATATCTATGAAGACATTGTTGACTTAGCAGGGATAAGAGTTTCCTTATATTTCCCATCCGAAAGGGAGATAATTGATGAAGTTGTAAATGAGCTTTTTAACGTAGTTAAAACAAAGAAATTTCCCAATGAAGCTCATACACCAAAATATGAAAAAAGATTTTCTGGATATTGGGCAACTCATTACAGAGTAAAACTAAAAGAAGGTAACTCTACAAAACGATATTTAGACACCGTAGCTGAAATTCAGGTAGCATCTGTCCTTATGCACGCTTGGTCAGAAGTTGAACACGACCTTGTTTACAAACCATTTTCAGGAAATTTATCAAAGGAAGAATTAGCAATTCTTGACGAGATTAATGGCTTAGTTCTTAGTGGTGAAATTGCACTTGAAAGACTTCAATCAGCTATGTCAGAAAGGACTAAAAAGAAAAATGAAATAAAGGACAAATATGAATTGACCAATTATTTGTTGAGTAATTTGGATAAAGAATATTTAAATAAAATCAAACTTGGTGACACATATCTGTTGAATAACTATCTGAATACAATAAAGAAATTAAATGTCAACGAATTCAGCAGCTACATTAGCAAAATCAATATTGACCTACCAGAATCAGTCACAGACCAACTTTTGAATATGTTGCTTGTTGAATTTTACGATAACGACAAAATCAATTTAAAAAACTATTTTAAAAACCTTCACGTATCGGAAAGAAAAGCTTCGGGTTTTGAATCGTTTGTAAGATGTTGGGTGATTTTAGAGAAAGCTGTCCGTGATATTTTAAAGGACGAAAACATCGACCCAAACAAGTATTTAATTCCCAATTTCAAAATTTTGAAAGACAGAAAAATTCTTAGCGTAAAAGAAGCAGACGAACTTAGACAGCTTAGACAAATAAGAAATTACCTATTGCACGGCATTGAAACACCGGCTGAAGAGTATTTAAAGGACAGTTACCAAAGACTAAAGGCTTTGACCTCTAAAGTAGTAGAAAAAGTCCCGACTAAGACATATAGAGAACGTCTAAAAAAGGAACTTGATGAATTATAAAGTTACTGCTGCTAATACATAGGGCTTCATACGATGCGCGGCATCAAGTAATAAAGCCTCGGTTGAACTGAATCCCGGCATTTCCTTCTTTAAGCCCGTCACAAAGGCTTAAGCTCTTAGGATTGCATTGCAAACTCCAATGGGGAATACTGTTTTTCAATCTCCAGCTCTTTTCAGAGGCTTTTTTTGAGCAATAAGTCATACATTGCCGACCAAGCCAACGTGCCGACTTTTTTTCAAATCAAGCAGTTCCTTTAAATCGTAAGTCCATCTTCTGATTGAATCCCAGTCGTGTTACCAGCCTTGTTGTCTTCTGGTCGGATGCCGGGAGGAACTATTAAGATATTAACGTTGGTTCCTGTCTGATTACCTCGCCGGTCATGACATCCACATATAATATAAAGGAAACCTGATCCACCCATATCTTCCAGGCTACGTGAATCTCGATCTGATCTTCGTTCTCAATTGGAACCACAACAAGGCTGGTAGTACTTTTTTGAAGAGATTCTAATGTAATTTTGAGGTCAATGGGATTTCCCGCCATTCCAATATGTGTTACTGTCCTGTTAATGAGGAATCTTTTGGCGAGGTCTTCGTTAATATTGAAGTCCCTTGGAACATATATCTCAGGATACCAATTACCCTGGCAAGATATTACTTTCTCTACCTCTGATCGTGACATTTAATAACGTTGACAGAACATAAATAGAATCAATCTTTTGGGTTTTGATTTGCACGTACCAGTGCTTATTCCCATCCGGAAAATTATCTCTCTCGATCACCTTAATAATTTCGGGAATATCAGTCTCCTTTACTCCGGTATAGGCAGAATTCTTTAAAAGAAATCCTTTCGCGATACCTATCAAATCGGATCGTGTAACAGTGGTGATCTATAGGAGGATCTGGTGCAATAACCGGATCTTCAGCATAATCACAAAAACCAAATGCGTTAAGAGAGGATTCCGCGTAGGTATTCTGCTGTGCAAAATCCGATTTCATCCTGATAAGGCGGTCAGTATCAGGTTTTTTAATAGTTGTCGGGTATTGGTAATCATTATTCACCAGGTAGGTACTCTTCTCGCAGCTAAAAAGCAACCATTACTAAAATCAGAAGTATGAGCAGGCAATTCATCATTGTATTGTTATTTTTCCTCTTAGTGTGATATCACCTAACCATATCCTGTTATTACCCTGAAACAACTGGTCTTTTGTTACCTGATACGCTAAACCGGGAAATTCAAATGATAGGTTGTACTCTCCCGGACTTATTGGAGTTGCAATCGGATAGTTAATTGTAAACGACATTGACTCACCTGATTTTAATATTGATAGCCATTCAGGTTTCCAACTGTTCCATGGTACAGGTGACCGGTGTTCAATAGTACTTGAAAAGACTTCATGATGATTCTGATCCCTGAGATACAGCCCATTGGTAAAATAATGATAAAGTTCAGGACCTGTTTTATTAATATCTATGATCAGAAGGTCGGTGAGATCATTGTTTGCTATCGTAAATCCGAATGATAACTGGTTGTCATTCATCTCAGCAAAATCAACTTTACCGGATAATCCAGAGTGCAACAGGTTATGTTCTTTTAAAACTTCAATAAATCTCGGATTGTTTCTTGTGTCAGGACCTATCCATAGCTCTATCCTAAGAATATAGTCACCATACGTATGCGGTGGTGAAAAAATTATTGGTCCGGCGGGAATGAAACTTGAATAGCCGGGAACTAAACTTCCTGAATATATGGTATCTCCTTTGTCAAAGAATGCAAACCGGTCCTGAAGGAATTCACTGAACTCGCTTTGGGCGTTCTTTAAAATAGATTATGTGAGTCGATGAGTCATAAAGAGTGATATCATCAAACCTGAACGCGTACTCATTTCCGATTTTGAAGAAGACCTCATGATCGGTCAGTTCCACTGGTTTTTCACAGGAAGAAAGCATGCATGATATCCCGAGAAGGACCACCAGTACTCCCTTTGTATTTATGTTTTTCATTATGAGGGTCGTTAGGTCACATAACCGAACAACAAAAACTGTACCAGCAACCTTATAATCTTATCAGTAGGTGCTTCGCACCGTTTAAAGCGCTATGTATTATGGTTAGTTTTTTTTGCCCTATTCAACTATCATTGTATCAATATCAACTTTATCAGGTGATTCCCAAACATTGAAAAAATATTTGCCCATTCTTATCGGTTGAAAATCAATCACAAAATCCTTGTAGACCATTACATCCGGACAATCACAATTCTTACAACCTGAGAATTTTCCGAATGCTTGTATAGAGTATTCAAAAAAATCTATTTCTGTGAATTCAATACGTAAATCACTCCAACAACCATTAGTTGCTTCAGCTTTGATCTTAATCTTTACGAGGTCATTAGTCATAACAGTATCAGGGATAGCGCTTTCACTTATTCTAACTTTTCCAAACTGGTAATCCTTTGTACAGGAAGAGATAATGATTAAAAAGGTAAGTAAAATTGGAAATTTCATTGTCTGATTATCAAAATATTAAATAATGAAAATCAAAAAGTATGCCAGTTCATTTAGTTTTCAACAGCATGTTAATGATGTTGGCAACACTGAGCAGAAAGAATATGAGGTACTTTCACGACCTGTAGGCTGGGATGAGTTTATGTCACAGAAAGAATACGGAACGATAATTGATGATGCCCTTACATATTACAAAGACATACTGCAGTACAAGTATTAGTATGGCGAACAAAAATGATAGGTTATACCTTATTCTTATCGAGGAACTTCTGGAGCTGAATGTCAGATACCCATATCTTAGCTCCTACCCTTGAGTGAGGCAGACGGTTTTCACTTAACCATTTTGCTATTGTTCGTTTTGAGACATGCAATATCTTCTGGAGTTCTGTAAGGTCAAACACCTTTGGAGTATTGTCCCCTTTAAGGTCTGCAAAGGAGTCAATGATCACCTTCTGGTTCTCTATGATCTCCTCCAGTAGTTTATATATATCCTTCTCTGCCATAACAGTAAAGGTAAGAATTTTAAAAATTTTATAAAATTTTTGGGTTTTTAGTAAATACGGAAGCATCGACCATCTACAAACTAACCCCCACTAAGATCTGGGCTGGGGCTATTCCTGGTAAATGATGAGATGGTAATTTATAATTTCAAAAATAGCCATACGTTGTAGCATAATTGGGAAAAAACGGCGATTCTATTATAATATTAATAGAAATGCCAAAAAATCCCAAAATCGCACAATCTCATTGGAGACTTACCGCAAGAAAAATTATTGAAAAAATTTTCGCATTGCCCTCTGCGTGTGAATTAACCACCCCCTTTACCCTCCCCACCGTTGGTTTGCGGGATTGAATGACCCCCCGTCGAAAAATCTTATTTATTAATCTTAAAACTTTAAAGTTATGGTAACGATTACTGGCTATGCTGAAAGAGAAAGCAGCAAGGATGGCAAGAAATTTTATGCGTTGACTGTTCAAGGTGGTCTGGAAATGGTTCTATCTGAAGAATCAGGCCGATACTATGCCACAGCCAAACAGGCATCTGTAACATCAACCTTTGATGAAAAGACCTGTCAGGGGTTGGTTGGAACAAAACTCCCGGGTAAGATCTCACGGGTGAAATGCGATCCGTACGAGTACACAATCCGCGAGACTGGTGAAATTATAAAGCTCGATCACCGATGGACCTACTCACCCGAAGAGGCTTCCCTCGAAGAGACAGTCTATGGAAGAGAGGTCGTCGAAGTTCATTCGGGATTTTAATCAGGGGAAGGAGGCATTAAAAACCTCCTTTTCTTTTTGTGTTAAACTTAAAAATGTATCAATTATGGAATTACAAAAAGCACAGCGAAAACAGGCTGTCATCAAAATGGGACTACAGGGACTAAGCGGTAGCGGTAAAACGTTCTCGCACTTCTTTTGGCATATGGACTGGTCAAGGACTGGGATCAGCATGGTTGTCATGGATTCGGAGAATCATTCAGCAGATTTTATAGCTCATCTCGGTGATTATTCGGTGGTCACCATTTGTGCCACCGTTCTCGCCAGCAAAATACATCGAAGCAATCTCACTGTGTGAGGCAGCTGGTATGGAGGTGATAGTAATCGATTCAATCTCACATGAATGGGATGGTGCAGGAGGCATCCTCGATATCCACTCGGCTATGATGGGAAACAGTTTTACTAACTGGGCAAGGTTACACCTCTCCACAACTCGTTTGTGAACAAGATCCTTCAGAGCCCGGCACATGTCATTGCAACGATCCGAAGCAAACAAGATTATGTTCTTATCGGAGCGTAACGGAAAAGTGGTACCTGAGAAAGTAGGACTTAAAGGAGTAACACGGGATGGGATGGACTATGAGTTTACAATCGTTCTGGATCTTGACCTGAAACACAAGGCTACAGCATCAAAAGACCGGACTGGACTCTTTATGGACAAGCCACAGTTTATCATTACCGAGGAAACCGGAGAACAATAAAGAACTGGTGCAACGCTGGCATTAACGTCGGTGATATTGAAGCACAGATTGACCAGTGTACAACGATTGATGGTCTCCGGCATATCTGATAAAGTACCCGGAATATCGAAAGAGGATCGAACCTGCAATATATCGCAGGAAAAGCTCAGATTGAGACCTTGGCAAGCAGCTGTAACCCGTAAATGCTATGGAAGAACTCAACTTGTATCAATCAACAATTCGGAGGTCATAACTGACCTTACTGAACCTAATGGATCTGACAACCGGTTCATGGTGGCTAACACTCAGTCAATCCCGTATCAGCTTCTGCGGGAGAAGTGCACGATTCCCGGTCTTCAGCAAGGACAATGAGTCAACCATTTCACATCAGGAATTCATTAATGTGGTCGGAGAAGCAGCACATCTGGCATTCTCCAGGGAGCGGATCCTTGATCCTGCTGTACGCGTATCGCATCCTATTAAGGGAAGGATACCATCGGCTGTAGGCAAACCTGCTGCTGAGTTGGAAGAACACGAAAGGACACTGTATTATGAGACGTATGGCATTCATCTTCGAAGTACCATCAATTGAGGAAAACGTAAATGGCAATAAGCTATCCCTCACTGTCGGTGGAGTACGTGCATACAACTTTGAAAACTTGTACGGCAAGAAGACCGAGGAGAGATTCAAGGTCTTTATCGGGTTCAAAAACTGGGTGTGCATTAACCTGAGTATATCTACCGATGGATTCCGCGAAGAAATCAAAGCACGTACGACTTCAGAACTCTTTACACGGGTCTATCAGCTGTTCGCAATGTTCAACTTTCAGAACCAGCTTAACTCCCTGCGTAACCTGGCAGATTATGCCTTAACAGAGCACCAGTTCGCTCACCTGATTGGCAGACTGAGAATGTACCCATATCTGAAACCTGATGCGAGGTTAGGAATACCAGCTTTGCAGCTTGGAGACTCTCAGACCAACGCAATCATCCGCGACTATTACCAGGACAAATCGTTCTGCAGGGACAGTGCCGGGAATATCAATCTGTGGCGATTTTACAATCTTCTCACAGGAGCCAATAAGAGCAGTTACATAGACACCTTCCTCGACAGGACGGTAAACACCCTCTTGTTTAGTCAGGTGCTCTTAGAATGCCTGAGAACGGGTAAGAACTCATGGTACCTGCTGGATGGACAATGAAAAGATGCTTGAGGAGATCCGGAAATACTGCGACCCGTACTCAATTCTGGTGATTGCAGGAAAGAGACTTGTAAGGATCCGGTGCCCGTTCAGAGTTCGGGTGCTTTTAGATTTTGCAGGTTGGGAAGCAGGTGATGTTACGTATGTGGAAAGGGTGATGATAACCCGGGACCTTCAGATGGTTTATATTATCGGAGGTAACGGGTTTCATTTCTTCCTCTTCCAGATCTTGTTTCCATAACAAATTGTTTACGGGAGTATCCATTCGGGTACTCCCTTTAATTAAAAATCAAAGACTATACAATTATGAAGGAACAGAAAATGGATTTACAAGCTGCCGAGGTGCAGCTGAAGTACAAGTCCCGAATCCCGAAGTCAAAACGTGTTCAGGTGAAGACCTCATTAGACGCATTTAAGGTGCTCTGGAGTTTCTGGAACAAGGATACGATAGAGCATCATGAGGAGTTCAAAGCCCTGCTTCTAAATAACAAGAACGAGGTGCTGGGGATAGCAGAGATATCGTCAGGTGGGATTACAAGCACTCTCATTGATGCAAGGATCGTTTTTCAGTATGCCTTAAAAGCACATGCGACCGGGCTTATTGTTGCTCATTGTCATCCGTCCAATAATCCAACCCCATCAGAAACCGATGTTGAAATAACCAAGAAATTGATCCAGGCTGGGAGTGTGCTAAATATAACCGTGCTGGACCACATTATTTTGTGCGGGGATGGAAGTTACTATAGCCTTGGGGATGAAGGACGAATGTAAAAATGCTTTATATGATTCTTCGGAGATCATAACAATTATATATATGCTAACCTTGAATGATCATACATTATCTAAGTATAAATAAGTGAAATGAAAAAAGACTACCATTATTGAGGGTGATAGTCTTTTTATTTCATTAAATTTACTCACCCGAAGATGCTCGGTAACTATTGGAGCATCCGTACTTCATCCGTACTCGGGTTGTTCTTTACAAGCGCATAATATTGAATACTACGCTAATAATGAACGTGTTAGTAGCCCCACCAGGAATCGAACCTGAATTTAAGGTTTAGGAAACCTCCGTTCTATCCATTGAACTATGGGGCCAATTGCATTGGTCTGCAAAAGTATATTTTTTTTTTGGCATTCAAATCCCCAAACTTTACTAATTTCATACTCAAAATCATAAACCCATGAACTGGATCGATTTTGTTATTATAATCCTCCTCGTCTTTGGTCTTGCCAGGGGATTCATCGACGGCCTGATCAAGGAGCTCGCGTCGCTTCTTGCCCTTATTCTCGGCATATGGGGAGCGATAAAATTTTCTGCCTTCACAGCGGAAAAGCTTTATGATTATTTTGATATGACGGGGAAATACGTGGGGATAATAGCATTCGCAATTACATTTGTCGTGATTGTTATAATAATTCATTTCATCGGATTACTGGTTGATAAGTTTGTCAGCGCCATCTCACTTGGTTTTCTGAACAGGCTCCTCGGAATTGTTTTCGGACTCTTCAAAACTGCCCTGATCCTGAGCGTAATCTTTGTCATTCTTAATGCGATTGATGACAAACATCATTTCCTTCCCAGAGAAACAATTGAACGATCAAAATTCTATAGTCCTATTGCCGATATTGCACCGGCTCTTTTTCCCCTGATCGGTGAAGGGGACCTTGGTAAAAGTTTCGACAGGCTTAAAAAGAAGCCTGAGGGTGAAACTATATAAGCCTGTTTGCTATATTTGCATTTCATAAAATATTTTTATGGGTTTTGTTGATGAACTGAAATGGAGGGGCATGATCCATGATATTATGCCCGGTACCGAACAACTGCTGAACAAGGAGGTCATTACGGGGTATATCGGGTTTGATCCCACTGCCGACTCGCTTCATATAGGCCATATGGTACAGGTGATGCTGCTGGTTCATTTCCAGCGTGCCGGACACGTACCCGTTGCCCTGGTCGGGGGCGCAACCGGGATGATCGGTGACCCCTCGGGAAGATCGGAAGAGAGGAATCTGCTCGATGAGGAAACCCTGCGACGGAATGAAGAGGGCCTTAAAAAACAGCTTTCGAAATTCCTTGATTTCAGCGCCGACAAAGAAAACAGGGCGGTGATGGTCAATAATTACGACTGGATGAAGGAATACTCATTTCTGGGATTCATCAGGGAGATCGGAAAACACATCACGGTAAACTATATGATGGCAAAAGACTCGGTCAGAAAGAGACTCGGTTCTGAAGCAAAGGAGGGGATGTCGTTTACCGAATTTTCGTACCAGCTGGTTCAGGGAACCGATTTCCTTCATCTATACAACAGTCTGGGCTGCCGGTTGCAGATGGGCGGCTCGGACCAGTGGGGGAATATTGTAACGGGCACTGAGCTTATAAGACGTAAAACCGGCGGTGAGGCATATGCCCTGACCTGTCCGCTCATCACGAAATCGGACGGGACCAAATTCGGAAAAACCGAATCGGGAAATGTCTGGCTCGACCCTGATAAAACATCTCCGTACCAATTCTACCAGTTCTGGCTGAATGTATCCGACGAGGATGCATCCAGGTACATTAAGATATTCACCCTGCTTGGCAGGAATGAAATTGACAGCCTTGCCGAAGATCATAACAGGGCACCTCATGAAAGGATCCTTCAGAAACGCCTGGCTGAGGAGATGACTGTCATGGTCCATTCACGCGACGAGTATAATGCGGCAGTTGAGGCATCCCAGATCCTTTTCGGAAAAGGGACAACAGAATCGCTGCAAAGGATGAATGAGAGTACTTTTCTGTCAGTCTTTGAAGGAGTCCCGGTCTTTGACATCAAAAGGGAGCTTTTGCAGGGCGGAGTAACCGTAACCGACCTTTGTGCAGAACATTCTCAGGTTTTTGCTTCAAGGAGCGAACTGAGGCGTCTTGTGCAGGGGGGCGGACTGAGCATCAACAAGGAAAAGATAGAGGATCCCGATATGCTCATCAAGTCTGAATCACTGCTTAACAATAAGTATCTTCTCGTGCAGAAGGGCAGGAAGAACTATTATCTGCTGAAGGTCGTTTAGGAGCTACTTAAGCAGATCGACCGCCATGATCGAAACATCGTCGAAAAGATCCGGATTGCTGTCAGGAATGCCAAGTTTGACAAGCATATCACCTATATTGGCTTCCACGGGATCTGAATTTTTTATGTACCGGATGATCTCGCGGGTCTGGATCTCTTTTCCGTCATCCCCCCTGAGATCCGATAGTCCGTCAGTATAACAGACAAGCTTGGAATAGTCATTTATCTTTATAATCTCAACCTGAACCGGAGGGATTTCATCGAGCATTCCCAATCCGACGCAAAGGGAATTGAGGTGAGTAACATATCCGGTTACGGTATTGAAAAGTACCGGCGGATTATGGCCGGCATTCAGATATTCAAGAATGGAGTTCTGCTGGTCATAGCGTGCTATGAAGCAGGTGATGAATTTATCACTCGCAGCATTTGCTGTAACAATATTATTGAGTTTCTTTAAAAGTTCGGGGAGGCCTATATCCTTTGTGAACAGCGCCCTCAGGCTCGCCTGGAAATTAGACATGAGAATGGCGGCAGAAATGCCTTTCCCTGAAACATCAGCGATACACAGTCCTGTCTCATTGTCAGACAGGCTTATGCAATCATAGTAATCGCCGCCCACCTCATAGTGAGGGTAATAAAACCCCTTTACCTTGAGACAGCTGTTGCAGGGCAGTGTCCTGTTATCGGGAATGAGTTTCTGCTGCATCCTTGCTGCCAGTTCAAGCTCCTTTTTAAGGGCTTCCTGGTGCAGGCTTTCACCGAAGAGTCTGATATTCTCAATTGCCACCAATATGATACTCGATATGGTCTGGACAAAGTTGAGGTGCTTTATTACCGGGCTCATCCCTTCTCCTTCTTCCTCTATATCGCCGATCAGCACGAATGCCAGCGGTACGTTATTGTTATAAACTGGGATAATGATATCGACTCCTTCGAGACCGCTGATTTCATCCCTGAATGCAGTTTCGGAGTATTTCAACAGCTGTGACTCTATATCAATTCCTGTTGCAAGATCATCCGGGAAGCCCCCGTTCAGCAGGCACTCCCATTTACCTGAGTACTTAAAGATCAGTATTTTTCCTATCCCGAGGTTATTCCGGAGTATTGATTCGTATTTTGACAAAAGCTCCCCAGTGGGCAGGTTGGCGTTGATCGACAGGGTAATGTCGAGCAGGGAATCGAGCTTGAACCTTGAGACCTGCAGCCTTTTGACTGAAGACTTTTTTCCGTTCATGTCCTATGATTTGGCCCTTTCAAGGTAGGTCCGGTTTCTGGTATCGATCTTGATCTTATCGCCGGCATTTATGAACAGAGGTACCATTATTGTGCCTCCTGTTTCAATTTTGGCCGGTTTCAGGGTGTTGGTTGCAGTGTCACCCCTTAAGCCCGGTTCGGTATATGTAACCTCCATAATAACAAACTGGGGAAGGTCGACAGAAAGTACCGTTTCGGTATCGGCATGCACCACTACCTCTACATTCGCTCCCTCTCTCAGAAATTCAGCGTTTTCGATCATCTCTTCAGCGACATGGATCTGTTCATATGTTTCTGTGTGCATGAAATAATAGCCCATATCATCTTTATAGAGATACTGGTAGGGCCGTCTTTCAACCCTTGCCATGTTAACCTTTGTACCTGACGAAAATGTATTATCGATCACCCTTCCTGTTTTGATACTTCTTAATTTTGTCCTGACAAAAGCCGG
The DNA here is from genome assembly GCA_963737255.1 of uncultured Bacteroidales bacterium. Taxonomy (GTDB): domain Bacteria; phylum Bacteroidota; class Bacteroidia; order Bacteroidales; family VadinHA17; genus LD21. Next base: position 201,970 of record CAVTSB010000001.1, read on the forward strand.
GCCCTTTCCGGGCTTGACATGTTGAAACTGGACAATCGTATAGAGGTCATCATTGAACTCGATGACCATGCCATTTCTGAAATCTGCAGTACTTGCCATAAATGATTCGGTTACGCTCTGTTTAGTTTATTAATTGTTTTACCTATTGCTTCTTCCTTATTCCAAGCGGGTATTTCAACCCTTCATACCCTTCCACTTCAGCTGTAAAGGCTCCCACCAGAAGATCAAACCTGATCTTCACGGGCAGGAAATTTTTGTCGGCCGAAAACCAGATCGACATATCTTCCTCAGTCTTGAACAACCTGCCTGTCTCAGTTACAGGATTGAATTTAAGGCATTTGATCCTGCCAACCCTGGTACGGACCTCATCCAGACCCAGGTATCTCAGCCTGATGGGATAAAGTTCATCAGTAAACCAGGTCATAATTGTGATCATATCACCCGGCTTGAGGTTTTCGTAGTTTGGAAGATGATTATTCCTGAGGAAATAGAAGCATGAAAGTATGTCGTGAATACCCGGTTGGGTCAGATGGATTCCGGTCAGGTCGCTTGTCAGGATTGCCGAGTCGGATCTTGAATAATGATCAAAGATCACCTCATTGTACTTCTTATACCTGCCTTCCTGTATATTCCTGATGGAGAAGACCGGCAGGCCGGATTCAGCCTCAAAATAGCTTTCATAAATATCCTTCACCCTGAAAATTGCGTCGGCCAGACCGGTTGTCCTGCCAAATAATTTAGTGTGCAGGACTTCCTTTCCTCCGAAAGTGTCAGATTTGAGTTCAAGAGAGGCTACACCTCCCTGTATTACACCGTAATTGATCGTATATTCAATCTTTTCCCCCGCCTGGTAGGGAGATGTCTGTCCGAATGAGAGAGCCGGTATCACAAATAAAAGAGCAAGAACGTATTTAACCCTCATAATTTTTTCTGTTGACTTTTGTTCTCACTAATCAAATTACCTGCCAAGAATATTTTTTTTAGGACGCGAAGTTATGAAATCTTTAAGATAAAACGGTTCAAAGTATGCAATATCTTCAAAGTGATGATCCTTAAGTGATTTATATGCAGGTTCATACAAAAACGCGGCTGAAATCCTGAATTCGTCCACTATCAGGGTATTGGCTCTTTTAACCACTTCCCTGCATTTTACGGCGCCATCGCCGAAAATCAGGATCCTGACAGATTCGTCAATTTCAGAAAATGAATCTTCCGTGATAATTTCCGCTGAAATATCCCTCACTGTTTCTCCTGTTGCCGACATCACAGAATAATATACTTCCATTCTGCGGGCATCGAGCATCGGCACATAAAGTGTTGAATCGCCGGCGCCATATTTCTTTTTAAGTGTATCGGTCACCCCGTGATACATCGACCTTGTTGTCTCAATGCCGATAAGTGGTATTGAAGCGGCATATGCGATGCCCTTGGCAACCGAGACCCCAATTCTGAGACCGGTAAAGGAACCGGGTCCCTTGCTTACAACAACGGCTTCAAGAGCATCTGCTTTCAGTCCGGCATCAGAAAGCAGCTCACCCGTAAAAACAGTCAGAAGCGATGCATGCGATTTATTTTCGCCGCTCTCCTTCAATGCCACCACTCCATTGCTGTCACATAAAGCAACAGAGCAAAGCGCTGTTGACGTTTCCAGGCAAATTATCATACTAAGAGATGATAAGCGAAATCTATTTCACCGAAAAAAGCTTTTCCTTCTCTACAATTTCAACAAGTGTACTGTCGGAAAGTTTTTTACTGATGGCGCTGAATGGAGCTGATATAACCCTGTCACTATCAGCGACGCCCGACAGGATCTCGATATAGCTGTTATCCTGTATGCCGGTTTTAACATCCTTTGCCAGGGCCCGTTCACCGTCGGTGATAAATACTATTGTTCTGATGTCCTCATCAGAAGGGGTAGTAACAACCTTTGTCGTATCGGTCCTTGTGGTAACCGACTGGATAGGAACTGCAATAATATCCGATTTGACTTCGGTTTGTATATCCACAGTTGCCGACATACCCGGCCTTAGCGGATTTTTATTCCCCTTACCTTCCAGTTCAGAGTACGATTCAGGAAGAACCAGAATCTTAACATCGAAGTTGGTCACCTGGTCGGCTGACACACCGGTCGTTTTTGCGGAATTGGCAATCTCCGTAACCAAACCTCTGAATTTATTTTCAAGGTATGCATCCACTGAAATAATGGCTGTGTCGCCAAGAGTCACACGGACAATGTCATTTTCATTTACTTCCACCTGGGCCTCCATTCGTGAAAGGTCGGCAACACGCATCAGCTCCGTACCTGTCATCATACCTGTACCGACGACTCTTTCACCAAGTTCTACAAGCAGCATTGAAATCGTACCTGCCATAGGGGAATAAATTGACGTTTTAACAAGATTCTCGTTAGCCTCTTTAAGCGAGGCCTCAGAGCTTACAACCGAAAATCGTGCGGCATCAACTTCTGCCCTGGCTACCGCATATGAAGCCTGAGCCTGTTCGTATTCCGATTTTGAAATTGTCTGTTCTTCGAATAATTGCTTGGTCCTGTTGAAGTTAAGCTCCGACTGCATGAACTGTGCCTCGGTTTGCGCCAGTCTGGCCCTTGCCGAACTGATAGCTGCAACCGATCTGTCTCTTTGTGAAATATAGATGTCAGGCTTTATTCTCAGGAGAAGCCGTCCCTTTTCAACATAATCACCTTCCTTGACGGTAAGTTCAACGATCTCACCCGATACTTCCGGAGTTATTTTTACTTCTGTTTCAGGCTGGATCTTACCGTTTGCCGTAATTGTTTCCACAATTGTGCGTTTTTCGGCATTTTCGACTGCAACTTTCACTGTTGCGGCTTTTCCGAACCAGCCGGCTTTTTTACCGACAATCGCAAAAATAAGCAGCAGGATTACAGCAGGAACAAGGATCTTGAGTACTTTGTTGTTTTTCATTGTAATATTATTTGGTCAGGTTGAGTGGTATACCCTTGTAAAAATCAAGGACTTTTGTTTTAAAAACGAATTCATATTTGGCCTGTGCCATATCGGACTGGGCGTTGAGAAGCTGGGTTTTGGCGGCGTTATAGTCGACCGGGGTGATCATTCCGACATTGAATTTCTGATCAGTGTACCTGAACGACTCCTCCATTGAGGCCACTGCCTTTATGCTCGCCGTGTATTTTTTTAGCGCTGCAACTGCATCAGCATATGCCTGCTGGATGCTCTTGTAAAGCTGTTTCTTTTCATTTTCAAGGGCGTACTGGCTATTCTCGACAGTCAGCCTTGAATTGGATATGTTCTTGTTGACCTGCCATCCGTTCAATATGGGTACCCGGAGAGAGAATCCGACACCATAGTTCAGGTTGTCATTCAATTGTTCCGAAAATTTGTAATTCTCTGTAGGATTACTCAGTTTAATGGCAATATCCGAAAAACGGGTACTGATGGAATGGTTCAGGGAAAGCTGCGGGCTTCTACCTCCGGTAGCGATCTTTTGATCAAATTCACTGGCAGCAAGTTTCATTTCCGCACTCTTGATCTCGGGCCTCAGACCCATTGCCTGTGAATATATCTCATCTATTGCCCCGGTTATGACCGTATTTGTATCGATCTGAATCTCAGGAGTAACGATTTGAAAACCTTCAGGCGATACGAGTTCAAGCATCTGGGTAAGGTTCAGATATGAGATATCAAGCTGATTCTGCATGTTTATAAGCTGAAGCTCCTCGCTGGCGGCCTGGGCTTCGATCTGGAGAAGATTGCCCATGGCCAGACTACCGGCGTCCACCATCTTCCGGGTCTTGGCAATCTGCTGCCTTGTGATCATCAACTGGTTGTTCGTTGCCTGTACAAGCTCATTATTAAGAAGGATCTGGAGGTACGACAATCCGATATTGAGTGAAATGTTGTCCTTGATCTTCTGAAGGTCAAGCTCGCTGGCAAGAACCTCATATTTGTTCTTCTGGATTGTGTTATAATTCTGAAGACCGTTGAACAGGTTCATACTTCCCCCGAGATAAAAGCTGTTCGATTGAATATTCTGGTTATCGGTAAATTCATAAGTCGTTTCATCAAGAGCCCTCCCGAAGGAATAGTTATGAGTTGCCTGTCCGTTAAGTGTCGGCAGATTGCTTAGTTTTGAAAGGTCAAGTGCATTCTTCTGGAACCTGGTTTGCAGTATCTGCTGTTTGATCTGGATGTTATGGTCGATCGCATAGGTGATACACTCCTCAAGCGACCACTGCTTTGGCTGTTGTGCAATGACAAATCCCTGCGAAAGGAGAAAGCAGGTGATTATGGCAATAAAAAGTTTTTTCATCTTGAACTGATTTACTTTAAGCTCTCTCAGATCGGTTTTCCAAAAAAGTTGCGGCTTTCCGCGGATACTGTACCTGATGTGGCTGCATATGTTTGAACTGCTTATAAAAATAAGGTTACGAAGATAAACAATTTAGGTTAATCAGGAATAGTGCAAAACCTGAATTATTCCTGATTCACTGTTATTTGGTGTAAATGAGGTGCATAAGGCTTGTGAAGAATGTGCCGGGAGCTAAAAACTGAATGCCATGACCGTTTAACTGTTACCCTGATTGTGTCAAAATTTCGTAAATAATTTTGACCTCAATGTTAAAAATAACTATCTTTCACGGCTTATTTAAAACCATTAATTATGCTTCATTATAAAGAATTAGGACTGGTGAATTCCAGGGATTTGTTCAAGGGAGCCGTGAAGGGCGGATATGCAATTCCTGCTTTCAATTTCAACAATCTTGAGCAGATGCAGGCAATTATCAGCGCCTGTGTGGAGACGAGATCTCCGGTTATCCTTCAGGTGTCGAAAGGTGCACGCAAGTATGCCAACCAGACTTTACTGCGGTATCTTGCCCAGGGGGCTGTTGAATATGCAAAAGAGCTGGGTTTTCCCATTCCGATCGTACTGCATCTCGATCACGGCGATTCATTTGAAACATGCAAGTCGTGTATTGAAACCGGTTTTTCATCGGTAATGATCGACGGATCACATTTTCCCTATGAAGAAAATGTAAGGCTGACTAAACAGGTCGTTGAATACGCCCATCAGTTCGATGTTACTGTTGAAGGTGAGCTGGGTGTGCTTGCAGGTATTGAAGATGAGGTATCGGCAGAGCATTCATCCTATACCAGGCCCGAAGAGGTTGAGGATTTTGTGAAAAAAACAGGAGTTGATTCGCTTGCAATTTCAATCGGTACTTCCCACGGTGCTTTCAAATTCAAGGTTAAACCCGGAGAGCTTCCTCCGCCGCTGCGTTTTGATATTCTCGAAGAGTGCGAAAAACGCATACCGGGTTTCCCGATAGTCCTTCATGGTGCGTCGTCGGTGCCGCAGGATATAGTGGACGAGATAAATAAATATGGCGGAAAGATGGAGAATACAGCGGGTGTGTCGGAAGACCAGCTGAGAAGGGCGGCAGGTTCGGCAGTATGTAAGATCAATATCGACAGTGACGGCCGCCTGGCCATGACTGCTGCTATCAGGAAGATTTTTGTTGAAAAGCCGGGTGAGTTTGACCCGCGTAATTACCTTGGTCCGGCACGTGAAAAGCTAAAGGAGCTTTACAAGCATAAGGTTGTAAATGTGCTTGGGAGCGCGGGGAAAGCCTAGGTATGAACACCCCCTCTCCCGCTAAAGCGGGATCTCCCCCGGCGGGGGAGAAAATCCGTCGACTAATAAGAAATTCGTGTAAAATTTGCAGGAATCTTTCCCCCCTTTGGGGGGAATCAAAGGGGGGCACAAAACCTGAAAATAAAGTTTTAAATACTCTAATAATCACATAGCCAGTCAATTACAGTCTGGCTCTTTTTTTTATGTTAAAAACTATTCAGTTCCGGAAGAAATCTGAAACCCTGTTTATTTAAATTAGAGGTCAAATTCAAAAGGCATTCATTTGAAGCGTGCTTTAATCCGGCAGGATCATTTAAAAAGGAGTAACAGGCTTTCGCTGATGCTGAACAACAGGGAGGCCAGGGCGCTGGGTATCTACTGCAGCCGTTACCGCGTCAGGAACAAGTCGGAATTCCTCAGGGAAACCATCATGAAAGCCATTCTGAAAAGATTTGATGAAGAACATCCCAGCCTTTGGGAGGAACCCGATCGAACGCTCTTTAACAATCAGTGCCCGGAATAACAGGATCAGAACCAGTTTTGATATCCTGCAATCAGATCAGTACCGCGATTGTTATAATTCGTCTGAAATTCATGTCAGTGCTGCTTACAGAATAAAAAGCAAGTTGTTGCGTTTATATATTGAATGACGAATGTAACGAATTATAGAACCGAACCTACGAAGAGGACTCCGCGTGTAATTTTGGAACCTGGAAAGATTTCCGTTCTGGGGAGGTCGATCCCTGTGAATACGGGTGATTTTTACCGGCCGGTCTTTGAATGGATAAGAAATTATGTAAAGGGTTCAGATGAGGATACGTGCATCGAGTTTGGATTTGAGTACATCAACACAAGCTCTACGAAGTGGATCTATAATATTATCAAGGAGATATCAGCGATGAAAGGTCTGACAGAAAAAGCGAAGATAACCTGGTATTATGAGCATGGAGATGAGGATATGTGCGAGCTCGGGTTTATCCTCAGGTCATTTGTCGATTGTCCGTTCCGCGTTGTTGAGGTGAGCGGAATGATCAGGAGCCCGTATGATAAACTGATACCCAACCCGGCCTAGCTGCCACTCTGCCCCTCTGATGGGGTTAAAAGAAATCTTTAATCATCCCAAAACTGTGTTTGGCTGTCAGGAATAAAAAAAATTCCTAATTTTGCAGCACCGGAAACGGAGATTTTGACCCATGGTGTAATTGGCAACACGTCGGATTTTGGTTCCGCAGAGTCCTGGTTCGAGCCCAGGTGGGTCAACTCAAAGGACCTGCTTATTTAGCAGATCCTTTTTGGTTATTACGCTTTACTGAAGGGGCCTGCAGGCTGGCAATCTGGACGAGAAGCCTCAGCAACTGTCAACTTTTTACAAACCTCATCTTTCACAATTTTCCAAATATATCTTATCTGTTCTGTCCAGAAATCTTTGATCTGACATACCGGTCCGATTAAAGAATATTAAACTACCTAATCCCAAATCGGGATAAATTCTGATTTCGCAATAATAACCACCGCCACCACCTGCATGTGTGAAGTAAATAATTCCCATTTAGTTGACTTTTAAACCATGAGTTGCACATTCCCGTTGGTTTGTTACCGGAGGTATAGTTTTCCGAAAAAAGTAACTTCTTGTAGTCATTTGTGATTAATTGACAATCAGGCTTAAGAAGTTCTTGAATATATTTTATAAAAGAATCTGGTGTTCCTATTAATCCACCATAAGAGGGCCCATTAACATAAAATGGATTAAAAGGTTTCCATTTTGATCCGGCTTTGCCCATATATTTTGACTTGTCAATAAAGAATCCCAGAATTACGTTGGAAAAACTGAGCCTTTTATGATATCCTATTGCATGTTTGCGGGGATCCTGAATTTCAAATCCCATTTCGGTCTCTGGAATCCCAAGAGGTTTAATAATGTTGTTTTGGATATATTCTTCGTATTTAATCCCTGATACTTTCTCTATAATTTGTCCCAGCAGAACGTAGCCAAGGTTCGAATAGGCATATTTTTCATTTGGTCTTGATTTCGTCTTGTTGTGTTTAGAAAGAATACTTTTGAAAAATTGATCTCTGTCAAAAGTTATTTTAGCATTACTAAGGTGTATCCAGCCTAAGGGAATTGGGTTGGGTATACCAGCTGAATGGGATAATACTTGTTTTATAGTAATTTCAGAATCATAAGGGATGTCAGGAAGATATTTTTTGATCGAGTCATCTAAGCTAAGTATATTGCGTTGAGCAATTTGTAAAATTGCCAAAGCTGTAAATGTCTTAGTAACGGAATAAGCATTATAGGTTGTGTTTTCATCCACTTCTAATCCGTTATCGATATCGGCAAAACCAAAAGCATATCTTTTGAGTATACTGTCTTTATTAAACAGTGAATACTGGATTGATGGAGATCTATTCGCTTTAATCTCGTCAAGTAATAATTTTTCTGTCATGTCTAATCTCTTATCGTCTGTGAATCTGTTACATGAACAAAACAAATTAATGATTAAAGTTGTTGCGAGGATATCTGTTCCATCATAGGAATTTCCCTTTAAATCCCCAATGGATGATTCGAGTTGAGGAATTTTATTCAACCGGGTCTCACCACCGGGTGCTTCGCACCGTTTAAGACCAATTTATTGTGAGCCAGGTGTATTTTTTTTTGTCCTGGTTGCAGATGTTTCATTTATTTAGTTTGCCGTCTCTCCTGAGAATGTCCAGAATGCGATGCCGGCAAACAGGAAAATTATCAGTACTAAAATTATTGGTCTGGTCCGGATTGCTCACCCCCAAAATCCCTCAGGTTACTATCATTGAGGTTTAATGCATAATGCAGTAAAACAACATAATAGAAGTTGTCCCCAAAAACTTGATATGCCTTATTTCATTGATTATTAGTACTCAGACCGGCAACAGCCTTTTTTGCTGCTTCGAGGTGAAGATATGCTTCATGATCGTAAATAGCATATTGTCTTCTTAAATCCCAGCTTTTCTGAAGGATGTCAAGTGCCTCCTGATATTTTCCTTGCTTAAATAATCCCCAACCTTTAGTGTGCAGGTAATTATAATCATCAGAACTTAATTTCAATGCAGCTTCAACAAGTTGCAGACCTTCAGTAGTATTTTGATCCTTATCAATCAGAAAATAAGCAAGATTATTAAGCCTTTCAGCACTATCCGGTTCCAGTGAGAGTGCTTCCCTATAATATTTCTCCGTCTTATCTGGTATATTCGCCTCGGAATAAATTCCAGCCAGATTTGTGACTATTTCTGCCTCAGATGCAGAATTTTCTTTACGAATTGATTTGTATTTCGAAACATAATTATCTACTTCTTTTTGTTTGCCTTCAGATAATGCCAATACAGTCTGCCAGTAAATCAGGGAAGGATCGTCAGGAAAATCCCGTTCAGCTTTCCTATAAGTTTTTCTCTCTTTCTTGTACTGGCCAGTTTTATGATAAGCCCTTCCAAGTTCAGTATAGTAGTTTGTCCACCATGGTTTTACATCCCATTTATGATAAATGCCCAATGCTTTTTCATAATATGGGATCGCTTTATCATATTCTTGCAATCTCCGGTAATCTCCACCTATTAAGTAATACATAAATGGTATCTGATCATCAAGTTCCCGAAGTTGTTCCAGGTATTTAATTTCTTCATGAGGTGTTTCAAAATAACGTGCATACCCCCAATTAGCATATACTTTCTGATACATGGGCAAAATATCTCTTTTCTCGTATAACCTAAGAGACCATTTTTTTGCCTGATCATAAATTCCTTGATATTGATATGTTGAAGAAAGCATAATATATGCATCAGTAAAGTTTGTGTCGATAGCAATTGATTGCAGGTACCAATTCCGCGCCGTGTAAAAATCAGATTTTTTAAAAGCATTTTCCCCATAAATATAATATCTGTAAGCCTCAGCAGAATTGGTAGTTACAAATTTCTGATAATCAATTGGTATCCCTTTTCCCAATTTATTTATTATAAGAAAATTCTTTACCATCATTGAAAGCGAGTCGATCAAATGAAATATCTCTTCTTCCCTTCCTGAACTTTCTATCTGAAAAGATTTAAAAACTTCTTCCGTTTTTGAGTTGATAAGTTGTGCATTAACACGTATTGTAAAACCTGCTTTACCAATACTACCATAAATGAAAACATTAGTATCCAGCTTTCGGGAGATAGAACTGGCAAGGGAAGGTGAGATTGAAGCATAATTTACTAGACCTTTGCCTTGAAGTAAACTGTTAATAGTTTCTATCTGCCTGACTTTTAATTGCTCAGCATTTGAAAGTGAGGTTATTAAATTAATCTGGATCATATCCTGCCAGACATTCCACATAGTGTCATTTGTCATATTTTGAAATGGCATCACTGCAACAGATATTCGTTCTCCTGATGATCTCAATTTTTCCAGCGCACCTCGTTTGAAAATTTTTGGATAAGCGAGTATAACAACCACAATAATCAAAGCAGCTATTATAATATTGCTTGTGTGGAACATCCTATAAACAGGCTTTTTTTCAGTTACTGTTTTCTCAGATTCTTCGATTGACTCAGTTTTCCTGATTCCCTCTGGAGTTATATCAAAGACCCATGAAAAGATAATCGCAAATGGGAATCCAATTATGAGCAGAACAACAACCAATGTAGGAGTCCATTCAGGTAATCTCAAAGGATTTACAAGGTTATTTACTACCTCAAGGATAATAAATGCCGTCCCCGCGTACATAGCAATCACCCTGAAGGATTTACGTCTCCTCAACTCTTTCCAGAACCTTTCAAGACTGTTGGTTTTCTGAGCCATCAGATATCTTTTTGGCTTTATGTTTGTAAAGTTATGCTATCCTGATACTAAAGTCAAGTGACGAACTATTGTCAACCATATTGTATTCTATTGTGCTTGCTCTTCCGGGGAGAGATCTATAACCAATTGTGGTCTTGCAAGGTAGAAGAAAATTGAATCTATGTGATAATATAAAATGAAAAACACACTGGCACATCCAATTTCAAATCCAATAAAAACCGATTCTTTACGGTAATTTCTTGATGATGTCTCCGAACTCCGTGATCGTAAATGCTTTGATGGTCGTTGTTCTTACACTCCCAAGAGTACTTAAAGCGATATTGAATGCAGTAGTAACCTCATCATTGGGTGCTTCTCCTATACCGATATAATCATATTCTCCCATCGTAGCATAAAAGCAAATCAATTTTCCACCCATTTTTTCAAACATTTTTAAGCCATCCTCAATTCTTTTAGGTGCTGTTTTCAGATCTTTCGCCCCTTGATCTGTCAGTTTCATTAATGTGATATAAGTGTTCATTTTTACCTCCTTTGTTTTAAGATTTTTTCTGAATATAACCAGTGCGTTCTCCTTAGCTTAAATCTTTAAATAAGAGGATTATTGAATGTACCTGCAAAGTTACACCAGCAAAAAGCCAAAGTCAATTTTTTTTAGCGAGTGGTCCTGCTAAAAAATTATGTAGAGTGCAATTAATGGCACATTAAGTGAAAGGTTTATGATGGTTAGTGTGCCCGCAGTTTTGGAACCGCTCTTAAGGATGGTTAAAACTAACCATAACGCTAACCCCCTGAGTGAAAACTTAGACTGTAGCTTTCCACGAAGCTGGTCATGCAGTAGTCCGCATCATGACTGGAATCCCATCTGAATTTGTGACAATAAAAGGAGAAGACATTTATTCCACATATCAGGAAATGCCGCCTTTTTAAAAATAAAAGAACCCTCCGGCATCGAGGGCTTCTTTTGTTTATGATTATTCTTTATTGCTGAAATATAAAAGTCCAAATACGCTTATTTACTTTGCATTATTCCACCTAAATATTATGAACATTTCTTATCACCTTACAACATAATCATAACAATCACTATTCAGTACTACAGCCGAAGTTGTCGCATCAATCACCCTAAAGTGAATATCAAAATGTGATCCGGAAGGAATCGCTGAGATATCTCTGAATAAGTATTCATTACCCGTACCTTTATCATCCGTGAGAATTGACTGGTCAACCAATCCTTTCCCTAATGTAAGCCAACCAGTACTTGTACAGTTACCATCAACGACATTAATGGCATCCACTGCCCGTTGCAGCAGGTAAGCGTGGTTTGGCTCAAGATCACGGACCCAGGTCTCCAGTGAAACGATTTTCTCAGGGTCAACATCCTGACGGAATTTAACAAGACCAAACTGTTGCCCTTCACCACGAAGGATGACTTCAAGGTTAAATGGTGGAACTTCTGCCTTAACAGAACTTTTAGCATTTCCTTCTTGCAATTGTAGCTCATCACCGGCTTCTTTCTGACATGAAAGGGCTAAAAACAAAACAACTGCCGGCAAAACACCATGTAGCAATCTAATTGTTTTCATTTTAAAGGATTGTGATTGTTAATAATTTGAACTATATAAACTATAAACAATCCCAAACGCTTAATGTTAAGAGCAAAGTCATGTTTATTTAAACAAATCAATTTGTTATACTAAACCTATTAACAACATTAACAAAGTAAAATCCCTTACTGATTTTGTGGGCTACTATCTATAATTTTATAACTATGAATTAATTCTTAATTTTTACCAATAACAGATATAGACAACATAATACAACTAATGCATTAATAGCTCCTAACATACCGGACGACCATGGATGCAGATTTTTAAAATCCACGATTAATGGGTAAATAAACACTATTGCCAGAGGTATAATGAATCCAAGAAATTCGGCACACCTCATTTTGCTAATCAATAACACCCCTAGAGTAAAATAAACTAAACCAAAAACTATATATATAACAAAACTGGGATCGGGCCTGGTAATAATTCCAAGGTAGAGATTCAAAACACATAAAAGTAGCAGAAAGCTTGTGGGTAAATAATGGATTGCCTTCATCTTATTACTGATATAATGTTTCGAATCGGTTAATGTATTTAAAATGTTAAATGGTTCTCTAAACCATAACTTACGTTTTCAGAATAAACCGTTCTATGCAAACATCATCACCTTTCATCATATTTTTAATGTTTTTTGCTTCCATCTTTGGATTAAATGCTTTAGCCATTTGATCTGAGCTGGAACATTCAATTGCATATCCGATATCTGAAGCATTCATCTCCCGGTAGAACTTTGCCGCAGGACACTCCGTGTACTTCATTTCAAGTATTGTATCCGACTCTTCAGTTATTGTATAAGAAAAAGCTTTGTCGTAGGGAGCTGATGACATCCAGGTCTTCACCATATCTGAAAGAGCTTTCATATTACCAGGAACCCCCTTCGTGAAAGACCTCATTAATGCTTCAGAGTTTTCAACCGATGCTCCTTTAAGTAACTCAATTAGTTTCTCCTTGCCTATTTTCTTTTCCATATACTGAAACACAGGCAGGCTGTAACCATATGTGAATTTAAACACTTCTTCAGTGGTCATCCCTGAGTTCATCTGATATTTTGGTTTTTGGACTACTTCCTGTGATCCACAGTGCAATCCTGTAGCTGCCAATAAATTTTTACATCCAAGGCACACCAGAGCCCCGGCAGGTAATTGTCTGGTAAGAAATTTCCGTCTGCCTGAGGCAAAATGATAATTTTTTGTTTCCATAAAACTTCCTGTTTTTTGATTTTCAAACTAATAGCCTCATTTATTCTGATTAATGTTGATTTCCCAGGTATTTCCAAAGGCAAAGTTCGGTTGTCCTGGTATCAATGTCTACCACTTTTGTATCAAAAAATGATAATTTGGTTACATTTTGAAGGAGAAATAGCCTCGAAAGAGGAAATTGGCTGAAATGAGCTTGAGACTTTACCTGTAAAAAATGAAGCCCCGGTATTGAGAGCTTTTGGTTAAAAAAACCTCCGAAACTGATATCCGGGGCTTTAAAAGAAATATTATTTCATAATCCAATCAGTGTAAGTTCTTACTCCACCTCCGAGGAAAAATTTACTCATCTCAGCGTCCAAAGCTTTCATTTTCTCACTTGCCACTTTGACGGCATCGGACACTGTGGAATCATTTTCAACCGGGTAATATTTATCTCTCACTGCAACAGATTCATAAACGTCCATTGTCCCCATCTGGTTCTTTTTGTCCCCTCTGTCACCCCAGAGCACATACGTTTTTACCCCTGGATAATTTTTTTCAAATTCCGGAATGTACTTATTAATATAAAAATTTAGAAATTGATTCAATGTTACATCAGGATTAAGCGTATAGGTAAAGGTATTTACACAGACTACAGCACCTTTCTTCAAGGGTTGTCCAGAAAGCTGGATAAAAGAAAACCCCAGTATCAGGCATAAAAACAGAAGTGTTTTTGTTTTCATAATTGAAAGATTTTAGTTTATAAATAGAAGTCAGATATGATTTACTTCGATAGCAATTCTTCACTTCCTGATTAACCAGATTCTTTGACAAATTTACACCGGCAAAAAGCCAAAGTCAATTTTTTTTAAGCAAAAATCCCTGAGCTGATTTCAGAGTGCTGGTCAATAGAAACACCATTCCCAATTTAGAAGTTGCACTACAATACTGACTATTTATTATCATTCTCCGGTTAGCCTGTGGAAGGGAATGACGCAGATATAATACTTCGTCATTTCTTTCTGATAGGACAAATTATTGCCCCTGTTTTACCAACTAAAATTCCCGGAACACAAATAAGAAATGCTACACCTATGCCAATACCCTTACTTAAATACTTATTAAGGTGCATTCTGGCAAGAATTTTTATTCCAGGCCATTCCAGCAAAAAGATGCCTATGCATAGCTTTGTTTTTAGTTGAATAAACAAGTCTTACCTGAAATATATTTGTATGTTGAGTTTTCATAATTATTTGATTTAAGGATTAGTAGAATTAATAAAGCCCGGAACCAGGGTCCCGGACTGTGTAATAATGTGGTTTAAAAGGAAACTTAGCTATCACTTCTTCCTGAAGTTCTCTATAAGCGATATTTGAGGGTATCCCAGTTTTGCAAGGGCAGAGTAGTATTTTTTGGCCTCTTCTGTGGTATAGAATCCGGTTATAAATACTTTGTAGTATTCCCATTCCTGAACAATCTCAACAGGCAGATTGAGTTTTGTTGTGATCCTTTTCTGTGCCTTCAACGCTTTCGATTCGTTATGGAATACCTCCACCTGCAGGGCAATAGCCGGTTGAGGTGCAATGGATATTTCTTCCGCCACATCAGGTAAAGATGCATTCTCAATTTCCGGTTTTTTGGCAGTATCAGGTTGCATAACAGCCTGCGGCTTAATTTCTTCCTGTTTCTTTACCGGCAATACCCAGAAGTTCTTAATTCCGAGAAAGGAAAGTGCGGGATATAGTTTTTCCATCTCTTCCTGGCCTGAAAATCCTGTTATCCGCACCTTAAAAAATCCATCTTCAGCAACTATAATAACAGTTTTGTCAAGAACAGCTGAAAGCCGACTTTTCAATACCAGAGAATTCGGATTCCTGGCGGAATGCACCAACCTGGATTATCAAATCCGGATTGATCACTACTTGTTCAGGGTTTAAAGGAGAATTGAATTGGCCGTTTGAAATAAGACCAGGGAAAACCAGAATGTAGAGTAAAATCAAATAGCGGGAATCCATGCCTGCCTGTTAAATTAGGTTTCTCAAATCCATAAACTCAAAATTACATTAATTTTCAAAAAATGGCTGTTCTATGCCGGAGGAATATTTGGATTAATGACCTCTAAAAATAAGGCAGTGCTGCTCTGTCCGGATATCATTTATCCCATAATTCTTTTACGTATTTCTTACAGAAATTAAATATCATACATGTGAGGGAGATATTGGTTTGGATTTAAAATTTATTTGACTTCGGTTACATAATGGTATAACTTTATCATAAATAAACCATTACTCAAAAAATGAAAAAGATTTATTTCACCATTCTTGCAGCAATGATTATAATTACTGCTTGCCAGACCAAAACCAGGATTGTTCCTGTTGATGCAGGTGCCGCAAAGTTAGCCGTTACTGCTTTATTAGATAAGTATAATTCGGCTATGAACGCAAAGGATGCTAATACCCTTATGAACCTTTTAACTGAAGATGGTCTTTATTGCGGAACAGATTCCAGGGAATTACTAAGTAAGGCTGAACTGTCAGACATGATGAAACAATCGTTGGCTGATACCTCCCTGGTAGTGAATTATTCAATTGATAAACGTGAAATACGTATTACTGCTGATGGTAATTCAGCAATAGCCCTGGAGCAGATGTTTTTCAAAGCCTTTAGTGAAAAGATACCTATTCGTATGATATACCATCTCGTGAAAAACGATGATAATTGGCAATTTGATTTTGTTAGTTGGAATTTTATTCCTAATAATGAGGATATAGGTAAACTAAACATGGCGCTTGAGTAATATTCATCCCAGGTTTTAAAGTATTCAGATTGTTTTTCCAATCTGGATTCCTCATGACTAAGAGAAAACTAATCTGTGGTATTAAGAATCTCCTGCTGAAAACATACTTTGTTCTTAACACAGTTTTGAGTCAACAAACTTCTCAGTATATGTGTTATAAGCTGTATGAATAAGACCGTCCTTATTACAGGTGCGACAGGCACAATCGGCAAAGCCACAGCTATAGAGATTGCAAAAACGGGAGCGGCATTGTTACTCCTCGCACGGAATAAAGAAAGGCTGGAATTAGTCAGGAATGAAATCTCAGAGAAAACCGGGAATGACGATATTGTTGTTTTAACTGCCGATTTCTCGGATATCAGGTCGGTTAAAAGTGCGGCTGACCTGATCAGACATAAATACAGCAGATTGGAAGCGTTAATTAATATTGCCGCTGTATTTAAAAGTCAAAGGATAATAACAGCAGATAACCTGGAAATGATGTTTGAAGTTAATCATCTGGCTCCTTTCATACTGACAACCCGATTGACTGATATTTTAAAAGCAGGTAAGCCATCAAGGATAATAACAATAACAGCGCCGTCGGTTACAACAATTAACTTTGATGATCTGCAGGGTGAAAAGAATTTTTCGGCACTGAATGCCTTTGGTGCTTCAAAAATGATGAACCTTATGTTTACCTACTCCCTTGCACGGCACCTCCATGGAACGGGAGTCACCGCATCAGCGCTGCACCCCGGGCTTGTAAGATCTGACCTCACGAATGAAATGCCGTTATTCCTGAGAAATATTACCCGTTTGATATCGGGCAGACCTGATAAAGCTGCAAAGATTATCTGTAATTTATCCGTTGGCGCGAATTACCCGGATACAAACGGCAGGTTTTATAAGTTCAACGGGAAAGCGCTCAGATCATCTGCTTATTCATATGATAAGGAACTGCAGGAAAAGCTTTGGAGGATCAGCGAGCAGTTATCTTGATAACGATTCATCAATCGCTTACCTGTCAGGGATGACTTCTTTAGTCCGGGATGTTGCTGATGAAATGCCAGAAGAGAGTGATATGTACCTGATCAACTATTTTTTCTTAAAGGAATTAGCTACAGTTATTGTTCCGTCAGGACTGGTACGTGACAAAACCAGTACATTATCCCTGAATTCATATTTCCATACTACTTCCATTTGCTGATTGTCGACAGTCAGAGTCATAGTAAGGTTATTATCTGATGTTTTCCAGGAACCTTCATAAGTATCCATTGTACCGGAACCGGACATATTGCTAGACATTTTGTATTTGCCGTCCGCCATAAACATATAATCTGTTATTGCAGTTCCGGCTTTAACCTGTTCATCCATGACTTTCTCTGTTCCGTTACTTGTTATATACGCACATTCAATAATGTTCCATGTTCCAGGTAATCCCTTTTCCTGTGCCTGCGAAAGGAAAGCAGTAGCAGCGAAAATAAATAGCATTATGAACCTTTTCATGATTTAGCAGATATGATTTGTTCTCCTACTCTTATGGCTTTTCGGAATCGCCCCGTTTTATACTGGGTTCTGGTCTCCAGGGATAACTACAAAGAATTTCATTGATATGATTAGCAAATACAAAGTTACACCCTGCAAAAGCGGAAGTCAATTTTATTTAACCAAATGTCCCCGAAGCCCGGTTTTCAGCCTGGACAAAATGATATGTGTCACTTCTGGAAAAGGCTCAATAATGAACTAATTTCATCAGAACTTCTTTGGTACTTTTAAAATGTTTACAAAATCCGGTCATAGATTTAACTTGATATACAGAAGATGTAATACATTTTGTATTCAGGACGACGGCTGGTTTGAGTCGTTTTGGCATAATTGTTGCGCAAAAACCTTGAACCATATTCAGGAAAATGGGAAGATTCAGAAAAAATGTTTTGCTAAGTGTAACCATGCTCTTTGGACTGCTCCTGATTTCGGGATGCAATAAACAGAGTACCCGGGATGTTGGTTTCCTTGAAGGAATAGTCTCAATAGGTCCAATTTGTCCTGTTGAAACGGACCCCCCTGATCCGGGTTGCCTGCCAACTGCTGAGACTTATAAAGCTTATCCGGTTACTGTCTGGTCGCCTGATGGCAGAAGAAAGATAGCTCAGCTTATCCCTTCGTTGGATGGCTCATACACGACGGAGCTCGTCCAGGGAACCTACTTAATTGTTCTTGAAAAAGACATAAGCAATATTGGCAGCAGCAACCTGCCTGTTGAAGTTACAATAATATCAGATAACGTAACCAAACTCAATATAGAGATTGATACAGGAATTCGATAGTTTAAACTCTTCCGATTCCTTTTCTATTTATAGCTAAACAAATTTACGACTCACCATAACACAGGTCAAAATTAGTTTAGTTGGATTAAAATGCTTAGTTTTAGAAGGATGTAAAACCTTAAAACTATGAAATATTCACAGAATGTATTTCCTGCCCTGCCCGGCCTGGTTCTGTTGATGTTCATCAGCATTGATTCCAAATCCCAAACACCTGTAATTAAGTTTGGTGAAGCCGTAATTCTGAGGGACATTACTCCCGCACCACACTCGAAAAATATTCCGCTGAAATGGATTAATGTAAATACGGATGAAACCACCTGGTCAAAGCATAAAAAAATACTGATATGTTCAGGCAAACCAATAGGTGTTATGCGGTCTGAAAAGCAATATGAAAATTTCATTTTACATATCGAATGGAAGCACATTGAACCGGGAGGCAACTCCGGCGTATTTGTCTGGTCAGGGGCTGATCCGGCTGAAGAATCACGCCTGCCCGATGGTGTTGAAGTACAGATGCTCGAACTCGACTGGGTGAAGATTAATACAAAGGATGGCGTCGTACCTCCCGAGGCGTATGTGCATGGTGAACTCTTCGGGGTAGGAGGAGTAAAGACAGTTCCTGACAATCCCAGGTTAACCAGGAGCAAGTCGGTTGAGAACAGGTGCCTTGGACGCGGTAACTGGAATATTTACGATGTTATATGCGTTGATGGTGTCATTAAGCTTTCTGTGAACGGGAAGTTTGTTAACGGAATAAGCCAGTCATCAAAGAGTAAGGGATACCTCTGCCTCGAATCAGAAGGGGCAGAGATTCATTTCCGGAATATTAAACTAGTTGAGCTGCCTGCCGGAAAGGCCTCGAAACAAAATAAATAATCCCCGCAAAGCCTGTAAAAACCAGGAACAGGGGATAGGGAGAAGGGGGAAAGGGTGATTTTACTTCTTCTCTGCTTTATTTCAGTCTTATATATCTTTCCGTAGTGTACCCGTCGCGCAACTCCCAGCTATTCGTGTTATCTGAATTATATCTTTGAATCAGGGTATCATTCCTGATTTCCAGCAATGCTTTGAATTTTGTTCCAACTAATGGTTTGTAGTCATTGTATATTATATATTCTTCATATTTATTACCATTCAGGGTATAAATTCCTGCACCATGGTACTGGTGGATACTTGTATCAGGTCTGAAATACCCCACAAATGTGAAATAATCCTTTGACCACATTTTGATTAATCCATTATTAAACATGGCCTTTAAGCTCGTATCAGTGATATGCCACTGACCGTATTCAACTATCTTCCAAGCTCCTTCAAGCGGAGATTTCTTAGCCTGAGTACAACTTCCAATTATTGATGCAATAATCAGACTTAATAAAATTACTTTTCTCATACCTTTAGGCTTTATAAATTAATTTCAATGACTTAGTTGTTCTACAAAGTTACACCCTGTTTAAGCCAAATACAATTTTATTTTACAGGGACATCCAGAGGGGAATAAGCCTGAAAGGTCAAAGGAACTTTCAACAGTCAATGACTGGTATATATCATGTGATAAATTATTTAAGAAGCCAGCTCCCCCCTTGCTTTTTTAAAAGCTTCCATGTTTATAACATAAGGACTCCCTTTAAGGAAAGGGATTCTCTAAGAGGAATGCTGGCCAATACTTATACAAATTAATTAATGGAAATGTTCGAATCAGACTCATTTTTAGATAAGAAAGAAGCCAGCACCATGTCAAATCCGGCTGTCCTTTAATTATTCTTCTGCCCGGCAACAGCCTTTCTCGCTGCTTCGAGATGAAGATGGACGTTGTGTCTGTAGGATGGACTTAAATCATGGCATTTCTCAAGATACTTCAGGGCTTCATCAAATTTACCCTGTTTATATAATCCCCAGCCTTTGGCATCAAGATACCAATAAAAATCTGGTTTTATTTCCAGTGCACTGTCAACTAATATCAAGCCTTCTTCGATGTTGCGATCCTTATCGATAAGGAACCATCCAAGATCCCAGAGTCTGTCGGGATTGGCAGGTTCTAATGAAACTTCCAGCCTGTGATACTCCTCCGCTTTGTCAAGATAACCTGCTTCTTTGTAAATCTCACCTATACTATAAGCAATGCCCGCATCTGACCATGACCTTTCCTTGCGTAAAGTCTTATATTTGTCAATAAGGTTATTTGCTGAAATAGTATCTCCTTCAGTCAGCGAAAGCAAAGCTTTCTGCCAGATCATTGCGGGATCTTCAGGAAAATCCCGGTCTGCCTTTTTAAACAGATTCTTTTCTTTTTTGTACTGGCCGGTTGCATGATATGCATATGAAAGCAGTGAATAATTGAATATCCACCAGGGCCTGGCATCCATTTTATCATACAAATCCAGAGCTTTTTCAAATTCAGGAATTGCTTTGTCATACTCATACATGGTATAGTAGATAAGGCCAATATCATAATAGGTTCCGGGAAACTGGTCATCAATCTCAAGGTATTGCCGCAGGTATTTAAGCTCGTCGAATGGAGTTCCAAAGAAGCCGGCATGATTTTTTTCGGTAACTAACCTTGCCCTTGGAGACATCTGATCTCTTTTATCGTAGGCTTTAATACTCCATTCTTTTGCTTGCTCATATAACCCCTCATTAACACAAGCTACTGAAAGCAATAAATTAATAAAATGAAAATTTGAATCAATAGCCAGGGCCTGCGAGAACAATTTCCTTGCCCCGGGGTAATCTCTTTTGCTTCGGGCAATCTCTCCAATAAGGTAACACCTGAATGCCTCAGATGAGTTTGTCGGGGGCAATCTCTGTTCATTAGCAGGCAGGTTCTTTATTAATTTGGTTATTATTAAACAGTTCCTCACCATATCTGAAAGCGAGTCGGTTAAATGGAGAATTTTGTCGCTTTTGCCTTCGATCTGGAAGGATTTATAGATTTCTTCATTGGACGAATTAATAAGCTGGGCATTTAACCGCATTGTCTCACCAGCCTGTTTTATGCTGCCATGAATAAATATGTCGGCATCCAGTTTCTTTGAGATCATGCTGGCAACATCAGGTGCAATCGAGGCATAGTTGGTAAGGCCTTTACTTTTAAGAAGGGTATTGGTGGTCTCTTTTTGCCTCACTTTTAATTCATCGGAGAATGTAAGCAATGTTATTAATTCATCCTGAATCCCGCTTTGCCAGATATCCCAGACAGTATCATTTGTAAGGTTTTGAAATGGCATCACAGCTACAGATATTCCTCCTTTGTTTCTGAGATTTTCCAGCGAATGACGTTTGAAAATCCTGGGATAAGCAAGTATTACAACAGCTATTAATAAAACAGCATTCAGGACATAACTGGGCCTGAGCCTTCGCTTTAAAGTTTTTGCCTGAGGTTCTGCCTTTACTGATTGTTCATATGATTCGGTTTTCTTTATCCCCTGAGGGGTAAAATCAAAAACCCATGACAGAATAACAACAACCGGTAATCCTGTTACAAGTATTATCAGTTCCAAAGAGGCAAACCAATCAGGTAAATGCAACGGGACTGCAAGATTATTTGTTACCTCAATAACAATATATGCAGTGGCGGCATAGGTAGTGATTATCCCAAAGACTTTCCGCCTCTTAAGTTCCTTCCAGAACCTTTCAAAACTAGTGGTTTTCTGAGCCATCAGGAATAACTCTGTTAAGTACAAGTAAAATTACACTATCCTGAAACCAAAGTCAAGTGAGGGTCAGATAATTAGTTAAAGAAAGGCTCCGGAAATGATTTCCGGTGTCTGATATATTTTAAAAGATGCTTAACTGATATGTTGAATTATTTAAACCTCCCTTCACCAACAAGATTACATTCGAAGGTATCTCCGTGATATGAAGCCCATTCACCATTTGCGTTTACAGTGTAATGGTAGGAAAAATGTATTATGGCAAACAGTTTGCCATCTCTGTATAAATGATAATTTGCAGGCCAGGTTTGAGTTATTGCCTCCTGCCCAAATTCATCCCAATTTGCTTTATCTTCAATATTGGTTATCATTTCTGCATAATACTCAAGACCATCTGATTGTCCTATAAGAGTTCCGTAATGACGGACCTGCTTATGGTTATTAATAGTAATCCTTTCGACTGTCAGCCAACCTGCGAGATTTTGATTCAAACAATCAAATGGCAGATCATAATAATTTTCAAACACTTCCCTGACTGGCTGACTTATGGAATTATTGGAAGTAAAGCCGAGAAAGAGCAGCAGAGCTAGAACAACTGTTAGTGTTTTCATAATGCAATGATTTTGGTTAGACAATAGCGGAACAAAATTTTTTTATAAAAATTCAGGTAAATAAGGATTATGTGCATACTGACGATGTTTCAAAACCTTGTATTTGGCGAAAAGGACACGTTAAATCCGTTAAATTCTTATACAAAGTTCGACAACCCTAATGACAAAGACTACCCCATTCGTATCATTTTCTGACACTTTTGTTACATTTTCAGGTAATCCTGGCAATAAAGGGGGGGAAATGTCCATAACCAGGGTTACGGAATTCCTCCCTACCTGAGTGATCCTATTATTAGTTGAAATAAGATTTAATTCGTCCCGCGAGATATTGTAAGTAAGTTTCCTTGATACCGGGATCTTCTTTAATTAGTTTATTGTAATGATTCTCTGATAATAATGGACTCTCTGATTCCAGATGAATGTTATAAAGACAAAAGATAAATCCTATGATGCAATACGACTTTCCATGTGATATTTTCTCTGTTTGCGTCAGTTCATCGAACAACTCTGCTGCAACTTTCTTTTTTGGCTCGTCTGTTGAAATTTTTTCTACAGATCTTCTCTTCTTTATTGTCTGT
Source organism: uncultured Bacteroidales bacterium (assembly GCA_963737255.1). Classification (GTDB taxonomy): domain Bacteria; phylum Bacteroidota; class Bacteroidia; order Bacteroidales; family VadinHA17; genus LD21. The sequence goes on from CAVTSB010000001.1 coordinate 225,141, forward strand.
TGAAAATTGAAAAGATCAATAATAGAATAATACAAGTGGTCAATTATAAATGGATTCACAATTTCAAAAGACTTGTTTTTACTCTTAAATACCAATTTATCAATGGGCTCAGGTTCTCTTTCAAACTCAATTATTTCTGATAAATCTGAATAAGATAATTCGATATCTCTGTCAACGGCATTATTTAACGCAATTTCAGTGTACATAATGAGTCGCAAAATATTCCCTTCAGGAAATTGGTAACTTCTGCTTAGATTTCTGGCTAAAACAAGCTGTTTTTTACTGGCAACATGAGGGTGATAGCAGGGATTGTATCTGAAGCTGCTCAGAGGCCTGAAATAGTCTGCTGAAATTTCTCTTTTGTATATTGACTTCATAGGTATTTCTGTTATTAATTCATTACATAAATACCCCGGTAAGTTATATTACCGGGTCATCGCTGATTCAATTCTGATCCGAGTCCCTTTCAAATTTATAAAGTTTCCAATTCTCCGCAACTAATATCAGGTAAAAAATCCAGATGAGTGTCTCAGAAGTGACCAGGGTTGTCATGCACGACTTATCCGATTACGTAAAAGTTCGCAAATAATCATGCGAAATATATCGGAACATGTGAGGGCGGTTGCATTGGATCCGTAAAATGAGCGGGCATATATTCAAATTGGAAATTTATATTTTAATCAGGGTAAATTTGATTAAAGAGTATTCAGATACCTGAAACAATCTCAGATTAACCAGCTCCGGGAAAACAGCTCCGGAGGCTTAATTTTGATCAACAAAAACCCGGCATTTTATCCGGGTTACGTGGTGGAGATTAAGGGAGTCGAACCCTTGTCTTGTGACTGCGAGTCACATACTCTAACCAACTGAGCTAAATCCCCTTTATGCAGTCCAAATATAGTGGTAAATTGATAAAAAATCAAGCTTTACCCTTGAAAGCTGCCCGAAAGCCGGTCAGGCTGATCATAAAAGTATGCTGACACTGGGGATCAGCAAATTCTGAGAAAAGGTATTCAGGAGAAAATAGTCTAATAATCCCTGATACATCGCACAGACATGCCAGAATTTTTATTTGACAGGAGCTTCTGAACAGCGCTGGTGTTATCATTCATGAGAATGCAGGTAGCCCTGTTTGCACTGAATGATGTGGAAGTCCACCAGGAACCCTCTTCAAACAGATTATCAAACAGGGCATCAGGATTGTCAAGCCGGGTGCCGCCCGGAAGTGCCCGAAAGCCATAGACGTCTGTGGCTCCGGTATTAGGACTATGCCAGTGCAATGTACCCTTCTCTTTCAACACTCCTCCGGCAATATCCAGGCCACCGGTGTAACTGAAAAGTGTTGTCCATTCCGTATCGGAAGGTACATGCCATCCGTCAGGACATAATTTGCCTGTATTAACCGTGTACCAGTTATAAAGCAGGCCATAGGTAATTTTAAAGGCTGCATTATTTTGCTGCCAGCATCCGGCTGGCGCCTGGGTACTATTCCATGCTGTCGCCTCAGTTACGAGCGAAATCGATGTTCCATCATTGTACTTTGTGGTTTTAAGGTTCCCTGCCATCCAGGTTTGTGTGCCAATCTGAATGGTTTTATAAGTAAACCCGTCTTTGTCAGTCATGCTACCGTATTCAATCCATGGATTCGCCGGACCAAAGACTCTATTATCATCATTACAGCTGAAAAATAAGAGAGAGGTCGCAGCCAGTACGTAAAGCCATATCCTGTTTTTTATTATCATGATGATCAATTTGAAGTTCGCCTCCTGATTAATTTGCTTCCTTCCTGTTATAGTATAATTTTTCTGTTAACAAATCAAAGTTAAGTCCTGTTTAAAGAAAAGTCAAAAAATTATATCAGATGCCTGTAATCGGATGCCGGAGCGATAGGGGATCAGGACACTAAACAGGTCATATTAACAAAGAAACAGATTTAAAGTACTGCATATGATACATGTTCCGAAGATATATAATGTTCTGAATTCATTTAATCCAATTGGATTGGAAGAGATGGATAATGTGCGGCTGATGGACCGGATTGACACCAAATATTTACTGCCGGTCAACAGGATTCCGGAACTCCTGATAAAGATGGATGGCGGATACAGGATTCTGGAGATCAATGGGCTCAGATTTTTTTCCTACCTGACCACCTATCTTGACACTGATGATTATATGTTTTTCAATCAGCATGTCATCGGGAAACCTGAAAGAAATAAGGTTCGATACCGCAAATACGAAGCTTCGGGCATATCCTACCTGGAAGTCAAAAGGAAAACAAAAAAGAACAGGACAATAAAATGGCGTATTGAGAATAATCTTACTTCCGACAAAAAATGTGATGACAAGGCATCTGATTTTATAAAGAATTTTATCCCGCAAAAAACCCTGGTGCTGAAACCTGTTCTTATCAACTATTTTAAAAGAGTCACCTTTGTGGGATCGGAATCTGATGAACGGATTACAATTGATTACGATATAGCTTTTTCGGATTTGGACGGGAACCGTATCAATTTCCCGTTTATTGCCATTATTGAACTGAAAAGAGAGGGCTTCGGCAGCAGGTCTCCCATTGTAAGCATCCTGAAGGAATACCCGGTTCATCCAACCGGTTTCAGCAAGTACTGCGTCGGCACAGCTTTATTCAATGACCTTCGCAGGAAAAACGCGGTTAAAGCAAAGCTCCTGTTGATTAAAAAGATTGAAAATGAGTATTACAGATGTCTTAATGCCTGACAATTCAGGAATTGCAGGAATTGAAATTATTGATATTCCGGATTTTCTGGAATTGGTACTGAGATTCGCACTGAATGCAGTAGTTATTCTGATCCTTGTCAGATGGCTATATTATCCGGCTACAAAAAGGAAGGATTACCTTTTTACATACATCCTGATATCCAGCGTGGTTTTTCTGTTGTGTTTCCTCCTTGAGAGTGTTAAACTTCAGCTTGGATTTGCCCTGGGGCTGTTCGCAATTTTCGGGATCATCCGGTACCGGACAAACGCCATTCCGATTAAGGAAATGACATATCTGTTTCTGATTATCGGGATTTCTGTCATCAATGCTCTTGCCGGGTCAAAAACAAGTCTGGCAGATCTTTTCTTTACTAACCTGGTGCTCGTTTTTATAACATTTGGCCTTGAAAAACTCTGGCTCCTGAAGCATGAGTCATCAAAAATAATCATTTATGAAAGGATAGATCTAATCAAACCTGAAAATTATGAAAAGCTGCTCAGCGACCTCCGCGAAAGGACAGGCATATTAAAGATAAACCGTGTTGAAACCGGCAAAATTGATTTTATGAAGGATATTTGCACCCTCATTATTTATTATGACACAAAGGGAACAGGTAATACGTCACATGAAGAGCATCAAAATAACAATGATGACGATGATGATTAATATAATTAATTTTGACATCTGATATATTATGATCATACTTCCAGGAATATCCGTATTTCCGGGATAACTTTTGCTGTTAAATTTAAAAATGGTCTATAAACTGCCAAAAACCAGGAATATTTTCCCGATTGAGCCCCGATGCAGGAAGAAAACCTATAATTCAGCAGAAGAGGCCCGGGAAATGATCAGGTACATCAGGGAGAACCGCAGAGTAAGAGAAATGCGCGCATACAAATGCGATGTGTGCGGTTTCTGGCATCTGACAAGCAAAACTGAATAAAAACCACATCGCGAATCTATCAGGTCACAGGATATTTGAAACTGCCATTCCTGCAACTATCAGCTATTATTTTTTTATCACGGTTGAACATTTAGTCAGGTAATTTGTAACCTCTTTTAATATTAACTCTTAAAATTCAAAGACGATGAAAAAAAATCTTTCTGATTTAATGCGGTTAGTATCATTGGCAGTTGTATTTATGATTGTTGCACCTGCAATGATAAGCGCCCAGGATAAAAAAGTCGATTTTGCAGGGACCTGGGCTTTGAATTCTATGAAGAGCAGTCCATCGGCGGCCAACAGCGGAAGCATTACTGTTAAACATGAAGGTAATTTTCTGATCACCACCACTTCAGGGATGGACGGAATGACGCACGTTAACAAATACAGTCTCGACGGGAAGGAGAGTATCAACAGATCCGAGGGGGTTGAAAGCAAATCCACTGCAAAATTTTCCAGCGACGGGAAGACCCTGACGATCATAACTAAGTCACTTGTTGATGGCAGGGAACATCTCGACAAAGATGTGTGGAGCCTTATTGATCCGAAAACACTCTCGATCGAATGCACCGTATCAGGTACAAGCGGAGATGAAGTTACTCAGTATGTTTATGACAAAAGGTGATTTTCAAAACAAGCTGAACGGCAAAAAGCTCCGGAAGGAGCTTTTTGCTTTTATTTGTATACAGAGTAAATTTTTTCAGTTGCGTGGTTATAAACAACCAATTTCTGCAGAGAGGTCATCAAATAATAATCAGTAGCTGCAGTTACCTCCGTTTTTCCGGGGAGGGTTGTGGTGCCGGTAATTTTGAAGACAAACAGCAGCCTAAGGTCATTCCTGTTTTTTTCTATCTCCGAAGCAAGGTCTTTATCTGTTATTTCAAACAGGATGGTCTCCGCAATCATGTCGACACAGGCATAGTTTATGTTCTTTTTTCTCACTTTAATGCCGTCGGCGCATCTAAATAAAAACTGGTCAATCTGTATGTATTGGGGATCATCAAAAAACAAATCGTGGTAAACCTCATTTGATATTGGGAATATCTTGTCATTCCGATCATATTTAATTGCCATGCTTCTTTCGCCGTTATAGTCGGGCTGAAAGTCGAGGCAGTATGTTGTGGAAAGCATAGCGTTTTTAAGTTCATTCTGGTTAAGGATACTAATAAATTCTTTGAACTGTGTCCTGTCCTGCTGGTAAACGGTATTGCTTATACTGCCTCTGACCAGGGTGGAGTTTACTTTTATTTCACTGATTGTTTCCTGTTGGTCCGGAAGCACGGAAAGCACTGATAATATTGCAACTACAAGTGTTTTCATAATAAACTGAATAATGGTTAATTTTTGGGATCCCTGCCAAAGCAAAATTACGATTTTCCCGGAATTATACGGTTGGGATAAATTCTAGGTCCATTCAGGGTTTATAAACAGGTTTTATGTCTAATCCCGTAATTTTGGAGAGGAATCCTGGCTGATCAGTTTTTCGGATAATAAAAGAGTAATAACTTTAGAAAAAAAAAATATGAAAATTCTGAAGCTTATCATTACTGCAATCTTTACGGCTGCTATCCCGGGTTTTATATCCGGACAGGACATGAAGGAATTGCCGGCCAGGATTGCAGCTGGAAGCATTGAATCAAGGGAAGACTCCCTGGCATACGCCCTGGCTGTTTTAAGCTACAATTCCTGGGCCAGGGAAAACATATATCCCGATCCGGTGATTTTTGCAAAAGCCATTATTGACAGCAAAAACGGGAACCCGTTAATATCGGAAGAGAACGCGAGGAATATTATTATGTCATTCGTCAGTGAAATTAAGGCAAAGCAGACGGAGAAAATCTTGCCTACGGGGAAAGAGGAGCGGGAGAGTTAATAAAACCCTACTCAACTCTCATCTTTGAGGTTGAACTCCTTGAAATAGTAAAATAGTCTATAATTCCCTGATCTTTGGCCTGAAATACCTGTCAAATTTCTCAAGGTTCTCTTTAAACCAGGCAAACTGGTTCGGCCAGTCATTTCTCTCCATAAAGTCGGCGTAGGTTTTTAATGTAACCCCGCATCTTATGTTTGCCGCCATCCTGTCCCAGATAAGGTTCTGATTAATTTCGGTGAGGGAGTCCCTGTAAGCAACTTCATACAACCTGTCGAAGTCTTCCTTTGCCTTTGATCCGATTATGGTCAATCCGATGTTTATGCTGTTATCGCGCGAATTGACAGCCACCGACAGAAAATAATTCGTCCGGCCGAGCGATATATTGAACCAGCTGTTGGGGGGCGGATTTGGGAGTTTAACAAAACTGTTGTTCACTTCCATAATAGTTTTCAGTCCCTGCCAGTATTCCTGGTACAGTAGCCTGACATCCGATACCTTTTGGGCCGAGGTTGATTTTTTTACCTGTTTTGTCCAGTCATTCGGCTTGGCAGCAATAACGAAATTAGTGGCAGGCAGGCTGTCTCCGATTTTATAAGCTTCAATTTCGATCCCGAAGAAGTTAACTGATTCATCGGTTATATGGTTTAGCCAGTCGAGTGCAGCCAGATGTTCTTCAGAGAATGACTTTGCGATCCAGATTATTGTTACGGCCTCCAAACCCGCGGCATATGAGATCAATTGGCCGAGATGGGTATGGTCAGTCCGATCGAGCTGATTTTCAATAACAACAAAACGATCGGTCAGGATATCCTTGCAGAGTATGTCTGCCTGATACAGGCCTGGTTTTTTTTCCTGTTCCTGCACCTCCAGTTCCAGGCCAATTGACATTCCAAGATCATTAATGTTCTCTTCCTGCGACAACCAGGGTGTAAAATCCGATTCTTCCCCTTTCCAAAGATCATGAAGCTCTATTTTTTCAAGCTTACCGAATTTCCTGTTCATTTGACCGTACGATTTTTGCGTGATAAGATTCAACGAAACATCTGCACAAATATTTTGTGCAAATAAAAGTAATAAATTATCTTAACACAGGGTTCGTTTTTTTCAGATATCGGAATTAAAATTCCAATAATACAGGATTGTTTCAGGAAGTTCGTTTAATGCTGTTGCTGAACCAGCGATAATGGTCTTATAGGTAGTATTGACCGGATCGTACATTATATTCTGGCTCTCCTGTTTACCTTTGCCACGGCCGGCTAAGATCAGGATAAAAATTCCCACTTTGACCAGCAATCCTACCGCCAGAGAAACATAGATCCATATTCTGTTCTTTTTCTTCATTTTATACTGATATAACTATATTTAACAATTTCACGAACTTTTTGTTTAAATCACTTTGTTGCTGAAAGGATTTTTCCCCTTTGGTCGCCTTCGCACTATTTTATAGCTGGTAAAGTCAAATAACGTGCCAGGTAACACAAAGGTTTTCTAAAATGAACTCAAATGATCTTTTCCGCATACCTTTTTTGTTCAAATACCTGACGAAAGAGCTGTCACAGAAACGTAAATGTCAATAATTATATTGTGGATGAGATTGTATTTGCCAACTTTCAGGTTTCAGTTTAGTTCTGAAAATTACTGCTTATTACTTTTTTCGCTTTTACCCTTTCCCTGATAATTGGAATAAGGTCTTCGCCTGATGTACGGAAGGATTCTGCATTTTCCGGCGGGGCAATATAAACGGATGTTGAAGGTTCGAGTCCCTGTTCTACAATCACGTTTTCCTCATTAGCTTCACCCAGCACAACAATCTGCCTGGTCTTATTCTTTCCAAGAACGTAGGGTATGCTGTCAGCTCCGGTCTGCACGCATTCCGTCGGAATGTAAACCACATTGTCAAAAGTTTTAATTATAATCTTATTACCTGTTGTCATTGACGGCCTCAGGACAGGATCGGTACCTTCGACCCTTATCATAACCTCGAACATTTTGGCATCGGAATTTGGTAATTGTTCCCCGATATTTGCCACGCTTATGACTTCCCCCGTCAGGGCTTTATCCGGTAGTGCATCTACATTTATATTTACTTTCTGTCCGGTGGCGACCTTGCTCACCTCGATCTCGCCTACAAATATTTTGGAGATCATTGATGAAAGATCGGGAAGGGTAACGACAACCCTGTCAAACGGATTGATGGATGAACCTGCTTTCCGTTTATTTCCGCCCCAATCCTTTTTGTATATGACCATCCCTTCGGTTGGAGCTGTAATTGTGAATTTTGAGAGAAACTCCTGCAGGTCATTGACAAGTTGTTGCCCCTGGTTCAGGTGCATCTTTTCATGCCTGATATCCGTAAGAGACTGGGCGACTCTCAGGTCGTAGCTCTTGATCAGCTGCTCCAGCCCGCGCTGTGCTTTATCGAGATTCATTTCGGCCTGCCTTATCGTTGCCGGGGGTTCAAACTTCGACTGGGCAAGGGTTATCTCAGCTTCCTCAACAATAAATCTCTGATTCTTGATGTCATCCCTCAGAGCGGTAAGTGTCATTGTGGTATCCAGGATTTTCATCTGAACGGCTGTCTGGAGGGTCGTCAGATTTTCAAGTGCATCCTTCAGGGTATTATCGTATGATGTCTTGTCAAGCTGGGCTATATAATCGCCTTTATTGACAACCGTACCTTCAGGAACAATATCGAGGATCTTAAAATCCATCACCCGGATTCCGCCACCCCTTCCCTGCTGACCTGGGCCCCCGCCGCCACGGTTGGTACTTAGCCCGATCGCAGGTGCAAAAACCTCGAGCGAGTTTTCGGCTATCAGCTCACCTGCGGCAGTTATTGATATTTCAAATGTCCCTTTTTTAGCCTCTTCAAAGAGATTTGTGCTATCCTTATCTGAAGCCAGCCTGTTGAAAAGTATCATGATAATAATTGCAACACCTACAACTATTCCAGTAATGATGAATGTCCGTTTCATAATTGACCTGTTATTAAATATTCCGGGTGATACTGCTGGAAATTCCTTGATGTACCGTTCTCTTTACCTTTGATACCGAGTCCCTGGGGTTTGTAGTTAAAAGAATTATTCTTTTACTGCCTATTCCGAATTCCCGGGAAAAGGTCAACAACAGGGTACAAAAAGGACTTTTTTAGATGGTCCAGAATTATCACCAACAATTAGACACTTGTCATCGAGGATTTATTCCGCTGAAGGTTCAGTCTTTATATGATATGTCGATTTCGGCAATCTTTTCTTTAAAGTCTATTTTCCGTATCCTGATCCTTATGACCTCTTTACCTGTCAGGGCTGAAATCTCCTTCAGGACCTTTTGCTTTTTGGCTGATTTGAGCAATTCGAGATCTTCGTATATGATTGTGTGCGTAACCGTACTGTTTCTACGGGCAAACTCCTCAAGGAGAATGGCCGACACTACAATTATGATATTGAAGAGGATAACTCCCAGTACCGGAAATCCGACAAGCTTTAAGGAATTGATGACCGAAATTCCGATTGTTGTAAAAATATAAGCCATGTCCTTCAGGCCGAAATTCCTCGTCCTGAAACGCAGGATAGCGAAAATTGCAAATAAGCCTACAGCCATGCCGAATTCAATGAAGACCGACTTAAGCATGGAGGTAATAAAAAAGACTGTGATTCCCATCAGGAAAAAGGTAAACAGGAACTTTTCCTTTTTTGAGTACCGGTAATAAACACCTCTGATCAGGATCACAAGGAATATTGTATTTATCGTGAACCGCAACAAAATACCCCAGAAATCGGGGTGATTCAGGTTGAAAAAATTATCAGGCATTTTCCAGGTTATTTTTGTTGTAAGGAGAAAAGGTTACCTATGCTGAAAATTGAAGCATTATTTCAAAACCTCCAAAGGAAGTCCTGCTTATTTTCCGTGCAATTTATCAAAATTACAACATGTTTCGACCTAAATCAAATATAAATTGCAAAGAAATTCGGGTTGTCAGGGTGTGGGGCTGATTGCCTGTTAAAAGACGACAGGGTTGGAATTGCGCATTATGCCGGGTATGTTGTCACCCGGATAGGACATTAGAGCGATTGGTCAGTAACTTACACCTGATCTATGCTTTATCGGGAATTGTAAAATAGAATATTGAACCTTTGCCCGGCTCGGATTCCACCCAGATCTTTCCACCATGCCGTTCGACTATGATCTTGCATATCGCAAGTCCGATCCCGGTCCCTTCAACCTCATTTTTTGGTACCAGTCTCTGGAATATTTTAAATATTCTATCAAAATATTGAGGTTCAATGCCTATTCCATTATCCGATACGGAAAAAATATGAAAGCCGGGCTCATCCTTGCAAGAAATATGGACCTCAGGCAGCCGTCTGCCGAACTTTACCGCATTTGAAACAAGATTCTGCAAAAGCTGTACCATCTGGTTTTCATCTGCCAGCAGCCCTGGCAACCGGTCGAAAGTAACGGAAGCATCACGGTTTTTTATCTGGACCGACAGGTTCTTCATCACAAGGTTCATTATAAGGTTCATATCCACAAGCCTGAATTCTTTCCCGTGCGTCTGAACCTTTGAATAAGCAAGGAGCGCATTGATCATATCATACATGCGTTCAGCTCCGTCGACTGAGTATTGTATGTATTCCTGTGCAGTATCATCCAGAACATTATTGTATTTTTTGGAGAGCAGCTGGGTAAAGCATGAGACAGTGCGGAGGGGTTCCTGCAGATCGTGCGAGGCTACATAAGCAAATTGCTCGAGGGCTTTATTTGACCTTAGCAGCTCTTCATTCATCTTAAACATTACCTGTTCGGCTCCCTTCTTCATTTCAGTGATATCGAATGAAATACCTGTGAGCTTTACAAGTCCGCCTGAATCGTCATATTCAACAATTGCCTTGGCGTTGATATGTTTTTCTTCATTATTATTAATCTTTATTCTGAAGATAGTCTCAAAAGGTGAAAGTCCATTCAGGGCATTGCAAATTGTATTTCTGAATTGAGTGATATCTTCTTCACTCAAAAGACTTTCAAAATCATGGAAGGTGCCGTTAAATTTTCCCGGGTCAAGCCCGAGCATTTTTTCCATGCGCGGATCAAGGTACATTTCGTCGGTGTGGAGATTCCATTCCCAGATACCGATATTCCCGATTTCAAGGGCGATGCTCAGTTTTTCCTTTGACTCCTTCAGCTCCTTCTCAGCCTTTTTGTTGTCGGTAATATCGTGGACCATTCCAATCGACCTGATGATTTCTCCCGATTCATTCCTGAAATGTTCGCATTTTTCAAGGACAATACGTATTTCGCCGCTTTTCTTCCGTACTATGCGATGTTCGATCTCATATCCGTTCTGATTATTCTTTACAGAACTCCAGTACGTATCATTCACCGCAGCCCTGTCGTCAGGATGCACTGCCTCGAGGAATGCCTCATAATTGGCTGTGAATTGCCCGGGCAGCAATCCGAAGATCCTGTATACTTCATCTGACCAGGTGAGTTTGTTAGTTTTTAGATCAAGTTCCCAGCTTCCGAGATGTGCAATTTCCTGTGAACGCTCAAGGTGAGTTTTGCTTTCCTCAAGCAGTTTTTCAGCCTTCTTACGGTCGATGATGTCACGATGAAGCGATTCGGTCAGTTTTCTGTTTTCTTCGGCTGCCCTGGCGAGCTTGAAATTGCTATAGCTTAACTGTGAAAGTGAATCAGCAAGCTTGACGAAAAAAGCCTTTGCATTCTCAATATCCTTCTTATCAAGTTGGGGCACTCTTTTAAGTGATTCAATATATGCTTCACTGTTAAAGTCATATCTGATTGCCTGTGCCCTGAAATGGTCGAAATCAATTGTCTCATCCCTGAAAAAAAACTGACCCATAAAAAGGTTTCCTATCCTGTGATCGCCGATGAAGATCGGAGTTGCCAGATCCCACATCCCGTTCCTGCATTTATAGAGCCTGGATTCTCCCTTTGGGATATCGGCCGTAAGCTTAATATCACTTTCAATACAATTTTTTGAAGTTTCCGGATGTACCCTGTGATACTTTGTACAAATTTCCTGAAATCCCACACCAACAAGGATCTTGCCTTTCAGATCAAGCAGGGCCATAGGGATATGGGCAATCCTGAAGAAATTTTCCATCATGCATTGAATGTCTGCGACATTAATGAGTTCAGGAAGTTCAAAATTCCCTACGTCCCCTTCAGGGGGAATGATAGTTCTTAATTCCATTATTTCCAATGTCAGTTTTCTACCAAAACAGGAAACCGCGAATCACCGGTTATTACAGGCTCGAGTTCCGGGCAAAAAATGATCCTTAAAATTATGTTTTGATTGAATGGGACAGATTAGGATTGGATAAAGATTACATTAAGATTAGATTAAAATGCCATTATATCCAAAAAGAAACCCCTGCAGTTTGATTGGGATAATCTCCTGCAGGGGGTGTGAAATTCCGGAAATTACGGGGAAATTGGGGAATAATATTTCCGGAATTGGAATTATGTCTGAATCTGAACTGAATTTAACAAGATCATTTATACCGCTTTTCTCTCCGGAAAAAGGTGATCAGCAAACCCGGTCGATGCGAAAATAGTCACATTTTTTTGTTTTTTCTAAGCTTATACTATGGTCTGTATAAAGCTAATCCGCCACTGTGTAAACCGTACATATTAATGTATGAAGATATGTTTCTGGATCAGGTAAACTTCTTCTTAAGCAGTGTAAGTAATATAAACAGTGGCGGGAAATGGGAATTTACTGGAGTTTCATCTTATCTATAAGCTCTTTAACCCTGTCGCGCGAAATCTCGATCTTGAATTCCCTTTCATTTTTAACAAGCACACATTGCAACAGTCTGGTATTTATTTTTTTAAGATACCTGGTGTTTATGATGCCCGATCTGCTTACTCTGAAAAAGCTGTCGTCGGGCAATTGTTTTTCAACCCTGTGAAGGAGAGATGTGACCGTCTCAGTCTTACACTCGCTGAAATGGAACACAGAATAATTTCCATCAGCCTGAATATAAATTACCTCTGCCGGATCGACTATCAGAACACCGGATACATTTCGAAAAAAGAGTTTCTTATAAGAATCCAGCAGCCGGGCTGTTCCCTGCCTGGTTCCTGACTGTTTGGTCTCTATGCACCGCAGCAGAGTTTCATTAAGTCTTTTAGGCTCTACAGGTTTAAGAAGATAGTCAAATGCCGCGTAATCAAATGCCTTAATTGCATATTCATCAAACGCGGTTGTAAATACAACATATGGCGGTGTGGTCTTTATCCTGAGCAGGTCGTCAAGGATTTCAAAGCCATTCTTCCCGGGCATCCTGATATCGAGAAACATAATATCAGGATTGGAAGTACAGATCAGGTTAACTGCCTTCGAAGGGTCGGAGGTAGATCCCGTTACTCTTGCAAGGCCGTTTTCATTGATCAGCTTCTGAAGGAGTTCGAGGGAATCAAATTCATCTTCAACTATTACGGCCTCAAGGATTCTGTTCATTTGTCCTGATTAACCTATGATTTTATCTGTGCACTCATTTCAAAATTGAAATCATGAGGAATTATGATTTTTACATCAGTGCCTTTCGCCCGGTTGTTAACGTCGATCAGATCGGTTATTTCAATACTTGCTTTTGCCCTGTTAACCCGGTTCATAAACTCAAATATAGCATTTATTGTTTTTAATCCATAGCCGCTCCCATTTGTATTCATGGACCCGGCTGCTTCCCGGCCTACACCATTGTCGGACACTATAATCTCCAGACTATCATTGATTTCACTTATCCTTACAGTCACTTCGCCCCCCTCCATCCTGTTCTCGATACCATGTTTTATGGAATTCTCAACGAATGTCTGAATTGTCATTTTTGGGATCAGACGATAGAAATTAATGTTCTCATCAATAAAGAATTTGCAGGCTAGTCTTTCTTTAAACCTCATCTTCTGGAGTTCGCAGTATTTTTTAACAAAGTCGATCTCTGACCCGAGCGGCCTCACCATTATTGTTCCGTCAGAAAGCATGGCTCTCAGCAAGCCTGAAAGCTTTACAATGTAATCATAGGCAGTTTCTTTTTTACCCCTCATGATAAGGGACCCGGCTGAGGCAATCAGGTTAAAGGTGAAGTGAGGATCGAATTGCCTTATAACTGAATTCATCTGCAGCCAGCTCAATTCATTCCTTAACTGTTCCTTTTCATTTTTCTTTTTAATATAGTTTTTCGCCACCCGCCAGGTAAGGAGAACGATGATCAGGATAGCGGAAAGTGCGGCAACCAGGCGGAATGTCACTGTTTGCCAGAAAGCAGGGACAATGCTGAATTTTAATAAGTAGGGTAACTGAGTTTCAATACCGTCGGCATTGAAAGCCTTCAACTGGAATTCATAGTTTCCCGGAGGAAGATCCTGAAAAACGGCTTCTCTTGCGTAAGTCTTTCTTGACCATACACCTTCACGCCCGATAAGGCGGTACTGATACATAACTTTCAGAGGATTTGTGGTAGATATACCTGTAAACCTGAAACGGATGTCATTTTGCCTGTGATTTATCCTGATATTATTGTGCTTGTTATAAAACAGTTCGGGAATACGAAATGACTCCCATGTGAGACTGTCGGTTTGAAATTCTATGTCAGTAAGATTGATTTTAGGTGGTACTTTGTTTGGTACAAGTTTTTTTGGGTCCAGGATGGTAACCTTACCCGAACTCATTATCCAGAAATTTCCGTTTTTGGCCTTAATAATTCCGTGATCGAGGCAATCACTGCCTGTAAAGCCAAAGGAGTTATCATATATTTTGAAATAATCAGGGTCGTTATTATAGAACTTTGTAATGTCAATAATACAGACATCAGTCATTCTGCCTACAAGTATTCTGGAGGAATCGATGGCAATTATTGAATTGGCCGATGTGTTAAGTTCTTCAGGCAGGCCGTATCTAAGGCCGGTTGAAGAACTGCCTTTGAAAAATAAGCCTTCGTCGGCTGTTATCCACAGGCCTCCATGGTTGTCTTTTGTCATTGTGAAAGTATAACCTGCAGGCATGATTGAATCGGTCAGAGGAACACTATTCCTGCCGTCGAAATGTACAATACCTTTTTCGCCCGAAAGCCAGTACCCGCCATTGTCGTCGCTTTCTATACCTTCAATTACTCCAAGGCCGTCATGTGTAAATTCCCTGAAGTTTACCGTTTTTCCGTTTTTCAGGATGAACAATCCACGATCGGTCCCGATTAAGACCGATCTGTCAACAGGGTCTTCAAAAATGACGCAAACCTGTGTTTTGTCCGGTATAGAGGAAAGCCTTGAAAAGGAAGTGCCATCCCACACAAGTACCCCCACGTTAAGTGAAAAATAAATATTTCCGTCAGCCCTCCTGATACTGCCTTTGTAAAAAACAGGTTCCGGGCCGAATAATTTTTTATACTCATTCATTGGTATGAATTTATCTCCGTCAAATAACAAGAGGTCGCCAGTAAGAGTCCCAAACCAGATCTTCCCGTTTTTGTCCTCGGCTATTGCCCATGTGTTTCTGGGAAGTCCGTTCGATTCATCAAAGCAGGAAAATGCGGTGGAAACCAGCCTGTAGAGGTTCACCTCGGTGCCAAACCAGATATTTGATTCATCGTCAATAATGGTCGAGGAATAATGCGGATCCCTGATTTTTGTAACCATACCATCCCTGTAAAAATTTATGAAATCACTCTCTTCATCAGGATCCCTGTAAATTTCAGCCCTTGCAGGGTCACTGATCAAACTTCTTGGTATTATTTCGCCACCTGAAATTTCATAGCTCTCCCCATAACCCTCGAGAAGGATTTTACCCCTGTCCTCCTTTATATTTGTTATTTTTACTTCAGGCACCCTGATTAACGTATCTGCCCGCCATTTCCACAGATTATCATTCAGGTCGGTAAACCAGAAGCAGCCTGAAGATTCCTCCGAAACCGAGGTTCCGATAATCAGAGTATCAAGTATCTGAAATTCTTTATGATATTTGTTATACTTACCATCCATGAAATAGAAAATCGTACTTGCTCCGGATTCGTGATTCCGGAGCAGCATGAACATCGTATCCTTCACTTCGCGGGTTTCTATAAACGTCCCGGTCCACCGTTTTTCAGTGTAAGGGAAAAACTCAAAATTGTATCCGTTATAGCGTGCTAATCCAAACTGGGAAACTGCCCAGATATAACCTTTGCTGTCTTCAAGGATCTGGCTTACAATATTGGCTGGAAGGCCATCTTTACGGAAGAAATTTTTGAATTCGATCCCGTCAAACCGTGAAATCCCGTTCCTTGTTATAATCCACAGAAATCCACGGCTGTCCTGAAATAATGTACGGGTCTGGGTCTGGGGCAATCCGTTCAGAACCGTGTACTCCTGTAATGGATAGTTTTGTGGATATCCGGGAACAGTAATAGTGAGCAGGAACGATATAAGACAAATTGCAGGCTGAAGGCCTGGCCAGGGCAAAATATTCTTTATTAACCTCGTTGCCAATGTGGTAAAAGCTTTAAGGACATATTTCCCGATAGTGTAAAATTAATTAAAATTCCTTTAAGGATTTTTAATAATTAAGGCAGAGGATATGACGGATAAATATTTACATTTGATACAGGGTTGAATTAAGCCTGTTTGTTCGATCACCTGATCATCAATGTACGTCCATAATCAGATAACTCCGTCAGCTGCCGCCAGAATAAACCCTGACTTAACCGCGGGTGACTGATTTAGAATATACTGTAAATCAATTAATCATTAAAGAAAGGAGCGATCAATGAGTAAAAATGACCATGAAAACAAAAAAACCTCAAAGAGTTTTTCGAGAAGGAAGTTTTTGGGTACCGTTGGCGCTGCAACAGCAGGCATTACAATTATTCCAAGGCATGTAATGCCGGGGAAAGGGTATCAGCAGCCAAGTGACACGGTAAATATTGCCGGGATCGGGATCGGCGCCAGGGGAGCCAGCAACCTCAGGGGCCTGTGCGATCCGGATGTGCCGATAGTAAACCCGCAGCGTACAAGTACGGGCCAGCCTCTCAGCAAGGAGGAAATTGCCGCAAGGGAAGCCAGGATGGCAAACCGACCTCAGGGCGCACCGCAGCAGCAAAGACCCCAGGAAGCCAGGGAGCCTGTCAGATTGGCCAATATTTACGCACTATGTGATGTAGACACCGGTTTTGCTGCACATATTTTCAAGGGTTATCCGAAGGCAAAGGTCTATTCAGACTGGCGCAGGCTGCTTGATAAGGAAAAATCGATAGATGCAGTAATGATCGGTACCCCCGATCACAACCATGCGCCAATCGCGGCCGCATTCATGAGGCAGAAGAAGCATGTCTATGTTGAAAAGCCCATGTGTAAGACAATCTTTGAATGCCGTAAGCTTGCCGAGATCGCAAAGGAATATAATGTAGTGACCCAGATGGGTAATCAGGGTCATGCAAGCGAGGGAGCCAGGCAGATTAACGAATGGATCCAGAGCGGGGCCATCGGACTCGTCCGTGAAGTTCAGCTTTCTACAAACAGGCCTATCTGGCCCCAGGGAAACATCCAGAGGCCGGCTGCCGTGCCAATTCCAAAAACTCTCGACTGGGATGTCTGGCTCGGGCCGGCACCAAAGAAAGACTACCATCCCGATATCTGCCATTTCAACTGGAGGGGTCTCCGCGATTACGGCACCGGGGCCCTGGGAGATATGGGAGCGCATATATACGATCACGCATTCTGGTCACTTAACCTTGGGATACCTACCCGGATCCAGGCAAGCTCATCAGTGTATAATGATGAGTTCTGGCCACTGGCCGAGATGATTACATATGAGTTCCCGGCACGCGGATATATGCCGCCGGTTACAATAACATGGGTTGACGGCGGACTGCGTGCAAAACGACCATTTGAAATGGATCCCGGCACCAGGGTCAGCTCGGCACTCTACCTCGGAGATAAGGGGATACTGATGCATGGAGACTATGGAAGTAATCCGCAGCTCCTGCCCAAGAAAGCAATGGATGAATTCGTACCTCCGAAACCATGGCTGCCGAGATCACCGGGCATCTATGCCGAATGGATCGACGCAATAAAAAACAACACGAAATCGTCAACCGATTTTTCATATGCAAGCAAGCTCGTCGAGACAATGATGCTTGGGAATATTGCAGTGCTCATGTCAAACAGAAATGTGACGCTGGAATATAATCCCGATAAGATGGAATTTACCAATCTCCCCGAAGCGAATGCCTTCCTTAAATATGAATACAGGGAAGGCTGGACCCTATAATCTGATCAAAGACCCCAACCGGGTCTGACCTGTCTGTAAAGCCAACTGCACGAGGGCGCTGTGTCCCGGGTGGTTGGCTTTTTTATTGAACAAAATTCTGACTAAAAGCGTTATCGTAGGGCAGGGACAGGCACTTTTAAAATAAATAATAATGGCTCGAAGGAAATACGTATTATAATACGTTTTTTATTCTCATGGTTGCCCGGCCGCGTCATGGCATTTTCTATCGGAAACCTGCGATGCAGCCGGCAGTTAACATCCGGATTTGCCGGTTTATGTTCACTTAAACAAAAATATCGGGCATTTGTTATTAATTTTAAACCGGTACCGGTTCTGAAACCTAATATCATCCTCATAATGAAAGAAAACAGAAACAGTAACATCGATGAATATATTGCAGGATTTCCCGCCGATGTCAGGAATATGCTCGAAAAGGTCAGGGGTGTAATAAGGGAGGCAGCACCTCAGGCCACAGAGACCATCAATTACGGCATCCCCACGTTTCAGCTTAACGGGAACCTGGTCCATTTTGCAGCTTTCAAGCATCATATCGGATTTTATCCCACACCCTCAGGCATAGATAAATTCAGGGAGCAGCTATCAAAATATGAAAATGCCAGGGGGTCGGTGAAATTTCCGGTCGACAGGGAGATACCTTATGCCCTCATTGACGAGATTGTCCGGTTCAGGGTGAAGGAAAACCTGGCGAAAGTGAAGAAGAAAAAGTAGTTTCAATCTCATGCATTTTTTTACAGGCGGCCAACCAACGGGCAGGTCGTTTGTTTAATCATTAGTAAAGCCAAATACCATACAATATGAAAAATACCCTGATCATCGCCGGAATTTTAACTGTTTCGCTCACATCGTGCATTAAAAGCTTACAATGCATAGATGGCAACGGATCGGTTGATACTCAATTTCGTGAAACCCAGCCTTTCAATGCAGTGGAAAATACAACAATGGTCGATGTTGTATATAAGAAGGGTGATACGACTGCTATATCGGTTAAAGCCGAAACAAACCTGTTCAGCCATATAATCACCGAAACTTTCAACGGTAAGCTTGAGATCAAGACAGATCCGCGGAATTCATGTTTTGATTACAGCCAGACCCCGGTAGTAACAATAACATCGCCTGACCTCGACAATATCATTCTTACCGGTTCAGGTGACTTTACGGCAGATATTCTCGCGGGAAACTCAGTGGAAATTAAATTAACAGGATCAGGCGATATTCTTGCAGGCATAATATCATGCAACGATCTTTCAATTACAATTACCGGATCAGGCAATACAGACATAGATGAGGCTACATGCCAGGAGGCAGATCTTACACTGACCGGTTCAGGTGATGTGACCTTAAACGGGAGCAGTGATGAAGGAATCTTCAGGATTACGGGAAGCGGGGATATCAACTCCGGCGATTTTGTTTTGATGAGCGCAACTGAAACGATCTCGGGTTCGGGAGACATTTATACAAATGTTGAGAACACTCTGAACGCGACCATATCAGGAAGCGGCAATATCTACCTCAGGGGAGATCCCGTAGTGACCCAGTCTATATCGGGATCAGGAAGAATAATAAAATACTGACTTTATACCGGATTCCTGTCACAGATATCTAAGCCAACCCTTTTCCCTGTGGGTGAACTTGTAATTCCCGTACCATTTGCAGAATGGATAGAGGAGTGCTACAACTCCCAGCCACACCAGGAAGACCAGCCATAATTCTATTCCTGACTCCGTCTGCGGCCTTCCAAAACGAAAAGGTGCAAATGAGAGGTCGCTCAGGTGAAATCCCTGCAGGAACATAATTACCAGTGTCAGCGAATGGATAAGGTAAAGGTGGACCAGGTAGTAAAAAAACGGGACCTTCCCAAATACACTTAAAATTCCGGTGACCTTATTCCTTACCCCTTCGGTGAAGGAAAGCAACAGGAACATTATCCCAAGGGTCATCAGGGTAAATAGCAGCGAAGGGGGATATTTCGAGGTATTGACAAACGACAGCAGGGTATAAAGGTGATTTTTCTGAACAGACCACAAGGATGGGTCGCCATAGTAGTTTGTAAACCGGATAACAACAAACAGTACAAGGGTTGTTAATCCGATCCTGAGAAAAAGCCTCTTCCGTTCATCGGCCTGACGTTCAAAAAGGCGGCCTGCGGCAAATCCGGCAAGCATTATGCCAAACCACGGGAGCAATGGATAGCCAATTATAAAAATGAAATCAGGGGTTACCTGGTAAGTCGTAAAATTAACCATTGGAGAGAGCACCGGCTTCAGCAGGAAATCACCTCCGGCCATTGCCTGCGACAGGAGATTATGGCCGAAGATAATCACCAGGGCAATCGCCCCCAGTATCCTTACCGGGAGTTTCATTATCAGCGCAATTATTATGAATCCGAATCCGATTGCCGCGATAACCTGGAAAAGGAGTATCCTGAAATGTATATCGAACCAGACGGCAAAATTGATGACTGTGAATTCGAGGAGAATGAGCCAAACTCCCCTCGTCAGTAAAAAGTTCCGGCTTTGCCTGACATTGTTGCTCCTTATCGAAATATATGCCGATGTCCCGGACAGAAATACAAAAATAGGAGCACAAAAGTGGGTTATCCACCGTGAAAAAAACAATACAGGTGTGGTAGTTTCGAGATCCAGGGGATTCCCTGTCAGGGATTCTACATGCATGAAGTCGCGCGTATGATCCAGAGCCATAATGATCATCACCAGCCCTCTCACGAAATCTATGGCATCAATCCGCTTCATTTCCGTTTACTTAATATCTTGCCGCCCATCCGCTGCCGTTTTCATGGAACAGGATATTTATTCGTGAATATGAACATAAAAGATCCAATAAAGATTGTTCCAACAATATAAAGTTAGAAAAACTTCAACATGATATCTTATATTTGTATCAGATCATAAAACCACCTATAAATGGCATTCACACAGTTCAACACCCAGAAAATCCCACCGCAATGGAAGAAATATACCACATACTTAAATTATTTCGTTGTGGTGATTGTTCTGATCATCCTTCTGTTTATGACATTCTTCCAGGTCCGCCCTGAAGAGGTCGGTGTCATAACGCGTTTCGGAAGGTATGTCAGAAAGGAGGAGCCGGGTCTCCATGCCAAAGTCCCCATCCTTGAAAGGAAATACAAAGTTGCCGTGGAAAGACAGCAGAAAGAGGAATTCGGGTTCCGTACCACCGCAACCGGGATCCAGTCGGAGTACACCAAAACAGGAACGGCAGATGAATCACTGATGCTTACCGGTGATCTCAACCTTGCCGATGTGGAATGGGTTGTCCAGTACAGGATTGACGACCCCTACCTGTTCCTTTTCAAAGTACGGGAACCGGTTGCCACCATGCGCGACATATCGGAGGCCTGTATGAGGCAGATTGTAGGCGACCGGACGGTCAATGAGGTCCTGACCGTGGGAAGAGCCGAGATATCAGTCAGTGCACAGGAGGAAATCCAGAAAATATGTACTGAATACTCCCTTGGCATAAAGATAGAACAGGTAGTGTTGCAGGATGTAAACCCGCCTGATCCGGTAAAGGACGCTTTCAATGCCGTAAACCAGGCTCAGCAGGAGAAAGAGACATTGATCAACCAGGCGAGGTCGGAATACAACAAGGTGATCCCAAGGGCAAGAGGGCAGGCCGAAGAGACCATCCAGATGGCAGAGGGTTATGCAACCGAGAGGGTTAATAATGCACTCGGAGAAGCAGCCCGGTTCAATGCACTGTACAGGGAGTATGTGAAAGCCCCCGAAGTAACAAAGCGAAGGATATATCTTGAAACTATGGGAGCCGTCCTGCCAAAGCTGGGACACAAGATTATAACCGATGAGGCCGGGAACAATATCCTGCCTCTTCTCCAGATGCAGTTAAAAGACAAATAACAGAACCGAAATGAAATACCGCAAATCATTAATTCAGCTCCTGATCCTTTTGGTACTTATCATTGTCATTCTCGATTCAGTCTTTAAAGTGAAGGAAAATGAGCAGGTTGTGATTACACAGTTCGGGAAGCCAGTAGGTGAGGCCAGGACAAGCCCCGGGCTAAAATTAAAAGTGCCCTTTATTCAGAAAACCAACTTTTTTGAGAAGAGGTTTATGGAATGGGACGGGGATCCCAACCAGGTGCCGACCAAGGACAAGAAATTCATTTTTGTCGATACCTACGCCCGCTGGCAGATCACTGATCCGCTTCAGTTCTTCAAGCGGCTGACCGACGAACGGGGTGCACTGTCGCGGATTGCCGATATTCTTGACGGCGAAACACGCGATCATATTGCAAACCACAACCTTGAAGAAGTGGTGCGAAGCTCCAACAGGGTACCCACACCTTCGGGCTCACTGGGCGAGGAAATAGGAGACACACTTTCCACGATACAGAAAGGCCGGCTTGAAATCGAAAAGCTGATACTTCGGTCGGGCAATGAAAAAACCAGCGATCTCGGGATTGTCATACTGGATGTAAGGCTGAAACGCCTCAATTATGTTGAAGAGGTCCAGACCCAGGTTTATGAAAGGATGAAGAGCGAGCGATACCGGATAGCAGATAAATTCAGGTCCGAAGGAGCCGGAGAGGCTTCCAGGATAAACGGCGAAAAGGAGAGAGACCTGAAAACCATTCAGTCGGAAGCCTACCGCAGGGCAGAAGAGATACGGGGACAGGCTGATGCAAGGGCAACTTCTATATATGCAGGAGCTTACGACCAGTCGGCCTCATCAAGAAACCTGTACAGTTTTATGAAATCAATGGAAACGTTCGAGAAGACATTTGATACAACTACTACCATAATCCTCTCGACCAGGAGTGAGTTGTACAGATACCTGATGGGACCGGAGTAGGGGAGATGGGGAGAGACGGAGAGACGGAGAAGGGGGGATGGGGGGAGACAGAGATGGGGAGAGGAGGGACAAGGAGAATAATCCATATTTCTAATAACAATAATTTAAAAAGGAGGTCAGCTATGGGAATTATATCCTGGATTGTAATGGGTTTAATTGTAGGATTCCTTGCAAGATTCGTTTTACCTGGCAGGGACCCGCAGGGAATAATTGTCACTATTCTTATCGGTGTCGGCGGTGCGTTGCTTGGTGGTTACCTCGGAACACAATTCGGTCTGGGATCAGTTTCGGGATTTGATCTCAGAAGCATACTCATTGCCACGGGAGGTGCCGTGCTTATCCTTATTCTCGTCAGGATACTGAGGAGAAGTTAAAGGAAGTACTATCCTTTCAGGAGATCCTTGACTTTGATCTTTGCAAGGTAAATTGAAGTTTTACCTTCATGACTCGAGTAGTACGAAAACCAGAGCCTTTTTTTGAATATAAGCAGTCCGGGATAACTCGTATCGCCACCGCTGGGCAGTTCGATCATCTTTTCAATATCCCCATCCATCCCGGTTATATAAATAACGGTACTTGCTGCAGAAGGTTTGTACAAACGCGTCCCGATACAAAGCTTTCCGGTGTTCAGGACAAGGAAGTCGGGGCCTCCGAGACGGTATCCCAATTCCTTCCAGCTCCAGTCAGGGTAAGGCTGCCTGCTGATACCGAGCATTCCATTGGCACCTGCTTCACGCCTGAGGAGGATCATCATGTTGTCATCATTATCAAAACGGATGGTAGCTTCATTCGGAAGCGGGCTGATATTGAATTCCGCAACCTGCCGGTATGTAATTCCGTCAGCGGTCGACAGAAGCCTGATCCTGCTTCCTGGATCCGGTAAATTTGCCTGATAAACCACTCCATAGCCTGTATTTCCTTTCCACGTGACCCGCCAGATCCAGTCAAAGCCGCTCCTGACGCTGCTTTCAATGGAGACAGCCACAGGTTCCGAGAAATCTGAACCATCCGGTGAGAATGAAACATGCGGCATCATGTCGAGAAGTACACCGTTCACATAATGGGAACCGCCGATCAGGACCATTAACCTGCCGTCGGGGGTGATGGAGAGTTTGGAATCGCGAAGGTCGAACCTCCTGTTTTCCAGCAAAACAACCGATTCCCATCTCTTGCCGTCAGCCGACTTAAGAATACGTATTTTTCCATTCTGGGTGGTGTCTTTGGGAACATGGCTTTCCCCTTCACGGAATGTGCAATAGAAGGCGGATTTAAACCGGATCAGATCGGTAAATGCATTGTGGTCGGCCTGATCCCAAATCTTTACCACCTCGGGTTTCCGGGAATAGGTGTAAGGCGTTAAGAGCAGGAGTGTTGTAAAAACGATAACTCCTATTAAAAGAGCTTTTTTCAGGTCTTTTGCTTTCACCACCTTCCCTTCGTCTCTAAGTCCCTTCGTCCCTCCGCCCCTTCGTCTCTTCGTCATTCTCCGCCTTTGAGGTACTTGTCAAGAAAGGCCAGTATCTGGGCAGTGCCTTTGATCTCGTTCTCTTTCTTGACAAAACCATGACCCTCATCAGGGAATATTATGTATTCAACGGGGACATTATTTTTTTTCACGCCTGCGACAATCTCATCCGATTCCACCTGCAGTACCCTGGGGTCGTTGGCGCCCTGCAGAACAAGTACCGGGCGTTTGATCTGGTCGGCATGGAACAATGGTGAGATACTGTACAGGCGCACGGAATCGGCTGAATAGGGATCACCAAGTTCTGCGTAAAGAGCTTTCTTGCCTGATTCCCAGTCGGGTGGAATTGACCGGAGAGTGCGTATCCAGTTGGTAACACCAAAGAGGTCCACGCCCACGTTGAATTCCTCGGGGGCGAATGACATTGCTGCCATGGTCATATAACCGCCATAGCTTCCGCCAATGATACCGATTTTGTCGGGATCAATATATTCCTGCTGCTGGAGCCACTTTTTGCCCCAGACACAATCCTTCAGATCCTTGTCGCCGTGGTTCAGATCATCCATCTTGTAAAAGGTCTTTCCATATCCGCTGCTTCCCCTGTTGTTTACACCCAGGACTGCATATCCATGATTTACAAGGTACTGTATCATTGAATTGAATCCGGTACGAGTCTGGCCGCCAGGGCCGCCATGTACATAAACCAGCGCAGGGACCTTATTCTTTTCCGACGCATTCAACGGCTTGTAAAATATTGCCGGTATCTCAAGATCGTCAAATGATTTGTAACGTACCACTTCTGCCGGAACCAGGTCATTGGGATCTATTTCGGCATTGAGGGTTTCGGTGATCTTTTTCAGGTCACTGCTTTCGAGGTCGTAAATATAGAGATTGCGCGGCGCCCGTGATGTGCCAACTGTGAGGAGCATCCGCTTCTCACTCTCTGAAATATTGACTCCGAGGATATCACCATCGGGTATCTGCGGAAAATCAATGTTCTCGCCTGTGGAATTATCCTTTATCACAAGCGTGTTTTTTGCATCCTCATTAATAGTGATAACCCTGTATTTTTCATTCTCACTCAGATAACTGCCTGCGACATCCCAGTTGGTTTCAAATAGAACGCTACGTTCACCGCTACTGATTTCATATTGAACAAGATATGAAAACTCCTTTCCGGCGTCGGTAATGTAGTAGAAATACCTCCCGTCGTTACTGAAGCCGGAACCGCTATAGATCCCTGGATTCAGGCTGTCGGATATTTCAGTCGTTTTACCTGAAGCCTTGTTGTAAAGGAAAAGCTGGTTCTGACTGGTGGTTATCGATTTCTGCAGGGCCAGATAATTCTCGTCGGCTGAAATGCCCGCGACATCAATTCCTTCATTATTCTGATACATCATCTCAGGGATCCATTCGCCTGTCTTCATCTTGTAAAGATCGAAAAACCGGGGATCCCTGAGGGTGGAAATGTAGTACATCGATTTCTTATCTTTGCTCCATCCTCCGAAAAACGCCTTCTCTTTTTCCCCCATGGTAAGCTCACTTACAGATCCGTCTTCATTAAGGAGATAAAGGTGGTTGATCTCATTGCCACCCTTGTCGGCTTCATAAATCATTTTTGAAGTGCCCGGGACATATCCGTCGGCGAAAAACGACTCGACTGTCGAATTTGTAACCTGGCGCTTTGAACCATCTGAAACGGCAATTTCATAGAGGTTATAAATGCCTGACTCATTGCTGCTTATCAGGACCTTTGATTCGTCGGATGAAAAAGCTCCCCCGGTGATGTTATGGTTTTTGTAGAACTGTTCAACGGTGTACTGCTTTACCTCGACTTGTTTGGTGCAACTGTATAAGAACAGTGCCAGAAGACTGAATGACAGAAGTTTTTTCATCTTATTGAATTTTTAAGTAAGTTTTCAAAAGACAGATCTGAAATAAAAATGGGTACCCTTAGAATGGTAACCAACAAATTTACTGTTTGTTT
Organism: uncultured Bacteroidales bacterium; assembly: GCA_963737255.1. Lineage (GTDB taxonomy): Bacteria > Bacteroidota > Bacteroidia > Bacteroidales > VadinHA17 > LD21. The sequence goes on from CAVTSB010000001.1 coordinate 251,286, forward strand.
AAACATGGATCAACTTTTTTTCAGCCTTGCTTTGTAACGACCTTTGTTTTCCGGAGGAAGTCAATCCTGCATATTTTTTTTTGATTCAATGAACCGGAGAAGCTGGTTAATCAGCGCAGCGGTTCGTCTATCCATTGCAGGCTTGTCGGAGGGGGTGCCGGAATCGTCAAATGCATTAATGACATCAGGTATCCGAAGGGGGCCAGGAACAGTTATCGCTCCTATTTTCCACAATGTGAATTGAAGGGATGTGACCACCTGTGAACCGCCAAACGGTCCGTCGGAGACCGGGACAAATGCTACCGGCTTGCGGGACCAGTCATCCGTTAGCAGGTCTATAACATTTTTCAGGCTTGCAGGATAGCCCCCGTTGTATTCAGGGGTAACAATAATCACCCCGTCAGCTGACCTGACCTTCTCTGCAAATTCAATGACCTCCGGTAATGGCGATTCCTGGTATTTAAGTCTTTCATGGAACAGGGGGAAGGCATATTCCCGGAGATCAAGCATTTCAACATCGGCAATCGTGTTTTGCCGGATGAAATCTAAAACATAAAGGGCAACCCTGTGGCTTTTTCTGCCATCTCGTATACTGGATGATATAATAACTAATTTCTGCATGGTAGCTTTTATTAAAATTTCTTATAAAATTACTAAATTATTTAGGACAGGTCGTGTAGCGGTGTCCGTTGGAGAACGCCTTTTTTAACAGATTTCAGGGTATCTATCTGTTCTGCCTTTTGTAGTCGAGCAGGAGAGTGATACCCGGATAGCCCAGACCTGCCAGTTCAGGATAATATTCGAAAGTCTCTTCGCGGCTGTAGAATCCGGTGACAATTACGTGGTAATAATCGAACTGTTTAACTATTTCAACGGGAAGGTTCAGTTTTGACATTATTCGTCTCTGGGCTTTTATAGCCTGCGATTCCCTGTGGAATATTGCAACCTGCAAGGCTACTGAAGGTTCGGCCATTTCAGAAGTCTTCTCCCTGAGAAGTCCCACAGGTTTCTTACCGGTTATGCTTACAGATGTATCTGGCTGAATCTCGGCCTTACGTATAATAACGGGTTCCCGGGTCAGTGGTTCTTCAACAGGAGCCTCAGTTTGAAGTGTAAAAGGTACTACCCATATGCTGTTTAAGCCGAGTCGGCCAAATGAAGGCATAAGCTCTTTAATTGCTTCTAGAACTGTCTGGTCAATGAGCGGGATGTCGGGAATCCGTATTTTGTAGAAACCATCTTCATGGATCATTTTAAGTCTCTCACCTATAGATGGTTTGATGCTGTTCATAAATTCAAGGGCATTTGACCTCAGGCGGAAAGCGCCTAACTGAATTGTGGCTTTCTCAACACTCAGAAGTGAGTCTCTTTCAAATTCATAAACAGGCTCTCTGACTCCAACGAGAGTATCATCCCTGGTAATTAACAGTCTTTCCTGCTGTTTGGCTATCAGATGTATGATCCAGAGTTCCTTAAAACCAAGTTTATTAAGTTTCAATACATTTTCATCCACTTCTGCCCGTGTGGGAAGTTCAAGGATACGGACGCGATAAAAATCACCGGCGATTGTTATCTGAACCTCCTTCCCGAGTTCTTTTTCAAGTCTGTCCCTGAAACCCTCAGCCAGTGTTCTCTGTCTGAATGCTCCAATCTGGATTGCCCAGCTATCCTCTGTTATAGTATAGACTTCCTCGGTCACTTCGTGGAGTATCATATACGTAGTATCCTTTGGTGCAACAGGCACCTCCCGAACGGCAGGCCTGGCCGGGGCCGAATCCGCAGCTGTCATCTTCAGGACAAAATCGATTCCGTCGGCAATATCACCGTCAATGCCGCCGGCAATTGAGAACTGCCTTGACTCCGGATCAGAGATCATGCCAAGCTTACGCAGCTGGGCTGTATCGACATTTACCGAATAGTTACCCGAAAGCAGACCGAAATAACTGAAGAAACCGTCATCTTCGGTAAGGACGGTTCCGGCTGGTTTTTCGCCTTCAGAGTAGAAGTTTATGATTATACGTCCGATACCTGTTGTTTCTCCATCTTTCTGCATTGTAACATAGCCATTGGCTTCACCTGCTATGCTGATTGGAATTTCGACTGACTTCAAAATATCAGGGTCAACCGCCACGCTGTAAGTTTGTTTCGGGAACCTCCAGGCAATATTGTCAAAGCTGTTTGGATCGAGATCTATGAAACAGCTGGTATACGGTTCAAGGCCGAGTATCCTGATCGTGGTATCACGGTCACTCTGTTCAATTCGCCCGCTGCCGGCACGAAGATTCAATCCGAAAGCCTTTGGTTCGCCAGGATCTTTTTTCCCGTTATTGTTCAAATCGAGGAAAGGAACCACTGATATACCTCCCCGTCCTACATTTGGACGATTATCAGTTCCCAGGTATCTCGTCTTCCTGTCATTTATCAGGCTGCCCCTGGCATACTCGGTAAAGCTTGTCTTTTTATCGTATTGCCTTACGGATGCCCCTGTCTGTGCAAATGAAAAGTCATACCTGAAACCCAGTTCAGCCAGTTTTATGTCATTTTTAAAATTCTGTTCATAAGACATATTGATAAATGCATGCTCGAGGAGATGTTTTTCAAGCCTCACCCTGGCCGAGAAAAACCGCTTTTCATTATAGCCGTACTGTACCTGGGGCATGAGTGTGAAACGCGCCGGAAGTCTGAATGCCATTGACAGGTTGCTGTAGAGGTAAGGTTTGACATCGTCAATTACCAGACCATAGGTTGTCAGGTTTGTATTTACTCCGAAAATTGATCCTGAAATAAGCCATTCAGCCGTCGTGTATTTATTCGACGAAGGGAGAACGATCTGGTAAACCGACAGTCGGTTGAACGATGTGAATTTGCCAATTTTGACCGGCATTGAAAGAGTTGCTTTTCGCTCTTCCCTGTAATTATAGAATATAGCCTTCTGGTCTTTGTCATACCAGGTATAATTAAGATCGAGCTGCATATTTGAAGGAAGTCGGTATGAAAGGGTTCCCTTTGACCTGACGCCGGGAGCAAATTCACCCGACAGCAGAAGGTTATTTGTCAGCCGGAGTGATGCATTAAGATAGGGCATAAACGGCTGGGAAGCTATTGAAGAGAGGTATTCCGCACCGCCGCCGACGGTCAGGCTCCTGGTCGCCCCGTAATTAACGCTTGCGCGGGAGAACCTGCTGTTAAGGGTGTCCTCGACTATCCCTCCGCTGAGGGTGTATTCGAATGTTTTTGAGGGCAGGAAATTATATGGGATATTAATGTTCTGTTCCCTCGTACGTTCCTCGCCCCACGGGCCGAAAAACTTGAGTTTCACCAGTGAATTGCCGTAAACAAGCGGAACCTCAAATGTAAAGAAACCTGATGCATCGGCTTTGATATAATCGACGAGGACATTATTTACATACAGTTCGACGATCCAGCCGGGCTCAGTCCTGTCGCTCAGATTGTAGGTTCCGAATGATCGCCTGTACGTTGTCGGGGTATTTGTCAGCTGTACTCCTACAACGGGGTTATAGATTGAAGAGATTGAACCTGCATGGATCTTACCCGCCAATACCTGCCTGAGTGGTGCAAAATCGTTATTTACAAACCGCCAGAGGTAGTACTGTTGTTTTTCAGAGAAGGGATTTGAGCTGTCATAGTAAAGTGAAGCGGTGGCTTCTCCCCCGGCAAGCATCGATCCCAGTGCCAGGTTAAGTCTTGTATCAGTTTTCCCGTTTATCTCCTGCGTCGATATCACAGACCAGTCGGCCATCCCGAATTTGAAGAGTGGGTATGTACGCCCGATGATTGTATCAGCCTGAATATCCCCCCTGAGTCGTGAAATATTGCGGCGCATCTCTTCCTGCCGCATTTCACGGATCAGAGGCAGTTCAAGCTTGCTCCTGACTGTAACGGAAAGGCTCCTGAAGCTGAATGAGCAATCGAGGCCAAAGACGCTGCCAAAATATGATGATCGCAGGAAGAGGTTGGTTTCAGTCCTGATAAGATCGCCCGGCTGAAGCTTAATAGTTCTGCCCTGATAACTGATCAGGCCCTCCGTTCGGCTGATTTTATAATCAGCATCCTGATTTATAAAGAAGCCTGAAATGGTTTCCCGGTCAGCTGAGGGGACATTCCTGATTTTCAGAAGATCAAAAAGATCGGTTACCGGAAGATAGAGGTCTCCATCCTTTATAAGCGCATTTATATCCCATCCCCCCAATCCCTGCATTTCGAGGAAGACAGGGATCTCATCAAATTCGGGAATATCCTGGGAATAGAGCTTAACATGCGGGGAAATGGTGAGCAGAGAGGTTATTAAAAAAAGGGAACGGGTCAGATTTATAAGCGTACCTCCGGGTAACAATTTTCTGGAGTTTGCTTTTCTGACTGACATTTCGTTTTTTCACTTTTATTAATAGTCGGTTATTCACGGACAATTGTAATTTCAAATGTACCGGAATAACTGCCGGGAGGGTTTGCAGCGGAATTTCCCACTGTTAATCTTCCCCCGACATATAATGGTATCGGAATATTAAAGTTTACATTGGATACCAGGGGAGACGCAGGGTTTGTTGGTCCTATGTGCAGGGTCATCGATCCGGAAGGTACTCCGGCAAGCAGAACATCGGGACCAGTCATTATGGACACAACAGTTCCGCGGTGTGCATGGACTTCAAACATTGCCGCGGATGGAATATAACCGAGGCCCAAAAGGACAACATCCCCCGTGGAAGTGCGTATTCCGCCAGGATCAACGACCACAGTACCTCCGGTTGCACCATGGTAAAATGCACCGAAACCAAGCACCTGTGGTGTTGCGAAAATCCTGATCGGCCTGGGCGGAGGCTCCTGTGCCTCTATTTCCCTGCCTGCTGCCAGTAAAAGGATTGCCAGGAAAAGAAATATTAACCGATTCCGCTCAAAAACTGATCTCAATTCAAATCTCATCTGTCCTGTATAAATATCTTCTTTGAACTTCTGAATTTATCCGAATCAAAGGTGACAATATAAATTCCATTTTTTACACCCGGATTGAATTCAATATAACCAGGATCGGTAATTCTTTTAACAAAAAGCGACTGACCTGTTAAGCTGTGTATCGATAAAATTCCGGGACCGGTCTTACCGGTGTTTATAAATCCTTTCACAAAGCCGTTGGAGCTGTAAACCGAGAATATGTCATCTTCCGGAAAGCCGTCGGTAATTTCCGTGGCAACCGAAGACAGGTTAATCCAGAACCTGTTGTTATAGTTACCTGCATTCAGGAAAACCTCGTACTGTTTGCCGTTTAGCAGGTCATATTCAATGTTTGCTGCAAGATCGTAAAGGTTGATTTTGTACCCTGACAGCTTCTCTCCGGCATCAAGGATCCTGAAAACAACATTGCCATCTATGTTTGTACTCAGACCAAGGGGAACCTGGTATGCTGTACCGGAATTTTCCGGGAGTGCATTGATTGACAGCTTTTTCCCGTCGGTGCCGAGGCTGTAAATATTGGGGACAGAATAGTCGGTATTCATAAGTTTAAGGGCATCAATTTCAGGATCAAATCCTGTTCCGCCTTTCTCATCAAAGTAGATCACCATCGGATCACCCAAAGTATAATCATCTCCGAAGCTTGCCTCAAGACGGAGAAGTGTTGCAGGTCCACCCTTTTGCCCTGATTTTACCAGGGCATGTGTCAGATCAGTAATCCTTACCCTGTTGTCGAGTCCCAGTGTACCCGTGACCGGGAAGATCCCTGTACCGTCGGAAATGTGGACGAAGAATCCCTGCATTGAAGGTATAATGTTGGAAACCGTATCATCGCTGGAAATCCCGTTTACATAGGTACTGTATTTACCGCCATACGGATCCGACTCGCTGGCTTTGAAATAATACAAGGCATTATCTACGTTGATTTTTGTCCATCCCGAAGGTGAGTTCCAGTTGATTGGTGACGGATACGGATTACCCACCAGATTGAATCCCTGCGTATAGGTATTATTATGATTAAAAAGTGTTACGGATAGCGGGCCATTGCTGGCAACACCTGAAATATCAATGGTATGCGGATCGGCAGAGGAGCCGAAATTGGCTGCAAATCCCTCGAGTGGGTTCAGAAGCCCGGTTGTTTCTACATAATCGACCCATCCTGAAGTTGAGCTGCTTTCATTATACCTGTAAAACGTGGGGAATGGATCTGCCAGGTCAATGTCGTCACCAAATTCATTTACCGTAGCTGCCTGGAACGGAGAGCTGACATACTTGTATCCGAAGGCGGAGAGGAGGTGGCGTTGCATAACCATTTCTCCTGTTATGCTTCCTGTTCCTGAACCGTCGACAAGCGCGGTTCCCGATTCTGAGGAGACAAGGGTCAGAAACCCGTCTGAAGCAAGGTTCCCGTTTTCAAGCTTAACTATGCCGGTTACGCTAAGCGCTCCGAGAAGGCTGACACCTGATGAATTATTAATTGTCAGGTTGTTGATCGTATTTCCGCTAAAAACAGAGGACCCGATGACCTGGGCTGAAGTGCCATTCATTTCAATCGATCCGAGGGAGGCGTCAAAAGTTCCATTATTTGTTATTGTACCGGCGATCTGCAGTTTATTCCCGGAAATAATCAAAGATGATCCGGTTGCAATTGTTATATTATTAACAGTGCCTGTCGCTCCTGCACTGAGTACAGGTTTATTTGTGACATCAGGGATCTGAACGAGGGTAGATAAGACGGGTAAAAATCCGCATGACCAGTTTCCGGCAACATTCCAGTCAGAACTGACTGCTCCTGTCCATGTCAGATCTGAAATAATAGCAATCGGACTTGTAGCTGTAACTATACCACACCCGGCAGCCGCAGCAATGGTATTTGTAACAATATAACTTCCGGGTGTGCTTGCAGCCAGATTTACCTGGCCTGTTGCTGTACTTACAAAGACCAGGCCGGCTGTAGATGAGAACGTACCTGCAACTCCGCCACCACTGAATGTCGGGGACGGATTTGCTGCATTCGGACAGTAAGGAGTTCCGCTATAGCTGAAGGTTGCAACCGGCAATAAGCTAACAGTTATGTTTACTGTTCTGGCCGGACTTGTTCCACATGCATTGGTTGCAGTAACACTTAATGTACCGCTTGTCGCAGCTGCATTAAAATCGACAGTGACTGAATTGCCTGTTCCGTTGATTGTATGGCCTGTTCCGCTATACGACCAGTTATAGGAATTGCCGGGAACATTAGGAACTGTATAAACGTTACCTGAGGACCCCTGACATACTATTAAAGGAGCTGAGGTGAAACCTGAGGGACGTGCTGCAGCAACGGGGAATGATATAACTACCTCATCGGAAGAAGTACAGGTAACATTGCTGATGGTCCACCTGAGTGTATATGTTCCACCCAGTACTCCTGTAAAAACAGTTGTATTAAGATCTCTGTTGATCAGAGTACCTCCCGCACCGCTTACAATTGTCCATAAGCCGGGATAAGTAGCAGGATCACTGCCTGCAAGGACAGTTCCTGAAATTCCGCAAAGAGATTGATCCGGGCCTGCATTTGAAACAGGTGGATTAGTATACACATTAACGATTGTTTCGTCAACCACTCCTGTATCCGCCCCATTATTATAGGTAAAGCCGGTTAATTTATATGCTCCCGGGACCGGTGTTGGCAGAGTATAAGGTAATGAGGTTACATTGATTGCTGGCTGTGGAACACCGTTAATTGTATAGTTGAGTGTGTAGTTTAAAGTAATGGGATCAAAGTATGTAAAGCTGACCGGTATTCCTGATGTACCGCATACAGGACCGGCAGGAGATAATGAAGCCCTTGCTATCGTTGGGGTAATACTTGCGGTCGTATAATTCCCGGGAGTGACCGGGATATTTACATTATTTATGGTTTCTACATCACCATTGTTATTGTCTCCCGTAGCAGTTGAGGCAAGTTCATTCCAGGAACCGGCATTATATTCGGCAACCCTCATATCAGCGATTCCATTTACAGTCATAAGAGGAGTCAGAACACTGTAAGGATCCCAGCCGATTTTGACTATGGCGGTAGTCCCTATAGAAGTATTGACGCTCCAGTATTCCATTGTGTTTGATACAAGCAACGGCGGAGTTAAAGAAGTTGCCGTCGGATTTGGGGTAAAGTATTCAGATGTCCAGACAAGAGTGCTTCCGGCAGTTGATGTGAGTGTAAAATTATGTCCCTTAATAGTTCCTTTACCAATTGGATACAGGAAACTGCCTCCGTTAATGATCTGCTTGATCAACGGACCGTTGACAAAAGAAGTTGCACTGCCTCCGGAAGGAGTAATGGCATCTGAAGATGTACTTAATAATGTAAGTTTGTTGGAAGAGGTTGTATTTATAATACCATTCGTGAGAAGCAGTTCATTGTTAACTTCAACCAGTCCGTTCACGCCTATATTCAATCCTGCAGGATTATTTATTTCAAGATTGTTAAACTTATTAGACCCGGTGAAGTTACCGGTCGTTCCTCCAAGTGTCTGGATTGATGTCCCTGCAAAAGTGACAGTTGAAGCAGGGGCGGCTCCTGAACCACTTAAAAACCCTCCTGAATTATAAAGCTCCATTGAACCATTGATCGTAAGCTTGCTGTTATTAACGCTGTTATCAAGCACAGGGCCATCAATTACAAGTTTCTTACATATTGTCAGATTCTTGTTTGGAAGAACTCTTGTACCTGTTCCTGTAACCATCATATTGGGAAGGCTGCTAAACAGGGATGCAATTATTGTATAGGAACCTGTTCCCCCGTATTCAATGGTTCCGTTTCCCGAGCAATCAACAAAAGAGGTATAATTACCTCCCGGAAGGTTACCATCTTCCAGATAAATTTTACCATTGCCATCAACATTTCCAAGGTTATGCCCGAAGGTCGGGGAAAGCACTCGTAGTTCATTATTAACTGTGGTATTAACGACAAAAATGTTAAGTATATCAGTTGTTACAATATGGTCAATGATTACGCTGGCTCCGGTTGGCCCTCCGGCCGGACACGGAGGTGAAGATCCTAAAGGAGTCCATATTGCGGGATCTGACCAGTTCCCGTTATTATTTGTTTCATATGTTGAGGCTTCAATCGGGAAAGCACTTGATAATCCTGCTGTATAGTCTGCGTTAAGATTGCTGCTGCCTGAATAAATAAAGTTGATCTGGTGGCCGGCTTCATCAACATTATCCGTAGCGGGCCCGGCAGGCGCTTTGGACCAGGTGTATGCCGGAGATACAAGCTTGGCAGCAACATAATCGCTCTCCACACCTGCAACATCGCCAGGCAGATATTGCAACAACACATTTCCGGTAAAACCTGAAATGCCGGAACTTTCAATCTGCCAGTAGTACCTCAGAACATTTAACGGATCCAGAATACCCGGATGATGGTTGTCAACAGGATTAACATTTATATAACCCACTGTTGCATTTGAAGTGATTGTGAAATATGCAGGTGTGTATTTCCCGGCAACCCCAACAGGGAATGTAAATGACTGAGGTGCAGCAGTAAAAAACTTCCTGACTCCGGGACTGCTGATCACTCCGTCAGACATAATCATTCTGTTTAACCCGGGTAATAAACCTATTATATTGCTGTTCTGGCTCAGGGTAAGGAGGTTTGAGTTAATATTGAAGATTCCCTGGGTAAGTACAAGGTTATTCTGAAGTATGATCCCGTTGTTAAGTTTAGCTCCCGAGCTATTGTTAATCTCAAGTTTACCGAACGCACCTGCTCCGGATATCTGTTGCTGAATTGTTCCGGATAAACTTATTCCACCCAGATTATTGTCATCAGTATATGTACCATTATTTACAAAGTTCCCTGAAAGAGTTAATTTTTTATTTCCAAGGATCATCGTACCGTTTCCGATAAATAAATTCTGGTTTACAGAAAAGTCATTATTGACAGTAAGAGAATTTGCAGATGAAACAATAAGATTATTAAAATTGGTCACCGAACTTCCGCTTATTGTTTGGATTTCACCATTAAATGTTGTTGTATTAGTATCAAAATTGTAAATCCCGTTATTAACCAGGTTACCCTTAAGAGAAACATTGATATTATTTGAGTTGAATATACTTTCTGCGTTATTGAGGGTCAGTGTTCCGTTAAGTTCCAACGGACTTATAATTAGTCCCAGTATGGCATTCACCCCGGCTCCTGCAGCGCCAGTTACAGTCAGGTTATTTAGAGGGATATTTGCATCCAGTAAATAGTTCTGAAGTGTATTTGGTACAACATTGGTAAAAATTATTGTTCCCCCGGTTACAGAAGAACTTGCAGGTCTCAAATACAGGTCTCCAAAAGTAGTTCCTCCTCCACGGACAATAGTTAATGTACCTGCAGACATATTGAAGCTACTGGCAGCATTTAATACTTCAAGTTTAGCATAACCTGTATTTGTATTATTCCCGTTTATAGTAACAGCCCCACCGCTCTGCGTATAATTTAGTTTACCATTTGTTGTTGAGGTATTTCTGCGGATTTGTCCGTTCACTATCAGATTTCCCCCCTGTATTTCTATAGTGGAAGCCCCTCCTCCGGAATATTCTATATCGTTATTGTTAGCAGGTGCAGCAATTGGTCCAATATAAACATTACCACCGATAAGAGTGAGTTTTCCATCCAGCAGCAGATCGCCATTATTATTTGCCGAATTGCCAATAAGGACATTTCTGTTATTAGCGTTTGCATAATCGATGCTCAACCCGGCGGTAGAAGGGATTATAAAAGGCGTGGTTGTTGAAATGGTGAAATCTGTTACGGGGTTTGTCCGCATATACCTGAAAGTACCGTTTTGTAATGTCAGCCAGTTATTAGCCGGAGTAGTTAGTGTACCTCCAATATTACATGTTAGTGTTGTTGCCTGCGATATTCCTTTATTAACAGTTACTGTAGAAAATATTGTAGTTGGGTTACCTGTAGTATTTGAAATAATTGCATCAGCCGATCCAAAGAATGTAACCGGAATATTCGTAAAATCAACCTTTGACGTTGTGGTCAGACCATGAGAAAGACCATCAGTATTATTGATCAGGTTTCCCCCAATAGACATACTTTGATTAGTAGCCCCGCTCCAGACATACAACGCTGATAATGTCGCAACAATCACATTCCCATTTACAACAAATTTCTGAGAAATTGCCCCATTTCCGTACCAGATAAGCGCACCACCCTGAATATCCAGGTCCCCATTTATTGTAATGGTTTTTGCAATTCTGACTGCAGGGGCTGTTGGGTAGTTACTATTCCATGTTGGCAAGAACCAGGAATCGGCATTTTGACCACGGGTAACCAGATTTCCATAAATCGTCAGGTCATTATTTGGGAAGATAATATTTGATCCTCCAAGTGGAGTCAGTATTAAATTACCATAAGAAAATACTCCATTTGGAAGCCAGTATGTAGTCCCTGCTGCAGGATTAGTTGAGTAGAGCTCCGTCGTGCCCACGTTGACATTAAATTCTGAAAAGTCACCCGATGGGAACGTAAAAGTACTACCCGAATTCCATGATGTTGTTACTCTGAAATTTCCGTTTCCATTCGGGTGGGATGCCACAATGCTGAATAAAGAGCCCGGGTTATACCCTATATCAAGAGCCGAACCTGCTTCAATCTGAAGTGTGGCGCAACTTCTGCTATCTGTATTCGGAACTGTATTGTTAGTTGCTAAATATACACTGTCCTGACCCCCGATAATAACAATATCAGTGGCTCCCGGAACAACTGCCGGAGGATTATCAGCTAAATGGCTTGTCAGGGACCAGGTATTTACATTGCTCCAGAGGCCGCTTTGTCTGCTGTAATAGATGGTCGGCACACCAAAAGGACTTGAAGGATTGTCATCTCCTGCAGTATAGTCTCCGTCGATAAAAGCGACATTCTCCAGTAAAGAACCATTACCAGGTTCTCCGATTATATTGTTTGTCTCATCCACATCATCAGCAATACCTTTTGTCCAGGTATTGGCTGAACTGTTAAAATGTGCGGCTACATATTCATCTTCAGTTACATCACCTCCTGTTACTACATTGCTCTGATCGTAGGTATATCCATGGGTAACGGTAGCTGTGCCCAGTGTAAATCCGGAAGATCTGACACGCCAGAAATAAGTAAGGCTTCTGCCTGGCACTGTTATGTTCGGGTGAGCGTAATTAACCGGGATCACTGTAATTGAACCATAAGCAGTTGGCGCAGCGCTAAAGCCGACAGAGCCGGGTGTATAACTAACAACTCCAACGGGGAAGCTGAGTGCAGCAGGAGAGTCATAAACCCTGGTAAGTCCGCCATCACCCGCATTGCCTGCAGATTGGATAAACCTTGACGATCCGCTATTCACAACAGATGCAGTAGCGGTGAGAGTTAAATTATATGTGGCAATATTTAAAAGCTTATTCTGAGAAAAGGTAAGCGCACCGCTAACCGTACTATTTGCAGCTAAAGAAACCGGAGCTGTGGCAGCATTGGTATTATTCAACTCAAGATTGCCAAAAACACCATTACCATCAATACTCTGTGGTAAAGTACCATTCAATACTATTTTGCCTGTCCCGTTATGTATCCCTGAATTATACACATTTCCTGAAACATTAATTGTATTGCCATTATCATTCAGGGTGCTTATAACAAGCCTGAAGATATCGGCAATATTTATGGTGGATTGGGTTCCGGCAAAGTTTAAGGCTGTACCGGCAGGTTTGTCAATGGTCAACTTATTCAATGAAAGTGGAGTTGCAATGTTAACCGTAAATATCTGATCTCCTGCTCCATTAAAAACGGTTGTATTGGTCCCGGATGTATAGGTAGTACCAGCTGCAATTGAAAAATCTCCGCCAATAGTAACATTGAGATTATTTGCTGAAAAATCTCCCGAAGCAAGGGTAAGATCATTAAGCATAACCAAAGGAGATGCATTTAATTGAACAACTGAGCTACTGCTTGCCCGGTCAATCAGTAAATTGAATAAAGGCGCAGTTGTATTGATAAAATATGTACCAGCATCAGCTAATGCTGAACCTGTAAGCGGTCTGATTTCCAGGGTACCACCAGTTACATTAAAATTAGATGTGGATGATTTCACATCAAATGCTTCCTGTTCTCCGGCACCAATACCGCACACGTCGTAAATACGTATTATCCCCCCTGACATCGTAAAAATATTAGTCGCTTGTTCAAGGTTGAAAGACCCAAAACCAGTATTTATGCCATTAGTTGCTCTTGAAGTATTTAATGTAGCAACTGAAACATCTGTAAGGTCAGCAACAGTTGAATAAGCTGCCGGTGTACGCTTGAAACGACCCCGGAGAATAAATATGCCTCCGGATCTGTGTATAAGAAGCTGAACCCGTTGAGGAGAGAAACTGTTTTGCATCAACTGTTCCACCATTTATAATCAGTTGTCCGGAAGCAACATTTGAAGTGATTAATCCACCTGACTCACGTGCAGAAAGATACCCATTGTTTATCTGCAGTTTACCAAAAATATCCATGGCACTGAATCCACCAATCGTAACTCCTATTGTTGCATTGTCAGGAGCTGTAACCGTATATGCAGCATTTATTTCCCTGTAATCATCAGCACTGGAAAGCACAACCACATCCACGCCGTCAACTATTAAAGCTCCCTTGGAAGGTATATAATAATCTGAATTCGCGGCAGTACCTTCAGAAAGTGAAGGGATTATCAGAGAACCTTTTAATACCAGAGTACCAGTACGTATCCACAATGCTTTTCTCAGGTTTGGATTACTTGATACAGCTCCGTCAGTGGCCAATAAATTAGCACCAAATAGCTTGAAGTTTAAATAATTAGTCGAATTAATTGTCAGTTTAAATGTCTGATCAATTCCCTTATCAATTATAAGATTGTAGAAATCAGTAACCCCATTACAATTTAATGTATTATCGGTTGCTCCCTGGAAATATACTGAAGCAGCACCTGATGTTGCACCTGTTACCACAGGGGGAAAAGCATTGTATACAGGATATGGAAGATTTGTGAACTTAACGGTACCATTATTGGTAAAATCACCCTTAATAATAATTGTGTGAAAATTGAGATAATATGTAAGAAATGGAGCTGTCCCTCCGGCGCCACCAATAGCAGTGTTCGTTACTCCATTACCAACAGTTATAAAAGCACCATTGTCAACAGTTACATTTCCATTTATTGTAAGTGTCAGCTTAGCAACAGAAACATTGTTGTTGATCTGAAATGTTCCTCTCTTAACGTATAAATTACCATTTAAGGTGATGTTGCTTAATTGAGTCGCAATAATATCCGACGTATTGATTGTTAGATTATTATAAGTACTTTGTGCTGCGGGTAAAGTAAAATTGCCAGTATTATCGTATTCAGTGGTTCCACCACCGGCATTTATAAGTGTATTGGTTGCAGCCGAAGGAAAATTAACAGATGCCAGTCTGAGGGTACCTTGTCCGCGAAGTGCAAATAATGAATTTGTGAACCTGTAAACTCCCTGATCAAGAAAGCCGCCTGCATCAATTGTGATGTCAAGGTTTTGGTTTGTATTATCTCCAGGTAAAGATACAGTACGGCCTGTCAGGATTCTGACTTTATCATTGTCTCCAGGTATGGTAGTCCCGATTTGAAGTGTGCCACTAGGGTCTGATGTCCATGTTGTTGGTGTGTTCCAGTTCCCGGTCTGATAGGAATAATATGTATGCAGGATTTTCCCTATACAGAAATATGGGCCGGGATCAGGAACAGAAGGTGATATTATTGAAGATGTATTGCTTGAACCTCCAATTGCTGAATAATTACCCGGAACAGCTGCTGACATACAGATGGTTTTTGAAGAATCGAGACCACTTTCATATAATTCTACCTTCGCACTTGTCAGGTTTCCACTGTTTAAATTTGTCAAAGACCAATAACGAGGATCAACAGAACCAATAGTCGTACCATCACCAGTTAGCGCACCGGCAGCACTTACACCTGCACGGAGAACCGGACCGGTTGCCCCTGTATTTACGTCCCGGAGGTTAATACCTTTGAAAACAGATCCTTCTCCTATCGGAAACAAATAATTATTACCAGTTCCGGACAAACCTGCAGGCAAAGTTCTTTCAACAGCACCGGTAGTGACATTTACAAATGAACCAGCTGTCCAGACTACAGCTGTAGCAGGATTTGTATTTGTGATTTTGAGAATATTTGCACCGGCCTGCACTATACCGCTTGTAAGAGTTAATACTCCACTGGTGCCGAGTGTGATGTTACTATTCATTGTAACACCATTTATATTATTTATTGAAAGGTTGTTCAGATTAGTAACACTTGCCGGAATAGAGACTCCGGCTGACGAACCGCCAAAGGAGAGGCTTGAGGAAGAACTGGTTGCTAAATTACCGGGAGTTCCGGCAATAGCGGGTCCATTCAATGTAAGTGTCGTCGGGCCAACAGTAAAAGTACCTGCATTAATAGTTAATGTTCCATTTACAGATAAATCAGCTCCTGAATTAATATTCCTGCTTGTGTTGAAATTATTTAATCCGTTTAAAATTGGATTTAATGTGATATCAGCACCTGTCCCGATTGTCAGGTCCGAGGTTAAGCCTCCGGTCAGAGATCCGGCCCCATAACTAAGAGTTGCTCCATCGGACAGTTCAAGTGTATTTGCTGCAATTGATAATGCTCCTGAGGAGAGGATAAGTACTCCTGCTACAGTAACATTCCCACACATCGAAACCGGCCTGTCGATTGTAAGGTTATTTAATGTAACAGCCGGAAAGTCTGCAGTCCCGGCACCGGCAATAATAATATTGGAAGTCGGACCTCCTGCCAGAGTTCCGCAATTTACCTGGCCATTAAGTGTTAATGTGTTTGCCCCTATGGATAAACCACCGCCGGTTGGATTAAAGATGCCGCTTATCGTAAGCGAACTTTGCAAAGCAACGGTACTTGTATTTGTTATTGAAAGACCATTTAAAGCAACAACACTTGACGGGATCAAAACATCTGATGTTGTTCCTCCGAATACAAGACTTGATGAAGCCGTAGTTGCTAAATTTGCAGGAGTGCCTGCAATTGTCGGACCATTTAATGTGAGAGTATTTGCGCCAACAGAAAACAGTCCGCTGGCAAGAGTGAGAGTACTATTGATAGCAACTGAATTCGAAAGAGTCACTCCTGACAGGTTATTAATTATAATCCCTCCTGTACCGGTATATGTTGCCGGAAATTCAATACCCGTTGTCTGGGCAGCAGACCCTTTATACTGGAGTGTGGAGGCAGCCCCATATGTCGGGGTTGTTCCTGCTGCCGTTGCCGTTCCTTCCAAAGAAAGAATTCCATCGACAGTTACTCCGGTAACGGTTTTTGCACCACTTCCGGAAAGTGTTAGATTGTTGTATGTAACATCAGCACATGTCTGTGCACCACCCGCGAACCATTCAACTGTGCCTGCACCTGCTGTAAATGTCCCTCCGGTACCACTTGCATTACCTCCAATTCTTAAAAGGCTGGAACCTCCATCCAGGGTGCCGTCGGTTCTCGTCCATGCACCGGTAAATGTATGTGTTAAGCCGGAACCGAGATTGAGTGTTCCTCCAACTCCATTGATTGTCAATCCGCCCCCATTCACATTGCCTGCGAATGTCGCAGTGCCGGCAGTTTTCGATAATAATACCAGCCCCGTGGTTGTGAATCCGTCAATACTCTGTGCCGCCATTGTATTCGTTATGACAATCGGAGAACTTCCGGCAGAAAGCGAGCCTTCATTTACAAAGTTGCCGCCAAATGTAAGCTGTAAGTTATTGGTAGCCAAGGTGGCTCCGCTATTAATTGTGAGTGGAACTGAAGCATTTAAGACTTTGGCTCCATTTATTGTTATTGTTCCGCTATTGTCAATAATTATACCGCCGGTTGCCGCAAAAGGGACTATCCATTCTTCAGTCGAAGTAGTTCTGCCGGTCGCTGTATTGTATCTTAGAGTTGCGTTTGCTCCATATGTTATAACTCCGGTTGAAACAACAACTGTTGCAGTTCCTTCCATGGAAAGTATCCCATTAACAGTTGGCGTAGTAGCAAATGTCTTTACACCCGTACCGGAAAGTGTAAGGTTGTAATACGAACTTACTTTGGCTGTCTGGGCAGCGCCTGAGAAATTAACAGTATTTCCGCTGTTAACAGCGGTCAGTGTGGTAATGGTGGATGTTCCTCCCAGATTTAGTGTGGCATCCACTGCCTGTGTCAATCCTCCTGTTCCTCCAAGCGCGGTGCTGACTGTTAAAGTCCCGTTATTTGTAAGTGTAACACCGGTTACGGTTACTCTTGGAATCGATAGTGTTCCTGTTAATGCCTGATTGTTGGTGCTAAAAGTTTGAACGGCTGTACCTGCATTAAATGTACCGCTGTTTGCAATACCCCCTCTGAAATTAATTTGTTCATTAGCAGTATTATTCCAGATACCGGTGGCATCAATGGTTACTGATCCGGTATAGGTTTTATTCCCTGTTGTACTGGTATGATTAATTGTTCCGCTAATTGTTGTAGTTCCGCTTACTGAAAAATTAAAACCTCCGACATTCAGGGCTGAACCAATGGCTAAAGAAAGATTTAGACATGCCGCATTTGCGGTTATCGTAACCGTATAACCTCCCTCAATAATAGCATTGTCACCGGACCCCGGGAAACTTGCGCCAGGCGCCCCTCCTGATGTTGCCGACCATGTGGAATTCGCGTTCCAGTTGCCTGTTGCCACTGAATAACGGTCAGCTGCAAACGATGTAATTACTGAAAATGATAAAACCACTGCCAGGAAAAACTTCTTACAGGAAAGGCTTGGTATTATCATGATTTCAATTGAATTTAGGCATCTAATCCATTCTCGGGGGTGCGTTTTAATTAAGCGGTAATTCAGCTTCAGCAAGCCTTATGGGTTTAACATCGGTTGACGATGTATATATCACACGCAGTGTCCCGGTTCGGAAATCGACTCCGCTATTCAGGCTGAACTGGAACCGCCGGATGGTATTTGGTGTATAGACAGCTACCCCGTTGGCAATGCCGACACGGGTTATTTTACCCTGGGTTGACACATGATCAACTGTAAGGTCGCCATATACCGACATGTTCCCGGAACGGTTAAAGATCAGTTTCAGATTCGGAAGAGTGTCATTTACCATTTCAAGCTCCAGTCCGGAGATTGTAACTTTTGAGGTTGAGGCCCCGACCTTTATTATTGCCGGAATTGTGATCCCGAAAATTGGTTTAAGAACTACGGAGATTGAAGTTGTATCGCTCACTGTTTCTTTCTCTCCCAGAGGTGCAGCCATTGGTATGGATCTGAAATAGAAATGCGACCGGTACTCGCCCTGAGCTAATTCATTTGATCTGATCAACTGGACTTTAACTGTCTGGGCTTCATTTGGTCCCAGAGTTACAGTCCTTGGGAAAAATCTGATATACCGGTCCGCAAACTGCTGGCCCGGATCAGGTGTGGTGATTGTTTCAAATCCGCCATCCTCAAGCATTCTGATCTGAACAAGGGAAATTGCATATGTTGCTGTATCCATGCCTGTATTTGCCAGATTCAGATCCATCGATCTCTTCGACCCTTCAAAAACTACCCTTCTGGGAGTAATCAGCAGGTCTCCCTGTGCTGAAAGGCTGACAGGGAAAATGGCCAGGAACCCGATCATTGCTGCAATAACCGGCAGGAATGACACTAGTCTGACGCAGTTGCCTTTCTTCATTTCAGATATTTTTCTTATTCTCAACATCACTGCCAACCTTGTTAATTTCTTTTTAATTAAAGTCAAAGGTAATCATGTAGGTTCCTGTGTATACTCCTACCGGATTGTCATGAAGTGTACCCACATTCAGCGTCGCCCCGACAAATACAACCTGAAATCCATCCAGCAGCATACCGGTTCCTGTCCCCGGTGCCGGAACCGAATTCCAGTCCTCAATGGTCATTGTCCTGGCGCTTGAAGTATGAGTCAATACCACGGGAACATCAGGCAGGCTAATTGAATATGTGGCATCGGCGTCACCCGAGATATAAAAACTTGCAGCATTGAATGAACCTGTACCTTTGTAAACACTTCCAATCACGGAAATCGTACTTTGCGGGGTAAGGATCAACTTGCCTCCCTGTGGTCCGGGAGAGAACCTGCCGAAATTCAGCTGGGATGTTTCACTTGCAGAAAAAACTGGGATAATTTCGGCAATAATATGGCCCGTTGCAATGCTTGGTTGAGTTTGCTGTGCACGAACTCCTGTGCAGGTCAGCAGCAATAAACAAAGCAGGCTAAAAAGTCGTATCTTAAGCCTTCCCATATTTTAAAAGTCCTGTTTTCCGATGCCCTAGTTATAGTTGACTGTTACATCAAATAATGTACCTGATATATAAGTTCCTGCTGGCTGACTTGCGCCTACATTAAGTGTTGCACCAACGGTCAGAACCTCGGTACCACCGGTAAGCGTGCCAGTGCCATTTGGATTGCTTGTAAATGTAGTGACAGTCATTGTATTTCCACCGGAAGTGATAGTTGTTGCAGCAGATGGCAGTGTGATCGCGTATGTGTAACCAGGAGCTCCCGTGACAGTGAAGGATGCTGCTGTAACAGTTCCGGTTGTTGCAGGAAGGGTACAGCCACCTGTAACGGACCGGCCACCGACGGGGGTAAGAACTACTGTTCCGGCAACATTATTAACAGCAACGTTGCCAAAATTCATATCTGCCGTGTTTGAGATTGCAATAGGCCCAACGATCGTTGCTGATGCTGAAGCAGAGGCAGTTACTCCCTGTGCAAAGGCCGAAGCTGTGAAAGCACATAATACAAGTGAAAATGCAAGAATCTTTTTCATAGTCTTAATTTTTCAGTTTAATTTATAATTGACAATTGGTTTATTCCATTAGCAGGGTTTTGGCATAACTAAAAATTGTATTGGCCTTAAACGTAACAATTTAGTTAGTTATTGCCTAAATCTCAGCCAAAATTACCATTCTCGGTATTTTGTAAGCTTTTCGATCTCAAAACTATTTAACATCTGTGTGAAGTTATTAACATTAACTCACCCGTTTCCCGTGGATTATTACAATTATGATGGTGGTAATCAGTGGTATACTGTCAGGTTACTGAGTTCTTAAGAAACAAAAGACATGCAGGTGATAAATTTCTGCATGCCTGTAGATTAAGCTGACCTTTAAGCTAAAAGATCAGTCAGCGAATTTGTTTTGCTGCCGCCTCAAAATAGTTGTCAGATCTATTCCCCGGGCGCGAACATCAATGTAAGGCCTATCCTGAGCCCGAAAGTCCCGAAAATGTACTTAATATCATCCTCATCCTTCCAGCTCCGTGAACCATAGCCAAGAAGTGCGTCGATCATCACATTTTCCCCCAGCGATTTGGCAGCACCGAGCCCGAGTCCGTAGATCAGCAGGCTTTCTTTTTCTTCTCCATCCGTGCCATTTGACCATTTTTCCTTCCACCGGCCAATTCCGATGTTGCCTTCAACAAAGGGATAGAATTTCTCAAGCGGGAAATAGTATCTTGCGAATGGCCCGATTGCCAGTGTTGATTCAGTTTCCTTATAATCGCTGTCGCTTGATGTTTGGCTGGCAAAACTAATGAGAAGATCTGCACCAACCGCCAGGTTGTCCATGACAAAGTAGCCGCCCCTTGGCAACAGGTTAAAGCCGAATGACTTATAGTTTTGATCAATATCACCATCATTGTACTTATTCTTTTGTGTGGTAAAACCAAGGCCCATCGGACCTGTTCCAAAGTCTCCCAGCCCGATTGTCGACATTACGCTTGTCATCACCGTGCCCTGTTCAAACTGGGCCGCTGCAGGATGGAATAATAAAAGGCCAATTACCTGTATCAGAAGGCTAGTTTTTTTCATTGCCAGAATATTTAATATCCGCTTACTCTTTAGTTTTTTAGCATACACTCCCTGCTCCTTTGATGGATTTTCAGGAACTACAAATAGTGATCTTTCAGGATCAGCATATTAACAAACGTTCGCAGGTATAAATAATTGTTTAATACTCCAGTATTGCCCCGTCTGCGAGAAGTTGATCCCTGATCGCGTTGTATTCAAGATCATGAATGCCTTTCCCCTCATTGAGCGACATCACTGCCACGGTCGCCGCACTCTGGCCAAGTATCATGAACACTGGTTCCATCCGTATCGAACCGAAGGCGATGTGAGAACACGATACACACACAGGGACGAGCAGGTTGCTGCATTCTTCCCTCAGGGGGACTATTGATCCAAGGCTTATCCGATAGGGCTTTGGGGCAGCCACACCAATATCACCTTCGTTCTGGACATAACCATCGGCCACGTATCTCTGAACATTATGGGAATCCATTGTATATGATCCCATTCCAATTGATTGGGGAACCTGGCGCCTGCCCAGGATATCATTTTCGGTCATTACATATTCCCCGAGCATCCTGCGGGCTTCCCTGACATAAATGTTGTAAGGCCAGTTGCCGTTATCTGCAAATTCGTCCCTGGAATAGCCCCATTTGTTCATGGTATCCCTCACCCAGGAAGGGAGCCTCGGATCAGTTGCGGTGAAGTAAAGCAGCCCTTTCTGGTAGAGTATATGCTCATTTATTATCTCTTTTCTCCTTTCATACGAAGCTTCGGGATAGTCCCAGTTCATTCCGATATTATCGTAACTGAAGGGCCCGTGGTTGTTGACGTCAGTCTTAAGATTCGGTATCGGATCATACTTTGCAAAGAACTCATTCCACCTGGTTTCAGCTACTCTTACCAGGAGCTCATACTGGGTACTGTCGTATCCCTCAGGTTTTGTTATGGGGACCCTGTTTTCCGGATGTCTTGTCAGGCATAACCTGAAGCAGTAAGCCTGGATCTTGTTGTCGCCGGTACCGTTGTCACCCGGAACCTCTGATGATATGCGGGGCAGAAGCCCGCTGGACGTATCCCCGGGGATGCGGTAAGGGTCAATTTTGTCCTTGAAGTAGTGCCCGTGATGAAAGACTCCTGCCTGCACTCCATTCCATGTTTCGCCGTAAAGGCTGTTATCTTCCCGTCCCACTGTGTATCGGACACCTGCTGATGCCATAAGATCACCCTCATATGTAGCATCTATGAAAACCTGCCCCTTGTAAACTTTGCCGCTCAGTGTTTTTATCGACACTATCTTCCCCTCCTTCTTCACAATTCCATTATCCCTGTCGAGCCACTCATCCCTGTGCACTGTAATTTCATTCTGATCTGTCATAGTATAAAATGCGGATTCCGCAACGTGCGGCTCAAAGATCCACATTGTCCGGTTCTCTCCGTCGATTGCCGGGTTCCCCTGGCCGACATTGCCGTACTCAGACTGTTTCTGCCATTTCCAGCTTTCGGGTTTTTGATAATGCTGATAAAGAAGCTGATAGAATTCCCGGGCAAGTCCGCCAATGACTTCCTTATTCCCGGTGTCGGTAAATCCGAGTCCGGAGGATGTCATTCCCCCCAGGTGTCTGTCGGGTGACACGATAATGACCGTGCGGCCCATCCGGTGGACCTGAACTGCAGCCGTTACGGCGGCCGAGGTTCCTCCATAGATGATAACGTCGGCTTTGAATGCAGTATTTGAAGACTGGTTCTGACAGGTAATGAATGTCAGACCCAAAATTACGATCAGGCTCAGATAAATGCTTTTTCTCATGTCAATGGGTTTAAGATTTACATTTTTTTGTTAAATTTAGTAGTTATTTAAGTTCTGCAATTACTTTTAAAACAGATCTCCAGGCTCATAAGGAGGTGACCTTCTATAAATTCCTCTTCAACCGGCCTATGATACCTTCCATCAGATCATTATAATCAAACCGGTTGTTGTCAGGCATCCTGTAAACTCCTTCTTTTTCAGTCATCCGAGAGTTGTTTGCTGAGAAATTCATTCATCACGGGTTTTTGCGCTTATGTATTCAAAACCTTAAATATCTGATACCCTGACCGGATAGGATGATTACGGTTACCAGAGCCCGCTTGATGATATTAATGCTGGAATAATAGAATATGATTACACAGGCGGGTTACATAAAATAACATCCGTTACAAATCCCACCGTGCTGATACAAAACAGACCCAAACAGCATTTTGAATATACAAAATTCAACAAAGTCGGTTATATACGCGATTCACTTAATACAGGAGTGGGAAGAGAATTATTTATTACTTACGGACCTGACCAGTAAATGGTGAAAACATTATATAAAGATGACGGAAGAGATGTTAAAACAAAGTATTTTGCACCGGGACAGTATGAAAAAGAGACAGATTCTGCTCATAATATCCCGAAAATGTAAAATATCCGGGGCAATTCAGCAAACTGATCAGGATTTTAAGATAAGGTCGGAAGAAACACAGAACGCTTTCAATCTCCGGGATATCTTCCAATCGCTCCCGTATTTATGGTTCAGGCAGTATCGGGGAGGCTCATATCTATGTAGTAAACTACGTAGCTTCCTATGTAGAAAAAATTAAAGTCCGACACTCGGGAAAGAAGAGAACAGTAAAGTACGAAGCCTGACCAGGATAGAAAGAGGCCCGGGCTATGCGGAGACAATCCCGGCCGGCTACATTATACACCTTATACCCGTGCCGGAAATAAATCGAAGGCTGGAGTTAACCTGTCTTCATATAAAGTTGAAATAAATCGCTCATTGAAGAATCCGTATTTTCTTACACTAATCTGAAGCATCACAGGCAGGGAAAAGGGAACCTCGGTTTTTCAAAAATAACAGCAGAAAATCTGACAAACGGAAGTAAGACGGTCTCATCCTGTTCCTACGACACACTTTACTTTGTACCCTATACTTCAGGGATAGAAAAGTACATGAATAATAATCCCGTTTCCGAGACGTCGAATGTTTTTTCGTATAAAGCATTTGACAGCGGAACAAGATTTCTTCCATACAGCTCAGAATCAACAAATACGGATCTTTTAAATAATGTCTCAACCAGAAATACAGTTATCCTGGATGAGGCAGGCAACCTTACCAGTCAGGAAACGGAGTATCTCGACGGAAGTCAGACCGTTGTAAAAGAAACGGTTTCGGAATTTTCAGGGTATAACAGCTTTGGAAAACCCACAGGTATTTCAGTTACCAATACAAGGAACGGGGAATCTGTTACGAGAAGTAAAACCGTGGCCTACGATCAGACTACGGGTTTACTTCTTACCGAAACCGCCGCCTTCGGATCATCACCTTCTGTTGTTACCACTTACTCTTATGATGATTTAGGGAACCAGGAAAGCGTTTCGGTTACCAGCGGCACAAAAACATGGACAGGGGAAAACATCTGGGAACAGGGCGAAGGAAGGTTCATGACAGGTAAAGTGAACGTTCTTGGAGATACCGTCAGTTACTCGTATGACAAAACAGGCAGCGTTATTTCTGCCACCGGCATAACCGGACTTGTCACAACATATACATATGACGGTATGGGCAATATCGAGACAACGACCCTACCGGGAGACAGAGTCATTCAGAGTTCGCTTGTGTGGTCGCAAAACAGCACAGGGAAGGGCGATCTGTACTATCTCAAAACCGAATCCGCCGGGAAACCGACCACTGTTGAGTATTTCGATATGCCGGGCAGAAGTATCAGGACAAAAATACAAGGTTTCGATGGTACATATCTTGTAAAGGATACCGAATTTGATTCTCTGGGCAGGAAAACAAGGGCTTATGAAGGGTACTTTGAGGGAAGCCCTGTGACCAGGTACACCGGTTACCAGTACGATGATTACAACAGGATCGCAGCTGAAACAATCTATCCGAATAACGCCGAAACCACATATTCTTACGACCCGCTTCAGGTAACGATATCCAGGGCCGGACAGACGTATGTCAGGCAATCTGATGCATCGGGTCTGTTGCACAGCTCGTCTGACCCGGGTGGTACGATCTCGTATGTTTATAATCCTGAGGATAAAATAAAACAGATCACATCACCATCGGGAAATACTGTGATCGGATATGATGATTACGGTTACCAGAGCTCACTTGAAGATATTGATGCAGGTACTATAGAATATACTTACAATGCTTTCGGGGAGCTTGAATCGCAGACAGATGCAAAAGGCAATGAGCAGACTTTAACCTATGATGCCCTGGGACGGGCGCTTACAAAATCATGGAACGGAGGAGAGGCAATTACTTATGTTTACAATCCTGTTAACAGGATGATAAAAAGTATCTCATCATCAAATGGGACCGGTAAGAGGTTTGAATATGATGAGCTTAACAGGCTTCGGACAAGAGTAGACAGTATCGATAATAATAATAAATTTACAGCATCGTATAGTTACCTTTCAACTGGTGAGATTGGTAATGTAGTCCTGAATAGTGCAGTGACAATGAGCTATGAGTATAATACCTATGGTTATGTTGACCAGGTTCGTACCAACAACCATCTTGTATGGGACGCAAATTCTATGAACAGGTACGGAGTTGTGGATAATTTTACCCTTGGAAACCAGGTTAATACAGTAATCTCTTACGATCAGTACGGTTTTGTCGATGGTATTACAAGTACTAAAAACGGCACATACCTTCAAAACTGGAGTTACGATTTCAATAACATCACGGGTAACCTGACAAGCAGGATGGGACTAAACTCTTCGGGAGGCAGTGTAACAGAAAGTTTCACGTATGATGACCTTAACAGGCTGCTGACCTGTACGGCAGGTCAGGATACTCTCTCGGTGAGTTATGATGAGTCGGGTTATGGGAATATAACAGGTAAGACTGACGTGGGGACTTATGATTACACAGGGGGAGTTCATAACGTGACATCCGTTACAGAACCTACGGAGCTAATGCAAAACCTGCCAAAACAATTTATAGATTATACAAAATCCGGTAAAGTAAGTTGTATAACCGACACATTGGTTACAGATGAGGTAAGAGAACTGAATTTCATATATGGTCCGGATGAAAACCGGGTGAAGACGTTGTTTACAGTGGATGATGCGGTAGTCAGAACGAAGTATTTTGCCTTGGATCAGTATGAAAAAGAGACAGATTCGACAGGTAATGTAAGGGAGCTGTATTATATTTCAGGGGCAGATGGTGTTGTTGCCGTTCTGGAAAAGAAGAATAACCAGGATTCTATATTTTATATACATAAAGATTACCTGGGCTCTTATGATGTTATTTCAAACCAGAATGGGACTGTAAAAGAAAGATATAATTTCGATCCATGGGGAAGAAGGAGGAATCCTGCAGACTGGTCATATAACAATATTGCGGAAACGAACTTTCTTGACCGGGGTTTTACAGGTCATGAACATTTGGATAAGTTTGGATTGATCAACATGAATGGAAGAGTGTATGATCCTTTAATGGCTATGTTTCTGAGTCCGGATAATTTTGTTCAGTCACCGGATCTTACGCGGAATTTTAACAGGTACTCGTATTGCCTTAATAATCCGCTGACCTATATCGACCCTTCAGGGATGACCTATTTTAAGTTGAATTCCCATTGGCAATGGGAATCCTTTGAATACAATCCATTTATGGGTGATAATTTCAGGACAGTCTCGGGAGGTGGAATAAATCCTGAAAGACTAAATGGCACATACAGGTATAACCGGAATTCCGGGCAATACGAAAATAATATTGGTGAAAGGGTGACATGGGATGAAGTCTATGGTAATTATGTGGTACCAAATACAGAGTTTACAATAACCTGGTTATATTTTGCTGGCACCAAAGAAGACCCATATCAGAGTCTTACTGGCTATGATACTTCTGACGGCACTAAGGTTCGTTTCTTTAATAATGCCAGCTCGGGAGGGGGAGCTTTTACTGGATACAAAGGTAATAGGTACTATTTTGAAGGTGTAAGAGTTCGGGAGTTAAATTTTGGAAACTTTAAGCATGGGGCTGCAATGACTGTACCAGGAGTTGGCATTTTTGTTGGCCCTGGTGGAATTAATGACGTTGATTTGTTAAAGCATGAATTCGGGCATATACTCCAAGCTCGAAAATGGGGTGCCGGTGTGTTTTATGGAGATGTCGCCCCTGCCAGTTTGAGGTATGCAAACTATGCAAATAGTGACCCGTATTATTCGCATTTAGATTATATGAGCAATTGGACTGAGTGGTCTGCTAATTATTTATCATATAAATATTTTCAAGGGAATTTTAATACAACAAATTATCCAATATCACCTGTCAATAGCGGAGCTCATATTTTTCATTTTCCACATTTTGTAAATACTCCTTCTGAGTTTTACATTAATTGGCTAGGCGATTAAAATATTACGAATATGAAAACAAATTTAATATTTATTTGGGGGGCATTAATGATGCTTGCAAGTACATGCGATTATTACGACAATAGGCTTCAGATTAAAAATAATAGTAACGAAGTTGTTACGGTTGATTATTCTGAAGATACTGTTTTAGAGACGAGAAGCAATGATAATATACAGTACTTTATCAGGGACAAAATATCTCCTGGAGAAACAATAAAAAAAACTATGCCCGGGAGCAAGAATGGTTGGCCATTTTTAGTGCAAAGAAGTGTAAATAATAAATTAAACCTTTTCTTCATTAATGTAGATACCCTTAAAAAGTATAATGATTGGGGCTATATTAAAGAACATAAACTTTATAAAAGGAAAGAATATAGCTTAGAGGAATTAGAAAATAAAAATTGGAATATTAATTATACCGAATAAAATTTGGTACAAATCTTAAAGTTTTATGATTAAGTATTCTTTCATTTTTTTATGTATTCTTATTGCTCCGGTTAATGTGTTCTGCCAGGAATTTCTCAATGACAAAGTGATGAAACTAACAGCAATGTCAGAAGATAAAAGTTATGGTATTACACAAGAGAAAAGTATTAAAGTGGGTAGCATTGAGAATGAATATAAATACATTAATGCATTAACCGGTCCAAATGGTGAAATAATAAAAGCTTCACGCTTAATGAGCTGTTGTCCGTTTAAAAGTAAAAATAAACCAGAAGGCAATGCTTATCTTGATGTTTGGCAGATTACTTATCAAGGTTTACAAGAACCTATAACAATTTATTTAAGTTCTTACGATTTTGACAATCCTAAATGTATTAAGGGTTTAAATTACAAGAAGAGAGAGCAATTACCATTACCGGACAATCAGTTTTATTAAGCAGCAAGAATTATTAGGTGGTAATTTGTAAAAAATAGACTAAGCCTTGCTAATGATAGCAGGGCTTTTTTACTACAATGCCGCAATCTGGTTCAATTTACTCTATGGCGATGGCAGAACAAACTCATTTGTTGCCCCGGAGGTAACCACAATCTGCATATACAACGAAATACTCTATCGATGTGTTACGATGGGTCGCGTTATGGGAACATAACCGGCAAGACTGATGTGGGGACTTATGATTACACAGGCGGAGTACATAATGTAACATCCGTTACAAATGCTGGGGATGGCTTCACTTCATTTAATAAAAATTTTATTCTTCCCGGCTCCAAGTTTTATTATTCCTGTTTCTGAAAGGATTTTCTTACCGTTTGCCTTTATTCTTAAATTAGTTACTACACCAAGGTCAAGTTCACACTCCATATTTCCCGGGATGATGATCTGATATTCTCTTGAACTACCGTCGGTTCTGTATTCTGCCTTTATATTTCCCCTGATTGTCGGCATGTCCAGCCTGCTGTAAGTCAGGTCACCCATCTGAGGCCTGATCTTTACCTCCCCAAATCCGGGTCTGACAGGCACGATTCCCCACAAGCAGCCGGGAATGATATTTGCAGGGGCCGCACCCCAGGCATGATTCCAGTCGGAATTCGGTTTGTATTTCAAATCCCATGCTTCCAGGGTAATTGTGGATCCCGCTCTGATCATGTTCCACCAGCTGCGGTCGTGAGTTGCGGTCATAAGGTCAAGCGCATAACCTCCTTTCCCGGCCTTAAAGAGGCCTTCCAGGAGATATTGCGCACCATAAACACTGCAAGCCATTCCCCTTGATTTTATATACTCTGTAACGGTTTCCTTATTTTCTTCAGGTACGAGGTCAAATACAAGTGCCATCATATTCGCATGCAGTGAAGAGTGTCCCGAAAATTCACCATCGACATAATAGCCTCTTTTCCTGTCAAGGAATATTTTATTAAACGAGGTCTTTACTTTTTCAGCCCGGTTCCCGAACAACACTGAATCGACTGTTTTTCCAAGAAATCCTGCAAGCCTGGCCATCAGCACCAGGTTATTATAATGGAAAGCGTTCACCACGGTATTTACTTCCACCAGGTCATAACCGTCCCTCTCACCCTCCGCAGTTGCCAGTTTCCAGCCTGTGTCCTTCTGCGAAGGGGGCCAGTCGATTATATCCCTTATCCTGTCCTTCGCATTTGAAAAACCCAGCGAGGACATTATTTCGTCAGTCACATCCTTTGAACTGATCAGCCCGTCATGTCTGGCAAGGCTTATCAGGGTCTTATTCAGCAATGCAGTGTAATACATGGTGACAGACTCATAATTCCCGGTATACATCAGGTCATTGAAAAAAAGCGGCACTGTTTGCAGGATCCATTCAGTAGGCCAGGTCGGGTGGGTCATGAAATACTCATTTGTGCGCCTTGCCAGCGAATACTCCC
Source organism: uncultured Bacteroidales bacterium (assembly GCA_963737255.1). Taxonomy (GTDB): domain Bacteria; phylum Bacteroidota; class Bacteroidia; order Bacteroidales; family VadinHA17; genus LD21. The sequence continues at coordinate 280,887 of CAVTSB010000001.1, forward strand.
TGTCGGTGCAGTAATGCCCGAGCTGGTTGATGTATGCATCCGCTTCATACGGTATCCTTTCACGGTCGCCATCGACATAGATACCAGCGAAGGAGGTAGCTTTCATACTGTATTTACAGAGGTCCCAGACTTTGTTCAGCACTGTGTCGGAACATTCGAAGGCGCTCATTTCATCATTGAAGTAGTACCAGTATGCTTTCTGAAAAATGTTTTCAGGCTTTAATTCAGGACGGCAGTTTTCGAGTTCGCAATAGCGAAATGGTGTTATGATGCCAAATGAATCGGGGAGATGAATTGCAGCCGGTCCGGTATTCCTTTCATCACGGATCTGATTGAGAGTGTAGCTTGTCTTACCCGGCTCAACCGGAAGCAGGATTTTCTGGTATCTGATTGTGCCGCCCGGATCGCGGTCGATCTTATTGGTGCCGTCACTCTTTTCCCCCAGGTGGATTACAATTGTGTCGGGGACGGCAGGAGCAATTTCAAGGACAAGTGTTCCAAACGCATCCTTCCCGAAATCTGCGAAAAAACGGTCCTCACCGGATTTTATGAATCTTACAGGTCTTATCAGGGTTTCGATGAATTTATTACCGGTCGACTGGTAACCATCAAATACTCCTGTTTTAAATGACCTGATCACTGACCATGATGATGGTTTGCCCTTTTTATTCCAGATCCTGACTTTCCAGAAGTATTCTGAATTTTCCGAAAGCCCATGACCTGAAAATTCAACTTCAGTCGACAGTGAACCGGTAATTTTTCCGCTGTCCCAGACGTCACCTTCATCCTCTGCAGCTTTCTGTCCTTTTGATGCCACAAGTATTTGAAAAGCCGTCTGGCATCCGGCTCTGTCAGGTACTATCCAGCTGAATTCGGGGTTTTGATCGAGTATTCTGATCTGGCCGGCCTCCCTGATAAATTCGACCATCAGACCATATGGAGAATCATTACCTGATCTTCCGGCTGATGAGAGCAGGAGTATAAGGAGAACAGGCAACCAGGTCCTTTTAACTTTGTGATTTGTTTCTTTCACTTAAAAAAGTGATTTTTATTTCCGCCGGCAGCCTGCTTTCCGTTTCGCATTCAGATCCTTTTAAAAACTACATCCTCTCCGGCATCACCGGTATCATCATCTTTATTAAGATCCCTCTTAAGCCAGAGGGTGGTTTCGTCAACTTCAAACTCACCAACGACAATAGGTTCGAAGTACCTGATGTTGTCGTTCCAGTATCCGCTCCCTTCACTGTACCATTCGACGATCCCGGTGCAGGCGTCAAGTTCATCCCTTTTGCATGTTCCAAGCTCTTTCAGGTAGAAAACCAGGCTGGAGTGAGTCGTGGAGAGATCTCCTTTTGTACCGAGTATTGCAGAAACCGTTTCAGCCTCCTCCCGTTCAACAAGGTAAGTTTCCTCATAACTCTTCCCCGAGAGGGTAAGCGTCCGGGTAGTATTGAAGACCAGGCCGTCGGTGGTTACGGATTCGGTGAACTGCCATGTTCCTGCATATATTGGATCTTTGGCTTTATCGCAGGAGGTAACTTCAAAAAGTATAAGACAGAGAAGAGGCAGCAGGCAGCGGGAGAGAGATCTGTTTGGTATATTGTTCATTTTTACCTGATAAATTCACAGTTAGGTTTTTCCACTACTAAATTAATAAAAAGAGGAATAAGAGCAGACTTTTATACAGAATACTATTTCTTCGGGAACCAGGGGAAGAAAGAGGATGTTTTTCTTATATAATCCCTGTATTGTGGTTTTTTATCCCTCAGAGTTTTTTCAAGCAGGGCAACTCCCGATACTTTTATTAAAAGAACAGTCATGAGAACAGATCCCAGGACAGGCAGACAACTTCCTGCACCAAGGCATATGAAACCGTACCCCCACCAGACCGATGAATCGCCGAAGTAGTTGGGATGGCGGGTGTATCTCCAGAATCCCCTGTCAAGCACCCTGCCCCTGTTTGCAGGATCAGCCCTGAAAGCTGTAAGCTGGAAATCGCCACCGGCCTCGAATGAAAACCCGATGATCCAAAAAACCATTCCGGCAAAATCAAGTGGGCCGAGAGATTTTGCCTGGCCGTAATACTGGGCTCCCAGGAGAGGCGCCGATATCAGCCACATCAGAATACCCTGCAGGAGGAATGTCTGAAAAAAGCTTATCCACCAGTACCTGCTTTCGCCATATTTCTTACGGAACTCCCTGTACCTGAAATCCTCGCCTTTACCAAGGTTGCGCCAGGCAAGGTATGCTGACAACCGTAATCCCCAGACAGCGACAAGCGTCATAATAAGCACCTTCCTTGGCCCGAACCCGTCAGCCATGACGAAGTAGAGAGCTGAAACGGCAACAAACCCAAATCCCCAGAAAATATCTACTATGCTGACGTTCTTTATCAAAATGCTTATTATCCACAAAATGGTCATCATTATCATGATCGCCGCCAGCGCCTGAAGGTATATTGTATAAAATTGCATCTGCAGGGAATTATTCGTACAGGAAAGCGACTGCGGCAGCACCCACACCCGCGTTCGCTCCGATCACGGGAGAGATATTGCATACCGAAACCGGAATTTTGCCGGTAAATTTTTCCATTTTTCCGGTAAACCAGAGTGCAGCTTCCGGATTGTTTGCATGGAGAACAATATAATTCCATACTCTCTTTCCGGGATTATCAGACCTGACAAGGCCCATCACTTTTTCCATATTGGCTTTCTGGCTGAATGATTTGCCGAAAGCAACTGCTTTTCCTGTTCCGTCGATCGACACGATCGGATTTATATTGAATATCCTGGCAACAAATCCCCTGGCGGCAGACAGGCGTCCGCCCCTGACCATGTATTTGAGTGATTTGACACTGACAAGGATCTTTGCTTCACCGACCCACTTTTCTGCCATTTCAACAATCACATCGTGCGAAAGCCCTGATTCTATCGCCTGTGCAACCCGGAGGACAATCAACCCGAGTGCGCCGGAAAGATTCCTGGAATTTATTACCGAAACAGGTTTGTTTAATTCACGGCTTACGGATTTTGCAGCCTTCAGGCTGCTGTTGTATGTTCCGCTGAGCTTGTCGCTAAGATGAATGGCAATTACCGAGTCATAATGGGAAGCCAGGTGGGAGTAAAGGTTAACAAATGTGGCCTCGTTTACCTGTGCCGATTTCGGATGATCGGGACTCTCATCAAGCAGTTTATAGAATTGTTCAGGCTGAATCGTGATTTTATCGAGATAATGATTTTCGCCGAAATTAATATTGATCGGCGTCATGTTGACCTGGTAACTATCAATTAGTTCCGGTGAAAGGTCGCAGGTGGAATCGGTAACAAGTGCAATTTTCCACTTCCTGTTATAGACCGCCTGGCTCTGGCGCACCATGTCGTCAGCTTTCTGGAATGTTATGGTCCCGTAACTTCTGAGCTCATCAAAAAGATCGGCAGGTGTATTTGTATGGATATGCAACCGCCTGATCTTATCTGAACCGGCAACCACAACTGAATTTCCAAATTTTTCAATATTCCGGAGAAGAGCTTTGTTCGCGATGCTGCAGTTCTTTATAATTGCCTCGGTGCAATACCTGAAATCGATTTTCTCCGAAATAACCTCCTCGGTTTTTAAAAGTTCAGGTGCTTCGGCCCTTGACTGGACAAGCTCCTTGATATTCCTGGTATTAATAAATTCAATGATTCCTTCAACAAATAGAACAAATCCTTTTGCGCCGGCATCCACAACGTTGTGTTTTGCCAGTATCTCAAGCTTTGATTTTGTCTCAAACAACGATTTTTTTAGGGTTTCATAGGAACTTAGAAGCAGATTGTTGAAATCCGAAAATTTACCCTGGCTTTTATAGATATAGTCGGCCCACTCCTTGATCACAGTGAGCATTGTTCCTTCAACAGGATTTGCGACAGCTTCATAAATATACTTCACTGATTTTTGGATGCTTTCTGCAAATTGCTTAAGGGTTACGGATCTGAATTCCCCTGTTTCGCTGCTTAATCCGTAGAAGAATTGGGCAAAAATAATTCCCGAATTACCCCTTGCATTCATCAATGTTGACTCAGCGATCCTGTCGGCGGTTATTTTGTAAGACCGGTGGGGATGAAGCGATTCGATAACTGATCTTATCGTTGAGGCAAGATTTGTCCCTGTATCACCGTCGTTGACGGGAAACACATTGATCTTGTTGAGCTCAACCTGGTTTTCGATGACCTTTTTGGCGCCTGCCATAAAAGTGTAGTAGAGATTACGGCCATCCAGTGTAACAAGAGGTGTTGCGGCTGCTGGGGTCATCGTCTGAATTTATTTGGAACTGCAAAGTTAGTAAAATATATGACACCGTAACCCGGGATATGTTCGGAGCGCTGACATCGTTCCCTACCTTTTCAATCCTGAAACACTGAATTGGGGAGGGCGAAATGGGGGGAAGGGGAGAGATGGAGAATTTCAGGTTTTCTTAATTGCTGTTTTAATGCCCGCCCTATAGGCTGCCAGGGCTCTGGCTGTTCAGGGTTTGGCAAAGAGATCTCTTCATCCTATGGAACAGGCTACAATTTAATGTTTAAATGACAACTTTCCGGGAAAAAACATTTAAATTTAGGGAATATTAAAACCCTGACCTTATGCGTGGAAGAAATAATCCCAAGGTTTTGATCCTTCCGGCCTCTTTTTCATTATTGCTGATATTTCTGACTGCCTTCGGCGTCAGATTTACAGGACCCCAGGAGGAACTGAAAAACAAGTATTCATACAAGGATTTTGAATCTGCCAAAAAATGCCGGTCATGCCACCCGGGTATTTATGAGCAGTGGTCGCAGGCAATGATGTCGCAGGCTTATACGCACCACTGGGATGAAATCGAGTATTTTGACCTTGCTGTGCCCCATGCAAAAGCAAAGCCTGAACTGAAGGATGCCGTTGATGGCTGTAACGGCTGCCATACTCCCCTGGCCTACATGGGCGGTAAACAGTTCCCTCCCCCCAGACCGTCTGAAAAAAGCATGGCCAATGAATCGGTTTCATGCGAGGTGTGCCACCTTACACAGTCAGCTACGACAGTTCCGCCATTCAACTACAGTTATCTTATTGAACCGGGAATGACAAAATATGCGGGACGGGAACCCACGGTCGAATCACCGGCACACAAGATTATAACTAACGACTTCTTTCGCACAACAGAATTCTGTGGCAATTGCCACAATGAAAAAAATCCGTTCGGGGTATGGGTAAAAAGCACTCAGCTCGAATGGAAGGAGGGGCCCTATGCCAGCGAGAATGTCCGCTGCCAGGATTGTCACATGCCCAAAGGCGGCCCCTACCTGAACGCCCTGATGACCAAGCCTTATGACGATTCAAGGCTCCATCTTTTCCACGGAGCCCACGATCCGGGGAAAGTGAAAGGCACCATTGAGCTGAGGATTGAACCTGATATCAGGGATGCGGAACCGGGTGAGACGATCGTTTTTACTGTAGTCCTCTTCAACCAGAAGACAGGTCATAAATTTCCAACCGGATCAGTTGAGGACAGGATAGCATGGCTTCAGGTTGAGGCAACGGATTCAAAGGGGAAATCATCTCATCTTAATGTCGACAAAAAAGGATTTGAAGGCGAAGAATATACGATTTCAGGCGACTACCTTGCTTACCAGGATCTTGGCGTGCCACTGGGCCAGACTGATTTTAAAGGTGTTCAGCGAGACGGAATTCCCGCAGGCAACCGAATCTTCAGAATGCCTTATTTCGATCCCGAGGGCAGGATGACAATAATGCAATGGAACACCGCAAAACTAGGTACGGATTACCGTATCGGTCCGAGACAGGCAAAGGTTGAGAAGTTCACTTTCAAAATACCTTATGATGCCGCGCCGGGCGAAATGAAAGTTAAAGCGACTCTTAACTATCAGCTCCTCGTCAAGCCTGTTGCTGACCTCCTGAAAGTTCCGGCAGAGGAATCGGACCTTCTGGTGGTGAATGAACACTCGACAAAAGTGGAAATATATCCTTAATAACCCTGACAAGTTATCAAAATGAAAAAGCCAGACTTTCTAAAGGTTCTCATCCTTTTCGCCATCTTTCTTTTCAGCTTCAACGAACTTACCGCCATCCCCGCCTTTGCGAGAAAATACCAGATCAGCTGCCAGGTGTGTCACTCACCGGCAATGCCCAGGCTTAAACCCTTCGGGGACGATTTTGCAGGTAACGGCTTCAGGCTGACAGAATACGAATCCCCAAGGTACTTTGTCCAGACCGGGGACGATAAACTCTCGCTTCTCAGGGAGCTGCCACTTGCGATCAGGATGGACGGTTTTGCTTCTTATAATTTTGGAAATGAAGGAAGCGCTGATTTTGCAGCACCTTTTGTCCTTAAAATACTTTCCGGTGGGGAGATCTCGGATAAACTATCATATTACTTTTATTTTTTGTTAAATGAAAGAGGATCGATTGCCGGAGTGGAGGATGCTTTTGTAATGTATCACGATTTCCTGGGGACCGGGATAAATCTTTTACTTGGGCAGTTCCAGGTATCGGATCCCCTCTTCAAGGGAGAACTCAGGTACACCCTGGAACCTTACAGTATCTACAGTGCAAAACCAGGGAACTCAACAGCGGACCTGAAATATGACAAAGGGATCATCTTCGACAAGAGCTTCAGCACCGGGACCACCATTGTAGGTGAGATTGTTAACGGAAACGGAATTGGCGAAGCCGGGGAGGGTTACCTTTTCGATAAGGATAAATACAAAAACTTCATGCTGAGGTTAAACCAGTCAATCGGGAAATATGTCTCTATTGGGATTTTCGGTTATACGGGCAAGGAGGTGGTGTATGATGCTTTTAACATGCTCGACAATAAATTACAGATGTTCGGACCTGATATCACGATTGATATTAATGAGAAATTCATTCTCAACGCACAGTATGTGAGGAGGACTGATTCGGATGTGATACTTGATGGCTTTCCTTCAGAGGTTATGGAAGACGTTGAGACTTCAGGGGCTTTCGCGGAGATCATCTATGCACCGAAAGGTGACATGAGCAAATGGTACCTGACCGGACTTTTCAACTGGGTGGAATCGGATTATGATCCCCTCGATTATTCTTCGGCAACACTGCATGCCGGATATCTGCTCCGGCGCAATATGAGGGTTGTAGGAGAATATACCCGGCAATTCACGGGACCATCATATGGCAAGGTGAATGTGGGGGTGATAACGGCTTTCTAAGCTTAATCCTCTGAATATCTACGTATTATAATACGTATTATAATACATATTATAATACGTATTTTATTTTAATAAAAAACCCCCTGCCTTGTGGCAAGGGGTTTGCGACTATGAGTAAAACCCGGAATCTATTTCCGGCGGGAAGTTTTGCTGTCTGAAGATTCTTTTGACTTACCTGATTCCCTGGATGCTGTTGCAGACTTGCTGTTTCCGCTGCTGCTGCTGCTCCTGCGGGCTGAGGAACCTGAACCTGAGCTGGCCGGCTTTGATGCCCGTGCTGATTCAGACCTCTGGACCGAGGTTGATCTTGAAGCGGTCGGAGCGGACCCGGAGGAGGACCTGCGTGCACTGCTTGCCGACTGTTCGGGGCGTGAACCTGAGCTTGTCCTGGATGCAGTAGAAGTAGAAGCTGAAGGCTGTCTGGATGCGCTTACCGACTGTCCGGATGATGATCTGGTTGTGGATTGCCCGGAAACCGACGGCGACCTTCTGACAGAACTGGTCGACTGTATTTCAGAGGGGTTTGTCCTTGTCCTTTCAGTACCGGTTGTGGAAGTCTCACGTTTGGTATTTGTGCTCCGCTTTGAAGAGGATTTGGTTACCGTGCCGCTGCTGTTTGACCTCCGTGAATTCCCGGCGCTGGTGGAGGACTGACGATTGGTGCTGCTACTGCGGTTTATAGAGGAGTTGCTTCCCGAACTTACAGTTCCATCGCCGGACGACCTGCGTGATGTTCCTGACGGATTTGCCGACTGCGACCTGTTGGTTACAGTGCTTGAGGACCTGCGTGAAGTGGTGACTGTCGATCCGTTTGATTGCCTTGAAGGGGTTGACTGCGAAGCAGCTGACCTTCTGCCGTTACTTGTCCCTGAAGTTGAGACTGCTTCCCTTCTCGGTCTGTCGGGATTTACTTTTGCATACAGCGCTTCTCCGTCCCTTCTTGATTCAGGCCTTGAGTAGGTGGTCCTGTATTCGCCTCTGTCTATTCTTGCGCTAACATTCCTTGAATAGGATCTGTTGCGGTTGTAGTAGAAGTCGTTCCAGCGTGTGTACCTGTAGTTGTCCCAGTGGCGGTAGTGACTGTAGTAGTGAGGGTACCAGTGGTAGTGGTATCCGTAGTAGTAGTGCCAGTAGTACGGGCGCCAGGGATGCCAGTAGGTTGGGTAATAGCCCCAGTACCAGGATGAGTGCCATACTACGTAGTTTGGCATGTAGATGTACCTTACCAGCGGCCAGGCAGCAATCTGAACGGTTGTGGTTCTCACCACTGTCGTATTCTGCCTGTTCGATCTACCGAGGTAACCCGGATTCGGGGTTTCGTCAAAGATCGGTTCTATTATGTAGTTCCTGCCGTACAAAGTCTCATCACCTATCAGCTGTATCTGGACGGAACCGTCGCGGAACTTTTCAACTGTGAATACTGCAACATCCTGTGTTTCATTCCGGTCGAGGACTGCCTGCAATACTAATGTATGTACGCTGCCATCGACATAATCAACCACCTTAAGGTAATCGATGTAATTGTCGCCGTTCAGGTCAAGGTTATTGATCCTTGAGTTTTCGTCGTTCAGGGTTCTCTCAAAACCTTCAATGGTTTCGGATTCCTGGAACAGTTTCATTACGGCGTAAAGGTTCAGGTTATCTCCAGGCAGACCCAGATATTCATCGGGGTAGTCCTGGGCCATCAGTGCGGTCCCGGCTGCAACTATCGTTGCGAGAATCGAGGTGATTAAGAATCGTTTCATGACTTTGTTTTTTTGAAGAACGTTGTTACAACCTATCTATGACAAAACTTATGCCAATATTTTTAAACGGCTTATTGGTTTAGAAATTATAAAGCTCCAATATCTTATATTTGAATCAATAACCGAATCTTAAGATATTTCAGCCACTACCTCAAAAATGAAGAATAAAAAGGCGATTTATAGCCTGATTGCGGATCATTAGTATATCACAATATGAGCAGCTTTAAATCATTATCTGTCCTGCATGCGAAAACCCCGGGGAGTTCTTTCCTGCCGGCTATTTCGGCAAGGATACCGGAAAAGAGTAATTTTTTCCCGGGGAATGCACGGATCAATTCCATTATAATATCATCGCCATCATTTATGGGCATTCCGGATAGCGCACCGGTAATTATTATATCAGGTTTCCAGGTTTCGCTGACCTCAGTCACCGCATTCAAGGGTGTGGATTGTCCCAGGTAGAGTACGGCGTGACCAAGGCTGCGGACAATAAACGCATAATACAGTAATCCCAGCTCGTGATACTCATTTTCGGGAAGGAACAGAAGAATCCTTTTGCTTTTGTCAGATATCACAGGAGGCAGGTTATCGAATGCAGCAATCAGCCTGCGGCGGAAAATATTTGATATAAAATGTTCAGCGCCCACATTTACAGTGCCTGTATGCCACATCACTCCGACTTTCCGCAGAAAAGGAAATACAACTGACGAGAATGTCTCCTGAAACCCATTGGTAATCACTGACCTCAGCAGTATTTCATTAACAGCGGCTTCATCATAACTCGTAGTGGCAATGATCAGGGAAGCAATCAGATCATTTGAACCACCATTCCCCTTTGCCAGATCAGCAGCCCTGTCTTCCAATATCTTTAATGGCATTGCTGATATTTCTGAAATTTTCACCCCGTTTCTGTTCAGGATCGATATATTTATAAGCTTCCTTAAATCGTCACCTGTATACCATTTTCTTTTGGTCGCTGTCCTGTGAGGGGCTGTAATATGGTATCGCTGTTCCCACATTCTTAAAGTGTCAGCTTTAATACCGGTCAGCCGCTCAAGGTCATTTAATGTATATCGTTCCATAGAGAATTGGTTACTTTGTGTTAAAATTAAAGTTTTCAATCTGAAAATGGCCGCAATTATCGGACAAAAAAAAATCTGCAGCCAAAGGCCGCAGATTTTTCCATGAAAATTTACCTGGTAGTCAGGAAGGCAAAAGGACCTCATCTATCACATGGATGACTCCATTTGTTGCCTGAACATCGGTAGCAACGATATCAGATGTGGAATTTATTGCCGGTGAAGGACTCAGGGTAACATTGAAACTTCCGTTAAGAGTTGCAACTGAACCCTCAGAAAGCTGGTTTGACCTGATGTTACCGCCTACAACATGGTAGGTGAGTATCGGAACAAGTTGTTCTGCCGTAAGCTCATTTATACCTGAAATTCCAAGGGTTGCGAAGAGTGCCTCAAAAGCCGCATTTGTCGGGGCGAATATAGTAAAAGGGCCATTTCCGCTGAGTGTACCGGCAAGATCAGCCTTTACAACTGCCTGGACAAGTATGCTGAATGATTCGTTCGAAAGCGCCTGATCAACAACTGTCGGTGGAAGCAGCACTTTATCTATTGCATGAATTACTCCATTCCTTACATCAACATCCGCTGCAACAACCGCGGTTTCCCTGTTGATTTTAACTCCGCCGGTCAGGCTTATTCTCATACTGGCAAAATTGCCCTGGGCAGGACTGAGAGTATTGTAATAGCCCTCTGAAAGCATAGTTGATTTCTTCTCTTCTCCAAAAACGTGATAAAGAAGTATTGGAGTGAGGGTTTCAGCTGAAAGATCGGCAATACCCGTTACACCAAGCTGACTGAACAATTGATTGAAAGCATCATTGGTCGGGGCAAATACGGTAAAATTTCCTTCACCGTTGAGAACATTTGCAAGATCAGCTTTTGAAAGTGCCTGTACAAGTATTGAAAAATTTTCATCAGTTGAGGCGTACTGGGTAATCGTCATATCCCTAACTGAAGTAATCTCATCATTTTCTTTTTCGCAGGAAGCGAGAGTCAATGATCCCGTTATCACTGCTATTCCGAACATTAACATTGTCTTTTTCATATTATTACATTTTAATTGGTTACTGTATTTGAAACATAAACATAGAAAAAGTAATAAATGTTCGTAAAAAGGTTTAAATATAAGAACATTAATATATTTTCAAACAACAATATAGCGATACGTACATATTATAATTAATTGTATTACATTTAATTAACTATAATATGTTAAATAATGTTAAATATATAATGTATGGTAATAAATAGAATAAACCGAACAAATGTTATTTATTTTTCTATCCGGTCCGGTAAATTGTAAATAAAATTAACCGTGGGGGAATTTCATTATTGTTTTGTAAACCCTTTCACGGGTTTCGGCCGGTGTGGGGTTGAGTTCGTCAGTTGTAAAGCTGCCTTTTTCAATGTCAATTCTTTCAAAAACCATAAGATAGAGGTCAAAAATGATCCTTAGGCTCAACTGGTAGCGAGGCTCCATCAGGGGGGTTATCTCATCGATGATCTCAAGGGTTTTAATCCTGTGCTCATCTGCCAGTGTGCAATATTCACGTATCAGGTTGCGGAAGCCTGCTGTTATCCGGTTTCCATGTGCAATATCATATAGCAGTTGTCTTGTCAGACCGTGTTTCAAAAGCAGGTCATCGGCAAAATAGTTCAGGTTATTGTATTGGTCCTTTTGAAAGTCACGGATTATATGAACGATATAACTGAACATGGCACAGGGTATAGCGGCCTCTTTAACATCGAAGGAGGGTTCAACATAGGTTCCGTCCTGATGGGTCAGGCCACTGAGATGTACAAATACTGAGGCGGGAGCCACCGATGCGCCACGGGAATATTCAATAAATGCATTAAGGGTCGGGAAGCCGTCATTGTTGATATCGTAAATCATTGACTTTGCAAAGGCTTCCAGGGGCCAGAGGGGGATCCTGAATTTTTCGATGGTCCGGATAAGTTCAGTCCTCCCGGGATTACAGTCTCCGGAAACAATTATCATGCTGAGCCAATCGTTGACATCAGCTACAAAGCCTTTTCTTTCTTCCTTTGGTATCAGCTTGTTTTCAGCTTTATAGTTATCGATCAGATCGTCGATAGTGCGCATGAATTTGTAGCATGTTCTGGCGGCGCAGTATCTCTCCTCATCCCAGAAATTGGCTGCGATAAGGATGTTGGGATGATCAATAATCTTATTGAAGTCTATTGAGTTGAAAATCTCAATGAATTGTTTATTCCGGGAATCTGTTAACACTTAACTTATTTATTATTTTAAGTCCTGTTCTCTTTTAAGATTCTTTCCGATACCAGTTTTGATGAAATCAGCACATTCGGGATTCCGTTTCCCGGGTGTGTGCTTCCACCGACAAAATAAAGATTTTTGTATTTATCATGTCTGTTATGCGGACGAAAGTATCCCATCTGAAAGATGTTATGGCCAAGGCTCCCGAAAACCGATCCTCTTGAAATATTACAGGCGGCTTCCCAGTCTTCCGGCGAATAGCATATCTCAAACTTAATATGCTCCTCTAAATCTTCGAGCCCGAGTTTTTTCAGCCTCCTTAGCACTGCATCTCTTGTCGTTCGTTCAAGATGTTGCCAATCCTGTTTTAATCTTTTATCAAGATGACCGGCTGCAACTATTACCGAGATTGTGTCCTGGCCCGGAGGTGCGGCTGAGGGATCGGTTCTTGAAGGTGCATGTATATAAAAGCTGGGGTTGTCGCTGACTGATTTGTCGATAAAAATCCTGTCGAGACCTTTTCTGAAACCATCGGATAGAAATACGCTGTGCTGCCCGAGCTGGGGATATTCCTTGTCAAGTCCCCAGTGGTAGCAGATTGCGGAGCATGAATATTTCAGCATGTCCATGTGCGAAGCAGCTTTCCTGTCGGGCAGCAGTTCGCGGTATACATAGGGCAGGTCGGCATTTGCAACTACAATGTCAGCCATTACCTCCGTATTGTCGTCAATGATAATTCCTTCCGCCCTCTTATTGTGTACAATTATCTTTTTTACAGGCTCGCCGTAATGAAACTTAACGCCATTTGCGGCAGCCGTTGCGGCAAGCGTATTCACGACAGAGAACATGCCTCCATCGGAAGGGAAGAATGATCCTTCAGTCAGCTCGGCAGCGGGTACCATTGAGAAAAGGGCAGGGGAGGTGAACGGGCTTTGTCCCACGTATATGTTCTGGAACGTATATGCCATAAGCAGATGGGGATCCTTAAAAAACTGCCGGGTATATTTGTAATGCGGTGTGAATGCTTTTATTTTAAAAAGCATCGGGATATTTGCCGGCGTAAAGAACTGGAAGATATTGTAGAAGTTGCGGTTAATCAGCTTTTTAAGTGAAAGCTCGTAAATTGAGTATCCCTTTGAGACATATTCTTCAGATTTTCCGAAGCTTCCGGGTTCGATTTCCTCAAGCTGCCCTTTCATCCGGTTTTTATCGGAAGAAAAGGAAAGTACCTTGCCGTCGTCAAAATAGATCCTGTAGAGATCTTCCAGCTGAACGACAGGCAGGTCTTTGCCAAATTCCAATCCCAGGGAATCAAAGACCGACCTGTAGATCCCCGGCATTAACAGCATGGTTGCTCCAAGGTCGAATCTGTGGCCATCGCGGATCACCTGGCTGCAGCGGCCGCCGGGTGAGGAATTTTTTTCAAACACATTTACCGAATAACCATCGCGTGCCAGGTAAAGGGCGGTTGCAAGTCCTCCGATGCCAGCTCCGATTATAATTGCCGTCTTGTTTTCAGCCATTTATTACAAGTCTCGGTTAGAACAATAAAATCTTACGTAATGACGGAAAAATAATACAAATGTTTCCTGAGTTTCGAAGGGCAAATTTAATTTTTCTTTCCTATTCTTTGCCGTTAATCCTGAAGAGTTTAAACAAATCAACAATAACTATCGGCAACAACGACATAAGTGCAATCCCAATCCAGTGCTCTTTGTCCATTACCGTCAGGCTGAAAGCATCACGTATGGGAGGGACAAGCAGTACAATCAGAGCAAGGGCTGCAGAGGCGAAAATTGCACCGATAAGCGGTTTGTTCCTGAACGGGCTTATAGCCAGTGATGATTTCGTAATTGAATGCAGGTTCCTCACATGCATAAGCTGAACAAACATGAGAGTGGCGAAAGCCATTGTCTGTCCAAGTTTCACTCCACCGTCGTGATATCCTATCAGGTAGGCAGCAAGTGAGATCCCTCCGAGCATTATACCCTGATAAATGATCCGCCAGATCATTCCATTGGTCATGAATCCTCTTTTCGAATTGCGTGGTTTTCTGCTCATGATATCCTTTTCGGCCGGGTCAACACTTAAAGCAAGTGCGGGCATGCTGTCAGTCACCAGGTTCACCCACAGAATATGGATGGGCAGGAGGGGTGTTCCGAGATTGAAAATTGATGTGATAAGAAGAAGGAATATTTCACCAATGTTTGTTGAGAGGAGGAACTGAATGGCCTTGAGGATATTGTCGTAGATCCTTCTGCCTTCTTCAACTGCCGAAACTATAGTTGCAAAATTATCATCGGTGAGTATCATATCCGCGGCACCCTTTGCAACATCGGTCCCGACAATTCCCATCGCGGCACCAATATCAGCCTGTTTCAGGGCGGGGGCATCATTGACTCCGTCGCCGGTCATTGCCACAACCTCATTATGTTTCTGCCAGGCTTTGACTATACGGACCTTATGTTCGGGAGCCACCCTGGCATATACTGAATATTTTGATATATTTTCCGCAAATTCCTCCTCATTCATCTTTTCAAGGTCAGCTCCCGTTATAGCCAGGTCGCCTTCGCTGTAAATTCCGATCTCGCGGGCTATTGCCATCGCAGTTATCTTATGATCGCCGGTGATCATTACCGCACGAATCCCGGCGGTATTGCACCTGGCAACAGCTTCAACCACTTCCGGCCTTGCCGGATCGATCATGCCAAGGAGCCCTATAAATACAAGTCTGTTTTCAAGCTCTCCAATTTGGACATCCTGAGGTGCTTCGGGAAGATCACGATAGGCCATTGCCAGGATCCGAAGCGCCGAAGAGGCCATAGATTCATTTGCTGCGTGGATCTGGTCTGTATCGTCTGTGGTTATAGGACGTATCTCACCCTGAATGACTATCCTGTCGCAAACGCTCAACACTTCATCAAGTCCTCCCTTTACATTTATCCTGGTAGTTTTTTCGGACATCCTGTTGACCGTTGTCATCCGCTTCCTTTCTGAATCAAAAGGGATCTCAGCGATCCTCGGGAATTTCTTATCAATTTCTTCCTTATACATCCCGTAAAGAATGCCGAAATCGAGAAGGGCTGTTTCGGTGGGGTCACCGGTAAATTCAAATTTCCCGTCTTCATTTACTCTTTGCCTGGCATCGGCGCACAACACCGATATTGATAACAGTCTGTTCTCTTCCTCATCCAATGCAGTTGCGGGGGCTGCCCTGTTTATTGCATCTCTCTTATGGTTAACATAGGCTTCGACCACGGTCATTTTGTTCTGGGTAAGAGTTCCGGTTTTGTCGGAGCAGATCACTGTTGCGCTTCCCAGTGTTTCGACCGATGGAAGAGTACGGATGATTGCATTCCTTTTGACCAATCGCTGCACTCCTATCGCCAGCACCACTGTTGAAACAGCGGGGAGGCCTTCAGGAATAGCGGCTACTGCAAGACTGACAGCAGTCATGAACATGCTTAATACGGAGTTACCGTAAAGCACACCTACAATAAATATTACTGCACATATGATCAGGGCGGCTATCCCCAGCACTTTTCCGAGCTGCTCAAGCCGCCTGCTCATAGGGGTTTCCGTATCTGACGTCTCCTGCAGCATGTTGGCAATTTTCCCGACTTCAGTCTTCATTCCTGTCAAGACGACTATTCCGCGGCCTCTTCCGTAGGTTACCATACCGGTGGAGAAGGCCATGTTTATCCTGTCTCCCAGGGCTATATCCTCACCCTGGAGAGCGTCAGTTATTTTGTCAACAGGAACCGACTCTCCCGTCAATGACGATTCCTGAATCTTCAGATTGATTGCTTCGTTCAGTCTCAGATCGGCAGGGATTACCGCTCCGGTTTCAAGAATTACTATATCACCGGGGACAAGTTCACGTGTAAGGACCTCTTTTATTGCGCCATCGCGCATCACTTTTGTCAGTGGTGCGGCAAGGTTCTTAAGTGCCTCCAGTGACGATTCGGCTTTACGTTCCTGGAAAGCTCCGACGAATGCATTCAGTATCAAAATGCCGAGAATTACAAATGTATCAAGCAATCCCTCACCTTCCATCACACCTACAACACCCGAAACTACCGCTGCAATAAGCAGAATTATGATCATGAAGCTCCTGAACTGTTCAAAGAATATCCGCAGGAAGCTCTTTCTGCTTTTTGACTCAAGCTCATTAAAGCCAAGTTCCTCAAGCCTTCGCTTAACCTCATCACCGTTTAAACCTGTGGTTTCGGAGGTTTTGAGGTCAGCAATAACATCACTTATCCCCTGGTTGTAAATATGTGTCATTACATACTATTTGAATAGAATCGTTGATATCAGGAAGAACTGGATTTCGAAATTTGATTCAAATATAGTCAGACATAGCTAATTATAAAAGATTGACTTATTAATATCGCACTACAACCTGTTACTTCCTTTGTCCGCCTTTAGCTGAACTCAATCCGCTTTTTTCACCCCTCCATTTGAAAAAGAATATCAGCATCATGACAGATGAGATAAAAGCGGTTGATGCACCAAAATAAAAAGGGACGGCCGAATTCACATTATCATACAACAGCCCTGCGATCAGGCTTGCAGGCAGAAGGGTAATTCCCAGAAGGGCATTGTAGATCCCCAGTCCCGTGCCTTTTTTATTACTGTCGGTAAGATCGGATATGAAGGCTTTCTGTATACCGTCGGTAGCAGCTGAATAGAGACCGTAAAGTGCGAAAAGGGCAACAATTGCTCTTATACCCGAGGAGATGCCGAATCCAAAATAAACGACTGCGTAAATAAGGTACCCCGTGATAAGCAGCTTTTCCTTTCCGATCCTGTCCGACAATGTCCCAAGCGGTATCGATGCAAGCACTGAAACGAGATTTGTGATAAGATAAACAAGCGGAATAAGTGCAACCTTAACACCAACCTCGTTGGCTTTGACCAATAATAAAGCGTCAGTAGAATTACCAAGTGTAAATACGAAAACAATGCCCAGAAAGAAATAATAGCGGGCAGGGAAATCCTTAACCCGGAACCGTAACAACAAGCTTTCACGTTTCTTTTTAGCCTCCCTTATTCCGAATAATATAACGAAAATAGCCAGAATTGCCGGGATGCCTGCAAGGATGAATATCAACCTGTAACTGCCCGGAAGAGAAGACAAGATTAAAAATGCAAGCAGGGGGCCCGCTATTGCACCGCTGTTGTCCATAGCTTTTTGAAGGCCGAAGCTTCTGCCCGACTCGCCATTAGCAATTGATCCGGCAATCAGGCTGTCGCGGGGGGCTGTCCTTATGCCTTTCCCAAATCTTTCGATGAATCTGAGAGTCAGGACCTGTAACGGGGTAACCACAAATGTGTAAAGTGGCATTACAGTCGCTGAAAGGCCATATCCGATAAGTAAAAATGGTTTGTTCTTTCCAATCCTGTCACTCCAGAAACCCGAGAAGGCTTTAATAATGGAAGCAGTGCTCTCCGCTATGCCTTCGATCAACGAGAGACTGGTTTTTGAAGCGCCTATCGACATGAGGAACATGGGCATGACCGAGTATACCATCTTAACTGAAGTATCGGCCAGGAAACTGGTCAAACCCGTGAAGAATATATTCCTGTTAAATCCGAGAATTTTTTTACCTTCTTTTGTTGAAGGTTGTAGCTTAACCGAAACGATACTTTCTTCCATATCAAGCTATTACCTTTCTATCTTAGGTTCTCTATATTCACCTTTCCGCTATCGTGACTGACAATTTTCTTCAACAGCTTCGTCAAGGTTGCAGTCTCCGTTTCACTTAGTCCCGCGCTTATCTTCTCAGCCAGCCTCTGGTGAGCTGTTTCGCGCAAGGTTTGGATCTTCTTCCCCTTATATTCGACATGCAAATGCATTACCCTTCTGTCTTCATCGGAGTGAACCCTTTGTACATAACCTTTTTCAGAAAGTTTATCAACCAGTACCGAAACTGTTGGCTTGGTAAGGCCAAGCTCCCTCGCCAGTTCAGTGAGGGTTGGGTTCTTAAGTTTAACAATTACCTGAAGATAACGTAACTGTTGCCGGGTCAGATCATCAAAATCAGACAGATCAATTGTTTCGGAAAGGATTTTCTCGATAAGGTCTGACAAATACCTGATCGCTTCTTTCAGATTTGGCATATTTTGTGATTTGCTGTCTTTTTTCGCTGGTAATCCATGTTTCAAAAACTGATCCATGATTAAGTTTCAGCAGAGGTAAATATAGTTAGATATGTCTAATAAATTTAATTTCTTATCAATTTTTCAGAGGTTGTGATCGCCAGGTTGAAATTGATCAGTATTTAATTTTCAGGGAAAGCTTCTTGTTTTCATTAAAATCAAAAAGCCATTCCTTAAAAGGTTTAGGTCCGAACAAACCGTATGCATTATTTGAAAAACCATATCCTTCAGTAGGAATGCCCATTTTATTTGTATCAAGATTACCATTCATATTTTCATCATGAAAATAGCGTACGGCATATTTCCCTGGTGGCAGGTTTACGATTTTAACAATATATTTAAAATCCTGAATTACGCCTTTTTTCTGTTCCACCGGAACCTGGCTTTCGTTAAGAACCTGCAACATAATAAATCCGGTGTTATTCTGCAGGCTGGTTATTTCTACATCGAGAGTGTATCCCGCGGGGATTTGCACTGATATAAGGGTAGCCATCATTACGATGGCAGGGAATAATGTAATTTTGTATTTCACAAGTCAGTTTTTTTAAAGCCGGCATTCAAAGGAATATTCTCCCGGACCGATTTCAACAAGAGTGCTGCTCCCGTGAGACTCCATCAATTTTGCAAATTTCGAGGATCTGACAGGGATATTGTTCAATGTAATTTTCTCAGGATCAGCCTGGGGCATTCTTACATTCGCTCTGCAGTTTGATGGTATGCTGACCTGAAGGGAGAACACATTGTCCTTTATCTTCCAGGAGGTGGATATCAATCCATGCACAGACTGATATGATGTTTCGGCCCAGCTTATATCTCCTGCCAGGTCGGGAGCGATCAGGATAGTATCATATGCTATGGAACCCGGCATCTGCCGGATCCCTCCCAGGCCACTGAAGAACCACTCCATCAAATGACCGAGCATCATGTGATTATTGGATACGTCCCTCAGTCCTGCCCATGATTCTGTTAATGATGTTGCACCTTTTAAAAGCTGGTAACCGTAGCCGGGGACATCAGTCCGTGAATTCATTTCAAAGATAAGCTGAGAATGACCTTCATTTTCAAGAACTCTCAAAAGGTAACGGTAACCGATATCACCGGCAGTGAGTGCCTTGTTATTTTCATTGATCGATCTCACCAGGTTGGCAACTACATCATTTTTTACCGGCTCGTCAACCATTCCGAAAAAAAGGGGCATTGAAAAAGCGGTCTGGCTGCCGGTTGAATACACATTCGTGGCGGGATCAAAAAATTTGTCATTGAATGCTTTTCTGATCTTCTCTGACAGATCTCTATAGTAATCTGCGTCCTCATTTTCACCGATAAGGGCTGCCATTTCAGAAAGTAATTTTGCATCATAGAAAAATATTGATGTAGCTGTAACCGCTTTTGGAGTGAGCTGAGCCTCTCCGGGAAACGCCGGACCGAGATCATACCAGTCGCCGAGGCCGTGGGAGAGAATATTACCTACAGCCTTTTTCTCTAGGTAACCCAGATATTTTTTCATCATTGGGTAGGCTTTTTTTACGGCATTGAGGTCACCATACCATTCATACATATCCCAGGGGAGAATTACACAGGCACTGCTCCATTCCGGTGAATCGCGGAATCCATCGTTGAACGGAACATATTCGGGGGCGATATCGGGTACGAGGCCGTTTTCGAGCTGTGCTTCTATCATGTCGTCAATTGCCTTGTCGTAAAGATTCCTGATATCGTAAAGATATTTAATCGAATTCCCCATTAGATGGGTCTGCTCAAGCCAGCCGAGTTTTTCACGGTGAGGGCAGTCGGTAGCAACGCTGGCAAGGTTGCTCTTTACCGACCAGTTGATCAGTTCATAGACCGAATTAAAGAGTTCGTTTGAGCACCTGAAGCTGCCTGCAACCGGTGATGAATTCCGGGTATGCAGCATCTCCAGTCCGGAAATCTCAGGCAGGTTCCCGGGATTTGCCCTGCCTGAAGGTACCGCACCCTCTACCTGGGCAAACCTGAATCCATAGTATGTAAATTTCGGTATCCAGGTCTCTTCATTATCCCCCTTAAGCGTGTATGAAAAATAATATGGTGATCCCGAAGCACGCTGAGTTACAAGCGAATCATCATCAACCAGCTCCCCGGGGATAATACGGATTGTCCGTCCCTTTTTCCCGGTAACCTTCAGCCTTATTATTCCCGATGCATTTTGCTCAAAGTCATAAACAAAAAGGCTGTCGTTCTTCCTTACCAGCTTTGCAGGTTCAAAGACCTGCATCACCTGCAACGGGTAATCCAGTTCAGGCTGCAGGTTACCTCCGGGCTCTTTAACAACCAGTGCAGGCCTCCATCCGGTATCGTCAAAATCCGAAAGGTTCCAGCCCTCCTGTTCAAGCACGGCATCATAATCCTCACCTCCATATATGCTTGTAAATGTTATCGGGGAAGGGCAGGATTTCCAGGTTTCATCAGAAATAATTGACTCTGCCGAACCATCATTGTATTTAATTACAAGCTTTATCATAACTTTAGGAGCGCCGTACGCAATTACAAGCTTTCTGTATCTTTCCCTGTTGATGTTGTAGAAACCGTTCCCGGCGATAGCCCCTAAAGCATTTTTCCCCCGGTTAAGTTCTTCAGTGACATCGAAAGTGTTATAAAAGCAGGTCTTATGATAATTTGTCCAGCCGGGTGAAAGAAAACGGTTGCCGATCCTGTTCCCGTTCAGGTAAATTTCGTAGTGGCCAAGGCCGCTAACAAATATAAATGCCTGCGATATCTCCTTTTCTGTAACGAATTCTTTACGGAAATAAGGGATAATGGTCCTTTTTACGGCGACCTCTCCCAGGTTATCCCCGTTTCCGTGTACACCCGGGACGAGCAGAAGGGAGTCGGGGATATCTTCGTAACCTATCCATCGGGCTCCCTCCCAATCGTTTGCACCAAACAGCCCGGTAATAAAAAAAGCTGTTTCACTCCATCCTGACGGATTATCATTGCTGTCCCAGATCCGCACTTTCCAGAAATACTTTGTGCAGGATTCCAGTCCCGCGTCAGGCAGGGAGATCCATGAGGTCCGGGAAGAGCGAATTTTTCCGGTATTCATGAAACAATCATCTTCCTGCCGCAGGTTCCTCGTATCAGCATCAATAATGATCTGGTAAGCAGATTGTGCGGCTCCATTGACAGAGGACGGTATAATCCAGTTAAAAACCGGATCCTTTCCTGTTCCGGCCGGGTTTTCAAGATTATTGCACCGGAGCTGTAAAGGGGTCAGATCGGATGAGTTATCCGGGGTACAGGAATGCAGGAGCATGAGTGAAAGGAGAAGCAAAATAGTTCTTTTCATGATTATTAATGAGGATTATAAAAGGGTCAATAAGCTTTAGCTAAAGCCCGGCCAGTGGGCTGGAGCCTCTAAGGCTGGCTGACCAGTGCTGTTGTTCCTTCAGTGAATATGTATGATTTTCCCTTTTCAGTGGTTTGCAAATTGATCATTTTCCCCTGACAGCTCAACCTGAGAGGATTTCCGAGTTTAGAATTGATTCTGGCCTGCTTCAGCCTGCCGTTTTCCCAGTCGATGTCCACTTCAAAACCTCCACGGCCATTAATCCGTGATACCGATCCCTTCTGCCAGGCAGAGGGCAGTGCCGGAAGCAGTTCCACTTCCCCGGCATGACTTTGAAGGAGCATTTCGGTTATACCTGCGGTACCTCCGAAATTTCCATCGATCTGGAAAGGAGGATGATTGTCGAACAGGTTGATCAGTGTTGATTTTCTGAAGCAGGGCAAGGACATTTTCGTATGCTTTTTCGCCATCCTTCAGTCGGGCAAAAAAATTAATGATCCATGCACGGCTCCATCCGGTATGTCCGCCGCCATTGCGAAGCCGGTATTCAATTGTTTTCCTTGCAGCTTCAAGTAATTCCGGATTCTTGGGCAGTAATCTGGTTCCCGGGATGAAGACCGTAAAGATGTGAAATATGCCGATGTCCTGGCTCAGGTTCCTCAAATTCCTCCGACCATTCCATTATACGGCCATCCGATACCGATCTTAACGGTGTAAGCTTTTCAAGGGTTTTCTCCATCTTTTTTCGGAATGGCTTTATCGTATCCAGAATAATGCTAGCTTCTATTGTATTCTGAAAAAGATCGCGGATTATCATATGGTCCATCGTGGGTCCCATGACCATACTTGCAATTCCACCGCCTCCCGGAATTCTGAATCTATTTTCGGGAGAAATTGATGGACCGGAAACCAGATATCCGGTTTTAGGATTGATCACCAGCCATCCAATACAAAATTCCGCTGCTTCCTTCATTATCGGATAAGCTTTGTTCCTCAGATATTCAATATCGCCTCCAAACTGGATAATGATCCCAGATATTCTGGCAACTCCATGCGATTCCCATGGGCCACATTCCATAGACCATTGCGCCCAGTGGTTCAGTATAATGCCAGACATCGGTTGTGTAATGGGCTACAATTCCTTTCAGTACCGTACACTTCTTTTGCGGTTCGCCTGGCATTCGGACGCATCGCGTCAATGAAATCAACAAAAGGCAGGTGGCAGTTCGCCAAGGTTGGTTATTTCCGAAGGCCAGTAATTCATCTGGATATTGATGTTTATATGGTAATCGGCACTCCAGGGTGGACTGCAAGTCCGTCGGCCCAGATACCCTGCAGGTTTGCAGGCAGGTCTCCAGGACGTGAACTGCTGATCAGCAGATATCTTCCAAACTGATAATAAAGCTCAATCAGGTCGGTATCGACATAACCATTCTGCATTGCTGTTATCCTTGCATCGGTGGTGAAGTAATTTCCGTCGCCGGACCCAAGATCTATTGAGACCCGTTTGAAATACGACTGATAATCAGCAATATGATCTCTTTTGATTGCCTGATAGGTACGTTTTGCAACTGATTCCATCCTTCCGGCTGAGATCACCGATGGATCTTCCCCCGAAGTAGTCTGTTGCAGCGGTCAGAAATATTAGTAACTGAATTTGCATCTTCTATTCTGTATGCTGTCACCACCCGATGAAAGGGTTCCACCTTCCCTAATCAGTCTCAACCGGGTTTCGATGATCACTCCTGTTCCGTTACCGGTATGTTCGTTCATTACAATCAGATTGTCGCGGGCGGTGATAGTTGCGTTATTCCCCGGCCGTGAAAGCCTTGCCGTAAATGTCAGGGATCCCGGTTTGTCGGCAGTAAGCCTTATTACAAGTGCCTGGTCGGGTTCGCTTGAAAAGATCTCACGGGTAAAGCAGACCTGATTTGCCGTATATGTAACTCTTGCGACAGCTTCTTCGATATCAAGTTCACGCCGGTAACCTTTGACACTCCTTGCCGGCCCGAAATCGAGAGTGAGGTCGCCGAGGGTCTGGTAACTTGATGCATTATCACGCCTGACAGCTGCCCATGATATTTGCCTGGGCAAGCTTTTCTGCCTCCTTGTATTTTCCCTCAAAGAGAAGCTTTCGCACCTGCGGAAGGGTTTTCAGGGCATCGGGATTTGCATCCCATCGTGGCTGACCTGTCCATACCGATTCCTCATTCAGCTGAAGCCGTTCCTGTTCAATCCCTCCGAAGACCATAGCTCCGAGCCGTCCGTTACCCACCGGAAGTGCTTCATTCCATGTTTCCGCGGGTCGGGTAAACCAAATAGTGAGACCTGAGGGTGGAGTCTGGTTGTATGCAAAAGAAATATCAAAACATAATAAGAGTAATGACAAGACCTGGAAGGAGGAATTGTTTTTGATCTCATGGCTCGGGAATTATAAAGTAAATATAGGATAAAACAGGCAGAGACGGCCGATCATGACCGTCTCTACTTTGTTTAGATCGATCGTTGAAAGCTGGTTATTTCTTTAACAGATCACGGATCTCTTCGAGGAGGACCTGATCCCTGGTGGGGGCAGGCGGCGGAGCAGGAGCGACCACCTCTTTCTTCCTGGTTGCATTAATTGCCTTGACAAGCATGAAGATGACAAATGCCACTATCAGAAAATCGATGGTGGTCTGTATGAAGCTTCCATAGTTCCAGGTCACTGCAGGAGTGGTTTCTGTAGCAGCTCTCATTACGACTTTGAGATCGGTAAAGTTGACACCTCCGAGGAGCAATCCGATTGGTGGCATCAGTATGTCATTAACTATCGATGTCACTATCTTGCCAAAGGCTACGCCAATGATGATACCTACGGCCATATCGACCATATTACCCTTCATGGCGAATTTTTTGAATTCGTCTAAAATTTTCATCTAGTCAGGTTTTAGTTATTTATATCAGAAATTGTATGAAATTCCAACACCGAGTATTTCTTTAAACTGTGTTCTTGATCCGGGTTCATCAAGAATATCATCCCCGTCTCTGTCGATGGGGATTTTTATGTCATCATCATATAGAAGATGAGTATTGAAGTTGACGCTCAGGAATTTATTCACCTTCAATGCAATAAGCGTTTCCCAGCTTACATCGATATTCTGTGGGTTCTTTGCATAATTGGAGAAAAAGTCAACTTTTGTTGTGAAAGCAACATTCTTAAGGAATTCGTTCTTGAAATCATTCTTTGTATAGATTGCCCTCAGGTAACCACCGAACTCGCTTTTGATTTTTTCTCCGGGTGTAACACCGAAGGCGCCTATTTCAGAGAGGTCCTTGTCATTTACTATAGTGATTTTAGCCGTAACCGGCGCAATGAATGCGCTGAAGTTCGGATTGGGCTTATAGTCCATTCCCAGGGCGAACAGTACATATGCAGGAGCAAACCGGTTGGAGATCTTTGTTGTTGCATCCGGATAATTAAATCCCCCCGCCATCTGGGTTTTAAAATTAAAAAGAGCCGAGTAGTAAAAATTCCTGAATGCTTCCCTACCGTATTTCGATAAGAAGTCAACCTTATCGTCGGTCTTTCTGTAATTTTCCTTTCCCTGTTTTAAAAGTCCATAGCCAAGGTCCAGCGAGTTATCCCAGGCTGATTTACCCTGTTTGTAATTAGCAAAAGCACTGAATATCCCGTTAATGGCGAATGAATTTTGTCCGCCGGCAGCCCAGTTCGTGAGAGATGTCTGGGCGAGGTTGATTCCCAATACCCCGCCTTTTTTCCATCCCATTATGGTATCGGCGTTAACTGCCCTCAACTTTTTTTCAGCATCGGTTAACTGGCCGAAAGATACTGATAATGAGAAAAGTAGCAACAGGACTAGTGCAGCTGTTTTAGTTTTCATTTTCATTTTTTTGGTTACCCGTGATAATTCAAAACTAATGGGGGTAATAAAAGAAGAACTTTTTAAATACCCCCAATCAGATCATTATAAGATTTGCAGGAAAAAAGGTTACTTTGCAACCTCTTTGATTTCTGCCTTCGGAGCATTCCTTTTTACAGATTCGACCCCGTTATCGCGTCCGCTTTCACTTTTGTAATTCTGGCTTGTACCAATAATCTGGCTATTGGCAGCACTAATTGCAAACCGGAACATATTGGTCGGAGTTTTGGTCTTTGTAAACCTTTTGGGATCAGCTGCGTTTTTCCTGACTGATTCGATTCCATTAAGGCACGATGCTTTGCTGGCGTAGCCTTCGCTGCTAAGGATAGTCTGACCATTGTCGGCTTTGAGGCGGAAGCGGAATTCATTTTTGGTGCCACTCTGATAAACTTCAAACTTTGCCATCGTAATTAGATTTTAGTAAATTAATAATCTCTGAAAATATGAAAAGCGCTCAATATTTCAATAGTAAAATCTTATATATGGTATTAATTTCTTTTACAAACCAGGGCATTCGCAAATGACCCGGAATGGAAATCAATTGTCAGGTTCTCAATAGTATTACAAATATAATATTTTTACATTACCATATGAATATTTTTCTTTTAATTTGGGCACCTTCAAATTTTTGAATATTGTAGTTAAAAAGTTAAATTGCATCATTCGATTCAGTTAGATTTAAATACCATATCATGGATAAGAATGAGAGTTTTGCCGCACTGATAAATGAAGGCTATTCTTCAAAGGGAGACGCAATAATCCTTGGAGGAGCAATCCTGGACGGGACTCCCCTGACAAATGCTCTTTGTAAGAGTGCCTCTTAAAACAATGAACCGTCATGGCCTGATTGCCGGAGCCACCGGTACCGGAAAAACAAAGACCCTGCAGGTGATCTCCGAACAGCTCTCCGAAAGAGGTGTTCCTGTTCTTCTGATGGATGTTAAGGGTGATCTCAGCGGAATAGCAAAACCCGGGGAAGAAAAGCCGATTATCACTGAACGGCATGCTAAAATCGGGCTGCCATATTCAGTAAAGGGATGTCCGGTAGAATTGCTTACTATTTCACAGCAGGATGGTGTCAGGCTGCGCGCCACCGTGTCGGAGTTTGGTCCCGTGCTGCTTTCGAGAATTCTCGATCTCAATGATACCCAGGGCGGGGTGCTTGCAGTCATTTTCAAGTACTGTGATGATAAGAAGATGAATCTTTTTGACCTGAAGGATCTAAGGAAAGTGATACAGTATGCCACTGAAGAAGGCAAGGAGGAACTTGAACATGATTACGGAAAGATTTCATCTTCCACCACAGGAATAATTCTTCGTAAAGTGATGGAGCTTGAACAGCAGGATGCTGATCTCTTCTTTGGTGAACCTTCGTTTGATATCCGTGATCTGATGAGGCGCGACAGGGATGGTAACGGGTATGTCAGTATTATCAGGCTTACTGATATCCAGGATAAGCCCAAGCTTTTTTCTACATTCATGCTATGTCTTCTCGCAGAGGTATATGACTTTATGCCTGAAAAGGGGGATGTTGAAAAGCCTGAGCTGGTCATCTTTATTGACGAAGCACATCTTATTTTTAACCAGGCAAGCAAAACCCTCCTCGACCAGATAGAGAATATAGTAAAGCTGATCAGGTCGAAAGGGGTTGGCGTCTTTTTTGTAACCCAGAATCCGATGGATGTTCCAAACGGAGTTCTTGCCCAGTTGGGACTGAAAGTTCAGCATGCCCTAAGGGCTTTTACCGCTCTCGACAGAAAAGCCATTAAACTGACCGCCGAAAACTTCCCTGTTTCTGATTATTACAAAACAGATGAGGCGCTGACTGCACTGGGGATCGGAGAGGCGCTTGTAACAGCATTAAACGAGAAAGGCATCCCAACACCACTCGCTGCAACGATGGTAAGGGCCCCGATGAGCAGGATGGACATATTAACGGCCGAAGAAATAGACTCGATAAACAGAAATTCTGATCTTGTTACCAGATACAGAGATACGTTGGACAGGGTAAGCGCATTTGAGGTGCTGACCGAAAAGATTGAGGATATCAGGAAGGAAGAGGCGGATGAGCAGGCAAGGAAGGAGTGGGAGAAAGGGAGAATGGGAGAAGGGGGGAGGACTACAACCAGACCTCCGGCGAGGCGAAGAACCGGTGTCAATCCTGTTGTGAAAGTTCTGACAAGTGCCACCTTCATAAGAGGGGTGCTCGGGATAATGAAAAAGGTGATGAAATAACAGATTTCTATATATCCTCTAATTCATCAATTTTATACTGTCAACAAGATACCTGGAGTCACCCCGCCAGAAAACAACCCCTTTCTTCTCCTGGTAATACACGACGACGTCCTTGCCCTGGTATTCAAAAAATTGTTTTGCCAGTCTTTTGTCCGGTACAGAAAAGAGAAATTTTTCGGACGCGAGTGCAACATTTGAAGTGCTTGATACACTGCTTAATATCAGTTCTCCTTCATAAGTTTTAATGAACGTCCCTTTATAGGAAAACTTTTGCAGTAATCCGGGCCGTGATCCTTCACTGTATGTGTAAAAATACTTCCAGTAAAAAAATGTTCCAAGGAGGACGATAATCACGATCAATATCCACCTGAATATTTTTTTAGTTTTTTTTACAACACCGGTCCACTTTGAAGGTTTTGATGAAGTGATTTCTGCGCTCATATGTCAATTTTTTAAAATTAGCCGGGAGGTATGGCAAGTACAAAAAGAAATCAGGAAATATGCAAATCTGGCCTTACAAAATCCAACGGATTAAAGGTAATTCAATTCTTAAAATTGCCATAAAATATTTATAACTATTAAAGTCCAATGTCAGAAAACACTATTATTGCCAGGATCTGAGTTTTTATCAGCGACCCCTTACTGTTCGAAAGTTCGGTCAGAGGAGTGTCTGAACAGTTTCCCCCTGAATTTAACAATGATGAACACGATCAGGACTATTACCAGTGCGGCCACAAGGAAAGGGATAAAAAGCGATAACAGGGAAGAACCGATTGCAGCAGCGTGCTCACCGGTTGCAACAACAGCGTTTCCGGTTCCTGCTGTGAATTTTGTTGAAGCGGCTCTTGTCAGGACGGTACCTCCCTGTATCGTCGCAGCAGCACCTCCTCCGAAAATGACTCCCGTAATCCACTTCAGAAGGTCATTGTCAATCGGAAGGACGGACGTAAGCAAAAGAGTTCCTGCCCCAACTGCAAGCGGAGTAGTAATGGTATCAAGAAGGTTGTCGACAAATGGTATATAGTAAGCAAGTATTTCTACTACTGTTGCTGTCCCGAATGAAAGAATAGCCGGCCAGCCTGCAAGCCACTGAAATCCTTCCTGGACAGGAAATATGCCCATTTTTGCCGCCAGGCTTGCCGCAAGCATCGGGACAAAAACCCTGAAGCCGCAGCTTGCGCTTAATCCTATTCCTATTGCAACCGCAGTCAGTAATTCCAGATTCATCAGGTCCGATTTTTGTTAAAAAAAAATAGTACTTGCCCTAAATTAAACAATTTTCATCTTATCACATATCGAATGGTTTTATATCTTTAATATTAATTATTAGAGTCTCCTGTGCGGCAACTTTTTCATAGCTGCAGTGTTACTGAATTAGTGCCGTTATTATCATTAAAGGCCAACATATTATTAATTATTAGTCAGTGATTTAAATCTTTGATCCAATGGAAGAGAATGTAAAAAATGAACCTGAAGAACCGGTAAAATCTGAAAAGGAAAGTTTGCTTGACAAAGCAAAAAAACTCGTTGACAAAGCTGATGATTTCCTGGAGGATAAGGTGGACGATCTTAAGCAATCCGAAGCATTTAAGAAAGTTGCAGATACTTTTGACAAGGCAGGTGATTTTGTGGAAGACAAGGTTGAGGATATAAAACAGAGCGGGGTAAAGGATAAACTCGAATCCTTTGCTGACAAGACAGGCGATAAAGCTGAAGAAGCAATGTCAAAGCTTAAGGATTTCGGTAAAAAAGTTGCCGTGAAGACAGCTGATAAGCTTGAAGATATCGCCGAAAATATCAAAAAGAAGACAAGCAATGATGACAAACCGGAGGAGGCTGATCCGAAGGTTTAATCCTGGTGGAGTTTGACTTATCCAACAGCCCCAAATCCTTTTTCCCGATATCGATTATTTTTCAAGTGGCGGGATGACGAGGACCTGTCCGGGATAAATGAGGTTAGGATCCTTCAGCATTGGTTTATTTGCCTCAAAGATAATATTGTATTTATTGGCATTTCCATAAACCTCTTTCGCGATTTTTGAAAGATAATCACCTTTCTTTACCGTATAAAACTGTTTCTCAGGCTTGGGCGGTTCAACTACCGGTGGATGCCTGACAACGATCCAATCGTCGACAGTTGCAATCCCTTCAACATTACCTGCGGCAACAATTATCCTATTCTTATTTTCTATAAAATCGACACTTCCCATAAGTGTCACTTTGTCATCATCGACCTTTACCTGTATGTCGCTGGTGTCGAAGCCAAATTTTTTTATGTGTGCTGCAATCAGATCAGCTTTTTCCTGTTCCTTTTTTTCTTCGGATTTTCCGAATATTTTTTCACCTGCGCCTTTAATAAATGAAATTAGTCCCATAGTGTTGAATTTAAGTCAATTAAACTAAGCTATAAGATTTTGACAGAATTTTCAGGAATGTAAAACGATATCCTGCTATCCTGCTAGGCTATTACCTCGAATGTGATCTTCACAGTGACACGGAATTCCGTGATCTTATTGTTCTTTACGACTGCGCTCTGATCCTGGATATACGCGGAGCGTATCTCTTTAACGGTTTTACCGGCATTTTTTACTGCTGCGGCAGTTGCATCTTCCCAGCTTTTTTCGGATGATGCCATAACTTCTATAACCTTCAATACGGCCATGGCTTATAATATTTAGTTAATTACTAAAAGATAATTAATTAATGTTCCAAAGTTTAACAAAAACAGTGAAACTATCAGTTAGTAATTTAGCCCTTTTTTTTGAATAAACAATTTCTGATTGTCCTGAATGTTATATTTAAGTTGTTACTTTTGTGAAAACATACCTAAAGCAGGGCGAAAGGATTTCCAATGAAAACAAAATTTTTCGGAGCGATATTGATTTTTATTTTAGCACTTCCTGTAACATTGGCTCAGAGACGACCGGGCATGGGTTCAGGAATTAATTTTGGCCTGTCAGCCGGCGTAAACATGATGACACTTTATGGAAGCAAATACGACGGAGGGAAATTAGACTATAAATTGAAATTTGGATACCAGGCAGGTGTTAATGTTATTATGCCTTTGGCTGCAGACTTTTTTTTCAATCCCGGATTATTGTTTTCAGTTAAGGGGGCCAGGCAGGAAATCCTCGAAAATACCAAAAGGACTACGAGCCTTGCTTACATGGAACTGCCCGTGAACTTTCTTTACAGGCCTCAGACAGGCAATGGGCACATTTTGCTTGGGGCAGGCCCTTATTTTGCATACGGCATTTTCGGAAAACAGAAAGAGATAGTGGATGGTGTAATTACAGAAGAGCTTGATGTTAAGTTTAAAAACAGCACTGCTACTGACTATGCATATTTTAAACCGATCGATTTCGGCGGGAACCTTTTTTTTGGATATGAATTTTACAACGGAGTATTCTGTCAGTTAAATACCCAACTGGGCCTTTATAAGACCAATCCCGACTTCGAGCTCACAGGTGATGAGACATCGAAGATGAATATAGGTTTCGGTCTTTCAGGGGGCTACAGGTTTTAAGGGCAGGGCAGGAGTATCAGCCACCTTGCCGGTCAGGCTCTGTCTCATGGCCTCGTGATTTTTATACCAGTAGACCGAGATGTCAGAATATGAATAGGTTTCGGATTTAATGAGTTTTGTGCTGAAGAACTTCCTGTCCGACATTGATTCAATATATTCTGAACTTTTTCCGGGTCCGCAATTGTAGGCAGTTGCAAAAAACTTCAGTTTCACGGGGCCCATATCGCGATACCCCGGGAAATCTGCTTCACTTATTTTGATAAAAGCCAGCAGGTAAATAAACTGTTTTTCGGGGTCTTCAAGATCTGAAACGATTGATTTTCTGTAAAGTACTGGATCATCAAAGGAATCACTGCTTTTGATCTTATTCAGTAACTTCCTGTCACCTGCAGATTGTATTCTTTCATTTACCTCTTCAGCGAATGAAGGCTTCATCTGGAAAGGACCTATTGAAAAATCTGCGTATTCTTCTCCAAGGTTTACATACAGTGTTTTAAGAAGCGAAATCTCAATCTTATCACGTAAAGCTGAGTATCTCACCAGTTCAGGAAAGATCACTGCAACAGCATATGCATATTCGATACCGTTTCTTTTGCAGGCGGATCTCATCCATCTCTCATTTTCAGTGACAAAAGCTTCTGCCTTTATCCAGTCCTTGCCAAAAATTGTTTTATAATCAGACGTTTGTGAAGATAAGATTCCCGCCGGCAAAACGAGAGGCAATAAAGCCGGGAACAGTTTTATAATGTTTTTTATCCACACCGATCCTCAGATTTCTGCAAATGACCATGTTCAATAATAGAAACTAGAATGGCATGCTGCATTGCATGATAGCATTTTTTCCCGGAGAATAGTACATGTAGGCAAGGCTGACCTTCCCGTCAGTTTTCACAAGCTGCGGGTTAAAAAGTTCTGACAGGGTAGAGTTATCACTGAAAGTAAGTGTTCCGTAATTATAGGAAGCATATTTATTATTCGAAGAATTTAGGAACATGTCTCCGGCACTATAATGGCTGGTAGATACCGCGATAAGAGTGTTGCCTTTCAGATCAAGGATTTTGTCAGGTGTGCGGACAACGATATCATCGAATTTGATTTTACTGTTCAGGGTTCCTCCCATCCATTTTATTACATCATAAGCCGCACCGGGAACGTTGGAGACCAATTGCGGCTGGAATGAATCAGGGCCGCCTCCTCCCTGTAACATCCGGTCCGATACCTGCTGACTGTATTTCATCGCAATATCCATCTTCTCCTGGTCAGTTTTTGCCTTAGCCAACTCCGCCTCCATTTTCTTGTTCATATCCTCTGTGGCAATAACCACTTTTGTCACAATTGCGGCAAAGCTTGTTTTTGCCCGGGAAACAGCAAAATCGTTTATAACTGCATAGGGGCCATAGCTTTTGCCGTTGAATTTAATTAAATACTCCTCACCACTGCGGCTGATTATGCCGGGAAATTTAGCAGTCCATGCGGGTGTACCATCTTTGCTATCAGCTTCCCCCAGGGCATCATCAAAGGACTTGACACGCGGGTCATCCGTTTCAAATGGCCCCTCTGTATTTCCATCTTTAATAATATAGGATTTCCCACCAATCCTGTCTTTTACGAGAATGCTTCCGTCATCTTTCATGCTTATGGCAATCTCGCGGTAGTCAATCTTAAACTGGCTTAGATCCGCTACCAGCTTTGCGTCATCGCATGCACATGCAGGCTCAGGGCCTGGTTTTGAACCATTTTTAGCGCCTGCCGGTTCATCGGGACCCAGGATCTCTTTTGCTACAGCATTTTTAACTTTGTTCAACAATCCCTGTGCATTCAGAGGATAAACTGCAATAAGGGACAGGACAGCTAATACTATCAGAGATTTTTTCATAGTTGAGATATTTGTTTAGACAATAAACCTGTTTTTAAAACAATTGTTCAGACGAATTCGGGAAGGATATTATTTTTTCTTTTTACTCATTTCAACAGATCCCTGCCTCAGCAACAAGACAGCAGCAACCCCGAAAATAAGGAACAGGAGCGCTTTAACATCTAGCCCTCTGAAGAAAATAATCAGGGCTACAATGAGCGAGATTAGCCCGAGTCCGAAATAGAGGATGGCTTTTGTGTTCATTTTGGAGAGGTTTTTAGAGTTGATGGTTTATTTGATACATTTCAGCATGTTGAAGATATTAAAAGCAGATAAATTTATCAAGGGGATTATTAATAATTTAAATTGATTTTATTCCAGGATGTTTAATATTGTTTTGTAAATCAATTTGCTTTTCGATCCGGTGCTAATAATAAAATTCAGTATGGCTGTGTGTTCAAGAACATAATCCCTGATCCTTAAATATTGCAGGTTTTCTTTCCAGATCTTTGAATAGAGTGTTTTATCATATGCTTTAATAAAATCATGGGAATAATCCCTTTTTTCAAAACATTTAAGAGCATGCCAGCCTGCATACCTGCCTGATTGCATCGCCTGGCCGATTCCGCCTCCTGTTGCAGGGTTGACAAGCGAAGCAGCATCACCGCAAAGCATGAACCGTTCTCCGGATATTGGGATTTTTGCGGAGCAAAGGGGTATAAGATGTCCCTTTATCTCACCTGTCATTTCAGCCCCCGTGAATCTCCGGGCCAGGTAAGGTACATTTTTAATTATGTTCAGCAGCTCTTCTCTGAGGTTGATCCTGTTACCGGATATCTTCTCTGACGGCATCCCGAGGCCGACATTGAACTGATTTCCGGGCAGAGGAAATATCCAGAAATAACCGGGCAGCAGCTCCTTTATAAAATGGAGCTCTATAGTATCGGGAGAACATTCACTTATGCCCCTGAAATAACCCCGGACGGCAACAGAACTCTCACCGGAACTTATTTTGTTACCGGTAAGTTTCCTGCGTACAATGCTGTTGACTCCGTCGCAGCCAATTACAATTTGTGCTTTCAGCGCGGGATGCTTATCGGTACTTACAATGGCTTCAGCATGGTTAACGGAGACATCCCTGATTGCAGTACCCTTAAAGACTGTAATACCAGGCACCCGGCTTGCAAGCCCGAACATAAAGGAATCAAAGATCTGACGTCTGCAGACAAACCCAAACTCAGAAAACTTCAGGTCAATTGCTTTTTTACCGGGACCCGTGATCCGGCAGACACCGATTTTATTCTTGCCGTCAATTTCTTCAAAAGCCCTGCCATAAGCAGGATCGATAGTGTTCAGTACTTTAGGCACAAAAGCTGGAATTGCGTCACCGCACACTTTTTCTCCGGGCGAATTCTCTTTTTCAATTAATGCGACCTTCAGCCCTGATGAGCCTAATGCCATTGCTGCCGTACAGCCTGCGGGACCGGCACCGCAGATGATCACATCAAAATCCTCTGACATAATTCCGGATTATTGTCGGGTCGTTGTTTCATCCGTGACACGCGATAAAAAAAATCTTTTCAATAAGCAGCTTTTTCAAAGTCTGTTGAATCGACCCAGGCAGCTGATTTGCGTGTAATTTCACCTTTAACATACCTGTTATAGTAATTCCTTACTGTTTCGGAGGCATAAGGATATTTGTCAAAAATATCGCCATTGCCGAGTATCCTGGGATCTTCCTGCTCCCGGAGATCTCTGAGCATTAATTGGCGCAGGCGTTGTTTCAGCGGATTCAGTCCGGGATCGGAGGCCCGGTTGACCATGCATTCCGGATCTCCGGAAAGGTTGTACAGTTCTTCTTCCGGCCTTCTTCCGAAACTCAGATTCCAGTATTCCGTTGGCCCGCCCCTGCGCCTCATGTTAAGGATAAGGGATTTAACCGGACTTGCATCACAATCCATATATCCTGTTTCGGGATCTCCCGAGGGCCATCGGCCTGGTTTGAAATTCATGATGTACAGGTATCCTTCCTTTATGATTCCCCTTACCGGGTACCCTGCATCATCAGGCCGGCCAACGTCATGTCTCTCTTTTCCGATAAGGATATGATCACGCGATTTATCGACGAATCCCTTCTTTGCGGATCTAAAAATATTCACGAGACTTCTGCCCTGAACTGGCTGCATTCCACTCTCTGAATGGCTGATTCCGCAGGCTTCAAGAAGTGTGGGAGCAAAATCGATAAAGCTTATGTAGTCATAAATGGTACGCCCCGGGTTTTTAATACCCTTTCCCCACATAATGGCAAGGGGCATATGGTTTGAATAATCATATGACTGTCCCTTTACCCGTGGAAAAGGCATCCCGTTATCGGCTGTCACAATCACGATGGTATTATCCATTTCTCCGCTCTTTTCGAGTAAATCAAGCATTTTAACCAGGTGAATGTCGAAGTATTCTATTTCAAACCCATAATCAAGCATATCGTTGCGGACAGTTTCATTATCGGGCCAAAAACCAGGTACCATGTCAATGTCGCGTGGATTCTTCCCGCCAATTGTCACTGCCGATCCGGATTCATATCTGCGGTGAGGCTCCTGCGAGCCATACCAGAAGCAAAATGGCTTATCTGGATCTTTTGAATTCAGGAAATCCTCAAAATTTCCGGCATAGTCAGTACCGGACATTCCTTTTGCAGGGGGATTGGTCTTTCTTGAATTAAAGGCTTTTCCTGTAAGTTCCCTCGGATTGCCCGTACTGTCGGTTGCTACTCCCGGTGCCCATCCCTTTGCAGTGAACCCGGTATAGTATCCATTCGCACCCAGAGTCTCAACGAATGATATATATTTTTCCGGGAAGAAGGGTACATGATTTGCGGCTTCCTCAAGCTGCCAGCTGTTTCTCCCGGTTAGAAGGCATGCCCTGGATGGGGAGGATTTTGCATTAGGGGTATAAGCATTCAAAAACAGGAGACCCTCTTCAGCGACCCTGTCGAATCCGGGTGTTTTTACCCATGTGCAGCCATAAGCACCCAGATGCTTCCAGGTAATGTCATCACCAATTGCGATCAGGATGTTGGGACGTTCAGCCTGAGGATTTGCCCGGTCGGATGAAGAGCATTGGTTAAGAATGCATGGGGTTAAAAGTGCAAAGCTTTTCAGCCAGATGTTTTTCATATTTCGTTTTCCTCTTATGTTCTAATTGCCCCAGCTGTAATTTGGCCTGCTGCCCATATCAAGAATAAGTGTCCCTCCGCCTGCAAGATCATCATGTGTGAAAACCGGCTTTGTCAGTTCCTTCCCGTTCAGCTTTGCAGACTGAATATACTTGTTGACACGGCTGTTGTTCTTAGCTTCGACTGTAAAGGTTTTTCCATTCTGAAGGTGTATTGCGATCTTGTTGAAAAGGGGGCTCCCGATCTGGTATTCAGGAATTCCGGGAGTTATGGGGTAAAATCCCATCGCCGAAAAGACATAGAAGGCTGACAGACCGCCTCCATCCTCGTCTCCCGCGATACCCATAAGATCGTTCCTGAACCAGGTCTCCATAAGCATCCGTACCCGTTTCTGGGTTTTCCAGGGTTTGCCTGCAAGATTATAAAGGTAGGGGATATGCATCGACGGTTCATTACCCATTACGAACTGTCCGACGTTGCCTGTAGCATCGGGCATTGTGGAATAGTAGACCCACTTGGAACGGCCGAGACTTTCGCTGAACAGCTGATCGAGCTTCATGTCGAACTTTTCCCTGCCGCCCATCATTACGATCAGATCATCAAATGCATGATAGGGCTGCCAGATGTAGGTCCAACCGTTGTTTTCGTCATAATAGTCACGTGCACCCATTCCGCCGTCGTAACGGTAATCAAACGGTACAATCCAGCTTCCTGAGCTGTCTTTAGGATGATAGAAACCGGTCTCAGTGTTGAAAAGGTTTTTGTAGTTAAGGCTTCTTTTTATAAAGAAGTCATAGTCGTCATTCCTTTCAAGTTCCCTGGCAATCTGTGCCATGCACCAGTCGTCGTAGCACGAAGCAAGCGTGATTGCGACAGCCTGTCTTTTTTCAAAAGCGTGAACTCCGGGGATCGTTTCCTTCTCTCCGGGCTTCAGGGCGGGAAAATAGCCGTTCCTGTCATAGAATTCGTCAAGGGCTGTTGCATCTCCCTTGATCCAGGGCAGCTTCGTTTCAAAAAGTATTGTCTTTTTAAGGTGATTATAAGCTTCCTCAAGATCGAAATCCCTTATCCCTTTTTTCCATGCATCAAGAATAACTGCGGTTGAGTGATTTCCGTTCATGGCATGGTTATCGCCTGAGATCGTGGGGAATGTCGGCATCCATCCCGACTGCCTTGCCATCCTGATATAAGAGGTTATCTTTTCGTCCTGCCGCGAAGGATTTAGGATCACCTGCAGTGGATGAAGAGCGAGGTGGGTGTCCCACACCCAGTCGTCAGTATAAAATGCCGTATCACCGGCCGCTTCCACCTTATTGCTCCACGCACTGAAATACCGGCCGTCTTCAGTTATGTCGACCATTCTTTCAAGACACCTGTAAAGTGACGTATAAAAAACAGTTCTCTGGTCTTCGGTTCCCCCTGTAACTTCAATTTGCGACAGGGCTGAGTTCCATCTGTTATTTGCCCTGTCTGAGATTTCAGAAAAGTCACGGTTTCCTATTTCGGTTTGAAGGTTTATCCTTGCCTGTTCGCTACTGATATAGGAGAGACCGTACCTGATATTCAGCTCATTGGTATTCGCGGGTTTAAAGGATGCAATTATTGCTACTCTTCTGCCATTCACGGAGGCTGCTTCG
This sequence comes from uncultured Bacteroidales bacterium, assembly GCA_963737255.1. Lineage (GTDB taxonomy): Bacteria > Bacteroidota > Bacteroidia > Bacteroidales > VadinHA17 > LD21. The sequence goes on from CAVTSB010000001.1 coordinate 319,005, forward strand.
GCGATGGTGTCATTTTTCCGGATGCTTATTTTTTCGGGATTTGCGTCGACCTCCATCCAGAGCCAGGTCTTCACACCATTATTGGTATCATACCCGGTAAGTGTATTATTGCTGAAAGTCAGTTCTCCCCTGTCGGAGGTTCTCAGGATTATGCCCCTGCCGTCAGACCCGGTGTAATGAAGGCTGAAGAAGCCTGATCTTTCGCCCGGGGTGAAGCTTACGTCGATACCTGATTCATCGAGCGTTACGCTGTAAAGGTAAGGGGTTATGATTTCATTGTCATATGTAAACGGCAAATTTCCCGGCATTTCCGCGGCATTACCCTGATAAGGGATCATTGAAAATGCCCTTCCTCCGCGATGCGACACCACATTAAGCGGAAACCCCTGCATTTTATTTGTCGTGAAATTGTCCCGGTCGGGGTAAAAACGCAGCATGCTGTTCGGAAGGTGAACCGTTGGATAAGTGGGTACCAGCAGATGGCTTATGTTTCCGATATAAGGGTTAACGTAGCTAACCGGCTCCGTTTTGGGATCAGAGCAGGAGGTCGTCATGAAAATCACCGGAACGAGAATAATGCAGGAAAATATTTGTTTCATAAAGGTCATCGTTTTAGGTGGGTCATTGCTGTTTTATTTTTTACATACAAGTATGAACTCCCTCGAATCGCTGGTAAGTTCATTCCCGTAAAAATCGCCAAGAATTTTATAAGATGAAAATTTCGACCGTTCGATCAGATGCTCCAGCTCGAACCTGAACAAGTACCTCATCTGCGATCTCCATTCTTTCCTGTGCGAAGATTCCCTGTCGTTCCATTCAATCCGGAAATACACGTTGATTATCTGGTTTAACAGGTCCGGCTTTGTTGACACAATTCTCTTCATTCTGCATCCGGGTTCATATTCACCTTCAAAGTCAGTGACGTTTTCAAGACCTGTTAACAAAGCCTTTAAATCAGGTACGAATACATCAAAAATAAATTGTCCGCCAGGGTTCAGATTGTTGTACACATTATCGAGGGTTTCCATCTGCTCATTCTTACCGGTAACATGCATAAACACTCTGAAGGGAGCGATTATAAGATCGATTTTATGTTCTGATCTGAAGTCAATGATATTCTGCAGGCTCACCCGCTTTTGCTGCTCCAGGTTGAGCTTTGTATTCAGGACATCGAGCATTGCCGGGCTGATATCGATCCCATAAATATCTGCCCCATTGTTTAGTGCCTGAATGAACAGGCGTCCGGTGCCAACACCTGCTTCAAGGACTTTTCCTTTTGTTTCCCTGATCCTGTCAAGGTAGAAATTATTATCAACTCCATCGCGCACCTGATGGTATATCAGATCATAAAATCGCGCAAAATAGTCGGGGTAAAGTTCTGACATTATGATCGGCATTACGTATCACTTTCTATTTTTTCGGTCAGTTTTCTGACGATCCTGTATTGCTGGAAGAATTCTTTTGCTATCACCCTGAGGACAGTATAAACCGGGACAGCCAGCAACATGCCGAGGATCCCTGCAAGGCTTCCGCCCATGATAATTATGAAGAAAATTTCAAGCGGATGGGCTTTCACACTGCTTGAATAGATCATTGGGACCAGGAAGTTGTTATCAATAAAATTGGCTCCGGCAAATACGCTGACCAGCTTTATAAGAACAGGAAAAAGATCGGAATATGATCCGGTTGCCAGTGTGGCTGTTAATCCAAGCGTTATTCCTATCGCTGATCCTATTACCGGTCCCAGGTAAGGGATTATATTCATCATACCGCCAAAGAATCCTATTAACAGGGCATTATCAACGCCTAAAATCCAGAGGAATATTGTAATTATCCCCATAACTCCGGCAACCTCAAGAATAACACCGGTAAAATAGCGCATCAGCAGGTTTTTTGATTCATTGATTACCTTGCTGGTTGCATTGTGATGTTTTACGGGGACCAGGAGAAGGAGTGTGTTCTCGAACAAACCCTCATCCTTCAGGAAAAAGAAGGCGATAAACAAAATGGAAAAGAGTCCGACGAAGAAGCTTCCGGCTGAACTGACTAACTTTGTTGCCGTTGATGTTACACTGTTGAAATTTACGACTGATTTTACCTTGAGCACAATAAAATCCTCAATTGTCTGACTTTCGGGGATAACGCCAAAACCCTGCAGCTGGTCTTCGATCCATTGGAGTGCTCCCTGAAGATTGTCAGCAAGCCCGCCGACATCAATCTGTCTTATTGTCTGCGCCTGTTCCAGGATCAGCGGAACAAAAATTGCCAGAATTCCAAGCCCGGTCAGGATTATAACGAGCAATGTAAGAAGAGTGCTTACGGCATGAGGGATCTTCCACTTCTTTACATGGAGCCCATCGAAAAACCTGACAACAGGACGTCCTATGAAAGAGAGTATGGCCGCCATGAGGATCCAGGCAATCATAAACCAGAACCGCCAGATGAGGAATCCCACAACGGCAATGAGCGCGAAATACCCTACATACTTAAGCACCTGTTTCATAGGATGGAGGCTTTACATGATACCAAAGTTAGTAAAACCAGCAACAAGTAACAAGGCGGCAACCGAATTTACCTATCCTATCTTCACCGATGTCATAGTAAGCGAACCTCCTACAGGTTTATCATTGAAGATTGTAATGTTTTCATCTTCTTCTTTCAGGGCCAGCGCATAAAGCAGTGGCAGATAATGATCGGGGGTTGGAATTGCCAGAGCAAATTCCCTGGTCTGGGAGTCATAGTTAATTAATTGCCTGTGATCACCGTTCAGGATATATTTTTTCATTTTTTCACCGGCTTCGATTGCCCAGTCGAATCCATAACTATCATTCAGCTTATCCCAGGCCATCATTCTCAGGTTATGAACCATGTTACCGCTGCCGACAATCAGAATTCCCTTTTTCCTCAGGGATTTAATTTCCCCGGCAAGATCATAATGCTGCTGTGGACTCAGATTATAGTTGAGGCTCATCTGTAATACGGGGATGCGTGCATCAGGATAAAGGTACTTTAATACGCTCCAGCATCCGTGGTCGAGTCCCCAGTTATTGTCGAGGCCTACCTGAGTACCAACTACCAGATCCTTTAACCTGCCTGCCAGCTCCGGGTTGCCCGGAGCAGGATATTTAATTTCGTAAAGTTCCTCAGGAAATCCTCCGAAATCATGGATCGTCTTTGGCTTTTCCATTGCTGTTACAAGGGTGCCTCTTGTTTCCCAGTGAGCTGAAATGCATAATACTGCAACCGGCTCCGGGAGGGTTTTCCCGATCTTCTGCCATCCTTCCGTGAATTCATTCTCCTCAACGGCATTCATGGGGCTTCCGTGACCGAGGAACAGCACAGGCATTTTTTCAGCCGTATCTGCCTTTATATTCATAAAAAAACTATTTTATGCTTAAACCGTCACCGACATCGTTTTGTTTAAAAGCCAGTTTCAGTTGCCAAATTATCAACAATCAATCAACTGAGTGACTGAACATAATTAATTGAAGTAATTTTATGCTTTTTGTTTTACATTTGTAACCCCAATATGGGACATTCCTTAAATTATTCAGAATCGTATGGTAAAGAAATACTCTCTGGACAAGGAAAAGATTAAAGTGTTGCTGCTGGAAGGGATTCATAAGAGCGCTGAAGAGTTTTTCCGGGCAAACGGTTATTCAAACATTGAATTGCTTCCGCATGCAATCGATGATGAAGCTCTGAAGGCAAAAATACAGAATATCAATATCATAGGTATTCGTTCGCGGACCCAGCTGACAGATGATGTGCTCGAACGGGCACGGAAGCTGCTGGCAGTCGGCTGCTTCAGTATCGGAACAAACCAGGTCGACGGCCGTGCAGCGAGGTTGCTGGGGATCCCTGTATTCAATGCCCCGTTTTCGAATACCCGTTCAGTTGCAGAGCTTGTAATAGCCGAATCAATACTTCTCATGCGGAATATTCCTGTGAAGAACGCTGCTGCCCATAATGGGAAATGGCTTAAATCGGCCGCCAACTGTTTTGAGGTCCGTGGTAAAAACCTGGGGATAGTCGGGTACGGGCATATTGGTTCCCAGGTTTCAATACTGGCTGAAGCAATGGGGATGAATGTTTATTATTACGACATTGCCAAAAAGCTCAGCCTTGGCAAGGCAGTTTCCTGCTCGTCCCTTAAAGAATTGTTATCAATTTCGCAGATTATTACCCTGCATGTACCCGAGACACCCCAAACCCGTAACATGATTAGTGATCCTGAACTGAATCTCATGCGCAGGGGAGCCTGTCTTGTTAATGCTTCAAGGGGCTCGGTCGTGAATATCCATGCATTGACGCAGGCATTAAAGTCGGGGCATATTCTTGGCGCTGCGATGGATGTTTTTCCTGAGGAACCTGCTTCCGAAAATGAGCCTTTCATTTCCGAACTTCAGCAGTTCGATAATGTAATTCTTTCCCCGCATGTCGGAGGAAGCACCATGGAAGCTCAGGAGAACATCGGTACGGAGGTTGCTGAGAAGCTTGTGAAATACAGCGACACAGGAGCAACAATCGGTGCTACCAATTTTGTTCAGGTCTCACTTCAACCCAATAACAATGCCCAGCGTTTTCTGCATATCCATAAGAATGAACCGGGCATTCTGAAGGAGGTGAACTATGTCTTTACTTCGAAGGGGATCAATATTGCGGCTGAATATCTGCAGACTGATCCTGAAATCGGGTATGTGATTATTGATACTGAAAGCCGCCTGAGCAGCAGTATTGTCAGCGAACTAAGAGCCATTGAGGGAACCATAAGGGTAAGAATGCTCTATTAGATTACCCGCTACAGCATTATCGTCAGTAATTTCAACCATCAGGTCAATAATTTGTACGGATGGCCCGTTCAAATACGGCCCAGTCTTCACCGGTCATTCTTCCCGGTGTGAATAAGCAGATTCCCTTTGCACCATTTTCCATCGATTCCCTGATTGCATCCTCCAGTTCACCCGGAACCAGCCCGTGATTTTCAGGATCGGGTTCAGTTGTCTTTTTAAGCGGATCAGGGCAGATGAATAATCCGCTGTACACAGGACGTGTATCGTTGAGGGCAGTTACCGATTCCCTGCACATTTCACCGATCCATCTGGTCCCTTCAAGGTAGAAATCGTTGTAATTCATCGGGAAGAAAGCGTCAATGTTCCATTTATCCCATTCCTGTCTGACGATCTTTTTAGCAATTGAATTTGGTCCGGGAAATACAGCAGCCGTAATTTGCTTGTTTTTCGAGTGGACCATTTCAGCCAGCCGGTTTACCAGGTCGGTGATAAGATCGTAACGGAATTGTTTCCATTCTTCAACCTGCGACGGATCGTCCACTGATTTAATATCAATCCCGGTTTTTGCCTTAAAGTCAGCGACACATTTACTGCAATAGCAATAGTCGTATTGCGGATACTCCCTGTCCATCACCAGGCCGTACTTCTCCCACAAACCCCTTGCAAGGATGACATCGGGGTAGCGTATGTAATCAAGATGAATGCCGTCAACTTCGGGGACATCTGCAATCCTGCCGTACATTTCTTCAAGGTATTGCTGCACCTCGCCACGGTTCGGACAAAGAAAGTGGTAGTAGTCGACGTAGGCGGGCTTGTCAAGGGCTGATTCGCCAAGACCATTAAGTGCATACCAGTCTGCGCTGATACCCGGTTTGATGTTCTGAACCATCGTTGGGATCCAGGCATGGAATTCCAGGCCGGTTTTTTTAACGATCTTTCCCACCCGCATGTATGTTTCGGGGTCCTGGCCTGCAGAATACATCAGGCCAGCTATCCCTTTGCTTTTCAGGTCGGCAAACTGGTTTTCCAGTTCAGCATCCGTTGCTTCGCCGGGACCGCTCATCCAGGCATAGCACGGAACTGTTACATTGTTTCTGGTGTTGCATGAAACCAGAAAAACAAGTAAAAAAAGTGTTATAAGCCTGTTCATGATCGTATGTTGGCTGTTTTCCTAAAGATTATTGATGAATGAGGCACTATCCTTAAATGTTTCGGGATCCATTTCAACAAAAATATTTTTTAATCCGCCCTTGTCAGCCGAGGCAAAAAATTCCTTCCAGTCAACAATACCCTTTCCGAGGGGTACACTCTTTTTCTCGGAGGAAGACCAGTCAGCAAGATGTGCCGAGATAAACCTTCCCGGGAACTTTTTGAAATAGTCGGAAGCTTTAAATCCGATATTGATCACAGCAACCTGGAACTGCATTTTTACAAGGTCAGGATCGAACTGGTTCAAAAGGGCTTCGTAAATAAGTTTCCCGTCTATTGTACCGAATTCCCCGTGATGGTTATGAAATCCCATCTGGATACCTGCTTTTTTCGACTCCATCCCGTATTTATTGAGTTCATCGGCTGCCTTCATCCAGTCGCTCATCGCTGCTTTCTCGGGGAGTCCGAAACTTGAGAGGATCATCTGTTTTTGTCCTGATTCCGCAGCAAATTCTATCCTTTCCCCAAGGTTATTCCTGAATTCACCCACTCCGTAATGAGTGCTTTCAAATACCAGTCCGGCATCATTGATGATCTGACGCATCTCTTTTGGCTTCAATTTCATAAGGGGGCCGAAACCGGAACTTTCATATCCGGGAGGCGAACACATTTCAACGCTCTTGTATCCAAGTCCTGCCATCATTTTAAGGGTTCCGGCAAAATCTTTAACAAGCTGGTCCTTGATCGTCCACACCTGGAAGCCAAGCGGGAAATTAACTGTTTTTTCAGATGTCATGGTATTGAGGCTTCCGGGAAACCGCGAAACAAGAGCAGCAGCTCCCATCCCCATGGCACTTTTTCCGAGAAACTGACGACGTGATAACTTATTCATGGTTTTAAAGTTTTAAGTAATGTTTCAACCGAAAAGTTAACTAAATAAATTGATAAAACCTTTAAGAATTATTAAAAGTCTCCGAAAACTGCCGTACAAGATCCCTTCTTTCGCCGATCTGCTGACGCCACATGGCGTAATACAACCCTTTTTGCGAAAGCAGCTCATCATGCGGACCTGTTTCAGTGATCTTTCCTTTTTCAAGAACATAGATAACATCCGCATGCATGATCGTTGATAACCGGTGGGCTATCAGGATTGTAATCTGTTCCCGGTTCTCTGAAAAGCTCCTGATAGTATTCGTAATATCTTCTTCAGTCAGGGAATCGAGTGCCGAGGTTGCTTCATCAAAGATCAGAAGACGCGGATGGCGGATCAATGCCCTGGCGATGGAGATACGCTGTTTTTCGCCGCCCGAGAGTCTCATGCCTCCTTCCCCAAGCACTGTATCTATTCCCCTGGAGGCACTTTTAAGCAATTGTTTGCACGAAGCTTTTTCGAGTGACTCCACGATCTCACTATCTGTGGCATCCTGTTTTACAAACAAGAGGTTTTCCTTTATGCTGCCTGCAAACAACTGGGTATCCTGGGTCACAAATCCGAGCTGCCTTCTCAACTCGTTGTAACGAATCTCAAGCGATGAATGATCATTGAAGACGATCTCCCCCTTTACCGGTTTGTACAACCCCACCAGTAATTTTACCAGTGTAGATTTGCCTGAACCCGATGGACCGACAAATGCAATGGTCTCTCCTGTCTTCACACCGAATGAGATATCGTCGATGGCATTGGAAGTGGCTGTCTTATGACGGAATACAACATTCCTGAACTCAATATTATCCAACGGTCCGATTTCAACTGGATTCTTGGGTCTTCTTTCAACCGGTTTACTCATCAGCTGATCAAAATTATTTAATGAAGCTTCCACTTCCCTGTAACTGAGGATGATATTCCCCAGGTCCTGCAAGGGCCCGAAAATTGAAGTCGATATGAACTGCATGGTGATCAGTTCACCGGTGGTCAGCACCTTTCTGAAGATCAGCCACAGAAGTATAAAGAGGATCGACTGCCTGAGGATGCTGAGCATCGTTCCCTGAAGAAAAGTCAGGGTGCGTACTTTTTTTACCTTCACCATCTCAAGGTTGAATATCTTAAGGGTCTGATCCCTCAGACGCTTAATTTCAGGGTAGGTTAAACCAAGGCTTTTAACGAGTTCGATATTCCGCAGGGATTCGGTAATAACGCCCGACATTTTATTGGTCTCACGGTTGATTGACCTTTGGGTGGTTTTGATCTTTTTACTCAGCAATCCCGTCAGTGAACCCAGGATAAGGATACCGATAACAAAAACGGGTATAAGCATCCAGTTTCGGGTGACCGAATACCAGACCAGAAAAGCGACTCCGACAACTGTTGAAAACAGTATGTTTATGAAAGAGTTAATGAATTGCTGTGTATCCATACGGACCTTCTGGAGCACCGACAAAGTCTCCCCGCTTCGCTGTTCTTCAAACTCCTGGAAAGAGAGGCGGAGTGTCTGCTTTAATCCGTCATTGAATATCTGCATGCCGAATTTCTGTACTGCAAGCCTGGTAAAATATTCCTGGAACGACTTTGCGACACGCGCAACCAGGGCAATGGCAATTGCTATACCAAGCCAGAACAGGACACCTCTGATCAATTCACTCTCAGTGCGGTCGCCGGGATTAATTGCAAAATCATCAATTATTTTCCCGAAGATTATGGGATCGACAAGGTTCAGCAGCTGGCCGACACCTGCAAGGCCGAGGGCCACCAGAATGATCCATTGCTGTGGTTTTAAATACTTCCAGATTACCTTCATGAAATAATATCAGCTAATCTCCGAAAAGCGAAGATAAGAAAAAGTTCCCGTTGAGTATTAGTTGTGGTACAACGGCGAAAGGGCAGATATCTGTAGTCTCAGGTTGAGATCCTCGAATCGATTGACAAGTTTCCACTCCCAAAAATAAACAGATAGATCAGGAGGACCGTAAGTGCGAAATCAGTCCTGTATTCGTGTGCCATTGCCCAGAAGCCCCTGTCGGACAGAATTGGCAGTTTTGTAGTGATAAAGGCGGTGATCATGATGATGAAAAGCGGGATTGATACCAGCCGTGTAAAAAAGCCTAAAAGCACCATGATTCCGCAAATGATTTCAAAAGTTGCCGTAAAGTATGCCCAGAAATCAGGATTTGAAAATCCTATCTTTTCAAACCTGCCTGTACCGACAAGCTCCGGGAACAGGAACTTTTGAATTCCCTCCGACAGGAATATTAAACCCACAACCAGCCTTACAAGAATTGTTTTGTTATCGTAAGCTGTGTTAAGAATAGAAATGATGAACTTGTTTTTCGAATCCATTACCCCTGAATAAGCGAATTTACAGTCAAGTTTTTCAAACAAGGTCGCAGGCGTCGGGTGGCATCCAGTGGGGGTCCATTCCTTCCCATTTTACATTGCATCCAATTGGATTTGTCACAGGCACCGAAACAGGCTTTCCTGAGGTAAGTTCGCTGAGCGCCCTGTCAAGGTCATTGACTGTGGCTCGCGAAGGATCCCTCGGATAATCTATTCCCCTGCCGGTATAAACCAGCTTCCTGTTTTCGTCGAAAACATAAAAATGCGGGGTTCGTAAAGCCCCGTACCTGGCAGCTATGCTCTGATCCTGATCGTACAGGTAGAGCCAGGGGAACCTGTATTCCTTCATCCTTTTCACCATTTCGGGAAAGCTGTCCTCGGGATAGGTGTGTTCACTGTTCGAATTGATACCCACAAATCTCACCCCTTCTGGCTTGAATTTTTCGGCGGTAGCCCTGGTAACCTCATCCGAGCCTTTTACATAAGGGCAGTGGTTGCAGGTAAAGAAAACGACGAGATATTTGTCATCCCTGAAATCGCCGGGTGAATATGTATTACCGTCAGTAGCCGGTAAACTGAAACCGGGAGCCTCTTCCCCGATCTGTAAGGTAAATGCCATTTGTTTGCAATTTATATAGAATATTCAGAAGATTAACACATTTGAAGGGCTAATTGTTCCGGCGATCAATTTCAGCATCATGGCTTAATGGTCAACCTGTTTTTTTAAGTACAAGGACAATTTTCAGAGCCTCATCCACATGACGCAGGACGTCGGTTTGTGAATCGAAAACCAGAACTATCTTGCCCGACCTGTCGGCAACATAGGTCACCCGTCCCTGAACCAGGCCAAAGATCCGGTTGGGAATGCCAAACATTTTTCTTACCGAACTGTCATTGTCACTTAAAAGCGTATAATTAAGCCTGTTCTGTTCAACGAATTCCTTATGGCTTTCCACCGACTGGCTGCTGATGCCTATTATAACGGCATCTGCGTCGTCAAATGCATCTTCAAGGTCACGGAAGTAGCAGGCCTCCTTAGTGCAATTGAGACTGCCATCTTTGGGATAGAAAAAGATTACAAGTTTTTTCTTTCCAAGGACACTATCAATGTCAAACATTTTTCCATCCTGGTCGGGGAGAGAAAAATGTGGTATGTGATCTCCAACCTTCAGGGGCTCCATATTGGCTAAAATTTGTTTTTTTTCTTTTCATTCATGATTTGTTTACACAACCGGCCGAATTGCCTGTCCTTCCTTCTTCTTTCAGCAACTGTGGACTGGAAAAGCTGTTGTTCCCGTTCTATTTTACGAAAGTTTTCCAGTGATTTCCTGTCGATGATCCCCTTTTCAAGAGCTTCAAGCACGGTGCATCCTGTTTCATTAATGTGTCTGCAGTCGGGGAATTTGCACTGAAGCGACAGGTTGAGGATCTCCCGGAATGTCGTTTTGATACCTTCCGTACTCTCTGTCATACCGAGCTCACGCATACCGGGATTGTCAATTACTATTCCCCCGTTTTCAAGTACAAATAATTCCCGGTGCCCGGTAATGTGCCTGCCCTTATTGGTACTCCGGCTGATCTGTCCGGTTTTTAATAAATCCTTCCTTAAGAGGTTATTTATCAACGTTGATTTTCCAACCCCCGAGGATCCAATTACGCAATAGGTTTTACCTTTCTGAATAAGGTCCATTATCTGGTCAAGCCCATGCTGTGTGATGTTGCTCAGAAGTATGTATTTTACAGTCCTGTCCCTCTTCGTGAGTTCATTAATAGCATTGTTAACCTCCTCCTCGCCGGCCAGGTCAACCTTGCTGATCACAAGGACGGGCTCTATGCCGGCAGTAAAACAGATTGTCATGTATCTTTCAAGCCGGTTAACACTGAAATTATTGTCAATCGACTGGACTATCAGTGCAAAGTCAACATTGGCTGAAATTATCTGTTTCTCTCCAGGTTTCCCCACGGCCTGACGTTCCAGGACAGACTTTCGGGGGAGTATTCTGTGGATAATTGCCTGATCCGGCTCATACAGGGTCATTGCTACCCAATCGCCCACTGCAGGGAAATCTGTCCTTGATGAAGCTGTGAATCTCAGGTTACCGGTTATTTCTGCATCATATTCTGTTTCACCGGTCGATACAACGTACCTATCCCTGTTTTCCCGGGTTACCCTTCCCACGGTTAATTCAGAAAGGTTGTTATCTTTCAGGAAGCAGGATATTTCTTCGGTTAAACCAAGGTCTTTCAGAGTCGTAATACTCATGGTATGGGTTTGTTATAATAAAAAAAGTAAATGGTTACTGGCTAGTTAGTTTAGTATCTGCACCTTCAATATAATACCTCACCATCGGCCGGTTTTTGGAGGTCCTGTCAACGATTTCAAATCCTGCATGTTCAAAGGATTTTAGCAATCCTGTCCAGGCGAAGGCGTCCGGCATTTTGTCCGTGGTGGGAATTACCGGATAAGCCTCAAGTACTTTAATGCCATTTTTACCGGCATAATCAATAGCTCCTTTTAATAGTTCTGAAGAAATACCTGATCCCCTGAACTTTTTATGAATGAACAGGCAGGGAATTGACCATACTGCCAAGTCATCAATTCGTTTGTGAACCCTCGACTTTTCAAGCTTTATGAAATCTTCCCTGGGAGCAAATGCACACCAGGCAACGGGGTTGTCCTCAATAAATCCGATCAAACCGGCGGGTTTCCCATCCCTGACAAGCGCTTTCATGGCATTTTTATTTCCTTCGCCCGATTTGCCGTCATGAAAGGCGGAATTGCTTAACCTGTAATACATACACCAGCAATTTCCACAGGCTCCCTTTTCACCGAAAAGTCTGACAAATGCATCCCAGTTGCCGGTTGTTAATGGTTCAATTCTAAGGCCGGCCCGGGATTTATGTCCTTCCTTGTTCCTTTCCATATCATAAGAGAGTTTAAGTACAATTGGTAAAATTACAATTTTCCCTTTTAACCAGGTTTAATTTTTTAAAAGCAGGTTCTCGCTGTTAAATGCCAGGTCCGTTAAACATTTAACTGATGCATTTGTTTTAAATTTTACTTGACCCGTGCCATTGAATTGAGGTTGCCAAATAATATTGACACAATGAAGTTAGAGTAAAGCGAGTGATAAGTCAAACAAATAGGAGAAACAATTTAAAATAAAAGCGTTATGGAAACAATAAATGATAAGAACAACCTGAATGATATTCATCCTTCACACGGAAAGCTGACGGCGCTCAGAATATGTCAGATCGTCCTGGTGGCTGTCCTGTTATTGACAGCCGCTTCCTGTAAGGATGATGATAATCCCGATCCGACTATTGAATTTACGGCAACCCTGAGCGGTGCCAATGAAGTTCCTCCAAATGCTTCAACGGCTTCCGGAGCTGCCACTCTGACCTTTAATGAAAACACAAAAATGTTCTCTGTGGTTGTTACCTTTACCGGATTAAATGCAACAGCCGCCCACATTCATATGGGAGCTGCAGGAACACCAGGAAACGTTGTCTTTGGTTTTCCACCCCCTATAGCATCTCCGATAAACTACACTTCAGTTCCTCTGGATTCCGCACAGGAAGCGGATCTTAAAGCAGGTTTGTATTATGTCAACGTACATACCGATGCATACCAGGGAGGAGAGATCAGAGGTCAGCTTGAGCTTGTGACGAAATGACAGGTTTGATTGATATGCTTCCTTCCGGGCTCATCTATTATTTATTTGATACCAAAAATGATTGGGAATAAGAATACAACAAACAGTATCCAGAAACTATAAACCGGGAGGTAATTTGATATTGTCAGACCAATCTTTTCGCCGGAGGTTTTTTTGAAGTTTATTCTGAACAAATCTATTATAATCAATACCAGGTTAATGAGTATTAGAATATTCGATCCAAGAACAGCAAGCCTGTTTGGTGTTATGCCAAATGTGCCGAGACGGTAAAAGATCGCTGACAATGCAATCAGATCGATTATAACTGTGACTGACGAGAGGATTAAAAGGATCATTTCGCTGAATTTCTTCCTGGTGCCGTTTATTGTGGCAGAGATAGAAAAGACTATGATCGCCATTACCCCTAGCAGCATCAGATTGAACAGCAGCAGAAATTCCCTGTCGGTGTAGGGATCCTTTCCCGACGCCACAATTGCAGCAAGATATATTACCGCACTGATGAGAACGAGCGGACTAAAAATCACGGCAATTACTGGAGCTATCCTGCTGATCATTACGGCATAGTTCCTGATTACAAATGCTGCAATAACCGGCAGGGAAACAAATCCAACAACAACAATGTTCTTCATATAAAAGTTCCCTGCGTTAATTCCTATGGCGTCAAACAAACCTATGGAAAGGACTGTAAGAATGCCACCGGCTATCATTATTAATCCTGCCATTATGGCCAGGTCGCCGTTGTACCTTATATAATCGACCCTTTTGGGTTTGTTTTTAAAATCGAAATCAATCCAGACCAATCCAAAGAGGAACCACAGGAGCAATGGCATATGGATATAGACCAGGTTGACCGAACTGTTGTCCCTGGTTGCAGGTAAAAGATTTACATAGACCGCTAGAAGAAGAAGGGCAACTGCAACGAAGCCAAGCCGTTTCCATTCGATTATCCTGTTTAGCCAGGCCGTATATGCTATAAGTCCCATGCATGCAATTAGTGCTGCATTTTTTTCATAAAAAAGGGAACCGGTAAGGCTGAAATTAAATATATCAGGGATTTTGATAAGGAATCCGCAGAAGAGGCACACCGCGGCAACTATGAAAATTTCACTCCAGGCCGATTTCCCGGGTTTTTCAGGTTTGTTGTCAAATCCCAGCCTCACCTTCCAGAATTGCGCAAGGTCCGAATTTGCTATTTCCGGCCAGGCCTCATTAAACCCTGATTCAAAGGCTTTTTGATCATCATGGAACATTTGTTCCAGTTTTTCCGGATCAGTGATGTTCTCGATTATTCTTGTTTTCATCGGAATTGTTTCCACTAAATTAATCAAAAATCTCAACTCAATACCTGGTACAAGGGAATGCTTTCATTGCGCCTGCCTGCATCTGTGGATTTCAGTAATTGACAACCAGATTTACCACAAAGCTTTCTTTGACCATCGAGTTTTAGCGAAGCATGTGGCTATGGCTGGAAACCAGTAACAATTATCATATCAGTTCATAATAATCATCATTCCCCCTCCGCCGCTGTTCCCGAACCGCGGATTTACGACATTGTTATAAATTGATCCGAAAGTATAGGTGAACCCAAAACTCGTAAAGTACTGATATTGAGTTGCCAGCTCTTTTCTCCGAAGCAAAACTTCCTCAGTGGTTGCTCCTTCCTTGACGAGTCCGAGCTGATTGTGAATCAGAGCCGCACTTCCTCCGAAATTGACATTTAAACCTTTGGCGATCCTGAGTTCAAGGTATCCGTTGATTGAAAGATTGTTCTTTGACCAGTCATGCAGGAAGTTGCTGTATTCCAGGCTGAAGTCAATTGTTCCCCACTTCTGGACTACCTCATAAGCAGCGCTTATCGCATGCTGTAAATGGTTCTCATGCATCTTATTGTATATAGTTGAGTCGCTATAATTTGAATAATTATATCCCAGGGAATAAAGCAGCCTTAGTTGCCTTCGGGTCGATTCTGAATAAGGGAAAAGATCATATTCAATACCCGGCATAACAATCAGGGAAAAATCAAGATTACTGTAGATTGATGAAAACGCATTGAATGATCCGCCAACAGACCAATGATCTGAAATACTCTTTACTATGAGGGAATTGAATGATTTTGAATTTGTTTCGCTTGTAAAAAGTTCATCATCAATATCAAATTTATCTACTGAATAATTTACCCTTGCCCGCATGTTTATTTTCCAGTCTTTAGTGATTCTTGATGCAGAAATACTGCCGTTCAGATAACTTGATTTATATTGCTTCTCCCCCTGAAGATATCCGTTAATGGATGCCGCCAGGACCCAGCTGTCCCATTTATCGGTCGAAACGGTTTCGGAAAGCGGTTCGGTGAAACTAATACTGAGGTATTTTGCCAATGGTGTTTTTGCCACATAACGTAATAATCCCATCTTCAGGGTATTGACCTCCTTGATTCTTACCTGGTCCTGTGTTTCACCCGGAGTGGTGACAAATGAAACCGTATCACGCATTCCGGCAAACTGGTGCTGGCCTACCAGGAAATATGTGTATTCATATCCTCCTGAACCGGTCCTCTGGGAGTTGGACAAAATATAAACACCTGCATCTTTGATATCCCTGACATAGTTAAGATACGGGATCTCCTTACGGATATAATCGCTTGTTTCCATAAAGACATTGAGGGCATCTTTCCGGAGGGTATCCTGCGGGGGACTTGTTTCCTGCGAAAATGCGGGTAAAAATGAAAACAGTAATATTAAAGGGAGCATAAATCTTTTCATGGCTTGTTTATCAGGTCGATTAAAATGACTACGAATTTATGCAAACTCTTAAGACTGTCATTCTGATTTGTATGGTTTAACATAATCTTAACTATAAAAAAACCGGCACCGGGAAATCCCGGCGCCGGCTGTCATGGAAAATATCAGGAATGAAAAACAAGAAACTACTCTTTGTTATCTGTTCTGTCAGGCAGTTGCCTCAGCCCGTCATCAGTCATTTCCCATTTCCGGTCAGATCTGATGTAGCTGTCATCATCGGAATCTGAATCCCAGTCGTGGTATTCGGAATGACGGAACATTTCAGTGGTATTATTGTCAAAGTGGATAACTGTCCCTTCGGGAATGTAAAGCTGGACATGGACCTCATCAAATGACCATTTTCTATTCGAAGGTACTGTAAAGTACTCATCGAGTAAGATGGTATCACCCGAAATCCGGTAGTTGTATAACAATTCTTCGGACTTTCTGGCCGCGTCTGTCTTACTATGGCCCATTGAGCGTTTCCTGACATTTAATCTCACTGAAGTGTCATCAGATCTATATACATCCAGGTTGCTGGTTATATAGAGCCCTTTATTCCCGTCAACGAACCAGATATTATAATCCTTATCGGACAATGAAATTTCCTTGTCGTAATTCAGTTCTGAGACCTTTTTGCCGCTTAAAATATAGAGTTCGTCAGGTGCATTGTCAATTATTTCATTTGTGACCGTTCTGCCGGTTTCGGTATAGCTTATGCCTTCACTGAAGAGCAAAAGTGAAAGAGCGGCAACACTTGAAACCCAGATCACCAGTCCGATCAGGGAAACCACCCAGTCTTTAGCCTTAAACCAGAATATCATCTTTACTCCCCAGTATATTAATGCAAGGAGAGGCATCAGTACGGCAATAAATGTCAGTATCAGGATCCATGGGGCAACACCGGGATTAACAATATAATCGAGAAAATCGGGAAAATAAAAAAGGTTGACCCCAAACGAGTCGGTTGAAAAATATCCGGGATACTTAAAGAAGAATATCATTATGAATGTTACAAGGGTTATAAAGGCAGATAAAACGAAGGTTATCCCTATTATTATCAGGAAGATCCTGAGAATGACATAGAGGACCTTCCCGATTGCCCTGAAGATCTCATTCACTGCGTTTCCGGCAGGTGAACCGCCTGATTCGGCAGCTGAATAGGAAAAGTCTCTGCGCGACAACGAATTGTTTGCTCTTTTATGTGCCAGCGCATTGATATTCGCGTTTCCATACATTTCTTTCCTCTGGCTCTCGGAGCGGGCATAAGGCAGTGCGATCCAGAGTGCAATATAAACAAGTACCCCGAGGAAGAAGAAACACGCAAACAGGACGAACAATATCCTGATCCAGACAGATTCCACGTTAAGGTATGCACCGATACCACCGCACACACCGCTGATTATCGTGTCTTCAGGATTCCTGTACAGTTTTCTTTGCCCCGTTGATATATACGATGGCTCATTTGACCGGGTTTCCTCATTGTTAATATCGAAATCTTCAGGCTTGCCTATCATTGCGATCATTGCTTCAACATTCTCCCTGGTTATTACACCGATACCCTTCTGCGACTGGAATATTTCGGCAATCCTTGATTCTATATCCTCAATAGTCTCAGCTCCTCCCTGAGTTTTTCCTAACCTTGAATCAATTTCATGCAAATACTGGCGAAGCATTTTGAAAGCCTCCTCATCAATCTGGAACAGTGTGCCGCCAAGATTTATTTTGATTGTTTTGTCCATCTTTTTAAAGATTTATTGGTTAATAAGCTGTTCACTGGTCCGGATGAGGTTAACTGATTCTACAAGCTCATCCCACGATTTATCAAGATCTGACAGATATGCCTGGCCTTCAGGTGTCAGTTCATAGTATTTTCTTGGCGGACCCTGCTGCGACTCTTCCCAGCGGTAACTCAACAATCCGGCATTCTTCTGCCTTGTAAGCAGGGGATAAAGCGTTCCTTCAACAACTATGACCCTCGCTTCCTTTAGTTCCTTAATTATATCGCTTGCATAGCAGGAATTCTTTGAGAGTACTGAAAGGATGCAGTATTCAAGGATCCCCTTACGCATCTGTGCTTTTGTGTTTTCCAAATCCATATCCTTATTTTTTAAAGTTTCATATTTTTTCTAACCGTATCAAATTCTTTTTTGACTGAGTCCTTAATGTTGTGAATATTAACCGGATTACCCTTCATTTCAATTTTCTGGGCAGTGGTTTTTGCTTCGGGAAGCACGATGTAAAGGATCAGGTAGATCACTATTCCCAATCCGCCTGCGAAGGCAAGCGCGATGAAGATGACCCTGATGATCCACGGTTCGATATCCCAGTATGCTCCCATTCCTGAGGATACACCTCCGATGACCCTTTTGTCAGGATCGCGGTACATGCGATGAGTGCCCGGTGTGGAAAATTTTTCTTTTCGCGAAGGCCCTTCATTGTCTGAAAAGTCCTCCGGTCTTCCCATTACAGAGATAACTTCCCCGACATCCCCGAGGGTTATGACCTGTTTGTAAACTGTCAGCTTGCTCCGGAAAAGCTCTGACATCCTGGATTCAATATCAGAAAGTATCTCCGAAGAGCTTTCTTCACCTGCAAAATGAAGGTCAAGGTTCTTCAGGTACCTTTTTAATTCCGCGTAGGCATCTTCATCAATATTGAAGGAATACCCCCCGAGATTTATACTTACTGTGATTTTCATAGAACCATAAAATTTTTACTACTGTTAAATATATACAACTTTACAATGCAAAGATATATATAAAAATATATACTATGCAATACCCAGTACTAAAAATATTTCAGTATTTTTGAAAATAAATTATATTTGATTGAATATCAATGCAATAAAAATCAATAAATTTATGAAATGTTTAATATAAGTTAAACATAAGTTTTGCGAGGAGACATATCCAGGTTTATTTTAAGCTACATGTGAACTCGTCAAGCTGACTCACTTTCTAATTAATCTGTCTCTGTTCCCCCAATAATCCCTATATTTATCAAAATATTTCACTTATGGGTAAACGATATAAATGGGGCATCCTTGCCCCGGGCAGGATTGCGGTAAAATTCACAGCCGGGTTGAAAACCCTTGAGAATGCTGAACTGTATGCTGTTGGCTCACGTGACTATAGCAGGGCAGAGAAATTTGCCCATGACCATGGATTCAGAAAATATTATGGCACCTATGAAGAACTGGCAACCGATCCTGAGGTTGATATCATCTATATTGCATCGCCTCACTCCTACCATCATGACCATACTCTTCTGTGTCTCAGGAACGGGAAGGCTGTGATCTGCGAGAAGGCTTTTGCACTTAACAGCCATGAAGTGGAAGAGATGATCGCAGAGTCGAAATCGCAGAATGTATTCCTCATGGAAGCCCTCTGGCCTCCATTTCAGCCTAACTATAAGAAAGCATTTGAAATACTCGAATCCGGCGAACTCGGAAAAGTGATCCATCTGCACGGGTATTTTTCGTTCAATCCTCCATTTATTGCCACTGACCGCAAATTCAATCTGGATCTTGGAGGAGGTTCACTGCTTGATATCGGATTATATCCTGTGATCGATGCACTGACGTTTATCGGCGTTCCTGATGAAGTGAAGGCGGTTGCAGGTTTCGGAGAAACCGGTTCGGAAGAATCGGTCAGTGCTATTTTCAGATATAACAGCGGAACGATGGCAACTATCTACAGCTCATTCCGGACAAACATCGGAATTGGTTGCGATATCCTTTGTGAAAAGGGAAATATGACCGTTTCCCGCGGCCGTGACATGAATCAGAGGGTGATCATCAATATTCCGGGCAGGGAAATGGAGACCCTTGTCTTCAGTCCACCTTCACTGGGCTACCACTGGGAAGCCGAAGAAGTCATGAAGTGCCTGGATGAAGGCAAAAAAGAAAGCACTATTGTTCCACTCTCATTCAGCCGCAACCTGATAAACACGCTCGACAGGATCAGGAATGCTGCAGGAATCGTCTTCCCGCAGGACGGCAACTAGAAACCAGGCTGGTAGCCCGGATGGGAGAAGAGGGGAAGGGGAGAAGGGGGGAATGGGAGAAGAGGAGAAGGGGAGAGGGGGGATGGGAGAACCAAAAACCAGCAACCAGAACCAGCAACAACAACCATGACATCCAGTCCCGAAATAATAAATGAAGTTGCCTTTTACAGGAAAAAAATGCTTCTGAGTATGATTATTCCGGGATTTCTGGTTCTGATATTGTGGCTGGTAATGATTGTTGAGGTTCTGTTTGAGCTTGACCTCACAACTCTTGGCATCTGGCCTCTGTCATTAAAAGGGATCCCCGGCATTATTACGTCTCCATTCATCCATTCAGGCTTCAGACATTTATTCAATAACTCGCTGCCCCTGTTCTTTCTGGCAACCGCCCTTTTCTATTTCTATTCTGAAATTGCTTTTAAGGTCACCGCCTGGACCTGGCTGATTACGGGGATTTCAGTATGGCTGGCGGGAAGGAGCGCCTGGCATATCGGTGCAAGCGGACTGGTATATGGATTGGCTTCATTCCTGTTTTTCAGCGGTATAATAAGGAAGTATTTCAGGCTTATTGCACTATCGCTGCTAATTGTCTTCCTTTACGGCTCAATGGTTTGGGGAATTTTTCCGGGAATTTACGTGAATGTCTCATGGGAAGCACATATGCTGGGCTTCATTTCAGGCATCATCCTGGCCATTTACTACAGGAATGAGGGCCCCAGGGAACCTGTCTATGACTGGATGGAGGAGGATACTTTAGAGGAAGCTGGGGAGGACAATGATGTTAAGGAGGGAGAGGCCATGGATGAAGAAAAAGAGAAGGGGTGAAAGGGAAATATTACTGAGTCGTAATGAAATATGACAGATCTGTCAGTTATAGTTGTTTGCTACAAAGGATGGGACAAGGTTGTCAAATGTCTCGGATCACTTAATGATTTTAAGGGGGATAAATTTAAATTTGAAGTGATTGTAGTTGACAATGACTCGGGTGATGGGCGCATTTTAGAAATACAAAGCCAATTTCCCGGGTTTCAGTATGTCCGTAATAAAGTGAACGGCGGATACTCAAATGGAAACAATCTGGGAAGCAGGTACGCCGTTGGTGAGTACCTTCTTATTTTGAATCCTGATACAATTGCGTCCGAATCCGGAATTGAAAAGATGTTGCTTGCAGCCAGTGCAAATCCGGGATACAGCATAATTTCATGCAGGCAGGTGAATAAGAATGGCAAAGAAACAAGGGTAACAGGAGATTTCCCAGGGTTCTTCAATCTGACGGGGTTGCAGCGTTCGGTATTAAATTTGATCCGGGGCCGGAAAGGAGACAGAGGGTCTGTGGCCGATGTTGTCTTCCCCGATTGGATCTCCGGATCTGTCGTACTGATCAGAAAGGATCTCTTTAAAAAAATGGAGGGATTTTATGAAGGCTTCTGGATGTATTATGAAGATGTGGATTTGTGTAAAAGAGTGACAGATAACAACGGCAGAATTGCATTTCTCAGAAATATCAAAATCGAACATAATCATGGCGGGAGTTCCAGGATTGATATTCAGACCACTTCTGTTACAAAATCGGAGGTTCAGATTTCGAAACATCTTTATATTTCGAGGAATAAGAAAGGACTTGAAAGATTATTAATCCAGGTATTTCTTGTTGTCAATAACCTGTTCACCGGAGTGGTCCTGGCAGTTACCGGCATCATCTTCTTCTTTGTTCCGAAGTTGTTTGTAAGGTCAATTATATTTTTCAGGCTGGTCAGTTATTATGCCGGAGCAATCCGGGGAAGGTCATGGATAAGCCCCAGGTCGGTCATGAACCGGGAGAGATTTGTTAAAAATCATTAATTTGTTTTGTTACGACAGCCCTCTGTATTTACTTGCAGGTTATTCAAAAAGTGTTCGTAAGGGCTTTCATTCCCAAATCCCTGCATTCGTTTTCAAATTGAAGTGTTTCAAAAGTAAAATTTAACCTGGAATGAACAGAAATGATGTAAAACAATTTACTCTTTTAGTACTGGTATCACTAATCCCGGGAGCTCTGTTTTCTCAGAGAGAAGGATTTAAAACTGATACTGTAAGAAAGGAAGCAGTAAAAGTATTCCTCGACTGGCCAGGCTGTGATATGAACTATATCAGGCGTGAGATCCCCTACATAAATTATGTAAGAGATACGCGCGAAGCTGAAGTTTATATACTTGTAACAGACCAGAATACCGGGAGCGGAGGTGAAGAGATTACCTATCTCTTCCAGGGGCAGGGTAAGTATGACGGGATGGACGATACCCTGACGTATTCGTCATCTCCCGATCTTACCAATACTATTGTAAGGGAAAAGAGCACTGATATGCTTAAGATAGGATTGATGAGATTTGTTGCCAAAACCCCCCTTTTTAATGAGATAGAGATAACACATAATTCCGACCTTGAGGCGGAGGAGGTAGTCGACAGATGGAACAACTGGGTGTTTGAAATATCAACAGAGCCACAGTTTGAAAATGAGGAGACTCAAAAAGAACTGGATCTGAGGAATTCCCTGAACATCACCAGGGTTACACCCGAAATGAAGCTTGAGATTGAAATAGACCAATTCTATAACCGGGAGAAGTATATTGAGAACGTTAACACCGATTCCGCCAGCTCAAAAAAATACGTAACGAGCGCCACATTCATTGATAATCTTTTTGTGAAGAGCCTGGGTGAACACTGGTCAGCCGGAGTGAAATGGAGGCTCGGAAGTTCAACCAGGGAGAATTATGGCTTTTCACTGGAAATTTTGCCGTCAGTCGAATATGATATTTATCCTTATTCAGAATCGACACACAGGCAGTTGAGGATCATGTACAGCGCCGGCCTCCGGTACAATAACTATATTGATACTACGGTTTATAACAAAACCGGTGAAAGCCTCTACCTGCAGATGCTGAATGTGGCTTTTCAGATACAGAAAAAATGGGGATCGATCAATATGGGATTAACCGGATCAAATTATTTTCATGATTTTTCCAAAAACCGGGTCGAACTTTTTACTTCGCTTAATATCAGGATATTTAAAGGATTGTCTCTCCAGATCAATGGAGGGGTAGCACATATCAATGATCAGCTCAATATCAAAAAGGGTGATGTTTCAGAAGCAGAAAGACTCCTGCAACTGCGGGAACTTGCCACTAAGTACAGGCTGGAGGGAGGGATCGAGATAACCTATACCTTCGGATCAATTTATAATAATATTGTCAATCCAAGATTTAATTCGGGAGATTTCCATTACTAAAAAAGTTATTTGGGAAATTTCAACTAAATTCGGCATTCTATGCGGTAGTAAATGCACGAACGTTTTCACTATAAAACCAAAGATGACCTCCTCAGGAAAGCGAAGTCTTTAGGCCTTGATCTCCCATTCTCCGATGATATTTCTCCGCTTCTCGAACCAACAATTCTCGATGGTCATACAATACAAAACCGGATCGTCGTTCAGCCTATGGAAGGCTATGATTCGGAGAGCGACGGTTCGCCCTCGGAACTGACGAAACGGCGTTACATTCGCTATGCTGAGGGCGGCAACGGTATGATCTGGGTCGAGGCGGTATCAGTTGTTCAGGATGGAAGGTCCAATCCCAGGCAACTATGGATAAATGAGGGCAACATCTCAAAGTTTTCACTTCTGAACGATGAAATCAGGAAGAGTGCGGCCAGGCACGGTTTCAATCCTTTCCTTGTAGTTCAGCTCACCCATTCGGGGAGGTATAGTCATCCAGCAGGCAAATCCGCGCCAAGGGTAGCTTCATCAAATCCGCTGCTTGACAAAATTCAGCCATATGTACTTACTGATGATGAGCTTAAGAAAATTCAGGATCAATTTGTAACGGCTTCAGGGCTGGCCTGCCGGGCAGGCTTCATGGCAATTGATCTGAAGGCTTGTCATGGTTATCTTATGATCGACCTGCTTTCGGCCAGGAGGAAGAGCAGCATTTATGGAGGAGAGGAAATATCAAAAAGATTCCTGTTCCTGCTTGAAACTTTTTCAAGGATAAGGGACGAAATTCCAGGATTGATGCTTGCAACACGGCTGAACATTTCAGACCTTTATAAGGGCGGCTTCGGTGTGGATGCAAACGGCCAGCCCGATTTCACGGAACCAATGTTACTTGTGGAGGAGTTACTGGCAAGGGGGATCATGCTGTTGAATATCAGCATGGGGAGCCCTTACTTCAATCCTCATATTTCCAGGCCTTACGATACTCCGCTTCCCGGCGCGGAAGTCCCTGAGGAGCATCCTCTTCAGGGTGTCATGCGAATGATTGACAGCACTTCGCTTTTCCGGGAAAGATTTCCCGGGATACAAATTGTCGGCTCAGCCTACTCTTACCTGAGGCACTTTGCACCAAATGTCGGAGCTGCGGTTTTAAACAAAGGTGGCGCTTCATTCATCGGATTCGGAAGAAACTCCTTTGCTTACCCCTCAATGCCCCTCGACTTAATAAGAACCGGGAAGGCCGATCCTTCAAAGACCTGCATCACCTGTTCGGGTTGTACCAGGCTGATACGGAATCTCCGCCCCGGCGGCTGTGTTATCCGCGACAGGGAGATCTATGGTAGGGAATTGAAAAAGCTTATAGCCGATGGAAAGTGAAACAATACAGATTGGTAACTTTTCGGTGAGAACCGTCAGTATGAACACACTGATCATCGGAAGCGGTGCCGCGTCACTTAATGCTGCTGTCAGCCTCCGGTCAATGGGGCAGGAAAACATCATGATCGTCACATCCGGGTTTGGTTCAGGAACATCAAACAATGCGGGGTCGGACAAGCAGACATATTATAAGCTTTCACTCAGCGGCAGTGAACCCGACTCGGCAAGGTTGATGGCGCAGGACCTGTTCGACGGAAGGTGCATGCATGGCGATATTGCCTTATGCGAAGCCCAGGGCTCCGTAAAGGCATTCATGAGACTTGTCGAACTCGGAGTTCCCTTTCCCCAGGACAGGTTCGGGTCGTGGGCCGGATATAGGACTGATCATGACCCGCACTCCAGGGCTACATCCGCAGGCCCCTGGACATCACGGATGATGTTCCGGGTTCTCTCTGAAGAAGTAAAGCGGCTGAGGATAAAGATTATCGATCATCATCAGGTGATTACCCTGCTGACCGCCAAAGATGGATCAAAGGTTATCGGTGCACTGGCGATAAACACAAGGGAAAAAGCGATTGCGAAATCTTTCGTATTATTTAATGCGATAAATATCGTAATGGGAACGGGCGGTCCTGGAGATATGTATGAGTCGACAGTATATCCTGCTTCGCAGACAGGCTCAACAGGTATGGCTTTCAGGGCAGGCGCAACGGGCCAGAACCTGACAGAATCGCAGTTCGGCATTGCATCACTGAAGTTCAGATGGAATCTGTCGGGAAGCTACCAGCAGGTCATACCACGGTATATTTCGACTGATATCAAAGGTAATGAACCGATAGAATTTCTGAATGAATACTTCCCCGGTTACAAGTCACTTTCAGGAGCCATTTTCAGGAAGGGTTACCAGTGGCCTTTCGATCCGGCTAAAATAAATGGATTCGGATCTTCCCTGATTGATATGCTGGTTTACAGGGAAAAAAAGGAAAAAGGGCGAAGGGTTTTTATTGATTATACAAGGAATATTTCATGGGAAGGAGATGATTCTTTTTCTCCTTTAAAACTGGATGGATCTGCACGTGAATACCTGGCAAGTTCAGGATCCCTTCAGGGTACGCCGGTTGAGAGGCTCATCGCCATGAACAAACCAGCGTATGAATTATACAGGGAACACGGTATTAGACCTCGAAACCAATCCCGTGGAGATCGGGATCTGCGTACAGCACAATAATGGAGGACTGAAAGGCAATATATGGTGGGAATCGGATCTGAAACACCTTTTTCCGGTTGGAGAGGTTAACGGTTCACATGGAGTATACAGGCCGGGAGGCTCTGCCTTGAATTCAGGACAGGTGGGAAGTTACAGGGCAGCCTTGTTTATCTCACGGAGATACAACGGGCCTCCGCCTGAGACAGCCGGGTTTTTGGGTGATGCTTTAAAAGATACAGAACCACTCTTAAGCCTGGCAACAAGCCTGTTATCAAAAAATGAAACCGGCCGGAACGGGGAGATCCTTGCAGGGATCCGTAAGAGAATGTCGGATAACGCGGGTATAGTTCGTAACGGAAGCAATGTTGCAAGGGCCGTTAAGGAGGCATATTCAATGCTTGAAAACTACAGGGAGACAGGTAGCGCTTCATCGGTCAAAGAACTTGCCGAATACTTCAGGATTTATGATAACTGCCTGACTCATCTTGTTTACCTTGAAGCAATTAAAACTTATATTGAAAAGGGGGGAAGAAGCAGGGGCTCATTCCTTGTATCTGAAGAAGAGCAATTTAAAATTTCTGATATCATAGATTCACGGAAAGGATATTAACCTGTGCGGGTATGACAGGCAGGTTGAAAAGGATATCCTGGAAGTTTCGTTTAAAACAGGGAAATTCTTCTGCTGATCTGGTAAAGACCAGGAACATACCTGAACAGGACCTGTGGTTTGAGAAAGTATGGAAGGATTATCTTGAAGATAATTTCGTGGATGACTGAAAAAATCAGAAAATTATTACCTTTACCGCCGGCTTTCTTTAAACCTGATAATTGCTTACATAATGAACGGGAAACCTGTTGCCGTTATTACAGGTGCCAGCAGAGGCATTGGACGGGCTGTTGCAATTGCCCTTGCAGGAGAAGGATTTGATATTGCTGCCATTGCAAGGTCGGTCGATAGTGAAGGCATGGAGATCCTTGGCCCGGAAATAGAAAAGACAGGCGCTCAGTTTTTTCCCATTGGTCTTGATATCTCATGTACAAAATGCCATAAGGAAGTAGTCGCCAATATCCTTGACAGGTACGGCAGGATCGATTTTCTTGTCAATAATGCAGGCGTTGCTCCCCTTCAGAGGTACGATGTTCTTGAGATGACGGAAGAAAGCTATGACAGGGTCATGAACATTAACCTGAAAGGCCCCGTCTTCTTCTCACAGAAAATCGCCAGGGAGATGATCTGGATGAAAGAACAGATTTCCCCCTACAAGCCTGTAATCATCTTCACCACTTCAGTATCGGCAGTTTTGACTTCTGTAAACAGAACAGAATACTGCATATCAAAGGCAGGCCTGAGCATGGCTTCGAGTCTCTATGCCGACAGGCTTTCAAAGGAGGGTATACTTGTTTGTGAAGTACGTCCCGGCATCATCCAGACCGACATGACCATCAAGATAAAGGACAAATATGATAAAATGATCTCTGATGGTTTTATACCGCAAAACAGGTGGGGCTTGCCCGAAGACATAGGGAAAGCAGTTGCTTCAATAGCACGGGGAGACTGGAATTACTCGACCGGCATGGTCTTCGAGATCAGCGGCGGGCTTAACATTCACAAACTGTAACAGGGTTCTGCCGTCCTCATCTAATCTTTCTACTCCGGACCCTTTCTCTGACAACCTGGGAGATAAGACCGGCTATGGCAAGCTCAATCTTTAGTTAAATCTTCTGAAAAATCGATTCCCAAACGTATCTAATTGCGGGAAAAGGCTTGGAAAATTCCTAAATCATAACAATCTTGTATTCACTAATACCTGATTGATTATGACAAATGATCCGGCTCTGAAAGGTGACAGGCAACGACTTGTTTACCAGGGATTTCTCGTTCCCTTTATTCTTATTACAAGTCTTTTTTTCCTGTGGGGATTTGCTCATGGCTGCCTCGATGTTCTGAACAAGCATTTCCAGGAACTGCTTAACATGTCAAAGGCAAAATCGGCATTTGTCCAGTTCGTCTTTTACGGCGGGTATTTCTTCATGGCAATCCCTGCCGGTCTGCTGATGCAGAAGGTAGGCTACAAAAAAGGTATCATATTCGGACTGCTTGTCTTTGCGGCGGGTGCATTCCTGATGCTGCCTGCAACCCTGATCCAGACATTCGGAAGCTTTTTATTCTGCCTTTTCATTATCGCATGCGGGCTGACATGTCTCGAAACTGCAGCCAATCCGTACACCACTGTACTGGGTCCTCCTGAAAATGGTGCAAGACGGATCAACTTTTCCCAGTCGTTCAACGGGTTAGGTTGGATTGCCGGTCCCCTGGTGGGAGGGATGCTTATTTTTTCGGGCAGCGGCGATGCCAACAGGTTCGCATCAATTGCCCTTCCCTACATGCTCATAGGGACCCTCGTACTGATCGTGGCTGTTTTGTTCTGGCGGATAAAATTTCCACCGGTCAGGGAGGAAGCAGATGAAGCAGAGACGAAGGAATCAGGGTCACTCAGGGACCTGTTAAAATACCCTCATTTTGTTCTGGCCGTTATTGCACAGTTCCTGTATGTGGCAGCCCAGACGGGTATAAACAGCTTTTTTATAAATTATGTTACCGAGGAGATCCCCACTCTGACAAATCAGCAGGCAGCGCAGATACTCGGATTTGGAGGAATGGGATTGTTCTGGCTCGGCCGGTTCACAGGGAGTACTGTTTTTATGCGGATGGTACGTCCCAACAGGCTGCTGGCTTTCTATGCTACGGCAAACGTTATAACAATGGCCCTTGTAGTGGCCGGATTGGGATGGACTTCGGTCGTCGCCCTCTTTTCAACATATTTCTTCATGTCGGTAATGTTCCCGACAATATTCGCGCTGGGAATCAAGGATCTTGGTCCGCTTACCAAAAAAGGATCGTCGATACTTGTAATGTCGATAGTGGGGGGAGCGCTGATCCCCATCATGATGGGCCGGATTGCCGATGTGTCGAATATGGCCCTCGGTTTTATAATCCCACTTGTCTGTTTCGCCTTTATAATCTATTTTGGGCTGACCGGGTACAAAACAAAACCTTCAGTTGTAAGATCCTGATTGCTGCGCTTTGAAGCAATTGAAGATGGATTTCCGGCAGGTTTATCGGTTAGCTCAGGATCGAATCAAGATTAAGGATGCCCAGGTAAAACACTCCCTGGATAAGAAACCTTATGATCCGTGAGATACCATAAATAAGGTACAGTCTGAACGGATATTTAAACAGGCTCACGGCTATTATGACCATGGAATAGGGGGAGAAGGGGAACAGGGCTGAGATGACTATAAAAGCGCCGCCCCATTTTCTGACCAGATTGATATATTTAACAAGAACCCGTTCAAAATAGGCTTTCATTCTTTTGTTTTTCAAAAGCATGTATCCGATATAGTAGGATATGGCACCACCTGCATAGGAGAGTACCCCGAGGAATGTAAGAAAGAAGAGCGGAGAATTGAATTTTGCGCTCCATATGATAAAGAAGTCGGGAGGGATCATTCCCAGGAACGACTCGGAAAGTAAGAAAATGGTAAGAACCATCCAATCGGGGAAACGGTTGGTTATATAATCGAAAATTCCCTTGATATCCAGAAGGTATTTCCCTATCAGGACTGCAGGGATCATAACCGCAAGATAGATCAGGATTATTTTCAGGGCAGTCTTCCACATGTACCTGTAAGTACCTTTCTCCCTGTGCCTGAGATGCCTGGTTTTAAGATTTTGCCGGATTTTATCCAGGTACGAGTTGTTCATAATTATTCAATAATCATCCGGGATACCGCCCTGGTTCAATCGAACTTATTTTTATCACCCAGGCCACTGATTTATTGATTTGTGACTGAAAATGATATTACATAAGCCTGATCGATCCATGAATGAATTTCTTCCCTTCAGACTCCCGGATGATTTAAAATTTTTATCCTGAAGGCAGGCAGTCAAAGATATATCAATCATTTGGTTTGCCAAATTCCTGATTTCACCGGAGCTGAAATCCCTGGATACATGTTCGCAACAGAATAATCAATGGAAATGTTCCGGCATTTTCAGGCAGCAGGGCAGGAAAAAGCCTCGATATTGTTACATATCAAGGCTTTGATTGTTTGTGTCCCGCTCCCAG
Source organism: uncultured Bacteroidales bacterium (assembly GCA_963737255.1). GTDB lineage: Bacteria > Bacteroidota > Bacteroidia > Bacteroidales > VadinHA17 > LD21. Next base: position 348,641 of record CAVTSB010000001.1, read on the forward strand.
GCAGGGGACGAACTATTCTTCTACTACGCTTATAATCAATTAAATACAGAGGTGCAGTTTATATAGGTCACGAAAAATACTCCTCTCTGTTTACATCTGCCTTACAAAGTTAGTTAATTCTTTTGTTCTGCAACAACCTTTTTTGCTGCATCGAGATGACGGAATCATAGCATCCCCTGCTCTTCAAGCCATTTCCTTACCCTCTCATGCTCAGCCTGATATTTTGCTTCCATGTTTTGTAGTGACTTTTTATATCGTTCTTCGTTACTAATGCTTTTCATAAAGGGATTGTGTTTTGCATAACTTATTTGCCATAATTTAGGAAAATACATACTCACAAATTCTTCCAGATACTTGTATGCTTTAGTCTTTTCTCCTAAGAAAGCGTAGGTAGAAGCAAGATCGTACTGAGCATTCCCCACTTGCGAGATAGGTCTCCTGAGTCTGATGCTTTCTTCATCATATTTGATTTGTTGGTTAAAATAATCTTTTGCTTCCTGATATTGACCCACTTGCCAGAAAGCGTATCCAATTTGAAAAGCCGTTTGCAAAGCTATTGTACCTATTCTCTTATAATTCTCAATTTTTTTCTTCGCAAACAAATAGGCTTCCTCTTTATGGCCAGAAGGTACGTTGAAAAACATAAGTTCCGCATTTATACAACTCAATGAGTCTATTTCACACCCCTGTTTCACTAATTTTAAAGTTTCTTCAAAATTTTCAAGACTAAATTCTATCCATGCCAATCTTCTAAAATGCAATGATTTATTACTATCTTGTTCAAATGCTTCCTGATAATAATACTTTGCTTTATCAGTGAAACCAATCTCCATATATCTGCCACCTAATGATCCTAATAAAGCTGGACGCTCCTTTCCGCGTACAAGGGTCAACGCTTTATGATAGTTACCTAAACCGTTAACATAGTCTCCCAACACCCGTGAATATATATCTCCTTTAGATTGATATGCCAGATAATGATTTGGATTAATTTTCAATGTTTTATCATAATTATCCAAAGCATCTTTAATGTGTCCATTTTCCTGATAATATCTGCCTTTTAAATAATACGCTTCATCCAGTTGATCGTCAATGTCAAGAGCCTTATCTATTAGAACCAACATTGAATCCAAATAGTTTTCTTTGAAATAGGTTTCCCATTGATATCTGTCATAATATGCACTTGCTAATCCAGTGTAAGCCTTAGCGTAAGCAGTATCTATCGAAAGGGCAGCGTTATACAAATTGACAGCAGTTTGATAAGGACTTAAATCACGGGTTTTCTCATATTCCTTAAGGAAATCGTTTGCTTTCAGATATAAGTCCAATGCAGCCATACTTGAAGTAGGTTTTTTTTCAATTAGCTTCTTTTCTTCTTGTGTTATTGAGGCGTACAATTCCGCAGCAACAGCTTGTGCTACCTCACTCTGAACAGCAAAAATATCACTCCAATTTCGATCGTACTCATTAGCCCATACATGTCCTTCTTTCCCAGTTTTAATTAACTGGACAATTAATTTTACGTTATCTCCAAACTTTTGAAAACTGCCTTCAAGCAAAAATTCCACATCAAGTTCCTTCCCGATAGCCGTGGTTGTTTTTGTGGGATTACGGTATTGTTCAACCGATGTCTTACCTATTACACGCAAATCTTTTATTTTTGAAAGATGAAGTGTAATCGCATCCATAATACCATCTGCTAAATATTGTTTATCTGGCTCATCACTAAGCAATTGAAAAGGGAGTACTGCTATTGATTTTTCTGATCTGGTGCGATCTCCTGTCAGGTTCTTTCTTGTCACAATATTAAATGTTACTAAAGCTACGATAATGACAACACTGACATACGTTGCAATCTTCCATCCACTTGTAACTGCATGGGTTGCCTGATCGGTATGCTTTATGGCACTTACAGGCTTTGTTTTCTTAACGCCTGCTGGAGTTATATCGTAGATCCACGAAAGGAATACAGCTATGACAAATCCTATGCAAAGCAAAACAATTATAAAACCCTGTGTCCATTCCGGAAAAAGTAAAGGTTGTGACACAATATCAACAAGCTGAAGGATCACGAAAGCTATCGCAGCATAGACGGTAATTACACGGATAACCTTCCTCCGCTTCAGTTCCTTCCAAAACCTTTCAAAACTGCTGGTTTTCTTAGCCATCAGGTAACTTTTTGGCTTTATGTATGTAAAATTACGCTATCCAGATACCAAAGTCAAGTGAGGGTCAGGTTATTGAATACGGGATATTTGGTAAAAGGAATTAGCTTGTTTGGCTAAGGGAAAGAAAGATAGTATACATTACATAGTCCTTCCCCAATAATCCTACTGGCTTAATTTCTATATTTGTTATGAACATAAGATTATTTCTGTTTTGAATTACCCGTATCTTCTTTTGGCAAAAAATTATTTATTATCGTTTTAGCACTTCCCTTGTTATCATTCCAAATTGATAAAACCCTTTCCGTACGAACTTTCTCAGGATTTGATTCTATAATTTTGATTGATAGCTCAGCAAATGCTGCTCTAGCTGGTAATATTATTATATTCGTTCTATGTTTATTTTTTTCAAAAATGTTTTTACCAAATTTCACGGAAGAAATAGCTATTGGTGGTAATTCTTGTACCTTCTTTTCTCCGCTAACCAAGAAAGTAGGTTTTAATTCTATAGAATAGTCAAATTTACTATTGCTTTTTGTGGTTTTTGCCGCAGAAAAATTAAGTTCAATGTAGTCAACGTAGTAAATTATCGCAGAACCATTTAGTTGAGATACTGGCTCTGCTTTGAAGCTTATTTCTAAAGCTTGAACTTTATCGTCTAGTTTTCTATAAAATATAAAGTCCGGAACAAAAGACTTTCCTGCTTCTAAGTAACTTTTTTGCTTACTGTATTCAGCTGTAAATTTTTTCACCCTATTCTTTAATGACGAATTAGTTAATTCAAAGGCTATATCTACAACTGCCGGGAGAACAGCTAACAGCGAAAGTGCTATTCTTTGTTCTCAGTGTGACCCAAAATTGAAGGACATAAACTTTCAGGTCTGGGAATTAAAACAGCTCAGGATAGATCTGACCTGGCAATTAACCTGCCCAGAGTCCCTCAGAAGGGGGACTTTGGTGGGTGGATTTAAAGTTTTAAACTATCAATTCAAAACAAGCCTTTTGAAAAAGTAGTTAAAGATTTTCTTTAAAAAGTCCTTGGTTTTAAGAAACGGAAATACGCTAATCCCAGAGCTAAGAGCAACCATATAGCGACAATAATCCACCCTAAATTGTTCATAATGCCAGATAATTGGCCGGAAAGAGCCACAATGAAGCCAATTGTGTCGGCAATACAAAGTGAGAGTGTGATAGCTTTCAGTACATTCCAGTCTGCATTTTGAGTAAACCAGCAAATAAGTCCGACTCCTATCAGCAATGCAGCAACGAATCGTGTCATAAATACTCCAGTTGAGTCAAGAGTAACCCCATAGATTGACCACACTGCGGCTGGTATCGCTGCAAATCCAATACCGAATGCGAGAGAGATGATGGCTTTCACCACTAAAAAGTTACTAAGTTTCATAAGTTAGTCCCCCATTTAAGTTTATAAAAAGAAATAACACACAAGTTATGTTATAAAATACTGAATGTCAAGTAAATTATTAAATATATGGCAACAAACAAAACCAAAAGACCAATTGATTTATTGGGTAACTGAACCTAACACCATAACCCGAGGTAGATTATATATTTGGGGTGCTAATTGTTCCAGATACTCTCTTAATTAAACTGTTTATTCCATTCATCAGGTCCCTCGAATGAGGGAGATAATGACAATTCAAATTAAAGATACTATTGTATATAAAGGAGTTAAGTATAAACTATATACTTTCCCCTTATAAAAGTACTGGAATAAAAAGAGGCCGAAACCTCAGATACGGCCACCATGCACAAGTTGTTGGCGGGTATATGTTGCCAAATGGGAAATATTTGAGAATGAATTATATCTCGCTGATATTAAATATCATGCATGTGATGGAGATATTGGGCTGGAGCAGATATTTCCCGATGGTGGTGAAGGAGTAAAACCATCCTGGTTTACTGGTGAACTATGTATACCTCTGGGGGATTTCCTGGATGATATGTTATGCGTGGAACTCATCTATGATTACGACTTATTTATTTATATCAAGAAGGGGAAAGTAAAAAGTCACAGGTTTAAGGCAAATTATTGAAGTACATAGATATACTTGAATTAGATTTATAATCAGGTCCATAGGTGTTCGGGTTGCTCTCATTATGTTGCATTCCAGGAACCACTGGATTAAGGTATGCAACATAAAAGGTAACCATCACTATTGATTAATGTGAGCCTGCTGCAGCCAATTTTAAATGGTAAAACATGGGTTTGCATTAAGCAATATTTAACCCCGGCTTTCCGAAACCGTCCTGCGACCGATCCCTATCACATTATTCTGATTTCAAACTGTTCACCGGGTTCATAATGGCCGCCCTTATCGCCTGGAAACTTACCGTCAGTAATGTGATCACTACTGCTCCGGTACCTGTCACTAAATATATCCACCATGGAATTTCGGTCCGGTATTGGTATTTCTGCAACCAGCTGTTCATAAAATAATATGCTATTGGAACGGCAATAAAACAGGAAATGATCACAAGCACAACGAAGTCCTTCGATAACATTCGCCAGAGACTGAAAACCGATGCGCCCATTACTTTTCTGATGCCGATCTCTTTGGTGCGCTGTGCAGCTACATAGGAGGCCAGGCCAAATAGCCCGAGGCACGAAATAAGAACGGCAAGCAGCGCGAAGATTCCGGATAGATTGCCAATGAGTTCCTCCTGACTGAATTTTTGGGCATACTCCTCATCTGCAAACGTATAGTCGAAAAAGGCAGAGGGTATAACTTTGCTTACTACCGCCTCTATTTTTGGTAGAGCGACAACGGCATTTATTGCAGGATCTATTTTAATAAGTAACCACCTTGATGCATTGGCATTAAAGAAATAAAGTGTCGGTTTAACCAGATCATAGGGAGATTCCATTACCATATCTTTCACAACCCCGATTATTATAAATGTCCAATTTCTATGCCCGAATTCGTCAAGATCGGTCAATTGTTGTCCAACCGGGTTCTTTAAGCCCATATATTTTACAGCCGATTCGTTGATAATAATTGAGTACAGTGAATCTCCGCTGAACTCGTTTGCAAAATCACGCCCGGCCAGGAGCTCCCAACCCACGACTTTACCAAAGCCATGTGTTATGTTACATATTGCGAACTCTGCATCTAATGAAGGGTCTTTCCCCTGCCATTCCCATCCATTTTTAGTATTATTGACATGTGTAAGCCGGGTCGAAGATGCGGCCACTTCAGATACAACTCCTGTGCGCACCAATTCAGATCTCAGTGCGCCCAGTTTGTATTTGTAGTCGGGATCGTTCATATCCACAGTAATTAAGGTACTTCTGTCGTACCCTATAGACCGGTTCCGGCCATACTGGATTTGCTGGTAAACGATTAGCGTACCAATTATTAACACCACCGATACGGTAAACTGAACCACAACCAGGACTTTTCGGGGTAATGCGGCAAATCGTCCATAACGTAAAACGCCCTTTAACACTTTATCAGGGTGAAAAGAAGAAAGATAAAATGCCGGATATATCCCCGCCATGAAACTCGTGACTACTATACATAATATGGCTACGATCCAAAATACCGGATTCCCAATTGGCAGGACAATATCTTTGTCAACCAGCTCATTAAACCAGTTACTTAAAAGCGCAACCAGTGCCATTGACATAATGAAGGCAAACGTCACCACAAGGAATGACTCACTTAAAAATTGAGAGATTAATTGACTTTTCCCTGAGCCAGTTGCTTTTCGAATACCCACTTCCCTGGCCCGGTTTTCTGATCGGGCGGTACTTAAGTTTATGAAATTGATACATGCCAGCAGCAAAACAAAAACTCCGACAATGCCAAAAAGCCAGACATAGGTAATACGTCCCCCTGAGGGCTTTCCATTTTCAAATTCGGAATACAAATGCCATGTGTTCATTGGAATGAGTTGAACAAATGGTTTGTATTTCTCTATTGTTCTATAATAATCATCCGGGACATTTTTTTGGTAAAGATCTTTTATTACTGCATTTGCAGCCTCCATTGTGATACCCGGCTGCAATTGCGCGTATATGCTGAAATGCCTGGTTGTACCAATCGGCTTCCTTTCCCTGAGCCCAATTATTAAACGAAAGCCACAAAGACCAGGGTGCAAAAAACTGCACTTCGCTGAAATGATTATTCCTTGGGATATCTTCATAAACTCCGGTTACCACTACTACCATCCGGTTGTCGATACTTATACTTTTATTTATGGGATCATCGTGCCCAAAAATTGTTTCAGCGGTTGATTTTGAAAGTACGACGGAGTATGGATCATTCAGGCTTTCATATGAGCCTTTCAACATTTTTAAGGAAAGCATTTCGAGTACACCGCCTTCAATGAATTCTCCTCTTCTTTTGAATTTTTTGTCGGCCGATGAAAGCGTGTTATCACCCACCCACCATGATAACAGTACATGCTTGAAATACTGAGGGTAGTTATTTTTGAGGTTAGTGCTCACAGGATACTGGATGGACCGTCCACCACTGATAATACTTGTTTCGGGGTCGATGCTGCAACTCCACACCTGCGCAATATCTTTGTAGTTTTTGTGGTATTTATTAAATGAAAATTCATCATAAATCCACAATCCGATAAACATTGCCACGGTCAAGCCTAACGTCAGTCCGCCAATACTGATCAAAGAGTAACCCTTGTTCTTCAGAAGATTTCTCCATCCGATTTTTAAATAGCTTTTATACATACTGACATAATCTGGTTGATAATTCTTTTTAAATGGCTTCAAGAACTCCGGTCGGAAGTATCTGATCACACTCCACGCAAATCTCCATTTTGCCGTTCGTGGAGCGTTTTCATGTTGTTTTTTGAAAATCTCCGTTAAGTCCCCTTCAATCTCTTCAAGATAGTCTTCACGGCAAAACCAGCGTAGGAATTTGAGTGCTCTGTCAGGTGGCAGGTCTTTTTTCATCACCCAAAGGATATTTCAGGGATCTGCTTGTAAATACTGGTTCTCAATTCATGCTGGGTATCGAGCATACTTTTGCCCAATAACGTTATCACATAAAATTTCTTTCGCCGGCCACCGCGCTCTTCGGTAATTCCTCCAAACCTGGATTTTGCAAAGCCTTTATCTTCGATGCGTTTTAAGGCTACGTGTACTGCGCTGATGTTTACCTTCTTTCCCAATTTCTCTTCAAGGAATTCGAGAATCGCTACACCATAAGCTTCATCATGCAGTGCAGCTACTGTCAGAAGCACCAGTTCTTCAAATTCACCGAGGGAATATTGTTTCATTTCTTAATAATTGTTTTAAATTGACAATTTGAATTTCCTGTTTACTATCTTGTTTTTGACCTAATACAGTACATGGAGAATCTAACAAAACATTATTTACTTAACAAATGTAAATATAATAAAAATATTATTTACTTAACAAATGTTAATATAATAAATTTGTTTTCAGTAATTCGGTTAGGTACGATCGCAGGCACTATTTAAACATATCTGCAAATCCCAGTATTTCTAAAAAATGGGATATATCTGTTTTGTGGTTTTACGGGACAGGTTATCCGGATACTGTCGCCTTCTCATATTATGCCTTTTATTTCCTTTTTGATTTCCCTGAACCTTGACTTATCCATTCTTGCTCCCACAATTTCAATTACCTTGCCTGCCATCAGCGAACCGATCAACCCGCATTGTTCAAGATCCAGGTCTTTTGCCAGCCCGTACAGAAATCCCGCTGCATAAAGGTCACCGGCGCCCGTTGTATCATTGCATTTTACAGGAAGGGCGCTGACTTTTATAAATTCCTCTCCATGCCTGATCATCGAACCGTTCGCCCCGATCTTCAGAATAACTGTATCACAGGAATCAGACAGGATCGAAAGTGCCTCTTCGGGATCTTCTCCAATATAGGCTTTGGCTTCCTGTTCATTTGCGAAAAGAATATCAACGAATCCGTTTATTATGTCCCTGAATGAACCTATGTTGGCTTCAACAACATTATAGCTTGAAAGATCGAGGGCCACTTTCAGTCCTTTTTCCTTTGCAAGCCTGCAGGCAGTCTCGATCAGCGGGTAATTGCTAATAAGGTAGCCCTCGAGATAAAGGATGTCATAACCTTCGAACAACATTGATTTAAGATCGTCATTATCAAGTTCCACTGCTGCACCCAGATGGGTGGCAAATGTTCTTTCCGAATCCGGGGTGATAAGAGCCAGGGCTGTTCCTGTAGGTGAATTCCTGCGTATAAGAAGGGTATTCACACCTGCGCTCTTCATGTCTTTTTCAAAGAAATCGCCGGTTTCGTCCCTGCCAATTGAACCGATAAACCCGGTATCGGCGCCCAACATTGCCAATCCGTGAATTGTATTGGCTGCAGAGCCGCCTGATGACCAGGCCCTTCTGAATTGACTTGTCCCGTTCAGGATTATTTGCGATTTCTCTGCGTCAACAAGTTGCATGCTGCCTTTGGGCATCTCAAAATCTCTGAGTATATCATCGCCGCTTATCAGCGTCAGAATATCGACCAGGGCATTCCCGATACCAAGAATCCTTTTCATTTTAAAATATTTCGGCAAAGATATTGCTTAATTCACTAAAAGCCGTTACTTTTGGCACGCTTAAATAGAGCAGGAAAAACAATCTGTTTCCTCAGTAGTCCGGTTGGTCAGAACAGTCCCGTGGATTCGGGATTAAACAGCGGACCGGTACAGAAAAAAAAGATTGAGAATTAAAATTCCTCAGTAGCTCAGTTGGTTAGAGCGATCCCGAATTCTCGGGATTAATCCGCAGGCCAGCTGGACGAAAAGGAAAAGAGAGTTAAAATTCCTCAGTAGCTCAGTTGGTTAGAGCGATCCCGAATTCTCGGGATTAATCCGCAGGCCAGCTGGACGAAAAGGAAAAGAGAGTTAAAATTCCTCAGTAGCTCAGTTGGTTAGAGCGATCCCGAATTCTCGGGATTAATCCGCAGGCCAACTGGACGAAAAGGGAAAAAGAGTAAAATTCCTCAGTAGCTCAGTTGGTTAGAGCGATCCCGAATTCTCGGGATTAATCCGCAGGCCAGCTGGACGAAAAGGGAAAAGAGTAAAATTCCTCAGTAGCTCAGTTGGTTAGAGCGACGGACTGTTAATCCGTAGGTCGTAGGTTCGAGCCCTACCTGGGGAGCATCAACAGGAGATAATTATTTTTACCTCCTTTTTTTCGCTGCCGTGTTTTACGTATATATTCTTTTTTCAGAACGATGTGATAAGTTCTATGTCGGCCATTCCGATGACCCGGAGAGGCGTTTGATTGAACACAATACCTCACCCGAATTGAAATACACTTCAAAATTCAGGCCCTGGAAGATCTCTCTTGTTATTAAGGTTTCAGAAAACAGAAGTGACGCAATAAGAGTTGAACGATTCATTAAAAAGCAGAAAAACAGATTGTTTCTTTTAAGGTTGATTAACGAAAGAGGCAATGACGAGTATTTTTGCAGATTGATCAGCAAAGCAGTTGGTCAGAGCGATCCCGAGGACTCGGGATTAATCCGTAGGTCGTAGGTTCTCCCGAGTCCTCGGGATACCTGGGGAGCATCAACAGGAGATAATTATTTTTACCTCCTTTTTTTCGCTGCCGTGTTTTACGTATATATTCTTTTTTCAGAACGATGTGATAAGTTCTATGTCGGCCATTCCGATGACCCGGAGAGGCGTTTGATTGAACACAATACCTCACCCGAATTGAAATACACTTCAAAATTCAGGCCCTGGAAGATCTCTCTTGTTATTAAGGTTTCAGAAAACAGAAGTGACGCAATAAGAGTTGAACGATTCATTAAAAAGCAGAAAAACAGATTGTTTCTTTTAAGGTTGATTAACGAAAGAGGCAATGACGAGTATTTTTGCAGATTGATCAGCAAAGCAGTTGGTCAGAGCGATCCCGAGGACTCGGGATTAATCCGTAGGTCGTAGGTTCTCCCGAGTCCTCGGGATACCTGGGGAGCACCAACACGGGATAATTAATTTTACCTCCTTTTTTTCGCTGCCGTGTTTTACGTATATATTCTTTTTTCAGAACGATGTGATAAGTTCTATGTCGGCCATTCCGATGACCCGGAGAGGCGTTTGATTGAACACAATACCTCACCCGAATTGAAATACACTTCAAAATTCAGTCCCTGGAAGATCTCTCTTGTTATTAAGGTTTCAGAAAACAGAAGTGACGCAATAAGAGTTGAACGATTCATTAAAAAACAGAAAAACCGATTGTTTCTTTTAAGGTTGATTAACGAAAAAGGCAATGACGAGTATTTTTGCAGATTGATCAGCAAAGCAGTTGGTCAGAGCGATCCCGAGGACTCGGGATTAATCCGTAGGTCGTAGGTTCTCCCGAGTCCTCGGGATACCTGGGGAGCACCAACACGGGATAATTGTTTTTATCTCCTTTTTTTCGCTGCCGTGTTTTACGTATATATTCTTTTTTCAGAGCGAGTTGATAAATTCTATGTTGGCCATTCCAATGACCCGGACAGGCGTTTGATTGAACACAATGCTTCTCCCGAGTTAAAATATACTTCAAAATTCAGGTCCTGGAAACTCCTAATGGCAATTGAGATTTCAGATAGCCGGGGAGATGCCACAAAAGTTGAGCGGTTCTTAAAGGCCCAAAAAAGCAGTGAGTTTCTCAGGAAGATTGTCAATGAAAAGAATAATAAGGAGTTCATTAAGGACTTATTGGATAACATTCTGGTTAGAGCGATCCCGAGGACTCGGGATTAATCCGTAGGTCGTAAGTTCTCCCGAGTACTCGGGATACCTGGGGAGCAAAATCAAACAAATAAAGCCTTGATAAACAACAATATCAAGGCTTTTCTTATTGCGGGTACCAAAACTATGCTGGAACATTTCCCTCGATTACCATATCAGGTAAATATGATCTTGCAACTAATTTGGCATTTTGCCAGTGGCAGGTTTTGCCGTACGTGTTCCCACGTACTTCAAGTCTTCTAAGTGCTTAATTGTAATCTACTTCTGTCTTAATGACTTTATTGTTTCTTTAGTGAATAATTCTTGTCAGAACTATTCTTTTCTATAAAATATCCACTATTCAGATCAATTGTCCACCCATTTCCAATCACTTTATCTTTATTTATAAGGGTTGGTTCGCTTACAGTAATTTTATCCCAATTTGTACCAAGCAGAGCCCCATCAGAGACATTGAGGATTCCCCAATTATCAGATACCCTTAATGTTGGATAAACAGTACCATATCCTTCAATTGGCAATATGTTACGTGGATCAAAGGAAACACTCATTTCTTCAAACCTGATTTCCAGATGGGGTTGTTCAATAAATTTCGCTTTATATTCAACTTTAAGTTGATTAATTCTTTCCTCCCTTATTGTCTCGTCAGGATTTATTTTCGATAATCCATATTGATTTATAATCTCCACGCCCAGGGTATCAGGAATATGTAGTCTGAAGGACTTGATGAAGAAATCAGTCAGGTTGGTATTATTGTCTATTTGCTTGTTCCAGTATTTATCAGATTTACTTAAAATAGTTCCATAAAGAGGAATAGTTAAATATGCAAATGAACGGACGAATGTTGGATAATTCTGAAACCCGGTTATTTTATTTTCGAAATAATCTTTTATCTGGTTTTTATCACGCCCGCTCATAAAAATACCAGTATATGTTGCCACTCCTTCATTAAGTTCAAGAGAGTTTTCACTTGATTTTGCATTTTGGTAAATAAGGTATCGATGATTTCTAAGATACAAAGCGTTAGTTAAATTCCTTTTAATCTCTGATTTGGATTTTGCAGCCAGTGCTTTTCGTAAGGCCTCCAATTCCAACCGAAGATACACCCTTCCTTCTTTTTGATCAAGATGGTTATTGGCAGGATTATTCATTTTAAAACCAAGTTCAGGTTGAGAACGATGGAATAGTTCATGTGACAGCAAATCCAGCCGTTCTTGTTTATTTTCAGGAAGTGGGAACATTATCATTGCCCATGATTTTCCACTCCAGTTAATTGCCGTATTTGCAATATTGACATTATTGGGTAAAATACCTGAAAATATTTCACCATCTTGTTTTAATATCCCTGTTGAGTCAGGGAAATTTGAATAAACTATCCTTGATTTTGAATCTACCAGAAGAATCGGACCATATAAATCTATATTCCACAGATCTTTGTAATTGTTTGTATTCGCTTTAATTTCCCTGAAGTAAGTACTAATCTTATCTGAGCTTATTTTATCCTGGCCTATGGATAAATCAGTAGAGAAAGAGATCAAAATCAAGACAAGAATAACTCTTATTACTGCCTTCATCAAATAACTATATTTCCTTTATACAAAATTAATCAACTTTCTCCCTGGCACAGTTAAAGCCAGGTTAAATGTAGACGGGAAATGTTAATGTCAATGTGACAAATTTCCCGGACCTCTTTAAGCTGTCGTCTTGCTGGCTGGCTCAGGGAAACGACACTCAACAGGTGATATAATCAATAACTTAAAGGCTCAGCCTGGGCTAAAAGTATTTGTAACAATTTCTCCGGCTTCGTGAATTCGCAAAGCCGGAGAAATGTTGCTAACCCTTATACATCAGCAATGTGTTGTATGAGAAATTAGTCAAAGGCGAGTGAGACAAAAAATCACCAGAAATCAAAAGTTTCCTTGACCTTGTCAGAGATTTTAATACAACGAACAGAATAACCATCTTTCTTATCTGTCGGGAAAAGAGATAATTCTCTCTTTGATGAGTATAGTGCCGCACACCAGCTGGTGACATCATCATCATCTACATTTGTCCAGAAAAAGGTTGTATTTCCTATATGTTCCATATTCTTGTCACCGCTACGGCCACTTGAAAGAGCAGTAAAACCACTTGAATTTGTTGCGCCGGTATTTGGGCTTTTCCAGGAAGTTGTTCCTGTCTCTTTCAATTTTCCGCCAGCCTGATCATCACCTCCAAGACCGTTTGATAAAAACCACCAGTCCTGCATCGATGGCAATCGCCAGCCCGCAGGGCAGGCTTTGGTGGCAGCCTGCCAGGAATATAAGTAACCATGAGTCTTTACATAATCTTTGATATCATCATAAACCCAGCACCCGCTTTCGGTCTTAAAGGCAAGATTCTCGCCCATCCACACCTGATCATCTATTTTAACAGTTTTGTAAACTTTCCCATCCCTGTCATCGGTAAATGAGCCTGGTTCCTGACCATATGTACTAAAACAAAAAGCAGTAATAATAAATACTATTGTAATCAAAGAATTTCTTTTATTCTTCATTCTAAAGAGCTAAATTTATATTTAACAGTATTCCGGAATTGCTTAGTCGGTTATGATCCGGATCATATGATTTATCCGTTAAGCACCCAGCCCTTGCGATATTCCTTAGTCAGGTATGCATTGGCAGCGGCATCATTCGTCACTTGTCCGGCAACAGGGTCATATTGCAGTTCCTTGCCAGCCTGATGTGCAGCAAGACCAAGCATTAATGTCTCTATCATACGGCCAGCGTAGTCAAAATCACAATCAGTCTTCAGGTTACCCTTGCATGCTTTGAACCATTGCTGCTGGAAACCGCCCATGGGAGGTGCAACCTGGTCTTTGGTTGGTGGTTTGTAATAAGTCATATCGGCTCCGCTGCGCTCCGGAAGAAGTATCCGGTTGGTAAAGTCAGCAACAAGAGTCCCTTTGGTTCCTTTGAACATTGCACCATGGCCAATTTTCAGAATATCAATGGCTGGATTCGGAGAGGCAGGGCTTAACTTACCCTGGTACCATTCAACAGTAATTGGTCCGCGCCAGTCGTTGGCAGGAAAATTGAATTTTGTATGAAGGTTAGAGGCTACAACTTCAGGATTGAAAGGATCTCCCTCTGCCGAGGCGCTTGTAGGCTGGCTTGCATCTATTGCATTCCAGGCCAGGTCCATAGTATGGGCGCCCATGTCTCCGTTCTGCCAGCTGCCGAAGTCATGGTACATGTTCCACAACAGACAACCTGCTCCCGGTCTTGCGCCGAAATAGCCCGGATTAAAGGGATGCATCTGAACCGGACCAATCCACTGTTCCCAGTCAATGTCCTTCGGGGCAGCTCCTGCTGCAGGAAGATACCCGGTTTTATCATGAGTACGGTTGCCCCATGCAATTACCTCTTTCAGATCGCCAATAGCGCCGCCACGAACCAGCTCCGCGACGCGGTCAAAATTTTCATTGGCATGTCGCTGTGTCCCATGCTGGGTAGCCAGCTTACCCTTGTTGGCAAGATATACCTTCCGCACCTCACGTGCCTCGGTAACGCATTCACCAACCGGTTTTTCGCAGTAGACATGCTTTCCACGGTTCATGGCCCAGATGCTGATAAATGCATGGTGGTGATCGGGAGTACAAATCAATACAGCATCAATATCCTTTTGATCAAGACATTTCCTCCAGTCGGTGTATTGCTTTGCATTGGGATATTGCTTTGCAGCCAGAGCCATATTACCTGCATGTACGTCGCAAATGGCAACCACATTTTCGCTCTCCAATGCTCCATAATGCTGGCTGCCCCGACCATGCGCACCGATCAGGGCAATGTTTAGTTTATCACTGGGGTTTTGTCCTGAAAGGATACCCCCGGGAAGGATTATCAGTCCGGCACCGGTTGCGGCAACGGATTTAACAAATGTTCGTCTTTTCATTATACTTTATGTTTGTGAGTAAAATTGAGTGCCTGCATCCGTTCCCGGAAATGTTAATTTATCGGGTTCCTGAATTTCAAACGATCGAGTTTTAAGTAACTCAAACTTAGCGAATGTTTTGGATACCTCAAAATATTTAAACATTTTTAACGCTTCTTACGTTATTAACCTCTTTCTCATACGGTTGAGGCTTATTGGCCAGGTCATTCAGCTGATATTCTTATAGACGCTCTCTTCAATCCTTCAGCGCTAGCCCTGACTTTTATTTTCCCGCTCTTTGTTCCCGGCCGTGCTATTACCAGGCATATTCCCTGCCAGGTTTTTTTCTTTGGTTGCTGAAAGCTCGACATATCCAGGGGGTTACCACTCCCGACACCAGCCAGACTGCCCCTGCCGCTTACATCAAAGCTGACCATTATGTTGTCTGCATCAGGAACAATATTGCCTTCAGAGTCGATTATTTCTGCCCTTATATATGACAGATCGTTACGGTTTGCCTTGATTTTAGTCCGATCAGCTATGAGTCTTATTGCTGTTGGTTTACCTGTAGTTTCAAGAGTCTGTGATGCTGTTTCCTTACCATTGTCATAACAGCAGGCAATAAGCGTTCCAGGCTCATAGGGAACCTCGAATGCGGCTGTGATTGATTTTTCCGGATCCACATTTTGCTCACCAACTATTTTACCATTTAACTTAAGTCTGACCTGCTGACTGCGGGTGTAGACATGTACCTGCAATTTTTCACCCTCATGACCAGACCAGTTCCAGCTCTTCAGCTCATCAGGAAACCCCCAGTTACTGGTTACCTCTCTTTTACCTTCAGGGACGGGACGATGCACGAACATTTCAACTTTGCTTTTACCCCAGACAACATGCTGATAATATGAAGGCACCTTTCTGTTTCCGGTCAGGTCAATATCACCCTGGTAATTGGTAAATGCCGGCCATGAATCACGACTGAAAAATCCTTGTCCGGATACCTGTGTCTGACCCGCAACCGGAGCAATGTCTCTTAGTTGCGGCAGGCCTACACCCGCCTCACCGAGGTTATCCGTAGCTGTCCATACAAAATAACCTATAACATAAGGATGCTTTTTTACCATCTCATAGTTTTCCAGCGCGAGTGGAGGATTTGTTTCAGTTCCAACCATAACACGGTCAGGATATTTAATATGATCCTCCTCATATCTCCTGTATGCATAGTTATAGCCTGTTAAATCAAAGAGGTCCATGTGTTCCGGGATCTCGTCCCATTTGCTTTTCTGACCCCTCATCCATGCGAAATCAACAAAGCACTCCGTAACCCATCGTGTCTTATCAATGCTGCGAATTTCCTCAGTAAGATTTCTGGCAATTCTTAATCCTGATGTATCAAAAGTCTCACGGATTTCATTCCCGATACTCCATATTATGACTGACGGGTGATTCCTGTCACGCTTTACCCACGACTCCACATCTTTCTGCCACCATTCCCTGAAATAGAGATGGTAGTCCTGACTCCTTTTAGCAGTCTCCCACACATCGAAGATTTCATTAATTACTACAATTCCCAACCGGTCGCAGGCATCAAGGAGTGCTGATGACGGAGGATTGTGGCCGGTCCGGATGGCATTGAAGCCGCTGTTTTTCAGCACCTCAATTTTACGTTCCTCGGCACGGTCGATGGCAGCAGCTCCCAGGGGCCCGTTATCGTGGTGAATACAACCGCCGATCAGTTCAACCGGTTTACCATTGATAGTAAACCCCTTCTGCGCATCTGCCTTAATACTACGGATCCCAAAATGAGTTGTCAGTCCGTCAACAATCTTATTATTTATGAGCACAGAGACTTTCGCATAGTAAAGATTCGGTTCATCGACCGACCAGAGAGATGGCATCTTTACCGGTATTTCCTGTATTACCTGTTCTTTCTGACCTGACGCCACCATTGAATTGCTTGTTAAGGTTTCAGCCAGCTTGCCTGAAGGATCAAACAAATCGGTGCGCAGGACGATACTTTCATCACTATTCCCGGAGTTTACAACAGTCGTTTCAACTTTCACATCTGCGGAATTTTCAGCTATAACGGGTGTTGTAATGTATAATCCGCCTGACATATCTATGTGAACAGGATTTACCAGAGTAAGCCATACATGCCTTATAATACCTGATCCTGCATACCAGCGTGAATTCATCCCTTCATTTTGAACACGGACTGCAACAATGTTTGTTTCTCCCGGGGGATTCAGATAAGAAGTAATATCATAATAAAAAGGAGTATATCCATAAGGATGAAATCCGAGGTGTTTTCCGTTCAGCCAGACATCGGATCTCATTGTAACACCGTCAAATTGAAGGCAGGCAATTTTATCCTTATCTTCCTCCCTTATCGTAAAGTTTTTCCTGTACCAGCCTGTTCCTCCCAACATGTAGCCGGTAGTACCTTTATCAATGGCGGATTTATCAAAGGGCCCGATTATATCCACACCGTTTTGTCCGGGCAGATCTTCAATACTCCAGTCATGAGGAACGTCGACGATCCTCCAGCCTGAATCATTAAAATCCGGGGATTCCGCGCCTGAAAGCGTATCTTTCATAAAGCGCCAGCCTTCATCAAATGAGATTGTTCTATCACCAGTGGAAATTTCAGCCGGGTTATGGCATGACACGAGAACCAGAAAAACTAATGCCACCGCACAAAAGCACGAACATAGAGGAAGTTTTAATAAAAGCAGTATCAGATATTTCTTATTTTTCCCCATTTCTTAAATGTCAGTACTTTTTACTGTGCCGTCTGGATTATAGCTTTCGACCTTTTGACTACAAGAATAGAACCAGTATGCCAGCACTAGTCCTGCCATGACAATCGAACATAAAATCATCTCCATTGAGCCTAGATATGTATTAAATCTTTCAAGTTCGCTTAATCCCTTATCCGTTGCCTTATCCACATGTGAACTCCCAAACATGACTACTATCCATCCGAAATGAAGCGCCCATGAATATCCGATATGCCTGGTCCGGAGGATTAAGCTGTTCCTTACAAATCCGATAAGAAACAGGGTTGTTAAAGTCGAAATCCTTATTATCCCTCTGTCATCAAAGATCCACCTGTAAAAAACGAAATGGATCAATGCAAAGAAAACAGCTGTTACAGCTGCAGCAACAATTGGCTGAATCTTCTTTTTATCCACCAGAAAAAAAAGCAGTATCGCACCTATGACTAGCTCCTCGTTAAGTATGTAAAAGATATCATGGTAATAATTACGCCAATCCGTAAATTTAATCACAACATTTTGCCTGCCTGCTACATATTTCATTATCAACGAAGCACAAACTATAATTACCCCGGCCAAAACAATGGACTTAATGACTGTCATAAAATCTATCTGCAATCCAATTTTCTTTAGAAAATCTTTGTCCCATATAAGATAGCTGAAAAACACTATCAAAATTGAGCCGGCCGAAGAGTTCCACCATCCCCCGAAATAATAATAGGAAAATAACAGATATGATAAAATCAATAAGTTAAACCATAAACGTCTTTTAAGTTTGCCGGTCATTTCTGTGCGGGGATCTTCAGGGGGACAGTCTTCAATTATATTTTCAAAGGTAACTAATCTGAATATATAGTGAGCTAGAGTTTGGAGTGACTAGAGTACTTAGAGTTGAGAAACTCCAGGCACAGGGAGTTTTCCGCGCTGAAATTGAAAATAGGGGCGGAGATCGCGAACATTTCAGAGGAAAAACGTATCTTAGTATTATTAAATAATCTTAAACAAAACACCATGAAAAATTTATTAGCAAAAGGTTTGCCCTTACAAATGCTCCTGGTATTTCTATTTGCAGGCATTTTTGCGGCTTCGGGCCAGGATAATAAGGATCAGGCGGCTCCGATACCTGATGACGTACTTAAAATATTCAAAGCCTCATGCATGAAATGCCATAACAGTGATGGCAGAATTATGGCCAGGATAAAGCTGAATTTTTCAATATGGAATGAATATGATACCGATACGGTAGCAAAAAAAGCCTCAAAGATTTGCAAAGAGATTACTGAAGCTAAAATGCCGCCAAAATCCGCAAGGGAATCAAATCCCGAACTGATACCGACAAAGGAACAGGTCGAACTGATCTGTAAATGGTCCGGATCGTTTATTAAACCGGCGGAAGGCAAATAGTATATTCTGCGAACCGGAATATTCAGATAATTGTTTGTTCGGAAGAAGAATATTTTCGCAGTAATTGAGAATGGATTTAAGATAAAGTACATTTTTCAAAAAAATATCTCACTTTAAAATCTGCAAACATGAAAAGGTCGAAAATTCTTGCGGATATCACAATACTTTGTGCGGTCATTATTTTTGTTGTTTCCTGCGCTATTAATCCGGTTACCGGAAAGCGGCAGATAATGCTGATGTCGGAAGAGCAGGAGGTTCAGCTCGGTGCATCATACGATCCCCAGGTTATAGCCACCTTCGGAGAATATCCCGATAAGAGCTTACAGTCCTTTGTCCAGGCCAGAGGAACAGAGATCGGAAAGATCTCTCACAGGCCAAATATCACTTACTATGTGAAGGTGCTCGATTCACCGGTAGTCAATGCCTTCGCAGTTCCCGGCGGATATGTTTACCTGACACGCGGTATATTGGCCCAGCTTAATAATGAGGCCGAATTGATGGGGGTGATGGGGCATGAGATTGGTCATATCACAGCTCGTCATACCGTCAGTCAGCAAAGCAGGCAAACACTGGCCCAGCTGGCTTTGATCGGAGGAATGATCGCCTCTGAGAAATTCGCCCAATATGCCGAGTACGCCATGCAGGGAATGCAATTGCTGTTTTTAAGCTTCAGCCGTGACAATGAGCGCGAATCGGACCGGCTGGGTGTCGAGTATTCGACAAAGATCGGATTTGACGCCCACAAAATGGCCGACTTCTTCCAGGTTCTCGATAAAATGTCGATGTCAGAAAGCGAAGGAGGCGTACCCACTTTTATGTCAACACATCCTGATCCGGGCGACAGGTATAATGCCGTCAATGAAAAGGCAACCCAGTGGCAGGCGAAAGTTAATCTGCCTGAATATAAGGTTAACGGCGACAGCTATCTTCAAATGATCAACGGTATAGTTTATGGTGAGGATCCGCGGCAGGGCTATGTTGAAGGGAATATTTTCTATCATCCGGACTTAAAGTTCAAATTTCCGTTTCCGGCAGGCTGGCAACTCCAGAACACTCCACTACAGGTTACAATGATCCCGGGTGATGGCAAAGCCCTGATCCTCTTCACCCTTTCATCACAAAAAACACTCGAGGCAGCAGCTGATTCAGCTATCTCGCAGATAGGACTTACACTTCAGGACAGCAGGAAAGCCACGGTTAACGGACTGCCTGCACTAATCACTCTCAGCTACCAGTCGGTACAGGACCAGTCAACAGGTGCAACACAGAAAAACATGGTTCTCTCTTCATTTATCAGCTACAACAATCTTATCTATGTTTTTCATGGTGTGGCCGCAGAAGCTGATTATCCGAATTACAACCGCCTGTTTGAGTCGACAATGACAAATTTCTCAAGGCTTACCGATGCCTCAAAGATCAATGTAAAGCCTAAAACGATCCAGGTTGTTAAGGTCCCGCGGACCGGAACGCTTACAACTGCTTTCAATTCACTGGGAGTAAAACAGGCCCGGTATGAGGAATTGGCACTCCTGAATAATCTTGAGCTTACAAGCCAGGTGCAGGCAGGGAAGCTCATTAAGATAATCGAAGAATAAGAACCCCCGGATCTATGTCATCATTAAAGGTTTAGTAAACCGGTAATTTATACCCGTTGTTATAAACCGGAGTAATGAGCTTGTTGGCAGTCTCGGTTTTAAACGACTGTTTTGCATCATCCCACGAAACCTTCTCCCCTGTACGGTAGGCAATATTACCCATCTGTGCAACGAGTGCCACATTCCGTCCGATATCGATACCGGCGTTAAGCTTCTGTGGAGTATTGTTCTTTATGCATTCAAGGAAATTCTTCATATGCAGATCGAGCCCGTTGCCAACATTTTTCTGGACCGGCAGTGCTTCAATCTTCTGCTTTTCAGGTACAACCTCCCACCCGCCGCGGTCGAGGACGAGCGTTCCGTTTTCGCCTATGTACGACATTCCGTGAGGCCTTCTCCAGTTTCCCAGACCGATGCCGATGGTATGCTCCCAGATCATAGTGAAGTCGTTGAAATCATAAACTGCAGTCATGGTATCGGGTGTGACCATATCATCTTCCGGGAATGCATATTTCCCGCCGATGGCCATAACTGAAGCCGGGATCGATTTCCCCATGCCGTAAAGGATATAATCGACAAGGTGAACGCCCCAGTCGGTCATAAGTCCGTTTCCATATTCCCAATACCAGCGCCAGGTAAAATGAAAGCGGTTCTGGTTGAACGGACGCTTTGGGGCCGGACCGAGCCACATATCATAATTTACCCCGGCAGGGACAGGTGTATCGGGTACTTTAGGAACAGCTGTCTTCCAGTCGACATACGACCAGGCTTTGCATGTACGGATACGGCCCAGCTTACCTGATTTTAGATAATTTATGGCATCGACGAAGTGCGGCTGGCTCCTCTGCCACTGGCCGACCTGGACCATTTTACCATGTTTCTTTGCAGCCTTGTGCATTATGTTTATCTCTGCTATTGAGTTTCCGACCGGTTTTTCAACATAGACATGCTTCCCTGCTTCGAGTGAATGTACGAACTGCAGGCAATGCCAATGATCTGGGGTTCCGACGATGACTATATCGATATCCTTGTTTTCAAGCATCTTCCGGTAATCTCCATACAAGGCCGGTTTTGCCACATTCAGCTTGGCCAGATCGCCGGTTCGCTTTTCAAGCACGTTCTGGTCAATGTCGCACAAAGCAATACATTCTACCTCAGGATTCTTAAGAATTGAGGCAAGGTTACTGTATCCCTGGCTGTTGGCCCCGATAAGCCCGACACGGATCTTGTCGGAAGCCGGAACATTCATTCTTGCCTTTGCAAGCGCATCAAGAGGAAGGACTGATCCTGCTGCAAGCACTGAAGCAGTCTTTATGAAATTTCTTCTGGTGGAGTTCATTACAATATAAATTTTAAAGTATTTGGAGCAAGTTAATATTTTATTGGAAAAGGATCAAATACGAATATTAAAATATTCAAAACTCATGCCGTTTCAACTCTGAAACCCGTGTACTCACTTCGGCTCCCCAAAAGAGGAGGCTGGGGTTGAGTTCCTTTGATAAAGAGAGGTGCAGGGGTTTGGGTTGGTCGGATTCATTGTGTTTGCAGTAATATTTTCCTACTTTTACTTATAATAATCAGAGTCTGTTTGTTTAATTCCATATAGACAGTAATAAATTTAATAAAAACAATGAAAAACTTAAGACTTTTTGCAACGCTGTGTATCCAGGTATTCCTGCTCGCAGGATTATTGGCACAGAGTCCGAATCTGGATGACCCTATTCCTGCCGATCCAAATATCAGGATCGGAAAGCTGGAAAACGGCCTCACATATTTTATAAAACAGAATTCGAAACCTGAACAGAGGATTGAATTGAGGTTGGCGATCAATGCCGGATCAATATGTGAAACTGACGGGCAGCAGGGACTGGCACATTTTTGCGAACATATGTGCTTTAATGGTACAAAAAACTTCCCTAGCAACAAAATGGTTGACATGCTCGAAGAGATGGGCGTCCGGTTTGGAGCCGAGCTGAATGCATCAACAAGTTTCGATCAGACTGTATATATGCTTAAAGTGCCGACTGATAATATCGACTGGATAAACCGGGGTTTCCAGGTGCTCGAAGATTGGGCACACCAGGTAAGCCTCGATGAGAACGAGATTGATAAGGAACGCGGAGTTATAATTGAGGAATGGCGTCTCGGTCTGGGTGCCGATGATCGCATGATGCAAAAATTTCTTCCGGTTCTTTTTAAGGGTTCGAAGTATGCCGAACGGCTGCCTATTGGGAAGGTTGATATTATACAAAGCTTCCCTTACGATACATTGCGAAAATTTTACAAAACATGGTACAGGCCTGACCTGATGGCAGTGGTTGTTGTCGGAGACATTGATCCGGATCTGGCTGAAGAAAAAGTTAAGGAATATTTCAGCAGGATCCCCGCTTCTGTAAATGCTGAAAAAAGAATCGAATATCCTGTACCGGGAAATACCGATCCTCTCATTAGCGTGGTAACGGATAAGGAGGCTTCAGGTTTCGGCGTCGAGATCCTGTTCAAGCATCCGCATGCCAATTCGGTAACATATGGTGATTACCGCAATACCCTTATGAGGATGCTCTATACAAGCATGTTGAATACCAGGTTTCAGGAATTAACAATGAAGCCCGATGCTCCGTTCCTGTATGCCGGTTCAAGTTATGGTTCATTCATAGGCAGGACAATTGATGTCTATTCATTGTCGGCCAGCGCAAAAGAAAATCAGATTGAGAAAACCCTTGAGGTGATCCTTGCCGAAAATGAAAGGGTGCGCCAATTCGGATTCACTCCTACAGAACTTGAACGGGAGAAGAAAGAGATACTCACACTTTATGAAAATGCCGCAAATGAAGCTGATAAGACAGTTTCGGCAACATATGCCGCCGAGTTCATCAGGAATTATATGACGCAGGAATCTATTCCCGGCTATAAGAAGGAATTTGAGATGGTTAAGGAATTCATTCCCGGTATAACCCTCGACGAGACAAACAAGTTGGGCCAGTCGCTGACAACCGACAACAATATGCTTGTTTTGTTAACAGCCCAGGAAAAGGAAGGGATCAGGGTACCCTCCGAACAGCAGGTTGCCGGAATAATCAGCTCTGCCAGATCAAAGATTGTCGAAGCTTATGTCGACAAGGTTCTGGACGTACCGCTCCTTGACAATCAGCCGGCTCCTGTTCCTGTCATTAAGCGAACAGAAAACAGTGAATTCGGTTTTACGGAACTTACCTTCGGAAACGGCGTGCGCATGATACTGAAACCGACTGATTTCAAGAATGATGAAATCCTGATAACAGCGTACAGCCCGGGAGGCACTTCCCTCTACCCCGACAACGATATAATGTCGGCAACACTGGCTTCGACAATAATTACCCAGAGCGGGTTGGGCAATTACGATTTTACCGGTTTGCAGAAAAAACTTTCAGGAAATACTGCAAAAATAAATCCCTATATAAGTGAACTTCGTGAGGGAGTGTCGGGCAGCTGTTCACCCAGGGACCTTGAAACAATGCTTCAATTAAACTATCTCTATTTTACAGGGATACGGAGGGATGAGAACGCATTCAATTCATATGTTTCGAGGGTAAGGAACATGATCAAGCCTATGAGGGCAAATCCGCAGGTGATCTTTTCAGATACCCTGTCAAAAATAGTATCAAAGAATTCACCCAGGGTTATTTCCATTCCCACCGAGGCACAGCTTGACCAGATTAATCTCGACAGGATCCAAACAATATACAGGGACCGTTTTGCAGATGCGAGTGATTTTACTTACATAATGGTGGGAAATTTCAAGCCTGATGAAATATTGCCTCTGCTTGAAAAATATATTGGAGGACTTCCTTCGTTGGACCGGAAAGAGACATGGAAGGATGTGACTCCTGATTTCCCCGAAGGACTGGTGGAAGTGGAGGTTCCAAAGAACTCCGAGCCTCAGAGCTTTGTTGCGATGGTTTGGAAAGGTGATTTCAAGTGGAAGGAATCATACAGAATGGGCTTCACGGTACTATTGGATATACTGGCAATAAAATGCAGGGAATCGATGCGTGAAGACCAGGGAGGAGTTTACGGGGTTAGCATTGACGGAAGCCCGTCAAAGCTTCCTAAACCGGAATACACCATTACGTCATCATGGAGCTGCAATCCGGATAATATTGTCAAGCTTAAAGAAACCATACTGAATGAGATGGAGAAGATCAAAAAGGAGGGGCCTGCTGTAACTGACCTGAATAAGGTGAAGGAAACACTTATCAGGGAACGCGAGACACGAATCAGGGAAAATGGTTACTGGTTGTCAGCCCTGCAGAGCCATTACCTTAACGGCGACCGGCTTCTTTCACTGGAAGAATACAAGGCGATTGTCAACTCTGTCACCGTTAAGGATATCAGGAAGGTGGCGAGAAAATACCTCGATACAGAAAGCTATGTGGAGGTAGCACTAACTCCGGCCGAAGGGGTGGAATCGAAAAATCCCTGATACCCCCCTTAATCGGGGAAATGGGAACTGAGTAGGCTAGAACAATCCATGCAATTCGGCGTTGATCTTGTCAATAACCTCGCTCAGATGGTCGTTGTTATTAGGGAAATTGTAATGGTCAGCTTCAATAATAAGCATCCTGCCAAGCTTGTATGACTGTATCCACGCCTCATATCTTTCGTTAAGCCTCTTAAGGTAATCGAGACGTATGGAACTCTCATACTCCCTTCCCCTGGTCTGGATCTGGTTTACAAGTGTAGGCACCGAAGCCCGGAGGTATAGCAGCAGGTCGGGCGGCTGGATAAGCGAACTCATCAGTTCAAAAAGCTGGGAATAATTGTCGAAGTCACGGGTCGACATCAGTCCCATTGAGTGAAGGTTCGGAGCAAATATATATGCATCTTCGTAAATGGTCCTGTCCTGCACAATAGTCTTTTCCGATTTTTTTATCTCAATAATCTGGCTGAACCGCGAATTGAGAAAGTAGATCTGAAGATTGAATGACCAGCGCTGCATGTCTTCATAAAAATCATTCAGGTAGGGATTATCGTCAACATCTTCATAGTGAGGTGTCCAGCCGTAATGCTTGGCAAGAAGTCCTGCCAGGGTGGTCTTACCTGATCCGATATTACCGGCAATTGCTATATGCATAAAATGGGAGATTAGCTTATTTCAGTCTTTAAAATTACCAAAATTTGTTTATTGTTCTAAACTTCGTAGAAGATAAAGTTGACTAAAGTCTGGAGTGCCTAAAGTTTGGAGTGAGCAACCTTGTACAACTCTTCTATAAACTCCCTTGTGTTTGAAAGCCTTGGCACCTTGTTCTGGCCACCAAGCTTGTTTTTCGACCTGAACCACCGGGTGAATGTGCCTGTGGGAACCTGCCTTACAACCGGTCTGACAAGGTTTATATCCTTATGGCGCTTAGCCTCGTAATCTGAATTTATCGATTTTAAGGTATTGTCGAGAAGGTCAGTAAACTCTTCAATGTTGTCGGGGGCTTTTTCAAATTCGATCAGCCACTCATGAGTACCCCTCGATACTTCGCCCATATAGACAGGTCCTGCAGTGTATTCCGATATTATTGCACCGGTTCCTCTGCAGGCTGCTTCCAGAGCCTTATCGGCATTATCAACTATCAATTCTTCCCCGAAGGCATTGATAAAGTGCTTTGTCCTCCCTGAAATACGAAACCTGTAAGGATCGGTGCTTGTGAACACTATTGTATCGCCGATAAGATATCTCCAGAGACCTCCGTTTGATGAAATGACGATTGCATAATTCACCCCGGTTTCCACTTCTCCCACTGTAAGTGCATGTACGGAGTCAGAATTCACCTGATCGGATGGGATGAATTCGTAAAAGATCCCGTAGTCGAGCATAAGAAGCATGTCCGACCTTGAAGGGTCATCCTGTATCCCGAAGAAGCCTTCGGACGCGTTATATGTTTCCATATAATGCATCTGGTTGCCGGGTATAAGTTTTTTATATATTTCACGGTAAGGTGTGAAACTTATCCCGCCATGAAAAAAGACTTCAAGATTTGGCCACACTTCCAGCAGACTCGATTTTCCTGTGTGGGCCAGGACATGTTTGATGAGTGTGAGATACCACGACGGTACTCCGGAAAAGCTTGTCACATTCTGAGTTACGGTCTTCTTCGTAATCAGTTCAAGCTTTTCTTCAAAATCTTCAATCAGGGCTATTTTTTGCCTTGGGGTTCTGACAAGCTCAGCATAGAAAGGAGCGTTCCAGATGAGAACGGCTGAAAGATCCCCATATATTGATTTGTTACCGGCCTGGTTTATTTTGTTGCTTCCTCCCAGGGTAAGAGCTTTGCCCGAAAAAACCCTGGTATCAGGATAATTGAGAACGTAAATTGTCAGGATGTCTTTTGCAGCCTGGTAGTGGCAACCCCAAAGCGATTCCCTGCTAATCGGAATGAATTTGCTTTTTGACGAAGTTGTACCTGATGATTTTGCGAACCATTTTGTTTCGCCGGGCCAGATCAGGTTGCTCTCCCCGTTGCGCAGTCTTTCAATGAACGGCAGGAATTCTTCATACGGCCTTACAGGCACCCTTGATTGATACTCACTCACAGAACGGATTGATGAATACTCATATTTTTTGCCCCATTCAGTCGATGCGGCAGCCTCAATAATACTCAAAAGGGTCTTCAACTGCGTTTCGACGGGGTATCTTTTAAAATGCTCTATCTGGTGTATTCGTTTGGTATTAACCCGTCTGATGACCGAAGGTATAATGGGCATGAAATTGGCTCTAATTAAAGTCTAAAGATATGGAAAAATATTCCAGAACAGGCTTTCCTGTCAGCTGAAAATCTCCTTAAGCACCTCAAGCGAATTTATTCTTTTCAACCCGGGAAGATGAACTGAATAGTACCTTACCATGGTCTCGAGCAGTTCATTTCTTTGTTTTCCCGTGAGCGGTATGTTTCCGGTCCTGTCGTATGATGTCCGGAAAAAGCCGGCAAGAATATCCGACACATCCTGATCAGCATATTCCTGATGCGAAGGGCGCATCGCTACAAAGGTTCCGTTCATGAGGTCAAAGTACTTATCCTCTTTGTCAGCCCTGATCCCAGGCTCAAAACCGAGATAGCTGCTTAGTCCTATCAGAAATGCAATATGAAAATTGGTGAAGCCGGTTTTACTGCTGTCAAGATATTTCACTGAGTCTTCAATGAAGTCAAATAGCTCATTGTGGGAACTCTCTTCCTTCAGGACACTTGCCATGAACTCACACAGGAAAACTCCAATGCTGCTCTTTTTGAAATCTGAATAAATACCGGCCGGCAGAAATGCGACTGAAAACTCCTTTAACAGCTGCATGCTGCGCGATTCCTTGTAATAAAAAACAAGGTCGAGTATAAACATGGGCTGCAGGAGGGCATTGTGCCTGCCTGATTTTTTGCTTCTCATCCCTTTTACAAGAAATGATTGTCTCCCGTATTCACGCGTATATGCCTGAACAACGACACCCGAATCGGTGTATTTTATCTGGTGCAGTACTACTCCCCTTGTTTTAACCAGCATGACAATCAATGATCTGGCAAATATAAAATTATTATATTTACCGGTCAATCAAGGTGCTTTATGACTGTAACAAAAAATGAGGAGCTTGTTAAAAGGATCGCCAGGCTTGCACGGCAGAACCAGGAACTTGAACAGCAGATTAAAAAGCTTGAAAAGATAAATGAGAAGCTTGCCGGTGAAAATGAAAAGATAAAGGCTCTTGTTAAAGACTTCCCTTCCACAGATGAGGAAATGGCCAGGGGAAAAAGGGACAATTCGTTGAAATTCAACATGACAACTGTTCTCTTTGCCGAGATCCATCCAATTTCAAAGGCGATCGGGGATATGGATTCGGTTCCGGTGATGGATGAGCTTGATGAGATATTCTATAAGTTTGACTCTGTTGCAGCGAAATACAAGATAGAGAAAATCAAGACAATAGGCGACACATTCATGTGCGCGGGAGGGATCCCGGTCAAAAACATTACGAACCCTGTCGATGTGGTTATGGCTGCCCTTGAGATGCAGAACTATCTCGAAGAATTTGAATCACGGAAAAGAAACGGGAACAGAAATATCTGGGAGCTTAAGATCGGGATCCATACCGGACCTGTGACGGCTGCAGTTTCAGGAAAGAAGAAGATCAGCTATGATATTAAAGGTGATACCGTCCATAATGCAAGCCGCATTGAAACTGTTTCAGAGAATGGTTCAGTGCTCGTTTCCGTCATGACTTATGAACTTGTCAAGGAATTCTTCGATTGTGAATATTATGGAAAGTTGCCGGTAAAATACAAAGGGAACCTGGGGATGTACAAAGTCAGGGGGCTGAAGCCAGAGCTCTCAGTTGCCGGTTCCGGCAGGGTGCCTGACAGATCATTCCGCATAAAGTTCGGACTCATCCAGTTTACCGATATTCAGGAAGTAATTCTCGACAAGCTGGAAAAAGAATTGCCTGATTATCTTTTTTATCACAATGTCAAGCATACTGTCGATGTCGTAACCGAAGTGGAACTGATAGGATGGGCTGAGGGATGTTCGGATGAGGAGATCCTGCTGCTTAAAACTGCAGCACTCTTTCATGATGCTGGTCATACTGTATCGTACGACGGCCATGAGTTCTATGGGACCGAGCTTGCCAGGGAGATGCTTCCACGGTACAATTACACCCCCGATCAGATTGACACTATATGTTCAATTATTCTGGCAACCAGGCTGCCGCCTGAACCTTCAAACCTTCTTGAAGAGATTATCTGTGACTCGGATCTCGACTATCTGGGCAGAAGCGATTTTATCCCCGTGTCGAACACCCTGTTTGAAGAACTTAAAGCGCAGAACAAGATGAAGGAACTGAATGACTGGAATAAGATGCAGGTTAAATTCATTTCCGGGCATCAATATTTTACCAAAACAGCCAGGAGCCTGAGAGAGGTGAACAAACAGCTTCAGATCGAAAGAATACAGAATCTTATTACCGGTTGATCAGTTTCCCACGACCAGGATTTTTGTGACTGATGACCTTGATCCCTCAGCACCTGAACAAAAAACAACATATACGCCAGTCTTGACCCGTTTGCCGGTGAAAGTGCTAAGGTCCCATTCAGCCTGGCCACCCTCCGACATGGTCTCAAAGACAAGATTTCCGCTTATATCGGTAATTTTTACCTCCGTGTCGCGCAATAACCCTGTTATTGTTACATTCCCGTTGTAGTCCTCCCTTACAGGATTCGGGAAAGCATACACATTATTGAAGTCCCCGCTTCCCAGGGTAGCCACCTCCCTGACTGAGATGGCACCTCTGGATGTGCCAAACCACACTTCACCTGTCTTGTTGTCGACGGCCACTGATGCTATCGAATCCGAAAAGAGCGGGCTGTTCCCGGTATTGAAGTTTTTCACCATCGCGGTACCATCAGCTGATAAGAGATAGGCCCCTGAACTCTTTGTTCCAACCCATTTCCGGTTGGCCCCGTCAACAGCTATTGAAGTAATAGTTTCGGTACCAAGCATATAATCTGCAAGTCCGCTTCCGTCGTTACGCGGAACCTTTATCCTGCCTGCCCTGAAATCAGGCTCAAAGATCCTCCCGGCATTATAGTAAATGACCGGCCCCTGGTCAGTGCCCGCCCAGATATTCCCATCCAGATCCTCAGCCACCGAAAATACATTTGGAATAGTTTTGCCGTCCGTATCGGTTACAGTAAACCTGATTGATCTGTCATCGGAGAAGACCAGAGGGGTGTCATTATCATCAATGACAAACAGTCCATAACCGCCGGGCAGGACAATCCATTTCTGTCCCCCGGAGGTAGAAATAATGTCTCCGGCTGCAGGCGACCCCGTAGTTAATGGATTTACAATCCAGCTACCGTCAGCCTTCAGAATTTTAATGCTTCCTGTCGTGCCAGTCTGCGTTATCCATAGATTTTTTTCCCTGTCCATCGCAAGCCCCCGGATCATTGTTCCGGAATTCCCTGAATTTATTGCCAGTTGAGGTGTATTGCCAGCATTGAACTGCCCGGTAATGGTATTGTTATTGAATTCCAGCAGTCCGTCTCCATATGATGCAACAAAGAAATGGTTGCTATTATCCGGATCGATGAATGATTTAACGGCATCACTCAGGCCAGCGGGAGCAATACTGAGAAACTGACCCGCCTCATGGACCGAAACCTGGAATGGTCTCCCGGGCTTTGTATGGGTATAATCAGTTCCTCCCGCGCAAATGATCGTTCTCCCGCCTGCGGATGTGATATTTGCAGCAAAATCGCTTGCCGGCCCCGGAAGTGAGAGTATTTCGAAATCAGTATTGCCAGGACTCCTGATGAGGCCGTGTTCCAGATCCGCCAGCCAGGTCACTCCGGCTTCCGCAATAGTCTGCGATATATCGGGAGTTCCCCAGCCATACGAGGCGATCGAGTATTTCAGGGATCCGTCAGAAGAATAAAATCTCGAGAAGTCTGATGAGGAAACCGTAAATCCGTCAGGGGAGTTGTCGAACGACCTGTTGAACACTCCGGGTGTAAATGAAAAAAGTGATGCTTCTCCGTCAATTTTGAAAATTGAATCACCTTCGGAAGGGGTTTGTGATATGTTCACATATAATTCATTGCCTGTAAACAAGACAAGTGTGCATCTTGAATCCGGATCAGGCAATTCCGTCACCTGTTCCCAGTTGCCGAAATAGGCAAGCCCCTGGTTCGAAAGATCACCATACCATACCCCCATATCAGTAGCTGCATATACTTTGTTATTCCCGAATGCAACATCGTAAACAATGACCGGATCGGGACCAGGACCCGGCCTCCATGTGTCGTGGATCTCTCTTTTAATAAGATCAACGACAACTATACCAAAGCCAGTCGCCAGGTAAGCGTAACGGCCGGATGGTACAATCGTATTTATTCTCTTTTCACCCGCGATGTACGTGTTCAGGATATCAGGAATATTATAAATTGTGTTGTTCCTGACCAGATCAATATTTGAACTGTTATAGCCTATAATCAGGGTTTCATTCTCCTCCGACCACGCTATTGTGCTGATCCCGGTCGCGGAAAGACCGTTTACAGTCGATAATTTTTTAAGTTCGCTGAATTCCTTATTATAAACAAGGATAGCGGACCCGGTAGATGAATAGATCTCATTGCTGCCTGCTGCAATATTTTTTGAGGTGTTGAATCTCAGATGAGCTGACCATGAACCAACTGGCATCTGACCGTACAGGTGTGGTAACAACAGGAGTAAAAATGTTAAGTACAAGATCTTTTTCATCCGGTAACCAATTGTTAAATTGGTCCTTTTTTTTCTGACACGCCTGAAGATGAAAGGAAGGATCTTAGCTTTTCAAAGGCCCTTGCCCTGTGCGACATCATGTTCTTTTCATTCAGATCCATTTCGGCAAATGTATGCTTCCTGCCTTCCGGCACAAACACAGGATCATATCCGAAACCGTTTCTTCCTCTCTTTTCACTTAATATTGTGCCTGACACTATTCCCTCGAAGATATGTTCATTGCCATCGAGAATGAGTGCAATGACAGTTCTGAAGCGTGCTTTCCGGTTGTTTGAATTGCGAAGAAGCAGAAGCAGCTTTTCAATATTGGCGTCTGAATCCTTGTTAACGCCGGCAAACCTTGCCGAATGAACACCCGGCCTCCCATCCAATGCCTCAACTTCAAGTCCGGTATCATCGGCAAAAACGTTCATTCCCGTGATATTAAAAACATGCCTGGCTTTTAGAAGTGCATTTCCCTCCAGGGTCAACTCATTTTCGGGAATATCATCCTCCATATCGATGTCGGCCAGGCTCAGAAGCTTGAAACTGTCACCCAGGACATGGTTGATCTCCCTGATCTTGTTTTTATTGTTCGAAGCAAATATTAACTCCATAAACCTTTCCTTATTCCGGACGAAATTACAAAAAAGGATCACGGGCGATTGCATAAAGGTTCTCAAAGGTTATGAATAATTAAAGTTAATTGATACATTTGAATTTAGATCGGATTTTAATGGGTATGCTGCTGGCGAGAAAATTTATTTTCCCTTTGATGCTGTCTGTTTTTTTCTTATTGATGTCCATGTCATTGACAGCCGGATACTCCATATATTCGGGTCAGTCTCCTTCAATCCTGACAATAACGCTGAACAATGACTCGGTAATTTACATATACCCCGACTATAAAAGTGATGCTGATGGTAAGGTATTTATTTTCAGTTTCAGGGAGAATAATATAGGATTCACACTCGATCCCGGGGAGGGTACGGAATATCAGTTTCAGTTATCAGGCTTTGAAAAGGGCAGGACATCCTGGGAAAAGAGAGGATTCAAGGAATATACAAGTCTTCCTGCAGGAAGGTATACCTTTCATGCCTGGATGAGGGAAAGCGGCGGCCAGGTAAGGGAATTGGCCCCGGTATCTTTCATTATAAGGCCGTTATGGTACTTTTCAAGGCTTGCCGTCATATTGTACTTTGTTTTGTTTTTTCTGCTGTCCTGGGTCTTTTATGAGCATCTTGACCTGCGGTATGCACGCAGGCAATATGTACTGGAGCAAATAATAAATAAGAGGACCGAGGATCTGATCGTGGAAAAGGAAAAGACGGAAGCACTTCTGGCCAATGTCTTACCCAAGAATACCGCTGACGAACTGATGGCCAAGGGGAAAGCCACTAAGATCAAGTATAATTTTGTGACAGTTTTATTTTCGGATATTCAGGGCTTTACAAAGATTGCGGAGGAAATGAATCCTGAAGTTCTGATTGATGAGCTTGATAAGTTCTTTTTCCATTTTGACTCTGTGGTGGAGAAGTACAGGATTGAAAAAATTAAAACCATAGGGGATGCATATATGTGTGCAGGCGGGATACCTGAAAAGAACAGGACCAATCCTGTTGAGGTCATACTCGCCGCACTGGAGATGCAGCAATATATGAACAGGCTCAAGGAGTCATCGATGCTGCAGGGGATGAAGTATTGGGATATAAGGGTGGGAATTCATACAGGAACCGTCATAGCCGGGGTTGTGGGTCACAAGAAGCTTTCATACGATATCTGGGGCGATACTGTTAACACGGCAAGCCGTATGGAATCTTCAGGTGAAGCCGGAAAGATTAACATTTCGGGTACGACCTACGAGTTTGTTAAGGATTTTTTTGTCTGCCTGCATAGGGGCAAGATGCCTGTCAAATACAAGGGGGAGCTCGATATGTATTTTATTGAAGGGATAGTGCCTGCTTTGAAAGATGAGCAGGGCTCCCCGAACAACAGGTTCCGGTTTAAATTGCAGCTGATTAAGCTGCAGGATGTGGAGGAAGCCGTAAACAAGGTATTTTCCGAGGAGGCACCGCCGGATCTCTATTTTCATAATTTATACCTCTCAAAAAATATCAACTCACAGGTCGACCTGATCGCCACTGCGGAAAACCTCCCGGAGGAAGAATACATAAACCTCAAGCTTGCTGCAATATTCCTTATAACCGGTTATATTTCCGATTATGACAGACCGATGGAGGCGGCTTTCATGCTTATGGACGAGGTTCTTGCAAGGTTTGGTTTTGAGGAGACAAATCTGATAGCAGCGAGGAAAATCATAAGTAATTCATTTGAAGACAGGAGAGAGTCGGTTGCCGACGCTATTCTCCACGATGCGAGGTATGATTACCTGGGAAGGGTTGACTATATCGGCCTGACCGATAAACTTCTGAGGGAACGCAACGAACATGGGATTGTGACAACGAGCCAGGACTGGATCGAAACCCAGAAGAAGGTGCTGACCAGCCACGAATTTCGTACAAATACCGGCAAATTACTGCGTAGTGTTCCTCTCGCTGAACAGATAGCTGGCCTTGAGGTTTATGTCAAATAATAGAATTTCTGAAGGTAACCTTTAAAGTATTGGTTATAAAAATGTACTTTTACCGGATATTTCATAAGAACAGATATGAGCAATTTTGACTGGAAAAACATGCCATTCGGGTATATCAAAACTGATTACAATATTCGTTGTGTTTATAAAAATGGGAAATGGGGCGATCTTGAAGTTTCAACCTCGGAATATATTGATATTCATATAGCTGCAACGGGGCTGCACTACGGGCAGGAAGCATTTGAGGGACTGAAGGCTTATATGGGCAAAGATGGTAAAGTCAGGTTATTCCGTTGGGAAGATAATGCAAAAAGGCTCATTTCTTCGGCCAGAGGGATAAGGATGGCGGAAGTTCCGGTTGAAATGTTCAAAGAAGCTATATTTAAGGTCATACAGCTGAACAGAAGGTTTGTTCCTCCATATGGCTCAGGCGCAACTCTTTATATACGTCCGCTTTTATACGGCAGCGGCGCTGAGGTTGGTGTCAAGCCGTCATTAGAATACACCTTCATTGTTTTTGTAACTCCTGTCGGACCTTATTTCAGGGAAGGGATAAAACCGGTTAATATGTTGATTTGCAGAGATGTCGACCGGGCAGCACCAAAGGGAACAGGTACGTTCAAGGTAGGCGGAAACTACGCTGCAAGCCTCAGGGCAGTCTGTTCAGCCAAGGAGGAAGGTTATGCAAACACTATCTTCCTGGATGCAAAGGAGAAGAAATACATTGATGAATGCGGTCCGGCAAATTTCTTCGGGATCAAAGGCAATATATATATCACACCAAAGTCGGAATCGATATTGAATTCCATCACAAATATGAGCCTTATCGAGGTGGCAGGAAAGCTTGGAATGAAGACCGAACGCAGACAGATCCCGGTTGAAGAGCTGTCGGAGTTCTCTGAAGCCGGAGCGTGCGGCACTGCTGCTGTGATCAGCCCTATCGCCAGCATTTATGACCCTGACAAAAAGGTTGTCTATGAATATGCCACCGATGGTAAACCGGGTCCTGTTTCACTTAAACTATACAATAAGCTTATTTCTGTACAATACGGCGATGAACCTGACGATTTCGGCTGGATTACTTTTGTGGATTAACACTCTCCGGCACCTCTTCAGGGAGTGGGGCGACCGAAGGGAGGAAACCAACCGCAGAAAAGGCCCGGAGTGGTGTTGGGGTAGGTTAAAAAAGTACTAAGTGGGAAAGAAAAATAACCATTTTTCGAATGCAAGCCTCAGAGGCTCCTATCTGACCCTTGTGATAAGTGTCTCACTTGTTCTTTTTCTTCTTGGAATACTGGGGCTTGTCATTATTAATACAAAGGAACTATCCGATTATTTCAGGGAGAGCCTCTCCTTCTCCGTTATGCTGGATGATGATGCCAGGGAAGCTGATATCAGAATGCTTCAGAAGGACCTTGATGCCAAGCCATTTGTAAAATCAACGGAATATGTTTCGAAGGATGAAGCCGCTCTCAAAATGAAAGAAGATCTTGGAGAGGATTTCATCAGTTTCCTGGGGGATAACCCGCTTCCACCTACAATCGATGTATACCTCTATGCAGGATTTACCGGCCCTGACAGTGTTGCGAAAATCGAAAAATATGTGCTTGAATACCCTTTTGTGAAGGAAGTTTATTACGAGGAATCACTTTTATTCCTGATTAACGAAAATGTCAGAAAAATCAGCCTGTTTCTTTTAATAATAAGTGCGTTCCTTTTCCTGATAGCAGTTACTATCATAAATAATACCATAAGGTTGTCAATTTACTCTAAAAGATTCCTTATCAGGACTATGCAGCTGGTCGGCGCCACAAGGTCGTTCATACGGAAACCTTTCCTTGTCAGAAGCATCTATCATGGAATCCTGGCAGCGCTTATCGCCATGGTACTGCTCATGGGGCTTCTTTACCTTATTGAAAAGGAGTTTTTCATGATGTTTTCTTTCGAGAGTACGAAACTTTTGATACTTCTTGGTGTTTTTATAATCATGGCAGGAATTCTGATCAATCTGATTTCAACATACTTTTCTGTTAACAGGTATCTTGGTATTTCTGAAGATAAATTATATGAATAGATGGCAACAAAAAATGAGAATAAGGAAAAAGTAAATTTTGCACTGGGTCGTGAAAACTACAAGCTTCTTGGGATAGGGTTTATTATTATAGTAATCGGTTTTCTCCTGATGTTGGGGGGCAAATCGGATGACCCAAATGAGTTCAGCGATAAAATATTCAGTTTCAGAAGGATAACTCTGGCTCCGATTGTGGTACTTGCCGGATTTGTTTTTGAGATATGGGCAATTATGAAGAAGCCCAAAGACTCCGGCAAGTAATAATATATAAGTAACAATGGATTGGATTGAAGCTATTGTTCTTGGATTGATCCAGGGATTTACGGAATTTTTGCCTGTTAGCAGCTCAGGCCACCTGGAGATAGGTAAAGCGCTTTTCGGGATAAATCCGGATGAGAATTTTTATTTCACGATTGTTGTTCACGGAGCAACTGTATTAAGTACTCTGGTGGTTTTCCGGGAAGAAATAATTCAATTGCTGACAGGGCTTTTTAAGTTCACGTTAAACGACGAGACAAAGTATATTCTTAAGCTTGTTATTTCAATGATCCCGGTGGCTCTTGTGGGCCTGTTTCTTAAAGATGAGGTTGAAGCATTATTTAATGGTGATATGGTGTTTATCGGTTCTATGCTGCTGGTAACTGCCATGCTCCTTGCAACAGGCCATTTTAAAAAACGGGGCGAAAGAAGTGTCGGTTACCTTGATGCATTGATCATCGGGATCGCCCAGGCTGTTGCTGTGATTCCCGGAATATCACGGTCCGGAGCGACAATCTCAACGGGTCTTATACTTGGAAACCGGAAGGAAGAATTGGCAAAATTCTCATTTTTGATGGTACTTGTACCTGTTTTGGGAGCTAATTATCTTGAACTGATTTCTATTGAAAAAACCGGAGGAGGAGCAGGTGCAGGAGTGTTGCTGTTAGGTGCGGTTGCAGCTTTCATTTCCGGATATTTAGCCTGCAGGTGGATGATAAATTTAGTTAAAAAGAGTAAAATGATCTGGTTTGCCCTATACTGTACAATTCTTGGTTTGATTACTATCCTCTTTCTGTAAATGGTCGATTTGCAAAAAAACTTTTTTGAAGAAGGCCAGGTTCTCATGTTTGATAAACCGCTTTACTGGACATCATTTGATCTTGTAAACAAGGTTAGGATTATGATAAAGAGCGCCACTGGCATCAAAAACATTAAAGTGGGTCATGCCGGCACACTTGATCCCCTTGCAACAGGCCTTATGATTATTTGCACAGGTAGAGCCACAAAGAAAATTGATGAGTTCCGGGATCTCGACAAGGAATATGTGGCAAACATTCATTTTGGGGAGACAACCGCATCCTATGACCTTGAAACGGAGATAAATGGCCACTACCCGGTTGATCATATTAGCGGGGAACTTATCGGGAAAGTACTTGAGGGCTTTATCGGAGAACAGAAGCAGATTCCACCTGCCCATTCTGCAAAGCTGATAAAAGGCAGGAGAGCATATGAATTTGCCAGGAAGGGAATAGGGATGGAACTTGCGCCTGTCACTGTTAACTTCAGGGAGCTTGAAATATTATCGTTTAATCCTCCGGATGTGATGATCAGGCTTCTTTGCAGCAAGGGAACTTATGTAAGGTCATTTGTCAGGGATATTGGACTGGCACTTAACAGCGGAGGCTATTTATCCTCCCTGAAAAGGACTGCGATTGGTAATTTCACAGTTGGGAATGCATATTCTTTAGAAAAATTTGAAAATTATATCAAAGAATTGAAACAAATTTGAAACTGCTCCGTATAAAGGACTTCGTAAAATACAGTTTATAATAAAAATAATATGAAACTCTCACAATTCAGGTACAATTTACCGCAGGAACTGATTGCTCTTTACCCTACTCCAAATCGCGATGAGGCAAGGTTGATGGTGGTGAATAGGAAGGACGGAACATTTGAACACAGGATCTTTAAGGAAATAACGGATTATTTTAAGGAGCATGATGTTCTGGTCTTTAACAATACCAAAGTTTTTCCTGCAAGGTTATATGGGAACAAAGAGAAGACCGGTGCCGAAATTGAGGTGTTTCTGTTAAGGGAATTGAACAGGGAGCAGCGGCTCTGGGATGTGCTGGTTGATCCTGCACGTAAAATAAGAATTGGGAACAAGCTGTATTTTGGTGAAGACGACCTTTTGGTTGCTGAAGTAATTGACAATACCACATCCCGCGGCCGGACCCTCAGGTTCTTGTTCGACGGGACCTATGAGGAGTTTAAGCAAACACTCTACAGCCTCGGGGAAACACCGCTTCCAAAGTTCATTAACCGGCCTGTTGAACCTGAAGATAACGAGCGTTACCAGACGATCTTTGCAAAGCATGAGGGTGCCGTTGCAGCACCTACGGCAGGATTGCATTTCAGCCGTGAACTGCTGAAGAAACTTGAAATTATTGGAGCGGAATTTGCGGAGATCACTTTACATGTAGGATTGGGTAACTTCAGAAGTGTTGATGTTGAGGACCTTACAAAGCATAAAGTCGATTCGGAACGGATAAGGATCACCGAGGAGGCAGCCGAGATTGTCAACAAGGCTAAGGATAATAAAAGCAAGATCTGCGCAGTCGGGACAACCGTAGTGAGAACCCTTGAGAGCTCGGTATCGACAAGCGGATACCTGAAGCCTTTTGACGGGTGGACGAACAAGTTCATCTTCCCGCCTTACGACTTTAAGGTTCCCGATATGCTGATCAGCAATTTTCACCTCCCATATTCCACTTTGCTTATGATGGTTGCAGCATTTACCGGTTATGACCTGCTTTTCGATGCTTACAAGACCGCAGTAAAGGAAAAGTACAGGTTTGGAACCTACGGTGATGCCATGCTGATCATCTGAAGCCCACAGAATGGAGAATCCTGCATAAAGAGAATATCTGAAATACAAAAGCCGGATGAGGAAACTCATCCGGCATTTTTGTTAATAAAAATTCCCGATAGTTAACTTCTTAGACAAGCATTCGGAATTAATATTATGATTTTTGCGAATACCATATTTTCAGGTTTTCCTGATTAATAGCAGGCATATTTCCGAATTGTTAATAAAGTGTTAGCAACATATAAGAAAACCAGTCGGATACACGTTATTAAAGCTGACCTAAAAATAGAACAGGAGATTTCGGTTTCCACAGGAGATCCGGAAGCCGGTTTCTGTTTCTGTCTAGTAGAACCTAACCTGACAAATTGAACATCTCAGTGGGACATAGGACTTTAGAATTCAAATCAATTGTAAAAAAACTGATAATCAGATATATATATAGATTATTAGTCCTTTTTGGTTACTGGGTTCTTGTTGCATGTCTGGCAGTCAACGCACAAACCGGGCCTGGAGGTGTCGGTAACAGTACCTCCAACAGGCTGTGGCTGGATGCGGTCAGGGGTGTTTACCTTGACGCAGGGATAACTCCTGCTGTAGATGGCGACCGTGTCAGGCAATGGAACGATTTTTCAGGTAATGGGAACAATGCAATTCAGGGAGCAGTCGGAAACAGACCTTTTTACCAGACTGGTGTTGTAAACGGTTGGCCGGCAATCCGGTTTACAGGCAATTCTTTTATCGACCCGGCTGCACTTGGGATTTCAGGGACTGAAGGATTTTCAATTATAACTGTTTTTAAAGTTGATCCGGGATATGATCCGGGTGGCATTTCGGATGGTGAGGGAGATTACATAATTGACAGGGCGATATTATCAAATAATCTGACAAGTTTAAAGATTGTGACTGGAAACAAGTATTGTTTCCAGAAACGTGATAACAACAACAATGGGATTGGATCAAGTCTTGTCAGTACATCCTTAGTTTCAACAGCTCCCTTTACGGTAATAAATTATATGCGTGAATTACCGAGGGCTTTTTATAGACTTTTTGTAAACGGTTCTCTTGAAAGATCTCAGGCAGATGGTGATGGCAACCTGACTCCTCCCCCGCCAAGAATAGGAAGACATTATGATTCAAATAATGGCGGACTCGAAGGATATATTGCTGAACTATTTGTTTATAACTACAGGATAAATAATGCACAGGTCAATATTGTCAATAGTTATCTTGCTGCGAAATACAATTTAACGATCTCAGCTGCTGCAAATAAGTATGCCTTTCGTTCAACACATAAATATGAAGTTGCGGGTATCGGAAGAGAAGATGGGGCAAATTTTCATAATGATGCAACCTCGGGTGGGATTCTTAATATTTCGGCTCCATCAGATTTAAATGATTACGAATACCTTCTGTTCGGCCATGAAAATGGTTTAATTACCGAATGGTCTCCGAATGAAGCCCCGAACCAGTATCTGAAGCTGGGAAGGGAATGGAAAGTCGATAAGACCGGGGAACCCGGGTCTGTAACAATAAAATTTGATATATCCTCCCTGCAATCACCTCCGTGCGACAAATTTGTCCTTCTCAGGGATCCGGATGGCGATTTTACAGATGCAACTGTTACCGCTCTTACTTTTGTCTCGGGCACAACTTATCAGGTTTCCGGCATCAGCCTTGACGATGGTGAGCATCTCACGATAGGTATGCATAGGCCTCCGGTTGCAGGCATCACTCCCGATCCTGCCAATGTTTGTGTTGGAGGGACTTTAAACATGGATGGCCATCCGACCTTTGGTACAGGTGTATACGTAAATCATGCCTGGACCGGCAGTACATCTCCTCTTTCAGCTACCAATATTCCAAATCCTGTCTTTTCAACATCAAGTGCAGGTTCCTATAATCTGACCTACACAGTTACCGATGCCAATGGTTGTTCGGGAAGCGATAATATTACGGTGCTGGTAGCTCCTCAGCCTGGTGGTCCTGTTCTCAATGCAAAGAATCCAAATGTGGGAACGGTATGTGCGGGTCAGGCAGTATCGGCCACTTTCACACCCGGCAGCGGAGGTACCGGATGTTCGGATATTTACCAGTACCGTTTTGACGGCACCGGTGGATGGACACCATATACCCCCGGTACAAATTTAAATACAACAGGTCATACCCAGGTAGAGATACAGGGTCAGCGATCGGGCTGCACGGCAGGAGCAGGGTGTACTGGTACAGCATGGGCCACACTGGCAACATGGAGTGTTAATCCGCAGCCCACGGGACCGGCTCTTCTGGCCAGGACACCCGATCTGGCAGCAGTATGTGCGGGTCAGGCAGTATCGGCCACTTTCACACCCGGCAGCGGAGGTACCGGCTGTTCGGATATTTACCAGTACCGATTTGACGGCGCCGGTGGATGGACACCATATACCCCCGGTACAAATTTAAATACAACAGGTCATACCCAGGTAGAGATACAGGGTCAGCGATCGGGCTGCACGGCAGGAGCTGGGTGTACGGGTACAGCATGGGCCACACTGGCAACATGGAGTGTTAATCCGCAACCAACGGGACCGGCTCTTCTGGCCAGGACACCCGATCTGGCAGCAGTATGTGCGGGTCAGGCAGTATCGGCCACTTTCACTCCCGGCAGCGGAGGTACCGGCTGTTCGGATATTTACCAGTACCG
The DNA here is from genome assembly GCA_963737255.1 of uncultured Bacteroidales bacterium. Classification (GTDB taxonomy): domain Bacteria; phylum Bacteroidota; class Bacteroidia; order Bacteroidales; family VadinHA17; genus LD21. The sequence goes on from CAVTSB010000001.1 coordinate 390,680, forward strand.
ATTTGACGGCGCCGGTGGATGGACACCATATACCCCCGGTACAAATTTAAATACAACAGGTCATACCCAGGTAGAGATACAGGGTCAGCGATCGGGCTGCACGGCAGGAGCAGGGTGTACAGGTACAGCATGGGCCACACTGGCAACATGGAGTGTTAATCCGCAGCCAACGGGACCGGCTCTTCTGGCCAGGACACCCGATCTGGCAGCAGTATGTGCGGGTCAGGCAGTATCGGCCACTTTCACACCGGGCAGCGGAGGTACCGGATGTTCGGATATTTACCAGTACCGTTTTGACGGCACCGGTGGATGGACACCATATACCCCCGGTACAAATTTAAATACAACAGGTCATACCCAGGTAGAGATACAGGGTCAGCGATCGGGCTGCACGGCAGGAGCAGGGTGTACGGGTACAGCATGGGCCACACTGGCAACATGGAGTGTTAATCCGCAGCCAACGGGACCGGCTCTTCTGGCCAGGACACCCGATCTGGCAGCAGTATGTGCGGGTCAGGCAGTATCGGCCACTTTCACACCCGGCAGCGGAGGTACCGGCTGTTCGGATATTTACCAGTACCGATTTGACGGCGCCGGTGGATGGACACCATATACCCCCGGTACAAATTTAAATACAACAGGTCATACCCAGGTAGAGATACAGGGTCAGCGATCGGGCTGCACGGCAGGAGCGGGCTGTACGGGTACAGCATGGGCCACACTGGCAACATGGAGTGTTAATCCGCAGCCAACGGGACCGGCTCTTCTGGCCAGGACACCCGATCTGGCAGCAGTATGTGCGGGTCAGGCAGTATCGGCCACTTTTACACCCGGCAGCGGAGGTACCGGGTGTTCGGATATTTACCAGTACCGTTTTGACGGCGCCGGTGGATGGACACCATATACCCCCGGTACAAATTTAAATACAACAGGTCATACCCAGGTAGAGATACAGGGTCAGCGATCGGGCTGCACGGCAGGAGCGGGCTGTACGGGCACAGCATGGGCCACACTGGCAACATGGAGTGTTAATCCGCAGCCAACGGGACCGGCTCTTCTGGCCAGGACACCCGATCTGGCAGCAGTATGTGCGGGTCAGGCAGTATCGGCCACTTTCACACCGGGCAGCGGAGGTACCGGATGTTCGGATATTTACCAGTACCGTTTTGACGGCGCCGGTGGATGGACACCATATACCCCCGGTACAAATTTAAATACAACAGGTCATACCCAGGTAGAGATACAGGGTCAGCGATCGGGCTGCACGGCAGGAGCAGGGTGTACTGGTACAGCATGGGCCACACTGGCAACATGGAGTGTTAATCCGCAGCCCACGGGACCGGCTCTTCTGGCCAGGACACCCGATCTGGCAGCAGTATGTGCGGGTCAGGCAGTATCGGCCACTTTCACACCCGGCAGCGGAGGTACCGGCTGTTCGGATAGTTACCAGTATCGATTTGACGGCGCCGGTGGATGGACACCATATACCCCCGGTACAAATTTAAATACAACAGGTCATACCCAGGTAGAGATACAGGGTCAGCGATCGGGCTGCACGGCAGGAGCGGGCTGTACGGGTACAGCATGGGCCACACTGGCAACATGGAGTGTTAATCCGCAGCCAACGGGACCGGCTCTTCTGGCCAGGACACCCGATCTGGCAGCAGTATGTGCGGGTCAGGCAGTATCGGCCACTTTCACACCCGGCAGCGGAGGTACCGGCTGTTCGGATATTTACCAGTACCGATTTGACGGCGCCGGTGGATGGACACCATATACCCCCGGTACAAATTTAAATACAACAGGTCATACCCAGGTAGAGATACAGGGTCAGCGATCGGGCTGCACGGCAGGAGCTGGGTGTACGGGTACAGCATGGGCCACACTGGCAACATGGAGTGTTAATCCGCAACCAACGGGACCGGCTCTTCTGGCCAGGACACCCGATCTGGCAGCAGTATGTGCGGGTCAGGCAGTATCGGCCACTTTCACTCCCGGCAGCGGAGGTACCGGCTGTTCGGATATTTACCAGTACCGATTTGACGGCGCCGGTGGATGGACACCATATACCCCCGGTACAAATTTAAATACAACAGGTCATACCCAGGTAGAGATACAGGGTCAGCGATCGGGCTGCACGGCAGGAGCTGGGTGTACGGGTACAGCATGGGCCACACTGGCAACATGGAGTGTTAATCCGCAACCAACGGGACCGGCTCTTCTGGCCAGGACACCCGATCTGGCAGCAGTATGTGCGGGTCAGGCAGTATCGGCCACTTTCACTCCCGGCAGCGGAGGTACCGGCTGTTCGGATATTTACCAGTACCGATTTGACGGCGCCGGTGGATGGACACCATATACCCCCGGTACAAATTTAAATACAACAGGTCATACCCAGGTAGAGATACAGGGTCAGCGATCGGGCTGCACGGCAGGAGCGGGCTGTACGGGTACAGCATGGGCCACACTGGCAACATGGAGTGTTAATCCGCAGCCCACGGGACCGGCTCTTCTGGCCAGGACACCCGATCTGGCAGCAGTATGTGCGGGTCAGGCAGTATCGGCCACTTTCACTCCCGGCAGCGGAGGTACCGGCTGTTCGGATATTTACCAGTACCGATTTGACGGCGCCGGTGGATGGACACCATATACCCCCGGTACAAATTTAAATACAACAGGTCATACCCAGGTAGAGATACAGGGTCAGCGATCGGGCTGCACGGCAGGAGCAGGGTGTACGGGTACAGCATGGGCCACACTGGCAACATGGAGTGTTAATCCGCAGCCAACGGGACCGGCTCTTCTGGCCAGGACACCCGATCTGGCAGCAGTATGTGCGGGTCAGGCAGTATCGGCCACTTTCACACCCGGCAGCGGAGGTACCGGATGTTCGGATATTTACCAGTACCGTTTTGACGGCACCGGTGGATGGACACCATATACCCCCGGTACAAATTTAAATACAACAGGTCATACCCAGGTAGAGATACAGGGTCAGCGATCGGGCTGCACGGCAGGAGCAGGGTGTACGGGTACAGCATGGGCCACACTGGCAACATGGAGTGTTAATCCGCAGCCCACGGGACCGGCTCTTCTGGCCAGGACACCCGATCTGGCAGCAGTATGTGCGGGTCAGGCAGTATCGGCCACTTTCACACCCGGCAGCGGAGGTACCGGCTGTTCGGATATTTACCAGTACCGATTTGACGGCGCCGGTGGATGGACACCATATACCCCCGGTACAAATTTAAATACAACAGGTCATACCCAGGTAGAGATACAGGGTCAGCGATCGGGCTGCACGGCAGGAGCGGGCTGTACGGGTACAGCATGGGCCACACTGGCAACATGGAGTGTTAATCCGCAGCCAACGGGACCGGCTCTTCTGGCCAGGACACCCGATCTGGCAGCAGTATGTGCGGGTCAGGCAGTATCGGCCACTTTCACACCCGGCAGCGGAGGTACCGGCTGTTCGGATATTTACCAGTACCGTTTTGACGGCGCCGGTGGATGGACACCATATACCCCCGGTACAAATTTAAATACAACAGGTCATACCCAGGTAGAGATACAGGGTCAGCGATCGGGCTGCACGGCAGGAGCGGGCTGTACGGGTACAGCATGGGCCACACTGGCAACATGGAGTGTTAATCCGCAGCCAACGGGACCGGCTCTTCTGGCCAGGACACCCGATCTGGCAGCAGTATGTGCGGGTCAGGCAGTATCGGCCACTTTCACACCGGGCAGCGGAGGTACCGGATGTTCGGATATTTACCAGTACCGATTTGACGGCGCCGGTGGATGGACACCATATACCCCCGGTACAAATTTAAATACAACAGGTCATACCCAGGTAGAGATACAGGGTCAGCGATCGGGCTGCACGGCAGGAGCAGGGTGTACTGGTACAGCATGGGCCACACTGGCAACATGGAGTGTTAATCCGCAGCCCACGGGACCGGCTCTTCTGGCCAGGACACCCGATCTGGCAGCAGTATGTGCGGGTCAGGCAGTATCGGCCACTTTCACTCCCGGCAGCGGAGGTACCGGCTGTTCGGATATTTACCAGTACCGATTTGACGGCGCCGGTGGATGGACACCATATACCCCCGGTACAAATTTAAATACAACAGGTCATACCCAGGTAGAGATACAGGGTCAGCGATCGGGCTGCACGGCAGGAGCAGGGTGTACGGGTACAGCATGGGCCACACTGGCAACATGGAGTGTTAATCCGCAGCCCACGGGACCGGCTCTTCTGGCCAGGACACCCGATCTGGCAGCAGTATGTGCGGGTCAGGCAGTATCGGCCACTTTCACACCCGGCAGCGGAGGTACCGGGTGTTCGGATAGTTACCAGTACCGTTTTGACGGCGCCGGTGGATGGACACCATATACCCCCGGTACAAATTTAAATACAACAGGTCATACCCAGGTAGAGATACAGGGTCAGCGATCGGGCTGCACGGCAGGAGCTGGGTGTACGGGTACAGCATGGGCCACACTGGCAACATGGAGTGTTAATCCGCAACCAACGGGACCGGCTCTTCTGGCCAGGACACCCGATCTGGCAGCAGTATGTGCGGGTCAGGCAGTATCGGCCACTTTCACTCCCGGCAGCGGAGGTACCGGCTGTTCGGATATTTACCAGTACCGATTTGACGGCGCCGGTGGATGGACACCATATACCCCCGGTACAAATTTAAATACAACAGGTCATACCCAGGTAGAGATACAGGGTCAGCGATCGGGCTGCACGGCAGGAGCTGGGTGTACGGGTACAGCATGGGCCACACTGGCAACATGGAGTGTTAATCCGCAACCAACGGGACCGGCTCTTCTGGCCAGGACACCCGATCTGGCAGCAGTATGTGCGGGTCAGGCAGTATCGGCCACTTTCACTCCCGGCAGCGGAGGTACCGGCTGTTCGGATATTTACCAGTACCGATTTGACGGCGCCGGTGGATGGACACCATATACCCCCGGTACAAATTTAAATACAACAGGTCATACCCAGGTAGAGATACAGGGTCAGCGATCGGGCTGCACGGCAGGAGCAGGCTGTACAGGTACAGAATGGGAGACACTCGCAGCGTGGATTGTAAATCAATTCCCGGAACTCACGAGCACCCTGACACCACCAGGAATGTGTAGCGGTATGCAATTCGATTATTCCCCGTTAAGCGGAATAGCAGGTACAACCTTTGCATGGAGCAGAGCTGTCGTGGCAGGTATCACTCCGGCCATTCCCGCATCAGGCACGGGAAATCCTCAAGAAGTCCTGACTAATACAACTCCGGATCCTTTGACAGTCCGGTATGTATATTCTCTTACCGCCAATGGTTGCACAAATTCTGTTACATACAATGTTGATGTAGTTGTCTACCCGGTAGCGGTAATCACCAGTGGAAACACCGCAAACTGGTGCAATAATATGTCGAACACTTATACAGCAACCAGTTCCAGCGCTGCAGCGACTTTTGTCTGGACAAGGGCAGCGGTTGATGGGATCAGTAATCCGGCCGCGAGCGGCGTTGGCGGGACCATAACCGAAATCCTTATCAATTCTTCGACCGGCCCAGTAGTAGTACACTACCTTATCGCACCCTCGGTGAACGGATGCCAGGGAACTCCTTTGGATCTTGCTGTGACAGTCAACCCTACAGCAGTCATCACAAGCGAAGCAACAGCCAACTGGTGCAATAACACCGAGAACACATACACGGCGACAAGCTCAAGCACCACTGCGACTTTTGCCTGGACAAGGGCAGCGGTGGCAGGGATAAGCAATCCTGACGGGAGCGGAACTACTGCTGAGATAAAGGAAACACTCATCAATACCACAGCAGAACCTGTAACAGTTCATTATATCATCACCCCGTCGGTTAATGGATGTGACGGCACGCCGTTCGATCTTTCGGTGACAGTCAACCCGCCAGCAGTCATCACAAGCGAAGCAACAGCCAACTGGTGCAATAACACCGAGAACACGTACACGGCGACAAGCTCAAGCACCACTGCGACCTTTGCCTGGACAAGGGCAGCGGTGGCAGGGATAAGCAATCCTGACGGAAGCGGAACTACGTCTGAGATAAAGGAAACACTCGTCAATACAACAGCAGAGCCTGTAATAGTTCATTATATCATCACCCCGTCGGTTAATGGATGTGACGGCACGCCGTTCGATCTTTCGGTGACAGTCAACCCGACAGCAGTCATCACAAGCGAAGCAACAGCCAACTGGTGCAATAACACCGAGAACACATACACGGCGACAAGCTCAAGCACCACTGCGACTTTTGCCTGGACAAGGGCAGCGGTGGCAGGGATAAGCAATCCTGACGGAAGCGGAACTACGTGCTGAGATAAAGGAAACACTCAGCAATACAACGGCAGAACCTGTAATAGTTCATTATATCATCACCCCGTCGGTTAATGGATGTGACGGCACGCCGTTCGATCTTTCGGTGACAGTCAACCCGACAGCAGTCATCACAAGCGAAGCAACAGCCAACTGGTGCAATAACACCGAGAACACATACACGGCGACAAGCTCAAGCACCACTGCGACTTTTGCCTGGACAAGGGCAGCGGTGGCAGGGATAAGCAATCCTGACGGAAGCGGAACTACTGCTGAGATAAAGGAAACACTCATCAATACCACGGCAGAACCTGTAACAGTTCATTATATCATCACCCCGTCGGTTAATGGATGTGACGGCACGCCGTTCGATCTTGCCGTGACAGTCAACCCGACAGCAGTCATCACAAGCGAAGCAACAGCCAACTGGTGCAATAACACTGAGAACACATACACGGCGACAAGCTCAAGCACCACTGCGACTTTTGCCTGGACAAGGGCAGCGGTGGCAGGGATAAGCAATCCTGACGGAAGCGGAACTACGTCTGAGATAAAGGAAACACTCGTCAATACAACAGCAGAACCTGTAATAGTTCATTATATCATCACCCCGTCGGTTAATGGATGTGACGGCACGCCGTTCGATCTTGCCGTGACAGTCAACCCGACAGCAGTCATCACAAGCGAAGCAACAGCCAACTGGTGCAATAACACTGAGAACACATACACGGCGACAAGCTCAAGCACCACTGCGACTTTTGCCTGGACAAGGGCAGCGGTGGCAGGGATAAGCAATCCTGACGGGAGCGGAACTACTGCTGAGATAAAGGAAACACTCATCAATACCACAGCAGAACCTGTAACAGTTCATTATATCATCACCCCGTCGGTTAATGGATGTGACGGCACGCCGTTCGATCTTGCCGTGACAGTCAACCCGACAGCAGTCATCACAAGCGAAGCAACAGCCAACTGGTGCAATAACACTGAGAACACTTACACGGCGACAAGCTCAAGCACCACTGCGACCTTTGCCTGGACAAGGGCAGCGGTGGCAGGGATAAGCAATCCTGACGGGAGCGGAACTACGTGCTGAGATAAAGGAAACACTCGTCAATACAACGGCAGAACCTGTAATAGTTCATTATATCATCACCCCGTCGGTTAATGGATGTGACGGCACGCCGTTCGATCTTTCGGTGACAGTCAACCCGACAGCAGTCATCACAAGCGAAGCAACAGCCAACTGGTGCAATAACACCGAGAACACATACACGGCGACAAGCTCAAGCACCACTGCGACTTTTGCCTGGACAAGGGCAGCGGTGGCAGGGATAAGCAATCCTGACGGAAGCGGAACTACGTCTGAGATAAAGGAAACACTCGTCAATACAACAGCAGAGCCTGTAATAGTTCATTATATCATCACCCCGTCGGTTAATGGATGTGACGGCACGCCGTTCGATCTTTCGGTGACAGTCAACCCGACAGCAGTCATCACAAGCGAAGCAACAGCCAACTGGTGCAATAACACCGAGAACACTTACACGGCGACAAGCTCAAGCACCACTGCGACTTTTGCCTGGACAAGGGCAGCGGTGGCAGGGATAAGCAATCCTGACGGGAGCGGAACTACTGCTGAGATAAAGGAAACACTCATCAATACCACGGCAGAACCTGTAACAGTTCATTATATCATCACCCCGTCGGTTAATGGATGTGACGGCACGCCGTTCGATCTTTCGGTGACAGTCAACCCGACAGCAGTCATCACAAGCGAAGCAACAGCCAACTGGTGCAATAACACTGAGAACACATACACGGCGACAAGCTCAAGCACCACTGCGACTTTTGCCTGGACAAGGGCAGCGGTGGCAGGGATAAGCAATCCTGACGGGAGCGGAACTACGTCTGAGATAAAGGAAACACTCGTCAATACAACAGCAGAGCCTGTAATGGTTCATTATATCATCACCCCGTCGGTTAATGGATGTGACGGCACGCCGTTCGATCTTGCCGTGACAGTCAACCCGACAGCAGTCATCACAAGCGAAGCAACAGCCAACTGGTGCAATAACACTGAGAACACATACACGGCAACAAGCTCAAGCACCACTGCGACTTTTGCCTGGACAAGGGCAGCGGTGGCAGGGATAAGCAATCCTGACGGAAGCGGAACTACGTCTGAGATAACGGAGACACTGATTAATATAACAACGGGACCTGTTGTGGTTCATTATATTATAACAGCAAGTGTAGGCAGCTGTACCGGGACACCTTTTGATCTGGCAGTTACAATAAATCCTACACCGCAGGTTAATCCGGTTGAAAATCAGGTTGTTTGTAATGAAACCACCACGGAAGAGGTAATTTTCACAACCATTAATGAAGGAGGTACAACAACTTATACCTGGACGAATGATCAGGAATCAATCGGACTTGCAGCTCTGGGAGAAGGAAATATTCCTGAATTTATACCCTTAAACACAGGTACTGAGCCTGTCGTTGCAACGATTGAGGTTACTCCGCATTTTGAGTACGGATCGGCAATCTGCGACGGCCCTCCCATTACCTTTACGATTACAGTCAATCCCACGGCACAGGTAGATCTGCCGGCTAATCAGGTAAAATGTAACGATACCCCCACAGAGGATATAGTTTTCAGTACAGTTAATACGGTTGGCATAACCACCTATACCTGGACAAATGACACTGAATCAATCGGACTTGCCGCCGAAGGTATTGGTGATATTCCTTCCTTTACTGCTGTTAATCCGGGTGATTCCCCCGTTACTGCGACAATAATTGTAACTCCTCACTTCACTTTTGACGGACGTACCTGTGACGGGCCTTCCAAAATATTCACAATAATAGTTGACCCGACCCCTCAGGTGGTTCCCAGTGTTATGACCCAGACTATCTGTGATTACGGAACGACAAGTATTGTTATTGGCAGCCCGAGCACATATTCCAGCGGAGTGGTTACTTTTAATTATACTGTAACCGCGACCGGCGGAGTTACAGGATTTTCAACCCCTGTGACAGGACTTGAGAAGGATCATATAATAGCTGATCAGCTTCATAACCCTACTGATGAACCACAGACTGTAACCTATACAATTGAACCTGTCACATCAACAGGTTGCGGATCGGAGCCCGCCGTGGTTGTCGTTACTGTGATCCCGACGCCCCAGGTTAATCAACCTGAGAGTCAGGTCCTTTGCAATGGAGAAGATTCAGATCCTATTATATTAAGTACCCTTACAAGCGGAGGAATTGTATATTATACCTGGGTCAATGATACTCCATCCATTGGATTGGCGCCAAGCGGTACAGGAGACATCCCGTTATTTAACGCAACCAACACCGGCGATAACTTTATTGTTGCAACTATAAGGGTAACTCCTCATTTCACTTTTGGCGTATTGAATTGTGACGGACAGGAAAAAATACTTACCATAACAGTCAATCCCACGCCGCAGGTATTACCTGTAGTTGCAGAGGGAACCCTGTGCAATGACGGCACGACAGGCATCACGCTGACGAGCCCGAGCACGTTCAGCAACGGGGCCATCAGCTTCAGGTACACGGTTGTTGCCACAGGCGGGGTTACAGGGTTCACGACCCCGGTGACAGGGCTGTCATTAAATCATGTAATAGATGATGTACTTCATAACCCGACCGATGCACCGCAGACGGTTACTTATACGATCTACCCGGTTAGTCCTTCGGGATGTGCCGAGGGTCCGTCGCAGGTTGTTGTAATAACAGTCAATCCCACGCCGCAGGTATTACCTGTAGTTGCAGAGGGAACCCTGTGCAATGACGGCACGACAGGCATCACGCTGACGAGCCCGAGCACGTTCAGCAACGGGGCCATCAGCTTCAGGTACACGGTTGTTGCCACAGGCGGGGTTACAGGGTTCACGACCCCGGTGACAGGGCTGTCATTAAATCATGTAATAGATGATGTACTTCATAACCCGACCGATGCACCGCAGACGGTTACTTATACGATCTACCCGGTTAGTCCTTCGGGATGTGCCGAGGGTCCGTCGCAGGTTGTTGTAATAACAGTCAATCCCACGCCGCAGGTATTACCTGTAGTTGCAGAGGGAACCCTGTGCAATGACGGCACGACAGGCATCACGCTGACCAGCCCGAGCACGTTCAGCAACGGGGCCATCAGCTTCAGGTACACGGTTGTTGCCACAGGCGGGGTTACAGGGTTCACGACCCCGGTGACAGGGCTGTCATTAAATCATGTAATAGATGATGTACTTCATAACCCGACCGATGCACCGCAGACGGTTACTTATACGATCTACCCGGTTAGTCCTTCGGGATGTGCCGAGGGTCCGTCGCAGGTTGTTGTAATAACAGTCAATCCCACGCCGCAGGTATTACCTGTAGTTGCAGAGGGAACCCTGTGCAATGACGGCACGACAGGCATCACGCTGACCAGCCCGAGCACGTTCAGCAACGGGGCCATCAGCTTCAGGTACACGGTTGTTGCCACAGGCGGGGTTACAGGGTTCACGACCCCGGTGACAGGGCTGTCATTAAATCATGTAATAGATGATGTCCTTCATAACCCGACCGATGCACCGCAGACGGTTACTTATACGATCTACCCGGTTAGTCCTTCGGGATGTGCCGAGGGTCCGTCGCAGGTTGTTGTAATAACAGTCAATCCCACGCCGCAGGTATTACCTGTAGTTGCAGAGGGAACCCTGTGCAATGACGGCACGACAGGCATCACGCTGACGAGCCCGAGCACGTTCAGCAACGGGGCCATCAGCTTCAGGTACACGGTTGTTGCCACAGGCGGGGTTACAGGGTTCACGACCCCGGTGACAGGGCTGTCATTAAATCATGTAATAGATGATGTACTTCATAACCCGACCGATGCACCGCAGACGGTTACTTATACGATCTACCCGGTTAGTCCGTCGGGATGTGCCGAGGGTCCGTCGCAGGTTGTTGTAATAACAGTCAATCCCACGCCGCAGGTATTACCTGTAGTTGCAGAGGGAACCCTGTGCAATGACGGCACGACAGGCATCACGCTGACCAGCCCGAGCACGTTCAGCAACGGGGCCATCAGCTTCAGGTACACGGTTGTTGCCACAGGCGGGGTTACAGGGTTCACGACCCCGGTGACAGGGCTGTCATTAAATCATGTAATAGATGATGTACTTCATAACCCGACCGATGCACCGCAGACGGTTACTTATACGATCTACCCGGTTAGTCCTTCGGGATGTGCCGAGGGTCCGTCGCAGGTTGTTGTAATAACAGTCAATCCCACGCCGCAGGTATTACCTGTAGTTGCAGAGGGAACCCTGTGCAATGACGGCACGACAGGCATCACGCTGACGAGCCCGAGCACGTTCAGCAACGGGGCCATCAGCTTCAGGTACACGGTTGTTGCCACAGGCGGGGTTACAGGGTTCACGACCCCGGTGACAGGGCTGTCATTAAATCATGTAATAGATGATGTACTTCATAACCCGACCGATGCACCGCAGACGGTTACTTATACGATCTACCCGGTTAGTCCTTCGGGATGTGCCGAGGGTCCGTCGCAGGTTGTTGTAATAACAGTCAATCCCACGCCGCAGGTATTACCTGTAGTTGCAGAGGGAACCCTGTGCAATGACGGCACGACAGGCATCACGCTGACGAGCCCGAGCACGTTCAGCAACGGGGCCATCAGCTTCAGGTACACGGTTGTTGCCACAGGCGGGGTTACAGGGTTCACGACCCCGGTGACAGGGCTGTCATTAAATCATGTAATAGATGATGTACTTCATAACCCGACCGATGCACCGCAGACGGTTACTTATACGATCTACCCGGTTAGTCCTTCGGGATGTGCCGAGGGTCCGTCGCAGGTTGTTGTAATAACAGTCAATCCCACGCCGCAGGTATTACCTGTAGTTGCAGAGGGAACCCTGTGCAATGACGGCACGACAGGCATCACGCTGACGAGCCCGAGCACGTTCAGCAACGGGGCCATCAGCTTCAGGTACACGGTTGTTGCCACAGGCGGGGTTACAGGGTTCACGACCCCGGTGACAGGGCTGTCATTAAATCATGTAATAGATGATGTACTTCATAACCCGACCGATGCACCGCAGACGGTTACTTATACGATCTACCCGGTTAGTCCTTCGGGATGTGCCGAGGGTCCGTCGCAGGTTGTTGTAATAACAGTCAATCCCACGCCGCAGGTATTACCTGTAGTTGCAGAGGGAACCCTGTGCAATGACGGCACGACAGGCATCACGCTGACGAGCCCGAGCACGTTCAGCAACGGGGCCATCAGCTTCAGGTACACGGTTGTTGCCACAGGCGGGGTTACAGGGTTCACGACCCCGGTGACAGGGCTGTCATTAAATCATGTAATAGATGATGTCCTTCATAACCCGACCGATGCACCGCAGACGGTTACTTATACGATCTACCCGGTTAGTCCTTCGGGATGTGCCGAGGGTCCGTCGCAGGTTGTTGTAATAACAGTCAATCCCACGCCGCAGGTATTACCTGTAGTTGCAGAGGGAACCCTGTGCAATGACGGCACGACAGGCATCACGCTGACCAGCCCGAGCACGTTCAGCAACGGGGCCATCAGCTTCAGGTACACGGTTGTTGCCACAGGCGGGGTTACAGGGTTCACGACCCCGGTGACAGGGCTGTCATTAAATCATGTAATAGATGATGTCCTTCATAACCCGACCGATGCACCGCAGACGGTTACTTATACGATCTACCCGGTTAGTCCTTCGGGATGTGCCGAGGGTCCGTCGCAGGTTGTTGTAATAACAGTCAATCCCACGCCGCAGGTATTACCTGTAGTTGCAGAGGGAACCCTGTGCAATGACGGCACGACAGGCATCACGCTGACCAGCCCGAGCACGTTCAGCAACGGGGCCATCAGCTTCAGGTACACGGTTGTTGCCACAGGCGGGGTTACAGGGTTCACGACCCCGGTGACAGGGCTGTCATTAAATCATGTAATAGATGATGTACTTCATAACCCGACCGATGCACCGCAGACGGTTACTTATACGATCTACCCGGTTAGTCCTTCGGGATGTGCCGAGGGTCCGTCGCAGGTTGTTGTAATAACAGTCAATCCCACGCCAAGGATCTTCCCGGTACCACCGGATGATATTCTTTGCGACAGCACAACAACAAATATTACGCTTCAGAGCCCGAGCGTTTTTACAACCGGTGTTGTCACGATCGACCTCACAGCCAGCTCACCTGCAGGATTGACAGGTTATACGGCCAGTGCTTCCGGATTAGGTGAAGGATATGTCCTCGCAGATAATCTTGTAAACTCTACAGATGCTCCCCTGACCGTAACCTACACACTTGTACCGTTAAGTGGTGCCGGCTGTGAAAGCGGACCTTCTGTGTCATTTAATATTACTGTCAATCCTACGCCAAGGGCGATCCCGGTAAATATCAGCCCCGCCATCTGTTTCGGGGATACTACTGAGATACATCTGGAGTCACCGACTGTGATGACTTCGGGTCAGATAAGATTTGACTATACGATCGATCTTCCTGCAGGGGTAAGGGGAAATGGAGATCCTGACACCGACAGGTTACCTGGTGATATTCTCTCCTTTATCTACAGGAACGACAATCAGGCAGTCACAACCGTCCGGTTCCTGATCACCCCAAAAGTTACGTCGCTGAATTGCCCTGCAGGCAATATCAATACGCAGGAAGTAAGGGTTCACCCCGAACCGGCCAGGGGTATTAATATTGTCAAGCCGTTCACATGCGAGGCAAGTACAGGACTGGCAAAGCTGGAGGCGATCATTTCAAGCGGTGCCGAACCTTATGATCTGCTATGGACCGGACCGGTAGGTTATGTAATGGAAGATTCAATTTTAATTACCAATCTTTATGCCGGATATTATACCCTGGATGTAACAGACGACCTTGGATGCCAGGGTGATACAGCTATCAATATTGCCAATCTAAGTGCTTCACCCAGGATTATACCATACCCCGTTCCGGAAGTTCCCGAAATAAATATATCATGCCCGGGGGGAAGCGATGGTACTGCCAGAATTTATGTCAGCAGCGGAATAACACCTCCCTATGAATACTGGGTCGTACGCAATGATGCTGATACCCTGGACACCGGGATATTTACAGATAAATATGACCTTTCAGTTCCTTCCACTTTCAAGATCATTGAAGACCTGCCTGCAGGCATTTATAAACTGATAATCAGGGATGGAAATGGTTGTATTACATTCAGGACTGCAGAACTGAGAGAACCGGAACCGATCGATGTGTCGTTTGAAAAGAGCGATTACAGCGGCTCAGATGTCTCTTGCCGTGGTTACGATGATGGTTTTATAATAGCGCATGTTACCGGCGGCAGCGGATATTACAGGTATTTCTGGTACCCCGAAACCGGATCGCTTACAGTGAGCAATAATCAGGCCCTTCTTGACAGTATCCCGGCAGGTAGATACTCCGTGGTGATAACTGATACCCTCGGCTGTACTCAGACCGGTACCTTTACCCTGCTTGATCCTCCCGGCATGATCCTCGAATCAAGTGAAGTATCCAGGAGCCTTGATAGTAATTTCAACATCTCCTGTAACGGCAGTAACGACGGATTTATAAACCTTACAGTTTCTGGTGGCTCCGGCGTTTATACTTATCTGTGGGTGGGTCCTGATGGTTTTACATCAACCGAAGAAGATATATCAGAGCTTAAGGCTGGAAACTATGATTGCACAGTAACGGATATAAATGGCTGTATTCTTGTGCCCCGCCCTGACTTTGAGCTGGTAGAGCCTGAAATCCTTGATATAGCTTCGGTGAGTTCCCAGTCAACGGATGGATCCTTCCAGATAAACTGTTTTGGAGGCACCGGTGCAATAGATGTTACAGTTACTGGCGGCAGTGGAGGTTCTTACGCATATTTATGGAGTACAACAGGCGGATCCGGCGTACAGAACGGACTGGAGGATCAGAATGCCCTTACCGCCGGAATCTACCATCTGGAAGTTTCAGATGCAAACGGATGCATTACAGTGGAAGACGTCACCCTGACACAGCCTCCTGAACTGACAATTGAGCTGGTACCGACACACATTACATGTCAGGGTCTGGGATTTGACAATGGTTCGGTGAATCTCACTGTTACAGGAGGTATAGGTCAGTTCAATTACACCTGGTCGAATGGAGAGCACACACAGGATATTTCCGGACTGTCGGAAGGTAACTACAGCGTTACCGTGACCGATGCAAACGGTTGTGTGAAAACCGGTTCAACGAGAGTTGACCTGCCTCCGGATTTAACATTCAACAGTGTACTTTCTGAATTCAACACCTTCAATATAAGTTGTTTTGGCAGGGCCGACGGATCAATTGTGACAGAACCGACAAGCGGGACTCCTCCTTATATTTACAGCTGGACAGGGGCAGATGGATTTTCCAGGAATACAAAGGATATCAGCGGTTTACGGGCAGGAGAATACATCTTGCTGATCACAGACAGTAATTTATGCACTGCTATTGACACTATTACTTTAAGAGAGCCTGGCAGACTAACAATGAGCATCACGCCTTCCGAAAGCCAGGATGGGAATTTTAATATTAATTGTGCCGGGGCGAAAACAGGAACAATAACCGTCGCGGCTGTCAATAATGCCGGGCCGGTTGAATATCTGTGGGCCGATGGCGAAATTGGAAACACAAGGAATGAACTTAAGGCTGGTGACTATAGGATTATAATAAACGACTCTAATAATTGCCAGGCCGATTCGATAATTACACTGACTGAACCTGATTCTATAAAACTGAGTTTTAACATTACACAGCCATTCTGCACTGATATGCCTGACGGGGAAATTGCTTTGACTGTTACCGGCGGAATAGGCCCGGCTTATACATACAGATGGTCGGATAATACAACGGCTCAGAATATATCAACAGCTATAAGCGGTATTTATGGAGTAACAGTCACCGACCTGAACAGTTGTACGGCAAGTGACTCTGTGATGATCCAACCGTTGAATGAGGTGTGCCTGGTCATCCCCAATGCAATTTCTCCGAATGGCGACCTCATTAATGATGTGTGGAATATCGGGCTCAGGGAGCTATACCCGGAAATCGAGGTAAAAATATATAACAGATGGGGTGAACTGATCTGGAAATCAGACAAGGGCTATCCGGTTCCATGGGATGGAAGAAGTAAGGATGCTGTGCTTCCGGTCGACTCTTATCATTATACGATTGATCTGCATAACGGATCAAGGCTGATTATTGGTCATGTGACGATTGTGAAGTAATTATATAAATTGAGTTATTGTGAGAAAGCTGGCATTCATTTCATTGTTAATACTCTTCACCGCAGCTGCAGAAGGGCAGCAGCTGCCTCTATATAGCCAGTATCTGTACAATAAGTATCTGATTAATCCCGCAGTAGCCGGAAGTGATGGTTATACAAGCTTTAGCCTTACAGCCAGGGAACAATGGATTGGATATGCCGGTGCCCCCAGGACTTTTTCCTTCAGCGGTCAGGGACGGGTGCTTAAGCGTGGTTATGTCCTGAAAGCCAGGAACTCGGACAGGAATACATACCGGCCTAAGACTGACGGTAAGATCGGCGTGGGAGGCTATGTTTTCAGCGACAGGAACGGACTGGTCCAGCGAACTGGCTTTCAGGCCGCATACTCATATCATATGTGGGTACAGAGCAATACCCAGATTTCGATGGGTATTGCTTTTACCGGGTATCATTTCAAGATCAATGAGGATGAAATCAGGTTTGAGGATCCGAACGAACCCTGGATGAACAATGAGCTTCGGAGGGGGATCTTTGTACCGGATGCCGACTTCGGGATATATGTGCTGAATCCGAGGTATAATTTCGGGTTTTCAACGCAGCAGATATTCGGTGCAGCCGCAAAAATTGGCGAAGACGCATACAATAATTACAGGATGGACAGGCATTATTACCTCTTCGGCTCTTACAGCCTTGTGGCGGGAAACAAAACCGAACTCCAGCCTTCAGCCCTTTTGTTGACATCGGAACAGATGAAACCCATGGCTGATCTGGGATTCACATATATTTACGATCAGAAACTATGGGCTGGGATTTCGTACAGAACAAGCAAAGCCATTATCGGAAACTTCGGGGTATCCTGGTCCAATATATTCTTCGGATATGCATTCGATTTTACCCTCCAGGAAATACAAAGGGTGACATACGGTACACATGAACTAACGGTCGCAATCAGGTTTGGCGACAATGATCGTAAGTACAGGTGGCTCGACCGTTATTGAAAACCAGATCTTTTAAGGATATAAATCAGGGAACTGCTCCTGCTTTTATTGAAGGCTGACTCCAGGGCAAACCATAAACCCTTTGTGGCTCCCCACAAGAACGGTATCGGGGAAGATAGATTTTTTTCACTCAGGATTGAAATGTAGAAAACATCCAGGGAAAGCCTTTTAATGCCGGTGATCTTAAATCCTTCCTTTTCCCAGAATAGCTTCACGGTTGCAGGATTAAAATGCCACAGATGTCTCGGGACATCATAGGCTGCCCAATCCCGGCCATAATGAGCAGCATCGGAGGAGCTGCAGTTAGGCAGGGCGATAATGCAATAACCATCCTGCTTCAGCAGACGTCTTATTTCTTTTGAATAATTGAACGGATCGTGCAGATGTTCAAGAACATGCCACATGGTTATGAAATCCAGGCTGCTATTGGCCAGTTCCGGAAGATGAACCGGATCCTTCACATCCAATCCAAATCTGGCAACCGCAAATTCGCGGGCTTTGCTGTTTGGCTCAATCCCGGTGGCCTCCCAGCCCGATTTCTTCATTATAGCGGCAAAATATCCGGTCCCGCATCCAATATCAAGTATTTTCGACTTTTTGTTCCCCGCGTAAGATTCCACAAGCCTCTTTTTCTTCTTCAGCATAATATTCCTCGCAACAAGATAGAGGCGGTTCAGAAATCCTTCTGCGCTGTCATCATGCGGGATGTAGTCATCCGATTCATAATAAGGGCCTATTTCCTCCCCATCCGGATAGCCCTGAGTGAAAACAAATCCACATTCCGGGCACCGGTAAAGCTCAAATTCTTTCCTGCTCACAAGATGATCAGTACATCTGAGATGAAAGGCTGTTTTGCCGGAAGAACATAGCGGACACTTACTATGAATTACCATTCTTTCCCACCTTTGTCTTTTTGATGATACCTGATGCAAAATACCCGGCAATGAGCACGATTAGTAAGATTGAACTTGCCAGGGAAACCTTGTTTCCGCTATAATAGGAGGAAGGTTTGAACACAAATTTAATTTCATGTTCGCCCTCCGGGACAACCATACTGCGAAGAACATAGTTTGCCCTGAAATATTCACTCTCCCTGCCATCTATG
This sequence comes from uncultured Bacteroidales bacterium, assembly GCA_963737255.1. Taxonomy (GTDB): domain Bacteria; phylum Bacteroidota; class Bacteroidia; order Bacteroidales; family VadinHA17; genus LD21. The sequence continues at coordinate 409,477 of CAVTSB010000001.1, forward strand.
AAGCATTTCCAGCCAGCCGGATAATAGATCTCTGAAAAAACGGCGAGCTTTTCGCCTTCTGCCGAATATTTATAAACCAGTTCATTTGGCTGATATGAGACAAGCCAGATGCTATCATTCGTTCCTGCAGGATAGGCCGGAGCCTTAACCTGATCCCTGAACCGAACGTCAATAGCTGCTTCTCCTGACACATCCAGCGAATTGACTGCGGACAGTTCATTGTTGGCGTTCTCAACGAACAATGGTTTTTCGACAAACCAGGCATTTCCCATGGCAAAGCGGTTGATCAATGGAGGTGCCTCCGGGTTATAGATCAGGTATTTTGTGTTAAGCATGTTGAGAGCATTAGTACCGCTGAAGACAGGGAGAAGTTCATCAATGGTCTTCGCCTTATCAGCCGAAGCGCTGAAAAGATTAAGTTCCCTGAATATTGATGAATCGATCAGTTCCTTATACCTTTTCAGCTTTGCTCCATGATAACCGCCTATCGATTTATGGAAATACGAAGTCGGTGTGTTGTCATTGAAAGTGGAAGCTGTAAGATTCAACACCCTGTAATATGACGGATCCTTCAGGATAAATTCATCGGCCGGGGTTGGTGTAAACAATTTCTGAACAGCAGCCGGCCTTTCAAACCGGTCAGCATTCAGATACCTTCTGTCAACACTCCACAGGTCGATAAAAATCAGCAATCCAAGTATCGCAATCGAATATTCCTTTTTCAGTTTACCGGAAATGAATCCCAGGATCGCAGCTGCTCCCAGGAGGACGAATATCAGTGACCTGAATGTATCCATCCGTAAAAGATTTCTTCTGTCATCAGCCAGTGCTGCTGTCAGCCAGTCGGGCAATTGCGCCTGAGTTTCCAGAGGACTTATGAATGAGCCGGCAATCCCGGGTATCAATAAAACCAGCAGCAGTACTCCTCCAGTTATACCGGCAGCTATTTTGATTCCTTTCAATACATCCCTTTTTGCCAATGTGCCGAAATAAAGCTCCCTGAGAGCCAGAATTCCAAGAAGCGGTATGCAGAATTGTGAAATTACAAGCGTCATTGTCACAGCCCTGAACTTGTTGTACCCGGGAAAATAATCGATGAAAAGGTTGGTTAATGGCATGAAATTCTTACCCCAGGCAAGCAGAATTGAAAGAAGTGCTGCAATCAGCAGCCACCACTTTTCCCTCCCTTTCACGACAATAAGACCAAGGATGAAAAGTAAGATAATTATCGCACCAACATAATGAGGACCATCAGTAACTGATTGGGGTCCCCAGTATTTCACTAATTGGTTTACCAGCTGTCCGGCATTGTTTTGTCTTAAAGCCCTGACGGTTTCCGAATTCCTGTCGAATGGCCTGCTCGAGCCGCCCTTGTAGTTGGGAATGAGAAGGTTCATGGTTTCATCAACACCATAACTCCAGTCTGTTATATAATCCCTGTCAAGCCCCTTCGAAACATTCTTATTATCAAGGGTAAGGTCTGACTTACCTCTTATAGAGTATTTCCCATATTCGTTTATAGTGTAAAGATTGCCGAAATTGACTCCAACCGCAATCACCACGGGAACTATCATCAGGACAGATGTCTTCAGAAATTTCGGAACACTCTTCTCCCTGACTGAATATACAAATTCGGTAATAATAAAAACGAGAAGGCAAAGCATTGCGTAATAGGTTATCTGCGGATGATTTGCAAGGATCTCGAGCGACAGGATAAAGGCAGTGAAGAGCGCTCCTCTGAGCGCATCCTTCCTGTAAGCATACCAGATCCCCCCTATCACCGGAGCCATATAGGCAAGCGCGATCGCCTGAGTGTTATGCCCGGCCGCGAGGATCTGGAAGAAGAAGGATGATAATCCATAACCAATTGCTCCGGCAATCGAAAGCCAGGGATTGACTCCGAGCATTAAAAGCAAAAGATAGAAACCGGCCATTGAAAGGAAAAGGACTGAAACCGGCATTTTGAAGACCCTTAAAACGGTATCTGCATGCTTCAGAAGATTTCCCGGAAATTTTACCGAAATCAAATATGCCGGCATCCCGCTGAAAATTGAATTTGTCCATAAAGGTTCCTCATGGAATTTATCACGGTAATCCCTTATTTCTTTCGAATTGATAGTTGATACTGTTGAATCATTCGCTTTCAGAACCTTCCCTTCAAGAACGGGATAAAAATATGCAAATGAGATGGCTATGAATGCCACAATCGCAATGATATGCGGTAATGCCGGCCTGAACTTCTTTTTGATATCCATAAACCTGACTTTTTGGAATACGATGAAAGGCAAAAGTATCTATTTACGTGAAATTATTCTAATTGCAGGTAATTATAGCCCGTTAATTTTTTTCGCGGGAATGGATCGATTTAAGATTCGTCCTGAAATTCCTGAGGCTGGACCATCTGATAATAAATTTTTTTATCGTCTGCAGCTCAACGGCTTCATAGAAATTAAACAAATATAAAAGGAAAGGGAAGCTTAATACACAAATGACCTTTATTATCAGCCGCGGAACTATGTTCATCTCATTTATGAACAGGCCGGTGAAGGAAAGTATTGCACCGGTCAGGAACATAATTATTATCTTCCTTTTTTCGTAGGGAATGAAATACTCTTTTTGCGAGAAATAATAGTTCAGTCCCCAGTAGGTCAATTGTGTAACGAGCGTTGCAATAGCCGCCCCGATCATATTCCAGAGCGGGATCAGCAGAATGTTGAGCACAATATTCAGTACACTTGAGATTACAACATTCATCCCGACAATCCCTGTCTTTTTATTAATCAGTAATCCGTAGCTTGAGGTCTCCCGCATATTCGTAAAGAACACCGACAATGAAAGGACCGGAACCACTACAAAAGCACCCCAGAATTCAGTCGATTTCGAGATGACTTTTATGACTTCATAGGAAAAAAGGGAGATAGTAATAATCCCAAGCATAAGTACGAAAGAAGAGTATAACAGCGTTTTGGAGTAAAATCTCTGGTTATCGGGTGTATCTATTTTTTGCAGGACCATAGGTGTTATCGCCATTTTCACGGAGTCGACAATTACAAGCTTCAATACAGAAGAGAGCTTATATGCCATTGTATATATTGCAACATATTTCATCAGTGCCAGCGAATTGAGCGAATACCTGTCGATAGCGGTCAGCGATGCGGCAGCAAAATTCGCAAGCAGCAACGGGAAGCCGTAACTGCTCATCGACCTGAACAGAGTCATTTTAAAAAAGGGAGTGCAGTTCTTCAGCGTATAGCCTGAAAGGATGAGAATGAAAAGAAGGTTTCCGGTAACCTGGGCCAGGTATATTCCCTCTATCCCCATATGTTTAAAAACAATGAAATAAATTGTCAGGAACAGGACAGCCGCAAGCTTCAATGTATTGGCCACCGTGAAAAGCATAGATTTCGACTGGACCCGCATCAGGGTGTTTACAAGGTTATTGATTGCCTGCAATGCCGATGACAATATCACCAGTTTAATAGCCCGGCTCCAGTCATCCGTCCTCAGGATTACTGTGGATAGCTGGTCGGACAAAGGGATAAAAACCAGGCAGAACGACAGGCCTATCAGTATCTGAAATACGAGCGACATGAAGAAGATCCCTTTCTGGTTACCGGAATAATCCTTGTCCCAGTACCACCGCATCATGCTCTGCGGAAGCCCCGATGCCATAAGGGAGATAAGGATCATCCCGGAGATATCGAGAAGAGCAATGACCCCGAAATCATCAACTGAAAAGTACTTCGGATCAGTATACAAAGGGATCAGCAGGAATCCGATGACCTTTACGGCGACATTCCCGAGACCATAAACAACGGAATCCCTTGAGCCTTTTTTTATTGATTCTAACATATGCTACTTTACAATTTCTTCAGGATAGCCAAGTAATACTACTTCCGAATGACAAAGGTTATTTTTTATCCCCGTTGCCAGTTTCCTGACCATGAATTTATAATCCGGGAGGAGATCCTCAAGTATTGGCTTAATCTCGAAAAATTCACGGGGATTATGGTAAACCGCTATCGACAACACAGGCCTGTACCTGATCAGGGTTTTCCGCGCACCTTCCACAAATTCAAGCCCGTTACCTTCGATATCGACCTTTATGAAACGGGGTGAAATCCTGTATTTGTCAACCAGGAAATCAAGGGATTTTTTCTCAACCGAAATTTCATCATATTTGCCTGATCTCCTCAGGAAAGATAGTCCGGATGAACCTGTGTCGTGAAGTTTTACCGGCGGTTCATTATCATTTGATGCTATTCCATTGTTTATTATTTCATATTTATCATTGTTTATGCCGTTGTTTGCCAGGTTGACCCTGTATCTCTCAATGGATTTCAGTGACATCTCTATTGAATAGATTTTCCGGTACTGATATTCCGCCAGGGCAATTGCTGAATCACCGATAAATGCACCTGCATCAATAAAATCCTGGTCAGTCACATATTTTCTGATTTCAGGTGGAAGCAAAAGCAATCCGTGATAAAAATAGAAAACAGATTCTTCAAAATGTTTTGAGGGGAACTTCAGATTTCTTTTACTGATCTTCATTTTCTTATTAATTGTGGCCCTCGATTGCTCCGTTTCAACAGGCAGCAATCCCCCAACGACCTCCCTTCGTTTCGGGAACCGGTGTTTGTACCTTTCGTCAGGGTAGTTCAATAGTCTTTGGATAATTAAATCTATTGTATCAGAAGATTCCTTGTCAAGGTTTTTCTTAAGGGCTGAAATCCTGGCAGTCATGTCCGAAGTGATGAAATAATCCTTAAAACTGCCCCCAAGACTGTCGGTGATGTAGATCGAATAAGGCTGCGCGATCTTTTTTGAAGCATTTATCAGCGAAACAAGCGAAAAATATATTTTCGGATAATTTTCCCTTAAATATTTTCCCTCCTTCATTTTTCTATTTGTTAAGGACTATTTTGACTATCAAGCTTTTAAGATATCTTTTCCAGGTAACGTAGCTGCAATACCTGCCAATAACTTTAACCGGCAGCGGATTGGTTGGAAAACGGATTGAGTAGTCACTCAGGTCTCTTTTTTTCAGAACAGGGAATCCCCTGTAAAAACTGTTGCTCACATTTTCACCATGAACGGTTTGCACCCACATCGGCTTTTTAAGAATAAACCTCGATTTCCTGGCCTTTTTGTTGAACCAGTCGAGCCAGATCTCCCTGATTACAAACAGGCGGAGCGTGTCCCATCTTGTATGGATTCTTTCGAACACTCCCGAAGCCCCGGCTCCCCGGGATTCTATAAGACTTATAAACGGCGACATGGGATAGAAATAATGCGAAAGCGTTCTGTCGGTGGTGTTAAGTATATATCCCGATGCGAGTGATATCAGGAATTTGTGCCTTGGAGTAAAATTATCCTGGATGCACCTGACAGCATCTTTATGCAAACAATCATCGTTGTCAATCCTCGTTGTAATTATCCATTCAGTCTCTTCTCCTGTCCTCTCCATAACTTCCCGGAAATAGTCCGTGTTGAAATCCCCGGCGCCTTTGCAGTAACAGATGTTTATAAAGCGATGGGATGTTAACTTCTTTATAAATTCATTGAATTCACCGGGCGTATCAGAGTCGAAATAAAGGAGCCAGGTAAATCTCATATTGCTTTGATTTAAAACCGAGGGTAAGCAGTACTCCTCGAACAACGAAATCCTGTTTCTTGTCCAGATAAGCCAGCGTTCGTACTCCTTGTTATTTGAAAGCGGGAAATTCCTGAGATTGAACTGCGTGATTATAAAATGAGAAAACTCCATTTATTGCTCCGTTCCGTTTTTCAAATTTAACTGATTGTTTTAAGATAAGCCTGATTGCTGAGCATCTGGCAGCTGGCTGTACAAAGATAACAGTCTCCCTTTGTTCAATCCCATATTATGTTCATTCACGATTGCGTTGAATCCATTCTTCCCCATTTCGAGCCTGAGGGCGCGATCGGAAGAGAGTTTTATTATTGCTTCTTTCAATTCTATACTGTTGGTATAGATAATTCCGCATTTGTATTTCTCAATAAGGTTCATTTGAGGCTTGCAGTCCGATGCAATGACTGGTTTCCTGCCAAGCATGTAATCATAAATTTTGTTTGCCACACCTGATTCATGCTGGGGATTCCTGTGGAAAGGAGCAAGGCAGATGTCGGCAATCTCAAGATAAGCATGCAATTCCGAATTATCGATCCAGGGGATATAAAAAACCTTATCTCTGAGCTCTTTCATGTTTATCATGTGAAAGAACCTGCTCCTGTCTTTCCTGTCGATGGGGCCAATAACGAGAAATACGGAAGGATGACCCTCATCCGCAAGTTCAATAAGGGTATCAAGTGCATCAAATATTCCCCTTCTTTCAGCAACAACTCCATAATACAACAGTGTAATTGTATCTTTCCTTATATTGACTTTAAGGGTCACAGGCTCTTTGCTGCCCATTTGCGCAAGGTCGGGAACATTTGGAAGGGGTAAAAATCTTGTTGCAGGGATTCCGGGATAACACTCGATCAGAGTATCCCTGAATTCTTCACTCAGAACAATTATTCTGTCAGCATATCCAAGATACTCCTTCTCCTTTAGCTGCCATTTAAGCGGCTGCGATATCAGGCTTCTTAAAGTGCCTTTTGTCCAGTTATAGGTTGTAACGGCATAGGGATAATTCTCATGAAGGTCGAGTATCATCGGAATCTGCCTTCCTGATTTTCGTATTCCCGACGCGGCTGCTTTCGACATGTAAAGATCGTGCACATGTAAAGCTTCAATACTATTTTTAAGGATGAACTTTTTTATTGCCGATGACCAGAGAAACTCGTATAAAGGTATGAGGTTCAGGAAGAAGAATAGTGCATCCTTTATTTTTTTGTTTATCCTGATCCTCGTTATATTAATTCCACCTATATCTTTATATGCCGTTTTGCCGAATCCAAAGCAGAGTACTTTGATCTCATGGCCGGCTTCCTTCAGGATCTCTGTTTCCCTGAGGACCCGTTTATCGTTGTTAAGTTCATTGTCGACAACAACTCCGATCTTCATATTCCGCTGCGGATCAGTAATAATGATGTGAATATACTAACAATAAAATTATAAATAATTTGCAGGACATAAAGTGTTTTATCCACAGTCCCGCTTATGCGGGATCGCAGAGTCTAAAAGAAGTAACACTGTTAATTCAGTTATAAAATCAATCTGTGATTTCGCCGTGTACTGTAGTTATTGGATTTATAAAGGCTGCTCCAATATTGCTGCCACCTTCTTAACAAGGTTTTTCCTGCTGTAAATTTCGGGTGATGAATTTTCGATTATTTCCGACCTGGAAACCAGGTTTGCGAGATATTCAGCAATTCCATCTGAATCTGAATATTCAAATGTCTTCCCGTGTCCGCATTCATCTATTATCCCTGCTGCATCCCCGTCAACCGGCCCTATGCATATTACAGGCTTCCCGGAAGCCAGGTACTCAAACAGCTTTCCCGTGATAATGCTTCTGCTGCTCTGATGATCAGGTATAATGAGCAGCAATACCGAAGAATCCATAAGGTGTTTCAATGCTGAATTGTGACCTGTATACGGGATGAACTCTGCATTCGAACCACCCGCCGCCTTTAAGATTTTCCCCCTCTGTACCGGTGAGACCATCCCGGCAAATTTCAGCCTGAAATCTGTTCCTTTTTCCTTCAAAATACCGAGCGCATTCAGAAATCCTTCAACAGGATATGAATCGGAAAGAGTCCCGATATATGAGATTGTAAATATTTCAGGAGTGGAGGAAGTCAGTCCCGTGAAATCTTCAGGGTCATATCCGTTGGTAATGACATCGACACTTTCGGGATTCCTGTTGAACTTTGATATAAACAATTTCCTCAATGAATTACCTACAGTTATGATCCGGTCAGCAGATTCCAGCACCGCTTTTTCATACTTAATATCGATCCGTCTTGAGAGCAAGGTCGGATGGAAATGGTTGTAATAATAAATATCAGTCCAGGGATCACGCAGGTCGGCTGTCCATTTTAAGCCGGGATATTTCTTCTTCAGTTTCAGACCGATAAGCTGTGTTGAATGCGGCGGGCTGGTAGTTACTATATTGACAATGTTTTCAGCATCGATAATTTCACAGGCCTTTCTGAAGGCATGCCTGTTCCATCCTTTCCTGGGATCGGGAATGAAAAAGTTGCCTCTGATAAATTTTGTCAGCCAGCCGGAGAGACCTCTTTTTTCATCAACTGCAAATCCCGCCGTGGGGATCCTTGATTTATCACTGCTGTAAAACCTGAAATAGTCTGTTGCTCTGGTTTTAAAGACTTTTAAGCCGGCCGGGATTTCGTTTTCAAGCGAATTATCAATAGCAGGATAGGTTGCAAATTCCGGATCAACTGTGAGAATGACCGGTTCCCAGCCGGTTTGGGGAAGGTACTTTGAAAATTTCAGCCATCTCTGAACTCCCGCACCCGAACCAGGGGGCCAGTAGTAGGTGATTATGAGTACCTTTTTCATCCTATGGCATTTTCAGGAGTGTACCGATATTTACTTTCTCTGCTATTGTTTCCTTAAGGCCTGAAATGCTCACGCGTTCCTGAAGCATTGAATCCCTGTATCTGATAGTTACAGTTAGATCTTCAAGCGTCTGATGATCAATTGTAATGCAGTATGGTGTGCCGATCGCATCCTGCCGTCGGTACCGCCTTCCGATAGAGTCCTTGTCGTCGTACTGGCAATTGAATACAAACTTCAGGTCATGAACGATTTTTTCCGCGATATCGGGAAGTCCGTCCTTTTTGACGAGAGGCATTACTGCAAGCTTGACAGGTGCAAGGAATGATGGTAATCGGAGAACGACCCTTGAATCGAGGCTGCCATCCTCCTTTTTGATCTCTTCTTCGGCATATGCCGCTGAAATCACCTGAAGGAACATCCTGTCGACACCTATTGATGTCTCAATTACGAACGGGATGTATGATTCACCTTTCTCGGGATCGAAATATTGCATCTTTTTCCCGCTGTATTGCTGATGCTGCTTCAGATCATAATCAGTCCTTGAATGGATACCCTCCACTTCCTTAAATCCAAACGGGAACCGGAATTCAATATCAGTAGCTGCATTGGCATAATGGGCAAGCTTGGTATGATCGTGGAACCGGTAGTTCTCATCGCCGAAACCAAGGGCTTTATGCCACTTCATTCTTACTTCCTTCCAATGCCTGAACCAGTCAAGCTCCGAACCAGGCTGTACAAAGAACTGCATTTCCATCTGCTCAAATTCCCTCATCCTGAAAATGAACTGCCTGGCCACTATCTCATTCCTGAAAGCTTTCCCTATCTGTGCAATCCCGAACGGGACTTTCATTCTACCTGTCTTCTGAACATTAAGGAAGTTGACGAATATTCCCTGCGCAGTTTCTGGACGAAGGTAGATTTTGCTCGAGCCTTCCAGGGTCGAGCCCATCTCGGTCGAGAACATAAGGTTGAATTGTCTCACTTCAGTCCAGTTGCGGCTTCCTGAAATGGGGCATACAATTTCATTGTCGATTATGATTTGCCTCAGTTCGGCAAGGTTCGTCTCGTTCATCGCTTTCGAAAACCGGGCATTCAACTCATCCAGCTTTGCCTGGTTAGCCATAACCCTGGGATTTGTTTCCCTGAACTTTTTCTCGTCAAAGGCAGCGCCAAATCTCTCTCCTGCCTTGTCAACTTCCTTTGTTATTTTATCCTCGATCTTTGCAATGTGTTCCTCGATAAGGACATCAGCCCTGTATCTTTTTTTTGAATCCTTGTTGTCAATAAGGGGATCATTGAACGCATCCACATGTCCCGATGCCTTCCAGATTGTCGGGTGCATGAATATTGCTGAGTCGAGCCCAACGATATTATCATTAAGAAGGACCATACTGTCCCACCAGTACTTTTTAATGTTGTTCTTGAGTTCCACCCCGTACTGACCATAATCATATACGGCGCTTAATCCGTCATATATCTCGCTTGACGGAAAGACATAACCATATTCCTTGCAATGAGCAACCAGCTTTTTAAAAACATCATCCTGAGCCATAGCCAATTTTAGTTTGTTTCGCGGAGAGCAAATGTAAGGGAAATTGTTTTGTTTTACAAAGAGGCTCAGGGCACAGGGAGGAAGAAGCACCCCTTCTCCCCTTCTCCTTCCTCGTTCCCTTCATTTCCTCAAATCTATTTGTATCTTTAATGGCTCTAATCAACGGAGAATTTAATGAGAAAAGATACCGATTTTCTTGTTATCGGATCAGGCATCGGCGGACTGATGTTTGCTCTGAAGGCAGCGGCATTCGGGAAGGTCTCTGTCATAACAAAATCGACACTTGACGATTCGAACACCCGGTATGCCCAGGGAGGCATTGCCGCAGTGTTCAGCGAACCCGATAATTTTGAAAAACATATAAAAGACACTCTTGTTGCCGGCGACGGTTTCTGCAATGAGGAAGTTGTGCGCCTCGTTGTCCATGAAGCGCCGGCCAGGATCAAGGACCTTATCGACCTCGGCGTTCCTTTCGACAAGAAGGAGGATGCCACCTACGACCTGGCAAGGGAAGGCGGTCACACTGAGAAGAGGATACTTCACGCTAAGGACAGGACGGGGGAGGCCATCCAGCACACTTTGATTGAGAAGGTGAAAAGCACCCCCAATATTGAGATATTTGAGCAGCATTTTGCGATTGAACTTCTGACCCAGCATCACCTGGGCATCGAGGTTAAAAGGAATTACCCCGGTCTGGCCTGCTATGGCGCTTACGTGGCCGACCTGGTAAATCAGAAAGTGATCACTTTCCTGTCGAAGGTGACAGTTGTCGCTACCGGGGGCCTGGGGAATGTTTATCTTACAACTACCAATCCCGGCATAGCTACCGGCGACGGTGTGGCGATGGTTTACAGGGCAAAGGGCACTATCGAGAACATGGAGTTCATCCAGTTCCATCCGACTGCCCTTTATGATCCGGAAATCAGACCTAATTTTCTTATCACCGAGGCCCTGCGGGGATACGGAGCTGTACTGAAAAACCTCGCCGGAGAAAAGTTCATGAAGCGGTACGACAACCGCGAATCGCTGGCCCCGAGGGATATTGTTGCCAGAGCTATCGACAACGAGATGAAGATGTGGGGTGACGACCACGTATGGCTCGACTGCACCCACCTTGAATCCGAAGGGCTGAAAGATCATTTTCCAAACGTTTATGAGCATTGCCTCCAGCGCGGGATCGACATAACAAAGGACATGATCCCGGTGGTTCCCGCTGCCCATTATTCATGCGGGGGAATCAAGGTCGACACCGACGGGCAAAGTTCGATCGACAGGCTGTATGCACTGGGTGAAGCTTCGTCGACCGGGTTGCATGGAGCCAACAGGCTTGCTTCAAACTCGCTTATCGAAGCCGCCGTTTACGCTCACAGGGCGGCAATGCACTCGGGTTTACGGATCGGCGATCTCGGGTACGAGGAAAAGATCCCTGACTGGGATTACAAGGGCACGACACATCTCGAGGAAATGGTGCTTATAACACAGAGTCTCAAGGAGGTGCAGATGATAATGAGCTCCTATGTCGGCATCGTCCGTTCGGATCTCCGTCTGCAGCGGGCCCTGACAAGGCTTGAAATACTCTACAACGAAACTGAAAGCCTTTATAAAAGATCGCTTGTTTCTAAAAAGATATGTGAACTCCGCAACCTTATAAACACCGGTTATCTCATAATTAAGATGGCGACAGTCAGGAAGGAAAGCATCGGGCTTCATTACTCGATCGACTACCCTAAAAGAGCTGTAACCGAATTCTGAATTTTACCAAAATGAATCATCTCGAATCATCATTTACAGGCAAAAATGCCGTCTGGAGATACATTGTTATGCTGGCAGCGGTTCTTGTTGCATCAAATACGATCGGTGCAATCCCGCTGGTTCTGGCCTATGGGATAAAGGCAGCATCAGACCCGGCGGTTATTCAGGGAATAGCGGATAATCCAAACGACCTTAGCATCCTTGGACTTGATCCGAATCTCTCGCTGTCAATGATGCTCTTTCCCTTTTTCGCAGGGCTGCTCGCATTTATCTTTATAGTTAAGCCATTGAATCATAGAACCTTTAAGATGACCATCAACGGGACCGGTACAATAAGATGGAACAGGATCTTTATCTCAGGACTGGTATGGCTGATATTGTCAGCTCTCTATTTTTTCATTTACCTGAAAGCCGATCCTTTAAATTTTACCCTGAACAATACTTCGGCAACGCTGGTTACCCTTGTCATCGTTTCAATCATTCTGATCCCGTTCCAGGCGGCATTTGAAGAAACTCTTTTCAGGGGTTACCTGATGCAGGGTTTTACTGTTCTTGCCAGGAACAGATGGATCCCCCTGCTTATGACTTCACTTTTATTCGGACTTATGCACTCGTTCAATCCTGAGGTTGAAGAATTTGGTTTCCTGACCATGATGCCCCAATATGTACTTTTCGGAATGATTTTCGGAATTATAACGGTTGTTGACGACGGTATCGAAGCAGCAGTTGGAGCCCATGCCGCCAACAATATTTTCCTGTGCATTATGGTCACGCACGACTCTTCGGCTTTGCAAACAGCGGCCGTATATGAGCAGCAGAATGTTTATCCATGGACTGAACTGGCAGCCCTTTTAATAACAGGCATACTGTTCATTTTGATTCTCAAACGGATATTCAATTGGAAAAGCTTCCTGGTCCTGCTCGGCAGGGTTGAGGAAAAACAGGAACCGGATCAGACGCCATACACCGATGTCCTGTCCTCACTCCGGTAATCGCCCCATCTTTTCTTTATCTCATTGATAATAAGCCGTATCTCATCAACTTCCAAGGTTGTCAGGAGTTTGAGCCTTGTCTCTTTAAAATCGGGCAAACCCTTGAAATAGTTTGACAGGTGCCTTCGCATCTCATAGATTGCCCTTTTTCCCTCCTTGTACTCAAGCGATTTGTCGAGGTGGAGCAGGGCAAGGTCGGCCTTTTCGGCAACTGCAGGTTCGGGAAGAAGCTCACCGGTACTGATATAGTGCCTGATGCTGCGGAAAATCCAGGGCCGGCCAACGGTGGCCCGTCCTATCATTATCCCGTCGACACCGTATTTCGTAAACATTTCCTTAGCCCTTAAAGGGCCGTCAATATCTCCGTTACCAATAATGGGGATCTTCATCCTCTGATTGTTTTTGACCTCCCCTATAAGCGTCCAGTCGGCGGACCCCCTGTAGAGTTGTGCCCTTGTCCTGCCATGAATGGTCAGGGCGCTTATGCCCGTATCCTGCAGCCTTTCTGCAATCTCTACGATATTTTTGCTATTCTCGTCCCATCCCAGCCTGGTTTTAACAGTTACCGGCAGCTTTACAGCCTTTACGATTGCTTCGGTCATTCTGATCATCATGGGGATATCCCTGAGCATACCCGCACCTGCTCCCCTGTTGGCTATCTTCTTTACAGGACAGCCAAAATTGATGTCAATAAGTTCAGGCTTTGATTCCTCTGCCATAAGGGCAGCTTCTGTCATGGCGTCGATGAGATGGCCGTAGAGCTGGATCCCGATGGGCCTTTCGAAATCATAGATCTCTAGTTTTTTAAGGCTCTTAGTACCTTCACGGATGAGTCCGTCGGAAGAGATAAATTCGGTGTACATCAGATCGGCACCGTTCATCTTACATATCATGCGGAACGAAGGATCTGTTATATCCTCCATCGGTGCAAGCAGCAGAGGATATTCCCCTGTTTGTATATTCCCTATTGTCAAATTGATTTTCCTTACGGCCAGATGCTGCTTTGTGCTTCGGAGGAAGCAGGCTTGTTCAGCTCATTTTTTCTGTAGAAATAGACAATGCCATAGTTTTCACTTTCAGACATCCGCCTGTCTTCGGGAAGTGTGCTGTGTGTATTTTCGACCTCATTCCAGACCTGGATGATAATATCATCTGCTTCTTTTCTGAGTTCATAGTTTTTCTGAGTGTAGTCGAGTGTCCGCTTGGCAATAGTCTTTTGATATTGCCAGGCATCAAGGAAATTCTCATACCTGACTTTTACCACGGCTATTGTGGGATTTGTGATCGGACAGCCTCCCTTTCTGATCCGGTATTCCTCACCCTCAATAATTCTCTTGCCCCAGCTTATCAGTTCATTCTCGGTATTTAATGAAGGGACAGTCGATTCGTTTGTTGCCAATCCATAGAATGCCCTTGATTCGGCTGGCAGATCACCCCTGAAAATGGCCATGTTCATCACCCTGACAAAATGCGTCAGATATAACCTGGCTTTTCTTAACGTTTCTGCGTAATCCTTACTTTTGTTATTCTGCGAGGCATATGATTGACGCTGTAACTGGATCATGTTTTCAAACCTCGGAAGGAAACTCTGAAGTCGGACAATTGTCTTTGGTGAAAAAGCCATCTGGCTGGGGGGAACATCCCTCCCTTTTTCAAGTGCAATTTTCATTGCTCTGATACGGGCCGCATCAGTATTAGGCAATCTTCTGTAGGGCATGTCGTCAGGTTGGTGTTAATAATGTGTTGATAACTTACGTGCGAATATAACAAACTTTTATTAACAAAAAATTCTATTCGCAAATTAATTTAACTGATAATTAAAACGTTCTGAAATCAAATTTATTGGATAGAGCTGTTAATAAAATCTGTCTGATTCTTTTACGGAATATACACGCAATGGTTTCAGTAAATGAACTATTTTTTGAAATTATATGCCAGACTTTAGGATTACTCCACTGTGAATCGTATTTTAGTAGGAATATAAAATCATTTTAAAAGTCAGGATAATGTTTAAGAGCGAAGTTTATTCAAAAAGAAGGAGTGACCTGCATCGTATCATGAAATCGGGATTGGGCCTGTTTATCGGTAATATTGAAGCGCCGATGAATTACCCTGCAAATACATATCATTTCAGGCAGGACAGCGATTTTCTCTATTTTTTCGGGCTTGATCTCCCCGGATTCGCCGGTCTGATGGATTTTGATTCGGGCAAGAACTGGATCTTCGGGAATGATACTGACATGGACGATATTATCTGGATGGGTCCGCAACCATCGGTCAGGGATCTTGCTGCAAAATGCGGGGTAACAAATACGGCTCCTCTTTCAAAGCTTGAGGAAGCCATCGGCGATGCCATTTCCAAAAAGAGGAAAATTCACTTTCTTCCACCCTACAGGGGTGAAACAAAGATGACACTGGGACGAATCCTGAAAGAAAATCCCTGCCAGATGAAATCATCCGCTTCCACCGGTCTTATAAAGGCAGTCGTTTCGATGCGTTCAATAAAGGACCAGATCGAGACTGATGAAATTGAGAAGGCCCTCAGAATTGCGTATGACATGCACGTTACGGCAATGAAAATGTGCAAGCCCGGTGTCAGGGAGCAGGATATTTTCGCGGCCATCGAAGGCATCGCCCTTGCTCAGGGTGCCGGAACAGCCTTCCCTGCGATCCTTAGCATAAACGGTCAGACCCTTCACAATCATTATCATGGCAATATTCTTCAAAAGGGGAGGATGATGGTAAATGATGCCGGAGCCGAAACGAACCTTCACTATTCATCCGATATTACCCGTACAACGCCTGTTGGAGGGAAATTCAGCCAGAAGCAAAAAGATATATATGAAATTGTGCTTGAAGCAAATACCGATTGTATAAAAGCTGCCAGGCCGGGGATGTCAAACCGTGATCTTCATTTCAGGGCCTGCAAAATAATCGCCTCATCAATGAAAGATCTCGGATTGATGAAAGGTGACGTGGAAGAGGCCGTTGAGACCGGGGCACATGCTCTCTTTATGCCTCACGGACTCGGACATATGATGGGCCTCGATGTTCATGACATGGAAGCCCTCGGAGAAGATTATGTAGGATATAATGACGGGTTAAAACGGAGCGATCAGTTCGGACTTGCTTTTTTACGTTTTGCCCTTCCTTATAAGCCGGGTCATGTTTTTACAGTGGAGCCTGGCTGCTACTTCATTCCCGAACTTATCGACCAGTGGAAATCGGAAGGGAAACATAAGGAGTTCATCAACTACACCAAGGTGGATAAGTGGAGAGATTTCGGTGGTGTCCGCATTGAGGATAATGTGCTGATCACCGAAAAAGGACATAAGCTGCTCGGAAAACCAATACCTAAAACCATTGAGGCCGTAGAGGCTGTCTGTTACTGACGCCTGACCGGACCGGGGAAGACGGGTATGCTTTCGTGCCCGGCCACGTCGGCTGACTGGATACCGAAGAAATAATTATCCTTTGAATAGGGAAGCGTAATCTCATTTCCCGTAACAAATATCTTCCTTTCCCAGAGCGGCTGGTATGTTTCCCTCATAAGAACATAATATCCTGCAGGTTTAGAGCCTTCTAAAGGAATCTCCCATCTCAGTGTCGTACTGTTTGTCAGTCTGCCTGTCACAATTTCGCAATTTACCGGTTCAGAGGGAGCAAGGGCCAGATTGGCCATTGTGGCAAGGTTCACTCCGGCGTTTTTCCTCACATATTCATAATCGACATATTCGGGCAGATCTCCTTCCTGTATTCCGTTTACAATGGACGGAATCTTGTGCGTCCTGTCATAATTCTCATTGAATTCACAAATCCTTACTGCCGGGTAGCCCTGCTGGCAAAATGGAGAATGATCGCCTCCTCTCCCGAACCTGTCATTCCGGAAGACCAGGGTTACCTCAAGCTGGTCAACATACCTTTCCCCGATCTCTTTGATGTAACGGGCAAGCTGCCGTGCCCTGCCGTCGTTTTCGCCTGATGTGGCTTTCCTGCGGGCTGCCATCTCCCCGGTTTCGAATGCAGGAACCCCTTCGCTGAATACCCTGACCCTCATATTATCATTCAACAGCGTTTCACTCGACCCGCTGTTCCCTATCATATCATTATTGAGCATTGCTATTATATTCCACTCCTCCTCCTTTGCCTTCGCAGCCATATGCCTTGCACCATACAGGCCATGCTCTTCACCCGATACTGCCATAAAAACCATTGTTGCAGGGAATTTTCTGACCGACATGATCCTGACAAGCTCGAGGATGGCCGCAACACCCGATCCGTCATCATTAGCTCCGGGAGCAAACCCCGTATTGTCGGCATCGAGCGCTGCCCTCGAATCGAGATGTGCGCTGATCAGAATCTTCCGGTTGTCGCCGGGATCAGTGCCTTTTAAAGTCGCAACAACATTTTTTAAATTGGTTTTCACTGGTATCCTCTGGCCTTCTCCCCCAACAGTGTACTCTTCAAATTTAACTTCGAGCCGCCCGTCTGAAGCAGGAATGCTTTTTTCCATTTCCGACTTTATCCAGTTCCACGCTGCCCCTATCCCCTTTGACGGATCATCCTGCAGGCTCATGTTATGACGGGTGTGAAAACTCACAAGCTTCCTGACATGCTGCTCTATCTTTTCCCTTGAGACCTCCTCAACCATTTTGCTTATTTCCGGATCACGGCTGATGATTGTCTGTGATTGTACCGGCTGCAAAAACAAAAAACAAGTGAAAAGAAATGTTATTTTCCTCATGACTGAATAATTATTTTGAGGCGGGAATTTAAGTAAAAAAACAATCTCTGCGCATCTCTGTGCCTCCTCTGTGGATCTCTGTGCAATTATTGCTCATTATCATGAACATACATTAAGATCCATTGAGAAGACACAGATGGTTGCAGAGGAATTATTTCAATATGCCTTATAGTACTCCCTGAAGAGCCGTGCAATATTTACCAGGGTAATCGACTTTGGGCATTCGGCTTCACATGCCCCGGTATTCGAGCAATTCCCGAATCCAAGTTCATCCATCTTTTCGACCATTGCCCTGACCCTCTCCTTCGCCTCTACCTTTCCCTGGGGCATCAACGCATATTGTGAGATCCTGGCCGACACAAAGAGCATCGCGGAGGCATTTTTGCAGGCAGCCACACAGGCCCCGCATCCTATGCAGATGGCGGCATCGAAAGCTTTATCCGAATTTATTTTCGACACAGGTATGCTGTTTGCTTCAGGCGCAGAACCGACATTTACGGAAATAAAGCCTCCTGCAATCTGGATCTTGTCGAAGCTGCTCCGGTCGACTATCAGGTCTTTGATGACCGGAAAGGGTTTTGCCCTCCATGGCTCGATCCATATTGTATCGCCATCCCTGAAAAATCTCATTGAAAGGAGGCAGGTGGTTATTGCAGGAACAGGTCCGTGCGGATGGCCGTTGATGTACATTCCGCACGATCCGCAGATACCTTCGTGGCAGTCGTGATCGAATGCAACGGGATCCTTGTCCTCTTCCACAAGCTTCTTGTTCAGGGCTTCGAGCATTTCAAGGAACGACATCTCCGGGGAGACATCATCCATCTGGTATGTGACAAAGGCACCCTTAGCCCCGGCATTTTTCTGCCGCCATATTTTAAGTGTAAGTTTCATCCGGTTATAATTTATTTTTAAAGGTCGGATAGAACCGCACATGATTGAAACTGAATTATATTCATCCGTGTTTGTGTTTTTGATCAATCATGTGGGTTTCATATTATGAAATATGTCTTTTAATATGTATTATAATACGTATTATAATACGTATTTCTTATTCCTCTTTCTCCCCCTCTCCCTCTCTCCCTTTCTCCCCATCTCCCCCTCTCTACTTATAGCTCCTGACCTTCAGCTCGACGTTCTCGAACTTAAGCTCTTCCTTATGCATCACAGGAGGATTTCCGTCACCCTTGTATTCCCAGGCTGCCACATAGGCAAACTTTTCATCGTTCCGCTGCGCCTCCCCTTCAGGAGTCTGAAACTCTTCCCTGAAATGCGCGCCGCATGATTCCCTTCTTTCAAGAGCGTCATTTATGAAAAGCTCGGCAAGCTCAAAATAGTCTGCCACTCTTCCGGCCTTTTCAAGTTCAGGATTGAGCTCATATTTCGTGCCCGGTATTTTCAGATCGCTCCAGAATTCCGCCTTAAGCTCACGGACCAAACCAAGTGCTTTTTTCAGGCCTTCCTCGTTCCTGATCATTCCGCAATAATCCCACATGATTTTGCCCAGCCGCTTATGGAATGAAGTGGCAGTCTTTTTGCCCCTGATCGAGATCAGTTTGTCGAGGTGCTCCGCTACAGCTTTTTCAGCTTCTTCAAATTCAGGTCTGTCGGTTTTGAAGGAAGGAATCCTTATCTCATCGGCAAAGTATCTGCTGATTGTTACCGGCAGAATGAAGTATCCGTCACCGGTTGACTGCATCAGCGAGCTGGCACCAAGCCGGTTTGCCCCATGGTCTGAAAAATTTGCCTCTCCGATCGCATATAGTCCCGGGATGGTTGTCATCAGCTCATAGTCGACCCAGAGCCCTCCCATTGTATAGTGGCCTGCAGGATAAATCCTCATTGGTTCTTCATACGAATCGATCCCCGTTATGGTCTTGTACATTTCAAACAGGTTGCCGTATTTGTCCTCAATGGCTTTCTTTCCCTGTTTCTTTATTGCATCCCTGAAATCGAGATTGACCGCCAGTCCCGTTTCACCAACACCGAAGCCTGCATCGCACCTTTCCTTTGCCGCTCTTGAAGCAACATCCCTTGGCACAAGGTTCCCGAAAGTCGGGTATCTCCGCTCGAGATAATAATCCCTTTCATCTTCCGGTATGGAATTTGCCGGCCTTTTATCTCCTTTTGTCTTTGGCACCCAGATGCGTCCGTCATTTCTCAGCGACTCCGACATTAGTGTAAGTTTTGACTGGAACTTGTTCAGCTGGGGAACGCTTGTGGGATGTATCTGAATGAAGCTCGGGTTGGCAAAAAAGGCTCCCTTTTTGTGCGCTTTCCAGGCAGCCGAAGCATTCGAATTGACCGCAAGCGTCGACATAAAGTAGATTGTCCCGTATCCCCCTGTTGCAAGCACCACGGCATGGGCTGCATGCCTTTCAATTTCACCGGATATGAGATTGCGGGCAATGATTCCCCTTGCCTTGCCGTCGATCATTACCAGGTCGAGCATTTCCCTCCTGGGATACATCACAACATTTCCCTTGCTGATCTGCCTGTTGAGGGTGGAGTAGCAACCAAGCAGACATTGCTGGCCGGTCTGTCCTTTGGCATAGAATGTCCGTGATACCTGGACACCGCCGAAGGAACGCGTGTCGAGTGTGCCCCCGTAATCGCGGGCAAACGGTACTCCGACCGCAGTATAATGGTCAATTACATTATTGCTGACCTCGGCTGCCCTGTAAACGTTAGCTTCACGCGACCTGAAATCACCGCCCTTGATCATATCGTAAAAGAGCCTGAAGACACTGTCGCCGTCATTCTGATAGTTCTTGGCAGCGTTGATTCCACCCTGGGCGGCCACTGAATGGGCTCTTCGCGGCGTATCCTGGTAACAGAAATTTTTGACCCTGTAACCAAGCTCACCAAGGGCTGAGGCCGCCGATGCACCTGATAATCCGGTACCGACAACTATTATGTCGAGCTTCTTCTTGTTTGCAGGATTGACGAGTTTAACGGAAGCTTTATATCTGGTCCATTTTTGTTCAAGAGGACCATCCGGTATCCTGGAGTTTAGTTTTTCCATCTGAATAATGATTTTCTATCTGAATTGCCAGAGAGTAATTGCGATTGTGGCGAAACCCAATGGGATCACAATTGCATAGACCCACGCCACAGCCTTGAGAACCGGGTTCCAGATTCTGTGGTTAAGGCCAAGGGTCTGAAACGCGGAGGTGAAGGCGTGAAACAGGTGCAGTCCTAGAAGACCGAAGCTTGCCAGGTAAATAATGTTATAAGCGGGAAGCTTGAAAAGATTGTGTGCCACTTCATAAAAGTTTTCAGGATCTCCCGGAACCAGTCCAAGCCTCATAAACCAGAAATTGAAAAAGTGAATTATAAAATATGTAAGGATGCAAGCCCCTGTCCAGATCATGAACCTTGAGAAGAACGATGTTTCCGACCTGTTGCGGGCTGAATACGTGACCGGACGGGCGATCCAGTTCTGGATCTGAAGCAATATACCCCATGAAATATGAATCAGTATTGCTAAAACAAGTACGATCTCTATTATTTTGATGACAGGGAATGTGGCCATAAAATGTGCTGCCTTATTGAACGGCTCAGGATCAGATTTCAGCAGCAGCAGGTTTATTGACAGGTGAACAGGCAGGAAAAGCAGCAGAAAGACTCCTGCCAGCGCCATCACTAATTTCTTGGTCACGGATGAGAAAATTACTCTGTTCATTGGCTATGCGATTTTAGGGTCCTGTATTTTTCCGGGAGCAATATTTTATAAAAATAAAACTAAATAACCATATTAACAATTTATGTAAATGAGTATATTTATTATTGAAATGTTGTTTCAGGGTCAGATGTTGTTTATGCTTCGGTCTAACCATCAAATCAGATGATGCATGAAAAATTACATTCATTGCAAGGGGGGCAAGCTTTACTACTCCGATACCGGTGAAGGCAGCCCCGTTGTTCTCCTGCATGGCTATCTTGAATCATCGGAGGTTTGGAATGCATTCGCAGAAAAACTTTCACGCAGGTATCGCGTCATTTCAATAGATCTACCGGGGCACGGCCATTCCACAATATTTGGAGAAAGCCATTCCATGGAGTTTATGGCCACAACGATAAAAGGCCTTCTCGATAGTCTCGACATCAAAAAGATATTCCTTACAGGTCATTCGCTGGGAGGTTATGTTGCCCTTGCCTTTCTTGAACAATTCCCTGAACAGCTGAAGGGTTATTGTCTTTTCCATTCCCATCCCCTGGCCGACACTCCTGATGTGATTTTGAAGCGTGAGAGGGAAATAAAAGTTGTAAGATCAGGAAGGAAATTCCTGATCTACCCTGAAAATATCTCAAAGATGTTCGCCGATGAGAACCTGGACAGGCTAAAAGCAGCCGTTCAGCATTTAAAAGATATTGCTTCGCGGCTTAGCGATGAGGGTATTATAGCGGTACTGAACGGTATGATGGCCAGGCCTTCCAGGGTTAAAATCATGGAAAAGGCGACTGTCCCGTGCCTGTGGATACTGGGCAGGCATGACAAGTATATTTCCTGTGATTCCGTGCTTGAAAAGGTCAGGGTACCTTCAAACGCACAGTTGTTTATCCTGGAGAAGTCAGGCCATCTTGGTTTTATTGAAGAAGAGGAAACCTCCCTTAAGATAATGACCGATTTTATTGAGAAGCTGAAAAGCTGAACAGTAAAAGCCTAGTTGTTCAGGTAATCTATTGCATATTTCAGGGTCGTATCAATCTCCTCCCAGATTGGATAGAAACCTCTGTTATCCAGTATATTCCTGGCGATATACGCCTTTAGCTGGGTATGGATTATTTTTCCCGAGATCTTCAGCCCCTCAGGATCTTTTTTCACTCCGTTGCGGGCGGCGAAATCAGTGAATTTGCCCAGCAGATCCTGACTGTCGAAGTATTTTCCCATCTCCCTTACATCAGTGAATTTCTTCAGGATTTCCCTTTGCGTTTCAGTATAATTCAGGGCAAACCTGTAGATCAAAGGTCTGGAGGCCAGAAAATACGGGGAAATCCCCGTGGTATCGACAGGAACGAACTTGTCGGGCATTATCCCTCCGCCCCCGAATACCACTCTTCCTCCCGGAGTTGTGAACTTCAGAGAGTCAGCAAAATGGATGCTGTCGGGGACATAAAATTCACCATGTTCAACTCTTGCACTAAGATCTTCGTAGTATTCGTCAAATCCGTTATTGTAGGGCTTCTGGATCGATCGGCCTGTAGGCGTATAGTAACGCGCAATAGTGAGCCTCATGCCCGATCCGTCGGCAAAAGTCATCGGTTCCTGCACGAGCCCTTTTCCGAATGAACGCCTTCCGATTATGGTCCCCCGGTCATTATCCTGGATAGCACCTGCAAGGATCTCGCTGGCTGATGCACTCCATTCATCAATAAGTACAACCAAACCTCCGGTTTCAAATTCGCCTTTGCCTGAGGCCCTTGCCTCATTTTTAGGCTGAGTACGACCTTGTGTATATACAATCAGATCACCTTCCCTGAGGAACTGATCAGCAATCTTTATGGCAGATTCCATTACGCCTCCCGAATTCTGACGCAGGTCAAGTATCAGGTCAGTCATGCCCTGATCCTTAAGTTCCCTCATACCTTTCATGAACTCATCAAAAGTGGTCATGGCAAAATTGTTAATCCTGATGAAACCGGTATTATTATCAATCATATAACTGACATCAACACTGTTGATCGGGATCTTGCCGCGGGCAATATCGAAAGATATCAGGTCTTTGTAGCCTTTTCTGAGTACCCTGATCTTTACAACCGTTCCCCTCGGTCCTTTAAGCATCCCCATGACTTTCTCATCACTCAGTCTTTGACCTGCTACCAGGGAGTCATTTACATATATTATCTTATCACCTGCAAGCAGTCCGAGCTTTTCAGATGGTCCTCCCGGTATGGTACTTATAACCAATATTGTATCTGTAAGGAGGTTAAATGAAATACCTATGCCGTCAAAGTTGCCCTGCAAAGGTTCGTTGGCCCGGACCAGATCCTTGGCAGGAATATAAACAGAGTGCGGATCAAGTTTCTTAAGGATAGCCGGAATGGCTGCTTCAACCAGGTCGTTACGGTTTACCGAATCAACGTAATCAGATTCGATGACGTTGAGGACGCTGCTGAGCTTGTCATTTCTCACCCTGAAAGCTAACTGCTGGGAAACAGGATTCTTCCTGGGAAGATAAACGCCTATAAGTATCCCTGTGGCAAGCGCCAAAGCGATCAGAACAGGTAGAAGTACACTCTTGCTTGAATTATTGTATTTCATAGATGTCGTTTTCAAGGTCTAAAAAAACCAGTTCAATTCCTGCTCTCCTTAACAGGTCAAGTCCGTCAGTTTTTGGATATCGGTTGCAATATACAACTCTTTTTATACCCGACTGGATTATAAGCTTGGAACACTCCATACAAGGAGAAGTTGTGACGTAAAGTGTTGAATTTTCGCTCGAATTATGGGATTTGGCAACTTTTGTGATCGCATTTGCCTCAGCGTGAAGAACATAAGGTTTTGTGATATTGTTCTCATCCTCGCAAATATTTTCAAATCCGGCCGGGGTACCATTATAACCATCCGATATGATCATTTTCCCCTTTACGATCAGGGCTCCCACCTGCCGTCTGACACAATAAGAATTGCGTGCCCATATAAGTGCCATTTCAAGATACCTCTGATCGAAGGTTTTCTGTTTAGCTCCATATGGTTTCAGTTCATCAGTCACTTTTTTCCTTTTAACCAGGTTACAAGCGCCCAAAGTTAAATATTTTTGATTTGTTTAAATACTTTGCAGGTGAAAAGGTTACTTTTACGCATACTCATATCATTATTAAAATGTTAACATTCGCTGAAAAGGTTATTGATTTTAACAGGAAGCTCAATTTCAAGGGCTCCCTTCCCGAGGGTATCTCAGTTATGAATCCGTTTGCCGGCAACCCTGATGTAGTCGTTACTGCATCGGAATTTTACTTAAAATTCTACTCCGACACCAGACCCAGGCACCTGATTCTGGGTATAAATCCCGGAAGATTCGGTGCTGGTGTGACCGGCATCCCGTTCACCGATTCCGTGAGGCTGAAAGAAAAATGCGGCCTTACGGTTACCGGCCTTAATACCTACGAAACCTCTTCAGTATTTATATATGAAATGATTGATGAATATGGCGGACCGGCAAGGTTCTATTCTGATTTCTATATTAGTGCGGTATCTCCTCTTGGATTTACAATTAAGGGGAAAAATGGCAGGGAACTTAACTTTAATTACTATGATAATAAAAAACTCATGGATTCACTCCGTGGATTCATTGTCGAAAATCTTGAAAAACAACTTGAATTCGGGATTTTGACAGATGTTTGCTATTGCCTGGGGACCGGAAAGAATTTTGCGTTCCTGTCAAAGCTGAATGAAGAAAATAACTATTTTGAAAGGATTGAGCCGCTTGAGCATCCGCGGTTTATAATGCAATACAGGACAGGTACCAAAAAATCCTATATAGAAAAATATCTGGAAAAACTCAACGGGGTTAAGTAACCGGTTTTACACAACGCTTAAATTGCCTATCTTAGCTTGAAATTAATAAATTATCATGTAATGGGTGATCAGGGTTCAGAAAAGAGATTCTCTTCAGAGGCCAGGTTAAACAGCTTCAGATATGCCTTTCGGGGATTGTCGGCACTTTTCAGTGATGAGCCCAATGCTGTTATCGATGTCATCATACTTGCCATTGTAGTAATTGCCGGAATTCTACTGGGGATATCAAAATCCGACTGGATTGCCATTGCGGTTGTGAGCAGCCTGGTTATTACAACCGAAGCATTTAATTCGGCACTTGAAAACCTTTCCGATTTTGTTTGCCCGGAAAAAGATGAAAGGATAAAGAAAGTCAAGGATCTGGCCGCGGCAGGGGTGTTGGTTTCAGCTATCGGGGCGGCGGTTGCAGGACTGATCATATTTGTGCCTGAAATACTTGAACTGGTCAGAAGCTGATGACGGACTTTCAGGATCAGGTAATAAGAAAATAAACTCATGGATATGAATGGATCACTTAGTACGCCGGTTATTTTAATCGTACTGGCGGTTTTCGGCATTGCCATGGCACATCTCGAAGGTGTGGTGGTTGTTTATCTGCGAAATGTTCTTGGTTTGACTGATATGGAATCGAATAAAGAATCGATCGAAAAGTTCCCAAAGAGATATTTGAATATTGAAATATCGAGGGAAGTATCAACAATTGTTATGCTTGTCGCAATTGCCTTTCTTGCCGGGACCACCTGGCCCGGGAGGGTGATCTTCTTCCTGTGGACCTTCGCCTTCTGGGACCTGTTTTACTATATCTCGCTTTATATTCTTATCAGGTGGCCCCCGACATTTAAGACGATTGATGTATTGTTTCTTATCCCGGTACCATGGATAGCACCGGTCTGGTTCCCTATCGGAGTTTCATCACTGACGATAATTGTCATCGCACTGCTCTGTATCTTTAGTATTATCTGAATTTTAATAGGATTATATTTGTCCAAATATTTTCAGGACAGTGCGGGAGGGACATGTTAATACATCCAGCTTATCGTCGAGAATAAACATCATATTCCGGTCACTTGGCTACAGGAATTACCGCCTCTTTTTTTCGGGACAAAGCATTTCTCTGATAGGCACATGGATGCAGCGTATCGCACTTCCCTGGCTCGTTTATGATATAACAGGATCTGCATTCCTTCTTGGCATTGTTAGTTTTGCAGGCCAGATTCCCACTTTTCTGCTGGCCCCTTTTGCAGGTGTTATAACCGACAAGTTCAGCAAATACAGGGTTCTCCTTACAACCCAGATCCTGTCGCTGGTTCAGGCATCGCTTCTTGCCGTGCTTTCGCTTACGGGAGCAATTGAGATATGGCAGATAGTAGCCCTGAGCATTTTACTGGGTTGTATCAATGCCTTTGATGTCCCGTCGAGGCATTCATTTGTAATTGAAATGGTGGAGAAGAAGGAGGACTTCGGGAATGCGATTGCCCTGAACTCAATGATGTTCAACGGAGCACGGCTGGTAGGTCCGTCAGTTGCAGGGCTTCTCCTGGCAGCGACAGGAGAGGGGGTATGTTTTCTCATAAATGCCATCAGTTATATATTCGTTATCAGTTCCCTTCTGTTGATGAAATTAAAGGATAATGATGAGAAGAAAAAACCGGGGAATATGTTCCGGGAAATGAAGGAAGGATTTAACTATACTTTTGGGTTTCCACCGATCAAACACCTGATCCTCTTACTGGGGATAGTGAGCCTGATGGGTTCATCTTATCAGGTTCTGATGCCAGTTTTTGCAAATGAGGTCCTGCACGGGACTTCGCGCACCTTCGGATTCCTGATGGGTGCGGCCGGTGCGGGCGCCTTGATCGGTGCACTCTTTCTGGCGTCGCGCGAATCGGTAATCAGACTCGGCAGGCTGATACCCATTGCTGCGGCATTATTCGGTGCAGGACTTGTTTTTCTTTCATTTACGCGCTTTATTCCTGTTTCACTAATACTTATGGTAGTCACCGGAGTTGGGATGATGCTCCATACAGCGTCAAGCAATACGATCATCCAGACGATTACCGACGATGACAAACGGGGCAGGGTTATGAGCTTCTATACAATGGCTATTATGGGGACGGCTCCTTTCGGGAGCCTTTTGGCCGGCAGCCTGGCCAGGATGATCGGCACTCCCCTGACGATTATGACGGGAGGGATATGCTGCATGGCAGGAGCATTTTTCTTTTACAAGAGACTTCCCGAACTAAAAAAGATCGTCCGTCCGGTTTATATAAAGATGGGACTCATACCCGAAGTAATTTCCGGGATCCAGACAGCTTCCGAACCTGTCGTCAGCCACTCGGATATACCTGAATACCAATCATATGTGGAATCCGACCTCAAAGGTTGAGAACATCAGGTGCAACATAATCAGATATTTTACGTTAAAATTATTGCAATACTGTGTGTAATGTCTGATTTAAATAAAAGGAATAAACCGGCTCGAATCAGGATTTTACGATGTAACCAGTTTTACCAGCTGACGCTTATGCGAAGGCTGGCAACCAGCAACGATTTTAAAATAAACTAAAACTATTTGAAGTATGAGGTATCTTAAAGCACTATTTTTTATCCTGCTTATGAGTTTAACACCGGCCTGCACCAAGGATGACAACAATGATAACAAC
The DNA here is from genome assembly GCA_963737255.1 of uncultured Bacteroidales bacterium. Taxonomy (GTDB): domain Bacteria; phylum Bacteroidota; class Bacteroidia; order Bacteroidales; family VadinHA17; genus LD21. The sequence goes on from CAVTSB010000001.1 coordinate 437,190, forward strand.
CCGGGAAACGGCGAAGGAATAATCATTGACCATCTGACAATGAAACTTGCTTCCATCCCTTCGGAATGGATAGAATCGGCAATAGCTGAACTTCATATAGCTTACAGCCACACTTCACACGGCAGCCAGCTGACAAGTGGCATGTCGGGCCTGGCATCAATAAAAGGCACCGGCTGGTCGTGGAACAACGGCGGTACAGGAGGCTCTCTCGACCTTCACGATTATGCGATTGAGGGTGATCTTGGGAGTCCTGACCGGACAACCTGGGCTTCCAGGACAAGGACCTACCTTGCATCAAATCCCAATGTGAATGTGGTTATGTGGTCCTGGTGCGGACAGGTTTCGAGTGCTACAGAGGCTAATATAAACACTTACCTTGAACTGATGTCCGACCTTGAAACTGATTTCCCCGGGATACAGTTTGTTTATATGACGGGACATCTCGATGGGACAGGCTTAACAGGCAATCTGCACCTTAGGAACGAACAGATAAGGAATTACTGCCGACAAAACAAAAAGATACTTTACGATTTTGCAGATATCGAATGCTACAATCCCGATGGTATATACTTCGGCAACAAAATACCCACTGACGGATGTGCATATGATACCAATGGTGATGGTTCTCGCGACGGAAACTGGGCAATTGAATGGCAAAACACCCACGCCCAGGGGACCGACTGGTTCAACTGCAATGCCGCGCATACCGAGCCCCTGAATGCAAACCAGAAAGCCTTCGCTGCCTGGTGGCTATGGGCCAGGCTGGCCGGCTGGGACGGGGAATAGACTCTATTCACTTATTTCATACACAACGCTCGTCAGAGGCTGTGCGGATCCGACATTAAGACCGGCCTTCATCAGGTAATCTCCGGTGTAGGTTCTGCCGCTTTCTGACATCATCGGACGCCGTCCTTCGTTTGACACGTTTATCTCCTGCACCTTGTATGTTCTGGCAGGGTCGAGTCCCTGGAGCTTCACACGATTAAATGATTCGCCGTATCCTGAGTTAAGTGTGTAACCGAAAAGGAGTGCTTTGCTTTTTGAATCGTTCACATACATCAGCACCGCCCTGTTCTCATCATAAGGTGAGACAAGCCTGAAAAGATCGCCATGCCAGATCACATCACTAAGCCTCTTATAACTGGCAACCGCATTCTGGCTGAATTTCAATTCATTTTCCGTCATGCCGCTAACCTCAATATCATAACCCATTTTCCCCATCATGGCAACATCGGTCCTGAATTTAAGCGATTGTTTGCCCCATGAGGTTACATGGTTGCAGACTGAAATGGCAGGGAAAAAATATGAGTAACCCCATTGCATATATATCCTTTCCACAGGATCGGTATTATCGCTGGCCCAGAACTCAGTAAAATATCTCAGGGCACCGTAATCAACCCTCCCGCCTCCGCCCGAGCAAAGCATTACAGGAAGCCTGGGGTATTTCTGCCGCAATTTGTCAAGGACCCCATAGAGGCAGTTAACATAATCGATATATAAATGTGATTGCCTGTCTTTCAGATAAACGGAATAGGCGTTGGTCATCATCCTGTTGCAATCCCATTTGATAAAGGCGATCCCCGGATTGGCAGTCAGCATTCCGTCGACGATATTGTAGACGAACTCCTGGACCTTCGGATTTGTAAGGTCAAGCACGAGCTGGTTTCTATAATAGTGCTCTGGCCTGTTCGGAAGCTTCAGTATCCAGTCGGGGTGGGTTTCATAGAGTTCGCTTTTCGGATTCACCATCTCGGGTTCTATCCAAATGCCGAATTTTACGCCCCTGGCATCAGCTTCCTTTACAAGATAGCCCAGACCGTTGGGCAGCTTTGCCCTGTTCTCCTGCCAGTCACCCAGCCCGGCCCGGTCGTTGCTTCTTGGATATTTGTTTGCAAACCAGCCATCGTCGAGCAGAAACAGATCGAGCCCCATCTTTTTGGTTTCATCAAGGATCCCTGTCAGCTTTTTTTCATCGAAATTGAAACCGGTCGACTCCCAGTTGTTAAGGAGTGTAAGCCTTGAACCGGTGCCGTCAAGCACTCCGTATTTCCTTGCCCAGAGGTGGAGGTTACGGCTTGCCTGGCCTTTCCCGGCTGCTGACCAGGTATAGATCATTGATGGGGTTTTAAATACTCTTCCGGGCTCAAGCGAATACTCCGATGCAAAAGGATTGATTCCCGAGATCACCCTGAGTGACCCTTTTTCATCAATTTCAAACAGAAACCTGAAGTTGCCTGACCATCCGAGTGTGCCAGCAATAACTTCTCCCTTGTTTTCGTCCGATTTTTCATTCAGCGACAGCAGAAATACCGGTGTCTGGTACATATGTGCCCTAGTACCCAGCTTTGAATCGAGTATCCTGATGCCGGGAGTAAGCTCACTCTCCTTTATCTTCATCTCTTCCGCCCAATCGCCATGGAACTGTGTCAACCAGTATCTTTCCGCATCGAAATGGACCATGGAGGAGGCATAATTAAAAATTGTTACTGGCTTTTTTTCATCATGCCTGATTTCAGCCCATTGTTCGATTACATCTTCATTATAATAGGTTTTGAAGTTAAGTGTAACCTCAAACGGGTATACCGGATCCCTGAGCAGTATTTTGCTCAGGGTAACATTACTTTTTCCGTCACTCGTTTCAATAAACTGATCAACAAATTTCAATTCAAGCGAAGGATTTCCGTCATTATGGGTAGCACGAACAGCAGGTTCAAAAAGGTTGTCGGTGCCGAATGTAGCATATACAAGGTGACCTGCATCCCTCGTCTGCATTAATTGATCGGTATTCTCAAGCCTGCTGCCGAAGTATGCCTGGTAAAGCCTTCCGTCCCTTGCGCTGACCCTGAAAACAAGGCTTATATTCTTAGTTCCGAATTCTATAATCCGGTCCTGTGCCTGTTGCGCTCCCGGTCTTCCCCCGGAGGGAGGTCCCTGCGGATCCTGGGAGGGTGAAACCTGATTTAAAGTAAAAAGAGTAATGATCAACAAGATAAGCTTCTTCATAGCGTTATATATAATTAATGGTAAAAATCCGCCGGAGTAGTTCAGGCCATAAAGATATTACTCCAATCTGAAACATAAAAATAATTCAGGTCCAGGAAATACAGGCAGGCTTTTATCTTTAAAAAGCAAATGCTATTTTGTAATGGTTATTCTTAAGTTATTCTCTTATTTTTGGGGAAATTTTTATTTCCCTAAACCTTCAACAATAATGATCAGGAAAAACTTAAATCTCTGGATCCGGTTTGCCATTATCCTTTTCATCCTGCTTCCGGTTAATTATCTGTCCATTTCCGCTTTTTGCCAGCAGGATACATTGCAGAAGCAGACTTCTGCCTTCAGACAGCCTGAATATACGACAACCCGTCTTGTGACACCAAAACCTGTGATTGACGGGAAACTTGATGACGAGTGCTGGAAGCAAGGGAACTGGGCCGGTGATTACCATCAATTTATACCCAACGAGGGTGCGAAACCAACGTATCCCACTGAAATGAATCTCCAGTATGATGATAAGAACATCTATATAGCTTTCCGTGCATTTGATCCCGAGCCGGGCAAGGTACACAGATATGCCGGTTTAAGGGATGAGATTGTGGGCGATATGGTCGGTGTGAACTTCGACAGCTATCGTGATTACAGGACCGGATTTGAATTCACAATAACAGCATGGGGACAAAAGGTTGACCTGGTTTTGTTCAATCCAAGTGACTGGGATTTTAACTGGAATGCAGTTTGGAAAGGAAAGGTGGGGCTTGAGGATTCTGCCTGGGTGGCCGAGATGGAGATCCCGTTAAACCAGTTGCGTTACAGCAAGGAGGATGAGCAGGTATGGGGCATGCACACCTGGAGATGGATAGACAGGTACCAGGAAGAAAGCAACTGGGAACGTCAGTCCAAAATCGGTCCGGGTATGCTTTATAACTACGGGGAGTTCAAGGGGATCAGGGGACTGAAAAAATCACACAGGCTCGAGATCATGCCATTCGTTCTTGGTGATCTGAAAACAATTGAAGAGGTGCCGGGGGATCCCTATACAAAAAACGGAAGGATTTGGGGAGGAAACCTTGGTCTGGATGCCAAGATAGGAGTATCAAGCAACTTTACGGTGGATCTTACGGTAAATCCCGATTTCGGACAGGTTGAATCGGACCCGTCAGTTATGAATTTAACGGCATTTGAGACTTTCTACGAGGAAAAGCGGCCCTTCTTCCTTGAGGGGCTGACAATATTCGATTACAAATTCGGGCAGGAAAAGCTTTTCTATTCCAGGCGGATAGGGCATCAACCCTCTCTCGGCATCAACCCGGGGCCCGGAAATTATGTGAAATCACCCGATAAGACGACCATCATGAGTGCGGCAAAATTCAGCGGAACAACTTCAAAGGGTTTGTCGGTTGGATTGATACAGAGTGTGACAGCAAATGAGTTTGCCAGGATAACCGGTCCGGAAGGAGACGAAACGAAACAATTAGTCGAGCCTCTTACCAACTACCTGGTTGCCCGTGTTCAGAAGGGATACAAGGCAGGAAATACAATGATAGGGGGAATGTTCACTTCAACAAACCGTTTCATTGAAAACGATGAGCTTGAGTTTCTCAGCAATAATGCATATACGGGAGGGATCGATCTGTTGCATCACTGGAACAATAAGGAGTTCTTTGTTGATGCAAAATTCGTCGGGAGTTATGTTGACGGCAGCCAGGAATCGATCAGATTGCTTCAGGAATCATCTGCCAGGTATTACCAGCGGCCCGGCGCCGATTACCTCAACTACGATATTTCAAAAACCAGCCTGAGCGGTCTCGGAGGCAATATAAAGGTCGGAAAGGGTTCCGGGGGGCATTGGAGATATTCGACGGCTCTTTCATTTCTTACACCGGGTCTGGAGCTTAATGATATGGGATACCTGAGGACAGCTGATGAAATTGAAAATACCAATGAGATTTCATATCTGATTACGAAGCCTGTTTCAATCTTCAGGGCTTTCTATTTCGGTTTCGAACAAAGGAATTCCTGGAATTTCAATGGCACCTACCTTGGATCGGACGGAGAGGTGGCCTTGTCAACGGAGTTTAAGAACCAATGGAGTTTTTCAACTCAGGTTGCATACCACTCAAAAGACATTGACACGAAGATATTACGGGGTGGTTTTGATATGATGATGCCGGCAAGCATGAATTTTTCCGCCAGGCTTAAAACTGATGCGTCGAAAAAGACGATAGCGTCACTTGCATACATATACCAGAAAGCCGGAAATAATTCTGCATCGTCATTTGCAATTGAGCCGGCGGTTTCAATCCGCCCGTTCAGCATGCTCAAAGTAGATGTAACTGCAACATATGAAAAGAACAAGGATGAACTTCAGTATGTTGATACAAAGGTTCTTACAGAACCTGGCAGACGGTATATCCTGGGCACTATCAACCAGGAAACTCTTGGCCTGACATTCAGGGCTGACCTTAATCTGACGCCGGAATTCTCCGTTCAATATTACGGGAGCCCTTTCATTTCGAAGGGAAGTTATTCGGAACTGAAGAGGGTGACAAATCCGGAAGCTTCGGTTTACAGCGACAGGTTCGAACTCTTTGATGACCCTCAGCTAGTTGATGGTCAATATCAGCTGTATGATCAGGACGGTGAATTTCCGGAATACTACACTGTCAGCAATCCGGATTTCAATTTCCACCAGTTCCGTTCCAACTTTGTTGCAAAATGGGAATACCGCCTCGGATCATTCATCTATTTTGTATGGTCGAGCGACCGGACGGGAAGCAATCCTGACTCGGGTTCCTCTTTCGGTGAATCATACCGTTTTTTGGGAGATGCGTTTCCTGAAAATATCTTTCTTGTTAAACTAAACTACTGGTTTTCATTGTGACCGCAAAAAGTTAATCATATAAAACCGTAATGTTCATCTTTGAAATGGTTCAGGTTATCAAAATAATGGTCTTTTTCTTTGGTGGGATGATAAAATTCCCCAATTTTGAGAGATTGATTTGAACCCTGGCCTGAAAAGATCTTGTTTGAATTACATTCGTTACCGTAGAAGTTCAGATAATGAAAATACTCATTTGTGAAGATAATCCGATGGCACTGAAGACTCTTGCGGTTGTTCTTGAACGGGAGGGGTATGAGGCGGACACAGCGGAAGACGGGAATATTGCTCTGGAATCGCTTAAAAAGAATGATTATGATCTTCTGGTTATGGATATACATCTTCCATACAGGAGCGGACTTGAGCTGGTTAAATATGTCAGGTCCGACCAGGGTAAAGATACTCCTGCTCTCATACTGACAGCATTCAGCGATCCACAGATGCAGCGTCAGGCTGGTGAATTGGGGATCAGCGGTTATATTGTAAAACCATTTAATCCTGCAGAGCTGATTGCAAGGATCAAATCAATTCTCAACAAGTAACATGGGCAGACCGTTAATAATTTTGTTTGTTGGGCTTTTCATAAACACCCTGTTGAATAACCCGCAGCTTTATTCACAGGAAAACTATAATCCCGAAACCGAATACCTAAGGATCAGAACAATGGCATTTGATGGGGATTATGCATCTGCAGCCGCTGCCGCCCGCAAGCTTGTCAATGCCTATCCAACTTACGGTGATGCCCGCATCCTTCTCGGCAGGATCCTGGCCTGGCAGAAGGATTACGAACAGGCCGCCGCGGTAATTGACACTCTTCTTATGACTGAACCTGATAATGCCGATGCTCTGTCGGCCAGAAAGGATATTTCACTTTGGTCAAAGGTAAACACCCCAGTCGCCACTGATCTCAGAGCCGGGTATTATTTCGACACATTCTCCGAACCATATAATAGATTCTGGCAGGTTTTCAGCGCCGGGGCCGGACACAGGTTCAAATGGGGACCGGCCGCTGCAGGAGTTAACATTGGAAACCTGCACATTAACGGCGATACAACCGTGACAGCTACCGAATATCAAATTGAAGCAGAGGCTTATCCGCGTCTTTCAAATAAGAATTACGCCTACCTGGCTTATGCCTACAGTCCCGGAACATACTTCCCGACGCACAGGGCCGCGGTTGAACTGTGGCAGGTATTGCCGGCCGGGTGGGCAGTTTCTGCAGGGTTGAATTATTATTATTTCGACAGGAATATTTTCATCGCACTGGCATCAGTTGAAAAATATTTTGGTAAGTACTGGCTTTCAGGCAAGTGCTATATTTATTTCAAGGATGATGGCCCGACAACTTCATTTTATTTCAATGCACGGCGTTATTTCAATGATATTGACTATCTTCAGTTAACACTGGGAACCGGTACCGCTCCTGATGAACCATTTGATATACAATCAGATATCATGCGCCTGAGTGCAAACAGCGTCAGGCTGACCTATTATGGCAGGGTGTCACGCAGACTCTTTATCAGGGTAGGCGCAGGCTATTCCAGGGAGGAATATGAGGAATCGGTTCTCAGAAACAGGTTTGAAGGGAATCTTAACTTAATTTATGCTATCAAAATGAAGTGATGAAATACAGGCTGCTAATCATATTATCACTTCTCTGTTTTACTGCTGCTAAGTCACATACTTTCCCTGTTAAATCCTCTTCTACCGCAGTCCGTCCGACTCCCGTATATTACAATGATGCCATCAGTCTTTTTACACGTGAATATAACAGTACTAAAATCGATAATCTTTTAACTCTGACACAGGAGATTAAACCTATTCAGATAGGTGCGTTCAGGCAAAAGTCAAATGCCGACAAGATGTATTTCCAGATAGCTGAAGTACTGGGTGAGGACGTGATGGTGGTTGAAGAGGACGGTTACTACAAGGTCAGGGTAACAACACTTGATAAGGAAAAAATCAGGGATTTCCTGGAACCTGAAGAGGTTGTAACAGACATTTCCCCGATGGATCAAACAGCTGTATTGTCTGATGATACGCTTGCATATACGGAACCGGCAAAGGATTCCATCCTTACCGAACCTGTTATTGACACTTTGCCTCAATCATTCGGCAGCCTGCCTGTATCATATACCGTTGGCGATACTTCGACGGCAGTGCAACAGTCCACAGTGACCAAGCGGAAATTTTTCCCTCTGAACAGCGAAAGTCCCTGGCTCAAGAGAATTAACTATTTCGGAAAATCATTTGCCCTGGTAAATGCCCTTATTATTACTATAATCCTGTCAATCGCAACGATGATCATAATGCTTATTGTGATCCTTCTCAACAGGGCTAAGATGGAAAGGGAGGAGCATTTAAGGCAATATCTTGCCGAGACCTACCAGGGGATGATAATCGACTATCTTTTTACCGACAGCAGTCCGGACAGGTTCCGGCCGATTGCATCCGATACCTATAGAAGGCAGGCTCTGATCGACCAGATGATCGATGTCAGTGTCAATCTGAAAGGCGATGCCGAGGAGAAACTTGGGGGCCTCTATCTTTATCTTGGTCTTGACGGCGATTCGATCAGGCGTGCAAATGATTTCCGCTGGCATAAGAAGATCAAGGGATTCCGGGAACTTGCGTTTATGAATATCAAGGATGCAAATCATTTGATGTACAAAGCCCTGAATTCCAAGAATGAGATCCTCAGGATGGAAGCCCAGATTGCACTCGTGCGGCTTAGCGATGATGATCCGTTCGGTTTTTTATTTCACCTTATAAGGCCTTTTTCCCTGTGGGAACAGATCACCCTTCATGAGCTTATGATCCAGCATGACCTGCCGGTACCTGAATTCAAAAAATGGCTCAAGGCTTCTAATCCGACAGTTGTAATGTTTGCACTCAGGATGATCAGGGAGTTCAGACAAACAGGTGCGGAGGATGATGTCAGGGAAATTCTCGATCATACCTCGCCTGAGGTCAGGTGCCTTGCTGTGCAGGTTGCGGGAGATCTTGAAATGCGCTCCACGCTTGAGCCGATGAAGAAGATGTACAAGAATCAGGATTATCAAACCTGTGTTGAGATAATTAAATCGATGGCCAAGATGCCCGATCCGTCACTGATGGGATTCCTTAAACTGGTCCTGGATAAGGAAGATGATGTCCAGTTGCAGATCGAAGCCACCAAGGCTATTGAAAACAATGGTGAAGAAGGGGTACGAACTCTTGTTAAATTGATGAAATCGGAATATAAGAACTATAATATTATTGTCAGACATGTACTTGACCGAAGAATATACTAACTGAAATGGGATTTATTTTTGGACATATTATCTTTTTCCTTACGCTGTTCCTGTTCGTATCATATCTTTTGCTTGGTATCTTTTCGGCCCTGGCGCTCCGTAAATACCTGCGGAAAAACAGCTACATAAACTACAATTCGCTGGTGCTTTCTCCGCTCAGCCCGAAGATTTCGATCATAGCTCCGGCTTTTAACGAAAGTAAATCCATTATTGATAATATCCGGACCCTTCTTTCACTGTACTATAACAACTTTGAAGTGATCATCGTCAATGACGGATCGACTGACAATACGTTTGAACTGGTAAAGGAAGCCTATGACCTGATCAGGGTCAACTATTATTTCGATTACAGGATCCCATGTGAAAGAATTAAAGGAGTTTACAGGTCAAAGAATCCTTCTTATAACAGGTTGACAGTAATTGACAAGAACAACGGAGGGAAAGCCGATTCGCTCAATGCAGGAATAAATATCTGTCACAGCGGGTTATTCGTTTCAATCGATGCCGACTCAATTATTGAAGCCGATTCAATACTGAAGCTCGTGAAACCATTCTTGGAAGAGAAAGAACGCAAGGTTATAGGAACGGGGGGGGTGATCAGGATTGTTAATTCATGCGATGTTGAAAGAGGACATATCAGGGAGATAAAAATCCCTTCCAAGATATTGCCGAGACTTCAGGTACTTGAATATACACGGGCATTTTTACTTGGCAGAATGGCCTGGAGCCATCTTGACGGACTTATGCTGATCTCCGGTGCAATGGGTATATTTGACAGGGAAACGGTGATCAGGGCGGGGGGTTACAGTATCAACACGGTAGGGGAAGATATGGAGCTGGTACTGAGGATGCGCCGCTATATGACTGATAATAATCAGAAATATGAGGTTACGTACATTCCTGACCCTTTATGCTGGACGGAGGTACCTTCAGACCTCAAATCATTGCGTAAGCAGAGAACCCGCTGGACACGCGGTCTTGTGGAATCACTCCGAACACACCACCATATTTTCTTCAATGCCAAATATGGCAAACTTGGCATACTTGGCTATCCTTACTGGTTTTTCTTTGAGTGGATGTCCCCACTGATCGCTTTTGCCGGATTCATCTATACGATCTATCTTATAATTACAAATGCGCTCAACTGGCCTTTCTACCTTCTTCTTTTTGTTTTTGTCTACACTTTTGCAGTGAGCCTTTCAACATGGGCAGTTCTTTTTGAAGAGATCACATTCCATAAATACAAGAGGAAGAGAGATGTCCTGAAACTCCTCTCAATTGCCCTCTTTGAACCCTTCTTCTATCCTGTGCATACCTACTTTGCAGTACGCGGTAACCTCGAAGCAATGAGAGGAAAAAAAGGATGGGGGAGTGCCGAGCGCAATGGCTTTGACAAGAAAAAGAAGTCAAGAAGGAAATCAGGCGGAAACAACGATTTTTAATCGGTGAAACCCGGGATAGCAGTCAATCCGGATCTTACAACCTGATACGATTTTTTCTCGCTGGCAACTGTTGGTGGAACGATAAGCCATTTTGGCCATGTGTATCTGCTGTCAGATGAGGTCACAACACCGTCAAGATAGACTGAAACAGCAATACCATCGGAATTTGCTGTCGATATTTCATAATTGTAACCTCCGTCATAGGAAACCGCCCCGTCAATAACCTTCATCTGTGTCGGATCATAGAAATAAAGCAGTGTCCAGGGTATCCTGACCTTTATCTTATTCGCGTTCCATGCGACAGCTGTTTTTTGGCCAAAGCTGAAATCCGGTGAATTTTCAAATGGTAGCTTGCCAATTTCCTGTTTTTTCAGCGTGTTGCCATCATTTATCCACTCCATTAGTTTCCATGGGGCTCCATCGGTGACAGTGCTTTGAAATTTCTGGACCGAATGGTTAGTGAGATCAAAACGCGGCGTAAGTCCGTTCATATCGTAAGCTTCGGTAACATGGTACAAGGCTGTGTCTTCACCGAGGGTCATTGCAAGCATGAATTCCGACCTGTTTGTAAGTTTCTTCCCGTTGGGAAGCTCCGATTCTCCCAAACCCCTCAGGTAGGTGTCGAAAGCGACAATTACCGTATCTCCATCTGATAATACCCCATTGGTGCTGATCTCAAGATAAAAATAGCTGTTGTCGTTCGTTGCACTTATTGTTTCAACACGACCCCCGGGGTTATCCGTATCAAACGATACCAACGGAAGAGTGTTTTCCTGGTCGAAGGTCAGAAGCCCGAAGTTCTGCTCGGGTGATGTGAGGTTATGCCAGATCTGCCGTGTAGGTATCATGGTCCCTCCCGAGTAAAGTCCGTAAGCTTCAAGGTAGGTTACAATCCAGGTGGGTTTGAACCATTCATCCATCCATGCGAACATGAAGCCGCCCGCACATCCTGAACTGATTATATTGTGCATCATCCTCATGTTCTTTTCTCCCTGCTGCTGCTCGGAATAGCCTCCATGATGCATTTCACTGAACGACTGATGTGCGCTTCCCCAGCTCGACGGAACCCCGAATTCGGCTATTATCAGCGGCATTCCCGAATAATGTTCTTTTAAGGCATTCAGATAACCCAGGTAGCTGTTTGGTCCCTCAGCGTCGCTGTAATTCTGATATGACAATTCCTCGCTGATGAAGTTCGGGTAGTAGGGGTAAGCGTGGTAGCTTGCGAATATCCCGGCCTGCTGGCCTTTCACCAGGATTTTTGTAATGTCATAATCTGCTTTGTCCTCATCTGTGAATATTTCAGTAGGGTGATTCAGCGGATCAAGTGTTGGCCAGCTTGAAACGCTGACAGGCCGTTTGACAGAGTATTTTTGGAATTCATATGTTACTGTTTCGTCAAGCATCCGGGTGACAAAAACTTCTGATGCTGTGGCTCCGGAAATGTCAAACTGATTGCCGGAGAACGCTGTTAATGAAGGATTTGAATTATTTGTTGAGTCCACCTCCTGGGGACTTATCTCCCTTGCTATAATATATCCGGCTGTCCAGCGCGAGATATCAGTCAGGTATCTTCCGTATGATTTTCCGTACCTGAAGGCAATATCGCCGTTACCGTTTATGCAATCGATCACCTCGCGGATCTCTTTCACGAAAGGAGTGACCCGGTTTAAAAGATTATAGGCAGAAGGATTATGGCGGTCTTCAACTTCTTCAAGCCACATTCCCTGGAACAGGAGCAGAGGATTATCAGTATGCCTTTCGTTATAATCTGCCAGTTTTTCATAAAAAACAGGCGGATGCAAAGTATAGACACGAATGCTGTTGAACCCTGCTTCGCCCATGTTTTTTATCCACTCCTCATACATTTCTGCCGTTATCGCGTAAGCAATCTCCCCGGGGAAGGTTCCAGGAGGAGAAGATCCGAGGTTGATGCCCTTAAGGAGGAGTGACCTGTAATCAGTTCCGGTATGCATGGCGATATTGTCGGTTGTGGTCCTGAACGGCATATCCTGTTTAAGGGTTATCTCAAAATTGATGACTGTATCTCTGGCAATGCTTATATCGGTGAGCCTGAGCGAATAATAGCTCTGGCATGTCACAGCAGTCACTACCGGAAAACGCAGCCTGCCCGACTGGGGAGGGGTGACCGGCGGCATCATGACCGGCTGAAGGGCAGTACCGGCAGAATATGAGGTGATACCTGTTGCCTTTATCAGTTTGCCTGACCTGGTTTTTCCCTTGAAGGTGACGGCATAAACATAGAATCCGTCCTGCAGAGGTGCTCCGCCCTGGTTACACCCATCCCACACTATCTGGTAACTGCCGGCTTCAACTGAATTAAAAAGGACTTCATAAACCTTCTGTCCGGAAAAATTGTAGATGTTGAAACGGATATCACCCTGACTGTTAATTATAAACGGAATATTTACGGAATGGCTGAAAGGATTAGGATAAGGCATGCCTACCTCTATCAGCCCCGATATATTGTCGTAAAGTCCTGAGATTCTCAGCGAATAAGTCCCATCCGGTCGTGTTATGGCCGCATATTCCCTGGTACCTGCCGTCATCGCAACTTTCGCGTTTGGTATTAGTGTTCCGTTCGGATCTGTTACCCTGCCTGTTACAACATAATCGATGGCGGAGAGGTTAATCAGCGGCAGGATTGATACCATAAGCGGCAACAGGAATTTTTTCAGTAGGGATCTGGAGGGAGATTTCATTTTGTTTGGTAGGGACGGAGTTTTAAACTGACCAAAATTAATAAAAAGAAGCATTTATTCGTAATTTTAAGAAATTCAAAATCGGAGAAGGCTTAAATGGAAACATCGGGCATTACATACAGGGAAATAGAGATCAGGGACAATAAAGAGCTTGCAGAACTAATCAGAAGTGTTTTCAGGGAGTTTGGGATTGATCGTCCCGGGACTGTCTATTTCGATCCGACAACTGATGATCTGTCCGGATTGTTCAGCAATCCAGGGTCGGTATACTGGATAGCCGAGGAAAGTGGAAGGATGATAGGTGGCTGCGGTGTATTTCCTACGCCTGGATTGCCAGATGGATGTGCAGAGCTGGTAAAATTTTATCTTCTTGCCCCGTGGAGAGGCAAAGGTATCGGCAGGTCGCTTATGGAAAAATGTTTCGAATCGGCCAAACTGCTTGGATACAGGCAACTCTATCTGGAATCGCTGCCGGAGCTTGAAAAAGCTGTCTCGATGTATATAAGGTCAGGTTTCAGGCATATACCTAATGCCCTGGGCAACTCAGGCCATTTCGGCTGTAACATCTGGATGACAAGAGATCTTTAGCAACGGGAATTCCCTGGCACTTCCCGGGAACCATTATGCCGAGCTTTGTTACCGGATTATTTTTTCTTATAAATATTGACCACCTCGATCTCCTTCAGGAATAAAGTCCCCGGTGAATTGTAAAAATTAATGAAATCTTCAGGGAATGGCTGGCTTGATCCGCCAGACCTGATAAACCCTGGTCTGAATGCGTGCCTCCAGGTAAGAACATATCCAACCGGGTATTTGCTTAGTGTTGGCAGGAGCACTGTTGACCACCAGTCCGTCATTCCCCTCCTGCCGCCGGTTTCGCTGAGAGCAGTCAGCTTGTTTCTTTTGAGTGCCTCAGCCGTAATGAAATTCAGGGTCGTGTCGAGCTCCTTTCCAAAAACTTCACCCCGGTCGTACATGTCGAGCGATAGCATATCTATTATGTCATCGCCCGGATAACCTCTCATATATTGCTCAAGGCTTGTTACCCTGTCGGTATTATAAGCATAGAGGATGTTATGGATATCATTTTTATCCCTTAAAAACCGGACTGTGTAACGCCAAAGGTCATTATATTCCCTGTCGGTGCAAATATTTGTTCCCCACCAGAAAAATGAACCGGAATGTTCATGGTATGGCCTGAAGATAAAAGGTATGGGGGTGCCATCGTCATCTTTAAGACTCTTGAAGAATGTTGCAAGGCGTTCAAGCCAGGTATTGAACATCTCATGGTTTTTTCCGCCGGGAAGTATGGATGCAACGACCTCTTTTGAGCTGACGTCCCAGGCTGTTCCGCCCTGACGGCGCGACTTACTGGCCGGATCCTGCATTGTAAGCGGGTTGTCTGCATGCCAGCTGATTGTTATGACTCCTCCCCGTTTATAATGAGCTTTAATCTGTTCGGCAATCTGTGCAAAGCTGACCGAATCGAGGCTTCGCTCATGTCCAAGTTCCAGATGCCCGAGTTCAAAGCCAGCAACAGCCGGGTAGTCTCCGGTAAAATCTTTGGTATCGGAACGTTCTTTTTCGTACCACCAGGTGCTGCCATACATCAGATCGTCCTGATGCCCGTACATAATCCCCTTGTCCTGAAGTTCAAACAATGACTTGAAGAGACTGACTGTTTCCTTTGTTGCTTTTTTGTCAGCGGGTCCGGGCAGTTTCTGAAATGAGCTGCAAATAAAAAAGAGCGTAATCAGCAGAAGCGGATTGATTCTTTTAATCTTCATGACGGATTTTTAATTAATTTTATTCATTCATGCTAAAATATCAATTAATTCCGGAACTTAACAGGTATTGTTGATCTTACATCAACAGAAATAAATCATAAAAAGAATAATTAGTTCATCAGGTTGAATATTTATTTATAATTCTTTCATCTAAACTATCATGAAAAAGTCAAACGAATCAAAAATCAGGATCTCTGCCTGCATCATGGCATTTTGTATGATGACCGCTTCCGGTCTGTTAGCCCAGGCAGACTTTTCAGGTAAATGGGCCTTCAATGAGTCAAAAAGCAACTTTGGGGAAAGTCAGTTCCGTTTTGCAGCTTCGTTGATGGTTATTGCCCAGGATGCAGGCAATCTGAACGTCGAAAGCACCATGCAGGGACGTGACGGC
The DNA here is from genome assembly GCA_963737255.1 of uncultured Bacteroidales bacterium. Lineage (GTDB taxonomy): Bacteria > Bacteroidota > Bacteroidia > Bacteroidales > VadinHA17 > LD21. The sequence goes on from CAVTSB010000001.1 coordinate 452,704, forward strand.
GGCGAAATCAATACATCCGCCAGATATTCCTTCGACGGCAAAGAAAGCGAAAACCTCATGTTCAACTCGACCAGGAAATCAACAGTAACCTGGTCAGAGGATAAATCATCCCTGACAATTGCTTCAACAATGAAATTTGATATGCAGGGTGAAACCAGGGAGATGAAATCAACCGAGACGTGGAAGCTTTCGGAAGGGGGGAAGTTACTCCTTATTGAATCTGTAAGGCCCGGCCGTGATGGTGAAGAAATGAGGACCACGGTTGCTTATGATAAGAAGTAGCAGGCCCTTATTCCCGCTTTAAGAGCAGGAATACCCAATCAATTATCCGGGACACTATTTTAATTCATACAGCATCCTGAGTGCATTTTTGACGATCGTTTCATCTGATCCGATCTCAAACGGGGTTGACGTTACCTCGTATCCGCCTTCCTTATAAAGTCCGGCTGGTGGCAGGTAACCGCTGTACCCGTTGCAGTGGGTGATCACGAATGTATGCATGAATGGTGAGCCTTCCTTGATTTTCATCCCTAATTCAGTCAGCATTTCAACACTGAAGCCGATAAAAGCAATATCATCGCCAATCCTGGCTGCGGTTATATTGACTGGTACCGTTGGCGGCAGGTTTTGCTCTTCCTGTTGATTCCCTTCCGGCCTTTTCCTGCGGGTAAGTTCGATTGTTTCAAATGAAGTGCTGATTTTGCCGCCGGGAGCAGTTTCTTTAATATTACGGAATACGGTTACAACTTCTTCCCCGAGCAGGGTGCCCAGCAGGACCGGTTCAGGGATCCAGCCCGATTCTGTATTGAAGCCGGGAAGGACCCTGTACCACGGATCAATATTACCTGAAGCTCCTGTAAAGACCGGTGCAATGAAATCCTTCCCGAGGATCTTCTCAACAAACTGAGCCGAGATCCCCATTACGTCGCCGCTGACGAGAAGATTCCCGGGCCCAAGGGATGTAGCGTGAGTTGCATAGTCGTAGATCCCTGCCAGGGGAGTCCCGTCGGATGATACGACCTTCATTACAAGTACTTCCTTGTCAGCGGGGCCATAAGGATTTCTGCCAAGGGTGATTGAGCCATCCGGTTTCATTTCGCGCCGGTTTGACCCTACCGGGGATGACCCGGCACCTGCACCTGTATTCACAGGTTTAAGGTTATTGAATGCCTCCCCGATCAGGTTAAGAAGTTTCTGGTTGAGGGCTTCCGTGTAGATGATATTATTCGGGTCACCTTTCTCCCTGTTCAGCGAAAGAATGGGAGAACTGTGTGAATGGATGGCAGTGAGGAAGAGTTCTGACTCCTGAAGGTTGAACCGGGTGATAATGCTTTTTCTGAAGCTTGTCAGAACCTCACCTCCATAAGAACCCAGGTCGGAGGACACTATAACAAGTTTTTTACCGCTGTTCTCAAAAATGACAGCCCTGGCAAACAGCGGATCGTGAACGCCTTCGGAATATTTCGTTCGCGAAGCATAACCATAAAGCTTTACCGGTAAATCAGGGGTGATATCGGCCTTTGCGATGCCGGCACGGAGTAAATCATCCGTATTGCCCTGATCTGGCAACTGTCCGGATAATGACAGGCTTACAAAAATAGCGCTGACAAATAGAGATATCCTTTTCAGATTCATGGTAGCCTCCCTGGTTTTATGGTTTGAGAATTCCTGAGATTAAATATTGGTAAACTCAAAGGTAGGAATATTTTTTGGGACTAAAGTCCCATAAGGGGGAGGGGGCTTCCGCTACCGTCGGCTGAAGCCGACGGTAAGGTAACTTTAGCCCCACTGGAAGCAAAAGTTGAAATGACTTCCGCCCAAAAAGGATATTCTTCAATTGCCGTCGGCTTCATTCAGACAGAACTTATTCAATTGCCGCCGGTTTCAGCTGGATACTCTGAGAAAGTACATTCTAAACCAGGTGGAGCATCACCGGAAAGTTACTTTACAGGGAGAGCTGGATCAGATTATTGGAGAGTATGGGCTGCAATTAGTAAGGGACTAAAGTCCCAGAAGGGGAGGGGGCTTCCGCTACCGTCGGCTGAAGCCGACGGCAAGGTAACTTTAGCCCCACTGGAAGCAAAAGTTGAAATAACTTCCTGCCCAAAAGGGATATTCTTCAATGCCGTCGGCTTCATCCTATCCGGAGTCTGTGGTAGAATTGACTTTTGCCCAAAAAGGATATTCTTCAATTGCCGTCGGCTTCATCCTATCCGGAGTCTGTGGTAGAATTGACTTTTGCCCAAAAAGGATATTCTTCAATTGCCGTCGGCGTCATCCTATCCGGAGTCTGTGGTAGAATTGACTTTTGCCCAAAAAGGATATTCTTCAATTACCGTCGGCTTCATCCTATCCGGAGTCTGTGGTAGAATTGACTTTTGCCCAAAAAGGATATTCTTCAATTGCCGTCGGCTTCATCCTATCCGGAGTCTGTGGTAGAATTGACTTTTGCCCAAAAAGGATATTCTTCAATTACCGTCGGCTTCAGCCGACGGCAATTGGGTTAAGATTTTTTCCCGGGCTTTAGCCCAAAAGCAATATTTTTCTTACCTTTAAATACTCGCTAAAATTTCCTTAATATGTCTCTAATTAAAATTTTGGTCCATTCAGTATGGACCACCAAAAACCGGATCCCCTATCTCAGGGATGAGATAAGGGATGAAGTAATCTACCACATCAGGGGAAAAGCAAAATCATCAGGGATATTTATTGACCACATCAATGGATATACCGAACATCTTCATGCCCTGATCTCAATGGGTCGTTGCCAGAATATCTCAGAGATTATGCAGATTCTTAAAGGTGAAAGTTCCTTCTGGATCAACAAAAACAGGTTGACAAAAAGCAAATTTGCATGGCAGGATGATTACTATTGTGTTTCAATCGGGATTTCACAGCTGGATACTCTGAGAAAGTACATTCTAAACCAGGTGGAGCATCACCGGAAAGTTACTTTACAGGGAGAGCTGGATCAGATTATTGAAGAGTATGGGCTGCAATTAGTAAGGGACTAAAGTCCCAGAAGGGGAGGGGGCTTCCGCTACCGTCGGCTGAAGCCGACGGTAAGTTAACTTTAGCCCCACTGGAAGCAATAGTTGAATTGGCTTTTGCCCAAAAGGTATATTCTTCAATTGCCGTCGGCTTCATTCAAACAGAACTTATTCAATTGCCGCCGGTTTCAGCTGGATACTCTGAGAAAGTACATTCTAAACCAGGTGGAGCATCACCGGAAAGTTACTTTACAGGGAGAGCTGGATCAGATTATTGAAGAGTATGGACTGCAATTAGTAAGGGACTAAAGTCCCAGAAGGGGAGGGGGCTTCCGCTACCGTCGGCTGAAGCCGACGGCAAGGTAACTTTAGCCCCAATGGAAGCAAAAGTTGAAATGACTTCCGCCCAAAAGGGATATTCTTCAATTGCCGCCGGCTTCATTCAAACAGAACTTATTCAATTGCCGCCGGTTTCAGCTGGATACTCTGAGAAAGTACATTCTAAACCAGGTGGAGCATCACCGGAAAGTTACTTTACAGGGAGAGCTGGATCAGATTATTGAAGAGTATGGGCTGCAATTAGTAAGGGACTAAAGTCCCAGAAGGGGAGGGGGCTTCCGCTACCGTCGGCTGAAGCCGACGGCAAGGTAACTTTAGCCCCAATGGAAGCAAAAGTTGAAATGACTTCCGCCCAAAGGGGATATTCTTCAATAGCCGTCGGCTTCATCCTATCCGGAGTCTGTGGTAGAATTGACTTTTGCCCAAAAAGGATATTCTTCAATTGCCGTCGGCTTCATCCTATCCGGAGTCTGTGGTAGAATTGACTTTTGCCCAAAAAGGATATTCTTCAATTACCGTCGGCTTCAGCCGACGGCAATTGGGTTAAGATTTTTTCCCGGGCTTTAGCCCAAAAGCAATATTTTTCTTACCTTTAAATACTCGCTAAAATTTCCTTAATATGTCTCTAATTAAAATTTTGGTCCATTCAGTATGGACCACCAAAAACCGGATCCCCTATCTCAGGGATGAGATAAGGGATGAAGTAATCTACCACATCAGGGGAAAAGCAAAATCATCAGGGATATTTATTGACCACATCAATGGATATACCGAACATCTTCATGCCCTGATTTCAATGGGTCGTTGCCAGAATATCTCAGAGATTATGCAGATTCTTAAAGGTGAAAGTTCCTTCTGGATCAACAAAAACAGGTTGACAAAAAGCAAATTTGCATGGCAGGATGATTACTATTGTGTTTCAATCGGGATTTCACAGCTGGATACTCTGAGAAAGTACATTCAAAACCAGGTGGAGCATCACCGGAAAGTTACTTTACAGGGAGAGCTGGATCAGATTATTGAAGAGTATGGACTGCAATTAGTAAGGGACTAAAGTCCCAGAAGGGGAGGGGGCTTCCGCTACCGTCGGCTGAAGCCGACGGTAAGGTAACTTTAGCCCCACTGGAAGCAAAAGTTGAAATGGCTTTCGCCCAAAAGGTATATTCTTCAATTGCCGTCGGCTTAATTCAAACAGAACTTATTCAATTCCCGTCGGCTTCAGCCGATCCAGAGGTTGAATTAATTCAATTGCCGTCGGCTTCAGCCGACTGATTTGGAATTATTTTCTATATTGCATAAAAAACCTCATGGGTTTCCTGAAGAAACTTATCCCCCCCGATAGATGGAAGCTTCCTGTGTTAGTTATACTGGGAATATTTACTGGTCTTTTTTTCTTCTCCTTCTACATTTCAAATGCCCCTTCATACCTGGGTGATAAACCTGAAACATGTGTTAACTGCCATATCATGGCCCCGCAGTATGCTACCTGGTATCACAGCTCACACCGCGAAAAAACAAACTGCAACGAATGCCATGTACCCCATAATAATGTGGTGAATAAATACTTTTTTAAGGCAAAGGACGGACTCCGGCATGCAACAGTCTTTACATTGCGGAAAGAACCACAGGTCATATTTATCAAGGATGCAGGCAGAGAAGTGGTCCACGAGAATTGCATAAGGTGTCATACAGGACTTCTGACCGACAGCAAGCTGTTGGGCTACAACGATGAAACGCACCGGTTCAGGATGGAAAGGAAATGCTGGGAGTGCCACAGGGAAACCCCTCACGGAAGGGTAAACAGTCTCTCAAGCGTTCCAAATGCCAGAGTTCCTTTGCCCGGAACTGTTATACCAGGATGGATGAAGAATATGATGAATACAGGTAATAAATAAAACATCACTATATGAAATCAATTCAGGACAGACTTAAAGAGAAACCCTGGCTGGGGTGGGTCATCTTTCTTGGAACGGTCGTCATCGTGTTTCTTCTGGGAATGCTGGCATCATCGATTATCGAAAGAAGGTCGGAAGCCATTTTTGCGTATACTCCCGCGATCACATTTTCGCAATTTGAACCCAGGAGCGCAAAGTGGGGAGAGATTTTCCCAAGGGAATACAGTTCATATAAAAGGACTGCCGATACCAGCTTCAGGAGCAAATACAATGGCAGCTCGATGATTGATATGCTCGAAGAATCGCCGCGAATGGCTGTCCTCTGGGCAGGATATGCCTTCTCAAAGGAATACACTCAGGGTAGAGGCCATTATCACGCGGTTGAAGACATCAGGAATACCCTGAGAACAGGGGCCCCTGTCGCCGGAGTGCCTGGCCCTCAGCCAAATACCTGCTGGACATGCAAGAGCCCGGATGTCCCAAGGCTAATGAATCAGATCGGTGTGGCTGAGTTTTACAGGGGAAGCTGGGATACAAAGGGCCAGGAGATTATTAATCCAATAGGATGTGCCGATTGCCACGATTCAAAAACCATGAATCTTAGAATTTCCCGGCCGGCCCTTCTCGAAGCTTTTGAAAATATGGGCAGGGACATCACCCAGGTCTCCCAGCAGGAGATGCGGAGCCTTGTGTGCGCGCAGTGTCATGTTGAATACTATTTTAATAAGAAAATGGTTGAAGGTGTCCAGTATCTTGTTTTTCCCTGGAAGAACGGGACAACAGCTGAGGAAATTGAAAAATATTATGATGAGATCGAATTTTCTGACTGGACACATGCAATGAGCCGCGCTCCAATGCTGAAAGCGCAGCACCCTGATTATGAAGTGTATCTCACAGGTGTTCATGCTTCAAGAGGCGTATCATGCGCCGATTGCCATATGCCTTTTATGAGCGAGGGGGGACAGAAATTCACGGATCATCATCTTCAGAGCCCCCTGAATAATATTGCCAACTCATGCCAGGTTTGTCATCGCGAAGAGACTGAAAAGCTTGTAAAGGATGTATATTTACGTCAGGACAAGGTAGCGGAGAACAGGGTTATCCTTGAAACCCTTCTTGTCAGATGCCATACCGAAGCGAAAGCTGCGTGGGATAATGGAGCCAGTGACAGCCAGATGAAGGAGATCCTGAATGAGATCAGGTGTGCCCAATGGAGGTGGGATTTCTCGGCAGCGGGTCATGGCAACTCTTTTCACTCACCGGTTGAATTGAGCAGGATAATATCAGGAGGTATTGCAATTGCCCAGGAAGCACGGATAAAACTTGCCAGACTGCTGGCTGCATTAGGGCAAAACAGGGAGATACCCTATCCGGACGTTGCCACAAAAGCCAAAGCTCAGGCTTTTATCGGCCTGGATATGGAAAAACTTAATGAAGAGAAGAAGATCTTTATTGAAAATATCCTGCCCCAATGGGATAAGGCAGGCAAAGAAAGGGAAAACACATATGAATAATACAGAGGACAAAATTTCTGAAAAATTCCATCCTGCAGGATGTTCCTGCTGTAATGGAGGTCACGGAGCAGCTCAGTCCGAGATGACAAGACGTAACTTTGTTAAGCTTACCGGTGCTGGTGCTCTGGGAACGGTTGCCCTGTCGGGGCTCTCCTGGTCTGCATTTGCAGGCATGCAAACAGACAGGAGGCAGGTATTGCAAAGAAAGCCGCTGGTTGTAAAGCCTGTACTTACTTATGAGATCCCGGTACGCAGGGAACAGACGAGCTGGAGAAACTGGGGCGGTATCCAGACTGAAAAGGATGCATCAGAGGAAATAGTCAGGATCGGGAAAGAATTAAATACCTTGAGCGCCGGTGCTGATTTCCCTGTTAGGTTTCTTCCAGTTTCAGCTGTCCGGAGAAAAGAGGAACTGACCAATATCAAGGACCTGGGATCTGCAGATGCTTATTTGATTTATGCAGCCGGTGGCGGGATGGACATTTTTGCAGAACTAAATAAAGCAGGTAAGGATATAATCATTTTTTGCCGATATAAATCAGGACCAGTCTACCTGTGGTATGAAATAATTAGTCCTCGTTATCTCAGGCAACACTCCGATGCACTTGCAATAGAGGGGATTGATGAAGATGATGTGGTTATTGACAGCCAGGATGAACTCCTGTGGCGGCTGAGGTCGCTGACAGGATTAAAGAACACTCTAAACTCAAGGATCCTTGCTGTAGGAGGGCCCGGTGCCTGGTCCCAGCCGCTGGAAGTTTCGATGGAACTTGTTAAGCAAAAGTACAGGCTTGACATTCAGACAATCTCCTATGATGAACTTGGTAAGCTGATAAAGGAAGCACGATTGGATAACCCGATGGTTACTGCGGCTAAAGGGAAAGCTGGCAAATATCTGCAAGACACCGGAATCAAACTTGAAACAAACCCGGAATTTGTCGAAAACTGCTTTGTCCTTGAAGATATTCTGACTCGCCTTATGGAAAAATACGAATGCAGGGCAGTTACAATTAATAACTGCATGGGAACGATCATGCCGCTGGCTGAGACTTCAGCGTGTCTAACACTTAGCCTGCTGAATGATGCAGGCTATCTTGCATTCTGCGAATCTGATTTTATTGTGGTCCCGTCAGGACTCCTGCTTGGCAATATTACAGGCAAACCGGTGTTTTTGAACGATCCTACTTATCCGCATAACAATATAATCACTCTCGCACACTGTACCGCTCCGCGGAGGATGGATGGCAAAAAGCTTGAACCGGCAAGGATCCTCACTCATTTTGAGTCGGACTATGGAGCTGCCCCAAAAGTTGAAATGCTTGTAGGACAATCTGTTACAAATATTATGCCTGATTTTTCGTTTAAGCGCAACATCGGACTTGCCGGAAAGATAATAGATAATCCATTTCTCGATATTTGCCGGTCACAGATTGATATAAGCTATAACTGCAGCAGTAAAACCGTTGCCGAAAAAATGCCCGGATTTCATTGGATAACCGTCTACGGCGACTACCTTAAGGAAGCAGGCTATGCTTTTAAAAAGATTGGGATAGAGTTGGAAATACTCAGCTGAACCTATTTTGTAAAATCCATTGTTAATTTCCCTTTTTCTTTTGACAGGTTAACCTCTTTAGATATACCATTGACAGTGACTTTGTATTTGCCATAGAATGCCGGTGTTGAAAAAGTACCGTCATTCCCTGCAGTCCCTGATACTTTGGTCCACCACTCCCTGAAGAGCAGATCCTGGTAAGCCGCAGCGGCCGGTGTAGGCGACCAGTCGCGTTTATACAGGGAAGAAACAGGGATCCAGTTTGCACCTTCCCAGAAACCCCACATCAGGATTCCTTCAACAGCGGGATGGGAAAAGCAGATCCTGTAATAGTCGGTAAGTTCCTTTGCCTTTAACTGCTCTTCCTCAGGAGTCATAACGAGGATCTTTTCCTTGTAATATTTTGATCGCTGACCCGGGATATTGAATTCCGTAATACGTACCGGCAAATTGAATACAGCCAGGGAATCAAGTGCATTCTTCAATTGAACGCGGTCGAAGGATTCAGCATGCAGGTGTCCCTGAACGCCGATTCCCGCGATAGGCACTCCCTGTTTCAGCAGGTTCCTGATCTGAGCCATGTAGTCGGCCAGCCTGTTGCCGGTAAGGATATCATAATCATTCAGCCATAGCTTTGCATCCGGATCCCCGTTATGGGCCCAGATAGCCATTTGTCTCGTAATATCCGGACCGAGCCGGTCTTCATAATAATTGCCATGGATCATCTCATTGTTGAGGTCGTATTCCGCAAACCGTCCCTTGTAACGCCGGGTTAAGGTTTCAGCCCTGCTTTGCAATGTCTGCCTGAGTTCATCATCATTCAGGTCTTTCACCCATTGCTGAACAAACTGGGGGATACCCCAGAACAAATTATGTCCCCTCAGGGGTATATAATTCTCTTCGGTCCATTTCAGGATTCCGTCGATAATACTGTAATTAACGTCACCCCTGTTACGCTCCATGCTTAACCACTTGACTGCATTCTCGGTCACAGCAGAGTTAAAATTCATGAGGAATTTTTCCTTGAATTGTTTCAGATCGCTCTCCGGCATTGAACCTCCACCCAGATTGTTAGGAATTGCACAACCAAACCAGAATTCGTGCCTTAATTGTTCAACAGTAATCTTGTCGCCCGGCTTTGCAATAACTGTCAACTCTCCCTTCCGGTGCTTTGCTATCGATTCGTTGATTGCCGGATACTGGGCATTTGCTTCAGGTAAATATGCATTAAGGATTAAGAAAATAAAAAAGGGGTGGAAAACCAACATTTTAAGTGGTGGAATAAGTTTTTTCATACGATTCATTTTAAGGGCAATATTATAATTTGTAGTGCAGTACAATTTCGATTAAAAGTTAAGCAGATTTTTTAAAATATTTCTGAAATTCAGAATATTATTTTTCTCCTTTTAGTCATTAAGGGCTCACTTAGGAATGCTGGATCGGATCTGTAATCTGTGAAAGAAATTATTTTTGTTTTCTTAAATTATTGTTGCAACTTTTGCCAGGACTTATTCTTATTTCCAGATGACCTTCAAATACAAATTTTACACCCTGTTCCCTGTCAGGTTAAGCATAATGCTTCTATTGTCATCTATCATTATTATTTTCACTACAGATTGCAAATCAAACAGATCGGGACAATCAGATGCACGAATTCCTGAGATCCGCGGCATATATGGCAGCCCGGCTCCATTCTGGGATAAAGACATTCGTCTTGATCGCCTTGGTGTAAATGCTGTGTTCCTCAACTGGCAGTCAATAAATGAAAAGATGATGGAACGTGCCGGAAATGAGGGATTAAAGGTATTTGCCGAATTTCCGCTCTTAAACGGTAAAAACTATGTCGAATCACACCCGGAGGCCTGGGCAATTGATGATAATGGGGACAAGGTTGAACCAGCAACATGGTTTATGGGCGTATGTCCCACAGAACCACGATTCAAAGAATTCAGGAAAGCAGAGTTGAGGCAGCTGCTTAAGAGTTTCGATCTCGACGGCATCTGGCTCGATTATGTCCACTGGCATGCCCAGTTTGAAGATCCTGAACCTGTTCTTCCTGAGACTTGTTTTTGTGACCGCTGCATCGGAACATTTCAGTCTGAAAAGCAAATAGAAATTCCGGCAGGAAGCACTGCAGAGAAAGCAAGGTGGATCCTTGCGAACCATGACGGGAAGTGGCGTGACTGGCGCTGCTCTGTAATAGCAGGGTGGGTAAAGGAAATGAGGTCCATTGTAAAGCAGGAGAGATCTGATGCCCTTCTCGGTATCTATCATTGTCCCTGGAATGATGAGGAGTTCGAAGGTGCCCGCCGCCGCATTCTCGGCCTCGATTATGATATGCTGGTTAAAAACGCGGACGTATTCTCGCCCATGGTATATCATGGACGAATGGGAAAGGAGGTTGGATGGGTAGAGGAGAATACGGATTGGTTTTGCAGGAGGCTTAATATTGAGGAAAACTCTTTCCCTAAGGTATGGCCTATTGTGCAGGCTTATGACGATCCTTATCCCATTACGCCGGAAGAATTCGAAAAGGTGCTTCGATATGGTCTTGCCGGCAAATCAACAGGAGTAATGATGTTTACAAGCACGGCAGTTGCGGAAAGCGAGCAGAAAACAGAAGTCATGAAAAAGGTCTACTCAAAGCCGGCATTTTGAAACATCGGCACGATCTCTTAAAACAAACCTTATTCAATTCATTGTATTTTTGTAAATTGTATTCACAAATGGAAGTGGTGGTATCTTTAATAAACCGGCTATGCTAAAAAACTACTTTATTTCAGCCTACAGGAGTATTGCAAAGAATAAGTTTTATTCTGTCCTGAATATATTCGGGCCAGCGATCGGGATAACATGTGCCATTCTTATACTGTTCTACGTGCAGGAGGAGGTGACGTTTGACAAGCATTATAAGAATTATGACCGGATTTACCGCCTGGAAAGTGATTTTAATATCTCAGGCAAAGCCACACTTGCCGCTCTCGTTCCGATCCCGATGGCGCCAACCTTAAAGGATGAATACCCTGAGATCAGGAAGATAGCCAGATTTGCGGGATTTGGATTACAGGATATCCTCTTTCAATACAAGGATTTTAAGTTCTTCGAAGACAAAATTTACTTTACCGATTCAACGGTATTTGAGGTTTTTGACTATGAATTTATCACGGGATCTTCGAAAGATGCTCTTAATGAGCCCAATACAATCGTGATTACAGAAAGTTTCGCGTCCAGGTATTTTGGAAAGGAAAATCCAATGGGAGAAGTATTGACAACCAGTAACTTCGGGAGCTGTCGTGTAACGGGTGTCATTAAGGATATTCCTGCAAATTCACATCTCAGGTTTGATTGTCTGCTTTCAATGGCAACTATAGTTGAATTGGCTGGAGTTGACAATTTCAACTCCAGAAGCGCACCGTCGTTCTGGAATATTTCCGCTTTCGGGTATATCCTTCTGGATGAAAACGCAAAAATTGAAGATCTGCTTTCAAAATTCCCGGGGTTCTATGAAAAATATATGAGTTCTCTGGGAAAACAAATAAATGCGACTTTCCAGCTGAAAGCTACCAGGATAGACAAGGTTCATTTTAGTCCCGGACTTGAATTTGACCTTCCGGTTGGCAATTTCAACTATATAATTATTTTCTCCCTCGTCGGTGTTTTTATGCTTTTGATCGCCAGCCTGAATTACATGAATATGGCAACAGCCCGATCAACAAACCGCTCAAAGGAGGTTGGGATGCGCAAAGTGATCGGAGCCGGCAGAGGAACTCTTATAAGGCAATTTATAAGCGAATCTATTGTACTTGTCATCCTGGCATTGATAATTGCCCTGATCGTGACAATATTTATATTGCCGTCTTTTAATACTTTGACCGATAAAGCCTTAACAATCAGAAACCTGTTCGAGCCGGCCACTTTTTTCCTGATATTGCTGATCACTCTGGTTGTTGGTCTTATCTCCGGGAGCTATCCTGCTTTTTATCTCTCATCGTTTTCGCCCGTTGATGTACTTAAAAGCAATGTAAATCCACACCAGGGGAAAGGGGTGCTGAGAAAAATCCTCGTGGTTTTTCAATTCGCGATTTCGGGAATATTAATTATCGGAACAGTGATTGTATCGGGTCAGCAAAGATACATAAGGCACAAGGATCTTGGCCTGAACAAGGAAAACGTAATGATCATACCGATAAGGGATACGGCATTTATCAATAACAAAATGCAGTCATTTAAGGATGAATTGTTAAAACTCCCTGATATAGAAGGAGTATCATCTGCTATCCTTGTTCCTCCCCTGATGGCCAGCAAGGTCGTTTTCCAGATCGAAAAAGACAGCAGCATGGTGGAACTGGCAACAAGCTTCTCAGTAGTCGATCATGAATTTATCGATGTTATGCAAATGAAGATTCTGGATGGAAGAAACTTCGACAGATCCAGGACTTCTGATCTGACTCAGGCCTTTATTGTCAATGAAACAGCCGCCAGGGCATTCGGATGGGGTAACGATCCGATCGGGAAAAGGGTGAAATTTGGTATTGATCCGTCATCCGGAACCGCTCAGAGGGATGGGGTTGTTATCGGCATGGTAAAAGACTTTCATTTTACTTCAATCCATAATCAGATCGAACCGTTTATCTTCATCGTCAGCAGAAATCCGAATTCATATTTCTATGTAAGGGTAAGCAGCAACGATATTCCGGCTACGATAGAAAATGTGAAAAAAGTACAGCAGGATATGGGAAATACACTTCCGTTTAACTATTTCTTCTTTGCTGACAAGCTGGATGAGATGTATAAGTCTGAAAACAAGCTCAATGCCCTGTTTAATATTTTTTCTCTCATGACAATCTTTATCGCTTGCCTTGGATTGCTTGGACTTACCTCATATGTTACCGAGCAGCGCTCAAAGGAGATAAGCCTGCGAAAGATCATGGGTGCACGTGTAAATCAGGTAGTCTGGCTGCTGAACAGGGATTTCCTCATTCTGGTGCTCATCTCAAACCTCATCTCATGGCCAATGGCTTATTACCTTATGGACCGTTGGATCCAGGGCTTTGCCTACCGGATGAATTTTGGATTTTCACCGTTTGTGTGGGCTACTTTGGTGCCATTCATTCTTTCACTCCTGATTACATTTGCAATTGCACTAATTACAATAAGTTCACTTTCAATAAAAGCAGCATACCTTAACCCGGTCGACACCTTATCAGGGGAGTGAATCTCCGTACCCGTAAATATAGGGCAGGTGTTTTCAGCCATTTTTGGTATCATGAACATACTGCGCAACTTAAAGATCCGGGGGCATCATCTTTTAGTGAAGGCTGTGTTTCCCAGCTTTAACATTAACGTCAAATTTATTGTCTTTCTATTTTATCAGAATTTCTTAATTTAACAGGAACTAAATTATACAAAAATGAAAAAACTTCTTTTGTTATTGGTCACTGCAAGTGCTCTGATCTCCTGCGCAAATCAGGAAAAAAACTGGCGCCAGCTTTTTAACGGCATGGATCTTTCAGGCTGGGAACAGGTGGGCCCGGGTCAATTCGTTGTTGAAGAAGGACTGCTGAAAACTGTCGGAGGTATGGGTATGATCCTCTATCCAGCTGAAAAATTCAGCAATTGCGTTTTCCGGGTCGTTTACAAGGTTAAGGATAATGATGTCAACTCGGGAGTATTTATCCGATTGCCCGAAAAACCGACCGATGAGTGGATGGCGGTAAACCACGGGTATGAGGTTCAGATCGACAATGGCACCAGGCATGTAGGTGGCGACTATCATTGCACAGGTGTCCTTTATTCCCTTTCAAAAGCAAAATCTCATCCCCAGAAAGCACCGGGAGAATGGAACACAATGGAAATAACACTTGACGGCCAGAGGACCATTGTTTATGTCAATGGTGAAATGGTCACTGATTTTAATGAAGGCGATCCGGTACCCGAAAAGACAAGGGATTTTGAACCAGAGAGGGGACCAAGACCCGAGGCGGGTTACATCGGATTACAGAATCACGATGAATTATCTACCTGCTGGTATAAGGAAGTTGCAGTAAGGCCTATAAAATAGATAGGGTGTTCTGATCAATAAATTTGAAAATGCCAGATACTGATAATTTTTTCAAGAGGTTTAAAAAGAAGCCCGAGTCATCGCCCGGCCAGGGAAACGATATGTCGCAATCGCCTGATCGCGGGGCTCCGGATGATGAGAAATCTCAAAAGTCATTTCTCGAGATAATTGAAGACCTGGCGATCCGGCAGAAAAGCAATCTTCCCGATAATTATTCGGGGCAAAAAAACAGTCTGGCGGATATTACTCCTGACGATTATGCCGAAATTGAAACCAATGAAAAAACAGATAACAAGATAGCCGAGCTGAAATCGATTATTTCCTCAATTGAGAAGAGATCTGCTCCCCCGGCCGAATTTATTCCTGACAGACAGTATAAAATCAATTATCCGCAAGAGCTTAATCCTGCGCAGCTTGCAGCAGTCACTTCAATTAACGGACAGGTTCTTGTTATTGCGGGGGCAGGCAGCGGAAAAACAAGGATTATTGTTTACAGGGTGGCCTTCATGCTTGAAAACGGAGTTGATCCCGGCGATATTTTATTGCTGACCTTCACCAGGAAAGCGGCAAGTGAGATGCTGGGAAGGGTGCAGAAACTCCTTGGAGATACATCTGCCCAAAAGGTATTCGGAGGCACCTTCCATGCTTTTTCAAACTATATACTCAGGAAATATGCAAATCTTCTTAACATCCCGAACAACTTTACTATAATTGATGAAGAAGATTCTGCCGACACCATCGATCTTATCAGGTCAGAGCTGAAAATTGAAAAGCAGGAAAAGGCTTTTCCAAGGAAGAACAGGATCCAGGAAATACTTTCCTCTGCAAGGAACAGGAACCAGAGCATAAGGGAGGTGATCGAAAGTGAATTTACGGGTCTGAAGGAATTTATCGAAAAAATTGAATTGATCTGCCAGGGTTACGGGAAGTACAAAAAAATTTGCAGAATATTTGACTATGACGACCTTATGGAGGTCCTGAGGGATTCATTAAGGGACAATACCGAATTCAGGAGACGGCTGAACAGCTCTTACAGGTTTATTATGGTGGATGAATACCAGGATACCAACATAATCCAGAAGGAAATTGCAGAATATCTTGCCGTTGATTCCGGGAACATACTTGTCGTAGGCGATGATTCCCAGAGCATATATTCCTTCAGGGGTGCCAATTATGAGAATATCCTGAGATTTCCCCAGAAATACACCGGTTGCAGGGTAATCAAGATAGAGGAGAATTACAGGAGCAACCAAAAGATACTGGACTTTACAAATGAAATTATCTTAAATGCAAGGATAGGTTACAGGAAACGCCTCTACTCAAGAATTGTAAACGAAGCGCTTCCTATGGTCAGAAAATTATATGATCAGGAAGCAGAAGCAGAGTTTGTAGTTGATAAAATACTTGAATACCGCGAACAGGGAATAGCGATGAACCAGATCGCCGTTCTTGTCAGGGCATTCTGGCATGCAAGGTATATTGAAGTGGAGTTGAATAAAAGGAACATCCCGTATGTTGCTGTCGGAGGACTGAAATTCAATGAACGGAAGCATGTCAAGGATGTGATCTCCTATTTAAGGATCATCCTGAATCCCTATGATGCGGTCGCCTGGCACAGGGTGCTGAAATATCTGCCGGGAGTCGGGGTTGTCACTGCCAGAAAGATACTGCAGAAAATCATTACTGAAAAGGGAATGAATATCGGCGAATTTGAAAAAGCCAAATTCGCCGAAGGCCTTAAAAAACTTGCTGCGATGTTTGACCGGGCAAAGGACAATACCATCCCGCTAACCAGGAAAATAGAGTATATTAAAGAATACTACGCCCCCCTGTTGCAGGAAAGAGAGTATGATTTCCAGATCAGGTTGCTTGATATAAATGTATTGATTGATCTATCCTCGAAATATGATTCACTCGAGAAATTCCTGACCGATTTTGCTCTGGACCCGCCTTCAAGGAATTTCGGGACCAAAACTGTTCCCCTGATTGATGAAGGAGAGGATAAGCCGGTGACGATATCAACAATTCATTCCGCAAAGGGTCTGGAATGGTACAGCGTAATAATCCCACACGCTCTCGACGGATTGATCCCGTCGGTAAGGGCCTTAAACAATATTGAGGAGGTAGAGGAAGAACGAAGGCTTTTCTATGTTGCATGCAGCAGGGCAAAACAGGAGCTTTTGATTACAATGCCCTCCTATATCGCCGGTTATAATGCCTTTTTTTCATATCCCAGCAGGTTTCTGGCCGAGATAAGCAAGGATAAGTTTCACTATCAGTAACAATAACAGAAGGAGATCAATTCCCGGGATGCTTTTCAAGCTCTTCAGCCGGAAGAGAGATCTGACTTAGTTTTAATGCTTTTAAAAAAATAAAATGAGAGGGATATATTTTTGCACAATCCTGAGCATGCTGACACTTTTTGGTTGTAAGGATCCGGTTTTGAGAGAGACTATTTCATTAAACGGAGTCTGGCGCATCGCTGAAGGTACAAATGATGAAATACCATTGAAATTTGAGCACTCAGTCCCGGTACCGGGGCTGGTTTCACTTGCAATTCCCGCATTCACAGATGCCGGTCCTAAAGTTAAGGACAGGAGGAGTCTTATTCAGCAGGATACATTGCGTGAAGCATTCTGGTACACCCGGACCTTTTTTGTAGAAAAAGGGGTTCCGGCAAAGGCGGTGATTAAAGTATCGAAGGCAATGTTCGGAACAAGGGTCTTTTTAAACGGGAAGGATCTTGGCGAACACCTGCCATGCTTCACTCCGGGTTACTTCGATGCAGGGGATGCCTTAAAAAAAGGGGAAAATTCCCTCTTCATCAGGGTTGGATCGTCAAGGAACTCCCTGCCATTTTCTGTGCCAGACGGCTTTGATTTTGAAAAAGACAGGTATATCCCCGGAATATTCGACAATGTTGAGCTTATCCTGTCCGGAGTTCCGGATATAGTCTCGGCCCAGGCAGCTCCGGATATATACAATAAACTGGTCCGTGTACAGGTAAGGCTCGGCCATCCCGGGAAGAGCAACTCCTCGAAAGTCACATTTATTGTTAAAGAGGCAAATTCGGATCAGCTCTCAGGAAGGGTTGTTGAAAAGGTTCTTTTCCCGTCTGAACCCGGAGGAGAAACAATTGTTGATGTGGAAATTCCTCTGAAAGACTGTAAGTTCTGGTCACCGGAAGATCCATTCCTCTACACTCTTACAGTTTCGACTGAAGGTGATGAATTTCAGACACGGTTTGGGATGCGTGAATTCAGGTACGATACACTCTCCGGAATGACCATGCTGAATGGGAAACCTTATTTCATGAGGGGAAGCAATGTGACTCTTTACCGTTTCTTTGAGGATGAGGCATGCAAGGACCTGCCATGGAACCAGGATTGGGTCCGAAAGCTGCATAAAAGTTTTAAACAGTTAAACTGGAACGGATTAAGGTATTGCATCGGGATTGCTCCGGAGGAGTGGTACAGGATTGCTGATGAGGAAGGGTTACTTATTCAGAATGAGTTTCCGGTCTGGTACGGAGGACAGGGCTGGTGTGTCTGGCCTGAAGAGCTGAAAGCAGAAGAATTGGCTCAGGAGTATGCCGGGTGGATGCAGGAACAATGGAATCATCCAAGCATTGTCATATGGGATGCGAGCAACGAAACGGTAAGCCATAACGGGAAAACTGAGGAAGTAGCCAAAGCTGTCAGCGCCGTGCGTTCCCTTGATCTTTCAAACCGGCCGTGGGATAACAGCTATTCGGCTGTTCGCGCCCCGGGCGATGTTATGGAGCTTCATCCGTATCATTTTCAGAATCCGGATTTCAGATTGAAGGATATTGCTGCTGCAGATATCAATCCCGGTGGTAATCCGGATGAGAAAAGGTATATGAAGATAATCAATGAATACGGCTGGCTCTGGCTTAACAGGGATGGAACTCCGACAACCCTGACAAGCGAACTTTACAGGAATTTGCTGGGGGCGGACTCAACCGAACATCAGAGAAGGCATTTATATGCAACATACCTGGCCGCCGAAACCGAATTCTGGCGATGCCACAGAAAGTGTGCCTCGGTGCTTCATTTCACTGCCCTGGCTTATTCGCGGCCAGACGGACAAACCAGCGATCACTTCCTGGATGTGGAAAACCTTGTCTATGAGCCTGAATTTCTGAAATACATGCAGGATGCTTTCTCCCCTGTCGGATTGATGCTCGATGAATGGGGAAATGAAATTGAAACAGGGTCTTCTCATGACTTTAAAATACTCACTATCAATGACCTTGAACCGGACTGGAGTGGCAAGGTAAACCTGCAAATCCTGAACAATAAAATAGTATTGGCCGAGGGATCGAAAGAAATTACAATTCCCGCCTTCGGTCAGTCTGCTGTAACGATCAATCTGATTTCACCCCGGTCGCCCGGAACTTATACTGTGATAGCCTCCCTTGAAAAGGGAAGCGATAAGCCTGTCCGCAGCATCAGGGAAATCACTTTCAACCAGGTATTGCCCAAAAAAATCCCCGGGAAGGCTTATTGAATTAATTGTATTCAATAATTTCTCCGGGGATTAGTAGTGATTCGGGCTTCTGTTCCTGCCTGCACAGAATTTGTAACTTCTACAGATGGTACGGCCTTCTGTATTCGTAATGCATCAGCCTGTGTTTGGAAGCTTCCGGGTCGTTATCAAAGGTGAAAGTAGCCGGATTCCATTTTAACGGCCTCTTAAGCTCATTGGCTATATTACCCAGACAGCATACTATTGCAGTGCTGCATCCTACTTCAATTGATGCAATCGGTTTCTGACGCGATCTTACACTATCAATGAAGTTTTGCATATGCGGTGAGCTGATCTCAAATTGCAGACCTGCCTGTGTGGGTGCCGGTCGTGCCGGTGCGCCAGCCTGGCGGGCCTGTCCTGCCGGCCTCTGACCCTGGCCCTGCTGGCCTGCAGGACGTTCTGCCCTTGGCTGCGGACGGTTCCCGGCGATCTCTTTAGGAATGAGAGATGGCTCGGAGCATGCGATATAGCCCCTGGCAACCTCTATCCATCCTTTGGTACCGATGAACTTGATTCCCTGGGCTCCGGGATTATCCTCCAGGTAGGGCTGTTCAGTCATCACAACGCCGGTCTGATATTTAAAGGTCATGAAGGGCTGTCCGTTGTAGCCCTTCGGAATAATCTCGCACGGGGCTGATCCATCCATGCCTATTGCAGCCTGTGCTATATCGAACATATGAGCGCCCCAGTCTGCCGTGTAGCCATTCCCTGTCTCAAGGTACCAGCGCCATGCACCCCAGAGTGTTTCATTCTGCACAGGGTCGAGTGTGATCTGTGGAGCAAGGTCGGAGTTATAGACAATTTTTTCGTCATTGAGCGGACCCAGCCAAAGGTTCCAGTTGAGGTTCCCAGGAATTGGCATGGCAGTCAGATCGAGAGGTTTGGGCGGATCTCCCACTTTCGCGTAGATCTTTTCGATATGACCAATTGCGCCTGCCTGGACCAATTCAATGGCTTTCTGGAATTCCTTGCTTGAACGCTGCTGGCTTCCGACCTGTACAACCCTCTTGTTGTCATTTGCAGTCCTGGTCATTACCAGAGCTTCCCTGATGGTATAGGAGAGGGGTTTCTGTACATAAACATCCTTTCCTGCCTGGCAGGCATGAATAGTCATGAGAGCATGCCAGTGGTCAGGAGAGACTACCTCCACAACATCAATATCTTTCCGTTCGAGTAGTTGTTCATATTGCTCATAGGTATCGCAACGGGGTGCAAGTCCTTTTGATTTCTGCCATTCCTCGACAGTCTTTTTGTAGCGTTGCTGCTTGATGGTGTCAACATCACAGCAGGCAACAACCTGCAGTCCTGCAGCTCCGGCAAATCCTCTGAAATCGGAAAGCGCCTGCCGGCCCAATCCGATGGTGCCCATCAGTACTCTGTCGCTGGGAGGCATTCTGACGCCACCAATCACATAGCTTGGTAAAATTGTTAGTCCTGTCAATCCAAGGGCAGATAACCCCAGGAAATCACGGCGGTTAAATCCTTTTCTGGTTTCTTCTTTCATAGTAAGTAAAGTTAGTATTTGCAGTTTTTACAAATTAATAGCAAAATATCATTCCGTTGTGTATCCCGCCAAAGAATATTTTTTTATTTCAATGAGCACAAGACCAATTCCTGAAACGTTAAAAACCGAACTTATCGTGAACTTTAATGGTTTAAGATTATTACCACGTAAATAAAGACCTTGTTATTAGAAATTAAGTGAATCTCACGGATGAATACTTTGCGACAGGAAGCAGTTTTTATATCCCGCTATTTCGTAAATTGTATGATTATTATTTTGCTGTTATGAAGAAAATATTGTTAGCTGTAGTTATTTTGGCTTTTTTCAGCCAGATCAATGCCCAGTTCAATGCCGGTATTGCACGCAGGGTTATAACGCCCGACACCGCGGTTTGGCTTTCCGGCTATGCTGCAAGGACCAAACCCTCGACAGGTGTGCTTCATGATATCTGGGCAAAGGCTCTGGTCATAGATGACAACAAAAAGAACAGGATTATCATTGTTACCCTGGATATTATCGGACTATCACATGAACTGGCTGAAACGATCTCACAAAGGGTCATTGACAAATATGGGATTGACCGCTCCCAACTGCTGCTGAACTCGTCACACACCCACTCCGGACCGGTCATCTGGCCTTCGCTCAGTATGATGTTTGAATTTGTCAACAAAGATCTGCAGGCACTTATAAAATATAACCGTAAACTGGCTGATAATGTCCTGGAGGCTATTGACCTGGCAATTCACGATCTTAAACCGATGAACCTTTGTATTGCCCACGGGTCGGTAAATATCGCGGTAAACCGACGTTTGCCTACCGAAAAGGGATACGTTATAGGTGTTAACAATGACGGTCCGGTCGACTCCGATGTGCCTGTGATGAAAGTTGAAACACCCGATGGGAAGCTAAAGGCACTCCTTTTCGGATATGCGTGTCACAACACTACACTGGATATCTACCAGGTGAATGGCGATTATGCAGGTTTTGCACAAATTGAGATCGAGAAGGCAAATCCCGGCATCACGGCAATGTTCCTTGCCGGTTGCGGCGCTGATCAGAATCCTAATCCAAGGAGAACTATAGAATATGCCCAACAGCATGGGAAATCGCTTGCTGATGCAGTTCAGAAAGTTTTGTCGGGGAACTTTATTCCAATTCGTCCTCCTGTCCGAACTTCTTTTACCACAACGGATCTTGAGTTTTCCCCTTGGACCGCTGATCAGTTTAAGGAGGAGATGCTTATGGAGGATCGCTACCGTGTAAAGAGGGCGGGATTCATGCTTGAGGCGCTGGACAAGGGTTATGATATCAGCTCTGTTTCATATCCTGTCCAGGCTGTACGGTTCAATAAAGATTTCACAATACTTGCACTCGGTGGAGAAGTGGTTGTGGATTATTCCCTCAATACTAAAAAAAGATACCCTGCAGAGAACCTGTTTGTTGCGGGTTACTCAACTGAAGTGCAATGCTATATTCCCTCGGCGAGGATTCTGAAAGAGGGAGGCTATGAACCTGAGATCAGCATGATCTATTACGGCCTCCCCGGTTCCTTCAAAGGCGATGTGGAAGAAAAAGTCTTCAGCGCAATTGATCGTGTAATGAAAAAGACAGGAGCAAAACCAGTTAATCGCAAACCTTAATAATTTAAAGATTTATCATGTTGTATCCTGGGATTACTTTAACTTGTAATGGAACGATGGTTTGTGGTATGGTCGGGACAGCGATATCCTCATGGCAGGTCACGAACCGGAAACTATGGTTTCATTGCAGCTTTTGGCTTGTAGTTGAACCTGACCATTGTGGCCTGTCCTTTCCCGCCTTCATTCGAGATAAGCATATCTCCATTGTTAAGAAAAGTAATTCCCTCAGGCTGTGGAAATAAATCTTTATCCAGTCTTTCCAGGTATTCAATATTGCCATTTATGTTGAAGACAAACAGAAACCTGTCAGAGCTTGAAATCGCAAATAGCCTGTTTGTAAACGGATGAATCATCATTGCAGAGATCCGCATGTCGATGTCCGGTTTCTGCTCTTCACCTTTCTTGCCTTTCATTGGTACCTTGATTTTATTTGCCAGGGCGAAGCTTTCGATAGTTGGAATATCAAATACAAAAACAGGTCCTCTGGTCAGTTTTTTTGATGCCAGATCAAAGCCATAAACAAACCGCTTGTTTTTGTTTTCGGGATTGTTATCCGGGGTCTCCTTGGGCGATATAAGAAGCCTGTTGTTCTTTTTATCGTAGCATAATCCTTCAAAGTCCTTACCGGGGAGGCTCGCATCGTAGGATATTCTTTTAAACTTATCAGTTTTGAAGTTTGAAATTTCAGTTAAAGCTTCATCGCTTCTCAAAACATAAAGTGTCTGGTCAACCCTGGCTATTCCCTCATAGTCACCATCGCCACCAAACATAAATTGCCTTGTTGTCTGATTCTTATTGAGATCATAGATGAAAATAATTCCGTGTTCATCCTGAACACATGCAACTGAAACAGCACCCACTTCAGTAATTCCTGATATTTC
Source organism: uncultured Bacteroidales bacterium (assembly GCA_963737255.1). Classification (GTDB taxonomy): domain Bacteria; phylum Bacteroidota; class Bacteroidia; order Bacteroidales; family VadinHA17; genus LD21. Next base: position 475,631 of record CAVTSB010000001.1, read on the forward strand.
ATGCAGCGAAGCAGGAAGGGTATAAACCTTATCGGGAGCAGCAAGATTATAATCAATTCTCCTGAACGTGTTCGCGGTTTTATTACCGGCCTGATCACCTTCGGATAAAGGACTCATAATAAAAGGAAACAAGAAGAGGATAATTTTCATGGCAAATACTTTCCTTCAACGCATGCTCTCATCCAAAGTTAGAACAATATTTTGGTTTGATTTGTTTTGGTCCCTGAAGTTCCTGAAAAGTTCTGGCCTTGTAGCGCATATCTATGCAGGTCAGAGCGGCTCCCCGTAACTTATTACTGTGACCTGAAACCTGGGATTGACTTGTTCTGTGGGTTTGCATCTGAATGAAACCTTGTTTTCCCCAGCCCTTAATGAAGGTATGGTCCCCTTGACGATTACCTCTTTGATCAATTCTCCTTTCGGACCAAATAACCTGCAGTCGGAAGGGGAATTGAATTCGAGAAACATGCCCGGTTCCATCCTGACCGGAAATACAATAGTCTCGTTGCCTATCGTTACCGAAGGATTTTCCACAGGAACCGCAACCAACGGAAGGGCCCTGACCGGACCGATAAGGCAGCTTACATCCTTCCCGGAGGGAAGGCCATTGTACCATAACTGCAGTTTGCTTATGCTCCCGAACTGAACCTGTGTCCGGTATGAATCATAGACATAAAACCCGGAATCGGGCCAGATGTAGTTACTGTATCCGGATGACTCCGTCTCGACAAGCTCAAAATATTTCCACCCCTTGAAATCGATTTTAACAAAATGGTCGCCATGGGCTCCAAAGGATATGTGTCCGGGGCTCTCAATCCTGAAATTCAGAAGCTCACCGTTCCCGTCTCCCCTGATCCATACCCCGAGCGCCTGGTTTTTACTCATGTCAATCCAGGGGTCAAAATTTTTCTCTACCTTGATCCACGATCCTTCCTGTGGCGCCAGTCCGGAACTCTCTGCACGGTAGTTGCCGGTCTTCTCGCCGCCCGTTGTCCTTTCAGACGAACTTTGAAATCCACCTGAAATTCCTGTAGCACAGTATCCTGATGTAAATTCAGGGGAGCCCGAAAAACCGGCAATCGTAATACCTGCAGGATCATAATATGGTTTCACCGACATCAGAGGCTCAATCCTCAGCTTAACAGGTTGGGTGCCAAACTTATTGTTAATGATCCAGTCTGCCTTGACATTACCAGCTACAGTAACTTTATGTTTGTCGTATGACACCGGTCTGAGATTCCATCTGTCCGCATCATCCATGAATAACGTGTACTCTTTCCCCGGCTGACGAAGAAGAGCACGGATTGTATCATTGAAATAGTTTTTCTGTCTTAATTCTTCATATTGCCTTATGATGGACACCAGCCTTGCAAAAAGCGGATTTTCATACAGGTTCTTTTTTTCGGCACCTCCAAGCATTGAAATTCCGGCATTGTTGCCGATCATTTTACAGCAGAGATATTCTACGTCGTCCGGAAATGTTGGTTCAACCTGGGGCGGATTCCATGTCTGATTGCCCCACCAGCCAAGGTGAAGCGGGAGCAGTAGGCTTCCGTTTTCAGCCGGGGAATACCTGTCAATCATTGGGGTATGACCGCGCCACATTCCATGTTCGAACTCGTTTGGCCTGTATTCAACCGGGGTACTGAGATTCATCGATTTAATTGCAGCTGAGTGTATGTCGATGAATCGTTTATATCCCCGCACGGGCCTGTCCCATGCCTGCCAGCGTGAACGATAATGCCACCAGTGGTGCGACATGGAGCTCATTTCCATTCCGACCGGATGCTCCAGCTGCCGGGCAACCTCAAAAATGAATTTGGTGCCATAGTACCAGAAGTTTTCTTCACCTCCAAGTATATCACTCCCGTCAATGGCGTCGAAGTATAATCCGTCAAATCCGCACCTGCTGACGATTTCCGCAGTTCGCCGGGCAACCTCTGCAAAGAGGGCAGTTTCGGGTCCGGGGACGAACCGGCCAAACATTTCCCGCAGGTGAAATGCCACCTCCCCGGTCTGGTGTACAGAAGGTCTTGTACCGTTAGCCCCGCGCCTGCAACCTGTAAACTTATACGGAGGCGAATCGGTTGTACCGCTGAATGTGATCAGCTCATTACCAATCCTGAGAGTGATGCTGTTCCTTACAAAGAAACCGGTTATTGTGGATATACCGCCGGTCGGCTCATTTACGAAGACCTCGTCTGACAAGGTGTCAAGGGGTGCTTTCAGCGTAAATGAACTAAAATATCCCAGGTCTTCGCTCGGAACCGGCGTGACATACCTGGTGTTTTTGTCAATAAAGAATGCATACGTGTGAAATATCGACGAAATTCCAGCCTCATGCAGCCTGTCATTTATTCGCTTGAATGAATCCCAGCCATCCGGCCATTTTTTCCTGTTGAGTTCAAAATCGCCAAACCTGAAAAACTCCCCGCCCCCATGATTATCCAGCTGATTGAATCCCAGGCTCCGGCACATTTCGATCCATTCATCGACAGTTTCCTCGGTGAGGGTTCCGAAGTTCATCAGATAGGAACCATATCCTTCCTTTTGCATTTGCGCCCAGGCTCCGCCTTTATCCGAAAATGGAATGTCATCGGCATGTTCCATGACATCACGGATAACCGGAAGGATATTCTCCTGTGGAACCGCAAGCAACGTGATTTTTGCACCCTCGATCCCAAATCGCTCATAGCAGGCAGCCCGGAGCCGGGTTTGCAGGGCAGGAAGCTGACGGACCTGGGTAAACAGGTTCATTGAAAGGGCGCACGCGGCAAATGACTCATAGGGCATCGCCTCGAGGCTTAGCGGGATATTCAGGAATGTAAGGGATTCCACCTGCCGGCTGATCGAGGCAACTTCCATAATAGCCTGGTCTTTCTTTTCTGTGATGTGAATCTCGGCTGTCACACCCGCGTCCTTAAAATCAAGAATCAGCTTTTTCCTTTTCCGTGAAACTGAGGTAACGTTGATCTCTTTCCCTTCGAGTGTCAGGTATGAACAAAAAGAGGAAGTCCCGGTATCAAGGTAATCCGCTCCATCGGTCTTATCAATAAAATGAAGGTTTTTACCGTCTTTCCCTATTTCATAACTGAAACAGCTGTTTTCGATAATGATGCTCTGTTTTGAAGCTGAAGAGCAAGCTCCAAAAACTGCACACAGCATTGGGAAAATAAGAACTCCGTATTTTCTCATAAAATGGTTTATAAATGCCGAAATCTCAAATCCGAAATCCAAAATCGTTTTATCTCACCTTTCCCTTTTCACTCCTTCTGCCTGATCTCATTTCTTAACATGTCAGCCCTTGCAAAAAAATACCTGAACTGAAGCACCCTTGAAATATTTCTTATATTCTCAGCCAATGCCAGGGCTCCTTCATGGTTTCCTTCATAAAGCATAAAGTCGATATCGATAAAATACTTCTGTATCAGCAGATAGTACTTCATTAACGGCGGGATTTCGGTCATTTCAAAACGGTGGTACACAGTTAAAGCATCTTCCGGATGACCGGTATGAAATAATGCCTGTGCATGGCATAGTAAGTGATGTTGATAAAAGCCAGAAGAAGTCAGACCCGACAGATCATAACTCGAATGAATATGAGCTATAAGCTTTAGCATATCATTGTACCGGTCAGTAAAATTCAGGCTGAAAAGGATTATAAATTCATAAACAGGTAATTTTTCCCCTGATTGCCGTGAAGTCGCTTTTAAATCAATTGATACCCGGAGGATCTCTTCAATTGTCAATGGTTCTGAATATTTGCAGATGAGCGACTGATAAATTATGATAATAGCATTTGAGAGGCCTTCAACCAAGGGAATTTTGGTGCCATTCCGCTCAATCTGCCGGTTCGTCTCATAAGCGGCATGGCAGATTGAGTCATTACCTGAAAGAAATCCATTCATAAAGTTCATGAAGTTAGCGTATATCCTTGATTGAGGCTTGCTTGTGTTTTCGAGGTAAAATTTATAGTTGGCAGCTGAGTAAAGAACTATGGAATCAAGGTCAAGATTGCTTTCGTAGAATAATGATCTTCCCAGTTGTGAAGCGGCGTAGAATCTCATCATTTCATCCCTGTACTCCCTGAAGTTTCTAAGCTCGAGCCGGATTGTCAGCGACAGATCCTCATAATATGAAAAGTCTATGTCATCAATCTCTGCGGTTCCTGCAATCTGCTTTTTTTCAAAGTACCTGTGTATGTGTTTCAGGAATTCCAGGTTGCCGTCTTTTATCGCTGCCTTAACCAGGCATTGACAAATGCTTAATTTTAGGGTTAGATTATATCGGTAATGGGAATTAAGCTTCCTGAAAACCAGGGGTGTAACTCCCCAGTTGCTGATCCAGGAAAAGGCGATGATGTAGTTGAACAGATTTTTGTTCGGGAATCTACAGTATGTTAACCTGTTTAAATAACTTTCCTGTATCTGCATTTCACATATTATGCCATGAGCGATCAATTCATCATATGCGAACTTTTTCTGGCTTTCAAGAGGCAGTGATTTTTTTCTGACCAATGAGGAAGCTTCGCCGTATTTGCACAACTTCAGGAACGATAAGATTATCTCCTGTTTTTCATTGCCATAAGCACCTGATGATATTTTTGTCCTGGCGTATTCCTCAATCAGCTCCATTTCACTAACAAGAATGTTATGCTTGCTAAGGTCGATAAGGGAGAAAAGCAGGTAGGGGTATTTGATCGTCTTGACCATATCGTAGTGAAAATAGTGCAGGGTTTCAATTGGTAACAAAAAGTGATTCAGCTTCATTATTTCACGCACTTCATCCTCATTGAACAGCGGGATGTTTATATTTTCGCTGCTGTCGGCTGAAAACGGCATTCCAAACCACTGCGATTTTAATGGAGGATTTTTTTCAATGAAATAAGAAAAAACCCTCAGGTTTTCAGGCTTGAACGATATCAGTAACTTAAACCAGCTCTTTCCTGCATAAGCGGAGACCATCTTCATCAGGTTCCCGGCGAAGTCATGAAATTTGTCACTCTGGTAATAGATCTCATCCGCGTCATCGATTATTATTACGATATGACCATCCAGCGGTCTCTGCCCGTCGTTGAAGAACCGGAGGAGGCTCTTATCCAGGTCAAATTCAAGGAATTGCTCCAGCAATTCCACCCCCTGATTGTTTGATAAAATATTAAGGAAAAATTCTCCGTCAATCAGACATATTATGTCATGCGGATTGACAGTCTGCTCAACAGGAAAAAAGGAATCGATCAATTGTAAAATGATTGATGACTTTCCATAACCATTGGGGGCAACAAGTGCAGTTATTGTTTTATCAGACTTATAGAAGTCTGAGAAGATCCTGCCGGCAAAGTGGCGCGGAATGAACTTTTTTTTGTTGTACCCGGTCTTTAGCCTGATTGAATTCAGGCTTGACCGGGTAATGAAATTGATCCTTTTTCTTAATAATTCCCAGGAATCAACCTTTACGTAAATATGCTTCTCCTTGTCATAACAATTCAGATAATCCTTCCAGGATTCGAAGCCCAGGTAGATTGAAAAAGTGTCGAGAACGTACCTTGAAGTATTGTGGTTGTGATAAATGATCCTGAAGAATCGCTTTAAAGTAGTGGTACTTACGCTTCTGTTGGTGGTCCTTCTGATCTCTTCGGACAGATAATGACACTCCTTCGGGTACACCAAACGCTGCCCGCACTTCCTGATGAGATCCTCGCGTAACGAATCCAGCAGTTCCTCCATTTCAAATATTTATTCTCCAAATCCGAAATATCAGGTAATATTTTATTGGCAAATATTACATACAAAGTTACTCAAAATTTGAACTGAAGTCTGATTTTTAGACCGGGATGATGAACAATTTGAACATAAGTTGAACAGGATAGGGAAGCCCGGAACTGTATCTATTGTGTAATTTTGTAACCGCGAATATTGTTGTGATAACTAAAATTCTGTCAGGATGGAAAATCAAATCAGTTTTACAAGAGCACCTGCTGAACAGATGACCAGACTGCATACCATCCAGAAAAGATACTTCCGGTCAGGCAGTTATCCTTCATACAAAAACAGGGAAGTGAAATATCAAAAGAAACCGGGGAAACTTGTTTATGAGTGGCAGTTGGTGGACGACAGACCTGCAAATTCACGAAATGAGGGGGATGGAAATTTGTATGTGGCAGACTGGGAAATGATCAGCCAAAAATAAGGACTGAGCACATCTGAAAAAATGAAAGAACTTATCATCGGATGAAAATTTCCTTCGCATATTTCCGGGGGAGATTTGCTGCCAGGTAAAGCGCCTGAAGGGAGGTTAATTTCATGCCTGCCACAAAAGAAATACGTATTATAATATGTATTTTAATACGTATTTCTTTTAATGGTAATATGTCTTATAATACGTATTATTTTTATAATGAATCAACTCCATGTACTTCAGTGGTTAGTGGATTTATACTGATCTAAGCCTCATATATTTTCAGTGTAATTAAGGATAATTTCCAAACTTTTAAGCCTCATTGAGGCGACCTGTTTGCGGATCCGATTTTTGGTGCGGATCCGATTCTGGTGCGGATATCAGTGTAAAAAATTATTTCTTAAACCACAAAGGAAACCAGGGACTTATTTAACATCCCTGATATCCTGAATTTGTATCTTTACACAGGATATTTGAGAAGGAGGGAACTGTCGTGAAAGTTAAAGATCTCGAATTTGGGTCAATAAATATTGATGGGGAGACCTGGGAGAAAGACGTGATCATAGAAAATGGGTCAGTGAAAAAGAGAAGCACGTCGGAATCGAAGAAATACCGCGAAAGGTTTGGCCCGTGCCAAGTTTTTCCATATGGTCAACTCTATATCTTCATATCTCTAAGTCCCTTAGTCTCTTTGTCTCTTAGTCTCTAAGTCCCTCCGTCCCTTCGTCCCTTCCTCCCTTCCTCATGTTGCCTCTAATACCTGTTATCTTATATAATCAGAGCTCCCCCACAGTTTCTGTGCCGTGTTTTTCGCTCATCGGTTGCTGGTATCTTTCCATGCATCTTCTCTTCCATTCCCCTTTGTATTTTCTGTCATAATTTTTTCCTCCGGGGGCTATGCCTGTAAGCAGGATCTTTGAGAGAAGGAATAATCCGGCGGTCTGCCAGTAAGTCAGGACCGGTCCGTTGAATAATTCAGGGATCAGCCAGTTCCAGAGCGCCTGGACGCCAAATATCACCAGTATAACAAATGCAATTCCTAGAATTCCAAATCCGACATACTTTAATACATTAAGTGCTTTCATACTAATTGTTTTTTAACAGTTTATACAATTCATCAAGGTTCTTTCTCAGCGCCAGTACCGCATAGCGTTTTCTCGAGATCAGGGTATTGATCCCAACGCCGTACTTTTCCGAGATCTCTCTGAAACTCAGGTCCTCAAATTCCGTTTCAATGAACACGCTTCTCTGGTCGGGAGGCAGTTCCGCCAGTGTCTTCCCGATAGTTACCCATATCCGCTCCTTCAGATCATCATCATAAGGCGTTGCTCCGGGTGAGGGTAAGACTTCCTCGATAGTAAGGGGACCTTCTTCTCCTTCCAGTGCCGTTTCTGAATAGCTGAATGTTTCATGCTTCCTTCTGCGGAAACTGTCGGTGATCCGGTTGTCAGCCACTTTGTAGAGCCATGCAGTCAGGCTTTCGAGCCTCCGGATGTCGTTGAACCCTACCGTCAGCTGATAAAAGATCTCCTGCAGAAGATCCTCAGCTTCGAAACGGTTATGAATCCTCTTCCTTATATAACCCAGCAGGCGGCTTCGCTCTTCCTTATAGGCGGAGGTGATCCTTTTTGACTCTTTCGGGCTCATATCAGAAGCTATTTACTGCCATAGACGAACAAGGATGAATTATATTTTAAAATTATTAAAAATACCAGACCCTTCCTCTCCTCGTCCCTAAGTCTCTTCGTCCCTAAGTCTCTTCGTCTCTAAGTCTCTTAGTTCCTAAGTCTCTTCGTCCCTCCTCTCAGGTTTCTATAAATTTCATACATTAGTGGCCAATCAATTTTACCGAAATGAAAAAATATCTGTTTTTTTTAATCATAATTGTTATCACAGGCGGAGCGGCACTGTTAATACTGAAGAAAAAATACCCGGCCGATGTCGAGGAAAGGATCAGGCTGGTCGAGAACAGCCTCGCAGGCTGGGTGCAGACAGGAGAGGGGGATGTCTGGAATCTGGCAGATAGAATGAAAAAATATAATATCATTGGTCTGAGCATAGCCGTGATCCACGATTATAAAATAGAATGGGCCCGGGGATATGGTTACGCCGATGTCTCAAAGAAACGACGTGTAACGGAGAAAACCCTGTTTCAGGCAGCTTCGATAAGCAAATCCCTGAATAGCGTGGGTGTCATGAAACTGGTCCAGGAAAAGAAGCTTGATCTGAACAGTGATATCAATAATTATCTTGTAACCTGGAAATTTCCATACGACTCCATATCAAATAACAAAGTTATTACCCTGACCAACCTGTTAAGCCATACAGGAGGACTGACAATTTCCGGTTTTCCGGGTTATGCTAAGGGAGATACCCTTCCTGCTATTTCGCAGATCCTCGATGGACAGAAGCCTGCAAATACAGGGCCGGTCAGATCGTTGGCCGAACCGGGGAAGAGAGTTATTTATTCAGGCGGAGGTGTCACTGTTTCACAGATGATTGTTATGGATGTCACAAACCAGCCATATGATGTTTTTATGAAGGAGAATGTCCTTGATCCGCTCGGCATGACGGCCAGTTCATTTACCCAGCCCCCTCCTGCAGCCAGGGAGAAGCTGCTTGCAACCGGCTACATGCCGGATAGCAGCGAAGTTCCCGGGAAGTACCATATTTACCCCGAGCAGGCCGCTGCAGGGTTATGGACTAATCCCACTGATCTTTGCAAATATGTTATTGAGACGCAGCTTTCATTCAAAGGTGAATCGGAAAAGGTGCTCGCTCCTGAGATGACAAAACTGAGAGTGACTCCTGTTCTCGAAGATGCGGGTTTAGGTACATTTGTAAATTCAAGAGTCACAGGTTCTTTTAAGTATTTTAACCATAATGGAGGAAATGAGGGATTTTGCTGTACCTCAATCGGATGCCTCAATAACGGGGAAGGAGTAGTAATTATGACAAACACTGATTCCTATAATACTGCCATCATTGAAGAAATTGCCAACAGTGTTGCCACAGTATATAAGTGGAAGGACTATTACCTGCCTGAGATAAAGAAAATTGTCGGGGTGGATGCATCTGTGCTCGAAAAATATGCGGGTAAGTATGATTTCGAGGGGAGATCGGTAGCATTTAAGATAAGCGGTAAAGACTTGTTGATTAATGTTGAAGATGATCAATTCTGGAAAGTATATTTTACATCTGACAATGAGTTTTTTATCAGGGAATTCAGAGGGAGTCTCCAATTTCAGACCGATGAGGACAACAAGGTCACAGGGTTTGTTGTTTTTGGGAGAACGGCGAAGAAGATTGAAGATTGAGGATTGAAAAAGTTAATTAGTTTTGGAAAGTGAACACTTCTACGCAAATTGATATATTATCGGTTTTCATTTTCCTGGGAGTCTTCCTTGGACTCCTTCTCTCCTTTTTCTTTATACTTAAACCATCATCAAACACAGCTGCCAACAGGTACCAGGGAATGCTGCTTCTGTCACTCTCGTTATGCATTCTTGAGCAGTTCCTTAACATAACAGGGTATATAGTTCACATGCTTGTCCTTACAAATGCGACTGAGCCTTTGAACCTCATAATCGGTCCGTTTCTTTATCTCTTCATAAAGAGAAGTCTTGATCCTGCCGATACAAAAAGAGAGTGGATACATTTCTTGCTTTTCTTTTTTTACTTCATTTATATCTGGTTCGATCTTATTCAGACGAATGAATTCAAGTACAATTCCTATGTGAACAGCTACCACCCCGACTGGCCGCTGCTTGATGCAGAGCCGAAGATTTCGAATGACCCTCTTGGAATTAAAAATTACCTGAATGTTGTTACTTCCGTGCAGATCCTTTTCTATGTGGCAATATCCCTTTTAAAGCTTGCCAAAAAGGCTTCCCGGGAGGGAGAATCAATACTCAGGACAGGCAACGATATGCTGATCTCATTGAGGAACCTTGCTCTTCATGTCTTAATCATTTCAATTATTTTTATAGTGGTCAAGATAAATTTCCAGGGCGACCTTGGCGACTATTTCATCGGGATGTACGTTTCTTTTTTCACTCTTCTCACTACAATCAGGGTAATGAACGATTCCACATATTTTGACCGGACAGCCACATTCATGGACATATCGATCGGGAAATACCGAAAATCATCAATGAACGAAACCATTAAAAAAAGAATACTCGACAGTATAGAAAGGGAATTTGCTAAAAAGGAATATTATGCTGATAATCTTGCCTCGCTCCCGGATCTTGCAAAGAAAATAGGGGAGAGCCCGCATCATGTTTCACAGGTGATAAATGAAAAGCTGGGGAAGAATTTTTTTGAGCTCCTTGCATCTTACAGGATAGAGAAGGCAAAACAAATTTTCAGGGAAGATAAGCAGGGGAAACTGACCATTGAGGAGATTTCGGAAATGGTGGGATACAACTCAAAAACGGCTTTTAATAACTCTTTTAAAAAGCTTACAGATAAAACTCCGTCAGAATTCCGTAAATCTGTAAGCAACTGAAATAGATTTACATACACTCTTCAAACAGGACATGCCGATAGGGATGTACACCTTCCTTACCGGCATGTTCTTTATACGGGCGTGTCATGGATTAGTTTTGGACCATCAACCAAAACTAATTACAAATGATAACCAACTCCACAATTCCGGTCCCGGCCTCCGTCAACCAGCTCAGTGAACTTATTGAAGACTGCAGGAATGGCGATCAGAGGGCGCAATTGCAGATTTACAAACTCTATTACAAGAGGATGTACAATATATCCCTCAGGGTTATCAATAATCCGGCAAAAGCTGAAGATATAATGCAGGAATCATTTCTGACTGCCTTTGAGGAGATCAGCGGCTACCACGAAACCCTTAGCTTCGGCGACTGGCTGCAGAAGTTTCTGGTGAAGAGGCTTGTCGCTGAGATATCCAGTGTAAATTATTGACAATACAGAAATCGGTTGAATCTAAAAATCAAAAGAAATGACAAATATCAGGGAATTTATCGCGGTCAATAAATACGGATTGGTAACAATGATCTTCATTGTAATAAAGCTATGCCTGCACTTTTTCACAAATACAAATTACGAGCTGCACAGGGACGAGCTGCTCTATTTCAATATGGGCGATCATTTGAGTTTTGGCTATGCGACCGTTCCTCCCCTTACCGGCCTTTTTGCGTTTGCTGTGAAATCAGTTTTCGGGTATTCAGTGTTTGGCATACGGCTTTTTCCCGCGCTTCTGGGGGCTCTCAATATATTTATCATATCGCAGATTATAAGGCAGATGGGCGGCGGGCTGACAGCACTGGTAATTGCTGCTTCCTCATTTTTGTTGTCTCCCGGATTTCTTCTTATCGACACTCTTTTTACGCCAAATGTATTCGAGCATTTTCTCTGGCTCCTGGCAACCTGGCTCATTCTGAAAATTACAACAGAGGGGAGGCCTGAATTATGGCTGCCGGCAGGACTCGTTCTCGGAATATCCTTCATGTTCAAATATTCTGTAGTTTTTTTTGTTGCCGGTTTTTTTATCGTAATCGTTTTCAGTCAGTACAAAAAATATCTGAGGTCATGGTACTTTTACGCAGCCATCATTGCAGGGATTATCATAATCACCCCGAATTTAATCTGGCAATCGAAGCATGGCTGGCCGGTTGTATTTCATGTGAGCGAATTAAACAGGACTCAGTTGTCGGACATGGATCCGGGAACCTTCCTTACCGACCTGTTCAGTCTTAACCTGGCTGCCACCCTTGTATGGCTCTTCGGCCTTTTTTCCCTTTTGTTTTTCAGGAAAGAGAAGCGTTACCGGTTCCTGGGTGCGGCTTCACTGACGGTTATCATGCTTTTTATTTTAATGAAAGGTAAAGGATATTATGTGCTCGGAGTAATACCGTTCCTGTTTGCATCGGGCGGGTATGCCATTGAAAAATATCTTTCGGGAAGAGTCAAACCGCTTCGTAATCTTCTCCTCATCCTGATCGCAGCAGTGTCGCTTGTTGCAATGCCTACAGGCCTGCCGCTTCTTTCATTTGAAGTTTTTGCGCATTACAGAACGAAAACGGATTTTCTGAAAATATATCCCTTCTACCGGTGGGAAGACAGTAAAGTACATGCTATATCGCAGCTGTATGCCGATATGACGGGCTGGTCAGAACTTGCTGAACAGGTTGCGGGAGCCTATTATACGCTGACGGAGGATGAAAGGAAGGAATGTACAATCTTCGGGCTGAGGAATTACGGCTGTGCCGGGGCCGTTCATTTTTATGGCCATAACTATGGTTTGCCCGAACCCGTTACCTTTCACGAAAGTTATGTCTACTGGGCTCCCGATACGATTCCTTCAGGTCCGATGATCTATATTAATTCGGATAAGGATGATATTAATGAACTTTTCAATGAGGTTACTGAAACAGGCTGCGTCAGGAATGAGTATTTCAGGGAGAACGGCCTGAAAATTTTTCTCTGCAGGTCGCCTAAAACGGATACCAGGGAAGTGTACAGGAAACTTGCAATCAGCGAGAAGGCGAAGATGGAGGTGTCTGTTCTTCCGGATTAAGTTCATATGTGAATCCCTTTTCGGAGGCATTCATGATCAGGACCCTGAAGATAATCAGGTTGGCCAGTATCGACTCCGCCTTGTAAGATGAGATGCGGGCGATCTTCCTGAATCTTGATAAGGTGATTGAACCATTTTTCGACAGGTAATCCATAAGGGTGTTTTCAGTTTTGCCAAATTTCACGAGAACACCCTTCTTTTTTCCCTCTTTTCTCCAGATCTGAATCAGCACCCTGTTAGCCACAAGGTTTTGATCGAGATGTCTGAAGTACGACAGCCACCTGCCGTCTTCATCCTTAACCTGGTAAGGCCGTTTGCTGCCTCTGGCTATATCAACCTCAACTATTGTTTTCCCCCCGGTCACATGTTGTTTTATAGTGTAGGTAATTTCCGGTCTGCAAAATATATGAGCAGCGGTATCGACCATATAGATCTCCTCATCTGATTGTATCCCGGCGATGCTGCCGTTATCCCTGACGCCAATAAGGATCTTTCCACCGTCGCTGTTTGAAAATGCCGATAAGGTCCTTGCTATCTTCCTGCTGTCGGAAATGCAGTACTTAAAATCAAGCTGCTGATTTTCACCCCCTTCTATTAGCTTTTTCAGATATGCTTCCATAACAGAATATCCGCCTGAGTGAATAGAATTTACACCCACTTCCCCTGGCTTTGCTTCCCTGATGCTTCGCGAAAGCGAAGGGGGGAAGTTGTAAAGCACTTGCACTTTCACCCGCTTATAAACAAACTCTTGCTTGAGTATTCGGGATCTTCCCCCCGAACTCAAGGTAAAGCTTGTCATTGAACCGGTTCACCCTTTCCAGAATAGCTGCTGTCTGTTCAGCCAGGTACTTTTCATTATCAAATCCTGTATGATTTGTATCTGTCATTTTATTCCCTTCGGATATGAAAATATGAACCGGATCAGGACCTCAATATTAGTGAAATTTTCAGTTCACGATAATTCCGGGGATAGAATTAATTGTTGTTCTGCAATCCGCAATCCGCCCCCCCTTACCTCCCGTAGTGGAACCGGAGAAGTTCCGTTTTCCGTCGATCAGCATTTTAAATATGTTTATCTTTATACGGTATTTACTAAATTCTTCATGAGAACGACCAAAAACATAAAAATATGAACAGACTAATCCTGATCTTATCAGTTTTGATTATGACCGGTTGTGGATCAAAAAATGATTATAAAAGCCTCATTTTGAAAACAGACGCATTTGTTGAAGCAGAGCCGGACGAAGCCGGAATCACCATTCAGGTCAGTTGCGTTGATAAGAGAATTGAAAGTGCTAAAAAATGCCTTATCGAAAAAACGGAAAAACTGAATATCGACCTCAGCTCTTTTGGAATTTTGCCGGAAGACATACTGACAACCGGAGTGACCCTGACCAGGGATTATATCTGGACAGATAATTCAAATGTCTTTAACGGATATAATGCATCAACTTCATTGAATGTCAGGGTTCATGACCTGAAAATCCTTGATGGCCTCTACACGGAGCTGCTAAGCAATGAGCAGCTTACACTTGGCTCTCTTACGTACTACCACAGTAAAATTGACAGCCTGAATGGGGTAGCCTGCTTAAAGGCTCTGGAAAAGGCCAGCCTGATCGCAGATAAAATTCTTACGCAGCTTCCGGAGAAGAATAAAACAATCATTAAGGTCAGCAATATGGAAATACCTGAAAACGATGACACTCCCAGGCTTCAGTACAAGGCGCTTGAAGTAGCTGCTGCATCAGATCAAAGCAGTATAATAGTGAATACAGGCAAAATCAGGGTTGAACAACAATTATTTGTTGAGTTTAAAGTATATTAAGACCCGTTTCCCCGCGGGTATGAAGAAATATTGAAGATCATGAGAAGATTATCAATCCTTATTCTGGCAGTTTTGCTTTTTCAGTGCCAGGTTTATTCCCGGCAGGGAAATGACCACCCTAAAACAGCTTTGTTGATTGTTGATATTCAAAATTTCTATTTCCCGGGAGATGGCCCCGGATTAGTAAATGCGGAACAGGCTGGCTTAACAGCCAAAGAAATCCTTCAGTTATTCAGGGACAGGAAACAACTGGTCGTCCATGTTCGCCATAAATCAAGCAAAGGGTTTGAGTTCCATAAAAATGTAGAGCCAATTTCTGGTGAGAAGGTGATTACAAAAGAAGAGGTAAACAGCTTTCAGGGAACCGACCTGCTGGAATACCTGAAGAGTAACAATATTAATCGTCTGGTTATAATTGGCATGCAGACTCAAATGTGCCTGGAGGCAGCCGTCCGTGCAGCACATGATTATGGTTTTGAATGTTGTGTTATTCAGGACGCATGTGCTACCAGGGATTTAAAGTTTGGTGACAAAGTTATCCGGGCCGAAGATGTTCATTTCAGTACCCTGGCTACCCTTAAGGATGGCGGTTATGGCAGTGTAATAGAAATGAAAGACTTTAAAGAGAATCCCGATAAGTACCTGTTTCAAAAGCTATAAGATATTTTAAAGGACGTAACAGGTTTTGGAATAGTTTTTGCAGCCTTAAATCCAATACGGGAACAATAGTAAAAACTGGTTTGGAAAGCATATGAAAAAGGCAGTAATCTTCTTTCTGATGTTCTTCTCTATTTTTGCCTGCGAAAAGAAACAGGAAAATATAATTACAGAACACATAGCAAAAATCGCAGGCTTCGATCTGAATTGCTCTACATGCATTGTTGAATTCCCCGATGATTCGCTCCAGGTGAAAAAGGAAATTGGCAAGGGGGGAGCAAATTTTTACCACGCCATTAACCTTAATAAAGGTGATTACGAGCTGGGACAAAGGCTTAGGGTCAAATTCAGGATTGCAGAGCCCGGGGAGCTGAACGCTTGCATAACAATGTATCCATCATATAGTTATGAGAACATTTTTTTGACCGAAATAGAGAATTTTGATCCCCTGATACTCAATGATACCATCGAATTGCCGTATCGTGATTGCTTTTATGATCCTGTTGACAAGTTTTATCTGTGCCTCGACACGGTTGCAGGTGATTCCCGTTGTCCGGATGGAGCAGTTTGCGTCTGGGAAGGCAATGCCGAAGTGAGACTTAAATTTGAGAAGCTCAATGAAGATCCGGTCTACTTTAACCTTAATACACATCTGAACTATACAACAGAAGCTGTAGTAGGCGGGTATAAATTCAGACTTGTCGGAGTCAGCCCGGCTCCTTCACTAAAACATCCTTCAATACCACCAAAGGACTATATAGCAAAGATTTTAGTTGAGAAGATTGATTAGAGCCCGTTCCGTTTTACAGGGCTGCCATCGCAATGGCCGTCACGGGAAACCTGGCACACGGGAATAAATTAACCATATTCAATTTTCCTTTGACATAATACTGATTTTTTTTTTGTTACTTGTCAAAAATAAGCTTTGACTTCGGGATCTGAAATAGCGGTACCTTATCATTTCGCCAGCCCTGCTTTAAGAAAAGGATCAGGGTAGTGTTGTTAAATTTAATACGTATAGATATCCAAAATGATCATTGGGATTAAAAAATGGCTGAATTCTAAATACCCGCAGAATTATATTGTAAGGAGCCCGTTTATTGGAGCCTTACTGATCTCTCTTTTCTATCTTGGATTTTCTGTTTTATATAAACCACTCGATATTCACGCTTCAAAGTCATTGACCTATGAATCAGCAATGGCTCTCTACAGTTTATTATGCGGCCTTTCAGTAATACTGGCCGTCAGGATTATAAGATCTTTAAAGTACTTTGCTGGAAGTGCGGATTGGACAGTATTAAAGGAGTTTTTATCTGTTCTCCTGATCCTGTCCGGAGTTGGGATTGTTATTTATGTGGCCGGCTTCTTTATTGAACCTCCTGGAGGCCGGTGGAATATTCCAACATTTCTCGATTCATTTAAATCTGCATTTTTAATAGGCATTATTCCATTTGCCTTTTTTTCAGCAATTAATTACCGCTTCCTGTTCCCGGGAAAGATTAAGTCAGACTACAACAATGCAGACGTTAAAGGTATGGCGGACCAGCCTTATGAAGATCCCATAAAAATAGGTTCTCAACTGAAAAAGGAAGAATTGAGCTTTTACCCGGGCGAATTCCTGTATGCCGAATCAGATGGGAATTACGTGGTTTTTTATCTGAACAGGAATAACCAGGTTAAGAAAGATGTCATCCGTAATTCGATTAACAATATTGAGCAGCAGCTATCGGTAATCCCTTACTACCTCAGAACACATCGCGCATATATCGTGAATTTAAAGAAGGTAATAAGCAGGCAGGGAAACACCCTGGGGTACAGGATAAAATTAACCGGGACGGAATTTGTAATTCCTGTTTCAAGAAAAAATACCGGGGTCTTTAATAAGCTTTTTGCACAGTACCATCCTTAGAGATATATCATTCATCACAGATTATTGCCATCCGTAACAGGTACCTTCAGGAAATATTTCCCGTATTTACACCAGGCAACAAATCCTTGCTGTCTGTCCCAATTCGTTGGAACTAAACATCTTATTGCTTCAATTTGCTGTAATTATCATTATAAACTAAACCATAAGCGACAAGATGAAATCACTTTCAGGACCAAAAGCAAAAAAAAATTGTATTCTGATGTTAGTTGCAATTGCATTAAATCTTACGGCATTACATGGGCAACAGAAAAACTCAATCAAAGGAAATCTGAAAGACAGGCAGACAATGCAGGCTGTATCATTTGCGACTGTGGCATTACAAAGAGTATCAGATTCTGTGTTAATTACCGGAACTGCAAGTAATGCGGATGGCGACTTTACAGTCGGACCGGTTGCAGATGGAAGCTATCGTCTTATAATAAGGGCCATAGGGTATGACCATGAAACAAGGAACCTTGAACTTGAAGATAACTATGACGCGGGAACAATTCTTTTGCAGGAGAGATCCCTGGCACTTGATGAAATTGTTGTTATCGGCGACAGGTTGAAAGCAAGATCTGAGGCTGATAAAACCATCTTCCTCATGAACAGGAAAATGTACGACGCTTCTAATACCGGGGTCGATATTCTGAAAAATATTCCAGGGATTCAGGTTGACTTTATGAAAAATATTTCGCTCGAAGGGAGTCAGAAAATCGTTATTATGGTTGACGGCAAAGAGCGTGACAGGAATTTCGTGAATCAGCTGAACGCCGCCAGCATTGACAAGGTGGAAGTTATTAATACCCCGGGTTCCAGGTATGAAGCAGATATTACAGGAGTCATTAACATTATACTTAAAAAAGACAGGGAATCAGGAATAAACGGACATATCTATGCTGAGATTCCGACTTCCACAATATATGCTTTCCCGGATTACAGCATTAGTTACGGTCTTAACAACCTCAACCTGTACACCTCTTACAGCGGTGAATTCAGTTACTTTGACATTATTGAAAGCAGTGTTCGCAGTTTCCGGGGTGAAAACGGAACAACAGAGATTCTGTCGGATCAGAATGTGCGTCAAAAAAACTGGTCGCACAGGTTCCATTACGGATTCGATTATTTTTTAAATGAAAAGAACCAGATTAACTTTTATGCTTTTAACAATCCTTATTCCCGCGAGTTTGATGGCACACTTAATATCAGAATATCGGGAGAAAATACCAGGGATAAATCCGGTTCAGCCCTGAAGGAGGATACTGATATTAATTCTTTGTCATTCTATTCTCTTTTTTACAGCCATCTTTTTAGAAAAGAGGGCAGAAAAATTTCGTTCGATTTAAGTTATTTCAATTTTAAAGCAGAGAACACTACGGCTTATACTGCTGACACTTTAACGGATAATCTTTTCTCGGATCATACAAACTCGGTAAAGCCCGGACAGAACTCGGCAAGTATAAGAATTGACTATACTTCACCAATCACGGAAAGGTTAAAATTTGATGCCGGAGTTAAGGTCAAAATGCAGGCAATGCAGGACAGGAAGTCGGATGAATTTGAATATGACGAATCAAATCTTGCCCTGTATGGAACATTTTCTTACAGTTTTTCAAAATACACCATGAGCACAGGCTTGCGTGCCGAAAAAACTACTGCAGGTTTAACCAATAACTTTAGTTCTAATGTTTTTGCCCTGTTGCCGGATGCAACATTTAACTATAAGCTTACTTCAAAACAAAACATAAAGTTATCGTACATGCGGACAATTTATCGTCCAAATCAGTATGAATTAAATCCATACACCTCTATCGACGACCCTTTTTCCATTCAATGCGGAAACCCGGACCTGAAGCAGGAATTCCGCCAGACTTTAAGCCTGGATTACTCGAAAACAATCAAAAACAGCTTTATCTCAATGCAGCTTTTCTATAAAAAGAGAGCTGACGCCATCAACCGGTATACCTATATAAATAATGCAGGACTTTTTGAAACCAGGGTTGCAAATCTGGGTGACATCCGTGAGTATGGAATTCAATTCACCGGAGCATTAAAGCTTCATGATGCTGTAGCTCTGAACCCTTACATTAAACTATTCGGGGTATCGACAGACGGGTATAACCTTGCCGCGCAACATGGAATAGCCGACAGGCATGAAGCTGCTTTCCAGTCAGGCCTTTCAGCCATCGTGACCTTTAAGCACGAGATTGCAGCCTCCCTGCAATTCCAGTACAACAGTCCCAAAATTGAAATTCAGGGTGAATGGTTCAGTGATGCGCTTTTCTTTATTTCTCTTGAGAAATCCTTTAATCAAAAATTCAAAGCCGGCATTAAAAGCACACTGATGTTTACAAGGTC
Source organism: uncultured Bacteroidales bacterium (assembly GCA_963737255.1). Taxonomy (GTDB): domain Bacteria; phylum Bacteroidota; class Bacteroidia; order Bacteroidales; family VadinHA17; genus LD21. The sequence continues at coordinate 495,113 of CAVTSB010000001.1, forward strand.
ATTCACATACCAGGGAACTGAAATAAAAGGAGGGGAGTTTTTCAGCCATTCAGAAGGAAATGTCAAAATGCCGTTATTCCCTCTGTGGTTTAGTCTTAAATACGAGTTTAATTCGGGCCGAAAATTGAATAAGATTGACCGCACAAGGGAAGATATCGATAAAATGCCGAAGAAGGGTTTTTAAATACCCGGAATTCACAAAAATTAATGGATGCTATATATGCCAATGCAAGTACTCCATTGGCATATATTATTATCTTTATGCCCTGCAAATAAGCTTATTATGAATCAGACAGTCAAATTTGCCCTTGCCGCCGACCTGAAAATGTCGGAAATCATTCTGAACAATCCATATCTGTTGCTTCTGCTTGAGCATTTTGGCATTGACGCGCCATTTCAGGAAAAGTCGGTTAATACCTTATGTAAGGAAAACGGTTTAAGCACAGACCTTTTCCTGACTTTTGCAAACCTGTACATTGGTGTTCAATACTCGCCGGATGAGCCGCCCTCCTTCAGCGACATCATGGCGATTATTGGTTTCCTGAAAAACGGCCATAAATTTTATTCTGACGAGATATATCCGGGAATACTCAGCACAATCAGACTAATGACCAAGGTCAACGACCACAAGGAAATGACTCTGGTGCAGAAATTCTTTGTCGATTATTTTAGTGAGGTAACCGAACATCTCGATTATGAGGATAAAGTTGTGTTCCCTTATGTGCTGACCTTGTACGGACAAATCAGTGAAAATAAGCCTCCGGAACCCGGTGTTGAGTACTCAGTTCAGGAGTATAAGGAACACCACAACGATATCGAGGAAAAACTAAATGACTTAAAAAACCTTCTGATCAAATACCTGCCACAAAAAAACGATTTTGCCATAAGGCGTAAACTATTGTTTGACCTGTCTGAGCTGGAGTACGACCTGATTATCCATTCGAAGATTGAGGACTTAATACTGATCCCACTTGTTGCAAGAATGGAGTCATATTTAAAAGAAGGCGGATGAAAGTAAACGTAAACATAATAGTAGTCGAAACGTCCCCCCTGGTATCGGAAGGTCTGGCAGGGCTTCTGAATAAATCGGGCTTGAAATGCCAGTTTTCATTTATAGATTCCCTCGGGGAACTTGAGTTGTCATATGCAAAAAGAAAGTTTGAGATTGTTGTTATAAATCCTTCTTATGTTCAAAATAATTCAAAGACTTTCAATTCCATCAGAAACCGATTAATTAACGTCCGATGGATCGGGCTGGTGTATGCCTGGCATGATCCGGAATTACTCTCTCTTTTCGATTCAGTGATTACAATTTCGGACACTTCTGATTCTGTAGCCAACAAGATAACCAAACTGATTTCGAACGAAAATCAGCAGGGACACAGCCCATCGCAGGACCTACTGAGCGAACGGGAAATTGATGTACTGAAACTCCTGGCTGCCGGCAAGGCTAACAAAGAGATTGCCGATAAGCTGAACATCAGCATTAACACGGTAATCTCTCACCGCAAGAACATTTCGCAAAAAACGGGCATAAAGTCCGTATCGGGCCTGACAATTTATGCTGTTGTGCAAAAACATGTCTCGATAGAGTCACTTTCAGAATAGCATTCCATGATGCGGATCTCTTAACACATTACTTATGGTGATAAGGATCCTGTCTTTTCATTATTAATAAGGATTTCACAACCTTTTAACCTGACATACTTTTGCAATGTCAGGAAAAAGGCATTGTAAAATGACAAACAATATAAACCTGTATCTTTCCGATCTGCAAAACGGAGCAACAGGCTTGATCATAAGGGTTCTCGGATATGGAGCTTTTCGCAAGCGCATGACTGAAATGGGCTTCGTAAAAGGCAAAGTGGTGAAAGTAATAAAAAGTGCACCGCTGCAGGATCCCGTTGAGTATGTGATAATGGGCTACAATGTAGCATTAAGGCACAGCGAGGCTGCCTTAATCGAGGTTGCTGCGGTCTGTAATACACAACAGGCAGTGGCGCCGGCTTTTGAAGGAACGTTTTTGAAGGGAGGTTTTAAAACGGTTGAAACTGAAAAAAGCAATACAATTAATGTTGCCCTGGTCGGCAACCCCAACTGCGGTAAAACAACTTTGTTCAACTATGCTTCGGGTTCGCACGAGAGGGTGGGAAATTATGGCGGAGTAACAGTTGACGCCAAAGAGGCCACAATTAAGCAGAACACTATTCGATTAATATTGTCGATCTGCCGGGTACCTATTCGATAACCGAGTATACGCCGGAAGAATTGTTTGTGCGCACCCATATTACGGAAAACAGGCCCGACATCGTGGTTAATGTGATTGATGCATCGAACCTCGAACGCAATCTGTTTCTTACCACCCAGCTTATCGACATGAATATCAAGGTAGTTATTGCCTTGAATATGTACGACGAACTGGAACAAAAAGGCAGCGTACTTTAAATACTCCGAACTTGGCAAAATGATGGGTATTCCCATTGTACCAACGGTTGCTGTAAAAGGCAAAGGAATTGCCGAACTGATGAATAAGGTTATTGAAGTTTATGAGAACAAAGACCCGTAGTCAGGCATATTCAGATCAATTACGGGAACACCGTTGAGGATTCTATATCGCGACATTCAAGACCGAGATAAAAGAGAAGCAACGGTATTGTCAGCCGCTTTTCGACACGTTATCTTGCTATAAAACTATTAGAAAATGATAACACTACCTTAAAATTCTTGAAGAGTGTCCAAATTTTGATGCAATTTCCCGACAAAGCCAGGTCGAGCTACTCAGCTTGAAAAAGAGTTTGCGATAAATCGGACACATAATAGCGAATGCAAGGTATGGATTTATTGCAGGCGCTCTCCGTGAAACCTGCACTGAACATATGCACAGGGAAATTAACGGGAAACGGAATATTGATCACATGCTGACCCATAAGATCTGGGGCTTTCCGATTTTCATTCTTGTTCATGTGGCTGATGTTCCAGGCTACATTTAAAATCGGCAGCTACCCTATGAACTGGATTGATTCCGGAGTTGGTTGGCTGGGAAATTTATTCAGCTCGGTCATGCCGGCGGGTGCATTGCACGATTTAATTGCAGACGGCATCATCGGAGGTGTTGGAGGAGTTATAATATTTCTTCCCAACATCCTCATTTTATTCTTCTTTATATCCCTCATGGAAGATACCGGTTATATGGCAAGGGTTTCCTTTATAATGGACAGGACTCATGCATAAAATTGGGTTGCATGGCAAATCGTTCATTCCCCTGCTGATGGGTTTCGGGTGCAATGTCCCGGCTATTATGGCCACCCGGACTCTCGAAAATCGCAAAGACCGTATTATGACCATGCTGATAGCCCCATTTATGTCGTGCAGCGCACGTTTACCTGTCTACGTACTCATCATTTCCGCGTTTTTCACAAAGAATCAGGGATTGGTGCTATTCTCAATTTATGGCATTGGCATTTTAATAGCCATTATGGTTGCTATGTTTATGAAAAATACAATTTTTTCAAGGCAGGATGTACCATTTGTAATGGAATTGCCGCCGTATCGCATACCCACAATTAAGAACACCACCCTTCACATGTGGCACAAGGGTTCGCAATACCTTCGGAAAATGGGCAGTTTTATCCTCCTGGCTTCAATAATCATATGGGGATTGAGCTATTATCCACGTAATGTAAGATATTCGTCCGATTACGATGAAAAAATTTCGGCCATTAATGCTAACACCCTTTTGCCTGGTCCGGTGAAGCAAACCCGGGTGTCAGGAATAGAACTCATGAAAGCATCGGAACATCAGGAGCAGTCGTACATTGGCCGGCTTGGCCGTCTGGTTGAACCTGTAATCCGGCCTCTGGGTTTTGACTGGAAAATCGGTATCAGCCTTATCACAGGGCTTGCCGCCAAGGAAATCGTTGTAGGTTCGATGGGTATACTTTATCATGCCGATCTGAACGCTGACGAAAATTCAGGGAGCCTTATCGAAAAGCTTCAGCAGCAGGAGCACACAAGCGGCAAACTGAAAGGAGAAAAAGTATTTACTCCCCTGGTAGCTTTTGGTTTTATGCTTTTTGTGCTGATATATTTCCCCTGCGTAGCAGTAATAGCAGCCATTAAAAAAGAATCGAACTGGAGATGGGCGGCATTCACTATGGTTTATACAACTGCCATTGCATGGACGGCAGCCTTTTTAACTTTTCAGATCGGGAGCATCTTCCTTTAGTTCCAAATTATTCATCTATGATACAAAACTTAATCGCATTAGCCATAGTTTTCCTTGCAACCGGATATGTTATTTTTGCAGTTGTCAGATCAGTGACTGCAAAAAAAACTTCACCCTGTATCGGCTGTAAGGGTTGCGGTATAGGAAATACATATGGCATGCCACGCTAAACCCTCACCCTGAGCCTGCTTTCTCTTATTCGAAAACGACAGTTTTATTATTAAAAACTATCACCCTGTCTTCAAATACAAGCTGCATCGCCCTGGCCAGAGCTGCAGTTTCATTTTCCCTGCCTGCCCTGATAAGATCGTTGAGAGTGAAAGAATGAGTGACTGGAGTAATCTTTTGGGTAATAATCGGTCCTTCATCGAGGTCGTTGGTTACGAAATGAGCAGTAGCGCCTATTATTTTCACTCCCCGCTTCAATGCCTGTTTGTAGGGAGATGCCCCTGTAAAGGCGGGTAGAAAAGAGTGATGGATATTTATGATCTTTAATTTAAAAGTATCTATAAATTCAGGAGAAAGGATACGCATGAACTTGGCCAGGACCAGGTAATCAGGTTTATATGGAAGGATTGCCTCCTTTAATTCAGCTTCATATCTTTCTTTGGATTTATTCTCATGCGATACCAGGTGAAACGGAATACTGAATTGTTCTGTAATATTCTTCAGATCAGGGTGATTTCCGATAATGCAATCAACCCTGGCCCCGAGGGTTTTAAAATGATTTCGCGTAAGGATATCGCTCAGGCAGTGGTATTCCTTAGTGACCAATACAACTATTTTCTTCTCAGGCACCGGATTTACTTTAACCATGGCATCGGGAGGCAATACTTTTATTATTGCCATCTCGATACCCTGGGAATCACTTAGGCCCGACAACACAATCCGGGCAAAAAACTGCTTCTCTTCCTGGTCCACATGCTCCCTCATTGATATTATGTTAAGATCGGCTTTAGCCAGAACTGTTGTTATAGCTGCAACAAGGCCCACCCTGTCACCGCATTGAATGATTACAACCATATTGTATTCTGTTACGGTTATACAATGTTACGATTTTTATCTTTTACTTTCTTTTTAACGCATACCTGAATCCTTTAAACATTTTTCAGTTATTAACGTCTTAACTTAACAGAAGCAAATGTTATCCTTAACTGATTTCAGATTTGACATAAAGCTAAAATCCATATTAACCAAAACACAAAAAGATGTACAACAAATTAATTATCGACATCAAGCCGTTGGGATTTGTATGGGATACCATCGATCCCTTCCTGTTCTGCGTTCATCATCTTGACAATTATCCGGCCGGAAATGAACAGCTGGGGCCTGCAGCTTCGCTGGAAGGCAGATACCTTGGACAGGATTTTACTGTCAGGGATGGCTGGCGTATGTACCATGGTGAAAGGGTGCCGGGTTTTCCCGAGCATCCTCACAGAGGCTTTGAGACAGTGACCGTTGTATTGAACGGTTTTGTCGACCATTCCGATTCACACGGGGCCGCCGGGCGATATGGAAATGGGGATGTACAGTGGATGACGGCAGGTTCAGGCTTGCAGCATGCCGAAATGTTCCCGCTGCTGAACCGGGATAAGCCCAATCCGCTTGAACTTTTCCAGATCTGGCTTAACCTGCCAAAGGCAAGGAAATTTTCAAAACCCTATTATAATATGCTCTGGGGAGAAGATATTCCAACCAATACAGACAAAGATCAAAATGGGAAACTGACCAGTGTGACCGTTGTCGCAGGAAAAGTAGGTAATTTGACCGCTCCTCCACCTGCTCCTGATTCATGGGCGGCAGAAGAGGTAAATGAGGTGGGTATCTGGCTTATTAAGATAGAAGCCAATGGTCGCTGGACCATCCCGGTTGCATCACCCGAAATAAACCGGAAGCTCTATTTCTACCGGGGTTCTGAAATAAAAATTGCCGGGATTGAGGTAAAACCGTATAATTCCGTTGAATTGCTTGTTGACGAACCCGTAATAATAGAAAGCGGGAATAAAGATTCTTATCTCCTTTTGCTTCAGGGATGTCCCATCGGTGAACCTGTTGTGCAGCATGGACCCTTTGTGATGAATACTCCTGCAGAAATACAGCAGGCATTTTATGATTACCGCAAAACCCGGTTCGGAGGCTGGCCATGGGAGAGGTCCGATAATGTCCATCCACGTGAACGAGGAAGATTTGCCAGGTACTCGGATGGGAGGGAGGAGGTCAGGTAGAGAAGCGATTTGGGAAGTCCCCTGTCTACCGCCTCCGGTCTTTTTCAGTTGATGCGTGAATATTTTAAAAAGAAATACGTATTATAATATGTCTTTTAATACGTATTATAATTGCGCATAAATTATTACGTATTTGCACCTCACCCCCTTTATCCCCCTCTCCCGGTTTTGTGAGAGGGGAACTTAAACCCAAAGCTGCCGCGGATTTGCAGTAGAAACATAAACAATTGGTTTTTAAGCCTCTCCGTCTCTCCGTCTCTCCCTCCCTCTCCCCCTCATCATAAAAAGAGCAGGCAGTAATTTTATGTACATGTTTGGGTATACAACTGGAGAAAAAATAGGAACTTGCATATCAATCAGAGAAAGCATAAGAAAATTGAAATCATAAACATTAGCGAAATGGTAAAATATTCTTTGAAGGAGGGTTATAACGAAATGGATTTTGATGGAATAACCAGGATGTTAAGGGAAGCTCCCTGGAGTATCGGGATTAAAAAACGCGAAGTTATTCAGGGTGCTGACAACTCGGCCTTACTGGTCGGAGCGTTTACTGATGACAATGAGCAAATTGGATATTCGAGGGTGGTTTCCGACAAAACCCGGTTTGCGTATATACTGGATGTATATGTCGACGACAGGTATCGGAAGCAGGGGATCGGACAATCAATGATTAAATACATCATAAATCATCCCGGGTTAAAGGATGTTTATCAATGGTTGTTATTGACAAAAGACGCTCATGGGGTTTATCGAAAGGTCGGATTTGGCCCGGTTTCGGACCCCGCCGGCTGGATGGAGATAAGGCATAACAGGCCTGACAGGTGATTGTAACTTTAGAAGGATTTAATAATTCAAAAATCAATGCCCGAACCACGGTATCTGACCAAATCGAGATTCAAGCTTGCATGTGAATGCGAGACGAAGCTTTATTACACCAGGAAGGCCGATTATGCCGATCAGTCGGTGGATGACCCTTTTCTCCTTGAGCTTGCCAAAGGTGGTTTCCAGGTTGGCGAGCTGGCTAAGTATTATTTTTCTGACAACGCCGCAGAGATCACTGTTGAAGCAAAGGACTACGAAGGGGCTCTTGAAGAAACAGGCCGGAGAATCGGAAGAGGTGATAAATGGATTGCTGAAGCGGCTCTCAGGTATGAAAATCTGTTTATACGTGCTGATATTTTTCAGATTGACGCTGCAGAGAAACAGATAGGTTTGTATGAAGTGAAATCGAAATCGTGGAGCAGTGCAGACGAATTTATCAGGACCTGGAAAAAGGGAGAGGACAAAGGGAAACAGGTTGTGGTTACTGAGTGGAAAGCCTACCTGCTTGATATCGCTTTTCAGAAATATGTAACTGTCAGGGCGTATCCGGGGTATACCGTGAAGGCATATCTTGTGCTGGTGAACAAGGAGGCCAGAGCGTCGGTCGACGGACTCAATCAGTTCTTTAAAGTAAGGGAGGAAGGGAGATCATACAGAGTTGTTACAGATCCCGGACTCACAAAATCAGACCTGGGTGAAAAGGTTCTTACGGAGATCAACGTCGACAATGAGATTGACTTTATCTGGTCAGGCGGTATGGATTCAAAACTATTCCCGGGAATCGGGTTTGGAGACTATGTCGGGTTGCTTTCCGGAGCCTACTCACGTGATGAAAAACTGAATACCCCTGTTTCGAAAGAATGCAAATCGTGTCAGTTCTATAGAAAGCCACCTGATCCTCCGGCTTTGAAAAGCGGATTAAAAGAGTGTTGGGTGGAAAAACTGGGTATATCTGCCGGCCGGTTTCCACGACCCAAGGTTATCAGTCTGTGGGGAGGAAAAGCCGGGGCTGTGAGTCTGGTTCAGAACATGATCGACAAAAGGAAATATTTTATTGAGGATATAAAACGCGAAGATATTTCCAGTGAGCTTCACGATGTCCCGGAGGGAGAGCTTTCTCCGGCGGAGCGACGCTGGGAGCAGGTTCGAAGGGTCAGGGACGGAGATACCGGATTCTATCTCGATACGGATGGACTGGCGGAAGAAATGGCTAAATGGAAATATCCCCTCCATTTTATCGACTTTGAAACAGCCAGTCCTGCGCTGCCTTTTACCCGGGGTGCACATCCTTATGAAGGGATCGCGTTTCAGTACAGTCATCATGCTGTGTCTCTGACCGGGAATGGCTCTTATAAGGTCATTCATAAGAACCAGTTTTTGAAAACTGATCCGGGTGTAAATCCCAATCTCGATTTCATCAGGGAACTGAAAAGGGACTTATCGGAAGATGAAGGCACCATTTTCCGATATCATAATCATGAGAATGCCTATTTGAGGATGATCTATTCGCAAATCCTGGATATGTCCTCAAAATCAATCCCTGACAAAGATCCGCTGCTCAGGTTCATTGAATCAGTGACGCAATACAGATCGGGCACCAAAAGAATTGAAGGACGAAGGAATATGGTTGACATGTGGGATCTTGTTCTGAGATTTTATTATTCCCCGCATGCCGGAGGCTCAAATTCGCTGAAGCAGATATTGCCTGCAGCGATCCACGACAGTAAGCTGTTAAAATCGAAATACAGTCAGCCTGTATATGGTAAGAACAAGCCGGTGATAAGTCTGAATTTTGATACCAAGATATGGATTGATGAGGCTTACGGGAATGATCCCTACAAAGTGCTGCCGGAAGTATTCGAGGGATACACCAATGAGCAGCTTGATGAAGCTTTCTCGGAATTTGAAGAGTTGAAGGATGGCGGAGCTGCCATGATGGCTTATGCCAGGCTGCAGTTCTTCAATACGGATGAGGATCAGAGGGAAATGATCAGGCAGGCGCTGTTCAGGTATTGTGAGCTCGATACACTGGCGATGGTGATGTTGTGGGAGTTTTGGAATGACGAGGTTGGAAGTCGTAAATAGTTCTTACTACCGGAAAATAGCTCCATGACCGGAGCAATTTTACCTTTGCAGGCCGTCATTGGTTTAATCAGGAATATTATCAGGGAATAATTAAAAACAACAATTGATTGCTATCTTGCGAAAAATTGAAATTACAGCTTTATGGTAAACAGTTTATTCGCACCAGGTTGTGCATTAATGATATACAAACCGGAATTAGCTCAAAAAATACACTCGGTCTTATGTGAAAATCTGGGTAATATGGAAATGCTGATGACCTGCTGCCAGCATGATCCTGAACTGAAGGAACCTGCCCGGATCATAAATATTTGTCCGGGCTGCGACAAGCGTTTCCGCAATGATTATGTCAATTCTTCCACGATATCGCTTTGGGAAATCCTGGCAGAAAGCGATTTTTTCCCCTTCCCGGATTACCATAACCGAACAATGACAATAATCGACGCCTGCCCGACCAGGGATCAGGAACAAATTCATTCGGCAATCCGTAAGATCCTTTCTAAAATGAACATTGATTTAATTGAACCAAAAAACACAAAAACAAAAACTACCTGTTGCGGCGACAGTTTCTATGGAGAGATTCCGGTCGAAAAAGTAAAGGTGCAGATGGTTAGAAAAGCTTCTGAAATGCCGGCAGATGATGTTGTCGTTTATTGCGTTTCGTGCTCAAAAGCAGTGTTTGTCGGTGGGAAAAGTCCGCGTTACCTGATTGATTTGCTTTTCGCGGAAGAAACTCTGCCAAAAACTTATGAACCTGATGAGTGGCATGATGAGCTCAAAATTTACATCGAAAACCATTGACTTAATGAAACTGCAGTATGCTTCCGACCTGCACCTTGAATTTGCGGAAAACAAGGAATTCCTGAGGAAAAATCCTCTGAGGCCGGAAGGAGATATACTGGTTCTTGCCGGTGATATTGTTCCTCTGATTCACATGTATGAACACTCTGACTTCTTTGATTACGTGGCAGACCATTTTAATGCTACCTTCTGGCTCCCGGGGAATCATGAGAACTATCACTCTGATATAAAGGACAAAAGCGGAAGCTTAAATGAGAAGATCAGGGATAATGTCTTTCTCGTTAATAATGCATCCATAAAGATTGGGGACCTGAATCTTGTTTTCTCAACCTTATGGACAAGGATCACAACCCGGCATCAGTTCGAGATACAACAAAGGCTGTCTGACTTCCACGTCATCAGATATGGAAGCGGCCTTTTGACGGTTGATCAGTATAATCATTTCCATGACAATTGTGCTTCATTCCTGAAGGAGGAATTTTCAAAGGAAAGGCCGGGCAAAACGGTTGTGGTTACCCACCATGTTCCGACACTCCTTAACTTTCCCGAGGCTTTCAAAGAAGACGTTCTTAATGAGGCTTTTGCAGTGGAAATGTCGGAGTTGATAATGACTTTTCAGCCCGGTTACTGGATCTTTGGCCACCACCACACAAATAATGTTGATTTCAGCATTGGGAATACCCAATTGAAAACTAATCAGTTGGGCTATGTTATGTACAAAGAGCAAAAGGAATTTAATCCGGGGAAGTATATTGAGTTGTAGATTTCATGGCAAAGTCTCCTGCCGGATTGTTTTGATGGCAGTCACTCTAATCCAATCCCTCCAGCAGTATAGTGTCGCAATCTGATGCATTCAGCCTGTACCTGAGGATCCTTTGATAATCTTCCGAATAGTACCAATCCTCAAATTCTTGCCTGCTGTTGAATTTTACAAGCACCGATTTCGTGTAATCCCACTCTCCCTCCAAAACCGTGGGAGATTCGTCAATAGCCAGATATTCCCCTTTGTATTGTGAAAATATTTCATCGAAATTTTCAAGATACTTCTCATATTCTTCCGGATCATGGATCCTGATCTGTGCAGCAAAATAATGTGTCATGGCATTAGCTAAGAATGGATTTGTGAATAAAGTTATACAATTTATAGAAAAATCAGTTGTGGGATGCTGGAGGGCCAGAGTTCTTTGTTTCCCCTCCTGGGAGCCTGGTGAATCCAATCCGCAATCCGGAATCTCTAATATCATTTGCCTGATACGTCTTATTTTCATAACTTTATAATAACCTAACAGCATACCATGAAAACATCTGCAAAATGGTTGTCAGGGGCACTGATTGTGCTTTTAGCAGGTTACCTCGCCGGGCCCAAGCCTCCGAAAGCAGACTTTGAAAAACCTTCATTTGATCTTCCCTCATCGCTCGTCGATCTTGACAGGCAGATAAACGAGTCCGAAAAAGGTGTAAAAGGTATTAAACCCGATAACCAGGCGAGGATCGTCTGGGCCGATTCGTCGAAGAAAGAAAAGACAAAGATCGCCATCCTGTACCTTCATGGCTTTTCGTCAAGCCAGGCAGAAGGCGAGCCTGTGCACAGGGACCTGGCTGAAAAGTACAACGCCAACCTCTACCTTTCACGACTGGCCTGTCATGGCATCGCGGGAGGCGACACAGCCATGATCAGCCTCACTGCAGGTAAATACCTGGCTTCTGCTGAAAAAGCACTCGCAATTGCTAAGAAACTTGGCGATGAGGTTATAGTCATCGGAACTTCCGCAGGCGGCGCCCTGACCCTGTTCCTTGCGGCACGTAATCCGGATATCAGGGCAATAGTGCTCTATTCACCATGTGTGGCACTTTATGATAAATCTGCCGTGATACTCGATGATCCCTGGGGCTTGCAGATTATCAGGAAGGTAAAGAAAGGGCCGGTGATGGAATTCACCGCAGACAGTGAGCTGCATGCAAATTACTGGGTAACGAAATACCGGCTTGAGGCATTGGTTGCCCTGCAGGATCTTATCAGCAACACAATGAAGGAGGAGGTATTTTCAAAAATCAAATGCCCTGTTTTCCTCGGTTATTACTATAAGAATGAGGATGAACAGGATAAAACGGTTTCAGTGCCTGCAATGCTGAAAATGTTCGATGAACTCGGTACTCCCAAAGCGTTGAAACAAAAAATGGCATTCCCCAATGCAGGGGCACATGTGATTGCTTCGTATATAAGGTCAAAGGACTGGCAGGGGGTTGAACGGGAAACGGAGAAGTTTCTGAATGACATTGTAAAACCTGAAAAGTCCGGAATCCATTAACCCTGCCCATCTCTCTCAAAGGGGAACTCCAAAAGCTGTTCTGAACCCTGAGCTCTGAGCCCTGAGCTGTTCGAATTACAACATAGAATACTTTAACGCCGCCCTTGCCAGGATGCGGGTGGAGTCAAGAGCAGGTAATGGCGATTCACCAGGCAGGACTATCAGCGGGATCTCGGTACAGCCAAGAACCACAGCATCACATCCTTTTGATTTTAAATCTGTGATCACCCCATGGAAATATTCCTTCGATTTTTCTTTTATGACGCCATAAACCAGCTCACCGAAAATAATTTCATTAATTCTTACTCTCTGGTCTTCACCAGGTATCTCATAACTAATCCTTCTCTCCTCAAGCACTCCGGGATAAACAGGCCCTTCCATCAAAAACTTTGTACCAAGGATCCCCAGCTTTTTGAAATTATTCTGTTCTGCAGATTTTGCCACCTCCTTCCCGATATGCAGCCAGGGTAGAGGAGAACTGCCGGCGACCAGGTCAAACGACTGATGGATCGTATTGTCGGGACTGATCAGAAACTCGGCGCCCAGTTTGTAAAGTTTGCAGGAGGATGACAGCATAAGCCCAGCCACGCCTTCCCAGTCGCCGGGTATTATAAATTTCATGTATTCGCTCAACGGGTGATTATGCAGGCTTATTTCGGGATGAGCATGCTCTCCCATGAATTGTGATCCCTCATTGCAGATTGTCCGGTAGCATAGCGCCGCTCCTTCGTAACTGCATGCAACTATTCCTATATGCTTTATCATGGTACAGGTACTGTTTTTAAATCAGGTCACAACTGCACACGGTTAAAGTGTGGCGGCTAAAGGTAAATAATTTTATCCACCATGAAATCTACTTTTCCCGGAGTTTTCTGTGGATTTTTTCACCTTCCCTTACCACTATTTCTATTATCTCGCGGATATCTTTTTCTGATGTCCTGAAATTTACTATGCACGATCTTAGGCAATACCTGCCATTCACAATTGCAGTAGAAAGAAATGTTTCACCCCCATGCTGCAGCTCATTCAGCAATTCTTCATTTAAAGTGTTAAGCCAGGCTTCGTGATCTTCAGGCTTACCCTGATAATTCACCGGAACATACCTGAATGTTGCAATGCTGAGGTTCTGGGTGAAGGCTTCAAGCTCCGGATGGTTTTTGGCCTGTTCAAACAACAATTTTGAGAGCCGGATATCCTGACCTATCATCTTCTCAAACCCGAGCCGCCCTGCATGCTGGAGCGAGAGCCATACCTTCAATGCCCGGAAGCCGCGGGAATTCTGAAGGCCATATTCATAGAAATTCTGAACCTGGGATCCCTCATCACTGTTAAAATTATAATAGGGTGGATGAAAGCTGAAAGCGTTGATGAGGCTGTTTGGATCCTTTACCAGTGTGCAGCCTGCTTCAAGCGGACTGTAGAGCCATTTATGCGGATCAAGCGCAATGGAATCAGCCTCTTCAATCCCTTTGAACAGGCTTTTCAGCTCAGGTATCACGGCGGCTAGAATTCCGTATGCCCCGTCAGCATGGAACCAAAGATGGAACTTTTTGCATATTGATGCAATGGCTTCCAGGTTGTCGACAGCTCCCGTGCTGACATCCCCGGCATTGCCAATTACCATCAGTGGCAGCAAGCCGTTCTTAAGATCATTTTGTATGGTTTGTTCCAGGGTTTCTATATTTATTCTGTTGCCTGAATCCGTCTCGATCCAGCGGATGGCTTTTGAACCCAGACCAAACAGCACTGAAGCTTTTTCGATCCAGGTGTGTGTTGCTTTCGAACAATAGACAACCATTCTGCCGGATGCATCTGAAATGCCTTCCTCCTTTATGCCGCCCGGGGCCTTTGCTGTCCTGCCGGTTAAAAAGCCTGTGAAATTGGCCATATTGCCTCCGCTGACCAGAATGCCTCCGTAATCAGGGGAAACACCGATAAACTCAGCCAGCCATTTCAATGTTTGCCTTTCAATTTCAGTTGCTGCCGGACTTAAAATATTCGCCCCGACATTAGGATTCACTGAAGCGGCAAGCAGATCAGCCAGTGCGCCGATGGGAGCTGGGGACGATGTGATGTAACCCATAAATTTGGGATGGCCACTCAACAGTGAATGGTTGAGCAATAAATCAGAAGCTCTTGTCAGAATTTCTTCTGCGGAAGAACCCGCTTCAGGCAGGGATGAAGTTCCGATTATTTGCCTGATCTCTTCAGGTGACTCACCGGTAGTTACTTGTTTCTTATCGATTGATTCAATAAAATCTGAAATCGAATCAATAAGCTGATAGCCTATTTTCCTGAACTCCTCCTTGCTGATTTCAAGGGGCGATTCCCGTAACTTTATCATCTGCAGGATTTTTTGAATTTGAAAATGGAAATATGTCGTTAACAAAACAATAATAACCCGCAAAAAGTTTTGTCGGACAACGCGTCAGAAGGGGAAATCTCTTTCAACATTATCATTTATCAATTGTTCCCCTTTTTATGTAATGTCTTTTTTCTGTCTGTCCGGTATGAAGTTATTACTAAATATTGCACTGTTTTTCCTGACGTATCCGATGGCATTTGCTCAGCAGGATAAAAGAACCCTGATCTCCGGCAAGGTTACGGAACAATCCACGCAGGAACCAGTCGAGTATGCCACTGTTTCAGTGATCAGGGAGGAAACGGGAAAGGTGATAACCGGTTCGCTTACCGATTCCGAAGGAGAGTTTAAAATATTCGATATAGCTGTTGGTACATACACGATCGAAGTTGATCATATCAGCTATGAGAAATCCACTCTGAAAGGAATTACTATTGATGGTAACGGGCAGCAGGTTTCGCTGGGAACAATAAGTATTTCACCCTCTATGCTTACCCTTGAAGCCGTAACGGTTGCAAGTGACAAGCCGGTTATTGAAAACAAAGTCGGAAAAATTATTTACAATGTCTCCAGTGACATCACTTCCCAGGGGGGATTAGCCATAGATGTGCTGAAGAAAGTCCCTCAGGTTACAGTCGATGTGGATGGGAATGTTGAACTGCAGGGGAATTCAAACATAAGGTTCCTGATCAACGGAAAACCTTCAACCGTATTCGGCAACAGCCTCTCCGATGCGCTGGCTTCGATTCCTGCCAGCCAGATCAGGACCATTGAGGCAATAACAAATCCAGGAGCCAGGTACGAAGCGCAGGGAACTGGCGGGGTCATAAACATTATCCTCGAGGACAATAAAATGAAGGGAGTTGCCGGTAATGTGAATTTATCAGCCGGGACAAGATTGGAGAACGGTTCGGCAAATCTCGGCAGGAAGAATAACAACTTTGGCCTCAACGCATTCTTCAGCGGCAACTGGAGGTTGAGATCCGACGGGTCATTCTCAAATCTGCGTGAAACCACCGACACTGCGGCAGGAGTAATTACCAGCCTGCTTCAGGAAGGGACCAACTATTTTGTTAGAAATGGCTTTCGCTCAGGCGCCGGATTCGAATGGGATATCTCAAAACGCGATAACCTGACAGGCTCCGTGGGTTACAATCAATTCAACTTCAGCAGTTCAGGCCTTACCGGTCAGGCGCTTTTGATGAGTGATCTTTCAGGAAATAACAGTTTAGAGATCTTCACAGAACGGAACTCCGACAGCCGAAGAAAGTTCAGATCAGTTGACTGGAGCCTCGATTATCGAAGGAATTTTGGCAGGGAAAAACATGAATTGGGAATCTTGCTGAGTTCCAGTTACGGGAGACCGGGTTCCAGTTATGCCCAGACAGAATTTTATACTGGAGAGGCCAACCCGTACAAGGGTTCGTCGAGCGATAATCCCGGTATCGATAATCAGATGGAGCTGGCCGTCGATTATGTGCTTCCGGTGAATGACAGCCTCCTCATTGAAACAGGCATCAAGGCCACTTATCAAAATCTCACCAGCATAGCTGATGTAAGTGTTTTCTCACCCTCCGACAACGAGTATACAATTGATCCGCTGCAGTCGTACAATTTAAAGTATCTCAAAATGATCTATGCCGGATATTTTACAACAAATTTCAAATTATTAAGATTTTTGGATCTTAAACCCGGGTTGAGGTATGAATACACCTTTGCAGACATTAAATTCCCAAATACTACGGTCCCGTCATATGGCACGCTGGTACCCTCCATTGTTGTATCGCATGACTTTGGAGGAAAGAATTCCCTCCAGCTCTCGTACGGCAGAAGAATTGAACGTCCCGATTACAGAGAACTCAATCCTTTCATAAACAGGAGTGATCCATTCAATATAACAACCGGCAATATCTTCCTCGAGCCGGAAATAGGGAATAATATCGAATTGAGCTTCAGCACCGGTTTTAAAAAGGGGGGCAATCTCCGCCTGGCATTAACGGAGCGGATGAATACCGGGGAAATTGAAGATGTCACGGTTTTCTATCCGGAATACACGATCGGTGATTCTGTTTATTCGAATGTTTCGGTCACAACCGTTCAAAATATTGGAAAGGAATACAATTCCGGCTTCAGCACCTTTATTTCCTATCCTGTCACTTCCAAATTCAGCCTGCGCGGGAACCTGATGGTATTTCACACGTATATTGCCAGCAATCTGAGTGCAGGGAATTTATCGACAGGATTCAGGACGAGGCTTAACCTGAACGCGACTTACGAGCTGCCAAAGGACCTGGTTCTTGAATTATTTGGATTCTATCGTTCGGGTGGCCGCGGAATTCAGGGCAGGGAGCCGCAATTCTTCATTTACAATTTTGCTTTCAGAAAAAGGTTTCTGAATCAAAATGCAAGTTTCGGATTTACCGCAACAAATCCATTCAGCAGAAGCATACGGCAGGTTACTACCATTACCACCGAAAACTCCACCTCGACAAGAACGCGGGATTTACCGTTCCGCTCATTTGGTATCAGCTTTTCCTATAAGTTCGGTAAAATGGAATCGGAAAAGCGGGAAAGAGAAATTGACAATGGTTCAATGATGCAGGAGATCAATGCCAATTGAATCCTGAACCCGGTATCAATCCATAACTTGACGGGAACCAGCAAACTCAACGCAGGAAAGAACTTTTACAGGGATTGCAGCGAAGGATCAAAAAGCTCGTCTTTACCGAAACCAACCACAATTACGATGATCCGAAACTTCTTCCGAATCGCTGTACGGAATATCTCAAAGAGCAAGGGATTTACTTTTATAAACGTTGCAGGTATGGCAATCGGATTAGCTGCCTCGTTGCTGATACTTTTATGGGTACAGGATGAACTGAGCTATGAGAAATTCAATAAATACGCTGAAAATATTTACCGTGTTGAGGAGGACCAGTTCTATTCCGGCGAGCGTTATCATGTAACTGTGACTCCATACCCGTCCGGACCTGTCTGGAAGGAAAAGATCCCTGAAATAACCGAACAGACCCGTGTTAATCCCTGGCTGCCCAGGATACTGTTCCGGTATGAAGACAAGGTTTTTTTTGAATCATCAATAATTGCAGCCGACTCAGGTTTCCTGAAGATGTTCACACTTCCTCTGTTGCTTGGAGATCCGGGCACGGCGTTAAGCAATCCCCATTCCATAATCCTTTCCGAAAAACTAGCCCGCAAATATTTTGGTGACGGAAACCCCATTGGCAAATCTGTTACACTTGAAAATAATTTTCAGTTCACTGTTTCCGGGGTGATGAAAACCCTTCCAAAAAATTCAATGTTCACTTTTGAGGGAATAATCCCTTTTTCGTATCTGTATGAAATTGGCGCTGTTTATAATGGGTGGGATAGTAATTCGATTTTTACATATGTTCAGCTCGCAAAGGGATCGGACATCAAGCCTGTTGACAAGAAACTGACTGATGTTGTTATTGAGAATGTCCCTCAGATTACGACAAAGTACATGCTGTTCCCCCTGCTTGATATCCACCTGCATCAGCAATTTGGTTTCACGGAAAGTAAGAGTGCGATAACGGTTGTTTATATTTTTACCCTGATTGCAATTTTTGTTATAGTTATTGCCTGCATAAACTTTATCAATCTGTCGACTGCAAAAGCAGCAGCCAGAGGTAAAGAGATTGGCATAAAAAAGGTTGCAGGAGCAGGTCAGACTTCAATGATAGTCCAATTCATGCTTGAATCGCTGATGCTTGTGGCGGCAGCCATGGTTTTTGCAATCATCCTTGTTGGACTGTTCCTGGGCATTTTCAATAATGTCTCAGGCAAGAATTTCAGCCTGGGCGACCTCTTGCACACAAAGTTCATTATAGGGTTTGTTGCAACCGGACTTTTAGCCGGGATAATATCAGGAATTTACCCCGCTTTCTACCTCTCCTCTTTCAAGCCTGTACTTGTACTGAAGGGCTCGGCGGCTTCGGGAAAAGGGAATGGCAGGTTGAGGCAGATTCTGGTAGTGATCCAGTTCACACTTTCGATGCTGATCGGAATAGCAGCGGTTTTCCTGTATCTCCAGCTGAAATTCCTGCTCGAAAAAGATCTTGGCTATGAAAAGGAGAACCTTATTTCAATCCAGATGTCTGAGCAAATGAGACCGAAATACTATTCACTGAAGAAGGAGCTGGAGAAAGAAACACTGATCCAGGGAGTAACAGCTTCAACATGGAATCCTGTTGTGATGGGCAGTAATTCCGGAGGCGCCAGATGGGAGGGTAAAGATCCTGATAAGAATGTCCTTATAGGGACCAACCGTGTAGATTATGATTATATCAAAACCTTAAAGATGGAAATGGTATCCGGGCGCGATTTCTCGCAGGAGTTCCCTTCGGATATGGCTCAGGATACCACCGGAAATTTTCTTATAAATGAAGAGGTAGTAAGGGTAATGGGGATTGATGATCCCGTCGGAATGGGCTTCAGGTTTATGGGATTAAACGGAAGGATTGTGGGAGTGATGAAGAACTTTCATTTTAAGGGTGCGGATCAACCCATTGAGCCAATGGCATTTGCACTGACCGGACCGGGCAGCCTTAATATGATACTGATCAGGCTAACCCCCGGGAGTGTTACGGAGTCGCTTAAGTCGGTCGGAAAAATCTGGAAGGAGATCCTGCCTGAATATCCCCTCGAGTATAATTTTGTTGACCGGGAGTATGAGAATCTGTACAGGTCGCAGATCCGGCTGTCAGGTCTGTTGAAATATTTTACAATACTTGCGATCATTATTGCATGCCTCGGCTTGTACGGGCTGGCATCCTATTCAGCACAGCGAAGGACAAATGAGGTTGGCATCCGGAAGGTGATGGGGGCAGATCAGCTGGTTATCATGTACACCCTGTCAAAAGAATTCCTTGTCCTGGTAATTGTTTCAATAGTACTGGCCGTACCCGTGGGCTGGATCGTTGTTCAGAGTCTGCTGAAGCAGTTTGCCTACAGGATCGACATGAATGCGATTGTTTTTGTACTGATTGCAGCCGGGGCGGTTGTCATTGCAATGCTCACCGTCAGTTTTCAGGCATACCGGGCATCGTGCATTAATCCGGCATCAGCGCTGAAGGTGGAGTAAAGATCCTTCCTGAGTTCAGGTTTACAAAGCAGAAAACTATAAAATGGCAAACCTTTCCTGATATGCTATTGTTTAATTAATTTAGTTCCATATTAATTAAACAGTATCATGATCCTGAAAAGCATTAACCCTTATACAGGCGAAGTAATAGGGGAATTTGAAGAGTACCCCGACGGGAAGGTGGAAGATATATTAGAAAGATCAGACGAAGCTTTTGGAAGATGGAAAAAATCATCCTTTGAGCAACGGGCTTCACTTATGGATAAAGCCGGGGTGATCCTTAGAAAGAACATAAAGGAATATGCCCTATCCATTACCGCCGGGATGGGTAAACCACTTGCAGAATCGAAGCTTGAGATCGAGAAATGTGCATGGGCATGTGATTATTATGCCAGGAATGCCGCACAATTCCTCCGGTCTGAACCAGTTGAAACAGATGCCGACATAAGTTATGTGACCTATGAACCGTTGGGTACCATACTCGGAATAATGCCCTGGAACTTCCCATTCTGGCAGGTATTCAGGTTCGCTGTTCCAACCCTGATGGCCGGGAATACTATCCTTCTGAAGCACGCTTCAAATATCCAGATCTGTGCCCTGAAGATTGAAGAGGTCTTTACGGCGGCCGGATTTCCTCCCTTCGTCTTTGCTAACCTTGTTCTGGGATCAGCAAGGGTTGACAGGGTTATAAAACATGATGTCGTTAAGGCTGTTTCGCTGACAGGGAGTGCGGTTGCCGGACAGAGGGTTGCAGAAGCTGCAGGTAACGGCCTGAAGAAATCACTTCTCGAACTTGGCGGAAGCAATGCCTTTGTGGTGCTTGAGGATGCAAATATTCAAAAAGCAGTTGAGACAGGTATAAAAGCCCGCTTTCAGAATGCCGGACAGAGTTGTATTTCGGCAAAGAGGTTCATTCTTCATAAAAAAATAAGTGAAAGATACATTTCATTGTTCCTGGAGGGAACAGGAAAACTAAAAACAGGCGATCCTGCGGATTTGGATACTGACATCGGGCCTCTTGCCAACATTGAGCAGGTCGAAATACTGGAAGAACAGGTCAGGAAATCTGTTTCAATGGGTGCAAGGGTAATCACAGGCGGCCGGAGGGACAAGGCATTTTTTCAGCCGGCTGTTGTTGTTGATGTTACTCCGGGGATGCCGCTGTTCGATGAAGAGGTCTTTGGTCCGGTGGCTCCCATGACAGTTGTTGATAATACGGAAGAAGCGATTGCACTCGCCGGGAAGACAACTTTCGGCCTCGGAGTTACATTGTTTACAAGTGATCTGGACCGGGCAAGGGAACTTGTTCCCAAATTCCACGATGGTGCGGTTTTCATCAATGGTCTTGTAAAATCTGATCCGCGTATGCCCTTTGGCGGCACAAGGCACTCCGGTTACGGCAGGGAGCTTTCGGTTCACGGAATCAGGGAGTTTGTTAATGTTAAGACTATATGGGTAAAAAAAGTATAGTTGTTGTGTATAAGTTTCTTCCAGATACCTGATTAGTCGCAAAGTCTTTCCCACGAAAAATCCGCGTACTCACCCGACGACCTCTTCCATTTGTCCACTTCACCCTGAAAACCTCTCCCCAACATTTTCAATTTGGTTTTGTTAAAGTATATAAGTCAATGGCAGGTTATGGATGACACAATTATCACCGGAACCAGCGCGGATCTTCCGGTCCGGCTGGTAAAGAGGTCTTTATGGTCCGATCTAAAGGAAGCCATCAGGGGTACGGAAGCCGATTACACCACGATAAGCCTGAATAAAGCCATCGTGCTCCTTGCCATTCCAATGATGCTTGAGCTGGTCATGGAGTCCACTTTTGCGCTGGTGGATATCTTTTTTGTCGGAAAGCTCGGAGCCTCTGCAGTTGCAGCTGTCGGACTGACGGAGACGTACATGTATCTGCTTTATTCTATAGCGATGGGGCTTTCAATGGCCGTCACAGCAATTATTGCAAGAAGGATCGGTGAAAAGAACAGGGAACTTGCAGGGCGGACAGCCGTTCAGGCTGTTTTTCTGGGTTTCCTCTGCTCCATTCCGTTTGCATTTGCCGGTATTTTCTTTTCAAAAGAATTGCTCGCACTTATGGGTGCTGATCAGTGGGTGCTCGATAACGGGTACCGTTATATGCAATGGATGCTTGGAGGAAACATTGTAATTGTGCTGTTATTCGTCATTAATTCAATCTTCCGGGGAGCAGGCGATGCTGCAACAGCTATGAGGGTTCTCCTGGTCGCAAACGCAATCAATATAGTTCTTGACCCCTTGTTTATCTTCGGTCTGGGACCAATCCCCGGACTTGGTATTGAGGGAGCCGCAATTGCAACTAATATAGGTCGGGCGACAGCTGTCGGTATGCAGTTCTGGATCCTGTTCAGGGGTGGAAAGCACATCCGCGTTCTGGTTTCCCAGTTAAAACCTGAAGGGAAAGTCGTGATGAACATAATCCGGACCTCATTGGGAGGAATAAGTCAGAACATTATCGGAATGACTTCATGGATATTCCTTATGAGGATACTTGCCGGCATCAGCTCTGAGGCTGTTGCCGGTGCCACAATAGCACTGCGGATAATGATGTTCACTTTAATGCCGGCCTGGGGCATGTCGAATGCAGCTGCCACGCTTGTAGGTCAGAACCTTGGTGCGGAAAACCCCGACCGGGCCGAATCGTCAGTATGGAAGATAGGATTCTATAATATGATCTTCCTGATCGGTATTTCGGTTGTATACTTTGCCTTTAACACAACTTTGATGGATTTTTTCACTGACGACAGGGCTGTCAGGGATATAGGTGCAACATGGCTGCGAATACTGTCCTTCTCATACTTTGTTTATGCCTGGTGGATGGTCACAACACAGGCTTTCAACGGAGCCGGAGATACCAGGACACCAACAAAAATAAATCTTGTCTTTTTCTGGCTGATTGAGATACCACTGGCTTATCTTCTTGCAATCACTCTTGGTTGGGGCTATACCGGTGTATTCTGGGCAGTCTTTTTTGCCGAAACATCTGCTGGTCTGGCTACCTTGTGGCTGTTCAGAAGGGGAAACTGGAAGAGTGTCAGGGTATGATGAAAGAACTTGTCTTTCTTTTTACACTTAACCGCTTAAATTCACCGTAAAATATCTCTCCTTGTAACCGTTAAAATGCTAAATTTATAGTGACAATCCCAATGAATATGATAACGTCATTTAAGCCGGTATTCTCCGGAGCCTCCCTCATTCTTACGGCCTGTTTATTGTTTTCAGTTCCGGTGGCCGCGGATGATCCTGATACCCTGTTCCTGTCCGATGAGGTATTGAACCTGGAACTGAGATCGAATTTTACGGAAATCAGGGCTGATACGGCGGATGACCCGGAATCGCACGATGGCAAACTGATATACCGCTCGCCCGATGGGAAAACCAAAAAATTTTCAGTTAAAGTAAGGGCCAGGGGCGATTTTCGCCGCGATCCCGAAATGTGTTCCTTTCCCCCACTGCTGTTGAACTTTAAGAAAAAAGAGGTTAAAAATACGATTTTCCACAACCAGGACAAGCTGAAGCTGGTTACTCCCTGCCAGAGGGAAGAAGACGTGGTTGAGGAGTATGTAATTTACAGGATGTATAACGAGGTTACCGATATGAGCATGAAGGTAAGGCTCGTTAAGATCCGGTACTTTGATACATACTCAGGGAAGGAATTGTTTGAGAGACACAGCTTCTTTATTGAGGATGAAGACCATGTGGCCAAACGTAACAATGCCTTTAAAAAGAACATCTTTCACACGCCTTTTGACCTTGACAGGGAAAACTTCATGAGGATGTCAGTTTTCGAATACCTGATAGGCAACAAGGACTGGTTTATTACCTCAAGAAGGAATATCGTGATAATTCAGCCTCAGGATACCACAAAAGCGCCCTGGGTAGTTCCTTACGATTTTGACTTCGCCGCGCTGATTGACGCCAGCTATACACGTCCCAGGATCGTTTCGGAAGAATACCTGAGTACTCGAAGGGTTTACAAGGGATTATGTTACACAGATGATGAGTTTAAGAGGACGTTTGATTTTTACAGGAAGCTGAAGCCTGTGTTTGAATCCATTATTGACGGCCAGGAGCTCATTTCGAAGGCCACCAGGAGGGAGAATATCAGATACCTTGAGAGCTTTTATTCAATAATTGAGGACAGGAAACAATTTGAGAAGGAGTTCCTTGAGACCTGCGAGACAAGGAAAATGTATAATCTGCCGGAACTTTAGTTAAAAAGGAAATATCACATACGAATGATTTGCACTCCCCTTTTAGGGGGCAGGGGGTAAACTTTCAGGGAATCAGGAACACATACCCGTTCCCTTTAAGGGTAATGATCTGGATTGACGGATCCTCAGAAAAATAAACTCTGAGCTTCTTAATGTAAACATCCAGGTTTCTCGAGTTGAAATATGAATCGTCGCCCCATATTGCCATCAGGAGATCTTTCCTCGAAGTGACGCTGTTCCTGTTTGCATGAAGCATCCTTAGCACCTGCATATCCCTGTTCGACAGCCTTATGGTTCTCCCGGGAGAATGAAGCTCATACCTGCCGGGTTCAAAAACATAAGTTCCGATACATGCCCGCTCAGAGATTTCACCCGCAGGTACCCTGCCATTTGCCAGGTTCAGCTGGTTCTCAATCCTTGCTATCAGCTCTTCTATGCTGAATGGCTTTTTTATATAGTCGGTCCCTCCTGATTCAAATCCTGTTACAAGATGTGAAGTATCGGTTTTAGCTGTAAGAAAGATTACAGGAAGCCGGGGGTATATTCCCCTGATAGTTCTGCAGAGGCTGAACCCGTCGATCCCGGGAAGCATAACGTCGAGCACGCAGATGTCGGGTTTGTTCTTTTCAAGGTATGATATCACACTGGCCCCGTTGGTCTCCCATTGTACATCATATCCCTGCTTCTCAAGGGTATCGTGAACGATCTTCCCAAGCGACTGCTCATCCTCGACATAGTATACTTTCGATCGAGGCATCAGGTAACCGGTATTTTAAGTGTGAAAGAACAACCTGCGTCATTATTTCTGACTGCTATGCTCCCTTTATGCAGTTTCATGACCAGCAATGCAAAGCTGAGTCCAAGGCCATACCCTTTTACATTATGGACATTTCCGGTGGGCAGCCTGAAGAACTTTTCAAAGATCTTCCCCTGATACTCAGGCGGGATACCCGGTCCGTTATCTGTTACCCCTATCACAGCAAAGCCCTCCTCTTTTCGTGTCACTAAACTGATTAATGGAACCTTGTCACAATACTTGATGCTGTTGTCTACCAGGTTTACAAGCACACCCTTGAGAAAAAGCGGATCCGCCATTGCAGTTAGTTTTTCATCCGAAGGAAGGAACTCCAGTTTACCGTCCTTCTCAAGCCTTTGCTGCATAATCCCGGCGACTTCCTGCACAAGCAGATTGATATCGGTGAGAACAGGATTAAGCGACTGTCCGTTCTGCTCAAGCATTGAGTGATCGAGAATCCTGTTGATCAGGTCCTCAAGTCTTTTTGTTTCAAGGGACGCCAGCTTAAGATAATCCTCCATGACCGCGGGTTCATCTTTCATATTATACTTCGCGAGCGATTCAAGTGCAACACTCAAAGTGGCAACAGGAGTTTTAAGCTCATGTGTCATGTTGCTTATAAACTCATTCCGCAGATCGTTCAGAACTATGTTTTCGCGGATGCTCCTGTAGGAGAGTCTGAATGCAAGGGCTGTAACGATCATAAGAACAAGTCCGGAGAGCACCTGCGGCATGATCCTTCCCGCCAGGTACCCGTTAAAACGTGTCACGGAAATCGCAGGTAAGGCAAATGGATTAAGCGGATTCAGATAAAGTTCTGACTTATGATGCCTGTGGGCTGATGCCGGCTTCTTTTCTTCCCATGTGAGAAAGAAGTTCATACCCGCACCTTCCAGCTTTTGACTGAAATGCTGTTTGAAGACTGCTGAATCGGGACTCAGGGCAATATCCGCCATTTCGGGCAATCCCCCGCCGGAGCTGTCATTTGAATGCGACACTATCAACCGTACACTTCGCAGGAGCATGTCGTCGTTTATTTTTCTGATCTTAACAGTATCTGGTAAGCGGACGCCGGAGTCAGGTCCGTGTTCCACCCTGACGGTTATGTTGCCCTTTGTACCCTTCCATTTGACAAAACCGGTAACCGGTGTGGTATCTGAAACGAATCCCGTGCCATTTACCGAAGTGTCATCAAGGGTTATAAAACGCTGGTTCCTTCCGAGCCTTTCTGTTCTAAGTACCGGGCTGACATAACTTCTGAACAGCATTGTGTCAACAATCTCATCCTGGGCATCGATGTAGAATTCATTCAAATCATTTACCAGTCTCTCCTTCTCACCCCGGTACTGTGAACGGAGCCATTGCAATACAAAGAGAGTCAGCAGGAGAAGACTGGCGATCATCAGGATCAGAACCCTGGTATGTTTGTTTATGCCTTTCATATTTAACTCTAAGTTGCTTGTTTCCAGTTGCTTGTTACTGGTTGCTATTTCGTCTTTTTGCAACCTGCAACCTGGTACCCGCAACCCGCAACCTGCAACCCGCAACCTGCAACCTGCAACCTGCAACTTTATTTAAATAACTCTTTACAAATATAACTACACCAGTGAGCCAATTGACACCCATTAACCTTAATTAACCTCAATTACTGTTTTATTAACTCAGTTTATGCTTTAGAGCGGATATTTTTGAAGAAAAAATCTCACCTTATGAAATCAGTAATTTTATTAATGACACTGGCATTTTTTGCGATTACTGCCCGCGGGCAGGAACATAAGTCTGAAGTGCTCACTTCAGGTAAAATAACCTATGAAGAAAAAGTTAAACTCGATATCATTGTCGAGGGCGATATATCCCACATGGAAGGTATGCTGCCCAAAGAGCGGATAGCGGAGAAGATCTTAACATTTACGGAAGAGGCTACACTCTTCGAGGATGGTAACAGCAATCCTGAGGAAGAGATGTCTTCGCAGCACAGCGATGGAGGCACTGTGAGGTTCAGGATGGTTGTTTCGGCTGAAAACAAGATCTTCACCGACCTGAAAAACAAAAAGATCCTTGACCAGAGGGATTTTATGAACAGGATCTTCCTGGTAGAAAAGGAGTTCCCCGAATCAAACTGGAAGGTCACCGGCAATCAGAAGGTTATACAGGGATTCCCGTGTGCAGAGGCGATCAGGCTCGACACCGCCGGGAAAAAGACCGTTGCCTGGTTTGCACCTTCAATCAGTATCAGCAGCGGGCCGGCCGGATTGTGCAACCTTCCGGGGATGATCCTTGAGGTCGACTTCAATGACGGTCAGCGGACATTTACCGCGAAGTCAATAGTGGCTGTTGATCCAGGTGAGATCAGGCTCCAGAAGCCAAAGGACGGTAAAAAGGTTACTGAAGAGGAGTACAAAACAATTGTTGCGGAAAAGATGAAGGAGATGGGTATAGAGGAGGGCGGACCGGAAGGTGGTTCCCGGATGAGGATTGTCATTAAACAGCATTAGGAATATTTCTCATGAGAAGAGTGTTAATTATTGCCTTTATAGCAATTTGCGGGGCAGCTTACGGACAGAACTTTATGCTGAAAGGTGATATACTTGATGAAAAGGCCCAGCCACTGGCTTCAGCAACTGTTGTCCTTCTGAATCCTGCCGATTCGACGCTTCTTTACTTTTCAGTTTCCGGAAACAACGGAGGTTTTGAGATGAGGAATATCAGAAAAGGGAACTATTTGCTGCAGGTGTCGCTTCTGGGATTCAATACGCTTTACCGCACCATTGAAATGCCTTTGCAGACCGGAGATGATGCAGGATCCATAATAATGGTTCCCAAAGTTTTCAATATTGATGAAGTCACGGTTTCTGCCGACAGGATCCCGATGAGGATCAAAAAGGATACAATTGAATTTGACGCCAGGGCATTCAGGGTTAAGCCGGATGGTGTTGCGGAGGATCTGATAAAGAAACTTCCGGGGCTTGAGGTTGACAGGGCCGGGAACATAAAGGCGATGGGTGAGGATGTCGGCAATGTGCTGGTCGACGGGAAAGAGTTCTTCGGCAGTGATCCCAAGGTTGCAACAAGAAACCTGCCGGCTGAAGCCATTGACAAGGTTCAGCTTTTCGACAGGCAGACTGATGAATCGAAGTTCACCGGAATAGATGACGGCATACGTGATCCGACGCTCAACCTTATTCTCGATAAGGATAAGAAAAATGGTGTGTTTGGTGATGTCCAGGGGGGTGCCGGTACAGACAAGCGTGTTGCAGCGAGCGGAAAAGTCTACAGGTTCACTGAAAAAACCCAGTTTGCAGCAATCGGGATGTACAATAACGTCAACCAGTTTGGATTTTCGCTCGGAGATTATATTAATTTCAGCGGCGGTCCTGCCAGCTTTTCATCGGGTGACGGGCATGTAACAATTGGCGGTGAATCGAATTTTCCGGTTAATTTTGGCCAGCCTGTATACGGCTTCGGATCGAACGGGGCGGCAGGACTGAACTTTTCTGTCTCGAATCCTGATAACGACAGGTTCTTTATGAGCTATCTCGGAAATGGTTCCCGAAGGAAACTTTTCGAAACTTCTGCAATCCGTAACTATGTCCCTGACGGCTCCTTCCTTATCGATGAGGAGAGGGATGAGGTGAAAAGAGACACCACTCAAAGACTCAATCTGGGGCTCAGGAAAAGGATAGGCGAAAAGCAGAGCGTAATATTGAACGGAGGATTATCGTACAATACGTCATCAAATCCATTCAGCTCAATATCGTCGAGCTTTGGGAATGATGTCAGGATCAACTCCCAGGAAAGGAATTCAGGTGAAATAACATCAAGATTATCAGGCGATGCAGATGCTTCATACCTGTTGAAGTTCAATGAAGGAAAGACGGTCTTTAAACTGTCGGGCAGGGCCGTTTATTCGGGAAGTAATTCAGATACCAGATTTCTGAACCAGACAGAATACCTTAACCCGTACAAGCTGGAAGTAACCAACCAGTTCTTCGATCTGATGTCAGAAACAGGCACCTATACAGGCAGTATTTCGCTGACAAGGAAAATCACGAAAATATCATATATTGACCTCTCCCTGGGCGCCGGGTATTCATCCGACGAACTGAACAGGGAACAGGGGGATATCGAAACAGGAATGATTCCCGATGATGATCTCAGTCCGGCAATCATGAAAACCGACAGATACCTGCGGCCTGGCCTGACATGGAAACTCAGCACGGCGAAGTTACAGCTGACACTGGCCCTTCAGTCAAATATAGGCGAATTCAATACCACTCTAAATAATGACGGAGGCAGGCCGAAGCCATATTTTTACCTTAATCCCAGAGCCTCATGGGAATACGATTACAGGTCGGGACGCAGGGTGATGGTCGACTATACAACGTCGGTCAGCACACCCCGTGCATTCCAGCTTTTGCCTGTGGTCAATAACCTGAATCCGCTCTCGCTGTTTTACGGTAACAGGGACCTGACTCCTGAATATATTCATAATGGCAGGATAACCTGGTGGCTGTTTGACCAGTTTTCATTCACAACATTGCTCACCGGATTAAACATGAGATACACGCGCGACAGGATTGGTTATGCGAGAACGGTGAATCAGAATCTCAGCCAGGTCATTTCGCTTGTCAATGTGGAAAATGCCTGGGATGCCGGCGGATTTATCGATTTTTCGACTCCAATAAAGCCGTTGGGAATAAAGGTAAATCTGGCGGTGAATGAAAACTACACCAGGGGGATCAGCTTTATAAACGGCACTGAAAATATCAACAGGAATCTTACGACCAGGCTCTCTCTTACATTTGAGAACAGGAAAAAGGATAAATGGGACATCGAAACAGGCGGCGCCCTGACTATTACCGGTTCAAAGTACTCGGTGCAGGAATCACTGAACAATATATACCAGGACGTTTCATGGTTCTCTGATGTGAGGTACACGCCTGATGTTCACTTCAACTTTATGGCATCAGCTGACATTACAAGCTATTCGGCAAGGAGTTTCGGCAGATCGCAGCTTATCCCGCTGATCGGTGCCGAAGCAAGCTATTATTTCCTGAAAAACCAGCGTGGAGTGCTTACACTTGCCGGTGTTGATCTCCTTAACCGGAATACCGGTCTGGTGCGGGAGAGTGAGCTGAACTACCTTGTTGAAAGAAGATCGGATATCCTGGGACGGTATGTGATGCTCTCGTTCAAATACAGGCTTAACAAGGTAGGCGATGGCAAGGGAGGGATTGATATACAGGTTAAGAAAAGATAAAAGATAAAAGGGGAAAGATAAAAGAACTATTTACCATTCCTTATCACCCCATTATGCGCCGTTAAGATGTATTTGAATGATCCCGGGGGAGGGAGCAATTTCTGGGACTCTACCTGCTGTGGGGTGTCCATATTGAATTTCTCGATGAAGTGTTCATATTTGCCGTTGGCAACAATTACATTATCTCCGGTTGCCAGGTAATCACTCCCGATGATATAGCATGAGGAACCAGGAGTGTGCCCGGGAGTATGGATAATTTTAATATTCAATCCGTCGATTGTAAGAGTTTCGTTATCCGAAAGAAGTCCGTACTGGCCGAATTTCCAGACCGGCTTTATAAATTTAATTTTTCCGGTTGTCCCGTTGATCATTTGTTCCTCATCGCGATGCATATAAACAGCTGCGTTCTTCAACAATCCTGTTGCACCGATTTGATCTCCGTCAGTATGGGTAAGCAACAGGGTTGTTATCTGATCGGGAGTTATACCGGTTTTATCAAGCTCAGCCCTGAAGCCCTTCTCGCTTATCCCTGCGTCAACCATCAGGTATCCCTGGTCTCCCCTGAAAATAAAAGTATTTACATACTTATCCCTGATGCACCAGACGGAATCGTTCAGCTGCCCTGTTTCAGCGGGTGACATGGCTTTTGTGGCGCTGAACAGACTGATGAGGTAAACCGCTACAGCGATCACAGCCAATCCGATAAGGCCACCAAGTGTCCAAAGGATTATTTTAAAAACTTTATTCATTACGTAAAATATATATTGCCAAGGTAGTAATAATAAGGCGAAAAGGCGCAGTGGCAGAATAGTGTGACCTATTTCCCCCTTAACATAAGCCTCGGGCTGAGGCTCCCTTTCCAGGAGTGGCCGGGGGTGGGCTTTCAATGCAGCAAAGAAAATTATGCAGCCGGCTTTTGTGCAGCCACCTGGTATCCTTTACACATTTCCCTGATACCTTCACTGTAGGGTGTGGGCTTAAACCCGAACCGCTTTGTGAATTTGGACGAATCAAAGTAATAGTCACGGTCGTACTGGTACATCATCTCGGGCATCTCCCTTATAACAGGTAAAAAGAGTCCGATAGCACGTATCATGATCATCGGCAGCACCCTGATCCTTGGCTTCACGTTTAATTCATCTGCGATCATGCCTATAAATTCAGTTGCATTTATCCTGGCCGGATCGGTCGGAAGGTGCCAGACCTGGCCGTAGGCATCCGGTGTGTTGCCCAGAAGGGCAGTTGCCCTGGCGGCATCGGGAATGTATGTAAAAGAATGTACCTTTCCCGAATTCATAAACCATTGCGCGCTTTTCCCGGCAGCCAGGTTTTTAAGTGCAAGCTCGGCTACAAATGTGGTACTGCTGTCGTTACCATAGAAATCGGCCGAACGTGCAATAAGAGCTGAAAGGTTCCTGTCCCTGACAGCAGCCATAAGCATCTCGTTTATTTCCCTGCGCACTCCCCCTTTTCGGCTTGACGGATTCACCTTTGTTACCTCTGTCATATGGTGGATTTCATCTTTGTCATATGTATATAAATTATCGAAAAAGACAAGTTTTGCATTGTGTTTAATACAGGCTTCGATAGTGTCTTTCATAAGTACCGGCCACTTTGCCTCCCATACTTTTATATCGTAATTGAAACCCAGTGTGAGGTAAACAACCTCTGAACCATTCACTGCCATATTGACTGCCCCCGGAAGAGTAAGATCGACCGGCAGGAGTTCATCAGTGTCATTCACCTTTTTTGGATTGCGGCTTACCAGCCTGATCCTGGTGGTATAATGCCTCAGCTCTTCGGCGAGTAATTTTCCAATGCTTCCCGATGCTCCCAGGATTGTTTGCATAGCAGTTATTTTTAGAGTTAAACGTACAATGGAAACAATCCTGATGCAATAAAGTTTCAGAGAATTGCAGGCAGTTCGGGCTTATTTCATAACAGCCTTCCGGTTATTTACATCGATAGATCCGCCCTTGCCGTTAATAATGCTCTTAACGACACTCTCCTTGTTACCGTTCAGCCAGAAGATGACCTTGTTATGGATCTTTTCCTCAAGGGCGGCCGGTGTTTCAACAGCGTTATCGACTATTACCGGTGCATCATAAAATACATTATAGATACCGATTCCCCAGGCTTCGTGGGTTTTAACACTGTCTGAGATTTTATAAGATGCATAACCGTACGTCCCGTTATGTTTCCAGGCGTCAACCGAAGGAGGATCATAGGGCATCTCACTCTGGTAGAAGTAAACCCTCCCGTTATTCCCATTCCAGAGCGTCTGGTACTCCTGGAAATGTTCATTGAACAACCCGTAAACAGTTACATTGTCACCATTGACTATAAGTCCGTTGGCGCACCTGTTTTTGTCCCAGCCGACTCCGGTGCCGTGATCGGCTCTCCAGAGCCAGATATGATCAATACAGACGTCATGGCTGTTGATCACCATACAGGCGGAGGCCGATCCTTCTGATGGTCCTCCCACCCTTATGAAAATATCATGCAGGAAGACCGGATCGGAGGAGTGCGATTTCCCGGAACCTGGCTCCCCGGCACGGAACAGGTATTCCGAAGGAGTCTTCCCAGCATCAATTGTTAATCCCGTTACTATCACTCCGCCGACATCTGAAATTTCGAGTGCTGCGTTGCCATTCTCAGGTATCAGTGTTGCCAGTCCCGTTCCCATGATCACAGTCCCCGCCCTTGTGACTTTCAGGCTTTCACCCAGAGAGTACCTTCCCGGTGTGATCAGCAGGTTCCTGCCTTTTTTAAGTGCGGAATTGATAGTAGCTGAATTATCTTTACCGGGCTTCGCAATATAGAACTTTTTAAGGGGTAGCTTTTTTTCAACCTTAACCTGATCTGTCCAGTCGGGACCTGAACTGTTCCGTCTGATCGCCGGGATATTTATAAAAAATTCTTTTCCTTCGAATGAAATCCATGGCTTTTCACGGATTTGCGGAGTCTCCGGGATTACAGTGAATGGTTTTACGGGCCACTCTCCGGCAGGCGGCTGCGGAACGCCAACAAACATCATATTCCATACTCCGCCCTCCCAGGAACCGAAATCTGTGTTTCTTGTAAACCACTGCTGTTGCGGACCGGAGTTGATCCTGCCATCGACTTTGGAATTGGCAAGGAATCCTCCGCTTGCATATCCCTTGTCAAACAAATTCAGATTGCCTTTTACGTGCACCCTTCTCAGCGGAGCAGCCTGCGAAACTCCCCAAACCATTGTTGAATCGGCAACAGGAATAATGGTCAGGTTCTCAACTGACCTCCAGAAATTTGTAAGGACGCTGTTGCCATGTGTGGTATTTGACCTGACTGCACCCCTTATCACAACATCCTCCGGCGATTCCCCCAGTCCAAGTACCTGCATGTAGTAATCAACCTTCACATCAAGGTCGTATGTCCCGGGTTTGAACAGAAGGGCATAGCGGTTTCTGCTGAATTCGCTCCTGCGTGCCGACTGCCTTTGGAAGATTGTGTCGATCGCCGCCTGGATCTCCTTCATATCCATCGAAGGGTCAAAAACTAATACATTTTCCCCCAGGAGTGAGCTGTTGAATTTTTCAAAGCCCTGAGGGAGAGGCTGGTCAGTTGTAACTGGTGATTGTGAAAATCCAAAAAAGGACAGAATTACTGATATGAAAATTACACTCGCGAACAGTAGTTTTATTTTCATCGGAAGATTGAATTACTGATTAATGACAGACCAAGGTATGAAAAAAAAGAGAGCACCACGGGCGGGATTATTTTTTTTACCAAGAACTTTCGAAAAAGAAATACGTATTATAATATGTATTATAATACGTATTTAAATAGAAATATAAGTTTATTAAACAGAGATATACACGGAGTTTTAGGGTAATTTTATCTCCAGGAAGATCGCGACTGGTTATTGATCTTCGTACAAGTTCTTCAAAGTTCCATTCTTACCTGAAAATAACGTTCACTACCATTATCTCCGATTTGCCGGTAGTTCTTACCGGCGGCCCCCAGAGCCGGATGCCGCTTGAAACGAAGAAATGTGTATTCCCTATTTTCCTGTAACCCCAGCTGAGTTCATATACCGAATTTGTGATAAGGTTTAATGGAAACAACTGCCCGTTGTGGGTATGCCCCGAGAACTGTATATCTGAATGTGTCCTGGCTGCCTGGATGATTTCATCCGGGCGGTGGTCGAGCAGTATAACGGGAAGTGAATCCGGAACAGACCGTATCAGTTCGTCCAGAGTCTTCCTGTCACGGGTATGACTGTCATTCCTGCCCATGAGAATAATTGAGTCAGGCAGCATAACTGAACTGTCGCGCAACAATACGATTCCTGCCTTTTCGAAGAAGACAACCTTGTTCTGACTGCCATAATGCTCATGGTTTCCCGGAACTCCATAAACCCCGTATTCCGGCCTGATATTGCTGAAAAGATCTTCGAATTTCTGCATTTTTCCCCCCTCTTCGCCGCTTTCTACAATATCACCTCCGAACAACATAAGGTCTGGATCAATATCCCGGATCCTTTTTACAAATTTCTCAACAAACCACATAGGAGTATCATCATCCAGATGGAAATCGGATGCAAAAGCAATACGCAGATTTCCCGGTGCGCGGGATCGCCGCGAAACCTCAATCTGGTAATCAGAGGTACGGATAGTGTTGAAATTTATTATCCCTGCTAAAACTATTGCTGCCGAAAGGCATACTATTGAAAACAGAAACTTGTATCTGACCGGCTGCAGCCTGAGTTTATCACGCGGGATAATTTTGAAAACCAGGTTGATGAGGAGCAGCAGATCGGTAAGAAGCACAAACAGGAAAAGGTAAAGAAAGAAGGGGAGAAGATAGTTTGCAACAGCTTCAGCAATTTGCCCGGCTGTTCCTGACAGGAAATTCCCAAGGGGATAAATAAGGAAAAGAAAGCCAAATATCAGGACATACCGGAGCCTGTGTTCCCTGGTGATAAATAGCTGCCATATCCGGATAAAGAGATAGAAACCAGGAAGGAGGTATGATAATGTCAGAATGGTTCGGAACATGCCGGAGTATTTCTTGTTATTAGTTACTGGTTGCTTGTTGCAAGATAATAATTAAGTCATGCAGTCGTGCAGTCCGGAAAAAATCCGGAACGAACTCTGTACTTTCTGAAGACCGTAATACCGTAAGACTGCAAAACAGCACAACCAATAGTACGGGTATGGCATATATTTTGTACTTTAAAAAGGTGATAAATTTCAGAAATTATGAAAACAACAGTTAAATATATAGGAATTCTTCTCCTGGCAGCCGGGATGTTGAGCATGCCGGCCAGGATCAATGCCCAGGACAGGAAGCTGGAAAGGCAGGAGAAGAAGGAAGCCAGGAAGGCTGAGTTGTATGCCAACTATAATGCGCTCGGTGGAATATTGAATTCACGAAGATTTGTTCTTGAGGCGTTTAACCTATCAAACAGGTATGGAGAAAAGATCGTAGTATCGCCCAACGTGAATTTTATTATGGTAACATCCGGAAGGGGGATACTTCAGACGGGTATACTCTCGACACTTGGATACAATGGTGTCGGAGGAGTTACCGCCGAGGGGACAATAGGAAAGTATGAGGTTCACAACAATCCGAAGAGTCACAGTTACTTCATTCGTTTCAGTCTTAACACAGCGATAGGAACTTATGATGTGGCTATGTCAGTCAATGCCGAGGGCAGGGCAAGGGCCGAGATTTCGGGATTAACACCCGGCAGAATTATTTACGAAGGGCATCTTGTCCCGGCAGAAAATTCAAGGGTCTATAAGGGAAGCCCGGTTATCTGACCTGAAAAGTCCGAAAACAAAATTTCCTGAACATATCGTGTACCTTATTTGTTTAAATTATCCGCCCTGATAAAAGTATCGGAGCCAATAATCGGATATTTATTGAAAGAAACATTAAGTGATCAATTTTAAAAATAATACCGTAGATCATGTCAAAATATCTAATTGAAGTCCCTCATGATGCTGACAGGATTGAGTGTTACCGTGCGGTACAGATCCTTTTAAGCACAGGAAATCACTTTTTGACAAATGCTGACTGGGGTTGTCATGACCATGTACATATGGCCTGGTTTTTTGCCGAGGTAGATAGCAAAGAAGAAGCTCTCAGGATAGTGCCCCCATTTTACAGGGAGAAAACAAAAGTGACACTTCTCAACAAATTCAACCTTAGAGAGGTTGATGAGATCCTGAGCCAT
The DNA here is from genome assembly GCA_963737255.1 of uncultured Bacteroidales bacterium. Taxonomy (GTDB): domain Bacteria; phylum Bacteroidota; class Bacteroidia; order Bacteroidales; family VadinHA17; genus LD21. Next base: position 531,587 of record CAVTSB010000001.1, read on the forward strand.
CACGACGCACATAAGGAAGTCCATTAGTTTTGCCCGGATCCGAAGCTGTCAGGTTAGCAGGAAAAATTTTTAGTCCTGGTTGAAATCTTACCATTTACGCCCCATAATCAATTCCCCTTCAATCTTATTTCTGCTACTCTCTTTGATGTAACAGCGGTTGCCTTGTTACCCCAGCTTGAGCGTATCCAGGTGAGGATCTCAGCCACTTCCGGATCGGTGAGATGCCCGGCTGCAGGCATTTCCTGGGTATAAATTTGTCCGGCTACTTCAGTGGGGCCCTTTAGTCCGAAAAGGACAATCCTGATAAGGCTGTCAGGCTGGCCAATAACTTTTTCAGTGTTTACAAGAGGGGGGAACATACCCGGGACACCTGAACCTTCGGCCTGATGGCACGGGAGGCAATGTTTGGCATAGAGCTCCTTTCCTCCCGTCAAATTGTCATTGTAAATAGAGTGATTGCCGGAGATCTGCAGCGACAACATCAGAACCATGAAATACCTGATCAGGATAATCATTTGTTGTCAGTGTAAGAGATCTTCCAGATGCGCCCTTCCCTGGAATCCGAAACAAAGAGTGAACCGTCAGGCCCCTGGGCCAGTCCCATCGGTCGGTATTTGGCATCGTCGGGACTCTTAACAAAATCGACTCCTGCAAAACCATCGGCAAATACCTCCACCTCCCCCGATGGCTTACCGCCGGTAAACGGGATAAATACTACATAATAGCCTTCCTGTTCGAAAGGGGCACGGTTCCACGATCCGTGGAAAGCAATGAAAGCCCCGTTCCTGTATTTCTCAGGGAACATAGAACCGGTGTAAAACAGCAGGTCGTTTGGAGCCATGTGGGCGGGGAAAGCCATTATAGGGTCTTCAGCGTCAGCGCACCGGCCGACTGCATTTTTGTCACCTCCGTATTCGGGAGCAAGCAGCTTAATTTTTCTTACGGGATCATAGTAACAGTATGGCCATCCGAAAAAATCGCCATCATCGATTTCGAAGAATTCTTCGGCGGGCAATTCCGCGCTCTCCTTTTCCGAAAAGACTTCGGGGTAGAGCGACAGCTGATCCCTTCCATGCTGGACCACAAAAAGCTTATTGACAGATTGGTTCCAGGCAAGTGCGATCGAATTCCTTATCCCCGAAGCATACCGGTGTCCGTCCGCAACCTGATCCTGACCGGGCTTATCGTCGCGGAACTTCCATATGCCTGCATGCCGCTCCAACTGGGGACAGGGATCGATTCCCGGAGCGCCGGGTGACCTGTCAGGCTGAGAGCATGAATTTGACGGAGCGCCGACATTTACATAAAGATTGCCAGCTCCGTCGAGAGTGAAAGCTTTATCCCTGTGCTGGGTCTGATCAGGGAAGCCCCCGGCAATGAGAACGGCAGCCTCGGCAGGGATGAGTCCGTTTTTTGACAGGTGTACACGGTAGACTTCCTTGTAATTACTGAAATAAAGGAAGTCACCGCTTATCTCGAGCCCTGTTGACGGCGAATCGGTAAAAAACAGAGTTGAATCTGCTATTCCGTCATTGTTTTTATCACGAAGGGCTGCAATTCCCTTACCGTTTTTAAGGCGGCTGAGAGCCAGGAAGACGTCCCCGTTATTCCTGACTGCCAGATGACGTCCCTGTCCAAGCTTATCGGCGAAAATAACAGCCGAAAATCCGGTCGGAAGAGTCAATCCGCCGTTGTCTCCGGGGTTTTTGTCCGAAGGTGCATTTCCCCTGCACGAAAAAGGGATAACCGATGCGCCAAGACATACTGCCAGAAAGAGCTGCTTTAGTGGTTTCATTGTAGTGTTGACAGGTTAAGATTTGAGTATCTTTAACATATAACAAAATTGCCCGACATTTGTTTAGAAAAGATTAGTCAATCACCGGAGCCACAGGTGCTTGGCAGATCACTTATTACTTTCCTGAAATTTAATTTGTCACAGACCCGGGCTCTACCGCAGGATTATTTTGCCTATATACAGCAGTGGACCCGACTGCAGCTTAACAAGGTAAACTCCTTTATTTCCGCCTGCAGGGATCTGTAAAAGCGAACTTTTCAGGAATTCTGTATTATCCGTCTGACTTATGGTCCTTCCTGCCATATCGATCAGACTGGCTGATCCGTATTTGCCGTCCCAATCGTCCGACAGGGTCTGGATATTGACCATATCAAATGAAGTGAATATCCTGAATTTGCTTTGGGTAACAAAGGGATCTTCACCATTCCCCGAATTTTTAATCACCCTGATAACGAAACGGTCTTCCGTATTTCCTGCGGTTGCTTTAAATATCATGGAAGGGGTTATCTTCAGATTCAGGGTGAATCCGGATGTCTTATCTGTCAGGTAGACATTATAGTCTCTTAGCTCCTGCAACTGGGTGACTGTTATTTTATATGTGCCTTGTTCGGAAATGTTTATTCCGACCGGGACCTCTGTACTGGTTTCGGGGAAGGGGATGCTGTTAATCGCGTAGCTGACTGGCTCTATTGTGGTCCACAGGCTGACATGGGTCCCTGTTTTGCTGAATTTATAAGCATCGAATTCAGAATCAAAGCTGTTTTTTGCTTTATTGTCAAAACGTATTACTGTTTCATCAGTAGCTTTCAGGCCTTCAATTTTCAACCGTATGAGAGGTATTTCTTCAACTTCTCCCTTATATCTTGAATGGAAGTCATGAACCCGGGCAATCAGAGGAAATTCAACGGTCTGAACGGGGGCGTTTGCTTTTACAAAGAATCCCTGCATGGGCGGGATAAATCCGGTAGTCCCGTCAGGGATGCCAACATTATTTACATATGTGGCAAAGGTGTTATTTGTAGTAAAATATATTGCATTGTCAACGGAGATTGATCTTATGCATGAATTCCAGTTAAGGCCCGATGAAAAAGGATTCCCTATCAGGTTCCATCCCTGTGTGGAATTTTCAGTTCCTGTATAGGATAAATCTTCAGTCTCACCAGTCGTATTCAGGATTCCACCAAAAGACTTCGTAACACCTTCAGTTTCATAAAAATAAATATTGTATCCTTTCCCGGGTTGAAGGGTATTAAAAGTAACAGGGGTTTCGGGATAGCCTCCATCCGAATAGTCCCACCCATCCCAGGCTCTCCATCTCAAATTGTAATCGATACCCGTATAGTCCTCATAATATGCTGCCAGGTCCAGGGAACGAATTGGACCCTCAGTAAACACATTAGTCGACAATGAAGACACGGGAGAGGAAATATAGTGCCATGGCCAGGTGAGTTCAGAGCCTCCGCCTGTGAGGTACAATTGAACATTTTCTTTTCCGCCGCCCGAATTATCATAGCTGTTCACAATAAGGGATGCAATAGCGTTCTGATCGGAACAAAGGTAAAGTGTACCGTTATTTACAAGTTCATTGAGAGAGACATGTGCCCCTGGCTCTATTGCCATTTCATTGGAGATCCCGATGGTGAAATCCTGACCTGCTAATCCTGTCGGGTAATTTGTAAGTCCGGCAGGTATTAAAACAGTCTGCGCGCCTGATGCCGGAAGGCCGCCTGAACTCCAGTTGCCGGCTGTTCCCCATTCAGTATTTACAGCTCCGGTCCATCCCATATACTGAACCTCATAAGCGCCTATATCATAGGCTCCAACGCGGCCGTTGCCTGAAAAATCGGTCGCAGGAGGTAAGGGATCGCCTGTAGATATCCCTTTATCACGGCACGGGGATATTAGCTTTATGCGATAATCATAAGTTGCAGGATCATAGAAGTTAGGGCCATCAGGTTCAGCGTTTAAAGCATGTAATTTAAAACTGCTGGGGAATGTGTTTATATTAATTTCATTAGCACTAAGATAAACACTCTGAACTGCACAGTTAACAAGATTAGATGGAAGTGGCGGGTTCACGAAATAAACAGATTTTTTATCCGGACTCCAAATGATTGAGTTTTTTATAACAGATCCTCCAGAAGTCCGGACAGCAACATTGTACGGAGTGTTATCTGCTATAACACAATTCAATATGTTCACCTTTCCATCTTCCTCGTTGTTGCTGGTTCCAACCGACACACCTCCACCAGTTGACAAACTGCAGGTATTATAATATATCATGCAATTTTGAATTATTCCGCCTGCACCAGTATCAAAATGAATACCTCCGGTGGCTATTTCCGAGGTGTTTGAATATATTTTGCATCGTTCTATTTTGGGATTATTGACTCTAGTGTGATTAAAAATAGCGCCACCCCTGATATAAGTACCAGCTCCCATATTTACTGCACGATTGTAGGCGAATGTACAATCTGATATATTTGCGTCAGAATCATATACTACTATGGCCCCACCGTTTTGTGCTTCATTTCCATTGAATGTACTGTTAGCAATAGTTATTTGAGAACTATTAGCCGCGTTTATATTAATAGCATACAATGCACCACCATTTGCAGCGACGTTGTTTCTGAATGTGCAGTATGTAATTTGTAATGTTGATTTACTGGCATAAATCGCACCGCCATCCGGGGCATTACCTTTTTCGAAAATGCAATAAGCAAAACTGGAGCCTGAAGGTGCGTTCGAAAAATAAACATGTCCCCAAGTATTATTGGCGGCTGTAAATGTAATTAAATGACCAATATCTCCATCAGCAATCAGTCTTCCTGGATTCACATCAATACCTGTACCTTCTGAAAATCTGAGAGTTGTACCGGGCTGAATAGTTAGTGTATGTGATCTTGTTTCAATAAGCCCGCCTACATAAACGTCACCTGGACCAAAAGTAAAATCTTGAGTTAGCGGTCCAGAATACGGGAGTGCTGAAGTCCCATTCCCTGTTAATCCAAATATTAAATTTGTATATAAAATACAAGCTGATAATAAGAGTAGCTTCCTCATGACATATTTACTAACGTAAATCTAGCCATTTCATTGCTAACTGCCAAATAATCAAAGGACATAAGATTTAAAAGGGAGTTAGTCTGCAAGAGTGTGATGTTTCGGAGAAAACGGGCGGATTATCCGACACGGCATTGGCTTATGGCTAAAATTCAGAGTGCTTAATGTAAATCAAAAAGCCCTTTACTATAATTTGAGTAAGGGGCTTTTTAATACCCGGCAGCCTCAAGGCAGGAAATGCCGGATATATCAAATGCCGTGAATATATACTTTACCTTTTCTGGTTATCTAACGTAATTCAGCTTTTAATAATAAACGTAAGTTCTTTCAGCAACCAGCTTGAATTTCCCATCATCGATATTACTATAACACTGTAACCAGTTGCCATGGTCATCAAACAGAAGATCCTCCACATCCCACTTAATAACACTTTTTGGTCTTTCAATAGTGACTGTTTGTGTTGCCAAAAAGCCCTTATCATTAAAAGTATTCATGAAAGTTTGCCTCAGGGTATCATCCCCGGAATAAAATTTTGTTTCAATTACCTTTTGCAGTTCATTTAATGAAAAAACCTGATAGCTTCCCTTCATATTTTTAAAATCGAAATATTCAACTTTGGTATAATTGCCGTTATCATCATACCTTATAGTAAACGTCGATATTAGTGTATCGGCTGTTGGTCTGTAGATCTTCCCGCCAACAAAATATCCCTTATTATCGTATTCTGGTATAACATATTGAGTGGTGCTATCTTTTGATTTAAAATCCCATCTGACGACTTTGCCATTTTCAAGAGTTCCAACCCTGCTGTTCCGGATTACATTTTTTTCATCTATGAGGTCATATCTTGTCAGAGTACCCTTGTCGTCAAAGTAAGCTACAAGATTCCTGGTGGAACCCACACTGTCAAGATCCTTCCAGGTTGCGGGATCGCCTTTTATAATTTTACCGTCCTTAACAACAGCCCAATAGTTGGTTTCCCTTAATTCTTTAATCATACCGGTTAAAGACTCAGGGAAAAAAATATAATCAGTTCCAATTCCCAGGACTGTTTTCTCAACAGGTTTTTGCTGAGCACAACTGCAAAAAATAAGCACGGCCAAACCGCAGATAAATGTTTTCTTCTTCATATTCAAGAGATTTACATGTAAAGGAAAATTGTTAAAGGTTTGTTTATGAAAGTTAGACTAAAAAATGATCCAAGTCAAATTTTTTTTTTCAATTAATCTGTGCAGGTAAAAAGATCCGGTCAGACAAAAGAGGGGAATAACACCGTAGAAAGAGATAACCTGTATGCAACAGTAATTTTATTTATTCGTCTATTGAAGAGGGTATTCTGATTATTAAAAACTCTCAGGTGCCCTCAGAGAATAGAATAAACAAACTGAAACTTTTGTAACCTTAAAACAATCCGTGAAAAACTTATTATTGATATTCCGGAAACTGAGAAAGAGCAAGTCGGCTACTTTACTTGGGATCGCCGGACTTGTGGTCGGAATGATGTGCGTGTTCTGCATTTTTCTGCTGGTGACCGATGAAATCAGCTATGACCGTTTTCATAAGCAGGTTGACCGTATCGTTGTGGTTCACGCTTATCTTGAAGGCGGGACTGATAAAGTTGATTTCAACGGTTGTCCGCCTGCAGTGGCTACCGCTTTAAGGGATGAATACCCGGAGGTTGAAACTACCTGCCGTTACATTCCGCCATATATACAATATCTGGTTGCTTACGGAGAAAACAGATACATTGAACGAACGGCTTTTGCCGACTTTACATTTTTTGATATTTTTTCGTTCCCGTTTGTTTACGGCGATAAAGGAGAAGCTGACACCCCTGACAGGATTGTTCTCACAGAGACAGTTGCCCGAAAATATTTCGGAAAAACCAATCCTGTCGGGAAAATTGTCAGGATGGATAACCGGGTCGACATGACTGTGGTAGGGGTAATTAAAGACATCCCAAACAATTCGTCTATTACTTTCGATGCATTGATTCCACTCGAGAACATTCGGGTTAATTATTCGAGAACCGACTATTTGTCAAGCTGGTACAACAATGGTTTTGTAACATTTGGCTTACTTACCACTCCTGAAGGTTTTGGGAAAGTAGCATCAACAATTACCCGGCGTATTCAGAAGGAATTGCCTGAATCGACTAATTACCTGAGAGCTTATAAATTTAAAGATGGCTATTTGTATGAACAGAAACATATCCGTAATGTTCGCATTTTCAGTATGATTGCATTGCTGGTCCTGTTAGCTGCAACGTTGAATTTCATTAATCTGAACACTGCCCGCTCGTCGAAGCAGGCAAAGGAAACAGGCTTGCGTAAAACATTCGGGGCATCACGCATGAATGTGGTACGTTTGATCTATTCCGATGTGGCAATAATCTGTCTTCTGTCTTTTGCACTTGCTGTTCTGCTGGTCTATGCCGGATTGCCATTAATTAACAGGGTGATCGGGAAGGAAATCAGTATGGCAACAATGTTTTCATTCATACCTCTGGTTGTACTGTTCGTCATATACCTGCTGACGGTCCTGTTAGCTGGTAGTTATCCGGCGTTTTTTCTCTCATCGTTTTCTCCTGCCCAGATATTAAGTTCAAACTTCCAGACAGTCAAAAACCGGGGCATTTTCCGAAATACGCTTGTAGTCGTAATGTTTGTTGTTTCGATTATATTGCTTTCATCGACCCTGGTTATATCGAAGCAAACCGGATACATGCAGAAGATGGACCTCGGCTTCGAAAAAGATCAGTTGATGTATATCAGTCTTAAGGGGAAACTGAAAGAACAGGTCCAGGCCCTGAAACAAGAGCTGGGAAGTTCTCCCGGTGTGATTTCCACATCCGTTGTTTCCTACCTGCCTACTCAGATTGGGAATAATGGTGAAGGTTGGACCTGGGAGGGGAAAGACCCTAATTTCAAACCATTGGTTACATCATGGGAAACGGACGAAGATTTTCTTAAAACATTCGGGGCAAAAATGGTTGAAGGTGATTTTTTTAATAAGGATCAGGAAGGAATCGTTATCAACAAGACATTTGCCGATATAATAGGCTGGGATAGTTTTACCGGCAGGACATTGACCGGTTATGGAACACCATACCGTGTCCTGGGCGTTATTAAGGATATACATTTTAATTCATTGGCAGCTGAGACAAAACCGATGTATATGGAAATGGTGGACAACTTAAAAAATTACCTGATCATTAAGGTAAATACTGACAATATTGGCAATACGATCGATTTTATCCGGAAAAGCTGCCAGGCTATTGAACCTTCGTTCCCTGTTGATTATGCTTTTTTAAATGACAGGTACGATCAACTGCTGGCATCCGAAATCAACCTGAAAAAGCTGGTTGGCATTTTTTCAGTTTTTGCCATTGTTGTATTATTCCTGGGCCTGTCAGGCATGGTCATGTTCCTTATTGAACAAAAAACAAAAGAAATAGGTATCCGGAAATGTCTGGGTGAAAAAGTATTGTCGATTACCGGTCAGATAATAAAACCATTTCTGATTTCAGGGATAATAGCAATAATAATTGCTGTTCCGGTAACATTGTATGTGATGGAGCGCTGGCTTCAGAGTTATGCTTATCATATTTCTCCTGATATCCGTGCTTTTTTAATATCCGGAACTATCATAATCGGAATAGCTTTACTGACAGTGTTATTTAAAAGTCTGAAGGCTGCAACAAGGAACCCGGTTGAGGCATTACGGTATGAATGAACTTTTCAGGCCTGCGCTGCAATTGTGACTGGTTAATCATGCAATTAAATCCTGAAATAATATCCAGGTTATTGCTGACTATTTACCCGGATAATGTTTAACTTGAACTGATTTTATGAAGATTGAAAGTCAGGCAGGCGTAGATAATGGGGTAATATACGGGGAGGGGAGGATGTCGCTTTTGTGACTGACGGGGCTGTGGTTTGTCAATAATGATGCATGAGTTGATGGAATCAGGTTAATTTACAAACGAAAGCATAACTTTATCCGCACAGGACTGATAAAAAATTTATACTGATGAAAAACGCAATTATCAAATTCAGCGCTCTGATAGTGCCGGTTATTCTTTTCGGATGTTCATCAGGTGTTCAATCGCCTCAGCAGGAAGAGAAACCGGCAAAAAACGATTATTATGTGGCGGCGTATATCTGGCCGTCGTGCCACGACGATTCGTTGGGCAGGGAGAAGCTGTGGCCGGAAGGCACCGGCGAATGGGAAGTGATTAAAAAGGGCAATCCCCGTTTCGACGGACACTACCAGCCCCGTCAGCCGCTCTGGGGTTATGAACTGGACAACGATCCGAAAGTGGTTGAAAAATGGATTGATGCAGCCACTGACCATGGTGTAAATGTATTCGTTTACGACTGGTACTGGTATGAAGGGGGCCCATTCCTGGAAAGCGCCCTTAACGATGGTTTCCTGAAAGCCAGGAACAATGAAAAAATGCAGTTTTACATCATGTGGGCCAACCACGATGTGAAGTACAATTACTGGAACTATCACCGTTACAAGGACAATACTGATATCCTGTGGAACGCCAAGGTGGACTGGAAAAACTATCAGATCATCGTCGACAGGGTCATCAACCAGTATTTCAAGCGACCGAACTATTTTAAAATTAACGGCGAACCTGTATTTTCAATCTTCAGCGTGAACAAACTGCTGGAAAGCTTTGGCGACAGTGCGGAAGAAGCCCGTAAAGCGCTTGATTATTTCCGTGATGAAGTGAAAAAGGCCGGTTTCCCCGGGCTTGCATATCCAGTGGAACCAGGGCGGCGGCTCAGTGATGTCGGAAGAGGCAGCCGCGAAGTTTACCAGCAGTGTGAAAGCAATGGGTTTCAACAGTGTTGCCATGTACAATATGGGTGGACTCGATGAAGATTATATTGTTTATGGCACCAATTCTATCAAGATACGGGAACAGATGGACGCTATTCTGGATGTACCGGTCTTTCCCTGCGTGTCAATCGGATGGGACGATACGCCGCGTTTTCCCGCAAAAGGCATCCATGATGTGGTGCACTACAACAACACACCCCAGAGTTTTGCAGCCCTGCTCTCCAAAGCAAAAAAATATGCCGACAGCCATCCCGAACAGCCCAGGCTGATCACAATCAACGCATGGAACGAATGGGTGGAAGGCAGTTACCTGTTGCCCGACATGCTCAACGGATTCGGTTATCTGGAAGCAGTGAAGGAGGTGATCATTGACGGTAAATACGACAGGTATTAAACCGGGAGGAGAATGTTTACAAACCGTTAAAAATAAGACGACTCGTTGATTTTTTATAACGTCAGGCACAATAATAACTTAAAACAAATTTAATGATATGAGACAAACTTTCTTTATTTTCCTTTTTTTGCCGGGTCTGATCTTTCTTACCTCTTGTGAAAAGAAAAAAGATTTACTTATCGATGGTGATGGTAATGTGTATGAAACACTAACTATTGGTTCACAGGAATGGCTGACTGAGAATCTTAAGACCACAAAGTACAATGATGGCACTCCGATTACTTTAATAACCGAAGGTAATGAATGGTCACTGACAACTGCAGGAGCTTATTGCTGGTATGACAATAATCCTGCATTTTATAAAGATACTCTGGGTGCATTATATAACTGGTATGCCGTTGATACAAGGAAGCTTTGCCCGAAAGGATGGCATGTGCCTTCCGGAGAAGAGTGGACAACAATGATTACTTATCTGGGAGGGGATGATGTGGCCGGTGGAAAATTAAAATATATTGGTACTGACTATTGGTTATATCCAAATGAGGGGGCCACTAACGAAACCTCGTTCTCTGCGCTTGGTGCCGGCTTCAGATTTTACCTTGATGGAGACTTTCGGAAAATCGGGATTGACAGTTATTTTTGGTCTTCATCAGAAGCAACAAATACTACAGCGTACAGGCTGGGCTTAAACCATTTTATCGAAGGGGCACTCTATTCTACAAGTACCAAACCTCATGGTTTTAGCGTACGGTGCACGAAGGATTAAAAACAAAGGCAGCTAATATCGGTTGAAATTCAAATTTATAACAACCTACATGAAAACACGTAATATTTTGTGTCTCTGCTATTGCCTGGCCTTTATATTCTCCTGTTCTGTTTCAGGTCAGTCTTCTTTTCTTAAACACTATGAAACCAGGGAATCATTGGAATCAGATGGCAATGAGATTATTGCCGAATTCGACCTGTTCATTAAGGACCAGGGTTTTAGTCTACCCGCTATTCCAAAAGTAAAAATTCAAACTGAACCATCGTTAATCAGAATAGACAGGCAAAATAATACTGTTATTGTGCCTTATTGGGACGACCTGACAAATGATCAGAAAGAGATTTTTAAATCATGGAGAGGCGAAAATGCCGAGGAGTTGTTTGTTTTAATGTTCAACTGGTTTTTTATACCACATGAACTTGGCCATTTTATTAATCCGATGATTCATGATTTAAATCCTTATCAATGTGAGCGGGAAGCAAACGAGGTTGCTGTAATGTTTTTCAGAAGAAATCCTGAAAATTTTGAAAAGCTTGATTTTCTAAAGAAATCATTAACGCAAGTTCTGGAAATTCTGCCAAAAATTGATTTTGGTAATATGTCAGAAGCGGAATATTTCAATGCCAATTATCAGAAGATTGGGAATAACCCAAATGTATACGGGTACTTTCAACTCAAGTTTATACTGAACATATTAAATAATCAGAAAGATTTTAGTATTAAAAAGTATTTTGATCAGCAATTATGATCATTTCGGATTTCAGATTTCGGATTGTGTGTTTCTAAATCCGCAATCCGCAATCCGCAATCCGCAATAATTTAACCGATTATTTCTTCTTTCTGCTGGTTACAATCCGATAAAATAGGACCACTTTTTGATGATTTATAACGAATTAGGTTTCATAGCCTCGAATTAACAGACTATCTGCATCTTAACCATTTACATGAAACTCAAAGATTTCACACCATGACGACTGAACTTCTTCCCAACTGGACAAAAAAAAATAGAAAAGCAGACAACCTGCTAACTTTAAATTATCTAAAAATGAAATTAAATCCGTTATTAGTCATCGCACTTTGTGCATTGTATTTTTCTGGATGCGGATCGAATCCTACAGGAGATATAGATGCGATTAGCAAAAACCCATATGATACTTTAATCATTAGAAAAATAAGTAATGAATTATATATTTGTACCTGTAACCCCAATAAATCTTTTCCAAGCGGAGCAGGGAATTTATATTTTCAAGGAAAATGGAAACAAGATTTAGTAAACAAGGAGGTTGATTATAGAAATTGTGATGAGAGATTTTTAATTCAATGGGATTTATCCGAATTACCAAAGGGGATTGAGATAGTCGAAGCTAAAATGGAGTTGTATTGTAATGATTTTAAAGGTGATAAACAAGGACAATTAGTATACGAGTCTATAACTGAACCATGGAATGCTGATATTGGATATAGCAAAAAACCAAATACCATAATTGATGATAGAGTCTTAACTGATTGGCCAAAAGCGAAACAAAATCATGTCATAGATATTACAAATTTTATTAAAAAATGGTACTATAATGAAATTCCTAATTATGGATTGATGGGGTATAGTATTAATACTGAAACTACGAATTCGGCAGTGTTTTGTTCTTCCATATATCCCGATAAAGCATTACAGCCAAAACTTGTAGTTATTTTTAAAAAGAATAAAGCATTTAATAAAAGTAAAGAAATTGTATATGATCAGGACCAGATTTCTGAAATAGACGGAATACATCTATAAAAGGACTGATTCACACCCTGACCAGATTTAACATGCTACGAAACGCTAATACACAGGGCTTTAAATGGTGCGTAGCACCCGGTGGGGATCTCCGGTTGAATTTTATCCGTAACAGAAGGATAATCTGCAAGAATTTATTATGATCATTTTGGATTTCGCCCGCCTGCCGGCAAGCAGGTATTTCGGATTGTATGTTTCTTAATCCGCAATCCGCAATCCGCATTCAGGAGATCAGGAGCCCGTTCGATGATCTTTAAGGTATTCCGGGAAAATATCCTTTTCATGGATTTTAATAAGTAAAAGATATGAGTTTACTTAATAATTGAGGTAATGGGTGTTGAGGGTTATGATACCCAAAAAAACAACCCGGATGGATACTGTTTACAACCCCGCAAAAATTAGACAACTTTTTGGTGATTTATAACGAGTTATGTGTAAGGTTGGGCGCATCCGGACATAAAAAAAATAGTTACCTTTAAGGGATCATTCTTATAAAATGACAGATTCGTGGTCAAAAATAGAAGTAGCATTAATTGTCGCTGACTATTTTGATATGCTCAGCAAAGAGCTAAGCCGGTTTCCATATAAAAAAGCAGACCATAGAAGACAAATATTACTTCTTCTTAATAACAGATCAGAAGGATCGATCGAATTTAAGCATCAAAATATCAGCGCAATACTGATAAATCTTGGTAGACCATATATCACTGGATATTTGCCACGTTATAATTACCAAAACCTGTTGGAAGACGAAGTTATAGACTACCTGATACATCATTCTGAAATTGAATCCGATTTCCACCAGTTTGTTGAAAAGGATTTAATTAAGCCACAAACCAGACTTGACTTTGAAAAAATTATTGTAACGCCTCCCGAGATGCTTACTGTAACTGAACCGAAACCATTATATAAACATAAAACTATTAAAATTAATTACTTAGAGAAAGAACAATCAAACAAAGTCATCGGACTATATGGAGAAGAAATAGTTATCGAGTATGAAAAATGGAATCTCATCAGATTAGGGAAAGACAAACTAGCTGACAAAATTAAATGGATTTCAAAAGAAGAAGGTGATGGGGCTGGTTTTGACATCCTATCAAAAAACCTAAATGGAACAGATAAATATATCGAAGTAAAGACGACCAGACTTGGAAAGGAAACACCCTTTTTCTTCTCTTCAAATGAACTTCAGTTTTCGATTAACAAAGCCACATATTATCATTTATACAGATTATTCAATGTCGAAAGTGATGTTAAGCTCTTTCAAAAAAATGGGGCCTTGAATACTATTTGCAATTCTATTCCGACAATGTATAAGGGTTATTTCTAATAATCATGTCCAATATTTTTCTTATACCATGACAGTTTTAAATATACCCTCCACATAAAACGGACGGTATAATTATTAAGCTCTTCCCAGTTTTTGCCCCGCCTCAGCGGGATTTCATCGCTTCCCTCCTCAACTTTTGCTCCTGCACCCAGATAGATTCGTAATGGTTCTTGCACCCGGACACCAGCCTTCGCTACCACCTTCACTTCGTTTCGGCGGCCAAAGAAAGCTACGGCTGTCAAAGCGCGCATCCACACCCAATTAAATCCTGCAACGTGATAAATTTCTGGCTCCAAGACAGTTTGTACCGCGACACTTCGCCAGTGCCCCCAACAAAAATCCTGTACCGTGATAGTTTACTGGCTCCGATCAAACTTGTATCGCGACACTCGTAATGCTCAATAAAATTTGTACCATTACCGATAGCTATCGGGAGGCAAAAAGTGCGCCATACACTTGCACTATGATCCGCCAGCAGGCAGAGCTAAAGTACCGGGATTGGTATCCGGTGCTTGCGTCGGGTAACACATCCTACCCATATTGCCGGGCGTTATAGTTAATTGCCAAATTATCTGCACATTAGACAACTCCACAAGCAACTATCTATTACTTAAAATCAACATTTTCATAGAATTTATTCTGGATATAGCAAATTGGCTTAATTCTTGATAATGTTCAACATACTCCTAAATACCTGAAACAATGAAAAAATCTATTTTGACTTCTATTGTTTTCATTTTGACTACGATTCTTTATGGCCAACAGGACCCCTTTGGCAACAGTGACCAAGACAACCTTAATTTTAAATCGGTAATTAAGATTTCTGTCTCCCCAACTGAAAATATTGCTCTATACAACCAACCTGTAGAAGGTGGACCAGGACGGAAGTTTAAACCCGGATTTAGTACTTCGTTTGAATATTTATTCCGCAGCAATAAAAAAATAAATCTTGGATTTGGATTGTGTTATCAATTCGCTCAAGCAGAGTACACTCCGAATATGAATACTGGTGATTTTACAGGACAGATTGATAAGATTAGTGTTATATCATTCAACTTTTCAACCATCTATAAATCAAAGAAGGACTTTTATCTAAGCCTCAATCCAATGGTAACGCTGCAACTTAATTACAATTCAGATTTCATAACAGATAAGCAAACCGGACTTGGCCTATCCTTTTCAGTTGGAAAATATTTCAATCTTAACGATAAGCTTCGACTAAACGTCGAACCAAAACTTTGGATTCACAATATTGTTCCATTCCGGAACGAAAATCTACCTTTAAGACTGACTATTTTCGGATTAAATCTTGGATTAGTTTTCTGAAAAAGTTTCAGCCAACTCCCGTTATGGTTAAGCTGGGGCATACAGATTTAAATTTGACTTCTTTAATATCTTCATACTATGAAATATTTAATTACAATTTTGATTTTACTTGGCTCTTTGAACACTAGTGCTCAGAAGAAAAGACCAATTGATTTTAAAATTAAAATAGGTATTCTGGAAGCTGGGAAAAATGATGCTATTACTGATGTACCTGGGGTAAAGGTTGGTCATTTTACTCTAAGTCAAGGTGATTCCATAAATACTGGTGCTACTGCAATCATCCCGCATCCTGATAATATTTTTCAAAACAAAGTACCAGCTGGAATATTCATCGGAAATGGATATGGGAAATTGACAGGATATCCTCAAGTAGAAGAACTTGGGAACATCGAGACTCCAATAATTCTTACAAATACTTTGAGCGTTCCAACGGCAGTTGATGCTATTATTGATTATACATTTAATTTTTCTGCAAACAAAAGTATCAAAAGCGTAAATGCTATTGTCGGTGAAACTAATGATGGTGGTTTAAATGACATTAGAAAAAGATATCTCACAAAAGAACAAATGTTCCTTTCAATTCTTAATGCGGATACTGGTATTGTGAATGAAGGAAATGTTGGAGCTGGGACAGGAACATCATGTCTGGGCTTTAAAGGGGGTATTGGAACAGCTTCAAGAATAATTCCAAAATCAAGAGGCGGTTACACTATAGGCGTACTGGTTCAGACAAATTTTGGAGGTATTTTACAAATAAATGGAGTTCCAATTGGTCTTGAGTTAGGTAAGCACAAGTTTAACAGGATAGAAGATGAGTATAGAGAAGATGGTTCGTGTATGATCGTCATAATGACAGATGCACCATTAGATTCGAGAAACCTGAAACGATTAGCATCAAGATCAATGTATGGTATTGCAAGAACAGGAGGAATTTCATCAAATAGCAGTGGGGATTTTGCAATAGCAGTTTCTACAGCTCAAAATCTTAGAATCCCTTATTCGACTGATTCCATGTATAATGATTTTAAGGTCCTGAAGAATGAATCTTTGGATATTTTATTCGAAGCTGTTATTGAGGCAACAGAAGAAGCTATAATTAATTCACTATTTGCTGCTGAGACAGTAACCGGGAATGATAATGTAACAGTTGAATCTATTCCTATTGACAAGACTTTGGAAATATTACGAAAATATAATCGATTAAATAAATAAAAGCCTAAGTATAAAACACAGGGCTTTAAACGGTGCGAAGCACCCGGTAATGGAGCCCCGGTTGATCTAAATCCCTCCAGTAATGATATTATGGGGATTCAAAAGGGTTTTGTAACGATTGTTATTGTGTTGATAAGGGAAAAAGATGATGAAAGAACGCAAACCGAACAGATTACACGGATATGATTATTCTTCGGATAATTTTTATTTTGTTACGTCATGCGTTCAAAACAGAATTTGTTGTTTTGGTGAAATCAAAATCGTAGAATTCGTAGGGACAGGTCGCGACCTGTCCCTACAGGCCTTCCGCAAATGGTATTAAATGGCTATGGTAAAATTGCCGAGGAACAATGGTATTGGTTATCCGAACAATATCAATATGTTTTTTTGCATGAATTTGTGGTGATGCCAAATCATATCCATGGCATCATAGAAATAAATCGGAACAATATCCTCGTACGGACAGGACGCGACCTGCACGTACAACAACCAAAAATCAAATCATTATCCGAATTGATTGGTGCATATAAAACTACTGTATCCAAACAAATACATTTATCCGGATTTAAGAATTCTCATGGCAGCGATCGTTTTATGACCATATCATTCGTGATGAACAATCAATGGATAGAATTTCCGATTACATCGTAAAGAATCCCATAAACTGGGAGCAAGATAAACTTTACAATATGTGAATGACAACACCTCCTTAATAGTTACCAAAGGCTGGTCCTACTGTAATCCGCTTTGCGATGCCGGAGCAGGTTATGGTGATTACCAGGAAAGGTCGTCACGGTTTTTGCTTTTACGTCAGGTTGCCTAGCTCCTCACGGAACTCATTCTCAATTACCTTTAACATATTTCAAATGATATTATAATTATGCACTCATGATAACAAACCTCTAAGAAAACGCTGTTTAATTTCCCGGCTTGCCTCCTGAGTAAGAAGCCTCCCATTACCCTCCCTCCGCAAGCCTCTATTTCTCAGCCACTTTGATTAAGAGCTACGCAATCTAACCTCTTCGATATAATTTTTATCCCTGACAAATAATAATCTGATTCACCTGATAAAAAACAGAAAATGAAAGCAATCGTCTATACAAAATACGGAACACCTGATGTTCTTGAATTAAAAGAGGTAGATAAGCCTATTCCCAAAGAGAATGAAGTCCTGATAAAAGTTTATGCGGTTTCACTGAATGACTGGGATTTAGGTCTACTTAAAGGCGACCTCATAAACCGCATCCTCAATGGTCTTCGCAAACCGAAGATAAAAATACTAGGCTCCGACATAGCAGGACGAATTGAAACAGTTGGAAGAAACGTAAAGAAGTTTCAGCCCGGGGATGAAGTGTATGGGGATCTGAGCGGCAGATGGGGAGGCTTCGCTGAATATACCTGCGCCGGTGAAAATGAATTGGCCTTAAAGCCCGTAAGTATGAGTTTCGAGGAAGCAGCGGCAATACCTCAGGCGGCTATGCTGGCGGTACAGGGTCTTATTGATAAAGGTCAAATTCATTCAGGACAAAAGCTGCTGATTAATGGTGCGGGTGGAGGTGTAGGTACCTTTGCTGTGCAGATCGCCAAATTATATGGAGTTGAAGTTACAGGTGTTGACAACTCTGTCAAATTGGACATGATGCGCTCAATGGGTTTTGATCATGTCATTGATTATAAACAGGAAGATTTCACTAAAAACGGGCATTGTTATGACCTGATTCTTGATGTTAAGACATATCGTCCGATGTCCGATTATACAAGGGCTTTATGTCCTAATGGAATTTATGTCACAGTCGGAGGTTCCAATGCCAGGCTTATACAGGCTTTATTGCTTGGGCTCTGGATTTCGATGATCAGTAAAAAGAGTATACGTATCGTTGCCCTGAAGAAAAACAAGGATTTAGCTTATATGAACGAGCTTTTCGAAGCCGGTAAAGTCAAACCTGTGATAGATGGCCCCTACAAGTTGGACGAAGTTCCTGAAGCATTCAGGCATTTTGGTGAAGGAGCCCACAAAGGTAAAGTAGTAATAACTGTGGAACATAACCACAAACCATAAAAATATTTGTAATTTTATGGTGATTTCCTTCAGTAACTGTTTAATCTTAAATTTATTAATATGGTTAATAAAAATTACAAATCCATAGCCACTCTGATAGTTATTGTCTTTTTGGCTATATCATGCTCCGGTAACAAAAGCAAGGGCGTAAAGGACGAAACAGTTCAAAGCCCTTCATTAATTGAGGTCTCCATAAAGGGCATGTTCTGCACCGGATGTGAGCAAACAATTCAGACACGGGTAGGCGGGCTAGAAGGCGTCAAGTCAGTTAAAGCATCTTTTGTCACAGGGAAAGCTATAATTGAATATCTGCCCGGAGTAACTGATACAGTTAAGATTAAAGAAATGATTACCGGATCAGGTTACGGAGTGGTAAAATTCAATCCGGTAGAATCAGGAGTTCCGATGGAATAATTTCTTCCGTTGTATGCTGAGAACTACGAGCGGAACCGCATCAACACATCTGAGAAGCAGCAGCTTTATTAACGCCGGCATACTATAGTGGAACACTGACTGAGAGCGATTGAGATAATCAGCGGATAATGCTTCGCGACAAAATCACCGGGAACTTTGCCTCAGTAGTTAGTCAAAACTAAAATTTCAATGTAAATTCTGATCCCTTATCGGGAGCAGAGTTCACTGAAATTGTGCCATCATGATTTTGCATTATCTGTTTTGACAGGCTTAATCCTATTCCTGAACCATTTTCTTTGGTTGTAAAAAATGGCACAAAAATATCTTCAATAATTTCACCCGGATATTCCAGTTCCATTATCCTCAACCTGAATTAATAGTGCCGTCATCAGCATATGAATGCTTTCAGGTGAATTGTTCCAGTTCTTCTTATCGGATAAAGCTTCAACAGCGTTTTTTATTAGATTTATAAGAATCTGTTCCACCTGGGCAAAGTCTGCTTCTATTGACAGATCTGCAGGATAAACACTTGCAATGATTTTTATATTGTCTGGAAATATTTGATTCCATGAGGAGCTTGCATTTCCTGAACAGGCTTTCAATACTGAATTTGCATAGATTAGGTTTTGGCAATGATGTTAGGCTTCTGTATTTATCAACAAAATCCAGTAATCCTTTTCCTGTTTCTTCAATTGTGTTCAATCCGGAAAGTGTTTTTGAAACTATCTAGTTGTCAATATCTTCCACATGGAATCTGGGCTTTCTTTGTTCTTCTTTTTAAAATAACCTGAAATTACTGTTGTAAGAGAGGTAATCGGACTTATCGAATTCATGATTTCATGGGTTAGCACCCGGATTAATCTTTGCCAGGAATGCAATTCCTTTTTATCAAGTTCATTGGTGATATCCTGAAATGAGACCAGTTTTATTAGATTGCTTTCAAATTTCAGTTCAGTAGCTTTTACTAAAATACTTTGTAAAAGATTGTCTATTTTCATTTTATGCAATATCTCCTGTCCGGGTTTTATAGTACTTATGATTTTATATAGTTCATCATTCGATAGCTTTTAAAGACGATAATTCCGTGAAGTTGCTGAACCTTTAAATATCTTTTTGCAGCCTTGTTATAAATTTCTATTCTTGCCATTCATATCAAATGATAATAGTCCGATATCAACATGGTCAACCACACTTTGCAGGAAATGGCTTGTTCTTTCATTTTCAATTTTAACATTCTGAATTATTGTATTCAGATTATTCATCCTGTCGTGCAATTTTCTGAATGAGTTACTATCTCCGTTTTCTGACATACGGATCGAAGAATCATGATTTTGAACTGAGGAAAAGAATTTTTCCAGATCAGTATTTGTCTGGTTAACCTTATTTACCAGCATCCAGGACTGCAGTACAATCACGAAGATCATTCCTGCAAGAGTATAGTAGTATCCATGGTCGAGATGTTGCAAAACAACACCCAGCACCACACATGGATAATGTGATCAGAACTACCCTGATCAGCACATTGATGAAAAATCTGTTAAGTACCATGGTGCAGGTTTCTATAGGTTATACTTCTGCATTTTATTATACATAGTCTGTCGGGCCAGACCAAGCTCTTTTGAAGCTTTCTGAACACTACCTTTATTGTTGTTCAGAGCAGATTGCAATGCCAGTTTTTCTATTTCGGCAAATGTCGGAGGCTTTTGGTTCGAGAGAGGTTGGTGATTGAATGGGAGATTATAAAATCTTCCGGAGCCAGTACATCTGATTCACATAATATAACTGCCTTTTCAATTGTATGACGCAGCTCCCGCACATTTCCGGGCCAGCTGTATTTCATTAGTTTGTCGAGTGTCTTGCTGCTGAATTTCAGATTGAATTTTTCATATTTACCTGCATACTCTCTTAAAAAATGTTCTGCAAGCAGAACAATATCTTCCCCTCTGTCGCGCAATGGAGGCAGTTCAATCACAATTGTGTTTATGCGGTAATAAAAGATCTTCCCTGAAAAGATTCCTGGTTACCAGTTCTTCCAGATTCTTATTTGTGGCACAGATGAGGCGGATATCAAATGGGATGGGAGTTTTTGATCCTACTCTGTAGATGACCCTGTTTTGAATGGCAGCTAGCAGTTTTGACTGCATATTATATGAAAGATTGCCGATTTCATCGAGGAACAAGGTGCCGCCTGAGGCAGTCTCAAACCATCCTGGTTTATCTTCTTTTGCATCGGTGAAGGCACCTTTTACATGACCGAACATTTCGCTCTCGAATAATGTCTCGGTTATTGTTCCGATGTCAACGCTGATGAATGCTTCGTCGGCTCTGCGTGAATTATTATGGATCTCTTTTACGATTAATTCTTTTCCTGTGCCATTCTCACCTATGACTAAAACATTTGCATCGGTTTTAGCTACCTTGTTTATCACCTGCAGTACGCTTCCCATTGCAGCTGATTTTCCTATCAGCGGAACAGATTGATTAATAATTCCTTTATTTATCTGTTTCTGCCTGTCGCGCAGTTTTTTATTTTCAAGCTTTGATTGTCTGAGTTTTAATGCCGACTGGAGTGTAATGATAAGTTTATTATTATCCCAGGGTTTAACAACAAAGTCGGTGGCGCCTTCTTTTATGGCACGCACTGCCAGATCGACATCGGAATATGCAGTTATCATAACCACGGCGGCGAGAGGATCTGATTTTAATATCCTGCTGAGCCAGTATATGCCTTCATTGCCGGTGTTGACGCCTGCTGAAAAGTTCATGTCGAGCAGGATAACATCAAATTCATCCTTATTTAAATAACCGGGGATCTGATTAGGATTTGATATGCCGGTGACGCTGTCAAATTCAGGTTCCAGCAGCTGGATGAGTGCTTTCAGAACCTGTTTATGATCGTCGACGATAAGTAATTTGCCTTTCATTTATAATGCTTAGTAGTTTCACTAAACCTTGCCATTGATTTTCTTCGTCTACCCCGTCCTCAAGGGGAGCGAAGAAAATCAATTTACTCTCCTTGAGGCTGGGGTAAATAAATTGATTTTCGAGCGGCGTTCACTTTTACTATTGCCTATAATATGGACA
This sequence comes from uncultured Bacteroidales bacterium, assembly GCA_963737255.1. Taxonomy (GTDB): domain Bacteria; phylum Bacteroidota; class Bacteroidia; order Bacteroidales; family VadinHA17; genus LD21. The sequence continues at coordinate 553,664 of CAVTSB010000001.1, forward strand.
TAAAATGCCCTTATATTAGACAAATATAAATAATATTTATTTTGATATTATTACTTAAATGACTAATTTTCAAGTAAGTAAAAATTGTGGCACTGTAATTGGAATATTTTTTAACCACAAAGGGACACAATCTCGAGTACTTGGGATCACAAAGGACACTAAGAGTTTATACCGGAGATGTTCGACCAGATTAGACTCTGATGAAACTTAGTGTCTTTACGCCTTAGTGGCAAAATAAGGAATCCTGAATCTTGAATATATGTTAAGCAACTACTTCAAAATCGCACTCCGGAATATCAGAAGGTATTCAACATATTCAATTTTGAATATTAGCGGAATGGCCATTGGCATGGCCTGTTCAATTTTGATTCTTTTATGGGTACAGGATGAATGGAGCTACGACAGGCATTTCGATAATGCCGATAATTTATACCGTGTGATCGGAGACATGGGTACTACCAGCGGAGAAAGCTCTTTGACAGCAACAACACCTGCACCATTAGCAAAATCCCTGAAAGAAGAATATCCAGAAATAATCAGATCTTCCAGATGTGGCGTTGGTTCCCTGTTATCATTTAAAATGGGTGAGGAATTTATAGAAGAAACCGCTGTCCCTGTTGATAATGATTTCTTAAAAATGTTCAATATTGAGTTTGTTGCGGGGGATATCAATAACGCTTTAAACGCGCCCAACAATATTGTTCTTACAGAAAAAATAGCAAAGAAATATTTCGGTAACGAATATCCGATTGGCAAAACATTAAAAATGGCGGAATCTGATGAAATATATACAATTACTGGAGTTGTAAAGAATCCGCATAATAGTCACCTCATGTTTGACTTATTGATTCCAATTAAGCTCAGAAAAGAATTTGAAAGTCTTAAAAGTGATATGCAAGTGTTTTGTTATAATTATGTTGAGTTAATAAAAGGTACTGACAGTAAAATAGTTAATGAAAAAATCCGAAATTTTTTAGAAGATCATTCAAGCATGATGACTTTTGTGATTTCCCTTCAAAACATCAAAAACATCCATTTGTATTCTTCCGGAAAATATGGTCAGGATATAAAAGGCCATGGTGACATTACTTATGTAAGAATTATGTGCCTCATTGCTGTTTTTATTCTTCTTATTGCCTGTATCAATTTTATGAACCTTTATACTGCACAATCTGCCAGAAGGGCCAGGGAAATTGGTTTACGCAAAGTGGCAGGAGCAAATAGAAGAAAAATATTTGTTCAATTTATGGGAGAATCTCTGTTGCTGGTATTTATTTCCCACGTAATATCTATGATTTTAGTTGAATTGCTACTGCCCGGTTTTAATAACCTTATTGGCAAACAACTTGATATTAACTATCAAAGCCCTCATTTATATGTAGGGTTGATTGCAGTTATACTGTTTTGCGGTATATTGGCCGGAAGTTATCCAGCCTTGTATCTGTCTTCATTAAAGCCACTGAATACAATAAAGGGTGTAATTAATAAAAATCCCGGCAATGCACAATTCAGAAGAGTTCTGGTTATTTTCCAGTTTTCCTTGTCGGTCTTGCTAATCATATGCACCTTAACTGTTGGAAATCAACTCAACTATATTCAAAATAAGAGTCTTGGATTAAATAAAGATAACATAGGCTATTTTACGAGTCACACCAGACCTAAAGGCTCCACGCTTGACGACTTAAAAAAAGAGCTTTTAAACAATCCGGATATAGTGAGTGTAACCCGGGGCAATAATCCTGTCAACATTGAGAATAATGCCAATGGCTTTAATTGGACAGGAAATAATGAAGGTAATGATGTTTCATTTTATATTTTGAGTTGTGATGCAGATTATGCCAAAACCTTTCAGCTTGAGCTTAAGAAGGGGCGTTTCTTTTCTTCTGAATTTTCAACTGATTCTTCTGCAGCAGTAATTAATGAAAAGTGCTGCAGAAATCATGGGATTTAATGATCCAATCGGGGAAATTATATCGACACCCTGGGAATCGAAATTACATATCATAGGTGTAGTAAAGAATTTTCACTTTAAATCTATGCATTATAAAATTGAACCGCTTATTATGACATTAAATCCGGATATCGAATTTTTTATCAGGATGAAGCCTGATAGAGTACCATCAATTGTTTCTTATATTAAGAAAACTATACAATCATTTAATCTGCCTTATCCCCTGAATTTTCATTTTTTGGCTGATGATTATAACAATCTATACCGGACAGAACAAAGAATGAGTAAAATATTTGGCTATGCCTCATTTCTTGCAATCTTCATTTCATGTCTTGGTCTTATAGGACTGTCTTCATTTATGACAGAGCGCCGTACAAAAGAAATCGGGATAAGGAAGGTTAATGGAGCAAAATCAATTGAATTATATTCACTTCTGTCAAAGGAATATCTCAATCTGGGTGATTATTTCAATACTCATTGGATCACCTGTTGCCTGGTATGCCATGAATAAATGGTTGCAAAGTTATGCATACCGGATTACTTTAAATCCATGGATTTTTGCTGTGGTTGGCCTGATTGTTCTGTTTATCGCATTGCTTACGGTAGGTCTTCAATCGTATAAGGCTGCAAGAAAAAATCCGGTCGAGGCACTGAGGTATGAGTAGGAGGAGTGAGGCCAGATCAAGACAACAGTTAAGAGATAAAAATTAAAGAGTTTGTTTGTTTAACTCCGTGACTTTAACTCCGTGATACTCCGTGTTTAAATGGATCTATAACTTTACAACTATACAACTTTACAACCATACAACATATACCATGCTCCGGAATTACTTCAAAATCGCCTTTCGAAATATCAAAAGACATTCCACTTATTCAATTCTGAATATCAGCGGCATGGCCATTGGCATGGCCTGCTGCAATTTTAATTCTTTTATGGGTTACAGGATGAATGGAGCTACGACAGACATTTCAAAAATGCCGACAATCTTTATCGTGATTATTGAAAAGAGAATCCTTCAGCAGGGTGTCTCACTGGTTGCAACACGCCGGGAGCTATTGACCTCAAGTTCTGAAAGAAGAATATCCTGAAATAATAAGGGCAACAAGATATGGACCTCATCCCGAATTAATTCTTCAAAAAGGTGATGAATTTATAGCAAGAGAAAGCGGTTGCAATGGTTGATAATGACTTTTTAAAAATGTTTGATATCGAGTTCGTTCATGGTGATATAAACAATGCCTTAAATGAACCACACAATATTGTTATCACTGAAGAAATGGCCTCAAATACTTCGGAAATGAGGATCCTCTCGGCAAAACAATGACAGAATCAGTTGGGTATCAGGTTACTGTTACCGGTCAGTATGTAAAGAGATATGCCGTCAAACAGTCATATCCAGTTTGATTTTATGGTTCCCATTGAGTTGTAACGGACAGAGGAGCGCCCTAAATGACTGGAGTATCTGGCTGACATAATTATATTGAACTATCAAAGACGGAACAGATAGTAAATTACTTGAAGAGAAAATACGGTATTTTTTAAAAAAGCATAATCATAGGATCACTAATTCGCGAGATTTTCCTTCAAAACATCAAAAAAATTCATCTGTTATTCTTCCAGGAAAATATAATTATGATATTAGCGGCCATGGTGATATTACTTATGTAAGGATTATGAGCCTTATTGCTGTTTTTATTCTCCTCATTGCCTGTATCAACTTTATGAATCTTTCTACTGCCCAATCAGCAAGAAGAGCAAGGGAAATTGGGATACGTAAAGTGGCAGGGGCAAACAAAGGAAAGAATAATCTTTCAGTTTTTAGGTGAATCACTGTTGATTGTGCTTGTGGCCCATGTTATTGCTATGATCTTGGTTGAATTGCTTTTACCCGGCTATAACAATCTTACAGGAAGCAATTGCATGTTAATTATCAGAGTCCGGGTTTATATATTGGTCTAATCAGTATTGTTTTGTTTTGCGGTTTACTGGCAGGAAGTTATCCGGCATTTTATCTTTCATCTTTAAAACCGCTGGAGACAATAAAAGGGTTATCAATAAAAATCCAGGTAATCCGCGATTCAGAAGAGTTCTTGTTATTTTCCAGTTTTCACTTTCAGTTCTACTAATTATATGCACGCTGGTTGTAAGGAGACCAGACTTCACTATATGCAGAAAAAGAAGCCTGGGATTTAATAAAGATAACATAGGATATTTTATATATCCTGCAGCCCCATGGGATCACAAACTGAAAACTGTAAAAAACGAGCTAAACAATAATCCTGATATATTAAGTGTTACATGTTGCTCCTAACATGAAATCCTTTCAACATGGAGGGAACCACAATGGCAATCTTAACTGGACAGGCAAAAAGGAAGGTGACGATATTTTATTTTATGGTCTCGATGCTGATGACGATTATGCCAGAACGTTTCAGCTTGAACTGAAGGACGGTCGTTTCTTTTCTTCTGAATATTCAACGGATTCAAGTGCAATAGTAATAAATGAAAAGGCAGCAAGATCCTTGGCTTTAATGATCCTGTTGGGCAAACAATTACAGCTCCGAGTGGATCATAAATATAATATTATCGGAGTGGTGAAGGATTTTCATTTCAAATCATTACATCATAAAATCGGACCCTTGATTATGCGAATCGGCCCATCTAACTTTTCTTTATCAAGATGAAACCTGACAATATCACTTCAACAGTTGAATTCTATCAGAAAAACATATAATTCCTTTAAACCAATACATCCCCTTGATTTTCATTTTCTTGATGATGATTTTGATAACCTGTACCAGACTGAACAAAGAATGAGATAGAATATTTGGTTATTTCTCTATTCCTGGCAATCATAATTTCATGTCTTGGACTTATAGGATTATCCTCATTTATGACGGAGCGCAGGACAAAAGAGATCGGAATAAGGAAAATAAACGGCGCAAAGTCCAATGAAATATTCTTCTTGCTGTCAAGAGAATATATTATATGGGTAATGATCTCAATTATAATTGCATGTCCGATTGCCTGGTATATCATGAATAAATGGCTTCAAAATTTTGCTTACCGGATTAACATAAGCTGGTGGATATTTGCACTGGCAGGCGTTATTGCTCTGCTTATTGCATTGCTTACAGTGAGCTGGCAATCGTATCAGAGCAGCAGGTAAAAATCCGGTTGAGGCGCTGAGGTATGAATAGGAGAATTATGCAGGCTATATATTAACTGTTGATGCTCCATATGTATGCCAGTAGATACAATTCACGGAGAGTGTCCCTTCGCCGTCAGGCACATTACGTAATATTTTGACCGTGAATCCGCTGAAGTAATATCTGGGGATACTTTTTCTATTGCGTTTGATAGAAATAAAAATTAATAATTATGACAAAACATTCTTTAATTTTATTATTCTGCATTCTGATTGTAAGTGTTTCGATCAATGCCAGAGACATACACGTTTCGGTTAAAGGGAGTGATGTAAATGATGGTACTGCTTCAAAGCCATACAAAACAATAAGTCGGGCAGCCCAGGTTGTTATGCCTGGCGATGTGATCACAGTACATGAAGGTGTATATCGAGAACAGATTACGCCTGCGCGAGGTGGAAACTCAGATAAAGAAAGAATTGTATATCATGCGGCTAAGGGTGAAAAGGTTGAGATAAAAGGATCTGAAATCATTAAAGGCTGGCAAAAGCTGGACAATGATACCTGGGTAGTAAAAATTCCAATTACCTTTTTCGGAAAATTCAATCCCTACAGCGATTTAATCCGCGGCGACTGGTTTTATCCTACTCCCAAAGAGCGCATTTACCACACGGGAGCCGTTTATCTGAATGGGGATTGGCTGATGGAAGCACAAAAAAAAGAAGAGGTAATGGGATCAGCTGACGGAAAAAATCCCCTTTGGTGGACAGAAACCGATTCAACCACAACTACAATATGGGCACAATTCACAAATGCAGATCCCAATATAGAAACAGTTGAAATCAATGTCCGTCAGACTATTTTCTATCCCGACAAACCATTCATCAATTACATTACGGTTTCCGGGTTTATTTTGCAACATGCTGCTACTAATTGGGCTCCACCAACAGCAGAACAGATGGGGCTTATAGGAACTCATTGGAGCCGTGGCTGGATTATCGAAAACAATACCATACAGTATTCGAAGTGCGTGGGCGTTGCATTAGGTAAATATGGTGATCAATTCGACAATAAAGATACCGAATCGGCTGAAGGCTATGTGGGTACGATTAACCGGGCACTGGCATTCGGTTGGAATAAAGGAACAGTAGGCGGACATCTCGTTCGTAATAATACTATTGCTTATTGTGAGCAAACAGGTATTGTGGGAAGTATGGGTTGCGCTTTCAGTACCATTACCGGAAATACCATTCACGATATTCATGTCAGGCGATTATTTTCAGGCGCTGAAATGGCAGGGATAAAACTTCATGGTGCCGTAGATGTAATCATTGAAAAGAACCATATTTATTCCGCAAATATGGGTATATGGCTCGACTGGATGGCACAGGGGGCACAGGTAAACAACAATCTGATGCACGATAATTTACTTGACATATTCCTTGAAGTAAATCACGGTCCTGTGTTGGTAAGCAACAATATCCTGCTTTCCACAGCTTGTCTGCTAATGAATTCCAGTGGTGCCGCATTTGTACATAACCTTTTTGGTGGCAAAATAGATGTGATTTCATATGATTCACGCCTTACCCCATACCACAAACCTCACTCAACTTATGTTGAAAATCTTCACGATAATCCCGGGGGTGATGTCCGGTTTATTAATAACCTCTTTGTAAACCATGGTGATGCAAGCCAATACAGTCAAGCGCTTTTACCGGTTATCTTTGAGGGAAACGTTTTTACCAAAGGAAGTATAAGACCGATTCCCGATAACGGGGAAAAGAAATTCGGCGAATTGAGTGAAGCTGGAAAAGAGAAGTTTAATCGTTCCACCCCGGTGAATGCAGTAGAACGAAATTCACTTGTTGAGCATAACTTTGACACTGAAATCAAACTGATAATCGGGAAGATCGATATTTATCTGGAACTTAACGTTGATAAGAATTGGGTTACAGGGGAAAAACGAAATATAGTAACTGCCGGTTTATTGGGAAGAGCCATCATCCCTGACCTCCCGTTCGAAAATGCCGATGGTTCACCTATTAAGATTGGCAATGATTATTTTGGCATGATGCGGAATACAGCCAATCCTTCACCCGGTCCCTTCGAGATAAGTAAAAGTGGCAGACAGGCGTCCCGGTCTTCGGAAAGAATAAATTTAACAATAATTTAACTTACATTTACTGTTAATTATATTTTATTAATTACTTTTGCATTGAAAATATCCTTTGGAGATAAAAAGTTAGAAAAGCTGGCAAATGATTACAGGAAGTGTCAAAAAGCGCTTGGCCAATTAAGAGCCAAATTATATAATAAACGCTTACTTGATTTACATAACTCTCAAACACTTGAGGATGTTAGAAATTTACCAGGTCATTACCATGAACTTAAAGAGGACCGAAAAGGCCAATGGTCATGTGATCTTGATCAACCATATAGACTTATTTTTGAACCTCAGGAAAAACCAATACCAGCTGATAAATCTGGTAAATATATTTGGCTTGAAATAAAAGGAGTTTAAATTATTGAAATAACAGATTATCATTGACTTAGACAGAACAATTATGGCAAATCTTAATCAGTATATTCCACAAGTTGCTTTTCATCCAGGTGAGACTCTCTCGGAAAAATTGGATGAACTAGGAATGGGGCCAAAAGAATTCGCTGTTCGAACCGGGAAACCTGAAAAAACAATTATTGCAATTATCAAAGGTAAAAGTTCTATTACTGCAGAAATGGCAGTTCAATTCGAACATGTACTTAAGATACCGGCTCATTTTTGGTTAAATATACAGCGTAACTATGATGAGTTTGTTGCACGTGAAGAACGAAAAACAGTTCTTACGGCTTCCATTGGTTGGGCAAAACTATTCCCAATAACAGAAATGATAAAAAAAGGTTGGTTACCTCAAAACAAATCTATAGAAAGCAGGACTGCAGATTTGCTGGCTTTCTTCAGTTTAAGTAACCATGTTGCCTGGGAAGATTACTATTTAAAACAACAGCTTAAAGTTGCATTCAGAATTTCACTTGCACACACAAAGGAACCCTATGCAATCTCAGCTTGGCTACGCAAAGGAGACCTTCAAGCATCAGAATTAACTGCAATTGATTACAATGAAAAAAACTTCAAGGATGCTTTGCCTGATATCAAGTCAGTAATGGCTAAACACCCGGTTGATTTTCCCAAAAAATTACAATCAATCTGTTTAGCCGCCGGCGTAAAAGTTGTTTATACTCCATGTTTACCAAAAGCACCAATAGTTGGATCAACCAGATGGCTTAATGATACTCCACTTATCCAATTATCAGGTAGATACAAAAGAAATGATAGTTTTTGGTTTACATTTTTCCACGAAGCTGGGCATATAATCTTACATGGGAAGAAAGACATTTTCTTAGAAAAAATTGATTATTCAGATTTTGATAGAAATAAGGAAGAAGAGGCTGATAGTTTTGCCATTAAATGGACACTTACAGAAGAAGAAGAACAAGAAATTATTGAATCTGCACCATTAACTGAAGCTGATATTAAATCTTTCGCAAAAAGATTTAATACACATCCTGCAATAATCATTGGAAGATTACAACATGATGAGTTAATTCCATATGGATTAGGAAGACAATTCTTTAGACCTGTTGAGTTTAATTAAATCCATCGCTCAGATCGCTTTAGATTGACCAGAAAGACGTCCGGGGCAAGGTTCTTAGACAGACTCCCGTTGTGTGCAATTATAAAAAATGACATTGTGTTAAAAGAGAGACCCTTAATTGATAAAGAAATAAGAATCCTCAAGAAGGATATAAACCAGCTTGCCAAAAGAAATACTTTTCAAAAGAGGTTTCTGCTTGGTTGGACTATTGTGGCTATGATTGTTGTTACAATTGTTTTCTTTAGACTTGATTCGAAGGCCGAATATTATCTTTTATTTGGGGCTGTAGTCATTTACATTTTGATTGGAGTATGGGTTTATCTTGAGAATGTTATTAAAATTAAGAAACAGAAGAATAGTATTGACTTTGTTTTGGCAGAGAATAAGGCAAAATCAATTAAAATTGTTTCGAATAAGTATATTGAACTGTCTGAAGTCGAAGATGAAGGAGTATTCTATTTGTTCCAGATTGAGGATAATAAAATCCTTTCTTTTGGCGGTCAAGATTATTATCCAACTAATAAATTCCCAAGTGATGATTTTGAGATAGTAATGTGTCATGGGAAATCAGGGGAATTAGTACTACTTGAAAAATATGTAAACGGAAATAGAATTCAGCCGATTCAGAAAATAACTGGACATAGAAAACTGGAATTAATAAGTAGGTCAAAGTATCCAAACCCGAATAATTTTACAGTTATAGAGGGACAAATTGTACAAATTGAAAGTTTATTAATGAAAAAATAACCGCACACAATACATATGGCTTTAAACGGTGCGAAGCACCCGGTGGTGAGCACCGGTTGAACAAATTCCCTCAGATGATTTACTATGGTGACTAAACCGGATTTTATAATTATTAAGTAAGATGATTGATCAGGGCAAGATTTTGGATTATTCCCATATAGGGATGCCATGCCGTGACTTTACAATCGACATAAGATAATGCCGTAGGGATATGCCATGCATCCCTACCAAAACCATGGCATGTGCCTACCAACACAAAAAACAAATCAATTTACCAGGGAGCCCGGGAGACTCCTGTTAAGTAACATAAAATTTCTACCTGCAGATTAATCACTAAAAATTGGTATTTATGAAATTATTAATTTTAATTGCCGTAATCATATTTTTTACAAATTGCAGGCACGATAAATCCGTCTGGGAGATGAAAACGCCCATGAGTACCAATCGTGCATTTCATTCCATTGCAGCTATTAATAATAAAATCTATGTATTCGGCGGATCTACCGGTAAAAAATCTGAATTCAGGGATACATCTTGTTCCGAGATGTATGATCCTCAAAAAAATAAATGGATTAGCCTCGCTCCGATGCCAGAACCTATAACTACTTCTTGTGCAATAGCCCTGGGTAGAAAGATTTACATAATTGGCGGACAACAAAGCATTTTTTCCAAAAGAATTAGCAAAGTTTTATTATATGATCGTATTTCGAATGAATGGACTTATAAATCTCCAATGAATATTGCCCGGGCGTTTCATTGCGTAACAGCTTTAAACAATAAGATATATGCAATTGGCGGAAGAGAGTCTGATTCAGAAATAAAATCTAAAAGAAGGGATTCACTGGCTGTTTATACGATCGAGGAATACAATACTAACACTGACAAATGGACCATAAAGAAAATATTACCTTTCAGGCACTTTGCTATAGGCGCTGCAACAATCAATAACAAAATTTATATTCTTTCAGATACCATTAGCAATTTCACATTGGGGAAATCTGCAATCATGGAAGAATATGATCCAGCAAAGAACTCCCTGAAAATTATCGCATCAATGACTCCTTCAAGATATGACGTTGCAATGACAACAGCCAATAATAAAATATATGTATTTGGAGGTTGGAATCAAGGCTCACTTTCCTTAGTTGAAGAATATGATCCTGAGTTGGATAAGTGGACTAATAAAAGCAATTTACCTTTTGCCATTCAAAATTGTCAGGCAATTTCCATCAGGAATCGCATTTTTATTTGTGGTGGAATAATTTATCCAAGGGATGGAAATGAAAAGCTGGATTTCATGATAGAATATTTTTCTAATAGAGACAAACCAAACTAAGCCCAGTTGATTGAAAATACATTACTTAATACATACAGCTTTAAACGGTGAGCAGCACCAACTTATGGAAAGTTACCGGCCAACTGTAGTAATAAATCCTACTGGTACAAACCAATAGATGAATTTGCTGATCTGCTGAACCAACGCGCTATAACTTAATTACATTTTTTAATAAAAACGTCATACTACATTCAATGAGAAAGATAGTCTCTGTAATTTTATTTTTAGTGAGTTTGGTTACTTCCGGACAGAAAATCTCATTCAGCCAGGATTTATTATCTACCAACGATCAGGAAATCATTGCCATAAGAGAGTTCTGGAAAGTATACGTTAGTGAGTGTGCGAGAAGTAAGGGCTCAGCATTCAAAAAGCATTGGAATCCTACTGAACTTGAACAAGGATTTACAGATATTGTAAACGATGAGCTTCCCATCTACTCACTTGGAGAGTTAGTAACCTTTGAAATAAAAAAAGAGACTAATGGCTTTTACCGAATCAGAAGTAAAGTACTACCATTGGATCCTAACGACAAAAGCGTTTATGCAATTTTCAATATTTATGCGAAAAAGAATGAATCGGTCTATAAACTGTACAACCAATTCTTTTTTACAAAATCCAAATTAAACCATTTCCAATCAGGAGCTATCGATTACTATTATCCGGTAAACTATAATTTTTCAATTAAGAAAGCCAAAGAAACTGCTGATTTCTATTCCAATATCTCAACGCTCTATGGTAATGCCAACAAAAACAAAATTACCTGTATCATTGGTAATACTTTTAATGAAGCCAACCGTTTTGTTGGATTTGATACTTCTATTATCTCCAGCAACTCTCTATATGCTGGCTATTCAATCAGGAATCAAAATATTATTCTTTCATGCCGGGAAGACCATTTTCATGAGATTGTACATGCAGTCTTTTTTAAAATATTTCCCAATGCACCAGCATTATTTCATGAGGGAATAGCTACTTATTATGGTGGGACTGGAGGACAAGAGTATTCGAATCTTATCAGCCAATTAAGAAGCTTCATTAACAACAAACCGGGTATCGATTTATCAAATTTTGATAGTCTTAATATTACTTTAGACAATGGAATAAATCATTTCTATTCAGTTGGAGCCATCTTTATCAATTATGCATTAAAAATTGGGGGACATAATAAGGTTTTGACATTATTTCAATATTCAGTTTCCAATCCAACAAATTGGGACAATCCTGTACCTGCAATTAAAAATGAATTTGGAATTGAGAAAGATCAGATTGACTCATTTTTAAAAAAATATGTTCACGATTACAAAGACAATTAATCTCTCGAGACAAATGGGTGACATATACCATGATTAAAAAACGCACTATAATACCCAGGACTTTTAACGGTTTAAAGCGCCCGGTGGGGATCTCTGGTTGAATTTTATCCCTTACAGAAGAAAAATCTGCAAGAATTGATTAATCCTTTGCATCTATATTTCAGGCTGGATTTATAAAAGAAAAAACATTCCATCTGAGCATCTGGAAAAATTATTGCAGGATTGAGCTTTGGATTTATCAGACTTGGAAACTTTATGAATTCTGAAATTATCGGCATTCCGACAACAAAACCCTGGGGTGTGATTTTTGAGCGGGTTGATTACGTACCAAGACACCCGGCTCAATTGTACGAGGCGATTTCTTATTTTATCATTTTTGCGGTTATGATGATTCTTTACAAAAAAATGAGAGACAGACTCAAGAACGGATTCTTTTTTGGGCTTGCAACTGTATTATTTTTTACAGCCAGATTTATAATTGAATTTGTAAAGGAGAACCAGGTCGGATTTGAAGATGGAATGAAATTCAATATGGGGCAACTTTTGAGTCTTCCTTACATTGTCGTGGGAATTGGATTTATTATTTATGGATTAATGAAAACTAGAAAATTACTCAACGCTGACATCCAATAATTAAGTTTCTTCCTATCTGGACAACTTCGTAAACCTCGAGATTGCTGCATCATGACAATTAATGCACGTTAAAAAAACAAATTAAAAACTGGTACACTTTTTGTAACAATTTGTATATCTAACACCTAAGGTCGTGAAAAAACTTCTTATTTTTCCTTTGATAGTCATTTTTCTGATCTCATGCAAAAAGGAAACTTCTTCCTTTATTGCCAAATATCAGATGATCTCTGGAACATGGAATCTTCAATTCATTTCCTATGATAGTTCAGGAGTTAAGATTACCAAAACATTATCATATAACAGATTGGTAATAAAGGATAATCTTGAATATCAAATCTATATTGACCTGATTAATCAGGTTGAACACGGGACTATTAACATTATTACTCAAACCAACAACAAACTAGAACTCTATTTTGATGCTCAATGGCCAGGATATAGTTCATTTTTTGGGTCCCATGTCTTTGGGGCTACTAATGTAGAATTGGTTTCGCTTTCGGACAAGGAATTGATTATCAAGACAATCAATGCTGGATATGCAGAATATTCAGATCGGGAAATTGTTTTTAAAAGATAATAGTCAAATTACCGGACAGTCATTTCTAAGGATATATTTCTATCAATTGCACACAGATTGACCCCAGTATTCTATTTAAAAAGAGCGAAACATAAGAACTAAACATAACGGACAAAAGGTAAGTTGTTCGTCACAGTTTTTGCTTTCCTGCCTGCCGCCTGCAACTTCGCTCCGTACTTTGGACAAAGCGCGTATTTTTGGATGTGTATTTGAAGGGTATCTTAAAACAGATCCGGAGGGATATTATGTGTTTGCTCTTTTGATCAATTGATTACCAGCAATTCGTAACGTAAATGTTTCCAGTCAGAACATTTATACGGCAGTAAAAAACGTATTCTGAAAAATGGAATCAATACAGGGTAAATAGATTCTCTCGGGTCATTAAGTTGTCAAAGATATAATAAACAATTATTAGCATGAGATTAAGTCATCAAAATGAGAAACAATTGACCGGGAATTCAACAAAGCCCGGCATAGAAAGGTTAATGGAATCGGATAATAACCCACTATAGTTTTGGACAATAAATTATTTTGCTCATTGATTGACTGACTAATTTTAAAACATACTAAAAAATAACTTATGATTTGCAGAATTTGGCATGGTTATACAACCAAAGATAATGCTGATACTTATGAAAATCTTCTTCAAAATGAAATTTTTATCGGCATTAAAAGCAGAAATATAGAGGGATACAAAGGTATTCAGCTGCTCAGGCAGGAACTTCCTCTCGAAACTGAATTTATAACTATCATGTGGTTTGACTCGATCGATGCGGTCATTAAATTTGCCGGGGAGGAATATCAGACTGCAGTAGTTCCAGGGAAGGCTCAGGAAGTTCTATCGAGATTTGACAAAACTTCTCAACATTACACCGTAAAAATCGACAACTTTAAAATTTAATTTAGCTTGGCGATACAAAACTAAAAGAAAGGAACATTGCCTGATACAACCAAATAAATTTGTCTTTAATGTTAATGTATAATATCAAAGAACCAGGTAAGAAATTAAAATTCTCAGTAGGACTCAGAAACTCTTTAATCGCTTAAAATAAAGAACGAAAACCTGACATGGACAATGACAACTTATGAAAATATTTTTGAAAATACCTATAATAACCAGTTCCGGGCTGAATCATATTCTAAACTCGAATTCCCAAATACTTACTATCTGGCATATCGGGATCTGCCTGAAATTATTTCTGCTCACGTTGCAGGCTCCAAAGCAATAGACTTTGGATGCGGAACCGGTCGATCAACAAGATTCTTAAAACAACTCGGATTTAATGTAATTGGCATTGACATCTCAAATGACATGCTCGAAATTGCCAAAAAACTTGACACAACAGGCGATTACCAACCAGTCACCGATGGCAACTATAGCCACCTTGGAATCAATCAATTCGACCTCATTCAATCTATATTCACCTTTGACAACATTCCTGGTTGGGAAAATAGAACTAACATTTTGAAAGGACTTCATGATCTGCTGAAACCGACCGGGAAAATTATTTGCCTTGATTCTACACCGGAACTTTACACAAATGAATGGGCATCATTCTCAACCAAGGACTTTCCAGATAACCGGAATGCTAATACAGGAGACATTGTTCGTGATATAATGTTAGATGTTGAAGACCGAAGACCCGTTGAAGATATCTTTTGGACAGTTTCAGATTACCATAAACTCTTTTCCAAAGCAGGATTGATTCTCGAGGCAACTTATAAACCAATTGGGTACAAAGACGAACCATTTAAATGGATTTCAGAACTTCATACTGCTCCATGGATGATTTTTGTGCTGCAAAAGAAATATTAGAATCTCACTTCTGAATCAACTTTTGCCATGACCAGATATGTGGGTTTTACATTTGGCCTTGTGCTTAATTTTAAAAACAGAAAAACTGAATCCATTTCAAAATGAATGAAAATAGAAAATACACTGCATATTGTGGATTGTATTGCAAAGACTGTATACCTTCTAATAGCGAGCTTTTCACTCTGATAGATAACTTAGCGGATTTGTTGGATAATTTGGGTTTTGAGCATTATGCGAAGTTTAAATCCATGCGAATCAAAGAATTTCAGAATTATGGGACCTTTAGAAGCCTTTTAACTGAAATGAAAAAGCTTAAATGTGAAACAAACTGTTTTGAAGGTCCTGTTTCTGAATATGGTTGCAATAAAAATTGTGAGATGCGGGAATGTGTAATTGAAAAGGGCATTGAGGGATGTTGGGACTGCAAAGATTACAAAATATGTAAAAAGCTTGAAATACATAAAAATTTTCACCCTGGAATGGAGAACAACCTGGATATGATTAAGGAATTTGGACTTGACAATTGGCTTGACAAAAAGGGAAAGCATTATAAGTGGAGGTAATAAAACGAAGCACAATACACAAGGCTTTACACTGTGCAAAGTACCCGGTGGTTAGCCCCGGTTGAATTAAATCCTCTATAAAAGGATTTTCGACAGGAATTCATCTCCGATACTGCAGAATTGCGGAAATTAACGTTCCTGTAACCGTGCGGGATATTCAGAAAATCAGGAAGCTGTATGATGCTCTTTAAGGTGTAGCCAGGGAAAATATCCCTTTCAAGGATAATAATAAGTAAACGATTTGAGTTACATTAATAAATGTGAGTTAATAGGTGTTGAGGGATATGTGACCAAAAAAACAAATTCAACAAGGGCGTACTAAGTTTACCAACCCGGTACAAGTAAATCCACCTTTTGATGACAAAAATAGTACATAGGGCATTCACCAAACCGGGATGCTCCGTTAAATTCGCAAGCTAACAATGCCAAAAATGCTTTTCACCATGAAAGAGAAGTTTGTAACATTTGTTACATATTTTGTATCCTTAGTCAAAATTCACTCTGAATTTAAATCGTTAAATTCTGGTCCAAAACGGGAAAATATGTGAACACAGAATGTAACAATTATTACAATTGAGATACAGGCAGTCAAGATATTAAACAAAGAAGTTTTAAATCAATAATCGTAAAACTTGCATTATGAGAATTCTCATTTCAATTATTTTGATTTCGATTTTTACAGACCAAACCTATTCACAAAAGAAGATTGTAACATATTATGACAAACTATGGAGACTCACAACGAAAGACTTTGCGGAATATAGCAGGATCAGTTATATAGATACAGTTAAATATCAATATACAGGAGAGGTAAAAGATTTCTATATCAATGGAAGTCTGCAAATGAAGGGGAAATATCAAAACAATGTAAAGGTTGACAGGTTCTTATTCTATTATCCAAATGGAAATCTGATGACTAATGGATTTTATAAAGATAACAGCAGATGGGGAATTTGGACCAATTATTATGAGAATGGAAATGTGAGAGATAAAATTGCTTTTAATAAAGATTTCCTGGGGGCTCTCGAATATTATAATGAAAATGGGGATACTATTATTAAAAATGGAACAGGGCTGTGGCAAACACAATTTCTGAACGATTTTACTTACAGAATAGGGTTAGTAAAAGGGGAATTCAAAGATTCTCTCAGACATGGAAACTGGAACTATTATACAATCAGTTTAACACCTGAAGTAGATGAAGAGCCAAGACTTGAATGCACCGAAATTTACGAAAACGGAAGGTTCATTTCAGGTAAATATTATTGGGGAGGAGGGCATATTCAGGATATTTACTCTCCGGTCATGACCATATTCCCGGAGTCGGTTAAATTTGAGAATACTGAAACATGGCAAAAAACACCATATGCTTCAAAGAACGAATACCCTGTTCTCAGATTTCTGCCTGAATTGGATTCAACACTATTGCCCGTTGATATTTATGCAAGATTCCCAGGAGGATTTGATTCACTAATTACAACATTCAATGAGAAAATTAAGCTGCCAAAATCATTAATAAAAGCTGATAAAACACTGGCATGCAGTTTTGGAGTTCTGATTAGTAAGGCTGGCAAATTAAAAATCATTGAAGATCCAAATCAAGTAGCATTAATTATAAGTCCAGCCAAGAAACCATTTTATGTTCAAGTAAAAAAGATTTTAAAGAATTTACCTGATTGGGAGCCAGCAAAACGAGACAACAAAAACGTATCAAATCATTTCGATTTCCGTATAATTATGGAAGATGGAAGTATCAAAATTTCAATATCAACACCAAATAGACAAAATCCAATAAAAAACTTGTTCCCGATGGCTTCATACGGATCATCAATAAAGAATAATAATAATCTATAACATTTCACAAAAAACTATATAAAACCCTGTCAAACACAGGGCTTTAAACGGTGCGAAGCACCCGTGGTTAGCCCCAGCCCAATTAAATCCCCCATAAAAGGATTATCCAAAGGATTCATTTCAGGGTGTTGATGGACAGATTTCGTTCTATATTTGAATAATAGTGATTACTTACCGCATGACAAAAATTTCAACCATTAACAAACTCGGCTTTTTTCCTTCATACTCAATTTTCATATCTGCTGCATTATTGCTGTACCTTTTGACCAGATACCTGATTCCATATCTAAGCACAACTACCGGTCAGGAACCCATCCTATTCTGGTTTATTGTTGGTGGATTAGGAATTTTCACACCCATGATAATTCTGGGAGTGGTATTATTGAGATCAGAAGGACTTACATTCAGCAAAGAAACCTTTACTGACAGACTCCGATTCCACAGACTCACTAAAAGAGATTTGTTTTGGACTTTAATTGGTTTTGTAGCTGTTTCATTATCAAGTGCCCTGATCTTAAAATTATTAGTGCTATTTGTCGGTGAATTTGACCCATCTCCCTCGTTCATGACATTTGAACCGCTCTCAAAAGGACGTTACTGGCTCCTTGCTGTCTGGTTACCCTTTTGGATTTTAAATATTCTTGGCGAGGAATTCTTATGGCGGGGAGTTATGTTTCCAAAACAAGAGATTGCATTTGGTAAGTATACCTGGATTATACATGGATTTGGCTGGGGATTATTTCATCTTGCTTTTGGATGGAAATTACTATTAACCTTAATCCCATTATTATTTATCCAGTCTTTTATAATCCAAAAAACAAAAAACACCTGGACGGGCGTAATACTTCATGCTGGATTAAACGGACCGAGCTTTGTAGCAATATCACTAGGATTTCTTTAAATATAACAACACATAACACGGATAATGCTACATGGGTCGTGATGCCAATGTAACTTTTCCGTGACTTGAAAAATCCGGTTCTCTATCGTGAACAAGAACAACCCAGGCACGTTTCTGGTACTGAAGGAGTGTAAAAAATAAGACCTTTTTTTGATGATTTATAACGAGTCAGGTGGCGGGCGAAACAAACTTCTGCTACAGACATAGATTTCTTCTATATTTACAATATTCATATCAAACTGAAAATGATATCATACATGTTCAAAAAATCCTTTAACATTATATCACTGTTTGTGTTTACAATTCTCTCTGTCAATGCACAATTCCAAACTTCGCAACTGACTAAAACATATTATGACAGCAAACGGGACCGGGAGTTAACAACAGAAATCTGGATTCCGGAAAAATCGAATTCTGAACCATTTCGATTAATTATGTTTTCCCACGGTACAGGTGGCAACAGGCTTGCTTGTCAGTGGTTTTGTGAAGGACTTGCAAAGAAAGGATTCCTGGTAGCCGCTGTTGACCATTATGGTAATACTTATACCAATCCTATTCCGAAAGAGTTCGTAACAGTATGGCAGCGACCACTTGATATAAGTTTTGTTTTGTCAAAGCTACTCATCGAAAAAGAATTTGCAGGTAAAATAGATGAAAGCAAAATTTATGCTGCTGGATTTTCGCTGGGAGGATATACTTCAATTGCTTTGGCAGGAGCTAATTTTAACCTGGACAATTTTATTAGATTCATCCATACACCTCAAGGCTTTAAAGAAGCAAACATACCTGAAATGCCTGGCCTTATCAATCTTTTTGATCAGGACAGTATTAAACTATCATTCAAAAGAGCTCCAAATCTTAAAGACAATAGAATAAAAGCTGTCTTTGTCATGGCACCTGCATTAGGTCAGGGATTTTTATCGAAAGACCAAATGAAAGATGTTAACATTCCGATATTTATTGCAGGGGTACAGTCAGACAGTATTGCTCCAATAACTACAAATGCTTTTCATTATAAAGAATTATTGCCAAAAGCAGAATGGTTTTTAATAAAAGGCAAAGCAGGGCATTACGTTTTTTTAAATGAAGGGAATGAAGAAATGAAACAGGCAGCACCTACTTTTTTTAAGGACCCTGATGATGTTGCCAGGCGTAAAATACATCTGGAAATTGTTAACGAAGCGGAATCTTTCTTTTCAGGTCAAAAGTGAGATAAAGGACTATCTATAGACACTTGAGGCAACCTAAATGAATATAAATTTGTTTATTATCCAATAAATAAGCAAATAATCCAAATGTCAAAGATTAAACCTGCCAGTGTCGACGAATATATTAATGCAGCTCCCACTATAGCCCGGGGGAAGTTGCGAGAAATTCGCTCCATTTTAAGGAAAGTTGCTCCAAATGCCACTGAGTTGCTCAAATGGGGGTATCCGGTATTTATGGAAAACAGAATTCTCTTTTCCTATTCAGCACATAAAACGCATATAAACTTTATGCCTACAGGTCCCGCTATGGAGCCTTTCAAGGAAGAACTATCGGAGTTTATTACAGGTAAAGATACCATCCAAATACCTTACGACAGGTCACTTCCAGGGAGACTTTTACAAAAAATTGCTGAATATAGAATTAAAGATGTAAGAGAGAATGATGCAAAATGGATGTATTAAAAATGATTCAAAACGAACCCGACCGTGACAAGAGAACTAAAGTAGAGATCTTAAGAATATATGATACGAGACAGGATCCTAATACATTGACTTTCTAAACGGGCCCTAAAAACAAACACGGACAATGCAACACCCAGCAGGAAACAGCAGAAAACCTGACATGAAATTTATTATCTCCTCCACCTTGATTATTGTAACACTTTTTGTTTGTTCCTGTACAAATAAAAATTCTAAAATTATTGGCTCCTGGAAAGCATCTTTTGATGACTCATTGGTAAACCCGGTCCAATACCTTGATTTTAATAATGTGGGGAATAAACTTGCAATTTCTATTGATGAGCCAGACGAAGACTGGTATAACATACCTGGTGAGAAACTTTACTTTCAAAATGACAGTTTACACTTTGAAAGATTCTGGGGATTAGAAAAATATGATGGAAAAATACTGCCCGGAGACACAGTAATTAAAGGATCAAAACAAATTGATAATAAACATCCTGTTGCATGTACGCTAAAAAGGATTTCAAAAGAGAACCTGCTTTATAAGATCCCCCGGTCTGGACCAAACGGTAAATCTTTGGTCAGATATAACTACAGTAAACCTGTTCAGAATTCCGGAGTCAACAACTCAGCGTCCTTTGCGGTTACTTTTCAATAATCTATTAGTTCTTCAATGTCCGTTCCGAAGAATATCGGAAGAATATTTGCGAAATAAATCGCAACTGATTTCTAATTTCATCAGGCCAGGTTTAACAGGCTCTGCCGAAACATTGAAACTGATGTCATATTTGTTGTGATTAATAAAACAAAACCAGTTGAAAAAGGGTTACTATGTCAGCTCTGTATGGGTATCGGACAGACTCCCATTTGAACAGGTTTGAAAAGCCTGCTCCTGCGGATTTTAGTAATTAATTCTAATTCATTACTGGTATGAACACATTTAAATCCCTTTACACCAATACGCTTCTTCTGTTATGTGTGTGTTTTCTCAACTTCCTGCTCAGCAACAGGAACTTCAACAGAAATAGTTTTGGTTGGCAGCACCCCGGGAGACGAGTTGATTAAATCTTTGCTGACAATTCCCACGGATACAAAAGTAGATTTTATCAGGTGGAATTTAAAGTTAAACAATGCAAATGCCAAGCAGAATTCTTTTCTGTTGGACATTAATTTTGGGGAATCGCAGCCCAATACATCAGGATTTAAAAATGGCGGAGAAAAACGTAGTTTTGAAGGTACATTTACTGTCTCTGAAAATAAGGATGTAAACACCGGCAGTGAAATTTATTATCTAAAAAGCAAAAGTCTTCCCAAAGCTATTTCGATAATCAAAATCAGTGAAAACCTTTTTCACCTGCTGACACCTCAAAACGAACTTATACCCGGAAATGGAGGGTGGAGCTATTCACTAAACAGGAAAGAGACTGTTAATTCAGGTAAAATTTTAATTTCTTCAACGATTTCAGACAACAAATCTTTACAACTTGTTTTTGAGGGAAGAACACCCTGTCAGGAAATTTCTTATGAACACCCTGAAATGAACACAAGCCAGTCGTGCTTTAAATTGAAATGGAAATTAATTCTAAACAAAGATTCTGTAAATCATCTTCCTACAACTTATATCATTCGAAAAGTAGTGGATAATGAGCCTCGTGACGTTTCAGGAAAATGGACAATTACTACGGGGATACCAGCAAATCCTGATGCAATTATTTATAAAATTGAGCCTGACAAACCCGATGAAGCCATTGCATTTCTGGTAGCGGACGACAATGTTTTATTTTTTCTCGACAAAAATAATGAACCTTATATAGGAAACGAAAATTTTAGTTTTACACTAAATAAAAGACAGCCGCTGACAAGCGGCATAGCCGATAAGGGTCTCGGTGATTTCGAGGGTTTGTGACACATTTCACCTTTCTACGGCGTATGGCACGTCCCTACCAACACAAAATACAAATCAATTTTTAAAACCGTTGAAACCCGGGAGACTCCCGATGGCGTCATTTGTGGGAACACTATTATATTTGCATACTTACTGACTAAAAAATGGAACAAACAATTGAACCTGGTGACAAATCCTCAGAAAAAGCATCAAATAATAAACAAGAGACAGTACCTGCTGATGCAAGCATCCCTATTTCAGTTAATAATCCAAACCGTGCACCCGGGAAAAAAATCAGAACTTATTTATTTGAGTTTTTGATGCTCTTCCTTGCAGTATTCTGTGGGTTTATAGCAGATAACTGGCGTGAGAAATTGTCTGAACACCAACGTGAGAAGACATTCATCAGTTCTATTGTAGAAGATATCAAATCAGATACTCTTCAATCTAGTAATGTAATAGAAAGGTTAAAAGTTATGCATAATGGTATTGATAGTGTTTTAATCGCATTATTATCTCCTGATGTAATTGAGAACTCAAACTATGTGTACAGGATATGGACTAAAAACCTGGGACTGGAAGTTTTTGTTTCAAATGACAGGACTATTCAACAACTTAAAAGCAGTGGGGAGTTAAGACTTATAAGGAACAAGGAAGTTTCTGACAGAATAATGAGATATGATCAAACCCTTAAAAAATATTACACACAATCCAATTTAATGTACAACGCAATAACAAATATGACTTACTATAGTCAGCTCTTTGATTTTATTAGTCTTAGTAAAGATCAACAAGTTCCTGTACCCTTAACTGAACAAGGTAAGTTATCTTTGAACCAGGCTTATTCCCACCTTGACTTATGGAACAGAGGTCTTATCGGATTAATCAGTTGGCTGGAAATTGTTAATGAAGAAGGGAAAAGTTTATTGGTGTTTATTCAAAAAGAATATCGTCTGGAATGACAATATAATTACATGAACACAAAATAAACAGGGTTTTTAACAGTGCGTCACACCCGGCGGTTAATGATAATTTTTTATCTTTCATAAAAAGAATAATTATGAAAAGTTTAAGAATGTCTGCGACAATTACAGTTATCCTTGGATTTCTTTCTGTAATTGCCTTGATCATGCTATTTCTGGCACTTAGTGACATTGCAGATCAGGAACCTGATTTAACCCTGGAATGGTATGTTTCCGGGATTTGCATTTTTATTCTCAGTGCATTTACAATTTCTACTTTCTTTACGCTGGGATTCTTGTTTAAATCTAAAATCCTATATAGCGACCGTGGAGGAAAAGCTTTCAATTAGTGAAAAAGTGCTGCGCATAAAATTAGAGTCAGCAATTGAAGCTTATAAAAACGACAGGAAATGCAGTTGCGAAAATGATATCCGGGTCGTTGGCTCCGCATGTGATGGTTTTAAATGCTTCCAATGCATAACAGGAAAAAAACGCCCGGCAGGAGATTACGAAAAACTATGATCCATCCCTTCCATGGATAATAATTAGTTAAAAATATGAGTTACCTTATAAATAAAGCTACTCTTCAATGATTTTTAACGAGTTGGCGGTCATTTACAAATAAAATTAAGACTATATAAGGAATGAGAATATTTATACTTCTAATTATCATCCTTTTACCCTGCGCGGCTTCGGGACAGACAATTGCCAACTGTATTGAAATAATCGATAGTGACTGGTTTAATATACCTGGTGAGAAAATTTACTTTCAAAATGACAGTCTGCACTTTGAAAGATTCCGGGGATTTGAAAAATATGATGGGAAAATCCTGCCTGTCATCCAGGACCGGAAACCTGACAACTTTCAATTATCGTGACCAAAATTTATCACTCAGGTACAATTTCAGCCAGGTTTTCTTTTAGCTTCACAGAATGAATTCTTAAAAACACAATTACCATGTGCGCAGCACCCGGGGGTGAGTTCCATGGAAATAAATACCCCACATAAAGATTATCCATAGGATTCATTTCAAGTATAGCAAAACCGAGGAAATTTGTGCCCCTGTAAGCATCCGGGATATTCGGAAAATCAGGAATCCATTTGATGATTTTTAAGGAGTCAGCGGTTAGTTGCAATAACGTTAATTTATTTGTCACACTTTTTGCTCTCCTGCTTGCCGGCAGAAAGATGCTCCTGCACATAGGACACATTCGCGCTGACCACATGTAACAGGCAGAATTTTAATTAATCAATCTGAATTAATAACAGACTTATATCTCAGGCTGAAGAGGGTCAATTTAAACTGTTGTTATATAGTCTGGTCTATTATTTTCCCACCAGGCCATTCAATGGAAAATTAGTTCTGAAGTCCTCTGGCAGCTATTATTCAATTGCTCAATCGCTATTCATAGACATAGCCGTAAATAAAAATGCATGTATTTTAAAAATTCTTGTAGCGTATCGTAATCCAGGTGCATTTAACAGTTAAACAATCAAATTTAACATGACTTGGGAACTTATTCAAAGAATTAAGCAAAAAGAGAAGAAGGCTCAGGAAGAGTTTTATAAAAAATATTCATCACAGATGTTCCGGTTAATTTATCGGTATGTAAAGAATGAAACAGATGCCGCTGGTATCCTTAATTCAGGATTCTTCAAGATCTTCAGCAAAATCGCCATTGTAAACTATGTAAACGAAATATGCTTTATTGCCTGGATGAAAAAAATAATGATAAATGAATCGCTTATGTTTTTGAGGCAATGTGATCATTTCATTGATATTGATATTTGTAATAAATCGCTTCCGGTGAACGAGGCAGATTGTCCTGACACCGGGTTAATAGTCGAAGATTATTACAATTTGATCAGGCAATTACCACAGGAGCTGAGGACCGTCTTTAATTTATTCGCCATCGACGGATTTACTCATAAGGAAATAGCGTCAGAATTAAATATATCGGAATCAAGTTCCAGGGTTTATCTGACAAGAGCCAGAGCAATATTAAGGAAAAGGTTAACAGAAATAAAAATGGAATATGAAAGGAAATAATATTGATAAAATATTCAGGGAAAAGATGGAGCTTCTTTCCGGATTACCTGAAAATATAAGTTGGAACAAAGATACCGGCTGGCTGCAGTATCAGTCGCAATTTCACACGGAGAAGCCCTGGCAAAGAAGAATTATCGTTAGTCTTTTGTCAACAGCAGCAATATTGGCAGTCGTTCTGTTTGTAGTTATTCAGGAACCCTTTTCAGGGAGCAAAACTATTTTTAAGCAAAATAAGACTGCTGAAGTAAGTCGGATAAACCTGCCTGATGGGAACATGGCATGGCTTAATTCAAATAGCTCTGTTATGTACTCTTCGAAGATAAGTCCGGAAAATTTTGAATTAAGGGTAACTGGTGAAGTATATTTAGAAATTCCCAGCCTGAACAATGAAAAATATACAATCAAAGCCTTTAATGCTATTGTTGTTGTTGAAAAAGCTGCTTCAATAAATATAAAGGCATATTCAGATAATGAAAATGTTGATATCAATGTTATAACAGGAGCTATTAAGGTTTTTGAGGAAGGATCTCCGAATGGATTGGCATTACTTGTAACTCAGGGAAATTATTGTTCCGTACATAAATCGCAAAAGCTTATATATGCCTCGGTAAACAATAATGACAATTACCTTGCCTGGAAAACTGGCAAACTTACTTTTGAAGATCAGCCAATTGCAACTGTAGTCGATATACTTTCAGAATACTATAACAGACCAATAGAGATTTCGTCTGAATCAATAGCCTATTGTACGTTTTCTGGTTCGTTTGAAAAACCCGCTATTGAAAGTATTCTAAATAAAATTCAAGAAGATTTGAACTTCCAGGTTAATTATACCGGTACCAAAATTACTATTTCTGGAACAGGATGTCTATAAACTTAAAATTTATTGATATGAAAATAATGATTCATATTTTTTTGGTTTTCATTGCCATGCAATCGATAACCAATGCACAATGCGGAATAAACTATAAGGAAATTCTGAAAAAAAATTGTAGCGGTGTCTACTTAAGACATCAGGATTACAACAATCTTACTGGCGGAGATATAAAACTTGTCTTAACAAAAGACAATAAATATGCAATCTACCTTCTTAATCCCAGCGAATCACTACCCAGGCTAAACATACTTGACTCAAATCATTTTCCTCTGCAGGATTATGCTGAATCCGTCAATGCCGATAAGAACACTGCTTTATACACATTCAAAGTAAACGAAACAAGCGAGTATGGTTTTGAACTCGATTTTAATACGGATGAGAAAGCTTGTGTTTTACTTGCCATATATCTTCAGAATGATAAAAATTATAAAGCCGGCGTATATAAGAACTTCGATGAATTCAAATATGGAAACCCTTCAATTGAATTTAACGGTCAGTTATTAAGTAAAAAAAAGAACTATGGGAAAAGGCAGTTGTATTCTTACAAATTGGAAATGAAAAACAAAAATCAGAAATCGCAGGATAAAGTATTCGGGTTCAGTGACGGGAAGGATATTTATATTAATATCACTTATCCGAAACTCAATTCGAATGCGGAATTTGTTAAAATGGAATATCTATATAAATACTGCTATTTTGAATATATAAAAAACATACCTGTTTACAGTAGCCCCACCGTAATAATTGTCCCCAGCCTGAAACAAAAGTTACTTGATATAAATACCGGTGAGGTAATAGTACTTAATAAACAAAGCAATCCATGAAATTCTTGCTGACGATCAGACTCTTTTGGAAGAGTTTAACAATACCTCCGGAAAGGATAGAGTATTAAAAGAATACCTGGTTAAATACCTGCAGAAGCATAATGTAAATTAGACTGTAGAATTAATAGTAAATAAGACATAACTAACTAATAACTTGTAATATTGACATGATACTTAATAGTATAGAAGAGCAACAGCAGGACCGCAGAAAGCCTGAGAGTTCGCCACGTGCAAAGAATGGACAGATCATGGAATCGCCGGATAACCGTATAACAGGCACCAAGGCCGGGCAATGGATTGGAATGGCACTCTGCACTGCGGTTCTGGCGGCCGGGGCATTAGAGCAGCTTATTAGTAACCGGCCGGCCAACGCCGGGACTTTCGCTCCGGACTGGCTACCTTTCGCCGCTGCGGTGATCGCTGCAGCGGGGATCATGCGATGGAATGGTCACCCGCAGTGGCTTCATGTACAGCAAGCATTACGTTGGAGCGGTCTTTTTCTGATGATATGGGTAGCGAATGGATTATTGTTCGACTTTTTAGCTATGGCAGGCCTCATCGGTGATCCGGCGACGGGTCTCAGAATTGGCGTCGACTGGCCGGCGATGGCAACCCGGTCCTTTGCCCTCGCTGTCGCAGTCTTTCTCGCCAGTATCACCCTGGCGCGACCGGTCACCATGGCATCCACCCGCTCAGCTGGCTGGTACGGTTACGCCGCGTTCGTGCTCGCTCTTCCCTACCCGGTTCTCAGGATATGGTGGGCGCTTGGAGGAACACCAGGGCTTATATCACCCGGCGCTGCAGGCCATGGCTTAGCTCCAATACTGCTTACTATCCCATGGCTTCTGGCGGCCGCTCTGTCCCTGCTTCTTGTTTCACCACGGCGCTGGAAGCCTCGCAGGTTATTGCTGGCCGCAGGCTGGTCCGCAACTGCCGTCGTCGCCTCGATCGCGCCGGCGGCTTGCTGGTCGATGATCACCAGGTTAGCCAGCGGCGATCAAACTGGCCAGAAGGGCATGGCGATATGGGTCTTTTGTCTCTTTTACGGCAGCTGGCTCCTCTGGGCTATAGCTGCCGGTGCCGCCACCCGCTCGTATCAGTTGCGGAGTGCCAGCTCATAACCATTCGACGTATATGAATATAAAAATTAAAGTTGAGTTAGGAGACGTTCAAAAGACACTATTCATGCCTGTTTGGGCCAGAGCAGTTGAATTGATGGTCTTGAATTGAGCCTGAAAATGAACAGATTGCAAAGATCTCAGATTCGCTTGACATCCAATATATGATCCATCTGAAAATAAAGAAATAAAAAAATAGCGGGGACATGCCATGGCAATTCCCTGCCAAAACCATGGCATGTCCCTGCCAACAAAAGAGTTCAAGTTATTTTCTGATTAAAAGGGCAAAAAAATTTGCTTTAAATAAAATTGATAATAAATTTGTCCCAAAGTGGAATAATTCTACTTTAATTGTATTTATATGAATATCGAATCTCTCAGGATCAAATTACGTGACAAAGGGCTTAAAGCCACCCCTAGACGATTATCAATACTTGAGGCAATAATTGGATTAAATAATCACCCCACCGCAGAAGAAATAATTAAATATATAAGAAATAAAAACCGGAATATTGCTACAGCTACTGTTTACAAGGCGCTTGATATTATGGTCGCCAGGAAAGTAATAATCAAAGTTGACACAGAAAAACAAATAATCCGTTATGATGCAACTCCCGAACCACACCATCATTTATACAGTGCTGAATCAAGCATAATAAAAGATTATGAAAATGAAGAAATAAATATAATTCTTGAAAAATATTTCAAAAAAAACAAAATCCGGGATTTTGATATCGAGGAGATAAAACTTCAAATAATCGGGAAGTTTAGAAACACCGAAAAATATGCAAATGAAAATGATTGATGCATAATTGATATCATCATCAGTACAAATAAATCTTCTTTAAAATTCAGTTAATAAAAAATACATTATGGAAGAAAACTCTGAAAAGTTGAGCAAATTCCCGGTTACCGGAGTTGCTCAAAAGCACCTTGTCGGCAGCAGCGGGATCAAAAACCGCGACTGGTGGCCCAATCAATTGAAATTAAACATCCTGCGTCAGCATTCTTCGTTATCTAATCCGATGGGCAAAGATTTCAATTATGCTGAAGAGTTTAAAAGCCTTGATTTGAAGGCTTTAAAAAAAGACCTTACCAAATTAATGACCGACTCACAGGACTGGTGGCCGGCAGATTTCGGGCACTATGGTCCACTGTTTATCCGTATGGCATGGCACAGTGCTGGTACATACCGCACAGGTGACGGTCGCGGTGGTGCAGGACGCGGTCAGCAACGATTTGCGCCCCTTAACAGCTGGCCTGATAATGTCAACCTTGACAAAGCCCGAAGACTGCTCTGGCCGATCAAGCAGAAATATGGCCGGAAAATATCCTGGGCCGATCTGATGATTCTTGCCGGCAATGTTGCTCTGGAATCAATGGGATTTAAACCCCTTGGTTTTGCCGGAGGTCGTGAAGATGTCTGGGAACCCGAGGAAGATGTTTACTGGGGTTCAGAAACAGAGTGGTTAAAGAATGATAATCGAAACCTGGATAAAAGCGAAGTAGATAACCCTCTTGCAGCCATTCAAATGGGACTTATTTATGTAAATCCGGAAGGACCAGATGGAAATCCCGATCCGCTGGCAGCAGCTAAAGATATCCGAAATACTTTTGCCCGTATGGCAATGAACGATGAAGAAACCGTGGCACTTATTGCCGGTGGGCATACCTTTGGAAAAACCCACGGAGCCGGAGATGCCGCACATGTCGGACCTGTACCCGAAGCAGCCGACATTGAAGAGCAGGGCTTAGGTTGGAAAAGCAAGTTTGGCTCAGGAAAAGGAGGCGACACAATCTCCAGCGGATTGGAAGTCACATGGACGCAGACTCCCGCCAGGTGGAGTTTTTACTTCTTTGAAAACCTCTTTAAATACGAATGGGAATTGACAAAAAGCCCGGCCGGTGCTCATCAGTGGATGGCAAAAAATGCCGAAAAGGTTGTTCCTGATGCACACGACCCGTCAAAAAAACATGTTCCGGCTATGTTGACTACCGACCTTTCTTTGCGGCTTGATCCGGCTTATGAAAAAATTTCAAGGCGTTTCTATGAGAATCCACTGGAATTTGCAGATGCTTTTGCCCATGCATGGTTTAAGCTGACACACAGGGATATGGGGCCACGGGCACGCTACCTGGGCTCTGAAGTGCCCAAAGAAGTACTGATCTGGCAGGATCCGGTTCCGGAAGTGAATCATGAATTGATTGATGAAAATGACATTACTGCATTGAAAGACTAAAATATTAGCTTCAGGACTACCAATATCACAGCTGGTATCTGCTGCCTGGGCTTCAGCTTCAACCTTTCGTGGATCCGATAAAAGAGGTGGTGCCAATGGTGCGCGTATCCGTCTTTCTCCACAAAAGGACTGGGTGGTAAATAATCCTGCTCAGCTGAAGAAAGTCCTGGAAGTGCTTGAAGGTATTCAGAAAGAGTTTAATAATACTCAATCGGGCGGCAAAAAAGTTTCTCTTGCTGACCTTATTGTATTGGCAGGTTGTGCAGCGGTAGAAAAAGCTGCCGGAGATGCGGGTCATAATATTACAGTTCCTTTCACGCCCGGTCGTATGGATGCTTCACAGGAACTAACCGATGTGGAATCATTTGCAGTTCCTGGAGCCGGCAGCCGATGGTTTCCGGAACTATTTAAAAACGAAATATGCAATATCCACTGAAGAACTGTCTGGTAGATAAAGCCCAGCTGCTGACATTAACTGCTCCTGAAATGACAGTTCTTGTTGGCGGAATGCGTGTTCTGAATACAAACTTTGACAATTCAAAACATGGCGTATTCACTAAACATCCTGAAGTTCTGACCAACGATTTCTTTGTAAACCTGCTCGACATGAATACTGTGTGGAAACCAACCTCTGAATCTAAGGAAGAGTTTGAGGGACGTGATCGGGTATCAGGCGATTTAAAGTGGACAGGGACAAGGGTTGATCTCATTTTTGGATCAAATTCGGAGCTGAGGGCACTTGCTGAGGTTTATGGAAGTTCAGATGCACAGGAAAAATTTGTTCAGGATTTCGTGACAGCATGGAATAAAGTAATGAACCTTGATCGGTTCGACCTGGCATAATTATTAAAACAAGAAATACCGTGAAAGAAAAAATATAAGGTTAAAAGATTGGGATTATTATTTTGGATTATTCCCATATGTAGGGTCACGCCATGGCATGTCCCTGCCAAACTATACGTCATCCGGTGCCAGGAATTGAACTATATTTGATTTTAATTTTATATTCAGAGAAAAAATTATGAATAGACGTAAAGCAATGAAAATAGCTGCTGGTACTATTATTGGAGGCGGAGCTGGCATTTTGACCCTCTCTAATGCATTCAGGCCAGAATACCAGCCGTTGGAGGAGCCAAAGAAACTGGAATACAATAACACCAAAACCACCTGGGCATATCATGCTTTAAACCCTGCTGTATCTGCTGATTTAGCCTATAAAAATTATGACAGTGGTAGTTGCATGTATGCTTCATTTAAAAGTATAATATCTCAATTAGCTGATAAATATGGTGAGCCTTATTCATCATTCCCCATTCATATGATGAAGTATGGTCATGGCGGTATTGGTGGCTTTGGTACTATCTGTGGAGCACTTAACGGAGCAGCAGCAGCTATAGGATTATTCGTAGCAGAAAAAGCCAGCCAGGATAGTTTGATCACCGGGCTTTTCAAGTGGTACGAAGAGACCAGACTTCCTGTATTCAGACCCCAACTTGCCATTTTGGACTTCAAACCACCATCGACAATTTCTAATTCAACGCTATGCCATGCATCCAACACGAACTGGGGAAAGGAAGCCGGATATAATATCAACAGCGATGAACGTAAAGAAAGGTGTCGCCGTTTGACAAGTGACGTGGCATCTCGTATCACTGTTGATCTAAACGAATATTTTGGTAATACTTATGTAACAAGTGGCCATGATAACGAAAGTATTAGGACTTGTTTGACGTGCCATAGTGATAATGGTAAACTAAGCAACACCAGTGGCAAAATGGGTTGTGCTTCCTGTCATACTGAATCGATTGGACATAAAGTCTTTGCCGATATACATTACAGACTGGTGAAGGCAAAATAACCGGAACGACCCAGGCAAAATAAAACAATGCCCCAGAGCACTGTTAACCAATCGGTGTAGGAAAAAAGTATTCTATGTATTTGTCTATTTTGACCACTTAGGCGGCCAGTTTGTTCTCCTGGGCATACTCGTTTAAGCTCTTATTATTATACGATTTTTAAGCAATAAAAGCAAAATTACATGGAAAAGCCTGTTTATCTGGATTATAATGCAACCACACCTGTTGACCCGGAAGTAGCAGGTGAAATGATTCCGTATATTCAGAATCACTTTGGGAATCCCTCAAGTTCATATTCCCTTGGCAGAAACAGCAAAGAAGCTATATTCAGGGCACGAAAACAGGTGGCCGATTTAATAAATTCGGATCCTGATGAAATTATTTTTACAAGCTGTGCAACTGAATCAAATAATCTTGCTATCATAGGTACCGCCTTAGCTAAAAGGAATGAAGGGAACCATATTATCACATCTTCAATCGAACATCCTGCGGTAAATGAAGTATGCAAATATCTGGAATCTCAAGACTTTGAAATAACGTACCTCCCTGTAGATCTTAATGGCAGGATTAATCCTGAGGATGTTGAGTATGCCATTCGTCCGGAAACGATACTTGTCACCATTATGCATGCAAATAATGAAGTTGGTGCAATTCAGCCTGTAAGCGAAATCACTGTAATAACCAAACGAAAGCATATCCTGTTTCATTCCGACGCGGCACAATCTGTCGGGAAGATAGAAACCGATGTAAAAAAACTTGGAATCGATTTGCTTACGATAGCTGGACATAAGCTCTATGCGCCTAAAGGTATTGGCGCATTATATATAAAGCGGGGAATAAAACTGCAAAATTTAATGTACGGAGCAGGCCAGGAAAAAGGAATCAGACCCGGGACAGAAAATGTAATCCATGTTGTTGGTCTGGGCAAAGCATGTGAAATTGCCAAAAGGGATCTGGGTAAAAACCGTTTAAATATGCAATCAACGCGGGACAGGTTATTAAGTGGCCTCAGAAATAAAATTGGAGACAAAGTAAAAGTAAACTCCAGTTTAGAAAACTGTCTTCCAAACACACTCAGTATAGCATTCGATAAGGTTGAATGCTCTTTCACTGACTTCAATTACAGGTAACAATTTATTTATCTCCACAGGTTCAGCTTGTCATTCCGGCAGTACCGAAATATCATCAGTGTTAAAAGCGATGAAAACCAGCTTTGAGACAGCAGCAGGTACCGTGAGGATTTCAACCGGGAAATACACTACTGATGAAGAAATTGATTTTGCGATAGAAGTTCTTTCGGATGCAGCAATAAATCTTTCTTAAATGTAGCCACTATTAATCTTAGATAATTCAACATTCAAGCAGACTGAACATGAAAAAAGTATTGATTCTGATCAATGATGCTCCTTACGGAACCGAAAAAGCTTTTAACGCTTTACGGCTTGCCATGCAAATCCAGAAAGATTATGAAGACACTGATTTATATATATTTCTTATGGCTGACGCTGTAACATGTGCTTTACCTGGTCAGAATACTCCGAATGGTTACTATAACATTGAAAGAATGTTAAAAGCAGTATTGATGAAGAATGGTAAAGTGAAGCTTTGTACATCATGCGCAGATCCGCGTGGTCTCAAAGAAATGAAGCTTATAGAAGGTGCTGAATTAAGCACTTTGAAAGAACTTTCACGATTAACAATGGAATGTGACAAACTGATTGCATTCTAAACTCATCCCCGGTCTTTCCCTGGAGGAGAACAGTGAAATCAGAATGAGTGTGAGAGCGAGAGCGAGGAAAAGGAGGCGGGAGTGCTCGCTTTCGGCTGCCTACCGGCAGGCAGGCTCTCACTCCCGCTCTTTTTCAGTACCCGGAGCCGGGATCGAACCGGCACAGCATTGCTGCCACTGGTGTTTGAGACCAGCGCGTCTACCAATTCCGCCATCCGGGCGTTAAAATAATTTCGGTAGAAAATTAAGAATTTTATTTTTTAGAAAGAACTCTGCCCGTTGATTGGGATGGCGGAATTGTCCCACCCCTGCAGGCTGGCTCCTCGCTAAAATCCCCCACCGGCGGGATTATTAACGCTCGGCCCTGCCATCCGGGCGTTAAAATATTTCGGTAGAAAATTAAGAATTTTATTTTTTAGAAAGAACTCTGCCCGTTGATTGGGATGGCGGAATTGTCCCACCCTGCAGGCTGGCTCCTCGCTAAATCCCGCCACCGGCGGGATTATTAACGCTCGGCCCTGCCATCCGGGCTTGTCGTGCGGTCGTGCGAAAATAGGGATTTTTTTTAACTTTTGTCTTTTTACTTTTGTCTTTTATCTTTACTCAGATCCAGCAGTTCGACCTTCCTGAACTCAACCGGGTGACTCTCGGCCTGCAAACAGATGTAACCCTCTCTTATCATGGTCCCCTCCGGAACGGGGTATCCTTCAGGGGCACCTCCGACCTGAGGCCTGCCATACGTAAGAACAGTATCGCCCTCAAGAATGTGGTGGATTACACTATCGCTAACTACCAGGAATTCTGCAGTAACCCAGACATCCCCATGATAGGTTTTGGATTTTGAGTTTGTGCAGTGCTGAGTGATCAGCTTGCCGTCCATCTCAATATGCGTTCCGGGTGTGCATACATTGCTGGTTGTCCTCTCGGCAACACCGTCACCACCCAGAAACTGGGCTTCGATCGAAACGGGAAAATCCTGGTCGAGTGTCATCGAGGCAGCTGATTGCGAATGAAGCATCACACCGCTGTTCCTGAAAGCCCAGGAGGGTCCTCCGGGTACCTGGTCCCCAACAAACCTGTACTCTATCCTCAGCCTGTAATGAGAAAAGGGATCCTTGTAAAATATATGGCCGAACTCGTTCCTGAAAGTGTCAATACCCTGGTACCTGACTTTCAATAATCCATCTTCAACGCTGAATATATTCTTATAATTTTCGTTCAGTTCGTGTCCCTTGATCTTTATGCTCCATCCTTCAAGATCTTTGCCGTTAAAGAGCTGGATCCACTCCTCCTTTACGGGTTTATTGCTGCTGCAGGATACCGTAAATAAAACTAAAGTCACAAGTATAAGGGTGTTTTTCATGGGATTGGGTTTAAGAGTTGATATCATATATGTTACACTGTAGCTCCTTTGGGCCTTTGCGCTTTTGTGCCCTTTAACACCATTTTCCTTACTGCTGCGGCAATGCTGTCCGCATCAAAACCGCACTCCCTGATCAGTTCCTCCTGGGTTCCCTGCTCAACGAAGTAATCGGGGATGCCGAGCCGCCTGATATCAGCCTTGTATCCGTTGTCGCACATGAACTCGGCAATAGCGCTGCCAAACCCTCCCTTAAGGATGCCATCCTCAACGGTGATGATCTTGTCGAAGTTCTGGAAGACTGAATGAAGAACAGCAGTATCGAGGGGTGCAACGAATCTCATATCAAAGTGCTCAGCTGAGATTCCTTCCCGTTTAAGCTTTTCGGTCGCCGCTATCACAAAATTGCCAGGATGACCAATGCTTAATATGGCAATATCGTTACCGGAAGCAATGTGTCTGGCTTTTCCGATCTCTATTTCCGTGAATGGCTGAACCCAATCCTGTACCATGCTTTTACCCCTGGGATAGCGTATTGCAACCGGCGATTTGATCTTGTCGAGCTGCGCGGTGTACATCATATTGCGTAATTCCGGGCCGTTCATCGGAGCAGCTATTATCATATTCGGGATGCTCCGCATGAAAGCGATGTCAAAAAATCCATGGTGAGTGGCGCCATCTGAACCAACAAGCCCTCCGCGGTCCAGGCAGAACACCACATGAAGATTCTGAAGGGCAACATCATGGATCACCTGGTCATAAGCTCTTTGCATGAACGATGAATAAATATTGCAGAACGGAACCATACCCTGTGTGGCAAGTCCGGCTGAGAAA
Organism: uncultured Bacteroidales bacterium; assembly: GCA_963737255.1. Taxonomy (GTDB): domain Bacteria; phylum Bacteroidota; class Bacteroidia; order Bacteroidales; family VadinHA17; genus LD21. The sequence continues at coordinate 589,561 of CAVTSB010000001.1, forward strand.
GTAACTGCATGCTGCTCAGCAATGCCTACATCGAACACCCTGTCGGGGAACTCCTTCATCATTATGCATAATGAACTGCCGGTTGGCATTGCCGGGGTGATGCCTGCAATCTTTTCATTCCCGCGGGCAAGCTCAAGCAGTGTATTCCCGAATACCTCCTGGTAGAGGGGAATATCGACTGCTTCGGGACTGGCTAATAAAACACCGGTATTCTTGTCGAATTTTCCGGGTGAATGAAAAGTGGTCTGGTTTTCCTCGGCCTGTTTGAATCCCTTTCCCTTGATGGTCTGGCAATGAAGAAGCTTGGGTCCGGGGATCCTTTTCAGATCCTGAAGAACACTGGTCAGGTGAAGGATGTCGTGGCCGTCGATGGGGCCGAAATATCTGAAATTCATTCCCTCAAAGAAATTGCTCCTGGCAAGTATGGTACTTTTGAATCCGGCCTGTAGCTGTCTTGCAAGCGTCCGGTATTTCGGACCGGTCGAACCGAACCGGCCCAGGAGATTCCAGATCTTGTTCCTGAATCTGTTATAGGTACTGCTTGTCGATATGTCGAGAAGGTATTCCTTTAGCGCTCCTACATTTGGGTCGATCGCCATATTGTTATCGTTCAGGATGACAAGAATATCCGATTTGGCAATTCCTGCATTGTTCAACCCTTCAAAAGCCTCGCCCGCAGTCATTGCACCATCTCCGATAACGGCAACTACATTCCTTTTCTCACCTTTCCTTTTTGAGGCAACTGCCATTCCGAGGGCAGCTGATATGGATGTCGAGGAGTGGCCCGTGCCGAATGCATCATATTCACTTTCAGCCATTTTGGGGAAGCCGCTTAATCCCCGGTATTTTCTGTTCGTTGGAAATTGGTCCCTCCTCCCTGTAAGTATCTTATGACCGTATGCCTGGTGACCTACATCCCATATGATCTTGTCGTACGGGGTATTGAAGACATAATGAAGCGCAACGGTAAGCTCTACAACACCCAGGCTTGCACCCAGATGGCCGGGATTCTTGCTGACCATATCAATAATAAACTGACGTAGTTCCGAACTAACCTCTACCAGGTCAGCCGGATCAAGTTTCCTGAGATCTTCAGGAGATGAAATCTTAAACAACAGGCTCTCCTCCCGGTTCATTCCCTACTGTGTAAATACTACGCTGCAAATATAACAATTATATTTCCGCGATGTAAGAAGGGGTGTTACATGTATTTTCTTATTTTTGTGCAAAGGCTTATGTCGTTAACAACCTGTACCTATTGTTTTCAATCATTATAAAACATTTTTCCTATTATGAATAAATCAATTGTTGTCTGTCTGATTGTCATATTATCAGTAATTTCCGGTGTGTCGTGTGTTCCGGGCAAAAAATTCAGGGAGCTTCAGAAAACAAACACGCAAAACCTGATTGAACGCGACGATTTCAAAGCCGCGAACCTGAAACTGACAATGCAAAACAGGGAGCTTGAAACGAAACAGGAGGCGCTTGTAAAGGAGATGGAAAACCTGAAGAAGGAATACGCACTTGCCGATATGGAAAGGAACAGGGCAAAGGAAGAGCTGAGCCTTGTCTCTGACAGGTACAACAACCTGCAAAGTGCCCAGGAGGAGCTTATCCGCGGAAATGTGAGTGAGACAAAGAAGCTTCTCACCGAACTTCAGGCTGCCCAGGCTGACCTGAAGCAGAAAGAGGATGTTCTCCGGCAGCTTGAACAGTCGATGGATATGAAGAAGATCTCCCTTGATGAGCTTACCCTGGAGCTTGAAAGGAAAAATGCAAGGATGGCCGAGCTTGAAAAGATACTTGACGATCAGAAGAGAATTGTTGAGGAGCTCAGGCGCAAGGTTTCGGAGGCATTGCTCGGATTTGAAAATAACGGACTTACAATTAGCAACAGGAACGGCAAAGTATATGTGTCGCTTGACGAGAAGCTGCTGTTCAAAACAGCAAGCTGGGACATTGATGCAAACGGCAGGAATGCCCTGAAGAAGCTGGCAGGCGTGCTTGAAAAGAATACTGATATCCAGGTAACCATTGAGGGACATACCGATAATGTACCCTACAAGCCGGGCTCGGGGCAGCTCAGGGATAACTGGGATCTAAGCGTTAAAAGAGCGACTACGGTTGTACGGGTTTTGCTTGAGGGGTCAAAAATCAAACCGGAGAGGCTGACTGCAACGGGAAGGAGTGAATACCTGCCCGTTGAAGCAGGCAATACCCCCGAAGCGAGGCAGAAGAACAGGAGGACAGAGATTATTCTTACCCCGGACCTTTCGGAACTCTATGATTTGATCAATAAGTATTAAAAAATATGTCTTATAATACGTATTATATACGTCTTATAATATGTATTTAATTCGCAATCACTCCTTAAATTCCTGCAACCTTACCTTCATATTCTTCAGGGCTTCGAGCAAATTTTCCTCGGGTTTGAGAAAATCCTGATTTCCCCAGAATACCGGATCATAGGTCGTAATGGTTTTCGAAAAGATTGAATGGATCGGTGCCAGTTCTTCCCGGTCAAATCTTTCCACATTTTGCAGATCGATATCAGTCACTGCCATTTCGAAAAAGACATTGAACTGGGTGTTAAAGAGCTTTTTCTTTTGTCTCGATGCGAAGACCAGGTCTCCCCTGACGTGGCTTAAAAAATACCTGTTGTCCAACTTACGGTAGCTCACTGAGTATTTAACTGAAACCGGCCAGGTTGTAAATTCCTTTGACGGGCTTGAAATGAATTTATCCTTCATCCTTTGAAGAAACCTGGGATTGATCTCAAAATCGGCTCGAAGAATGGCATAATCGGTTGTATTTATGAACATTGAACCTTTGAAAATTGCTGTTTCGGACCATTCTCTTTGTGTAAATTCAATTTCATACGCCGATTCTTCGTCGAAAGAGACTATATCAGTAATCCGGTAGGAGTATTCCTCCATGCTTTCCCTGTTGATGAAGTCAAAAATATTTTTTATGCCGTCAAGCTGAAGACAGGTACTGAGTCCAGCCTTAAGTCTTACGGTCAGAGAATCGTCCACGCCGATATTTTCGATCTTCCTGCTTTTATACACCTTGATCTGGTCATTTAAAAGGGTGCCTGCATAGGCACTTTTATATATATCAAGGATCGCTTCGGAATACGATTGCAGATCACTTTTTTTAAGGACGCCTTCGCGGTAAAATGCTGTCAGCCTGGCAGGTGTATTTCCATAATTCCTGCCGATTGATGACAGTGTCTTATAAACTATTTCGTTGGGGATCTTATTCCTTATGATGATTTCTGGGATGGAAATGAACTCCCTTCTCATCGAGATCCTGAAGTTGTTGCCAAGCGATTGTCTGACAGGGATCTCCCTTCTATAATACCCCAGGTATGAAACAGTGATTGTATCACCGTAATTTTCGGGCAGGATCTTAAGTACGAATTCACCGCTATAGTTGGATACTGTTCCCTTTCCCGCGTTTTTAAGTCCGATTGTTGCATAGGCCAGAGGCTCAAACGATTCCCCGTCGACGACAAGTCCGGAAATGACCTTCAGGTCGGGGACCGCAGTCGAGTCAGGAACGAATCGCAGTTGGGATGGAATTTCCCTTGAGATTATAATAAACTCATCAATAACCGAATAGGCAAGTGAGTCGCCATCAAGGATACTGTCGAGGATAACCCTCAGCTTAACGTCCCTGAAGCTCATCACGGTTTTCTTTTCAGGATCAATAAGCCGCGTATCATATGTGAAATAATAACCAGTCTCCCTGGTTATTATGTCAAGGGCAATACGTGTTTTAACTGTTCCTGCCCTGAATGTCAGTGTGGAATCGAGAATGCTTTCCTGGGAATATGCATCCCTTGACGGGATCAGTGAAAGCAACAATGCAATGGCACAAATATAGCCTGATATATAGCCATTGACCTGAACCATATTTCAGTTGATGGATTATTTTTTCGAAAGATGGTAAACATTTCCATCTTTTGAATAACTAAGAGCAAAAACATTACAGATCACCCGGATTATAGTTTCATCCGGCTGATTGATTATAGGAGCGGTCCATGGCAGCTCAAGGATTTCAGCATCATCGGCAACAATATCCATGTTATAGACTCTTTTGAGATCGCGGAATACTACATCCAGTGTCTGCCCGTCATAAAAAAGCAATCCTGTATTCCACGACATGTAGTTGGGGTCGTTATTTACCTTTTTATCTGACGACCGGGTATCCATGGTTCCCACAAAACCGGGTTCAATTTCAAGGTTCCGGTTCCCGGTGTCACCTGAAAGCAGCACCTTCCCGGTTTTTACATAGACTTCCACAGCCGAATCGTGATTGTTTGAAATGACGTTGAATGAAGTCCCGACAACTTTTACGCTTGCCTTGCCGGCATCTACAATAAATGGCTTTTCAGTGTCGGGGGCAATATCAAAAAAGGCTTCCCCGGAAAGCGTAACATTCCTGTCATCCCTGCCAAAATTCTTCTGATAGCTCAGTATTGTATTACGGTTCAGATAAATATTGCTGCCGTCTGGAAGGGTAACCTGCAGATTTTTCTGGTTTTCGGATGTCTCAACAACGGTTTTCCTGCTTGCGATACCGCTGTCAGCAAGATAGAAGAGTCCGGTGCCAACGCTTAAAAGAATGAGAGCCGCGGCTGCAATCCTGAACCAGGTTGTTCCGGTGATTCTTCTGCTTACAACCGGTTTCTTATCAACCAATCCGTTTTCGTTCAGCCTCGAATAAAGCTTATCCCAGGCTTTGTCAACATTTATTTCCTTTTCGTTATTCATTTCTCTCAATTCTTTCCAGTACTTAATGGTATTATGACTGTCTTCAGCCATAAACCGGCCGAGCAGATCTCCGTTGTCATTCTGTTCATCCGACAATATGGAGGAGAGTTCTTCCCACTCCCTGTCAGTAAATTTTCCCGTGTTTTTCATCTCATTCATTGTTCTGCAAGTGCTTTTCTGAATTCCCTGAGAGCCCTTCCCATGTTGGCTTCAACTGTTTTGACAGAGACCGAAAGTTTTTCGGCTATCTCCGAGTATTTCAGCCCCTCAAACCTGCTCATGCAAAATATCTTTCCGCATCGTTCGGGCAGCCTTTCCAGTATTCCGGCTATTTTCGCCTGCAGGTCACTGTAGTTCATTATATCAGCCGGATTCTGGGCTGTCTCCTGCGTTGCAATGCTCATTTCCCGTGCATACTTCTCAACCACTCTTTCATGATCGATGTAATGCAGGCAGCGGTTATGAACTGCCCTGTAAAGATACCCGTTCAAAGAACTCTCAATTTTCAGATTCTCCTTATCCCTCCAAAGCCTGAAAAACAGATCCTGAACAATCTCTTCAGCTGTATCGTGATCTCTGATCAGTGTCCTGGCGTAACGTACCAGGGAAACATAGGAGGACCGGAAAAGTGATTCAAACTGTCCAACATCACCCTGCCTGATCCTCCTTATTATTTCTAAATCCCCGGTCATTTGAATTAACCTGTTTTATTCGTCCCTGTCGCTGAACTTGAGCTTCCTGCTGAGACGGCGTATAGCTGATTCGATACTCTGATCGGGTTCGATCACGTTATACTCACCCCAGAATTCAGGATCTGCAAAAGCTGCGACCTGTTCCGTAAAGATATCGTTATACCTTAGTTTTTCCTTACCTGCAAATTTAATAACTTCCTCGTTAGTACGGTCGGTAACCGCTATTTCCGACATTGTGGTGTAAAAGGTATTAAAGAGTTTTCTCTTCCAGTTCACCTTAAATTTGACCTCTGCCCTCGAGTATGCAAAGTACCACTTCCCGTTCTGTTCGCGAAATTTGGTCCTGTATGTTGCTATTTCAGGAGTTACTTCCATGCCAAGAGGTTTCTTCTTTATAAAGATCGCCGATGCGGCTTCCTTGTTTTCAAGATTGAATCCGAATTCCGACTCTGAAATGGCGTAGCTGTCCGCTTCAATGTAGAAGCTTCCCATGAACAAAGGCATATCAACCGAAGGTTTCTGTCTGAATTCGATCACATAATGTGGCTTGTCGTCGATCTCCACAACACCTGTAAGTGAATAGTCATAATACTTCATGGCATCGATAGTCAGCACCGATTCAGTGTTCTTGACAATGTCGAGCTGTAAGACGCTGACAGGGCCTCCCTGCAGCTTAAAGAGCACAGTGTCCATTCTTTCCACGTCTGACCCTTTTCTACCCTTGTAAATCCTGGCGCCATCGTACCTCAGATCGCTGTTGTACGGAGCCTTGAATATTTCGACAACAGCTTCACCGATTGAAACGTATGTTCTGTTCTTGCGGATCGTTTCCCTGTAGAAAGCTGTCATCAGATTTGGCTCATCAACGTAGTTCCTGCCAATACGGCTGATAGCGCTCCTTACAATTGCTTCCGGATCGAGCGGTTTGACAATGATCTCCTTTATCGGAATGGGGGCAGGGGTCAGCGAGATCACATTCTTGTAACCATCCTCTCTCATCTCAGTCAGCGGGACCGTCCTGTTCTTGTATCCCAGGAAAGTCACTTCCAGGTTCCTTGATGTCTGTGTCTCGCTGATCTTTATCACAAATTCCCCGTCAATATTTGTGACTGTGGCCACATTGGTCTCTTTCACGGCTACCGAGGCAAAGACCAGAGGTTCACCGGTTTCGGAATCAACAACCTTTCCCCTGAACGTAAGCAATCCCTGCTGATCATTTTTCCTTCTGTCAGGCGCTGCCTCTGCAAATATTGTCTGTGCAGCAAAAGCTGACAGGATAAGCAGGGCAATTAACGATAAACTTCTAACTTTTTTCATGGCAATTAATAATTAAATTTAGTGCTTTATTTCCTTTTAAGTTTATTATTCTTTTCCTTTTCATCAGTAAGACCAGAGGCAGGTAGTAATACCCTACTCAAGCTGTGAAATATTTTTTATCTTAACCCGCAATTTCAGACAACATGGCCGGCATATTTACCAGGCAAACTAATCTTTTCAGGGCAGGCTTTTCGTACCTTCATGACACTCTTACCGGCGATCCATCAACTGCGGGCATGCCGTTGTCTGTCTCCTTCGAGCTTACCAACCACTGCAACCTCCGCTGCCCTGAGTGTGCATCAGGTTCTGAAATAATGAAACGCGACAGGGGGTTTATGGATCCTGAACTTTACAAAAAGGTTCTTTCGGAGCTGAGGCCATACCTGTGGTACGTCAACCTTTATTTCCAGGGGGAGCCGATGATGCATCCTGGTTTCTTTTCATTTCCTGGCCTTGCAGGGGATATCAGCACTGTCGTTTCAACAAACGGACATTTCCTGTCGGCGGAAAACTCTGTAAAACTGGCCCGGTCGGGACTCAAAAAACTAATTGTTTCACTCGACGGGATGGATCAGGAAACCTATTCGGAGTACAGGAAGAACGGTGATTTTAACAGGGTAATTGAAGGGATCAGGAACGTCTCGGCCGCAATATCAGGTATGAGATCACCATTAAAGCTTGAAATTCAGTTTCTTGTGAATAAATTCAATGAACATCAGATCGTTGAGGCAAAACGGTTTGCAGCCCTGACCGGGGCAAAACTGAGACTTAAATCGATGCAGGTGATCGAAAGCCAGGATCCAGGCAGATGGATGCCTGCCGCGGACAAATTCAGGAGGTATACCCGGGCCAGCGGAAACTTCAGGATAAGAAGCAGATTGCCTGACAGATGCATGCGTTTATGGTTCAACCCTGTTGTTACCTGGGATGGTAAAGTGATCCCCTGCTGTTTCGATAAGGATGCGGAATTTGTCATGGGAGACCTGAAGAATGAAAGTTTCCGGTCGATATGGAACGGCCCTGCCTACAAGGACTTCAGAAAAAAAATACTTTCAGGGAGGAATAAAATTGCTATTTGCACGAACTGTACCTCAGGATTAAACAGAAAAATCAAGCGTTAATTCCGGGAATTTCGTAAATTATGGGGATTTTATTTCCCATTTATGAAGGCATTTGGGAATATATCACTTATCCTGCCCGGGGTATTGCTTTTCTTAGTTTTAGGAGAAGCGGAAAGTCCGCAATCAAAAAATTCAAAGACCGGTACACATTATGAAGGCGAAGTTTCTGTAGCAGGTATCTCGGAATCCGTCACTGTTTTCAGGGACGGAAGAGGCATGCCTCATATCTATGCCGGGAATGAGCATGACCTCTACGTTGCCGTCGGGTACATTTCAGCACAGGAAAGGCTCTGGCAGATGGATCTGATACGCCGGTCAACAACCGGACGCCTGTCTGAGATCTTTGGCAAATCATACATTCAGGCTGATCTGTTTATGAGAAGCCTTGACATCATATCCAAGGCAAAAGCTGTCCTCCGCGATGAGGATCCGGAAATCATTGATTGCCTCCAGGCCTTCGCTGACGGTGTTAATGCCTATATACGCTCAGGATGTGATAAGCTGCCCGCGGAGTTCAGGATACTTTCGTACAAACCTGATCCCTGGAAGCTGGAAGATATTGCCTGCATCATAGGGCTTATGGGATGGCAGCTCGGATCAATGAATCTTAAATCAGAGATCTTCCACTACCGGCTGGTAAATAAACTCGGGATTGAAAAGGCGATCCATCTCATACCTGACTGGAAAGCTAACGATGAGGTGGTCTATCCGGGATTTAAGATCGATGAATCTTTGCTTGGCGGAGCAGAATCGTTCATTAATTCAGCCGGAAAGATGGAATCACTTGGTATTTTACCTTTCTCCGCCAGCAATAACTGGGCAGTTTCCGGGACCAGGACAGAGTCGGGCAGTCCTGTGCTCTCAAACGACATGCACCTTACCTTCGGAGCCCCGGGAATATGGCTCCAGATGCACCAGGTAGTGCCCGGGAAGATAAATGTGACCGGTGCACTGATCCCCGGAGAGCCTTTTATAATAGCCGGGCACAATGAAAAGATTGCCTGGGGGATGACCAATCTGATGGTCGATGGAATTGATCTGTTCAGGGAAACCACCAATCCGGAAAATTTCAACCAGTACCTGTTCAACGGGGAATGGAAGCAGATGGAGCTTCGGGAGGAGATAATCAGGATAAGGGGCGGAAGGCAGGATACCTCGGTTATCAGGTTTACACACAGGGGGCCTGTTATCTCAGGCTTCCAAAACGTGGATGATGCAGCACTGAGCATGAGATGGTCGGGGACCGACACGAGCGACGAGATAAAAGCGGTTTACCTTGTCAACAGGGCGGAAGGCTGGCAGGATTTCAGGAATGCTCTCAGTACATTCAGAACGATCAGCCAGAACTTTGTTTACGCCGATACTGATGGCAATATCGGACTGATGACGGGAGGAGGGATCCCGGTCAAAAAGCTCAACGGCAATATGGTCAGGGCAGGGGAGACAGATGAGTTTGACTGGAAAGGCTATATACCTTTCAACGAGCTTCCCTACAGCTTTAACCCTGAAAGAGGATATGTTTCCTCTGCAAATAACAAGACAGTGAGTGAAGATTATCCCTACTATATAAGCGCCGGGTATGTTGTACCGTACAGGATAAACAGGATCAGGCAGATGCTCGATTCGAAGGAGATCCATGGGATGGAGGATTTCAAAAGGATGATCCTTGACCAGCGTTCCGACATGGCCGCCATGATCATGCCTTTCATCCTTAAACTGAAAGGACGGTCTGAAGATCTTACCACTGCAGAAAGAGCTGCGCTGGAAACGTCTTTCAGACTGGGATTACGAAATGAAGCCCGACCTTATTGCTCCCTCCCTGTTTGAGTTTTTCAGGATAAGCCTCAGGAAGAACCTGCTTGCAGATGAGCTTGGCGATCTTTTCGGGCAGTTGTATTTCATTGATGGGGAGTACTTTATTTACAGGCTATTTAAAACCGGAGATACTGGATGGGTGGACAACGTTAATACAGAACCGGTTGAGACTCTCGACGAAATTGTTCTGCAGAGCTTTAAAGACGGTGTATCCGCCATAACTGATAAATACGGGCACAATACCGAAAAATGGGAGTGGGGAAAGATCCATACGATAACATTTGCGCATCCCCTGGGGAGTGTCAGGATCCTGGACAATATGTTCCATCTCAATTCGGGTGAGTATAGTGTCGGAGGGAGTGATCATACTGTGAGCCCTTTCTTTTCATTTGAGCACGGGTTTAAAGTGGAACACGGAGCATCGGAGAGATTTATTTTCAATACTGCAGACTGGGATGAATCACTAACTGTACTGCCAACAGGAGAATCGGGGATCCCCGGAAGTGAGTTTTATCTCTCACAGGTAGATGCATATCTCGGAGGTAAGTTTTATAAGGATGCTTATTCAGATGACGCTGTAAAGGCAGCGGCAAAATATACGTTGAAACTGCTGGCAGAACATTGAGAATCTCAGACGGTCATCACGTCTTTTTCTTTCTGAGCCATCACCTTGTCGACCTTTGCCACAAAATCACGGGTCATCTCCTGCACATTTTCCGTTGCATCGATCTCGATATCTTCGGGAAGGCCTTCCTTCAGCATTCTTTTCAGTTCATCATTCGCCCATTTCCGTGCCAGACGGAGGCTTATTTTGGCATTTTCCCCCTCGTTTCGCACCTGTTTGACAAGCTGATGCCTCCGCTCTTCGGTAAGCGGTGGGACGCTGATACGGATAACCTCGCCGTTGTTCATGGGAGTAAGCCCGATATTGGCTGCCATGATTGCTTTTTCGATTGTTCCGAGCATGTTTTTTTCCCATGGCTGGATAAGTATGGTCCTTGCATCAGGAGTGTTTATGTTCGAAACCTGAGCCAGGGGAGAGTTGACCCCGTAATAGTCGACCATTATTCCATCAAGCAGGACAGGGGTGGCTCTTCCTGCACGCAAATGAGCGAGTTCATGCTCCAGATGGTCCAGGGCTTTCTGCATTCTGTCCCTGGTCTCTTCAATAATAAGTTCAACTTCTTCGTTCATTTTGTATGGTTCCGGTTTGGTTAAGTAATATCTGCCGCAATCACATAAATCGGCCCTCAAAAGATCATAGGAAAACAAATATAGTAAAATTGAGTTAATTTCAAAGTTGTCCTCAGTTACAAATAAGAGTTCCCATGGCAGCTCCTTTTGCAACCTTCATCAGGTTCCCGTTCGTGTTCATATTGAAAACCACTATCGGCATGTTGTTCTCCCTGCACATTGTAAAAGCTGTCGAATCCATTACTTTCAATCTCCTCTCAATCACTTCCTCGAAAGAGATGTTATCGAATTTCCGGGCTTCAGGATCCTTTTCAGGGTCGGATGTGTAAACACCGTCGACCCTTGTGCCCTTCATGAGCACATCTGCGCCGATCTCCACTGCCCTGAGCGCGGCTGCGGTATCGGTTGTAAAGAACGGATTTCCCGTACCCCCAGAAAGGATGCAGACAGTCTGGCTTTTAAGCGCTGCCACCACTTTATCCCTGTTGTAAAGCTCACCAACCGGTTCCATCCTTATCGATGTGAATACTTTTGCATTTCCTCCCAGTTTTTTTATTGAGCTTTCCAGGGCGAGACTGTTGATCACGGTGGCCAGCATTCCCATCTGATCGCCCCTGACGCGGTCGAAACCAGATCCGGTACCGCTCAGTCCCCGGAAAATATTACCTCCCCCTATGACGACTGCAACCTCGCAACCAAGATTTACAATATCTGAAATCTGTTTTGCAAATTCATCCAGAACCAGGGTGCTTATTCCGTGATTATTGTCGCCGGAAAGCGATTCACCGCTGAGCTTCAATAAGATCCTTGAATATTTCATGTTGGGAAATTAGTTTAGGGTGTTCCATGATAAAAAGTACCTGCCAATTTAGTAATAAATTTTGGAAGTTGCCGGTTGCTGGTTGGTTGTAGCACATTACAAAAAAAGGCGCCTTATGGCGCCTCAAATTATTGAATTATGAACTGAATGACTAAAGATTCAGAGTATAGCGTTTGAAAGCGGTTACCGTTAGTCCCTTATCTGCAGACTGAAGGAATTGCCTGATAGTCATTTTGTTGTCCTTGACAAAATCCTGGTTGAGGAGCGTACTCTCCTTGAAGAATTTACCAAGCTTACCCTGGGCAATTTTTTCAAGCATTTCCTCCGGTTTTCCGTCGCGCCTGGCCTGTTCTTTTCCGATCTCGATCTCCTGCGCAATAACTTTCACCGGAACATCATCCTTGTCGATTGCAACAGGGCTCATAGCGGCAATCTGCATCGCGACATCCTTGTAAACATGAACATCGAGTCCGCTTTTTGAAAATCCTGCAATTGTTGCAAGCCGGTTGCCCGGGTGAATATATGCCTGAACGTGGGCGGCTTCAATCTTTTCATAATAAGCAAGTTCGAGCTTTTCGCCTATGATGCCCACATATTCAACAACCTTTTCACCAACAGTAGATTTTTCCATGGGCAAGGCTTTCAGGCCTTCAAGGTCAGCCGGTTTACTGGCGATTGCCAGATCGAGGATCTTATTTGCCAGTGATAAGAATTGTGCATTTTTGGCAACGAAATCGGTTTCACTGTTCAGGACCATCAATGCTCCGAATTTATTGTCGGCCGTTGTTTTTGCAAGTACAACCCCTTCGGTAGCGGATTTGTCAGCTCTTTTGCTTGCCACAAGCTGTCCCTTTTTTCTAATTATCTCAATTGCTTTGTCAAAGTCACCATTCGATTCTTCAAGAGCTTTTTTACAATCCATCATCCCGGCCAGGGTTACGCTCCTGAGTTTTGCCACATCTGAGGCAGTTATAGTTCCCATCGTAAAAACTTAATATGTTAATAAAGATAAAATCTAATTCTCTTCTTCCGTTTCATCGCTTCCTGAAACGACCTCGTCTTCCTCTTCAGTCTCGATTGCCACTGCTTCATCCTCAGGTTCAACTTCGACTTCCTCCTCTTCTTCAACTATTGCGGCGATTACCGAATCGGGAAGGTCTTTGGTCTCGAGTTCTTTTCTCATGAACTTCTTGTCCTTCTGCATCGGTTCCTTATCCTTTTCGAGTTTCCTTTCATTGAGTCCCTCTTCAATAGCCTGGCATAAAAGATCAACTATGAGTGTGATCGATTTTGAAGCGTCGTCGTTGGCAGGTATCGGGAATTCAATATCGGTAGGGTCTGAATTAGTGTCAACCATGGCAAACACCGGGATACCGAGCCTTTTGGCTTCTCTGACCGCAATATGTTCCTTGCAAACATCAACAATAAAAAGCGCCGAAGGGAGGCGTGTCAGGTCGATAATGCTACCCAGGTTTTTTTCCAGTTTTGCCCTCTGCCTCGTGACCTGAAGTCTTTCGCGTTTTGAAAGGTTGAGGAAAGTACCGTCAGTAGCCATTTTGTCGATGGACCCCATCTTTTTCACAGCCTTCCTGATTGTCGGGAAGTTGGTAAGCATACCACCGGGCCATCTTTCAACAACATAAGGCATATTAACCTTTTTAACACGCTCGGCCACTATCTCTTTTGCCTGTTTCTTGGTAGCAACAAAGAGTATTTTCTTTCCTGACCTTGCGATATGCTTCATAGCGGAAGCGGCTTCATCGAGTTTTGCGATGGTCTTGTTCAGGTCAATGATGTGAATACCGTTGCGCTCCATAAAAATGTAGGGAGCCATTGCGGGATTCCATTTTCTTTTCAGGTGTCCGAAATGAACACCGGCATCTAATAATTCTTCGAAATTTGTTCTTGGCATTTTTTGGTTCTTTAAGTTTACATTCTTTTCAATCAATTGCAGAGTAGTTCCGCCTTGCGGAAGTCTCTGTAATTTAGATACTAAACTTGCATCTATACTGACTGTACCGTAATGGTCTATCGTTTACTGAACTGGAATCTCTTCCTGGCTTTGGGCTGACCCGGCTTCTTCCTTTCAACCTCGCGGGGGTCGCGTGTAACAAAGCCGTTAGCTTTAAGCACCGATTTGTTTTCCGGGTCAACCTGGATGAGAGCCCTGGTGATGCCCAGACGGAGTGCTTCAGCCTGTCCTTTTACGCCGCCGCCGTCAAGATTGACACGGATATCGTATTTATCAACCGAATTCAGGGTAACAAGAGGCTGGGTGACAACATACTGTAATGTTTCCGCACCAAAGTACTCCTTATAGTCACGGTCGTTTACAGTTATTTTTCCCTTGCCGTCACTTAAAATTACCCTTGCAACAGCAGCTTTTCTTCTCCCAAGTGCATTAATTGGCTCCATATCTGTTTCTTAATGTTATAGTTCAATTTTTCTGGGTTTCTGGGCCTCATGAGGATGCGAGGGGCCTGCATAAACATGCATATTCTTAAAAATCGCCCTCCCAAGACGGCTCTTAGGCAGCATGCCTCTCACAGCATGTTCGACGAGACTAATGGGATTCTTTTTCAGCATCTCCTCAGCCGGAGTGAATCTCTGTCCGCCCGGATAACCGGTATGCCTTACATATAACTTGTCATGCATTTTTGTTCCCGACAGGTTAACTTTGTCGGCATTGATCACAACAACATTGTCGCCGCAATCGACATGAGGAGTAAAATTTGTTTTGGTTTTACCTCTCAGAGTTGAAGCTACCACTGTTGCAAGACGTCCAAGAATGGCGCCTTCTGCATCTATTATAACCCACTCCTTGTTTACAGTCTCATTATTTGCTGATACTGTTTTGTAACTTAAGGTGTTCACTTTATTTATTTTTTATAATTGAAACACTTGAACTAGATCTTAAACCCCTTAATTTGGGTCTGCAAAAATACAATATATTTCCTAATAAAAAAGAATATTGCGGAGAATTTAACTATCATAACTAAAACCGCCGTAATTTTGCCGGAAGTTTGGTAACCGGACACTGGACCAATATTAAATGGTATGACTGAAGATGAAAGAATCCTGCGTGATTTATCCGGAATTGCTTTGAACGGGATGAAGGGAGACCGGCGTCCGATGACAGGAGGTAGGAGACTTGAAAGAGGTTTTTTCGAATGTGATGTGCTTGAGGTAGCGCCCTTGCTTTTATCGAAAGTACTTGCAATTAAGCCTGGTGATAATGGTATTACACGATTCCGGATTACCGAAACGGAAGCTTACAGGGGTGAAGAGGACCTGGCGTGCCATGCATCAAAAGGAAGGACACCGAGGACTGAAATAATGTACCATGAAGGGGGCAGGCTTTATGTTTACCTGGTTTATGGTATGTATTGGATGCTGAACGTGGTAACAGGCGAAGAAAACAATCCGCAGGCAGTTCTGATCAGGGGATTGGAGGATTGCACCGGGCCCGGACGGGTAACAAGGAGGCTGGGAATTGACAGGTCATATTACGGTGAGGACCTGACTTCCTCGGAAAGGATCTGGATCGAGGATTCAGAGATCATAACGGATTTTAAGACCGGCCCGAGAGTCGGGATCAACTATGCCGGGGAGTATTGGAAGTCGAGGCCCTGGCGGTATTTTATTTAAGATTTGCTATTTTAAAAAGTTTATCAAACCTTAAATGGAGGGTAACAGCATTGTCAAATCTTTTGAAATCGATGTCATAGTACCCGTCAAAGCCAAAGTAAATTTCAAGGAAGCTTTCGGGGAGCAGAGTGATATTTAAAGAACAGGTAATGATCTTCCTGTCGGTTACTCTGACATATTCAAGATGGTCCGATACCGATGAGAAAATAAAATTTCCGTCAGGTGCATAAAAATCATGCGAATCCCAGAAACCGGCCTCAAAAAGCGCTCCCCTGTACGCGTAAAAGAGCTTATACCATTGTCCGTATCCTGTTTCTATGCCGTTCGGTGAGTTTTTGGTCATCGACCTGCCAATAAAAGCCAGATACTCAACGCCTGCCATCCCATATTTTTCCTGGTCAATATCAATATTCAGCCTGACCCCCCCGGATAAATTCATCCAGGTCTCAACGCCCTGGGGATAATTGCTTATCTGACCTCCGAAATGCTTAAACTGCAGCTGAATCGGGATCTCAATCCCCAGGAATCCGTGAATCGGAGGGGAGGAATACCTGAATGATTCGCCGGCCGTAAAGACTTCCCTTTCCGTATCACCCCTGAAGATAAAGTTCTCCCAGCTCAGCCAGGTGTCATTGAATATCTGATCGCCCATAAACCTGAACTGAAGTCCGTCCTCAGAATTTGAACTATATAGTCTCTCTTTGTTGAAATGCGGATCGAACATCCGGTGCTCATCGCTGCCCGACAACGAACCAACTCTTAAAGAGCTCATTTCAGAGAAATTGAACGTTGTGGAAAAAAGAGGTTTCACCAGGGTGAATTTATTTGTACCTGAATAACTTAACAGGTGTGCCCCTGCTCTCAGCGTTACCCTGCCTGAAGGGCGGTAAACGAGTTCAGGCTGCACGAAATAGCCGATCAGGGTATAGCCTTCGATGATTGGGTTGGAATATTCGTTGTTCCTTATAAAATTAATATTCCTTAAATTCAGGTAGAGAGTCTCATTTGTGGCGGCTGAATCAGTCAGACCCTGACCCGCTACGGAAAAGATCCCGGAGGTTAAAAAAAGGAAGATTGCTGTTTTATATCCCATTGAACCCGCTCTTTAAGACAAATGTAACAAAATAAGTTTCAAGTTAAAATGAAGTTAAATAACAGGCTAAGTGTGCTCAGGTAATATTTTTTTACGTTCTTTGTTTGCTGATAAACAAAATCAGGAATTTATGAATTCATTATGGGGCAACTACCGCCGTCTCAACACTCTGACAGGCTGGACCCTTTTCGTTGTATCATCTATTGTTTACCTTCTGACTCTTGAGCCGACGGTAAGCTTCTGGGATTGCGGGGAGTTCATTCTTTCGGCATTCAGGCTCCAGGTTGGCCACCCTCCCGGAGCACCACTCTTCCTGATGATCGGAAGAATAGCAACCTTCTTTGCTCTTGGCGACACATCGAAGGTAGCCCTTATGATGAATGCGCTGTCGGCAATCTGCAGCGGACTTGCAATAATGTTCCTTTTCTGGACAATAACCCACCTGGTCAGGAAAGGATATGCCAACGGTACCGGAGTTGAACAAAAGAATATTTTCCCGGTAATTGGCAGCGGGATTATAGGTGCGCTTGCTTATACATTTTCCGATACATTCTGGTTTTCGGCAGTTGAAGGTGAACTATATGCCCTTTCATCACTTGTAACCGGACTGGTATTCTGGGCTATGCTGAAATGGGAAGAAGAAGCGGACCAATCATATTCAGGAAGATGGATAATACTTATAGCCTTCATCATGGGGCTCGGGCTTGGGATACACCGGCTAAATCTTCTTGTTTTCCCGGTCCTTGTCTTTGTTTTCTATTTCAAGAAATATGAAGCGACAACAAAAGGGGTGATCAAAACCCTGCTGATGTCTGTGGCCCTGTTGTACCTGATGGTTTTCATTCTGATCCCGGGCGTACCTAAGGCTGCCGGGTGGTTTGAACTTCTCTTTGTAAACGTGATCGGACTACCGTATAATACCGGAGTGATACTGTTCGTGATCGGCCTGATCGCCCTGCTGGTCTTTGGAATAAGATATTCGATCAGAAGTAAACGGGTGATACTCAATTACGTGATGACCGCGATAACTGTTATAATGATAGGGTATTCATCGTATGCGATGATAATGATCCGGTCGTCAGCCCAGCCGCCAATGAATCAGAATAATCCGTCCGATATCTTTTCACTGTCATATTATATTAATATGGAGCAGTACGGGAGTTCTCCAAAAGTTTACGGCAACTACTACAGCGCTCCGGTTATTAATGTTAAGAACGTAGTGGCAGGATACAATAAGATCGGGGGGAAATATAAGCCTTATTACAGACCTGAATATGAATACGATAAATCATTCATGACCATATTCCCGCGTCTTTACAGCTCTGATCCCGACCACGAAAATGCTTACAAATACTGGGGGAGAATTAAAGGCCACAGGTATACGGTAAGTTCGGCATCCGGAAAGGAAACTGTTATCTGTCCGACGTTCGGTGAAAACCTCAGGTATTTTTTCAAATACCAGACAGGTTTTATGTATTTAAGATACTTCATGTGGAACTTTGCGGGTCGGCAGAATGATATGCAGGGCGACGGCAACCCCATCCACGGGAACTGGATAAGCGGTATCAAATTCATTGATGAAGCCAGGCTCGGAGACTTTGACAGGCTGCCGGCAGAGCTTAAGGAGAATCCGGCACGGAATACCTATTTTTTCCTTCCGCTGCTGCTTGGAATTGCAGGCATATTATGGCATTATAAAAAGAGCAGGAATGATTTCTGGCTTGTTTTCGCATTCTTTGCAATGACAGGCCTGGCGATTATTTTCTATCTCAATCAATATCCAAACCAGCCAAGGGAAAGGGATTATGCATATGCAGGATCGTTTTATGCATTTGCGGTCTGGATTGGGCTGGGATTCATGTACGTTTATGAAAACCTTGGAAAGCTGCTTAAGGGAAAAGCGGCTGCGCCCGTTACTTTTATCCTCCTGCTTCTGGCAGTACCGGTGCTCCTGGCTTCTCAGAACTGGGACGATCACAACAGGTCGGGTCGTTACACGGCCAGGGACATAGGTGCCAACTATCTTAAATCGTGCGCCCCCAACAGTGTGCTCTTTACTTACGGCGACAATGATTCCTTCCCTGTATGGTATGTCCAGGATGTCGAACAGGTCAGGCCTGATGTAAGGGTTGCAAACCTTAGTTATATCCAGGCAGGATGGTATATTGATATGATGAGGCAGAAGGCATTTGAATCGGATCCTCTTCCCCTGACCCTGCCTCGTGAAAAATATATGGAAGGATTAAGGGTACAGCTGCCTGTTGACAGCAGGATCGGGAAGCCTGTTGAACTGAGCCAGGTTGTTGATTTTGCAGGTCAGGACGACAGGAAATACATGGTCGACGTTACCGGCAGAGGTGATTTTATGAATTTTCTGCCGGCTAATAAATTTATAATCCCGGTAGACGCAGAAAAGGTGGTCGCAAACGGGACTGTAAAGGAGTACTACAAGGATAGTATAGTCTCGCCGATGATATGGGAATATACCGAAACAGATGCGTTCAAGGGCGATCTGGCAATTATGGACCTTCTCGCAACAAATAAGTGGGAGAGGCCCATCTATTTCTCGACAACGGTCCCTTCAAGCCAGTACAAGGGGCTTGAAAAGTATTTTGTTCAGGAAGGCATGGCTTACCACATTGTTCCGATAAAAACCAGGGTATCGGAGGAGGGAGAAATCGGGATGATCGATCCAGTTGTGATGTACGACAATATGATGAATAAATTTGAGTGGGGAAATGCTGCTGATCCTTCGGTCTATCTTGACGAAAATAACAGGAGGATGCTAAGCAACTTCAGAAGGATCTTCGGAACTCTCGGCAAGGCGCTGCTTGAAGCCGGTGATACTGTTAAAGCCGTTGAGGCGGTTCACAGGGGAATGGAGATTGTACCTGCCGCTAAGATGCCCGATGATTTCTTTTCGATAGGAATTGCTGAGGTGCTGATAATGGCAGGTCGCAGTGAAGAGGGGAATAAGATCCTGAACGACATTCTCGGATATGCCAGGAGCTATCTCGATTATGTGTCTGGGTTGGCTCCTGAATCGCGGTTTGGCCTTGATTACACCATTGGCATAAACATGCAGGCTCTGCTCGATATTTTCAATATGTCGGTTGCCCGGAAGCTCGATTCACTTACCAGGGCTGTCGAGCCTGACGTCAACAAATATTATAGCTTATTCTATTCAAACCGGTAACGCTTCATGCGGCATTTCAGGCCATTTGTTTTAGCCAGGCTCCTCTTTCCGGGGGCTCTTTTCAGGATGAGGACAAATGAAAAGGAAATCTGCCTGACTTTTGACGATGGTCCTGATCCGGTTTCTACCCCACGGATCATTGAAATACTCGATGATCATAAGATCAGGTCGGTGTTTTTTTGCACAGGACCGGGAGCCGGTGAGCATCCTGAACTAATGAGGCTTATCGTTTCGCACGGGCACGTAACAGGAAACCACGGATTCAGTCACATCAGGGGATTGAATACCTCCACCGGGAATTATCTTGAAGATGTATCACGGGCGTCGCTGGTCACTTCCTCCTGCCTTTTCAGACCGCCCTACGGAAGCCTTCGGCCGGCCCAGTTCAGAAGACTGAAAAAAACCTTTATCGTCATGTTCTGGGATCTGATGCCCTATGATTTTGACGGCGGGTTCGGAAGCGAAAGGTCACTTCAGGTGATGAAAAAGAAAACAAGACCGGGATCAATCATTGTTTTGCATGATAAAGCTTCTTCAACGGTGCTGTCATTTCTTGAAGAATACGTGGAATTTGCTGAAAGGGAAGGATATAAGTTTGTGATCCCCGGAGCGATCATGCAAGAAAAACAGAAGCTTCCTTAATAAGGCGCTTAAAGTTCCGGTCAACGTCGCTTTTATAATTGTTGCCAAATACCGGGAAGGGGTTTTCGTGGGTGTATGGATAAGGGAAATCCCAAACCTCAACTTTTTTGTCATTGTTCCTGACAATACCGTTCAGGGTTTTTAAGATACCTTCTGCCGGTATTACAGTATCCCTGAGAAGGGCAATTGACCTGATCTGTTCCTTCAGCTTCAGTAATATATTTTCACGAAAAGTTTTAAACCTGGCAAAATCGATCATTGAGCGGAATGCCATCCCGAGCTGGCTTGAACGTGTGAATTCGGATAAGTAAGTCTCCTTTGTGATCTCTTTCTCAAAATCGTCAAGATAAAAATTGTAGACCCTTTCAAATGCAAGGCTATCCATAATATATTTTGATGTTCCGCGCATGCTGCTGAATACTGATCCGCCGCACAGCATGAATAGCCGGGAATCGGCAAACAGGTTTTCCGGATTACCTAACATAAGGATCTGGGCAAGGAAGGCACCTATTGAATACGCGAATATATTCACCACACAGCCACCGGGGATTACTTCGTGATTTCCATCTCTCAGATCCGACATCAGTTTCACAATGTCAGATGCAGACTGGTAGCCCGAGCTGAAAAACCGCATTGGATCCTTTGTCAGCCTGTTGCTCAGGGCAAGATTCGCATAGCTCGACATTTTGACATCATTGTAATTGCTTCTCCGTTCGCTTAATGGTTGCATCATTGCCCTGGGATCGATCCATGAACCGGGTGACCGGTTAATATGAAACGACAGAGGAAAAAGTATGACAAAGCTGCCGGTATTCTGCGACAGCCAGTAAGCCCATACGAGATATTTCTCCCAGCTGCGCTCATTCAGGCCATGAAGCAGGAGGATCACTTTCCTGCTGGTGCTGCCCGGTGGAATAAAGACGGGGTACGAAAAGGACATGTTTTCGCAGATTGAACCATCACTCACCGTTGAGAAGCACTCTTTCCCGAAATCGGAGCTGAAATTCAGATTGGAAATCCTGATATCGGATCCCGGGATGTTGATTTCACTCATTGCCGGATCAAAAACCGATTTTAGTTCATGATAGTTCTTTGTGTATTCGGGGTCCATAAAAGAGAATTTCTTCTTATACAAAGTAAGCAGGTACCTGCACGGCCGGCAAATTAAAGTGCCGGATCCGGGTCGACGCGGGGCGAAATCCAATAGTGTGTGACGAAATTTTAAGATCAGGGACGAAATTTATTGAACGACACGGAACATAATTTTCCTGGCAGCCTGATCGCAGGAAAAATACTACCTTTGTATTTATCATTAGTTTAGCCGATGATAGACCTTCAAAAACCTGTTCCCAGCTACCTGAACGAAAAGCTTAATATCATAAGGCTAATTGTCTTTACTTCGCTTTTTGCACTGGTTTTCATCAACATTTATTCCCCCTTCGGAGCCGATAAGTGGTTAGACCTGACAAAACCTGAATTCATTACCTACTCGAGCCTTGTGATACTGACAGGAGTTTTGGTGGTAGTCATAAGCCGGATAATAATGTATCATTATGTTCAAAAAATCGATTTAACGATCTGGCAATACCTGTTATGGGTCTTCGGTGAGGTTTTGCTGATGTCGATGGTTTATGCTGTCTTCAGCAAATATATACTCAACGATCCGCGCTACTTTACCGAGCTTGCCAGAGGATCGGCCCGTAACACGGCTCTCGTCCTGCTGCTTCCTTATTCGATAATGTGGCTTTACCTTTCGTGGGCCGATAAAAAGGAACAGATTGAAAGGATGGCCGAAATGCAGGCATATTCGGGAGGCGTCATGGAAATGGTGCCGTTTTACGATGATAAGTCAATGCTCAGGTTCTCGGTGAAAAGGGAGAATCTGCTTTATCTTGAATCAGCTGAAAACTATGTGACAATATGTTATCTGAATAACGGGAAGGTTTCGAAATACCTTTTACGCGAAACGCTTAAAAAGCTGGAGGAAAATTTTGCAGGGACCGAGATTATCCGTTGTCACAGATCGTACATGGTTAATTTTGACAAAGTTAAAGTGATAAGAAAAGATAAAGACGGATTAAAGCTTGAACTTGATATTCCTGTCACAATCGATATTCCAGTCTCAAAGACCTATGTGGACAACGTAATGCATACCTTCTCGAAATACGGTGGGATAACGGATGCCGGCTGATATGATTTTAGGGATCCGGGATTTTGTTTATCGGATTGAAATACTACTTTTGAAAAGCTTTTTAATAACGTTTTGATGAATATTCTGATTCTTGGATCAGGTGGACGGGAGCACGCGTTGACCTGGAAGCTTTCACAGAGTAAGAAAATCGACAGGATTTTCATTGCTCCCGGTAATGCAGGTACAAACTCAATTGGTACAAACCTAAAGATAGATCCTGAAGATTTTATTGAAGTCAGGAAGGCAGTGGCTGATAACAGGATCGGGATCGTCATTGTTGGTCCGGAAGCTCCCCTGGTGGCCGGGATCCATGACTTTTTCCTTCAGGATGACTCCCTGAAGGGTATTCCTGTTGTCGGACCCCGGCGATCTGCAGCCCTTCTTGAAGGGAGCAAGGATTTTGCAAAGGGATTTCTTACCCGGCACCTGATTCCGACTTCACGTTACAGGAGTTTTGATAAATCGACCCTTGGTGAAGCTGGTGATTTTTTACAAACACTCGAACCTCCTTATGTGATCAAAGCGGATGGCCTTGCCGCCGGAAAGGGTGTCCTTATCATTGAAAGCATCAGTGAAGCTGAAAGAGAGCTGAAGGCTATCATCGCAGGTAAATTCGGTGCAGCCGGGCAGAAGGTGGTGATTGAACAGTTCCTGAAAGGCATCGAGCTGTCAGTATTTATAATAACCGACGGTAAGTCATATAAGCTTCTTCCCGAGGCAAAAGATTATAAAAGAGAAGCGGATGGCGATAAAGGACTCAACACTGGAGGTATGGGATCCGTTTCCCCTGTGCCGTTTGCCACAAAAGCCTTTATGGATAAGGTCAGGGAGAGGATTATAGATCCTACGGTAACGGGTCTGCAGGAAGAGGGTATCGATTATAAGGGCTTTATTTTTTTCGGACTGATTAATGTCAACGGTGATCCTTATGTAATTGAATACAATGCAAGGCTCGGCGATCCGGAAACGGAAGCGATCATACCAAGGATAAAATCGGACCTTTTCGAGCTGATTGAAGGCGTTGCAATGGGTGACTTGTCTGAAAGAAGCATCGAAATAGATGACCGGTCAGTCGCCTCCGTTATGCTCGTGTCAGGAGGATATCCCCGTAGCTATGGGAAAGGGTATGAGGTGTCAGGTCTTAATAGTACGGATGATTGTGTTGTATTTCATGCGGGAACAAGGAACGATGATGGGAAGGTGGTCACTTCGGGGGGGAGGGTACTTGCGGTAAGCTCGTGGGGAAATACCCTGAAAGAAGCACTGGAGGGCTCATACAGGAATGCCGCAAAAATTAAGTTTAAGGATATTTATTACAGGAAAGATATAGGATTTGATCTATAGGTTTTATGTTTTTACGAAGATTCAAAAGTACCGGTCCTGACGTAATTGTCTTGATCTTCATTATAATGGTGCTTCTCTGGATAGGTCCCATCCTCCATCCGGAACTGCCATCGTCCATGAATTTTGATGAAAGACCGATGCCGTTCTTCAGCCTGCTTTTGAATATCACGGGTCAGAGTGCGCTCTCAGGCGTTCTTATTACATTTGTGCTCGTGCTGCTCGTTGCTTTCCTTCTTGTTAATTTTAATACTTCAGATATCTTTATCAGTGAGAGGACATTTCTTCCTGCATTGATCTATGTTCTGTTCAGCGGCTTCTTCCCTGAACAGCAGATTTTGAACCCTGCTCTTCCGACAGCAGTTTTTCTTATTCTTGCAATCAGGAAGATAATGGATTCGTACAAAGTACAATACACTGCATATTCTTTTTTCGATGCAGGATTGCTTTTTGGCTGTGGCGGACTTTTTTATGCAAACTTCATATGGTTCAGCCTCCTGCTGTTAATTGGAATAATTTTGATCAGGGCAGTAAAGATCAGGGAGATCATTATTTCATTACTGGGTCTGGCCGCACCATGGTTTATCACTTTCGGATTTTACTACGTGGCCGGGAATGATCTGTCTGTTTTAATTTCAGACTTTAAATTCAATCTTTTTGCTGATATTGAAAATTTCAGACAGCCTGCGTTCACCATTGTCGCCCTGGTAATTTTAGGTGCAATAACCCTGATGTGCGTAGTGTACCTTTTTTCAGTTATCAATACCAAGAAGATAAAGTCGCGCAAGACATTCCGTCTTCTGATCTGGTCATTTCTTATTGCATCAGGTGTTTCATTACTGATCCATCCGCTGTCGGGAGAAATATTCTGGCTTGCGGGAGTGACGGTGGCTTACCTCATTTCGCACTATCTTGTTTTTGCCAGGAAGAGAAAGATAACTGAAATAGTATTTTTACTCATAATTGTTATGGCCGCGGCCCTGCAGATTGCCGCCCGGGTATAAAAAAGCTATTTCTTTGCTTTAACAGGTTTAACGAATTTTTTCTGGATCCAGCCAGGTACGATCGAGGCGCCAATGATCAGGTATGGGTAATAACTGATTATTCTCCAGATTATAGCAATGGCGAGAGCAATGCTTGTCGCATCTGCAGGATTTCCGGGAATGGTATCGGAGATATAGCGCCCGAGAATGATTTCTGCAAATCCGCTTCCTCCGGGAGTCGGGCTGATTATCATCATTATCCAGGTGACGAGTTGCCTGGCGAAAATCAGGAAATGGCCGCTTATTGCGAAGAAAGCGACAAGGATAGCATTTACCACCCAATACCTTGATGTCCAGGAAAGAAAGGTAGCGGTGAAAGCTTTGAACCAGAAGGAGAATGGTTTTTTATTTAGCTCACGCGAGCTCTCTACAAGGTCATCTCCAGCCTTGATGGCAGACTCCTTCCATCGCCTCAGCAGCGGAAGCCGGAAGAAATAAACCAGAGTATTTTTGATCTTCACCGGATCAATGAAAAGTCCATATCCGACAAAGAGAACCCAGAGTAAGATGATTGAATAGCCGGCAACCGCCACAAAAAAGAGATTATTGAGCAATGCCGAACCGGTTCCCTGCAGCGAGGTTGTGAAAAGAATATCACTTCCTACGATCAGAAGGATCAGGGGAAACATTATTACAAAATAAAGTTCATCAAGAAAAGAGGTGGCAAGTACAATGGAAGTACTCCTCCCGACCGATAATCCCTCCTTGTGAATAAAAACCACGGCGACTGCAGTGCCTCCAACCGTTGAGGGTGTAATGGCCGAGGTGAACTCCCAAAGCATTATCACCCTGAAAGCCTGCCGCCAGGTAAGATCGTTCTCCGACAGGATCCTTATTCTGATCATATACCCCATATCACGCCCGATCATGCAGAGCCATGCAACAAGAAGCCAGAAGGCAGATTTCCAGGTGAAATTCAAGTTACTGAGTGCAGCCGAATCGATCTCCCTGACAATAAACCAGCCGACAACTGCCAGACCGATAAGTATCGGAATTATAATCCGGACGGGCTTAAGCCTGCTGACAAGTTTATATTGGCTATCTTGAGTCATTATGTATCGCTCAGAAGCTTACTGGTAAAGGAAAATATTTAAATATCTGCCAAATATAGATTATTTTCGAGATCAAATATTATATCAAAAAACCGTAATTATGAACATGGGGATTATTAATCGCCTGACTTTACTGGCAATGCTGGTGCTTTTCTGCGGAACAGTGGAAGCACAACCTGCGGGCAGGAATATTCAGAACTTTAATTTCGACTGGAAATTCTTCAGGGGAGATATGCCTGAAGGACAGAGTCCTGCCCTTGACGATAAGGGCTGGCGTAATCTTGATCTTCCGCACGACTGGAGCATAGAGGGGCCGTTCAGCAGGGATAACTCAAGCTGTACGGGTTACCTGCCCGGCGGCATAGGCTGGTACAGAAAAACCTTTACCATGCCGGCTTATGAAAGAGGCCGGAAGGTGTTCATATATTTTGACGGTGTTTACAATAACAGTGAGGTCTGGATCAACGGGAAATACCTGGGGAAACGTCCGAATGGCTACATCTCTTTTCAGTACGACCTTACGCCTTACCTGAATTTCGGAAAGGAAAACCTTATTGCGGTGAAAGTG
Organism: uncultured Bacteroidales bacterium; assembly: GCA_963737255.1. Classification (GTDB taxonomy): domain Bacteria; phylum Bacteroidota; class Bacteroidia; order Bacteroidales; family VadinHA17; genus LD21. Next base: position 616,072 of record CAVTSB010000001.1, read on the forward strand.
GACCATACACTCGACGCCGACTCGAGATGGTATACGGGTTCAGGTATCTACCGGGATGTAAAACTCATAAGTACTGAGCCTGTCCATCTTAAAGAATGGGGAATATTTTGCAGAACCAGCGATGTTTCAGCTTCAGGTGCCCGGCTTCAGGCTGACATAACTGTCATGAACGAAACCGGCCGCAATGCTAATATTAAGGTTACGAGTACTCTCATGTATGGGAATGAGGTTATCGGACAGGTAACTGATAAGATTTCCTTTAAATCATCGCCTGAAAAAACCGTAACCCAGGCTTTCAACGTGAGTGATCCGGAGCTCTGGGATGTGGAAAATCCGAACCTCTATTCTCTGGTCACTGAGGTGAAGGGAAGGGAATTGCTTGACAATACCGTTACGCATGTCGGATTCCGCGATCTGAAGTTTGACCCTGACAGGGGATTCTTCCTTAACGGAAAGAGTATGAAGCTCAAGGGCATCTGCATGCATCACGATGCCGGAACGCTCGGCTCGGCTGTCCCGGCAGAGGAGTTTGCCCGCCGGCTCGATATACTCAAAGAGATGGGATGCAATGCGATCCGCACGAGTCATAATCCTTTTTCTGTCGATTTCCTCGATCTGTGCGACGGAAAAGGATTCCTTGTAATTGATGAGGCATTTGACGAGTGGGAGCTTCCGAAGAAGAAATGGCTCGCAGGGTGGAATGCAGGAGAACCGGGCAAGGAAGGTTATGCCGTCAATTTCAGGGAATGGGCAAAGACCGATCTCCGGGACCTGGTGTTGAGGGACCGGAATCATCCTTCGGTAATTATGTGGAGTATCGGCAATGAAGTTGACTACCCGAATGATCCTTACTCACATCCCATTCTGAATACCGAAGCCAACCCCCAGACCTGGGCAAAATACAGCGATGACCTTCCGCATGCCGACAGGCTGGGTGAGGTGGCCAGGGAACTGGTTGCTGTCATTAAGGAGCTTGACAGAACAAGGCCTGTTACGGCCGGGCTGGCTTCTGCCCTAATGTCGAATGAAACAGGTTATGCTGATGCACTTGATGTTGCAGGTTACAATTACCAGGAGTTCAGGTATGAGCCCGACCATAATAAATATCCAAAAAGGCCGCTCTATGGCAGCGAGAACGGAATGACCCTCGAAATGTGGAACCATGTTGCCGAAAATGAATATGTGATGGGTCAGTTCCTTTGGACCGGGTTTGAATACCTCGGTGAAGCAGGGCGTTTCCCGACGCGTTCAAACACTGCAGGTGTAATAGACCTTGCAGGAAACAGGAAGCCTGAGTTTTTCTTCAGACAGTCGCTCTGGAGCGACAAGCCCATGGTTTTCATAGGAACATCTGACCGGATGACGAAAAACGAACGTGATAACCTCTGGGCGCATAAAAGGGTTGACCCGCTCTGGAACTGGACTGACGGAAAAACGATCAGCGTCAATGTCTTTTCAAATTGCCAGGAGGTAGAACTCTTTCTTAACAACAGATCGCTCGGGACCAAAAAGGCCGCAGATTTTATAAACCGGACAATCTCATGGGAGGTGCCGTTTGAGAAGGGGACTTTAAGAGCCGAAGGCAGGAATAACGGCAGGAATGCGGCAAGCCATGAACTTAAAACAACAGGGGATCCGGTGAAAGTTATTGCTGTTTGCGAAGAACGGTCGCTGAAGGCGGACAGGCAGGATATTTCCCATATTTTTGTTACCCTTTGCGACCAGGCCGGTAATACGATATACCAGGCTGACAATGAAATAACCTGTGAGATCACGGGACCGGTACGGCTGCTGGGAATGGAAGATTCAAACCCGGCAAATGTTGAGGATTATAAAGACAACAGGCAGCATGCTTACCACGGCAGGTTGCTGATCTATCTTCAATCGGCCGATAAACCCGGAAAGGTGACTGTAAGGCTGACTTCTCCGGGTCTGGAGAGTGTAACTTTGGATTTGGAGGTAGTAAAATAAGCCTGCCTTGCTATTGCTAACACCCTTGCCAAATTACACCGCCTCAATTGTTGATGGCGGCTTCATGGTTATGTTATATGTGACGCTGACAACTCCCGGCACCTCAGCAACGATCACATCAGCAAGCTGGCGGAGCAATTCAAACGGCAGGTTTGTCGGGGTTGCTTTTCGTGCATCGGTACTCTCCCAGCACCTGATCTCGATCTGCTGCCCGAAGTCGCGCTTCCCCTCACGCATGCCGGTAACCCGGTCTTCATGAAGTATTGCAAGGTACTGGAAAGCCCCGGTCTGTTTTAGCAGGCGTTCGACCACAGTGGTTGCCCTGCGGACTGTTTCGATCCGTTCAGGTGTAGCTTCTCCGATCACGCGGGCCGACAATGCCGGACCGGGGAAGGGAATTCTTGCGAACAGGTCCGGCGGCAGGCCAAGTGCTTTACCGACTGTCCGGACTCCGTCTTTCCTTAACTGAATCAGAGGTTCAAGTATCTTATATCCAAAGGTTTCCTGGGGATCTATTCCCAGCTGCTCAAAAACATTATGCTGCCTTTTTATACCGGCAACCGTTTCATCAACATCGGTAAGGATAGTTCCCTGAAGAAGGATTTTCGCCCTGCTTTCCCTGACGATCTTCCCGAATACGTCCCTGTAAAATGTCTGAGTGATCGCTTCGCGTTTTTCCTCCGGATTGGTGATCCCCTTAAGCGCTTCAAAAAACTCCCTGCGGGCATCTATGACCTCAACAGTCACCCCCATTTTGGCAAACAGAGCTGCAACCTGCTCCGGTTCCCCCTGGCGCATAAGTCCGTTATCGATGAAAACACTTCTCAGCCGGAGTCCGAGAGCCCTGTGACCAAGAATGGTAACGACAGATGAATCAACACCACCCGACAGTGCATTGATGGCGGTTCCTTCGCCTACGGCGTTGCGGATCTCAGTGACCTTTTCGCTGATAAATTGAGCAGGATCAAGTTCCTGCATGGTGATTTCCTTAAGCATTTGTTTTTTCTTAAATGGTTTAAAATTTTTTGATGCCCTATCTGTTGGATTTTAACGCTTGATATTTTCAGTAAAATAAGGAAAAATTCCGGATATTTTGTTCCGATAGAATTCGTAACAATTTTGCCGTAAATTTTATTCCATAAAAACATTACGAACACATTTAATAAGGCCTTTATTCTTCCAATCCCGGTCCAGCCACCAGATTCACCCGTTCCGCATGATGATCCCCCCGTTCCGCATAATATATTTTTGAGCTAGCATGAGATGGTTTTTCTTTGATCCGGATATTAAACTTAAAAAGCCGAAGAAATGAAAAAGTATTTGATCTCAGCATTCGCAGGAATAATGATCTTTTCAGCCTGGCTTCTGCCTGCAGATTGTTACAGCCAGACCAGCAGGTCCGCCATAAACAAGTATCTTAAGCATCTGCCCACCGGCAAGCCGGCAGATGACGGAACACCACAGAAGTACCGGATGACCGCTGTCTACACCAATAGGGACCTATACGGTAATTTCACAGGTAAGATCAGGGTCGTGGGTGACTACACCAGAGGATTTGCTGACGGCTATGTCAGATGGAACAATGCAAGCATCGCCAACTCCTCCAGCCCCGACGGACCTTTTCCCGAAGGAGTGAAACTGGAATATATGGAAAACATGAGGTATTTTCCTTCCGACGAACTGATAAAGGAAGAAGCATTCAGTAATTTTCCCTCTACGACTGAAAACGTTTTTGCGAGAAACCTGGTATGGGATATGATGTCATTTGAAATTTTCGCGTGGAGGTACCTTGACTCTCTGAAGCTCAATCAACCTTACCTGGTTCCTGATATAAAAGGTGAATTTGACCTGGCGGATATCGGGAAATACTTCCATAATAAGATCCTGGTCTGCTGGAAGGGAGTAACCGAGATCAATGGGGAAATGTGCGCATTGTTGGAATTTAGTGCAGTTGACAACATTATCGAAATATCGATGAATCAGATAAATACAAAGGGGACTGAGCAGTACTGGGGAACCGTGATATTGTCGCTGGCGACAAAAAATATTGAACAGGCGGTAATGTATAGCGGAACAATGCAGGAAATTGAAATTACAGGATTTGAAAATAAATTCCTCGCCAAGACAATCAGGGAGCTCTGGCTGGAGAGAATCAGATAAAGAACTTGTAAATTTGAAAGTATGAAACCCAAATGATTGACCACAATCACAAATACGATGAAAATTATATTTTGATGAAAAAGCTAACGATCGAAAGTTTCTTTGATCAGGGAAAGCCATTGTCACATATATCCATCAGTCTTATTGCCCTTCTGACATCATTGATAGTGGCGCTTCAGGACGGGAAGGTGAATGTCATTTCCGATATCCTGCTTTTTTTTCTGCTGCTGCTTGTTCAGCTTGAAGTATTCATTTTTATAGCGAGACTGATTTTCAAGGAGATGGACGCTCATTTAACCGGAAGGGATTTCACAAGGATGATACTCTCGCGTTTTTTTCTTTTTGTTGCAATCTGTTTTATTACAGCACTGTTAATCTTTTTGATTTTTGAGTACAGTACTGCCTTGATATCCGGAGGCGACATATCTTTGGTATTAAAGAATTTCATGGACAACGAATTCAGGGGCTGGTTCAGGTCCACGCTGGGTGGATTGTCGTTCGGTGCCCTCATCTTTATAGTTATCCAGTGGCAGGATGCACTTAGAAGGGAACAGAAGCTGCGGGAAGAAAACCTGATCTTTCAGAACGAAACACTTAAAAGCCAGGTTAATCCTCATTTCCTTTTTAACAGTCTCAATACGGTCTCCTCTCTTATCCAGACAGATCCCGACAAGGCGGAACAATTTATAAATAACCTGTCATCGGTTTACAGGTATGTGCTTGAAAATTTCCAGAAGGACATGGTTCCCCTCCAGGCGGAACTTGACCTTATAAACAGGTACTTTGACCTTCACCGGGTGCGCGATGAGGAAAAGATCAGGTTGAGTATTGAATGGACCGGCTCCTCCGGATTTCAAATAATCCCGATTTCCCTCCAGATACTTCTTGAGAATGCCATAAAGCACAACATGGCCACCAGGGAAAGCCCGCTCATAATTTCCGTTTATATTGAAGATCAGTTTGTCGTCGTTAGGAACAATATCCGCAGAAAAGCAGTAAAGCTTCAATCGACAGGTACAGGATTGAAGAACCTCAGGGAACGTATCAGGCTGGCGACGGGTAAGGAATTGCTAACCGTGGAGACAAATGAATTCTATATAGTGAAAATACCTTTGTTGAAATGAAAATTCTGGTAATTGAAAACGAGACCCCGGCCGCTGACAAGATAGTCAGGCTACTGAAGAAGATCGACAGGTCGATCACGCTTCTGGGTGTGGTTGAAACCGTAGAGGAAGCTGTTAACAGGTTGCAGGATAAACCTCAGCCCGACCTTATCCTGATGGATATACAACTTGACGACGGTCTCTGCTTTGAAATATTTGAGATTATCACAGTTGATATCCCTGTCATCTTCACAACTGCCTACGATGAGTATACCCTGAGAGCTTTCAAGGTGAACAGTATCGACTATCTTCTTAAACCCATAGAGGAGAATCATCTCCGGGCAGCAATCGATAAGTTCAAAAAGCTGTATGCCGACAATGATCCATTCAGACGCGATTTCAAACAGCTTTTATCCGAATTCAGGAATCAGTACAAATCAAGATTCCTCATTAAGATCGGGGACCGGTACAGGTCGATCCCTGCCGGAGAGATAAGTCATTTCCATATTATCGAAAGAAGCGTGTTCCTGAACGACAGCCAGGATAAGGATTATGGAGTCGATTACTCGCTCGAGCAGCTGCAGGGCATGCTCGATCCGCGCAAATTCTTCAGGATAAACCGTGACTGTATTGTCAACATCGAAGCCATATCCTTAATGTACAGCTTCTCGGCCAGCAGACTTCAGCTGACGCTTAAAAACAGGGAAAAAAGCGATCTTTTCGTTGTCAGCCGTGACAAGGTGGCTGAATTCAAGAAGTGGGTTGACAAATGATTGCAGGGTAATAATTTATTTTTTTACATTTGTCTTTGTTGTCAAAACTCCCTGGTGTCACCTGGTGATAACCTTTGTGTTCTTCCTGGTAAAAAAGAGATCCCTGAGCCATTAAAGAACACTGAGGTTAAAACAAAGGTATCCAGAGTCGGAAGTCAATTTAAGTATCTTCTAACAACTTCAGACATAAATAGTTGAACCTTTTAACCCTGTAAACATGAAAAAGACTCTCTTAATCATCCTGTCAGCAATGCTTGTTTTTTCATCGTGCAACAAGACAAAAAAAAGTATGGAAAATCCATTCTTCAGCGAGTACAACACTCCCTTCCAGATACCGCCGTTCGATCTTATCGACACCAGTCACTACCTGCCTGCCATCATCAAAGGAATTGAAGAACAGCAGGCCGAGATCGATGCCATTGTTAGTAACGCAGAACCGGCAACTTTTGAGAATACCATTCTTACATATGACAAGTCGGGAAGGCTCCTGAGGAAGGTAAGCTCGGTCTTTGGCAGCCTGAATTCGGCAAATACAAATCCCGTTATGCAGGGACTGAACAGGAAGATTTCTCCGATGACCACGAAGCACAGGGATAATTTATCCTTGAATGATAATCTCTTCCAGAGGATCAAGGCTGTATATGAAGCCCGTTTGACAAGCGGCCTCGACTCGCAGCAGATAAGGGTGGTTGAAAAGTATTATACCGATTTTATCCGCAACGGCGCCAACCTCAGTGATCAGGATAAAGAGAAACTTCGGAGGATCAACAACGAACTTTCGGTAAACCAGATAAAATTCAACGAGAATCATCTTGCGGAGACAAATACCAATTTCAAGCTGGTGGTCGACAAGCCCGAAGATCTCGACGGCCTTTCAAAAGAGGTTATTGATGCTGCTGCTGAAACAGCCAAAACCGCCGGCTTGGAGGGAAAATGGGTGTTCACGCTTCAAAAACCAAGCCTTCTCCCGTTCCTCACATATGCAACCAACAGGGACCTCAGGGAGAAGTTATACCGCGGCTATTTTATGAGGGGTGATAATAACAATGAATTTGATAATAAGGCTACCATCCTGAAAATACTGAACCTCAGGGTTGAAAAAGCAAACCTCCTGGGATATGACACTTATGCCGATTACATTATTGAAAACAATATGGCCAGGACACCCGGAGCCGTTTCGGAATTCCTCAATGAGTTAATGGTCCCTGCCCTTGCCATAGCTGCAGAGGATTGTGATGAAATGCAGAAGATAATCGACAGGGAAGGAGGGGAGTTTAAGCTTGAATCATGGGATTGGTGGTACTATTCCGAAAAGCTTAAAAAGGAAAAATATGACCTCGATGAGACAGAGATGAAGCCCTATTTTTCACTTACAAACGTCAGGGATGGAATGTTCTATGTGGCAAACATGCTTTACGGAATCACATTTACGCAGATACCTGATGCACCTGTTTATCATCCTGAGGTTGAAGTGTTCGAGGTAAAGGAGGCAGATGGATCGCATGCAGGTGTTCTCTTCCTTGACTATCACCCGCGACCCGGGAAGAATGCCGGCGCATGGTGCGGAAGGTTCAGGAGCCAGACGTATGAAAATGGAAAGAAGATCTATCCTGTGGTAACAATAGTCACGAATTTTACAAGGCCATCAGGCGATTCTCCCGCACTTCTCTCATGGGATGAGACGCAGACCTTGTTTCATGAATTCGGACATGCTCTTGCCGGACTTTTTACCGACGGAGTATATGACCGGACAGCCGGCAGCCTTCCGAGGGATATGGTTGAATTGCCCTCACAGATAATGGAGAACTGGGCAGGTGAACCGGCGGTGCTGAAAGTATATGCCAGGCATTTTCAGACTCGCGACGTAATTCCTGACGATCTTATACAGAGGATGGAGAAGGCTTCGGTATTTAACCAGGGATTTATAACTGTTGAATATATCGCAGCGTCAGTCCTTGATATAGACTGGCACAACATCAAGGAACCGGTACAGGTTGATGTCAATGAGTTTGAGAAGAAATCGATGGAGAGGATAAACCTGATGGATGAAATAATTCCCAGGTACAGGACAACCTATTTCAGTCATATAAACGGGGGCTATGCCGCAGGTTATTATGTATACCTGTGGGCAGCTGTTCTTGATTCCGATGCATTCCAGGCATTTGTCGATTCAGGGGATATTTATAATAAGGATATTGCTGCAAAGTTCAGAAAATACATTCTGACTGAGGGCGGAACAGACGAGGGGATGGTGCAATACAGGAAATTCAGGGGCCAGGATCCATCAAAGGAACCGTTGCTCAGGAAGCGGGGCTTAATCTGATTCTAAAATGAAAAGGCTCCCATGAAAACACTAAAAGCGCTGTTCATCATTATCCTGCTTTTTGCCGGAATTCAGTCTGTAACTTCGCAGCAGAAGGGCTATTACAGGTACCCTGCCATTCATGGCGATGATATTATATTCACTGCGGAAGGCGATCTGTGGAGATTCAACCTTCTTACAGAGGATGCTGTCAGGCTTACCACCAACCATGGCGTGGAATCGCAGGCAAGCATCTCGCCCGATGGCAGTTGGATTGCTTTCATCGGTCAGTATGAAGGCCCTTCGGAGGTGTATGTGATGCCATTTTCGGGAGGCACCCCCAAACGCCTGACTTTCGAGGAGGGGAGTCCGGCTGTATATCAATGGACGACCGATGGCAGGATATTATATTCAACGAACTGTTATTCGACAATCCCCAACGCCCAGCTGGTGAAGATCAATCCCTCTGATCTTACCCTGGAAATGGTCCCGCTTTCGCAGGCTGATCAGGGAACCTATTCTCCTGACGGTGAACTTTTTTTCACCAGATTGAGGGATCAGGGCAGCCATACAAAACGCTACAGGGGAGGCACTGCCCAGTCGATCTGGAAATTCAACGGCACGGGCGAGGCACGCAATCTGACATCCGATTACCCCGGAACAAGCAAGAATCCGATGTATTACAATAACAGGATCTACTTTCTGTCCGACCGCGACGGGACAATGAATATATGGTCGATGAGCACCGAAGGCACCGATTTAAGGCAGCATACTGAAGAAATAAGGTTTGACCTGGAGGATGCTGACCTGTACGACGGGAAGATAGTTTGCCAGCAGGGTGCTGACATTCTTCTGCATGACATCGCTTCCGGCAAAACCGGCAAGACCGATATTAAGCTTGTCTCCGATTTTGACCAGCGAAGGGTGCAATGGATTAATGATCCCAAATCGAAGATCACTTCCGTTGATCTTTCACAAAAGGGCGACCAGGTGGTAATCACTTCCCGGGGCCGCGTCTTTTCTGTTCCGGCTGAGGGTGACAGATGGTCGGAAGTGACCCGTAAATACGGCATAAGATACAAAAACGCAGCATATGCAAATGCAGAGAATGAGATAATGATGTTGTCGGATGAATCTGGTGAGTTTGAGATTTGGAAAGCTGATAACTATGGCTTTAATGTTCCGCAGCAGGTAACTAAGGGCTCGAAGAACCTCATTGAAAATTTCCTGCCTTCGCCTGATGGTAATTATATCGTTTACAATGAGAAGGATAACAGGCTCCTGCTCTTTTCGAAAAGCACCGGGACGTCGGTTCTCATTGAAGAGAATAATTTTGGCTTTCAGCCTCCGTTTGCATGGTCACCCGACAGCCGCTGGATGGCCTATACCGATTTTGCCGACAATCAGACCGCGTACATTAAAATATATGATGTAAAATCCGGGAAATCATACAATATTACAACCGACCGGCAGGAAAATTATTTGCCGCGTTTCAGCAACGATGGTAAATGGCTCTATTTCATTTCGGAGCGCACTTTCAACACAGCAGTCAGAAGTCCGTGGGGAAGCAGGCAGCCTGAACCGTACTATGAAAAAACTGCCAGGATATATGCGGTTGCACTTAACACTTCGGCCGTATTCCCCTTCCGCGAAGCTGATGAACTGACTGCGGAAAAGGCAGATACTGCAAAAGCTGCAGTGGTAAAGACCGATAAAAAGAAGGCAGATAAAACAAAAGCGGAACCAGTGAGCAATGTTGTTGACCTCAATGAGATAACCAAACGTCTTTACCTGGTTCCAATGAAAGCCGCCAATCTGGCCGGCTTCGACCTGAACGATGAATGGATCTACTGGACCGAGGTAAATCCTGCTGATTACACTTCGAACCTGAATGCCCTGAAGATCACGAACAAAAAAGACAATGAAGTGGTGAGCATCGCTACCTCGATTAATAACTTTTCACTTTCAGGCGATGGGAAAAAGCTTCTGATCAGGGACAAAAACGGTATTGTCGTTATCGGAGCAGATGGTAAAAAGCCTGAGCCTAAAAAGAATATTGTCGACCTTACAAAATGGGCTTTTACAATTGATCCGGCAGAAGACTGGAAGCAGATGGTCCGTGACGCATGGCGCATGGAGCGCGACTATTTCTATGACCGCGATATGCATGGAGTCGACTGGCAGAAAATTTACGATGTGTACAGCCCGCTGGTTGACAGGGTAACCGACCGTAATGAACTCGACGACCTGCTGGCTCAGATGATCTCCGAACTGTCAGCTCTCCACATGTTCGTTTACGGAGGCGACAAGCGCACACCCGGCGACAATATTTCAAATGGTTACCTGGGAGCCGTGCTCAGACGCAATATAGAGAAGGGAGGTTATACCATTGAACATATTTATCAGGCCGATCCTGATTTCCCTGCTGAACTGTCACCACTTGGAAGGCCGGGAGTGAAGGTGCGTGAAGGGGATGTAATAACGGCAGTGAATGGAATGAATGTTCTCGACTTCCCGCATATAAACCAGCTGTTTGTAAACAGGGCCGATGTGCAGGTCAGGTTGAAACTGAAGGATGCAAAGGGAGCCGTTTATGAGGAGGTTGTCAAGCCTCTTGCTGCTTCGGCCGTTTCAAACCTTCGTTACAGTGAATGGGAGTACACCCGCCGCCTTGAGGTTGAAAAATCATCCTCTGGCAGGCTGGGTTACCTGCATCTCAGGGCAATGGGCGGCGGCGATTATGATGACTTCGTGGAGAATTTCTATCCTGCAATCGCAAAGGAGGGCCTTATAATCGATGTCAGGCACAACCGCGGAGGAAACATCGACAGCTGGCTGCTTGAGAAACTGATGCGCAAGGCATGGTTTTACTGGGCGCCAAGGGTCGGGAAATCTACTCCCAATATGCAATATGCATTCACAGGCCATCTCGTGGTTTTAATGGATGAAAACACGGCATCGGACGGGGAAGCTTTTTCAGAAGGATTCAGGCGGCTGGGACTCGGTAAGCTGATTGGAGTCAGGACATGGGGTGGCGAGATCTGGCTCTCATCTGGCAACAGGCTTGTGGATAACGGGATTGCCACGGCAGCTGAAACGGGTGTTTACTCTCCTGAAGGAGAGTGGCTTATCGAAGGCTGGGGTGTCGAACCCGACATTCCTGTTGACAACCTGCCCCATGAAGCGTATAATGGCAGGGATAAGCAGCTTGAAACGGCAGTTGAGCACCTGCTGAAACTCATTAAGGAAAAGCCGGTGATAACGCCTCCGGTGCCTCCTTATCCTGATAAATCGTTCGACTACAAGGGAAAATAAATCAGGGACCGGGATCGCGATCAGCTTTCTTCTTTCCCGGCCCTTTTCTCAACAATTATTTCGCAGTCGGTCACCAGTGCCGCTATTGCACCGACCGCGGCAAAAACCGGGGCCAGGAGTATGCCTACCGCCCCGATAGTCAGCGGGAATTCCATTATGACATCCCCTTTCTCGTTCTTTATTATGATCTTTCGTGCATTTCCTTCTTTGATTATCTGCTTTACCTTGTCCATCAGATCTTCACCTGATACTTTAAAGGATTCCCGGTTTGTTTCTTTGTTGTCTGTCATGACTGCAATATATTTATTAAATCAATCAATAGCCTGTTTAAAATTAGATCATTTCCGGATAATGACGCGTTCTGCCCGGTACTAAAATTAACAACCGGCAGCATAAAAAGTAATATGGCGGATAACTTTTCGGTACAGAAGGTTGTTACTTAGTTGTTACCAGGGGGGGTTGGATATTGCGGATTGAGGATTGAGGATTGCGGATTTAGGATTATTTAGTATGAACCTGCAACCTGCAACCTGCAGCCTGCAACCGTGCAACCTGCAACCCGCAGCCTGCAACACGCAACTACTGATTTTTAATTAAATACCAGACAACCATAACAGAAATGGATCCGTTTTCAGAAATAATAGTCACGGCTGTTGACAAAGTCAAGAATGCTGTTGTAAAGATCGACAATTACGGAATTGTCAGCGGCAGGGAAAGAATTGCCGGATCGGGCTCCGGATTTGTATTTTCAAGCGACGGACTTATCCTGACCAATGCCCATGTGGTCGCAAATTCAGCCAGGCTGAATGTTACCTTGCTCGACGGGGATGAGTTTGCCGGTGAGGTAACCGGCATTGACAGGGATACGGATATTGCAATAATTAAAATATTCGGATCAGGATACACTTCCGCCAGGCTGGGTTCTTCAAATGACCTTAAGATAGGACAGTTCGTGATCGCAATAGGGAATCCGTACGGGTATCAGCATTCGGTATCGGTGGGCGTTCTGAGCGGCGTGGGACGGACCATGCGATCGCCTGATGGCCACCTCATTGATGATATACTTCAGTCGGATGCCGCTATGAACCCGGGAAATTCCGGGGGTCCGATGATAGCCACTAATGGTGAAGTGATCGGGATTAACACAGCGATTATTCCAAGCGCACAGGGACTAAGTTTTTCAATCGGTATTGATACCGTAAAGGAAATCGCCAGGTATCTGATCAGGGATGGCAAGGTGATAAAGGCTTACCTGGGACTGGTAATCCATGAGGTTGAAATAAATCCAAGGATAAAGAATTTTCACAAGCTTAATTCAAAGAAAGGGCTTCTGATCGCGGGAGTTGAAAATTCATCGCCTGCAGCGCATGCAAACCTCCTTGAAGGGGATATAGTGATTGAATTTGACGGCGGAACCATGGCAGGATCGGGCGATCTGACCAGACATCTTATAGGAGGCGGTCTTATAAGAAAGCCGACAGGGATGAAGGTCCTGCGTCAGACCCGGCTTATCGAGGTTGAAATAGTTCCGGTTGAGAGGCCGGCAGCGTAAAAATAAAATACGTATTATAATACGTATTTCTTTAAATTAAAATACGTATTATAATACATATTTCTTACAACTCTCCCAGGAACCTGGCCAGCCGGAGAAGATCATCCCCCGATTTGAAGTCAACTTTATTCGATTTCAGGTATTCCTTTACGGCTTTCTTCTTCTGAGGAAAGATCTGCATGACATTATTTTTGGTGAAGAGGACAAAATCAGTTCCTGCTGCCGACACATAGTAATCCGTTTCCTTCTGTAGTATCCAGTCCTCATTTGGGGTCAGTTCATATAAGTTACCGGGCGAAGGAACTGAGCTGTATGTGTCAATTGACGAATTTCTCTCAGTCATACCGAAAGCTCCTTTTCTTTCAATGTCCTTCAATTTCACATACCTGGTTTTGCCGACTTTTAATGGGCCGCCGGCTATAAGTTCGATGTAGCCATCCTTATAATAAAAAGTGTCCTGTGCAATGGCAATATAGCTGATATCCTTCTTGTTGACGATTGAAAGGGTATCCCCCGACTTAAGAAAGTCCATTTCACCCGACAGAATATTGTAATTGAATCTGGCAGGACTGGCCAGTCCGTTTTTAAACACAAGCATTCCTTCGATAAAGTCCGGAAATCGGTATCTTTCGCCGGGAGGAAAGTAATCGCTCACCTTTGTACCTGCTTTTACCCTGATTAACTCATCATCCTGTGCGAGGAGAGCCGTATTGAATAACATAAACAGCCAGATAAACGGAAGCAGGTTCTTCATACTCTTGGAATAAATAAATCATTTTTTGAAAGGCTGCATTTTTCAGCTATCATTTTACAATAGTTAAGGCGGCCGGCAATCTGATTTCTTGCATCTGAGCCAAAACAAAGATATGCCTTGTTTTGGTTGATGTCAATTTTGTTTTAAGGTTTTTTCAGATCATTATTTACAGTATATCTTTTCTGGCTGGTGGGGATTTTATGACGTTGGGGCTTTGAAAAATCCCTGTTTTTCCAGTCAGGTATTGCAGTCTTTGCAATTTTTAATCCTGAAAAATCATGCTTTCGTCAAATTCAGGCCTGGTTGATAAATTGCATTTCAGATCAATTTAAATATCAGTATATCAGAATTATAACTAATAAATCGGATTATTAAAAGAACCTGTTTACACTAAAGTCTATAAAGTAAATCGGGATTTTGACGAGTGGTTATTTTCCGGTTATCAATTGACTTATGAATGTTGACAATATTGAATTTCTTTTTGAATAGCATATCATAAAAGCTATTCATTTTCCCATTGACCGGACTTATGACCCTTGATTGCATCAGTGTGTAAGGTTAATTTTATCTGGCACCTAAATTCATTTTAATGGTGCAAAAAAAGAAAAAATTAATATTTGAATAACCTGACAAATAATCTTTAAAAGATGAAAATGAAAAAGTTGTTTTTTACCATTGCAATTGTTCTGGCAGTTCTTGTGAGCTGCTCAAAACCGGAAGCTGATGAAGAGCTCAGCTTTGTAAACGACCTTACTATAGATGATCAGTCAGTCTTTTTCTCCACCGCGAAATCGGCCGTGCTGACAAGTGACGAATTTCCTGTTAAGGAAGAACTTTGTAACCTTGTGAAGTATGATTTTATTGCCGGTCAGAGTATCGATGCAGGCGATGTATTCGTAGGGAATGATAAGGATTCCCTGTATATTGAAATTACCTCCACGGAAGGTTTTAAAGATGATGATGATAACATTAAAATGTGGATCGGCGCCACCATGCCTTTCACCAGCAGGCCGCCCACGGGACAATTCCCTTTTAAGTATCGTGTTGCAAAGGGGGATAAGGTTATTTACTTAAGCTTTACCCTGGCTGAGCTTGGTCTGAAATGTGATGCACCCGCATTTTACATTATTATTCACGGCGATGTCTTAGCTCCATCTGCAGAAACCGCATTTGCAGGGAATATTGAAGGGCCCGGAAGCGGATGGTGGTTCTATCTGACCTATTCACCCGAATGCTGCGAACCTCCTGAGGAGTGTGAAATAAGCGCAACAGCTTCAGTAACAGACGTTAAATGCTTCGGAGCTTCAACAGGTAAAATTGACATTACAGTATCGGATGGCACTGCTCCGTATGCATACCTTTGGAATACTGGTGCTGTAAGTGAAGATCTGGACGGGATTCCCGCAGGTACATATTCTGTAACAGTAACCGACGCCAATGAATGTGTTGCAACCGTTGCTGACATTGTTGTTGCACAGCCTGAATCAGCGATTTCGGCATCCGGTGAAGCGACCGGTATTTCGGTCTTTGGGGCTGCTGATGGCGCTATTGATGTGACTGTTTCGGGGGGTACGGCTCCATATACTTATTTATGGAGTAACGGCGCAACCTCCGAAGACCTGCAGGAACTCGGCCCGGGAACCTACAGTGTTGTAATAACTGATGCAAATGGCTGCATTACAACCTTGCGGGAGTTACTTGTTCAGGAGCCTGACGAGGAAAAGCCTGAGGGTTTAGTCGCCTTTGCACGTAAAACATACAACCTGATGGTACATAGTTTTTCAAGTCTTGACATGAACGATGATGGTATTATGGACTTTGATGAATGGGGATGGACAAACGGCGCTATTTCAGAGAATGAAACATTTATTTCAAGATATGAGTTATTCATAAACGCCGGCCAGAGCAACGGGACCGAAGGTACAAAGGTAGGTGATATGGCCGTTCATTATTTTGGCGGAACAGCAACGGCAACAATCACTTTACTTCCGGGCTTTGCGATGAGTGAAACCGCCCTGTACATAGGCAATGAAATGCTGCCGGAAGCCGGCGGAGTTTATACAATTGATCCTGCAGATTATCCTTACATACACGTTGGTTTGGGTGAAGCAACATCGGACACGTTTACAGTTTCTGCCTCAGGCAGTGTATACGTAATCGGTTATGCACTCATTTTACCTGAATCGTCAGAGGAGTGATAATTCTTAATAAATTGATGATTAGATCCCGGGCTGGTTGCCCGGGATTTTTTTTACCCGGGTATTAGCTATTATTAAGAGGGATTATTTTAAGGATTTCCCGGGACAAAATCATCCGTCTGGCAGACCTTATGCAACGCACGAAGTGTCAAAAACCTTATCAGGTACCTGCGTTTGAATTTTTCTGGTCCAGTAGACTCCTTCAATCAGGTGATATCTGTTATACCTTGCTTTACTGATTGGTTTACCCTCCATTACACCCATGAGAATGCAACTTGAATCGGGCTCAATTTCATATTCATCCCGGCCATAATGTTTTGCGAAGTATTTTCCCTGCCTGCCTGTATCACCGGGGATGTACTTTATCGCAATCTCCTCAAGGGGATTTTCGAAGCAGACTGTTTTACCCAACCCTATCCTGTTCAGGATGATACCTGACCTGATATTTCTCAAAATTCTTTTAAAACATCTGAATGACGCTGCTATCATTTGCTATGATCTAACTTAAGATTGAACACACATCTGATTATCAAACGTAAGTAATAATCCGGTTATTGTCCGGCTATGACACATAGCATCTTTTTAAAAACAAAAGCCCCCGTGGTGGAGAACCGGTGGTCTGGATTGTCAGATCAGGTTGTCATTTATAGTGCACTAAAAAGCCCGGATTGCACGGGTTCTGATCGAATTTTCAATTCTCCCGTGATTACTCCTGCTTCCATAAAAGAAGCTCACAACCCATGCCCCGTGCCTGTCCTGAGTGGAACTCCAATAGTAGGAATCTTCAAAACCGCCTAATCCTTTTTCATGTAAATTTTCGTACATAAAAAACAATTCATCAATTGATGGTAAAAACCAGTCATTATATCCATCCAGTTCCAGATCATAACATAATTTGGCCGCGATTCCTTCTGCCTGACAGCCAAGTACAATATCGGTTGTATTTTTATTACCTGTACCGACAGCTTTGCCAGCCGCTCCTGCCGGAGTACAGTTGCCCCATAAAGCACTTCTGTCCTGGTCGGATGGTGCACATACCAGCCCATGTTCTCCTGTTTCGTCAACATAAAATATGTAACCGCCATTCAGATGTTCTCCTATCACATATTCCGATTTAAAAGATTTGTCATCGCCATAAGTCGTTCCCTGGTCGTTTGTTGCAACAATTCTGTAATGGTAAGTCGTACCGGCTTTAAGGTCCGTAACATATGCGCTAACCATGCCGGAGGTATTTCCGGCTACCGGACTTTGAGCAGCAGCAATTGCAGCGCCGTAATTTACAGAGGTGCCATATTCAAAAGTCACCACAGTTGGCAAATGACCGGCATTGACCGTACCATTTAATTGTGCCGTCCGGGGTGAGGTTTTTGTTGCTTCATGAGTTTCAGTTGAAGGAACTTCACCCAGGACTGTAAAGGGGATATCGATACCTATTGTTGCTCCAAGAGAATTTGTTGCAACTACTCTGTAGTGATAGGTGATTCCGGGTTTAAGGTCCGAAATCCTTCCGGTAACACTGGTAGATGTGTTCCCTGTAACAGGACTTTGATCAGCCATTATTGCATTTCCATAGCCGGGAGTTGTACCATATTCAAATGTTACTGAAGTCGGAAGATTATTGGCACTAACCGTGCCGTTCAGGGTAGCACCATTCACCTGAATATTTGTAGCAGGCTGGGTCGTTGCAAATGGCACTTTCCCGGGAAATGTTACCGGCAAAGGGTCTCTCATGGGAGGGCCTTTCAGATCTATAAGGATTGCACCATTTGCACCTCTTGATCCATAAATCGCACCGGATGAGCCTTTGAGTACCTCGATCGATTTTACCATCTGAGGCGGGATATCTGCTATTGAGCTGACAGGTATGCCGTCAACCACAAACAAAGGTTCATTGCTCAGCCTGAACGAGGAAATTCCCCTTATTCGTACATTTCCTTTATTTACTGAAACTCCGGGTACCGAACCTTGCAGCATATCATAAATTGAGTTGTATGATGCAAATCTCTGGTCTGAACCGTCAATTTTACTGACTGATGTTGTAAGGTTCTTCCTCTTGACAGTGCCATAGCCAATATTTATTTCTTCCTCATCCTGTGAGAGTTTCTTAATAAGATATTGATCAGGAACCGGTGGATTTGAATTTTGGAAGGCAAAATTTATCCTTCTCCTCCCATTGATAGCTTCCTGGATTATCCCGTTTTTTATTGAAATAACGCCTATCGATTCTGAATAAGGATTGGCTCTTACTTTATAATAGCCCCTCACATCAGTAACAACACTTGTTTTTTCATTGTTAATTATTATAATGGCTCCAACTACAGGGTATTGATCAACATCAACCACATAACCGGTAATCACATGCTTTTTGGATTCCTTCTGACCGTAAGAAGGTGCAGTGGACACAACTGCCAGAAATATAAATAAAATTATTTTCATCAGTGTCATAATTTTATTCAGTAACAGCATAAAAGCATATTAAATCTGCTGCGCCTGCAGCCAGTCTTCTTTGCAAAGTTCGGCTAACTATCCGTTAAAGTCAAACAGTTTTGTGTTAAAAATGTTTGAATTATTACATTTAGGGGTGAAAGCAGGATATCAGAGAACAATAAGGTCTCAAATCCCTGAAAATGTGATAAATCTGTCATCATTTGTTACAGAAGCAGCAGATTTTTTTGTTCAGGAAACCGGATATTATTCCTTGCGGGTTAAAATTGGAACTCAATATTATTATTTATAGCTTTAATGAGAAGTTCAGTCGTTTAAGGAGAATGGGGAGAAATACCCCCATTATTATTGCCCAAACCAGCGACCCGGCTATGACGACCAAAGGTATATCAGAATTTTTATAGAAGAGTACCGGCAGCCCCAGTCCCCAGATAATGTAATAGAACATATCAGGAACCAGGTATACTGTAAGAGAGTTTTCTCCCGCAGGTTTTAAAAAGAGTGCCCATGTGATCTTCTTCTTAATATCTATTATCCAGAAGAGGAATGCAAATAATATAGTGGTTATCCCGTTACAGATCAATCCCCAGCTTGGGGTAGCCTGAATTTTTGAGATGATGAACCAGTTTCGAAGAATAAGACCGAAAATAAGACTTAAAACACCGATAGAAAGAACAGAAAGAAATGTTTTTCTGATATCATCTTTTAAAAGCTTTTTCAGTACCAGGGTTATAAATAAGCCTGAAAGGACAATAAAAGGAGCATTCCCATTTATAATGACTCCAAAGGCTGGTTTGACAGGATTTAGAAATTCCAGGAGATGCAGTTTTGAAAGCATATTCATTACAAGGAAAAAGAGCAAAGCAGCTGCAGTTTTTAAAAGATTGTCGCGGGCCCCCATGTAAACAATGGAAGCCATAAGGTAACCCCAGCCTATTGTTCCGAGGATACCCCACGATCTGAATGAAAAACCGGCATTTCCGTCCGACCGGAAAATATAGACCATAACCACAATCATCAGTGCTCCTGACAATCTGAGCCCATTAATCAGATAGAAATTTTTATTGGCTTTATATCTGTTCCATATGAGAAAAACTCCTGAGTACATTATGAATGACCAGAGACTTTTGCTCATACCTGTAAATTCAGCATTCACATTTCTTGAATTGCTCATCAGCACCCCTATGATAAGGAGGCTGATAGTTCTTACCAGTATATGTTTCCAGATTGAAAGTGTGTTCTCACCACCTGCTCTCCTGTTACCTATGGAATAGGGGATGGACATTCCCACCATGAACATGAATCCGGGGAAGACCCAATCGGCGAGTCCCATTCCGTCAAAATTTGCTTCTGAGTGGCCAAGCCATGCCGGTACTCCCGGCATGTGGAGGTCATTTACAAAAAGCATCAGAACAAGTGTAAGTCCCCGCAATATATCGATTGAAATGATCCGGTTCTGTTTATTCATTTATTCTGGCTGATTATGAGGTTTACTGGCAATGATCATTATCAGGTTGAATAGTATTATTAACGAGGCCGCCGGGGAGTTGACCCGGGGTTCGTGATGATTTCAGTTTCACTGTGGGACGTACTGGATTCGAACCAGTGACCTCTTGCGTGTGAAGCAAGCGCTCTAAACCGACTGAGCTAACGTCCCGTGTATAGCAATAAAGGTATACATTAACTTTTCATATCCAACCAAAAGGGAGAAGTTCTGCGGATTAGAATTGAAATTGAACTTTGTTGGGATAGAACTGTTTATACAGCATTAAGCAAATTTGATTTTAACAAAATTATGAATGGATGAAATATGGCTCACTCCAGGATCGGATGATTTTGGCAAAAGTTAAGCTTTCCTGCTAACCCTTTAATACAAATTGAGCCTGTAGTAAATCAAAACAAATACTCTTAATTAGATTTCATGTTAATTTTAATTCTTTAGACTATGAAAAAACCAATTTTTCTTCTTGTTATTGTAGCATTTATGCTTCAAAGCTGCGCAAAGATATTCTATTCACCGGACGCACGATACCTTGCTCAGAATCAAAAAATTATTGCAATTGTTCCCCCTAAAGTTTCAATTGCAGCTAAAAAGAATGTTGACGCAGCAGCCCTTATTGAACAGCAAAAAACTGAGTCGGTTAATTTTCAACGGGAAATGTATAGCTGGATGCTAAAAAGAAAAATGCAAGGTAATATCTCAGTTGAGATTCAGGATGTGGAAACAACTATTGCTCTTCTAACAAAAGCAGGAGCTAATGGTGATAAAATATTAACTCCTTATGAAATGTGTCAGTACCTTGGTGTGGACGGAATTTTATCATCTAATTATTCCTTATCCAAGCCAATGTCGGAGGGTGCAGCCATTGCTGTTAGTTTGCTTGTTGGCACAACAGGAGCTACAAATGAAGCTATTGCGTCATTATCTATTCATGATTCAGGTACAAAGAAAATGATCTGGAATTATGATCACAAACTATCATCTTCATTGGGTACCCCAGCCAGACTTGTCGATGATTTAATGAGGCAGGCGAGCAGAAAAATGCCCTATTTTACAGGCAACTAAAAGGGAACAAAGCAAGTATAGGGCCATTACTTCAATAATTGTCCGGATAGCCCGAAAGTGGCATAATCCTGAAAGATTTCATTATAATGTAAAGCTTGCTGAAGGTCATAATATATAAATACTTATGAAAGCAATTGTATACACCAGGTATGGATCACCAGATGTTTTGCAACTCAAAGAGGTAGCAAAGCCAGCTCCCAAAGACGATGAGGTGCTGATAAAAATATATGCGACAACTGTAACATCAGGAGACTGTCGTATGCGAAAGGCTGACCCATTTGCAGTAAGGTTTTTCAACGGACTCACGAAGCCTAAAAAAATAACAATACTCGGTAATGAACTGGCCGGTGAAATTGAGGAAGCAGGCAAAAATGTAAAACTGTTTAGAAAAGGTGACAAGGTATTTGGTCAGGCAGGATTGAATCTTGGTGCTAACGCTGAGTATATATGTCTGCGGGAAGATGCAACACTTGTCATAAAACCGGCACATATAAGCTATGAGGAAGCTGCCACAATTCCTTTTGGTGGAAACACAGCATTGCATTTTCTCAGAAGAGGGAATATAAGGAGCAGCCAAAATGTACTTATATATGGCGCTTCCGGTAGTCTGGGTACTGCAGCGGTACAGATTGCCAAAAATTTTGGAGCGGAGGTCACCGGAGTATGCAGTACCGCAAACGTAGAATTAGTTAAATCGCTGGGAGCCGATAATGTTATTGATTACACGAAGGAGGATTTTACAAAAAATGGCCAGACCTATGATATTATTTTTGACACGACAGGCAAAAGCCCGTTTACAGGTTGTGTAAAATCATTAAACCAAAATGGGATCTATCTGCGAGCTGTCCATATGTCGTTATCATCAATTGTCAGAGGCTTTTGGACATCAATGACAAGCAACAAGAAAGTAATTGGTGGAGTAGCTGATGAGCTGAAGGAGAATCTCCTTTTTCTTAAAGATCTTATTGAGATGGGAAAGCTAAAGCCAGTCATTGACAGACGGTATCCCTTTGAGCAAATAGCTGAGGCTCACAGATATGTCGACAAAGGACACAAAAGAGGGAATGTAGCTATCACAGTCCGGAACTAAAAATCTCCTCCATCGCTGATTACAGCCGGCATGTGACACAATCCGATTCCCTATACTCGATCTCAGCGTGATCAAGTTTTAGAGTTTGCGCTGCTTATATAAGCCATCAGTCGGCAATTTTGTAACGAAGAGAACACAATGAAACTCATTTACAAAATAAATTGGGGGGAATACCAGATAGTATTCAGGTATTGTCAAAAACGACCAGGACTGCATTTTATTTGTGATAAAGGGCGTACACATTTTAGTCTTGCTTAATGAACTTTACCCTAAACCAATTGTCTTATCATAATAATATTCAAATCAGGTTCTATTTATTTTAACGTAAAATTTAAAAAGGTTACTAAGTAATAAATCAAAAGACATGACTTTGAAGCGTTTGGGATATCGCAGGGATTACTTGTTTTGGATTTATCCATTAATTTACCTCGGACTAACTGTTTTAATAATTAGCTGGAATAAACTTCAGACAGAACCTTCAGTACGAAGAGATTTTAATGTTAATGTTGATTCTTTTATTGTTATAAATCAGGAAAAAGTTCTTGTTAATAACCTCTTATTACCTGAATTTGATGATAGAGCTTTAACATTTCATGCAATGAATAAGTGATGGTTGTTTCAAACAAAGGTGCATAAGATCTTATATCTTGTATACTAACAAAGATATTTAGGCGATGACACAGAATTCTGCTGAGGGAACCAACAAAAAACATTCTGTTGTGTCGAAGCTGCCAATAACAGTTTGGTTCGATGGTGAAGAGCTTCTATTTACGGAGATTATTTTCGGAAAAGAAGATGGCATTTTCTATAAGGACAGGGAACTCGCTGACGGAGTTTATCATCTTTGGGGAGAACTTACAAGGATGTCGACAGGCAAAGTTTCTAAAGTTCACATAAAATACCGAAGAAGCGGAGCTGATGGAGTTATTGTTGAACAAGCCAGTTTCAAAGGGAGAGTAGGCTCCAGTTATAACCGGCATCTGTTAAATGATATTATATCAGGCTGGGAGTACGCTTTGTGGGCTAAAACATATACTCCGTATTTTACCTGAGGAAACTATTATTAGAATGCATCGGAATCATTGACTTTCGGAGCTCCTGCGGGTTCTTAATGTTATTATAAAGAGCCTCATCAAATGGGATTTCTTTATGAACCAGCATCAGGAGGATCTCTTTACCCAGACATGGATTCTCCTTCCAGTCAAAATTTTTACAACCTCTGCCTCTTGAGCTGATTATAAAAAAGACAGTTATTTTTGGGAATGGATTAAAAGAAAGGCACCAGCATTATGTGTTTACTTTAAGGCCGGGATGTAAAAAGCCGGTAGAATCTATCTTCTAAATTACTCACCTCATAAAGTTTCTTAGTCTATTCCTAATAAAAAATGAGTAAAACCAAATTTGAAGGCTTACTCATTTTTAAAATTACCCTAACAAAAACCAACTATCTATCCTACAAACTTAAAAGTCCATTCTAATTACTCCACTCTAAATTTCTTGGTTTCTTAGCTGTTTAATATTCTAACTACATTACAAAAATTCATGCCTGTTTTATAAGGTCATTTTGTCTCCAAAAAAGTTGTCACTGAACCGGCTGGAGCCAAATAAGTCAGTTTCCCATTGGAGATCTTTAATTTGCCCAGTGAAACATATTTTTCTGTTTTACTGGTTCGTGTATGTGAAAGGGAACTTGTTTTAATTCCTTCAATACTTATTTCAACCTGTTTTGGAGAATCTGAGACATTAATTAATATCAATGAACTTGGGTATGTGGTATTATTTTGGGCAAATGCGATAAGTTCAATGCCAGAGTCAGCTTGAGTCTTAACTGTAGCAACTGACATGCCTTTTCTACCAGCCAGGGTTAATTGTTTGAAAAAGTAATACTGAGGTTTAACCTCGTATGAACCGTCAGAATTGACAAAAAATGTTGTTCCTGGATTAGGATCACCGCCTACCCATGTAGCGGTTTGTATGCATGCCCATGGAATAACTGCATTCACTTTGGCATCATATATGTTTCGTCGTATCAGATCAATGAAATCATAAGGATTTACCATTTTCCTGGTTCCCCAAGTCATTGAAGTGGTCCAAGCATGTAGATCAGGACGTGTTAAATGTAGAAAATCCGTTGCTCTTGAATTAATGGTATTACCCTCACCAAATCCATGGCTTGTAATTAGGGAAATATTTTTCATTGCTCTGGGATTATCATAAATAGCCCATTGGTACCAATAATTCGCAAAATTATTCCAAGTTGCACATTCTCCAGGTGTTAATCCTACGTCTAATCCAGCATCCTTTATCATAGGGGGCATAAAATCAAGAAAATGTGCCACATCCCAAGGACGCCAGAAAGCATTATAATCGTGGCCTTTTCCAATATTCCCATGACTACCATCAAGTGGCCATCTGTTAGGAGATTCTCCCTCATTGTGTAAGGAGAGGTATTTCACCGGAAGCTTTTCCTTTTCGACCAAGAATTTAACCCAGTCAATCATGTATAGCGCCAAGTTCTCATTCTGTGAAGGATCAAGATCTCTTCCACGAAGAATTTTTTGTTTCGTAGCCCAAGCAGGTGGTCCATAAAGAGTAGTAATAATGTCAATTTCATCCCCATTTCTTTCCTTAGTTTTCTTTATCCCTTCTTGTACAAAGTATCGCATCCAACGGGTTGTGCTCTCGTGATCAAAAACCCCACCAGGCTGTTTCTGGTGGAAAGGGTCAAAAAACATTTTTATGAGTGAGGGTTGAAGTCCGTCAACACCAAAAATTAAGTCTATTATTTCTTGCCTTTCACCTTCGGAGAGCAGACTGAAACCACCATATTCCTGAGGATCAGTTATTGGGTCGGTCGATTGGGCTAACTCTACATAATTTACTCCAAACCCATCCCAAAGCTGAAGTTCTTGAGAAAAATCTACAGTAACATTTACTACAGATTCATTTGCATTTTGAGCATTTGCGCAAAATGTAATGCATGTAATTAAGAGCATAATTACAAAATGATAGTTTCTAGTTTTTTTCATACACGTCTTATTAAATTTACTTTAATACAAAATTTAAGTTCTACTTTAATTTCAAAGGCGGTCTATTAAATTGGTAACCTTTTTCAATTATTTAATATCTGCTGTGAACTGCTTGAATTATTCGCAATATTTCGATGAATGCAGCTTACTTCAGTTAACTTGAAAATATTCATCCATTTTGGATAGTTGTCTTTAGTACCCAGGATTTTGTGTTAGATTTGAATTTAATTGAATTTCACCAATTGGAATTGGCCATAAATTATAGTTTTCCGGGACTATGCCAAATTCTTCATAAAACCTAAGTTTCCGTACTTCATTTTGCAAACCATATAAATCTTCTGCATATGGAAATGTAACAAGTCCATCATCGTCAATTTGAGGTATATCTGTTGCATTTAACATGTTAAAGTTTTCGGCCCTTCCATAATTCCTACGTTGGTTCAAAGCCTTAACTAGTATTCCCCAACGTTTTAGGTCTTCAAAACGGAAACCCTCAAAACAGAGTTCTACTTTACGTTCACGACGAACAACTTTTCTCAATTCAGTTTGATCTGTTGTAAGTATTTTTGGATAATTTGTTGCATCAATATCGGTACCACTGGAAGTCGTATTACCGTAAGCTCTCGCTCTTATCATGTTTATTGCATCCAGAACGCTTTGGTCTACCTGCCCTAATTCGATAGAAGCCTCAGCAAAGGTTAATAAAACTTCAGCATATCTGCATAAAATAATGTTTAAAAAACAGTTGTTGGGGGTAACGACATTAGCTTCATCCATGTATTTATAACTAACGTAGCCGGTTCGAGAAGCATATGGATTAGTAACATCCTGATTTTCTACCGTTTTCCCACTCTTTTGATCCAAAACTGTTCTTTCTTTCTGATATAAACAAGTTGGAAACATAGTTTTACCATCTTCTTGATATAGAATTTCTTTTGATGACATAAATTCAAATCCATAAAATACTGTGCCTTCTGTTTTGACGGTCACTCCGTCCCAAACTCGAGGTACAATAACGGCCCCGAAAAGTCTTGGGTCACGGTTTGCAAAAGGATTCGTCGGATCATATAATGGTGATTCATCCACTGGCTTACCATCGGTGCATTCAAATGATGCAATGATATCTTCTGTAGGGAATTGCTGTATAGTTCCTTTAGAATTACGGGTACCGACTTGCTGCTGCAATGCATATTCTCTTTCCTTTTGCATATATTGATAATCAATTATTATCTCGGAGTTGTATTCCCCAGCATATTTAAACAAATCCCTATAGCTTGGATATAGCTTATAAACATTCAGGTCCATACATGCTCTGGATGCATCTTTAGCAATTTGCCAATCCTCGTTATAAAGTGCTACGCGCGCTTTTAGAGCTAATGCAGCTCCTTTTGTTATCCGACCTTTGTCTGAGTTATTATCATATTTAAGAGGAAGATCTACTGAAGCTTCGTCCAATTCCGTATAAATGAATTGGAGAACTTGATCTTTTGATGTCCGAGTAAGGTTAGAAGCTTCCTCGATAGTAATTAATTTATCAACCAAAGGAACATCTCCAAATTTCTGAATTAGTTCTATATAATTAATTGCACGGATCACACGGGCCTCGCCCTTAATTCTTTTGAATAAGGCAGGATCAGTAACTTCTTCTGCCTTTCCCATATTTTCCAAAAGAGCAGTAGTTCTGTTAATGCCTGCATAACAATAACTCCACACACTTCTCGGTAAAGTGCTCTCTGAGCCTAATGCTCCTGTCTTTATTGTGTTAAAGTTTGACCCACTTGATCTTGTTGCAAAGACATCAGTCACGGCTTCAAGGCATAATTGGGATGGAATGCTCCATTCAATGCGATAAGCCACATAATTGTAACAGGCGTTAACAGCCATAATTAGCTCTTGTTGATTTGAATAAAAAGTAGCGTCCGATGGTTGATCTAATGGGAATTTATTCAAATAATCTTCGCATGAGGCAAAAATAAATAATGAGAGAAGAAGATATTTATGTATGGTTTTCATAATACTTAAATGTTAAAGGTTAGAACTTTATATCGATACCTGCTGCAATTACCTTCGTATTCGGATAGAACATTGCTCCCTGAACTGAGTTGGGAGATTCGGGATCAAGAAAATTAATAAACAAATCATCCACAGTAAAAAGGTTTTGGCCTGTTACATAGAGTCTTATCCCAGCTATATTAAGTTTGTTTAAAATTGACACTGGTACAGAATACCCTACCACTAGGTTCTTGCAGCGTAAGTAAGCTCCATTATATAAGAAGAAACTGTTATCCTCAGGATTTTGGTTGTCCTCACTAACTCTGATCCAGGTAGCTGAGTCATAGGTTGTGGGGTCGTCCGGAACTAAACGACCTAATTGGTATGTATAATAGCTTCCACTGTATCCAGCCTGCCTTGTACTGTAGTAAAGATTCTTTTTACCAACTCCTTGGAAGAAAATACTAAGGTCAAAGTTTTTATATCCAAAATTTAATGTTACTCCAAAATTATAACGGGGAATATTTGACCCAATTATCTTTTTATCATTAGTCGGATCAATTTTCCCATCGTTATTCAGATCTCTAAAAATCAAGTCCCCTAATTTATAGTTTGTATTTAAACGTGGATATTTTTCTAAATCTTCTTGGGATCGATATATTCCAATGTTTTCATAGCCGTAAAAAGCTTGAAATTCTTCATTTTCAAAAATGACATTCCTGCCATATTGTGGTTTACCATACAAATCCAAGACTTTATTTCTAACATCGGAGAGCACAAAATCTACACCATACGTAAAATCGGCTACATCATCTTTCCAACTCAACTGAAGGTCCCATCCTATATTTTGTACTTTTGCTATATTCTGTTCTGAGGCAGTTAACCCAATAACAGAAGGTATATCTCGAGTATAAAGTATATTTATTGTTTTCTTTTTATAGAAATCCAATGATCCTGTCAGTCGATTATTAAAAAATCCAAAATCAATACCACCATCAGTTACGATGGTTGTTTCCCAAGTTACATCCTTGTTTGCTAAAACATTCTGAGCCCCACCCGATACAACCGTTTCTCCAAAATAATAGGGTTGGTTAATATTAATCACACCTAGATACGGATAATTGGCAATATTCTGATTACCAAGCTTACCCCAAGATGCCCTAACCTTTAAACTTGAAATGAACTTTACATTCTTTAGAAATCCCTCTTCTTTTATTTTCCAACCTAGTGACAGAGAAGGGAATATGCCCCATCTATTTTCCGACGCAAAACGGGAAGATCCATCATAACGGAGATTACCTTCAAATAAATACTTGTTATCAAAAGCGTAATTTACACGACCAAAAAAAGATGCTAAAGCCCACTCACTTGCTGATCCTGAATTGTTTTTATAATTTGCATCGCCCACATTCAGAACTTCATAATCTGGCAAAAGGTAGTTTTGTCTCGATGCAGAGAAATTATCACTTCTGAAGTCATTGGATTCAAATCCAATCAATCCACTGGTTAAGTGTCGTCCGAAGGTTTTATCGTATCTTAACACTAGTTGATAGAAGTTTTCAAAGGAACGGTTATTTGTGTTACTTAAACTGTTTAGACCATCCGGTTTCCTACCAGTTGTTCCATCAAGTCTTTTATAGGTATAGTGTTTTGCTGTAACTTTTTGATTTGAGGTAAGATACTTCGGAGCATATCCAAAATCCAGATTTAGCCAACTAAATATGTCATAACTTAGACGAATATTCATCTGTAATCGAGTTGATAATTCTGTGTTGGTTCCACCTTCACGTATAAAACCTAATGGATTACTACCATTCCAACCTTCGCCAAAGGTGCCATCTGTCCATAATCCGGGATATATTGGGGGTATTTCACACATCATTTGGAATAAACTTGAAATGCTTTGGCTCGGAATTTTATTATCTTCACGATTGAAAAAACCATCTACTGTAAATCTCAATTTATCTGAAACAAAGTAAGTATTGTTAAAGCGTAATGAAGAACGTGTATAATTCGAATTTTCAATCAAAGCATCTTGGTCTAAATAGGAGAGAGAAACCAATGATGTCATCTTATCAGATCCACCTCTTATTGTGAGAGAATGTTGGGTCTGAGGAGCACTTGGTTTCATCGCGAAATCAAACCAATCCGTATCAAAATACGGCTCTTCACCAGCTTTTTCTTTGTATTCACTAATATAAGTATCAGTATATAGATTGGGTCGACCTAGATTTCTTTCATTCTCATTTTTTAAAATCATATATGTTTCACCATCGACCAATTGGGGCAAATTAGTTGGTGTCTGTATTCCAAATATACCATTGTAAGTAACTGACATTTTCTCATTTTTACTGCCCCTCTTGGTTGAAATAAGAATAACTCCGTTAGCAGCACGGGAACCATAAATTGCTGCAGATGAGGCATCCTTTAAGACAGAAATATTATCTATATCATTCGGATTAATATCGTTCATACTGCCTTCTACCCCATCAATAAGTATTAAGGGATCATTTCTTCCCAACGTTCCAACCCCACGAATCCGAATTGTACCATTATCACTTCCAGGTGCACCAAAATTTTGAGTAATTGTTACTCCGGCCAATTTTCCCTGCAAAGCCATTGAGGTTTGTGTAACTGGAATATTTGCTAGATCTTCAGTGCTTATTGTACTCACAGCTCCAGTAAGGTTAATTTTCTTTTGTGTTCCGTAACCAACAACTATTACCTCTTCGAGTCCCATAACCTCAGCTGTAAGAACAACATCAATATTTGTTTTACCCTCACAAGGGATCTCCCGACTCACATACCCGATAAATGAGAATATTAGGATGTCATTCCGATCATTAACCGTGAGTGCGTATTTTCCATCTGTGTCAGAGATGGCTCCCATCGTGGTTCCTTTAACTTGGATATTCACCCCTGGCATAGGCTGTCCGGTTGAAGCATCGGTAATTGTACCAGAGACTCTATTTTGGGGTACGGCTCCCAAGGATGGATTTAACGTAACAAATGAAAGCAGTAACAACGCAATCACATTAATGATGCGAGACTTTTTCTTCATTTTGTAAATGAACAAA
Organism: uncultured Bacteroidales bacterium; assembly: GCA_963737255.1. Lineage (GTDB taxonomy): Bacteria > Bacteroidota > Bacteroidia > Bacteroidales > VadinHA17 > LD21. The sequence goes on from CAVTSB010000001.1 coordinate 646,399, forward strand.
ACATTTTTTCCAAGGAATTTTTTCATAGGTTTGCTATTTTATATATTAGAATATTACAAGAATATGCCAGATATCATTCTAGAAATCATTGATTTGGGAGTTAGGTTAAAATCCAGTACCTTTAAAATATTTACAAAAAAAAATTCTAGGATTTGATAGAGCGTCATAATAATTCTCGATTCCAATTTCATGACTATCTTAATATTATAAATTGATTTCATAAGTTAACCCTGAAATTTTTTTCTATGTTAAATTGCGATATGAAGTACGAGTATTTAAGAGTATATTTCAAATAAATCAACGGAACCGTTCCCGGCACAATTAACAATAATTAGGGTTATTTAATCTTACTAATCTATTAATTATTTAATATTTAGTAATTTATGGATGTTTTATATCATTCCGATGGTAAAGGGAACTGAGGTAGGTGGTTTATTGAAACTATTGTTGTATTACCATGCGTGAATAATGAATAAGAGGTACATTTTTTGATGGAATGAACCGAAATCAATATAGTGAGAAAGGTATATTAAACTGTGGGTAGTTCTTAAACGTGAGGTTCTAATAAAATACATGTAAGATCTATCAGAAAGTGTCCGTTTCAAGAAGATTAATGGCCGAAATCCATCACAAATCATTGATTAGTTGAGCTTTGATAGAATGACGACAATTTTTCTAAAACACACTCTGAAACCGTTCCCGATCTTTTATTTTGAAGAATACTAATAAAACGCCAGTAAGTCCGGTTACCCCATTATTAGGTAGATAAATCCGTTTAATTAGGAATAAAGAACTGTTTTTTTATCGGTATTAACACTTGAATATCGGCATCTTATTGAAAAAATCAGTAACTGGCTGATCAGTTAGTCTTTACCTAAAATGAGAAGATCACTGTGTGGAATCTCTGATTACTAGCGAAGTATCAAGTACTATATTTTGCTGGTCCCATTTGGTAAATTTCCGGTTTAATTGTAGTAACAACAGCTCGGCAGCTTTTTTACCTATCTCGGCTATCGGCTGAGATATTGTTGTTAGGGCTGGATCAGCAACTGAAGCAAACGAATCATTTGTAAAACCCATAATTGAAATCTCAGATGGAATTTTAATTCCTTTCTTTTTGAGGGCCAGCATAGCACCAATTGCGACACTGTCGCATATGCAGAATACGGCATCTGGCATTTCACCAAGCTTAAGGATCTCTTCAGCAGCTTGGATCCCGCTTTCAATTGAAAAATCACTTTCAAACAGCCATTCCTCTCTAAAAGTTAAGTTATTGTCTTTCAGGCAATCGAGATAACCTGTTTTCCTTTGCTTACAAAGAAGAAGAGTCTTAGGTCCTGAAATATGAGCTATTTTTCTACACCCGCGCCTTATAAGGTAGTCCGTTGCATTATAAGAGCCCCGATAGTCATTTACTGTCACGCTTGGAATATTGAGATTCTGAGCAATACGATTGAACATAACCACTGGAAGCCCTTTTTGTATAAACTTCTCTATATGATCATATTTATTAGTATGCTTTGAAGGTGAAATTAGCAATCCATCGACGCGACTTTTAAGAAAGGAATTAATCACTGTCACTTCGGTCTCGTATGATTCATTTGACTGGCTAGCCATTACATTATATCCTGCAGCTGAAACAACTTCCTGTATTCCTCCTATAGCTACGGAGTAAAAGGGTATCTGGAACGAGGGGATTGCAACACCTATGTTAAAAGTCTTATGTTCCCTGAGACTTTTGGCAATTATGTTCGGTTCAAAGTTAAGTTTTTTAACCAAGGCGAGTACACGACGTTTTGTCTCTGGATTCACATCATAGGAATCACGCAAAGCTCTTGAGACAGTCGATTTAGAAAGATTGAGCTTCTTAGCTATGTCATTAATTGTCAAATGAGTATTTTCTTCCATTCTTTATTTAACTTTTATTAAAATAGATATTTTGTACTTGATTAAAGTCTAATAGTTCTGAAATAATAAATCACCGATATCGTTCCCGGAGGTTTTTTCAAAGATAGATGTTTACTCACATACCTTTACATAAATTAGAACCTTAATTATTTTCACATCCATGAAGTCAGTAATTAAATTTCTGGTTATTCTTTTTATCTCAGTTTCCTGTAGCTCAGAAAGAAAGAAAATAGCATATATAAACTCATATCATAAAGGTTATCCACCTAGTGATCAAGTTATGCAAGGTATAATAGAAAGACTTCCATCTGATGAGTTTTACCTCAGCATCTACTACATCGATTCAAAGCGAGTTACGTCAGAGGATGATCTTGCAACAAAAATTGATTCGATTCAAAACGAAATATTGGAATTTGAACCTGATGTAATAATTGTATCTGATGATTATGCAGTGAAATACTTAATTAAACCATATTATAATACTAATAATAAGATCCCAGTGGTTTTTTGTGGTATCAACTGGTCGGTCAACCAGTACGATCTCTCTTTTTTAAACACAACCGGAATGCTAGAAGTGTTACCACTTCGGGAATCATTGGTTTTTGTTAACCAATACTTTCCTGGTGAGGTAAAGCTCGCTATACTTTCTGAAAACTCACTTTCTGAAAGAAATAATACTGCCCTTCTTGATACTTTGTATAAAAATCTAGGATTTGAACCTACTTATTTTCTAACAGACAAATTCTCCGAATGGAAGGAGATGTTTATTAAAGCCAATGCGGAAGCGGATATAATTTATTTGCCAACTAATGGTTCAATAAAGGGATGGGATCAACAGGAAGCCATAACCTTTATTCAGGAATTTATAAAGAAACCAATATTTACATGCGATGATTTTATGATGGATTATTGTGTTTTTGGTTTTACAAAAGTTGCAAAAGAACAGGGTGTATGGGCAGCTGAGACTGCTAAACAGATCCTTAACGGTGTACCACCATCAAAGATTCCAGTAACTCAAAACAGACTTACCAACACATGGTTTAATTCTGATTTAGCGCTGACTATTAGCTTTAAACCTGACACAATATGGCTTAAAAATTCAAATTTTATAAGGTCTGATTCTAATTAAAAATAATCTGTTATTTGCTGACTATGAGTAAGATAAAACCAACAAAAATTAAAAACATCGCCATATTGGGTACTGGGAATATGGGACCGGGAATAGCTCTTGTTTTTGCACGTGCCCATTTTTCAGTAAAAGTATGGGGTCCAACTGAAAGCGATTTAGAGGTGGGTTTAGAAAACTATAATAGAAACATTGGGGATATGGTTAGTCAAGGCGTATATGATGAGAAATTAGCCCATAGACTGATCTCTGAGATTAAATTTACCAGGGACCTTAAAAAGGCAGTATATAACGCCCATCTTATTGTGGAAGCTATACCAGAAAACCTTGAGCTGAAGCAGGATATATTTGTTAAAGTCGAGAAATTGTGTACACCTCAGGCTATTATTGCTTCTAATACGTCTACTTTGTTACCAACCGACTTATCTCAGAAATTAGAACATAAAAATAGATTGCTTGTTGCTCATTTCTGGAATCCTGCTTATCTAGCCCCTCTGGTTGAGGTATGTGGAAGTAGATTTACATCACCGGAAGTCATCGAAACTACTATGGAAGTTCTCAAGAATATTGGAAGTGAACCTGTCCTTATGCGCAAGGAGATACTTGGATTTATCGGCAATAGGATTATGCATGCTATGAATAGGGAAGCCCTTGCTTTAATAAGTAATGGAGTTTGTAATCCCGAAGATATTGATAAAGTTGTACTATCAAGCTTCGGTCCTCGCTTTGCTAATCTTGGCCCAATGGAATACCTAGATTTCAGCGGGTTGGACCTGATAAAGAGTATCCAGATGTATTTGTATGCCAACTTAGATACAACAAAAGGGGTATTACCAGTCGTTGGTAGACTTGTTTCAGAAGGTAACATTGGCATTAAAACAGGAAAGGGACTCTTTGATTGGACCAAAAAAGAAAACAATATTCGAGAAAACAGGGACAAGGAGTTTATTCGTAGATTAAAGAAATGAGTCACCTCACAAAATATAATAGTGCCCAGTATAGTCCAGATTCTGATAAAAATAATACTAAAACTATTAAAGTGGAACCATATATATTAATTATACTTCATAAACTGGAAGAATCTTTTGGCTTTTATGATGTTCAAAGTTCCCAAAAGATTGATGTAATTAAAACAAGACCATATCCGCATGAAATTTGTCTTGATACAGGCCGTAGTAAAATTTATATTGCAGAAATGGGTGTCAGGGGTATAGAATCATTGGGCCCAGGAGGTCACACTATATCAGTCTTTGATGTAAGAACCCGACAGCTTGTAAGCCTTATTGATACCGGAAAATATGACAGACCTCACGGAATAACAATTGCTGGAGATAGGCTTTATGTTACAAGTGAAAGCACCAAACACCTACTAGTTTTTAACATCATTGATGAAAACCTTCTCAATGCCATTTACCTAGACCAGAAGTGTGCGCACATGGTAACTACAAGCCCAGATGGGAACAATGCCTATACCGCAAATATCCTTTCAAACACAATTACTGCTATTGATACCAACACATTAACAGTTCTTCACCATATTGATGTTCCAGAGAGACCCGAAGGAATGGTCTTTTCTCCTGACGGGAATCTTATTTATTGTGTTTGTCGTGAAGCAGGATGTGTCGCTATAATTGACAGGAGAACAGCAGAAATGATTGATAGAATTGACACCGGCAAAGGTCCTGTCAGAATAGCCATATCTCCAGATGGGAGCACATTATATATCCCCCTCTTCCACTCGGCATCAGTTCAGTTTGCTAACACACATAACCGAAAAGTATTCAATACTCTCAATGTTGGCCCCCACCCAGCTGGAATATGTATTTCACCTGATGGTAAACTAATTTTTATATCTTGTGAGGAAGAAAACAGGGTTTATATCATTAGTTCTGAAAATGGAGAAATATTAAATAGGATTGAAACTGGAGCTGGTGCGGATGCAATGGTTTGCTTACATAAATCGGAAACCCATTAACCAAAACTAGAACTTAATAAGCAGATTAAACATAGTAGCAAATGAAAGCACTGGTTCTCGAAGAATATAATAATCTGGTTTACCGGGACTGGCCTGAGCCAAGGATCACACCTGATGAGGTACTTGTCCGCATAAAGGCAGTAGGAATTTGTGGGAGTGATGTCCATGGAATGGATGGAAGTACAGGACGACGAATCCCCCCTATCGTTATGGGACACGAAGCGGCGGGGGTGATCACTGAAATTGGCAAAAATGTAAAAAACTGGAAAAAGGGTGATAGAATAACATTTGACTCGACGATATACCATTTAGATGATTGGTATACACTGAAAGGATTATATAATTTGAGCGATGATCGAATGGTACTGGGCGTTTCTCCAAAAGATTACAGAAGACATGGAGCTTTCGCAGAGTATGTAAATGTACCACAACATATACTGTATAGAATTCCTGAAAACGTATCATTTACCCAGGCTGCAATGGTTGAGCCCGTCGCAGTTGCAGCACACGCTGTTGAACTCTCTTCCCCAGCCTGGAATGCAAGTGTTGCAGTTATTGGCTCAGGAATGATAGGGCTATCTATAATTCAGGTTCTTCGGTCAAAGGGTTGTGGAAAATTGTTTGCAGTTGATACAGATCATTTCAAGCTGGATTTAGCTAAAAAACTTGGAGCTGATTTTGCATTTGATCCATCTCAGATAAATGTAAAGGAAGAAATTCGTAACCTTACTTCAGAGAGAGGCGCCGACCACGTATTTGAAGCGGTAGGTATCGAGACGACTGTAGATATAGCAATAGAATCGGTGCGAAAGGGAGGTATTGTTACTCTTGTAGGAAATCTATTACCGTCTGTTCGAATCCCTTTGCAGACAATTGTCACACGCCAGATCCGCCTTCAGGGGAGCTGTGCAATTTGTGGGGAATACCCGGATGTTCTTGATATGATTGCTCGGAAGGAAATTAATGTGCTTCCGTTCCTCTCAGCTGAAGCACCTTTATCTGAAGGAGCAGAATGGTTTAAAAGGCTCTACAATAAGGAACCTAACCTAGTAAAAGTAGTGCTTATCCCATAATATCATCTTAAAATATATGAATGACAGATTAAAAACTGCGATCGTTGGTATAGGAAAAGTGACCGACTTGCATGCCAAGGCCCTATTAAATCTCAAGGAATCAAAACTTGTTGCTGTCTGCAGTTCAAGTAGTGAAAAAGCTGCAGCCTTCGCCCGGAAATATGAAATCAAGGGTTATAATAATGTGTCAGAAATGGTGATCAATGAAAATATTGATGTTGTGACAATATGTACTCCTCATCCATTTCATTGTGTTCCTGCATTGGAAGCAATGGATGCAGGCGCACATGTTCTTATTGAAAAACCATTTGCCTCATCTCTTGAAGATTGTGATGCTATGTTGTCAGTTTCAAAAGAGACTAAAAAACAGATAGGGGTTATATGCCAGCGTCGTTGGTATAAACCAGTATTGAGAGTTAAAACCGCGATTGACAGTGGTAAAATAGGTAGACCTGTTTTCGCCACTGTTAATATGCTTGGCTGGCGTGATAAGCAATATTATGACAGTGATCCATGGCGTGGGTCATGGATAGGAGAAGGGGGTGGAGTTCTGGTCAACCAGGCTCCTCACCAGATTGACCTTCTGCAATGGTATATGGGAGAAATTGATGAATTATATGGTATATGTTCAAATCTAAACCACAACTACATTGAGGTAGAAGATACTGCAAATGCTATAATAAAATTCAAAAGTGGCGCTATCGGTAATATCATCGTTTCAAATTCCCAGAAACCAGGTATTTACGGGAAAGTACAAGTTCATGGTGAAAATGGTGCATCTGTTGGTGTGCAGACTGACGGAGGCGCAATGTTTATAGCAGGGATGTCGTCTATACTAGAACCTCCGATTAATGATCTGTGGACGGTTCCTGGTGAAGAAAATATGCTTAAAGAAATGGTAAGGGATGATTCTGATTTTTTTCTTTCACTTAAAAATCCGACGGAGTATTATCATGAAAGGCAAATTGAAGACTTCCTCAGAGCAATTCTTGAGGAGAAAAAGCCTTTAATTTCCGGAGAGGATGGAAGAGTTACGGTAGAAATTTTTACAGCCATTTATCGCTCAACCCGCGACAATAAACCAATAAAATGGCCGCTTATGCCAGAAAATGGGAACGATTTTGATGGTAGGTTTTCAAAAATGCTTTAAAGAATAAAATAGAACAAGTAAACTTCATCACATCATGCCGTTAATTATAGTTGGGATTGGGATATTACTGCTACTGATCCTAATAGTCAAATTTAAATGGAACGCATTTTTTGCATTGCTTACAACATCACTTGTAGTCGGTTTACTTAATGGAATGAATTTGATTGAAGTGCTTGATTCTGTTCTTGCAGGGATAGGAGGAACACTGGGAAAAATTATTCTTATCTTGTCATTCGGAGCGATGCTCGGAAAACTTATTGAAGAAAGCGGCGCTGCTCATACTATAACTTACAAGTTAATTGGTTGGATGGGGCTGAAGAATGTTCAGTACGCAGTCCTAATCACTGGTTTCTTGGTTGGGATACCGATGATGTACAATGCTAGCTTTCTTGTCTTGATCCCTTTAATATACACAATTTCGACCACAACAAAATTACCACTATTATACCTTGGTATTCCACTTTCAGCTTCTCTTTCAATCGCTCATGGATATTTACCACCACATCCCGCTCCAACATACGTTTCACTCATTTATGGTGCAAATATTAATTATGTATTATTAATTGGATTAATTCCAGTAATACCCGCTTGCCTGATAGCCGGAATTATACTGTCAAAATTCTTCAGGAAATTAAAAGTCTCTCCCCCTGAAGAACTTCATCGAGAGCATCAGTTTAAAAAAGAAGAATTACCGGGTTTGGGTATCAGCATCCTTGCTGCTCTTACGCCGGTATTACTTATGCTTTGTGGAGCAGCCGTTGATATGGTATTAGGGCCAGCTCCACCTAAAAGTGAATTACTTGCTAACGGTCATGCTAATCTGACAGCCTACTATCAACTATTATTCGAGAATAGGGGATTTAACGATAGTGTATCTCTAATATTTGCCTGGCTGATAACAGTCATAAAATTTCTTAGTGATGCCAATATTGCCCTAATGATAGCTGTATTTGTAGGGATCATTACACTCGGTCTGAGGAAAGGTAAAAAGATGGATGATGTTATGAAAAATATGGGCAAAGCGGTAGGTTCGATTGCAATGATAATTTTAATCATTGCTGCGGGAGGAGCTTTCTCCCAGGTGCTTAAAGATAGTCAGGTAAACGACTTTATACGTACTATTACCAGCGGTATGAATTTTAATCCACTTCTGCTTGCATTTTGTGTAGCTGCACTTTTAAGACTGGCAGTTGGATCAGCTACTGTTGCTACAATGACAGCTGCTCCTATTATGCTACCGATTGCCATCCAAACAGGAATGTCTCCTGAACTAATGGTTCTTGCGACTGGATCGGGCAGCTTAATGTTTTCCCATTTCAACGATATCGGTTTCTGGATGTTCAAAGAGTATTATAACGTAAGTATTAAACAGACCTTCTTAATCTGGACAGTTATGGAGAGCATAGTGGGCATTATTGGCCTCCTCGCAGCTCTTTTGATGTCATTGATGTTGTGATAGATATAAATAGGGTAAGGATATATCCATTAACTACTCGAGCATTATAAGTTCTGCCCTTGCTTCATATGCTCTTACAATTCACACTTTTTAACACTTATTTTCTACGATAGGAACACATGAACACTATAATAATCACATGATAGTTATTTAACGTAATAGTAAAAATGAACACAAGGTCATTTTTTTCTTATTTTATATTCTATCTCCTTGTATTTTAATAGTAAGTTCAAAAATAATTAATTCAATAAATTACTCTCAGTAAAAAAGGAAACTCGTATATCTTTTAATTATAAGCAACAAAAAACCCAAGACTATACTTGGGTATTTTGTGGAGATTAGGGGAATCGAACCCCTGACCTTGTGACTGCCAGTCACACGCTCTAGCCAACTGAGCTAAACCCCCGAAAAACTGCCGCTAAATTAAGAAAAAATTAAAAATAATGAAACAATCGAAAAATGCCAATCCTTATTACTTTGCAGTAAACCCTCTAATTTGTACTTTTGCATGATATTTTTAAAACCAGAACTTTGTTCTGTACGTTATAGGTTAATCTGAAATGGCATTGTTATTGACTGTGTATTTCGGAACAGCTTATTGAATCTCAGGTGAACAGGTGAAAGTTAAAGGAACAGATACAGGAATATCCCGCAAGACAGATTACCAGGAATCGAAAGTATCGGATTTTGATGATCTTGTTTTTGAAAACCGTAACAGGGAATATGGTGCTTACCAGTTACGGAAAAGATATAATTCTGTCCTGCTTACAGGCCTTGTAATAGCTGTGTTCCTTGTTACAATAGCCGTTCTGATCCCGTTTTTGGCCAGGCCAGATTCTGAAAGGGTGGTTATGGTAGGGGCCGGATTCGGCCCTGTCAGGCTGGAAAACCTGGAACAGCCGGAGGAATTTTATGTTCCTCCTGCTGCCCCGCCTCCCGAGCCTGCCAAAATTCAGGAAGCCGTGAAATATGTTCCGCCGGTAGTCGTGGATACTCTTCCCCCGGTGGAACTGGCCATCTTGTCGACAGATGAAATTATTTCATCTCCCGAGGGAGAGATCATGGATTCAAATGAATTGGGATTCGGCGACGGGCTTATTGACGGAATGGGTGAAGGTTCCATGGAAGAGCCGCTTTTTCAGGTTGAAGTTATGCCTACCTTCAAGGGAGGCGACCTCACCAAATTCCGCGAATGGGTCGGAAAAAGAACAAACTATCCGCAGTCTGCCATTGACAATAGAATACGGGGTACAGTCTTCCTGACCTTTATCGTGGAAAAGGATGGCGCGGTAACCAATGTGACTGTTACAAAGGGCGTTCACCCGATCCTCGATGAGGAGGCAATAAAGGCAATTTCAGAATCGCCAAAATGGAGTCCGGGCCTGCAACGCGGACAACCAGTGAGAGTCAGATTCCTGATTCCATTGAGTTTTTTGAATTAAAATGATATCAATCAGATGACTAAGTTACCTGTAATTGTAATTAAATGTTATTTTTTACGTTTAACAGCAAATAAATAACTTAATTCTATTATGAAACGACTTATCTCATGCCTTTCCATCCTGGTCATCATTCTTTCGGGATGCGGTTCTTCAAAAAAGCAGCTTGAAAGGGGAAATTACGATGCTGCAATCGACAAAGCGGTAAAACAATTGCGTAAAGATCCCCGCGATACAAAGCAGATAGCAATCCTTGACAGGTCATATAATATTGTAAATGAACAGGATAACGAGAGGATCAGGTTCCTTAAGCTGGAAGCAAAACCGGCAAACTGGGATGAGATCTATCAGGTAAGCAAAAGAATGAGCGACAGACAGGCTATGGTAAGGTCAGTTACCCCGCTAACCCTTAGCGGGAGAACAATTGATTATCCATATGTTGACTATATGCCCGAAATGATAGCTGCAAAACGAAAATCAGCTGATTTCTACTATGCCCATGGTAATGAACTGATGAATAACAAACTTAAGGATTCATACAGACAGGCATTCTATGAGTTTGTAAGGGCAAAGGAATACGTGGGTGATTATGAGGGTATAGATAATAAAATACAGGATGCCAAATACCTGGGAATGAGCAGGGTACTGATAAGCCTGCAGAACAATTCAATGCTGAAATTTCCTCAGGAGTTTGAAGATGATCTTCTTGCGATCGATCTGCCAAGGCTGAACAGCGAATGGGTTGAGTACCATACCCAGGATCTGAATACGGAAACTCAATACGACTATTTCGTAAATGTGGTCGTCAGGAATATTGCAGTAAGCCCGGATGAGACGCTGCAACAGGATACCGTGGTCAAAAAGGATGTCCAGGACGGTTTTAATTATCAGCTCGACAAGAAGGGCAACGTTATGAAGGATTCGCTTGGGAACGACATCAAAACTATAAAATACAAGTCACTCCAGTGTGCACTGATTGAAACAATTCAGTCGAAAGCATGCCGTATCGACGGAGATATCACTGTAGTACAGGCAAATCCTGAAAAAGTGCTTAAAAAAGATCCCCTTGGAGCGGAATCGAATTTCGAAAACAGGTCGGCGCGCGCGCTCGGAGATATCCAGGCATTAAGCCCTGCACAACTTGAAAAAACCAAGTTAAAGCCGGTGCCGTTTCCCGATGATATTGAGATGGTGCTGCGTTGTACGGATGCGCTAAAGCAGGCTATTAACGGGGCAATCCTGAGCAACAGAAGGTTCATTATTTAAACTGGATCAGCGGATACAATAAAGGAAAGTTGCAAGTTGCAAGTTGCATGTTGCATGTTGCCAAAATGACAGAGATCCGGTCCCGGTGAGAAAGGAAATAGTCAAATGATAGAGACAGGGGAGAAGGGAGAAAGGGCGATACTTATCGGTTTAAATTATCCGGGGCAGGACGAGAGCCAGTCACTTGAATACCTGGCTGAACTTTCCTTCCTGGCTGAAACTGCCGGAGCCATACCGGTTAATACATATATTCAGAAATTAAAGGTTCCTGATGCCCGGACCTTTGTCGGCTCCGGAAAAATCGTTGAAATTGCCGGATATGTAACCGAGAATTCCATAGATATTGCAATTTTCGATGATGAACTCACTCCCAGCCAGATGAGAAATATCGAAACGGCTCTTGGCTGCAGGATACTCGACAGAACAAATCTTATCCTCGACATTTTTGCTCACCGTGCAAGAACTTCGCATGCGAGGACCCAGGTGGAACTGGCACAGTACCAGTATCTTTTACCGCGACTTACCGGCATGTGGACCCACCTGGAAAGGCAAAGGGGAGGAATAGGGCTGAGAGGTCCGGGTGAAACAGAGATCGAGACCGACCGCAGGATCATCAGGGAAAGAATATTGCTTCTCAAGGCACAGCTTAAAAAGATTGACACCCAGATGTCGGTACAGCGGAAAAACCGGGGTAAAATGGTCAGGGTGGCGCTTGTCGGCTATACAAATGTAGGCAAATCGACCATAATGAACCTTCTGGGCAAATCGGAGGTATTCGCTGAAAATAAACTCTTTGCCACTCTCGATACCACAGTAAGAAAGGTAGTGATCGGCAACCTTCCATTCCTGCTCTCGGATACGGTCGGGTTTATCCGGAAGCTTCCCCACGATCTGGTAGAATCATTTAAATCGACTCTCGATGAGGTAAGGGAGTCCGATCTGCTGCTGCATATCGTGGATATATCCCACCCGGGTTTTGAAGAACAGATAACGGTTGTAAATGAGACTCTTAAGGATTTGGGATCGGCAGATAAACCGGTTATTATCGTTTTCAACAAGATAGATGCATTTACCTATGATGCCAGGGATGAAGATGACCTGACTCCGGTAACCAGGGAAAATTATTCACTGAGCGACCTTAAGAAGACCTGGATGGCTCTCGACAAGAACCACAGAACAATATTCATATCGGCAAAGAAGCGGGAGAATATTGGAGAGTTTAGGAAAATGCTGTACGAGGAAGTTAAGGGGATACATATTAAGAGGTATCCGTATAATGACTTTCTTTATGAATCCGAAACCTGAGGAGATACCGGGATCTACTTAGTAAATGCTTTAGTATAGCTTATTCGCCGACATATACTCGGCAATCTGTACTGCATTGGTTGCGGCACCCTTGCGGATATTGTCCGAAACGATCCACAGGTTCAGGCATTTCTCCTTTGACAAATCCCTTCTGATCCTGCCAACAAAAACCTCATCCCTGTTGTGCGAAAGTATCGGCATCGGATACTTGAACTCCTCAGGGTTATCGTAAACCACTACACCCGGAAAATTGCTGAGGAGCGACCTTACGTCATCAATATCATATTCATTCTCAAATTCGATATTTACAGCTTCGGAGTGACCTCCGACAACAGGTATCCTTACCACTGTGGCCGTAACCATAATACTCTGGTCTTCAAGAATCTTACGGGTTTCATCTATAAGCTTCTGCTCTTCAGTAGTGTAACCGTCTGGCTGAAATGTCCCTCCGTGAGGAAAACAGTTCATGTCGATCTGGTACTGGTATGCCATTTCCCCTTTTATTCCGAGCCTTTCATTTTCCATCTGGGCAACCGCCTTGACTCCGGTTCCGGTAACTGACTGATAGGTGGCTATCACAAGCCTTTTAATTTTATATTTGTCGTGAAGGGGAGCCAGGGCCATAACCATCTGGATCGTGGAGCAGTTTGGATTTGCAATTATCCTGTCACCTTTTTTTATTGCATGACCGTTGATTTCGGGAACTACCAGGGGAACATTCTGGTTCATCCTCCAGGCTGATGAATTGTCAATGACTATTATTCCGTTCTCTGCAAATACGGGAGCCCACTCCTTTGAAGTTGACGCGCCCGCGGAAAATATGGCAAAAACCGGTCTGGCTTCGACTGCTTCCTTCACGCTTACAACCTTAACAGCCTTCCCCCTGAATTCGATCTCTTTTCCCACCGACCGCTCTGATGCGGCAGGTATCAATTCCGTAACCGGGAAATTTCTCTCTTCCAGAACTTTGATCATAGTTCTGCCGACCATTCCGGTGGCTCCAACAACAGCTGTCTTCATTTCTTTTTTTTGTAAGGATTATTGTAATTTCTTATCTTTACTGTTACTTAAAAAACTGTCAAAACTAACTTTTTTTTCAATTCGTCCCGCTGCATGAATAAAGTTATTTTGCTGGTTTTGTTAATGCCATTTACGGCATTCGGCCAGATTGTGGAAAATTTTGAACAGGGCGCCGGCACAGGTTGGATCCAAAGCCCTGAAGGACACTGGATTAATGATGATGTAAACCCCATTTCGGGAAACTTCTCATTGCACCATTCATTTGACAATTCCGGATCGGGAACTGATGTGACCGGAGTTGCAATCAATGATCTCCACCCTGGTGACGGACTTTCCAGATGGAGTTTCTGCATCAGGCACGGATGCGATGCTTCGTCTTCAAATTGCTGGGGGGTATACCTGATGTCTGACATAAATCCCGAATCGCTACGGATGGATCGTGCTGCAAAAGGATTTGCGGCCGGCGTCAACCTTACCGGAAATGACGATACGCTGCGGCTCTGGAAAGTAAGGGATGGCACTTTTTATCCTGTTGTTGCCACTGGTTTAAACTGGCAGACCGGGGCAGGAACCCAGGCTGCGATGAAAATTGTTGTTGAACGGTCGCAATCAGGGCAGTGGACCATACGGGTATCCGATCTCAGTAATCTCTTAATAAGTTCATCTTCCGGGATTGACAATGAATTATTTTATCCGGGATGGTTTAGCCTGTACTATAAATATTCGTCTGCACGCGACAGGCTTCTCTGGCTCGATGATGTGAGCATTGAGGGAACCTTTTATGTAGAGGAACCACCCCCGGATGTCCCCCCGGTACATGTCTCTCCCGGAGATATTGTTATTTCCGAAATAATGGCTGACCCTCTTCCGGTCGTGTCGCTTCCGGGAAAAGAGTACCTGGAGATCAGCAACACGACTGATAAACCGGTCAAAATCCAGGACTGGCATCTCACCGACGGGAATCAAAAGTTCTATTTACCGGGAATGGTATTATTTCCCGGGAAGCCGGTGATAGTATGCCATGAAAGGGATGCACCATTGTTTGGAAGCTATGGTGAAACAATGGGGCTGAAATCATTTCCTGCACTGACTGACGGAGGTAAGGTGCTGGCAATAAATGACAGCACAGGAAAGCTTATCCACGGTATCAAATATTCTTACGACTGGTACGGTGATGAACTGAAGTCAGACGGAGGCTGGTCGCTTGAAATGATCGATATGAAGTTCCCGTTCTATCAGGAAGGAAACTGGCACGCGTCGCTTTCAAAGGAAGGCGGAAGTCCCGGGAAACCGAATTCGGTTTCCCATAGTAATCCTGACATGGAATTCTTTGGAATTGAAAATGTTTTTCCTGACGACAGCAGCACTGTCAGGATTAAGTTTTCCGAAACACTTACCGGGCTTGCTGAAGAGAAGTCAGAAGTGAAGATCGGCGATGATGAAATCGCTGACCTGGCCCATGAGGATCCCCTTTTGCAGGAATACATCATAATTCCCGAAAAACCACTTGAGCGCGAAACCATTTATACGGTCTCAGTAAGCGATGAAATAACCGACTTTGCAGGAAACCGGGCAGAAAGGAATGGATTCAGCTTCGGCATCACTGAGCGGGCCCTTACGGGAGATCTTATGTTCAATGAGCTGTTATTTAATCCGGCACCGGGGGAACCTGATTACATTGAGTTTATAAATGTTTCGGGAAGGATAGTTGATGCATCCAGGCTGATGGTGGTGTCGGTAAATGATGAAACAAATGATACTTCGGATATTTATAATCTGTCATCTGAGCAGAGGTGTATACTCCCGGGCAGCTTTTATGCTGTGACAACTGACAGGGACAGGGTGCTTGAAAGGTTTTATTCGGCTGATCCGAATCAGGTGTTTGAGGTATCATCACTGCCTTCAATGCCTGATGATAAGGGGCATCTCGTTCTCTTCAGCCGCGAGCTTGACAAAATTGACGAAGTGAGGTATGATGAGGATATGCATTACCCGCTTTTACAGGCGACTGAAGGGATCTCGCTTGAAAAGGTAAGGCCGCAGCCAGGGTTCGGCCGGTGAAATATACTGGCATTCAGCTTCGGAATCGTCGGGATGGGGAACGCCGGGGGCCGTGAATTCAGTTTTTTCGGAGGAGCCGGCGGGTGATGACCGGGTAATTCTTTCCTCAACCAGAATAACTACCGATAATGACGGGATTGAGGATTTGCTTGTGATCGATCTGAATCTCGCGGGTAACGGCAACGTTGTTTCGGTGATGATCTTTGATGAGTCAGGTGGTATGGTGAAAAGACTAACAGATAATCTCCTTGCGGGTCAGAAGGCTTCAATTGTGTGGGACGGAACGGATGATGGAGGGAGGCTCGTCAGAAGAGGAATCTATATTCTGCTGATTTCAGCCTTTGATGATGAGGGGAAAAGGCTGAGGTGGAAGAAGGTGTGTGCTGTTATTTAAATAGAATTTCGGATTGCGGATTTGTGATTTCGGATTGAGTTGTAGAAATCCGCAATTATAACGACGCTATCAATTCGGTCATAATGATCGTCATCCTGGCTTCTGCCTTTTCAGCTTCTCTCTGAACGGATTCATGAGTCGTATACACAATCTTCCCTTCGATTCCAAGATCGGTGATGATACTCACCGCAAAGCAGGGAAGCCCCATATGCCTGGCAACAATAACCTCTGGAACGGTCGACATTCCCACAGAATCGGCTCCGATGGCACGGAAATACCTGTATTCGGCAGGAGTTTCAAAAGTAGGACCGGTTGTACCAAGATAGATCCCTTTATGTACCCTGATTCCATTTTTCTTTGCAATTTCCTCGGCCCTGTTTATCAGCGACCGGTTGTATGAACCGCTCATGTCAGGGAAGCGGGGTCCGATACGTTCATCATTTTGTCCGACCAGCGGATTGGGCATGAGGTTGATATGATCGGTTATAATCATTATATCCCCGATCTGAAAGTCAGGATTTAAACCGCCTGCTGCATTGGAAAGGAACAGATTCCGGATGCCAAGGTATTTCAGGACCCTGATGGGCATTGCAACCTGTTCGGAACTGTACCCTTCATAATAATGGAACCTTCCCTTCATGGCAACGATTTTCTTTCCGCCGAAATCGCCCGATATAAGCTTTCCCGCGTGTCCTTCGACCGTTGAAACGGGGAAATTCGGAATATCACGGTAGTCGATCTCAACCGGATTTTTGATCGCTGTTGAAAGTCCTCCCAATCCGGTGCCCAGGATTATGCCTGCATCAGGCCTTTGAATGCCATTAGTTCTGAGGAACTCCGCTGTTTCTATTATTTTTTCTAACATATTCAATAATCAGATTTTCAAACCGGGGACCTGCATTGTTTAAAAACTTTACACGGATGGGGATATAAAAAAATGTCGTTTTCAGAGGGAGTGCAATATTAGTAAATTCCCTGATCCTTACAGCATCCTTTTCAGTGGTAACTATATACTTTTCTGAGGATTTGAGATGATTCACAGCACGCGTTATCTTCTCAATATCCGGGCCGGTATAACAATGATGATCGGGAAAATCAATGTGTTCGAGTTCACTGAAATATTTCCCGAGATACTTCTTAATCGGACCCGAAGAAGCTATCCCGGTTACCAGGACAACTCCGCGATTTCCACGATCCTCATGAGAAAGTGAGAACTGACCGGAAAAGCTGTCTTTAAACAGGGGTAACGGGGCGTCATACTTAAGCGAGGTGAAGAAGACTTCCTTGCCGCCATAAATTTTAAGCTCCCGGGTAATTTCATCAATTGTTCCTGCAGAGATGTCTTCCGGCGATTTTGTAACCAGTATCATGTCTGCCCGTTTTATATTTTTCTTGCTCTCCCTCAGATAACCGTAGGGCATAAGCTGGTCCCTTGTCATCAGTCTGTTAAAATCAGTAAGCAGGATTGAAAAACCGGGTTTCAGGCTTCTGTGCTGAAAACCGTCATCCATTATTACTGCCTCTGTTAAGGGGAATTCTTTTAAAATGGCTTTGATTCCGTTGACCCTGTCACGATCGACGGCGACCAGGATGTCAGAAAATTTCCGGGCGATCTGTAATGGTTCGTCGCCCGACTCAATTACAGTTGATGATGGAGTAACGACCCGGAAACCGGTTGATTTCCTCCTGTATCCCCTGCTTAAAACAGCCACCCTGAATTTTTCACGTAACAGCCTGACAAGGTATTCGGTATGAGGCGTTTTGCCCGTGCCGCCGACAGTGATATTTCCGGCACAGATGATTGGGATGCTGAATTCAGCCGAGGTCAGGAATCCCTTATCGTAAAGAAAATTTCTGAGATCCGTGACAAGCCGGTAAAGAAGTGAGAACGGATAGAGGAAGAGATATTTTCTTTTTCCCATAAATTAGTGTACCTCAATAAAATAAGGTAATCTTGCCTGGACCCCCGAAAGATTTTTTAACTCCTGAAGAGTATTATAGAATTTAATGTTTTCGCCGAGTTCATTTTTCAGGAACCTCATTTTTATCTCACCCGTTAACTGGGACAGGAGTCTTGAATATGGATCAACAAGCGCCGGCAATTCACGTATTGAATATGTTTCAATCTCTGCAAGGCTTGCCGCTTCATCTATCGATGCCTTCAATCCGCCAAACATGTCGACCAGGCCTATATCAATCGCACTCGATCCGCTCCATACTCTTCCCTGTCCTATGCTGTCAACCGAGCCGGTGCTCATCTTTCTGCCATCCGATACTTTGCTCACAAAATCGGAGTAAATATTTTCAATGCTTTTCTGCATTACCTCTTTTTCGTAAATATCCATCGGCCTGTAAACCGAGGGAAAGTCGGCATTCTCGTTTGTGCTGACTGTCTCCGTCGTGATCCCAAGCTTCTCATCCATCAGACGGCCCGCGTTGGGAAGCAGTCCGAAAACACCTATCGATCCGGTTATTGTTGCAGGATTTGCAAGGATCTTTGTTCCCGGTGCAGAGATGAAATAACCGCCCGAGGCAGCATAGTTTCCCATTGAGATTACCACAGGCTTGACTTTGGCAGCAAGTTCAAGCTCCCTCCAGATGATGTCGGAGGCTATTGCACTTCCTCCGGGTGAATTTACCCTCAGTACAATGGCTTTCACCGTTGTATCCTTCCTCTCTTTCCTGATAACCTCTGCATATGAGTTCCCTCCGATATTGTTTTCATTCCCTTTGCCCATAACGATCGTTCCTTCAGCATAAATTACCGAGATTTTGTTTTTTGCCGAAACCATCCTGTTCGGGTCCGGTACTTTCGAGTACCTGGTCATCGAAACCATCTGGATCTTGTCGTCTGTAGTCAGGCCTGAACGGATTTTTAAAGTATCGATCAGTGCATCGCGGTAAATGAGCCCGTCAACAAGGCCATTTTCAAATGCGCCGGATGCAAAATAGCCCGTAAGGTTATCGGCCAGCTTATTAAGATTTTCAGGGGTGATCCCTCTTGATTCCGAGATTTTGGTAATTACATGTGACCAGATCGATCCGATGTAGCTTTTTATCTGTTCCTCATTTTCCTTGCTTAGCCCGTCAAGAATAAAGGGTTCAACAGCCCCCTTGAATTTACCGTGACGTGTAACCTGAACTTCGACGCCGATCTTCTCAAGCGCTTTTTTGTAGAACATTACTTCCCCGCTAAGCCCTTTAAAATCGATTGTTGAAGATGGATTAATAAAGACTTTATCGGCAGCGGTCGACAAATAATAACCTTCCTGTGACATAAGGTAATCGGAGTAGGCGATCACAAATTTACCGTCGGCCCTGAATTTTTCAAGAGCTTCCCTTATTTCTCCGGTAGTCGCCCAGCCTGAAGGCAAAAGCCCGTTTTCAATGAGGATCCCCTTTATTTTATCATCAGCCGAGGCCTTTTTTATGTTCAGAAGTATTTCATTTAATCCGGGAGCGGGAGTAACGGTCATATCTATAAAATCGAAGCCTGCAAACGGATTTTTGCTTCCTCTGTCAGGGATCGGTACGCCGGCCTTAAGTACCAGTATTGAATTTTCTGATACTGAGGCCGGTTTATCTCCGGTTGCAACCAGAGCGCTCAGGCTGGCCAGCATTACCACAAAGAAAAGGATAGTCACCAGAATAATTCCGGTTATTGTCGCAAGTGTATAGATCAGGAAATTTTTCATCTGTTAAAATGCTTTATTAAAATGAGTTACAAATATAAAAAAAACAATGGTTCAAGGTGGCAGACTCGGGTGGAATTTATAAATTTAACCAAATTCATTTTCGTGGAGAAAAATGTATTTCTTGGCATCGGGACAAATCTTGGCAACAGGGAATATTATCTTGACAGGGCGCTTGAAGCTATCGGTGCATCTGCCGGGGAAGTGAGCGCTGTTTCAAGGATCTATGAAACGGAGCCCTGGGGATTCAAATCGAAGAATAAATTCCTGAACATGGCTGTCAGGATCAATACTGACCTGGAACCTGAAGAATTGCTTCATACGGTTCTGGAAATAGAGAAACAGCTTGGAAGAAAAAGATAGACCAAAAGGTACTCTTCAAGAACCGTTGACATAGACATTCTCCTTTACGGCGACCGTGTGATAATGGAGCAGTGCCTGCAGGTCCCTCATCCAAAGCTCGGCCAAAGACGATTTGTGCTTGTCCCGTTATGCGACATAGCCGCTGAAATAGTTCATCCAGTGCTTATGAAGACCTTTGCCAGGTTACTTGGGGAGTGCGCGGATGAGAATAAAGTAGAAGTCTTTTCTTCCACCCCGGGACCTCACAACAATCCGTTATCGGCGAAGCTGTAGAAATCCTTTTCGGAAATGATAATATGATCGAGAAGCTGGATATCCATAAGATTACCGGCTTCCTTTATTTTCCGGGTGATCTTTGAGTCGGATTCACTTGGATTGAGGTTTCCCGAGGGATGGTTATGACATACGATGATCCCGGACGCAAGGTATTCGACAGCTTTTTTCATGATTATCCTCACATCGGTTACGGTACCACTGATACCACCCTGGCTCAGTTTCATTTTGTCGATCACCCTGTTGGAGCGGTTAAGGAAGAGAACCCAGAACTCTTCGTGCGGCAGGTCGGAAAGCAGGGGCTGGAAAATATCAGCCACGTCTTTTGAGCACTTTATCTGATTTGAATCAGGTGCTTCGGCAAGTTTTCGCCTTCTGCCGAGTTCGAGGGCTGCCGAGATTGTTACAGCCCGTGCAGGACCGATCCCGTGGATCTTTCTCAGGTCAGCGACCGAAAGTTTCCCAAGGGAGACCAGGTTGTTGTTTACAATGCTCAGCAGTTCCCTTCCAAGGTCGACGGCTGATTTTTTCCTTGTGCCGGAGCTTATGAGAATTGCAAGCAATTCGGCATCGCTCAGGCTGGAAATACCTTTACTGATAAGTTTTTCCCTGGGTCTGTCCTCGACAGCCCAGTCGGTGATTTTAAGAGACATGCAGCGATAGGAATGATTACATCATAAAATTAGGAAAGTAATTTGAATTAAGGCGAATTCAGGATAAAAAAAAGGGCTGATTTTTCAGCCCCCGGAGGTATTGAATTTTTTTCCTTTAGTTACTGTAAGCTGTTTACATGCTTAACCAGGGAGGATTTCAGGTTCGATGCCTTGTTCTTATGAATGATATTCTTTTTTGCAAGCTTGTCGAGCATTGCATTCAGCTTTGGAAGCATAACTCCTGCCTCTTCTTTGCTGGTTGTGCTGCGAATCGTCTTAAGCGCATTACGCATAGTCTTTGCGTAATACTTGTTGCTTTCATTTCTTGACCTGATCTGCCTTATCCGTTTAATTGATGACCTGTGATTTGCCATTCTTAAATTAATTAATTACCTGTTTGTAATACTTTGTAGTCCATAGGGGAATCGAACCCCTGTTACCAGGATGAAAACCTGACGTCCTAACCACTAGACGAATGGACCAGTGTAAAGAACTTTTAAATGCGGATGCAAAGAAACGATGTTTTTTTTGATCTGCAAAATATTTTATCTAAAAAACATACCTGACCGACAGGGCACTGTTTATTCCTCCCCAGCCGGTCGAGCCAATGAGGTTTAATGAGGGCAGCAGATCGAGTGAAAGATTAAGCGGGATCTCATCAAAGGTGTATTCCAGTCCTATTATTCCGTCAATTCCCACCACAGGGCCGGTATATGCTATATCAAGCCTGGGATTGTATCCGGCGTTCCAGACTCCGACATGTGCCCCGACACCCCAGTACCAGTTAAGGGCGGGATATTCGCCTGTCCAGTGCTCAAATTCATAAAGTCCGGTGACAAGAAATCCTCTCCAACGGCTTGCAAGGATGCCCTCGATGGCATTTGTTTCGTTAAGGAAGTGTTTAACCGTTACTCCGGCCGGAATCCCTGCCCTTAGTCCGAGCGCTGTACGATAATCCTGTGCTTTTGTTGTAACCGCCATCATCAGGGCGAAAATCAGAAACAAGTAAGTCTTTTTCATTTTATTAATTTTTCAAAATTGGGTTTGTGTTAATATGTAATTCTACAACGGATCAACCCTTCATTTGTTACACAATAATTCTTCGGAAACTGACTTCAGATCACATCCGTCAAAATCGCCCGAGCTCATAAACAGGTAGACGGGAGATTGGAAATGGCGGTTTCTGATCTCTTCAAAAAGATCTCCCGAATTATCGTAAACCAACAGGTTTGTTCCTCCGAATGCTTCAGATACCGTCTCTTTTGATAGGGGCTGGAGCTTTTTGATCTCAAACTGTTGAGGGTTAAAATAGATAAATGCAAAAGTTGCAATGTCGGAGCGTGTCTTTATAATTTGGCAGGAAGTCAAAATTCAGGCTTGAATAAGTATGCAGTTCGAAGCAGGCTATCAGGTTCCGGCCGGGATATCTCGAAGCCACCGCTTCAATTGTTGCTTTTACCTTTGAAGGCGAATGGGCAAAATCGAGAAAAGCTGTTCCATTTTCATTTTCGACAAGTCGTTGCAGCCTCTTTGAAGTTCCGGCGAAGCTTTGAATGGAATTGTAAAAATCGTCCTCTGTAATTCCTGAAGCCAGGCAGGCTTCTTTTGCAGCGGAAAGATTCTGCATATTGTGTTCACCAAACACCAGTAAAGGCAGGGTCCTGTTATGAGTGGCCGCGAAAAAGCCCTTTTTATTCTGAAAATGGCCGTGTACCCTGTACGGTATCTTCCTGATGTTTCCGGATGCTTCATCCGCAATCTTTTTTACCTCTGTGTCGTCGGCGAAGTAGATCAGGGCGCCTCCGGGTGAAATTTTTCCCGCGAATATCCTGAACTGTTCAACATAATTTTCAAATGTAGGGAAAACATTCATATGATCCCATGCAATGCCGTTGAGTACAGCAATATCAGGCATATAGAGGTGAAACTTCGGACGTCTGTCGATTGCCGATGTAAGGTATTCGTCACCTTCAAGCACCGCAATCTGTGAATCGTCCGACAAGCCAACCATGGTATCATAACCGTCAATCTGCGAACCAACCATGAAATCAAACCTGATTCCCAGGGTTTTAAAAACATGCATTATCATTGCAGTTGTGGTTGTTTTTCCATGACTTCCGGCTACAACAATGCGTGTTTTATTTTTTGTCTGATTATATATGAACTCAGGGAATGACATTATTTTTAATCCCAGTGCTTCAGCTTTCTGCAGCTCAGGATTGTCAGCCCTGGCATGCATGCCCAGGATAACAATATCGATGTCGCCTGTTATTAATTCGGGAAACCACCCCGGCTTTTCAGGAAGGAGTCCATAATTAGCAAGTCCTGAACGCGATGGTTCAAATATCTCGTCATCCGATCCGCTAACGGAATATCCTTTCAGGTGGAGGGCAATTGCAAGATTGTGCATCACCGCTCCGCCAATGGCAATAAAGTGCAATCTCATCCTAGACGTCGCAGATCAGGATACATTTTTTAAGCGAAGCCAGTTTGTCCTTTTCGGCAGGCACAAATTCCTGTCCGACATATCCTTTAAAGCCTGATTTAACCACAGCTTTCATGATTGCCGGATAATAGAGTTCCTGGGTTTCATCAAGCTCATGCCTTCCGGGAACGCCTCCTGTGTGGATATGCCCGATATGACGGATATATTTCGTAATGTTATCAATCACATTGCCCTCCATGATCTGCATATGGTAAATGTCATACAGCAGTTTAAACCTTTCCGATCCGACCATTTCACACAGTGCAGCCCCCCAGGAAGTCTTGTCACATTGATAGTCCTTGTGGCCATAGCTGTTCAGCAATTCCATAATAATGGTAACACCGTGCTTTTCGGCTGAGGGCATAAGCTTGCGAAGCCCCGTCGCGCAGTTAATAAGTCCTTCATTATCGTTTAAGCCTTCCCTGTTACCTGAGAAACAGATAAGATTGGGAACCCCTGCCGCGGCAGCTTTCGGGATCATTGCTTCAAAATCGGCAATAAGTTTTTCATGGTTGGCTATCCTGTTGAATCCTTTCGGAATTCCCCAGTCGGTAGCATATCCGACAGCGCATTTAAGTCCTGCGGCCGAAACCGTTGCCCAGTCCTTTTCATTTAAGAGCTCGATCGATTCAATCCCCATTTCCCTGCAGGCCATAGCAAAATCGGTGAGAGGTATATCACCATAGCACCACTGGCTCACTGAGTGATGAATATTACCTTTCAGGGGAGGCACGGCTCCATCGATCCCCTCCAGGACACTGAATGGTTTACCTGCAGTTACAACGGCAGCACCTGCCATGGTACCAATCATATTTCTTCTTGTCATGGTAAATAAGTTTTATGGAGCTAAAGTAGGAATTTTAAGCCAATCGGCCAATGGCGGGAAAACAGAAAGATGATAATTGGCACCTTGCGGGTAAAAGTTTTATATTTGTGAGAGGCAAATCAGACAGGGGAAGATTTAATGAAAATTCCTTCAGTACCTGAATATAAAAATGGTCACTCAATTGAGCTTCTGCGAAGCGGTGAAACTTTTTTCACGGCAAACATAAGAGAAATTGACAAAGCCAGGCATTTTATTCATTTTCAGTCGTATATTATCGATGAGGATGAAACAGGCATGCGTATTATTGACGCTCTAGTAAAGGCAGCCGGCAGAGGCGTCAGGACGTACCTGCTGGTTGATGCATTCGGGACCAAGTATCTTTCAGGTGAGCTCCTTAAAAAAATCGATGATTCCGGTATCCTTTTCAGGTTTTTCTCCCCGGCATTTATTACGGAGGGATTTCACCTGAGCCTGAGGCTTCATCACAAAGTCCTGCTGGTTGATGGGGAAGTGGCAATAGTAGGCGGGATGAACTTTGCCGACCGCTACCATGGTACAAGTAAGAAGAAGGAATGGCTCGATTTTGCACTTTTGATAAAGGGACCTGAATGTGCCCGGATAAACAATATCCTCCGGAAACACTGGAATAAAACCTTCCTTGCCAAAAGTGAACGCGCGCAGGAGTCTGTTCACAACGTTAAAATATATAAGGAGAATATTAAGCTCAGGATACTTGAGAACAACTGGTACCGGAATAAGATCGAGATCCTGAGGAGTTACCGCACCGCCTTTAAGTTTGCACAGGACAGGATGATAATCTTCGCAAGCTACTTTCTGCCGGGCAGGAATGAACGCAGGCTCCTGAAAATGGCCGGGAAACGGGGGGTTGATATTACAATCGTACTTGCCGCGGATTCTGATGCCCCGATATTTAAAAGAGCTACCGGATTCCTCTATGATTTCATTCTGCGAAGCAACATTAAGATCTATGAATACCTGCCATCAAACCTGCATGCCAAGGTAGCGACGATTGATGGTAAGTGGGTAACGATCGGCAGCTATAACCTGAATCACATAAGCGATTACGGGAGCATAGAGATGAATGTAAATGTTCTTGACGCCTCCTTTACCAGGGAGTTTGAAAACCTGCTCCTCAGGATCATCAGGGATGATTGCCGGCAGGTTACTATTGAGGATTACCTGAGGAGGAGAACCATGATCTCCCGTTTTACCGGCTGGCTCTCCTATCAGATGATCAGGATCCTTATGCGGTGGATGGCTCAGATGACGTCAAAGAAGAAGCAAAAGACTTCTTTTCAGAACTGATGGAACGACATCGATATGAATTCCAGCACTGTCGGCAGGGCGGTTCTCCAGTATGTCCAGGTGTGCCCGCCGTCGCGGATCCTGAATTCATGAGGGATCTCCTTCTTACGCATTGCTATGTGGGCCAATGAATTGCCTTCAAACAGAAAATCATCATCACCGCAATCGATATACCACCTGACAGCTTTTTTCTGATCATCAGGAATATTCTCAATCAGGCTTAGCACGCTGTATTTTTTAAAATATGCTTCCTTGTCGTTATCGGTTATTCCTTCCACTCCCTGCCACAGCCTGTAGTTTTTGAGCTCCGCGATGTTTCTGGGTCCGGTGGCTGCACTAAGGGGGCATGCAGATGAAAATAACTCCGGGTGATGGAGTGCATAAACGAAGGTGCCTTCGCCGCCCATCGACAATCCGGCTATTGCGCGGTATCTTTTATCACTCCTGATCCTGTAGTTTTTCTCAACATACGGTATGAACTCATCGAAAAAGAAATCCTCATATCTCCATTCCCCTTTAACATCATTTACATAACCTCTTTTCCCGGTATTTGCATCGGGCATCACAACGATCATCGGGGTAGCCTTACCGGCGTTTATTGCATTATCGGCAATGTTAAGGATCTCGCCGAACTGCACCCATCCGGTCTGGTCATCACCTGCACCGTGAAGCAGGTAAAGCACAGGGTAGCTGCGCTGGGATGTTTCATAATCGGGAGGAAGGTAGATTGCATACTTTCTGTCCATTTTAAGGATCTTACTGGTCACCAAAAGGTTGTCCATTACCTTCCCGGTCTGGCCGGAAATGGCGGATACCATCATCAAAAGGATGACGGCGAAGGTTACTTTTTTCATAGGATAGGTTATTTTTTGAACTGTTAAACTAAGCGATCGAAATATATCAAAAAAAACCGTTTTCCGTACTCGCGGTCAAAAATGAATTTTTAGTAAGCTCCGGGAAAGAGCGAGACTGGGGAAAAACAAGTTTGCTAATCTGTTTGTTATGAAATAGAAGGAACAATAGATTTTCTTATTATTGTAAAGTAAAAACAAACACTATGAAGATCAATCTCTTCAACATAGCCTGCTTCAGGGTCGACGGGGGTGCCATGTTTGGTGTAGTTCCGAAAGCGCTTTGGTCGCGTGTTTACCCCTCTGACGAGAACAACCTGATTGTACTTTCCCTCCGCTCACTGGTTGTCGAAACCGAAGGTCATGTTATACTTGTCGATACCGGCTGGGGCGACAAGCAGGATGAGAAATTCTTCCGTCATGTCTACCTTCACGGAGGAGAAGGACTGACAGACGGTCTTAAAAACCTGGGTTACAAACCTGAAGATATAACCGATGTGTTCCTCACGCATCTTCATGCCGATCATTGCGGGGGAGGAGTAATGCGAGACAAAACCGGAGGGTATGCCCTTACCTTTCCAAATGCAACCTATCATGTAAGCCGTGCACAATGGGAGTGGGCCGTGAAAAATAATCCCAGGGAGGAAGATGCATTCCTGGAGGAGAATATTATTCCGATCTCTGACAGCGGAAAACTGAAGCTTGTGGATCAGGAAGGTGAACTGTTCAAAGGATTTTCAGTAAGGATCTGCAACGGGCATACTCCGGGACTGATGATCCCTGATATCGACTATGAAGGAAGGAGGCTCATTTACACAGGCGACCTTATTCCGACGGTAGCACATATCCCCCTGATCTGGAATATGAGCTACGATATTGAATCGCTTAAGACGATCGAAGAGAAGAGCAGGCTTTTGGATGAAGCTCTGAAAAACAATTATATTCTTGTCTTTCAGCATGATGAAAAAATCGAATGTTGCAATCTTGAAATGACTCCAAAGGGGATAAGGGCTAAAGACAAATTCAGCTTCCCTGAAATAAGCTATATAGTAAAACCAAACTAAATAATTCATAAGCATTAAATTGACCGGGTATGATTTATATAATAATTATCCGCCCTTTTATTCTTATATTTGATTAAGACTTCCCATTGAACGTTAAAGATCTAATTTCTAATGAAATAACATCAGCCATGGCAGACTTCATCTATGAAAAACCTTTCCAGATTGAAAAGGATTCAACTAGGTACTCATTTCTGACGAAAGAGCATATTAAAACAGTTGAATATGACGGCAGGAAAATACTGAAAGTTGATCCCAGGGGACTGGTGATGCTGGCAAAGAAAGCAGTTTCAGACCTGTCTTTTTTTCTGAGGACCTCTCATCTCGAAAAGCTGCGAAAGATTATTGATGATCCTGAGGCAACTGATAATGACAGGTTTGTCGCCTGGCTGATGCTGCAGAACACGGTCATTTCTTCGGAGGAAATTCTTCCATGGTGCCAGGATACAGGCACGGCAATAGTTATCGGAAAGAAAGGTGAAAATGTATTTACCGGGGTCAATGATGCTGAACATCTGTCGAGAGGTATTTTTGAGACTTACAGGGAAAAGAACCTGAGATATTCGCAGGTTGTGCCATTCAGCATGTTCAACGAAAAAAACAGCGGTACCAATCTCCCGGCGCAGATCGATATCTACTCTGTACAGGGTAATACTTATGAGTTCCTTTTCATAACGAAGGGGGGCGGTTCAGCAAACAAGACATTCCTCTATCAGCAAAGCAAATCGCTTCTAAACGAAGAATCGCTGACAAGATTTGTGAAGGAAAAGTTAAAAGAGCTGGGAACTTCGGCATGCCCGCCTTATCATCTTGCACTTGTAATCGGAGGAACATCGGCTGAAGCCACTTTAAAGGCAGTCAAGGAAGCATCGGCCGGTTACTATGATCATTTACCGGTTACGGGCAACGCCAGCGGACGGGCATTCAGGGACACCGGTTGGGAGGAGAGAATTGAAAAGATCTGCCATGAGTACGGAGTAGGCGCCCAGTTCGGAGGCAAGTACTTTGTGCATGATGTCAGGGTTATACGTATGCCCCGCCATGCAGCCTCGTGTCCTGTGGGACTTGGAGTAAGCTGCAGTGCCGACAGGAACATAAAGGCAAGGATCGATGAGAACGGGATATTCCTCGAAGAGCTTGAAAAGGATCCGGCCAGGTTTATGCCGGAAAAGGCACCTGAACTGGAAAAACCTGTCGAGATCAATCTTGACCGGCCAATGAAGGAAGTGCTTTCGGAGTTAACAAAATATAAGGTAAAGACAAGGTTAAGTCTTACAGGTACCCTGGTAGTTGCCCGTGATATCGCCCATGCGGAGATAAAGAAAATGTTAGACGATGGCAAGCCAATGCCCGACTATTTCAGGAACCATCCGGTTTATTACGCCGGTCCGGCAAAGACTCCGGCGGGAATGGCTTCAGGCAGCTTCGGGCCGACAACCGCTGGCAGGATGGATTCGTATGTTGACCTTTTCCAGCGTTACGGCGGATCGCTCATTATGCTCGCCAAAGGTAACCGTTCCCGTCAGGTTATTGATTCATGTAAAAAATATGGAGGCTTCTATCTTGGTTCTATAGGTGGTCCCGCTGCCATACTTGCCGCAGAAAACATAAAATCGGTCGAGGTTATTGATTTTGAAGATCTGGGCATGGAGGCAGTGAGGAGGATCAGGGTTGAGAATATGCCTGCCTTCATCATAACCGACGACAAGGGAAATGATTTTTTTGATGAGTATAATAAATGAATAATAAGAGACCTCACCACAACCACTAAGGAGAAAGCACCTCACCCCAACCCCTCAGGAGAAAGCACCTCACCCCAACCCCTCAGGAGAAAGCACCTCACCCCAACCAATAAGGTGAAAGCACCGCACCCCAACCAATAAGGAGAAAGCACCTCACCCCAACCAATAAGGAGAAAGCACCTCACCCCAACCAATAAGGTGAAAGCACCTCACCCCAACCAATAAGGTGAAAGCACCTCACCCCAAGGGATTGTTGAATAAGTCCTTTTTAACCGCAAAGAACGCAAAGATGTCGCAAAGAACGCAAAGCTAAGACACATAAATTCAGCTCTTTGCGAACTTTGCGTCTTTCCTTTGCGCCCTCTGCGGTTAAAGGATTTTGACTTATTCAACAGCCCCCTCTAAAACTAAGTTGTTAATATGAGATAATAAATACAAAAAATGGTTTATCTGGGAAGAGCAAAAGTCAAGGATATGTTCATTGATGCTAAGCCTGAATTATTCAAACTTGCACGAGGCTACAGAAAGGATCCGACAGAAGCTGAAAAAGTCCTGTGGGAACATTTACGATTATTTCGCAAAGATGGATTTGTATTTCGAAGGCAACATCCAGTCGTCTTTTTTGTCGCTGATTTTTATTGCCACAGTATCAAACTGGTTGTTGAGGTGGATGGGGGAATTCACACCAACCCCCGGGTACAGGAGTATGACGAAAACAGATCCGGTGAACTGGATAGGTATGGGATCACTGTCATGAGGCTTAAAAATGAAGAAATCATAAATAATTTAGAGCAAGTTCTGTCACGAATTCGATTGTATATTAGTGAGTTATCCTCCCCCTCCCACGGGGAGGGGGATAAGAGGGGGTGAGGTCCTTCCTTTCCAGGAGGGGGATAAGAGGGGGTGAGGTTCTTTGCCCTCGGGGGAGGGGGATAAGAGGGGGTGAGGTGCTTCGCAGGGTATCGGTCAGGGTTAACGGTCTTCCCATAAAGCGGGGTGGGAAAGGGTGAGGCAGGTGTCCGTTAAATTTTTTTAATACTGTTCTGCATTTGCAATGTTTTTTCTATCTTGACGCAAATTTTTGTCCTGAAAAATGAAGAAGTTTCTGCTATGGTTCACTCCCGGCCTGATCGTCGGAGTTATAATTATTCTGGGTGCGGGTAAGGTAATAACATCTACGTCAACCAACGATTATTGCGTTTCGTGTCATATTCACCCGATGGCTGATGCCGAATGGAAAAAATCGGTTCATTATGAAACCGAATCAGGATACCGGGTGGCATGCGTTGAATGTCATCTTCCACCCAAAGGTGACGGATACCTGTGGGCAAAGGGTACTACCGGCTTACGCGATCTCTGGAGCTTCTGGACGAAGGATTCCGCCTCTTTCGACTGGGTTGAACGAGGCAGGCTGGAAATCGCACGGGGGCATGTTTACGAAAGCAGCTGCATAAAGTGCCATGAGAACCTTTTCCCCCCGGCCCTTACCAAAGAAGGGGAGGATGCACACCTTTATTATACACAGCAGGAAAAAACACCTGATCTCCATTGCATAAACTGCCATCTGAACGCTGGCCATTACATAGAAGGCTATACACATGGAAGCAACACCACTTTCGGGGCTACTTCGTCGGCTCCCAGGGAGATCTATTCAGTCCCTACGCCTGTCAATGCTTTTGAAAACTATGTGGAGAAAATACCGGCATCATCAATTTCTTTTAATATGGTCGCAATTCCCGGGGGTACCTTTAAAATGGGAAGTCCGGCTGACGAGCCATTCAGGAAGGAAAATGAAGGTCCTGTCAGGGAAGTTGAGCTGAGTCCCTTCTTCATGGCTGAAGTTGAAGTAACATGGGATGAGTACCTGGCTTTCTATGTTCAGACAGCTGCAGAGGGCCGCACTACTGACACTGAAGGGTTGAGGAACCAGCAGGCATCGTCTGAGGATGTTGACGCCATTTCAGGAGCCACACCGCCATACGGACAGCCCGACCAGGGATGGGGATTGGGACAGAGGCCGGCAATTTCATTCTCATTTCATGCGGCAGAAACATATTGCAGGTGGTTATCGCAGGTTACAGGCAAGACCTACAGGCTGCCTACCGAAGCTGAGTGGGAATATGCCTGCAGAGCAGGGTCGGAAGGGCCTTATTTCTTTGACGGCGATCCGAAGAAGTTTGAAAAAAGCGGGCTGAGGGCCAGACTATCGAAGAATGACACAGCCATAATAAATACCTACGTGGTTTATAAAGAGAACAGCCCTGGCAAGACTCAGACACCTGATTTTGTCAGGCCCAATCCCTTTGGTTTAAGGAATATGGCAGGTAACGTTGCGGAATTTTGTGCCGACTGGTATCAGGCCGATGCTTATTCACAGTATCCCGATGGGGTAGTTAAAGATCCTTCAGGGCCGGAAAGCGGGGAGGAGCATGTCGTAAGGGGAGGAACTTTTATCAGTACCGCTGGTGCACTTCGTAGCGCTGCACGCGACTATACCAGGACAGAAGCCTGGCTCAAAACTGACCCGCAGATGCCCAAAAGCATCTGGTGGTACTCTGATTGCTTTAATGTCGGTTTCAGGGTAGTTTGCGAATTTGACAGCAAAACAGGGAACGTAACTCCCTCAAACTGAACGGGTAACCACAAATGTTGTGACCGTGGCAATAAAATTGCCGTACAGGCTTGTTTTTACCAAACAAGTTATTTATATTGCATGGCTTTAACATTTTTTAAGAACCCTGAATCTGAATTTTCGAAAAACCTAACCTGAATCTGAGAACTTAAAGAAAGATAGGCAATAAGGAATGAGACATAATGAGTGTAAGTTTTACACTTACTCTTATAATGTGTTTTTGATTTTCTTTTTTAACTGAACAGAACTGATTACCCTGAATTGAGAAACAACCAACACAAATCCTAATATCTAACTAATTTTTATTAACCACTAACAGTGTAACAGTATGAAAAAAACTCCTAGCTGCTTTTGGTCTTACGGACCAAATGTGAGTTTTCGCAGGTTTCTTCTGCCGGCGAAAATTGTAGTTATTCTTCTGTTCTGCAGTCTGGCAATTCCTAACCTTGCCACCGCTGCAGATTACCCTGCTGTTGAAGATCAGCAGGTCAGGATCACTGGTACTGTGACTGATGCTACAACCGGAGAAGCGATGCCGGGTGTAAACATTCAGGTACAGGGAACCAGCATCGGTGCCATCACCGATATTGACGGTAAGTATGCTCTCGAGAATGTTGACCGTGGTGCTACCCTCATTTTTACATTTATCGGTTATGATTCACAGCAGGTAGCTCTGAGCGGCCGGGTTGTTGTCGACGTAGCCCTGGTCCAGGAAGTGACCGACCTCGATGAAGTTGTTGTTGTGGGTTATGCAACCCAGAAACGTGCAAACGTTGTGGGATCAGTAACATCAATTTCAGGCCAGTCTATTCAGTCCATTCCTTCTGTTTCAGTTTCAACTGCCATAGCAGGTCGTCTGCCTGGGTCCATTGTTATCCAGGAAACCGGCGAACCGGGCAACCTTGGAGCAAGGATATTGGTACGTGGCCGTTCTACAATATCAAGGAATGATAGGTATGCTAACACAGGTCCGCTTGTAATAATTGATGGTGTGCAGGGACGTTCTATGGATGAGATCGATCCGATGGATATAGCATCACTTTCGGTGCTGAAAGATGCTTCTGCCGCTATTTACGGAGCATCTGCTGCAAACGGGGTTATTCTGATAACGACCAAAAGTGGCGCTGAAGGAAAACCGAGACTGAACTATCAGTTCTACCAGGGTTTTATGACTCCGACAGTTGTGCCCGAAACAACTAATGCTGCCGAGTATGCCACTATGCTTTCGGAGTACCAAGATTACCAGGGAAAATCACGCACATACACCGATGAGGAAATTGCACTTTTTGCAAGCGGTGATGATCCGTGGGGACACCCGAATACTGATTGGTATGGCGATCTGATAAAGAATTGGACAACCACGTACCGGCATAATCTCACGATCGATGGTGGCTCAAAGGGTATGACATACTATGTTTCACTCGGTCTGAAAGGTGACGAGTCATTTTATAAGCAGTCAACAACCAGTTACAAGCAGTATAATGTTCGCGCAAAGATCAATCTGCCTATCAATAGTTGGTTAAATACCGGGCTTGATATCGCCGGCTTCCTGAATAACCGTATATATCCTTATAAGAGTGCGGATGCAATCGTCGGCCAGTCAACCCGTCTGTTGCCAACTCAATGGTCCTTCTGGCCTAATGGTCTGCCCGGACCTGATATTGAATATGGCGATAACCCTGTTGTCACTTCCACTTTTGCAGGTGGCAAGAACGACCAGAAAACATACAGGATGCAGAGCACTTTCAGCTTTAGCATCACTCCTCCTGTTATTAAAGGACTGGCTATTAACGGGGCCTTCAGCTTTGACCTTACAAACTACTATAACAAGGCATTTTACAAGCCATGGACATTGTATTTCCCTGACAAGAATGCTCCGATTGATCCTGCTACGGGTTATTACCCGCTGTATCCAAGTCTCAGGGGCCTTTCATCACCTGAGAACAATGAAAGATATGACAGGACTATCAACCAGACGGGGAATGTTAACGTCACCTACACAAAGAAGTTTGGTGACCATAACCTAAATATCTATGCCGGTTATGAGCAGTATACAAATAATTATAACCGCCTTGTCGGCTACCGCAAATACTATATTTCCGATCTTATCCAAACAATGGATGCGGGGTCAGATGCTGAAAAAAACTCTTCAGGTTATGCAACAATTTATGCCCGGAAATCATGGATCGGCCGTGCTACATATGACTACAAAGGAAAATACCTTGCTGAAATCCTGTTCCGTCGCGACGGTTCCCTCAAATTCCCTCCGGAAAGCCGCTGGGGTAACTTCCCGGGATTCCTTGTCGGATGGCGTGCATCTGAAGAAGGATTCTGGAAGGAAAGCCTTCCGTTTATCAATTACTTCAAGCTGAGGGCATCATATGGAAAAATGGGGATGGACCCCGGAGATCCGTTTCAGTACATGAACAAATTCGGGCTGTCATCCGGAATGGTATTCGGAACAGGTACCTCAATTGAAACTACAGTCGGACCTCCTTCAATTGCAAACCCCAACATAACATGGGAGACTCAGACAACAAAGAACGTCGGGTTCGATTCGAAATTCCTGAACGACCTCTTCCATCTTAATTTTGAGTACTTCTATAATATCAGGGAAGATATTCTCTTTCCGAGGGATGCAACGGTTCCGGGATTTTCAGGGCTTTCACTTCCCGATGAAAATATCGCACGTGTTGATAACCAGGGTTTTGAAATTGAACTGGGATTCCATAAAACCCTGGGAAGTGATGTCAGGCTCGACCTTTCCGCAAATTTCAGCCATAGCCGCAATAAGGTTGTTTTCATGGATGAACCTGAAGTTTTAATGCCATGGCAGGTAAGAGAAGGCCGTCCATATGTATTAAATAATGATAACCTGATGTACAAGGCTATCGGCATTTATGCCGATCAGGCAGATCTTGATACCTACGTGCACCTACCTAATGCAAAACCCGGTGATGTTATATTCGAAGATGTCAGCGGCGACGGTGAGATAACAAATGACGACAGGATATTCCTTGATAAGTTTGATATGCCTGAGAATTACTATGGTATCACACTTGATGTCGGGTATAAGGCATTTACACTTACGGTTCTCGTTCAGGGACAGGGTGAATTCTGGAAGCTGAACTATTATGATAACCGTCGTGGTGAAGCAGGTAATTATTTTAAATGGCATTACGATAACAGGTGGACACCGGATAATATTCACACCGATGTGGCAAGAGCCTATAACCGGGATGACTTATACTGGTCAAATGATGTAAGGAGAAGTACTTACTGGTATGACAACTTCGCCTTTGCCCGGTTGAAAAATGTGGTTCTTACCTACAATGTACCGAACAGATTGTACAGGTCTTTGGGGATACAGAACGCAAATGTATATTTTTCAGGGAACAACCTTGCGCTTCTTTACAGTGCAACAAAAACTTACGATCCGGAAGTAAATCATCCTGGTGTATACCCTGCTATGAGAACATTTGCTGTAGGAGCTAATATTACATTTTAATTAATGCGAAATCTCTGAAACATGAAAAAAATAACTAGATGTATTTTATCGATAGCAGTGCTGCTGTTTTTCGCTACATCATGTACTGATGTGCTGGACCAACAGGCTGTTGACGCTTTCAATCAGGATGTCGTTTTCGCCGACATTAATATTGTGAAAGCCTATATTGGGAAATGTTACGACAGGATGGGGGGAAATACCAACAATGGTATTCTGGGCATGCGCGA
This sequence comes from uncultured Bacteroidales bacterium, assembly GCA_963737255.1. GTDB lineage: Bacteria > Bacteroidota > Bacteroidia > Bacteroidales > VadinHA17 > LD21. The sequence goes on from CAVTSB010000001.1 coordinate 682,211, forward strand.
GGACCTTCTCTCATCTGCTACTGATCAGACATTGTGCATCCATCGCCCGGCTAACTACGTCGATCTCAAGGGGACAATGAGTCCCGACCAGCTCGGATTTTATGTCAATACCGGTATGGGAGGATATCTGAGGTGGACAGATCTGTATGCAAATATTCAGAATCTGAATACCGTTATAGCAGGTATCGATGATGTACCTGTTGTTACAGCCAGTGAGGAGACACTTAAAGCCCGGCTGAAAGGTGAGGCTTATTTCATCAGGGCTTTTATGTATTCACAACTGATGTTTGGCCACGGCGGTGTGGTAATCAATAAACAACCTTTCGGACTTCAGGATGATTTCTCTACACTTGTACGCTCTTCAATAGAAGAAACAAAAGATGCCATCCTGGAGGATATCGATGAGGCAATAACACTTTTAGCAGGTAAAACAACAGACCAGGGCAGAGCAACTGCTGCGGCTGCCGCTGCACTGAGGTCAAGGGTTCTTCTTTTCTGTGCAAGCAAACTTACCAATGGTGGTTATGCTGCCCAGGCTACAAATCCTCTTGTTTCATTCCCGGCTGGTTCGCAGACCGCCTTACTTCAGGCTGCCAGAGATGCTGCCAAAGGTGTCATGGATGGAACTTATGGAACATTCAGCCTGGCCGGGAGTACGGCCGATCCGGTTCTTCCGTTAACCGAGGCTCAAGTTAAATCATATGCCGAAAACTATCAGAAAATCTTCACTCAGAAAGGAGCCTGGAATAGTGAAACAATATGGGGAATTCAGTATCCGATAACAGGAGGTAATAATAACGTATGTAACAGGTGGAACGGACCTTGCGGTTATCATAACTGGGGTAACAATAATCCTACTGAACCAGCTGTGAGAAGCTTTGAGATGGCTGATGGAACCGAGTTCAACTGGCTGGCATATAACCCGGGTGGAGATCAATTTACTGCACGTACGGCTACTGCCGCAGAGCTCGCCGCAGACCCGCTCAAGAACCCTTTTAACGGCCGTGAACCACGCTTCTATGCAATTGTGCTTTATCATGGCGCCCCATGGCAAGCAAGAGGTGACCTGCCAGCATATGCAGAAACCGGACATATTTATAACAACGACGGTACGCTGAAATCGAACGGGACCGATTCGAGGCAGGGACTTATTGAGGCCTGGAACGGTACGAAGACAGGTTATTACCTCAAGAAATTCATGGATCCGGAAACTGCCGGACAATATTACAATAATACCAATACATGGGTTGAATTCCGTTATGCAGAAATACTGCTGAATTATGCAGAAGCATGTATTGAACTGGCAGTTCTCGGACAAGCAGCTGATCTGCAGAATGGTCTCGATGCACTCAATATGGTAAGAAACAGGGCAGGATTGCCTGACCGGGTGACTGCTGACCCCCTGGTTGCACGCGATTATTTACGTCATGAAAGGGCAATTGAATTCTTCGGTGAAGGACATCGTTGGTACGATACACGCCGCTGGATGATCCGTGATATAGTCACAACAAATGTCTATGGCATGAAGATCAAGCAGTACCTCAATGGCAATATGGAATGGAAGCTCGATATTGAGGACAAGGAAGATGACAGGAGTTGGGCAGGAGATCATTTCTACTGGCTGGCGATCCCAAGGGCTGAAATTCAAAAAGCTCCACAAACGATCCAAAACCCCGGATTCAACTAGAAAATTGAACTGTGAAATAAAGGAGGCGCCCATTTAAGGCGCCTCTTTTTATGTGCGCCCGGCATGGGCGATAACTACAGGGTGAAAGTCCCGGGTGCAGCTTGACAATAGGAAGAGTTACCCAAAAGCAAGGGTGTCGGTAGGTTGAATTCGAAGCCAGAATCCTGGTCTGGTCCGAAGGATTACCTGTAAAAAGCATAATACCAGAACGTATTCCCGAATTTCTGACGCAAAGCCGGTTCGGCGGATTTCAGGTTGTTACCATACTGCTGAAATGTCTGGAGAAACTGATTAAACCTTTGTGCAGTCCGGGGATCCGGACGGAGAGTCCCCTCATTGGGTAGTGGACCCAGATTCAATGTCTTGTAAGCTTCAGCTGCCTCCTGTATATGAACAGGGATCTTTGTGAATCCGTATTTGCCAAGGCCCTCAAGCTGAGCAGAGATCCCCATATAATCTTTCTTAAGCAGCATAAAGGCAAGCTTATATTCAAATGCTTTTCTGTTTAAGGAATCGTATGATAGGATCCTTTCTACATTAATGTAAGGGTCATCGGTTATAGAAAAGAAATCGTGCTGAATCTTTTCCTTTCTTTTCAAACCAAGCTGCGGATCTGATTCAACGGCTGAATCATTGAAAAGCAATTTTTCCCACGCTTTTGCTTCGGTCCTGTAAAAAAGTGTCTTTTTTAATGTTGAAATATATTTGGCGGCTACCTCATAATTGCCATTTACTAACTCGGTTTTGATAAGCATTCTCAGATCTTCCGGCGAGAGCCCTTTCATTATCATGTTTTCATACGCCCATCTTTGTGCCTCATTTATCACTCCTATAGTGTAATAAAAATATCCTCCCCGCCTGAGTATTTCCCCCGACATCTCCCACTTCAGGAAAAGGGTCTGCCCTTCGGGATTTTGCCTGAACTGAAAAAGCTGATCATTCAGTCTGCCCGTCTCACAAAGTGCAATATTATTCAGGTATATTGTAAGAATGTTATTCGATTTATTTTTTTTGTTGAAATCAATAACTTCATCGTACTTTCCCTGGCAAAACAACTTTTCAACAATAAAATATTGCCGTGTCTTATTGTCAAAACGGAGGATCGAGACAGTGATGATGGCCATCAATAATACAACTGACGGTATGAGTTTCCCAATAATCCCTTTGATCTTAAACCTGTTAAATGAGTGGATCCTTATCCGTGAAATTAACGGCAGGATAATTATCAACCCGGCGAAGGCCAGAAATAAGCGGGATTGAAAACCTGCCCCGGCATCAGTAAACGGAAAGGTTAAAAGTGTTTCTGCAGACCGGAACAGAACGTATTCTTTGAGAATAAAAAGAATCAGTAATGCTGTAAGCCAAAGCAACAGGATCATATACCATTCCTTTTTCAGTGAACTTATTGAAAAATGCAGGGAGTACATCAGAATAAAGACCCATGAAAATCCCCCGGTAATCCAATAAAGAACAGGGAAGATTATAATAGAAGGCCATCCTTTCAGGTATCTGATTGTAAGATAGAATATAGCCAGCTGGATAAGCAGACCAAGACTGTTGTAAAGCAGGTACTGGTAATTAGTGTGGAAATAGAAGAGTGCAGCGCCAAAGAAGAGTGGGATTACAATTGAATCACTGCCCGTCAGAATTCCGGTGATTTTTGAGACCAGGAATACCAGAAGGCAGATGACAGTTCCAACAATTGCCGCTCCGGCTGCAGGATAATAATAAAATGATGTCAGAAAGTCTGAAGTGTAAACAAGCAATGATCCGGGCTGATTCAGATGTCCGGCAAGATAATCGCCGGAGAATACAAAAAGAGTCAGTTTTTCCTGGTAATATGCAGCATAATCCGCAAAGAATGAAAAGAAAATGAAGACTGACGCAAATAATATCAGGTAAGGCAAAAAGCTGAAAAAACTATTGTTTGATTTCTTAAGCTGATTCATTTTTCTGATAAGAGGATTTAAGGTGCATCAGTTATCCGGCATTCCGGCCTGAACGGCAGGCATCCCGGCACTTCTCCTGATCTCCCCCGGACCGACCCTGATCTTAACGAGCGAAAATTCAGGTATGTTGTAACTTTTAAGGAAACGGTGGTAGAATTCAGGATCTTTTTGCGGCATGATAAATGGTTTGGCTGAATTCCCGTTTTCATCCATATATGAGATGAAAGGACGGGTGGTCAGGCCGTCGATACGCTTGCTGCTGAACAGCATCCATCTGCCGTTTGATGACCATGAGTGATAACTGTCGGTCCGGTCGCTGTTCAGGGAAAGAGGGTAAGCTTTCAGGGAATCGAGGTCAATTGACCACAGATCGGCTTCCTTGTGCCAGATGGGGAAGCAACCATAGTCGTGAAGAGTGATCACCATGAATCTCCCGTCGGGCGAGATCCTGGGGAACGAAACGCTTTTCCCCTGTTCTGAAGCATTAAAAACAAGTTCAGGCTCACCGGTGTGGCGGGTTGCTAGGTCGAATGGTACCCTGAACAGGTCGTAGTGTATTTCCTGGTACTCAAAGTTTTCCCCTGCAAGGGGAGCCCGGCAGAAATAGAGCCAGCGGCCGTCAGGCGACCATTCGGGATAGGTGTCCATGTATTTTTCCTTTTCAGGAAGGTTTGCATCCAGCATAATGTTCTTTTCTACATCATAAATAAACAGGGATGATTCGAGGTCACTTACTTCCACTTTCTTATTCAGGGCAGAATGGAACTGCTGGACAATCCTGTTGGATGAAAAAGCAACGTAATTTCCTGAAGGATGCCAGCGGGGATAAACGGCCCCGTTTTTCATTGCGTCGGTTTTCAGGTTGTACTTTTTAAATTCACCGTCTCTGAAGAAATAGGTACCGCCAAAACTGCCCCTCATGTGAAAGAGGAAATCGTCCGATCTTCCGTTGTTGAACGAATGGCAGTTAATGCAATTCTGATCAACGACGCTGTTTTCGATTATTGAGGTTTCCTTAAAGCTTTCGATGCTTCGCTGCCTGATGCTTATCTCTTTCCAGCTTTCATAACCGGGATAGAGCAGCCTGTAGCTAATGTAGGGATCGACGGGCTCGGCGGCAATGAAGTTTGTTATTGTTTTATATTTCGACCAGTTCCCGTTTTTGTCCTTCAGGAATATGTCGATTTTCAGATCATTCCCTTTGTTGCTGCCAAGGAGCTTTCTCCATTTCTTCTGTGGTATACTGACGATCCCGTTCCTGGTTCCGGTTTCAATTACTGATTTACCGCCTGAAGAAAATCTGACAAAATATGCCTTTGCATCCTGGTTGATTTTGAAGTTTAAAGGAGCAATATTGTACGGGATTGTAATTCCGGAATAGTCGGGGTCGATAGGGGGCAGATCATTCAGTTCGGAAATTTTCCCGCCTGGTTTATTCCCGCAGCCATAAAGTGCAGAGATAAGGATTATTAAATAGAATTTATATTTTAATATCCGGGTCATTGAAATTTCTTGAATGATCAGGGGAACGTGCAAATTTAATATATTTTTGTTCGGAAATTAAAACAAAGCGATAGGATTACCTGCCTTAACCAAAAGAAATACGTATTATAATACGTATTAAAATTTAAAGAAATATGTCTTTTAATACGTATTTCTCTACTGATTGTCAAATGCTCCTAAAATTCGAAATCCACACACCTTTCCCCTCCTTCAAAAGCTGTTCTTTATACACAACTTTATAAACTAACCCTTGATGTAAGATACAATTTTCCACGAATCAGAGGTTATGAATCTGGAGTATCCATGAAGTGGATAAATATTAATAAGCTCCGATGCTTGTACTTTGCATCCTTGGCCTCTAAGTCTCTCTCCATTCACTCTTACTTCTTTTCTTTTTCGCCGTAGGCGATTAATTATTGTAAAAAAACAATCACCATATTTATTTTTACCGCGAAGCGGTTAAACAATTGCTTTCCTGTTTAACCTCTACGAGGTAAAAAATCATCTCTGGAATCTCCGCCTACAACAGTTTAAGCCCTACGGGCTAGATTTAACCTCCAGCTGTGCTGGCTAACTCTTTCAGAGCATAAAATAAAAGATGTGTATAAAGATTAGCCCTCCGGGAGGGGGAGCTTAAAATACAGCACCGTGCTCTGAGCCCTGTGCCCTGTGCCCTGAACCCTGTGCCCTGAGCTTCCCCACGGGAAGTGTCCGGTCTCATTGTTAAAAATCTTTAAATCGGAGTGAATCTTTGGTTTTTTAATTCACTATATTTACATTTGGTTACATTCTCTATCCTTGAAAAGCAGTTGTTTTAAGTTCTCATAAATCTAATCTGATCGAATATGAAAAAATCAAGTATTTCAAGACGTAATTTTCTTGGCAAGGCTGCTACCGTGGGAGTTGCAGGCATTGTTGTGCCAACGATCATTACAAGCTGTGCCCGTGAAACAAAGAAAGTAGTTGAAGTGCCCGCTTTTCTGGACCAGGCTCCCGACGGACCGGTTATCAAGGCAGGTGTTATTGGTTGCGGCGGTCGGGGAACCGGAGCAGCAATAAACTTCCTTAATGCAGGCCCGAGTCTGCAGATCACTGCCCTGGGTGACACGTTCCAGGATCGGGTTGACGCCTGCAAGGCCAGGATACTTAAAGAAAAGGGCCAGGAAGTACCGGCTGAAAATTGTTTTGTAGGGTTCGATGCTTTTCAGAAGGTGATTGATTCAGGAGTTGATCTTGTTATTCTGGCCACTCCGCCATCTTTCCGTCCTGAGCATCTTGCAGCGGCAGTTACCGCCAAAAAGCACATATTTGCTGAAAAACCAGTATGTGTCGACCCCACAGGTGCAAGATCGGTAATGGCTACTGCAAAGAAAGCTGAAGGAATGGAGCTGAGCATTGCAACTGGTACCCAGCGCCGTCACCAGCGCGATTACGTTGCAAACTGGCAGCAGGTTCAACAGGGAATGATCGGTGAACTGACAGGCGGTAATATCTGGTGGAACGGAGGAAAACTCTGGCATCGCGACAACGATCCGTCATGGAGCGAAATGGAGTGGATGATCCGCGACTGGGTTAACTGGACATGGCTGTCAGGTGACCACATTGTTGAACAGCACGTTCATAATATTGATGTCATGAACTGGTTCTTCGGGGCACACCCCACAAAGGCAGTGGGCATGGGCTCAAGGCTGCGCCGGGTAACAGGCGATCAGTATGATAATTTCAGCATTGATTACGTATTTGAGGATGGCAGGCATGTTCACAGCATGTGCCGTCAGATAAATGGTTGCGCCAACAATGTTTCTGAAAGATTGCAGGGAGCAAAAGGATCAACCAACTGCCAGAACACTATACTTGACCTCGCCGGAACCGAACTGTGGAAATATGACTATCCCCTCGATGCCGACGGCAAACCGACAAGCCGCGTAGCTTGACCCGTATGTTCAGGAACATATCGACCTGATCACAGCCATCCGTACGGGCAAAGTATTCAATGAACTGGAAGCCACGGCAGTCTCAACATTGATCGGTATTATGGGACGTATCTCTGCTTATACAGGGAAAGAGACTACATATGAAGAGATGATGAACTCCGACCTTAAGCTTGGCCCAACAGTATTTGCATTCGGTCCGGTTGATATTGCAAAAGAAGTTCCGATTGCAGGTTTGCCTTATATTCCCCCGACAGCTGAAGAGCTGGCAGCTCAGGCTAAAAGACGGGCTGAAAGGGAGGCTCAAAGACAAACGAGTCAGAATTAAATCATAAGACTATCTTTTATGAATAGCTCAAGAAGAGAATTTATAAAGAAAACAACAACAGGTGCTGCAATTCTGGCAGCACCTGCTTTTCTCGGATCATCCAAAGTATCGGGTCAGCAGAAAGCTACTGATGCCACTGCCCCTTTCAGGCTGAAATATGCCCCCGGTCTGGGGATGTTCCGTCAGCACGCGGGACAGGACCCGGTTGACAACATTAAGTTCTGTCACGATATGGGTTTCAGAGCCGTTTTCGATAACAGCCTTATGCGAAGGGAACCCGAACTTCAGTTACGGATCGTGAATGAACTGAAACGCCTGGATATGGATCTGGGTCCTTATGTACTGCGGGCTGATTCGGGGAAAACAGATTTTGTCCTTAATACCCAGGAGGTCCGCGATACTCTGATCGCCAGTATGAAAGAGGGCGTCGAAGTTTCAAAAAGAACCGGCGCAAAACAGGCCCTGGTAGTTCTGGGCAGGTATGATGTAAAGCTCCACAGGGATTACCAGACTGCAAACGCGATCGACAACCTGAGGTACTGCTGTGATATAATGGAACCTGAGGGGATAACAATAGTACTGGAGCCGCTCAACAATTATATCAATCATCCGGGACTATTTCTTACAGGCATTCCGCAGGCATATTCCATTTGCCGGGCAGTGAACAGGCCTTCATGCAAAATCGTTAACGACATTTATCATCAGCAGATCAGCGAAGGAAACCTGATACCCAACATAGAGGCGGCATGGAGTGAAATCGCGGCTTTCCATCTCGGCGACAATCCGGGAAGAAATGAACCCACAACAGGCGAGATTAATTACAAGAGTATCTTTAAGTATCTCTATAACAAGAAATACGATGGTACTCTGTGTATGGAGCATGGTATAAGCCAGAGAGGCACAAAGGAAGGCGAAGCACGGGTTATCCAGGCCTACCGGGAATGCGATAGCTTTGAGGTATAATTACAATAGATTAAATTACAGTTTTAATAAGCAGAGGCGTTGCATGCAACGCCTCTGCCTTTTAATCCAACAGATGCTCAATCGGTTTTGTTCCTTCCGGACCAACAATTGTCACTTTGATCTTCGCGCCGGTGACATCACATTTCAGGTAGGCATTGTTGCTGTTCACAATCACGGGAAATGTTGTTTTTCCTGCAACAGGCGCATTATATGAATACCTGTGGGTGTGCCCGCTGAATACAACATCAACTTTTGCCTCATTCAGAAGCGGTAAAAGGGTTTCATCAAGATGCAGTGTGCCATGCCAGTTACTGACGCCCGGGGGCATGTGAAGCATCACGATCCTGACTGCAGCATCCCTGAATTCCTTTGCCTGGATTGCTCCCCTGAGCCAGGCTGCCTGGGCTTCCCTGTAGGCATCGAAATCAGCAAGACCGCTATATTCTATATCAGAGTCGGGTTTATCCTCCCCGCAGTCAAGCACCAGAAATGCAACCTCGCCTGCATTGAAAGTCCGGTATACCCTTCCCTCCTTCAGCGGGAAATAGTCCATGAGGAAATCGGAATAGGTCCCCCTGGTCTCATGATTGCCCCTGTTGAAGGCGATCGGAATCCTCTTTGCAAATAAATCCACCGAGGCGTCAACGAAATCAGTCATAAGCTGCTCCTCACTGTTAATTGCCGTCGACATATCGCCGTTAAAGAATACCATATCGAGCGAGGAAAAATCAACATCCTTGCAGAGGTCCCTCATAAACTGAGCCCTGCCGTGAAGGTCGTTAAACATAATGAATGACACTGTATCGTCCTGGTGGCTGAAAGTTGTGAATGAAAGGGAATTCCTGCTGTACGCGGCATTGGCAACGGTTATTCCGTAAACTACCCGGCTATCTGTCTGCCAGTTAATCACTTCTTTTGAAAAAACGGCATAGCGGTACTTTGTTCCCGGCTCCAGATCCTCAATCCGCACCTTATGAAGGTTCGAGGCAGCTTGTTTGCGTCCGTAGCGTGAGTTGTAATAACGCGGCCGTTCCTTTCCGTAGAAATGACTGCCGTCGTCGGGAGCGATCTCAACCCATGATACGGCATTTTTGTTTGTCATCCAGACGATTGTCACACCGGTTTCGCTCATATCGGTAAGCCATGGACCGTGTGTGATCTTAAAACTATCCTGGGAGTATCCCCTGAAGCTCAGGGCAAGAACCAGAAATATTAAAACTGAAGTTTTCCTTTGCATCATTTATTTAAGTTAAAAAAGAGGCTATCTCAAAATCCCTTGTTTTTCACCCCTAAAGGGAACTTTTAAGAACCACCCTCAGGGGCGCAGGGGGTGAAAATGGGTTGAGATAGCCTCCGGATTGTCAACTACTAATAGCCCGGATTCTGGATAAGGAGACTGTTCTTATTCATCTCATCCCTCAGTATCGGGAAGAAATATGCTTTATCCTCCCATTTCCAGGTCTCAAATACCTTTGGAGTTATTGTCGGAACGGCGGCCGTGGTATGATCGGCTTCGTTCATCTTATAAACCACATCGACACTGTGCACGGGATGATAAGCGAGCGGCCCGATGACCCAGCGGCGGACATCAAAGAAACGCTGCTCTTCGAATGCAAGCTCTATTCGTCTCTCATGGCGGTAGCGTTCGCGCAGGGCATCACCGGTTTCAGTAATGTCTGGCATTCCGGCCCTCTTCCTTATCATATTCAGGTAGGTCCTGGCTTCGTCTTCCTGGCCAAGTTCAATGCAGGCTTCGGCATAGTTCAGCAAAACCTCTCCATATCTCATCCAGCGCCATGGAACGGTTTGGAAGAAATATTGAGCATCAACTGCAGGATCCTGGAATTTGCGAAGGTAGTAACCCGGATAACCGCCGTTCCAGTTTTCAATGGTACTTTGCCGGGTATCAACACCATAATATACCTTTATTGCCTGTGTCGCTTCATCCCATCTTTCCCATTTGCCGACCTGTACGATGCCGACAGGATCAATTCCCTGCACGTCAGCGGTGCGGGGTTTCCAATAAGCACCTTCATAAAGGATTGAAGCATAGAACCGTGGTTCACGGTTGGCATACGGGGCGGCGGCATGTTCCGGATTGGTCCAGTCGAACTTTGTACCATCTTTCATTTCGTAATCATCAACAATGTCGCCTATCGGGGCATTGGTTCCCCAGTTGTGCCATCCGTTCGGCCCGCTCACCAGTCCCAGATACTGTTGCTGGTTTGAGGTGAAATACTTGACAAAAATATCCTCTTCAGTGTTCTTGGCGATAAACAGTTCAGCAATGTTCCTTGCAACAGAGTCGGAGGGTGCCGGCGTGGCTTTATAAAGGCCATAGATCCCAAGGTCGATAACAGCTTTGGCTGCATCGCGGGCAGCTTCCCAGCGGGTCTGCCTGCTTCCGCCTGTATATCCAACAAGCTCGGGATTTGCATAACCGGTGAAGACCGTTGTATTATAGAGGTCGCTGGCAGCATAAAGCAGGACCCGCGCCTTCAGGGTCATGGCAGCGCCTCTGGTGGCACGCCCCTTATTATCGCCGCTTTGAACTTCCGGCAACATTTCTGCGGCAAGGTCGCATTCCTCAGTCATGAAGTTTACACAATCCTCATAGGAGCTGCGGGCAATCTGGAAATCATCAGTCAATCCGTAAGGATCGGTAATTATTGGAACTCCTCCATATACCGAAGTGAGCAGGTGATAGAGGTAGGCTCTCAGAAAATGAACTTCTCCCGTCATCCGGTCCTTCATCGTTTTGCCGTCTACAATGGCGTCCCCGAATGGAACTTTATCGACGTTGGCAAAAAAGATATTGCAGTACCTGATCGATTTGTAAAGGTCATTCCAGGTCCTGTACCTGCTTGGGGTACTCCAGCCCGGGATCTGGTCAACAGTAAGAAGGCAGTTGTTGAAGTTTTTTGATGCGCCGTTGCCCCGGTAGTGGGCTTCATCAACGATGTTCGATTTCAGTCTTCCGGGTGATGCAGGCTCATCAAGCCTCCAGTAAATCTGGTTGATAAAAGTCTCCACCAATGCCGGATCGTTCCAGACATCGACCTCCGAAAATTCTGTAAGAGGTTTTGTTTCAAGAAAATCTTGACTACACGAAGCCATAAATGCGGCCACGAATAGAAATATCAGGATGTTTATTTTGTTTCTCATAATCTCTGATTTTAAAAGGTTACATTAACTCCCAGGTTGAAAGTCTTATTAAGAGGGTAGGCTGTGACGGAATTAGATTCCGGATCAAAATCAGTCAGCTTATCAAGTGTAAGCAGGTTTATCCCGTTAAAATAGACTCTCAGTCCGTTTATACCAAGCTTGCTGATCGCGTTCGGAAAACTATAGCCGAGTTCAAAATTTTTGAGCCTCATATAGTTGGTGTTCTGAAGCCAGTAAGTATTATTTTCGTTGTCTCTCCAGTATTCACCGTAGCGGTTCCATGTCCTGGGTTTTGATGAGTTGATATTGTCTGCAGTCCATCTGCCTTCTGTATCAGCTGCGAGGAAGTTCCCCGACTCACCCTGCATCTCGTAATACCTGTTCACAACTGCACCGGTAGCCCATTGTACAAAAATGGCAGAATAGAAGTTCCTGTAAGAAAGATTGAGGTTCATACCTCCGGTAAATGTCGGCAGATCAGTCTTGTATTGCATGACCCTGTCGAGGCCGTCAATTTTCTCATCCTTGTTGACATCCTCGAAAATAATATCTCCCGGACGTGCTCCGGCCCAATGCGGATAAGCGGCAACTGCTTCATCATCCTTGAAAACACCGATAGCCCTGTAATAGAGTGAGGAATTCATTGGATGACCGGTCGATTGCTGGTACTCAGGTATTCCTGGTGTTTCATCCCAGAATTTTATCCTGTTTTTCTGAAAACCGCTGTTTATTGAGACGTCATATGTAAAATTGCCCACCTTGTTATTATAGCCGACAGTGAATTCAAATCCCTGGTTGACGACTTTCCCGATATTCTCGCGTGGCAGTGTTAATCCGGTTGTTGCCGGAACTGAAGCATTCCTGTAGGTCAGAATATTAGTACGGAGGTTATAAAAATAGTCTCCTGACAAAGTCAGTCTGCCTTTAAAAAGCTGTGCATCAAAGCCTATATTTGACTGGTTGGCAACTTCCCAGGTAACATCAGGATTCGGAATACGGAGTTCACTCAGGATCTTGTTTTCAACGCTGTTGTTGAAGGTATATATCCCGTTCAGCGAACTGTTGTAGCCGTAGCTTGCAAGATACTGATAGGTAGCGATACGGTCATTACCTGTCTGTCCCCATGATCCGCGCAGCTTAAAATAGTTGACAATTGAAATGTTGTTTTTCCAGAAGTCTTCTTCCGACACCCTCCATCCAAGGGAGACACCCGGGAAAAATCCGAATCTTTTACCCTCAGGGAATATATAGGAGCCATCATATCTCCAGACAAATTCCGCGAGATATTTTTGCATATAATTGTAATTGACCCTACCGAAATAATTGAGCCTGGCGCTGATCCCTGCAGATCCCGTATTGGTTTTTTCAAGGTCGCCGCCGGCAAAAAGCTGGTCGATTGCAGTGGAAACAAAGTATTTACGGAATGCCGAAAACTCCATATCTTCCCCGTCGATCATCTCCGAACCGACCAGGATCTTGAAATCATGATTCCCTCCAAAATTATGTTCATAGTTTATGAGACCGTTAAGCGTGGTCCTTCTGCTGTCACCCATCTCCTGGGTAAGCTGAGGAGTGGAGAATCCTTTTTTCCCGACAACCAGAACCGGATCGTTGTTTTCATCATAAGTTACTCCGTCCCAGTTGTACAGATACCAGGGTGTTTGCCATAGTTTCCCGTTTTCAATGGTTTTATCTATTGCGGCATTACCTGTAAATGTCAATCCCCTGACCCATGGAATGGTGATGTCGAGTTTCAACCTGCTTTCGAATACATAAGTTTTTGTTTTATCATAGCCGGTCTGGCTTGTAGTTACCACAACCGGATTGTTCCCGTACTCGATGTCGGGCCCGTTCAGACCATTCGGCCAATAGGCAACGGAGGTCGGATAACCTCTCATGAGCATTGCAAAAATGTTGCTGGCAGAACGGGTCGGATAGTTCCTGTTTTCCTGGCGACCTGAAATATCAAAGCTCAGGTTGATATTCTTTGAAATTTTGCCATCAATATTGCTTCTGAAATTTGCCTGGGAATAGTTGGTTGCACTGTTCTTATAAATTGCATCCTGAAAATTTCCGCCAATTGAAACAAAGTACTTAAGGCTTTCAAATCCCCCGGTCACTGAAAAATTGGCTGACTGCTGCAGTGCGGCACGCTTGAATGTGGTGCCGAACCAGTCGGTGTTCGGATATGACCATGGATCGGAACCGTCGGCATATTTCCCGATCTGTTCTTCAGTGTATCTCGGACTTTTCCCGGCATAAACATCAATTTCATTAAGCAAAGTTGCATATGTCGACGCATCAGCCATTTTGGGAATAACTGTCGGCATGCTCCATCCCTGGTTGAAGGTCAGATTAACCTGCGATTTCCCCATTGAACCACGTTTGGTGGTAATAAGTATAACGCCGTTAGCGGCCTGCGCACCATAGATAGCGGCTGAAGCATCCTTCAATACGGTAACGCTTTCAATGTCATCGGGATTCAGGCGCTGCATGCTTCTGTTTGCAATACCGTCGACAACGATGAGGGGAGAGTTGTCTCCGAGAGTATTCATTCCCCTGATCCTCAGAGTTGAGTTGTCATTTCCCGGTTCGCCGGAACGGGTAACAACAACAAGTCCCGGTAATCTCCCGGCAAATGTGTTTGTAAAGTTGATCGTCGAGGATGCTTTCAGGCTTTCAGCTTTAACAGCGCTTATGGAGCCTGTTATCGTAGCAGCTTTTTGGGTGCCGTAACCGACCACGACAACTTCCTGAAGTGAGGTAGTCTCCTGAACAAGTGCAACATCAACAGTCGTTTTGCCTCCCACAGAAATTTCCTGGGAAACATATCCGATAAATGAGAATACAAGGGTTGAATTCCTGTCAGTTAATTCTATGGTATATTTTCCGTCACTGTCAGAGATTGCACCTGTAACGGTACCTTTTGCCTGAATATTTACACCCGGCATTACATCACCGCTTGCTGCGTCGGTAATTGTTCCTGATACCCGCAACTGCTGCTGATCCCCCGTGTCGGGGATATCTGCCGACAGGATATTGGCCGGTAGTGCCGGCACCAATACCATCAGCAGAATCGTCAGTTTAATGATCCTTAAAAGATTCTTCGAACCGGTACCCGTACAGACCGGCCCAAACAAATAGTTTTTTTGTTTCATAGTTAGATTATTTTGAAGTTTTAAGTAGTATTTTGTTCTTTCGACTTTCAATGGGTTCTTTATCTCATAGGCTTGACGGATTTAGGTTAGACTTAGGGTAAAATGGGTTATATTTATAAAATTGTGATCAGGAACTGAGGTAAATGAAAGACTAAACTAATTATCTAACGACGGGTCAAATTTAACAAGACAATCGGGATTATTACAAAAATGTTACATTATAAAAGGAAGAAAATTATTAAAGATTGTTAAAGGGGAGACCGGAGACGGGAGACCCGAGACCGAAGTGGATTTTAATTATTTTTCGTTACTTTACCTTCTGAAATTGTTACAATCGAAAGGTTAGCGAAATTCATTCCCACTAAATATAATGCCATGAGAAAATTATTTTTGGCACTGTTTTTAGCCCTATTATCAATGGGCTTTTCAGAAGCCCAGGAAAAAAGCGTAAAACCATACCTTCGGATCCCGGTTATTGATCTTGACAATGAAACGTCACGGCAGGTTGTTGTCGATAAGGAAAACGGACAATACCTCGGACACCCCACAACAGTACTGCTCGAGGATGGAAAAACAATTCTTACGGTTTATCCGAAAGGACATGGTAAAGGAGCAATTGTTTACAAGAAAAGCACTGACGGCGGACTTACATGGAGTGACCGTATACCTGTGCCCGAAAGCTGGAAGACTTCACTTGAAGTGCCTACAATCTTCAGGGTGATTGACCCTGCCGGTAAAAAAAGACTGATCGTATTCTCCGGATTGTTCCCTGCCAGGCTTGCCTGGTCTGAGGATGACGGAAAAACATGGAGTGAGCTGGAAAAGGCAGGCGACTGGGGCGGCGTTGTTGTAATGGCTTCACTCGCACCCCTCACTACGGGGAAAGGCCACTATATGGCATTGTTCCATGATGACCTGAGATTTATGACAGCTGACGGACAGGCAATATATGCTGAAGACAGGAAAACCAACAACCAGATATTGTTCACTCTTTTTAAAACCTTCTCATACGATGGCGGGCTCACCTGGTCGGCCCCCGAGCCAATCCTTAGCAGAAGGGATATCAATCTGTGCGAGCCGGGTCTGGTCAGATCTCCTGACGGGAAGCAACTTGCCGTGCTCCTGAGGGAAAATGCAAGGAGGGCAAACTCACAGATCATATTTTCGAAGGATGAGGGGAAGACGTGGACCGATCCCAGACCGCTCCCAAATGAACTCAACGGCGACAGGCATGTTATTAAATACACACCTGACGGCAGGCTTCTCGTGGTATTCAGGGATATAAGTCCGTTGAGCTTCAGGAAAGACCTTGAAAAGGCGGCAAAGGAGAGGAATGAAGTCAACATGAGCAAAGTTGCGGCTGAAATCGGGCAGGGTAGTCCGACGGAAGGCGATTGGGCAGGATGGGTCGGTACGTGGAAAGACCTGGTAAAGGGGAAAAAAGGAGAGTACCGCATAAGGTTCAAAGATAATATGCACAGCTGGGATTGCTGTTACCCGGGTGTTGAGCTGCTTCCCGACGGGACATTTGTAACAACCACCTACGGGCATTGGGAAAAGGATGTTCAGCCCTATATAATCAGTGTTAGGTTTAAAATGGAAGAGCTCGATGGGAAATTAAAAGGGAGATAAATGCAGAAGAAGAGACAAACTTATCATAAATCAACTAATTAATAAATTATGAAACCCACATGATTGACAAAGTCACAAACACGAATAAAATATAATTATCAATCATGTGTGGTTCCATCATACCTTTAAAGTCAAAATTATATAATGATGAAAAGACACTTTAAGTTCATTTCAATCCTTTTGATTTTCACAGGCTTTACTTTTACATCCTGCAAGGAAAACTCCACCCTGTTTGTAAGCGGATTCACCGGGAAAGAAGTTGAAAAAGGATTTTCAGTTTTTGAATTCAACAGCAGAAGCGGAGAATTAAAGCTGGTTTCCGAGGCGGATGTAGGCCCCAGCCCTTCATACTTTTGTTATTCTGCAAAAAACCAACTTTTTTACCTGATAAATGAAGTTATGGAGTTCAGGGGGACATTTGGCGGCGGACTTTCAACGTTTAGATATGATGCCGCTACCGGTCAGATGCAGAAGCAGAATGAGATCCTGATACCCTATGGGGGCCCCTGTTTTATTTCCATGTCACCCGACAGCGGGTACCTTTTTGTGGCAAACTATCCGAACGGCTCCGTTGCGGTTGTAAGACTTGACAGCAGTGGCATACCCGAAAGCATAAGCGACACCATATTATATAATAAAGCTGAGCCTGATGCTTCACATGCACATATGATCCTGAACGATCCTTCGGGCAGAAATATCTACGTTACCGATCTGGGCCTTGACAGGATAGTCGCCTATGATTTTGACTCCAGGGAAGGGAGGCTCAATCAGCGACAGAATGGGATTGCAACGGTTCCTGAAGGTTACGGCCCGAGACATTTTGCCTTTGGTCCGGATGGGACAAAACTTTATTTAATCAATGAACTGGGATCGAAGATGATGGTATTCGACATCGGCGGGGGCGAAGGCTTCAGGCTTCTGCAGACATTGCCAACCGTGAAGGAGGGATCTGAAGTCAATAACTATTGCGCCGACGTGCACATAAGCAGCGATGGAAAATTCCTGTATGGTTCGAACAGGGGTGATAACTCGATCGTGACATTTACCATCGGAGCTGAAGGTCTTCTGAGCCTTGCCGGATATTCTTCGTGCGGCGGCGACTGGCCGAGGAATTTTGTGATTGATCCGTCGGGCAAATGGCTGCTGGTCGGAAATCAGAAATCAAACTATATTTCCGTCTTAAGAATTGATAATAAAACCGGCTTGCCCTCAGAGGTTGTGAAAAATGTGCCTGTAAACAGCCCGGCCTGCCTTAAGTTTTACTGATTGGCATACTGACCGCAATCGTGTTCCGTCATGATTATATCAGTAATGTCATACCCTGATTCGGTGGCCTTTTTGAAAAGCCTGTCAAGGGTATCCTTATCAAGCTTATTTTCCCTTGCAAGGATCCAGAGGTATTTGAATGAAGGTTCTCCTATCAGGACATAATTATAGTCCTTGTCGAGATCCATGATCCAGTAGTTTCCCTTAAATGGCCAGAAAAACTGAACCTTCAGTTTGGCAGGCACATTCCTGTCAGGAATTGTCGCCACGCCTTTTGCGGTTTTTATTTTTGCAGGGTCCGATATTAACCGGCCTTTATTCACGACAGTTATTTTTCCATCATCCCTTAATATGTAGGTTGCCGTTATACATTTAAGTTTCGATTCGAAGGAGAACGGTTTCCTTGCGATCTCGTACCATGTTCCTGCATATTTTTTCAGATCCACCGCCGGTACCACAGCCAGGCTTTTCTGTCCATGTGAAGAATTAAACCACATAATAAGTATCATGATCAGGGGTAATTTTTTCATTTTGATCAGGTTCTGTTAAGAATACAAAATTAATAAAAGTTATTCATGACAACCGGAGTATCTTAAAGAGTTAATATCTAAAGGTTTGTTCAGTAAGAAAATACCGATGCGGATTATGGCATGAGGCAAACTTTCCATTCCATTTATTTCTGACTCTAAAATTTTCTTTGTATCATTATTACCCGTTTTATGGAGGACTGTGCAGATGAACAGAAATGAATTGATTAAGACTCTGGAGGACCATCAGTCCACGGAGTGGGATATCATTGTGACAGGAGGGGGAGCCACCGGCCTGGGTATTGCCTTTGATGCTGCCACGAGGGGATATAAGACGCTTTTACTTGAACAGTCCGACTTTTCAAAGGCCACATCGTCGAGGAGCACGAAGCTTGTTCACGGCGGCGTCCGTTACCTTGCCCAGGGTGATATTCTGCTTGTGACCGAAGCCTTGCATGAACGGGGATTAATGCTCAAGAATGCCCCTCATCTTACTGCCAACCAGGAATTTATCATCCCCGTTTACACTTTATGGGATGTATTTTTATACTTTGTCGGTCTGAAGTTTTACGATCTGCTTGCGGGCAGGCTGAGCATGGGGAAATCTTATTTCATCAGCAGGTCAAAAACAATTGCCCGTTTGCCTGTCTTGAAATCGGAGAGCCTTAAAGGTGGAATTGTTTACCATGATGGCCAGTTTGACGACTCACGGATGGCGATTGCCCTTGCTGAAAGGTGTGTCGCCTCCGGCGGGACAGTTCTGAACTATTTCAGGGTAATCAGTCTTATAAAGGATGAAAAAGGTAAAATAGAGGGGATTACAGCCAGGGATCAGATCTCAGGTAAAGAGTATATAATACATTCAAAGCTTGTAATAAATGCTACAGGTGTGTTTGCTGATGAAATTCACCGGATGGATAATCCTGCTGCTAAACCTACGATCCGTCCGAGTCAGGGGGTTCATGTTGTTATCGACAGCTCTTTCCTCAGGAGCAATTCAGCAATAATGATCCCGAAAACTGATGACGGCAGGGTGCTTTTTGCAATTCCCTGGTATGGCAAGGTGGTAGTCGGGACCACAGACACGCCACTGGATCATATCGGACTGGAACCAAAAGCCCTTGATGAAGAGATCAGTTTCATTCTTAAAACGACCGCAAAATATCTTACACGACCTCCCCAAAGGAGTGATGTTCTATGCATCTTCGCAGGATTGCGTCCGCTAGCGGCAAATCCTGACAATCCGGGCGCCACCAAAGAAGTTTCAAGGAGGCACAAGATCACTTTATCACGTTCGGGACTGCTCTCGATAATTGGCGGCAAATGGACCTCCTACAGGCGAATGGCTGAGGAAACCATAAACAGGGCAATAAAATCAGGATTGATTGAAAAGAGGGAATGCAGGACCAAAACCTTGAAATTATTTGACAATGGTATCAGTCTGAAATCTGACAGGCTAAAGATTTATGGAACAGGTGGAGCTGAAATTGAAAAAATGATAGAGAATCAACCCTCGCTGGGTCTTCCTGTTGACCCAAGATTCCCTTACACCAGGGCGGAGATCATCTGGATTTGCAGAAATGAGATGCCACAGACCCCTGAGGATGTGCTTGCCCGCAGAACGAGGGCTCTGTTCCTGGATGCCAGGGCAAGTCTTGAGATAGCTCCTGAAATTGCAATTCTTCTTGCAAAGGAACTTGGATTAGACAGGACCTGGCAGGATGAGCAGCTTGAAAATTATAAAAATGTAATCAATAACTACTTGTAGCGCAGGTAACAGGTATTAAAACTGACCTTATATGAACGATTTTATTCTTGCATTGGATCAGGGAACAACCAGCTCGAGGGCAATTGTGTTCGACAGGAACGGTTTGCCGGCCGCAACGGCCCAAAAGGAATTTAAGCAAATTTATCCTAAGCCGGGCTGGGTGGAACATGATCCGGAGGAGATCTGGTCGAGCCAGGCAGGCGTGGCTTCGGAAGCTTTGGCCAGGGCAGGACTTAAAAGCACGGATATTGCGGCAATTGGCATAACCAACCAGAGAGAAACAACGGTAGTATGGGACCGTGCAACCGGCAAGCCTGTTTATAATGCTATAGTGTGGCAGGACCGAAGGACGGCAGGTTTTTGCGACAATCTGAAAAATGAAGGATACGGAAAAACAATACTTGACCGGACAGGACTTATCATTGACGCCTACTTTTCGGCTACCAAGGTGCGCTGGATACTCGACAATGTGAAAGATGCCAGGGAACTTGCCGGCAAGGGGAGGCTTGCTTTCGGAACCGTCGATACCTGGCTTATCTGGAACCTGACGCAGGGCAGGCTTCATGTGACCGACGTTTCGAATGCTTCAAGGACAATGCTGTTCAATATTCATACTCTGAGCTGGGACAAGGAGCTGCTTGCGATCTTTGATATTCCCGGATCTATGCTTCCGGAGGTCAGGTCCTCAAGCGATATTTACGGAGTTACTTCCGGACAATTTGCATCGGAGATACCCATTGCAGGTATAGCAGGCGACCAGCAGGCAGCACTTTTCGGACAGATGTGCACTGAACCAGGGATGGTAAAGAACACCTATGGCACAGGGTGCTTTATGATGATGAACATAGGGAGTAAACCTATTGAGTCAAAGAGCAGGCTGCTTACAACGGTGGCCTGGAAAATCGGAAATGAAACCACTTATGCACTTGAGGGGAGTATCTTTATTGCGGGGGCAGTTGTCCAGTGGCTCCGCGACAGTATGGGGATAATTGCCGTTTCCGGGGATGTGGAGACACTTGCGGCAAAAGTAAGCGGCAGTGAGGGAGTCTATTTTGTACCTGCTTTCGCGGGTTTGGGCGCCCCGCACTGGAACCAGCATGCCAGGGGAACCATTGTGGGAATTACCCGCGGATCGACCTCTGCCCATATAGCAAGAGCAGCACTTGACAGCATTGCATTCCAGACACTCGAGGTATTGCTTGCCATGCAGAACGATTCAGGTATTGATATCCGGGAATTGCGTGTTGACGGAGGTGCAACGGTCAACAACAACCTTATGCAGTTCCAGTCCGACCTGTTGAGGGCAAAAGTTGTAAGACCGAGGATAACTGAAACGACAGCCCTGGGCGCTGCATATCTGGCCGGGATTGCAGTAAAATACTGGAACGGGATGGAGGAAATCAAAAAGCAATGGCAGATCGACAAGATATTTGCCCCGCAGATGGAAGCTGCGAAAACCGAATCTTTGATCAAAGGCTGGTACCGCGCCGTGAAGGCTGCTGAATTCTGGGCTTCAGCGGATGGATAACAACTCGTAAGTAAAAAAAAGGCAACAGGCAGTTGGCAGTTGGCCCCGCAACCTGCAACCTGCAACCCGCACCCTGCAACCAGTAACACTTAACTAATCATCACTAATTAACTATGAATCCATTTTTTGCAGAATTTTTCGGAACCGCCATAATTATAGTATTCGGCGGTGGTGTAGTATCCAATGTTCTTTTGAGCAAAACAAAGGGTAACAATAGTGGCTGGATCGTAATAACCTTCGGGTGGGCCATTGGAGTATTCACCGGAGTATTGATATCGGCTCCGGTGAGCGGGGCACATCTTAATCCGGCTGTTACCCTGGCCCTTGCAATAGCACATAAGTTTTCCTGGAGCATGGTGCCGCTCTATTGTTGTGCCCAGGTCCTGGGAGCCATGTTCGGGGCGGGGCTGGTATGGCTGGCTTATAAAAAGCATTTTGATATTACCGAAGATGCGGATTCAAAGCTGGCTGTCTTTTCCACCATGCCTAATATACGGAGCTATTGGTACAATGTTGTTACTGAAATAATAGGCACTTATGTCCTGGCACTTGCAGTTCTCTATATGGCTGAGCCGGAAGTGGGTCTGGGCGCCTTGAATGCATTGCCCGTAGCGCTGGTAGTACTCGGTATTGGGCTGTCGCTCGGCGGACCGACAGGATATGCCATCAATCCGGCCCGTGACATTGGTCCCCGGATAATGCACTTTTTGCTGCCCATTCCAAATAAACGGAACAGTGACTGGAGTTACTCCTGGGTTCCGATCCTCGGTCCCTGTATCGGGGCTGCACTTGCAGCTTTAATGTTCCTGATTTTTACTAATTGAGAAAGCGGAATATCCATAAATTGTTTAATTTTGATTTAACGTACAATTTAATCCCGGACCTATGAGAAAAACCGTACTGGCCGTCTTCGGGGTATGCCTGATTACGACGCAACTGGCTGCACAGCGGGTACCTTTTGGTAAAGGGTATACGGTTGTTAATCTTGGAGTTGGACTAGGCTCAACCTGGTATTCAGGAACATACTATCATGCCAGGTTATTGCCTCTGTCAGCTTCGGTGGAATTTGGCCTTGCCGACTATGTCCTTGAAAAGGGAGCAATCGGGGCTGGTCCGTATATCGGATATACCACGCTGAAGAACGAATATAATGACGGGGGGTACAATTATTCCATGGTTCTCATGGGATTAAGGAGCAATTTCCATTATCCGCTTGTGGATAACCTCGACACATACGCCAGTCTTTTCCTTGGATATAATATTATAAGTTCGGAGGGTTTCGGGATCCCGGCCGGACCTCCGGAATCGGGTGGATTAAGAACTGCCTTTTATGTAGGCGGAAGGTATTATTTCATGGAAACCCTGGCCTTTATGGCAGAGATCGGGTATGGGATATCTTATCTCAACGTAGGAATAGCATTTACTTTTTTTTAATTCAAAGATTTAATCTTCGGATTAAAGTTTAATTTAACGAAAATTAAACAAAGCAAATCCGGGATTGTTATTATGATATCTTTATTAACGATTTAAAACACTTGCTATTATTAACGATTTAAAAGCACTTGCTATTATTAACGATTTAAAACACTTGCTATGAAAAAATTTTTACTTCTCGTTGTGATCGTATGTTTTTCCGTTGCACAGCTCGCAGCCCAGGAACCAACTTTTGAAAAAGGTGACAAGGTACTTAATCTTGGTATTGGAATCGGGTCCACATTGTATTCAGGTTCCCTTTACAAAAGCGGTCTCCCACCTATCTCAGCCTCCCTTGAATTCGGGGTTAATGATGAAGTCATTGATAAAGTGGTTATCGGAGTCGGCCCTTACCTTGGATACTCTTCCTACAAGTGGAGTAATTACTACAAGTATACTAACATGGTCCTGGGAGCAAGGGGTTTACTTCATTATCCGTTGGCTAATAAACTTGACACTTATGCAGGTCTTTTATTGGGATACAACATTGTAACTGTTAAAGATCTGGATCCTTATATTGGCGACTTCAGCGGATCATCAAGCGGAATAGCCTGGTCATTGTTCATCGGCGGAAGGTACTATTTCTCAGATGCTTTTGGAGTTATGGCTGAACTTGGATATGGGATCACCTATCTTAATCTTGGCGTTGCCCTTAAGTTCTGATCGGATTAGTTTTAGTGTTATTCACCTGCCATTGCTGAGACCGGCTTAAACCGGAATTCCCGGCCTATAAAATAAAATGCCCGGAATTAAATTATTCCGGGCACTTTTGCATTTATTGACTTTCACTATTTATCTGCCGAGTTCTACAACTGCATACTTTGAAATTCTCCAGAACTCTGCCGGATCCTTTATTTCAATATAACTGATCAGATTTTCGTTTTCACGAACCAACTGGTAAGATCCAGATGGATGCTCGGTGATCAGTTTCACTGACTTTGAGTTTACAGGAATAGTTTTTGTTTCGGTGACATCGATTTCAGCGAATAAACTATCGGGAAAATCTTCCATAAGATTCTCTTTCCTGCCAAGGCCAAGAAATCCGCCTTCTTTATAAACAAGACCTCTTTCTTTCAGATCCTTGTATGTGCCCGATGCGAGGTAAGCCTGATTCAGCTTACCTACCTGGTCGCTTATTGTTTCATCCTTCATCGTAAGCGTATCTTTGTAGGCAAATACCCTGGTATTCAGCTGTTCAATCTCGAAATCCTTGTTGACAAGCGTGGCTTTAAGATCGGATATTTCAGTCTCATGCTGCTGCATTGTTGCCTCAAGATCGGCAATCCTTGTCTGCAAGCCTGTTATCGTTGTCCCTGATTTCTTAAGCTGGGCGTTCAGCGAAGCGATCTTCTTTTTGTTTTCATCGATCAGAGTGTTGATGCTTTTGATATCCTCAAGTATCTGATCCTTTTTTGCCTTTGAGAATTCTGAGTCCGTTGTCTTTACAGAAAGTATGTTTTCCTTCTGTTTAATGGCTCCGAGGTTTTTTTCGATCTCATCAAAGGTGGCCAGCCAGTCGTTGATCATTGAATCGCGGGCTGTGAGCTGTTCCGTAAAAGCTGTTTTCTGGTTTTCCATTAATGCCAGCTGGGTATTATGATCGCGGTTGTACCGGGAATAGAAAAATATTCCAAGTGCAATCAGCAGGGCAAACGCAATAAGTCCGGCCGTCAGGGCTCCCCTTGTAACGCCTTCCTTTTTGGCGGCCATTACCCGGTTTGTTACTACCGAGTTTTCATTGGTCGATTTTGGGTCATTAAATTCTTTGTTTTCCATTTTAGTTCTTCTTTTAATTAGTATTTAAAATTTGTTTGTTTTAGATCTCCTTATATTGGCATAAAGCAATTCAGGTCAATTTTTTTTAAGTTGTATAGCAATTTATTTTAAGCTGTCTTTATAATTACAAACCTTGGGCCGGTATTATCGCATATCATTAAATGCCTAAATATCAGCAATTTGATAAAAACAATGAAGTCTGTAGATTGTTCAATTTGATTATTTTATTCTCATTTTGAGAAAACGGTCAAATCGAGGATAATGCACAAGCGGGAGACGAAGCAATCTCATTCAACAAGTGCTACTCCTTCTCTTCCTTAAGGATCCTGTATATTGTAGAGACACCGATATCAAGCTTTTTGGCTGTGGCGCCGATATCATTGTTGAACTTCCTGAGGGTTGCTCTGATGATCCTGAGCTCATATTCCCGGAGCGTCAGGTCATCGCCGGCAACAACAGAAAGGGTTTCGTCCATGTCAAGCACAAAATCACCGGCTTCAAGCTCTTCCCTTACCGACAGGGTGGCTGCAAGCTCGACAAGTGACTTTAGTTCCCTTACATTTCCGGGGAACGAATAACTCAGCAGTTTTTTCTGGGCTTCAGCTGAGAGCTTTTTTAACGGAAGGTCATTTTCTTTACAGTAACTGCCAATGAAATGCCTTGCAAGTATCAGGATATCGTTTGCTCTCTCGCGCAAAGGGGGTAGCTCGATGGGCAATCCTAAAAGCCTGTAGTACAAATCCTCCCTGAACTTTCCTTTTTTCACTTCCTCCTTCAGGTTCTTATTGGTGGCAGCAATGATACGGCAATCGGTCTTTACAGGCTTATTACTCCCTATTCTTACTATCTCTTTTTCCTGCAGAACCCTGAGCAGTTTTGACTGCAGGTTCTGTTCCATTTCACCGATTTCATCGAGGAAGAGAGTGCCTCCGTCAGCTTCCTCGAACCGGCCGATCCGCCTGAACGAAGCTCCGGTGAAAGCTCCTTTTTCATGTCCGAAGAGCTCGCTTTCAATAAGCTCAGAAGGGATCGCGGGAACATTTACGGCCACAAAGGATTTATCCTTGCGTTTCGAGTTATAATGAATAGCTTTTGCTACAAGCTCTTTCCCGGTCCCTGTCTCACCTGTTATTATCACCGTGATATTTGTGTCGAGCGCTTTGTCTATCAGTTCAAACACGCTCTTGATGGCAGGGCTTTCGCCAAGCAGACTTTGCCTGAAGCTGTATTTTTTCTGTATCTCTTTCCGTAGCGACGAGATCTCATTTTTAAGAACAATATCCTTACTCAGATTCTGAATAGTATTAAGCAGGCGGTCCTTTATATCAGGCGATTTGGTTATATAGTCATATGCACCCTCCTTCAGCAGGGTCACAACGAGGTCGATATCCTCCTGCTCCGATATCAGGATGACCTGGATCTCGGAATTTTCCTGCCGGATCCTTTTCAGAACCTCCAGCCCCGAAATATCTGGCAGCCTGTAATCAAGCGTTACAATATCGGGTGATTCATGGAGCGAATTTAAAAAATCACGTGCATTGAAAAAGCTCTTTACCTGGTAATCAGGAATTAAAGACAATGTATAAACAAGGAGTTTATTATACCATTCATTGTCTTCCACAACGAAAATCTTGACAGGTTTTTCACTCATAGATCTTTTGTACCCGAAAACTGATAATCGCGTCAAATTGCAAATTACAAAATAATGCCCGGATTTGCGGGGTTTTAATTCATTTTTGCAATATGTTCGTTCAGCAGGCCGCTTACAGCCCGGAATTCGTTGCGGGAACTCTCCAGTAAACTCTCCACAGATACCGTATCGGTACTGTTATTGTTTCTGCAGTTTTTTTCAATGCTGGTAAGGAGGCTGCTGAGATCCGAAGCACCCAGATGCCGGCATGGAGGGAGTATTTTGTGGGCCAGGTTGGCCACTGACTCCCATTGCCGGGCAACGACAGCTTCCTGCATTTCATTCAGAAGTTTTTCAGTGGTGACAATGAATGAGAGCAGCATCTGTTTCACAAACTGGTCATCGCCACCTGAAATGTGATACAAGCCATGCAAATCGAGCTTTCCCGTACTTCCGGATCCTGGTCTGCCATTACTTCCTGTTTCAGTAAGGGTGACAGGTGAGTTTTTCCTTATAACCGCCTGGATTGTAGTAAGCAGCATTTCTTCGGTAAATGGTTTCTGTAGAAAGGCATTCATCCCTGCCTTTCTGTACTTATGCCACTCATCATTAAGCGGGGCAGCCGAAATGAATATTATCGGCATATCCTGGTCATTAATTTTCATCTCATTCCGGATGAACTGCGTGGTCCTGAATCCGTCTATACCTGGCATCCGCATATCCATGAATAAAATGTCGAACCGGTCCTCCTTCAGTATTTCCAACGCATCCATACCGTTTACAACCTCATGGCATTCAACATTCCATCTGTTCAATATTTTTCGGAAGAGCAGACGATTGTATTCTTCATCATCGACAACCAGGATTTTCAGTCCTGTGATCTCCTCAGGAACCGGTATCGGCGGAGCAATCTCTTTTCTGATTTGTTTTTCGTCGCCGGTCAGGTACGGCATCCTGCATATAATTTTTGTTCCCTGGTTCTTTTTACTTGTCAGCTCGATTGTCCCGTTATGTAGTTCCACAAGCTTTTTGACGATTGATAATCCCAGTCCCGTACCTCCGAATTTTCGGGTGGTACTCATTTCTGCCTGGGTAAAATCTTCAAAAATGGAGTCCAGTTTCGATTCGTCAATGCCGATTCCTGTGTCTGTAAATTCCATAATAAGGTCGATTTCCCCCTCCGCCTTTCTAACGCTGCCCGCGGTAAAATGGACAGTACCGTTTTTTGTGAACTTGACTGAATTGCTTACCAGATTGATTATGATCTGTTTCAGCCTGTAAGGATCGCCAAGGAGGACATCGGGAGTACCGGGACTTATTGAAAAGGTAAGATGGGTGTTATTCTGTATTGCCTGTCTCTCAAACAGGGCATGCATATCACTGAGTGTCCGGCTGATGCTGAAGTGCACCTTTTCGAGAGAAAGCTTGTTATTCTGCAGCTTTGAAAAATCGAGGATATCATCAATTATCTTCAGAAGATGGTCAGAAGATGATTTAATTATCCTCAGAGAGCGGGATGTATTCTCATCGGATGGTTCGTGCAGGAGCTGTTCGGTAAATCCTGAAATTGCAGTTACAGGGGTCCGGATCTCATGGCTCATATTTGCCATGAAAAGCTCTTTGGTTCTTGCCAGTTTTTCCGCTTCCTCCTTTGAATTCTCAAGTGCAACCTGATATGCATACGCTTTCCGCACATACCTTATTATTATATAGAGCACCAGCACCGCAAGCAAACCTCCGGATATCGTCAGCATGATCAGCCACCTGTAAGTCTTGGCGGCTACAAGGTTGGCTTCCACTGCCTTAGCCTTTATATGGTCGTAAACCTCATTTTCCATTTTGGTCATGAGGTCGTAGAATTTTTCGGTTATCTCGCTGCTGTTGACAGCCAGCTGCGATTCCTGGGATATCAATTCGTCTTTCGTGGTTCGGTTTTCCCTGGCAATCTTATTCAGATCGTCAACTATCGCCTGTTCATTAATTGGACTTTCGGGAGGCCGGCTGAAAACCCTCTTCAGGATCCCTCTCTCTTTTTTCTGACTGTTCTCTGTGACAGTAGTAAACTGGTCGGATAACTGCCTCATGTATTCCATTACCTTGTTGTCGTTGTAAAGAACCAGCAGATCGTTCCAGATTATTATGTTCTCTTCAATAAGGTTGCTTATCGTATCGGTCTGGGCCAGCAATACCGAATCATTTATGCATTCGGCCTTTAACCTGCTTACCTTTTCGTCAATATTGGAGATGATCGTATAGTAGGGCTCAATATCCGAGGAATTTCTGGTTATTGAATAGATCCTGACGCTGTTCCCTGCTTTCTCAAGATCCATGGAAATGTCGCGTATACTAAGCAACCTGAGCTCGGGATTTTCATCTATCCTGATCGATGAAACAATTGAAGAAAGGTTCCGGTAAAGCAAATAACAAGTAGCTGACAACAGTATGACAGCAATGATCATTATAAATCCAATTTTAAACTGAATCGAATTTCGCTTCAGGTACCTGAAAAAAGGATTTGTCATTAATCCAAAGTTACTGAAAATTTGTTTTCAATAAATTGCTGCAGGTAAAGGCTGCAAAGCGCCGGCGCCAGGTGATCCTTCACAACGAAGTAATCGTAGGGCACCTGAGTGCTTTTCTCCTTGACCGCCTTTGACTGCGACAGAAGTACAACCATTGTATCGCATGAAAGTTCTTTCAGCAGTTTAATGACATGGGCAGCGTTGATACCGTCCCCGAGATAATAATCAACAAATACTATTGTATTGTTACACTCTATTTCCTTCGATTTCACTTTCCTGATATACTCATTCGCATCCGTAAATGAGTGCAGCACAAGCTGGTGCTTACCTTTAAGCAGGAGTGAGTTTACACTTTGCTGGATGGCGTTCGATAACATATGGTTATAATACTCATTATCTTCGATTACAAGCACGTTTATTGTTTCCTTCATGATGCCTCCGTTTTTCTGTTCGAATAGTATTACTCCAACAATGTGCCAGCTTTTTGATCGAACCTGATAAAAAATGTAACACATTTAATATTAATATATTACAATCTGATTTATCTGCTTCCCGATAATTCAATATCAGTAGTATTTTCTCAATTTGAGAAACATTGGAGAATTAAATTAATCCCGTGTACTTGCACCTCTTACCCGGCGGTCTGCCTCCTTCGTCAGGGTTTTGTAAGGTAATACCGGGGGGTGTGATCACGTATTATTATCTCTGCAGCGAAACCATTGTCCTGATCAGACTTGCGGCCCAGGAATAGATATTATGTTCCAGGATGACCTGTCTCATCTGTTTCATCCTGTGGTTCTGTCCTTTCTTTGACATCTCAATCGCAGTTTTGATGGCATCAGCCATTTGCTCTATGTCATAGGGATTTATTATTATGGCCCCCTGGAGTTCCTGGCTTGCGCCTGCGAACCGGCTAAGGATCAGCACTCCGTCGTTGCTGTTACGTGAAGCCACAAACTCCTTTGCCACCAGGTTCATTCCATCGTGAAGCGAAGTTACCATACACAGGTTTGCCGACTTGTAGAACGGCAGTATTTCTTCGTGGCTGTGGTGACGCATCAGGAGAAGGATCGCTTTCCAGTCCTTCGTTTTAAATTTCATGTTGATCCTGGCAGCCTCAGCCTCGACTGCAGCGACCATATCTGAGTAACTTTTTATTTCAGTCCTGCTGGGAGCTCCGATCTGCACAAAAGTGAACCTGCCCAGGTATGAGGGAAATTTCTCAAGGAACCGTTCAATGGCAAGGAACCTTTCAATTATGCCCTTTGTATAATCGATCCTTTCAACTCCAATACCCATGAATTGAGCATTTATGCCTTGTTTTGCCAGCATTTGCGTTGGACTGTACTCTTCCTCATCAACCCTGTCGTAATCCTTCAGCGTAAATGATATGCTGATAGGGAATGGCTTCACAAAAGTTGTTTGATCCCCGATCTTAACCGACAGGTTTTCACGTATCACACGTGAATCGATCGAGTTGTTGACTGTCTCAAGGAAATTGTAGCAATGATATGGAGTGTGGAAACCGATAAGGTCTGAACCAAGCATTCCCTTCAGAATCTCGGGTTGCCAGGGGCATATGCTGAATGATTCGGGATTGGGCCATGGGATATGCCAGAATATTGCAACTATGGCATCGGGACGCTCCTTTTTTATCATTTCCGGCAGAAGGGCGAAATGGTAATCCTGTACCAGAACGAATGGCTGTTCTGAGTCTTTTACTTCTTCAAGCACGGCTTTTGCGAATTTGGAATTCACTTTTCTGTAATAATCCCAATCCTTTTTCCTGAATATGGGCCGGGTATGGGCAATATGACATAGCGGCCACATCCCTTCGTTCGAAAAGCCGTAATAGAAATGATTTTCTTCTTCCTTTGTTACCCAGATACGCCGGAGAACATACTTTTCCTCATTCGGCGGCACTGATATCTTATTGAATTTATCAACCGTTTCCCTGTCGGCATCGCCGGTCCCGGATGCAATCCACAATCCCCCGCAGGCTTTTAATATGGGTTCCATAGCTGTTACCATTCCGCTGGCCGGTACAATATATTTAATCTCTTTGCCAGAGTGGATATGCATATATGGCTCTCTGTTCGATACAACGATCAGGGTCTTGTTAGGAAGAATCTTACGGATCTCCTCTCTCAGCCTGTCGGGGGTCCAGACCGCTTCCGCCGAAGTGCGCAGCTTCGCTTCTTCCTCAGCTGCTGCTCTTGCCTCCTGCATGGCATAAGCTATGCTGGTGATCTCCTTTCGCAACGGTTCAAGGAAGCCTACCGGCGATTTAATATGAAGCTGCTCGGTTTTGCCGTCCTTTACAGCGATAACCCAGTTCAGGATTTTATTGATAGGCTTGAAAATACCCCAGCGGATAAGCAGTGTTGTGGCAACTACCATAACCAACACCTGTAAAAACAACCTTACGAATTTGCCCGGGGAAATCTTGTTTGCAATTTCATCTATATATCCGGCATCAGAATAGACTAAAATGGCGGTCTTTGGCTTTTGATCGCTCTCCGGGACCAGTATGTACTGATAAACAGTCTTTCCCCCGGTTGTGAAAAAATTGCCGGCAGGGGAATTGGAATTGAGCGATCGCTGAACATAATCGCTTGACGGCTTCATGTATTCCCTGACTGATGAGTTCAACGGGACGAACAGGTTATTGTAGTAAAGGGCGAAACCCAGAATATTATAATGTGCCGCCAGGCTGTCAGATATCTTTTTCTGGTAAGCAGTGTTATATATGTCAGGGTCTGAAAGGTGCATCTTATTGAATTCGGCTGCAATAAGTGAGCTCCTGTTTTTAAGATCATCCCTGAGCCTGTGCCGTTCACGCGATACCTCAATGAAAGTAAAAACCAGAGCAACAAGCGCTATTGCCAGAAGGGCAGAAAGTATGTATGCAAGGTTAATTCTCATAATACAGGTTATATTTTAAAATTTGTATAAAATATCCAACAAGGTTTTGATACAATTAAATTCACCGGTAACCTGATCAATACAATAACAGATTTCACGTGATTCTGTTGAAACATCCGTTAACGGGACTATAAAAAGCCTCTTAAACAAAGGTGAAGTATCATGAACAAATCATGGCTATTGCTGTCTAACTCTTGAAATCTGATATGCAACATCACTAACTGGGGTAAACTACATGCAAGACCCTGTAAAAGCACCTTAGCTTTAAGAATGTTATTTTATAAAACACGGTTTTTAGTTTTAACTTAAAAGATGGAGGGATAGCAAAATGGAATCGTCATGGGTTGTTTTATTAATGATTCATCTTGTAGGTCTCGCGCTTGGAGTTGGTTCTGCGACTGCCAAGGTAGTTCTGCTTTTAAAATGCTACAGGGATCACACCTATGTTGCATCTTATCTTAAGGTTGTTAAGCCTTTAACCAGGATACTTGTACTGGGTCTCCTCCTAATGACTCTGTCTGGTATAATCTGGTTGATACTTGGGTACGGTTTTCCAACGAGGATGATTATCAAACTTGTCCTGGTGGCTATTGTATGGATCCTGGGAATTGTTATTGATAATGTTACCGAGCCTCAATTTATCAGGTTTGCACCCTCTGACGGGGATGATGCTTCACCTGCATTTATCAGGATTGAACGAAGACACCTGGTCCTCGAATCGCTTGCCGCTTTTGTGTTTTTTATTATTATGGTGATGGGGGTCTTGCTATAGAAACCTTCAACCGGGTCGTTCTCAGCTTCATTTAAACCTCTTTGGGAGAGGTGATAATGCAGGTAGCGAGTTAAGGTTTGCATCAGGAGGACCTAAAAAAGATTATAATAAAATATGTATTATAATACGTATTATAATCGCTCATATATAAATTAATCCGCGTTTGCACCTCACCCCATTTATTCATAGCTTTCAATATAAGGAATAAGATAGCATATGAATCAAGCTGTATGTAACAGATTTGCAATATCTTACATTTCCCCTCCTTAAAAAAAGGAGGGGAAACTTATTTAATTGGATATCTGCTAATTAACTCCAAAAAACAGCGTGGAAGAGGCTTCGCTGAATAGTTAATTAAATCCACATGTTCATATAAAATAAGAAGGTACGATAACATATATAAGCGCCATTATAATACGTATTTCTTTCTGTTTTTAAGAATACCTCCATGTAAAGTTTTTTTGTTTTTGATTTTTCAGTTTTTAGATTATATTGGCAAATTAAAAAAGAGCGTGAAGCAAGGAGCAGGGGGCGCTTTCGTCTCCGGTCCTCCTGCTTTATTGGGATTTCGGGTTTTAACTATTTCAGTACCATTATGATAAAATATATCACCTCTCCGAATAACATCGTAATTGCCGAACTGACAAATAACAACTTCATCATTTCCGAAGTTCAGGATGCATTGGATCTGATTTCCGGACTGGGGACCTACAACTGCAACAGGATTATAATAAGGGAATCGAACCTTATTAAGGATTTCTTCAGCCTGAAAACAAGGATGGCAGGGGACATACTTCAAAAATTTTCAACATATGGCGTCAAACTTGCCATTGTAGGTGATTTTTCAAAATTCAGAAGTACTGCCCTGAAGGATTTTATCCGCGAAAGTAACCGTGGAAACCAGGTATTCTTCGTGGATGATATCAAGACCGCAATGGCGAGGCTTTCAAAATAGCCCACCGCTGGCAGAAGCCAATTGTAAATAAAAATCATTTGGATTTGATTTATTTAATACTTATCTTTAACGGTAGTAACGTAAAACGTTATATGATAAAATCATTTGATGCGAAGGATACCCGAAAGATCTTTAAGGGAGAGAAAGTAAAGAATCTTCCTGTGGAAATACAGCATACAGCACGCCTCAAGCTCAGGATGCTTAACAACTCTCATGATCTGTCTGAATTCATGATCTCAGGCTCAACAATGCTGCAAAATCCTCCGGGAGAACCGGATGGCACCTACACAATTACTTTAAATGATCAGTGGATGATCCTGTTTAAATGGGACGGCAGGAATGCAAATGAAGTGAGGATTGCCGGTTCTGGCAGTTATATGGAATGAAAAAACTGGCTAATATCCATCCCGGAGAGATACTTCTCCGGGAGTTTCTAAAGCCGTTGAATATTTCGGCTTACAGACTTTCGAAGGATATCGGCATTCCTCAGACGAGGACATCCGAAATTATCAGAGGACGCAGAAGCATCAGCGCTGATACGGCATTAAGGCTTGGCTGTTATTTTGATAATTCACCCAGATTCTGGCTCGGACTTCAGAATGATTATGACCTTGAAGAGCAGAAAAAACTCAGAAAGGAGGAACTTAAACATATTAAGAAAATTAAAAAGCATAGCCCGTAAGGGGCCGTTTTTGCTGCTTCTCTGTGCTAAAAGCATACCAGCCACGTTAACCCTGCAAACGGCTATTGATTATTTGTTGCCCGGAAAGCGTTAACCCTTCCATTCCCGTAATAAACCGAAATTCCATTTCCATCAATCTTGTCAGCACTATTAAACAATTGCTTTGTAACTTCAGCCGGGCTCATCCTTCCGTCATTTCCTGCAATAATCAATGCGGCAACCCCTGCCACATGCGGTGATGCCATGCTGGTTCCGGCAGCCCATCCCCAACCTCCGCTGATTGTACTGAACACCATATCATAATGGTAATTGGTCTGGGGATAAAAATCGAAGTCGCCACCCGGAGCAGCAATATCTACCAGCGATCTCCCAAAGCTGGTGTAACTCGCGGGAACATCCAGGAAAGGGTCAGGATTACCGGTCACCAGATCGTTATACCAATAATCAGGAGCTGTTGCAGAAACTGCTATGACATTCTGAAGCTCAGCAGGTATTTTGAAAATTGAAGCATTGCCATCAAAATTGTAACCATCGTTTCCTGCCGAAGTAACTATAACAGCTCCCTTTCTATAAGCATAATTTACGGCGCGTTGCTGGGCTAAAATGAGACTTTGCATATAAACGGCCGCGATTTTTTGCAAAACATCATTGTCGTCGAGATAAAAGCCATTTCTGTTAAATGTTGCTCCCAGACTCATATTTATAACATCAGCGCCATTGTTGGCGGCGTAGACAATTCCAGCATTTATCCAGCTGAAAGCACCTGATCCGGTATATTCGGAAAGTACTTTCACTGCCGTAATTTCAGCATCAGGTGCTACTCCAATACACCCATACGCGTTATTTGCTGCTGCGATGATACCTGCAACATGAGTCCCATGGTGAAAATAGAAACCGTTATCAACATTAAAATCTTCATCCGGAACAAAAGAGGTACATAGAGTTGTATTCAGATTTGGTGCCAGATCAGGATGTTCGGCATCGATTCCGCTGTCAAGGATAAATACTCTTACGCCGCCTCCTGTGTATCCTGCATTCCATGCTTCGGGAGCATCAATTGCATCCAACCCCCATTGTAACCGTGAATAAGGTTCGTTATCGGCTATGCTCGGGGGATTTGCATCATTGACAAATTCAACCGGATCGATCCATTTTGCCATCAGGTCAGGGACCACAGCCAGTACCCCGTCAACTTTTGATATTTTTGCAACAATATTTGCGGACTTTGGTTTTATAACCACAACACCAATCTCAGGTATCGATCTTATTACCCGGCCGTAGGCTGAAAGTTTGGATTCAAATCCTTCCGAAAGTGTTTCTGAACTGGTAATGACCATGAAGTTGCTGACAGCGGTGCCCGCCTTCGCAGTTGTAAGTTTTTCAGGTGAAAAGGCGGTCCCGTTTTCAAGATATTCTTTCTGGCATCCCGTTAAGGATCCGATAAAAAGAATTGCAGCTAAAATTCCGAAGAATTTTGGTGCTGAAAAAAGTTGAGATTTCATAAATGTCTTTTTAGGGATTCAGGTCTTTTTATTATTATATATTCCTAAAATTACGAATAACTATTTACACAACAGGGATCAGTTTATAAACCCCGGAAAATAATTATCAACAATCAATCAACCTGATGAATAGTTGGTGGCACGGTTACCAGTTTATTAATATGAGGTCAAAATTAGTCCGCACTCCTAAATATTTAATTTTTTGGAGGTATGAACTAAAATTATCTTAAGGAGAGAAACGGTTTCCATTCCCGGGCAAAAACCTTCTTATCTGCTCCCTTTTGGCTATATTTAGTACCTGAAAACGGTTGTAAAACATGAGAAAGATAATTATCCTGGGAGCAGGCATGGTTGGACGTGCCATGGCTATTGACATGTCGAAAAAACATTATGTTAAATCTGTCGACCTCAACAGGAATGCCCTTGATTTACTGAAGGAGAGGCCAAATATTCAAACAGGTATTCTGGATGTTACTGACAGGGTTGCACTGGCCTCGGCAATTAAGGATTTTGACATTGTGATTTCAGCAGTTCCCGGATTTCTTGGCATGCAGACGATGATAGATGTTGTCAGGCAAAAAAAAGACCTTGTTGATATTTCATTTATGCCGGAAGATATGCTGTACCTTGATTCGCTCGCAAAGGAGAATAAGTCTACGGTTGTTATGGACTGTGGAATCGCCCCGGGAATGCCGAATTACATTGTGGGGTATCACAATGAGAGAATGAAAATAGATGAAATTGAATATATGGTTGGCGGCTTGCCAAAAGTCAGAACGTTCCCCTTTGAGTATAAAGCGCCCTTCTCGCCCTGTGATGTAATTGAAGAATATATCAGGCCGGCACGTTATGTGGAAAATGGGAATGTGGTTGTAAAGCCTGCAATGAGCGATGCAGAATATGTGCATTTCGATGGAATAGGAACTCTGGAAGCATTTAATACCGACGGATTACGATCGCTGATCCACACTATGAAGCAGGTTCCCTCCATGAAGGAAAAAACCCTCAGGTATCCCGGACATATTACGCTTATAAAGGCTTTATTGGCTGCAGGTTTTCTTGACAGGGAAGCAATTGACCTGAATGGGGTACAGGTTACTCCCTTTGATTTTACTTCTGGGATCTTATTCAAGGCATGGAAGCTCGGCCCTGAAGAACCTGAATTCACAATATTGCGAATAATTCTCAGGGGGAGGGAAAAGGGGATAGCCAGGGAAGTTATTTATGAATTGTATGATGAGTTCGAACCAAAGGAAAGGCTCTCCTCGATGTCAAGGGCAACCGGCTTCACAGCTACAGGAACTGCCGAAATGATCCTGAATGGGATATTTACCGAAAAAGGAGTATTCCCTCCCGAGCTTGTTGGAAGGGATCCGCTATGTTTTGAATTCATAACCGGCTACCTTAAGGCAAGAAACGTTAATTTCAAAGTGACGGATCATTTGACTGGCTAAAATCTACCGGACATCCAAACCATAGAAATCAATACAATTCAATCCGAGTATTTTTTCCCGGATGTCGTCAGACATATCTGAAATATAGCCATTTATGATACCGATCACATCTTTAAATTCCCCTGCCAGCAGGCAGACAGGCCAGTCGCTTCCGGCCATGATCCGGCCGGTGCCGAAGGCTTTGAAAACAATATCAAGGTATGGTCGGAAATCTGCCGGTTTCTGGTTTTTCCAGTCAGCTTCGGTGACCATACCGGAGAGCTTGCACCAGACATTCGCATGCTCTGCAAGCCGGGTGATATCTTCCTCCCATGGATTGAAAACCTGATCTCTTATCAACGGTTTGGCGATGTGGTCAAGCACGAATCTCTGTTCAGGGAACATGGAAACAACTTCCCGGGCTACAGTTAAGTGTTTCGGGAAAAGGAGCAGGTCGTAGGTGAGGTTATATTCCCTTAGCAGGCTGATGCCTTTCAGGAAATCATCACGCAGCATGAAATTATCTTCCGGTTCATCATGGACTACATGACGCACCCCGGCTAATTTTCCTGATTTGCTGAATTCATCGAGCTGGCGTTTTAATTCACTTTCCGAACACAGGTCAACCCAACCAACCACTCCCTTGATAAAATCATACCGGCCGGCAAGCTGTAAAAGCCAGCGGGTCTCCTCCACAGTCTGCCGGGCTTGCACAACAATTGATCCGCCAAACCCGGTCTCTGTTAATTCAGGCTGCAGATCGGCCGGAAGGTAATTACGTTGAAGCGTCGTCATCCGGTCATTGATCCAGCTGTAATCTCTCTTGTTATATAACCAGAAATGCTGATGAGCGTCGATTTTCATTGGTTAAAATCCAGGAGTATCTTCAAATGTTTCTGTGGTTCATCCTCCAGCATCTCAAATGCCTGCTGTGTCCTGGACGGGGGCATGATATCAGTGACCAGCGAAGATGGTTTCAGGGTTCCCAGGTTCATGTTTTCGATGGTCTCGGCAAACTCTCCATGTGAAACACGCGATGTTATGAGGGTACCTTCTTTCCAGATCAGTTCACGCATAACAATCGGAGAGGGTTCGGTCGATAAGCCCAGCACACATACTTTGCCGGCTCCCCGGATAGCCTGGATGCAACCTCTCACCGGATTAACAACCCCCTGCAGATCTTTTGTATGCCCGACTGCTTCGAATGCAATATCGACCCCCTCGTTGCCGGTAATCTCATTTATTTTTTCTATGGCATTTGTCCTGGTGGCATTGATGATTTGTACGTCGTCATAAGCTTTCTTAGCCATTGCAAGCCTTTCATCGAGTATGTCGACCAGGATGACCGTATTCCTGGTTTTTGTTTTCAGCGCCTGAAGGATGCTCTGGCCGACTTTCCCGGCACCCCAGATGACCACCGTGTCGCCGGCTCTTACCCCGGCACGTTTGCAGGCATGAAATCCGATCGACAGTACTTCAATCAGGGCTGCATGTTGTTCGGGGATCTTATCACCAACCTTATAGAGCATTAACTCCGGCACTTTCATAAATTCGCTGAATCCGCCGTCAAGGTCGATGCCCACTAATTTTAGTGTTGAACAGGCCGGGTAATGGTGTCTTTTGCAGGCCTGACAGTGACCGCACCATATAATTGGATCAACTGCCACCCTGTCGCCTGATTTGAAGTTTTTGACGTCAGGTCCGGTTCCAACGATTGTACCGGCAAATTCGTGACCCTGGATCAAAGGAAGCCTGGTGCGGGGATGGAACTCTCCAAGGAAGACATGCTGGTCACTGCCGCAAATACAGGCATAGCTGACCTTTATTAAAACTTCGTTGCCTGATATCTCCGGAATATCAACACTCTTCCATTCAACTTTTTTGTATTCGGTTAAGACCGCAGCATTCATTTTTTTCATATTCGGTTCTTATTTTTATTTTCCTATATCGATAAAAGATGAGGATAATATTTGGCAATCAGCCCTTTCTCGATCATTTCCATCCAGAAATCCTCCGGGATTCTGCATTCGACCGATTCCACATTCCATTTCACCCGGTCAGGATTGGATGTATTTAGCGAAACACTGACCACGCCCGGGGGTGTCAGTGCAAATTGGACACAGGCATTGGCAGGGACAACCTCATGTTTTTTACAGATAGCGAAGAAATTTTCCCTCCATTTAAACTTAGCCATATTTTCGGCGGAATCGGGTTTTATACTGACATAGTCAAAAAAATTGCCCCCGGTAAGAAATCCGGCATGAAAAACAGCTGAGTTAATGATCGCCACACCTTTTGCATGAAGACGTTTCATGAAACCATGCAATTCCTCAGGGTGCCGGTAGATGGTCATGCTGTTTGCAAACATCACCCAGTCGAGGTCAACTTCATCTGCAATAAGCCGGATGATTTTCCAGTTCTTAGCCCCGACTCCGATTGCACTGACTTTCGCCTGCGATTTTAAATCCGCCAGGGCTTTGTATGCTTCAACAACATGACCGAAAAGCGCTTTGAATTCTCCTTCATCATGAGCCCTGCCAAGGTATTCGTCAGGATCGTGAACCGACACAAGCTCTGGTTTAAGATTACCTCCCAGTAACTCATTTCCCTGGTTCCAGCATTCCAGGATCCCCTGATAGCTTATGTTCTGGCGGGCATCGTTTTTAATGTCAATCCAAACACCTTTTTCAAAGGTTGGTACGGGAGAAGACAAAGGGGTGCGGAGCCAGCCGAGCTTGTTACTGATAACAATATCCCCGGGTTCAACCTGAAGATCGTGTAAAATTTCACCAAGCTTTTCCAGGGCCAGGCCTGCACCGTATTTTCCGGCAGTGTCAAAAACAACAGGTTTCGGAACATGCAGGAGGCATTCCTTTACGATGGCGCTTTTTGTTTCATCGCTCAGGGCTGAATATAAATTTCCCAATGCGCTGGTACCAAAGATGATTGGAGGTAAATTGATGCCTGTTTTTCCTACCGGTCTGTGTTCCATGGGAAATCTTTTCGCACAAATTAAAAAATACTTTTGAATACTTGTCTTATACCATTCATAAATAATCATCATGATCATCAAAACAGCCTGAAGCCGGTTTCATGGATCATTTAACGCAATTACTTAAGATTTTTAACTAAATCTGACTGGAGGTATTCAAATATTAACCAAATGTCTATCCAGATTTACCAAATGTAAAGTATCTATTTCTGATTAATTATAAATAAACAAAATTGTATTCAGAATTTCCGAAATGAACTTCTATGCCGGTATAAAACCTGGACAGTAAGTTACCGGCATGCATCCAGTTAATTCCTTATTTAAAAGAGCCGTGAAATTTCTTTCTTTTTATCTACCTAACTCAATTGCTAATGAAAAATTTTTTTCTGATCATCGTGCTTTTTGTGGCTGTTTCCGTATTTGCGGTTACGGCCCAAACCGTGACTATCTCGGGCACTGTTACCTCTTCCGTTGAAGGAGAGGGGCTCATGCCCGGAGTAGCTGTTTCCGTCAAGGGGACAACTATAGGAATCACCACAGACATTAATGGCAAATATTCACTTGATGTTCCAACGGGTGCCAATACCCTGAAATTTTCCTATATCGGCATGAAAGCCCAGGAAATTGAGATTTCGGGACGTATAGTGATTAATGTTATCCTTGACCCTGAAGTTCTTGGTCTGGACGAAGTTGTTGTAACCGCACTTGGGATATCGCGCGAAAAGAAAAGTCTCGGATATTCTGTCCAGCAAATAGGAGGGGAGGAGCTTAATACTGCGAGGGAAACAAACTTCATTTCCTCGATGTCGGGGAAGGTGTCAGGTGTCTCGATAAAACAGCCGAATACACTGGGCGGATCGGCAAATATTATTATCCGCGGCAATGCATCGCTCCTTGGAAATAACCAGGCGCTGTTTGTAGTTGATGGTATACCTGTTGATAACAGCATCACAAACACTGA
This sequence comes from uncultured Bacteroidales bacterium, assembly GCA_963737255.1. Taxonomy (GTDB): domain Bacteria; phylum Bacteroidota; class Bacteroidia; order Bacteroidales; family VadinHA17; genus LD21. Next base: position 723,239 of record CAVTSB010000001.1, read on the forward strand.
GACCCAAAAGACCGGGGGAGGTGGTTTTGATTACGGGAATGCTGCAATGGATATTAACCCGGATGATATTGAATCGATCTCGGTCCTCAAGGGTGCTGCAGCAAGCGCCCTCTACGGATCAAGGGCTGCGAACGGTGTTGTCCTTGTAACCACTAAAAAAGGAGTGAAGAACAAGGGGCTTGGTATTACATTTAATTCAAGTATGGTTTTGAGCAAGATCGACAGGGCTTCAATGCCTAAATTTCAGAAAGAGTACGGCGGGTCGTATGGTCCATATTACGATGATGAGAGTGGTTATTTCCTGCTCAGTGATGTTGACGGTGACGGGACAGAGGATCTTGTGGTTCCGACTTTCGATGATGCGTCATGGGGAGCAAAATTCGATCCCAACCTGATGGTAGTACAGTGGGAAGCCCTTGATCCCCTGGCTCCTAACTATGGGGAGAAAACGCCGTGGGTATTTCCCGAGCACAGTATTGAAGCCCTGTTTAAAACAGGTGTGAAATTTACCAATAATCTGGCACTCGATGGCGGTAATGATGTGAGTACATACAGGTTATCGTATACCAACGTCGACGAAAAAGGAATTCTGGCTAACAGTTCAATTAAGCGGAACACAATTAACTTTTCAGGCTCCTATGATCTGTCAAAAAAACTTACTGTTGTGGCAAATGCAAGCTATGTCAATCTGAAGTCGGTTGGAAGGTATGGAACCGGGTATGATGAGCAGAATCTGATGCAGGTTTTTGGACAGTGGTTCCAGACAAACGTGGATGTTCAGCATCTGCTGGATAATTACAAATCTCCGGTTGACGGAACTCAAAGAACATGGAATTATACCGGTATTCCTACACTGGATTCTCCTCCGCGGACATATTATGCAAATAACCCCAACTGGGTCCGGTACGAGAACTTCAATAACGACGGGCGTGACAGGATTTACGGATATGCAAAGCTGATCTACAAGCTTGCCGACTGGGCGACCCTTGAAGGGAGAATTGCAAATGACTTCTATTCCGAATACCAGGAAAGAAGAATCGCGATCTCAAGCGCTCAGGCCGGCAGCTTGCCCGATTATACAAAATTCGTCCGCACATTTGATGAATACAATGCTGATGTTATGTTCCGGTTTCAGAAAGATTTTGGAAATTTTTCGCTGAACGGGCTGACGGGAACCAGCACCAGATCGAATACTATTAAGTCAACCCTTGGCAGTACGGAAGGAGGGCTTTCGATACCACGTTTTTACGCGCTTGACAATTCAGTAGCGCCGCTTTTCAATGAAGAAGCCGAAGTCTTGCAGAGGATTAACAGCATATATGCCAGTTTCTCTGCAGGGTACAAAAGATTTGTTTATGTTGATATAACCTCGAGGTATGACGTTTCATCCACCCTGCCAAAAGGCAACAATTCATATTTCTACCCATCAGTATCGACAAGTTTCATCCTGTCGGAACTGGAAGGCTTGAAGAATTCAAATCTCCTTTCCTTCCTGAAGCTCCGACTGAATTATGCAGAGGTCGGAGCAGATGCTCCTGCATATAACACAAAACCGGCATATATCAGCGGACGGCCGTGGGGAAGTCTGGGATTATTCTCACTTCAGAATAATTTTTATAACCTCAATATTAATCCTGCATTGTATAATCCGGATCTTCTTCCGGAAAGGACCAAAAGTATTGAAGCCGGCCTGGAAGCACGTTTCATCAAAGACCGGTTCGGTTTCGATATCTCGTTCTATAAAAACAATACTTTCGATCAGATAATGCCGATTGAAGTCTCAAGGGCCTCCGGCTATAGCGCAATGTATATTAACGCGGGTGAGATCCGGAATACGGGAGTTGAGATTTCGCTGGATGCAGAACCTGTCAGAAGCACAGACTTTTCATGGATTATCGGTCTCAACTGGTTCAGGAACAATAATAAAGTGATCAGCCTTGGCGGTGGAATTGACAACATTCTTCTCTTCTATGCATGGGATGTTTCAATAAACGCCAGAGAGGGAGAACCTTATGGTGCTATAGTCGGTACAAACTTTGTCTATCTCGACGGTAAAAAGGTTGTCGGCAGTGACGGATTCTACCTCAGGACCGAAAATGAGGAGGTTATCGGGAATATTAATCCTGACTGGAATGCAGGCATTAAAAACACATTCAGGTACAAGCGCTTTTCGCTGAGCGGGCTGATTGATATTCAAAAGGGAGGAGATATCTTTTCGGTCAGCACAAAACACGGATGGTCGACCGGTCTGTATGAAGAGACAGCAGGCCTCAACGATAAAGGCAATCCGAAACGTGACATGGTCGCCGACGGCGGAGGTGTCCTTTTCGAGAATACGGTATATGAAGACGGGCTTACGAATGCAACATACGTTGAATGCAATGAATGGGGGACGGCTTTTGACTACGACGCCTCGCCTACAGCAAGATACGTTTTCGATGCATCTTATGTAAAACTTCGTGAGGTTGCCCTTTCCTACACTCTTCCTGATGCATTCCTTTCCAAAAGATTTGTGAAAAATGTATCGGTTTCCCTGGTAGGCCGTAACCTGTGGATCATAAAGAAGAACACATATCATTTTGATCCCGAAGCAGCCACAAGTGCAGGAAACCAGCAGGGAATCGAAAGTGGGTCCTATCCTGCAGCACGCACGTTTGGTGTCGACCTTAAGTTATCATTTTAAAATATAAATAAAATATCATTGACATGAAAGAATTAAAATATATAGTATTTCTCTTATTAGCCGGGTTTTGCTCATGCGAGCTGCCGGATAATATGAATCCCAAGATGGCTGAATTTGTCCCGGGAACGTCTCTATTTACGATGGCTGAGGTAGCCCTCTTCGAACAAATAAACAGCCTCGATCAGAATCAAAATGTTTCAAGGCTTCTTGCCCAATACAATGCTCAAACCACATACTATGGTGAAAGTCAGTGGAACTTTTATGACAGGAGTCTGCCCGATGCAATGTGGCAGAGTCTTTATCGCGATGTTCTGCTGGATTTTAAAGAGGCAAGAAGATTGATTAACCTTGACGGTTCGACTTCTGCAGAAGTAAAGATAAATCGGATTGCGATGATAGATATTCTGGAGGTCTGCGCGTATCATGTTCTTGTTGATGCCAATGGGAACATACCATATACTGAAGCCCTGCAGGGCAGGGAAAATCCATCGCCCGTCTATGATGATGCAGCTGCAATATATGCTGATCTGATCGCGAGGCTTGGAAATGATGCACTGTCCCTTGATAACGGGTATGAGGGCATGGGAACTGCCGATGTTTTATACCACGGCGACATCGATTCATGGTTCCGATTCGCCAACACTTTGCAGTTTCGCCTCGCAATGCGGCTGGCTGATTCAGATCCTTCATTTTCGAAGGCAACTGCTGAAGCAGCAATTTCGAGGGGGATATTCACTGACCAGGCTCAATCTGCTTCGCTTGTTTATTTCGGGGTATCACCACATGTAAATTCAATTTACTTAAGTATGATAGAGCAGGGCCGCTGCGATTTTGTCGCATCCAATACAATAGTGGATACAATGAATGCTATTAATGATCCGCGCCGGCCATACTATTTTACGACTGTTGAGGGTGAATATACAGGAGGATTATACGGGTACAGGAATGTATATGAACAATGTTCCAGCTTTTCCCCGCAGATGCTCACAGCAGATTTTCCTGCTATACTTATTGATTACGTGGAAGTTGAATTTCTGTTATCGGAAGCCGCGGCAAGGGGATATGAAATCGGAAATGGTTCTGCCGAGTCACATTATAATGAAGCTGTAAGGCAAAGCATTCTGGCCTGGGGCGGAACGGCCGAAGAGGCTTCCGGCTACCTGGCCCAGCCTGAAATTGGGTATAATACCGGAACAACAGCAGGAGATTTCCGGAAGAAGATCGGATTGCAGAAGTGGATTGCATTATATAACCGGGGTCTTGAAGGATGGAGTGAATGGCGGAGATTTGATACCCCCATATTCAACATAGCAAGAAATAAAACTGCTGCCGACATTCCTTTAAGAATGCCCTTCCCATATAATGAGAATAATCTTAACCTCGCCAATTACACCGCAGCATCGGAGGCTATTGGAGGGGATCTGGTCTCGACAAGGATCTTCTGGGATATATTTTGATTACTTAAACAGGATTCAACAAAAAATCATCACCCCCATGCCCGTTAAAACACATTAGCTTCATACAATGATCAGTCTCGTCCGTTTAAACGGTGAGCTCAGGTTTCAGGTCAGCTACGGGCATGGGTATCTTTTATCAATCCTTCATGATCGAGGAAAATCAGAAAAAAAACTATTGCAAATGACAGTTCGTTCAGTTCACTGTCTTTGGTGTATTGAATTGTCAGAACCATCAGAGCGGCTGCCAGCATTATGATGATATGGAAATTTTTTGGAAGCGGTACCCGGAACTTGTTCACCAGATTACGAATAAAAGGAATTCTGCGGACCATTAACCGTGAAAAGAGAAAATAGATAATCAATACAGCAAACAAAAATTGCGAGAAAATCAATTTATTAATACTTTGCCCTCCGACCACCAGATTGTGAAGGTTCGTTTCAGCCTGCTTGTTGTGCTGCTGAAAAAAATCGCTGCTTTCGATCCCGAAGATCCTTTGTCCCCAGCTTATTTCGTCGCCGGCTGCAAAGAAAAATAAAGCGGCCAGAAACGCCCACGTAAGAACCCAGAGTAACTTTTTTATCTTTAAGTATTGAATTACCCTGTACAAACATATCAGGCTGCTTAAGAACAGGAAAAGCACAGTCGTATATTCCACAATTCCATCTTCCCTGACAAAATTGAGATATGTATCAGTATCAACAAGATATCTGAGATAAATCGCATAGGCGATGAAAATAAACAGAACTGCACTTATTACAATCTCAGTTCCTGCAATCAGTCTTTTTGTCTCCATTAACTCCTGAATTTAAAAATCCCGTTCTCCGGATCATGGCAATATATAAACTTTGTATTAATTCCCGGCTCGGTCTGATCTTTTAATGTCTGGTTAAAATGTAATATTCCTTTATAAGCCGGTCTTTGTCTTTTAAATCATAGTTCATATCAATCCGGTATTTCTTTTCGATCTTATAGCCGGTAAAACGATTCCTTATAACTATAGAATCACCTCTCGGGGCGACTAAAGCAAACGAATTTTGGGATGGCAGGGATACGTACTCACCGTCAACCTGGAGTAGTGGAATTGGCTTGCCGAAATTCCATATAATTTCCGGAGCTATTTCATTCAACCCGTAGGTTTTAATATTGTATTGCTTCTCGAAAACCTGAGCCTCACGGGCTGAAGCAAAACCGGGATTTAATAAAACCCCGGCCCTCAGAGGGATCATAGTCATCACTATCAGTATGAAAATTGATATTACCGAATACAATATCCTCCGGAAGTTTCTGTCAATAAGTCCTTTGATTATGAAGAATGAAAGCGGCCAGATCAGCAGGGTTGAAATAATAAAAAGGGGCAGGTATTCACTGATGCCTGATTTAAAAAGAAACACCAGGGCAAAGGGGTATATAAATCCAATCAGGGCTATAATCCCAAAAGAAAAGATTATCCAGGTGTTCTCTTTTTTATCCGTGATCGTATTGAAATTTTTAATGAGGTACTCAATATAGAATCCGGTTGTAAGAGCAAGCGGGATCAGCACAGGTACAAGGTATCTTACTTTTTTCTCAGGAACGAAGGAGAGGAACAGGACTGACACGATCGTCCACAGGATTGCAAAACGGTAAGCTTTAATATTTTCCACTCTTTTTCTTAAGTAAGGATATATCAAGGCTGTCAGCGACGGGATAGTCCAGAGCCCGCTCTGAATAAAAAAATTCCAGTAATAGTAAAAGGGCTTGACTTCATAATTCGTCCAGTTCGATGTCTCCCTGTTTGCAATCATTTTGAAATGCTCAGGATCTTTGAATGAGACATAAATATACCATGAGGAGCCTAGGGCAAGGCCTGCCAGGAATACAAACAACAGGTAAAGGATTTTCTTCCTGAATGAGAAATGATACACCAGTGCAAAACTGATCAGAAACGGGATCAAAAGGACATAAAGCGATATAGGCCCCTTGCTTAAGAATGAGAGACCCAGAAAAACCCCGGCCAGGGTACTGTTCCGGAGTTCCCTGGAATCCTCACTCAGCATCTTCCAGAGGAAATATATACAGACCATCATCAGGCTGTGTGTATACATGTCCCATTGATTATCACGGCCTGCAAAGAAGATATAAAAGGAGGAAATGAGAATCAACGCATTATTCAGGCTTTGCTCAGTGTTTAGACCGGTCTGTTTTGAAAAATAATAGAAGATGAAAACCAGGAGAAAAGTGATCGCCACGACCGGTAACCGCAATGCGTAAAGAGACTCAAATCCAAAGACTGCGCCGGAAATGGCAGTCAGCCAGGTTGGGAGAGGGGGCTTTTGATACCTTGGTTCATTGTTCAGGGTTGTAAGCAAATACTCCTTATTTTGAACCATTTCACGAGCTGAGATGAAATTACGGGCTTCCATTATGTTGACTTCGATCTTATCCAGGCCTGAAAAAAGCATGAGCCCGGTAACAACGATCAACACGACTTCATGCTTTAACTTTTTCAGCATTTGCTCCATATCTCTTTAAGATGTAAATGTTTCTGGAATAAGCAACCAGGCCTGAAAGATGTCCAAGGAGTAGAACCGGGTCTTTTCTGAAAATAGCATATATGAAAATGAGAAAGGAGCCTGCAAAGCTTATTACCCAAAACCCCATTGGTAAAATTGATTCCTTTCTTTTTTCGGAGTACATCCACTGGTAAACAAAACGAAGTGTGAACAGCACCTGTGAGATAATTCCCAGGGCCATCAAAACGACCGGAATATGATCTTTGTTGAAAAGGTTTGCCCGGTCCATTATATTGTTATTGTAGCCGTATATAAGAATGACCACCGGAAAGAAATACAACAGGAGCCTGAGCCAGGAAGGTCTCTTTTCCCATTCATGCTCCAGTTGAATGTTCCTGATATAGACATAGTAAGTTATAACCTGCCCAAGCATTATTGCAAAGTCATGGCGGAGATACCCATAAATAAACAGCAGGACTGACGCGAACAGACTGATCTCCCAGAACAGATTGGGGGTCAGGACTTTTTTATGTCTTTCTGATAAAATCCATTGCAGAAGAATCCGGCTTGAAAACAGCAGCTGTGCCAGAAACCCAATCGTGTAGATAATCCAGTTGCTCATAATAATGGTCAGGGTTTTTGGCTGGATTCCCCGATTTTATAGTTGATGTACTTTTTCTTCATCCAGAGATATGCGAAACAGTCCATCAGCGGACCCAGCAAACGGTTCCAGAGGTTGAAATTTGATTTTCCGGCGGTTCTTGGAAAATGCCGGACAGGCACCTGTAAAATTCTTCCTTTCTGAAGCAGGACCATCGCAGGCAGAAAACGGTGTAATCCGTTGAACATGGGTATCCTCTTTGCGATGTCAGTCCTGATAATCTTCAAGGGGCAGCCTGTATCATCCATCCCGTCATGGGTAAATAATCTTCTTATCTTATTTGCAATTACGGAGGAGGCATTTTTTACAAAAGAATCCTGCCTGTCCTGTCTGACTCCCTGAACGAGGTCATATTCATCTATATACTCCAATAGGATATTGAAATCAAACGGTGAAGTTTGCATATCTGCATCCAGATAACCGGTAAGCGAAGTATCGGAATGATCGAAACCGGCTTTAAGAGCAGCGCTCAATCCATAGTTCCGGTCAAAAGAACAATATGAAAAGGAATCTGAATTTTTACAGATCTCTTTAATTTTCTGCAAACTGCCGTCACCCGATCCATCATTAATGAACAATATCTTCGTCCTTTTTAACGAACTTTCCAGGAAATCACGAAGTTCCTTATGCAATCTTTCAATATTGCCTTCTTCATTAAATACCGGAACGATGATAGTCAGTTCAAAATCCATATTTTACGATTTTATTTCGATAAGTCATAAAAGACATTTCCCTCCATACTTTTTTCAAGCTTCCTGGCGTGCATCAGGAATTCATCCATTTTCATCTCGCTGTAAAAAATCATCCCGTGTGTTGCCCGTATTTTCGGACTCTCATTTTCATAGAAGAAGTCTTTACCAAGGATCAGCTGTATGCGTCTGAACTGATCAACCCAGATCTTTTGCGACAGGTCGCTGAATGGTCCGTCAAATTCGTAACTCGGGAATGAAGCATTGACCTGGCTGATGTAACAATTCTTAAAAGACCAGTTCAATACTGCCATTGAATTCAGTGACACCGGTGTAAAAACATTAGCCTCGGAAGGATGAAATTTATACCAGACATTCCTGTATCCGATTATCCGGAGATTTGAAAGATCCTTCTCTTTTTTCCATTGGCGCAAGGCTTCGGCAATAGCCTGCAGGACTTTATAATGCGTGTCTGGCCCCGACCCTTCCGGATCGAATGCAAGGCTTATAACTGTCGGTTGAATCTGCCTGAGCATTTTAAGAATCGGGATCACATCCCGTTTCTTTTGTGGCTGGGGAGTGAAAATATCGCCTGTATAAAATCCCAGGCGGAGATGTTCAATATCCTGAACCTTAACTCCATAGTGAGCCCATACCAGTTCTTCTTCAAATTCGCGCAGCATGCCTTTCAGTTTCTGAATGTCAGCAGGATTTTTTTCCCCGCTGTAACTTGATTTAAGCAGCTCAATGTTCTTCTCGAGCTCCGCTGTCAGTTCTTCCACCGAAGAGAGCTTGTATATAAGGACCATCATTCTCGTGATACGGTGACAGATACCGCGTCGCTTACCCTTTTCATCATTAGCAGCAATCTTATTGAGATAATGACTGACATCCTTGTCGAACTTATATTTATATCCTTGTTCAAAAAAATCAGGGTAGCGGAGCATTTCTATTTTTCCCTGACGGATCAGACTGAGTGTATCCTCCAGCATCTTCACCAGCAAATCGTTTGTTACAGCATTAAAACCTGAGGTCATCACAGCAAAGTGAAATTTATTGGAACTTGCACGAAGCTGCGGTATTATGCATGGGAAAATACCAAGCATAATGTCGTCATGGTGCGGACCGGTATGGAGAAATGACTGGTTATCTTCCTTTCGCAGACCGGCTTCTATTTTTTTCTGTGTTGATTCTATAACTTCCTGAACCCTGGCCAGACTCAGATCAGGGATCAACGAACAATATTTGTCATTCTTCAGGTCACTCAAAACCAGCTTATGAGCATATTTGTCGATTTTCTCACACAGGTCAGCGACAGCTTTCTCGGTTTTTTCGAATGTCCAGTTACCTGATGTGTAGTACCTTTCTATACTGTCGCTGAGCTGAACGGCAGCCCCCTCGGTCAGGAAAAACCGTGCATTCACGAGTCTTCTTAAAACAGTAGCAGGATAAACGTTGTCAGGAGAATTCTCCAGGGCATTCCTTACAACCTGAGCTTTTGCTTCACCGGCAGCAAAAATAATAGCAACAGCATCAGGATTATAGGTAATTGTGCCGAGGCCGATAGTAATTACCAGCCTTGTCCTTGAGACTTCAATGCCTCCCAGGTCACTTGCGGCTGCTGCCTGGGTTTCAAAATTGGTGGCAGTAAGACGGGTTGATGAATTGTGATCGCTGCCGCGGGTATTGAATGCAATATGTCCATCAGGACCCATACCTCCAAGAAAGAAGCCTATTCCACCCAGTTCCCTGATCTTATTCTCATATACCGTGCACCAGTTGTCAATGCTGAAAATTGATGCCTGCTGGATCTTTTCCTGGGGAGATAAGGCTTCCCGGTTTCTGAGTGACAGATCAATCCTGCTGTCAGGAAAAACCTCCTGATATGTCAGATCACCGGGGAGCTTTATTTTATCCGAATTTATCACCAGCGCCCGTGCCGGATCAAGCTCGAATCCCCTTATGTAATACCTCATTACATAATCGTGGAAGCTGTTATGTTGCTTTGGATTTATCGGGTAAAATTCATCCATCTGAACAAAATGCAAACCTTTAAGTGAGGGCTTTTTTGAGATGGTCAGGCCATTCTCCTCCATAAGCTTCCTTATTTCCGGCTTTTTCCAGCCCGATAGCAACTTGTTTGTCCATTTAATGAAATATTCGGGAGTCTTTCCTGTAGGCAGGCTTATTACCCCTTCAGGATGTTTTGCAACCCATTCAAGGAATCTCAGGGAAGTCAGGAGACCAAGATCCGGAAAATTCTGAACTACAATATAGGGTGTTGCTGTTGAATGCTCATTCCATCCGGAACGTTTACGGAACGCAAGTTCCACGTTTGTTAAACCTGTTGAGTTCATATGCAGATTTGTTTAACAGAGTTTCGCATAAAGTTAGAAAGATACGGGCAATCTGATCAACATACTACTCTTATTTTTAATTCCTAACTTTAAGGCTGAGCCCCAGTTCGCTTAATCGTAAAAGAAAATATATGAAAACACTTCTCCGCAAGACAGGTTTAACGGTTTTATTCTTCAGTTATTTACTGAATTTACAGGCCGGTTTTCAGGAAGAAATTCTGAATCTGTCAAGGATTGACATGTTGCCACAGTACAGGGATAATGTCATTGTTCGGCAGGTATCAAGTTATGATACAACTGGCGGCAACGATGACGGATTCTCGGGAAAATATTCTTTTCTGCGAAAGGAGAACGGCAACCTTGTAATTGCCGAAATGAAAGGTCCCGGAGTAATACAGCGGATATGGACTCCTACACCAACCGAAGACACCATACAGTTTTTCATTGATAATCAGGCCGAACCTGTCATAAATATGAAATTCATTGATCTCTTTTCAGGCAGCCAATTCCCATTTTTAAGACCCGTTGCCGGGAATGAGGTTGGCGGATATTATTGTTATGTCCCCGTTCCTTATCAAAAGCATTGCAGGATCGTTTTTAAAGGAGAAAGGATGCAGTTTATCCAGATCCAATACAGTGAGCTTGAGAAAAACCGGCAGATCACTTCTTTTTCGAGGGAATTTTCAGATAAAGAAAAACAGGCTCTGACCCTGGCTTTAAAGGCATGGGGCAGCTATGGGAAAAATGCAATTGACATGAGTTCATCATTAAAAACAAAGATCAGGGAGCAGACTTCAACAATAGTATTAAAGCCGGGAGAATCAACCGGCATCTTTGAACATACGACTGGCGGCCGTATCATAGGCATTGAGCTTACCCCCCAGGCTGACCTTAATCCGGAATTCCGGGACCTGATCCTTTCTGCTGTTTGGGATGACGAGCCGGTTGCAGCCATAAATTGCCCGGTAAATGATTTTTTCGGTTACGCTTTCGGCCGACCTTCAATGCAATCGATGATCGCCGGGGTGAAAGACAGGGTTCACTATTGCTTTTTCCCAATGCCTTATGATAAAAAGGCGTCTCTGAAACTGGAATATCTGCAGACATCCGGAAACGGTTCAATGGAAATCCCGTGCAAGGTCACGGTTTACTATACGGAGGAGAGCAGGCTGAAGAATGAGGGGAAGTTTTATGCGCAGTGGAAAAGAGAGATCAATCCTGCTATGAATAAGCCCTATACGATCCTTGACAAAAAAGGCCGTGGTCATTATGTTGGCACGATATTGCAGGCACAGGGTCTTAATTCCGGTATGACTATATTTTTTGAAGGAGATGATATATGTACAATTGACGGTGAATTAAGGCTTCACGGAACAGGTTCGGAGGATTACTTCAACGGTGGATGGTATGCGCTTCCCGACAGGTGGGATCAGGGCTTCAGTCTGCCGGTTCACGGGGCACTGGCTTACTCAATTCCGCTTGCTCATACCGGAGGTTACCGGTTTTATTTATCCGATAAGCTTTCGTTCAAAAAGAATTTTAACCTGGCCATTGAACACGGACCTGAAAATAATTCCATTCCGGTTGACTATACATCTGTAGCTTTTTATTATTGCGATACCCCTCCGGTTGAAAATAATATTCCACCAGGTGAACTATTGTCTGCGGGAACACCTCCTTCAACGATGGAATACTGGATAGAACTGTTGCCTGTAAAAGCAATAAGTTCGGGGGCAGCTCTTTCAAAAGAGTCACGGGTCGATGCTAAAAGCAAAGAGAATTACGGTATTCTGAAACTGACGGCGGGCGAAAATGGTTATGTCAAGTATGAGCTTGAAGTCCCTGAAGATGGCGAATACAAGTTATACCTGTCATATTTTAAAGGACCTGACTGCAATCCATTTACGGTCAGCCAGAGGCAGATCCCGATAAGCCGGGCTATTGACGCATATGCAAGTGAGTATAGTTTAAGCTACAAGGAATACATCGGTACCCTGGTCATTAAAGAAGGCACCAACACCTTGACGATCAAGCTTAATGATAATCCGAGGGGATTGGAAAAGGGCAGCTTTCTGCTTCATAGGATCTACCTGGAGAAAATCTGACCTGAAGATGCGCCTCCCCCCATTCCGATAATTATGGGATAGGAGGTGAGGCATAAACACGGCAATTACTCCCAGATGAAAGTCCCGACCGCACCAGGTTTAAGCCTTATACCGGCAAATTTCCCGTTCCACTGGATCGTGAATGAATTCGCAGAAAAAGTGTCATTCACAACAATCAGGACAATCTTTCCATCAGGTGTCCTGAATGCCACATTGGGCAGGATTTCCATGTTTTCGTTAATGGCAGTGCGGAATACACCCGGACGTTGTTCATCTTCATACAGACCAACGGTTTTATCTCCCCTGTTTGTTGAGGCTATCCTTAAGGAACCCGGACGTACGAATTTTGAAGCATGAGCAACGGTGTAAAAGGCAATGTTGCGTGTAACCGTATCGCCGTTGATGGTGATCGCACCCTGGCACATCGAGCATCCCCCGTTATCGGTATGGGGATCGTTCAGCGGATCGGCGGCAAGGTTCCATAATATAACATTTCTGCTCCAGTTTTGAGTGGTTCTTAAAATCAGGTTCTTAACAGGATTTACGATATTTATTTCCGGACTTCCGGGTCTTTCAACGACCATCTGTTCAGTGAAATAGAGGTTCTTGTCGGGACGGGCACTGTGCATCAGACTCAATGCCGTTGCGACATCGCCAACATAGTTATGGAAACCCGAGCCATCGGCATATTTTGCAACTTCCGGATCATTCAGGAGAGACAAAGGAAAATCGGGCCTGTCGCCGTTATGATCAAAGAGTATGATCCTGGTTTTTATACCTGCTTTTTCAAATGCCGGCCCCAGATTGTTTTTTATAAACTCAGCCTGTTCATTTTCAAACCAGGTCATGCTTGGAGTATTCCTGGAATTCACCGGTTCATTCTGGATTGTTATTGCATCTATTGTAATACCAGCATTTTTCATCGCCTGGATATATTTAACAAAATACAGGGCGTAAACACCGTAACATTCCTGTTTCAGCCTTCCTCCCCTGACATCGTTATTGGTTTTCATCCATGCCGGGGCTGACCAGGGACTGCCAAGTATCCTGATGTCCGGATTAATGCCAAGGATCTCCTTCATCACAGGAATTACATCATTGTTATCCTGGGCCAGGCTGAATTTTTTAAGTTCAAAATCTGTTTCCCCCTTCTTCAGATCATCGTATGAAAAGACAAAGCTGTTCAGGTCAGATGCTCCGATTGATAACCGGAGGTAGCTTACACCAATATTTTTGTCATCCCAGGCAAACAGTTCCTTCAATATTTTTGCACGTTCGCCTGAACTCATTTTCATCAATAGTTCAGCGCTGCCGCCTGTAAGGGCAAAGCCAAATCCGTCGACAGGCTGCATCTTCTGTAAATCATCAATAACTATTGTTGAGCCGCGGCCGTTATTCCTTTCGGAAAAGGATATATTCTCAGGTTGTTTTTCAAACAGGGCAGAACGGTCAGGATTTGTGATCCACGACTCTATCATGCCCGTTTGCGCAAGCAGGAAGTTTGCATTTAATGCTGCAAACGCAATAAGTGTTACTCTTATTGAAACTTTTGTCATAAGGCTTAATTTATTGGCGTTAAAAATGAGTTCGTAAGATATTTCTATATATCAAAGTTAAGATTATTTTTTGCGGCTGGAACGAACTGTTCCAGGAAATACCCTGCTCTTAATGAACTATACAGACTTTATGTACTTTTGTACAGTTTTTGATATTAATGGTAATCGGATATTTAGAACAATATAAATCTTAAGCAACAGCAATGAATAAATTAAGGCTCCTTTTAATTACAATTCTTTCGTTATTTGTATCGGTTTCATATTCCCAGCAGCATCCGGACCTGTCAGGAGAATGGATGCTGAACCTTAAAAAAAGCAAGCTTGAGGCAAAATGGGCAGAAGGCCTGGAGAAAGGCATCGTTAAAATAGTTCATGATGAACCGGATTTCAGATATTGGCGGGTTTTTATAATAAAAGGCAAAGATGATGTTTTGTCCTTTGCCTTGCCTACCGGTGGACAGGAAAAGATTGAAGAGAACAGGGATCGCAAAGTCACTTCCTCCTTATCCTGGAAACAGGATACCTTGATCTATACCACAAAAACCTTTACGGGAAAGAGGGAGTCAGTCAATATTGCCAGGTATTACCTGATCCCTGACAGTGCCAGACTGGTGACGGACGAAATATTTACAGATCCCAGGATGACTTATCACAACTTATGGGTTTTTGAAAAGAATTAGCAATTGACGGCCGGCAGGCTCAGCCCCCTCAACGGTTAAAGAACAGATCCGTTAACCACAAAGGATCATCCGTCACTTCGCACCAGGGTGTTCAAAAATTAAATCAAACATAAATAAATGAATATATTTGAAGTATTAAAGCTTAATTGGTATGACACCTCTAAATTGGAAGGGAGAATGGATCCCGGATGAATCTCCTTTTGAAAAAGCCAGCGAATATTCTTTAAAACAGGACTTGATAAAAGAATTTCTGGAAGTGGCGAAAAAATATCAGGGTACGATCAGGGATGAAACGATTGCAGAAGCGGCTACTGAGGTTGCCAGAAAATATACATTTTAGAAATTATTTCAACCCTATATATTTCTCATTTCCAAAACAGGTTTATTAGTATTGGTTTAGATCTTAGAGAGGGTGAGGGCGACCCGGAAATGGGAATAGTATCCTCCTTCCGGAAGCCTGTTGTTCATAATTCAATATTTTCAATTTTCTTAAGCTCCAACCCGTAGTCGTACTGCAGATCCTCATGGAGAGAGCCAAGCTTTTCCCGTATTGTATCGATCTGCCTTATATAAAGATTCCTGAGCGCTACATTCCGCTGTATATTGGGGGTGAATCTTTTCAGTTTTGAGCAAAAATAGATAAGCAGATCTGCTTCCGTTTTCTTATTGCGTGAATACCTGATATATTTTCTGGTGTTAAGCAGGGTCCGGCGAAGATCTTTTTTGATAAAGTAAAAGCTCTTTTTATTTACCTGTTCAAACTGCAGATCGATCTCCCTCTTTACACTTTCAACGTATGATGCCTCATCTGATGACTCAAACAGGAGGTAAGTCATCAGCTCCTTGTTCTCTTTCCTGAATCTTGCAAGCCGCAGACAGAGGTCACGCAGCTCTTTGGGTGTCAGATTAAGCAATTCCTGCCCTAATTCTTTTACTGTGACAGCCTTCATTTATAATTAAAATAATGTCAGACAAAATTACTAAAACCTGAATAACCGCAGACCTTTTCACCTGGATTCGATGAAGTAAAATGGACATTAATCTTTACCTTAGTGAACTTTAAAGTAGTAAGCCATAATTTAACTTAAGAAATTCTCAGCCAATGAAAGTCTTAATTTTTATTCTCTGTTTTAACCTGTGTGCCCTGATGGCTTCCCAGTCTGATAAAGGTATTATCCTGCAAGATAATAAGATCTCATTGATGGGGAATCGGTTCCTGACATTCAATGCTGTTATAAGGGTTAACCAGATTGAGGTTTCAAGAGATAAAAATGTCGGAGAAGATGAACGCAGCCTGCATACACCATCAAGGGTTATCAAATACAGGGAAGCTATTGAAACCGGTTTCCCCGGGGCAAAGATAACATGGGCTTTCAGCTGGCTGGCTTTGCATGATACATCACCGGATTACATCAGGATCCGCGAACTGGTTGTCTGTTACCATAACAAATACGGAGATGACATAACCTTTATACCGGGAGCTTATTTTGCCAACGCTTACAATACCACAGAACAGGTAAACAAAGATCTGCATGATGGTCTGTCCAGAGTTTCCGAAATTGTTGGCAATGGCTTTCGACCCAAGAGTGTCGTCGCGGGATTCCTGTCAGCCGCAAATCAGGAATATCTGGCTGAGAAGGAAGGCATTCATGTGTGCCAGGGTAACGTATGGAGTCAATATGCAATTGACAATCAGGATGGTGACGGATCCGTATCATATCCTTATTACCCGTCAAAAGAACATTTTTGCAAACCTGCCAGGGGGAAGGATGATTTTATAGATTGCGTGAATCTTGATGGTTGGACAATGGATTTTTTAGCAGCCCGGAGAGAAGGTTTTGCTGATGGCTTTAACAGCCGGATGGGTGTCGGACCTATAGAAACCTTGGGAAAATACGGATTGAAAACCGGATTGGAAGAAATGCTCCATACAACTGCTATTCACTTTGACAGCGGCTTTAGTCTGAATGGGTTCGCATGGGTTACAAACTGCTGGGAAGTGTCACTCCCGATTGATGTTTCCGGTTTAAAAGAGTGGTTATACGAAATAAAAAAACGCTGGCCTGATGTAAAATTTATTACCCAGGGTGAATTCGGTTCGATCTGGAGGTCACATTTTAAATCGAATGATTTTAATTACAGGTTTGAGGAAAAAGGATCAGGAATTGGAGGTTCTGACAGTGATTTAGAGATCAGATGGTTCATGAATAAGGATTTCCGCCTTGCTTTAATTCGAAATTTTAAACTGCTGGCCCCGGAAAAAGTCGTTGATTTTACACGTTACGATTTAACTGCAAGAGAACCTGAAGGAAATACAAGAAAGTGGAGCCTGATGGGGGATATCAATCAAAAACAAACCCGTACTCAGGACAAACCTGTTCGTATCACTGATCTGCCTGCAGAGGCAAAATCAATGATTAAGAAATATTATCCATTTCTGTTTCAGAAGCCTGTAATTTGATAAAAAAACTACTTCCGGTGTTGCCCTGGCTCCATTCCTTAACACCGCCTTTAATACGTAATACCTTTTCACACAGGTCATGCGAACCGTGGAGGTCGTGCCCGGTCAAGACCTGCAGGACTTCATAACCGCATAAATGAAAGCCTTCCCTAACATCTTCGATAGGTGTTTGGTGAAATTCCCCGTACAACATAAACATTAGCTGCTACCTGATTGTTAATGGTTCATAACCAAAACATTTCTGCCATGAAACCAGCCAGATCATTCAGAAATATAGTTTCCTGTACATTGGTTATTGGCTTAATCGTCGCCGCAGGATGTACAAAAAAAGATAATGGTAGTACTTCAGAATTACTCGCATCGGCAGGCAATGATTTTAATGTACTGATAGGTAGTAAGGTCAATTTAAATGGAGATGGTTCAACCGATCTATCAGGAAATACCTTTGAATTCTCCTGGAGTTTTCTGTCAAAACCTGCTTCAAGTAATGCCAGTCTGGCAGACAATACAACAGCAACACCTTCATTTACAGCTGATGTACAGGGTAAGTACAAGATCGAACTTGTAATATCGAATCTCGTGGAAGACAGGGACACTATTACCATTTCCGCTTTTAAAACAGCCAATATTGGAGGAAATTATGAGAATATTATACCCGGGTCAAATGTTGGTGTTCGCCGGTTTACTGTGTTTTCCACTTATCTGGTGGCCACTTGTGAATTCACCAGGATAGGCAGTGTGGCAGCCAATAAAATTGCAGTCTTTAATGGATCTGACTGGGCTCCTTTGGGCTGCGGATTGGAAGAGGGAAGTATTTACGGGATGCTTGAATACAAAGGAGAACTTTATGTTACCGGTCAGTTTGATGAAATAGGCTGCATAAGCGCTAAAAATATTGCCAGATGGAATAAAGACACGAGTACCTGGGAAGATGTTTCAGGGGGGCTTTCCGGAGGAGATAATCCTTTTGGCTACACACTGGCAATATATAATGAAGAGTTGTATGTGGGAGGTCAATTTGAAATGGCAGGGAATGTAAATACAACCAATATTGCCAAATGGGATGGTACAAACTGGCATGCTGTCGGTAATATGGAAGGAGGATCGGTACGTAAACTTGTGGTCTATAAACAAAGATTAATTGCAGGAGGCTTTTTTAGCGGTGTGAATGGTCTGGCTACCGGCCATATTGCTTCATATGACGGGAATAACTGGGCGTCATTGGGATCATTCGAAAATCTGGAGCTTAAATCAACCGGCGTTGTCAGACATATGGCTGTTTATAAAGATATTCTTTACATCTCAGGTGATTTTTCAAAAAACAACGATGATATCTCTGAACTGATAACCTGGAATGGTATCCAGTTTAGTGATTTTGGAAGAGCATTCAGTCTTTCTCAGAACACAATCAATGAACTTGCAGTTGTCAACGGACTTCTTTATATTGGTGGCAGTATCAGGAATGCGGTTGGCAGCCAGGCCAATAATATACTTCAATGGGATGGAGATACCTGGGGTATAATGAGCGAAGGGATTTCGGGAACTGTCCTTTCAATAGTAATGTATAATAATATGATATTTATTGGTGGGGATTTTGATTACGCAGGAGGGAAACCCGCTGAAAATATTAGTATCTGGCTGGCAACATAATTAATATTACTCAAACTCCCTTGGTACGCCGCAGATCATTTTGAATACCCCGTGCTTTGAATTGTTTCTGTATTGGTGTTTTTCATTTGGATTAACCAGCGCAAAATCGCCTGCCTTGAGTGGTTTCTCTTCCCCAGCCTCATTTATTAATAGCCCCCTGCCTTCAATAATGAAATTCATATGTTCGTAGGGATGGCTGTGAAAAGGTGTATTGCCACCAGGTTCCACCGTGAATACCCTGAAAGAATAGACCGGGACCCCATCCATGCTTCCAAGTGGAATTTGTTTCCAGGCTCCTGTTGCTCCTTCCATGTTGACTTTCTTCTTTTCAACCTGATCTAAAGTAATTATTTTCATTTTATCAGCTTTAAACTAAGCAAAAATAAGAAGTTTATCTTAAACTAATACAATACTGGTATTATTGAAGTCAATACTTATTGATTTTCAGATAATTATTGCTTATCTTTAAAAGCTATATTATTATAGGATATTGTATCTTAAACACAACCGGGCCTGATAGCCCGTTGTTTTCGTATCGAACCATAATTATTTAATAAAAGAAAGGAAATGGAAATGAACTATTTGTATTTATGTAATTCCTGTCGTAGTGATATTCTTCGCAGGAATCAGAATTGTACGGCCAACTGAACGAGGTTTAATTGAGAGGCTTGGAAAGTATCATAATTTTGCCAATCCAGGATTTCACTGGATTATTCCAATCATAGATAGAATATTTGTGATAAATGTAACCGAACAGATGGTAGATGCCCAGCCACAGGAAATAATCACAAATGATAATCTGAATGCAAGCGTCGATGCGCAGGTTTATTTCAGGGTAAAATCAGATGAAGCGAGCGTAAAAGGATCGACGTATGATGTTAATAACTATAAATGGCAGATTGTTCAACTTGCCCGTACAACTCTTCGTAATATAATCGGCACACTTACTTTAAAATCTGCCAACAGCGAACGGGGAAAAATTAACACAGAGCTTCTTGCAACCCTTGATAAAGAAACTAAAGGTTGGGGAATTGAAATTATCCGTACCGAATTAAAACAAATTGACCCTCCTTCGGATGTTCAGGAAACCATGAATAAAGTAGTAAAAGCTGAAAATGAAAAAATTGCAGCAATAGATTCGGCTACTGCTGCCGAAACAGTTGCAGATGGGATAAAGAGGGGAAAGATAAAAGAAGCGGAAGGTTATAAACAGGCAAAAATATTGCATGCTGAAGGTGAAGCTGAAGCCATTAGACTGGTAAATGAAGCGGCAGATAAATATTTTGTTGGAAATGCCCAATTATTGAGAAAGTTGGAGGCTCTTGAAGCATCACTCGGGAATAATGCTAAAATTGTTATTCCGGCAGGAACCGAATTGGTAAATATCATTGGAGAGATGGCAGGAATAATTCCATTAGAAAGAAAGAAAAAAGACAGCTGATAATATTAAACGCAGAGTTCGTTAAGCAAAACTTATGGTTCCTTTGGCTTATTCAGAAGATTCGAGAGAATATCGACAGGAACCGGGAAAATGATTGTCGAGTTCTTATCCGAGGCGACTTCAGTCAGGGTTTGAAGAAAGCGAAGCTGTATAGCTGCCTGGTTCACGCTTAAAATCTGGGAAGCCTCAAATAATTTCTGACTGGCCTGAAATTCTCCTTCCGCGTGAATGACCTTTGCCCGGCGCTCTCTTTCGGCTTCAGCCTGTTTTGCCATGGCTCGCTGCATTTCCTGCGGCAGATCAATATGCTTAACTTCAACGGTTGACACTTTAATCCCCCAGGGTTCCGTTTGCATATCAATTATTTTTGCCAGTTCACGGTTGATCTTATCGCGTTGCGCAAGCAGTTCATCCAGTTCTGATTGCCCCAGTATGCTTCGAAGTGTGGTTTGTGACAGCTGTGAAGTGGCAAACAGAAAATTTTCAACTTCGACAATTGCCTTGTCAGGTTGTATCACGCGGAAATATACCACGGCATTTACTTTAATGGAAACGTTGTCCCGTGTGATCACATCCTGTGTGGGAATATCCAGAACAACAGTTCTCAGACTTACTCTCACCATCTTGTCAATAAGCGGGATCAGCAATATCAGGCCGGGTCCTTTAACCTTTATCAGTCGTCCCAACCGGAACACCACACCGCGTTCATACTCACGCAGGATCCTTACTGCACTTGCAATTATGATAAGCAGGAATACAATTCCCGCTACCAGTAATGGGGATAATAATTGTTGCATAATGATCTCCTTTCCAATTTATTATGATTTTTTGCGAACCATTAGTTTAAGGTTTGAAACCTCGATGACCGTAACCTTCGTACCTTTACTGACAGGGCCTTCCAGGCTTTCGGCAGCCCAGAACTCGCCGTGAACCATAACCTGACCTTCAGGCTCCAGGCTGGTGATTGTTTCGCCTGTTTCCCCGATCATCCCCTCCATCCCGGTGGCAGGTTTGCGGCTTTGCGCTTTGATCCCGAATCCAATGGCAAATACGAAAAAAGCGACTGTGAGTATCACAAACACCAGAATTACCTGCCACGATATTTTGATGACTTCCAGTGTAGAGTCCGGCTCTATTAACATAATTGACCCGAGAACCAGCGATATGACACCGCCAATTGTTAAAAGACCGTGGCTGACCACCTTTATTTCCGCAAGGAATAGTATCACCGCAAAAATAATTAAAGCAAGTCCTGCATAGTTTACCGGGAGAGTGTGCAACGAGTAGAATGCGGTAATCAGACATAATACTCCCACCACACCGGGAAATATCGCCCCTGGATTGTAAAGTTCAAACATAATTCCGTATATTCCGATTAAGAGTAAAATGTAGGCAATGTTAGGATCGCTGAGCAGGTTAAGGAGCTTCTGCTTAAAATCCATTTCGAATTCAAATACCTCAGCGTTTCCGGTATCCAGAGCCTTGCTGCCTGAAGCAAGACTGACCTGCCGGCCATCTATTTTTTCAAGCAGATCCGGGACTGAATTGGCGATCAGGTCTATAACATTCCCCTCCAGCGCTTCGGTTTCAGTGATAGAAAGGCTTTTCCGTACTGCATCTTCAGCCCACCTGACATTTCGTTCACGTTTTTCACTTATTGTCCTGATAAATGCGGCGGCGTCGTTGGTGGCTTTTTCGTTCATAACCGAATCCTGCTCCCCCTGCAGCGATACAGGGTGCGCTGAACCGATATTGGTACCGGGGGCCATGGCGGCAATGTGACCGGCAAGCGTGATGAAAACACCCGCCGAGGCTGCCTGGGAACCTGCCGGATAAACGAACACAACCACAGGTATTTCAGAGTCGAGTAAACCGGTTACTATCACACGGGTGGATTTCAACAGTCCGCCAGGTGTGTTCAACTTAATGATCAGGCACTCGGCATTTTCTTTGCGGGCATGCTTAATGCCGGAATTTATGTATTCGGCACTTGAAGGGTTGATTGAGCCATCAACGGAGATCACCTCAACTCTCTTTCTGGCAGTACTGTCTCCGGATTGCAGCCCTGAACCAAGGCATGTTGCGCCTGCCAGCCAAACAACAATATGAAACAAGAGTACTTTCATTACCTGAAATAAAGAGTACTTTCATAATTGCTATTAATATATACAATTAAACAATTATTTGCAACTTAATCCTGCGGGCAGTTGAGAAAAACTTTTGAGGATAACAGCTCCCTCGCACCAGCCATGAGCCCTGACTTGCATAATAAAGTCTTTCAGGGCACGTTTAATATCTGATGTCCAGCAAATTCGTCAGCTTAAGTTACTTTACATTTACGAACAATTTTAAGAAGATAAAAATGGAAAAAGCAACCCCGATTATTACAGTGACTGCTGTTCTCATGCTTTTATTTTCTTTTGGAAATCTGTCAGATAACATCTTTGCCCAGACAACTTCCAAATCTGTTCAGACAGAAACCAAATCCACACAAACAGTATCGAAATCTGTGCAGACAAAAACAAAATCTACCCAGACTGTAACAAAACCTGCACAACCAGTACAGACTAAACCAAAGGCTGCTCAAACCGGTACAAAACCCACGCAGACGAAATCAAAGTCCACCCAAACAGTAACAAAATCTGCACCGGTTGATAAGAGCAAAGATGTCGGAACTGTCAGGATCGGCACACAAACCTGGGCAGCAACAAACCTGAATGCAGGCACTTTTCGGAATGGCGATTCAATTCCTGAAGCAATAACCAACCAGGATTGGGTAACTGCGGGTGAATCGGGGAAACCCGCATGGTGTTATTATAATAATGATCCCGCAAACGGTCCAAAATACGGCAAACTATACAATTGGTATGCAGTGAACGACCCAAGGGGGCTGGCTCCGGACGGCTGGATTATACCTGGTGATGCCGATTGGAGTAAGCTGATGTATTTTCTTGGAGGACCGGATATGTCCGGGAGAAAAATGAAGAGCACCAGTGGATGGAAAGATGGTAATATCGGAACCAACGAAAGCGGCTTTACAGGTTTGGCCGGGGGCTACCGCGTTGAGAATGGTACATTTCTCAACCTTGGCAGTATTGGTACATGGTGGAGTTCGACGGAAAGCAAATCCCTCAGCGCCATAGACTATTACCTTTCGCTTAGCAGCAGTTTGGGAAGGAGCAGCAGTCCCCGGCAACGCGGAGAATCGATCCGATGCCTCAGAAAATAGAGGTGGTCTTTCAGTCATTATCAACCGCCGATAGCAAAACCGACCGGCTTAAACTAACTCTGGGGCTTTCAATAATTTCCAACCCTGCAAGTTCTATCCGGCTGACCATCTTTTCGAACGCTTTTCCGGTAACATGGATCTTCGGCTCGACGATCAGTATCCTGCCGCCCGGATTCAGGGCAGACTTCAACTCCTCAAACAAATCCTGCTGATGGGGTACTTCATGGACCATCCAGAATGCCAGGACAAAATCAACCTTTTGCGAAATACCTATCCGTCGATCCTGACATTTATGTAATACAATCCTCGTCTCCAGATCAGTTGCCCTGATCTTTCCGGCAACCTTATCCAGCATACCCTGCTGAAGATCAGCAGCAATCACTTTCCCTTCTTTACCAACCAGCCTTGCCAGTTCAATGGTAAAATACCCCGGTCCGCAACCGAGATCAAGTACAGTCATTCCGGGGGAGACATGACCTTCAAGGATCCTGTGCGGTTTGTGCACCAGCCTTCTTATTGAGTTATCAAGACTTCCGGCATATTCAGCCGGACAGACATATGGGCGTTTATCTTTTTCCATCGAAGTTGCTTTTCACACACCCGGCAAATACAATGCAGCGCCGATAGCCGTGGCATATTCGGCATCAACAGGAAATTCAAAGTCAATTTTATGCGTCCGGGAAATACTTGTCAGGATTTTTTGACCCATCGGATTATTGCTTCCTTTACCGGTAAAAACCACTGTACTATTGTTCCTGCATCTCGCTGCAAATACTGAAATCATACCGATAACCTGATATGTCAGATTAATTATTCCTTTTGCCATATCTTCTTTTGTTGCAATATCAAGCATTTTGCCAAAGTTCGATGCCGTAAATTCTTTGCTTAAAAAACCTATATTGGTTTCCGCAATATCCCCAATGTTCAGATCAACATTATTTATATTCCCTTTTGATGCATATTGCATGATAGTATCGAAATCGGATGTTTTAAGCATCTCTTTCGCCAGGCCGATTATTGTGCCGCCGCCAACCCCTGTGCCGCCCATATGGGTGATGGTATTTCCACTAACTTCAATAATAGCCGTGCCGGTTCCAATGTTTGATATAATTATCTGATCTTTTCCTGACAGATATTTACCACCTAAACCTATTGCTATCATTTCATCGATCCTGTTTGTTTTAATACCGAAAAGATTATCAGTAATCTTTAAAGCACCGGCTCCTGTAATATTAATCTTCTCAATATCTTCCAGTTTGAAATGATTTTCCATGATCATTTTGCCAAATGCCCCGGTTGCCGAAGTTATTGCATCAATTGCTTTGGTTTTTATTTTAATGATATCACTGTCTGACCTGATTGCAGCCACTTTGGTAGTCGTACTGCCAATATCTATTCCAATTACCATAACCAGTTATCCTTTTAATCTAAAAAATACTATAATTGACCCGTTATTTGAGTAATAAAAGTAATCATTTCCCTGATTCCGCCTGGAAAGTCCTTTGTGAACCTTTAGGATTTCCTACTATGTGGCGGAGACCAGCATATAATTAATCATTTCTTGTCCCTTCCTCCCTCAGTCCCTTCGTCCCTCAGTCTCTTCGTCTCTCAGTCCCTTCCTCCCTCAGTCCTTTCGTCCCTCAGTCTCTTCGTCTCTAAGTCTCTTCGTCTTTAAGTCCCTTCGTCCCTCAGTCCCTTCACTGCCTACATGAACCTGATCCGGCATTGTTTTTCACTTTCCTTTATGAGTCTCTCAAGCCTTGTAAATCTGGTTGTTTCCTGTTTGGCCGACATGATCCAGTAGGTAAGCATCTTCTGATAGGAAGGAGCCTGTCGTTTAAAAAAATCCCAGGCGCTCTTATTCTCCTTAAATACGGCCTCGAGGGTGTCAGCCAGCTTACCGGGCTCATTTTCAAAACTGTAAATTCCGGATTTTGCGGGTTTTCTATTATTAAATGCAGCAAGTCCAGCCGGGTACATCAGGCCGTTCTTCGTAAGTTCCCCAACTTTATCGATGTTGATTTTACTCCAGATGCTTGCAGGCCTTCTTGGTGTAAAGCGTATGCAGTATCGTTCCTTGTCGATTGACCGCCTTATCCCGTCGATCCAGCCGAAGCAGAGAGCCTGGTCAACCGACTGTGACCAGGTCATGGAAGGTATTCCGCTGTCTAC
Source organism: uncultured Bacteroidales bacterium (assembly GCA_963737255.1). Taxonomy (GTDB): domain Bacteria; phylum Bacteroidota; class Bacteroidia; order Bacteroidales; family VadinHA17; genus LD21. The sequence goes on from CAVTSB010000001.1 coordinate 748,873, forward strand.
TTTATAAAAACCAACCAATAATTCAGTCTCCGCCTCGTGGTTCTTTTCAAGCCACTTTCTGAACTCTTCCTGATTTTCGAAATAGATGGGGATCATCGGAACTGTGTGAAATTGCAGACTAAAGGTAGAAAGAATTTTGAAGGGATGGTTCGCGTTAAGGGCAACCAAAACAGCACAACCGCATTACCGCATAACATTTCTAGTCCCTTATGCACCTGACCGAAACTCCGTATGTGCTGCTCATGGAGCTATGACTTACACCACCTGACAGGTAGGTTACACCCATTGCTGATCCGGCCTCCGATGACCAGAAATGGCCTGCACTTCTGAAATGCTGGAAATCCTTATAGTAGGAATTCCGGAAACCTCCCGGCAGAGCATTAAATCCCGACTCGTTCGTTGCGCCGGTGTTGGGACTCAGCCAATTCCGGCTTCCGGTCTCTTTCAACTTTCCACCTGCTGATTCATCCCCGAGATACGTAATGAGGGTATACCATTCGCCGGTATCAGGCACGTGCCAGCCGACAGGACAAAGCTTACCTGACGTAACGGCATAATAGTTATAAAGCGCCCCATAAGAATTCAAATTGAAAAATGCTTCATAATTGCCATACCAGCAATATCCCGGAGTCGTCAGATTGCTCCAGGCAGTATCGTCAGCCACCAGAGGGATCTCTCTACCGTCGTTCAGCCTTGTGGTTTTCAGGTTCTCCGCCATCCAGACCTGAGTCCCGATTACCACAGTATCATAAACATTCCCGTCAATATCAGTGAAGCCCTTTTCAGTGGTTTTTTCGCAGCTTAATGAAAGTGCCATATAAATTCCTGTAAACAACAACATAGATTGTCTGATTCCGGGTGACCTCATTCCCGTCTGGTTTGAAAAAACTCCTTTAAAAATCTCTCCTTTTGACATCTGATCCTTATTTACTGCAATCAGTTGTATAATATATATTCGGACTGCCTGTTGTATTAGCTTCGACGGGGAATGGCATAGTCCATACACAAACCCTTGTAAGTGACGGCATACTATTGAGGGCAAGCTGATACACCATTGTGTTTCTGGAAATATCCAATGTGGATATCTGATTATTGCCACAACGCAGCAGCCATAGCTCAGGATTATTTGAAGTATTAAGCGAGGTAAGCAGGTTATCGGAACATTCCAGCCGGTCGAGGGCTTTACAGTTGGTCACATCCAGGCTGGTCAGCTGGTTCTTATTGCATAAAAGCTGCTGCATGGAGGTATCAGCCCGAAGATCGAGGGAAATGATCCGGTTCCATTCGCAATTGAGCCTCTCAAGCAATGGTTTACCGGAAACATCCAGAGTCGCGAGCTGATTATATCCGCAGAACAAAACTTCCAGGTGGTCACAGCCTGAGATATCAACGGATGATAATTGATTACCGGTGCAGAACAAACCGGTAAGTGAGGTATGGCCCGAAAGATCCAGCGTTGTAAGATCATTATATTCACATTGCAGGGTTTTCAGGGCCGGGTTATTCGTTACATCCAGAGATTCCAGGTCATTGCTGTTGCAATTCAGTACTTCCAGCGCTGTGTTATTCGAGATATCCAGGGTTGTTAATCCATTCCCCGAACAGTTAATCGCCGTCAGGAGCAGGTTATTTGAAATATCGAGATTTTTTATCGGATTTGATTCGCTGATCAGGTATTTCAAAGCGGTATTTTTTGACAGATCAAGAGAAGTCAGCGGATTATACATGGTAACCAGGGTTTCAAGATTGATGTTATGCGAAACATCAAGGGAGGATACCTTATTATGTCCGATATCGAGATATTTTAATGTGGTGTTTTGGGAAACATCAAGATCAGTAAAATCGTTATGTCCGCATCTAAGTGTTTCAAGATTGACAAACCATTCAATTCCTGCGAGGTCAAAAATGTCACTATAGTAAATATCGAGTGTTTTGACATCTGCAGCTTCGCGAAAACTGATAGTTCCATCGCTGTCGGTATCGACTCCAAGTTCTATAAGTGCTTCCAGAAAATTCCGGTCAATTATTTTAACCGAACTGTACTTTTCACACTGACTGAAAAAACCGGCGGCTGCAATGAATAATAGTATTTTTATTTTTTGTCTCATATTAATATGATCCCGGATCTGCTTTTGCCGACCTTTTTTCATTTTCCTGATCTTCCTTGTCCCCGGAAGAGTGAAAGTTATAGCTGAATCCGATCCTTAGTCCAGCTATAAATAACCGTTGTTGATTATCTGCTTCTGTAAATGGTACAACTGAATGCAGTTCCATACCGGGGGCAATATCTATGATAAAGTCCTTTATTTTTATTTCCTTACCTGCTCCGAGAGTGAGTCCAAATCCTGTCTGGTCATCAAGGCGGACCGGCTTATCATGTAGTGCAAAGTCCACTATTGTGCCTGCACTGATGTAGTAACTATTTTGCACATACCTTTTAAGTGTAATTGGTATGCTGAAGTTCTCGAAGGTTTCGGTATAGATCTTTTCTTCAGCATAAATCGGAGGGGATAATTCGAATCCGACTTTATGCCGTGAATAGCAGGCGGCAATCTCCAGCCTGTAATACTCTGACAGCATCCCGGAAACATTTACACCTGCAAACCACGATTGATACCCGTGCCAGGGACTTGTTTCCTCAGTTATGTATTTTGTTGTCAGCCTTACCGGCATGTTCCATCCGCCTTTTGCATACACCCCGGTCATGATGCTCCTTTCGAAATCCTGATCCTGCGGATAGATAATCGCATATGGCAAAACAGCAAGTATAAAGAGGATTGTTTTTATCATCTGGTTTAAGACGGCTGACTTAAAAACCCAATTTCGTGCCTGGAGAGCTAAGGTAATATATTTTTTCAGCTGAAAACGGGTTTTCAACCAGAAAGAAAAATTCACTCCGGTTTCCAGTCCCGGATTATGATCCTGTCCTGGTAAAGTTTCACCTCGAGCTTTTGTTTGCCTCTCCATTTAAGTTCCCGAACGTATTCGATCGGGATGGTTACTGCATAGCTTGTGCCTCCCGCTATTTTGGTCAGGCTTCGTACTTTAATACTCTCTTTTTTCTTAAATGCCATAGCTTTAATTTTTTCTACGTAGCAAGTTACGTAGTTTACTACATAGATACAAGCCTCTCCGCGGCTGTCTGAACCAAAAATGCGGGAGCGATTGGAAGATATCCGGGAGCTGCAGGGATAAATCTTCCTTGCTTCCTGGGGTGACTTAAAGCCGATTCGTTCAGGGTGAATGGCCTCCGGGATGTTTCCTGAAAGGTATCGCATTTTGCGATACCAAAACACCAACCTCATTTTCAGATAACTGGAACATAAAGTTCTCAGGAAAACGTTCTTTATTTCTTTTAACCTGCTCCCGTAACCGGATGGCTTTTATATCATATAACCCTGCCATATCCCGGTCTAACATTACTTTTTTATCCCGGATTAAATAGACTGATGTACATTACAGTAATATAGGATGGAATGAAAGAGGCGATGCACAGCCATCAGCAGAGGTTTTAAATCGTATCGCCATGTCCCTGGAGGTTTCACCGGATTTCTTGATGAACGGAACTATCGAGGATAAAGCCGAAAGTTCTCTAAATGATAACGATCTTTTAAACCAGTTCCGAAAGGTAGAAAAGCTGCCTGACGATAAAAAACGCCTGGTGAAAGAGTTGCTCGATGTTTTCCTGTTCAAGTATAACATTCAGCAACAGATTGCTTCTTAATGAGAAAGTCCGGGGAACCGGACTTTCTTTATCTAAAGAGGCTTTCCTATAACAAAAAAGAGAGTCACGCTAATTATGATGTAAAGAAGCAAATAAACAGTACCTCTCCGTCTTTTTTCTTTTGTTTCATTTTCGTACTGTCTGCATATTTCATCTTTTTTATGGAATAAATTCTTAAACTCGACAATTAGTATAAGGAAAGAAATTATCAAGCCACATATTATACCTTGTTGTTTCCCTATTTCAAATTTTACAAAAAACCTAACAATAGAAAGTAATGTTAGAATATTAAGAATCTGTAATAGTGTCAACAATAATAAAGCATTAAATGCTGGTGTGTCATTAGACTCTACTTTTTTTAACCGTTGGTAAATTCTATAATAAAAGTATCGCATAGCCTAAAATGTTTTAGTTTTAAAATGTTGCCTAATCCTTCTAATCATTTACAACTTGTCTACGACAACTACTTATTATGTACCAATATACTGCTATTAGTCACGAAGTAATTGTGGTTTCCTTCTACTTCAATGTTATAAACCGTTTCCGTGTGCTTGCTTATTGTAATATTTATAATGTATTCCGTTGAACCGCCCTTTGTTTTTAACCCAAAGCCTACTTGTAAGTCTCTTACTTTTATCCAGCCTTTACCTTCTACATAAAAAGGATGTTCGGCAGTGACGTAAACCTTTTGACTGTCGGTTGTAAGCTCGTAAATTTCCTGGGTTTTTCTCTCGAACGATTTTACCACCTTGCTTAACTCAATGGTATTTTTATCCAGATTGTATGAATAAACGCTATCTCCTATTGCTATTCGCTCAATAGGCTTGAATCCGTCTTTTGTACAGATTTGTGTACCCGCTTTAAAGCAAACATAGATAGTTGTACCATCTGTGAATACTGCCCGGTTAGGAACCCACTGGTTATTTGATACTGGCGTAAGCATCCTATCCCAACCTACAGTCTTATCAATAAGCATATAACCGCCACCCAATATGATTCCGGGTACCCCACCTAAATAAAATGCAAGACCGTTTACACCTAAACTTGCTGCAGTTTTCGCTCCTGATTGTTCTCCAAGAAAATAAAGTGTGGCGTCAGAGGCTGCACCAGCCCAGAAACAAATATTTACTGCACTTTTAGCAAGTCCAATTGTGCTTACATATTGATTACCAGCCCAACCGCTAACATATGGTCTCAAATTAGTACCTATGGTAGTAATAAAACCAAGCTCTTTGGCGACTTCTGAAGTAAGCTTACCGACTTCAAAACCTACTTTTATTTTTTCAAGGGTATTTCCTCCTCCTCCCGTGTGATTTTCGTATTGGAATGGATTATATGTGGCATTTTCGAACTGGAATGGATTATCATTATTATAAATAATCGGTAAGTATGGTGTATTTTTCACTGGTGCCTCAGTAGCAACAGTAACCTCTCCTAGCATAAATGGCAAGCCAGGTCCCTGAAAGCCGCTGCCTGGTGTAACACCACCACCACCACCTCCTTGATCTCCCTGGTAATAGGTTATATTTCCGGAGCCACTATCCCAGCTTCCTCCTGAAGAACTATTCCAGAGATTATCAACAACATTCCAAAATTCGTTCCAATTTGCAAAAGCCATTGAAAATCCAGTGGGATCTATATACTTCAGTGGGTTATTCAGGCAATAACTATATCGATTAAAATTTTGGGTAAAATCCTGGTCCTGTACAAAATTATCCGGACTCAGGAACATCGCTATTAAAGGATCATATACCCTTCCGTTCATGTTGATCAACCCGAACTGATCAAGATGTTCATGACCGGTAAAGCCCCGGTCCAAGAATGTGCTTGGAGACACATTATCATAAGACCAGTCATCAGGATTTCTCCGTCTTCCACATGGATCGTAATTATATCTTTCTTTCACGGTTCCGTCAGGATTTGTTATGACATCGTATGAACCAAGATGATCCTTATGTATGTAAAATATACTATCCTGTTCATTCATTCTCTGCAATACAGCAACAACACCATCTAACCCTGAAATATAATAAAGTTCCCGTAGATTACCTGTCGAATCTATCTCTTTTTCATACTGCCCCAGGGCAAAATATTTTGTCTTAACATCTCTGCCGTCTGCTTTAAATACTGTCTTTACCCTTTGCTGATCCGGACCATAGGTAATAATCAATTCTCTTTCTTCGCCTGTATTCAGTGAATCACGTATATAGCCGACTTTATTGAATTTTGTATATTCAATATGCTGTTTGGGCCTGCTTTGCATCAGCTCTGTCGGATTTGTAACAGATGTTACATTATGTACTCCGCCTGTGTAATCATAAGTCCCCACATCAGTCTTGCCGGTTATGTTGCCATAACCCGACTGGTCGTAATTTATTGAGAGGGTATCCTGTCCAATTACAGATGTCAGCAGCCTGTTAAGGTCATCATAAGTGAAGCTTTCAGTTACACTGTTCCCTGAGGAATTTAATCCTGTCCTGCTTGTCAGATTACCAGTGATGGTATTGAAATCGTAACTCCGGTTTTGAAGGTAGGTGCCGTTTCTGACTGTCGTGGTCTCATCTGCGAAGCCATAGGGATCAAAGTTAATTGAAGTCACAGCCTGGTTCCCAAGGGTGAAATTATCAACGATCCCGGACTCATTCATCGAATTGGCGTCCCATACCATCTGGCTGTTGGCGCTTACCTGGTCGAGGTAGCCGTAACTGTTATAAGTGTAATCGATTGTTACATCCTGGTTGAGTACAACATTGTCTGTTTCTCCCGACGACAGGTAATTATACGAAGCAGTAAACCTGTTGTTGCCGTTGATACTGTCAATTCTTTCACTCAGTCTGTTAAGTTCATCATACTCAAATCTCTGTTTTGAGCCGTTCGGGGATGTTATGCTTCGCAACTGCCTTGTCCGGTCATCATAATCGTATACAACGCTGTCACCGCCATTCCATGAGAGTGATTGTATGCGCCCGATGTTGTCGTAAACCATGGTCTGATGATTCCCCTTTGCATCTGTCTGCGATTCCAGTTCACCGAAGGCATTGTATTCATATTCCATGGTTCCTGCATCGATATCATCAAGCGAGCTCTGGTAACCATAATCATCATATCCGATCACCGTATTTCCCGATGGTGATGTGATCTGTTTTATTTTATCCTCCGGATTATAAATATACGAGACCGTACCGCCCGGGTCGGACGAGCTGTGTAACAGGCCCGATGTGTCAGACTGCCTGACATAAGTCTGACCGGCCCCGGATATCGTTACCTGAAGCGGGTCGTAAGAATACGTGGTTACGGCGTTGGTGGGGTAGATTGTTTCAGTTGTGATCCTGTTATAATCATCGTACTTGTAACCGGTGTACCTTGTTGCAGCGCTCCCTTCAAAGTAGGGATTATATGACCTTATAGTTCTTCCAAGGGAGTCAAATTCCGTTTCGGTAACAAGGAAAGTGCCGTCAAATCCCTGTATTTTTGATCTGATGCTTCTGCCTGATATATCGAAATACTCTAAAGTAGCCGGTTTTCCGGTGGATTCGGTTTTGCGATAGTACAGATCGCCTTTGCCTGTGCTGTTTTGTGACCACACAAGCGAACTCTGAACGGCTCTGTCTCCCGGCAAGGTCGTTGTTTCGATATTGCCCATACCGTCATATGTATATGAAGTGACAAGGCCGGTTATACCGGTGGCAGATATTACGTTGCCTGTTTTGTCATACGAGTAACTTACAGTATCGCCAAGGGCATTCACTTTGCCTGTAATGAACCTTCCTTTCCCCTGTTCCCATATATATTCTCCTGTCCTTGTCTTTGAGCCGCTGATAACCGAAACGCTTTCCTGGTTCCCGAAATCATCGTATGAGTAAGTGGTAACGACTGAAGGGGATGATCCGAAGGCAGCGGTTTCGGTAAGAAGTAAACCCGTAGTCTGATCGTAAGCCACGATTTTACTTCTTGTAACAGATTCCCCGTTCCTTGTATTGGTAACTGAAATGCCGGTGGGTTTTCCAAAGCTGTTATAGCCTGAAAATTCCGAAACCGTTTCTTTTACAACGGTCTGATTTCCGTCGAGATACTCCGTTTCCTGACGGGTAAGGTTGCCTGCCTCATCCAGGATAACTGTATTTCTGGTTGAGACATTATTTAAAAGATCCGTATTTGTTGATTCTGAGCTGTATGGAAGGAATCTCGTTCCGCCGTCAAATGTTTTATACGAAAAAACATTCGACGTCTCGGAAACGGGATTATTATTCATGTACTTTTCTATCCCTGACGTATGGGGTACAAAGTAGAGGGTGTCGCAGGAATAGAAAGAGACTGTCTTACTTCCGTTTGTTATATTTTCTGCTGTTATTTTTGAAAAGCCGAGGTTCCCTTTTCCCTGCTTGTGATATTTTAAATTTGTATATGTGAACCTGGACTCTTCAAGTAGCGCATGGTTATTATTGTTGTATGTTTTGATCCCCGACAACAGCTTTACCGGGTATGCAAGGGAAAATACAGGAGGATCATATTCTTCAGGTTCACGACTATAAACCAAAGTATCCATTAATGATTTGTAGGCAAATTCAACCCTTGTATTCTTACCGCCAGTGGTTGAAGTAAGGAGGTCTCGCTGGTAATCAGTAAGGTATTCGATAGCCGTATTCCCCTCGCCGTTAATAGTAAGGATAAAATCCTGGTTGCCATCCCCGTCGCAATCGGCCTGGGTGAAAACACGCGAGCCTTCACCATTATATACGGTGTCGCAGGCGAAACCAGCGCCATAGCTCAAATAGATTACCTGGAGGACCGATGAGCTTACATTAACAGGAATTCCCTGCGTCCTTGTTGTGGATGTTAATGATTTCATTATATCCGCTTTCCCGTCGAGGTTGAAGTCATATACTATCAGGTCGAGCGACTTTGCCACCGTGGAATCCTGGTATACTCCGGTAGTAAGGTTTGCGGTGATGGGGCAGGTTTTTTCGATTATCCCGGAACCGGTCGAAAAAAGAATTTTCGTTGTAACATAATCATTATTATCTCTCCTGATCAGGAAATCTGTCTTACGATCGCCATTGAAGTCACCTGTGCTGATACTATCAAGTCCGGCAGAAATAAAATCCTGCAGGTAACTTTCAAAGTTCCCTGTAATAGAATTCAGTCCAATCACATTTAAAGTGTCCGTCAGACCCTGCGAGTCGTATTTTATTGATGCGATGTCGGTTTTCCCGTCTCCGTTAAAATCCAGCAGGATAATCCTGTCCGGAGCGTTCAGCAAGGGTGTTGATTGCATGTCGGTATTCTCAAATCCTTCGATATTGTTATTCGCATATACGAACATGATATCATCAAAGTCGTCTCCGTTAAAATCCGCAGGTAACATGTTAATATCCATAAACCCATCAAGCGACCTTGTAAAATCATAATTTGCATCTCTTAACAGGTTGTCAGCAGCGAGCTTATAGAATAAAAATGATACTGATACCGATTGGTTCTGAATCTTCTTGTAGAAATCATCGTCACCATCCCCGTCGCCATCTGCAATTATAAATCCTTTAAAATCCGGTGTCAAATCGCCCTGGGTCAAAAACTCATATTCACTTTGCCCGCCAGAATAGATCTTCCATTTATCTTCAGAAGTATATGGCCCAGATTTCCTGGGGTATGTAAACAGATCGGCCAATCCGTCTCCATTGAAATCACCTGTCAGTATATAAGAGCTATCCGCGTTAAAAGCCGATTCTATATCTTTTGTCTGATAAATGCGGGAGATATCTCCCCATCCGAAAATTGTGGAATTATATCCGTCACCATTCGTTCCTGTTTCTGTAAGTTCAGTCAGATGACTATAAAGCCCGTTCGTGTAACGGAGGTTGTATGTCCTTAATACCTCTCCTTCAGAAATTGATTCAATCTTTGTGAGAATCAGCTTTTGAGGCACTGCCAGTCCCTGAAAATAGAATTCATTTTCATCCGTTTTCCTTTCGTAGATGAACTTTATAACATTGTACGGATCAAGACTTGTATTATCATTACCAGTATACCTGATTTCTTTAAGGCAGGTCTGGCCCGATACAAAATCTTTTTGATAAACATATTCGCAATAGTTGCCAGAGGGATCCATTTTCTTCGAAATATTCCAGGTAAGTATCGTGTTATCACCTGATTTAATGGCGGAATACGGGGCATTGCCATACTCGGCGATAATGCCATTTTTCATTCTTCCCCCGAACCACGCCGGACCTTCACCTGAGGTTCCCCTGGATGTTATCTCCCTGAAGGTCTCAATTTCGGTCCTGTACTCGTCTCCATCAAAGCTTCCGGGATTATCACCTGTTAATATCATATGATTACCATCAATTGCAAATGAGTCGTCTGCATCAAGGTCGATTGCACCAATTTTACCATTTATGTAAAACGGTTTAACTATCCTGGTTATCGACGACAGTCCTGATATATCCCATCCGGCCCCGGCAATTCCGCCTTCCGAAAGGCTATTATATGAAAGGGAAATGGAAGGCGCCATACCGTTTGTCCCCGGCGCAGAAAATATCGGTATAGTAATTGTGGCAGCACCTGTCTGGCTTACAGAGGGTGAGATGACAGTCGATCCGACTGTTTTGGTGGTATCGGGTTGCCTGTTTAAAGGATCCGGAATTTCGGCTCCCTGTAAATAGTCGACAAGGATGTTTATACCAACGATGTCAGAATATACACTATCGCAATCGGAGGAGACATAGCATCTGTACAGATTTGTTTCAGTTGTATTTACATTTTGTATTGTAATATTTGGAAGATCGCTTGCGATATTCGTCCATGGGTCTGATCCATCCTGTGAATATTGCCATTGATAATGCAGGTTCTGGCCTGTTGCGCTCAAACTGAAGCCGGCGTCCTGATTTAACTGGATCATTGCGTCGACGGGTTGAGAGGTAATTATTAGAGGTGGTATAACTACTACTTCCCTTGTTCCGGTATTTACGGTTCCGCAGGAGCCGCTGGTTATCGCACAGTAAAAAGTGCTTGTCGCGGTTAATGCGCCCGGAGAATAAGTCTGGGTTGTGATCCCTGTTGAAACCCCGTTCCTGTACCATAAATAGGTAAACGTTCCCGTTCCTCCGTTTCCTGAAGCTGTTAAGGTTCCTGGCGTGGTATTGTAGCAAATGGGCGTTGTTCCTCCGTTTATGGATGCAGTTAAACTATTGTGTACCGTTACATCAACTGTGTCCTGAGATGAACAACCATAGCTATTAGTGACAGTAACATAATAAGCTCCTGACATGGCGGTAGTCGAATTCACTATCGAGGGATTCCGGAGATTACTTGTGAATCCATCGGGCCCGCTCCAGGAATAAACAGTCCCTCCTGAACTAATAAGATTTATTGTGGCTCCATTACAAATCGGGCTATTGGAAGATGCATTTGGCTCCGGCAGACTTCTTACTGTTACATAATAATCTGATGATATGCCGTAACCGCAGAAATTTGTTCCGCTTACAGTAATGTTTCCGGAAACAGCATATGTTGAAAAATTTACCGTTATTGAATTTGTATTATTTCCTGAAGCAATAGTGGCTCCCTGAGGTAAGGTCCATGAATAACCGGTTGCACCTGTTATGGCCAGCACACTATAACTGACGCCTGTCTGCCCGGCGCAAACCGAATTAGTTCCCGTAATGCCCCCCGCCGGGGACGGGTAATTGCCGCATGCCTGATTAACAATGACGGTCATTCCTCCTATTGTAATATTACCACTTCTGGCATTACCTGAATTTGTTGAGATGTTGACAGTAACTGTCATCCCGGCCTTTGTACAATAAACCCAATCCAGATTTTCTGTGACCAGATAATAAGTGCAATTGTTTTGTGTTTCCACATAAACTTGTTCCACTGTACCGGAAGACCCGGTATTTATTGAAGTTGGAGACAGGTTTAAAGCCTGGCATAATGCCATCGGAGTAACCTGAGCGTTAATGCTTTTAACAAATAATAAAAATAAAAAAGCAAGGGAGAGCGTATAAGAATATTTTGATATTTGCTTTATTTTTAAAGCGTCATAAAAGTAGCTTAAGGTTTTCATTTGCCGGGCATTTAAAAAATTTCAGGATGATATTGTCACTTTGCATTTAATCGTTTTTAATTATTTTCCAGTCAAAAACCTTTTCATTGATTTTAATGCGCATAAAATAGATCCCGTCTTTAAAATGACTTATGTCAATCTCGAGATAGCTTTCAAAGTTCCGTTTTAGAATTAATGCATTTCCCGAAATGTCAAAAAGCGCCAGCTCACTTTTTGAGCTCAATGGCATATTTGTTATATCGACCTTTAATAATCCCTTACCCGGGTTGGGGTAGACGATGGCGCTTATTTCACCTGTTCCGGTATCCTCTATCGCAAGGTTCTCCTTAAGTTCCTTGTTTTTCGAATTATTGACCATGAGATCACCGGCACCGGATCTAAGCAGTTCTACAACAAGTGATCTGCTTACCCTGTTACCGTTTTCATCATAGGCGAATTCAACTGATTGCCCGTAAAGGGAAACTGATAAGTAAAAACCAATGATTAGAGTCATAATTTTATTACGCGTCATAGCTATTTTATTTATAGTAGAAATTATTGCAAAATCAAAGACCACATCTTATTGTATCATGTCATCTTACCTAGTTTTGTGACATATTTTTTGTGACTAATTTTTACCAGCCAGTTAATTTATAATCGATCTATATATATCTACAACATTATCAATGGAATAGAATTAAATTGACATGAAGGCTCCGGGAACTAAAGCGGTAGAGGATTTAAACCTGCATGCACCTTATTCAAGCGAGGAGGCTTATCGGCTGGTTAAAAATGATTTATACAGCCCCAACCCGTGATGTCATATTGTGCGTTCTATCAAATGATAAAATAATTCTCATCTTTACAGCACCAAATAGCAGAATCCCGGATGATGAAGTCATTTTTTAATACAAGAGGGAAAATATTTGTAATATTAATTGTTACATGTCAGCTTCTGTTAACTCTCTGTTCCAGACAAACATACCGGGATCCGTCATCTTCTAGGACCGAAAGCTACACAGATGGCAAAAAACAGAATGATGTTGCAGCTGCGGGTGCTGAAACAGAGATAAATCCCCACAAAACCAACCCTGCTAAAATCAATGATAAGGAGTTTATTGACAGAGGTACCGAAAAAGAGATTAACACCCGCAATACCAGCCCTGATGAAATCATTGAGACAGCCAGGCAATACCTGGGTGTGCCTCATTGCATGGGCGGAACAACCAGGAAATGTATGGATTGCTCAGGATTGCTGGTAACGGTTTTTGCGAAATACGGTATCCAGCTTCCCCATAACTCGGAGGAACAGGCAAGGTACGGGAAGAAGATTGACTCGATGAATGAACTTAAAAAGGGGGACCTTGTCTTTTTTATCCGGACATATACCACAGATCATTTCATCACCCATTCGGGTATTTACATAGGGGATAATAAATTTATCCATACTTCTTCAAGTAATGGTGTAAAGATAACATCCTTAAGTGACCCTTACTGGAAGCAGAGGTTTGTTTTCGGAACGAGGGTGTTTGAGTAAGCGAAGTCCCGTAGAGATGACCTGTTTGTAGCATAAAAAATATTAAAATCATTGTAACTAATCAGTTTCTGTAAAATTAGGTGTTATTAACAATTTTGGGGCCTATGTCAACTTTTTTTGTTTTGATTGAGAATTGTTTTGTGAAAATGAATACATATGAACAATTATTATTTTAATGTTTGATAAATAGGCGATTACGTTCTTTGATATAATGGATTTCAGGATTAGTTTCGTAGTACGAACTATGGAGCCATCCGATAAAATAATCATTGAAGATCTGAAGCGCATCATCATGATGCAAGCCCAGGAACTTGCTAAAATTCCACTGTTGATTGCACGAATCGAAGTTCTTGAACGGGAATTGGCACGGTACAAAACAAAGAAAGACAGCAATAATAGCTCTTTGCCACCTTCTAAGGATGAGAATAGGCCTCCACGCACCAGCAGTCTCAGGCAAAAAGGTGGTCGTAAAACAGGAGGGCAACCCGGTCATGATGGCAAAACCCTTGAGATGACAGATAATCCGGATGAGATTATCGAACATCATGCATGTTTTTGTCCTGAATGTGGGAAGGATGTGAGCAGTCAGCCTTTTGAGTATTTTGGAAAGAGACAGGTTATTGATATTCCCTTGATAAAGCAGATAGTGACTGAACACCGGGTTTACAGGTGCACATGCACTTGCGGAAGAGTTGTAGAGAGTGATTTTCCTGTTGATGTTGACAGTCCTGTCAAATATGGCAAGAGTATAGAATCTCTCATTGGTTATCTCAGCGTAAGGCAGTACCTTCCATTTAAAAGGCTTCAGGAAATGCTCAATGACATCTTTGCTGTTCAGATTAGTGAAGGTGGCCTTCATTATTTGTTGAAACGACTTGCATCCAAAGGTGTTGATGCTTATGAAATGATCCGCAAGAATGTATTGAACAGCGGAGTTATAGGCACTGACGAAACGGGTGTTAAAATCAACGGGAAGAAACATTGGTTCTGGACATGGCAAAACAATCAAGCCACCTATATTGCTGCTTCCGACAACCGAGGCACTACTACGATAAATGAAAAAATGACCGGAATCTCCAGAGAAGCTGTCCTTGTTCATGATTGCTGGAAAGCTCACTTTCAAACCCCGGTAGGCAGCCACCAGCTTTGCACAGCTCATTTGGAACGAGAGACAAAATACCTTGAGGAACGTTACAAAGTGGATTGGCCAGTTAGATTTAGGGCCATGCTTAAAAAAGCGCATAAACTTAAGAAACAACTTACGCCTCACCACTATTATTATCCTAACCAACTTCGAACTGCCCTGGAAGTCGAGTTGGAGTGTCTCTTGAAGGAGACTCTTGACCCAAAGCACAAAGAGATGATCTCTTTTCAAAAGCGAATCATCAAATATCGCGACCATATCTTCACCTTTCTGTATCACCCGGATGTACCTCCTGATAATAATGCTTCTTATCATAACTTTTCAGTTATCGAAACTATTGCCCATAGTCCCCTGAACTACTGCATGATGGCGTAAAAATGTTTTGATAATATTATCGAACTTTGTGTCCAAACCAAAAATAAATTGTATTATGGACACAACGCATCTACAATCAACAAGACACTTGCTGCTCAACTACCTGATCGAGAAGGGGTACAAAGATGACTCGCTTTGGATAACTCGCAAGTGCCTTACACTCGCCATTGAAGAGGGGTATAAACCAGAAATCCGTTCTTATGAAGACTTCTATGGTTATGCCGCGCATCAGTTTGGTTATCAACCTGGGGAACCTCGTTACAAAAAGCTCAAATCCTATATTGGACTCCTCTGGAACTTCGACATTAATGGAAAATACCCTCAGGGCGTCGTTGCCGGGTTCATGGCGGGTCCATCGAAATATGAACAACTGAGTAATGAGTTCAAGGAAATCATTGATAACCACTATGTCATGCGAAGAGCTGAAGGGAAAGCGGACAAAACCATTTACACCGAATATCGTGCAGGGCTGAACTTCTTTTTATTTATGCAAAACTGTGGGGCAAATGCGTTGACCGATATTGAGGCAAGAATGATATACGGGTTCTTTCATGATGGCAACAAGGTTATCCGGAGAGGTTCATATTGCCATCTCGTAAAGATGGTTCTGGGGACCGTCGTTGACAAACATGGGGAGCATGCTACGAGAATCATACGCCTTCTCCCAAAAATCAGGGAGCCAAGAAAACTGTTTGATTATCTGCTGCCGGAGGAATCCCACAAAGTCTATGATTGTCTCAAAAATGAGCCGTCCAGTTTGAGCCACATGGAACGTGCAATGGGATGGATATTGTACTTTGTGGGACTCCGAGGCACCGATATCGCCAGTATGAGTATGCAGAACATTGATTGGAAGCATGAGAGGATCCATTTGGTGCAATCCAAAACTGGCGTTCCACTGAATCTTCCTTTGAATGCGGCGATGGGCAACTCCCTTTTCGATTACATCACAGTTGAGCGTCCCTCTGTTGATAGCGAAAAAATCTTTCTCCACGCAACTCGTCCACATACTGATTTCCAGGAAATTGGATACATCATAAACAAGGTATTCGATGCCGCAGGTGTTCGAGCCCAAGGCAGGGCACGAGGCGTCAGGGTAATGCGTCATCATCTCGTCACAAGCCTTCTTGCCAAAGGAACAGATTGCGCCACCGTATCGAGCATAGTTGGGCATAAGCATGATGAATCCTTGCATCCCTATGTTGACACGGACATTGAACATCTCAAGGCCTGTGCAATAAGCATCGAGCGATATCCTGTTGATAATAGATTGTTTGCGATATGATACGAAGGCCTTATCTATCCGGACTTGCTCCGCTAATGAACGAGTTCGTGCTAAGTCGCAAAGCCGCTGATGCCTGGAGCGTAACTTATAGTGACAATCTCCATAACTTCGATAAATATTGCTTCGATAACTTTCCAAAGCAATCGGAGCTTGTAGAGGGGATGCTTGCATGGTGTAATCCACGTGATAGCGAAAATGGGAACTCATGCCGAGTGAGAACAACTTGCGTCTGGAACTTCGTTGATTACCTCCGTGAATTGGGCAAGACTAATATCCGATCCAAACGCCAAAAATATGTCAAGGATATGTCCTTTAATCCCCATCTTTTCACGGATGAAGAACTTGATCAGTTCTTTGTGGAGTGCGATCGAGTATGTCTCGCCAAATGCGAACGGAATAAGACTCTCAGTGCGAGGCTTAGTGCCCTGGAGATACCTGTCTTCTTTCGCCTGCTGCGGAGTTCTGGGTTGCGTACATGTGAAGCTAGATGGCTGAATATCTCTGACATAGACTTCACTACAGGTGTAGTGTCGGTTCGTAAATCCAAAGGTGGTAGGCAACATCGTATCGTTTTGCACCAAAGCATGTTCGGGCTCCTGAACAGGTATATAGAATCTCTGTCCAAGTTGATGCCAGAATCCGCCTTGCTCTTTCCCGATGCAAAAGGTCATCCACATGATCCAAGGTGGGAGTCCTACAACTTCAGAGATATCTGGTCCAGTGTGAGTAGTGAACTGGCCAGGGCATATGACTTCCGCCACCTGTATGCCACCCAGAACATCGAAGCTATGGAAGGTGTCGGATGTGAGATGAATGGGCAGTTGATGTTCCTGGCGCGTTCGATGGGGCACAGTTCCCCAGCTATGACTTGTGCATACTTCCATTATATCCCCGTCCTGCATGACAAGGTAGAGAGATGTAGCGGAGAATCTTTCAGAAATCTTCTTCAAAATCAATCGTGCCATGGGGAAGACTAGGAAAAGAGATGCAGCACTACAAGAGTCATTGAGATTGAGTGCTTTGGTTCACAAGTGGACATGTTCATACCTGCCTTCGGTTGGGGCTCAGAGTCCTCATACTGTAAGAACTTATCGGTCATCATTGGGAATGTTCTGCGGGTTCTTAAGCCAAAACAAAGGCCTTACTCCGTTCAACTTGAATACTGATTGCTTCTCTGCAAACGTCTTGAACGAGTGGGTTGTCTGGATGAAGACATCCGCAGGGGCATCTTCTTCGACGTGCAACAACAGGATGGCGGCCATAAAGAGTCTGCTCTTGTTCATGGGAGGTGAAGATATGGGGCTGGCATATCTTTATGATGCTGCGAAGAAACACGTAAAGCCCATCAATGAGCCGCAGCGGGAAGTTAATAGCATCAGCAAGGAAGCAATAAAGGCTCTTTTCCAAGAACCGGACCTGAATAGCCGTGTCGGCCGCCGGGACTACGCATTCCTGCTGTTGACATATGGAACCGGGATGCGCCTGGACGAGGTCCTTTCCTTGAAAGTCAAAGACTTGACCATGGTCAAAGGGAAAGGGGCAGTTCACATCCTTGGCAAGGGCAACAAACTGAGAACAATCCCTCTTCTGGATAACCTGGTTGACTGTCTTTGCTCGTATATGAATGAGTTCCATGGTCGTACGCCTAAAGCGAATGATCTTGTGTTCTACTCTCCGTGCCATAGTATGCGTGCTAAACTGACGCAACCAGCGATATCAAAGCGATTGAAATTGTATGCTGAAAGTGCTCACTTTAAATGTAGCGAGGTCCCTTTGGATATGCATGCCCACGTCCTGAGGCACTCCCGCGCTACCCATTGGAGGGAAGAGGGGCTCAATCTTGTTGAAATCATGGAGCTTCTTGGACATAGCAGCTACCAATCTACGTTAATCTATCAGACAGTGACTGACCAGCAAAAGCGGGAGGCCATTGAGAAGATGGCTGATGAAGAGGTAAACAACCTGCCCAAGAAATGGCTGCTCCCTGAAAACACAAGTTTGGCCGAAGCCTTTGGGATATACACGAAATGACCTTATTGTTATCCAAACTTCCTGGGCGAAAGTGTTTGAATATAAACCCTTTCGGACGGGATGTTTCGATAACTGAAAAGTTATGATAAGAACCATTATCCAAACTTTTGGATAACCTTATGGAAAGAGCCATCCGGAATGTCAAGGTCAAACAAAAAATATCCGGACAGTTCAAAATATTGAATGCTGCTGAAAACTTCGCTATCCTGAGATCCATAATAGATACCGCCATAAAAAATAATCAAAACGTGGTCGGAGCTTTAAGTGTCATCGCTGCCTATAAAAGGGACTGATTCTTCTACTATTATTAACTCTAGGCACTCTAGGCACTCCAAACTCTAGGCACTGATTAGTTACAAATCATTAACTTTGAAATTAAGATTGAACCTAACCACGGGGTATAAATCCTCTGGTTGAAAATTTAACTGTTTAAGCTTAAATAATCCGTATTAAATGAATCTGACAATAATTATCAGAATTTTAGTTTTTTGCAGCATCACGCTGGCCGGAAGCAGTTCGATGCCGGACATAAACAAAAAATCGTCGGCAGTGATTCCGGCCGGAGTTACAAATTATAGCAATCCTGTTATTAATTCCAGTCTTCCCGATCCCACAATAATCAGAGCTGGTGATGGCTATTTTTACCTTTATGCCACTGAAGATACCCGGAACACTCCGATCTACCGTTCCAATGACCTGGTTTCATGGACGTTCCTGGGAACGGCATTTACAGATACTTCCAGGCCGGCTTTTGAACCAAAAGGCGGAATTTGGGCTCCTGATATTAATTTCATCAACGGACAGTATGTGCTTTATTATTCCATGTCGGTCTGGGGAGGTGAGTGGACCTGCGGTATAGGAGTAGCCACGAGCTCCGGGCCTGAAGGTCCTTTTACCGACAGGGGAAAAATTTTCCGCAGCAATGAAATCAATGTACAGAACTCCATAGATCCGTTTTTCATCGAGGATGGCAGTAAGAAATTTCTTTTCTGGGGAAGCTTCCACGGGATTTTTGCAATTGAACTGACCGATGATGGCCTTTCCATTGAACCCGGCGCCGAAAAAAGGCAGATCGCCGGAACCGCATATGAAGGCACTTGCATATTCAGGAAAGGGAATTACTATTATTTGTTTGCCTCCATCGGATCATGTTGCGAAGGTATTAATAGCACCTACACAACAGTGGTGGGACGCTCTGAAAACCTGTCAGGTCCATATTTAGATAAGACGAGGCAGAGCATGAGCGACAACAGGCATGAGATATTGATACACGGGAATGAACGTTTTGCCGGGACAGGCCATAATTCCGAAATAGTGACCGACAACCGGGGAAGAGACTGGATATTATACCATGCTGTTGATAAAACTGATCCGCGGGGAAGGAAGCTTATGCTTGACGAATTAAAATGGAAAGACGGATGGCCTTACGTCGAAGGTAGCACTCCGAGTCAGTCATGGGCCGCGCCTTCCTTTTAAATTTGCATCAGTTTCAGAGCAGCCGGGCAATCTTTTTAAACGGGGCAAGGAGTGTATTCCAGGGAAGCTCCGAGAGGACCATTAAAACCAGGATCTCCGGCTTAAAGTATGATACCGCCAGGACTATCGCCATTCCGTTATTCATATAGGCGGCACCAATCGCAACAGCGATCCTGTTCTCCTTGTTTTCTCCGGGGCAGATCATATATCCGATTATGTGGAGCAGGATGAATACCAGGTAAAGCACTGCAACCTTCCAGATCAGTCCGGCCGGGTTTTCAAGTATGACATCCCTTTGGGAGGAGAGGGCGATATAAACAAATGAAAAAAGAAGGAACACATTTGCGGAAGTGAAAAAATGCTGTGTCTTTATAATAGTCAGAGGAAAATATCTTTTTACTACCTGTGAAATGATCATAGGCAGAAAAACAAGAAGGGCAATATCCTTTAAAATCAGTAATTTATTAATTGTCAGTGAATTGATGTCCACAAGCCAGAACAGCAACGGGACCGTAAAGGGAGCGAGCAGCTGACTTATGATTGCCAGGCTCATTGAAAGTGGAATATTCCCTTTCGCAATATCTGTCAGTACCGGTGTTGAGACTCCGGCAGGCATGGCCGTCAGAAGGAGTATTCCCACGGCAAGACCGGCATCAAAGATCTTTGTGGAAAAGTAAAAAGCAAGTGGAATTGCCAGCATATAGACGAATGCGATGTAGATCATCAGCCGGAAATTCTTCATGTTTTCAAGCACTTCAATTGCATCTATCTTGAGGAAAGCCAGGAACAGCATCATTCCGAGCAATATTTTTGGCAGGATTGGAGGGGCTTTGAACGGCACGGGGACCCATAAGCCTAAAATAATACCTGCAATAAGGATTACCCAGAAATGTTTTTCAATAAGGTCGCTTATTTTCATCTGTAATGGAATATACCTCCGGTTATACTCCGGATCTATCCAGCCCGTAAAGATGATGAATTTTGTTATTTCAGCAGCGCCTTGCACATATTCCTGTAAATATTTTCCCGGCCCGGATCAGAAGGTGTGAAGCTGCCATTTTGCCAGGCCTGAAGAGCCTCGGACGGCTTGTTAAGGGCAATAAGGGTCTTGCCTTTCCAGAACCATGCTTCAGCTTCCTCATTCCGGGCTGATTTTCCAACGCCAAGATTTTCAGGGAAAGTCAGGGAAGCTTCGAAATGGGATAAGGCATCTTTGTATTTCTTCTGTGCGAAAAGATCGATGCCTTTCCTGATATGGGCCTTACTGAAAATATTCCAGGTTATGCTCGATCCTTCCCAATTGACAAAATAAGGCGTCGACATCAACAGGTTTATCGATTCATCAAACCTTCCTTCATCGAGGTAAGCCTGCGCCAGATCAATTATAATATCCGACCGGCGCATGCCTTTGACAGGCATTCCTTCGAGAAGGGCAATCGCTTCAGGTCTCTTCCCGCCATCTGTGAGTATCCCTGCAAGGTCCCTGTAAAGGGTTTGATCATCAGGCCTGGCTTTTATTGCATTTCTGAAACAGAGTTCCGATTGGGTGTGATCTTTTTTTACCGCCCAGTGGTACCACCCCAGGTTACGCCATGGGATGCTCATGGCGGGATTGAGTTGAACAGCTTTATTCCAGTTTTCGGCAGCCACATCAAGCCTCCCGGAATTTCCATACAGGTTTCCCAATTGATAGAAAGCAAGTGCATCGTCAGGATTTTGTTTAACCGCATACTCAAGAACCTGAACGGTTTCAGGCCTGGATGCAAGGATAAAATCCTGGTAGTTATCTGATGCCTTTGAAAGATAATCCGACGATTTTTCCGGATCTCCGGTCTGAGAATAAAGCCATGCCAGATGGTACTGGACCAAATGATTCTGATTTTCTTCCTCCACTCCGTTTATGCAGGAATTTTCAAGTATCCAGGCTGCTTCCCTGAACAGACCAATTTCTGAAAATACTATGCTTGCTTCCAGCATTTCGAAATCATATTCCCCGACAAATTTCCGGGTGTCGGATGCAAACTTTGCCGGGTCATCAAGGATGATTGCCTCCAGAGCCCTGGGTGGCAGTTCAGTAGGAAAGGATTTGATGCTTATTTTCGTTTTTTCATGTGCTTTTTCTTTCTGGCCACCGGCGTAGAGGGCAATGAGATAGTGATTAATTGCCGAAGCATTATTCTGGTTTGCCAGGCTCCCTTTTTCAAATGCTGCCAAAGCTTCCTTAAAGTTTTTCTGCAGCATGAATCCTCTGCCGGCAAGATCAAAGCCGATTGATTCTGTACCCTGGCACCGGGATGCCTTGAAACCACATTTTATGGCCGCATCGTATTCATCTTGCCCGAGTTTGCACAATCCAAGGAAATACCATGCAATTCCATCGTCATTGGGTATCTGTTCAAGCGCTTTTGAGATAAGCTTCTCTGCATTTCCATATGCTCCTGCTTCGAAATCGAGAACGGCAAGATCGCGCAGGGCGCCAGGGTGAAGTGAATCTATCCGGAGGACCCTGTTATAATACTCCCTTGCCTTACTACGGTCGAGTGAGCGATCGGACTTTTGTGCCATGAGATAAAGTTCTCCGGCAGTCAGCTGATTCTCAGCCTTGCCCAGGTATGAAGGTGGTTCCGGTGTATCGACTTCAGGCATTGGGAGCGGACTCTCATATTTTGCCAGTTCCTCTCCGGATGAGGATCGGAGAATGATTGTGACATTTTTACCGGCAGGCTCTGCAAACGGGACTATGGAAGCTTTTTCGGGGGAAAGGTCCACCTCTTTTGTCAGGATCTCATTTTCACCGGAATACAAAATCAGGGAGGCTCCAGGGTATTTTTCCGTTGAGATTATTTTAATCTCCATCTTTCCGCTTTTCCTGTCAGTCATGAAAGCAACCCTGTCATTTGCGAATTCAAAACCATCACCCAGGCCATGTACAGGATACCAGTACTCCTTCCATGAGATCTGAGATTTTGGTAACAGAAGTCCATAGTCGGATTGTGTCGGCAACGGGCCACTCTGGACCTCAATATAATTTCCATCGGAATCCGTCAGGTTCTTCTGGCAGATCCTGCCATATTCACCCTGTCCCCATGTCCATGCTTTTTTGCCGCTGTGCTCATTATGATCGGCGACTTGAATTATTCCCTGGTCGAGGTCGACATCATACGCTCCGAAAAAGTCATACGGACAGTTTACCGCAAAGATCGAGGCAGCATCTTCAAAGTTTTTTGTCCACGAAAGATCCTTACCTTCATTTACTGGCCAATTGAAGAATTCAATCCCATAATGGTCAGTACCCAGGCTCATTGGATAAATGAACCTGGTCCCCGGAAGCTGGGGGAATGCGGTGCAGTTCCAGAAATAGTATGGATTCAGAGCCTCGGCAGGGTTGCTGATACTTATTTCTTCCTCGAGAGATGCTTTGCCCGGATGCAAAGTAACCCTGACAGTCCATTTTGTCCGGAGAGTTTTTTCAAGGTTACTGATCTCAAGCCAGGCTGAACCATCATCGTTCGTTCCGGACAGGACATCCACGGGTGAAAGGACTGTTACCGTGTGCACCTGGGGTCCGGCATTCCATTCCACACCTCCGCTGATAAAAGCTCCTCTCATCGCTATCATACTTGGCTTTATCACGCTGTTAAGGTGGAACATCTCACGGTTTGTCGTCTTGTCGCGGACAGAATGAAGCCGCCCGCCAAGCTCCGGAAGGCATGTTACTTTCAGGTATTCATTTTCAAGATAAATTGCCCTGTAAGTGACATTCTCCAGCTTGCGTGAAAGATGGTCCTGCATAGGATAAGGATATACTATCGGCATCCTCACTGTTGCGGCACCTTTGGCGCCGCTTTCCATCGCCCAGAATTTGGGATTGGGGTCTTCCTCCCATTTATAGGTAGGTATTACAATACTACCTTCCCAGGTTTTGACCTGGCCATATCCGGAACCTGAAAACAGAAAAGAGCAAAAAACCATGGACAGGTAAAGACCTGACAATTTACCGGGACACTTGAATTTCATATTACTGAATATTAGGTTTATAAATTCTGCATGATTTCTGTAATAAAATTACTTCTTTTATAAGGGAAAATCAACTTTTTAAATTCCGGAAGAATTTTTTATTTACCTGATAAATAACCTATTGGCATTTTGATAAGCATTTACGGAAAATCCTTTTCAGCTGCACTTTCATTTCTCTGTGATTCCGATTAATTTTGGTCCTCAGTTGCAGCCTCCGGTAAAACAAAAAATTGTAATATGAAAATTGTGGTTCTTGATGGATATACTTTAAATCCCGGCGATCTGACCTGGGATGGTTTGAGGGAGCTTGGCGAGCTGACAGTATATGACCGGACACCTCCCGACAAGGTTCCCGAACGTTCGGAGGGCGCTGATATCCTTCTGACAAACAAGACACTGCTTAGCGTCGAAATTTTGAAGTCGCTACCCGGATTGAAGTATGTCGGTGTCCTTGCAACAGGCTACAATGTGATTGATGTTGAGATGGCCGCGAAGCTTGGTATAGTTGTGACAAACATACCTGCCTACAGCACAAATTCAGTGGCTCAGCTGACTTTTGCCCTGATACTTGAATTATGCTTTCATGCCCAGAAGCACAGCGATTCGGTGATGAGCGGAAAGTGGTCGGGTTCTGTTGATTTCACATACCGCGATTATCCATTAACCGAACTGGCTTCGAAAACCCTCGGGATCATCGGATTCGGGACTATCGGGAAAAAGGTGAGCGAAATCGCAATGGCATTCGGGATGAATGTTCTTGCATCATCCGGGTCTGAAAGCGATCATTCGGACAGGACTGGCATTTCCCGGGCAGGTTTGCCGGAACTGCTGTCGAATTCGGATATTGTGAGTATCCATTGCCCGCTTACACCAGAGACAGCCGGAATGATCAATATCAACACTCTCAGGCTGATGAAAAGGAGCGCATTTCTGATCAATACTTCGAGAGGCCCGATAGTCGTGGAAAAGGATCTTGCGGAAGCTTTAAATGAGGGTATTATCGCCGGGGCGGGGCTTGATGTTTTGTCAGTTGAACCGCCTCCTGAGGATAACCCTCTTCTGAGAGCGATAAATTGCATAATCACTCCCCATATCGCATGGGCTACCCTGGAATCTAGGACCAGGTTAATGAAGATGGCTGTTCAGAATGTCAGGGCTTTCCTGTCAGGATCGGCAATTAACGTCGTTTTTTGATCCTGATCCGATTCCGGAGTATGTGATAATTTTTTAACTTGTGTCCTCAATTGATAACAAAATCAGACTACAAATGAAAAAACTTATCCGACGCCCGAACTCATTGATTATCATTTCACTGGTATTGATCATACTTTCGACAATTCAGTCAGTAAAAGCTGAATTAAAGCCAAGGGAACGAAACATCCTTGCAAATGAAGCGAAAGCTATTAACCTGTCAGCAGCCATGATCACAGATGACTCATGGAATAAGCTTCCCGGTTATAAATCGAGACAATTCTGGGAGAGTTTGCCGGCCAATATCAGGCAGGAGTACATTAAAAGGGCTGAAGGTTATCTCGATTATGACTGGCCTGTTGTCAGGGCTACCGATTATCTTGAATTCATACGTTCGGGCGATCGCCGCCAGAGTGTTTATTCAGCCTGCAGCAACGCCCTCATTTCACTTGTTATGGGGGAGCTTGCGGAGGGTAAGGGGCGATTTATGGATCAGATAATCAATGCAGTGTGGTATTATAGCGAGCAGACGTGGTGGGGATGGTCGGCTCACCTGGGTTCTCAGAAAGCAGGTGCCGGACTTCCTGATGTAAATGAGCCCTATGTCGATCTGGGCGTAAGTGAGGTAGTAAGCAACCTGTCGATGACGTATGCCCTGTTCAGGGATGAGTTTGACAAAATACACCCGCTTATTTCACCCAGACTGAAGCAGGAGATAAACAATAAGGCACTTGCTCCGTATTTTGCCAGGGACGACTGGTGGTATATGGGCTTCCAGGGCGGACGTCCGAATAACTGGAATCCGTGGATCAATTACAATATGCTTACAAGCTACATGCTGATCGAGACCGATCCGGTCAAAAAGGTTGCGGAAGTTCAGAAGGTCATCAACTCCCTCGATAAATTCCTGAATGGTTATTCTGATGACGGAGGCTGCGATGAAGGTCCCTCATACTGGGGTGCAGCCGGCGCTCTGCTGTATGAGAGCCTGGAAATAATGTCGAATTTAACGGGCGGCAGGTTTGACGTCTTTGATGATCCTCTCATTCAAAATATCGGGAAATACTTTTATAAGGTAAACATCCATGCCCCGTACTTTATAAATTTTGCTGATGCCGATGCAACCACGGGCGGTAGTCCATCGATTGTTTACAGGTACGGGAAGGCGATAAAGGATCCTGCAATGCAGAAATTCGGTGCATATCTTGCAAGTCTTGGAAACTGGGGTAAAGGCGCAATGAGCGGAAGGATCTTTGACCAGATAAGAAATCTTGGCCTGATCACTGAGATCCGCACCGCTGAAGCCCGGGAAGCACTGGTCGCCGATTTCTGGTTCCCGGATACCGAGGTTGCCGGAGCACGCGACAGGGAAGGTAGCATTTCAGGATTTTTCTTTGGCGCAAAAGGCGGATTTAACGCTGAAAGCCATAATCACAATGACATTGGTTCCTGCCTGATGTATTACAACGGGAAACCTTGCCTGATCGACCTGGGCCGTGAGGAATATGTTGCAAAAACCTTCAGTTCAAGGCGTTATGAAATATGGACGATGCAATCGGGATACCACAACCTGCCTGTAATCAACGGAACTGATCAGATGCAGGGTGAAAATTTCACGGCCAGGAATTCATCATTTACTGCGAATGCCCGATCGGCAACCTTTACAACCGAGATTGCAGGAGCATACCCTGAAGGAGCCAAAGTTAAAAGCTGGATCCGGAGCTATACCCTGAACAGAGGGAAAAGCTTCGTTATCAGCGATAGATATGAGTTCTCGGCTGTAACCAATGATCCTACCTGCTCAAACCTGATCACTTATTGTAAAGTAACCCTGATGAAACCCGGACTTCTAAAGTTTGAAGGTGACGGATTCACACTGAATATGTCTTACAACGCCAGGCTAGTGGCCCCTGAGATTGAATTCATTGAAGTCACTGACCGCTCTCTGATACGTTACTGGCCGGATGGTGTTACCAGGGTAAAACTTAAGTTTATTAAACCCGGAATAAAAGGGGCACAGGCAGTGACGTTCACAGAGGCCGGTTAAGGAGATGAAACATTTAAGGAAATCGGGTTCAGTTTTATTAATTATACCACAACAAACAGGATACCTGAATTAATTAAAAGAAATACGTATTATAATACGTATTTTAATTTAGAGAAATATGTATTATAATACGTATTTCTTTCCAGAAGGGGAATAGAATTTTACTTATTAAAAATTGTAGAGAAGAAAAGAAAAACTATTGTTTCTAACCAAAAGCATTTAAATTTGTTTATACATAAAATAGGAATGATTGGGCCCTATTGATCCGGATCATATGAAAACAAAATGTATAACGATTGTTTCTATTATGCTGCTTTCCTGTTCTGCAACAATACAGGCTCAGCCCGGAACAGGAATGATGGAAACTACCAGCCAGAACAGGGCAGGCGACCGCATAAAAACACTGAATGTAGCACGAAATATAGAAAATGTCAATTTCGCTGACGAGTATGACCGCAGTTTGCTGATGTATGCAGCAGCGCACGGGTATATCCAGACCTGCAGAATTCTGATCAGAAGGGGTGCTGATCCTGATATGCAGGCTATTGACGGTGTGACTGCTGCCATGTACGCTTCAGGTAACGGCCATACAGAAGTAGTAAAGCTGCTGCTTGAAAAGGGGATAGACCCCAACCTGCAGGCAATTGAAGGAATGACCGCCCTTATGATGGCTGCCCAGAACGGTCACGCTGAAATAGCGGAAATATTGATCAATTACGGTGCGAATTATAATCATCAGGCAACTGACGGATTTACAAGCCTGATGATTGCCTCTCAGAATGGTCACCCCGACGTTGTTAAGCTACTGCTTGAAAAAGGGGCAAGGGTGGATCTGCAGGACAAATATTATAAAACAACCCCTTTGATCCAGTCCTCCCTTGCCGGATTCATTGATGTAGCAAAGCTTCTGCTTGACAATGGAGCAGATCCTGATCTGCAGAACAAGGAGGGAGCCACTTCCCTGATGACTGCAGCACTGAGGGGACACACTGAATATGTCAGGTTATTGCTTGACCACGGCGCTGACATCAATTTAAGGAGTGCAGACGGATCAGACGCACTTTTCCTGGCTTCACTTAACGGTCATACCGATGTTGTTAAGTTATTGCTTGATAAAGGGGCAAGACCTGATACCCGGGAAACCGATGGTACAAACGCCCCCATCATTACTGCTGATGATGAGCTTGTTGCGGCGCTGAAGGCAATGCTTGAAAAAAGCCAATTCCCTGATTCGCTGGATATCGGGCAGATAACGGCTATGGTTTCATATTCCCCTGACGGAAGTATGGAAGCAGTAAATGTTAAAAGCGGCAAAGAGGCAAATCCGGGTCTGCTCGCAAACGCCGTCAGAACCAGCGCATTCCTGCATGCTTCGGGGAGCGGCCAGATAGAAATCATAAAGATAATGCCAAAAAAAGGATCACCGATCGACAAACAACGGAGTGTCAGGTTCACTTCGCTGATGGCAGCTGCACTGAACGGGCATTCAGACATCGTAAGACTGCTGGCAGATAACGGGGCAAAACTGGACATTAGAAACGACGATGGCGCCAGCGCACTGATTTATGCCTCCCAAAACGGAAATTCAGAAGTGGTGAAGGCATTGCTGGAAAAGGGTGCCGATCGGGACCTCAGGGACAATAATAATAAAACTGCACTGGATTATGCTCGGAATTCTGACGTCAGGAGCTTGCTGGACAGATAAAAAATTTCGTATAAATTTAGAGATCAATAAAATAATAAATCAGGAAGATGAGAAAATTGGGTGTTTTGATCATATTGCTTTCAACAGGGATACTGGCTTATTCCCAGCCTGTGAAAGAAAAGCCGATGCCGGTAACCACGAATTCCAAATCAGCATTGTTGATTTATAGCCAGGCAATGAAGTACTTTGATGATGTTCACCTGGATAAGGCACTTGAAACCTTTAAAAAAGCCCTTGATCAGGATCCGGATTTTTTCATGGTTAATTACCAGCTGGCTCTTTTTTACCTTCTGAACCGGGCGCCTGATGATTTTAAAGGGTATGCCGATGCCGCGATAAATTGCAAAGCTAAACTAAGTGACGCTGAGGCGTTGCTGAAGGATGTCCTGGTAAGTGTGAAACAAGGTAACACCGATGTAGTCGATGCAGGGGAAAAGCTTGTGGAAATGTATCCAAATGATCCCGGCGCATATAATAACCTCATTTATTTTCAAACACTTGCAGGCGATTCTACCGGCATGATTGAAACCTTATACAATGCAATTAAAATCGCCAGGAAACCTGCTCCCTTTTACAATCAGCTCGGATATGCATATCTTACACTAAAGCAGAGCGAAAAGGCGGAAGAGGCTTTTGACAAGTACATTGAACTTGAACCGAAGAATCCGAATGTTTACGACTCCAAGGGCGATTTCTACATATTCGTCAAGAGATACGATAAAGCCTACGAATCTTATATGAAAGCTTATTCCATGGATCCTTCTTTCAGCCATGACAAGGCAGAGATAGCAAAGCAGCTCTATGAACAGACAGAAGGCAGGAAAATGGAAATAATCTCAATGTAGTCTCACAACATATTAAGCCCCCGGATCATCCCCGGGGGCTTTCTTATATACATTATGAGGAATTATCCCGGAGGATCTCCCACTTCTGCTTATAATGTATTACTATACCGGGAGAAATCATCCACTTTTTTTAACTTAACTGTTTAACTGCACATATTTAGGCAGTAAGCCTTAATATTTTAATATATCTTTGATAATAAACAGACTTTTCCAAAATCAAACCATAGCCCACTATAAGCAAAGTAACTCGTATCCGTCTAAGTAATATAACTAACTTAATTACGTTTAATAAACTGTTATTGTTGAACTTAACAAATCACAAGATGAAAAAACCTATTTTCTTATCATTATTGGTTTTTATGGCTGCCTCTTCATTAAGTTATAGCCAAACAAAAAATAATCCAGACAGGTCTGTTGCATCCGGTAATTCAAAACCCGGATTAATGAACATTACGGAACTTAATGCCGGAATAGGCATAGAGCAGTTAAACCGGGATTATGCAAAAAGGACTGCTAATCTGACAACCATCCTTGGTATGGGGCTGACAAGAAATTTGACCGGAGGTATAGGAATCGGAGTATCATTATATAACGGAGGTACATTAGTTCCTCTTTTTGCTGACTTTCGTTATTTTTTTAATCTTGGAAAAACAAGATGTTTTGTTCTTGGTGAAGGTGGAATATTTCTAAATTCTAAAAACACAGAAGGTATACCAGAGTATCTGGTCAGCCCGGGAGCAGGAGTTGTATTTCCTGTCAGTAAAAGTATGTTTATCAATGTTGGGGCAGCTTTGTTTACTCAATTCAGGGATGATGATTTTGGCCACGACAGCTTCATAAATATTAAACTCGGGATGACTTTTTTATTTAAGAAGAATTAACAAGTTAGTTATTAAGATAAAAAATTTAAGCCCCCGGACCAGTTCCGGGGGCTTAATGTTTTAAATCATACAGTAATTGTTTCTGTCGCGGATTTCCTCCCGATTGCATCCACAGCAACAATTTTGAATTCCTTTCCCGTTTTGATTTCATAGCTAAAAGGATCTTTTGAAGCCTGCGGAAGATGCTGGACTGTTCCGATAATATTGCCATCGCTTATTATTTCATAATGCTTAATGGGTTCATTACCTGCGTAGCTGGTATCCCATGATAATCTTACGCCATCGGATTTAATGAGTCTGGCATTTCTCGGGGGAGTTAAACCTGTGTCAGCCAACTGAAAATAATTTGTTTCCCCGTTACGTGCCCGCTCACCAATCTTTTCAAGGTCACGTCTTTCATTTTCACTCAGCGCATCAGGTTCAATCTGTGCTGCATAATAGTTTTGAACAAGCTGACATTTAAGAGGATTATCATTTATCTGACCAGTCCCTATTATGAGTGTATGTATACCCGGAGTAGTGAGAACATATTCGATCAGGGGTTTACTTGGGACCGCTTCAGTTCCTATTATCCTAACCACATGCTCAGGTTTGCTTGACCATCCTGGTTCTTTGGTATACATTGTCCCATCGGCAAACACCTTCATGGCTATCACGCCCATATTCCTGGCTTGTGCGACAGGGATTACATTGTATTGCATATTAAGATAGCGCCGGTCATTTACGTTGATCGAAACCAGCATACCATCCAGAAGTTCCCATTTGTCGCGTTGAATCATATCCATCATTGCGGGAGCATTGTTATGTCCCGAAAATCCCAGATGCCTTACCAGCTTTTCTTTTTTTGGATTCAGTCCGGTAATATTGGTACCATCCCTGTAGTCGCGAAGAGCAACCAGGGCGCCAAAATTTCCATCTATATCAAGGGGTGTTTCAAGGCCTTTATACACAACATCAACCTCTTCGAAATTAGTAATATTATGTATCAGTATCATGTTTACATAAGCTCCTTCCGGATAGGTTCCGTCATCGTTTCCGAACATCTGTGAAAGAGAGCGCTTCAGATCAGCCACAGCTCCCTCCCCGTGATCCCCGTCCGTACTGTTACGAACGTTGTCAAGTGTCGGATAATCTCCTTTTGCCCAGCGAACCATTGTCTTGGTTGTCAGGAAAATTGAATCCCTGAGTTTTTGGTTGTAACCTTCTTGTCCCGGAATCAGATTAAGTTTCCGGAAGGCTTTTCCATAATTATTCTGACTTGGGCCATATGCATTCGAGGTATCGTAGTAATTAATTCCCAGGTCAAAAGCTTTTAATATGATGTCAACAGGTTCAATACCCTCCGGGGTCCACATCAGTGAACTCTGTCCTCCAAGCCCTATTGTTGTAACATCGAAATTGATTCGTCCGAAAGGTCGTTTCAAAGGGGAAGGAATGATGGTCGAAGTGCAGGAAAGGGCAGGTATCAACGAAACACCGGCAGCAGCAGCTGCTGAAAGTCTCATAAATTCGCGTCGCGAAAGTTTGGATCTTGTTTTAATTGAAGCCATTGCAGGACAGGTTTAATTTAGTTTAAGAACTGTTTACAAATCTAAGAAAACGAGCTTTACCTACTAATAAAATTTCACACTAATTAAAGGATTTTTTTCATACCTTTTAATTGACAGTCGCAAATATCAGCTACGGGAGGAAAGGTCCGGTGAAATTTGGCAAACTCCGCTCGCTTTTCAGGCAAACAAGAATTTAATAGAATTTATATCTTTATCAGAAATGTGTTTGAAGAATGTTTCTTACGGAAAAGCAATTAATATGAAAAAAGCAGTGGTTTTCACCATCGTCATTTTGGGTCTTTCTTCCGGATTGCTGTTCCCGGGTACTGCGGGAGCTGCCAATCTTATAGTGAACCCTGGTTTTGAAGCCTCTCATGCTGCTCCGCATAACTGGCTGATAAAGGGTCCGGTATCCTCTATGGAACCAGCCACAAGTATTGACAGTATAATCCGCTGTGAAGGACTTTTCGCCCTCAAAATGGTTAGTATGAACCCTAACTGTCATGGCAGGGCTGCTCAAATTGTCGGAATAACAGGAGGGCAGACTTACCTGTTCACTGCAAGATTCAGGGCTGAGAATGTCAGGTCAATAGATAAAAGTGTCCTCATCAGAATAAAGTGGCTCAGGGGTAGTGATCAGCTTGGTTACAATTACATATACCATATTGTGGAAGAAAGCAACGGCTGGTTTCTTGCATCTGATAAAATCAGGGCTATAAATGAAGCGACCACTGCAGAAATATCACTGGAATTCCGTTGGAGTACCGGTACAGTATGGTGGGACGACATTTCTCTGGGAAATTGCCCTGATGTTCCACCAAGAAACATTAAAATTGGAACCGTGTATTTTCGCCCGCCGGGACCAACTGTATCTGATAATGTAAGCCTGATGGGCAAGTTGCTGGATCAGGCCGGTGAATCAGGCTGCCGGATTGTTTGCCTTCCTGAAGGATGGCCAACATGCAATACCGGATTGGGAATGACAAAGGTTGAGGCCAATACCCTTGAGGGGAGTGCATCGGTTATGATGGCTTCAAAAGCAAAGCAATACGGAATGTATATAGTTTCCGGCCTGTACAACTGGAGTGGCGACACACTTTATAATATTGCTGTCCTCTATGGCAGGAATGGAAAGATACAGGCAGTTTATAAAAAAGTTCAGCTTCCGGATTCGGAATCAGAGCAGGGTGCCGTACCTGGAGATTCACTTCCTGTTTTTATTACGGATTTTGGTAAGATTGGTATTCTCATCTGTTGGGACAGCGCCTTCCCTGAAGTATCAAGGATTCTTGCCCTGAAAGGAGCGGAGATACTTTTTTGCCCAATATGGGGTGATGTGAGAGGTGCGGAATCCTGGAAAATAACCGCACAGAGCCGTGCTATTGATAATGGGGTGTATTTCGTTACCTCTATCTTTGACGGGCACAGTGTAATTGTTAATCCGGCAGGCGACATACTTCAGGAAAGCGGAACTCAGGGCACACTGCTTACTGCCGATATTGACCTTAATTTCAATCCCCCCTGGGACTGGATCGGAAATGCCGGTCGGGGAATCTGGAGAGGTGTGTGGCGGAAGGACCGCAGGTCAGATATCTTTGGGACAATTGGGGATTACCAGACTTCACCCTCATCCTCATCCTCAACCCGATAATCCGCGGGCAGAAGCTTTTGACTTATTTGACAGTTGGCTTAAACAGGGGTCAGGAAAACTAAGAAAGTCCGGCATCCTGAAGATGCATTTTCAAAGTTGAAAGATCCTTCTTAACAGCTGAAATAAAGTCCTTACGTTCAATTGTTAATTTTGACGATCCATTTTCAGCTCCTCCGAGAGGGTATTCAAAATGAAGGGATATTGGGATCTCAAGTTTATACTCTTTCAGAAGCCTGAAAAATCTCCTGAAATCCACCATTCCTTCACCTAAAGGAACTGACTCTGATCTTATTTCCCCATCCCGTTCAATCCATTTAAAATCCTTTATGTCTATTGATCTGACATAAGGACTTATTAGTTTAAATCCAACAGGCCAGGTATTTGCACCCTCTACAGTTGCATGGTAAATATCGTACTGTGAACCCAGCCAGGGTGAATTAATCTCCTTAAGCACTTTAGCTATATCCCAGATAGCCCCGCCAAAATAAATTCCTTTTGAGGCTACTCCGGAGTGATTCTGGTATTCTCCTGATATTGAGTATTTTTCATTCAGGAGAGCCAGTTTTGTAAGTTTTAACTGCATAGAACTGATATTTTCCTCAACTGATCGGGTGTCATCATAATTACCCCATCCCAATCTGTAATGCCTGATGCCAAGGGAAGATGCAGTTTTCAGAATCCTCACGGTAACGGGATCATCGGCGTTATCTATTGCCGTCGTTAACATGTATATCTTTTTCCCTTCGCTGGCTAATGCTTCAACGGCTTTTGGCAGATCTTCCTCCACCCGGTCAGGCAATACATGTCCGCCTGGTCTGACGGTCAGATCTGTTCCGTCGAATCCAATCTCATGCAGAACGTTAGCCATCTCCTTGTAACCAAGCCATTGCAGGTGCTTGGAGAAAATACTGATCTTAAAAGCTTCCGGATCATTTTTGGGTGCAGTTGATCGCGGCGTTTTATCCGGTACGGCTGATAGCGGACCTGCAAATATCCGGCTTTGCGCACCTGTTGCTGCAATACCGGCGGCAAAGATTAATTTTGCAGTAAAATTCCTTCTTGAGGTTAACATTTCGAATGTATTTTAATTTTTTACATGTTCACGTCAAACATCTCTTCATAATGTTTACTCGGCATGAAAATCCCGCCGCTTTTTTCATAATAATCATCATTGAGCTCAAAGATCCCTTTTTTCGTTTGTGTCCAATTTGAATCCTTGCAGGGATTATAGCCTTTCATGATGTCCCAGTTTCTGTAATTCTGGTGGCCATTTGTTTCAAGCAATCCGATCCCTATATCCGGGAAGGGGGATAGGCGGGCTGCTATATTCTTATTCCACTCAACAAGAACAGGATTAACCGTAAGGTCAGCACAAAAACACGGAATATTGTTTTCATGGGCAACCCTGGCAATTTTCATGGTCATACTGAGGGTTTTTGCGATGGCCTTAAGAGCAATTGCCTTATATCCCATCTCTATACGCTTAAGGGCATCTTTCTCGGTATGAGCACTTTCATCAGCTGCAATACGAACAGGGATATCCTTAATGTCTATTTCCAGGTTTTCATCAAAAGGTTCCTCAATAATTGCTATCTGATCAAAAGCTCCTATCTTTTTTGCATGATCAAGAAATCGCAATAGAGTCTCTTTACTTTCATACCGTCCGTTTGCATCAAAATAATACGGAAGCTTACCGCTTTTTGAATAATTAGTTGTGGTACCTCCTATTACCCTGTGAATTTCGGTAAGACGGGTGATATCTTTTTCAAGCATTTCAGACTGGGTACCAGGCTGACCGATCTTAATTTTCATGAAGAAGTATCCCTGGTCAACTGCTGATTTTATTTCGCTAACGGGGATAGAATAAGCTATCAGCGGGATGCTCGCTATCCTTTCATGGTGATGTGACAAGGCAGGTTTATAGGGTTCAGGCACCAGATCGTCGAAATCGGTAATGTTATTTTCAGCGGCATATAAAAGCCAAAGAGCATTGTCAATCCCCACAAGTGAATTTAGTGCAAAGGTCGGACGCAGGTCAATCCTGGAGCAGATTTTTTTGCCGTATTCGTACACAACCGGCCAGATTTCATCGAGAAGAGATACAGGATCACTAAAGCTGCGATTCTTTAAAAGTCCGAGTCCATATTCGGTCATTGCATACATCAGGCTGTTACCTCCACTTTCGGAATGGGAAGCGAAGAGTTGTGCATCTGACCAGAGGATGCTCTGGGAACATATTCCGATTTTATGAATGCCTGATTCGCTTTTGATTAATGCTGCTGTCTGCCATATCTCTTTCATATACCCGCCTTTAAATCCAAAAGGACGAATCAAAGGTTCCCTTTCAAAATCAGAATCCACCTCTGTTATCCTGATCTGTTTACGCGGAATGGGTTTCCTGCTCTTGTTAGTAATTGGTAAATGACCAAGCAAGCTGCCACCCGTAACAACAGCTGAAGTCCTGATGAAATCTCTTCTGTTTATAACCATTGGGTTATCTGTTTATGACAATTTATAGGGGTTCCGGTATTCATAATGAAGGAGTTTGTTGGCTTCATTGTTGTTAGTTATCTGTTCTTTCCCGGCGTCCCATAATAATCTTGTCTTTGTTGCAAGTGCTATGTTTGCCAGGTGGGCAAAACTGGTCGAGCGATGTCCTTCCTCAAGGGAACAGAGAGGTGTTTGTCTCGTTTTGATACAATCCAGAAAATTCCTTATTAATGTGAAGGTACTGTCTGCACTGCTTCCATCATCGAGGGTACGGTTTACGTTTTCAAACTCTTCAGCTTCAATGAGTTTGTTCCAGGTCTGGAATTGACCGCGGGTCGTGGGTACAATTTTATAGGAATTTTCGCTAGCCAGCAAAGTCCCTTTTGTCCCCTTGATCTCAATTTCGCCAAAAGGCAGCATCGCGCCGCTGGTTGCTTCATAATCACTGAATATAATAATCGATCCAGAGGCAAATTCGAATGTCACCTGCAAGGTGTCAGGAATAGTACTATCATCATCCAGGACATATTTACCTCCATGTGCACTGACTGATAAGGGTGCCTTTTCTCCCATCAGCCAGCGGATGACATCAATATAATGGACTCCCCAGTTACCGATTTGTGAAGAATAATCACTCCACCAGCGAAATGTGTACGGTGCAATATTGTATCTGTATGGAATAAAAGCTCTTGGTCCCAGCCACATATCCCAGTTAAAATCTTTCGGAGGAGAGTCAGGTTTCATTTTCCCGATGCCGTCAGGGAACATATTATTGATGTGCGATGCCCTGCCAATTGTTAATTTACCGATTTTGCCAGTCTGCATCATTTTTGATAATTTCTGATATACCAGATTGCCTCTCCGGTTTAATCCTACTGCTGCAACACGCCCGGTGGCAACCTGGGTATTAACCATTGCACGGCCTTCATAAATGGTGGCGGTCAGGGGCTTCTCAACATAAACATCCTTACCTGCCTTCATTGCATCAATAGTTTGCAAAGCATGCCAGTGATCGGGGGTAGCGATACAAACCGCATCGATAGTTTTATCATCAAGAAGTTTCCGGTAATCATCATAGAGTTTTACCTTACCACTAAATGTCTCACCCATTTTGGGAATGCGGCCATCTTTACCAAGGAAACCCTCAGTATAACGCTTATCGACTTTTGTATAATCTCTTAAAAGATAAGGTTCATACAGGTCACAAAGAGCGGCTACTTCACAGTCGGGCTGAGTCATAAACAGTTTGAGCAACTGTGACCCCCGATTACCAACGCCAATAAAACCGACACGTATTTTATCGTTTGGCCCTGCAGAATGGATACTCTTTGCTGATCTGGCATTTAATCCCAACGATAAACCAGCTGCTGCAAGTGTTGTTTTTAAAACAAAGTCCCTGCGGTTAGTTGTATTTTTTTTCATTGTATCTCCAAATATACTTTACAAACTTGTTTTGTTATTTTCTTACAAATGATTCTTGTCTTCCATCTGCTCTTAAACCTGATATTCTGATTACAGGAAAATGGAACAGACGCTCAGGGAGAAAGCCCGGGCAACCATCCGGAACGTCCTCCGGTCTCTGCCAGGAATTTCATGGCCTGCTGATGGCATATAAGTTGCGCATTAAGCAGATTATCAGGTGATTCTATTTTCGCCCTACGTGTTGCACTGTTTGATGAGAATGCATGACTGGGTGATTCCACCACTACACTTAGTGCTCCGCAATGCCAGTTCAGGGCCCCATCAATATTATAGACACCAGTGGTGGCCCTGGCCGGATTACCCGCGATCACAGGATCAATTGTTTCCTGAAGTTCGTTAACAGCAAGTTCGGAATGAACATATTTAAAGAGGGTATCAAATGAAGGACGAAGAGCCGGTTCTCCCAAGGGTCTGTCCATCCGCATATATACTGCACCTGTGTGCATGTTAATAATAAGATCAGGCTTTTCACGCTCTGCAAGATCGAATAAAGCCTGAGTTTCGGGTTGTTTCTTACCCAGAAAATTATCATGCTGAATATTTACCCCGGCATCGTTGGGATATCCTCCCGGGAAGCCAGGTTTTGAAAAATC
The DNA here is from genome assembly GCA_963737255.1 of uncultured Bacteroidales bacterium. Lineage (GTDB taxonomy): Bacteria > Bacteroidota > Bacteroidia > Bacteroidales > VadinHA17 > LD21. The sequence continues at coordinate 786,938 of CAVTSB010000001.1, forward strand.
CATTGGTATGAATTCCTTTATCTGCGGCCATCCTGTAATTGTACCGTCCGGCAAACCACCGGTGTTCAGGTATTCGGGTACAGTGTAAATAGTATCCCTGTATAGCTCCATCCTCAGCGGAATGCGTTCCCTTCCGTCAGGATTAGCTATGGGAATCAGTATCAAACGGTCAAGTTCAGATGATGCCATAGTTATCCCCGGCCACTCTTTCCCCCTCAGATCCTTACCTGTTTCAAGAACAGATATCAGATTCACCATACCAACAATTCCTTCAAACTCACCGCCATGGACAGCTGCCATACTCATGTACACTGTCTTATCATGATCGGGTCCCCGGTAAACCCGCACATCCCTGAAACCCAGCGAACCAGAGAATGTGGATGTGCCCTTTCCCTTACGAGGGTCTCCATAAAGGACTGCCCGGATCGGTCTGCCGCCGGCCGAAGTTCCTATGACCTGGATTTGTCCCTTATGTACTGTCTCATTAAGGAAATTATTAACCTCGTTACAGGATGATAGCCAGAACGATGGAATATCTGACGCTTCCCTGAGGTAATCAGGAGGGATCCGGAACGAATATGTTGTGGGCTTCTCTGACTGTTGTCTCCGGCAACTCAGACTAACGACAGAAAAAACAGCTATTGTTATTAAAAAACAATAAGACATAAACCTGACGGGGATTAAACTTCGAACTTCAGGGTTTTTTAATTGGCATTGAATGGAATTTTTTTCCGGAATCTCACTTTGAGTTTTTGGCGGATTCGTGTCAGGTGAAATAGTTTTCCTCATATGGAGATACCTTTTACGTAAACAAAGTAAACATTAAAGATCAGATTTTTAATTCAAAAAAAGAATTCGAATGTTAATATCATAAATGTTTTTAATACAGGGTTCGGATTCGGAGGAGGAGGTGGTCAGGGGGGACCGGGTCGGGATTTTAACCAACCAATTCCCGGTATTCTTCTCTGTTTTGCCAAAACGCTTTTATCCTGCACTCACTAATGTAGTTAAGGTGTTGCTATGGTTAATAAAAGTTAATGGGAAACCGTAAAATATAAATAAACAAACTTTTACTTTATATTTGGTCCGATTATGAATAAAATCAAATTCATTTGAACTTTCATGCTCATCAGAAAAGCTATCCTTATTTCCTTTTATCAGAACAGAAAAACGGAGGACTCTACAGGATTAATCTGGCAACCTCCCAAATTTGTGTAAGGAGAATCACCTTTTTAAGGTTTCCCCCGAAATTTGAGCATGTGCTATTCATATCATAGTATTAATCTCACAAACAAAAATCAAACTTTTATGAAATCAATTTTATCAAAATTATTATTAACAATATTATTAAGTACAGTTTCCTTGACTATAGGTTATTGTCAGCTCTATGAATGGCGCGGACCCGGCCGAAGCGGCATTTATAATGAATCGGGGTTGCTGAAAAAGTGGCCTGCAGGTGGTCCTGTACTTTTTTGGGAAGCTGAAAATATGGGTGATGGTTATTCTTCACCAACTGTTACTGATGATGCTGTTTATGTAACAGGAAGAAAAGACAGTTCCGATGTACTGACCGCTCTTACGCTTGACGGGAAAAAGAAATGGGAAACAGTGTATGGCAAAGCCTGGATGGCAAACCATACCGGATCGAGATGCATTCCGACATATTATAACGGAAGTATATTCCTTATAAGCGGCAGCGGGGATATTGTCTGTGTCGGAAAAGACGGCAGGATAAAATGGTCAAAAAATCATTACCGGTTATATGAAAGCAAACCAATACAATTCGGGATTTCAGAATCTCCACTGGTTACCGATAACATCGTAATTGCATCACCAGGCGGGAAGAAAGCATCACTAGTTGCTTTCAATTTATCTGACGGCAAGGTCGTATGGGAGGCAGCACCTCTTGACCAGGAGCCACAATATGTAAATCCTAAACTTATTGAGTATGCCGGAAAGAAAATAATTGTTACTGTAATGGGGACTCACATTTTTGCAGTCAATGCCAAAGATGGTAAAATTATGTGGAAATTGAACTACACCGAAATTAATGCAGCAACCGGCAGGGTAATGAAAAATCATGCAATGACACCCCTCTATAAGGATGGGAATATCCTTATTGCAAACGGGTATAACTGGGTAGCATTAAAGCTTAAGCTTTCATCAGACGGGAATTCAGTCGATATTGTCTGGGAAAACAGGAGTTTTGATCCACAGCTTGGAGGAACACTCCTTCTTGGGAATAATATTTTTGGATCAACTCATATGTCAAAGCCTCCGGATTTGTGGGCCTGTGTAGATTGGACAACAGGTAAAACCCTGTGGACCGCCAGATGGTACTCAAGAGGTTCTGTAATTTCAGCCGACGGAATGCTGTACCTGTTTGAAGAAAAGTCAGGTCATGTTGCTCTTGTAAAGCCCGATGCTTTAAAACTTGATATTGTAAGCGAGTTTCAGGTAACAAAAGGAGAAGGACCCTTCTGGGCCCATCCTGTAATAAGCAAAGGGAAGCTTTATATCAGGCATGGAAATGCATTAATGGTATACCGGATAAAATAAATACCGCAAAATTTATTATTTATTGGAGAAGTAGCAGGGGCTGTTGAATAAGTCAAAATCCTTTAACCGCAGAGGGCGCAAAGGAAAGACGCAAAGTTCGCAAAGAGCTGAATTTATGTGTCTTAGCTCTGCGTTCTCTGCGATATCTTTGCGTTCTTTGCGGTTAAAAAGGACTTTTTCAACAATCCCAATCACATGATACAATACCCCCTGTAGACAAAACCATGTCATCTATTTCACCAAAATCCGGTTCATTATCGGTCGTTGTACGTTCTTATAAATCTGCAGTTACAAAAAATGCGCACAAATTAGACAGTCATTTTTTCTGGCAACATGGATTTTACGATACTATTATCTGTACAACCGGGCAGTTAAAACGTATCAGAAAATATGTGTCGGATAATCCGCAAAACTGGAATGCTAATTAATTACATCTATCATCACTATATAGCAATAGAGCGATCAGGCATCATAAAAGTTATAAAATCTTTTGTTGTGACCAATTCCGAAAATTCATATCTTTCTGAATAAACTGTTTTTTTCATAGGTATATATTTTATTTTGAAAGGTCGGATAGCTTGCCCCGCTTCGGCGGGAGAACCGCATATGATTGATTTCATCGAGCTCGCTTCGCTCGGTTGAAAGTGAATTATTTTCATTCGTGTTTGCGTTTTCAGTCAATCAAGTGGGTTTCATAGGTAGAAGTTGACCGGAGTTATGGAGGAACAGTATGTCTGAAAGTTTAAATTGCCTTCTAGTACATCCTGAATTTTCGAAGAACAGTTCTTTGAATTATGTGGAGGTATGCAGGATAGCAGGTGCAAAATATCCCATCCCTCCTTTGGGGCTTATGACGGTAGCTGCATTATTACCCCAGAACTGGAACTTCAAACTGATTGATTTAAATACTACGCCTTTACGGGATAAATACTTTGAGTGGGCAGAAATTGTCTGTACCGGTGGAATGTTATCCCAGCAACCGGGCATAATTGAAATTGTCAGAAAAGCACATGAGTACGGGTTAAAAGTTGTAGCAGGCGGCCCAGATCCTACCTGCCAGCCCGATCTTTATTCGGAAGCTGATTTTCTGGTTAGAGGTGAAGGGGAAAATACAATACCTCTTTTTTTGGACGATCTGAATAACGGAATTGCAAAGGGAGTGTATCTCACTTCCGAACCAGTTGACCTGATAAGATCTGTTGTTCCAAGGTATGATCTGATTCGTTTTTCTGATTACCTGATGATGGGTATTCAATACTCACGGGGATGTCCTTATAACTGTGAATTTTGTAACGTAATTGAACTCTTCGGAAGAAATCAAAGGACCAAATGTGTTGACCAAATAATCACTGAACTTCAATGTCTTAACAATCTCGGATATAGGGGACATATCTTTTTTGTTGATGATAATTTCCTTGCCAACGGAAAATCTGTGGAAGAACTTCTGAATTCTATTGCAGAATGGTCTGAAAAAAATGGTTATCCGTTCTATTTCCAGGCTGAATCCTCATTGAACTTTGCCAGCAATGATATGTACCTGCAGCTGATGAAAAAAGCAGAATTCCGTTACCTCAGCATCGGACTTGAAACTCCCGAGGATACTGTTCTGGAAAAGGCCCATAAACATCAGAACATGAACAGATCGATTCCCGGGATTATCAAAAAGATACTGTCTTACGGAATTATTGTGGATGCAAGTTTCATCTTCGGATTTGACAATGAAACTGAACAATCAGCTTGTCTGATGATGAATTGTATCAGGGATTCAGGCATCTGCATGGCTATGGTAGGAACCTTGTACGCACTTCCTGATACACAATTAGCGAGAAGGTTGAAAAATGAAGGCCGTTTATTTCAGGAAGTTACCAGGATCAGTAATCCTTCAATGGAAATAGACCAGATGACAAGCGGATTGAATTTCCGGACCAAAAGACCTAGATATGATATTTTAAAGGATTATACTTCCATCCTTACCAATATCTATGATCCTGAAAATTATTATAAAAGATTGGCATATCTTGGGCTTAACCTGAAGCCTTGTTACAGGCATAAGCCCGGAACAATTAAAAAAATAAGACTTTCAGGATCATTTATAAAGGTTTGCGGTAAGGCAGGATTCAATATCCGAACCGGTCTGTTGTTCTGGAAATTATTGTTTAACATATTACTCAAAAACCCAAAAGCCCTTGAACCGGTTGTTGGTTTTGCAGCGATGTATGTTCATCTGGCAAAACACGCCCGGTTTATCATTGAGCTGACAAACGCGAAGATCAAAGATATTGAACAGTATGGCGAAAATAAATATAATGAGATGTTACTTCATTTTCATGAAGGGTAGTCAGGAAGTATAAGTCATAAAAGCAGTAAATACTGAAATTAATCACCAGAAACATAATGAAGAATGAATTTTTAATAAGTGAACATCTTTTAGAAAAGATAAGGGAATATACTGATGCAGGCAATACTCCATTTTATGTTTATGATACGAAGAGAATTCAGGAGAATTGCCGGGAATTTTTAAATATCAGATACACTCCGCTTTCTGTTAATTATGCAATGATGGCCAATTCAAATCCCCGGTTTTTAAATATTATCAAACAAGCCGGTTTAAAAATATTCGTAAACTCGTTACTTCACCTGGAAATGGCTCTCGATTTGAATTTCAGGGGCGACGAAATTATTTATGCCGCATCAGCCATGGATGAATCAACCATGAGACGGGTTAAATCGAGCGGGGCAAAATTAATTCTTGATTCCATCGGACAATTTGAATTATGGCAATCACTGTTTCCTGACGCCGGGATTGGTATACGATGCAATATTGGCGAATTGGTTGTTCCCAAGAAATACCACCGGGGGTTATTTTATCGGGAACCAAAGCCGTCTGGGACTCACCATGGACTCAATTAACAGCCTTAAAGGAAATCCTGGTATTGCCGGACTTCATATTTATGTGGGGACCAACATTTCTGAAATAGACTATTTTCTTGAGTGCTACAAACATGTCCTGAATCTGGCAGAATTTTTCCCAAAACTCGAATACATTGATCTCGGAGGAGGTTTCGGATCGGGGGAAAAGATAAAAAGGAGATTTGACATACACACATATAGCCGGAAAGTAACAGAATTAATGAACGATATAACCTCTATTTCCGGACGCAAAATAAGTCTGATACTGGAACCGGGCAGAATAATCGGAGCTGATGCCGGTTACTTTGTTTGCAAAATTACTGATATAAAAATGCGCAACAATCAGCAATTAATCGGAGTAAATGCCTCCAGTGTCCAGTTTCCAAGACCACTTTTCTATCCGGATAGTGCATATCACCCGGTTTCAATCGTGAGTAGATTCAATGCTGCATCTGACAAAACCGAAAGGTTGTCTTCTATTTACGGGTGTTCCACATATTCACGGGATTACCTGGCACAGGATTTGGAACTTCCGCAAGCTCATATCGGAGATATACGTGATATTAGGGCATGCAGGTTCATACTGTTCAACGGCACATACAAGTTTTCTGGGCTTCCCCAAAGCAGAGGAGTATTTTATATGATCGCAAAAGAAGTTCATACGAAAAGAGATTTCTGCACTTTTTACAAAATTCCGGAAGAGATTTATAAGACCAATATTTTCTACCGTGCTTCAGAAAATGATATTACCCGACTGCTTGTTGAGGGACCCTCTGCATTTCATCAGCATGCAACCGTTCATTCATTTTTAATTTTGCAGGAGGATGATGTGGCAGGGAGGTTTACACTTATTCACGATCAGAAACTCCCCGAATATGTGCAGGTTTCCTTTTTTGAGGCACAGCCTGGTTTGTCAGGTGTAGCAAAACTGATTGTAGAAAAGGCATGTTCCGGATTTCCCCATTGCAAACGGATAGTAATCGGACTAAACGGCCATCTGAACTACGGCGCAGGCATCCTGACAAGTAATTTTGGAGAGGCCCCGGTATTCGGACTTCCTTACAACATGGAATACTATCAGGATTACTTTCCTGATTTCACGAAAATACCACTGGTTTCTTACCAGTTTCCCGTTGAACCTTTTATTGAATACCACCGGAGAATGGGCAATTATCCTGATTTTAAAGGTATAACTGTAAGGAAGCTTAATAAAAAGAAACTTCGGCAGGAAACTGAAATTTACACATACCTTAATAATGCCTGTTTCTCGGATCATCCGTTTTGGGCAGAACGGAATGTTCAGGAAGATTATGAACTCTTTCATCCGTTTCGTTTTTTGATTAAAGAAGAAAATCTTTTGTTTGCCGAAAAGGATGGAAAGCCCATCGGATTTTTTCTTTGGTATCCCGATTTCAATCAACTTCTTAAAGGTCACCAGCAGCTGGGATTAAAACAGCTTCTGCGCTACTATTTTAACTGTCCGATTGATACTTTCCGGTTTACGGAAATTGCGGTTTTACCCCAGTATAAAAAGAGTCATGCTGTGCAGGCGATGATTTTGTATGCCATACCTTATATCAGAAAATCAGGGATTAAATACGGAGAGGGGGGATTTATTTTCGGGGAGAACACAAACAGTATTGTAATGACCAGGAGATTCCTTGAACGGGCAACAGGTAATAAAATGGAACCTCATCGCCACTATGCCCTCCTTGAAGCTACTTTGTAATATCAAATCCGGTTTATGTGCAGGCAGTAAACATAATATCGAATCATTCAGATGCTCCGGGAATAATAACCGGTTAAAAATTCTGGTCTGTAAACCCCGTCTGGCTATCCAAACTATCAGATTAAACCGGTTTATTCGGTGTGAACCATTGGAAATGGAGTATCTGTACACCGTTTTACAGCATCATGATATTTACCTGCTCGACGGCATCGTGGATCGTCGCAATCCTGTCCGGATGGCTTCGAAACTGAAGACTCAGATTGTCCTGTTTACCTCACTGATCACAACAGTTTCTGATGTGCTTAAAACAGCATCCCGCCTGAAAAAGTTGGAAAATCCACCACTAATATTTGTAGGCGGACCGGATGCTGAAGTAGTTCCGGAGCACTTTTATTCAAAAGATATTGACGGGGTATTTTTCGCCAATCAATTGGAGGGAATTACACTTGTAATTGATCGGATTATGCAGTTAAAACCCTTTCAGGATATACCTGGCGGAGCTTTTCCCGTCAACGGGAAATTTAAACGCAATCCGTCGCTTCCGCATGATCCAGGAAAAATTCCCCGTGCAAAACATTTCCTTCTGGAACAAAATCCTGACCGGTATAAAATTATCTATTACAAACCTTGTGCTTCAATAAAAACAGCCTTTGGTTGTTCAGGAAGATGTACTTTTTGTTTCTGCTCCGAGATGAATGGCGGTACCTATAGTGCCCGGCCCATCTTTGATGTTGTAGATGAGATTGAAGAAATTTCCGTACAAAATATTTTAATTCTGGATGATAATTTTTTTACTACCAGAAAACGTATGTTGGAGTTTTGTGAGTTAATTCAAAAGAGAAAAATCAAAAAAGAATTTATCGCTATAGGCAACGCACATTTTATTGTTCAGAATCCCGACATAATGGCAAAATTGCGCAATTCGGGCGTAAAAGCGGTGATGGTTGGATTTGAGTTTGTAACCGACAGAGAACTGGCAGCAATTGATAAAGATTCATCGGTTGATGATAATAACCATACTATAGAAATCTGCAGGGATTTGGATATTGATTTGTTTGCGCTTTTTATTGTTAATCCCGACTGGCGGTATGCTGATTTTAAGAGATTAGCCGGTTACCTCAAAAAAAATAAAATACCGTTTGCACTTTTTTCAACGCTTACTGTTTTTCCCGGGACCAGGCTGGCCCGTCTCTGTCCGGAACCGGCAGCGGATATGTTAAAATCATGGCGCTTCGATCTCCTGCGCCTGCATAAAAAGCCAGGGCATATGCCGGCTATTATGTATTACCTCTGGCTTTTCTATCTTTATATGATACCGGGAATGCAATTTACCTCCATCCGAAAATTCAGGCAGCGGTATGGAGTAACCGGTATTATTCGTCATTCTGTCACAGGTTTTTTCATGGGTTTGGAATATCTGATTAAATTATTGGTATGGAGATAGTCAGACTTTCCTAAATAGCTGCTAAAACCTGGGGAAATTTTAATGATACGTATGGATACTGAAATCACTTACATATCCAGGGCCCTTGACCTTCCTGAAAAATGGGATTGTGAAGCAGTTGATTATTTTCAAACCAGGGAGTTCCTGGATCATACAGAAAAATACAATCCGTGTAACCAGCGATACTATCTTCTTTATCAGAATGGGATTTTTAAAACCGGAGTTGTTATTTATACTCTGAAACTTGACCTGTTAACCTATCTTCACATTCCCAGTCCCTTCCGGATGAATATCGCGGGGATTCCCTGCTCGGTATCCGCAAGCGGTATTATTGGCAACCATAATTATTTTCATCAAATTACCGAAAATATTAAAATCCGGGAAAAAGGTTTGCTGCTTTTTCTCAATCTGGCATCAGGACTTGTGGAAGAAAAGATGACCCCGGGGAAAACCCTTCCCACCATCATATTAACAAACCATTTCCGTTCCTGGGAAGATTATTTGTCAGCAATGAGGGCAACCTACAGACGTAGAATCAGACAACTTTCTTTTCCGTTTTCAGAAATTCATAAGAAACAGGTTGCATGTTCCTGTTTTGACGCCCTGATGTACGATCAGTATCTCGGAGTATTGAAGCGCAGCAAGGGTAAATTGGAAACACTATCAATGGAATTTTTTCAGAAATTACCGTCAAATTTTAATCTCACTGCGTTTTACAAAGCAGAAAAGCTCATTGGTTGGTACATCTCATCCACATTCAATAAGAAATTCTACTTTTTTCTGGGAGGTTTGGACTACAGGGTAAACCGGAAATTTAATACCTATTTTAATATTCTTTTAAACGTTGTAAAAGAAGGGATTGGGAAAGGCGCATCCTTAATTGACCTGGGTCAAACGGCTGAAATTCCAAAGCTCCGACTGGGGGGTAAAATTGTTGAAAAAACAATGCTTGGATACCATTCAAACCGGATAATGAGAAAACTCATGAAGGCTGGTAAAAGTCTGCTGGAATATTCGACGGTATTGCATGAGTCACATGTTTTTAATGAAATCAGATGAAGATTCTGTTTGTACGTCCGAGACCATCCAAAGACACCATTGGACTTCAGCATGTTATGATTGTTGAACCTTTGGAGCTGGAAGTAATGGCAACCCTGGCAGGTCCGGCGAATCACACGGTGATTGTTGACATGATTCTGGAAAAAAAGACGATCGATTATTTCATCAGAAAAGAAAATCCGGATATTCTTTGTGTAACCGGTTATATTACCAACGTGCCGGAAATGATTAATTATTGCCGGTGCGCAAAAGGCATAAATAGCGGAATCATTACAGTTGCAGGCGGCGTTCACTGTGAGGTTTGTCCTGAAGATCTGAATGATAATTCAATTGATTACCGGGTTGTCCGGAATGCAGTCATAGTTTTCCCTCAACTCCTTGATTATATTGTGAATGGAAAATTATTCCCGAAAGGTATCCTCAGATATAACGAACAGCTTTTGATTTCTGAATTACCTCCTTTTGATTTTTCTTACCCTCTTCCCGACCGGAAGCTGACCATCCGTTACAGAAAGGACTATTTCTATATTTTCCATGATAAAGTAGCATTGCTTAAAACCTCTTTCGGTTGTCCTTTCACTTGTAACTTTTGTTTTTGCCGTGAGATTACAAGGGGAAAATATTTTGAACGTCCACTCGGGGAAGTTATTGAGGAACTCCTTTCAATAAAAGAGAAAAACATCTATATTGTCGATGACGACTTTTTAACCGGCAGACCCAGAGTTAAAGATTTTATTGAGGCTAATCGTTCAGCCGGCCTTGAAAAAAACTATTTGTTGTATGGAAGGGCGGACTTTATTGCTGGCAATCCTGATGTAATGGAAGATTTCCGGACCATCGGATTGAAAACTGTTATTGTAGGTTTCGAATCATTCTATGACCACGAACTTAAAAAGTACAACAAAAACACAGATGCCAAAACAAATGAGGAAGCCATGAAAGTGTTAAATCATAGCAAAATTGATTGTTATGCCACAATTATTGTTTCTCCCGATTGGGGTAAGAAAGAATTTGACTTTTGCAAAGATAAAATCCGCCAGCTGGGAATTCACTATGTAAATCTTCAGCCTTTTACTCCTCTGCCCGGAACCGGTAACATGGTTGAAATGGATGAACTTATTGTTCCATTTTCTGATTATGAGAAATGGGATCTGGCGCATGTTACTATTCGTCCAAAAAAAATGAGCACAGCTGACTTTTATAAAAATATCCTCCGACTCTATAATTCAATTCTCTTTCAACCGCGATTTTTATTTGATCACATAAAAAAATACAATCTGGAGATGATTCTGAAAATGGTAAAAGGAAGCATTAAAGTCAGGAAACAATATTTGTTAAAAATCAAAGAAGTGAAGCACGATGCCTAAAATACTGTTTATACAGCCCACTCAGTACGATACAGATAAAAAGCTATGCAAACAGAAGAAAATTCATCTGCCGGGTTTGGTATTCCCGTTGCTTGCAGCTATGACCCCCGAAAACTGGGAAGTTGAAGTCATAATTGAGGTTGTTGATGAAATTGACCTTAACACTGATGCTGACATTATCGGAATAGGTACAATGGGCTATGCCATATATCGGGGTATTGAGATTGCATCTGAATTTCGAAAGCGGGGAAAAGTGGTGGTTATGGGAGGTTATATGGCTTCACTGGTGGCAGAAAAGGCACTGGAATACGTAGATTCAGTCATTGTCGGGGATGCGGAAATTTCTTACCCCCTTTTGTTGAGAGATTTTGAAAAAAATAGAAGAATTCAAAGAATTTATCATCATCCGATAACCAATCTTGAGGGACTGCCTCTTCCAAAATATGAGCTTCTGCTGGAAAAACCAATAGGGAACATGCTCCCTGTTCAGGCAGGCAGAGGCTGCACCCAGTCGTGCAATTTCTGCAGTATTGCATCTCTTTATAACGGGAAGTATTTTACCAGACCGGTCAACGAAGTTTTACGCGACATTCAGAGAGTAAAAGATCTGGGTTTTAACAGGTTCTATCTTCTTGATGATAACATTGTATCCAATCCGAAATACTTAAAAACGCTTTGTAAAGAAATTGAGCCTTTAAAAATGACCTGGGCAAGTCAATGTACACTTCATCTGGCTAAAAACCTGGACTTGCTCGCGTCGGTCCGACGATCCGGCGGAAATTTGATGAGCTTCGGAATTGAAAGTATAACTCAGGAAGGATTGAATAAACTGGATAAATCCTGGTTAAAGGTGGATGAACATAAAAAGCTGATCGAAACGATCTCAGGAACCGGAATCATGGTAAGTTCAGAAATGATGTTGGGGACCGATAGTGATACAGAGGAAAGTATCCGTGCAACCTACGATTTCATCAAGCAAACCAAAATCCCTATTCCCCGTTTTTACATCTTAACTCCGACACCGGGATCAGCACTTTATTTCCGTCTTAAAGCGGAAGACCGCCTGTTGACTGAAGACCTGAGAGAGTACGACGGTTCTCACTGCGTCCATAAACCAGCAAATATTTCTCCTCAAAAAGTCAACGAACTTTACTGGTGGATCTATCAGAAGGTTTTTTCATGGAAGAGCATTATTCAGAGAGTAATTTTAAATCCGGCTGCTTTGAAATCACCGGTTTTACATCTATTTGCCCTGGCCGTTAATTTACATTATCGCAGGTATATTAAGAAAGGAGTTCCGCCTAATATTTTTTGACAAACCGGCCGTCCTTTAAGAACATTTTCTAATTCAGATAATTGGACAAACAAAAAGTGTGAGTGTGAGAGCGAGTTTTTAAGAAGCTCTTTTGCACTAAAGAGAACAGTTATCAAATTAATTTGCAGGAATGTCTAAAATTCAGCAAATTTGAATAAGGCCATTTTTCCCTTATGAGCTGTTAATTAGTAATTAGACTCATGACAGACTCTTCTTCGATCGATCAGGTATTTATCAGGAAACTCACTGATATCGTACTTGCTAACCTTGGAAATGCAGACTTCGGGATTAAGGAGCTTGCTCAAGAATCAGGTATCAGTCTTTACCGCTTAAACCGGAGGCTACGTTCAATTAACAGAAAAACAACAAGGCAATTTATCCAGGAGTTCCGTTTGCAGAAGGCATTGGAGATGCTTCAAAATGAAGAATTTAATGTATCCGAAGTTGCTTACAGGGCAGGATTCAGCAGTCCTTCTTATTTTAATTCATGCTTTCATGAGTTTTTCGGTTATCCACCCGGAAAAGTTAAAAAGAGAAAGCCGGAGATCAGGGAGGAAAATATTTTTGTTCCAGTCATTGCAGAACAGGAATCCAAAAGACCGGCCTGGCGAAAATTTGTTTATTTTTCAGGAGGTTTTCTAATAATTGCAGGTTTGGTTTACCTGGCTTATGTTCACCTTTCAGGCAACATTACTGCTGATGGAGGTAACACTGTAATAAACCCTGAAAAATCAATAGCTGTCCTCCCGTTTCGAAATCTCAGTGAGGATATTACTGACCAGTATGTTTATGATGGTATTATGGAAGAAACTTTCAACAGCCTTACCAAAATACATCAACTCAGGGTTATTTCTCATACCTCGGTAGAACAATACAGGAATACAACAAAAAGTATTTCTGAAATTGGTAAAGAGCTCGATGTTAATTATGTAGTTGAAGGTACCGGACAGAAATATGGAAGCACATTCCGTCTCAGGGTGCAATTAATTGAGGTTTCCACCGACAAACATGTCTGGGCAAATTCATATCAGCAGAGGATGAAGGATACAAAAAGATTCTTCAGGACACAGAGCCGGATTGCACAAAACATAGCTTCAGAATTAAAGGCAACAATAACTCCTGATGAGAAGAAACTGATAGAAAAAGTTCCTACCACTAATATTGCAGTGTTAAATTTATACCTGAAAGCTAACAGTTATCAAAAGGATATTGAAAACAACCGTAATGGGAGCTCTTATCAAACCTCTGTTGATCTCTATAATGCTGCCATTGAGATGGATTCTACATTTGCAAAGGCTTATACCGGATTGGCCTTTGCTTATTGGAACAGGTATTACTACGAAACCTATTTTGAAAAGAACTATCTTGATTCCTGTCTTGCTCTGGCAGAGAAAGCAATTAAATATGATGATCAGCTGGATGAAGCATATTTTATAAAAGGAGAGTATTTCTGGGTGACAGGACAGCCTGAAGAAGCTCTGGTTAATTATGATAAAGCATTGGAAATTAATCCAAACTATTATCAGGTGTATCTTGAAAAAGGACATCTTTTTGCAATTTTATCAGGCGATTATGTGAAGGCCCTTGAGATCTATCATAAAGGATTAATCCATGTCCAGGGAGAGGGCCGCCGGAGACTGTTAAGCGATCTGGCTTATGATTATTTGTGCGTTGGCTTCATTGAAAAGGCAAAATATTATTATCATGAGGCATATGTACTGGGAGGTAATAAATCAGCTTACCTGGGTAATTTATCATGGATAGAATTTTGCCAGGGAAATTTTGAACAGGCTTTAACCTATAAGAAACAACAAAAAGAAATAGATTCGACAGCCACCAGTCTTCTGAATTACAGTGTAATTCGAGGGCATAACGAAGACAGGTATCTTGATGCTGAAAATTATGTTGAAGAAATTAAAAAATCAGGCGCTTTAACTCTTCAGAGTTCACATCGTATCGGGTATGCTTTCTGGCAGGCGGGCAAAAGGAAGGAGGCAGAAAACTATTTTGACCAGCAAATAAAATATTCTGAAGAAAGTATAAAACTTAACAGGATTACCTCACAAAGAAAGGTCGCCCAATATGATCTTGCCGGCACTTATGCCTTTTTAGGTGATAAAGCAAAGGCTTACCACTATCTTGAGGATGCTGACAAGAAAAATGTTTATCCATTATGGTGGATAACCCTTCTCAAAAATGATCCCTTGTTTAACAATATCCGAAAAGAAGAACGGTTTCAGAAGATTCAGCGAAACATGGAATCAAAATACAACGCGGAGCATGAAAGGGTAAAGAAATGGCTTACTGAGCAGGAAATTTAATAATTAAAGTATACACTTAACAGAATAAATCAATTATGCCCCGGGACTGATTTCCGGGGGCCTATTATCATAAAGCAGCAATTTTTATTTATTCCAGGTGACAATTAGAATTAATGTCAATCATTTCCCCTGTCGAATAGTCGAATGTTATTCTAAAAGAATAATGGTTTCCCATTTCCCCGATAAAAACACTGGACCATACAAAGCTGTTATTCTGAAGATGCCACTGATCCATTCCTCCCCCAAGGCTGAAGACCTCACCAGTGTTAACGCTGACCATCTGAACGTCCTTATTTGGCTTGTCTCTATACCATGTCAATTCGCCATTTACAAAATGTTGAGTCGTATAACAGGTCCAGCCTATAGGACTATACAATAAATCGGCAACAACGCCATCACAAAATACTGGAAAAAACTTACCCTCAACAGGGAAATCAAATCTGACTATTCCGGAACCATTCTTGCCATTTTGGGCGTAAAGCTGTGTCAATCCAATGCCAAAAAAAAGGCAAATCAGGAAGAATGTTTTTGTTTTCATAATTGTAAGACTTTAATGAAGTTAAACCTTAGTTTTATCGTTTTTAAAACCTTCGTTGAGTGAAAAAGGAGACTGGCTTGAAAAAAGGAGGAGAAGTTACCCTACTAACCTAACCCTTTATCCGTGGAACCAGTATCCTTTCATTCATTGTCAATTTCGTTTATTTAATCAGCTGATTATTTTAATATAAAATTAGGTTGAAATGCATGAAGGGAAATTTCAATCTAAAGCAATTTCTTTCGTTTTATGCATAACTTATTTAGATTCATAGAAGTGGCCATAAACAATTTAAAATCCAGACTGACTTTATGATCTGAAAACCCAATAAATCCTTAACAAAACAATCAGGATTTACCACTTGTATGACAGAATGTACCATTAGTAGAATTCCTTAGTCGCATGGTCAAAAAATTGTCTATCTTGAATAATATTAAGATAAACTATAATAAGCCTAAAATTCGATTGTTATGAAATCTTCAATCTTCTTTCCAATTGTCTGTTTATCGTTTTTTTGCAAAACTGCGATTTCTCAGCCTGTTGCTCCAAACCAGGGAAATAAAGCTGATAGTTTAATGAATGAGGGGAATGTACCAGAAGCTATATTAGAATATAAAAGGTTATATATCCTTAATTCCAAAGACAAGAGGAATGTTTATAATTATGCTTGCGCTCTTTCAGTTGACAATTCGGTTATCAAGCAGTTTGACAGTTGCTTTAAGTATCTGAACATTGCTGTTGAACTTGATACATCAGTTACTGCACTGACTGATCCTACCCTGATTCCGGCACGGGAGGACAAAAAATGGGATGTTTTCGAGAATAAACTGATTTCCATGTTAAATACAAAATACAATAATCCTTATAAGGATATTGAATATGCTAAAGCGCTATGGAGACTTGGAGCATATGATCAGGCATATTTTAATGAAATTGGTATTGCTTTCAGAAAATTTGGGATGAGGTCCTCTGTAGCGTCAGCATTGTGGAAATTAAAGTTCATGATTCAGGAAAAGAGTCAGAAAGAGCTTGAGCAACTCGTGGCAGCAAAAGGATGGCCTAAAATAAGAGAAGTGGGAAGTGAAGCCTTCATGGCTGCTTATCTTGTTGCCATGCATACCAATGATGGGAGTCAGAAAAAATACCTGCCAATGATCTGGAAGAGTTGTGAAGAAAAAGAACTTCCATGGCAGAGATATGCTAATATTTATGACCGATGTCTTTATAATGAAAATAAGCCTCAGAAATACGGGACACATACCAGATACAATGACCTGACAAAGTCCGAGGAACTTTATCCACTTGAAGATGAGTTAAAAGTTGATGAATGGAGGAAAGAACTGGGATTAGAACCATTGGCAGAATATCTGGCAAGATTTAATATTAAATTTCAACTAAAACAGAAATAATCTATTATCGTCAACATTAAACTTCCTGTAACCTGATACTAAGTGTAAAATCTGTCCTTCTTTGACCACTTCAAAAAAAGGTCTGAAAACACAAAACAAACATATCAATAGCACCCATTAATGGAGATATGTTAAAATTTCACAGTGTTAAAATTTAATTGACTCGCATTTAAATGTTGCTGAAATTTGATATTGTAATAAACTTAAAATGGAGGTAACGCTATGAACACACTTTTTCTTGTATATCTGATAGTCGAAGTAATATTCGGTATTGGCTTTCTCTTTGTTCCAAGTCTTATGATGGACCCAATGAGTGTGACCCTTGATGAAACATCAACAACCTTTGCAAGATTGTTTGGTTCGCTGATAATCAGTATCCCTGTTTTGTTGTTTTTCGTTCGCAAATCGGCCAGCACAGAGTTCAGAAGAGGCGTAGTATATTGTATTTTTACATACTTGCTGTTGAGCACAATTATCCTTCTGATTACTCAATTAAAGGGGCTGATGAATCCACTGGGTTGGGGTATTGTGATTCTCCATTTTGTTTTCATGCTTTGGTTCGGCTATTACCTGATAAACCACGAAAAGATGGATTCTTCCCGATAAAGAAGCCGTTGTCGTAAAATCATAAAACTAAAATACCACCATCTTATGTAACTTAAAACTCTATTGGTATTAAACCCTGTTATCGGCGCGCTGTTTCTGCCTTGACCGCCATCCTGTTCGGTGAAAAGGTGTTGTCAATGTATAGTGTCGATTCCAATCCCGCTGCATCATTATTGGGACAATACTCAGCGTTGAGAACAATAGCCATGGTATTGGTAGCCTGGTTTGCCAGGAATGTTGAAGCCAATCTGTCCTTCTCTGACCACTTCAAAAAAGGTCTGACTATAAAAAACATACATTAAGAAACAACAAGGAGTTGATCTGGATTTGAGCTATCAATTTCTGTTCCCATTCAGAATCCAAAACCGAAATGTAGTCCTAAACTTACATGATAATCTTCAACAGCATATGCAAATTCAGCAACAGGGCCTATATGAAAAATTCCGATTTCAAATTCATACAAGGTTTCAAGGTGAATCCCAAAATTTAATTTTGCATCATTATCATCGAAAGTAATTCCAGGCGAAAGGCTTAGGTCAAAATGTCCGGGTGGAGCATAACTTAGCATAATCCCTATCGTATTGTGCTTATGTATATAACTTTAATTAGACTAAAGACTTAAATTGGGTAATCATCAATTTAAATTACAGCAATTGGCAAAGCAGAAGAACAAGAAAAATTCTTTGACGGGCTTGAAAAGATTCATATTACCTGCAAAAAACTGTTATTGCCAATTAATTGCTTAATTTTGCAGCCCTTTTGAAGGGATGTTTTACATTAGCAATTATTTATATCAATGATAACAGTTTCAAATCTAAGTATTCAGTTTGGAAAACGCATTTTATTTCAGGATGTTAATCAGATCTTTACTGCAGGCAACTGCTATGGGGTAATCGGAGCAAACGGTTCCGGAAAATCGACATTCCTTAAAATGCTTTACGGGGGTGTTGAATCACGTACGGGGTCAGTAACTTTCGGTCCCGGTGAAAGAGTATCTGTTTTAAAGCAGGATCATTTTGAATTCGATGACTGCACGGTACTCGACACGGTGATGATGGGTCATTCAACTTTATGGAATATTACAAAGGAGAAAGAAAATCTATATCTGAAATCTGATTTTTCAGAGAAGGATGGAATGAGGGCCTCAGAGCTTGAAGAAAAATTCAATGAGCTTGATGGATGGAATGCAGAAAGCAATGCAGCAAGCCTTCTTAGCGGACTCGGAATAAAGGAGGAGAACCATTACAAGCTCCTGAAAGAGCTGTCAGGAAAAGAAAAGGTTAAAGTGCTTCTTGCCCAGGCTTTGTTCGGGAAACCTGATAATCTTTTGCTCGATGAGCCAACAAATGACCTTGATCTTGAGACTGTAAACTGGCTGGAGAACTATCTTTCAGAATTTGAAAATACAGTACTCGTTGTATCTCATGACAGGCATTTTCTTGATTCAATATGCACCCACATCATTGATATTGATTTCAGCAGGGTACAGCTGTTCTCGGGAAATTACAGCTTCTGGTATGAATCAAGTCAGCTTGCTTTAAGGCAGCAGCTGACACAGAATAAAAAAGCTGAGGAAAAAAAGAAGGAATTACAGGAATTTATTGCACGCTTCAGGGCTAATGTCAAGAAATCAAAGCAGACAACCAGCCGGAAGAAAATGATAGAGAAATTAAATATTGAGGAGATCAAGCCATCAACACGAAGATATCCCGGGATTATTTTCACTCCCGGCCGGGAACCCGGAAACAATGTACTTTCAGTAAAAGGGCTAACAGGAATCTTTGAGGGAAAGACGCTGTTCAAGGATCTTACTTTCACTGTCAATAAAAATGATAAGATCGCATTTCTTTCCAGGGATACACGGGCAATGACAGTCCTGTTTGAGCTTCTGAAAGGTCATGACAAGCCTCAGAAAGGTTCTTTTGAATGGGGTCAGACAATTGTAAAGGCATATCTGCCTCTTGAAAATGAAAAATTCTTTGAGAAGGATATAACGCTTATTGACTGGCTGGCACAGTATTCTGAAGACACAAGTGAGATGTACCTTCGCGGATTCCTTGGGAAAATGCTTTTTTCAGGTGAAGAAATATACAAGAAGGTAAATGTTCTTTCCGGAGGGGAAAGGGTTCGCTGCATGATTGCCAGAATGATGATCCGCAATGCCAATGTTATGATTCTTGACAGTCCGACAAATCATCTCGACCTTGAATCAATTCAGGCTTTCAATAATACTTTAATGAAGTTTAAAGGAAATATCCTGATGTCATCACATGATCATGAGTTCATACAGACAGTATGCAACAGGATAATAGAGATAGGTCCGAAAGGGATGATTGACAAGGAAATGCAGTATGATGACTATATTTCCGACGAAAATCTTATGATGAGGAGGGAAAGTTTATATTAATTTCATCGCAGACAAGAGGTTTGAAATACTGCTTTGGAAGTGTTATTAATCAAATCAATATTGAGAGTAGATTTTACAATGGAAATACCTTCCAGTGCAGACACATGAATAGATTATCTATTTATCAGTTTGTTACACCATTCCTTTATTGTTTAAGGAAAGAACCGGGGAAGGGTTAAGAAAAGCAATGGAGGATTATTTCATGATCCGTTGAGGTGTTCAGGATTGAAAGCCCAAAAACGCACTTAAGTCAAATTGGGAATCCCGTTAATTATTATCCCGAAACAAATTTTCAGAGGAATTCATATGAAAAAATCAATTTGTGTTATTCTTGCGATCATCTGCACAGGTATATGTTTTTACAAATAGAAATTGATATCCGCACCGGGATCAGGATGAAGAAGGTTTGAATAACAAGTATCTGGAAGTGATTGGCTTCAGCATTGGAGTGCTGGCAGATAGAATTGTTGACTTACGAATACAGGATCCTTATCGAATAAGTCCAAAATCAAGCCTTAACATCAAATAAATGAGCCCTTTTACTGAGAAATGCCTGGTCTTAGTTGATCTGTCTTGATGCTGTAAAGATCTCATTTTCGTTTTCAAAACTTATTTTATTTTCAGATTTATCATATTTTACCCGGAAATCTTTATCCTGCCCATAGCTGTATCCGTCAATAAAATACTCGTTTCTGCCGGTTGGTATAAGCTTAACAATCTGGGTATTACATTTAGGAAGTATTTTGAGAATAAAAAATCCGTTGATCAGTGAATTGTTATCAAATGAAAGTTGCATCAGAACTTCGGCTTTTGCGAGATGAAAAGCCAGTGAGTAACTCTTGCCCCCATGCTGCTCATCCTTGCAATAAATATTTGTCGAGGTGCATTTTCCAACCCTTGATACGAAATTATTCCAGAAATTCATTGTCAGGGCATTACCTTTTTCATCGAATACTGCCTTCCTCATCTCTTCATTCGCATATTTTCCGAAATCCTTAAGGTCTCCGTCATTAATATATGATACAAATGTCTTACAGATCTCATATTCCGGCGACTTGTCAGTTATTTCCCTATAAAGATTGTAATCAAAAAGGGTGAAATAACCTGAACTCTCTGTTTCAAGCAACAGCGAATCTTTGTGATATGATATATTTATTAAATGGGAATCATCCAGTGAGTACTTCCCATCTTTTATTTTACCCGGTTTTTCTACAGGAAGGGGCAAGGATGAAACGTTTTTGCCATTCATGATCCTTACTATCTCCTCAGTGATTTTATCAACCCAGGAATAGTTTACTGATGATGGACCATCCTGTGATTTGTCCTTCACCAGGTTAGAAAGGATTACAATAGAAATGTTCTTTTCAGGCACAAATCCGATCCTGTTTGAGAATCCTGAAATGCTTCCCCCATGTGAGTATAAATTCAAGCCATCCACATCATTTTTTTGCCATCCGGCAGTCCAGATATTGTTTCCCATTTTGGTAACAAAGCAGGTATCAAGCATAAGGTTCAGCGTTTCTTGGTCAAGCATTCGATGTGATAAAACAGCTTCCAGAAAATTGTGGAGATCCGAAACGGAAGAATATAATCCCACTGCGCCTTTGAGCCAGCCATGGAAAGTCTCTTCCTTTACCGGAATTCTGCCTGTTGTTCCAATTCCGGTATATCCTTTTACCGGTTGTGCAGGAAGGAATCGCTGCCCAAAAGTATTGGTCATTCCTGCCAGGGGAAATATCTCATTATTCAGGTAATCTAAATAATCCAAACCGGTTACCTTTTCAATAATATAAGCCAGAAGAAGATATCCGTAATTATTATAATTAAACTTCGTTCCCGGCCTGCTTTTCAAATTGGTGTCTCTGAATTTTATTATCAGCTGGTCCAGAGTAACGATCGTACTGTCAGGGACAACTTCGTTTCCATGCTTGCCGGAATCATCGGTCTGGGCCAGATTCGCACTCATCCCCGATGTATGGTTGAGGAGATTGATAAGTGTTAAACTGTCAGTTTTGTCATTGATAAAACCCGGAATATACTTATCAACCTTATCATATATGCTAAGTTTTCCCTCCTTGTGAAGTTTAAGAATTGCAGTTGCCGTAAAGACCTTGGTAACTGAGGCAAGGTTAAATAAACTTGATTCATTTAAAGGGTTTTGATTATCCATATCGGTAAAACCATAATTCTTCTGAAACACTATTTCACCATCACGGGCCGCAAGGACACACCCGCTGAATCTATTATAGGCATAGTATCCATCGAGAAGTTCGGAAATACTCTGTGAACTGACTGAACCTTCAATCGTTCCAAGTATGATTACAAGGAGTAAAAATGTCTTTTTCATAATATAAACAATTATTAAATTAATACTTGCAGACAAAATAATGTAGAACGCTAATAGCGAGCAAATTACTTATACGAACATGGTGAAAAATTATCCAAAGGATGAGATTTATTCCCGAAAATGACTTCGGACAGAAAATCAATGAGTTTGAATAGTGTTTTTGCGGATTGGAATAAATAATAATTACAATTGATACTTATTCCATAATATTATATCTTTTCAGAGAATAAAAGTGAATGAAGAAACCAACGGGGACATACATTGAGGTAATATCACATATATTATTGTGGACCCTGCCGACTTACCTGATCCTCAGGTATGATCTGCTGGCCTTTGAGGGACTGTCAGGTAAGTATCTCACGTTTCCGCTTATAATAAGTGTTCTGATAAACATACTGATAGTTTATTTAAACATATTTGTCATTTTCCCTGCTCTGGCAAAGAAAAAATTATCACTATTACTTTATTCCATTATACTCATTTCCATAGTCATCGTCATGGCTTTCCTCAAAGTAACTGTTGATAATCAGTTTATCTTATATTATTTTTCAAAAAAAGCATCAGATCTGCATGGAAGATTTGTAATGGAAATAGTAGTTAATTTATTCTTTGCAGTCCAGTCGTTTTTCTATTGTATTGTAAAAGAATGGATTAAGAATAAGATTATTGAGCGTAAACTTGTTGAGGAAAAGCTCTCCCTGGAATTAAAATACTTAAAATCGCAAATCAATCCGCATTTCTTATATAATACGCTAAACAATCTTTACTCAATTGCCCTGAAGAATAATGATAACGAGACTGCGGTTGGTATAACCAAACTCTCTAATATTATGAGATTTATGCTTAGCGAAGTGGATGAGAAAATGATATTACTGGAAAAAGAGATTGAATATCTCAGAAGTTACATTGAGCTACAGAAATTAAGATTTTCTGATAAAGACGATGTAGATATCAATTTCGGGATCGAGGGAGATGTTTCAGAAACAAGGATAGCTCCTTTTATTTTCATTGTTTTCATAGAAAATGCTTTTAAATATGGCATCAATATCAGAAAACCCTCTTTTATCAATATTAAATTTACATTAGTAAATGAGGAACTTAAGTTTAATATCAGGAATTCGATACATTATAAAAATGAATTACCTGATTCAGGGATCGGCCTTAGTAATATTAAGGAACGCCTCAAACTTCTTTATCATGATAACTATAACCTGGTAATAAATTCAAGCAATGATATCTTTAATGTGGAGTTGATAATTAAATTAACTTTAAGAAAATGACATGCATAGCAGTTGATGATGAGCCCAAAGCATTGGATATACTGACATTATTTATTGCCAGAATCTCTTTTCTAGAATTGCTTGGAACGTTCAGGGATCCTTTTCAGGCAATGAATTATATGGCTGAGAACAAACCTGATCTGATTTTCCTCGATATCAGCATGCCTGAAATGACAGGATTGCAGCTGCTCAGATCTTTACCTAACCCTCCCCTGGTAATTCTTACTACTGCATATTCCGAGCACGCTTTAGATGGATATGAACTCAATGTCGTCGATTATCTGTTGAAGCCTATCGAATTCGAGAGGTTTATGAAAGCAGTAATGAAGGCAAAAGAATTATCTGCTTTAAAATCCGGACCCTTGAAGAAAGAGAAGAAAACCAGCGGCGATACCGACCAGGTGGTTTATATTAAGAACGGCACTAAAACCTACAGGGTAAAGATTGATACAATCCAGTATGTAGAAGGTCTTGGAAATTACGTAACTTTTTTTCTGGCTGACAAAAAAATAGTCAGCTATATGAGTATTCAGGATGTTCTTAATATGCTGCCTTCAGACCAGTTTTGCAGAGTCCATAGATCATACGTAGTATCATTGAAACATATTGATATCATTGAAAAGCATCAGGTAATAATCAACAATAAACCGATACCGATCGGTCTTACATACCGGGATAATTTTGCCCGGATAGCAGCTAAGAAATAATCTTTGATCTGTCTGTAAAAATCAGTGTTTAATAACCCCTCGTTATGAAGCAGGGAGTTTGCGGGCTTTGCATGCCAAAGCTTTAACATAGGATTGAGGGTGAGTTCGTGCGAAAGATGGATTATTTCATGATCCTCATAGGTTAAAAGCCCAACGAAAATATCCAACAAAAAAATAATATTGTAAATTCACAAAAACTGTATTGGATAATACAGATAAATTTTTAGATTTGCTGGTATTGTTTTCATCAATAAATTGGGAATATCAAAAGGTGGTCGTTGATTTAAAATTCAAATAGATGAATTTTTTTATTCCTCCCCAGCTTAAACGTCTTGCTCTGGCGTTTGCCATATTTATTTCTGCTTTTTTAATAGTAAGGCATTTTCTGGTACCGGAAACATTTGGGCAATATGGATTTTACCGGGGCGCTTCGCTTGAGGAAATCGGACAGACACCGATGAAGTATGCCGGACAGAAAGCTTGCCTCGACTGTCACCAGGATATAGATGATCTTAAACAGCAGGATGTACACAGTGAGATCAGCTGTGAGACATGCCACGGTCCAGGTCAGAAGCATTCTGAAAATGGTGATACCACTTTATTGGAGTTGCATGTAAGCCGTGAATCCTGTGGGATATGTCATTCCAAAAATGCGGCAAAACAAAAAAACGCAATATTCCAGGTCGACCTGGTAGAGCACAATACCCAGAAGAACTGTATAGAATGTCATAATCCGCATCAGCCATGGAACATGAAAGAGTAAAGCCGTCAAGGAGGAAATTTCTTAAATCAGCAGCAACGGTAGCAGGAACTGCCATCGGTATTAAATTGCTGGCTTCCTCAAGGTATCTGCTTTTTGCTGCTGAACCAAAAGATGAAACTCTTCCCTGGTATGGAATCGTATTTGATATTGAAAAGTGTATTGGTTGTGGTAAATGTGCAAAATCCTGTAAAATTGAAAATGATGTTCCCCGGGAACCATTCTATTTTCGCACCTGGGTGGAACAATACACTGTTAAAAATGACGGGAGTGTTGATATCATATCGCCCAATGGCGGAATAGATGGATTTGAACAGCGGGTTCCTGACGGGGAAATATTTAAATCATATTTTGTCCCCAAGATGTGCAATCACTGTTCCAAGTCTCCATGCATTCAGGTGTGCCCTGTGGGAGCTACATTCGATAGTCCGGAAGGGGTTGTGCTGATTGATGAAAAATATTGCATCGGTTGCCGATATTGTGTCCAGGCCTGTCCGTATGGATGCAGGTTTATTCATCCTGAAAAAAAGGTAGCCAGTAAATGTACCCTGTGTTATCACAGATTGAAAAAGAACCTCGATCCTGTATGCATAGAAGTCTGTCCCACCGGGGCAAGAATGTACGGCAACCTCAGAGACCCAAACAGTAAGCTGGTTAAGTTTTTGAAAGAACATACCACCCAGGTGCTCAGGCCACACCTGAATACCGGGTCAAAACTTTATTATAACGCACTTAGAATGGAGGTAAAATAAAATGGACCCGCACACTCTGCATCTGTATGAAATGCTTTCAAAAGCCCAGGGTTACATTTTCCCTAATGAACTGGATCTTCAATGGGGGATTCTGATAGTTGTCTATCCGTTTATAACCGGACTGGTTGCAGGAGCTTTCATCCTTGCCTCTCTTGAAAGAGTTTTCAATGTACGGGAATTGAAACCTACCTACCAGATTGCCCTGCTTACAGCACTTTCGTTTCTTCTCGTGGCGACGATGCCATTAATAAGTCATCTGTCGCAACCACAAAGGGCCTATGAAATAATGATAACTCCTCATTCTTCATCAGCTATGGCAATCTTTGGATTTGTTTACCTGTGGTATCTTATGGTGGTTCTGCTACTCGAAATCTGGTTCGATTACCGGGAGAGCATGGTAGTATGGTCAAAAGAAAAGAAAGGTATAATGAAATGGGTATACAGGATACTTACGCTGGGGCTAAGCGATATATCTCATGAAACGGTAAGATGGGATAAGAAGCTCGGATATCTGGTAACAATTATAGGGATTCCCTCTGCATTTATTTTGCATGGTTATGTGGGATTTATTTTTGGTTCAATAAAAGCGAACCCATGGTGGTCAACCCCCCTTATGCCTATTATATTCCTGTTTTCAGCAATGGTTTCAGGAATAGCCCTTGTAATGTTTATCTATATGGCTGTTTCCCACTTCAGGAAACAACCAGTTGAACTAAGAGTTCTGGATACAATTGGCAGATATCTTTTCTTTATCCTTATTCTTGATTTTACTCTTGAAGGCCTGGATCAAATACACAGAATTTACGAATCTGACGAGTCGTTTGAAATTATCAAACTTCTTGTTGCGGGAAAGCTATACCTGACTCTTTTTATCAGTCAGGGTCTTTTCGGGACAATTATCCCTTTGATAATTCTGGCATTCCTTCAGTTCTATAAGCGTGCCATATCAATTCGTAAGACCTTATACCTTTTAGTCAGCATACTTGTTCTTATTGGTGTTTATTCGATGAGGTGGAATGTTGTAATAGGTGGCCAGTTGTTCTCCAAAAGCTATTCAGGATTTACCAGCTTCAAACTGGGATTGATCGGCCTTGATGGAACACTTATGGCTGCGTTCTGGTTATTACTGCCGTTTGGTATACTCGGTTTTCTGTTATGGCTTCTGCCTCCATGGAAAATGGTGGAAGGGAAGGAATAGAATTTTCATGTCATACCAGCGATCAGGTTAGTGACACTTTTTGGGTTTCCTCTAATTCTACAATTTTATGGTACGGCAGGATATAAAATCGGAAAATTTTGAGGACCGGTTTAAATCGATTGAACTGCGCCTGGCAAATCTTGAATCGGAACTGGCACGTAATAAACTTCGTCAACCCCTGACTGAGGCAGAAGAATATCAAACTGATGGGTCATTATTATCAGAAGCAATTGTTGATGAGGAAAAAGGACTTGAATCAAAGATAGGAAGTGTCGGACTGGCCTGGCTTGGAAATTTTGTCCTTCTCTTTGCGATAGTATTCTTTACAGGATATATTATGACGCAGGGACATAGTCTTTTATCTGTGGTTATCGGAGTTTTCGTTGTTGGAATAATATTCTGGATTTCAAATTATCTGAAAAACAAAAATTCAAGCCTTTCGTTTATGTTAAAAATAAATGGCCACCTTATTCTGTTTTATGAAGCTTTCAGGATGCACTTCTTTTCTGTGCATCCCTTGATTTCAGGTAAGATTATTGTACTTGCCATACTTCTACTTATTATTGCATTTCAGATATATTCAGCTTTAAAAGACCGATCTCAGACTTTCGGTTTCCTTGCAGTAATTTCAGCCCTTTTCACTGCAGTTCTGAGCGATACAACGCATATAATGCTTCCTTTAATAACTGCTACAGCGATCGGAGCTGTTTACTTTTTCTATAAGCATAACTGGCAATTTCTTCTAATAGCTGCAATCATGCTTGTTTATGTCGCTTTTTTTATGTGGCTTTTCGAAAATCCAATAATGGATCATCCTCTGCAAATGCGTACTGATCATCAGTATGGGTACCTTTATCTTTTTGTACTTGGAGGATGTTTTTCCCTTATGCCCTTATTGCGTAAAAATGATGAAAGCACTGATGATTTATTAATAGGTGCGACAATACTGAATGGGATTTTTTTCACTTTGCTTCTGACTTTAATTTCGACAAAATTTTTCAGTGATGGTTATGTAGTTATGTTTTCGGCAGTTACAGTCTGCTGTCTTATTTATTCAATAGTTTTAAAATATATATCCGATTGGAAATTCGCATCTGCTTTCTTTGCACTGTATGGATTCCTGGCTATGAGTATTTCGCTTTATGGAATGGTTGGCCTGCCTAGAGTATATTTGCTTCTATCCGTTCAAAGCCTGATTGTTGTTTCAATGGCATTATGGTTTCGTAACCGGTTAATCATTATCATGAACAGTCTGCTATTCCTGGCGATTCTCCTGGTTTATCTGTTGCTCGCAAAACCTGTCGACGGAGTTAACTTTTCCTTCGCTCTTGTGCCTCTGGTTTCTGCAAGAATCATAAACTGGCAGAAAACGCGTCTGAATATTAAAACAGATCTTTTAAGGAATCTTTACCTTATTGAAGGATTTTTCATGGTAATGTATGCTTTGTATCATGGACTGCCCAAACAATTTGTGACTCTTTCATGGACAGTGGCGGCACTTTTATATTTCTTACTAAGTTTTTTGCTAAAGAATAAAAAATACAGATATATGGCGCTCGGGACAATGATCTGCGCTGCAATTTATCTTTTCATTATCGACCTGGCTAATATTGAGATAATCTACAGAGTTTTAGCCTTATTGTTCCTTGCTGTAGTTTCAATAGGTATATCAATTTATTACAGCAATCGGATTAAAAGATCTGCACATTAAGGTATGATGGAAATTTCATTGAGTTTAAGAAATTAATATTGGGAATTAAGGTATAATTGTTTTAAGGAATGATTTTAAATCAGGATAGTTTTCAATACTTCGATAAACTTCGCATTCCCTGCAATTAGTATTCTTACAGAGTGTTCCTTTTTCAGAAGCTTCCCAGCAGGGGAAAGTTTCACTAATGTAAGCCTGACATTTTTCTCGTTCCTCAGTGGAGCATTGCCTTATTGCCCAGCAGGGAATAAGAGCCAGTAAAGACCTTATGCCTGCAATGTTAAGACCATATTCCTCCAATAATTTATGAATATATTTTAGTCTCAGGATATCCACCCGGGAAAATAAATTTCGGCTTGATTCTTTTTTGAAAGGAACCAATAATCCCTTGTCAATGTATTGCCTAATTGAATGGACAGGGATTCCTGAAAGATCCGATGTAACACTTAAAGTATAAACCGGAGTTGTGCTTGCAACTGAGTTACTTTCCATGATTATATCAAAGGTAGTAAAAATCTTAAGAATTACCCACCTGGGCTCCAACTGGTGATCCCCTTATTAATATTTCTTAACAGTTCATCTTAGTTTTACCTGCATAATGACAGGGTTATGGTCTGAATTTGTAAAACCAAGATGATGGCATTTTACTGAAACAGATTCTATATTAGGTGAAATGAGGAAGAAATCGCAAACACTGGTGGGTGTAGATGCTGGGTCATATGCTGCAAGGAGGGTTCGGAATGAAGGTGTTGCGGGATCATAAATCCATTTCCATTCTCCCGGCAAATAATCTGATTCTATGCCCATGAGATAAAAATTTCCAACCTTACCAGTGAATACCTTATTCAGGGAAAAGGCAGGTTTAAATTCGGGAGGGAACTGATTCCAGTCACCTCCCGTGATAACATAGTTACCTGAATTATATTCATTCAGAACAAATTCCCTGAGCATTTCCATCTGAGCCTTTCTTATATCGCCGCCTGCATCAAATGCTTCGTTATGAGTGTTGATCATTACGAGTTCTTTCCCATTCTCAATCCTAAACCTGTTGAACATAAAGCATCTGTCCAGATAGAAAAGCTGTGTGGGGAAACCGAAATCTCCCGGAAGGGAATATCTTGTTGATGATTCAGGTATGAATTTTGACAAGGTGGCTATTCCGGAAACAACCTTGCCCATAGGTTTTGTGGGTGGAGCGGGAACGAAAAAGACATCATAATTTTTTGCAAAGAAAGGATGGTAGCCGGATAGTTTTTCTGACAGTCTCTGATATTGATCGATCCGGTAACTTCTTTTGCTGTCCCTGTCAATCTCTTGTAAAAGTATGAAGTCAACTGTGTCATTTCTCAGCAGAAAATCAGAGATTGCGGAAATATTTTCCCGGCAATTATCCTCCGGCGTAATAACTTTTGTTCCGCCATCCTTGAAAAAATCCATATCCTTGTCAAGTCCGGCATAACCGATATTCCAGGTTAAAAGGCTGAAAATAAGCGAATCCTTCAATACCGAAGGATTATCCGGCCGGGCTATCAGTTCTATATCATGAGGTTTATAGTCTGAAACTATGGCATATAGAATAAGTCCAATAAAGCCAAGGACCAGAATTACAATGATAATCAAAAAGATTTTGAGAATTTTTTTCAATGTTTTCATAGATAAGCTATTTTTTTAATATGTCAGGTTTTCTTAAGGGCAACTTCATACCTGCATAATAAACTGTCAACGTTTTCATTTCTTGTTATTTATACATTATATCAAAGGTAGTAAAAATCTTAAGAATCGCCCACCCGAGGTGCTAACAAGTGGTATGAAATATCTGACTTTGATTTGGCCTGTCATGGTTCAGGAGAAGGAATAGCCTGTTAACAGAATGTACTGAAGCGAAATTCTTATATTGTTCCGGTTATTTAATTTTATTTGCTTTTTAAAAAATCAAAAATTACCTTTGTTCTGATAGAATTAACAATATGATAGTATTTAGTACAAACTGGTGCTGGTGGTATAGCAGATCTCTCAAATCAAGGTGAGGGGGCTTCCGGTTTGTACATCTTAGGATATTAAACAGCGGCCTGTCGTGCTCACGACAGGCCGTTTTTTTATTTATAAATGCGAAAAACAAAAAACGATAACTGGTTAACAAAACAATAAAATGAAGAAATATATTATCAACACAAAGTCCAGACAATTACTGGCAGACACGATTACCCCTGTCAGCATTTATCTCCGGTTAAGAGATGTTTATCCAAACTCCCTTCTTCTGGAAAGCTCAGATTATCATGGCAATGAAAACAGCTATTCTTTCATATGTCTGAAACCGCTGGCTCATTTTGAGGTTGATAATGGAACAATAACTGAACTATATCCTGACGGATCAAAAATATTGACGGAAGTGACTGACAAGAATACATTCACTGACCGGTTCTCTTTTTTTATTGACTCATTCAGTCAGTCTGATACAATACAGGAGATACCGGTAAATGGCTTATTTGGCTACATTTCTTATGATGCTGTGGAACATTTTGAGAAAATAAAGTTTAAACCCGAAATAAGGGATGAATACAAAATTCCTGAAGTGAGGTATAATTTATATAAATACATAATTGCCATAAATCATTTTCAAAATGTTCTGCAAATTATAGAAAACCAGATTGATGATGACCCGGGCGAGATAGAAAGGATAGAGACGCTCCTGAACAGCAGTAACTTTGCAATATACGGATTCAAAGCTGTAAGTGATGAAAAGCAGAATATCTCTGATGATCAGTTCAGGGAAATGGTGAGGAAGGGTAAAGAACATTGTCACAGGGGTGATGTTTTTCAGGTTGTTCTATCGCGGCGGTTTTCACGCCATTTTACAGGTGATGATTTTAATGTGTACAGAGCCCTGCGCTCTATTAATCCGTCTCCCTACCTGTTCTATTTTGATTTCGGGAATTATAAAATTTTCGGCTCTTCTCCGGAAGCACATTTATTGATAAAGAAGAAAAAAGTATATATAAATCCTATTGCCGGTACATTTAAACGAACAGGCAATGACGAGAATGATAAGATGATTGCTGAACGGCTTTCATACGATCAAAAGGAAAATGCCGAGCATATTATGCTGGTCGACCTGGCCCGCAACGATATCAGTCGTCATGCCAGAAATGTTACGGTCGAAAGGTTAAGGGAAGTGCAGTTTTATTCTCATGTCATCCATCTTGTCTCATCTGTTTCGGGGGAACTTAAAGAAGGAATTTCATTCCCTGAAATGATTACGGCCACATTCCCGGCAGGAACACTTTCCGGGGCTCCCAAACACATGGCAATGAAGCTAATAGATAAATATGAGAATCAAAGACGGGGCTATTATGGCGGAGCAATCGGATTTCTTGATTTCAGAGGATCTTTTAATCATGCAATTATGATAAGGACATTTCTCAGCAAGGGGAATGTTCTATATTACCAGGCAGGCGCCGGTATCGTGGCCGGCTCAAATGAGGATAACGAGTTGCAGGAAGTCAACAATAAACTTGGAGCGCTTAAAAAGGCTGTTGAAATGGCGGAAAGCATTAAATAAATCATACAACGAAAAGCATTCTATAGGGAAAGCATTTTGCTATAACTTATATTTCAAAACAACTGTGATCGGGGAAATTTAATCTTAATTTAAAATGAAAAAGATGCTGGTAATTGACAATTATGATTCATTCACATTTAACCTGGTACATTACCTTGAAAAGCTTACAGGTACTTGTCCTTCGGTATACAGGAATGATGAAATTAGTCTTGATGAGGTTGATAAATATGATAATATTCTTATCTCTCCAGGGCCAGGTATTCCAGTTGAAGCAGGAATATGCCTTGATGTCATAAGACGTTATGGATCTTCCAAAAGCATCCTGGGAATTTGTCTTGGGCATCAGGCTATTTGTGAGGCATTTGAAGGGAAGCTACTTAACCTCAGTACTGTTTATCATGGGATTTCTTCACCCTTGAGGATAAAAGTACCCGAGGATCCATTATTTAAGGATATTCCTCCGATAATAATGGCAGGGCGTTATCATTCCTGGGTTGTGTCTCGCAAAAACCTGCCGGATTGTTTTAGAGTCACCTGTGAAGATGAAAATGGTATCATAATGGGATTAAGTCACAGATATTATGATGTAAAGGGACTTCAGTTTCACCCTGAGTCGGTACTTACGGAATATGGTCTTGACATTATCAGGAACTGGATTGAGAAATAGTATTATAACCAGAGGATGTTATGCAAAGCTTGGATTTTAAATATTAAATCAATCATAAATAATGAGAAAAATACTTAATCATCTTTTTGAACAGAAAACCCTGAACCGGAGTGAAGCAGAAGAAGTGCTGACCAACATAGCAACAAATAAGTATTCAGATTCAGAGATTGCAGCATTCATTACAGTATATCTCATGAGATCTATCACTGTTGAAGAGTTGTCTGGTTTCCGTGATGCTCTTCTTAATAAATGCATAAGGATTGATTTGTCCGATTTTAAAACTATTGATGTGTGCGGGACCGGGGGGGATGGAAAAGATACCTTCAATATTTCCACCCTTTCTGCATTTGTTCTTGCAGGGGCCGGAATAAAGGTTGCAAAACATGGAAACTATGGGATTACCTCAGCATGTGGTTCTTCAAATATAATGGAGCATTTTGGTTATAAATTTTCGAGTGACAGTGATAAATTAAAAAGAGAAATCGATGGGATAGGTGTTTGTTTTTTGCATGCCCCATTGTTCAACCCGGCAATGAAAACGGTTGTTCCGATTCGCAGGGCTTTGAAGGTCAAGACTTTTTTCAACATGCTTGGACCGCTGGTCAATCCCTCCTTCCCGGAAAACCAGTTTATTGGAGTCTACAGCCTTGAACTGGCCCGTCTTTATAACTATTTATTACAGAGTACCTCATGCAACTATTCAATTATTCACAGTCTTGACGGTTATGATGAAATTTCACTGACGTCAGAATTTAAGTATATTCTCAATGGCGCTGAACAGATCATTTCTCCCGGGAATTTAGACTATGAAAAGACTATACCTGCTGATCTTCATGGAGGAAAGACTGTGAATGAAGCTGCCGGAATATTTATTGACATTCTGAAAGGAACCGGGACAAAAGCACAGAATAATGTTGTAATAGTCAATTCCCAGATGGCAGTCAGGTGCTTCTACCCTTCAAAATCGCTTGATGAATGCAGGGGTATTGCCGAAGATTCACTTCTTGGGAGAAAAGCACTTGGAGCATTTTCAAGACTTATCGAAATGCAGTCATGAATATCCTTGAAAAGATTATTTTGAATAAAAGGAAAGAGGTCGCACTAATCAGGAAAAAAACTGCTTTCAGCGATTTTGAGAAGAGCACTCTTTTTGCAAGAACAACTTTCTCTCTTTCTGAATTTATATTGGATACTTCCAGATCGGGGATTATAGCTGAATTTAAGAGAAAATCTCCATCAGGAGGCATGATAAACTCTCATTCAACGGTGGAGGAGGTTACTAAAGGATATTCCGGAGCCGGGGCATCAGCCCTGTCCATTCTGACGGATAACCTTTTTTTTGGCGGAAATTGTACCGACATTTTACAGGCAAGGGATCACAACAATATTCCGGTACTGCGAAAGGAGTTTATTATTGATGAAATTCAGGTTCTGGAATCAAAAGCTATAGGCGCAGATGCCATATTGCTTATTGCCTCTGTGCTGGAGAAATCACAGATCCTGAAGCTTGCCACTCTTGCCCGATCCCTGAACATGGAAGTATTACTTGAAATTCATTCTGCAGAAGAACTTGATAATGTAAATGATTATGTGAACATTATCGGCGTAAATAACCGTGATCTTGACACATTAAAAACAAGTGTCAACCTTTCGGCCAGGCTTGCAGAAAAGATATCGGGAGAATTTATTAAGATATCGGAAAGCGGAATATCAAATGTTCAAACGGTTATTGAGCTAAGGAATGCAGGGTATAACGGATTTCTTATCGGTGAATATTTTATGAGTAAGCCTGATCCTGTTATTGCTTTTGCTGATTTTGTAAAAAAGATAAAGTGAAATGCAAAAATTGATCAGTGTAAAAGTCTGCGGATTAAACAATCCTTTAAATGTAAAGGCGATATCAGAAAGCGGCGCTGATTTTATCGGATTCGTATTTTATCGGTATTCAAAACGCTATGTCGGAGGGACCCCGGATAAAACACTTTTTTCAAATGTTTCTGAAGGAATAAAAAGAACCGGAGTCTTTGTGGATGAACAACCGTCAAAGGTTCTGGAATTAGCAGAATATGCCGGCCTTGATGTTATACAGCTTCATGGTAATGAATCCGTTAATTACTGCAAATCCCTGAAGGCTTATGGATTATTGATAATTAAGACTTTTGGTGTGGGAAAAGACTTTGATCCGCGAATAACAGACCACTATTCAGAAGTCTGTGACTATTTCCTCTTTGATACAAAGTATGAAAAACATGGAGGAAGCGGAAATAAATTCGACTGGGGGATATTAGGAAACTATAGTTTTAAGAAACCTTTTTTCCTTAGCGGAGGAATTGGGCCTGAAGATACGAATATAAAAGCAACTGTTTTGAATAGTGAGCTTTTTGCAATCGATATTAACAGCAGGTTTGAAATATCTACCGGTATTAAGGATAGTGTATGCGTGAAGAACTTTATTAATGAAATCAAAAGAAGTGATATATGAATTTCAATGTAGACGATCGTGGTTATTACGGTGAATTTGGAGGGGCATTTATTCCTGAATTGATGTATCCGAACATTAAGGAACTTCAGGAGAACTATCTGACTATAATGGCCGGTGAGGATTTCAGGAATGAACTTTCAAGTCTTTTACGCGACTATGCTGGCAGACCCTCTCCTTTATTTCATGCAGTAAATTTATCAGCTGTTCATAATGCCCGCATTTATCTGAAGCGTGAAGACCTGAATCACACAGGTGCCCATAAGATCAACAATACACTCGGGCAGATATTAATAGCAAAAAAACTCAGAAAGACCAGAATAATAGCTGAAACCGGGGCTGGTCAGCATGGAGTTGCAACAGCGACCGTATGTGCACTTATGGGGCTGAAGTGTGTTGTTTATATGGGAAAGCTGGATGTTGAACGACAAATGCCTAATGTACTGCGAATGAAAATGCTGGGCGCCGAAGTGGTGCCTGTTACCAGTGGCAACATGACTTTAAAAGATGCTACTAATGAAGCCATTCGCGACTGGATCAACAATCCTCTTGATACTTATTACATAATTGGTTCAGTAGTAGGACCACATCCTTATCCGGATATTGTTGCAAGACTTCAGTCGGTGATCAGTGAGGAATTGAAATGGCAGGTTAAAGATCAGACAGGCAAAGCGGATCCGGATTACCTTATTGCCTGTGTCGGAGGAGGGAGTAATGCTGCCGGTTCATTTTATCATTATCTGGATGATGAAAAAGTGAAATTAATAGCTGTTGAAGCGGCGGGTAAGGGAATCAAAACAAAAGAGTCGGCTGCAACAATTGCACTTGGTTCACCCGGAGTGATTCACGGCAGCAGAACCATTCTTATGCAAAATGATGATGGACAGATAATAGAACCTTATTCCATCTCTGCCGGCCTTGATTATCCCGGGATTGGCCCACTGTTTGCACATCTTAATAAAACGGGCAGAGTTTTCTTTGAATCCGCTACAGATACTGAAGCTCTTGAAGCGGCTTTCAGTCTTACCAGGCTTGAAGGAATAGTTCCTGCTCTGGAAACAGCTCATGCTCTCGCTATACTTGGTAAAATCAGATTCAGACGCGACGATGTTGTTGTAGTGACAATTTCAGGCCGGGGAGATAAGGATATGGCCGCATATATCAGGTATATGGAAGATCATGAATCAGAAATACCCGATACAGGATATTTAAAACTCAAATCAGATGAATAGAATTGATGAACTCTTCCGAACCCGCAGGGGAAACATACTTTCTGTTTTCTTTACATCGGGTCATCCGACAATTAACTCAACGACTGACGTAATCAGAGACCTTGCAAAGGCGGGAGCCGATATGATCGAAATAGGAATCCCGTTTTCTGATCCCATTGCAGACGGACCTGTGATCCAGAGAAGCAGTGAAAAAGCTTTACAAAATGGTATGAGTATCAGACTGCTTTTTAATCAATTGGCCGACATCAGGAAAACTGTTTCAACTCCATTGTTACTTATGGGGTATATTAATCCTGTCTTAAAATTCGGATTGGAGAATTTCTGCAATAAATGTGTCGAAATCGGGATTGACGGTGTCATAATACCTGATCTTCCTCCTGAAATATATTTAAATCAGTATTCCGGGATATTTGAGAAAAGGGATTTATACAACATTTTTCTTATCACGCCACAAACGGATGACAATCGCATACGCAGTATTGACAGTATTAGCAAAGGATTCCTGTATCTTGTATCATCACACTCAATTACCGGAATCAAGGGCGATTTTTCTGAAAAACAACGATCTTATTTCAAAAGAATCAGAGAAATGAAGCTGAAAAACCCCCGATTGATTGGATTCGGAATTTCAGATAAAGAAACCTTCAGTAATGCTTGTTATATGGCCGATGGAGCAATAATAGGAAGCGCATTTGTAAAGATGTTGACCGAGACAGGAGGAGGCTTCATGAACATAAAGGAATTTATCAGTGTACTTAAACGCTGAAGGAATCATGCAAGGTTGCTTAGTTATATATGTTGATTACGATGTGACTGGTAATAAGAGGGCGATGTGTCGGGCTTAAACAATAATTGGAAGAATACCGGAAATATCCCGGATTTATCAGGATTTCCTGCCGGTCACCAGTGATCATTTTTCTCTGAAAACCATTGATTCAAAATTCCCGGATCCCTCAAGATATGTTGTTATTAATATTTAATCTGACCTTCGAAAGTATCCCATGATATGCAGGTTTGGCGATTAGTTTCCTGATAAAAAACTTTAATACCGGGTTGACCCCTTCCAACAGATCTTTCCTGTCAAGGATTTTATCAAAATCAAACTCTGCCTGAAAAGGAAATTGCACATCAAGTGATTTTATTCTTAGTGTAGCCGGGTATGTAACTTTAATATCATCGTCAAAGCCAAAGGATAAAACTGAGCAGTCAATCAGATTATTTGAGCTATAGATTATCTTATTTTGTTCAGCCACCATTAATGAGAGGGTACGATTTGTTCTGCAGTAGATATCCGCAAAAATAACTGTGTACCTGCCGGCATAGCTTTTCCCCCAGAACCATTTAATTGCCAGATCATCGAGGTAAAGGGGATTTTTTCTGTCTGGTTTTATATAATTATGATCGTGATAGCCGGTTGCTCCGGTCAGATTATATTGCTTGTCTTTGTAGAAAAAATCTCCCTCTACCCGGGCCTTTGGTATGGGAATTATCCAGGAAAAATCGACTTTCTTTTTTCCTGACTGGTATGGAATTTTCTTTCCAAAAGGTTTCCACCCCTCTACTTCTCCTGTAAACTTGAAATTACACTTATATCCGGGAATATCAATTTTAATGAAATATACGTGATGATCATTAAATTCTTCCCAAATTTTTAGTGCATCCCCGACTGTTATATTGCATTGTTGGGTATCAGATTTCAAATCTTCAATAACAAAGGGATGAAAAAAACTTTCACTCTTTTCAGGTGTATTTACAGAAATTGCTACTTGTGGAAATACCCGGGTTCTTAGGGGATCAGTACCAACATGTAAAACAATCTTTAAAAAACAACCTGCTTTATAATCATTTATATCAAAATACCACCACTCAAAATCACCTTTTACATAATCAACAATCTGAAGTCCGTCATCCTCCGGGAGAAGAGTCAGCTCCTTCGGATTCGTAATGACCTGAGTCAAATCTACAGCCCCGTTAATCAGTGCTTTTCCAATATGTATATAACTCCCCACAGATGTTAAATAATCCGGATCAACTTTAAACAAAGTTATGAAATATCTAAGGAGATTTGTACGTATCCGTGGCAGTCAATTCCGGGGTATCTAAGGCTGCAGTTATAAATGGTTTTTTTCCATGGCAGCTTTAAATTTCGACCATAATTTTGGCAGTTTCAATTGCTTCATTTACCATTTCAGCTCTTTTATCCTCTGTATTTCTTTTAGTGAGGTATCTTTGAATTATGAAAACAAAACAGTTTTGGAACTATTTAGGTGTTGTATTAATCATATCCCTGGTACTGGGAATCCTTATACATTTTAATAGTATAATGCAACGATTCGGGCTTATTTCAGAAAATACCGGGGTTAGTACACGTGATTTAAGGCCTGGTATTGTTATAAGTCAGGTGCTGATAAGCTCATTGGTTGCTTTTCTCACATTCATTATCAACTATTTTATATTAAGACCGTTAGACAGTAGCCGGCATCTCAATTCAAAAAGGATTTCGGTTGCGATTATATTAACGGTTGTATCGGTTACAGTCTTAACCGAAGCATTTTTTGGTTTAAAACATTTAATTTATAAAGAACCTGATGCAAACATGTTTAATTTGATACACTCATTTCGTGATCTTTTAATAGCAACAATTGTCATCAGTGGAATCATTTTTATAAAGACTATTTATGACAAACAATCTGTTAAAATAGAAAACGAAAAGCTGAAAAATGAGAAACTGCTTGGTCAGTATGAATCTCTTAAAAATCAGATGAGCCCGCATTTTCTGTTTAATTCCCTTACCGCACTCAGGGAACTGATAGATCAGGATGCAAAAGATGCCAAGCTTTA
Organism: uncultured Bacteroidales bacterium; assembly: GCA_963737255.1. Taxonomy (GTDB): domain Bacteria; phylum Bacteroidota; class Bacteroidia; order Bacteroidales; family VadinHA17; genus LD21. The sequence continues at coordinate 826,129 of CAVTSB010000001.1, forward strand.
TATCAGTCATCTTTCCCTTGTGCTCAGATACACCTTAAGCAGCATCGATGCTCAGTCGAAAAGTCTTTATGAAGAACTGGAAGTGGCTGAATCATACCTGCATCTTGTGAAAATAAGATACGGAGCCAGTTTAAGGGTTGAAACCTCGGTTGACGACCGGTATAAAAACTACAGACTTCCGCCGCTGGCTATCCAGATCCTTATTGAAAATGCAATCAAACATAACGAAATCAGCAATAAGAATCCTTTTACGATAAAGATCGGGACCACTGCCGATCAAAACCTGGTAGTTACTAATCCTATCCAGGAAAGAGTATCAAAAGAGTTCAGTTCAGGAATCGGGCTTTCAAATCTTTCAAAACAGTACCAGTATCTTTCCGGAAAGGAAATAACTATTTCCAACAGAAACAATGAATTCAAGGTTGAACTGCCTCTTATATATCCATCAAAAAATGAAGGCTTTAATAGTTGAAGACGAAATTCTTGCTGCACAGAATCTAAGGAAGATTCTTGAGGATCTGGGATCATTTAATATAATAAATACCCTTGACAGCATTAATTCAACAATTGAATATTTCAGGAACAATGATCCGCCAGATCTTCTTTTCCTGGATATTCATCTTGCCGACGGGCTGGCTTTTGAGATTTTTAATAGAGTGCAGGTTGACTGCCCTGTAATTTTCGTGACTGCTTATGATGAATACGCGTTGAAGGCTTTCAGGGTTAACAGTATTGACTACCTTCTTAAACCACTTGATATTTTTGATGTCAAGCGGTCCCTGGATAAGCTTAGCAGGTTTTCCAGGACATCAGGATTTATAGATAATGAATTGAAGAACCTGATATCATATTTCAAGAAAAGATCAGTATATAAATCCAATTTCCTTATTCCACTGAAAGGGGACAAACTGATGCCGCTGAAAGCCGATGATATAGGTTATCTTTATATTGATCACGGCGTTGTTAAAGTTTTCACGCTTGACGGTAAGGCATATAGCATGGAAAATACCCTTGACGAGCTGGAGGGTATGCTTGATCCGGAATTGTTTTTCCGTGCCAACCGGCAGTTCATTATCGCGAGGAAAGCAGTTAAGGATATTGATTTTTGGTTTAACAGCAAACTTTCTGTCAACCTGAAGGTGCAAACTCCGGAAAAAATAATTGTCAGCAAGGCTAAAGTCTCCGAATTTAAAACTTGGTTTTCAAGTCGGTAAAAAAGATACTTAAGAATTTAATCCTGACAGAGCTGACAGGAAACTCAGTAATCAGATCAAAATTCAACCTGCATATCAGTCATCTCAACTCACATTTCCGCTGTCGCATTTAAGTTTTTGAAGCTGACGATTTAACAGCTTTTAGCTTTGCTTCAAATGAATTTAATTTTTTGAAGTAATTAACAGGTGGAGAAATTAATAAACTATCACATGAGAACAGGAATTCTAAAGAAATGAATGTTATTTGCAGCGATCATTTCTTCAATGATATTTTCACATTCTCATAAATAGACAAACCAGAGTTTTATTTAATAGACTAAGAGGACTCTAAAACAGGTCAACGTTTTCCAATATGTTTTCAAGGCAGGACTTGCTTCGTACCATACAAGAAAGGCCAGCCAGGATTGATTTTTCATGCTAATGAAACATAGTTTAAGTACTTGTACTAAAATTTAAGCAATTTGAAACATAGTTGCTATATGGTACCCTGTTCCTGTTCTACCTTTGTGATATAAGTAAAATATTGTTTTACTAAAAAGTAGCTCCGGGAGCTTTTGTTGTGTTAACATGGGAAAGAGTAAGACTTTGACATTCAATTCAATTCAATTCATAAAAAATTGCTACTGGTTTGAATAAGGTTTGTTTTATCAACTAACATCTATCAACTATGAAGACACTAAAAAAACTATTATTCTTTATTTTAGGTATCGGGCTGCTTTTTGCCTGTTCGAAATCCGACAGTTTCTGGGGTGACGAACCTTTAGGAAAAACAATGAATGGTGGTCATGACCAGCCTGTCATGGTGGCCATGCCTTTTAAAGCCGATCTTATAGGGGAGTATAATTTACAGGAACCGGAAGTAAAATGTGGCTATTCTGAAGAGAACCCTTATATGTATCATATAATTGTTACTGCAAATGGGACAGCTACTCATCTTGGAAAGACTTATGCATACTTTGATTTCTGCTGCAATGTGGCGACCGGGACCTATGCCACGGGTGAAATATATCTTGTTGCTGCTAATGGTGATATGCTGTATCTTTCCGGCGAGGGACAGGTTATGACGGGGAGACTGGATTACCATCCTGATTATGTTAATTCATATTGGAAAGATCCAATGATTGTTCTGGGAGGTACAGGACGTTTTGCAGGGGCAACAGGCACTATTATGACCGATGACTATAATAGTGATCTGGACCCAAATTCACATCATCACTGGACAGGAACCATCACGCTGGTAAAAGGGAAATAGCTCCGCCTGGGGCGTTAAGTAAGGATTGATGTATGACCATTTGAACAATCGAATGCAGAACTTCTAACTTTGCTATTCGTTTGTTCCTGATGCTAAATTTTAAGTTCCCTTCAGGGGGTTTGGGGGCGAAAAGTATGGAGGATTAAGCCTCGTTTCACTCGGCTTGATACTCTTAGGGGTGCTTAACAAAGAAAAAGCTCTGTCCCGCCTTCGGCATGACTCGGGTCTTTTTATTAGTAACGCAATGTGACGAAAAATCTAACCTGGATTTAATAAGAGATATCAGTAAAATTATTAACCTGGCGGATTGTCTTTAAGGAAACAAGATCATTAATTCAACCTTGGCCTGAGTTTTAATTATCAATATTTTTCATCCAACCGCTTTGTATATTAACAAATAGTAATCAAGATTAAAACTCCAGGATAAAACAAGTCTGGCTTTTCTCAGAAGATATGGCTACGATTGATCCATTATGCATTTTCATAATTTCCTGTGATATACTTAATCCTACACCAGATCCTCCTTTCTTTGTTGTAAAGAATGGAACAAAAATTTTCTCCAGTAAATCTCCGGGAATCACGGGTCCGTTATTAATGATCTTTATGATTATTCTGTTCAGTGAATTCTTTAACATAATGATTTCTATCTTCCTCTTCCCTTCAATTTCCATTACCGCATCCAGGGAATTATTAATAAGATTTATCATTACCTGGTTCAGAAGCTTTTTATCGGCAATTATTTCATTTAATGACTTTTCCGCAGAAATTGTGAATTCAATATTGCTTTCTTTCATCTTGCCTGTAAAGACAATTTTCAACTGTTCAATCCACTCATCAACCGAAAATGGGCTGAATTCCGGCTGGGGTAATTTGGAAATCTTTCGATAATTGTTCATGAAGTTAACGAGGCTGTTGCTCTGCTCATTTATAAGCTGAAGTCCGCTGACAGCAGTCTTTATTACAGACTCATCAACCTGGGGACTTTTCTTTTGCTTTCCATCAAAATTGAATAATGTGTGCAATTCCCTGGCTACAGATGTCAGGGGAGAAAGGATATTCATTATCTCATGAGTCAGAACACTTATCAGCTTTCTGTAAGATTCCAGTTCCTTCGATTCCAGTTCATGCCTGATATCCTGAATTGATATCAGCTTTAGCTCCTCATCTTTTCTGCGAATCATGCTTGCCCTGAAAAATAATAATTGCAGATTATTTGAAACCAGAGCTTTTATATGTTACATTTTCTCCTGGTCTCAGATTGCTGACCGCTTCATAAAAAGCAGGATGCCTGATTCTCAAAAGGTCAGGATTTGTTGTATCTGGTGATATGCCTGCATAAGTACAGGCTGTTTTATTGATCAATTCAATCTTGTTATTGCTGTTCAGGACTATCAGTCCGGCTGAAGAATTTTGAATAAGTGATCTGTAGTATGATTCATTATATTCATTTCTGAGCTTTATTTCCTGGAAGTAATCGTTTAAGCGATTCATGCTTTCATATACCCTCATCAAACCTTTGTTTTTGATTTTCTCCTGAAATCGGATTGATAGTATCATCATTACGGAGAGAATCAAATAAAAACATAATTGCTTCGTTTGTTGCATTATAGATCCTGTTCACCAGTAGGATGCATATAAGACCTGAAATCAATAAAATAATGGAAACAGACAACATATGCTTTTCATAAAAAAATCCCGCCCCCAGGAATGAAAGTGAGGTAAGTAAAAGCAGAATTACTCTAACCCTAATATTTAATAGCTTTTCAGATTCCATATTTCTTTATTTTATTATACAGGGTTTGCCTGGTTATTCCCAGTTGTTCTGCAGTCATTAACTGGTTAAAATTATTCTTTTTCAAAGTACTGATGATCATTTTTCTCTCCATCTCTTCGAGTGTTTCTGTTTCATTCATGACAATAACATCATTATCAAAAAAAACAAAATCCGTTGACTTTAATTTGTCCCCCTCGGCAAGGATCACCGCTTTTTCAATAGTGTGCTGCAACTCCCGGATATTTCCAAACCACTGGTTTTTTTTAAGCTTCTCCAACCCGTCTTTTTGCAGTTCGAGGTAATTCTTGTTGTATTTCTTTCCATATATTTTAAGGAAATGGTTCGCCAGATCTTCAATATCCTCCAATCTCTCTCGCAATGGTGGCAAATGAATTAATATTGTATTCATCCTGTAAAGAAGATCCTGCCGGAACTGATTTTGTGCAACCATAGCTGTCAGTTTCTTATTCGTGGCGCTTATCAGACGGAAATCCACAGAAATTTCCTTATTGGAACCAACTGGAGTTACAACCCTTGTTTGAAGAACTGTAAGAATTTTTGCCTGCAGGTTCAGAGGAATATTTCCTATCTCATCCAGGAAAAGAGTTCCTTTATCGGCCATTGTAAATCTGCCTGTTTTATCTTCATACGCATTTGTAAAAGATCCTTTCTTATGTCCGAAAAGTTCACTTTCAAAAAGGGATTCAGCCAGAGATGTTAAATCAACAAGAACAAATAATTCATTTTTACGATTAGACCTGTTGTGTATTTCCCTGGCAATAAGCTCTTTGCCTGTCCCATTTTCTCCTGTTATCAGGACACTGGCATCGGTACCGGCTATCTTATCTATCAGATTCATTATTTCCTGCATTACACGTGACTTACCAATAATCAAAGGATAGCTTTTATTAGCATCCTTTTTCAGTAATTTCTCCTTTGATTTTAAATGTGAAATCTCCAGGTTCGACTTTCTCAGCCTGCAGGCTGCGTCCAGTGTAGCTTTTAGCTTTTCATTATCCCATGGTTTTAATACAAAATCTGCCGCACCTTCCTTAAGTGATCTGACTGCCAGTTCAATGTCGCCATAAGCAGTTATCATAACCACCTCTACCAGGGGTGCTTTCTTTTTAATCTCCCTAAGCCAGAATAAGCCTTCATTTCCGGTATTTACTCCGGCTCTGAAATTCATGTCGAGCAAAATCACATCCGGTTCACTTTTTTCAAGCTCTGAATAAAGCTGATTAGGATTGGAAATTGTTTTGACAGATTCATATTCCGTTTTCAGCAAGTAGTTTAAGAGCATTGAGGATCGCAGGATTATCATCAATTATAAGCAGTTTTTTGTTTTTCATAGCATTATCAAATATTCATTAAATGTAAAAATATTTTATCATTTCTATGTAAAAAAATTTTACTTCTACAAGAATTACATTTTTATATTATATTGATTATTAGATATTAAACATGTTTGGCACGAATTTAGACTCATTAAAGGAAAACAAAAAATATTATGATAAAAACAGTCAATTTATCGAAAGTCTTTCGGACAGAAATGGTCGAAACAACGGCACTTAATAATGTTAACCTTGAAGTCGGCAAGGGTGAATTTGTTGCAGTAATGGGGCCTTCCGGATGCGGAAAATCAACATTACTGAATATCCTGGGTCTGCTCGACAATTCTGATTCCGGAGAATATTATTTCGATGGTATTGAAATTTCCGGTTTCAATGAAAAACAAAGGACAAATCTGCGTAAAGGAAATATTGGGTTTATTTTTCAAAGCTTCAACCTTATTGATGATCTGAATATTTATGAAAATGTCGAATTGCCTCTGCTGGCACTGGGAGAGCCAAAAGTCTCAGCGACGGAAAAAAGTGGATGAGATCCTTGAAAAAATGAGAATTGGCCATAGGAAAAACCATTTCCCGAAACAACTTTCCGGAGGTCAGCAGCAGCGGGTAGCTATTGCCCGTGCCCTTATAACACGTCCCAAAAGTTATTCTTGCAGATGAGCCTACCGGAAACCTCGATTCAACCAATGGGGAACAGGTTATGCAATTACTTGAAGAATTGAATACTACCGGTACGACTATCATTATGGTCACACATTCCCTTGGTCATGCTGAAAGAGCTCACAGGATTGTTAACCTGTTTGACGGGACAGCTTGTAATGGAAAGATCCGATAAGGTTTTTGAGCCGGTTCGATAAGCTCGTATCAGCAATTTAAACTTACTCAAATACAATTAAAAAATGATATCACAATCAATTTATATGCTGCTCCGAAGGATTTTCAAAGAAAAATTGCTCTATTTAATAATCTTTGCCAACCTGATAATCGGATATGCCACATTTATAGTAATAAGCCAGTTCATAAGCGGTCAATTTATGTGGGATAATTACAATACAAATTACGATAGGATTTACAGGCTTCAGCTATTTATGGATCAGAAGGAAAATACAATGAAACATACCTGGAGTGTTACAGCAGCTCTCAGCCGGAAAGACCTTATTGACCTCCCTGAAATTGAAAAAATTGCCCTGATTCATGATGTAGGTGACAATAACAAAAGCGGAGTTTTTCTGTCTGTTGATAAGAAAAACCAGTTCCTGTCGCGATTTGGATATTATGCAGATCAGTCAGTCTTTGATATTTTCACTTTTAAATTTATTGAAGGGGATCCCAATCAAGCCCTTACCAAGCCCTATTCAATTGTCCTGTCAAAAGAACTGGCTGATAAACTGTTCCCGGGAGGAAATGCCCTGGGTAAACAGGTTTATGGTGAAAATAAGGTTGTCTTCAATGTTACAGGAGTATTTGAAGATCTTCCGGTCAGTACAACCTGGAGGCCGGTTTACCTTCTTCCAATGCTTTCATATGCTGCTCTTACAGGGCAGAAGAATTATGAAAATAATTATTGGGGATATTCATTTCACACATATGTCTTGCTGAAGCCAAATGCAAATCCTGCAGCTATAGATAACAAAATTTATGATGCACTTAAGGATTTCCGCAAAGAGCATCATCCTTATCTGCGTCCGATGTCGAAACTTAATGTGAATCCTTTCTTCGATCCTTCATTGTATATAGCAATTGGTCTTCTTACTTTTCTGTCAGTCCTTATCCTTATCCTTTCTTCAATAAACTTCATCAATCTGCAGACCGCCAGTGCAACAAACCGCTTCAGGGAAATAGGAATTAAAAAAACGCTGGGCTTTAACAAGAGACGCCTCTGGTTTCAGTTCATGTTTGAGTCGATGTCATTAACGATAGCAGCATCTCTGACAGGTATTTTTATTGCTCAACTGGCACTTCCTTCTTTGAATAATATGATAGGATGGGGAACCTTCCCGAACATTCTTGAAAATCCAAAACTCATTTTCATAATCCTGGCTGTAACCCTTATAACAGGATTTTTATCAGGCATACACCCCGCTTATATTATTTCTTCCTATAGCCCCGTGGCTGCCCTGAAACAAAAGTTTATTTCTGAAAAATCAAATGGTATAAACCTTAAAAAGATCCTTGTTACCATCCAGTTCAGCATTTCGGTTTTTATGCTTATCGTTGCCTTTATAATTTTCAGGCAGACAAATTTCATGCTGACAAAAGATATGGGCTTTAACAGCCAAACGATATTGTATTCGAATATTGTGACAAGCAAAGAAGGTTCATTCGAACCTTTAAAGCAGCGGTTGCTTGAACATCGTGAGATTAAAGACGCCTGCGTTTCTGATTATATTCCATTTATCCTTCCCGGAGGTGACGATCTGAACTGGGAAGGAGGAAAACCTGATGAAAAAGTCTTTGTGAGATACAGCAATATAAGCTATGACTTTGTCCCGACTTATGAATTGAAAATGATATCAGGAAGAAATTTTTCAAAAGAGTATCCTGCTGACAGAAATAATTGTCTTATTAACGAAACAGCAGCTAAGGTTTTTGGCTGGCAGGATCCTATTGGCAAACGTATTAAAGCATCAGGCAAAAACTATGAGGTAATTGGAGTAATTAAGGATTACACTGTATTCAGTCAGTTTTTAATCCTAATGAACCTCATCTGTACAGACTCCTCCGGATTCCATAGTCTCAAATGCGTATATTCCGTAAATTTTGCTCCGGGGAAAGAGAAAGAAGGCAATGAATATTGTTAAGGATGAATTTCAGAAATTCTTCCCTGATGATGCCTTTGAGTTCAGCGATATTAAATTTCTTACACAAAATGAAAATGCCGTAAAAGCTTTTCAGAGTTTACAAAGAATAACCAGGTCTGATTGCCATTCTTACCATTATAATTTCATCCATTGGCATATTTGGTCTGATATTATTCATGACCCAGCGAAAAATGAAAGAGGTCGGTATACGTAAAGTCCTGGGATTTTCTTATGGCAGTCTTTATGTTAACTCTCTCATCGTGGTTTATCCGGTTGATTTTTATATCTCTTCTAATAGCTTGGCCAGCAGCATATTATGTTTATAAAGTACTGCCTGGTGCAAATAAATACGGAGTTCAGATCTGGGAGTTTCTATTAGCCTCTTTAATTATTCTTGCAGTGGCTTTTGCAACAATAAGTTATCAGATTATCAGGGCCCTGAGAGTCAGGCCTGTGGAAATTCTTAAAGATGAATAAGCCGGGCAGGAGTTTGTTGGATACACTTTCTCTGGCTGTCGCTTTCTTTATCCTCCCGTTAAAAGGCATGCAACCACGCTCTGTTTGTCCGCCCGCTGAACAAGCCTTTAAGGCGCGACCATACAGGGTGTGGTTCGCATCTTTTCCGGTTTGTCCTCGCACATTCTAAAGTTTTAAATTGTTGAAAATTATCCTTTCAACCCGACCGCAGGGAGGGATCTTATACGATTACCAGTATTTCATTTAATATTATCATTAGCCATAGAAATTAAAGTACAAATAGCTTATAATGTATAAATTATGTAAAGTAGACATGAGTACCAGAAGGAGGGATCTTAGACTTCATGCCAGCCCGGATTGAATTACTTTAGAAGTTGTGTTTAAAGATTAGCCTCAAGAACCACAGAAAAGACTAAAATAAAAAAACCGTTTCAAATATATTATGTGACGGCTTCTTTGTGAAGATCAGGCATATTTAATGAACTTCTTTATCCACGATGAAAAACTGGTATCCCCGATAAACGAGTTTATGTTTTCAAAGGCAAGGATAAATGACTCGTGCATTAAGTCCTCAGCTGTCGCAGGATCATTAACTATTTTCAAACATATGCTGAAGACCGGTTTATTACAGAGTTTATAAATCTGAAGTTGAGCTTTGTGGTCACCTTTTTTACATCTTTGAATGAGTTCTTCAGTTAATTCTGTAGTATTATTCTCCAGATTTGTAGATTGTGGTTTCATGACTTTAAATAAGGTTAGAATATTATCAATTTCATGATTAACACTGTTCGATTCTATATTAATTCCGTGATAAATAAATTTGTTTAGTATTTAATGTCCTAAGATCATGCCAGATATGTTATATTCTAGTTATCAATGATATAAGATTCAAATGTCATTTCAGACGTAAATTAATTTTACATTATTTGGTTTAAGAATTTTACATTCAATCTACATCCACTATAAAGGGAATTGATCTTAATCACTCTGATTCGGTATTAAATAAGCACGGGTGGATAAAGGCTGGACGCTCACTGATGTCGTACGGCGACAGGCTTTTTCTTTGTAGACAAGAGGTTTGAAATATCTAACCTTGATTTGATAAGAGATATTGATAGAATTATTAAACTGGTGGAAGCTTTATCAGTAATAAAATAATTATTCTCCACATAAAAAATATTATTAAATATTTCATTATGTCGAATAGGAACAACATAAATGTTTTATATTTGTCGTATTGAATCGACATAACAAATGGAAAGCTTATTAGAATTTCAGGAAAATATTCTTCGTCAGATTAAAAATGATTTCCGAAGATATTTGCATAACCAGATTAACTGGAAACATCGGATGATTGGAATCAAGGGACCAAGAGGAGCCGGAAAAACCACATTGATGTTACAGCATTTAAAATATGACCTTGGAATGCCTCCGGAGGCACTTTACATCACTGCTGACCATAACTGGTTCTATAATCATACCTTGTTTGATGCTGCGAATGACTGGTACAAGCACGGAGGGAAAATCCTATTTATAGATGAAGTGCATAAATACCCTAAATGGTCAGTAGAATTGAAAAACATTTACGATGGATTACCAGAGATGAAGGTAGTTTTTTCTGCTTCTTCTGCGTTGGATATTTACCGCGGTGAAGCCGATTTAAGCAGAAGAGTTATGACCTATTTGCTTGCAGGACTTTCGTTTCGTGAGTTTTTAATATTTACGAAAGGGATAAGTTTTGAGGCAATCCGTATTCATGATATCAATAAAAATCATCAGAGTATTAGCAGGATGATTACTAAAGATTTTCGTCCGTTACCGGCATTCCGCAAATATCTGGAATTCGGCTATTTGCCAATTATTGTTGAAGGAGAAGATACCTATCTGATGAAACTGAAACAGGTAATAAATACAATTGTCGACGTAGACCTTGCCTATATCGCTTCGTACAATTCAGGAACTGCAATAAAGGTCAAAAAATTATTGGGTGTAATAGCAGAATCGGTACCATTTAAACCAAATATTGCTGCACTGGCCAGGAAACTGGATTTGAGCAGGGACAGTGTCTATCAATATATCTATCAGTTAAAAGATGCACGGTTACTCAATACTCTAAATTCCGAAGGAAAAGGAGTATCAACCCTGCAAAAGCCCGACAAAATATTTCTGGAAAACAGCAATCTGGCTTTTGCACTAAAAGAAAAACCGGATATTGGCAATGTCAGGGAGACATTTGTTCTGAATCAGCTGCTAAATGCAGGTTTAAATGTCAGTTCTCCGGTTAATGGTGACTTCATTACTGATGGATTGACGATTGAGGTAGGTGGTAAAGGCAAAAATAGCAACCAAGTGAAGCATCTTGAATATTATTTAATTGCTTCAGATGATCTTGAAACTGGATCGGGAAATAAAGCACCTGTCTGGTTATTCGGGTTTTTATATTAACTTAAATTGACCATTTATGTCAATCTGACAAAAACAGGAGCAGGTGCATATTATACACATAAATGAATTACGTCATAATTGCATCAATTGCGTCAGGATTGAACTATCTAATCTCAAATATAAATTCATCTTTTCTCTCAAAGTCCAAGTTTATGAGGAGTTAAGGGGGTATAAAAAAACACCCATCAAAAATGATGATGAATCCTCTTCAGTAGCGGAGGCTGATAAAATATCTAACCTCAAATTAGTTGAAGATATTTATAAAATCCTGATATTCATGGATTCAGAGAATTCTGTTTAAAATCCATCATTTCTAATCAGATCGATTCAGATCATTTTTGCAATTTTATAAAGTTGTTCATAGCCTTAGACTTTCAAAACACGAAAAATCCGCCAGGTAGATGCTGAGAGTTAATTTGTCGGGGAACAAACTGAATCAGCGCTATTGGCCTCGTTTTTAGGTTTAGAGGAAATTTTAAAATTGTCTCAGTGGCAGAAAACTGTCTCGTTCTATTTTGTCATTTTGTTGCATAGTTAACATTGGTTTTTATCCAAGAATTGAATTACGGATTTTATCCTAGTGGTATTCATTTCCCAATTAAAATACCTCCACCAGATAACAATTCAGTTGTGTCAAAAAGTTCATAAAATGTATCTGCTGCCAATGATCCAAGTGGACAAGACTTTAAATTTAAGTAACAAGCGACTAATTGTATGCAATATAGTAATACTCCAGCATCTCTCCAATAAAGGCTTTCAGGGTTGTGATATTTTGAACTTGTTTTTCCTGATTGAATTGAGAACCAGATAATACAGGCATTTTCAATTGAAAGATTCTGATTGACTTCTTTGAAAAAATTTAAGGCTTTGATTTTTTTTATTGATAATTCACTCAAGGTGTGTTCAACTGGATTGTAATAAGACAAAACCCTTTTGGATATGGTCCCTGGTAATGAAATCAGTAAATCTATTGGATGACGAGCACCAGCTGAAGGAGCGACTCTCTTGGTAAGAAAAAAGCCAAACTCGTCCATGCTGCCCGACATAATATGGCAGGAATAAAAAAGTAACTCTTCTATTTCGGCAATAGAAATTCCCGAGAATTCATTATATGACCTTCTGGCAAAGAAAACCTTCAGAAAATCTTCCTCCCTTTTGTCAAATTCTTTGTTGAGCTTTTGCTTTTGTTTTATAGGATAAATAAAAGGAGTAAACTTTTCATGCTTGTCCTTAGGTCTAGGGTTTTCCATTAGTCTAATCCCAATTGTTGTAATGTGTGTAAGTACTTTTTGCATCCATTGCAATTCATACAGGGCTCATTTGATGTGTGGCAGGAGTGAGCCCATAGTAAAACAGAAGTTGGAACTCCTGATTTCTTTATAAGATCAACGGTTTCCAACTCAATAGCCGGAGCGCCTACAATGATTTTACCTTCTTGGTAACTAATTAAGTCTGAGATTTTCTGGTAGAATGATTTAGTCCCATCGGAATGCATTGAATCCGTTTTAACTGATCCGATATAGAGTTCGGTTATACCCAGATTAATGCCTTTCATACAGGCTAAAGTTACCAGGAGTTGATTTCTATAGGGCCACCATTCCGTTGCTGGCGCTAATGAAAGAGGTTTATTTCCACTCATATCACCAGATCCAAATTCCGAACAGTCAAGCTCAATAATATGATGTTCAATGTTCAAATACTTCGCAACTTGACATGCAGCATGAATCTCAGCTTTAGCAGGTTTCTGACCATAGTTAATTGTAAACGCAACAGCTGGGTTTTTCCAAAAGCAGAGAGCGATTGAATCCATTCCACCTGAGAGTAATATGGCAGTCTTATCTTGATGCAAGAGTCCAATATGTTTTGTAGATTGCAGTTGCGAAATCACTCTCAATAATGCAATTGGTACCCTCTAGCATCTTTAATGATTCTTCACCCTCATTTTGAACATAAGCGACTACCTTTATTTTCTTAGAAATTGCATACCCTACCTCAAATAAGGTACCTGGATCTAAACCATCTATGATTGCAAAGACCACCTCAGATTCATCTAATCCTCTTAAATCTTTGTCTACAACATCTTGAGCCTTACCATGACCCACATCATGAAAAGGTGAAAAAACCTTTAAACCCAACGTCTTAAACTTATTCCATATATCATTTACAAGTAATCTTTGACTGAAAGTAAAAAAGGGTCCCGCAAGGTAAATTTGTCCTTTGGGAGATTCTTCAATTGTTAATTCGAGGTAGTCAAATGAATTTAAAGAATTTGAAATGGCCAAGTCTTTAGAATTGCAATATATAGCGGTAGCTTTACTTGCTAATAAAGCAGATGTTTTTAAATCTATATTTTTAAACCAGTTTAGAGCAAAATAACTTGAAAACACATCTCCTGAACCAATTGGCCATACTTTATTGGTCCTAAAAACAGGGATATTTACTGGCCTTTCATTCTTCGATTCGAATAGTAGTGCTCCTTTAGCCCCCATTTTTATGATAAGGGCAGAGCAAAGCTCTTTGTCAAAGAAGAAGTCCAATATATCTTTCATCTGTGTACAATTAGTAAGTTTCTGTGCCTCAGATAAGTTTACTATTGTAACTAATTGATTGGCTTTCGATCCAGTCGAGGAAAACGATTTGGGATTGAAAGGAGATTGCGGATCATAAACAACTTTATCTCCTTGAATTTTAATTGCAGCTTCTAGTAGACCATATGCCAAAATATTGTCACCCATTACTTCAATTAGAATTGGATGGGCACTGAAAACATCTGGCCTGGGGTAGATAACAGGAGTTTTTAACGGATGATCATAATGAAATTCCGGACTTTTAAATACCTCAGTAATATGGTTAGTTAGATTACTATAGATTTTAGCAGTATATTCAAGGTATGGCTGTATCTCTATCCTGTCAGCACATGTATAAAAATCAACTTTTTGAAATTTATCATTTTCAAGTATTAGGTTTACAGCACGTAAACCTGATCCATATATGTTTTCCCATATCGGCTCAAAACAAATCTCAGAATATGTTCCACCTACTACAATCATACTGCACGGATTTGTACGCTGCATTGACCATTTTCTAATGCTATAACCTCGGCAACGTATTCAGTACCATTAATTATGCAATTTAATAGTCGAATTTGTTCCCGTGATATAATGTTCCCAGCTAACTTCCCATCATCATCAAGAGCTTGTATTGGACCCTGATCAGATGCAATTTGAACAGAGAGAATATCTCCAATTCGTAAACTTTCAATCACTTGAGCTTGAGGAGATGCTAAATTTGTATTAATGACAAGATTTTCACATCTTTCATTCTCTTGAGGTCTGTTTATCGATGGAATTCCGCCACCACTCGAACTTCCTGACATAGATTTTTTGTTTTTAGTTAAGTGTATCCTTTCAGAATTGATCTATTAGATTGCTTCATCTGTAGCCATATTAATGTATCCATTTTTGATGGAAGTACATCTAACTTCCGGCAAAAACCTAAGAATATTTGTTCCAATTTATCATAATCTTTTTGAATGTCAAAATTTTTTGTAAAAAGGCCCATAATCTGGCAAGCTCTAAAAATATGAATATCAATTATGGCAACATTTTCACTATCAAGATAATTACGTGTAATCCAGGATGCTGTTTTTGAACCGATCCCGTTCACTGTTAATAACCAGTTCCGTAATTCGATATCATTATATCTTGGAATTAATTCAAGGTCTTTTCGGTTTAAGAATTCATAGATGAATTTTGACTTTTGATTCGGGAAACGATAGTGGATCTCTTTACTGTTAAATGTAAATGGCTCTGTTAGACAATTTAAGATTTTTTTATGCGAACTGCCTTCTTTTATCAAACCACGATTCTTTAATCGATCAAAAGCTAATGTGCCAAGTTCTGACTTAAATCCAAAACCACCTAATAAGCATGCAGTAATTTCTTCGAGTAAACTTTCTCCTAGCCTATACTGAATAGTACCATCTTTTTGATTATGCATCAGATATTGAACTTTCCAATACGCCGGAGTGAATAGCTGACTGAGACATCCCCATTTTATTCCATTCATTAATTCTTGCTCAGGATCAGGAATGTTATTTATCTGAGGATATAATTCAGAACAAATTTCTGTATCATCTATTATAAGTAGATTGTCACTGAATTGAAGATTAAAACTCAATTGCATTCATTTGTTTCTTAAAGGTTTAGGATTGGTTTCTATCTGAAATATAGTTTCAACATGGACTTTAAAAAAGTGAGATATTTTCAAGGCTAACTCAACAGAAGGTGTCTTCTTACCTCTTTCAATTGAGTGTATTGTTTGTCTTGATACACCCACCTTTTCTGCTAACTCCTGTTGTGATATTCTAAGCTTTGCACGTTCAACATGTATGGTATTAATAACATTCATTAATTAAATGTTCACTCAATCTTGTAAAAGTAAACAAAAGTTTACAATATAACTACAATAGTTTACATATTTTAGAATATGCTGTTCTTTCTAAGCAACTAATCAAATACTGAAAAACGTCAATATCTAACCTCAAAAGAATAGTCTGTTTTCCTTAAAACGTGATTTTATGAGGATTCAGGACTTAAAAAAAACTCCCCACCCTGATTGATGAGTAACTGTACTGTATAATGTATATGTGATTTGAACCTTGATTATAGACAACGCAAGAAATACTGGTTGAAAACTATATCAAATTGTTTATAACTGATTGATGACTTGAAAGTTCGCCGTATAAATTAAATTATTTTTACTTAGTAAATTTTATTTAAAAATCTATGGTAATTCTTTTCACAGGCATGTCAGGAATAGGTATAAAAACCAGCCTTAAAAACTACATCAATGTCCATAAACATCACTCAATGGGTCTATCAAAAGAGAAACCCGTTTTTATAAGTGTTGAGGAAGAAATCGAAGCTGCTTTTTTTAATTTGAACAAATCGAAACCGAGGAGCAAAAGTGCATGGTTAAATTTAATTCTGACAGAATCATATCCAAACCTTGAAAGATTTTGGAAAATTGCGGTTGATAATGTAATTCAACAAGTTAATGAGTATTATAAAAAGGTACCCGACCGACTAATTTTCATTAATCTTCATGTAGCATATTATCATTACAAGACGCAGGAGTATTTTTCTCTTGTATTCATCAAGAAGCTAAAAACTCTCAAACCAAGAATGATAGTTACTCTTATTGATGATATTTATGAAATACACGAAAGATTAACTTCTCCAGGTGGTATTTACCATGATTCACCAAATCCTATTTGCACCGAATTAATTACAAGATACCATTGTCTTTTGAATTGGAGGGCCAAAGAAATAATGATGTCTCGTTTTATAGCAAATCAACTTGGTTGTAAAAACTTTGTGTTGGCTGTGAAACATAGCTATGGTACCTTGTCAAAGTTGATTGAAGGTAAGCCGAGAATGTATCTTTCACATCCAATTTCTGAAGTAAGAAGACTTGAGAAAGCGAAAAAGTATCCTACAGCTAAAAAGATAGAGATGAAATAACATGAATTTCAGAGGAATTATCAAAAGAATTTACTGTCTTTCTGCCAACAACTATTGATGAATTTAGGATATATGGTGAAAAAGTAAAATCACCATCAGGTGAAGTATTGGAAGAAAAATATCAACTTCATCCTTTACTTACTAAAAGATGGGATTCTGAGTTTTACAACAAACCGGAGAGCTTGCTTTACTTAAAATCCGGATTTGCAGACAATAACAACCTATGGCAAAAAGAATTAGAAGAAAAAAGTGCTCACCATGAGGTTCTTAAGAATCTGGCTGACCTAATAAGTGACCAAGTAACTACTCGTGACTATACTCTTGTCGAGCAAAGTGATGCTATTGTCATATATAGACCGATATTTAATGGAAACGCTTCTGGAGGTGTTAAGGAAGAACATAATTACTTTATGATACTTAAGGAAGACCTTAAAACTAAATCTCATTGTTTTATTTATTGTCCGGCAGTTGATATCAATCTTTATATGGTCAGAGAATTTGAAGCAAGGCTTCAAAATGAGATTTGTGAGACTAAAACACTAAGTGTCTCACCAAGAAAGCAATTCAAAAATCTTAGCCCACATGAAATAAGTACTTTAATAAATGCTAAAATGAACCAATCCCTCGTTTTGGATGTTTTAAATGAGGTAATCGATAATCATGATATTACAATTAACGTTCAAGATTCTAAAAGCCCTCTTGGAAAGAATAAAATTCTTATATTTAAGGAAGAATTCGTGAATGAATTTTTGAGAAGTCTATCGGTTGTAAGTGATTATGAGACAAACGCAACACTTTTTTGTTCTGATTCGATTACGATTGAAGATTTTGTAAAAAGAATATGTAAATACTATAGTAAATAGCATTAAGATGACCACTACATTGATTAGAGATTTATCCCACGAAAGTGAAAAAGCCAAATTGGAACTGAAAAAATCAAATGTTGACTTCCGGGAGGTTTTTTCTTCTTCTAACGAACAGACACCAGTCTTAATCACGCAATCGAGCGCGTATCCTTATAAAGGATTTGAGTCTATTCGTGAATACTGCTCTCAACAGGTAAATCTCGTGAAACTTAAATAATTTCTGCTTTCTTTTATTTTTACTTGGTGAGCTTACTTCATTTTATGATATTCTTTGATGTTGAAGCTTATAAGAATCGCTTAATTATTTTCTTTTTGATTTATTTTTTCCTGCCTTATTGGGGTATGAGCACTTCAGGAATTAAAAGAAAAACTCCGCACCTAAAATGATGAGGAGCCTTTTCTTGTGGCGGAGTGTGATCAATTATTCAACCAGAACCTAATTGTGTATTTAGTACCCATTCTCAATCAAATTAATGTATTAAATAACCAAAACACGTAATGTATTATCTTCTATTACGCCAAGGATTTGACCAAAATGAATTTTTTTGGACACTTTCGTAATAAGAGTTACTTGACCAGTTCCATGTATCCTTTTTAGGACATTCTGGCTGAATTAGTTCATTCTTATCAAAGGGATCCAGATATTTATCTTCTAGAGAGATAAAAGGATCAAGCCAGTCAGCTTTTGACTTTGCCCACTCAATTTTTGAAGCCGATTCTTCATCCATTTCTCCCTTACTAATTAAAAATTCTTCAAATGATGAAATGTATTGACGCAAGATTTGAGTCTTGTTTAACCTCTCGGCCATTCGAAACAGTGTCTTAAATTCTTTCTTTTCAGCATCCTGCTTCTCCTTATATTCTCTTCGCAAACGATCTTCATTTTCCCTTTCAATTCTTCGTTTTTCTGCCTCGATTCGTTCTTCCCTGATTTTTTCGGCACGGATTTCCAAATTGGCCATGATAGGAATTATTTTATCTTCCAGTTTGGTATAAGCCGAATCCTTGAAAATATCTTTTTCCCGATAACCATAAAAAATGTTGAAGCATAGCTGACCGCTCTGAATGTAATTGTATTTTGGATAACTATCTACGGTATTCGGAACCTGTTTATGTTTTTCAGTTATGCTGATTTGAATTTCTTCCGAATTTATGACAGCATATGTAAGGCTATCCTTAATTTTAATGTTTCCACCTCTGAACCGTATTCCTCGTATTATAGTTTCAAAAATGGATAGTGCCCGGTGTCGTGATTTATCTGAAACGGATGACATCGAGTGCAGGTCCGGTTTTTACCTTAAATGGATTTCTTGTCAAATAGGAATTCTCAGATTCCTGTCTGAATTTTTCGATGAGTATCAATAATGATCGGATCTTTTGCGTAAAGCACCTCAGGAACATTGAAAACAGATGTATCATTGCTTAATATTTCTAATTCCCGAACCTTTTTCCTATCAGGAGGAGAAGATAAAATAATTTCCCTTTCAGTAAGATCAGTACTTTGTTTATTTTCATCTGATTGCTTAGGCAAAGGAGTCTTCTCAGGATTTTTACCATGTCTTAATTTTTCCCAATATCCCACCGGAGGAGTTGGAATATTCAACCTTTTGCAATGTTTTCTTAGGCCATTATCTGAGAGTCCATACTTTTTACAAATAGTTATCATTGGTTCAGCCCAAACCATCTCATATAGTTCTTCCCTGGTAATTTTCATAGTCTTGATTTATAATATGATCTTCCATATGTTTCCTGATAGGGTTGTACAGCGTCTTTTTCAACCCATTTAATCAGTTCATCTTCGAAAAAATAGATCTTATTCCCTTTGACATAATGAGGGATTGACTGATTCCGGATCATCTTATTAATCCCATTTTTGGTCTGTTGGAGTATTCTGCAAGCATCATCAATTCCAATAGGTCGGTGTTTGTCTACACCCAATCCCAGTTGAGTTTCAATATGTTCAAGCAGAACACGCATCTCTGCGATCTCGTTTATAAGGTAATTAACTGCTTTCGGAACATTCTGTAGTGTTAATTCCTCTCTTTCAATTGGTTTGTTCATATTTATAATGGTTTGGTTAAAGAATACTTAAAAATACATTAATGTATTAATCACACCTATAACCATTTAGGCAATTATTATATAACTGAAACCCCATCTGTTTAGCCTTGAGCGGGAAAATCACAGAAAAACATTCTTATCAAATGGCCGTAGAAAAGGAACGGAAATGAATAGAGGAGAGTTTGGAAGTTCTATCTTTTTCGTCTTTAATGTCATATTTTGATGCTTTGTGACTATAGGTCTCTCCTCCACCCACAAGGTAAGTGATTACATTTTCCTTAATATGGGGTGATTCAAATGCACCTGATGTAACTATTTCCCATAATGAAGAATCACTCTCAATTATGATATATTTATCGGTATCTGAGGCTACCGCTCATTTCTCCATTATAAAATTCCAAATATTTCTTAACTTCCTCATTCTTTTTACTCCACCCCAATCTTCACCGCACTCCTCATAATAAAGGTTATAATCCGTATGCTCCTTGTCTAATACATATCTCATGAATGGGTCACCTATACTTTTACGGTATCCAATATATTCGTCATAATTTGCACCATCGAATTCTACTACTGGAATGCCACTATTTTTAATAGCAAGTTCCTCTATCCAAGCTCCATGTTCGTCACAACCAAAATCTTCGTCGAGAGGATAGCCCCTTGTCAATTCTATATGGGTTTCTACAGTTTTACGCTTTTCTGTACTGTTAGACTGTTCTGGTTCAATGCCAAAAAGATCATCAAGTTCAACCATGTCAAATTCTTCTGCAACATTGTTTTTACTACTGTTACAGTCTTCCATATCTAAGTTTTCACAATCAAAGTCTTTAATGCGGGTCTTTGAATAATCACAGAAATACTTATCAATAATTTTTTCTATTGAATTAGCAGTAAAATACATATCGTTATCTAACTGTCTAATACTATCAGTCGTTTCTTCACTACAACCTTTAAGAGTTATGTTGTAAGTTCCGTCTTCTTGTAATTCAATCTCAATAGATTGGTTAATTTCAAATTTCATTTTAATTATTATTCTTTTTTTAGTTTACACTACTTTTTTTATATAGCAGCTAACCCTCAAAAAGTTTATTCTTTCTGCTTGTTTATTTTTTTAAACTTTTTGCCATTCCTGTGCTAAAAGTACTAAAACAATATATTGAATCATGAAAATAGTAGGACTAGGAAATTGTAGGAACCTTAGAAAGTATGTTGATGATACAGCAATGCGAAACCTCCGAAAGGGAATGAGTAAATTTTACTACAATGCGGTTAAGGATTATATCTATACTGCTGTTAAGCGGAAGTTGATTCGTGAAGATTATTTACTCATTGAGCCTCATCCAATATTTAAATCGGAAATGAATGATATAATTAATATTATTATGGAGGATTGAACGGTTATTTTGAGGAAAGAAAAACAAGAAAAATTCAGTACAATCTTAGAAATAAAGGATATACAAAACCGAAGAAGTAAGATGGAAAAATGAAAGTGAACCAATCCATATCTTCTCAATTTACTGTGTTCATGATGGTGTCGTTTTAAACATACGTATTTCTTTTTCTGATTTCTTCCTTTGGTCTATATATCTCTTTGGCATCAAGTTTATGAATAAGAAAAATAATTTCATCAACTTGAAACTCAAATCTATCATCGGGGGTTTCTTCAATTTCCTTTAAAACTTCTTGAAGGTCTTCTTGAACCATATGAGGCAGCAGGTGTTCCGATACTTTTAATAACACTGATTCCATAGTAATACTTGGATAAAAGTATTGGGGATCACCCTCATTACATCCATAAATTATAAAAAGTCGAAATGGGTTTTTGGATCTTTCCATTAGTGACAATTCCTTATTCATTTTAAGTAATCTGGTTGTTAAGTAAATAAACCTTACTCCCCCATCACAGCTTTCTGCAATAGCATCTGGCTGTTCCCGTAAAATGGAGAATCAGTTTTCCCAAGAATGCTCTGAGGTAATGTTGTAATTTCATTAAGATTATCCATTGGTACAAGAACTGTTTTTGCTCCATTTTCGGAAAGTAGGGTGACTTTATCTGCAAAATTCAATGCTCTTTCAATTGCACCACCGATTGAAATATTACCTAACACAGCCAACCCGGGTTTAAGGTTCTTTTTATAGATGGCCGATATTATTCCCACATAAACAGCACTACCAATGCCACCACTGATGGATGCTCCCATTAAATTACTTATCTGAATATTGAGATCATAACCGGAAAGTGAATGCTGATCGGTTAAAATGCTTTTTTCATTTGCACGGAGATAGTTATAGGTGTTTTTGATATTCTCTTTTACACCCTGATTATTTGTTCCGGTAATATTCATTTTCCCATTTCCACGTAGGACGACAACCTCAATTTTCACCAATGCATTATTGTCTCCATCACTTGTGGCTGTATAACATACACCCGGAGGGAGGGGATTACTTTCAATTAATTGAGATCCTCGTTCTTCAGGTAATCCAACAAATATTTCTTCCTGTGTTTCTTTGTCTATGTATGAGAAGTTTGTATCCCAAAACTCCATCCCACCAATACGTTTAAGCTGTTCTTTGACCCTTCTTCTCATTTCCATTGCAAGAACCAGATACTCCCTGATATCTTCTTTGGTAAAGATTTCATCAGGATGGAGCAATTTTATCAAACCTGACACTATTCTTCGTACAGACCTTGAGTCTCTTTGTTTCAGATGTGCCCCAAGAGTGAAATACTTGTCAATGGCATCATAGTAGGTTGACTTCCGTTGTGATTTCAATATCTCCGAAAAGTAGTCAGTACTAAATCCAAAGTGGTTTGTAAAATTCTCCGGACTGAATTTGGTTATTTCCCAACCAGGTAAGAAAAGATTGATACGGTCCAGGAAAGCAGTGTCATAATTAACCTCTTCTGATAACGGACTGAATAAATGTGAAGTTTGCAAGAACTGTTTCAACCGGTTGATTGATATTGCCATTCAAGAATAATTGAGGCCGAACCTGTAATTTCTCCTCCTTTGGCTCTTGAAAAGGATCCTGACTCCATATAGTCTTTCATCAATGGAATTGCATCTCTGTCTTTAAAGAGCTTGTCTGTACTTTCGTCAAAGCAAATTGCATCCCACAAGCCTACTGCACCAACTCTTCCGGTAGTGTTGTTTACGAACAGCTGGGCAACAGAACCCTGACCGCCCGAGATAAGAATAGCATAAGGTGTTATTTCCTTATAGAGATATGACTTTCCTGATGAACGAGGACCTAATTCCACCATATTGAAATTAGCTTCAACCAAAGGAATTAAACGACATAACAGAAGATTCAATTTTCTGTCTTCTAATCCTTCACTATGTGGTTCATAACCTGCACTGCGAAGTAATAAAGTCTTCCATTCATCTTTGGTAAAGTTTTTTCGTTTGTCGGATAATTTTTGAGTTATCGAAACTGGACAATTGAATAGGTTTAATATCACGAACAACGAAAGGATATACGGTTGAGCCAATAGTAATCATTGGGTCATATTCCATTTCTATGATAGCCCAAATGCCACCCAGTAATAACTTTTCATGAGAATTAACCAGCTCATCACTGATATTTGCTTTCTTAATGTTGCTGTTACTGATATTAGCCCAATAACGATCTTTTTGAGGATCAAGGTCAACTGAAATTTTATCAATGATCTTGTATCTTCCTTTTTCTCTCAGTTTAGATTGAATCAGGGTACTTTCTTCCGGATTAATGTAGTGATCACGGAGAACTTTTTTCACATTCTCCATTCCCTCTTTTAACTTTTCTTCATCTTCCGTACTACAAGTATTGGCCAATAAATACTCAAGTACAAATGCAGGAACATTTGCTCCACCTTTGATGATACCCACCAGATCTTTTTTTACTACAAAGCCTCTGAAATGATCTAATGCTTTTTTATCCAGGTCGTCTAAAACTATCATATTTCTAAAGTATTATAGTAAGCCTCCCAAATCACGGAGGTTGGATTTTTTTATGATTACTGTATCCAGTTGTTCCAGTGTTACTGCATCAAGTAATACTGCCTGTACCTGTTTATTGGTATTGAACGAGCATTCCATTGTCTCCGATTTCCCTGCATCCAGACTAAATATGTTGCTACTTTGGTATTCCTTATTACCAGCATATAGCTTAACTTGAACTTTCCGTTGAGCTCCGAAAAGATCTGTTGCGGATTTGGCAGCTTCGAGTTTAAGAACAAACAGTTCGCTGGGTACATCTTTTAAGTCCTTCTTGTTTGAAATGAATACTTCAAGTTGAGAGGTTTGAGCTTTGGGTTTTAAAAACCTGAACTTTGGAATAATTATTTCCTGTGGTGTGAATCCACCATGTGAGTAACCATAGACTCCTTTTGATTTGAATGGTCTATGGTTTCTGGCAGCATAAACATATTTGTATTCAGCATAAGGTTCTTCAAATCCAAACCAATCACTATTTGTTTGTTTTTCATTTGTGCGGATAAATCTCTCATGCACCTCTTTTTTCCCTTTAGCGTTAGGATCTATCTTATCCGCTTCATCAAGTAACCCAGTTAAAACAAAACCATGATCCGTTATAAGATAAACTTCATTGTACCCCATGTTTAGTAACAATGAGATTTTATCTATCAGGACAGTTTCAAACTCGGAAAACAATTTAATCGCTGCTTGTTGCAGTTTCTCTCCTGCATTGTCAATGTCTTTATATGTCAGAATCAGGTAATCCGCATCCACTCCATAATTGAGTTGCTCTAACTGCATAAAGACAATATCCTTCTTTGTAAGGAGAGAAAGTCTTGATTCTCTGTCTTTTTGTAAAGAAAGTATTTCGTTATTACCTACATACAAAGCACTCATGTTATGTTCTGTTTCCGATGGCATACCGGCTAACATGATTTGCTTGTCTACCTTGAAGTTTTTTTGGAGTTCAGAAGCAATAAAATCTGCAATTTCATAACGCACACCATCGCCAACAATTACAGCGGTTTTTGGCTTAGCTCCTGAAATGAGTTTTGGTAAGTAACCCTGTTGGTCTGATTTATATTCTGAATGAAATCCAAACCAGGTATGTAATACAACATGATTCAAACCTTCATAATACTCCTGTAATGGACGAATGATAGATTCATCATTTAAAAAGACTTCATACAGATTGCGGATTGCACGGTCAACTTTAGAGAAAGTTTCAGTATAGTATTCAATAAAAGCATTCAGATTATTACAGGTTGATATATTATTTGTGTCAGTATTTGAACAACACCCATACATCCTGCCACCATTCCGGGACAAAACGTTTTACTTTTGAGGAGAATATTCTTGATGTCAGTTTTTGAATCTTTTCAGAGACAAATGATTTATCCCTGGAGTTTTCTGCTATCTGTTTTAATGCGAGCAAGTCAAGCTTCTCAAAACAGTGATCCGGGTGTGCATTCCATGGATTTGTTACGCCATTTAATTTGTAACTGTGGATATATTTGTCCAATGATGGACTGAATGTTGCACTGTCAGCCCATTTGTAATATAACTGCAGGAGGGTTTCAGGAATATCATTGTTCGCAAGACCATCCAGCATCCTTTTCACTACTTCATTTGCCAATGTTTTAGCAGGTTTACTTATATATTGCTGGCCAAGTAATTCATGGATTTTCTCTTCAAAAAGCCTTTTGATGTCTGGTTCCTTTGAACTCATGTACTCCTCAGGATTGTGAACAAAAGGAAGTAACTCATCATCAAGGTTAATTACCTCTTCCAGATCCTGAACTATTTTCTTCCACCATGCCAGATCTTTTCCAATACCTAATTTAGCAGCAGTAAGCAGCATAGGGTTATCGAGTTTAACCTGTAATCCTGTATCAGCAAATATTTTCTTTTTCAGCCAATCCTGTGGATGGCTCAAATCGAGGGATCCATGTGTAAAACAGTAATCAAAAAGGAAGCTTAACTTATTCTGTGGGCGAGTAACATAAAATACAATTGGTTTGTCTTTATATGTTGTTTCGGCTTCATGACGAAGAAACAATTCTTCTTTCTCCTGTTGCCATTTTTCTGAGATAGAATTGTCAGTCTGAAGAATGACAATCTTGTTCTTTCTGAAGTATTGGCAGAACGAAACTGCACTGACCAGTAGGATCCAGCAGAACAACCCGGTTGCGGTGCTGCAATAACTTCTTAACATCTTGTATGAACCATTGTTCTGTCATTACCAGTCTGCATTTAAATATTTCTGTAATTGAGTCGATTTTAATACCTCCGCCCTTAACATTCCTTTTTTCTGCAACGGGGCAATATTTTTCCCTACACCATCGTCTAGTTTCGGATCATATCCTTCAGCAATTAGTTCATCTATTTTTTTGGCGAAGACATCAATTTCCTGTAATTGCAGACGAATAGTTTCTTTTTCAGATTGAGCCTGTCCTGTTGTACTCTCTCTAATTTGTTGCAAGCGATATTGAAGGCTCTCGGTTCGCTTACTGAGATAGGTACTTTTTAATTTATATAAACTATCTCTGTTCCATTTATAGATAATTATATAAGCTTCAAACCCCTGCTGTTCTCCACTACTCAGATGCCAGATAAATGGTGTTTTGGGCAAGTACATAAAAAGATTGAGATGATCACTCAGGTTTTTGAAGAAGTGATGTTCAATATAGTCATTCAGTGAGTGTCCAAGTAACCCATCTAACTGCATGATTTGTGCTGCAGTGAATCCTTTACTAAAACAATATTCTTCAAATCTATCCATTAGTCTTGGTTCTCCGGGTAGTCCAACCAATGGTACTATTCCATCTTCATCATCCATTAGAATAGTCCTGAATGCATCTGCCAGAAACTCCAACGCAATTTCAGCGGCACGGGCTTGTGGCAATACCTTGCTTTCTTTAAACCAATACCAAACATTTATAGGATTAACCTGATGGCGGATACAAAATTCTTCCAGATCATTATTGCTTTGATACAATGAGTATAAATTCTGATTTTATTGTCTGAATTTGTTGTTCTTCAAAATCTACATCTAGCAAGGTTGTTTATATGGTTCTCTTACAAGTTTCCTGTTCAATTTTTGTTTCTGCAATAAAGGCTTTACGAGCAATATCCAATACTGGAAGTTCCCCAATCGATTTTCCCATTTTTGCATCAACTTGTATTCTGTCTTCATCACTCAATTCATAAACTTCTAAAAATGAGTTGATTAATTACTGCTTCATTTAATAAGAGACCTTAGTTAATTTGAGTATTTTCATAATTTAAGATAGACTAATAATCCTGTTCTTTCAAGTGATGCATTAGAATAAACAGGTAAAGGGGATTTTTTGCAAAGTTTATTTCAATTATTCTGTAAGAGATTTATTTGCTTTTTAATTTAACATTTCTAACTAAAGCATGTAACATTATCTTTCAATAAGTTTTGGAGGATTAATCAAAAGGTATTCTTTCAAATCTCCAACTGTAGTATGTTACCGTTGGATTTAAACACTACAATATATAGAAGCCAAGATTTGAGTTTAAAAAGCCTAAACACATAATAAATGTTCATTGCTTATTTTTTGGGAAAATTGATCTTGAGCAGCACTATCAAAAATGCAATTCTTAGGTTGATATCTAAATGATAACTCCTTTTGAACCAACAGAACTAAACGTAATCCCTTCTTTAAAATAATAAGTCTTCATTTCTAACTGAAGCACCTGCTTAATTTTTTAATTTTTTACCCATTATTTTCCCAATTCAATCCTAACCACACATTTCCAAACCATTTATTAAAGGCACCACCCTTTAGATAACCTAACCCATTTCTTACGATCGTTGTAATCTAAAGATTCATTTGCTAACTTCCCAACAAAATCTGTAGAAATCTTTCATTATTAGCTGTTCTCAGTACCTTCGGTTACTTTAAAAGTAGTTATCAACTATACTTCCCTTAAATTTTTCTCTAAATGCCATCACTTATCCAATAAATAAAAGGCCAACCTTCAATGATTTTTAGTTTGGATTGAGATAATGAATAAACTCTATTCATTCTTCTATTTGTATAACGCATCATCATATGCTATTTCTAATGATAATTGTTTTGTTCGTTCTTGTTGGTTAGCTGTTATATTAAAATAAATTCCTTCTGTTTCCTTTTGTCTTTTTACTAAGCACATACCATGTAGCATCCAATAATATTCCAGGACCAAATAGATTTACTCTATCCAAACCATAATCAACAAGAATGTCAATATTTGTATTTTCAATTATATACTTTCTTACATCTTCAAAGGATTTTATGAACATGAATGTGTGCGGATGAATTAATGCCACAAAACCTGATCTCATCAGTTAGTTCACAACATCTTTTAATAAATACTGCATAGAGATTTGTGTTGAATTTATATGGTTGTCTGTAGTTAGTCTCAACAAATTTTTTTAATTCCGGTCCAAAATCACCACTGTCTGTATATGGTGGATTGGCTACAGCCACGTCATATTTTTGTGATAATCAGCTGCAAAAAAGTAATTGCATCCTGTGTCTTGGTATTTAAGAAGGTTTGGCCTTGTTTAGCAGTATTCTGCGAAATTGCTTTTTGAAGGTTGGCAAAGAAATTATCTCTGAATTGCTCGTAATTTGAAGCTTCCAAAGTTGAGAACAGAGAAATGCCGCCTTTGTGTTAATCCATGTAAACGTATGCTGAGTTTCTCCTCAAGTCTTATCAGAGAACCAAATTTGTATGCTTGCTGTAAATCTGACCAGATGTCACGAATTATCTCCTTTTCTTTTGAATCGAGATTGGTATTCTCTTCAAAAATTGATTGTACCTGCTCATAAGGGGGTAAAAAGAAATCAGAGCTTACAACATTAAAGTGATCAATTTTAGCAGTTCGTTTTTTACGTTTAGCTTTAATATACAAACCTAATTGGGCCAGCTGAACAGCCCTGTCATCGAGATCTACACCATGTAGGTTATGTGTAATAATCAGTTCGGGGATTTTGTTTTCATCATAATCAGCCCCATAGTTTTCAATCTGGTCAATGTATAGGTCATAGAATAAATCAAATCCATAAAGCAGGAAGTTACCGCTTCCAGTTGCAGGATCTATTAGTTTGATTTCAGTTAATGGTTTGGTAGTTCTTGTTTGTGTTTTTGGAACATTGGCAATTTTATATCGGTTCTTTATATCACTATCAGGATACATTTCAAGGTATAATTTCCCAAGACTGTTATCCACAAGAAATTTCACAACCCAACGTGGTGTATATACCTGACTTTGAATACTTACTTTATTATACTCAGTTTTATCACCGCTT
>CAVTSB010000002.1:0-1111779 GCA_963737255.1 uncultured Bacteroidales bacterium
ATGAGTATTCTGGACTATAGTGTACAATTAATTCCGGAGTAAAGTGTACAACTGATTCCGGAGCAAAGTGTACAACTTTTTAAAGAGATTTTTTCAATTAAAAAGTGATTTTTTGCCAGGGTGCGCAGCACACAACTACGGGTGACATTCCGGCATAAGTGTGCAACTGGTTTCACAGTAAAGTGTACAATAACGGTGAATAAAGGGAATGATTTGTGACATTCATGCCTTTACGAAAAATAAGGCGCTATCGCTAACAAATCAATCAACATGACACAGGTACGACGTATGATACCGATTAAAAACGGGAAGAGTTAAGCAAGCTAAAGATATCTCAGTCGCTTCATATTCACCGGCACCTCTTGATAATTATCTTTACCAATTAACCCGCGGCGAAAGATCTTTCTGAATTAGTAGAATTAAATGATGAACGGCTGACGGCTACTTAGTTTATAGTGAATACAAAAGTTCCCAAGGCTGACAGTCGAATCGAAGATTTGAAGAGAACACCTGGACTACTTTTCAGGAACTTTCCCGGCCAGGCGTGACACGCCAAGATTCTTTTGGGAAGAATTACCATCAAGCTTCCTCATAATACATACACCCCAGTTTTGTGAACATTTTGCCAGGCATGTTCAGGAGCACAAAAGCCACTATGCATTTTTTGGTGCATTGTACTGCAAGACTCTTCAGTGTTGATTTTGCCGGGGAGGGGCTTAGTTACATTGATGCTGAAACAGGGGAAGTAGTATCATACCCAGTACTGATATGTCCCTTCCCATTTTCATGAGGATATACCTATGTTGAAGCTGTCTCATCCGTTGGTAGAGAAAGTGTCTGCGCCTTAAAACACAGTGTCTGCAATACTTTGGCAAGATTACCCCAATGTTTTTAACTGATGATATAAAACAGGTACATTTAACGAGAGACCTAGTTATAGATACAGGTACCCCCAAGTAGCTGATCAATGAGCAGTGCATAATAATACAGAATATTATAGCAACCCAACCCACAAACAGAAGGACAAATGCTAATGGTGAAATAGGGTGGCCTCTTCACTACCTCAGGATCTATGCAAGATCCACAATGAGAGACTCAATAGTGTTTTTCTGAATGAATGTGAGGATAATGGAACTACTGTCAAACCTCGACCAGACACCATTCCGAAAGCTTTGCAAAGTTCATGTGAAACAGTTCCTGAATATCAGAAGCCTTTTTGAAACCACTCCCTGACCCATTCATTCATCTAAGGCATATCACAACAGGGAGGGTTAGGAATGACTCTAAGCATATCTTTTTCAGTGAGGACAAACATCAATACAGTGTACCATCTTACCAGGTGTACTAGAACAAAACTCCAAAAATCATTTACGATCAGACATAATATGAAAATATTATATCGTTTTCAAAGGATTTACTACTTCATACAGGATTATCGCAAACATTTTATACAAACACTGGCCAGAGACACCATGCCTGAAAGCATCTTAATACAGATGTGAGACCCTTGAAGATAGGAATACAAGCTCTTTGTCTCAGTTGCTTAGAAGGTGGGGGAAAGCTCAAGCAGAGGTTTTCGGAGGGGATGCTTTACTTCCAAGGATTTCTTTGAGCAGACCTATAATGCCTGCATTGGACTAAAGAGCTTTCTGAAATTTACCAGATCAATCCGTTTTGACACTGCATGCAGAAAGACATTAAAAGGCAGTAGGGTAACCTATGGTATGAGTGAAGACATTTATTGCAAACAATCTGGATCAGCCTCAGAACCTAATCCCAGCCCTGTTCTTTCTTCCTGACCATGAAAATATACACAGCCCTCAGAATTACGATTGATCAGATCTTTACAAAACACATAATAAAAATACTATGAATACACAAATCACACTCAATCATCTAACAGAACTCTAAAACTCCATGGAATGGCTCCATTGCTTATTCAGGCTCTATGCTTAGACAATTACCTATCTACAGACATCCATCAATTTGCCACCAATTTATTGCCAGGCTGGCTTGAAGCAGAAATTACGGGAACAGCCATCACAAAGAGACAGGGAAAAGTTCCTGCTCTACAAAGTAGACTTGAGTGCCCCATTTACAGTTCTTGGAACAAGTACAATGTAATCCTGAAAGAATGTTTCCCATAGAGAATTCTTGATGATGTCCCTACTTTAGCCGATTGTTGACTCTTTTATTAATAGTGCTGAAAATATTTTAATCACCAGGGCCACTGGTTGCGGTAAGAGTTACCTGGCTTGCGCCATTGGCCGGGAGGCATGCTCGTTCGGATACAGGACATTGTATTTTGGAATAAATCGTTTCCTTGAAAGGATATCCAACGCAAAATTAGATGGCTCATTTATAAAGCTCTTGAACCAGATCGAGAAGACTCATCTTCTAATATTGGACGATTTTGGTCTGCATCCATTGGACGGAAACAGCAAGACTTGGATTGCTGCAGATCCTCGAGGACAGGTATGGTAAAAAGTCAGTGAGAATGACCGCACAGCTGCCGGTTCCGAAACGGGACGAGTATATCGGAGAATCGAGCAATCTGGCTCGATGCGATTATGGACAGATTGGCAGTAAATGCCCATCGCATCGATTTAAAAGGAGAATCACTGGAGAAAGAAAAAATAGGTCATATTTATGTTACGAATCAATCCCTTTTTTGATCGTACAATATACTCCGGAATCGTTGTACACATTGGCCGGAATAATACTTATCGAAGATACCGCTGTGGGGGTAGGTCTGGGTGGCCTCAGGCTCGGGTGAGGGGGGAGACTTTTCTCCCCAGGATGTTATTTCTGCTTAAATATTTGGTAGGTTCATCGGTAAATCAGTGTTTTACAACACACCATTATCAGCAAAAGAGTAATAATCTGAATCGTAAATTATCAGATGATCAAGAAGCTGAATATCCAGAAGGTTACCGGCTTCTTTAATTTTGCGTGTAATTTTGACATCAGATTCAGAAGGATTAAGGTTTCCGGATGGGTGGTTGTGTGCAACAATCACTCCGGAGGCAGTTAATAGAACTGCATTTTTAAACAGTAATCCTGACATCTGTTACAGTTCCGGATATTCCACCCTTTGAAAGCTGATCAATTTTTATGACCTTATTTGAACGGTTCAAAAAAATGCAGAAAAATTCCTCATGTGTCAGATCAGCAAAATAGGGTAATATCAAATCTTTTGCATCTGAAGAGCACCGGATCTGGTTCAGTTCCTTTTTGATCAGGGCACGTTTACGAAATGACTTAAAATTCTCAATATTCTGAGTTTGTTTTGCAGTCAGTTTATAAATGTGTCTTAATTCCTCCGGCTGTGTTCTCCAGCAGTTTATCAAGAGAAATATTATTTAAAATATACTCGGATCTCAGGAGGGCGTTTTTCCCTCCTAAGATCATACTTAGCAATTCAGCATCTGACAGGCTGTTTGTATTTAAAAGTGTTTTCATCAGTTCAGCTGTGGTTTAAATTTGTTTTCAATTTTGGTGCTTCCGTATTTGTGGCGTATTTCATCCATTTCAAGCGGCTGAAAGTTTGAGGATTTAAAATCTTCCGGCCTGTAGTAGCATACTTTTTTCTTTGGTGCGAACATCAGACCGGCATCCTTTAGGGTCTGCCTGTGAGGATAGGTATTGCCGGATATCCAAAGCCGTGAACCAATTACCTCAGTATCTACCGGCAGCATTTCAATTTTTTCAATGATGCCGGCAAAGATTTGAAGGTCTTTAGCCGTTTGTTGCTCGTTGTCACAAGTGAAAAAGCTGTTAAGGTTCTGACCAAAGAAAGCGTTAAAGCATTATTATTTATCTCTAGTAAACCTATTATAGGATTGTAAAAAATAGGTTCCAAAAAAATTGACTTGTATCTAACCTATTTGTAACTTTGTTTAAGTCATTCGATGCAATTTATCATTCGAGCTATAAAAAATGGCCTCTGAATTTATAGCGGCAAAATCAAAGCAACAAATTGCCAGTGAATATGGGATTTGTATTAAAACTTTAAACAAATGGCTAAAAGAAGAAAAAATTATACTTAAAAGAGGGCTAATAAATCCTAAAAAACAGAATCTCATTTATAAAAAATTTGGCTTCCCTAAAAATTCCTGTTAATTCCATAAAATTCCTATTTAAGAAGTTTTATTCTTATTGTTTTTATTAAAAATTACCTTACTATATAGGAACTTGCATTTAATTCCTTTTGCCAAAGTTCTTATCATTTTTTATGGAAAAACACTGATCCTTATACCTTATGAGAACAAGTAAAAGTGATATTGTCTTTGTATTTGCTCCAGCATTTGGTAATATCGGGAAGTTTAGTAATCATCTTGGCACAGCCTATTTACGGGCATCACTTTTAAAGAATGGAATTTCTACTGTTCAATATTTAAATGATCACCCCTTAACCATTAATTCTATATCAAATGATATTATTAACCAAAATCCTCGAATTGTTGGTTTTACAGTATACGATGCTAATTTTGCTTTAACTCAAGCGATAGCTAAATCAATAAAATCACAAAGATCTAAGATTCTAATTGTTTTCGGGGGCCCGACTGCTACGTTTGGTGCAGAAATAATTATGAAAATTCATAAGTATGTTGATGTATGTGTTATGGGTGAGGCAGAAGAAACTGGCACCAAAATTTTTTCCAGATTATTGGAAAATCGAAATTTAGATGAAAATATTGAAGGAATAGCCTATCGTGAAAATGGTCATATTATAAGAACTAAATTGCCTTCTTTAGTAGGATCTCATTGTACTGACTATCGATGTTCTTTAGATACAATACCATCCCCATATCTTTCAGAAGTCCTTAAAGATGGAAGAACGGGTGTCCTTACCGGACGTGGTTGCACGCATCAATGTCAATATTGCGTTTTCGCTGAACTTGGTCAACGAAAGTTACGTTTGCATTCTATTAATCGAGTTATTAATGAATTAGAATATATCGCTAATCAACAAAATCTGTCGAGAGATAGATATGTTATTGCAATTCATGATGACACATTCACTTTAATTCCTAGTAGAGCAAAGGAATTATGTCAAGCAATAATCAATAAGAATCTCGGTCTGACTTTTTCTTGCATTACACGTGCAGATGCAATTGATGATGAACTTTTAAAACTTATGAGGGAAGCAGGATTTATAAGTATTGCATTCGGACTCGAAAGTGCGGTTCCTTCAGTCTTGCGTGAAACTGGTAAAGTAAGAAATCCGAATTCAATTGATCCTGATTTAAGTCCAGAAAAAAACTTTATAGAACAGGTAAAATATGGAGTTACAAAGGCAAAAGAACTTGGCTTTAGTGTTGGGATTAGCATTATCCTTGGATTACCTAATGAATCCGAAATAAATGGCTTGGCTACACTTCAATTCGTTAAAAAATTGCCTATTGATTTCTATATGCATAATTTTTTATGGGTATTTCCCGGAACACCTCTATGGCAAACCCATAAACGGTATGGGATTGAGTGTTCGTTAGATTCAATGGGACTAGCAAATACTTATAAATATAAATACAACGTAACTAAACTTCGACCGAGACCCAAATGTTCCCTCGAACAGGATGCTGAATCTATTAGAGAAATTGTATTTGATTCCCTCTATTCATGTACCTCTTATGATTCAAGTGATTCTAATGTTCGTGGTATAGCTAATGTAATTTTAATAAAAGTCAATCCAACCAAAAAAATATCATCATGGCTTAAACAAGTATTAAATATAGGCGGGAATGTTATACAGATATATACCCCAATAAAGCATCAAGAACGAACAAAGCTCATTCAGGATCGATGTAATTTGATTGAAGATTTAATCCCCATCAGACATCATATACAAATAATACCGAAGAGTAGGGATAATGAGGGTAATTTAAAGTACTTAATAGCATGTTCCGGTGTTGATTTATATAAGCGTCACAAACCAGAACTTGTTTCTTTTTCTGTCTCTAATACCTATAAGCCCATACTTGAATGGCTAATACAGGATATTAAAACTGCCCATTTTTGTGATGTTACAAAATACTTACTGAATCCTGAAGGTCTGATTTCTAACTTTGGTCTTCAACGAAGTGATTCTCTAAGTCAACTACTTAAAAACAAACCAATACCTCCAAAAATTAAATATATTGAGAGGTGGCTGCAAGGAAGTACGCCTTGCACAGCTTTATCCCGTATAGAAATATATCCGGACAATAAAATTCGTTGTTGTCCCAATTGTGATCCTATTGGAAATGTGGGTAGTTCCTTCGAGGAAATTAAATTTAAACTCGATTTTTTAGTAAATGAAGTGACTATCCGTAGAGGATGTAATCATTGTCCCAACACTTATTGCCCTCGTTGTCCTTTCCCTGGTGTAGATGATATTACTTACTGCAAAATTATGACCAAACAAACCTTGATACTTAAGTTATTGCAATCCATTCATATATATTCGCGAATTCCCATCATTTTTAATAATCAAAGAGATAAAGTTAGTGCTTAAGGTATTTTTATTATTAACTGTAAAATTAAAGGGAGGAAAGCTATGGCAAAGAAATTATCAACTGAGGGATTATTAACCAAACATCTGGGAAATAAAGCTTCTAAAGATTTATTGAGCAAAATTGACAAAATGATTGCAGATGGAATAAGCTCTTCCAAGATTCAGACGGAAGCAGAGAATTTAATTGCTTCTTATATCGAACAAGGTGTAGCAGAAGCAGTACAAATTAAAATTGGTCCATTACCTCCAATCAAAATTAAACCCATTCAGGTTGCAATTAAGCCTGCAATTAAACCGACACCTGCAATTAAAATAAACACAGGCGTTTCGGTTCGAATAGGTGGTCCACTAAATGTTAGACCAAGGTAAAATTATTAAAATCTTATATCGCTTATTTATCTGATAAATAAAAGTTAGGATTAATTATATGGTATTCAGTTCCAAAGCTGAGGCGATGAATTTCCTTTCTTAGTTGATTGACTTAAGGCAATAATTTGATTGTTTTATATGTGCATTTTTGATATATTTTATTAACTCATTGGAGGACACTAAAATGGCTAAAAAAGTAATTATTGGAGAAAAATGGAAGAAACCGTTATTTCGCATCTTAGAAGGACATCCTGATTTATTGGATGTAACTGAAGATTTTCCAAATCTTAAAACGTTACCAGCTCTGGGTAAAATAATTGATGTAAGGACAGGCCTAATTCAGCCAGGCGCAAATGTTGCGTCACCTGCTGTTGCTGTTGTTGTTGTCGTTGTTTGTGT
Organism: uncultured Bacteroidales bacterium; assembly: GCA_963737255.1. Taxonomy (GTDB): domain Bacteria; phylum Bacteroidota; class Bacteroidia; order Bacteroidales; family VadinHA17; genus LD21. Next base: position 7,265 of record CAVTSB010000002.1, read on the forward strand.
CGCTGTGGCTGCAAGACCAGGAGCTATCCCAAGTCACGAACTTTTAAAAGCAAAGTTACTTGATATCTATTCTCCGTTAGAAAGAGGTGCAATATTGAGATCAATTAAAATTGTCCAAAAGGATAAATCATTAATTGAAACCACACTTGGCATTAGACCAGAATCTTTAAGACCTGATTTTTTCAAGAGACTTTCAAATATTCAAACTGTATTAGAAGGTTAACAACCTTAGGCTTTGATATTGAATCTTGACGATATAATTAATAAGGTTCCAAGACGTACTAATGAATGCTGGATGGGTGATTTTCAATATGATCCAGGACTTTATGTGTGCGGTCATAAATTTCTATTGTATGTTGAAGGCTCTCTCTTAGAAATTTGGAAGATCATGGATGGGAAACACACAGCAGCAGATATTATAGATATTCTTTGTTTAAAATACAAACATGATGAGAAAGTAAAGATTAAGAAGGATGTTGTGGATTGCCTGTTACAATTAGAGAAATTTGGATTAGCAGCATGGAGGACTAGACCTCTCTTTGAAGATGTATTGGTAAAATGGTAAATACTAATAATGTGCTTCTATTACATGCGCCAGTTCCTGGCCCTCATAATCGATCTGTTGCAAAGTCATCAGCTATTCCTCCATTAGGGTTAGGGTACCTTGCTGGGCTTCTTCTGCTTGACAATTTTGATGTCCGAATTGTTGATATGGATATGGAAGATATGGGAGAATCTGGCCTTATTGAATTTCTTAGAGTTTTCCAACCATTTATCGTAGGAATATCGGCTACTACTTTAACTTTCAAAAATTCAGTCCGTATTTCACAAATAGTAAAAAACGCTAAACCTGATACGGTTATATGTTTGGGTGGTCCTCATACAAGTGTTCTTCCCGAAGCAGCGTTGAATTATAATTATATAGATATTGTAGTACTTGGGGAGGGTGAATTTACTTTTCTCGAACTATGTCAATCATTAAGGAGTGGATTAAAACTGCCATTCAATATTAAAGGAACAGCTCAAAGATCGAATAGCCATATTTTAAAAATCAATCGAAAAAGAATAGATAATCTTGATATTTTACCATTTCCAGCAAGGCATTTAATGCCGTTAAACCTATATAATATTCCGGGTACGATCTTGACAAGCCGAGGATGTCCATTTGGATGCGGATTTTGTGCTGGACCTGCTGTCTTTGGAAAGAGATATATTGCTAGAAGTGCTGAAAATGTTGTAAAAGAGGTGACAGTATGCGTCGATATTTTTCATTTAACTTCTTTCTATTTTGTCGATGATACAATGACCAATGATATTAAGCGCATATTCGAAATCTGTGAGAGATTGAAAAAGCTTCAAATACCAAAATCCTATGGCCGTAGATTAAAGTGGACGTGCGAATCTAGAGCAGATATAGTATCAATAGAATTATTACAAGAAATGCATACTGCTGGGTGTACTACGATTCAATTCGGTATGGAATCCGGATCTCAGCAATTGATTGATCATTTAGGAAAGAAAATTACTTTAAGACAGATTGAAAACTCAGTAAAATGGTCAAGACAAGTTGGTATCAGTCCTGTTCTTAGTATGGTTTTTCCACATCCATATGAAACTGAAGAAACGCTTAAACAGACTTTCGATTTTATTCGTCGCCTTTATGATTTAGGAGCGGAAAAAATTGTCCCAGCTCTATTAACTCTCTTTCCTGGAACTAAGTTTGATGAACAAAAAGATATACTAGGTATTAGGCAATTGACATGCGATACAGATGAATATAATCTTGGAACACCAGTTCTTACGACGAGAAATTTTGACCAAAACCTAATTGCCAATGCTTATTCTCAAATATTAATGTTAACACAACAATTAGGTGGAAATGAAATCGGTGGAATCTCAATATCCTCTTAATTTTGAAATTTAGATGATTTATAAATAGTTTATTCACACCCAAAATCTAGAAACGAAAATTGGATGACTTAAATAGTCGTTATAAGCATATTTTTCCAGAGGATGCCCCAGTAATATCAGTTCCCTAACTTGTTTTTTGGGTTTTTTTATTCACTCTAATAGGCATATAGAATCACTAGTGTCCGGATAAGATTTGCCTAATGGTATTTAAATTATTAATATAATGCATTTTATAGCGTTTTAAAAATTTTACGACTAGAAATTTTAATTTCGCTTATTCCATTATTTGAACGAAAATGTTAAGGGGAAAGACAGTATTTGCGCAGTCAATGAAGTTTATGCCAGAATATGAGTTCCAGAAGTGTGTCGATCATTAGCAAGACGACTTTCGAGTAAGAGCACTTAATTCTCGGGAGCATTTTCTGGTTATAAGTTTTGCTCAACTCGCAGGTCGCGAAAGTCTTCGTGATATTGAGAACTGTCTGACTGCTTTCAATGGCAAGTTGTATCACTCCGGCATTAGCAAACCTGTTTCCAGATCTACCCTAGCTGAACCAATGGGAAAAGAAACTGGCCCATTTATGCTGACTTCGCTCAAATCCTCATCAAACAGGCAAGGCCCCTTTACATAGATGATAATGATTTCAAAGTTGACCTGGACAAAGAACTCCTTAACAATGAAAACTTCATCAATGACCAGTCCGAGAAAAACCAATTATCATTATGAGATTTTTAACCGGACACTAATGAAATGGTACATGTATTTAAGAATTGTATCAAAATGAGTTTTATAAGCCATATTAAAATGCCAATAAAAAAGGAGCTTTATTTTTATTTACTGTTAAGTATTTGATAAGATCCTATTTAATACGACAATGTCTGTAAATCAAAATATTTCAATATGCTCTGATTTAGAACTAAGCATAATAACCGACTAAGCAATTTACTGTATTTGTGAAATTGTAGTTTGCTGATCAAGAAGTTCCTCATATTTCTTAAGTATTTCAGCAATATCCCTGTTATCCATGATATCTTATAAGCATGATTATGTTAATATTATGCAAGATTACCAAACTCAGGATTCTGTACTCAATTTTTATTTTTAAACTTGAATATCCTAACCGGAAAGTGGATATTTTTAAACATGTTGAAAACTTATTTTTTTTTGGCGGCATATTTGATGTCGTTATTAATTTGCGCTTTTTTGAGGAAGTTTATCTTGTTAAATCATAAACTTTAATACAGCATTTGCATCCAGCCATTTTGGCTTCCACATTTAAAGTGCCAGAGTTCACCAAAAAGGAAAACTTATTAAAATACAAAGAGAAAAAAATTACTCTTCTTCAGGAGCATCCTCAGTAGTCTCCAGGTGTGTATCAATCTCCTGGATAACATCATCAATATCGACGTTCTCCTGAGCACTATCATCCGATAAGCCTTTATCTTTTTCAGGGTCATCCTTTGGCTCCAGATCCTGTTTCTGCCTGAAACGCCGTTTCATGACAACCCCGATTTCAAGGTAACACACTTATCCATACCAACAACTTCAATACCCTCATTCTCGATAAACTCGCTCAAAGGCTCCTCATGATCCAAACCAATATTTTGCCTGAACACCACATCAATGGCATCAAGCAAATCCTGCTCCTGCACTACCACCAGGATTCTTATCAGGATGATCAGCGTCACGGCGGATAGCAAGGGTTGTCGCCTTATCCACAATGCCGGCAATCAAAGCACCATTGACAATATGCTTTAGCATAAAATGCCTCGGTGTCTTAGGATCCTTGCGATCAAAGACAGCATAATACTTGTACTCATCAGAGAACAACCGTTTCGCAGCAGAAGCAGCAATATCTTCCTTCTTCAAACCATCTGCGAGCGGCACTCCTTTCAGATGAATATTGAATATTTCCCCGGCACTTTCTAATGTCGGCCGGGAAACATACACCTTAACATCAACTCTGCCATCACGAACGACCGCAGGATCAAGAATATCTGCCCTGTTAGTCGCCAGCAAAACAAGGGCACCTGATTCCTCCATACCTCCCATCTCCGAAAGAAACGTCGGCACAGTCGTACTCTCAATATCAGAACTGATACCAGAACCGCGCTTCCGAAGCAACGCTTCTGCTTCATCAATGAAAATAATCGCAGGAAAGCCATACTTCTTCTTGTGTGCTTTAGCTCTGGAAAACAGACTTCTGATAGCCTCCTCTGACTTACCGAGCCACATTTCCAGAAGTTCCGGACCCTTGACATAGATGAATCCTGACTGCATTGCCTCCTTAGCATCTATACCATACATCTTGGCTACCGCAGTGACGATAGCCATCGCAAGGAGCGTCTTCCCGCATCCGGGAGGGCCGAAAAGCAATGCGCCTTTTACCGGCTTCTTATGATAGAACTCATAGAACTTCCTGAACTGGTGAGGCCCTTCGATGATTTCACGCATGATGCGCTTTGCCTCAGATAAACCACCAACGTCGTCCCAGGATACCTCTTTCCAGTCATTCAAAGTGTAACTTGTCTCAATATTCCCAAGATTCCTGATGATAATTGCATTAAAGAGATCAAGCACAACCCGGTCACCTTTCTTCACATCAGCAAAACGACCCTTATAAGCGACCGATTTACCGCTGCCGATGGCCACTTCACAACTCTCATCATCGACGATTTCAGTGATGATACCAATATTCCCGGCTACGATACCTTCAGTCTTGTCTACTATCTGCTTTGTAGAAGGTGACAGCCTGACCATGTCGCCCGGTAACAATTTCCCGTGAAGGTGCTTAGGGAAGATGACTTCCACGAGTCGTCCTTCAAAGTGCAGGACTGCTGTGCCGTAACGATCGCGGTCCATCGCATCACGATCTTTCAGGAGCAGATCATCAGTACTGTAATCACCTTTCTTACCATCAGCAAACTCAACCGTCACCCATCCACGTTTCGGTTTGGCTTTGATCTCACCTTCAGCAATGGATTCATGCGATCGTTCGCTCTCAGGCTTAATACGTACTATAAGGCCAATTTTGTACTCATTATGACCTGCATTGTCCTTGAAATAATTGCCATGATCAGCCCACACACCAGGATCATTCATATAGGTCTTAATAACCGTGGCCAAAGGGAGCGGTTCCCTGGTGAGAGCTTCGAGCATGTCGCGTTGTTCAAACAGTTTCTCTTTGGCTTTCGCCAGAGTAATCGTCATCTCATCGACTTTCGTATGGAGATGAATGATTTGTTGTTCAAGCTCATCAGATTTAGTCTGGAGCTTGTTAGCAGCAGCAGTTTTCTGTTGAAAAAGCTTCTTTGTATTCTCAAGCTCCCGCGTCAATTTATTTACTGCTTCCTGCGGTGGTGGGTTATTTTTTTCTTCCATAACCGTAACGGTGTCAAAGGCGAATTACTATTCTCCAAACTTTCTTCACAGAGCACAACGCGTCCTCATGCTGGATATTAAACTCGTTAATATCATGCAGGTGAGTAGGATCAAGCCCTGTATGACGGATGCCCTCCATGATATCATTGAATTCCTTAGTGTGCTTAATTGTAGTAGGTCGTGGTTGTGGCCAGGGAATCTTTATATCCTGTACTATTTTCGACCCGTCCTGTCCGCCATTCTTATAGTACTGAGACAGCACGATAAGCCTCGTGCCCATAAAGATAGCCTCTTCCAGGTCATGGGTAATGAACAGGATTGTCTGCTCCGTCTGACCCCATAGTTCCTGGATGAATATCTGCATAGCTTCACGGGTACCTACGTCTAATGCACCCAAAGGCTCGTCCATAAGCAGGATTTGCGGCTTCATGATCATCGCCTGTGCGATAGCCACTCGTTGCCGTTGTCCTCCTGATAACTGGTGAGGATACTTGTATGCGTGCTCCAGCAATCCAACTTTTTCCAGAAAATGATCAGCTTCTTCACGAAACTTCTTCACTTTCTTCCGATAGAAGAAAGGAAATATTTTCCTGAGGTAATTATCCGCCAGGTTAAATTGCTCCAGCTCCAGACCAAACATCACGTTATCCCGAACGTTCATGAAATCGAATAATGAGTACTTCTGGAAGACGATGCCACGACGGCGATCAGGACGCTTAATGAGATTCTCTTCCATGGCAGCTATACCCTGACTGGGTTTTTCAGATCCCAGGACCATGCGAAGCATTGTTGACTTGCCGCATCCGGTGGGACCGACGATGGTGACAAATTCTCCTTTACGAATACGCAGGCTGATATCATTAAGGATGACTCGCCCACCATACTCCTGGTAACTGTTGAACAATTCTATAACATACTTCCTGTCAATGTATTTTTCCATAAAATTCAATTATTACTTGTTCAACCACTGATATTGTTTTCTAATCCAGGCACGAAATGCCATGTCGACCATGAAAGCCAGCATACTAATCCAGACAACATAAGGAAAAATAGTCGCCATATCCATGTACCTGCGGACGACAAAGATACGATAACCAATACCTGCTTCTGCTGCCAGCGCCTCGCCAGCGATAAGAAACAGGATGACTGCTTTGAAGTTCAGACGCACAGTATCGAGCACCTTAGGGATTATTTGCGGAAATATAATCCTGAAGACAATCTCCGGCTGGCTTGCACCCAGAGTCATGCCCTTGACGAGTTGCTCATCATGCACCTCTTTCACCTTGAGATAGGTGTCAAGAATTACAGTAGGAGCAACGCCGATAACAATTAACGCGATCTTTGCAGTCTCTCCAAGACCGAAGATGATGAACAGTATTGGCAAGACCGCTAATGCCGGTATCTTATCAAAGAACAATACGAACCTGTATAACACCTTTTCCGCATACGGGAATGCGCCCATAAATAATCCGACATAGATGCCGGCGAAAATGAACACCATGGCTATGAGAATACGTTTGCCGCTTGCCTTGGTATCCTGCCAGAGGAGCGATTCTCCCTGCTTCAGATACGTCACGGGTAGCTCCGTTTTTCCACATTTCCCGCTTGTTTCTGAACTTCCCGTCGGCGAAGGCTTGTTTGTCACGCATACGTGCCTCCTGGAATGTTTTCGGTAAGTCATTTTTGATGACTTCGCCATTTGCATCGTACTCCTCTTTGACCTTCACCTCAAAAATAGTTTTTTTGAAACCGTTCCACAACTGTTCGCCGGTAGGAACAAGCTTATCCTGAGGGTTCTCCGCGTGCCTCTCAACGGCGGTATTATAATACAGCTTAATGCAGACAAGGAAGATAACTAATGAGAGCAGGAGTGAGATGCGCTTGCCGGGGGTTGTTCTGAGCCTGTAGAAATTCTTAATCATTTCCAGGAACTCCCTACCCAGTCCGGCAAGCTCTAAAGCAATGAAACGGGGTAAGCGCTTGATTGCTTCCAGTGTTTTTCGCGGGAATCCCTTCAGCCACTGCACCATGTCCATTAATTTAAGTTTCAAACGCGAGGGCGACATATTTTGATTTGTTTGCATATATCAAATCGGCTTTTCGGGATTTAAGTTGAATGTGTTACCTTGATGCTTCCTGCATGTAGCTGGCATCGTAGATGAACAGGATTTTGTTCTGGTTTCCGATGACTGTACCGTCGGAGAACCTGATACCCAAGTCATCAGCTTTAACGCCTGCACCCAGCAACTCGTATTTGGAGCAAAAGTTACGTACCCGGCGCATGTTCGTCTTTATTTCCTCGCTGTTCGTGTAATTGACAGCGTCGGCGGCCTTATAAAACATGGCGGTGGTCTTCAGCTGGTTCTGATACTCTATTAAGCTCGAACCGCCAGCCTTAGCCATATCTTCCAGTGCACCTTTCCCTTTGTCAGTCCTTGAGGACATGACATCCATCACTTCAAACCAGGCGCCGGAAAGAGCTTTACCAAGTTCAGGATTAGCTTGCAACACCTTGGTTTTTACAACCATCAGGTCGAGTATTTCACCGGGAATTTGCGAGGAATCAAATATTTTCTTGACGCCAGGGGTTTTCATGATTTCCATCACCAACGGATTCCATGTCACAACCGCTTCCTGATCTTTATTCGCAATGAATGCCGGACCGATGTCGCTGTCGCTTACGTTGACGATCTTAACGTCATCATCAGTCATGCCATTCATGTCTAATGCACGAGACAACATGTAATGAGAGACGGAGAACTGGACAAGGTTTACCTTCTTCCCTTTGAGTTGCGGGATGGTAAGGTTGTTCCTCACTATCAGTGCATCGTTACCGTTGGAATAGTCACCCACGATGATTGCGGAACAGGCTATACCACCGGCGACCGGAATAGTTAAGCAGTCCATGTTTGTCATTACGCAGGCATCTACTGATGGTGTGGTGAACGCTTCAATGGAAGGCATATAATCCATCCGGACAAGATTAATCTTAATGCCATACTTTGCAGCCCATTTGTCCAGGATGCCCGAAGTGTTAGCATACGACCAGGGGTTCCAGCCGGCATAGATGGACCAGACAACGGTGAACTCCTTCTGTGCGGCAGAAGATGCTTCCTTCCCAGTAGAATGGGAGGTAAAGGAACTCATGGTCAATCCAATAATAATCAGCGAAACGGCCATTATTACTGTGAGTGCATTAATTATTTTTTTCATGTTAATGTTGAATTTTCTGATTGTTTGTAATGAAAAGTTTTTTCAGTTAGATTTCATCGTCAGCAGTGATGTCCATGAAAGCTTTCTTCCTGACGGCTTCACCTTTCTCCATTCTTTCGATGGTATCACGGCCTTTCCTGGTCAGTTCTTCCAGCTTACCGATAGATTCCTTCATACCGGCTAAGGCATTAATTCTGAAGGTTGAAAGGTCGTCGACAGCTTCATTCAGTTTGGTGAATGCGCTGGCCAAGACTTCCACAGCTATGGTTGGCTCAGTGGCACCTTTCTGGATCTCAACGCCTTGTGTCTTCAGGGTCTCCGCATTGCCTACCAGTATTTTCTCAGTGATCTCCTTGGTTCCTTTGACTGCCTCGAGTACAATGCGCTGCTTGTTCAGGGCGAACTGTGCGGTCACGCCGACACTTAAAGCAACAGTCGTGATAGTCACACTGCGTTCAACACCTTTGATGAGCTCTTCGTTGTTCCTGATAAGCAAGTCGTAGGTAATGACTCCCTGCTGGTTCACATTCAGCGCGGTTTGCAGATCGATGATACGCTGTCGCAACGGGAATAGAACTTCCTCCTGGAGGAACCGGTAATCCTCAGGCTGTTCCTGCTGGTTCATCTCACGCAGCTTCGCTCTCGAACTTCTGATCAAGCACCTGACCGACTTTGATAGCATGGGAGAGACCATCGAGCGTTTCCCGCAAAGACTTCTTGTCCATCCCGAGGATATTGTTGTCATCCTTCAACCCTTCCTTTCCCGCAAGCAAACTCTGGGTAATGTCTTTCAACACGACACTGCCTTTTTCATACCTTTCGAGGTACCTGCTTATCGGGTTCTTCTTTCCCAGGATTGTTCTGAAGAACTTGGCGGTGGCGCTGGTCGGAGCTGTGAGGTTGTACTGGTGTGGGTTTAATACCTCAACCTCATTCCTCAGTAATAACAGATCTTTTGCGACAGTGCCTCCGTCCTGCGTCCTGGCCAGCATCTGCATGGACTGGTCAAGGATGGCGTTGTGACTACTCAACCTTGTCTGATGTTTCATACCCAGGTCGTTGATGCACCTCTTCTTCTGATCCTCGTTATATGTGCCGTTAAAGAAGTTGTCAATGATGGAGTCGGTCAGCTGATCAATTTTTGGATCGATGACTTCCTTTTTATCTTTGGTCAGACCGAGTTGTTCTTCGAGTTCCTCTTTGAGTTCGGCCTCAGTGGGGACATTATACTCCGCTTTCCCGATGTTACTTATATCCTGGGCATGCTCCTGCAACTTTTGTTTGAGTTGCGGGTCTACTGTTTGTTGTTGTTTTTTACTCATTTTACCTATGGATTTTTTGTTTTTAATGTGAGAATTTGTAGGACTGCTGTGTCATTCGGTGCAGTTGCTCCATTGATGCTTCCATATCAAGCTGACCTTCATTGTTTGCTGACCTTTTGATATCCTGTACCTGCACGATAGCTTCATCCAGTTTACTCAAGGCTTCCTCGTTCTGAGCCATCAGGTTCTTAATGTCTTGCTGCTGGTCCTGATAATTTTGCTTGCTTTGCAGCAATGAGCTCCGTTCCCTTTTCGTCGCAGCATTTTGCTCCCGATTCTCAACCCTCTGAAGGCTCCGTTCAATATAATCAATGTCGATAGCGTCAAGCGTTTTGTGGATGAGCAATACCTCATTAAGATTGTCGATGCCCGAGAGGAATACCTCTTGCGCAATCGTGTAGTACCGGTTGTAAGTCAACTGGTTCTTATCAGGGAATTTCATATCGAGGATTTCTATGAACACCTTGATCTTCGTCTGGAACTGTTCGAGTTGTTCGCATGCGTGCTTGTTTCCGTATGCTTCGAGCGATTGCTGCAATTCGTTACGACGGCGTTCAGTATCCTCATCAAGGAGTTGACGCAGATGGTTCCGGTACTGGTCGAAGAACTTATCTCCTTTGAAGAATCGTTTCCACGCCCAGGTCACCTCCTCCGAGCAAGAGTGCTCCCCCGATGATGGGTATGCCAACTCCTGTACCGAGGAGAAAGGCAGTCAGAATCCCTACAGGGATGGCTCCGATGCTCGCACCAACGAACCAATTATCCATGATAGACTTGTTGAGCGCCTTGATGATAGCTTTCTCTTCAAAGTCCTCCGGTCGGGGCGTGAATACTGCTTTTTCCTCTTGTTGTTTATTTTTTCCTGGTCGTCCCATATGCAAACCTGATTTTTCACCGTAACAGGATGAATTCGACTCGTTGCATCCGCAAACGGTAGGCTCGTTCCGACTCCCCATTCCTGCGTTTTGGAGGTCGTTCTGCACCGAAGCCTTTTGCCAGGATACGATCTTCGTCGATGTTATACACGGCTATCAATTGCTGTCGCACGATATCCGCCCGTTCCTGTGACAGTTTCAGATTGGCTTCAGCGTCGCCGTAACCAGTGTGGCCTGCGACCAGGACGCGATAGTCAGGGTAGTTGTGGATAAGCTTCTGTGCAACATTATCAACGGTCCCTTCACCATCATTGTCCAAGCGGCCGATTCCACTCTGGAACGTGATGTTCTCTACCCGCATCGTTCCTGATTCCTGTAACTTCTCCCATTGTTCTTTGCTCAACGCTTCGAAGTCCCTGACATTGTCTAATCTTTGTTCCGACGGGAGCGACTGCTGTCGAGACCAATCCTTCGATAAATGTCTTGTTCAGGATCTCGTATGGATTATCCACTTCGATATCCTTTTTCATAAGGCGGTTGACGTCGTTCCAGGCGTAGATAGTCTTCACCAGACCTTCATCAGCATATGATCCTGCACTCGCTGCTCCCTGGATGCCGAACATGAGGTGAGCATTTTCCTGTAGGTTGTACCACTTGATATTGTCCATGAAAGAAGGCACCATAGTTCTCTTGGCACCTGTCACTGACCTGAGCTCATCGAACATCTCCTCTTTCCGGGCCATATAGTAGTCCACTACTTCGAAATAGGTGCGGAGGATCTCTCTGACTTCCTCTTCCCTGTTGTTGACGTACTTCCTGCTGAACACGAACACGTCAACGATGTAGTTGCGGAAGTTGTCTGAACCCCATATCTTCTTCATGCCCAGGTTTTCGATGGCATTTGATACGTCAGGCTCCCACATTGGATAAAGGTGCTTGGCTTTTGCAGGATCGTTCTGGTCGGCTTTCGCCTGCTTGTAAACGGCTTCCGAACCGCTGGCCTCGATCATCCAATCCTGCCTGCCCTGCAGTTCGTCAAGGTCGAAGTTGGTGATGGTCAGATTGACCAGATCCTCACTGGGCGAGTCAGGTGTCACTACTATCTTGATCTCGCTGTCGTTGAGGTCGTTGATCTTGGTGAAGGGGAAATCCTTGAATGCGAGAATGGCGTCGGCTCCCCGGGATTCCGAGATAGCTCCTGTGATGACGCCCGGATACTTATACTTATAGCCGTGCTCCATGTACGAGCTGATAGGCAGTACGATGAAATCATACTCGCTATCATTCAGTTTTTTCAGACGGTCAGCGTATGCTGCACCGTCATCGGTGAAATCGAGCACAATGCCTTTCCTTGCCAGACGTTTCCTCATCTCTGTGGATTTGATGAAGGCGTAGCCGGCATAGCCATCGCCTGCCCAATGCACGGTGTGCGTGGCACCTCCTGAATCGGAGCTCTTCGTTCTCTTGATTCCGTCGAGCCATGTTGTGCCGAAGTAGATGCCAAGCACGACAATGGTTCCGAGGAGCATGAAAACGATTATGCCTTTTGATCTGTTATTCATAGTATAAACCTACAAATTATTGTGTTAAAAAAATAGTACTCACAGAGCCGAAACCCTGTTTTCTTGCTTAGCGGTTAGTACTATCAGCTTTGTACAGGTTTTCATCAAACAGGGTTGCGTCAAACACGTCTGATTCAGCAGTCGCCTCAACTAATGCCTGCTCGAGTTCCTCGTAGTTATTCGCGTCGCGGTATGAGAGAGAGTACTTCTTCAATGTGTGCGAGCTTTTCATGCATAAACCTATCGAGTATAGCCCGATGAATCCATGCTGGGCGAGGTAGTTACAAGGTTGCTTCAGATCAATGCCTGTCTGCTCTCCATCAGTGATAATGATGATACGGTATGTACCGTAGCCCAGCTGCTTCTTGTATTGCTCGGTAATCTTGTCGACACTCGCTAAGAGGGCTTCTCCCAGTGGCGTTTCTCCGCTTGGTTGCAAGCTGTCGATGATTTTCAGGAACTCGTCCTTGTTGCCGGAACCAATAGGTAGTGATTCAGCATAACCGTCTCCACTTCGGGTACCGAAGAGCATCAGGCCAATGTTCACATCATCAGGAATGTTCTTCATGAACCTCGTGACAGCCTCTTTCGCGCCATCAATCTTCCTTTTCCCGGAACATTTTTCATCCATGCTGCCACTCATGTCGAAGGCAAAGTAAAAGTTAGACGTGGTTGAGGCGACACCGTCTGATTCATCGAAAAGAATGGTTATCTGAGGTGTTTCTGACTCCTGAGCTTCCTGCTCTGACGGAGTTACCTGTCCGCCTCCCGGTGTTGATTGGAGACAGGAGTTGACGAGGAGCGCAAGTACGCTTAAGTATATGATGAGCGGGCCTGCTTTGCAAATATATCGTTTCATGATATCTTTCATGATAGTTATAACATAACAAAATAGTTACTTGTATATTGACGGGTCGAACTGGATGGATTCTGATTCGAGTTGCTTGACTCTGAACACGACACGGAAGTTCTGCTTCCACTCTTCCTGAGTTCTTGGCTGCATGAATTTTGGCGACTCTATACCTCTGCCAACAACGGTAATCTGTGAAGCGTCGAAGGTGATTCCTGACTGTTTGCAGTAAGCCAGGAAGCTTTTCTTCACGTTTTCAGCTCTGTCCCTGGAGAGGTTCTTTGCCACCTGTTCGATCTGCGCAACTTCCTGGCTGCTGGCGCCACTTTGTTTTGCTTTCAGTACTCCTCCTCTGTCTGAGTGTCCTTCAATGACGACGATGGCACCACCATAGGTCTGGGCGAGTTTGAGGGCTTCCTTGAAGTCCCCTGCGTAATTGGCTACTGTGAAGTCTTCCTGGTTCGGTTGGAAGTAGATTTCCACAACGAAAAGTGTTCCTTCTGATTCCCAGGTTGTAGCTTCAGCCTTAATTTTGTTCTCGACTACCTGTGAGACTTTTTTCTCGTCAAATCTGGGTGTTATGGTGCTGGCTCCTGCTTTGGCGTACCTGAGGTTTGGCACGAATGCGTTATAGTCCCAGTTAGCGCTTAAGACGTTAGTTGCGGAGGTGAGTACTCCCATCGTGATGAATGCTTTCTGAATCTCTGCGTCCAGGGTCTTTTGGTTCCTGGTTGTTCCTTGTCCGACAAAGAAGCTAATGTTGCCGGCGTGACCGACGAATTCACATCCTCCTTCAAGCATAGGCTCGACATCTTTAGTCGCGGTGGGTGTGCCAAAGAATAGCTCCGATGATCTGCTGATCACCTTGTTGTACTCGCCCATTTTTGAGGCTTTAGTTTTCAGGAGGTCGCGAAGGCCTTCTTCTGCCTGCATAAGTGAGAGGGTGAGCTTCTGTATCTCGTCCTTGTGCGTGTCAAAGTAGTCTTTCCTGACGGCGTAGACGTCTGCAATGATACGGTTCGCTGATTTCGTTGTCAGCCCGATTGTGGCTCCTTTGACTGATCCTTCGCTGCCAGTACCGGTAGTGCCCCCGGAGGTCAGGTTGAGTGCGTCAGGGATGATGCAGAAGACTGCGTCCAGGTTAGGGTCAGCCACGAATGCTTCTACCGGGTTGTTGTTCGTGCCATTGTCGTTCAGGGTGAGTTCTTCGAGGTATTTGAAATTGATATCTTCAAGTCTTTCTTTTAGCGCTGGTAAACAGGTTGGCAGCATAGTCCATGTGCGGTCCGTATAGTTGCAGGGCAACGTTCTTGGCATTGTTGATGTTCTTCCCCGGGCGGAAAACGACTGCGTCATCGCCGTTCGAGTAACTTATCTGATAGATCTCCACGAGTTCGATGCCGGCTGCTTTGAACGCATCGCTGGCCATTTTGATCATACCTTTTGTTCCTCTCAGGTATGGTGTTTCGCCATTGATGCATCGTTGCACCTGATCTTTGAAATTATCCTCGTTCCTGAGGGTGAAGTCGAGGCCGTTTTGTTTGAAGATACCCGTTAATCTCAGCATAGACCGTTGCGATGTCACCTCCCCAGGTAATAGTGGGTAAGGTTATCGCACCGGATGTGCGCACGGGTTTCAACGAGGTTGATACTACCTGCGACATCGGTTTTAATGGTACATATTTAACCTGCGTGAAGAGTGGCATAGTGGTGAATAATAGTGCTGTTATTATCACGGATTCTGCTGGAAGAAGATGGATTTTTCATAAGGAAAACAATTTTATTTAATTGTTAGAAATGAATTATTTGTTTTATGCCGGATGATTTGAATTTAAGAATTGTTGAAGAATGATGAGCATGTCATTTATACAATTTTTAATATTGACATATCGGGTAAATATGTAATGTAAAGTTAAGGTATTTTCAAAATGTGTAACTCTTTAAAAAAAAGTTACTTCTTTTATTTATTTTTGAAATGGGCAGGATATTCGAATGCCCGGAAGCTTAATTTATCTTTCAGGAATTCTGATGGCGAAATAAGGAAGGAGATCCCTGGGAATGTTGAGTTTAGGAAGTCTATGCTGAACAGTTGCGATTTATAGGAAACAAAAGGATTGATACCGTCAACTAACAGACAAGGGTTGCGGTGTTTTTGCAGGATATGACCTGACGATGAGAAGTCAAGAGGAAAAAATTGTAAATAATCGGTAAAAATCGTTCGTTATGATCTTGTCATTCGCTGCCTTCCGGGGGTTCTTCTTTTTCTCTTGCCAGCCGGCGTGCGATCGCTTCGTTTTGCTCTTTAGCCTGCACATCCCTTACAGCGGAATATGCATCCCTGCGTTTTGCTGCAGCTTTAAGATCTTCTTCCCTTCTCAACTCTTCCTCACTGATATCAGGAACATTCTTTGGTATTGATATTTCTTCTTTCATGATGCAAATATACTAAAAAATACCGCCAATTGTTCACTTACCTGTTAATGATCCGGCCGGATGCTTCATTCCTCCACAGGTCAAGGTGATAAATCGGACCATCGGCATTCCAGATTTTGGACACAATATCGATGTCACCGTCCCCATCCACATCACCAAGTTGTGCATCATGCCATCCGGGATTCCCTGTATGGATAACATAGAGTTCAAAACCTGTTTTGGCCTCCCCCATATTATACCAGATGACACCGCGCGGCTTCAATCCGACTGGCTTCATGGCCACTTTGCCCTCTGCCTCCATATAGGTATCGGGGTCTTCCTGTTCGCCGGCAAATATATCCGGGAATCCGTCAAGATTAAAATCGGCTACCCCAAGTGAGTGGAATGACCCGGTTCCTTTAACATCACCCGGCCTTGTTGGGGGATCAGGGAGTTTAATTGCTTCCCAGTCTCTGCCATTGTTTTTGTTTTTTACCCAGTACACATGAGAGCCTCCCGTGTCACAATGGCTGTAAACGATATCATTTTGCCCGTCATTATCAATGTCAGCAATCCACGCCCTGATACTTCTTCCGTAAGAAGCATTGGGAACAGGTTCAAAGGGCCACTCCCTGCGTTCCCAGTTCACTGACTGGCCGCCCGGATTGGCAAACCAGTAACCGGGTATTATAACATCAGGATCATTATCGCCGTCAATGTCTCCGAATCCATGCGGGGCATTACCTCCATGATCGTCATATCCCGAGCTGATGATTATTTCCCTTAGCGGCCCGGAGGCATTGTACCAGGCGATCTTATTTCCATCATAAACCAGAAGGTCGGGCTGGCCATTTGAATCAATGTCGGCAGAAGCAGCATCATGCCCCCCTGCATTAAAAAGAGTGCCTCTCCAGGGAGTATCCGGACTTTTTTCCAGTTCCCCAGGATTTTTGAACCAGATGCCCTGAAATGCCACATCTTCCCACCCGTCGTGATCAATATCAATGGAGGCTGTCCCCAGTGAATTCGAAAGCGCATCTGAATACCCCATCAGGTGAGGTACCCATAAGGAGTCATTTAATCTTTGATACCACAATGCAGACAGTAAATTTCTGCGGGAGATTGCGACATCGAGGTCTCCATCCCGGTCGTAATCGGCCAATGCCGGACCTCCCGTTCCCCATGAAGAGCCGGGCATGACGGCATCGATACTGAAATGTTTCCATTCCGGGTATTTTTTACTGATTTGGGAGAATACATTATTGAGGGGAAACAGGACTAAGACTAAAAAGAAAATTAATTTTGGCCGGGTAACAGGTGATAACTTCATATGAGTATTTTTAGGTTATATTCAAATTTTAAAAGGTATAAGTTAAACAATTTGTACATAATAGAATAATAAGGCAGAAATGGAATACTCAGAACTTTTCCGAACCCGTAAAAGTAAAAAAGCGTCAGGCCGGAGCTCTGAAACAAAAAAAGCTCCGGAGCTTATTTCCGGAGCCTTTTGATCAAAGTGAAAAAATCCGGTGCAGGATTTACTTCACGAGTTTACAGGCAAATCATTGGCAATTACTTTGTAAAACTCAGTTCAAAATCGATACTCATCGTTTCAGGAACCTCATCGCCATTAAAGTCGTCGGTATAGGTATCAGTAGCCTGTAATTTCATTATAGCGGAAGTAAGCTCAGCGACATCAAATACAAACGAACCATCCGTCCCCGAATCAATTGTAAGCTTTTTTCTGTCGGAACTGAGGCTCCATGTTCCGGAATCAGACTCTCCTCCAAAGGTGGAAGTATAAGTATGGTCATCTCTGACCTGGATTGGCCCTGAAAAGTCATCCTCGAGCCCTTGTTCATAAATGGCTACTAATTGTTCTGCCTCAGTAGCAGTATAACCCCCTTCCTCGACGAGGTATTGGGTAAGCGTCTTGTTCCCGATCATGATGTCGAAAGTAGCACCTTGCCACAACCATGATCCAACGATGTCATCGACAGGATCAGAATCCTTTTTGCACGAAGTGAACATCAGCCCGGTGACCAATACCAGACTGAAAACCTTGAGACTCAGAAGTTTTAGTTTCATTGTTTTTTTAGATTAGTTTATATTAGATTAGTTTAATCTTATTGATTTATCCATTAACATATCCGATCAGTATTTTGTTCAACTTTCGTTAAAAAAGTTCAGATGACATTAACTCCCGAATCCCCCCGCCTCACTTTGTAGTAGCAGCTATCCGAAGGCGTTGGGGGAATTTGAATAACAATTGATTTTTTACAACGGGGTAATGCAGGCGGGAATGTGGAACAAACCTTTATCAGTCGTCAGGTCAGTGCCGGCTGTTTTTCCGGTACTTCCTGCCGGCATTCCTGAGCATTTTGGTATTGTGTTTTGAATAGAAGGCTTTGTTCCTGCTGAGCTGCAAATTTTCCTGAAGCATCAGTCCCCTCAGTGCACTCTGGTGCTTCCTGTTAGAAACACAACCTGAAAGTGCCATAATAACCAGCAGTAAAATAATCCATGAGATGACCAGTCTTTTCATTCTTCAGGAGTTTGTCAATGATCACTACAGTCAGATTCAGGGTTCACGGTCCTGACACGCAGTGATCAGCCCGTTTGTCGGCTTTAACGAAAATTAGTGATAAATGTTGCAGGAAGAGTTAAAAGAATTGAATACGAATAAGGGTAAATTGTTACATGATTTCAGGAATCTGTCTCCTGAGAGTCCTGGGTGCCTTGTCATTGACTTTGAATGACATTCCGGTGCAGGCATGGTACAGCCCTGATTTACAGGTCTACCAAAGAGTACCAGTTTATTTGCAATAGATCTCCAGTAATTTGAGAGCCCGGGAGTAACCTAACTTTCTTGCTTTGCCCAGGTCAAGACATCCGTCTTCTCTCTGCCCCATGTCAATTTTGGTCAACCCTCTCCAATAATATGCCACGGATCTCTGTTCCCTGGTGCCGGACCAGAATCTGATCACCTTGTTGAATTCGGAAATTGCGCTGCTGTATTCGAGGAGGTAGTATTTCGCCAGTCCCATCATGTTATGATATTCGGCCTCATTCCTGACGCCTTCCAGGGCCTGTCTGAAGTCTTCTATCGCCCCGGTCAGATCCTCCGTTTTGAACTTTGCGTACCCTCTTCTGCCATATGTGTTGTAATCATTCGGATTTATTTCGAGGGCTCTGTTAAAATCGTCGATGGCCCCTGAGTAATCCTTAAGATAGTATTTAGCCACACCCCTGTTTTCGTAAGCCTGTATGAAACCTGAATCGCGGGCAATCGCTTCGGTAAACTCATATATGGCACCCTTGTAGTTCCTGACATAAATCATGTGATTGCCGTTATTGTAGTATTCCCTGGCTTTTTCGTCGTCTGTCTGACCGCAGACTGTAAATGTGACCAATAATGCCGATATCAGGCTACCCGCTCTTTTCATAATCTTCCTCTGACACGATCAACCTGCCCACAAATGTTGAAATGCTGCAAGTTACTAAATTTTAATTTAAAGTACGTTGCCCGCAGCCGCACCGTCAGGGTGAGATAAACAAAAAATCGTATTTGGATATTTTTAAAACGAAGCCCTTACAATCGCATTGTTTTCATATCTGAAATCACTGACCCTGTAAGAGATCAGGGAATCATTTTCAATCAGGTACTCCCAGTTACCGTTTGGCCCCGGTGAGGAATACAACCTTTTCAGGTAGATCTTTTCTCCGGTAGTAAATGAACAGCTTTTACCGTAAGCCGATATTTTGCCAAAAGAACTGAAAATAGAGGTTCTGATCCAGATAAGATGAATTCCCCCGGAAGTCTCCGGCCCTGTGTGACTGTAATCAATGAAATCGCCTATGTATTTTCGCCTGATCGATAAATCATTTTCTCTTACAAGGGTAGTTGTCTTTTTTGTAGTGCCGCAGGAGATCATCATACCCAGGAATGCAAGAAATAAAAGCTTTTTCATTTTGGTCTCAGTCTCTGATCGAAAACATTGGTTTATTGTTAGTAAAGATAATACGCCAAAATTGCTTTGTCAAGTCCCAAGTGCCCATTTAGTGGTAATTTAAACCAGTTATCCCATCGTAATACCACTCATTTCCGGCCGATTGCCTATCAGAATTGAATATTCCCGTGCCTGCCGGCATCATTCGTCAAAAATCAACCTTAATTTACAAAAGAATACGCATAAATAGATCAATTTCTAAAATTATGAAATTAAAATATTGAATAACAGTGCATTATAAGAAACTTACTTGTCCTAAAGAAAATTAATGCTTTTGACAGACACCTAAATAATTTAGATAAGGATCAGGATTTTAGCCCCTCCATTATTTTTTCATAATGGCAGACCAGAACATTTCTCTTATCATAATGCCAGTTATGCATTCCATTTCCAAGGCAGTCATTGTACAGGCTGCATTTTCCGCACTGCCCTGTTTTGGTCCAGCCTCTCTCCCTGAAAGGCCTGAATCGTGACTGCCATACTTCAAAAAAATTGTCGTTATAAATATTTCCCTGGACAAATGATCTGTCAATATTAGGACAGGCTGATATGGAACCGTCGGCCAATACAGAACCGATATTGATCCCTGCCCTGCAGAAAAAGTAACTATCCCGGGTTTTAAGTTCATACGGGCCCAGATAGCCTTCACAGCTGAATTTAACATCAATTGAATTAAGCTTTCTATGGAGGCATATAAAATCCATCAGTTCCCTCAGCTGTTTCCCGGTCAACAACAAATCAATGTTGTTTTTTGCCCGGCCGACAGGTATTATTGTAAAAAGCCGCCAGGCTTTTAACCCTTTGCCGGTCAGGTAGTTGTACAGGGATGGCAGTTCAGTGAAGTTCCTTTTGTTGACACATGTTACAACATCAAAATTCAATCGTGATGAACTCACTGCCAGATTGATTGCCCTGTCAACCGATGAGAAGCTGTACTTTGAATTGCGCAGCCAGTTGTGGCTCTCTTCAAGGCCGTCGAGGCTAATTGTCAGTGCACCCAGTCCGGCATTCAATAACGAAATATGCCTTTGCCTGTCATACAAATATCCGTTTGTGACCATACTCCATCGCACTCCGCGTTTCCTTATCTCCCTGCCGCATAGCTCAATATCGTTCCGTAAAAGAGGTTCCCCTCCGGTCAGCACGACCTGGAAATTATCAGGCTTTGTTTCTATGGAATCAAGAGCTGTTAAAAAGTCTTTCAGTGGCATATCAGCAACTTTACCGTTTTTTGAACAATCACTGCCGCAGTGCAGGCAATTCAGGTTGCATCTTGAAGTGCATTCCCAGAACAAATAATTCAATTCGTGATTGCTGGTTTCTGATTTTCTGAACCAATGAAAGATCCTTTTTCCGATGAAGGGATGCATCTATTTATCTTCCAATAAAATATCCAGATGAATCTCACCGTAAGGATTTGTCAGAATTGTATCCTTATCCAGGAAGGCGCCGTTTTGATCCGAATCGGCATCTTCGAACATTATTTTGCAGAGTGGTGTAATTTCCGTATAAAGCGAGAAGCTGCCGTCTTCAGCAGTGAATTCATATTGCGGGAAGTTCTCTACCGAGACTTTTATCCCCTTTATCGGGGCACCGGTTTTTTTCGATTTCACTATTCCCTCGACATATAAATCGGAACCAAAATCCTGAGGTGTGCCATAGCAGGCCTGAAAAACAAACAATGCCGTGGTAAAACTCAATCCTCCTATCAACTTTCTTAACAGCTTTGATCTCATCTTAAGCAGTCTTAAAAAATTATTTTACCTGCCTGAAGACCAGTGGTGAATGATCTCAGGCAGAATTATCTTCTCCGGTACTTAATAACGGTATCAAAATTATGCTAAAAAATGATGAAAGGCAATTTTTTTTGACCGATCTGATTGCCAGTGTATTATCTTTTCCGGAATTATTACTTGCGGCAGGAAGTAAAAAAGAAGGCCAGTACTTTTTCGGATATTTGGCAAAAAAAACCGAACTTTACAAGAGAGAGCTTGGTACTGGCCTGTAATTAAAGAACGGTATCTTCAATACTATCGTATCTGACGATTCACTTTATTGAAAAAAACAGGTCAGTACTTTTGCCCCTCTGATCATTCTCTGCTTCAGTTGTGTTAATGCTATATTGGCATCTTCAATCCTGTATTCCTGTACTTCAGGAATAATTGGTATTTCGGAGGCAATGCTGAGAAACTCTCTGACATCATTGCGGGTGACATTTGCAACACTGATAATTTCTTTTTCCATCCAGAGGTGTCGTGAATAATCGAGGTTAAGCAGGCAATCCTTATCAGTTTCCTCTTTCCTTATGGCGTTAATGACAAGACGCCCTCCGGGTTTAAGGTTTTTCAGAGCCTCAACGACAGGCTTCCAGACCGGTGTTGTATCAATAATTGAATCAAGTAGCTCAGGAACTGTGTCGGTGGTATCACCTGTCCAGTACGCTCCCAGTTCCACTGCAAATCTCCTCTCATTTTCACTTCGCGCAAAAACTGATACCCTGGAGTCAGGAAACTTGTTTCTGATTATCTGCAGTACCAGGTGACCTGAGGCTCCAAAACCGGTCAGACCAATACTCTGCCCGTTTTGAAGCCCTGTGAGCCTGACTGATCTGTACCCGACAGCCCCGGCACACAACAGGGGCGCTGCCTGAGAATCGGTATAGATATCAGGTATGGAATATGTGAAGTCTTCAGGAACCGTCATATATTCCGCATACCCTCCATTAACATCCCTCCCTGTCGCCTTAAACAGGAGGCATAAATTTTCATGTTCCGAAAGGCAGTAATTGCACTTTCCGCATGAAGAAAATATCCATGCAACTCCTACACGGTCGCCAATTCCCAGATTCTTTACTGCCCTGCCTGCCGCTGCAACTCTGCCAACTACCTGGTGGCCAGGTATTACAGGGAAAAGAGGAGGGGGGGTCCTGCCTTCAATTTCGTCGAGCTCGGTATGGCATACACCACAGGCTGTGACTCTTATCAGCACTTCTCCCTCGAGGGGCACTGGCTCGGGCAATTCGGTCATTACAAGTGGATTATTATTCTGAGTAAGATCAGTAACTGACTTGAGCAGCATCGCTTTCATAATTCGGGAATTAAGTTTTGGCTGGCATTTTTACCAAATCTTTGAAATGGCCATCAATTACGGGAGGAAAAGTTTAATGCCAATAACGTATTCCAATCCTGACGGATGCATGCAGGAGCCGCGGGATTAACTGAACAGGTGCTGCTCCGGCTTATCGGTATTAAATTGCCTGATGAACTTTTGCCTGACATTTTCTGCAGATCCGACTACTTTAACTTCGATCCAGGTAGCAGGTTGGTTCAGAACCCTGATAAACTTTACAGTATGTTTCGGCTTATAGTTTTTGGAGCGTTTCATCATAGTACAACAAAAACGGCAAACCAAGCAGGATATTGCGGTTATTCACCGCCAAATAAATATGCAACTGAGATACCGATAACCGAATTTTTCATTTCAATATCCACCTCATCAGCATCTGTACCAAGGTTCGCAAGTCCAACCCCGTATTGAGCCGAAATCAGAAAGTTGCTGATATTCAGGCCAACTCCGAAGTTGAGACCAAAATCAAGAGGTTTCAGATCATCTTCTATTCCTGATCCGAAGCTGATATCCTCAGATTCGCCTTCCACTTCCGCTTTGCCTGCAATACCGTAAGCAGCGTAAGGACCGGCAAAGAGAATAATATTTAGTTCATCCATACCCAGACTGTACGCAAGATTAACAGGGATCTCTAAAAATGAGGGTGACATCGAAAAATCGAAAATATCAACATCATAATTTGAACCTTTGGTTGAAAACAGGAGGCCTGGTTGCAGGGAAAGGTTTTCGACAAGCGGAATATCAGAAATTACTCCGACATGAAAACCGGGCCTGAACTTGGGATCCACACTTAGTCCCATGGTTTTCATTGTCATTTTCGACAGGTTAAAACCCGCCTTGGGCCCGAACCTGACCTGAGCCTGCATATTCCCAAAAGCAAATAAAAGGGTGATTACAATCGCCAGTTTTAGAAAGTTTTTCATTTTCACAGGGGTTAATTAAGTCTACTAGTTAAGCCTTTCGACATTTGCTCCGTACTCTTTGCTGGATTTTCCGGATACTCCAGGGATGTTTATTTAATGTTAAACGTTAAACAATGACTGTTTAGTTCATTCTGGCAAATTTTTTAGTTTAACAAATCAGTCCCGCAAATTGTTGTCAGGCCCTTCCCGGTAAAATACTTCTTTTTTCATAATTATCTTTAAAAAAATTGTTATATTTATTTTAACATGTATTTCTTTGTTCCTGATATACCCCTGAATGAGATTGAAGAAAACTGATATCATCCAGCTTACGATTTCCGGATTGCTGATTATTGCTGCTATCATCATTGCTTCGATGACAATCGGACGTGATATTTATTACGGGTCGCGTGATGAGGGATTACTCTCGTTTGCCATTGTAAATTTCTCGGGGTACCTGTTCTTCCTGTTTATGCCGGTCGAACTGGCCTATATTTATTACCTCCCTGGCGACATCAACATCTGGGCACTTTCTGGTGTTGCATTGGGAACAGCCCTGGTTTCCCAGGCAATCGATTACCTGATCGGGTATGTATTCAGCACAAGGATCATTAACAGGTTTATTGGCCGGCGCCGTTATCTAAAAGCTGAAGGAAAACTGAGGAAATATGGAAATATTGCGATTTTCTTTTTCAATTTCCTGCCCCTTTCTTCGCCGGTAATTTCCCTCGTGGCAGGCATGCTGAAACACAGGTTGAAGGATGCTGTCATATTCACTGTTGCCGGTCTCATTTTGAAATATATTATGCTTACACTAATATTCAGTTAATTGACACTTTTCCAGGAATAAGAGACTTCATATCAGATCAGGTTGGCGATCTTTTCAACGGTATTCCAGTTCCGGGTGGTTATATCCTTTCCGAAAAACTTTTCCAGGGTTTCCATTCCCTTTGGTGTATTTGCCGCTGAAAGATCCAGCACACTGCAGACAGATCTCTCCTGAATGTCAATTATCCTTAATGAGCCATCTTCCGAAGTCCATGGCAATGTAAGATTCTGTGCAGCCTGCTGTTTCAGGAATGAAACATAAAGCCTGATCTCAGCAGTTAATTTGATATTCCTGAACGGTTTTGATATGGCAAGGTTGTGAATTTCTCCGGCTGTTCTGAGCAGGACAGGTATCGGGAATCCAAATGTTTTTTCAAGATGAGCGGCAATCTTCTCCTCCAGGATTGTTTCCTTCTCCTGAACAGCTTCAAAAATGATATTCCCGGAGTTAAGAATGGTAACTATACCGGTCAGACCGATTTTTATCAGTTCACCTGAAAGTTCAACCATAGGGACTTTGTGATGACCGCCGACATTAATGCCACGGAGTAGTGCAATATATTTATGTTTCTCTGACATTATGATTTTCACCTTTTCGTAAAAAAAATATGCTTTTCTATGATAAAACAATTTAGAATGCCTGTTGTTATCTTTCATTCATGGTTGCATTCAATTAATTATGAAACGAGGAGATATATTCATGCAGCAGGGTTTATCACGATTTCAGGTAATTCTTATGGCGATTGCAGCAGGCGCTACGGTTGCGAATCTTTACTACAATCAGCCGATCCTAAAGGAGATTGCTCTGTCCTTTAATATATCCGAAAGCAGGGCTGGTGCCATTTCCCTGCTAACCCAGCTGGGCTATGGTCTTGGTCTCTTCTTTATTACACCGCTGGGAGACAAGCTCAACAGGAAGAATATGATCCTCACATTGATGTCGCTGCTGTTTTTTGCGCTGATACTTATGGCAGCAGCTGTCAATTTCACGGAAGTATGGATACTGAGCATCCTGATCGGGATCCTTTCGGTCTCAGTGCATGTGATTATTCCTATGGCTGCTACCATTGAAAAGGAAAGCAAAGGGAAAACTATCGGTATCATTTTTACCGGGATTCTGATTGGAATCCTGGCTGCAAGGATGGCCGGTGGCCTGATCGCCGAACTGGTGGGATGGCGGTATATTTACGTGCTTTCCGCCCTGCTGATCCTCAGTATCGGATTGATTTTAAAACTCAAATTACCGGATTCCAACAGTGAATATCACGGCCATTACCTTAATTTACTTGGATCAGCCCTGACGCAGATGAAGCGGTTTCCACTTCTCAGGCAAACAGCTATTACGGGAGCCCTGCTGTTTGGAGTTTTTTGTTCGATGTGGACGACACTTACTTTTTATCTCAGCGGTCCGCCCTTTAATTTTCATCCTGGTGCTATAAGTCTGTTTGGCTTTGTTGCAGTGGCCGGAATCTTTGTACCTCCTGTTTTCGGCAGGCTTGCCGACAGGGGAAACACTCCCCGTCTGCTTCTTTTATCAATATCAATCGTAATTGCAGGCCTGGTATTGATGAAGCTGAATCCGGACTCGGTTATGATACTGGCTGTAGCTGTTTTGATACTCAGTATAGGGTTGCCTGCAAACCAGGTGATGAACGCATCGATCATATTTTCGCTTGACGAAACATCTCACAGCCGCATTAATACAATTTACACAACATTGTATTTCATAGGCGGGGCATTCGGCACATTCACAGGGTTGATCAGCTGGAAATACGGAGGATGGAACTGGGTTACCTGGCAAATGGTTATCCTGACCCTGGCAGCATCCGCATTTATTCTGAAAAGTGTCAGGGAACTGGAGCGTGAGAGGATTATTGCAGCCTAATTCTTCAGAAGCACTTCCTTGATCACCTTCTCAAAAGTCTGCTTCGGCAATGCCCCCATTGCAGCCTGTGGCTGCCCTTCAACAGGGACGAACAGGAGGGTGGGAATACTCCTGATACCGAAAACGGAAGCAAGTTCCTGTTCATCTTCAGTATTAACTTTGTAGACCATGATCTGTCCGGCATACTCGCGGGCCAGATCTTCAAGCAACGGTGCAACTATTTTGCATGGCCCGCACCAGTCGGCATAGAAATCGATTATTGCAGGAAGGGTGCCTTCATATTTCCATTCCTTGTTTGTTTCATAATCAAATACCTTATCCTTAAATTCCTTTGTCGTCAGATGTACAACCTGGTTGAGTTCAGTTTCCATGTTATGTTCATTTAAATTTAATTTCCTGTTTTAAATACGGTGCAAAATTAAATAAAAAAATTGTAAATCGCAATAATATCACCTAAATCTTTTTGATATCACTTGCTTATTTTTATCTTTGCATCATAAATTCACCTGGAATGGGTCATATTTTTAAAAAGGAATTAACGGATGAACAGTTAAATGAGCTGTTTACAAATGACGGGAAATGTTACGAATTCCTTGCCGAATTAAAATGGAGCGACGGTTTTACATGCAGGAAATGCGGGAATAACAACTCGTGTCCAGGTAAAGCTCCCCATTCAAAACGGTGTACCAAATGCAAAACTGAAGAATCGGCTTCGGCCGGAACTATTTTCCATAACTGCAAATTCCCTGTCAGCAAGGCTTTTTACATAGCGTATAACGTTTGCAAGGGAAAGGAAGAGCTCTCAACGTATGAGTTCGCCAGGCGGCTATCGCTGAGGCAGATGACCTGTTGGAACTTCAAGACCAAGATCCGGCACGCAATGGAAGAGATGGATTCACTGAGCCAGGGCGAAAAGCTGTCAATCCAGAAGATTTTGACGAGTTAGAACTCCCTGGCAGGTGTTACTTATTTTTTAGTTCATCCAATTGATCCGACTCGTAAATTGTCCTGTCGGTTGATAATCGCGAAATCCTTATCATGGCATGCGCCACATCACTGACATTAATACCTTTGTATTTCCTTAAAGGCCCCACAAACATCCATCCGCAAATTTTCATGAATCCTATCGCCACCTTCTCACCCAAACGGTTCTCCTCCCGTTTCCCCATAAGAAAGGAGGGACGGATAAACTTGAGATTACCTGAATAAATCTCCCTGACACTCTTTTCCATTTCCCCCTTGGTTCTCAGGTAAAAGTTGGAACTGGCTGCACTTGCACCTATAGATGAGATCACTACAAGTGCAGGTATTGCCAGGGCTTCAGCTAACCCTGCGATTTGCTGAGGGATGAAAAGATCGACTTTGCGGAATGCTTCTTGTGTTCCCGCGGTGGCAATTGTTGTGCCGATGCAGCAAAAGTAGACTGATGCTTTAAGTTTATCTTCCAGTTCGGGAAGGGTTGAAAAATCGTCTACAATTAACTCTTCCAGTTTTGGATCTAAAATTGATAACTGCCTTCTTGTCACTGCTATTACATTACTGTAATCACGATTATCAAGAAGTTGCTTAACAAGTTCAATTCCAACAAGACCGGTGGCACCAAATACTACAGCTGTCATTTTTCAGAACTAAGTTTTGTCAAATTTATGAATAATATTCAAGCCTGGTCCGTATATTTGTTTGAACTTCTTAAAATGAAGTAATTAACCAGAGACGGTATTTTAAAACTGATCACACTGTATAATACCTTTAACAACCGGATTATCATGAAAAAACTAGTTAACATCACCCTCGTAATCTTTTTTGCCGCAGTATTTATCTCACAGACAGCAACAGGACAGTCTGGTGACAGCTTTTTCCCGGCCGCCTCGAATGTCATGAACGTTGAGTATCCGAAGATCTCGGCTGATAACAGTGTATATTTCCGCCTCAGGGCTCCCGAAGCTGTAAAGGTGCAGATTCAGGGAGGTGACGGTCTCTGTCCAAAACCATTGGATCTGGTCAGGGATACAGCCGGGATCTGGAGCCTGATCATACCCAAGGCTGGTCCGGGATTCCATTACTACTGGTTCATCGTTGACGGAGTCCAGGTGAATGATCCGGGAAGTGACACATATTTCGGATATGGCCGGCCCACGGGAGGGATTGAGATCCCTGTTCAGGGTGAAGATTTCTTTACAGCAAAGAAGGTACCTCATGGAGAAGTGAGGGAACATTGGTATTTTTCGGATATTACCGGGAAATGGAGGCGTGCTTTTGTTTACACTCCCCCTGATTACGATAAGGATCCCGCGAAGCGCTATCCTGTGCTGTACCTGCTTCACGGGGCCGGAGAAAACGAAAGAGGCTGGTCGCTGCAGGGTCACATGAGCTTTATTATGGATAATCTTTATTCGGCAGGAAAAGCAACGCCGATGATCGTTGTAATGGACAACGGCTATGCAACCGCAAAGGATGCTGCAGCACCAACCGCGCAGCCGGTGCGTGACAGGACAAGAATGGCCGAAACACTTGAGCAGGTTTATATCAAAGAGATCATACCAAACATTGATTTGTCATATCGCACTATACCCGAAAGAGAAAGCCGTGCCATGGCAGGTCTGTCAATGGGAGGGATGCAGACAATGCTTATCGGGATGAATCATACGGAGCTTTTTTCACACTATGGATTTTTCAGCGGAGCAATAATGGGAGGTATAATGGATGATCCGAAGAGCGCATTCAAGGGCGTTTTTGCCGATGCTGATTCATTTAATAAAAGGATTAAGCTTATGTGGTTCGGGGCCGGATCGGGTGAAGCACAATTTGTTAAAATGGTAGATGACACAAAGAAAAAGCTTTCAGACCTGGGCATTAAGCCTGCCACATATATTTCGCAGGGAACATTCCACGAGTGGCACACCTGGAGAAGGCATCTCAATGAGTTTGCTCCATTGCTGTTTAAATAAAAACAGGAATTGATCCTATTGGGACCATTTTGTCGGGAGGCGGTCCCACCGGTGTTTCTCAAGCTCTTTCATAAGGTCGGCGTTAAGCAAACCGGCATCACTGGCTGCCAGGTTGATCATTACATGATCCGGTTTTCTCATCCCCGGTATTATTGTACTGACTCCTGGTTCTCCAAGAATAAATCTTAACGCCATACCGGGCATTGTCATTCCTTCCGGGACCAGAGGTTTGAGTGCATCCGCTCGTTCGACAGAGGGGATGAGGTTCTCCGGGACAAAGTAAGTGTTCCTCCAGTCACCGAATGGCCATTTGCTTTCTTTGGTCAGTGTACCTGTCAGCGAACCCTCATCGAACGGGACCCTGGCAATCACACCTACATTCATTTCCCGGCAGGCTGGTAATAGTTCATCCCTGGGATTCTGGTCAAAGATGTTGTAAATGACCTGAACTGTATCTATCAATCCGCTCCTGACAGCCTTGATCCCGTTCCAGGGTTCCCACCGGTTCAAACTGATACCAATTGCATGGAAGAGGCCTTGTTTTTTGAGGTCGGTCATTTTATTAATACCGCGTTCATCCCTTAGCCAATCGTCCTCCCATGTATGGAACTGCATCAGGTCGAAAGAATCGAGCCCGGCATTCTTAAGGCTTTTTTCAACATATTCCTCAATATGGGAAGGAGGGAAGCAATCCTCAAGGGTGTATTCACCTTTTGCAGGCCATTTGAAATTCTTCGGGGGCATCTTGGTAGCGGTGTACAGCTTTTTCCCCTTGTTTGCCTTTACAAGCTTCCCCAGCAAACCTTCACTCCTGCCATTTCCATAGCCCCACGCAGTGTCGAAAAAATTGCATCCCAGGTCAACAGCAAGCTGAAGGGATTGAAGTGATTCCTCATTGTCCGAGCCGGTCCATCCTCCCATACCCCACATGCCGTAACCGATTTCACTGATCTCCCAGTTTGTTTTGCCAAGTTTTCTGTATTTCATGATCTTTCGTATTAAAGAGGTTATTCTGATTATAGTTATTACGTTACTTTTTCGAACTACAGGTTTCCGGATAAAATCTGTGATTTTTCATTTAAATTCAATAATACAATTTGATAAAGTTACAAAAGAGACATGCAAATTATATGCTGTTGGGATTAATTATTCGTAATTTTAAGGGAATCGTTCCATTAATAATCGGAGATCTGTTTTCAGCCATGGAGGAAAAACTGTTGTATAAAATCCGCGTCACCGGAAGGGTTCAGGGTGTGGGATTCAGGTGGAGCGCAGTCAGGGAAGCAAAATATCTCGGTATTACAGGGTATGTCAAAAATCTATCCGATGGCAGTGTTTATATTGAAGCAGAAGGGTCAAGAAAACATTTAAATGAATTTGTGGACTGGTGCAGAAAGGGGCCCGGCTTCGGACATGTCGGATCTGTAACCACAGATATTTATCCGCCGGTGAATTACACGGAATTCACGATAAAATATTAAAATAATGTGGAATTTATAAATTACCAGGCGCAATCCTAAAGATCCCCGGGATTCCCTATTTCAATTCCTTTTCTGTCTTACTGACATTCCAACCGTCGAGTGCCAGCACAGGGGTTTCTCCCTTCAGATCGTCGATGGCGAATTCAACCTTTATGGTTCGTTTTTCCTTCGGCAGGAGAGCAAAGTAATTGTCTTCCCAGTAAACCGGCAATACAAGCTCTTTTGAAGCAGCTTTTATGATTTTTGGATTGACGGCGAAGGCAAGCGTTGCTGAAGGATTCTCAATTGAGATCATTGCTGAGTACTTCCCGTCTTCGGTGCTCAGGGATGCTATTGAAAAACTCAGTTCGACTTCAGGCAACCTGTTAAGTGCCTTGAAATCGGCTTTTTCATCACCCCTGGAGGAGAGCCAGTAGAAATTGGAGGAGACCTCTTTCCCGGCATTATCGCTGAGTATCAGCTTCAGGAAATAAACCTCTCCGGGATTCTTCGGCCATTCAGGTAAGCTGAGCTTCAGGCTTTCATCCGTTGAGATATCGACTGACACTTCCTGTGAGTACTTTTCCCCCATATTGAAATCATATAGTTTTGCAACAGCTTTAAGCCCGTTATAATCAGAATAAGTACTGTTGACAACACGTATTGAACCATCGTCGTAAGAGTATTGAATATGAAGGTTTTCGGTGGCTTTCCTGGTTCCGTAAAATGCTCCGTTTGGTGCGAAGAAATAATCATAAAGCTGCCAGTACATCGATGGCCAGGCTGAATTGTACATCCAGTAAATTATTCCGCTCGACTTATATTTATTCCCTGAGTACGCCTCAAACATTGCCCGTGTTGCCTCATATTGAAGCACCTGTGATTTCATACTGTACTCCTCAACCCCTTCGGGTTTCCCATATCGTGAATACAAAGCCTCCCGGGCATGGGGATAAAAGGCTTTGTGCAAACGGATGTTCCACGAATTGCTCATCGGCCACAGGTCTTCTTCAGGCATCATTAAGCGCATTGACTCAACAGGAGGGATTTGTTCCCCTGATGGTCCGGCTTCGGTGTTAAATTCCAGCTTCCCATACCAGTATGAAGGTGGCATGTAAGCATAGACTCTCGGGTAGGGTCCCATCCAGAGCCCGGTATTACCGTCAATGTTGCTCGAATCTGCAGTAGCGGATGACTGGTAAGGACGGGTAGGATCATATTCTTTAAGCACCCGGATATACATTTCTTCAACTTTTGCAGGCGGGAACATGTCGCTTCCGTAAAGCCAGTTAAATACCGAGGGATGATTCCTGAGGCGGACAATCTGGTCGGTCCAGCTCTTTTCAGCGATATCCTGAACATGAGGAGTCCATTTATCCCACCGTTCCCATGAGCTGCAGCAACACCACCCCACAATGAGCAGAATGCCTTCCTCGTCACATTTCTCAAACAGATAGTCGGATCCGCGTGGGGCTTCCAGACGCAAGGCATTGAGTCCCATATGCTTTGCGTATCGGATGTCAGTGTCGATACGCTCATTCGACGGCCTGAGCATCATGTCCTCAACATATCCGCCACCCCTGATCACAATGTTTTTACCATTTACCTGGAAAACCCTTGTATGTTTCCCGTCAAAATTGTTCATCCAGGAGGTGATCTCACGGATCCCGAAGCGGACCTTATCAGTATCCGAGACTTTTCCTTTTGTCTCAAATGTCATCTCAAGGTTGTAAAGGTTCTGGGGTCCGACAGTGTGAGGCCACCATAATTTTGGATCAGCAATAACCAGCTGGCTGAAATTTTCAGGATCGAGGGTAACCAACTTCTTTTCGTCAGGTTGAAGCGTTATTTTTTCAGAGAAGATAATATCCCCGATTTTGCTGTTCAGAACTCCTGTGACCCTCTTGGAAGTGGTATTAACCAACTCCGTTGTTATTGTGAGCTTTGCAGTATCGGTCGAGGGCAGGTTGAGCTTTGTAATTACCCTGGTATTTTCAATTGCAACCGGTCCGGTTGAGCTGACAGTGATATCATACCATATACCAGTGGCCTTGTCGGGCGGAGTCGGATTCCAGTCAACCCATGTTATGGTAAGATCAGTTTTTTCAGGAGGGAAGATCTCAAGCGCCAGGCAGTTTTCCTTTCCCGGAAGCGCATAATCAGTAATATTAAGGTTGTATAACCGATATGCGCCCTCAATTTCAGAAGTATCGGCAATTAATTGTCCGTTCAGCCAGATATTCGCCTGATAATTTATGCTGTGCAATTTTATCCATGTATTCATGCCCCTGTAATCAGCAGGTAAGGAGAATTTTGTCCGGTACCACCAGGCGGGTTTGAACGGGCTGTCATCAGGTATTTCACCTCCCCTGCGGGTAAAATAACCGGGAACCGACTCGATGTTTGTTCCAAAGTACGGATCAGGGTAAAGGTTGTTCCCCACGAGAGCGCCAAATACAGTTGAGGGCATTGGGGCAGGATACCAGTTCTCCGGTACATACCCGGGAACTGAGAGAGTCGTTCCCCCCTGCGTTACTTCTGCTGAAGAACGGATCATCCAGTTATCCTTCAGCACCAGGGATCCCGGAGGTACTTTCTCACTTGTACAGGCATTATTCAAGAGTCCTGCAAGAACAGCAATAAAAAACAGGTTTATTGGCTTCATATCCGGTTAAGGTTAAGTTTAGTATATCAAAGATAGAAGAAGTAATTGATTTATTTATTCCCGTAAACAACTCCTGATGATCTTCCTGCAAACAGCGGCTCTTTTCGGGTTCCGGGCTCGGTTACCTTAAGTCCGCTGAATGTTGCTCCCTGCACATCATCAAGTACAATGGCCGTCCGGTAATCCTTTTTCGCGCATACAAGCGTAACATTCTCAAAGATGATGTCCTTTGCATGACGGATATAAAATCCCCAGGCAGGCAACTCCTTAAACATTGAAAACTCAGGATAGTTTGCTTCAAGTTCCGGTACCTTGTCAAGTTCGTCCAGTCCGACCCGTGCAAAGGAAGGATTACCCCCTCCGGGATAATGAATCTCAATATTTCTGAGCCTCACATTTTCTATTGGAACATTGGGCATACCCGCAATTGATGCAGGCGATATGTTTCTCGGCATATCCTCGACAGGGCCTTCATAATTATATCCGGCATCGGGTTTTGTTGCAGGCACCTCAGCATAGACGTTGGAAATTGAGATGTTGTTCATTCTGCCCTTTTTCCCCGCCCTCCGCTCACCTATCCTGAGGAAGATCACATTACCCGTGTTTATCGATCTCAGACTGTCGACGGTGACGTTTTCCACGATCCCTCCGTCGACCGCAGCAAAGGTGATCGCCGAGCGGTAGGTGTCGAACACCAGGTTGTTCACGATGTTAATATTCCGGAATCCGCCATAGGATGCCGTGCCGAATTTAATACCATTGGCGCTCGTTCTGACGGTATTGTTGTGAATATAAACGTTCTGGCAGATGAAATCGGCCGAATGCGATTTCAGGCATATCCCGTCATCGGCAGCATCGAAATATGAGTTCGTAATGCTTACACTGTCGCAGTCAACGATATCAACACCGTCGTTGTTCCAGTATGATTTACTGTCGACTGTTATGCCGTCGATCACGACATTCCTGCACTGGTCGTACTGCTGGTTCCAGCTTCCGGGATCTTTCAGTGTGATTCCCCTGATGACAATATTCCTGCATCCCCTGAAATAAATATTCTGCGGTCGGATAGTTTCGCGCGGACGGTCATATTTCAGAGGATCATTGACCACCCCCTTGTGGATAAGATCCACCAGATTAGTTGCAACGCTGAATCCCTGTCCGTCAATCACTCCTTTTCCGGTGATGCCGATATTCTTCTGGTCGAGTGCAAAGATCAGGGCTGTCCAGTTCCGGTTCATCTCATAATCGAGCGGATTAAGCGAACCGACCAGTATGGCGCCCTCTTCCAGCTGAATTGTCACATTCGATTTCAGGTAGATGGTTCCTGTCAGGTATCGTCCGACATAAAATACCAGCCTGCCGCCGCCATTTTCACTTATGAAATCGATACCTTTCTGGATGGAATTTGTGTTCAGAGTGGTCCCGTTCGATTTTACACCGAACATGGAGGCGTTGTAGTCTTTTGCGGATACATCATTCAAAATGAAATAAAATACTAAGCTCAGGACAAGGTTTACTGGTTTCATGGTTTTTAGTATTGTATGTAATGTATTGTCTTGCGGTCTTGCGGTCTTGCGGGCTCAACCTTTTATCCCCGCCTAAGCGGGATTTCGGAGTTACACTCCTCAACTTTTTACTTTTATCTTTTGTCTTTTGTCTTATGTCTTAGTCCAAAACATCACCTGTCTCCTGTCATCTGTCCCTTTCAATACATCGTCACCGGCCCGATCAGCCCCATCGACTGGATGGGCTGAACCTTATTCTTTTCATTTGTCCAGTACTGGGCTATCGGATTACCGGTCAGCGATTTCATGTAATTCCCCATGGTGGTGACCACTCCGATCTCAATATCGTTGCTTCCGCTCTTAAGGTAATCCCCGACCGGGAAAATTCGTCGGCCGTACCATTTTACCCCGCACTCTTTACCGTTCACTTTAAGAGTGGAGATCCCCCAGACCTTTCCCAGGTTCAGGAATAAAGGCTTCGGATTCAGCAATCGTGAGAGTGTTGCGATATATGACAATTCCCGCGAAACTTACCAATTCAGGAATATCCTTCAGATCCCTGAGAGTTTCAAGTTTCCAGATTTTTTACCGATCCATCCCTGGCAGTGCCTGAATTCCGCATCCAGCCTGTCTGCAATGCTCATCTGTGACGGATTTCCTGTTGGCAGAGGTTTCCATACGGGTCCCCGCCTGTTTCTGTCGAACACGAACAGAATGAATCCGGCAGGACCAAGATCAAGGCTGATGCTGTTATCCTTTTCAAGGCTGATCCTGTACGGTTGCCATCCGACGGATCCCAGATCCAGCCCTGCCTGTTCCGGGTGATCTCTTTTGAAAAGGTGATCTTTGTCTGATGTGATTTATGGAGATGGGAGTGAATAATATAGATTATTTCAGAACCGTCATCAGCCTGATAGCGGTTCTGCATTACATATGGATCCGGATTTTCGATCCTGACATAAGGTTCTATACCGTATTTCTCACCTGAATGTCCTTTATACCAGCCTATGAAATCCCTTTCGGGGCTTTTAAGGAGGATAAATCTGTCAGGAAATGATTCCATCCTCTCCGATCAAGTCAGTAACATCGGCATCCCTTTTTTCATGATCATTCCATCCCAATGACCGTGAAGGAAGTGATTCAATGCAGAAAATCCTGCCTCCTGATTCAATAAAGTCAAGCAATTTCCGTGCAGTTTCGGGATCAAGGCTGTCAACCTGTACCAGGAAAATCGTATGGTATTTTTTCGGGCCGAAGATCATGAATCCCATTCTTCATTTCGGCATCCCTGATCACTCTTTGTGACACATAGTCACAGCCACTGCCGTTTTTGCTGATAGCCTCCCACACAAGGGTCAAGTAATCAACATGGGTAATGGAGGGAAAGGGTTCCATCTGCGCCCCGATATTGCTCCACATATCATCCACGGGTGGCAGAATGGCTATGTCAGTGTACATTGTGACATTCTGAAGAAGTGCCGAAAGTCTGCCCTTGTATTCATTATAAAGATTGAACCAGGGCCACCAGGTATTGTTCTCGTTATAATATCCTCCGTACCTGAGCCAGCCGGGGTAGGGCGCTTCAGGAGGGGAATAGTTGAAACCATGGAAGACAGAATGGGTTACACCTGTAATGGCTGCTCTGGTCACCGCCAATTTTCAGATTTTCGGGGGTGGTATTAAAAACTGTATAGGTATCCGTCATTTCCTCACAGCTTACAATACGCTTGCCCGTAAGGTTGGCTGCTGATGAAACGTATTTGTTTATCATGGTATATGCCCTTCCCCGGCGGTAATCATCCTCAGGCATCTCTTCACCCACTTTGTGCTTGAGCCAGTTCATCGTCCATGATTCGGATTCCGGGATATCATAATAAAAACTGCTCTCCAGCGGGAAAGAAACCTCGTCCGTAGGCCTGCGCACGCGATTTTACCTTCAGTTCACTGCACCATGCGGTGAAAGTCCTGATAAACCGTTCCTCAAGAAGTTCAGCTTTTGTAAGCTCAAAATCATACCTCATGCGCCTGGTCATCGATTCCGGTTCAGGCGACATGTTCACTCCGTATTTGAAGTCAGTGACATTTCCCATTCCGCCGGTCTTAAAAAGAACGAAGGGAAGATACGGTAACAGGTCGTACCCGCGTCTCTTTCTGAATTCATCCATCAGGTCAGCTGACCAGTTCGAACCTTCAAGCTCCATGCTGTCGGTGAAGAGAGCACGGATATTTCCGGAAAGCGGTCCTGTTCTTCTTTTCAATAGTATCCGACATTCGCAGGAGATATTTGCTGAACGGCCGCCATCATTATAGTGATTAAGTACCGGACCAGTGGCTCCCGGGGCACCATTTATGACCTGCATAAATCCGTTGATCCTGACAAGTGCATACAATCGCATGTTTACCTGCAGGAATTGATATTTTAATTGTCTCGTTATCAATTTTATCCCCCAGATCAACCACCTGGTCAAAATCTGAAAGAGGATCAGGAACCAGATGCAATGACATCAGCTCCATTGTCCGACCGGGGAAGGGAGAGCTTACAGCCGGGATCGGCTTCCTTAAAGATCTCAAACCTTGAGATTTCATAATCGAGAGGTCCGGTCAGCTTTTTAACTCCGATCACAGCTATCTGCGATCTTTCTTCTCCTTCGAGATATTCGGCACCGAATGGCCATCCCGAACCGACAATCAGATCGCAGATCATTCCGAGGGATTTTGCTTCATCAAAAACAACCTTAAGCATGTCGATCCATTCATCGCTCAGCCACTTAAGCGAGGGCTTCCCCAGATCATCGCCCTCAAACCGCACCGGGAATTCGATGGGATTTATCTCCACACCTCCTATACCGGCAGCTTTCAACAGCCTCAATTCCCTTATAAGTTCTTTTGCCTCGACTTTGTTACCATTCCACCACCACCTTACAAAGGGGTGATAATTCAGACCGGGATTCCTGAAAAGCTCATATAGTTCCTGATCATGAATTACAGGATTATCTGCCAGGGCTGGCCTTAAAGAACCAGGCACTGAACCGACCAGTATTGAACCCGTTGAGATCAGGGCACTCTGCGAAATAAAGTTACGTCTGTTCATTGGTTTTCGGGTGTCTCGGGTGCTATGAAATTAAGAATTAAACTCCAGAAATGAAATAGCGGCCCAAACTTTCAATCTGATCTGCAGAAGCAATAAATTTCTGTTGCATTTTGCAGGAAATAGGTTTAACTTTCAATTTTCTTCAGGCAAAAAAGTTATATAACCGGATTTAAATCTCTTAGATATGAAACCAAGAAAATTCACAAGAAGGCAGGTCTTAACTGCAACTTCGGCAGGGATCCTGGGCTCAATGCTGAACTTCTCCTTCAGGCCGTTCGGGATAGCTGATCCAGCACAAATTAAAAAGCTTGCCATCAATGGCGGCGATAAAGTCCATCCGGGTGCATGGCCATCCTGGCCGGAATGGGACCAGTCGGCCGAACAGGGTATCATTGAGATGTTCCGCTCGGGCAGGTGGTGGCGGGGCAACGGTGAGCATGTTGCCGAGTTCGAGAAAAAGTATGCCGCACTTATGGGAGCAAAGCGCTGCCTGGCAACTGCAAGCGGAACCACGGCGCTTTTAACGGCTCTAAAGGTTGCAGGAGTTGACGCAGGTGATGAAGTTCTGGTTTCACCTTACACTTTCATTGCTTCCTATAATGTGATCTTTGCCCACAGAGCGCTTCCGGTCTTTGTTGACAGCGATCCGGAAACTTTCCTTCTCAACCCGAAGAAAATAGAGGAGAGGATCACAGAAAGAACTACTGCAATTGTACCTGTTCATATTTACGGCCTTCCTGTCGATATGGACAGCGTGAATAAAATAGCAAAAAGTCATAACCTGATGGTGGTTGAGGATGCCTGCCAGGCATGGCTGGCCGAATACCGGGGTAAAAGGGCAGGAACTCTCGGCGATCTCGGCTGCTTCAGTTTTCAGAATTCAAAACATCTGCCTGCCGGAGAGGGAGGTGCCATTATAAGCAATAATGAAGAAATGATCGACAGGTGTCATGCATATCATAATTGCGGCAGACCTTACGGAAGCATGAAAACAGGCCCGGGGAATATGTACAACGGCTTGAATTACAGGATGCAGCAGTCGCAGGCCCTTATCCTGATGTCGCAGATGAAGCGCATTGAAAAGGATAATGATGTCCGTCTCTCAAATGCACTTTACCTTGATAAGAAACTGAAAGCCATCCCCGGTATCATTCCTTACAGGGCGGCGGAGGGAGCCTCACGGGCGGTCTATCATCTTTACCCTTTCAGATATATAAAGGAGGAGTTCAACAACGTTCCCAGGGAGAAATTCATACAGGCCCTGAATGCCGAAGGAATTCCGTGCAGCACCGGGTACGGCAAGCAGAACAAGGACGGGCTGATCGAGGAACAGCTTACCTCGAAAGGATACAAAAGGTTGTTTTCCGAAGCGAGACTGAATCAGTGGAGAGAAGAAAATGTACTACCGGGAAATGATCAGCTCTGTGACCAGGCAGTTACTTTTTATCAAAGCATACTGCTTGGTACAAAAACCGATATGGATGACATTGTGAACGCGATTACGAAAATCTATGAGAACAGGGCTTCTCTGTGATTTCGGATTTCGGATTACGGATTACGGATTTAAAACCCGTAATTTACAATCCACAATCCGAACTATGCCGTCCCCGATTCCATGAAAAACGCCGGATCATTAGCTGCAATCTTGTATATATGCCTTCTTAACGGATGCGGACAAGCTGCTGATCACCCTGCCCTGATTGTGCAAATTGAGAATGAGCTGAATGCCGGAAACCTGGAAAAAGTAAAGCTCCTCACGGATTCGATTGCAAAAAGATACCCCGGTGAGCGGAGGCTGATCCATAAAGCCGACTCAATATCACAGATCGCTGAGAGGATTGACCTTGATTTTTCAGTTACCGAAGAATCATTCGCCAGGCAGCTTAGGGATGGAATTGGCGATTTTTCGGCCGTTGACCGAGCGCTCTGGGAAAAGGAGACCTGGATTGAATGGAGGATGATAAACGGCGAAAAGAGATACTTCAACAGGGCCGCTTCGAACCTGAACCTTCTGAGAAGTTTCCATCTTCAAAAGGATCTGCGCGATTCGGCTGAAGCAAGGGATCCCGAGATTGTTTTCCGGAAAAAGCATACGGCTTCAGTAATCAGGGGATCGGATATGACAATCCCTGTTGTTCCTGTGGAAATGACTGTCAATTATACACTTACAGTCGAACCGGATGCCGTTCCCGCGGGTGAAAAAGTGAGATGCTGGCTTCCATATCCGAAAGAAAGTCATTCCAGACAGCAAAAGATCAGGTTTATTTCGGCTTCAGATGAAAATTACACTATTGCTCCTGATTCTGCAGTTCACCGCACAATTTACATTGAAGGAATTGCAGAAAAGGGAAAGCCTTTGACCTTCAGTGTATCGTTCAGATATAAGTCATCAGGTCAGTATTTCAATCCCGATCAGTTTGCATTACTTCCTTACGATAAAAACTCGCAGCTTTACAGGGAATACACCTCCGAACAACCCCCCCATATCTGTTTCACAGGCAGGATAAAAAACCTTGCTGACAGCATTGCTCCGGGGAAAGAGAATCCTTTTGAAACGGTAAGGAAGATCTATCTTTGGTTCAGCGCAAACATCCCATGGGCAGGCGCCCAGGAATATTCGATAATTCCAAACATTCCTGAATATACGGCTTCAAACAGGAGGGGGGACTGTGGGATGCAGACATTCCTGTTCATCTCGATGCTGCGTTATAAAGGAATACCTGTGAGGTGGCAAAGCGGCTGGAAGGTACCTCCCGGAGGAAAAAACCTTCACGACTGGTGCGAGATTTACTATGAAGGTGTGGGGTGGGTGCCTGCCGATATTTCGTACGGATTGCAGTACTCTGAGGATCGCAGGATCAGAGAATTTTATATTTCAGGGATTGACTCATACAGACTGATAATAAATGACGGTGTTGCCGGGGCGCTTTATCCTGAAAAAAAGTTCCTGAGGAGCGAACCGTTCGATTTTCAGAGAGGCGAGGTGGAATGGAGAGGAGGGAACCTGTACTTTGATAAGTGGGATTATGAGATGGATATAGAATATAAAAATTAACGCATATGACAACTTAACCGCAGATTTTGAAAAGATTTATCCTGGAGATTGCAAAGGATAAAATTATGTTGATTTATCTTAGCGTTCTGCGGTCAAAAAAGAAACATTTTCCCGACTTGTTAAGTTTATTCTTGATAATGAACACTAATTTAGTAAATGGCTTGAAACCAATATATCTGATTGCAATCATTTTAATTCTTTCAGCAGTTTGCTACTGTCAGACAGAAACAAATTTTTCAAAGGATGAATTAGATTCAATCGGTAAGGCTTATGTACCCGAGCCTCGTGAAGGCATTTTCAGTGCACGACTTGACCGGTCAGGTAACACCCTTGTTCTAAGAGGTGAAACTGATGTCCGGGAGGCAAAGGAGGCAATAATCTCCCTGCTCGAAAGCCGCGGAATCACTTTTGCCGACAGCCTCGGGGTATTGCCTGACCCAACCCTGGCCGGCAAGCCCTGGGGACTTGTCAATGTGAGCGTATGCAATCTACGGGCAGAGTCTTCATATAGCTCCGAGCTTGTCTCGCAGGCATTGATGGGAACTCCGGTCAAAGTCCTGAAAAAGGATGGGGGCTGGTTTCTGGTTCAGACTCCCGACAGGTATTTAGGCTGGATCGATTCGGATGCCATTGTCACCATGACTGTTGAAGAACACAATGCATGGAAATCCTCCCGGAGGATCTTCTATTTTGGAAAAAATGGCGAGGTTTTTACCGATCCGTCTGATATTGGTGTGATCTCCGATATTGTTGCCGGTTGCATTGCTGAAGCAACCGGAGAAAAGAACAACCATTATGAGGTCAGGCTTCCCGACGGACGCATTGGTTTTATACCAAAAGACGAATGTATCCTTCTCGGGGAACTGACAACAGATAATCTCCTGAAAACTGAAAACCTGAAATCAACAGCTCTTTCTTACACGGGAATACCATATTTATGGGGCGGAACTTCAGTCAAGGGATTTGATTGCAGCGGATTCGTGAAGACAGTTTATTTTCTCGGCGGCATAATCCTTGCCAGGGATGCTTCGCTCCAGTTCAGGAACGGGATCAGGATCAGCAAATCAGCCTACCCGGATTCTCTCAGTACCGGCGACCTTCTCTTCTTCGGTTCGGTAAGGGACGGAGAACCAAGGGCAACACATGTTGGAATGTATATAGGTGACAGCGAGTTCATCCATGCTTCCGGGATGGTAAAAGTGAACAGCCTTGATTCAACACGAGGCAATTTCAGCCGCTACCGCCGGGATACCTTCCTGGGCGTTAGAAGGGTCATTGGGGCGGACCAGGGTAATGGCATCAGAAGTCTGAGGGAACATGACTGGTATTATTAAAAAGAGTTGCAGGATGCAGGATGCAGGTTGCAGGTTGCAGGATGCAGGTTGCGAAAAATTTCGGATTACTGATTGCGAAGAATTTCGGATTGCGGATTTTTGATTTGATTTGACTGCAAGACTGCAGGACCGCACGACATAAAACCAGCAACTCAGGTTAAAAAGTATAGCCATGAATAAAAGGGAATTTTTAAAGTACGGCAGTGTTCTGGCCGGAGGGGCTTTTTTGAATCTCCTGCCCGGGAGCTCATTATTGTCGTGTTCCGGAAGGACAGGTAATAAAAGCATCAGGGGCGGACTGGTACTCAGGTTTACTCCTTATACACTTCAGCTCAGGCATACATTTACGCTGGCCACAAGTTCCAGGACCACGACCCCCGTAATGCTCACCGAAATTGAATATGACGGGGTGACTGGATATGGCGAAGCTTCGATGCCGCCGTATCTCGGGGAGAGCCAGGAATCAGTCGGGAAATTTCTGTCATCGCTGGATCTTTCACAATTCACCGATCCCTTCATTATTGAAGATATAATGCAGTATGTCGGCAGCGTTTCCCCGGGCAACTATGCTGCCAGGGCGTCTGTCGACATTGCATTGCACGATCTGACAGGAAAGCTCTTCGGGCAGCCCTGGTACAGGCTTTATGGGCTTAACAGGGATGATACGCCACTCACAAGCTTTACGATAGGCCTTGATGCGCCGGATGTAATAAAGCAGAAGGTTGCCGAAGCCGGACCTTACAAGGTACTGAAAGTCAAGCTTGGAAGGGAAAACGACAGGGAAATGATCGAGGTTATCAGATCCCTGACGGGTAAGCCGTTATGCGTCGATGTCAACCAGGGATGGACAGAGCGTGATTATGCGCTGGAAATGGCAAAATGGCTGAAGGAAAAGGGAGTGATATTCATCGAGCAGCCCATGCCGAAAGAACGGAAGAATGATATTGCCTGGCTGACGCAAAACAGTCCCCTGCCCATTATAGGCGATGAGGCGATACAGAATGCCGGTGATATTATTGATCAGAAAGATGTGTATTCAGGAGTAAATATTAAACTGATGAAATGCGGCGGGCTGAGCGCTGCCCTTAAGATGATAAATGTGGCTAAAGCACTGAATCTGAAAGTAATGATAGGATGCATGACTGAGACGTCATGCGCTGTCACGGCTGCAGCCCAGTTATCACCCCTTGCCGACTGGTGCGATCTTGACGGCAACCTGCTGATAAGTAACGATCCCTTTGACGGATTGAAGATTGTGGAAGGGAAAGTCACTCTGCCTGACCGTCCGGGTATAGGGGTCGTTAAAACTGGGGATCTGCAGGATTCCCCAGGCCGTTCCTAAAGTAATCAGGTATCTGTCAATTAAATACCAATTGAAAGTCAACAGGCACTGAAAACCACACCGGAACAGGTTCTCCGTTCTGCTTTCCGGGCCGCCATAAAGGCAAAGACGATATCACTCTTTCAGCCTCTTTGTCAAGCAGGGGATGCACGCCACGCATTATCTCAATCCTCTTAACCGAGCCATCAGACCAGACTGCAAATTTTACGAAGACCCTGCCCTGTATATTATTCTCAATCGCCTCGGCTGGATATTTGATATTGGTGGAAATAAATTTCAGAAGCGCCTGAACTCCCCCGGGGAATATTGGCGGCTCCTGAACAAAAGTAAATGGTTCTCGTTCTGCCGGTTCGTTTGTTATGGGAACAAAAATTGCAGAGTCGGTCAGATCGGTCACCGGACCATCTATAACTCTGATGAGCGCAAAGTCTGCAGGCATCATTACGATGTTAATATCCTCAGGCTCATCAACAATATCAGGTACGATATATTGATTTTGCGGTGCAACCGGGACCGGTTTCTGAGCAACCGGCGGAGCAATCTTGTTAGGGTCGATCAGATTGTCGGGTTTGAC
Organism: uncultured Bacteroidales bacterium; assembly: GCA_963737255.1. Lineage (GTDB taxonomy): Bacteria > Bacteroidota > Bacteroidia > Bacteroidales > VadinHA17 > LD21. The sequence goes on from CAVTSB010000002.1 coordinate 51,517, forward strand.
AATCACGGTTATAATCGGATCGCTTTTTGCGATGGCCTGGCGGGGTGTAAATGCCGAAACCAGGATCAGTGTGGCAGAACAGAGGAAGACTCCTCCAAGGATTGAAAGGCTGGTTATGAATTTATAACCCTTACGAAGTTTGTAAGCTCCGTAACTTTTGTTGCGGTTCTCGAAAATGATCTCATCAAATCCGGGCACCTTTTCAGAATTGCTCTTCATTTCAATAGTTATTAGTTGTTCAACAAACACAGGACAACCGAATTGCCAACTATTTCAAATTAGAGACTATTAACTGATTACGCTCAAAAAGAGTGCCAATCAGGTGTTTTATGGATGAAATATTATGGTAGCTTTTAACAGTGCTGCTACGCAATTCCAGCATTCCATTGTCTTACTTTCCTGCGCTCTTGTAAGTTCTTGTCATTGACTCAGGTACAACAATTACAAAATCAGCCTGCCCAATGCCTTTTTCCTGCATTTTATCAATATTTTCCTGAAGGATTGTGGATATGGTCACAATTTTTAGCCCGGGGTTGTACTTATTAAGATACCAGATGATACCCATGTACCTGTCAGAGTGGTAGCTTCCATTGAAATGGATGACCGTCTTTGCCGGCTGATGGTACTTTATTATCAGACTGGCCATCGTTGCATCCTTTATTGCCTGTGCCCTGGGAAGGTTTTCATTTACATTCTTAGCCATCTGTCCGCCGATTTCCCCTCCCATTGAAAGCATATCCTTATAGCAGGGAAGTTCAGGATCATAGTCAACAGGCAGGGGAGCAATGTAAGCCAGGGCTTCTGCCGGAAGGTTTTGCAATGCTTCAAATCCGCCGGATGCAACTGCAGAGGCATACCGCCTTGGTATATTGGAGGCAACGAATTGAAGCTTATTTTCTCTGGCAAAATTCAGCAGCGGTTTATAGTCAGTCTTATAATTTGTCCATAGCCGCGCTTCACTTTCAAAGGATGATTCTTTTATGATCCCTCCGAAATATTCATCAATAAGGATCTGGTTGTCTGTTTCGAACATCTCTGCTGCCAGAACAAGATCTTTTCCCTTTTCAGCAAAAAGATCCCTGGTGATCTCAAGTTCAAGCCAGTGAGAAATAGGATTATCATGCAGCTCGCCGAAAAAAACAATATCTGCCCTGGCTGCATTTTTCAGCATGTCACTGTAACCGGCCTTTTTTCCTTCGCCGGTGAAGATCCTGTACGCAGGTTTATCCTGTGCGATAAGAGTTGAAGGGATCATGAAGATCAAAAAGAGAAAACAGTATTTCATACTTTGCATAATCTAAAATTTCAAAGTTTCAGTCACTGCAAAGAAAGAGAAAAGAATTCAGATTAAAGTTTTAAAAAGCTGCCACAACGGACAGCCTGACCCGGAATTGCTCAAAATTATTTTAAACCGAACCTGTAACTGAACTTGACAAGGAAGATATTATGCGGACGATACCTGAAGAGATCTCCCATGTCATTAAAATAGTCCATTGTTCCCGAAGGGTTGTAGCCATTCCGGTTCTGGTTCCAGACGAGGTATACAGATGATCCCGGGTTGTATTCCCATCGTATGACAAGGTTTGATAGAAACTCCCGGACGTTGAAATCGGGCTTGTCAAAAGTATAATCCTCAATATCATCCGAGTTTTCGTCAATGCTGTAGTACTCGTCGCCTACAAGGCTGATCTGGTCGGGAGTGTAAAGAGCAAACCTGTCGTGATATTCAGAAGCCATAGAATTTGTTACATACTTGAAGTCATCATATTTTCCGGTGGCAATAAATGGTTGTCCCCAGTACTGCAGTGTAAGGTCGGGCGTGAAATTGAAGTTGAGTCTGAACGACATGCTGACCGTCCTTTGATCGATTGAGGCAAACAGGTACCTGTCAGCCGAACCGAAACTTTGCTGGCTGACATATTGCAATTCATCGAATGATTTGCTGACGGATGGACTGACAGACACGTTAAGTGTGTTAGTCGGTTTGTATGTAACACCCGGACTGAAGCTGATATTCCGGGAGCCGTCCTGGAACTTGGCGCTGTAGTTGGCGTTAAGGCTCAGCATCAGTTTTTTACGGTTATCAGTATTCATGTACGCCCATGAGGCAAATGATCCGGGCAGTTTCATCAGCGGGCCGCCGCGAAGCATTGTATTGCTGACCTGGTTTAAGTTCAGCTCAGCCCCGCCTCCTGCCTGCCAGTAATTCTTAAGATTGACGGTTCCGTTAATATTTCCGCCATCCATAAGATGATTACCGGCAAAGTTCCAGGCGGTATACTGATTAAAGTTCAGGTAAACTGACCTGTAGAACGATTTTGGCTCATATAGCCTGTAGCCTACCCAGAAAACCTCAAGAAGCTGGTCGGCTTCTCTCTGGTATCCCAGGTCGTTAATCTCGAATCCGGGGGTCTTCCAGAGGAGAGCGACAAGATACTGGAAACGTCCCTTGCCAGATTTCTGGAATTGAATTCTTCCGCCGCTTCCCGAAAGGGAGGTCCTTGAGGGATCAAGGGATATATGGCTGCCCGGTCGCTGGAAATACCTTGCCGAAGAACGCTGGGCCCTCAATATTGCGAGTTCTGTTCCGCCTATCTGGCTGAAGGCAGCATTCACGTTGAACATATATGTCTTATCCTTGAAAAACTGGGAAAAATCGATTCCGCCTGTATAGGCTGTTCCGGGCAGCCTGTTAATAAGGTTTCCCGATTCATCTCCGGTCAGGGGAATCTCTTTCATATCCCTGTTGACCGCAGTGATCATTCCTCCGATAAGTGTGTTTCCCGAGTTGATATCCTTCTGTATCCTTCCGATAAAATAATTTGTAAGAGGTTCAACTGTCTGAAACGATCGTGTTCCATCAATGTCTATCTCCGCTTTTTCTTCCGCTGTAATTGCTTCGAGTATCCCTATCGAAAGCCCGTTCTGCGTTTTTCCTGTAAGCTTTGCTGCTGATATAATGGAAGCGTTGACAGGTATGTCGGCATATCCTCCGTCAGTAACCGCCTCTCCCTGAGGGCGTCGTCCTATCCTCCTGGAATAAAACAGGTTGTCGTTGCCTATTCCTCCGTCGCCGATGCCGATACCAAAATTCGTTATATTGTTGCCTTCGATAAAGAATGGTCGTTTTTCTTCAAAAAAGGTTTCAAATGCAGAAAGGTTAACAACTGACGGGTCAGCTTCCACCTGTCCGAAATCGGGATTGACTGTAAGATCGACTGTAAGATTATTTGTAATACCGATTTTTGCATCAAGTCCGGCGTTGATATTTGACCCTTTACCTGTTGCAAATGGATTTCCCTCTTCCATTTTGTATCTCTCCACTTTTGCAAGGCCATAGGGAGTTATATCAAGGATCTTCCTGGGCTTTACCTTTTCAAGGCCTGTCATTTCCCCGAGCAAATGAATAATCCCCGGCGCATCCTGTGCAATTGGCTGCCAGACTGATGTTTCATCCTTCCTGTAAAGGTCTCTGATAACTTCGAGACCCCATACATCCCCTGAATTCTCCTTGAACCTCAGCTGGCTGAAGGGTATTCTCATTTCAGCGATCCATCCATCGCTGTTGAGGGAGGTTTTTACCCACCAGTTGGGATCCCATGAATTATCACTATTCTGCCCGTTGTTGGTCATCATTTCGTCGAGTCTTACGCCTCCGGCGCTCACTCCGAACATGAATCCCGTTCGCAGGTCATGGAAACTGTCAAAGATAACAGCAACCATATCGCCATCGGTGTTGTCGCGCCTTGTCAGGCGCTTAACAATACTGTCCGGGTTGGTATCGAAGGCCTTGATGCCAATATAGAGGTTGTTTTCATCGAACAGTATCTTGAACTCTGTTCTCTGCGATGATTCCCTACCGTTATATGGCTCAAACTGTGTAAATTCACCGGTCCATTCTCCCCCGTTCCAGACGTCCTCGTCAAGAATGCCATTGATGACCGGTGCAGTAACGATACTGACAGCGTTATACTGCTTTTTTGCGGGGACCTGTCCTGAAATCCCCGTAAACAATAAGGCTGCTGCAACTGTAGCAAGTAATACTTTTTTCACTTTAAGGCTGCCCCTGGGTTAATTATCTTAATAAAGACGTACAACCTCGCTTTTTGATGCAGGTTTATACTTATTTATTTATATTCCAAATATGATCATTCTTATGATTTTCTCAAAGGATATGCTAACCGGTTGCTGCTATTTTCAATTTAAAAAATTATTATCTTAGCCTGAAATCGATAAACCATGATAAACCGACGCTCATTTCTTTCAAAAGCAGCCGCTGCTGCTTCTGCAGCCATTGTGGCTCCCTCACTCTATTCAAAGACAAATTATGCGGCTTCCGCCCCGGCTCTGAACGGAAAAAAAGTTCTGTTTGTCTGGGGAGGCTGGATGGGACATGAACCCGATAAATGCCGCGATATATTTGTTCCATGGATGAAAACCGAAGGCGCCCTGGTAACAGTAGCGGATACGCTGGATGCTTACGTGAAATACGACTTGAAGAAGGATTTCGATCTGATAGTGCAGACATGGACAATGGGGCAGATTGAAAGTAATCAGGAAAAAGCACTGCTTGAAGCTGTAAAAAGCGGAACAGGTATTGCCGGATGGCACGGCGGACTCGGCGATTCATTCAGGAATAATACCGAATACCAGTTTATGGTGGGGGGACAATGGGTTGCTCATCCGGGCGGAGTGATAGATTACAGGGTAAATATTACTGACCATAACGATCCGGTTACAAAAGGATTGACCGATTTTGACATGCATTCGGAGCAGTATTATATGCATGTTGACCCTAATGTAAAAGTACTGGCCACCACCAGATTCACAGGTAAATCGGCCGATTGGATCGATGGGGCTGTCATTCCGGTTGCGTGGAAAAAATACTACGGCAGGGGAAGGGTCTTCTATTCCTCACTCGGTCATGTGGCTGACGACTACAAGGTCGCACAGGCCCTTGAAATACAAAAACGCGGTATTCTCTGGGCATCCCTGAGCAAGTATGAACCGTTCGAGGAATGGAAAAAACCCGTGTATTGAAAAAGACAAGTTATCCCGGTTTGTATTTAACAGGATTAACTAAAAAGGCTGCCAATTCTGGCAGCCTTTTTCACGATCACAAAATCTATTTTAAACCAAACCTGTAACTAAACTTCAAAAGGAAAACATTATTGAGTTCATTGTTCTGTTCACGGTTGAACATCGACCTCATATTGTCAAGGTAATTAAGTTCACCCGAATTATCATACCCGTTCCTGGTCTGGCTCCAGACAAGGTAAACTGTCGATCCGGGATTATACTCCCATCTTATCACAAGGTTTGAAAGGAACTCCCTGACATTAAAATCACTGTTGTCAATATGATAATCGACCACTCCGTCAAGATCCTCGTCGACCTTGTAATCGCCTCCGTTATTGATCTGATCATCCGTATAGGTGTGAAAACGTTCACTGTAACTTTCGGCCATCGGATCAAGGATGTATTTATGGTCGTGGTAATTGCCGCTGGCAATGAATGGCTGTCCCCAGTACTGGATCGTAAGATCAGGGCTTAAATTAAGATTTACCCTTAAAGAGGCGCTGATGGTTTTCTGGTCAATGCTGGCAAATACATACCTGTCATTGTCGTTGTTTTTCAGGAAAGTAACATACTGAAGCTCACTGAATGACCTGCCAAATCCAGGGCCGAGCGACACAGTGAGATAGTCTGTAGGCTTATATGATGCTGAAATACTCAGATAATTACTTTCCGACTGATTTTCAAATCCACCGCCAAAATTTGTAAAAAACTCGAAGGTAAGCTTCTTGCGGTAGTCAGTTGAGAATCCTGCACGCCAATGCCAGGTCCCCGGCCTTTTCATCATTGGTCCGCCACGAAGTATAGCTGCATCAAGGGCATTTCCCTGGATATTGCCGCCGGTCCAGGCAGACCAGTAGTTTTTCAGGGTCATGCTCGCATTTCCTTCAAGAATATTAAGCACATTTTCTCCGCCAAAATTAAACACTGATACTACGTCGCCATTAAGATTGAACCTCCTGTAAATTCCTTTCGGTTCCCACTGGTTATAGCCTGCCCACAGGACTGAGAAGATCTGGTCAGCTTCCCTGATGTATCCGAGGTCGTTGAGTTCAAAGCCGGGTGATTTCCAGATGACTACGCCCATCAGGTTCAGGTGGCCGTTATTCTTTGACACCATCAGTTTTCCGCCGGTACCCGAGAGAGATGTGCTTTCCGGATTAAAAACAGCATAATCCTTGTCGGGACGCTGGAAATAGCGTGCCGATGACTGCTGAGTTTTCGCAATAGCCTCTGTAGTTCCGTTTACCTGGCTGAAAGCTGCATTCAGACTGACCATCCAGTTCTTGTCTTTGAAGTATTGTGCGAAATCTATTCCTCCCGAATAGGCTGACTTGTGCATAAAGCTCCCGAGATTGCTGTCGACGTTCCTGTTTGTGCTGGTGAGAATTCCTCCTACTATTGTTTTCCCCTCATTGAAATCCTTTTGTACCCTTCCGATAAAATAATTGGTCAAAGGCTCAACCGTTTCAAACGACCGTTCACCTTCCTTATCAACCTCAGCCTTTTCTTCTGCGGTCACTGCTTCAACGAACCCCACCGAGAGGCCGTTCTGTGTCTTTCCTGTCAGCTTGGCTGCACCAAGTATATTAGTATATTTTGGAATATCGCTGTGCCATCCATCCTGAAGGGTTGGATTTCCCTGCGGCCTTCGTCCGATCCGTCTTGAATAGAAGAGGTTATCGTTCCCCACATCCCCGTCGCCTATGCCTATATTGAAGTTTGTTATATTGTTTCCTTCAATAAAGAATGGTCTTTTTTCACTGAAAAAGGTTTCATAGGCCGAAAGGTTCACTTCTGACGGGTCAGCCTCGACCTGCCCGAAATCAGGGTTGATGGTAAGGTCCATCGTCATGTTGTTTGTGACTCCGACCTTTGCATCAATTCCTGCATTCAACCCCAGCTTGCTGCCTTTCGAAAGAAACGGGTTTACCGCGTCGGCCTTGAATGTTTCCGCTTTCCCGACTGAATAGGGGGTGACATCGAAGATCTTGCGGGGTTTTATCTCTTCAAGGCCTGACAATTCGCCGAAATGATGAACGAATCCGGGTGCCTCTTTCGGAACATGCTGCCAGAAGCTTGTTTCGTTCTTTCTGTAAAGGATCCTCGCAACCTGAAGGCCCCATATATCACCTGAATTCTTTTCAAATCTCACCTGGCTGAAGGGGATCTTCATTTCAGCAACCCACCCTTCACCATTGGCGGAGGTTTTGACCCACCAGTTAGGGTCCCACGAAGGATCCTCCTTTTCACCGTCGTTGATGAACATCTGGTCAAGTTTTACTCCGCTTGAACTGACACCGAACAAAAAACCTGTACGCAGATCGTGGAAGCTGTCGAGAATAATCCCGACAACGTCACCGTCAATATTATCACGTCTCGTTAGCCGGTTAACAATGCTGTCGGGACTGGTGTCATAAACCTTGAAAGCCGCATAAAGATTATTGTCATCGAACAGGATCTTGAACTCGGTCCTCTGTGATGCCCTGGCGCCGTTATAGGGTTCATTTTGCGTAAAATCATCTATCCAGGTCCCCTCTTTCCAGCTTTCGTCATCAAGGACACCGTTTATTACGGGCACCACCGTAAGCTTGGTGGCTTTGTATTGTTTTTTTTCAGGTGACTGTCCATTGACACCTGAGATAAAAATCAATAAAATAAAAATAGAAAATAAAATTCTTTTCATGTAAGGTTACCTTTGAATTGGTTTCGAGTAATGACGATCATTTCAAATATTTGTTGCAGCCAGATTGATTATTTAGAATTATTTTAAGTAAACAGTTCCGGATGAAAGTTGCAGGTTGCAGGTTGCATGTTGCAGGTTGACAGACAGTTAAAAGATGGTCTATAAAAAGATGCAAACAACATTGTTTAAAAAGTTGATGTTTCTTTTACAGACCGTTTATTGGCTTGCGGACCCTATGCCGCGCTGACGGGTGAGCTTTTGTTCTTAATCATACAGTCTGATAAACTCATACGAGTTTCCTGTATGGCTGAGGAACCGGAGGAAATCGGTTTTTGAAATCACTATTGAGGCTGTATTGACATTCGGATGGAATGCCAGGCGTTCAAATTCATTGAGTTTTTCATCTATGAAAAGGTGAACGTGGTTTTCATGGTCATTTATGAGTCCGAAAGGAGAGACCGAGCCGGGCTCCACACCCAGGTACTTCATCAGGCGCTGGTCCGATGCAAAGGTCAGCTTACCCTGCCTGAGACGCTTTTCGAGGTCATGTATATTGAGCTGTCTAAGATGTTCGAGAATGACCAGGTAATGCCGGTCGCCCTTATGATTTCTGAAAAAAATATTCTTGCATCTTCCTGAATTATAGTCTTTCCAGTGGATCTTTGCATCCCCGATCGTAGCCAGAGGCGGATGCTCGTGGTATTCAAAGCTGATACCGAGCCTTTCGAGCTGATCGTAAAGTTCTTTTTGTCCTCTCATGATCCGTTTTCGCCAAATAATTCATCGGTATCTTCTTCAGGACTGTACCCCTGATCTTCCGACAGATTGCCGTTCCTGTAAGCTTCAACCGCAAGCCGGTCGCACAGTTCATTTTCAGGGATATTCGCATGGCCTTTTACCCAGACAAACCGTACGATGTGGTTCCTGTAAACTCTCAGGAACCTTTTCCACAGATCCTGATTTTTCTTCTTTTTAAAAGCTTTTTTCTCCCACTGGAAGACCCAGCCCTTTTCGACTGAATCCACAACATATCTTGAATCGGTAAAGATCACCACCCTGCTTCCGGGAATTTTCAATGATTCCAGACCGGTGATCACTGCCAGCAGTTCCATCCTGTTATTTGTGGTCAGCCTGAACCCTTGCGATTTCTCGAGCCTGTGCCGTCCCGAGATAAGGACAACCCCATAGCCTCCCGGTCCGGGATTGCCGCTTGAAGCCCCGTCGGAATAAATTGTGATCTCATTTGCCATTAAGCAACGTAATACCGGTATTTGTAAGGAATAATTTTATAGCAATTGAAAGCAGGATCACTCCAAAAACCTTTTTCAATATCTGCAACCCGCCTTTCCCCAGGATCCTTTCAAACTTTGTAGTTAACCTTAAAACAAGATAGATCACTACCATATTCATTAAAAGAGCTATGAAAATATTAATTGTATGATATTCCGCCTTCAGCGAAAGGATCGTGGTTATAGAACCCGCTCCCGCAATTAACGGGAAAGCGATCGGGAACACAGATCCGCTTCCCTGTGAATCCTGTTTGAAGAGCTCGATACCGAGTACCATTTCGATGGCGATAAGGAAGATGATAAATGAACCTGCAATTGCAAAAGAGGAGACGTCAATCCCGAAGATCCCGAGCAAAGGACTCCCGATAATCAGGAATGCAAGAAGAATAAGAAAGGATACAATGGTTACTTTTGCAGGATGCACATTACCCGTTTTAGCCTTGATACCGATGATGATCGGTATTGAACCCGGTATGTCGATTATGGCAAAAAGGACCATAAAGGCAGCCAGGATCTCGATGGAATTGAGGTTCATTGCATAAAAATGAAGTTTATTCGGGGTGCGGCCTGATTATCAGGCTACTCCTGATAGTCATTTCATCAACCAGATGTCCGGCACCTGCATACACATCCATGATCCAGAGCACATACCTGATGTCGACTGCTATTGTTCTCTGAAGTTCCGGTTCAAATGCCACATCACCGCTCATTGCTTCCCAGTTGCCGTCGAATGCGAGTCCGATTAGTTCACCGTTGGCATTCATTACCGGACTTCCCGAGTTACCGCCGGTGATATCGTTGGTTGTCAGGAAACAAACAGGCATATAACCCTTCGGAGAAGCATACCGGCCGAATTCTTTCCTGTTATTCAGGTCAATAAGCCTCTGCGGAAGATCAAATTCATAATCACCGGGTTTGTACTTGTCGATAACACCCTGAAGCGTTGTATAGTATTTATATGTGACAGCATCCTTCGGATCATAATCCTGAATGGTTCCGTATGAAAGACGCATGGTAGAGTTTGCATCGGGATAAAGCGTTTTTTCAGGGGTCATCTCCATCAGATGCTGCCATCCATAGCCTGCTGTCCCGCTGTCAGGTCACCGTCAAACTGGCTGAGTTCTTGGAGATCTCGCTGTCTGACTTTATTTATCGAGGTTGAAGTCAGATGAACCGGATCACTCTCGATTGCTTTCAGAACAGGCTTACTAAGGAAGGCATTTAGTTTTTCTTCACTGGCGAACACCGATTTTTCGAAAATGTTATCAACAAATTTATCGATGTCTCCCTTGAATTTCTTGTCAACGACCTTAGTATAGAAATCGGGATGGAACTTCTCAGGCACATCATTCCTGTAAAGCTTTAACATGGCTTTCATTGCCTTCCGGTCGGTAGGCGGATTGTAGTCCTTGTAAAATGATCCGAGATTGTTCTGCAGTCTGTTTGTAAGGTCAATAATCTGCTGGTCGTCACCCGATTTCAGGGCATTGCCCAGAGCTGTTGATACCGAGCTCAATGCCAGGATCTCGCAGCCCTGAATAAAACATTCGCCTAAGTATTGCTGAGCATTTGCATATTCTGCTCTTCCTTCAACTGCTGTGCGTATCATGTTGAGAGCTTCACCGTATTTCGCCTTCCTGCCGGGATCTGCATTCACCCAGGTATTGAACTGCTTTTCGGTCTGCTGTTTCTTTGCCTTCACATTAAGGCGCTCAAGTCCTGCTTTCTGACCGATTGAATACTTCCAGTAATTTGATGACCCTGAATATTTCGAGGCATACTGGATGTTCACTTTCTCATCAGCCTGCATATCCGCCATAAGTATTTCCTGCCTGATGCCCCGGATCTTTATCCTGTTCGGATGGGTGATCTTCAGAAGTTCATTCGACTTCATAGGAAGTTGCATATCGCTGGGTTCTGCCGGGATATCCCATGATCATGGCAAAATCGCCCTTGTTGAGATCCTTAAGTGAAACCGGGAGCCAGTGTTTTGGTTTAAGGGGGATGTTGTCAACTGAATATGGTGCAGGTTTTCCGTCGCGCCGGTATACACCCTGAAAACGCTGAAGTCGCCCGTATGACGGGGCCATTCCCAGTTGTCGGTATCGAAATCCGAACTTTCCTATCGATGACGGGGGTGCACCTACAAATCTTACATCGATGATATCTTTCATAAACAAGAAGGTAGAAATAATTTCCTCCGTAAAATGACGATACTGTCACCCTGTAGTTCGTTCCTTCGCCGGCCTTAGCTTTCGATTGCAGTCCGTGTTTCGTTCACAGCCGCGTTCCTTTCCTCTTCACTCATCCCCGGCTTTACATTTGCCAGGATCTGATTCGTTACATCGTCGATACTCATAAGAAAGGTGACTGACAGGTTGGGATTTGGAAGTTCCTGTTCCTTTGTCATTGCCCAGAATCCGTCCTTCAGGTAATCATGTTCAACGGTAGCTGTGCGCCTGGATCTGACCATAGCCGCAATGATGGTTTGTGAGAAGAAGTCCCTGCGAGGAGACTATCTCACCTGTGCATCCGCCGCCAAATATTACTATTGCATCCTTGATACTTGCTTTGTTCAGACTGTAAATATCCTCAGCAGAGAGTTTCAAGCCAAGCTCCGTCATTTTGCCCATATTGAGCTTTTCAATGAGGGGGAGCAGCCACATGCCTTCATCAGCCCTGACCCTCAATCCGAAGCACAGGACAATCATGATAAGAAGCGAAAAAAATCTTTTCATACTATCATGGTGTTTAATAATTCGACAAAAAATAATCGTCAAAGATAGCTTTTATTTAAAAGTGAGATCAGAATTCAAATGCCAGTTGGGTGTTGAAGAGACTGAAGGACTTTCTGTGATACGGAGTGATGCCATGCTCAAGCAATGCAACCCTGTGATAGGCTGTCGGGTACCCTTTGTTTCTATCCCAGTTGTAATCAGGATATTCATTATGGATCTTTTCCATGAATTCGTCGCGGTAGGTTTTTGCAAGCACCGAAGCTGCTGCTATCGGAAAGTACAATCCGTCGCCCTTTACTATTGTTTTATACCTGATCGCCCTGTAGGGGAAAAAGGTATTGCCGTCGATCAGCAGGAACTGGGGCTGTTTCGAGAGTCCGTCAATTGCAAGGTGCATGGCTTTTATTGAAGCTCTCAGGATGTTGATCTCATCGATCTCTTTGTTGTCGACAAATGCAACATTCCATGCAATTGCCGAACTGATTATTTCATCCCTGAGGTCAAGCCGTTGCCGGAGAGTAAGTTTTTTTGAATCATTTAACACCGGGTGCTTGTAGTTCTTTGGCAATATCACTGCCGCGGCGGTGACCGGACCGGCAAGGCAGCCACGCCCTGCTTCGTCACAGCCCGCTTCAATGAGATTGTGATATAGAAATGATTTGAGCATCCCGGATAATGGAAGGTTATTCAGGGATGAAAGTTAAATAAATGTTGCAATGATTCGCGGATCAGGATATTAACAACTGCTTATTAAGCCTGTGAATGTGCCTTTAAACAGGTTTTTAACATAGATTTGAACAAGTTTTCAACGTATTAATAGAGTAAACTTTGGCTCTGCGAACTTTGCGGCATCTTTGCGTTCTCTGCGGTTAAAAAGGACTTTTTCAACACCCCCAAACTTAAATATTGTTAATAAGTTACATCAGTTTGAATCATAAGCTATCCTATTCCATAAGATCGGCCTTTGGGGTCAGGAGAATAACATTTGCCAGTCCCGTCAATTCTGATTAGATTTGCACCAAATTGAATTTTTCATGATAACAATTGACCAGATAAAGTCCTTATCGGAACGCCGCGATGCGTTGAGGAGGTATCTTTGACATCGACAGCAAGATATCAAAAATAACTGAAAAGGAAGCCGAATCACAAAGACCCGGCTTCTGGGACGATCCCAAATCGGCCGAGGAACTTCTCAGGGAAATATCAAAGATTAAAAGCTGGACTGCCGAATATGAAAAGGTAAGCTCGGGTTATGAGGACCTGGAGGTAATATTCGATTATTACAAGGAGGGTGAAGCCTCGGAGGAGGATGTTGAAACCCAGTTCAATAAGTGTCTTTTGATGATTGAGGACCTTGAAGTCAGAAATATGCTCCGGAAAGAAGAGGACCAGCTCGGTGCAATTCTGAAGATCAATTCAGGTGCGGGCGGAACGGAAAGCAACGATTGGGCCGCGATGTTGTTAAGAATGTATCTCCGCTGGGCCGAACGGAATAATTACCAGACAAAGGAACTTGATTATCAGCCTGGTGACGAAGTTGGCGTAAAATCGGTAACACTCGAAATTGACGGCGAGAGGGCTTACGGTTATCTAAAGAGCGAAAACGGCGTCCACCGCCTCGTGAGAATATCTCCGTTCAATTCCCTTGGAAAGCGTCAGACAACATTTGCATCGGTCTTTATTTCTCCCCTGGTTGACAATAATATTGAAATTGAGGTTAATGCATCTGATATCACATGGGAAACCTACAGGTCGAGCGGTGCTGGCGGACAAAATGTAAACAAGGTTGAAACAGCGGTCCGGCTCAGACACCATCCTACAGGCATTGTCGTAGAAAACCAGGAGACACGCTCGCAGCTCAACAACAAGGAGAATGCAATGCGGATCCTGAAATCACAGCTGTATGAGCTTGAACTCAGAAAGCTCAGGGAAGAACAGGCAAAGATCGAAGGGGAGAAGAAAAAAATTGAATGGGGCTCACAGATAAGATCCTATACCCTGCATCCCTATAAAATGGTAAAGGACCACAGGACCGGTCTTGAGACTGGTAATGTTCTGGCAGTCCTTGACGGCGATCTGAATACCTTCATTAAATCGTATCTGATGGAGAATGCCGGGAAGTAAGATAAAAATAATACATTCTATGGCGATTCAGGACAAACTTTTTGATCAGTTTCCTCCGGTTAGCACAAAGGAATGGCTCGACAGGATCGCCATCGACCTGAAGGGGGCTGATTTCAATAAAAGACTCGTTTGGAAAACCGGTGAGGGCTTCGATGTAATGCCTTTTTACCGCAGAGAAGACCTCGAAAAAATAAATTACAGCAGCGATTTCCTCTCTTTTCTCCCGCGAAGAAATGGCAGTACGGACAGCCGGAAACCGGAGGTAACTGAAGCATGACAGGCGCCTGGCTCATCAGGCAGGACATTAAAGTCACCGATTATTCCGAGGCAAACAGGAAAGCACTTTCAATTCTTACGAAAGGGATTAATTCAATCGGATTTATAATTTCGGATGCAGGGTCAATAAACGACGAAAACTTCGCACTTCTTCTCCGGGATATTAATCCTGAATGTGTTGAATTGAATTTTCTTTCAAACGGGAAAGCAATTGAGATCATTAAATCGCTTGCCGGTGTCGCCGGAGGCGGCAAATACGACGTGTCGAAAATTACCGGCGCTGTTGAGGCCGATCCGCTGGGAAGGCTGATGATCAACGGCACGCTGTGCATACCGGTGGAAGACGGATTTGACTACCTGGCTTCGCTCACCAGGGAAACCTTTCACTTTCCAAAGTATCGCAATATCCAGGTAAACGGATCGGGTTTTACAAATGCCGGAGCCGATGCAGTCACCGAACTCGGTTTCAGCCTTTCGATGGCAGTCGATTATATTGAAAAGCTGTCAGAAAGAGGGATCGAACCTGATGAAGCAGCAAAAAGGATCCGATTCAGTTTCGGAACGGGATCAAACTACTTCATTGAAATTGCAAAGCTCCGGGCAGCCCGTTTACTCTGGTCAGTAATTGCAGGCGGCTATAAAACTTCAAAAAACGAATCGTGGCGGATGGAAATTCATTGTACGACAAGTAAGTACAATTCAACCGTTTATGAACCCTATGTCAATATGCTCAGGACCCAGACGGAGGCAATGTCGGCCATCCTCGGAGGAGCGGATTCACTGACTGTAAATCCGTTTGACACTGCTTTCAGGGAGCCATCGGAATTTTCTGAAAGGATCGCGAGGAACCAGCAGCTCCTTCTGAAAGAGGAAGCTTACTTTGACAAGGTGGCCGATCCCTCGTCGGGATCATATTATATTGAAAACCTCACAGCCCTGATTGCTGAAAACTCGTGGAAACTACTCCTTGAAACGGAAGATTCGGGAGGTTTTATTTCAGGTCTGAGATCGGGCATGATCCGGAAAAGGATCGCCGGTATCGCAGCCAGACGAAAAAACGATTTTGCGCGGCGCAGGGAAATTCTGGTGGGAACAAACCAGTATCCCGACCCCACTGAAAAGATTGCTGCTGACTCTGCTCCGGTATTTCATGAGAACTCAGCAGTTAATGCCGGCCAGGCTGAAACAGAACCTGTTAAACTTTTCAGGGTCTCGGAGGAACTGGAGAAGATCAGGATGGCTGCAGGCAATGTCGCCGTGAATCCTTCGGTCTTCCTGCTGAAGATCGGCGACCGGGTTATGAGGCAGGCCAGATCACAGTTTACGTCAGGTTTTTTTGGGTGCGCAGGTTATACCATACTTGACAATGAAGGCTTTGAAAATATAGATGATAGCGTTAAGGCAGCACTTGACTCGAAAGCTGATATTGTTGTTATCTGCAGTTCGGATGCTGAGTACCCGGTGTTTGCCCCTGAGATCTTCAACCGGTTGAATGGCAGGGCAATTGTTGTGATCGCAGGAAATCCGGAATGCAGTGATTCTCTCCGGTCAAAAGGGCTTGAGAATTATATACATTTGAAATCTGACCTGGTTGAAGCACTAAGTTATTATAATTCAAAGATTGGATTGGAGCAATGATTTTCATAGAATAGAATGAGACCAAAATTCAGATATAACGACCTTTTCAATCATCAGCTTCAGAGATCAGGTTTTCAGGAAACCGGGACAAAACCTGATCCGGAGCCATGGATGACGCCTGAGATGATAGGGGTGAAGAACTTCTATACAAAAGCGGATCTTGAAGGGATGGAGCATCTTGATTATGCTGCAGGATTGCCTCCATTCCTTGGAGGACCCTATTCAGGGATGTATCCGATGCGACCATGGACCATAAGACAGTATGCGGGTTTTTCTACCGCTGAAGAATCGAATGCATTTTACAGGCGTAACCTGGCGGCGGGACAAAAAGGTCTGTCGGTCGCCTTTGATCTTCCTACCCACAGAGGATATGACTCCGATCATGAGCGTGTCAGGGGTGATGTCGGAAAGGCAGGTGTGGCGGTCGATTCCATCCTTGACATGAAGATACTTTTTGACAGGATACCACTCAATAAAATGTCGGTGTCGATGACAATGAACGGAGCCGTCCTCCCGGTAATGGCATTTTATATTGTTGCAGCGCTTGAACAGGGTGCCAGGCTTGAGGATCTTACGGGAACCATCCAGAATGATATCCTGAAGGAATTCATGGTCAGGAATACGTATATCTATCCTCCGGAATTCTCAATGCGGATCATTGCTGATATATTCAGGTACACATCGGCGAACATGCCCAGGTTCAACTCCATCAGCATATCAGGGTATCATATGCAGGAAGCCGGTGCAACCTGTGATCTTGAACTAGGCTATACCCTCGCTGACGGACTTGAATATCTGAGAGCGGGACTGAATGCAGGGCTTGATATTGATGATTTTGCCCCGAGGCTCTCATTTTTCTGGGCTATCGGGATGAATCATTTCACAGAGATCGCCAAGATGCGGGCCGCCAGGATGCTTTGGGCAAAGATTGTCAGCGGATTCAATCCCAAAAACCAGAAATCACTCGCCCTGCGTACTCACTGCCAGACATCAGGGTGGAGCCTCACCGAGCAGGATCCTTACAACAATATCGGACGTACATGTATTGAAGCCATGGCAGCCGCATTGGGGCATACGCAGAGTCTTCATACGAACGCCCTCGACGAAGCCCTGGCTTTGCCCACCGATTTTTCGGCACGCATTGCCCGCAATACGCAGCTCTATATCCAGGAAGAAACACAGATATGCAGGGCTATCGATCCCTGGGCCGGCTCGTACTATGTCGAATCACTGACCCATCAGATTGCCCGCAGGGCATGGAAGCATATCGGGGAGGTTGAAGTACTTGGTGGTATGGCTAAAGCCATCGAATCGGGACTCCCCAAAATGAGGATCGAAGAGGCTGCTGCAAGGTCGCAGGCCAGGATCGATTCGGGTATTCAGACAATTGTCGGAACAAATAAATACAGGCTTGAAAAGGAAGACCCCCTCGATACTCTGGAAGTCGACAATACAGCTGTCAGGGAGTCACAGATCAAACGGCTGGCAGAACTGAGGGCGGGGAGAAATGAAGCTGAATGCCAGGCAGCGCTTGATGCAATCACAAAATGTGTTCAGACAGGAGAGGGGAATCTCCTGGAACTGGCAGTCGGGGCGGCATCCATGAGGGCCAGCCTGGGTGAGATTTCTTATGCATGTGAAAAAATAACCGGGAGGTACAAAGCAGTGATACGCACAATTTCAGGTGTTTACTCGTCAGAATACAAGTCGGACGATGACTTCAGGGAAGCAGGCATGCTTGTTGCAAGGTTTGCAAAAAAAGAGGGCCGGCAGCCCAGGATTCTTATCGCAAAGATGGGGCAGGATGGCCACGACCGGGGTGCAAAGGTGGTGGCAACCGGATATGCCGACATCGGATTTGATGTCGATATAGGGCCTTTATTCCAGACACCGGCCGAAGCAGCCAGGCAGGCTGTCGAAAACGATGTCCATGTACTCGGTGTTTCAAGCCTGGCTGCCGGACATAAGACCCTGGTACCGGAAGTGATAGGAGAGCTTAAGAAACTTGAGAGAGAGGACATCCTGGTTATCGCGGGCGGGGTGATCCCGCCGCAGGACTACAAGTTCCTTTATGATTCGGGTGTGGCGGCCATCTTTGGTCCGGGCACTCCGGTCTCGAAGGCCGCAAAGCAAATTATGGAGATTCTCCTGCACAACTTTGAATAAAAAGAGTTATTTTGGCTGATGGCGTTCAGGTATCAGGATAAAGCGTAATTTTTTTACAATGAGAAATGTTCTGTTGATTTTGATTGTTGCAGCAGCGGTTTCGGGATGCAAAACAGGAAAACCTGCAGCCGGCCGGCAGACCCCTGGTCCGCAGCCGGAAACGCAATCGCCGTATGCCACATTTTCCGAACAGTCGACCTGGCTTCTCGGATATCTCTCTCCTTCGCAATTTTCGCAGCCGCCCCATTCAGAATGGTACATTAAAGGGTATGATGAGTACCAGCCTGAGCAAAAAGCGATTACTGACCTTCAGACCATAAAGGTTGATGATCTGAGCATAACCGTTGTAATGGGAACATGGTGCCCCGACAGCAGAAGGGAAGTGCCCCGCTTTATGCGGATCCTTGACCTCTGGCAATTTCCCCCCGAAAAAGTTACCTTCATAGGTGTTGATAATACAAAACTGGCACCTGTCGGAGATTTTGACAGGCTTGAGATCGAAAGGGTGCCCACCTTCATTATCCTGAAAAATAATGTTGAAGCCGGACGCATCATTGAAAATCCGGAAACGTCTTTAGAACAGGATATAATAAATATCCTCACCAGGAGTGAAAAATAATTAAAATAAAAGGTCATGGAAGATTTCACACAGAACACCAATCAAAGCACCTTGCCCCCACCAGAAAGGCGTCCGGGACAACCAGCGGGACAAAATCTCGGAATCGCAGCACTGATAACGGCAATAGTGACATTCGTTCTTGCAGTGATTCCCTGTGTTGGCATCATAGCAATTATTCCGGGGATTATTGCAATAGTACTTGCCTCGGTGGGATTATCCCAGGCCTCCAGAAACAGCTCGCCAAGAGGAATCCTGATCGCAGGACTCATCATTGCAATCGTGGCTTCCGTAATCTCTTTTTCCCAGATATTTGTAGCAGGCAGGATAGCCGATAAAGCTGACAAGGAGGATTGGGGAAATGAGATAGAGAACGTTATCAGGGATGTCCAGGAAAATGTTATCAATGAACTTGAAGATGCCAATGTTTCGATAAAGGTGGAAAGCAACGGCGACAAAGTGGAAATTAATACCAATACCGGTAAAGACGACAAGGTGCAGGAGCTTGAGGAGCTGGAAAAGGCTAACACTCAGACTAATGACACTACCAGCGGGACGAAGTGACAGTTATTTAAAGTTGTTCCGGGGGTTCAGGAATGAACCCTATATCTTGATAAACATAATATTGGCCGGAGTTATCTTGCTTGTTTTCCTGTACTCCGGCCTTTTTTCACCGGAAAAAGATAACTATCCGGTTGTCTGTATTCATGAAAAGATTACCGGAGAACCATGTGCATCATGCGGATTATCGCACAGTTTCTCCCTTATCGTCAGGGGAAGGATCTCCGAAGCATACGAATGGAATGTTTACGGAATGAGGATATTCCTTTTTTTTGCCCTCCAGCTTGTCATGAGAATGGTTTTTTCACTCCGCTTCCTTAAACATCCTGAAACGCGAAAACAGCTTATCATTTATGATGTTGCAGGTTCGATACTCCTGTTCTTTATTGCGTTCCTTCCCATGTTGAGGTTTATATTTCATTCAGGATCTCATATATAAGGTCGCTCTCGAAGCCTCTTGACATAGCAAACCTCACCAGCTTGCCTTTCAGCTCATATGGGGTCCTGGCTTTTGTTACTTTCCGCTGCCGGGCAATAATATCCCTTAGCGTCAGCATGTACTGTTCCTCATCGATCGAATCGAGGGCTGAACTTATCATTTCTGACGAAATTCGTTTTGCCCTGAGCATCGCAGCAATCTTTATCTTCCCCCATTTATTCTGGCGGAATTTATCATTAACAAATGCCCGGGAATAACGTTTGTCGCTGACAAAATTATCCTTTTCGAGCCTGTTCAGTACTTCCCCGGCATCCTTGTCATTCAGCCCCCATGATCTCAGCTTATTGAGGATGTCATCACTGCAGTGTTCATTTGTCGCACAAATAGCCATTGCTCTGCTTAGCGCTTCCCTGATGGGATCATTTTCAGCCATTTTTAACTCCTTTCGCTATTCTGTCTTTTCCGTTAATATCTTCTATAATACTTACCCCGGTATATTTAAATGAATCAAGCAGCCGGAACATTGATGCTCCCATCTCCCCATTGATCTCAAAGTATAACCTGCCCCCCGGTTCCAGGATATTCTCCGCAGTCTCAAGTATAGCCCTGTAGAATCTAAGAGGGTCATCATCCGGAACAAACAGCGCCCCGGGAGGCTCAAATCCGGTAACATTTATGTGCATATACTTTCTTTCGGATTCTGTAACATAAGGGGGATTACTCACTATAATGCCGGTTTTATAATTAAAGGGTTTCCACCGTTTTAAAATATCCCTTTTGATAAAATTTATATTTGCATTGTTAATCCCGGCATTTTCTGCTGCCTTTTTCAATGCTTTTGCCGAATTGTCAAGGGCAGTGATAACTGCGCCGGACATGTGAAGGGCCAGGGCTATCGCAATACAACCCGATCCGGTGCCAATATCAAGCACGTTCCCCCTGTAGTCTTTGTTTTCCTTCAATACGAAATCGACAAGCTCCTCTGTCTCCTGGCGGGGTATCAAAACACTTTCGTCGACCCTGATAGTGCAGCCATAGAACCGGGTCTCGCCGGTGATGTACTGGACCGGTTTCCCTTTTTTCAATTCACTGCAGATCCTGATCATCTCTTCAGATTGTTCCACAGTAAGTTGCCGGCCAGGCTCCATAAACAGGTGCAGCTTATCCGTTTTAAGGACATATGAAAGAATTACATTAATAAGGCTCCTGACCTCACGGCCGGAATAGATCGCGGCAAGTTCTCCGGAAATATAATTCCTTGTCTCTTTAATTGTTTGTAAATTACCGGACATATTCCAAAATTAGCATTTTCGGATAAATGACAGGAGAGGATGACAATAAATTCATGAGCAGATGCCTGGGGCTGGCCTCACAGGCCGAAGGGATGACTTACCCGAATCCTCTTGTCGGATCGGTAATTGTTCATGAAGGCCTGATAATAGGTGAAGGATACCATTTAAAAGCCGGAAGTCCGCATGCAGAGGTAATGGCAATAAGGTCGGTAAAAGACCCCTTGCTTCTTCACTCATCGACTCTCTATGTTAACCTTGAACCCTGTTCACATTTCGGAAAAACGCCTCCGTGTGCCGACCTGATCATTTCTTCAGGGATACCCAGGGTTGTCATCGGGACGATTGACACCAGCGATAAGGTTTCAGGCAAGGGGGCTGCAAGGATCAGGGATGCCGGCATTGAGGTAATCACAGGAGTAGCCGAAGAGGAGTGCAGAATGATTAACAGGAGATTCTTTACCTTTCATGAAAAGAAACGGCCATATATTACGCTTAAGTGGGCGCAGAGCCGTGATGGGTACATCGACCAGTTGAGGCATGAAGGGGGAAGCCAGGAGCCCAACTGGATAACAGGCAAGCCTGAAAGGATACTTGTTCACAGGTGGAGAGCCGCCGAACAGGCTATACTGGTCGGAGCCGGAACAATAAGGGCTGATAATCCGCGCCTCAATGTCCGGGAATGGAAGGGCAGCAATCCCGTCAGGATCATCCTGAGCGGTTCGGGTCTTTTACCGGCAGATCTTGAAGTTTATAAATCAACGGGAACCAATATTATATTTACATATTGTCCCGGAAAGGCGGCGTTGCAGAACGCCGTGGTGGTAAAACTGAATCTCAATGAACCGGCTGCTGTGCAAATCTCTGACTATCTTTACAAATGGGGCATTCAGTCATTGTTTATCGAAGGCGGTGCACAGGTGCTTGAACACTTTATCACAACAGGTTTCTGGGATGAGGCTCATATCTTCACAGGCAGGAAAGATTTTAAAGACGGCATTAAGGCGCCTGAAATAAAGGGAAAAAGACTTTCTGTTATTAACTTCACTCAAAGCTCGCTTGAAACCATAACTCCTGACCTCATTTAGATTTTTGCAATCCTCCGGGGATCATCTATCCAGCTTTTGTTCTTTGAAACTGCAATAAGGACCTCCTCTGGTGTATTGGCAATTTCCCACATCCCCTTATGTTCGAACCTGAGAAAATGTCCTGAGATCATCTGGTCAAGGAATTCAATAAATGATTTGTAGAAGTTAAGTGTATTCAGGATTACAACCGGACCTTTGAAAAGACCAAGCTGTCTCAGCGTAATGGCTTCCGTCAGCTCCTCAAGCGTACCGACTCCGCCGGGCAGGGCGACTACAGCATCGGCTCTTGCAAACATCTCCTTTTTCCTTTCCCCCATATCGGTTGTGACTTTCATATCCTGAACATGGGGATGTCCCCAGCCTTCATCATTCATGAACGACGGGATCACACCCGTGATCACTCCTCCGTTTTCGATGACTGCGTCAGCAAGAACTCCCATCAGGCCTATCCCGCCGCCGCCGTAGATCACATTTATCCGGGATCTGGCGAATAGCGATCCGAGCTCAGCAGCAGCCAGCATATATCTCTTGTCAATACGGCTGCTCGAAGAAGCGAATACACAAACTGTCATGGGGTTATTGCAGAAGAGCGTTCAGCTTATTCACAAAATTTATCTTTGGCACGGCTCCGACCTGCTTATCAACCACTTTCCCCTCTTTAAAATAGAGCACTGTCGGAATATTCCTTATCCCAAATTTTGCAGTTACCGAAGGGCTGTTGTCAACATCACATTTTGCAACAAGGGCTTTACCTGAATACTCACCGGATATCTCTTCAAGTGCGGGGGCGATCATCCTGCAGGGCCCGCACCATTCCGCCCAGAAATCAACGATTACGGGTTTGTCGGATTGAAGGACTATCTCCTCAAAGTTGCTGTCGTTTACCTCTAATGCCATATGGTTTCTATAAATTATTATCTGTTAAGGTCTGCAAAGATAACTAATTAACTTTAAAATCTATGCCCGGGTGGTCCTCAAGGTAGGAAATTAATTCATTGTTGAGCCTGACCCGCAATGTTCTCGAAAACATCGGCAGGGAGATCTTATCCTCAGGGTCATAGAACAGGAATCTCAGCTCCGTTTCCCCCTTGTTCTCCCTGAATAGCTCCATCAGTTCCGATATCATTTCACTGTTTATGTTTTCGGGACTTATCTTAAGTGTGACCGATTTGATAAGTTCATCCTTGACACTCGACAGGAGATTAATAGTCCTGATACTGAATTCGAGCTCATCTTCCCTGTATTTCCTTTTCCTCACCCTTCCCCTGACAAGGAGATAATAACCGATTACACAAAACTTGCTGAATTCAAGAAAATCCTTGTCGAACATCATGAATCTAAATGAATCGGAGTAATCCTGGATTGTCAGCGATCCGTATGGTTTTCCGTTTTTACCGATCCCGTTTTTGGTGTCAATTACCATTCCTGCAACAAAAACATCCCTGTCGAGCCATTCGGCGAGGTTTTGAAGATCGGCCAGTGTGGCATTTGTGAAGGTACTGATCTCAAGTTTAAAATCATCGAGCGGATGTGATGAAAGATAGATCCCGATCACTTCCTTTTCCTTGTTCAGTTTTTCAAGCTTGGGCCAGTCAGGGCATTGAACCGGTTCCGGCTTAAGTATGTCAAATCCTCCAATACCTCCAAAAAGCGACTGCTGGCTCGAGTTTTTTAAACTCTTCCAGGTATTGCCGTATCTGATCAGACTCTCAATAAAGCTGGTGCCCCTGGTGTCGACTGAAAAATATTGTGCCCTGGAAATTCCGGGAAAACGGTCGAATGCTCCGGCAACAGCCATGGCTTCAAGGTTTTTCTTGTTAAGGGAGTTCAGGTTAACCCTCTCGACAAGGTCATAAATATCCTTGTAAAGCCCGTTCTTCTCTCTCTCTTCAATCATCTGAAGCACGGCAGCTTCACCGACGCCCTTTATACCTCCAAGTCCGAATCGTATGTTACCGTCCTTGTTTACCGTAAATTTTACATAACTCTCATTAACATCGGGGCCCAGAACCTCCATTCCCATTCTCCGGGTCTCATCCATGAATGTCGTGATCTTTTTTATGTCGCTGATGTTACGGCTCAGAACAGCGGCCATATACTCGGCAGGGTAGTGGGCTTTAAGATAGCCTGTCTGGAAAGCAACGAGCGCATAACATGTCGAATGCGACTTATTGAATGCATATTGTGCAAATGCTTCCCAGTCGGACCATATTTTATTAACAATGGCTTCATCATAGCCGTTTTTACTGCAGCCCTCCACAAACTTGACCTTCATCTCGTCCATGATCGACTTTTTCTTCTTCCCCATGGCCTTTCTGAGTGAATCGGCTTCACCTTTGGTAAAGCCTGCAAGCTCCTGCGAGAGAAGCATAACCTGTTCCTGGTAGACAGTGATCCCGTACGAGTCGTTAAGATATTTTTCCATTACTGGTAACGGGTAGTCGATAGGCTCGTTTCCAAGTTTCCTTCTGATGAACTGAGGGATATATTCCATCGGGCCCGGACGGTAGAGGGCATTCATAGCGACAAGGTCCTCAAACCGGTTGGGCTTCAGATCACGGAGGTATCGCTTCATACCTGTCGATTCAAACTGGAAGATCCCGGTTGTCTCCCCGTTACTGAAAAGCTCAAATGTTTTCTGGTCGTCAAGCGGCAGTGCGTCAATATCAATATCAATGCCTTTTGATTTTTTTATGTTTTCAAGGGCATCCTTGATTATTGACAGTGTTTTAAGTCCGAGAAAATCCATTTTAAGGAGCCCTACCGACTCAACCTGGCTTCCCTCGTACTGTGTGGAGTAAAGGTCAGTATCCTTAGCCGTGCAGAGAGGTATATAGTTATCGAGCGAATCTCTTCCTATTATTATGCCGCAGGCGTGAACTCCGGTCTGGCGTACTGATCCCTCCAGCACTTCCGCATATTTTAGTGTCGTTGCGATCAGCTTGTTTGATGATTCGCGTTCCCTTGCAAGTTCAGGAACCTCAGCGTAAGCCTCTGAAAGAGTTATACCCGGCCGGTCGGGGATCATCTTTGCGAGCCTGTCCGCATCGGGTAGGGGCAGCTTTTGCACCCTGGCAACATCTCTTATGGCCATTTTGGCGGCCATTGTGCCGAAAGTTATTATATGGGCAACCTTGTCGTGGCCGTATTTATTTACAACATATCTCAAAACAGCTTCCCTGCCATCCTCATCGAAATCTATATCGATATCGGGAAGGGATATCCTGTCTGGATTCAGGAATCTTTCAAAAAGGAGTCCGTACTTAATGGGGTCAATATCTGTGATCCGAAGGCAGAAGGCCACTACGGAACCGGCTGCCGAACCTCTGCCAGGGCCGACTGAAACCCCCATTTCGCGGGCAGCCCTGAGAAAATCCTGAACGATCAGGAAATATCCGGGAAACCCCATTTTGGCGATAGTCTTCAGCTCAAAATCTATTCTTTCTTCCTGTTCCCCGGTCAGAGTTCCCCATCTCCTTTTTGCCCCCTCATATGTCAGGTACCGGAGGTACTGGTCTTTATCGCTGTAACCTTCAGGAAGTTCAAAATCGGGCATTACAGGTTCATGATCCAGCTTGTATTTTTCAATTTTCGCAACCAGTCCTGCCACATTGTCAATCGCCTCGGGAATATCGCTGAAGATAACCCTCATCTCTTCCTCGCTCTTAAGGTACTCCTGCCTGGAATACCGGAGCCTGTCAGGATCATCAAAATCTTTTGCTGTGTTTATACAGATAAGCCTGTCGTGAGCTTCGGCATCTTCTGCGTTGATAAAGTGGACGTCATTTGTGGCGATGATCTTAACATCGAATTTTTCCGAAAGCTTTCTGAAAGCCTCAATTACTCTCTGCTGCAGTGGAAACGCTGACCTGTCAGCTTCAGGATCATATGTTTCATGTCTCTGTATTTCAAGATAAAAGTCATCGCCAAAGAGATCCTTGTATCCCTTCAGGACGCCTTCAGCCCCGTTCATTGTACCGTTAAGAATCTGATCCTGTATCTCTCCTGCAAGGCAGGCTGAAGATGCGATCAGCCCTTCCCTGTATTGGGCAAGCAGTTCCTTGTCAATTCGGGGTTTATAGTAAAAGCCTTTTATCCAGGCCGTTGAAACCAACTTTACTAGATTCTTATAGCCTTTCAGATTTTTTGCAAGAAGTATCAGGTGGTCGCCTGACCGGTCCTCCTTTCCAGTCATTTCCGAAATGGATCTTTTTGCCACGTATATTTCACATCCAATGATTGGCTTGATTCCCTTCTTCGTGGCAACCGCATGGAATTCCTTGACTCCAAACATGTTGCCGTGGTCGGTTATGGCGATGGCCTCCATTCCAAGTCCTTTTGCCTTCTCGATCAGATTTGGGATATTGGAAGCTCCATCAAGGATAGAGTATTGGGTGTGAACATGCAGGTGTGAAAATATGGACATGCCGGTGAAAGATTATTTAAGAATGGAACACAAAAATAGACAAAAAATGTTCAAAAAGCTCTGATTGGCTGATGGAGTTCCTTATTATAAAAATTTTAAATTAACGAAGAAAAAGTTCCAAAATGTTTATAAAAAAAGCAAATTGTTTTACTTTTACACTTATGCCATGGAAAATTAAGGACAGTATAAGTTATAAGAAATTCCGTGGATTTTTTTATTTGCTAACCTAAACTATAAGTTATGAAAAAACTTCTGGGAATCTTTTTTGTCCTGTGCGGGTTATGGCTGACTGCAAACGGCCAGCAGAAAACCATCACAGGTACGGTAACCGGCTCTGAAGATGGTCAGCCGGTAGCCGGTGCCACGGTTCTGGTAAAAGGTACGACCTCCGGAACAACCACTGACATAAGCGGCCGGTACCAGATACCTGCAGCGCCGGGTGACGTGCTCGAGTTCCGGTTCGTTGGAATGAAGACCAGCTCAGCTGTGGTCGGAACTTCCGATGTGATCAACATCTCGCTTGAATATGAAATGCTTGGTGTCGACGAAGTGGTCGTTGTCGGCTACGGCTCGGCTATTAAAAGGACAGTTTCGGGTTCGGTCGTGAAAGTTGATACAAAAGGTCTTTCCGATATGCCAACCGTAAGTTTTGAATCGGCCATACAGGGAAAGACCGCAGGTGTATTTATTGAACAAGCCAGCGGAAAGCTTGGCGAAGCGGTTAAAATGAGGATCAGGGGTTCTTCCTCGGTTTCGGCAAATAACCAGCCTTTGTATGTTATTGACGGCGTTCCGATAACGACCGAGAGCATGAGCAACGGATCAAACCAGCCTGTCAGCCCCCTGGCCGATATAGCCATGTCGGATGTTGAATCGATCCAGGTCCTTAAGGATGCTTCGGCTGCTGCAATATATGGCTCAAGGGCATCAAACGGAGTTGTTATTATAACAACCAAGAAGGGCAAATCGGGAGCCACAAAGTTTAACGTTGATTATACAACAGGCATAAGCGAACCGAGCAACCTGCTCCAATGGCTTAATGCCGACCAGTACCTGGAACTTATCGATGAATCGATCGGGAATGCATATGAAGACGGACTCTTCTGGGGTTATTTACCCTGGACCAAGGAAGATGTATGGGATACATTTGTCGGATCTGACTGGACAAAAGGCTATGACACCGATTGGCAGAAAGAAGCATTTCAGAGAGGCTCCGTCAACAAGATAAACGTTTCGGGAAGCGGTGGAAATGAATTCACCACTTTTTACGCGGGGTTA
Source organism: uncultured Bacteroidales bacterium (assembly GCA_963737255.1). Classification (GTDB taxonomy): domain Bacteria; phylum Bacteroidota; class Bacteroidia; order Bacteroidales; family VadinHA17; genus LD21. The sequence continues at coordinate 79,207 of CAVTSB010000002.1, forward strand.
AGCTATGATAACACGAAAGGCATCATCCGCGGTAACAGTATGACCAAGCTGAGCGGACGTCTTAACCTTGATCAGAAGGCAACCGAAAAGCTTTCGTTCGGGCTGCAGATGAACCTTATGAAAACTGAAATGGACAGGGTTGAGAACGACAATGCTTTTGCAACCCCGCTGCAGCTTGTAGCCCAGTCACCGCTGACCCCGGTTTATGATCCGGAGACCGGTGAACTGAATACCAACACCATTTATTACAATGGACTGATATCATTAAGGGATGGCATAAACAACCATACCGTGTTCAGATCACTCGCTAACGGGAGTGTTTCCTACAGGATCTTTAAGGACCTTACTTTCAGGTCGGAACTTGGTACAGATATCACGGACCTCCGTGAAAAGAATTTCTGGGGCAGGTATATGATTGGTACTGGTCCGGCAGGAGAGGCTCAGAACAGGTCGGTAAGGGTCGTAAACTACAACTGGGAAAACTTCCTTACATACTCAAAGAAATTTAATACTCATGATATCAACGTGGTTGCAGGTATGTCCTACCAGAAATCAAATACAACCGGATCAAATGTCGAGGGAAAGGGATTTCCGACAGACGATTTTCACAATATAGCAAATGCCGCGGAAGCAACCGCATTCTCAAGCTGGGATGAGGGATACAGTTACCTTTCATATTTTGCCAGGGCGAATTATAAACTTAACGAGAAATACCTGTTCTCAGTCAGCGGCAGGGTTGACGGTTCATCGAGGTTCGGCGTCGATAACAGATACGGCTTCTTCCCTGCAGTTTCAGCAGGCTGGATCATATCGGAGGAAGATTTCATGTCGGGGATTAAAAATGCGCTTCCTTACCTGAAACTCCGGGCCAGTTATGGGATAACAGGTAATTCCGGTATCCCCGACTATGCCCACCTCGCCCTTTACACCGGCGTTAATTATGCGGGACGGAATGCGTTGCAGCCTGCCCAGTTGCAGAGCCGGGAACTTGGATGGGAGAATACCGCGCAGACGGATTTAGGTATCGACTTCGGCTTGTTCAAAAACAGATTGACAGGAGAGCTCGATGTATATTATAAAAAAACAACCGACCTTCTGCTTTTCAGAACATTGCCTTCCACATCAGGATTTACAGGGGTTTGGAGCAATATCGGCGAACTGGAGAACAAAGGGCTTGAATTTGCACTTCACTCAAATAATTTCGTCGGCGGATTCAAATGGACCACAGACTTCAACATAGCTTTCAACAGGAACAAGATACTCAATATCAGCGGTCCGGAAATAACTCCCAATGGTATTAACTATGTCATTGAAGGCGAGCCTATTGGTGTTTTCAAGATGAGGAAATTTGCAGGTGCTGATCCCGACAATGGAGACGCTCTGTATTATACAAGTGAAGAAAGCGGGAGTACAACAAACAACTATAACCTTGCAGAGGATATGATCGTGGGATCGCCGAATCCTGATTTTACCGGTGGCTTGAACAACTATTGGGAGTACAAGGGGATAGACCTGAATCTCCTCCTGAGTTTTGTTTATGGAAATGAAGTCTTCAACGGTGGTGGCAGATATCAGTCGGCCAATGGCGACTGGTTTGATAATCAAACTGTTGATCAAATGGACAGATGGCAGAATCCCGGTGATATTACTGATGTGCCACAGGCAAGGCTCGGTTACAGTAATGGAACAAACAATTCAAGCCGCTACCTTTCTGATGCCTCATACCTGAGGGTCAGGAATGTCAACCTGGGCTATAATCTGCCCGCACGGATCATAAGCAAGGTAAAGCTCTCAGGCGTGCGGATTTATGTGGGAGTGCAGAATCTGTACACCTTCACCGATTACAAAGGCTGGGATCCTGAGGTCAATTACACGGGGACCGGAAGAAGCACCCAGAACACCAATATTATACAGGGGTATGATTTTTACACGGCGCCACAGGCCAGAACATATACCCTTGGTGTAAACCTCTCATTTTAACCATAAATAATGACTATCATGAAAAAAATATTCTTTCAAAGCAAAAGATGGTTGCTGATCGTTCCGTTTGTACTGGCTCTTTTCGCCTGTGATGACAAACTGGATTTAAAACCCCAGCAATCGATAGATGCAAGCACTGCTCTCAATTCAGTTGAAAATATCAGGACCGCACTTGTCGGGGCATACCTTCAGGCAAGGAGCGCCGATATCTTTGGTTCCCAATTCAATGAGTTCAGCGAACTTCTCGCTGCAACTACCGACCTTTCGTTTATCGGAACCTATGCACAACCGAAGGAAATTATCCAGAAGCAGATCACCGTTACAAACAGTTATGTTGAAGGGGCATGGATTGAAGCTTATGGTCTGATAAATATCTGCAATACAATTCTTGACGGAAACACTCTTTCGATCATTGAAGATACGGAGGAGAGAAGTATTGTTGAAGGTGAAGCCAAATTTTTGAGGGGCTGGGTCATGTTTGAGATGACAAGGCTTTTCGGGCTGCCATATGAACCCGGAGGCGCCAATTCGCAGCCGGGGATTCCGATCGTCCTTACGCCCACCCTTGATGTGGCGGACGCCATTGAAGTAGCCAGGAACACTGTTGAGGAGTGTTATGACCAGGCTTTAGCCGACCTCACCTCAGCGCGTGACCTTCTTCCCGAAGAGAATGGGATTTATGCCACGACATGGGCTGCCAGCGCCATTCTTGCAAGACTCTACCTTCAGCAGGGCAACTTTGCAGCTGCAGCGACCGAAGCAAACAGCGTGATTGAAAGCGGATCATTCTCACTTGAACCGCATCCTCTTATGCCTTTTAATATAACCGGAACATCACCTGAGGTCATTTTTGCACTTCAGAACAATGTAGCCTCAAATACAGCCTGGCTGACCGTTATGTATGCTTCACTCAATGGTATGGGAAGGGGTGACTATGATATCCAGCCGGGATTCCTGACGAAATTTGACCCAGAAGACCTCAGGGGGATGCTGCAGACCGACACCGAAGCATCCTTCACAATTGCCGATATTAACATGATGTATTATATAGGTGTTGGTACAATTCTGAACTCTGATGGAATAAATACCTCAAAATGGGGCGATTATTATGCAAACATTCCTCTTATCCGCCTCGCGGAGATGTATCTTATCAGGGCAGAAGCCAATTTTGAGAAGGGTGGAGCTCTTACAGGACCGAATACCCCGACGGAGGATATAAATATTGTAAGGGAACGTTCGCTTGCTCCTGCTTATACATCCGATGTTACCCGCGATCAGATCAGGAACGAACGCTATTTTGAGCTTTGCTGGGAAGGCCACCGCCTCCATGATCTGAAGAGATGGCAAATGACTATCGGCTCAGATAATTACGATGCAGGAAACCTCATCCTTCCGATACCGTTCAGGGAACTCGAGGTAAACAGCCTGCTTGTTCAGAATCCATGGTATTTGGGACAATAGAGGATCTACGGGTTGCAGGTTGCAGGTTGCATGTTGCATGTTGCAGGTTGTAGGTTGCAGGTTGCTGATTAATTTACAAACCTGCAACCTGTAACCCGCAACTTTTTCAAAGTCATTGTTTGCTTGGCAAATTTAATTATCTTTGCACCCACAATTTAAAAAAGCAGGTTAAATAAAAGCGTAAAAAATTAAATGGCAGTTAGAATCAGATTAGCTAGGAAAGGCCGCAAGAGGAAGGCCTTCTACCACATCGTGGTAGCAGATAGCAGGTCGCCACGGGATGGCAGGTATATTGAAAAGATCGGATCGTATAATCCGATCACTAACCCGGCAATAATCGAACTCGATTTCGATAAAGCCCTCGGTTGGCTGCTGAATGGGGCATTACCTACAGATACTTGTAGAGCTATCCTCTCGTCAAGGGGAGTAATGCTTAAGAAACACCTTCTTGAAGGCGTCAAAAAGGGCGCTTTTGATGATGCTGAAGCCACAAGACGGTTTGAGGCGTGGATGAAGCAGAACGAGGAAAAAACGGAAGCAAGGAAATCAGGCCTTGAGAAATCGCAGGATGATGAACTCGATAAACGAATTGCGGCAGAGAAGAAGGTAAACGAGGCCAGGGCAGCAAGGCTTGCGAAAAAACAGGCTGATCTGGCTGCAAAGGCTGAGGCTTCTGTTAAGGCTATAGTGGCTGAGGAGCAACCCGAAACCGATGAAACACCGGTTGAAGGTGAAAATCCTCCGGAAGCCGCTGCTGAGGAAAAGCCGCAGGAATAATTTTCCGGCTCATGGCCCGGCGATCGGATGAAATACGAAAATCGGATATTGCTTGGCCGCATTAGCAGGATCCACGGATACGAGGGTTCTGTTGTTATTAAACTGGAACAGGGCTTCATTGAAAATATTCCGGAAATGGAATCGGTCTTCATTGAAATTGAAGGAAGACCGGTTCCTTTTTTTATATCACAGACTGAATACCAGGGGGGTGATATACTGAAAATGAAGTTTGAGGGATATCAGACTGATAATAAGATCAGCGGATTCATTGGTTGCAGAGTCTTCCTGACCACTGCAGCTGTAACACAGGATGAGATTCCGGACTTTGAGATCCTTATCGGATTTAAAGTTCTTCTGAATGATAAACGGATCCTGGGCAAAATAACTCAGGTAGCTCATAATCCCGGTCAGGATCTTCTGAGTATCCTGACCCCTGAAAATAAGGAAATCCTGATTCCGCTTCATGAGGATTTCATCGCAAAAGTCGACAAAAGATCAAAAACCATCGTGATGGATCTGCCTGAGGGGCTGATTGAGCTTAATAATCCGCGATAACCTGAACCCATCCATTATCTCCGGATCATTGTTTCAAAGCTGCCTTTGTAAAGATATGGTCAGGAATTTCCTGATCAAATTTTACATTTATCATCCTGAATTCAGTCCCATCTCCATCTTTAAGCATGTCCTTGTAGACGATTTTCATCGGGAACCACCGTCCCTGCACCTGTCTGACATCTGAGAGAGTTGTCCGCTTGAGCAGCTGTCCGCTCCTGGCAAACATTTCCTGTTTAAGCGGAACAAAACGCTCCGAATCTACCCAGATCTTTTGTTTATGATATGCAACGTCCTCCACCCTTGCGGTTAATTCCAGGACATAAGTATTTCTGCCGTCCAATATTTCATTCCCAACAACTTTAGCTGAATATAAATCTGTGAGCTTCCTGTCGTCCATCATATCTTCATACGAAAGGTCGGAACCCATAACCGATTGTCGGAGCATATGTCCGGAGATCTGGATTATTCTGTCGGTTGAAGGTGAATAGATCCAGAGCTGCTTTTCCAGCTTTAGCATTTTGGTACCCTTATCACGGGCAGGGGAGAGGTATTCGGTAAATGACTGCTTCAGGCCGACCGAGTATGATACTGATGTTATAGTACGGGTTGTACGGCGCCCCTTGATTATCATCTCAGATTCAAAAATCCTGTTCCTGGATGACATGTTTTTATCCAGTTTATTCAATATCATATCTGCTTCTGGTTCGCCGAAACCCGTTAAGCAAATCATAAATGAGACGAGGAAAAATGTCTTTTTCATTTCAAATTTTTTTATTAAGAATTTTATTTCTTGCCGACACCTTGTTCGCACTAATTTCAATCTAAACTTCAAGTTCATGAAACAACTGCGATGTTCTCCTTTTGTATATGGCAAAGCCTGCCAGGGCGCTTCCAAGCACGGTTGCAATCAATCCGGGAAAAAACCCAATAAAGAACAGTGATGGCGTCACTTCCGCCCTGTAAACAGAGGGCAGCATCATGCCGACATTTCCAATGAAGGCTGACATATCCAGTCCATGAGTCTGCATATAATATGCAGCGCCCAGGCCAATAGCTGTACCGATTACTGAACCGATGGTGCCAATCAGTAAAGCTTCATATATGGTTGTCTTATAGATATGTTTCTTTTCCTCACCCAGGGCCAGCCGGATACCGAATTCGCTGTACCTTCGGAGGCCACCAAGCAGACCTGTATTCCACAGGACTATGGACATGGCAAAAATAAATACTGAGACCATTATAGCGCTGGCATTATCAGCAAGCTTAAGGTAATCGCCAAACCCCTCCTGTTCAACCAGTCTTGACATTACCGGTGAAAATTCATCGCTTTCATTGCTGTATCTGGTGTTGAATGAGTTTTGAACCTGCTGCGCTTTCATATCATCATAGACACCGTCCTTAAAATAGCCGAGTACTTCGCTTGCACCATCGCTCATGTCGAGAGCCGTTTGAGCGTCGAGTATGTCCATGAAAATTGCTCCCCTGTCAAGCATCGTACTCCCGAACCTGAGTGTACCGCTGACAATAAAAGTCTGGAACATCATGCTTCCGTTCATGGTTGAGCCAAAGAGAGTTACTTCATCGCCCGGTGCCACTCCGAACCGTTCTGCAAAATCATCGCTGATAAGCGCCTCACCCTGTTTTGCCGGCAATAAGCCTTTCACAAGTGATTTCTGCAGGTTCATCCGTTCCACCTCGCCTGAGCCTGGTGACAGCAGGTCAACTGCCGTACCGACAGCCTGACCCTGACCCATGGTTTCACCCTGTGAATCAGGAACATCGAGCAGTCCTCCGGTATGGATCCGTTCCACCCACTCCATATCCGGGTAATCAGTTGTGAGCTGACTCATCAGTTTCTTTACATCAAGCAATGCCAGGTCATTCGGGAGTTGCCCTTCATTTTCAGCATAAGCCCGGGTGAGAATTTTTACATGACCGGTCGTGAATTTTGCATTGAGATCAACAGCTTCGCTGAATACACCTTTCATAAATCCGCTCATGAAAACTGTAAGAAAGACCCCGAGTGCTACAACTATAACAGGCAATAAACTCCTGCTTTTATCTCTTATGATTCCCTTAAACAAAAACCTTATCATGATATTTTACCTTTTAATGCATCTGTTGGTTTCATCTTGGCAATTTTGCGTGCAGGCAGATAACTCACTATTGTAGCTGTTATAACGACCAGAATGATAGTAACAATGATCAGTCCCAGGCTGTAGTAGGGAAAGATCTTTTCGGCTACCGGGAGGTCAGTTGCCTGAGCTGCCTTCATCGGAATACCCACCCTGTCGAGCAACATGAATAACGGTATTCCGTAGGCAGCACCTAAAAGAGTTGCAAGAATGCTGTGAGCGCCTCCTTCGACCGTGAAAATCCCGACAACCTGCCTTCGTGTCATGCCTAATGCAATATAGGTGCCGATCTCTTTCTGACGCCGGAAGATAGATAGCACCTGTGTATCGAAAATTGCAATAAGTGCAATGATCAGCAGCAGACCTTCCATAATTGTACCGCCGGCTTTCTTTGCCTGGATAATTTTGTCCATGTCTGCAAGCAGAAAACCCTGATCTTTGAATTCCCAGTTTCCCGGATCCCTTATGACAAATCCGTTCCCTGCCACAAGCAAAGTTGCCTCATTTTCCATTCCCATCATTTTCTGAAGAACGTCGAGGCGAAGGTAGATCTGTCCTCTGTCGACAGCGGGGACGTCACATCTGAATATTGAAGCTATCTGGATTTCACGGGCGTCAAAAGTGCCGTTTTTATCGCGCCACCTTACCAGCAAATTATCACCGACACCAAGCTTCGCTGATTCTGCCATTCTTTTGCCAATGATGGCATAGTCAAAATCATCGGAGGGTTTCATTTTGTCGGCCGGGAGTTTAAGAATAGTCTGTTCCGGATCAACACCCCTCAGAACGACACCCTGCATACGTCCCTGGGGATACGCTGTAGCCTGTGCGATGAGTACGGGAACAAGGTTCTTATTCCTGATTTCGGTCAGTATCTCTTCTGACATGGTTTCATGTGCATCCTGGATAGTATAAGGGTCGTAACGGTCGTAACCGGGGAGCCAGTACTGGCCGTCACCCGTTTCCCACTCGCTGGTATCGATGCGGCTTTGCCTGTTCCATCCGTCAATCATCCCGTTATAAAAGACTATTATGACAAAAGCGAAGGAAAGGACTGAAACATTGAGCCAGGTTCGCAGACCGGCACCCATAAGGTTTTTAAATGCCAATTTAAAAGCTATCATGATCTTAGTTTTTGGATTCATTTATGAGATTGTCTTTCACTATTTTGCCGTCCTCAAGTGAGATTATCCGGTCAAGATATTTCATCACCTTCTCATCATGGGTTGCAAAAATGAAGGTTGTCTTAAGCTCATGGTTCAGATTTTTCATTGTCTGAAGAATATTATGGGAGTTTTTTGAGTCGAGATTCGCAGTCGGTTCATCAGCGAGCACAATTTCGGGCCTTTTAACCATCGACCTTGCTATTGCAACGCGCTGACATTCACCTCCTGAAAGCATTGAAGGCTTTGACCTTACTTTATCAGTCAGACCAACCCATTCAAGCGCGTCCATGACAGCTTTTTTTCTCTGCGATCCGGACATGTTCTGTAATAAAAGTGCAAATTCCACATTTTCATAAACTGTATAGACCGGTAACAGATTATAGGTCTGAAATATGAAGCCCATATGATGATTCCTGAGTTTTGCAGATTCCTTATGACTCAGCGATGAGATTGGCCTTTCGAGTACAGTTACCTCTCCTTCAGACGGCGAATCAAGTGAGCCGATAATATTAAGGAGCGTGGTTTTTCCTGATCCGCTGGGTCCGACAAGCCCTGCAAACTCACCTGTCCCGAAACTTACAGTTATGCCGTTAAGAGCCGTAAATTCGGTTTTCCCGACCGGGAACCGTTTAACCAGGTTTTCAATTTTAACGATTGAAGAATTTTCCATAAAGATTATTTTAATGATTCAAAACTAACATAACCTGAACGCCCTTTCCTGCAAATAGATTTTGTCCGTTGCCCTGGGCCGGGATTTCATATTTATCAGGATTCCAGTATCCCATAACATACATTGAAATATTTCTGAACTGTTTTTGCCAGGTCAGGAAGTTGTAGCTGTTCCTGTTTTTCCAGTCATAATAAACAATTCCGCTTATGTTGTCGAAAAGTCCGACCGGATATGAAAGCGACAGAAGCGAAAATGAGGATGTGTTCTCGAAACGGAATGCCTCACTGTCCCCAGCGGCCAGGAGTTGTTCGAAAATGAGGTATATACCATTGCCAACACCAAAGGTATAGTCGAAACCGGCATTCAGGATCTCCTGGTTTGTAAACAGTCCCAGTTCCGCATTCTTCTTTGTCCACGAACCTTCAAGCCAGAAGCCAACCACAAGATCGAGCCTGATGTCAAAGCCTATCTTGTTCTCCGCAACCTTTGCATACTGCGGGATAATACCATTAATGTTCCTGGTATCCGCCACCCGGTGGTGATATGTAAGGGCAGCCTCACCTTTAGGTACAGGCAGCTGGATCCTTCCCCCGGCTTCGGGAAAATGATTATTGGTGCCGGCCAGCTCCCAACCCCTTGGATCTTTATTCCCGTAAAGCCCCCAAAGCCATATATTCGCATTATTGAGAAAATAGTACCTTCCCAGGACACCCCAGACTCCATCAGTGAGTTTTAAAGGATCCCGCGGGTCTACTTCATCAAACCACATAAGCGGACGCAGGAGCGAGGCTGAACCGAAGTTAATTTTTTGAAGCCCCGCCCGGATTTCAAACTGCCTCGATGAATACCTTACCCATATCCTGTAAGGTTTAATCTGTCCGTCTGATCTGAAAGTATCAAACGGGTGAAACCCGATATTCCCATTTATATTGACTGAAGCCTCAAAATCTATCTTATTTTCATTTTCTGAAGGTACGCTGTAATTCAGCTGGGGGATATAGCGTCCACCCAGGTAAACAGGCAGGTCATTACCCCCATTGAACAATGCCCATGCTGAAGCCTGACCCTGAAAATTCAGACTGTCCTGTCCCGGACATTCTGGTTGATGAATCAATAGCAGTACAGCAAATACTATATGAATTATCTTTAGCATTTATTGCTTTGGTAATATACCATAAAGAAACATGTTGGCAAATTCCATTATAAGATCCTGCGGGGAACCGCATAATTTCAGCATTTCGTTATCTGTTATCAGAGGTGTGGTTTTTTGGAGGAATAAGAACATGAATTCCACATTCATGTCTTTCCTGATCCAGCCTTCATCCTGACCGACTCGGAAAAGGCTTAAAGTTTCTGACCATATTGCCTTTGTTCTCTCTTCTATATAGGGTGTAAGGCCAAGTTCAGGAGTATTGTAAAAGTCAGCTAAAAACTCATTACTGATATTATTGGTTCCGTCAAGTTTCATCTGCAGGACTTTTTTCATCTTTTCAGAGGGTGAACTTTCTTCCTGCAGTATTTTTTTAAAATTCGTAAGCCCTTCAGCTGCAACTCTGTCAAAGACAGCTTTTGCAACTTCAGTCTTGTTTGGGAAGAAGCGGTAAAATGTCATTTTACTTGTATTTGCTTTGCGGCATATCTCCTCTATTGTTACACGCCGGAATCCATACTTCCAGAACAGATCTTTTGATGTATCAAGGATTGATTTATACTTTTTGTTATTTGTGAAATCTTCCATAAATACCACGCCTTAAAAAGTTGTGTAAATATACGAATAAATTAAATATATACTAAAAAAGTATAAATATCTTATAAAAGTATTAAAAGATTTTCGATGTCCGGTAATGCATCATTTAGTAAATTCTCCTGTCTTTACACAGATATCTATTATTTTAAATCAATCCATTATGAAAAAAGTATTTTTATTAGCTTCATTTCTGACAGCAATAATCTTTGTATCAGGTACTTCAAATGCACAGACAAAAGAAACCAGGGATGTCAGGGGTTTTACAAAAGTCAGCTTTGGCGTTTCGGGAAATCTTTACATTAAAATTGGTTCTGAATTCAGGTTAGAAATTGAGGGCGACAGGAGAGCTGTTGAGGAAACCGAGACTGAAGTATCGGGCGACAGACTCGTTATTAAGAGGGAGAACTGGAGGATGTCATTTAATGGTGATCAACGGGTTACAATAAATATTACTATGCCCGGAATTGAAGGTCTTGGAGTTTCAGGTTCAGGAAAAGCGGAAATAATGGATGCCGTGCAGGCCGACGACCTTAATCTGAACGTCAGCGGCAGCGGGAAGCTGTACACTGCCGAACTTAATGCCGACGAACTGGACTGTGGAATATCAGGCTCGGGCGATATAATTCTCGGTTCCGGAGGAAGTGTTGATGATGGCGAGATCTCGATCAGCGGATCAGGTAGTTTTTCAGGGGAAAATGTTGAAATTGACCATTTGAGTGTTCATGTTTCAGGAAGCGGCGACTGCCTTGTAAAGGTCGGCGATTCGCTGGAAGCAAGAATTTCAGGCAGCGGCGATGTCGATTATATTGGCCGTCCGAGTGTCGATGCCAGGGTTTCAGGTTCGGGCCACGTCAGATCGCGCTAATGAGGTTAATCCCTTATTATTTTTATTGTTCCGTCCTTTCCAAGTTTTATGATTGATGAAGGTGGATAACTGCTAAAGTCATCCTGTCGGAATTTTACCGTATAGTCCGCAGAACTGATGATCCGGTCGTCAATTTCAGAAAAATTTGCCGGTGAGGGTGAATTGCTTACGTTGGCTGAAGTAGAAACAACAGGCTTTTTGAACCGGGTTATCAGGTCATTGCAGAAACCGTCGTCAACTATCCTTATCCCCACCGAACCATCTTCAGCACATACCCATGGCGCCAGGTTCCTGCCGCCGGGATAGATAAGCGTAATGGGCTTATCGGCAACTTCAATTATTTCGAAAGCAGTGTCCGGTATCTGAATCACATACCTTTCAAGCATTGTTAATCCGTTGACCAGGACTATAAGGCTCTTATCCTCCTTCCTCCTCTTGATTGTGAAGATCTTTTCAACAGCTTCTTCATTGGTTGCATCACAGCCAAGTCCCCATATTGTATCGGTTGGATACAGGATAACCCCGCCCTCCTTCAGGACCTTCAGTGCCTGGTTCAGATCTTCCCTGTATTCCATACCTTCTCTTTTTAAAACGGACATCCACCCGGGACCGGCGAAAATAATAAAATATCACACATCCCGGGCAATTTGAGGATAAAAAGGTCAGAATTAAGTTATACAAAGGCTAAAATATTGAGGAAAGAAAATAACGGATAATACATGATCCGGGCTTTGTCTCTTATAAAAGAAATATGTATTATAATACGTATTATAATACATATTATAATACATATTATAATGGCGCAGCACCTCACCCCCCCCCAATGCCGCCGATTTGCAATTTTTCATAATATGGTGGAACCTCTCCGGGGTTCAAATCCATCAAATGCTAAAGAATGCTTCTAATATGATGGAACCTCTCGAGGTTCAGGCAGCAATCCGAACCACGGAGTGGTTCCATCAAGATAACGCTTCCATCATTCCAGGATTTCTGCCGGGGATTTTCCAGTGGAACATAAATAATTGGTTTTTAAGCCCCTACCGTCTTAAGGGGAAAGGTCGGGGATAGGGTTCAGAAATTATATGGAACCATTAATGATTTGTGAAAAAAGATTAGATTCTCAAAGTAGGGTGGCCGGAACTATTGATTTTAAGAGGTTTAGAATCAATTTTTCCGACGCCCAGGCTCCCTTGTACTAAGGGATCTCCAATCAACAAAGATTTATCTGGAACTTTTTAAGAACTTACATTTTAAAATAGTATTAAGAAAATTATCTTAAGAAAGAAATTTGCACCCGGCTTACACACTTTGATTATCGGATAAATCATGTAATTTCATGATGAACTTTTCCGGAGATATCCAATATAAAAACCCTTAATTGACTATTATGAAAAAGTACTTTTTAATCACGTTGTTATTCGCAACCGCTTCGCTTTTTTCCATTTCACAGGAAGCGCTTAAATATCAACTGCCTCCCGATGAGATAGTAAAGATTGTCGATGCACCTGTTACTCCCATGATCTCGGGCGGCGTTGATAAATCGGTTATCCTGATCATAGAACGGGCTCCGATAATTACAATAGCTGAGCTGTCAGCCGAAGAGTTAAGGCTGGCCGGTTTAAGGATTGATCCTGCAACAAGCGGTCCCAGCAGGCAGACTTTCAACAGGGGATTCAGATTAATCAACACTGATGGAATGACCAGGGGTGAAATCGCCAATCTCCCGCTCAATCCCGCCTTCGGATCACCACTCTGGTCGAATGACGGGAAGAAGTTTGCATTTACAAATACGACCCAAAACAATATCGAGCTCTGGGTATGTGACGTTGTTTCACTTAGTGCGTTCAGGGTGGCCGATAATCTGAACATGGTTTTTGGAAGATCAATCAGCTGGCTGCCGGATAATAAAAGCCTGATATATCCGGTAAATATTCCCGGACGCGGAGAACGACCCGGAAGGAGTCCAGTCGCAGAAGGCCCGGTTATACAGGAGAGCCTGGGAAAAGAGGGGCAGGCGCCTACTTACCAGGACCTGCTGAAGGATCCGGCAGACGAAGCATTGTTTGAGTACTTTGCAGTGTCACAGCTGATGTTGTGGACCGGCACCCGGAGTGAAAAGCTTGGAGAGCCGGCAATTATAACTGCTGCTTCTCCTTCACCCGACGGAAATTATATTCTGTTGAATATTATCGACCGGCCTTTTTCATACACTGTACCTTATTTCAGATTCCCGACTCTGACCAGGATATGGGATATCAGGGGAAACCTGGTTGAAACGTTGCTCCGGCAGCCTTTAACGGAGAATGAACCAAGGGGATATGATATGGTATTGCCGGGCAGGCGTTACTTCAGCTGGCGTTCGGACAAACCGGCGACCATCACCTGGGTGGAAGCACTCGATGACGGGGATTTTACAAAGGATATGAAATTTCACGATCAGATCTGGTCACTCGATGCTCCCTTTTCAGGCGATCCTGTCAGGTTCATTGCAACAGAACTCAGATATGACTTGATAATCTGGGGGAATGAAAAGTTTGCACTGATCCAGGAAAGTTCGGAAAAAACCAGGATGCAGGTGATAAGCTATTTTAATCCTTCAGATCCGCAAGCCACGAAAAAGAAAATACAGGAATTCAGTTCGGATGACGGTTATAACAATCCCGGCCGGTTTGTCACCACCCAGAATGATTACGGAATGAGGATCCTCCTGTTCGCAGATAAGGAGAAATCACTGTTCCTGTCGGGGAATGGGGCTTCACCCGAAGGTGACAGGCCGTTTCTTGACAAATATGAGATTTCTTCGGGCAAAACTACCCGGCTCTGGAGGTCCGAAGCTCCGTACTATGAGGCTTTCGCAACATTTGTTGATGTACCGAAAGGATTAATCCTGACTTCACGGCAATCGGTCTCAGAGGTTCCGAATTATTTCGTGCGGAACCTGAAAAACAGGAGACTGGTCCAGGTTACAAAATTTGAGAATCCTTATCCCCAGCTGGCAGGAATTCAGAAAGAACTTGTTAAATATAAAAGAAACGACAGCCTCGACCTCTCCTTTACTCTTTATCTTCCTGCAGGTTATTCCAGGGGGAAGGAGGCCCCCCTGCCGACGCTTCTGTGGGCATATCCCCGTGAGTACAACGATCCTTCAGCTGCGGGGCAGGTCAGTGGTTCCCCTTTTACCTTCACTAGGATCAGCCCGGCTTCGGCGCTTGTTTATGTCACCCAGGGATATGCAATTCTAATGGATGCCGCTTTCCCGATTGTCGGGGTTGAAGGCAGGGAACCTAATGACACATTTGTGGAACAGCTCGTTGCAGATGCTGAAGCAGCGGTAGAGAAAGCCGTTGAAATGGGAGTGACTGACTCTGCCCGCGTCGCTGTCAGCGGTCATTCCTACGGCGCTTTCATGACCGCCAATCTTCTTGCCCGGTCACGGTTATTTGCAGCTGGAATAGCAGAGAGCGGGGCATATAACAGGACACTGACCCCGTTCGGATTTCAGAATGAAAGGAGGAGCTACTGGGAAGCCCCGGATATTTATAACAGAATGTCTCCGTTCATGAATGCCGACATGCTTAAGGACCCCATCCTGCTGATTCACGGTATGGCTGACAATAACACCGGTACCTTCCCTATCCAGAGCGAAAGGTTTTATACGGCGTTGAAGGGATTCGGGGCCACTGTCCGGCTGGTGCTTCTTCCAAATGAAAGTCATGGCTATGCCGCAAGGGAGTCGATCCTCCACAAACACTGGGAGGTGCTCAACTGGATGAACAAGTATGTAAGGGATAAAAAATAATAGAGACAGGGAGGTCTTAGCTCTTTTATTCTTCCAAAAAGAAGGTTATATTTGGTAAAGGTTTTGGTGTGTTTTTAAATCAAAGTTTCTGACGTAGAGAATTTTCCCTAAATTAAATATGTTATGAGCAAATACATCTATTTAACCTGCACCCCTGAAGCGCTTGTTGCTTCGATGCTTCCACCCGAAGGATTTGGAATGTATCTTTCTACCGGAACAAAAAAACGGAACAGAGGCCAGACTATCTTTTTTGAAGTAGATCTGGAGGCAATTGAGAATCTCATCGATATGGCGAGTCTTAATAAAAGGTGCGTTGCCAAAGAGGATGGAAGCCCCAAAAGCTCAGTTTACCTTTCAGTTTACCGGGTGTTGGAGACAATCCCCCTGTCAGCGCTTAAGAGCCTCTATCTCACAACTGATCACGGATGTATTCTTGAGTTGAAAAAAGCAAAATATGACAAGAGCAGGGAGGCCCAGAACAACCTGCATCTTTACCAGGAACTCTCCCCGGTATCCCCCCTTGTTGCCAGCGGACTTGCGCCTTCGGTTTTCCTGAAGAGGCTGACTGACGGATCGACTCCCATTGTACTCCCAAAACTGTTCTTTGTTGAACTCAAACTTGGTGAACTTGCAACAAATCCGCTATATGGCTCGGCCGAGCATCTGCCTTATTCCAATATCGGCCATCTGAGGGATTGCCTTGAGATACTTAAGGGGGAATATGAAAAACACATGAAGACCGTCCAGCGGGTATTTTCAGGCGAGCTCCTGTACCGGACCATTGAAACCGGATTCTATGTCGGGGCAAAGGATGAAATTGTTTACTATCCTTATCCGGGGATGAAGGAACTTGAGAATATAAATTACGAATTTTTCAGAGCAATCTGACCGGGAATTCCCGGATACCGGATAATAATCCCGGATCATTCCGGATCCGGGATTATCTTTTTTGATTATTCCTTCCACTTATTTAGAATGGTTCTAATAATCAGTTTTTGTTTCAAGAAACACTTTTTTCATTTGCTTAAACAAAAAACTAAATTAGTTTTGTACCGGCAAAATTTTTGCAATTCTAAACCTTTGTTTTAATTTTTAAAAATTTATAAGATGATTAGTAGTATTTTTTGGATTGTTCCGATCTCGGCACTGATTGCTTTGCTGTTTGCCTGGATTTTCTACAGGAGTATGAAAGCCCAGGATGAAGGAACAGACAGGATGAAAGAGATTGCGTTGTATGTAAGAGAAGGAGCGATGGCTTATCTGCGGCGCCAGTACACGGTGGTTATCAAGGTATTCTTAATTCTCGTTGTGTTGTTATTTATTCTGGCCTATTTTGGGATTCAGAATCCCTTTGTACCAATTGCATTCCTGACGGGAGGGTTCTTTTCAGGGCTATGTGGGTTTCTTGGGATGAAAACTGCCACATTTGCATCGAACAGAACCGCCTGGGCAGCTTCAAAATCGCTGAATAAAGGACTCCAGGTTGCTTTGAGGAGTGGTGCGGTAATGGGACTTGTGGTAGTTGGATTTGGACTGCTTGATATCGCGTTGTGGTTTCTTATTCTTAATGGCCTGGTGTTTACACCCGAAAACATGGAGACAGGAGTGAGATTCCTCGGGCTGACATTTGTTCATGCGGGTACTACTGATCATGAAAAACTTATTGAGATAACAGCAGTAATGCTTACCTTCGGTATGGGTGCATCGACCCAGGCTCTCTTTGCACGTGTTGGCGGCGGTATTTTCACAAAGGCTGCCGATGTTGGCGCTGACCTTGTAGGAAAAGTCGAAGCCGGAATACCGGAGGATGACCCCCGTAACCCTGCAACAATAGCCGATAACGTTGGTGACAATGTTGGTGATGTGGCCGGTATGGGTGCTGACCTTTATGAATCATATGCTGGTTCGATCCTGGCAACGGCTGCCCTCGGCGCTGCACTGCCCGCTGTTACAGGAGACCTTCAGATGAAAGCTGTTATTGCCCCGATGCTCGTTTCTGCAATCGGCATTCTGCTTTCAATTGCCGGGGTATATATGGTCAGGACAAAAGAATCAGCTACGCCAAAAGTACTTCTCCGTGCGCTTCTGCTCGGAACAGGAGGGAGCTCGGCCCTGATACTTGTAGTTCTTGCGGTAATGGCCGCAGTTAACTGGATCACCTGGGGTGTATTTGGTGCAGCAGTTTCAGGTCTCGTTGCAGGAGTTATCATTGGCCAGTCGACCGAATATTTTACTTCTGACGGCAATAAACCGACCCAGGGTATCGCAAAACAGGCGCTTCAGGGTCCAGCCACAGTAATAATTGAAGGTATGGCCGTGGGCATGTTCTCAACCTGGGTTCCTGTTGTAACGATCGTAGCCGGTATTATCGCAGCTTATGGCTTTGCCGGTGGATTCAGCAATTTTGCCATGGGTGTATATGGTATCGGTTTTGCAGCGGTAGGGATGTTGTCCACTCTTGGAATTACCCTTGCAACAGATGCTTTCGGGCCAATCGCCGATAATGCAGGCGGCAACGCTGAAATGTCGGAACTACCAAAAGAAGTAAGGGAAAGAACTGATGCCCTCGACGGACTTGGCAATACAACTGCCGCTACAGGAAAAGGCTTTGCAATCGGATCTGCCGCGCTTACCGCCCTGGCGCTTATGGCAGCCTATATGGAAGAAGTCAGGCTCTGGCTTGGCAGGCTTATTGATAAAGCCCCGGACGGATTCAAACAGATAGGGGATACTCTTTTTTATAACAGTACAGTTCCGGCAGTTCAGGATGGGCAGACGGCTGTAAATATTACGACTGCATCGGTCAGGGATTTCGCTGCTGCATACGACCTTTCACTTTTCAATCCCATTCTTCTGGGCGGTCTGTTCATCGGAGCAATGATGGCATTCCTCTTCAGTGCAATGAGCATGAAAGCTGTCGGACGTGCTGCCGGCAAGATGGTAGAAGAAGTACGCCGCCAGTTCCGGGAAATACCCGGAATTATGGAAGGAAAGGCAAAACCGGAATATGCGAAATGCGTCGAAATCTCCACTAAAGGCGCACAGAGTGAAATGCTCGTACCTTCGTTGATTGCAATAGTAGTTCCGCTTGTTGTAGGAGTGATTTTCGGAGTTCCCGGTGTCATTGGCCTGCTGGCTGGCGGAATGAGCGCAGGTTTCGTACTGGCCAGCATGCTCAACAATTCAGGTGGTGCCTGGGATAATGCCAAGAAATACATTGAACGCGGGAATTATGGTGGCAAAAGGAGCGAACCTCATAAAGCTTCAGTAGTTGGTGATACTGTTGGTGATCCGTTCAAGGATACTTCCGGTCCTGCACTGAACATCCTCATAAAGCTTATGTCGATGGTTTCGGTTGTGCTTGCCGGTCTTACCGTTGCATGGAGTATATTTGCCTGATCTTTACATATTGTAAAAAAAAGCTGTCCGTCCGGACAGCTTTTTTTGTGATATTAACCCGACCCCCGTCATTTTACCCGTTTAAATTACTTCCGGATCAATTTATCCTTTTGGGATTAATTTGTTCCTGAAGCGGCCTGATAATTATCACTTTATTTTATTGTTAATTATTTCACAAAGAATAAAAGAAGCTTTATTTTTAAGCGGTTTTTCTTTAAAAATAAAACCTGGTTTTATGAATAATGAATGGCTTGTTCTTTTTTTCATGGTAGGCGCAATATTTGTGGGCCTAGTTCTTATACTGTCCGGCATAATCGCTCCCCGGTCAATAAATCCCCAGAAATTTGAACCTTATGAATGCGGTATTCCCACAGAAGGTGTTACCTGGCTTCAGTTTAATGTCGGATATTACCTTTTTGCAATTCTCTTTCTTGTTTTTGATGTGGAAACAGTCCTTGTTTTTCCATGGGCAGTTGTTATGAAAGAGGTCGGAATGGCAGCCTTTATTGAAATATTGATATTCTTCTTCATTCTGGGACTGGGTTTACTGTATGCCTGGAAAAAACACGCCCTTGTATGGGAATAAAAGGAATGAAAAAAGAGGAATTCAAGGATAATGAAAGCCTTGAACTTCTTGAAGAATCCGGAACCAATATTCTCCTGGCGACGATTGATGATGTCATTAACTGGGGAAGAAAGAACTCCCTGTGGCCGCTAACATTTGCCACAAGCTGCTGCGGAATCGAAATGATGGCAACAGGAGCCCCAAGGCACGATTTCGCAAGGTTTGGGATGGAAGTCTACAGGGCTAGTCCAAGACAGGCCGATGTCATTGTAGTGGCAGGCACAATTGTAAAAAAAATGGCACCGGTTTTAAAACGCCTGTACGACCAGATGTCTGAGCCAAAATATGTTGTAGCCATGGGAGCATGTGCCATTTCGGGCGGACCATTCTTCCTGAATTCTTACACCATTGTAAGAGGAGTCGATCATATTATACCGGTTGATGTTTACGTACCGGGATGTCCTCCCCGTCCTGAGGCACTTTTATATGGTATGCTTCAGCTTCAGCGCAAAATTGAGACAGAAACCATAAAGTCGAGAAGAAAGCGCAATGCATCACACGATGTCTTTTAAATATTCCTCTTAATGAAATCAGATTAAAAATGGACAAGGGCCAATTAGCAGAATTTATCAAATTGCTGGATAGTGAAGTTGATATCAGGGAAGAGAAGCAATTTACAGAAATAAACGTTCCGGGGCCAAATTTATATGCCCTGGGTAAGAAGCTAAAGGAAAATCAGGAGATATCGTTCGATTTTCTGTTTTGTCTTACCGGAGTGGATTATGGCCAGGATCTGGGTGTTGTGTATCATATCCGTTCAACAAAGCATCAACAGACCGTTGTTTTGAAGGTAAGAACTTCAGACAGGAAAAATCCTCAGTTCGATTCTGTGGCCGATATCTGGAGAACTGCAGAATTTCATGAACGTGAAGTGTTTGATCTTTTAGGCATCAGGTTTATCAATCATCCTGACCTCAGGAGGTTCTTTCTTCCGCCTTCTTATGGCTTCCCTTTAAGAAAGGATTTTGTTGACGACCTGAACATCGTTACTAAATAGTATATGGAAGAGACGATGAAGGAAATAGCCGGCGAGGACCAGAAATACGTCATCAATATGGGGCCTCAGCACCCGTCAACACATGGGGTCTTAAGGCTGGTTGTGTCGCTTAAGGGAGAAATCGTGAAGAATGTTGAGCCGCATATCGGCTATGTCCACCGGGGTATGGAGAAAATGTGCGAAAGCATTACCTACCCTCAGATCATACATCTCACCGACAGGATGGATTATTTGTCGGCCCACATAAATAATGAGGCAGTCTGTCTTAATGTCGAGAAAGCGCTGGAAATTGATATCCCTGACAGGGTCAGAGTGATACGCACCATCATGTCAGAACTGACCCGTATTCAGTCGCATCAACTATGGTGGGCATCTTTTGGGATGGATCTCGGAGGATTGACCTGTTTCTTTTATGGTCTCCGGGACAGGGAAAAAATCATGGATATTTTTGAAGAGACATGCGGCGGCCGATTGATTGTCAGTTATAATTGCCCCGGTGGATTGATGTACGACATCCATCCGAATTTTCAAAAACGAACAAAAGATTTTATTAAATACTTCAGGAAGATCCTGCCTGAATATGATCAGCTTCTCACCGGCAATGTAATATTTAAGGAACGGACCCGGGGAATCGGCAGGCTGTCACTTGAAGATGCAATATCGTATGGAATTACAGGTCCGTCGGGCCGGGCATCAGGATTTTCATGTGATGTAAGGAAACATGACCCTTACAGTGCCTACGACAGGGTTGATTTCAGGGAGGTTCTGTTCAATGATGGGGATACATACCACCGATATCTGGCCAGGATTGAAGAAATGAAGGAATCAATGGATATTATTGATCAGTTGATAGATAATATTCCTGAAGGTCCCTTTGCCGTTAAGATGAAACCTGTGATAAAACTTCCGGAAGGAGAGTATTACCAGAGAGTGGAAACTGCAAGGGGGGAGCTGGGAGTATTCATAATCAGCGACGGTAATAAAAATCCTTACAGGGTGAAGTTCCGTTCACCCAGTTTCGTCAATCTTTCGGTGCTTAATCTGATATCAAAGGACTTTAAGATTGCCGATCTGGTTGCGATTGCGGGGTCACTGGATTTTGTTATTCCGGATATTGACAGGTAGATAAAAGATAAAAGACAAAAGTAAAAAGATAAAAGAGATAAAAGAAAAAAGATAAAAGGAATATATGCCGTTCGATATTTACGATTTTACTTCATTTACAAAATGGATTGACACAGGCCTTCAAAACTCAATGTCTCCTTTCTGGACCATTGTGGTTGAAATGCTGATAATTGGTGTACTGATCCTTACTTTTTATGCCCTTATAGGTCTCTTTCTTGTATATGCAGAAAGGAAGGTCTGTGCATTTATGCAGAACAGGCTGGGTCCGAACAGGGTAGGGCCATTCGGTATATTCCAGACAATAGCTGATCTTGTCAAACTTCTGCTTGTTGAGCTGATTCCGATAAAAAATGCTGATAAATTTCTATTCAACCTGGCTCCGTTCATTGTGATCATTGCCTCTTTTATGGCCATAGCTGCCATCCCGTTTGCCAAAGGACTCCATGCAATCGACCTGAACATCGGTTTATTTTATGTTATTGCCGTTTCTGCCATGGGTGTTATAGGAGTATTGCTTGCAGGATGGTCGAGCAATAACAAATATTCACTGATCGGAGCAATGAGGAGCGGGGCCCAGATAGTCAGCTATGAACTGTCAGTCGGACTTTCACTTATTACAGTTGTAATTCTTGCGGGGTCAATGCAGCTTTCCGAGATCGTCCTGGCGCAGGCCGACGGATGGTTCATTTTTAAAGGACATATACCAGCTTTTATCGCTTTTATTGTATTTCTCGTGGCAAGCACCGCTGAAACAAACAGGGGACCATTTGATCTTGCAGAGGCTGAATCCGAATTAACAGCCGGTTATCATACTGAATATTCAGGGATTAAATTTGCATTCTTCTTCCTGGCAGAATACATGAATATGTTCATTGTAGCGTCAATTGCCGCAACTGTATTTCTTGGAGGATGGATGCCGTTTCACGTTGGACACTGGGACGGATTTAATCATATTATGGATTTCATACCTCCGTTTATATGGTACATAGTGAAAACATTCTTTGTAATCTTCCTCATGATGTGGTTTAAATGGACATTCCCCAGGTTAAGGATCGATCAGCTGCTCACCCTGGAATGGAAATATCTTTTGCCGATTAACCTGGTCAATATACTGATCATGTCATTTATCGTTCTTATGGGCTGGCATTATTAACGTAAAGATCTGATAATAAGAAATTTTGATGAAAAGTATTATAAATTATATAAAGGAAATTATTCTGGGAGTCTGGTCGCTTTTAAAAGGGATGAAGGTGACAGGCTCTTATTTTTTCAGGCCTTCAACGATTGTAACTCAAAAATACCCTGATAACAGGAAAGAGCTGGTAATGTTCGAAAGGTTTAAGGGTGAGGTTGTTATGCCCCATAATGAAAAAAATGAACATAAATGCACAGGTTGCGGTATTTGTGAAATAAACTGCCCCAACGGTACGATTGAAGTAATTTCAAAAACGGTTTTAACGGAAGACGGGAAGAAAAAGAGAGTTATTGACAAGCATATTTACCGCCTGGGCATGTGCACATTCTGTGCTTTATGTGTTAAAACCTGTCCATTCAATGCACTTGCTTTTTCACAGGAGTTTGAACATGCAATTTTTAACAGGGCTCTGTTGATCAAAGTTTTAAACAAACCGGGTTCACAATTAATGAAAGGAGTTGAACAATGACCTCTACTCAATTAATGTTCCTCTTGTTTTCTTCCATGATTATTGTTTTTTCAATCCTTACAGTTACCAGCCGGAAGATACTCAGGGCCGCAGTTTACCTGCTTTTTGTGCTGGTATCGACAGCAGGCCTCTATTTCATGCTGAATTACCAGTTTCTTGCTGCCGTACAGCTCACTCTTTATGCCGGGGGCATTGTAGTGCTTATAATATTCTCTATTCTTTTGACAAGTCACATAAACCATAGATTTGAACCGATGGGTTGGAAAAAGTCATTATTTTCCGCACTGGCTGTAATAGCCGGAGCTATTCTTTCAATAATTACAATTCTCGATTACAGGTTTTCAGCAACTTCTGAGGCCGCAAAGGAGGTGGACATGCACCTGGTCGGGAAAAGTCTTTTGTCGGTCGGGGATGACGGTTACGCCCTCCCTTTTGAAGTGATCTCCGTTTTACTTATCGCCGCAATGGTTGCTGCAATAGTGATAGCAAAAAAAGGAGGTCCGAAAAAGATTCAATCCCAAAATTTAAAACAATAAAAGATGAATGCAGGTATCCCGTTGCAGTATTTTCTTGTTCTGGCCACAGTAATGTTTTTTGTCGGAGTTTATGGCTTTCTGACCCGCAGGAATCTGATCACCATATTAATGTCGTTGGAATTAATACTTAACTCAGTAAATATCAATTTTCTGGCCTTTAACCGGTACCTGTATCCCCACAAGCTGGAGGGTTTTTTCTTCAGTCTGTTCATAATCGCCGTTGCAGCTGCTGAAGCCGCAGTGGCTATTGCCATTATTATTAATATTTACAGACGGTTTACAACAATCAACGTTGAAGATGTTAATGAAATGAAATACTGATTATTATCTTCTTTTAGAGAACTCTTATATGATTAGTTTCAACTATACAATCTGGATTCCCCTTCTGCCATTTATGATGTTTATCGTTCTGGGTCTGGCCGGACACAGGCTGTTGCCAAAACTCTCCGGTTTGATTGGAACAGCGGGCCTGGGAGTAATAACAATACTTTCCTATTTTACCGCCTGGTCCTACTTTTTCACAAGTGAAAAGATCGGGGGTGCATATCAGAAAATAGAAGCCGCCAATATTACATGGTTGCAGCTGACAGATAAATTGCACATTGATATGGGAGTGCTGCTTGACCCGATTTCAGTGATGATGCTGGTTGTCATAAGTACAGTCTCCTTCATGGTTCATATATACAGTCTTGGTTATATGAAGGGAGAGAAGGGTTTTGAACGGTTTTTTGCGTTTCTCTCACTTTTCACCTTCTCAATGCTCGGTCTGGTTCTGGCGACAAATATCTTCCAGATGTATATTTTCTGGGAACTTGTTGGGATTTCCTCTTATCTTCTGATTGGATTTTATTATCAGAGGCCTTCTGCTGTCAGAGCTTCAAAAAAAGCATTTATTGTTACAAGATTTGCTGATCTCGGTTTTCTCATCGGGATTCTGATCCTGTCATTCAATACAAAAACATTTGATTTTATTACTCTTACCGATCCCACCGGACCGGCTATCGCACAGGGCAGCAGCGTAGCATTCCTTGGATTTTCTGTAATGACATGGTCAATGATCTTTGTGTTCATGGGGGGAGTCGGGAAGTCAGCGATGTTTCCTTTCCATATCTGGTTGCCTGACGCGATGGAGGGTCCTACTCCGGTTTCAGCTCTTATTCATGCTGCGACAATGGTAGTTGCAGGTGTTTACCTGGTGGCCAGGATGTTCCCGATTTATTACTTTTCTGCTCCGGCTGCCCTTGATGTAGTGGCATATGTTGGTGCATTTTCTTCGCTCTTTGCTGCAATTATCGCATGTACACAGACAGATATCAAGAGGGTTCTGGCATATTCCACGATGTCGCAGATTGGCTATATGATGCTTGCTATGGGTGTCTCAGGCTATGGAGGCCACGAAGGATTGGGCTATATGGCTTCAATGTTTCACCTCTCGACACATGCAATGTTCAAGGCTTTGTTATTTCTGTGTGCAGGTGCAATTATCCATGCTGTTCACAGTAATTATATGACAGATATGGGAGGACTTCGCAGGTATCTGCCGGTCACCCATATAACTTTCCTGATAGCCTGTCTTACGATTGCCGGAATTCCACCTCTGTCGGGATTTTTCAGCAAGGACGAAATTCTGGCAGCTGCACTTCATCACAATAAATTTTTATTTGCAGTAGAATACGCTGTTGCCGGCCTGACTGCATTTTATATGTTCAGGCTTTACTTTAATATTTTCTGGGGAAATGAGACGCATTACCATAGTATACCTCACGAGGCTCCTGCTACTATGACTGTTCCGTTAATTCTTCTTGCTGCCGGGTCGGTATTTGCCGGTTTTATTCCATTTAATAAACTTGTTACTACCGACGGCAGGGCTTTCGATTCAGAAATTGAATGGGCAGTTGCAATTCCATCGGTACTTATTGGCCTGGCAGGAATTGGTATTGCCTATATTATGTACGCCAGGAAAACTGAAATCCCCGACAAACTTGCCGCCACTTTTAAATACACGTATAAATGGGCATACAATAAATTTTATATTGATGAAGTGTATCTTTTTATTACTAAAAAAATCATTTTCAGATATATAGCCGAACCTGTTGCCTGGTTCGACAGGCATATAGTAGACGGTACAATGAATGCAATTGCATTCTTAACTCAGAATGTCTCCTACCGGATCAGCGGATTTCAATCGGGTCAGTTACAGAAATATGCATTTGTCTATGTCACAGGTGCAGTGTTGCTTGCAGTTGTTTTAATTTACCTGTGGCATTAGAAATGTTATAGAAAAGTTTATAAACTATGGATATTTTGACACTGTTCATTGTAATTCCGGTTCTGACAATAACTGGTATAATCCTGGTAAAGGATATTCGCCAGGTCAGGCTTGTTGCCGCGACCGGAATGGGCATACAGCTTATCCTGACAGCTATTCTTGTATACCTGTACCTGTCTGAACGACATTCTGGAAACACATCCGAGATGCTTTTTATAAAAGACATCGTATGGTTTAAAAGTCTGAATATTCATTACGCTGTCGGTGTCGATGGAATCTCCGTTGCAATGATTGGACTGACCTCACTGGTGGTCTTCGCCGGGATTTTTGCCTCCTGGGAGGTAGAGTTTCTTACAAAAGAATTTTTCTTTTCACTTATTCTGCTTGCAACAGGAGTTTTCGGTTTTTTTATTTCCATTGATCTGTTCACCATGTTCCTCTTTTATGAGCTTGCAGTTATTCCGATGTATCTTCTCATAGGGATCTGGGGAAGCGGGCCCAAGGAGTATTCAGCAATGAAGCTGACGCTGATGCTGATGGGAGCTTCATCTCTTCTTCTCCTTGGCATTCTTGGAATTTATTTCAATTCAGCTCCGGGTGGAGGACAATTAAGTTTCAATATCCTGGAGATTTCCAAAGTAAAAATCCCGATGTCAGCCCAGTACCTGTTTTTCCCGTTGACATTTGTTGGTTTCGGAGTACTCGGGGCCTTATTCCCGTTTCATACCTGGTCGCCCGATGGTCACTCCTCTGCTCCAACTGCTGTTTCAATGCTGCATGCAGGCGTGCTGATGAAGCTTGGCGGTTATGGTGCATTCAGGGTAGCTATTTTTCTTATGCCTGAAGCGGCCCGGGAACTATCATGGATCTTTATAATTCTGACTTCAATAAGTGTCGTTTACGGAGCTTTTGGTGCGATAGCCCAGAAGGATCTAAAATATATTAATGCATATTCGTCTGTAAGTCATTGCGGACTGGTCCTGTTCGCAATACTCATGATGAATAAGACAGCCATGAACGGGGCCATAATCCAGATGATCTCGCATGGTCTGATGACAGCGCTTTTCTTTGCTCTGATAGGCATGCTTTATGGCCGCACACATACGAGAATGATCAATGAAATGGGAGGATTAATGAAAGTTATTCCTTTCCTTTCTGTTTGCTATGTAATAGCAGGACTCGCTTCTTTAGGGCTGCCCGGACTAAGCGGATTTGTTGCTGAAATGACAATATTTGTTGGTGCTTTCCAGCATCCGGACCTTTTTCACAGGATTGTCACGATAATTGCCGTAATGTCAATAGTCATTACTGCAGTTTATATTCTCAGGGTTATAGCTATTTTGTTGCTTGGCCCTGTAACAAATGAGCACTATGAACATTTTACAGATGCAAAGTGGTTCGAAAAGGTATCTGCCGTCACACTTATCAGCTTTGTAGCATTGATAGGTCTTGCTCCTTTCTGGCTCTCCTCTGTGATTGGTTCAAGTCTTCAGACTATTTTAAATAAAATTCTTGTATCTGGCTCTTTTTGATTTTAAACTGAAAATTACTCTGGGAAGATAAGTATGAGTTTAGAAAATTTCCTTTTGATGCGGCATGAATTGCTGCTGACGATTGCAATCTTGTTGATCCTTATGGCGGAAATATTCCTGGATCCCCGGAAAAAGAGGTCAATTAACCTTTTTTCAATAGTATTGTTCTTTATCATTACAATTATAGGATTTCTGCCCTCATCACCCGGTTCACTTTTCGGAGGAATGTATGAAGTTTCGGATGCCAGATTAATGATGAAAAACATACTGAATACAGGTTCATTATTGGTTTTAATTCAATCAGTTACGTGGCTTAATAAAGAAGAGAATTCAGAAAAGATAAGCGAATATTATATTCTGCTTATTTCGACTCTTATCGGAATGGATTTCATGATTTCCGCAGGTAATTTTTTGATGTTCTACCTTGGGCTTGAACTGGCAACAATACCGGTTGCGGCACTGGCCGCATTTGAAAGGTACAATAATAAGTCTGCCGAAGCCGGGATTAAGCTCATTCTTCTCTCCTCATTGTCCTCAGGCGTTTTGTTGTTTGGTTTGTCGATGATATACGGAACAACCGGAACTTTATATTTTACTGAAATTGCGAAATTATTTGGCAGCGATAACCTGCAGATCCTTGGATTTATTTTCTTCTTTGCCGGCATGTCATTCAAGATATCGATTGTGCCTTTCCATCTCTGGACAGCAGATGTCTATGAAGGAGCGCCTGTTAATATAACATCCTATCTCTCAGTTATTTCAAAAGGAGCTGCTCTCTTTATTTTCATCATTGTCCTGTTTACAGTTTTCCCGGTGATTATTTCAACGTGGCAGAAACTCATTTATGTCAGTGCGGTTTTAACAATGACAGTGGGTAACCTCTTTGCTGTCCGTCAGCAAAATCTTAAACGGTTTCTTGCATTCTCATCTATTTCACAGGCTGGCTACATTCTTCTTGGACTTATCGGCGGAAATCAGCTGGGGATGGCATCGGTGATATACTACATCCTTGTCTATATTTTCTCAAACCTGGCCGTATTTGGTGTTGTTGCTGCAATTTCAAATTCCAGTGGTAAAGAAAGTATTGATGAATATAACGGACTTTACAAGACTAATCCCGGATTGAGCCTTGTTATGCTACTGGGACTCTTTTCCCTTGCTGGGATTCCCCCGTTTGCCGGATTCTTCGGTAAGTTTTTTCTTTTCACCGCAGCAGCTCAAAAGGGTTTCTATATTCTTGTTTTAATTGCTGTTCTGAATACAATAATATCCTTATACTATTATCTTCTTGTTGTCAGGGCAATGTTTATAAACAAAGGTGAAACGCCTGTTGAAAAATTCAGGAGTGATTTTTCTACCCGTCTTGCTCTGGGGATTTGTGTCGCGGGTATAGTGATTACCGGATTCGCAGGTATTATCTTTGAGGTTATAAAAAATATGAGCTTCGGAGTCTGATTTTTAAATTCCGCTTTATGTCAATCAATAATGCAAAGCATATTGTAGGTGAAATAGATGGTGTTCGTTGCACGATCATTGAATCAGGCATTGAACCGGAACGGGCAGCTTTTCTGACTGACCTGCTTGAGTTTAACCACTTTGAAGTAAAGAAAATGGTTATTCCTCCCGGGAAGGATGGGGAAGGACCGAAATTCACAATTGGTGTCACAGATCTTGTTTTCAATCCGGTATTTGCAATTTATGAGCGCAGCCTGAAAACCGTTGAGGGTAAGATCGTAACCCCTTCATATTGGATAAATGGATTTGATGATTAATATGGGCAACTTCTTTTATCCCATTATCTGCATCTGGAGATAATAGACTCCGGCTCCTGCCAGGTAACCCAGCAGGGCCAGCAGGGATATCTTCTTCAGATACCAGATAAAATCAATCTTTTCAAGTCCCATGGCTGCAACACCTGCTGCCGATCCGATTATCAGCATACTGCCGCCGGTACCTGCAGTGTATGCCAGAAACTCCCAGAATATGCCGTCCTGCATAAAATTGGTTGCGAAGCCTGCGGCTCCGGCCGCTTCTACCGGATACATACCCATTGCACCGGCTACCAGCGGAACATTGTCGACGATTGCCGATAGAATACCGATGGCAATATTTATCAGGTATACATTGTTCAGATTTTCGTTCAGAAACTGAGCTGTAACATTGAGCTGCCCCGCTGACTGAAGCGCTGCCACTGCACTTAATATCCCAAGAAAAAATAAAACGGTTGGGACTTCGACTCTTTTAATAATGTAAATCAGCTTAAGTTTTGTCTTGATCTCATGATCCTTATTCCTGTGCATTATTTCAGTAACAAGCCAGATTACGGAGAGGCTGAGCAGCATCCCCATGTACGGAGGCAGGTGGGTTATGGATTTAAAGACAGGTACAAAAAGCAATCCCCCGATACCAAGGAAAAGGATAGTCTTTCGTTCAGTACCGGTAGTGTATTGTCTGTCATGTTCTTCCGAAGCCGGTCGCTTCACAGTGCCTTTCATGAAAAAGCTTACTACAATCAGAGGAACTATGATGTTTGCGAGACTCGGGAGCAGTACCCTGGCCATTATTGCCCCTGCAGTTATCTGACCCCCTATCCAGAGCATTATAGTGGTTACATCACCTATGGGCGACCAGGCTCCGCCGGCATTAGCTGCCAGCACTATAATGCTTGCAAAGAACCAGCGCGTATGCTTTTCAGAGATCAGTTTCCCTATAAGGGCAATCATAACGATAGTTGTGGTAAGGTTGTCAAGTACTGCCGAGAGGAAAAAGGTCAGAATACTTATGATCCAGAGAAGCTTAACCTTATTCGTAGTTGTGACCCGGTCGGTCAGGACCCTGAATCCTTCATGCTGATCAATGATTTCAACAATCGTCATGGCGCCAAGCAGAAAGAAAAGGATCTCAGCGATCTCACCGAGATGTGTAATTATCTGATTTTCGACAAGCCACTCACGCATTTCTTTCAGCCATCCGGCTCTTTCAATCCCTTCAAGACTACGTAGTCCGCCCAGGAAAGAATTTACTGCATTTTCATCACCCAGCATCTCCTTTCCTGCAATATATTCCGAAAACTCAGGACTCAGTCCGGCTGTCAGAATATCAAACAAACCTGACATGTATGCCACCCAGCATAACGTCCCGATTGCAAGCGCGGAAACAGCCTTATCGACTTTAAGAGGGTGTTCAAGAGCTATGGCAATGTAGCCCAGCACAAAAATGACGATCATTAAAATAAACATGACTTCTTAATTTGCTTAATAGTGTGTCATTTAATTTAAACAGAGGAACATCGACAGCGATCTCGCCTGAAGCATCACTCCTGATAATGTTTAGACCATATTACGCAAAACTAGCATAAAAAGTTCATCGTACTGATTCCTGATTGTTAGTTTACATTTTATATTATTTTTGGAAAAAGTTTTATAATGAAGATCCCGGAACTTGCCGACATCACGACCGCCCATTCGGTAATTGAAAAATTCATTCACAGAACTCCTGTTCTGACGTCAAAGCAGCTCAACAGCATTTTTGGATGCGAGTTATATTTTAAATGTGAGAACTTTCAGAAGGTTGGGGCATTCAAGTTCAGGGGGGCGACAAATGCTGTTCTCTCACTTACTGATGAACAGAAAAAGAACGGAGTCGTTACCCATTCATCGGGTAATCATGCTGCGGCCCTGGCACTTGCTGCAAGGATGAACGGGATCAAAGCCTATATCGTGATGCCCGAAACTGCACCTGCCGTAAAGAAGGAAGCAGTTGCAGGCTACGGAGCATTGATCACTTTTTGCAAGCCCACGCTCAAAGCCAGGGAAGAGACATGCAGGGCGATAATTGAAAAAGAGGGAGCAACCCTGGTACATCCGTATGATAATTTTAATGTCATATGCGGTCAGGGAACGGCATCACTTGAGCTTATTGAAGAGATCGGTGAGCCCGACATAATTGTCGCTCCTGTCGGAGGCGGCGGATTACTGAGCGGCACCTCAGCCTGTACCAAAGGGATCAGTAAAAAAATTTCGGTTATCGGGGCAGAACCTCTTAATGCCAATGATGCATGGCAATCATATAAATCGGGGGTGTTGTTTCCTTCAAATAATCCCGTGACAATTGCTGACGGACTTCTGACCTCGCTGAGTGAACTTACATTTTCTGTTATCCGCAGGAATGTTGATGATATCTTTACAGCGACGGAAGAGTCGATAATCTCCTCTATGATGCTCGTCTGGGAAAGGATGAAAATTATAATTGAACCTTCATCTGCAACGGCGCTTGCCATAATTTCAGAGAATCCTGAATTTTTCCGGGGCAAAAGGACAGGTATTATTATTTCAGGAGGTAATGTTGATTTAAGAAAGCTTCCTTTTTAATCCTTCTTCCGGAAATAGGAAATAATCGGGTAATGATCCGAATACTTTACTTTAATAATATCAAACTGCCTGCATTCGAGGGCGTCGTCAAAAAGTATGTAATCAATCCTGTTGGGCGGATATTTACCCTTGTATGTAAATCCTGCCCCATATCCCGAGAGGACGAAGGAATCGTACAGCCCTTTTCTTATCTTTCTGTAAGAATATGACACGGGGGTATCGTTAAAATCACCAACAACGATCACAGGGTATGGTGAAACATTTATTCTTGCCTTTACTGACTTCGCCTGTGCAGCTCTTCTGATAAAACCCTTTTTCAGACTTGAAGAAATATCTTTTAATTCGGCCAGGGTTTCCTTATCATCTGAAGTCTCCGTTAATTCCCTGAGGAATGACTGTTCCATTCTCTGAAGCCGGAATGACTGGAGATGATTGTTAAATACCCTGAAAGTATCCTTTCCGATCAGGATATCAGTAAATATTGAAAGGCTTGAAGAAGCCGGATGCAATATATCTTCCTTTCTGATCACCGGGAATTTACTCAGCGTTATAATTCCGTAATGCCTGTTTTTACCGCTGTCCATGTATTTTGAATGCAGGTAATATCTGCCTCCAAGGGTATTTATTATTGACCTTTCCTTCTGATATGGATCTCCGGTAAAATAGACTTCCTGGAGACATATAATATCGGACTGCTGCTTCCTAAGGTGTTCAAGCACTTGCATTTCGGAATTGTCCGTTTCCGTGCCTTCGAAAAAGTTGAATAAACGGAGGTTATAGCTTTCAACCTTGAATGTGCCCGTCTTATCGCCTGATGGTTTGCCAAGTTTCAAATAATTTGAAAAATGCGTAAATCCCATTGCAATAACAACGACGGAGATAAAGGCTTCAAACCTCAGGGCAACTGCCCATAATATGACAAAGACAATATTGATGAAGAGGAGGTACGGGTAAGCAAGGCCAAACAGTGCAGGCAGAGCAAAAGAATCGGGATTTATGTGAACCGCAAGGTAAGATATGATAAGCGAAACTGCAAACAGGATGTTTAAAGCCAGCAATATTCTATGTACTACTTTTTTCACAATAGTTAGTTCAGTATTTGCGAAAATACCTCTATTCCTTAAAAATTGAACCTGAAGTCAGCGTTTTTTGACAAGCAGGGGTAATCGATTTATGAAAGAGTCAGATTATTGGATCAGTTTTTCTTCTGACTCTCACTGAACAGCAGATCCTTTTCCTCTTTGGTAAGGGAATCATATCCGGCTTTGGAGATTTTATCTAGAATTTTGTTGATCTTTTCCTGGTGATCAGCTTTGGCTTTTCTGTAGTCATAATCGTTCACCGGTTTCTTATATGTTACCCTGATTTTCTTCCTTGGCTTGAAAATGGTGGCAAAGAAATCAATTATCCTGTTTACCCATTTCCCGATATCGTGTCCATGGCGGAGCTGAACTATATACAAATAACCCAGCAGAGCGCCTCCCATGTGCGCCAGCTTGCCTCCCGAATTAACAGAGAAATCCATTACTGATGTGAAGATGAAAATAAGGATGGCAATATATTTGATCTTTATCCTGCCAAAAAACAGCAGATTTACCTGGTAATCAGGAACATAAACTGCAGCAGCTATCACAATCGCCATGACTGAGGCTGAAGCGCCGATGGCTACCGACTCGGAAACAACTTCGGCAAACGCCGGGAATACATTGAACGATATTATGTAGACGATCGCTCCGCTGACTCCCCCGAGCAGATATACGGCCACCAGCTTTTTCTGGTCGAGATATTCCAGGAAGATCATTCCGAACCAGTAGAGCCACAACATATTAAAGAGGATATGGAGGATATCTTTATGCGTGAACATATAGGTAAAGATAGTCCAGGGCCGCAGCAGTAGTGAGTTAAGCGAGGAGGGGACTGAAAGGAGATTCAGAATGGTGACCGCCAGTCCTTCATTTTTTAAGAGGTAGCCGATTATAGATCCGATTGAAATAACAATAAATACAACAACATTGATATAAATAAGCCTTGTGAGGTTGCTGCCTTCCCTGAAAGTCCTTTTTATGTTATCCCATATCCCCATCAATACAATGTATTTGTTGTTTTTCGCCAGTATCTCAGCAAGATATAGCCAAAAAGCATACCTCCAAGATGGGCAGCATGGGCTACATTGCTTCCGGGTTGGGTAAAAGCGAGGTACAGTTCAATAGCGCCATAGCCGATAACAAAATACTTGGCCTTTATCGGGATCGGTGGAAAGAGAAGCATAAGCTGTGTGTTTGGGAACAGCACTCCGAAGGCAAGCAGGATCCCGAAAATTGCACCCGATGCCCCGACGGTCGGAACATTGAGCAGGATCTGTAGACCTTTCATAGCCTCATTTACATAAAATTTATTTTCATTCAGGTATGAGGCTCCCTCCTCGATCACCATCTGAACCTGATCGGGTCCCAGAACGCTTATTAATTTGTTGTACTGAAACATTATAACGGTTTCGTGAACCAGTGCTGC
The DNA here is from genome assembly GCA_963737255.1 of uncultured Bacteroidales bacterium. Lineage (GTDB taxonomy): Bacteria > Bacteroidota > Bacteroidia > Bacteroidales > VadinHA17 > LD21. Next base: position 113,390 of record CAVTSB010000002.1, read on the forward strand.
ACCCAGTCCGCAAACCATGTAGTAGATGAAAAAACGCTTACCTCCCCATATGTTTTCGAGTATTCCTCCAAACATATAAAGTGCAAACATGTTGAAAAACAAATGCATAAAGCCGCCATGCATAAACATGTGTGAAACAATCTGCACAGGCATAAAACTCTCTGATTTTGGGAAATAGAGACCCAGGATCCCATTCAGGTCTCTTCCAATAACACTCTGAGCAGCCCAGTTTGCGAGCAGCATTATAACATTTAAAAGGATGATGTTTTTGACAACAGGTGGCAATCCCAGGAAATTTCTTCCAAATCCGTTCATTAATTATTAATTAGAGAGTTTTTAAAAATTTTAAAGGTCAAATATACTAAACTCAGTTTACATGCCAATTACCGGAATCGTTTATCAATTTCTTCAAGTGTCAGAATGTTGATGACCGGATTTCCTTTGGGTGAATAGTTTGGGGCTTTGCAGGCGAACAACGCATCGAACATATCCTCCATCTCATTCTTAAGCAGCGATTTACCGTAAGGGATTGCTGATGCTTCGGCCATTGCCGCGGCAATTTTTTCCTTTATCCCTGTAGCCGCATCCGATTTGGTCTGTTTGTAGGCTTCAAGCAGGATCTCAAGTATCTCTACCGGGTCGGAAGAACTGCTGTCGGACGGCAACCCGGTAATCAGGATTTTATTCTGGCCTGGATGCTGGATATTAAAACCGAGCAGGCTGATATCGTCTTCAATCTCTTTCAGGACAAAAATATCGGCCGGATTCAATTCAATTTCAACGGGGAACATCTCTGTCTGACTTACACCATGCTCCTGGTTTAACTTTTCAAGGAATCTTTCAAACAGTATCCTCTGGTGCGCTCTTTTCTGGTCAATGATCATCAGTCCCGATTTGACCGGACAGATAATATATTTATTCTTTACCTGAAAAAACTTCCGTTCGGGTTCCATTGCCGGCTTGTCACCTTTGTCCCGTTCGAAAGCCGTGTAAAGTTTTTCCCAGTTCGAAACATTTTCCCTCTCAAACCGGTTAAAGTTATCATGAGGACCGGGTCTGCGCTCTTCCCCCGAGAAGGGATTATAATCAGGATCAACTTCAATGGCGGGTGGTTCAGGCATATCCCGGAATGAAGATCTTACCGGAATCTCGATCAATGATTCATTCTCAAAGTCAAGAGAGGGCACAATATTGAACCGGCCAAGCGCTTCACGTACCGAAGCCATAAGGATTTGCCATATCGACCTTTCATCTTCGAATTTTATCTCGGTCTTTGTCGGGTGAATATTAATATCGATGGACGCCGGGTCAATTTCCATAAAAATAAAGTATGCAGGGACCGCTTCGGCCGGCAGGATATTCTGGTAAGCTTCGATAACCGCCTTATGGAAATAGGGATGCTTCATAAATCGGTTGTTCACGAAAAAGAACTGTTCCCCATATGTACGGCGGGCATTTTCGGGTTTCCCTATAAAGCCCCTGATGGTTATCAGGGTTGTTTCCGTATCGAGTGCGATGAGGTCGTTGCTGATCTGTTTCCCGAATACCCCGATTATCCTTTGCCTGTGGTTCCCCGCCGGGAGGTTGTATATTTCACTTTCATTATGATGAAGTATAAACCTTATGTCGGGATGGGCAATGACAATCTTCTGAAATTCTGTGATTATGTGCCGCATTTCAGTATTATCCGACTTCAGGAATTTCCTTCGTGCAGGGATGTTGTAGAACAGATTTTTTACTGAAAAGCTTGTACCTGCAGGACAGCTGCAGGGTTCCTGTTTTTCGACTTTTGAGCCGCTTATCATGACCAGGGTTCCGGCATCGGACCCTTCCTTCCTTGTTTTTGCCTCCACCATCGAAACGGCCGCGATCGATGCAAGGGCTTCACCTCTGAATCCTTTTGTCTTAATGGCAAAGAGGTCCATCGCTGAAGTGATCTTTGATGTGGCATGCCTTTCAAAAGAGAGCCTGGCATCGGTTTCCGACATCCCGGAGCCGTCATCAATTACCTGTATCAACGTTTTTCCTGAATCCCTGATCACTACCGTAATATTTGCGGCGCCGGCATCCACTGAATTCTCCATAAGCTCCTTCACAACCGAAGCTGGTCTCTGGATAACCTCCCCTGCTGCAATCTGGTTAGCGACCGAATCGGGTAAGAGCTTTATAATATCGGACATCTAAAGAAAATGTTAATATTTGTTCTGCTGTATCGGATTGAAAACTGATCAGGAATGCAATTATTCCAATCAATTTAACTATCTTACAAATATAAATATATTTGGTTCATTCCCCTCAGGGGTTGGTTCCGTTACAGGTTTTGGGGAGCAATTATCTTATTTGTTTTACATATGTTATATTTACGCAAAATTGTGTCGTAATGAAGAATCTGCTTTTAATTTCCGGTGTTTTCCTTTTAGTGGCATTTACCGGTTGTACAGATAAGCCGGGCAAGGGTGATATCAAAGTGATGACATTGAATTTAAGGTATGATAATCCGCGCGACAGCCTTAATGCATGGCCAAACAGGGCGATGATGGTGTGCCGCTTTCTGGAGGAAGAAAAGCCCGACCTGCTTGGGATGCAGGAAGTCCTTTCGCATCAGTTAAATGTTCTTGATTCGGCGCTGCATAATGAGTACGCATCAGTGGGGGTCGGACGCTCGGATGGTGCTAATGAAGGAGAAATGAATCCTGTATTTTACAGGAAGGACCGGTTCGAAATGATCAGGACTATAACATTCTGGTTATCCGAAACCCCGGATGTGCCGGGCTCAATAAGCTGGGGGTCATCACTTCCGCGTATAGTGACATGGATGGAGCTGATCGACAAGACCGATCATCAGCGGTTCTATTACTTTAACACTCACTTTGCCCATAATTCCGATTCTGCAAGGATCATGAGCTCCAGATTCCTTATCAGTGCAGTGGACAGTATAACCCAGGGCCTCCCTTTCATAATCACCGGTGATCTCAATATGCTTCCGACAAGCACAGGTTATTCAATACTGACCGGGCCTTATGAGAATGTACCTCTTATGAGGGACTCATTTATTATTTCCAAACACCGGCCGTATGGGCCGGAATTTACGTTCAACGGCTGGTCCGATGACCCTGGCTCGGGCAGGATTGATTATGTATTTGTCAGAAACGGTATGAGTGTTTCAGAGCACCGTACAATTATAAGGAAGGAAAAGGGAATATACTTATCCGATCACTGGCCTGTCACGGCGTCGGTTTCAATAAAATAATCCACGTGATATAATATTTGAGCTTTCTCAGCGTGCGGTTAAAAAAGGTTTTTTCAACAACCCCTATGACGCCGTTTTACGGTACCTTCTTACTGCAAAGAAGGTGAAGGTTACTGCTATAATTAACAGTGACCATAATTCGGTGCTGATATCCTGAATTGTTGACCCCTTCAGCATTACCATCCTGTTTATCCTCATAAGGTAGGCGACCGGATTCACCTTGTTGAATGCCTGAGCCCAGCCGGGCATACTCTCGTAGGGTGTGAAGATGCCGCTCATGAGGATGAAGATTATCATGAAGAAGAAAGCGATGAACATGAATTGTTGCTGGGTTCCCGATAAAGTGGAAATGAACAGTGCAAGCCCCAGGATTGCAATCAGGAATATTGTGGCCCCCAGGAACAAAAGAGCTATGCTGCCCTCAAATGGAACATCGAACAATATTTTCCCGAGCACCATTCCAGCTGCGAGATCTATTATCCCTATGATGATGAAGGGAACCATTTTTGCGATAATGAACTGGTACTTTCTTACCGGTGTGACGTTTATCTGTTCAATAGTCCCCACTTCCTTTTCCCTGACAAGGTTAAGCCCGGCCAGAAGAAAGCCAATAGCTGTTACCAGGATACCCAGGATGCCCGGGAGCATATAATGCTTATAGTTAAGCATTTCATTGTACCAGTACCTGTTTTCGATCATAATCCGGGGAGCGGGGGTAACCGGATTAGTATTTATGTTTTCTTCCATTACAACTGAATTGTAGTCGCGGATGACACCGTTCAGATAAGCCCATGAAAGCATGGCTGTTGAAGCATTCACTGCGTTTGCTGATACCATGATGCGGGCAGCCGTACCGGTCCCGATATTCTTACCGAAACCTGACGGGATCTGGAGTGTGACATCGCATTTATCCCCTGCTATCAGATTGTTCGCTTCCCCTTCGGATAATGGTGAATATTTTACTTCAAAAAAGCCGGACCCTTCCAGTTTGTTTATCAGGCTTCTCGATTCAGATGTCATGTCCCTGTCAATGATGGCCAGTCTCACGCTTTTAATTTCAAAAGTCACTGCCGGTACAAGGATCAGCAACTGGACAATCGGGACTGCAAATATTGCCCTCCCGATGAACTTGTTCCTGAAGATCTGGATGAATTCCTTTCTTATAAGATATAATATCGTTCTCATTTCCTGTCGCCTGTTTTTTTGTCGTGCAGTCTTATAGTCTTATCTTAAAGTTTCGGACGCTAAGGCCGATAAAAATCAATGTCATAACCGCAAGCACCAGGGTTTCTTTCCATACGTATAAGAATCCTGTTCCCTTTATCATTATGTTTTTGATTATTATTATGAAATACCTGGGAGGAAATATTGCGCTAAGCCAGTTATATACCTCAGGCATGTTCCGGATAGGAAAAATGAAGCCCGAAAGGAGGACTGTAGGCAGCATCATTCCGACAAGCGAGATGAATATTGCCTGCTGCATTGTTGATGAGACCGTTGAAATCAGAATACCAAGTGAAAGGCTCATCAGGATATAAAGCATACTTTCGGCCAGAAGTAGCATAATGCTTCCTTTGACTGGCAGTTTAAAGACCAACCACGAAAGCAGCAGGATCAGAATGACGTTGATAAATGAAAGGATAAAATAGGGGGTGACTTTCCCGAGTATTATCTGTGCCGGCTTCAGAGGCGAAACAAGAAGCACCTCTATTGTTCCGAATTCTTTTTCGCGCGTGATCGTCACCGAGGTCATAAGGGCGCAGATCAGGATCAGGATCAGGGTAATTATGCCGGGGACAAACATGAAATGCCCCTTCAGGCCGGGATTATAAAACATTGTTACTTCGGACTGTATCAGCGGTGATGTAGATGTTGCAGGTCCGGCCAGCTGGCTGTTGAAATCGGTTATGATTGCAGTCAGGTAATTTGTTACAAGGGTTGCAGTGTTTGGCTCTGATCCGTCGGCAATAATGCTTATCGACGATTTGCCCTCACTGATCAGTTTATTACCGAAGTTTTCCTCAAAGACAACCACCGCCTTCGTTTTGCCTTTCTTTAAAATCCTGTCGATATCATTGTAGCTCAGAAGGTTTTCTGTTCTTTTAAAGAAACCGGAGGAGCATATCTTGTCAGTTATCTTTTGGGTGGTTTCGTCTTTTGAAAGATCCAGAAAAGCCACGCCTGCATTTTTTATATCTGTGCTTACGGCATAGCCGAATATCAGGATCTGGGCAGCCGGGATGCCGAAAAGTATTATAAGCGTGCGGTAATCCCTGAAAATATGAAGGAATTCTTTTTTGACAAAACCAAGGAAACGTCTCATATTATATCAGCAATAAAATGATTTGGATTCAGCCCCCCTTCAGGGGGATTTGGGGGTCTGGCTATCTTAACAAACACCTCTTCAACCGATCCGGCACCATACTGTTCCTTAAGATTCGCGGGAGTATCGAGAGCCACAATTCTTCCTTCGCTCATAATTGAGATCCTGTCGCAGTATTCAGCTTCATCCATATAATGGGTAGTTACAAATACTGTAATGCCGTGTGCAGCAGTTTCATAGATCATTTCCCAGAACTGACGCCGCGTGACCGGATCGACTCCCCCGGTGGGTTCATCAAGGAATACGATTTTTGGTGAGTGAAGTATCGCAACCGAAAATGCAAGCTTTTGTTTCAAACCAAGGGGCAGCTCTGAGATAAGCCTGTTCCCGGAATCCTGAAAATCAAGTCTTTTGAGAAGCTCCTTAGTCCTCTCTCTTATCCGTGATTTGGCCAGCCCATAGATACCACCGTAGAGCATAATATTTTCACTGGCTGTAAGGTCTTCATAGAGTGAAAACTTCTGGCACATATAACCAATCTGATTCTTGATCTTTTCAGGCTCTTTTGATGCATCGATCCCGGCAACAATAACCTCACCCGACGTTGGTCTGGAAAGACCTGAAAGGATCCTGATCGTTGTGGTTTTGCCTGCGCCGTTTGCACCGAGAAAACCAAAGATCTCTCCCTGCGACACCTCAAAAGAGAGATTGTCGTTTGCAGTGAAGCTCCCGAATTTCTTCACCAGGTTGCGGACTGAGATTACTGTGTCTTTCATTTTTCCATTAATTCCAGGAATCTGTCTTCGATACCGGCTTCGGTTGCAGTAATTGTTGCATCAGAAATGCCTTGTTTTCTTAGATGTTCAAAAACAGATTCATCCGGAATGTCATTTACAAAAGTTATATGTACGGAATCGCCGAAGGGATATGCTGACAGAGTACCGGGATATTGACGAAGGGCAGTGATCAGCTTGTATTTTTCAGAAGCTTTTGCCGAATAAAGTTTTCTGCTGAATCCATTTTTTATCATCTGAGGTTCATCGGTTGATAGTATTTTCCCTCCCTGGATCAGCGCCACCCTGTCGCATCGCATCGCTTCATCCATATAGGGGGTTGAGACCAGAATAGTAATATTATATTGTTTCAGTTTCTTGAGCATGCCCCAGAACTCTGTCCGGGAGACTGCGTCGACCCCGGTTGTAGGCTCATCGAGGATCAGAAGTTCAGGTTTATGGATTAGTGCGCATGATAACGCAAGCTTTTGCTTCATCCCGCCCGAGAGTTTTCCGGCAAGCCGCTTCCTGAAGGGTTCGATATGTGAATAAATATCAGAGATCAGGTCATAATTCTCCCTGACTGTGGTACCAAATACTGTTGCATAGAAATTCAGATTCTCCTCAACCGACAAGTCCTGGTAAAGGCTGAACCTTCCGGGCATATAACCAATCATGCTGCGAAGCTTTTTGTATTCATTCCTGCAATCAAGCCCAAGGACCTTCATTTCTCCCTCGTCAGGCAGATACAGGGTGGCAATAATCCGGAACAATGTTGTTTTGCCGGCGCCATCAGGACCGATAAGGCCGAATATCTCAGATTCATTCACCGAAAATGAGATATCCTTCAGAGCCTGTGTCTCCCCGAATTTTTTACAAATGCCTGATGATTCAATTGCTTTCCGCATAACAGTTTTTTTCAGAATATTGCTTCACCGGGCATACCCGACTTCATCGAGCCGTCATTCTGAACATCAATCAAAACGGCGTAGACAAGCGTTACACGCTCTTCTTTTGTCTGTATGATCTTTGGTGTGAATTCCGCCTTTCCCGAGATGAAGCTTACAATTCCGGTAAATGAGGTATACCCCTTTTTGCCGTTATCAATCCTGACAGAGCATTGCTGGCCGGTTTTAATACTGCCAAGCTGTGCTCCGCTGACGTAAATCCTGAGCCTCATCAGCGACAGGTCGGCGACCTTGACAAGAGGCTTCCCTGCTGCCGTCATTTCGCCTTCTTCCGAGTATTTCTCGATTACAGTGCCTTTAAGCGGACTTTTTACAGTGCATCTTCTGATCTGTTCATCGAGGGTAGCTTTTTTTGATTCCAGCGAATAGAGTTCGGCCGCAACCGAGGCCCGCTGGGTATTGTTAGCCGATATTTGTTTCTGAAGAACGGCAACCTGCCCTGTCAGGTCATCCAATTGTTTCTTAGTTGCAGCCTCATCCTTCAGCATATTGTCAATCCGGGTTATATTAACGTTCAGATTGGCGATCTGCTGTTCCAGGATACCGTTCTGTGCGGTTATTGAATTCAGTCTGGCTCTTACGCTTTTCATGCCTGCATCAATCTCGGCTTTCTGAAGATGAAAAAGGGTTGTGTCGATCAGTGCGATCACTGTTCCCTGATCCGTTTCCGTTCCTTCAGTAATATTGAATTTTATGATCCGGCCGCTGGTTTCGGCAGAGACCATCACTTCGGTGGCTTCAAAGTTACCGTAGGCATCGGCCTGACCGGTTTTATTGCTGCAGCCTGCGATAATCAGAACTGCGATGAATAGTAATAGATTGGTTTTCATAATGTTGTGGTAAGTTTTATTCTATCTCTTTTCCGCTGATATTCAGATATTCAACCTGCGCCATTGCAATGTTGATCTTATGAATCTCATAACTGATGAGGGCTTCCTGTTCTGAATTCAGCTCATTCAGATACTCCGTTGCAGTAATGGTGCCGTTGTTGTATCTTGATTCAGCGGCAGCACTTATCCTTTTCCTGACTGAAATCAATTCCGAATCTGATCCGAGTAGCGATCTCAGGCTTGAGATCTCTGCTTTCTTTATTTCAAGGAGGCGGCGCAGGTTATCAGTCATATCGGTCTTCCTGCTCTCAATTATGTCCTGTTGCAGCGACAGCACCTGTTTTTCATTCCTGGCCTTGTTCCAGTCAAACACATTCCATTTGATCCCGGCCCCAAGTATATAATAAGGTGCAAATTCATCCCTGAAGAAATTATTCCCGGGAGGATTACCATATCCGAGCGTGGCGAAACCAAAGGCTTTGGGCATTCTTTTGCTTTCAGTCAGTTTAATACCGGCTGCCAGCTGATCCTTCCTCAGGTCGAAAAGCTGGAGCTCCGGCCTTGAAAGATCGTCTGGCATTTCATTTCCGACGGCCGGGAGTATCATCCCGGTTGATGCATCAATCTGAATACCTGTAATATCTGATAAGATTTTGAGAAGGGAAGCTTTCCGGATCTCATTTTCTGCCAGCTTTTGAGTAAGTCTGATCTTTTCGGAGGTCAGGATATCGAGATCTGATTTTAAGATTATACCGTTTTCAACGCCTGACTGCATGGATTTAACCTTTCTTGTGATGAGCTCAAGATAGCTGTTGAGCAATTCCTTCTGCCGTTCGAGAAGAAGTATGTTGAAATAGTAGTTGTTAACCTGCTCATGCAGCTTGTACAGATCAGTTTCTGTCTGTTTTTCATTGATCATCAGGTCAGTTTTTTCCAATGCCCTGGCATTTTTAGTGGCTCCGCCGTCGTAAATAACCTGGTTGATGTCCAGCGTCACTCTGTACTGCTCGTGGGGAAGAGGTTTTATTGCGTCTGCGATACCGGGGATTGGAATTGCTCCGAACTGATTGCCAAGGTCGATAACCGATGAGTTGTAAACGATGTTTCCGCCTGCATCGAACGATGGCAACCAGTTTTTTGACAGGTTCTCATCTTTCAGCTGCCAGATTGAATTAAAAAGTTCTCTTTCACCTGAAAGTGAATTTGCTGCGAGCGCCGCCTGATAGCACTCGCCGAGAGTAAGAATTTTCTGGGACTTAAGTATTCCGGGAGCAAGAACCAGGAATACAGGTATAAGTATAAGCCTTGTTTTCATTCTGTTTTGTAATTTTTATTTCCTGAGTGCTTTTATTACGAATTCTGCGGCAAACTCCTTTCTTTCATCAAGGAACTTGTCAAAATCGACTCCTGTATTTTCAAAAATGCCTTCGACAATACCTCTGGCAGCAAACGGGAAGACACTTAATGAAGCCATTGAGATCATAACCTGGGGCAGATTCTCCTCAGTTATGTTGTATTTGTCAAGTTCATGTTTGTGTTGTTCATAGATCATCTTGTAAATTTTGTTGAATTCGACCTTCCTGAGAAGTCTTTTCATCCTGCCTGGATTTCTGTTTATTTCATTGAGGATGAATGCCGGAAGGCGCGGATTGTTTTGCAGGAACGAGATATGCTCCTTAAAAAAGAAGCGGATTTTATCTTCAATTGAAAGATTCTCATCAAAAACAGGCGCAAATTTCCGGAAGATTATCCCGGCAATTTTTTCGAACACCGCATCGAAAAGATGTTCCTTTGAACGGTAATAGTAATGCAAAAGAGCCTTGTTTATACCGGCATGGTTTGCGATATCCTGCATCCTGGCTCCATCCATCCCCTTCATTACAAAAACCTCGGTTGCTGCTTCGAAGATCTTCTCTTCTGTTTGTTTGTCGTTTTCTGCCATATTACCCGGGTATTAAGCTTAAACAATTAAGTTGACCAAATAGTTTAACCAAAAGGTTAAAAGTATAATAAAATTTTAATAAATGAAAATATTTGCAGCGGATTTTTTTTGGAAGACCGAAGACGGATGACGGATGATGGTCAATTAATGCTTCGGTCCCCGGTCATCGGTCTCCAAAAAGAAAGGAAGGGTTGGGCTTCCAAATAGGACATTAATTAAGATCAGATAATTTTGCCTGATAAAATGTAATTTTTCTACATTTGTAATAGAATTATTAGGAGTACAAATCTAAAATTTACCGAAATATGAAAACTGAAGGCAGGCGCACCAGCGGTAATGTTGAGGACAGGCGGGGGATGTCGACCGGTAAAATGGCGGTCGGAGGAGGTATCGGGACTATTGTGATTGTGCTTATTGTTTTACTTCTTGGCGGCGATCCATCTCAGGTTGTCGACACTATGCAGGCCCCGGCAACTGAATCAGGTCCGGTTACCGCAACTGCAGAAGAGGAGGCACTGAAAGATTACGTATCGGTTGTACTTGCCGGTACTGAAGATGTATGGACCAAAGTCTTCCAGGAGTCCAATATGACTTACCGTCAGCCCACACTTGTACTGTTCAGGGAACAGGTGCAGTCAGCATGCGGCCTTGCAAGCGCTGCCAGCGGCCCGTTCTATTGTCCGGGTGACGAGAAAGTCTATATCGATCTGGCTTTCTGTGATGATCTGAAAACAAAGTTCGGGGCTTATGGCGATTTTGCAATTGCTTATGTTATAGCTCATGAGATAGGGCATCATGTACAGAATCTGCTGGGTACGCTAAATGAGGTGAACTCGCAGAGATCGAACCAACTGCTGGTGCGTCTTGAACTGCAGGCTGATTTTCTTGCGGGGATGTGGGCGCATTACGATCAGAAAATGTTCAACTCACTTGAAGCAGGTGACATTGAAGAGGCTATGAATGCTGCAGCATCGGTAGGCGATGATGTCCTGCAGAAGAAATACCAGGGACGTGTAATTCCCGATGCTTTCACGCATGGAACCGCGGCCCAGCGCAAGGAATGGTTCAGGCGGGGCTACACCTCGGGAGATTATGATCAGGGCGATACTTTTAATGCAAATATCTGATCAATTGTCATAATTTAACATGCAGGCAGGTCTATTTTATTCCTGCCTTTTCTATCGCATAAACATTCCAGACGCATCCGTTGTCAAATTGCTCTGACTTCTTTAGTCTCAGCTTTAATTCATCCTTTATGCCGTAAAACATCGGGTAACAATTTCCACCGATAAGGAGCGGATGGATAAGAATGCTCAGCTCACTGACAAGTCCCAGATTAATGAGATGACTTCCCAGTACCCTCCCGGTATCGGTAAGGATCTTATTGATTTTATATTTTTCAGAAAGGAACGCAAGCGCAAATTCAAGGTCTGTTTTTTCGGCACCGGCAATGATGAAACTGTAATTTCTTTCCTTAAGATAGTCCAGGTAATCAACAGGAGTAGATTCTGATGCCAGGATGATAACGTCCCTGCAGTATTCAAATCTCCGGCAGGTATGAAGCGCACCTTTAAGGCGGCCCCGGGAATCAACGATCACCCACCAGGGAAGACCCTGATGACGACGGGGAACTTCAAAATCGGAGGGTAATTCCTCCGGGATTCCCCCACCGAACATCTCATTGCCCGCAATTATCGTATCGGCGCCAATAAGGTGGGCATCGGGGTGGTAGTCCCCGGCGATCCTGTAATGGAGCTCCATATCGGGCATGAAGCCTGTCAGGGAGCCATCGAGGCTGACGGAGTTGTGGATAATTATTTCAGTTTTCATATCAGTGTTTGTTAAAAGTATGTTTGGGGTAAGTATATTTTAACCTGTGACGTTGTTTCAATCCTGTCGTGATCCGTCTTGCAGAAGCTCATTCAGGCTGAGCCGGATCACCATTTGATCAAAGTTAAGGTTAAAACTGACAGAGAGATGATCCGGAAGTGAAAATAATTACAGTGGGCATTAATCAGACTAATATTATGAATTTCAATTATAATGATAACAAAATATAATTGAATAAAATATAATATTAATATTGTATATTATGAAATATGAATAATATGAAAATAAAATATTATATAAAATAAATATTAATAATATGTAGTATAATTAAAAAATAATATTATATTTGCACAATATAAAGGCAGTTTAAATAATACAGTTAACCCACATAATTTGAACACATGATATCAAACGAACTTCTCAGCGGCTCTCTGAAAACAATCATCCTGAAATTGTTAAAAGAACAGGGCCCGATGCATGGTTATGCAATCACCCAGAAAGTAGAGGAGCTTACCGAAGGTAAAATAATGCTCAGCTATGGGGCAATTTACCCTGTACTTCATAAACTCAAAAATGATAAGGTACTGGTCACCTCTTCCGAAATGTTCAATAACCGGGTCAGGGTGTATTATTCCCTTACTCCAAAGGGTGACAAACTCGTTGTTGAAAAAATCAGGGAGCTGACTGAATTTATCAGGTCGCTTCAAATAATAGTTGACCTTAAACCCGGACTCAGCCATGCCTGAACTGTCACCTGAGAACATTGAGCAGATAACCAGGGATATCAGGAATCAGGAAATTACTTTCTCCCACCTTGCTGACGACCTGATCGATCATGTTTGCTGCGATGTGGAATCGGAAATGAACAATGGTCTCGATTTCCGGGAAGCATACAGGAAAATAAGGCTTAAAATTGGTCATCGACGGCTGAAGGAGATCCAGGAGGAGACACTATATGCAATTGACACAAAATACAGATATATGAAAAACACTATGAAAATTTCAGGTATCGCAGGAACAGTGCTGTTCGGCTTTGCCGTATTGTTCAAACTGCAACACTGGGCAGGCGCCGGTATCATGATGACACTGGGTGCCTTCATCCTGGCATTTGTTTTTATGCCTTCATCCCTTGGAGTCCTCTGGAAAGAGACACGAAGCACAGGGAAACTATTTCTCTTTATCTCGGCTTTTTTAGCAGGAATGTTTTTTATTATTGGTATTCTCTTCAAAGTGCAACACTGGCCCGGAGCTGGCACCATATTAATCCTGGCAATGCTGACGGGAGTTCTTTGCCTGATCCCCGCACTGTTGGTAAACAGATTCAGTCTCCTGGAGAAGAAAAGCAAAAGACTGGTTTATATCCTGGGAGCAACCGGATTAATTTTTTTCATGGCCGGAATATCCTGCAAACTACAGCACTGGCCATTGGCAGGAGTTCTGATGGTTTCAAGCATCATACTCTTTTGCATCTTTTTATTTATGTATACGTGGATCACCTGGAAGGAGGAGGCCTTTGTCAGCTCGCGGTTCCTCTTTATTATAATCGGATCGGTTGTCATGATCATTCCCGGAGCAATGATAAACCTCAATTTGCAATATTCATACGAAGACGGATTTTACCCCAACCAGGATCAGCAACAGGCGATGTACAGTTTCCTTTATGCAAATAACAATTCCTTAATGCTTGGCAATCATGATCCGGTGGGCTATGCCCGGATGGAGCAGATTCATTCGAAAACTGCCCGACTGCTCACTCTTATCAGTGACATTCAGGTAAAAATGGTTCAGGAATCAGAAGGTGAGCCGGGTATTCCAGCCGTTAGTGAGGATCAGATAGAGCAAACCCAGTCCGGGCCTGTGATCCGGTACAGGCTTCTTTCAAGACCATTTCATCCCAGCCCTGTCAGGGACTTTCTGCAACCGGGCTGTATCACCAGGGAGGAACTAAACAGAGCATTAGCCGAATATAAACAGATAATACTGGAATATACATCCGATGAAGAACTTCAAAAATATACCAGCCTCCTTGAACCTTCAACATACCTGCCGGAAAACAATCCCGAAAATGCCACAATATCTTTAATGTCAGGACTGCATTCTCTCGAACTACTTAAAAACGGGATATTGACAGCAGAAGCAAAAATCCTTACTGCTGTTACAAGGTATTGATAATTAGATTAATAAATAAAATCATGAAACAAAAGACCTATATATTCGGTGTGCTTACCGCATTGATTATTTTTACAGGAGCTATTTTTAAAATTAATCATTGGGCAGGAGCAGGTATATTGTTGACTACCGGACTTGCAACACTGGTTTTAATATTTCTTCCGGTTGCTTTAATAAATAATTACAAAGCTGAAGGGAACAGGCAAAACAGGCTGCTTTATATAGTAACCTGTGTAACATGTTTTGTCATTTTCACATCAATGCTCTTTAAAATACAGCACTGGCCATATGCAGGACTGTTGCTCACAGTGGCACTTCCATTCCCCTATGTAGTTTTTCTGCCGGTATTCCTTGCTGTTACCTCTAAAAATAAAAATTTCAGCATCTACAGCACGGTTTTTATCCTCTTGCTTCTTGCCGGGAATTCGGTATTCACTGCCCTTTTATCTTTAAATGTAACAAGGGACAGGATTAGTGATAGTTATAATTTGTCCCGGAACTATAACAGACTTGAAACTGTATTAAACCAAACGCCTGACAGGAATACGGAATCTCCCCTTGACATGAAAATAGACGAAGTGCTCAGAATAGCACATGAATATAAGGAGTTGATTTTAAAACAGGAAGGTATCTCCGATGTTCAATGGAATAATGATGCCGCGAGCCTGGTGCGACCCGATTCGAAGGGACTTGCAGCACTTGCTTTACTGGATGCCGGTGAACCGGAGCCAGGAGCCAGGCTTAAAGCCGGATTGAATAACCTTGCAAATGAGATTAAAAAAACAAGCGGATGTGAAGAGCTCGCAAAAGAGGTTCCTGTAATATTTGATATAGTTACTCCCTCAGGAAGGGAAGAGGACTGGTACTCATGGAAATTCAAAGATAACAACCTTTCATGGGTACTGATATATCTTGATGGGCTGGAGACTAACCTGAAGATGATCAGGGCAGTAGTTAAATGAGGCTGGCTCCAACGTTCCGATAAATTTCGCATAAATCATTACGAACTTATACGGAATCAGATAAGGTGTGCACAACACGTGAAGGGCTTAATATAATTGCGCATACCCTTTCCGGGGATGTCTTTTCTGATTCAATTTTATTGTCTACAATTTCCTGAGTTCTTTCAATTCCTCAGGAGTCATATCCGTCTCATTTGCAAAAAAGGAGGCAAACTGGGGCAAATCATAAAGTATTTTCACTCTGCTGCAGGCGTAATTGATTTTCCCTGTACCGAAAAAACCGGTTTCCGTCGGTAAAACCTCCTGCCCGTCCAGTTAGCTTTCATGCCCTTTTGGCATTATTTATTTTTATGTCAAAAGAATCCATTTTATGAAAAAATTAATTCTGATATTTTGTTTAATCATTGTCTGGTCAGCCAGCGATGTAAAAGCTCAGCAGGATAATATCTGGACACTTGAGGAATGCATCACCCATGCATTTGAACAGAATATCCAGGTCAGGCAGAGCAAGCTTTCCAACCAGAGGTTCGAACTCTATGCTGGACAGGCTAAGGCACAGCAGTTGCCCTCAGTGAACGGGTCAATTGCACAGAACTTCAACTGGGCAAAAAGTAATGCAACAGGTGAATCAGGGCTTTCAGGCAGCAATAACACCAGTTATTCTGTGAGTTCGGGAGTGACAATTTTCAACGCTTCGAAGCTTACCAACCTTATTAAACAGGCTGAACTTGATATTAAGGGAGGAAACTATTCGCTTGAAACTACAAAGGAAGCGATCAGTATTAATATTCTGAACGCATACGTCCGGATCTTATATGCCGAAGAACAGGTAAAGAACAGTGAAAAGCAGATTGAATCGACTGAGAGCCAGTTAAACCTTGCCGCCGAAAGACTTGCAATGCAGGTTATATCACAGTCCGATTATGCCCAGGTAAGATCACAGCTGTCGAGCGAACGGCTTACATTGGCAAATGCTGAGAGCCAGCTGGCAATTGCGAAGGTAAACCTTATGCAGTTGATAGAGCTGCCTGTGACAGCAGATTTCGAAATTGCACAACCTGACCTTTCACAGTCAATAAACCAAAACCGGGTTCCGGATGTAAAGAGTGTTTATGAAACAGCGTTGGGTATCAAGCCTCAGGTTAAAAATGCAGAAGTAAGCAAGGAGATTGCAGCGCTTGATGAGAAAATTGCAAAGGCCGGGTACTATCCGGTACTTTCAGCCAGTGCAGGACTGAGTACAGGATATAATTTTACTGGAAGCCTGACAGAAAATGATCCTTATTTTGACCAGCTTAACGACGGGATCAGGCCATCGCTGGGATTTTCACTCTCAATCCCGATTTACCAGAGGAAACAGATCAAAACCAGTGTTGCATTTGCAAAGATCGGATATGAAGATGCTCTTTTAAATGAAACGGATACAAAGAACGAGCTGAGGAAGAATATCGAGCAGGCATGCCAGGATGTAACCTCGGCTCAGGTCGAATATGAAGCAAGCATTGAAAATTACAGGGCGACGCTTGAATCAACGGATCTTTCGGATGAGAAATTCAGGCAGGGGATGATAAATTCTGTTGAATACCTGGTCTCAAAGACCAATCTGATAGTTGCCGAAAGTCAGCTCCTTCAATCAAAATATAACCTCATATTCAGCTATAAGGTCCTCGATTTTTATACCGGAATTCCATTGTCAATTTAGAAAATACAATAAAAGAATAAAATATAAAATCATGAAAAAGAAAGCCTTAATAATCACAGGGATAGTTGCAGTTGCGGCAATTGCCTTACTTGTATTCAAACCCTTTTCAAAAAAAGAAGCTGACCTCACTTTCGAAACGGTTAAAGTTGAGAGAAGGCAATATTTCGAATGTCGTTACTGCAACCGGAACCGTCGAAGCAATAACCACAGTTGAGGTAGGTACCCAGGTGTCGGGTATAATTGAACATGTATATGTCGATTTCAATGATAATGTAAAACAGGGCCAGGTGCTGGCACGGCTTGATGAGACGTCGCTGAGGGCACAGCTTCAGCAGAGCCAGGCCTTAGCTCGATCAGGCCCAGGCACAGTTCAATTACCAGGAGGCAACATGCAATCGGCTGAAGGCTCTTTATGAGAAAAACCTTATTGCCCAGGCCGATTACGACCAGGCATTCTACAATTACGAGAATTCAAAAGCAGCAGTATCCAATGCCAGGTCATCCGTTGACAGGGCCAATGTAAATCTGGCATATGCCACAATAACCTCCCCGATCGACGGAGTTGTTCTGAACAGGGCTATCGAGGAAGGGCAGACCGTTGCTGCGAGCTTCAATACTCCCGAAATGTTCACCATTGTCAACGACCTTACTCAAATGGAAGTACAGGCAAGCGTCGATGAGGCTGATATCGGCCAGGTTAGAACTGGGACAGCGCGTGGAGTTTACGGTTGATACCTATCCCGATCAGAAATTTGTAGGTTCTGTCTCGCAGGTAAGGCTCCAGCCGGTAACAACCAATAATGTTGTAACCTATGTTGTAATATTCAGTGCTCCGAATCCCGAAAAGAAACTTATGCCCGGGATGACTGCAAGCGCAACGATATTTGTAGAGGAAAAATCAGACGCCCTTGTTCTTTCAGGAAAGGCTATGAGATTCACTCCGGATCAGGATTATCTTCAGAAGATGATGGCCGAAAGAATGAAAGACAGACCTCAGTCCAGCGATTCAGGAACTTCCTCCGCGGCATCCCGTTCAGGTTTGCAGAGACAGGGTACGGGAAATCAGGAAGCTGGCAAGATGCATGCAGCAGGGCAGATGCCTGATGGTTTGAAGAGGGTGTGGATCAAAAATGATAAAGGCGGGATTCGCCCGGTTCCGGTAAAAACAGGAATAGACAACGCGAACAAATGTTGAAATAGTGTCAGGGTTAAATGAGGGAGACGAAGTTATTATTTCAATGACTGGTGGTTCAAAGAAAGCAGCAACGACACGGGATGAGGGGCAAAGGGGACCATTCCCGGGTTTTGGTCCGCAGGGAGGATGAGTGGCCAAGGAGACGGACATTCGTGATTAAAAAATAAAAATAAACAGATGAATAATACGATAATAGAAATAAAGAATCTCAGGAAAGACTACCACGTTGGAGAAGTAACAGTACATGCCCTGAGAGGAGTCGATCTTAAGATACAGGAAGGCGAGTTCGTGGCAATCATGGGGGCATCAGGATCGGGAAAATCAACAATGCTCAATATTCTCGGATGCCTCGACAAACCGACTTCAGGCGATTATCTTCTTGACGGAACAAACGTAAAATCAATGAGCAAGGACGATCTCGCCAGATTGAGGAACAAAAAGCTGGGTTTTGTCTTTCAGTCTTATAATCTTCTGGCAAGGACCACAGCGCTTGAAAATGTCGAACTCCCTCTTTTTTACAATTCAAAGGTGAAATCGCGGGAGCGCAAAATATCAGCTCTCAGTGCACTTGAAACAGTCGGATTGTCCGATCGGATGCACCACATGCCGAATCAGCTTTCGGGAGGTCAGCAGCAACGTGTGGCAATAGCCAGATCGCTGGTGAATAATCCCGTTCTTATCCTTGCGGACGAACCTACCGGTAATCTCGACACAAGAACTTCGGTCGGGATTATGGGAGTATTCCAGGAGCTTAATGAGAAGGGCAGGACGATAGTTTTCGTGACTCATGAGCCGGATATAGCAAAATTTGCATCGCGGAATATTATCTTCCGCGACGGAAAGATCGTTCGCGAATTCCAGGTAACTGAAAGATCCAATGCAATGGAGATCCTTAAAACGTTACCAGTGGAACCTGTTGAAGAACTTGAGAATATTTAAAAATCCGGACAATGAACTACCCGAATTTATTCAAAATAGCAGTCAGAGCGCTGATCAGGAATAAGCTTCGCGCCATTCTTACCATGCTCGGAATTGTGATAGGTGTTGCTTCGGTTATCGCAATGTTAGCCATTGGCGAAGGCTCTAAGCAGAGCATCACGACGGAGATGTCTTCTTTGGGCACAAACATGATAATCATTGTGCCCGCTTTCCGCGCCGCGCGTGGAGTAAACATTGGTGCATCGGGTTCAATGGCCCTTAAATACAGCGATGTTGTCAATCTCAGGAATGATGCAGTGAATCTCTCTGCTGTTTCGCCTGAGGTAAGAGCTGCCTGCCAGGTGATTTTCGGCAACGAAAATACCCAGACTACAATCTATGGCGTCAGTGAAGAATATCTCAATATAAGGAAGCTTGAGGTCAGAAGCGGCAGGGTATTCACCGCGAATGAGGTAAGAGGTATGTCTAAGGTCTGTCTTCTCGGGCAAACAGTTGTGGAAAACCTGTTCGGAGAAGGCGCCGATCCGGTCGGAATGAATATACGGATCAAGAATCTGCCTTTCCAGGTAATCGGAGTTCTCAGGGGACAAAGGTGAAAGCGGGATGGGTCAGGACCTGGATGACCTGATCCTGGCTCCTTACACTACGGTTCAGCGCCGGCTTGCGGCCGTAGATTATATTACCGGAATTTATGCTTCTGCCGCAAGCGAAGAAAAAAGCGCTGCCGCTATTAGCGAAGTTAAGGAAATACTCAGGAGGGCACACAAGCTTCTTGATTCGGAGGAAAACGACTTCTATGTGCAGTCGCAGTCGGAACTGATTGAAACTGTTTCCTCTGTTACCGATATCATGACTTATCTGCTTGGGGCAATAGCCGGAATTTCATTACTGGTAGGCGGAATAGGGATCATGAACATCATGTTTGTTTCGGTTACTGAACGTACGAGGGAGATCGGACTCAGGATGTCAATAGGGGGTCGTGGAGCCGATATCCTGAAACAATTCCTTGTCGAATCGATGCTCCTGAGTCTATCAGGCGGCGCAATCGGGATATTATTCGGATACCTGATTGCACAGGTTGCCGGAACGCTGATGGGCAGCTCTGTGGTGATCACTACGCAATCGGTTGTCCTTGCTTTCGCCGTCTGTTTTGTTATCGGGGTCTTCTTCGGATGGTATCCCGCAAGGAAGGCATCCAATCTAAATCCTATAGATGCTTTGAGATATGAATAAAATAAGATAAAAGATAAAAGGATAAAGACAAAAGAATTAAAACAGAAAAGCAGACTTTTATCTTTTTACTTTTGTCTTTTATCTTTTATCTTCTTCATTAATTATAATGAAACAGGAGGTATAATGAAAAAGAGAGCTAATGGAACTAAAATCAGGGTTGTTCTCCACATTCTTGTGTGGGCTATTATTTTGGCTTTACCCCTGTATTCAGTAAAGAGACTGCAGTTCAGTAGTGATTTCCTCCTGATCTATTATTCTTATACGATTATAAATGGCCTGCTTTTTTATGCCAATTATCTTTTACTTATACCAAAACTATTTTTTCGGAAAAGAAGAATCAGTTATTATCTTTCAGCTCTTGCTTTAGTAGTCTGCTTCTATTTTGTGTCAGATGTATCCAATAATTTTGTTATCGGATACCTGGAAAAAAAGAATCCTGAAGGGTTAGAAAGACGTTTGCCCGGTCCTCCCCGCGGAATGAGACTGGCCTTTCCGATCGCAGGCCCCCACGTTGTGGGCTATGTATCATCCTCACTCTTTATAGTCTTTCTTTCACTTGGTGTAAAAGTACTCGAGCGTCAGTCCAAAGTAGAGAAAATGCAGGAAGAGATGGAAAAGGAAAAGCTTAATGCGGAGCTAGCCTTCCTGAAAAACCAGATCAGTCCGCATTTCTTCTTCAATACACTCAATAACATATATTCACTTATCGGTATCAATGCCGAAGATTCGCAAAAAGCCGTTTTGAAACTATCGAAGCTGATGCGATACCTGCTGTATGAATCAGAGCACGGAGACACGAAGCTGAGCTATGAGATCGATTTCATGAAAAATTATATTGATCTTATGAAATTAAGGATGAGTGATAAAATTGATCTGACAGTCTCCTTTCCCAAAAAATATGAAGACAAAAACATTCCACCCCTTTTATTCATCCCCTTTATCGAGAATGCTTTCAAGCATGGAATAAGTCACCGTGAAAAGTCTTTTATCGATATAAATATGATGGTGTCAAAAGAATTAATAACTTTCAGATGTCTTAACAGCCTGATAAAGACGAAGGAAGATACTTCTTCTGTTGTCAATTCAGGCATCGGCCTGGACAATGCAGGCAAAAGGCTTAATTTGCTATTCCCGGGCAGACACGAATTAAAGATCGATAAAGGGGCAAATACATTTGAAGTATTTCTTACAATTAAATCCGAATAATGATCACGGCGATTGCCATCGATGACGAACCTCTGGCCTTACAGCTTGTTTCGGGTTATATTGAAAAAACCCCCGGCTTAAATCTGATGGGGAAGTTCGATAATCCCCTTGATGCAATCGATTATCTTGCCACTAAAGCTGTTGATCTTGTTTTCGTTGACATCCGGATGCCCGATCTATCCGGCCTTGAATTTACAAGGTCGATGGTTAAGGGGCCAAAAGTAATTTTCACGACTGCTTATGAAAAGTATGCCCTGGATGGATTCAGGCTCGATGTGGTAGATTACCTGCTGAAACCGTTCAGCTATGAGGAATTTTTAAAAGCCGTACAAAAAGCACAGAGGCTTATCAGGCTTGAAAAAGGAGCCCCTGACCATATAGATGCTAACAATGAATATCTGTTTCTCAAGTCGGATTACAAGATTAAGAGGATAAATTTCAATGACATCCTGTATATAGAAGGGTTGAAGGATTATGTGAAAGTGTATACGAAAAACAGCTCTAACCCTGTCCTTTCGCTCACAACCATGAAACTTATTGAATCAAAACTGCCGGAGTCAAAATTCATGCGCGTTCACAGATCATTCATTGTTAATCTTGAAAAAATAGATACAATTGAACGGAGCAGGATCGTTTTCGGGAAAACCTATATACCGGTAAGCGAACAATATAAAGACAAGTTTCAGGAATTCCTCGATAAGAATTTCTTATGACCTCTACTTCTAGCCCAGAAAATCCAATTAACCACAGGGTTTCACGGAGTTTTCCGGAGTTCCACTGTTTAAATTCTGTGTTTTACTCAGTGCAACTCCATGGTTAAATGGTTTAGTCCGCCGGTTTAAGATGCATAGCAATCCCATTATTTGGATTGAGATTCGCCGGATATTTAGTTTTATTGTCGACATTCATACTGTCAATTCTGACATGAGTGCGGGTATTGACAGCCGGATCATCAGAATATATTTTTGCTGAATAACTGAGATCCGGATCAAGAAAAGAGAAATTCAGATCGAGCGTTCTGGCTACTTCTCCGTTAATTCCTCCAATAAACCATTCATCCCCGTGCCTTCGGGCAATCACCCCGTATTCCCCGATCTTTCCATGCAGCACTTTTGTTTCGTCCCACACGGTGGGTACATTATCGAAGAATTCGAGCTCAGGTTCGCTGCCGATATAATTCGTTGCTCCCCAGAGACCGTCATTCTTTTCAGGTGATGGCGCAGCCTTGTCGTACCAGTAAAGAAACTGGAGCGGACTGAAAATGCATACTGCCTTGGCAAGCTGTGATGCATGCGAACCCATTTTATTATCCACTCTTTCATTATAATAACAGATCGTGTTGTCTCCCTGTCCGGCCAGCATCCTTGTAAACATAGTTATAAGGGTATGGCTGTTTGAAGGACTCTCTTCATCACCCCTGATCCCCTCCATGGTGAGGAAATTGGGATATGTTCTTGACAAGCCTGTCGGCCTGTATTCATCATGGACATCGACCACCATATGATATGAGGCTGCCTTTTTAACGGATTCATGGAGCCATCTTGTTACCTTTTGATTTCCAACCTGCACGAACCCGAATTTTATCCCGGCAATTCCCCATTTTTCGTACAACGGGAGTAGCTCATCGATCTGTTTTTCAAGTGCTTTACGGTTCACGTAAAGCAGGATACCAATGTTTTTTGATTTTCCATACCTGATCACCCGTTCCAGATCAAGCGGTCCTTTCGACCTTGCAGGATCGAGGCTTACTCTCCTGGCATCGGAGTCATCATTATTTTCCGGGCCGTACCATCCGGCGTCAAATTCAACATACTGCATATTGTGGGCTGAGGTGAAATCAATCGCAGCCATTGCACCATCGGTTGTGAGGGTCACCTCGCGCAGGGCTTTTCCCGGCCTGATCCATGACACATCTTCAATCTTCGACTGATCATTGAGATTCAAAAGAAGATAGTTCTTCTCCAGCAGATCACCAGGATTTTTTCCGGTCATGATGACCCTCCAGGGTGACTGAAAGGGAAGGGCTTTTTTTACAGGACTATCGAGCCGGCTTCTTACACCGATTCCTGAGGAAGAGTCGGGATCAAATTTCATTCTGGCATAGTCATCAAGCTTCGCCTCGGCCAATGCTATAGACAGATTGGTGTCAATTTCAACTAACAATGGCCGTTCGCAGCCTTTAACAATCTGAGAGAGAGGCAATTTAGAATACAACGCCTGAGCCCTTGGGGCCGACCAGGCAGTAAAGTCGGCAGCAAACCTGTAAATTATTTTCTCATCGGCAATGATCACGGAATCCTTTCCTCTTTGCTCAGGAAATTCATAGGAAAGCGCAACACCTTCATTGTATACCCGGCATATAAGATTGATATTTAGTTGTTTGTTGCCCAGAAAAAACCTGGCCTGGTTGTAGTTATCGGGAACTTCCCTTCTTTCACCGAAATTGTTTATCCAGTTATTTGTTACAGATTCGTACTCAATTTTGATAACCTCAAAATCACTTTCGGTAAGATTGGTTCCGGCATGAAGCTGAAAATAGGAAGGAAGGAGAACTGTTTTTCCACCTGATTCAAGTGTAAATGCTGGCCATCCGTCGTTTCCCTTTTCAACTTTTGAAAAGAGTGTAAGTTTGTTGCTGCCATCGGGTGATGAGACTGTTACCTTAACTGCATCTGAGCAGCTGATGGCTGTGAGTAACAGTAGAACGGAGATTGAAAGCCCGGGTTTCATTGTAAAATGTTTTAAGCAATGCGACGAAGATTTTAGCTGATCAACCCACATACATACAGTGATCTAAAAATTATGAATCGATTCAGGGTCCTCTAAAAATCCTTTCTGATAAAAATATGTCTAATTTCTTTCAAAATGAATATTAGGATAAATAAGGATTGACCCTATTGAAAATAGGGGTAAAAGGAAAAAAAGAGCATAAAAAATGCAATATACCCTATTAAAAAAGGGGTATAAACATAAAAAAAGTGTAAATAACTTGTTTTTAGGTAAAAAAATACTAACTTGCGCTCTTATTTCACTTAAATTAATTAAGCCATATGAAAAGAAACTGGAAAATTCAATTTTCACTCCTCGTAACAGGAGTCCTGGCTGCAGGTCCATTGCTCTTTTCGCAGGAAGAGGAACGGGGTTCATTTACGTCAGGTGCTGATATTTACAGCAGTTATTTATGGAGAGGATCGAATCTCGGAAGCGGTCCCTCAATCCAGCCTGTTGTTGAGTACTCTTCCAGCCTGTTAACTGCAGGCGCCTGGGGAGCATTTGATTTCGACGGTTACAAGGAGGTAGACCTTTACTTTTCTTTTTCGCTTCCCGCCGGGTTCAGCATCGGAATGACCGACTACTATTCTCCCGCGCTCAATTACTTCGATTATTCAACTGAATCGGGAAGTCATGCATTTGAACTTAATCTTGGATTTTCACTGAAAGATCTCAGTTTAAGTGCAAATTATATCTTCAATGAGGCGGGAGCTATCGGATCGGCCGGGAACGATTTCTATTTTCAGGCAGGATATTCATTCGATCCGGTTACCATATTTTTGGGAGCGGGGAATGGCTGGCATAATTTTGATCCTGAAACGGGTGAAAGTAAATTTGAAATTTGCAATGCAGGCGTTGAGGTATCAAGGACAATTAAAATAACCGAGTCATTCGGTATTCCGGTAACCGGTCAGATTATTTTAAACCCGGCCCAGGAGAGGATGTATGTTGTCGTTGGCTTCACTTTATAGGTTATACCGACACTATATATTTAATAATAGGGGGGTGGTGGCAATATAAATATGTAAAATAAAATAATACCCCTATAAATATAGGGTATATTAGAACAAAATACATAAATTAGTTGTCTTATCCCTGAAAAAATAAATGTTTGTTTCGAAAAATTGATTTTAATAATCTTAAAATTGGCAATTATGAAATGGAAAAGAAACCTCGTTCTTCTGATTTTGCTAACCTGCGGTGTGACAGGTCTCAATGCTGCAGAAGGAACACCGGTTGATACCGGTGCAACAGCATGGATGCTTACATCCACCGCCCTTGTATTGCTTATGATCCCCGGGCTGGCAATGTTTTACGGCGGACTAGTGCGAAGCAAGAACGTTCTGGGAACGATTATGCACAGCTATGTGGCGATGGGGATAATAAGTGTTCTATGGATTATAGTGGGATACAGCATGTGTTTCGGCGGGAACATTCTGGGCGGATGGTTTGGCTGGAACCCCGATTATTTTTTTTTGAAAGGAATCGACACCAATATTTTGGACGCGGGTGTTCCTGAATATGTCTTTTCGATGTTCCAGGGTAAATTTGCAATTATAACCCCTGCTCTTATTGCGGGTGCTTTTGCAGAGCGTGTCTCATTTAAGGCATACTGTTTCTTTATTGCAATTTGGAGTCTCCTGGTTTATAATCCCCTGTGTCATTGGGTATGGGCTTCCGATGGATTCCTGTTCAACCTTGGAGCAAAGGGAGCCATTGATTTTGCAGGAGGTACGGTTGTACATATATCAGCAGGAGTAAGTGGTTTGGTTGCTGCAATATTTCTGGGTTCCAGAAGGGGATATCCATACCAGGTTATCAGACCCAACAATTTGGTAATCACAATGCTGGGAGCAGGACTATTGTGGGTAGGCTGGTTTGGGTTCAATGCCGGGAGCAGCATCTCAAGCGGACTCAGCACAGCTCAGGCTCTTACCGCAACACAGGTTGCAGCCGCTGCCGGAGCTCTGACATGGGTTATTATTGAAAGTTTCCACCAGGGAAAAGCCACGGCACTCGGATTTGCAAGCGGGATACTGGCAGGACTGGTTGCTGTAACTCCTGCAGCCGGTGTGGTTCAGCCCTATGGAGCGCTCATACTGGGGATCATTTCATCACTGGGCTGTTATATGGTTATTCAGGCCAAGAACAGGATTGGATACGACGACAGTCTCGATGCTTTCGGGATCCATGGTGTAGGGGGAATTATCGGGGCTCTCTTCCTTACCTTTTTTATAAGGCCTTCATGGATGGCAGAAGCTGCAGCCGCAGCGGGAGGGAAATGGACAGTCTGGAATCAGCTCGGTGTTCAGGCGCTAGCAGTCGGAGTCGCAGTGGTCTTTGCCGCAGTTATGACGTTCATTATACTTTATTTACTTAACAAGGTAATGAAATTCAGGGCAAATGAGGATGATGAAATGGCCGGTCTTGACAGGACATATCACGGTGAGAGAGGATACGGCATGTTAAACCCAAGTTAATTACACAAAATAAATTCATATCATGAAATTAATAACGGCAATTATACGTGAAGTGCAGCTCGACAAGGTACGGCAGGCACTCATTGAGGCTGAAATCAAAAGAATTACCGTAAGCAGGGTTTCCGGTCATGGTCAGCAGCGCATTGAAGAGCTGCACAGGGGGCAGATAATCATTCCTGACCTTATACCAAAGATAAAGATTGAGATAGCGGTGAATGATGCTTTTGTTGATATTACAGTAAATACAATTCTTAAATCGGCAAAAACCAATGGTTCCGGTGGAACAGTGGGTGACGGGAAGATATTCATTGTACCGCTTGAAGAGTGCATAAGGATCAGGACAGGTGAAAGAGGCAGTTCGGCTATCTAGATTGATTCCGGCATACAAAAATAAATGAAGAGGGGAGTCTCAGACTCCCCTTTGCCATAATATGTTGCTCAGGCAATTTTCCTTTAAGGGAAAAATAACTACATTTAAACCCGGTTGAAAATCCGGGCTTCTCCAGGTACTTTAGGTGAGGGAAGGTGAGAATTATTCCTTCAAACGAAGAATTATAATGGTCGTTACTTACGAAAATATCCTGCTGATAGCATCGGTACTTCTTTTGTTAAGTATCCTTGCCGGAAGGCTGTCATATCGTTTCGGGATCCCGACCCTGGTTTTCTTCGTCATAATTGGCATGCTTGCCGGCTCTGAAGGTTTTGGAGGTATCGCTTTTAACGATCCGGCCATCGCAAGGTTCGTCGGAATAATTGCACTCAACTTTATCCTGTTCTCAGGAGGTTTTGACACCAGGTGGGAGGTGATCAAACCGGTTGCATGGCACGGATTGATCCTCTCTACAATAGGGGTTTTTCTGACCGCCGTGTCGCTGGGGATCTTTGTCTGGGCAGTTACTGACTTTACATTTTTAGAGGGCTTGCTCCTGGGATCCATAGTATCATCGACAGATGCTGCAGCTGTTTTTGCCGTATTAAGATCAAAGAAGATAGGGCTTAAAAAGAATATTCGTGCAACCCTTGAGTTTGAAAGCGGGAGCAATGACCCGATGGCATACTTCCTCACAATATCGGTGATGGGGATCATGATGTCGGAAGATCATTCAGCTGCAAATCTCCTGCCCATGTTTATAAAGCAGGTTGTTATTGCAGGTACTGTTGCCTTTGTTGTCGGCAAGCTCGGCAAGGAATTCTTAAACAGGATAAATCTTGATTTCACAGGCCTGTATCCGGTAATAGTTATTGCCCTTATGTTCTTCACATTCTCCTTTACCGAGTTTTTGGGAGGCAATGGCTTTCTTTCAATTTACCTGACTGCAATATACCTGGGAAATCAATACCTCATCCACAAAAAGACGATCACCCAGGTTTTTGACGGAATTGCATGGCTCATGCAGATTGTGCTTTTCCTTACACTGGGATTGCTGGTCTTCCCAAGTCATATAGTACCGGTTCTGGGCATCGGACTTCTCGTTTCTGCATTCCTGATGTTTGTTTCGCGGCCCTTTAGCGTGTTTGCCTGTCTCCTTCCTTTCAGGGTCAGAATAAAGAACATAACTTTTATGTCGTGGGTCGGGCTCAGGGGAGCTGTCCCCATTGTGTTTGCAACATACCCCCTCCTGGCAGGAATTGAAAAAGCGCCGATGATCTTCAATCTTGTATTCTTTATCTCTCTTACATCCGTGCTTCTACAGGGAACGACAATAAGGCTGGTTGCAAAATGGCTCGGCGTGGCTGTACCGGAAAAAGCCAAACAAAAGACTCCACTCGATGTCGAACTGTCCGATACAATTAAATCGGAACTGACAGAGGTTGATATAGATGAACATTCGCATGTTGTGGGAAAGAAAATTGTGGATTTATCCTTTCCCAGATCAGTGCTGATCGCAATGATAAAGCGTAAGGGTAAGTTCATCACACCGAACGGAGCCACAGTGATTGAACCTTACGACAAGCTTGTCATAATTGCCGATAATCCGGAGAGCATGCAGCAGGTGCGAATTCTACTTGAGGACCATGAGAAGCCGGCAGGAACACAGTAAAAATCGCTACGAATCCAGAGACCTGCTGAAGGTGATACTTTTATCTTTTTCCTTTTGTCTTTTATCTTATTTAGTTTTATATTTGATACTGTATTTCCGAACGTGCTAAAAATATAGTATTATGTTGATCCGAACCTTTGCCAGTGCCGTAATGGGCATTGATGCCGTCACAGTCACGATAGAAGTGAATGTGTCGCGCGGTTTCCGTTTTTTTCTTGTAGGGCTGCCTGATGTGGCTGTCAAGGAGAGCCAGCAGAGAATTGAATCTGCCCTCCGCTCCCTGGGTTTTCACTGGCCCGGGAGGCAGGTGGTGATAAATATGGCTCCTGCCGATATCCGGAAGGAGGGATCTTCCTATGATCTGCCCCTTGCAATAGGGATTATGGCAGCGGATGAAAAGATTGTAAGAGGCGAGCTTGAATCATTTGTAATAATGGGCGAGTTGTCACTTGACGGTACCCTGCAGCCTGTACGAGGGGTGCTGCCGATTGCCCTGAGAGCGAGGGAGGAAGGCTTCAAAGGGGTTATTGTTCCTGTAAAAAATGCCCGGGAGGCGGCTGTTGTGAACGGGCTCATGGTGTATGGAATGGAGTCCCTGGGGGATGTGGTTGATTTCTTCAACGGCACCCGGATCTTTACCCCGGTTTCGGTCGACCTGGTTGAGATCTTCAACAGTGAGGCCAATAAGTACGATGTCGACTTTTCAGACGTACGAGGCCAGGAAAATGTTAAAAGGGCACTTGAAGTTGCAGCTGCCGGAGGCCACAATATCATAATGGTCGGTCCCCCCGGGGCTGGAAAGACAATGCTTGCAAAGCGGATCCCGACAATTATCCCGCCGCTTACGCTCGAGGAGGCCCTTGAAACAACAAAGATTCACTCGGTGGCCGGCAAAATAGATGACCACACTGCTCTGATGACAAAAAGGCCTTTCAGATCACCCCATCATACCATATCCGACGTTGCCCTCGTTGGCGGAGGCACTTTTCCCCAGCCGGGGGAGATCTCGCTGGGCCATAACGGAGTACTCTTCCTGGATGAACTGCCCGAGTTCAAGAGAACGGTGCTTGAAGTAATGAGACAGCCGCTCGAGGATCGCGTCATTACAATATCAAGGGCAAAATCGACCGTCGATTACCCGGCAAGCTTCATGCTAGTCGCTTCAATGAATCCGTGCCCCTGCGGATTCCATAACCATCCTGAGAAAGAGTGCATGTGCTCCCCCGGAATGGTCCAGAAATACCTGAACAGGATCTCCGGTCCGCTGCTTGACCGGATAGACATTCACATCGAAGTGGTACCGGTAAAATATGACAAACTATCCGACACTGAAAAAGTTGAAAAGTCGGTTGTGGTCAGGGAGAGGGTGGTAAAGGCAAGGATGGTGCAGGCAAAGCGTTTTGAATCGGTCAAAGGGGTTTACTCAAATGCCCAGATGTCATCGTCAATGCAGCGACGGTTTTGCCAGATCGATGAGGCGGGCGGAAGGCTTTTGAAAACGGCGATGGAACTAAGGGGATTGTCAGCCCGTGCCTACGACAGGATACTCAAAGTTTCCCGGACAATAGCCGACCTGGGCGGTTCAGAGAATATCACGGCTGAACATATTTCAGAAGCAATTAATTACCGGAACCTCGACAGGGAGGGTTGGGCTGGTTGAGCTCAGCTTTACCCGCTCAGGAGGGGTGACGAAGGAAGCAGGCAGAGCTAAAACTCTACTCCAGGAGCAACGCTGCTGCGCCTATAAGACCGGCATCCGCCTCAGTTTCAGACCTTACAATTGCTATAGGGTCAAAGATCATATCCCGGGCCAGCTCATAAAACTTGCTTTTAATACGACTGAAGTAAAGGTCTCCCAGGTTCATCAGACCGCCGCCAAGAATGATGATGGGAGGATTGAATACCTGAAAGATGTTGTAAATACCTATTCCGTATGATCGGCACAATCTTCAACAATAGCCTTTGATACGGGATCATTCAAATCAAGCCCTTGTTTTATAAGTTTCCCGTCAACCTTCGAAAAATCGAAATTATCAGGAAGCTGTAAAGTGGTTTTAACACCTTCTTCCATCTTTTTCCTGAATCTTTCCGGCAATGTAAGACCGCATGCAATACCCATCAGACATCCCCTGTTTCCGCATGTACAGATGAAATCACTGTGAGGATCAACGATAGTATGACCGAATTCTCCGGCAGTTCCGGTCATGCCCCTGTAGATCTTCCTGTTTAGCACAATCCCTGCTCCGATACCGGAGCTGATTGTTAGAAAGATCAGGTCATCATAGCCTCTTCCGGCTCCGAATTTGAATTCGCAGAAAGCCTGGGCATTTGCATCATTGTCAAGCGCTGACGGGAATCCTGAAAAGGTTTTACTTATGGAATCACGCAAAGGGATAGTTCTTAAAACCCTTAAGGTTTGAGGTTGTGATAGTGTACCCATCCCTGTAGCGGACATGACCGGGAAATCCGATACCGATTCCCTCAAGATCTGATTCCTGGATTTTGTTGGCTGAAATAACCTTCCTGACAAGTTGTGTTATATAATTAACAATGGCTTCTTCATTCTTTCCAACATGGTCATATACAATAATCTTATCGAGGATCGTTCCATCGGGATATACCAATCCCACTGAAAGCTTGGTTCCTCCAAGGTCGACACCGCAGAGAATTTTTTCCATGATTCTGTTATAATGACTGTTCTGTTCTTGCAATTATATCATCCTGTGTATCGGGTGACAGAGTGGTAAAGAATGCAGAATATCCTGCCACGCGCACCACGAGGTCTCTGTGGTTCTCAGGATTCTCTTTGGCGGCAAGCAGGGTTTCCCTCGATACAATGTTGTACTGGACATGCCAGCCTTTAAGCGTTGCAAAGAAGGTTCTGATAATCGAAATTAGCTTCTGCTTCTGGGTTTCACTGGTCAGGGCAGAAGGCGACAGTTTCTGGTTCAGGAGAACACCTCCAAGTATTTTGCTTGTCGGCAATTTTGAAACTGATTTAAAAACAGCTGTAGGCCCAAGAGTGTCGGTTCCTGATGTAGGGGAGCATCCTTCGGCAACCGGGGTGAATGCCTTCCTTCCGTCGGGAGTTGCCGGTACAACCGATCCGGAAGGAACATTTGCTGAAATGCTTGAAGTACCGGCATAATATGCACAGCCGAAAGGACCTCTTCCGAAACGGGTTGTATGGTATTTTTTCAGGTCATCAATGAAATACATATATGCCTCAACAAGCAGATTGTCAACATAATCGTTATCATTGCCATATTTGGGAGCAAAGTTCAGGAGCATCTGCCGTATCTTTTCTCCCCCGGGACCTTCAAAATTGTTCTTCAGGTATTTGCATCAAAACCTTTTTGCTTATCATGTTCTCCTCAAAAACAAGCTTCTTTATTGCAGCCATAGAATTGCCGAGATTAGCAATACCCACCTGCAGACCTGATATGAAAGTCATAGACCGATCCTCCCTCCTTGATTGTCTTACCACGAGCGATGCAGTCATCGACAAATGCGGAACAGAGGATATCGGGAACAAGTTCTTCCAGTGCCAGGTCAGCTGCGGTGTCGATTTCAACGGATGCCTTTGTGTAGAGACTTTACCTGTTGCTTCCAGGCAGTACATAAGTTCATCGAAACTGGTGAAATCCTCAAATTCCCGGTTCCGGGAAAGAATGTCTTTCCCGGTCATAGTGTCAAGTCCGTTGTTCATTGCTGCAAGGAATACCCGCATGAAATTCAGAAAGCTCATGCCGGTGCACCTGTATCCCCATTTACCCGGAACGGCAATTTCGATACAGCCGATTGCCGAATAGTTGAATGCATCCTCTCTGTCAACTCCGAGTACCGATCAGTGAAGGGATAACGATTTCATCGTTGTTGAAGGCAGGCATACCGAATCCCTTTCCGATCACGTCTACGCACTGATTCAGAAACTCAGGATTTATGTTCTTGTGAAACCTTACGGACAGATTCGGCTGGGTCAGCTTCATCCTTCCGACAGAATCAAGTATCAGAAAGCTAAGTTCGTTTACTGCATCTCTTCCGTTCAATTGTCTGGCCACCAATAGTAACATTCTGATAGAGCGGGCCGCCAGCTGAAAACCTG
Organism: uncultured Bacteroidales bacterium; assembly: GCA_963737255.1. Classification (GTDB taxonomy): domain Bacteria; phylum Bacteroidota; class Bacteroidia; order Bacteroidales; family VadinHA17; genus LD21. The sequence continues at coordinate 146,111 of CAVTSB010000002.1, forward strand.
TATGAGACCACGATCTTATCTTATTGACGGACAATAGTTTAATCCAGGTATTCTCCAGAAGTTCCAGGGCAAAATCTTCAGAGATCCTTCCGGTAGCCCGATCATCCTGTAGAATTTCCAGAGGTATTGATCCAGTCTGCCAAGTGAAACCGAATGGCCATTACTTTCGATCTGAAGAACGAGTTGTACAAACCAGGTAAGCTGAAGAGCTTCATAAAAACCTGAAGGGGGATTGCATCGATATGTTCCTGCAGTATTTACTGATCAGGATGAGTTCCTGATTTCCTTTTTCATCTGATTCTTTTCAGCTAGTTCTGAGCCAGTCTTTCAAATCTTCGTATGAAGGTCTGAAAAGATTCAATTCCGATTTTCAGGGATTTGTAGAAATCCCGTTTCTGAACCAGATTTTTATCAGTATTCCTTAGAGATCTTTTAGCAAGTTCTATTTCATTCAGGTAACCGGCAGGCCGATTTTCAGGAGCTTTTCATTATTCACTGCAATATGCGCATCTCCAGATGTCAGGTTGCCCTCAGCCCTTATAATTCCTGAGTCATGGATCTCCCTGTTCACAGGAGACATTATTGAGTAACCTTTCTCAATAAGTGTCTTTCCTTCCCACCATTTGCACAGCTCCTTCAGTTCCTGCTTCTGTGTTCCGGTGACAAGAAATGCATCTCCGGGACGTTTGTCAAATTCATCCAGCTCATTTATTATCCATGAAGTAACATATTCGGGAAAAATGGGAGCTGCTCTCAGGGCTGATGACTGATTACCGACTATAAGCTCTCCCTCATCAATGAAAACCGTCATCTCCTTTAAAGTCTTTTCCAGGGCAAATGCGCTTTTCAGGATCACCGGAGCACCTTCATGCTCCCGATAGACTTCAGTGTATATTTTGGCACGCTCGGTGCAGACCGTCGATTTAACTGAAAGAATCTTCTCTTTCAGCCCTGCAATCCTTTCGGTTATCCCGGTTGTCTGTGCCTCTGTTATCATTTCAGTTCAGGATTTTAACTCTCAGTCCATTACTCTCTGCATATGCGACATATGGCTGCAATTCTGACTTTTCTACATTCCTGTGATCCTTAAAGATATATTCTTTTCCCAGCATCTCATATTTTTCCCTTGCAAGGGAGTGAAATGGAATGAAATTGATCTCATGTGCATTTTTTAGTCCTGAAGCGAAATCGATAATCCCAAATAGTTCAGGTTCCGAGAAATTAAAATGAGGGATAACCGGAATCCTGACAATAAAATCTTTCGTTTTTTTTGTCAAGTTCCCTGAAATTATTCATTACGAGCACGGCATTTCCTCCGGTAAACCTGGCTAACTTCTCATTATCGGTATGCTTCAGGTCGGCAAGAAAAACATCAACCAGACCGAGGTATTTTTCAATTGTTTCCCATGGTACATGAAGCGATGTTTCAACTGAAACATGTATCCCTCTTTTTTTCAGTTCAAGTACCAATTCTTTCAGATCCGGATCCTGTGAAAATGGTTCGCCGCCTGACAGGGTCACGCCTCCTCCGCTCATTTCGTAAAATGGAATATCCTTCTCAATTTCGCTGATTATCTGACTTACGCTTTTGGGTTCTCCGGCAATATGCAGGGCTTTTGAAGGGCATACATTCCTCAGGGCTTCGAAAGCAGTTATCTTTTCCCTGTCTATTGCCAGCATGTTGTTCCGTGAGACAATATGTCCGCCGCCAGCCTTTATACAATCTCCAAACCTATGGCATTGCCTTTCATCAAACATGACTGAAGGGAAAGGATCAATGCTTTCGGGATTGTTGCACCACAAACAGCCGAGGGGGCAGCCTTTAAAGAAGATATTTGTTCTCACTCCGTTCCCGTCGTGTATCGAATATCTTTGTATGTTAAAAACAGTTAGCAACTCGCTGGGATTGGAAGTTTACCGGTTACACACTGACCTTATCAAGTTCCCCCAGGATTGTCTGCCGCTGTGACGAAAGATCACGGATCAGCGAGGGATCGGACAGCTTTTTCATACCGAATTGCAGGGTATGAAAACGTTCCCAGAAAATTTCCTGGTAGAAAAGGACGAAGAAACCTGACAGCGGAACGAGCAAGCCTGCAATAAAGCCGGGCCAGCCGGCAAAAACCGAGGCCAGAATAACAACCAGCGGGTAGTATACAAGGGAAAGCACTGTCATTGAGCTCACAAATACGGAGCTGTAGAACCTCAGGTCCTTGATGTATCTGTCGCAAATGAACTTTGGAATAATATAGGGAATAAAATTGGTGATGAATCCTGCAAGGAATATAGGAAATCCTGCAATCAGGGCAAAATACCTGAGAAATCCCCAGTTGAGTTTCCTTGCCACATTCTCATCCCTGAGCTTGCTCTCTTCAAGCTGATTCACATATTTCCCAACCATTGCCGACAGCGAAGCCAGAGCCTCTCCGGATGTCCTGCCAAGCTTGTTTAATTTCTCGCTCACCGTTTTTTCGGACTGTCTTCTGTCGTCGGTGTCAAACCGCCATTGGAAGAACGGGAGAACCATATCGTGGCGCTTAAACCTGAAAAGCTGCTCGGCAAGCCAGTCATTTTTCGGATCCTCAACGATTATCACCTCTTTCCTCAGGCTGACATCGCATTTCTCATTGAAGGTCAGCAATGCCCTGGCCGGATGCTCCTGGTAAGCGCTCTTTAGCTCCCTGATGCTGAATGAATCGTGAAAGTTGATCATGACCTCCTTACGGAAGCTCGATGGGTATGTATAATTAATACCGACAGGGACTATGTGAACATCAAGTCCGTACTTTTCTTCAGCTCCAAAAGCCAGCCTTGCCGTACCTTTTCTCAGTTTATGGAGCCGTTTTTCCTGGACGCAGATCCCTTCGGAAAACATAATGAAATTTCCGTTCTTCTTCAGGACATCATAGATGCTGGAGAATGCCTCCAGGTTTTTATGAACATTTTCGAGCCCTTCTTCAAGCCTGTAAACGGGTGATACGTTAAGCTCCCGCAGGCAGAAACGTGCGAATGGCTTTCTGAACATGTCAGCTCTCATTGTAAAATGCAGTGGTTGTGGAAGATAGGAGCCGACAAGGATTCCGTCCATAAATGAATTCTGATGATTCCCTACAAAAAGAAGAGGCTTGTTAAGAGGAACTTTCTTAAGGTTGGAATAAAAAATTCTTCTGAAGAAAACTCTGAAGATGAAGGGAGGCAAAATGAATTTTAAAAATCTGCTAAACATGAACTAAAAGTTTATCCGTTCAAAAAATCCCCAGTTTTTCTTTCGGGGACGAAATATACACTAAAAAAAAATTTCCCCAATTCTTTGATTATTTAAATTTACAAAAATTGTATCATTTAGAGAGTCAGATAATTGTAACTACGTATTACAAGTAAGTATTTAGACTTATTACTTTCAGGTCAACCCGGATTTGGAGAATACAAGGTTATTATTACTTTTGTGAATTCTAAACCTCCGATACCTTCATTGCATGGATCTATCGAAAACTATTCATGATAAAATGATAAATGAACATATAATGTTCGTTTATCGCGGCGAGATTACCGAAAAGAATTCACTGCCTTTACTGACTCTTCTTGAAAATGAGATGAAAAATGATTCATACGGACTGGCGGGGAGGAAAAGGCTCTTTATGTATGTCCTTGAAAACCTTCAGAATATTGCCAAGCACGGGGAACACAAAAGACGTGAGGGGATGTCGGTGGTTGCCTATTCCAAAACAGATGACGGTTACACAATAACAACAGGGAATTTAATTGCGGTCGGACAGGTTGCCAACCTCCGGGACAGGCTTGCCCGGGTAAATACCCTTGAGGCTGAAGAGATTAAGGGCCTTTACAGGCAGATCCTGAATACAACGGAATTCAGCAATAAGGGCGGGGCAGGGCTCGGATTGATCGAAATGGCTCAAAAAACAGGTAACAAACTTGATTTTGATTTTATTCCCGTAAATAATGACTTCTCATATTTTGTGCTGAGTAAAACAGTCGATTCCAGCGGAATGGGAATACACTCCGCAGGAAGGAAACAAACCCTTTGTTCCCGATTCCTTTATGGAGCTTGTGAATCTGATGTCTTCGAACAGGATTCATATTGTCTGGTCAGGCCACATTTCAGCTGATATTGAAGATGAAGTCTTATCCCTTACTGAATCAACCCTGTCGGAAGAGGATATCGAATCCAGTACACGGCGGAGAGTATTCAGCATCATGGTAGAGCTTCTGGAGAATATTTCAAAATATAATCCGGGCAGGGAGCACGGTGAAAAATTTGGAATACCGGTGGCAATGGTCAGAATGGAAGATGAGAAATTCAACCTCTCTACAGGCAATCTTATTCTTAATCAGTCAGTAAATGATCTCAGGGAAAAGCTTGACACTATAAACAGCTATGATTATGCTGAGCTGAAGGACCTGTTTTTAAGCTCATTGAAGGAACAGACCACTGAGTCGGACAGTACGGGCAATATGGGGTTGATAACCGTTTCAAGGAAATCAGGCAGTAAACTGAATTACAGATTCCAGCAGGTCAATGATATGTTTTCCTATTTCATACTTTCGGTCAGTGTAGAAGAGATCCAGGCTGGTTGACCTGCCGGAGCATTATTTCACTGCCGTCCCATTCCGCATAGCTCCCATGTTTTACCCAATCGCCTAGGAAAATGATTTCAGGTCCCTGTTGCAGCTTGTATGAAAGCGCCATATGCCGGTGGCCAAAAATAAAATAGTCAATGTCATCACCGGCCTGGACCGATTTTGCATATCTTATCAGGTCTTCCTTCTCTTCTCCCAGAAAATCGAGGGAAATACCTTTTCCCAGCCTGGAGTTCAGTGACCACCTGTGTCCGATACCAACTCCGATTGAGGGATGCAGTGCCGAATAAAGTGCACGGAGTGGTTTATTCCTGAATATTGAAAGGAGTATTTTGTATCCCCGGTTTGTCGATCCGAGGCCTTCACCGTGAGCAAGGTGAAATTTTTTTCCGTCGCAAACCATCGTATAGGGAGATGTGTGGATAATAAGACCGCATTCATCTGAGAGGTAATTTCTGACCCACATATCATGGTTGCCGGTAAAGAAATGAACAGGGATCCCTGAATCGGTGATTGTTGAAAGTGCTCCAAGGAACCTTGTGAATCCCCTCGGAACAACAAGCTTGTATTCCCACCAGAAATCGAATACGTCGCCAACGAGATAGATCTCCCTGGCATCCGGAGTTATTCTGTCCAGCCAGCTTACAATTTTTTTCTCCCTTTCAAGTGGATCTGAACCTGCCTTTAGTCCGAGGTGAAAATCGGACGCAAAGTATATTTTGCCCTGCTCCTTCAAAACAAGAATTTAATTATCAAATAGTTGGCTGAGTTTAATCTGAAGGTACCGGCCATGAAGGTTAGTCCCTATTATTTCGCCCTCTCTGCTGAACAGGTAGTTGGCAGGCAGTGTCCTGACATTGAAAAGCCGGGCGTTGACAGGATTCGCAGGGTCATCTTCCCTTGTGCTTATCCAGGGTAGTTCGTCGAATTTTACCTCACGCTTCCAGGCCTCCGCATCTTCATCAAGATTGACCTGGTAAATCTCAAATCCCTTCTTGTTGTACTTCTTATAAAATTCAACGAGCTGAAGATTTTCAGCGATACATTCCTTTGACTGGAACGACCAGAAGGTAAGCAGCACAACTTTGCCCCTGAGGGAAGATAATGAAATCCTTTTCCCGTTGATATCCATAAGATTCGGGTCAAGCTTGATTTCGGGAAACGAACCTGCCATATCTTCAAACTGCCTTGAATACATTCTGTTCATCTCGTTTTTCAGATCTGCGGCAAGCGCCTGGACATGCTTTGAGTTTGGATAATAGCGGCCCAGGGTATCTGATATGATCTTCAGGTACTGCAGGTCGCGGGGTTCGTAGAGGACATATGTGTTTTCATCAATTCTCTGGTAAAGAGCCTTTAATGAAGCCATCGACCGGGTATGCGTGATTATGAATTCAATGTTTTTCTTACGGATGTCTTTCAGAAGTTCATTGAACAGAGTCTCAATCGCAGGTCCCTTTTCTTCGAAGCCGGGCTCCTTTGAAGCCGCTTCATAGACTTTTTTAAGGGAATCGAGTTTGATTTTTGCTTCACTAAGCCTCATGTCGAGCATTCTCACCTGCTCCGATCCTTCCGAACCGGCTACCGTATAATCCCTGTAGAGTTCCGGACTGCCAAAATCAAGCTTAATTCTTTCACCAGGCTCTGCCAGGAGAGTCATGAAATCAGACTCAGAATATCCGACCTGGTAAAAATCAGGTTCACCGGCTTTGACTTTAAAACTGAATTTCCCGCTTTTTTTGATCTTTGCAGAGTCGATAAAAACCGGCGTATTCACATTCACCCTGTTAAGGTATATATATTCTTTCGTGCCCTTTTTAACAATCCCGCTTATGGTGAATGTACTTTTGTTCTTACATCCTGTTATGATTATTATTGAGAGCAGCAGTATAAGAGTCCTTTTCATCTTTTAAACAAATTACGGTTTTCCGAAAGTTGATCCGGTTCAGTTAAACAGCTCGGCCAGTTTCCTCTGCAAAGCATCGCCGCGAAGGTTTGTTGCGATCACGCGTCCTTCCCTGTCGAGCAGGTAGTTTGTAGGAATCGATTCTATCTTGTACAGAGGCACCACAACGGAATTCCAATACCTGACATCGCTTACATGAATCCATTTACCAAGCTGATCATCCTCGATCCCCTTGATCCATGCTTCTCTGGTCTTGTCGAGAGAGACCTGGTATATCTGGAATCCCCTGCCGTGATACATTTCATAGGCTTTTACCAGATTCGGATTTTCAATCCTGCATGGCGCACACCATGCGGCCCAGAAATCGAGAAGGACAACCGAACCTTTTGTTGAAGAAAGCTTAATCGTATCCCCTTCCGGATTCGGAAGTGCAATTTCAGGAACTTCCAGTGCACCGGAACCGGCAGGAGCCGGGGACTGCGTTTCGACCATCGCGGCAAGCTCCTGAACCTGGCTGTGCAGTGATATAACAGGTTCGTATTCAGGATACTGACTGAATAGTGAAGAGTCCACTTTTCTAAAATAGGAAATATCCTTCATCGGATTCAGGACGTAAACACTCGGGGCAACCTGCTGATATAATGCAACAAGGCTTACCAGCGAAGAAAGATTGTCGTCGATATATTTTTTTGTGTAGGTGTTGATCTCATTCAGATAATTATCGGCAAGGTTATCGAGAGAGTCAATTATACGCGGCAGTTCAGGACTTCCAAGATACCTTTCATGAACCTGGCTGAGACCGCTAAGTTTCGCAATCGTGGTCCTCAGCTTTTTATTGTATTCAGCCATTAATTCCGACCCTTCCGAACCAGAAACAACGATCGGGTAATTCAAAGAATCACTGTGAGATGTCATTTTTATTTTCTCCCCGGGCTTAAGTAGCATTGTCAGGAAGTTATTTTGATTAATTTTGAGCAAATAAAAAGATGGAGATTTTATCTTCCTCTTGAATTCAAAACCACCATCATCGGAAATCATGACGGAATCAACGGAAAGAAGCTCATTAGATTTAAGCTCATCAAGAAAAATATATTCTCCCCTGACCGGATCTTCGAGAATTCCCGAAATTTCCACGGTGTTATTCCGGCATGCAGTGAATGATACTGCAAAAGCCAGCGCAATTATTAATTTTCTGCTCATTAATAAAAAATAGGTTAAAAAATTAAAACAAAATATTGATTTGCAAAGTTACTCTTTTTTTGATCCGACAAAGCGAGGGCATTTTTTTATAATAATTCGACACGGGCTTTTGAGTTATAACCTTCTCCGTCATTTTTTTTCGCGCTCCGGTACGGTTCTGTTGCTTTGTTCGATAAAAATGAGTATCTTAAGAGACTTTTTGATATCAGATTAAAAAGATAAGTTTATGAGTTACATTAAGTTTGAAAAGAGTCAGGTCGTAAATCTTGAATTCTCACTGATCAGGGAGGTAATCAGGACAAACAGGGCCGGATCGTACTCTTCTACAACCATTGTGGGATGCAATACAAGGAAGTACCACGGTTTACTTGTATGTCCCGTTGACAATTTCGGGGGGGAGAGATATGTGCTTCTCTCATCCCTCGATGTGACAGTTTTGAACAATGATAAAAGTTTCAATACCGGTATCAGAAAGTACATGGGTGATTATTTCAGTCCAAAGGGTCACAAGTATATCGAAGAGCTTGAAATGGAGACTATTCCTTCAAGGATTTACAGGGTAGGAGGTGTAAAATTCAAACACGAAAGACTGCTTGTCCATTATGAGGAGCAATATCTGGCACGGTTCACCATACTTGAGGCGTCCGAACCGATGAAACTCCAGATCCGCCCATTCCTTGCATACAGGAACATTCATGAGCTTACCCATTCAAACCTGGCCGCAAATACAAGAGTCGAGTATATTGAAAACGGAGTTAAATCCAGGATGTATGACGGATTCCCATCTCTGAAAATGCAGTTTTCCACAAAAGCTGAATTCATTCCTGTTCCCGACTGGTTTCTCGGAGTTGAATATCCGGAAGAACAAAAACGGGGCTATGACTATACGGAAGATCTTTTTACCCCCGGCTTTTTTGAGCTGACTGCAAAGGAAGGAGACGTAATTGTTTTTTCAGCATCTACCAAAGAGGAAAAGCCATCGGGCTTAAAAACAAAATTCACAAAGACAGTTTCAGGCAAGGTTCCAAGGAACAGTTACTTTAACTGCCTGAGGAATGCTGCTCAGCAATTTATAGAGAAACGTCATGGGAAGACCCTGATTATAGCAGGGTACCCCTGGTTTGGCTCATGGGGAAGGGATACTTTCATAGCCCTCCCGGGCCTTGCTTTAGCGAGGAATAAGAAGCTTGACTTTTACAGGGAAGTTCTTGATACCCAGGTTGGACGAATGAAAGACGGACTGTTCCCGAATATGGGGACTATCGGTAATCCGGCGTTCAATTCGGTCGATGCCCCCCTGTGGTTCTTCTGGTCGGTCCAGCAGTACCTTGAGAACGGAGGCGGAGATGCCTGGGAACGCTATGGAACTGCTTTGAAGTCGGTCCTTGACGCTTATAAAAACGGGACCGCCTTTAATATAAAAATGAGGGAGAACGGTCTCATTTATGCTGATGCGCCGGGTAAATCACTTACATGGATGGATGCTGTCATAAACGGCGTACCTGTTACCCAGAGAAGAGGGTATGCAGTTGAGATCAATGCATTATGGTATAATGCCATCTGCTTTTCACTTGAAATGGCTAAGCAGGCAAAGGACCGGAAATTCGTAAAAGAGTACGAACTACTGCCTGAATTGATAAACACTTCTTTCCATGAGAAATTCTTCAATAATCAGCGCGGTTATACGGCTGATTATGTTAATGACGAAGAAGGAAAGAACCTGGCAGTACGTCCCAATATGGTAATAGCAGTATCACTTCCTTACTCGATGCTTACACTGGAAGAGATGCAGAAAATACTGGATGTGGCTGATAGGGAGCTTGTCACTCCGAGAGGACTACGGACTCTGTCTCCCGGTCATCCACTGTATAAGGGGACCTACAGGGGAACACAGGAAGAGAGGGATAATGCATATCACAATGGCACCGTGTGGCCATGGCTTTACGGCCCCTTTTGTGAGGGATGGCTCAGGGTTTACGGCAAACAAGGCGTTCAGAAAGTCAGAAAACTTATTTTCGGTCTTGAAGAAGTAATGAGCGAACATGGTGTAAGCACAATTTCGGAGATCTATGACGGCGATCCGCCGCATGCGCCCAACGGAGCTATTTCACAGGCATGGAGCGTCGGCGAAGTGTTAAGGATAATTGATCTTCTTGAGAATAAATATTCTAATCTTTAATTCAGGTATAATATGCGTGTGTTAATGTTTGGATGGGAATTTCCGCCGCATATTTCCGGCGGATTGGGCACAGCCAGTTACGGCCTGACAAAAGGAATGTCAACCCTGGAAGATCTGGAAGTAATTTTCGTGGTGCCGAAAGCCTGGGGTGACGAGGAACCCTCCAAGGTGAGGCTCATCGGGGCCAACAAAGTCCCTGTGGCATTTAAGCAGATTTTTTACAAGGGATTCAGGCGGCCCATTGAAAAGATAGAAATCTCATCAAAAATTGTACCTTATACCGAACCTGAAGAGTTCTGGAGCAGGATCAATTCGGATGTTGCGGGATATAACCTTATTGTTCAGACTAATAATAACGGAACAGTCGATTTTTCCGGAAGATATGATTCTTCGCTGATGGATGAGATCTACAAGTATTCGGTTGTTGCATCGGTAATTGCACAGGAAACCGAATTTGACATAATTCATGCGCATGACTGGCTGGCATACCCGGCCGGTATAGCCGCTATGGAAGTATCAGGCAAACCCCTTGTCATTCATGTACACGCAACCGACTTTGACAGGAGCGGCGGAAATGTGAACCCTGACGTTTACCGGATCGAGAAACTTGGTATGGATGCCGCTTCCAAAATTATAACTGTAAGCAACCTTACACGGGAAATAGTGATAAATAAATACCAGATAAATCCTGATAAGGTCGAGACCGTATACAACGCCGTTGAACCTGTGAAAATTACAGAAGATGTCGTTGCTGAAAAGGGATTTGATGAAAAGGTTGTCACCTTCCTCGGCAGGATCACCATGCAGAAAGGCCCTGAATATTTTATTGAAGCTGCAAACAAAGTCCTTAAAGTTATGCCAAACGTCAGGTTCGTAATGGCTGGTTCGGGCGACATGATGGAAAGGATGATGAGACGGGCCGCGGCTCTCAAAATTACGGACAGATTCCATTTCACCGGATTCCTGAAGGGCAGAGATGTATTTACAATGCTGAGTCTCAGCGATGTGTATATAATGCCATCGGTTTCCGAACCTTTCGGGATCTCTCCGCTCGAAGCCATGCAATCAAATGTTCCGGTAATAATCAGCAAACAGTCGGGGGTTTCGGAAATTTTGACTCATGCCGTAAAAACCGACTTTTGGGATATCGATGCAATGGCCGACGCCATTTATGGCATACTAAACTATCCGGCCCTGGCCAAAGTGTTCATAAAGAATGGGAGAGAAGAAGTTGTAAGGCTTAAATGGGATAACTCAGCCCGGCACGTAAGAGACATTTATTACAGAGTGATTTGGCAAAATAAGAACTAAATATGAGCATAACAACGAAAAAAGCAATCTGCTTTTATTTTCAGGTTCACCAGCCTTTCCGGCTAAAGCGATACAGGTTTTTTGACCTTGGGCATGACCACTACTATTATGATGATTTCTCGAATGAGTCGATCATGAGAAAAGTTGCGGAGAAGTGCTACCTTCCTGCAAATGAAATCATTCTCGATCTAATCCAGAAAAACAAGGGAAAGTTCAAGGTTACCTTTTCCCTGACAGGGCTGGTTATTAATCAGTTCCGGCTTTATGCACCCGAAGTCCTGGAGTCGTTCAAAAAGCTTGCCGATACGGGCATGGTCGAGTTTCTTGCCGAGACCAGATCACATTCACTCGTATCACTCAAGACCAGGAGCGAGTTTGAAAACCAGGTCAATGACCACAAGGCAATGGTGAAGGAGTTCCTGGGAGTTGAACCCACATCTTTCAGAAATACTGAACTTATCTACTCCGATGAGATTGGCTCCTGGGTGGCTGATATGGGTTTTAAGTCGATTCTTACGGAAGGCGCCAAGCATGTCCTCGGATGGAAAAGCCCTAACTTTTTGTACTGTAATTCGATTAACCCCAGGCTTAAAGTCCTCCTCAGGAATTTTGTGCTGAGTGATGATATCGCATTCAGGTTTTCTAACAAAAACTGGAGCGAGTGGCCTTTAACTGCAGATAAATATGCCGCATGGCTTAATAAGCTTGCTCCCAAAAGCGAACTTCTCAATATTTTCCTTGATTATGAAACTTTCGGGGAACACAACAATAAGAATACCGGAATTTTTGACTTCCTGAACCATCTGCCGGGAACAATCCTGAAAAAGACGCCATATAAATTTATGACACCGACAGAAGTAGCCGACAATTTGCAGCCGGTTTCGGCTATTAGTGTTACATCACCGATATCGTGGGCTGATGAGGAACGTGATATAACAGCCTGGCATGGGAATGAACTCCAGGCCGCAGCCCTTGATAAGCTGTATGATCTTACCGAAAAGGTTCGCAGGTGTGAGGATTTGCAGATAAGAAAAGACTGGGAATACCTGCAGGCAAGCGATCATTTTTACTATATGGCGACAAAATTCTTTTCCGACGGAGCAGTTCATGCATATTTCAATCCCTACGAAACGCCATATGATGCTTTTATGAATTATATGAATGTGCTCAGTGATTTCGAGATCAGGGTCAACAGATTTGTACCTGATAATTTTGAACAAAACGAGATATCCAAGCTTAATTCCCTTATACGCGAAAAGGAACTTATTATCGACCAGCAATCAGCTCTAATCAATGACCTCAAAACCAAGCCCGTGCGAAAAAATCTAAAGGCCAGTGCCACTGCCAGAAAGAAAACACAGGCCAACGGGAAGGCAGCAACAAAAAAGAAGCCTGGCCTGACAGCTGCCAAAAAAAAACAGAAGACATAACAATAACCTGATGGTTGTGTTATTTAATGTAAATGAACAGAGATAATTTATCATCAGACTAAACTGAACCAAATTTCCATATAATGAATGTTGAACTAGTTTTTGAGACCAGTTGGGAGGTTTGTAACAAAGTTGGAGGAATACATACTGTAATCTCAACAAAAGCACTGAATCTTGTTAATGAACTTGGAGATAATTACATACTTATAGGACCGGATGTCTGGAGGGAAGAAGTTACAAATCCGGAATTCATTCCCGACGAATCACTTTTTTCAGAATGGAAGACACTGGCAGCAAATGATGGACTGAGGGTAAAGACCGGACGATGGAACATCGCCGGGAAGCCCGTGGTGCTGCTCATCGATTTTACTCCGTACTTTGGTCAGCAGAATGAGATTTTTGCAGGCTTCTGGGAAACCTACAAGCTTGACAGTATCTCAGGCCAGTGGGATTATGTCGAACCTGCCCTCTTCGGCTTTGCAGCGGGCAAGGTGATTGAAAGCTTTACTTCGTTTTACCGTGAACGGCATGATATTATAGCCCAGTTTCATGAGTGGATGACAGGAACCGGAATCCTGTACCTTGAAAAGTATGCTCCATGGATTGCAACTGTTTTTACAACACATGCAACAGTTCTGGGACGTGCCATTGCGGGAAATAACAGGCCGCTCTACGGGAAGATGAAGGAGTACAATGCGGTCCAGGTTTCACGTGAATTCAATGTAGTGGCAAAGCAGTCGCTCGAAAAAATTTCAGCCTCCGTAGCCGACGCCTTTACGACAGTAAGCGAGATAACTTCAAGGGAATGCTCCTATTTCCTTGGCAAAGACGTCGATATTGTGACTCCCAACGGTTTTGAGGATTCCTTTGTTCCTGCAAAGGAGATCTTTGGGGAGAGGAGGTCGGAAGCCAGGGCAAAACTTAAGCGGGTTGCCGAAGCGGTTCTCGGCTACCAGCTGGCCGACGATACTGTCTTTATTGCAATCAGCGGAAGATACGAGTTCAGGAACAAGGGCGTGGATATATTCATCGATTCGCTTGGAGACCTGAACAAGAAGGATAAACTGCCGAAGGAGTGCGTTGCATTTATCCTGATACCTGCCTATCATAAAGGCCCGCGGCAGGATCTGATTGATTATCTCGATGATAAAGGACCTCTTAACGTCGGTGAAAAATATCTCACCCATTACCTTCACTACCCTTCTTCCGATCCTGTTCTCCAGAGTATCAGCACTAATAGCCTGGATAACAGTAAGGAATCACAGGTAAAAATCATTTTTGTACCCTCTTACCTTAATGGGAATGATGGCATCTTCAACATGTCGTACTATGACCTCCTGATCGGCTTTGACCTTACTATTTTTCCCTCATATTATGAGCCATGGGGCTATACTCCGCTTGAGAGCCTCATGTTTTCAATTCCTTCGGTGACAACATCACTTTCGGGTTTCGGCCTTTGGGTTCAGAAATATTTTAAGGATCCCGGAAACGGAATGGTGGTGGTTGAAAGGACCGATGACAATGAAGCAAGGGTGGTTGCCGATATCAGGGATTTTATTCGCAAATACATAGGTCTTTCACCCGAGGAGGTTAATAAAGCCAGGGAAAAAGCCCACGAGATTTCACGTATCGCAATGTGGGACAACCTGGTTAAACACTATTACTCAGCCTATGATATGGCTCTCGGCCTTTCAAGTGAGAGGAGGGAGGAGCCCAGGGAATTTGTACAGTTTGAACAGATCCCCGGTATGCAGATCCGGAAGCCTCATCAGATTCCGGTCTGGAAAGATATTTATGTGCAGAGCGATGTGCCCGATAAGCTGGCCACGCTGAAGGAGCTGGCGAACAACCTCTGGTGGTCATGGAATACAGAGGCGGAATCGCTTTTCAGGAGGATGGATCCTTCACTATGGGATGATGTGCATCATAACCCTAAGCTTCTGCTTGAGAAGATTGACTATAAAAGGCTGCTTGTTCTGGAAGATGACGAGGATTACATCGCTGATCTTGAAAGATTATACAGGAAATTCAAAGAATACATTGAAAGGCCTGATGACACTGAAAAACCATCGGTTGCCTATTTTAGCATGGAGTTTGGAATTCACCCCAGTCTTAAGATATATTCCGGGGGTCTGGGCATACTTGCAGGCGATTTCCTGAAGGAAGCCAGCGATTCGAATTTTAAGCTGATCGGAGTCGGACTTCTTTACAGGTACGGCTATTTCAGGCAGAAAATAGGGCCTAAAGGAGAACAACTTACAATTTATGAGGCCGAGGAATTTTCGCGTCTGCCGATAATTCCGATCAAGGATGCAGCTGGGAAACAGCTTACCGTAAGCATGGTCTGGCCGGGCAGAACGGTAAATATACGCGTTTGGGAAGCAAAAATAGGCAAAGTCTCCCTCTACCTGCTCGATACTGATTTTGATGACAACTCTCCTGAGGACAGATCAACAACTCATTACCTGTATGGCGGCGATCATGAAAACAGATTAAAACAGGAACTTGTGCTGGGTATCGGAGGCATAAGAGCGCTTACGGAGATGGGACTGAAACCCGATCTGTTCCACAGTAACGAGGGACACTCGGCTTTTATCAGCCTGGAACGGCTCAGAACCATGACGGGTGATAATCATCTTACATTTGATCAGGCAATAGAAGCTATCAGGTCGTCAACCCTGTTCACCACACATACACCTGTGCCTGCGGGCCATGATGCCTTTGAAGAGGACCTGCTGAGGAAGTACATTCCTCACTATCATGCACGTTTATCAATATCGTGGGATGAACTTATGGCGCTTGGGCGCTGCGAGGGAGATCCCGACAGGAAATTTAACATGAGCTTTCTGGCTACGCATATGTCGCAGGAACTGAACGGGGTCAGCAGACTTCACGGAGAAGTGAGCCAAAAATTGTTCAATAAGCTTTGGCCGGGATACCTGAGTGAAGAGCTGTATATCGGGTATGTCACAAACGGGGTCCATCACCCGACCTGGACAGCTCCTGAGTGGAGGGAGGTATACAGGGAGATGACGGGAAGCGACAATTTTGACCAGACCGACCGGAGCCAGTGGGAGAAGCTGTATAATCTTGACGATAAGAAGGTTTATAAGATCAAGACAAGTCTTAAAAAGAGCCTTTTCGCGAATATAAGGAAAAGGCTCCAGCTCGAAATGATCGATAAGCATGTCAGCCCGCGGACTTTATTGAATATCAGCACACATCTCAATGAAAAGGCCCTTACGATAGGCTTTGCCAGGCGTTTTGCAACCTATAAACGTGCGTCGCTCCTTTTCAGGGATCTCGACAGACTGGCACGATTGGTCAACGATCCTGAAAAACCTGTTCAGTTTATTTATGCAGGGAAAGCCCATCCGCACGACGGGGGTGGACAGGATCTTATAAGGCGGGTTTATGAAGTGTCACAGATGCCTCAGTTCGCCGGAAAGGTTGTTTTTCTTGAGAATTATGATATTGAACTGGCCAAAAGCCTCGTCAGAGGGGTCGATATATGGCTTAACACCCCGACCCGGCCCCTTGAAGCATCGGGGACAAGCGGCGAGAAAGCCGTAATGAACGGAACCATCCACTTCAGTGTGCTTGACGGCTGGTGGGTTGAGGGTTATCGGGCATATGCGGGATGGGCTTTGCCAAAAAGACGAACCTTTGAAAACCAGGATCTTCAGGATGATGTGGATGCAGAGACAATCTACAATATGCTCGAGTTTGAGATAATACCGGCATTCTATTCAGTTAACAGTGAGGGAATAGCGGCCGAGTGGATCAGCCTTGTGAAAAATACAATGGTGAAGATCGCACCCGAATTTACGATGAAGAGGATGCTTGATGATTATTATGAGAAGTATTATTCGAAATTGTGGACCAGGAATAAATATATTATCGCCGATGATTTCCAGAAAGCAAAAGAGATGGCAGCCTGGAAAAAAACGATGCGTGATGAATGGGATAATATCGAAGTCCTGAGCTTTAATTTTGAACAACCAAAGGAAAATGTTTACCGCTCAGGACACGATTACCATGCCGAAATTGCGTTGGATATCAAAAAGATACCAAAAGAACATGTTGGGGTGGAATTTATTTTTACACATCTGAACCGGCAGGGGGAACACGAATTTGTCACCAGTCAGGAATTCAAATTATTAAGCAGTAAAAACGGGAGGTGCCTTTACAGGACCAACATGGTGCCTGAAAAAGCGGGCACATTCTTCTACGGGATAAGGCTCTATCCCAAGCATAAGGATCTGCCTCACCGGCAGGATTTCTATCTGCTGAGGTGGATCGACTAAATATCGGTAGCTTTCCTGACAGCCTCTCTCTTCAGAACGAGGCCTGTCCTTGAAGGTAAATAAAGAAACAGGTAGAAGGGAACATCAATGATGTTCCTTTCTGCTTTTTTAGTCGACATATAAACCTGTGACCTGTCAACCCTGTTATATCCTCCGAATTCCGGATCATCAGTATCGAGCAGAATCCTGAATTTGCCCTTTAAAGGAAAGCCGTAATCAATAAAGGATCTGTTGGCGTTGAAATTAAAGACGAACAGGAAATCGCCCCGCGAAAAAGCCAGGACTTTATCATAATTGTTGTCATATACCTTGTTGACATAAATGTCATCAAGTATCCTGTACTGCTTGTGAAGCCTGATCATGTTATTGTCGAAATTCAGAAGGAAGGAGTATTTCAGATCGTTGTTCCGGGCCAGATGCCATTGCCGGCGTGCATACTTGTAACTCCAGTTGTTGCCTTCCCTTGGAAAGTCGATCCACTCCGGGTGACCGAATTCATTTCCCATAAAGTTAAGGTAGCCCCCTCCGGATGCACCGAAGGTAATGAGCCTGATCATCTTGTGCAGGGCAATTCCACGGTCGAGAGCGATGCTGTGATAGGATTTCGACATTCCCGTATACATTTCGGCATCCAGCATTCTGAATATAAGCGTTTTATCACCAACCAATGCCTGGTCGTGCGATTCACAGTACGAGATTATCTTTTCTTCAGGACGGTGCTGGGTCAGCTCATGCAGGAGCTGTCCTGTATCCCAGTTTTCATCAGGAGTATCCTTGACAAGCTTTATCCAGATATCGGGGACACCCATGGAGAGACGGTAGTCGAATCCAAACCCCCCTTTTGTTGTGTCGGATGCCAGGCCGGGCATCCCGCTCATCTCTTCCGCTATTGTCAGGGCACCGGGTTTGAAAGTGTGTATCATTTTGTTGGCAAGGTAAAGATACACAAGGGCATCCTCATCCTGTCCGCCATCAAAATAATCGGAATAGGATGTATAATTTTTTCCAAGGCCATGATTGTAATATATCATGCTCGTCACTCCGTCGAACCTGAATCCGTCAAACCTGTACTCTTCAAGCCAGTACCTGCAATTCGACAACAGGAAATGAATAACATTGTCCTTACCGTAATCGAAGCATAAGGAATCCCAGGCAACATGGTTTCTCCTGTCACCTGTATGGAAATACTGGCCGGGCGTTCCGTCAAACAAGCCAAGCCCTTCATTTACATTTTTGACTGCATGCGAATGGACAATATCCATTATAACCCGTATTCCCGAAGCATGCGCTTTGTCGATCAGTTCTTTAAGATCCTCGGGTGTTCCAAACCTTGAGGATGCTGCAAAGTAATTTGAAACATGATAACCGAACGATCCGTAAAAAGGGTGTTCCTGTATTGCCATCAGCTGTATGGTATTATACCCGCACGCTGTGATCAATGGCAAAACGTTTTCGGTGAATTCATGGTAAGTGCCCAGCTTTTCTTCTGCTGTTGCCATGCCGATATGGGCTTCGTAGATCACAGGAGCTGTATCGGGGGTTCTGAAATCCTTCGTTTTCCATTTATATGGTTTCTCCGGGCTCCAGACCTGCGTACTGAATATCTTTGTTTTTTCATCCTGCACCACACGGGTGGCATATGAGGGGATCCGCTCACCCTTGCCTCCCTTCCAATGCATCGCCAGCTTAAAGAGATCTCCATGGTTCATCGCACTACGAGGAAGTTTTATTTCCCAGTCGCCGTATGCGTTTATTCTGTTTAACCTGTAATCGTTCTTTTCTTCCCATCCGCTGAATGTACCGGTGAGGAAGATATTCTGAGCATTGGGTGCCCATTCCCTGAAGATCCATTCGTCCCCGGTGGAGTGAAGTCCGTAGTAGTAATGCCCCATGGCAAACGCTTCCAGTGTTGAGGAACCGGCAAGCTGGTGTTCCTTAACCTCGCATTTTTTGATCCTGCTTTCAATTGCACCTTTGAAAGGATCAAGCCAGGGATCGGAGTGATAAAATTTAGCAGGATTCATAGCGATGAGTTATTTAGGGATTCTTTCTATAAAAGTACGAAACAAAATCATTATTTTGCCTGCGTTAACCGCTCTTTACTAATTTTACAATCTCAATTGAAGAAAGTATGATCATCCATGTGGGTTATGAAAATCTGGAGCTGAAAAAGCCGGTCGTTACCCTGGGTATCTTTGACGGAGTTCACAGGGGGCACAGGATGCTCCTGGAATCGCTGGTTTCACAGGCGCATACGGCAGGGGGAGAATCAGTTGTTGTTACTTTCGATCCGCATCCGAGAATTGTACTTTCTGATAACCGCAAGGGATTGTTTTTCCTTTCGACAATGGCTGAAAAAACAAAGCTCCTTCAGGAGACTCTGATCGACCACCTTATTATTATCGAATTCAATGAGTTTATCAGAAATATGTCAGCCTGCGAATTCATCAGGCTGATACTTGTTGAAAAGATAGGCATAAAACATCTGATAGTAGGATATGACCACCATTTCGGCAGGGGCAGGGAAGGGGATTTCACTACCATCAGCGAATGCGCCGGGAAATACGGTTTCACAGTCCAAAAAGTGAATGAAGTTACTTCACCCGGGGGTGCTATCAGTTCAACCTCGATCCGCGAGGCTCTTCTCAGCGGACGGATTGAAGAGGCCAACAGCTGGTTGGGACACAGCTATTCCCTGGGCGGAATAGTAGTCGGGGGAAGGAAGATAGGCAAAGCCATCGGATTTCCGACAGCAAATATTAAGCCTGATGAATATAAGCTCGTCCCGGCTGATGGAGTCTATGCCGTTGAAGTTGAGCTTGAAGACAGAAGACTCACCGGCATGCTGAGCATCGGATCAAATCCGACAGTTAATAGTGACCCGGAGATCAGGTCAGTTGAAGTGCACATATTTAATTTTGACGCTGATATTTACGGTATGGCTGTCAGGGTTATTTTCAGGTACAGGCTCAGGGATGAAATCAGGTTCGGGACTATAAGCGGGCTGGTAAGGCAGATGGAGCTTGACAGGAAGGACGCCATGAGGCTGCTTACCGAACAACAGCATTGAATTTTTTGTTAACTTTGTCAACGGAATCAATTATATAAATTACTGATGAACATAATGGTAGATACCAAACAATATTCTGTAAAAGATATTTCCCTCGCAGCTTTTGGCAGGAAAGAAATTGAAATTGCGGAAAAAGAGATGCCGGGATTGCTGGCAATCAGAAAAAGATACTCATCTGAAAAGCCCCTGAAAGGCTCAAGAATTACCGGATCGCTGCATATGACAATACAGACGGCAGTGCTTATCGAGACGCTAGTCGAGCTTGGCGCCGACGTTCGATGGGCAAGCTGCAATATTTTCTCCACTCAGGATCATGCCGCTGCAGCAATAGCCGCAAATGGAATACCTGTTTTTGCCTGGAAGGGGGAAACGCTTCAAGAGTATTGGTGGTGCACCGCCCAGGCACTCTCATTCCCCGGCGGAAAAGGTCCGAACCTTATTGTGGATGACGGGGGAGATGCTTCGCTCCTTGTTCATCTTGGATTTAAGGCTGAAAATGACCGGTCCGTACTCGATAAAACACCGGCCAGCAGAGAGGAAGGGATTATCCAGGACACTCTTAAGGAATTGCTCGTTCAGGAACCCGGGAAATGGCACAGGGCGGTTAGTGAGCTGAAGGGGATTTCGGAAGAGACCACAACCGGCGTTCACCGGCTTTATCAGATGATGGAAAATAATGAGCTGCTTGTACCGGCAATTAATGTAAATGATTCGGTCACAAAATCGAAATTCGATAACCTGTACGGATGCCGTGAATCGCTGGCCGACGGGATAAAGAGGGCTACAGATGTAATGATCGCTGGGAAAGTCGTTGTTGTCTGCGGTTACGGCGATGTGGGTAAAGGTTGTGCGAAATCAATGAAAGCCTATGGCGCACGCGTGATTGTAACTGAAATTGATCCAATCTGCGCGCTCCAGGCATCGATGGAAGGATTTGAGGTCAAGACTGTTGAGGATTCACTTGATGAGGGCAATATTTTTGTTACAGCAACCGGTAACAGGGATATCATACGATTCGAGCATATGATGAAGATGAAGGATCAGGCCATCGTCTGCAATATAGGCCATTTTGACAATGAGATCCAGGTCGACAGCCTGAACAGCACCCCGGGAGTCGAAAGGATAAATATAAAGCCGCAGGTTGACAAGTATCTTTTTGCCGACGGACATGCGATTTTCATCCTGGCTGAAGGAAGGCTTGTAAACCTTGGCTGTGCAACCGGACATCCTTCGTTCGTTATGAGCAACTCATTCAGTAACCAGACTTTAGCCCAGATCGACCTGTGGAAAAATGACTACAAAATCGGTGTTTACAGGCTGCCGAAATACCTCGATGAGGAAGTTGCCAGGCTGCATCTCGATCAATTGGGCGTAAAACTGACAAGACTGACGAAAGAGCAATCGGAATATATCGGGGTACAGCAAAACGGACCGTATAAGCCTGAGCATTACAGATATTAAGGCTATTTATTCCATACCCTTATATACCTTTCACCGTCAAAAGTTGTATTATAGTTCTTGAGGGAATATCTGCCAATGCCTGAGATCGGCAATCCATAAGTCGAAAGGGAATAAACGGTACCGCATTCCGGGCATGTTGCAAGGGCAAAATCCACTGCGACCCTGATGCTGAGTCCGTTCACTGCAAAATCGTGGGGACAGGTCCTGTCAAATGCATAGTATTCCTCCGGCCCCCTGTAGATGATTATCCCGTTATTGTCATAGCCTGCTGACCTGAAACCCCAGTTATTGGTCGTTGCGTCGACAGTATCACATGCACCTATAACTGTAAGGTTTACAAACTCGGGATCGAGGAGATCGATTGTAAAATCAACAAATTCGTCAGGAATAACATCATTATCCTCTTTGTTGCAGGATGACTGGATCAATGCAAAAATTACAACAATTATTAAAAATCCCCGTTTTGAAAATGACATCATTTTATCGCTAATTCAATACAAAATTAATATTACGGTTTAATAATAGGTATCTTTGTTGTGTATTTATTGTAATCAAAAGGATATGAATAATTTAGCAATCAGGAAGTTATTTTTTACCTTCATTGTTATCATTCTTGCCGTTTCTTCCGGTCAGGCCCAGGGTTCACGAGGGAGTGCACGGAATAATGAAAAGGGATTATTTGGCAAAACCTTGAATACCAAGCAAAAAAAGGTAAGGGAACCAAGGAGTGTAGTTAGAGCAAAGAAGAAACAGGAAGCAAATGAAAACAAACTGAATAAAGAATACAATGAGTATGTAAAAGAATCGCGGAAGAGAGCAGTCAAGATCCAATCGCCTGAAGTACAGGAACGTATGGTTCAAAACCGCAAGGATGCTGACCAGCGGTACAAGGTAAAACGGAAAAAAGCTGCCGAAACCGGGAGAAAAACAGGAAAGAAGTACAGATAAACTTAAATTGCTTTATCTTACAGGATAATTACTTGTGCAGTACTGCTTTTCGCAACTTTTATTTTGTAAATAGTTAAAGATTTTTTATATTTGCTTGTGAAGAGTTCCGGACTCCCGGAATTCTTCTATTTTTTTGACTCCAACGGGAAACATGACAGATGTTATTTACATAACGGAAGAAGGTCTTCAGAAGCTGAAGGAAGAACTTGATCATCTGAGGATGGTGGAACGGCCTTCGTTGTCGAAGCAGATCGCAGAGGCAAGGGATAAAGGTGATCTTTCGGAAAATGCAGAGTATGCAGCAGCCAAGGAAGCCCAGGGAATGCTTGAGATGAAAATCTCAAGGCTAGAGGATATTGTTGCCCGTTCAAGGCTCATTGATGAGACCAGGATAGACACCGAAACAGTCAGGATACTTAACAGGGTAAGGATCAGGAACAAAAAGAACGACAGTGTAATGGAATACCAGATTGTTCCTGAGAGCGAAGCCAATTTTAAACAGGGAAAAATCGCTATAAGTTCTCCAATCGCCATGGGGCTGATTGGCAGAAAGGTGGGCGAAATTGTGCAAATTAAAGTCCCGTCAGGTATAATCCCTTTTGAGATTATTGCAATATCACTGTAATACCAAACCAGGTTTTATGGCAACCATTTTCACAAAGATCATTAATGGGGAGATTCCTTCGTATAAGATCGCAGAAAATGAAAAGTTCTACGCTTTTCTGGATATAAATCCTCTGAGGGCAGGGCATACTCTTGTTGTTCCCAAGCAGGAAACAGACTATATCTTCGATCTTGATGATGCTACTGTTTCGGAACTCAGCATCTTTTCAAAAAGAGTTGCAGAGGCCATCAGGGAAGCTATCCCCTGTAACCGGATTGGCATTGCTGTAATCGGGCTGGAGGTTCCTCATGCACATGTGCACCTTGTCCCGATGGATTCTATGGAGGATCTGAACTTCAAAAAGCCCAAACTGAAATTCTCTCCCGAAGAATTCAGGAATATCGCTAAAAGCATCAGCGAAAAAGTAATTCTTTAATACCTTTGCAGAAGATAATTCTGCTCGCTGCATGGGTTACTATTATAATCTGTGGGACGATTTCATAAGTCTCCTCTTTCCCCGCATATGTTACGGATGCGGTAATCATTTGATGAGGAATGAAAACCTGATCTGTACCGAATGTTACGTGTCAATACCCAGGACCAATTATCACCTGAAAGCCGATAACCCGGCCGCCCGGTTGTTCTGGGGCAGATGCATGGTTGAAAGGGTAGCTGCATTTTCATTTTATACGCGGGACAGCAGGATCAGGAAGCTGATTCACCAGCTGAAATACAAGGGAGTCAGAGAGGTCGGTTTTGAGCTTGGCAGGATATATGCCCTGTCACTGAGGGAATCAAGATTTCTTGACGGGGTGGATCTTATAATTCCGGTCCCGTTGCACCCCTCAAGGAAGCGGAAAAGAGGCTTCAACCAAAGCGAAATGATCTCATCCGGGATCTCGGATGTTACGGGTCTGACTGTTGATACGACATCACTTATCAGAGCTAATGTCACAAAAACTCAAACAAAAAAATCGCGGTATGACCGCTGGACAAATGTTGAAGGTATTTTTAAGGTAACTGAAAGCGATAAATTGAAGGACAAGCATATCCTGCTGATCGATGATGTTATTACAACCGGATCCACTCTCGAAGCATGTACGAATGAATTGCTGAAAATTGAAAATGTAAAGGTAAGCGTTGCAGTCCTGGCCTTTTCAGTAATCTGAGATCCTATTGTTTTTTTACCCTTTTGGGATTCTGGCTCATAAAATCCTTCCAGCTGCTATAAGCTTTTTCGCTCTGCGGGTTGTTGGTCTGATAAAAGTGACATAATGCAGCAGCAAGTCCATCGGTGGCATCAAGCTTGACCTCCATTTTTTCAAACTTCAGTATACGCATGAGCATCGAAGCTACCTGTTCCTTTGAAGCAGCGCCACGGCCGGTTATCGACATTTTGATCTTTCTGGGGGCATATTCAAAAATAGGGAGCGAGTGGCTGAGTGCAGCGGCAATCGCAGCCCCCTGGGCCCGTCCCAGCTTAAGCATCGATTGAACATTTTTACCATAAAAGGGGGCTTCAATGGCAAGCTCATCAGGATGATACTCCTCAATTATGCCAAGCGTCCTTTCAAAGATATGCTTGATCTTCAGGTAATGGTCCCCGAATTTGGAAAGATCAAACGAACCAATTGCGATAAGCTCAGGTTCCCGGCCGGTAATCTTAATTACACCATATCCCGTAATATTGGTGCCGGGGTCGATGCCCAGAATTATCCTTTCCTGCTGCCCTTTTTTCAAGAGATTGTAACTGAGACTGTCAAAATTTACTTATCTATCATTAATCCGTTATCAACCCATGATGGTTTTTCGGAGAACTGCGGATTACGATAAAATGACGGGACTCCCTTCAATGCCTTTGACGACACCGAGCCCGTCTCCAGGTAATGGATCGCCTCTTCAAGACAAAGTTCCGACCTGTCATCAAAATCATGTGTAATATCGTCAATGACTGATTTATCAGGCAGGATCCCGTCGAAATAGTCACCTTCATTATTCTTGTTAACTATCTTGAATGTTATAGGCCAGAAAAAGTACTTTTCTCCGACAGTCCATCCGTTCATGCCTACAGGTTTCCCGTTTGTTGTATCGCCTATGCTTACAACGGGCATTAAGGGTTTCAGGCCATTCATGACGGCTTCGCTTGCCGATGCGGTAAGCCGGGTCGATATCACAACAAGTCGCTGCAGTGAAAGCGGACTTACGGTTGACAGAAATTTAAAGGATGAATTTTGACTCTGGCGTTTATCATTATATGACAACAAGGCAAAGACAGAACTTGTATTGGCGGGGGTATTTCCTGCTATGAAACTTGCAAGTTGTTGTGCTATATAAAGATACCCGCCTGAATTAT
This sequence comes from uncultured Bacteroidales bacterium, assembly GCA_963737255.1. GTDB lineage: Bacteria > Bacteroidota > Bacteroidia > Bacteroidales > VadinHA17 > LD21. The sequence goes on from CAVTSB010000002.1 coordinate 171,479, forward strand.
ATCTCAGGTCAAGTATAAGGTCTTTGACATTGTTCTCCTTGAAAAATGCGAAGGCTTCCTTAAGTTCATCCTCCGAAGGTTCGATGAATGATTCAAAAACGAGATGCCCCGTTATTCCTGATGAGAGATGAAGGGTATCGTAGAGAATCACTGAGTTGAGGGTGAATGTGCTTTTAGTGGAACTGATTGTTACCGTTGTATTGTCGGGACGCCGGAAGAGGAATTTATTTGTTATTCCTGCAGTGCCCGGACCGATCAGGTTACTGTAGGCTGTACCATCGCCCGACTTAAGAATAGGAGCAATGTCAACATCATTTACTTTTTCCACGATCCAGCCGCGGCGCACCCCCTCAGTGTAAAGCGGGGATCTCTCATAGATCAATGCTATGCGAGCATTATCTGATTCATCAAGCCCGATCCTGAACCCGTGCCCCACAAATGTTCCCTGCATCTCTGCAATGAATTCGTCATAATCGGCAACAAAACTCCATTTGTCGAGAGGCTGATAACGCATTGCATCCATCAGGTCGTACGGATCGCTATAGTTCTCTTTCGTAACTACCGGCATAAGATCATACCAATAATACCACTGCTGCATCAGGTAATACAGGCTGTCCCTCGCCATGGCATCAGTCAGCACGTTATCGCCATCATCCACCGGAGGGGGATCTTCTTTTTTACACGATGAAAAGAGAGCCAGAAAAATGAATGCAGTGAATACTATTTTTTTCATACTTCATGTAGTTTAACTTCAGCCTCCTGAAACAACAAAGATAGCTGATTATATGTTTTTAGGTTTTCTGTTTTGTATCAATATTCCTGATATTATCAGCAATAATCCTGCCGGAGTTGTATAATAAACGGGTTCATGAAGGATAAAGTGCACAAAAACAAGTGAGAGGAACGGGGCCAGGTAAACCAGGTTGCTCACCTTGTCGGTGGTTGGCGATAATTGAAGAGCTTTCAGCCAGAAATAAAAAGTTATGCCCATCTCAAAAATTCCGATATAAACCGAACCGGCAACTCCCTTAAAGCTGATATTCTCAGGCCAGGAACCGGTAATGACCAGCGCAGCGGCAAGGTAGATCGATCCGGAAAGGAAATTCAGAAAAAGCTTAACGGCTTCATCTCTTTTATCCTTCACATTCAGAATGAAGTAAAATGCCCAGAATACCGAGCTCCCGGTCGCCAGGAGAACTCCACTGAGATCAGCGTTCCCCGGACTGAAGGGGCTGCCCTGCGATGAGATCAGGTAAACCCCTCCGAAACTTATGAAGAGGGCAAGAAAACTTTTTTTTGCAATTTTCTGCTTAAGGATGGGTACTGACAGAAATACGAGTATTATGGGCCATATCATGTTAAGCGGCTGGGCCACCTGTGCCGGAAGCAGCTGGTAAGCCCTCAAAAGGATAATGTAATAAAGGAATGGATTTATGAATCCCAGGAGAGCCGAGTTCAAAAGTTCTTTTGGGCCTGAATCCTTTAGCAGGGAGATTTTTCCATCCTTTAAAAGTATAAGGAACAGGACAATTGCAGAAGTCACCGAAGCAATTGTGAGCATGGGCAGGATCGGAAGTTCGGCAAGGCCCAGTTTAAATGCAGTGGGGACTGTCGACCAGAATAGTATTGCCAGCCCGGCGTAGATATAAGATTGTCTGGTCCTGTCCATGTTTGTACCATCCCCGACCTCTGAAGGGGGCAGAATTAAGCTATTATATCAAAACCTGTGTATGGAATCAGTGCTGCGGGTATTTTTATCCCGGATTCTGTCTGGTTATTCTCAAGAATGGCAGCTACAATCCTGGGAAGTGCAAGGGCGCTCCCGTTGAGTGTATGTACAAGCTTCGTCTGCTTTTCCCCTTTCTCCCTGAACCTGCATTTCAGCCGGTTGGCCTGGAATGATTCAAAATTTGAAACAGAGCTCACTTCAAGCCACCTTTTCTGGGCTGCCGACCAAACCTCAAAATCATAGGTCATCGCTGAGGTAAACGACATGTCGCCTCCGCATAGTCTCAGGATCCGGTAGGGGAGGTTAAGCCCCGTAACGAGGCTTTCAACATGGACCACCATTTCTTCGAGCGATTCGTATGAATGTTCGGGATGTGCAATCCTGACAATCTCGACCTTATCAAACTGGTGAAGACGGTTAAGTCCTCTTACATGGGCTCCCCATGAACCGGCTTCCCTTCTGAAGCAGGGGGTATATGCAATATTCTTAACGGGAAGCTGATCGGCGCTGAGTATGACATCCCTGTAGATATTTGTGACAGGCACTTCGGCGGTAGGGATAAGGTAAAAATTGTCGATTCCGACTTGATACATCTGTCCCTCTTTGTCGGGCAGCTGTCCGGTACCGAAGCCCGAATCCTCATTGACCATAATTGGCGGCATAATTTCGGTGTATCCGGCTTTTTCGCCCTGGTCGAGGAAATAATTTATCAATGCCCTTTCAAGCTTTGCTCCTTTGCCCTTATAGACCGGGAAACCGGCGCCTGTAAGCTTAATCCCGAGGTCAAAATCTATTATATCATATTTCTTTATCAGATCCCAGTGAGGGAGCGCAGTATCAGGCAATGAAGGGATCATTCCTCCCTCCTTTACCTTTTCATTGTCATCAGCTCCGTGGCCTGGTTTAACGAGTTTGTACGGCAGATTCGGCAATTTTATGATCTCATTCCTCAGTTCATTCTCAAGAGGGGGAAGTTTGTCTGATTGTGATTTAATTTCCTCCTTTAGTGAATATGTTTTTTCACGTGCAGCATCCGCCTCAGTCCGCTTTCCCTGTTTCATCAGTTCGCCGATCTCTTTTGAGATCCGGTTCATCTCCCCCTGCAGGGTATCGGCCCGTAATTGTATCTCACGCCGTGATGAGTCGAGGGTCAGGATTTTCGCGATTATTTCCCCTGCATTAAAGTTCTTAATTTTGAGTCTTTCGGTTACAAAATCCTTTTTTTCGCGGATAAGGTTGATGGTAAGCATATTGTTATAGAATTAATAAAAAAAGCAGGCCTGAAAGCCCGCTGTAAAATTATAAAAACTCCCGGTACTGCTTTCCTCATCGGGAAAAGAATTTCGGGAGCCTGAATATCCTGTATAAGATGTTATTCCGTGACCGGTTTTATCGATACAAAAACCTTGTTATCTTTTCTCTTTTTGAATTCCACCTCACCATCGGCCAGTGCAAAAAGGGTGTGATCCTTTCCTATTCCGACATTAAGGCCGGCGTTGTGCCTGGTACCCCTCTGACGAACGATGATACTGCCTGCTTTGGCTGCCTGCCCTCCGAAGAGCTTAACTCCAAGTCGTTTGCTTTCCGAATCGCGGCCGTTACGAGAACTGCCTGCTCCTTTTTTATGTGCCATAATTTTTTATTTTAATCGTCCGGATTACTGTTCTATTCTTTTGTTTTTGAAGTCTTTTTGACAGCCGGTTTTTTGGCTGCGGCTTTTTTAGCTTCAGGTTTCTTTTTTTCTACCACAGCTTCCGCTTCTTTCTTCACTGCCGTCTTTTTTCCCGCGGGTTTCCTGCCGGTGGTTTTCTTTTCAACTGCAGGCTCCTCAACTGCTTCAACTACTTTCTTTTCGGCTTTCTTAACGACTTCCTTCTCAGGAGCTCTGTGCTTAAGAGTTTCTTTGTCGCCTATACCGGTTATTTCAATCTGTGTGAAGTTCTGGCGATGGCCGTTTTTTATCCTGTAGCCTTTTTTTCTCTTCATCTTGAAGACAATAACCTTGTCGCCCCTTACATTATCAATTACCTTGCCTTCAACAACATAATCCTTGATGGCGGGCTCACCAACCATAATGGTTTCACCGTCTTCCACCAGAAGGACCTTATCGAATCTGACATTGTTACCCGGTTCGTTTTCAAGGCGATGAACAAAGATCTTTTTGCCTTCTTCTACTTTAAACTGCTGACCTGCAATTTCAACGATTGCGTACATTTTCTTTCTTTATTATGTTACTCCGTGAGGCGGGCAGGCTGTCTATGACCTGTCTCTTTGTGAGCCCCGTGGGATTAATTCAAAATCGGACTGCAAAGATATACAAATTCATTTATTTACAAACCTTACATTCAATTTTTTTGCATGCCTGAACATCCATCCCTGCAAATCGTTAATATTTAGCAGGGATCGGAGGAAGGAACAAAGATTATCAGAACTGCCCCTGTTTCGTCTGTTGAAAAAAAAATATTTTTAAACTTGGCCTTACTGCTATTATCTTTATATTTGTCAAATGCAATTTTGGAGCAGATATTCTTCTGGTTTTTAATCAATTGATATGAAGAGGGTAAAGCTTAAAGTATTGGGTATTTCGTACAGCCAAACACAGTCGGGAGCATATGCCCTGATCCTTGTCGAAGAGAACGGTGAAAGACGGATTCCTATCATTATTGGGGGCTTTGAAGCTCAGGCAATTGTGATTAAAATTGAAAATCTTGAACCCCCGCGGCCGTTAACCCACGATCTTTTCAAAAGCTTCGCCGATGAATTCAATATTACAATGATTGAAGTGATGATCTATAAGCTTGAAGAGGGTGTCTTTTATTCAAGGCTGCTTTGCAATAACGGGGATAAAGAGCTGTCGATCGACAGCCGCACCTCCGATGCCGTTGCTCTTGCGTTGCGATTCGGATGCCCGATTTATATAACCGAGGAAATACTCCAGAAAGCCGGGATCACCATTACATCAACTGAAGCGGATGCAACGGCTGACAGCGACAATGATACAATTTTCGAAACCGGGAACACCGGATTTGAAAGCTTCTCTGATGACGAACTTTATAAGATGATCGACGAATCGGTAAAGACTGAAGATTACGAAAAAGCTGCAGCAATCAGGGATGAAATAGAGAAACGGAAAAAGAGGAAAGAATGACGTCCCTCTTTTCGTGTCAAACCTTCTGATAAGCAACAAATCAAAAACCTATTATAATGAGACTAAAATCTTTATTCATCTTACTGCTGGTATTTATATCAGTCCATTCATTTGCAAAGGATTACAAAGTCAGTTCACCTGACGGCAGAATCGTTGTGACGATTTCAGCCGGCGCCGGACTTACCTGGTCAGCCGCCTGTGATGGGAAGGAGATCATAACCTCGGCCAAAGCCGGAATGGTGCTCACCGACGGCAGGATACTGTGCAATAATGAGGTTGTCAGAAAAGCCACACCGGGAAAGATAAACGAGATTATTGAACCTGTTGTCGCTTATAAAAGATCACGATCAGAGGATAACTGCAATACCCTGCTGCTCACTTTCAGGTCGGGAGCTGCAATCATGTTCAGAGCCTCCAATGATGGTGTGGCTTACAGGTTCGAGACTTCACTCAGAGATGAGATCACGGTTAAAAATGAAATGCTCGATCTGCAGTTCCCTTCGGGTTCATATTCATGGTACCCTCTCGAGGAGAGTTTCATGTCACACAATGAAAGGGTTTTTATCTATTCATCGCTTGACACCATTGATAAAAGTCATCTGGCCAGCCTTCCAACCCTGTTCAGGTCAAACGGGGTAAACGTGCTTTTTACCGAAGCAGACATTGAGGATTACCCGGGGATGTGGATCAGGGGTGCGGGTTCGGGTAAGATGACCGGCGTGCAGCCCGGCTACCCTGAGACTGAAAACCTTAAAACCGACCGGGATCTTTTTGTTACTTCAACAAAAGATTATGTTGCCGTAACAAAGGGAACACGGACATTCCCATGGAGGGTGTTTGTAATAGCCCCCACTGACGGCCAGCTTGTTGAGAGCGATCTCGTTTACAGGCTCGGATCGCCAAACAGGCTGACTGATACCAGGTGGATCAAACCGGGGCAGGTTGCATGGGACTGGTGGAATGCCAACAATATTTACGGAGTGGACTTCAGGTCGGGAATCAACAACGATACATATAAGTATTATATAGATTTTGCCTCAAAGAACGGAATTGAGTACATAATACTCGATGAAGGATGGTACAAGACAGGTACTACCGTTCTTCAGTCCATTCCCGCGATCAATGTCCCGGAACTATGCAAATACGCTGAGAGCAAAAATGTAGGAGTGATCCTCTGGGTTGTTTGGAAGACTTTCTGGGACGATATTGATGAAGCTGTTGTACTGTACGAGAAATGGGGAGTCAAAGGGGTCAAGGTCGACTTTATGCAAAGGGATGACCAGAAAATAGTCAATTTCTACTATGAAGCTGCCAGGAAAACAGCCGAGCATCACCTGCTTATTGACTTTCATGGTTCGTATAAGCCCGACGGGCTTCAGCGCACTTATCCCAATGCCCTTACCCGCGAGGGTGTAAAGGGTATGGAAAACAGCAAGTGGGAAAGGACAATATCTCCGGAACATGATGTTACCCTGCCTTTCACCAGGATGGTTGCAGGTCCGATGGATTTTACACCGGGTGCAATGATCAATATGGACAGGGACAATTTTAATCCTCAGTTCACCCGGCCTGCGAGCCAGGGAACCAGGGTTCACCAGATGGCAATGTATGTTATCTATGAAAGTCCGTTGCAAATGCTTTCCGATACTCCTTCCAACTATATGAAGGAACAGGAATGCACTGATTTCCTGACCAGAGTTCCTGTTGTATGGGATGACCTGAAAGTGCTTGACGCAAAAGTCGGCGATTTTCTCCTGCTTGCACGGCGCTCGGGCAATGACTGGTTTATAGGCGGCATGACCGACTGGAGCGGGCGTCAGCTGGAACTCGATCTTTCTTTCCTGCCTGCAGGGGAATATACAATTGATATTTTTCAGGATGGAATAAACGCCGACAGGCACGCACAGGATTACAAGCATCTGATCAGGGATCTCAAACCGGGTGAAAAAGTGAAAATTGAAATGGCCCCGGGAGGCGGCTGGGCAGCAAGAATATCACCCAAATAAGTTTTTAAGATCTCATTATGAAGCAGTATCTTGAACTTCTTGACAATGTATTAAAGAAAGGTACCAGGAAATCCGACAGGACGGGAACCGGCACAATAAGTATTTTTGGATACCAGATGCGATTTGACCTCGAAGAGGGGTTCCCGGCTATGACTACCAAGAAGCTTCATCTAAAATCGATAATCCATGAACTTCTGTGGTTCATCTCCGGTGAGACGAATATCAGGTATCTGACCGAAAATGGCGTGAAGATATGGAATGAATGGGCTGACGAGAATGGAAACCTGGGTCCGGTTTACGGTTCCCAGTGGCGTTCGTGGCCGGCTGCCGACGGAAGGAAGATCGACCAGCTGAGCAATGTCATCAGCTCAATTAAGAACACTCCCGATTCCAGGCGACATATTGTGTCGGCCTGGAATCCCGGGGAGACCGATAAAATGGCCCTTCCTCCCTGTCATGTCCTTTTTCAGTTCTATGTTGCGAACGGGAAGCTGTCATGCCAGCTCTACCAGAGAAGCTGCGACATCTTTATCGGAGTTCCCTTCAACATTGCATCATATGCATTGCTTACCCTGATGGTTGCACAGGCAACACGACTGAAGCCGGGGGAATTTATTCATACCCTGGGCGATGCCCACATCTACCTAAATCATATTGAGCAGGTGAAGCTTCAGCTTACCAGGGAACCGTACAGGCTTCCGAAAATGACACTTAATCCGGAGGTGACCGACATCTTCAGTTTCAGGTATGAGGATTTCACATTGTCGGACTATAATGCGCACCCGCATATAAAGGGAGAAATATCAGTATAAAAAAATCAGCATGATCTCGTTAATAGCTGCAGTATCAGATGACAGGGGAATCGGAAAGGATAATGACCTATTATGGCATATCCCCGAAGATTTGAAAAGATTCAAGAACCTGACCATGGGAAAGACCCTGATAATGGGGAAAAAAACATGGGAATCGCTCCCCAGGAAGCCGCTTCCCGGGAGGAAAAACATCGTACTCACCGATATTCCAGGCGAATGCATCGACTGCTCAATAACAGCCTACTCGGTTGAAGACGCTTTGGGGAAGTGCAGCCCCGGCGAAGAGATATTCATCATCGGCGGTGCAAGCGTTTATCGTCAGTTCATGCCGCTGGCCGGCCGGTTGTATATCACGCACGTGCACAGGAAAGCCAGGGCTGATGTGTATTTCCCGAAAATCGACATGAGGATATGGAAGGTTGTCGAAAATACCGGATTTATTTCGGGAGATGAAGCAAAGCTCCCATATTCGTATGTGATCTACGAAAAAAAAAGATCAGAGAAATAAGAAATACGTATTATAATACGTATTAAAAGACATATTATAATACGTATTATAATACGTATTTTATGAAGCTTTCAGAACCTTCATGTCAATCCTCTCAAGCTTTCTGACGGCATAATCGGTTGTGATAGTCAGTTCAGTCACTTTTGTTGAAGGGGAATCGAACATGGCATCGAGCATTATTGCCTCGCAGATCGACCGGAGTCCCCGGGCGCCAAGCTTGAACTCGATGGCTTTGTCAACGATAAATTCCAGGACTCCCTCACCAAAGCTGAGCTCAATGTTATCCATCTTGAAAAGCTTGATATACTGCTTTATAAGGGCATTCTTTGGTTCTGTCAGGATAGCCCTCAGGGCATCCCTGTCGAGTGGATCGAGATGTGTCAGCACAGGTAACCTTCCTATTATCTCCGGGATCAGCCCGTAAGCTCTCAAATCCTGGGGTGCAATATATTTAAGGAGGTTGTCCTTATCAATCCTTTCCCTTGCCTTGGCTGCTCCGAATCCGACAACCTGGGTGTTGAGCCTGTGGGCGATCTTCTTTTCGATACCCTCAAATGCACCGCCGCAGATAAAAAGAATATTTTTTGTATCGACCGGGATCATCTTCTGTTCGGGGTGTTTGCGGCCGCCCTGGGGAGGGACATTCACAATCGAACCCTCGAGCAGCTTGAGAAGGCCCTGCTGAACCCCTTCGCCTGACACATCACGGGTTATTGACGGATTATCGCCTTTCCTTGCTATCTTATCGATCTCATCAATAAAGACAATGCCTCGCTGTGCAGCCTTAACATCATAATCGGCATTCTGAAGAAGCCTTGTCAAAAGACTTTCAATATCCTCGCCAACGTATCCGGCTTCGGTCAGAACCGTTGCATCAACGATGGTAAATGGAACATGAAGCATTTTAGCGACAGTCCTTGCAAGGAGCGTTTTCCCGGTACCTGTTTCGCCAACGAGGATGATATTTGATTTCTCAATATCAATATCTTCAGTATCAGGCTTTTGCATCAGCCTTTTGTAATGGTTGTAGACAGCCACGGAGATGATCTTCTTGGCCATGTCCTGACCGATGACATACTCATCAAGGAAATGCTTGATCTCGGCAGGCTTAAGAAGGTTTATGGTTTCAAAGGCAGCATTCTTCTTGGCACCCAGTTCCTCGTTCATAATGGCACTGGCCTGTTCGATGCAATTATCGCATATATGGCCTTCAAGGCCGGCGATAAGCAGGTTGACCTCTTTTTTGGTCCTGCCGCAGAATGAGCATTTATCCATCACCAGTTAGTGTTCTGATTTTTGAAGGATCTCATCGATCATGCCATAATCTTTAGCCTCCTGGGATGTCATCCAGTGATCCCTGTCAGAGTCTTTTTCAACTTTTTCTATCGGATTCCCTGAATGGAGTGCAATAATTTCATACAGTTCTTTCCTCAGCTTCAGGATCTCCCTTGCCTGGATCTCAATATCGGAGGCCTGTCCTTCGGCTCCTCCCATGGGCTGGTGGATCATTATCCTTGAGTGCTTGAGTGCTGACCGTTTGCCTTTCTTCCCCGCTGTTAGCAAAACTGCTCCCATCGAGGCCGCCATTCCTGTGCATATGGTCGCGATATCAGCGGAGATGTATTGCATGGTGTCGTAGATTCCAAGTCCGGCATTAACCGAGCCTCCGGGAGTATTGAAATAGATCTGGATATCTTTTCCCGGATCAGAAGAGTCGAGATAGAGCAACTGTGCCTGGATGATGTTGGCAACATAATCGTCGATCGGCAACCCGAGAAATATGATGCGGTCCATCATCAGACGGGAGAAAACGTCCATCGAAGCTACATTCAGCTGTCTTTCCTCAATAATTGTGGGTGAGATATAACTGTCATTCCAGACGGAGGTATATCTCTGCAGAGCAAGACTGCTAATGCCATGCCTGCTTCTTGCAAATTTTCCAAAATCATCTGATTTACTCATGATAAAATTCTTAAAATTCCAGGTACAAAGATACAAAAAATAACGCTAATCACCGAACCGCACCTTCCGCTATTCGAACAGTTTGTTGAACTCATCGACAGATACGGTTTTCGGTTCAATTTTAACCATATCCTTTACCAGGGCCATCACTTTTTCTTCCAGTATTTTATCAGCGATCCTCTTTGCGTCCTCCTCACGCTTAAGCGTCTCTTTGGCATAGTTGGTAACCTGCTCATCTGCTGCATAGAAAAGGCCGTATTGCCTGAACTGTTGCCTTGTAATGTCTTCAGCTTCCTTCAGAAGCTCCTCCTCGGTAATCTTGATCTCATTCTGCCTTGCTATGCTGTTTCTGATCAGCTGCCACTTAAGGTCATGCCTGAAAGTGTCAAATTCCTTTTCGATCTGTTCCCCGGTTGTTTTTTCGTTCACCCTGAGAAGCCATCTTTTCAGAAAATCCTCAGGCAGCATGAAATCAGTCTTCTCCACCGCAAGATTCTTGAGATCGAGTGATAATTTATAGTCAGTTTCGTGTTTAAGATTTGCAGTGATCTCCTCATCGAGCCTGTTCCTGAATTCCTCTTCGGAGCCAATGACCCCTTCGCCGTAGATCCTGTCGAACAATTCCTGGTTGATTTCGGCAGGATTGAACCGGCTTATTTCATTTACCGTAAAACGGAATATGCCGTTAAGACCAATAACCTCTTCTTTCTTCGTCTTAAGCAGTCCCGCGATTTCATTATCGTTAGGGAACGCCTTTTTCAGATCGAAATCAATAGCATCTCCATTATTTATGCCGATAAACTGTTTCCTGATCTTTTTATCCTTGATAATGTCGATACCGAGAGTAGTGTCATCAGCAAAAAGGCCGTCGGGTTTTGGGTTTCCGGTTTCATCGAGGGCTTCTATTTTACCCTTCAGCAAATCTTTCTCTTCCGAAGAGTCAGCCTTTGAAAAATTCCCGTACCGGCGTGTATAATTCTCGAGGTAATCGTTCTTCATCTTTTCATCGATGGCAATCTCATAATTTGTGACCTTGTTCTTTTTGCTGAGCTTTATGTCAAACGAGGGAGCCAGGCCGAGATCGAATGAAAAGGTAAATGATTCCTGGGCATCGAAGTCAATTTTCTCATTTTCTTCAAGACGGGGGAGCGGATCGCCAAGGATCTCTATCTTTTCCTCAGTCAGGTATTTCTGGACATTTTCAGTTACGGTTTTGTTGATTTCGTCGATCTGGACTGCCCTGCCGTACATTTTTCTTACAAGTCCGATAGGCACCATTCCCGGGCGGAATCCTTTAATGTTGGCTTTTTTCCTGTAATCTCTCAGCACTTTCTCAACATTCTCATCATAATCAGCCTTTTCAACCTGAATTCTTAAAACAGCGTTCAGCTCGTCGATGTTCTCTTTGGTGATATTCATATTAAATTTGTTAAATAGATTTAGAACCGCCAGAACGCACACTTAATGATCGTTACAGGCGGTTTGCAATTTTGTGCGGATGAAGGGACTCGAACCCCCACGCCTGTAAGGCACAAGATCCTAAGTCTTGCTCGGCTACCAATTACGACACATCCGCGAAAATTCCCGGCAAAAGTATAGAAAATAATTATTAAAACAAAGAGAGGCAATTACTTGCGCAGTTCGAAGTTCTTACCCAGGTAGACTTTTCTTACATGCTCATCTTCAGCGAGTTGTGATGATGTTCCTGACATGAGGATGCGTCCCTCAAAGAGCAGGTAAGCCCGGTCGGTGATTGAAAGTGTTTCATGGACGTTATGGTCGGTAATAAGAATGCCGATGTTTTTGCTTTTAAGCTTCGACACTATATCCTGGATATCTTCAACTGCAATCGGATCGACTCCTGCAAAGGGTTCATCGAGAAGGATGAAATTTGGCTTGAGCGCCAGTGCCCTGGCTATCTCGGTACGCCTCCGTTCACCGCCGGAGAGCTGGATCCCTTTGTTCCTTCGTATTCTCTGAAGTCCGAACTCGTTCAGCAGTGTTTCAAGCCTTTCGAGCTGTTCGGTTTTCGGGAATCCTGACATTTCAAGGACTGCGAGCACGTTGTCTTCTACAGTCAGGTTCCGGAACACTGAAGCTTCCTGTGCAAGATAGCCAATGCCAAGCCGTGCGCGCTTATACACAGGGAGTGTGGTAATATCTTCATTGTCAAGGAAAATCTTTCCTTCCCTGGGTCTGATTAGCCCGACGATCATGTAAAAGGAAGTTGTCTTGCCGGCTCCGTTGGGTCCAAGCAATCCGACGATCTCGCCCTGTTCCACCTCGATCGAAACATGATCGACAACGGTTCTGCTGCGATATTTCTTTACAAGATCTTCGGTATAGAGTTTCATATTATATGCAGGTTTTTTAACTCCTTATGCTTTATCTGCAGAGCTGCCCTCCATGAATTCATTGTGCTCCTTCTCTTTTTTCTTTATGACCCTTGCCGAAATAAAAATACTTACCTCATAAAGCATAAGGACCGGTATTGCTACAAGTGTCTGGGAAAAAACATCCGGAGGTGTAATAATTGCAGAAACAACGAAAATGACAACTATTGCATGCTTCCTGTATTTTCTCATGAACTGGGGGGTGATGACCCCGATCTTGCTGAGGAAGAAAGCAACTATCGGCAACTCAAATATAAGTCCGGTAGCCAGGCAAATTGACGTTAAGGTACCTATATATGATCTGATATTTATCTGGTTAACCACACCTTCACTTACCTGGTAGGAGTTGAGAAAATGGATAGAGAGCGGGGCAAGCAAAAAATATCCGAACATTACCCCAATGAAAAAAAGCAGGGTTGAAGCAAGAACTGCGCCGCGTGCATGCTGCGCTTCGTTCGTATGAAGGGCAGGTTTGAAAAAGAGCCAGAATTCACGTATTATAACAGGAAATGCCAGGATAAGACCTGCCACCATGGCGACTGTTATGTGCGTTGTTAACTGACCGGCCATTTTAATGCTGATCAGGTTCAGAACCTTCGTATTAATACATAACATGGCAGGATTCTTGAAATTCAAATTCTCAGCAAGAAAATGTCCGAATTCACAAAGCAGCCTGTTAGTTATGAAAGTTGCGTCCTTTGGAGCCAAAACAACTTTGTCGAAAAGCACATTTTTAAACAGGAATGCAACAACCATGCAGATAACTATTGCCAGGATCGACCGGATTATATGCCACCTCAGCTCTTCGAGATGCTCAAGGAATGACATTTCGCCCTCGGCCGAGCCACCCTTTTTCCACTTAAACGCCATTCAGGTAAAAGATAAAATGAGTTAAATTTTCAGGTTGTAAAGATGATAAATCTTCCTTTCCAAAACAATATCATTTTCAGGAGGTATAAAAAATTAAGGATTTATACTTTTATCATTTCATTTTTGTTAATAATAAAATAATTCTGTTTTTGGATTAATAAAATAATTAACTTTATATAAACTGTAAAATCTTTGAGATCTGAAAAGATTACAATAATCATAGGGGGAAGAAAATGACGGCGGATTCAACAGCACATGATTATTTAAAAAAGTATTTTGGTTTTGATACTTTCAAGGGCAATCAGGAAGCTATTATAAAGAGTGTTCTGGAGGGGCGTGACACCTTTGTGCTGATGCCCACAGGAGGCGGAAAATCATTGTGTTACCAGCTCCCGGCAGTAATGAAATCAGGGACAGCGATAGTTATTTCACCGCTTATTGCGCTTATGAAGAACCAGGTTGATGCCATGCGCAACTTCAGCACCGACGATGATGTGGCCCACTTCCTGAATTCATCGCTCACAAAAACCGAAATCGCACGTGTAAAAAAGGATGTACTGTCGGGCAAGGCTAAACTTCTGTATGTTGCCCCGGAATCACTTACAAAGGAAGACAACATAGAGTTCCTAAAGAACATTGACATCTCTTTCTATGCCATTGATGAAGCGCACTGTATCTCAGAATGGGGACACGATTTCAGGCCCGAATACAGGACGGATCAGGCCGATTATCGATATTATCGGGCGCTCTCCGATAATTGCCCTTACAGCTACGGCCACACCCAAGGTGCAGCACGATATTCAGAAAAACCTTGGCATACTCGAAGCCGATGAATTTAAATCTTCATTTAACAGGCCCAACCTTTATTATGAAGTAAAGTCAAAGCAGGATGTCACAAAGGAGATCATTAAGTACATCAAGAATAATCCGGGGAAATCGGGGATAATCTACTGCCTTAGCCGTAAAAAGGTCGAGGAAATGGCTGAGGTTCTTAAGGTTAACGGAATAAAGGCCCTCCCGTATCATGCGGGAATGGATTCAGCTACCCGGACTGCCAACCAGGATAAGTTCCTGATGGAAGAAGCCGATATCATTGTAGCTACCATCGCGTTCGGAATGGGAATTGATAAGCCCGATGTCAGGTTCGTGATCCATTACGATATACCCAAGAGCCTCGAAGGATACTACCAGGAGACAGGCAGGGCGGGGCGCGACGGGGGTGAAGGCAACTGCATTGCATACTACAGCTATAACGATATAATGAAGCTCGAGAAGTTCATGCAGGGAAAGCCTATAGCAGAACAGGAGATTGGGAAACAGCTTCTGCTTGAAACTGTTTCGTATGCTGAATCGTCGGTATGCCGGAGGAAGCTGCTGCTTCACTATTTCGGGGAAGAATACCCGAATGATAACTGTGAAGCCTGCGACAACTGCCTCCATCCCAAATCGCAGTTTGAAGGAAGCGAGGCCGTTGTGAACGTTCTGGAAACAATTCTTGCAGTCAGGGAAAAATTCAAGGCCGACCATATCGCTAATATCCTGTCAGGAAAGGTTACCTCAGCCATTAAATCATACAAGCACCATAAACTTGAGTATTTCGGGATAGGTGAGGAAAAGGATGAAAGGTTCTGGAACATGGTCATCAGGCAGGCCCTTATTGCCAAATTTCTTGTGAAGGAAATTGAGAACTACGGACTTCTGAAGCTGACCCAGAAGGGAATGGAATTCATCGAAAAGCCCACCTCATTCATGCTTGCCGAAGACCATGATTATGCCGATATCAGGAGATGAGGAAAATGCATTCGGGGCCAGGACTGCCGCTGTCGATGATGAATTGTTCAGCATCCTTAAGGATCTGCGCAAGAAGATATCAAAGCAGAAGGATGTTCCGCCGTTCGTTATCTTCCAGGATCCATCGCTCGAGGATATGGCAATACAGTATCCGATAAACCTCGATGAACTTCAGAATATTTCGGGTGTAGGAGCGGGCAAGGCACAAAGATACGGGAAGGAATTCGTTGAGATAATAAAAAAATATGTTGAGGAGAAGGAGATCATCAGGCCTCTCGACATGGTTGTCAAATCGGTCGTCAATAAATCGGGTTTAAAGGTATACATAATACAGAGCATCGACATGAAACGGCCACTTGAGGATATCGCTGAGGCCAAGGGACTGGAAATGAATGAACTTATTTCGGAAATCGAAGCTATCGTCAATTCCGGAACATGGATAAATCTCGATTACTATATAGATATGATAATAGACGAGGAGCGGCAGCACGACATTTATTCTTATTTCAGGGAAGAAGCGGAGTCGGATTCGCTTGAGGAAGCCATAAGGGAGCTTGGAAGTGAGTTTGAAGAGGAAGAGATCAGGCTTATGAGGATCAAGTTCCTTTCGGAAATGGGGAACTGAGCTTTCTTTTTAAAGGGACCGCCATCAGGCTCAGCGAAACGCCAAGAATATAAAACGGATATACCAGCTGGGAGGGTAGAAACCATCTCAGCAGCTTTTTCTTGCCATACCTTCCGGCAGTGTTGTTAAGGATCAGGAAGTCAGGCAGTGACTTCAGCGTAAAAACCAGCAGAAAGACCGGAAGGAATTCAGGTTCGAAAATCGCGGCGATCAATGTAAAGGCCTGTACTGCAGATGTAACAAATGTTACAATTGCGAGAAATATCGTAAAGGTATCATTGTATGCCCTTCCCTTTGAGATCCACCTGTTCCGCTGCTTCAGGAAAAGAAGGGGGGTTTCAGCCTGTGAGGCAGTGACCGTTGCATCGGACGATTCGAGCCAGAAAATTCTTGATCCTCTTTCATTTTTCAGGCTGTGAAGAAGAAATACATCATCGCCTGACAGGATTTCGTAATGAAGGTTGTCTGAATGCTTAATAAATATTTCCCTTTTGAAGGCCAGGTTGGCCCCGTTGCACATAGTGCTTCTGCCCCATGCTGCGGAACCGGTGGTTATGCCCTGCAGGCTCAGGAATTCAAGATCCTGGAATTTCCCGAAGAATCCCTTCCCAGGTCCCAGGGTCACAGGGCAGATTATCATATCGGGGTAGTATTTATTATAGAATGAAGCTATTGTACCTATCCAGCTTTTCCCCACCCTGCAGTCGGCATCGGTTGTAATTACAAGTTCGCCTGAGGCCGCATCCACTCCAGTGGAGATTGCCATCTTTTTCCCTTCCCCCTTATTCCTCAGTACCTTCAGGTTACTAATTTTCCTGAAACCGGCTGACTGCTCAAAGGTCCGGTCTGTGGAATTATCATCGACCACAATTACCTCAAACAATTCGGAGGAGTAGGTCTGTCCGGCGATGTCAGCCAGTATATTATGAATGTCATCTTCCTCATTCCGGCAGGCTATGATAACGGAGACCCTTATGCAGCATTTAAGGGAGTTAGGGTATTTTTTTATTCCCCTGAGATGGGTATAGATCAGAAGAAGGGTTATGAAATAGGGTATTGTCAGTATCAGGAGCAGCCAGTTCATCAGCTATTTCCTCATCCATTCGTAGAAGTCGTAATGTTCTGAATTCATACCGAGTGCCTCATAGGTTTTTTTGGCCCTTGTATTTTTGGTCTCGACATATAGCCTGAGGCCTGCAATTCCCTCTTTTTCAGCTTTGCCCTTAATGAAGGCGTACATCTTTCTGAAAATGCCCTGCCGCCTGAATTCGGGAATTACGTATACCGACTGGAACCACCATACATTGCAGTTCCTCCAGTCGCTCCACTCGTACGTTATCAGGAGTGAGGATACTACCCGGCCGTCAGCATCGGCCACATAATATTGCCCGTACGCCAGATCCTTAAAGACGGCATTTACTCCCTTTGAAACCGTTTCCCTGTCAAGAGCCATTTTTTCGGTTTCCCAGGCCATTTTCAGCTGGAAGTCAATGATTGCCGGTGCATCGGCCGGTGTTGCCTGTCGGATTATAACCATATAAGTCTGATTACTTTTATCTTTTGTCTTTTGTCTTTTATCTTTTATCTTTTGTCTCTTGTCTCCATGCCTCTCTCTCCCCCTCTCCCCCTCTCCCTTTCCTACTTATATTCATCCCAGCTCTTTATCGCCAGGTCATTCATATTCAATCTGCAGAAGGCGAGTATAAACGCACTTGCCAGTCTTGAATTGGTCAGCAGCGGAACGTTATAATCCACTGCGTTCCTTCTTATTGAATAATCGTTGTTCAGTTCGGTAGGACTGAGATCTTTTGGAATATTCACGACGAGGTCGACTTCGCGTGTTCTGATAAGCTCGATAGTATTGGGAGATCTGTTCTCATCGGGCCAGTATGCCACCTCTGCCTTAATTCCTGCATTTTTAAGGAAGAGCTGTGTTCCCCTGGTGGCGTATAGCTTATGTCCTTTTTCGACAAGCGCCCTTGCGCTGTTTAGCAGTTCGACCTTTGAGCGGGCCGGTCCTGTTGACAGGAGGATGCTCTTTTCAGGCACCCTGTAGCCGACAGAGAACATGGCTTTCAGGATAGCCTCATAGAATCCTTCGCCTATACAGCCGACCTCGCCTGTCGATGACATGTCGACTCCCAGCACAGGGTCGGCTTTTGCGAGCCTTGAAAAACTGAACTGAGGGGCTTTGACGCCGACATAATCAAGTTCAAATACCGACTTGCCGGGTTTTTCGGCAGGGATCCCGAGCATTATTTTTGTTGCGAGCTCGATCAGATTGGTTTTAAGTACTTTCGATACGAAAGGCATGCTACGGCTTGCCCTCAGATTGCACTCAATGACTTTTATGTTATTGTCCTTTGCAAGGAATTGAATGTTGAAGGGGCCTGATATATTGAGTTCCCTGGCAATCAGCCTCGATATTCGTTTTATTCTGCGGGCCGTTTCAAAGTAAATTTTCTGTGCCGGAAAGACTATCGTGGCATCACCGGAATGAACACCGGCAAACTCAACATGCTCGCTGATGGCATATGCTATAATTTCCCCTTCCCTGGCAACCGCATCAAATTCGATTTCCTTTGCATTTTCAACGAATTCCGAAACCACTACCGGGTATTGCTTTGAAACCTGTGCTGCAAGTTCAAGAAAATGTGAAAGCTCATTCCTGTTTGAAACGACATTCATTGCTGCGCCCGATAGCACGTACGAAGGGCGTATCAGCACCGGGAAACCTATCCGGTCAACAAATCCGTAAATATCATCTATTGATGAGAGTTCCTTCCATTTGGGCTGGTCAATTTTAAGCACATCGCACATCTGCGAGAACTTATGCCTGTTCTCAGCCCTGTCGATAGACAACGGCGAGGTGCCCAATACCGGAACCTTCATTTCATGAAGGCGCATTGCAAGGTTGTTGGGGATCTGCCCCCCCACGGAAACAATCACCCCTGACGGCTTTTCAAGCTCAATGATATCGAGTACCCTTTCGAAGGTCAGTTCATCGAAATAGAGGCGGTCGCATATGTCGTAGTCAGTGCTTACAGTTTCAGGATTGTAATTTATCATTACCGACCTGAAGCCTTCCTTTTTTATTGTATCGATTGAGTTGACCGAACACCAGTCAAACTCAACGCTTGACCCAATCCTGTAAGCCCCGGAACCCAGCACGATAACTGATTTTTTATCGTCCCCGAATGAGATATCGTGTTCCGAAGCGCTGTATGTAAGGTACAGATAATTTGTGACGGCAGGGTATTCGGCCGCAAGAGTATCGATTTGCCTGACATAGGGAATAATCCCGGCTTTTTTCCTGATTTCCCTTACCCTCAGCATATCGCGGTTAATGATGGCGGGAGCCGATTTCAGGACATGACGCGCTACCTGGAAATCGCTGAAGCCGTAAGTTTTGGCGTATGACAGCAATTCAAGGGGAACCGATTCAAGCGAGTCGAAGCTGCAGAGCTCATTCCTGATGCCAACTATATTTTTAAGCTTATAAAGGAACCACCTGTCAATCTTTGTCAGGTCATGGATCTTATCGATGTGCATTCCTTTTTCAAGAGCTTCGGCAATGACAAAGATCCTCATGTCGGTGGGCTCGGCAAGCTCTTTCTCGAGATCCTGAAAATCCAGATTACGGTTTCCGGTAAAGCCATGCATGCCCTGGCCGATCATCCTGAGCCCTTTCTGGATCGTCTCTTCAAAGTTCTTCCCGATAGCCATCACTTCACCCACACTCTTCATGCTGCTCCCTATGTGATGCGAAACACCTTCGAATTTGTTCAGGTCCCAGCGCGGGATCTTGCACACAATATAATCGAGGGCAGGTTCAAAAAAGGCTGTTGTGGTTTTTGTGACTGAGTTTTTAAGTTCATGCAGGCCATACCCCAGACCGAGTTTTGCGGCAATGAAGGCAAGAGGATAGCCTGTCGCTTTTGAGGCAAGAGCGCTGGACCGTGAAAGGCGTGCATTTACCTCGATCACCCTGTAATCTTCGGAGCCTGGTGAAAGAGCGTATTGAACATTACATTCCCCTACAATCCCGATATGCCTTATGATCCTGATCGAGAGTTCCCTGAGTTTATGATATTCGCTGTTGGTAAGAGTCTGCGATGGGGCAATAACTATGCTTTCACCCGTATGGATGCCGAGCGGATCAAAGTTTTCCATGTTGCAGACTGTAATGCAATTGTCAAACCTGTCGCGCACAACTTCATATTCAACCTCTTTCCATCCCTTTAACGACTCTTCGACAAGTATCTGATCGGTATATGAGAATGCTTTTGAGGCGAGAACTCCAAGCTCGGCGGTGTTTGAAGCGAATCCGCTTCCCTGGCCTCCAAGCGTGTATGCAGCCCTTATTATCACGGGAAATCCGAGTTTCCCGGCAGCCTCCAGTGCTTTTTCCGGCGAGTTGACGGCAATGCTTCTCGGTGTCGCGATGTCAATTTCCGCCAGCTTCTTCACAAAAAGCTCCCGGTCCTCGGTATCCATGATTGCCCTCACCGGGGTCCCAAGCACCTTTACATTGTATTTTTCAAATACACCGTCAAGGAAGAGCCGGGTTCCGCAATTAAGGGCAGTCTGGCCGCCAAATGACAGCAGTATGCCGCCCGGACGCTCCTTTGCAATTACTTTTTCTACGAAATATGGTGTTACGGGAAGGAAATATATTTTATCGGCAAGTTCCTCGGAAGTCTGCACCGTGGCAATGTTAGGATTTATGAGGACAGTGCTGATTCCTTCCTCCTTCAATGCTTTCAGAGCCTGTGAGCCGGAATAGTCAAATTCACCCGCTTCACCAATTTTAAGGGCTCCCGAACCAAGGATAATTACCTTCCCAATCTCATCTTTCATCAGTGGAATTTAGTCCCCAAAAGTATAATTTTTTTTTAAATCTGACCGGAAGTTATAAAAAAAACGTATATATTTGCACCCTTAATGTATAAATATGCAAAAACCGGGAAGGCTTCTCGCGATTGAAAAGATAATTGAGGAGAATGACATCTCATCCCAGGAGGCTCTTCTTAAAAAACTGAAGGCCAAAGGAATAGTATGTACACAGGCCACACTTTCAAGGGACATGAGGCAACTGGGGGTAAGCCGTATTCCCGGCAGGGCAGGCGGCTACAGATACTCTCTCTCCGGGCGCAACAGTGCGGCAATCGATCCTGAAATAAAGCGGAATATAGTTCCGGTGGTCCGCGATATTGTGGAAGCGAATGGACTTATGGTGATAAGGACAATTCCAGGCAATGCAAATGCAACCGCGTATTACATCGATAATGCTTCGCGGTATGAAATTGCCGGGACAATAGCCGGTGACGACACCATACTTGTAATACCGCGAAACGGGATAACGCCCGGGCAGCTTCACGCATGCCTCGAGCTGATACTTCCCGGGGTGCATAAGAAGGTGGCGGAATTTAATCATGAGAATTTTCAAAAGTAAATAACAAACGGTAATTAACATATGTAAAATTGTTTAAAATGAAAGAAAAAGTTGTTCTTGCATACAGCGGTGGATTGGATACGTCTGTCATTCTTAAATGGCTGATTGAAAAGGATTATGAAGTCATTGCATTTGTTGCCGATGTAGGGCAGGCTGATGATTTTGCGGAGTGCAAAAAGAAAGCACTTCTGCTTGGTGCGTCCAAAGTAATAATCGCGGACCTTAAAAAGGAGTTTATCGATAATTATGTTCTCAAGGCAATAATGGGCAATGCCGTTTATGAAGGCAGGTATCTGCTCGGGACTTCGCTTGCGCGCCCGCTCATAGCGAAGAAACAGATTGAAGTTGCCCGGAAAGAGAATGCCACTGCCGTAGCACATGGAGCCACGGGAAAAGGTAATGATCAGGTGAGGTTTGAACTTTGCTACTATGCATTGAACCCGGGCATAAAAGTAATTTCCCCATGGAAGGACAGGGAGTTCCTTGAGAAGTTCAAAGGGAGGACAGACCTTCTGAAATATGCATCTGAAAAGAATATCCCGGTAAAGGCCAGCATTGACAAGCCTTACAGCGAGGATGACAACCTGATGCACATAAGCCATGAAGCGGGGATACTTGAAGACCCCATGTATGCCATGCAGAAGAATATGCTCGAGAAGATGGTATTGCCGCAGGATGCCCCCGATAAGGAGACGAGGATCGTGATCCATTTCAAGAACGGCATCCCGGTGAAGCTGGTTAACAAGGAGGATGGAACCGTAAAGGAAGAGTCGTATGAGATGTACACCTACCTTAACAAACTTGCAGGCGACAATGGCATCGGTTTACTTGATATGGTGGAGAACAGGTTTGTAGGCATCAAATCGAGAGGCGTTTATGAAACGCCTGCAGCGACCGTGCTCCATATCGCTCATATGGACCTTGAAGGAATAGCCATGGACAGGGAGGTGATGAGGCTCAGGAACATGCTCACTCCAAAATTTGCAGAACTGATCTATTACGGATTCTGGTTCAGTCCCGAAATGGATTTCTTAATGGCAGCCATTGAAAAGAGCCAGGAACTGATCGACGGAAGCGTACACCTCTGCCTGTATAAAGGGAATGTCCTGGTTGAAGGAAGGGAATCTCCATCCTCCCTGTATAACAAGGAGCTTTCGAGCATGGATATCGAAGGGGGATTTGATCAGACCGATTCAAGGGGATTCATACGTATCAACGCCATCAGACTAATGGCACACAGGGCAATTGTCGAGGCAAGCAGGAAGAAGACCAATCATTAAATCCCTGAAAAATGAAACTCTGGGAAAAAGGGGTGACACCCGAACCTTCCGTAATTGAATTCACATCGGGTAAAGACAGGTATACCGACCTGTCTTTTGCCCGCTGGGATATAACGGCATCGATGGCACATGCAATAATGCTTGAGGATGCCGGACTGATCTCCGGCATGGAGAAAGAGGAACTGCTTAAGGCCCTATTTACGCTTCTGCAAAAAGAAAAAAAAGGAGAGATCAAAATTGAGGAAGGTATTGAGGATATTCATTCGCAAATCGAAAAAGAGCTGATTTCCCTCCTGGGTCAGTCGGGGAAAAAGATCCATACCGGACGGTCGAGGAATGATCAGGTCCTTACCGACATCAGGCTGTACACCAGGGAGCTGACCGATGAACTTGCGGCAACCATTAACAGGCTCTTCATTGAGCTGCAATCGCTTAGTGAAGAGTACCGTGAAGTGCTTATCCCGGGTTACACACATATGCAGCCTGCAATGGTTTCCTCGTTCGGTTTATGGTTCGGATCATGTGCGGAGAGCCTTGCAGATGACCTGCTGCTTCTTTCGGGAGCCAGGGCGATGAACAACAGGAATCCTCTCGGAACCGCAGCAGGGTATGGTTCGACGCTTCCGCTGAAGAGAAAATTAACTGGCGAACTGCTTGAATTTGATGATCTTCTTTACAACTCAGCCTATGCAAGTCTGAACAGGGGAAAAGCTGAGTTTGCGACTGCCTCAGCCCTCGCTTCGGTTGCACAGACCATGTCGCGTTTTTCAATGGATGTATGCCTTTTCATGAGTGCCGAATTCCGTTTTATAGATTTTCCTGATGAGTTCGTTACCGGCTCAAGTATTATGCCCCAGAAGAGGAATCCTGATGTCTTTGAGCTGATCAGGGGCCGGACAAACCTGATAAGTACTCTTCCCGGTCAGGTTTCTGCGCTCATTTCTAACCTGCCGTCGGGCTACAATCGCGAGCTTCAATTATTGAAGCAGCTGATCTTCAATGCATTTTATGATCTGAAGGAGTGTATTGAAATTTTGATCTTAATGTTGAAAAACATAATAATTCACAGGGATATAACTGATAATCCGGCATATAATTCAATATTCAGCACGGAGGAAGTGAACCGGCTTGTCAGGAGCGGTGTCCCGTTCCGGGATGCATATAAGAAAGTCGGGGAAATTGTAAAAAGGGGCTCATTTTCGAAGACTGTACTGTCTGATTACAGTCATGAAGGAAGCATCGGAAATCTCTGCAATGAAGAGATTGCCGGTTTGTTTAATGAAAGGATGAAGTCGTTTCACAGCAAATCGGCAGAGGAGCTGGCAGAGAAGATGATTGCCAACACCAAACCCTGAGGGCGATTTCTGAGAAGTGGTATTTAAGTCCCCTTCAGGGGAGAAGGGGAGAAGGGGAGATAGGGGTAGTTTCGTTTTATGTTCTCAATAAACTCATCAAACAGGTAATCCGTATCAGTCGGGCCGCCTGAGGCCTCGGGATGGAACTGGGTTGAGAAGAATGGTTTCGACCTGTGTCTCATTCCTTCATTGGTGTCGTCATTCAAATTGATGAAGAAGGGTTCCCAGTCTTTATTCAGTGTAGTATTATCTACTGCAAATCCATGATTCTGTGATGTGATATAAGCCTTGTTTGTGCCGACCTGTAAAACCGGTTGATTATGGCTCCGGTGACCGTATTTCAGCTTATATGTATCTGCTCCCGAAGCCAGTGCCATAAGCTGGTTTCCAAGGCAGATCCCGAAGACCGGTCTGGAATCCTCAAATGATTTCCTGATGTGCTCAATTGTAATTCCGCACATTTTGGGATCGCCGGGCCCGTTTGTAAGAAAGAGTCCGTCGTATTCCTCATTATGGTAGTCATAATCCCAGGGTACCCTGATTATGGTGGTATCACGCTTTAACAGGTTCCTTATAATATTGTATTTCACTCCGCAGTCGACGAGCATTATCCTGAATTTTCCTGAGCCGTAAACCTTTCTTTCCCTTGTGCTGACCTCTGAAACAAGGTTTACCTTGTTGGGATCATAAAAGCCGGTTTCCGATCCTTCAGGCTCAATCTTGCCCAGCATCGTTCCTTTTTCCCTGATCCTTTTTGTAAGTGCGCGGGTATCAATTCCGAAGATTCCAGGTACATTGTTTCTCTTTAGCAGCTCATCGAGGCTCTCCGATGCATTCCAATGGCTGTAGTCGAACGAATAGTCTGAAACAAGAAGTCCTGAAATATGGATCGACGAAGATTCATAAAACCTGTAAAGGTCATTTTCCCAGCTCTTACCCGGGGCTCCGTAATTGCCTACAAGGGGATAGGTCAGGCACAATATCTGTCCCCTGTACGATGGATCGGTAAGACTTTCAGGATATCCGGTCATAGCAGTGTTAAATACCACTTCACCTGCTGCGGCAGCTACCGATCCGAAAGATTTCCCTTCAAAGAGTGTTCCATCCTCAAGTGTCAGTCTGACTTTTATCGTGTTCCTCATGTTTAAAAAATAAAAGCTATTTATCGTAATGTTTTAACAGCCTTTTCAATCTGTTCCATTGCTTCGCTGACAATTTTAAGCCGGGTGGCCAGGTTCATCCTCATAAAACCTTCTCCTCCGGGCCCGAAAGCTGATCCCTCCATCAACCCAACTTCAGCCTTGTGAACGAAGAATTTGCCGAGTTCTTTTCCGGTCATTCCCATCTTTCGGCAATCGAGCCAGATCATATAGGTTGCCTCCGGCCTGACGGGTATGATTTCGGGAATGCGTTCCCTGAAGTAATTCATCACGAATTGAATATTCTTATTCAGGTATTCCCTCAGGGCATCAAGCCATTCTTCACCTTTGGAGTATGCGGAAACCGATGCGGCGGTTCCAAAAATATTACCGTTGTCAAGATGCAAATGTTCAATCTTGCTTAAAAAGTATTTTCGCAGGACAGGATTTGAAATAACAACGGAAGAAGTAGAAAGGCCGGCCAGGTTGAAGGTTTTGCTCGGTGCGATGCAAGTCACGGTGATATCGGCGATCTCAGGTGAGAGCGATGCCATGGGAGTATGGTTAAATCCGGGAAGAGCAAGATCGCCGTGTATCTCATCGGAAAGAATTATAATGTTCTTCCTGAGGCAGATATCCGCAAGCTGCCGGAGTTCATCGGGAGTCCAGGCTCTTCCGACAGGGTTATGCGGATTGGAAATGATTATCATTATTGTTTTGTCGTCCAGGGAGCCTAAAAGGGAATTGAAATCCATTGTCCACTTACCATCCTTTTCAGCAAGCTGGTTGAAGACAAGGTTACGGCCGTGACTTTCGACTGCAGTAAAGAAGGGAGGGTAGACGGGAGGCTGTATTATGACGGAATCACCAGGCCGGGTAAAGGCCAGGGTACATAAATTCAAGGCAGGGACAACACCGGGGCAGAAACAGATCCACTCATTTTCAACTACCCAGTTATGTCTTTTAAGCAGCCATCTGATCATTGAGCCGGTATATTCGGGAGACCGGAATGAATAACCCATGATCCCGTGATCAAGCCGTTTCCTTAATGCGCTGATAATAAAATCGGGGGTTCTGAAATCCATGTCTGCAACCCACATCGGAATTACATTTCCGGTGCCAAATACCTCTTTTCTCAGGTCATACTTAACACAATCGGTTCCTTCCCTGTTGACCTCTTCATCAAAGTTCCAGCTCATCAATAATTGTATTTTTTCATGGCGCTCAAAGTTAAATAAAAAATAGGGATGACAATTTCATTCAGGGTATATTGAAAAAATATGCTTTGTAAAAGATCCGGCTGTGATTGGTGAGGAGTGAGGACAAAATCACAGGTACATTCAAAATAGAATTGAACATTTCGGGCTATTTTAATATTATTTACTATTTTTATGAACGTTTTTAAACGGTATTTTAATCAAATCTAACTAAAATGAAAAAGGCTATTGCAGTTGTTATACTTCCGGTACTAATCCTAAGCCTTTCAGCGTTGAGTTCGTGCAAAAACAGGGCTGAAAAAAAAGAGCAAAAAAGAATTGAAATGAATCAGGTCGAGACGCTTGATCGTGAGATAGAGAAGAATGTCTATCCTCTTCCGACCTCAGCAGAAGTTCTCAAAATGCTTTCCGATCTTGACGTAGGCTATATTCTTGGCATTTCCAATCCGGTTGAAAATGTAACAAAATACCTTATCAGCTCCAACAAGGCTATCAATCTCGGGGTTTTTGGTGCCGATCTGAGCTATGCAACTCTTTACAATATACAACAGCAGGTGATAAACTATCTTAATGCCATCCAATCGCTTGCAAATGAGTTAAATATGTCAAAGATCTATGATGCAACCCTTTATGACAGGATCAAGGCAAACTTTGACAACAGGGATGAACTTGTCAAAATTCTTACCGGTGCATTCGACAATACCTACTCTTACCTCAGTGAAAATGAACAGCAGGCACTGGCAATCCTGGTTGTCGGGGGAGCATGGGTCGAAGGTATGTACCTTACCACCCACGTTTCGGAAGCGGCTTATCAGGTTGCGGGAATATCAAGAGTGCTTCTCGAACAGAAAAATTCTTTCGAACTTTTCCTTGAAATTTCGAAGCCATATTTAGGGGACTCGGCCGTTAAGGAGTTTGTTGACAAACTTGAACCCATGAAGCAGGTGTATGCAGGTATCGGAACAAGCCTTAACAACCAGAACATAATTGATATTACAAAAGCAATTGAAGGCGTAAGGAGCCAGATAATTCTATAGATTTTTCATGTATCTTTGACCGCAAAGCAACCACTTTGCGGTCTTTTTATTAGATGAGGTAGATATGAGGGAATCTGTACTTCTTGCTCTGATACATATTTTTGCAATTGTATCTACAATTAACCCGGGTGGTATTTCTTCAAGGGGGAAGAAAATACTTCGCAGTTACCTGCGGAGGTACCTGAACAGGGAGCTTGAAGAAGAGTATTATGCCCTTTTTGAGAACAACCTTGAATTTTACTCAAATGAGCTAAAAAGCGTTGATAAGGCGGAGCTTTCGGATGAGGATTCCCTGATTACCTTTCAAATAACAAATATTTGCCGGCAGATTAAAAAGGGACTATTTCTTGAAGAGAGAATGATCGTTTTCCTTCAGCTGCTTGAGTTTGCATTTGAAGACGGTTTGATTACAGAACAGGAGAAGACGATTGTGGATATTGTCGCCCGGACTTTTAATATCTCAAAAAGAGAATACGATAATGCCATTGCCTTTATGATAGGCAGGACTTACGATGAAGTAAGCCCCAATTCGATGCTTATCATTGAGAATGAAAATCCAAAATATTGGGCAACAACGGCATACAAAAACTATGAAACCTGGCGTCATATAAGGGTGAAAGGATTTAAGGGACATCTGTTCGTCCTTTTTATTGAAAGTACCGGAACACTTATTTTCACTTACGACGGAACCCTGAATCTATATTTCAAGGGGCGTGATATCATTGCATGCAGGTCATATCTGCTTGACAGGGGTGTTAATATCAAGGGACAGGGCATAGAACCCATTTACTACTCGAGGATATATAAAAAATTCGTTTCCCGAAAGTTCCCGGAAAAGATTGTTTTTGAGGGCCATGGTATTGAATATTTATTCAAGAATTCAGAGAATGGAATCAGGAAGATGAACTTCAGGATTGAATCAGGCAATCTGATAGGTTTAATGGGGGGAAGCGGAGTCGGAAAAACCACGATGCTGAATGTGCTTCACGGGAAAACAAAACCTACCTCAGGGAACCTGTACATCAACGGATATGACATTCATGCCGATTCTGAAAAGCTGACAGGACTCATAGGATTTGTTCCCCAGGATGATATGCTTATTGAGGAGCTGACCGTTTACCAGAACCTCTATTTCAACGCAAGGCTCTGTTTTGGGGATTACAATGAGGAGCAGTTGAATAAAACCGTGGATAAGGTTCTGATCGATCTCGATCTTTATGAGATCAAGGATCTGCAGGTTGGCGATCCAATGAATAAGATGGTAAGCGGCGGGCAGCGCAAGAGGCTGAATATCGGACTGGAACTGATGAGGGAACCGGCTGTTCTGTTTGTTGATGAACCTACCTCAGGATTGTCTTCCTTTGATTCGGAAAAGGTGATGGTATTGCTCAAAAACCAGGCTCTGGCAGGCAAGCTTGTTTTTGCAATTATCCACCAGCCGTCGTCGGATATCCTGAAAATGTTCGACAAACTATGGATTCTGGACAAGGGTGGCTATATGATCTATGACGGGGATCCGGTTGAAGCACTGGTTTATTTCAAGACAGAGACATCACAGGCTAATGCTGCTGAAAGTGAATGTCCGAATTGCGGAAATATAGAAACCGACAATATACTCCATATTGTAGAGGTAAAAGTGATAGATAATGCCGGATTGGCAGGTAAAGAGCGGCAGGCAAGCCCGCTGGAGTGGAATGAAAAGTACAGGAAGAAAATGATGCCTCCACTTGAGGAGCTGCCGCCAAAATCAGAATTGCCTCCAAGCAATTTCCGTGTTCCGGAAAAAAAGAAGCAGGTACGGACCTTTGTTAAACGGAACGTAACGCGGAAATTTGCCGACAGCCAGTATATGGTCATTAACCTGCTTGAAGTCCCTCTGCTGGCATTGATCCTGGGGTATATTTCGAAATACAGCGAAAACGGGACCTATACTTTCGGGGCAAACAAGAACTATCCGGTTTTCCTTTTCATGGCGATCATAGTTGCACTTTTTGTGGGACTGACGGTAAGTGCGGAAGAGATATACAGGGACAGGAAGATCCTTGAGAGGGAAAAGTTCCTTAACCTGAGCAGGTTAAGTTATCTCTTTTCAAAATTGAGCTTTCTGTTCGTTCTTTCGGCCATACAGACCCTGTCGTTCGTACTTGTGTCGAATACTCTTCTCCATGTAAGGGGAATGCTATGGCAGCAATGGCTTGTATTGTTCTCAACAGCATGTTTCGGGAACGTCCTTGGTTTGAATATTTCAGCAGGTATGAGGAGTGCAGTAAGCATTTATATACTGATACCTCTGCTGCTTGTGCCAATGCTCCTTCTTGGAGGCGCGATGATAAAATTTGATGATCTTCATAAATCGATCAGCAGAAAAATATACGTACCGGTTATAGGTGATGCCATGGTAACCAGGTGGGCCTATGAAGCTTTATTGGTTGAACAGTTTAAAAACAACAAATTTGAAAAGCCGTTTTTCAAATATGATATGGAAATAAGCCAGAACGACTGGCGTACTTCATTCCTCATACCGTATGTAAAGGTTGCACTTAATGAGAGCAAGGCCGCAATCGGGAATCCGGAATATATGGAATATTCCCGAAGGAACCTTAATAAGGTTAGTTTTCATATTAAGGAATTGTCAGAGCTTACAGGTATTGTCCCGGGCGACTGGATGAAGAGCATGACTTATGAAAAGTTCACGGAATCTACAGCCGATCAGGCTGAATTATTACTCGACAGTCTCAATATTGCGGTCAGAACCCGCAGCCGTATGGCTTTGGCAGTCAAAGACACTTTACTGGGTCTTTTAAGAAGCACCCTGGGAGAAAAGGAACTCGGGAAGCTCCGTGATATGAATTACAATGAAAACCTTGCCAATGTGGTCCTTAACCGGCTGAATACAAATAAGATATATGATGCCGGGAAAAAGTACATCCAGAAGGCGGATCCTGTATTCATGAGCCCCGGTTCAAGAAACGGACGGGCTCATTTTTATGCTCCGTACAAGCAGATTGGAGACCTGAAGATAGGTACCCTGTTGTTTAACATTTTGGCAATCTGGCTGATGATCCTTTGCCTGTTCATCACTTTATACTATAATATTCTGAAGCGATTTATAGTATTCCTTGAAAAACTGAGGCTTCCGATCTGGAGAAAATTCGGGAGGGATCTCCTCCAGGTTTAATCTCATCACAGTCTCTGATAGCATGTAATTCTTTTGAAGGTACAGGGAACACTGAAAATATTATGAACAGGGTATATCCGAAAAAAAATCTTGGGCAACACTTCCTTACCGACAAAAACGTTGCGCGTAAAATTGCTTCGTCCCTTTCAGGCGAGGGTTACGGTTCTGTCCTGGAAATAGGACCGGGGATGGGAATGCTGACCGGCTTCCTTCTTGAAAGAAACTTTCCTGATTTCAGGGTGATTGAAATTGACAACGAATCAGTTCATTATCTGAGGTCACATTTCCCACTGATCGGCAGTATAATAAAGGGTGACTTTCTGACATTCGATCTCGACAGCCATTTTGATTCCAAACTTGCGGTTATCGGAAATTTCCCATATAATATCTCGAGCCAGATATTTTTTAAGATCCTGAAACACAGAGATATGGTTGACGAAGTTTGCGGTATGGTCCAGAAGGAGGTTGCTGAACGGATCTGTGCCGGTCCGGGTTCGAAAACTTACGGCATTCTGAGTGTTTTCCTTCAGGCATTCTATTCAGCGGGGTATCTGTTTTCAGTCTCAAATACGGTCTTTTCTCCTCCTCCAAAGGTACAGTCAGCCGTGATTCTCTTAAAAAGGAACCGGGTAACTGATCTTGGATGCGATGAGGATCTGTTCTTCCGGGTTGTCAAAGCGTGTTTTAACCAACGCCGAAAAACACTGAGAAACTCAGTCAGATCAGCTTTTGAACTTAAAAATTATGACTATGATCAATTACACCTGAGGCCCGAGCAATTATCGGTTGAGGGATTTGTAAACCTGACGAACTGGATAAGTGAAAACCGGGCCGTATCAGAATGAAAAGCCGATAGCATCAACAGGGTTCATCTTTGCTGCCGCGTAAGCCGGGGCATACCCCGCAACAACCCCGATTGTGCCGCTGATGAACAGGGCGAGAATTATATTTCCCAGGGTAAGATGCATATTGAGCTCGTACAGGTAATTAACTACAAGTGTACCGATGAATATCATTATCAGGCCAACCAATCCCCCGACAATTGACAAAAGCACCGATTCGGTAAGGAACTGGCTGAGTATAAAGAATTTCTTGGCTCCAAGGGCTTTCTGGATACCGATAATATGAGTACGTTCCCTGACAGAAACGAACATTATGTTTGCAATTCCGAATCCACCCACAAGAATTGCAAAGCCTCCAATGACCCATCCCGCCAGGTTAATTCCTTTGAAAACCGCATCAAACCCCTGCGATAATACGCTTGCCCTGTTAACTGAAAAGTTCTCCGTTTCTCCCGGTTTTAGTCTCCTTGCTGCCCTGAGGACCATGGTGGCTTCATCGGTCAGTTCCTGAACCGACACTCCCTCCTTTGCCTTTATAATCAATTGTGCTTCGATGAACCTGTTTCGCAGGTTAATGAAACTCCGGCCGAAATTCAGAGGCACGATAGTCAGCTGGTCGACATTGCTTAAGCTGATACCTCCCTGACCTTCCCTTTTCAATACGCCTATCACCCTGGTCTTAAACCCTCCGATGGTAACCTCTTTGCCAACCGGGTTGACTTCTTCAAAAAGTTCCTCAGCAATTTCAGCGCCCAGAACCGCAACGTTATTTCCGCTTAAATACTCGTTCGGGGAAAAATATCTGCCTTTCTCAATTTCGAAAGTGACTACCTTTTCCAGGTTATCTGTAACAGCTCCCGTAATTGCGTCGGTTGCCACATTGCTCTTATATTTGATCTGCCTGGGCTGGAATGCACCAAAGCAGATTGCTTCGGTCTTCGTTGATCTGGACTTTACCGCCTGATAATCGGTCAGACTCACAGCAGGCCACTTTATAATGTCCCACCATGCAAGATTGGGATCAAACGACCAGGGAAATTTTTGGACATAAACCACGTTATCTCCCATGGAGTTAATGCTGTCGCGGATGGATTTCTCCATCCAGTCGAGGGCTGTGAAAACAGAAATTATGCAGAATATTCCAATTGTAATCCCGAAAAGCGATAAAAAAGTTCGTAACTTATTGGAAGCCACTGAACTGACCGCAAACAGAAAACTCTCTCTGAGGAGTCTGAAAAACATCTTGCTTATGTATCAAAAATTATTAGAGTGCCAAAGATAAGAAAATCATTTGTAATAAGGATCAAACGCCCGAATAAACAGCTATCGGCATGCCAGGGCCACAGGATCATGACCAACGGAAAGAAAATGATGAAGAAATCAACCCTTAATATTACTAATCATTTTGTATTGAGGTTAATAAAAAAATATCTATTTTTAACCGCCTCAACCAACGGTGAGATTTCGGGTATAAAAATCAGATTATGAGTGATAAAAGAATTCAAAGTGCATTAATTTCGGTCTTCTATAAAGATGGTTTGGACGTTATAGTCCGGAAGCTTCATGAGTTAAATGTCAAAATCTATTCCACCGGTGGTACCTACAAATTTATCGTGGACCTGGGAATCCCTGCCGTGACTGTTGAGAGCCTCACCGCCTATCCGTCAATTCTCGGCGGAAGGGTAAAGACCCTTCACCCTTCCGTATTCGGCGGAATTCTTGCGCGCCGTGATAATGAGGAAGACGTGGGGCAGATCGCAAAGTTCAGGATCCCTGAGATCGACCTTGTCATAGTTGACCTTTATCCCTTTGAGGAAACTGTCAGCTCAGTTACGGATGAGGAGGAGATCATTGAAAAAATCGACATCGGCGGAATATCTCTCATAAGGGCAGCGGCAAAAAACTACAACCACGTTCTGATCGTATCGGAAAGGGAGCAGTATGCAGGATTTCTCAGCCTGCTTGAACAAAGAAACGGGACCACATCTCTTGATGTCAGAAGACATTATGCTGCAGAAGCTTTTAAAACTTCTTCCAATTACGATACTGCAATATTCAGGTACTTCAACCGGAATGAAGGCATTGATGCCTTCAGGGAAAGTATAAATACTTCACACAATCTCCGTTACGGAGAAAATCCCCACCAGAAGGGAATATTTTACGGGGACCTGGAACAGATCTTCGACAAACTGCATGGGAAGGAGATTTCCTACAACAACCTCCTCGATATCGACGCCGGACTGGCTCTTATTGACGAATTCCAGGAAACTACATTTGTGATTGTAAAGCATAATAATGCCTGCGGTGTTGCGTCGCGCGAGAATCCGGCAGATGCCTGGAAGGATGCTCTTGCATGTGACCCCGTATCCGCCTACGGAGGAGTTATAATATCGATACGTTGTTGATCGGAAACGGCTGAAGCTGAAGAGATTGACAAGATCTTTTTTGAAATAATCATTGCCCCCGATTATTCAGAAAGGGCAATGGAGATACTGAAACAGAAGAAAAACAGGATTATTCTGAAAAGGAAAGAAAAAATCTCGCGACCCGTATTATTTCAGATCGCTTTTAAACGGTGTCCTGTGGCAGGAGAGGGATAACAGCACCCAACAGGCTGCTGATATGAAACCGGTGACCACAAAGGCACCCGGTCCGGGAGAGCTTGATGACCTTGTATTTGCAAACAAAATTGTAAAACACAGTAAATCGAATGCCATTGTGCTGGCAAAAAACAGGCAGCTTTGCGCCAGCGGTATCGGACAAACCTCAAGGGTGGACGCTTTAAGACAGGCAGTTGAAAAAGCCCGGTCATTCGGATTTGATCTAAAGGGAGCCGTCCTTGCTTCTGATGCATTTTTCCCGTTTGCCGACTGCGTTGAAATAGCCCACAAGGCCGGGATCGTTGCCGTTGTGGAGCCCGGGGGATCGGTCAGGGATAATGAATCCAATCGATTTTTGTTCATCAAACGGAATGGCGATGGTATTTACAGGTATAAGACATTTCAAACACTAAAGACAAATATTTAACATCTCATTCAATGGGACTATTTTCATTTTTGACACAGGAGATTGCAATTGACCTGGGAACAGCAAATACGATTATTATTCATAACGATAAAATAGTAGTTGATGAACCGTCGATTGTTGCAATAGACAAAAATACAGGGAAACTTATTGCAATCGGCGAAGCAGCGAGGCAGATGCATGGGAAAACGCATGAAAACATAAAGACTGTCAGGCCGTTGCGCGATGGTGTGATTGCTGATTTCAATGCGGCCGAGCTTATGATCAGGGGCATGATCAAGATGATCAACGAAGGACCACGTTTTTTCTCTCCATCGCTTAAGATGGTTGTTTGCATTCCTTCGGGCAGTACAGAAGTGGAATTACGTGCTGTCCGCGACTCATCAGAACATGCCGGCGGACGGGACGTTTACATGATTTACGAACCGATGGCAGCAGCAATCGGAATTGGCATCGATGTTGAGGCTCCCGAAGGCTGCATGGTTGTGGATATCGGAGGCGGTACAACCGAAATTGCAGTGATAGCCCTCGGCGGTATAGTCTGCAACAAGTCGATCAGGATTGCAGGCGATGGATTTACTGCTGATATTCAATCGTATATGAGGCATCAGCATAACATTAAGATAGGAGAAAGAACCGCTGAAGATATTAAGATAGCAGTCGGGGCAGCATTACCTGACATTGACAATCCTCCGCCCGATTATATTGTCAGGGGTCCGAACATCATGACTTCCCTTCCAATTGAGATCCCGATCTCTTACCAGGAAATTGCATATTGTCTTGATAAATCCCTTACAAAAGTTGAAGCAGCCCTCCTTAATGTTCTGGAGCAGACACCCCCTGAGCTTTACGCGGATATAGTCAACAAGGGCATCTATCTTGCAGGGGGCGGAGCCCTTCTGAGAGGTCTTGATAAACGTTTATCCGACAAGATCAATATAAACTTCAACGTTGTCGAAGACCCGTTGCATGCGGTTGCAAGAGGAACCGGCGTAGCGTTGAAGAATGTGGACAAGTTTCCTTTCCTGATGAGATAAATCCAATCCGGACTGAATGAGAAACCTGCTGAATTTCCTGTTGAAGTACAACAATCTGATTGTATTTCTGATCCTGGAAAGTATAGCGATGTACCTGCTGGCCACGGGGAATAATTATCATAATTCCAGAATGGTGAAGGGTATGCAGGGAATCACAAGAGGGATTTCGGAGAGAATAGACAATACAAGGACATATCTCAGCCTCCGTGAAAAAAACGTGGAGCTTGCTGCTGAAAACAGTAAACTGAAGAACAGGATTGAAAGGTCGGCAATAAGCGGCCAGGAAGCTGTTGTTTCGGTTACCGATACAATTTTAGGCCAGCAATATCAGTATACCTCAGGAAAGGTTATACAAAATTCAGTCAATAAGCAAAAAAATCACTTTACGATTAACAGGGGGAAAAAGGACGGAATAGATGTTGATATGGCTGTTACAAGCAGTGAAGGAGTTGCAGGTGTTATCGTTGGTTGCTCCGAGAATTTCTCAGTTGCCATTTCGCTTCTGAACCTCGACTTCAGATTAAGTGCCAGGATCAGGTCAAACGGATATTTCGGATCGCTGACCTGGGATGGCAGAGATTACAGGGAAGCGGTCCTTAATGAAATACCGCAGCATATAAATGTCAGTATAGGCGACACGATAGAGTCGTCAGGATATTCTGCAGTTTTCCCTGAAGGCGTGCTTATAGGCACGGTAAGTGACCTTAAGAAGAGCGGAAGTGATTTTTACAACATCAGGGTTAAACTTTCCACGGATTTTAAGAAGCTTACCTATGTCAGCATAATCGGGAACATGAAGAAAGCAGAGCAGATTGAACTTGAAAGCCGGTTCCAATGATCAACTCGATACTAAGATATGGCTTAATAGCGGTAGTACTGGTTTTACTTCAGCTCCTTGTATTCAACAATATCCAATTCAGCGGGTTCGTAAATCCCTATGTTTACATTATGATTATCCTTATTCTGCCTGCGGGAATTCCATCATGGCTTCTGCTTGTAGTATCATTTTTTACAGGATTGATCATGGACCTTTTCTCTGGGTCGCCGGGCATGCACACTTCCGCAACACTGCTGGCCGGTTTCGCGCGCCCGTACGTTTTGAGACTGATTGCACCGCGCGACGGTTATGAACTGGGTTCGGAACTTTCGATTCATGCATATGGCCTCCGATGGTATTTCATCTATACCGTCGTAATAGTTCTGATACATCATATCACACTTTTTTATATTGAAGTATTCCGGCTGGCTGATTTTTTCAGGACCCTGCTTCGCGTTATATTGAGTTCAGCCTTTACTGCAGGTTTTATTCTGCTTATCGAATATTACAGGAAGGGAAGAAAATAGGACAGGTATGAAGGATCCGTTCATAAACAGGAAATATATAGTAATGGTGCTGATAGTGTTCGCAGCCCTGATCCTGCTTACCAGACTGTTCATTATCCAGGTTGTGAAGGACACTTACAGATTGTCGGCCGACAACAACGTCTTAAGGTATATCACACAATATCCGGCCAGGGGATTGATCTTCGACAGGAATAAGAAGCTGATCGTTTATAATCAGGCGGCGTATGACCTTATGGTTGTCCCAACCCAGACAACAGTAATCGATACAGCGGAGTTCTGCAAGCTTATTGAAATTCCGGTAAGCTCCTTCAGGGAAAGGATGCAGGACGCGCTTGCCTATTCAAGGCGTGCTCCTTCGGTTTTCGTGAAACAAATATCGGCAGAGACCTATGCAAGGCTGCAGGAAAAGTTGTTCCTGTATCCAGGATTTTACGTGCAGCCCCGAACCCTCAGAAAATATTCAAAGCCCATAGCATCGCACCTGCTGGGATATGTAAGTGAGGTGGATGAATCGACAATAAATAAAGAACCCTATTACAAGTCCGGCGATTATATTGGCAAGCTCGGAATTGAAGAAGCCTATGAAAAGGACCTGAGAGGAAAAAGGGGAGTGAAGATCTATCTTGTTGATGTCTACAGCAGGATAAAAGGATCTTATGCTGACGGAAGGCTTGATACTATTGCTGTTCAGGGGAAGGATATCATCTCTTCAATTGATATGGATCTTCAGGAATACGGCGAGTATCTGATGAAGAATAAAACCGGTAGCATTGTGGCTCTCGAACCCAAAACGGGAGAAGTCCTTGCCCTGGTCTCAGCGCCCAATTATGATCCCGAACTGCTGGTGGGCAGGATCAGGTCAGAAAACTTTATGAAGCTGAATTCGGATACAGCATGGAAACCTCTGTTTAACAGGGCTTTACAGGCGTTCTACCCTCCCGGATCAACCTTTAAACCGATAAACGGGCTCATCGGGCTGCAGGAGAATGTGATAGAGCCTTCAACTATGTTCGGGTGCAGTAACGGATATCTGTTTGTCTCATGTCATTCGCACAACTCGCCCCTCGACCTGGAGCACGGCATCTCAAACTCATGCAATTCGTACTTTTGCCAGACCTACCGCCGCATCCTTGAAAACCCGCAACTACCTGACAATAGGAGATGCTTACACCAGGTGGAAAGAGTATCTGAACGAATTCGGCTTTGGCAGCAAGCTTGGCATTGAGCTTTCAAATGAACTTTCAGGGAATGTCCCCTCAACAGCCTATTTCGACAGGTATTACGGAAAAAACAGGTGGAAAGCACTGACTGTCATTTCAATGGCAATTGGACAGGGGGAGCTTGGGACCACTCCGCTTCAGATGGCAAATATGACAGCTGCCATTGCAAACAGGGGATATTTCTATACTCCTCATGTAGTCAAATCGATTGGTGTAGACGAACCTGTCGATCAAAAGTATCGTACCAAACATGTAATCAGCATTGATTCGGCAAATTTCGAGGAGATAATCCTTGGATTGGAAAGCGCAGTGAATGGTGAGGCAGGAGCAACAGCCAGGATAGCTGCCCTCAGGGATATAACCGTTTGCGGTAAAACCGGGACAGCCCAGAATCCTCCAAGAAAGGATCACGCGGTATTTATTGCTTTTGCTCCCAAGGATGATCCGAAAATTGCGATTGCAGTATATGTGGAAAATGCCGGTTTCGGAGCCTCATATGCTGCACCGGTTGCAAGCCTGATGATCGAAAAGTATCTCAGGGGTGAGATTACTAACATTGCAATGGAAAAAAGAATGGCTGAACTAAACCTGATGGCCGAATGACGAGGAACGTGAATATATGGCAAAGACTCGATAAGGTATCGATCGGGATCTTCATTGCGATGCTCATCATGGGGTGGTTCAATATCTATGCTGCCGTTTACAATGAGGATTTCAGCAATATAATCGACTTTTCACAACGGTACGGTAAGCAATTTATCTGGATAATTGCGGCTTTGGTCCTTGCTGTCTTTGTAGTTGTCATCGATACCAGATTTTATTTCTTCTTTGCCTATTTTATATATGGGTTTCTTATGCTGCTGCTGCTGATGGTACTGATCCTCGGCAAAGAGGTGAACGGGGCAAGGTCATGGTTTGAATTTGGAAGCCTCAGCCTTCAGCCTTCTGAATTTGCGAAGTTCGGAACGGCCCTGGCACTGGCAGGTTACCTGAACTCTAAAAAACATGACCTGAAAAGGATTTCAGTATTTTTACCGGCTGCCGGAATTATCGTTCTGCCGGCACTCCTTATCGCCGTTCAGCCCGACCTGGGATCCACGGTCGTCTTTTTCGCTTTATTCATCGTCCTGTTCAGGGAAGGGATGAGCTCATATATTTTCACTTCCGGAATTATAATGTTAGTCCTCTTCTTCTTCACACTCATTTTCAATAACCTGTACCTGACCGTAGGGATTATTGCCGTTACTTTTATCCTGCTATGGTTTGCCACCCGGAAATTGAAACTGTGTTTAGCAGCTCTCGGAATTTTTGCGTCAGTTACTTTCCTGTTATACCTCTTTAATAATTTTGTGATCAAATCGCTAAGTGATGAGAGTGTTCTGTTCATCTCGGTCATACTGTCAGGTTTTGCATATGCAGCATATTTTTACAATAAGAAAGCGATATCGCATTTAATTATTTATCTCTTTCTGGTTGGAAGCCTGGCATTTGTCAATTCCGTCGATTTCGCATTCAACAAACTTTTACAACCTCACCAGAAGGAAAGGGTTGAGATAATGCTGGGATTTAAATCGGATCTGCACGGAACGGGGTATAATGTCAATCAATCAATAATTTCAATCGGTTCGGGCGGTTTTTCCGGGAAAGGATATCTTCAGGGAACACAGACAAAATTCAAGTTTGTTCCTGCCCAGAGCACTGACTTTATTTTTTGCACGGTGGGCGAGGAGTGGGGATTTATCGGATCATTTGTTGTTATAGGGCTTTATACATTTCTGCTGTTGAGGCTGATAATGCTTGCCGAAAGGCAGCGGTCGGTCTTTTCAAGGATATATGGCTACGGAGTCGTCTCAATACTGTTCATCCATTTCTTCATCAATATAGGAATGTCGATAGGATTGGTGCCGGTTATAGGCATACCATTGCCCTTTTTCAGCTACGGGGGCAGCTCACTCTGGGGTTTTACAATACTCCTGTTTATATTTCTGAGGCTTGATGCAAGCCGGACGGAATACCTTGTATGATCAGAAGGGGATTGTGATCCTGTGTGAGATCTCTACTCCGAATTCATTTTCAACATAGTCGATAAGCTGAGGGAAGAATTCCATAAAATCATCCTGAAGGGAGTAGTAATTTTTCTTAAGCGCTTTCATTGCAAATCTTGTTTCATTGGGCAGCGAAGATCGTTTGCTTAAAGTGTTCAGAACGTGCCGGATCCCATTCTTTGTCTGATATGATTCAATCCAGTTGTTTATAATGAAGAAGGGCATCATCTCCCTGACATTTTCGGGCAGGATATCAAAATTGTTGACCATAGCCCTGTAAAAATTATATGTGACACTCTCAAGCGGACGCCTTGAGAAGAAATTCCATTCTTTGGTGAGAAAATGATCATACAGGATATCGGTTATTACACCCGAATATTTATGATATTTCCTTGTGAAAAGTATCTTGCTTCGATGAACAACCGGATGCCTGTCAGTGAAGGCATCAATATGCCGGTGAAGAATAATCCCTTTCCTTATCTGGTCAGGGTACTTAAGATAGTCACGGCCTTTTACATAATCTCCTATGTAATTCCCAATGATTATTTTTTCCGAATCACCGGAGAGATATATGTGGGCCAGAACATTCATTTAACACTATAATAGTACAAAGAATTTAGATAAACCCTATAAAGTCTAAAACATTTTCTTTAACATGTTTTTGGAACCCGTTAAAATTCATTATAACAAGTTAATTATAAAATAAATACATATGAAAAACGAGGCGTTAAAAAATAAAGTGAAATGTTCGGATTATAAGGCTGCAAATTATAAATTTGTCATTTACTTATAATATATAAACGGCTGTTCCAGCGAATAATTATCAACAAAATCATAAGGGATCATGAACAGGAAAAATGTAATCATTATAGGAGCCGCAGGCAGGGATTTTCATAATTTCAATACCTGTTACAGGGATAATGACAGTTATAATGTTGTGGCATTCACGGCGGCCCAGATCCCGGATATCGACGGGCGCAAATATCCGAAGGAGCTGGCCGGAAAATTATACCCCGACGGAATTCCCATTTTCCCTGAGATTGATCTTCCTGAACTTATCAGGAAATACAAGGTCAGCGACTGTATTTTTTCATACAGTGATGTTACTTATCAGAAAGTGATGTCGGTGAGTGCAATAGTCAACTCTGCCGGCGCCAATTTTGTTCTTCTTGGTCCGGGCGATACCATGGTGAAAAGCACCAGGCCTGTTATAGCTGTTTGTGCAGTCAGAACAGGATGCGGTAAAAGCCAGACTTCCAGAAGAGTCATTGAACTTCTTATGGAAAAGGGCCTGAAGGTAGTTGCTATACGCCATCCAATGCCTTACGGAGATCTTTATAAACAGAAAATACAGAGGTTTGCCACGGTCGCCGATCTCGAAAAGCACAAATGTACAGTGGAAGAGATGGAAGAATATGAGCCGCATGTTGTAAGAGGAAACGTAATTTATGCCGGCGTCGATTATGAAGCTATTCTCCGGGAAGCTGAGAAAGACCCGAATGGATGTGATGTTATAATCTGGGATGGTGGCAATAATGATTTTCCCTTCATTAACCCTGATCTGATGATTACCGTCACTGATCCGCACCGTGCAGGTCATGAACTGAAATACTACCCGGGAGAAGTAACCCTCCGGATCGCAGATGTTGTTATTATAAACAAGATTGACAGTGCCTCACCTGAGGGGATCCAGATTGTAAGGGAAAGCATTGAGAAAGTAAATCCCGGTGCAATAGTGATCGACGGTGCATCACCAATAAAAGTAGATAATCCTGCAGTGATACGGGGGAAAAGAGTGCTTGTAATCGAGGATGGCCCGACTCTGACGCATGGAGAAATGAAAATTGGTGCAGGTATAGTGGCCGCACGTAAGTACGGAGCCTCCGCCCTGGTTGATCCGCGGCCGTTCACCGTCGGTAAACTGAGTGAAACCTTCAGGCTCTATCCGGGTATTGGTACTCTTTTGCCTGCAATGGGATACGGTGAACACCAATTAAAGGATCTTGAAGCTACAATAAACAATACCGATTGCGACAGTGTGATAATAGCCACACCAATCGACCTGAACAGGATCATAAAGATCAAAAAGCCAAATACGAGGGTATTTTACGATCTTCAGGAGATAGGCGAACCCAACCTGAACCAGGTTATCGATGAGTTTGTAAGGAAGATC
Organism: uncultured Bacteroidales bacterium; assembly: GCA_963737255.1. GTDB lineage: Bacteria > Bacteroidota > Bacteroidia > Bacteroidales > VadinHA17 > LD21. The sequence continues at coordinate 213,669 of CAVTSB010000002.1, forward strand.
AATCTCATCTTTTGACCCTGGCATTGCCATTCCAGATACTCCAGACCTGCTCTTCATCGGCAGGCTGACCATAATCGGTGAGGAGAGTTGTTGCCAGGGCGCCGGTAGCCCAGCCGAACTGAACCCATTTTTCAGGCTCCCATCCCTTTAATATGGCATAGAGCAAACCTCCAACAAATCCATCTCCTCCGCCGATACGGTCAAGGACATGGATATCGCGTGGCTCAACGACGTGCCAGTTATCGCTCTCAAGCATAATAGCCCCCCACAGATGTTCATTGACGCTTATTACCTGGCGGAGAGTTGTGGCAAAAACCGAAGCGTTTGGATAGGCTTTTCTGACCATGCTAATCATCACTTTGAAGCTTTCAATCTTTGATGCCAGGTCTTTTCCGCCTTCCTCGGGCCCTTCGATCCCCAGACAAAGCTGAAAGTCCTCCTCATTGCCGACAAGTATATCGGCTATACCTGCGATTTCCCTGAAAGTGGCAGCCAGTTCTTTTTCACGGCCTTTCCAGAAGGAGGCACGGTAGTTCATGTCAAAAGAGATCCGTGTCCCGTGTTTTTTTGCAGCTCTTGCAAGCTCAAGGCAGAAGTTGCTTGTTTCGGGCGAGAGTGCTGCTATCAATCCTGAAAGGTGAAGTATTGCCACACGCTCTTCACCAAACAGCCTGTCAAGGTTAAAATCCTTCACATTAAGGGTTCTTCCGACTTCACCGGCGCGGTCGTTATGAACTCTCGGTCCCCTTGAACCATGGCCGCCGTCGGCAATGTTGAACTGATGACGGTAGCCCCATGGTCCGCCCTGATCCACATCAACACCTTCACAGGTCATATGACGGCCGGCCAGATCATCTTTTATGAACCGTGCTATCGGACTGTCTTTTACAAAGGTTGTCAGAACCTTAACAGGCAGGCCGAGGTAAGATGGAATACTTGCCACATTGGTTTCGGCACTGGTGGCCTGCATAAAAAACGTGTTGCTGCAATGGACGGGTTGTCCATTTGGGGGAGTGATCCTGACCCCCATGCTTGTCGGAACAACCAGTGACCAGGTAAAATTCTTTCTGAGTTCAATTTCCATTTCGGGTACTATTTAAGCCTTTCCTTAATTGCTTTCGCAGCTTCTTCGAAGCCGGGTTTATTCAGCAATGCAAACATATTTTTCTTATAAGCTTCAACCCCGGGCTGATCAAACGGATTGACATCAAGAATGTAACCACTTATTGCGCAGGCGAGCTCAAAGAAGTAAATAAGTTGTCCCAGATAATATTCGTCCAGGACGGGGACATCTATAGTTATAATTGGCACGCCACCGTCGTTGTGGGCAAGTATTGTTCCGGTCTCGGCATTTTGATTTACTTCCGAGAGTCTTTTGCCGGCCAGATAATTAAGCTGGTCCGAATCCTCTTTCTCCTTAGGAATAATGACTTTCTTTTTTGGATTTTTAACCGAAATGATGGTCTCAAAAAGTATCCGCTGACCATCCTGGATATATTGGCCAAGCGAGTGCAGGTCGGTCGTGAAATCGACTGATGATGGGAAAATCCCCTTACCGTCCTTTCCTTCGCTTTCACCGAATAATTGCTTCCACCACTCTGAAAAGTAATGAAGTGAGGGGTTGAATCCTGTCAATATTTCAATTGATCTTCCTGATCGCAGGATAAGATTTCTTGCCGCTGCATAAAGCAGTACAGGATTTGTCGATGCACTGATGTTATGCCGTGAAATTTCCTCCATTGACCTGGCTCCTTTTACAAGTGTCCTTATGTCAAAGCCGGCGATTGCTACTGGAAGTAATCCTACGGGAGTCAGGACGGAATATCTGCCGCCTATGTCATCGGGTATGACAAAAGTCTCATATGCGTTGGTTTCGGCCAGTGTGATAAGGGCGCCTTTCCTGCTGTCGGTTATTGCAACGATCCTGTCGGCTGCCTTTATTTTCCCGGCTTTCTTCTCGAGGTGATCTTTCAGTATCCTGAATGCTATGGCAGGTTCGGTAGTTGTGCCCGATTTGGAGATGACGACAATTGAGTAATCTCTTTCATCAAGTATTTCAAGAAGATCTGCAAGATAGTCCTCGCTTATATTCTGGCCTGCAAACACTATCTCATGAGGTTTCTTTTTAAGTAGTGACGGGAAGGAGTGTGATAATCCTTCGACAACAGCCCTCGATCCGAGGTAGGAACCGCCGATACCGATCACAACCGTTATGTCAGAGACCGATCGCAGATGTCTGGCAATTTTCTCAATTCTGTCAAACTGGGGTACGATATCGCCTGGAAGCGAAAGCCAGCCGAGATAGTCGTTGCCGGGTCCGGTTTTGTTGTTTATTTTATCGAGATGTCTGACGGATTGCTGTGCAAGGGCAATAATTTCCTCGTAAGGAATAAACCTGTTTGTGTTTTTGAGATTAATATTGATATTTTCTTTCATTGGTAAAAATATTTTTAGTAGTGAATTGCCTCTCCACATGCAAAGTTAAAAAAAAGCCGTCAGGTTTGATCCCGACGGCTTTCATAATAAGAATTATAATATATATAGATTAATGTCTATTTTTTATGTATCCCGCCTGCACTTGAGGCGTGTGCATCGATATACTTCGGATTTCCCCTGTAATTAATATCACCGGCACTTGATGCCCTTGCCCTCAGACGCTCTGATACATAGACATCCGCATCGCCAGCGCTTGATGCCGAGACTTCTGCATCTTTCACTTCAAGGTCATAGGCATTCAGATCGCCTGCACTGCTCAGATTTGCATCCAGAACATCAGCTTCACCGTTTAGTGTTATATCACCCGAGCTGCTTATATCAATCCCGATTTCCCTGGCGTAAACTTCCAGGTTTATTCCTCCGGCGCTGCTTGCAGACAGTTCAAGTTCATCGGTTTTTATGGGCGATTCACCAATAACATCACCTGCACTTGAAGTCCGTATCGACTCAATTTTATCCATCGTTACATATACTCTTTTCATTTCGGCCGATCTTATATTTACATCAGTAAATACGTGAAGGACACCATCCCGTATCTCAGTTTTAATGTATTCATGGAGATTTTCATCAGCTTCCAGTGAGATCGACTCATCGCCAGTCTGCTTCAGATAAACGTCAATACCGGTACTGACCCTTATTCCCGTGAAGTTACCGGCAGGTCTGTCCCTCCTGACAACATCCCTGTTACCGGTCACTGTCCTGCGTATCTGTGCATCAACGCACGCCGTAAATCCGAAAATAAGAATCAAAATTGTTAAAAGTTTCAGGTTTTTCATGTTTTTCCTTTTTTGGTGTTTTTATTCTTGCAATTTAAGGACGGGAATAACTTGAAGGTGATGCATAATCATTGGAAATATTTTAATGCCACTTGAAAATTTTTAAGCCCGCAAGAAAAAATACGGCTCCGGTTGCCATAAGCAAGAATATTGGCAGGGTAACCTCCCTGTAGCCTGCTCCTTCATTGAAAATGCTTCTGATGCCATCGGTAAGCACGGTCAGTGGAAGCGCCTGAATTACTTTTATGCTCCAGTCGGGGAAGTTATGATAACTGAAGAATATGCCGGAGAGCACCATCATCGGAAAGACTATGGCATTTATCAGTCCGTTTCCCACTTCGGTATTTGATGTATGCGAAGAGACAAATATGGCAATTCCTGAAAATGCAAAATTGCCTGCAAGGAACAGAAGAACAAGAGCTGAAATATCTCCCTGGATTGTCAGCCTGAAAGCGATGATTGCAAATATCAGAAGAGTAAATGATTCAACAAAATTCATAAGTATTCTGACGGTTATCTGGGCAAAAAGAAAATGCGATTTTTTCATGGGGGTGGCAACCAGCCGCCGAAGCAGTTTCTTTGATCTCTTTTCGATCAATCCGTAGCTGATCCCCCACATGCACGACATCATTACGCCCATTGTGATAAGACCGGGAACAAGAAAATCAATGTACCTGGTTCCCTTCATCGTTAATGGTTCCACATTAGCAGTCGTCTCGACAGGGATTTGTTTGCCTTTCCCGATGATCGAATTCAGTTTGATATAGGTAAGCTGGGCATCTGAGTTCTGGGGGTCAAAATGGTATACGGGTTCTCCGTCCTTTTCGAGCACAACAACATTCAATGTTCCTCTTTTCAGCAGGACCAGCGCCTGCTCCCATTCCATTTCATAGAAATAGAATATTGAATTTCCGAGTTTATCGTTTCTTAAGCTCAGCTTCCATTTGTACGAATCATCTCCTGCAGCAGGATTTTTTTCACACTGGCTTTCAAGGAAGTAAACAAGAGTCCGGGAAGAATGGGCAGAAATATCCTCACCGTGTGATATTATAACAGCCACCTTTCGGATCACATCGGGTTTCTGTGTAAATGCCAGACCCAGTCCCAGTGACATCAGGATCGGGAACAGGATGCCCCAGAACAATACCCCGGGTTCCCTGATGATCTCCTTGAAAAGAGCCTGGATCAGTTGCCACAACTGTTTATACTTTAACCATCTATTCATTTATTTTTCTGCCGGTTAGCTCCACAAAAAGATCGTCGAGTGTTTTTCGCCTGCATTCCATGTGCTTCAGGTTAATATTTTTTGATTTCATGAAAGACAAAAACGCAGGGAGATCAGTTTCGAAGTTTGAAATTGTAACATATCCCTTCTCCCTGTTTCCATTCGTACGGATTGGGAATGGCAAATCGCAGGAATTGAGTACTTCGGGCTCCAATTCTTCGTGTGAGGTAAATTCTATTACCTTCTTATCAGTGTCCTCCTCTATAAGCTGGTCCATTGTGCCCTCCTTCAGAATAACTCCGTTGTCCATAATAACAATATATTCGCACAGTGTTTCTGCCTCTTCCATATAATGGGTAGTCAGGATCATTGAGGTCTCCGATTGTTCCTTTAGCCTGAGCAGTATTTCCCAGATCTCGCGCCGGGCGTTTGGATCAAGGCCGGTGGTGGGTTCATCAAGAAGAAGGATCGAAGGCTTGTTTATAAGTGCAATGCCCAGGGCAAGCCGTTGCCGTTGTCCACCCGACAGGTTCACAACATATGATCGTCTTTTTTCCTCAAGGCCAATCAGGTCAATGACCTCACTCACCCTGTCCATTCCAAGGTCAAAGAAACCGGCGAAGAGCTTAAGGGTTTCAGTCACTCTCAGCTTGTCGATAAACCTGGTTTCCTGGAGTGATATGCCGATTTTCCTGTGAATCTCGTTTTCATTGCCTTTCCATTTCCTGCCTGTAATGAGTATTTCTCCGCTGTCGGGCTTCTGGATACCCTCGATCATCTCAACAAGGGTGGTCTTACCCGCCCCGTTGGGACCCAGCAGGGCCACAAACTGGCCCTTCCGGATCTCAAGGCTGATATCCCTGACGGCCTTAACCGTCTTAAAGGACTTACTTATATTATGAACCTCTATAACCGGATATGACATTTAATTTGTTTTAGAAAGCTGCACAGAATTAGAACAATGAGGTGTCTGAAAAGTTAATTGCCTTTACGGTCCTAAATTAACAAAATAGTACGAGTTGGCGCTTCCCGGAATATTGTTAAAGATTTCATGTTATAGGTTAAACCCGTTGACTCATGTCTTAAAAACTAGTAACTTTAAGAAAAAAATAAATGAAGTCTTTAAAAGCTTTTTTTCTGATTTCCGTCCTGGTTCTGATAACAGGATGTCCCTCTGCGAAGACCGGCAAGGAATCGGCCTTGCCAGGGGATGGGGTTAAAAGTGACCTGCAGGGCCAGATTTCGATAACCGGGGCATATGCTCTGCATCCCCTTGTTATGAAAATGGCGGAAGATTTTATGGCCTTACACCCCGGTGTCAAAATCATAGTAAAAAGGACAGGTTCAGGAGAAGGGATTACGGAACTTCTGACAAAGAATACCCAGCTTGCGATGATTTCGAGGCCTCTTACCGATGAGGAGATCAATGCCGGTATCTGGGTGATTCCGGTAGCCAAGGATGGTGTAGCCCCGATTGTCAATCAAAAGAATCCCTATATCGAAAATATTATAAATCAGGGAGTAAGCCCGGAAGAGTTTATGCGGGTATTCACATCGGAAAAGCAGCTGACCTGGGGGGATTTATTGGGGGTTGAAAAGCGGGATAAGATAAAAGTTTTTATTAGGGCCGATGAATCGGGTGCCGCTGAAGTATGGGCTGATTTTCTTTATAAGAATCCCTCGGACCTGAGAGGCACAGGAGTTGTGGGCGATGAAGAAATGATCAAGAGTGTCCAGGCTGATCCCCTGGCAATCGGATTCTGTAATTTTTCATATGCTTTTGATGTTGCGACAGGGGAGAGGGTTGAAAACATCCAGATAGTTCCTGCGGATCTTGACTTTGATAATAAGATCGAAAGAACGGAAATTCCGTTTTCCTCCCTCGAGGAAGCACATCGCAGCCTGTGGCTTGGCTTCTATCCCGACGACCTCTGCAGGGAACTCACCATTGGTTCATTGGGGAAACCTTCTGATCCCCTTATCGTTGAATTTCTTCATTATGTACTCGGTGAAGGACAGGGCAGCGTCCAGAAAGCAGGGTTCTGCCCCCTGAATAATGTTTATATTAATTACGCCCTGGAAAGTCTGAAGTAGGGTTTTCAAATATATTATGAGTGAGTCAACTCTGAGAGCTTTAATGCAGCTCTTCGCCCTTATTAGCGATATAGGTGATGCCAATGAGATCTCTGTCAGAGAAAAGGATGTTCTCAGGTCCTTCCTTGCACGGCAGCTCAATAGTGAACTGGTCGACAGGTATATTAAAATATTTGAAGAGTACCTTGATCTTTTCATCAATAAGGAAGCCATCAGGGAAAGTGAGGAGAATCTTGATATCCCTGCTCTCAAATCATTGAGGATAAAGCGGATATGTGATGGGATCAATGAAGAGCTCCGGCTGAAGCAAAAAATCTACATAATTATCCAGCTTATTGATTTTATCTCCTATGGGAAAGATATTACTGCAAATGAGCTCGATTTTCTGATTACGCTTGCCCTTGCACTCAACATCCCTGAAAACGAATACAAGAACATTAAGAGCTTTATTCTTGATCCTGTATCCAGGATAAAGGAAAAGGAGAAGCTGCTTTTGATAAACAATGATCCGAATATAAAATACCGTAAAGCCAGGCATATAACAAACAGCAAGATTTCAGGCGAGCTGATGTTCCTTAATATTGTAAGCACAAAGACATTCATACTCCGGTACACGGGCGACAGGGACCTGTATCTTGACGGCCAGCAGATATTTCCGAAACAGACTTACCTGTTCGACAACGGATCTACAATCAAGGGACAAGGGCTGAATACCCTCTATTACTCAGAGGTATTCGGAATATTTAATGAAGTAAAACCTGAAACCAAAATTACACTTACCGCCAGGGACCTTTCATTCAGGTTTGCAGATAGTGAAAACGGGATACAGGATTTCAATTTTCATGAGGAATCGGGGCAACTGGTAGGTATACTTGGTGTTAGCGGAACAGGTAAATCGACCCTTCTGAACCTTTTAAACGGAAATATAAAACCACAGAGCGGTGATATTTATATAAACGGATACAATCTGAATAACCAGAAAGAAAGGGAGAATCTTAAGGGAATAATTGGCTTCGTACCTCAGGATGATTTCCTGATTGAAGAGCTTACTGTTTATCAGAATCTTTATTACAGTGCCAGACTTTGCCTGAACAATTTTTCAGTTGATAGAATAAAAAGAATTGTCGTCAAGCTGCTGATGGATCTTGATCTTTACGAAATCAGGGAGCTTAAGGTTGGCAGCCCTCTTGACAAAGTTATCAGCGGAGGGCAGCGAAAAAGGATAAATATTGCCCTTGAACTTGTACGCGAACCTTATATACTGTTTGTGGATGAACCAACATCGGGACTCTCCTCAGTTGATTCCGAGGTTGTTATTAATCTCCTGAAAGAGCAGACCTATAAAGGGAAACTCGTTATTATAAATATCCATCAACCAAGTTCCGATCTGTACAAGCTGTTTGATAAGATCATAATTCTTGATAAAGGAGGGTATCAGATCTACTACGGAAATCCAAATGCTGCCATCGTATATTTCAAGAAACTGAGCAGGCACGCCAATGCCGATGAGGACCAGTGTGCGAAATGCGGGAATATCAATACCGAACAACTGCTGCAGATCGTGGAGGCAAAGGTGATTAACGAACATGGCAAGCTGACACAGACGCGAAAAGTTGCTCCCAGGGAATGGTATGGACACTTTTTGAGGAGAGCAGGAAGCATAAGGAAAATTTCGCAGGGGCCAAAAGAAAAACTTCCGGAAAACTTCTACAGTTTGCCTGGTATATTCAAACAATTGGAGATATTCTTCATCCGTGATATTCTATCCAAACTGTCGGACCGTCAATATCTGCTGATCAGCTTTCTGGGAGCCCCGTTGCTTGCCCTTTTTCTTGGGTATTTCACTAAATACAACCAGGGAGGACAATATATATTTGCCGAGAATGAAAACCTTCCCGCCTACCTTTTTATGTGCGTTATTACCTCTCTTTTCCTGGGCCTGATGATCAGTGCTGAGGAAATACTGAAAGACAGAAAAATCCTGAAGAGGGAATCATTTCTTGATCTGAGCTGGTTCAGCTATATAAATTCCAAGGCAGGTATAATGTTCATCATTTCTGCTGTTAACACTATCTCATTTATTCTAGCCGGAAATTTAATTCTGGGGATCAAGGGAATGACCCTGCCTTTTTTTATAGTTCTGTTTACAACTTCCTGTTCGGCAAACCTGCTGGGCTTAAATATCTCTTCAGCTTTTAAATCGGTCATTACCATATATATACTTATTCCGTTTATAATTATCCCCCAATTATTGTTCAGCGGAGTGCTGGTGAAATTTGACAAGCTTCACAGGACCAGGCATTCGACTTTTGAATATGTTCCCGTTATTGGTGACCTTATGACAACAAGATGGGCATTTGAAGCCATTGCCGTGGAGCAATTCAAAAACAACAGGTATGAAAGGAATTTTTTCAATTATGATATGGAAGAAAGCCAGAATAACTGGTATGCATCATTCCTGATACCCGAATTAAAAGAAAACCTCAGGTGGTGCAATCGTTACCGCGACAGTACTCAATATAAGGATGAGGTAGCGGATAAACTTTTTAAAGTTGATTACTATAGCAGCAGGCTGACGAATCTTGCAGGTTTTTCATTCCCGCCTGAATTAAAGGGTTCAATTAATGAAATGGGTTTTAATTCATTCGCAGATAAGGGAATAATGCTTTATCTTGACTCAATGAAGAGCCATTTTGTAAAATCGATGAAAGCGGCAATGGCAGGCAGGGATTCTGTCACCCGGATATTAATTGAAAAAAATGGAGAAGGATGGCTTCTTGACCTTCAGGAAAACTATGAAAATAGAAAGCTCAAAGAACTTGTTTTGGATTGGACTCCCGGTGATAAGTTAGTTGAAAAACCCGGGAAAATAATCCAGAAATATGAACCTGCCTTCATGAAACCGATCGCTTCCAATGGGCGGGCACATTTTTATGCTCCGGTCAAAAAGACAGGCAGCAGGGAAACAGATACATTCCTCTTCAATGTACTAGTCATATGGGGGGTGTCTATGCTTTTGTACATTGCATTGTATTTCAAGTTATTGAGAAAGATAATGGCCTTTTTTGAGAATTTCCGTTCTAAAAAATCAGATATTGACAGGATCCGCTTCATCATTGAGATGCCCGGATAGAACAACATCATTTGAATAATGCAGGATCGAGCGACCTGACATTGTTCTTGAATGCTACAACAAAGGCATCGGTGTAGCCCGCCTGTTTAAGCTGTTTCTGTAATGAGCCGGCCGGAATGCGCGTGCTGAATTCGCCTGCACATGACCGGTAAGCTCCGTTATACAGATATTCAAATGTTTTGTATTTGGTCGTGCCGACAGTCAGTTCGTAACTGCCTTTTGGTTTTGTATTAGAGGCAAACTGTACCCTGTATACGACTGCACCGCTTTCTGCCGCCGTCTTCGTTTCCGCCGGTTTTGTTACAGTCTGGCCTGTTCCTGCCGGTTTTGTGCTGGTCTCAGTCTTCGCCGGAACCTTTACGGTTTCTGTAACTGTTTTTTTACCGGCCTGTATTTCCGTTTTTGAAGCCGTTGGAGCAGTTTTTTTGGCGGCCGTATCGGCAGTTACCGGGGGCGTCGTTATGGCAACTGCCTGTTGCACGGGCTGGACACCGCCCAGGGCAAGGTATTCAAAGGCATTTGAAAGGTTTGTTAATTCCTTCAGGGCAACCTGATCGCGGAACGTGACGCGGAGAAGCTGCATGGTGCCTTTGCCTGAGGCAGGCTTTCTTGTGAAAAAAGCTGATCTTCCGTTATCCGGATTGAGCTTAAAGGCAATCTCATCGTTTTTCGAATTGACCAGGTCGGTCAGGTTTGCAGGCTTATCCCATCCGGTCCCGTTGTACCTGCAGAAATAGATATCAAATCCACCTGAACCAGGATGGCCGTCAGAAGAAAAGAAAAGGTTATTCTCCCTGTCAAGAAACGGGGAAAATTCGTCACCTGGGGTATTTATCAATTTGCCTGCGTTTTCGGGTATTGACCAGCTTATTCCTTCGCTCCGGGTAATGAAAAGATCATATCCGCCTGCTGATCCGCTCATATTGCTGGAAAAAACCATCAGATCACCCTTTGCAGAAACAGATGGGTGAGAGTATACAGATGTGCCGATGCAGAAATTTAAAGGCTTAGGGTCGCTTACCCATTCAAATCTTCCGCTTTTCAGACGCTGATACGTTGCCCGGTAAATTTTCTCATGCTCTCTTCCGGAAGGCTTTTTTGTGTAGAACATCAACGAGTAATCGCGGTTGAAGGTCATGGCTTCGCACGGAACTTCAAATGATGAGGATGCCGGGAAAATAATCTGATCTCCCCTCAGGGTATCTTCAAGCGAAGCATAATAAGCGTTCACTTTTCCGAATGAAACATGATTTTCCAGCATTTTTTGGTTGCTCCCGGCATGGGAAAGGAAGACGATCCCTTCCTTATAAAACTGTATACCCGATGAGGGTGAAACAATCTCAAGCCTGAACGGATCAACTTTTATTACGGAATTCCGGTTTACTGTAACCTTATTCTTGCCCTGGGAAAAGCCGGAAGTCGATCCTGCAGCAGCAATTATTGTTAATATTATTACGGATAGTTTCTTCATATTATTTTAAAGAAGTCATTTTACCAGTGCCATGATTTTGTATAACCTGACTGGTTGTTGCGGGAGAAATTAATCCCAAGTGCAATTTCAGCAGTCGGTGATTTTTGGAAAAATGGAGTATCCTTTGGCAATGCAAAGAAGGCTCCTAAATAAAATTTCGGATACCTGTACTGAAAAAAGAATGAAACCTTATTATAATCATTAAAATAAGTCCCGATGCAGAAATTCCCTGCATACAACTTAAGTACCGGCTGAAGGCTCTGCTTAAAATCAAAAGACAAAGAATCGTCGGTCAGGATCATTATTGATGGTTCCAGAACAATGTTCAACGACCGGCTCAAAACAAATTTATAGCCAGCCGAGAAATTATATTGCCGCGATACGGGTACAAGGTAATTGTTCAGGGTTGAGGTATCCTCAGGTGCTCCCAGGATATTTGTTGCCGATATACCTGTATAAAAGTCAGGGCTGTACAGGTAAACACCGGCATCAACATTGGGAAAGTAGAATTCCTTCGATGGGATGCTGAGCTCGGTATCTCCATGATAGAAATGGTATAATCCCTTTGCCGAGGCTCCTATTGAAATGAATGTAAGGGCATTTTTATTCAGGGGAATATGATATGCCAAAGTAACGCTGCCGCCACCCGAGTTAGTTGAATCAGTTACGTTGAAATCATTGAATGCCGAAGCTCCTACACCGATGTTTGTAAAGGATTTTGCCGATTCCGATTGAAAATATTTCTGGCCCTTTTTTGCAATCCGGCTGTTCCCGCTGATGATCTGTGAATTTGATTTCCCGTTAAATCCCGCCAGAAAGTCAGTCGAAAAGAAATCCTTGCTCCCTGCTGCTGCAGGATTAAGCAGGAACGGGCTGAAGATCCGGTATGAGATAGGATTAAAGGGCATTTGCTGCCCATATGAAATATTACATAAAAAAATGAAAATAAGAACCTGAAAAACCTTCTTTGGCATTGACATAAAACAATTTTATCAAAATTGAACCTCAAGAGTATTTTGCACTACAATAACGACAAATCATAAAAACAATTGCAGTGATCCTGTATTTGGCAAATTTAGCCTCTATTTTTGATATTGTGGTCAATTAAATCACTTTTAATCAATGAACAGCAGTTGCCTCTGTTCTGACATGTATAACAAATCTTTCATGCATGTGTTTAATTGATTCCTGAATAAATCATGCTAAACTGGCACAATGCAGGCCTGCAGTAAAATGACCGTTAACGACTTCGTTCAGAAAAATATAAAATTATTTTAGAAAGCAACTTCTGAAAAATATACGACAGAGGCAGAAATAAGGTGACATTTTATTTTTTAAGCCAGCCTTCAACAACCTGGGGACTTAATCCGTTCAATCCCAACTTATTCTTTTTATTATACCCATTCAGGTCATTGGCAAGCTTCCCTGCTTTTTCAATTTCCCTGAGCTTTGAAACTGTAGTGAATCCAAGCTTTTTCAGTGGCTCGATCCATTCTTCCGGAATGCCGAGTTCGAGGTACTCTTCCTTCTGGCTTTCCGCTTTTGGTTTAGGGTTAAGGGGTTTCATCTGGGGGAAGAGGAGCACATCCTGGATTGATGGCTGGTTGGTGAGCAGCATTGCCAGCCTGTCGATACCGATTCCCATGCCTGATGTCGGGGGCATGCCATATTCAAGGGCCCTGACAAAATCAAGATCAATAAACATTGCTTCGTCATCACCTTTCTCCGAGAGTTTCAGCTGATCCTGGAACCGTTCCATCTGATCAACCGGATCGTTGAGTTCGGAATAGGCATTGGCGATTTCCTTGCCGTTTATCATCAGTTCGAACCGCTCAGTCAATCCGGGTTTACTTCGATGCATCTTCGTGAGGGGCGACGTTTCGGCGGGATAATCAATTATGAATGTAGGCTGAATATAATTGTGTTCGCATTTTTCACCAAATATTGCATCAATAAGCTTTCCCTTGCCCATTTCAGGCGTATGAGGCACATTCAACTGATCACATACCTTTCTGACTGATTCCTCATCCATTCCCGCAATATCAATCCCTGTATTCTCACTGATCGCATCCAGCATGCTTATCCGCTTATAGGGAGGTTTCAGATTGATAATATTGTCGCCATAAACTATTTCTGTCTTATTATGAAGGTCGAGAGCTGCCTTTTTAATGATCTCCTCGCAGAAATTCATCATCCAGTTGTAATCCTTGTAGGCTATATAGATCTCCATCACAGTAAATTCAGGATTATGGGTACGGTCCATCCCTTCGTTTCGGAAATCCTTCGAAAACTCATAAACTCCCTCAAACCCGCCAACTATCAGCCTCTTAAGATAAAGCTCATTAGCAATTCGCAGGTAGAGTGGAATATCAAGGGAATTGTGATGTGTAACAAATGGCCGGGCAGCAGCTCCGCCAGGTATTGGCTGAAGAACAGGTGTTTCAACTTCAAGGTAGCCCCGGGAGTTGAACAATTCCCTCATCGACTGGATGATCTGTGTCCTCTTGCGGAAAACATCACGAACCTGGGGATTGACAATAAGGTCGACATAGCGTTGACGGTATCGCATCTCAGGATCAGTTACGGCATCGAACAGGATTCCGTCCTTCTCCTTTACAACAGGCAGCGGCCGGATCGACTTGCTCAGTATCGTAAATTCCCTTACATGGACAGTTATTTCTTCTGTCTGGGTCCTGAAAACAAACCCTTTTACACCAATTATGTCACCAATGTCGAGAAGACGCTTAAATACGGTATTATAGAGGGTTTTATCTTCGCCGGGACAAATATCATCCCTCCTGACATAGATCTGGATCCTGCCTGACGAGTCCATTATTTCGGCAAACGATGCATTTCCCATTATGCGCCGGCCCATGATACGGCCGGCAAGGCAAACCTCCTGATAGTTGTTTTTATCAGGTGAATAGTTTTCCTGAATATCCTGAGCAAATGCATTGGTTTTATATTCAGCAGCAGGATAAGGATTTATACCCAGCTTCCTCAACTCTTCAAGAGATTCCCTTCTTATCTGCTCCTGTTCACTTAACATCATTTTGTGATTTTTAAGAATTTGTGCAAATATAGAAAAATCCGTGCCTCTCAGGGATTAAGGTAATGAATGTTTTAAGGAACAGATCTGATCGTTGAATCTCTCCCGGATGATTCTGGTTATCGGGCCGGGCTTCCCGCTTCCCACTAACTGATCGCCAAGTCTGACAACAGGTATTACCTCACCTGAAGTATTTGAAATAAAAGCTTCACCCAGGTCACCAATTATTTTTTCACTGACAGCTTCTTCCTTTACCGGGATCCAGGCGTTCCTGGCGATCCGGATGATATTCTTCCTGGTAACGCCCGAAAGTACGCATTCAGATTCGGGGTGAGTAAATAAAACTCCTTTGATGACAAAGAAAATATTTGAATGTGAGCATTCAGTAATTATTCCTTTCCTTACAAAGGCACATTCAAGAAATCCTTTGTCGAGGGCTTCCTGGAAACAAAGGGTATTTGGCAAAAGAGCAACCGATTTTATATCACATCTGCCCCATCTGATATCTTCTTTCAACATTACGCCAATCCCCGATTCGTTTCCGTCATTTTCAGGAATAAACTCCTTTGCAAAGGCATAGACAGTCGGATTTACGGCCGGAGAAGGAAAGGCATGAGTTCGCTGAGCCGCGCCTCTTGTAACCTGAAGGTATACAAGAGCAGATGATTTTTTTAAGTTATTCAGCCTGATCAGTTCCAATGCTATTTGTGGAAAAGTATCCTCTCCACGCCATTTTATTTGAGTTTCATTCAGGCTTCTTTTCATCCTTACCATGTGACTTTCCATATCAAAGAAAAAGCCCTGGTACCACCTTACAACTTCATATATTCCTTCGGCAAACAGGAATCCCCTGTCGTCGGGACTGATATGAATCTGATCTTTTGGAAGGTAACTTCCGTTGAAATATGCTGTCTCCATATGTTTACGTATTATTCCCCCGGTTCAATGATTTCAGTTTTAAAATTGACTGCCTCCCTTGCTTCCTCGGGAGAGGATGCATTCCCGCACGCCGCCTGCACAAACAGTGAAGCGCCGAGAACAGTAGTTTCCTTATGATCGGTTATTTTAACGGGCACCCCGGTAAAATCAGCCCTTAATTTGTTCCATAGCCTGTTTTTTGATCCCCCGCCGACACAAAGTATGCTTTCAGCAGTAAAGCCCCCGGCGTTTTCTAATGCCTTCTTCCCATCGGCCAGTCTTGCGGCCAACGATTCAAGGATCGCCCTGTAGATCTCATCACGGGTCGATTCCATCGTAAGCCCGAGGATTTCGCCACCGGGCCTGCCCCTGAGTTCCTCAAAGAATTTTGGGATCACTTTCACACCATTGCAGCCGGGTGGAACTTTTTCCGCACCCGATATCATCGTCTCATAAACATTCCTTTTAATGTCACTGTAGAGGTTTTTCCTTGCCCATTCAACTACTCCCGATGCGATCCACTGATTGCCAATGTCGAATAATCCGGGCCTTGAATCAAATTCCGTAGTTATTCCGGCTTCCATCTGATCCTTTCCTGATTTGAATTCTTCCGCTCTGACCATAAGGATCTCCCAGGTACCCGAGCTCAGGACCGGTTCGTTCTTCCCGGCGCCTGATCCGAATAGTGCAAATTGAGTGTCATGACCCGTCAATACAACTGGAACATGCATGGGGATCGATGTATCAACCGAGGCTCCTTTTGTTATGGTCCCGGCTATGGTTCCGGGCTCTTCCGGTATCCCCAGTTTTTCAATCCCGTACCCCGTGCTTTTAAGGATGGATTCAGAAAATCGCCTGGTCTTCAGGCTTGTAAGCATCGAGGTACCTGCCATTGTTATATCATTGACCATTTCTCCGGTAAGAAGGAATACAAAGATCGAGGGCATAAAGAGAAACATGGAGCTCAAATCCAGAAGTTCCGGCCTGTTCTCCCTGAACCAGATCAGCTTGTTGATGGTGTTAAAGTTGAATGGAAGAACCCCGCTTTCCCTGTAAAGATCTTCTGGTGGAATATATTTTGCAATACCTTCCATTATCGGATTCGTTCTGTCACACTGCCATGAGATCACCGGATAGAGCATCACCCCGTTTTTATCGAACAGGGTGCCGTCGACTCCAAAGGTTGTTACAGTCACTCCTGCAATTTTACCGGGATCGATCTGCTTCATTATATTCTTTGAGGCAAGGCACATTTTATCCCAGATCTCGTGGATATCCCATATCCTGTAAAATGGATAAAAGGGATCGGATCTTGTGTTGTTTGGAAATGAGTAAGATGCAAGTATCTCTCCCTTGCTGTTTATCGCGATTGCCCTGACATTTGTTGCCCCGCAGTCAAATACAATTACTATATCTCCGGCCGCCATCTTTTGGTTTTTGAATTTTTTTCATATTCCTTTCAGAAATGACATTGATGAAACGCCTGCAGCAAGTGCCAGTAAATATATTGAGATGACAATGATCGCCAGTACCCCTATATAGGTGAAATAAATCCTCAGGTTCTTCAAAGCCTTTTCCATTTTTAAAATGTCACTTTTCTGAACAGCATCACGTGCACTTCTTGAAAATCGGAAAAGGTAAAACACCGGGAAGAAATAGATGACTGAAATCACAATGAACAGGACAACCAATAATGATTCGGGGATCCCGAGGTTTACATCCTCCGTTTTAAATGCGGAGAGAAAGGTGTTGGTTGCAACGCCCGCAACTATCAGAAGTCCAAGGAAGATGAAGCCAAGCACTGAAAGGAACATGGTCCATTTCCACGTGGCATTCAGATGTTTCAGAGCTTCCGGGCCGAGTTCCATTCTGTTTTCTTCGGAAGTAGTATGCATTGGAAAAACAAGATATTAATTAGCTGTATAATGGACCATAAGCCTGGCAAGCCCTGTAATCGGATCCTTCCTTATCCATTCCGAATGCATTCCATGAACTGGGGCGGAAAATATCTTCCTCCGGAACATTGTGCATACATACGGGTATCCTGAGAATCGAAGCCAGGGTTATGAGGTCGGCTCCGATATGCCCGTAGCTTGAGGAACCATGATTTGCTCCCCAGTTTGACATTACTGAATATACATCGGCAAACGGTCCTTTCCCGGTGAGTCTTGGTGCAAACCAGGTAGTGGGCCATCCCGGATCGGTCCTGTCGGTCAGGATCTTATTCATCTTCCCGGGAATATCAACGGTCCACCCTTCGGCGATCTGCAATACGGGTCCCAGCCCTTTGACAAGGTTGACCCTTGAAATCGTTATTGGCATAACTGCCCTGGTCGTGAATTGCGATGAGAATCCTCCTCCCCTGAAATACCCGGTGCTTGCCGGTGACCACTCGGTTGCCTTCAGGCATTCTGCGGCATCTTCGGCAGTTATCTCCCAGAAAGGCTTGATGCAGGGTTTCCCGTCCTTCATTTCTCTTCCGGAGAAGTCAAGCGCCGAGGCTCCGGAATTGATGAGATGAATGATCCCGTTTTCAGCCAGTCCTCCGGGCTTTGTCCTTGTCACCCTTTTTATAGCATCGGGGCTCCAGAAAGTCCTGATATCCGAAAACATCTGTGCGGTATTGGTGAGCAGGTATCCGAAAAGCATCGGAACTCCGTTCATTGCATCATTTTCAGTGGCCACAAGATAAGGAGGCCTGATCCCGTTCCAGTCGAACGAAGAACAAAGGATAGCCTCAAGGAAATCTCCGTTGGGCATATGGTCAGTCCAATGGCGCTGGCCCTGGAAACCTGAAAGAATCGCATTGTGACCATTTGACTCTTCCCCGAAACCGAGCTTCCTGAGCTTCGGATTGCCAACCATCAGGTCGCGCGCTATTAATGCCATTTTTACGACAATCTCCCACTCCTTGTCCTTTTTTACCCTTGAAGATGGTTTGGCATTCAGATCTTTTCCTTCCCTGCAATACTTTTTTGTCCAGGCAAATGCCTTCTGATATTCCTCCTTATCATAGATCTCCTCGTTGAGCCTTCTTGTAAATTCACTCAGATCGACATATTCATTGCGCATTCCAAGATAATCCTGGAAGAAATCCTCCCTTACAATTGACCCTGCAATTCCCATCGAAACAGATCCCATTGCGAGGTATGATTTTCCTTTCATGAAAGCTACAGGCAGGGCAGCGCGCACAAACCGGAGGATTTTTTCACTCACATCGTCAGGGATCTTTTTATCATCCATATCCTGTACATCACGGCCATATATGCCGAATGCAGGGAGTCCCTTCATCGTATGTCCGGCCAGGGCTGCGGCCAGATATACGGCACCGGGCCTTTCTGTTCCATTAAACCCCCAGATTGCTTTGGGAATATCAGTGCTCATATCAATCGTTTCGCTGCCGTAGCACCAGCATGGAGAAACAGTCAGACTCACTCCAATACCCGCTTTTCTGAACTTCTCGGCACACATTGCCGCCTCTGCAACACCTCCGATGCAGGTATCCGCAATAACGCATTCAACGGGTTTACCGTCGGGGTACCTGAGGCTTTTGCTGATCAGTGCGGCTGCTGCCTTTGCCATTCCCATTGTTTGTTTCTCAAGGGATTCCCTTACGCCTCTCTCCCGGCCGTCGATAGCCGGACGGATCCCTACTTTGGGGAATTCACCGATAACCGTCTGGTATTTCGGAGTGATTTTTAGTTCTTTATCAACCATTTTATATTTAATTTTTGGTTATTATTTTAAGGGTTTGCTGATAAACAAATATAGCGGTTTTTATTTTGTACTTTTGTAGATTAATAATTTTTAAAATGCAAAAGGGTCGGCGTTTACCGGTTTGGTTGAAGATGCAGCGGGCAAGCGGTGAGAATTATTCCGTGGTGAAAAGACTCGTCGAAAAGAACAATCTTCACACAATCTGCACCAGCGGCAATTGTCCCAATATCGGGGAATGCTGGAATGCCGGAACTGCTACCTTCATGATCCTGGGCAATATTTGCACAAGGGCATGCAAGTTCTGTGCAACCACCACGGGTAAACCCCTTCCGCCTGATCCGGAAGAGCCCCGGAGGCTGGCTGAATCAATCAGAACTTTGCAGCTTCGGCATTGTGTCATTACATCAGTCGACAGGGATGACCTCGCCGATGGCGGATCGGGCATATGGGCTGAAACTGTAAGGTGCATCAGGGAACTGAATCCCGCGACAACAATAGAAACCCTGATACCTGACTTTGACGGGAAGCCTGAAAATATCTCTAAGGTAATTGATGCAGGTCCCGATGTAATTTCGCATAATATTGAGACTGTCAGGCGCCTGACCCCCCGGATCAGGTCGAGGGCAAAGTATGATACCAGCCTGAATGTGCTGCGGTTCATCGTTGAAAACGGGAAAAGGGCAAAATCGGGTTTCATGCTGGGTCTGGGTGAATTAGAAGAGGAAATTACTGAAACAATGCATGATATCCTTGAAACGGGATGCACTATACTTACGGTTGGCCAATACCTTCAGCCAGGCTTTAATCATATGCCGGTTGAAATGTATGTGACTCCTGAAAAATTCTCCTGGTACAAAAACTTTGCCCTGTCTATGGGATTTAAAATTGTGGAAAGCAATCCACTTGTTCGGTCTTCTTTTCATGCAGAAAAACACATCATCCCGGGATAATATTTGTTATATTGCCGTCACTTAACATGGGAAATATCAGTTGGACTATAATGTAGTATATCAGGATATTGGTTTAAAAGGTTACAAAGAAGCCTGGGAATACCAGGAGAAGATCTTTAAGAAGCTTGTTGATGGTAAGATTCTGATTGTTAAGAGTACCGCAAATGGGGAAGATTACGACCCGGGTTCAATGATAATGGTCGAACATCCGCATGTTTACACTCTTGGCAAAAGCGGTTCGGAGAATAACCTCCTTGTCGATTCCATTCAACTCAGGGCGAAGGATGCGGAATTCTTTAAAACCGACAGGGGTGGAGATATAACTTACCATGGTCCGGGGCAAATTGTCGGGTACCCGATATTCGATCTTGAAAGGATCGGGATAAGCCTTAAGGAATATGTTCACAGGCTTGAGGATGCCATAATACTGACAATTTCTGAACTGGGACTGTCGGGATCAAGGCTCGGGGGAGCGACAGGAGTGTGGCTTGATCCGGATCAGCCGGGCAAAGCGAGAAAGATTTGCGCCATTGGTGTGAAAGCCAGCAGATACATTACAATGCATGGATTTGCATTTAATGTAAATACTGATCTCACTTATTTTAACTATATTAATCCCTGTGGATTTACAGATAAAGGAGTGACATCACTTCAAAATGAACTTTGTCAGAAACAGGATTTTGAGGTGGTAAAAATGCTGGTTAAAAACAATATGAAGAGGGTATTTGGTCTGAAATGGGTTAACTGAAATCAGTATGGAAAAGAGATGGGTGATTAAAGAAAGAGGCGATTATGCTGTTGTCAGGCAACTTGCAGGTGCTCTCGGTGTTTCGGAGTCCCTGGCCAATCTTATGGTGCAGAGGGATATTACAACAACCGGCGAGGCCAGCGCATTCTTCGAACCCGACCTTGCCTATTTGCATGATCCTTTCCTGATGAAGGATATGAATATTGCTGTTGAGAGAGTGGCTTCCGCTATAAAAAAGAATGAAAAGATACTTGTGTACGGTGATTATGATGTCGACGGCACTACTGCGGTTGCAATGGTATATTCGTTCCTGAAGGAACAATCGTCAAATGTTGAATATTACATCCCCGACAGGTATAAGGAGGGTTATGGCGTTTCATTGCAGGGCATCGATTTTGCATATCAGAGTAACTGCAAGCTGGTGATCACTCTTGACTGCGGGATTAAAGCCGTGGAAAAGGTAAAATATGCCAGGTCAAAAGGTCTTGATGTCATTATCTGCGACCACCATTATCCCGGCGATGAGATCCCAAAGGCTGTAGCCGTACTTGATCCGAAACAGCCTTCATGCAGTTATCCCTATAAGGAACTTTCAGGATGCGGGGTAGGATTTAAGCTTATTCAGGCTTACTCAAGGATTCACGGAATGCCATTCAGCATGATAGCCCATTATCTCGATCTTGTGGCGGTAAGCATTGCTTCGGACATAGTGCCTCTGACAGGTGAGAACAGGGTGCTTGCTTACTATGGATTGAAACAACTTAATGAAGCTCCCAGGACAGGTCTCAGGGAAATCATCAGGGAGGCCGAAATATGCAGGGCCCTGACAATCGAAGACGTAGTTTTCAAGATAGGGCCAAGGATCAATGCCGCGGGCAGAATGGAAGCCGGCAGTAAGGCAGTTGAACTGCTGATCTCAAATGACATAAGACTGGCAACGGGAATAAGCAAGGAGATCAACAACTTTAATATCGAACGGAGAAGTGTCGACCGCTCGATCACCACCGAGGCTATGAGGATGATATCCGAAGACCAGAGGACCGTAAATGCCAGAACCACGGTTCTGTACAACCCTTCGTGGAAAAAGGGTGTGATCGGGATCGTCGCTTCACGGCTTATCGAAACATATTACCGGCCAACAGTAATACTTACGGAATCAAATGGATTTGCGACCGGTTCGGCGCGCTCGGTGCAGGGTTATGATCTTTACCAGGCAATAGAGGCATGCGGCGACCTTCTTGAAAGTTTCGGAGGTCACATGTTTGCAGCCGGACTCACTCTCAAGAAAGAGAATATAAGACCGTTCATGGACCGGTTTGAGCAGTTTGTAAACAGCACAATTTCTGAGGAACAGCTTGTCCCCAGGATTTTTGTCGATACGGAACTCGACTTCAAAGAGATAAACGAGGATTTCTTTAACATCCTCAGCAAGTTCCAGCCTTTCGGACCGGAAAACATGTCGCCGGTCTTCATTACCAGGAATGTGACCGATTCAGGAATGGGAAAAATGGTAGGATCAAGCGGCGAACACCTGAGGCTTGAATTCTGCCAGGCCTCATCAGGCCCCAAATCATTCCCGGCAATTGCGTTTAACCAGGCAAACCATTTCGAGCATATCAGAAAAGGAAATCCCGTTGACATCTGTTACTCTGTAGAAATGAATGAATTCAGGGGTAACCGGAACCTCCAGCTTAACATTAAGGATATCAAGATCGCGTAATTCAATATCCGTGATCTTAACCTCTAGAACCAGAGCCTTAACTGCACTTTGAGCTCACGGCTTTCATTGGCGATTGCATTCTCTTCCCGCTTCTCCGTAAATGCGTATTTAATTCTCACATCAGCACTTTTTCCCGGACTCCACTCTGCCATCAGGTAACTCCTGGTTCCTGTTCCTGATAATGCAGGGATGCCAAAATTGTAAACAAGGTCATTCTCGTAAGTGTAAATCCTTGAATCCCAGTCGTCAGTTCGAAATATGCAATATCTGAACCAGATTGACAGAGGGATTTTATCAAGTCTGTAATTAATGTCCTGAAGCATTAACATCCCGGTGCTTCCGGATGGTCCGGTGATCCTGAAATCAACCCTTGTTCCAAATATCACCTTTTCTGAAAGATAGTATTTAAAGCTACCCTTAATTGTCCGGCTGATGATCTCTGCTTGTTTCCTGATCCCGGCCGATTCAGTGACATTAAGCATTGTGAACCTGTAATTCCATGATGCCTCAAATACCATTGTTTCAGAAGGAAGGTATTTTATTCTTATTTCACCGCTTTTAGCCAGAGAGGGAGCGCTGCATCTGTATTTCAGCCAGGGGTAATACCTGAGATCACATCCTGCACTTAAAAACAGATGCTTTGCCGCCTCGAAAGTGAAATTGGCAAATAATCCTCTGACATTCTCGCCCGCTGAGCCTGAAAAAGGGCCCTTCCCATGAAAGCTGGAAAATCCCGGAGCATAGCTTCTGGCCAATATATTGATATTAAGCCTGTCGGAAGGACGTAATGAGAATCCCTGCACCAGCGCTGATTTTCTGCCAGATCCGTACGATCCTTCCCCGAAAATGATCATTCTCCCGAGTACTGCCTTGTAATAAACTGACAGAATGTTGTTTCCCTGGCCCGTAAAGTCATAAATCGCTTCGGGATCATGAGTATCAGGATAATACGGAATTGAAAACCCGGTCCCCGTCCATAAAAGGCCCGCTTTTACCTTGTCAAGGTTAAATGACAAATTTATCCCGTAGTTTTTTTCACTCACCACGTCTCTCTTTTCCAGAAAGGAAGGGGTAGTATGAAGGCCGGTACGGTAAAATGTCGCAATGCTTGCCGCTGATCCATTTCCTGCCGAATCAACTGTTGCATCAATTTTATTAAGTGAACAGAACAGGGATAATCCAATCCTTTTAACCTGAAACTGAACGGCCGCTCCCCTGAAAAAGTTATTTTCATCGGTTGAAGTATAGGGACGAAGGTCATCCCCGCCCGACAGATAACCCGATGCCGTCAGCGACAAACCGCTTCTCAATCCGGTGTTGATGTTTGTTCCCATTCCAAAACGGCCGCCATAATCGCCTATTATAACTTTCCTTATCACTCCCGTTCCGGTGCAGGAAAGGTAAGCGGTCAAAAAGTCGGGGAGGGGAGGCCTGCCCGGGAAGAGCTTTTCCCCAAAGTCCTTTTCGGAAGTAAATCCCCCGGTAAATCTGCCGGCAGTGAACTTATATTTTGAAAGCAGTTTCCAGGGTGGACCGGTCGTATCACTTTCAGAAGGAGGGAACTTAAATGAAAAGTTAGTGAGGAATGTATTGTTCAGCCGTTTTGAAATAGCAACAGGCTGGCTGCCCGGTTCAAGGGATATGAAAGGGATCATCATTTCAGCCTGCTCCCTGTCGAATCCGGGGATGTTGGTGATTTCAAAGACTGAATATATTTTTCCGGAAGTGCGCACATAATCAGCCAGGGCTTTTATCTGGAAATCTGTGAGGAAAAAGAGGCGGGAGAGATCAGTTTCGTCGCCGGTATTGAGTCTTACCGGTTTCGCAGCGAGGTCATATAGTTTTTCAACGTAAATGCCCGCTGCCTCCGGATCGGTTTCATTTTCAGCAAGCTCCTCGGCGATTGAGGTTATAGATTCTGATAATTGCCTCTCCTGTGAAAGTAAATTTATTGAAATTGATAAGAGTAACAGTATCAGGTTGAAGGTTTTTCTTAAGCGAGTCAGTTTCTTTTTAACCGCAGAGAACGCAAAGATACCCGCAAAGAACGCAGAGCAATTCAAAATTATATCTAAGGCTAATCTTTTAGAGTCAGGATTCCTCATATCTGTCCACTATTCTTTTTATACCATTTTTTAATTGAGTCACATTAAAATTAATAAGCAATCCAACTCTGTAATTACCCAGTTTCATATAAGTTAAAGTTTGAGCAAAGTGAACCTCATTAAGGGCTTCCAGACTCTTTATTTCAATGACTATCCTGTTCTCAACTAAAATATCAATTCGGTAACCACAATCAAGCTTTACTTCTTTATAAATCAAAGGCATAGGTTTTTCTTTTTCAACGAAATATCCCTCCACTTTAAGTCTGTAATACAGGCATTCCTTATATGAGCTCTCCAGTAAACCTGGCCCCAATGATTTATGAATTTCAATTGCTAATCCGATTATCCTCCTGGTGAGTTCATTTTCATCCATTTCAATAGATTTAAGTTGTTTAACACTACCTTTGCGTTCTTTGCGATTCCTTTGCGAACTCTGCGGTTAAAGGATTTCAGCGGATTTCGAAGATCAAAGAAGCAGAGGAGGTAATTCCCAGCCTGTCATGACTGACAAATCCCAGGTCGATTGTCCCGACCTTTACCTTATACCCGACCCCGAAGCTGAACGAAGTATTCTCACTGCAGAACCCGCCCCTCACCCGGAAGCTTTTACCCGTCACATACTCCATTCCCGTTTTAAGTACCAGTCCGTTTTCCGTACCTATCTCCACCTCTGCCGCCACAAAAAGGAATTCACTCAGGCTTATTCCTACCCCGGCTTTGATCGATGAAGGAAGATAACTCTTTCTCAATGACCCCGGTACGGGATTAAAAAGGTGCAGACCGATCCTCACATTTCCTGAAGGCAGGAAAACGACACCGGATTCAAATGTCAGCATATGCCGGGTGCCATATTCCCCCGGACTCACTTCGGCATAGTAATCTATTTGCACCCCTGCCGATAATTTTTCCGAGAGGTTCATCCCGCAGGCCAGGCCAGCCGAATGCCTCATGAAGTCTTTAAATCCGGAGTTGGTGTAGACGGCGCCCAGGGTTGCTTTCCCTGCCGGAATGACCAGTCCGGCCGTTCTTACTCCCAGTTCACTGATATTGAACCTGTTCACGTAATTTATCCCGAATGAGAGCACCCTGTTATCACGTAACAATGCCTGGTTCCGGAATGACGACCAGAAGCCGGGTTTCATGATGCATGAGTAGCTCATCCCTGCTTCTGCTGCTCCGGCCATGGTTAAATACGGATCCCCGGCGGAGACGGTCAGAGAAAGGAAAAAGCATAAAACCGAAACAGGTATTTTGTGCAGCGAGAACAAACTGTTTCAAATTATACACCTAATTTAAAACAAAAAATCCGATTCGGACGAACAGAATTGGATTTTTTTTTCAACTTTCGGGTACCTCCTAAATCCCAAAGGCCGTCAGCTTAAGTAATAAGATAGCTTATGCATCAAACTGTATGCAACAGATTTGCAATAACTTACATTTGGGGCTGTTGAATAAGTCAAAATACTTTAACCGCAGAGGGCGCAAAGGAAAGACGCAAAGTTCGCAAAGAGCTGAAATTATGTGTTTTAGCTTTGCGTTCTTTGCGACATCTTTGCGTTCTTTGCGGTTAAAAAGGACTTTTTTAACAATCCCAAACTTATTTAATTGAATTTCTGCCAATTAACTCCATAAAACAGTTTCTGCATCAAACACCCCGGACTCAATTTGTTTTAAAAGGGTATTTCACTTTCTTCAGCTCCTCATTTGCCTCCACTATCTTCTTCTTCAGCCCCTCCTTATATTCCGTTACGGCTTTCATTACTTCTTTATTACCGGCACCGATGATCTGCGCGGCCAGTATCCCTGCATTCTGGGCTGCATTTACTCCTACCGTTGCAACAGGAATTCCCGGAGGCATCTGCAGAATTGAAAAGATGGAATCCACCCCTTCAAGCGAAGCCCTGATTGGCACCCCTATTACAGGAACCGGTGTCATGGCAGCAATTACCCCGGGAAGATGAGCTGCCATTCCGGCAGCTGCAATTATCACCTTAATACCTCTCGATGCTGCACTTTTCGCAAACTTTTCCACCTCTTCAGGTGTTCTGTGAGCCGAAAGGGCATTCATCTCGAAAGGGATTTTGAATTCGTTAAGTATCTGGGCTGCTTTCTCCATTACTGGCAGATCGGATGTGCTGCCCATTATGATGCTGACGATAGGGTCCATCTGAAATAATTTAATTTAACTTCCTGAACAGGACAAAAATAAGCTATTATTTTCATATTTTCGCACCGGCAGAAAGTTCAAAAATTGATGCTATGAAACCCACATGATTGACAAAGTCATAAACACGAATAAAATATAATTTTCATTCATGTGTGGTTCCATCATACCTTTAAAATCAAAATTATATAATGATGAAAGAGGTTACAATACTGGATAAGAGATTCAAAGAATTTATCCCGGAAAAGGCAATTCAGAAGCGGATAGGGGAGATGGCAGTTCAGATAAACAAGGATTTTGAAGGCAGGGAAGTTATATTTCTGGGAATTCTCAACGGTTCTTTTATGTTTGCTGCCGACCTGTTCAGAAAGATTAACCTCAGGGCCAGGATTTCCTTCCTCAAGCTTGCATCATATCATGGTACCAGTTCATCAGGGGATATTAAGGAACTGATCGGATGGAATGAAGACCTGAAACATAAATCGATCATAATCATTGAGGATATCGTTGATACCGGCTGTACACTTGAACATACGGTCAATAATCTGATCATCAGAAAGGTGACTGACATTAAAATAGCAGCCCTGTTCCTCAAGACCGATGTTTACCGGAGGAATATACCCATTGATTATGTGGGGTTTGAAATACCCAACAACTTTGTTGTAGGTTATGGCCTCGACTATAATGGCTTCGGCCGTAACCTTTCAGCTGTTTATTCTTTAGTAGTTTAATAAAATTTGATTTATTATGGTAAATTTTTTGATTTTTGGTCCTCCCGGATCAGGCAAGGGAACGCAGTCGGTCAGACTTGCAGAGAAATTCAATCTGATGCATCTGTCAACAGGCGACATGCTCCGGGCTGAGATCGCAGCCGATACTGAACTTGGTAAGAGGATGAGTTCAATAATGTCGAAAGGTGAGCTGGTTCCCGATGAGGTTGTAATTGAAATGATAGCTGCCAGGATCGATAGGGCAAAAGGAATTTCAGGATTCCTGTTTGACGGCTTTCCCCGAACCGTGGCTCAGACTGTTTCGCTCGAAAAAATGCTGAATGAAAGGGGTATGAAGATCGACAGCATGCTTGTGCTTGATGTTGACCATGACGAACTTGTGAAAAGACTTGTCGGAAGGGCTGAACTTTCAGGAAGACCTGATGATAAAGACCCCGCTGTTATTGAAAACAGGATCGATGTGTACAAAGCCAAGACCGAACCGATCATCGATTATTGCCGCCAGAAAGGGAATTATGAACCAGTGAACGGCATGGGAACGATCGATGATATCTTTCGGAGGCTCAGTAAGTTAGTTAAGAAGTATGTATAACAACGCAGGGAAGATGGGGAGAAAGGGAGAGTGGGAGATTGGGAGAGTGAACTATTTCCCTTTATTTTTGCAGTTACTTATTCATTAAAACTCAGATATGCCCGAATCGAACTTTGTTGATTATGTAAAGATTTACTGCAGGTCAGGACATGGAGGTGCCGGATCGGCCCACCTTCGGAGGGAGAAATTCATCCCCAAGGGAGGCCCTGACGGAGGCGACGGAGGAAGAGGCGGACATATAATCCTGAGAGGAAACAATCAGATGTGGACCCTGAACCATCTGAGATACAAACGGCATATATTTGCAAAGGATGGAGGAAAAGGTGGTGTCCAGCAGTCGACAGGTGCAGATGGCGATGATGTGATCATCGATGTTCCTTTAGGTACCATTGCAAAAAATGAAGCTAACGAGGTCCTCTTTGAAATAACCAGCCATGGCGATGAGAAAATACTTGCCATGGGAGGACGCGGCGGACAGGGAAACACTCATTTCAAATCGGCCACTCACCAGACGCCCAGGTATGCCCAGCCCGGCGAGTCGGGAATTGAAGCCGAGTTTGTTCTTGAACTGAAGATACTTGCCGACGTTGGGCTCGTAGGATTCCCTAATGCAGGAAAATCAACTCTGCTTTCGGTGGTAAGCGCTGCCAAACCCAGGATTGCTGACTATCCTTTCACAACTCTTGTCCCAAGCCTGGGAATCGTACCTTACAGGGATGATAAATCATTTGTGATGGCTGACATCCCCGGAATAATTGAAGGAGCTCATGAGGGAAAAGGACTGGGTATCAGGTTTCTAAGGCATATCGAAAGGAATTCGATGCTGCTTTTTATTGTTCCGGCCGACAGCAAGAACATAAAAGGTGAATATGAGATCCTTGTGAACGAACTTAAAATGTACAATCCCGAATTGCTTGATAAAAAGCGCATACTGGCCATCTCAAAATCGGATATGCTCGATGACGAGCTGAAAAAAGAGGTAAGGAAAGACCTTCCGGAAATCTCGAGAGTTTTCATTTCTTCGGTTACGGGAGATGGAATAGGTGTACTCAAGGATATGATATGGAAAGAGCTTAACAGTTATTGATTATTATGCCCGAACAACTTGATCAGCAGGTTTTTCTATTTTTGAACTCACTAAATTCCCCGTTCTGGGATAAGGTGATGTATACAATAAGCCAGATCGTGGTGTGGGTCCCGCTCTACCTGGCAATCATTCTCTATCTCGGATTCAGATATAAGAAGAAATTACTGGTAATTTTCCTTTTCATGATCCTCGCAGTTACATTTACTGACCAGACTGCGCTTCTGATCAAAAATACAGTCGAAAGACTGCGCCCGTGTCATGAGCCTTCACTTGAGGGTCTTGTTCACCTGGTAAAGGGCAGGTGCGGAGGAAAGTTCGGATTTGTTTCATCACATGCCGCAAATTCATTCAACGTCGCACTTCTCAGCCTGATGTTTATTAGGAGAAGATGGTACTCGATCAGCATAATTATCTGGGCCGCACTTGTCGGCTACAGCAGGATCTACCTGGGAGTACATTACCCCGGTGACGTTCTGTGCGGTTCAATTCTTGGCGCATTTACAGGGTGGGGAGTATACAGGTTATTTGATCTGACTGACAAGAATATTCTTCAGAAGAAAAAGTTCTTTAACCCTGTTACCGCTGGCGAAGATTTGAAAATATTTTGACTTTATAATGTTCCTCATTAATCTCGAATCAACCGATCCTTTCTTCAACCTGGCAGTTGATGAATACCTTCTTAAAGACCGGCAGGAAGATTTTATGGTATTGGGGATAAACGATACTTCAGTCATAGTCGGTAAGCACCAGAGTGCTCACAGGGAAACGAATACACGATTCATTACTGACCATGGAATACCGGTGATTCGCAGGATATCGGGAGGCGGAACTGTTTTTCATGATAACGGGAACCTGAATTTCTCCTTTATCCTCAATAGTGAAGAGGGAAAACAGGTCGATTTCAGGAAATACAGCCTCCCGGTCCTTGATTTTTTATCATCAATCGGCCTGAATGCCGGACTTGAAGGGAAGAGCGACCTTAAAATTGACGGCTGCAAGATCTCAGGGAATGCTGAGCACGTTTACCACAACAGGGTGCTGCACCACGGTACCCTTCTTTTTGATGCTGACCTTGATCTGCTTAAAGATGTAATCAGCCGCGATACCGGAAAATATCTGACCAGGGCGGTCGCATCAAATCCGTCCCCGGTAATAAACCTGAAATACGTATTAAAAAACGTATTAAAAAACGTATTAAAAGACGTATTAAAAGACCTATTAAAAGACATAGATAATATCAAACCCTTCAGGGACCTTATGCTGCAGTGGTTCGTTGATAATTATCAGGGATCGGAAATCCTGGATCTTTCAGATTTTGAAATTGATAAAATAAAAGCACTGGCTGACTCCAAATACAGGACCTGGGAGTGGAATTTTGCCTACGGGCCCGAGTACCGTTTTGAAAACAGATTTGTTTACAACGGAATTGAATCGGTCTGCAGACTGCTCGTAAAGGATGGGATAATCCATGAATGCGATCTGAAAGGTTCTGAAGGGTTATCAGCAGCATTGAAACAGCTGATTGGTTGCAGGCACATGCCGGAGGATGTGCGGAAGGTTTTGAGCAATGAAAATATTCCGGCAGGTGAATTTGATATTTTTAACTTATTTTAATTCTGTTAGTGATGCTGACCGATGTTTAGCTCTGTGTATTCTCTGTGTTTCTCTGTGTCTCCTCCGTGTCTCTCTGTGTAACTTTTTTTAGTAAAAATTACTCGGAGAAAAAGAAATTAATTCTTCTGAATGGATGTTTTAAAGTCAATTTTTGTCTGGTTTGTCGGAATATTGTATATGATCGTATTCTTTCCGGTCACTTTTGTTATCTGGCTGCTGGTTCTGCCATTTGACAGGGACAGGAGAGTGATCCACCGGATCCTGATGTACCAGTCGCTGATCTTCTGCCGTATCATGCCCATCTGGAAGATAAGTGTGGAAGGAAGGAACAAAGCTGAAAAGGGAATTACTTATGTGATCATTTCAAACCATCAGTCAATTCTTGATATCCTCCTTATTAACAGCCTTCTGTACCGGTTCAAATGGGTATCAAAGGTAGAAAATATGAAAGTCCCGATTTTGGGATGGTACCTGCGGATGGCCGGATATATATCTGTCGACAGGGGGAACAGGGAGAGCAAGGATGAGATGATGGAAGAATCACAGAAGTGGCTCGAAAACGGAACCTCTGTAATGTTATTTCCTGAGGGGACAAGATCGGCTGACGGTGAGATCGGCTTTTTTAAAAGAGGTGCATTTCAGCTTGCCATCACAACGGGACGGCCAATTCTGCCTGTACTCATCGACGGCACGGGCGGAATTCTCCCAAAGCACGGGTTGATTTTCGGAAGCGGTTACAGGATAAGGATCAGGGTTCTTGACCCTGTTCAGGCAGAGTCATTTGGCACTGACGACCATGATGTAGTTGCTCTGAAATTCAGTAACTTTATGCGTGAAGAACTGAAAAAACTACGCACCACTCTTCCATAGTAACAATGACACTCAGTACATCATACAGAAGGATTCTTCACAGGATGGGCTATTACAATTATCAGCAGGGTCTGATCTACCGTCATCTGAACCAGGAAGGGGGCTGGAGCAGCCATCTGAGGAACTGCAGGAGCTTCATACTGAAGTCATTTGATCTTATCAGGCCATCGGTCATCACTGTTCTGGGAAGCGGCTGGCTGCTCGATCTTCCTCTCAGGGAGCTTGCCGACAGGGTCACCGCGATAAACCTTGTTGATATCGTGCACCCTCCTGAAGTCAAAAGCCAGGTAGCCGAACTGAAAAACGTAATTCTGAGGGAAGAGGATGTAACCGGGGGACTGATCTCAGAGGTGTGGCAAAAAGCAGGACACCGGACCTTTTTAAATAAGCTCAGGTCGCTGGATGAAATTGAAATTCCGGAGTATAAGCCTGAGTTTGATCCGGGAATGGTCGTCTCCCTGAATATCTTCACCCAGCTTGAATCGATGCCTCTTCAGCTGCTTAAGAAAAAGTCAGCCTGCGATGATGACAGGTTTCTACAGTTCAGGAAGGAAATCCAGCAAAACCATATTGCCTTCCTGAGAAAGCACGATTCGGTCCTTATAACGGATCTGTCGGAAGTAGTTACGGAAAGCAACGGCAGGATCGATGAAATAGTTTCCGTTCTGGTTGATCTGCCGCGGACCAGGTTAAAGGAAGAATGGACCTGGAATTTTGACCTGAAACGGTCGGATTATTACCGGAAAAGATCAGTTTTCAAAGTGGCAGCAATACTATTGGATGATGAACAGGAGTAGTATAAAGAATATTTACACCGGCCTCAGGGAGCGGAATGAACTGCTGCTGGCAAAATTGAAGAAGGAGTCGCTTATGATTTCCTTTCTCAGGTTGTTTGTGTTCCTTGGAGGAGCAGGCGTGTCAATATACGCCTTCACAATTTCGACCATTGCCGGGGTCCTGACACTTTTGGCGACCCTCTTTTTCTTCATTATTCTTTTAAAAAGATATGCAGTCACTTCAAATAAAATAGCGTTTACCGAAAACCTTATCAGGATCAATACCAATGAGATAAATGCCCTCGATGGAGATTATTCCGCTTTTGACGGAGGAGGGGACCTGGCAGATTCAAATCATGATTTCTCGCTTGACATCGACCTTTTCGGAGATGATTCTCTTTTCAGGTATATTAACAGAAGTGTTACGGGACCGGGCAGGTCGCTGCTTGCTGATTGGTTTTCAGATCCATACAGGCTGAGCGGACAGATCAGTGAACGTCAGGAAGCTGTCAGGGAGCTTGCAGGGAAACTTGACTGGCGGCAGCAATTTATGGCATACGGCCTCGATAAGCCTCTCCATGAAAACGAGATAAAGAGCCTGAGTGACTGGTTGAACGGGAAAGACAAATTCATGTCATCCCCGGTGATGAGGCTGATTACATTTATTTTACCGTTTGCTGCAATCATTGCCCTTGTACTGGTCATTACCACGACGCTGCCTGCCATGGTCTTTATTACTTCTTTCATCGTTAACCTTTTGATCATTATGGCATACATAAAAAAGGTTAACCGGATCCATATACTGGTTTCGCAGAAACAGGTGTTCCTTTCATCGATTGAACAGATGGTCAAATCGTTTGAGAAGGAAGAATTTTCCTCTTCGATGCTTACCTCGATCCGGGGAAGGATATTCTCGGGAGAGGGTTCAGTAGCCGGCAAAATAAAGGAACTGAATAACCTGATCTCGATGTTTGACGTCAGGCTCAACATGCTTGTCGGATTTGCCCTGAATGGCATGCTGATGTGGGACTTTCACTGCATCAGCAGGCTTGAGAAATGGAGGTCGTCGGCAGCATCGGACCTGCCCGCCTGGCTTACCCTGCTTGGTGAGGTTGACGGTCTGAACAGCCTTGCAAACTATACATACAATAATCCTAATCATTCATTTCCCCAGGCAGTAAATGACGGGACTGTTCTGGAAGCTTCGCAAATGGGTCATCCGCTTTTAGCGGAAGAGCTCAGGATTAACAATGATTTTTCAGTCAGAAAGAAAGGACAGGTAATTATTATTACAGGAGCCAACATGGCAGGCAAGAGCACCTTCCTGCGGACTGTAGCCGTAAATATGCTACTGGCAATGGCAGGCGCACCGGTTTGTGCCGCAGATTTGAAGTTTTTTCCGATGAAGCTTTTCACAAGCATGCGGACCACAGACTCGCTGAGCCATAATGAATCATATTTTTACGCAGAGCTTAAGCGTCTCAGGACTCTTAAAGAGAGGCTGGAAAAGGGTGAAGATGTTTTCTTTATTCTTGATGAAATCCTGAAAGGCACAAATTCGACAGACAAAAGCCTTGGCTCAAAGCTGTTTCTCAGGCGTTTGATTGAACTTGGCGCCACCGGTCTGATTGCCACTCATGATATATCCCTGGGAGAAATGGAGACTGAGTTTCCGGGAAATGTTGTTAACAAATGTTTTGAAATCGAAATAGATGGAGAAAATATAAGCTTCGATTATATACTGCGTGGCGGGATCACGCGGAAGATGAATGCCGGCGTCCTGATGAAGCAAATGGGCATTGTCTGATGGTTATCACTTATTAACAATTTCGTATTTGATCTAATTGTCAATTAATCAGATAAATATTTTAACCGTTACCTTTTTGCCTGTTTCCGCCGGTCAAAAATCAGCATGATTGTTGAAAAATTAGCTGAACAGGCCAGCCGTAAATCACTATATTTGCGCAAAATTCTGCAAAATGTCAGTTGTTGGCTATTCTGAAGAACATATAAAAACCCTGGAGTGGAGGGAGCATATAAGGCTGAGGCCGGGTATGTACATTGGCAAGCTGGGTGATGGTTCATCGCAGGATGACGGTATATATGTGCTGCTCAAGGAGGTGATGGATAATGCCGTTGATGAGTATATGATGGGTTTCGGCAAGAAGATCGACGTCTCAATAAACGGCAGGGAGGTAAGGGTCCGTGATTATGGGCGGGGCATTCCGCTGGGTAAGGTAACCGAGGCAGTTTCGAAAATGAACACCGGGGCAAAATACGATTCCAAGGCATTCAAGAAATCGGTTGGACTAAATGGTGTCGGCGTAAAAGCTGTGAATGCCCTTTCGGGCAGGTTTGTCATAAGGTCAGTCCGCGACGGTCAGATCAAAGTAAGCGAATTCGAGCACGGGATCACCATAAAGGATCATCCCCTTAAGCCTACCGGGGAAGAAAATGGTTGTGAAGTCATCTTCCAGCCCGATGAAGCGATGTTCGGCAACTACCATTATATTTCGGAATACGTGGATTCACTGCTGAAAAACTACGTGTACCTGAATGCCGGAATGGTGATCAATTTCAACGGAACCAAATTCCTTTCAAGGAATGGTCTTGTCGACCTCCTGAATGAGAATATGAATAAGGAGGGGCTCTACCCGATAATCCATCTGAATGGCGAAGATATAGAGGTAGCCTTCACCCACGGTCTACAGTATGGGGAAGACTATTACAGCTTTGTAAACGGGCAGAATACAACCCAGGGCGGTTCCCATTTGATTGCCTTCAGGGAAGCCCTTGTCAAGACCATACGTGATTTTTACAAAAAGGATTATGATGCCGCAGATATACGATCTTCAATCATCGCTGCAATAAGCATAAAAGTTGAAGAACCTATCTTTGAATCGCAGACAAAAACCAAACTGGGTTCAAAAGACATGGGACCCGAAGGACCGTCTGTCAGGAATTTTATTAACGAGTTTATAAAAAAGCAGCTTGACGATTATCTCCATAAGAACCCGGAAACGGCAAGGATCCTTCTGAAAAAAATCCAGGAATCGGAAAAGGAGAGAAAGGCAATATCATCAATCCAAAAGCTCGCGAGAGACAGAGCCAGGAAAGTGAGTCTGCATAATAAGAAGCTTCGCGACTGCAGGATACATTACAACAGTAATGATGACAGGAAGCTTGAATCCACAATATTCATCACCGAGGGCGATTCGGCAAGCGGATCTATAACCAAATCCAGGGATGTTGAAACCCAGGCAGTGTTCAGCCTGAGGGGCAAGCCTCTCAACTCATTTGGCCTTACGAAGAAGATTGTATATGAGAATGAAGAGTTCAACCTTCTTCAGGCGGCCCTGAACATTGAGGATGGGATCGAGAATCTCCGGTACAATAATGTCGTTATCGCCACAGATGCCGACGTTGACGGGATGCACATAAGGCTGCTTCTTCTCACGTTTTTCCTCCAGTTCTTTCCCGACCTTGTAAAAAAGGGACATGTATATATTCTCCAGACACCTTTGTTCAGGGTCAGGAACAAGAAGGAAACCAGGTACTGCTATACTCCTGAGGAGAAGATGAAAGCTGTCGGCGCTCTCGGTCCAAATCCCGAAATGACAAGGTTCAAGGGCCTGGGCGAGATCTCTCCCGACGAGTTTCAGTACTTTATCGGAAAGGATATGAGGCTTGAACCCGTGAGGATGAAGAAGAATGATGCTGTAAACGGCTATCTTGAATTCTATATGGGGAAAAACACGCCGGACCGTCAGGATTTCATTATTGAAAATCTGAGGGTCGAAGAGGATCTTGTAGAAGAGGAAAAGTAAAACGTGATCATAGAAGACGACTTATTGAATATGGAAGATCAGGATCCCGAAACAGAGAAGCCTGATGGTAAGGAGGGGTCGCCCGGGGGTCCGGCGGCGCTTCATTCGGTAACTGCACTATCGGGAATGTACCAGGACTGGTTCCTGGATTATGCATCCTATGTGATACTCGAACGTGCCGTGCCTCATCTTTTTGACGGGCTGAAACCTGTCCAGAGGCGAATACTTCATTCAATGAAAAGGATGGACGACGGCCGCTACAATAAAGTCGCAAATATCATTGGTCACACAATGCAGTTCCATCCGCACGGGGATGCTTCGATAGGAGATGCCCTTGTACAGCTTGGACAGAAAGACCTTCTTGTTGATACACAGGGAAACTGGGGGAACTTACTGACAGGCGACGGAGCAGCAGCTCCGAGGTATATTGAAGCAAGGTTGTCAAAGTTCGCCCTTGATGTTGTATTTAATCCGAAGACCACAGAATGGAAGCTTTCCTACGATGGAAGAAACAAGGAACCGGTGACGCTTCCCGTAAAGTTCCCGCTGCTGCTGGCTATGGGAGGTGAAGGTATTGCGGTCGGGCTTGCTTCAAAGCTGCTGCCGCATAACTTTAACGAGATCATCGATGCGTCAATAGACTATCCTGCAGGGGAAGGAATTTACCCTTTATCCCGATTTCCCGACAGGCGGATTCATCGATGTTTCGAAATACAATGACGGTCAGAGGGGCGGGGTTGTAAAAGTAAGGGCAAAGATCGAAAAGGTTGAAAAGAAGGCCCTGATCATCACCGAGATACCATTCGGTAAAACTACTACCACACTTATAGAGTCGATTATCAAGGCAAACGATAAAGGCAAAATCAAGATCAGGAAAATTGATGACAACACGGCTGCAAATGTCGAGATCGTAATTTACCTGATGCCCGGAATTTCACCCGATAAAACAATTGATGCCCTTTACGCCCTTACCGATTGTGAATACTCTATTTCGCCTAACACATGCGTTATTACCGGCAGCAAGCCTTCATTCATGGGAGTGAGCGATATACTGAAGCATTCGACAAACAATACCGTAAAACTCCTAAAGACAGAACTTGATATACGCCTTCTCGAACTTCAGGAGGAATGGCACATGTCGTCGCTTGAAAAGATCTTTATCGAAGAAAGGATTTACAGGGATATAGAGGAAAGCGAGACATGGGAAGCAGTTATCAAAGCCATTGATAATGGGCTCAAACCATTTAAAAGCAAGCTTTTAAGGGAGGTTACACGGGAAGACATCATCCAGCTTACTGAGATTAAGATTAAAAGGATCTCAAAATTTGATGCGAAAAAGGCTGATGAACATATCAAGGGTCTGGAGGTTGAACTTGAAGAGGTAAAAAATCATCTGGGCAATATAATTCCCTTTTCAATAAACTATTTCAGGCAGATAAAAAAGAAGTACGGAAAAGGAAGGGAAAGAAAGACCGAGATCAGGAGCTTCGATACCATCGAGGCGACAAAGGTTGTTGCCAATAATGCCAGGCTTTACATCAACTATAAGGAAGGTTTTATCGGAACAGGTCTGAAGAAAGATGAGTTTGTCTGCGATTGTTCCGATATCGATGACATCATTGTAATAAGGAAGGATGGAGGGTATCTGATTACAAAGGTGGCCGACAAGGTATTCGTCGGAAATGACATATTGTATGCCCAGGTTTTCCTTAAGAATGACGAGCGGACAATTTATAATATTGTTTATCAGGACGGGAAGGACGGACCGCTGCTGGTGAAACGCTGCGCCATTACCGGGCTTACCCGCGATAAGGAGTATAACCTTACAAGGGGAACACCCGGATCCAGAATCGTCTATTTCAGTGCCAATCCGAACGGTGAAGCCGAGGTGATAAGGGTTCATCACAAACCAAAAGCAAGGTTGAAGAAGCCCGTTATTGAGTTTGATTTCGGCGAACTGACAATAAAGGGAAAATCATCGATGGGGAATATCCTTACCAAAAATCCTGTCCACAAAATAAGCCTTAAAGAAAAGGGTTTGTCAACACTGGGCGGGAGGAAGATATGGTTTGATGATGCCGTTTTCAGGCTTAATGTAGACGGCAGGGGCCTCTTTCTGGGAGAATTCAGCGCTGACGACAAAATCCAGGTTGTAACCAAGAACGGATATTTCAGGACCACCGGATTCGATCTTTCAAGTCATTTTGAGGACAATATACTGATCATTGAAAAATACCATCCCGGGAAAGTCTACTCTGTGATTTACTGGGATGCCGGGCAGAAGTATTATTACCTGAAAAGATTCACGATTGAGGAGTCGGAAAAACCTCAGTGTTTTATAAATGATGATCCCGAATCAAAGCTTATCAGCGTTACGGAAGTCGAATACCCCAGGTTCGAAATTCATTTTGGCGGTAAACATAAAGGCCGGGAAAATGAAATTATCGAGGTTGCGGAATTCATTGGCATAAAGAGTCATAAAGCCAGGGGCAAGCGGCTTACCAGTTTCATGGTTGATAATATCCAGGAGATTGAACCTGTTGTTAAAAAAGAGGCGATGCAAGGGACAGGTGACCAGGCGGATGAAGAGCCCAGATTCAGGGGAGACCACGACGATCCGGCGCAAATGAAACTCGAATTATAATGCATTCCGATAAAATATTCCTGATCGGATTCATGGGAAGCGGCAAGTCGACAGTGGGAAGGAAACTCGCTTCTCAATTGAAATGGTCATATATCGATCTCGACGAAAAGATCGAAAGTGAAGCCGGAATGAAAATAACTGATATCTTTTCTGTAAAAGGAGAGAGCTGGTTCCGTGAACTTGAGTCAAAAATGCTGAGAAGTCTTGAAACCGAAACAAAAGCTGTGATCTCAACGGGAGGAGGCACTCCATGCTTTGACGATAACATGAAGTATATGCTGGCTACCGGCATTACAATATACCTTAAATTGACTCCGGCACAGCTTAAAAGCAGGCTTCTGAGATCGTCGCATCAACGACCTCTCATTATTGGTATCGGATCTGACAAATTGCTGGGATTTATTGAAGGCAAACTCGCGGAGCGCGAAAAATGGTATTCGGAAGCAGAACTAACAGTGGACAGGTTTAATACCCAGCTTTCTGATTTATACTTGTTGGTTAAGAAACGGATCAAGAAGTGATTATTGATTTTAATTTCTTAATTTAGGATGTTTATTAAATACAGCCAGGTTTATGAGAAACAGGCCGTTTACCCTTCCCAATCCAAAATCAGATATATTACCGGGTTCCGATGACTGGGGAAATCTGAAAAATAAATTTTCAGGCAAAACCCTGTTCAGGTACAATCTTTTTCATCTTGAGACCGGTAATCTGTCAGTACTGGATAATATAAACAATAACTCGTTTCTCGAAGAGCTTTTTACCTATTCACGCAAGTATAATGATCTGAATCTTATCCCTGCGCTTAAGAAGATAGCCGGTGACAATGAGTATAGTGAAAGCATCCGGCAGAGAGCCTCAGAAATAACGGAAACAATTGAAGAACACTCTGCAATCAGCGAAGGGAAAATAGCGTTGGGAAGATCGGACGGGGAAAAGGAGCAAGCTGCCAGAAGAATACTTGCCGGTATCAGATATCCGCAGACCACTGATATACTGCGGCTGCTGAGGGAGAAGTCAGTTGAACTTAAAAGACTGGCTCTCTTTTTAATAGGTAAATTCAACCTGACCGATATGATCCAGGAGGTTTGTGAATGCCTTAACACCCCAGGTATTGAAAAAGACGCATTTTCCGTTCTCGTTTTCTTTGGGAACACAGCCGGAAATGAGTTGAACAGGTTTTATCTGATATCGTCGGGTAACATAACCTTAAGCAGGACCATTGTGCGGATCTGTGCACAGAGTTGTCCGCCTGACAGTTTGCCGTTTCTTACCGAAAGGTTATGGTCAAATCCCAGGCAGATTAGGGAGATCGCATTAAAGGCCCTTATTAAATGCGGATATAAAGCCGTGAATGATGACAGGGAAAATCTGAACAGGCTCATTTTTGAAACCTTCAGCCTGCTGGCAAGGATCACCTCAGATAAAATGTGCCTGGCGGAGAACGACAATAAGCTCCTCTATGGTGTATTGGATAAGGAGTATTGCCGGTGGAAGGATTTCCTGCTCAATCTTTTATTTTTGACCTATGGAAATGAAATTCCGGTCCCCTCAAAGAAGGATAATTCAGGGAAGGAAGAACACTACGCAAGGTTTATACCGGAGCTCGTCGAAATCATTTATGGTGATGCCGTAAAAGCCCGAAAGTCGAAAGGTCAGGACCAGACAGTTGAAAAAAAGAGGTTTAAGCGGCTACAGCGCTATTTCGCATGTGAAGTGCCTCAATACAAGGATCTTCTGGAAAACATTATTAATTACGATTATAATATTTTAAGCATCTGGACCAAAGCTTCCACTTTAAGGTACATTTCTGAAATTGATAATAAGGATCTTGGTGAGTCGGTTGTTGCCCTGCTCTTCAGCCCTGAAGAACTGCTCAGACAGGAAGCGGCACAGCTGATCGCCAGGTCGGGCAGGGAACTCTACACGACCACTTCCGAAAGGATCCCTGAAAGTGCTCGAAAGGGACTTGATCGGATCATCTCGGGTATGACGAACAAAAATGAACTCCTTTTTGAAAAGACAGGCTTTCTTGCTTCGATTTTTCCGGATATTCTTGAAGATGAACTGCTTTACCTTGCCGAAAGGATGAAGTTCATTAAAATAGACCACGCCGGGGATGAACCGATACCTGCAGGTGGCCTTCTGTGGTCAGTTCCTGAAAATAAGAGGGAGGCCTTTATTTCAGTGATAGCTGACAGGGAAGAAATAGCCGGAGCCCTCAGGGACAAATTGGCTGGCAACTCCTTCCTGTACCTGTTACCGTTCGATGTTATTGAGGATTTTACCTTTCAATTCCCGGGGAGTTCCTATCGGGTAATGAAATTTATTGATGATAAGGAAGAATAACAGATAATATATGGCTTCAGTTAATATGACAGGCGAAAAAACTAATCCATTTCCGGGATTGCGTCCGTTTACGGTTGATGAAAATGAGTATTTCTTCGGACGTAAGATTGAAAGTGAAGAGATTGTGGGGAAGCTGATAAAAAACAGATTTGTTGCTGTTTCAGGAGCCTCCGGGAGCGGCAAATCTTCTCTTATCAGTTGCGGAGTTATCCCGGAAATCCGCAGGCAGTCACTTAAGGAACACTCATGGAGAGTGATTTCCATAAAACCGGGGATTAACCCTGTGGCAAACCTTGCGGCTGGTTTTATTGGGAATGGTTTAAACCCTGATCTTAAAAGCAAAAGCGATGAGGTCATTAAGATTTTAAGGGAAAGTCGTGATGGAATTGCTAAAACTTTAAGCCTGATTCCTGGTAAGGAAGGTGAAAAAACACTTCTTGTAATTGACCAGTTTGAGGAGCTGTTCAGGTACGGATCACCCGAAACCGGAATGATATACACAAGAGAAGCCTCAGAATTTGTTAATCTTTTGACTAACGCAATAACAGGGAACAATAA
This sequence comes from uncultured Bacteroidales bacterium, assembly GCA_963737255.1. Classification (GTDB taxonomy): domain Bacteria; phylum Bacteroidota; class Bacteroidia; order Bacteroidales; family VadinHA17; genus LD21. Next base: position 255,283 of record CAVTSB010000002.1, read on the forward strand.
TGACTTCTATACAATAATTGCCCTTCGATCGGATTTTATTTCCGAATGTGCACAATTTAAGGTATTTACACAGCTTCTTAATAATAGTAACTTCCTTGTCTCAAAAATGACCCGTGAGAATTTCAGGGAAGTAATTACCGGACCGGTGAAGCTTGCCGGGGCTAAAATTGACATGGATCTTGTTGAGGTTCTGATAAACGATATTAATGAACGGTCCGATCAGCTTCCGATCTTACAGCATGCTTTAATGCGGACCTGGAACCGTTGGCAGGAACTGGAGGAACCTGACAGGCCGATCGGGCTTTCGGATTACCTGTCGATAGGGACTGTTAAAGACGCGATTTCCCGGCATGCCGACGAAGAGTATGAAAAATTGGGTCATGCCGGAAAAAGAATATGTGAAAAGCTCTTCAAATTAATCACCGGCAAGGACCCCGACAATAAAGGTATACGTTATCCGGCAAATATTAAGACAATTAGATCGGCGATTCCCTGCACCCTTGAAGAGCTGACTGAAGTGGTTGACAAATTCAGGGCTTCGTCAATTTCAATATTAACACCTTATTATAATATTGCGCTTGATGACGAATCAATAATTGACCTTTCCCACGAAATCCTGATCCGCCTCTGGGAGCGTCTGAAAAAATGGGTGGATGAAGAAGCGGTTTCAGTACAGACCTACCTCCATTTATCAGAAGCATCGGCTTTATATCAGCAGGGAAAAGCTGGCCTTCTTAAGCCGCCCGATCTCCAGCTGGTCCTTAAATGGCGCGACGAGAGTAAACCAACACTGATGTGGGCACAGAAATACAATCCCGCATATGAGAGGGCAATGGTTTACCTCCGGACCAGTGAGAAGGAATACCTTGAAGCTGAAAATCGCAAGGCAAGGCAGCACAGATGGAGGCTGAACAGGATCAGGATAATATCATCAATACTCGGCGGAATTTTAATACTAACAGCACTTTTACTTGCAGGTGTTTCAGTTTCAAAGGTAAGTGCAGATAATAAACGTAAGGAAGCGGAAAGAGAGAAACTTGAAATGGCTGATCAGAAAGCGCTTGCAGATGAATATGCTGCTCTGGTGCTCAAAAAATCAATTGCATCCGATTCGAGTGCTGCTGCTGCGGCAGCCAGGGAGATGAAGGAAAGAGAGCTTAAGGAATCATTTGAAAACCAATACCTTTCTGTGAAGGAATATGCTGACGACACCAGGAACCTCCAGATCCTCACGCAAAAGAAGGCTGATTCGCTGGGTGAAGCTGGCCGTATGGCAGAAGCAAATGTCATTGCTGTAACAGGGGAAAGAAACGAAATCAGGAGACTGAGAATGATCTCACTTGCCAAATCTATGTCGCTGCGATCACTGCAATTTCCCGGGCAAAAAGACCTCCAGGCACTCCTTGCATTTCAGGCTTATCTGTTTAACAAAAGGAATAACGGTCTCCGTAATGATGTTGATATTTATGCAGGCCTTTACAATATGGCAAAAGCGAATGGAAGCCCTGATTACAGGACTTTTTCAGGACATGACGGCCAGGTCACGGCTATCGCATTTGTTCCTGGCACAAGGGAATTTTTCACGTCCGGGGCTGATGGAAAGGTAATGAAGTGGAACCTCGACTCCAAGGAACAGAGCCTGCAAATAATCTATTCTAACGGGGATATCGTGGAAGTATTGGCTGTGAGTCCCGGCGCTGACTGGCTTGCATGCGGCGGGATGAATGCGGGCATAAAAATGATCCCCCTTAATGGCAGCGGCAGTACTTATGAACTTACCGGACATTCGGGCAGGATCAGATCGCTAGTCTTTTCATTTGACGGGAAATCCCTATACTCCGCAGCGCTCGACGGCAAAGTCCTGAAATGGGATCTAACAGCAAGAACCTCCACTGACATGACAACCGACCGGATGCAGATCACTTCGATCGACCTCTCTTCAACTGGGAGGTACCTGGCTGGAGTCAGCAACGATGGAAGGGCACTGGTATGGGATCCGGAAAATACTGGTGACAGGTTCAGGATCGAATCTGCAGGAAAAGCCATAAAGACAATAAGTTTTAAACCCGGCGAAGAGGTTGTTGCAGTCGGGTATGATGACGGGATGGTCGAAATGTGGGATATGTCGTCGAGGGAAAAAACATCCGGGTTCATGACAAATGCCGGAGAGGTTAATGATATCCGGTTCAACGGCAAGCATTTGCAGATGGCTACTGCGGGCGCAATGGGAGGGCTTGAGCTTTGGGACACCGGTAACCTGACGGCTCTCCCGGTCAGCCTTAATGATAACGGACGACTCGTAATAGCCTTCGAGTTCAGCCCCGACGGAGAAGTGATCCTTTCAGGAAACATCGAGGATGGCCCGGGCGTGGTCGGGCTTCCAACCTATGCCGATACTTTTGCAGCGGACGGCTGTAATTATGTAACTCGTAATTTCACCACTGATGAATGGCTTGCTTATGTCGGCAGGGATGTTGAGTATGAAAGAACATGCCCCGGCACCGACATGAAGATCAGGATCCGGGAAATAAAAGGAGATTAGATGGAGGCTGTCTAAAAAGTCTAAAACCGTTAACCGCAAAGATCGCGAAGTCCGATAGCTATCGGGATTACGCAGAGATCGCAAAGAGTTAATTATTAACGTTTTAACTGTGAGTACTTTGCGCCTTCTTAGCGTACTCTGCGGTTAAAAAAGGTTTTTAAACCCCTGGGAGGGGTTATGATGAACTTTGAAGGAGACATCTCTATATCTTTTGAGACATCCTCTGGATTTACTCTATTAACTCCAAAATTTAACTACTTTTGACACCTGAAATTTTGCACCCCGAACAAGGCTGCATCATTTTACGTTTAACAACCAGCGAAATCATTTAAAAATGAAAAACAAGAAAGTCTTACTGATGATTCTCGACGGATGGGGCATAGGCGACGGTTCAAAAGCCGATGTGATAAGCCAGGTGTCTACGCCGAATATGACATATTTCAAAAGCAGATATGCAAATTCCAGGCTCCATGCATCAGGCGAAGATGTGGGTTTACCTGACGGCCAGATGGGTAATTCGGAAGTCGGCCATCTGAACATCGGTGCTGGCAGGGTTATCTATCAGGACCTGGTTAAGATTAACAAGGCATGTAAAACAGGAGAAATAAAAAATAACAGGATACTCACGGAAGCATTATCATATGCCCGTGACAAAAAAAAACAGGTACATTTCTTCGGGCTCCTCTCAGATGGAGGTGTCCACTCACTTGACAGGCACCTGTATGCACTCTGCGACATGACAAAGGATTACGGGCTTGATAAAGTGTTTATCCATGGTTTCGGCGACGGGAGGGATACCGATCCCCGCAGCGGGGTCGTATATATGAGAAACCTGCTTGATCACCTTAAGAATTCAAATGGCAGGGTTGCCTCTTTTGTCGGAAGATATTACGCAATGGACAGGGACAAAAGGTGGGAAAGGATAAAGGAAGCCTACGATCTGGTTGTAAATGGAACCGGTGCACCCACAAGGGATATCCTGGCTGCCATGCAGAATTCATATGACAACGAAATAACCGATGAATTCATGAAGCCCATAGTGGTGGTTGATGAGAAGGGTGCTGCAATCGGCAAACTGGAGGAAGGCGACGTTGTCATCTATTTCAATTTCAGGAACGACAGGGCAAAAGAACTTACAATTGTTCTGACCCAGAAAGATATGCCTGAATTCTATATGAAGACAATACCTCTATATTATTGCACAATGACCCCGTACGATGCCACGTTCAAAGGGCTTAAGGTTATTTATCCCAAGGAGAACGCCGACAATACGATGGGCGAAATTCTGTCAGCAGCCGAAAGGACCCAGCTCAGAATCGCAGAAACTGAGAAATATGCTCATGTTACCTTCTTCTTTTCCGGGGGGAGGGAAGAGGTTTTTAAGGGTGAAGAAAGGATACTGGTACCGTCTCCCAAGGTGCCGACATATGACCTTCAGCCCGAAATGAGCGCTTACGGGGTGAAGGATGCCGTCATCAAAGCGATCGATTCGGGAAAATACGACTTTATCTGCCTTAACTTTGCAAATTGCGATATGGTTGGCCATACAGGTGTTTATGAGGCAATAAAGAAAGCAGTTGTCACAATTGATGAGTGTGCCGGAGCTGTTGCAAATGCCGCAAAAAATAAAGGGTACGATATTCTGATAATTGCCGATCACGGGAATGCGGACAAAGCCCTTAATGAAGACGGTTCGCCGAATACGGCCCATTCTCTTAATCCGGTACCATCGATCCTTATAAGCGATGATTATAAGGCAATTAAAGAAGGGATCCTTGCTGATGTCGCTCCGACTCTGCTTACCATAATGGGAGTTGAGATACCGAAAGAGATGACAGGTAAAGTACTTGTATAACCTGATTTAAAACAGAGTTAAAACCTTTGAAGCTTTTCTATGCTCAGAATTGGCGATACAATTTTCAGTCTTGACATTCTTGAGAAAAAATTCAAATGCGACCTTTCAAAATGCCTTGGTAATTGCTGCAAGTATGGCGATTCAGGTGCACCCCTGTCCGATGACGAGGTAATTATCCTTGATGAGATCTGGCCTCGGGTAAAGCCCTATCTCCGGACTGAAGGTATTTCTGTTATTGAAAAAGAGGGAACCAGCGTGACCGATTTTGAGAATGACCGGGTTACGCCTCTGATCGGGGCCGAAGAGTGTGCTTATACTGTTCTCAATGATAATATATATATGTGCGGCATTGAAAAAGCCTGGAGAGACGGAAAGATTTCTTTTCAAAAGCCCTTGTCGTGTCATTTATTTCCGGTACGCGTAAAACAATATTCGGATTTCAGGGCAGTCAATTATCAGGAGCTTGCGATATGTAAACCGGCACGTGATTTCGGTGCTGCTGAAGGCGTAAATGTTTACAGGTTTCTGAAAAAGCCGCTGATACGACTACTCGGTAAAGAGGTATATGCCGATCTTTGTGTTGCAGCTAAAGAGCTTGCAAAGAAAACCGTGAGATGGAGAACCTAAAAAACCCGAAGTTGAATAATTATACCATCCAGCCATCCTGAGCCTTCCTGCATATAGTTTACCTGCCTGAAATAAATCTCACGGGAAGGACTAAACCTCATAAAATATTAATCTTCTGATCCTGGTCTCTTTAAATTTTCAAAAAAAAATATGCTTTTTGTGTTTTAAAAAAAACAGATATCTTTGGGATGTTAAATGCAAACCTAAATCTAAATTGTATGAAGAAATTATTTCTACTGATTGTTTTGTTTGTGTTCGTTGGTGGTTACACACTGCTTGCACAGACAATCGTCATTACCGGTACAGTTACATCCTCTGTAGAGGGCGAAGGTCCGATCCCAGGTGTAACTGTTCAGGTTAAGGGTACCACTATTGGCACAATAACGGATGCGAACGGGAAATATAGCATTCCCGTACCAACCAGTGCCACAACTCTCATTTTCTCCTATATCGGGATGAAAAGCCAGGAGGTTGAAATCGGAGGCCGCACGGTGATAAATGGTGTCATGGAATCAGACATCCTTGGCCTGGACGAGGTTGTTGTTACCGCCCTTGGTATCTCCCGCGAGAAAAAAGCACTTGGATATTCTGTACAGGATGTTACTGGTGATGAAATTGCAAAGGCTAAGGAAACCAACATTATCAATTCTTTGCAGGGTCGTGTATCAGGAGCACAAATTACAGCCACTTCAGGCGCTGTAGGAGCATCATCCAGAATTGTCATCAGGGGAGTTTCCTCCCTGAGCGGAAACAACCAGCCCCTGTTTGTTGTAGATGGCATTCCGATTGACAACTCAAACTTTGGCGATACCGGTACCGATGGTGTCAATAAAGGTAGCGGAGCAGCCGATATTAACCCTGACGATATTGAAACGCTGACTGTACTTAAAGGTGCAAATGCATCAGCACTTTATGGTTCAAGAGCTTCAGCCGGGGTTATAGTCGTTACAACCAAGAAAGGTAAAAAAGGCGAAAAGCTTTCAGTTGATGTCAGCAACACTACAACATTTGAGACACCCCTGATACTTCCTGATTACCAGGATAGTTACGGACAGGGTAACGGAGGAGCTTTCTACTATGTGGATGGCAACGGCGGCGGTATCAACGACGGTGTTGATGAAAGCTGGGGACCTCAGCTCGACATCGGATTGATGATTCCGCAATTTACCTCGGTCGACGCAAATGGTGTGGCTCAACCTGCTCCATGGATTTCACGTCCTGATAACATTAAGAACTTTTTTGAAACCGGACATACCGTTTCAACTAACGTCTCGATGACAGGTGGAAATGAAAAATCGAGTTTCCGGCTTTCCTATACAAATCTCAAACAGAAGGGAATGGTGCCGAACACCGATTACATGAAGAATACACTCGCTTTCAGCGCAAGCACCAACCCTGTTGACAAGCTTACATTTTCAGCTTCAGGAAACTATGTTGGAGCAAAGAGCGACAACCAGCCCGGTTACGGATATGCCGCAAACAACGTTATGCAGCAGACGTTATGGGCAGGCAGACAGGTAGACTGGACAGCTCTGCGTGATAAGCAATATAATGAAGATGGTTCAAAATTCAACTGGAACCACAATTATCACAATAATCCCTACTCCACACTTCTTGAAAACCTTAACTCACTCGACCGTGACAGGTTTATTGGCAATGCAACACTTAATTACCAGTTTACCCCCTGGCTCAGTGCTTATGTAAGGACTGGTGGGGATATCTATTCCAACGCCACATCTGAAAGAAAATTTGTTGGCGACATGGATTACAAGAGTGGAAATTACTACGAGGCTGTAAGGCTTTTTAAGGAGATCAACAGCGATTTTCTTGTGAGCTTTGATAAAGCTATCGGACAGAATTTTAACTTTTCGTTAAATTTCGGTGGAAACAGGATGGACAGAAGGTATCAGTCAAACACGGGAGAAGCTCCGGAACTGGCTATTCCCGGTGTATATAATGTTGCTAACTCTGCAGTTACGCCCAGGGTCTCCAATTCCCATTCAACCAAGAGGATCAACAGCCTGTATGGTTTTGGGCAGTTGGGTTTCAAAAATGCAATATTCCTTGACTACTCATTGAGAAATGACTGGTCAAGTACATTGCCCGAGGAACACAACTCATACCTCTACCCTGCAATATCTTTAAGTGCTGTTATTACTGACCTCATTGGTCTGGAATCCAACGTACTTTCATTTGCCAAGCTTCGCGGAAGCTGGGCACAGGTTGGTGGTGATACCGATCCATATCAACTTATGCCAACTGTTGCATTTGGTGATGGCTGGAATGCAGGAACCAAGCTTCTGAATCTTGCTGTTCCCAACACATTGCCCAATGCAGAACTGAAACCCCAGATGAATGAGTCAATAGAAGTTGGCGCCGATCTGCGGTTCTTCCTCGACAGGGTAAGAATCGATGCAACATATTATACCCAGAAATCAATTAACCAGATTGTCTCCATTGCGGTGTCTGCGTCTTCAGGATATACCAATAAAATTGTCAATGCAGGACGAATAGACAACAAGGGTTTCGAACTGTTATTTGCTGTTACCCCCATAAAGAGCACTAATTTCCAATGGGATATTACATTTAACTTTGCCAAAAACCAGAACAAAGTCGTCGAACTTGCTGAGGGTGTTGAACAGTTCCTGCTGGGTTCATACTGGAGCCTTCAGGTACTTGCAGTTCCCAATGAGGCATATGGAGTGTTGTACGGATATGACTTTGAAAGGGATCCCAGTGGAAAGGTTATCTTTTATGATGGATTGCCGAGTCAGGGAGATCTGAAAGCACTTGGCAATGTTACCCCCGACTGGGTTGGTGGTATGATGAACGAATTCAGCTGGAAGGGTTTAAGCGCAAGTTTCCTGATCGATATGAAAAAGGGAGGCGACCTCTATTCAATGACAACCACATGGGGCCGTTATGCAGGCGTACTTGAAGAGACAATGATAGGCCGTGAAGGCGGTATTGTTGGTGTGGGTGTTATGCCGGTTGGTGATGGATACGCTGAAAATACTGTTGTTGCCGACTGCGAACAATTCAACAAAGCATCTTACGTGAGCGACGTTGCTTATTCAAGTGTATTTGATGCTTCCTATATTAAGCTTCGTGAAATCAAGTTTGGCTATACCTTCAGAAACCTGGGCAAATTCCCCATGAAGGAAGTCAACGTCTCAGCTGTTGGAAGAAACCTTGCAATTCTGAGCACGAATGTTCCTCACATCGATCCTGAAACAGCATTCAGCAGCGGTAACGTTCAGGGACTTGAATTCGGCCAGCTGCCTTCTGCCAGGAGCATTGGATTCAGCATAGGCTGCAAATTTTAAATAATTTTAAATTAACGAATATGAAAAGAAAAATAATATACAGTTTTGCAGCTCTTCTGGCTCTGCTGGTTTTCTTTGGCTACGGCTGCACAAAGGATTTTGAGGAAATAAACACAAATCCTAACGATCCCGGAATTGCACAGGCGTCTCCCAATATGCTTTTGACAAATGCTATTGAATCGATGACCGACCGTGTGCATGAAATATTCCTGGGACATGAAATGGGCTCCTGCTGGGTTCAGCATATGGCAAAGGTTCAATATCCTGATGAAGACAGATATGTTCCGCGTATCAGTGTCATAAACAATACATGGACAAGTTTTTATGCTTCCGCAGGTTTTGACGTTCAGACATTATTAAATCTTGCCGAAGCTTCCGGGAACGATTCCTATAAAGCAGTTGCATTGATTCTGAAAAGTTATATTACTTCCGTGATCACCGATGAATTCGGTAATGTTCCTTATACTGAAGCCTGGATGGGAAGTAGTGAAACAGCTATTCTTTCACCTGTTTACGACTCTCAGGAGTCTATATATACTGCATTGTTAGCTAACCTGACAACGGCAAATGAACTCCTGACAGACGACAGCCCGGATATTGAAGGTGATATTCTTTTCGGAAATGACCTGATGTTGTGGAAGAAGTTCGCAAATTCACTCCGCCTTCGTCTTTTGATGCGCAGGTCAGACCGTGTCGATCCAACCGCTGATATGACCGCCATCTTTGGGAATCCGGCCACGTACCCGGTTTTTGAAGGTAATGATGAGAGTGCCGCCCTGGCATACCTCGGATCAGCACCGAATAATAACCCTATCAATGAAAACAGGAAAACAAGGGATGACCACAGGGTAAGCAATACTATCATTGATTATCTGTACACCGATGCACCAAGTCCTGACTACAGGGTTGTGGTTTATGCAGAACTTGCTCCGGGCGCCGGTGACTGGGTAGGCCTTCCAAATGGAATGCTGGCCGCTGATGCTGCTGTATATAACGGCAACGGCATCGCAAACACCTCAAAGATCGGGACTTATTTTTCAAAGGCTACGGCTCCGGGAATGCTGATGAGCTATTCAGAATTATTATTCATCAAAGCCGAGGCAGCAAAAAGAGGTTTTATCCCCGGTGGCGACGCAGTGGCAGAAGAAGCTTACCACGCCGCGATCAGGGCTTCCTGGGAGCAATATGAAGCTGATGGAACATTTACTACAAAGCTGGCAACATGGAAAAGTACATTCATAAGCTGGGGTATGGATCCGGCAGCAGATATTTTTGAGTATGCCTGGGAGGATTTTGTTGCCTGGGGCGGAACATACGATTATGTAGCTGCAAACGCGCTTGAGCAGATTGCCACTCAGAAATGGGTTGCATTGTTTGACCAGGGGCTGCAGGCAAAATTCGAATGGAACAGAACAGGTTTCCCGGTACTTACTCCGGCAGTTGCAGGCCAGAATGGCGGAAAGATCCCAGTAAGGGCATACTACCCGTCAGATGAGTCAGGCCGTAATCCTACAAACCTGGCTGCCGCAGTTGCTGCCCAGGGAGCAGACGATCTCAATACAAGAGTATGGTGGGATACAGAGAATAATTATTAATAGTTTAATAGAAAAGTTATGAAGAAATTAATATTTTCAGCCTTAAGTCTGTTGTTTGCAGCTTTCGTTCTTGTGTCATGCGATGACACATATGACGACCTGATGACAGCTGATGCAAAAACAGGTGGAATGGTAAATCCTACTTCATCTGTTCCTTATAAACTGGGAAGCACTCCCAGTTTTGATGTGACACTGGATATTCCCAAAGGACCGGCTATTGATGCTATTGAAGTCTACAGGACATTTACCGACAAAGCTGAAGTTCTTGATCAGACAATTGATGTAGGAGGAGCAAATGCTACTGAAGTCGTTTCAAAAACTTTAAGTTATACTTATGCACAGCTTTCAGCAGGTCTTGGCCTGCCGGCTGATGAAAGTGAGCTTGCAATCGGTGATGCCTGGGTACTTCGCTATGTTTCAGTGATGGACGACGGTCGAAAAGTTGATGTTGCTTCAAAAACAACAGTCGCTGTTGCCAACTTTTTCGCCGGCTCATATGTAAAGAGCATGAAATATTTTCATCCGACCGCTGGCGGCTCATATCCAACCACCCCGTATTCAGCTTACACTGAAAACGTTGACCTTGTGGCCAAAAATGCCTTCGAATGCGATGACTGGTTTGGAGTATGGGAGGATAACAAATTGACAATGCATATTGAGCAGACTGCAGGCTACCCTTTCACTCTGACTTTTGAACGTCCGGACGCCGTTTCAGGTGATCCTAACAATCCTGCAAATGTAAATTCATACAATCCTGAGACCGGAGTAATTAAACTTTTCTATTTCTATCCCGGGGCAGGTGGTAACCGTATTTTCTGGGCTGAATATACGCCAAGATAAATGTTAGTTAACTTAGATTTTCATGAGGCTGCCTTAGGGCAGCCTCATTATTTATATATACATTTGTAAATAAAAGACATGAAAACCATTAAGCGATTTGCAATTTTATTCTGCGTTTTGACCTTGTCGGTTTTTTCCGCAAACTCACAGATCAGTGTACCTGGTTCGGAACATCTGCTCGATCAGCTGAGACTCTACGATACCTTTGATGACAATGAAAGCGTTCCCTACTCCAAAATTACAGGAGATCCCTACTTATTTAAGGATTTTTACCCGGGGAAACTGGTTTTAACCACCGGGGAAGGAGTCGATCTGGATATGAGGTATGATATTTATGCCGATCAGATTCATATAAGGGACAAGAAGAATACCGTGTTTGCTCTTCTTCATCCTGAAAAAGTTTCCATGATCACTATTGATACTGTTAAGTTTGTTTATGACAAGATCATTAAATCCGGAAATAAACCATCTGATAAAAGTGCTTATTTTATCTTAAAAGCTGACGGAAAATGCAAGCTGCTGGTTAAGAAAAATTTACGGATACAGGAGGCTGAGCTGCCAAAACCATACCTGGACGCAAAACCTGCAAAGTTTATTCATACCGACGATACTTACTATTTAAAACTTCAGGATAAAAATGCTGCCAGAATCAGCAGCAAAAAAGATATCCTTAATCTTCTGTCGGACAAAAAGAATGAATTAAACAATTTCTTTAAATCGGAAAAACCCGGAACAAAGAGTGTTGATGACCTGGTAAAGATCATCACTTACTATAACAGCTTATAATTCGATTTTAAGATTTACCAGCTCGAGTCTTGTAGCTGTTACACGCAGGATTTTAAATACAAATTTACCGATCCTGATCACTTCATTATTGCCCGGAATACTGCCGTGGTAAAATAGTATCATACCTGCAAGGGTTTCATAATCATCTTCCTCAGGCAGATCAAGGTGATATTTTTCGTTCAGGTAGTCAATTTCAAGCCTTCCTGACAAGATATAATCCCCGTTTCCTGAAACCTTCTCGGTAAATTCATTCAGATCATGCTCATCTTCTATGTTGCCGACAATCTCTTCAAGAATATCCTCTATTGTTACCATTCCTGAGGTGCCGCCGAATTCATCAACCACAAGAGCTACATTTTTCCTTTCGTCGAAGAAGAGCGTTAACAGCTTGTTCGCAGCCATGGTTTCAGGCACTATGGCAATCTTCCTTACAGAAGATAAGATATCCGGCGGATTCCTGAAGATATCTTTTAGTTCAAAATAACCGATTATATTATCAATGGAGTCCTGATAAATCAGGATCCTTGAGTGCCCCGTCTCAATAAATCTTTCTTTAAGCTCGGCCACAGGTCTTTTACTTTCCAGTGCATCAATCTCGGTTCTGGGTACCATACACTCCCTTAGCTTAACATTCGAAAAATCGAGTGCATTCTGAAAGATCCTGATGTTTTGGTGGAATGGTTCCGAGGTTTCATCTCTCCTGTTTCCTGAATTTACCAGTCGATCAAAATCCACCTTGCTGAAAATAAGGTTTTCAAATTTATTTTTATCACTTTTTCCACCCGGAAAGGTCAGGATAAAAAGGTCGGAAACTGCTATGGCAAGCTTGCTTAACGGAAAAAACAGATAATAGAAGACCATTACTGGCACACTCAGCACCTTAAAAAAATGATCGGGGGATAATGCAATGACCATCTTCAGCAGCAGTTCGGCCACAAGCAGAAGCATAAGCTGTTGAAATAATCACATTGATTAATACGATAACCAACCCGGACCCAACAGCCGGGGTCAGTATCGGCGTAAGCAATGCTGAACACGACAGGCCGTAGGCAACTAAGGCTATAATATTGCCGATGATCAGTGTGATAATGAACTGGCCGGGATTGTCTATGATCACTTTTAAAGCTTTTGATCCGAAGGTTCCCTGTTTCCTTTCAAGTTCGATCATGAACTTATTGGCCGTAACAAAAGCGAACTCCATCCCGGAGAAAAAAGCTGAAAAAAGTAATGAAAGAATTATGGTCAGGATACCTTCCATTTTTCAAAGTTAACTCTTTTTTCTCTGCCTGTGGCGGTATCACGCGAAGAGAAAGGAGACCAGGGCCTGATCTATTGTTCATCGCTGACGTATATTGTAGCGCTTATATTTTTCATTTTGCGTTTCGACAGTCTTGGGTCCGATTCTAAACCGTAGCCCTGAACAATCTGATCTTCAGTGGTTATCTTTACAAACCGGTCAGTATAGATCAGTTCTTTTTTCTGATCCCAGAATAAAAGCTCGGTCTCAAGCTTTTCACCGGCTTCGTTTATTGCCACTACACTATCCTGTAGTTCCCAGAGATTTTTATTATTGATAAATTTTGCATATTTAGCTGTAACAGAGGCTACAGGTTCCATATGTCCGTCGTGAAATAACACTTTTATGCCTTCCCTGAATTCTGAGTAAGGATCTTCTGCCCTGTCATAGCTTTCCATCAGCGGAGCAGATAGAACGAGTTGCAATTTACCCGAATCGGTATAAGTGGTTACAAAATCCTTTCCGGTAGCCGATGGCAGGGTTAGAATATCAATGGCAGGGATTGTTGTGTTTTTCTTGTCGCACGAGAAAAGGCTCATGGATATCAGAAGAAGAATTACATAATAACTAAGCTTTTTCCGCATTGTATTCCAACAATTGATTAAGTCCTTCAATTACAATATCAGGCAGGAAAATAACCTCCCCGGTGATTTTCCCTGAAAGGTATCCGCTGTCTCCTCCTGTAATTATCACTTTCCCATCCTTATACTTTTCTTCAAACTGCCTTTTATATTCATTTATTTCAAAGATCATCCCATTTATTACTCCTGCGGTTATTGCCCCGGCTGTGTTCGTGCCGGGAGAAGGAAATTTCTCTGAGGTGGAGATCAGCGGAAGCCTGCCTGTAAATTTATGCAGAGCTTTGAATCTCATTGAGAGGCCCGGTGAAATATTCCCCCCGAGATAGGTATTTCCTGACAGGTAGTCAAACGTGACTGCGCTTCCCGCATCAATAATCAGTATATTCTCCCCGGGAAATCGAAACCGTGCCCCTGCAACAGCCGCAAGCCTGTCGGAGCCGAGTGTCTCAGGAGTTTCATAATTTACTGCAAAGGGAAGTCTTGATTTCGGAGATAACACAAACGTATAAGGAATATTCACTGTAAGCAGGTCATAAATGAAATCCGGGATATTTCTTACGCTTGAAATAATTGCTTTTTCAATTTTATAATCCTGAAGAAACTGTCCTATCTTTGCACAGCTGTAGTGTCTGGTGGGAAATGAGGTGATTTTCTTCGGGCCGTCGAACAGAGCGACCTTTGTGCTTGAATTCCCAATGTCGAATATCAGGTTCATGGTGGATTTAAAAAGCAAAGTTACGAAACTCCCGGGAAACGATTTGGACTTTATTCAACTTTGACGCCGGTCTCTAAAATTATTTTGTCGAGTACTTCAATTGCTGATTTTACTGAGGTTATATTGTTGATCGTCAGACTCAGCTTTGAGGATTTCTGCCGTACCGACATCCTTCCCTGGTGGTGGTTTACATAATTCATAACAGAGACAAAGAGCTGACTTCTGTAGTATTCAGATTGAGGATCCGAGATAAAATTGGCGATGAGCAGATTGTTCTTAAGCAGTATTTTCTCGATTCCCAGTTTTATGGCACGCCATTTTATCCTGACTATATCGAGTAATGCCATGGCAGGAGGGGGAGGGGTGCCGAACCTGTCAGTCAGCCTGCTGCTAAAAGCAGAAAGAGCATCCTCGGAGTTGATCTCGTTAAGCTCTTTGTATAACCTGATCCTTTCGGAAATATTTGAAACATATTCATCCGGGAACATGATCTCCAGGTCTGTTTCGATTTGAAAATCAGACACATATTGCCTTGACTTTCCTGGCTTAACCTGTCTTTCAGCAACCTCTGACTGGGAAGTCATATCGATCGTATCCGTTTCCCTGAGTTCGGAGATTGCCTCATTCAGGATCCTCTGGTATGTTTCGAATCCGACATCTGCGATAAAACCGCTCTGCTCACCCCCAAGCAGATTTCCGGAGCCTCTGATGTCGAGGTCCTGCATTGCAATATTGAAACCGCTTCCAAGTTCCGAAAATTCCTCGATAGCCTTCAACCTCCGTCGTGCTTCGTGGGTAAGGGTGGTCAGGGGAGGGGTCAGGAGATAACAGAATGCCTTTTTATTTGAACGCCCCACTCTTCCCCTGAGCTGATGCAGCTCTGAAAGTCCGAAATGGTGGGCGTCATTAATGAATATTGTGTTTGCATTCGGGATATCCAGTCCGGATTCAACAATGGTGGTGGCAATCAACACATTATAATCGCCCTGGATGAAGTCGTACATCACATTTTCAACATGAGGCCCGTCCATCTGTCCATGCACAATCGCGGTCCTGACGTTCGGGCATATGCGGTTTATGTGCGCCTGTATCTGCCTGATATTCTCAACACGGTTGTGAATGAAGAATACCTGGCCATTCCTCGACACCTCATATTCTATTCCTTCCTTAATTATTTCTTCATTGTATCCGTGCAATTCAGTAACAATAGGCATCCGGTTCGGGGGAGGAGTGTTAATAATGGAGAGGTCACGTGCTCCCATCAGTGAGAATTGCAACGTACGAGGTATGGGAGTTGCAGTCAGGGTCAGCGTATCAACATTCGCCTTCAGCTTTTTAAGCTTCTCCTTGACGGATACGCCAAACCTCTGTTCCTCATCAATTATCAGAAGACCGAGGTCTTTGAATTTAACATCCAGTCCGGCAAGTCTGTGGGTACCTATAATTATATCAATTTTTCCTCCTGCCAGGCGTTCGAGTATTTTCTTCTGATCGGCTGCTTTCTTGTGCCTGCTTATATATTCAACGGTACATGGAAAATCTTTGAGTCGTGATGAAAATGTCTTGTAGTGCTGAAGTGCAAGGATGGTTGTGGGCACCAGCACTGCCGTCTGCCGGCTGTCGCCGGCTGTCTTGAAGGCCGCCCTGATAGCGATTTCGGTCTTGCCAAAGCCGACATCGCCGCATACAAGCCTGTCCATGGGATGGTCGGCTTCGAGGTCCTCTTTCACCGCTACAGAAGCAGTAAGCTGATCGGGCGTATCCTCATAAATGAACGATGCTTCAAGCTCACGCTGAAGGTAAGAATCGGGGGAATATGCATAGCCGGGGGAGGCCATTCGTTTGGCATAAAGTTGAATGAGATCCTTTGCTATATCCTTTACTTTCTTTTTTGTTGCCTGCTTCAGCTTCTGCCAGGCGCCTGAACCGAGCTTGTAAATTTTAGGCTCCGTATTATCTTTCCCTTTGTATTTTGATATCCTGTGAAGAGAGTGAATGCCGACATAAAGTATATCGTTATCACGGTAAACAAGCTTTATGGCCTCCTGTATCTTTCCGTTTACCTCAATCTTCTCCAGCCCCCCGAACTTTCCTATCCCATGATCTATATGGACAACATAATCGCCGGGATTAAGACCGGTGAGCTCCTTTACGGAAATGCTTTCCTTCCTTGTAAAGAATCCCTTGATCCTGAATTTATGATACCTGTCGAAGATCTGGTGGTCCGTAAATATCGAAACCTTAAGATCGTGATCGGTGAAACCGGCATGAAGGTTCAGCAGCAGGGGGAGAAATTTTACATCCGGATTTATTTCTGCGAAAATATCTCTGAGTCTTTCGATCTGAGATTCGCTCTCCGAAACAATATAGGTAGTGTAATCTTCCCTGGCATTCGACAGCAGCTTTTCCGAAAGCAGCTCGAAATTCTTGTTGAAAACAGGCTGTGGCTCCGTCCTGAAGCTGAATTTTGTTCCCGCTTCAAAAATATTGTTTCTCCCCGTCTCCACTATTCTGAACTTATCGCAAAGTTCAATGAACCTGTTCCCTGTCATTACAGTCTCCTTCTTCCCAAAGATCTGGCCTGAGTCCTCCCGTTGCACTGTCTGAAAGAAAATACTGTTTATCTTTTCCCTGATGAAGTCTGTCTCTTCAATCCAGATCAGAGCCGATGGAGGAAGAAAATCCGTAAAGGAATCACTTATCTGTTCAATCGAAATATCCTGTATGTTCGGTATTATTGAAATCTGGGTATGAACGCTCATCGACAGCTGATCATCCGTATTGAACGAGCGGATGCTCTCCACCTCTTCGCCAAAAAAATCGACGCGGTAAGGAAGGTCGGCGGAAAATGAAAAAATGTCAGCTATGCTTCCCCTTATCGAATATTGGCCGGGTTCATACACGAAGTCAGTCCTTGTGAATTTGTATTCATGAAGGATCTCCTCGAGGAATTCAAGTGAAATCTTATCTCCTTTATTAACCTGTAATGTGTTCTTTTTGAGGTTCTTTTTGCTAACAACCTTTTCCATCACCGATTCTGGATAGGTTACAATAATGCCTTTCCTTTTTCCTGAAGCCAGGTAGTTCAGCACTTCAGTTCGCAGGACAATATTGGCAGGTTCAGTTTGTTCGTACTGGACCGACCTCTTGTATGTTGATGGAAAGAAAAACACCGAATCATCGCCCAGCAGTGCGACAAGGTCATTGTAAAAATATGCGGCATCTTCCTTCTCGGGAATTACAGCAACATGGGTTGTCTGTGTTTTGCTGAATACAAGGGAAAGGGCTATCGCCGCTGCCGAGCCTGTCAAACCTTCCATCCGTATCCTTATAACTTCATCGGCATTGATTGCATCAATCATTGCCGGAATTACAGGATGAGTACTTAAATGATCTGTTAATGCGTTCTTTTTCATCTGCCCGGATAAGGCTGCAAAGTTAACAGCAATTTCCGTTAATTCTCTTCAATACCCAAATGTCATGCAGAAATCAGTTTCATTCCCTGATGCCGGTCAGACCGGGGTTACGCTTTGAGGAACTCTTCGATTTTGGTTACCATATTTTTGGATCCTGCATAGAATGGTGTACGTTGATGCAGTGACTGTGGAGCGATATCAATCATCCGGCTCATTCCGTCTGATGCTGCGCCTCCGGCCTGCTCAGTGATAAATGCAACCGGATTGCACTCATAAACCAGCCGAAGCTTTCCTCCAGGCATCTTATCATTCTGCGGGTAAAGGAAGACGCCTCCGATCAGCAGGTTCCTGTGGACATCGGAGACCAGCGATCCGATGTATCTGGAAGCATAAGGTCGTCCGGTTTCGTTATCCTTATCCTGGCAATACTTTAAATATTTCTTTATCCCGTCAGGGAAATAAACATAATTACCTTCATTGATCGAATATATATGTCCGTTCTCCGGGGTTTTTATACATGGATGTGAGAGACAGAATTCTCCGATTGTCGGGTCGAGAGTGAAGCCATTCACTCCATTGCCTGTTGTATATACCAGCATTGTTGATGAACCGTAGATGACATAAACCGCTGCAACCTGGCTTGTCCCGCTCTGGAGAAAATCTTCATTCTTTACAGTATCACCCCTGGAAGTGATCCTCCTGTATATTGAAAAAATAGAACCTACCGAGACATTGTAATCGATATTTGAAGAGCCGTCAAGCGGATCCATGCAGACAATATAATTTCCCTTCCTCGCGAATTTATCGGTGAAGACTATCTCGTTCTGATTCTCTTCGGTCGCTATACCGCAGCACTCGCCGCTTGACCGCAATGCATCGGTAAAAACCCTGTCGGCGAAGACATCGAGCTTTTGCTGGTTCTCACCCTGAATATTGACCATGCCCGCCTTCCCGATTATATCAACCAGACCTGCTTTATTGATCTTCTTGTTAACAATTTTAGCGGCGGTACCGATATGGCTTAACAAACTTGAGAGTTCTCCTTTAGCATAAGGAAAATCCTTCTGTCTCAGTGTGATAAAGTCGTTAAGGGTGGTAATCTTGTAACTGTTCATCTGAAAATAATATTAATTTGTCAATCGGGGTCGAAAGTCGCTTTTTGGTGTAGCCCCGGGAAAAGGGAAATCCAAAGGTACACGAAGGACTTTTTATAAAGCCGTTGAAGAAGGCTGGTTTAACGATTAAAACATAATATTCTTGAGTATTAATTCTGAAATCCTAATTTTATAACAAATTTCACTTTATGAAAGTTTTCAAATTCGGAGGTGCTTCTGTTAAGGATGCGGCAGGGATACGGAATCTTACAAAGATAGTTTCAAGGGAAAAAGATGACCTGGTAATTGTTATTTCGGCATTCGGAAAAACCACGAATGCCCTTGAAATGGTGCTTAGATCGTGGATCAAGGGCGAAAAAAGCTATAAGGATCATCTCGACAATGTTTACAGTTATCACGCCTCTGTTGCCGAGGAGCTTTTTCCATCAGGAAATTCCGTGAAGGGAAAAATAGACAATTCATTTGCAAAGCTCAGGGAGTACCTCAGATCTTCTGAGAAATCTTCATACGACTATGAATATGACCAGATTGTATCGAACGGGGAGATATGGTCGACAATTATAGTTGCCGAATACCTGAGGAAGTCGGGATTGAATGCTGAATGGGTGGATATCAGGGCTAGTCTTTTAACGGATGACCGCTTCCGTGATGCGGATATTTTATGGGATGAAAGCCTGGCCAGGGTAACAGCTGTTTTTGATTCAAAAAAAATACCGGTTTACGTTACGCAGGGTTTCATTGGAGCGACAGCTGCGGGGCAGTCGACCACACTCGGAAGGGAGGGGTCTGATTATACCGCGGCGATCCTTGCCAGCATGCTTGACGCCAACAGCGTTACTGTATGGAAAGATGTGCCCGGCCTCCTAAATGCCGATCCAAAATGGATGCCGGATGCAACCAGGCTAGAAGAGATCTCTTACAGGGAAGCTGTGGAGATGACCTTCTCTGGCGCAAAAGTCATCCACCCAAAAACAATTAAACCGCTTCATAACAAAAATATACCGCTTTACGTAAAGTCTTTTGCTGCTCCTGATGAGGAGGGAACTGTCATTAAGGCCGATGCGGTCATGAAGGAAGTGTTGCCGGTCTTCATCAGGAAGGAGGATCAGATACTGATATCGATTCTTCCCAGGGATTTTTCATTTGTTATGGGGGATAACCTCGGCAGGATCTTCAATTCATTCATGCAGCATGGAATAAAAGTGAACCTGGTCGAGGCAAGCGCCGTCAGCATAGATGTCTGTATAGATGATGAGAGGGTAAAGGTCGATTCGCTGATCGGGGATCTTATGCCGGAGTTTACCGCTGTTTACAACGAAAATCTCGAAATGCTCTCCGTCAGGCACTATACTCCTGCAGCCATTGAACGGATAACAAAAGGAAGGGATATACTTCTGGAACAACGGACCAGGAGTGCGGTGAGATTTGTGGTGCGGAAGGTTGCTGCATTTCCCTCGCAGGCGAAAGGCGGAGCAAACTGTAAAAACTGTGGCTAAAACTTTCTGTCAAACGCCAGCTTCTGCCCCCGGTAATGCTCATTGATCACGCCGTCATCATATACCACAGTCCCGTTCACAATTGTTTTCATAATCCTTGATCTGAAGGTTGTGCCTTCAAACGGCGACCATCCGCATTTATACATGATATTATCCTTTGTAACTGTCCAGGGATCATCAGGATCGAAAAGGCAGAGATCAGCCTTGTAACCTTCCCGGATAAAACCCCTTCCTTTAATATTAAAAAGGATTGCAGGATTGTGACACATCTTCTCGACGACTTTTTCAAGGGTAAAGATCTTCCTGTGCCATAATTCGAGCATTGCAGGGAGTGAATGCTGAACCAGGGGACCTCCCGAAGGCGCCTTGAAATAGGTGTTTCTTTTCTCCTCAAGCGTGTGCGGGGCATGGTCGGTTGCCACTATATCAATGAGGTCATTTGCAGTGGCATTTATAAGTGCATCCCTGTCGTACCTGGTCTTGATTGATGGATTCCATTTTATAAGAGTTCCCTTCTCATCATAGGAAGTCTCATCGAACCAAAGGTGATGAACACAAACTTCGCCTGTGATCCTTTTCTGTGCCAGGGGCATTTCGTTACCGAACAGCTTCATTTCGTCAGCTGTTGAAAGATGAAGAATATGCAGGCGGGTGTTGTACTCCGCAGCCAGCCGCACCGCATATGATGAGGACCTGAAGCATGCCTCCCGGCTGCGTATCATTGAATGCAGCCTGATTGGCACATTCTCGCCGTATTCTTTCCTGTAGGTCTCAGAGTTTCTTTTTATAACCGGTTCGGATTCACAGTGGCAGGCTATCGGGATCCTTACTTTTGAGAACAACCCTTTCAGTGCTGTCTCGTCATCAACTAGCATGTTGCCTGTTGATGAGCCCATAAAGAGTTTTATTCCGCACACTTCTGACGGATCTGCGTTCAACACCTCGTCAAGGTTACTGTTGGTTGCCCCTAGGTAAAACGAGAAGTTTGAGGCTGAGTTTTCCGCACCGAGAGTGAATTTCTCGTTCAGGAGTTTGTTTGTAGTTGTATGCGGGATGGTGTTTGGCATATCCATAAAAGATGTTATCCCGCCTGCCACCGCAGCACGTGATTCGGTGTATATGTCTCCCTTGTAAGTCAGCCCTGGTTCCCTGAAATGGACCTGGTCGTCTATAACCCCGGGAATAAGATACAGGCCTTCGGCATTTATAATTTCTGCGCCACCGGGTATTTCCAGTGTGAATGGTGGTCCTATAGCTGAGATCAGTTCGTCCTGAATGAGCAGTTCCCCCCTGAAGATCCTGCCTTCATTTATTATAGTGGCGTTTCTTATAACTATGCTGCTCATTTACCCTTGATGTTATGCAGTTTCTCCCTTTCTCCCTTTCTCCCTTTCTCCCCCTCTCCGTTTCTCCCCCTATTTCTCCTAATTTCTTTTGTATTTTATAAAAAGGCTTCTCAGCTTCATTCTCAGGACTCCCCAGAGCGCCTCATTGAAGATGCCTCCCGACATTTTTGAGGAGCCAAGCCTTCTGTCGGTAAAGATTATCGGGACCTCGACTATTTTATATCCAAGTTTGTAAGCGGTAAATTTCATTTCAATCTGGAAGCCATAGCCTACTGATTTAATATGTTGTGGTTGAATATTTTCGAGTACCTCTTTTTTATAGCAAATAAATCCGGCGGTTGTGTCCATTATTTTCATTCCGGTTATCACGCGGACATAGATTGATGCAAAGTACGACATGAGCACTCGTGTCAGCGGCCAGTTAACAACATTGACTCCGCTGATATAGCGTGAGCCTATTGCCACGTCGGCTCCCTGTTCATTGCATGCTTTACATAGCATAACGAGGTCGTTGGGATCGTGGGAAAAGTCGGCGTCCATTTCATATATATATGAATATCCTCTCTCGAGGGCCCATTTGAAGCCGGTGATATATGCGGTACCGAGTCCGAGTTTCTCCGGGCGTTCAATAAGGTGAAGGTTAGGATACAGGACCTGAAGTTGTTTAACCTTGCCGGCTGTTCCGTCGGGTGAATTGTCGTCAATTACTAGGATGTCGAATGGGATGGGGAGGTTGGAAATGGACTTTACAAGCGCTTCAATGTTTTCCTGTTCCTGGTAAGTTGGTATGATTACAATATTCGACATAAAAACGTTAAAAAGAATTAATACGAAAATACTCTTTTTCAGTTGATAGCATAATCCTGAGGTTGATTAATATTTGAAGAGAGGAAAAATTTCATGAAATTCTTTGCAGGGAATTTTTGAAGCGTTATCTTTGACGTCCCAAAAGAGGGGATAACTGCCGGAATGAATTATAAGGCAGGGATTATTAAGTTCTTTGAAATTATGAAGTAGCAACCAGGCGGGATGAAAAATCTCGCTAAAAACTTGTTAGTATTTAGAATTGAGCGTAAGGGATTGGTCTTTAGAAGAGACAATAAAGAATAAATTTTTACAATGAAGAGTTTGATCCTGGCTCAGGATGAACGCTAGCGGGAGGCTTAACACATGCAAGTCGAGGGGCAGCACGGGGTAGCAATACTCTGGTGGCGACCGGCGCACGGGTGAGTAACACGTATGCAACCTACCCTGTACAGGGGGATAACCCGGAGAAATTCGGACTAATATTCCATAATGATATCGGAAGGCATCTTTTGGTATTTAAAGCTTCGGCGGTACGGGATGGGCATGCGGAACATTAGCTAGTTGGCAGGGTAACGGCCTACCAAGGCTACGATGTTTAGGGGACCTGAGAGGGTGATCCCCCACACTGGTACTGAGACACGGACCAGACTCCTACGGGAGGCAGCAGTGAGGAATATTGGTCAATGGGCGTAAGCCTGAACCAGCCATCCCGCGTGCAGGAAGACGGCGCTATGCGTTGTAAACTGCTTTTCCAGGGGGTGAAACTCCGGTACGTGTACCGGATTGACGGTACCCTGGGAATAAGCATCGGCTAACTCCGTGCCAGCAGCCGCGGTAATACGGAGGATGCGAGCGTTATCCGGATTTATTGGGTTTAAAGGGTGCGTAGGCGGATCAATAAGTCAGTGGTGAAAACCTGCAGCTTAACTGTAGACTTGCCGTTGATACTGTTGGTCTTGAGTGTGGTCAAGGTAGGCGGAATGTGTAATGTAGCGGTGAAATGCTTAGATATTACACAGAACACCGATTGCGAAGGCAGCTTGCTGGACCATTACTGACGCTGATGCACGAAAGCGTGGGGATCGAACAGGATTAGATACCCTGGTAGTCCACGCCGTAAACGATGATCACTCGCTGTTAGCGATACACAGTTAGCGGCTAAGCAAAAGCATTAAGTGATCCACCTGGGGAGTACGGCCGCAAGGCTGAAACTCAAAGGAATTGACGGGGGCCCGCACAAGCGGAGGAACATGTGGTTTAATTCGATGATACGCGAGGAACCTTACCTGGGCTTAAATGTAGAGTGCATTCGCGAGAAATCGGGATTTTCTTCGGAACTCTTTGCAAGGTGCTGCATGGTTGTCGTCAGCTCGTGCCGTGAGGTGTCGGGTTAAGTCCCATAACGAGCGCAACCCTTATCGTTAGTTGCCAGCGGGTGATGCCGGGAACTCTAACGAAACTGCCGGTGTAAACCGAGAGGAAGGTGGGGATGACGTCAAATCAGCACGGCCCTTATGTCCAGGGCTACACACGTGTTACAATGGCCGGTACAGAGGGCAGCTACCTGGAGACAGGATGCGAATCTCGAAAGCCGGTCTCAGTTCGGATCGGAGTCTGCAACTCGACTCCGTGAAGCTGGATTCGCTAGTAATCGCGCATCAGCCATGGCGCGGTGAATACGTTCCCGGGCCTTGTACACACCGCCCGTCAAGCCATGGAAGTTGGGGGTACCTGAAGTCCGTAACCGCAAGGAGCGGCCTAGGGTAAAACCAGTGACTGGGGCTAAGTCGTAACAAGGTAGCCGTACCGGAAGGTGCGGCTGGAACACCTCCTTTCTGGAGAAGACCGATCAGATTCCCGCCTGGTAATACTTCATTTATGATATTTTAGTTGCATGTTGCAAGTTACAGGTTGCAGGTTAAAACAACCACCAACCAGCAACTGACTGCTAGTTACTTGTTGCTAGTTCCTGGTTAAAAACAATCCGCAACCCGCAACCCGCAACCCCCAACCCGCAACTAAAGATAGTCCCATAGCTCAGTTGGTTAGAGCGCTACACTGATAATGTAGAGGTCCTCAGTTCAACTCTGAGTGGGACTACAGCGACCGCTATAGCCTTGGCGAAGGCGGTCTGCTCCGTAAGAGACTTAAGCGTTATGACGGGAATCCGCCTTCGCTAAAGCTTCGGCGGACAAAGGGGGAAATAGCTCATCCCGATAGCTATCGGGAGGCCAGAGCATGGCGCCACGGCGCCAGGGTCAAGGGTTCGACTCCCAAAAGAGTTCGTTGGAAAGTAATTTATTGGGGAATTAGCTCATCCCGATAGCTATCGGGAGGCCAGAGCATGGCGCCACGGCGCCAGGGTCAAGGGTTCGACTCCCAAAAGAGTTCGTTGGAAAGTAATTTATTGGGGAATTAGCTCATCCCGATAGCTATCGGGAGGCCAGAGCATGGCGCCACGGCGCCAGGGTCAAGGGTTCGACTCCCAAAAGAGTTCGTTGGAAAGTAATTTATTGGGGAATTAGCTCAGTTGGCCAGAGCACCTGCCTTGCACGCAGGGGGTCAAGGGTTCGACTCCCTTATTCTCCACCTTCGGTCGCCGAAGCCTTGGCGAAGGCGACCTGTCCGATAGAGCAGAAGTGAACTGACGGAGCGATCCGCCTTCGCTGAAGCTACGGCGGACAAGAGTTCTTTGACATATTGGCAACAAAAGAAAGTTAGTAAGATTATATTATAGAAAGTAAATAAGAGCGCATGGTGAATGCCTTGGCTCTCAGAGGCGAAGAAGGACGTGACAAGCTGCGATAAGCTGCGGGGAGGAGCAAATATCCATTATATCCGCGGATTTCCGAATGGGGCAACCCGTCATGCTGAAGGCATGACATCCTGTCGTGAGACGGGAAGCAAACCCGGAGAACTGAAACATCTTAGTACCCGGAGGAAAAGAAAACAAAAGTGATTCCCCAAGTAGTGGCGATCGAACGGGGAATAGCCCAAACCGTTATCGTTTTGGCGATAGTGGGGTTGAAGGACCTCAACAATTGGCAGTAATACAAAGCGGAAGATGTCTGGAAAGTCATACCGCAGGGGGTGAAAGTCCCGTACGCGTACATATTACTGTTGATAGAGGTATCCTGAGTAGGTCGGGACACGAGGAATCCTGACTGAAACTGCGAGGACCATCTCGCAAGGCTAAATACTTCTGAGAGACCGATAGTGAACCAGTACCGTGAGGGAAAGGTGAAAAGCACCCCGAACAGGGGAGTGAAATAGTACCTGAAACCGTGCGCTTACAACCTGTCGGAGTCACGCTTTAGGGCGTGATGACGGCGTGCCTTTTGCATAATGAGCCTACGAGTTACACTTCACTAGCGAGGTTAAGACTTAAAGAGTTGGAGCCGAAGCGAAAGCGAGTCTGAATAGGGCGTATAGTTAGTGGAGGTAGACGCGAAACTTTGTGATCTATCCTTGGTCAGGCTGAAGTTCCGGTAACACGGGATGGAGGGCCGAACTAGTTGACGTTGAAAAGTCTTTGGATGAACTGAGGATAGGGGTGAAAGGCTAATCAAACTGAGAAATAGCTCGTACTCCCCGAAATGCATTTAGGTGCAGCCTCGGTGGAAGTCTTGCAGAGGTAGAGCTACTGATAAGGCTAGAGGGCTTCACCGCCTATCAATCCTTGACAAACTCCGAATGCTGCAAGATGATCCCCGGGAGTGAGCCTGCGGGTGCTAAGGTCCGTGGACAAAAGGGAAAGAACCCAGACCATCAGCTAAGGTCCCAAAATATATGCTAAGTTGATTAAACGAAGTGCGACTGCTTAGACAGCTAGGATGTTGGCTTGGAAGCAGCCATTCATTTAAAGAGTGCGTAACAGCTCACTAGTCGAGCGGTTGTGCGTGGATAATAATCGGGCATAAGCATATTACCGAAGCTATGGACTCATCCCGAGAAATCGGGATGATTGGTAGGGGAGCATTCCAGTCGGCGTTGAAGAAGTGTCGTAAGGCATTTTGGAGCGTCTGGAAAAGAAGATGTAGGCATAAGTAACGATAAGACAGGTGAGAAACCTGTCCACCGAAAGACTAAGGTTTCCTGATCAACGCTAATCGGATCAGGGTTAGTCGGGTCCTAAGGGTAAGCCGAGCGGCGATCTCGATGGACAACTGGTTAATATTCCAGTACCACCGTGTACTGCGAAGGGGAGACGGAGTAGTGAAAGATCCGCGTACTGACGGAATAGTACGTTGAAGGGTGTAGTTAAATCACCGGGTTAAGAGCTGGGTGATGATGAACCTGAAAGTACCATAAGCCTTCGGGCAAGTGGATAGTGATCCTAAACAGACTTCCAAGAAAAACCTCTAAGCATCAGGTACATGGTGCCCGTACCACAAACCGACACAGGTAGTCGAGGAGAGAATCCTAAGGTGCTCGAGTGATCCGTGGCTAAGGAACTAGGCAAATTAGACCTGTAACTTTGGAAGAAAGGTCTCCCGCGTAAGCGGGACGCAGATAAATGGCCCAGGCGACTGTTTAGCAAAAACACATGGCTTTGCGAAATCGAAAGATGAAGTATAAGGCCTGACACCTGCCCGGTGCTGGAAGGTTAAGAGGGGGGGTTATCTTTAGTAATAAGGAGAAGCTCTGAATTGAAGCCCCAGTAAACGGCGGCCGTAACTATAACGGTCCTAAGGTAGCGAAATTCCTTGTCGGGTAAGTTCCGACCTGCACGAATGGTGTAACGATCTGGGCACTGTCTCAGCCACGAGCTCGGTGAAATTGTAGTTCCGGTGAAGATGCCGGATACCCGCAACGGGACGGAAAGACCCCGTGAACCTTTACTATAGCTTAACATTGATTTTGGGTAAGTAATGTGTAGGATAGGTCGGAGACTATGAAGCGGTTTCGCCAGGAATCGTGGAGTCACCCTTGAAATACGACCCTTTATTTATCTGGAACCTAACTCCCGCAAAAGCGGGAAGACATTGTTTGGTGGGTAGTTTGACTGGGGTGGTCGCCTCCAAAAGAGTAACGGAGGCTCCTCAAGGTGCCCTCAGCACGATTGGTAACCGTGCGGAGAGTGCAATGGCATAAGGGCGCTTGACTGTGAGACTGACAAGTCGATCAGGTACGAAAGTAGAGCATAGTGATCCGGTGGTTCCGTATGGAAGGGCCATCGCTCAAAGGATAAAAGGTACTCCGGGGATAACAGGCTGATCGCCGCCAAGAGCTCATATCGACGCGGCGGTTTGGCACCTCGATGTCGGCTCGTCACATCCTGGGGCTGGAGAAGGTCCCAAGGGTTCGGCTGTTCGCCGATTAAAGTGGCACGCGAGCTGGGTTCAGAACGTCGTGAGACAGTTCGGTCCCTATCTGTTGTGGGCGTAGGAGATTTGAGAGAACCTGACACTAGTACGAGAGGACCGTGTTGGACAGACCTCTAGTGTACCTGTTGTGGCGCCAGCTGCATCGCAGGGTAGCTATGTTTGGAAGAGATAAGCACTGAAAGCATCTAAGTACGAAGCTCGTCTCAAGATGAGATCTCCCTTAAGGGCCGTTGAAGACTACGACGTTGATAGGCTGCAGGTGTAAAGGCGGTGACGTCAAAGCCGAGCAGTACTAATTGCCCGTGAACTTTCATGGTATGGTTTTACTGATTTTCTTGCCGGTATGTCAATCATTATTGAAGAATTTCGAATGTCGGATTTTCGATTTCGGATTTAAAATCCGAGATCTGATATCCGAAATCGTACATCCGAAATCCGATATCACCTTAAGGTGACTATAGCGGCGGGGTTCCACCTCTTCCCATTCCGAACAGAGAAGTTAAGCCCGTCAGCGCCGATGGTACTGCTGATTGTGGGAGAGTAGGTAGTCGCCGACTTTAACAATGAGCCTTTCAGGAAACCGAAGGGCTTTTTTGTTTTAAGAAATAAGAACTTACACAGAGCCCCGATAGCTCCCGATAGTTATCGGGACGGGACGACACCGTCAATGGTACTGCTGATTGTGGGAGTCCCGCTAAAGCGGGATAAAATCCGGTAGTCGCCGACTTTAACAAAGAGCCCCCGGGAAACCAGGAGGTTCTTTTGTTTTTATGAAAAGAACTTACACAAGGGAAATCCGGAGGAGTTAAAAAGTAACACAGGGAAGTCTCAGAACATCGGCATTTCCGAAAACTTAATATTCGTGGGTACAACAAAATACTTCGAATCAACCGGGATATTTACTTTGATATCTGTTACCTCCTGATGTGAACCGGTCCCCATTATCTCCATGTCGAGCATCATTAGTATCCCGTTCCAGGTCAGGACTTTCCCCATCCGGCCTTTCATGACACTGCATGTTTTGCCCAGGAGGATCTCATCGGGTGCTTTTTTAAATCCCATTTTTGAATACATCGATTCGGTAAATGATTCTATATCTCCTTTTGAAGACTCCGCGATCCAGGTAATCATCGGATTTTTCAGCTTCATCCCTTCTGCCGGATCATCCGGATCCCATATATACTGGTAATCACCAGATGTGACAACAAGACCTTTCCGTTTTTCACCGTCCTCAACGGCATCCTCAAGCATAGCACTTTTTATCCCATAATCATCAAAGTAAAGTGTTCCCTTTCCAACCTTATTTCCCGAATATGTGTATTCAATGATACCTGATTTGATGCCGTAAGGCTTGAGAGTGACCTCCTGTCCTGCCAACCCTGGCAGGAGGGTAAGTAAGCTAGTAATCAAGATAGTAGATTTTTTCATGATTTTCAGGTTTTTTGCATGATTTCTATGGTTTCTTTCTGCGTTTGATCTGCCAGTAAAAGGTTTTTTCTGAATATATGTCGAAGTCCGGTCCATGCTTATCATCAAGGACTACCTTCCCATCACCCCCGAAGGATGTTTTCCCGTCGCCGAATTCTACCAGGAGGTCAGGACTTATTTCAGGTTGTTCTTCATCTTCAGGGATCTCAATGTCAGCCGGAAGAGGGGTTCCGAGATTTTTTAAGTAAGTTCTGAGAGACTGGGAAACACTCTTAATAGTAGGGTCCGGGATCTGATCCTCAACAGGGCCTGCTGTAAATTGTGACGATATATCATCTGTCTTATTCTCCGATTTATTGATAGGAGTCTTGCTGTCTTCAGTCCAGCTCTCACCACTAAGCTGGTACCTTTCATGCCAGTAGAAATCAACTGCATACCCGCCGGTTATAATCTTTACAACCTTATCGGATTCTTTATCAATGACAAGGATAATATTTGAAAGAGGTACTATTGTTTCCTTCCCTGAAATTTCAAGGTTTAAAGGATCCTTTATGAGGGTCATCGTTTGTTCAAAACCCCCGGTTTTAGACGAAGCATAACTATATTCTTTCCGCCGCGATGAAATATAGCAGGAGGAAAGTTTTATACTCAGCGGCCGGTAATATTCCCACCTCTGATTGAAAATTGGTAAATCATCAGCACGTTCAAACTTAAGAGGGACGTAAAAGGAAGCTTCCTCAATATCATTCAGATCGGCTCTCCCACGCTGAACACTGTTATTATCTTCTTTTGAATAGGATGACCTTGAATTACGAATGTACTTTCCCCTGATTGTAAGATCAGCCACATATTCATCCTCACAATCGAGCAGTAAATTCTTCTCAAGCTCAAAGCTTTTATCCGGTTCTTCCAGTGGTCCCTGCACTTCTTCCTTTTTAAAACACCCATCGCCCTGCGCAGAAAGGATGAAGGGGCTGCAACTTTTATGCAGAATCACCCCCTCAATTTTATAATTGCCATTCTGGTCACTCTTTGCTGTCCATATCCTCTGATCTTTGGGTGCTTCGAATTCAATTTCAGCATCAGGGACCGGTTCCTTCTTACCATTCTTTTCCCGCTCAATTTTACCCCTGATTGTTGCATAGAATCCTTCCATGTATTCCAGGGCTTTGTCAAGCTTATATTCCTGAGAGAGATCCATATACCATTGATGTCCGTCTTCAGGAGGCTTTACACAAAGCACCAATTTTTCCTTCAGGTACTGAACCATCAGATCTGTAGCATCGTCATATTCATTCTTGAGATTGTAGAACTCACATATATCTCTTATCTCCTGAGCCCATTCCATAGCTTTGTCAGCCGGCATCAGTGGTTCTCCCTGGTTTGTTGTTGTGAATTCACCACGTCTCATACAGTCATCGCTCCAGTCGCCTGTTGGTAATACCCGGTAGTTGTTGGCGTCGTAATGACCGAGGAATGACTCGTGATTAGTGTATAACCAGTTTGCTTCCAGGTCGTTGGTTGCATGGCGCATAAGACATCTGGCCCTTTCAACAACATCCTCTGTGCTGAATCCGTTTTTGACTGCACTGTTATATAGTTTTTCACCAACATTGGGACCGGAAACAAATACACAGTGCGACCAGCTCTCAGGTCTGTTATTCAAAGCATTTTCCCCTCTCATGAGTCTCAACACTCCCTGCCATAAGGTAAGTTCACCTGACTGCTGGGCATCTAATGCAAGATTTAAAAACTGTTTTTCCCAATAAGGATTGCCTGCCTGGTTAGCTCTGAGCGAAATCCCGCGTATTTTATCACGGTCAGCTGCCTTGATCCCCATCCATTTGATATATGCCTCAACCTGTGTAAGTTCAGGCCACCGTGGTTCTGTCTCCTCCTTTTCGATCTTTGCCTTGAGGGAATTATACAAGGCTTCGAAGTTTTCCTGTGCCTCCATCTGTGAAAAAGCTGTGGGAAGTAGAAAAAGTAAAAAAAACAGTACACCCGGTTGGTTAAATAATGTCAGATACCGTCTGCTTCTTATCATATCAGCTTTTGGGCTTTGAAAGGCGTTTTCATTTTGTATATTTTTTTTCAGATTTTTACAAATTCCACCCTGCGGTTGTTGGCCATGTCTTCCGGGGAAGCATTATTTGAAATGGGTTTCGATTCTCCCCAGCCTTTTGAAGTAAGACGGCCGGCTGAGATTCCCATTTTTACCAGCGTATTCATTACTGTGACCGCCCGCTCTTCAGAAAGCTTCAGGTTGAAAGCATCATCCCCCTGGCTGTCGGTATGTCCTTCAATACTGAACTTCAGATCCGGATTTTGCTTCATAAGAGTGTATATCTCATTTATAGCCCCCATCGATTCCTGCTTCAGGGTTGATTTGTTTACATCAAACCGGATCCCGTTGACAATTATTTTCCCGTCCTGCATTACACGGTCATAGTATTTAACACCCCCTTTTGCCACCCGGATATTCTTCACATAGCAAAGATTTTCATCAGAGGCATGATATGCATGAAGGGTGATCCCTGTCGGATCAAAATCAATCCTTGGTATATTAATAAGACGGGTATCATCGAGATATGCCTTAAGTTTTCCGTCGGTATAAGCGATTGAAATATGCATCCATTTATTCAGGTTCAAATCTCCGGGATAATCGCTTGACGCTCTGCCAAAACTCATCCTGTTCCCGGAAACTGTCAGATTTGTATAACCCGACGGACTTTCACTACTTTGATTCTTTCTGTCGTACAGATAAACGTCAAACGGATATTCCTTTGGGTAATAAAGATCGAGTTCGATAGTAAATATCTCCGGCAGGTGATCCTCAGTGGGATCTTTGAAATATGGGACAATTGAGGGAGATCCGTCACGCATCATTATAACCTTTTCCCCCCCGAACTCAGCAATTTCTATATTTCCATCAAGAAGATCCCATCTCGATGGGAATTCACCATTTTGCTCGTTTAGAAGGTTATCCTCGAAAACAACCGCATCCCCGGGGACAAAGTCAAATTTGCTCCATGATAATGCGGGCCCGGTCTCCTGGGGTTCGGTAACTCTTTTGCCGGCACCCTGTTCATTTCCGGTCTCTGGTTCGGTTATGTCTGCGGTTGTGGCATTTTCTTCCTCACTTTTCCCCTCATCCTTTTCTTTTTTCTCCTTTTTCCTGAAAATGCCCTTTATCCCCTCCTCAACTTTATCGAAACCCGCGTCAATAGACCTGTCGGTTGCATTGTTGGCACGGTTATCAGCTTCCCTCTTCACTTTGCCTTTTACATCGACCTTTACCTGAGCTTTAATATCCGGGCACAGCAGAATCATCAATGCAAAAACTAGCGTAAAAACAACCGGTTTTTTCATAATCTTCAGTTTTTAGGCTCAATTTAAAAAGGAATCAGGCCCGACTCAATAGCAAATGAGTAAACATGGGTTATGAATTAGTATCGGGGACTTTTGCCTCCGGATAAGCTGTTTTACCTCCGTAGAGGTCCGTTAAACCCGTTTATTCCTTTCCATAAGGCCGGGGTTAACGAAACCTGACCGGATCATAGGCAGGTGAGCTTCCTGACAGAGGTCATTCGTACATATGATCATTAAGTGACTCCAGAACCATTTTCCTGAGATTGTGAGAAACAGGCACTTTGGTACCATCCTTAAGGATGATGTAGCCTCCGTCTTTCTTTACAAACCTGTCGATATAACTGATACTGACAAGATGGGATTGGTGAACACGGATAAAACCGGAGCCCGAAAGAAGGTTGTCGAACTCCCTTAAGGTCCGTGAAACAAGGATACGTTTGCCGCCGGAGAGGCTGAATAAGGTGTAATTACTGTCGGCTTCAGCCCGGATTATGTCGCTTACAGGAACGAGTTGAAGATGGTCGGAAGTATGAAGAATGATACGCTTCAGCACTTTTTTGTCCTGAAGGTTCGAGGCCAGGGCCTGATATTTGAGTAACAGTTCTTCCTGACTGATCACCTCACCTGCCTTTTCCACGGCACGGCAGAACTCATTTGTATCAACCGGTTTCATAATGTAATCGAGTGCACTGACTTTT
Organism: uncultured Bacteroidales bacterium; assembly: GCA_963737255.1. Classification (GTDB taxonomy): domain Bacteria; phylum Bacteroidota; class Bacteroidia; order Bacteroidales; family VadinHA17; genus LD21. The sequence continues at coordinate 288,452 of CAVTSB010000002.1, forward strand.
ATTGCATCGAGAGCATATTGGTTATAGCCTGTTATGAAGATAATTTTGAAAGTCGGCGTTAACCTTTTAAGCAGGTCAAAACCGGTTCCGTCAGGGAGTTCGATATCAAGGAAAAGCAGATCGGGCCTGTATTTCAAAACTGCTTCATATCCCTCTTCTACGGAGCCTGCAGTTGAAAGGATCCTTATTCCCGGAAAATGCTCCGTGAGCAAGGAGCTTATTGTATTTCGTACAGTTACCTCGTCATCAACTATGACAACTTTCATTTTCCCTGTTTCTTTTTATAAGGTTATGCATAAATCTTTCTGTACGGAAGCATTACAACAACTTTTGTTCCTGTTGCCTTTCCATCCTCATAAAGATCGGTGATCTCAAATGTGATATTTTTTTGCCGCATTGTTTTTCTGAAATTTTCAAGCCTTTCGTATATCACTTTTGTTGAAACGGACTTTTTAGCCCCTCGTTCCGCCTCCCGTGCAGCAGCTTCTTTCCTTCCTATACCATTATCCGTCACTTCCAGCCTCAACAGTCCGTTACTCAGGCTGTACGAAACCTTCAGATCCCCTCTTTGTTTCTTCGGTAAAAGTCCATGCTCAATTGAATTCTCCACGCATGGCTGGGTAAGCATCGGGGGAACTGAAAAATTTTCGGGATCGATGGCACTGTCGAGGGTGATCTCATATTCAAACCCGGTCTCAAACCTTATCTGTTGAATATCGAGATAGAGCCTTACGGTTTCTATTTCTTTATCCAGCGGGATGAACTCCTCGCGTGAATTTTCAAGAATATTGCGCATGAGCCTCGCAATCTTTGTAAGAAATGTGTTTGCCTTCACGGGCGATCCGGCCATAATGAAATCCTGTACTGCACAGAGTGAGTTGAAGATGAAATGGGGATTCAACTGTGCTCTCAGCAACCGCTGTTCGAGATCGATACGCGCATAACGATTGCGGAGACGGTTATGGCGGATATAGAGTAATGAAATGAGGACAAGCAGAGCCACAAGTATCAGCAGGCTTCTGACATAAAGCTTTTGCTGTCTCATCCTGTTCTCGTGAAGGATCCTTTCCTGAGTCCGGGCAAAGTCGGCTTCCTTTTGTTTCTTATCAAAGTTGTACTGCATCTCAAGGCGTGTGATCCTTTTGAGGTACTCATCGTTGTTGATGCTGTCGCTCAGTTGTTGATATATTTTAAGGTAATCATATGCCAGATCCTTGTTTCTCAGGATATAATAAAGATCGCTGACAAGGGCGGAAGATTCATGTGCAAAAAGCGGTAACCGCAGTTTCTTTGCAAGGTTATATGCGGTAAGCGCACTGTTAAGGGCCGGGCGATAGTCCTTTCTCGCCTTCTGGATATTTCCGAGAGTAATATAGTAATTCACCAGGGCCGGATTGTCGATATCCCTGCCGATATCCAGAGCCCGGTTTATATAAAAATAGGCTGAATCGGAACTGGAATTCAAAAGGTGAGTCGTAGCAATATTATGGTAAGCGTCTGAAATGCCCCAGGTAAGATTCATCTGCCGGTTGAGACTGAGGCTCCTCCTTGTAAAAATAAGAGCGCTGTCGTGTTTTCCGGTGGAGTTATATATCTGTGCAATCGTATTATAGGTCTTGCTCATTTCCCACAGATCTTTGTCAGCAATTGAAAGCGGAAGCTTCCTGAGGTTAAACTCAAGCGATTTATCCCACTCCTTCTGATAGAAATACATGAGCCCGATGCTGCCGTATGCAATTGCAATACCTGAAGAATCGCCCTTCAGTTCCCAGAGTTTGAGGGCTTCAAAATAAGTGTCGATGGCCCGGTCGAACATTGCCAGTTCCTTGTAAATATTACCGAGATCGTTCAGGGCATCAGCCAGGGGAAGGGTATCTTTTACAGAACGGGCGATCGCTATGGCTTCCTCAGTGAGGCCGAGCGCCCTGTTAATCTCTTTTTGCTGACGGACCACATATGACAGGACATTGTAGGTATTTATAATTCCCCTTACATCACCTGCTTCTTTAAAATATCCGAGGGCCTGCATGCAATATTTTTCGGATTCACGGAAGTCTCCTTTAAAACTATAAACATAAGAAAGAGCATAACATGCCCTTGCCTTACCTCTTGGATCTTGTAGCTCGGTATAGAGGTTGTATGCCTGCAGGTTGTAAAATAACGCGCTGTCGCGGGGGTTATATTTGGCCAGCCACGCCATTCCCAGTACCACGGATGCATCGGCCATTCCACGTGTGTATCCGGTTTTTCGTGATTCAGCCAGTGTCTGATGGGCAAATAATATCGAGAGATCCGGATTTTTGCGTGCCCCGGCCCACAGCAATCTGTTCTGACTGTTTATTGCTGAAGTATCGGGATCTTCCCGGGTTTTGTCCTGAAACCCGGCTCCCGGAAAGAGCATCCTGAGGACGATCATGCATGTTAAGGAGGTGATTAACATAGCATTAAAAATTCAACAGGAGATCATTTTCTGCCTGCAGTCTATAGTTAAAAGGGAGGAGGCAGCGTTCTATGCAGGAAGAAGGACCGGCCTGTAAAGGATAAAGTTAGGCAATTTTATCCAAATGGCATATTGTCCTGTATTAAACAGTTATGTGGCTTTCTGCTCTTATGTCAATACTATTTTTGCTCCTGTTGTTTCAGCGAAAAATGTTCCGATTATATTCGCAATGATTGTTGCGATAAATATCGCAACCTGATCCCTGGATTACATTCAGAATTACATGCCCTGGGTCCTGATGTTCCCGGTGCTTCGGATAGGGATCGTCGTTCCGATGAAACTTTTATCTTTTGTCTTTTTCCTTTTATCTTTTGTCTTTTGTTACAATCTTTATAACCCCATCATAATTCTTGTCTGTAAATTTACTGACCTGTTCTTTTCCCTTAAGGACAGAAACACTCTCAATATTATCAGGTTCAAGCTTTTCGAACTCACCCTTATCAACTGTTTTCCCATCGATTATATAGAGGACATCATCAGGGACTACTCTTATTTTCTCCCTGTAATTTTCGCCGGAGGCTTTTTTGCCTGATTTATCTTTGGTCCTTATTATTATAAGGTTATCATCTTTCATTACGCTGACCGATTCGATATCATCAGGGTTAATCTCTTTGATCTTCTTTACATGGACCCCGTCAACAACATAGATCACTGTATCGATATTTGAGCCCCCATAGCCTATAACCTTTATATTTTCCTGTCCCGGCTTTCCTATTTTAACCACGGCGACTTTTTCCTGGGGAGCAACAGCTTCATCGATTTTGACATCCAAATCTATATCTTCTTTCAGATCAACTTCTGCATCAACTTTGACATCAGTTTCAATATCTTCTTTCAGGTCAACAGCTGCATCAACTTTGACAACCATATCCTCTTTCAGATCAACAACTGCATCAACTTTGACATCCAAATCAATATCCTCTTTCAGATCAACAGCTTCATCAACTTTGACTTCTGCAGCTTTATCCTTCCGATCATTCTTTTTTTCGTTGGGGCTAACTTTGGCTTGTCAGCCCTATTTTTTGCAGTATCCTGATCTGTTGTAATTACGGCTGCCTGTACAAATCCGGATCGTCCGAAATTATCGATGGCTGCCGGACTTCCCTTCGTTTCCTCCGGAAAGAGTCCGTTAAAAAAAGCAGTAGTTATAAACAGGATAACGGAGAGGGGCAGCAATGCCAGGATCCTCTTCTTATTCTGATAGTTGTTTTTACTTTTAGTCATCATGATCATTCGTTTTTTAATTAATGAATGGTTAAAGTTTGAAGAAAGGCAGATGAGTCTTTCTTCAGTTACTTGATTTATGAGGAGTGCTTGGTACTTGAGCTTGTCAATTCCGGTACTAAGTGCTCCTTCATCTGCAAGATATTCATGAACCAGTTGTATCGAACTCTTCATCATCCAGACAACGGATTAAACCACATTACGGCCGCTGAGCTCAATCAGGAACAGATCAAAGGAATGATATTGTGATGCATGAACATTTTCGTGGATAAGTATATTTCTCCTTTCTTCACTGTCGGAAATATTATCCGGGATAAAAACAAAACGGAAGAAAGAGAAAGGGCTTCTGATATTCCTGTGAGTCAAAACGATGATCCGTCCTTGAGGGGACTTCCGGGACACGGTGTACAGGTGCATGATCCTGAATAACTGGAACGCCACGGTTCCAGCAAAGATCATAGCGATCAGCAGATATGCCGGGATCAGATACCGGCTGTTCCGGACAAGAAAGCCGGGTTCAGCACCGGCTGCAGGAATTTGTCCCTCTGCAGGGCTTAACTGCTTAATGGCTGCCGGAAGGTCGACAGTTCCTTTTGAACACTCAGGCAGTTCTATTTTAATCCCGTTAAGGGGCAACAGCAGGGATATTGCTACTGAAGCAATAATAAAGAACCTTTGCTTTTGAAAGCCGGTTTCATTTTTAAAGAAGAGCCTGAAAGTGATATAGCTGATACTCAGGCATATTGTCGATAAAAACAAGTACTGCAGCGATTCCATCTATTTCCTCTTTTTTTCAATTTCCGATTCGATCATTTGTCTCAGTTCCTCAAGATCATTGATTCCGATCTCCTTATTTTTAATAAAAGGCGACACCATCTGGTTCAGTGATCCGTTAAACAGGCCGGTGAAGGCATCCTTTACTATATGGTGAGCGTATTCTTTCCTGGTTACAAGAGCATAATAAACGTGCGTTTTACCATAGGTTTTGTGGCCGACATACCCTTTCCGTTCGAGAACTTTTATCACGGTTGCGACAGTATTGTATGCGGGTTTCGGATCGGGCAACCTTTCAATTACATCTGCAACGGCACCGTTCTCTGTCTCCCAGATTGCCTTAAGAATGTCTTCCTGAGCTTTTGTTAACTCTTTCATGAGTGAATTTTTCCCAAATGTACTATAATAATTGTAATAATACTATAAATGTAGTAAATATTTCAAAAATATTTGTTGCAGGTTGCATGCTGCAGGTTGCTTCCTGCTCTGTGCCCTGCGCTCTGTGCCCTGAGCCCCCCGCTCCCTGCCCCCCAATAAACGCCTTCCACTTCCCGCTTACCGGATACCCACTTGCGCTAACTTTAAATATCATCAAAAAAAATCAAGGTATAAAATTCACAATAACAAATAGATATAAATAATTAGTAAGAAATAATGAAAAATACTTACAGAAATATTTGATTAATAAAAATCATTGCATACATTTGCACCCGCTTTCGGAGCGAAGAGTTAATTGAAAGGGTAAAAAGAGATAGGTTTCCGGCTTCAGGTTGAAGGGTAAAATCGGAGAGAGAAAGCCGGCAAAAATATCTCGATTTTTTTTGGAAAGATGTGAAGAAAGAATTAACTTTGACGTCCCAAAAAGCACAAACAAAATTGTTCTTTGAAATTATGAAGTAGCAACCAGGCGGGATGAAAAATCTCGCTAAAAACTTGTTAGTATTTAGAATTGAGCGTAAGAGGATTGGTCTTTAGAAGAGACAATAAAGAATAAATTTTTACAATGAAGAGTTTGATCCTGGCTCAGGATGAACGCTAGCGGGAGGCTTAACACATGCAAGTCGAGGGGCAGCACGGGGTAGCAATACTCTGGTGGCGACCGGCGCACGGGTGAGTAACACGTATGCAACCTACCCTGTACAGGGGGATAACCCGGAGAAATTCGGACTAATATTCCATAATGATATCGGAAGGCATCTTTTGGTATTTAAAGCTTCGGCGGTACGGGATGGGCATGCGGAACATTAGCTAGTTGGCAGGGTAACGGCCTACCAAGGCTACGATGTTTAGGGGACCTGAGAGGGTGATCCCCCACACTGGTACTGAGACACGGACCAGACTCCTACGGGAGGCAGCAGTGAGGAATATTGGTCAATGGGCGTAAGCCTGAACCAGCCATCCCGCGTGCAGGAAGACGGCGCTATGCGTTGTAAACTGCTTTTCCAGGGGGTGAAACTCCGGTACGTGTACCGGATTGACGGTACCCTGGGAATAAGCATCGGCTAACTCCGTGCCAGCAGCCGCGGTAATACGGAGGATGCGAGCGTTATCCGGATTTATTGGGTTTAAAGGGTGCGTAGGCGGATCAATAAGTCAGTGGTGAAAACCTGCAGCTTAACTGTAGACTTGCCGTTGATACTGTTGGTCTTGAGTGTGGTCAAGGTAGGCGGAATGTGTAATGTAGCGGTGAAATGCTTAGATATTACACAGAACACCGATTGCGAAGGCAGCTTGCTGGACCATTACTGACGCTGATGCACGAAAGCGTGGGGATCGAACAGGATTAGATACCCTGGTAGTCCACGCCGTAAACGATGATCACTCGCTGTTAGCGATACACAGTTAGCGGCTAAGCAAAAGCATTAAGTGATCCACCTGGGGAGTACGGCCGCAAGGCTGAAACTCAAAGGAATTGACGGGGGCCCGCACAAGCGGAGGAACATGTGGTTTAATTCGATGATACGCGAGGAACCTTACCTGGGCTTAAATGTAGAGTGCATTCCCGAGAAATCGGGATTTTCTTCGGAACTCTTTGCAAGGTGCTGCATGGTTGTCGTCAGCTCGTGCCGTGAGGTGTCGGGTTAAGTCCCATAACGAGCGCAACCCTTATCGTTAGTTGCCAGCGGGTGATGCCGGGAACTCTAACGAAACTGCCGGTGTAAACCGAGAGGAAGGTGGGGATGACGTCAAATCAGCACGGCCCTTATGTCCAGGGCTACACACGTGTTACAATGGCCGGTACAGAGGGCAGCTACCTGGAGACAGGATGCGAATCTCGAAAGCCGGTCTCAGTTCGGATCGGAGTCTGCAACTCGACTCCGTGAAGCTGGATTCGCTAGTAATCGCGCATCAGCCATGGCGCGGTGAATACGTTCCCGGGCCTTGTACACACCGCCCGTCAAGCCATGGAAGTTGGGGGTACCTGAAGTCCGTAACCGCAAGGAGCGGCCTAGGGTAAAACCAGTGACTGGGGCTAAGTCGTAACAAGGTAGCCGTACCGGAAGGTGCGGCTGGAACACCTCCTTTCTGGAGAAGACCGATCAGATTTCGGATTTGAGATTTGAGATTTGGCTTCGCCGAACTCGCTTTGCTCGGTTCGGATTATTTAAATCCGCGATCGACAATCCGCAATCCGTAATCACAGATTCCCGCCTGGTATGCACTTCATTTTTATAAGATTTCGAATTTCGGTCCCGATAGCTATCGGGAGCCGATTTCGGATTTATTATTCCGAAATCGAAAATCCGCATTCCGAAATCAAAGAAATTGGCAGATGGGCCAGTTAAGGGAGGTTCGAATCCTCTGTTTCTACAATTTGAGTAAATGGGGTTGTTCATGGTTCCGGTACAGGTATCGATCTGCAACCTGCAACCTGCAACCTGCAACTCAAAAAGTTCTTTGACATATTGGCAACAAAAGAAAGTTAGTAAGATTATATTATAGAAAGTAAATAAGAGCGCATGGTGAATGCCTTGGCTCTCAGAGGCGAAGAAGGACGTGACAAGCTGCGATAAGCTGCGGGGAGGAGCAAATATCCATTATATCCGCGGATTTCCGAATGGGGCAACCCGTCATGCTGAAGGCATGACATCCTGTCGTGAGACGGGAAGCAAACCCGGAGAACTGAAACATCTTAGTACCCGGAGGAAAAGAAAACAAAAGTGATTCCCCAAGTAGTGGCGATCGAACGGGGAATAGCCCAAACCGTTATCGTTTTGGCGATAGTGGGGTTGAAGGACCTCAACAATTGGCAGTAATACAAAGCGGAAGATGTCTGGAAAGTCATACCGCAGGGGGTGAAAGTCCCGTACGCGTACATATTACTGTTGATAGAGGTATCCTGAGTAGGTCGGGACACGAGGAATCCTGACTGAAACTGCGAGGACCATCTCGCAAGGCTAAATACTTCTGAGAGACCGATAGTGAACCAGTACCGTGAGGGAAAGGTGAAAAGCACCCCGAACAGGGGAGTGAAATAGTACCTGAAACCGTGCGCTTACAACCTGTCGGAGTCACGCTTTAGGGCGTGATGACGGCGTGCCTTTTGCATAATGAGCCTACGAGTTACACTTCACTAGCGAGGTTAAGACTTAAAGAGTTGGAGCCGAAGCGAAAGCGAGTCTGAATAGGGCGTATAGTTAGTGGAGGTAGACGCGAAACTTTGTGATCTATCCTTGGTCAGGCTGAAGTTCCGGTAACACGGGATGGAGGGCCGAACTAGTTGACGTTGAAAAGTCTTTGGATGAACTGAGGATAGGGGTGAAAGGCTAATCAAACTGAGAAATAGCTCGTACTCCCCGAAATGCATTTAGGTGCAGCCTCGGTGGAAGTCTTGCAGAGGTAGAGCTACTGATAAGGCTAGAGGGCTTCACCGCCTATCAATCCTTGACAAACTCCGAATGCTGCAAGATGATCCCCGGGAGTGAGCCTGCGGGTGCTAAGGTCCGTGGACAAAAGGGAAAGAACCCAGACCATCAGCTAAGGTCCCAAAATATATGCTAAGTTGATTAAACGAAGTGCGACTGCTTAGACAGCTAGGATGTTGGCTTGGAAGCAGCCATTCATTTAAAGAGTGCGTAACAGCTCACTAGTCGAGCGGTTGTGCGTGGATAATAATCGGGCATAAGCATATTACCGAAGCTATGGACTGCCGAGCAATCGGCATTGGTAGGGGAGCATTCCAGTCGGCGTTGAAGAAGTGTCGTAAGGCATTTTGGAGCGTCTGGAAAAGAAGATGTAGGCATAAGTAACGATAAGACAGGTGAGAAACCTGTCCACCGAAAGACTAAGGTTTCCTGATCAACGCTAATCGGATCAGGGTTAGTCGGGTCCTAAGGGTAAGCCGAGCGGCGATCTCGATGGACAACTGGTTAATATTCCAGTACCACCGTGTACTGCGAAGGGGAGACGGAGTAGTGAAAGATCCGCGTACTGACGGAATAGTACGTTGAAGGGTGTAGTTAAATCACCGGGTTAAGAGCTGGGTGATGATGAACCTGAAAGTACCATAAGCCTTCGGGCAAGTGGATAGTGATCCTAAACAGACTTCCAAGAAAAACCTCTAAGCATCAGGTACATGGTGCCCGTACCACAAACCGACACAGGTAGTCGAGGAGAGAATCCTAAGGTGCTCGAGTGATCCGTGGCTAAGGAACTAGGCAAATTAGACCTGTAACTTTGGAAGAAAGGTCTCCCGCGTAAGCGGGACGCAGATAAATGGCCCAGGCGACTGTTTAGCAAAAACACATGGCTTTGCGAAATCGAAAGATGAAGTATAAGGCCTGACACCTGCCCGGTGCTGGAAGGTTAAGAGGGGGGGTTATCTTTAGTAATAAGGAGAAGCTCTGAATTGAAGCCCCAGTAAACGGCGGCCGTAACTATAACGGTCCTAAGGTAGCGAAATTCCTTGTCGGGTAAGTTCCGACCTGCACGAATGGTGTAACGATCTGGGCACTGTCTCAGCCACGAGCTCGGTGAAATTGTAGTTCCGGTGAAGATGCCGGATACCCGCAACGGGACGGAAAGACCCCGTGAACCTTTACTATAGCTTAACATTGATTTTGGGTAAGTAATGTGTAGGATAGGTCGGAGACTATGAAGCGGTTTCGCCAGGAATCGTGGAGTCACCCTTGAAATACGACCCTTTATTTATCTGGAACCTAACTCCCGCAAAAGCGGGAAGACATTGTTTGGTGGGTAGTTTGACTGGGGTGGTCGCCTCCAAAAGAGTAACGGAGGCTCCTCAAGGTGCCCTCAGCACGATTGGTAACCGTGCGGAGAGTGCAATGGCATAAGGGCGCTTGACTGTGAGACTGACAAGTCGATCAGGTACGAAAGTAGAGCATAGTGATCCGGTGGTTCCGTATGGAAGGGCCATCGCTCAAAGGATAAAAGGTACTCCGGGGATAACAGGCTGATCGCCGCCAAGAGCTCATATCGACGCGGCGGTTTGGCACCTCGATGTCGGCTCGTCACATCCTGGGGCTGGAGAAGGTCCCAAGGGTTCGGCTGTTCGCCGATTAAAGTGGCACGCGAGCTGGGTTCAGAACGTCGTGAGACAGTTCGGTCCCTATCTGTTGTGGGCGTAGGAGATTTGAGAGAACCTGACACTAGTACGAGAGGACCGTGTTGGACAGACCTCTAGTGTACCTGTTGTGGCGCCAGCTGCATCGCAGGGTAGCTATGTTTGGAAGAGATAAGCACTGAAAGCATCTAAGTACGAAGCTCGTCTCAAGATGAGATCTCCCTTAAGGGTCGTTGAAGACTACGACGTTGATAGGCTGCAGGTGTAAAGGCGGTGACGTCAAAGCCGAGCAGTACTAATTGCCCGTGAACTTTCATGGTATGGTTTTACTGATTTTCTTGCCGGTATGTCAATCATTATTGAAGAATTTCGAATGTCGGATTTTCGATTTCGGATTTAAAATCCGAGATCTGATATCCGAAATCGTACATCCGAAATCCGATATCACCTTAAGGTGACTATAGCGGCGGGGTTCCACCTCTTCCCATTCCGAACAGAGAAGTTAAGCCCGTCAGCGCCGATGGTACTGCTGATTGTGGGAGAGTAGGTAGTCGCCGACTTTAACAATGAGCCTTTCAGGAAACTGAAGGGCTTTTTTGTTTTAAGAAATAAGAACTTACACAGAGCCCCGATAGCTCCCGATAATTATCGGGACGGGACGTCAGCGCCGATGGTACTGCTGATTGTGGGAGTCCCGCAAAGCGGGATAAAATCCGGTAGTCGCCGACTTTAACAATGAGCCTTTCAGGAAACTGAAGGGCTTTTTTGTTGAAGAAGAATGAAGAACTAAGATACACAGAGCTACACAGAGAAGACGCAGAGTTCCACAGAGTTATGATATTAACAGACTCAGTTGAACTCTGTGATTCCTCCGTGTCCCGATAGCTATCGGGACTCTGTGTAAGTTCTTTGTTTTTGCCTGAAAAAAACTATATTTGACCTTCACTTTACGTCAATGAAACCTCCTTCAGGTACCCCGGCTCAAAACCCTCACGACCTCTACATCCCGGAAGGAACTATAATCACCGATACCTTACTCCATATCTTCAAGTATAAAAAACTCAACCAGGTCTATTCATCCCTTCACGATAAGGATCCCCTGCTCCTTATAAATTCCCTTCTCGATGAACTTGAACTTAAATATGACCTGCCTGATCAGGATCTGAGAAATATCCCGGATGAAGGCGGATTTATTACAATCTCAAACCAACCATACAGGGGGATCGATTCAATGCTGTTATTCAAACTGATAACAGGGAAAAGAAAAGATTTCAAAATAATGGCCAGCTACCTTCTTCAAAATATTGAATCTCTTCACGATATAATACTTCCCGTTAATACCTGGGAAACAAAAAGTGAAAAGAAATACTCGTTCAGCGGGATCAAGGAAGGTATTAGCTACCTGAAAAACAATCACTGCCTGGGTATTTTCCCCGGCGGAGAACATTCAAACCATTTTGAGGTCTCAAAAATAATCCTCGATACCGAATGGCAAACCCCCGTCCTCAAATTCATAAAGAAAGCAAACGTTCCCGTAATACCTGTTTACTTTCACGGGACTAACTCAAGATTGCTGCACATCTTCAGAAAGATCAATCCATTGATGAGGCTGATCCCCCTTCCGGATGAGATCCTTAATAAAAAGAACCGGATTGTTAAGATCAGAATAGGAACTCCGATAACTGTAAAAGAACAGGATGAGTTTAAGGATATTGCCCAATATGGGCGGTTCCTGAGGGCACGAACCTATCTGCCCGGATCAAGACTCGAAGCAGGGAAGTTCTTTAACCTGACACCGATAAGGAAAAAGCTGCCCCCGGAACCGGTTGCAAAACCTGCACCCCGGGAAAAGCTTACCGAAGAATTCAATTGTGTCCGGCAGGAATACGAGCTGTTTTCGACCAAAAACTTTTCAGTTATCTGTGCTCCTGCCCTGGTAATCCCTGATATATTCAATGAAATCGGGAGGCTGAGAGAAATCACTTTCAGGGAAGTAGGTGAAGGTACGAACAAGAGCATTGATATCGATGAGTTCGATCTTTACTATCACCATCTTTTCATCTGGGATACCGACAGGAACTGTATCGTTGGCTCTTACCGTATCGGAAAGGGCAGGGAAATTTCAAGTATCTACGGACTAAAGGGTTTCTACATTTCTTCACTTTTCAGGATACGAAGCGACTTTTCAGGGATCCTGAGAGAATCACTCGAGCTTGGCAGGTCGTTCGTGATAAAGGAATATCAGAAAAAAGCACTGCCGCTGTTCCTGTTGTGGAAAGGAATTTTGGTTTTCCTGTTGCGCAACCCCGGTTACAGATTTCTCATAGGTCCGGTCAGCATAAGCAATGATTTCTCAAAGATTTCGAAAAGCCTGATTGTCGAATTTATAAAGGCCTATTTTCTGAATGGGAAGATGGCGGAATCGATTAAGCCGAGGAATAAGTTTGTCCCGAAAGATGATAAGGCAATTGACAGGAAAATATTTATCGATGTCGCTGACCGCGATATTAACAGGATTGAAAAAATAATCATGGACATAGAACCCGGATACCGGATACCGGTCCTTCTCAGGAAGTATTTGGAAATAAATGGCGAAATAATCGGGTTCAACACTGATCCAAAATTCAACGACTGCCTTGACGGACTGATTATAGTCGATATGTACAAAACTCCGCCTGAATTTATCAGGAGCCTGTCGAAGGAGCTTAATGATGAATCAATTCCCGAAAGATTCAGATTTTCACCGGAATGAATAGTCTGGTTTTCCGCCCGGACCGAACGATTAATAAAACTTGTATCTCTTATCAACTATATTGGCTTCCCTGCGGAGGGCTTCATAAGCTTCATAGCTTCCTCTCATCTGGAACGTAGCCATAAGCCTGTCCTTTAGAAGTTTAAGATCTTCGCTGTCGGAATTTGTAACATTGTTGACAGAAAGCATATAAACTCCGTTGTCACCCTTGACCGGCCCAGTAACCTTACCCTGCTTCGGAGACCGAAGCAGCTGAAATCGAGTGCGGGTTCAGTCCCGATACCGGGAACAGAATATGATCTGAAATTAACCTGGGTTGCTTCCTGAACTGTGAGTGCCATTGCTTTGGCAATATCGTCAAGTGTTTTTCCGGCCTGGTTGTTTTTGGTAAACTCTGCCGCAATGATATCAGCCTTTTTGTCTTTCGTCAGGATGAACTTTATATCATTCTCAACATCCTTAACCGGGGCAATTCCCTCTTCCTGCACTTTTGTACAATAGGCAACAACATATTTATTGTCAACTTCAAAAACAGCCTGCTGACTATTATCAAGCACTATCTTTCCTTCATCAGCCTGGAACAGGGAAATAATCAGATTTCTTGGATTTTCAAGTCCCGGCAGGGTTTTCTGCTGTGGAGCAATATCGTTGGCCACACGTTTGGTCATCTTATTCTCGGCAACCGCTGCATTGAATTTTTCATAAGTGTCGTTTGTTCCGGCAAACTGACTGGCCTCGCTGTAAATCCTTTGATTTGTCAGCGAACCTGGCAGTATCTTCCTGTCAACTATCCCGATATTATATTTTCTGGTGTTTTTTGACTGACCCAGGATTTCAATGATATGCACCCCGAAAGTTGTTTCAGCAGTTACAATATCTCCCTTTTTGCCAGAAAAACATGCATTATTAAACGGAACAACCATTCTTCCTTCAGGGAACCAGCCGAGATCGCCTCCCAGTTGAGCAGACCCCTGATCCTCTGAGTTTGTCATTGCCAGGACTTCAAATGAAGTACCCGATTTGAGAAGTTTTACAAGGCTGTCTGCCTGGATTCTTGCCTGTTCAAAGGTCCTGGTCTGACCGGCTGAGAGGAGGATATGACGGGCATGAACGGAGTCAGGTCTGTCAGCAACATCGATCAGTTTAGCCAGTTTCAAAACACCCTCTTCATTGTACGGCCCGAAAATTTCATTGCGATCCTCCCTTTTAACGAACTCTGTCAGGTTTGCCGGCACTTCACTTATCGGCACATAGAATCCGACATAACGGGTATCGGCGGTCAGGTTCACAAACTGAACCGGGTCGGTTGCCTCAGCAAATTCAGTTTTTGTCTTGTTTATCCATTCTTCCGCAAGCTTTATATCCTCTGGTGACGGAGCGACCTCAAAAGTCACATATTCTATATCCCTTAAAGCTGTTCTTTTAAAGTTCTCTTTATGTTCTTCATAATATGAATCGATCTCACTCTTCGAAACTGAAACGAGCGAATCGGACACCAGGGCATAGTTCTTCATTATGAAACTGAAATCAACGGTGGCAGCTGCCAGGTTCCTGTCAAATTCAGCCTGCCTGGAAGTAACAAACAATCCTTTGGAAACAAGGGAGTTGTACTTAGCGTTCATTCTGTCGTTAACAATCTCATTTTCAAAGAATAACCAATATTTCTTTGCTGTTTCATCAACTTCCGTCTGCTTAAGGAAATTCACAAGGAATGACTTGTTGAAAGACCCTGTCTGTTGATCGGTAAATAGCTGAAGCACAATCTGGTGAGGATTATTGCCGAGTACAAGCTCATCAACCTCTTCGCTGCTTACACCGATTCCCAGTTTATTGTACTGGCTGTCAAAGATCTTTTCTCTAATAATTTCCTGCCAGGTCTGCTCCCTGATCGATTCAGCTGTAGTCTCGTCAATAGTTGTATTCCCTGATATTTTATAGATCTCAAGCAGATTCTGAACCTGTTGTTCGAAGTCCTGGTACGATACTGTTTCATCTCCTATCTTACCGATTTCATAGTATTTCCTGGCCTGTATCCTCTGTCCTCTGCCGTTGCCAAAGAAATCACTTACAACAAACAAAAAAAGTGATAGACCTATAACTCCGGCGACTAGTACTCCTGCTTTTTCCCTTAAAAATTGAAGTGTTGACATGTAGAAGTTGGTTTATGTTGGATTAAAATCAGTCTTTTTGAATTCAGGCGACAAATATAACAAATTTCCATTAATAAAATTGAGGAGTATTCCTTTACTCCATTCAGATGATTTTGATTTTTCCGGGACGGAAAGCGGTATTTTAGTAAAAAGGGTATATTTTGGATAAAAGTGCCGAAAAAATTGCTCAAACCTGAAATAAAAGGGGGGTGATTACAAAAAAAATGCAAAAAAAGTAAAAAAAGTATTAAAAATATTAGGTCAATAATAAAAAATCCGTATTTTTGCTGGCAAAATCTTAAAAAAATGGCAGAACTCAGATTTAGTGCATTGAAAGAAGTATTCAACAGGGTCCCTGTTGATGTTAAACCGCCGGCGAACAATGTTTCAAAGTACTTTGGAGCAGATGTTTTTAACCTGCATAAAATGGAACACTACCTGTCAAAAGAGGCGTTCATAGTAATTAAGAAAGCTATTGAGGAAGGGAAATCACTGACAAGGCTTGAGGCTGATCAGGTTGCGATCGGGCTTAAAGCCTGGGCGTTGGAGAGGGGTGTGACGCATTTCACGCATTGGTTTCACCCTCTTACAGAGGCAACAGCCGAAAAGCACGACAGTTTTCTTGAAATGGGAGACAACGGTCATATGGTCGAAAATTTTTCAGGTGCGGTGCTTGTTCAGTCTGAACCTGATGCATCGAGCTTTCCAAGCGGAGGCATCAGGAATACATTCGAAGCAAGAGGATATACAGCCTGGGATGTTTCGTCTCCGGTATTCATTGTCGGTACAACACTTTGTATACCGACTATTTTTGTGTCTTACACAGGAGAGGCTCTTGATTATAAGGCTCCTTTGCTGAAAGCTCTTTCGGAGCTCGACAGGGCTGCTGTTGCCGTTTGCCAGTATTTCGACAAGGATGTCAGAAAAGTAATAGCAACGCTCGGAGTTGAACAGGAATATTTTCTGGTTGACGAAGCGTTATATTATGCCAGGCCCGATCTGGTTCTTGCCGAAAGAACACTTATGGGTCACCAGTCGTCGAAGGATCAGCAGCTTGCTGATCATTATTTCGGGTCGATCCCCGAACGAGTGATGTGTTTTATCAAAGACTTTGAAATGGAGGGCCATAAGCTTGGCATTCCTATTAAAACACGCCATAATGAGGTCGCTCCCAACCAGTTTGAATGCGCTCCGATATTTGAGGAGGTCAATCTTGCCGTCGATCATAATCAGCTCCTTATGGATGTAATGAAAAGGGTTGCCAGGAGACATAAGTTCAGGGTCCTTTTCCACGAAAAACCTTTTGCGGAAATTAACGGATCGGGTAAGCATAATAACTGGTCGCTGGCGACAAGTACAGGGAAGAACCTGCTGTCGCCGGGGAAAAATCCCAAAACTAACCTTCAGTTCCTTACCTTTCTTGTCAATGTGATAAAGGCAGTTTCTGACAGCAACGAGCTGATCAGGGCATCGGTGATGAATGAATCAAATTCGTACCGGCTTGGCGGACATGAGGCCCCGCCTGCAATAATATCGGTGTTCCTGGGTTCATACCTGAACAGCATGCTTAACGAGATTGTCCGGAAGGTGACCGACAGGAAAATGACCCCTGCACAGAAAACCGAGATAAAGCTGGGGATTGGTAAGATACCCGAGATTCTGCTTGACAATACTGACCGGAACCGCACTTCACCTTTCGCTTTTACTGGTAACAGGTTTGAGTTCAGGGCAGTGGGTTCATCTGCAAACTGCAGCGCGTCGATGATAGTGTTAAATGCAGCAGTGGCACGGCAGCTTACAAAATTCAAGGAAGAAGTTGATCTGATAATCAAGAAGGGGAGAAAGAAGGATGAAGCAATTTTCCAGGTGCTCAAGAAATATATTGTAGATTCGGAAAAGGTCCTGTTCGAAGGCGACAATTACAGCAAGGAGTGGCAGATTGAAGCAAAAAAGAGGGGATTGTCAAACATTGAAAGCGTCCCCGAGTCAATCAGCCGCTATCTGACTCCGCAGGCACAGGATGTTCTCATCGGATCGGGCGTATTCTCCCTGAAAGAGTTGGAGAGCCGGGTCGAGGTCGAATACGAAAAATTCACAAAAAAGCTACAGATCGAATCCAGGGTACTCGGCGATCTGGCAATCAACCATATAGTGCCGACAGGGATCACTTATATGTCGTCGCTTGTTGAAAATGTCAGGGGACTTAAGGAGGTATTCAGTGAAAAGGAATTCGAGAAGCTGGCCGGACCCCGGAAAGAGGTGATAGTCACAATCTCCGACCATATTTCACAGATCAAGAAGCTTGTCACTGACATGATTGAGGAAAGGAAAAAAGCCAACGTCATTACGGATTCATATAAGAAGGCACTGGCATACGAGAAAAATGTAAAGCCTTACCTTAATAATATCAGGGTCCATATCGACAAGCTTGAGCTTATTGTTGACAATGAAATATGGCCTCTTCCCAAGTACAGGGAGTTGCTGTTCACAAAATAATGGTTAGTTAGTTTAGAGTGATATTTGTTCTTGCAGGGACTTTGCATGCAGCGTCCCTGCAATTTTTTTTAAATCTGCCTCATTTCCCGCAAAAAAAATCTCAAAACAATAGTTTCGGCCCGTCGTTTGTTATAATTACAGTATCCTTAAAATAATTAATTACTTTTACGCTAAATAGAAGCTGGACTATGAGACGTTACATAATTTTCCTCCTGTTAATCGCAGCATTCACTTTTCAGGATTCCTTTGCTCAGAAAAGGAAATCTGAAAGAGCCTATTCATCTTTTAAAGCAGGTGAATACTACGATGCAATCGACTTTTTTAAGGATTCTTATTCAAAAGCCAGGAAAGCTGACAGGGAAACCAGGACCGAGCTGGGTTATATGATCGCGGAATGTTACCGTCTGACTAATGATCCCAGGAATGCAGAAACATGGTACAGGCTGGCAGTCAGATCGTCCGTCTCCAAACCTGAAGCACAGTTTTATCTGGCGGAATCACTTAAGAAGAACGGCAAATATCCTCAGGCTCTGGAAGAATTCAGGAAATATAAACAGATTGCCCCGTCCGATCCTAAAGCCGATCAGGAGATCAGGGCCTGCGAGCTTGCCAACGAATGGATGCGGAATCCCGAAGCCTACAGGGTGGAAGAACTTAAGGACCTGAATTCAAGGGAAGCTGATTTCAGCCCTGCCTATGGCCGCGACGATTTTGGAGTGGTGTACTTCACCTCATCCCGCGATGATGCTGCAGGAAATAAAACCCACGGTGCAACAGGACAGGGTTTTACAGATATATTTGAAAGCCGCCTTGACAAGAAGTCAAAATGGAGTACCCCTGTCCCGGTTGACAGGATCAATACTGAATTTGAGGAGGGCACCCCCAGTTTTACGCAGGATTACTCAGAGATGTTCTTTACAAGATGTGAAGCCGGTAAGCGCGAAACTAAGGGATGCATAATTATGTTTTCGAAAAGATCGGGCGACTCCTGGAGTGAACCCGTAAACTCCGAAATCCTTCCGGATTCCCTTGTTGCAGCACATCCCGCAATTTCTCCCGATGGACTTACCCTTTACTTTGTTTCGGACAAGGAAGGCGGTTTTGGTTCAAAGGACATCTATAAAGTAACAAGGGACGGCGACAACGATCCATGGTCATCACCTGAAAATCTCGGCCCCGATATTAATACTCCCGGCGATGAACTGTTTCCTTTCCTCAGGGAAGACGGCTCCCTTTATTTTGCCTCCGACGGACATATTGGTATGGGCGGACTTGATATCTTCAAGGCAAATCAGCAACCCGACGGATCGTGGGTGGTTCAGAATATGAAATCACCGGTAAACAGCTTTGCTGACGATTTCGGAATCTCTTTTGAAAAAGGCAGCGAAAAGGGAATTTTCAGTTCAACAAGAAAAGGCAGGGGAAATGATGAGCTGTACGGTTTTGAGCTTCCGCCGCTGAGGTTTAATGTTACAGGACTCGTAAAAGATGAAAAAACCGGAACTCCGGTTTCCAGTGCCGTGGTTCAGCTTATCGCAAGCGACGGTTCAAATCTTCAGGCCGAAACTGGCGAGATCGGTGATTTTAAATTTGCCCTTAAACAGGATGTCGACTATATATTCCTTGCATCAAAAAGAGGCTACCTCAATGGGAAGGAACGTGAGACCACAAAAGGCCAGGAAAAAAGCCGTGATTTCATGGTGACCATTTTGCTCACAGCAACCGACAGTCCTATTGAACTGCCAAATATTTTCTACGATTTCGGGAAATGGGATTTAAGGCCCGAGTCAATGGTGTCGCTCGACAAGCTGGTTGAGACACTCACTGATCCCACTCTTAATCCGAACATCACGATCGAGCTGATGTCGCATACCGACTCGCGCGATACAGAGGAGTATAACCTTGATCTTTCGCAGAAAAGGGCTCAATCGGTTGTCCAGTACCTTATAGAGAAGGGCGTTGAAGCCGACAGGCTCTCTGCCAAAGGGTATGGCGAATCGAGTCCTAAGGTTGTAGATGCTGTAATAGCCGGTCAATACCAGTTCCTGAAAGAGGGAACAATCCTTACGGAAACCTATATAAATTCTCTTGGAAGCGAAGAACAGAAGGAGATCGCTCATCAGATAAACAGGAGAACCGAGTTCAGGGTATTGAGGACTGACTATGAGGGAAGTAAATAGGCTTACCACAGACCTGCCTTTAACCCGCGACGGGCTTACCCATGAGGCGGGAGGGGCTTTAACCTGCAAAAATATTTATTGAATAATGAAAAGAATTGTTACAATCCTGGTTTTGTTTGTTTCTGCCTGCTTACTGGCCAATTCAGCCCCTCCTGCAAAACCCATACGCATACTTATTATTACCGGCGGACATGATTACAAGGTTGAACAGTTTAACCGGATGCTTGCCAGCCTCGGACCGGAGATATCATTTCAGATTGCCGAACTCCCGTCTGCCTACGATATGTTTCTTCCGGAAAACAGAAGCAAATATGATGTGCTTGTCTTTTATCACATGTGGCAGAAGATCACGGATGAGCAGGCAAAGGTCCTTGCCGGGTGCATTGCCGGAGGCAAACCGGTTGTTGCACTGCATCACAGCATATGCGCGTTCGATGACTGGCCTGAATACTGGAATATAATAGGGGGAAAGTATTTCCATAAAGTGACAACCTTTAACGGCAGGGAATATCAGCCCTGTTCATATATCCATGATATTCATTTCAGTGTGAAGGTTGCACCGGTCAATCATCCGGTTACGAAAGGAATAAAGGACTTTGAAATTTTCGACGAAACCTATAAGGGTTATTATGTAGCTGAAGGTGTAACACCGCTTCTTTTAACAGATGAGCCATCAAGCGCTCCCGTGATCGGATGGGCGAAGGAGTACGGGAAGTCACGTGTCGTGGTTCTCCAGAGCGGTCATGACGCTCCGACTTTCGAAAATACCAATTTCAGAAAGCTCCTTAAACAGGCTATTAAATGGGTTTCTGATAATTAAAACCTGTTAATGAATGGCCAGCGAATCGAAATACAGCAAAAGAGGCGTTTCCTCTTCGAAGGAGGATGTACACGAAGCTATCAAGAATATTGACAAAGGCTTATATCCCGGGGCATTCTGTAAGATCATCCCCGACCTTCTCGGAGGCGATCCGGACTACTGCAATATAATGCACGCTGACGGGGCGGGGACGAAATCATCACTTGCTTATGTGTACTGGAAGGAGACCGGCGACATGTCGGTATGGAAAGGTATAGCCCAGGACGCTATTGTAATGAATACGGATGATCTTCTATGCGTCGGAGTCTGCAACAACATACTGCTTTCATCGACGATAGGCAGGAACAGGAACCTGATCCCTGGGGAGGTCATTTCGGCAATAATAAACGGAACTGAAGAGGTGCTTGAAGAGCTTCGGAGCCTTGGGATCGGCATCTGGTCAACCGGGGGTGAAACTGCTGACCTGGGTGACCTCGTCAGGACAATTGTCGTCGATTCCACCGTGGTTGCCCGGATGAAAAGGGAACATGTCATTTCAAACGATAATATAAAAGCGGGCGATGTTATAGTAGGCCTCGCTTCATTTGGGAAAACAAGCTATGAAAAAGAATACAATGGCGGAATGGGAAGCAACGGACTTACCTCGGCCCGTCATGATGTTTTTGCCCCCTACCTGGCTACCAGATACCCCGACAGTTTTGACACAACACTGTCATATGGCCTTGTTTATTCAGGAAGTCTTAAATTAACTGACCCTGTCAGCGGTCTTAACACAGACACGGGTAAACTGGTCCTTTCTCCCACCCGTACATATACCCCGGTTGTTAAAAAGGTTCTTGAAGCCATGCGTCCGGCAATACATGGGATGGTACATTGTTCAGGCGGCGGTCAGACCAAAGTCATGCGCTTTGTCAGAAATATGCATGTGGTGAAGGATAATTTGTTCCCTGTGCCTCCACTGTTCAGGATCATTCATGAGCAATCGGAAACCAAATGGAGGGAGATGTACAAGGTATTCAACATGGGCCACAGGTTTGAGATCTACACTGAAGAAAAGAATGCCGGGGAAATAATAAAAATCGCTTCCGGATTTAATCTCGAGGCAAGGATAGTGGGGCATTGCGAAAAGTCGGACTCGAATAAGCTGACAATAGCCACACCTGAAGGCACCTTTATTTATTAGCATTCCCGCCGTTGCCCCTTTACGCCTTTGCACCGTTGCACCTTTTTATTTATCTTTGCACCCGGAAATTTATAGCAATATGGCAAATAATATGATCCTGGAAAGGCTTGAGGGAGTAAAATCCAGATTTGTGGAGGTAGGCGAGCTTCTCACTCACCAGGATGTCCTTTCCGATATGGACAGGTATATTAAGCTGAACAGGGAATACAAAGATCTTCAGCCAATTATCGAGGCTTACGAGAAATATAAACTGGCACTTTCGAATATCTCAAGTACAAAAGAGCTGTTGGCCACCGAGAAGGATGAAGAGATGAGGGAAATGGCCAAGGCTGAACTGGAAGCATTGAATACTTCCCTCCCCGAAGTGGAGGAAGAGATCAGGTTCCTGCTCATTCCTGCCGATCCTGAAGATGAGAAGAATGCAGTGATGGAGGTCAGGGCGGGTACAGGAGGCGATGAAGCAAGTATTTTTGCCGGCGATCTGTTCAGGATGTACATGAAGTTCTTTGAACAAAAAGGATGGAAGGCAGAGGTGAACAGTTTTTCCGAAGGAACTGCCGGCGGTTACAAGGAGATAGTTTTAAGTGTTACCGGAGACGGGGTCTATGGTCTCATGAAATATGAATCAGGGGTTCACAGGGTGCAGAGGGTTCCCCAGACTGAAACACAGGGAAGGATCCACACCTCTGCGGCATCGGTGGTCGTGTTGCCTGAAGCCGATGAATTTGACGTTGAGATTAAGAACGAAGATATAAGAAAGGACACATACTGTTCATCCGGACCGGGCGGCCAGTCAGTCAATACAACATATTCCGCGATACGCCTGACACATGTACCTACGGGAATAGTTGTTACATGCCAGGATGAAAAATCACAGCTGAAAAACTATGACAAGGCGTTGAAGGAATTAAGGACAAGGCTCTATAATCTTGAATACCAGAAGTACCTTGACGAAGTTTCGCATAAGCGTAAGACCATGGTTTCGACAGGTGACAGGTCGGCAAAGATCCGGACATACAACTATCCGCAGGGGAGAATGACCGACCACAGGATCAATCTCACGATCTACAATCTTCCATCAATACTCGACGGTAACATCCAGGAAGTTCTCGAGAAACTCCAGATGGCTGAAAATGCTGAACGACTGAAAGAGAACAACATATAATCATCCATATATGAATCACCAGCAGCTTTTTGAAAACATTGTCTCAAAGAGGTCTTTTCTTTGTATTGGACTCGATTCGGAAACAGGCAGGATACCTGCTGCCCTTCACACATCAAATGACCCGGTTTTTGAATTCAACAGGCGCATAATTGATGCGACTCACCGGTATGCAGTTGCCTATAAGCCTAATGTTGCCTTCTATGAATGCAACGGCATCGGTGGCTGGAAGTCGCTTGGGTCAACCCTCGATTATATTAAGAAGAATTATCCTGAAATTCTGGTAATTGCCGACGCAAAGAGGGGCGATATAGGCAATACCTCAAAGATGTATGCCAGGGAGTTTTTCGAAAATATGGCATTTGATGCAATAACCGTAGCTCCCTATATGGGTGAGGATTCAGTTACTCCTTTCCTTTCCCATAAGGATAAATGGGTGATTCTGCTGGCTCTCACATCGAACAGCGGCGCCGACGATTTTCAGTATCACGTTGAGAATGGAACAAGGCTCTTTGAAAAGGTATTGTCGGCTTCCCAAAAATGGGGCTCCATTAACAACATGATGTACGTGGTCGGTGCTACACGTGCCGAGATGCTGAAGGATATAAGGCGCATCGTGCCTGATCACTTCCTGCTTGTTCCGGGAGTCGGAGCCCAGGGAGGCAGCCTTGAAGAAGTTTCAAGGTATGGAATGACAGACAGGTGCGGATTGCTTGTGAACTCTTCGCGGGCAATCATCTTTGCCGATAATTCCGAAAATTTTGATAAAACCGCAGCCCTGAAAGCGGCTGAGATACAGGCTGAGATGGAGAGGTATCTTGCTGAGCGGGGATTGATCTAAAAGGATTTCAACACGTTTTAAAGCGATTGCTTCGGGGCTGTTTAAAAAGTCCAAAACCGTTAACCGCAAAGATCGCAAAGTCCCGATAGCTATCGGGATTACGCAGAGACCGCAGAGAGTTAATTATTAACGTTTTAACTTTGCGCCCTTTGCGCCTTCTTAGCGTGCTCTGCGGTTAAAAAAAGCTTCTTCAACAACCCGAACAACTTTATTATCCGGTCATTGCGGGGAGCCCCGGGACTACACAACTATTATTGTCCGGTCATTGCTAGGAGCCCCGCGACGAAGCAATCTTTTACTCCCCAAACGAAATATCTTTCGAAATAATTTCGTACATTTATTGTCTCGCTGTACTAGTAATACATACTCCAATGAAAGAAGAATTTCTCCACTACCTGTGGAAATACGGGCTTTATAGTGCTGACAGCCTGCTTGATACCGATGGGAACAAAATATCCGTAATCCATCCCGGTGAATATAACCGCGATTCAGGTCCCGATTTTTTCAATGCAAGGATCTGCATTGCCGGTACCGAATGGGCCGGTAATGTGGAGATTCATACAAGATCATCTCATTTCGACGTGCATGGCCATAACACCGATCATGCCTTTGATAATGTAATCCTGCATGTGGTTGCCGAAAACGACAGGAAAGTGTTCAATTCGAAGGGAGAGGAGCTTCTAACTGTGGAATTAGTTTATGATCCTGTTTATTTTGAAAAGTACCAGGAAATTGTAAATAACCCGGCTGTCATTGCCTGCCAGAATGATATTGGCAGGCTCGACTCCTTTTATCTGAGGCACTGGCTGCATTCACTTCTTATCGAACGGCTGCAGAAGAAATCGGATGCGATAATGAAAATATTCTCAGAGACGGGAAATGACTGGGATGAAACATTTTACAGGGTGCTTACCCGCTATTTCGGCTTCAGGGTAAACACTGAACCTTTTGAAATGCTCGCCTCTGCATTGCCTTTTAAGATTGTAAGAAAGCATGCCGACAACAGGTTCCAGATCGAGGCGCTTCTCTTCGGTACAGCAGGGATGCTTGATGAGGGACTTTTCAGGGAGGCGGTTTCGGACAATTATTATTTGGATCTCATAAAAGAGTATAAGATACTCTCCTCCAAATACTCGTTAATGCCGATCCATGGCTGGCTGTGGAAATTCAGCAGGCTCAGGCCGGTAAATTTCCCCACCATCAGGATCTCACAGCTGGCTTCCATGATCTCGGTTGCCGGCGGCCTGTTCTCAAGAACACTCGAAGCAGCCGATGCCGGTCAGCTCAGGGAACTGTTTGAAGTATCAGCTTCGGAGTACTGGAAGGATCATTATATTTTTGGCAGGAAAAGCATCAGGATCGCTAAAAATACCGGCAGGCAGGCAACCGATATTTTTCTTGTAAATGCCGTAATCCCGCTGATATTCGTTTATGGCAGGTTCAAAGACAACCAGGGAGTACGTGAAAGGGCGCTTGAGTTTCTTGAAGCAATCCATCCTGAGGAGAACTCAATAATCGGCGAGTGGAAATTATCGGGAATGGAAGCGGAATCGGCCTTTTACACCCAGGCTCTTCTGCAGCTGACGGAAGAATATTGCAGGAAAAGAAGATGCCTCGAGTGCCGGATTGGCTGTAAGCTAATTGGTCTGGGTAAAACACTTAAAAAAGAGAATGAGCTTATGCTGGAACCCTGAAAACCGAACTCTGAAGCCCAAAAGGAGAGGGGAAGAGGATAAATTGTTAAAAACTCTTAATAAATTGTCAATATATCCCCCGGTATAACGCAACTTTCCTGACTAATTTTACGTCTTTAATTAAAAGGACTGCAATTTTGCAATCAGTTATGCGTTAAGAAATCAGGACTGTTACTTTTTCAGGTCTGGCCAAAGCGCGTATCGCGGTTCTGTGATCCTTCAAGGTGATTTCTGAGCGAGCTTTCAGAAGATGAAATAAAAATATTTACTGATAATTTTAAAAAAAGTTTCAATTGTTTGATAATTTACATAAAAAAGCCTTATTTTTGCGTTCCAAAATTGGAGACTCAATCAATTTATGGATAAACAATATATTAGTTAAAGATATGTATTTGACAACGGAGAAGAAACAGGAGTTCTTCAAAACATTTGGAACATCGGAGATCGATACGGGAACGGCAGAGGGGCAGATAGCATTGTTTTCATACAGGATATCCCACCTTACGGAACATCTCAAAAAGAATAAGAAAGACTTCAGCACCCAGAGAGCCCTGATAAAGCTTGTCGGCCGCAGAAGAAGGCTTCTGGATTATCTGAAAGTCAAAGATATCGGACGATATCGTGAAATAGTCAAAGCATTGAAATTACGCAAATAGGGGAAAAAGGCAATTATATTGCCTTTTTTCTTATATTCCTGAATTATTCGTAATTTCAAACCCCTAAAATCATTGGTTATATGTTTAATATAAAAGAGAAAAGCATTGATCTCGGCAACGGGAGAATTATTACCCTGGAAACTGGGAAAATGGCCAGGCAGGCCGATGGTTCGATCCTGCTAAAAATGGGAAAAACCATGCTGCTCGCCACAGTTGTTTCAGCAAAGGAAGCAAAGGAAGATACCGACTTTATGCCGCTGTCGGTTGAATACAAGGAAAAATATGCCTCATCCGGAAGATTCCCCGGTGGATTTCTGAAGAGGGAATCAAGGCCGTCCGATTATGAGATCCTTATCTCAAGGCTGGTCGACAGGGCATTAAGACCTCTTTTTCCTGATGATTACCATGCAGAAACTTTCGTCACGATAAATCTTATATCAGCTGATATGGATATAATTCCGGATGCACTTGCAGGACTTGCCGCATCTGCTGCCCTGTCAATCTCCGATATCCCCTTCAATGGCCCGATGTCGGAAGTCAGAGTGGCCAGGGTTAACAATGAATTCATCGTGAATCCGACTGCCACCCAGCTCAAGGATGCTGATATTGATCTGATGGTCGGTGCGACATACGAGAATATCCTGATGGTTGAGGGTGAAATGAAAGAGGTGCCTGAAGCTGCTATGCTTGAGGCTCTCAGGATCGCTCATGAAGCGATAAAGATCCAGTGCAGGGCCCAGATGGAGTTTGCGGAAGAGGTAGGTGCAAAAGCCAGGCGAGTGTACGATCATGAGGAGAAAGATGAAGACCTCAGAAAAAAAGTCTGGGATGAAACTTATGACAAGTGCTATCAGACAGCGAAGTCTCTGATTGTTGACAAACATAAGCGTGAAGAAGCATTTGAAGCAGTAATTGAAGAATTCCTGTCACAGTATACTGAAGAAGATGAAGTAAACGAGGCACTCGTGAGAAAATATTATCACGAGGTTAATAAGGAAGCTGCAAGGCGTCTCGTTCTTGATGAGAATGTCCGTCTCGACGGCCGCAAGACAGCCCAGATAAGGCCGATTCTCTGCGAGATCGATCCCCTTCCGGCAACTCACGGATCGGCGCTCTTTACACGCGGTGAAACACAGTCGCTGACAACCGTTACCCTGGGTACAAAGCTTGATGAAAAGATAATTGACGATGTTCTCAACCAGGGAACCGAGAAATTCACGCTTCATTATAATTTCCCGCCGTTTTCGACAGGTGAGGCTAAAGCAGCCAGGGGAATAAGCAGAAGGGAAATCGGTCACGGAAACCTGGCACACAGGGCATTGAAGAATATGATGCCGCCCGATGAAGAAAATCCTTATGCCATAAGAGTTGTTTCCGATATCCTGGAGTCAAACGGATCATCATCAATGGCAACTGTATGCGCCGGAACACTCGCCCTTATGGATGCAGGGATAAAGATACACAAGCCTGTTTCGGGTATTGCAATGGGACTTATTTCGGATGATAAATCGGATAAGTACGCGATTTTATCGGATATCCTGGGTGATGAGGACCACCTTGGAGATATGGATTTCAAGGTTACAGGAACCCGCGACGGGATTACTGCAACCCAGATGGACATTAAGGTTGAAGGGCTGTCATTTGAAGTCCTTACAAAAGCCCTCGAGCAGGCAAGGATCGGCAGGCTGCATATTCTCGATGTTATGCGGGAGACGATTGCGGAACCTCGTCCGGAACTCAAGCCGCATGCTCCGAGGATCGAAATGCTTACAATACCCAAAGACATGATCGGTGCCCTGATCGGACCCGGCGGGAAAGTTATCCAGGAGATCCAGCGAGAGACAGGAACTACGATAATTGTTGAAGAGATCGATGGACACGGCGATGTTAATATTTTCGGTGAAAACAAGGCGGCAATAACCGCAGCACTCGACTGGGTGAAGAAAATTGTTGCAGTTCCGGAAGTCGGACAGGTATATAAGGGAAAAGTAAAGACGATAGTTCAGTTCGGAGCTTTTATAGAGATCCTTCCGAATAAGGACGGATTGCTGCATATTTCCGAAATTGACTGGAGGAAGATCAGGACTGTTGAGGAGGTTTTGAAGGAAGGTGATATTGTTGAAGTCAAGCTTATTGATATTGATCCAAAAACCGGAAAGCTTAAGCTTTCCAGGAAAGTTCTGCTTCCGCGTCCTCCGAGGGAGGAAGGTGATCCCGGAAAACACGAAGAGCACCACAGTCGGTAATTCCTCTTTGTCTCTTTGTTTCACCCGGAGTAAGTTCTAAATTCCCAGGAATTCACTCTCGATGCAATTCAAGTACAATTACGTGATTATTGAAGGGAACATTGGTGCCGGGAAAACAACCCTTGCCACCCGGATAGCCGACCAGTTCAATGCCAGCCTGATACTTGAGAACTTTGCCGATAATCCGTTTCTCCCGAAGTTTTACCAGGATCCCGATAAGTATTCGTTTCCCCTTGAGCTGTCATTTCTGGCGAGCCGTTACAAACAGCTCAACGACGAAATCGGAAGCCGCGATCTGTTCAGGACCTTTACGGTGGCTGATTATTACTTCACTAAATCACTCGTTTTTGCGGCTTCAACACTTACTGGTGACGAGTATAATCTTTACAGGCAAATATTTTACATAATCTACGGTTCCCTGCCCAAACCGGATATTTATGTCTACCTGCATATTAGCCCTGAAAGATTATTGAAGAACATTGAAAAGCGGGGTCGTGATTATGAAAAAAGCATAACAAAAGAGTATCTTCAGAAAATACAAGATAGTTATTTCACGTTCTTTAAGCAGAATACCGGGAACAGGTATCTCGTTATTGATATTAATGAGCTGGATTTCGTGACAAACGAAAGCCATTATTCGAAATTGATCGACGCCATTTTTTATGAAGATTACTCTGAAGGACTGAATAAAGTGATTTTAAGATAATTGTTTTCAATAGGAGATAGATAAAAAAACCAAAAAATTTTCTGATTATGCCAGGTATCAAATGTGTGAATCTTGTAACTTAATAGTTTAATTTTGTAACAGTTATTATAATAAGAATGTTCACCTTTGCCTTATAGCTATCTCTTATTGAATACGGGGAATGAGAAAGAAAACAAAACAAATCTTACCTGGATCCCGAAGAATGGGTTTTTCACAATATAGTTCAAACTATCTGGTCGGGCTTTGTTATTTACAGATAGTCATTTTGTTTTATTAAATTTTGTTTAAATTTGCATTTATGTTGAAAATCTATAATAATGTTCAATAAAGAGTATCAAACAAATTTCACAAACGAATAACTATTTAAACTATGAAAAAAATCAGAAGCTATTTTATTCTTTTCCTTGCAGCTGCTTTCTTAGCAAGTTGTAGCGGTCTGAACAAGATGAAAAAAGAGGCCGGAGAGATAAAGTATGAGGTTACTCCAAAAGTACTTGAAGCTCACGGCGGAATGGTGAATGTTACCATTAAGGGCACATTTCCGGAAAAATATTTCAACAAGAAAGCCACTCTTACAGTTACTCCGGTATTAACATATGCAGGAGGAGAAACAGCTTTTGACAAAGTACAGGTTCTTCAGGGAGAAAAAGTAGCTGCAAATAATAAAGTGATCACATATACCGGAGGTGATTTTACTTATACCAGCGTAATTCCCTACAGTGACGCTATGAAAATGTCGGAGCTTGTCCTTAGAACCAACGCCGTGATGGGTAAAAAAACAATTGATTTTGAACCCATCAAGCTGGCTGATGGTGTAATTGCAACCTCAACACTGGTTCAAAAACACGGCAGAACAATCATGATGAAAGATAATTGGGTCAGAATAACCCCGGAAACACAGACGGCTGCCATCAATTATGTGATCAACCAGGCGAATATCCGCAGCAGCGAACTCAAGGACACTGACATCACAATGCTTAAGGAGTATATTGCACAGGTTACAGCTGATTCCAACAAACAGCTTAAAGGTGCAGTTGTCAGCTCATATGCATCCCCCGATGGTACATTTGAGCTCAATGAGAAACTATCAGTCAAGAGAGGCCAGTCAGCCGACAAATTCATTAAAAAGGAATTCAGCAAAATCGAAGCTGCCAAAGCTCCCGATTTCTTTGACGAATTAACAACCCCCGAAGATTGGGAAGGATTTAAAACTGAAGTTGAAAAATCAACCATCCAGGATAAGGACCTTATCCTCCGTGTTCTTTCAATGTATTCCGATCCTGTAGTCCGTGAAAGGGAGATCAAGAACATGTCTTCAGCATATGAAGAACTTAAAGACGAGATCCTTCCTGTCCTGAGAAGGTCTAAGCTGATGGTCAACGTTGATAACATCGGCCGCAGCGATGAACAGATCCTTGCACAGATGAAATCAAATCCCGGTATGCTGAGCGTTGAAGAAATGCTTTATTCAGCAACACTGACCACTGATGCAAATGAAAAACTTACGTTCTACCAGGCAGCTGCCCAAAGCTTTCCGAAGGATGTCCGCACGCACAATAACGTAGGGATCACACTCCTGGGCTTAGGCAAAGCTGACGAAGCCCTTGCAGCTTTCGAAAAAGCAAAAGCAATTGAGAATAACGATGTTGTAAAGAACAATACCGGCTTTGCTTACCTTGTAAAGGATGACATGGCAAAAGCAGAGGAACTGTTCAATTCGATGACTGCGGCAACAACCGAATCAAAATGGGGCCTTGGCGTCATCGCAGTAACTAAAGGTGAGTATGATCAGGCTGTCAACCTGTTTGGCACCGAACCATGCTTCAACCTTGCACTTGCACAGCTTCTTAAAGGTGATGTCTCCAGGGCAAAAGCTACGCTTGACGCAATGAAAGAACCGTGCCCCGATGGCAGGTCAAATTACCTGAAAGCAGTTGTTGGTGCCCGTCTTGATGACAAGAATTACATGGTTGCCGGTCTGAAGGAAGCTGTAACTGCCAATGCTGATTGGAAAGCTTATGCAAAAACCGACCTTGAATTTGCGAAATTCTTCGCTGACAGCGCCTTTACAGGACTGGTTCAGTAATTTATAGAGCAACAGAAATATTAAAGGCTGTCCGTTTGGGCAGCCTTTTTTTTATGGCCGTGGTCTGTTCACCTCCCACAACACAATCCCTGCACTTACCGCGATATTGAACGAGTGCTTGGTCCCGAACTGGGGTATCTCCACGCACATATCACTCATGTCAACCACCTCCTGGCTGACACCGTTGACCTCATGTCCGAAAACAAGTGCGTATTTACCGTCCTTTTCAGGAATAAAATCCTGCAGTTCAACTGAGCCTTCTGCCTGCTCAACAGCTATTATCCTGTACCCTTCCCGCTTCAGTTCCCTTACGGCGTCGGCAGTGGTTTTAAAATAGGACCATTCAACCGATTCCGTTGCCCCAAGCGCTGTTTTTTGAATGTCGCGGTGAGGAGGTGTTGCCGTTATGCCGCATAAATATATCCTGCGGGTCAGAAAGGCATCCGCAGTCCTGAATACCGATCCGACATTGTTATGGCTTCTCACGTTGTCGAGGACAATGACAAACTGTGACTTTTCAGACTCCCTGAACTGGTCAATGCTCTTTCTTCCCAATTCTTTGTTCAGAAGCTTGCGCATCCTTTTTTATACGAAAATAGAGAAAATATCGGTTTATTTTTCTAAATTTCCATCAACGAATCAGGTGGTTAAGCTGTAGCTAAAACTAAATTCTCATATCATGAACATACACGAGTACCAGGGCAAGTCGCTTCTAAAAGCTTATAATGTGGATATCCAGGAGGGTTTTATTGCTGAGAATGCCTCCCATGCAGTCCTCGTGGCAGAACAGCTGAAGGAAAAGTGCGGGACCGGTTATTTTGTTGTGAAAGCGCAGATCCATGCCGGCGGCAGGGGGAAAGGCGGTGGGGTAAAGCTGGCAAAATCAGTCGAGGAAGCAGGCGTCATAGCAGGGAAAATGATAGGAATGAACCTTGTAACCCCGCAGACCGGCCCGGCAGGGAGAAGAGTGAATAAGGTCCTGATAGCCCAGGATGTTTATTATACAGGAGAGACCGAACCGGAAGAATTTTACATAAGCATTCTTCTTAACAGGGAAAGGGGAAGATATGTAATAATGTACTCTCCGCAGGGAGGAATGGATATTGAACAGGTAGCTGAGAAAACCCCCGAACTTATTTTTACCGAAGAGATCTCTCCCCTGACGGGGCTTACACAATTTCAGGCAAAAAATATTGCGTTTAATCTGGGACTGAAAGGAAAGGCTTTTCAGAACATGCTGAAATTCCTGGGCGGCATATATGAAACTTTCACCGGCTGCGATGCCCAACTGCTCGAGATAAACCCTGTCCTCAAGACAAGTGACGAGAGGGTCCTGGCTGTCGACTGCAAGCTGATCCTTGATGATAATTCCCTGTTCAGGCATCCCGATCTTGCAGCGATGAGGGATCTCAACGAGGAGGATCCGGTTGAGGTGGAAGCCGGCAAATACAATCTGAACTATGTAAAGCTTGACGGTAATGTAGGATGTATGGTCAACGGGGCAGGCCTGGCAATGGCTACAATGGATATTATAAAGCTCTCCGGAGGATCGCCCGCCAATTTTCTTGATGTGGGTGGAAGTGCAAACGCCGGCACGGTTGAAGCAGGCTTCAGGATTATACTCAGCGATCCGGGGGTAAAAGCAATACTGATAAACATTTTTGGCGGGATAGTCAGGTGCGACAGGGTGGCCGTGGGAGTTGTCGAAGCTTATAAATCGATAGGGGAAATAAAGGTGCCTGTTGTTGTCAGGCTTCAGGGAACAAATGCCCTGGAAGCAAAGGAAATTATTGATAATTCAGGATTATCAGTTATTTCAGCTTTATCTTTCGGTGAAGCTGCAGTTAAGGTTGGTGAAGCTCTGGCTTCAGCCTGATCATTTTCAGTTGATCAGGGTATCTCATTTCGCGTCATCATGAGAATCGTCGCAAAAGGGGCCGTTCTGAGTACGGCCGCACAGACAAATCTTTAATTCAGCCGGAGTCCCGGAAGTATCGCGTTTCAGATCCCTGTAAGTGATCTTCCCGGTTATCTTTAATGGTCCGCCTTCAACGATCTCGACAATCGGCAGCGTGTTCTCCTTATCTTCTGTTTCCATGTCATTCATTTATCTTCATACCCAATTTTTCGGTGTGCCCCGTCACAAAACGGCATTTGCTTGCTGGCTCCGCACCTGCAGATTGACAGGATCCCTTCTTTTACCTTCTTCTTAATGCCGTTGTATTGAAAGGTAAAATCTCCTTTCAGGACTATTGGTCCGTCAGGCATAACCTTGACCGAAACCGGCCTGATTTCTTCGTTTGATTCTTCAGGCTTTAGAAGCTCGGGCCTTCTGAAGATCACGTGATTTGTCTGGTCAACACTGATATCCTTATTCTTTTCGTCATCATTCCATTTCCACGTAAGTGCTTCGGTAGGACACATGTTTACCACGTCTATGATCCTGTCAGTCGTCGATCCCGACATATCAACCCAGGGCCTTCTTCCAGGATCAAACACTTCAATAAGCTCTCTGTAACAGTAGGAAGCATGAACACAGGCGCCCGGTTTCCAGTACACAGTTATCTCTCCATTCTTGTATTTTCTCCCCTTGGGATAACCGTCATCATTCGTTTCCATCACTTAAAAACTTTTGTTCGCAATTTAGTACTTTTTGTGTAATAATTTGTCGGGATATTGGAGCCAATAATCGGGCGAATATTTATATTTGCCTGATATTCTTACGTTGAAAGTTAATTAGGGGTTTGAATTACAGAATATTCTAATGTCAGAGTCGGTACTAAATCTAATAATGATAATTCTTGTCGCATTGATTATCGTTTGCGTCACGATTATAATCTTTTCCAGAAAGCTCAGGAACTCCAACAGGGAACTAAGACAAAGAAACAGGCAGATAGAAGATATCAACGACGACCTTCAAAAGACCAACAGAGAGCTGGCTGTTCAGAAGGAGAACATTACAAGGGAATATTCCCATTCAGAAATGTTTTACAGAATGCTGGTCCAGTCAGCTGACGATGGCATCTCATTTTATGACCGGGACTGGAACCTGAAGTACGCCAACAAGGCATTTTATTCGATGGTTGGCCTTGACCAGGATCAGTATCATTCAATAAACCAGACAGATCTGATACACCCCGATGACCGGGAATATGAAAAGAACAGAACAGGTGCTCTCAATTCAAAGGGCTTTTTCGAATCGGAACTGAGGCTTAAGCACAAGGATGGGCAGTACATCAACCTGTCAACCCGTTCGGTAACTGTAAAAAATGAAGACGGGGAAATGATCGGCTCCCTGACAATTTCCAGGGATATTTCAACACTCAAAAATGCTCATGAAGACCTGATAAAGGCCAAGCTTGAAGCTGAAGCCAGCAACCGTCTCAAATCAAGCTTCCTGGCAAATATTTCACACGAGATAAGGACCCCGCTGAACAGTGTCGTCGGCTTCGCCAACCTCCTGCTGGCCAATGATATAACCAATGAAGTCAAGGAGGAATATATCGAACACATAAACCATAACAGCGAGAAGCTTCTGCAGATAATCGGCGATATCATCGATCTGTCGAGGCTCGAGAGTTCCCAGATAGAGATCACCTATGAGGAGGCCTCCGTCACCAGCATTGTTAATGAAATTGTTGAGGATGCAAGGAAAGTTGTTAAACGGAATGAGAAGTCGATCATCGTTGCTGCCATGAACCTTCTTGAAGATAACGGCGACCTTATCTTCACCGACAGGGTATGGCTGAAGCGGGTATTAAACCACCTGATGGACAATGCCGTTAAGTTTACTCTTGAAGGATCCGTAAGGCTGACCTATGCAAAGGAAAATGAAAACCTTGTCTTCAGGATCAGGGATACGGGAATCGGTATCAACAAGGAAAACCTTGACCACATCTTTGAAGAATTCAGGCAGGAAATTGATGGTCATCACCGCCCCTTCGAAGGACTTGGCGTCGGGCTGACCCTGGCGAAAGAAGTTGTGGAAAGGATGGGAGGCAGGATATATGTTCAGTCGGAAAAGGGTGTCGGTTCCGAATTTAGTTTTTCAATTCCCTACAGGCCGGCAGGAGGCAGTACCCGGCTTAAAACAAAGATAGCGGGTAGCAATGAGCCGTCCGGTATTCCTCTTAACTGGAGCAGAAGAAAATGCCTGCTTGTCGACGATAATAAGGATATTCTTCTCTACCTGAACCGGGTGCTTGTCGATACCGGGATTTCCATCCTTACGGCACGCTCGGGGATGGAAGCCATTGAAATAGTCAGGAAAACCCCTGATATCGATGTAGTCCTGCTCGATATGCAGATGCCTGAAATGAACGGCATCGAAGCAACAAAGGAAATAAGAAAGATCAGGAGGGACATTCCCATAATCGCCCAGACAGCCTTTATTTTTGAGGATGACAAGGATATCATCCTGGAGGCCGGCTGTGACGCCTGCCTTATAAAACCCATCCGGAAAGACCATCTTCTGACAGTAATGTCGAGTTTTATTAAACCGAATTAGTTTCTTACTTTGCAATCAGCTAAAACAGATGATGAATAATCATTTTGCTGATATTATTTTGCCTCTCGCTGTAAAAGGTAAATTCACTTACCGTATTCCTGAAGGATTGATCGATAAGGTACTTCCCGGATCGAGGGTGCTTGTCCAGTTCGGCAGTAAAAAACTCTACTCCGGAATTGTGAGGGCAATCCATGAGAATTCACCGGATATCCCCAATGTCAGGACTTTAATTGAAGTTCTTGACCCGGCTCCTGCCGCTAATGAAATCATGCTGAAATTCTGGTCATGGATCTCAGAATATTACATGTGTACCGGTGGTGAGGTTATAAAAGCCGCATTGCCTTCGGTCCTTTGCCTGGAAGGTGAAACTACGGTCCCTGTCGTTGAAAAATATAAGCCAAGAAAGGAACCTTTTATCACCCTGGCTTCTGCTTTTACAGACAGGGAACTCAGCGAAATGCTCGATGCTCTTTCCAGGGCCCCCAGGCAGCAGGCAGTGCTAACGGCCTGGCTCAGTTTAAGCGGTTATTCGGAAGGTTCGGAGATCAGGCCGGTCAGGAAATGGAAGCTCCTTAAGCAAGGCGGAAACTCGCCGGGAGCCCTGGAGGGTCTTATTAAAAAGGGAATCCTCTCCACTGTGATCATTGAAGTTGGAAGGCTTGATGAGGTGCCGGTTCCGCCGGAACCTCTCAGAATACTCAGCGGTTCCCAGGAGAAAGCATTAAATGCAATTCATAAAATCTTCATGGAGAAAGGCATTGCCCTGCTTCACGGAGTTACCTCAAGCGGGAAGACGGAGATCTACATTCATCTTATAGAAGAGCAGTTAAGCAGGGGAAAGCAGGTGCTTTACCTTCTTCCCGAAATCGGACTTACAACACAGATAATCCTCAGACTGAGAATGCATTTCAGCCGGATAACGGGCGTTTACCATTCACGCTTCAGCGAACCGGAGAAAGCAGAGATATGGAACCGTGTCGCACTCAAAGATCCGGCGAAAGGATACCGGCTGATTTTAGGTGTCAGGTCAGCTCTTTTCCTGCCTTTCAGTGACCTGGGGCTCATAATAGTAGATGAAGAGCAGGACAGTTCATATAAGCAGAATGATCCTGCACCGCGATATAATGCCCGTGATTCAGCTGTCGTGCTCGCAGGCCTTCACGGGGCAAAGACAATACTCGGATCGGCATCACCGTCCATCGAAAGCTATAACAATGCACTTAGCGGCAAATACGGACTTGTCGAGCTGAACGAAAGGTTCGGGGCAGTCAGGCTGCCTGATATAATCATCGCCAATTCGCGTGAAGCCTACAGGAAGAAACTGATGGTTTCGCATTTCACACCCGAGCTGCTTGAGGTTATTGATGAAGCCCTGGGCAATAATGAGCAGGTGATCCTTTTCCAGAACAGACGGGGCTTTTCTCCATATATCGAGTGTCCCGAATGCGGCTGGATACCAAAATGCGTGCAATGTGCCGTAAATCTGACATATCATAAGGGCATAAACAGGATGGTCTGCCATTACTGCGGGTACTCGACAGGCATGCCTGCCCATTGCGGCAACTGCCATTCACCCGGCCTTGCAACACGCGGATTTGGCACCGAGAAGGTGGAAGATGAGATCAGAATCGTGTTCCCGTCCGCAAGGGTTGCCCGGATGGATCATGACACAACCAGGGGGAAGAACTCATTCAACAGGCTTCTGGGGGCATTCGAAGAGCGTCAGATCGATATAATGATTGGAACCCAGATGATCTCTAAAGGGCTTGATTTTGAAAATCTTACAGTTGTTGGTGTGCTGAATGCCGACAACATGCTCAATTTCCCCGATTTCAGGGCGCATGAACGAAGCTTTCA
Source organism: uncultured Bacteroidales bacterium (assembly GCA_963737255.1). Taxonomy (GTDB): domain Bacteria; phylum Bacteroidota; class Bacteroidia; order Bacteroidales; family VadinHA17; genus LD21. The sequence goes on from CAVTSB010000002.1 coordinate 325,810, forward strand.
GCTTATGGAGCAGGTCAGCGGCAGGGCAGGGAGAAGGAATAAACCAGGAAAAGTTGTGATCCAGACATCGGATCCCACTCATAAGATAATAAGGCTTGTACTTAGGCACGACTATAAAACAATGTTCAGGATGCAGGCCGATGAACGAAGATTGTTCAACTACCCTCCGTTCTGCAGGATGATAAGGATCAGCATGAAGCACAAGGACCGGTCGCTTCTGAATAAATTCTCAGAGATACTGGGCCGTGACCTTAAATCACTGTTCGGCAACAGGATTCTCGGACCCGAATTCCCGTTGATATCACAGGTTCAGCTTTGGTATATAAAAACTATTCTGGTCAAGCTTGAAAGGGAAAAACCTGTCGCCCCGGCAAAACAATCCATCAGCGAAGCCATCGAACGTCTTGAAAAAGAGAAGGGTGCTTCGTCGCTCCGCACAGCTATTGATGTAGATCCGTATTAAGCTGATCCCCCGTCGAAAGAAATACGTATTATAATACGTATTTCTTTAAAAAATAATACGTATTATAATACGTATTTTATTCAATGTTTTTAAAAATTTTATTAAGAGATCCAGCCCCGGCGCCGGGGGTCTTCCTGTAATAATGGGCATTGGGGAGGAAAATCCCCTTGTTCCTCCGGAAAAACCTCTTAAATTTGAACTGATTAATCAGTGTATATGAAGATTGAAGTGTCAAACGGCGAGATCATTGATAAGCTTACAATTATCCAGATCAAACTCGAAAGGATCAGGGATAAATCGAAACTGAAAAATCTTCAGAAGGAATATGAACTTCTTCGTGAAGCCTCCTCTTCAATACTGGCGCAGGATGATCCCCTTTATAAGGCCCTGTATGAAGTCAATTGCGAGCTTTGGGATATTGAGGATCAGATAAGGGACCTTGAGCGGAGAAAGAATTTCGGTGAAGAGTTTATTTCGGTTGCCCGTTCGGTATATATTAAAAATGACATGAGATCGGAGCTTAAGAGAGAAATAAACATAAGGACATCATCGGGACTGATGGAGGAAAAATCATACGAAAAATACTGAAATGCGAATCCTGGTCATACGTACCTCCGCAATGGGTGATGTTGCTCTGACAACTCCGGTTTTGAAAGGAATGCTTGAACAACACCCTGAGGCTGAGATAACACTGATGACCAGGAAATCATTCTCCCCGTTTTTTACATCATTGAAAGGGCTGAAGCTCTTTTTCCCTGATTTTCAGAAGCGTCATAATGGAGTGGCAGGGATTTTCCGGCTTTTTGGCGATATCAGAAAAGAGGACAGATTCGATAAAGTTATTGACCTGCACGATGTGCTGAGAACTAAAATCCTTGGATTACTGTTCAGGCTGAGAGGGATCTCTGTTGAGGTTATTGACAAGGGAAGAAGAGAAAAGAGACTGCTGATCAGCGGGAAAAACAAAGTTCAGTTAAAGCATACCGTAGAACGGTACAGGGATGTATTTTCGAAAGCAGGATTTGAAACAACACCCTCAGACGGACCATGGATTATTCCACAGCCTGAAGCTGTGATCAATGCCGGAAAAATATCCGGTATTGCTCCCGGATTGAATATAGGTGTTGCCCCTTATTCAAAGCATGATCTTAAGATGTGGCCCGAGGAGAATATGGTTTCCCTTCTGAAGCTGATCAGCCGGAACCGGGATGCCAAATTCTGGCTTTTCGGCGGAAGTGATGAGCAGGAACGGCTGGATTCTTTTCAGAGAAAGGTTCCCGGATCGGTGAACATTTCCGGAAGGCTGAAGCTCGAAGAGGAGCTGGCCCTTATATCAAAGCTCAGCTTCATGATCTCCATGGATTCTTCAAATATGCACCTGGCAGCCCTGACGGGAACAAAAGTCATTTCAATCTGGGGGACGACTGATCCGCTGACCGGATTCGGGGGATGGATGCAGCCTGAAGAGTATGTTGTCAGTATTTCCACAGATGATCTGACCTGCAGACCCTGCACGGTTTACGGGAAAGGGGAATGCTGGAGGGGCGACCATGCCTGCATGGAGTGGCTGACCCCGAAAACTGTGTATGATAAAATTGTCAATCTGAAAATATGTTAATCTGAAAATTTGAAAATGTTTGAATATTATGAGAAGTAATTCCTCCTGCCCCTTTTTTTACTTTTTTTTACTTTTCTCAATCTTAATCACAGGATGTTCTCCAAATGTCAGTGATCCTGAATTTGACCCCGTTGAACTTGTAAACCCACTTATGGGAACCGACTCGGAATTCAGGTTATCGACAGGCAATACCTACCCTGCAATTGCACTGCCCTGGGGGATGAATTTCTGGACTCCTCATACGCGGAACATGAACAATGGGTGGGCTTATACCTACAATGATTATAAAATCCAGGGAATAAAACAGACGCATCAGCCAAGTCCCTGGATAAACGACTACGCCACATTTTCCGTCATGGCCCTCACCGGAGGCCTGAAGTATAGAGGCGAAGAAAGGGCTTCATGGTTCTCTCATAAGGCTGAGGTCGTAAAGCCATATTACTACAGTGTTTATCTTGCCGACTATGATGTTACTGCCGAAGTAACTCCGACCGAGAGGGCAGCTGCTTTCAGGTTCACATTTCCGGATAACGACTCGTCCTTTATAATTATCGATGCTTTCGATAAAGGATCGATGGTAAAAATAATCCCCTCCGAAAGGAAGATCATTGGCTATTGCAGGAACAACCACGGGGGAGTCCCTGAAAATTTTCACAACTACTTTGTTGCCGTGTTTGACAGGGATTTCACTTCCACCAATACCTGGAACGGTGATGATCTGAACCTGAATGATCTTGAGGAAGAGGGAGCCCATGTCGGAGCAATTCTTGGATTTAAGACCACCAGGGGAGAAATGGTAAATATGCGGATCGCTTCTTCATTTATAAGCCATGAACAGGCAATGCTGAATCTTACGCGCGAAACTGACGGAAAAGATTTTGATATTATCTGCAGCGAAGCCAGGACAGCCTGGAATAACCAGCTTAGCCGGATCAGGGTTGAAGGGGGAAGCGCCGATCAGATGAGGACATTTTATTCCTGCCTCTATCGGACACTACTCTTCCCGAGAAAGTTTTTCGAGATAAACGGCCGAGATGAAATAGTGCATTACAGTCCTTATAACGGGGAGGTATTACCTGGCTATATGTTCACTGACAATGGTTTCTGGGATACTTTCAGGTCGCTTTTCCCATTTTTGACGCTTATGTACCCGGAGTTGAACGGCCAGATCATGGAGGGGCTGGCCAATACCTACAGGGAGAGCGGCTGGCTCCCGGAATGGGCGAGCCCGGGGCATCGTGACTGCATGATCGGTTCGAATTCGGCGTCACTTATAGCCGATTCGTATCTGAAAGGAATCAGGGGATATGATATCGCGACGCTGTACCAGGCTATCCTGAAAAACACCGACAGCGTTGGTCCGGTAACATCAGTGGGCAGGCTGGGAGCAAAATACTACAATGACCTGGGTTATGTGCCTTATGATGCGGGCATCAACGAAAATGTTGCAAGGACCCTTGAATATGCCTATGCCGATTTTTGCATTGTCCGGCTTGCAGAATCCCTGGGCCGTCCTGTGGAGGAGATCGATCAGTTCAAAAGAAGGGCAATGAACTATAAAAATGTATTTGATCCGGGCAGGAAGCTGATGCGGGGGAGGAATCTTGACGGATCATTCCAGTCTCCCTTCAGCCCTTATAAATGGGGTGACGCATTTACCGAAGGGAACAGCTGGCACTATACCTGGAGCGTTTTCCAGGATGTCAGCGGACTTATTGACCTGATGGGAGGGAAGGATAATTTTGTTTCAAAACTTGATTCTGTGTTTACGGTACCTCCGATATTCGACTATTCCTATTATGGCCAGGTAATTCATGAGATACGGGAGATGCAGATAATGAACATGGGAAATTACGCTCATGGGAATCAGCCTGTTCAGCATATGATCTATCTGTACAACTATGCCGGTCAGCCATGGAAGACACAATTTCATGTTCGTGAGGTGATGGATAAGCTCTATACGTACCTGCCCGACGGATACTGCGGTGATGAGGATAACGGGCAAACTTCGGCCTGGTATGTTTTTTCAGCGCTCGGGTTCTATCCGGTCACTCCGGGCACCGATGAATATGTTTTCGGATCGCCTCTCTTCAAAAAGGCTTCGATCACTTTTGAAAACGGTAATGAAATGGTAATTGAGGCTCCGGAAAACAGTTCAGAAAACATTTATACAGGCAGCATCAAGCTGAACGGTAAAGAGATTGAAAGGAACTTTATAAGACATCCCGAATTACAGGCGGGAGGGACGCTATTCTTCGATATGCAGGGTGGGCCTGACAAGATCAGAGGCATTTCAGATGAGGCAATGCCGTTTTCGATGAGTAAGTTGAAATAATCACTATTTAATTATCTCTGAAGAACTTACTCAGAGTTCCACGGAGGAGGCACAGAGTAACACAGAGGTTAGCTATGTAATTCTCTGTATAACCATTTAAGCTTTATATTCTTAACCTGATATTGATTTTTGCCAGAAGGGCCGTAAGCCACACCATCAGTAATGCCCAGACCAATGACCCCGCCACCGCGATAAGCGGTTCGGCTGATTGTTTGTAGATTAAGATCGGCAATCCTGTCATCCAGATCAGGTAATAAAGAATATCAGGAGCAAGGTAAGTGGTAAGCGAATTTTCACCTGCCGGCTTAAGGAAGGCAAACCACGATTTCCTGCCCTTCACATCAGCCAGCCAGTACAGCAGGGTAAATACGAGAAAGCTAATCCCGCTGCATAGCATTCCCCAGCTCGGCGTGGCTTTTATCTTCGAAATAATGAACCACTCCCTTAAGATAAATCCTGCCAGCAGACAGAAAAAGCCGAGCGATATAAGTATCGGAAATAACTTCACCGGTCCTGCAGGAGCGAATTTCTTTAAGATGAGCCCTCCAAGTAAACCAGTCAATACTATTAAAGGAACATTTCCTCCGATAATAACGCCGAGGTATGGTCTGACAGGATTTAAGAAATGGAGTAGGTCCAGTTCCGATAATATATTCATTCCAAGGAAGAACAGGATAACAACTGCCGTTTTGAAAATTGAATCGCGGCAGGCGACCCAGGTAAATGCCGATACCAGGTAACCCCAGCCAATAAGTCCCAGGATCCCCCACCATCCCGTGATCAGGGAGCCATTGTTTGCCGGTTCCCCCGATCTGAATTTAAAGATAAGGATAATAAAGATCGCAAGGGCAGCCAGCTTGAATCCGGCTATCGTATAGATCCTGTTCTCCTTATCGCGGTAATCGTTCCAGAAAAGGAAAACGGCCAGGTACATCAAAAGGGCCCAGAGGTTTCTGCTCATTCCGGTCAGTTCTGGATTAACCCTTCCGGTATTGAGCATCAATACTCCGATTATTATCAGGCTGAGTGACCTGGTGAGGATATGCCGTAACATATCGGCAAACGACTCCCCTTTTGCAACTCTTCTGGAAAATGCAAAGGGTATTGCCATCCCGACAATGAAAAGGAATCCCGGGAATACCCAGTCGGCAAGCCCCATGCCATCAAAGTCAGCTTCCATATGACCGAGCCATGATGGTGCAACCTCCATGTTCAGGTCGTTTACAAAGAGCATCAGCAGGAGCGTGAAGCCCCTCATTATATCGATTGAATAGATCCGTTCAGAGGTCATAGGGGCAAATTTTTCTGTTGTGACCGGTAATTTATAGTGTGTTAAGTTACAAAAACCGATTCAGATAAATTCTACTTTGATTCCTTTTAACCAGCAGGATAAAGTAACCTGAGACAGTCTTTAAAGGATAAAACTTTGAAAAATAAACCTTTCGGACAGTCTGTTGGAAATGAGTTAACAGAATTAATCTAACCCAAAGACTCAATATTATAAAATCAGACCTGCAAACCCACGGGACTATTAAGAGTTCTCAGAGTCAGGATTCTTTTCCCCAGGTAAGAACAATGACCATTGCGACAAGTCCGAAAACAACTGCTGAGATCAGCAGATCAACGATCAATACTGTAAGGCTGCTGTAAATTGTTGTCATCGACCAGAATGAAAAATCGACGATGCATGCATAAAGGAAGCCAAAAACAGTACCCAGCTTAAGCCCGCTGGAAATCCCACTGGCTTTTGACCAGTTCAGGAACAGGGTCAGCAGCAGACTGGCCGCCAGGTTTGAAAGGATCATCGCCCACCAGATCATTTCACCATCCGGCCGGTTGGAGCATGTATTCATATTAGCCGACATGAAATCCATTAAAAGGATCCCCCATACAAGCCAGCCAAGGAGAAAATAAGTAATCCCTCCGAATAAAGTACCTCTGAGAATTTTCATAGCTGTAATTATTAAAGGTTGACGGATAAATTTATGATAATTTTTTGAATCAGGATGTATATAGACATTGGTTCCAATATCGGACCAGGTCGGGTTTAAAAATCCCGGCTGTGGCGGGCTTTGGTAAAGGAGAATGCAACAGCAATCGGTGCCGCGCTCTATTCATCTCACTAAACCTTCTTCAACACTTTGGTTAATTCCTGAAGTTCATTTGAAAGTTCACCTATAAGCTTGTTGTTATGATCGGTAAAACGGGCGATAACGTACTGGGTGTATAGCTCAAGGTTATCCTCGACGTTTTTCAGACCGGTATCAGTGAGAAAATCAGCCTTAAATTCATTGAACCTGTTACGTGAAGTGAAAAGTGCCATAGATTTCTATTTTTAAGTTATTAATGATGTCCGGTTTTTACATTTTTCAATTACACCGTAAATTTAAGATTTTTCCCTTTGCCGGATCACACGAAGCCCGACCACAATTCCGGATGGAACGGATTACCCGGATACCATGCAACATACCTGCCTGAATATTTTTAATTAACTTTATATCTGCAAATATCAATAACACAATTAAAATGCCTGTTATGAGTTTAAAAGACTTGTTTCCGGTTGCTGTCAGCTTATTGATTTCCATGCCGCTGGTTTCCCAGCAGGTTGCCGATTCAACCTTCAACCCTGTAATACCGGAACCTGAGTACCTGCACGGAAAAGGTCCGGTTGTACTGATCGATGAAGGACATAACAACTTCCATACTGCGGGTGGAAGGTATATGCCTTTTGCCAGGCTGCCAAGAGCTTTGGCGGTGCGGCCGCATCTCTTGCTTCGGCATTCGGATTTGAATTTACGAACGGCTTTGCGGCTGATACAACAGCAGGCGGAAATGCATATTTTACCCGTGATGATAATACCATGATGAAATGTTCAATAGTCTACAAAGCTTGATAAACCTATATTCTTATGAACATGATATCTTTTGACCATTATAATTTCAAACGAATTATAATCGCAGCATACAGACTGCCGTTCAAACTCACCAAAAAAAAGGATGAATCTTTTCTGGTCCAGAACTCAGGCGGATTGGTATCTGCCATGCTCTCGTTATCTGAGAAAATGAAGATTTCGAATGGTCCGTCATCAAAAATCATCTGGATCGGGACAGGGGAAAAACAACTGGGTACTGAAAATGACCATCCTAATTTTGAACTCCACCCTGTTGAGATACCACGCGAGTTAAATGATAAATTTTACGGGGGTTTTTGTAATGATACAATATGGCCATTGTTCCACTATTTCCCTGCCAGTACCTCATTTGATAGTAGCTACTATGATGCATACCTTGCTGCCAATACCCTGTACCTTAAAAAAATAAAGACGGTGATCCGGCCCGGTGATTTTCTCTGGATACATGATTACCAGTTGTTACTGCTCCCCGGTATGGTAAGGGAATATTTACCCGAAGCCAATATTGGTTTTTTTCTGCATATTCCATTCCCGTCATATGAGTTATTTCGTCTGTTGCCACGAAAATGGCGTGAATCCCTGCTTTCAGGTATGATTGGAGCAGATGTGACAGGCTTCCATACAAATGACTATGCTCAGCATTTTATTAAATCGGTAAAACGGACCCTTGGTCATAAAGTGGAACATAACCTTATATCTTTAAATGAAAGGATTTGTAAAGCCGAGGTATTCCCTATAGGGATCGATTACGATAAATTTCATGATGGCTGTTACTCTAAAAAAGCCAATGCCCATAAGAAGAAACTGAGAACGCACCTTTCAGGTAACAGGCTTATTTTTTCTGTCGACCGGCTCGATTATACCAAGGGTTTTCTACTCAGGCTGAAAGCTTTTGAACGATTCCTGGAAAAGTATCCTGAATGGCACTTTAAGGTGGTTTTTAATATGGTTGTAATTCCTTCCAGGGACAATATCAGCAGTTATCGTGAATTGAAGAAAGAAATAGAAGCTACAGTAGGAAGGGTGAATGGGAAATACAGTACCCTTAACTGGAGACCTGTCATTTACCAGTACAAATCAATCCCTTTCAATGAGTTGCTGGCAATTTACAATGTCAGTGATGTCGGACTCATTACTCCGCTCCGTGATGGTATGAATCTTGTCGCAAAAGAGTATGTTGCCTGCCAGGGAGAAGATTGCGGGATGCTCGTCCTGAGTGAAATGGCCGGTGCATCCGTTGAACTCAACGAAGCAATACTGATAAATCCGGCTGATACCGAGGAAACATCCGATGCTATAAATAAAGCCCTCTGTATGCCGCCCGGGGAAAAAGAAGCAAGGATACATAAGATGCAAAACAGATTAAGCCGTTACAATGTGTTCAGATGGACAACCGATTTTTTTAATCAGGTTGAAGATGTTAAAAAAGAACAGGACCTTATGCAGATAAAATTTATAGACAAAGGTATTATCAACTCCATCAGAAACAAATATATTAAATCTCAAAACCGTCTTTCACTGATCGATTATGATGGTACTCTGACACCTATCACAATGCAACCTGAGCTGGCACTACTGACCGAAAAAACATTGAGCATCCTGAAGGAAATTGTTCTGGATAAACGTAATAAAGTCGTTATAATAAGCGGCAGGAATAAGGAATTTCTTGAAGAACAGTTTAAGGACCTTGATGCCATCCTTGTTGCCGAACATGGATATTTTATTAAAAATCCCGGCGAAGAATGGGAACATTACCCTGACATCGATTTTTCATGGAAAAAGAAAATAAAGCCGGTACTGGATGATTATGCTGACAGATGTAATGGTTCGATAGTTGAAGAAAAATATGCCTCGCTTGTATGGCATTTCCGTAATGCGGATGAGGAAATCGCTTTACTGAGGATAAATGAACTTAAAGACGATCTGTCGGAAATTTTAAAAAGTGAATCAAGATTACATGTCCTTGAGGGAAATAAAGTACTGGAGGTAAAAAGCATCCTTTATGACAAAGGTACGGTGGCGTCGGCACTGATCAGCAGGAATAAATATGATTTCATCCTTGCCATTGGTGATGACAGTACAGATGAAGACCTTTTTAAGGCAATCCCTGATTACGGCATTACAATAAAAATCGGTAACAAACAATCAAACGCCCGGTATAACCTCAGGAACCAGACGCAGATCTATGAAATACTTAAGATTTTTAGTGACTCTTATAACTCAGAATCTTAATTAGTCAGTATGTTTACATAAGATTGGTCAAACCCCGAAAAAGCAATAAGATCATGAAGACAAACCGGCGCAAATTTATATCAACAACCCTTACAGGCGGCCTTGCCGCTGCAACATTACCATTGTCATGCAATGTGGTAAAGCCGGAACCCGGCGACCTGTCAGAAGAAATTAAATCGAAGTATGCCAGGATAGATGAGATACTTAAAAAGCCGGTACTGAAAAAAGACCTGTTTACATCTCCTGTGGTCATTGAAACCGTCGAGCTGCTGCGATATGAGGGCAATTTCCTGTGCAGGGTGCGTTCAAAAGATGGTGCGGAGGGTATCTCAGTGGGTCACAATGACCTTTCAATTCTTTTTCCAATTTTTCTCAGAAAGCTGCAGCCATTTTTTATCGGGCAGGATGCCAGGGAACTGGATTTGATACTGGACAGGATCTATATTTATAATTTCAATTTCAGATACAACGGTATTTCCCTCGGGCTTCCGCTGGCAACCATTGAATTTGCCGTCCTCGACATGCTCGGGAATATTGCAGGCATGCCTGTGGGACAACTGATAGGAGAGATCCGCAATCCCGAAGTTGCCGTTTATGTTGCCACTGAATTCCGTGAGAAACCCCTTGAAGAACATTTTGACCAGATCAGAAAGGCAGTGGCAGAATATGATGCCCATGCCCTAAAGGTCAAGGTGGGTTACCAGCATGCTGGTACAAAAGACATCCATTATCCCGGCGTGCCCGGAAAAACTGAAAAGCTGATCCCTCTTCTGCGGCAGGAGTATGGAAAGGAAATGGCACTTTATGCTGATTCGAACGGCTATTACAATGTTGATGAGGCGATTCGCGTCGGCAGGCTTCTTGAGGAAAATGACTACAGTTATTTTGAAGAACCTGTTATGTACGACCATTTTGAAGAGATCAAGGAGGTGGCGGATGCACTTACAATACCGGTTGCAAATGGTGAGCAGGACCAGAGCTTTGTCCATTTCCGGTGGTCGGTTGCAAACGACGGCCTCGATATAGTACAACCCGACATATACTATTTTGGCGGGATGATCAGGGCGATGAAAGTTGCACTAATGGCTGATGCGTTCGGAAAAACCATTATTCCGCATATGTCAGGCGGCGGACTTGGATTTCTATATGATTATATTCTTGTTTCAGCTGTTCCCAATGCCGGTGCTCATCATGAATTCAAAGGGCTTGACACAGCTGTTAAGTTCGAATGTCCGACATCACCCCTGAAAATTACAGACGGGAAAATAAAAGTACCGACCGGTCCTGGTATGGGGGTCATCATCGATCCGGATTTTATCAAAAAACATCAACCGGTAAAGCTCTGACCCCAGTCACTGACTAAAATGCCACCGAACCGGGGGAATGAAAAGATGCGGATCTTTGCGCCAGGAGGGAACTGCCCCTTTCCGGACTATTTTGTCAGTTTTTTTATTGGTGTTAATGCCAGTTTCCTGAATTCCACTTCTGATCCTTCAGCCTGAATTGCGATTTGTCCCCTGTCGGCGGTGCAGTCATATCCATAATTGACCAGGTCGCCATTTACCCATACTTTTATCTCCCGGTCCACACATTCGATGACCATGTTGTTCCATTCGCCGACGGGTTTTTCCGAGTTGTCTGTAAGGTTTTTAATGTTCCGGAGTTTGTCTTCGGTGCCGCCCCATTTTTCCCTGGGACCCCTGCGAGCCTCCATGTCGGGTGTTGTGATATCCTCGACAATGCACCAGAAATCGCCGGCATTCTGATGCTCCATCTGCACTTCGAGCGAAGCCGGGAACATCCCGTAGAGGGCCCGGGGTGTCGATGCATGTACCAGGACTCCGCAATTTCCCGGCTTACCGGCAAACCGGTACTCCACTTCGAGGCGGTAATTCATGTATATTTCATCCGTGATCAGATGGCCGCCAGGATTGCCAAGGCTGACAAGCTGTCCGTTGCGGACTATAAACGGATTAATTGTATCCGGATTACTGTCCATTGCCGGAACATCCCAGTGCCAGCCGGTCAGGTCAGTGCCGTTAAAAAGGCTTTTAGTCTCATTGCCCGGATTGGAGCATGACAGGAGTGCTAGCAGCAGGAAGACGGAGATCAGGTGGATGGATTTCATAACGACTCTTTTTTGTTTCACGTAATCAATTTAATTAAACTTAAACAAATAACAAAGGGTAATGTGTGGAATTGTTGAAAGATCATGACAAAAAGCTAATAGGAAAGTCCCTGGATGATCTTTTTCCCCTTGATAGCGATAGGCTCAGTAAAGAAATGCAGTCGGCCTTCTTACAGTAAACATTAAATAGTTTTAAAGTGTTTAAGGATCAATAAGGATAACTCTATTATATATCTCACAAAAAATTAGTGAGATATAGGTTTACATCCGGGGAGTGTACCTGCAATAACTTCCAGGTATGAAAGCAGGAGTGGTTGTATGCTATTGGAATTTCAATCACTGTCTTTTTAATTAAAATCAGTCTATTGACTTTAGTTTCAGGATAGTGTAATTTTATTCCAAGAATTAATGAACCTTGTATGCCGGTAAGCCCAAACAAGTTGATTAAATTCTGGCAGGAATTTAAAAGACGGAATGTCCACAGGACATTGACAATTTACATCGGGGTCGCTTTTGTCATAATCCAGGTTATTGATATCATCTTTCCCCGTTGGGGACTGCCTGACTGGACATTTAATCTGACCCTGTATCTCCTGATCATCGGAGCTGTAATTACAGCAATTATTTCCTGGATATATGAAATTACTCCCAAAGGAATTACTAAAAGCGAGCCACTGGGTTCAGTTCATAAAAAGCAGGACATCAGTATTAAATCAGCCAGGGGGCTCAGGATAAGCAACATTATAATTGCAGTTCTTATACTGATAATCGGCATTCTTTTATACCCTAAGATCTTCAGGGATGATTCGTCTCCATTAAGTGGAAGGACCAGGAATACGATCGCCGTCCTGCCTCTAAAGATCATCGGAGATGCTCCCGAAATAAATAATTTTGCCAGCGGCCTTGTTGAGTCCCTGACTTATATGTTGACCAGGATTGGCAATTCGCAACAATCCTTTTCAGTAATACCCATGGGTGATGTAAATGATTCCGTTTCGGCTTTTGAAGCATGGAAACGATTTGGAGCATCCATGGTCATATCCGGCAGTATTCAGATGGATGAAATCAATACCCGTTTGATCCTGAACCTCATTGATACAAAAAAACAGCGGGTCCTGCGGTCCGAAATGATAGATTACCTGAAAGACAATAACCTTATTTTGCAGGATGAAATTATTTCTGTAATGGTTAAAATGCTTGGAATAGAGCTGGAATCCAGGACGAAGGTACTGCTTACTGCCGGTGGTCCGATTTCAGTTCAGGCCAATGATTTTTATCTCGTGGGCAGAGGGATTTTACGAAATTATCAAACAATTGAAGATCTGGATGCAGCTATTGGTTATTTTAAGAGATCAATTAAAGAAGATACACTATTTGCGTTGGCCTATTCAGGGCTGGCAGATGCTAACTGGAAAATGTACAAAGTAACAAGTGATCCGGAATTCGCAAACCTGGCTTTATTAAACAGTAAGAAAGCGATCAGTTTAAGCGACAATGACGCGTCAATTTATATAAGCCTTGGAATGATCAGCGCCGGTAAAGGTGAATTTGAGGAAGCCTTAAAGTCATTTCAAAGAGCAGTGGAATTAGATCCGCAAAATGAACAGGCGTATATTCAAATCGGAGCATTATTTACTGAACAGGGTAAATTTGATAAAGCTGAAACATATTTTAAGCAGGCAATCAACCTGAAACCTGATTACTGGTATTGTTACTACTCTCTAGGGTCGTCATATTATTATGACGGACAATACAGGGAAGCGATTGATCAATTCAACTTAGGGTTACAGCTCGGACCTGCGAATAAGGCCATATTAAGTTACCTGGCAGCCTGTTACTGGCAGCTTCAGAGACTAAATGATGCCTTTCAGACATATGAACGGATTATTCAAACCTACCCGGATGATAGTTATTCAAATGCAAATTTAGGTACTGCATATTTCTTTAAGGGCAATTTTGATAAGGCAATTTTTTACTATAAAAAAAGTCTTTCAAAAAGTCCAGGTGATTATCTAAACCAGGGATTTCTGGGTGATGCCTATTACTGGTCGGGTGATAAACATGAATCAAATGAAATATATAAGACTGCAATTGAAACAGCCAGACGAAATCTCGAATTTGACCACAATGCTGTACTTGGGATAGCTTACTTTTATGGGATGCGCGGGGTTGCTGATTCGGCTTTATATTACCTGGATCAGGCCAATATACCTGAAAATCGTGACAATACTGACACTTACAGTGCACTTCAGATAGGGGAGATATACCTGTCTGTCGGTGAAAAGGATAAAGCGGTAGAATGGATCGAGAGTGCAATTAAAAGAGATTACGGATGGATACAGGTAAAATATCATCCGATGTATAAAAGTTTAATTAATTACCCTGATTTTCAAAGGATGATTGAGAAATATAAAGACCCCGGGGAATGATCATTACTGCTGAAACACTAATTAATAAGCTCCGGGGCCTGTTCTTTAAATATATTTGACAAGGGCTTTTAATAATACTAACTTAGATTACCTTTTTCTTTTGTTAGTAGCAGACCTGTATTAATTTAAACAATTTGATATGAGAGTAAAAATCTACTTAAGAGCTATCGTCAGGGGTAAGGAAAACTGCCTTGCCCTCTTCGATTCAAACGGCCAGGGCGAGATCAATGATCTTGAGACAGTTGCTGAAGGCGGAAGTACTGTTATCTGGAAATTAGACTGCTGCAGCAGGATAAGGAGTATAACAAAGATATACTGGAGTGTGAAGGAGCAGTCGGTATTTAAAAACAATCCGGTAAAGCGCTTTTTATGCGAAGGATTTAAACTCCGGATAGAAGAAGGAACCAAGGGAAAAGAAAAATACACAATTGAATGCCTTCTTCAGGATAATAAAACGAGACTGGTTATAGATCCTTTCATACGCGTTCCTCCCATTACTTTAAGGAGTTGAGCGGGAGGAGGTAAGGCAGGGGGAGCTGAGAGCCCAGGGGACGGTAAGCGGCAGGAGGTGGCTTTGCGGGTATGTTTTTTTCTACTCCCGCAGATCATTCAGGATTTTGGTATCATAAAGCAATAAGGGGGAATCGGAGTGGAGAAAATTTAATTATATTTGTCCGCCGGTTTTAGCAATACTTCTCCTTCGCTAAAGCTTCGGAGAAACAAGTACTCCTGCTAAAGCTACGGAGTACAAAGTACTCCTTCGCTAAAGCTACGGAGTACAAAGCGGGGTGTAGCACAGTTGGTAGCGCGCTACGTTCGGGACGTAGAGGCCGGAAGTTCGAGTCTTCTCACCCCGACCAAATGAAAAAGCCTGGCACGAAAATGCCGGGCTTTATTTTTCCGGAGCGTTGAAAGCTTGCTTTCAAAAGCGAGAGGAAAAATAAAGACCGAAAATGAGCGTTCACTGACTACGATATTGAGGTTGAATCATAAGTTATGCTTGATGTTCTTCAGATGGATACCCCTTCCACAGCGCAACAGTAAAACCTTCACGATAGCGTAAATTTGAAAGCAGTGCTTCATTACAAAAAGGCACGTATTGCAAATCCGCGCCAGCAAACCTTAAACCTTAACCCATTAATTACCAAATATATGGTATGAGTCTGTACTTTGTTTTGAGGCAATACTCCTTATACCCTTCCAGATTTTCCTTCAGGACCTTCTCCTCATTTAAGATCCTTAACACAAGTGCAACAGGCAGCAGAGCCATTGGGATAAGTCCCCAGTAAGAGCCCAGCGCCAGGGGAGTCGGCACATACATTATCAGCACTCCGATGTACATTGGGTGTCTTACAGTACTGTATAACCCGGTTGTGATAACCTTCTGTTCTTTATCGGTCTCAACTATTCGTGAGGCGTAGCTGTTCTGTCTGAAGACATTGAATATGATCAGATATCCTCCTAGAATTACTATGTTTGTAATTATGATAATCTCAACGGGTACATCCGACCATCCGAAACGCCTGTCGAGCCCGGGAACAATGAATGCAGCCATGAATACAGGCAGGTTGATAAGCTGGATAAGCTTTTGCTCTTTTACTTTCTCAGTTCCTTTTGTTCGCCGCTCAAGGAATTTCGGATCTCTTTTAAGAAAGTAGAAAAGCACGAAAATCATTGGGATGACAATGACAGAAAAATAAAGATACACCTGCCAGTACTTTAAGGTGCCGGCAGGAAGCAACGTGCATATGCCAATGAAAAGAGGTACAAATGAAAATCTGATTATCATTTTCCTGATGAGAGCCGATCTCTCCTGGCTTGTCATTTCACTTTTAGTTTCCATGTTCAAATGTTTTTATTCTGAAACAGACCAAAACGGCAGCGATTCGTGTCAGATATTTTCATTATTTTGGACGTAAAGCTTCAATTACTCCTGCAATGGCAAAACTTAAAAATGCCAGGGAAAATAAAGAAAAAAGTCTTTTCATAATTTGTTACATTTAATTTACGCAAGGTAATATCTTCTCAAAAATTATCTGATTTATTCTCATCCAGTGCTCTCCGGCCTGCTGGTCGGTTAAATCGCTTGTCCAGCAGGTGGCAGTAACAACAAGCTGAAGATCAGAGACTATAATTATAAATTGTCCTCCCCATCCCATTGCCATATAATAACTGTGGCCTTCCACACTGCCCAGCCAGATCTGGTAGCCGTACTCGGGCCCGTATGGCACATCGTTATTTGTTGAGATCTTTGTGGTAGTCATCATGGTGATCCACGATTCCGGAACCACCTGCTGATCATTGTATTTCCCTTTATTGAGGAATAAATTTCCGAATTTTACCATATCGGCAGGAGTGATCCGTAAGCTTGCGGCGCCATTTGGATAACCCTTATCATCTTTTGACCACTTGAGTTTAGTAATACCAATCGGATCGAAGAGATACGTTTTTGCAAAATCAAGCGTGTTGATACCTGTTGCTTCTGTAATTATAACAGAAAGTAAATGAGAAGCTCCATCGCTGTAATTAAATATTGTCCCGGGTGTGGCAACAAGAGGAAGATCAATGATGTATTGCAGGTGGTTGGCAGTAGTGGCCCATGTATTATATAGGCTTGAAGGTGAAGTGCCGTTCCATGAATGCCCGAACGACATTTTAAGAAGCTGGTCGATGGTAATGCCTGCTTTTGTTTCGTCAGGAAAAGTAACAATACCTGAAAGATATTTGCTTATCGGATCGTTCACACTTTCGATGAACCCTTTTTCAATTGCCAGTCCGATCAGGACACCTGTAAAAGTTTTGGTGACCGACATAATATTTTTAATACTGTCGGCGCTATAGCCTTTATAGTTTGTATATTCTTCAGCTACGATTGTTCCTTCGTGGCATACAATAAGGCTGAGGGCACCTTTTACTGTTTTAAACTCATCGAAAGCCAGTGTAAGCTGTTCTCCGTCAATATTATACTGTTCAGCAAGCGGGAAACGGTTATTTTCTTCCTTTTTGCAGCCTGACGGAACAATTATCAGGATTAATATAAAGGAGATAAAGAATTTACCAGGATTATGGTCTATAATTGACAATTTCATCCTGAATAGTTTAATGATCAGTTTATAAAAGACCCCGGGTCAGCTTTTCCCTTCTTTACCTACCCTGTCAGCAACCCAAATTGCAAGACATACTCTTGCGGCAACGGTATCGGTGATCGTCATACCATACTTAAGACCGATTGTATCCATCAACTTCTCAGGTGTATGAATCTTTTATTATTTAACTAACCATCAAAAAACAAATCTATATTCCAATATACAAATCATTATTCAGAATAATCATATTCCAGGTGAATAGCTGCTCTTAAAGGCTCAATTACTTTCCCAATTGCCCTTTCGGCAATTTCAAGTGCAACATCAGGATTAAGCATATCATTATTGGTGCATACCACCACACCGGAGCCCTCATCCGGGAAAATTACCATTATACTTTGAAAATCAATATGCTGACCCCATTGCCAGAGAGCATATCCTTTATCAGTATATAAAATGCCAGGGCCCATCCCCCATGAAAGGTTATCACTCAATCTGATCTTTGGTGTTCTTAGATATTGCGATGTTTCAGAACTGAGATATTTTGGATTGGCTAGCTCCATCATAAATCTTGTCAGTTCTTCCGGAGAAGTCCTTACAGTTCCGGCAGCTGATACATTGTAGCGCGGAAAAACAGGGACAGGAACATTCCTGACCTTTGAAGAAATAAATCCTATTATTGTTATAAGGAATATTATCCAAACTGTTAAAACAACCTTATGAACCCATCTTTGTTGAATTGCTTTTTGCACAAACCGCTTGCCTGCATAGAAAAGAAGGAGAAAAAATACCAGTAATATAACTCCTGTAACTGAAAACAGATAGGCAAATTCAATCAGGGATGATTTTCCCAGAAAGAAAAACATTGCAAATACAAAGATCAAAGAAGCCAGTATCGTAAAGATGAAAATCTGACTTTGCCGGATACGCCATGATTTTGTCCTAAACCTGATGATCAGGAGACCAATAAGCAGGATTACCAGAAAATTGGCGGAACATAGTATTATCGAAAGGGCTACCGGAACAATGGCATGAATATGTCCGTTAGATGTAGTATTTACTAAATCATCTCGTCTTGTAAAACTGCTGTTTTTCATTCCAAGAGGTTCAAAGACCAACCTGATGGCAAGCTCCTCCAGGGTTTCACCGGTTACCTGTTCCATGACCTCTTTTGTCAAATTGAACCCATTGGCTGAATAATAATATGCAGTCCCCGGTTTAAACATAATTTCCCTGCTGATCTTACTCAGCCCTGAACTATGCGACAACACATGGGTTAATTTTATTGAATCTCTGAATTGTGATGGGGGTAACCATTCTTCCTTCAAAAAACAGTGTAAAGGTTTATCAGTCGAAAGCTTTCCCTCGTCAACTAGTCTTAATGCTATATATGCTGTTATTACCTTGCTGATTGAAGCCACTTCAAATAATGTATTTGCTGTAACCGGAGTTTTCTTTATTGAATTAGAAACACCAAAACCATCATTGTAAACGATTCTTCCATTCTTTACCAGTGATATTCCAACACCCGGAACATTATGGCTCCTGATATATTCAGGAATAAATGTTTGCAGATCTGCAATAACGGTATCAATATCCGGATCTGAACAAAAAACTGGATGAACGAGAATGGTGCTTTGCAGAAAGATCAGAATTAAAAATACCCTTGTTAAATTTTCTGAAAGGTGCTTCAATTTTATATCATATAATTTCATTATTTCACAATAAGGTAATTAAGACTTTTATTACTGGAAGTTAAGATACATTTGCAGGCCAGTAAGGCTACCTGATATACACCAGCCGTCATTATGATTTTCCGGCTGCCAGTTAAGGGGCTCTTCATCGTTTTTTGTACAGGAGCAGGACAAACATGTTGACGTAATTATTAATATGTTCAGGCTAATATAAACGGTCATTAACTTTGACATTTTATAATTTTAACCTGACGTTGCCTTAAGCAGTATTACGCCAATAATCATCCCCACGATAAGGATAAGGATGCTGATGAGTATCCACCACCAGATTTTACTCAATCCTGGAGTGTTAACTTCACCTTCATTTCCTGCAAAAACATTCCATGCCTGGTAACCTCTCTTTACTGCCCAGTTCTCATACGCGAAAATTAATAATCCCCCTGTTATCCCGCCAGTTGCTGTTATTGCACCACCAGGTCATCACGATCCATGGCGATAAAGGAATTATCTGTGACATTGCTATGCTCATATTTTCCAGGGGCATGGCTATCGGGAAGATCCCGGCTAAACCGAGAAATGTGGTAACCATAACCTGCGGGAAGACGTTGAAATAAGAATCTGAAAAAATTCTTTTTACCGACAGAAGCCAGAAGGGGGCAGTGAAAAAGCAGCCAGACTGATATTAAAGGAAGACCGAATATCCACAAAACCTGCTGCTGCTGACTGATACCTCCTGATGCAGCTTTTACAACAACGATTACCTGTGCGACCAGATAGGCTAAGGATACAGGTACAAGATTGCCGATTGTTTCTGTCAGAGCCTTCCTGTCCTGAGTAATTTTATACGGTTGTACGACAATAATGTTTTGCGATCAGGGCAAGAGGACCAAGAACAATTACAGCCGGGATCCAGAATCTTAATCCTTTTGTGCGGTCAGGGAGAATAAATAACAAAACCAGGCTCAGAATTATCAGGGCGGCCCATGATCTCCCAATGACATTATTTATTCTGATGAGTCTTTGTTACCTGTCTGTAACGGTTTGCAGCTTCCTGTTGTACATCTTCCGGGAAGAGTTTGCTGAGAGGACCGGCTTCCCGGGGATTTGCAAGTTCGTCTTTTACATTTATAATTACAGGATTATCATACTGGTAAAAAAAGTACAGGTAGATAACACCATTGACGAGGTCAGCAACCAGGGTTTCGATTGTCCAGCTTGCACCGTCCTGATGGACTGCATCCATTACATTTGTTACATCAATGAAATTCAGTGACCCTTCCTGTTCAATCAGCTGACCCAGGAGATCATTGGCTTTATCATACCGCCAGCAGGGGTAAGTGTATGCATTTGCCGGATTAGCAACATTAAAATTTGTGGATACCAGGAATCCGTCACCGGGTTGTTTTCCTGGTAAACACCATTTCACCATCTTTTCCTGCGCTGATTATCACTGCATCGCCGGTTTTGTCGGCGAAATGTAGCTGATCGTGCATATACGGGAACCGCTGATGCTTATTAGCCCATTCAATGACCTCCGTCACAGTTGAGCACTCATGCATTATCTGCATTAAATAGTTATGGTAATATTGTCCGCTGACAGGCAATCTTTCTGTATGCGGATTCACTTCAAACCTTGGAAGTCCGTTTGAATCATACGCAAGGCCTTTTTCGTTAACTCCCTGCTGAGGATTATCGGGAAGACCAATCCAGATCACTCCGTATCTGGAGGAATCTCCCGGTTCAACCCAGTAATATTGGTCGGGATTGATAGAGTCGTCATTTCCGCCGAAAAATACACTGCCATCCTTGGAGATAGTGATCACTGAGCAGCCGGAAGGGACCTGTTCCTGTGTGAATGCAGATAAACAGAACAGGTGGAAAATAAGTATTAAGAGTAGTTTTTTCATAATATACTTATTTAAGTTTTTCAAGCATTTTTTTTGCATTTTCATTACCGGGAAGCCACACAAGCATTGTCAGGCCTTCATTTGTGATGGCAGAATGGGGATTCCGGCATTTTCCAATGACAATATTGTCGCCGTCGGTTTGTGAAAAGACAGGCAATGTCAGTGTAAGTGCTAATAACCTGATGCAAGTTTTCATAGAGAAAAGTTAAACAATTAAATCAATGTTAGCATGTTATGAATTTACAATTAACAGCCATGGATTTACCGGTAGCAAAAAAAATCGAAAAGCTGACTTATTCCAGACATATGTTACAATAATTATTTCATATGTACGCCGCTCTGTCAGGCTGCACTTTCTCTATATCCGGGTATGGCTACAGTCTGCCGGAAAGCCAATAAAACTGAATGTTATACAAAAAGGAAACAGTTTATTTTAATCGGACTATGCCTGCCATAATAAGGAGGACAATAGCCAGAAAATAATTTAAGACTAATATTTGCATTCGACCTGAACTGAAAAACCCAAGTTATCACCAAATCCAGGTATCCACTTACCCTGGCTGGTAAAACGATAAAAATCATTGCCCTGTTTTTTACTTTTGGGTTGAACAGCGCAGAAAATCAATTTTCCATCTACCTCATCAGCAATTCGATAATACTCCAGGGAAAGAAAAAAATCACCATCAGCAGCAATATTCATCTTGCTCAAATCAATATTATACTCACCTTTATCCTTAATTTAAGTCATGATTCTAATATAAGCAAACTGTAATGGTTGTGAATTTTATCGTACAAACTCCGTAGGTACGTAAAAAAAATATTCAAAAAAACTTGACTTGTATTATTAAAAAGTTATAACTTTGTAAAGTATAATAATTAATGAAGTATATAATATATTGATAATCATGAGTCTACAAGTCAAAAATCAGAATGTCGATAGGATGGATCTATCCAATCGGGATATTCTCCTCCTATATATTACTGTTACTTGAATATCGAGCTGCAGGCGGATGCTTTTACAGAATGGAAATGATGTCTGCGGAGTACCATACATAACTATAATACTGGTAGCACTGATGTTCATTGTTCTGGGAATTGTACAATGGTTCCGGTACAGGAACTGGATCTACCCTGTACTCGGATTTCTTATGGGTATAACCACAGCGCAGGCATCATTTGTTTTCCCTGAATTATGACGAATCCCGGAATATTTGGACTTACCTATTTTATATGCTTCATTCTGATTATTCTGTTTATTCTCATTAACTGGAACTCTCTATATGGTCACGAAAGATTTGAAATAAACTCGAGGCGGCTTGTTTCGTCTTGCTTCCGAGAGGATCGTCAGGACCGACAATGGCTTTACCGGAAGGCCTTATTCAGGAGGGAAAGCAGAGTGTAGCAAAGGACGAATTACTGGGTTTCGTCAGATTCCTTCACGGTAACTATATAATACAAGCCGTTCTATTACGAGAGCTATGTCTGTCTCTCATTCTCCATGAATACAAGCCTTATTGTTATTCATGAAGGTAAGGAAGTAAGTCATGTAATGATCGGGTACGACGGCAGCGTGACGGTTAAAGTATCCGACAAGGATTACATGGACTACCGCGAGAGGCTGAGCTTTGACCAGCTCTGTGCTTCTTTTGCAGATATATTCACAAGGTTCCTTGAATATTATAAGAAAGGACTTGGAATCAAGAATTATGATTGAATTGAAATCAGCGAAATAAATCTGGTTTCTGGTTTCTGGTTAACCGGTAACAAACAATCAATAACTAATATTTAAAGCCATGAAAAAGAAAGAGATTTTAATCAAGCTCGTTCCTCTCCTCTACACACTCCTTCTTGCAGGATCTGCAGGTGCTCAGGAACCAAATCCCTGCAAAACGGGTGGACAGACCTGTTATTTCGGGGTAGAAATGAATGATGTCCTTTGCGGATATTCTGTTGAAACATATTGTGATGGTATTCATAATGGCAAGAAGGTCAGATTCGAGTATTCGGATGTGACAATTAAGATGTCGCTCCTCGGAGCAAATATGGATGCCGGATTTAAATGGAAGTTTACTATTGATCCTGTTACACAAAGAGCGTTAGAGATTAAAATGGATGTAATAAACGGTGAGTCAGTTGTAACAACCATCACAAGGATCGATGGTGATACTGCGTTTTTCAGCAGCCCTACTTCAGGAGTTAATAAAACAATTTTTATTGACAGCGATGTGATTTTTAACTCTCAGTCATGGTATCCCAATCTATATGATGATTTCATAGTAAAAGGCACTTCAGAAAAGAAGTTTAAGGTGTACGATCCGGTTAAGGGAGAAATAACTGAAAGGAGATACGCCAGAAAGGCTGATGAGACGATTGTGCTTAGCGACTCAACTTTTCAGACGCTGGTTATTGAAGAAACGGACTTTACAACTGGTATTAAAACCACATTATGGCTCAATAAAGCCGATGGCTTAAACGTAAAAACTCTTGTTGCAGGGAGAACCATCTTCCTGGCTGATAAATCAGTTACCAGCAGAATCAAATTTGCCAACATGGATAATGACTTTTTTTCTAAGGTTAATAAAAAGATTCCAGACATAATGAATCTCTCCTGGCTCAGGGTAAAGGCACAGATCAATTCATATGGTGAAGAAATAACAGCTAAGTCGCTTAATTTCCCCGGTCAGAAATTTGAAGGTACTGTTACCGGCAATTTAATTGACGGAATTTTTGAGGTGGAACCTGTCAGATATTCAGGGAAAAATGCTCCGTCTTTTCCTCCGGATTTCAGCAAATCTCCTGAACTGAAGAAGTACCTTAAATCTGAATTGATGATCGAATCGGACGACCCCCTGATCATTTCTGAGGCGGTCAGGATCACCTCCGGTTCAAAAGATTCCTGGGAAGCAGCAGCCAGGCTTTCCAGATGGGTCGCTGAAAATATCGCCGGAGCTATACCAGGAGGTATATCAGCAATTAATTCTCTTAAAATGCAGGAGGCTGAATGCGGTGGTCATTCGAGGTTGCTGGCTGCATTCTGCAGGGCTGTAGGCATACCTGCAAAAGTAATAGCCGGCTGTATGTATACTAACTATAATACAGGAGGTTTTGGACAGCATGGATGGACCGAAGTTTATATGGGTGATGCTGGCTGGATACCTGTCGATGCCACAATTAATGAAACCGTTTATATTGACGCAGGCCATATAAGGCTGGGTGAAAATGCAACCTTTCGTCCGGTTAGCATGGAAGTAATCGATTTCAGATCCGGATCAGAGAATGCAGAAGTTGTCATCCAGGATAACTTCAGACCTCTCCTGGGCAGCTATATGAATATTGAACAATACAGGATGTTTAAAATCATCTACAGGAATGGTGGTCTCTCTATCGATATTCCGGGCCGGATAGTTCTTGATCTGAATCCGCCTGATGACAAGGGAAGATGCTTCCCAAAGCTCACCAGGGAGATAAGTCTGACTCCCGGGGATATTTCCAAAGGTAAAACTGAAAAAATGATAATGCATCAATATTTCAGGTTAAGAAAAATATCTTCCCCGGAGCCGGGTCTCGCTGAAATAACGGAAGAATTCAGAAAATTCTGCTGGTAATTATAAGTCTGATCCAGCAAAGATATCTCTTGATGTGATGTTCCCCAATGGTTTACTGACTACACAGGATCCTCGAGGTAAGTTAAAGGAGAGAATAAGCTACTCAAAAACAGGAGACGTATGGATTGATAAATCAGGTAATTATGAGATTGGATTTATTACTGAACAGTGAAAATGAAATTATTGCTTTGATCTTAACTGTTAAAACTGAATTCCAGAGAGGTGAACCGGTAACAAATGCTGTTGAGCCGGTTATAAACGACGCAGGCATTGAAGCCGGAATAAAAAAATATGAAGAAATTAAAAACAACAATACCGGAGAATATCTTTTCGCAGATGAAATATTAAACCAGTTGGGACATAAGTTCCGCTCACAAGGCAAAATGGATGAGGCAATTGCCATATTCCGGTTAGCAGTTAAAGAATTTCCCATGTCATTCCAGGTTAATGACAGCCTTGCAGAAACATACCTTTTGAAAGAGGAGAAAGAATCGGCTCTTAAATACTTCAAAACAGCCGTAAAGCTCAATCCGGAATATGAATACGGGAAAAAAATGGTTGCAGAACTGAAAAATAAATAATAATGTTATGTATTATCCACGTAAACTAAGGAACGACTTCAGAATTACAGGTTTTATACCGGCAATTGTCTGCCTTTCAATAGGTGCCCTTATCTGGTTATTTATGGGCAGGAAAGAGGGCTATTTGTCAGTGTCAATCTTCTTTATACTGTATTCCGGGTTCTCATTCTGGATCTATTACCGGACACGTAATCAAAGTTATCTTGCATCTTCGGTTTGGCAGCTTTTGTTTGGAATATATATTGCTACCAGTTCGAGTTACCTGGTTGTTTCACAGCTTGATCAGAAAATTTCGGGTTTGCTGATATTTCTATTCCTCTCTTCAACTGTATGGCTCTTTTATCTTGTTTTTACGAGGAGAGCAAAATGGAAGGGAAGGGAGGTGTTTGAGCTCGCATCTATGTCGATTGAACCTCAATCCGACGGATTTACTGAGCGCCCACATCCTGCCGGTAAAGCTGAATATTCCGGATCCGAACTGAAAGGTTTTGCAGAGTTCCTCAGGAAGAACCTTATAGCGATGCCATACTTCGAAGTGAATCGGATCGTATTTGTTCCGGTGAAAATGGAAGGCGAATTTGGTTACATGTTTAATCCGGAGAAATTCAGACAGACCAGAAGCTGGATTGCATTCGAGCTTCATTGGAAATGTAACTGTGAATGTTTCAAAAAAGGATTACATTGGTTACAAGGAAGAACTATCATTCGATCAGCTTTGTGAAAATCTTGGGAAATTGTTCATTGAATTTATGAATTATTACCGTAAAGGAGAAGCAGAAAGGATTGTATACAAGTTAAATGATCTAGGATTGGGCTTAACAAATTAATAACTGGACTTACGTGAATTTTAAAGAGGCGGCAAAACTGGGCTCATGCCTGTCGAAAGATTATGCTGAAGATCTTTTCAGGCTTCTGGCTACATATAAAAGCATTTCTGCGTCCGAAGCAGCATCGCGTGTAAACATTCATATTAAAACAACGCAGGATTTTCTCGAGGATTTATATGGTCTGGGAATTCTTGACAGAGAAGAAGTTTATGAAGGGAAGCGTCCATATTTCAGGTACAGGCTGAAAGTAAAACAATTTTCCGTTGAAATTAACCTTGAATCATTTTCCCAGGATGAACCTGTGACTGATACAAGACTGAAATTGAAAATCAGAGAAAAGAGAAATACCGGAGTAAGGTTTACAACATCCAGAAGTAATGATTATATAAGTAATGTTGTTATATGGGTTGGTGATGGCCGTGACAGGACAGAAAGAAAAATCAATCTTTCTATGCCGCAGGGGAAATTTTTGTTCCATCTGCCGTTTCCGACAGCCGATTTTTTACAGGTAAAAGATATCATGATGAAAGCTGGCATTGATGATGCAAATACTCCGGAAATTGTGGATATTGTTAATGTTATGATTGAATTTGGTGTAATAGAAAGTCTTTAAATGAATAAGAGTGTTATTATATTCATTTGTTTTATTAGCATACCTTGTATTGATAGCTGCAAATTGTTTAAAATTGAAGTCAGTGACAAAAGGAATAAGATTCCTCCGATCATTTTGCTGGGTAATCATATTGAGGTATCGCCAACTGGTGCAACCAGAATATCTAAATCAGACTTTTTCCCTTCGAGTATAAGAATCAAAGATGATCGTAGACTAATCTACATTGATCCTTTGGCGATAAGTGATACAAATAAAGCTGATTTTATATTTATAACTCATGCTCATCCTGATCATTTTTCTGTAAAGGATATAAAGAAAATATCAAAACCGGAAACGGTAATTATTTGTTCAAAAAGAGTTGCAAAGAAACTTCGTGATTACAATTATAAAATCAGAGAGGTTAAACCAGGTGATTCTTTCTATTTGGATAATAAATTAAAAGTTGAAGCTGTGGCTGCTTATAATCTCAAATCGGTTTTATTATGGCTTAAAGCTCATCCAAAATCAAAGCAAAACGTTGGATATATTTTAAATATAGATAGTGTCCGCATTTACCATACAGGAGATACTGATTATATATCTGAAATGGAAAATATCAGGGATATAATCTTAATCCTGGTTCCGATTGGAGGTGATAACCTCACAATGAATGTGGAAGATGCAGCCAGGCTGATTAACCAAATGAAACCAAAATTTGTAGTGCCTATGCACTATGATATGAAAGAAAGAGACGATTTGGAAAGATTCAAGATCTTAATAGATAAGAGTACAGAAGTTAGAGTTTTAGAATAACAAAATGCAGTCAATTATAATGCATTTATAGCCAGATAATTAGATTTGTATTTAAGCGCGCTACGTTCGGGACGTAGAGGCCGGAAGTTCGAGTCTTCTCACCCCGACTTTTAACAAACTAAGACCGTTGTAAATCAATAAATTACAACGGTCTTTTTGTTAGTAGTAGAAAATATAGTAGAAAAAAGGAATCTTAAGTTTCTACATTTTGTCAATTAATTCGCTTTTTACGAGACGAAATCCCTCTTTAGGATCGTAAGTTTCATCAGGACGAAGCAATGCAGTTGTGTCCCCAAGGAACTCCGGATCATTCATTTTATCTTCAAGGTTCTTAAGATAAGATGCTTTAGATGGAATACCTGTGACTTCGTGCTTCATGTAATGTTGAAATACCTGAATTATTTTCTCTTTGGATAAAGAGTCATTTGTTTTTAGTGCTTTAAAAAGGTCATAAAGATCTCTTCCCTTTTTTCTCTGGTAAAGTGCCCTTAGCTTAGTACCCAACAATTCTTCGACCTCATAAGTTGTGATATTACATTCTCCATTGAACCAAGATGAATTTACTTTAAATATCTTTTTCTTAAGATTAAATACTGAGAAGTGCTCTCTGCAGTTTGTCTCAACTTTTAATTTTAGAACCTGTACAGGTTGTATCTCAGATTCAAAATTAAATATCAGGGTAGTATTTCTGTCCTTTTGTTTGATCTTTGGTTCGCCTAAGAAACTCAACTGTTTCCTGATTTTGTCAATTGATGGACCAAATGGTTCTGCTGAAATCTGCACCAAATCTATATCTTCAGAGTATCTGGGTTGTGGTTCAAGGAAAAGTTTATGTAAAGCAGTACCTCCCCGGAAAGCAAGTTTTTCAGCTATAATCTCATCTGAAAATAATTCAACCAGTGACCGGCATATAATCAAATCCTGTTCGACCTGCTCATTAGCCTTCCATGGAGCAATTTCAGACCATTCTGTAATATATTGTTGTGGGATCATTCGTCTATTTCAATTTCTGCATTAACGATTACTTTCCATCGGTTTTCTGATGAGAAACCTTTGGTAGGAGCAGATGCTTTTAACGGAATCCTGAAAAAATCTAAGCCATTTTTCTGTGAGGCTTCAAATAACTCGTTAGCCACGTTCTCGTTATTTATAACTTTCTCAATCAGATATCCAAGTCTTTGTATAGCAGTAGAAGGAGTTGAACGTAAAAAATATTGGATCAAACTCTTTGGGATCCATTTCCTCTACAAGTTCATTCAATACGGTAGCTACCCTGGTAATTCCTCCGGACCTTTTTTCAAATTGGACAAGATCACTGGCAGTTAATACCGGTGAAGATACTTTAAGATAACCTGATTCAGTTTTTCGTTCTTTTAGCAACCTGCTTTCAATATTACTTTTACTGATGAAATTCACTTTTAATCCCTTCTTATGGGAAGGCCGAAGCACCGGGAAATCAGTTATAACAAAATATTCCTGAGGCTGCTGGTGTGCTGCACCATATAAAGCTGCAGCACTTAATAATCCTACATAATATGGTCGGTTAAGATATTTCATGAAATTGTCCATGAACAAAGCAGCAGGAAGAATTCCTCTGTTTGCATATTGCGCAGATATTATTAAATAGAATCCCTTGTGGAATGAAACTATTTTCCCCTTCTTCGATAATCTTCTTAAAGCACTTTTAATTGCTACTCCGGAGTAGTTCGGTAATTCCTCTTCTAACTGGTTCAGTGAAAATGAAATTCTTCCCTTTTTTTCAAGGTTTTCAATCCATTGACTTACATTTATGTTAAGCTGTTCCAGCATATAGTTAAAAGTGATATTTTGCGAAAGGTACCGTTTTTCGGCCTTTTATGCAAAAAATCTATTCTAATATTTTTATCAATATGTTCTGTGATTGCTTTATTGGCAATAATGTTTAAATCAATGAAAGCAAAACCAAGTCGTTTCACCACAATTATTAAAATGACCCACTAGTGTCCGGTTATCATTTTGCATTAAAATTTCATCAACTGGCAGGCCTAATGCATTCTGCTCAATAATATCCTATGTTCCGACTATCAAACCTGTTTCGTTTTTAATAAACTTAAATACGAAATTCATTAGACCAGCATTAACCGTTCCTTTCCAATTCCCAATTAAACACTCTTTAATACAATTAACTTTTTGTAGTCCATTACTACTTGCAGCAGATATTTTAGTGGAAACAAATAGAATGAATGATTTATCTTTCTGAAGAGCTTATTATGGTTTAAATCAGAAATTCTATTCTCTCGAAATAACCAATCAGTCGTATTTCCTAGTTAAAAACAAAAACTTCTTCTATTGTTGTTTGAAAAACCTTTGAAATGTCATGTGCTAGTTTTAACGATGGATTGTACTTGTTCTTTTCAAGGAAAACTATTGTTTCTCTCCGAACATTTACTTTGGCAGCTAACTCTTCCTGAGTTAGATTAAATCTAGCTCGCAACTCTTTAATCCTGTTAGTCATTGATTTTACCTTTAAAGTTGAAATAAATCCAAAATCCTGCGAACAGGACGGCCATACCAAGAATTCCTGCTCCGATAAGCGAATCAGTCTCAAGCTTAGTTTTATCTGACAAATACATCATTATCAGCCACCAGTACAATGAAACGTAATACGACCTGGACGAAGCTTTATCCTTAATTAATTGGGATAGCTCATCTTCCGAAGCTAGACCTTCTTTTGCAGATTTAAGCTTCGAAATAGCAAGGACGACAGCAAAAC
Source organism: uncultured Bacteroidales bacterium (assembly GCA_963737255.1). Lineage (GTDB taxonomy): Bacteria > Bacteroidota > Bacteroidia > Bacteroidales > VadinHA17 > LD21. The sequence continues at coordinate 355,781 of CAVTSB010000002.1, forward strand.
CTGCAACCAGCAGTATGGTACCAAACATCACCAGAGTACCAATTTTAATCTCACTTTTGCCATGTAGTAACCAAATGATTGAACCTATGATTACAAGCGCAGCCAGCAAAATCATTAATAATCCTCTTTTCATAATTCTTATAGTTTATGTTTATAAATTCTAACAATATGTTAGAATATTACAACACAAAGTTAGATATATATAACATATAAACAAAATTTTTTTCACTTTTTTTTCTAAATCGACATAAATAATAAAACACGAATGAAAAAGTTAATTTCAAAAACTGGACGTTTTGACCACCTTTGGTTAACAATTGGCAATTAACATATATAACTATATAACAGATATCTAAATCTTGCTATGTTGTTCATTCGTTCATGCCATAATTGGAGGTCAGTCTTATCATGAGTGTTTCAGGGCTTAAGAATCGCTACAAGTATTCTGGTTATGCACTGGAAGTATCGCCTGGATATACACTAAGTTGTAAGGTAATCCCGGCAGTATGTGGTGGCACTGTTTATTTTGGACCTCAAATAAGATGGGATGGTAAAACCAATTTCTTCAGAGACTGGGATGACTCACATATCTACTGGTTCACCGCTTATGAATTTGGGCCATCACTAAAGTGGATTTTTAACTAGACCTCTACACTCAGTTCTAAATCACCAGAACCTTTACATCAGGGAATCCCATAAGCTTAAGAATAAAATAGTTGACTGCGGCTTCTCCCGGATCTGTGGAGAAGCAGATAATCCGAGCATATCTCGGTATCCCCGTATTGTCCAGAATTTTCCAGATGTCTTTGGCTGCCTTAGGTGTTCCGTCGCCATTCAGGAGATCAGTGTATGCGATATGAACTACTTTGCCCTCCTGAGCTTCTGCCGGAATATCCTTTCCTGAGGCAATCATAATAGTGGGATATAATCCATGGGAATTCTCCAGCTCTGTAATTATAACATCTCTTCTGATATTACCCGGATAAAGCATCAGAGGTATGGCTAACGTCCCGGTAGCTATCGGGTTGGGAACTTTCTGGTTGTCAACAACAGTTGAATCCTTTGTCAGGGTGAAGCCTGACTTAATCCATTTATCCATTGAATCCATGAAGACGGAAACTTTTTTCTGTCCCAGATTCTCGATCATTAAAAAAGCCAGGGCAGCATCCTTAGTCAGCGATCCGTCTGAAATTACAACCGCTTCCAGTGATGCATTGACACCTGATTTCCCCAGAATTTCAGCCAGCCTGCCCGGATCTTTAATATTGCTTTCCTGAATATATCAGCAGGAATGTTTAGAGCAAAAGGTACATGACCCTTATAGAATTCGTCGGCAGACCGCACATCCACAATGCTGACCTTTGTGCCTCCATACATTCTTATCATCCTTCCACCCCAGAACTGAAGCCAGCTTGTTTCTCTCATGCGTAACGGGTCATCATAAGTCCAGAAAGGGAGTTCTCTCTCATCTGAAAGCCATCCCAGCTGCGACTCCTTGTAAAGCTTAACTTTGGGGAAGCCAGCCAGGAACTTAACGGCGAAAAACGGTACACTGGCAGCCACTCCACCTCCGCAATGCGTATAGATAGTCTGCTCAGGCCTGATATCAAGATAGTTCAGCATTCTCTTTATGTCTTCAGTTGATTTGAAGGTTTTATCAGGATTGTAAAAGTCTGCGCTGGGTATCATGATAGCATTTGGGATATGTCCGGCTCTGTTGAAGCGGAGCAACTTCTCCGAAATGCCAGTCAGGGCTGAGTGCATCCAGTAAAACATTGTTTACAAGATCCCCTGATGCGGTAATGAATTCAGGCAACTCTGATTTCACCTCTTCATTTGTCTTACTGATTGTAAAAGAGCCTTTCTTAGTAACCGGGATAATCTCTGTTGTTACCGGCAATCCTTCTTCCTGCCACTTAAAAAGCCCACCATCGAGAATTAAAAGATCCTTTACCGGAAAACCGTGATAATAAAGCGAGTAAAAGAGCCGCGTGGCCAGTATTGTGCCTCCCTGATCGTACATTACGATCTTTTTCCCGGTACTTATCCCCCATGCCTGGTAGATCTTTTCCATATCGGCAAGCGGCAGCTCCCTGAGACCATACCAGCTGTAAATGTCAACACTTATTGCTCCCGGAATATGTTTTGCCGCATAGACCTGAGAGGGTGATGCATCAAGTATGATTACACCGGTATTTTTGAGATTTTTCTCAAGCCATTTAACATTAACAAGATTGCCTCTCTCCTCCGCAGCCTTGGCTGGCAGAGACAAAAGCAAGATGCCTGTGACGGTAAAAAGCTTACAAAAGCTCCAAAACCTGATCATTGCGATCGATGTTGATGACCGGTTCGTACCTGCGCATTTATCAGCATCATCAGAAATTCGTGGGTTCATTTTGTTAGTATTCATTTTGTTTCGTTTTTAATTTCATGTATAGAACTTTCACTTCCAAACAGATAAGATGGTCTCTTGCTAAAATCATCTTTAAATAAACTAACTGTAAGAAAGATGTAAGCGATAAATGCAAATACAATAAGTATCTGAATCCCGGAAGTTTTTTGAATCTTCTCTTTTGATTTTGTCTCACAAACCTCTCCAGGGCAATACTGCACTTTTTCTTTATAAAATATTTTATAAAATTTACATCCGATACAAATACCAAATGCCGTTTCAAAGAATAAGAAAATCAGACAAATCATACAGATAATTCCGGATATCGGGCTATATGAATTTAATACAACCACAAGAGTGAAGATCGTGAACTGCCAGAACCACACCGATTATCCAGGCAAACTTCTTTTGCGGAGCTCCGACATATTCGGGCACCTGATTTCTCACAATCAGTCGTCCTAAAATCAGAAAAGGAGAGAATTCAGGATTAATAAAGACCCGGATAACCATATCTGTAAGGAAAGCGGTAACAGAATACTTAAAAATTATAAAATTCCCCTTTAGAATTGCCAGCAGTATCGAGAGAAACATAATTAAGAAACAGTAATCCTGCTGCTGCTCTGATTTCTCTTTCATTTAACACAGGGATATTATATCCTGCAACATCCTGTCCGAATCTGAATGTTTTGTTTACGTTCTCATGGTTCATATTCATGATTGAGTTTTATTTTAATGTTTAATTCTGAAGAAGTCTTCGAAATTGTCTGTACAAAATTATTCAATAAAAAAATTGTTAAAATGCGATGTCAACATACAGTGGTTTATAGTATACGAACATCACATCCCGGTCAATAAGAGCATAAAACACAGGGACAAAAATGTTGTATTTTATTGAGGGATATAGCGTTTCATTTTTTTTTGATTGACTTATTTACGATATTTGTGGGCCGGGAAAGCTAATTACATATATTAACTATTGAAGTGAATTTATCCCGGAAATGGCTATATGAAGACTTCAATCAATATACAGCGCTTTAAATTTTATCTATGGGCAGGAGCCGCATATTTACTGATTATGGCTGTTTAACAGTTTAATAAATTACCCCGAAACATTTGCAGTCAGAGATTGAATGAGACCTGGAGAGCCGTATATATTACTGTTGTCAATTTTGTTTTTTTCGAGTTCGCAATGCGGTTTATAATGAAGAAACGGAGATTTTTTCTCTACAATATTGTTCTCTTCATTTTTGCTTTATGGATCATGGCAATGCTATGTTCTTTCGGCTTGTATTTCTGGAGAAGCATCGGAATCGGGTTACATATTTATACTGCTTTAACAACATTCCCGTCAATGGAGGAGGCGCTTGCTGCCCAGGCTTCATTTGGAGTAATGTCAATCTTATTTTTTGGAATTGTAAAACATATTTATGATTACAGAAAATTAATAGAGTCAACGCAAAAACTGCGTATTGAGAAGCAGGAAGCAGAATTAAGCTATCTCAAGTCACAAACGAATCCTCATTTTTTATTCAACACGTTAAATAATATTTATTCACTTGCACAGGGATAAGTCAGACCTGGCTCCCGAATCCATTTTGCGTTTGTCGGGAATATTACGTTTTATGCTTTATGAAACCGGCGGAGAATATATATCAATAGAACAGGAACTGAAAATCATTAATGATTATATTGCACTTGAAAAATTGCGTTATGATGATTCATTAAATATAAATTTCAAATATGAGATTGAAGATATAAAACAACAGTTGCCTCCGCTGTTGCTGATCCCGTTGGTTGAAAATGCATTCAAACATGGCGTGTCTGAAACAAGAGATCAGCCTTTTGTCGATATTTATCTCTCTTCTGATAAGAAACAGCTGGAGTTTATTGTTAAGAATTCTGTTGAGGGATCTCCCGGTGAAGGACATGTTAAAGAAAACATAGGACTTTCCAACATCAGGCGTCAGCTGGAATTGCTCTATAAAGTCTATGATCTCTCATTACAGCAAAGTGAAAAGGATTTTACAGCCATACTAAAGATTAATCTGGAGAGCCATGTCTGAAATAAGGTGCATTATAATTGAGGATGAGCCTCTGGCGGTAAAAGTACTATCGGATTATATTTCGCAGGTTCCCTTTCTGAAACTGGAGGCATCCTTTAAAGATGCTATTCTGGCAACTGATTACCTGCGACAAAATGATACCGATCTTATTTTTTTAGATATCCATCTGCCTAAACTAAAAGGTATGTCTTTTCTGAAAACGCTTACAAATCCACCTGCTGTTATAATAACAACAGCATATCATCAGTATGCCATAGAGGGATTTGATCTGAACGTAACTGATTACCTGCTTAAAACCATTTGATTTTGAACGATTTTTGAAAGCAGTGACCAAAGTAAAAAAACCGGAAAGCGAAAAACTGAAACCTGATGAAAAACAGGATACAAAAGATTTTATATTTCTGAATGTGCAAAAAAGGAGGGTAAAAATTTTATTCTCAGAGATCCTTTATATTGAAAGTCAACAGGAATATATCAGGATAATCACAACAAAAAAAGAATACAAAATTAAAATGAGCACCCACGAAATTGAGTCTGTTTTACCTTCAAACCTCTTCAAACGGATTCACCGGTCATTTATAGTTTCAATAAGCAAGATTGAATCTTATTCGGCCGAAATAGTTGAAGTTAACGGAGTTTCTATTCCAATTGGCAGGGGCTACAAAGATATTATGAAAAACTTCAGCCTTTAGGGAGTGAGGTGTATTCTTATCAAAAGAGATGAAAGGCAAAAACCTTAATTTACTGGTTGGACACCTGCCTACTCTGAAAATATAATAAATTAATCATTTGAAGACTGAGATGAGTGAGCAATATTCTTCCAGGGCCCCGGTATACATCCCCTCCAACCGGTAAAAGCAAATTTCAGCTCACCTTGTATTTTTATTTTCTATGGCTCTTATATAGAGCTTAACATATTCTTTAGCACTCTCTTCCCATGAGAAATTCTGTTCCATCGCATTTTTAATTAGTTTTTGCAGATGGGGCTTTCGGTTATGGTAGGTATCCAATCCCCAAAGAACCGTGTTATAAATGGCTTTCCCACTTGGTTCCCAGAATTTAAACCCTGTACCTTCACCGGTATCCTGATCGTAATTTTCAATGGTATCATTCAAACCTCCTGTAGCTCTTACAATAGGTAATGTCCCGTATTTCATTGAATAGATCTGGTTTAATCCACAGGGTTCATAAATGGAGGGCATTAAGAAGAAATCACTGCCAGCTTCAATTAAATGAGCCAATTCGTTGTTGTAGCCGATAAAGGATCCTATCTTACCTGTGTATCGTTTATGTAAGTCGTCATAATATTTTTCTAATTGATGATCGCCGGCCCCTAATATGGCAAATTGAACATCCATATATTTTACCATATCTTCAATGCATACGGACAAAATATAAAATCCTTTTTGTTCTACGAACCTGCCAATTATGCCTATAACCGGAGTTTTACATTCCTGCTTCAGTCCTAATTGCTTTTGCAGCAATCTTTTGCATACAGATTTCCCTTTTAGATCATCACTGGTATAAGTTTCAGGGATCAATGCATCTTTCCCGGGGTCCCATTGCGAATAATCAACGCCATTCAGAATCCCAACATAATCAACACCTTTATTATTTAAAAATGATTCCAGTCCGCAGCCGCCTGATAATGTTCTGGTCTCCGAAGCATACCCTTTGCTTACCGTGTTTACAATATCCGCAAACTGAATACCTCCTTTTAAAAAATTAACCGCGTTGAAGCATTCAAACTTATCCGGTGTAAAATCTTCTTCCCCTAAACCTGTAAAAGCAAAATAGTAGCGATCATATCGTCCCTGATAGGCCAGGTTATGAATTGTTAAAACGCTGGCAGTATGATAAAATAACGGATCATCAACATAGAGTCTTTTCAGGTAAGCAGGTAATAATGCAGTGTGCCAGTCGTTTGCATGGACTATATCAGGGCTGAAATTTATTTCATGACATAATTGAAGTGCCGCTTTGGATAAATAGGTAAAGCGTATCGGGTTATCAGTGTAATCGTTAAAATATTCGTCGTGATATATTTTAGGTCTGCCAAAATAGGGTTCATAATCAATAAAGTAAACTGACACGTTCTCAGGGAGGGTTGTTTTTCTCACCCTGCAGGCAATCACTTCATTGTTCATTGTAACATTCATTTTTTCAATGACAACATTTATGTTATGTTTTAATGCATCAATTAATGAGTACATCGGCATAACAACAATAACTTTGTTCCCCAGTTTCTGTAAAAACTGCGGTAATGCTCCTGCAACATCGCCCAGGCCACCGGTTTTTGCGAATGGAACACATTCTGCTGATACAAAAAGTATTTTCAGGGAACCAGTCATCTGTGTACCTTACTGACCAGGAAGTTTAAGTTCTATCTTTTCTTCGGAGCCAAATGTTAATGCGACTACGAGTGTAAGGTATTCCCTGAGATGCCGTGTAATCAGATAATTATCATGGACAAATTGTTTTGCGTTCTTTCCCATCGTTTCCATAATCTCAGGATGCTTCAGGAGATAACGAATACGCATGGCCGCTCCTTCAGGTGTGTTCACTCTGAATCCACTAAAATGGTTAATGACCTGCAGCTTAATACCTCCGGTATCACCTGCAACTACGGGTTTACCCTTCCATAAACCTTCGGTAACCGTAAGCCCGAACCCTTCTTTTAGTGATTTCTGTATGATGATATCAGACCCCCTTTGTAAAGCATTGATTTGTCTGTGGGCATCAGATGGTAATTCGAGGATGTGCACATCCGGATCATTGTCGGCATAGGCTTTTACTTCCTGAAGCACTTGTTCACCTTCAGGGTCATCTGAAGCACCTCCGCCGGCAAGCACCAGTTGAACCGGAACATAGTTTTTAATTAAGCGGTAGGCTTGTATAACACCAATCGGGTCCTTAAAACGGTCGAAACGCGAAACCTGTGTTAATAAAGGAGTATTCCTGTTGATTCCCAAAGAATCCAGATAAGAGGATATTTCTTTTTCAGGTAATTCTATGTTTTTCTCGCTCAACGGGTCGATGCTGGGGGGTATTAAATACAATGGGTGCGAGAGCGGTTGTACAAATGTGGAAAGTGACCATACGCTGGCGTCATAACCTTTAATAAACTCCCGTAGATACTTCCAAACCGGACGATAGGGATGACTTACATCAATATGGCATCGCCAGAGCCATTTACCCTTCCTGCCTTTACAATAATGAAGCAGGGCGGCTGGTTGTGGATCGTGAATAAATACCATATCTGCCTCTTCCAGTTTATTCTGTAATCTTTCAAAATTCTTCAGGTTAGTATTTTCATAATTCGTCAGAAGTGAAGAAGATATATCGTCCCTGTTACCCTGCAGGGAGTTATGCATTTTCTTAGTGCAATGGTAAAATTCCTTTTCACCCGTAATAATTTCCCATTCAGCATCAATTCCCAATTCCCTTTTTAAGGGAATGAGACGATTCAGAATTTCTGCCACGCCTCCCCCTTCTTTTGTTGAGTTGACATGCAGAATCTTCATTCCTTTTAAGGGATTTGCCAATTGTCTCAGATGATCAATCACTTCTTTTCCCACTATGTGTGTATATTGTTCAAGCAGACTTTCCATCAGACACCTCCTTTAAAGTAATTCCGAAAAACACCATTTATTTCATGACGAAGCTCATGTAACGTTGTAAAGCTCGGATCAATGTTATCAAGATCTTCTATAAGCTTCATATACTTATTTCCGAAACTGGCCAGCCAGACAGAAAAATCGTTTCTATTTCCCGGTGTTCTGCGGCGGGAATCAATGAAATGAAAAAATATGCTTCCAAGCGACATATTTGGAATTGCCGCAATCAGGTCCCTTGGATCCGTATAACTAACACCAGTTCCGAAAATCACTATCTGTGAACGGATAAACTGGAATTCCTGTCCTGTTTTCACCCATGGGACGTGTTCAGACTCGGACAGACGTTCATCAATAACTTCAACAATTTCCTTGCGGAGATCTTCGATATCTTTGAAAACGTTAGCGTCGATTATTGAAAGTTGCTCTGAGATCTTGGAATCATGCAAGTTTCGCGATGCCCAGATAGCAAAATCGTTTTGAAATTCGGGATCATCAAAATGAGGGTGCAATAGACCTCCCCAAAAATGATAATAAAAGCATCCGGGATGGATAATTTTCGTTAAGTCCCTGAGTTCTCTCAGGTTTTGTGCTTTTTCGCCTGTTGCAATGGCAATAAGAGCACAATCCATAATATCAAAAGCCTGATTCTCCATACGCTTATTTTTTTTGAAGTAAATATGCAAAACTTATTCCCCTGGTTTTTTAATTATATCGCTATTACCATAAGGGATACCGGCATATTCCAATGCGCTCAAAATCATCACTGTTAAAATTACCGAAAACTCTGTTAAAAATCACGTTTTTCCATCAACTTATAACACTCGGCCCCCCATGGAAGTTCGGGGCTCGTTTAAAAAGTCTAAATTTGTTAAAAGGTTATATTCAGTCCGGCGATGATGGAACGGCTCTTCGGGTGTTACGCCTTTTTCACATCGCCTATAACATAATACATAGAACATATTTTTCCTTATCTTTAATCCTGTAATAAATCGTCGTAACCCAAAGAGCATGTTTAATAAATCAGAACCTCAGACTGTTGCTGTAAAGGGGCATGAATTGAAATGTCCCGTTTGCGGGAATAAGAACTTTTGGACAAAGCGGGTTTTGCTGACCACCAGGCTGGCAACTTTCTTTGATTTCGACTGGGCTAACAGGAGTGCAACCTGCTTTATATGTTCCAATTGTACACATATTTCATGGTTCCGGGGACAGTATTAGAAGCCTGTCTTTTATAAAAACAGAATCAGCTTGCGATATGTGATCGTGCAGGCTGAGAAGTGAAATGACGAAGTCCCGGGAGCAAGGCGATTAGTGATCATGCAGGTCATGCAAGTCAAAAACCAGACTGACTTTACTGATTTTATGGACTTTCGACTCTTCTACCAGCTATGAGCTACGATCCATAAACTGCTGGGCGGCAAAACTACCACCCCCATGAATTAATACCAGGCAGTCCCCACGAACACCGTAAGATTCATAGTACATTTTTATTCCGTTTATAAATCCGAATAGCTGCTTTTGAAGTTTTGGCTGCCTGTTGTTGCCGGCGTTATTTCATATAACCTGACATAATCAACAATGAATTCCTGAGGAAAAATTGAATCATCTATACCTGGTTGTCCTTCTTTAAAATTAACCCAGAGAGCCTGGTTAAGAATTAAATACTGAGGAGCAACAAATGGCCATTCCCCAATCCCTTCTCCTTTTGATTTGCATGAAAAATACATCTTGTCATCCATGTAAAAATCCATCCTGTCGAAATACCATTCAACAGCAAAGATGTGAAAATCCTCAAATGGTTTATCATATGTGATCTTGCCACCCCGGCCGGTTCCCTTAGTGTGGTTGTAATCACGGGTATGGATATTTGCAGCAACTGCATCAGGATCGTGTCCCCAATATTCCATTATGTCAATTTCGCCGCATGCGGGCCAGCCTCCGGTAAGACCAAGCGTCCATATAGCCGGCCACATTCCTCTGCCCTGAGGTAGTTTTGCCCTGACCTCTATACGTCCGTATGTAAATTCCTTTTTGCCTCTTGTATTGATCCTGGCTGATGTATATCTTTTCACACCATCAACCTCCTCCAGACGTGTCGTAATAATCAGTTTCCCGCCTTCAACCCGGACATTTTTAAGGTCTTTAGTGTGATATTGAGGCTCGTTATTTGCCCTGGCCTTTCCCTGCTCGAAATTCCATGTGGTTTCATCCGGAAGTCCGTTTTTGTCAAACTCTTCGGCCCAGACCAGCTTCTTTGTCTGTGGCTGAGTATTATCAGCAAAAGGCTGGCACAGAGCCAGTACGGGGGAAAGTAAGACTAGAATGAGAAATGCTTTTTTCATATTTGTAATTTTTAATCAAAGTTAATTAAAATGTACTTCCACTCCAGTAAGGTTGATTAAAAGGAATTGCTGACACTATCTATTATTTAAGGATAACGGGTATCCTCAGGTATCAGCCCGGTCAGGGTTACAGAAATTCCGGACCTTGCTTATTATTGTGGATGTATTCATAATTGTTTTAAATTTCCTGTTCACAATTCTGATTTTCCAGAATCATAATTCAAAGGATTATTTTCAATATAATTATAGATTCTGGTATATTCTGTTGAATTGCGTATTATACGATCGTGATATGATCGTTGCCAACGGAAATGTTCCATTCCGGACAGATGAATTTTTTTTGACGTTGTCATTTTATATGCCCCCATCAATTCCGGTAATGGTTTAATTTTTACGGGAATTTCCGCGGTTGCAGGGGCCGGTCGTTGGATGATGGTTGCAGGGGCCGGTCGTTGGATGATGGTTGCAGGGGCCGGTCGCGACCTGCCCCTACAACCATCAATTTCAATTATTGCATGAACATGATCGGGCATTATTACTGGATAATATTTGTTCATCCGTGACAGATTATTGCTTTTACTGGAAAATATTCACCTTATGGACAATGGACCTTATCGGGTATAATAGTGTGCTTACAAGTATGTTGTATACCCGTTCGGGTATATTTATATTTATTTATTTGATTTTTATACCCGAAAAGGTATAGTTATATTAATTATTATTATCTTTATACCCGAAAAGGTATAATACGATGGAACAGATTCCAATGACATTGTCCGACTTTCTTAAAAACAAAAGAAAGCAATTAAATCTGACTCAACAACAATTGGCCGAGAAAGCTGGTGTTGGATTACGGTTTATCCGTGACCTTGAGCAGGGTAAAACAACATTAAGAATGGATAAAGTAAATCAGGTATTGAAACTGTTTGGGCAGGAACTTGGTCCACAACCAATAAACCGTGAAAAACTATTAAATGAATGAGAAAAGCAAAAGTCTACATGCACAATGAGCTGGCTGGTTTTTTAACTGAATCAGAAGATGGTTATTCATTTAAATATGATGTGAATTATTTGACCGGATCAGTGGCCAAACCAGTCAGCCTCACTCTTCCCATTACAGGATAGACCATTTGTAAGTAAAACAATGATTCCTTTTTTTGATGGTCTGATCCCTGAAGGCTGGTTATTGGAAATTGCTGAAAAGAACTGGAAATTGAATGCCCGTGACCGCATGGGCTTGCTGCTTGCCTGTTGCAGGGATTGTATAGGTGCAGTCAGTATCGAAGAAGATAATTCATAATTTCAGACTATGAGAAGATGTTTATATTGTTATGAACCGCTGGGAGAAGAGAAATCGGAATTTCATAGTGCTTGCTCCAGAAAAATATTCGGGACACCCAATCCCCCTGAATTGCCCTATTCAGAAGATCAAATGTTACAACTTGCTGAAAAGGTAGTTAAATCTCAAACTACTGTAACAGGTGTACAACCAAAATTATCATTGCATCTTGAGAAACTGGCAAAGAAAGATGAACCCCAACGATTTACAATAGTGGGACTTTGGGGCGGGTACATTTTAAAACCACCAACAAAACAATATAAATTCCTTCCTGAACTCGAGGATCTTACTATGCATCTTGCTGAAATTTCAGGAATCGATGTAGTACCTCATTCGTTGATCAGGCTGAATTCCGGTAAACTTTCATATATAACCAGACGGATTGACAGGATAAATGAGGCCAGAATTCATATGGAAGATATGTGTCAGCTGACAGAAAGACTAACTGAACAAAAATATAATGGTTCACATGAACAAATCGGTAAAGCTATCATCAAATACTCAACAAATCCGGGATTAGATATTATTAATTTCTTCGAACAAGTTCTTTTCTCGTTCCTGACGGGAAATGCAGATATGCATTTAAAGAATTTCTCACTATATGATAGACCGGGACTGGGTTATGTGTTAAGTCCGGCTTATGATATGGTTGCATCAAGTCTTGTCGTGGAAGGAGATGAAGAAGATCTGGCTTTGACATTAAATGGCAAAAAGAAAAAACTCAGGAAAAAGGATTTTCTTGAAGCGATAAATAGATTTGATATTGATGCTAAGGCAATTGAAAACATGTTCGACAAATTCAGGAATGCAGAAGAACAATGGCATGAATTTATAGATATAAGTTTTCTCCCGGATGACATGAAAAGTTCATTTCACGACCTTATAAAAGAGCGAGTCTCGAGGGTGTATAATTCCTGATTGAAGAATTCATATGGAGGAAAGGACAGAATGATAAAGTTCCTGTTGAAGATTTTGCACAATTGGCCGGTTTAAGCCGGGATACGAAGTATGATTTTAGCATGGGAAAGATTATTAAATTGATCGATGATTATTGCACATTCCCGGCGATAGAGAAAATAGAATTGTTTAAACTGGTCATATTTAACTATTTAATTGGCAATGAAGATTCACATCTTAAAAATTTTTCCATTATTACTGATGATAATCAGGTAAGGTTATCTCCTTGTTACGATTTGGTTAATTCCACAATTGAATTAAAGCAACAAAATGAAGAAATTGCATTGCCATTGGATGGGAAGAAAAAACATTTGACTCGTAACATTTTGGTTAATTACTTTGGGGCAGATAGATGTGGACTAACTGAAAAGAGTATTGAAAAAGTTCTTGAGACCATCTCAATAGCTATCCCAAAGTGGAAGACTTTGATTGCTATAAGTTTTTTGTCAAAAGAGATGAAAGGCAAATACCTTGATTTACTGGATGGACGCCTGACTACCCTGAAAGTCCGCCATCGAACCTGAGCCATCGAAGGTAAGCCGTTATAAGTTACGGACTAAACCATATAATCCCTGAAAAACAATTTCTTCCAAATTCAATAGCAGGGATCTTTAAAAATTGATCAGACTTTTGTACCTTTGGATTCAGTCTCTCGCTGCAACAGATATATTTATAATTTTATGACTTAATATGGAAACTGTCACAAACCAGGATCTTCAGTTAGCTTTTGATTTTGTTCAATACACAAACCGCAGCATCTTTCTTACAGGAAAAGCAGGCACAGGAAAGACAACCTTCCTGAAAGACCTGAAAAAAATATCCCCGAAACGGATGATAGTTGTCGCCCCTACAGGTGTAGCTGCAATAAATGCCGGAGGTGTTACAATACATTCATTCTTTCAATTGCCGTTTCACCCTTACATTCCTTCGTTTTACCTGCCGGAAAACAGTCGTGCCAGCCAGGCAGATCATAATGATCCGCCCGGATATAAAATGAGCCGCGAAAAGATCAACATTATCAAAAGCCTCGACCTGCTTATTATTGATGAGATAAGTATGGTAAGGGCAGATACACTCGATGCTATTGATTCTGCATTGAGGAGATACAAGAACCGTCACCTGCCGTTTGGCGGGGTGCAGCTGCTGATGATCGGTGATCTTCAGCAACTTGCTCCGGTTGTCAAAGACGAAGACAGGGAAATAATCAGTAAATATTATGATTCTTATTTTTTCTTCGGAAGCAGAGCTCTCTGCAGCACCGACTATGTGACTATTGAGTTGAAACATATTTACAGGCAGAATGATCAGGTTTTTATTGACCTGCTTAATAAGATCCGCGACAATGATGTGGATCAGGATGTGCTGACCGAACTTAATAAAAGATATATTCCTGATTTTGATCCTGATTCCGGAGGGGGATATATTACTCTTACAACTCATAATTATCAGGCCCAGACAATAAATGATTCAAAGCTTGAGAAACTACCCGGCAGAACTCATTCATTTACAGCCACAATTAAGGATGAATTTCCGGAGCTTTCTTACCCTAATGCCAGTGAACTGATCCTGAAGGCTGGAGCCCAGGTTATGTTTGTAAAGAATGATTTATCGGGGGACAAGCTTTTCTTTAACGGTAAAATAGGGAAAGTGGAATCTTTTGAAGACGATATAATTGTTGTTAAGTGTCCTGACGACGATTTCAGCATCAGGGTTGAGATGGCGGAATGGCAAAATGTGAAATATACTCTCAATGAAGAGACCAAAGAGATTGAGGAGACAGTGATCGGAACATTTACGCAATATCCTCTCAAATTAGCCTGGGCAATAACAATTCATAAGAGTCAGGGACTTACTTTCGACAGGGCTGTAATTGATGCATGCGCTGCTTTTGCCCATGGACAGGTGTATGTGGCTCTCAGCCGGTGTCGTACATTAGACGGACTTGTACTAAGCAGCCGGATCAACAGGCGAAGCTTTATAGATAATCCGGTTATTTCCGACTTTGTTAATGGTCCGGTACAAAATCAACCCGACCGGAACCAGCTTGCAGAGTCGAAAAAAGCTTACCAGCAGCAGTTGCTTTCAGAGCTTTTCGATTTTACTTCCCTTACAAATAAACTCAATTATTGTCTTAAGGTTGTCAATGAGCACAATGACAACATTCTGGGAAATCCACGTGAAAGGCTTGAAAATATATTATCCGTCGTCAGGACAGACCTTATTGAAGTCTCCGAAAAGTTTCAGCCTCAATTGAAAATTCTGTTAAACAGGGAGACCTGATGCTGAATCAAATATTCCCCTGCAGGAACGGGTAAAAAAAGCAGCCGTTTATCTTTTCGGATAAACTTGAAGCCGCCATGAAAGAAATACTGGCCGGTTTTACTGTGGAAACAGATAATAAAACAGTTCGTAAATCGGTTACTGAGGCTTTGGAGCGAACAAGAAAGGAGGGAGTCACAAAGCTGGCCTGCCTTAATGCTGTCAGATCGGGTTTTGAGATCGGCAAATATCTCGATGCCAGGGCAAAATCGGCCATTGATATTCCTGCAGTCAGGTCTCATACCGCTTAAGTCAGTGGAAGATACTTCCGGAATTATTAAACATCCTGTGTTGTTAAGCCGGCTTAAGGAATGGCGTAATAATAAAGCAAAGGAAACAGCCCTTCCCCATTACATGATACTACCCCAGAAAACGATGGTTACGCTGGCAAATTTTGTACCTCAGTCACTGCGTGCTCTTAAACTGGTAAAGGGTATGGGCACAAAGAAATCAGAAAAATATGGTGAAGAGCTTTTAGACATTATTATTTCATATTGCACGAAAGAAAATATTGAACCGCCTGATATAATCCTCACTGAGAAAAAGAAAGCAAAAAAGGTAAAGGAAGAAACGAAGAAAATAAGTTACGATCTTTTCAGGGAAGGTAAGACAATTGCACAGATAGCAGAGGAAAGAAAGCTGAGTATTAATACTATAGAAGGACATCTGGCATATTATGTGGGAACGGGTGAAATTCCGGTCAGTGAATTTGTATCACAGGAGATTACTGACCTGATCACCGGCCACTTTGAAGGAACCGGAGATTTTAAAATGGGACCGGTTAAAGCAGCCCTGGGAGACAAGGTTTCATGGAGCGACATCAGGTTTGTAATTAACCATCTCAGCTTTTCTCAGAAAACATGAAAATGTTATCCGTTAAAGTGCAGGTTTGAAGCACAGGCATCATTGGCATTAGTGAATTCTTTCATTTAATATAGAAATCAAATGTTATTTTGGACCATGTTTCCATTCCTTCATAAAATTCAGCCAGATTGGGTTTATCTATCCAGTCTGCCGTCATTTTATCCGTTTCATTAATATATACCTCTTTATTTGATACATGGATGTTATATAAAAGTCCAATATGAACACGGCCGACCGGAATTGTATCATCATTTATAAAGCCAATAAATTCAATCTCCTCTATCAGACACCCATTTAATAATTTGACTTCTTCATATAGTTCTCTTTTTAATTCATCAATTAAATATTGTTCTTCCGATTCCATTGAGTCGCCAGGGTTCATATGACCTCCAACTCCTAAAGAGAATTTATTGTGTAATCTTTTTTCTGCCTGCCTGGATTTCCTCCTGAATAAATAATATGATTGGCTTTGCCGAACTCCGCTTAGCTCCGGTTCTTTATTAGAGATAATTGCGTATGGAATAATCTGTTTAAAAGAAGGGTCTTTTTCTAATTCACTTCTTCTAAGAAACAAACCATTTTGAACAATCCTTTTTAATACTTTACTATTTTCCTTTATTAAACCCTTTTTTTTATAAGTAATTAATTTCCAAAACCTGTCTGTTGGAATAGCAAAAACTAACTCCTCCATATTATTAATAATTTAGGTGTAAAGGCGTAACGTCTCAATGGCTCAGAGCCCAGGGCACAGAGCTCAGGGTGTAAGAATTCTGTGTAACTCTGTGCTTCTCTGTGTCACTCCGTGTAAGTTCTTCAATTACCCTGAGCTTGCTGCAGTTAATTGATTTCTAAACGACTGCAAGACTGCAAGACCGCATGCCGCTTAAGTTGCTTATACAGCCATACTCCTTCTGATCGCAGGATGAGGATTATAATCTTCCACGACAAAATCATCAATAGTTAGTTGATCAAAGGGTTTTTTTGAAATGTGTAATTCAGGTAAAGGTCTGGGTTCTCTTGACATTTGTTCAAGAATGGCAGTCACATGATCATATTTTTCTTCATTGCCGTCACCAGGAGCATTTTTATTAATCCAATCAACAACTTCTAAATATTCATCTCTAGCAGAAACACTTCTTATTCTCTTTTGTAGTTCCCTGAAGTTATCCCTGTGCCATTGAGTTCTCTTCCCAATACCGGCATAAAAATGTGAATCTCCAAAAGTATGGATAAATGTTTTTGGAACCATCTCTGCTTCCTGGGCTATTACCTGGGTAAGAGCCGCATAACTGGCAATATTAAAAGGAACACCCAGAAACTGATCACAACTTCTCTGGTAAAGTTGCAATTCTAACTCGCCTTCTTCATTGGCAGTTGCCTGGTATAAAACATGACATGGTGGCAAAGACATTTTTGGGGTGTCTCCGGGATTCCATGAATCAACAATGTGTTTTTTCCCGGTTGGTTTTTTTCTCAGACCATCTATCAATTTTCCCAGTTGATCTATTTCAACAAACTGCCCTTTGTCATGATCAAAATATTCCCATTTTCTCCATTGTTTCCCATAAATTGGTCCGGCATCGCCCCATCTTTCTGCAAACTCGGGATCTTCTTTTATTCTATGACCATATTCTTCCATTGCTTTGTCCCAATCAGGAGAATACTTTGCAATACTTTCAGGGAAAATTCCTTCTTTTTGCATCCCGGGAAGGTTGCCCTGAAAAGCATCAGGACGCCATATTGGGGCATTATTGTCTTCAAGATATTTGATATTTGTATCCCCTCTCAGGAACCATATAGTTTCATGAAACATGGATCTTGTAGCCATCTTTTTAGTGGTCAATAATGGATACCCTTCTCTGAGATCATATTCATTCTGATACCCGAACAAAGAGATAATCCCGGATTCTTTGCTTCCTCCTTTAAAATTAGAACGATTAGAAGTTAAGATTGCTTTTGAGTGATCTAAATATTGTTGCGCCATATCTTATTCAGATTAGTTATTGCGGATTGCGGATTTGAGATTGCGGAATAAAAGAATCCGAAATCCACAATCCGGAATCCGAAATGAAAATTATTTTGTTTTAAAAGTAGTTATTATTCCTATTTTGTTAACAGACTCCAATGTTTACAGAGCAGAAAATTATTAACAAAAGACGTTAATTGTTGTTCCTGGATCACCCGTCGTCGCCCCTGAGCCCTGAGCCCTGAGCCAATATATGGTCTTGCGGTCGTTTGGTCTTGCCCAAGCGAACCGGGGTCATACAGGACTTATCCGGAACCAGTTTTTCGAAATTCCAGTAAGTTACCCGGCTGACATTTCAGTGCTTCGCAGATTGCATCAAGCGTTGACAGTTTAATTGCTTTTGCCTTACCTGTCTTTAAAACCGAGAGGTTCGATACGGTTATGCCAACTAAATCCGAAAGCTCATTTAATCGCATCTTCCGCTTTGCAAGCATCACATCCAGATTAATTATGATTGCCATCTTGTTAACCTTTACCACGCGGGAATACCCTTAAGATGCTTTGCAGTGTCCTGGAAATAAACATGGAGGATATTCTTGATTATGGCCGGTAAAGCTCTCACTTTTTTCTTGTCCTTTCTTTTTACGCAAAAAGAACCGAGGGGTTGATTAAAAGGCTTTTATTCGCAGGAAGTTTTTCAACCCCGAGCTCGACGAAGTCAAAGTACGAAAGAAAAGGCGCCCAAAAAGGCTTAATTTTTCGTTTCCGGTCGCTTTTGCTCACTTCGTTCGCGAGCTCATCCCGCTAAAGCAGGATTCGGTTCTTTGTTACTTTCTTTTACGGTTAAAAGAAAGTAAAATAAAATAAATTGTCAGTGCAATAATCTGTGGATTTTCTTTATCGATTCCATCTCCTCCGGGGTGAGTTCAAAATCAAAAATATCAATGTCCTCTTCCTGGTGCCGTTTGCCGGAGGCTTTTGGTATTACCGATATATTCCCGAGCTGGATGAGCCAGCGTAAGGTGACCTGTGAAGCGCTCTTCCCGTATTTCGAACCGATCTTACCCAGCGTCTTGTCGTTCACGATCCCTCCCCTGGCAAGGGGACTGTAAGCGGTTATTATCCTGTCCTTTGCTCTGGCAACTGCGAGATTTTCAAATTCTTTATGCCAGGGAGTGAATTTCACCTGGTTAGTCAGAACAGGGCCAATACTCATGGCTTTTGTAAACAATCCGGGATCAAAATTGCTTACCCCCACATGTTTTACGAGCCCTTTTTCCTTCAGTCCGAACATGGTCTCAAGGCAATCTTCGAGGACCATTGACCCGGTTGGCCAGTGGATAAGCAGAAGATCGACATAAGAAGTGGCAAGCCTCTCCAGGCTTTCAGGGACGGTGCGGTTTATCCCGGCAGGGGTCAGGTTGAATGTGGCGACCTTGGTTGTTAGAAAAATCTCTTCCCTTTTTACTTCCGATTGCCGGATCCCCTTTCCGACCTCTTTTTCGTTGCCGTAAATCTGTGCGGTATCAATATGCCTGTATCCAAGTTTGAGGGCGCTTGCAACACCGCCGATACAAATGTTGCCTGTCATTTCCCAGGTGCCCAGGCCAATGACCGGCATAATCCCGAATAATTTATCGTCAGCCTTCATGTTCCATATATCTGTAAAAGAATTAACTGTTGAACCGGGTTTTTGTTTATCCGTGCTGAGACATTAACAAATGAACCACCGAATCCGGGAATGTGCAGGCCTTAGAGCGATAGGTCCATTCATACCACCTGACATAACCTTTTGGAATTGACGTAATTTTATCATGTGTCTCCCAGGGCAATGCAAAATCTCCGATCTTCACATCTTTAACAAGCTCACCATTACTATCTCCCGGATTGGCTTTAAAAACTCAAAATAAAAATTACCTCATATGATGCCCTGTTTGACAGACATCTCATCAGTTGTAAAAATAGCGGAAAAATAATTCTCTCTGATGCGATCGATAATAATGCATATAAGCGAATTGGAGTTTCTGGCAGGGAGAGGATCAATAATCTAAGTCAGAATAATCATATCTATTTGGATAGGCATAGAGTAGTCTTAAACAATTTGGGTTAAATTCAAAATATTTAAATTAGTCTTGAAGTTTTAATTCCTGTTTTATGAACCGGAGTCGAGAAAAAATTTAGTGTCTGGTAAATTAAAGAATGCACTTGCAAAAAGTTTTGAATGACCCTAGTATATATTGTTGATCTATAGAGTACTGTCAAAATTAATAACGAAATATGTATTCAGACGAAGATGATGATATCATAAAGCCGGAAAAACTTCCTATTTACCTGAAAGGAAAAGAGATCTTTGATATGGTAAGTAAAATTACAGCTCTTATCCCTGAGAACGATGAATACCTTAATGATGTTAAAAGCTGCATGTTATGTGATGCCGCACTCCTGACTGTAAAAGTGGCCGGCGCTGAGGCAGCCGGGTTGTATGACCTCAAAATGGAAAATGCTGCCATAATACGTAAAGCAGCACGCGACCTGATGGTCCAGCAGCATTCACTCGATATGTTTGGTTTTGAATATGTCGGGTATTATCAGATGGTAAGAGACCTTATTGAAGAATACCGGCTGCTTATTCATTGACTGGGTGGCAGGATTTGATAAATGGGATTATATAATTGACCGGTGGGGACTTTTTAATCCTCCGGGTATTGGCCCGTTCGATAAAGACCCGGATGATGATATACCATTTCATGGTTTTGAGGAAGATTCCGAAGAATGAAATTTTGTTTTTGTTTCTGTAATGCACTATATTTGATGCATAATAGAAATAAAATGAATTTCATTGAATTCAGAAACAGGTTTCTATCCCTGGCATGCTTTACCACAAACCAGGTGTATGCATCCTATCCTGAGTTTAACAGGAACAATCTGGGACGCTGGGTAAGGCAGGGTTACCTCATCCGGCTTCGGCAGGGTTATTATGCCTTCCCTGAATACAGGGAGTCAACAGAATTTGCACTCTATTTTGCTAACATAATATACAAGCCTTCTTACATATCATTACATACTGCTTTGTCATTTTACGGGATTATCCCCGAGGCTGTACCTCAGATAACAAGCGTGACAACTTTGAAGACAATAACATTCAGCAATGATTTCGGTGAGTATTCATATAAAAATATCAAGCCTGACATGATGTTCGGATATGATCTGAGGGAGATGGAAGGCGGCAGACGGATAATGTTCGCCACACCAGAAAAGGCATTAATAGACTTGCTCTATCTTTATCCATTTTATAATACAGAACGTGACCTTGAAGAACTGCGTCTCGATGAATCTTATATGGAGGATGACTTTAATGCAGAAAGATTAACGGAATTCTCTGACCGTATTGGCAGCAAAGCACTCAGTAATCGCATTGAGATGCTGAGAAAAGTACATAACCTTAAGTAAGAACTATATGGTAGACCTGAACTTAATAAAGAACTATTTCCCTGAGCAGATCAGGAATAATACACTTCTTGGCAAAAGCATGATGAAGGAATATATTCAGTTGTCAATTCTGGACTACCTGTCCACGACAAAATACATCCGTAAGCTCATTTTCATTGGCGGTACCAACCTTCGCCTGGTAAAGGGAATAGACAGATTCTCAGAAGATCTGGACTTTGACTGTAAGGAGATGAACAAGGAGGAGTTCCTGCAAATGAGTGATGATGTCATGCATTTCCTTAAAAGAAACGGATATAAAGTAGAATCTAAGGATAAAAAGAGTCCGAAGCTGACGGCATTCAGAAGAAATATTTACTTTCCGATGTTCCTTTTTGATATGGGGCTTTCAGGACACAGGGATGAAAGGTTCCTTATAAAAATTGAAGCTCAGGATCAGGGAGTAACTTATACACCGGAAATAAAAAATATCAAAGGTTGTGGCTTTTACTTTCCATTCCCTGTACCTCCTGACGCTGTTCTGTGTGCAATGAAAGCGACAGCCCTTGTAGAAAGAGGAAAGGGTCGTGATTTCTACGACCTGATGTTTCTTCTGGGTCAAACGAAGCCTGATTATGACTTCCTTGCAAAGAGGATCGGCATTAAGAATGCAGTTGAATTAAAGGCTGAAGTTAAAAAGCGCCTTAAGAATACTGACCTGAAAACCAAAGCCAAAGATTTTGAGCATCTGCTGTTCAATAAGGAAAACAACAAACGTATACTCAGATTTGAAGAGTTTTTTGAAGAGAGTATTCTATAGAGAAATTAAAAGGCAGGTATAATCAGTATCGAAGTTGATACTAAATTGCAGTGTGCTGATGATTTACCATTTCATGGTTTTGAGGAAGATTCCGAAGAATGAAAAAGCTACCAATAACATATGCTCAGGATTTTAACATTTCCAATATTTTAATATTTCTGGACATATTTTGACAACATGGGGCTGTTGAATAAGTCAAAATCATTTAACCGCAGAGGGCGCAAAGGAAAGACGCAAAGTTCGCAAAGAGCTGAATTTATGTGTCTTAGCTTTGCGTTCTTTGCGACATCTTTACGTTCTTTGCACCTGCCTGCCGGTAGGCAGGGTTAAAAAGGACTTTTTCAACAATCCCTGAAAGGCTTTCTATTTCATGATCATTTAAGATTTGGAAATTATTCCTGCCACTCTTTGGGAAATTTCACTTGTTCTAATGTGAAAACCGGATAAAGGTAGGGAGCGAAAGACTTATCCTAGCTCTTAAACTATTAAATTTGAACTATGGAAAAATTAATAAGAATTTGCCTCTTTTTCATGGTATTATGTTTTGAAATGGCATGTACTAATGTATTTCAGCCAATTAAAAAACTGAATGCGCTGGTTGACAGTAATAAATTCAGCGAACTTAATACAGAACTGTCTGCCAACAGGAATACCTATAATGATAAAACCCTGATCTATTATGATCTTATTCTGAAGTCGGTCTTAAACCAACCTGAGGAATCAAACACACTGATTCAAAGATTCCGGGAACAATTCAGCAAATTCAGCGACACTGTAAATTACAATTTGGTCCAGACGGAATATTACAATAACCTGAAGCTGTGTAATTATAAAAAATTGAAAGAATTAAGTAAGGATTTAATTGATAATTATAAACGATTTATTGATTCAAGCGATTTTGTCGAATTGAAAGATGATTATATCGGGTATGGGTTTTTAGAGAATGAATTACCCACTTCTGTAATTAAGAATGCAGATACTGAAATTAAAGTCATAAAAGATCTGGCAGGTTATTATCTGCTCCGCGTGAAAAGTAATAACGACTCGATTGTTGATATGATCTTCGATACAGGTGCCAATGTAAATGTAGTAAGTGAATCAACTGCTAAAAAGTTAAATCTCAGGGTACTACCCAAAGCAGTTGTTTACATAATGGGCGCAACAGGTGCACGTAATGCTTCTAAAATAGCTATTGCCGATCGGGGATCTATCGAAAATATTGAATTTAAAAATGCAGAATTTATTGTTTTTCCGGATAGTCTGTTGACCTTTGCGAATGGAAGATACAAAATCAACGGGGTTATTGGTTTTCCTGTAATTATGCGCTTCGAATCCATTCGCTTTACAGATTCGCTTATTTACATTCCTAAAAATCCAAATGCTGAAACCAATATTCCCAACTTATTTATTAAAGGCGATGATTATATTATAGATGTTGCTTATAAAAATAAGAAACTTCCTTTTTTCTTCGATACAGGAAATTCAAATACAGGTTTTTATAGAAACATGTACGATATCGATTCAATGAATTTCAAAGCGCTGAAAGATACTGTTTTTTCATATTCAAGTGTGGGAGGCACTATAACCCAAAAGGCTAAATTATTGCCCGAAATTAAGTTGGATTGCGGATCAAAAAGTTTTGTTCTGACTAATGCCTATATTGCCCTTGAGAAAAATACTTTAAACCCCGATTTATATGGTAATATCGGTAAAGATTTTGTAAATCAATATAAATCAATTACGATGTGTTTTAAGTATGCTTATATTGATTTTGAGTGATCTTCACTCCATATCTGTATAGCAGACTGGCTAAAAAGAATAATAAGACTTCAAAGTGTAACCGGAATTTATTTACTTATCTGAGTAATTATGAGCAAAGTGAAAATTAAGCTATTCAATGTTATTGATAAAACAGATTTGCCTGAAATAACAGTTAATCAGTTTCCCGCTGACGGAGATCCGCTTGAGATTGACATGGAAATGTACTATGTCTGTGAAACGAATTACCAGGAGAAGGATGACCTTCAAAAGGTTGGGGTGATACCTCTGATCGTTAAAAATCCAGCTAAAGTTGTAAATATTAACAGCTACATAAAGTGTTTATCAAAAGCTCAAAAAAGAATACAGTTCAGGAAGAATAATAATATCTGTGATTTCAACGATTGTGATGAAATGATAATATCCCCAAAATAAAATATAACAGGCGAACAATAGAGACAATGAGATGTTTATACAGGATTCAGCACAGGCTCCTTCTTTGGTTTTTACGGGCGGGGATTCTGCTTTTTTACCAAATCATGTAATGGTGTCTGATTTTTTCTAAACTTAAGAGGGGATAACCCAGAATTTTCTTTAAAAATCCTGCTAAAGTGCGATATATTTTCGAAGCCGGAATTAAATGCAATTTCAGAAATACTTTGATTTGTAGTTTTTAATAACATCCCTGCATGTTTAAGCCGTTTGTTGGTTAACCATTTTCCGGGAGTTGTTTGATAATATTCAAAAAAATCCCTTTTAAATGCAGCCAGACTGCGACTTGATATCCGGGCAAAACCTTTAAGGGTTAAATTATAAGTGTAATTTTTTTCCATGACCTGCCAAATTGGGGTTTTGATATCGTCGCCTAGATGCAGAATGTACGAAAGCAATTGTTTATTTGAAGGATTGGATAAAATATCTAAGAGAAGTTCCTTAAATTTTAATTCAAGTAATTTTTCAGAAGGCGGAATTTTTTGTGTGAAAAAGGGAAGCATACTATAACAATAAGATCTTGTTGCATCATTCAGTTCTATCTTAATAAACATATCGGTTGTTAAATCCGGTAATTTTTCAATCGATAAATTATCCAGGAATTCCTTTGCAAATTGTATCAGAAATTCATCCGGAATATGAAAAACAAGTACTTCCCAACCCTTTGAATCCAATACTTCCTGAACATATGCAGTTTTACGCTGAAAATATGATGTTTGGGGTGTTACTTTCCACGATTTTTCCCCCTGATGCAAAATTCTTTCTCCCTTTAGTGAAAATGTAAATTGGTTGTAATGATTATATAACTGCTGAAATCTGGCTACTTGCGGACACTTGAAATACACGAAAAGCAAATCTCTCACAGAAAGCTGCTTAAAAGCATCAGGGTGGGATACTATGTCATCATAAGTATTGATCATTATCGGGAAGCTTTTATACAGAGTAAGTTAAGGAATTAAATTAAATCAAACAAATGTTTTTTTTTACGCCCGATATTAATAGTAAGTGTTTAAATTAAACTACTCTCCATTCTCAGTACCAATAAAGAAAATCCTTAAAAAAACACAGTAACCAGATAACAAGGGAAAGAAATTAAAATTAAAAGCCGTCTCATTTTATAATTTGAAACGGCCTCTTGTGATTAAATAAAGGAAAGGAATCTATCTTACCTCCAACATGTCATTTTACCCGGAGAACTAATCTGAAGTTTGACAACCGCCCAATAAATCTCCGTGGGCCAGATGATCTTCAACATCTTTAGATTCAATACATATCTCTTTCCCCTTATGGCAAACTTTTACTTTATCCATTTTATTCCCACATCTCACGTCGTTTACAAAAACCGTTACATCATCCGTTCGACTACACCCGTTTGCGTCTGTGACGGTGAGTGTATAAGTTGTTGTGAATTCGGGACAAACTTTAGTCGAAGCCTGGTCACGAGTTGAGCCACCAGGCGACCATGAGTAAGAATAAGGTGCAACGCCTCCTTCAGCTATTCCTGTTAATGTAGCGCAATTAGTTCCATACCCGAGAATTACATTTTGATCCGATCCTGCATTGGCTGTCGTCTCTTCAAAATCATAAACTGTTGTCGGACCATTTATACCAATTCTTAAAATTATCCGCGTAACCCTGTAAAAGGATCCAAGAAACCACCAAAACAGGTGCACCCAGTTAATTCTTATGGAACCTGCACCTTCCCCCTGATTCCTAATGGTTGCATTTGGATACTCTCAGATTAAATCGTCAGGTGTGAATAGTTCGCCACCATTGTAAGGATCAGGATCGGGTCCAATTCTCCACCAAACATCCGTTAACAGATCCCAGGTTTGCCAGACATTCCTTTGAATTGGTCCCTGGTCAGAACCCTCACCTTCAATCCATATGTTCAGTTTGAAAAGTTCGGGTTAAAGACTATTGGAAAATCAAAGAGTACCATCTCCGTTTATATCAATTTGTAAAACAATAAAAATGCTTATCTGCATGGAACCTGTACTTTGCTTACGTAAGTTGAATAGGACAGCTCTGAAATGGATGATAACCGGGTTCCTACAGATTGATTGTTTTTTAATCTGATGAATTTTGCATCCGGGCAATTAAATTCGGACGCTGCCGTTTCCTAATTGGAAGCGTGGAAGGCCCATTAACAAAATGTTATCGTTCCTTACGCACCCAGGCTGTTCCGTGTCTTTCCCATCCATTCAGGTTACAATCAGTAATTGTTTCCACCTGGTCAGAGCTTGAGGTACCCGAATTTACCTGAAATTCTTCATTGATTGTAAGCTCCGGTATTCCTGAATCTTTGGTTCCGGACAGTTTATCCTCACAGGATTGCATTGAGGCAAATAGACCGGAGAACAGAAAAACGATGATTAATATTTTCAAAAACGTTTTCATAATATCATGTTTAAGATTAATAATAACTATTTTAATTAGAATTGAATACCACTTTTAGAATTTGACCCGTTGGAGGTCCAAATCCCATATTTGATATATACAGTGCACCGCCAGGACCAAAAGTCATTGCGGTCGGGAAAAACAGGTTATCAACAACAATATCTCTGGTTTTATCTTCATTTACACGTATAACTCTTCCAGTCATTGGTGCCGGGCCAGGAGCCTGTGAAGTCTCCAGAACGTACATCCTGTTATTTTTATCAAATGCTACGCCCAGCACACCCGTAAAGCCAGATTCCCATATTTTAACCTGCCCGCCAGGCGTAACTTTATAAATATTTGAGCTTCCTTCAACGAGCGGGAAGGTTCTTAAATCTCCAACAAAGAAGTTACCGTTATATGCAATTGCGGTGGGTACGATGTGTCCATAATGAGCAGAGAAATCAAGCACTCTTGAAACCTCCCCTCTGGTCGTCGATTTAATCAATTCACCGTGGTTGGGTTCCACGATGTAAAGGTCACCTCTCACGTTAATCATGCTATAAGGCGTTCCATCGGGTTCAAAATCATCTTCATCAGTAGCCGCAACGGGATTATTATGGACATACGCACTTAAATCTGCAACAACGGTGACAGCATTCGCTTCTGTATTCACTTTTAAAACTGCACTTGGATATTCCCGGGTTCCGTGAGAACATCCTGCAACTAATAACGCATATAGATCATTACCAATAAATTCGACATCTGAAGGGCCCTGAACATCACCAAAGCCATTTCTACCAGAAGGTAAATTATCGACTACCGTTGAAACTATTCCATCGGGACTGATTTTGATGATCTTCCCAGTATTTCCACTAAGAGATTGTACCATTGGAAGCACATCTTCGCCACATAAGCCAGCTGTTGAATTAGTGCCCCCGGAACCAGCCGATGCGACGTATAGATTTCCATCAGGTCCAAATTTCAGACCACGGGGACACGCAATGTTTGTTGCAAATTCTGTGACAGTGACATTTACATTCCCTTTTTTATCTGCAGAAACTTTCCCTTGTATTGAGGCACTCTTTAATGAAGTTTCATTTCCTATATCACCATCTTTACTACAGGACTTACAAAAAAAGATAAAAAAAGAAGTAAGATCACAGAATGCATTGTTCTTTTCTTTTTCATTTTAACCTCCTTTTTTAAATTCTATTATTATTTAGTTCTGGTTCTGTCTTTATTAAACATTAATATTGATTATCAATGTAATAATAGACTTTATAACCTAATATGATACAAAGTTAGGAGGGAGCAGTTGATTATGTTTTTCTTAAAAGCTCAGTTTTTTTACTTTAAAGCTAAAATTGTGATTTTTCCTTGAAGCCAGACAGTCCAGTCAATTTTAATTTAACTAAATGTACCTGCAAATTAATTTTCAGACCTTTTGAAATGAATTTGAGTCTGGCTTTAACAAAGAGTGATCCAGATTGTTTGTAAGTCAGAAAGAAAAAGCCCAACACACCTGCAATGGTAACATATAAAAATGCAGATACATTAATTTTTCAAATACTTCAGGGCTAACAAATATCAGAAAGGAGCTATAAATGGAAAGGTATCTTATTGAAGTACCACATGAAGCAACAAAATCTGCGTGTAATAATGCAGTGCAAGTATTTTTCCAAACCGGTTCACACTTTTTAAGGCATGCTGATTGGGGTTGCCATGATGGTGAACATAAAGCCTGGCTGATAGTGGAGGTAGAAAACAAGGACCAGGCCAGGCAGATTATACCTCCGTTATTCAGATCGGAAGCCAAAATTGTAAAACTACATACGTTCACAAGAGAGGAGATGGAAAATATAGAAGAAGTCCATCCGGTGTAGAAATATTCCAGGTTTTGTCAGGTTTTAGATACTTTTACCAAATTTAAAACACTGGTGAGGGATTTAAAGATGATTTCTCAACCATTTTGTTTCTTATTCGAAAATTACTTATTACTTGGAACAAATACTTTAATATCAAAGATATTACATGTCAATTTTTTTCTCAATTGATGTCAGTTTACCTGAAAATGTAACGGGGAAACGGGAAGATCTCATTTACAGATCTTTCATATATGTTATATTCTTCGCCAAAAATCTTTCTGAGCACAATGGTTTCCCCGTGAATCGATAGCTTAAATCCCAGGTATAATACCAGGGAAATAGTAAGTATTAATCCTGAATGGAAGATCAGTGCCAGGGAAGGTATGATAAAAACTATTAAAGAGGAATATATTGGATTCCGGCAAAGAGAAAATGGTCCTTTTGTAATGAGGGTACCAGGCTTAAAGTATTTTAAAAAATAGATGGCCGAGTATATCCAGTAAATAATTCCCAGTACTAACCAGATAAATCCTGACATTTTTATGCCAGGAAAATCCAGGAGTTTTATATCAAAGAATTCAGGATATTTAAACATCACAATTAATGAAAGGATTATGTATGGAAGACTTAACAGAGCTAATTTAGGGCCAACGCCACCATACGTCATAGGTTTGTTCATAGTTAAACCTGAAATTGTTGTTTTCATTTTTATTTAAATTCTTTAAAATTTTATTTTTTAAAATGCATGACCAGCACTAAACGAAACCATTCATTCCCAGAATAGAATCTTCATTGGAACCAAAACTTTTCAATTTCCTCTATTTTCCGATATCCTGCCATTTAACTTCTTATTATCTGAAGGGCCAGTTTATCGAATATTTTGCCTGACAGTTTCTTGACTGGATTCAGTTTCACAGGATAAAAGTAATCTGATTCAAACCATCCTTTATCTCTGTAGTAGGTATAATCCCGCCAGTTTTCATCAAGCATTTTATGCATGCTGGTTCGTCCCATCCTGAATACCATAAGCCACCATAATGAAGGAGAGGGATATTCACTTTTCACCAGTTGAGAATAAAATTTTTTACTTTGCAGGTCAATGATCCTGTCAAATTCCTTATGTGCTTTTTCTGTCATTGGTTCCAGGGTTTTTATGCAGCAACCTTTGACAGTATTAAAGCCCATCCCCTTTCCAATGAAGTCGAGGTATTTTACGATCTGTTCACCCTTGCCTATTCCCTGTACAACGATGCTTGTAAATGTTTTCCCGAAAAAGCCGGGGCGGTGAAAAGTAAAAGCAAGCCGGTCCAGGAAAATTTTCATTAGTGAGGATACCTGGAAAGAGTAATTGGGAGATGCAAAGATTACTCCATCAGAATTTCTCATTTTTTCCACCAGTATATCTCTGTCGTCCTTAAACGGGCAGGATTCTTCCCCCTTATCAAAACACACCCTGCAACCTTTACAGGTTCCGAGATTGTACTCACTTAATCGTACTAATTCATACTCTATATTACCTAAAGAGTGCAGATTTTGAAGAAATTTTTCACAAGCATGGTAAGAATGCCGCTTCCTTCCACTGCCAATAAATGCTGTAACTTTCATGATGTCTTCTTTTTAATTCAATAATTATTCACTTAATATTCTCTATAATACAGGTTAGTCTAAGTCAGTTTACCACCAATAAAAAGGCTCCAATACCTGTAAAGGGCTTATGAGCAGTTGCCTGGCAGTCACTGAAACAACATGACATTC
Organism: uncultured Bacteroidales bacterium; assembly: GCA_963737255.1. Taxonomy (GTDB): domain Bacteria; phylum Bacteroidota; class Bacteroidia; order Bacteroidales; family VadinHA17; genus LD21. Next base: position 386,138 of record CAVTSB010000002.1, read on the forward strand.
CTTTTGTTATTCTTATAACTGACCCATCTTTGAGTTCAATATTCAATTCCCCCTCAAGAAGGTGCATGACGTGGCCTCTGGAGCACCAGTGATCAGCCCTGAATCCCGGAGAATATTCTACTAATACGATATTGATGTTTCCCGTTTCAATGGTTCTGGACCAGGCAAATCCGGTTTCTCCGGAGTGTTTTTCAATCGTGACGTTGTCCCAATCGATAACTGAATATGGTTCACTGATTATTTGCATTCTTTAAAAATTTTGAAAGGGTTTGATATTTTAGCCATCAGTACTCTTTATTTTAAAATAACCGGAACAAAGATCTGGCTGCTGATCATAAAGACCTATCTGAATCATAATTCAATAAGACTGTTTTATAAAATTGTCAGACTTATTTATAATTCAATAAAATTGATTATCAGATTAAATAGAGGAGTATTAAATTGAATTCCAGGCTGCTGGTATTACCTGTCCCGGAATTGGCTGGGAGTAAGACCAGTGAATTTCTTGAATGCCGTATTAAATGCAGATAATGTGTTAAAACCGCTGTCAAATGCAATACTCGCTACAGTGATATTCTTCATTAGAGGATCTTTCAACATTTTCTTAGCTTCTTCAACCCGATATGAATTAATGAAATCGTTGAAGTTACAGGTGAGTTGTTCGTTAATAACCTGGGAAACGATGTGCGGTGTCAGGGAAATACTTTTAGAGAATTTCCCAAGAGTGATATTATGATCTTTATAAAATTCGTTTTTGCGTATGTTTTCAAGAATTATTGCTTTAAACTTTGAAGCATCTTCAGCCGAAAGTACTGAAGATTTATACCTTGTCGCATAATTATTAGCAGAAGTTATCCTTTGTCCTCTTAACTCAAAATAAAGGATTAAATAGCTGAGGATAGAGTAGTAAACTGCTTCAATTACCATTGTTGGGAAATAGAATCGAAAATAGGTCTGAATACAGTACATTGTATATATTATCCAGATAAATGATATTATTAAAACTATATTCCTTATGTAGTAAGGATCAATATTTTCTTTTGAGAATTTCTCTGAAATATCCTGCTTTATCAACTTCAGGGCAAAACTAAACGAGACTATGACATATAAAAGAAACTGTACAAGGATGACGGTTATTTCCACACGATAAGTGAGGTAGTGAGTCCGATTATCGGGCGAAAGCGGGAAGTTCCCACGATTTAAAAGGTCAATTATCAGGAAAGTTATGAATGGCAACAGGTGAAACAGGTGTTTAGGTCTGAATTTAAAATCCTTCGTGGATATAGATTTGATATACAGCAGCAGAAACGGACCAATTAATGGAAATGTGGGAATAAAAAAGAAAAAAGTTCTGACATTTATACCCAGACTAAAATCATCCTGAAGGTCGTGAAGCAACATTTGCGTAATACGATATGCAGTAATTATCATAAAAAGAGACAGCAGGGTGTTTGCATAGGTATTTCTGTTCCGTTTAAGCCAAATAAAGCAGGCAAAAAATGCAGCGTTTATTGCGGCCAGACTGCAGAAACCAATGAAAGTCAATTCGCCTATTTCCATGATAAGTGGTTAAATCTTATTATGTTAATATCAAAATTAAACTAAATACAAATAAATTAAAAAATTAATCTTCAGATCAAATCAATAGATAATCGGCCTCCCGGGTGCAGAAAGATTAGCTGTAAACCGCTACAGGGCAGATAATTTTATTCGTAATTTTGATTGTGATTAACTTTACAGAAGATAATTACTTTCATTTAATTAAGTATAAATCGGTATTAGATGAAGATGAAAGTTTGTGCTGTGCCCTCTTTTTTTGTTGATTCGTTGCCCAATATTTCAAATGCAGATTGCAGGGAACTTCTTCGGTGTGTTGAAATAAAAGCAGGTGCGTCGGACATTTTTGTATGGTTAAAACAGTTATGCGTTGCCCCTTATAGTTATGATTTTGTTGATAACAGATGTAAAAAATCACCTGATTTCATCATTGAAAACCTGCCCCCATTAAAAACAAATACACACTTCTTATTAGCATTTAATATTTTCGAATTTAATGAAAACTCATTTATTGCGGGTCGTTTCTGTTCACCGATTAATCCACCGGTTAATTTTTACATGAGGGATATGTTTATTGAATACAGAATTGTGGAGAAGGCGACAAATGCTAAATTATGGTGTAAGATAAAAGGCTATTATAATACTGATATATTTTCACGGGGATTCTTCTTTGTTTTTTCTGTTGTTAATAAAATAATGATGGCAAGGCAACTGAAGAATCTTAAAAAGTTTTCTGAGTTGTCAGCTACAGGGATAGTTGATGCCAGAAGTTATGACCTGAAAAATTACTTTATTAGATCAGGAATCCATTGGTGGATATTTTGCCGTCGTCATAATTGTAAAGGACTAATGACATAAAATAACCTGCCAATGGGGTGCGGTGGGATGATCCAATGATCCGCAGATCGCGAAGTCTTATTTACCCTTCAGGACCGATCAGCTTACCTTGTTCTGGAAAATTTTCAACAGTTCGATCCCTTCTCCTTTACCAAGGTTCCGCGAATACTGCTTGTCAACCGGGTTGCTCCAGTGCTCGTGAACGCCAAGACTCCCCGGCATAGGGACACCATCGCCATTCGGAGTGTAGATGATCCCTGCTGGCCAGTTTACGGAATCTGCAGTCTGGTGCAGATAATCATCAACTCCGGGATTATAAATATGAGGCGTGGTATGCTCTTCGTATGAGAACTCAGTCCTCAGGAAATCAAAAGCCACCGATTCTATTGCAACCGGATCGAGTGACAGGAGTAGGGACGAGCTCCAGTGATTATTAAAGGGAGGCATTAAGAATTTAACCGGAAGTCCGTTCCAATCCCTGCCTGACCAGAGGGCGTCAAGTATGAAGAAAAGATTCCTGTCGCCGGTATATTTGTTACCCATTAGGTCTACAAGTACCCTGTAATTGCCGTAACCCTTCCTGTTCAGCCCGGGATGGAGGTGCGCGGCACTGCGCCTTGTCTGTGTTCCGAAATGATTTTTGGCGCAAAGGGTGATCCCGGCGATCCCATGTCCTTTCATGGCTGCGGGGTTGATCAGGTATTCTGCATCTTCCAGTACCGTATAGATCTTATCCGATCCCCCATCGCCCATAACAGATTTGTTATCCGAATAGAAAATCAGATTTTTGCTGCTTTCACGGCAAAGTATTCTTCCATGCGTGGCGCCGAAACTTGAAAGATAATTTACATCGGGGAACTCCGTATGGTATTTAATGTATTCATCCTGGTAAATATTTCTCATCGCGTCTCCCACGTAAATGCACTCCTGGGGTACACCAGCCGCATTAACCAGCTGCCTGAGCGTTGAAAGGACAATCTGAGGTGATGTTTCGAACGCCAGAGGCAGCGGCTTATCTTCCAGTCTCCTGTACTCAGGGTCCATTCCGCCCGAAGCAGAGGTCCTGTTCAGCTTAATATATATTTTTTCACCTTTATTGTATGGAACATTTCCTTTGCCACGCTTCAGATTATGAAACCTGAATACAGCATCCCACGCTTCACCTGGTTTTTCTTTGCCAACCATTGAACAGAGACCGGCTATGAGCATCTGATCAACTTTTTCCTGGCTGGTATTTTTATCCTGGAACCATGCATCATACTTTGCTGCAGGTGTTTCTTTTGATACGGGTTTATTTGCACAACCGGGATTTGTGGATGAGGGATCCCATACCCAGCTTACCCTGCCTGGTTTGATCCCCTGTGCTTTCCCCATGGGCAGGTTTGGAGTGTAGGGATTATCTGCCTGACTCCCGGGTCCGGGATAAAAATTCCCCTGCAGATCGTTTGCCGGTGAATATCCCAATACATTTCCCTGAGCCCTGATAGCGGACAGGAATAAGCTCATCTGAACCGGTGCAAGAATAAGACTTTTCAAGACCTTGCGTCTGCTGATCTTTTTTACAACCGGTTTTCCCGCTGAAGTGGGAACGGATTTTTTTGTGACGGGTTTATCGTTTTGCATTTTTAAGGAGTAATAAAATTTACTTTGCGCGGCTGAAAATTAACAAAAAATCTTCTTTTATTTATACTATTCAATTAAGACACTTCTGTGGTTCAGGTCATCTTATTTAAAATTTCCAAAAATCTCAAAATCGTATTTCCCCGACTTCAGGTAAATCGTGAACAAGCCGCCTTCAGCCTTAACGGATCTCAACGACCTGGTATTCTTAATATCCTCCCCGTTGGTCATGATCCTGTCAGCTTTCATGAATAGCGTGGCCGTGCTGTTTGCCGGAATGGATACATTGTAGATGACCGTACTTCCTGATTTTTTCCACTTTGAATTGATGACCCCATAGGGTCCTTCATGTCCGGCTTCAAACTGATCGAGCCCTTCAACAAAATTGGGCCTCAGAATAACATTTTTGAAACCGGGAGTCTCCTCATCAGGGAATATACCTCCCAGGGCTTTGTAATACCATGCATTGATCTCCCCGAACATAATATGGTTCATCGAAATGTCGTGTGCCGCATCAAGCGGCCAGTTTTCGTAAAAGGTAGTTGCGCCGTTGATTATCCACGAACCCCACGACGGGAAAGTCTCCTGGGCTGCAACCCTGTAGGCCAGGTCAGCATAGCCATTTTCACTGAGGGCATTCAGGATGGTTTTTGTTCCGAGAAGCCCGACGTCGATATGCTCATTATCGGCAATTACCCGTGAAGCGAGTTTTTCCGCGACCTTACCGGTATACACTTCCGGTACAAGACCCCAGTGCAGTGCTGCGCTCAGTTCCGTTTGCAGGCCATTACCGTAAACACAATTCACAGTATCAAGATATTTTTCATTAAAGGCTTTTTTGATCTTTTCTGCAAGCTGAGTATATTTCCCCGCATCTTCATGTTTCCCAAATAGTCTTGCAGCCTTTGCAAGTATCTTCACATCAGTATAATAGTAAGCCGTTGATGTAAACTCCTTCGGGGTTACCGATTTCACCGGAACCCAGTCACCAAGGCCCCAGTCTGTAATTCCTGACGGATACTTACCGTCAATATGATCAACATAACGTTTTATGTTATCATAACAGTCTTCAAGCAACCGTGAGTCGCCGTAAAAAAGCCAGATATTCCAGGGGATAATTGCAATAGTACTCGTCCAGTCGGGACCGTTTGCCCAATGGTAACCCCATCCGCTTGTAGGAATTATAGCCGGCAGGATACCATTGGAAAGCTGTTCATCCTGATGATCGGCAAGCCACTTCTCATATATCGTGATCCCATCGAAATTATAAAGTCCTGTCTCGATATTGATCTGGGCGTCACCTGTCCAGCCGTTCTTCTCACGCTGAGGGCAGTCAGTGGGATAACCGAACAGATTAGACAGGTATGATGAGTTTGATGCCATCCATATCCTGTTCAAAGTGTTGTTTGAGGAACTGATCCTACCCACAGGAGGGACATCACTATGCATGAAAAAGGCCTTCATGCTCTCTTCCGTGAGCTTCAAAGGCTTGTCCGAAACAATTTCCACATACTGAAATCCCTTGTAGTTGAACCGTGGCATGAATTCATCCTCCTTCTTCCCGCCCAGGGTAAGAATATCGGTTTGAAAAGGATCGCTGTCGTCGGTTGGACGGTAATGGACATCGATGTTCGACTGGTCTGCATGGCCCTTGTTGTCAAGCCTTTCGGCATGGATAAGCCTCACTGTGGTTCCTTCTTCACCTGAAACCTTTATGCCGACAACCCCGGCAATGTTCCTTCCGAAATCGAGGAGATAATTTTTATCACTGAACTTCACCATTTTTGAAACGGGGATCTCTTCCACATTACGGACAGGGTGAAGGACCTGCGCCGTGATGTTGTTGGAGGGTGCTCCGGTATTGAGCGAAATTTCCCATTTCGAATCGTCAAATCCGGGTTTGTCCCACCCTGGTTGTTCCAGACGTGCATCGTAATGTTCGGCAGTATATATGCTGTTGAAAACAACGGGAGAGAGCGAGGTTTTCCACTCCTGATCCGTACCGATCACCTCTTCAGTGCCGTCGTCATACCGGATCCTGAGATCCAGACAGAATTTCGGCCTGGCACGCCAGGGTGCCTTGTCGAAATACCACACCGCTGTCGACTGGTGGTTGTACCAGCCGTTGCCCAGCAACACCCCGATAACATTCTCACCCGGTTTCAGTTTATCGGTGACATCATAAGTAACATAAAGTGTCCGGCGGTCAAAACGTGTATACATGGGATCGAGACGATGATCCCCGGCTTTTTCGCCGTTCAGATAAAGTTCATATAATCCGGCTACAGCTATATATGCCCTGGCCGTCCTGATCTTCTTCCCGATTGTGATTTCCTTCCTGAAATAGGGGGCAGGCTTGAGGTTATAGTCATAAGTATCTGTTATCCATTGCCCTTTCCAGGGGACCTTTTTCATATAGCCGGTCTCAAAGGCAGCAACCTCTGACAGATCTGTCCAGCCACCGCTTTTCAGCTTTATTTTAATGCTCCAGTAATACTTTGTAAAAGGCTCAGGAGAGGGTCCTGAATATACTGCAGGGATTGTTGAACTGCTTACGGTCCCTGATTCCCAGACGTTTCCTTTACCTGAAGCTGCCAGGGACGAATCAGTCCCCACAAAGATTTTGTACGCTGATTGCTCCACTCCCGGCTTATCGGAGATAATCTGCCATGTAAACCGGGGACTTTCCGTATCAATCCCGAGAGGATTGACCAGATACTCACACCGGGGATTCTTTATTTGAATCGTTTTGTCATTGCTGGTGCAGGCACAAAAGATTATGAAGGTAAATGAGTAAAAAATTGCTTTCATATTTCAAACGGTTTCTTTGGAAGGTTACCATCAGCCGGTTTTTGGGCAATCCAAAATACAAATTTAAATTGTAACCTGAGTAACCGTCCGGAAAATGACAGTTCAACCGGGCAGGCACGTTACCGTTTCAATTTAATTCATAATTTTAACAACGAGTTGCTTATATCTTCATTTATGAGGCCATTTCTTTTTAAGCACTGAATGAAGATGGAAGAGACGGCAGAGAAATAATTTAAAACTGATCAAAATGATAAAGAAAAGACTCCTCCCGTTGTTTTTGCTCCTGGGAATAATCGAATTAAATGCCCAGCAGGCACATGTTAACCTGGATTGGGCTCCCCAAAGAAACAACGAAGGATTGACTCCTTTTGGGGCAAATACAATTTCACCCGAAGTTCGCGATGACCACACCGTTACATTCCGGGTGAAAGCTCCGGAGGCAAAAGAGGTACTGCTTTCAGGAAGCATCCTGTTGGGATTGAAAAGTGACAAACCTGTCCCTTTTACAAAAGGAGAAGATGGTTTATGGAGCCTAACAGTCGGCCCGATGACACCTGAAATATATTATTACCACCTGGTCATCGATGGTGTAAGTGTTGTCGATCCGGCAAATACATTTGTCGGATTTGCCAGTCAGCCAGGTTTCAGTATCCTGGTGGTTCATGGAGACGGCCCCGCATGGTACGACGCCAAAAATGTTCCTCACGGAGCAGTTACGCGTCATATTTATCACTCCGATGTTACCGGAGGCGAACGTGAAATGTATGTTTACACTCCTCCGGGATACGATGCTTCGAAAAAATATCCGGTACTATATCTTGTCGGAGGTTCGGGCGAGGATGCCTCCACCTGGAGCCTTTTCGGGAGAGTTAATTTTATAGAAGACAACCTTGTCGCCGAAGGTAAGGCGCTTCCGATGATAATTGCCATGCCAAATAATCAGGTGGTTCACCGGCGGGATCCAAAACATACGGAAAAAAGTTTTCCCGTGTTCAATGATGAGATGCTTAAAGTAGTCATCCCTTTTGTTGAAAAGAATTACAGTGTTAAAGCAGACAGACACAACCGCGCTATTGCCGGCTTGTCGATGGGTGGACGACATGCACAGATAATAGGGTTAAATAACCTGAATGTGTTTGGTTCAGTCGGTATCCTGAGTGCTGCCGAATCCCTTGATCTGAATCCGGGTGTTCCTGACGATCCGGAGCTGAATGTTAAGATTGATTATCTCTTTGTCGGAGCAGGTACCCATGAAACAACTCCGGAATCGCGCCATGTAATACTTCACAGGGAATTAGAGAAAAGAAATATTAAACATGAATATTATATTGGAGGCGACGGTGCACACGACTTTGTAACCTGGAGACACCTGATGTATTACAGGTTTTTACCTGATCTGTGGAGAAGTAACGATTAGGGAAATATTGTTTAAGCTCAGAACCGGCTACCTATTTTTTAAGTAAATAACCAAAAGTATTACGAAAATGAAAAAGTCAGGAACAATTTTAAGATTGGCATTATTGCTTGTTTTTGTGACACAATTCGGGCTTGAATCGTACTGCCAGCAACGTGCCAGGGTAATTTCACCGGAGGTATCGGATGATAAAAGGATCACCTTCCGGATTTTTGCACCTGAAGCAAAAAGTGTGAAGCTCTACGGTGAGTGGATAACCGATCTTACAAAGGTTGAGATTCTTCAGCGGAATGACACCGGTCTTTTCCAGGTGACCGTCGGTCCTGTTGCCCCGGAGATCTATGGGTATAATTTTATTCTGGATGGAGTTACCATTATCGATCCTTCAAATCCGCTTGTAAGGCGCGACGGGCAGAGAAATGCCAGCCTGGTGCTTGTGCCGGGGAAAGAATCAGCACTTTATGGCGCTGAAAAAGTGCCTCACGGGGATCTGACCAAAGTATGGTACGATTCACCAACCCTTGGAATGGAGCGCAGAATGTATATTTACACACCACCGGGATATGAAAAGGGCGATATGAGTTACCCTGTACTCTATCTTCTTCACGGCGGAGGAGGTGATGAGGATGCATGGACCACAATGGGACGTGCACCTTACATCCTTGATAATATTATTGCACAGGGTCTTGCCAAACCCATGCTGGTTGTAATGCCGAACGGCAATGCATACCAGGCTGCCGGCCCGGGTGACGCCCCGGCCGCTGCAGCACCAAGACCTGCCGACTTTGCGAGCTCCAGAGGTAAATTTGAGGAGAGCCTTGCAAAAGATATCATACCTTATGTTGAAAAGAATTATCGGGTTATAAAAAACAAGGACGCACGTGCAATTGCCGGATTGTCGATGGGGGGAGGACATACCACTACGACAACAAATAACAACCCTGCCCTTTTCAGTTACATCGGTGTATTCAGTGCCGGGGCAAGGAACGTGGATGATGACTTCAGGGCTAAACTCAAAGCCATTAAAGACAACAAGGTCAAACTTTACTATGTTGCCTGCGGAGTTGACGACAAGCTGGCATGGCAGGGATCACAGACCCTGGTTGCAGAGCTGAAGAAACTGGATATGCCCTATAAATTCAGAGAGTCAGGGGGCGGACATACCTGGGCAAACTGGAGGATTTACCTTTCGGAATTGGCGCCGGTGCTTTTTAAATAATTCCAGGGATCTCCGGTCCTTACAGATCCGGCAGGCTGCTTTTGGACAGGTCGACAGGGAATTCATATTTCGAACAGAAGTGTATAGCGAGGTGAAAAGTTTTTTTACCTTTATATTATATAGTGTCTACCGTAAAACCTGATGTGATGAATTCAACTATCCGTAATATTACCTTTTTTTTAGTCCTGGCATTTTTGATCTTTAATAAGGCTGCAGCACAAAAAGCCATTTATACCACGAACCGCGGTATGACAATAGGTTTCGGACTGGGAGCCGCTTACCAGCAGTCAGATATAGCAAATTCAAAAGGAGCCGGATTCGACTTTTTTCTCGGAAGTTATTTATTTAAAAAGGAAAATGCGTTCTTTTCAGTTGACTGGAAATTCCGGTTCCTTGCAGGTGAAAACAGGGCCTATGATCACAGGATAAATACAGATGGTACTTACAGCAATATCCATTATGGTTTTTACAATTACGATCTGGAACTCGGTCTTGCCCTGAACCGCCTGAGGGAAAGGACCAGGATCCTGTTATCGGGTTTTGCCGGACTTGGAATCACTCATGGGATCACTTCAACCGACCTCCTCGATGCCGGCGGAAATCCCTGGGATTACAGCGGAATAGATCCAAACTCCGGGAGGCAGCAGATCTATGGGGACCTGCTGAATCTGTCGGATAAGGAATTCGAAACAAAGCTTATAAACAAGGCAGCAGTTTTGCCAACTGCGGGAATATTCCTGGGTTACCAGTTCTCACACAGTTTCACGCTTGGAATTGAGCATAAAATAAACTTCTCTCTTACCGAGCAAAACAGTTCGACAGGCATCGATACAGATAATAAAATTGTTACGGATTCCAAACGTGACAGAAACCATTACACTTCACTTGGCTTCAAATGGGCACTCGGTGGCAGGGCTTCACGCCCGGCCCGGAGATATTCCGGAAATACCGTCTACACTCCCGTAACAAGAGATAACTACACCCCGGTTAAACCGGACACCAGGCAGGATCCTGTAATTTCTGCACCTCTCCCGGTTGTAGAGATCACATATCCCTCCGGGAACACATATTCAACAACTTCAGGCAGCCTCGGGATTACTGCCAGGGTTAAGAACGTGAGAGGCAAACAGGATATCCGTCTGGATCTTAACGGGAAAAATACCGGGTTTGAATATAACCCGCTTTATGGAAATGTGAGTTCAGAACTTATACTGGCAGAGGGTAAGAACATCCTCATAATTACAGCTGCCAACGAAGCCGGGAGCTCCAGGGACGATCTGACGATCAACATGACCAAACCCGCACAGGTTGCCCTGCCGGTTGTAAAATTCACAGATCCGGCTTCTCCGGCAATTGTTGAGAAAAATATCTACTCAGTAAGTGCACAGACAAGGAATGTTAAAGCCTGGCAGGACGTCACCGTAACAGTCAACGGAACAATTACAAGCAATTTCAACTTCAACTCTGACGGGATCGTCACAACGAACATTCCCCTGAAGGAAGGAGAGAACAAGGTGGAGGTCAGAGGCAGGAATGAATCAGGTACTGCATCAGATTTAATGACAATTACATATACAAAACCTGTAAAAGCTGTTCTTCCGCTATGTCCTCCTCCTGTTCTGAAAATGATTGAACCTTCTCAGAATGAGTTACAGACCGACACTCCAACTTTTACCATCAGGACCGGTGCCGGTAATATTTCCGGCAAAGATCAGATTTCCATAACATTAAATGACAGGAAAATAACAAACTATAATTTTACGGGTAATGAGATTATTTTTATCGCTACCCTTAATTCAGGATTCAACTCCTGTATTATAGCTGTTGACAACACCTGCGGTATTCAGAGCATAAAATATTCAATTTTTTATAAACCGGCAGATGTTGTGGTTGAGAAGCCATGCCTGAAACCAGTTGTAAATTTTAGTATTTCAGCCATTAGCAGAGCAGATGCAACCCATGAGATGATAGGGACTGTCAGATATGTGGAGAACAGGGGTGATATTACTGTCACAATTAATGACAAACCTTATGACTCATTTACATTTGTGCCAAACACAGGTGAGCTGACCGCGAGATTCAGGTTGGAACCCGGGTCCTATTCAGTCAGGGTGGCTGTTAAAAACGATTGTGACCGGGATGAATATTCAGGACAAATTGTTGTTGCTGAGGAGAAACCATGTGGTATAAGGGTAAATCCTGGTAATTCAGTATGGGAGTTCTGTCTCATAACACCGTCGGATACAATAACCAGGGAAACGTTGACAAACCGTAACTTCAGGTATTCAGGTCCGGCCGTAAGCCTGTTCTTCCTGCCTGTTGCCGGCGGAGGTGATGCAGTTGTGAAAGGCAAGCCCTACACTATCCGGCCGGGACAATATTATCTTTTCACGGGTAATCTGAATGTTACAATAAGCACAAAAAATCCGGGTTCAATGGGACAATGGTCAGTATGTGTTATTGGCGACCGGGAACCTCTATCCGGCAATGGCAACAACAGACCTAAGAGTCCGTGTGAAGGACAGGCGGATAAAAAGAAGCCGGAAAAGAAGGGCGAACCAAAGGATAACAAATAGGAGCAGTATCCTTATAACGACCATCCTTTGCGATACTCATAGTGAAAATAATTGTTCGCTTCCGGCAGGTTTGTGATCTTCATGTTTTCTCCGTCGTATTCAAGGGTTGTATTCGAACGCTGTGTCAGAACGGCAATGTTTGTCAGCAGCATGATCTCTGTCACCTTCGATGCCCATGAAAAATCATTAGCCGATTTCTTCCCATTCATTATAGCACCAATCCAGTCTTCAAAGTTATCACCCGTTCTTTCCAGCCAGGGATCGGGACCTTTGAAACCGGGATCAGCGGGGACCAGTTCGGGCATGACAGCGTTGCCCCCCATCATTATCCCTTTATCGCCGTAGAATACTGTTCCCACCCGGCGGCCGGGCTCCAGTTTCGCCGGCCGTTCCGGCATAAGGCCGCCATCACACCATTTAACCTTAAGCGGAGGCATATAGCCGATACCGGGTGAATACCGTTCCGGGAATTCGTATGTTACGGTCTGGGCAAGCGGGAGATATTCATTATTGTAGGGGGTGGAAGTGGCATGGATCTTTGTTGGGTAGTTCAGGTTCAGGGCCCACAAAGGGGCATCATATATATGGGCTCCCATATCGCCCATGGCGCCTGTGCCATAGTCCCACAGACCACGCCATACAAAATGGCAGATCTCGGGGTTGTAGGGTTTTTCGGGTGCCGGACCAAGCCATACGTCCCAGTTAAGGTTTTTTGGCACCTTTGCAGCTCCGGGCCGTTGAATATCACCCTGCGGCCAGTATCCTATGGGACGGTCGGTGAACATATGCACTTCCCTTATATTACCAACAACACCGGCGCGCACCCATTCCACAACCCTTCGTGTAGCTTCGCTTGCATGTCCCTGGTTGCCCATCTGTGATACAACATTATATTCTTTTGCCAGTTCAGCAAGCTTGCGGCACTCATAAATTGTTTTGGCCATGGGTTTCTCAACATAGACATGCTTTTTCTCTTTCATGAATGCCGCTGCTATGGGAGCATGGTTATGGTCAGTCGTTGCGATCATCACGGCATCGATAGATGGCTCCTTCTCCAGCATTTCACGCCAGTCGGAGTATACCTTCGCCCTCGGGTATCTGGCGAAAACATATCCTGCATAATCCGAATCAACATCACACAAAGCATATATGTTGGCTAGTTTCCTGGGTTTTCTTTCCTGCGATCCGCCTCCGGCCTGCTGCGGTGCTCCTCCCTGCTGCCTCCCGCCCGTCCTCTGCTGCATCTGGGCCACACGCGCGGCACGCTCAGCCTCCTGTGCTGCGATCTGCCCCTTGCTCAGTTGTTGTCCGGTCCTTGTCCGCTGAGGCCTGTTAACCTGTACTTCCGGATCGCATATATTGCTTAAATTACCTGCTCCCTGTGCACCGATACCTATACCGGCAACATTTATCAGATCGCTGGGTGCAGTCTGGCCGCTGCCGGCAATCACATGCCTGGGGACAATCGTAATGGCTGCTGTGGCAGCACCTACCGTACCCAGAAATTTACGTCTTGTCAGGTTCTTATTGCTTTTAGTTTTCATCATACTGGTTATTGGTTAATATCAGGGTAAATTTATTAAAATCCTGTCGATTTTACATGCTCCCAAACGCAGATTACATAATATAATCGGGACTAACGGGGATTCCCGGATCAAACAGTTTCTCTCCATGGTTTAGTATTATGTAATATAATGATAATCAAGTAAATAAAATTACACTTTTTTTCTGACCACAACAAAATAAGAATTTTCGGGAACTGCTCCCCTAAGGGAAGAACTTCGTTACTAACTGATTCTATTCGGGTAAATGTCCATAAATACATTTATGGTATTATCACTGAGAAAAAATGTTACCCCGTTGCTATTAACGGGACAAAAGACCACATTCATATTTTAACAGGTTTTCATCCTTCCATTGCTATTTCGGACTTAATTCGCGACATCAAGCGTAGTTCATCTCTTTTTATAAATAGCAATAAGAATTCTTTCATTAAGTTCAGCTGGCAGGAGGGGTTTGGCGCTTTTACTGTGGGGTTCAGGGAAATCGAAATCCTTAAGAAATACATTATGAACCAGGAATACCACCATAATAAAGCTGGCTTTAGAGAGGAATACTTCAAAATTTTAGGAGAAGAGGGGATTGATTTTGATAAGGAATACGTTTTCGAGTTTTACGATGAGCCTGATTAATAGTTATACGTCGTTTCCATTATAATGGAACCTTTCCGAGGTTCAAATAGATTCTCTTTTAGCATTTATTACCTAATATGATGGAACCTCTCCGAGGTTCAAGTTCATTAAATATTAACACATTATACCTATCATGATGGAACCTCTCCGAGGTTAGCGCCATTAAAAATTAACGTGTTACCATTAATACCAGATGTAGCCATTAGACTGATCATTTTGAACCACGGAGTGGTTCCACCAAAATAGGCAATGCCAGTCACACATCCAATCCGAACCACGGAGTGGTTCCACCAGAATGGTCGTTACCAGTCGCACATCCAATCGCCGCTTCTTTCCCTAACAAATTAAACAACGTATCATCCCGAACGGATGAACGGGTTTCTATTTTCGGGAGCATTTACTTCGTTATATTCGTCAGGGGGGAGGTGCAAATTTTTCAAAAAAATTCACTTATATTTTGTTTTTTAAAATTTTCCTTTTTATATTTGACTAACCGTTCAATCAAAAACGGTTTTTATTTGATTGTATTATTGAACGAACGTTTAGTCATAAAATGTCTCCAAGAACGTTTAAACAATATGAAGAGATAAGGGAAGAAAAAATTGCTCTTATTATGGATACAGCCCTGGAGCATTTCGCAAACGGAGGCTACCATGCAACTACAATTAACCATATAGCAAAGCATGCAGGAATCTCAAAAGGGTTATTGTATAATTATTTTGAAAGCAAGGAGGCGCTTCTAAAGGCTATTATTCACAAGTCGGTTACAGAGGTACTGAACTATTTTGATATCGACAGGGACGGATATCTTTCAGAGGAGGAATTTGAATTCTTTGTCAGGAAGGTAGGTGTTATGCTGAAGGAAAAGCGCTCTTTCTGGCGGTTATTGTTCCAGCTCCTCATGCAGATTGATGTAAGGGAGCAGTTTCTGAAATCCTTTGTAGGATCAGATTCCCTGGAAAGCTCAGGAACCATTCCGGACCTGGACCTTCCCGCATCCCAGGTAATGAGGATAATAACTGATTACTTTATAAGAAAGAAGGAAAAGATGGGTGAAGGTTATAATCCTGCACTTGAGTTGAAAATGTTTCTGATCACCATGAAGGGGTTCGCAATTACAAGCATTTATGCGGATGACCGTGAGGAGGAGCAGAATGAAAAAGCAATAAACAGGATAATTGAGTTATTTAAATAGATTAATTATGAGGAACAGCTATGTAATAATTTTCTTTCTTCTGGCTCAGGGATTCGGTTTGAATGCTCTTTCTGCACAGGATCTCAGTGCAACTGATATTGTCAGAAAAGCAGATGAAAAATTCAACGGGGAGAAAAGCAGTTACAGTGTCATGTCAATGAAAGTTATAAGGCCTGAATGGCAGAGAACCATTGAGTTTAAAAGCTGGACCTTTGGAAAGGACTATGCGCTGGCATTGATCACCGCCCCGGCAAAAGAAACAGGGCAGACTTTTCTGAAAAGGGGGTCGGAGATGTGGAGCTGGAACCCATCAATAAGCAGGCTCATAAAACTGCCGCCTTCAATGATGTCGCAGGGCTGGATGGGATCAGATTACACGAACGACGATATTCTGAGGGAATCTTCAGTTGTAGATGACTATATCCATGAAATTATTGGAGAGGAGAATATTGACGGCCGGTTATGTTATAAAATTAAAATGACGGCCAGGGAAGATGCTTCCATAGTCTGGGGTAAGCAGATCAGGTGGATTGACAAGAAGGATTTCCTTGTGTTAAAGGCAGAATTATATGATGAAGATGGTTTCCTGGTCAGGACTGAAACCGGTTCGGACATCAAAATTATGGATGGAAGAGCGATAATTTCAAAAATTGAACTCTCTCCGGAAGAAGAGCCCGAAAATAAAACCCTTCTTGAAATCCGGGAAATAAAATTCAATATACCCATCGGGGAAAGTTATTTTTCCCAGCAGAATATGAAAAGAGTGCGCTAAAATCAGAAAATCAAAATCATGAAAGAGGAATTCAAAATAGCGTGGAGAAATCTCTGGAGGAACCGACGCCGTACCATTATAACCGGTGCATCTATTTTCTTCGCTGTTTTTTTTGCCGTTATTATGAGGTCATACCAGCTCGGCTCTTACGATAATATGATTAACAATCTTCTCGAATCGTTTACAGGCTACATCCAGGTACAGCATGTAAAATTTCAGGATAACCCTTTAATTGATAACTCATTCGATTATAATGATTCGTTAGCTTCTGCGATTTCGGAGGTTGATAAGGTTGTTTCTGTTACCCCGCATCTCGAATCTTTTACTCTTGCCTCCAGCGGGACCCAGACAAAAGGGGTCGCTATCATCGCGATCGATCCGGTTAAGGAAAAAGACTTTTCGGATCCTGAAAGCAAACTGGTAAAGTACAGGATCACGGAAGAGGCTGTAAAACGCCTGAAGGATGCAGGTTCAATACCAGATAATGTTCTCGAAAAGGTGAATGAGAATCTTGGCAGATCATATTCTTCGCCCGCCAGGATTGAGCTTGAACTGGGACTTAGTGATGAAGACAAGGAGCGCTGTATGCCGGAGATTCTTAAATGCTCTGAAGTGTCAAATGGATTTCTGACAAACGATGATGAAGGGATTCTTGTGTCTGACAAGCTGGCCAGCTATCTTAAAGGTGTCAATAGAAGACTCAGTAATACTGATGGGGCAGGGTTATCACGGAATTTCTGCAACCGGGATATTCCCGGTACGGGGAATAATTAAAATGCCTTCTCCCGAGATAGACAACAAATTGATTATTATGACAATACCTGCAGCACAGAAATTTTTTGATGCAGAAGGCAAAATAACGTCACTTGTTGTTAACCTCACCGATAAATCAAACCGGACAATAAAAACAGCAAAAGCCAGGATCAACTCACTCCTGACCGATAATAACACTGCAGCCAAAACCTGGTATGAACTGAATCCGATAATATATCAGCAAATCCAGGGTGACAGTCAGAGCGGGCAGGCAATGCTTGGAGTTCTGTACTTTATCATTTTTTTTGGCATTTTCGGAACAGTCCTGATGATGGTTTCCGAAAGAAAAAGGGAATTCGGTGTACTGGTGGCGATCGGAATGCAGAAAAAGAAACTGAAAAGAATTGTTACAATTGAAATGTTTTTGCTTGGTGCTATTGGTCTGGTGTGCGGATTATTGGCAGGAACGCCGTTGATTTTGTATTTCTACTATCATCCTGTTGTGCTGAAAGGTGAACTGGGCAATTTGATGGAAGACTACGGATGGGATGCTGTGATGCCCACTGCATGGTTCGGCCCTTATTTTTACTGGCAGGCCGTTATTGTTGCACTTATGGTATTACTCGCAATACTTTATCCAATACGAAAAATAGGTAAGATGAAAGAAATAGAGGCCCTTAAAGGTTAATAATGAACTGCTATGATATGGTCAATCGCATGGAAGAACGTATGGCGTAACAGGAAGAGAAGCCTGGTTGTAATAGTAGCCGTAACCCTGGGCATTATTGCAGGAGTGCTGCTTATCGGTATTATGGAAGGCTGGACAGAGCAGCGCCTTCATAGCGCTGTATATAATGAAGTATCGCATATCCAGATCCATAATAATGAGTACATTAAGAATGAAGAGATAAATCTGACTGTCAGAAATCCCGATGAAATTACCCGAAGCATCGATTCCCTGAAAGATCTTTCCGGCTGGGTTAAAAGGACCAAGATAATTGCCATGGCAAATACTCCATGGGCAAATACAGGCGTGATAATCTATGGCGTCGATGCCAAAAAAGAAAGACTGGTAACGGAGATTTATAGGGAAATTGTACCGGGCGGCGGAAAATATCTTGATAATCAAAGCCCCGGAAACATCCTGATCAGCGATAAAACGGCCGAATTGCTAAAACTGAAGCAATATATTGTTACTGACAGTGTAATTGAAGAGCTGAAGAAGGAAAAGGTTCCGGGAGCTGTTCTTACAAGGCTTGAGACTCTCAGGGATAACCGATTCAGATCACCCAGGGATTTCAGGGACGCCTTAAAGAAGGAATTCAGCAAGAAGGAATTGGACAGGTATGGACTTCAAATAACTGACAGAGCCCTTGATTACAGGCTCAGGAATAAAGTACAAATCACAATCTCAGACAAGGAAGGAAACCCGATACAGGGTATATTCAGAGTATGTGGTATCTATAAAACTACCAATACGGGTTTTGACCAGACCGCAGTATTTGTAAATGATACAGATCTCATGAATTTATATGGAGGCAACGATATCCTCATTCATGAGATATCCATCTTACTCAATGATATTGATGATGCCGATGCTGTCAGGGAAAAACTAAGCCGGATTTCCGGTGAAAATTCAGTCATGACCTGGAAAGAGCTGGCTCCGGATGCTGCATTGCTGAATGATTACATGATTATTTATTATTTCATTTTTATTGGAATAATAATGCTTGCACTTGCATTTGGTATTATCAACACTATGATGATGGCAATTCTTGAAAGGACAAAAGAGCTGGGTATGCTGATGGCGATAGGAATGAACCGCAGAAGGATCTTTAAAATGATCATGCTCGAAACCATTTTTCTGACAGTTGTGGGAGCGGTGGCTGGTATACTTTCGGGTTGGTTAATTACAGAAGTGCTTGGAACAACCGGAATCCATTTTTCCGGTTGGGGAGAAGGATTTGAAGCTATCGGATTCGCATCGGTAGTGTATCCGGTCATAACCCCTGGCTTTTTCCTTATAACAACGATAATGGTAATAGCCACGGCGATAATTTCTTCGATCTGGCCGGCTCGCAAGGCGCTGAAATTAAATCCGGTCGAAGCACTTAGAACGGAGTGATTTGATTGCGGATTGTGGATTGCAGATTGTGGATTGCGGATTTTTCACTGAATCCGAAATCCGAAATCGAAAATCCGAAATCCGAAATCCGAAATTGTTTGATTTGACACTTTAATTTTATGGATCATGAAAATACTTGAATTAAGAAATGTCAATAAGATATATAATTCCTCAGAGGTAAAGGTTCATGCAGTAAATGATGTGACGCTGGACTTTGCAGAGGCTGAATTTGCTGCAATCGTCGGACCATCAGGGTCAGGCAAAACCACCCTGCTGAACCTTATTGGCGGGCTTGACATGCCAACATCAGGGGAGATAATCATTGGCGGAACCGACCTGTCAAAGCTTAAACCATCGCAACTTATTGATTTCAGACTGAACAATATAGGATTTGTATTCCAGTCATATAACCTGATACCTGTGCTTACAGCAAAAGAAAACGTTGAGTTCATAATGATGCTTCAGAAATGGCCTGAGAAAGAGAGAGATGAACGGACTAATGAGTTATTGAAGGCTGTCGGCCTGGGCGAAAGGATTAACAGCAGGCCAACAAAACTGTCAGGGGGACAACAGCAAAGGGTGGCTGTTGCAAGAGCACTTGCTTCCAAGCCGAAATTCATTCTGGCCGACGAACCTACTGCCAACCTTGATTCAAAAGCTGCCACGACACTTCTGGAGATAATGGAAAAACTGAATCATGAATCGAAGATCACATTTATATTTTCAACGCACGATCCAAGAGTGGTTAAAATGGCACACAGGGTGATAACCCTGGAAGACGGAAAAGTAATTTCTGATGAAATAAAGGAGCTTCCCGCATAATATTTCCATCCTGATGAAAAAATATTTAGTGGTAGTTATTGTTTTTCTTTTGCATTCTGAATCATTGTTTCCTCAGGATAGGAAATTAGTCACCCTAAACGGCTACCTTACAACAATGCAGAGCGTCATGTTCGATTCTCTTTCCGGACCGTTCATGAATGAGAACCTTTTACATAACAGACTTAATTTCAAAGTATATCCGGGCGAAAATGTTACACTTGCAGCTGAATTCAGGAACCGGCTTTTCACGGGCGACCTGGTAAGACTTGGAAGCTACTATTCCGGATTGATCGGGGCAGACTACGGAATGGTCGATCTGTCGTGGAATGTGATTGAAAAACAATCATTCCTTTTGAATACTGCTGTCGACAGGCTCTGGCTGGACTTTCACTATGATAAGTTCCAGATAACAGTTGGCAGACAGCGAATTAACTGGGGCCAGACATTAGTATGGAATCCAAACGATATTTTCAATGCTTATTCTTTTTTTGATTTCGACTATGTTGAACGACCCGGAAGCGATGCAGTGAGGCTCCAGTATTTCCCATCCTCTGCCTCAACAGCAGAGTTGGCTGTTAAAGTCGACAGTGAAAATGATGTAACTGCGGCGGGACTTTACAGGTTCAACAAGTGGGGCTATGACATTCAGTTTCTTGCAGGAATTGTTAATGGGGAAGATATTGTTATTGGAACCGGATGGTCGGGAGCGATAGGAAGCATATCATTCAGGGGCGAAGCTTCCTGGTTTGATCAATATGAGGACTTCCCGGGAGACGAAAGCACAGTTCTTATTACCACCGGCTTTGACAAGATCTTTAAAAACAATTCAATAGCACAGCTACAATTAATGTATTGCAATAAACCGCTTTTATTGAATGATTTTAACAGTTTTTATTCCGGAAACCTCTCATCGAAAGATCTTGCTTTTTCAAAATTTTCAGCTTTTGGCCAGTTCACCCTGACAATTACTCCCTTGCTGAACATGACTGTTTCAGCTATGTGGTTTCCAGACCTTGAGGGATACTTCGCCGGACCTTCACTGGACTACTCCCTTGCTGAAAATCTTGATTTTTCTCTTCTCTGGCAGCATTTCAACAGCATAATGGCAGGAACACGTACAAAAATAAACCTGGGATTCCTGAGGTTGAAATACAGTTTCTAGGATTTTTGTTTGTGGTGAAAGATGTTCAGCAGACTGAATGCTATTTTTCGATTTCGATATCGTATTTGTCCAATAATCCGGCTAACCCGGACAGTGAAAATTTTGCTTTTTTGATGCGGTTTAATTCCGGATCTATTGAATAATTGAACGAGGTGCGAAAATCAACTCCTTCCAGGTTAGTGATCCTGAATATTGTTCTTTCCAGATCGCAGTTATTAAACGAAGAATAACTTAAATCTGTCTCCGTAAAGTCAACTTCGAAAACTTTTGAATCGTTGAACCTGGTCTTCTTCATCTTTAGTTTGCAAAATGAGGCGAGATCCAGGGTACAGCCGTCAAATGCAAAGGAGATCATTAAATTGTTGCACTCCTCAAAGTGCAATCCAAGTAATTTGCAGTTTTTGAATTTTGTTTCCCGGAAAGAGGTATTGATCAGTTTTGCCAGACTTAAATTGCATTCCCGGAATTCACATTCAAGGAAATTCAAACCTGACAGATCAGAGTTGGAAAAGTCACAGTTATTGAATGTACACCCTTCATACTCGCCGGCCTCAAGGGGATGATCGTGGTATTTCTGATTCTCAAATTTCAATCCTTCATTGAAAACTCTGTTCATTTGGCTGGCAAAGAATTTATGTTAATGGAGGTTGTTTCTAACGGTTGTTTTACGATACTTTTCTCTATCGCATTTTTCAGATTTTCCCAATCATCGGTTCCGATCAGAATCACTTTGTTCCTGTCCTTAAATCTGATCTCAACAGCATGATTTCCGCTGACATTAAAAATAAGGCTGCTGGGCATGCCAGAGGTGTCATGAAAGAGCCAGTTCAAAAATAGAATTATTGAAACAGATCTCCAAATGGCAGCAGGTGGTAAATGTCAGGACTTTAATAACTTTAACACCATGGAATTTATATTTTGACTTTCCTTTGAAGTAAACACGACAGAACCTTTGCCGGTATCGAGTATATATGTAAATCCATTTTCAGTCGCAACCCTTTCAATTGCCTTAATGATTTTATCATAGATAGGCTGGATGAGCTCAGTATTTCTCTTTTCCAATGTTGCGGCAGCATTCTGCTCGAATTCTGCCAGTCTTTTTTGCTTGTCGATAAGTTCAGCTTCCTTCGTCTTTTTAACGAGCTCAGCATAACCTGAAAGCCCTTTTTGATATTCATCAAGAAGTTTGTTGTATTCGACAGTCATTTCTTCATAGGTTGACTGGATCTCTTTTGTCTCGTTCGTCAGCTTTACCTGCGCGCTGTCTCTTTCGGGCATTTCAATCATGATCTCATTGATATTTACATGTCCGATCTTTAGTTGGCCCTGCGTGAAGGAGCTCAACGGGATGGACACCAGTAAGGCGGAAAACAACAGGGGCATAAACTTTTTCATGGAATAACGGGTATAGGTTTTTACTTGAAATCTGATGACCTGATCCATGGATAAATAACTGGCTAACCAATTGATCCGGGTTGGAGTAAGTCAGGATTAAAATTACCCTCTAATATTCAATGATCGAGTTAATTAGGAGTTAAATCTCTGTTAATGAGTAGTTAAATAATATTTCCGTTCCAGCTGCATCTGATTATTAAGGGAGATCCCTCTCGCAAAAGCAAAACTTTTAAAAACACCTGTTACCGATCGTCAGCGAGGGATCTCCCCCCCACCGTTCCGTTCAATACATCCTCTACCATAATCCCAATGAACTTCTCTGCCTCCTCATGCATAGGACAATGAGCCGACCGGCTGAATGTATAGAATCCTTTAACAGGCGCCTGCAGGGATTCCAGGAATGCTTTGGAAAGGTTGTAGTTTACAGTGTAATCGTAAATACCGGAGAAAAAATATGCCGGAATTTCAAGCTTCGCAGCACTTGCAGTTAAATCCTGGGATAAAAGCTCATCGATCAGTTTAGTCTTATTTCTCAGATAAAGCTTGGCGCGCCATAAATTGATCTTTTCAAGGAGTGTGTATGCCCTGCAAAACATCACCGGAAGAAATACGCCTGTGATAACGGATTTCATATTATGCATAGTACCAACACCCAGGTCATGCATTGTTATGTCACGTAACGGAGATTTGAAATAGGTGATCATTGCAGCATCCGATTCAAGAACAGGATGGCTCCTTAATTTTTCTGCCATCTTTTTGTTTCCCGCCGACACATACTGATCCATCATGTACCTGTAAGCCAGCTTTTCCGATTCATTCTGTTTCGAGACCTGCGAAACGCCGATATACGCATGATATAATTCCGGTGCTTTTGCTGCTGCTTGTATACCGATAAGTGAGCCCCAGGAATGGCCCATTAAGTAGATCTTCTCCTGACCGAATCGTTTACTCAGGTAATTTGTCACTTCAATGGCATCGGAAATAAGCTGGTCCAGGGTTATGCTTCCGGCTGAAATGTCACGGTTATAAGAGATCCCTCCGCCTCGCTGCTCCCAGTAACAGACTGTAAAATTGTTCTCAAGTCCGGTGGGGTATTTCTCCGCGAGAAAATAGGTCGGCATCCCCGGACCTCCATGCAGGAAAAGCAGTACGGGATTATTCCTGTCCTTCCCCTTAATGAACATTCCCTGCTTTATACATCCGATATTTACAAAGATCTTTTCCGAAATGCTGCTCCCCGGCTGCTTCCCGATTTCAACCCTGAAAGGTTCCGGTTTCCCGGGACTGTATGCCAGCAGCACACTAAGGAGGATGAGTAAGCAAACTAAGACTATGGAAAGTATTATCAACATAAATCGTCCCCCCTTACTTAAAAATGATTGAATTGTAAGTTGCTCTGCTTTATTACTTTGATCGCCACCCGCGCTGGACATGTCCGGAGGATAATATTTATATTTTGAAGTTCTTAATCGCGTCAGAGTCAAAGTCGCAATTCAGCCACTCACCATCGATTGAGGCTCCGCTTTTCATATACAATTGAAGTGCCGGTTGATTCCAGCTCAGAACCTGCCACCTGACTCTCTTACAACCTTCAGAGTTGGCGACTTCAAAGATTCTTTTAAGCAGGGCTGACCCAATCTTCTGTTTTCTGAATGTCTTTTTGACATATAGATCGTCCAGGTAGAGCGACTTACCGACCCATGTAAAATAAGCAAAGAAATAGAGTGCAATTCCAACTATCTCTCTGGTCCCGGTTTCCGCGACCAAACACCTGAACAGCTCTTGTTCCTGTTTCATCTGTTCGACAGAGTTTGTCACCTTTTCCGGCGCTTTTTCAAACGCGGCCAATTCCCTGATCAGTGAAAGGATGGCAGGGAAATCCTCTTCAGTTGCATACCTGATATTAAAGTCCATAATCTTTATCGTCTACTTACTATTTACTTCTTACTACTTACTTCTTACTTCTTCCAACTTACGTCTTCCTCCCGGTCCACGCCGGGTTTAATTTCAAAACCTCCAAATATCTTCCGCAGCTTTCGATATGTGCTCCGGGTAAATAACCTGTGCTTACAAGAAACTCATTGACAATCTCTCCACCTGTAAACCTGAAAGTCTGCTTAAAAAGCTTCGTCCATTCCTGAAGCGTTAACGGGTGATGTTTATCCAGCCAGTTTTTGAGTGATCCGGATTCTTCCCGGAGGCGAAGGATTATTTTAGCATTCTGAATTGCAGCATCTATTTTCAGACGGTTGCGGATAATTCCTGCGTCATTCAATAACCTTTGCCGGTCCGGTTCCTCATAGAAGGCAACTTCCTTTATATTAAAATTATTAAAGGCTTTTCTGAAATTATCCTGTTTTTTTAAGATTGTTGTCCAGCTCAGCCCTGCCTGATTAATTTCCAGCATTAATCTTTCAAACAATTGATTGTCATCTTCAATCGGGAATCCATAAGCTGTATCATGATAAATTCGATGCAGATTGGTCTTGTCGAGGTGCAGAACTGCTTCGCAATATGATTTTGGATTATCCATGTTATTGTTAATTAAGATACCTGTATAAAAGTCCTTTGTGTGTTTGATGATTAGTATTTCTTAAACATCCCCTTTTTTAATATTGTGTTACTCCCTGATAAAATTGCTTTTTTTAATTAAACAGATATGTTTTTATGATTTATGGCTGCTGCAGAAGGTACTGAATGGCATATTCAACTACCCTGTCACGCCCGGCATTGACATCGCGCATGGTGTTATTGATCAGGATATCGGGAGCTATGCCAATGTTTTCCGGGCTGGTGCCGTCAGCCAGGACTGTCAGTGTGCAAGGATATTTGAGAATCCAGCCATTTGGCATCTGGGCAACATGCGTAACTTCACCGATTGCGCCTATGGTAGTATCACCTATCTGAGTTGAGTAGGGAAGGTTTTTACATATCAGGGTAAAAGCCTCCGCACCGCTTGCAGTAAACCTGTTTGTAAGAACAACATTCTTTTTTGTAAAACCCGGGACGTCTGACCGGGGGTTAACAATTTTCGCAATCCGGTCCCCGAAATCACTATGCCCCGGCCCGGTTTTCAGCCTGGAATAATAATAGGTTATGTCCCTGTCAATAAATAAGGAGGCTGCATAAAGGTCGTTCCTTGTAAATCCTCCGCCGTTGTTACGTACGTCAATTATGATCCCGTCGCATCCGGAAAATTCAGTGACCACATCTGCCATATCCCTTACCCAGTCCCTTCCGTTTGAGGCTCCGCCGAATGAATGGATGCAGATATATCCCAGGTTAGTCTCATTTATTCTGCCATAGGTTATGTTGCCTTCTCCCGTTTTGACCGGGCCGGAAAGGTACCGGCTTCTCACCACATCAATGTTGAAGCCGTTGAAGATCTCCACGTCGGGGAATTCCGGGGTGAAATACTTTGTAGCGCCCTTGATCTGCAGGGTTATGTGCCCGTTCTCAAGAGGTGCAAGCAACTGGCAGCAAATATTCCACAGTTCATTGTCGGTTGTGCTTTCGTCTATCTGGCCCCTGTAAAGACCGTACAGAGAATTCCAGTCCACATCCGTGACCGGGAAGAGACCGTATTTTTCGTCCAGTGTTTTCCACAGGACATCAAAGTTGCTGCCCGCTGTGTCCTCCGGATCGGGACCAATGAGCATCCTTTCACAACCAGCCAGAAGCAATACTGTCAATGCGGCAAGCAGGCTATTCTTCACCATCCTGTTTGTTATTGAAATTATAGATAATGCCTGCTCTGAAACTGTTCATATACCACCTTACAAGGTCAGGCTTTCTGCATTGCGCGAAACAGAACTCATATCCCGCTGTAATTCCCAGATTCATTTTCAGGATTCTCTGATATGAGAAAATGGCGTTGAACATAAGGTTCTTCGGTACAATCATTGTTTTTCCAAATGCCTTTACGTCCCAGTCGTTCTTTTCGTAGTTATAATCACCGCTTGATGAATATGCCGGTCTTGAAACATTGCTGAGCAGGGGCAGGTAAAACAGCATCCTGACCTTGTTGCCCTTCCCCCAGCCATACCTGGCCTGTGCGGCGAGTTCAAGGGAGTGGCTTCCGTACCATGACTCAATACCTTTGATCCAGGATGTTGCCGGAAGGATCAGGTAATCATATTTCATAAAGTGCGATGAAACTGAGGCCCCTGCAGCGAAAACCGGCCGGTTATCCGCTGAGCTTCCATTGAACAACGGCCGGAAATAACCGTACCTGATATGGCCCGCAAGGATCTCGGTTTTATAGTTGTCGCTTGCTGCCGAAAGGTTCATGAAACAGAATGAACCTTCAACGGAGTGCCAGCCTGAACGGCCGTCATGCATATATTCCGCTGACGGGGCAATGCCCGTACCGCGAAAGATAACCGGCGTTGCATGCTCGTCAAGGATGTGCAGATTGCCCAGACCTACTTTAAAGGCCAGGGAATTTTTTGTACCATCCTGAGCTGCTGTTATATTGCTTAAAAGAGGTATAAAAGCATTATATGCCAGAAAAAGCAACAGGATTTTTTTATTCATAATACCATAATTAAACAGTTGCCTGGATCCATTTTTCGAATGTTGTTACGGGTTTGTCCCAGGCTCCACAACCCCTGCCCCCTGCCCCCCACAGCACAGTCACTTCAGTCATATAAGCATTCCTCTCATTTATACCTTCGAAATTCTATAATCCCGTGAACATTCTCCCTTTATTTACTAATGGCTATTGGCTATCGGGCCCAGACACAAGTTAGAAATAACCAGATAATATATGAAAAGAGATGCCGATTTTTTTTAATACGTATTATAATACACATTTCTTTTTTTTAAAATACGTATTATAATACGTATTATTTTGAAAATAGTGCTGGTACTTTCCTGATGTCGGCCGAGGTAGCTTCCTTGTACAAAACCTCTCCTCATTCCGATAGGTATCGAAATCCTTTCCCGGGCTGCTCTTAATGTTTTTTGAGAAAAGCGTAAAAAGAGAGGTTTCCCGGGATTGCGGGGGAGATTGGATTGGCAGGGAAGTGGGCTATTCATCTGATTAAAAATGATTGGCGGGTGAATCAGGTTGGTAATGCCATAATATCATAAATAAGGAAAGCTTAATAAATATTTTATTATGTTTGCACTGTTCGAAAATGATCGGTTTGACAGAAGTTTTTTATCTTTAAAAAACCTTATTATTGATAGAAACAGGAATTAAATATTAAGGTCCTGATGAGTAATGTAAAAACAGGGATTAAGTCAATGCACAAGGAAGATTCAGATATTTTTCCGCAAAAGCTCGTACTGTTCGGAGCAGGTAAAATCGGACGCTCATTTATCGGGCAACTGTTCAGCCGCGGCGGATTCGAAGTTGTTTTCATTGACGTCAATGAATCAATAATCGATGAGCTGAACAAAAAGCATGGCTATAATATCATTATCAAGGGAGAGGTTGAAGAAACTCTGAGAATAAAAGATGTCCGGGGCGTATTTGCAGGTAATTTTGAAGAAGTAACCCGTGAAGTGGCAACCTCCGGCATTCTTGCAACAGCGGTAGGGCAGGAGGGTTTGAATACCGCTATCCCCCTGATAGCCGGAGGATTGATAAAAAGATTTGAAAGTAATCCGGGTATTCCCCTCGACATAATTATTGCGGAAAACATCAGGAACGGGTCCGGGTATTTCCATGAAGAACTTAAAAAACACCTGCCTGAGTGGTTTCCGGTTAAGGAATATATTGGCACTGTTGAAACCAGCATAGGAAAAATGGTGCCCATCATGCTTAAAAAAGATATGGAAAAGGATCCTTTGCAGGTTTTTGCGGAACCCTACAATACCCTTATCCTTGACAGGTTCGGATTTAAAAATAAAATCCCTGATATTAATGGGCTTTCACCAAAAGATAATATAAAAGCCTGGGTTGACCGCAAGCTTTTTATCCATAACCTGGGGCATGCTGCAGCAGCTTACCTGGGCTACTTATTCAATCCGGAATTCGTCTATATTTATGAAGCATTATCGGTCCCTGAGATTTTCAGGCTCGTAAGGGAAACTATGCTGCAGTCTGCAGATCTGTTACTGAGGCGTTACCCTGAGGACTTCACTGAAAATATGCTGACAGAGCATATTGATGATCTTTTAAACCGTTTCCGGAACAGGGCACTTGGTGATACAATTTACCGGGTAGGTTGTGACCTCTTCCGGAAACTTGGTCCTGATGACCGTCTGGCCGGAAGTATAAGGATGGCAACAGATCAGGGACAACATTATGAAAAAATTCTTTTTATACTGATCTGTGCCTGTAAGTTCCGGGCTGCCGGGGAAGATGGAAAATTATTTCACAGGGATGCTGAATTTGTGAGCTTATTCAACGGAGATCATAAAAAGATCCTTTCAGGGGTTTGCGGATTTGACCCTTCAGAGGACAAAGAGGTCTTCGAACTGGCGGGCAGGATTGCCTTATCGCTTGAGTATGGTAATTTCAAGGTGCTTTTAAGGACAGGCACTGAACAAGGCTGGTAAAATAATTATTTCTTTGTAAAAGCAGATTTGACCGGGCACACAATGTTAAAAACAAATTAAAATTCTAAATTTATCTGTCAAATTCCAGGCTTTTACGGAATTGCAGAATCCTATCAATTATGACACACGAACTACGTAAAAAGGCTATTTTACAAATGCTTGATAAAAGCGAAGCCATCACTATTAAAGATATTGTCAATAAGTGTAAGGTCTCGGAAATCACCGCCCGTCGCGACCTTATTTCCCTTGAACAGAAAGGAATTATTAAAAGGACACACGGAGGTGCAATTCTGACCAGTGGACTTCCTGAACTTTTCGGATTCGATAATAAGGCAAGGGAGCACCGGGAACAGAAAATTGAAATCTGTAAATTGGCCGCATCATTAATTGAGGATAATGATACAATTTACATGGACTGCGGAACAACTGTCTTTTTCCTGGCGCGGTTCATTACAAGGTTCAAAAACTTAAGGGTAATCACTAATTCACTGCCTGTTGTATCGGAATTGATCCCTTACCCCCAGTTAAAAATATATCTTATCGGCGGAGAACTGGATAATGACAGGAAAGCGCTTTACGGCTCGATGACTGAAAACCTGATAGCCAGGTATAAAGCCGATAAAGCATTCATAGGTGCCGGAGGTGTTTCGCTCGAAAACGGGCTCAGCAGTGTTGATGAGAAAGAGGCGTCAATTACCACTAAAATGGCTGAAGCGGCAAAAAAAGTTTTCCTCCTTTGTGATTCTTCAAAAATTGAAAACGATTCTTATTTCACCTACTCGTCGGTGTCAGTCCTGACCAACCTTGTTACTGATGCCGGGATTTCGCAGGAACATCTTAATTTGTACAAGAACAAGGGAATAAATGTCCTTGTAGTCTGAAAAGGTGACCAGAGGATTCTAATTCTTAAGAGCTTTTTTGAACAGGTTCAGGGTCATCCTCTGAACCCTCGGATCCGGAGCTGATACATCAACCAGAGGTTCTCTCTGGGGATGGGGTTCCTGGTAGGCAGGTGTCCTTGCAAGGTACAATGGCCAGTAACAGGTCCCTGCCTGAAACACAAAATTACCCTTCGGTCCGGTGTAGATGGTGGTCAGTTGATTCCTTGTGGAATCACGCCATTTTCCCCCGCTGCCTCTGACTTTTGTCTCTGCAAGTATTATCAGATTTTCCTTTTCGCCAACAGGTCTGCCATTCGTTTCCCAGCCAATCAGATTGATGATGCTGTCGCCCTTCATCAATCCGGTTCCTTTAAAGATCCAGTGGTCAGGGGACTGGCACATGAAGCTTCCAAATCCTACCCCATGTGAAGACACACCCATTATTTCCCTTGGCTCGACCATCCTTACTCCGGTATCCTCCGGCACCCTGCCTATTGTCCTGTATGGAGTACCGTCATTTGCTGGATCAAGATAGAATGTTCCTGAGATTGTATTCCCCCCGATAAAAAGGATGTCGACACCGGCATCCCTTGCTTTGCAGACATTATCAAAAATATCCACAGTCCAGTACTCATCGTGACCCACAGAAAGGTAAGCCCTGGCTCTGAGTAATTCTTCGGAATTTGAATGGGCGTCGATATTCGAAATATAAGTAACATCAAATCCTTTCTGCTCCATCCAGAAGCTTAAAGGATATTCCCATAACAAATATTCCCCGCTTCCGTTCGTCAATTGATCAAAACCCCAGCGTCTTCCGATCCTGCGCATTGGCAGCCCGTTAACGAAAATCCCGTATGGCCTGTTGAAGCTGCTCTTTGTAAGGGTTGTGCCTGATGATCCTTTCCACGGAATATGGGCTTCGTCATATAAGCTGTGCCAGGTCGGCCACCTGTTATATGACTGCCAGGTGAGATCCGAACACTGGAATATAAAATCAGCTTCCCTGTCGTCTTTGACAATAAATATCATATAAGCCTGATACTTAGCAGGCAAAGTGGTCATCTTGCATAAGTATACCCCGCTTATCCAATCCTGCGGAATAGAAAGCTCATACGCACTATCCCAGCTGCACTCAAAAAAATTGCTTATTGAATCAGCCTCCGGTGTCGGCTGTTCTGTTCCCTGCAGAGGCCCGATACTCTTTTTAAGGTTCCCCCCTTTCCCCTGATAGTAACCCATCCTGTAAATATCGATGGTATATTCTGATGCAGGGCTGGTGCTGATATTGAATGTAATTGTATCTCCCCTGCTGACACTGGTACGGGAACAGTAACCTTCGATCTGTTCTCTCCTGCCGTATTGGTGTTCAGGGTAATCACAACTGTCAAATTCAACCTCTATCAGCCAGTCGGTAGTTCCCGGCAGCTTGTTCTCCTGAACTACCGGATTATTTCTTTTCCGGGAACAGGCAGAAAGTGAAAGGATGATTATAATTCCAACTAACACTGCTTTCATAATATATTCAGTTTGAAGATGTAATAATTATTGTAAATCCCCGGGTCGTCCTGTGGAAAAGATAATATATGATAAATATGAACAATAATAATCAAAATAAATCAAATACTATCTTTGTTTCTTTACATTTTTATGCTGATTTTGTTACGACCCTGAGGGTCATAATTTTTGTTCAGCAGGAAAAATTTCAATATGTACCTGCAGAAAAGAATTCATTGGCAACGAATGTTAAGATCATTCTGATATATTTATCTTCGGGAGTAAGAAACACTAAATCATTAATGAGCTAAACTGCACGCATACAGGTTATGATGAAGGGCAAATTTTCGGGAAAGATCCTTGCCATATCAGCTATGTGTATTGGATCTGTTCTCATCCGGACAGGCTGCAGTACTGCAGATAGCAAAGTAATTCAATATGCCGGCCGGGTGCCTGTAATCGAACCGGATTACAGGGAAGTAGTCATTCCAAGGAATATTGCTCCGATGAATTTTATAATTTCAGAAAGCGAAAAATCATTCACGATTCTGATCAATTCTTCAAATGGCGGCAGTTTAAAACTTAAATCCCGCACGGGCAGGGTCCGGATACCGCAAAGATCATGGAAAAAGCTGGTTGCCGGGGACGGCAGGGGAAGCCTGGCATTCGAAATACAATCAGCAGGTAAAAACAGGGGAATCATAAAATACAAACCGTTCAATATTATTTTAGCCACGGAGCCTGCGGACCCGTATTTGTGCTACAGGACGCTATACCCGGGGTATGAAACCTGGGGAGAGATGAAGATCATTCAAAGATCTGTCTCTGATTTTAAGGAATTCTCTCTGATGGATAACAGGGCTCTTGACGGCAATTGTATAAACTGTCATTCTTTTATAAAAAATAAACCTGACTTGTTCCTGGTCCATGCGCGGGGATCGAAAGCCGGAACCTATTTTTCAGATAATCAAACAGTCACGAGAATGGAGCTGAGAACCCGCGAAATGCCGGGAAATGCGGTTTATCCGGCCTGGCATCCGTCGGGGAAATATATTGCTTTTTCCTCCAATATGATCTTCTCGGCAATTCATATGCGCCCTGAGCAGAATATTGAACTTTACGACCGCTTTGCCATTCTTGTGCTTTATGATATAGAGAAAAATGAGATGTCAGTCTGCGGAAATAATTATAAAGGTGGCTCCATGGCGACATATCCCTTCTGGTCCCCTGACGGCAGGTTCCTTTACTACTGCAGGGCTGACCAGATGAATCCGGGATTCGATTACAGGCGGATAAGATATGACCTCGTCAGGATGCCCTTTGATATGGATACGGAAAGTTTCAAAGAACCGGAAGTCATCCTTAAAGCCGGGGAAATAAATAAGAGCGTATCATTACCTTCCGTTTCACCGGATGGCCGGTATTTAGTTTTCACCCTGCATGATTACGGTGGATTTCCGGCCTGGCACAGGGAGGCTGATCTTCATCTGCTCGATCTGAGAACCGGCGAGATTGCCAGACTCAGCCTGAACAGCAACGAAACCGAAAGCTATCATTCATGGTCATCGAACGGACGATGGCTGGTTTTCTCAAGTAAAAGGGACGACGGTTTTACTTCCAGACCTTATCTGGCCTACTTCGTTAATCCTGACAGCATTGGTAAACCTTTTCTTTTACCACAAAGGGATCCTCTTCTTTACAAAAGATCAGGCAAATCATTTAACAGACCCGAGTTTGTTACTGGCAGGATAAAAACAAGGCCGGGAGATTTTACACGTGCGGCTGAAAAAGATCCGGTGAAAGCGGTGTGGAAAGGAGTTAAAAAATAACTGAAAGGAAACTTTGCGGCCGGAAAAGAGGCTCTGAGGATTATTACAGTAAGTTATCGTGATGGTTAAAAAGGGATTTCGGGATTTTATGTCTTCAAAAAGGGGAGGAAACGTTCTTGTACTCATCCTGCTATGGATCATAACTTTTATACCCTGTATCCTGATCAGCAATGGATTATTCTACTATCAGGAAAGCAGGGGTCTGTTTATTTACTCAGGGGATTACCTGCAGGAATTTGCAGCAAAGCCCGGAGGTTTGCTTGAATATTCCGGTAGCTTCCTGACCCAGGTTTACCATTACACGATCCCGGGAGCAATGCTGTTTTCCCTGTTATTGATCCTGTCGTGGTTTGTGATCAGGAGAATGAGTATAAAGTTGTCGGAAGATACGGGAAATCGTCCGGTAATAATACTGTTGCCTGTTTTCGTGCTCTTATTCTCCCAGTGCGGGTTCAACCACTATATCCATTATACAACCGGATACCTGGGGGCAATATCCATTTTTTTAATTAACGATCCGGGGAAGGGAAAACTCCGCTGGTTTCTATTCCCCGTAATGTTCGCATTTGCATTTTATTTGCTCGGATCGTTTGCTTTTATTTACGCGGGGATATTCTTAATGAGGATCATCACAATTGAGCGGGGCGGGTCAGTGTACCTTATCGCCCTGGTGACGGCAATATCATGTTTTGTTATTTATTTTCTGTTCAGGGAACTGTTTTTCCTTCAGCCGGCGGGAACTCTTCCGGTCTATCCCCTTTTGATTTCAGGTACCGGCAGACTGCCTTTGTTCTTATTAATACTGGCGGTCTACACGATCTTATCTCCCTGGATATTAAAGAGGTATACACACTCAGACCCTGAAAGGCACTATTATGGAATTTTTACTGTATCAGGATTTCTGGCGGCTTTCGGCATTGCCCTTATTCTGGTTTCTCTTCAAAGAAGTTCCCCGCTTTCAAAGTCAACAGCGCTTGCTAAGAATGTTGCCCGGGAGAACTGGGATGAGATCATTAAAACCCATCAAAGATCAGAGAAACCTGATTTAGCAGAACAGTATTGCTATCATCTTGCATTGTCAAACAAGGACCTGTTATGTGAAAAACTATTCTTCGACCGTAATGGATTCGGTGTTGAATCTCTGACTCTGCCCCGTAATGATGAGTACCTTGAAATGTCAATACCATTTTATTATTCGATAGGCCTGATAAGCGAAGCGCATCACCTTGCCTATGAATCAATGGTAAAATCCGGCTATCGTCCGGCAACGATAAAAACCCTGGTTAAGACCAACCTGATTAACGGCCATTACAGAGTTGCTGAAAGGTATCTCAATGTGATGGACAAAACAATCCTTTACAAGGATTGGGCCGGGAAGTATAAGGGAATGCTTTTTGATACTTCACTGATCAGATCGGATGCCGACCTGGGAGAAAAGCTCAGGCTTCTTCCAAAAAAGGACTTTTTCATCAGGTCGGATGATGCCCAGAACATTGAATTATTCGTTGCATCAAATCCCGGGAACAGGAAAGCTTTTGAATACAAAATGGCAAGGTTATTGTTTCAAAAGGATATAGTTTCAATAGTGTATGAGATCAGGAAAATGTACTCAATGGGATATACAAGTATTCCGGTACATATTGAGGAAGCAATATTGCAGTATCAGGGTAAAAACGGATTCGTTCCTGATACAGGCGGTCTGACAGTCAGCAGTAAGACCGGGTTGAAATTTACTGAGTACAATAACACACTGGAAGTTAACAGATATATGGACAGATCGCAGCTTAAAGATGTTATGAAGAAAGAATGGGGGCAAACCTACTGGTATTATTATCAATTTGAATGAAGGTTAATTGAGGATCATATTTGAAAAGCCTGATTATCACACTGAGCGAGTGAAAGACAGAGGTTGAATAAACGATCATTTAATGTGGAGAATGTGCAATTATTTGTTATTTTTATTAAGATATTTAAAGTTAAGCAGCGGGAGAGGGATAACCGTTTATTGTTGAACTTAGTTGAGGAAATTAAAAAAGATGATGAAAACCAAACTTTTAATACTGGCAGCAATAATTACTTTAATTCAGGGAATGAAAAATTCAGGATACTCGCAGACGGATTCCGGTCCTGCAATTGACCTCATCCCATCTCCAACCCAGGCTGAAGCAACAAAATACGGGGCACTTGCCATTGACCGCACAAACGGTTTTTATTTTGCATGGGCTGTTGACTCTCCAACCCAGGCTGAAGCTGAAAAAAAGGCTGTTGCCGAATGCAATGCCAAAGGTGGGAAATGTACTGTCGTATTGTCTTTTTCAGGTACCTGTTGTGCAGCTTACCGGACCAGTGCCGGAAAGTCGATCGGGCTGGCATTCGGCTGGGGTGTGGCAAAGACAAAAGAGGAAGCAGATGTAATAGCAAAAAGGGAGCACCTTCTGCGTAGCTTCGGAATGGCTGCTCCCAATGTCTCATACGGCTGTAATGGTGCAAATTCAGGTACGCTGAAATCAATCTATAATGCAACAGCCGAAATTCAATCTCTTCCGGGTGACGAGGAAGATTACTAAGTTTTATAGGAAACAGGTTTCGTTGCTTTTGTCGTATTATTGTTCCTCAGGACAACATTTTTACCTTCGGCTTTATTGATCTGGATAAACGTATTGCATCCTGCTTCAGCCCTGGATTCGGCGATAAGTCCTTCTGAAATATTTTCCAGAACGATCGCAGGGCTGGGACTGCCGGTCAGTCCCTGACGTCCCGAAAATGACCTGATTTCAAAATCGGAGACATTCTTCAGTACCAGTGCACTCTGCCAGTTCTTTTCAGGTTGATCTTCATCCCATTTGACTGTCATATCCTGAACAAAAAGCCCCCTGGCATTTTCGACTAAAATAGCGTGTGAGCTTCTTTTATCGATTGCATCTTCCGGGGTCATAAAGATCTGGACATTATTTATCCTGAAGTTTTCCAGTGGTTGTTCCGGCTGACCTTTAAAAGTGCTTGTACCGCGGGGATGTGAAATAATCGTGTCAATAACGATATCCCTGATCCTGCCAAGTTTTGATTTGTCTGATCTTTTGCTGAGTTTAAATTTGCACAATTCTGCACTGCCCCACCAGTTCCAGTGCCGCCGGTTTGTTTCAACAGTCAGGTTCCTGAAAATTATATCGCTCACTGTAGCCCCATCCTGGACATTTATTCCAAACCCCTTGTTGGAATTGCGGATTGTGCAGTTACTGAAGATAACATGACGGATATCCGCGAATGTTTCGGTGCCGATCTGGAGCGGGGTCGATGAGGATGAAAGAATACAGTTTGTTACAACTATATTTTCCACAGGGTTGACCTTTTCCTGCCCTCTTCGTTGAGGTGTTTTAAGCACAATCGCATCATCACCGGTAACAATAACCGAATCTGAAATTGTTACATTACTGGTGCAGCAGATATCTATTCCATCGGCGTTAACGCCTTTCTCAAGATCGGAGTAAATATAAATACCTCTTATAAATACACGGTTGCAATCGTTCAGACGGATATTCCAGAGTGGTGAATGGATAACAGACATATCACTCAGAAGGATATTGGTGCAATTATTCAATATGAACATATAGGTTTGCATCCCTGTCCGGTAATATCTTCGCATGTCCACTCCCGCTTTCCGTGCAATTTCTATTTCCGTGGCAATTTCCGGGTCGACGCCTCTCATTTCAACAAACTCATATTGCGCCAGTCCATCGAGTGTCCCTCTTCCCGTCACGGCAATATTTTTTGCGTCCTGTCCAAAGATCATTGTACGCGAGCCCTGGATAAAATCAGCAGCATCCTGGCTCAGGAAGAGGGTTGCCCCCGTTTCGAGATTGAGATTGACATTGTCTTTTAATTGGAGGGTACCCACGGTATAATCACCCGGAGGAACATATACCGTACCACCGCCGGCAGCCGTACATGCATCTATGGCTGATCGTACAGGCAAAGTCGCATTGTCGTTGCGATTACCTGTGGCGCCAAAATCCCTGACATTAAATATATTATAGCCTTTTTCCGAAGGCTCGGCCGGCGGGGCTGCAAATGAACCCAGAAAACCCGCCCCGATAAGAGCTGTCCCATTTTTTACCAGTGAACGGCGGTCAATCCTGTCATTTTTACCAGCTTTATTATTTTTCATAATCATAAATCAATTTTAAACAAGTTGTATTTTATAAATACCTGATAATCTGTAAAGATTAATATTCAAACACTACCCTGTAGGGTGCACCGGGTTCGGTAATAAACTTCAGGAGTCTGTCATCGAGGTTGTATTGAATGTTTTTCAGGCTGCCGTCATTGTTGACCGAATAAACCCTGATT
Source organism: uncultured Bacteroidales bacterium (assembly GCA_963737255.1). Taxonomy (GTDB): domain Bacteria; phylum Bacteroidota; class Bacteroidia; order Bacteroidales; family VadinHA17; genus LD21. Next base: position 423,649 of record CAVTSB010000002.1, read on the forward strand.
TTTTCAGTATTCTTCCAGGTATCAGGGATCCTGTAGCTTAAAGTACCACCATCCCTGCTGCAGGCAAGAAATACATTCTCCTCTATCGGTGCAAATGCCGTATTGTCTTTCGCAATAACCAGTCCGTCGGCCATTTTAACGCTGTATTTGCCGGTTGCAATGTTTGCTTCAACAACAATTCCGTCCTCATACGTTACCCGTTCCAGATCGCCATACCGTTCATAACTGTCCATAGTTTTTCCGTATAACTTTTGTTTTGGGAGAGCATCAAGGATATATTCCGACACCCTGAAAGGTGAACGGCGATTGGCCAGTTTCTGCGCCCGTTGCCCGTAAAGAAAGGTTCTGGGATAAAATGACTGGCTGGTGGTTTTCAATCCAAAGCTGGTCTTGCCATGATAGATGAAGGGGATCAATGGTATCTGTTCCTCACCGTAGAAATAGATGTTATCAAATGCACAGATATCACCGAATGTGCCCACGTGACCAACAAAAAAACCTGTAAAATCTTCTGTTGCAACATCAATGCCCCTCTTGTTGAACTCGTTGACCAGCATCAGCTTACCTTCCAGGTTTTTGATTGCTCCGGCCGGACTTTTCGGATTAAAATCATATTTCCTGCCGCCTTTATATCCTCCGGCAAGCACATCAATAAAATAGGCCTCCTTAACGGGATATCTGTCAAGAGTAAACCGTACTCTCTCGAGGCCCGATTTTACAGCATATTTATAACTGCTTATAAGATATGATTGTTCTCCGTCCCAGGCCCCTCCTCTCATAATGTTGCCGTTGGGATCCATGCATATCACATCAGGATCCCAGCCCGGATTCTTCGGATATGAATCATCATAGTTATCGTAAAAGGTAACATTGACATTATATTTTTTTGCTTCGTTTATAAGATTTACCAGCCTGTCATACCCTCCAAGATCGTCATTGACTTTATCAACTGACGGATAGCCGGTATCATGGCCCGAATACTGCCACCCCAGGAGGTAAACCACGTATGCTGCCGAATCGGTCTGAGCTGCAAACTCCTTTATTCTTTCAAGGACCTCGTCGAAGGTCAGGTTCTCATTTTTGGAACCTCTCCTCGATAAAAAGATCCTGATAAATGATTTATCCCTGTAATATGGATTCGGCACTGCTTTTACACCTTCCCTGAACAATTTTGCACCATCTACCCAGCTGATCTCACCGTCCCCGTCATAATCCCGGGTAAAGGTGACAGTAACAGAGCATGAATCCTGTACTTTCAACAGATACTTTGGATCGGTTACCGGTATGATTGTTCCGAATTCATGAAGATTGTATTCATTCAACCTGTGCATCATCCGCATCGAAAATGAACCATATCTTTTATCCTTTCCCTCACTGACACTCACAATTGTGTGGTTCTCAATTGATTTCGTATCGATCATACCAAGCACTTCCGAATTATATGCAAAACCCGTCAGGATAGGATTTAGCCAGTCAATGTCATATTCATAGCTTTTCAGTGATGCTTTTTCGATATCGATCATTCTGCCTGCATCAGCGGGAATTATCATTTTAGCATGGCTCTCATCCGATCTTATTGTCAGCAACCCCGGAAGCTGGACATTCAGAAGGTAAAAGTTCTTGAATTCCACCACATTTCGGAATGTGATGGTGACGCTTTTCCCATTCAGCCTGTACACCAGGTCAAATTCCACCGCAGGTTTGTTTTCATAAGTTATTTTTGTGTGATAAACAACCTGATTGTTGGCCACTGAGGCTTCAAATGTTGTGACAGTCCTGTTTCTCATCACCGGAAGCGCTCCCTGCAGAAATGAAATTCCAGGCCCTGAAGAACCCGGATTTTCGAGGATAATCCACTCTTTTGCCTTAACCTGATATTCCAGTATAGCCGGTCTCTCCCTGCTTAACACAATTCTGAAGTCACTGTTTTCAAGGGTGATCCTATTGTCTGCTGATTGCTGGCAATGCAGAACCGATGCCGGGAATAATTGTAAAATAATGAGGATCAACAAACTGGTTCTCACTTTCCTGGTAATTATTGTTCCCATTTAATTGGTTTTATGTACTGATGAAAAATATAGCAATTTCCTGTGAATATTCTGATACTTACACCCTTTTTGTAAGAACTTTTTGGTTTTCTGTCAAATAGAAAAAATGAGGCAACTGGTAAGGTTGCCTCATTTAATACCGGTATCAGGATTTTGGAAATTCTATCATTGATATCCCTGATTTTGTATAAGCGTCGGAGTGCCGTTAAGGGTACTCAGGTCAATCTGGGCCTGAGGGATTGGATACAGTTCATTTTTTCCAGGTGTAAACTTACCGGGACCAAGGCTTGAAACAATGGTCTTCTCATAAGCAAAGAAGGCATTCAGTTTTTCATCCGCCTCTTCCCATCTTGCAAGATCAAAAAACCTGTGACCCTCCATTGCCAGTTCGAGTTTCCGTTCAAAGTGGACTGCTTCCCGGGCAAAAGTCTTATCAGGGAATGATGGATATTCACTAATGGCATAATTTGGAATTTCATATTCCTGCCAGCTGTTAATATTACTGAAGTCACCCCCGAGAAAAACAAAGGTTGTCTGGGTATCTTCCCTTAATATCCAACCGAGAACAGGTATGCCGGTCATGTTTAACATTTCGGCTTCACTGCCGGCAACTCCGTTTGCATATGCCCTGTTATTTTCATTATTGACCCATGTTGACGGATCTGATGCCCTGTTCCGCACCCTGTTAACATAATTCATTGCAGTTTCCAGGGAACCAACTTCGACTTCAGCCTCGGCTGCCATTAACAGAACATCTGCGAACCGGATTACATTGACATTTATTGATGTCCCCGGTGACCAGGTTAGAAATGAGTCATCACTTGCTCTTGCTTTCCAGTAAACATTCTTTTTTCCGACATAGGGTCCTGCGGAAGGCTGATCCCTGATCCATGTCCTTCCGGGCATTGGTCCCCAGTCAAGATATGGAACACCGCGGCGCCCGGCTGTCCAGTCAAGCCTCGGATCGAGATTTCCAGTGTACGGTGTAAATTGTTGGGTGCTGTTAATGTTCATATCGTTCTTAACGATCAGATCGTTGTAGGAGTCAGGAAGAGGCAGACCCGAATCATCGGTCCTGAAAGAATTTACCAGCTCTTGTGTCGGCTGGTAGAATCCGCAGCACAGGAAAGGACTATTATACGGGAAATTAAGTCTTTGACCGGCGTTACCATTCATAACTTCTCCGGTACCATCATTTACTACCTGCTGGATCTGGAAAACTGCTTCCGGATTTGTTGATTCATATGCAGGTTCCCAATTGTATCTGTAGCTTGAATTCAGGTCATATTTTATTCCTGCTGATGTGACCCCGTTTGCAATTATATCGTCGTATAAAGCTTTTGCTTCCTGCCATTTTTTCTGATAGACGAATACCTTTGCAAGGTAGCTTTTTGCTGCCCATTTATTGACCCTTCCTATTTCAGCCTGGACTTCCGGGAGGTTATTCATGGCAAATGTAAAATCAGCCTCAATGTCAGGCCATATCTCCCTGTCGTTTGGTATCTTGAATTCTGTGGCCTGTTCATCAATCCATGGCACCCATCCGAACATTCTCCGCAACTCAAAGTAAAAATGGCCGCGAATGAAACGGGCTTCAGCTTCAGCCTGTGTTTTTTCGTTTTCAGACATATCTGTGATATCTGTAAGGATCTTTATCACGGAATTGGCGCGGGAGATACCTTCATATCTGGCCCTCCAGTTATCATTAAGATATGAAAGCGTCGGAGTTGCATTACCGACAGCCATAGTAAGGATCTGGGACTGGTCATAAGCAGTACTGCCTTTATGAGCATCCCCTCCTGCAACACTCCCATAAACCCAGTTATCAGGGGAAGAACGATAAGGGTTACCGCCAATTACAGCACCGTCAAGAGCTCCATATGCTCCATTTAAAAGACCACGGACACCCTGCTTGTTAGCAAGTACCGGTTCGCTCAGCGAGCCCTTTGGAGTAATATCCAGAAACTCACTGCAAGAGTAATACATTAAGCTTGCTGAGATAAATACAATTAAAAAAATTGTATTCCTGAGTAGTTTTATATTTATCAGCTTCATTTTATTCTGTTTTATCCGTTAATTTTTAAAATGCCACATTAATACCTAACTGATACATAGGATGATTAATATAAGTTGCTTCATCACTTCCAAACACCTCCGGATCGCGTCCTTCATAATTTGTAAGAGTCAGTATGTTCGATGCCTGGATGAATGCCCTCAGACTCGATGCCCGGATACTGCTGGTCACTCTTTCGGGCAGTGTATAGCCAAGGGTAAGATCCTTAAGCTTCAGAAAAGATCCTTTTTTAACCAGGTAATCGTTATCAAAGCCTGTTGTGCTGAAGCTTGTGACGTTCTCCTGGATTGGAAGTTTTGCATTTCTGTTCTCAGGCGTCCATGAGTTATACAGGCAATCATAACTTTTTCCACCTTCAAGAAAAGTATAGAAATCGAGATATCTCAGGTAACTGGCATATATTTCATTCCCTTGTGAGCCATAGAAGAAGGTGTTAAGATCGAAATTCCTGTATGTAAGAGTTAAATTCAGCCCATATGTAAAGTCGGGATGAGGGTCGCCAAGAATCGTCCGGTCTGCAGCTGTGATCTGAGAATCATTATTGACATCAACGAACCGGTATCTTCCAACCTTCATGTCCGTCTGATAAGTCTTCCCTGTTAATGCGTTTGCAGCTGCAATTTCTTCATCGGACTGCCAGAATCCCTGTATCTTGTATCCATAAAACGAATTCATCGGATATCCCAGGGCGTTATAGTCTGTGGATCCGCCAAAATAGTCAATGTTATCGGCTATATATGCAATCTCATTTTTGTACGCTGTAAATGTTAATGTTGCCTCATACTTAAGATCTCCGATAATTGTGCCGGAGTTTTCAACGGAGGCATCAAATCCCCTGTTTTTTACATGAGCCACATTCATATAGGGGGCGCTGGCCATTCCCATCGTGCCGGGAAGCGTAACATTATATAGCAGATCCTTGGTATCCTTCCAGTAGTATTCTACCATGATACCCAGTTTGTAGTCGAACAGGTATGCATCAATACCGATGGTCCCGTTTATGTTTTTCTCCCATTTGGCATCAGGATTACCTACACGCGCCTGCCTGAATCCAAGCTGGATGGCGTTGTTGCTGCCATCAATGGCATAATAGGAATTGCCAGTATTACCGCTGAAGGTTGTATAAGGATTGTCGGTGCTAATGCCAAGCTGGTTTCCGAGTATACCGTAACTTCCCCGGATTTTAAGGTCGGACAGCCATGGGAGACCCTGCATAAAGTTTTCTTTTGAGATTCGCCATGCAGCGCTGGCTGCGGGAAACCATCCCCATCTGTTTTCACCGATGAACCTTGATGATCCGTCCCGCCGCAGTGTTACACCCAGAATATATTTACTGTTGAAAACATAGTCAAGTCTTCCAAAAAATGAAGCCAGGGAATTTGCATAAGAAGAACTGTAATTAGTTTTAATACCCGACCCGGTAGTTAAATTAACATAGTCAGGATTGAACGAAAAATAGTCCTGCGTGCTGCCTCCTAATGATTCGCCCTGGCTTTTATAGATTTCTGAACCAAGGAGTAAATTCACTGAATGCAGATCAGCAAACACCTTTTTAAATATCAGAGTGTTTGTCCAGATATAATTCTTGTTAAAAGCAGAAGACCGGCTATGTGTACTTGCCACAATATTTTCTGCCCTTTCGTAGGTCGGATATACAAAATCGCGGGTGTCACTGGCCGAAAAATCGCCTCCGATACTTGTGCGTACTGTAAAGTAATTCAGAAAGTCCAGTTCGGCAAAAGCATTCCCGAACATCCTGTAGTTGGCTGTTCTGTTATTTCGTGAACGGAGCTGGACTGCAACAGGATTGGAACCGGATCCTATACCTGCCGGACCGGCAAAATTACCGGCAATGTCATAGACAGGAATAATTGGCTGCTGGGTAAATGAATAGCCTATTGCACTGGTCTGTGAAGAGGTTATGGTAGGATTCACGTTTGATAAACCGGTCAGGTTTTCACCTATACGGAACTTATCACTTACATTAAATAGCGTGTTTACCCTGAAAGTTGTCCTTTTATTATATGTTTCGATAACAGCACCCTGCTGGTCAAGGTTATTAAACGATATGAAAAACTTACCTGTTTCTCCGCCTCCGCTTACCGAAAGGTTGTTGTTAAGGGAATATGCATTCCTGTGGATTTCCTTATACCAGTCAGTTCCTTCCTTGTTTGCCCTGGTAATCTGGTTAAATGTGGATAGCTGACTTGCCCCTCCCGTATATTCAGGCAGCAGATAATAGTCATTTTCATCCACCTCCCCGGCCATAGCACCGAGTGGCCTGATATAATCGGGCAGCCGTGGTTCCGAGCCGTTGCCATAAAGTGGATCAGGTCGCGGATTACCTCCTCCGTTTTCAATAGCCATCCATTTTAATTTCGCCATTTCAATCGGGTTGAGTATATTAAAGACGTTGTCAACATCCGGGACAGTATAACCGCCGATGACATTATACTCAACCCTGACTCCGGTCTTTCCTTTTTTTGTTGTTATGATTATAACCCCGTTTGAAGCACGCGAGCCATAGATTGACGCTGCGGCTGCATCTTTCAATATCTGGATGGATTCGATATCTGACGGATTAAGGGTATTTACATCCTGGGTCGGAATTCCATCCACAATATATAATGGGTTGTTATCGCCAAAAGTATTTACCCCCCTTATACGGATGGTTGGAGCAGCACCTGGCTGACCTGTTGTAAAAATGGTAACCCCTGCCGCTCTTCCCTGAAGCTGTTTACCGATTTGCTGCGAGGGACCAACTGTCGCTTTGGATACATCAACAACAGAAATAGAGCCCGAAATATCCAATCGTTGCTGTGAATTATATCCGACTACCACAACCTCGTTCAGTATGGAAACGTCAGGAACCAATTCAACATTAATCATATCCTGGTTTCCGACGGTAATGCTCTGCTGATTATAACCTACAAAGGAAAAAATCAGGACAGCATCCGGCCCAGGAACCTCTATCGTAAATCCGCCATTTACATCCGAAGCTGTGCCCAATGATGTTCCCTCGATCCGTATATTTACACCGGGCATTGCCTCTCCGTTGCTTGCATCTTTTATTTGCCCCCTGACCTGGCGTTGAGGTGACGGGTCCTGGGATCGTTCTGCAATGGATCCTCTGTTTATATAGATATCCGGGAAACCGGAATCACCAGGCAAAGCAGCCCTGGCAGCTGATAGGTTGAAGGCTGTTAACAAAAAGATAAACAGTGAAATCTTAAATTCTGAAAACAGTCTTTGTAGCTCTTTGATTTTCACCAGAGAGCAAGTGTTGTGCTGTTTTTTCATCTTCTTTTTTGATTTAGTGAGTAATTTTTCATTCAGTTAATAGATCCAATTTCAAAAGTCATTCATAGGCTGATATTTTTATTTTTGACAATATATCCTTCATAGTAAAAGGGTTTATACTTACAAAACTATAAATTTTATTTATTAGAAATGCTATAATATGATCGAATTAATCAAAATATATACAAATATTATGGGCATAATTATTGTAATCTATTAATATATAATTTGTTAAACTAACATTTATCTACTAGAAACAGGACAACAAAATTTGTCAGGAACTATGAAAAATGTACAATTAATGCCAATAAAGTGAGTAATTATATGGCATGGTAATGATTGAATATAATCGATTATAGGCAGTATGTGAAAGATTGAAGCAATTTCAATCAGGAGGCAGGCGGAATACTATGATAAGTGATATTTGCGGGGTTGGGTCATAAAAAAAAGTAAGACCTCTGTTTTGAGGTCTTACCCGTTATCTTAAGTTATCAAATCTGATTTAAAATCAAAATGCTTTTATTTAAGGTTATAAATCACTTTTTTATCTGAATGGAGATCATCCTGTCAAGCACATTTTTCGTAATTCGCTGGATCCTTGCATCTCCGTTTTTAAAATGGTTGATAAACGGGGGATTAATATATCCGGGTGGTGCCGAAAGGACTTTATTCCACCAGCAGGTTCCGGCATCGAATACAAGATTACCTTTTGGGGCTGAGTAGATTGTTGTTGCATAACTCCTTGGGCGGCGGCCGGGCTGGCCATAATAGTCCGTGACCGGTCCCTCTGCCAGGACAACAAGGTCTTTATGCTGTTCCGCAAGAGGCGGCCCGTGATACTCCCATCCGACAAGCTGTGGAACAATATCTCCCTTTTTCATTCCTGTACCTTCAAATACCCAGTGATCAGGATTTGTACAGGTCCAGTCTGCCATTCCGACACCGTACGATGTTGCTCCCATCAATTCAATTTCATCAGGGTTACCGGTGACATGTCCTATATAATGCATGCCGCGGTTCGGCCTGCCATCGGTTGACGGAAGCAATTCCACCCTTCCTGACACTGAATTGCCGCACAGAAATGCAAGGTTCACACCTTCATCCCTTGCTTTAAGTATATTCAGATAGCATTCTTCAGTCAGATACTCATCATGACCAACAGAAAGGTAAACTTTCCCGCGAAGCAGGGTTGGTCCGTTTTCATGAACATCCATCTGAGAAATATAACTGACATCATAACCTTCTTTTTCAAGCCAGTAAGCCAGTGGGAACTCAGTCATCAGGAACTCTCCGGATCCATTTGTCAGTGGCTCAAACCCGGCCGGAAAGCCATTCCAGAAGATTGCATAAGGGCGGTCGAAACCTGCTGCATAAGTTTCAGCTCTTCTTGTTCCCCAGGGATTATTTGGTGAATCATACATCGAACGCCATTGCGGCCATCGGTTGTATGACTGCCATGTGAAATCAGAAACCTGGAACAGCAGGTCTGCCTTCCGGTCGTCGGCCACCACGAATACAAAATATGCTTCCGCCGCTTTCTCTCTCCACACGCTGAGTTTGCCAAGGTAAACACCGCTGACCCAGTCTTCAGGTATTGCCAGTTTGGCAGACTCCGTCCAGTTACATTCCATTATATGATACTGCCCGTCCACCGGGGTTAGCTGTCTTGTCCCTTTTTTCAGGCCTTTAAGAGGGGAAAGGGTCGTCATCAGTCGTCCGCCTGTTCCTCCGTAATAACCCATCCTGAAGATTTCAATCAGATAATCAGAAGGCGGATCTGTACTGACATATATCCTTAAAGTGTCTCCTTTTTTGATGCTCATATGTGAGACATATCCTTCAATTTCTGTCCTGCGGTGCCATCCCTGATCGTAGGGTTCATCATCATGCCTCGGTACATTGGTCAGGATCCAATCTGTTGTACCGGGCTTTGAATTTTCCCTTGTAATAATATTGTCAGGCTTGCTTGTTTTCTTCTGGGCCAGACTTTCAGCGCCTGACCATGCAAAAACAAGAATGATCGACATGACAATTAACATCCTTTTTTTCATAGTGTTTAAGAGTTAATTAATTAATATAGAAAGAAATTGTTTTAAAAAAGTAAATATTTTCAACATCATAAAGTCATTTTATTTATCCATTTAAAAGCTATGATATAGAATAACAGCCGTAAAAAACGTAAGAACAAAGACTAATACCGAAACATATAAAGGAGCTGTATTCTTAATTATCATGTGTTTGATTGTAAATTTTTTAATCACTTTAAAGCTTAACATGATCCCTGCAATTAAGGAAATACCCAATATAGATAAGAAAATCCAGTCGGACCAGTCAGGCAACTTCGCAACCAGGATCTGTCTGGTAAGTACCCCCTGTATTGTAGCTATTCCCAGAGGATCGGCAACAATAAATTTGTAATATGGCACTCTGACAGATACCTCCCAGGCTATTAATCCGATGAAAAGGCCAATAATAACGGGAAGAAATGCCGGGCTGAAGTTCTTCAGATAACCGGCAAGCCTAATTTTAATTCCGGACAATGAGATTACCAGGTATGGAAGTCCCCACACAAAGAGAGGTAAAAAGAAAAACAAAAATCCGGTTGCTATCAGATCCCTGCCCAAACCTTCCTTAATATTAAAGTATGTTGAGATACTCTGGGTGAAGAATGAATCCCTCAATGTTGTTATCAGCTTAAATTCAGTTATTTCATCAATAAGATGAGCAGACAGAAAATACAGGAATACCCATTCTGCTATATGCAAAGGTTTAAGTTGCATCAGGTCAGAGGCAAATCCTATATTGGTTAAAGCAGGATTCGGACGTGCAGTGTTTGAGACAGTCTTATAAGTTTTGCAGGTCTTCAGGCAACCAGCGCATAAAATGCAGTGATTGTTATCATCAACATCAGCAGGTATGAGATCCACGCCGCAACTTTTGTAGTTAAGCTGATAGTTATATTTATGGTTGATGCATGACTTGTCTATACATGCTTTACAGAGGGGTTTGCTCTTTACCCGCCAACCCCAGACCGCCAGTTTCGAAAAAAGACCAAGCAAATAGCCAACAGGACAAATGTATCTGCAGAAAGTGTTCTTTTCAAATACCAGACCCGCCAGCACCGAGATCCCGAAAATGATCAACAGGTACCAGGCCGTATAATGCGGTCTAAAGTCAATTTCAAGAATTGTCACACCAACGATCACTATAACAGCATAGAACAAGGGAATTACCCAGCCTGATAAAAGCCACCGAGGGCGCTCATGCTTTAGGCCGATCTTTGCAAAAAATGAAGTGACCATTTCAACCGGGCAGACCATACACCAGATCCTTCCGAAAATTACAGCCGAGAGAATAATAAGCGGCCACCATGTATCCCAGACAAAAACATTGGTCAGGTTAGTCCTGTAAAGCTGTGCTGCGAGTACCGGGTGTTCGGGACGGGCCGATAGCCCGATATAGATCAGCACCCAGAAAGCCAGGAAGGTCAATATCTTAAGAGAGATTGGAAACCAGGTTTTTGCAAGAAGAATATTTATGCTTTTTAACATTGAGAATATTTCCTTTTAAAGACTGACCCGCTGCAGTTGGTTTGAATTTACAGTATATTGTTAATCTCTGTTCAGTAATCTGATATCTCCGACGATTTTTTTTTTAAAAAATAAAGCAAGATACTTTTAGTAAACCGGAAATAATTGATGCAATATGATTAAAACAACCAAAACTAATCAAATTATATCATTTGATTACAATTACATTGACTTTTTTCATAATATTACATTCCGGTGGAAGGTCACATCTGATTCCAGTTTAGAACCAGAGCTCAGATCGAGGGGTGGGTTTATTGCAACCATAACAAAAATCAAAGTTGAGACATCGAATAACTAGAAAGGTCCACCTTTTTCAGCCTCCTGTTATTTGTTTATCTGTATTTCGTTCCCTTTTAACTGCTTAATTTTCAGGACACCACCCTTAGGCAGCGACTCCCAGTACCATCCCTCATTGCCTTCTTCAGTGACTTCTTCAAGCCTGGTTCCGTTTACCGTTATTTTCTTTGGTTTTGAAGTAAGTCTGAAAAGCTCATCTGATGTGTTGTCGAAAACAGTATACACTATCTTTGTGGGGTCATATGAGATTCTGCTTATTATTGAGGAACTCCTTAATAAATGGTCGGAATTATCCGGTGCAAGCTCGGGTGCGGCTGCCATAGCCCTCAGATAGTGCCTTACGTAATCACCATACCCGTCTGTCATCCAGACTGCATTGGTCGGATAGAAGTTTTTCCCGTCACTGTCGACCATGTAGGTTGCCCAGTTCAGCATACGGATAGCATTCTCCACATAAGTTGTATCTCCGGTTAACTCCCAGTATCTCAATTCCATTGATGACTGACGGGCTGAATGGCTGTTCCCCGGGACACGATATGCCGTCTGTTCATTGATGGGCATAACTCCATATTTCATGTAACTGTCATTGTCTAACTCCCTGTGTACCCATTTGAAGATCTCATTCACGCTCGTTTTCCAGGCGGGATCAAGATCCGGATTATCCATCAGGTACATTGCGTAAGTAACTGCATTGATCTGAGTATCTGACCAACGGGGGACGTCTTCAAAGAATGGCCCCCATTTGTTTGTCTTTGCCGGATAATTCTTCATCCAGTCCATTGCAATATCAAATGCTTTTTTGTAGTCGGTGGTGTTGCCCTTCTTCATCCTCATGAGCTCATCAAACATGCCCAGAGTGCCTGTCCAGAAGGTTGTATAACCTGATTTCTTGAACTCTTTTTTCTGCTTTTTCAGGTCTTCATCCATCCCCTCGTACCAGGTGGCGTCTTCAACCAGGATACCCACTTCACCGGTTTTTGCATTCACTTTAAAGGGCCAGGGTGAATACTCATTGTCGCCCGGAGCTACCTTTGAAGCAAGGGTATTAGCTATCCTGATTGCTGCATCAAGATACTTTTCATCGCCTGTCTTTTTATACAGGTGGATCAATTCATATGCGAATGATCCCGCTTTATCGGGTTGCAGAAAACCTTTACCGATGATCATATCACCGTCATATTCCCCGGAATGGATATCAGTATTATAGGGGTACGGTAAAAACGGCCACTCACAATCAGAAGTGGATAGTGAATGATCAAGGTAATAATCTGCCATATACTTCATATTCTCAATCACCGATTGATCACCTGTAAAATTGTACAGCAGATCCCATGATGAAAGGGCCATTTGCAACTGGTCGCCCCCGAGACCCCTCCTGTCATGACGTTCGCTCCAGACCTGGTGGTTCATATAGTATTTCGTTCCATTCTTACAGTACTCCATGTTTTTCCAGAAATCCCATACGCGGATCAGGGCATCTTCATACGACTGACCCAGGTTGTCTGAAAACCAGGGCAGGATTTTGCCGGCTTCATCAACACGGACGAAATGGTAAATGATCTTATCCTGCAGGACGGAATCGTTGCCTGTTTCAATCAGAGCATCGGAAAGACCGGTATACTTCACGGAATTGTCACATCCTGCCCCAACCAGCAATGAAATGATAATGAGACTTAAAAGTTTCTGCATTTCTTAGAGTTTTTGAATTTAAAATTAGTCAATAGATTAAAACGGGCTGCATTACGCAGCCCGTTCTCCTAAATTACCCTATTATTAACCAACCACATATGAGAAGATCCTTATTAATAACCCGGGTTCTGGGTTAATATTGATTGACCGTCCACGACACAAAGATCGATCTGTGTCTGTGGAATAGGCCATATTTCATGTTTCCCCTCAACAAAAAGATAAGGGGCAACATAATTGGTAACTACACCAGGAAGGTTTGCCCTCCATTCGAGGTAACTATTCAAAGTTTCAGCCATATACCCTGATTCAAGTTTGTTTCTACGTTGAAGAACATTCCAGCGATGATGTTCCAAAGCAAGTTCAAGTCTGTATTCAAAAAAAACTGCTTCACGGGCATAAGATTTGCCATTTGAATCAAATTGCCCGGAATAGAGACCAACCTTATAGTTTGCGGCCGGCGTTGTTGAAAATCCGCCCATTGGTTTTGAATCGTCTGCATATTTATATACCCATGAAACAGGATTAGCAGCACGGGCTCTTACCATGTTTACATATTCTTCAGCTTTAGCAAGACTTCCAATCTCAACCTCAGTTTCAGCTGCCATCAATAATACCTCCGCATAGCGCATTAAATTGTAAGCGTTAGTGGTCTGTTGATTTTGTCTTTCCTGAGCAACTCTTGCCTGGGAAGCAATGTTCTTCTTAGCGGAATAAGCCCCTTCAGTAGGGGGGAACCTGATCCAGGCCATCCCGGGATGATTTCCCCAATCAAGGAATGAAATACCTCTTCTCCCGACGCACCAGTCTAAACGGGAATCCAATGGAACCTCGGGGGGCGTAAATGGATCTGAGGATTTTATGCCCTGGTCGCTTGCAATGGGTGAATTGCGGTATTCAAAAAATAACTTGGGAAGACCTGTTACTTCATCAGTCTGATAAGCATTGACAAGGTCCTCTGAAGGTGTTAACCAGCCGCAACAACCTGAGGCAGGTCCATAGTACGGGCCATTATACATGTCTGCTGCATTACCTCCCCATCCTCCGGTATTAACCTCATTCTGGATAGCAAATATGCATTCCGGACCATGTTTATTTACAGTATTGAAATTCCACCAGTACTGCTCATTCAAAGCATAGTTCAAGCCGTTTACTGTTTTACCATTTGCAATAATATCATCCAGAAGTATTTTTGCATCTGAATATTTAAGCTGCCAGATATACGCCTTAGCTAAGAATGCTTTCGCTGCCCATTCATTTGCCCTTCCAACCTGCGCATTAGTTTCAGTAAGATTGTTAGCAGCAAACTGCAGATCGGATTCAATCAAAGGCCAGAGCGATTTGTCATTCGCAATCATATAATTGCCATCTGTAAATGTTACGGTTTCATCAACCCAGGGAACCATGTCACCGAACGTCCCAACCAGGTACATCATGGAGAAAAGTCCCCGGATAAATTTCGCTTCACCTTCAAATTGCAGTGCCTCAACTTCAGTCACAGTACCGGCTTCAACAGCTTTTTTCAGAACCCTCAATACATCATTGCAGCGTTGTATTACCATATAACAATATGTCCACCTGTCATTATTACTGGTTGGTTGAAAGTTATATGTACCTGTACTTCTGTCATCGGAAACATTGTCATAGAAGGGCCCCCATCTGTATCCGCCATATTCACCGGAAATTGATCCGGTCATTGCCTTATAACAGCCGATCAATATTCCATCAACACCTGTAGCTGTAGCTAAGCTCTCTTCAGACAGGCTTGCTTTAGGATTTACGTCCAGGTAATCTTCGGAACAGTTTATAAGAAGCAGTATCAAAGAAACGATACCCAATGTTGTTAAATAAATTCTAATCTTTTTCATAATATTTTTATCATTAAATGAAATATTCAGACCATAAAAAAACCTTCCTGGTTTGTTTTAAAAAGATAAGTTAACTCCGAAAAGGAAGGATCTCTGATTAGACGGGTAAGGTCCCATATCGATCCCGAACAGAGTGGATGTTCCCTGCAGTTCAGGGTCATATCCAGGATAGGATGTAATTGTAAACAGGTTGGTTACCTGACCATATAATCTTAACGATGATGCATGGAACCTCTCTGTTACAGAAGTCGGAACCCGGTATCCCAGAATCAGGGATTTCATCCTGAAGAATGAACCATCAAAGATCTTATATGAACTCATTTGCCCGGCTCCGCTGAAACCACCACCATTGTCGTTTTCTATCCTTGGGTGTTTTGCGTCCAGATTATCAGGCGTCCAGGCGTCTAACATGTCCCGGCTCTTGTTACTTTCATAACCACCCCAATCATGAGTGTAATTCATTAAATAATTGTACACATCATTGCCCTTGGAACCGTAAAAATTTGTTGCAAGGTCAAAATTCCTGAATGTAATATCGATATTAAAACCATAAGTAAAATCAGGATTAGGATCTCCTATGAATGTACGGTCATCAGTTGAAATCTTTCCATCTTTATTTATATCCTGGTACATAAACCGGCCGGGAAGGGCTCCGTCCTGTGTTGGCGATGAAGCAACTTCCTCTGCTGAGCTGAATATCTTTACCACTTTGTACCCAAAAAATGATCCTACCGGGTGTCCTTCCGTGTTTCGGGTTCCTGTTCCACCATCAAAATAGCCGGGATCCGGTACATCCACAACTTCATTTTTATACTTGCTTATATTCGCAATGATGTTTATCCCGAGATCTTTTGTAATACTACGCCGGTATTTCCCTGTAAAATCGAATCCGGTATTTTGAATGTCGCCGATATTGACTATCGGTTTCGATGCACCTCCGACAGTTGCAG
Organism: uncultured Bacteroidales bacterium; assembly: GCA_963737255.1. GTDB lineage: Bacteria > Bacteroidota > Bacteroidia > Bacteroidales > VadinHA17 > LD21. The sequence goes on from CAVTSB010000002.1 coordinate 439,462, forward strand.
GCAAGGGCATTGAGAACAACAAACCATTAATTGATTTCTTAAAGGCTTCAATCTCAAATGTAAGGGTTTTAAAAATCGTGATATCTAATCCAATATTGGCAACTACATCTCTTTCCCAGCCAGTGGCTTTGTTTCCAATCACACTCTGATAAAAGCCCTGTACAATACTGTTGCTGGTCCCATTAATGTCATAATATGATGACGTGAAGTTGCTTCCATATAAATCAAACTGGTTATCAGCACCTACGTTTGCCTGTGAACCTAATATCCCGTAGCTCGCTCTGAGTTTCAAATCATCCATCCATTCCAGATTACTCATAAATTTTTCCTGAGAAATTCTCCAGCCAAGAGAAAAAGAAGGGAAGAATCCAAATCTGTTTTCCGGACCGAACTTGGACGAACCATCACGGCGCAAGGTAACTCCCAGAAGATATTTACCAGCATAATTATAACTCAGCTTTCCAAATTGTGAAAGCAGTTTATCCTCTGAAATAGTGCTGTAATTTGTTACATTTGAGGTTCCGGAGCTCAGGGTCATAAAATCAAACAGTTCAATAGCGTAACCATCACGGGAACCGCCCATTCCTTTACGGTAATTCCTGATTGTTTCAACCCCGGCAATAAGATTTATATCATGTTGACCAAACTTGTTTACATATGACAGGGTTGTTGTCGATATAACCCGGTTAGCATAATAAAAAGACTCGGTAAATTTATTTGGATTATTGTAGAACTCAGAACGATAGTATTCTTTCCTGTAAAACGATTGCGCGAATCCATTTGTTAAGCTACCACCAATACTTGTCCGCGCGGTAAAGTGATTCAGGAAATCAACTTCCAGGAAGGCGTTGCCAATAGTATTCCATGAATAGTTCCTGTCATCATTCATAGCGTTAAACCATGCCACGGGATTGCGTTGAGTACCTAATCTCGGACCTGCGCGGGTTCCACCCCAGTTCCCGGCTATATCATATACCGGGATAATTGGCATCAGGTTAAGATGAAGACCAAGAGAACTGAATTCACCTGCTTCAACGGTGATGGGAATCAAAGGATTATCCTTATAAAACAGATTTATGTTTTCTCCAAACCGGATGTTTTTAGTAGGAGAGAAGGAGGTGTTTATCCTTGCAGAGTATCTTTTAAGATGCGAGGTGATTAAAGTACCTTCTTCGTCATATACTCCTAATGAGAACAAATAGTTGGATAAATCGGTTCCTCCGCTGGCAGTCAGGGTATGACTCATTCTGGGAGCTTTCTTATAAACTTCATGATACCAGTCTGTCCCTTCCTTGTTTACCTTCTGGATCTGGTAATTATTTGAAGGGTTTTTCATATCCATAAAATATAATGATGGGTCTACCTCAGGATCTCCCGCGAATGCCACACCAACGCTGGTCGGAGTAATATATGTATAATCAGGCATCCCCTCCTGAAACAAGGGGTGTGCGGGTTCCGAAATCAACTGAGTGTTCATGAATTCTGTTGAGTTCATCAGGTTAAGTGGATTTCCTGGCAGTGGGTAGGTCATTCCATAATAACCTTCATAAGTAATAACTGGTGCACCCTTTTTCCCCTTCCTGGTGGTAATTACAATTACACCATTAGAACCTCTGACTCCATAAATAGAAGCTGCTCCGGCATCTTTTAAGATTTGCATTGATTCTATATCAGAAGCGCTTACATCATTTATGTTACCTTCTACACCATCTATCAGTACCAATGGTCTCGAATCTCCGAAAGTGCTGATACCACGGATACGGATATTGGGCTCTCTTCCCGCCTGTCCGGAACCGATTGCGGTAACACCGGATGCTTGTCCCTGAAGCGCCCCGGCAGCGGAACCAGCAGGTATTGATGCCAGATTTTTTGCATCAACAACGGCTACCGAGCCTATTATATCTTTCTTCCTTTCAGCACTATATCCAACTACCACAACTTCATCAAGTCCGATTGAAGTTTCTTCAAGCACTATATTGAAATTTGTCTGATTGCTGATCTCTACCTCCTGCCCTTTCATTCCGATAAATGTAAATGACAGGGTTCTGGCACTTGCAGGAACTGACAATTGAAAGCTGCCTTCCACATCGGTAAGTGCTCCTATTGTTGTTCCTTTTACCAGTACTGATACACCCGGCAGCGGATTGCCAGCCACATCTGTTACCTTTCCGGTTACTGTTTTTTCTTGAGGATCGTCAATTAAAACAGCCGAACTTATGCCGGATCCGTTGAGCTCAACCGACCAGGCAATTGTAAAAAAGAGCAGCATAGCCATTGCCACCCTACCTGGTTTCAAAATCCTGGCTAGAGCGAGAATCAATAAATGAAACTTTTTTTTCATGGTTCTTAAGTTTTGCTTTTAGAATTAGTATTAATTGAGGTTATTTTTCAAAATCAGTTATAAAACTCGTTTTCAAAACCATAGGCTGTATTGTTTAATGTTAATAATCAATCGATTAATGGAAACAGAAAACCGGTGATCGTAACGGCTCCTGTTGAATCAAAGCGATCAGGGGCGTGATATCCCTGAAAAATAAGCATTTAAGACGCTTCAAAGTCTCAAATCCCAATGCTGTTACCTCTCCACCTTTTATCATTAATTATTCGCAGTTATCTGATTAAGGATTTCACAGTTTACTTCCAGTAATCTTCCATTTTATTATACAGGTCTTTGTAATTTCTGTAAATCCTCTGATACACTTTGGTACTTTCAGATTCCGGCAAAAACCTTTTTTCAACCTTTATGCACATTTCAGCTGCCTCATTAAAATCCTGAAATATATCCGAACCTAAACCTGCAAGAATTGCTGCACCCAACGAAGCATTTTCGTTCTGTGACATTTTAAGAACCGGAATATCAGCCATATCTGCAATTATCTGGCACCATAAGGGGCTTTTCGAACCACCTCCCAGGAAACGTATTTCACTTATCCTGATATTCCTGCTTTTCTGAACAGATTCGATATTATGCGCAACAACCGACGCAACTGCTTCGAGAATAGCCCGTACAAAATGACCTTTTGTCATTCCGACTGTAATTCCTGCGAAGACTCCCCTTACTTTCTGATTAAAATAAGGAGATCCGGCACCCATGAAGTGTGGTAAAACGAGTAGCCCTTCCGCCCCTGGCTGGATTTTTGAAGCTGATTCTGTCAGGAGATCGTATACATCAGTTCCTGTTTGGGCGGAGATCTCTGATTCTCTCTGACAAAAAGTGTCTTTGAACCATTTCAGCAGCAGTCCGGCCGTTTGGGCATAAGGGAGTAAAAAGTAACCTCCGCCCAATGCGTGGCATTGACATGAGAGCCTGGACGACAAATCATTGATTGGCTTATCAATTGTCACACACATTGCCATCGAAGCTCCGATAGTAAGTGTTGTTATTCCGGGAATTATATTTCCTGCACCAATTGCACCGGCAGGATGATCATATGATCCTGTCACAACAGAAATATTTATGTCAAGCCCCGTTGCCGCTGCTGCTTCGGGTGTGATATTTTGAATCCTGGTCCCCGAAGGCAATAACTCTGGAAGTTGTTCAGCGGAAATTCCCAGAAAATCAAGCATCTGCTTCCACCATTCCTTTTTCCTTATATCAAAATAAAGGGTTGAAGAGACTAAGGAGTGTTCCGTAAAGTAATTACCGGTCATGCGGTAAATAATATAGTCTTCAACCAGAAGATATTTTTTTACTTTACCATAAATACCGGGTTCATTCTTTTTAAGCCAGAGGATCCTTGTTGCGGGCCATATAGGAAGGATTTCCGGTTGCCCGGTAATGTTCATTATTATCTGGTTCCCAAAATTCCTTTCTATCTCTTCAGCTTCAGCTTCGGACCTGTTATCCAGCCATACTATGGCCTTGCGCAGAGGTTTTCCACCCTCTCCGACAACGATAATGGTTTCTCCCTGACTTGAAAAGGAAATGCCCCGGACTTGCGAAGTTTTAACACCCGATTTAACCATAAGGGATCGAAGTACCCTGCATGATACTTCCCAGTATATTTCAGCTTCTACCTCACAGGTCTCACCTTGCCCATAGTCAAGAGCATACTCTTCCCCGGAAGTCGCGATCACCTCCCCATAGCTGCTTAAAAGGAGCGCTTTAATTGAAGTAGTGCCCAGGTCAAGTCCTATGAGATAAGAGGAGTTACTGCAGTCCATTTTACTTTTTCTCCAGCTTGTCAGTGAGGTTATGTTTCTTTAATGCATCTTCCGGCGACATTCCATATTTGACCACATCACATAAGGCACCATGAAATCCGGCGGGATCAGGAACCTGAATGGCATTCCTGCCAAAGACCACCCCTCTTGCTCCATCACTGATTTCATTAGATGCAAGTCGTAAGGCATCAAGTTGTTTCGGCGTTTTTTCCGCGCCAAGTCCGAAAATAGGTACCGGACTTGAATCCGTGACTTTTTTGAAATCCATAGTATAGAAAGTCTTTATCATGTCACATCCTAATTCGCTTATAATTCTGCAACTTCTGTAAACCTGAGAGTGTAAATCCTCTTTGGATAATGTTGCGGAATTGGTAGGGAAATATTCACCTATTATCGGTATCCCCAATTTATCAGCCTGATTAAGCAGCTTACAATAGATTTCAACGTTCCTGGCATCAATTTCTTCACTCCCGGTTTGGAGGGTAAGTGATGCAAGAACTATTTCAGCTCCATGATTAACTGCATCCTCCACGGAATTGGCCAGTACAGTGTAAGCCTGGTTGTAATTCCAATGAAAACAATAAACCGAACTCCAGTTAAGTCTCACTATCGGAATGGGAGCACCTTTATAATTAAATACAAAACGAAGATGTTTTAACATTCCCGCACTTAATAACACTCCATCAACGCATGAGTTAATTTTTTCGGCAGTTTTTATCAGATTAGTCATTCCGGGGATCGGACCGTCGAACATGCCATGATCAATTGCTATAATCACAGCATTTTTTCCGTTACTGAACAGTTTTTCGATTTTTAACTCTTTCCCACTCATAATTAATAAATTAAGGGTATTTATGATCGTATATGATCGGTTTTAGCATTTGAATAAACAGCTCAAATATAAATAGATTTAGGATAAAAACAAATAAAAATGTCTTTATTTAATGCACAATACTATTTTATTTTGATTGTTTATGATTATATTTGTCCGGTATCGATTTGGACCCGTACTATTTTTTCACACGTAACTTAGTTACGACTTATGAAATGCTTCACAATAATCACTTACTTTGGATCTGCGCCATTATCATACCAGATCATAATAAGGGCATAAAATTTAAATATCCGATATTTGTTTGATTAATAACTTAATTATGCTAAAAGATTGGTGGAAAGAGGATGCTGTCGGCATTCCGAATTTAATTACAGAGACCCCCGGACCGAAATCAATGACCATGCATGCCAGCACGACAAGATATATGAAGGGGCTGAGCAGCCAGGTAAAATTGTTTCCTGTTTGTTTTGATAAAGGATTCGGAATAACACTTACCGATGTTGACGGAAATAAGTACCTTGATTTTTCGTCAGGAATATATGTCACTTCACTCGGCCATTGTCACCCAAAAGTCTCGGAGGCGGTTGCTTTCTGGGCTAAGAGGCTTATGAATGCTCACGACTTTACCACACCGGTAAAAGAAAAGCTTATGGTAAAGATGGCAGAAATACTTCCTGATAAGCTTAACGCAATTCAGCTTTATTCTGACGGAACTTCGTCAGTTGAGGCTGCGCTGAGGGCTGCCAGGGCAATTACTAACAAGCATGAATTTATCTCTGCCTACAGGGATTTTCACGGTAAGAGTCTTGGTGCGGTTAGCTGCGCCCAGATGTTCCGTGGGGAGACTTTCAGTTACGGACCAACCCGTGCTTCGGGATTCTATATGGTTCCGCGCCCTGATCCCTATCGCCCTCTGTGGACAAAGCCTGACGGCACTATCGATACTGATGCCTATATAACTTTTTATGAAACATTCATAAAGGAAGGAACAGTGGGCAACGTTGCAGCCTTTGTTCTGGAACCTGCCCAGGGCTGGGCAGGAAGCATCTTTCCGCCGGATGACTTCTTTCCAAAGCTCAGGAGTCTTTGTGATAGATACAAAATCCTTCTATATGACGATGAAGTCCTTGCAGGAATGGGTCGTACCGGCGAATGGCTCACTTTAAACCATTGGGGCGTGACTCCTGATATAGTAACATTTGGTAAATCATTTGGCAACGGCTTTCCTGTAACAGCAATGGTTGTTCACGAAGATAACGGGTATGCTCTTGAGAAGATCTCTGCCTCCTCAAGCTATGGAGGCAATCCTATGGCATGTGCGGCAGCATTGGCTTCAATCGAGGTCATTGAGGAAGAAGACATCCTTAATAATGTCAGGAGTGTGGGAGAATTCTTTATGAAAAGAATGACTGAAATGAAGGATCAGCATCCTATTATTGGTGACGTTAAGGGCAAAGGTTTTCTGCTGGGTATAGAGCTGGTCAGGGATAAAAATACTAAAGAACCATTTGATGAGGCCGGGAAACTTGTTTACCAGAAAGCATTCAGAAAAGGCCTGGCATGGATCCCTGCAGGACATATTCTCAGGATGTCCCCGCCGCTGATCATGGACGAAAGATATGCAAAAATGGGGATGGATATTATTGAAGAGGCAATTACAGAAGTTGAAAAGGAATTTGGTTATTGATATGTTATATTTGATTTTTCCCAATAAAACATAATTAAAAGGTCATGAAAGAAGGAACAATCCGGTTTGGAATAATCGGACTGGGACTGATGGGGAGAGAATTTGCCAGTGCAGTAGCACGATGGTGTCATCTTAAAGATGAAAATCTTCTCAGGCCGGTTATAACAGGAATTTGTGATAAAGGGAGTCCGGATGCCGTAAACTGGTTCATAAGGAATTTCAACACAATTAAAATTAAATGCACTGATTATCATGATCTCCTGGAAAGCCCTGATATTGATGCGGTTTATTGCGCAGTACCGCATAACCTTCATCAGCAGTTTTATACGGATATTATAAGGTCAGGAAAACATCTTTTGGGAGAAAAGCCATTTGGGATTAACCTTGAATCAAATAAAAAAATTATCGAAGAGATAAATAAAAGGCCTGATCTGATTGTACGTTGCAGTTCGGAATTCCCCTACTTTCCTGGCGCCAGGCGTGTTATCGAATTCATTAAGTCGCGGTCATATGGACAGCTGATGGAAGTAAAGTGCGGATTTCATCATTCAAGCGACATGGATCTGTTAAAACCTGTAAATTGGAAACGTACGCTGGAAATAAACGGGGAGTATGGCTGTATGGGAGATCTTGGAATGCATACTCTTCATATTCCGTTGCGAATGGGATGGATACCGGAATGGATCTTTGCCGATCTTCAGAAAATTGTTCCCATGCGGCCTGATGGGGACGGGAATATGGTCCCCTGCGAAACCTGGGATAATGCTGTTATTACAAGCCATTGCCGGGATCCGTTAACAAATAAGGAGTTTTCGCTTGTCCTGGAAATGAAAAGGATGGCACCCGGTCAGACCAATACCTGGTTTATTGAAATTTATGGAACAAAGGGCTCTGCCAGGTTTACTACTCATGATCCTAAAGCATATTATTTTCTTGAAACCTCGGGTAACGAACAGGGTTGGACCAGGCTGGATATTGGATATCAGTCATTTATTCCGGCAATTACGGGTGGCATTTTTGAGTTTGGATTTTCCGATGCAATACTCCAGATGGTGGGCGCTTTTGTCTCTGAGTTCAGCAGAGAATCCGGCGCGCAACCTTTTCAGAATGTTCTCCCCGCGGAGACCTTTATCAGCCATAGAATAATGGATGCTGCCATCAGATCATACAGGGAAGGAATGAGGATTAAGATATGATAAGGCGCCTGATAAAGGCAATGTTACTGTCAATGCATCGCCTGAGCCGGCCAGGCAGTTTCTTATCCGGTTGATTTATTGTTCATTTTTAACTTATCGCAAACTAATATTAAATCCAGAAGTAAAATGACACAGATTAAAGCAGGGTATGTAGCATTCGGTACAATGTTCTACGAACCATCCAACCTGAAGATGATAAGTGAAAAGGCTGAAAAGCAACTCAGGGATGCAGGACTTGAGCTAATTACCACCGGTCCTGTATTTGGTGAATCAGTTGAACCTGAAAGGGCAATTCAGGAATTAAAGCGGGAGAAGTGGGATTTTTTGTTTGTAAATATTATAAACTGGATTGATACCCGGGGTGTATTCAGGGTATTGCATGAATTCCGGAATGAACCGATGATTTTGTATAGTTTTGGTGGTTTTACCGATCATGAAGGCAGGTTTGGAGAAAAAGGTACACTTATATCCCCTGCTGCGGGAGCCGGATCAACATCTTTGCGCATGCCGATGGAGCAGTGGGGTATTAAATTTAAATACCTGTTCAATGCACCGGATTCATTAATGGATATCGAAGGGATCTTATCGTTTGCAAAGGCTGCTCATGCCGTAAAGAAGCTAAGGTATACGCGTCTCGGGATGATAGGTTTTAATGATATGGGTTTATATTCGACAAGTTATAATCCTTCAAAATTAAGATCAATGATAGGGCCCGAAATCGAAAGCATTGATATGCTTCAGCTTAAGAATAGAATGGATGCAATTCCTGATGAAGAATTAAGAGCGGAGGCGAAACGGGTATCCTCCGACTGGGAATATCCGCTGGGTAAACCCGGGGATGAAGTAATTGAAAAGGCTGTAAGGTTATATATGGCGACAGTCGCAATATGCAGGGAAAAGAAATTTGATACATTCTCCTATAAGTGTGTTGACGGGATTGACCTTGAAATGGGACTTACACATGCAATTCCTTCCTCACTCGTAGTTGATGCAGGATATCCTTATGTGGATGAGAACGACATTGGTAATTCTGTTGCTCAGATGATGCTAAAACTGGTTTCAGAGAAGCAGGTTGCCTTTATAGAACATTATGAGCACCACCCTGAGTGGATATTGCTGGGTGAGGATGGATACTGCCCGTCTGATTTCATAGAAGGCAAACCTCAGATTAAGTATATGTCAACTGTCCTGTTGAAAGGGATAGCGCATTGCTCGAACATGAAGAAAGGGAGAATGACGCTTGCCTGCCTGTCGGAAACAAATGAAGGTTACAGGATGCATATTGTGACGGGAGAAGGCAGGGAACGGCCAAAATGGGTTGAGATGGGAGTCCCGCTGCCATCATGGCCAAGCATTACTTTTTATCCTGATGTACCGGTCAGGCAGGTTTTGGATCATGTTCAGTCACAGCATTTTGCAGCCGTGTACGGGAATTATGTCTTTGAATTGGAAGATCTGTGCAAGTTATTGAATATTGAAGTCATCCTCGACTCGAAAATCTGACTCCCTCATTTGCCATGAAACATCAGTATAGACCGTTACTTTTGCTTTGCATGATGTTCCTTACAGTCGGATCAATGTTCTGCATGAACGATATCCTGCTGCCTTCCCTGGTAACTCATTTCAAACTGAATTATACCCAGGCAACTATGATTCAGTTTACTTTTTATCTTACGTACATAATCTTTCCGTTGCCAATAGCCTGGATGATACATAAATATGGTTACAGGATCAGCCTTATGGTGGCTTTGATCATATGTTCCATCGGGTGCTTATTTTTTGGACCTGCCAAGTATTTTGAATCTTATCCCATCGTACTGCTGGCAATTTTTACTGTATCAACCGGTATAACAGTAATAAATGTTGCAGCAAATCCATTTATATCATTGTTGGGCGATCCGGAGGGAGCTCACATAAGGATGAATTTCGTTCAGGTTTTTTCGAGAATAGGCTATGCTGCAACACCTCTTGTCGCTACTGCGCTTATTTATAATAGCTTAGGAGACATCAGGTTCCACTTCCCATATCTTCTTCTGGCTGGCATTATTCTTATTATTACTGTATTGATCTATTTCTCGCGAATGCCTTCGATGAAAGCCGATCCGGAAGATAAATTTTCTGTATCAGGCATTCTTAAAGCAAGCAAACAGTACCCGCACCTGATATTCGGTATTATTGCCATGTTCTTTTATGTTGGAGCAGAAGCCTGTACGGCAGGGTTTTTTATCCCATACCTTAAATCGGTCCTCGGATTTGAAGAAACTGAAGCGGCAAGATACCTTACCCTATATTATATTTTTGCTGCTATTATGGGTTTTTGCGCTGTAATAATCCTCCGGTATGTAAAAGCTTTTAAACTTGTGGGCTGGTTTGGTCTTGCAATGATATTTTGTTACCTGATCTGCGTTTTTACCAATACTGGTGTTAATGAGTTCGTTTTAGCCGGATTGGGTTTATTCCTTTCCATAATGTTTCCAACAATTTTCAGTCTCGCAATTGAGGATATAGGCGCATTTGCCGGAAAGGGTTCTGCACTTTTGAACTTTGCAATCGTCGGAGGATCTGTCTTTCCCCCGATCCAGGGAATGATTGCTGATAACTTCGGAGTCAATTTTTCTTACCTGGTGCCGTGTTTTTGTTTTATGATCATAACAGTCTATGCATTCTTCTTTACCAAACAACCACTGGCAAAAAGGAATTTCAGCATTGTGAGATAGATCAGGGAATTAATTTAATACATATTTTTGATGTGAAATTAATCTCGAAATATTTTAATCTTACTCAATTCATCAGCCATGTTTAATCAGGAAGTTTACATAAACAGAAGAGCCAGGTTACATAATCTGGTCGGATCAGGGATCGCGTTATTCATTGGTAATTCCGAATCCCCGATGAATTACCCCGGTAACACATATCATTTCAGGCAGGACAGCGACTTCCTTTATTTTTTCGGGATTGACATTCCCGGGCTTGCCGGTGTCATGGATCTTGATTCCGGGAAAGATTACATTTTTGGCAACGATCTTGAAATCGACGATATCGTCTGGATGGGAATTCAGCCATCAGTCAGTGAACTTGCGGCACATTGCGGAGTAACAGAATCATCACCCCTTTCAAAACTCCCGGAATTGGTCGATAATGCGAAGAGCACCGGTCGGAGGATACATTTTCTTCCGCCATACCGGGGAGAAAATAAATTGCTCCTGGGATCTCTTCTTAAGGAAAGTCCCCATGCATTAAAAGAGCTTGCATCCGTAGAGTTGATTAAAGCTGTTGTATCAATGAGGTCGGTCAAGGAGTCGGTCGAAATTGAAGAGATCGAAAAAGCCGTTGATATAGCATTTGAAATGCATGTTACAGCTATGAGGATGTGCAAACCCGGTGTCAGAGAACAGGATATTTTTGGTACGCTGCAGGGCATCGCATATTCAAAGGGATATGCACCTTCATTTCCTTTTATAATAAGCATAAATGGCCAGACCCTGCATAACCATAATCACAGTAACACCCTGGAATCGGGTCGTTTAATGGTAAATGACTCAGGTGTTGAGACCAGTATGCATTATACTTCCGATATAACCAGGACAATCCCGGTCGGAGGTAAATTTAACAAAAGACAAAAGGAGATTTACGAAATTGTATTAAAAGCAAACACCGAAACAATCAAGGCAGCAAGACCCGGACTCACGAACCGGGAAATGCATCTGATGGCATGTAAAATTATTGCCACAGGTTTAAAAGAGATCGGTTTGATGAAGGGTGATATCGAGACCGCAGTACAATCAGGAGCTCATGCTTTGTTTTTTCCTCACGGACTTGGCCACCTCCTGGGATTCGATGCCCATGATATGGAAGCACTTGGTGAAGAATATATCGGCTATGATGAATCAATAAGGAGAAGTAACCAGTTCGGATTCGCTTATTTACGTTTTGCCAAACCGTTTACGGCCGGACATGTTTTGACTGTCGAGCCGGGGATTTATTTTATTCCCGAACTTATAAATATGTGGGAATCACAAAAGAAATTCAGGGAGTTTATTGATTACGATAAGGTTCACTCATACATGGACTTTGGAGGTATCCGCATTGAGGATAATATCGTGATCACAGAGAATGAAAACAGGTTGCTTGGGAAACCTATTCCTAAAACATGTATGGAGGTTGAGCAGACCTGCATTTAACTTTTATCCGGGCTCCAATCAGTATGCATTTTCTCAATGAACCTTCTCATAATATTTTACTGGTTTGCCTGTCCTGCCGGCATACTCAATCTCACTTATAGTCGACTTCCCGAGATATCCTCCCGGATTGATCACAAATATCTCATCGGCCAGGTCGATCTTCCGTTTATGCATATCGTCAAGCATCTCCTTGGTGTTCTCCGACCATACTTCTTCATCACCCGAATGCCCGAAGAGACCGACACTTATAACGATATTCCCTTCGAGAGTGAGCCGCTTCTGCTCGGCAATAAACTCATCCCTGAATCTTGTACTGCCGCACAGTGTGATTATTTTATACTTTCCGATCATTGTTAATTATCTAAAGCGTACTCAAGCTTAATACCGGACTTCAAAAACTCGGCAATGCTTATCGCCCTCTGGTAATCAGTGTTTATAATCCTGACCAGCCTCTTTTCAGACTGGAAGAACATATCATACGATTTGAAGTAATAATTTACCGGGAGGACAAACCGGTAATAACCAGTTCCCTCCTTAAGCCTTTCTTTGATAATTAGCCTGATGCAATCTTGCGGGATTTTTACCCTCTCACCGGAAAGCCTCATACCTGCAAGCTTCGATTCTTTTATTACATAACCCGATATTTCATCAATTATTAATATTGATCTGAACAGGGCAAATATCAATCCGATAAATGCAAATGCCATTGAAAGGGGAATTCCATTGATTGGATTTTTGCCATTCATGGTTGCCAGACTGATTATTGCCATCCCGATACCAAGGGCTATCAGAAAATAACCCGTAACCACCAATGGCTTAGGGAAAAGGTTATAAGTGTATGTTTTCATTAGAGCGCTGATAAAGAAGTACTACCCTGGTTATTGATGAACTTGCTGATTATAAATATATAGTATTTATCAGGAACAAGATAAATTTTGCTTTAAAAAACTTCTTCGTGCAGGCCGTAGCGACAGGTTTAAGCCTCCCCAGGGGGTAAGGGGATGAAAACATCTGGTAGACCGGGAGTAAATTCAGACTTTTTTTATTTGCCGGATTTTTTATCTTTGAAGGTCAGGAGTAAAAACCCGCTCGCTGGTTTGCATTGGCACTTTTGCCGGTTAACCTAAAACAATAATAAATATGAAAAGGTACTTAGTCTATTTGTTCACAGGTTTAAGGATCCTCGTAGGTTGGCATTTCCTGTATGAAGGTATTATTAAATTACTGACACCGGGATGGAGTGCCAAAATGTACCTTATGGGATCGAACTGGATCTTCTCGGACCTCTTCCATCGGATGGCCGAATCGTCGGGATTAATAAAAGCAGTAGACTTCCTGAATATATGGGGACTGATCCTCATCGGCCTCTCGCTTTTCATAGGGCTGAAGGTCCGCTGGTCTTCAATAGCCGGCGCCCTCCTGCTGTTGTTTTATTTCGTTGCATACCCTCCCATTCCCGGATACACTTTCGGGACGGTAGCCGAAGGCAGTTACCTGTGGGTTAACAAAACCCTTATAGAGTTCGTAATACTGCTTGTTTTTGCAGGACTTCCGACCGACTTTTTTTATGGTGCCGACCGTCTGATTAAACGATGGAACGAAGAGAAACCCCATACTCCGATCCCTCCCGTAAAGAAAGACGGAGTATCACTTCAACGGCGGGAACTGCTGCGTGACCTTATTTCGCTTCCATTACTGGGAGCCTTTGCTTATGCCGTTTACAGGAAAAGGAAATGGGAAAGTTATGAGCAAAAGTTTCTCACGGGCGATGTGGACGCCATTTCAAGAGCTACCATGAAAAGCTTCACGTTTACCTCACTTGGTGAGCTGAAAGGAGAGGTGCCAAAGGGAAAACTCGGGGATATTGAGCTCAGCCGCCTGATCATGGGAGGCAACCTCATCGGAGGCTGGTCGCATGCACGTGACCTGATCTATACAGATAAACTCGTGAAGGCATACCATACCGACGAAAAAGTAATGATGACGATGCAACTGGCTGAAAAATGTGGGATTAACGCCATCCTTACTCATCCTATGCTGAGCAGGGTCATAAATAAATACTGGCACGAAACGGGGGGAAAAATGAAATTTATCTCTGACGGAGGAGTTTCAAAGGAGTCGATCGAAAAATCTGTTGAAGGGGGCGCCTGCTCGGTTTATGTGCAGGGAGGAGTCGCCGACAGCTTAACTTTTGAAGGTAAATATGATGAAATCATTAAATACCTTGAACTGATACGCAGCTACGGAAAACCTGCCGGGATAGGAGCACACAGGATCGAAACGATCAAGGGTTGCGTGGAACGTGGGATCAAGCCTGATTACTGGGTCAAGACTCTGCATCACCATAATTACTGGTCAGCAGTAGTTGACCTTGAACGTCGGACAACCGTGGACAAGGGATATAAAGACAATGTTTTCGATTTCTCTCCGGAGGAAACAATAGATTTCATGAATCATCTTGAGGAGCCATGGATAGGATTCAAGATCCTGGCCGCCGGGGCTATCCAGCCCAAAGACGGATTTCAATATGCATTTAATAACGGTGCAGACTTCATCTGCGTAGGTATGTACGATTTCCAGGTGGTAGAGGACTGCAACATTGCACTCGACTCACTTGCAAATGTGAACCGGGCAAGACCCTGGAGAGGATAAGGCATCGGTAATTAACAAAAAATGTGGTCGAAATACTATGGACGTTATTTCATTGACAAGGAAGTTACTGTCGTTCAATACTATAAATCCCCCGGGAAATGAATCTGAAATTGCCCTGTTCCTGGGAGAATTCCTCAAGGCAAACGGCTTCAATGTCAGTTATCCACTTTTCAGGAAGAACAGGATGAATCTTATTGCGGAGAAGGGATTGTTACCACAAAGACTGCCAATTGTATTGTCCGGTCACTTTGATACCGTGCCTCTGGGTAAAAAACCCTGGAATGTTGATCCTTTTGCGGGGGAAATCAGTGACGGCCGGATCTGGGGCCGCGGTTCAAGCGACATGAAAGGCGGACTGGCGGCGATGGTAATGGCTTCCATTACTGCATTCGGGGAGGCTGCTCCCTATGCAGGGATCAGGATCATTTTTACCGCAGCTGAAGAGCCGGGATGTCTGGGAGTATCAAAGCTAGCAGGGGATAATACTCTGCGCGGCGGTGCCAGCGCTGTAATTGTGGGAGAACCCACAGCCTGCCTCCCGGCGACAGCCCATAAAGGAGCAATATATCTCAGGGCAGTCACCTCGGGTAAAACGGCCCACTCCTCAATGCCTGAACTCGGAGTCAATGCAATTTATAAAGCAGCTGAGGCAATTACAAAAATCAGAGATTTCGAATTTGAGGCAGAAAAGGATCCGTTACTTGGTTATCCGACAATAAATGTCGGGAGGATAAAAGGCGGAAAAAATATCAATTCAGTACCCGACCATGCCGAGTTTACAATCGATTTAAGAACAACCACCAGAGTCGACCACAAGGATATTCTGTTAAAGGCTTATTGGAGAACTTGGAGATGATACAAGTATAAAGAATCTGGTCGACCTGAAGCCTGTCTTTACCCCGGAGACGGATCCTTTTGTCAGGCTTGTCTATGGTGTTTGTGGTGTTTCCGGAACCACACCCGGATTCCCTAAAGCTCTCTCCTACATGACCGACGGTGCGGTACTTCAGGATTATTACGGAGGCGCTCCAACTGTGATACTTGGACCCGGAGAGCCTGAAATGGCACACCAGACCGATGAATATTGTGAGATAATCAAGCTGGAGAGGTCCGTTGATCTGTATAAACGTATAATTTTAAGTTGGGGGGAATAATATATGTCTATCTATCCTGATAAAATAACAAATGAGGAGGAACTCGAGGAGCTGATCTCGCGGCCCCGTCCCGAAACAATTGAAATGTTTTCACATGTCGACGGCGATATTTTGTTCCTCGGGGTGTCGGGCAAGATAGGTCCGTCGCTTGCCCGTATGGCAAAAAGAGCCTGCGATAGGGCAGGCGTAAAAAAGCGCATTGCAGGTGTTGCCAGGTTCGATTCAGGAGAACTGCAACAAAAGATTGAAAGCTATGGTGTTGAAACGATCAAGGGTGACCTGCTTGATCGCGGCTTTCTGAACTCCCTGCCTGAAATAAGGAATATTTTCTACCTGGCCGGTATGAAATTCGGATCGGTCGATAATCTGCCCCGGACATGGGCAATTAACTCGCTGCTTCCCGGCCTGGTTGCAGAAAAATTCCGGAATTCGGCCATCGTTGCCTTTTCTACCGGTTGTGTTTATCCTCTTGTCGCAGTGAGTTCAGGCGGATCGACCGAGAATGACATGCCTGTTGCGGTGGGGGAATACGCACAATCGTGCCTCGGCAGGGAAAGGATGTTCCAGTATGGCAGCAATAAATCCGGCACCAGAGTTACCCTGATCCGTTTAAACTATTCAGTTGAAATGCGTTATGGAGTTTTGACCGACATTGCCGTCAAAGTCAGGAATAACCTTCCGGTTGATCTGTCAATGGGATATTTCAATGTGATCTGGCAGGGTGATATGAATGATTTTGTTCTCAGGTCGCTCGAATATGTCCAGAGTCCTGCAAAGATCCTTAACGTAACAGGCTCTGAAATCCTGTCGGTACGTGAAACAGCATCAGAATTCGGCAGGCTCTTCGGGGTTAAGACTGAGTTTGTAAATACCGAAGCTGAAACTGCCCTTCTGAGCAATTCATCCGAAGCATTCAGATTATTCGGCAAACCGGTAGTATCAGCGGAAAAGGTTATCAAATGGATTGCAGACTGGTTGAAAGATGGAGGCAGATTGCTTGGCAAACCGACGCATTTTGAAGTCAGGGATGGTAAATATTAATACTTTTATGGAATGGACAATCTGATACCCGCTGATGTCAGGGCTGCATTGAATAAAGGTGTTGTTATTCCGGCCATTCCGCTTGCACTGGACCGGAACCGCAAACTTGATGAGCGCCGGCAAAGGGCGCTGATAAGGTATTACCTTGACGCCGGCGCCGGTGGAGTGGCTGCAGGGGTTCATACAACCCAGTTTGCAATCAGGTCACCTGATATTAACCTGTACTCACCAGTCCTGAAGATTGCCAGGGAGGAATTCGACAGGTTTATTCATATAACGGGAAAACCGGTTATCCTCGTGGCAGGGGTCGTCGGAAAAACCAGGCAGGCAATAAAAGAGGCTGAAACGGCCTCAAAGAATGGATATCATGCTGCTCTCCTGGGTTTGGGTGCTTTCAGGAACGATTCAAACAAGGTAATTATAAAGCACTGCAGGACAATTGCGAGGGATAATACCGCTATTCGGATTTTATCTCCAGCCTGCAGTGGGAGGGAGAAGGCTGGATATAAACTTCTGGCGTGAATTTGCAGCAATTGAGAATGTGGCCGCAATAAAAATCGCACCCTTCAGCAGGTACCAGACACTGGATGTTGTAAGGGGAGTAGTCGAATCGGGCAGGGCAGGGGAGATTGCATTATATACAGGGAACGACGATAATATCCTTGTTGATCTTCTGACTGAATATAAAATCCATTATGACGGGAAGGTTATCAGCAAAAGAATTACCGGTGGCCTGCTGGGTCACTGGGCCGTCTGGACGCAAAAAGCTGTAAAGCTTCTTGATGATGTCCATAACGGTGTTTTTGAAAAGGATGTCAGAAGGGCATTGATAATGGCAAACAGAATCACTGACTGCAATTCTGCGTTTTTCGACACAGCGAATAATTTCAGGGGATGCATTGCAGGTCTGCACGAGGTTTTGCGCCGGCAGGGGCTGCTTCAGGGGACATGGACCCTTGACAGGCATGAAGGACTCTCACCGGGACAAAAAAAGGAAATTGACAGGGTGTACACCGCTTACCCCGATCTCAACGATGATGCTTTCGTTGCGGGGAATCTGAAAAGATGGTTATCATGACAAACAAATAATTTATGCCGGAAACAACTGACCAAACCAGCCCGGGATCTTCCTCGCGGAGTTCACAAACCTATATAATATTAACTGCATTCCTGTCACTCTTTGCCCTCGTAGGATTTGCATTTTACGGATTGCCCTTCTTCTTTGACTTCATGACGGAAGAATACGGATGGTCGAGGACTTTCGTCACTTCGGGGAATGCATTGGGCAAGCTTCTCGTAGGACCGCTGTTCGGATTTATTGCAGGATGGCTGATTGATAGATACGGGCCGAGAAAATTGATGCTGGCAGGGGTGCTGATGATGGGAACTGCACTGATTGGATTAAGCTTTGCCAGCTCACCGGGCCTTTTCTATATGTTCTATCTCTTCAATGCCCTTGGGTATGTATGCGGCGGACCATTGCCATGCCAGGTCCTGATCTCCAGGTGGTTTGATAAGAACCGCGGCAAGGCGATGGGAATTGCATACCTGGGTATCGGGGCAGGAGGAGCCATCGTACCCCTGTTGGCAGCGATGCTTGAAAAGAACTACGGATGGCATAATTCACTGGCTATCCTTGGAATTCTGGTTGTCCTGATCGCTTTCCCGATGGTCTGGTTTATAAAGGGTACGTCATCAATCGCTTCACATGCTGCAGTTAAGCAGCCTGCGGTCCCGATCAGTGGTATCCTCAGAAACCGTAATTTCTACCTTCTGGCCATCGGCAGTATGTGCGCCATCGGAGTAGTTGGCGGTGTCAACCAGCACCTGAAGCTCTATCTTCGCGATCTTGAGTTCTCACAATCACAGTCAGCCCATGTAATCTCGCTTGTTTTGATGTCAAGCCTTGTCGGGAGAGTATTGATGGGCTGGCTGGCCGACATTTTCCACCGCAAGCATGTGATGATACTGATTTACATGATAGTGGCACTGGTTATACCGTTGCTGCTTGTACCCGATTTCCCGGGCAGGATCTATATTTTTGCTGTTATTTTCGGGATCGGCCTTGGAGGTGATTACATGATCATTCCTCTCCTGGCGGGTGATCTCTTCGGAGTACGTGCACTTGGCAGAACGATGGGTATAATACTTGTCGCCGACGGCGTTGCCGAAGCTTCGTTCCCGATGCTTCTCGGCGCCCTGCACGATGTGAACAAGAACTATAACATGGGATTCATTGTGCTTATCTGTGTCGCGCTTGCCGGAGCCATTATAGTTTCATTTCTTCCGAAAAAGCAAACGGGATGATTGAGACAGGATAACACTGCCTCCTGATCTTTAAAAAATATTAAAAACGATCAAATTCTTGTTACTTTAAGGGGTTTAATGGAACCGCGCAGTTATATTTGCAGGAGTGGTTAAAAACATGAAAATATCCCTGAAGCTGACCTTTTTTTATTGCCTGTTTCTAATATTTTCCTGCCATGACAGCCGGAATGTAAAAACAAACAGAGAGCAGCCATCCATTTCATACAGGGAACATGCGTCAGAGCTGACCACGGATTCGATCAATTCCCGGATTTATCAGGAAAGAAGAAACTACACGGCACAGCTTGTACCGGATTCCGGCACTTCACGGTCATCCCGGGAAAGAGGTAACGATTCTTCTCCCGAAGCACGGGAAGAATTCCGCAGACAGAGGAACGCTGAGCGTAATGCAAATATTGAATGGGTCAAGGCTTCCGTGAGCAGATACTCGCCCGGTTCCTGGCATATGCTGATGGAGTACGACAATCTGCCGGAAAAGGCTGAAGTCCCCACTACGGACGGCGGCATAGTTACCACGGAAAAGGCAGCAGCCACTTTCCAATTTCTTAAGGGACGAAGCAGGATAGATCTACTCGCAAGCATGGAGACCAACGTTCACGAGATCGCTCATGCATATTTCGATCAGAATGTGTACAGGTACCTGAAGCAGAATAATATGGAGATGAATATGGATAATACCCAGGGATACATCTACATATCTCCGGCTAAAAGCATTTTCATCACATATCCGCTTAAGGACATGTTCCCCTCAGGCAGGCTTTTACCATTGATTCCCGAAGATCTGCGCACCTACCGCTTCGATACATATATCGGCGGAAACACCTCAACCCAGAGCGACGGCCTTATAGGCCTGCTGAATGAACTAAATGCATATTACCTTGGTTCTGAATATTGCTTTAACATGCTTGAACCATATAAAGAAGCAGCTGGATCAGATGCTGCAGGTGTGTTTGAGTGGGTGACCCATACCCAGAGTACAATGAGCGCTTTTTATGAATTTGATTTTTTCATAAAGGAATACCTGCTACTGATGAAAAGAGAGTATGGAACAGGGTATGAAAAGCTTAAATCGTACCGGGCCTTTTCCGATGCATACATTACAGTTCATAAATTATATTCAGGTCTGATCGGAAAATACCAGGACCGGATTGAGGATGAAATGAGAATCCTGAATTCCTCGGGCAAAGCAGAAGCCAGGATTGAAAAGGGGTGGCTCTGGATCAAGGCAGGAAACAGCCATGTTTCGAGCGGTACGCCGATCTTTTCTGAAGAAAAGGAGATACTGCTTTCAGCGATTGAAAGTAAAAAATACAGGGAAATTGAGAGGGATTTCCCTGTTAAGTAAATAGCTGCTCCCCTGGCAAAGAAATACGTATTATAATACGTATTAAAAAACGTATTATAATACGTATTTTATTCTGTCCTTATTCAAAAATGAACTTCCCGAAACTTAAATACTCATGAAATGATCCGGAAGTTGTTTGCCAGGAGAACTGGGCTGTTCCGTTGTCGTGATCGATCCGGTATATATTTGCCCTCCATTCCGTACCTGAAACAGGAGGGACGTTCGGCAGGGGAGCAAGCAATTTATAAGGTATGTAAAATTCGGCGATCCATCCTGATACAGCTGCACCGCTTTTCTTCTCCCCACCGGTTACACTTGTAGCATGAACTGTCCTTTTGTCGCCTTCATACTTCCACGGAAGCCAGCCAAGGAACCTGCCTTTATAATTGGGAATTATGATGGGCAGTTCGTAATTCATTGGGGAGATCTCATATTCAAAATAGACAGGAAAATCTTCGGCTGTCCAAAGGAATACCTCAACAACATCCTCTTCCCACAGATTAAGATTATCTGCCTGCATTGAGGTTGTCAGTTTCTTGTCCTCGCAGTTGACGAGAAAGTAAATGCCTGTTTCAGAATAAAGCACCTTAGCCTCTGTTATGTAATCCGATTTGTTCTTACCCTGGGATGCCATGTTTATCCATTCCGTATTTTGCCATGCTTCCGAACTCCCCTGGCCCGTAACCTGGAAATCGCTGCACTTTTTTATCACTACCGATCCGGGAGCCGGAGTGGTGAAGGTTAGTTCATTGTTTACTTCTGATGCAGGGAGAAATTGGGCTGAAAGAGTGCTTGAGAAGAGCACTGCCGATAACAAAAGGGTAAGTTCTTTCATAAATTAGTCAATTATTGAAATATTTAAAAAATCGTGTTTTTCAACAGATCCGTTCCGTCAGTCATAATGCGGACCGGCTGATTTCCAAAGAGAGTAAGTTAAGATAAAAAACTCAAAATTCCAGGTGGCTGGCCTGAAAAAGTTTTGAGAAAGATCCTGTTATGCAGGTTAACAGGGTAGTTCTGCTATTTTGAAGTTTTTACGGAAAAAATGTGGGACTGTCCGTTCATTTTTAACAGTTTTTTGCATGATATATGAAACTATTTACATAAATTTGGATAGACTGTTCTGTATCTAATTTCTTAAGACATATAATAAAATAAGGCGGCACTTATTTTTGGATAGTAATTTCATTTCAGACATTGTTATTACATCTGGTATCCTTTAAGTGTCGCCTTTCTTTATGTAATCTCTTGTTCTCTACGCATTTCCAAAGTACCGACTGACTATTGACCAGTATCTTTTGATTGCTGTGTGTTCTGATTTCAGTATCTGAATTTTGGATTAAAACACTTTATTCAACCGGGGGTAACCTGTTTACCGGCGGTCATAATGGTGTAATGTTAATTAATTAACAAAAGAAATATGAACCGGAAAGATTTCACATTAAAACTTGGGATGCTTGGCGTATGCCCGCTGGTAATTTCAAAGCTTTCGGGAGCGGAGCTCTCACCTGCATTGCAGGATCAGGATGAAAAATACAAGGCGATCCTCGGCCAGAAGCAGTTTATTGAGAACTGGCTATCCGATCTGCTCGATTCGATGGAAAAACATACAGACAGGGAAACCTGTGAAAAAATCGTAGGCGGATGCGGAGTAAGATGCTTTGAAAGGCACCAGTTCAAAAAGGATATTGCCATAGCCGGGAAGGGAGATCTTGACAAGCTGATAGAGGCTTATAAGAAGAACTTTGAGATCTGGAAGGAAGGCGACAGGGTTCATATAAGGTACGGCGAGGTTTCGGGTCAGTGTTATTGCCCCGCTGCAAACTACAGGCAGTCAAAATCTGATGATATCCATTGTGAATGCACCCGCAACACCCATAAAACAGTCTTCGAAACCGCACTCGGTAGACCCCTCAGGGTTGACGTTGCGGAATCACTCCGCCGTGGCGGTAAAACCTGCCACTTTATCGTTTATCTCACCTGATTTGAGTATAGGGGACGGGAGGCGGAAATTTCATGTATGATTTATAATTCTTACCTTTACCGGAGGTCCATTTAAGGATGATTCCGGATCATACAAATGAAAATCCGGTAAAAGTGGTTCCAAAACAAAGTGGTATCCAGCGGATGAAGATTCGTTATATTTTTATTATACTTCTCGTCCTCCAGCCCGGAATCCGGTCAGCAGCGCAGGTTTACGGCTGCACCGACAGGCTCGCGGCTAACTATGATCAGGCGGCAACCGTCAACAACGGAAGCTGTATTTACAATGCTGCCAGCATTGCACCCGTCGCCAGTCTGCCACTGGCGGAGACTCTGACTGAGACATCCGGACTTATCTGCTGGAATAATTATATCTGGACACACAACGACAATCTGGACACCAATATCTACTGCCTTGATACACTGAGAGGCAACATAATTCAATCATATCCCTTAAGCGGGGTTAAAAACAATGATTGGGAAGAGATCTCCCAGGATGAAGGGTACATATATATCGGCGACTTTGGAAACAATTCCGGCAACCGGAAAGACTTAAAAATTCTGAAGATCTCAAAGAATTCGCTGACCGGTGGTTCACCGGTGATTGATTCGATCAGTTTCGTGTATTCCGACCAGACAGATTTTACTCCGGCAGCCAATGATAATGATTATGACTGTGAAGCTTTCATTGTATCCGCCGATTCTATTTACCTTTTTACAAAACAGTGGGCTAGTGAAGGGACCAGCGTCTATTCCCTTTCAAAAAATCCCGGGGATCACGTCGCAAAACTCAGGGCCTCTTTTGATATAAACGGACTGATTACAGGGGCTGTTTATCTTGAGCAGAAAGGAATTCTGGCCTTAACCGGCTATACCGGCAGGCTCGAACCGTTCCTGTATTTGCTATATGATTTTTCTGCTCCTGATTTTTTCGGCGGGAACAAGAGGAAAATAGACATCCTGCTTCCGTATTACCAGGTAGAAGGGATTGCAGCTTCCGGTAACGTCAAATTCTATATTACAAACGAGCACTTTTCATTCAGGCCACTGATTAATGTAGGGCAGCAAATTCATGTCCTCGATCTGAGCCAGTTCCTCGGCAGCTTCCTCGACATTTCCTTTCCTCTTCCTGATGACCAGAACAATTATATAATATCGCCGGTTCCGGCGAATGATTATCTTACCGTAAGAAGTCTTCCCGGCCTGTTGCCGGAGGACTATGCACTGATAGACCTTTCGGGTCAGATTGTGATGACAGGCAGGCTGACGGCTGATACATCGGTAATAAATGTCTCGGGTCTGGCTTCGGGGATGTACATTTTACGGATCGGTAATCAGAAACCAAGATCTTATAAAGTGATCAGGCAGTAAAAGCCTTCATTTTGAGACTTTCGGGATAATCTGGATTGAAAATCTCTTGTTATTCTCTTCAACCGGATCACGGCACAAGCCGTTCAGTCCGCTTCCGCATATCATAACCTCGACATTGTGTTGCCTGAAGTTGATCCCATTGTTCAGCCAGAGCCTGTAAACTGCCAGGGCCCGTGCGTAACTCTTTGTGTAGAAATCAGGTCTGTCAACCGGTTTGGGATCATCATGATCATTTGCCATGTTTCCTTCAATTACAAGCAGGTACGAAAACCCCTTGTTTTGAGCACTCAGCTCCCCCAAAAACGCATCGATCTTTTTACCTGCAGAAATTGTACGCGCAATATATGCCCGTCTGATTACCACCTGGTCGGGGTTAAAGATTTCAATTCCCATTAAATCTCTGACTATAAATTTCTTGCAATCGGGCAGGTAGTGAAAGCTGCTGTCGTTGATAAGCGGTTTGAACTGCTCCTCAAGGTTCAGGAGTTTCTGAAGCCTTTCAGTTTCCTGGATCAAACCCAGCTCCCTTAATTTGAGTTCTTCAATAAGCTTCTCGTTTTCTGAAATTTTAACCTGTAAATAGCCGATAGCCAGGACGAACAGTACAAGCATAATGAAGAACATACTTGTCATTAAATCAGAGTAGCCGACCCAAAAGAAGTTGTTTTTCCTCATGGCCGGCCAGAGTTACTCTTTCTTCTGAAGAATGAAAATGGATTTCGGAGCCTCCCCAGAAAGCCAGTTTTTGGTTTCCCTGGTCTTGCGGTACGCGACTTTGTTTGGGCAGTCAGACTGGTTAAATTTTCTCTCACCCCTGTCATCGTAGTATTCAGTTGGTTCACAGCTTCAACCAGCCGAAAATTATTGGTATCTGAATCATTCCGGAGCCGAGAGAAACTATCGGAAACCTGTTCCTGAATTTTCGGAAGTATCTGGAGATTGTTCAGCTGATCGAACTGTGGGAGCGCATTTGAATAGGCTGCCTGAAGCTGGCTGATATGCTGTGAGGTAACAGCCGTCAATTTTGAACCTATTTCATTGTAGATGTCTGTTATTCTGGATTCGTTATCAGCCGCCTCCTGGTTCAGGCGCGAGATCCGTTTATCGACCTCTTCCTTCAGCTTTTCTATCGCTTCCGAGAAATGCGATGCAGATTCATTGACAGCCCTGAAAGCCTGATTAAGGGTATTTTCAGTTTCCTCCTTCAGCTTTTCAATTGCTTCCTTAAAGTGGGAATCGGAGATATCGACTGCTTTCAGAGAGGCAAGTCCTGCCATTTCAATTTTTTCAAAATGCGATGTAAGAAACTGCGACAGTCTTTTGTTTTCCTGAAGCGATGAGTCAATTTGTTGAACAACACTGTCAATATTCGAGGTGCGCGATGCAAAATCTTTCAGGTTATCCGAAATCCGGCTCATCAATGCCACATATTCGGAAAATTTATTGAAAGAGATCATGTTGCTCTCAAGGCGATTGAATAACTCAAGGTTTGTTTTTGAAATTTTCAGGACATCCAGGTTTGCCACTTTTTCAACAACTTCCTGCTGCAAAAGAATGTTCTCCCCGGTTTTTCTTGCAGCAACAAGTACATTATCAGATATATCTGTTGCCACCCTGGCAAACCTGTCAAGGCTTGCCTTCAGCCCCGATACACCTGTATCTTCAGCTTTTACAAGCTCGGGCAATAACGTTGCCTGCAGGTATGAGATCTGTTCATTCCTGTCGCCAGAGATCTTCTTCTTGGCATTTTTATAGAAAACGGACGACAGGATAGTTGTGCAGGCAAGCCCGGTCAGACTTCCGAACATTGCAAGCTTTACTCCATTGATGAGGGCGTCGATTCCTTCGCTGAAATGTTGGCCAGTCGACTCAGGCATTGAAAAGAGACCAAATATTATTCCGATCATTGTTGCCGCCAGTCCGAAATACAATGGAGTGGGTATCGAATTTGATATTTCTTCATCCTTGATATCAACCTCCCGGTCAATAATGTCCTTAATTATTGAAAAATTTACGGCAGCCCCGTAATTATTCACAAGATATAGATTAATGGCCTCCCTGATCCTTTGAATGATGCCGATTCCATAAGTCTTCGTTATTGATATTTTTACCATGTTCCTGTCAGAGAGCAAACCGGTGGAGGCATTTGCCTTTTCGGGATCAATAAATACAATGTCGTCGGTTGTCTTCTCTTTTTTATTCAGGTTTGATTTTTCAATATAACCGCTAATGACGCTTAAGCGATCATTGAAGATATCTTTTAACTCCCTGATGTTATTATATATCCTCCGCGAAATATAAAACTGATAAATAATGACACCGGCAATCACCAGGATCTCAATGGTAAACCAAATGCTGAATCCCTGGTCGATTGCCGGGACAACGATTGTGGAATCAATTCCCGGTTGATAACCTGACATTATGAAACTAGTTTAATTTTTATCTTATTGTTATCCTCTATTTTCCAATAGTCACCTCTCTTTATCACAGAGCCTGTATCGGTCATTAAAATCTTGCGGGCGAAGGTCCTGTCAGCGATGTTTTGAATCTCACAAACAGGATTTAAATAATAATCAATATTATCGAGGGCTCTCAGATCATATTCACCTGAGATAAATGAAAGCCTTCCCTTCTGACCACTCCTGTCAGGCTCGATTTTGTAGAAGCAACCGGCATCCTGACCATCCCTGGCATTTGAAGTTTTGAAGCTTCCGTCACTTTCCGGGATTGTAAAATAGATCTCCATTTTGTTAACTGGTATTCCGAACGACTTGCCCGGCTGCCCTTCTGAATGCGCCCTGTCGGACGCCCGGTACTCCGCAGCCGCAGCTGATTTCAGACTTGCGATGATCTTATCCTTCTGGGCTGTTTCATTTCTTAAAATCTCATTCTGATCTTCCAGTCTGACCAATTCCTCCCTTCTTTTCTCCAGGGCTTCCGACTTCCTGTCTTTGCTGTCTTTTAAGAGCGAAACCAATCCTACATAACTGAAGTATTTCCGCGAGATAATATCCTGGCCCTGATCCTTTTTCAGATCACTGAGGTATTTTTTCTTCTCAATTTTAAGGATCGAATATATCCTTGACCTTGAATAGTAATAAATTAGACCAGCGCCTCCGGCAAGTCCGGCTAAAAATCCGGCAACAATCCACACCCAAACGGAAACTGACTTTTCCTCAGGTGGTTCAAAAGGAGCAACTGCCTGGATAGTACCTGGTTCTGCAACTCTTTGCACAACCTGCGCCAGATCCTCCAATGATCTTTTGTAGCCGTCAAGAAGTTCAGTTTTCTTCCTGTCAAAGTTCACGGAATTTTCATATTTGCTTACAAGAGTAAAAAACTGATCATCAAACGGTTTCCGCTGTTCGAAAGCGGTTTTTAACGGAAGGAAAATATTCCTTGCTGTATTCCCGTACGAATTACCGTTCAGGAATTCCTCAATCTCACCGAATGTCTTCACAATTCCTGAAAGGCTCCTTTTGTCAATACCGTCAACAAACTTTTCAAAGTATAGTTCTTTGCCTGCCTGTTCCGCATCCGTGAGCCTTTTCGGGAAATCTTCCATCATTGAATAAATTATCTCCGTTACACCCCTCTGGACCCAGTAATTGTAAGCTTCTGTCGAATCCTTCAGGTCTGGCTGGCAGAAAAGCTCTTTGGGAGCTGCAACCAGGAGTGTCAGGATAATGAAATATTTCGACAGGCCTTTCATTGACTATCCATATTTGCAAGTTCAAATGCCAGCTTGTTCAGGATTCCTATCAGCGGATAAAAGAACAGGGTCTCTTCAATGTGTTTTTCGGGAGATTTATAAAATGCTTTCAGTCCCTGTTCCAGGAAATCCTTGATATTCAACGAACGCATTTGCCTGAACTTAAGATAAGCTGCATTGTCGATCCCGAAATTCCCTTCCAGGTTAACTCCCTTAAAATAGTCATCAAGCAGCGTAAAGAATTTATTTACAGAATTTTCAATGAGAGTTTTATTATCTGCGACTTCCAGGTCGCGGTAGTAGGGCGTGATGGCGATATCCGTTGTCTTGTTAAGGGCTTTGCTCCACACGGAATTTTCACTTCCTCCAATCCAGAAAACAACAGGAGAATCAATCAGATCGCCTTCCAGGTTGGCGCTTAATACCCCTTTGCATGTTATCTCCTTCGGATTTTCTGACAGTGCAATATTTAAATGTCCGCTTTCCAAACCCATGATCTGCTTAAAGAAAAATTTGAAAAGGTTGGCGATATTTGGATTTCCGGCCTGAGTATCAATGATCTTAA
The DNA here is from genome assembly GCA_963737255.1 of uncultured Bacteroidales bacterium. GTDB lineage: Bacteria > Bacteroidota > Bacteroidia > Bacteroidales > VadinHA17 > LD21. Next base: position 467,676 of record CAVTSB010000002.1, read on the forward strand.
TTGTTTTTGAAGCAGTCCCGCTGAACAGTATGTTCTTTGGAATTTCAGTGGTTCCCTGTTTCAGGAGAAGATTTGCCGAATAATAAATTATCGCCCCGTAAAAAATCAATATCGGTAATTTTAGTTTCCTGTCCTGTTTCAGATAATCAGTGTAGTTGAATTTTATGTCTTTCTCATTTTCGAGTGAGAATAGAAAGCTGCTGAAATCTGCAGAATCTTTTCTGCTTTCAAGGATATCCAGAAGGATCTGCTCCCGTTGGGAACCCTTTTGCAGAGTGCTTTCAATGCTTTTACTGTAGGCTTTTACAAAACCATTATTATCGGAGGAATTCGCAAATGCTCCATAAGGGAAGCCGTCGCCAAAAATCGCATTGCCGGCAAACTTGAACGAAGAAATAAATTCGGGCGAATTGCTGGCATTCTTGAAAACAGCAATATCCGATGACCCTCCCCCGATATCAACCGAAAGGCTTAATCCCGGATATGCAGTGCGGTAGTGAAGATAGGGGGCAACACTTTCGGGTACTGCATTAATGTTGTCCTTGTTTTCCGATCTGAAAATCTTCTTATAAGCATTCTGCCAGACATCAAAGAATATTCCCTGTTCGAAGGCGTCCATACTCACGGGGTAAAACCAGGTTATTTTCGTTTTTTTCGGATCTCCGTTTACAAGGAGAGTCTTATACAAAACCATGTATATCAGGCACTCGATGTAGCTTTCGACCAGTATTTTGTCTTCAAGCTTTGAATAATTGCTCCATTTCAGCTTGGTCTGCAATTGCAGGTAGGTTGAATAGAAAAGTTTTTCAAAGAGAAAGAAATTGTTTGTATGGGTGAATACATCAATGTGTTCGTTGAAATTTATTGACTGGTTATATGTCAGCGCTGTCCTGAAGGGGAATTTATATGTGGTGCCGTTGCCAAACTGGTAGGGGAATATCTCACGTTCAAAGTTGTTGTCGTCAGCTATATCCTTTGTTTCTCCCTTTTTCCTGTCAATAAGCGACTGCCACATCGGCAAATCGGATGCGACGTCGAGGGCCTTTTCAGCATTCACTCCATATTTATATTCTATGTGTGTGTTCGTTGTGCCGAAATCAACTGCAAATGAAACCTGCTGGCTTGCCTTGCAATCCTGCATCAGAGGGACGACAAATCCCGGATTGGAATAAGTGCCGGCCCTGAGAGCATCAAAAGACCTGGTTTTGAAATAGGTGCTTCTAATTGTGTTGCCTTCTCCCTGTTTCCTGACAACGGGTGAACTGACATCGACATTTTTACCTTTTTCAAAGCACTCAACAAGCAGTTCCGATTTCCTGTCAAATCTTTTATCCTGCAATCCGAGCGTATAATCGAGGTCAATAGCCTGAGTGCGTATGAATGGTATTATTGCGAGATGTATCTCCATCTGGACGATATCCTCCCGGTGATAAGTCTTTTTGAGGGTGACCGATCCTCTCCTCACAGGGATATTGAGTTTAGCCTCAATACCTCCACCGGCCAGTTCTGACAGCCTGAGAAATTTCGATACGCTCTCCGCCCTGAAAAACCCGAAGAATGCCGGCGTCAGCGGCAGCAGGTGTCTGGTTGCCCCGCAGGTTTCAAACTTCCTGCTGTCGATCGTGTAGGGCATTTCTATGATCTTGTCCTCAAGAAAGTTGCCCACGGTAAGCCACGGATAGCGGTCGCCCTGTACGGGAAGCCTTGAACCTGAAGCTTCATCAGTGTTTTTATAGGGGATCACATTGTTCGGGTTCCAGAGTACATCCTTTGTTGCATAGGCCCATGTGCTGACAAACCTGTCATGCGGCAGGACCAATGGTTTCAAACCTGTAACCGGCAGCTCGGATTGGATTACAAAGTCACTTTCCCTTTCAATTTCATCCGGGTCTCCCATTTTGATTCCCAGCGGGATCCCCAATACCTCGCACGTATTCATTTCATTGTCAAGTACGGGACAGGGCGGGTAAGCCAGGATGGAAGATGCTGACTGGCCGGCAATCCTTGCCTTCAGGTCAGCATCAAGATTTTTAAATACTTCGGTAAGATATGAGTATACTTCAGGGAAGTGGTCGGCAAACCCCGGCTGTTTCGACAGAATAAACATATATTCGATGAAAGCCTTATCATCCCTTTCTGAAAGAGCGGCAAATTCATCGTCGAACAATACATCGTGGCCACATGTGATATTAAGACCTGAGGCCGCAATCCTTCCGTCGGGAGCCGCAAAGAAAAGTGTTGCCGGTGAAGTGCCCCCGATTACCTGGTTTGAATGATTAAGAAGAAAATAAAGCCTCTTTACCTTGCTGAAATTATAAACATTACTGTCCTGGTTCCAGAACACATTCAGTGTTTCGGAAAATGTTGCGTGTTTTATATTGTTGTCGTTTGCAAGCTGTTCAAAGCGGCCAGCGGGGTTCCATGACACTATCCTGATCTTGTCCTTATGCTTGGGATAAATGAAGAACAACTGGGCTACATCGAGCGAATCCGAAACCAGTTTGTGCTGTGCGGTAGATCCCGATATTCCGTTATCGGCGACCCACCGGAAAGCCGATTTAACCAGATCGATCCTTGCAAACGGACTAGGTATTGATGTTGCCACGTCCTTGCCTTCCGTTTTAATTGTCACAAGCTGGTTCTTTGATATCGGGCTGCTGACGAACCATCCTGTTCCATCCTGTCCCTCGTGAAGTCTGAATACTTTTGCCATGAGTTTACCTGATTAGAAGATTTCTTTTTGTTAACACTTTCTCCGTCGACCGGCCGAACATTTTTATCAGCATGGTATGCTTTTTCTCCTTATTGCGGATGGAAATATTATCTGTAAGCAAACAGTTCTGAATATCAAGCGCCCTGAAGCTTTTATCTCCCTTTGGGGTCTGGCCTTTTATAATTTCAAGTGCATTGTCGGCAGTAATCTCCTCAAATGGACTGAAAACAGGCTTGTTATCCTTCATTTCCTTTATCCATTCCCCAAAATAATTGTTAAACGACCGGATCTGGGTATTATACTCTGCACTGTTGAAGTAATTCCTGTCAAGGAGAGATTGCTTGTTCCCGCGGGCAAGCTTAATATTGCTTTTTGTCCAGCGGGAGGTACCCAATGATCTTGATAATCCTTTGTTCAGGTATTCGGTATATAGCATGAATTTAGTCAGGGGAGGGGATAATAGTTTGGCATTTTCAATATTCAGGTCGGCAAATGAAATATTCAGTGTGTCATGCTCAATGCCAAATTCCTTTATCCGGGTTGTCTGGCTAATCGTATTAATGTTCTTGCAGAAATCAAGAACTGCCAGCGCTCCTGCCAGCTCCAGGAAATGGGCTTTATTCCTTTGCTCCTGTCCGCCAACGGCGTATTCTTCCTGGTTTGTGTTTCCCCTGTTCCCAATAAAGTAGAGTGTATTTATCTGATTAAGGGAAATTATTGTACGGTTATAGTAATCAATGGCGATCTTGGCCTTTTCCTCGAACGATTCTGCATTGATCTCCTCATTTTTGGTGAGGGAGAAATATGGCAGGTATGTTATACCGCCTATGGGTGCGACACTTATTTTAGCATGTTTCGGGATGTTCCTGTTCCCTCTGAAATTCTTCAGCAGCAGTGGAAATCCGGCTGCACCGGTCCCTCCAAAAATCGAATTGACTATGAAAATTGCATCATCATCGCCAAATGTCTGGCCAAACTTTTTAAAATCCTCTGAATTGGTAAACTGGTTCAGAATAATCGATCCCATGTTCGGATTGCCTTTAAATCCGACATCCAGATTCGACCGGAGGTTTTGTGCAGAATAGAGCAGCCTGACAAAGTTTTTATCATCCTTCTCTTCTATATCCTCGCTTAAACTGTCGAATCCGATATACTGATTAAAGGTATTGGTATCGGTGTCCTTCAGCTTGAACTGGAAGTATTCCGGATTCACAACCGGCGTACTTACTGATATTTCATTTATTGTCCTGATCTCCTGGGCAAAAAAATCCTCGGGCTGATCGACCTGATTCCTTATTTCCTGGTAAAGGCGCAGGATATCCTTTGTACGGTTCAGGTCGCCGTTACCGGTGTCAGGATCTATTATGACAGGGATCACAATATCAAAATCATTCCCGATCCTTACCCCTGAGGCAAAGAGCATTGTTAACGCTTTCAGAACTCTGGATCCGGTTCCTCCGATGGCGAAAATATATAACTTCCTTGACATGACTATCGCTATAAGGGTAAATGAATTTGCACTTTGCTGAACTGTTTCATTATCAGGCTGTAGATAAAGCTTAAGATGGCCCCGAGCAGACTGTTGGCCATTGCGTACCTGAAAGGCAGTGCAGATGCGTAATTTTCATAGCCTGTCTCTGCATCCGCAAGCGCCTCATTCAAGGCCTGGTTGTCAGAACCAAAGATCGCGGCATCGGCAATTCCGTAGGTTACTCCAAGTACGATCAGTACCGTGACTACAAGCCAGATAATCCAATGCCACAGCTTGCCGTAGGGATATTTCCAGAGGTAGTAGAACAGGATCCAGCAGACCAACGGGATCAGAACAAATGTGAGTCCGAGCTTTATGTAACCGCCGTTTTCGTAGAGGTGCTGGAAGATGAGGAAGAATTTATTGTCGAATATTCCGAAAACCGTGTCATAAAGAGTTCCAAATAGTTCATTCATAATCAGGCTATTTTGATATTAGTATCTTGAAAGTTGCAGGATTCTTGCCGCTGTTTTCATACTCGTATGCCTCACCGATGGCATCAATTAGTTGCTTAAAACCGAAAGTGTGGGTGTTGTCAATTATATCCTCATTGTCGGAGTCAGTTTCCATGACCCAGCCGGGAGTTACGTTTTTCAGGATAATTTCAAGGTTTCCGACGGGATTCTTATCCGTAAAAACGGTAATAAGGTGTGTCCCTTCTGCTCCCGGGATCCTTTTTGTTATTTTTTCCACCCTGACAACATCAAAGTTTGAATAAGGACAGTCGTAATTTTCGGTTGACGTCAGATAGCTGTCTGAAAACGGCAACGAACTAAAGTCGGCAGCAATTGTAAACTGGAATTCATTCATTAATGGTTTGGCATTCGCTAATTTATACTTGTCCTTATAATCAAGTTTGAATTCACCCCTGACATCCACGGAGGGAACTATCATATATGGTATATCAGTGTCGTCGTTCATGAAAAACCGGGCAGTTTCGAACGGGCCCTCAACTTTGCTGGCTATCGATTGTTCAGTAAGCACCTTGTTCAGCAACCGGGTTTTTCCGAAAAAAATTATGTAAAACGGCCGCTCTTCATTTTCAATTCTTTTCGAACCTTTTTTCGAAGCATAGTGATAAAGGCCTTCAAACCGTGAGCCTGCCTTTATTATCAGAGTTTGGATATTTTCACTTTCAAGGCGGTTCCGGAATGACTGCTGGGTTTTCTGGATCTCAATTTTCAGAGCTGTCAGCGGATCGGCTTCCTGTCCGACATCATAGAGGCAGTCAGAGACAAGAACAGAAATCTGATCTCCGATGGCGGAATCGAGCGCAATTTCGAACATCTTGTTGAGGTCGCTGAATCTTACATCCCCCACATTGAATGATTGCTGATTAAGCTTATTCTTGAAAACATCAGGATCATTCCCTTCATACTTTATCTGGATGCTTGATTTCTTTAGAGGATCGGACGTTCCGTTAATGAAGTAAAAGCTTTTACCGGCCCTGTCAAATTCAGGAAGATAGGCCAGGCCAACGAGTGAATTCTTGAATTCATTTGCACGGTTCACGTATCCGAACATGCTCCCCGAGTTCTCAATAAAAAAAATCACTTTATCCAGAACAGGAACCGGTTCATTTTCAACAGGTGTTTTTTCAGATTGTGGAGGCTCACTCCTGTCTGGCCCTGTTTCCCTGCTGCTGCGGCTTTTACAACCGGCAAGGGTCAGGGATAGCAGGGTGATGCAGACAAGTAACCTGGTTGTATTTCGTTTGGTCATGGTTTAATTATTAAATGACTTATCGGAAATCCCGGTATGAGGCATTGGCAAAGTGTCAGATCCTTCCGGGTTTTCATCCTTTCGCTGATTTTCTGTGCTGCCTGGACCATCTATTCAGGTATTAAAAATACATGTAAAAATCAAGAATCGAAAGATAAATGCAATCTGACTTGCTTTATCGGGTAAGCGTATGACGAAAGTTGCGGGATTATTGTTACAAAACGAATATTTAGCATCCCATGAAATGCAACGGCAGAAGCAGGTGTGTTATTATATATACCGTGCTTTAAGGGATTCTGTTCATTATATTTATTGCATTGTCCCTGTAAACCTTCTTTAGAGTTTTGTCATTCAGTGCAAGCCCATATAGTGGCCAGTGATAATTGAACATGTCAATTTCATAAAAATGTTCATCACCCGTTTCCAGTATCCTGAAAGTTACCCTGTACATTTTCTCATTAAAAGACATATCGGTGCCATAAACTATCCTTTCCTGGTACTTCTCTATGAAATCACGGACGAATTTTGGGATAGGCGCGATTTCTCCAAACCGTGCCGAGATGTCGGCAAAAAGGTTCGGGTATCTGTCGAAGAAATTTCCGAGCACAGTAAGATCAGCGCAGCAATTGGCAAGATGGGCCGCAATGAAGGTGGTCCGCGGATGTTTCTTTAAAGTGTTTTCAAGCCTGCCGATCATTTCCTCGTGCGTTTTGGCGCCATTTTCCATTTTCACCTCCCAGGATGACGCATTCATCAGGCCGTCGTTTGTTGAATCCATCTTCTCATACATCCATTTGTCTTCCGATATGTGAAGGTTTACAGGAATTCTGAGATCGGCACATTTTTCAAAAAGAGGGTCCAGGCGCGGATCATCGGGAAGCATGATCGATCTTCCCTTTGATGAGGGAGCAATCCCCTTTCCCTTGAACATCACCTCACCGACACCCTTTGCTCCGCTCTTTACGCATCTTTCAAGTTCCTTCACGGCGGCAGAGCCGTAACCGGGCTGATCGTATCCGGTATAGTCAAATCCGCACCATAATTCAAAGCGGCTTCCATATTTTGAGTAGATCTTTACAAGCGTATCGAACCTGGCGCCCGTTGCGCCCGTGAAGACAACTGCCTTCTCAATTCCGCAGGCATCCATCGCCTTTATCCAGCGTACAATCCCTTCATCATTCCGGCCATAGTCATGGGTATGCATATCGATTGCCGGATACTTAGCCCTTGTTACATTTGTGACAGGTATCCTGTATATCGATTCCGGCCTGTAATCCTCCAGATTCAGCTCGTTAACGCTCTGACCGGCAGCCGTTGAGCATATTAAAAGAATTGCATTCGTCATAATTAGCGCCGGGAAAAAGCTGGAACCTTTGGCGGCGGTTTTAAATGATACGGTTTTCATTTTCCTGGTTTTTGGTTAGTCGTAGAGATTGGCAATCAAATTTCAGCATTTTATTTCAACAGATACCTGTAAACATTTGTTTCACGGAGAAGAAACCCTGTTTTCCGGTAAAGCTGGTTAGCAGCAATCCTCGATGGCTTAGATGTAAGGTCAACGGCTTTTGCTCCCGCCGACCTGGTATATTCAATGGCAAAGAGCATCATTTCCCTGTCAGGTTATGATCCGACCCGGAATTCCTTCGACAAATTAAACAATCTTTGCCATATACTCCTTTAAAGTAAATATTAAGGCTGGATTTTTTTTTATCTTGCTGAATTCTAAATATCGAATATGAAAGAATTTAATATCGCTATCCTCGGCGGCGGAAACATCGGCACCTCCCTTGCAAAGGGACTGATCGCCTCAAAGCAGTTCACCGCAGACGAATTACTGATAACCGAAAAACGGGACGCACGGATTGCACATCTAAAAAAACTCGGGTTCCGTGTCAGCCCGGATAACAGCCAGGCAGTGAAACTTGCAAAAATTATTGTAATGTCGGTTAAGCCTCAGCAATTCGCCTCTCTCGCCGACGAAATCAAGAAAGACATAACGCCGGGCCAAATAGTTGTATCCACGATAACAGGAGTCTCACTGAAGGAAATTGAATCAGAGCTGGGCCCGGTCCCTATAGTCCGGATCATGCCGAATATAGCACTTGAGATCTGTGAATCAATGACCTGCATCGCATTCCGCAATACTGATCCCGGGATTGAGGAGATGATCGTGTCGGTTTTCAACAAAATGGGCCAGACACTGATTATTCCTGAAGAGCTTATGGGTGCCGCTACAGTAGCCGGAGCCTGCGGCATTGCCTTCGCACTGAGGTTTATGCGTGCTATGTCGCAGGGAGGGATCGAAATAGGATTTGATTCGGAAATGTCGCAGCGGATTGCAGCACAGACCGTAAAAGGTGCAGCCCGGCTTTTGGTCGAAACCAGCAGCCATCCTGAAATGGAGATCGACAAGGTGACTACTCCACAGGGTATCACGATTTCGGGACTGAATGAGATGGAGCACCAGGGATTCAGTTCCTCCGTGATCAGGGGATTGCTCACTTCCTTTAACAAAATTGAAAACCTTGCTTCGAAGACACAGTGAGTCGGATTTGGACCGGTTAGAGAGGAGGAAGGAGAAATTTATATAAAATTGCCATCGTAATCCATCCTTGGATCTGCATTTGATAAATCGATAATCCGTTGAAACCCGACATTGCCGTTTTTATGAGTCGATGAACCTGCATTGTAACATCGACTGATGCCCCATGCACCATGATATATTTTACCGGCACTGGCAGAGTCAACGTGATAATGCCCGAATAAAAGCATATCGACCCTGTTTTCAATTACTTTTTTTAAACTGTCACTGTCCCTCAGGTGCATCCCGACCTTAAAATCAAAGGGGTGATGGTGAAGATAAACAACCTTCTTCCGGCCGGAAACTTCAGGAGTAGCTAACATTTTCTCCAGGCGTAATAACTGCCCCTCTCCCAACTCACCTTCGGAGAGGAAGCGGTCGAGCCAATGGAGCTCTTCGGCCGTTGAATCGAGCCCGATAAATGCAATTTCATCGATAATATCGAGTTTAGGATAGGAAATTTCCAGGGTCTTATAATACCTTACCTTAAACAGTTCCACAAATCTCTCATCTCCCATGGTACCGGTTCCATAGTCATGATTGCCGGGAACAGCAAGGACCTTGTATCCACGCTCTTCAAGCTGTTCGATGGCGTCAACGGCTTCATCCGTCTGTTCACCGTGGTAGGCATTATCGACAATGTCGCCGGTGATGAGAACAACATAATTAAAAGCAGGTTGTTTAAGGAACGTAATGTTGTCGATAAGTGACCGGAATTTAACAGTGCACTCCTCGTGGCCGACATGTATATCCGATAAATGGATGATTTTTTTCACTGCATATGTTGTTTTTTACAGCCGGCAGGATTAATTCAGGGTTGTAAAGGAAACAACCTCCCCGTAGCCGATCCCGGCGTAGTTTATGGCATACGCTCGGACAAAATAGGTTGTGGAAGGATCAAGTTCATACATATTGCTCGTGAATGTATCCGAACCGGCCGGTACAATAGTTCTGAAACCTTCCGTGGTAGGATTATTTCCCTTGCTCCAGCAGATGCCCTGCACAGAAATCATCTCCAGATCGCCCCGGATAATAGTTCCTCCTCCCGTGGCTGTGGTTCCTGAGATATTTGTAACGGCTGATGTGGTCAGAACCGGAACCTCATCGTTTTTGCATGAAAAAGTAATACCTGCGATAGTAATGACCAGGTATGTAAGTCTGATGAAGTTTTGCATGATGCTTTATTAGGTTGTACTTTTTATTGTATTGTGACTGACTAATCTGATACCTACGAATTTAATGGAAATCCTTTTTTTTACTAATTTTTGCAGCATTTTTACTTCCCGCCGGTCTTTATTAATAAACGTACAGGGATGTACCGTTATTATTCCTGAGGAATTGCTGGCTGGTTTTGCTGACCGATGATTGAACCAGGGAGCACTAAAATTAAACGGTGATGGATCATTTAGTTACACTCGATTCAGGTGAAAACGAAATAGAAAAACTTATCAACGGTGACAAATCGATGATAGTCCACGGGGCGAATGTAAAATGCACGCCTTATGGAATTGTAAGTAAAGGTGATGTGCTTTACTTCGTTAACGACAGTCAACCAGCCGAAATAAAAGCAAAGGGCAGGGTATCATCGGTTTATAATTCCTGCCGGATGACGTATGAGGAATCATTTGCATTGGTTATAAGAAACCAGCACAAGCTATGCCTGCCCGACAAATTGTTTTACAAATGGGCTGGCAAAAGATATATTGTTCTGATAGAAATGGATGAAGTCAGGGAGGTTCAACCTTTCAGGATCGACTTCAAATCCCCTGTCACTTCGGGATCCTGGTGCCCGATATAACCCTGTTCAGGCCGGCCTGCTGCCTGAATCAGATCTCACTTTTTTATATGATCGGGTACCTTTCCGGGGAACTCCGTGAGCATAGCGATCATGCGATGTATATAGGTTTACTGGTACATCGGCCGGAGTGTTTGTAAAAAAAAAGATATGTTTTTCCTAATAAACCTTCGAATCACAGACAAAAAGTTCTAAGTTTACGTTAAAGTAAAGAATCCTGACTACATCAGTCTATAACCATCTGACATGTCTACCGCAAGCCACAGGATCTATCTTGGAATACTCGCGACCATAGTATTGGTTGTATTGTTCCTGCTGATCCATAACGGATTGTCATATTACAGCTCGGGAGTCGAGGGAAGAGTTGTACATCCTGATCACGATGATCTCAGATCGAGCGGCATCCTGGGCCATGGACTGGGGATTGCAGGGTCCCTGGCAATAATAACCGGCGTTGCAAGCTATATGATCAGAAAAAGGTCACGATCGCTGTCCAGGACTGGCTTGTTAAAGCACTGGCTCGAGTTCCATATTTTCCTCTGCACCCTTGGCCCGGTGCTTATACTTTTTCACACTGCTTTTAAATTTGGGGGACTCGTAGCCGTCAGTTTCTGGAGCATGACCGCAGTTTTTCTGAGCGGCATCGCAGGAAGGTTCATCTATATAAGGATACCAAGATCGATTGAAGGCAGGGTTCTGACTGTAAACGAGATAAGAGAAATGAAAAACGAGAGGGGAGAAGCCCTGAGAGATGAAGACCAGATTAACCGGACTATTAAAAGGCTCGATACCATGCAAAGGTTATTCGGATACTGGCATGTCGTTCATCTGCCTTTCGCTATTGTGATGCTTATAATAATGCTCATTCATGTCGGGGTAACTGTTCTGTTTGGCTACAGATGGATATTTTAATTATGGAATCGGTAATAGAAAAAATAATTGTCTACTCAATCGTGATCTTTCTATGCGTCGGCATCATTGCTATTTATGTGCGAAGAAAAAACAAAGCCTCGGGAATTGTTGAGGAGAAGATCAGGAAAGCAAGGGAGGAAGGCCTTAATGAGCCTGTTTCGCTGCATCCTTTCGTTGATGTCAACACATGTATTGGAACGGGAGCCTGCGTTGCTGCATGCCCTGAGAAGGATATACTTGGAATAAGGAACGGCAAAGCGACGCTTATAAATGCTTCACGCTGTATCGGTCACGGCGCTTGCTTTCATGCATGCCCCACCGAAGCGATCAGCCTGAGGATAGGGACCGAAAAAAGGGGTGTGGAACTGCCTCATGTAAGCCGTAATTTCGAAACCAATGTCCCCGGAATATTTATTGCCGGTGAACTCGGCGGCATGGGGCTTATTAAGAATGCAGTCGAACAGGGCAGGCAGGCTGTTGACAATATTGCCCGATCACTCAGGAAAGACCACAAGGCATCGTACGACCTGATCATTATAGGAGCAGGACCTGCAGGGATTACAGGTGCGCTGACAGCAAAAAAACACGGACTGAAATTTCTTCTCCTGGAACAGGATACCATCGGAGGAACGGTTTATTCCTTCCCAAGGCAGAAAATTGTAATGACTTCTCCTATGGACCTGCCTCTTTATGGGAAGATAAAACTTTATCAGACAAGCAAGGCAGAGCTTCTGGACCTGTGGCAGACGGTACTTGGTAAAAATAACATCGAAATAACAGAGAATTGCAGGGTCGAGTCAATTGAATCAAGCGAGGGGATTTTCAGCGTGAAGAGTGCCAGGGAGGAATATTATACGGCTGCTGCCATCCTCCTGGCAATTGGCAGGAGAGGTACACCCAGGAAACTTAATGTTCAGGGCGAGGCAAAGGAAAAAGTGGCTTACAGGCTCCTTGAACCTGAAAAAGTATGGGGGAAGAACATTGTTGTTGTCGGAGGAGGTGATTCAGCGATCGAGTCTGCACTTCTTCTTGCCGGCGGGAATCATGTAACCCTCTCCTACAGGGGTGAAGCCTTCAGCCGTATCAAGCCCCGGAACAAAGATCTGCTTGATAAAGCCACAGCTGATGGAAAGATGAAGGTAATGCTCAATTCAAATGTTCTGTCGATTGAGGATGACAGCGTGATATTTTCAACCGGGAAAAGCAGCGATCCGGTCAGTCTGCCCAACGATCTTGTATATATTTTTGCGGGCGGCGAACTCCCTGTGCAATTCCTTGAGAAGGCAGGTATAATGATTACGAAGAAGTTTGGGGAGACGGTTATGAAGCATTAAGAAAGACAAAAGATAAAAGATAAAAGATAAAAGGCATAAGGCAAAAGTGAAATACAGATTGTTAAATATCGCATTTACAGTTTCACTGACTCTCTCGGGAGGGATCGCCTTTTCGCAACTTTCACCCGGCGACCTGTCTGAGCCCCATTCAAGCCTTGAGGGACTCACCAACTGTACCAAATGCCATGTCCTTGGGAACAGGATCTCAGGTGAAAAATGCCTTTTCTGCCACACTGAGATCCGGCAGAGGATAACTGCCCAAAAAGGTTATCATGCATCGGCGGAGGTAAAAGGAAAGGAATGCTTCACCTGTCATACCGAGCATAACGGTAAAAGTTTTAAGCTTGTCCGGCTCGACGAAACAAAATTTGATCATTCCGTTACCGGTTATCCGCTGTCGGCGCCTCATTCGCAACAAGGTTGCAGGGCGTGTCATATAGCCGGCCGAATTACCGATCCTTTGATCAGATCAAAAAAATCGACTTATCTTGGATTGAATCCTGAATGCCTGACATGTCACGAGGATTATCACCGGCAGACTCTCCCCGCTGCATGCCTGATTTGTCATAGTCCTGATGTATTCAGGCCTGCAACAAAATTTGATCATTCGAATGCAAGATTCAGGCTGGAAGGAAAACATAAGAGTGTTGAATGTATTTCCTGTCATAAAGTTGAACTTGTAAACGGAAAAAAATTTCAGGAATTCCGGGGTGTAGTGTACACAAGCTGTGCAAGCTGCCACAAGGATCCGCACCAGAATAAATTCGGACCGAATTGCAGGCAATGTCATACTGAAGAATCCTTTCTGACAGTGAAAACCGTAAATAATTTTGATCACAACAAAACAAACTTCAGGCTTGAAGGAAAACACATAAATGTAACATGCAATGCCTGTCATAAAACAAAGCTCACCGATCCCCTGACACATGATCGCTGCACCGACTGTCATCCCGACTACCACCAGGGACAGTTTAAAAAGAACGGGGTATCGCCCGATTGCATTCAATGCCATTCCGTCAACGGATTTAATACATTCTCTTACAATATTGAACAGCATAACCTGGGAAGTTTTCCGCTGAACGGGTCTCACGAGGCAACCGCCTGTTCTGAATGCCACAGGAAACAGGAAAAATGGAGTTTCAGGGGTATAGGGATAAATTGCAGGGATTGCCACAACGATATACACGAGGGGGTTATTCAGCTGAAATATTATCCAGGAGGAAACTGTCAGTCGTGCCATAAGGAGACCCGATGGAGCGATGTCGCTTTTGACCATTCAAAGACAGGTTTCGCTTTAACCGGAGCTCATCACGGGCAAAGTTGCAGTGAGTGTCACTTCAGAAAAGATCCGAAAGGGATCGTTCACCAGAAATTTATGGGATTGCCGGGCGAGTGTAGCGCCTGCCATACCGACAATCATTACGGTCAGTTCACTGTCAACGGTGTTACTGATTGCACACGGTGCCATACCACACAAGACTGGAAAGCCACGGAGTTTGATCACGACAAAAGCGCTTTCAGACTTGAGGGAGAACATCTGAATGTACCCTGTGCAAAATGTCACAAACCTCAAAAGGAGGGATCTGTTTTTTATGTAAATTACAGGATAAAAGAATTCAAATGCGAGTCCTGTCATTAGTATTGCTATGCAGTGTCCTTTTCTTCGGCTGGATGACAGGGCATCCGCATGGATCGGACTTTAAGATAAGCTGCAATGTCTGTCACAGTCCTGAAGGATGGAAGCTTGACAGGGAGATTTACTCCTTTGATCATAACGCAACAAGGCTGCCACTCAACGGGCAGCATGCTTCGGCAGAATGCAGGCTCTGTCACCCCACACTGATTTTTGCAGAGGCAAAGGCAGAATGCATTGAATGCCATACTGATGTTCATCAGGCTACAACCGGTTCAGATTGTGCAAGGTGTCATACTCCCGTATCGTGGCTTGTTCCAAATATCACTGAACTTCATCAGGTGAGCCGGTTCCCCCTACTGGGTGCACACCGGACTGCTGACTGTTACAGCTGTCACAAGTCGGAAAGCATGGTGAGGTTCGATGTACAGGGCGTGGAATGCATCGACTGCCACAGGCAGGATTATCAGGCAACAACCACACCAAACCACGCTGAGGCAGGATTTCCGGAAGATTGTACGGGATGCCATAAAATTAATGCTTTTCAATGGGAAGGAGCCGGATTCAATCATGGCTTCTTTCCCCTGACCCTGGGACATGCCATTCCTGTATGCGCTGATTGTCATACAGGGGGAGATTACAGTTCAACACCCACAGAATGCTTTGCATGTCATCAGGACGACTATAACGGGACAACGAATCCCAGCCACACAAGCCTTAATTTCTCAACCCAGTGCTCCCAGTGCCATACAACAAATCCTGACTGGCAGCCGGCCTCATATACCCAGCATGATGCGCTGTCGTTCCCGATATATTCAGGACGGCACAAGGGAGAATGGACAACCTGTGCCCAATGTCATGCAAATCCTTCAAATTATTCCCAATTCAGCTGCATTACATGCCACGAGCATAATAAAGCCGATATGGATAACGAACACGACGGAGAGAATGGTTACTCATACGAGAGTTCTGCCTGCTTAAATTGTCACCCCAGGGGAGAAGCTGATTAGAATCAATTATGAAACATTTATTGTTGATATTCTTTCTGATCACAATAAGTACGATGCTGAACGGTCAGGGCGGCACTGAGAACCTGTCAGGCAAGGTTTCATTTGTAAGTTCACAGAACATCTATGCCAAATTCAAGTCCACTGCAGGTATCAATGAGGGAGATACACTCTTCATTTCATCGGAAGGAAAGCTGGTGCCTGCTTTGGTGGTGAAAAGCCTGTCGTCAATTTCCTGCGTTTGCACAAAAATAACTGATATTGACCTGCCCGTCGACCATCTGATTATTGCAAGGATAAGTATTAAGACAGAAGCGGTTGTCGATAAAGCTGTCGCGACTACTGTAAAAGATCCGGTAACTGCTGAAATAAAATCCGATACTGCAGAGGCAACATCATCTGAATCCAGTCGGAAGCAGCTTATCAGGGGCAGCGTCTCTGTCAATTCATATACCGATATCTCAAATACCGCGGGCGGCAATTCGCAGAGGTTCAGATACTCTCTCTCGCTCGATGCCCGGAACATTGCAGGATCGAAGTTCTCGTTTACCGGAAATATGTCATTCAGGCATAAAGCCGGTGAATGGGCGGAGGTTGACAGCAGCATTTTCAATGCACTTAAAATCTACAACCTGGGCATCAGATATGACCTTAATAAAACAACGGGCTTTTTCCTGGGACGGAGGATAAATCCCAGGATCGCAAGCATGGGAGCGATGGACGGAATTCAGCTTGAGAAATCCGTCAGGGGATTCACCTTCGGGATTCTGGCCGGTACACGGCCCGATTATGCAACTTACGGTCTCAATACAGACCTGATCCAATATGGTGGTTTCGTGTCACTTGACACAAAATCGGAACGTTCATTCACGGGGAGCTCGATCGCTTTCGTCCAGCAGATGAATAAATCGGCGACAGACAGGAGATTCTTCTATTTTCAGCATTCCGGTTCGCCGGTAAAAAATCTTTATTATTCAGGCTCTTTTGAGATCGACCTTTTTAAGCTTGAGAATGATGTGCCAAAAAGCACTTTAGATCTTACCGGCGCCTACCTGTCGCTGAGGGTTAATGTCGCAAAAGGATTTTCACTGTCCGGTTCGTATGATGCCCGGAAAAATGTGATATATTATGAAACATATAAAACCTTCACCGACCGAATTCTTGAGAACGAGCTGAGGCAGGGTTTCAGGCTGAATGCGAACTGGAGGACGGCAAACAACATGATGTTCGGATTACAGTCGGGCTACCGTTTTTTGAAGAGCGATCCGCGTCCGTCAACGAATATCCATGGTTATTTTACTTATAGCCGTGTTCCTGTTTTAAATATTTCTGCAACGATTTCAGCCACCTACCTTGAGTCGGCACATATGACCGGCAAGATAGCCGGATTGAGACTTTCGCGCGATTTCTCAGATGGAAAGGTGCAGGCAGGAATTGGATATCATTTTGTTGATTACACACTTCCAGAAACCAAGCCCGATGTAATCGGCCATACAGGCGAGGCTGATCTTTACCTCCAGGTATTTGAAAAACTTACCATGGGAGTCAATTATGAAGTCTCTTTCGAATCGCAGGATGTCTATAACAGGATATACATTCAAGTGCGAAGGAGATTCTAGGAAATATGTATTATAATACATATTATAATACATATTTCTTTCACCTGGAACCAGCACGGATCTGACTTTGTCGAATCCCAAAATTGGACTGCAGGTTTATCTATACACTACATTCTATACTGCTTCCGTTCTCCTCATCGAGTGTCACCAGAAGATGTGCGTCAATCTCCTGCTGCATTTCCTCCACGTGAGAGATCACACCTACTATCCGGTTTTCCTTCCGCAGCGACTTCAGTGTCTCAAATACTGTTTCGAGGGACTCCCTGTCGAGAGAACCGAATCCTTCGTCGAGGAAGAAGAAATTCTGGTCGGCTTCCACCTGACGGTTAACATTATCGGCAAGTGCAAGCGCAAGGGAGAGGGAAGCCTGGAATGTCTGGCCTCCAGAAAGGGTTTTAACACTTCTGAGCCTGCCTTCATTCATGTGATCCCTTATCATAAAATTATTGTCCTCGTCGAGAACAAGCTCAAGATGACGGCGGGTAAGCTTCAGGAACCTGACATTTGCTGCCCCTGCAATGTTCTCAAGATATGCACGTGAGGCAAAGTTCACAAAAGCGGCTCCCCTGAAGAGGTTTTTCAGCGTGGAAAGGTTGTTCGCACGCAATGTAAGAGCATCATTTTCCTTTCTGAGGCTTTCAAGCGTTTTGAGGTTTATTTCGAGAGTTGCAAGACTTATCTTCAGCTGACCCATTATCTGGTTCTTTTCTCCGGTCTGAACCTGAAGCTTTAAGATCAGCTCCTTAACTGCACCGTGTTCCTGAATTGGATATTCCTGTCCTGCAAGATCAGCTTCAAGTTTTGCCAGCAGGTTTCCTGCAGAATCAAGCTCAGCCCTGAAACCAGTGATCTCTTTTTTAGTCTTTTCGAGATCGATGTTTTTATTCAAGACTTCAACAACATATTCGCGGGTGATCCCGCCATGGAGGGTAAGCTTTCCGGCTATGCGCTGTGAAAGCATTTCTGTCTGTCCTGCTGTCATCCCGATCTGGGCTGCTCCGGTTTCTATCGTGCCCTTAAGGATATCGATCTGCGACCGGAGCCTCTTTATAATATCCTCGATCTTTGTGTATTTTTCAGTGAGCTGCTGGTACCCTGACTGAAATGCGGCAGCCTTTTCTTCAAGTTCATTAACCGGTTTGTCCGACCATTCTTCCTTCTTAACAATGGTAAGCTGTCCGGCCAGGAGGATTGCCTGAGTGCTAAATTCAGCGATTTTCCTGTCGCCAATCTGCACGCGGTTAATAAGTTCTTCCCGGCTTTTTTCCTTAATCGCAATGCTATTGTTCTGATTTTCAGCCCTTAGTTCCAGTTCACTTATTTCCCTTTGCAGTAAGTCGTGCCGCAGCATTTCTTCCATAACGGACTGTTCATTTAAAGGATCAAACCCGTCCCAGGTGAATTTTTTCAGGTGTTCTTCCTGTTTTCCGGCCAGATCATTTGAAATCCGTCGACGCTCCCCGATCTGATCAGCCGTAAGGGCAATTTCCCTGACAAGGCTGCTCAATTCCTTTTCACCCCCCGTTAATTTCTTTATAAGAGACTCAAGTTCATCCCTCCTTTTGTAAATTGATTCAAGTTTCTTAGAAACATCATGAACATCAATGATTTGCGGATGTTCAAGAGAACCGCAGAGAGGGCATGGCCGGCCTTCATGGAGTTCACCGGCAAATGTTTCGAGCCTCTTCTGTATCTCAAGTTCGGATATTTCGGGTCCGAGATTCTTCAATCCGGTTTCAGCTTCCGAATGCTCATTTTCGATCTGCACCAGGAATTTTTCCGGTTTAAAGGATTCGAAAGGTTCATTGACATTTGTGAGCCTTGTTAAAATTCTGAATGCATCTTTTCTCCGGTCAAGAAGGTTTTCATTCAGTTGGCTGAGTGCCTTCTGCCCGGCTGAGATCTGTTCACCAATGTTTTTATTTTCCCGGTGCCAGTTCCTGATCTCTGAAAGTCCCCTCATATCTGGCAATTCCTTCTTCCTGAGTGCAAGCTGTTCAACTGTCAGCCTCGAAGATTCCCTGGCAAACAGGATCTCTTTATCGAGCGCAGCCAGGGCATTTTTCTCCTTTTGAATCTCCAGAACCAGTTTCCTCCCGCTCTCTTCAAGCCTGAGGACCTGGGCCAGTTTTTTAAGCTCTTCCGCCATTTTCAGCAGCTCTTCCCGCCTTTCATACTGAGGTTTTAATGTATCAAGATCAGTCTGCTTAGAATTATATTCGGTTGAATATCGCTCATAATCCCTTTTCCTGTCTTCCAGGTCATTTTTCAGCTTTGAAAGGATCGACTCTGAAGCCTTATACAGTTCCAGGTCGGAGTGAAAAGCAAGGTAAAGGGTCTCAAATTCCTTCACCTCCTTTTCCATATTGCTGAATTTTGTTTCGGAAGATTTTAGTTCTGAAAACTTATCTTTTTGTCTTCTGAATTCTTCCGATAATTTCTTTAGATCTTCAAGTGCCTTATCCCTTGCCTGGAATTTCTTAAGTTCTGCAGACAGTTCTTCAAGTGATCTCCTTGTTTCCTCTATTTGACTGTTTATTTTGGCGATGTCTTCAGCTTTTACTTCTCCGATCTGGGTAAACCGGCCAGCCAGGTTCTGGAGCCGCTCGTTGTTCTCCCTTTCAAGGGCGATAGTCTTATCAGAGAGATCATATTTATTCAGCCCGAACAGTTCCTTCAGCATTGTTACCCTCTCTTTCACGCCAAGCTGAAGAAATTCCTGGAAACGGCCCTGTGGGATGATGATAGTCCTGTGAAAGTTATCGTAACTGAGTCCGGTTATTTTTTCAGCAGTATTCTCTTCAAGAGGTATCCATTCATTCGAGTTCCACCGGTAGAAGCCTCTTTTGAATGTCGGGACATCGCTGAAGTTTTTCCGGTTCCTGCGGCCTGTCACCTCGACCCGGTATATTATTCCGTCATTTGCCATGAATTCAAAACCGATATACAGCCGGTCCGATTTGAGATTCATCATATTATAGTTGCGCCTGTCGCCGCTGAGCCGGTCGATCTTGTTGAAGAGTGCGAACGACATCGCCTCAAGGATTGTCGATTTTCCGCTTCCGACATGTCCGAAGATGCCGAAAAGGCCTGCCCCTGTGAGCCGGGTAAAATCAATCGTCTGCTCCTGCTGGTAGGAATATATGCCCTGAAGTGTAAGTCTGACCGGTATCATGCGTTATCCTCCCCTGATATTATTTCACTGAAAAGGTTCATAATATCGTAACCCGGTTCCTGACCCTTTTCCTTTTTGAAGAAATCGAAGAAGAGATCCGTAATTCCCCTCGTCAGATCTATTTTAAGAGCGTCCCCACCCGCCTCCTCCCCTGTGTTTTTCAGTTCGGGAATGATCAGGATGCCGCTGTGGGCTTCAAGCAGCCGTTTCCGGTCGGTTGCAGAGAGATAAGTTTCCGATGCGATAGTGATCTCAATCAGTGAATCCTGATTTTCAGTAAGCCATCCGGTTGCCTCATCAATCGATTCAAACCGTTTGCGAAGCAGCCTTTTTCCTTCCTTCAGTTTAATATCCCTGGTTTTCACAGGGGTACCCGGTTCCGCCTCGATCAAAACAACAAACTTGTCCTGGTCAGCCTCGCTGAAACTGTACGAAAGTGGACTGCCCGAATAGACCACGGGGCAGGGAGAGGTGTCGACAACCTGTTTCCTGTGAAGATGTCCGATTGCTGCATACCTGACATTATGGGGAACACAGGAGGTATAAATGGCTTCGGCTCCCCCCGGATGAAGGATCGGCTTCTCCTCCTCCGGTTCCTCAGTTACAGGCTCGCCCTGTTTTGTCATAAAAAGATGAACAAGCAGAATATTAACACCCCTGTCGTCACAATACTTATCAGCCAGCTCCTTCCAGAGCGATTTCAGAAGGCTCCTCATCTCTTCCTCCCTGTCCTCAGTTCCGAGGTACTTTTTCAGCCTTGATTCGCTCGCATAGGGTGTCAGCATAATCCGCAGGGGGTAATCACAGCGGGGGAGGAGCAGTTCGATGAATCCCTTATCAGAGGCAGTGACTTTTAATCCGGATTCCAGTTCAAAAGGCTTGATAACCGTTTCGGGCAGGCCCGAGAAGATAATACCGCATTCCCTGGCAAGGGGGTCGGGTGCCTCAATACGCTCGGGCGAGTCGTGGTTGCCGGCAATGCAGATCACCGCCCGTCTGCCGTTGTCAGCAAGTCTTTTAAGGGTCCTGTAGAAAAGATCAATAGCTTCCACGGCAGGATTGAAGGTGTCGAACAGGTCACCGGCAACGATAATAGCATTCACTTGCTCTTCATCTGCTATCCTGCAGATCTCACCGAGTACTGCCTGCTGCTCATCCAGCCGCGAAAACTCTTCGAGCCGCTTCCCCAGATGCCAGTCGGAGGTATGGAGGATCTTCATTATGACTGATTAAAGGTTTTAAATTTAGCGATTTCCGGATAATATCCGGCAAGGATAATCCTGTCTTCAGGTATGAAATATTAAATCCGGATATTCCTTATATTACCATGGAATAACACTGAATTTTTCGGGATTACACGGTTTTAAAAATGTGATCAACTCCGTGAAACTCCTTATAACTTTGTGAAACTCCGTGGTTAATGGATTTCTTTTGTTCACAATAAAAAAAATATTTCCCGCATATCATGCATATTAACGCAGATTTAAGCGGATTTATACTATTTTTAATGATAACTCTTTAAGCCCTGGCAGGTAAATGGAAAATTCAACAAACAGATTTTTTACCTTTCTCTTCACACTTCTGGCTTTAATCCTGTTTTGTTTTCCCCTCCAGGCAAGAATATCGAGGATTGTCATCAGCAAAACAGAACCATACCTTGATGGGAAGAGCTTCGGCGGAGCAGGCTCATATATCAGGATAACCGGTCAGGCTTATGGCGAGATCGATCCTGCGAATCCGCTTAACTCAATCATCCAGGATATTGCTCTTTCGCCTGTTAATGAAAAAGGCTTTGTTGAGTATATTTCCGATTTCGTGATCGTGAGGCCGGCCGATATGGCAAGATGCAACGGCATTCTCTTTCTGAGCCTTCCAAACCGCGGCAATGCATTCGCGGCCGATACGGTTTTGCTTGGCCGTGGGTATGTCTATTTTTGGTGCGCCTGGCAGGGTGATGTTCTCGCAGGGAACAACCGCCTGACTATGAAAGTGCCTTATGCAAGTGATCGGGGAGAAGAGATCTCAGGCGTCCTGCGCACCGAATACCAGGTGCAGTCGACGGCAGTGACATTAAACCTGGGCAGCGGCTTTTTCCAGGGGCAAACGCATTACAGCTATGAATCTGTCACTACTGACAATGCCGGGCTGACTTTAACCAGGCGGATTCACGAGTCGGATCGCGGGATACCTGTTCCAAACGATGAATGGGCATTTTCGGACTGCAGCAAATTTCATTTTCCGGGCGTTCCCAGTACAACAAAAATTTCGCTTAAGGATGGCTTTAATCCGGATTATATCTACGAATTGATCTATGTTGCAAAGAATCCTCTTGTTTTGGGACTCGGTTTTGCAGCAATACGCGATTTTACTTCTTTCCTGAGGAACGAGATGCATGATGATGCCGGAGTCAGGAATCCGCTGGTCAGTGAAGGTGTCCAAACCATCCCGGTCAGTGCAACCATAATGCAGGGGGTCTCGCAGTGCAGCAACTTCACAAGGACCTTTCTCTTCCTCGGATTCAACCAGGATGAAAAGCACCTGAGAGTTTTTGACGGCGTCAATGCTCATATCGGAACCCGCCGCATTTCGCTGAATATCCGCTTCGGTCGTCCCGGGGGGGGAGGCCTTCAGCGCGAGGATCATCTGTTCCCGGGCAACGATCCGCCCTTTACCTGGGGTAATGAATCTGACCCCATCTCCGGGATCACCGGCGGTATACTTGAGAAGTGCATTGAAAGCTCCTGTCCAAAAGTGATCCAGACAGTGAGCTCTTCCGAATACTGGCAGCTTCGGGCATCACTCACAACAACCGACTCATACGGCACGCGCGATCTGGTGATACCTCCTGACGTCAGGATTTACCTGTTTTCGGGCATGCAGCATTCGCCTGCTGAGGAAGCTGACCAGATGAGCGGATTGGCTATGAACCACAATTCATATTACCCGTATCACCGTGCGTTGATAGTAGCGCTTGAGAAATGGCTTATTGAAGGGAAGGCGCCTCCCCCAAGTTCCTATCCGACATTGGCGTCGGGAACACTTACACCACCGGATCAGGCCAGCCTCGGCTGGCCTGATTTACCGGGAGTACCTTTTAATGGTAAAGCAAATGAGCTTCCGCTTCTCGATTATGGACCGCAATACGATTTCAGGAATGTAACCGGCGTCCTGGGACAGGAACCGCCAAAGGTAAAATCAGGAGATATTTATAAAACTCTCGTTCCTCGTGTGGATGAAGATGGCAATGAGATTGCAGGAATCAGGAGCGTTGATATCCGGGTTCCGCTTGGCACGTATACCGGTTGGTCGCTGCGGAGGGAGGGTTATGGAAAAGGCGACCTCTCCTCCCTTAACGGGATGTTCATCATGTTTAAGAACACAAGGAAAGACCGAATTGCAGCAAATGATCCCCGTATGTCGCTTAAAGAGAGGTACGGTACACATGAAAAATATGTCAGGGCGGTCAGGGAAGCAGCTGCCGATCTGGTTGGAGAGGGTTTCCTTCTTCCTGAAGATGCCGCGGTTGTGATAAATAGAGCTGAAAGCAGTGAAATATTGAATTAAGAATAATCGGATTTTCATATTTTTAACATTTTTAACATCAGGAGATTAAATCATGAAAAAGAAAAGAATTCCGCTAATTGTAACAATTGTTACAAATCTGGTATTAATGATAACAGCAGTAACCGTTATGGCCCAGGAGCCGGCCAGGCCTGCTGCGGCACCTGCAGCACGTCCTGCCTTCAGAATGCCCGTAAGGATTGTCTCCCCGGAGATTCTGCCCGACAATAAAGTGACATTCAGGCTTTATTCAAAGGATGCCTCGAAAGTCACCGTATCGGGTGAATGGCAGGCAGGGCCTGGTGGTGGTGGGGAGCTTGTGAGGAATGATACGGGGCTCTTCAGCCTTACAGTTGGCCCGCTCAAACCAGAACTTTACGGTTATACACTGACTATTGACGGAGTGAGAACCTTCGATCCGAATAATGTCCAGGTCAGGCGCGACGGATCCACTTACCAGAGTTATTTCATAATTCCGGGAAGCGAGTCGGATCTCTATTTTCACAAAAACGGAGTCCCACACGGAACAGTGACAAAAATATGGTACAAGTCGTCGGTCCTTGACATTGACCGCAGGGTTTATGTGTACACTCCGGCAGGTTATGAGGGGGGAACACAGAAATACCCTGTATTTTATCTTCTGCATGGTGCGGGCGGTGACGAAGATGCCTGGACGAACATGGGAAGAGCTGCCCAGATAATGGACAACCTTATAGCGCAGGGCAGGGCAAAGCCTATGATCGTTGTAATGACAAACGGCAATGCCAACCAGGCAGGCGCTCAGAATGAGGTACCGCCGCTTCCTTCAGTGGGAGAACAGGGAATGGCTGGTTATCAGCGCTATGCAGGCAAATTTGAGGAGCATCTTGTTAAGGATGTTGTTCCCTTTATTGAGAAAAACTACAGGACGCTTAACGGAATGAATAACCGCGCCCTTGCCGGATTGTCAATGGGAGGCGGACACACAATGACCATAACCAACAATAATCCCGGGATGTTCAGTTATATAGGCGTATTCAGCATGGGAATCATGAGCAGGGGTCCCAACAATCCGGAGTCTGTTAAACAGGATGAGGAAAGGCTTGAAAAGTTCAAGGTTCTTAAAAACAGCGGTTACAAGCTTTACTGGATTGCCTGCGGAAAGGATGATTTTGTCTATGCCGGGGTCACCGGATTAAGAACGACCCTTGACAATATTGGATTCAAATATATTTACCGCGAAAGTACCGGCGGACACACGTGGGCAAACTGGAGGATCTATCTGTCAGAATTTGCTCCCATGCTCTTTAAATAGCTGCAAGATGAATTTCAGGTTATTTTTGACTGCCGCGAACAACATGGGCCGCTTTGCTGTTATTTTATTAACAGATATTTGTGTCTGTTTGATTAAACATTCCGGTAGAAACTTCTGACAGATTTTAATATGGACTATGAAAGACTGATCGAAATAAATCCGATTCTTCTGGCGCTGCTGGCGACACTTTTCACCTGGGGACTGACTGCGCTCGGTGCCGCAATGGTTTTCTTCTTTAAGACGATAAAGAAAACGATCCTGAATTCGATGCTGGGTTTTGCTGCAGGGGTTATGATCGCGGCAAGCTTCTGGTCGTTGCTGAATCCTGCCATTGAGATGGCCGAATCGCAGGGGAAGACCCCATGGGTTCCGGCACTTGTCGGTTTTCTCGCCGGGGGGGCATTTATCTTATTGATCGATAAGCTATTGCCGCATATTCACATGGGATTGTCGAGGGATAAGGCAGAGGGGATCAAGACAAGATGGCAGAGGAGCATTTTACTGGTAATGGCGATAACTCTTCACAACATACCCGAGGGATTAGCGGTCGGAGTTGCATTCGGTGTGCTGGCTCACAGTCCTGATGTTGGTGCACTATCGGGCGCAATAGCCCTGGCGGTTGGTATAGGCTTGCAGAATTTCCCCGAAGGCGCCGCTGTTTCAATTCCCCTGCGGCGTGAAGGATTTAAAAGGCTGAAAGCTTTCAATTACGGACAATTATCGGGAGTTGTGGAACCAATTGCCGGCGTTTTGGGCGCATATCTCGTTAGCCTGATAACCCCATTGCTGCCATATGCACTTGCGTTTGCAGCAGGCGCCATGATTTTTGTAGTAGTTGAGGAACTGATACCCGAATCACAGAGTGGAAATGAAACCGACCTGTCGTCAATAGGTGCCATGGTCGGATTTTCAACCATGATGATGCTTGATGTTGCCTTCGGTTGAGGAAACAGGTCCAAACACTTTCAGTTGATTACCGGTTTCATCCCAGGAGCTGTCTGACCCTGGCGGAGATCTCTTTTCCGTCGGCCTTCCCAGCAAGCTCCTTTGTTGCAACTCCCATTACCTTCCCAAGATCGGCCGGTGATTTTGCACCGACCCTGGCAATGATCTCTTTAAGGACATTGAGAAGCTCCTCCTCGCTCACTTTTGCAGGAAGGTACTTTTCAAGGACAGCAGCTTCGGTCATCTCTTTCTCATACAGATCCATCCTGTTGTTTTCCTTAAAAATGGCTGCTGATTCGTTCCTTTGCTTTACGAGCTTCTGGATTATCCTGAGTTCTTCATCGGGTGTCATCACAGAATCGGCGCCTTTCTCCGATCGTGCAAGTATAAAAGCGGTCTTTGCTGCCCTGATAGCCTCAAGGGCAACTTTGTCCTTGGCTTTCATGGCATTTATCAGATCGCTGGCAATTTTTTCGGCAAGTGACATGGCGGAAATTTAATTAGTTACTGTAATAATATGAAATTTCGGTGATATTTAAAAGAAGATACTGAATGCTGCCTCCTTCGCTTTTCCCCTTGCTCAATGCTTCCCGCAAGCTACGGCAGTCGAAGGGTTGACGGTTGCGTCTTCTTAATTTCTTCATCCATTGAACTGAAGTTCCGTCAGTGATTTATAAAGCCCGTTGGAGTTTGACATCAGTTCAGCATGAGTGCCCTGTTCAGCTATCATACCATCATCGAGAACAATTATCCTGTCGGCATTGCGGATGGTTGAGAGGCGATGGGCAATCACCAGCGATGTGCGGCACTTCATAAGCTTTTCAAGAGCTTCCTGTACAACACGTTCCGATTCCGAATCAAGTGAGGATGTAGCTTCATCCAGGATTAAGATCCTGGGATTTTTAAGCACTGCACGTGCAATTGCAATACGCTGTCGTTGTCCTCCCGAAAGCTGGATCCCCCTCTCCCCGACAATGGTATCGAGCTTGTCCGGAAACGATTGGATGAATTCCCATGCGTTTGCCTGGACGGCCGCATCAATGATCTCATTGTCGACTGCTCCAGGTTTGCCATAGGCAATGTTCTCCCGGATGGTACCGCCGAAGAGGAATACATCCTGCATTACGATTGCCATCTGCGACCTTAATGCCGTTATGGGAATTGTGCGGCTGTCGCGTCTGTCGAAGAGTATTCTACCTCTGGTTGGCTGGAAGAAGTTAAGGAGCAACGATACCACCGTGGATTTTCCCGTACCGCTCGGGCCAACAAGTGCAACCAGCTGGCCAGGTTCAATAGTGAAACTCACATCCTTAAGGACTGTAATTTCTTTCCTTGAAGGATAACTGAATTCCACACCCTCGAAAGCAATCCTGCCATAAAGTGTGTTGGCAGGATCATGAACATATGTCTCCTCAAGCTGTTCCTCGGGTTCATCAAGCAGAACAAGTAGCTTCTCAGCTGCTCCTATTGTCCTCTGCATCCTCGTGTATACCCCGGCCATGCCTGCAATATTTCCTGCAATAAACCCTGAATAGATAACAAACGAGAAGAGTTGCCCTGCTTCCATCTGGCCGTTTGCGATCAAAACTGCCCCGCGCCAGATCACAGCTGCCATAGCGGCGAAGAAGCCCAGAACAATGAAGGAAGCGGCTGCCTGGTATTTTCCGCCCTTTATACCTGCTTCGGCCACCTGATCGGTTTTCCTGCGATATCTGGTGATCTCGAATAATTCATTTGTAAACGCTTTAACATTCTGAATCCCCTGCAGGGTCTCCTCAACTATGGTATTTGACTCAGCGACAAACGACTGGGCTTTCTTTGAGTACCTCCTGATAGCCCTTCCGGAATAGTAGGCAAAAAGAGCCATTGCCGGAACGATTGCAAGCATGAACAGTGTCAGCTTGAAGGAGCTTATCATCATAAGTGTAATACCTCCGGTAATGATCAGCAATTGAGAGAGAAGGTCGGCAAGAGTACCGGTCAGGGAGTCCTGCAAAAGGGCGATATCAGAAGAAATGCGGCTGTTCAGTTCCCCGACCCTGCGCTCGGAAAAAAATGACATGGGCAGCTTGATAAGATGATTGTAGACATGCTGGCGGATCGAGGCCAGGGTTCTCTCCGTCACATTCACGAAAATCCTGGTGCGGGAATAAGAAAAAACAGCCTGAACAACCAGTATCACGAGTAAGATCAAGCCTGTCCTGCTGATCTCATTAAGCATTTTCCCCTTGTTGCCCAGGTCGACCATGTCGCCGAGGAATTTTGGGAACAACAGGCTTGCTCCGCTTGAAATCAGCAGGAAAAACATTCCAAGGGCGAACTGCCACTTGTATGGTTTCAGAAACCTGTACAGCTTGAGTAATTCCTTAAATCCGGCGCCGGTTTTTTTCTTTTCCTTTTCAGACATGGCGATTAGATCTGCCTAATAAAAGTGCAAATATCCGGAATTTGCTGACTGGTTGTTCAAATTCCGGTAATTAAACAAGATTAAGGGATAATTTAAAAGTATCTAAAGGATGTCGATCTTGGCGGCCATTATAAAATCATTTTCTGATAATCCGTTAATGGAGTGGGTCCATAATTCAATGTCGACCTTTGAATAAGATACATGCATTTCAGGATGATGACCCTCCGCTTCGGCAAGACCGGCCACCTTATTCACAAATGCCATTGTCTGCTCAAAGTTCTTAAAAAGGTACTCTTTCTTTATCTTGCTGTTATTCAGCACCATCCATTCATCACCGATCTCCTTTCGAAACTCTGCAACCTGTTTCTCGTTAAGAGGCGGGATTTTCCCTTCGCATGGCACACATTTCTTTTTGGTTAAGTCCATGATTTTAAAATATTATCAGTTAACCTGTCAGGGTCTTATATCAGGAAACAATCCTCAGTGTTACTTGTTCGTGAGAACTTAGAACTATTTTGTTAAGATCACCGTCAATGGGTAATTGTTCAGTTCCGGCAGCCGGATACCCTGACCCTCAATGGGAAATGAAAGATTGTCATTTGCTCTGCCGGTAACACTTTTAACCTTAACACTGGTGTCTTCGATCAGAACGGGATAAAGAAATTCTCCATTCTTTGACGAATTGATCCTGAAATGAAGTTCAACACTCTCATTATTCACCCACAGGTTCAGGCAGAGATAATTCAAAATGCAGTGTTCGATGCTGTGATATGAAGTCTTGAACCTTGTAGCCTTTGTCGCATCAGTTACTTTACCTTCGGAATCGACGCTGAAATATGTATCTCCGAATTTCCGGTCCATAAAACCTGAATCCCAGAATTGTGCCCCTCTTCTAAAATTTTCGAGGTATTCCTTGTCTTTTGTTGTATGATACTGATACAGGCTGAACATATTTCCGTATGCCTGTATCCACCAGTATGTGCCAGTCCCTTTAAGCGAGGGGTCGATCCTTCCGGCACTGGTAAGCCAGATGTCGTTTTTGTTGAACAGGCCCGTCTCAATGATCCTGGCTGCCAGTGACTGACCCGTCTTCAGATGGCTCGGGTTGCCTGTGACAAGATATTTCCGGAACAGCATCCAGGCAGCTTCAATATTATGCCCGGTATTGATTTCTGATCCGTCCCGGATCCTGGAAATATAATTCCATTCCTTGTCAAAATCCTCGAGGATCCAGCCGCTTGTATCATCGATCATTTTATTTACTGTTATTCCGAGGATCCTGTCGATCTGGTCAAGGTATTTTTCGTCCCGTGTAGCCAGGTATAAGTAGAACAGGTATCCGGATACGGGAGTTATCTCTGAACTGAACGATTTTTTGCTGTCGATTGCGCTCCAGTCCCTGTCCATCATATTGAAATATCCTCCGGTTGGGGAGTCCCAGACTTTCGTTTCAAGAAGTTCGTTTGATCTTTCAATAAAGTCAAGAACTGTAGTATCGTGAGTAACAAAGTAATACAAAGTCAGTCCGGTAATCGCATAAACCTGGACGAACGTGGATTTTGTGGTCTGGACGGGATTGCCTTCAATATCAAGGGCATCGTACCAGCCACCGTATTCACTGTCCCATGCATGGTCCATTAGCCATCTGGCGGTTATGCCGGCAATCCTGATATATTCTTCATCCCCCGACAGGAGATAGGCAGTTGAATAGCTGAACAGATGCCGAGAGACCATCGAAGGGTATTTGTTCTGGTCGCCAACCGGGTTCCAGGCAGAATCGAGAGTTGTATAAAAAGCTCCTGACATGGTATCCCGCGAGTGTTCTGTCCAGTATGGCATTATATCTTTTAGCGCCTGGCTTTTCCAGTATTCGCCGGAAAGAACTTCCGGTTCCGGTTTCTTTGCTGAAATTTTGTAGATAGCGTAGCCTGAAAGAAAAATTAACAGGAATAAGAAAAATCTATTGCTCATTTCATATGAACTTGATTTTCGAAGCAAATATCAGAATTGAAAAAGCCTTTCCATCGTTCCGGAAAGACTTTTTCCTCTACCTACCCTATTATTAACCATACCACCTGTAAAATCGATAAACAAAAAATAAGAAAAACCTTCAGGAAGCGAGGGCCCTGTATTACTACAGGCCAACAGTTTCTTCGAATGCGCCTATAAATTTCATGAAAAAGGTTGAATAATTCTCTTCCCCAAAATATTTATATGTGTCGTCAGGGGTGGAAAGAATATCTTCGAAGTTTCCCGATCCTGAAGGTGTCCCGGATTCGGATTCCGTAAAATCAAAACGTTTGCCATTAATCCGGTTATAAAAATGCCAGCCTTTATTATTGTGAGTCTTTAAAATTTCACCTCCAAAAATGTCATAGATCAACTGTGAGATTACACTACTCTGATTATCGGAGGTATTATAAGGGTTCAATTCCGGTTTTTTATCCACCTCGATTGCCTGTTTAAGCGCTTTCCGGACAATTCTCCGGTTAATTAAATTTTTTTGCATTCTGTATTAACTGATTAAAAACATTTAGAGGAAGTAATACAGATATAAAGATAAAAGATGGAAGCGAAATGGGTGTTACATAATTTCAGCAAAAAGTTACATAATTCCCATATTCTCAAAAACAACCACTTTTGGTGATCAGGATAATCTAACAGGGTAATGCCGGTGTAAGAAACTACAGGATGTATTATTTTTTGAGTGCGGAAATATCGACAACTGATAAAAGACATTTCCGGTCATCACCGATAACCACACCTTCTATATAGGCAGAGCACAAAGGTTTACCATCATAGCCAAGCATAACTTCGCAGGATTCCTTTTTATTGCTGATGAAAACTTTGCTGAAAAACCTGTCAAATACTGAATGTGAACCTTCAGAAACGAATAACTTGAAGTTGCTGTTCACCAGACTAAAGCGCTTTTCACCGAGCATTTCGGCGCCAGTGAAGTTCAGCTCACTTATACTTCCGTCACTTTCAAGTATAAAAAAGCCAACCGGGGCAAAATCGTACAGAATAGTATATTTTTTCAAAGCAGTTTCGGCGGTTTCATTAGCTTCCCGTAGCTCTTCATTCTGCATTTCAAGTTCTATCTGGTGAACCTGCAGTTCATGGAGGAGTTTTTTCACGTCAGCTTCAATAACCTGTTTGCCTGTTTTTTCATTTTTTTTCAGCTTTTCTTCAGCTTTTAAGCGCAAAATCTGGGCATCCGTTAAATTCTCTTTTTTATTCATGGTTCTGTAATTTTCTTTTTGTGATAATAACTAAACCTGTTGCAACTTTCTGGTTGCTAAAAAGTACATGTACTTCACATTCAATAGTTTGCAAATTACCTCCAGCTTTTACCTGAATTTTGAATATGCTGTCGCGTATTTCGTGAAGAGTCCTGGAGAGGTCATTTTTTAGCTTAATCCGGGACTTTTCAGCAACAAACTTCTGAATAAAATCCTGGTTTAGTGCATCCTCACGCTTCGTGCTAAAAAAGTATTCAGCTTGAGGACTGAACTCCAAAATTTTCAAATCTGTTGATAATTCAATCACAATATCCGAAGATGAATTCAGAAGCAATCGGGTCATCTGGGCTGTCTCATGTAATTTAATTTCAACTTGTTTGAGATCGGAAATATTTATAAAAGTTATTACAAGACCCTCTATTCTGTCGTCCAGTGTACGGTAAGGCATTATCCGGATGAAAAACCAGCGTCCGTCCCTTGAGGGAATTTGCTTTTGTATAAATACGAGTGTCCTTAATACTTCGAGGGAATCGGAAGCCAGTTCAGGGTATACAAGGTCGGAGACAAGGTCGGTAAAGGGACGTCCTATATCGCTTTTTATCAGTTTAAAAATCTTGGTTGCCTCATTGGTAAAGCGACGGATATTCAATTCCTTATCAAGAAACAACGTTGCAATGTCGGTGCTGTTAAGCAGGTTTTTCATATCATTGTTTACCCGCGAAAACTCATCGACTTTCGATTGCAATTCAGCGTTTACTGTTTGAAGTTCTTCATTAAGGCTTTGCATCTCTTCCTTTGAAGTTGTAAGCTCTTCATTTGTAGATTGAAGTTCTTCATTTGTCGACTGCAATTCCTCATTTACCGATTTAAGTTCTTCCTGCGAAGTCTGCATTTCTTCGAGAGTGTTCTGCATCTCCTCACGGGCGTGCTGCAATTCTTTCTCAAGCTGTGATTCCCTTAAACCAGTTATCACCTTCTTACCTGTTTTGATGATCGGAGGCTCAACTGCAACCTCCGCGACATCGGTAAAAATTATCATTAATGTTCCGTACAATGGTTCAGGATTATCAATCCATTGAATATTAACATTTAAAGTATGTTTATCTCCGTTTGTGCCCACTTTGATATTATGTAAGACAACGGATTCCTTTTTCATTAAGGCTCTTCTGAAGGCTGCGGGAAATTCTTCACGCAAACCTTCCCGTAACATGGCAAAAATATTGAGGTTTGCTTTACCAACAGCCGGCTCCAGATATTTTCCCGTCCGTCCGCTTATATAAATAATATCGCCATTCTGGTTCACCAGGACCCCGGCGGGCGAAAAGTGCTTTAAAAGCAGCTGATCGGCAAGCGTCTGAATATTCATCCCTGATCTTGCAGGTATTTGTCTTTCTCCATTAACGGGTTTGGTCCTGGTAAAGGACGAAGGAAAATCGAATAATTCCGGTAACAGGGTAGTCAGGGAGCGCTTGTAGATTTTCAATTTGGAATCGAGGGGAATGAAAAGATGGCTTTGTGTTCCAAGTGTTTCGGAACTTCCAAGAAGCATAATTCCCTCAGGGTTAATACTATAATAAAACATGCCTAGCAATTTTCTTTGCAATACAGTATCCAGGTATATAAGCAAATTGCGGCATGAGAGAAAATCGATCCTGGTAAAAGGCGGATGCATAATAATGTTGTGCTGTGCAAACACAACCATCTCCCTGATTTCCGTGTTGATACGATAACCGTCATCGGTTGCCGAAAAGAACCGGTTCAGCCGGGCAGGTGAAACATCAGCAGCAATATTTGAATGAAACACCCCTTTTCTGGCTGTTTCAACAGCGTCATTATCAAGATCGGAAGCAAATATCTGAAGTGAAATTCTGCCGGGCAAGCTTATTTTTTCAATCGCCTCTTTAAATACAATGGCAAGAGAATAAGCTTCCTCACCGGTCGAACAGCCGGGTATCCATGCCCGCAATTCTGAACCTTCAGGCATTTTGCCAATATAATCCGGAATAACTTTTGCTTTTAACTTTTCCCAGACAGCAGGATCACGAAAAAAATTAGTTACCCCTATCATCAATTCCTTGAAAAGAATATTGGCTTCTTTTGGATTTTCCTGTAAGAAACGGACGTATGAAGATATCTTATCAATTTTGTGGACACTCATACGTCTTTCGATACGGCGATATACAGTATTTTTTTTATATAAAGAAAAGTCATTACCGGTATGGGTTCGCAGGAGGATTATAATTTTTTCAAGGGAGCTCTGGTCTTTGATCTCTGAATCGACGCCTGATTTGAGGACAGGAATATGCTTGAGAAATTCAATCAAC
The DNA here is from genome assembly GCA_963737255.1 of uncultured Bacteroidales bacterium. GTDB lineage: Bacteria > Bacteroidota > Bacteroidia > Bacteroidales > VadinHA17 > LD21. The sequence continues at coordinate 501,471 of CAVTSB010000002.1, forward strand.
TTTGAAGGTAACTGATCGGCCGGAGCAACAATATCGGCAAGAACCGAATCTATTGCATTCCGGGGCATACTGTCATATTTTGCCGTTGCAGGGTCCTGTACCATTACGATCCCGTTTTTCTCCTTTATTGCCCGAAGTCCAATACTTCCGTCAGACCCCATGCCTGAAAGAATAACGCCGATACTCTGTTCATTCCTGTCATCTGCGAGAGACCGGAGAAAAAAATCAACCGGAAGACGCAGACCTCTCGATTCCATTGGTTCAAACAAATGAAGCACACCCTTTAATATCGACATGCTCTTGTTAGGCGGTATTACATACACGTGGTCAGGTTTTACCGTCATCCGGTCTTTTACCTGAAAAACCTTCATTCCTGTAACACGCTGAAGCAGCTCAGGCAACATACCTTTATGAGTAGGGTCGAGATGCTGAATAACAACAAATGCCATTCCGCTGTTTTCAGGCACATTGCTCATAAATTGTTCCAATGCCTCCAATCCTCCTGCAGATGCGCCAATACCGACAATTGGAAACTTATTGGTCGGGGCGGAGTCTTTTTTCTTAGCGGATACTTTTTGATTTTGTTTCCTGGTTTTCAATGGCATATCTTAAAAATAATTCATCAGTCCTGACAAAAATAACTAAGACTTCTTTCCTGATTAGGATTCATTAATGTTTCCCGTGTATTTTACCGGATATCAATAAATAACGGAATCAGGTCATATACAATTACATATAAATACAAAATAAATAAAAAATTATCAGATTTATAACATTTAGTGGTGTGTATTTTTTTCCGGTGGCATTAATCGCATATCAACCCGGGTAAAATTCTCTTATTTGGCGGCGTTATAATATTTCAGAGCCTCCGGCATGAATTGTTTCAGCTTTCTCAACCTGGTTTCATCTGAAGGGTGCGTGCTCAGGAATTCCGGTGGATTTCCTCCGCCTGCTTCTGACATTCTTTGCCAGAAAGGGATTGCTTCACGCGGGTCATAGCCTGCCATGGCTGAAAATATCAGACCGTACTTATCAGCTTCCGTTTCCTGCTGGCGCGACCAGGGCAGCATAGCGCCCAGCTGACTGCCGATTCCATAGGTCGTCATGAACAGATCCTGTGTCTCCTGAGGTTTCTGGGCCAGAGCAACTTCCAAGTGCCATTCCTCCCATTTGCTGGACCATTGCCTGGCTCATTCTCTCGTTGCCATGTTTGGCAATTGAATGTGCGATCTCATGTCCCATAACAATTGCCAGTGCTGTTTCGTTCCGGGTTACGGGCAATAAACCTGTGTAAACAGCTACCTTTCCACCTGGCATGCACCAGGCATTTATAACTTTATCGTCATCAATGGTGTTAAATTCCCAGGAATATCCTTCAAGTACAGATTCTTTTCCCTCGCTGCTGTAATACTTTGTTACAGCATTTGCAATTCTTGCTCCGATGCGATCCACCATTGCAGCATCTCTGCTGCTGCCGGAGCTTAATACCCTATTCTCTTTTAGAAATGTATTGTATTGATCTACGGCCATTAATCGTAAATCGGATTCCTTTACCAGACTGAGCTGGTTGCGGCCTGTTACAAGATTCAGGGCACAGCCTGCAAGAAAAAATGCCCCAAACAAAAAAATAATAATCTTTTTCATATTTAACGGAGTTTTCAAATAAATACTTTAAATGCTTCCTTTTGAAGTGCATTTTGCCATCATAAATTTAACTTCATATCATTGAATATCTGTTACATAATTTTCAGAAAAAATTACAATATTCCCACCTTCTGATAAACGCCCAGGAATAGTCATTACCTGTGAAGCAATCTGTAACAAACTTTTAATATGGGAATTATGTAAATATTATATGAAATTGTGTAACACGTTTAAGTTGCATTGAGACTACCTTTCACATTGAATCTGTCTGGTCAGATAAGAACCATTTTACAGGCAGATATTTGCAGGTAAACGAGTACATTTCGGCAAATGAGTTATATATTAAGGTTATTATGAAAAAAATGAAATTGAGTTTAGTTATTGTACTGAGTGCAGCTTTTATCCTTTCAGGATGTGCATCATGGAACAAAACACAGAAAGGCGCTGTTATCGGAACAGCAGCAGGAGGTGCAATGGGGGCAGTAATAGGCAGGGCTTCAGGAAATACAGCTCTTGGTGCAATTATTGGTGCCGCAGTGGGAGGTGGAGCAGGAGCCATAATTGGTCGCCAGATGGATAAACAGGCCGAGGAAATTAAGAAGACCGTTCCTGATGCAAAGGTTGAACGGGTTGGTGAAGGGATCGTTGTTGAATTCAACAGTAATGTCCTGTTTGGATTTGACAAATCGAATCTGTCCGATGATGCTAAAACTAATCTTAATAAACTGGTTAAGGTCCTGAATAGTTATCCTGATACAAATATTGAAGTACAGGGACATACCGACAGCAAGGGGAGTGTGTCGTACAACAGATACTTTATCGGAAAGGCGGGCAAATGCTGTATCAGGTTATCTCGACAGTAACGGTATTAAAACCGGTCGCGTTAACGATCAAAGGATTTGGCGAATCTGCTCCAAAATATGACAATGATACAGACAGATGATCGATCGCAAAACCGAAGGGTTGAGTTTCTGATCGCTGCAAATGAAAAGATGAAGGCTGAAGCTGCAAAAGAAGCTGGTTTATAGTGTAATTAATTAATCGAAATACTTTACAAAGAACAAAGATGAAAACGAAATTTCTGACTTTATCAGCAATATTTATTCTCTTAACAATAACTCTGCAGGCCCAGATCGGCTTTGGACTTCTGGGCGGAGTAAATTTCCAGAATATTAATGGGAAGGATAATAGCGGAAATAAACTTCAGAATGGTCTCTTAACAGGGTTTCACGCCGGCATTAATTTAAACATCCCGGTAGCACCTGAATTCTATTTTCAGCCCGGATTGCTTTTCTCTGTCAAGGGAGCAAAGAATGATTTTTTTTCGCCCCGGAACCAAAGCATCGGGGGATTTTGAAACTACTACAAAACTCTCTTATATTGAGAGTACCTTTAAACCTTTTGTACAGGCCACAGTTAGGGAACGGATTTATTCTACTTGGTTTTGGACCATACTGTTGCTTTTGGAATCGGGGGCAGTGAGAACTCCGAGTTTGGTTCTATCAGCTATAACAGGGATGTCAAATTTAAGAACACCGTAACGAATTTGGTTGATTTGCTTGGGACTGCCTATTACAGGCCATTTGATGCAGGTGCAAATATCTTACTTCGGGTACGAATTGTCAATGGGGGTCTTTCTACAGCTTAATGCCCAGCTCGGCTTATTGAAGATCAATCCCGAATATAGTTGGGCTCTCCGATAGCAAAGCATCCTACAAAAATACGGGCTTCGGCCTTTCAATAGGATATAGATTTTAACAACTGATTTTAAAACTAAAAGGACCGTTTTTGACTGACAAATACGGTCTTTTTTTTGGGGGAGTTGAGTAAGGAATTTCAAAGCTCGACGAATCAAAACTAAATCATCGGAAAGGTAATTATGTTAAAAAGTAAAATCAGATATTTATTTTCAGGGATTTTGATTACGATATTTGCAGCATTATTTTATGGATGCGGTAAGTGGGCCTATAAAGAGGAATTACCTGAAAAACTCACAATTATAAACGAATTAATTCAGGATAAACCAACTGCAGCGGAAAAAACTATAATCTGCAACCCCGACGTAATAACACAATTATATGAAAAAAGCGGGAAACTTCTTTCAGTTGTATGGAATAGCAGGGAAAACCTGGAGCAAATGCTTTTTGTACTGCATAACGTAAACCTTGAGGGTCTTAACCCGCAAGATTACCATCTTTCGGCAATTGAAAAACTGGCCGATAAAATAATTTTATCAGAAATGGTTGAAGTTGCAGATATTGCCAGACTGGAGCTGCTGCTTACTGATTCATTTTTGCTGTTGTCGTCACATCTGGCCGTGGGGAAAATCGATGCGGTAACAATTGACCCGCAATGGAAAGCCTCGAGAAGAGCCTTAATGATAGATTGGGAAAAATTTAAAGACAGTACTTTAAAAGACAGCCGCATAATTAAAAATCTGCAATTACTGACTCCAGAACATCGTGAATACTGTAACCTTAAAAAAGCTCTGGCAGAATATCGACTGATACAAGAAAAAGGGGGTTGGGGGAGTTTCAATACTCTTTTGCCAAAGCTGGAGAAAGGTGCCTGCAATTCTGATATTCCTCTTCTCAGAAACAGGCTTGCCGTCACACAGGGGTATTTCAGTGAAACTATTGAAGATAAATATCTGTTTGATCAGTCTTTGTATGAACAGGTGATACGGTTTCAGTTGAGAAACGGACTTGTTGCTGATGGAGTGGTCGGAAAAGCGACCATTGAGGCTTTGAACATTCCTGTTGAAGACAGGATTGCAACAATTGAAGCTAACCTTGAGCGCTGGCGCTGGCTCAGTAACGATCTTGGTGAACGTTATATCAAAGTTAATATAGCCAACTTTGATCTCCAGATCATAGAAAAAGACGACCTGGTATTCAGCACAGAGGCAATTGTTGGACTAACTTCCAGAGAAACACCTGTATTCAGTTCAATAATGACATACCTGGTTTTGAATCCCGATTGGACAGTACCTCCTACGATCCTGAACACTGACATTGTTCCGTCTGTGATAAGCAATCCGGATTACCTGACTGAGAAGAATCTGAAGATTCTGAGGATTGACGGGACAGAGGTCGATCCTTCATCTATCGACTGGATCAACATTGTAGCCACAGGTTTTCCATACAGGATACACCAGGAACCCGGGCCTGAGAATGCGTTGGGCAGAGTTAAATTTATGTTCCCAAACCAATATAGCGTATACATACATGATACTCCTAACCATAAGCTTTTTGGACGGTCTGACCGCTCATTAAGTTCCGGCTGCATACGCGTCAATGACCCTCTGGCCCTGGCTGCCTGGCTAATGAAAGACAGTCCCGCATGGACTCCCGAACAAATAAAAAATGTTATTGACCTGGGGAAGGAGCGAACAGTTAATCTGGTAAAACCGATACAGGTGCACATCGTGTACCTTACTGCCTGGGCCAGCAATGATGGCTTAGTTTACTTCAGAAAAGATATATACGACCGGGATCAGCCATTGCTGGCCGCCCTTAAGCATGATCTCCTGGAACTGGATCAGTAATTTCCGGTTATTGATAGCAGTTCCGGGTAAAAATTAAACCGGATAGTGGCTTCACTTAAAAGGCTGTACATTCCTGCCAGGACGGTTTCCGGAGTAAACATCTGAGAATTGTTGAGGTAATTTTCATCCGGATAATGAATATAAATACACGACCGTCCTGATAAAGTTTTTATTACCTTTTCATGATCCTCCATGGGAATTGAGGGGCATCCGAAACTCCGCCCCAACCTGCCATATTTGTCAATGAAATCTTTGCTTACATAGTTCGCTCCATGCATAACAATTGCCCGCTCTCTGGCATTATCATTCACATCAGGCTCAACCCCTTCCAGGTAGAGAGACATCCCATGGCTGCCATAATAAATTTCATCTGTCAGAAAAAATCCCAGGCTGCTCTGATTAGAAGAAGGCTTGTTTGAAAAATGCCTGGCATATTCATCACCGCTGTTCCGACCATGTGCAACGAGAGAGTAATATGTCACCTTCATAGTGTTCATGTCGACTATCCACATTCGTTCCCTGTTGGATGAAATGGAAAAATCAATGATTGTAAGTACGTTATTCCTGATTTTGTTCAGGGCTTTCAGATTGAAAAATCCTGTAAGGGCCTTTTTAAAAACCTCATATTCGGGTTTGGGTACATCACAACTCAGTGTTTTGTAAAACCAATTGTAATATCTGTCAAATTTTAGATTATCATCTGAACAAGAAGAATCCACCTCGGTGTTGCCCTTCAGATAAGAGCAATTAGCTAGGATCAGAGATAAAACCAGTGCGCAAATTAGGAGACACTTTTTTGACATTCAGAATAAATGACTTCAAAATTAGCGCAATATAAATAAAAGTCATGGTTTTCTGGTTTTTCCGGCTATTTTAAATAGATGTACGCAACCCGGAATGCATAAAACTAATTCTGAAAGCAAATTAATTACCCAGTTTTCCTGGCAAAGAAATATGTCATGCCGTTAATATCAGTAATGTCAATGACCTTTAGTTTCTGCTCTTCAAGAAGACCTGAAACCGTCTTCTTTGTTAAACTTCGGTCAGTTTTGGAATCCAGATAATTCACTAATCCGCTAAGGAACCTCGTTGACTGATAAAACGAAAAAACAGATTGGTTCCCGGTGTCATTCTTGAAGTAACCAATAAAATTGGCTTTCTGAGGCAGGATTCTCACCACCGTGAGCAAAAAACGATGAAGATGTTGAATATTATTAAGCCTTTTAAGGGTTACAAGTGTTCTGACCGTTTTCATTTCGTCAGATTCATAGTAAAAATGGTGAGTTGACGAAAGAGCTAATAAGTTTGGTTCCTTTGCAAGCTGCAACCATTGCAGATATTGAAAGAAGTCTTCTCCTCCCTCTTTTCGAATAATTTCCATTACTGGATTTACCCTGGAAGGTTCAGGTAGGGTTAATGTCTCAATGGACCTGGACAGTCCAAAGTCGTTAAACACTTTCGTCCTTCTTTGTGTTATAGTATTTTCCATGTTTTTCAGTAGTTGAATGGGTTAGGTCCTGAGATGCCATCTGACTTAATTGTGTGATGATTGACTTTCTATTGTAAAGGTAGGCTGTTAATCAGAGTGGTAGTTACACAATTCCATTTTTGAGTTACATGATTCACGTATAGCACCTGGTTTTTCAGTACTTTCAGGAAAGTCTCCTGTAAAAGGTCTTCTGCGTCAGGTCTGCACATTGTGAGGCGATATGCAAATTTCAGTAAGCTGCGGCCAGGGCACACAATTTGAGTTCGGAATTATTAAGCTGTCAGGTATATGGTTAAGTACGGAAAAACTAAATGGCAAGTGGCTAAAAACCAATTACTTAAAGTATTCCCTGACAAAAGTCTGCATTTGACTTTCAGTCATTCTATCGGAATTTGTTGACTCAATTTTTATATCCTCATAAAGGTGGTCATCTTTTAACAGGTTTAGAAGCTCGTTTTTTGCGTCAGTCGGCCCGAAAAGAATCACCTCCTGATACTTTTTAATTATTTCACCAAGTTTACTGTAATAGTATAATTGCAAATGCCGTTCTTTTTTATTTATTAGTTTTTCACCCTTATAAATATCGAACTCAGATTCCTGGTTTGATATATCTGAAAAAACTCTGGTTGTTAAAATCATTTCATTTGTCAATTCCATTAAAAAAGCATCTGAATGATCCATCCAAATACCCAATCGCTTAATATTTTTCATTTTAGCAGGGATTTTTTGTTATTACATATCTTAACTGCATTTCCCAAGCAAAAGCCATATAACCACAAAAACTACAATGGTACCCAAGCATCCTCCACCTAATTTCCAGGCTCCATATCCTGAAAGCAGTCCTCTTAAAAGATTATTCATTATTGTTAAATTTTTGTTGATTTAATTTATCTTTTTAAAGGGGCTTTCGCAGTTTTGGTCAGCTCTGCATTGAAAATCCGGGTTACCCCGGAAAACAAGCTTTGACCACTGTTCTCAAAAGCAATTTTGTTCGAACCTGAGATTCGTGCTTTAATCTGTGCTGTCCGATCAAAGGAACAGAAGACGGATCTCTTACACATTAAAATCCTTCAACATTGCGAAAACTCCGAATGCCTTAAGAAGCCAGACCACAACCGCAACCACCACCACGACATTAAAGATATTCTTGATCTTATGGTCCATCGGTATATAATTATTGATCAGCCATAAAAGAATGCCTGCAACAACCAATACAATTAAGATAGTTAATAGTGACATGATATTTATTTATTAGTTGATTGTAAAGTTAATCTATGCAATAGCGGTAAGTGTTACATAACTTCAGGGAAAAGTTACATGATTCACACATCATCGTTACAAGAAAAATACGTAAATGATGTAAATCATTAAAGGAATAGTGTAACGGTTTTAAAAACAAGTTGTTGTATTTTTCAACCCTAATTTCTCCTACCGAAAGGCCAAATCATGAAGAAGAAAACATACTTGAAAATTCTGATCGGAATAGCCGGTCTTTTACTTATCGTAAAATTTTTTACAGCCATTTTGGTTGAACCATGGGTTGGCAAAAAAATAGCTGCTGCATTGAATGGAGAGAATAGAAATTACATTGTTGAAATAGGAAAGGTTCATATATCAATATTTAAGTCAGCGATAGAGTTTAAAGGCATTTCAATTTACCCAAAGCCTGCCAGTGTAAATCTGCAGACTTTAAGAGGTAATATGGAATCCGTCAGATTCAAAGGAATCCGACTCTTTAAAGCCATATTCAGGCATGATATTTCCATAAAGGCTGTAAATATTTCCAATAGTACCTTTAATGGTAAGATCCCGTTTTTGAAGGATGTATTACCCCCAATAGTTATACCGGAGAACCTCCGGATAAAAAGTCTGATTTTTAACAAAATTAATGCGGAGATTGGAAACACACTGGATGCACAATCCTTTTCTGTTAAAGATGGTTTTTTGAAAATATACGATTTGCAGGTTGCGAAACTGGATACTTTATTCCCCGGCATAATTGAACAATTTGATTTTAAGGCAGAGGAGCTCTTTCTGGTAAGAGCTGACAGTATGTATTCCTATAAAACCAGCAGGATAATCTATTCGGAAGCTTTACAAACTCTGGAAGCTGATAGTTTTATAATACAGCCAACCTATGTTGATTATGATTTCACATCGAGGTATAAATATCAGATGAGTATTTTTGAAGCCCGCTTCAGTAATATTTATGTACATGATTTTCCTGCTTCAGATTTTCTCAAAAACCGGAACTTTGTCAGTTCTTATATTGAAATCGGGAAAATGGATATGGAAGTTTTCCGTGATAAGCGAAAGGAATTCAGGCACATGATCAGACCTGCATTTCAGGATATGATTTACAGTTATCCGGGTATTCTGGAAATTGATTCAATTGGTCTTTTAGACGGGAATGTTAATTTTACCGTGCACGCTGAAGAGGCCAACGAGGCAGGGAGTATCAGATTTAATGAGATCAATTCCAGACTTTACAGCCTGACCAATAATACAATCTACAAAAAAGGTATTGCTTATATGGAACTTAAAGCACATGCCTTATTAATGGGAAAAGGAAAGATAGCCATTCTTTTAAAAGGAAGATTATTTGATAAGAATAACACATTTTTGCTGGATGGGACCCTTTCAGACCTGGAAGCAGATGAACTAAATCCGATCCTGGAGAAAAGTGCTTTTTTTTACGCAACATCCGGTACAATCGATGCAATGAATTTCAGCTTTACGGCAAATAACACCAAAGCTGCCGGTAAGATGACATTGCTTTATCATGGATTGGATATAGCGGTTAAAAATAAACAGACCGATGACACAACCGCTTTTAAAGAGCGATTTATGTCGTTTATTGCAAACAGGAGATTTTTGGATTCCAATCCGACTAAGGATGAAGATGTCAGAGAGGGAATAATAGATTTTGACAGGGATCCCGAAAGATTTCTTTTTCACTATTGTTTCCGGTCCATTCTTTCAGGGATTACATCAAGTATTGCTAAAAACCCGAAGAAATAAAATATTAAATTACAAGATTAATTTGACTTTTTCCCAGTAATCAAGTGTGGCTTCCCCAGATCCATTCCAGTTTCTGGCAATTGTTTCATAGTCAGGATACCCTGTCTCTCTTGCATAGTAAAGGAATATTTCTTTTGAAATCTCATAATTGTAGCAATCTTTCAGCGTATAATTATTCCCGGTCCTCTGGTAATAATCAAGAAGCCTTATCGGTCTTATCTGGAAAGCCCCGGCGGCCTCTTCAACAATATTATATGCCCGATGATCTCCAGCGCTCTCAACCTGAACAACTGCCCTGATAAGTCTGTCGTATGCATCAATGGGTTCTGAAACTAAGATATAAGTAACCTTTGTATCGGGGGCTCTGGTCACAAAAGTAATCAGCGAAAAGAAAAGAATGAGCACAGATTTAATGCACCAGAATAATGTTAACTGTATTTTATTTTTCACTTTGATTGTTATTATTACCGGTTGGAAACCATAACCGGTAAATGAGGGGCTCTGCTTACAGACCTGCAATAATTAAAAGCAGGTCTTCATTTGATTTCCCGAGTTTGTATGACAGCGATTCAATCATTTCTTTTTCCCCGCCCTCGTTAAAATGCAGATCCTGTTCCTTTATCAATGGATATTTTAATATGAGCTTTTCCTTTTTCCTGTTCCAGTAACCTTTAGCTGTAGTATCCATAATGGTGAATATTAGGTGTGGGGTAATTTTGATAAACAAATGTACCCACCATCCCAAAAAGAAAGTTATATAATTACTCCTAATAATTACATAATTCACACATTATTAGAATGTAAGGAATGTCTGGCCAGCTGAATTCGGGTTACTTCTCATTTCATCAAAAAATGGTGTTCTTTTTTCTTCAACACATTTTACAGCATACAGGTAAAGTGCCGCGCTCCATGTTTGCCAGTCCTGCCCCATTGGTTTGCCGTCCTGTGATTTCAGCCATTCGTTAAATCCGAATTCAACACTGCCTGTCCTGGAAGTTTTGATAATGCGGGTAAGACTCACTAATTTCTTTTCTGCGAGCTGGTACCTTTTGCCTGCGACTAACGCTGCCACATAAAATCCGCTTACAAAAGGCCATATACCTCCATTGTGGTATTCTCCGGGATTGTTATATTTAGAATATCGAATCTGCCAGTCCGGATCTTCAGGTTTAATAAAGGGGAAAAAATTAGGGGGCAGGTCAACTGCCAGTTCGCCCCTTTTTCTCATTCCGGAACACTCCTCTTCTATCCAGGAAATCATATTATCAGCCCGCGAGGGTGATGCTATTCCGGATAAGATTGCAAGACTGTTACCAAGCAGATCGAACCTTTCGCTGCTGTGTATTTTATAGGACCAGAAGGCATAGAAAGGCTTTTTCTTAACTGCAAGTCCTTCACGGACACCATGATGGATTGTTCCTCCGGTTACAGTAAACCTGCTCAACTCCCGGATCATTAAATCAGCACGTTCGTGCCTGCCAAGTAGCCTCAGACAGCAGTATACCAGGGTATTCACAAATAAACCATATCCGGTAACCCATTGTTCGTCGCGCCAATCGCTTGTGGGCTGCTGGGCCACCAGGTACCGGTCTGACGGGCTTTGATACTCCATCCAGATCAGGGCTTTTTCAACAGCGTCATTGAGAAAGCCAGATTCTCCGGATAATTTCCTGAAAATGCCAACCCCCAGTAAAAACAAAGGAGTGGTATCGCTCGATCCGCGATCCTCCGTATCGTGTACCAGGGAAGGGATGTGACCGTGTTTGGTCTGATTTTTTGCTAGCGTTTCCAATACTCTCCGAATGCTCTCTATAAGCTTTTGATTCCCGGATACTGCAATTCCAAAAATAGAAAACATCAAATCCCTTGTATATGGTTCCGGATATCCCCAGCCGGCAGTCCTTGGAAGTCCACGATACGTTCCGTGTGCGTTATGAAGCAGTACTTCAATGGCGGCTTTTTTTGCTGTTTCAATTTCCTGGCGGTTTGCCGTTTGCATGATGTTAAGTTGAAGGTGTAATAATTTGAAAATTAAAGAGGTGAACTATCCTATTCCTAATTTATCGCTCATTAACTGAACAAACCGTTTTGCCACAACACGGTAGTCAAAATTTTTCACCACACGTTCTCTGGCAGCTTTACCCATCTTTTCACGCAATTTTGCATCAGTCATGAGAATCAGCAGAAACCTGGCAATATCATTAACATTTGCACGGTAGTCAACGGTTCTCGGCTCTTTAAATACTACTCTGTGCCTGCCTTCATAACCCGATTCATCACCAAGAATTACCTGATCCACATTAATTTTCCGGGCTACATTTGCCAGGAATCCCGTTTCTCCATCAACAATTGTATCGAGCATTCCCATAGCTTTAATTCCTAAAACCGGTTTTCCGCATGCTCCCGCTTCTACCTGCGGCATTCCGAACCCTTCAAGCCGGGAAGGGGCTGCATAAATATCGCATGCTCCTACCAGGTAAGGCATGAAGTTACGTGAAATGGTATTGGTTGCATAGGTGACATTTTTTTCAATGCCAAGGTGTGCTGACATTTCCAGATCGGCCAGATTTTGATTTTTGGTACGTGGTTGCGGCCATACTTTGCAGACATATTTCCAATCGGGTGCTTTAGTATCGATTATTGCAAGTGCCTGCATTACCTCCTGCGCACCCTTTGATGCAGCGTCTCCACCAACAGTAAGGATCATAACCTGATCGGGTGAAATGCCCAGGGCTTCGCGTACAGCCAAAATTTTCGGGTCGTCATTGTTATGAATAATGAAAGAATCCGTATCACAGCCTACCGGTAACACCTCAATTTTATCGCCATTGATTCCGTCACGGACATACATTTCCTTTACCCAATTCGACGTTACCAGAATCAGGGGAAGTGCGTTCAAAACCTCCTGGTAGTTCGCAATAAAACCGTCAGCAACCAGCCAGGGTACAGGCAGCACACCATACCGTTGCGGGTGAAGTATCAATTGGGGTGTGTGCCCCCAGTAGCCTACTCCTGCAACAACATCAGGCTCAAACCAGCGATAGTACCATTCCTTCTCCTGTGCTGATTCGAAATGAACAGCCTTTGCATCAATACCCATTTCAAGAAGCCCTCTGTACAGCAGATCTCCCTGGGTCGCAAGCCCTCCGGGTGAGGGAGGGTAATCATATAAAACCAGTATTTTCACTGCTTAAGCCATTTTTTGGCATCATACGGATCCGTAAATTGCCAGAATGATTCTGCACCTGGTGTTGTCATGGCTTCAAAACTATTTTTTTCAAATCCGTACGTTTCTGTAATTATGCTGTGTTTTCTCAACCAGATCCTTTTGGAAAGTACGCGGTAAACCGAAGCAGTTTCAACAGGTTTGGGAAAATATTCCTTATTGTTGTCCTCATAGGCAAAGGTCCAGAGCATGTTGGTAGAGATTCTGCCTGAATACCAGAGCCTGATTACCGCTTTACTCACTTCCTCGTGCCTCTTGTGCCTGGTGTATTCGCCGGTTGGATTGTGAGTGATGATCAGGTCGAAATGCTTCGGAGGCAATAATTCCAGTATTTTACTTTCAACCTCTTTTTCATCCAGTGGTTTTTGGTCAGGACCGTCATCAAGGTCCCCGATAACTCCTTCCGATTTAAGAATTTTCAAAGCGTTCCGGTACCTGGGAGCACGTTCATTATCATCTCCCCTGCAAAGACAAGCGATAAAGAAATTCCACGACGGATGGTTCAGTATCGTTCCCCCGGCCCATAATGTTTCATCATCAGGGTGAGCAACTATTACGGCAACTTTTTTTGTTACTTTTTTGGAGCCTGCCATAAAACTATCCCTCCAACCCCCATTACGGCAATGCCGATCAATGGAGACCAGCTGAGATGGTGTCGCTTGTTTGCTGAGATTTCAACTTTTCCGATATCAACTACTTTTTCTCTTGTAAAGAAGGTAAAAGCAGTTACAATGGTTAATAATAAACCGATCAGAATAATTACGATTCCTGCTGTTTTCATTCGTTTATTTATGAATAATATTGACGGAAAGTTAAATGAACCCCATTTGAAGAGCGTTACATAATTATTGATTTAATTTACATCATTCGCACCTTTTACATTGGCATAATTTTTAATGGAAATTTCTGATTCAATTGCCACGAAGTAGTGATGAGTCAATGTGGTTGATCTTTTTATTGCGGGCTGAATTATTTTCTCTTCATTCTTTGACCTTTCCCTCACAGAGACCTCGGGTTGCCTGCATGGAATTCTGTCAGGATTCTTATATTTCTCGATTGTCAGGCGTGCCATAAGATAACTTACCGTCGATTCTGCACCCTGATTGAGGTTTACGTGAGTTTCCTCCAGTCCGTCATAACAACCACCCGTGCATGGGTTATATATAATCTGATGAAGACGGTTGTTCCCCAGGAACCAGTTGAATGCCGTTTCCATTTTCAACCGGTACAATTCATCCGGGATTACGTCATAAAACTTACTCAGGGTCATAACCGTATAAGCTACGTCAATAGGTTGTTCGCCAAAATGGCCTGCAGTGTGTCCCTTCCGGAGCCAATTCCTGTTTGAAATTACTTCAATCCCGTTTTCATTAAAAGTTTGTGATGTGAGAAAATCAAACGACGAAACGGCGATATCTTTATAAGTTTTATCTCCTGTTAACAACCATGTATATAGCATTGCCTCGGGCAAAATGCTGTTGGCATAAGTAAGATAACCTTCAAACCAGTTCCATTTTTCACCCGATTCATGCCTGTACATCTGGACCAGTCTTTTTGCCAGGGTTTCAATCAATCTGCCTGCTTCAGACGATTTCATTTCATTGTGAAAATAATATAGTCCCTTAATGGCAAATGCCATTGCCCGGGTAGAATATATTCTTTCCACGTGCGGCATCGCCCGTTGGATCATTGCTTTAGCATCGGATATGGTTTTCTCAGGAATAATTCCCGTTAATGAGACCAGATATCCCAGGGCCCAGACTGCCCTTCCATTTGAATCATCGAGATTGGTGATTTTATTCTGATCTGAAAATTCGTTGCAATAATCAACATAATTTAAAAAGTTACCGCCTGGCTGCTGACAGAACTGTATAAACCGGAGGTATTTATGAATGTAAACCAGGTTCTTTTCATTGCCTGTTAATGTATAATACATACACATCGCTACCAGGGCTCTTGCATTATCATCAAGTGTATAACCTGAACTGACATCGGGTTGATTGAATTTTGAAAACTGAATGATCCCGGTGTTGGTTGTCATTTGCTTCAGGTGATTCAGGTTGATTACAGGGAGGTCATACTGTACTGTAATTTTTCCATTGGAGATTTTTTCTAACAACATGGCATGGGCAACCGCCGAATTTTCCCAGGCTGTAGAGACTATTTTCTGAAGGGTGTTAGAACTGATATTCCTTCTTAACGGCTCATCGTTCAACAGTCTGATAACACCCTCTGCTAATTGCCGGGAGTTGCAAAAATCAATAATAATGCCGGTCTCAGGTGTCAATACTTCCTTTGCATGTGGAATTGGTGTGGAAATTATGGGGCAGCCGCAACTCATTGCATATACAAATGTCCCGCTGACAGCCTGGTTGGGATCGTTGGTCGTAAACAAATAAATATCTGTAAGTTGTAAATATTCGAGTAATTCCGGTAGCGGCAAAAAGTCGTTTACAAATATTACATGATCACCAAGGTTGTAAAGGTTGACCAGCGATTGAAGCTTTTCCCGGTATTTTTCCCCTTCATTTTTTAAAACTTCGGGATGGGTTTTTCCAATCACAAGAAATACTGCTTCGGGATTCGATTTGATAATGGCCGGTAATGCTTCCAATGTTGTTTCAATGTTCTTTCCTGAGCTTAGAAGTCCAAATGTTGTAAGGACTCTCCTGCCAATCAATCCATATTTTCTTTTCAGGTATACCTTGCTCAAATGGGGCACAAGGTGAGTGCCGTGTCCAATGACACTTATTTTCTGCTTCGAAACTTCATAGTCATTTGTTAATATCTGTGCAGAATTATTGGTCATTACCACAATTGAATCGCAGGCATCTGCAATATTTTGTACTTTTTCAATCAGTAGCTCTTCAGGTTTGGGTAACACAGTATGAAAAACAATAACCACCGGCCTGGAAAGGTGATCCAAAAACTGCTGAAATAATTGTTCCTGCTCTTTATAAAAACCAAACTCATGCTGGATCAGGACAATTTTAATGCAATTGTCGTTATTGATTTTTAGTGCTAATTCTTCATATCCTTCTATTGATGAGGTCTTAAGAATATATTTAACTTCACTGCCATATAAATAACCTGTTTCACCTGATTCCAATGCACAGACTTTTATTGAAAATGAATTGCTGAACTTATTGTCAAGGGCTTTTATTAAATCCTGCGAGTAGGTGGCAATTCCGCATACTCTTGGAGGGTATGAGGTAATAACCAGGATTTCAGGCAGGTTATTGGTTTTATTTTCCATCTTTCACGGTAAAAGTTAATAATTCGGCCACAAGTGCCGGTAAATTCACCGAAGCACACGCAATATGTGTATCAGCTGCTCCATAATAGATAAACAGGGTATCTCCGAAAATTGAAGTACCGGTCGGAAACACCACATTATTCACTTCGCCATGCAATTCCCATTCATATTCAGGCCTAAACAGAGCATATGGAAGTCTTCCAAGCTCTATTGAGGGATCATTCAGATCGAGTAATGCAGCACAGGCAGAATAAACAGGCCCTCTGTCGCTTTCACCCACTCCGTGGTAAATCAAAAGCCAGCCATGTTCCGTTTCAATTGGAGGACAACCACTTCCTAAATAGCATAGCTCGTGCCCGTAAACAGGGTCAAGAACGATATGGTCTTGCAACTCGAGTAAGTAATTCTGCCAGAATTTTGTGTCAAGTTCCTTCATGCTGTTTACAGAAACAATTTGGATGCCCGGCCTGATGCGATGCAGAAACACCAGGTTACCATTAATTCTGCGGGGAAAGAAAACCAGATTTTTGTCCCACAGCATCATTGTTTTTTCAGGATCCGATTCCCGGGCGTAAAACTTATGATTCCGGTAATAATTTTCATTTACTCTGCCGGCGGATTCCACCAGGGTAACAAATTCCGCATAAGCTATTAGAGGGACGATCATCCCTTGTTTTGCAAAATTCCTCAAATCTTTTGAAATAGCTAAAGCCCCTCGCGCATTTGTTCCATCGTATGCTGTATATGTCAAATAATAAAGGTCCTCTATCTTAACTATCCTGGCATCTTCAACACCATGACTTTCATACTCGAATTCCGGAACCATCAAAGGTTTCTCCCAGCGTTCGGCGACTGTCAGCGGACCATCAAGCATGCAATAGCCTATGCTGGAATGATTTCCCTTTTGCACAGCACGATAAAAAAGATGAACGCAGTCGCCTTCTCGTATTACTGCGGGATTCAGAACTCCTTCGTTTTCAAATTCCAACTGGGTTTTATCTAGTATTATGCCTTCCTTCTTTACCTCTAACATGCAGATTTATTAAATTTTAGAATTGTGTTTTCAACAGCTTATTATTCCGGCAAGAACCATGAATATGATTTTGCAGAATTTGTAAAGTTATGGCTCCGCGTGACAGATGTGTTACATAATTCCCGGAATATGTTACATCATTCACGCATTTGATATATTGTGTCTTAACCAATCACGCTTTTACAGTATCTTCGTATAATTTAGTATCAGACCGCAGAAATTTAAGGTTTGGCAGGTATGCAAAAACTTCAATTAAAAAATATTCCCTCTCTGTATTTGTTCCTGGTCATTGGCATTATTTGGCCTTTTATGAAGGTTTCATCCCAGGATTATTTTCAGCAGGAGGTCAATCATACAATTCGGGTGACCCTCAATGACGTCAGGCATGAATTGAACGCCCACGAGTCAATCGAATACATTAACAATTCTCCTGATACACTCAGCTTCTTATATTTTCATCTTTGGCCGAATGCATATTCAAACAATAAAACAGGCCTTGCAAGGCAGATATTCGGCATGAACGGGAAGAGCAGACTGTTTAATGATCCGGAGTTGCAGGGATTTATCGATTCTGTAGATTTTGAAGTAGATGGAAATAAGGTTCAATGGGACTTATTGCCAGGCTCTCCTGATATTTGTAAGATCATCCTGAATAAGCCTGTTAAGCATGGTGACACAATAATTATATCAACTCCCTTTCATGTAAAATTACCGAAAGGAATCACATCAAGATTAGGTCATATAGGAGAGTCGTATCAGATCTCCCAGTGGTATCCGAAACCGGCAGTATATGACATGTCAGGGTGGCATCAGATGCCCTATCTGGATCAGGGTGAGTTCTATTCCGAATTTGGCAGTTTTGATGTAAGTATTACATTGCCTGCCAATTATTTAGTAGGCGCAACCGGTAACCTGCAGAATGAGGAGGAAAAGAAAATGCTTGATGTGATCTCTGCAGATACCTCCTGGCTCAGGAATCCTTACATAATAAGCACGGGTTTTCCTGAGTCATCAAAGCAGATGAAGACTTTGCGCTATACAAAGAATGACATCCATGATTTTGCGTGGTTTGCTGATAAGAGATTCCATATTCTAAAAGGTAAGATTGAGCTGCCCGATTCAAAAAGAGAAGTAACCACATGGGCAATGTTCACTGATCAGGAAGCTCATCTCTGGAGGAATGCCATTACTTATATAAATAATGCCGTCTGGTATTTTTCAAAGTGGATCGGGGACTATCCTTACAACAACTTTACAGCTGTCCAGAGTGCGCTTAATTCCGGAGCAGGGATGGAATATCCCGGACTTACGGTAATTGGTCTTGCACGCGATCCCTACCTGCTTGACGAAGTAATAGCCCATGAAATTTGTCACAACTGGTTTTACAGTGCAATAGGATCTGATGAACGCAGATTTCCTTATATGGATGAAAGTATTGCGAGTGCATATGAATCAAGATATTTGAATGAACGATATCCCGGTAAAAAGTACTGGGAAATTGGTTTTAGAAACAGGAAACTCGCAAAGTTTTTCCACATTGATGAAATGCCGATGCAACAGATCCGGGAACTCGAATGGCTTATCCCGGCACGGCAAAACCTCGAGCAACCGGTAAACCTTACTTCGACTGATTACAGCTACATAAATTACGGAAGTCTGGTTTATTATAAAGCTGCCCAGGGATTCAACTATCTGCGTTATTATCTCGGGGACTCCATCTTCGATTCAGTAATGCATGATTATTACAGAAAATGGAATAAAAGGCACCCGTATCCCCAGGATCTCAGGGCAGCATTTGAATCTTGCACGCTTAAGGATCTTTCATGGTTCTTTGATGATTTCCTGGGAACAACCAAACGACTTGACTATAAAATGGTACGGCTTGAAAACGGGAAACTTCTTTTAAAAAATAAGGGTGAACTAAATTCCCCTCTGATTATAGCTGGAAAAAGCAGAGATTCAAAATATTCAGAATTCTGGGAAAATGGGTTTGATGGGAAGAAATGGGTCACTGTTCCCTGGGAAAATGCATCGGAAATAAAAATCGATCCCGGACATAAAATGCCCGAATTATTCAGAATTAACAATAACATCCGGACATCAGGTATTTTTCGTAAAGCTGATCCCTTTCAATTCCAGTTCTTATATACCGTTGAAGACATCGGGAAACAAACTTTACTGTATCTCCCCGTTTTTAACTGGAATCGCACAGATGGGTTTATGGGGGGGTTACTTCTGAATAATGGGACAACCATACCCAAACCGGTAGAATATTTATTTGTTCCTTTTTATGCGTTTAGTAATCAGGGATTTAATGGCTATGGAAAAATATCGTTCAACATTATTCCCCATAACAATTTGATCAGGATTGCAACATTTACGATTGAAGGTGAAAAATTCGGGGCGCCAGGTAATCAGGACTATCATAAGGCGAAGTTAGGTCTGGACGTGGGATTCAGGCCCTGGAATATGGTCAATCCTGTATACCATAAGTTTTTCGGTTATTATTTGACTGCCTCTGACCTTCCTGATATTGAACTACTTATGCCTGCAAAGATGCGTTCATACCTGCAGTTAGGATACAATTTGGAAAGAAACGGTTTAGTCAATCCTTTCAACATATTGCTTTCTTTTGAATCAGGGAAGTTGTTTCAGAAGACTTTCCTGGATCTCAATTACACATATAGTTATAATGGTAAGAACAATGGTCTTGAGACCAGGTTTTTTGCCGGGGTAATGCTGAAAAACAATTCTGCAGATCCGATTTATCGATTTTCTCCGGGTGGAAGGAGTGGTCGTGAGGGGTATCTGTACAATGGGCTTTATCCCGACCGGTTTACGGTTTTCCCGAATACTTTCTGGTCGCGTCAGATGAGCTTATCTGAAGGAGGTTTAGTATCTCCTGTTAATGATTTTCTTGGGTACAGCAAATGGCTTTTATCACTTTCCTTTACAAGCAGTCTGCCCGGGAAAACTTCATGGATTCCGGTCAAACCTTTTCTTAATCTGTTGCTGAACGATCATGGTACCGGGACAGATAGTAAATCACTTCTTTTTTTTGAAGCCGGGTTAAAGGCAGGGATCTGGAACTTTTTTGAAGTCTATTTTCCTCTGCTTGTCTCTGACAATATAAAAGCAATAACCGGGTCCAATAAAGACAGGATTCGCTTTGTTTTCAAACTTGATCTGTTTAATACCATTAGATTAAAATGAGATCTTAAATTCTTGATGCCATTAATATATTGGTTTACTTTTTGATTCTCCTAAGGCGGATCGGTTTGATCTTTATTAAAGGTGGCATGGTGTCGCCTAATAAGAATCCCCAGGGTTTTAACGGTTCAATATTGTCGCAGATGAGTTTTACAATGGCAAGGAGCGGTATCGAAAGAAACATTCCCGGGATGCCCCATATCGCATTCCCGGCAATTACCACGACTATGGCAAAAAGTGCATTGATCTTTACTTTGGAAGCAACGATTTTGGGAACGATGTAGTGATTATCAATAAACTGAATGACTGAATAGATTATTATTATATAAATAATATAAACAGGCGATTTGGTAACTATTGCAACTATCCCGAATAATGCCACTCCGACAATTCCTCCGATATACGGAATGACGTTTACGAATGCTCCGATTATGCCCAGCAGTATAGCGTATTCGATTCCCAGCAATAAAAGTGCAACGGAATTAAGTGTTGCCACAATACCCGCTTCTATAACCAGGCCAATAAGATATCGTTGAATGACAGTTTTTGTCTGGGTAACTATTTCACTCACCTGACTCTGGTTGCTTGCACCAAATATCCTGTGTATGAAGTCAATCAGGATCGGGTGGTAAAATAAAAGCATAAAAACATAAACCGGAACTAAAAACAATACAATTACCAGGCTGCCGACAGAGAGAAGTGTCTTCCCGATTGCGGCGCTGCTCGTATTGATTACTTCAGCGCTGGTATTTGTCACCCAATCATGGATCTTTTGCGGGTCCATGTCGAGATAACCCGACACCCATGTGATGGCCTGGTTGAAGATAACAGCAGATTTATCGACAAGAAACGGCCATGAATCCCTGAATCTGATTATCTGTGAAAACAAAAGGGTGCCAATGCCGGCAACAAGAATAATGATCAGGGATAAGGTAATAACAATAGCTAATACCCTGTTTATTTTTTTCTCTACCAGGAAATTTACTGCCGGATGGAGTACGATAGCAATAATTATTGCGAATATCAGGGGAAGAATAATGCCCTTTGCCAGATATAACACAGTCAGCAGGGCAATAAAACCGATTAATAATAAAATTGCCTTTACATAAAATGGTAATTTTATTTCATTGTCGGTCACGGCTGTACACGATTAAGTCTTTTTTTGCGGCTAAAAAGGCGTAATGCAACTTTCCCGACTGCACGGATAGTGTCGGAATGTTGGGCAACAAGATTTGTGACCCCAAACTGCATTGCTACTCCCAAAAGCTTTTTGAGCTTATTGCCGGCCGGGTTTAATATTAATTTTTGAGAGTAGAAACCGCTAACCAAACCCAGAGCAGTACCTAAAATATTGTCGACCAGATATGGCGATTTATTCACATCATCTAAAATGCCTGAAATCAGATTGGCAGGCTTGAGCCTCTCGGAGGCACTTTGCACCTGTTCTTTTAAGATCTTTCCCTTCTCAGCCTGCTCAGCTTCCAATAACTGAATTGCATTTTTAAGTTCAGCGGTGGATTTGATATTTTGCATGTGATGTTATTTTAGCATATTCTTAATGATAAAATCGGAAACATGTTCTTTTATCCATTTATGCATAAAAAAATGTACCACAACCCCGACAATACAATAAAAACCAGCTACTACCAGGAATCCCAGGAAGGTTTTTCCAAGGATCTCACCCAGCCAGAAAGCCAGTCCCAGATTGAGAAAAAGCAGGAAAACAAAAATGATGATCGCAACAATGGTAAATGGGACTAATGACGAAACAGTTTCCGAAGCCTTGTCAATGGCTTTGAGTTTTACCAGTTCAAGGGTTGCTTTGCCATAGTCACCAGCTCTTTCCAGGAGCGATTCTATCAACTTCTCATTGTCTTCCATGGCTTCATTCCGTGGCAGTTTTCATATCTTTCTTATTCGTTTCTGATTTTGCCTTATTCTGTTCTTTAAGGTCAGAGACTTCATCCTTTATCTCCTCAAATTTTTCGGAAATGTCGTCAAGAAATTCATTGAATTTTTCTTTTACGGCAGATGCGTAATCCTCACCCTTTTTGGATATTTTTTTCCGGGTTACCGAACCCTTTTCCGGGGCAAACAGAATCCCTATCAAAGCACCGGCGGCTACGCCAGCAATTACTCCCAATAATAATTTTCCTGAGCTCATAGTTTTGTTTTTAATTAAAAGTCCGCTTTTAATAACCAATGTTTCGCACCCTTCCGGAGTTTGTACTTTCAGTGATTTAAAAAAGCGGACTTTATGATTGTTACTTATGCAATGATGTTATTAAAGTCTTTTCCCTGTAATAACTCTGTAGAGAATTGCAATTACAGCTATTACCAGAAGAACATGAATGATACCTCCGGCGTGAAAGCCCACGAATCCAATCGCCCAGGCGATGATCAGGACCACTGCTACGATGTAAAGTAAATTTCCCATGATTACTGTGGTTGATTGATTAAAGTAAAACGACCAGCAATATTACAATAAGGATAATCGCAGCGCCTGAAAGATAAACACCGGAACCAATTTCCTTGAGATTGCTTTTTATTGCCTTCACTTCCTTTCGCAGTTCCTTCTTCTCTTCTGGCTTCATTTTTGACTTATCCAGTTCCTTGATCTCATTCAGCCTCAACTCAAGGGCTTTAACTTCAGCATTTTCTGCTGGAACTGGTGCCGGTACTGAGGTAGGTTCCTTGATAGTTGAAGCAGATGCCTGGTATGGCAGAAATGTAAACGACAGGCATGCTACCATTAGAATAAAAACGATCTTTTTCATGTTAACTGATTTTAAATTTTTTTACAATCAAAGATATGTCCCTACCGTCCGGTAATTGTTACACAATCCCCGGAAAAAGTTACATAATTCACACGTTTGGAAGGAAAACAATGTGGTTGAAGTGAAAGGAAACTGAATTCTTTTTATTGATATATCATTCTTGCAGGTTTTTCAATTTCAAAATCCCTGAAGCCAAAATCACTTGTTCTGAATGAATTCATTTTAAAAACATTTTGCCCCTTTCCCGGAATTAACGGATAAAAGGAGATTGACACCTGGAATGCTTTAAAAACCAGGCTCTCATTTTTAATCAAAGCTCCCAGTCCGATCTGCGAATAGATTTTACTGTCTCCAAATCCCGCTGACGCATTGCCCAGCATTCCAAGAGAGTAAGTAATATAGGGAGCGATCCGGAAACCGATAATGTTCCATGGCGCATATGATTGTGTCTGCAGTGTAAACAGGATCCTGTTGGTACCTGACAATGCAGGACTGTAAAATCCGTCCAGACCATAACCCTCATTCAGTGTCAGACTGTCGGTAGAGTACCTGTTAATGCCAATAGTCATTTGAGGTTTCACAAATTGCCTGAATTTCCATTTTCCTATTTCAAATAATCCTGTAAAATAATTTACACCTGCAGTCATAACACCCTGTTCCGTGTGTGAGGCGTGAAAGAATGTCCCGTATTCGAAGTTGGAACTCAGGTAACCCCATTCGTAATAATCACCAAAGTAAACCCGCATTCCTAAATAAAGACGTCCCATATTATTTTTTACCTGGTAACCGCCTGTCAGTGAATATACTCGTCCCACCGGTACATCTTCTGTAACACCGAATTTAAAGATGTAATTATCCTGTACATATTTCCTTGCAGAAATTCCAACAGTAGCCAGGTAGAAGTTTTCGCTTGAATAATTATGAAAAGGATCCAAAGGCTCAGGTGGTATCTCATAGTACTTTACCCGCAGATACCTGGCGGCCAGAATTAAGTTTGTCACCAGGTCATCTTCCGTGTTGCTCTTTAAAAAGCTGCAGCGCTTTGCCTGCCCAGTAATCCTGTGTCCGGAATTTCAAATTCACGGGAACATAAAGGGAATTAAGGTCTTTCAGTGAATCTTTTTTTGTTTCGGATGCAAAAGATACTCCTGCCGCCCATTTTGCCAGCGGAGAATAGAAGGGACGGTCTGCAACAAAACTCCTCCCGAAATTTCCATATCCGTCAATTCCAAGATTCAACTTTGCACTTATGTAGGAGCGCCTTACATTTGGTATATAATAGCTTGTATTGAATGAACTGATCTCATGTGTGAAATTTCTTGAAAAGGAATTTTGAAAATCATGTCCGTATCCCAGAAAATTTTTGTCGGTTAAATTGATCCTGATCCCCGAAGTAGAAATTGATCCTTCCGGAATAATGCTCCAGTTATCCAATTCGCGAATATATATGTCAACCGAATCGGATTTTACCCCCGCCGCCTTTACAGAAATAGAGACTTCATGCACATATTTCTGGCTTCGTATCAGGCGTTCCGATTCTTTTGCAAGCAGGGAACTGAAAGGTTGATTCTTCCTGATAAGCAGGAAGTTCCTTACTGTTATGCCTTGTGTTTTTATATGTATACCATTCCCTGTTTTGGCAAGAAAATTATGTTTCCGGGATGTAGTGTCAGAAACTGAATAACCAAAAGGATCCAAAGTTACAATATGGATATTCCGGATTATTTTTCCTTCAAAGTTGCTGTAAGGCTTTTGTATCAGTTTTTTGTACGCTTTTTTTCTGGCTTCTGTATTTTTCAGATCGGAAGAGGCAGGTTTAAAGATCAACCGGTAAATAAATCCGGTAAACTTGTTTCGTTTGGAATAGGTTTCAATATTCTTATACAGATGAGTTGAATCTGTTTTTACAGAATCCTGCTGAGCAAATGCAAAGTCACTTATTGAAATTGTAACAAGAAAAAGTATGAATAATTTCCTGAACAACATTTGAACCTGTAGTTGTTACATTTTCTCCATATACCAGCTTAATGCCTTTTCTACTTTCTGATAGTGAAAAATGGTGGTAATGGCCTTCTGTAACCGGATAAAAGCAGTTTCACTTTTTACAATATAATCAAAAGCCTGATGTTTCATACAGTTCACTGCTACCTCAATTTTGTCCTGGGAGGAGAGTATTATCACAGGAATTGCCTGGTTGGCAGCTTTTATTCTGTCGAGCGTTTCAAGTCCGTTGATTGCATTCTTATCAATGCCGTTCAGATGGTAATCCAGAATTATTATGTCAGGATTTTGAGATATGTTTTTGAGACATTGTTCACCGGTCGGGAATGTTTTAATAACCGATTCGGTATTTTCTGCAAATTCAATCTCAAGTGATTTTAAAAACAAAGCGTCATCATCGACCAGGAAAAGAAGTATATTATGTTCTTTCATCAATCTTTAGAATTTTTATCAAATTATATTCAGCCTCCAGTTCTTCACATGCTTTAGTACAAACAGTTTCAAGTTTTGAAACCAGTTCGGGAATATCATCAAGATGTTTTTGGGTGGCTGAATATTCCTGGATCTTTTTAGCAGCCTCCTCAAAATCTTTATGTATCCCCATTATGGAAAATGACGGGATCAATTTATGAGCAGATTCGTACATTGAATTCCAATCCTTTTTCTCAATCCCCAGTCTCATTTTACTTATTAACGGAGGTGTCTGCATTAAATAAAGATTGATCATTTCCATCATCAGTTCCGGGTTGGCTTTAGTACGTTGCCTCATATAAGTCAGATCGGTAATCCCTGATTTCTCCGCAGGTGCGGATGATTCATGCAATGGATTGCCTTTTTTTAACAAATTCAGCATTTTGCTGAACAGCAGTCTCTCATCAAGTGGTTTTGAAATATAGTCATTCATTCCCACAGCTGTGCATTTTTTCAAATCAGCAGTGGTAACATCCGCTGTCAATGCGATTATGGGAACCTGGGAATTCATTTTGGTACGTATGTATTCCGTCGCTTCAAAACCGTTCATTTCAGGCATATGCAAGTCCATCAGAATAATATCGTACGATTTGTTCCGAAGTTTTTCGATAGCTATTTTCCCATTTTCGGCGATATCGCGATCGAACCCAAACTCATCCAGAAGTGTTTTCATCAGTAACTGATTCAGCGGTATATCTTCAGCCACCAACACTTTAATGTTCTGAACATTAATATCCAGTTCCTTAATAACTCTTTCCGGTTTGACTTCTGCATTTGTTTTCTGAAACGGTAGAATAAAGCTGAACACCGAGCCTTGATCAGGCTTGCTTGTTACAGTTATGGTTCCACCCTGCGATTCTACAAGTTGCTTAACTATAGCAAGCCCAAGTCCGGTTCCCCCGAACAGTCTTGCTGTTTCGCTTGATGCCTGTTGAAAGTTCTCAAAAATATGCGGTATCTTATTCTCTGCTATCCCGATTCCGGTATCGGAAACTGAAAATTCAAGAGTAGCATTCTCCTCATCTTCACTTGTCATTTGTACACCAACTTTGATTTCTCCCCGGGCTGTGAACTTAACTGCATTGCTGATAAGGTTTAAAATTATCTGGTGCAGACGCACAGGGTCACCAACCAGCACTTCAGGAATTTTATCGTCATATTCTTTAATTAATTGCAGGTTTTTTTCCTGAATTTTAGTTTCAAACAAATGGATCATTGCCGAAATCGAGGCAGACATTTTGAAAGGAGTTTGTTCAAATATCATTTTTCCCGCATCCACCTTTGCCAGGTCGAGTATATCGTTTATCAGCACTGTCAGTGCATCACCACTCATTTTAATTGCGGTTAAGTATTCTTTTTGTTTTGGTTCCAGGTCTGATTTCAGCAAAACCTTTGTAAACCCGATAATTGCATTCATTGGTGTTCGGATCTCATGGCTCATGTTTGACAAAAACTGTTGTTTGGACTTTACGGCATCTTCAGCAATTTTTGTAGCGCTTTCAGCTTTGCTTTGCGCTTCTTCAGCAGTTTTTGTTGCCAGTTCGGCCCGCAGTTTGGCTTCCTTCAATTCTTTTTCAACCTTATTATGATCGGTAATATCCCTTGCCACAACAACCACTCCGCGCACCTTTCCAAACTCATCCTTATAAACAGAACCATTAAACAGGACTTCGGTCAGCTTGCCGTCGCGGATCGTCAAAGGAAAATCTGCAACAAATCCTTCGGTAAAGACCTGCTTATAAATTTCACGGGCTTTTTCAGGCTCAGTGAAATACTCAAAGAAATCCGTACCGATCAGATTCTCCCTTGTTGTTTCCGTTATATTTATTGAAGCATTATTTATGTCTGTAATTTTTCCTTCAGGATTAATTGTAAACAGCGGGTCACGACTGGCTTCAATCAGGCTTCTTGTATATTGAGATTCCTGTCTGCTGGATTTTTCCATCTTATCTGTATAAATTTTTTGCTCTCTTTAATATGACTATCTACCGGATATTCTGATTGTGCATAAGTATATCCTTCACTCATTTTCCTAAATGAAAACTCGTACCGAAAGTTATGGGTAAGACACGGCAAAAATGTTACACAATTTCTGATAAAAATTGCATAATTCACATATTTTCCGAAGTGATGCGCCTGCTAGCCTTAAGATTTTTAAAGTGAGACGGAGTAAGTCCTGTCATTTTTTTGAATTGGTTTGAGAGATGAGCTACACTGCTGTAATGCAGTTTGAAGGCAATCTCCGTAAGATTAAGTTCGTCATACACCAGAAGTTCTTTTACTCTTTCAATTTTCTGAGCCAGGTAAAATTTTTCAATGGTGGTCCCCTTTACTTCTGAAAACAGATTGGAAAGATATGTGTAATTGTGATTGAGCTTTTCGCTAAGGTAATCGGAAAGGTTAGTTTTGATTTGTTGATCGTTAAAGTGCACAAGTTCAATGATAATTGTTTTCACCCTTTCAACCATTATCTGTTTTTTATCATCAAGCAGTTCAAGCCCGATCTTTTTCAGGGACTCACCAAGACCCTCCCGTTCCTCATCGGAAATATCCTCCATGATTTCGGTTTCGCCCAATTCGACTTTGGTGTGATGCAATCCCAGTTTTTCCAGTTCATATTTAACTGCGATCTGACACCGGATGCAAACCATATTTTTAATGTATAACTTCAATCAGATACTGGTATTTATTCCTAAAACCAAATTTACAGTATTTTTATTGGTTTTCAGGGTGTTTTTTTGCTCATGACTAAAAATCAATGTAAATATATTATTATTTTTTCCTGGCAGTGGTATATTTCTTCAGGTTAAAGGCAGTTAAACTCAGCTCCTTCCATATTAAACAATGCCCCACCTGAATTGTTAAATAATTATTGTCTAATTTCACACCTTGATCTTCCCGGGAGGTATTATTGATGACCAATTCTAAAAAATACGGAAATCCGGTTGAAACACCGGTTGAGAAAATATCCGATAGCGATGTGGCTTCGGAGAATGAAAATCGGGAGACAGAAACACCTGATGATAAGAAAATTATCATAAAACAATATCCCGTAACCGGGATGTCGTGCGCCTCCTGCGCCGCCAATGTTGAATCGAGGCTAAACAACCAGCCGGGTGTCCTTAAAGCCTCGGTGAACCTGGCTTCGGAGACGGCAACAATTGAGTATGATCAGGCACGGGTGAAGCCTCAGAATCTGAAGGAAGCCTTGACTTCAATCGGATATGGCCTCATTACCGACGAATCGGAAAAGGCTAAGGATGAACTTGAGAATATCCAGCAACAGCACTACAGGTCGATGAAAAACAGGACAATGTGGGCAATTGGTCTCGCTGTCCCCCTTGTGATCATCAGCATGTTTTTCATGAATATCCCGTTTGCCAGTTACGTAATGTGGGCGCTTGCAACTCCCATTGTATTTGTTTTCGGCCGCTCCTTTTTCATCAATGCGTGGAAACTGGCAAGGCACAGAAATGCAAGCATGGATACACTTGTATCACTGAGCACGGGGATCGCCTATATTTTCAGTGTATTCAATACACTTTTCCCGCAATTCTGGAGTGACAGGGGACTTCATGCACATGTATATTTTGAAGCATCAGGCGTCGTAATTGCGCTCGTCCTGCTTGGAAAACTACTTGAAGGAGGCGCAAAAGCAAATACTTCATCTGCCATAAAAAAACTGATTGGTCTGCAGCCCAAAACTGTCTTTAAGGTTCTTGAAAACGGTCAGACTAAAGAATTTCTTATTTCAAAGGTAAAACCCGGAGATATCATCCTTGTCAGACCGGGGAGAAGATCCCCGTAGATGGTGTTGTCGCAACAGGCAGCAGCTACGTTGATGAAAGCATGATCACGGGTGAACCTGTTCCTGTTCTGAAGGAGACAGCTGCAAAAATTTTTGCAGGGACAGTCAACCAGAAGGGAAGTTTCCAGTTTATTGCGGTAAAGGTAGGATCAGAGACCCTGCTCAGCAGCATAATCAGGCTTGTACAGGAGGCCCAGGGAAGCAAGGCTCCTGTTCAGAGGCTTGTCGACAAGATTGCCGGTATATTCGTCCCCGTTGTTGTTTCAATTTCACTGGTAACTCTTTTAGTCTGGTGGTTTGCCGGAGGAGAAAACGGATTTGTCCAGGGTCTGCTTTCAATGATCACTGTGCTGGTAATTGCCTGTCCCTGTGCCCTGGGTCTTGCAACCCCGACAGCCATAATGGTCGGGATCGGCAAAGGGGCTGAAGAAAATATTCTTGTTAAAGATGCCGAAGCCCTCGAAATGGCCCATAAAATGAATGCGATTGTACTCGATAAAACCGGCACCGTTACCGAGGGAAAACCCTCGGTTAACATGATAGAATGGAGGAGACCCGGCGACAAAGCAACAGGAGCGAGCATTTTGTTCAGCCTGGAAAAGCTTTCCGAACATCCTCTTGCCGGATCAGTTGTGAATTATCTTAATGATGCAGTCTTTCCAGTTGAAATTTCAGCAGTAATGAGCATCACGGCAAGAGGTATAACGGGTGTTCACAAGCAGAAAAAATATTATGCCGGAGGTCTTAAGCTTATTACCGGCAGCAACATCAATATTGAAAAAAGACTCGGGGATCTTGCACTTCAATGGGAAGAGGAAGCCAATACTGTAATTTACTTTGCCGACTCTGAAAATGTGCTGGCAATATTGTCGGTTTCCGACAAAATAAAGGAGAACTCGGGGAAGGCCGTTCAACAGCTTAAAGATCTTGGCATTGAGGTCTACCTTGTTACCGGCGATAATCAAAAAACTGCCGAAGCGGTCGCGAAAAAGACAGGCATCGATGATTTCAGGGCAGGTGCCTTGCCGGCGGACAAGGCGGAGTTCATTGTATCGCTGCAGAAGCAGGGGAAAATTGTAGGTATGGTAGGTGACGGTATAAATGACAGTCAGGCACTGGCAACGGCCGACATAAGCATTGCCATGGGCAAAGGTTCCGATATTGCAATTGATGCTGCAAAAATGACAATCATAAGCGAAGATATTTCAGTGGTGGCTTCAGCTGTAAGGCTGAGCAGGAATACTGTCAGGACCATCAGGCAGAATCTCTTCTGGGCGTTCATTTATAATATAGTCGGGATCCCCATTGCTGCGGGTATTTTATACCCTGTGAACGGATTTCTTCTCAATCCGATGATCGCCGGGGCGGCAATGGCTCTTAGCAGTGTCAGCGTGGTTACCAACAGCCTCAGGCTGAAATATTCAAAATAATCCCTGCTCCCTGCCCCGTGCCTAAACCTTAACCAGTTCATACTCGCTGTTGCCCAGTCCGATCCTGACGGCATGCTGAATGCCTGCCTGCCAGAAAGTATCGGGATGAGCAAGCTTGAACTTGTCGTGATCGCTGAGATCATCATGTTCATGGTCCTTGCAGATCTTGCTTCCCGGAAGGGCAGGTGCAGCGGTGACCAGGTCGGCACATGCCTGATCGAGTGCAACCGGATCGAATGAGGCAGCCATTCCAAGATCGGCTACCAGAGGATAATCATTTAAATCCCAGCAATCACAGTCGGGCGAGACATTCATGATAAAGTTTATATGAAAAGAGGGTTTGTCCTTTACAGCGGCAAACGCATATTCGGATATTCTCTTGCAGGCTTTTTCCGAAGAGTTCTGCCACACCACCCTTGAAGCGTCGTACTGGCATACGGCAACACATTGTCCGCAGCCTGTGCACTTTTCATAGTCAATGTGTGCTATCTTGTCTTTTCCGACAGTTATTGCACCGTAGTTGCAGTACTTCTCACACATTCTGCAGCCGGTGCAATTCTCCTCAAATACCTTCGGAGATGAACCGGAATGAAGGAACATTTTTCCCCCTACGGATGCGCATCCCATCCCAAGGTTCTTCAACGCTCCGCCGAAACCTGTAAGCTCATGTCCCTTAAAATGGTTCAGTGAGATTATTATATCCGCGTCAGCGAGTGCCGACCCTATTTTAGCCGATTTGCACAATTCAAGATTAACCTCTATCTCGCGATAATCAGTTCCCTTTATTCCGTCGGCAATAATTACCGGACAATCGGTCGCGAGCGGGTTAAATCCGTTTTCAAAAGCTGCTTCAAGGTGTGAAGGGGCATTCGATCTTCTGCCGCAGTAAAGCGTATTGCAGTCAGTGAGGAAAGGTACTGCCTCCCTTGATTTCAGGAACCTGACTATCCGGGCTGCATAATTGGGTCTCAGATACGCCAGGTTGCCCGGTTCGCCGAAATGGATCTTAAGGGCAACGATCTTCCTGTCAAAATCGATCTGCTCAATTCCAGTGCGGATAATAAGGTTTTCAAGTTTTTTAAGGAGATTTACCGATGGTTTGGTCCTCAGGTCGGTGAAGTATACTTTAGATTTTGTCATGTGATGTTGTAAACTAAAAATATGCCGGCAGGTTCAATATTGGAAAGGCACGAAAATACTATAAAAAATATAGAAGTCAAAAGATATTGAAAAGGTGCACTCAGATGGCTGAAACGAAATCCCTTACTTCCTCGATCAGCCATTTCGGAGTGGATGTGGCTCCGCAGATTCCGGCCGATCGTTTCCCCGCAAACCACGATCTGTCTATCTCTTCGGGCGAAGATACGAAGTGAGTATCAGGATTTACACTTTTGCAAACCGAATAAAGCATCTTCCCGTTTGAGCTCTCCCTTCCGCTCACAAAAATTATTGTATCATGTTTTTTGGCAAAAGCCTTCAGAATTGGTTCCCTGTTTGAAACCTGTCCGCAAACAGTATTATTAGCCGAAAAATGAATGGTAGGATCGAGAGTTCCTTTTTCCTTCATATTATTATATATCAGCTCTTTGATATGTTTATACTCCATTACGCCCATTGTGGTTTGGGAGAAGAGGCTAACTGGCCGCGAGATGTCAATTTTCCACATATCGTCAGGCCCTGAGATCAGGATCCCTTCATTGTTTGTCTGGCCTAGAAGTCCGACCACTTCAGCATGACCGGGTTTCCCAAAAATCACTATCTGGCCGTTTCTGGTCCTGGTACTCAGCCATGTTTCCCTGATCTTCGACTGAAGCCTCTTTACAATCGGACATGTGGCCTCAATAATTGTGATATTGTTCTTTTCGGCTGTCTGATATGTTTCAGGAGGCTCTCCGTGGGCCCGGATCAACACCTTGCAATCGCGGAGCTCCCTGAACTGTTAATGGTCGATTGAAACCAGCCCTAACCGGGAGAGCCGCTCAACCTCTTTATCATTGTGAACTATAGGGCCGAGTGAAAAGACTTTCTCCCCACGGAGAAGCGCCTCCTCGGCTATTTCAACTGCATTCTGAACACCAAAGCAAAATCCCGACCAGTTATCTGTCTCAACCTCCATTCAGTCTTGCCTCAATTAGTTTCCTTACCCACTCCATCTGCTTTTCCACTGTCATCCGGCTGTTATCCAGCACAATTGCATCTTCAGCCCTTCTCAGCGGACTTATATCCCTGTTCTCATCGGCAATATCACGGGCAATTATATTTCTTTTAATCTCTTCCAGGTTTACGTTTTCGATTTTTTTACCCTTGAGTTCATCATATCTCCTTTTTGCCCGGATGTCGACCGATGCCGTCATAAATATCTTTAGGTCGGCATCCGGAAAGACGACAGTTCCGATGTCTCTGCCATCCATCACTATCCCCTTAAAGACACCAATCTGACGCTGAAGCTCAACCATCCGTGTGCGGACTTCATGGATCTGACTGATCCTGCTTACATGCGATGAAACCTCAATTCCCCTTATTTCCCTTTCAACATTCTCGGAGTTCAGATATGTCTCATATTCCTGAATATCAGGATTATATACAAACCCGATATGAATATCACCAAGTTCGGAGATTATTTCAGCCACATTAAGCAAACCGGGACCTGTATATCCTTTTCTCAGGCAATATAGGGTTACGGCTCTGTACATTGCCCCGCTGTCGATATAAATATAACTCAGCTCCCTTGCAATTGCTTTTGCAAAAGTGCTTTTCCCGCATGAAGAGTAACCGTCGATAGCTATGATAAGTTTCTTAAGCATAGGATAATTGGATGAGGGTGGTTCCCGGGTACAAAGTTCTTAATTTATGATTTAAAAGCAAAGTATTTTTAGTTTGTGAGCTTTTTATATAAAAGATCAGGCCTGAATATAAGTGAAACATGGTTTGACGCACCGGCAAGATGGTAGGCAGCACGACCGAATTCGATGCTCAGAAGAGATGTATTGAAGCCGAAACCCCAGGTGAAACCTACGCCGGCAGCTTTTGATTCAACCTTTAACTCGCTTCTTCTCTGGTAGTTGTAACCGAGGCCAAGGTAGAAATTCCTGTGGGGGATGATCTCGGCTCCAATGACGGCATGCCGCATGAGATTTTCGAAAAACTCCGGTTCCGGCTTCACCTCCCCACCCCCCTGGTCAGTAGCTTTATAATCGAAGGTAAGGTCATATTTTTCAAGATGCCTCAGGGTCAGCGAAAACTTTAAAGGTGCATGTGCCAGTCCTGCTGTTACGCCGGCCAGGATCTCAAAAGGAGGTGATTGTCTCGATTCCCCGGAATATGTTGTCACCTGGTAACCGATGTTTTTAATGACCAAGCCAGCCGACAGCAGATTGTTCCGGCTGTGCCATGATGCACCCAGGTCAAAAGCAAATCCAAATGATGTGTATCTTTCAAGATGAGATAATACCGGTTTGAAATTTATCCCTGCTGTAAAGAGAGAATCGATTGCCCTTGACCAGATAACCGAAAATGCATATTCTGACGCTCTGAATGTCCCGGTGATATTTCCCGATGGATCAGCTTCAGTAAAAGTACCATAGTTAAGGTAAGTGATTCCGGCGGCAAAGTCACCGGTTCCGGGGAACGAGCGGGAATACATTGCAAGTCCGTAATTGATGCCTGCGAAATAGTTAACATAATTGAGTGCCAGGCTTTTGTCCATTTCCGGGTTGAGCAGGGATGGATTGTGATATGCAAGGTTCAGATTTTTTCCGCAGGCTGAAACATTTACACCTCCCAGCGAGGATACATAACCCGAATGCGTAAGGTTAAGAAACTCATATACATTCGTCCCTCCCGTTTGCGGGTATGCTTCAGCCAGTACAAAGATGAAAAAAAGAATATTGCAGACTCTTTTTACCATATTTCCTGAAAAATGTAAAGATATTAATTAAAACTTTGCTGGTTACCGGTTTCCTGTTACCTGTTGTTAGTTATTCAATTACAATCAATCAGCAACCTGCAACCCGCAACCTGCAACCTGCAACCTGTTTTACCAGCCGTAGCTTTAGCGAAGGCTGGCAACCTGCAACCTGCAACCAGAAATAAAATGCTTCAATAATTGTCTTCCTCAGGCAGTTTTTCCTGTAAGTATCAGCGCTTCATCTCCTTTTTTCGCACGGCCGTTGATCTGCGACATGTAAATGCCCGATATAACAATCAGCATACCCGCTATATTCTGGACCGTAAGCTTGTCGCCAAGAATCATAAACGAGAAGATAGCCGTGAATACAGGGATGAAGTTTGTAAAGACATTGGCTTTTGTAATACCCATATTCCTGACTGAAAATGCGAAAAGGATGAATGCGCCGCACGATGCAAATACTGCAAGCTCGATGATCGGTACAAATGAACTGAAGGTAAACGGAGTGGTTATGAAAAATCTGAAATCGGTAATCAGAAATACAGGCAGGAACAGGATCGCACCTATCATGTTCTGCACCGTTACGATCATAACCGGACTGTATGTACCGACAAGCCTGCTCAGGGTGAGGTTATAGCCCACCGCAGAGAAAACAGCCAGCGTCAAAAGTGCAAGCCCCTTCATATTGAATGACAGTGTTCCGTCGCGGTTGATCAGGAAGACGAGCACACCGATAAATGACAAAACTATCCCGGCATAGTTAATTTTCGGAGCCTTTCTTTGAAGAGCATCCAGGCACCAATTGTAGCAACCACCGGAATTGTGGATATCAGTACCGAGCCAACAGTTGCCGAAACATATGTTAGCCCGAAGCTTTCACCCAGAAAATAAAGGAACGGCTCAAATATTGCCAGCATCGCAAATAATCGCCGATCCTCCTTCCTTATACTGATAAATTTCTTTTTCAATAACAGGTATGCGGACAATATGCTAACCGAAATGACCAGTCGGATAAACACAATAGTGATGGGCCGGAAAGTCTCATTTGCTACCTTGAACCAGATAAAGGAAAGCGACCAGAAAATCATAGCAAGCATCACACCACCATATACTCTCAGATTTTTTTTCATTAAGCCGGAAAATCGCCCTTTTGAAGTGTGCGAATTTAATTTTAATAATTGTATTTATCTTTAGCGGTGAAAAAAATTCTTTACGCAGCCAAGTGAAGCGGACCGACTTGTTTCGAACGGTATCCGTGCCATTCTGTGTATTTCTGTATGTATTAATAAGAATGACAATGATATATGAAATTGTTTGATTTCGAACATGCTCAAAAAATGATATATTCAACCTTTGGTAGTGAAGCATTAATTGTTATATTTGCCGCCTCATGCAAGATTTATAAGTTAACTGATATTATATTTAGACATAAGATAAATAACTAATATTCAATCGTTAATGAAAATTTTAGTCTGTATCAGCAATGTTCCTGACACAACTACCAGAATAAAATTTGTTGAAGGAAATACATCAATCGATACCACAGGTATTCAGTGGGTAATAAATCCATGGGATGAATTGTCACTTACAAGAGCCCTTGAATTAAGGGATGACCAGTCGACAGGTGTAAAACTGGTGACCGTTGCCCATGTCGGACCTGCTTCCGCCGAGCCAACAATCAGGAAAGCCCTGGCCATCGGTGCGGATGATGCAATACGCGTTAATTCCGAATCGTCTGATGCTTATTTTGTTGCAGCACAGATTGCGGAAATTGCCAGGAAGGAGCAGTATGACATTATAATGTGCGGTATTGAATCGAGCGATTTTAACGGTTCGGTCGTAGGAGGGATGATCTCAGAATTCCTTGGAATTCCATCAGTTTCATCAGTTTCAGGATTGAAGATTGAAAACGGTGATTCCTGTACTGACAAGGGAAATTGACGGGGGCAAAGAGAGTGTAAAAGTACCTGTTCCATTCGTGGCAATCGTACAGAAGGGAATTGCAAAAGAGCCAAGGATCGCTGCCATGCGTGGGATAATGATGGCCAGGACCAAACCTGTAAGGGTTTATGAGCCGGTTGCCGCTGATAAGCTCACGGATATTACAGGATTTGAAAAACCGGCGCCGCGTGCTGCCTGCAAATATGTCGATGCTGAAAATCCTGCTCAGCTGATTGATCTTCTTCAGAATGAAGCAAAAGTTATTTAATATAATCACGGAAAAATATACATACTATGTCAGTATTGGTTTATACCGAAAATTGGGAAGGAAAATTCAAGAAGCTCTCCTTTGAACTTGTTTCATACGCATCGTCAGTCGCTGAAATGCTTAATAACGAAGGTGATTGCCGTTTCAATCGGCAAAGCAGATGATGATGAATTGAAAAAACTTGCGGATTATGGTGCAGGGAAAATCATTAATGTTGTTGGTGACAGTTTAAAAATCTTGATAATCAAGCCTATACACAAGTACTTGCCGGAATTGCCCAAAGTGAGGGCTCAAAAGTCATTATTTTTTCAAATAACAATGCCGGAAAGGCCCTGGCTCCAAGGCTATCGGTCAGGCTGAAAGCCGGGTATTGCTTCAGGAGTCAGCAGACTGCCCCTAAGCCTTGAACCGTTCACAGTTTACAAAAGGGCCTATTCAGGAAATGCATTTGCACACATTGTCATAAAATCCGATGTAAAGATCATCACTCTTGCACAGAACTCTTTTGACCTTGTCAGAAAACCGACAGAAGCAATTCCTGAAACAATCACTTATGAAGGTGATGCATCAGCTTGTTAAAACTGTGGTTACGGATGTTCAGAAACAGTCAGGCAAAATTGTACTGACTGATGCCGATATAGTTGTTTCAGGCGGAAGAGGAATGAAATCTCCCGACAACTGGGCGCCTCTTGTTGAGCTGGCTTCACTTCTCGGTGGAGCAACGGCATGTTCAAGACCTGTATCGGATGAAGGCTGGAGGCCTCACGAGGAGCATACCGGACAAACCGGAAAGATCATTGCACCAAACCTGTATATTGCGGTTGGCATTTCCGGTTCAACACAGCATCTGGCAGGGATAAGCTCTTCAAAATATATTGTGGCAATCAATACCGACAAGGATGCACCGATATTCGAGGCAGCCCAATATGGAATTGTCGGTGATGCGATGAAGGTCCTGCCAAAACTGGTTGATGCAGTAAAGGAATTAAAGAAGTAATATTTTGCTACGAGGGCGCCAGGACGCAATGAAAAGGCGGATGGAGTAACTCCTTTCGATCCCTTCATGCCGTAGTGTCTTCATGGCAAAATTTTAAAGTAAGTCATTTTAAAATAAAACTATGACTAAACAAATTGTATTTGCAATTACACTTCTGATTACTCTCGGAGTATTTTTCTATACTGTTAACCGGCTGATTCAATTCTTCAGATTTACAAAGCCCGCATTCCCTGTTAAAGATTTCGGCAAGCGTTTCAATACCATGATGCGGGTTGCCTTCGGACAGACTAAGATCTTCCGAAGACCTGTGCTTGGCTTCTTTCATGCCCTGGTCTTCTGGGGATTCTGCATAATACTTATCGGCAGCATTGAAATGGTGATTGACGGACTTGCCGGCACAGAAAGAGTTCTTCATTTTCTTGGACCGGTTTACAATTTTATTATAGCTTCCGGCGATATCTTCGCCATACTGGTCGCAATGTCAATAATTATATTTTTGGCCCGACGCCTGTTCTTTCATATAAAACGGTTTGAGGGAATTGAGATGAAGAAAAAATCGCATATTGATGCAAATATTTCACTTTCGCTTATCCTGCTGCTGATGATCTCTCTTCTGACAATGAATTCCGGATATGCAGGTTATCAGACCTCGTCGGCAGGTGAAATATACGGGGTCTATCCGGTTAGCAGCATTCTGGCCGGTCTGTTTTCCGGCATGTCAGCCGGGAATTTTAAGCTAATGTACGAGATTTCATGGTGGACACATATTCTTCTGATCTTCTTTTTTGCCAATTATCTTCCATATTCGAAGCATTTTCATGTATTCATGTCGGTTCCTAATGTCTTTCTTTCACGGCTTGAACCCCTTGGAAAGCTGACAAATATGGATAATATTACAAGGGAAGTGAAGCTGATGCTCAATCCTGAAACTGCATTTGCTGCTGCACCGGCTGATGTACCCGTTGAACGGTTTGGGATCAGGGATGCAGAGGATGCCACCTGGAAAAACTATTTTGATTCACTTTCATGTACCGAGTGCGGAAGATGCACATCAGTCTGTCCGGCAAATATTACCGGGAAAAAACTCTCTCCCCGTAAAATAATGATGGACCTTCGTGCAAGGATGAAGGAAAAGGGACCGCTGATGATCAAAAACGGAAAGGAATTTCAATGACAACAGATCGCTGTTAAGGGATTTTATTTCTGAAGAAGAGCTGTGGGCCTGCACCACATGCAATGCCTGTGCACAGGAGTGCCCCATAAATATTAACCATCCTTCGCTGATTGTCGATATGCGCCGGTACCTTGTACTGGAGGAGGCGTCAGCGCCGGGTGAACTGAAAAGCGTGTTCAACAACATCGAAAACAACGGAGCTCCATGGCAGTATTCTTCTGAAGACAGACTTAACTGGGCAAAGGAAATCGGATTTGAAGTTCCTGTGATTTCGGAATTATCGGCAAAGGGCATAAACCTGAATATCTTTTCTGGGTTGGTTGCGCCGGAGCTTTTGACGACAGGTATAAGAAGGTTGTCAGGGCTTTTGCCAGAATACTTAACAAGCTGAATATCAGCTATGCTGTTCTGGGGAAAGAGGAGACCTGTACAGGCGATCCTGCACGCAGGGCAGGCAATGAAATGCTTTACCAGATGCAGGCACTGCAGGTAATTGAGATTCTTAAAAGCTATGATGTAAAAAAGATCATTACCACATGCCCGCACTGTTTTAATATTTTCAGGAACGAATATCCCGATCTTGGCGGAAATTATGAAGTTGTTAATTATCTTGCAGTTCCTGAACAGGAAGATTGAAGAGGGCAGCCTGGAGATCTCGCGGGAATCGCTCAATGAGAGCAATGGAATAACTTATCATGATCCGTGTTACCTTGGAAGGGCAAATGATATTTATTCTGAACCCAAGGTCAATTGTCAGAAGCCTGACAACGAATTTTGTCGAGATGAAAAGGAACAGGAGCTTTGCATTATGCTGCGGAGCCGGAGGCGCACAGATGTTCAAGGAGGCTGAAAAGGGAGACAGGGAAGTTTTTATTGAAAGAACTGAGGATGCCCTTGAAACAGGTGCCGGGATTATTGCAACTGCCTGCCCGTTCTGCATGACAATGATGACTGACGGACTTAAAGTATAAGAATAAGGAAGAGGAGATCAAAAATCTCGATATTGCGGAGTTGGTTGTGCAGGCAATGGAAAAAAGACCCCTTCAGGGGATTGGGGTGAAAGAATTGAAAAAACTTTAAACTAACCGATATGGAAACCAGAAAAATCTTGAAAAGCGGAGAATTTCTTGTAAGCGAAGTTGAAGCCAAAGGATATTTTTATTCCTGAGGAATTCAATGAGGAACAGAGGATGATCGCCCAAGACCTGCAAGGATTTTCTTGATGCTGAGGTGTATCCCAATCTTGACGCTCTTGAAAAAAGCGACAGGGAACTTATGAAAAGCATTCTAAAGAAATCAGGTGAACTTGGATTGATGGGAATCTCAATCCCGGAAGAATATGGCGGATTCGGACAGATCATTTGTCACTCAGATGCTTGTTGCTGAAACAACCGGGGCAGGTTATTCATTTTCGGTTGCATATATGGCCCATTGCGGAATAGGAACCCTTCCGATAATGTACTATGGAAATGAAGACCAGAGACAACGCTATGTCACCAGACTTGCTACAGGGGAATTGCTTGGAGCTTACTGCCTTACGGAGCCTGGAGCCGGAAGTGATGCAAATTCAGGAAAAACAAACGCAAGACTATCGGAGGACGGGAAATACTACATAATAAACGGCCAGAAGATGTGGATCACCAATGCCGGTTTTGCCGATACCCTTGTTGTATTTGCCAAAATCGACAACGACAGGGTACTCAGTGCATTTATTGTTGAAACCAAATATCCCGGTGTTGTTATTGGTCCCGATGAACATAAGATGGGTATAAAAGGATCATCAACAGCCCAGATATATTTCAATGATGTCAAGGTTCCCGTTGAAAATCTTCTGGGCAGGAGGGGAGAAGGTTTCAGGATAGCGCTCAGCATCCTTCACATGGGAAGGCTTAAGCTCGGAGCCAATGTCCTTGGAGCTGCAAAAAAGGCGATCAACGATTCGGTCAGGTATGCAAATGAACGGAAACAGTTCGGTGTTCTTATCTCAACGTTCGGAGCGATAAAACATAAGCTGGCAGAACAGGTTATCAGGCTTTTTGCTTCAGAATCAGCCGTTTACAGGGTATGCAGGGATATTGATGATCTGATGGAAAAGCTTAAGGCTGATTGCGGCGATAAAGGCAGGGCTTCGATCGAGGCAATAAGCCATTATGCAGTAGAGGCTGCAATACTGAAAGTTGTCGGTTCCGAGATGCTTGATTTTGTAGCTGATGAAGCGGTTCAGATACACGGAGGCATGGGCTATTCGGCCGAGATGGATGTTGAAAGGGGTTACCGTGATTCAAGAATCAACAGGATTTTCGAAGGAACAAACGAGATAAACCGGCTTCTCGTTTCCGATACGGCTATGAAGCGCGCAATGAAAGGCGAATTCGATCTGTTCGGGGATGCTGAAAAGCTGTTCAATGAGCTTGATTCAATCACGGATAGCAGGAAAGATAATGAGTCCTACTTTCAAAAGAAATCAAGGTATCTGAGAAACTTTAAGAAAGCAATACTCCTTTGCATGCACGGTGCTGTTAAGCAATTTGAAAAGAGCCTGTTGAATGAGCAGGAAGTCATGAACAATATTGCAGAAATGATGATGGAAACCTACGTCTCCGAATCGCTTGCACTGCGAATTGAAAAGCTTGAAGGTCTGAAAGGTACTGCACAGGTTTACAGAGATATCCTTGACGTAAATATTTATGAAACTGCCCATGTAGTAAGGAAATCGGCGACCGATGCCATCTATTCGTTCGCATCACCTGAGTTGTCCTCCAGACTGGTCAATGCCGTTGAATCCCTTTCCAGGATTGAGGGATTGAATGCAAAGGATGCCAGAAGAAGGATCGCCGGCAAACTAATAGAGGACAATATTTATAAATTCTAGTACTTTATAATTTTCATCGAAAAGACTTTGGTCTTTTCCTGGTAAATCCTTAAAAAGTACATTCCGGGCGAACCCTGTATATGAAGAGGGGTTACCGAATTTCCCGGGACCCGGGTCTGCGTATGAATTATTCTGCCTGCCATGTTGCTGATTTCGATGTCAAAGAACTTCTCCCAGGGATTAACAATGCTGATATTAAGCACGTCTGTAAAAGGATTGGGATAAGCCTCGACCTGAATATTTGAAGCAAAAGAGACAGAGATAGTGTGGTCGGATGCCATCGCAGCGAAAGTATACTCCTTTACCACTCCAACAGATTTCCTGTCAACGACTACTTCATATATCCGGTGGCCGGGATATGGAGTAATACGGTAAGTCACATCCGATCCTTCCATCACTTTCCGGGAACCCCACGGACTTATGGAGCCACCTTCCCAGACGCTTACAACAATTGAATAGATTTCCTTCAGTTTAAACGTTGCGGAAATTGAATGGTCTGAAACAACATCGTCAAACGACCAGGAACTGACCGGTCCGACCGAAATGCCGTCCGCTTTTACATCAAGGATTTTATAGATTGAATCAGGCGTGATTATGAATTCCTGGTCCGAACCGTAGGTAACAGGTATATCACCTTCGGGACCTATCGATCCTCCTGTACCGGAGTTGCTGGTAATTGTAAAAGTAATTATCTTGAATGATGCTGAAATTGAATGGTCTCTGGTTATCCTGGTAAAGGACCAGGTTGAAACCGGTCCTGCTGATTTTCCGTCAACAATTACATCTTCAATCTCATACCCGACATCGGGCAAAATAGAAAAGACAAGGTCGGTCCCGTAAATTACACTTGAATTACCTGAAGGGCTTATAGTGCCCCTTGATTTGGAAGTTGCCTCAATTGTCAGAATTATCGGGGTAAACGTTGCTGATATTGTATGGTTTGAAACAATCCTGTTGAAGGTGAAAGAAGTAACCTTGCCAACTGAAGCATTATCGACAAGCACGTCTGAAATAAGAAAACCTTCGTCTGGGGTGATCAGGTAAGTGGCATTTGATCCGTGATTTATGACAGCCGGTCCTGACGGATTTATTGTTCCTCCGGCACCGGCCCCTCCGGAAATAGTGTAAGTGATATGTGCAAATGATGCGGAAATTGTGTGGTCACTTATTATATTGCTGAACGTATATGAAGAAACAGGGCCGATGGACACATCATCGACTCTGACATCCGAAATATAATATCCTTCGCCGGGGGTAATTGAAAAAGTCTGGCTTGTGCCGTAGTTCACGATCCGGTTCCCGCCCGGGGAAATTGCGCCGCCGCTTCCTGCACTGGCCGTCAGTGTAAATGTGATCACTGAAAATTCGGCCGAAATTGTATGATT
Organism: uncultured Bacteroidales bacterium; assembly: GCA_963737255.1. Lineage (GTDB taxonomy): Bacteria > Bacteroidota > Bacteroidia > Bacteroidales > VadinHA17 > LD21. Next base: position 544,928 of record CAVTSB010000002.1, read on the forward strand.
TCCATGTATATTATTAATTGAATATGAACCAGGGGTTCCGACTGAAACATCATCTACAAGCACATCTGAAATCCTGTAACCGGTATTGGGAATAATTGAAAAACTCTGACCGGCGCCGTAATTTACAGTTGTTGCTCCTTCCGGATCAATTGATCCATACGGTCCGGCATTTCCGGTAAGTGTAAAGGTCCTGGGCGAGAACCTCGCAGAAATAGAGTGATCGTCATCAACATCGTTGAATGTATACGCTGATACCGGCCCCGCTGAAGCGCCGTCAACAAGTACATCAGAGATACGGTAGCCTGTTGCCGGAGTTATTGTAAAAGTTCTGTCCGATCCTTCACTGACATCCTGATTTCCGGATGGAGATATGGAACCACCGGCACCTGCGGAAGCTGCAATCGTGTAAACGGGTATAGCTGAAAATGTTGCATATATTGTATGATTGCGTGAGACATTACTGAATGTATAAGAAGAGATGGCACCTGCCGAAACATCATCGACTCTTACAGCAGCGATTCTGTATCCGGTCGAGGGTCGAATTGTAAAAGTCAGGTTGGCTCCTGCCGATACGGTACGGTTACCTGAAGGACTGATGGTTCCGCCCGATCCTGCATCTGCATTGATTGTATAGTAGGAAATGTTACTCATTCCCGCAATTTCACTTTCGCTGAGTGCCCTGCTGAAAAACCTTACATCGTTTACCTGCCCGTTGAAATATGTACCAGTCATGATAGCCTGGCCCAGAATCAATTCAGGAGTCGAGTAATTTGTTATTGCTGTTCCGGAACTTGTAGTTCTTTCCAGGAGTCCGTTCAGATATAGTTTAAAGCTGCTCCCGTCGCCGGTAATGGCCACAAACGTCCAGGCGTCGGCTGAAACTGAACTGGATGAGGTTATAATCCTGGAAGTGCCGTCGTTAATACGGGCAGAAATTCTACCGTCCCCGGTCATAAATATATTCCGGTCATTTCTCCCCGATCCGGGGTATTCCGACATGGCCGATATATCCATCGCCCTTATCTCCTCCGGCCTGAACCGCATTGTAATGGTGAATGATGAATTATTATTCCCTTCAAGGGTCATATAATCATCGGACCCATCAAATATAAAAGCACCGGATTCCATTTGTGAGGGTCCGGTATACGTGATTGCATCGCCTTTCAGGATGTTGGATTTATCGCTTCCATTTTCAACAATCCTGATAAATTTGTGGTCACCTGAAGGAACATAATCAGTCCAGGACCAGCAATAATTATTTCTGTAGATACTCCTGATTCCGGTATAAAGACCCGGTTTATTGAAAGAGCCTAATGTATAAGTTATTCCATTTGGGACATAGACATCTCTAAAGGCGCCGTTATCACATCCAAGCATCCAGACATCCTTACGGTATTTTACTGCAAGTTCCCGTACTGCAGTATTAACAGCTCTATGATGCTGATGCCCGTATTCGCCCCAATTATTATGGGTAATTGCCCGTCTCATTCCCGGATCAGCAATATATTGTTCCAGCTTGGCCTTGATCTTGTTGATTTCCCTTCGGACGAGATAATTGTCACTGTTGTCCCAGAAAGCCACCAGATGGTCATTTGCAAGGTAATTGTAGGATTGGTTGTTATCCCAATAATACTGGTCATACTGTTGTTGTGAGATGTTGCTCCAGGGAGTGATCCAGTTTGATTCGTAAGGTATATTTTGTCCGTTATTATTTAAAAATATTTGTTGTTCCCGTACAACTTTTTCAAAAGTAGGGGTAGCCGGCATTGCTCCTCCGATAAACTTCTCTGTTATCTCCCAGAACGGGAGCATCCAAATAAGGTCATCATCCATGTGCGAATAAATGAGCACGGTCCCGCTCTTCGGGATCGAACCGAAACTGATCTGGGTTCCCTGGGAATATGATACCGATGTCCCAAAAAACAACAGACTGATTATAAGCACAAATCTGATGGATCTTTTCATGCAGGTTTCCAGATTTATCCACAATTGTAGCTTCTAAATTTAAATTAATTATCGTGATCTTGAAATCCGTGAAAGCTGTAAGGTCCACATAATTAGGTGAAAATGGAATTTTTAGTCAACTAATTTTAGGTAGTCGTCAATGATGTTTATACATTCGAAACAGGAAAGAGTACCTTCGTCAAAATATTTAGAAATTTATGAACATAACCTGTTTTGTCTTGTCAAAGTTGTGGCATGTTCCATCATGCGGGAAAGCTAAATGAGTGTCGGTAGAATTATTCCTTGATAATCCTGCGTTCTGAATTTTTTATTTGTCAATTTCGTGAATGACATTAGTCAATTTTCAATGTGATAAACAGCATGATTTTCATGATAAAAAACTGAATTGCAATGATCTACTAATCAGTATAACCGATATATTTGTGAAATAATTAACAATTCCCAGAAAATGAAATGGAAATTTGAAAAATCATTACCGGTTCTGACAGCTTTGGTTTTGGTGGGAAGCATGGCATTGCTTGCATCATGCGAGAAGTATGCCTACCAGGTGGAGACTGTCGATCCGGTTGAGCCTGTAAGTTTTCAAACCCAGATCCAGCCCGTTTTTACGAATAACTGTATAACCTGCCACAGGGGATCGCGTAATCCTGACCTGCGGGCAGGCAGTTCATATGATGCACTTAAAAACGGGGGTTATGTGACGCAGCCGGCAGAATCGAGCAGGCTCTATTTACAGATCATTTCGAGCAGCCATACAGCCTTCACGCTCGACAACGAAAAACAGCTGATTCTTATCTGGATCCAGCAGGGAGCAGAAAACAACAAATAAGTTAACATAATAAACCCAACCAAAATGAAAAGGTCCTTAATGCTTTTGCTTTTATCAGCCTTTATAATTTCATTGCAAGCCCAGGAAGTAGCTGCGCCGGAAGAGGGATCAAAACCTGTGCGGTTTACCTTCGAGACAGGCACGTTAATTGATAACCAGACTGTTGCAACGCCCTATAAAGGGGGGCTGGAGCTGCAGATACATCACCGGTTCAGCCTGATCGAGAATTACCATAACCTGTTCGGTATCTACGGTGCGGCCAACACCAGACTGGGACTGAATTACGGAATTACCGACAGGCTCATGGTGGGCGCTGGTACCACCAAGGATTACAAACTACAGGATCTGCAATGGAAGTATCTGATACTTAGGCAGACGGAAGATAACAGTATGCCTGTATCCCTGTCTTATTACGGAAATATTGTTCTCGACCTCCAGCGAAAAGAGGCTTTCGGCCCGGTTGAACGTTACAGGGACATTCACAGGTTATCCTATTTCAGCCAGCTCATAGTCGCCCGGAAATTCAATGACGTGTTTTCATTTCAGATTGCCCCGTCAGTCATTTATTTCAATGCAGTGCCGCAGTATACAAATGAATTGCGGTACAAAAACCTGAATTTCGGATTATCGGCGGGAGCAAAAGCAACAGTTGTAGGGTCTCAATCGATAATAATAGAGTATGATCAGCTTCTTACAAAGCAGGACCTCGAAGATCAGCCGAAACCAAACATTTCACTCGGATGGGAGATCGGTACGGCAACCCATGCCTTCCAGGTTTTCGTAGCAAACTATTCGCAGATCATAAACCAGCGGAATCTCGTGTTTAACACAAATAACTTTGGAGATGGCGAGTTCCTGGTAGGTTTTAATATTACGGTGCGGTTCTGACCTAAAAAGACTGTAATGATAAAAACATGTTTGGGGTTGCCCGTTTACCTCATGGTTTTCATGTCCTCCGCACTATTAAGTGCACCCTTCACAGCGTTTGCCGGTGAAATGATCGACAGCCAGGATACAGTTGCCTTTGTTTCGCCTTTCTATGAAGACAATGAGCGTTGTTTCAAATGCCATGGGCAGGGAAGCTATGAATACACAAACGAAAATCTGGGCAGGCAGGTAAAAGCGCTTATGTTTTCAGAAAGGGTTGTTGACCGGGATAAATTTTACCAGTCAAATCACAGGAGTTTCAGCTGTACAGATTGCCACCCTGCAGGGTATACAACATTTCCGCATCCGGGAGAGCTAAGGATGGAGCAGAGTTTTAACTGCATCGATTGCCATGGCGGTGATGAGATGTTTGCAAAATTCCTGTTCGAGGAAATAGAGACTGAATATATGGGAAGCATCCACTTCAAGCTCGAGGAGGAGGGTTTTACCTGCTGGAAATGCCATGGCCCTCACGATTACAAGATCAGTATCAGGGACGCCACAAATATTAAAGAGGCAATTTTATACGATAATAATATCTGTCTCAGGTGCCATGCCAACTTTGACCGTTTTCAACTGCTTTCTGACAGGGAAGAGATTAACATCCTTCAGAGCCATGAATGGCTCCCGGGTCAGGAGTCGCACTTTAAAAGCGTAAGGTGCATAGAGTGTCACACTCAGATCAATGATACGGTCCTTGTTTCACATTTAATAAAACCAAAGGAGGAAGCAGTACAAAGGTGCAATGAATGTCATTCACAGAATTCAATGCTTATGTCCACCCTCTACAAATTTCAGTCAAAAGAACAGAGAGAGGACGGATTTTTTAACGGGATTATTCTTAATCAGTCGTATGTCATCGGTGCTAACAGGAATGAATACCTTAACAATTTGAGTCTGGGAATACTTGCTGTGATTTTAATTGTTATCGGAGTTCATATCTTTTTAAGGATGACCGGGAAACATAAATAAATAAAAAGAAAATGTATTTATATCCGATTTGGGTAAGGTTGTGGCATGTTTTGAATGCAGTTCTGATAATAATTTTAATAATTACCGGATTGAGTATGCAGTACACCTCAAAAACAGATTATCTTCTGGTGGTAGGTTTTGCCAGGGCGGTAAAGTGGCATAATATTGCAGCCATACTTCTTACATTCAATTATGTAACATTTGTTGCAGGTAATATTTTCACGGATAATGGTAAATTTTACAAATTAAATGGAAAGGGTTTGCTGCCGGATCTTCGTAAACAGTTCAGGTACTACGCCTTAGGAATGTTCAGGGGTGAAAAACCCCCTTTTCCCGTGACACTTGACAGGAAATTCAATCCGTTGCAGAAGTTCTCTTATGTTCTCACCATGTACGTCGCTTTCCCTCTGATAATAATTTCGGGTCTAGGCATGCTTTTTCCTGAAACAGTCATAAACAGGTTTTTTGGTATAAGTGGGTTGATACTGACTGATATTCTGCATATTACAATGGGATTTCTCATTTCCATTTTCATGATAATCCACATTTATACCTGTACGCTTGGTGCCCGGCCGACATCACTTTTTAAGAGTATTATTTCAGGGTATCATGAATCTGATGATAATTAATTGATTTTAACTTCGGTAGAGGATGAAAGAAAAAACGGGAGACGGATCCGGAGAATCAACACGACGCAATTTTATTAAGAAAATTGGAGCGGGGATCGGAACTGTTTCCATTGCAGGGATAACGGGTAGTTCTGTGATCTCCGGGTCAGCAAAGACAAAATCGGGTGAAAAAATATTGCTGTTATCTCCGGAAGGAAAGCTTGTGGAGGTTGACAGGGATGATATCAGTCCTGCCGGAAAAAAGACAGCCGATCTTAAAGCGGAAGCAAAGAAAGGATTACCCGGTCATAAGTTTGTGATGGTAATCGATCTTTCAAAATGCAGGAATGCAAGGTTGTGTGTTGATGCCTGTCAGGAGGGTCATATGCTTCCAAAAGACCACGAATGGATGAAACTCTATCTTTTGCAGGACGACAGACATACCGCAAGATACTGGCTGCCGCGACCATGTTTCCATTGCGACAAGCCAATGTGCGTCAGTGTTTGCCCGGTGGGTGCAACTTATAAGAGGGATGATGGAATTGTGCTTGTCGATAACCAAAGGTGTATAGGGTGTAAATTCTGCATGACCGGATGTCCGTATTCGGCAAGGGTTTTCAACTGGAAAGATCCTGAAGTAGTACTGCCTGAGGGGCATGTCTATGATCCGGAAACTAATATCCCGCCAGTCGAAGGAACTGTCGGTAAATGTGTTTTCTGTGCCGATAACCTGAGGAAGAACTTACTTCCCCGTTGTGTAACTGCCTGTCCGATGGGTGTTATTTATTTCGGGGATGTCCTTGAAGATACAGTAACTAACGGAGAGGAGACCCTCAGATTCAGCAAGCTGATGACCGACAGGGCGGGCTTCAGGTACCGGGAGGAACTGGGAACATTACCCAATGTCTTTTACCTTCCGCCTAACAACAGGATGTTCCCCGTTGAGCGGGGGCTGGAGGGCACCGACGAAGCAATAAAAGGACGATACAAAGAGGTGGGACCGCGTTGATAAATTTCAGTTAAACCTATAAGAATGCAGGCTGACAGAAAACTTTTAAAAGACCTGACTCCGGAGCTGGAGAAAACCAGTACCGGCTGGTACATTACTTTTGCAGTCTTTATGGTCTTTTTCATCGTTGGTGTATATAGCCTGATACTTCAGATAGATAAGGGGCATATTGTTACGGGCATGAGGGATAATGTAGTCTGGGGATTCTACATAGTGAACTTCATCTTTTTTATGGGTCTGAGTTATTCGGGAGCATTGATATCAGGTGTGCTGCATCTTTTCAATACCGGATGGAGGAAGCCTGTTATCAGGATGGCCGAGCTTATAACAGTTATTTCGCTGGTCATCGGACCTTTCTTCATTTTTTTCTGCATCGGCCGACTCGACAGATTATATTACCTGTTTATCCACCCAAGGATACAGTCGCCGATAACCTGGGATGTCATAGCCATTTCGACTGACCTGATCGGTTGTTTTATTTATCTGTACCTTTCATTTGTTGAGGATTTTGCGATATTGCGCGATTACACTGACCTGAACGTCCCCCCATGGAAAAAGAAGTTCTATAAGGCACTTTCACTTGGATATGATGGTTCCCCGGTCCAGAAAAAACTGCTTTCGAGGGCGAGGACCGTCATGGCTTCGATGATAATCGCGATCGCAATAATTGTTTATTCGGTACTTGCCTGGATTTTCGGTGTCACACTCCAACCTGGCTGGCATTCGACAATTTTCGGACCCTATTTTGTAATTGCTGCAGTTTTTTCGGGTACCGGACTTCTCATCATTCTTATGTGGATCTTCAGAAAAGTCTACCATCTTGAGGAATATATCACAAAACGACACTTTGTGAATGTCGGGGTGCTTTTAACCGTTATCGCAGCATTTTACGGATACTTTACATTCAGTGACTACCTCACGAAATGGTACGGCTCCATTAAAATGGATTCAATCCTTATCGACAAGCTATTTACTGAATATTACACACTCTTTATTTTTGCAAACTACATAGGGATCCTTCTCCCCGGAATTATCATTGCCCTGCCCAGGTTCAGGACTATACCGAATATAACTGTCGCAGCAGTTATTGCGGTGCTGGCTTTGTGGGTGAACCGTTATATCATTGTTATTCCGACTCTCGAAACGCCATTTCTTCCGATTCAGGATGTGAGGACTGAATGGATAAAATATTCTCCAACCTGGATTGAATGGTCACTCACCTTTGCCGGCGTATCTGTTTTTGCCATGTTGTTCATGCTCATTTCGAAAATTGCACCTATTATTTCCATTTCCGAGATGCAGGAAAAGGATGAAGCAGAAGTATTAAAGTAAGTGAAAAGGGAATTGATCCGATGAAAACAGGAACATACATTATAATAACTGGTCTGATTTTCCTTTCAGGTATAACTTATCCGGTTTTTTCCCAGGAAGAAACAATCATTAGTCCATATATACAATTGCAGTATTTTAAGGATTCTGATGATTTGAGATCCCTGAAGACAACGCTGACATATTCTCACGACAGGATAGAAATTCCTCTGGCAGGTATGAGTATATCGTTTTATTCGGGAGATACCGGGATGGAACTGCTTGGCACAGTTTCAACTGATGAAAAAGGAGTTGCCAGGCTTGAACTGCCGCAGGATCAGGATCTTCCTGTAAAAAATGACGGACTATGGATCTTCAGAACTGAATTTTCCGGGAATGATACTGTTGAGGCAGTTGTATCGGATCTGTCAATTAAAGATGTTAAGCTTGACATGGTCCTTTCAGAGGCCGACAGTGTCAAAACAATCACCATTACAGCCTTCACACCGGGGAATGATGGGGATATACCTGTATCAGAAGAAGTTGTAATGATATATGTACCAAGGATGTTCAGCCTTTTACCTGTTGGTGAAGCATGGCTTGATGAAAATGGAAGCGCAAGCCTGGAGTTTCCGACGGATCTCCCCGGCGATCCTGAGGGGAACCTGACGATTATTGCAAAATTCGAGGAGCACGAAACCTTTGGTAATGTTGAGCGCGCCTCACAACAGAAATGGGGTATCCCCTCGGTTAATCCTGCGCCTGTTGCACACAGGGCTCTGTGGACAAAAACGCCTCCCATGTGGATGATAATCACTCTCTCAATTCTTCTTACGGGAGTCTGGGGACATTATCTCTTTGCAATAATAAGTCTGATAATTATTAAGAGGGAAAGTAAAAAACAAAAGAAGTTGTAGATCAATATTAGAAAGTTGCACGATAATTGTATTATTATAACTAAAATTTAAAAACTAGAGGTATTATGAGCAAACTTAAAAAAATTTTTATCGGTTCAGCAGTGGTTGTTATCAGTTTTTCAATGATAACCCTGAATGCAACCGCACAGCCAAAACCATGGGAAGTTCCTGCAAACTTTAAAACCATGAAGAACCCGGTTGCACCCGGAGATGCCAGCACCAAGACCGGAATGGCACTTTACAACAAAAACTGCGCCTCATGCCATGGCAAGACAGGTCTGGGCGACGGAGTCAAGGCCAGAGCCTTAAAAACACATCCCGGCGACTTTTCAGCTGCTTTATATCAGAACCAGACCGATGGGGAACACTTTTACAAGACCAAAACGGGAAGAGATGAGATGCCTAAATATGAGGGCAAGCTGTCGGATGATGATATCTGGAATGTGGTCAATTACATGAGGACATTTAAAAAATAGTTGTCCTTTTAACAAATAACAAAAGGCAGGGCCGGTGTATTCACCAGCCCTGCCTTTTTTTCAATGTAAATTATTTGTCTCTTTTCGGTGTACAGGCTTGAATTATATCCCTGCGGCAGTTAAAGCCTCAATTGAATTCTGTAATAAAGCCTTTGTATAATTGTAGTTATGGATACCCAGACTATACTCCCTTAAGACGAGCTGGAAGTTGATAAGCGATCCGGCGATCACGTTCTGCAATGTCGGAAATGGTGGTAAACCATCATTGATAGCCCGTTGAGCAGCTGTCCATGAACCCGTGCTTGCAGGGTTTTTCCAGACTCCGGCCGGATTTGACGACGGGTCATAGATATTCAGATAGCCATCATAGTTGCCGGTTGTTATGCCTGCCCATAAGTTGTGTTCGCCATCCGGCTCGCTGTGAAGAATATCTGTGGTTCCTCCAACAGAGTTAATTTTATCAGCAAGGTTATTGAGCAGGGTTTTGATTTCAGCCCTGGGTACGGTCCATGTAGTTGTGGTTGTGGCGGTTATCGGAGTAGTGTGGCACCCTGTGACGTTACAGCCTTTGAAATTCCAGCTTGTGGAACTTGTAAGTGCTCCTTCCCCGCTTCTGACCCTGAACGTGTGGCCCCCGGCTCTCCCGGTAATTGGCGCCATATGGCAGTCGCCGCATGAGGCGGCAGTTGTGTGCGCTGAATTGCTGTAAGTCTGGGTACCTGTAAATTCCACTCCCCCCATGCCGGCAAAAATTGCACCTACCGTCCCATAATGAACATGCATCCTGTAGGAGGGCAGCACCTTGTTTGGAGCCGCATTGCCCACACTGCTGTCGTAAAAGTTGTCTGTCGGATTGGTAGCAAGCGAAACATAGTCGACTACATTACCATCCGAAAGGGAAGTGCTGGTTGCCAGCGGCCTTGGCTGGTGACATTTTACGCAAAGATTGCTCATTCCTCCATCCTGTGCCAGATTGATTGTTTTATCAGCTTTCCACATTGTCATGGGGACGGCAGCATTGTTTGTCAATGGGAAAAACTCAGTCCCTTCATAATTTGTGTGCAGGCTGCTGTGGCAGGTAGAGCAGGTCAGTTCACCGAATGCAAGGTCAGTTGTTGCGGCGTAATCATTCCTGTATTTGCCAGTGGTGGTGTTCAGGGTAAATGTTGCAGGAATATTATTCTCGCATACATATTTAAATCCTTCTGATTCGTGGCAGGGGGCGCAACCTGCATTCCCCGCTTCCTCGAATGCAGCTTCACCATATTTGTGCTTTGAGAAATTAAATTCAACGGACTTCTGGTCAACAACATCCGGATTGTGGCAAAGTTTACAGGTTTCATTTGCATCCTGGCCATCCAGTCCATCCTGGCCATCAGCGCCTGCCGGACCCATCGGTCCTTCACAGGCAGAGAACAAAAACACTGTTCCAAACAGTACGGCGATAAGCTTCAGCAGGTTTTTCATATTGTGAGTTTTTAAAGGTATTTTCAGATGCAAGGTAATCATTGGCATTTGTTAAATTATTAACAATAATTATGCTATATGCAAGGTACAAAATTGACAGATATGTAGTTAATCATTGATAAAAATCAATTAATTAAATGATATTTGTAAGATTTTAAGGTTATGCCTGCCGATTAATTCTACTTTTAAACTCATCACAAAAGAACCATGTCTGATATACATATGACGGAAAATTGTGAAACTTGTTCAGTACGCTGGAAAAATTTCGATCATCTTACAAAATCGGAACTACAGCTTGTAAATGAGAACAGGTACGAAGCTACATTTAAGCCCGGGGAAATAATTATAAAACAGGGATCACCGGCTTCCAATGCATTATTCCTGGCTTCAGGGATGGCCAAGAGCTATATTGAGGGTCTCAGGGGGAGGAACTTTATTATGAGCGTATTGCAGCCCGGCCGCCTTATTATAGGACCAGGAGCGTACGTAACTTCAAGGCATACCTATTCTGTTTCTGCGATTACGATAGTTCAGGCTTGTTTTATTAATTTTGACATTTTCAAACAACTTGTAAAGCTGAATGGTGATTTTGCAGAAAGCCTTCTGGAAGATATAAGTGCAAAAGCCCTGAGATCGCATATCAAAATGGTCAATCTTGCCCAGAAGAAAATGCACGGAAGACTGGCTGAGGTGTTACTCTATTTTTCTGATGAAGTATTCAGGTCCGATGAATATGAAATGATACTTTCGCGGCAGGAACTTGGCGAAATGACCAACATGGCAAAAGAAAGTGTTGTCAGGATACTTAAGGAAATGGAAGATTCGGGAATAATAGTTTCAACATCCTCGCACCTCAAAATACTGGACAGGGAAAAGCTGCTGCTGATCTCGGAAAAAGGTTAAAAGATAAGATTATGAAAGTGATAAAATTCCTTATTTCACCTCTCTTCATGGGAGTTCTCTTCGTTGTATTTGCAGCTTCGATGGCAGCGGCCACATTTATCGAAAACGACTACGGCTCGGCTGCAGCCTACAATTATGTGTATGATACAAGGTGGTTTGAACTCATCCTGTTGCTCCTGACAATCAATCTGATCGGACAGATTATTGAATTTAAACTTTACAGGCGGGCAAAAATTACCGTTATGCTCTTTCACCTCGCATTTGTTGTTATTATTGCCGGAGCTGCAATTACAAGGTACACGGGATGGGAGGGTGTGATTCACATCAGGGAAGGAGAGGAGCAGAATGCCTGTTTTTCGGATACGAGATACCTGGGTTATACCCTGAAGGATGGGGCGGGTAAACTGTTAGATTACGACCTGGAGGAATATTATATGTCGTCGGGATCGGCTGAGAACTTTAAGAAGAAGATAAAAGCAGGCGGCCGGGAGTATGAGCTTGTCCTAAGCAGAATAATGCCAAATGCATCGGAAGCTGTTGCCGACTCTCCCACTGGCGGACCGGTGATCAGCCTGCTTGCCGCCGACAGCACAGGACACAGAACACTGAATCTGAGGCAGGGCGAATCAGTCTTTTTTGGCGGTATTTCAATCGGACTTGATGCATCGGCTGAAACGGATATTTCAATAATCACCGATCCGGCATCATTTTACCTGAAATCAAAACTGCCGTTTGAACAGATGAGCATGATGACCAAGGAAACGGTGAAATTTGAGCCGGGTGAAACTGTTGAATTAAAGCCCATGCAGATCTTCACAATCGGCGGATTACGCCTGGTACCCCAGGAGATGTCGGTAAAAGGTGCCTTTCAGACGGTTTCAGTTGACAGGAGCATGCAGGAGACGGGCAGGAATCTGTTTATTTTTAATCTGTACAGCGGGAGCAAAAGCATAGCAACGGTTAATTTATGGGATGACCAGTCTGGCAACATCGCATCCTCTTCAGCTGATGCTGACGGAAACATGCTTGAAATTACTTATGGCCCCAGGGAAACGACGCTTCCGTTCAGCATTAAACTGAATGATTTTGTACTCGAGCGTTACCCGGGCAGCAACAGTCCGTCAGGCTATAAAAGCGATGTAATTCTCATCGACAGGGATGAAAATGTTGAAAGGCCATTCACGGTATTCATGAACAATATTCTCAAATACAGGGGTTACCGTTTTTATCAGTCATCGTACGACCAGGATGAAAAGGGAACCATACTATCGGTAAATCATGATCTTGCCGGAATACTTGTGACCTACACGGGATACGGTTTGCTTTTCCTGTTTGTAATTCTTTCACTGCTCAGCAGAAGATCAGTCTTTAATAATGTAAATGCCGGATTCTGGAATTCCGCCCTTAGAAAAACACTACCGCTGATTTTGATAATCTTCCTTTTATCAGGACAGGGGAATGCCCGTGCTCAGAAGCTTGTTCCCGGTAAGGAGGCAGCGGAAGAATTCGGGAAAGTGCTTGTACAGGATCAGAAGGGAAGAACAAAACCACTGTTCACCCTCAGCAATGATATTCTCCGGAAGGTCACAAGGGAAAACAAGTTTGAGGGGCTCACCTCAATGCAGGTTTTCCTTGGGATCTACTTCGATTTTGACAACTGGAAGGATGTACCTCTTATTAAAGTTTCAAACAAGGAATTACAGCAAACCCTGGGCATAAGGGGAAATCTGGCTTCATTTTCGGACCTTGTTGATATGAGTGGCGGCGGGACATATAAACTATCAAATGATGTTAACACGGCCTACTCAAAGGCTCCGGGGCAGAGAAGCAAAGCCGACAAGGAGATAATGAAGGTTGATGAAAGGGTCAACATCGTTTACATGATCTACACGGGCGGATTCCTCAGGCTGTTTCCGCTCAGGGATGGAAGTCACAACTGGGCTTCTCCGCAGGAAGCTCTGAAAACAGCTGTCACTCAGGAAGATTCTCTATACCTGCAAAATATAATACCAATGTTTGCAGAGGCTTTGCAAACAAACAACAATGCAACGGCAAAACAGTTATCGGAATCTGTTTCGGGCTACCAGGAACGGTTTGCTCAGTATGACCTGCCTGCAGAGTCCAAAACAAAGGCCGAACTGCTTTACTATAAGCTTATGATATTTGAACGCCTCTTTCCTTTTTATGCAACCACGGCACTTGTTATGCTTATAGGGCTGATAGTAATGGTTATCAGGGGCGGAAAGAAAACCTACCTGCTTGTAAGGATACTAGGCTGGATCCTGTTTGCGGGATTCCTGCTCCATACATTCGGATTGGGGCTCAGGTGGTATATTTCGGGTCATTCGCCAATGAGCAACGGCTATGAGTCGATGATATTCATATCGTGGGTTACACTTCTGGCGGGCTTTATTTTCAGCCGGAAATCTCCCTTTGCACTGGCGGCCACAGGCATCCTTGCCTCAATGACCCTGATGGTCGCCCATCTTAGTTTTATGGATCCTGAGATTACCAACCTGGTACCGGTCCTTAAATCGTACTGGCTGACCCTTCATGTATCAATTATCACGGGAAGTTACGGTTTCCTCGGCCTTGGTGCTATCCTTGGCATTATAACAATGATCCTGATCTCATTATCGAACGGGAAGAACAGGGAAAGGATCTCAGGCACCATTGATGAACTGACAGTAATTAATATGAAAACCCTTATACTCGGACTCTATTTTCTTACTATCGGAACCTTCCTGGGAGCGGTATGGGCGAATGAATCGTGGGGCAGGTACTGGGGATGGGATCCCAAGGAGACCTGGTCGCTCATCACGATAATAATCTACAGCATAGTGACGCATTCACGCCTGATCCCCGGCATGAAGGATATCTACACATTTAACCTTCTGTCACTTTTTGCATTCTCATCAGTGCTTATGACCTACTTCGGAGTCAACTACTACCTGTCAGGTCTCCATTCGTATGCTGCAGGCGATCCTGTCCCTGTGCCGGCATTTGTTTATATCACGGTTATCGTACTTGCCGGACTTTCGGTGATGGCTTATGTGAAGTACAGGGGATGGGAGAAGGTGGAAATAAATAGAAATAACTAGAAATATAGAGAAATAAATAGAAACAGGCAGAAATAAATCACAAATAAGGCTGACCGCTTCCGGCGGCCAGCCTTTTATATTCCGGGTGGAAGATGGGATTCGAACCCACGACCTTCGGAACCACAATCCGACGTTCTAACCAACTGAACTACATCCACCGTTTCGGGGTGCAAAATAAGGCCAAAATTTCAATTCCGCAAAATTTTATTTTAATTTCTGCTGCTCCTCCGGTTTTAAGCCTGTCGGTTGATAAATAATTACCGGGCCTAACAATTTTTGCCGGAGGTGCCATGTTATCAGGAAGAAATTTGAATAATTTTATCCTGTTTTGAGAAAAATAAAGTTAATAGACAATATCTCGGGATTGCAGCTGTTTCAGCTGCTGAAGTTTACTGTCTTCCTGATTGTCAGCATTGTTTTTACAAAAAGCCATCTTACCAGGGCTGAGATCGGTGCCTGGGAAATGTTCCTGTTCATTTCCGGTCTGATAAGTTTCTTCTGGGTAACGGGAATTATCCAGTCTCTTCTGCCCCTCTATCACCGGAACCGGACATACAGGAAAATGGGAGATAACGGAACGGGCAAATCGCCGGAGATCTTTAACGCTTTCCTGCTGTTGTGCATGTTCAGCCTGCTTTTCTTCGTGATGGGACATGGGATAAAATACAACTTTTCTGTTTTCAACTTTTCAGGCGATGTTCCCTATATCAACCTGCTTCTTCTTTATATGCTGCTCAGCAACCCGGTTTGCCTTATTGAGTACATCTACCTTCTCAACAACCGCTCATACCGTATATTTCAGTACGGCCTGTACACATTTACACTCCAGCTTATTCTTGTAATTTTGCCGGTCATTGCAGGGAAAGGCATTATCTGGTCAATTTACGGATTGCTGGCCGTCACTGCAATCAGATGGGTATGGCTTATAATACTTCTCAGGCGCTACACCGAGATGAAGATTTCTCTCAAATTCATGAAAGAGCATCTTTACCTGGGGTTGCCGCTGATACTGACCTCGCTGATAAGCGGGTCAGCCCAGTATACGGATGGTGTAATTGTCTCGGCAGTGTACCGCGATCCCGGGATGTTCGCCTGGTTCCGTTATGGAGCAAAGGAGTTTCCCCTGGTGCTTCTGCTTGCAAACGGGCTGAGCAATGCCATGCTGCCGGAATTCTCAACCAGGACCAGGATGAAAGAATCGCTTGCCAAAATAAAGGCAAAATCGAAAAAGCTGATGCATCTGTGTTTCCCGGCAACAATGTTCATAATGCTTTTTGCCAGGTGGATCTACCCCAGGATATTCACACCTGAATTCCAGAAGAGCGCCGACGTGTTTCTTATTTATTCCCTCCTTGTTATTCCACGCCTGGTTTTCCCGCAGACAATTATTGTCGGAAGGAAAAAGACCCGGATCACGCTTTTAGCTGCAGTCATCGAACTCGGACTGAACATACCCCTGAGCCTTCTTATGATAAAATGGGGCTACAATATTGTTGGTGTGGCACTGGCTACTTTCCTGGTTTATACAATCTCCAAAGTGTACCTTACCGGTTACCTCTGGGTCAAAATGAAAATAAAACCGACAGAATACATCCCAGTCAGAGTGTTTGCGATATATTCGGTACTCCTTGTATTGCTGTTTATTCTGATTGACCACAGGATAATTGATATTCAGTGATAAGGAATTTCGGATTGCGGATTTGAGATTGCGCCTGCCGGCAGGCAGGGACTATTAAATCCGAATCGGGCCGAAGGCGAGTTCGGCAAAGCCAAATCGGCTATCAGTAATCCCAAATCAATTTTCTCTCTATATTTGCCGGAAGTATAATTTGAAAGGTTTTATGCAAAAAATCAGAGTGAGAGGAAAAATAAACTATTGTTGTTATGCAGGTAAGTGAGGTTAAATCTCCGCAGGACAGAAAAGGAATTCATTAGATTTTCCCAAGGGATTATATAAAAATGATCCTTACTGGGTGTGTCAGCTTGATTCTGAACTAAGGGCAATTTTTGACCCGAATCGAAATTATTTATTCAGACGGGGTGATGCAGCCCGTTGGATCCTCAAGGGACGCCGACGGAAAGACAATAGGACGGATAGCTGCATTTCTGGACAGGCAGAGATCGTCCGCCGACCGCCGCCTGACCGGAGGTATAGGTTTTTTTGAGGTGATCGAAAACAGGGATGCTGCTTTTATGCTTTTCGATACAGGCAAAAAATGGCTCACCTCGCACGGCATGGAAGCTATGGACGGTCCTGTCAATTTCGGAGAGAATGACAATAACTGGGGACTTCTGGTCGAGGGATTCATGCAGCAGGGTTTTGGGATGCCTTATCATAAGAAATATTACAGGAAATTTTTTGAAGATTATGGCTTCAGGAATTATTATGAGCAATATTCATATCACAGGGAGGTCCGCAATCAGAAAAATCGAGATAGTGGAGTTTCCCCCGACGGATCATGAAAATTGCCGAGTGGCTGTCAAAAAGACCCGGATACTCATTTCATCATTTCGAATTCAGGAAGAAAGGATAAATTCATAAGCGATCTTGTGGATATTTATAATTCCGCATGGTCGGTCTTCAAGGAGGATTTTACGCCCCTTGATCCGGTAATGCTCGAGAACAGCCTTCGAAGAAAGCAAAGCCGATTATAGATGAGGAACTTATCTGGTTTGCTTACTTTAATGAAAAACCGATTGCTTTTTTCATTCTTTTACCCGACCTTAACCAGATTATAAAGCCTTTCACAGGAAAGCTTCATTTATGGAATATAGATCAGATTTGTATATTTCAGGGCTATACACCGTATGACAAGAACAAGAGCCATTGTAGGAGGTGTTATTCCTTCGCACCAGAACAGCGGTGTCGAATCTGCAATATTCTATCATATCTACCAGGTTTTCAAACGCAAACCATGGTATACCGAGCTTGAACTTTCATGGGTTGGTGATTATAATCCCAGGATGATAGCAATTTATGAAGCCCTTGGAGCAATAAGGGCAAAAATGCACATAACCTACAGGTACCTGATAAATGAAAAGCTGCCATTTGCCCGATATATCGATGAAATGACCCAGGGCAGGCCGGGGGACAAGGCTGATGTAAAATCTTAAAAATAATTTTGAACCTGTTTGTTTATTATAATATTGTGATTAATTTTGCAAACCCGTATTAAGGGGTATTTATTTGTACTAAAAGTTTAAAAACAGAATGAGATGAAAGAGGGTATACATCCGAATAATTACAGGCTCGTGGTATTTCAGGATATGTCGAATGGTAATGCTTTCATGACCAGGTCGACTGCTCCTTCGAGAGAGAATATCAAATGGGAGGATGGCAAGGAATATCCGTTGATCAAGATTGAGATTTCAAATACATCACACCCCTTCTATACGGGTAAAATGAAGCTTGTCGACACTGCGGGAAGGGTTGATAAATTCATGAACCGTTACAAGGATCACGTTGGTAAGAAGAAATAAGAATAACTGAAAGTTAATTCGGAGGGCTTGTACAAGAGCCCTTTTTTTGTCCCCGGACCACCTGACAGGGACGAAACCGGAAAGATCCCTTTTCAAGTCTGGCATAATGATTGTACTGTTGCCTTTCTGGTTTTTTGTGTAAAATTTATATGTAAATTTGCATATTTATTTAGTATGGAAATAAAATTCAGAAGGAATATAAAGGGGTTGATGCTCTCAGACCTTTCAGACGGGGAAGGGGAAGTTGTCCCAATCATATCGGACGGTGAGGATGGAGATCTGGAGGATGTTGATGTACCTGACTCAATTCCAATACTCTCTCTGAGGAACACCGTACTTTTCCCGGGGGTGGTACTTCCCATCTCAATTGGGAGGCCCAGGTCGATACAACTTATTAAGGATGCCTACAGGACCGACAAAATTGTCGGTACAGTAGCCCAGAAAGATCCGGATATTGAAAATCCGGTCTATGACGATCTTCACAGTATCGGTACAATCGGACAGATAGTTAAGCTTCTCGAAATGCCCGATGGCTCTACTACGGCAATAATACAGGGCCGCAAACGAATGGTGCTTAACGAGCTAATCTCAGGCGATCCTTATTTTATTGCCAGGGTAAGGACTATTCCTGAGGTTAAACCCGATTTAAAAAGCAAGGATTTTAATGCAATAATCGGATCTCTTAAAGATCTGTCGCTCAAAATTATAAAGATTAATCCCAATATAAGTCCCGAAGCCTCCTTCGCTATCAAGAATATTGAGAACAACACTTACCTTATCAATTTCATATGTTCGAACACCGACATCAAGGTGCAGGACAAACAGAAGCTTCTTGAAATCAACAGTCTGCGCGACAGGGGATTCCAGCTTCTTGAATTCCTTGTCCAGGAGATACAGGTGCTTGAGTTGAAGAATGAGCTTCAATCGAAGGTTAAGATCGATCTTGACCAGCAGCAGCGGGAGTTTCTTCTTCATCAGCAGATGAAAACCATTCAGAATGAGCTGGGCGGCAATCCTGCTGAAAAGGAGATAGAAGAATACAGGAAAAAGGCTGAAGGAAAGAAATGGACTGCAGAAGTAAAGAAGACATTCGAAAAGGAACTTGACAAGCTTCACAGGCTGAATCCGGCTGCAGCCGAGTATTCGGTTCAGGTCAATTACATTCAGACACTGCTTGACCTTCCCTGGGGTTATTATACTGACGACAATCTTGATCTCAACAATGCCCGCAGGGTGCTTGATGCCGATCATTTCGGCCTCGAGGAGGTTAAGGAGAGGATTCTTGAACACCTTGCCGTGCTTAAGCTGAAAGGCGACCTTAAGTCTCCAATTCTTTGCCTTTACGGACCCCCGGGAGTCGGAAAGACATCACTTGGGAAGTCGGTTGCCAAAGCTCTTGACAGAAAGTATGTCAGAATGTCACTCGGAGGACTGCACGATGAAGCTGAGATCAGAGGACACCGAAAAACGTATATCGGCGCGATGCCCGGCAGGATAATTCAAAACCTGAAGAGGGCCGGATCATCCAACCCTGTTTTCATACTTGATGAGATCGACAAAGTTGGCCAGGACTTCAGGGGCGATCCATCATCAGCCCTGCTTGAGGTCCTTGATCCCGAGCAGAACAGTACATTTTTTGACAACTTCCTTGAAATGGAATATGACCTTTCAAAAGTTCTGTTCATCGCCACTGCCAATACCCTTTCAACAATAAGCGCCGCCCTCCGCGACAGGATGGAGCTGATTGAAATAACAGGCTATCTTGTTGAGGAAAAACTGGAGATCGCAAAGCAACACCTGCTTCCAAAGCAACTTGATAACCATGGCGTTAAATCCGACCAGCTTTCGATTGACAATGATGTGATGGAGGTTCTTATCGATAAGTATACACGGGAATCGGGGGTCAGGGAACTTGATAAGAAACTTGCAAAAGTTGTGAGGGTGACCGCCAAGAATATTGCATCGGAAACCAAATACAACACAGTTCTTTCGGAGAAAAAGCTCTTCGAAATACTTGGCCCGCCCAAATACGTGCGTGACATTTACGCGGGGAATGATCAGGCGGGCGTGGTAACCGGACTGGCCTGGACTGCAGCGGGAGGGGAGATACTTTTTGTGGAGACCAGCCTTAGCAGGGGCAATGGCAAGCTCACCCTTACGGGAAACCTGGGGGAGGTAATGAAGGAATCAGCAGTGATCGCCCTTGAATATCTTAAGTCGAACGCCGAATTGCTCGACCTGCCTGATAATTTCGCCGAAAAGTGGAATATACATATACATGTTCCTGAGGGGGCAATCCCCAAGGATGGTCCATCAGCCGGAGTTACAATGGCTGCGTCGATTGCATCCGCCTTCACCCAGAGGAAGGTTAAGAAATACCTTGCAATGACAGGGGAAATAACACTGAGAGGAAAGATCCTTCCGGTGGGAGGGATCAAGGAAAAGATTCTTGCAGCCAAACGGGCAAAGATAAAGGAGATAATAGTCTCGGAAGAGAACAGGAAAGATGTTGAGGATATCAATGAGATCTACATACGCGGATTAAAGTTCCATTATGTCGATTCGATAATGGAGGTCCTGGAACAAACCCTGCTGAAACAGAAAGTGAAGAATCCGAAAAAAATAACGTTTGAATAAAGAAATACGCTTACCGGGGGGCAAATAATGCAGCAGAGCTGAGCAGAAGCATATCAATGAAAAGCCCGTCGATACGGGCTTTAGTTTTTTACATGGTTTATCAGACAAGTATTTTTGTATAACTTTCGGATTAATTGTGGCAGGAGTACTTCAATTATGATAAATACTATGAAAGAATCCTATACTATTTCAAATGAAATCCTTTCCCTTGCAGAATTTTGGGAAGAAAAGCTGTTATCCCTTCCGGAAGAGACGATAGCCCGGCGACGGAACAGTCAGAACCGGACGATTAAACAAATTTTGGGGCACCTGATAGATTCAGCGTCCAATAATACGCACAGAGTTGTACATCTTCAGTATCAACCCAGTCCATTGACTTTCCCAAATTATGCCACATTAGGGAACAATGACAGGTGGATCGCAATTCAGGATTATCAGAACGAAGACTGGAGGACAATTGTCGGGCTCTGGAAATATTCTTTGCTTCATTTTTGCCATGTAATTCAGCATGTAAATGATGAAAAGCTTGAAAATGAATGGATATCGGGCCCCGGAAAGAGCGTTACATTACGGGAGATGATTGTTGATTTTCCGGAACATTTTAAATTGCACCTGTCAGAGATTCAGGAATTGATAGATAAATGACATTGCTGATTTTAACCTCGTTCACTGTGAATCTTAATTTTGCATATCTGCAAAAGCCTGATCCTCTATCCGGGGTATAAGTTTTCGTTGGCAGAGGTCCGGCGCAGGTTTATTGGCGTTTTACCGGCAGATAAAAACGAAATGAGACTGACACGATTATTTACGGAATTTTTTGACAGCGAGAAAGTTGGCGGGCTGGTCCTGATATCTGTCACCCTGATCTCTCTCGTGCTGGCAAATTCCACATGGGGGACCGCTTATATTAATTTTTGGGACATCAAATTTGCAGGGCACAGCATTGTTCACTGGATCAATGATGGACTGATGACGATTTTTTTCCTCCTTATCGGATTAGAGCTTGAACGTGAAATTTACACTGGTGAGTTATCGAACCTCAGAAAAGCCTCCCTGCCATTATTTGGTGCACTTGGCGGAATGCTTGTCCCGGCTGGGCTCTTTTTATTGCTCAACTTTGGAACTGACACCCGATCAGGTGCAGGAATACCAATGGCTACCGACATAGCTTTTGCAATCGGTATATTATCACTTCTTGGTAACAGGGTTCCTTCCTCATTGAAGATATTTTTAACAGCGTTTGCGGTAATTGATGACCTTGGGGCAATTATAATCATTGCCGTCTTCTATACGTCCTCACTGTCATTTATGAATCTGTTTATTGCCTTTGCGATATTTGGAATTCTGATAATCCTGAACAGGTTTAAAGTTAAAAGCCTGTTTCCGTATTTAATCGGTGGGGCAGCTATGTGGTATTTTATGCTTAATTCTGGTGTACATGCCACCATAACCGGGGTATTGGTTGCTTTTACGATCCCATTTGGAGATGGTGAAAAGTCCCCTTCATTTACTCTTCAGCACTTTCTGCACAAACCTGTTGCTTTTTTCATTTTGCCCCTGTTTGCTCTTGCCAATACATGCCTGCCTATTGGAGGCAAAATACTGGACGGAATAACTCAGACATACAGTCTGGGGATCATAATGGGACTCGTTATCGGAAAACCGGCCGGCATTTTGCTTTTCTCAATTTTAGGCGTCAGTTTAAAAATTACGGAGTTGCCGAACGGCCTGAAATGGAAATACATTGCCGGAGCAGGGTTCCTGGGCGGGATCGGCTTCACAATGTCAATCTTTATAACATTACTTGCCTTTGACAATCAAACAGTTGTAAATAATTCAAAGATTGCGATCCTTGTTGCTTCTGTTATTGCGGGGACTTTGGGGTTCCTCCTGCTCAAAACAACACTTCAAACGGCAATCAGGGAAGATGATTTACCCTGATAATGCTTCTTTACTAAAAATATGCTATACAACAATTATTTAAATGACAGATAAATACAGGTATAAAAAGATACCCAGGTCAAGGATCGCAACCTTCGATGTTTTTTCTTTCGGTTTACTTAAACATCATGTCAGCGCAATGCTCGAATTTGATGTTACCGAAAGCAGGAAAAAATTAAGGGATCTGAGAAAAGATGGCGATAAAGTTACCTTTAATGCCTGGATAATTAAAGTGATCAGCAGTGTACTCCGGAAACACCCGGAAGCTTCTGGATATATTTACAATAAGCGGAAGCTGATTATCTTTGATGATATTAATATCTCATTTATCGTAGAAAAGAATATTGATAACAACAGGGTTCCGATTCCGCTGGTCATTGAAAAAACCAACGAGAAAAATGTCCTGGAAATAGCTCTCGAAATTGAATGTGCCAAACAACAGGAATTGTCAGCCGTCAATACCGTTATTAATAAAAAAGCTTCTTTATCTGAAAGGCTCTATTACAGGATGCCTGGTTTTATAAGAAGATCAGTCTGGAAATTCCTGCTTGGAAATCCGAAGACAGCTTTCAGAAAAATGGGGAATGCTGCAGTTACTTCGGTGGGCATGATGGGAAGGATAAATGGTTGGTTTATACATCGTTCAATTCATCCGGTCTCTTTTGGCATCGGTTCAATATTAAAAAAACCGGTAGTGGTTGAAAATGATATCACGATCAGGGAGATTTTGAATATGACAATACTGGTTGACCACGATGTGATAGACGGTGCCCAGATGGTCAGATTCCTCAATGATTTAACTGAATATATTGAGAACGGGAAGGAGATACCGGACAAAAAGAAGGAAACATAATAATCTTCTCAAGCACCAACAGAAACTTGTACTGTCTGCGGAAATAGTGGCTGTTGACATTGAACAAAAAAGGAATATCATTCCTTTTATTAAAATATCTGTGGAACCGGCTGTTGATAGTTTTATACCAGGACATTTCAGATGAAGAAAAGGAGTGAAATATTTAAAATACTTGGATTCGTATTATTGTCTGTCTCCTGTATTCTGTTCATTCTGATTCCAGTTGTTCCGTGGTTTGATTTTACCGCAGGTCAGGTTGCCGGAATTACAGCCGGCCTGTTGATTGCGGGTGAAATATTGTTCTATTTAAGCCTCGCAATTTTAGGAAAGAGTTTTTATAATAAAATAAAAAGCAGGCTTAAGTTTTGGAAGCCAAAAGACCAAATAATAAAATGATTATATTCGAATCCTGAAAGGAAGGATTTAGTTCAGGTTTTTCGTTTCCTGTCCCTGATTGTGTGTCTTTAATCTTGTTGGAAATCAAGTTTATACTAAGTAAGTTATATTTCAATGAAAAGAATAGCTGTTTTTCCCGGCTCTTTTGATCCGTTTACCATCGGGCATGAGGGAATCGTAAGACGCGCGCTCAGCCTCTTTGACGAGATCATTGTCGCTGTCGGCGCCAATCCTCTCAAAAAAAACCTTTACTCCCTGAGTGACAGGAAGGAAATGATAGGTAAAGTCTTTGCAGATGAATCAAGAATCAGGGTTGATCAGTATGAGGGGCTGACGGTTGATTACTGCCGTAACAAAGGTGCAAGGTACCTTCTCAGGGGATTGCGGACTGCAGCCGATTTTGAATTTGAAAGAGCAATAGCTCAGGTTAATAAAGCCCTTGCCGCTGATGTGGAATCGGTTTTCCTTCTTACAATACCCGAACATTCACCAATAAATTCAACGATCGTACGCGACATAATAAAAAGCGGCGGCGATGCTTCGCAGTTTGTCCCTTCAGCAATACATCTGGTGGATTACAATTGGGAAGAAAATATCTAAATTACCCGGGTTTCATCAGATTTTCAATACTGAAGTATTGATCATATCCATCAATGATAACCATGCTGTACCTCTGATCTTGCTCAATTCATCAGGCCACAGCCATTCAACTTTTGTGATTCCTTCTTCAACCTGTGGATCGGTGACCATCTCCCCGTCATATTCCATCAGAAACCAGCTTGTCTTCTTAAGATATGAAATACCCTCCCAGCTGTAG
Source organism: uncultured Bacteroidales bacterium (assembly GCA_963737255.1). Classification (GTDB taxonomy): domain Bacteria; phylum Bacteroidota; class Bacteroidia; order Bacteroidales; family VadinHA17; genus LD21. Next base: position 569,534 of record CAVTSB010000002.1, read on the forward strand.
GTATGATAACTTGGCTGGAGGGGTTTAACTATCATATGGCCTGTGATACCACATTCCTCATGCACTTCCCTGATAGCACATGTCTCCGGCTCTTCGCCGGGTTCAACATGTCCTTTGGGGAGGTCAAGCTTGCCCTTCTTCTCAATGAAGAGGTATCTTCCCGAGGAGTGTTTAATAAGTCCGCCGGCAGCGAAGACCTCGGTGAAGTAAATCCTGAAGATCTTCCAGATATGACTTATATCGGGACCATAGATATTTATGCAGGGTATCGTATTATCTGCCTGGAATTCAGATATTAATTTATAAAGTTCACTTGTGGCATGGAACTTATGGAATAAGCCGTATTTTTGTATCCGGTCCGGTTCGGGACTTAAAAGTATGAATCGGTTTTCAAAATGAACTTTATACATACCCAGATGGAAAATAGTGCTAAAAAAATAGCGGAATATCTGTTACAAATTAAAGCAATAAAATTGCAACCATCAAATCCTTTTACATGGGCCTCGGGATGGAAATCGCCTATTTATTGTGATAACCGGAAAACTCTGTCCTTCCCCGAAGTCAGGTCATATATCAGGGATTCATTTGCCGGCATGGTCAGGGAGTATTACCATGGTGCTGAACTTATTGCGGGTGTGGCAACCGGAGCAATAGCCCATGGTGCGCTGGTTGCAGACAAGCTCGGGCTACCGTTTATATATGTAAGGTCGGAGGCAAAGGAGCATGGGCTGGGAAATCAGATCGAAGGTTATTTTCAGCCGGATCAGAAAGTTGTTGTGATCGAGGATCTTATTTCAACCGGAGGAAGCAGTCTTAATGCCGTGAAAGCCCTGAGGGAGGCCGGATGTACGGTTCTTGGAATGATCGCGATATTCACGTATGAATTCAAAAAATCGTCGGACGGATTTATTGCGGCAAACTGTGCGATCCACACCCTCTCCAACTACAGCACTCTGATTGAAACGGCCGTTGATTCGGGATATATAGGCAGTTCGGAAGTGGAGACACTGAAAGAGTGGAGGGCTGATCCGTCGGCGTGGGGAGTAAAAAGATAGAAAATCCGGATTTTAATATTTAAGTTCCATTTCATTAATCTCAGATTAAAATTTTATGTCATCTATATCAACATTTGAAAGCAGAACAGGGAGGCTTGATTGCAGGCCGGAGGAATTATTTGAATTTGTGACCGACATAAGGAATCTCAGGACCTTTGTCAGGGGCAACACCGTTTCCGACCTGCAGATTGAAAGGGATTCGTGCAGCTTTAGCGTCTCACCACTTGGAAACATCAGTCTTGGGATCTCTGAAAAGGTGGCTTCAACAAAAGTCGTTTACACAGGTTCGGTCTTTAAGTCAAATGACTTTTCGATGCTCCTTGATATACGGGAAGGCAATGCCGGGAGGGCAGAAGTGACTGTAACGCTGAACGCCGAGATGAATCCTGTTCTTAGGATGATGGCTGCAAAACCTGTTGCACAGTTCCTTGAAAACCTGATAGATGAAATGGAACGGTTTAAGGATTGGAACGATGTTAAAGCATGAATTCGATCTCCTTGAACAGGAATTTATGCCGTTTAATCCATTGATCCTCAATTTCCAGGCTGCCTGAATCCGTTACTCCGGTTATCCTTCCGTAAAGATAACCCGTGGCTGTCCTGAAGTTATGCCACTCCCCGGACCTGTAAAGTAAAGAGATATAGTCTTTTTTAAGGTCGGAGATCTTCCCTGACAGGAGCTTTTTGTATCTTTTGTCGAGTTTTGCGGAAAGCTGCTTCAGACACAATTGTATGTCGAAATCTTTTCCCGATGCCATCTTCAACGATACAGGATTCGCTATTTCTCTCGGGAATTTAACCTGGTTGATATTCAACCCGATTCCGGCAATTGTATTTTCGATATGCTTTCCTTTGATTGAATTTTCGATCAGGATGCCTGCTATTTTGTCATCATTTACATAAATATCATTCGGCCATTTTATTTTACAGCCTGAGATATGCTCATTCAAAAAGTCACATATCCCCAGTGACATGGCAATCAGTATTATGAACTGATCCTCGGGCCTGACCGACCCGGGATACAGTATTATACTGAACAGCAGGTTTTTACCATCCTCACTTTCCCACCTGTTGCCCTTCTGCCCTTTCCCAGCCGTCTGGTAATTCGTATGGATAACCGTCCCTTCCTGCGGTTTTTCCCGCTTTAATAAGCGGGCGGCAAAGGTATTGGTGGATGTAAGGTTTTTGCAGAATATTATCTTCGATCCGATTATCATTGCCTCAATTGTAATTAATTACCTGTCAAACCTGCCGGTGATGCCACGCTTTATCCAACTGGCATTGAAATTGTAATTGTAATAAAGAGGTTGACTATGACAAAAATACTGATAAAAGTTTGTAATTTTGCAACCTGATATCTAACTGATAATTATTAATGAGGAAAAGACAGAAAGGGACTGATTTACTACTGGGAAGTATAATAAAAGGAATATTCGAAAAAAAGGGACAGGATGTTCTTAAAATTGATTTAAGAAAGCTTGAAAACAGAATAACAGATTATTTTGTTATATGTCATGGGTCTTCAACCACTCAGGTTGATTCGCTGTGTGACTCGGTTGAGGATATTGTACGAGATGAATCCGGTGAAAAACCTTTGCATGTGGAAGGGCTTGAAAATTGTTTCTGGGTCCTTCTTGATTACGGCGATGTGGTTGTCCATATCTTTCTGGATGAGTACAGACACTTCTACAGCCTTGAATCGCTTTGGGCTGATGCATCAATTGAAGCGATGAAGGATAATTTATGATAAGTTTATTTTATGGCTGAAAACACTAATAAGACTCAGGCACCCGGAACGCCTCCTGATAAGAATCTGAAACCAAAGTTCAACTCAAACTGGATTTTCGCAATTATTGCATTCTCTATAATAGCTGTTCAATTAATATACGGTGGAAAAACGGTTCCGAAAGCTCAAACCCGTGATTTAAAGGAAATGATCGCGAACCGCGATATTGAAAAGATAGTTGTTGTAAACAAGGAGATCGCAGAAATTTACCTGAAGAAGGAAGCAAAGGGATCAGGAAGATATCCCGAGTTGCCTCAGAATGGCAACAAGGGAATGGGATTGGGAGTGCCCAAGGCCGACTACACTTACAATATCGGCGATATAAGCACATTCCAGCCGTTTATTCTTGACGAACAGAAAAATGCCGGATATGAGGAAAAGGAAATTATCTATCCTGAATCTGAAACCCGTCATAATTATCTCGGCGAGATACTGGGCTGGACTTTACCCTTTATTATCCTTATCGTCCTCTGGATGTTCCTGATGAGGCGGATGTCGGGAGGGGGTGCCGGCGGAGCCGGAGGAATATTCAGTGTCGGAAAGTCACGGGCCCAGATCTTCGACAAGGATACCAACGTAAAACTGAATTTCAATGATGTTGCCGGGCTCGAGGAAGCCAAAACGGAGGTGATGGAGATTGTTGATTTCCTGAAAAACCCTAAGAAGTATACCCAGCTTGGAGGGAAAATACCAAAGGGAGCGCTTCTGATAGGTCCTCCCGGGACCGGTAAGACCCTCCTTGCAAAAGCCGTGGCCGGAGAGGCAAATGTTCCATTCTTCTCAATATCGGGTTCCGATTTTGTTGAGATGTTCGTTGGCGTGGGAGCCTCAAGGGTCAGGGATCTTTTCAAGCAGGCCAAGGAGAAAGCCCCGTGCATTGTCTTTATTGATGAGATTGATGCAGTTGGACGTGCAAGGGGGCGGAATGTTAATTTTGGTTCAAATGATGAGCGTGAAAATACTCTTAATCAGCTTCTTACCGAAATGGATGGTTTCGGTACCAATATGGGTGTTATAATACTCGCCGCAACCAACAGGGCAGACATTCTCGACCGGGCTCTTTTAAGGGCGGGACGATTTGACAGGCAGATACATGTTGAACTGCCCGATCTGAATGAGAGGGAGGCTATCTTTAAAGTTCATCTGAGGCCGATCAAGCTTGAGAAAAACCTTGATGTTACGTTTCTTGCAAAGCAAACACCCGGTTTTTCAGGAGCGGATATTGCCAATGTGTGCAACGAATCGGCACTTATTGCCGCCAGGAAGAACAAAACCGTGGTCGAGAAGCAGGATTTTCTCGATGCCATCGACAGGATTGTGGGCGGACTGGAAAGGAAAAGTAAGATCATTTCAATGGTCGAGAAAAAAACAATTGCCTACCATGAAGCAGGACACGCAACTGTAAGCTGGCTTCTTGAGTACGCCAGCCCTTTGCTCAAGGTGACAATTATACCCCGCGGAAGAGCGCTTGGTGCAGCGTGGTACCTGCCTGAAGAAAGACAGATAACCACGCGTGAGCAGCTTCTTGATGAAATGGCTTATGCACTTGGGGGTAGGGCCGCGGAACATCTCGTTTTCGGCAAGATCTCAACAGGTGCTCTCAGCGATCTCGAAAAGATAACCAAGCAGGCTTATGCAATGGTCTCATTTTTCGGGATGAGCGATAAGGTTGGCAATATCAGCTTTTATGATTCATCAGGACAGTCTGATTATGGTTTCACGAAACCTTACAGTGAGAAGACTGCAGAGATCATTGACCAGGAGGTAAAGCAGATAATTGAAGAGTCGTACATAAGGGCACAGGAAGTTCTTAAAGGCAGTATGAAAGGTTTGATCGAGCTGGCTGAATTGCTTCTCGAGAAAGAGGTAATATTCAGTGAGGACCTTGAGAGGATATTCGGCAAGAGAAGAGCCGACGTGTTGAAGGAAGAAAGAGAGGCCGCTGTGAAACTGCAGGCTCCTGCCCAGACGCCTGGTCAAAAAAATCCGGTGAAAAGTGCTACCGGGAAAAATGTGCCGGAGCCGGAACATGGTCCTGATCAGAAAGAAAACAGTCCCGAAGAGGGGACGGAAAAAGAGAACAAACCAACTGAAAAGAATAATAGTCAGGAATTTTGAGCAACTTTGCCAGGCGGACCTTAACCGCAGTATGGATCGTAGTTTTTATTTTGGGAGGATTCTGGCTTCACCCGATTTCATTCTTTTTCACTGGATTATTGATAATCGCTGGTGCACAGTACGAATACTACCAGGTGGTCAGGGACAGTGAAGTGCATCCCCAGATTGCCGGCGGGATAATTACAGGCATTGCCCTGTACTCTGTCTCAACTCTGGTTGCAGCCGGTTTTACCGGTCAAAGATCCTACCTGTTCCTGTTGCCGCTGATTGCCATTATAATGGTGATCGAGCTTTACCGGAAACAGGATAAACCTTTTGACTCACTGGCGCATACCTTTTTTGCGGTTATCTACATTGCAATTCCGATATCATTGTTTCCCTATGCGGCATTCTCAAAAACCGGCCTTGATTCACTGCTTCCCAACGAAACAGCGGGCTTTTCACCAGGTATCATCGTAGGGTTCCTGCTTATTTTATGGGCAAATGATACAGGCGCTTACATTACAGGTGTCTCTTTAGGCCGTCACAGGCTTATGGAAAGAATATCCCCGAAAAAATCATGGGAAGGATTTTTTGGCGGGGGCTTAGTTGCAATACTTGTTGCCTGGCTGCTTTCAGGGTGGCTCGGAGTGGTTGGTAAAACAGATTGGATTATAATCGCGATACTGATAACGGTGGCGGGCACTTTCGGCGACCTCGTCGAGTCGATGTTCAAAAGAAGCGCCGGGGTAAAGGATACAGGCTCCATAATGCCCGGCCACGGTGGTTTTCTTGACAGGTTCGACAGCGCTTTCCTGTCATTTCCGATTGTCTATCTTTTCATATCTCTTTTTGGATGATTGGTTAGTCTTGATTAGCTTTGCAAAAAATCTTGAAACATGGGAATTCACAAGGAGGGGTATAATATTCTGGCAGTTGGTTTCATAATTCTGCTATTGCTAAACGTCCTGGCTGCTTTTTTATGGCCCGGGAATACCCTGTTCAGATGGGTTTTCCTTTTTTTCTCCATTGTGTTCTATGTTTTCATACTGTTCTTCTTTCGTCTGCCGGTCAGGCGACTGGATCCTGATCCCGGGCTGGTATATGCTCCTGCCGACGGAAAGGTGGTAGTGATCGAAGAGACCATGGAAATGGAATATTTCAAGGATACACGGCTGCAGATCTCTATCTTTATGTCTCCGTTCAACATGCACAGCAATAAATATCCGGTGTCGGGTCATGTTACGCATGTAAGCTACCATCCCGGACACTATATGGTAGCCTGGCATCCAAAATCATCAGAGTTGAATGAACGCAGTTCGGTTGTTATCGAGACCAGTACGGGAGAAGAGGTTCTTATCAGGCAGATTGCAGGGGCTGTGGCAAGAAGAATTGTTACCTATGCAAAGGAAAATCAGGATGTTACGCAGGGAGAGGAATTGGGATTTATCAAATTTGGATCGAGGGTTGACATTTTCCTGCCGCTCGGGACCGAAGTTGAAGTCCCGATCCTTCAGCAGGTAAAAGCCAACAGGAGTATTATTGCGAAGATCGGATAATATCAATGATTATGAAAAGGGAAGATGACAGGGTAATAAATATTACTGATGATATTAAATGGATAGGGATTCTTGATTATGATATTGAGACATTTGATATCGTGATGACCACTGAATTCGGCACAACGTATAACTCTTATTTTATAAATGCCGGGAAAAAAGCCCTGGTAGAGGTTGCAAAGGAAAAGTTCAGCGATAAGTATCTTGAGAAATTACGCTCGGTGACGGACCCGCAGGAAATAGAGTACATAATTCTTGATCATACCGAACCGGATCATTCAGGTAGCCTGCAGATGCTTCTCGAAGTTGCTCCCTCCGCTACCGTGGTTGGCAGCGGAAATGCCATAAGGTATATTGAGGATATTGTGAATGCCCCGTTCAAATCGCTTGTGGTGAGGGACGGAGATACTCTCGACCTGGGCAATAAGACATTAAGGTTCATCTCGGCACCCAATCTGCACTGGCCCGATACGATCTTTACATATCTTGAAGAGGATAAATTATTGTTTACCTGCGACTCGTTCGGAGCTCATTACTGCGATTATAATATGTTCAGCAGCCTTACACCCGATTTTCTTAAATCTTACAAATATTACTTTGATGTGATTCTGAAACCCTACAGCAGGTTTATGGTCAAAGCAATTGAGAAGATAAGGCCACTTGAAATCAATATGATCTGTCCCGGTCATGGCCCGATGCACCGTGAAGACCTGAGAGAGATAATTGACATTTCCGAACAGTATTCGGAAGAGTACCTTAAACTGACCGGGGATAAACCTGTAAAGAAGATCCTCATTGCATACGTGTCGGCTTACGGGTATACAAAGGATGCAGCCGGTCATATAGCTGAAGGTATATCCGCTGTAGGGAATTTTGATGTGGACATAACCGATATTGAAAACATTGAGCTGGGAGAACTTGATGCAAAGCTTGTTACTTCCGACGCCATCCTTGTGGGTTCACCCACTATAAATCAGAACACTTTGCTCCCGGTATATAAGTTATTTGCCCTTATTAATCCATTAAGGGACAAGGGAAAGCCGGCAGGCGCTTTCGGTTCGTACGGCTGGAGCGGAGAGGGTCCCAAAATTATTGCTGAGAATCTGAAAAATCTGAAACTTAATGTTGTTGATGAGCCCCAGATGTTCAAATTTGCACCCGGCGCAGGGAAAAAGGATGCACTCGTGGAATTTGGCAGGAAGTTTGCCAGGAAGGTGCTTGAAAAATGAAAAAAAATCCCGGCTCCTGACCGGGATTCTTTTAAATAATTTTTTTCTACGAAATCTTGATCTGTTTTGAGATCTTGTTCTTTTCTTCCTCAGCTTTTGGAAGTGCCACACTCAGAACGCCGTCCTTGTAACTGGCTTCTATTTTTTCCTTGTTTACATTTTCAGGTAACTGAAAACTTCTGCAGAAGGAAGCGTAGCTGAATTCTTTTCTTTTGTATCCGTCCTTAGATTCTTCCGATTCATTCTTTGTTTCGGACGAGATCGTAAGAACATCATCATTGATGTCAATTTTCAGATCTTTCTTATCCATACCGGGTACAGCCAGATCGAGCGTGAATTTCTTGTCGTCTTCCCTGATGTTAACAGCCGGTAAAGAATCTTTCCTGCTGTTTAATGCCGGGAAAAAGTCATCTTCAAAAAAGCTTGGCAGGTAAAATGGCCTGAAACTTCTGTTTGTGATTGATGGTAACATAGTTTTGTCCTCCTGTATTTTAGTTAAACATTTTATTGATCATTTACACTCCTCATTTTGCAACTTCTGTTCCAATTGCCTGATTCAGACATAATGGCATGTATTTTAAGAATGGGCCTGTCATAATGGCAAAATAATGATCAATTTTACTACTTGTTGAGGGTATTTTTGCCATTCTCGCTAGTTTGAACTAACTATATGTAATTCCGAAAAATTGAATTAGGTTTGTATATACAAATACATATTCGATGAAAACCACATTAAGGAACATACTTATATTTGCCGGTATTTTGGTTTTTATAGCGGCACTGTGGTTCTTCAGGAATATCGTGGTTTATATTCTTGTCTCAGGCGTTCTGTCGATAGTCGGGCGGCCGCTGGTCGATCTTCTGTGCAGGATCAGAATAAGAAAATGGAATTTCCCCAGGGCGCTTAGCGCCCTGATCACGCTGGTCTTCCTCTGGAGCGTGATCATTCTGTTCTTCATAATTTTTGTACCTCTTGTCACAAAACAGATAAACTACTTTTCGACAATTGACAGTGAAAAGCTGGTTCAGTTGATTAACGGACCGATCGAGAAATTTGAAAAGATCATTGCAAGCCTGAATCCTTCAATCCTTGACCAGTTATCGGTCAAAGACTACCTGGAAGCGAAAGTGGCGGATGTGCTGAATATTGAGATGATTCAAAACTTCATCGGTTCATTTATCAGCACGCTGGGGAATGCCGTTGTGGCAGTTTTTTCAATCACCTTCATTACATTCTTCTTCCTGAAGGATCAGCATCTCTTTTATGAATCAATCCTGATGTGGATCCCCGACAAGTATGTGGATAATGTAACCAGGGCTCTTAATTCAATAAAGAACCTGCTTACAAGGTATTTCATAGGAATAGTTATTCAGAGCACCTGTATCATGATCCTGATCGATATAGGAATGACCTTAGCCGGAATTGATTTTCAGCAGGCCCTGGTGATGGGGCTGATCCTTGGAATCCTTAATGTGATACCCTATGTAGGTCCCTGGCTTGGATTGTTAATTGCAATAATAATGGGGGTTGCCTCGCATATCAACCAGGATTTCAACACTGTTGTAATTCCCCTTGTCTATTATATGATCCTGGTGGAAGCAATAACACACCTTATCGATAATGTTGTATTTCAACCTGTAATCTTTTCAAACAGCGTCAAGGCACATCCGCTGGAGATCTTCGTTGTGGTGCTTGCTGCCGGATTTGCGGCAGGTATTCCGGGAATGATCCTGGGAATCCCGGCCTATACCGTCCTCAGGGTCTTTGCAAGGGAATTCTTCTATGGTTTCAAGGCAGTCCAGAAAATTACATCAGGCTTATCCGGGGGCCCTCCCGAGGAGGGCAGGCAGCTTCCCATCCTCAATGTCAAAAGACAGACTGTGAAAACCGGCGTCAGATCAACACGAAAGAGGGGGAGACCGGAAGTAAATTCAGATTAGATCACTGTAAATGAACAGGTTAATTATTAAGATAAAAAGTATAGTCAATTTTTACGGTGAAGGCTTTAAAACAATGTCATGGTGGGGCCGGAGAGTCTGGATAATAATCCTGGTAAAGCTCTTAATAATTTTTCTTGTGCTGAAATTATTTTTCTTCAGGGATTTTCTTGACGGGAAATACGACAATGATGAACAGAAAAGCGAATATGTAAGGGATCAATTAATTAATTCAAAATAGGATCATGATAGAGAATCTGAACTTAGCTCTCGTTGACTGGTCAAGGGCACAATTTGCACTGACAGCAATCTATCACTGGCTTTTTGTGCCTCTTACACTTGGATTGTCATTCATTATTGCCATAATGGAAACAATCTATTACACTACCGGCAATGAGGCATGGAAACGCATAACACGGTTCTGGATGACCCTGTTCGGAATAAACTTTGCCATTGGCATCGCAACAGGAATAATCCTTGAATTCGAATTTGGTACCAACTGGTCGAACTATTCCTGGTTCGTCGGCGACATTTTCGGGGCTCCACTGGCAATCGAAGGTATTCTGGCCTTTTTCCTGGAATCAACATTTGTCGCGGTTATGTTCTTCGGGTGGAATAAGGTAAGCAGGAAATTCCACCTGCTGTCATCATGGCTGGTAGCGATCGGAGCCAACCTGTCAGCCTTGTGGATCCTTGTCGCGAACGGCTGGATGCAGAATCCCGAAGGTATGGTGTTCAATCCTGAAACGGCAAGAAATGAGATGGTCAACTTCTGGGAAGTCTTGTTCAATGAGGTTGCCATCGATAAATTCCTGCACACGATCTCATCAGGTTTTCTGCTTGGTTCAATGTTCGTCCTTGGGATCAGCGCCTGGTATCTTATCTGTAAAAGGGAAGAATTCCTGGCAAAGCGAAGCATACTGGTTGCAGGTATTTTCGGCCTGCTTTCTTCGGTAATGGTTGCTTATACAGGTGACAGTTCTGCCAGAACGCTCTCGAGGGTTCAGCCTGTTAAATTTGCAGCGTTTGAGGCCTTGTACGATGGGAAGGAGGAGGCCGGTCTTGTTGCGCTGGGAATTTTAAAGAATTCCGATAAGAAAATCGGAGAAACGAACCAGAAGGAATTTGCTGTCAGGATTGAGATCCCTGGTTTTCTGTCAGTTATGACGGGTGGTGACAGGGAGGTCTTTGTTCCCGGCCTGACCGACCTGGTATCGGGCAACCCTTCCAGAGGCATAATGCCGGTTTCGGAAAAGATTGAACGGGGCAGGGCTGCCAGGGAGCTTCTTTCAGACTATAAGGAGGCCAGGAAAAATAATGAAACTGAAAAAGCCGGTGAGATATCTTTGATATTCCGCGACAAGGATTTCAATGATAATTATTTCAGGTATTTTGGGTATGCTTCAATTGACAAGCCTGAAGAGGTGATCCCGAGCGTTCCGGTTTCCTTCTATTCATTCCACCTGATGGTTATCCTGGGGTTCTACTTCATACTGGTCTTCGGACTTGCCCTCTATTACCTTTTCACTGACAGCCTGCTAAAGAGAAGATGGTTCCTGTGGGTGGTTCTCTGCTCGATCCTGTTGCCCTATGTAGCCGGCGAATCGGGGTGGGTACTCGCTGAAATGGGAAGGCAGCCCTGGATAATACAGGATCTTATGCCGGTTTCGGGAGCAGTTTCGCAATTAGAAACAGGATCGGTGATGACCACATTCTTTATGTTTGCGGTACTTTTTACCCTGCTGCTTGTGGCAGAAGTCTCGATCATGATTAAACAGATAAAGCTTGGACCAAAACATTAGGAGGAAATCACATGACAATAATGATCTCACATCTTTTCCTGCAGCACTACTGGTGGCTGATTATTGCACTTCTGGCCGGATTGCTTGTCTTTCTCATGTTCGTTCAGGGCGGACAATCGATGATCTTTTCCCTGCCGGGGAACAACCTTCAGAAAACCATGATGGTTAATGCACTGGGCAGGAAATGGGAATTTACATTCACCACCCTGGTTACTTTCGGTGGTGCATTTTTTGCAGCATTTCCCCTCTTTTATGCAGCCAGCTTCGGGGGTGCTTACTGGGTGTGGATAGCAATTCTCTTCAGCTTTATTATCCAGGCAATTGCCTATGAATACAGGTCGAAGCCGTCAAATGTATACGGTCAGAAAACTTTCGACATATTTCTCTTCCTGAATGGTTCATTTGGACCTTTCCTTATAGGAACGGCTGTGGCTACCTTTTTTACAGGATCACAGTTCAGCCTGAATGAGATGAACCAGGTAAGATGGTCAACACCATGGCACGGGCTGGAAGCCCTTCTTAACGGAAGAAACCTTGCACTTGGACTTGCAGTGCTCTTCCTGGCACGTACCAACGGATTGCTCTATTTAATAAACTCAATTGACGATAAGGATCTCACCGGAAGATCGGTCAGGAAACTCGCAATGAATTCAATCGTTTTCCTTACCTTTTTTCTGCTCTTTCTTGTAACCCTTCTTGTTTCGCAGGGATTTGCCTCTGATCCGGTTACCGGAGAGGTAACCATGGAAAAAAACAAATACCTTCATAACCTGACCGGTATGCCAATTGTGCTGGTCCTGTTCCTTGCAGGGGTGGCAGGAGTGATATGGGGCATTGCAGCGACACTTTTCCGGGGCAGCCGGCGAGGAATCTGGTTCACGGGGGCCGGCACGGTCATTACGGTGTTCTCCCTTTTTCTTGTAGCAGGTTTTAACGGAACAACATTCTATCCGTCGACCTTCGACCTGAACAGCTCCCTTACCATCCGGAATGCTTCATCAAGCCTGTTCACCCTGAAAACAATGATGTACGTTTCGTTCCTGATACCGTTTATTATTGCTTATATCTGGTATGCCTGGAAATCAATTAATGTTACAAGGATAACCGGAGAGGAGATGAAAGCAGAAGGGCATGTATATTAAAGTAATCTGAAATCTTAAACCATGTATATCTCAGGAATCCTTCAGTACCTTCTCTGGCCGGCATTCATTATTGCTGCCTGGTTAATAATAAAGGCTGCGTTATCATTTTATGAGAATAAATTTCCGGCCGGTGATAAAGCATCTGAACTGCCTGGTCAGAAGAACCGGGAAACGAATGACGAAATAAAATAGAGAGGGATTATCAGCGGGGCTGCCGCAATTCCAAGAACAAGGAATGAAATTATGACCAGTCCGGCAAGTATATATCTTCCCTCATTCCCCTTAATGGACGGCGACTTGATCTTCAGCGAGATCAGGGGGATCCGTGTAACCATGAGAATGGAAAGAACCAGCGTATAAACACCGAGGAACACCGGTGATGTGGAAAGGCTCTTCAGCAGCGGAATGTCGGAATAGTTTGCGGCAATTACCAACGATATTACTGCAATGGCATTTGCCGGTGTCGGCAATCCTTTAAATGAAGTTGACTGGGTTGAATCAAGATTGAATATTGCAAGCCTCAAAGCCGCGCAAACCGGCATTATGACGGGAGAAAATGTTATTACCACTATCAGTGCGTTTTCAAAACCTGAAAAATAAGGAACGATATTCTGATAAGAGCCCGAGATCAACCTGTAAATTATAAAACCCGGTGCAACGCCGAAGCTGACCACATCGGCCAGGCTGTCGAGCTCTTTCCCGATTTCGGAATAAGCTTTGAGAAGCCGCGCTGAAAACCCGTCGAGGAAATCCAAAATCATGGCAGCAACAATGAACCACGACGATGTAACAAGATCCCCGTTTGCTGCAAAAACAATTGAAAAGAATCCCGCTGCCAGATTCAGACAGGTTATCAGGTTAGGAATATGTCTCATATCTGCCAATGTTCTTACGGAAAGGAGAACAAATGTATCATAAATTTTGCCAAAAATGTAATCGGAACTGAAACTAATTGAGTTACAGGAAGGAAACAATCTTCTTCATTTGTTTGACGTCAGACATAATATCAGGTATGTTTGCTTTTTAAATGCAGGGATTATAATTTACTCTTTTTTATTAGATTTGCATGAAACAAACCTGACTGGATGGTAAATTTAAACAACATCAGGATAGCGGTGGATTTTGATGGCACTATCGTTGATCATGAGTTTCCCGGGATCGGGAAGGAGAAGCTTTTTGCGTTTCAGACTCTGAAGGAGCTCGAAAAACTGGGTGCAAGGCTTATTCTCTGGACTTTCAGGAGCGGAGAACAGCTTGATGAAGCCGTGGAATTTTGCAGACGGAACGGGATAGAGTTTTATGCAGTCAATAAAAACTACCCTGAAGAAGTTTTCGATGATAGCGTAAGCAGGAAAATAGATGCCGATATATATATTGACGACAAAAACATCGGGGGATTTCCCGGATGGAGTGAAGTCTGGCAGGTCCTTGTCCCTTTTGATATTCATCAGAAAGAGATGGAAAGGCAGATAGCTGCTGCCAGGAAGAACAGTATCAGGCGTTTTTTCGGAAAGAAAGACAGGCAGGATGGAAACTAAGTGCACGAGGTACGTCCTCATAACTCTGGGTATCATGCTTTTTGCATGGACTATCTCCTGTTCAGGGCGTTCGGGTGAAGCCGGGAAAGCGGACATTAGCCGGGCTGCTGTTGTGGAAGAGGATCGCGATGCAAAATTAATGAAGATGCTGTTGCCGGAAGAGAACGCGGAATTCAGGCTTAACAATCCCATCATTGTATCGGTGGCACCGGAAAGGGAGGGAAGGCTTTACGATTCGGTGAAGATATTCTTTGACGGGAAGCCGGTTGCGGTTATGAAATCGGGGCCATGGCAGATTCCGGTCCCCCCGGAAATGACCGGAACGACCGGGAGAAAATCGGTAAAGGCTGTTGCCTTTAGTAACAGTAAGATTCAGACAATTACACGGTTCGTGATCATTTATTCGGATGTAACACCGGAAAAACTAATCTATAAAGTGGTCCATTCATATCCTCACGATCAGGATGCATTTACCCAGGGGCTGGTTTATGACAATGGCGTTTTGTTTGAGGGAACAGGCCAGACAGCGGGATCAAGCCTTAGGGAAGTTGAGCTTGAAACAGGGAAGGTCCTGAGGCAGCATAACCTGGATCAATCGCTTTTTGGTGAGGGTATTGCACTCTACAGGGACAGGATCTACCAGGTTACATGGACCAATAAGGTGGGATTTGTATATGAAAAATCAAGTTTCAGTGTAATTAACAAGATCTATTATCCTACAGAAGGCTGGGGTCTGACTACAATGAATGAGACGATCGTGATGAGTGACGGGACCAATGTTCTTTATTTTTATGAACCTGAGATGTTTACTGCAGTCTCCAGGGTAGAGGTCTATGATAATGAAAAAAAGGTCGATCAACTGAATGAGCTTGAGTATATTAAAGGGGAGATATGGGCCAATATATGGCAGACTGATCTTATTGCCAGAATCGATCCGGCAAGCGGAAAGGTAAACTCATACGTTGACCTTTCCGGACTTTTCCCGGGATCAAAACGGCTTGAAATCAATGCTGATGTCCTTAACGGAATCGCCTACGACGCTGTTAACGACAGGATTTTTGTTACTGGCAAACGCTGGCCAAAACTTTACGAGATAAGAGTCACCGAATAATACCCCTCCCATAAATTATATTAACAGCCAGTGGCATAATACTGAACTCCACAGGAGTATGACCAAGCGATTCGCCGTCAGCTTCAATGTAAAGCAATGAATCGGAAGTGATACTCAGACTGGTTGTCCTGTATCCGTCGATTTTGGGATGGCTCAGTATGGTACCGTCGTAAAGTAATTTAAGGCTTTTTAATATTTCAAATTTTCCCATCTCCTTGATAACTGTAATGTCAAGCAATCCGTCATCAGGCAGCGCATCCGGCGTCTGCCGCATACCTCCTCCGCAATATCTTCCATTCCCAACATTGATTGAGAAAACCCTTGAGCTGACTTTTTTACCGTCAATAGTAATCTCAGCGGGGGTGTTCCTGTATAAAATCAGGCTCGACAGGAGATTGTACAAATAAACGGCCTTGCCGCTCTTCCCTTTTTCTTTCTGCTTATTGGTCTTTTTTACGACCAGCGACTCAAAACCAAGTCCGGCTATATTTATAAAATAGCGTCTTTCCTTCCTCTCACCTTCATAATAATCAATCACCCCCACGTCGTGGAGCATGCTCTTACCGTCTTTTATCACCTTTATTGCACCTTCATAAACCAGCGGGATCCCAAACATTCTTCCCCAGTCATTACCGGTTCCGACAGGGATCATGCTTAGCGTGACACCTGACGGGGAGCAGCTGTCCTGAGTAAAGACCCCGTTCACAACTTCATTCAATGTACCGTCACCTCCAACAATTATGATCCTGCGGCAGCCTGCAGAAACTGCTTCACCCGCAAATTCTATTCCCTGTCCCCTTCTTTCAGTGAACTTAAAGCTGAATGGAATTTCGTTCTTTTCAAGAAGAGAGGAGATCCTGCCCCAGTCCTTACTGCCCTTTCCACTTCCGGCATTTGGGTTGACAATTGCGAACCAGTCACTGGTTAAAGTGCTCTTTTCCATCAGAATGAGTTTAGGTAAAGCAAAGATGGAAATAAATGGATAAAAAATAACCGGGTGATGGTATTTTTTCGACCTGTAATGATTTATTTTGCCATGAAGGCACAAAAACGCCAAGATGCATAAAGTCAATATTTTAAACTATTTTATGCAAAACGGGTATGTTAATAACGTGTTGAAAACCGCAAAAGGAATGTTCACAATTACATTATTTTGCGACGGAAGCTGAATATCATAAATAGTAAATTTGAAGCTCGAAAGTAAACCTGATAAATCAAAGAAAAGACTATGGGAAGGATTATAGCGATCGCAAATCAGAAGGGCGGGGTAGGTAAGACGACGACAGCGATAAATCTGGCGGCTAGTCTGGCAGCTCTTGAAAAGAAGGTGCTTATTGTGGATGCAGATCCCCAGGCCAATGCAACTTCGGGAATCGGGGTTGATGCACGTCAGATAACCTGCACTGTTTACGACTGCCTGATCGACGGTAAGGAACCTGCTGAGGCCCTTCATAGCTGCGGCGTTGAGAACCTTTCGCTGATGCCGTCGAATATCGACCTGGTGGGCGCCGAAATCGAGATGCTCGACAGACCTGAAAGAGAAAAAATACTAAAGCACCTCCTTCGCAAGATATCTGACCGTTTTGACTACGTTATCATCGACTGTTCACCCTCCCTGGGGCTGCTTACCGTCAATGCTCTTACAGCCGCAAACTCGGTCATCATACCTGTTCAATGTGAATATTTTGCCCTGGAAGGCCTTGGCAAGCTTCTTAATACAATTAAAATAATTCAGAATAACCTTAATCCTGATCTTGAAATTGAAGGGTTTCTTCTCACAATGTACGATTCGAGGCTGAGGTTATCAAACCAGGTGGCGGAAGAGGTAAACAAACATTTCCAGCAGATGGTTTTCAAAACGATAATACAGAGGAATGTTAAGCTCTCGGAAGCGCCAAGTTTCGGACAGCCTGCAATATTGTACGATGTTGATTCAAGAGGTACCGTGAACTACCTGAACCTGGCAAAAGAGCTTATCGAAAAACAGGAATCGAAGGTAAGCAGCGTATGAACCTGTTTTACTTTTACAGTAACCGGAATTTACAATGAATAAGAAAAACGCTTTAGGAAGAGGACTTGGTGCGCTGATAGAGGGTGTTGAAAAAGAAGCGCTTGAAAAAAAGGTAGAAGCGAATCTTGATATTTCTGTCGATTCCATCGACGGAAATCCGTTCCAGCCCAGAACGCATTTTGATGAGCAGGCGCTTGAAGAGCTTGCCTCATCAATCAGAAAGCTGGGTATCGTCCAGCCGCTGACTGTAAGGGAGACCGGGAACGGACGGTACCAGCTCATTGCAGGTGAACGCCGGCTGAGAGCCGCACGACTTGCCGGACTTAGTCATGTGCCCGCATATATCAGGACCGCTGACGATCAGGCAATGCTCGAACTTGCACTGGTTGAGAATATTCAGCGTGAGGATCTGGATGCTGTGGAAGTGGCTATCAGTTTTCAGCGGCTTATTGAAGAGTGCCGGCTGACACAGGAACAGCTGAGCGACAGGGTAGGCAAACAACGGTCAACGATCTCAAACTACCTGCGTCTCCTGCGTCTCCCTGCTGAAATACAGCTTGGGATAAAAAATAAGCTCCTGATGATGGGGCATGCACGCACACTTGTCAATATCGAGAATCCGAAATTGCAAATGGATGTATATTACCGTATAGTCGACAACGAGCTTTCAGTGCGGCAGGCAGAGGAACTCGTCAGGGTTATGCAATCGGAAAAAATCAGGGATCCCGCACGGGGTGAAAGAAAGAAGAAACTGAATGATGATTTTAAACAGCTTTCAGAGCATCTCAACCGAATTTTCTCGACTAAAATAAACTTCAGGATAAACGAAACGGGAAAGGGAAAAATAGTTATCCCGTTTGAAAATCCGGAAGATATGGAACGCATTTTGGGAATCTTTGACCGCCTCAACACCTGAAAATAATTATATTTGTCGCGCCGGATTACTCCCGGGTAAGTTAAGCACCGGCTCTGATTGGCTTGAGGACAGTTTTTAAACCTGCAATTCTTCTCATCGTGCTTATGTTTTGCGTGCCGCATGACATAACAGCACAGGACACCCTGTCGGTTACCAGGCCAAAAAGGATCAGCTTCAAAGCCGAACCACTGAAAGCAACAATGCTGGCTGTCGCATTCCCTGGTCTTGGGCAGGTCTATAACAAGAAATACTGGAAAATACCGCTTGTATACGCAGGATTCGGCGGACTTGTTTACAGTGTGGGCTTTAATACGGATAATTATAATACAATGATGAAGGCCTACCAGGATTTTACTGATAAAATTCCTGAGACAGCCAGTTATATTGAATTGATAAAATGGGCCGAACCTTCATCCTATGATCCTGTCCTGCATCCTGATACATATGATCCTTCGAGTGAATCATGGGTGCGTGATAATTTGCTGCAGGCTGTTGATTATTACAAAAAATACCGCGATCTTTCGTACATCGGTATTGCTGCCTGGTATCTCATTTCCATACTCGACGCTAATGTTGATGCCAGCCTGTTTGATTTTGACGTGAGCGACAAACTTGATCTGCAGTTTTCTCCCGCTCATATGCCGGTTCCCGGAACAATGGGAGCAGGATTAAATATTTGCCTGACTTTCACGTTTTAAATAAAATTTAAATAAATGAAACCCAAATGATTTGTAAAAATCAAAAACACCGGCTGGATATAATTTCAAATCATGTGCGGTTCCCCCGCCG
This sequence comes from uncultured Bacteroidales bacterium, assembly GCA_963737255.1. Classification (GTDB taxonomy): domain Bacteria; phylum Bacteroidota; class Bacteroidia; order Bacteroidales; family VadinHA17; genus LD21. The sequence goes on from CAVTSB010000002.1 coordinate 588,507, forward strand.
AAGCGGGGCAAGCTATCATACCGATAAAATCAAAATTATATACTGATGAAATTAAAGAAATTCCTGATAACAGTGGTTTTTGCAGTCATGGCCCCGGCTATTTTTGCTGTCAATGATACCATTATCCTTAAGTCAGAAATGTATTCCGAGAAGATTACCAGGGACCTTGACAGCCTTGTCAACAGCTGGTATGTGAAGATGGCCCTGAAGGAATTTCCTGAGGATTTCGTAAATGATTCGATAGGAAAAGAATACCCCGATTCACTTTATATTGAAAGGTTGAAAAAGGTAAATTCGGTGATTAAGCTTCCATATAACAGCATTATCAGGAATCATATCCATGTTTACACAATAAAGCAAAGGGATAAGTTCAGCGCTGTTCTCGGACTGATGAATTACTATTTCCCGCTTATCGAGGATATTTTTGATGCCTATGGCCTTCCGGTTGAACTGAAATATATGGCGGTAATCGAGTCGGCACTGAATGCCAATGCTGTTTCACGCGTGGGAGCAACCGGGATGTGGCAGTTTATGTACAGTACAGGCCGGTTTTACGGACTGACTATAAATTCGCTGGTTGATGAAAGGCGTGACCCTGTGAAATCAACCCATGCAGCAGCAAAATATATGAAGGACCTGTATAAAATCTATAACGACTGGATCCTTGTTATTGCAGCTTATAACTGCGGACCCGGTAATGTTAACAAGGCCATCAGGCGTTCAGGCAACAAGAAGGACTATTGGGATATATACATCCGGCTGCCCAGGGAGACAAGGGGATATATACCCCAGTATGTTGCTGCAACTTACGCTGTTAATTATTTCGAGGAACATCATATAAAACCGCTCCCGCTTAACATACCGGTATCGACCGATACGATAATGGTGAACAAGGATATCCACCTTAACCAGATTTCTGAAGTTATGGGGATCCCGCTTGGCGAACTCAGGGCATTGAATCCACAGTACCGGACAGGCCTTGTTCCCGGATCCTCAAAACCCGTGTCACTTACACTTCCGATGAGTCACCTTGGCGATTTCATCGATCTTAATGACACCATCAGAAATTACAAACCTGATGTTTATCTTTCAAGGATGAACCTTAATGCCAATCCCTCACGCTCCACATATGCCCCGGTCGATATTAAGGGGAAGACCAGGATCACATATACGGTAAAGGATGGCGACAACCTCGGATTCATTTCAGAATGGTATCATGTAGGACTTTCAGATCTGAGGAACTGGAACAATATTTACCGGAACACGATACGCATTGGGCAGAAGCTTGCAATTTATGTCGATCCTGCCAAATCCGACTTTTATACAAAAATAAATTCGATGTCCTTTGCCGAGAAGCAGCAGATGAGCGGTAAGACGGTACCGGTTAATCCTGTTTTAACTACCACACAGTCAGAATATGACGGAGATTTCATAACTTATACTGTAAGGTACGGAGATACAATATGGGATATAGTGAAAATGTTTGAAAATGTAAGTACCAGCGATGTCCTCTCATTAAATAATATTTCCGATCCGGGCAAGATTCAGGTCGGGCAAAAACTAAAAATCAAGAAGAAGAGCTGATCCCTTGCTAAATAATGCGTCCGTCCAGATCATTTTTATTACTGCTTATCTTTCTGATCTGTTTTACAGGCCTTTATTATTTTTTGCCGCGAAGTTTCGACCTGCCAACTCCTGAAACCCTGATTCCCGGGGAACTGATACAGAAACTGTTTCCGGACGAAACCCGGGGAAACAGCACAAACAGGGTAATTTCGGCCGATACTCTTCATGAAATTTTAGCTGATACTTCGACACCTGTTGATCACGATAGTCTCACCGTGCACGATACGACCGGTCAACTCCTGGTAACCCTGCCTCCGGATCCTCTTGGAAGATTCTTTGATTCCCTGCGCTACTCAAAGGGACAGGTCAGGATTATGTATTATGGTGATTCGCAGATTGAAGGAGACCGGTTAACATCGTACCTGCGATCAGACCTGAGGAAGGATAATTGCGGAACCGGTCCGGGTCTTTTCCTGCCTGTCATGCCTGTCTCCTATACCAGGTCAATCTTTGTCAGGGCATCTTCAAACTGGAAACGGTTTAACTATCTTTCTTACAAGAACGGTGAGATCTCTCACAACGGCCTGGGACCGTTTATGGCCTATTGCAGGTATATGCCGGAAAATGAAATTTCGCGCGAGACAGTAAAAGCGTGGATCAGAATAGTACCGTCGAGATTTGCCGACAGCTCAGCTTCAACGTACGATCAGCTGAGGATTCTTTACCGGAATCCTCAGGATATCATAAAGATAAGTGTAAAAGCCGGAAATAATCCCACCCTTACGGACTCCCTCCCGAAGGGAAATGACCTGAATGAGTTCGTTTGTCCGCTGTACAACGCGGAAAACATACTTATAGATTTTTCAGGAAGAGCGAGTCCTGATATTTACGGCATAAGCATAGAGAGCAAGAACGGGATAATTGTTGACAACATTCCACAGAGAGGCAGTGCAGGCCTTGAGTTTACGATGGTTGACCGTGAAAACCTGAAGGACTCATACCGGTTTTTTTCACCCGATCTGATAGTATTGCATTACGGATTGAACATTGTAAGGAACGTAAGGAATAATTATTCGTATTATGAAAAGGGGCTTGTCCGCCAGATCTCATTATTGAAGGAGATTTCGCCGGGAACGGATTTTATTGTTATAGGCCTGACCGACATGGCATACAGCGATGGAGAGGAAATAAAATCATATCCGAACATACCTGACATCATCGATGCCCAGAGAAAAGCCTCAGACGAATCGGGAGCGCTGTTCTGGGATGCCTTTAATGCGATGGGAGGGCCCTCATCAATTATTAAATGGAATAGTTTGGAACCTCCGCTTGCGAAGAAGGATTTTGTTCATTTTACCGACCAGGGCGCTGATACCCTGGCCCGGATGATGATGTCCGACCTGTTCGGAATGAATGGATCCGGGTCTTACCACGCGGGTGCTGATGCAATCGCCGTGGATACAGTTTCCCACCCTGCTTCCTATAACAATGTTGAAAAGCTAAAGGTTACGGAAGAAAAAGGCTTTGCCGGCAATTTTATTTCACTGCTATTCAGATATGATCCTGACAAGCCTTTCATTTTTTCGGCTCCGGCATTCTGGGTTTTCTTTCTCTTTGTGCTGGCTGGATTCAGCCTGGTTTATAAAAGGTTATTACTGCGTAATATGTATCTGTTTCTTGTAAGCCTCTTCTTTTATTATAAATCAGGTGGACTTTTCCTTGTCCTGCTGCTGTTCGTAACACTGATCGATTTTTCCTGCGGACTTATGATACACCGTTCAGGGACAAGGTTTTGGAGAAGAAGCATTCTGGTGATAAGCATAATTTCAAATATTGGCATACTGGCCTATTTCAAATATACCGGCTTCTTTGTTCAGACAATGAATGATATCCTGGGAACTGACTTTGTTGCAGTGGATTTTCTCGGAGCTTTTTCGAACAGACTTCTCGGAACTCACTTTGATATAACAAATATAATTCTTCCGGTGGGGATCTCATTCTTTACCTTTCAGTCGTTAAGCTACACAATTGACATGTACAGGAGGAAACTTGAACCTGTAAGGAATATCCTTGATTTCGGATTTTATGTGTCGTTCTTTCCCCAGCTTGTTGCAGGACCCATAATAAGGGCTTCTGAGTTTATTCCACAGCTTTACAGAGAGTACAGCGTCTCACAGAGGGAGTTCAGTCATGCCGTGTTCCTTATTGCGAAGGGACTGATAAAGAAAATTATTATTTCAGATTTCATAGCAGTAAATTTTATCGACAGGGTATTTGATCTGCCCACTGCCTTTTCGGGATTCGAGAATCTGATGGCCGTTTATGGATACGGATTGCAGATCTATTGTGATTTTTCGGGATATACCGATATTGCCATAGGGCTTGCACTGATACTCGGATTCAGGCTTCCCTTTAATTTCAACTCACCTTACAAGGCTGCGGATATCTCTGATTTCTGGAAAAGATGGCATATCTCGCTTTCAAGGTGGCTGAAGGATTATCTCTACATTCCGCTTGGCGGAAACAGAAAAGGGAAAGTCCGGACTATTGTCAACCTTATGGTCACAATGCTGATCGGCGGACTTTGGCACGGAGCCGATATCAGGTTTATAATCTGGGGAGGCCTGCACGGGATAGGGCTGGCACTGGATAAATTAAAAATTTACATATTCGGAGTGAGAACCAGGCAAAGGTGGTTTGTCAGGGCATTGTCGGTCTTTTTTACTTTCCACTTCGTCAGTTTCTGCTGGATATTCTTCAGGGCGCCCGATATGCACAGCGTTACCATGATTTTAAGGCAGATCTTCAATAATTTCATGCCTGCTTCTTTTAACGCCCTGTTCCCTGTCTACAGCGGGGTCTTCTCTTTGATGGCCATCGGATACCTTATACATTTTCTCCCTGAAAAGATCAAGGAAAAGTATCGCGGACTGTTTATTAAAATACCGGTTCCCATGCAGATACTGATAGTTCTGCTGATAGGTTTCATGCTTTTTCAGATGAGGAGCACCGGGATAATGCCATTTATATATTTCAGGTTCTGATGCCTCCCTGACTGTGGGAGGTTCCGATAGCTATCGGTATGGGGAGAGGCAGAAAATTAAAGATAAGCCTCCTCTTCTTTTGTCCCTCCAATGAACGGTTTTATCGCCCTCTTATATATCCCCTGCACATAGGCAATCGCCATTCCGTAGTTTGTGACGGGAATCCCCGCTTTTATGGCAGGAAGGAGCCGGTTGTGAAGCTGCTTCCTGGTGATCATGCATCCTCCGCACTGGATCACCAGGGCATAATCAGTAATTGGCCTCGGGAGGAGATCAAGACCGGCAACGGTATCATAATCAAGTTTTTTGCCCGTAAAATTATTGAGCCATCGCGGGATCTTTACCCGGCCGATATCATCGCACGCCACATGGTGTGAGCATGACTCCAGAAGAAGGATTCTGTCGCCGTTGCGCAGGTCAGATATTTTAGGAGTTCCCTTAAGGTAACTTTCAAAATCACCTTTGAACCTGGCGAGCATAATGCTGAAGCTCGTAAGCGGAATTTCAGGGGGTATCGAAGCATCAGCCTTGACAAACACCTGTGAATCAGTTAGAGCCAGTGCCGGCTTAATTTTTGTTTTCTTAAGAAACGCATCAACCTCGCGCTCCTTCAAAACAATTGCAACTGCATCATTATCGAGAATATCACGTATTGCCTGCACCTGAGGGAGGATAAGTCTGCCGGCAGGCGCCTCGACATCGATCGGAGTTATAAGAATAACGATATCGCCGTGACTGATCAGATCGCCCAGGAGGGCTGGAGTCTTAAATGAAGATTCAGGGATCGTTGCCTTTATCAGCGATATCAACTTCTCATAGTTGCGTCTGTCAACGGCAGAAAACTCAAGTATTTCACTGCCAGTCTGATTTTTAATTCTTTCCCTGAAGCTGGCATCAGGTTTATCCAGGTCCGACTTATTGTGAATGATTATGAATGGGATTCCCTGGCTGCGGAACTTTCCGATGAGGTCATCTTCATAATCCCCCCAGTAATTTTCCGTAACAATTAGCATTGCCATGTCAATTATCTCAAGCGTTCTCAGAGTCCGTTCGACCCTCTTTTCACCCAGGTCGCCGGAATCGTCTATCCCTGCAGTATCGACAAGGATTACGGGTCCGAAGCCGGTTATCTCGAATGATTTCTTTACCGGGTCAGTTGTGGTGCCGGCCATTTCAGAGACGATGGCAATATCCTGACCTGCAAGACAGTTTATGAGGCTGCTCTTGCCGTTGTTCCTTCGGCCGTATATCCCGATATGTGGTTTTGCCTCCCTGCCTTTTGTCATTTTTCAATAAAATATCGTGCAAAATTAAGAAAAATATTGCCATTTGCATTTCCTGCTGATTGACGCCGGCTCCGGGTAAAGCTGGTTCGTAATGCCAGCGTCCCTGAAAATTATTAATTTAGCCGCGATTAGTTTGCTTCCGGATTTACTGATAATTGACCCGAAGCAGGTGTCCGAAATATCTTTTCAGGATTAGCGTTTTCTTAGTTATGAAGAACAACAGGCTGCATTGGAGCATTGTATATATTGGTTTTATAATTCTTCTCGTGTTCCTGATCAGTGCGACAGGCAAGGCCCAGATATTGAAGGATACCATTGCAATAAACCTGATCAAAAAAGGAATAGGCAGCATTTACAACCTGGAGTTCAAAGATGCGGAGACCATATTGACGAAGCTTAATGTGCAGTATGCCGGACACCCGGCTTCCAATCTGTTCAGGGGCATTCTGATCTACTATAAGAACTATCCTCTCCTTCCAGCAAATCGTGAATCAAAAAACTTTGAACAACAGCTTAAAACGGGCATTCAGCTGTGCGAGGCAGCGGAAGGATGGTTTGACGATCCTGAGAGGCTTTTGATCGACCTTTGCTCAAGAGGATTACTGTTGTTGTATTATACTGAAAATGACCTGAACAGGGAGGTAATACCCATGGTGATAAGCTCTTATAAGTGCGTTATGAAATCTTTCGAATTTACCTCTGTTTACCCCGATTTCTATTATTTTACCGGGCTCTATAATTATTACAGGGAGGCATATCCCGAACATCACCCGGTTTATAAGCCGGTTGCAATGTTATTCCGTTCCGGCGACATGAAGAAAGGTCTGAAGGAGCTTCAATATTCAGCTGAAAATTCAATTGTACTTTATGTCGAGTCCTATTCAATACTGACGTGGATCAATATCTACTTTGAAAAGAATTATCCAAAAGCACTGGATTACAGTAAAACTCTGCACCGGAACTATCCATCAAATCTTTTATTCAGAGGTGAATATGTAAAAACCCTGTTTCTTCTTAAAAAGTATGATGAAGCTGAAAAAATTATGAGTTTACCGGCAGCCGATAACTCTTACTATAAAGCGCAGCTTGCAATTTTCAAAGGACTGGTTCAGGAGAAGAAATATCATAATACTGACGCTTCGGAAAGATTTTACAACTGGGGAATAAATGACCTCGAGAAGTTCGGTGAACGGGGTGAGGAGTTCAGGGAAATCGGGTACAGGGGACTAAAAAGGCTGGAAGCTATGAAAGACGGGAGGCAGCCCGGTAAAAAGAAAAAGGGTGATACTTCGGGTGAAATCGATACGGATCTTCTTAACTTTGATTAAAGAGGATCTTTTTTCAGATCATCCAGGGAGAATCCAAGCTTGAGAAGATTTCCAGGCTGAAGGATCCCGGCAAGCTTTTCCTCATCCATTATTTTCAGGAGCCTGTTTGCTTCAAAGATATCATATTTATTATTCTTCATCAGCATTGCCAGCTCAGCGGCCCTGTGGTACCCGATATGCGGTGTTAGAGCTGTCGTGACCGAAGGAGCGTGGATAAGTGAATCATATGCGGGACCATCGTAAACGGCCAGTCCCGCAATAAGATTCTCTTCTGCTGTCTTGCATGAAGAAATGAGAAGATTTATACTTTCAAGGAGTGCATACCCGATTACGGGCAGATATGCATTCAGGTCCAGGCATCCCTGCCCGCAGAGTGAACTTATGAGGCTGTCGTTCGAGTAGACCTTGTGGGAGACGGAAATTACAAATTCAGGGATGACCGGATTAATCTTCCCGGGCATTATTGAACTTCCAACCTGTTTTTCGGGGATTGAGATAACCCTTGTACCGGCCACATCCGAAGCAAGAAGCCGGAGATCCGATGCCATCTTTTCCAGGTTGACCGCCAGGGTTTTCAGGATAGCATGCACCTCAACCCACTTGTCAAGATTGGATGTTGCATCGGAGAGATTTTCGCTGTGTGAAACCGGGAGCCCCGTAAGGTTGCGCAATTCAGGCACTACCTGCATTATGAAAAATCGGGGAACCGCCAGTCCTGTCCCGATCGCTCCGCCGCCCAGATTCACTGGTTTCAAACGCTCAATGCATTTCGACACTCTCCACCAGTCACGCGACAACGCCTCATTGTAAGTGCTGAAAAGCCTTCCAAATGAAGATGGTACTGCCTCCTGCATCTGGGTAAAACCCGGGCGCAACTTATCGTCCGATCCAATTTCAAGATTTTCAATCAACAGCCTCAGGCTGTTCACCCTGTTTTCAAGCGTTTGCAGCAGGAACATGGCAGCCACAGTAAGTGCTGTAGGGATCACATCATTCGTCGACTGGTATATATTTGCATGTTCAACCGGATCGATCGTCTCATAATCCCCTGGCTTTTTACCAGTCCTTATCAGTGCAACATTGGAGATGATCTCGTTGATATTCATGTTGATGCTTGTCCCTGCACCACCCTGGACAGCAGGTACTATGAAGTGTTCATGGTATTTTCCTTCCGCGACCTCTCTGGCAGCAGCGGTCATTGCATCCAGTACACTGTCATCAATGATTTTGATTGAAAGGTCCTTCCCGTATTTTGTTATTGCCGTATCACGGAACTTCCGGTAGGTATTGTAGCAGGCGAGTTTTGTAATTCCAACAGCCATGTACCATTCAACCGGGAAGGCAGTGTTCCCGGGGAAATTCTCCTTTGCCCTCAGGGCATGTATCCCGTAAAGGGCATCCGAAGGGATCTCTTTAGGGCCTAAGCTGTCCTTTTCAATACGGTCCAAGGCTTTAAATATTTGAGCTGGAAACCGGGCGGGCATACGCTATAACGTCCTCCCCGGTTATTTCATCCCTGCACAGGATTATGAGCCTTTCAAGAACATTCCTGAATTCACGGATATTACCGGTCCATTCGATCTTCTGAAGCTCCCTGATGGCATCCTTTTTTATCACCTTCCGGCTCATACCGTATTCGCCGCAGATCAATGAATTAAAATGCTCGGCAAGAATAGGTATGTCCTCACTCCGTTCATTCAGGGCGGGTACATGAATAAGGATAACGCTAAGCCTGTGGTACAGGTCCTCCCTGAAGTTTTTATTTTCTATCTCCTGCCTGATATTCTTATTTGTAGCCGTGACCACCCTGACGTTCACATGGATATCCTTATCGGAGCCTACTCTCGTTATCTTGTTCTCCTGGAGAGCCCTCAGTACTTTAGCCTGGGCCGACAGGCTCATGTCGCCAATTTCATCAAGGAACAGAGTGCCGCCGTTAGCCTGTTCAAACTTGCCTATTCGTTGTTTGATGGCAGAGGTGAACGATCCCTTTTCATGACCGAATAGTTCGCTTTCGATCAGTTCCGAAGGAATAGCTGCACAATTGACTTCCACGAAAGGACCCCTGGCCCTGTTGCTCTTTTCATGTATCTGATGGGCCACCAGTTCCTTTCCGGTCCCGTTTGCACCGGTTATAAGCACGCGTGCCTCGGTGGGAGCAATCCTGTCGATCATCTCCTTGACCTTTTTGATAGCCTCCGATTCCCCAACAATCTCATACATCTTGCTCACCTTGTTCTTCAGGACCTGAGTCTGGGTGATCAGGGTTGATTTATCGGTAGCGTTGCGGATTGTAATGAGAAGCCTGTTAAGGTCAAGCGGTTTTTCAAGGAAATCGTAAGCACCTTTTTTAATGGCCTCAACGGCAGTGTCGATATTTCCGTGTCCGGAAATCATTATAACCGGAATATCAGGTGATGATTCATAGATCTTCTGGAGAACCTCTATGCCATCCATCTTTGCCATCTTTATATCGCAGAGAACTATATCGTATGAATTGGCATTGAATAATTCGAGTCCTGATGGTCCGTCTTCTGCAAGATCGACCTCATGCTTTTCGTATTCCAACACCTCCTTGAGGGTGTTCCGGATTGCCCTTTCGTCGTCAATCACTAATATTTTCGACATAATTTACTGCGCCTTTAATACATTATAAATCACCTATCCTGTATATCTTAGCCATTTCCACATCTCCTTCCAGGAGGTTTTCTTGCCGTACATGAGTATACCGGTCCGGTAGACTTTGGCAGCCATCCAGACAAAAGCCAGGAATGTTATCACCATGAGTCCCATCGACAGGGCCAGCTGCCAGAGGGGTACCCCGAACGGCAGCCTGGCGACCATTACAACGGGGGAGGTAAGGGGAATTATTGAACACCAGAAAGATAGTGAGCTTTCAGGATTCTGCATTGTACCCATCGCCACCATCAGGGCCAGTATAATCGGGATGGTGACAGGCAGCATGAATTGTTGTGTTTCTGTTTCATTGTCGACCGCTGATCCGATAGCCGCAAAGACCGAAGCATAAAGCAGGTATCCTGTTATAAAGTAGAAGATGAAGCTGAAAATAATGAGTCCCCATGGCTGGTTCATTGCACTGTTGAACAATTGGGAGAACTCGGTCATCTGGGGAGTCATTTCAGCCGTCTGCGACTCCACGCGGGAGGCTTGTTCTTCGGTCATAAGGCTTTTTGAAACACTCTGGGTTACTCCGCCAAGGTCGCTTTTTTGAAGGACTGTGGTTTTGAGTACTCCCACTATTGCAACAGTAAGGAATATCCATATAAGAAACTGTGTCAGCCCTACAAGGGCAATGCCGACAATTTTTCCCATCATAAGCTGAATGGGTTTTACCGAGGATACAATTACCTCTACCACCCTGCTCGTTTTTTCCTCTATAACACCCCTCATAACCTGTGCTCCAAACATAAATACCAGCATATACATCAGAAAACCGCTGATATATGCCAACCCCATGGCAATTCCGGTGCTAGTCTCCTTGACATTACCGGAATCGTCAATTTTGACCGTCTGAACAGAGACTCTGGATTCCACATTTTTCATTATCTCATCGAGATTATCGATGTTGTAGGTCATGAGCTTCTGTTTTTCAATTTCCTTTTCAAGTGAATTTTCAATATGTTCGAGGAGGCCAATCGGTGGCTGCTGCCTGGAGATGAGTTGAATTGCATTCGGAGTATTGACCAGCTCGGAGGAAAGATACAGGATGCCGTAGTACCCGGCTTCTTCGAATGAACTTTTCAGATCACTGACCTTAACATTTTCAAGATAGTCAAATTCAAGGTTTTTAGTGTTTGCAATCGCTCCCTTGAAAAGATCTGAACCTTCCTCAACAACGGCAATCTTCTTGAAATCCTGGTCCTGGTTGATCATTACAAGAGTGGGGACAATAATCAGTGCTGCCATAAGGACAGGGGCGAGGATTGTCATTATGATGAAGGATTTTTTTCTGACCCTCGTCATGTACTCCCTTTTTATTATAATGAATGTCTTGTTCATAGTGAGAAGTTTAAAAGTTTATCCGGAAGAGTATTTAATTACGCGCTTCAACCACCCTGATAAATATTTCATTCATTGAAGGAAGAGCGGGGTTGAACGAAATTACTGTTCCGGAATTTACTGCTGTTCTCAGTATTTCATTTGTACTGATATCGCTCGTAGTTTTCAGCCTGATGGTGCAGCTGTCATTCACTTTTTGCTTGTTCATGACAGTATAGTGGCCGTTGCTTTCGAGGGCTGCATCACCGGCAAAGACAAGGTCATATTCGTTGCCTGCCCATTGCTTGCGGATTTCGTCAACAGATCCCTCCAGAATGGTTTTTGCCTTATCGATAAGTGAGATGTTATCGCATAATTCTTCAACGGAAGCCATGTTATGGGTGGAAAAGATTATTGTGGCTCCTCTTTCCCTGAGGAAGAGGATCTCGTTCTTTATGGTATTGGTATTGACCGGGTCGAATCCGGTGAAAGGCTCATCAAAAATAAGGAGTTTTGGTTCGTGGAGAACGGTAATGACAAACTGGACTTTCTGCTGCATTCCCTTGGAAAGCTCCTCGACCTTTTTTCCCCACCAGTCGAGTATATCGAACTTTTTAAACCAGTATTTCAATCTCCTGATTGCTTCGGCCCTTGTAAGTCCCTTAAGCTGGGCAAAATAGAGAGCCTGTTCACCAACTCTCATTTTTTTATACAGGCCACGTTCTTCAGGAAGATAGCCGATTGTCATAACGTCGTCAGGCATCAGTTTTTTGCCGTTGAGAAAAAGCTCTCCGGTGTCAGGACCGGTGATCTGGTTTATTATTCTGATCAGAGTAGTTTTGCCAGCGCCATTGGGTCCCAGCAGACCAAAAATGCATTGTTCCGGTACAGAAATGCTTACGTTGTCAAGAGCTTTGAACTCTCCGAACTGTTTGGTGATATTCCTCGCTTCAAAGAGTGCCATACAGGTATTACTAAATTAATAAGAGGTGTAAATATAAAAAACTCTGCGGAACTCTTATAATTCAGCTGCACTTTACTGGAAGTAGCCCCGCATTCTTTCAAAGAAACCTTTGTCGTCTTTGTCGGGTTTGGGTGTGAATGAGTCTGATTCCCTGAATTTTTCTATTATACGGATCTCTTCCCTTGAAACGTTTTTCGGTATCCAGACATTGACGTTGACAAGCAGGTCGCCCCGGCCGTAACCATTTACTTCCGGAAGTCCCTTACCGCGCAGACGGAGTATTTTGCCGGGCTGGGTACCCGGTTCGATCTTTATTTTGACATTGTTGTCAACAGTGGGTATTTCGACATTGGTTCCCAGTACCGCGTCGGGAATACTGATAAACAGGTTGTAAATCAGATCATTGCCTTCCCTTATCAATTCAGGGTGCTCTTCCTCGTCGATTACTACAAGCAGGTCGCCGTTAATGCCGCCGCGGCGAGGGGCATTACCCTTTCCGTTCACTGTCATCTGCATTCCCTTACCAACTCCGGCAGGAATGTTTATTTTGATAATTTCTTCCCTCTGGACAATGCCCTCACCATAGCATGCAGTACATTTCCTGGTGATGATCTTACCCTCCCCTCCGCACGCCGGGCAAACTGAAGTGGTCTGCATCTGTCCGAGCATGGTGTTGGTGACCCGGGTAACGTGACCTGACCCGTGGCATGTTGAACACGTCGACATGCTGTTATTGTCGGCTGCTCCGGTACCTCCGCAGGTATCGCAGGTAATATATTTATTGACTTTAATCTTTTTTTCGGTTCCGGCTGCAATTTCCTGGAGGTCAAGTTTTACCTTGACACGGAGATTACTTCCCTTGTTGACCCTTCTTCCGCTGCTCCGTCTTGAGCCTCCGAATCCTGCAAAGCCGCCGAATGCATCCCCGAAAATATCACCGAAAGAGGAGAAGATATCATCCATTGTCATTCCGGCTCCCCCGTAGCCATTTGCAGCGTTTCCGACTCCATCATGACCAAACCGGTCATACCTCGCCCGCTTCTCATCATTGCTCAAAACCTCATAGGCAGAAGCAGCTTCCTTGAAGTTTTCCTCCGCTTTCTTGTCTCCCGGATTTTTATCCGGATGATACTTTAATGCCTGCTTCCTGTAGGCTTTTTTGATCTCTTCCTTTGTAGCCCCTCTTGTGACACCAAGCACCTCATAGTAATCCCTTTTTTCCATCCCTTCGTTTTTTGATCAATTCTTGCCTTAGAGAGCCCTGGATCTTAAAAGATCTACTCACCAATAACAACTTTTGAATGTCTCAGAACTTTGTCTTTTAAATAATAGCCTTTTAATACCACATCAACAATCCTGCCTTTTTTGTCATCCTCGCTTACAGGTATTTTTGCCACCGCGTCATGCAGATCAACATTAAAATTGCAGTTAATTGCTTCAATCTCCTTTATTCCATTTTGTGCCAGAAATTCAGAGAACTTAATGTAAATGAGATCTATGCCTTCCTTTACTCCTGCTAAATCAGATGAGCTTTCCACGTGCTTCATAGCTCTCTCGAAATCATCCATAAATGGCAGCAGATTCTTTAGCAGATCTTCCCCGGCATATTTTGAAATATCCATTTTCTCCTTCAGGGTTCTCTTCCTGTAGTTGTCAAATTCAGCTGAAAGACGAAGATACCTGTCCTGCATCTCTGCCAGTTTTACCTGGTAATCTTTCTCATCAAGGACAACTTTGTCAGAGCCTGTTTCCCCGGTGGCACCGTTATCCATAGCGCTTTTAGCCGTATCAGCTTCCGGAGCATTTCCGTTCAGGTTTTCATCATCAACCTGCTTTGTCTCCTTATTATCTTTATTATCAATTATTTCTGAGTCGTTTTTTTCTTTGCTTTCTTCGGCTTCAGCCGGTTTTTTCTTTACCATCATTCATTCAGTTTATACATTAATATTATTATAAACAAAATTATTGCCAATAATTACCGATTGACAATTTGGCAGGTGGAATACCAAAACTGCACAACGGCACAATGGTGCAAGGGAGTAAGGGTGTTAAATCCGTTTGATGTCAGCCCCGAGCGCATTCAGACGCAGATCGATATCCTGATAGCCCCTGTCGATCTGTTCAATATTATGGATTATGCTCCGGCCTTCGGCTGATAATGCGGCTATCAGCAAAGCAACTCCCGCCCGGATATCAGGAGATGACATGGTTGTACCCCTGAGCCTGATCATCTTGTCGAGTCCTATCACTGTTGCCCGGTGAGGATCGCACAGGATGATCTGGGCACCCATGTCGATAAGTTTATCGACAAAGAAGAGACGGCTTTCAAACATTTTCTGATGGATCAGGACAGCCCCCTTTGCCTGGGTAGCTGTGACAAGAAAAACGCTCAGAAGGTCGGGTGTAAGTCCTGGCCAGATAGCATCGGCAATGGTCATTATCGATCCGTCAATAAATGTTTCTATCTCATAATGTTCCTGACCGGGGATATGGATATCATCGCCTTTCCGTTCAAAACAGATGCCGAGACGGCGGAATGAATCCGGAATGATGCCGAGATTTTCATACGATACGTTCCTGATGGTTATATCCGATCCTGTCATGGCGGCAAGGCCTATGAACGACCCGATCTCAATCATGTCAGGAAGGATCTCATGTGTGCATCCGCCAAGTTCTCTAACACCGTCGATATGGAGCAGATTTGAGCCTATGCCGTCAATTCTGGCCCCCATTGCGACCAGCATCCTGCAAAGCTGCTGGATATAGGGTTCGCAGGCGGCATTGTACAGGGTTGTCCGACCGCGTGCCAGGACTGCAGCCATTATAATATTTGCTGTTCCCGTCACGGAAGCCTCATCGAGATGAATATAGGCGCCCGATAATGCTTCAGCTTCAACTTTAAAGAAAGGATCGCTGGTATCAAATTCAAACCTGGCTCCAAGTTTTTGAAATCCTGTAAAATGGGTGTCGACCCTCCGGCGGCCGATCTTATCGCCTCCCGGCCTTGGAATATAGGCTTTTCCGAACCTTGCCAGCAGCGGACCGACTATCATTATCGAACCTCTCAGGCTCGAACTCTTTATCCGGAATTCGGGTGTCTGCAGGTAGGAAAGATTTATATTGACGGCCTCGAAGCTAACCACGGATCCTGATTCCCTGGAAATAATAACGCCCAGAAAACCAAGTAATTCAATGAGGTTGTTCACATCATTGATATCCGGAATATTTTTGATTGTTACTTTTCCGGGAGTGAGCAGAGTTGCACAGATGACCTGTAACGCTTCATTTTTAGCTCCCTGAGGTATGATCTCCCCTCTGAGCTGCCTGCCTCCCTGAACAATAAAGCTGCCCATTAATGACGGTATTGTCCTTTTTTCTTGGGGAATTGTTTGTTTTGTTGTTTGCCGTGGGGTTTCCCCTGCAGTGGTTTCTTCTTAACGGGAGGGATAAGCTCTCTTACTTCCAGTATCTTTACACCGTCAGTTATTTTCAGCTTTCCACGTGAGAGCAGCTTCATATCGCCGATAATCACTTCGTCGCTGACCTGACTCCGGTTCCAGGTGACATAAGCTTTTTTCATCTGGTTTACGATCAGGGTTGTAAGATATTCCTTTTCTTCACCCTCTTCCATTTCAGAGGCGGCATCGATCATAAGTTCGATGATCCTGCCATAATGAAGAAACCTTATATCACCTTGCCGGTATGGGATCTGCCTGGGCTTTTCAACAAATTTTGACGGTTCGGGTTTTGGGTAGGGTGAATCAATATCAAGATCAAAATTTGCAATCAATGCAAGGTGATCCCAAAGCTTGTGCCTGAAATCTCCCACATCGCGGATCTGGGGGTTCAGATTCCCCATTATCTGGATTATAGTCTTTGCAGCCCTGTTTCTTTCATCCCTGTCTTCAATGGTTTTTATATGATCGACCATTTTCTGGACATTTCGCCCGTATTCAGGCAAAGCCATCCTTTTGCGCTGGGTATTATAATCGTAATTCATCATCCAACCTATGTTTTCTGCAAAGCTAACAATTTAAAGCAAATTATTTAAGGTTTTGTTGCTAATCGATTTTTAGGAAACCGGCATATTAATTCAGGGATTTTAATGATATTTGGGATCATTTTCGAATAGGGAAGAACAACCGGAGTATGACAATGAAGCTTTTTCCAACATTTATCCTGGTGCTCGTTCCGGCATTGTCATTATCCAGTAAGGACGGTTACCGGCGCAATCCCGGGATGGATGTCATCAATTATTCTTTTTCAGTCTCAATAAGTGATACCGGAAATACTATTTACGGAAAAACTGCCATCACGTTAAGCTTTCCGGATACTGTTTCAGTTATTGAATTTGACCTGAGGAACGTAAGGCCCGACGGGAAGGGTATGAAGGTGGATTCTTTACATTTCAATAACGGAGGGATCACCTGGAAGCACAGGGGAGACAGGATCATCATCATTCGGTCGCGTCCGTTCGACAGGTATTCGGAAGGCATTCTTGAAATTGTATACCACGGTATTCCGGCCGATGGACTTATAATTTCAAACAATAAGTACCACGACAGGACATTTTTTTCGGACCATTGGCCTGACAGGGCAAGCAATTATCTTCCCTGCATCGATCACCCTTATGATAAGGCGACTGTTGAATTTATTATAACGGCTCCCTCACACTACGAGGTTGTTGCAAGCGGGTATCTTGCGGAAGAACTCCATCTTGAGGGCGACAGGAAACAGTGGCGATGGAAGGAAGACGTTCCCATCGCCGTGAAAGTTATGGCCTTCGGTGCCGCAGAGTTTGATATTCAGCTCGCGGGAAAGCCTGAGAATATTCCAGTGTGGTCATATGTTTTCAGGGAAAACGGCAGGGAAGGATTTTATGACTATTCGATTGCCGTCAGGCCCCTGACTTTCTTCAGTCAGCTTATCGGAACCTATCCATATGAAAAGCTTGCCAATGTACAATCGAAAACCATATTCGGCGGACTTGAGAATGCGGGTTGCATCTTTTATTCCGAACGGTCGGTTACTGGAAAGGGGAAGGCAGAGAGGCTCCTGGCTCATGAGATAGCCCATCAGTGGTTTGGCAATTCGGTTACCGAAAACGACTGGCATCATGTCTGGCTGAGTGAAGGATTTGCAACTTACCTGACATCGGTTTACAGCGAGATGACTTACGGGACGGAGCAGCTTAAGGAAAGCATGAAGGCTGCAAGAGAGCTTGTAATAAAACATCACCTCCGGACTCCTGGTCCCGTAATTGATACAACAATAACCGACTTTTTGAAGCTTCTCAACGCATACTCCTATCAGAAAGGAGCCTGGGTGCTGCATATGCTGAGGCAGGATGTGGGGGAGGAGGATTTCTGGAAAGGGATAAGGCTCTATTATGAGCGATTCAGGAATGGAAACGCATTGACCAATGATTTTGTAAATGTTATGGAAGAGGTAACCGGGAAAGATCTTGACGCGTTCTTCGATCAATGGCTCTACACAACGGGTATGCCTGAACTGAAGATAACAAGCCGGCCCTCCCGTAAAAAGGGTGAAACTGATATTAAAATTGAACAGACTCAGGAACCACTTTTCAGATTTCCACTTGAATTGTTTATTAATTCACAAAAAGGAACTATCAGCAAAAAGCTTCAGATAACGGAGAAGGTAACAACAGTTCCTGTGGTTACAGGAAAAATCTACGAAATAGGTGCTGATCCTGAAGTTAAACTTCTGTTCAGGGAAGTCAAATAATTTTTAAGGGATTTACAGGCCAAGGAACTTTATTGCAATTCCTGAGAAGAGTATCATTGTACCCGCAATAAGATTACTGTATTTCTCGACTGGTTTCAGGTTCAGTTTACTGAAACCAAGTTTAAAGGCTAAAACCACTGCCATCATTGTGGCAATTGTAACAATGGAGAAGAGCGTTGAAACAATTAATGTGCCCGGGATGTTGTTTTCGGCAGCCGGATACATTAGAATGGGAATAAGAGGTTCGCAGGGTCCGAAGACGAAAATAATGAAAAGGATCCATGGAGTTGTTTTAACAACATTGTCTTCATGAACATGCGTATGCTCCTGGAAGTGAGTGTGTTCATGTACATGTGTGTTTCCCCCGGTATGGAAATGCGAGTGAGTATGCGCTCTTTTCTTATATAACTGTCTTATACTGATGATAACATAAACCAGACCGAATGCAATAAAAAGCCAGCCGGCTATATTGCCGCGGAACGACTCAACCGAAACCAGCTTATTGACAGATAACCCGATTGCAATACCAATAAGACCGACCACAACTGAACTCAGGACATGTCCAACCCCGCACAGGAAGGTGATGAACATTGTCCTTCTTGTCGTCCATTTTTTTGCTTCACTAAGCACTATGAAAGGCAGATAGTGGTCGGGACCAAGGATTGTATGGATAAAACCCAGAGATACAGCGGTTACAGAAAGAAGTGCGATCGAGTTATCCATAGATCTTTTTAATTGAATAAAAGTTTCAGGGTTTTATTTCTGCAATTATATTTATAAAAATCGGAATAATAAGCTTTAATGAGATTAATTATTATGTTTAATTCGGGCAGTTGGTTCTGATACTACAGACAGGTCGCACCCCGCAAAGCGGGGCAGGCTCTACGGGGTGACCTGTTGGAAGAACAATTAAAAACAAGAATGAAGATTGCACCGCTAACGTGGTGCTATTGTTACGCTTAATCAATGCTGCGGCTCGTACAGACCCAGGGAGTTAAAGACACCAATGGAAATATTTCATTCTTTAAGAAGGCTATCCCTCCGATATACGATTTCACCTACATTAACATTCTGATTATTAAGCAATCTTCTTGAATTTTTAATAAACAGCCTCATTTTCTGGTAATCAGCAGGCTTGCTGAAGAATTCCGGGCTGTTTTCAAACTTCGAACATGGCAGAATGAAGAATCTCTTCCTGTAGTTTTCGATCGGTGCATAGACCCAGGTAAGGTAATATCCTGCATCTGATACTATTGTGGAATCGCCATTTTTTTCAAGCTCAATTCTCACCATCGATCCCCCGTCGGTCCTTAATCTTCTCTGATTTGAAACAAAATTGCCAAGCGAGTAGACAATAACCCTGTCCTTTGATGGAAAGCTCCGCTTTGTCCAGACCATTTTTTGCAGGACATGCGGATGTGATCCGATCACAAGGTCAGCTCCCCTGTCGAGGAAGTATTCTGCCAGTATTGTCTGGTTCAGGGAAGGAACTGTATCATACTCGGTTCCCCAGTGCAGGAATAATATTACTGCGTCAGGATTCTCTTTCCTGGCATTTTCAATATCCCTTTCGATAAGGCTTTTATCAATCAGATTTACAATTGCCGGAGGGGGAACCTTTATCCCGTTTGTCCCATAAGTATAGTTAAGCAGGGCAAGTGAAAATCCGTTCCTTTTCAAAATAACAGGGTAGAGAGAGTCTCTTTGAGCCTGGTCTGCGAAAGTTCCGGTATGAGGTATTCCGATGCTGTCGAGTTTATTTATGGTGCTTATGATGCCTTTATTGAACCGGTCGGCCGAATGATTATTCGCAGTAACCAGGAAATCAATACCGGCATTGCTGCAGGCCGATGCAAGTTCAACAGGTGAACTGAACTGCGGGTAACCGGTGTATGGACTGCCGGAAAGGGTCACTTCAAAATTTGCAATTGCGATATCCGCCTCCGAG
This sequence comes from uncultured Bacteroidales bacterium, assembly GCA_963737255.1. Lineage (GTDB taxonomy): Bacteria > Bacteroidota > Bacteroidia > Bacteroidales > VadinHA17 > LD21. The sequence goes on from CAVTSB010000002.1 coordinate 608,390, forward strand.
ATCTCACCACTGATGTATTTAAATACATCATCATAGTTGTAGGTACGTGTTTCCCTGTTTTCGGCCGACCAGATCTGTTCGTCGTGTCCCATTATATCTCCGATAAAAAGAAGCGAGATCTTCTCCGGAGCAGTAAATTGACTATGTGCCGGCAAATTAACGGTGCATATCGTTAACAGGAGCAAAATGCATAACTTTCCCTGCATAAAAAATCTTGTTTAAGGAATCCCTAAAGGTAATAATTATTAAATTTAGCCGCTTAACTCGTAAAAACCTATCACTGATCCTGAAAATCTATGAAAGGATTGGGTCACCAGTCAGATATTAAAAAGCTTTCTCTTGCAGGTGTGATTGTGACAATGGGGATCGTGTTCGGAGATCTTGGAACCAGTCCCCTGTACACCATGCGTGCAATCCTGGTAATGAGCGGGGGGAACTTTAATGAACTCCTGATATTTGGGTCGCTTTCATGTATTTTCTGGACCCTGACTCTCTCAACAACAATTAAATATGTGATTATAACCCTGAGGGCTGACAATAACGGGGAAGGAGGGATATTCGCCCTGTTTGCACTCCTGCGGAAGAAATCATCCTGGGCGGCAATTCTGACGATGATCGGCGGGGCTGCGCTGCTGGCAGATGGAGTCATAACTCCTTCAATCACTGTTACATCGGCAATAGAGGGTCTGAACCTGATTAATCCGGGATTACCGGTTGTCCCTGTTGTTCTGGTAATAATCGGTATTTTGTTTTTTATCCAGCAATTCGGAACCAATATTGTCGGGAGTTCTTATGGCCCGATTATGCTGGTCTGGTTCCTGATGCTGGCTCTCCTCGGGCTCTCACAATTAGTCCTGCATCCTGCCATACTGGAGGCAATAAGCCCGGTATATGCGTTCCGGTTCCTTTCAGAGTATCCGGGCGGATTTATTTTATTGGGTGCAGTTTTTCTCAGTACAACGGGTGCGGAGGCTTTATATGCCGATCTTGGTCATTGCGGAAGACAGAATATAAGAGTGTCGTGGATATTTGTTAAGACATGCCTCCTGCTTAACTATTTCGGACAGGGCGCCTGGCTTCTGTTAAATCCTCCGTCAGGAGTGTACGTAAATCCTTTTTTTGAACTGATGCCGGATTGGTTATTATTGCCTGGAATTTTTCTTGCAACCGCTGCAGCCATTATTGCCAGCCAGGCAATTATCAGCGGTTCATTTACTTTAATCAGCGAAGCGATCTCTCTGAATTTCTGGCCAAAGATAAGAGTGCTCAATCCCACCCGGGTAAAAGGCCAGGTTTACCTGCCCTTTGTCAACTGGTTCCTCTGGATTGCCTGTTCTATAGTCGTCTTTTCGTTTAAGCGGTCCGACAATATGAATGCTGCCTATGGACTTGCGATAACAATAACCGAGATAATGACAACATTCCTGCTTTCCTATTACCTGTATCAGAAAGGAGTCAATCACAGGCTGATCTCTATAATGTTTATGGTCTATCTTACCATTGAAGGAAGCTTCCTGATCGCAAATCTTCATAAGTTTATGAACGGAGGCTGGTTCACGCTTCTCCTGGCTTCAGTCTATTTTTTATTGATGGTAGGCTGGTATTTCGGAAGGAAGATTAAGAACAGGTATATCACATTCGCCAACCTTAATAAGTACACAACTCTTTTCACGGAATTGTCAAAAGATGAATCCGTACCAAAAGTTGCCACCAACCTTGTTTATATTATACGGGCGAACAGGAAGGACCAGGTAGAATCGAAGGTGATCTACTCGATTTTTAACAAGCAGCCGAAAAGGGCCGATACCTACTGGCTGATTCATGTTGACAGGGTTACTGACCCGAATCAGTTTGAATACCAGGTTACACAGATAATCCCAGGTATACTCATCAGGATTGATTTTCACATAGGATTCAAAGTTGATCCGAAAATCAACCTCTATTTCAGGGAAGTCCTTGAAGATCTTGTAAATTCAGGTGAAATCAACCTTAAAAGCGGGTACGATTCCCTCAGGAAATTTGAAGTCCCGGCTGACTTTAAGTTTATTCTCCTCGAGAGGATCATGCCGAGGGACTTCAAACTTTCGAACCGGGAAAACTTTATCCTGACTCTTTATACCCTTGCAAATAAGCTGAGTATAACCGATATAAAATCCTTCCAGCTCGATTCTACAAACACATCCATTGAACAGATCCCTATTCTGATTGATCAACCAGTCCGTCAGCGGATACAACGTATAAATCCCTGACCTATGAATGCAATGCCTGTAGTTATCGGAACGATTGCATTGTTTGCCCTTGCATACCGGTTTTATTTCAGTTTCGTTGCGGCGAAGGTGGCTGTCAGAAACGATCTTGAAAAGACTCCTGCATACCGGTTTTATGACGGACAGAATTATTATCCGATGAATAAGTGGGTATTGTTCGGACATCATTTTGCGGCGATCGCCGGTGCCGGTCCGCTTGTTGGACCGGTCCTGGCCGCACAGTTTGGTTTTATGCCGGGGTTTTTATGGATGCTGATCGGCGCAGTGATGGCAGGTGCAGTCCATGATTTTGTAATACTTACCGCTTCGGTTCAGCACGACGGAAAATCACTTGCGGCAATCGCCAGGGCCGAAATAAACAAAGTCAGCGGGGCAACAACCTCTTTTGCGATTATCCTTATAATAGTTGTTGCACTTGCGGGACTCGGCCTCGTTGTTGTCAACGCCCTCGCGGAGAGTTCCTGGGGAACATTTACAATTGCATCGACAATACCCATAGCCCTGATTATGGGTCTTTGGATGTTCAAGATAAGGAAGGGCAAGACAATGGAGGCCACCCTCTTTGGCGTGATCATGCTGATCGGAGCTGTTGTGGCAGGCCGCTATATACCCGAATCGCAGATGGCAGGATTGTTTACTCTTGATCATAAAACCCTGACAATTGTTATAGCTGTTTATGGCTTTTTTGCATCAGTTCTGCCGGTATGGCTGCTGCTCTCTCCGCGAGACTATCTCAGCTCGATAATGAAAATCTCCGTTATCGGATTGCTGGCCGTCGGATTAATAATAGTCGCCCCGCAAATAAAAATGCCGGCTTTTACTGATTTTACTGCAGGCGGAGGTCCCATCATACCGGGTAAATTATTCCCTTATCTGTTTATTACCATTGCATGCGGTGCAATCTCAGGATTTCATGCACTTGTCAGTTCCGGAACGACTCCTAAAATGATAATGAAGCAATCGGACATGAAGAGTATCGCGGTTGGATCGATGCTGGTTGAGGGAGCTGTCAGCATTATGGCTCTGATAGCAGCTACAAGCCTTCTTCCTCTCGATTATTTCCAGATCAATGTCCCTGCAGAAAAATTGCAGGCTATTCTGCCTAAACTCCATGAGATGGGATTTACGGAATCAAATATCGACCAGTTATCAGTCAGTGTGGGAGAGAAAATTGCCGGCCGGACAGGAGGAGCAGTATCCCTTGGCGTAGGAATGGCATATATTTTTTCATCAATACCCGGGATGAAACACCTTATGTCGTACTGGTATCATTTTGCCATAATGTTTGAGGCTCTCTTCATTCTTACGACCATTGATGCCGGCACGAGGATTGGCAGATTCGTCCTGCAGGAAACTCTGGGTAAAGTATACAAACCTTTCCAGAAAACAGACTGGCTGCCGGGAAACCTTATTACCAGCGGAATGATAGTTTTTGCCTGGGCTTATTTTATATACACGGGAACCGTAGCTACAATATGGCCCATGTTTGGCACTGCAAACCAGCTCCTGGCTACAATAGCCCTTGCAATTGGAACGTCATTCATAATAAACAGGGGAAGAATAAAATATGCCTGGGTTACATTAGTGCCAATGATATTTGTCGGAATCACAACACTTACCGCTGCTTTTCTCAATATTAAGAATATCTATATTCCCCAGTGCCGGGCGCCGGAAACTATAGTACCCGGAATAATAAACCTGGTACTCACCTGTTCAATTATCCTGTCGGTTTTCATTATTTTATCCAATGCAATGCCTCAGTGGATAAGAGCAATTTCAGTCAAACCGTTGGCGGGGAAAAGCTAATTTTGCTAATTTAGTCCCTTTAATTTCTAAAACTCCAGCGAAATTGTCATGGCAAGAAAAAGCGCTCTGTTATCTGTTATTATACTATCATCTGTAAATCTGTTTGTTCCACAACTTAACAAATAAAGCATGGAGCTTATTCAATCATTTATTGATTGGTATATGACCAATCTGAACTATTTTACGGTTGCGTTGCTAATGGTCATTGAAAGTTCTTTTATACCATTCCCTTCGGAGGCAGTAATTCCGTTTGCTGCATATAAGGCTGCCCAGGGTGAACTCAATATTTTCGGGGTGGTTTTAGCAGGGACCCTTGGTGCAATGGGTGGTGCTTACATTAACTATTATCTTGCAAAATATCTCGGGCGCCCTCTGGTTTACAAGTTTGCTGACTCGAGAGCGGGAAGGATACTGTTGCTGTCGAAAGCAAAAGTTGTTCATGCAGAGGATTACTTCAGAAGGAACGGAAAAGCCTCCACATTTGTGGGCAGGCTTGTTCCGGCCGTACGTCAGCTGATTTCAATTCCTGCCGGGCTTGCCGGGATGAATATCCGCGATTTTACTATTTATACTGCTGCGGGTGCAGGCATTTGGAATACAATCCTTGCTGTAATAGGATACTACCTTTATGAGATGAGGGAACAAATCTTCCCATATCTCGGGCATATACTTATCGGTTTGGGTGTGGCATTTGTCGCTTACCTGGCTGTTAGAGGCTGGATTCAGAAGAAGAAAAAAGACGGGAGACCGGAGAGGGAAGACCCGAGACAGGAGACGGAAGACGGAAGGTGAAAGCAGAACCAGATGAGGATTAAAACATTAAAACCTGAGTGAAAGACAGCTCAGACCACCGTCAAGTTTTCTGAATTCGGAAACATCGAGGACGATAGTTTCATATCCTGCCTTATCAATTTTGGATCTGGTTTTGGGAAATCCTTCAGGAACAAGGACTTTCCCATTTATCCATAACGAATTTGCCGCGTATTTCTCATCATCGTCCACAACAATCCTGTTAAACCCGGCATACTCTTTCCGGGCCCTGAATTCATCTGTTACCAGCATATTATTGTTTTCAATATAGGAAGTTCCTGATTTCAGGTGAAGCGCCATTTTCAGGGCAACCTTTGAACCTGAAAAACCATGACTCTTAAGGATTTCTATCAATTGATCAGCACCGGCAGGGTTCGTACGACCTGAAATGCCGATAAAGAAATGGGTTGATACCATCATCACATCGCCGGCTTCCAGGGTTCCCGGTGAGATAATTTCTCCGATGTCGGTATAAAATTCCTGAAGTACCTGCCTGATCCCTGAAATTTCTCCCCTCCTTGTGGGTGCACCAGGATTTGTAATTATTGCACATGTGGGTGTGCAGAGGGCTACATCCTCGATAAAAACTGAGTCGGGAAAACGGTTATCAGGATCAAGTATCTTTACCGATAAACCGCATTTTATAAGTATTTCAATGTATTCTGAATGTTGTTCAAGAGCTTTCCCGAAATCAGGCCTGCCAAGGTCTGCGGAAGTCAGGCCATTTACCATCCCAGGGCAGGGGATCCTCACAACAGCATTGTGAAACCGTATCCCTGCCGGGGTATGATCAGAACAGTCAATAGATCTTACTTCAGTCATTTTTCAAGGATTGCTGCCTGTAGCGGAGTGTTGATTTGTTTCTGATTTTTCCAGATATTTCTCCTTTGATTCATCCGGAACACTAATCATATGGTATACAATTTGTTTAATATGCTGAGCCCATTCTGCATGAGATTTTTCGGAAGTCAGTGTTTGCCAGGAGATCACTTTGCCGACAGTCAGGGTTACGGTTGAATTCCTCTGATTCATCATTTCACGGGGAAGCAGGAATGACTCGATAAACGCCTTGATTCCCAGATTTTTCCTGAGGCTGGCAACCCGGTAGAAAAGATTTGAATTCCTGCCGCTTATATGCACAGGTATAATATTCCGTTTGTATTGTATAGCTTTTGCAACAAAGGTTTTTTGCCAGACCGGGTCAGAAATAATTCCATTCTTTCTTCTTGAGACTTCTCCCGAGGGGAAAATCATTATCTGATTATCCGATTCAAATAATTCTTCAAGTTTTAATGCAACTTCGCGTGTGTTCCTGCCAAAGACATTTATGGCAAGCATTACGGGCCCAAGGTTTGGTATTCGTCCGAGAAGTTCATTTGTCGGAGATTTCACATCAGGGAAGAATCTGTAAATCAAGCTGTAAAAGGCCAGGGCATCCATTCCGCCAACTGGATGGTTAGAGGCAAAAATAAATCGTCCAACGGCTGGGATGTTTTCAATGCCGGCTATTTCTACATTCACCTTCCAGCCTTCAAGTACATCATTTATGAAAGGTACGCCTGTCTTGTCACGACTTCGGAATATAGCAGCATTTATTTCATCCTGGCAGATAAGTTTTTCCATTCTCCTGACGATGAATCCTGGCAGAGACCTGAGGAACCCTGAATTACTGTTCCGGATTTCCCTTCTGATATCTATGACTCTGGGATCCTCAGGCATATTTAAACCTCGGCGAATGCAACTATGTAGTTATGTCCGTATTTTTTAGCACATTTCGGACAGGTAGTGAAGTAGAAATAGAACTTCTTTGCTTTTTTACTGTTGTCGGCAAGATATTTATTAAAATCCTTAATATACTTAGGGACGTTATTAAATGGTCCGTCATAGACCTTGCTTTCAAAACTGCCTGAGAGCTTAACGTTTTCAGCTCCCGGGACCTCTTTTGTAACATTCATGTAAAGCTCGCTTTTCCATGGTGAGGGATCGTAAGCGAGTAGAAGGAAATCTTTCATTTCGGAGGCTGCACCTGCATCCTGTGCTTTTTTCCACATTCTGCCGATTACTTTTCCCATCATTGAAGGCAGCGGCATATGCAGAAACTGCGGTAGATAATCCCTGATAAATAGCTTATTAGTCCAGACATTTGTTTTGGCATCCCAGGGTTCCGGATCAAATTTTGGACAGCATTCCTGGTCATCGGTAGCGTGGGTCATTTTAACTGATTTTGAATTTAACGGTAAATTATGCAAATTCTATAAATTAAGGTCAGATTTTCTCAAAGAAAGACAGGCAGCGAGAACAACAGGAGCAGAACTCCAATGGAGGTTATCACCATACCTGGTTTTAATTTAAAGTTATCGATCTTGCTAATGTTTTCCATCGGGCACGTGAGGGTCTGGTTTGAAATCTTAACTGCCGATGGAGGCTCAGCATAGATATGGATCTCCTTTAGTTTATTCTTAGTGACGAAATCAGGATCAACAATGACCCCCGTAAACACTCCGTTTTCGCCGGCAACAGGGAATACAAGCCAGACACTGTCCTCGCTGTGAAAATAATATATCTCTTTCCTTTCAGGCATTTCGGCTGTCCCGGAGGCAGTTATTTTTTTAGTTCCGGCACAGGAATGAAACCCAAGAGCCGGAATAATTACAATAAGGGAAAGCACTATCATCCGCAACAGACAGTCAGGCATAATATCTGGTATCTGGGACAATAATCACTCCACAATCTGTGCATCATCAAACTTCTGCGACCTGACATGCACACGGCGGCGCTGAACCCTGTGCACTCCCCGGCTGCCAAAGAATCCCCAACCCCCGCTGCCGAGAAGAAAACCTAAAGCATAGAACCCTCCATTATTGTTCTGCGCATACATGGTGATCTCGTTACTGAACAGCATTCCGATAAAATCGAAAGGTGCAATGAAGCCATGCCACAATCCGCCTACGAATCCGTATTTATGTCCTGTGAGACATTGATCAACTGATTCATTGTCAGCACATCCCGTAAATAGTACGAGGACAACAATCAGGAACAGGATAGTATAGTTCCTGCGCATTCCGGTTAATTTCATATTGCTTGTTTTATTTGTGAATTGCTTAGCTGAAAAGCATCCCGTCGACAGGCTTGCCGGAATACTTTTTTTCATGGTCTAACAGCCATCTTTTTCTTTCAAGTCCTCCCCCGTAACCGACAAGGCCTCCATCGGAGCCGATAACCCTGTGACAGGGAATAATAATTGCAATCCTGTTGGTACCGTTTGCGTTAGCAACAGCCCGTACCAGTTTGGGATTATGCAGCGATGTCGCCTGGTCGAGATAGGACCTGGTAGTTCCAAAAGGGATCTTTTGCAGTTCTTTCCAGACATCCTGTTGAAAATCTGTCCCCCGGATGATCAGTGGAAGAGAAAACTCTTTTCTCTTTCCTTTAAAATATTCTTTTAGTTGTTTTTTCAGAGCCCTCAGGTACCTGCTGCTGCCATGTTTGACTGTATCATCAAATATTGCCGCTATATTTTCAGAACCGGAGTTAAAATCCTTCCTGTCGAGGTATTCAAGGAGACATATTCCTTCCCTGGTTGCTCCGGCGATCATTTCACCTAAAGGGGTTTCTATTTTTGTGACTTTGATCATTTTACCGCTTAATTATATTCTTTTTAACCCTTCCTGACCGCAGTCAGCCAATGAGTTATCCAGTATCTCTCCCTCTCTCCCCATCTCCCCATCTCCCTCTCGCTCCCTCGCTCCTTCGCTCCATCGCGACATTGTGCCATTACATCGGTATTCTCCCCGACTTTGATTTAATATATTTCTTATTCCTGAATCTGAGTGCCGACCAGTCGTCATTAATTGCCACCAGCCTGATACCGTAGAAATCGAGTTCATTCAGTGCTTTCCAGCCATGGTCCCTGTCAATCTGGGATTTGTAGTTTTTTGAAGTCTTTTTTGGATAGCAGAACCACAGGATACCATCAGCTACAAGATTATGAAGGGCTATCGGTGCAAAGTACTCAACCTCCGAAAACTTCTTTACAAATATTATCATGAAATCGTAAGGGTATCGCTGATCGATCTTATTGTCAATTATTACTTCCTTCAGATCCTTCAGAGGAGCGGGGGTGAAGTTTTCTGCTGTGTTAAGCAGCGCTATTCTTTGCTGACCCTTGTAACTAAGCTTTTCGAGAAGTGTTTGCATATAGTTCCGGTTAATCGACTACTAAATTAACAAATCAAAAATTAATAATACAAATTTAAGGGAAAGTTCGTACCTTTGCAGCATCAATAATGGGGTGCCTTAATACGACGGGCTGAGATCAAACCCTTATACCTGATCCGGGTAATGCCGGCGGAGGGAAAGAAAATAATCATTTTGATCAGCTTGGTATTGCAGCCTCATTTTAATGAGTTTAATTATATCTTTTTAAAGATGAAGCTGATAGTTTTTATTTTTTTATTTCTGGGATCTGCTTTTGCCGTACGGGGATCTGTGCAGCAGGTAAACGGATTGACGATACATGGAATTGTGACTGATAGCAATGGAACTCCGATGCCGGGAGCAAGTGTCATTATTGCTGGTACCGTGAAGGGTGTTCAGACTGATCCGGAAGGAAAATATCTGATAACGGATCTTCAGGCGGGACCCTTGTCAATCCGGTTTTCATTCATAGGATATGAGCCGCAGGTCCGCACATTGAATCTGACTGGCAATACCGCCCTTGATGTTGTTATGATTGAGGCTTCATTCATTACTGATGATGTTATTGTCAGAGCGATCAGGGCAGGGGAAAACGCACCTCTCGCCTATACAAACATATCATCAGAAATGATAAGCAGGCACAATACCGGGCAGGACCTGCCTTTCCTTCTGAGCCTGACACCCTCACTTATAGAGACATCAGAAGCAGGAAACGGGATCGGTTACACCAGCCTGAGGATCCGTGGCACCGATGCGAGCCGGATTAATGTTACAATCGACGGGATCCCTTTAAACGATTCAGAGTCACAGCAGGTTTTCTGGGTCGATCTCCCTGATCTGGCTTCCTCCGTCGACAACATACAGGTGCAGCGCGGAGTGGGTACATCCTCAAACGGGGCAGGTGCCTTTGGCGCTTCAGTTAATATCCAGACGAAAGGTATTGAAAATGATCCTTTTGCCGAAATAAACTCAGCAGCAGGATCTTTCAACACCTTTAAGAATAGCCTTGAAATAGGAACAGGTCTGATTAAAGACAGGTTCGCTTTCCGGATCAGGTACTCTGACCTCAGAAGCGATGGATTCATTGAAAGGACTGGCTCTGAACACCAGTCGGCATTTTTAAGCGGGATCTACAGAACCGGGAAATCGCTTCTGAAAGCCAACATAATTCTGGGCACGGAGCATACAGGCATTGGCTGGTGGGGTGTTCCCAGTGAAATACTGGCAGTAAACCGTCGTTTTAATCCTGCAGGAGAATATACCGACGAAAACGGGCTGACTCAATTTTATAAAAATGAAAGCGATAATTACAATCAAAACCATTTCCAGCTTATTTTCAGCCGCCGGCTCAATAATTTGCTTTCGCTGCAGACAGCTCTCCACTACACCAGGGGAACCGGCTATTATGAGGAATACAAGGAAGACAGGCCTTTTTCTTACTATGGATTGCCTGATATTACTTCGGGAGACATCACAATGACCCAGACAGATGCCATTCAGCGGAAGTGGTTGTCAAACGATTTTTACGGTCTCATTTATTCAATCACCTATGCCGGTAAAAAGCTTGAAGCCTCTGTTGGCGGGGGGATGAACCTTTATTCGGGCGATCATTTTGGCAGGATAATCTGGATGAAGAATCCGGGAGTTACCGGGACCGATTATCAATGGTATCTCAATAACGGGAAGAAAGGTGAAGTGAGCATTTATGGCAAAGTTGACTACTCACTGTCTGAAAAGATCTCGATTTTCGGTGATGTGCAATACAGGTTTATAAAATATGATATGACCGGGAAGGATGACGACCTTAAAGACCTGACCCAGGATCATGTGTTTAATTTCTTTAATCCAAAAACAGGCTTGTTCTTTTCGATCACACCTGATAAGGAGGCTTATCTTTCATTTTCAGTAGCCAACAGGGAACCATCACGTGCCGATTTCAAGGAGGCAGCCGGAGATGCTGCCGCGACACCACAACCAGAAAGGCTGTATGATATTGAAGCTGGTTATAAGATGAGAACCGGTACTGGTTCATATTCAGCGAACCTGTATGGTATGATCTATAAGGATCAGCTTGTTCCAACCGGGGAATTATCTAATGTGGGATACCCCATAATGACAAATGTCGGGAAAAGTTACCGGGCAGGAGTTGAGCTTACTGCAGGAATTATCGCTGCAGGATTTTTAGAGTGGAATTTCAGTCTTACACTCAGCAAGAACAAAATATTTGATTTCATTGAATACTATACCGAGTATAATACCTCAGACTGGTCTTCAGAGTATAAAAGCCGTCACCTGGGCAGGGTGGATATTGCATATTCGCCGTCGGTGTCTGGAAGCAGCGATATTGCATTCAAATTGCATCGAACCTTAAACCTTCATCTCATAAGCAAATATGTCGGAAAACAATATTTTGACAACACTATGAACAGTGAAAGAATGATCGATCCTTATTTCATTAATAATATCAGGATTGACTTTAATCCCGCTATTGGAAAAATTAAGGGAACTCAGCTGCAGATGCTTGTAAACAACCTGTTTAACGTTGAATATGAAAGCAATGCCTACGGAGGAAACTGGTATGAGGATGGCATTGAAAAGACCTGGTCATATTACTTCCCTCAGGCTGGGACTAATTTCATGGTAAGGCTTGGCCTTAAATTCTGAAAAAAAGAAGAAATGATATCTGACTGGCTGCTTGAGAACTGGATTGAAATTTTCGGCGCTGTTACAGGAATGATCTACGTGTTTCTTGAGATAAAGCAGAATCCTTTACTGTGGCCGGTGGGGTTTGTGACATCAGCGGTCTACATATGGATCTTTTTAAGGGGAAAGCTATACGCCGATATGAGCCTTCAGGGATACTACCTGGCGATCAGCGTTATCGGGTGGTACTGGTGGGTGAGAGGACAAAAGCACAGGGCGGAGAGTGCAGGAAATGTTGGGAATGGGAGAATGGGGGAAGGGGAGATGGGGGGACTTAGGGACGAGGGGACGAAGGGACTAAGAGACGAAGAGACAAAGAGACGAAGAGATAAGAGGATTGAGGGGCTTGTGGTGACAAGGTTAAAAATCAGGACAGGATTGATACTTTCCGCTGTATTTGTAACACTCTTTGCAGGATTATGGCTGATTCTTTCCAGGCTGACTGACTCCCCGGTCCCGGGATGGGACTCATTTATAACTTCCCTTTCGATTGTGGCCACCTGGATGCTTGCAAGGAAGATCTATGAACACTGGTACCTGTGGATAGTGGTGAACACCGCTTCAATCCTGCTGTTTATTTCAAGGGGACTATATCCCACAATGGCTCTGTATATTGTTTACCTCATCATGTCATTTGCAGGCCTGAAAGCATGGAAACGTTCGCTATAAGGGATCGCGGGAGCAGCCGGAGTGCCCAGGGTGTCTTCGCAATCCAAACTTTAGGCACTCCAAACTCTAGTCACTTCCTTCTTCTATTCCTGTTCCCTGCAAAATAGTGATATATCTGTTCGGTGCTATATTTTTAAATACCTCCCTCTTTCCGTCCGACCATGCGATCTCCAGGATATCAACCTGTTTCTGCCTGCCAAGCCCGACATGAAGACGGGGATCGTTGTTTGACAGGTAAGTGGTGGCCCACTGGTTTACAATTACCTGCTTCTTCCCGCCAGTTGTGACAGTGACCTGTGCAGCTATTGCTGCGGCAGGACCATCCTTCCCCCTGAGGGTAATTCCAAGCCAGTTGTTTTTATTGCCGCCATCATTCCTGAGCAGCGCTGCAGTTGCCTTCAGATCAACATGTGAGACAATAAGGTCAAGGTCTCCGTCATCATCATAGTCCCAGGTAGCGGCTCCCCTGCCACTCCGTTTTGTAGAGAAATATGTTCCATGATCAGGTCCGGTATTGCTGAAATGCCCCTTCCCGTCATTTTCAAGTAAAAGGGGATACTGAAGGATTAGTTCTTCCGCAGTTCCATTCGCGGCAAATATATCAAGGTCGCCATCATTGTCGTAATCAAAAAGCCCTGCAGCCCACGAACCCTTGCCGGCCAGCGGACCCATCACACCACTTGACGTAGTAATGTCTTCGAATAAGCCGTTTCCAAGATTCCTGTACAACGCCCCGTGCTCAAGATCAACAACAAGAATGTCAATCAGACCGTCGCCGTCAACATCACCAATGGTTCCATGCATCGAACCTGAGCCATTCCCCAGGTTGTTGGCCGCAACACCGCTCTCCACAGCTACTTCCCTGAACCTGTCCCCCTCTTTTCTGAAAAGATAGTTTAGCTGGTGGTCGTTAGCCTGAAAGATATCCAGATCGCCGTCGACATCATAATCAAATACCGTAAGCCCCATACATTTCGAATCAGGATACAGCAAGCCATATTTTTCTGTAACATCTGCAAATTTACCGTCAGTCTGTTGTTCATAAAGCATGGATGCCTGGCCCTTATACTCTGATGGATGCGGCATCAGACCGGGCGTGACGGGTGAAACATATGCCGGATCAAATGCAAGGAAATTCCCGACCATTGCATCAAGCCTGCCGTCACGGTTATTGTCCCAGAATGAGACTCCGATGCTCCATTTGGGGAATCCGTTCAATTTATCAGGTCCGGCCAGTCCAAGCGAGGTTGTTATATCCGTGAATGTTCCGTTGCCATTGTTACGGTAAAAGACATTCGGACCGTAATTCAGCAAATAGAGATCCTGGTCTCCGTCATTATCGTAGTCAATTGCCCCGGCAGCCATGCTCCAGTGGGTGTCGTCAATCCCTGCAATTGCGGAAACATCGGTGAAGGTTCCGTTACCGTTGTTTTTGTACAGTACATCCTTTGTATCCCTGAATACTTTGCCGGCGGGATCTGATATACCGTCAATGTATGTCCCGTTCATCATGTAGAGATCCATGAGGTTATCGTTGTTATAATCGAATACAGTGATTCCGGAACCACTGCTTTCAAGGATATTCACGTACGAAAGATCGCCGAAGGTATAGTTGAAATCAATGCCTGCCTGCCGGGTTACATCAGTGAAATTAACATTTGGCTTTTGGGATTCGGAAGCAAGATGTATTGAAGAAAATAACAGGATGAATAAAAATATGAATTTCCATTTGGATATTATTCCTCCTTTCTTATTTTTCCCACGAATAAAGAGGTTGACATCCTTCACCCCTGGGGGATTGTCTGGATTGTGGTTGCAAAATATATTGAAAGTCACTTTTCCTGCCGATTAATTTTTACCCTTCAGGGCATTTAGATATTCTTCCCCGGTCACGATCCTGGTGTTGTACTCCTGATTATACTTTTGAAGTTCAGGATCATCAGGATAAATATCCGTCCGGGAGGGAGGATAGCTTTTCATGCCATGAAAGGGTAAGGGCAGGACGCTATTGCCATGTGCCGTATTCAAATCTCCATCCTTTACCCAACCTACAAAATTAATAAAGAAATCCCTTTTCCATCCGGGTTTCAGTTCAGGGAGCAGTGCGGCGTCAAATTCAATGGTAGCCTCATCGCCGGCATTTGATATTATGTACTTGTTATCAGCCCCGGTGAGAAGTGGCAGTACGTTGCCATACCGTGTATAGCTGCCCTTCAAATCGCGCCATTTTGGATCTCTGGAAACCTTTGAATAATCGAACCAGTGAGGTCCGTATCTGCCGCCCTTCCTGTAGCCGGCCGAAAAGCCGCGGTAATGGAGATCAGCAGATAAAAGATCTAACGGCGTTGATATGAATGTTTTTTCTTTGATCCCATTTGATAAAAACACATGATCCCAATAGATATCCATGTTGGTCATAATTCTGATCCGGTGGTCGGACGACAGGAATCTGCCTGAAAGATCCGCGATGACCGTTTTGTCCTTTCCCATCGGAAAGCCAGGGTTCCCGATTATCGTTTCCCATTCTCCTTTCTTATTTATGACCTGGATAACAGGGGCTGCAACCCTGATCTTGTCAGTTTGCGAAAGGGCAACATTTATGCTGGCATCAGTCGGGAATATCCATCCATTCATAAAAAGATAAAGATTTCCGGTATTCCCCAGCTCACCGGGATTAAGGATCAACTCCTTCATCTCTGTGATACCCTGGTATTTATCAGGTTTATTGCCATGGAAATACCTGTCGTCTTTTTGAGCGATAAGGGGAAACACATCGTTACCTGATCCATCTGTTGCCGAAAATGGCAACAGTTTCCTGCCAGCCTGGTAGATTTCAAAGCCGGGGAATGGGGGAGGAGTAAATTGTTCCGCTACAAAAACGTCAACCGAATCGGGGTGGTCAGCTGCAAAAAGCTCCACCTTGTCGAGATAGATTGTCTCCCATAGTTCCGACGTAACCTGCATTGAATAAATGCCGTTTTCAGGTTTGAGTGACTCTCCGGGGATCTTTATATAATCATCCGAAGCATCAGGAAATGCATAGGCAGTTGTTCCTCCCATAATGCCCAGCGGCATTCCGAGCCCGCTACGCCACAATACATCCTTAATGAAATCAAATTCCTTTCCATTCCAGGTATAAAGGAAGGGACATGAGCCTTTGAGTATTTGCGCTTCGATAAGAGACTGATCAGTCTCGGGGAAAAAAATATTCTGAGGCACGCCGTTTGTCCAGGTGATCCTGATCACATCCGCAATCGGGCGGTTGCCTATGCCAAAGTGAACGTTCGGATCGGTCACCACCATTGTCTGATACAGTTCGCCAGATCTTATTTCCACCTTTGCGCCTATTCCGAAATGGTTATTCTTGGCGCTGCCTGCCCTTAACCCGACAAGCTTTATCCTGACAAAATGGTTATTGTTCCCGCCGTCATTCCGCAGTAGTGTTATTCCGCCATTGAGACCTGCCATAACAACATCAATGTCACCGTCATCATTATAATCAAAAAGGGTGATCTGCCTGCCCGATTTCAGGTTATCGGGTAATATTCCGGTTGTTTCGGAAAATTGTCCCCTTCCCTCATTGCGAAAGAGAAAAATTCCCCGTTCTCCTATTGATGCCGATTCTCCGGCAATCATGAGATCCAGGTAGCCATCATTGTCAAAATCGAAGAATGCTGCATCATATACCTTTATATTCTGAAGCGATGCAAACATCTCGTTAGTATTCCCTGCCTGTTCAAAGATGCCATTGTTCTTATTCCTGTACAACTTGTGCCCCGATCCGTTCAGCGAAGGAATAAAGAGATCGAGAAAACCGTCATTGTCATAGTCCCCGGCTGCAACCGAGCCTGAGCCGCCCTCACTATTCAGTCCGCAATCTCCGGTAATATCCCTGAAAACACCCTGGCGTTGATTTGAGTACAGGATATTGCCTGCATTCTCGTTCACAACGATAAAATCAAGGTCTCCGTCCTCGTCAAAATCACCAAAAGCCGCATCACGGCTTATCGCATCACCGCCCGTAAGGCCCATCTTCACGGCCTGCTCAAGGAATGTCCCGTCTGCATTGTTCCTGAATAACAGGTTTGGACCATTCGTTCCTTCAAAAATATCAAGATCACCATCATGATCAAGGTCGAAGAACAAAGCCATATTTCCGCCTGTCCGGCTCCCCGATTTTGAATGTCCGGTAATATCGGTGAAGGTTCCCTTCCCGGAGTTTCTATATAACAGGTCTCCATCCTCCTTAACGATATACAGGTCAAGGAAGCCGTCGTTGTCATAATCAGCGAACGCAGCGCCCGTTTCCTTCCCGGAATGGTTTATCCCGGCGCCGGCTGCGACATCTGTGAACCTTCCCATTTCATTGTTGAACAGGTAATGCTTATAAGAGGAGGTTGCAGCATCGTAATGGCCTGCATAAATGTCAATATCTCCGTCACCATCATAATCGGCTGCTTCCGAGTGGGTGAGGGTCCTGAACTCCCGGTCCGTCCCCTCCATTATGACTGATACAATATCAAGCCCTGCTGAAGCTGTGGCATCGGTAAACTTAATAACGTCGAGCAACGATCCTTCTTCAGGTTTCCTTAAAACAGTCTGCTGGTCAAAAGTGATAAGCGGAAAACCGATAAGAGAACCCCCGGGACCCTTCAGATCCATTATCCCCGCCTGGTAAGGAGGGGTTACTTTCAGATAGTTGTGGAAAATTGTAAATTGAATTGTTGCCTGTTCGCTGTTCTGTTTCTTCAGGGCGGTTATTGTATTGTCATAATATTGAACCGCTTCGGCCGGGAACTCCGGGAATTGCTTCTGAATTATCTCAAGCTGCTCAATTGCACTGTCGTATTCACCATCTTTGATTCGTATTGCGGTCAGGTTCAGCATTGCCACTATATTGCCGGGTGCTTTTTCAACAAGCTTCAGCAATGTGTTCTTCTGTTCAAGCCGAGACTCCTGATCAGAACCTGCCGAGTGCAACTCGGAAAGATCATACAGGATCTTGACATGATCAGGTGCAAATGAAAGAGCATCCTTCAATTCAGCAATTGCAAGTTCGCGCTGGTCATTCATCTGGTAGACCGTTGCCAGTATAAGCCTGATATCAGGGTCTTTCGGGTCGATCTTAACAGCTTTCAGAAGCTGTTTTACAGCCTCAGGATACCTGCCCATTCTCAGGTAGGTCAGTCCAAGATTTGCGTACCCGAGCTTTTCCTTTGGAGCCAGATCGATGAATTTAAGAAATTGCACTTCTGCATCTTCAAGCTTGAATTCTTCAAGATAAGCCAATCCCAGCGTTTTAGTCGTAACCAGATCCGTTGCCTTTTGCTTATCCTTTTCATCACTGTTTTTACAGGTGAAAAGGAATAAAGAGAAAACCAATATCAAAAAGAGTAGGTATGTTTTTTTCATGCTGTTAAAGGTAAGAAATAAAAGGCTAATCATTTTTGCCTGCATGAGGAACTCCGTTGATCACTTTCCGGATGGATAAATTTCCGATCCGGTTACCTTTATCATCAAACCTGACTTTCCCTGTAACGCCATCATGATTGATCCCTGACAAGGCCCCCTGAATCTTCTCCCTTTCGTGATTGTCTGCCTCACTTACAGCCTTAATCAGTGCATTCATCGCATCGAAGGCAAAAGCAGCGACCACTCCGGGCCTGATACCGTAGGATTTGGTATATTCACTGATAAAGGAGGAGTTTTCATTGAATGACCAGTTCAGGGAAGGAACAAGCAGATGATCGTTGAACTCCCTTAATTCGGTTTCTGATAACAAATCTTCATTTAATAGCTGTAAAGAACCAAATACCGGAAGGTCAATTTTGAGTCGTTTAAATTCCCGGAACAATTTCAGGGAATTGGATGGGCTGCAGAATAAAATAACACACCCGGAGCCGGCCTTTCGTAACTCATTGCCCAGACTATTTATGTCATTGCCGTACTTTTCAAACAGAAAATTAACGGGATCGGGCTTTCCATCCAGTCTTGTTTTTTTCAGGAAATTGTTAAAGGCTTGTTTTGAATCATATTCATTGTCGGAAACTATTGCCACTTTACTCATTTTCCTGTTGTAATAGATCTCAGTGACCAATGCTGCTGCCTGCTGCTGGTCGTTCGGAACGCAGTTAAAGAACCACGGAACAAAAGCCTGGGAAAGTGTCGGATCACCTGACCATGCTGATACGAATACCACCTGTGATTTTGTGGCAGCCTGTTCAACTAGGTGGGCATTGCGTCCGTCATGAGAACCTAAAAGTGCCCGGACCTCCTCATTAAAGATCAGGTTTACTGCCTGTTTGGACCCGGTGCCCCACGGACCCTCCATTGACCGCACAACAAGCTGAAACTGATGACCATTCAAACCACCATTCCGGTTAGCAATATTCACAGCCAGTTCAGCACCGCGCAAACCGGATGTGTTACTGCTGTCCTGGATCAATAAACCGATTTTTACAGGTTCTTCACCACCTGCCTGTTCCTGGGGAATTGCTTTCAGGATGCCCGTAATTGTCAGAAGAGGAAGCAAAAGGCAAACCTGAATGAAGGCTTTTATCAAAATAGGGATTGTTGAATAAGTCCTTTTTAACCGCAAAGAACGCAAAGATGTCGCAAAGAACGCAAAGCTAAGACACATAAATTCAGCTCTTTGCGAACTTTGCGTCTTTCCTTTGCGCCCTCTGCGGTTAAAGGATTTTGACTTATTCAACAGCCCCTGAGTTCATGGTTTTCAGACATTATGCTTGCATATTTCTCTTCCGACAGCCTGTGCAATTTTCTTCAGATCAGCCATCAACCTGATAAATTCATCCGGGCTTAGCGACTGTTGGCCATCACAAAGTGCCTCCTCGGGTTTATAATGTACCTCCATTATAAGACCGTCGGCTCCTGCTGCGATGGCAGCTTTCGCCATGGCAGGCACCATCCATCTGTGGCCTGTTCCGTGACTGGGATCTACAATTACAGGAAGGTGGCTTAAATGTTTAAGCATAGGAACTGCGTTCAGATCAAGGGTATTTCTTGTCGAGGTCTCAAAAGTCCGTATACCTCTTTCACAAAGGATCACCTGTTCGTTTCCCTGGTTAAGGATATATTCAGCGGCAAGAAGGAATTCTTCAATTGTAGCCATCATACCGCGTTTCAGCAAAATGGGTTTCCGCAGTCTGCCAACTTCCTTTAATAATGGATAGTTTTGCATATTCCGTGAACCGATCTGTAATATATCGGCATATCCGGCAACGAGTTCAACCAGCCTGGTGTCCATTACTTCTGTCACAACCGGCAATCCGGTTTTGGTCCGGGCTTCTTCAAGGAATTTTAATCCTTCCTCTCCAAGTCCCTGAAAGTTGTAAGGAGAGGAACGGGGTTTAAAGGCACCTCCTCTCAGAATCACAGCTCCTGCAGACTTTACTGCCATTGCAGTTTCCATAATTTGTTCCTGGGTCTCCACTGAGCAGGGACCTGCAATTATGACAACTTCCGGGGATCCTATCCGGATTCCGCTTACATCAACAATTGTCAGTTCAGCTTTTGACTTTCTGTTCACCCTTACCGGTACGGAACATCCTCCAATAAGTGCAGGGTCGTTGTAATCATTTGATTCCATGGTGGATCCCCTTTAATTTTTAGTATCTTTCATTAATTTTCTTATAAATTTTATCACTCTTCTCCAAACGCGGAGCAGGTGAAAAAGTATATTTACCATTCCTGACTTCAGCCATAAAAATAGGTCTTACATTATTCCAGGATGCATCAAATAACATCTTTCCTGTAACACCCTCATATCCCTGGAATGTTTTCATATCGGTCAGAATGTCCCGGATAAGTACACGATTTAAACCTGCAATTTTAATAGCCTTAATTATCATATTCATTCCATCATAAGCATGAGCAGCATAAACATCCGGTTCCATGCCAAATCTTTTTTGATAACTGGATTTGAATGCCTTTAATTCAGGATTGTCAGCATCAGGATTATACTGACATGTGGTGATTAATCCTTCGGCCAGATTGCCCGTTAGCTTAAGGAATTCAGGATTGACACACCTGTCGGATGCATAGATCGGCTGCTTCAGGCCAATATCACGGATTTGCTTAAGGATCAGGGCCGATTCCATGGCATTTGCCCAGATCAGGATTGCATCCGGTAAAGTCTTCTTTATCCGTTCCAACTGCTCTTTAAAATCTGTCTCTCCGTCGTTGAACCGTTCTTCAATTATAACAGGGTAGCCGATACGTGTAGCTGACCTGTTGAAATGGAGAGTCCCGACTCTTCCATAGCGGTTGTTTGCTCTCATTACCGCCACCCTTGAGTGATTATCCTTATTATAAATGCGGTCAACCAGCATATAGCTGCTTTGCCTGTCATCAGGGATATTCCGTATTACCCAGGGGATATTTGTCTCGGTAAAGGTGGGATCCGGATCACCCGTGTTGACGTTAGGAATTTCAAGTTTCAGGGTTGCCCTTATTGCCACATGTGAGACAATATCATCGATCGATCCGAGCCAGGCCCATACTTTTTCATCGTCCATTTTCACAATTTCATTTGCTGCCGCACCCCATAGTCCTACATCATTGTGTATCATCAATTTAAAGGGAAGACCTTTAAAACCTCCCGTTCTGTTGGCCTCTTCTATGGCAAGCATTGATCCATTCAGCATTTGCTTTCCGAGAGCAATAAGGATTGAACCTTCCAGGGGTCCGAGAAATCCGATCCTGATCTCTTTCAAATCGGCAGGGGGGAGCTTTTCACGACCGGCACCATAGAACTGAATAGGTTCGAGAAAATGGTATTTATAGGCTTTCATATATCTGTCATAAGCAACCAGTTCATCCGGAATGTTACCGTAATTCCGGATCTTTTCCTGGGCAAGGACTGATAACCCGGAAAAATAAGTGATCAGAATGGCGAGCACCATAATACTGATATATAGTTTCTTATTCATATATTTGGTGTATTAATTAGTTTACTTAATCAACTCCCCGCGGCTTACCCCTTTGGAAGTTGCAACCCACAGTACATCATCCTTTGCATCCACTCCTATAATAAAATTATGAGCAATTGATGGGGATAAAGGTATTTCTTTGATCTCTTTATCATTGGTAATTAAAGCTTTACCATTATTATCATTATCATTCTTCTTATAAGTTACCCAGGTTTCTCCGTTAAAAGTGCTTAATCCGTTGTCGCAGCAAACAAATACCACACTGCCTTCAGCTCTCAGAAAATTGATAAAATTACTGGCAAGGCCGCTGTCATGATCAAAATATCCCTTCCAGTTCTTCCCGTCATAACGGCTCATGCCGAAATAGGTTGAAACCCATAATATGCTGTCTGAATAAGATGTTGCCGTTGTTATGTCATGAACAACACCATCATCAGGCTGAAGATCAATTTCCATAAAACCGTCGGGATCGACATAATCCCTGAAATGTCTGGTCCTGGTATTATATTCAATCACTCCTCCTCCCCAGGCAGCGATCCAAACTTTACCGTCGCCTGCAGAAAGGGCATAAGTCCATGGCTCATGCATTGGTGCATTCATTTCTGTGAAAATTTCCCATTGCCTGGTTTGTATATCATAATGTCCTGCGCCGCCTCCGGTAGCGACCCATATATCCGGCCCATAACAAAAGACATTGTAAACCAGATCGTTTGGCATTCCGCTGTTAAATTGGTTAAATGTCTCGAATTTTCCTGCCGACCAGCGGTTCAATCCCCCAAGTGTTCCTAGCCAGACATCACCTGTAAGCTCGCAAACATCGATGGATACTACACCATTATGTGCAAGTCCGTCTTTTGTGGTGTAAGTCCGCCATTTATCATTCTCATAAACAGCCAATCCATCATGGGTGCCTACCAGCACACGGTTGTCATCAATCCGAACTGTGTATGCTTTATCTGACGGAAGCCCGTCCTTTGTGGTAAAATTACGCCAGTTTCCATATACTGGCATTGATCTGGCTTCCTTTATTACTTCTGAACTGTTTCCGGGATCTGTATCACCACTGTTCTTATAATCGCCGATAGTCTGGCTCTCCACTTCAATCGGCTTTTCGGCTTTTCCGGGTTTCTTTATTGTTATCAGGACTGCCAATACAATAATTGTCAGAATTATGGCTGAAATAGCATATTTCAATGAGATCTTTTTCATAATTATTTCCAATTATTGAAGTTTATTTATGTCCAAAAGAAGCATGAAATACTTCATTTCTGTTTTTCTCATATTCCGGGTCTCTTAGCGATTTAAGATACTCAATCAGCTCGTTAAGCTGAATTTTGGTAAGGTCGTTCACTGAACCATGCTGTTCGGTTTTGCCATATATTGTCCAGATTTCCTCAAGTGTTGCTGCCCGTCCGTCATGAAGATAGGGAGGTGAAGCAAAAATATTGTTGAGATGAGGTGTGTCGAACAGGATGGAATCGTCGGAAGGAGCAAGAGTACCTACATCTGCCATTTCCCGGTTGGTATAGTAAGGAGGCGGATGGCAGGTAACACACCGGTTTACCACAGGTATCTCATTACCAAAAAAATCGTATGAACGTTCGAAAATTTCCTTTCCACGTTTCTGAGCATCTGTGAGTTCACCTTCAGGATTATAAATCAGGTTTGGAGGATTTGGTATTCCTGTCATTATGTATGCAGAAATAGCATCCAGCTCCTTATAGCTGAAGGGTTCATTTCTTGTCAGAACGGTGGAAAATCGCATACCGTCCTGTTTATAAACAGTTTGATTTTTACCATTCCATTTATACGGAGGTGTGTCGCCAACGTTTCTCAATGACTGGGTATTTGTCATGTTCCTGCCCATATCTTTGGATGCCATGTTATACACAAGCCCGTCTTCATGGCCATCGGGATGACAGGTAAAACATGAATACTGGTTCTGGAATGTGCCTCCTGCACTATTGAAAAGCCTGCGTCCATGACGGATGACAGTTGTTCTGCGTGGACCTCCCAGGTCAATGGTGCCTGTAGTCTCAAGCGATTCGGTGCTGATAATTCCAATTCTGTCCTGAAGATGCTCAGCTACATAAAGTTCCATACCGTCAGGAGAAAGTACCATGCCTTTTGGATTTGCACCGGTTGGGATCCTTTTAAGAATAAACCGGCTGCTAATGCCAAGATGATTTGAATAAGCATTGAGCGTTTCCTCCGATTCCGCGGCAAGAATGTTTCTGACAGCATCAATATCAATCACTGAAATACAATCAGTCCCTGCATGAGAAACGAATGCTCTCCTGCCATCACGTGTGATTACAATATCAAAAGGATCGGCATAGTATGCATTTGGCTCATCGAGCAGCAGTTGAACCGTTCTCCAGGGAGATTTCTGCTCCAGGACCGCGAACCCGTTAGTCATCATCCAGCCACTTTCAACCTGAAGGGTCGGAATATTGTTTTTGGGCCTGATAAGAGGCATCAGAGCCAGGTCGCCGGAAGGGGTAAAGGCAATGTTCTCCATCATGTAGGCCGATTTGATATCTTTACGGTCAACTATCCTTTGCTTACTGTCACTCACAATAGTAAGTTCGCATCTCAAAGTATCTCCAAATGGAGCGGAGAGTGTGCGCCGGGTCGTAACAAACAGCATTGTGCCGTCAGGATTCACCCCGATCCCGGTGGGATTATTGCCGGCAGTCAACCGTTTCCTTTCAGTACCTGTTGAAAGATCTAAAACCGACAAATCGGAAGAATAAGAATTTACAACATAAAGGTATTGGCCGTCAGCGCTCAGGGCCAGTCCGGCAGGCCCCCCGCCGGCATCAAGGGATTCAGTGACTTCAAACCTGTTCAGGTCAACCACCGAAACATTATCCGACCACTGATTACTTACATAAGCTGTTTTTCCATCTTTGCCCAGTACAACACTATGAGGGCGAACACCCACTTCTATCACGTGTGTTACCTTCTGTTTTTTTACATCCGCAACAAGCAGGGCATTTCCTTCCTCAGCAACAATGTATAAATTACATCCGTCCTCAGATACAGCCAGGTTAAAGGGAGAATAGTAATTGGCGTTTGTCAGCTTTGAAACAAATTCCGGTTTCCCAAGGTAAAAATGACAGGAAGTACACTTCAGGGGATGGTCTTCGGCTGCAGTGATATAATTCACATGTTCCCGTGCCCACCGGTGGTAAGAGGGATACAGGACAGTTGCCAGGACAAGAATAACTCCAACGGGTATTACAATTTTCAGGTACTTTCTCATAGCTATTCCAGTTCAACCATTTTCTCTGTAACCTCAGTAATATGGACAGGTACTATTACCGGGGCTTTTTTTACTGCCAGGGCTACCCTGTTTTCCGGCACCATTTCAGGATCCTCGTGGCAACCGACACACCCTCGCCGTTCATTGGGTCTCAGCCACAACCAGGAACCGGGACCATTTACCGTGTTGCCTTTTTCATTAAGGGTTCTGATCCGGAATGGGGTATCGGCCAACACTTTTAAGTAAAATGAACCGTCTTCCTCAACCTCTACAACGCCGTAGGTTGTGTCAACTCCAAGTACTTCGATCCTGCCTGATTTGGGAAAATCAGCAAAAGTCCCGGTAGCCTGGCGATCCGGGAAATTTATATTCTGGCAGAACAGTAATCCGGTCTTTACCTCCATATCCACTTCACTTGGCAGTTTTTTCGGCCTCTCAACCGCTTCCACAGTAAATGCTTCCATGATATTATAATCCGGATCAGAATAGATCACCTGCCCTATTAATTTGGATTTAGGATCAAATTCATGCAATGCGAATCTTCCATCAGCTGAACTGCGGCAGGAAACCAGATATTTATCAGAATTAAGCGGCAGAACAAAACCGATATCTTCTGTAATTTCTGAAGACAAATTAACCCTCGAATAAAGCGGCCTGTTATAACTTACGGATATCAGATCACCCGGTCCCTGATTTACTCCGGCTGATTCGGTAAATAATATTCTGCCGTCAGTTGTCTCGTGCAGGCTCACTATAAGTGAACCGCTGCCGGATGTCTGGCAGAACCTGGCCGCTTTTGTCCCGTCGGGTCTCATTACTGTCAGCACCGGTTCGCCCCGGTCGGGGATCAAACTGTTGCTGACTGTCAGCAGACGGCCATCTTTCAATACTATTGTGGAAAAGTAATTGGCAGGACTGAAGGTTATCTGACGAAGGTCTGAACCATCCGGTTTGCATGAATAAAGACAGTGTGCAGATTTAACGGTATCATTGATTGTCAGTTTGCTGAAAACAAGTCGTCCGTCAGGAAGATATTCTGGATCGGTACAGTTTTCACTTAAAGAGGTAATCTTCCTGCTCCTGCGATTGGCAAGTTCCATTTCCCAGATCTGCCAGGTATCATCCTCCTTCTCCTGAGCGGTGAAAAGCATACGGCTTCCATCAAATGAAATTGCAGGAAGACCCGCAGAATAGAAATCCTCTGTAAGTATATAATGTGAACCAGTTTTCCCGGGTTTGATGACACTGATCCGGGCCCCTGGAAAATATCGCCCGGATGGACCACTTAAAGGATCCGGTGATACTAAATTTCCAGGGGTCTCCAAAAGGATCAGCATACCATTTTTTACAGGTTTGCCTTTGCAGGAAATCAGCAGGCAAACCAGGCATATTGCAACTGTTTCAGGAATAAAAAGCATCCTTCTGATCATACAAAGCAGACATTAAGGTTCTGTTATTTCAAGTATCTGGTTTGCCTTAATATTTTCGAGGTATTGTACTTTTCCTGACGGCCAGGTAATTTCAATCCACTCGGCAACTTCATTCTTTGCCAGTCCGAAATGCACCCTGGGATCATTCTGGGAAAGATACCCCGTGGTGTTCTTTTTCTGCGCTGTCTGTGTTTTTCCTCCGGCAGTCAGTTTTATCCTGGCCCCGATTCCATCCTTATTGCTGGCAGTACCGGTAAGTTTAAGCAATAGCCAGTTGTTCCGGTTCCCTTTATTGTTGCGCAGAAATACACACCTGTCGTTCAGGTTTACGATGAAAATATCGAAATCGCCGTCGTTGTCATAATCCCCCAGGCATGCTCCCCGGCCCACATGTTCCTCGTGAAAGTATTGCCCGAGCTCCAGCGAATTGTCCCTGAATTTTCCGCCGCCCTCATTCTGGAACATCTGATCTTCATGACCGTATAAATGCTTAAGCGCTCCATTTGTCTTGAAAATATCAACATCACCGTCGTTGTCATAATCAACGAATGATGATGACCATCCGACGAATTGCGCTGCTGCCATTGAGATATTTGAAGCTATGCCCCGGTCTGAGAATACACCGTTACCCAGATTCTCATACAGCGAGCAGTAGGTATCGTCCGAAACGAAGAGGTCAAGGAGGCCATCTCCATTATAATCTGCAAAATCGACCGACATACTGATTGTTGCTTCTCCCGCCTGGCTGAATGCCGTACCCGACATGGTTCCCCTGTCAGTAAATCTCTGGCCATTATCATTGTGCCAGAGGTAGTTCAATGTATGATCATTTGCAACAAAAACATCGACAAAACCATCGGCATCATAATCTGCAGCACCTACACCCATCGACCTTCCGTCAATATCGGTTATCCCCATTTTAACTGTAACTTCTTCAAAAGTCCCGTCACCGTTATTATGGTACAATACATCCTTCTGTGCATCATAAGCCATTGGTCCCGGGAAACCGTCAGGGGCATAGTAATACTTGTAATCAGGATCAAACTCCAGGTAGTTTCCTACATAAAGATCGGTGTAACTGTCGTTGTCATAATCGAACCAGACCGCACCCACGCTGCATTCATTTCCGCCTCCGACATTGGCGTGCTTTGTAATATCCGAAAATGATCCGTTGCCGTTGTTTTTAAGCAGGACATTTGGGCCAAAGTTGCTCAGGTACAGGTCGGGGTAACCGTCATTATTGAAATCACTGCTTGAAACCCCCATGCTGTACCACGGTCCGCCAACCCCTGCTTTCTTTGTGACATCTTCAAAGGTTCCGTCACCACGATTATGGTAAAGGTGATTTCCGGGCAATTCAGCAGGCTTTTCACTTTTGCTGAATCCCTCAATCCATGTGCCGCTACAGGCGTAAATATCGATGAAACCGTCCTGGTCATAGTCCAGGAACACCGCACCCCCGCCATTCGATTCAATGATATTGGTCAGGTCCTCTGCACCAAATGAATGGATAAAGTTCAGTCCTATATCCCGTGAGATTTCCTGGAAGAAATCATCAGTGGCAGTAACTAAATCTGCCGCAGGCGATTCGGGCGATTTGACAGCAGGTTTATTATTTGACTGGCAGGCTGACAGGGCCAGAAAAAAAACAGAAAGGAAGATGTGACACCTGTAGGTATTGCATCTCCGGTAATTGCTTCCTCTAGACATTATGTTAAGCGTTATTTAAGTAATCAGACCCCCAGGCTACGGTCAGGTTAACGGGTGTTTCAGAACGACCTCTTATCTTAATTTCCTTCTAAAATCTAATTATATAAATTGGTTATTAAATATCAATTAAAACCAAATTAAATTTAGATTAAGAATTTAGTGAAAGAGTTTATTTTATTCAGGTCATGGCAGGATTTCGTCTGGTCACCAGAGATTCAGGAGGCCGAATCGAACTTAATCCTGACAGTGGTGCCCTGTCCGGACTGTGATGAAATTATCGATTGTACCATTATAGTTCTCAATAATCCTTTTTACCAGGGATAGCCCTATGCCGGTCCCGGGGACTGAAACAGTATTTGCGCCCCGGTAAAAAGGCTCAAAGATCTTTGCCATGTCCGGTTCTGATATGCCGATCCCTTTATCTTTAAATATTATCTCAATGGAGTTTTCAGAGTGTTCAAGATTGATATTTACTGAATGGTCGGGCGAAAATTTGCATGCATTTTCGATAATATTTGATACTGCAACCTTGAGCAGGTATTCATCACCGGCGATCATCATCTGATCTGAATCGGTCAATGAATCGTCAATTAAAATGTTGATATGAAAATCATTATTGAACTTCCTGATCTCGTCCCTTGCCTGCCAGAGAACTTCATCAATCCTTATTTTGTTCTCCGGGATTGCCGGACTTTCCGCGCTGGTTCGCGCAATCAGCAACAATCTGTTAGAGAGGTCAATCAGCGATCTGATGTCTTCAAGAACCGACTCAAGTGGCTGACTTATACTCACTGGTTGAACGGTCTTTCATCATAAGGACTTCGATCTGCCCGTTTATTGAAGTAAGCGGGGTTCTCAGCTCATGTGAGGCATTTGCGATAAAATTCTTCTGCATTGCAAAAGAGCTTTCAAGGCGTTCCAGCATCTTGTTGAACGTTTTTGCCAGGCGCCCGATTTCGTCGGTTCCATTACCTTCAGGAACTCTCAGGTGGAGGCTGGTAATCGATATTTCTTCAACCTTTCTAACCACGTTTGAGATTGGTTTCAAAGCCCTTCCCGAATAGAACCAGCCTGCCACTGCAAACATCAGGAGACCTATCAGGCAGACTATAATAAGCAGATTTCTTAGTTTCGCAATGCGCAATGGTCCGTCATTATCAATGGCTGCTGCTATTACAACAAACTGGTATGAACCTGTGGAGTACAATGTTCCAAGCACTTCATACTGATCCTGCCTGGTGAATACCTCTCCATTCGACTTTACTTGTCCGGCAATTGTGTTCAACATTTTTAATTCCCAGCTTCTGTCTGAGATGTACAAAGTGTCATTCGTGAAACTAAGAATCATTATTTTCTCATCCTGAAGCCTTCGCGGATGATCAGTTCCGGCTCTCATGGCACGATTTACATTGAATTCATAGCTGTCGAGCGCAAGTTGGGTCACGCTCCTGGCACTTGATCTGAGGAGGTCATAAAAATCATTTCGATAGAATCGTGCTGAAGATAAAAAAATTATGACCGATGCAACAATCATTATTATTCCTCCGAGAAGGAGAAACTGAAGGGTTAGTTTTGTCCTGATCTGCATCCTGCTAATTTCCAAAAATATAGCCAAAGCCAACCTTTGTCTGGATCAGCTTTCTGTCAAATCCCCTGTCAATCTTCTTCCTCAGGAAGTTGACATAAACATCCACGACATTTGTGCTGAAATCAAAGCTTGCATCCCATACCTTCTCGGCGATATCGTTCCGTGAAAGGACTCTTCCGGCGTTCCTCATGAAATATTCGAGCAATAAAAACTCTTTGGCTGTCAGGTCAATAACAGAGTTTCCCCTTAAGGCAGTCTTTTTGTCAAGGTCAAGTTCCAGGTCAGCAACGATCAGCCTGTTAACGGTTTCAACGGGCTGGCTTCCGCTTTTCAGCAAAACCCTAACCCTGGCAAGGAGCTCCCTGAATTCAAAAGGTTTGACAAGGTAGTCGTTGGCCCCGGCATCAAAACCTTCAAGCTTATCTTCGGTTGTGCCAAGTGCAGTAAGCATCAGTACGGGAGAATTGGGGCAGACTACCTTAATTCTTCTGCATAGTTCGAGGCCGTCTATCCCCGGGATAATTAAATCAAGAATGAACAGATCATATTTGTACTGGCGTACAAGCTTCTCGGCAGATATACCGTCGTATGCCAGGTCAGCCTCATAACTGTTTTCTTCAAGGCCCTTCTTTAAAAATGAAGCAACTTTTGGCTCATCTTCCACAATCAGTATTTTCATGGCCCTTAATTAAAAGTGAAAGTAACATATTAACACTTGTTTATCCTGATTTATTTAGCAAAGAAACGCTTTTAGCTATTCTTTGGAAAATAAAGATAATCATTTCGGCTGAGAATCAATGACAGGCCTCAGGATGACAGGACTTTAAATTGTTAATTTCTAAATCGCTTCAGGAATACTTTTGCTTTAATATTGTGATAATTATCATGTCTTATAAGTTGTATTAGAAAATATTCTAAAATTTGGTTTATTGAGATATAACCTTTGCAAACCTAAATTCTTGCCTATGAATTAAAATCATGATCTTTAGCTAAATTGATATGTCCAACCGGACATAATAAAATTTCTTGCTTTAATTACCTGATCTTGCAGATGTCTGAGTCTTATAAGCTGGATTTCAGACAGTAAGATGAATCTTCTTTCATTAACTAACCTTAATTAACTAAACGTATGAAAAGAAAACTTGAACTATTCGTTTCGTTACCGGGATACCTGAAAGAGTTCAGGCTGGTCATGAAACTTGTAACCATGCTTCTGATGGTTGGGACTATCCATATCTCTGCAGTTGCAGTGGGAGCTGTCTCACCTGATGATCCTCAGCAAAAAACTGTTACCGGACGGATAACAGATGCCACAGGTGCCGGTTTACCCGGTGTCAATATCCTTGAAAAAGGTACTATCAACGGTGCCATTTCAGATATTGACGGTAACTATGTACTTACAGTAGGCTCGGCGGAATCAGTCCTGGCCTTTTCCTTCATTGGTTACACCAGTCAGGAGATCACTGTCGGACCGCAGGCCATCATTAATGTTGTTTTAGCGGAGGCGGTTTCGGCTTTGGATGAGATTGTTGTTGTTGGGTATACAACCCAGGTAAGGAAGAGCCTTTCAGGCTCAGTTTCAACAGTATCATCCGAGCAGCTCACAGTATCAACTGCTCCGACAGCTATGACCCGCTTACAGGGCCAGGCATCGGGTGTCACTGTTACAG
The DNA here is from genome assembly GCA_963737255.1 of uncultured Bacteroidales bacterium. Lineage (GTDB taxonomy): Bacteria > Bacteroidota > Bacteroidia > Bacteroidales > VadinHA17 > LD21. The sequence goes on from CAVTSB010000002.1 coordinate 639,459, forward strand.
CGGCCAACACTCCCGGAGGTGATGCAACTATCCGTATCCGCGGAGTGGGGACAATCAACGATCCGGATCCACTCTACATAATTGACGGAGTGCCATCCTCACCCGGAAACAATATCAGCCCGAATGATATTGAATCAATATCGATCCTCAAGGATGCCGCTTCATCCGCCATATATGGTTCCAGGGGTGCAAACGGAGTTGTGATTATCACCACCAAACGTGGCCGGACAAACCAGCAGCCGAATATTGAATTCAATGTCAGGACCGGTGTTTCAAAGGCTATTAATAAGTATGACCTGTTGAATACAAGCGAGTATGCCGAAGCTGTTTGGCTTTCATACACAAACAGGGGAGTAGCACCAACACATGCACAGTATGGAACAGGAGCCAATCCGGTAATCCCCGACTATATCCTGCCCGCCGGTGCCATGGAAGGAAACCCGTCTGTTAATCCTGATCTTTACAGATATCCTGATTACCAGATCTATAAAGCCAACAAAACGGGAACAGACTGGTATGATGAAATCTACCGGAGCGGAGTTGTTCAGGAGTATGATCTTTCAGTGAGAGGAGGCGGACAGAATGCGACATATTCCTTCTCCGGAAATTACCTCGATGAAAATGGAACTCTCGAATATACCAATTTCAAAAGATGGACATTCAGAATGAATTCCGATGCCAAATTCAACGACTGGTTTAAAGCCGGTCAGTCTTTGCAGGGTGTTTACATCCATCAAAACGGCGATCTTGGCGATAATGGTGAGGGCACCAATATCTCTAATGCCTATCGCGCACAGCCTATTATTCCTGTTTACGACATTATGGGTAATTTTGCAGGTTCAAGGGCCCCGGAAATGGGGAACGCCGGCAATCCTGTAGCCTCCCTTTACCGGTCAAGAAATAACACCGGCAAATGGGTCAGGGTGCTCGGAAATTTCTTTGGAGAGGTCACCCTGATGAAAGGGCTGACAGCCAAGACTTTGCTGGGATATAACTACGGTCAGTGGAATTACAAGGGTTATACAATCCCCAATTATGAACACTCTGAGCCTAACAAAGTGAACGGTATGAATATTGATACCAACAACTCCCTGCAGTGGAACTGGACCAATACGTTAAACTATATCGGAACATTTGGTTCTATGCATAAGATAAATATTGTTTTAGGTACGGAAGCAATTGAAAACATATATGAAAATGCAGGGGCCAGCAGGAGTCAGTATTTTTCTGAAGATCCGGCCTATATGCAGCTTAACTCAGGTGAAATCAACAAGGATAACTTCGGTTCAGGCTCCGAATGGTCGCTCTTCTCCTATTTCGGGAGGGTGAATTATGACCTTATGGGTAAATACCTGGTTGAGGCAACATTCCGCCGTGATGGTTCTTCAAGGTTCGGTCCTGAGCATCGCTATGGTACTTTTCCTGCTGCTTCAGTTGCATGGACCATGTCGGAGGAAGGTTTTATGGCCGGCACTCGTAACTGGCTGGACTTCCTGAAATTCAGAACAGGTTGGGGCCTCTCAGGTAACGACAGGATCGGTAACTATAACTCTTATTCGACATATGCAACAGATAAATACACGGCTGCTTATGCTCTTGACGGTTCAAACACAGCCGCCATCAGCGGATTCGCGCCATCGACACTCGGCAACGCCAACGTGGGCTGGGAAACCACCGAAACAATAAACGCCGGTATTGATGCAATATTCTTTAAAAATAAGCTTAGTTTTTCACTGGATGTCTGGAGCAGGAATACAAGGGACATGCTTTACCAGTTAAGCGTTCCGGAAGTTATGGGCCTTGCAACTCCGCCATACGTGAATATAGGTGAAATGAAAAATAAGGGATTCGACCTTGAACTTGGTTACAAGAACCAGGCTTTGGAAGGGAAGTTCTCTTACGCCATCAAAGCTACCGTCTCACGTTATGTAAACGAAATTGTGAAACTTTCGGATGATGTTGAAGAAGAGATTATATCAGGCGGTTTACGTCAGATGAACTATACACGTGCGACGGTAGGAACCTCATTCCCCGAATTCTATGGTTATGAGGTAGAGGGAATCTTCCAGACTCCAGCCGAAGCCGCCGCTCACCCTGCCTACGGTTCCACAACTTACAACGCACCCGGGCATTTCAAGTTTAAAAACCAGCTTACCATTGATTCGGATGGTGACGGTGTTATGGATGAGGCAGACGATATTATCGATCCAAATGATATGACATATATCGGGAATCCCCATCCGGATTTCACGGGAGGTTTGAATGTTGACCTTGCATATGGTAATATCGATTTCAATATGTTTCTCTATGGCAGCTATGGCAATGACATGATCAACTATGTATCGCGCTGGATCGACTACGGAATGTTTAACGGCGGTCTGAGCAAGGATGCGCTTTACAAGTCATGGGGCAGTCCTCATCTTGCAAATGCTGCGGATGCCAGGCTTCCGATGCTGGACCAGAGTGATGTTTCACAACAACCCTCGACTGCCTTCGTTGAAGATGGTTCCTTCCTGAGACTGAAGACTTTAAGGCTTGGTTTCACATTCCCCAAAACTCTTCTCGACAGAATCCAGGTCAAGAGCCTGAGGGTCTATGCTCAGATGACTAATGTCTTTACCCTTACCAAGTACAGCGGACTTGATCCTGAACTGAATTCATCAGGTTCTGATATGGGACTGGACCAGGGTGCATGGCCAACGCCACGACAGATCATGTTCGGTATAAATCTGGGTTTATAACTAACGATATTTTACAATTTAAAATATGACTGATATGAAAAAGCTTTCAATAATAATGGCCACATTTTTACTGGCGGCTATGATCTTTTCTTGTTCGGATAGTTTTCTGGAAAAGGCACCTCAGGGTTCGACATCCGAAAATGTATTCTATGACGAGAAAGGTATTGATGCATTGTTAACCGGGACTTATGCCATGGTAAAAGGCAGTGCACTATGGACAGTATCCTGGGGTGCATCCATTCAGAACTGGACTTACGGATCAGCTGCATCCGACGATGCTTACAAGGGGTCTGAAATAACAGACCAGGTGCCTGTTAACGAAATTGAGCGCTGGGAGGTAACAACAACAAACGGTTATCCGGCTGAAAAATGGAGACTGTGTATCGGGATGGGGGTCGACCGCGCAAATAAAACATTAAAAGTAATCAGGACCACAGAAGAGGCGGGAACAATTTCGGCTGAAACAGCTACAAGATTCAGAGCTGAAACCAGGTTCCTGAGAGGTCTTTTCAATTTTGAGGCCTGGCTGGTTTTTGGTGATTATATACCTATCCTTACCGAGGACACCGAAGATCCTACCCTCGTTACAAACGATAATCCCGACGGAGCAGTATTGAATCATATTATTGCTGATCTTCAGTACGCCTGGGAAAATCTGCCTGAAAATCAGGCGCAACCGGGTCGTCCAACGAAGTATGCCGCTATGGCTGTGGCTGCCAGGGCACATCTGCAGGTCCTCAATTATACTGCAGCCAAACCGCTTCTCGATAATATCATTACCAGCGGCAAATACTCCTTGATGCCCAATTTCATCGATAACTTCAACATTGAAACGGAAAACAATGCGGAATCAATCTTTGAGATCCAGGCTAATGTGAATGACATAAACGAATCGCTGAATGCCGAGATGGGAATCGGACTGAACTGGCCTCACGGAGGTGATCTCGGTATGTGCTGCGGATTTCATCAGCCTTCCCAGAATCTTGTGAACGCATTCAAGGTAGATGCAAACGGATTACCCATGTTCGATACTTTTAATGACGTTGACCTTAAAAACGACCAGGGGATATCTTCCGATCAGACTTTTGTGCCATTTACTGATGAAGTGGATCCGCGTCTTGACTGGACTGTAAGCCGCAGGGGAACTCCCTATAAGGACTGGGGTATCAATCGTGGCAGCAACTGGATCCGCAAGCAATCTGAAGGTGGTCCATATCTCCCGGCGCCGAAGCCATTCTTTAATAAATCGGAACGCTACACCCTTTCGACTACAACAGGATGGCAGACTGGTATCAATGCCAATAACTACAGGTATATCCGGTACAGTCATATCCTGTTATGGAGAGCTGAGGTTGCAGCATTCGAAGGCGATCTTCCGACTGCCCTTGATTATGTAAATCAGATCCGCGACAGGGCCGACAACAAGATTGTGATGGGCAGAGTGCTTATTAATCAGCTTCCCACATCTGTTTATCCATGGGGCCCCAATACAACCGACGCTGATTACGGGGTTAGTAATGCTGCTATTAACTGGGCATTGCCTGCCGCAAATTATAAAATAGGGCAGTATCCTTCCTTCGCCAGCAAGGAAGAGGCAATGAGAGCTGTTCAATGGGAACAGAGACTCGAATTTGCTACCGAGGGAAGACGTTTCTTCGATCTCCGCCGCTGGGATGACCTTCCGGCCGGAATGAGAGTCGATATGGTCCAGACCCTTAATGATTTTGCCGCGGGTGATCTGAGAGTACGGGAATTCATGAGAGGAGCCTCTTTCAGCACTAAGGATAAGTTCCAGCCTGTTCCACAAACACAGCTTGATCTTCAACCTGGTGTACTGGTTCAAAATCCTGATTACCAGTAATTACCTGTAATCTAATGATAAGAAAAAGGGGCTTGGTAAAAGCCCCTTTTTCATACTTACGCCTGACCGCATAAAGGTGATTATAAAATAAAATTGATATTCAGCAGGTCCCAAATAGGGGTTTCAGGGGATATCTGAACCATGGGCAGGCTACTCGACTTTTACCAGGTCACCATCCTGGTACTTATACTTCACAACCTCCCTGCATTCTTCGCAGCCATATCCCGGAGAATCCGGTAGAGACTGTTGAAACTTCGGCAAATATATTCCTGTTTTTTATCCTTATTACATTGAAAACATCACTCATGGTTTTGCCAACAACAAATTTACCTGCAGGGTTTAGTACGATCAGATGCTCGTAACTCATCAGTGACTGGCCCCTTAAAACATATACCGGGACGATTGCATCAATACTCCTGTCTTCATCAATTTCCCCGGTTACAATTTTCGGACGATTGATCATATAAGCCATTCCTCCTCCCCGGACAGTGATCATAGCATCTTCTTCAAAAGGCAATTCCGTGTCCTTTAATTTATCCTGCAAATAAGTTTACAACGAAATCAGTAACTTCTTCTGATGCTTTTTTTTCAGATGGGCTATCCATGTGTCCGGGTGCGTTATTCTGCATACAAGAGGCCAGTGAGCTGCAAAGAATAATTAAAAAGCAACATTTTTTCATCTGGGAATCTTTTAGAAGTTTCAAAATTATCTTAAAAAAATAATTATAGATTATTTTAGCAAATATTATAAGAATTTATGATGCTTTTCTTATTGATTGCCGGACTGACAGGGCCTGGGTCAGGTTGTTTAAGCATTTCGGGAAATAATTTCCATGCATTCCGGGTAGTTAAATACCGGAGAATTACTAAAAGAATGGTTCAAAACAGCTAGTGTTCACATTTTGATTTATCTTTATCGCCATGTCATTTTCAACAGTCATACTTGCTGACGGTAGTTTCCCTGTACATGAAATACCGCTTGGATGCCTGAGGGATTCAGAGCGATTAATCTGCTGCGACGGAAGCGCTGGCAGCCTGGTCAGAGCCGGCTTTGAACCCATGGCAATTGTCGGCGATCTTGACTCGCTTGAAAATGAGATTGCTGAGAAATACCCGGACAGGTTATACTGCGACGAGGATCAGGAATCAAATGATCTTACCAAGGCAGTCAGGTGGTGTTCTGAACGGGGTTTTAACGAAATTGCAATTATAGGAGCTACCGGGAAGAGGGAAGATCATACCCTGGGTAATATTTCGCTTCTGGCGGAATACGCCAGGCAGGTAAATGTTGTAATGATCACTGATACAGGAATTTTTCAACCGTTTCTTAAAAGCTGCAGAGTACCTTCATTCCCCGGCCAGCAGGTTTCAGTCTTTTCAATTGACCCGGATACAGGTATAACATCTTCAGGATTAAAGTACAAGCTTGGAGGAATGAAATTGCACAACTGGTGGAGAGCCACATTAAATGAGGCTACAGGTGATTCGTTTGAACTAAGGTTCGAGGGCGGACCTTTACTGGTTTATCTTAAATTCAGGGAGTGAGTAGCAGGATGATAATTAAAGGGAAACTCTGTTTATTGTTAATTCTTTCTTTCGGTTTGCTTTTTTGTCCAGGCTGTGACAAAGAACCCGCCGGAAACACGGAAAATACAGGCCGTATGCCGGTAATCGCACCTGATTACACTGATGTGACAATCCCCCCCAATATTGGCCCGATGAATTTTGTCATCAGGGAAGCTGGCACATCTTTCAAAGTTACCGCAACTTCTGAAGGAAATAAATATAAGATAAATCTTAAGTCTTCAGATGGAATTGTCCGGTTTCCCGGGAAAGCCTGGAAAAAGATTATTGCTGATTCACGGGGCGGCAGAATTACCATCCGGATTTATTCGTCAGGAGGGAAAGGCCAAAATCCGAAGGAGTATCAACCGGTTTATATGAATATTGCGGATGAACCAGTTGACAGTTATCTAACTTACCGACTGATCTATCCAGGCTATTATAGCTGGTCGAATATTAAAATTGTGCAAAGATCGATTGAGAGTTTTGAGGAGGAATCGCTTATCGAAAACCAGATTCTCGAAATGAATTGTGTTAACTGCCATTCCTTTAATCAGTACGATCCAGGGAAATTCCTTGTTCATATCAGGGGTTCAAAGGGCGGAACATATTTTGTGGATGATGATAAAATTACAAGGAGGGACCTTAAAATTGATGCAATGCCAGGGGGGGCAACTTATCCTGCATGGCATCCCGGCGGCCGGTATGTTGCATTCTCATCCAACCAGGTCCGTCAGCATTTTTATTCCGAACCTTCGAAGAGTATTGAGGTATTTGACCTGGTTTCCGATATGATCCTTTTTGATATTGAAAAAAATGATATCGTCATGGTAAGAGATGCCGATACTACCGGATATCAAAAGACTTTTCCCTCCTGGTCCCCTGATGGAAGATACCTGTACTACTGCAGGGTACTGCAACGTAAATACACCTCAACTGTTACCATGGAAGAAGTAAAATCAACAAGGTATGATATTGTCAGGCAGTCATTTGAACCTGAATCCGGTTCATTCGGGGAAGCAGAGGTCATTGTAAATGCTTCCGGAGAAAAGAAAAGCGCCTCTTTTCCGAGGATATCACCCGATGGAAGGTTCCTGGTCTTCACCCTGCATGATTACGGAACGTTTCCCATGTGGCACCGGGAGGCTGATTTGCACATTCTTGACCTGCAAAGCGGTGAAAGCAGGAAAATGGGACTTAACAGCAATGAAACCGAAAGCTATCATACATGGTCGTCAAACAGCAGCTGGCTGGTTTTCAGCAGTAAAAGAACTGACGGCAGGAGTACAAGACCATTTCTGGCTTACATTGATTCGCAGGGCCGATCGGGAAAGCCATTCATTTTGCCCCAGAGAGATCCCTTACGCTACGATAAAATGCTGGAATCACTGAGTTTACCGGAATTTGTAACGGGTAGAATAGTGGTCTCACCGCGTGATTTTGCAAGGGCTGCAAAAAATGAAACGATTAAGGCAATTCCGGGGGAACCGGATGATTCATTATACCACGATGGGATAAGTTAAAAATAAATGCAGGGAGGAACCCGGGTGAAACATCGATCCATGAATAAAAGCAAGGACCTGAAAAAAATGCCCGTAAAAAAAACGGTTGATCAGGGTTTAAAAAGTATAAGCAGGGAACCCGATGCTTACTACTTCCTGGCATTCTTTTTTGTTCTTACATTCAGCTATTTCAACTGGTTTGCCGGCTACCTGCTCTTTTTCCAGGAGCAGCAATCACTGTTTATGTTTTCCGGTCAGTTTATTCATGATTTTCTTGCAAAGCCCGGGGGATTACTGGACCTGTCAGGTAAGTTTTTAACCCAGTTTTACATAAGTAAGTTCCCCGGCTCGCTTATCCTGGCTGTTATCCTCACTCTTCCCGGCATTATTCTACTTCATATAAACCATAAACTTAAACCCGGTCCCTGGTTTTCGCCCGTTTTCCTGATTATCCCCCCCGTACTTCTTCTGCTTATGCAGACCCATTACTTTCATCTGATGGTTTATAACCTTGGATTCCTGATGGTTCTGCTTTACTTCCTGATTTCAATCCTTCCTGCAAAAAAATTGTTCCGATACCTTGTTCTGGCCCTTTTTCCCTTATTCTGGTACCTGACGGGTGCTTATGCCCTGATCTTCTTAGGTTTATATATAATTTACAGTTTGTCGTATGATAAAGGTACTGACAGGTTCCTTTATTCCCTGTTCCTGGTAACCCTTGCTTTCATCTCATTTATTTTGTTTAAGGAGGTACTCTTTCTTCAGCCTCCGGACAAACTTTTAAGGTTTCCGTTACCTTTCATAAGTAATCAGGGCCACCGGACCGTCTTTCTTTTAGTTGCAGGTTTTATAATAGTTTATCCTTTGCTGTGCAGATTTACCAGCCTTATAAAACCAGGCAGATATCTAGGAAGACCTTTTAAAATCGGTGCTGCGGCGGTTGTGTTCTCATTAGCCGTTATCCTCCTGATCAGAGGGTATAACACACAGACTGCAAGGGTAATCAATCTTGAAAGACTCGCATTTCAGGGTAAATGGGAGGAAGCCGCTGAGTACCAGGAAAAGTATCCCTCCGAAAATCAGATAGGACAATACTTTTACAATATAGCACTCAATGAGACTGGCCAGTTATGCGACAGGCTTTTTTCAGGCAGACAGGATTTCGGGACAGGTTCACTGTTCCTGCCCTGGAGCAATGAACATGCTAAACTGGGGAGCTTATTCATTTTATTCAATAGGGCTTGCCAACGAGGCCCACAGGTGGGCTTACGAGGAAATGGTTGTATACGGTTGCCGTCCGCAGAATATAATGTTGCTGATGAAGACCAACCTTATTAATGGAAATTACAACATGGCCGCGAAGTATATCGGTATGCTGAAGAATACTATTTTTTACAGGGACATTGCATCGGAATATGAAAAAATTAATGGTGATTCATTAAAGATCCGGTCTCATCCCGAATTAGGCATGAAAGCAGCCATCCGACCGCTAAACAGTTTCTTTGTTTTTCTTGAATCGCCTGAAAGCAACCTGCCCCTGCTGGTCGATGGGATTCCGCGTAATAAACAAGCTTTTGAATATTTAACGGCATGGCTGCTGCTCGAAAAGAACGTTGATATTGCCGTAAGCAATATCCGGTTGATGAAGGAAATGGGTTACACGCGGATACCAAGGCATATTGAGGAAGCCGTCATGATCTATTATAACACTCAGGGAGCTTTTCCTGATCTGGGCGGACTGACGATAAGCAGTGAAACTATGGAGCGTTTCGGCCAGTATTTTTCAACCTTCACATCGGCCAGGCAAAATCCTTCCAGGCTTAAGCAAACCATGGAGCAAAATTTCGGCAACACTTTCTGGTACTACTTTCATTTCAAATGACCAGCCCCGAATCCCCTTTTTTCCTTTCAAGGATCATGTCTTGTTTTATAAAAGTAATTATATTTACATGACCACCCTGACATGAAATTATGTATAAAAAGATCCTGGTTCCGGCTCTCTTTTTAATTTTACTCACTTATCCTGTTCACCTTTTCTCCCAGAACAGAAGGGTCGACGGCTACCGGGGGATCTGGTTCAATGAAGATTCGGCCCAGGGGTCAGGTTATAAATTCTCGGGTGGTGTAGCCACCTTCGCAACCAGACACAGGCCGGTTTCAATTTACTCACCGGAGGCCGGAAAGACATTCTTTGTTTACGGCGGTACCACAACAGCTGAAGAAAGGCATCTGCTGATCATGGTTTCCTATTTCGACCACAAGCTCCACAGGGTCCCCAAACCGGTTATTGTATATGACAAAATGGGAGTAAGGGAACCTCATGACAATGCTTCACTTTCAATCGATGCCGACGGTTATTTATGGGTTTTTGTGAGCGGCCGTGGCCGTACGCGTCCGGGGTTGATCTTTAAAAGTACAATGCCTTATTCGATAGATAGCTTTGAAAAGGTTATGGAATGGGAAATGACTTCACCGCAACCCTGGTCGATGCAGGATAGTGGTTTTTTGCTTTTGTTTTCAAGGACTACCGGAGGAAGGGAACTTTACTGGTCCTTAAGCGCCGACGGTAAATCATGGCCGGAAGGCAGTAAGCTTGCAGGAATGGGAGGACATTTTCAGGTGTCAGGGGTATATGGGAAGAAACTGGTGACCGTATTTGACTACCACCCCGGAGGAGACGTTGACAGGCGGACAAACCTTTACCTTTTGCAGACAGATGATATGGGAAGGACCTGGAAGACAATTGATAACAAAATTGTTGAAACTCCGGTTACCGATATTGGAAGTGCAGCATTGATTAGGGATTTTAAAGCTGAAGGGAAACTTGTCTATATAAGCGATCTGAATTTTGACACCAGGGGAAATCCGGTAATACTGGTTGTCCTGGGCAGTGAATCAGGTTCCGGACCTGGAAGCGATACGAAGGAATGGGTAGTGGTCCACTGGAAGGATCAGAAATGGGATTTCAACAGGGTCTGTACTTCGGACCATTTCTATGACAAGGGATTCCTTGACATTGACAGAGGATGAATGGCGGATAGTTGGAACTACCGAACCCGGTCCCCAGAAAAACGGGACTGGGAGGGGAGATAGCCTTATGGGTCAGCAGGAATGAAGGAAGAGATTGGGAGAAGATCCGGGATGTGACAACAAATAGCCGGTATAATAATTCCTTTGTACGGGGTATCATGAATCCATCGAAGGATTTTTATGCTGTCTGGGCTGACGGAGATGCAGATAAATTCTCAATTTCCCATTTGTATTTTACAAATGAAAAATGCAACAGGGTATGGGTACTGCCATATGAGATGAAAAAGGACCTTGAAAAACCGGTCAGAGTAAGATAGTATTAATTGCAGATTATACAATTTTGCAGCATTGCCGCGAAGTATCATTCTGGCAATTACCTTTGCCTCTGACTCTGAAAAATAACCTTCCCTGACCTTTTTGCAGAGAACATTTGTGATGATCCGTCTCGCGAGCGTCAATTCACTGTAAACATTCTCAACTACCATGCAATCACCCCCGAAGGCTATTAACCGGCTTACCGGTACTGTTTCCAGCCATTCATCCAGGAACCGTTCAGCGTATGCCGGTGATATTGCATAAACCCAGTTCATATCGATATAAACATTTTTGTAACTCTTGGCCAGCGCTGAAAGTTCTCCGCCAAAAGGGTAACTCCCATGGTACAGCACAAATTTCACATCGGGAAAATCATTGAAGACAGTTGTCAGAAGAGTTGGATTTGAATTGCCTATAGTGTTACCCTGACCAGCCTGAAGCCCGGTATGGATTGCTACCGGTACCTTGTGTTTTTCCGCGAGGCCGAGCAGCTGGTACATCATATAATCCTGCAGGGATTTGGCATCCCTGAAAGGGATCACATGATCTTCATCGCCGTTCACCAGGGTACGGAATACCTTCCTTGCTGCGTCGGTTTCCACCTTTTGATAAAGTAGTGTCCGGGAATATGCTGTAAAAATCTTTACGGCCGTCATGCCGTTCTTTAACTTCCTTTTCAAAGGCTGTCGTCAGTGATCTGACATAATCTTCAAGGGTATAAGATCGGATCAAGCTGTTTTATTGCAAGTGAGTCGATCCTGTACTTTGATTTTACAGTTATCCAGTCGTCAAATCTTTTTGCATACCTGAAATAATTATCCTTCCCGGGCATATAATAACCATCCTGGATAACATAATCAATCCGGCATGAATCCCTTAGTATACGGTCGAACCAGTCGGTTTCATAAGCTTTTTTAATTTTATTCGGAAAGTGGTGTTACTGTCGATTCATTCAAATCATTTATGCCATAAAGGTTTTTAATTCCGAGAAGAATAATCCTGTTGAATGTTGTGTTGAATGAATTACTCCAGTAGGGCTCAATTATTTTCCACTTTTGAACCGGACTCACTTGTTCATTGAACAGTGATTCGAAATTTGTTTCAGGCATTCCGGCCGACAGGAGGTCCTCATAGCATTAGTCTGAAAAAGCAGCGAAAAATCGAGAAAGAAGCTTCCTTTCAGGATTTCAGGAGTAAAAAGATGTTCGTGGGTATCGATTACCCTCAGTGAATCCACATAATTCCTGATCCGTACCTCGTATCCGGGAACCGGTGAAGAAAATATCTGCCCGTTAGTTCTTCCGGAGAAAGCAACTGCAAGCAGCAAGATTCCTAAAAGTTTAACTCGCAGGGTAATGCCATCTCCGGTTAAAAAATTAATCCGCAAGTTAGACCATTAATTACTTCCGATTATTCCCGATTAAATTTATTTAACTTATTTTAAGATTCAATAACAGGTTCGTGTGGGGATAAAGGTGGTGAGATCGTGAGTCAGGGAGAAGGGAAGATTGGAAAGTGCATAAAAAAAGTAAGGACGCCATGCGGGCGTCCTTACATATTAGTACCTGACTTTAATCTCTTAAAATCAATAAGCCGGATCCTGTACAAGAACACCTTTCTGAAGGTCGATCTGATCCTGTGGCAATGGCCAGTAGTCATCTTCGGTTGGGTTGAAGACAGCTACTCCTCCTGTGGCCAGGAATGATCTGAAGGTAATATCCTGTGCAATATAGGCATTCAGGGTCGTCAGCAAGAATGCCCCATCTGCGCAGGTCGAAGAAACGCGATGGTACCGCATGCAAATTCAAGCCTGATCTCATCCTGGACAGCCTTTCTTGCTTCTGCCTGTGTAGCGAAAGCAGGACTCCCTACCGGATAAGGCTCTACCTTATAGTTGGCTGCCGGTTTGGTGTAGTCGACTACCGGATTGGATCAGCAGGTTCTTGGTACTTGTGCAAAGTCCCATGACCGGTGTGCTGGTTTTTGCCCGGTTACGGACCTGGTTTACAAGGTCCGTTGCAAGTTCAAGATTCAGCTTCTCTTCAATAGCACATTCAGCTCTCCAGAGAAGGATATTTGCATAACGGATTATCCTGTAGTTTTTACCGTTGGAAAAACCGGAACCGTTAAGGTTCAAGTGCCTGCTCATCCTTCCTGTGCATGAATATCTTGGTCATGTAATGGTCCGCCATTGGCCGGTTCACGGATCCAGTCATTTCCCGGGTGAATGCCCCAGCCAAGGAAATCAACACCGCGGCGTGCAATTATAAAGTCAACACGCGGATCGAGAAGATGATCGGTAGGTGTAAAATCATCGCCGCTTCCTTTTCCCATATCGGTTGCCAGATGAACACGCGCAGTCTGCATCAAGTACGGGAAGACCGTCAGCTGTCGTCTGGAAAGCTTCGAAGAGGTTCTGTGAAGGCTGATAGAATCCCCAGCCGCCGCAGCTTGCGGCACCCTTCTGGTGGAAATTACAGCCTGAACCCATGTGCAGTTGAAGCACTTGTTGCAGTTGTTGAACACTGCAATTCAAAGATTGATTCAGCATTATTCTCATGAGTCATGTCATAGTTACATGTATATTCAGGTACAAGGCTGAATTTATTGCTGGCAATGATATCATCCAGAAGAGGTTTTGCAAGTGCATACTCTTTCTGATACATATGTGCCTGGGCTTTCACTGCTTCGGCAGTGTATTTGTTAACACGGCCTGACTTCGTTATTGTATTTTGTAGTCGGCAGATTGTCGATTGCAAACTGAAGGTCAGCTTCAATCTCATCCCACCCGGCATCTGTATTTGGAACCTCTTCGGGTTTAGGATTTCACCAAGTTCTGTCTGCGTTTTGATATAAGGGATCTTTTCAAAGATCTTGTTAGCCTCGCATAGTGGAACCATGCTCTCAGGAATTTGGCTTCACCCTCAACCTGTTTTGCCCTGTCATCAGGCAATCGGTGTATCGCCTGCCTGGGTTGTCCACAGGAATTCAAGGGTTACGTTTGCACGGGCAACACCGTCATAAGCATAGTGCCCATCTGTCTCTCAGATAAGGATTGTTTGGAAGGGCTTCATACCTCTCAAGCAGGTTGAAATTACTCTGGTCACCTGCAGATGTTCCTTTGTAGCATCATCGGAACATCCGCCGGAATAAGTCCATTCGGATGCAAGTGCACCTCCGAACATTGAATCGCCGTTCTGCATTCTCTCGTAAGTACCGATGAGAAGAGCTTCAACACCTTCCGGAGTCTGCATAACTGAACCTGCTGCCACACCCGGAGGCTCCTTTGTAAGAAACTCTTCACTGCAGGAATATATCATCAACAAGCTTCCGAGAAGTACGGTAATTGATAATAATTTGATTATTCTTTTCATATTTATTTATGTTAATTATTCATAAAATATAAAGGTTAGAGACCAAAGGAAATTCCGAACAGGAATTGCTGTGGTGTAGGCCATGCGCCTGAGTCGATTCCCATGTTGATACCGGCACCTGCAATTTCAGGATCGAGTCCCGGATATTTGGTAATGGTAAACAGGTTGGAACCCTGGAAGTAAATCTGAAGTGAACTCAACTTTGTTTTTCAGAAATCACTGTTCAGATCGTAACCTATTCTCAGTGTCTTCATGCGAAGGAATGAACCATCTTCAAGGAAAGCAGTTGAAGGTTCCTGGTGAGGGGTATCATTCTGATAAATGATCGGCATGGTAGCATCTGCATTGTCTCGTTCAGATAAGGGCTTCCCCATGATTCATAAAGCCTTCTGTGGCTTTTTCCCGATTCGAACTGGGTATAGTCGATAAACCTGCTGACATAGTTTACAATCTCGTTTCCGACTGATGCATACAGGGTGGTTGATAAGACTGAGTCCCTTATAGCCAAGGCTGAGGCTCAGACCTGCAGTGAAATCAGGATGAGGTGATCCTATGTAGGTACGGTCTCGGCATCGATATATGCCAGTTTCCTTGTCAACATCCTTGTATTTGAAATGTCCGGGCTTATTATAGGTTCCTGTAGCTCCAAATGCCTTTGGCCATGCTGCAGCTTCTTCAGCTGTCTGGAAGATACCTTCAACAATATACCCGAAGAATTCAGGAAATGCTCTGCCTGTCTGAGTTCTTGTATAATACTTTTCACGATAACCTGATCCCTGGTAGAAGTCACCGGCATTGTCGGTAAGTTTCACAAGCTCATTTTTATAGTGCGAGAAGACAAATCCGGCACTATAAGTAGAGATCGCCGTTTAATGCGCTGTTTGAATAACCCAGGTCAATATCAAATCCGGTATTCTTCATTTCGCCGATGTTGATTGAGGGAGTAGAAGCAGTACCATAGATTGAGGCAGCTGCTTTGGGATAAAGCATATCCTTTGTATTGCGCTGCCATACGTCAAATGTAAGAGTAAGGTTTTTGAGCAGGGTTGCATCAATACCAATATTGGTGGTTGATGTGGTTTCCCATTTTACATCGGTGTTACCGAAAGTTGACTGATAGAATCCTGTATTACCTGCAGATGCTGTTTGTTCCTGTCATAGCATAAGCTGAACTGCCTTCACTGTAGGCAAACTGGGTATAGCTGTTGTAATTACCCATACGGTCGTTTCCGACAACACCATAACCCAGCACGGAGCTTCAATTCATTCAGCCATGCTTTCGTTGAGGCCATGAAATGCTTCTTCAGATATTCTCCATCCTACAGAGAATGCCGGGAAGATACCATATTTCTCTGTTCCGAAACGTGAAGATCCGTCACGTCGTACAACTGCTTCAACCATATATTTGTCGGCAAATGTGTAATTGATACGGCCGAACAGTGAGAAGAGGCTGTATGCATCTGTTTCATCTGAGTTTGCCAATACTGCGCAGACCTGTGTTCAGGGTCATATAGTTAACATCCTTGAACGGGAACTGCTGCCTGCTGGCTGTATACGGTAGTGAATTGATTATCATAAGCTTCAGATACCTGCAATGACCTTAAAGTTGTGCTGACCAGGTTACCAGACCATACTCAATTGTATTTGTCCATGTCCAGTTCAGACCGTTGCCTGAATTTTTACTGAAGCCGTCATAAGTACCTCTTTCTGCAGTGCAACTTCAACAAAGTCTATATTCCTCTGAATCATAGCCGTATTGATTAATACCAATAAGGGATTTAACCGATAATCCTTTCAGAAGATTTAATTTAACGAAAGTATTTCCGCTTACATTCATCTGTTTGTATAGTCGTACTGATTCTTGTCAAGAAGGAACAATGCGTTCTGTGCGTTCCCCATACCTGCAGGCCTTGATCCTGCATAGGTTGTTCCGGATTCATCATAAACCGGTACAGCTGTCGGGAGCCTGTAAGCACCATGAAACTATCGAAGATTCACTGTTGTCGCTCTGGTGTCCGTAATCATTGGTATACTGTATTCCGAGATTTGCACCCAGATCGATCCATTTTGCCGGACTTGTACTAATATTTGAACGGAAACTATACCTGTCAAAACCGGTATATTTGAAAACACCCTCATCTTTGGTGTAGCCAAGCATGAATGCATAGGTAGTATTTGCGGAACCACCGGCAATATCGAGTGTATATTCCTTGAACTGCAGCATTCCGTTCGAGTTTCATCCATCCAGTTGGTTCCCGGACTGGTTTTGGTAATAAGGTAGGTGTCATCTCCGTCCTCAACTGCCAGCTTATTGTCATATAATGACATATCTGTAAGCGGATCTCCGTTCGCTGCCTTTGTGGGGAAGATATAATCAGGAATTACGGGAGTGGCACCGTTGCCAAACTGGGGATGAGTGAAGTTAGTTTAGGATCCGGTTTGGTCGGATCACCGCTGTGACCCAGTCGGCATGATCCCGGCATTTGTTTGGCCTCAAGCCAGAGCATTTCAGCCCACTCCTGTGTGTTCAGCAGACTGTATTGATTCTGGTTCCTTGTAAAACCCTGCCTTACATTGACATTAAAAGAGACCTTCTGGTTTTTCCTGCCGCCCTTTGTTGTGATAAGAACAACTCCGTTGGCAGCCCTTGCACCATAGATTGATTGTGCAGCAGCATCTTTCAGAATTGTAATTGTCTCAACATCATTTGGTGAATAAGA
The DNA here is from genome assembly GCA_963737255.1 of uncultured Bacteroidales bacterium. GTDB lineage: Bacteria > Bacteroidota > Bacteroidia > Bacteroidales > VadinHA17 > LD21. The sequence goes on from CAVTSB010000002.1 coordinate 656,565, forward strand.
TCCACCCGGTACACCGTCGACAACATAAAGCGGGTTGGCATCGTTGATGGTCGTCATACCCCGGATCCTGATGGTTGATCCTTCACCGGGGGTGTGCTGGTTGAGGATTGTTACTCCGGCTATTTTACCCTGAAGACGGGTGCATCGGGTTTGTTGCAGCACTCTCTGAAAGTGTCGGCTGCACCAACCTGCGAGACGGAACCTGTAAGGGATTTCCTTGCCTGGGTTGAATAACCGACAACAACGATCTCATCGAGTGCTGAAACAGCTTCAGCCAGGACAACATCAATGGTAGTCTGTGCTCCGACAGCTACTTCCTGTGTGATGTAGCCGATAAAGGAGAAGTTCAATACTGGGCTTGGACCGGCAACTGAAAGGGCATATCTTCCATCAGCATCTGAAATAGCACCATTGATGGTGCCTTTTTCCAGAATGTTCACACCGGGTAGTGCTTCGCCTGTGGCATCGGTAACCCGTCCGGTGATCCGCTTCTGCTGCAGATCATCCGGGAGACAGACCGCCATCAGGCATGGCTCGGCAGCAAATGTCTGGATTGTTCCAAGCAAGTAACAGCATTGTTAAGAGTTTCACGACAATCTTTGATTTGCTCAAAATTGTCCTGAAATGAAACAACATCGCATGATTTTTTTAGTCATACTTTTGAGGTTAGTTAGATTTAAAAATAAATTGTTAGGTACCAGGTTTTTCAAAACCCGGGAAACGTGAGATAAGGAAAATTATATTAATTCCCCGTTGAATTTAGTTTGATCAGGTTTGATATTCCATAGGCACGATGGTTTAGGTTAGTAGGGTACAACAAATTTATTAAAAGTTTTATTAAAACAACTTTTATTTAGACTTTTTTTTAATTTATTGATATTTAATGAGATGGAGGTGTTTACGTTATCCCCCGATTAGTTGCCTGCAGGTTCCGCAAGGTTCTCTTTTACAAGGTTTATCAGCTGTACCCTGCTTCTAACATTGGTCTTTATATAGATCCTGTGCGAATGATCCTTGACTGTCTGCAGGCTTATGAAGAGTCTGTCAGATATCTCTTTGTTACTAAGACCGTTACATATTTCCCTTATGATATCGGACTCACGTGGCGATATCTCATATTTCCTGCAGAAAACATCAAATGACCTGTCTTTTACCGGTTCATTCGTAAATTCAGGCAATATTATACCGTATGTGAAATAAACCGGCAGAAAGGTATTGCCAAGGAAAAAAGCAAAAATGAAAATCAACCCGAGCCATGGCTGGGAAGTGTAGAAGACAAGAGGAACGCACTGTGCAATCATCACAAGAAAAATGGCCGGTGCAATCACCCTCCTGTCAAAATCATGTACCAGCGAACGGCCTTTCCTTGTGAAGTGAATGATGTTGGCCGATATGAAGGAATAAACAAGGTTCATTATAATGAAATAATCCTTAATAAGCACCGTGCTGTTTACACTCACCCTGGTCGTTATGATATACCCTATTATTAATAGTACTGAGAAATTCATAAAGAGAAACCAGCCGGCAAACCGGTTATTGCTCTTTCTTCCGGAAATACGTGATGAAAACGTCACCTGCATCAGCCATGCAAAGACAAGGAAAGGCAGTCCCAGAAGCAACGAAATATCTGTGACCTTCAGGAGCAGTTCACCTGAAATCAGCGGCGAGAGGAAAGAATTGATCAACACCTGACCCCAGATACCGTAAAACCCGAACGTATAAATGAATACCTGGTAGTAAAGAAGTGATGAAAAAACATCCGTCCTGTATTTTGTCCTTAGCCGCGACGACAGGATAATTCCCAGGGCAGACATTGCAACGGTTATAATGAAGATCAGGTAAACCAGAATTCTTAACATAATATAAAGGTATAAAAATCAAATAAATCTGAAATGAAAAATTCCACACTACTTAAGTATTGGTCCCGGAACTTAAGTAGGATTCTCAAAAATCACTACTAATGTATTGACTCTGTCAGGTAGGAGGGATTTAAATTTGTGAAAAGAAATAAAAGAAATAAAAGAAATAAAAGAAATGAATCCTTAGAGCTCCTGTTAATCAGTGGTAAAAAAAGACTGATTTCAGATAAACGGGGGGACGTTTAATCTAAAGTAAACCAAAAAACAACACAAATTAAAACTAAATAAGAATGGAAACTCAAAACAATTACAGAATGGTCCCGACCTTCGGGAACAGCTTCGGCACAGGCTGGCAGGTGATGGCCGATAATTTTCTCAGACTATTTCTTGTGGTGATAGTCCTTGCAATACTTACCGGCCCCTCCAAACTTGGCTTTCACTTCAACAAATCCGATTTTGACGGATTCCCATGGCATTGGAACGGCGACTGGGAAGGCATTTTCGGCCTTGCATCGGTTGGTATGTTTGCCATATTCTTTATCATGCTCGGACTTCTCTATGCATTTCTTGCAAAGCCGGTTGTGGCTTATGGCGGGAAAATGATCTTCGTTCAGGCAGTACGGAAAGTTAAACCTGATTTTGAACTGCTGATAAGCGGATTCTGGACCAACTACCTTCATATCATTCTGGCAAACCTGCTGGTTTTTGCCCTGGTAGTCCTCGGATTCTTTGCCCTTGTCATCCCGGGTATCATAATTGCATGCCGTCTCGCTTTTACGGCATATATAGTTATGGATAAGAAGCTCGATCCAATTGAGGCTGTGGAATTAAGCTGGAGACTGACAAGAGGACACGGCTGGACAATCTTTTTCATGGGATTCGTTTCGTTCTTTATAATTATATTTGGATTGTGTCTCATGATTATCGGTGTCTTTCCTGCACTAATTTGGGTATCGAGCTCATTTGCAACGCTCTATCAGTCGGTACTTCTCGAAAAGGAAAAACCCGTTGAGGTGGCGGCTGCCTGATTCGACTTTACTGCATGGACATTGCGGGAGTTTATTCAACATTTTTGCACTCCTTGCACTATGACAAAATTACACAGCTTGGACGGCATCGACCGGGGGCTGTTGAATTAGTCAAAATCCGTTAACCGCAGAGGGCGCAAAGGAAAGACGCAAAGTTCGCAAAGAGCTGAATTTATGTGTCTTGGCTTTGCGTTCTTTGCGGTTAAAAAGAACTTTTTCAACAATCCCGAAGCAACCTAATCTATCATCGGCAGATCATTATAACTCAGGATTTAAAAATTCAATAAACTTTCCTATCTTTATATTCGAAAACCCTAATTCTTACAGATATGAAATCAAAATTACTACCACTTTTACTTGCACTCTTTGTTGTTTCCTCCGGTCTGTCGAATGCCCAGGTGGGAGGACTTCTTAAAAGAGGACTGAATAAAGCCTTGAACAAGACCGATACAACTCCGGCTGCAGCCACCGAACAGTCTCAACCGAGGGGATTGGGAGGACTTCTTGGCGGTAAGACAGACATTCCCCATAACGAAGAATACTCATTTACGGGAAGGATCCATATGGAAATGGAATCGTATGACAAGAAGGATGTTACAAAATCCGATTACTTCACCTATTTCAATGCCAATACTCTGAATGCCGGTATAGAACTCAGGGTAACTGACCCTGAAAAAGGCGAAACCACTGCCCCTACGGTATTCATTTTCGACAATGATAATAAATGCTTTCTAATGCTTGTTCAGAGCGAAGACTCCAAAACGGGCATTATTTCAACAATTCCTGATGATTCAACCCTGGCAGCCCGGTCTGATAATCGGAAGGTTCCCGAGGAAAAACCCGCGACCATAACAAAAACGGGAAATACAAGGATGATCGCGGGCTACAAATGCGATGAGTATAAGGTTGTTGAGGAAGGAGAGGATGGTTATTCAAATGTATGGATGACAAAGGATGTCAGGATAAAAGCCGACAAAAGGAACTGGGGGAAGACCGGTATGCCTACCTACTATAATTACCCCGGCTTCGAGGGATCAATGATGCTTGCAATGGAAGGATACGATAAGGACAGCAAGCTTGAAATGAAGATGGAAACAAAGGAAATAAACGAGAATTTCAATCATTCGATCTCCACCGCCGGTTATGCATTCATCAAGATGAATTTTATGCAGGCAGGTAAAAAATAAGCACTCCTGACCCGCTGAAGAGGACTTTTACTGGAGTTATACGCTCTTCAGGGAGCAGGGGGGTTGACTTTCTTCAGTTTCGCAAACCGCAAAAGCAGCTTCTTCTTCCCGTCGTTTTCGAACTCGACTGTTGCGGTGGTATTTGGAGGCTCGCCTTCGATACTGATGATAAGTCCGTTACCAAACCTCTCATGTTGCACAGTATCGCCTTCGGAGTAGTCATTCTGAACGCTGTAATTGTTAACCGGAGAGGCTTTAGTACCACCGGCTGATATCTTCCTCAGCTTTCCCGCAATCCCGTAACGCTGAGGCTCCTCCCTGAATGCCGGAGGTTTGACCCCGGGCTGGTTTTTGCCGTGAACAGATCTTCCTCCTTTCTGCGGATATTCAAGAAATTCAGGATCTATTTCCCGGAGGAATCTGCTGGGATTGCTTCTTTCGAGGTTTCCCCATTTGTACCTGTTGAGAGCATAACTTAATGTCGCCATTTTTTCTGCACGTGTAACCGCTACATAAAAAAGTCTTCTCTCTTCTTCAAGCTCCCTGGGATTCCCGGCCGACAACGGCGACGGAAAGAGTATATCCTCCATTCCGGCAACATAAACATTCTTGAACTCCAGTCCCTTGGCCGAATGCATTGTCATGAGGGTAACCCTGTCGCGGTCCTCTTCATTTTCATTGTCCTGGTCGGTGAGCAGCGAAACATTGGCCAGGTACGCTTCAAGGTTTGAAGGCTCCCCATTTGTTTCAGCCGATTCGGTAAAAACCTTGATCCCGTTGAGCAACTCCTCCAGGTTCTCATACCTGCTTACCTCTTCAGGTGATTTTCCTTCCCTCAGCTCTTTCATGATTCCTGTACTCATCGCTATTTCCCTTGCCTTCGTGTAGGCTTCCATCGTTTCGCTGCCTGTTTGAAGAGCTCCAATCAGTTCAGTGTAGAGGGAGAGCTTCTTAATTGTCCCTGAATTGAAATGCTGCATGTTCTTTACAGCCCCGGAAATTACATTCCATGGGGAAGTATTCAATTGACCGGCAAGCTCAAGTATTTTCTGGAGCGTTGTATCGCCAAGCCCTCTTTTTGGATAATTTATGGTCCTTTTCAATGCCTCTTCATCTTCCGGATTTACCACCATCCTGAAATATGACAGTATATCTTTTATCTCCTTGCGATCATAGAAGGAGAGGCCCCCGTATATTTTATAAGGTATGTTTTTCCTGCGTAGTGTTTCTTCAAAGATCCTTGACTGTGCATTGGTCCGGTAAAGAATTGCAAAGTCGGACCAGCTGAGCCTCATCGAAAACCTTTTATCGAAGATATCGGAAGAAATATTCACCCCCTCTTCAATATCAGTCAGCGCCTGGATGACCTGGATCTTTTCTCCTTCTTCATTCTTTGAGAAGACAGTTTTATGGATCTGCCCCTGGTTGTTTGATATTATGGCATTGGCAGCATTAACTATCGTCTGGGTCGACCTGTAGTTTTGTTCGAGCTTGAAAAGCTGGTAATTGCCGTAATCGTTCTTGAATTCCAGGATGTTCTCAATTCTTGCTCCCCTGAAGGAGTATATACTCTGCGCATCATCGCCAACAACACAGATGTTGTTGTGAAGCGCAGCCAGCTTTTTGATTATCAGATATTGCGAATAGTTTGTATCCTGATACTCATCAACAAGAACATATTCGAATTTTTCCTGGTAATGAGCAAGAACATCCGGGAAATCCCTGAAGAGAATATTTGTATTCAAAAGAAGGTCATCAAAATCCATCGCATTTGCCTTGAAGCACCTCGATGCATAGGTCCTGTAAATGTCAGAGAGTAAAGGCATTCGGCTCGATTTGTCGTAATTCTGCATCGAAGCGTCGGCGGCGTACATGCTCCATGTGATCAGATTGTTCTTTGCCGTGGAGATCCGTGATGCAATGAATCCCGGCTTGTAAATATTATCATCCAGGTTCATCTCTTTGATTATAGACCTTATAAGACTTTTTGAATCAGATGAATCATATATAGTATAATTCGATTTGTATCCCAGCCGTGCCCCCTTCCATCCTCAGGATCTTTGCAAAGATTGAATGGAATGTCCCCATCCATAGAAACCGTGCTGCTTCCGGATCGACGATCCTGGCGATCCTTTCCTTCATCTCCCTGGCAGCCTTGTTGGTGAAGGTAAGGGCTAGTATCTTTCCTGCCGGAACTCCCTTCTGAAGCAGGTGGGCTATACGATATGTCAGTACCCTTGTCTTCCCGGCGCCTGCACCGGCAATAACAAGAGCAGGACCATCGGTGTTAATTACAGCCTGCCTCTGAGATTCGTTCAGATCGTTCAGATAATTTTGGTTCATTTTGTGATCAGAATTACAGTATCCGGGATCTGGCAAATTTAACAAATAGAACATCAGAAACAGCTTCTGTTGAAAAGAATTGAATTCTGTCACAATGATGCCTTTGAGGAAGTTACCCATATTTTTATTATACTTGCCTGATTTTATACCAAAGAAGATCGCTAAGCGTTATTTTACAAAACTCAGATTGCCTGTGCGTTTTTACCTTTTTATAGCGGCATTACTGTTGCCGTTAACCTTAACTGGCCAGATTACTGCGCCGGGAATGAGCAGCGTCAGATATACCTCATACCCGTCAGCACCTTCAGTAAGGGATCCGGTCTTTATTTTCTGCAATCCGACGGGAACACAGAAAGGCAGCCTTAATGCAGTTAGCCCGGGCGGGACAGGCCCTTTCACTTTCACATGGGTCAGATGGAGTGATGCGACGAGGAGTTTCTCAATACCGGTAAGGACTGATCCGGGGGTGATGAGTTCATTGCTCACAAACCTCGATGAGGGTGGCTACAGGGTTAATATTGCCGGCGGAGGTTTCAGCGCGGCACTCACCGGGTGGATCTTCCTTGACCGTCCCCATTCGCTCGCGCAGCTTCAGAACTTTACATGCGACTATGTAGCGTTACGGGGACAGGCTGCAGTTGATACCTTTTATTATAGTGATCCCACTAATGGCCAGAGGGTAATTCTGCCAAACAGGTTCCGTTTCCTGTGGTCGTCCGATCCGGTCTCGTCCATACCTTTCCCCGATATTGAACTGAATCCCCAGACATTCAATCCTCCGCTAGAGGATGTAACATACAGGCTGGTGGTGACAGACAGCTTTACCTGCAGCAATGAATCGTCATTTTTCTATGAATCGATCCATGTAAAAGCTGATTTTTCAGTTGACCCGGTCAGCGGCGAATCTCCGCTTGAGGTTACATTCACCGACAAATCACTGAGGGCAGTCACATATAAATGGGAATTCGGAGATGATTCGGTTTCATTCCTTCCCGTCCCCGGCCCCCATACTTATTATATTCCCGGTGAATATTCGGCTGTACTGACGGTCGAAAGCGACCTGCATTGCATCGATTCGCTGCGGTTCGGAGGCATCGTGGTGGAACCATCGGGACTGGAAATTCCTAATGTGTTCACCCCAAACGAAGACGGAAGCAACGACCGCTTTATGGTCGACAAATCGTCATTGAAGTATATAAGTGTTGAGATCTTCAGCAGAAGCGGCATCAGGGTGTACAGTTTCTATGGTGAAGGGCCGGTGCTGAAAGACTGGGAGGGCTGGGACGGCAATGTCAACAACTCCTCCCGCAAGGCGAGTCCCGGGGTCTATTTTTACGTCATCAAAGCCCTTGGCTGGGATGATGTGAAATACGATGGGAAAGCCTACAGGGGATTCGTTTACCTGTACAGATAGGCAGGATTACCGGCTCACGGCTTGCGGCTTGCGGCGCATTTGCCAACTGCTAACTGCCAACTATACACGTTGCGGCTTTTCGGCTCGCGGAAATCCCCGTAACCCGCAACCTGCAACCTGCAACCTGCAACCCGCAACCTGCAACCTGCAACCTGCAACCCGCAACCTGCAACCTGCAACCTGCAACCCGCAACCTGTCTTACCAGCCGTAGCTTTTTTTAACCTCTGTAGGTAGCGAAGGCTGGCAACATGCAACCCGCAACTTATATAGTAATCCTCCTTCTCCTCGCCTCAACTTTCCATTCTTCCTCAGCCCTTCCTTCCCTGACAACCGTTACCGAGTCGTACCTGTCGACCGTAGGGCAGATATGCCACGGAATTCCATACAGGGCATCCCCCGTCCTGAACATTCCTGCTTTACCGGTTCTTACCACCATATGCTCTTCATTATGCCCGACAATCTCATAATTATCAAGGCCGAAGAATTTAATCCTGGGCTGGGGCATCTCCGATGCTACAGCCTTGTGTCCGAGATCGAGGCAGATCAGGTTCCTGCCCGGCTTGCTGACCACCCTGGTTAAAAGAATTGCTGCATGAAGGAAATCAAGATCAGCAAATGACGAACTATATCCATAATCCCAGAGCAACAGGGTTCCCGGACTTGTTTCCGATTTGCCGTGGCCTGCATGTATCGGGAAAGTTGGCGTTCCGCCCGCAACTACCGGCAAGGAAGGATTTCCGGTTTTCCTTAATTCACTGAGAAGCTCTCTTACAGGCCCGAATGCTTCTTCACAGATCTCCTTTCGCTTCGCAGGATCCTTTTCATGAATATGTCCGTCATATACATGAAGGCCTTCAGCAGTTAACATCGGCTGGTCAGAGATGAATTTAAAAAGCTTTGCGGCATTCTTATCAGGGAGTATTCCTGTCCGGTTCATACCATTGTTTATATCGAGCCATATCCCGGCAATAAGTCCGGTTTGTGCGGCAACCCTCGAAATTTTGCTTATGATATCTTCCGAATCAGCAATACACGAGATTTTTGAATCGCGGAATTCCTGCTTCAGCCTGAAGAACCTTCCGATATTCGGACCAACTGGCTGAACGGCCAGAAGGATATCCCTTGCACCGCACCGTGCTACCATCTCTGCCTCTGCAAGGGTGGCGCACTTGAATTTCCCGATGCCGTGTTCCATCTGGAGATGGACTATTTCAGCCATTTTATGGGTTTTTACATGCGGCCTTAACCTGCCGGCACCACCGATAGCAATCATTCTCCCGATATTGTCCTCAATGCGGTCAGGGTGGATCAGAAGGGCAGGGGAGGGTACATCCTGAACATTGTCAATAACATACCACTTATCTTCTGACCAGGTATCCTTCTCCATTCTATTGCTCATAAAGCTCAAAAGCTGCTTCAACCTCCACCGCAACATTGTTGGGCAGGATCGCTCCAATTGCGCTTCTTGCACCGGTTCCGTTTTCCTGGCCAAAGACCTCGGCCATCAGTTCGCTGAAGCCGTTGATCACAATGGGTTGCTGGTAAAAATCGGGAGAACTGTTGACGAAACCAAGTGTTTTAACAAGGCGTTTTATCCTGTTTAGATCTCCGAAATGAGTTTTGATTGTCGATAACATGGTGAGTCCGACCTGCCGGGCTGCAAGTTTTGCTTCATCTGTCTGAAGGTCTTTTCCGGATTTGCCGGTGATGAGAGAACCATCGCTCCTGACAGGAACCTGACCGGAAACATAAAGCATATTATTTACCACTAGTACGGGCTTGTAAACTCCTGCGGCCTTTGGAGCCGGCGGCAGAACCAATCCAAGTTCAATGATCTTTAATTCGGGGCTGTTTTTCATTCTATCAGTATTTTGAGTTATTTTAGTGAGTGCAGTGCAATTCTGTTTCCTTCGGTGTCGAGTATCAATGCCATAAAACCATAGTCGGGCGATACCTCGGTTCTTGGCTGAATGATTTTTCCTCCGGCCTTTTCAACCCTGCCAAGTTCAACCGAAAGGTCACCCGACTGTGAGGTAAAATAGATTAATACTCCGTCGGTTGACGGTTTATAGTTTTTTTCACTTTTGACGAGTGATCCGGCAGAACCTGGCTGGTTTTCAGCTTCCGGGAACCATGCCATCTCAAATGTCCCAAAAACATTCTTTGAGAGCTTAACATCAAAAACCATTTCATAGAACTTAATAGCTCTGTCCATGTCTGTCACTGGTATTTCAAACCAGCCTACTGCATTATTCTTCATAGCCGATTGTTTGATTTTTGTATGCGTTTTAAGCGGGTCATTTCCCGGTATCAGACAAACAACTCTGCTTTGAAGATTGTTCTGGCTTTTCCGGAGATCTCAACCCTGTTGTTTTTGAGTAATACCTTCAGAATTCCGCCTCTTTTGGAGACCTGGCGGGAAACAAATTGAGTCATGCCTGTCTTTCCGTACCAGAAGGGAGCCAGGGAACAATGGGCTGAGCCTGTTACCGGATCTTCATTAATGCCAAGCGCCGGAACAAAACACCTGACGCAGAAGTCAAACCGTTTGTCATCCGAAATGGCAGTCACAATGATATCCCCGAAATCGGAATTCTTCATTGCGGTGAAGTCAGGCTTGAGGTTCCTGACCTCAGATTCACTTTTCAGAAGCGCGAGAGCCCATCCGTGGCCGCTCCTGTAGAGTTCAACGGGCCTGGTTCCGATAAGCTTTTCAATTCCTTCCGGTATATTGATTGCAACCGGGGGATACGACGGGAAATCCAATTTAACAAGGCCGCCTGAACGGCTCACTGAAAGCTTTCCCGCCTTTGAGAAAAGGATTATGGTTTCCCCATTTGCTGCCAGACCGGTTTCGAACATAATATGACCGGTTGCAAGGGTGGCATGTCCGCACAGGGCTATCTCCGATTCAGGTGTATAGAACCGTATTGTATGTCCGCTTAAACCCGGGAATACAAAAGCTGTTTCGGACAGATTCATCTCCATCGCAACATTCTGCATCCAGGCGGTTGAAGGTTTCCTGTCGAGGATACAAACTCCCGCCGGATTCCCCCCGAATGGTTTGCCTGTAAATGAATCGACCTGGTAGATAACCCTGGGTGTTTTCATGGTATGAATAATAATGGTTCAACGGTTCAAAGGCGTAACGGCATAACGGCGCACAACCATACAGGCAAGTTACAAAAAAAATTGCAAAGGTTCACATTACCGGAGAAGCATTAAAAATATCAGGGATGGAACCACTCCGTGGTTCGAAAGGCGTTTTCTGTGAAATCCCTATAATGATGGAACCACTCCGTGGTTCGGGCCCGGGAAAACCTGACAGTATCCAATACTTATGACCTGAACCCCGGAGGGGTTCCATCATACCAGGATAAAGGTAACAGACCGGATATGAACCTCGGAGAGGTTCCACTATATTAGGACAAATGTAATAACTATTCAATGAACCCTGGAGGGGTTCCATAAACAAATACCAAAAGAATTAAATATGTCTTTTAATACGTATTATAATACGTATTATAATACGTATTTCACTAAAACTAACAAACATATTTACAATGAAATATTAACCAATCATCATGCACAACCAGTACGGAGCAAAACTGCAAAACTCAACTTCAGGCTCCCACATGCCTGTACGACTGCACAACTGCACGATTGCAGGACTACACGACCAATAAAGCATCCATTCACCGGTAAAATTCCTCATTTAGCGGTATTTCTCCGGATTTAATCTAATAAAACTTTGCAAACCAGAAAAGTTTTCTCATTTTTGCAGCCTGTAAGATCAGAGAAATGGATAGCAGGCAAAAAATCATTGAAGCAGCAGCAGTTATGTTCAGGACCTATGGGATAAGGGCTGTCACCATGGATATGCTTGCCTCGCATATGGGCATTTCAAAAAGAACAATCTATGAAGTATTCAGCGACAAGGAAGAGCTGCTCCATGGTGTTCTGAAATGGATGACGATGAAGCAGCACGACCTGATGGCCAAAATTTCCTCCGAATCAGGCAGTGTGATCGAAACCATTTTTAAAATGCTTGATCTTATGGCGGACCACTTCCAGAAAATGAGCCCCGCCTTTCGGCTTGACATGCAACGTTATCACAATGATATTACAAAAAACCTCAGCGAGCATAATGAACTGCCTTATTTCAGGAATAACGCCGAAATATTGAGGCAGGGAATAACAGAAGGTGTCTTCAGGGAGGATATTGATGTTGAAATAATCAATAAATGCATGATTGAAGTTGCCAGGATGTCAAATGACAAGAATATGTTCCCTCCTGACAGTTTCCCGAATAAGGATGTCATAAGAAATTTTTATGTGAATTACCTGAGGGGAATATCAACTAAAAAGGGTCTTGAATTAATAGATTATTTTGACAGGATGAATAAAGAAGGGAAGTAAGGAGAAATATTTAGAAATACAATGAGATAAATAGAAACAGGTTGAAATAATAGGGAATCGGGAATACAGGTTGGGCGTCAATTTAAAGGGTTAATTTTTTGGTCGTAGAAAAAACTTAATTTATGAAAATCAAATTTCGGGTAACAACGATTTTATTACTGCTGTTTTCCGTCGCGAATATTATGGCACAGCAGGAGAGTGGTGAATTGAACCTTTCATTTAAGGAAGCTCAGGACTATGCAATATCAAATAATAAGATGGTCCTCGCGGCGAAGTCTGACGTTATGGCTTCGAAAGCAGCCATATGGGAAGCCATATCTTCAGCTCTTCCTGAGGTAAGTGCATCAGGTTCATTTACCGACAACCTGAAGCTTATGACCACACTGCTTCCGGGAGAATTCTTCGGTCAACCGGCGGGCACAAAGATACCTGTGACTTTTGGATCACAGTTCAATTCAAGCGCTTCGGTCCAGGCGAGTCTGCTTTTATTTAATGCACCCTTATATATAGGAATAGAGACAACGAAGCTGGCACAGAAAATGAGTCAGGAAAATCTTGCAAAAACCGAGCTTGACACAAAAGAATCGGTAGGTACGGCATACTACCTGATCCTTGTATCAGAGAAATCGCTGGAGATACTTGAAGGGAATATTGCAAACCTGAACGAAACACTTAAATCGACCCGGGCAATGTTTTCGGCCGGGATGGCTGAAGCTACCGATGTTGACCAGATGGTTTCAAATGTCAGCATGGTGGAGAACAGCAGAAGTTCCCTGCAGCGTGCAATTGAGCTGAATTATAACCTTTTGCGTTTCCAGCTTGGTGTTGATCCAGGAACAAAAATTACACTTACTGAAAATCTTGAAAGCCTAACCGGCCAGATAGATGTCGAAGCCCTTCTTTCCCAGCAGTTTGACCATACCCGGAATGTTAATTATAAGCTGATTGCAAGTCAGGAATTAATGTCATCGCTTGCCCTGAAATCCCAAAAAGCCTCTGTTCTTCCAACCCTTGCAGGATTTTACAACTATGGGACAAACGGAATGGGCGACAAAGTTTCGGATCTGCAATGGTTCCAGAATTCGATGGCAGGTCTGCAGATGTCAGTTCCCATATTTGCCAGCGGACAGAGAAATGCTAAAATCAAAAAAGCTCAGTTCAATTATGAAAAAGCAAAAACAACAAAGGAAATGGTAACGGAACAGCTTCTGCTCGAGGAGAAACAGCTGCGGTATAACCTGGTAAATGCCAATCTGCAATATAAAAGCCAGAGGGATAACGTAGATGTCTCAAAAAGAGTCTACTCCAGCATGGAGAATAAATTTAAACAGGGAATGGCCTCCAGCCTCGAACTTACTCAGGCCAACAGTCTCTACCTTCAGGCAGAAAACAATTACGTTTCAGCTCTGATGAATCTGTTTCAGACTAAACTGGCATTGGACAAGCTGCTGAATAATATGTAAGGAATAAAAGAAATAGATAGAAATAAATTGAAATAAACAGATACAATAATGAAATACTTTAACACAATTTCGGTCATATTGATCAGCACTCTGATCCTTTCCTCCTGCTCATCAAAAAAAACCACTGATGAAACCGGACTCCTTGCCGGTACCGACACCACTGAAAAAGCAGCAATACCAGTAAAAGTGGTTACTCTTTCAAAAACCAAAATTGCAAGGACTATCGATTACACGGCAACTGTTTTGCCGTTTGAGGAAGTAAATATGGCTCCTTCCACTCCGGGAAGGATTGATAAAATCTACGTTGAAACCGGAGACAGGGTCAGCAAAGGAGATCAGCTTTTCCTGATGGATCGCACCCAGCTTTACCAGCTTAAGCTGCAGCTCACAAGTCTGGAAAAGGATCTCAGCAGATTAGACACCCTTTTAAGGACCGGAAGTGCAAAACAACAGGCCTACGATCAGCTTAAAACCCAGTATGATGTTCTTAAGACCAATGTGGAATTTATGGAACAAAATACGCTTATGTCTGCCCCGTTTAACGGAGTTATAACCGGAAAATATTTTGAAGATGGCGAAATGTATTCAGGTACACCCACAACACAATCAGGAAGATCGGCAGTTGTTACTATAATGCAGATCAATCCTTTGAAAGTAGAAGTCAGTATCTCTGAACAATATTATCCTATGATAAAAAGGGGTATGAAAGCTGATTTAACCGCAGATGTATATGATAATGAGATATTCACAGGCAGGGTTTTCAGAATCTCCCCAACAATAAATCCGGTTACAAGATCATTTATTACCGAACTCGAACTCCCAAACCGGAATGACCTTTTAAAACCCGGGATGTTTGTAAGGGTTTCTATGGATCTGGGTGAGGCGGAAACTTTTGTTGTCCCCGCCAGTACTGTCCTTATGCAGGAAGGAACGAATATCAGGTATGTCTTTGTTGAGGATCAGGGTGTGGCAAAACGGACTGAAGTGCTGATCGGTAAAAGATTTGATGACAGGCTTGAGATCATCTCAGATAATCTCAGAGAGGGAGACAGGCTTGTGACTGAGGGACAGGCCCGGCTTATAACCGGAGATAATATAAATGTAGTAAAGTAGTTTTAAGATTTGCAATTTTAAGAAAATGAGTATATACAGCTCTTCCGTAAAACGACCTGTAACAACCATCCTGATCTTCGTAGCATTGATTGTTATCGGGCTTTATTCGCTTGTCAGACTGCCGGTCGATTTATATCCGGAGATAGAACTGCCTTTTGTGACCGTTCTTACAACATACCCGGGGGCAAGTGCTTCAGATATTGAAAGCAACGTCACCCGTCCGCTCGAAGATGCCCTTAATTCCGTCAGTAACCTGAAGGAGCTTACATCAACCTCGAGTGACGGACTGTCGGTAATCTTTCTCAATTTCGAGTATGGTTCCAATCTTGATGAAGCCATGAACGATATCCGCAGCAATCTGAATTTTGTTACCACGTTGCTGCCTGATGGATCGGAGGATCCTACTATCATCAAATTCAATTCAAGCATGATGCCCATAATCTTTTATGCTATAACAGCCAATGAAAGTTATGCAGGTCTGGAAAAGATTCTTGATGAGAAAATAGTTAATCCCTTAAACAGGATTGAAGGGGTAGGAAATGTTGCTCTGTCAGGAGTTCCCGGCAGAAGGATCTATGTTGATATCGATCCGAGGAAAATGGAGGCATACAATCTTTCCATAGAACAAATAGGTGGCGTTTTGAGAGCAGAAAACATGAATATGCCGGCCGGTTACCTTGAGATGGGACAGACAGACTATCCGCTGCGGATCCAGGGCGAGTTTCCTGAGAGTGATTTCCTCATGAATATTGTGGTAAGTAATTTTAATGGAAATACCGTTTACCTGAGGGATATTGCTGAAGTACGTGATACTATCAGAGAATCAAAACTTGATACCAAGATAAATGGTGTAAGGGGGATGGGTCTCTTTGTTCAGAAACAGTCCGGAGGTAATACAGTTAAAGTCACCCGTGAAATTGAACAGACTCTCGAAGTACTGAAAAAAGACCTGCCGCCCGATATTAAGATCGAACTGCTTTTCTCAAGTGCTTCATTTATTAAAGATTCCATTAATAATCTGACTGAAACGCTGATGTATGCTGCAATATTTGTTGTTCTGGTCGTGCTTTTCTTTCTTGGACGATGGCGGGCAACATTTATTGTAATACTTACAATTCCTGTTTCACTTATTGTTGCATTCATTTATCTCTTTATATCAGATGCCTCAATCAATATTATCTCTCTTGTTTCACTTTCGATTGCAATCGGAATGGTGGTCGATGATGCAATTGTTGTACTGGAAAATATAACCAGACATATTGAGAGGGGAAGCCGGCCAAGGGAAGCTGCTATATATGCAACTAACGAGGTATGGCTCGCGGTTATAGTCACTACACTTACTGTTGTTGCTGTTTTCTTCCCGCTTACATTTGTTGAAGGGCTTACGGGCGTCCTTTTCAAACAGCTTGGACTGAGTGTAACCGTGACCATCATTACTTCAACAATTGCGGCATTAACCCTTACTCCTACTTTAAGCGCCCTGTTACTGAAATACAAACCAATAAGAAAAGATGCACCTTTCTTTACATATGACGGCAGTATCAGGAAATGGCTTGACAAGTTTGACAATTTGTACGGAAGAACGCTCCGTTGGGCACTGCGACATAAAACAGTGGTAACAATATCCTCGATAATTGTTTTTGCGTTCTCAATGGGACTTTTCGCCCTTATTGATACCGAATTCTTCCCTCAGGCTGATGAATCGGCAATTTATGCCACTGTTGACCTTCAGACAGGCACCAGGGTTGAGAACACCATAAGAATAGCCGATATGCTTGATAGTCTTGTCAATTCAAAATATCCGGAGATTGAGCTTATTTCGACATCCACTGGCTTCGATGACCAGGGTGGATGGGCTTCCATGTTCAGTGCAGGAGGTACTCATACTATTAATTATACCTATAGCCTGGTTCCTATCGAGGAACGAACCCGGAGTGTCTGGGATATTTCTGAAGAAATGAGGGCTGAATTTGCAAAATTCCCAGAAATAGTTGATTTACAGGTTACTACTACTCAGAACATGGGTTCGTTCGGGGGAAATGCTGTTGATGTTGAAGTATACGGATATGATATTACAGCTTCAAACCTGGTTGCAAAGGAGCTTGCAGACAAAATCAGGAAGATCCCCGGAACGAAAGATGTTACAATAAGCCGTGATAAATCGAAACCCGAATTGCAAATTATCTTTGACCAGGAAAAAATGAGTGCCAACGGACTTAACACTGCAACTGCAGCGGTTACCGTAAGGAATAGGATTGATGGCCTTGTCGCAACGCAATTACGTCAGTCAGGAGATGAATATGACGTGATCGTAAGATTTAACAAGAGTTCAAGAAGCACGCTCACAGATATTGAGAATATTGCAGTTGCCAATAATCAGGGACAGTTAATCAGGCTCGGTGAGATTGCCCAGATAAAAGAATACTGGGCTCCGCCAAGCATTGAGCGCAAACGCAAGGAAAGGGTTGTCAGGGTTTCGTTCACTCCGTTTAAAAGGTCTTTAACTGACATCCAGAAAGATGTACAGAAGGCAATAGATGAGACCCAGAAGCCAGCCGGGATCATGGTTCAGATCTCCGGGGCAATAGAGGAACAGATGGAAGCGTTTATGGATCTTGCCCTTCTGATAGTTGTGAGCCTTATCCTCGTGTACCTTGTGATGGCATCCCAGTTTGAATCATTGAAAATGCCTTTCATAATAATGTTCTCAATACCATTTGCCTTTTCTGGTGTAGCAATAGCCCTGTTCCTGACCAAAACAACTCTCAGCGTCATTTCCGGCATAGGTGCGGTATTGCTCATTGGTATTGTCGTAAAGAATGCCATTGTGCTTGTTGACTTTATCAACCTTATGCGCGAGAGAGGTAATGAATTATATGAGGCAATATTGATATCCGGAAGATCACGTCTGAGACCCGTGCTTATGACCTCCGGTACAACAATACTTGCAATGCTGCCGCTGTCGATAAGCACAGGCTCGGGCTCAGAACTCTGGAGACCTATGGGTATAGCTGTTATCGGCGGCCTGATCTTTTCAACTTTTGTTACACTTGTTTTAGTACCTGTGGTATATGCGATCTCCTCCAAAAAGGGAGAACGAATCAAGAAACTGGCAGTCTATTCAGAACTTGATTTTAATAATGGTAAAGGTAATGGCAGTAAATAAATCTGAAATTTTTAATCAGCGGCAATGAAAGCAATAATGATAATATACAATCAGGCTCATACCGAGAACATTGAATATCTTCTCGACAAGCTTGATATAAAGGGATATACTCTCTGGGAAAATGTACAGGGCAGAGGCAGTCATACAGGGGTTCCTCACCTGGGAACCCATGCCTGGCCTGAGATAAATAAGAGTGTTATTTCAATTGTTGAGGATGATATTGTTGATAATGTTCTTGACAAAATAAAGAAAATAGATGCAATAAATAATGAAGTAGGAATCAGGGCGTTTGTGTGGGATGTACTGAAGACGGTTTAAAACTTTCAGGGGCGTTTCATGCAACGCCCCTGCTGGTATTGTATTATTCTTCTTCTTCCTCTTCGTGGTATGCCTTGATCACTGCATCCTGAACCTCACCCGGAACCTGTGCATACTCAAGGAATTTCATTGCATACATTGCACGGCCTCCTGTAATTGAACTGAGCGCTGTTGAATACTTATTCATTTCAGCAAGCGGAACTCTCGCCTTGATCACTTCAAATCGCTTTTCACTCGACATTCCGAGCACCATTCCGCGCCGTCCCTGCAAATCGCTTATCACATCGCCCATCCTGTCGGACGGAACCATTATTTCGACATCATAAATTGGTTCCAGGATCTTCGGACCTGCATTCTTGAACGCCTGGCTGAAAGCATTACGTCCGGCAAGCCTGAAGGAGATTTCGTTTGAATCAACAGGATGCATCTTGCCGTCGTACACATAAACCCTTATATCGCGTGCATATGATCCTGTGAGCGGACCTATTTCCATCTTTTCCATAATACCTTTAAGAATTGCAGGCATAAACCTGGCATCGATAGAACCGCCGACTATACAGTTAACATATACAAGCTTTCCGCCCCAGTCGAGGTCAATTTCATCCTTTGCCCTTACCGAAAGCTTGATCTCCTTGGTTCCGAATTTCATCATTGTCAGTTCAGACGATCCTTCTGTATAGGGTTCAATAATAAGATGAACCTCCCCGAACTGGCCGGCACCTCCCGATTGTTTCTTATGGCGGTAATCGGCCTGGGCAGACTTTGTTATGGTTTCACGGTAGGGGATCCTGGGAGGATTGTAATTTGTGGGGATCTTATAAATATTGTCAAGATGCCATTTCATGATATTCAGGTGGTATTCGCCCTGACCATGGACAATGATCTGTTTGAGTTCTTTTGAATACTCAATAATTATAGTCGGGTCTTCGAGGTGGATCTTGTTAAGGGCTTCTCCGAGCTTCTCATCGTCACTTTCACTCTGGGCCTTGATTGCGACCCGGAATTTTGGCTCCGGGAAATCGACACCTTTATATCTCCAGTCATGTCCCGGGACATTCAGGGTATGATCGGTCTTGGTGTTTTTCAGTTTTACAAGGGCGCCAATATCACCCGGACACAGCTCGGGTACCCGAATCCTGTTTTTACCTGCACAAACATATAGTTGTGAAAGCCTTTCCTTCACGCTGTTATTGGTGTTGACCACATCGATGTTCTCGGTAACTTTACCGGAATAAACCCTGAAATAGTTTATTTCGCCAATATGTTCCTCAATTGATGATTTAAAAACATAAAGTGAAGCGGGAGCCGAAATATCAGGCTTGACTACGTTACCCTTGCTGTTGACCGGAGCCGGCATATCGGTAAACGAAGGAGCCTCCGTTGTGATAAAATCAAGCAAACGGTCTATTCCTATATTGTTTTTTGATGATACGCAGAAAACAGGGAACATTCCCCTGGTCAGTATTCCTTTTGCAATTCCTTTCCTGATCTCATCTTCAGTCAGTGTGTCATTTGTGAAAAAAAGTTCCATAAGCGACTCATCGGCTTCGGCTGCCTTTTCCACAAGTGCAGCATGCAGTTCTTCGGCTTTTGTTTTCTGGTCGGCGGGAATATCGAGAATTTTACCGGCGCCGCCGTCCTTTGAGTATTGGAACATTTTCATCTTAAGAACATCGATGATGGCATTGAATCCGACACCTTCGTTCACCGGATACTGAATAAGTATAACATTGCCCCCGAACCGGTCTTTCAGCATTTCAAGAGTTTTCTCAAAATTCGATTTTTCGTGGTCAAGCCCGTTTACTACAAGTATAAGAGGCTTATGAACTTTCTCGGCATGACGGAAATGGATCTCCGTTCCTACTTCAACACCATTCTGGACATTTATTGTCATCACAGCACAGTCGGTTGCATAAAGCGACGATATTACCCCTCCGCAGAAATCATCAAGTCCGGGTGTGTCAATGATATTGATCTTTTTATTCTGGAATTCAGTGTAAAGGATTGTTGAGTAGATTGAGTTTCCGTTCTCATGTTCAATGGGACGATAGTCGGAGACTGTGTTTTTCCCGTCAATTGTTCCTCTTCGTTCTACAACACCGCCATTGAAGAGCATAGCCTCAGCAAGAGTTGTTTTTCCTGATCCGGAGTTTCCCAGCAGAGATATGTTCTTTATCTGGTCAGTCTGGTAAGTTTTCATATTTATCGGGTTATTATATGTTATACTTATTTAAAATAGATCAATTACGGGACCGGCAAAAATAACAATTTTTTAAAAACTGTTTAAGAAAGAGATCATAATTACAAATTTTTTATTTTCTTTGCACCAGTTTTTTGAAATACAGGAGTACCGGTTTTTCTGTCACCGTAAGTTTACAAAAGGATTATTCGCAGGGAAAGATCGGGAAGGAACCTGTAAACAACTTACATTTTTACGTAAGATATCATGTTCGGAAAGCATTTAAAGGGATGATTATCTCTGATAATCAGTCACGATAGATGTATAGTTTATGTTTTTAAAAAAATTGGAGCACTTGTTTGTAAATTACAAAATAAAAACAATACCTTTGCA
Source organism: uncultured Bacteroidales bacterium (assembly GCA_963737255.1). Taxonomy (GTDB): domain Bacteria; phylum Bacteroidota; class Bacteroidia; order Bacteroidales; family VadinHA17; genus LD21. Next base: position 677,448 of record CAVTSB010000002.1, read on the forward strand.
AGCCAAATTTTCGAGTAGAATTTAATGCTAAAATTACAGGATTTATGCCGACAATACAGCAATTAGTCAGAAAAGGCAGGAAAAAACTGATAGATAAAAGTAAAGCTCCTGCTCTGGATTCATGTCCTCAGCGTAGAGGTGTATGTGTTCGTGTATATACGACCACACCTAAAAAACCCAATTCAGCTATGAGGAAAGTAGCCAGGGTAAAGCTTACAAACCAGAAGGAAGTGAACGCCTATATTCCGGGGGAAGGTCATAATCTCCAGGAACACTCCATTGTACTGATCAGGGGTGGCAGGGTAAAGGATCTTCCCGGTGTGCGTTACCACCTTGTTCGCGGTGCCCTTGATACATCAGGGGTTGACGGCCGTACACAGAGAAGGTCAAAATATGGTGCAAAACGACCAAAGAAGTAACACTTAAAGAAATAAGATAATGAGAAAATCAAAACCAAAAAAGAGGATTATGTTACCGGATCCGAAATATCACGATCCGTATGTAACAAGGTTTGTGAACAATCTTATGTTTAGTGGAAAAAAGAATCTTGCTTTTAAAATATTTTACGACTCTCTCGATATTATTGGCGATAAATTCAAGAACGAAGGAAAAACGCCACTCGAAATATTCAGGCAGGCTCTTGAGAATGTTACTCCGCAGGTTGAGGTTAAAGCCCGCAGGGTTGGAGGTGCAACATTCCAGGTACCTATGGAAATACGTTCCGACAGGAAAGTCAGCATCAGCATGAAGAATATGATCTCCTTCGCAAGGAAGAGAACAGGACATTCAATGGCTGAACGCCTGGCTGCCGAACTTATGGCTGCATATAAACTTGAGGGAGGCGCCTACAAGAAAAAAGAGGATACTCACAGGATGGCTGAAGCCAATAAGGCTTTTGCTCATTTCCGGTTTTAACTGATCTTCCGAAAAGGAAATAGGAATAGATGGACAGTAACCTGAAATATACCAGAAACATCGGAATCATGGCCCACATCGATGCCGGTAAGACCACAACGACAGAACGTATTCTGTTCTATACCGGTCGTACTCATCGCATGGGAGAGGTACATGAGGGAAATGCCCAGATGGACTGGATGGTTCAGGAGCAGGAAAGAGGAATTACAATTACCTCCGCCGCTACAACTGCCTTCTGGAAATACAAAAACCAGGAATTCAAGATCAATATAATTGATACACCCGGCCATGTCGATTTCACTGTTGAGGTCGAACGGTCGTTGAGAGTACTTGACGGAGCGGTCGCGGTATTTGATGCAGTGGGAGGAGTGGAACCCCAGTCGGAAACTGTATGGAGACAGGCAAATAAATATGATGTCCCGAGGGTGGCTTTTGTAAATAAAATGGACAGGGCAGGAGCCGATTTTTTTAGTGTTGTTGACCAGATAACACAAAAACTCGGAGCAAATCCGGTCCCCATTCATCTGCCTATCGGTTCAGAGGAAAATTTCAGGGGACTTGTCGATCTGATCACGATGAAGGCGGTTGTGTGGTACGACAATGATGTCACCGGGACAAAATTTGAAGTTGAGGAGATCCCTCAGAATATGGTCGAGGAAGCAAATGAATGGAGGGCGAACCTTATCGAGTCGGTTGCTGATGTGGATGATACACTTCTTTCAAGGTTTCTTGACGACCACGATTCGATAACCTCCGGGGAGATTGCTACTGCCCTGAGGAAAGCCACGATTCTGGGCCTTGCGGTTCCCGTTATCTGTGGTTCGGCATTCAAAAACAAAGGTATTCAGACACTACTCGATACAGTTGTGGCATTTCTGCCTTCCCCGGTTGATATAGGACCGGTTACGGGCATTGATCCAAGAAATGATAATGAGATAAAGCGCGGGCCCGATGACGAGGAACCACTGGCCGCCCTTGCATTCAAGATCGCAACCGATCCATTTGTCGGCAGGCTGGTCTTCCTCCGCATTTATTCCGGTGTGCTTCATGCCGGTGATACAGTACTGAACACCCGTTCAGGTAAAAGGGAACGCATTAACCGGCTGTTTCAGATGCATGCAAATAAACAGAATCCGAAGGAAAGCGTTTCAGCCGGTGACATCTGTGCAGGAGTCGGATTTAAAGAAATGAAGACGGGAGACACGCTTTGTGCAATCAATAAGCCGATACTGCTCGAATCGATGGATTTTCCCGAACCCGTTATAGGTATTGCCATCGAACCTAAAACACAGGCCGATGTCGAAAAACTGTCACTTGCCCTCGCCAAACTGGCGGAAGAGGATCCTACCTTCCAGGTTAGAACTGATCCCGACAGCGGGCAGACTATTATTAATGGCATGGGGGAATTGCACCTTGAGATTCTTATTGACAGGCTGAAGAGGGAATTCAGGGTTGAGTGCAACCAGGGTGTCCCACAGGTTGCCTATAAGGAAGCTCTTACCACTGTCGCGGAGTTCCGGGAAGTATTCAAGAAGCAGACCGGCGGCAGGGGGAAATTCGCAGATATATCTGTTGCCCTTATGCCGGCTGATGATGACATCCGTGGTCTGGAGTTCGTCAATGAGATAAAGGGAGGCAATGTTCCGAAAGAATACATTCCATCGATTGAAAAGGGATTCCGTGAAGCTATGTTAAACGGACCGCTTGCAGGTTTCCCTCTCGAAAGCCTTAAAGTTGTGCTGAAAGACGGTTCATACCACCCGGTTGATTCCGATGCCCTCGCTTTTGAAATTGCCGCAAAACAAGCCTTCAGAAAACATGCAGGGCAGTGCAGCCCGGTTATTCTTGAACCGATCATGTCGACTGAAGTCGTTACTCCCGAAGAATATGTAGGGGACGTGATTGGCGATTTCAACAGGAGAAGAGGCAAGGTGGAAGGTATGGAATCGAAAGCAGGTTCAAGGGTTGTGAAGGCGAAAGTACCTCTGGCCGAAAAATTCGGTTATGTTACAGTACTCAGAACCATTACCTCAGGAAGGGCAACCTCAACGATGGAGTTTTCGCATTACGAAGAGGTGCCTGCAGAAATAGCAAAAAGAATTGTTGAAGTTACTAAAGGAAAAATTCTTTAAAAAGATGAGTCAGAAAATTCGTATCAAGCTGAAATCTTACGATCATAATCTGGTGGATAAGTCCGCTGAAAAGATTGTAAAAACAGTAAAATCGACAGGTGCAGTTGTAAGCGGGCCTATTCCCCTTCCAACCCATAAAAAGATTTATACTGTTCTTCGTTCCCCGTTTGTAAACAAGAAAGCCAGAGAGCAATTCCAGCTTTCATCGTTTAAACGTCTGCTCGACATCTACAGCTCGACGCCAAAGACAATTGATGCTTTGATGAAGCTTGAGCTTCCAAGTGGCGTAGAGGTTGAAATAAAAGTATGAAACCAGTAAAGCAATATAAAAATGCAGGGATTAATAGGTAAAAAGGTAGGAATGACCTCCGTTTTCGACGAAGACGGAAAGAATATTCCTTGTACTGTTCTGCAAGCTGGTCCGTGTGTTGTTACACAGATCAAGACAAAAGAGAAAGACGGCTATTTTGCAGTACAGCTGGGCTTTGATGAAAAGAAGGAAAAACATACCACAAAGGCCGAACTGGGCCATTTCAAAAAAGTCAATACCACACCCAAACGGAAACTTATTGAATTTGACGGCTTTGAAGAAGACCAGGTAAAGGAGGGGGAAGTCCTCACCGCCGAGCTTTTCAGGCCCGATAACTGGGTCGACGTGAGAGGCTGGTCGAAAGGAAAAGGATTCCAGGGTGTCGTAAAGCGCCACGGTTTCAGCGGCGTTGGCGGACAGACCCATGGACAGCATAACAGGGGCAGAGCTCCGGGTTCACTTGGTGCATCATCATTCCCTTCCAGGGTATTGCCGGGTATGAGAATGGCCGGACGTACCGGCGGCGACCAGGTGATGTCGATAAGCATGAGGGTTGTTAAACTCATGGCCGAGAGTAATTTGATTTTAGTGAAAGGATCAGTTCCGGGTCCGAAAGGTGGTTACGTAATAATTACAAAATAATGGAAGTAACGATACTTAATATAGAAGGCAAAGAAACCGGAAGAAAAGTCAATCTCAACGATTCTATTTTCGGTATTGAACCTAACGACCACGCCATTTATCTGGATACAAAGCAGTTCCTTGCCAATCAGAGGCAGGGCACACACAAGAGTAAACAGAGAGGCGAAGTGACAGGCAGTACAAGGAAGATTAAAAGGCAAAAAGGCACTGGTACTGCAAGGGCCGGCAGCATTAAAAATCCGCTTTTCCGCGGCGGAGGCCGCGTCTTCGGACCTCAGCCGAGGTTCTACGGATTCAAGCTCAATAAAAAGGTTAAACAGCTTGCCAGGAAATCAGCGCTTTCCTACAAAGCTTCATCAAACAAAATTATTGTTCTTGAAGACTTCTCCTTCGAAGCCCCAAAAACAAAGGAAATGATGAAAATGGGAAATATCCTGAATATCGGTAATAAAAAATCCCTTTTTGTTTTACCGGAACAAAATAAAAACATATATTTGTCATCCCGAAATGTACAAGGGCTTGAAGTTGTAACTGCTGGAGAATTAAGCACATACGAGATTATGAAAGCTTCAACTCTGGTACTTGTTGAGAGCGCTGTTGACGTTTTGCAGGCAACATTTGAAAACCAGTAAATTTTGAGTAATGAATATTTTGCTTAAACCGATTGTAACGGAAAAGATGACAGCCCAGGGCGATAAATTGAATCGCTATGGATTTCTTGTTGCTAAAAACGCAAATAAATTGCAGATCAGGAAAGCTGTTGAAGACATGTACGGCGTGTCGGTCGATTCTATCAACACCATGCGTTACGGTGGTAAGATAAAATCGAGGAATACAAAATCAGGCATGCTTGTAGGGAAAACCGCAGCCATCAAGAAAGCTGTTGTTACACTTACCGAAGGCAGCAAAATAGATTTCTATAGCAACATTTAATAACCAGTATGGCAGTCAGAAAGTTAAAACCTGTAACACCAGGTCAGCGACACAAGATCATCAGTGCTTTTGACAACATCACCAGCGCTGTGCCGGAGAAATCCCTCCTGAGACCGCTCAGAAAATCGGGAGGCAGGAACGTTAACGGCAAAAGGACTATGAGGTACATCGGCGGCGGTCACAAACAGATGTACAGGGTTATCGATTTCCTGAGGGAGAAAGATGGCATGCACGCAACAGTCAGATCAATCGAGTATGATCCGAACAGATCATCAAGAATTGCACTTGTTGTTTATGAAGATGGAGAAAAAAGGTATATAGTTGCACCCACAGGCCTAATGGTTGGCCAGAAGATCGTTTCAGGCAAGGAGGCACCTCCGGAAATCGGAAATACAATGTTTCTGAATGATATTCCACTCGGTACCATTGTCCATAATATCGAACTCAAGCCCGGTAAAGGCGGGGCATTAGCCAGGAGCGCCGGTACTTTCGCCCAGCTCTCGGCACGTGAAGGAAAATATGCAACAATAAAGCTGCCTTCGGGCGAAACAAGGCTGGTTCTTACAACATGCAGGGCTACCATCGGCACAGTTTCAAATACCGACCATAACCTTGAGAAATCAGGAAAAGCCGGCCGGTCACGCTGGCAGGGTCGCCGTCCGAGAGTCAGGGGCGTTGTGATGAACCCGGTCGACCACCCTATGGGCGGCGGCGAAGGAAGAGCATCAGGCGGACACCCGAGGTCGCGAAAAGGTATTCCGGCAAAGGGATTTAAAACCCGTGACAAGAAGAAATACTCTGCAAAACAAATTATTGAAAGAAGGAAAAAATAACTGATATATTATGAGTAGATCTATTAAAAAAGGCCCCTTCATTGAATTCAAGCTTGAAAAGAGAATCCTGCAGATGAATGAGGGACAAAAGAAATCAGTGCTCAAGACATGGTCAAGGAGATCTGTCATCTCACCTGACTTTGTCGGACATACTATAGCAGTTCATAACGGGAATAAATTTATCCCTGTTTACATTACGGAAAACATGGTAGGGCACAAGCTTGGTGAATTTGCTCCTACACGTACATTCAGAGGACATGCCGGTAACAAGTAATTAGTAATGTAAACCTGAAAAACTTTAAGAAATGGGTGCAAGAAAAAGAAATACTGCAGAACAGAGAAAAGAGGCTGCCAAAAACAGATACCAGGCGATCCTCCGGAACTGTCCTACCTCACCGCGTAAAATGAGGCTCGTAACCGCTCTGATCAGCGGAATGGAAGTCAAAAAGGCACTTGATGTCCTGAAGTTCAGTCCCCAGGAAGCTTCACGCAGGCTGGAAAAACTTCTTCTCTCGGCAATTGCCAACTGGCAGTCGAAAAATGAAGGCTCCAGGGTTGAAGAGAGCAACCTTTTTGTAAAGCAGATAAGTGTTGACGGCGGCCGTGCGATGAAAAGACTCCAGACTGCTCCCCAGGGAAGAGCATACAGGATAAGAAAACGATCAAACCATGTTACCCTGGTGCTCGACAGTATGAACAAAGAAGTTGAAAATACCTCAAAATAAGACAGATGGGACAAAAAGTAAATCCGATAGGCAACAGATTAGGTATAATCAAAGGTTGGGATTCGAACTGGTACGGAGGAAAAGACTTTTCCGGCAAGCTGGTTGAGGATACCAGGATCAGGGAATACCTGAATGCCAGGCTCGCAAAGGCAAGTCTCTCAAAGATCATTATCGAGAGAACCCTGAAACTTATAACAGTGACTGTCAATACGGCCCGCCCGGGTATTATAATCGGAAAAGGCGGACAGGAAGTTGATAAGCTGAAAGAGGAATTAAAGAAGATAACCAAGAAAGAGGTTCAGATCAATATTTTTGAAGTCAAACGTCCCGAACTTGATGCCAATATTGTTGCAAACAACATTGCACGTCAGCTCGAAGGCAAGATTTCATACCGCCGCGCGATCAAGATGTCGATAGCCTCGACAATGAGGATGGGCGCAGAAGGAATTAAAGTACTGATCTCCGGACGACTGGGCGGTGCCGAAATGGCACGGAGCGAGACTTACAAGGAAGGGCGTATTCCTCTGCACACATTGCGTGCCGATATAGATTATGCACTTGGTGAGGCCCACACAAAGGTCGGACTTATTGGAATAAAGGTCTGGGTCTGCAACGGCGAGGTTTACGGCAAAAGAGATCTCAGCCCGAACATTGGAGCACGGAATGCAAAGAGCAAGAGCCTCAAGCGCAAGACGAAAAAGTAAACCCGGTAAAAGTAAATAACAATATAACATAAATGCCATGCTACAACCGAAGAGGACCAAATTCAGGAGAGCCCAGAAAGGAAAAATGAAAGGTAATGCCATGAGGGGCAACCAGCTGGCTTTCGGGTCATTTGGTATCAAGGCGCTCGAACAGTGCTGGATAACCGGAAGGCAGATCGAGGCAGCCCGTCAGGCTGTTACACGCCATATGAAACGTGAGGGACAGCTCTGGATAAGGGTTTTCCCGGACAAGCCAATAACCAAGAAACCGGCTGAAGTACGAATGGGTAAGGGAAAAGGCGCACCTGAAGGATTTGTTGTTCCCGTAACCCCCGGAAGAATACTTATCGAAGCTGAAGGCGTTCCCTTCGATATTGCAAAGGAAGCCCTCAGGCTGGGAGCACAGAAGCTTCCAATTACAACAAAATTCATTGTGAGACGCGATTACGTTCAGGAATAAAACAAGGAAACAGATGAAAACTACAGAGATAAAGGAATTAAGCACCCCCGATCTGCTCGAACGTATAGATACCGAGAAAACCATGCTCGTTCGAATGAGGCTTAACCATGCAATCACTCCGCTTGATAATCCTCAGAAGATCAAACAGGCGAAAACTACTATTGCACGTCTGCTGACCGAACTGCGCTACAGGGAATTAAATCAAAAATCAAATAGCTAACCAGCAATGGAAAGGAATATAAGAAAAGAACGTACCGGAGTTGTTGTCAGTAACAAAATGGATAAATCGATTGTGGTTGCCATCAAAAGGAAGGTAAAGCATCCGATCTATGGGAAATTTGTTAATAAAACAAAGAAGCTGATGGCACATGATGAAGAAAATTCATGCAACATCGGAGATAAAGTTCGTATATCGGAGACCAGGCCTCTGAGCAAAAACAAATCCTGGAGGTTAGTTGAAATAATCGAAAGAGCCAAGTAATCATGATACAGCAGGAAAGCAGGTTGACAGTAGCCGACAATTCAGGTGCCAAGGAAGTATTGTGTATCCGGGTCCTTGGAGGCAGCAAAAAGAGATATGCCTCCGTCGGCGACAAAATTGTTGTGAGCGTTAAAAGTGCGCTTCCCTCAGGCGAAGCAAAAAAAGGAACTGTGAGTAAAGCAGTTGTTGTAAGAACGACCAAGGAAATCCGCCGTCCCGACGGTTCCTATATCAGGTTTGACGATAATGCAGTCGTCCTTCTCAACAACCTGAACGAGGTCCGCGGAACCCGTATTTTCGGCCCGGTGGCCAGGGAACTTCGTGACAAGTATATGAAGATAGTGTCATTGGCCCCTGAGGTGTTATAACATTTAATTACACAGCAATGCAGAAGAAGCTACATATCAAAAAAGGAGACACGGTTATGGTTATAACCGGTGAATCCAAAGGACAAAAAGGCCGAGTGCTTGAAGTTAACAGGGACAAGAACAGAGCTATTGTTGAAGGAGTCAATATGGTGTCGAAGCATACCAAACCCAACGCCAAGTCGCCGCAGGGAGGTATCCTTAAAAAAGAAGCCACCATTCATATTTCAAACATCATGCTGGTCGACCCTGCAACAGGCAAACCGACACGTATCGGAAGAAAACTCAATAACAAGGAAAAATTAGTGCGTTATTCTAAAAAATCAGGGGAGGAGATCAAGTAATGTATACACCCGTATTAAAAAACAGGTATAAGGATGAGATCGTTCCTGCATTGATGAAGGAGTTCGGCTACAAAACTATAATGCAGGTACCCAGGTTGGAGAAGATAGTTCTTAATCAGGGTGTGGGACAGGCAATTGCCGATAAGAAACTGCTTGAATTCAGTGTTAAGGAATTAACCGACATAGCAGGTCAAAAGGCAGTTCAGACCTTTTCCACAAAAGACATTTCAAACTTTAAGCTCAGAAGGAATATGCCGATCGGCGTAATGGTAACCCTGCGCAGGGAGAGGATGTATGAATTCCTTGAAAGGCTTATTGCTGTAGCACTGCCGCGTATCCGCGACTTTAAGGGCATAGGTTCGAAACTTGACGGCCGCGGAAACTATACGCTTGGTATTACCGAGCAGATTATTTTCCCTGAAATTGATCTTGACAAGATTGCAAAGATCATGGGTCTGCAGGTTACATTCGTTACTTCGGCTAAATCTGACGAAGAGGCACTCTCCCTTCTCAGGCATTTTGGTTTACCTTTTAAAAACACTAAAAACTGATTATATGGCTAAAGAATCGATGATAGCCCGTGAAGTAAAACGTGCAAAAATGGTTGAAAAATATGCTGCAAAAAGAGCAAAGCTAAAAGCCGAAGGCGACTACGTGGGTTTAAGCCGTCTGCCGCGTAACTCCAACCCCAACAGGATGCATAACCGTTGCAAGATCACCGGACGCTCCAGGGGTTATATGAGGCAGTTCGGAATCAGCAGGATAACTTTCAGGGAAATGGCATCTTTCGGCCTGATCCCGGGTATCAAGAAAGCCAGCTGGTAAACAGAATATGAATATTAACTATTTTAATGAATAAGAGATGACTGATCCAATTGCAGATTTACTGACCAGAATTAGAAACGCTATTTTGGCCGGTCATAAGGTTGTGGAAGCACCAGCATCCAATCTTAAGAAAGAGGTTGCCAGGATTTTATTTGAGAAGGGGTATATCCTGAGCTATAAAGTTATTGATGGCGAGAATCCACAGGGAGTCCTGAAGATAGCTCTGAAATACAACCCCAAGAGCAAGAAGCCAGCCATAAAAAAAATAGAGAGAGCAAGCCGGCCGGGCCTGAGACAATATACAGGTGCTGATAAAATGCCAAGAGTGCTTAACGGACTCGGAGTAGCAATTATTTCCACCTCCAGGGGCCTGATGACCGATAAGGAGGCAAAAAAGGAAAATATCGGCGGAGAAGTTTTATGTTATGTTTATTAATAGGAGGATAGCTTAATGTCACGAATAGGAAAATTACCTGTAAACCTGCCCAAAGGTGTTACTGTGAGTATCAGCGACACCAATGAGATCAGCGTGAAAGGGCCTTTGGGCGAGCTGAAGCAGAATATCAACAAGGACCTTAAGGTGGAAGTGGTGGACAGCACTATCATAATTAACAGACCATCCGACTCAAAAAACCATAAGTCGTTGCACGGGCTATACAGAGCCCTGATTGCAAACATGGTAACAGGTGTATCGCAAGGTTATAAAAAAGAACTTGAGCTTGTCGGCGTCGGATACCGTGCTGAGGCAAAAGGACAACAGCTCGAAATGAGCCTGGGCTTTTCGCATGATATAATATTACAGGTTCCCGATGAGGTTAAAGTTGAAACCAAAACCGAAAGAAGGAGCAATCCGGTGATTACCCTGACATGCATCGATAAACAGCTTGTCGGACATGTTGCGGCAAAAATCAGATCACTCCGTCCACCGGAACCCTATAAGGGAAAAGGGATCAAATTTGTGGGAGAACAGCTCAGGAGAAAGGCTGGGAAGTCTGCAAGCGTATAAGATGTAATAATCGGGAAAAATTAAGAAATCATGGCCTTAACCAAGTTGGAAAGAAGAACAAGGATCAGAATGAGGATCCGGAAAAAAATACACGGAACTGCCGAAAAACCGCGACTTGCAGTATTTCGCAGCAACAAGCAGATATATGCTCAGGTTGTTGATGACCTGAACAGGGTTACCCTCCTTTCGGCAAGCTCAAAGGAAAAAGAGATAGCCGCAAAAACGGGAATAAAAAAGATTGAACAGGCTAAACTTGTCGGAAAAGCCCTTGCTGCAAAATGTAAGGAAAAAGGCATTGAGAACGTCACTTTCGACAGAGCAGGATATAAATATCATGGCAGAGTAAAATCATTGGCAGATGCAGCCCGCGAAGGCGGTTTAAAATTCTAAATAACTATGGCAAACGGTATAAGAAAAGTAAAAACCAGCGATCTTGAACTTAAGGACAGGCTTGTCAGCATCCAGAGAGTTACGAAGGTTACGAAAGGCGGACGTACATTCAGTTTTTCGGCTATTGTTGTGGTCGGAAATGAGGATGGGATAGTCGGACACGGGCTTGGTAAAGCCAGTGAGGTAACAACAGCTATTGCCAAGGGAATAGAAGATGCCAAGAAAAACCTTATTAAAGTGCCTGTAATACACGGTACCATACCTCATGAGCAGGTAGCCAAGTTTGGCGGTGCAAAAGTATTCATCAAGCCGGCAACCGAAGGTACCGGGGTCAAAGCCGGAGGTGCTATGCGTGCAGTCCTTGAAAGTGTGGGTGTGAAAAACGTGCTCGCAAAATCAAAGGGATCATCGAACCCCCACAACCTGGTCAAGGCAACATTCGCCGCGCTGCTTGAAATGCGCGATGCACTCACGGTTGCCGAGCACAGGGGCATTGGTATGGATAAAGTGTTTAACGGTTAGTAAAGGATACAACCATGGCAAAAATTCGTATAACCCAGATAAAGAGCAGAAACGGGAAACCCGAAAGACAGAAGCGTACTCTTGATGCTTTGGGAATCCATAAGTTGAACCATAGCGTCGAACACGAAGCCACACCCGCAATAATGGGGATGGTCGAAAAAGTACGGCACCTGGTTAAAATTGAAAATATTTAAGGTATTAACGATATTATATAAGAAGTAATGGATTTAACTAACTTAAAACCGGCAAAAGGATCAGTAAAGAAAGGTAAACGCCTGGGCCGCGGACAAGGTTCCGGAAGGGGAGGAACATCCACGAGAGGACATAAAGGCGCCAAATCCAGATCAGGTTATCATAAGAAAATAGGATTCGAAGGTGGACAGATGCCGCTCCAGAGACGTGTTCCTAAGTTTGGATTTAAAAACATAAACCGGAAGGAATACAAAGGACTCAATTTAAGTACCCTCCAAACACTGGCTGAAAAGAACAATCTTGAAAAGATTGACCCTGAGATACTTATTAATGCCGGACTGGTTTCCAAAAATGCCCAGATCAAGATCCTTGGAAAAGGAACTCTCGAGAGGAAGCTGGAGGTACACGCTCACGCATTCAGTAAAACAGCAGTAGAAGCAATTGAAGCCCGGCAGGGCACTGTCGTAAAACTCTAAGTTCATGAGATTTATTCAGACCATAAAAAACATTTTCAAGATAGAGGATCTGCGTGCAAGGTTACTCTATACTCTGGGAATTATAACACTTTACAGGCTTGGTAAGTACATTACATTACCAGGCATTGACCCTTCGCAGCTTGCGAACCTTAAAGACCAGACCTCTACGGGTCTAATGGGCCTGCTGGATATGTTCTCAGGAGGTGCTTTTTCACAGGCCTCAATTTTTGCCCTCGGTATAATGCCCTATATCTCTGCATCGATCGTGGTGCAGCTGCTCGGCATAGTTTTCCCGTATTTCCAGAAGTTACAGAAGGAAGGGGAGAGCGGAAGAAGAAAAATGAACCAGTACACAAGATATCTGACAGTCGGTATCCTGCTACTGCAGGCGCCTACTTATCTCGTTAACCTTTCAGCCCAGCTTCCTGCCAGCGCATTCGTGATGTCAAGTTTCTTCTTTAAATTCTCCTCAGTAGTGATCCTGACCGCAGGCACCATGTTTGTAATGTGGCTTGGTGAAAGGATAACCGACAAGGGGATCGGTAACGGTATCTCGTTGATAATTATGATCGGTATTATAGCAAGGCTCCCGTCGAACTTCATTTTTGAAGCAGGAACCAGACTGAACGGAACCGGTGGACCTATCGCCCTTATAGTTGAAATAGTCATCCTCTTCGCCGTGATTCTGGCGACCATTTTGCTTGTGCAGGGAACACGGCGTGTTCCGGTTCAGTATGCAAGAAGGATCGTTGGCAACAAGCAGTACGGCGGCGTACGGCAGTATATCCCGCTCAAGGTGAATGCAGCCGGAGTAATGCCCATAATTTTCGCGCAGGCAATAATGATGCTTCCGATAATTATAGCAGGATATTCCCAGTCCAGCTCAGGCTTTGTTGTAGCATTTTCAAACATGTACGGATTCTGGTACAACCTGGTAACGGGGATACTTATAATACTATTCACTTATTTCTATACTGCGATCACAATAAATCCGGTGCAGATGGCGGAAGACATGAAGAAAAACGGCGGGTTCATCCCTGGTATAAAGCCCGGAAGAAAAACCGTGGAGTTCTTTGACACGATTATGTCGAGGATCACTTTACCTGGTTCGATTTTTCTTGCAATTATTGCCATTCTTCCGGCTGTTGCAGTGAAAGCCACGGTAACGCCCCAGTTTGCGCAGTTCTACGGCGGCACATCCCTGCTCATACTTGTGGGGGTTGTACTCGATACACTTCAGCAGATCGAAAGTCACCTGTTGATGCGTCATTACGACGGTCTTATGAAGTCAGGCCGTGTTAAGGGAAGATCAGGCGCGACAACGTCGATATAATAAGTTTAGCGTTCTTTGATGTTATATTTAAAAACTGATGAAGAGATTGGGTTGCTAAGGGAGAGCAATTTGCTGGTGTCACGAACACTTGCGGAGCTCGCGTCACTTATAAAACCCGGGGTCACCACCCTTTACCTCGACAGTGTCGCCGAAACCTTTATCCGTGATAACGGAGGAGTTCCGGGCTTCAAGGGGTACGGTGGGTTCCCAAATACCCTCTGCACATCAGTCAACGATGAAATTGTCCATGGTATCCCTTCAAAATATGCACTCAGGGAAGGAGACATAGTATCAGTCGATTGCGGGGTGATACTTAACGGATGGTATGGCGACAGTGCATATACCTTTGCTGTCGGCGAGATAAGTGATGAGGTAAAACGGCTGCTCGAATTTACAAAATCTTCCCTGGAGGAAGGTGTGAAGGAGGCAATCGCAGGGAACAGGATCGGTGATATCTCGTTTGCCGTTCAAAGCAAAGCTGAAAGCGGAGGATATTCGGTTGTAAGGGAGCTGGTCGGGCACGGGATCGGAAAGAAGCTGCATGAACCGCCCGAAGTTGCCAATTACGGCAGGAGAGGGAGTGGGGCCAAGATGGAGAAGGGACTTGTGATCTGCATTGAACCGATGATAAACATGGGAAAGAAGGAAACAGTTCAAATGAGGGATGGATGGACTATCCGGACTGCTGACGGAAAACCTTCGGCACACTTTGAATATGCCGTCGCAGTCGACCAGAGGGAAGCAGATGTACTGACAACCTTTGAATTCATTGGAGGAGTTTTAAATAAATTGTAATCGTATGTCGAAACAGGCATCAATCGAACAGGATGGAACCATCATCGAGGCCCTTTCAAACGCAATGTTCAGAGTAGAGCTCGAAAACGGACATGTAATTACAGCGCATATCTCGGGGAAGATGAGAATGCATTATATCAAGATTTTACCGGGCGACAGGGTAAAAGTCGAAATGTCACCGTACGATCTGACAAAAGGAAGAATAACATTCAGATATAAATAAGAATATAAGATAATGAAAGTAAGAGCATCTGTCAGGAAGCGCAGCGCCGACTGCAAAATAGTAAGGCGTAAAGGGCGCATATATGTTATAAGCAAGAAAAATCCCAAGTTCAAACAGAGACAGGGATAATTTAATTAATTTTGCAACTCATTTAAGAAAAGTAATATATGGCACGTATTGTTGGTGTTGATTTACCAAGGAACAAAAGAGGCGAAGTGGGCCTGACCTATATCTATGGTGTGGGAAGAAGTACCGCGCAGAAGGTACTTGATGAAGCCGGTGTTGACAGGAATGCAAAAGTCCAGGAATGGACCGATGACCAGATCAATTCCATCCGCCGCATTCTCAATGATAACTTTAAGCTTGAAGGGGAACTCCGTTCCGAGACCCAGCTTAATATCAAGAGGCTGATGGATATCGGATGCTACCGCGGTGTCCGGCACAGAATCGGCCTTCCTGTACGGGGACAGAGTACCAAAAACAACGCCAGGACCCGTAAAGGCAGGAAAAAAACTGTTGCAAACAAGAAAAAAGCTACTAAATAAATAGAATATGGCAAAGAAAACCGGAGCATTGAAGAAGAGGGTCGTTAAGGTAGAACCGACGGGCCAGGCTCATGTTCATTCATCATTTAATAATTTGATAGTCACGCTGACAAACAATTCGGGTCAGGTTATTTCATGGGCATCGTCAGGGAAAATGGGATTCAAGGGATCCAAGAAAAACACGCCTTATGCAGCCCAGATGGCATCCGAAGAATGCGGTAAAGTTGCATACGATCTTGGTTTGAGAAAAGTTAAAGTATTCGTCAAGGGTCCCGGGGCCGGACGTGAATCTGCAATACGTTCCATCAGCAATGTCGGCATAGAAGTCACCGAGATCATCGATGTGACACCGATGCCGCATAATGGCTGCCGTGCACCCGGAAGAAGAAGAGTTTAATTAGCGACTGAAGAAGATTATCTGATAAGAAATAAAACAAAAGCACAATGGCAAGATATATTGGCCCAAAATCAAGAATTGCAAGAAAGTTCGGAGATGCGATCTATGGCCCCGATAAAAACCTCGACCGGAAAAACTTTCCTCCGGGGCAGCACGGGATGAACAAGAAAAGGAAAAAAACATCGGAATATGGACTTCAGCTGAGAGAAAAGCAAAAAGCAAAATACACCTACGGTGTGCTTGAACGCCAGTTCCGCAATACATTCGAAAAAGCATCCCGAAGCAAGGGTGTGACCGGCGAAGTATTGCTTCAGATGCTTGAAGCCCGGCTGGATAATGTAGTTTACCGTTTCGGAATCGCCCCCACAAGGGCTGCAGCACGCCAACTGGTATCACACAGGCATATTACCGTAAATGGAGGTGTTGTCAATGTACCTTCATTTCAGCTGAAATCCGGCGACATCATCGGCGTCCGCGAAAAATCAAAATCGCTCGAGTCAATCATGGATTCACTCACAACAAGAAAATATTCAAAGCTTTCATGGCTGGAATGGGACGATGCACAAATGGCAGGTAAATTTATGAGTCTGCCGGAACGTACTGATATTCCTGAAGATATTAAGGAACAACTGATAGTAGAATTGTATTCCAAGTAATAAAATAAGATAAATCCTATGGCCATTTTATCATTCCAGAAGCCTGATAAAGTAATAATGCTGGAAGCGAACGATAAGTTCGGTAAATTCGAATTTCGCCCGCTTGAACCCGGCTATGGTATTACTGTTGGTAATGCTCTGAGAAGAATACTTCTCTCTTCGCTCGAAGGTTACTCAATCACAACTGTAAAAATCGAAGGGATCGACCATGAGTTCTCCACCATTACAGGTGTTATGGAGGATGTAACCGAAATTATTCTGAACCTGAAACAGGTTAGGTTTAAAAGAACTGTCGAAGATGTCGATCATGAAAAAGTCGTGATCAAAATAAACGGTCAGGATGTTTTTAAAGCCGGTAACCTCAACAATGCACTGAGCAATTTCGAGGTGCTGAATCCCGATCTTATCCTTTTCAGAATGGAACCCGATGTCAAAATTCAGGTGGAGTTTTCGGTAAACAAGGGGAGAGGTTATGTGCCCGCTGAAGAGAATCAACCGGTTGACAGTGAGTTTGGTCTCATTGCGATCGATGCCATCTTCACCCCGGTCAGGAATGTGAAGTATTCTGTCGAAAACTACCGTGTGGAACAGAAAACTGACTACGAAAAGCTTCTTCTCGAAATTGAAACTGATGGCTCAATCCATCCGAAAGACGCGCTTAAAGAGGCTGCCAAGATCCTGATATACCACTTTATGCTCTTCTCCGATGAAAAGATCACTCTCGACTCCGACGACAAGCTTGCAAATGAGGAGTTCGATGAAGAGGTACTGCATATGCGTCAGCAGCTGAAAACAAAACTCGTCGATCTCGACCTGTCAGTCAGGGCACTCAACTGCCTTAAGGCAGCAGAAGTCGAAACGCTTGGCGACCTGGTGAAATTCAACAAGAATGACCTTCTCAAATTCCGGAATTTCGGGAAGAAATCCCTCACCGAGCTCGACGAACTGCTTGAATCCATGAGCCTGTCATTTGGAATGGATGTAAGCAAGTATAAATTAGATAAAGATTAATTTGATAACCTGTTAAGGATATAGAGAAATGCGACATCAGAGAGTTATTAATCATTTGGGACGGACCAGCGCGCACAGGAAATCGATGCTTTCAAATATGGCTGCTTCCCTGATCATTCATAAAAGGATCACAACAACCACAGCCAAGGCTAAAGCTCTGAAGACATTCGTGGAGCCGCTTATTACAAAGTCGAAGGAAGATTCGACCCATTCAAGAAGAATGGCGTTCAGCTTTCTGAAGGACAAAACGGCAGTTTCGGAATTATTCAGGGAAATTTCGCCCAAAGTAGGGGAGAGGCCGGGAGGATATACACGTATATTGAAGATCGGCAACAGGATAGGCGACAATGCGGAAATGTGCATTCTTGAGCTTGTCGATTACAACGAAACTATGCTTGGCGGTGTGGCCGCGGTCAAGACTAAAACTACACGCAGGAGAAGAACAACAAAGAAAGCTGCGGCGGAAGATACCGCTGCCCCAAAAACCAAAAAAGCTGCTTCGAAGAAAGTTGAAAAAACAGCAGAACCTGAAGGGAAAAAGGCCGGCAAAACAGAAGACGAACCGAAAGAATAAAGCCGCCTGGCCAGGTAATTTAACATGAAAGGGATATCATCATTAAGTCATATCCCTTTTTTTATGTATATTGCGTTATTGTTTAACATAAATTTAAATTTCTATGGGTCAAATAGTTAGTGTTCATGCTCGTGAGATACTTGATTCCCGCGGCAATCCGACAATCGAAGTGGATGTTTTAACGGCAAGCGGCTATCAGGGCCGGGCAGCTGTTCCTTCAGGTGCATCAACAGGCGAGAACGAAGCTCTCGAACTTCGCGATGGTGATAAATCACGTTACCTTGGTAAGGGTGTTCTGAAGGCTGTTCAAAATGTCAATAACGTAATTGCTGAGGAAGTAACAGGGATGGACGTTTCGGATCAGGCCGCCATCGACAAAAAGATGATTGACCTTGATGGTACAAAAACAAAGAGCAACCTCGGGGCGAATGCGATCCTGGGCGTATCCCTTGCAGTTGCAAAGGCTGCAGCTTCCTATCACGGATTGCCGTTGTTCCGTTATATCGGCGGATCAAATGCGGTTACGATTCCTGTCCCCATGATGAATATTATAAACGGCGGATCCCACTCCGACGCTCCGATCGCTTTCCAGGAATTTATGATCAGGCCTGTTGGCGCTCCCAATTTCAGGGAAGGCCTGAGAATGGGCGCGGAAGTGTTCCATTCACTTAAGAAAGTCCTCAAAGGACGCGGATTGAGCACTGCGGTGGGTGATGAAGGCGGCTTTGCACCTACCCTTGACGGAACTGAGGATGCCCTTGATACTATTGTAAAGGCTATTGCAGCAGCGGGATACAAACCAGGTGCTGATGTTACGATTGCACTTGATCCGGCAGCTTCAGAGTTTTATGAAAACGGCATCTATAATTATGCAAAATTCGAGGGTCCGAAAGGTGCCAGAAAAACTTCAAAGGAACAGGTTGATTATTTTGAAAAACTGATCGGTATGTTCCCGATCGATTCAATTGAGGACGGAATGGCGGAGAACGATTGGGACGGGTGGAAACTTATGACCGACAGGCTCGGCAAGAAAATCCAGATAGTGGGCGACGATCTTTTTGTTACGAATGTTGAATATCTGAGAAAAGGGATTGAATTAGGTTGTGCGAACTCGATTCTTATAAAGCTGAACCAGATCGGAACACTGACTGAGACGCTAAATACAATAGAGATGGCCCACAGGGCAGGTTACACTACAGTTACATCGCACCGTTCGGGTGAGACCGAAGACTCAACAATTGCTGATGTTGCTGTGGCAACCAACTCCGGACAGATCAAGACCGGATCGTGCAGCAGGACCGACAGGATCTGTAAGTATAACCAGCTGCTCAGGATCGAGGAGATGCTGGGTGATCTGGCTGTTTACGGTTATAAAAAGTAGAGTTTTTCTTTTCCTGTAAAGCAATCGCCTGGTATTATCCTAAAGCATGAGCTAATCGGGACTTCCGACGTTATGAACAATTGTTGATAACTTTTGTTTATATTGAGTGTACAACTATGAAATATGTAATGATTGTTCTTTCATTTTCTTATATTACATTTGATATATCAGGTGAGCGATAAAAGACTGCTCAAAAGATGTGGAACCGGAAAAGGTTACTTAAATGAAACACAATCCGGCTCATTCAGACCCTCGGGACTGCGCATCAAGCGAGCCGAAGCCTGGACGAACGGACCTCGGTCCGGGATGTTCAGTAAAATCGGAGAAAACCGGAAACGTTCTTTCAACGATCTAGTCACAGGGCTTCAGAGAAAAAGGGCTTCGGCCCCGGATTATCTGAAACTGGTCCAAATCCTTCGGGAGATGACATCAGGGCCTGAAAGACGCTTCGTCCCGGAAAGTCCTGCCGCAAGGCGGGAAAAAAAGGACAGCCGGAAGGTTCCGCTGTAACAGGCGAAACCCGAAAGCCAGGGGTAACAAATCCGGATCTCGTATTCGGAAATGAAGCCGGTCAAAATAACAGTAGCTTGACGCCGTAAACAGCTTCGGCTGCAAACGGTGAATGGGAACTAATCTTAGGAGTAGTTCCCATTATTGTTTTATAGCCACCTGGCGATTTCGGATTGCGGGTTTCTCCTTTCTCCTTTAGCCTTTTTCCTTTTATCTTTTTACTTTTGTCTTTTATCTTTTCTCTTTATCTTTTAATTCCGCCACATGTTTTATTCTTCGCTCAAAGATTTTGTCTCAGCTCTTGAGAAAAACGGAGAGCTTCACCGTGTTAAAACCTTCGTTGATCCTGTTCTTGAAATTGCGGAAGTTGCCGACAGGATAACCAAATCGGGCGGGAAAGCCCTCCTTTTCGAGAATACCGGAACAGCCTTTCCGCTTCTGATCAATGCTTTCGGATCGGATAAACGGATAGCCATGGCCCTCGGCCAAAACGATCTTGCTTCGGCCGGTCCTGAGATTGAAGAAATATTCAACCTCCTGACAGCTACGCAGGCATCACCCGGGAGAAAACTCTTCGCACTTCCGAAACTTTTTAAAGTCGCAGGATATATGCCTTCGCGGGTGAGAGGAAAAGGCGCCTGCCAGCAGGTCATCCATATGGACCCCGACCTGGGCATCTTACCTGTACTTAAATGCTGGCCATATGACGGAGGACGGTTTATCACGCTGCCGATGGTACATACATATCACCCTGAAACTCTTAAACCCAACGTGGGGATGTACAGGATGCAGGTGCTGGGGAAAGACTCCGCTGGCATGCACTGGCAGCGGCATAAAACAGGAGCAAATCATTTTGAGGCCTGGAAAAAACATGGCGGAAAGATGCCGGTGACAGTCACACTCGGAGGTGACCCGGTTTATACTTATTGTGCAACCGCACCGCTCCCTGAAAACATCAGCGAATATATCCTTGCGGGATTTCTGAGGAAGAAAAAGGTGAAGCTTGTAAAGTGCATCACAAATGATATTTATGTTCCTTCAGATGTTGACATAGTTATTGAAGGCTACGTCGATCCGGCCGGGGAGCAGGTGCGGGAGGGACCTTTCGGGGACCATACGGGCTTCTATTCCCTGGCTGATGAATACCCGGTATTCCATGCCACCTGCATAACCCATTCATCAGCTGCTCTCTATCCGGCAACAATTGTAGGGATACCTCCACAGGAAGATGCCTGGCTCGTAAAAGCCACTGAGAAGATCTTTCTCACGCCGGTACGGCTGGCCATTCAGCCTGAAATCATCGATTTCCACATGCCATATGCAGGCGTGGGTCATAATCTTGTGGTTGTCAGGATCAATAAGAGCTTCCCCGGCCAGGGACTGAAAGTGATCAACTCGCTGTTTGGAGCGGGACAAATGATGCTCACAAAATACCTCCTTGTTGTCAGCGGTGACACGGATATCAGGAACTACGGGGAATTGATGAAGCATATTCTTGAAAACACAAATTTCCAGGATGATATTATATTTACCCGCGGACCTCTTGATGTTCTCGATCATTCGTCCGACAGCTTCTCCTTCGGAGGGAAAGCCGGAATAGACGCCACAATTAAGCTTCCCGAGGAGAAACGCAAAGTAATAACTGGTCCGCAGGAGCCTGAATCAGCACTTTCAGAATCTTACTCCGGATGGTTCGGGGTCCCATTTATAAAGGGTTTCAGTTCAGCCCTGCCAGGCAACGTTAAAGGTGTCCTGATCCTGGCAGTTGATCCGTCGGAAGATCCTGATGTGATTGTCAAAATCGTCAAATTGCTGCAGTCAGTCGACAGATCATCAGTTTTCAGGCTGGTTGTTGCAGTGGATCACACTGTTGACCCTGATGATCTTTTTATGGCAGTATGGCAGGCGCTAGGCAATTCCGATCCTGTAAGGGATCATTATATGGTTTCGTCCCATACTATTTTAATCGATGGAACGATCAAGTTTTACAGGAAGGGCGGATTCCCACGGAGATGGCCGAACGTGGTATGTTCCGATGCAGTCACCATTGGAAAGATTGACGAAAAGTGGGATTCGATGGGCTTTGAAGGTTTTGTGACTTCACCATCGCTTAAGACCATGAAGCTGGTCCGCAAGGGCAGGGATGAGATCGTCTCCTGACAGGCTAAATTATTTTCTTTATCCTTTCGATAAGCAGCCCCGGCTGGTAGGGCTTACTTAAGTAATCATCAATTCCTGCCGACAGACACTTCTCCATATCACCTATCATGGCATCGGCGGTAATGGCAATAATTGGAATATGTTTCCCTGAACCTGATTCGATCTCCCTTATTTTTTCAGCTGTACTCAGACCGTTCATGACAGGCATCTGAATATCCATCAAAATAAGATCATAGTCCGAAATGGCAAGTTTCTCAAGAGCTTCCTCGCCGTTTGAAGCTGTCTCAACGGAGTTCACCAGCGGCTTAAGCGTCAGAAGCGTGATCCTCTGATTCATAAGATTATCTTCAACCAGCAGAATGCTGATGTCCTTCAGTTCCTTATGGACCTTTACCACTGAACTTGTTGCTGTTGCCGGTGAAACGGGTTGCTTCAGCTCGTAGGCGGGGCATTCAAAGGGCATACTTAAATTCAGGACCGTGTGGTTGTCTCCCTGTTCCTGGCTGAACTTACCCTTCTCAAGCGAAATCAGTCTGGAAGCCAGATGACCGGAAAAGTTGTCCTTATTAATGATCTCATGATTGCTGTCAGTCTGGATCCTGAAACCAACAAATTTCCGGGAGTCTGACTCCCTTTCCTTTTTTACGTTTATTGTCACCCTGGTAGTTCTGTCAGAACTCCCCGCCTCAATCGAGTTGAACAGGTCAAGAAAGATCTGTTTCAGGATTATCGGATCACCCTGGCATTCGAACTCATTGTAATCTTTTTTGTTAAATATAAAATCGAGGTTAGCTTTTTCCTTGAGGCTGAACAGTTCGATGGTGTTCTGGATAGTTGACAGGATGTTGAATCTGATCTGCTTTCTGGTCGCGTAACTGAAATTACCGGCCGACTGCATGGTCAGTTCATTGACAGTGGTTACCATATTGTTTGTGGAGGCAACGAATGTCTCGACAAGCTCCTTCTGCTTCTTCTGCAGTCCGGATTCCATAAGAAGGTCGGCGATGATAACAAGATTATTTAGGGGTTCTCTGATCTTGTGAGAAAAATCAGTGATAACATCATCCTTTTTCTCATTTGTTGCCGATGCATCGAGGAAAGATTCCCTGATTGAACTGATGAGACTTGAATATTTTCTCAGGGACAGGATAATAATTGCAGCAGCTGCGATCACAACACACCCCGAAAGAAGTCTCAGATCAAATGAAATAAGGATAACTGCCAGGATAAGACAGAGAACAGAGATCAGAGTGTACTTTTCAATCAGTTTCTTCTTTTTGTCAAAAATACCGTCAGCAAACTTATTCACAGCAATTTCGGGTTCAGAATTTTCTGATTCTGTCATTTTAGGATCAAGTTAATTGCAGTAGTGTAAATTTAAATAAAAATAGATGAATAATTTCCATGAAGTTAAATTATTAACCTTCGAAGGAAAAGTTTACTTTTGCTATTATGGTACAATTTTTGAGCCTGGAATTTAAAGTGATTACCATTATGAAGAAACTATTCAGGATATTGCTTATTTGCTTCCTTGCTGTTTCCGGACCAGGTTTCCCTGAGCTTTCCGGACAGGAAAAGGAGGGGATGGTAAAATATACCCCTGACTTCAGATTCACCGACGGCATTTATCTGAATTTTGAACAGGTAAAGATGAACAGCCCTATTCCCAAAGCCAAGATCCTTACTTCGACAGATTATAATGACAAGGAATTCTTCAAGAACCTGTTATCGGGGGAGAAGATTTATTTTTATGACGGGATGGGAATCAGGCAGGAGGTTTCTACGAGCGATATATGGGGATATGCCAGGAATGGCATATTGAATATTCAGATCCAGGGGAATTACAACAGGATCACGTTTGTTGGCAATATCTGTCATTTTGTTGCTGATGTGACATCATATGACAGCCGTTACAATCCATACGGGTATTATGATCCTTATTATTCACCCTATTATTCGCCGTATTATTCTCCGTATTATTCTCCCTATTCCTATGGAAGTTATTATTCCCCGTACGGTTCCTATTACTCACCTTACAGGCAGGGCGCGGCTCGCAGTGAACTCAAGCAGTATATAATTGATTTTGAAAGCGGGAAGATCATGGAATATGATATTGAAAATACAGAATTGCTGCTTATGAAAGACAATCAGATATATGAGGAATATGTCCAGCTTCCGCGTAAAAAGAAAAAAGAGCTTATGTTTGTCTACATAAGGAAATTCAATGAGAAAAACCCGTTATATATCCCCGTGAATTAATTTTGTTCCATGAAAAAAAACTTCCTGGTCCTTCTCCTGTCTGTTTACTCCATAGTAATAACCGGCCAGGCTCCCTTTCCCGGGAGCGATGAGATTAAGCAATTTATGGCTTCCACAACCTGCGTTGTGATGGAGGATGACGCAATGTCGGCATATAATGCCTATATAAAACAGGCAATGAATGAATATTGGAAAATCACTCCGTTTGAATTCATTAAAACGGCCGAATTTAATGTAAGGAGATCCGACCCGGCATTCTCTTTCATTGTCCTGACTGAAACCAATTTTGAAAGGGACAAGTCGAATGCCGCCTTCAACTTTCTTAACCTGCTTCAGGGCAAAGATATTGACAGGATTGCGGAGATGCCGGAGATTTGTGCCGTCCCGCTCTCATTTGCCGGGGAGGATGATATGGATTACGGCTACAAGCTTGGGGCTATTCTCTCCTTTATCCAGAAACATGCGCAGCTGATATCGGAAGACCCAACCCTGACCGGACGGAGGTACTTAAGGTACTATAACAAGAATGTTCCGGAGGTGAATAAGAAGACGATCCTTGTCAGGCAGGAGGACCTTTCTCCCGCCATTAACACAATCGACAGGATACAGGCCATTTACAAGTACGGATTTGAAATTGTACCGGAAGAACGGATTGTTCAGGCCATCGGGGAAAAAACGCCGAATACGCTTATCCTGCATAAGGTGGGACCGGTTGGAGATCAGAAATCAGGCTATTGCTTTAAAATGCTTATCGGAACTGACGACTCTGATATGTATTATTATAATCAGCATGCCATCGATAAGGCTAATCCGAACGGTTTGCTGCCTGCCGATCTTAAGCGGCTGGCAAGGTTCTGAAATGCAACAAATGGGAAACCCTGACGTCTTTTAATAAAAACCGGAGTGTTATGAAAGAGATCATCGAATTGACAGAAACAGAAAGGAACTGGGCGATGCTGTGCCACCTTTCGGCCTTCGCGGGATTCTTCTTCCCGTTCGGAGCTATTATTGGTCCCCTTATCTGCTGGTTGTCGCGGAAAGATGAATCTGTCTGGGTTGACCGGAATGGTAAGTCAGCACTCAATTTTCAGTTATCGATGTTGCTCTATATGGTCCTTACATTACCATTATTCATTATAATAGTGGGTATTCCGATAATGGCATTCCTTCTTGTCCTGAAAATTATCTGCATTATAATTGCAAGTGTCAGGGCCTCAAAAGGTGAAGAATTCAAATATCCGATAACAATCCCGTTCATTCAGTAGTATTTTGGTTTTGGAAATTTCAGGATCAGAAAAGAAATTTGTATATTTCTATTCTGATTAATATTATTATTGCTGGCTGCCAGAAACTAACTCCTACTGCGATGAAAAAAAATCCTGAGAATAAGAATGCCAGAGTCGAGGTTTTTGAGAAGAAGAACCTGTATCATGATGTCAAGGTCGAAAAGCATGAAAAGCTTGATGAAAAAGAGTATCTGAAGAAACTCCGGAAGCTTGAGATCGAACTGGTAAAGCTCCAGGAATGGGTTAAAGCCAATAAGCTGAGGGTTGTTGTAATATTTGAAGGACGTGATGCAGCCGGAAAAGGTGGTGTCATTAAGACAATCTCCGGGTGTCTGAATCCCAGGATCTGCAGGATTGTTGCCCTGGGCATTCCTACAGAAAAGGAGAAATCGCAATGGTATTTTCAACGGTATGTTTCACAATTACCTTCAGGGGGAGAGATAGTACTTTTCGACAGGAGCTGGTATAACAGGGCCGGGGTTGAAAAGGTGATGGGTTATTGCACGAATGAGGAGTATGAAGAGTTCCTGAGATCGTGTCCAGAGTTTGAAAGGATGCTGTTAAGATCAGGGATTATACTTGTAAAATATTGGTTCTCAATTAGCGATGGTGAACAGGAGATCCGTTTCCAGGACAGGATAAAGGATCCTACAAAACGTTGGAAGATCAGCCAGATGGATGTTGAATCGAGGGATAGGTGGGTCGAGTATTCAATGGCCAAGGACAAGATGTTTTCATATACCGATACCAAGCAGTCGCCCTGGTTTGTGGTACCGGCCGATGATAAAAAGAGGGCGAGACTTAACTGTATCGACCACCTGCTCTCCCTGATCCCTTATAGGGATCTGACCTCCAAGCCAATCAAGCTTCCGCCGCTTAAGTATGACCTGGCTTATGTCAGGCCGCCGATCACCGATCAGACCTTCGTGCCGGAGAAGTATTGACCTGGTCCTGCAGCCATGCGTTCATGCAGTCGGGTAAACTTGTGGTGTGACAGTCCTGACGGGTTTCTTGTCAATAAGTCTTTCAGTCCCTTCGGTCTTCCGTCACCGGTCTTCCGTCTCACGTCTTTTTGCCTTTTCCCATTATCTTCTTACTTTTGTCTTTTTACTTTTGATCTTTTGTTTTTATCTTTTGTCTTTTATCTTTTGTCTTTTATCTTTTAACCGATGAAGCCTTCAATACCGAAAGGGACCCGCGATTTCTCACCTGATGAGATGATCAGAAGAGAATATATTTTTGATACCGTACGCCGGGTTTTCCGGCTTTATGGTTACCAGCCCCTCGAAACGCCGGCCATGGAATATCTTTCAACATTGCTTGGAAAGTATGGTGATGAAGGGGACAAGCTTCTGTTCAGGGTTCTCAATTCGGGTGACTTTATTGCCTCAGTCAGTGAAGCTGACCTGATGGCCAGGGAATCATTGAGGCTCTCGTCGCTTATCTGCGAAAAGGGGCTCAGGTATGATCTTACAGTGCCCTTCGCACGTTATGTCGTTCAGCACAGGGATGAGATTGTATTTCCGTTCAAGCGGTACCAGATTCAGCCGGTATGGAGGGCCGATCGGCCCCAGAAAGGCAGATACCGTGAGTTTTTCCAGTGTGATGTTGATGTAATAGGCAGTTACTCGCTGCTGAATGAATACGAACTCGTAAGGATAATTGATGAAGTTTTCAGAAGGCTTAAAATTGCAAATGTCATTAAGATCAATAACAGGAAGGTGCTTGCGGGAATTGCCGAAGTAATTGGAGAGGTTGAAAGGATCACCGATATCACTGTGGCTATCGATAAGCTTGAAAAAATAGGGATTGAGGCTGTAAACGAGGAGCTAAGGTCACGCGGCGTGGCCGGTGAGGCTGTCGGTAGACTTCAGCCCATCTTTTTGCTAAAGGGAGACGCTGAAGCCAAGCTGAATGAACTGGAATCGATTCTTGCTCAATCCCCGACAGGGTTAACGGGCGTCGCCGAATTGCGGACCCTCTTTAATTATATTGGCGCAACCGCTCTGGATAGTGAAGCAGAGCTTGATCTGACCCTTGCACGCGGGCTGAACTACTATACAGGGGCCATATTTGAGGTTAAATCGAAGGATGTAAATATCGGGAGTATATGCGGCGGCGGCCGGTATGACAATCTTACGGGTGTTTTCGGAATGGAGGGTGTCCCGGGAGTGGGGATCTCTTTCGGTGCCGACAGGATATTTGACGTTATGAGCCAGCTGGGACTCTTCGCTGCAGCCGGCGATTCCGGGACCCGGGTGCTGATCCTTAACTTCGGGGAAAAAGAAGCCGGATATGCCCTGAAAATACGGGATCTCCTCTCAGGGATCGAGATCAGTGCAGAACTTTATCCCGATGCAGTCAAGCTGAAAAAGCAGATGTCGTATGCAGATGCGAAAAAGATCCCATATATTGTAATAGCCGGCGAAGAGGAAATTAAAAACAATATGGTAACCCTGAAGATAATGTCATCGGGTGAACAGAAAAAATTAACTCCGGAAGAGCTTTTATCGTTTCTGAAGGCTGAACTTTAGGGCATGTGCCAAAGTCCTTTGCTTACTCTCTGATGCCATGATCTCATTAAATGTTCTTTTGTTTCATCTGAACCCATCCCCTGACCCCTTCCCTTAAGTTTACTATTCTTTATACACAATTTTTTTCACTGGTGACTGCTGTGCGGATACAGGGCTATATGAGACATGCAAAATAGGCTAAGATTGGAACTATTTAAACCTCAGAGAGGTTTCATCATATTAGGAAATATGCTAAAATGAAAAGTTCCTGAACCTCGGAAAGGTTCCATAATATTAATGAACGATGTAAAACTAATAATCAGGGTTTTCGTAAAACTGATTTTGATGGAGCCACTCCGTGGTTCGGAATGTATGTCTGGCAGGTAACATCTGGTTTTGTTTAAAAGGCCGCTTGTTGGCTTTGGATTGTGGAAAGTCCCTCGCCGACGCTAAGTGACAAGTGTTTAAAAAGCTGGTTTTTAAAGCCTCCGGCTTTAATACAAAAATTGTTTATGGCATCATTAATAAATTATATACCAGAATGTTAGGAAGATGTGTATGGAGATTAGCCCCCTCAATAGTTAAGGACTGCTTAAGGCCGTCTAGGAAATGGGGATTTTTTTTCTCCCTTTCTCCCCCTCTCCCTTTCTCCCCCTCTCCCTTTCTCCCTTTCTCCCTTTTTCTTCTTCGTAAAGATGGGTGAGTTCGTTGGATATGAGGAGAATCTAGGAGGTTAGTTAATGGGATCAGATAGCGGACCGGTGGCCCTGATGATTTAAGATCTTATACTAATAAAATATGTATTATAATACGTATTATAAGACATATTATAATACATATTAAAAAAAAGTGTAACTTGGTACTGTTAAAAAAAATACAGGATCATGACACGCAGAAAAAATGAAGAAAAGGACATCCGCAACCTGACGAAAATTTCAGGTGGAACCAGCTATGCCATTACAATTCCCATTGATTATATCCGTAAACTCAACTGGAGGGATAAACAGAAACTTGAGGTAAAACTTATAAAGGACAGGATCATTATCCGCGACTGGAAAGAATAGACCTTCTTTTTCCGGTTGAATAAAACCGGAATAATGGTAACTTTGAGCCTGTAATTTAATCGCGACATCTGATGGCACTTCAATGCGGAATTATAGGTATAACAAACGTTGGCAAGACAACAATATTCAATTGCATCTCCAATACAAGGGGCGAAACGAACGCCTTCGCCTTCAGCGCCACAAAATCAAACATAGGGGTAATCCAGGTGCCTGACCCACGGCTCTATGAACTTGAAAAGCACCAGGTTACGGAAAAGATTGTGCATACCACCATGGAGATTGTCGATATCCCGGGGCTTGCACGCGGTTCAAACAAGGGAGAAGGTGTCGGTAACAAATTTCTGGGCGACATACGCAACACAGATGCTCTGATACATGTGCTCAGGTGTTTCGACGATGATGCGCTTCCCCATGTAGATGGTTCGGTCGATCCGGTAAGAGACCTTGAAACTGTTGATTTTGAATTGCAGGTGAAGGATCTTGAGTCGGTTGAAAAAAAACTACAAAGGCTTGAAAAGCTCGTAAGGGCAGGCGATAAGGATGCAAAGCAAGGCATTGAAGTACTTACAGGCTACCGCGATCATATCGGCAATTTTAATAATGCCCGGACCCTTGAGATCAGGAACGAGGACAAAAAACATGTTGATGACCTGTTCCTCCTTACAATGAAACCCGTGATGTTTGTCTGCAATGTTGACGGGAAATCGGCTGTTTCGGGTAACAAATATGTCGACAGCGTTCTGGAGCATCTGAAAGGTAAGGATGCTGAAATCATAATCATTGCAGGCGCAGTTGAGGCTGAGATCGCAGAGCTCGAAAGCAGGGACGACAGGCTGGCTTTCCTGCAGGATGCGGGTCTTGATGAACCGGGTGTCGATAAAATGGTAAGAGCCGCGTACAAAATGCTGAATCTTCAGACATTCTTTACGGTTGGCCCCAAAGAGATAAGGGCCTGGACAATCAGGAAGGGAATGAATGCCCCGCAGGCATCAGGTGTTATTCACAGCGACCTTGAAAGAGGATTTATAAGGGCCGAGGTGATGAAATATAGAGATTTTATAAAGCTCGGTTCGGAACATGCATGCAAGGAAGCGGGCAAATTCAACATAGAAGGTAAGAATTACGTTGTCGATGATGGAGACATTCTCCATATCAGGTTCAACGTTTAGACATGTCCATGATTAAGAAGTCTGCCATAGCATTTATCTTATTATCAATACTTGCCCGCCTCTGCTTTTCACAGGAAAATCCGGAAAACGAACGGCTACGCAATTTAGTAAGGCAGAACCGCCAGGCCGAAGTGGCAATTTCCCATCCGGGCTTTCCGGAGATTGATGTTGTTTCAAGGAATGTTTCAGTCAGATCGGTCAGGGAGAAAACTGTTTATCTGGTTCTTTCCCCCCTGACAATTGACTGGTTCCTCGACCGCGGTTATGATTATACTATAGTGGAAAGCGGCCCGGCCAGGACACTTTCGGGTTCGAAGAAGATGAGCCTGGCAAAGGAATGGGAGACTTATCCGACCTATACCCGGTATGATTCGATAATGAGGTCTTTTGCATCAACCTATCCATCCCTTTGCAGGCTTGACACTATCGGAACCAGTATAAGGGGAATGACTGTAATGGCGCTTAAGATCTCAGACAATTGTGAACAGGATGAAACCGAGCCCGAAGTGTTCTATACCTCCTCATTGCATGGCGACGAAACAGGCGGATTTGTCCTGATGCTCAGGCTTGCAGGATATCTTCTTATGAATTATGGAGTTAACCGGCAGGTAACGGATATTGTCGATAATCTTGAGATCTGGATCAATCCGCTTGCAAATCCTGACGGTACGTATAACAACGGGAACAGTATTGATGCGCCTGTAAGGAATAATTATAACAATTACGATCTTAACCGGAATTTCCCCGATCCGGAATCTCCCAATACGGTTAAGCAAAAAGAGACTCTCGATATGATGAAGTTTCTTGCCGGCCACAGATTTGTTCTGTCTGCAAATTTTCACTCGGGTGAGGAGGTTGTCAATTACCCCTGGGACAGGTGGAGCAGGGATCATGCCGATAAATCGTGGTTTTACTCTATAAGCAGGGCCTATGCCGATACCGTACATCTTCATGCACCTTCAGGCTATATGGAATATCTGGACAACGGAGTTACAAATGGTTATGACTGGTATCCGATCTACGGCGGAAGACAGGATTATACGACCTGGGAGCTCCAGGGAAGGGAGGTAACCATTGAGCTTGATAATGATTATATTACACCTGAGGAGGAATTGAATGCATTGTGGGAATATAACTATCGGTCGCTGCTCGGATTCCTTGAAAATGCCATGAGAGGTATCAGCGGCCTGGTTACCGATGCAAAAAACGGTCAACCCGTACCCGCAAAAATATTCATTGACGGGCATGACAGGGACAACTCGCATGTTTATTCCGATACCGTGACCGGGGAGTATACAAGACTGCTTGAACCCGGCACATGGGATCTCACTTTCACAGCTGCAGGTTATCAGGCAAGGGTTATTAGCAACCTGGTTCTTGCTGCCGGTGAGGGGATCAGTCTGGATGTCGAAATGGAGCCTGTTTTAAGTCCCGTTGATACTACAAACCCTGAGAAACCGTTATTATATCCAAACCCGGGCACCACTTTCATAAAAGCTGTACTGCCCGAAAATTTAAGAGGAACAATAAACATAAAAATATTCAGTCCGGCAGGCGTGAAGCTGTCAGATTACAATACGGTCTCATTTCCAGGCGATCCTGTTTTGATCGATACGCGATGGCTGGCACCAGGCTCCTACATCGTAGTATTCACAGGTGCGGGTACCGGTATAAGTTACAGAGGCAGGATCATAGTTACCGGAGAGTAATGGCAGGTAGTGCCAAATCAGGGCCGGTTATTGTTTCTCATGTTAAAAAAGCTACTTTTGAAACTTTATTTTCTGAAAGAGAATTACTAATTCCGGAGCGATCCGGTTTATACAGAGTGAAAGGAAAGGAAATGGTAAAGAAAATATTTTTTGCATCTTGCTTTTTAATGTTCAGTTTAATAATAATGGGGCAGGGAGCCTATCTGCCGCCCGATAAGCCAAGGCTGGTGATAGGGATTGTTGTCGAACAGCTAAGGTATGACAAGCTTGAGAAGTTCAGGGACAGGTTCTCGGAGAACGGTATAAAGCGGCTGATCAATGAGGGCACATCATTCCGTAGCGCATCATTCGATTATATGCTCACACAGTCTTCCTCCGGCTATTCCACAATTGCAACCGGAACGGAACCTGCATATCATGGGATCACTTCCGACAGCTGGTATGTGCCGCTTAAGGACGAACTTATTTATTGCACGAGTGACGTAACTGTAAACCCCGTTGGAGGAAGTTACGAATCGGGATTACACTCTCCCGTCAATCTTCAGGCATCGACTTTCACCGATGAGCTTAAAATGGCGACTGGAGGAAAAGCAAAGGTTTTCGCTGTCGGGATCAGGGAGCAATCGGCTATATTCTCTGCGGGGCATTCTGCTGACGGAGCTTTCTGGTTTGACAATACTACCGGCACATGGATGTCATCAACTTACTATATGCAGTCACTTCCTCCGTGGGTAAATGATTTCAATGCAATGAGATATCCGGAAACCCTGCTTAACTCATCGTGGAACCTGCTGAGACCTCCGGCCGATTATGAAGATTGCCTGCCTGATTCAAGCAAATTTGAGACAGGGTTCAACGGACTGAATTATTTCCCTTATGATCTGAAGAAGCTTAGTCAGGCAGAAGGAAAGAACCGTACCCGGACTTTCTCCCTGTTACGGGAGACTCCCTTCAGCGATTCCTTTACAACAAATTTTGCGATAAAATTGATTGAGGATGAAGGCCTGGGGAAGGATGATATTACGGATTTCCTGGCAATATGCTATTCATCGACCGATTATATAGGTCACAGGTTCGGACCCTCTTCAGTTGAGACAGGCGATGCCATCCTCCGTCTGGATAAGGATATAGAAACACTGCTTATGTACATTAATGACAAGCTCGGTAAGAAAAATGTGCTTATTTATTTTACATCAGCTCATGGAATTTCAGAGATCCCTGAAGTCATGCAGGCCACAAGGATCCCGGCCAGCTATTTTAAGCAGAATCAGGCTCTTCAGTTATTGAGAAGCTATCTGAATGCTGTCTACGGTGAGGGCGACTGGGTGAAAGGATATTCCGAGAAGCAGATTTTCCTGAACCGGACGCTAATTGAAGATGCGCGGATTCAGCTCGAGGATATTCAGAAGAAGGTCGCCAGGTTTCTCGTTCAGTTTACCGGTGTGGCAGCTGCCTATCCCTATTCGGCGTTTGAAGCCAACGATTTTGGCAACGGGCATCTGAGGAAGATCATCAATAACTTCAGTCCGCAGAGATCGGGCGATGTTATTGTTGCTTTAAATCCCGGCTGGGTTGAGAAGGAGGAAGGACAGCTTACAAACCACAACTCACCATATGAGTATGACTCCCATGTTCCCTTGATATGGTATGGCTGGACTGTTAACAGGGCAAGTGTGACCAGGAAGGTCAATATGACGGACATCGCGCCGACGCTCTCATCGTTGTGCAAGGTCCCATATCCGAATGCCTGTTCGGGTGAGCCTATGTCGGAGCTTTTCAGGTAAAGAGTCCCTTTCTGGAATCATCCCTTATTTTGCAGGCTTCGGCAAGAAGCTCTGGATTATCTTCACAGCTGTTGCCAAGGATGATGAGATTGGCCCCTGCATTGAATGCCTCTGATATCTGAGCCGGGTTTTTTAATCCGCCACCCACTGCAAGCGGTATTGTGATATTTCTTCTTACCTCACGTATTACTTCAGCAGGAATTGGAACTGAAGCCCCGCTTCCCGCTTCAAGGTAAATCATGTTAAACCCCAGCATTTCACCGGCAAGGGCCGTTGCAACAACAATATCGGGCTTGTCAGCAGGGATGGCCTCAGTCTGGCTTATGTATTCCACCGATGTTTTTTTCCCATTACCTATAAGTATATATCCCACCGAAATAAGTTTCTCCCTCATATCCTTCAGGTAAGGAGCAGCTATTACATGGTTGCCGATAAGCAGTTCGGGATTGCGTCCCGAGATGAGTGAAAGCAGCAGGATCGCATCAGATTTACGGCTAAGCTGCAGCAGGTTACCCGGGAAAAGTATAACGGGAATGGTGGTCAGCGACTTAACGGTATCGATAAGGTAATCAATACTGTTGAAGGTGATACTTCCGCCTGCAAAGATATAATCGGCTTTACTGGCAGTCGCTGTTTTCAGAATCCTTTCAAGCGCTTCTCCCCCGGTTTTGTCAGGGTCGAGCAGGAGTGCAACACTCTTGTCTCCGGGGAAATTATACTTTGTCATAGTTCTTTTTTGTCCACACTATTGCATAATTATCATACCTGGTGTAAAAAAGGTCAAATGTATCATTTATTTTAGGGGTGGTGACCCTTCCTTTTATTTCACCTGAGTCTTTGACCTCAAACGGCTCGATGGTAATATTCCTCCTGAAATTGATACCTTCCTTGTCGCATATCTTATAAAGAGATTCTTTTGCACACCAGTGCAGATAAAGGTGGTATCGGCGCTTTTCTGATTCCCTTGTGATCTTTTCCTTCCTGTTTATGAATTTAAAAGCGATGGCTCCTATGTTTGTGGTCATGTATTCCAGGTCAATCCCGACCTTCTCATTGGAGCTCAGGAGGATTGCAGTCAGCTTGTTCGAATGTGAAATGCTTATGAATCGTGATCCATCTTTCAAAAATGGTTTATTGTTTTTATTGTAGACTATCCTGGCATCCTTTCCCAGTAATTCTGTAAGAAGGGCCCTGACACTCAGAAATTCAAGCCTCCTGGAAGTACTGGCAAAGACCTTATATTTCTTTTTGTCCTCGGGATCAAGCTCAACAAGATCGAGGAGAGTATTAATATCCTCCTCTATTTTCCAGACTCCCAGAATTGTTGATTCGTTAAGGTAGTGTTTAGAAATACAACCCATTAGCTACAATAATTTTACTGTTCATCCCATCTCAGGGTCTCAATCAGGTGTATGATATCCTCCCTGAAAAAGCCGGTCACAGGTGCAAGTGAATCCGGATTCGGTTCTGATGCAAAATAGAGAGATCCTCTCAGAAAATGCCTGAGGCTGTCGGTTACATAAAACTGGACTGATGTGGCGGTATTTCCTTTAAGGTCGTAAAGTATACCGTAGACCCTGTTCCCGCGGTTATTGATTATCTGTTCATCGATTGCATCAGCTTTAGGGATATGGTTTTTTACATTCATAGTATAGGTCTGTTCAATCAGGCCGGCAAGGTCGCCGTTTATTTCCTTGTATGTAAAATATATTTTGGCCCTGTAGGCGGGAAATTCGATGTTGAAAAAGCCGGGTTCTGAAAAATTGGCATCCCCGGTCGAAATGCTTCCGTAAACCGGGTATTCAAAGTTAAACGGCAGGGAGGTCTTTCCCGGATTATCACTGAACGCGACATATTGCTTTGCCGGCAGTTCAATCCTGAAGTAACCCCTGGGTTTAGGGACAGCGATCTCCCTGCAACCCATGAGAGTGCATAAGATCACAATAAACGCAAAATTCTTATTTTTCATTTTGATTGTCATGGTTCCCGGCAAGTTCAACCCTTATCTCTTTTATCCGGCGCTTGTCTGCTGATTCAATCCTGAATTTAAAATTACGGTAGTTTATGATCTTGCCTTTCTGGGGGATCTCGCCGGTCAGTTCAAGGATCAGTCCCGCAAGAGTTTCTGATTCTCCCCTGACATCTTCAAATGGATCGTCTTCCACTTCAATTATCTTGAAAAAATCATTAAGCAGAACCTTTCCCTCGAAAATGAAGGTCTTTTCATCAATTTTTCTGTATAGAGTATCATCCTCATCACTCTCGTCGGTTATTTCTCCGACGATCTCTTCAAGCACATCCTCAAGGGTCATGATTCCTGATGTCCCGCCGTACTCATCAATTACAATTGCCATATGGTTCCTTTTTATCTGGAATTCCTTAAGCAGCTCATTTATTTTTTTTGTTTCCGGGACAAAGTGCGGAGGCCGCATCAGCGACTGCCACTTGAAATTATCGGGACTGTCAGTATACGGCAGTATATCTTTGGCGTACAGCACTCCCTTTACCGAGTCGAACGATCCTGAGTAGACAGGGATCCTTGAAAATCCTGATTCAATAATTATTGATTTTACCTTATTGAATCCAAGTTTGATATTAATTGCCGTTACATCTATCCTCGGGCACATTATTTCGCTGACATTGATATTGCCAAAATTCACGATCCCCTTAAGAATCTTTTCGTCTTCATTTATGTCGTCGGAAGCGAGATCGAGGGCATCTGACA
This sequence comes from uncultured Bacteroidales bacterium, assembly GCA_963737255.1. Lineage (GTDB taxonomy): Bacteria > Bacteroidota > Bacteroidia > Bacteroidales > VadinHA17 > LD21. Next base: position 713,797 of record CAVTSB010000002.1, read on the forward strand.
GGTCATCCATACTTATATTCGCACGCCTGTGCATTAGTTCTCTTCTTTACAAAAGTATTGGTGAGGATAAGAAGGGATGTTACGGGCATAAAGATTTTTTCAAGGAAATTCAGCGGATAGGCCATGAAAAGAGCAATAGGGATCTGGTTTCTCGTTGCATAGACCTTCGGCATTATCTCGCCGAATAATAAAAGGAGAAAGATTATTACGACTGCCAGTATTATCGATTCCAAAACGGGGGCGCTGAAGTCGAAAATCCGGAAGCTGAGAAACGCCGAAAGCATGACAATTGCAATATTGACCGTGTTATTTGCCACCAGTATAGTGCTTACGAGCCGTTCGGGCATATCAAGTAGCTTCAGTACGATTGCCGGCCGTTTACTCCGGTGAGTTTTAAGTTTTTCGATATCTTCTGGTTTAAGCGACAGGTAAGCCACTTCGGAGGCTGAAACCAGTGCTGATCCGATAAGCAGGATAACCAGAATGATAAGCCCGATTATAAGGGTAAGATCAGAAGTATCTGCTGCAATACCGCTGGTTGTTGAAAATACTGAAGGTAAGTATCCCTGTTCCAATTCAAAGTGCGATTAATAAATCCTGCTAGAAAGGAAGGTCATCTTCGGTAGCTGCCTGATAAGCTGCCGGAGGTTCATTCACGTCAGGTGGAACCTGTTCCTTGTCGGAAGGGCCGCCGGGCGGTGGTACTGAGGTTCCGGTTCCCTGTTTTTTATCGAGAACCATGAAAGCATCTGCAAGAATTTCGGTTATATATTTGTTATTTCCTTCCTTGTCGACATATGATCTTGTCTTGATTTTTCCTACAATATAGAGCTGTGATCCTTTTTTGACGGTTTTTTCAGCAACTTCGGCCATTGCACGCCAGAGGACAATATTGTGCCATTCGGTGGTGGTGATTGTTTCACCCTGCTGATTGGTATAGGATTCGCTTGTGGCGAGCGGAAATGTAACCTTGGCAACTCCCTTGTCGAAATACCGGATCACCGGATCTTTACCGACGTTGCCGACAAGTATAACTTTATTGATTGACATATAGTTATGTGTTTATATATTTATATAATACAAGCGTAAAGTTAATAAAAAAATAAGCTTACTGCTACAATGGTCTGCAATATAAAGTAAACTATCAATATTTTCAGTAAATTACATAAACCATTCAATTTTGCGTGAAAAAAATCAAGGGGTTCTCAGGGCAAAAACAGCAGTGAGTTAAAATTATTCTATTTCATTGTAATTTAGGCAATAATAATAATTTCAAAAAAAAAATTATTCTGTAAGTGTTTCAATTTAAACAAATAATATTTTTATATTTGCAGGGTTGAAAAAAACGAATACTCAAAATAATTTGTTGAATTTTAAACTTCACGAAAAATGACTAAAGCAGACATTGTTAATGAAATTGCCAAGAACACTGGTATTGAAAAGGTAACAGTTCAGAAGACTGTAGAAGCCTTTATGGACACTATAAAACATTCTATGGTAGCTGGTAATAACGTTTACCTGAGGGGTTTCGGAAGCTTTATTGTTAAAAAAAGAGCAAAGAAGACAGCAAGGAATATTTCCAAGAATACCACCATTATAATTCCGGCTCATAATATTCCTTCATTCAAACCGGCAAAATCATTTATAACCAAGGTTAAATCACACGTTAAGAAGTAATCCTCCATGCCAAGCGGTAAAAAAAGAAAAAGACATAAGATGGCTACCCACAAGCGCAAAAAGCGTTTGCGGAAGAACAGACATAAGAAGAAGTAGAAGATTTCGGGTAGTCATAATTTGATAGAACTAAACCTAAAGGTCTGCGATCTTTAGGTTTATTGTATTAGGGTATGAGATTGTTGAGATTATATTAACTCAGTTTAATATAGTGAAGTGGTAAATAAGGATTTAATTATTGATGTTGGTGATTCTGAGGTGTCTCTGGCTTTACTGGAAGACAAGCAATTAATCGAGTTAAATAAGGAAAAAAGAAATATAAAGTTTTCAGTAGGGGATATTTACCTCGGAAAGGTAAAAAAGATCATGCCGGGTCTCAATGCAGCATTTGTCAATGTAGGATACGAACGGGACGCCTTTCTTCATTATCTCGATCTCGGCGCCCAGTTCAGAACACAGCATAAATATTATACAACTGCAATTCAGCGGCAGGGGCGGATAATCCCGCTCCACAAATTCAACTGTGAGCCGGATATTGATAAGGACGGAAAGATCACCGATGTTCTTACAACCGGGCAGACAGTGCTTGTCCAGATAACAAAAGAACCAATATCAACTAAAGGACCAAGGCTCGCTTCCGAGATCTCGCTCGCCGGAAGGAATCTTGTCCTGATGCCATTCTCTGACAAAGTTTCAATATCATCAAAAATTGAGAGCCAGGAGGAAAAAAACCGTCTTAAAACCCTGGTTCAGAGCATAAAGCCAAAGAACTACGGCGTTATTGTCAGAACAGTTGCCGAAGGCAAGAAAGTGGCAGTGCTTGATGCTGAGCTTAGGGAGCTCGTTAAAAGGTGGGAGACTGCTTTCACCTCAGTTAAAAAGGAATCAAAAGTGCCCAGGCTGTTCATCGGCGAGATGAACAGAACATCGACCATCCTGAGGGATATGCTGAATGTAACATTTAACAGCATTCATATTAACGATCCGGTATTGGCTGAGGATATAAGGATGTATATCAGGGAGATCGCTCCTGAAAAGGAGAAGATCGTCAAGATTTATAACGGCACCCTCCCGATTTTTGATCATTTTGGAATAAACAAGCAGATAAAGGCCCTTTTTGGAAAAACAGTATCGTTCAAACATGGAGCTTATCTTATAATTGAGCATACTGAAGCTCTTCATGTTATTGATGTAAACAGCGGCAACAGGTCACGATCAGGTAATGATCAGGAAGCAAATGCCCTTGAGGTCAATATGGAAGCTGCCACCGAGATTGCAAGGCAGTTGCGGCTCAGGGATATGGGCGGAATAATTGTTGTCGATTTCATTGATATGCAGTCATCTGAAAATAAGCAGCAGCTTTTCGAAAAGATGAAGGAGATCATGAGCAACGACAGGACCAAGCATAATATTCTTCCGCTTTCAAAATTCGGACTGATGCAGATCACCCGCCAGCGGGTCAGGCCTGAAATGAACATCGTTACTGATGAAAAATGCCCGTCGTGCCAGGGAACCGGTCAGACACGACCCACAATTCTCTTTACTGACGAACTTGAAAGAGGCCTCTCCTTTATTGTTGATAAGATAAAAACCCGGAAAATATACCTTAATGTCCATCCATTTGTTGCATCATACCTGAAAAAGGGCCTTATTCCGGTCTTCAGGAAATGGAATTTCAAATACAGGATCTGTCTTAAGATTCAGGCGGTAACATCATACCATATGCTTGAATATCATTTCTTTGACCGGGAAGAGAATGAGATTGATCTGGCTTGAGTTTCCAATTGATTTGCTATTTTTGCAAATAACTTAAAACCAGTATTTATGCGAAAAAGACTGATTTATGCCTGTTTGTTTTTGTTACTCTCATTAAATGCAGGGGCTCAGATATATGATCCTGTGACATGGGAATTTGGCTATGAAAAGAAAGGCAACTTCCGAATATGAACTGGTGTTCACCGCTGAAATTGAAAAAGGTTCTCATATTTATTCAATGGATATCCCGGAGGGAGGACCAATACCCACATCATTTGTATTCGATTCAATTCCTGCATTTTCTCTTGCGGGCAAGACTTATGAAGTGACAGAACCCGAGGAGTTATTCGATGAAGCTTTTGGTTTTAAGATAAAATCATTCAGCAATAAAGCAGAATTCAGGCAGAATATTACTTCTGAAAGCAGTTCATTTACTGTTACAGGGCTCTGTTAATTTCATGTCGTGCAACAATACAACCTGTTCTCCTCCGAAAGATGTTGAGTTTTCAATAAGAATTGGCGATGAGGTTAGGGCGGATGCATCAGTTGCACCGGCAGGTGCAGATCCTCTTTCCGGGGTGCCGGTTCAGAAAAGCGGGCTTCTGAAGTTTTTCCTGCTGTCGCTGCTGGCAGGTTTTGCCGGAATACTTACACCATGTGTTTTTCCGATGATCCCGATGACAGTTGCATTCTTTTCCCAGGGATCTGAAAACAGGACCAAATCAGTCGTTAAGGCATTGATTTTCGGATTCTCAATTGTTCTTATTTATTCACTGCTTGGAATTATTGTATCGCTTACAAGTGCAGGAGCAGGTTTTGCAAATGCCCTGAGCACTCACTGGATACCAAATATTCTGTTTTTTGCCCTGTTTGTTCTTTTTGCAATCTCATTTTTTGGTGCATTTGAGATCGTTCTTCCAAATAAATGGGTTTCAGGCGCTGATTCAAGAGTTGACAGGGGCGGTTTGATCGCATCTTTTTTTATGGGACTGACAACTGTCATTGTTTCTTTTTCCTGTACGGGCCCTATTGTCGGCGCTCTTCTTGTTGAAGCAGCATCAGGTGATGTGCTGCAGGCCAACAATTGGCATGTTTGGTTTCGGTCTTGCATTTGCTTTGCCTTTTACAATGTTCGCACTTTTCCCTTCGGTGATGAACAAGATGCCAAAATCGGGAGGATGGCTAAATTCAGTAAAGGTTGTACTGGGTTTTATAATGCTTGCTTTCAGCATGAAATTCCTGATGACTATCGACAGTGTTTATTCTTTCAAGATTATTATCAAGGGATATTTACCTTGCCATCTGGATTGTACTGTTCACACTGCATGGGACTTTATCTGATGGGCAAGATAAAATTCAATCACGACAGCGACCTTCCTTACATCGGAACTTTCAGGCTATTTCTGATAATAGCGGTATTTTCATTTGTTGTGTATCTGATTCCGGGTTTATTCGGCGCACCCCTTAAAGGATTATCAGCCCTGCTGCCATCCCCTCAGACATCAAAGTTCAACCTGGCAGGCTGTCAGGTCTGATAATACCGGTCCGGCTCAAACCGGTTTTCCATTCTGTTTTTACAAGTGAGCACTGTTCGGAACCACAGTATGATGATATATTTGATATGCCTCTCGGATTGACGGGATATTATGACTTCGAACAGGGGCTTGAATGCGCAAAGGAGCAGGGAAAACCTGTCTTTCTTGATTTTAAGGGACATGCCTGTGCCAACTGCAAGCTAATGGAAGCAAAAGTGTGGTCAGATCCGGAAGTACTGAGACGTCTCAGGGATAATTTTGTCATTATTGCACTTTATGTTGATGACAGGACCATACTGCCTGAAAATGAATGGATAACATCAGCTATTGACGGGAAAGTCAAAGAAGACAATCGGAAAGATAAATGAGGATCTTGAGATCTCAAAATTCAAAACCAATGCCCTTCCGCTGTATGTGATTACTGATCATGAGGGTAATCCGCTGAACAAGCCGATGCCGACAAATATGAATGTGGAGGAGTACAAAAAATGGCTCGATGAGGGATAGCGGTTTTCAAACTTTTTCGGCGAGCAAGAGCCTCAAAATAACGATAAATTATCTGAGGTGGATATTTCCCCGGTTGGCCTCGATCTCAACCCGCCTGCTGCCGGGATTGCTGCCATGCGTCCCGAAGTCAGATACTCCTTTTTGTCCTCGTTTATTGCTTCCTTGTCCGATCTGGTATTCTTTTCGGGAATCACAAGAAAGCATTTATATGCCTGATTTCAAAATCGTACGATGTTTCAGGTCCAAAGGCAAGAGTAATATCTGAGTAAGCTGAAATAAGGTTTATTTTTTCAAAACCATTGTCAGTATTTTCAACTTCGAGACTTCCATATTTCAGTGTCAGGTCCAATTCCCTGGTCACTGATTCAATTTTGAAATCAGTGAAATATGAAATGCCTTCCAGCTCTGATATGGTTCCGGCGAAAAACTTGTCCCTTCGCGACTCCGCATAGATCCTGCCTGCCTTTTTAATATCAAACCTTGAGGAGGTGGAATTGACTGAAAGTTCTCCGCATTCAGTAATCTTAAACTCGGAAAACGTGCAGGTTATCTTCCCCGATTTGACAATACTCGATTTCTGCCTCACCAAAGTTCAGGTGTGAAATCGGAAACTTCGTTAAGCGAATTTGCCTTAAAATCACCATTTGAAAGGGAACGGAAGACTAATTCCCTTGTTATTTTCCATCGAGACATCTCCGAACTGGTTGTCAATATTAATATCAACATAGTCAGGCGCATTAATAAAATAGGTGATCTGCACCCTGGAATCGTAATCAATAATCTTGTCAGTCAGTCCTTTAAAGCTCTCGAGCAGTGTATTCAGGTCTCTGGTCAAATTCAGTGTTTGCCCTGATCAGGGAAGCCTGTTTCCGAGATATCGATGTTTATGCCATCGAGCATTTTATTCAGCTTCGACTCAGTGGGGGCAAAAGCTTCGATTTCAGCCATAATAAAGACCGAATCCTTATTCCATGATGTGATTTTGATATCACCATATCTGTTCTTCACTTCAAGCTTTGATGCCTTTTGCAAACCGGGAATGATTTCATAAAGCTTCGTTTTTCGGAGACAGACTGAGCTGATAAACAGCTGATTATAAAAGTGACAGTAAGCATAAGAGGAAAATTTTTTCTGATTTCATATTATTTAATTTTATCAGGATCTACTTCATGATAAAGACGTTATTGACAAAATTTGTTACATTATAAAACTGGGTTACCTTAATTTATCCCTGAAAGGTTGCCATATAAATACCATCAGAAGGATCAGAATGGTGATCAACGCATGCCATATACATCAGGTAATCGCCAAATCTTACATAAGGAGTTATGCGGGTTTCGGGCACTGATTGTCCCCTTAAGGGTTGAAGGTACCCACCAGTCTGCTTTTCTGAATGACTTTTCCCCGTATATCGATAAATGCCGATATCCCGGTATTGGCTGACCTTACAACCGGGCGCCGGGTCTCAATTGCCCTGACGGATGATATGAAAAATGTTGTTTGTATCCATTTGTGTTCTTCCACCAGCCATCATTTGTAATCACAAAGATTGCTTCAGCTCCTTCTTCCATATAGTCGGTAACATATTTCCCATATATTGATTCGTAACATATTACAGGAGCTATTGTCTGTGAACGGTCGGAATGTACGAAACAGGTTCTCTCCTTCTGCGTTTCATAACCCCATTGGGTTCCGCCCAGTTCGGGAAGAAACTTCAAAAGCAGCCCGAAAGGTCCGTGAGGAAAGATCCGTTTCAAATCCGGGAACAAGTTTGGATTTGTGATAGATTTCAATTACAGGTCCGGAATCGATTTTAAATGCTGAATTATAGTAAGTCCTGAACAGGAATGACACGCTTGCACCCGGAAGCCCGGATACGGCCTGAAGAGCGTAAGGCTTATAACTGACCATACCCGCAACGACATTTAAATCGCGGATAGCTTTCGATCGAGTTCTCTGATCATCTTGATATATTTGTTTTCTGCCAGATCATTTTCATCAACCGGATCATCAACAGTTGTTTCAGGGAAAACCACCCAGCCAGTTTGTTTGTTACTGACAGTCCGGCCATTTTGATGGCTTTTTCAAGCTGCTTTTCAAAGGGAATTGTAAACTTTTCCGTGTAGGGATCGAAATCAGGCTGTACGATTACAACTTCATTATTGGTTGCCTGATGAAGGTTTCATTGTACTGGTACAGTACCAGGGAGATTACAGGAGGGTAACGGCAACATGATCACAGCCAACCAGGCACTGCAAACATGAGACGTTTCCTGTGATCTTTTTAAGCAGGCTGTTTATAAGAAAGCCTGACAATGAACAGGTTTGAAAGAAGAATCCAGAGAGTTCCTCCGGCGCTTCCGGTGACTTCATACCATTGAATGAACAGAATATCCTTTGACAGTCCGTTGCCAAGGTTTACCCATGGGGACAGGATATCCATATTTAAACACAGAAGCTCAAGCGTAAGCCAGAATGCTATGAAGGAAACGGATCCGGAAATTGTACCTGCCTTCAATCTTATAATATGAGCAAGCCATAAAGTGAATGACATTAATAATGATGCCATAAGGATTACGCAGATTGCAGCCAGTATGCTGACAGCCCTGACCCAGCCCAGGGTCATGATGCTGAAAATTACAAATCCGGGAAGCAGGTACGTGAAGAATGATGCTGATGAATACCTTCTTTTGGTTCACAAAGAGATGATTCTCAACCAGCAGGAATGGAACAAATGAAACAAAAAGAACAAATCCCGGACACCAGTCTGTCCATGCCAGTCCGGACAGGATTCCGCCGGAGACTGATAATGCAGGAAGGGTATATTTGTTCATTCAGGTTCTCAGGATATTTTTGATGGCGGATCTGTTAATAATATAGACCCCGGCCAGTATTACAGCGACTGATATTAGCATCGAGGATGTAAATCGCTCATTATCAGCAAATCCCCATAAGGTTGAAACGATCGGGATAAAGTAGGTTACCATAGATCCGAAAACAGGTGAAGTTTCTCTTATGAGAAAGTAGAAGAGCGCAAGAGCAATGGCACTTCCCATTACAGCCAGCAGTGCTATGCATCCCAGGTTTCTCACCCAGTGGTCAGTTGCAGACACCCGTGAAAAATCGGAAAAGATCAGAGACCCGATAGCGATCGGACAGATCAGCAGGAAGGCCAGTGAAGTGATCTGCAGTCCGTTTATTCCTTGCACACGGCTTACTTCATTTGCGCTTATCCCGTACAGGATGGTTGCGATAACAACAAAGATTCCGTAATAATTGAGCGAAAATGAACCGCTATAAAGTAGTCCGACTGCTCCGATGAGGCCAAGGAAGACGCCTGTTATCTGGGCTTTTACTGTGTGACGCTTATAGAAAAATATCCCGACGACGAGAGTGAAGACAGGACTTAATGAATTCAGCATTCCTGCAAGCGAGCTGCTTATCCTGGTCTGTGCTACAGGAAAAAGAAAGGCAGGTATCGCGCTTCCGAAAAGGCCGATAATACCAATCGATAACAAGTTCTGCCTGTTCAGTTTATAAAGGTTTTTCAATGCAATTGGAAGGAGGCAGAGAAACGAGAAAAGGATTCTCAGAGCGCCAACCTGAAAATAAGAGAAGGATTCAAGCCCTCTTTTCATGAGGATATAGCTTGTCCCCCAGATGGCAGACAAAAGTGCCATTATAACCCAATGCCATATTTTTCTGTTGCCAGTCATAATTGATCAGGCAAAAATAAGCCAGACTTTTAAACCTCGTGGTTTTATTGGCATGATTTTATTGCGTTTTGCAAAATAATTTTATATATTTGGGTGTTATATAAGCTGAGATCGCAGAATAAAGGTGATTAATTCTCTGATATAAATTGGATTAGTTACAGGATAAACAAAGATATTAAAGTTAAATACTTTAGAAGAAGCTTTTACTGTCCAAAAGCAAATTTTCCATTCTTTTCATGGCTGCCCCGACCCACAAGTCGGGGCTTTTTGCATTGTTAAATTGTGTTAAATGCAGGTTATCAGGCATTTTGATACTTTCATTTTAATTATCTTGCGGGCATAAAATCGCGGAATATCAATGAGAACACTGCAGTGCCTATTTTTGATCATACTTCTATTGCCAGGTTGCGGCAACGAAGAAGACAGCGTTTAGTAAAACGGGCTGAGAAAATTCATTGCAAGACGCTTACGGTTGACACTCATTGTGATACTCCGATGGATATGGCAAGATCGGAATTTGATCTCGGGGTAAGGCATGAAGAGGGATGTGTTGATTTTCCCAGGATGAAGAAGGGAGGACTTGATGCTGAGTTTTTTGCTGTATTCACCGGTCAGGGACCAAGAAATGATTCAACAATCGCTGTCGTGAACGAGAACGCTGATTCGGATTTTTGAAACTATTCATGAGAATGTTGACAAGAATTCAGAGATGGCCGAAATTGCGACCTCATCCGGAGATGCTTACAGGTTAAAGAAAGCGGGTAAGATTGCCGCTTTTATCGGTATGGAAAATGGATACCCGATCGGAAAGGATATTTCCAGGATTAAGAAATTTTATGATCATGGGCGCCAGATATATAACTCTGTGCCACTCAAGGAACAATGATATCTGTGATTCATCGACTGATCCGGACGGACCTGAGCATAACGGTCTTTCGGATTCCGGAGTGGAAGTTGTGAAGGAGATGAACCGTCTTGGCATGATGGTCGATGTTTCGCATATATCCGACAAGTCGTTCTATGATGTCATTGAATTATCGAAAACTCCGGTCATTGCTTCACATTCTTCGTGCAGGGCTTTGTGTGAAAATCCCAGGAATCTTAATGATGATATGCTGCTCTCGCTCAAGAAGAACGGAGGAGTTATACAGATCTGCATACTCAGTGATTATATAAAAACACCTGATCCCAATCCTGAACTCGAAGCGAAGATTGAGGAATTGCAGCTCAGATATGGTGATTACAACGTCCTTGATGAAGAGCAGAGGATGAAATATCGCACCGAATACAGGGGGATCCAGGGAAAATATAAGAAGCTTGCCACTGTCAGTGATGTGGTTGACCATATTGACCATGTTGTTCAGGTGATAGGTATTGACCATGTCGGGATCGGAACTGATTTCGACGGCGGCGGGGGAGTTGAAGGATGCAGATCGGTCGCTGAGATGAAGAACATCACCGTTGAGCTTCTCCGCAGGGGCTATTCAAAAGGCTGATATTGCAAAGATATGGGGCGGCAATATATTCAGGGTATTGGGCCAGTCAGAGCAGGCAAGGGAAATTTAATAAGAACTGAAAGGTTCTTCACCCTTGAAAATTTAAGGGTTTTCAGCATCCAGGCAGGGAGCGGTTTATAAGCGTTCCTTTTTTTCAAATCAAGATTCCAGCCAAGTTTTTTGAGGATTGAGATTTTATGGGTTTCAACAAACTCTATGAGTGTTCCGTCAGGATCCTCAATATAGGCGAAATGGCCTGCAGCTTCACCCATATCGAAGCTGTTCCCTTCGTGGCTCGGCCTGCTGTCGACCGTAAAAGGAAATCCGTTGGCACTGCAATATTCCATTAGTTTTTCCATGCCATGGATATCGAAGCACAGGTGTATGAAACCTGGATCGCCCCAGAAACGGTCTTTGTAAGTCTTTTTTCCCGGCTTACCTAAGGGACTGATCAGTTCAATTACACTGCGTCCGAAAATGGCTCCGAAATAGCCGGCTATTGGTCCGGCAGTTTTAAGCAGTACCCTGCGGAATTTATTTTCGCCTCCCGGGAGGCTGGCGAGATCAGGGAAGATTCCTGCTGTATCATACACAACCTCGCTGTAACCAAGGATGCCGGAGTAGAGCACCATGGCCTTTTCAATATCGGAGACGCCTATGATAACCCCTTGCGAACCTCCTGATATTTTGTTTTCATTGCATGAACCAGTTGTCGGCCTCAACCAGCTGGAAGAGGTTATCGGAACGGATCCCTTAAGAAAAAGGTTCTGTTTCCTGATGGATCATTTACCGGTTCGCCCAGCACTTCTGCATTTTTTTGCTTATAGAACCTGATATGCCGGGTCGATATTCTTTACTTTCACCTTACAGACAAGTATTCCAACATCACCAATCCTGATCTCTTCAGCTATCGGAACAGGCTCCCTTCCCTTATACTGCCATACTTCAAAGCCGCTTCCGCCCTGAAGGTTTAGTGCAAGAATCGCATGCCTGCTCTGAGGTTTTCCCCCTGTGTAGGGCAGCATAAGTTTTCGCTTCCGTCTCATCCTCAAAAATCCGGCAATCCATACCAAACATTTTCATGTACCATTTCCAGGCCTCATAAAGGTTCTGAACGCCTATTCCTACCTGCTGGATCCCTCCAATCGTATAATCTTTCATATTTATATTGTTTCAGGTTGATTTTATTTTATCCGCGATCCTGAAGAAGAGCCACGGGCATATTCTTCTTATGTATAACATTGCCAGTTCACCCTCTTCCGACGAGTATTTCTCTCTTGTTCCTGATCAAACCTCTGATAATTATTTCTGCTGCTTTTTCAGGTGCAAGGCCTGTAGGCCTGCCCTTCATCCATTTTCCCGTGTTCCTTTCCTTCACTGTTCAGGGCATGGACAGAGATCTGGGTTCTGACCCTGCCTGGAATAATTACCGATGTTCTTATATTATTGGCCTTATTTTCGAGATAAAGGGTTTCAAAGAAACCATGAAGGGCTTGTTTTGAAGCTGAATAAGCTGATCTTAAAGGAAACCCGAATCTTCCGGTTATGCTGCTTGTTGCCAGGATATGTCCCGATTTTCTGCTGATCATATAAGGCAGGAGAGCCTTTGTCAGTGCAATTGTGCCAAAGTAGTTGATCTCAAAGATCTTTCTGTCGAGCCACATGGGAGTCTCTTCAATCCTGGCCCTCTGACTGATGCCTCCTATATTGAGAAGATAATCGATCTGTCCCAGGGCCTTTACCTGTGCCTCAGCAATTTTATCTATTCCCCCGGTGTCGGAAAGATCGAACGGCACGATAGTCACCATCCCGCCGAGCCCTCCGCAGTTCTTTCTCACCCTTTCAAGTCCGGCCGGATCATTTGATGAAGCTATTACTCTTGCTCCGCTATTCACGAACTGATACACAAGAGCCTCGCCGATTCCCGACGACGCCCCGGTAATCCAGGCTACTTTCCCTGTGAATAATTCATTTTTCCTCATATGATTCCTGAAACCAGTCGGGTTAATTCTTCATAATCATTTCTCAGGGCAAAATAATCCGGATTTTTCATTCCTAAATATTTTCTTACACTGAAACCGCTTATAATCCTGCGAAAAAGCTTGTTGTAATTCCAGGCAAAGATCCCCGCCAAGGGTATTGTCAAGAAAATAACAATAGCCAGCCACCACGGAGAAAAGATAACCAGGCAAAGAATCAGGTATACAGGCAAGAAAACAAATGCAAGTGCAAGGGAAATACCAAAGCGGACCGTGCCCCGGAACTGGAGATCCTTTATTTTCCGGATCTGAAATTCGGGAAGTGCAAGGAATGTCAGGGTAAAGATGTTTCCGAACAGCCAGACCGGGAAAGTGACCATCAGGCCGGCCATTCCTGCTATCAGCCAGCCAAGAGGGTGTTTTTTCTTATCAAGTGCCTGGTAGCTTACCTTCAGGTCCTTTGCAATTTTCTTGATCCTGAGGCTCAATGTGCATATAGTGCTGTATGCCCCGGGATCGGAGATATTAAGCCTGTTGAGTTTCTCTATCAGTACCCTGTCGCGGAAAAGTTTGGGAACCCTGATATCATCGCTGTATTTCCCGTTGATAATGCTTCGCAGTTCGTCAATCGCTTCATAATCGTCCTCTGATTCGATATGGACCATTAAGTTTTTTATTTCTACCGAGAGCCTGGTCCTGAGTTCATTAAGCGCTTTTTCGGGATTTTCCCTGTAAAGGTGGTGATACTCCGAGACCTCGATCGGCTTTCCGTATACCACAGTCAGAACCTGACGGAAACGGCTGTAATTTGAAAATTCTATCCCAACCGGGATGATCTTGATTTTAAGTCTGAAACCTGTTGCTTCGTCAGCATGGAATGCGATCCGGCAGATTCCTTTCTTGAGTTGGCGAAGCCTCCTGAATCCCGCATGATCACCCTCAGGCAGTATGACAAGACCATTTTTATTCTTCAGAACATCGACTGTTTTATTGAAAGTTTCGTCGTTCGATTTAACTGACCTGAATCCATCCCTGATCCTGTACACGGGCAGAATCTTGATAAAGTAGAGGAATGAGGCAATTGCCTTTTTCCTGAATATATCAGCCCTGGCAAGGAATACAGGCTGGCCTTTATGTGTGAAAAGAACTGCAAGGGCATCCATCAGGGCGTTTTGATGATTGGGGGCAAATATAAGGTGGCTTTCAGGATTGATGTTCTCACGTCCGACAACAATTATTTTCCGGTAGTAGATCCTGTCATGCCAGAAACCAACAGCCTGCTTGAACAGAGCATAACGCGCTGAGTATTTTTCAATGTTGTCCTTACCCATTTTTCATGGCGATACTAAAGGATGTTGCTTTAATTTTTCACGATCAGGAAGGTGCAAGTTAAAAAAAATGGCTTGCAGCCGTCAAAAATATGGCGGTTAAAATGATCCGTTCCGTGAATTATACGTCTTTTTACCACCAGCTATTTTCCGTTCAGATCAACAATGAACCTGTCGAGATCCCGCCTTTCTTTTTTGGTCGGCCGGCCGGTGCCTTTTTCCCTATGAACAATAACCCCCGATTGTTTCAATTTAAGTTTTGCCTTTTCCTCTTCGGGGGTCAGGTCTTCGATATAGTTGCCGGCAATCTTTGCTGAAACCCGGTATTCTATCGGGTCCAGAATCCTGTAAGTATAGATTACCGGCAGCTTTTTCACAATAATTATTTCTCCTCTGGCAACAATTCTGGAGGGCTTGACCTGGATATCATTTATTATTATCCTTCCTTTTTTGCATTCCTCAGAGGCTATGCTGCGGGTTTTAAAGATCCTGGCGGCCCACAGGAACTTATCGATCCTTATTGCTTTATTATCTGTCATACAATCAGCTGATCAGTTTTTCCCGCTGCCGGGAGCAGTATCAATTCCGTCACCCCCGGGTGGAACAAGTTTGCCTGCTTTATTGAATGCTGTCATTGTAAGCTCAGTGCCGGCTGTGCCGAATGATTTTATCATTTCAATCACGATGGAGAGCCTTGTATCGATGAATTTCTTTTCCTCCCCGGTCATTTTTCCAAGGACATATTTTATCTGTGAGCCTTTCCTGAAGCTGTTGCCGATCCCTATCCTGATTCTTGTATATTCGGAAGTCGATAAAATGGCATTAATATGTGCAAGTCCGTTATGGCCGCCGTCACTTCCCTTTGCCCTCATACGGATGCTTCCGAGTGGAAGGGCAACGTCATCGGCGATGACAAGCAGATTTTCAGGAAGGATGTTTTCCTTTTTCATCCAGTAGCTGACGGCGTGCCCGCTGAGGTTCACGAAGGTGGAAGGTTTGAGGAGGATAAATGACCTGCCCTTGTATTTTATTGTGCATATCGATCCGTAACGCTTATCCATAAAAACGGCATTGGATGCCCCTGCAAAGGCATCCAATGCCATAAAGCCCATGTTATGACGGGTATCCTGATACTCGTCACCAATATTTCCCAGGCCAACTATCAGATATTTCATTGTGCCTGACCCATTAACAAAAACTGTTTATTTGCTTTTTTCCTCAGCCGGAGCTGCGGCCGGAGCTTCACCAGCTTCACCTGCCGGTTTTTCTGCAGCCTCTTCACCTTCTTCCTTCGCGACAACACGCGATGTTGCAATTGTAAGGACCGTGGTAATCCTGGGATCGAGCAATTCAATCTTATCGTATGAGAGATCCCCCACTTTGATTGAATGATGAATTTTGAGCTCAGTAATATCAATCGGCAGGTGCTCGGGGATATCGCCGGCGAAGCCCTTAACCTTCAGATTTCTTTTTTTGATCCTCAGCTTGCCGCCGGCTTTCACTCCTACGGAGTCGCCGGTAACGAGGATTGGAAGATTGATTACTAAAGGTTTATCCTCGAGTATCTCCATAAAGTCAACATGAATGATTTTATCGGATACCGGATGGAACTGAATATCCTTAAGGACCACTTTATGGGCCGTTCCATCAAGATCGAGGTTAACAATATGTGCATCAGGTGAGTAAACAAGGTTCTTAAAGCTGTTCTCATGTGTCTGGAAATGGATGTTCTTATCCTTTCCATAGATCACGCAGGGTACATTCCCGCTTTTCCTGGTTTGTTTGGAACTTTTCTTTCCCAGTTCCGTTCTGAGAGTCCCTTTAATCTCGATAGTCTTCATTTGATAAATGTTATTGTGCTACTAAGAGTTATCTTTCAGTTAACCCCCCATTACACGTTTGACAAAAGAATTTTTTTCAGGACTGCAAATATATGACAAAGGAATCAGAAAACAAAACTTGTACTTATTGACTGGTTAAGATTTACAGCCTGAATAGTACTTGCCAGTATATCAGCAATTGAAAGTACCTTTATTTTATCGGAATTATTTATAAAAGGGACGGAGTCAGTCACCACGAGTTCGGTTATCTGAGACTTGTTTATTCTATCAATGGCATTTCCGGAGAGGATCGGATGAGTTGCGAAAGACCTTACACTTTTTGCTCCCTTTTCCATGATTTTTTGGGCTGCAAGTACAAGAGTACCCGCCGTATCTACCATATCATCTATAATGACGACATTTCTTCCCTCAACATCGCCTATGACCGACATTTCTTCGATGACATTAGGTTTCTTCCTTAGTTTATAGCACAAAACCATTTCGCATTCCAGATGCCTGGAATAAGCATTGGCCCTCTTTGAACCACCCATATCGGGAGCCGAGACCGTCAGACTTTCGAGCCTGAGGTTCTGGATGTAGGGGGCAAAGATTGCCGAACCGAAAAGATGGTCGACCGGCACATTGAAAAAACCCTGTATCTGGTCAGCATGCAGATCCATCGTTATTACCCTGTCTACACCCGCTGTACTTAGAAGGTCGGCTGACAATTTGGATCCTATCGACACCCTGGGCCTGTCTTTCCTGTCCTGCCTTGCGAAACCATAATATGGGATTACGGCTATCACTTTGTAGGCGGAAGCTCTTTTGGCAGCATCGATCATCAGAAGGAGTTCGAAAAGGTTTTCGGCGGGAGGATTTGTGGACTGCACTATAAAAACCATATCACCCCTCACTGATTCATCAAAACATGGCTGAAATTCCCCATCGCTGAATTCGGTAACCGAACTTTTCCCAAGCTCTGTCCCAAGTTTGTCAGCTATCCTCTGAGCAAGATGTTTTGAAGCTCTGCAGGAAAAAATCTTCATCGGTGCCTTTCCGTACATTTTCCTATGTTTTTGCGGGTTAGTATTAAGAATTCTACAGGCTACAAAATTATAAATTCCGGAGGATATCAGACCGGGGTTGAAAAATTGTTCATAGAATCTTCGATGTAATCAAGGATTTCGTCTCTTCCGGTCTTTTTAACCGATGAGGAGATAAATGTTGTGGGAATTGATTCCCACGTTTTTAACATCTCATTGTCGTAGAACAAAATTGACTTTTCAAGATCTGTACCTGAAAGCTTGTCGCTCTTTGTAAAGACTCTTGCAAATGGTATCTCATTTACTCCGAGGAACTCCATAAATGACAGGTCAGAACTCTGTGGTTTCAGCCTTGAATCAATCAGAACAAACAGGCTTACAAGGTTTTCCCTTCCAAGGATGTATTCTTCCACCGACCTGGTCCAGGCTTTCCTCATTTTTACAGGCACCCTGGCGTATCCGTAACCGGGAAGGTCGACAAGATACCAGCTGTCGTTTATTAAAAAATGGTTTATGGTTCTTGTCTTTCCCGGATTCCCTGATATTTTAGCAAGTCCGTGCCAGCCTGTAATCATGTTCAGGAGGGATGATTTCCCGACATTCGACCGGCCTGTAAATCCGAATTCCGGCCTCATTCCTGCAGGACACTCTTTAATTGTCGGGCTGCTGGTAACAAATGAAGCAGACTGGATTATCATTATTTACCTGTTATTTAAGATCCTTGTACGGGAGCTCTATCTTTTTGGATGTTAAATACTTATTGCCGAAACCGGTTGTAATTTCAGCTATCACTCCCACATATTCCTGCTGTGGAGCTCCTGTTTTCCTGAGTTCAAAAAAGGCCTTGCCTTCAGAAGTTTTTATTAGGTCGCACCGGGCGGTATCAAAAATACCGTTTGTGAACTCACCACGGTAAAACTTCACCCTGGTCGATTTATCCGTCAGTGCGAGATTTACTTTCAATTTCCCTGTGCTGCTGTAATTATCAGTGAAGCTGAACTCTATGTCAGGATATCCGGTCACAAGGCTGCCAGTTGTGGTATATTCTTCAATAAATGGTGCCCGTAATCCTTTAACGTACCCGATCCTGGCTTTAACCTTTCCGGTCCGGTAATACTGCTTTTGAATCCCGTTTACTGTGTCGCGGACATATGGGGTTGCCCTGAATACCTCTCCGGTAGTGTAATACCATTTTGCAGAATCCTCACGAAGCCCGTTCTCGTACCAGAAAGTCTGGTATAACTGGCCACCGGGGTAAAATGATTTCATCTCACCCTGGCGGATCCCGTTCCTGAATGTAACCTCCTTTATAAGCTTGTTGCCGCTGGAGTATTTTCTGATCCCGGTAAAGCCCGTATCGGGTACCGAAATGGTGTCAGCTTCCGCTATTGTCTCCTTCTTTGATGTTCCCTTTCCCGAACATCCGGAGGCCAATAAAATTACAAACAGGGTAAAAATCGAATTTGTAAAAATTTTCATTGCACAATCCTGATTTTTTGAATAATTAATTCTTGATGTATATTTCAAGCAAAGCTGCACCGGGATCTGGCTGCAGGACAATATCCCGTATCATTGCCGGAAGAAGGACAGTTTCACCTTTTGTGACTTCTTCCGATCTGTTGTCCCAGCGGATTGAAAACTTTCCCTCCGTGCAGATGTAAATGACAAAGGAATCTATAAGGTTATAATCACGCTCAACAGGCTTGCTGAACTTGATTATATTAACATCGAAAAACTCGCAACTGACAATGTTCCCGGCTTTGTTGTCGGTAAGTTCCTTTTTGATCTTCGATTTTCCCGAAGCTGAAAAGTCAATAGCGTCAAGCGCAAGTTCTGTATGAAGCTCTCTCGGTTTGCCTTCACCATCAGTCCGGCCCCAGTCATAGATCCTGTAGGTAATATCTGATGTCTGCTGGATCTCGGCAAGCACTATGCCGGCTCCTATTGCATGGATCCGGCCGGCAGGAGTAAAGAAGGAGTCTCCCCGTTCAGCGGTTTCAACGTTGAGAATATCCTGAATGGTGTTGTTATTCAGTGCATTGATATATTGTTCCCGTGTCACCGGAGCTGAAAAGCCTGTATAGATCTTTGCATCCTTTTCGCTTTCAAGAATATGCCACATTTCAGTTTTTCCATATGCCTGATGACGTTCATTTGCAAGTACATTGTCCGGATGCACCTGGACGGAAAGATCATCCTTAGCCTCAATCAGCTTTATAAGAAGCGGAAACTCGTTTCCGAACCTGTCGTAAACTGTATCTCCGGTGAGATCACCCATGTAAACCTCGATTATCTCTTCAATATTATTGCCGGCGAGGAATCCGTTGCTTACAACAGAAAGATCACCCGAAACAGCTGATATTTCCCAACTCTCACCCACATTTTTAAGCCCCTTGTCATTCTTGCCGTATTTGCCGGCAAGTGTTTGGCCTCCCCATATTTTCTCCTTCAGAATAGGCTCGAATTTTAATGGATATAAATCTGACATGTTTTCGCGGTTAATATTATTTGAGTCTGTTGGAGACTAAGGTACTTAAAGTTGGTTATGCTGCAACTAAACTTATCTCCAATTTTTCTATAATCAACTTTTTACTATTTTTGGATTCAATAACTGCAAAAATAAGAATAAATGCTTATAGTGGGAATTGCGGGAGGTACCGGATCAGGAAAAACCACTGTTGTAAGGAAAGTAATGGAGAAGCTCCCGAATGAAGAAGTTATAGTTATTCCTCAGGACGCATATTATAAAGATAACGGGCATATAACCCTTGAAGAGAGGCAGAAAATAAACTTTGATCATCCCGATTCCCTTGAATTCACACTGCTGATTGAACATCTTCAAAGGCTCAGGAATGGATACAGCATTGAAATGCCGGTCTATTCGTATCTGACCTGCCTGAGGGCAAAAGAGACAATTACGATAAAACCTGCAGTTGTGGTCCTTGTCGAGGGTATTCTTATCCTTACCGACAGCGGCCTGAGGGATATGTTCGATGTAAAGGTTTTTGTGGACGCTGATGCTGACGACCGGCTGGGAAGGGTAATTCAGAGGGACATAGTTGAAAGAGGCCGGTCAGTCCTTGCAGTTCTCCAGCGGTATCACGATACTGTCAAACCTTCACATCTCCAGTTTATCGAGCCTTCCAAACGGTATGCCGATATTATTATACCCGGGGGCGGGGAGAACCAGGTAGGCATCGAAGTTTTGATTTCAATTATCGAAAAACACTTAAAATCATAGCAATGCTTACCAACGTTAAGCCGGAGGATATTTTGTTCCTTGATATTGAGACTGTACCTGCAGTAGCTTCCTACAATGCACTTGACCAGGCTTTTCAGAGGCTCTGGGATAAAAAATCAAAACAATTCCGGACAGAAGAGCAGACGGCAGCGGAGGTTTACGACAGAGCCGGCATTTATGCCGAATTCGGAAAAATAATATGCATATCGGTGGGACTCATAAAGGAAAAAGATCCTTTCAGCTTCAGGCTTAAATCATTTTTTGGGGATGATGAAAAAGCACTTCTGACAGAATTTTCCGAAATGCTCAAAAAGTTCTCAAGAAACCGGGACGTGCTTCTGTGTGCCCATAACGGGAAGGAGTTCGACTATCCTTATATTGCACGGAGAATGATAATCAATAAAATAGTAATCCCGGAAATCCTCGACAATGCCGGAAAAAAACCATGGGAGGTAAAGATGCTTGACACCCTTGATTTATGGAAGTTCGGAGATTACAAGAGCTATTCATCGCTTGAACTGCTTACATCAATTCTCGGCATTGCATCACCGAAGGATGATATTGACGGAAGCATGGTTGCCGGGATATACCGCGACGAGCATGATCTGAACAGGATAGTAACTTACTGTGAAAAAGATGTCCTGGCTGTCGCCCAGGTTTTACTTAGATTCATGAATCTGCCGGAAATAGGTTCCGAAAAAATTGAATCGGTTACTTTCTGACGCTCAGTCAAGCAACCGGAGCAAGGACAGCCTGACAGCGACAGGATTGTCAACATGAAGCCAGTGTCCTGCGAGAGGTATCGTAATAAACTCAGCCGCAGGAAATATTTCAAGGATCCTTTTGAAATCGTGATCCGGAAGATATTCTGATCTTTCTCCTTTCAGGAAAAACACCGGGAAGCCGGTTATGACCGGTATATCATCCTTCTTTACCTCAATACCGCTCAATATGTTCCCCATGTTCTTCAGCAGGGAGAGGGCATTGATTTTCCATCCGAAAGAATGATCAGCTTCCCTCTTCAGGTTTTTCATTATGAGTCTTCTTTCAGCCTCAGATCTGATGGAGGGTATCAGCAGTGATTCGACTTCCTGCCGGGAGGTTATCCCTGAAAGATTTACAGAGATTATTGCGTCAAGTATTCCGGTTATCCGGGCGCCCGCTTCAGCATTCCGGTGTTCCGGGACAAACGGAGAGATATCGGCTACCACCAATCCTGATAATCTTTCCGGCCATTTCAATGCAAAGTTTATTGCTGTTTTTCCTCCCATGCTGTGTCCGGCAAGAAAGAATTTGTCAAGATCAAGCTCATCGGCCAGTTCCCTGAGATCTTTGCTCATGGAATTATAATCATGCAGATCGGAGTGTGGTGAGAAGCCGTGGTTTCTCTGATCGGGAAGGTAAACTGTAAAACTGCTGCTGATGCTTTTAGCTATCGTTACCCAGTTGTCGGAAGATCCGTAAAGCCCGTGCAGGATGATCAGCGGAGGACCATTGCCGAATTTTCTGAAGAATAGTTTCACCTCAGGTTTTTAATCAGTCAGTTGTCTCTTGTACATCTGGATAGCATTCTCAAGGCCAAGGTAGAGAGCGTCAGAAATCAGAGCATGCCCTATTGATACTTCATCAATCCATGGTATGTTCTGATGCAGGTATCTCAGGTTTTCAAGATTCAGGTCATGCCCGGCATTTAGTCCGAGCCCTGCCTTGCGGGCTATTTCTGCCGCAATTGCAAAAGGTTTAACAGCCGCCGGTGCGTTTGTGCTGAATGCGGTTGCATAAGGCTCGGTATAGAGTTCCACCCTGTCAGCGCCTGACAGAGCGGCATTTTCAATATTGACAGGATTGGTGTCGACGAACAGAGATGTGCGTATACCTGCTTTTTTAAAGGTCGAAATTACTTCGGTAAGGAATTGCCGGAACCTTAGGGTATCCCAGCCAGCATTTGATGTGATGGCATCATGAGCGTCAGGAACCAGGGTTACCTGGTCAGGTTTGACCGAAAGGACCAGCTCAATGAACATTTCGGAAGGATACCCTTCAATATTGAATTCGGTTGTAATAACCGGCCTTATTTCGAGAACATCCCGGTATCTTATATGACGTTCATCGGGCCGCGGGTGGACGGTAATGCCATCAGCTCCGAAAAGCTCGCAGTTAATCGCGGCGCTTTTCACGTTTGGAATATTTCCGCCCCTGGCATTCCTTATTGTTGCAATTTTGTTAATGTTAACGCTTAACTTTGTCATAATAAAAATGGTGATTAACCGTAGTAATTTGAGACAAAAATACAACAACTGGTTTTTTTTTTGCTATTTTACATAAATTTTAACCGGAAGGATTTCCTTATATGCTTGCAAAGGACTTAATATCAGAGGTTGTCCCCTCACTCAGGACTTCCGATTCAGGGCAGACAGCATTGAATTGGATGGAGATATTCAGGATATCGCACCTTCCCATTGTGAATAATCAGGATTTTCTGGGCCTGATATCCGATACTGATATATATGACATGAATCAGCCCGAAGAACCGATCGGCAACCATTCGCTTACCCTACTTAAACCATTTGTAACAACTGAACAACACCTGTTCGAAGTGATAGGCCTTGCCTCACGCCTCAAGCTGACTGTTGTTCCGGTACTTGATGATAAAAATCATTTTAAGGGAGTTATAACCACAACCGATCTTGTGAGATACCTTGCCGGAATATCTTCAATGGATCAATCCGGAGGGATAATCGTACTCGAGCTTATTGAGAGGGACTATTCCCTTTCGCAGATCGCTCAGATTGTCGAAAGCAATAATGTAAGGATCCTGAGCATGTACGTAACATCACCACCTGACTCGACCAGGCTTGAAGTGACTGTCAAAGTCAATTCAAATGAGCTGGCTTCGGTAATCAGGACCTTTGAGCGGTATAATTATGATGTCAAGAGCTGGATTACTGCGGATGATTCGATGGACAAGTTCTATTCAGAGCGGTTTGATCTCCTTATGAAATACATGAATATCTGAAGTGAAGATGCTTAAAACAGTTGCAATCTACAGCAAGGACAACAATTCCAAAACCACTGAAGGAGTTAGCCGGCTGATCAGGGAGTTCTGTCAAAGGGGGATCAAGATACAATTATACAGGCAATCGTCTGATCAGGACCAGTGCACCAATACCGAACTTGTAGAACAATTCATTTATCTCGAAAACCTGAAAGTGGTACCCGATCTCGTTCTAAGTGTTGGCGGCGATGGGACTTTCCTCGAAACAATGCTTAAGGTAAGAGATTCGGGGATACCCATTGCGGGTGTTAATACCGGAAGGATGGGATTCCTGGCAAATATTTCGGAGGAGGAGATCGGAAATTCAATCGACATGCTTTGCAGCGGAGAATTTGAGGTCATTGAGAGGTCGTTGATCAGGATTACCAGTCCGAAAGGCTTATTCGACAGGGAATACTCAACAGCACTGAATGAGGTAACGATACAGAAAGCCGATCTCAGCATGATAACAATTCATGTATATGTCGACAAAACATATCTGAATACCTACTGGGCCGATGGGCTGATAGTTTCAACTGCAACCGGGTCAACGGCCTATAACCTGAGCGTGGGGGGCCCGATTCTGACACCTGAGGATGAGAGCATTATTATTTCACCAATTTCGCCTCACAATCTTACTATCAGACCGATCATCCTGTCAGGCGATAAAATTCTTAGGATGGTGGTTGAAGGCAGGAGCACGGAGTATCTTGCTACCTGCGATTTCAGATCGGGCAGACTGCCATTCAGCGAAGAAATACATATTTCACGGTCACCTGAGAAACTAAAAACGGTCATGCTCAGGGGGAGGGATTTTTACAGTACCCTGAGGAATAAGCTGATGTGGGGCGCTGACAGAAGGAACTAAAATACTTACCAAAATGTATAGTGTTTAATTTTAGATTATTATATTTGTATTACCAATCTAAATCTGAAGTGAAATGAAAAGGTTATTTTTCATCGCTGTAATATTGTGTTTTACTGTTCAAATTTCTGATGCCCAGCTTTGGAAAATGAAAAGATGGGAAGGTCAGCTCGGCATCGGCCCTTCATTTTCATTTCCTGACATCGGAGGATATACGATCGGAAAAAATGCGCTTGGATTCAGGGATTTAAGTTACAGACAGACCGCTTTTAACATTAACGGTAACATGAGATACCGTCTTTCACGTGCAACAAATTTACGATTGAGCCTTACTTATGCAATGCTTCATTCGACCGATACAAGGGGATCAAATGAAGGTCGGGAATACGAATCAAGGACCTCACTGTTTGAACCGGCCCTGTTATTCGAATATTTCTTCATCAAAAACCGCTATGAGAGCAGCTACCTTTTTCTTAAAGGCAAAAGCCTGTGGGCTCTTCTCACTTCACTCGATTTTTATGCATTCGCCGGAGCCGGGGCTGCTGCCTATAGTGTAAACGGTAATGATGACCTTGTTGCCCGCGGGCTTGACACAGGCGGATTTGATGCCGTCTTTCCGCTTGGCATAGGTTCAATGCTCATTTATACACCCAATATAAATTTCGGTTTGGAGCTGGGCGGCAGACTTACAACGACAGATCATCTTGATGGTTACACATCACAATATTCCAAAGCAAATGACGTTTATTATTTTTTGAACTTTACATTTACCTATAAGTTCAAGTCAAGTCCGAAAGGATGGCCTACTTTGAGATGATAATGCGTTGGATGGGTTTTAATGGAAAAACTGCTTTGGGTTCTTACTTTTCTTCTAACTTCTCTATCAGTATCCGGTCAGCGAAATGCTGATTATGGATTTTTTGGTGGAGTCTCCTCCTATATGGGGGATATCAACACCAACCGCATTTTTTATTCTCCCAGGCCTGCTGCAGGCTTGTTTTACAGATATAATTTGCACCCGAGGCAATCCATCAGGGCAAGTATTATTATCGGGGGCTTGAGAGCCGACAGTCGCGATTTTAATAATATTTTAACAACTGCGCGCGATTCTTCTTCATTCTCCGGTACAGTCGGTGAACTGGCAGTCCAGTTTGAATTTAATTTTCTTCCATATTCGACTCAGGGAAGGAAATGGAATTATACTCCTTATTTTGCTGCAGGAGCGGGGATTACATATATCAATACCACTACCGAACCTTTACAAAGTAACACAATACCTTTAATTCCGGTGATACCGTTTTCTATCGGGTTTAAGGTTAATATTCATAAAAACTTGGGACTTGAAGCCGAATATGGTTTTCGTAAAACTTTTTATGATAACTTTGACGGCGTTAAAGATTTGACTGACGCGGGACATAAAGCCTGGCTTCACAACAACGACTGGTATTCATTTGCAGGTATTTCATTTACCTGGAAAATCTATAGCAGGCTCGCAGGTTGCCCGGCTTTTAGTGACGCGGACGGGAAAAGAAAACGGTAAAGAATGTCCTTAAGGAACAAGATCAATACATTGAAACTTCCTTCCCATGTTGCCATTATTATGGATGGAAACGGCAGGTGGGCAAGGCAGAGGGGCATGGACCGGATTTTTGGCCATCAGCAGGGCGTAAATGCAGTGAGGGAAATAATTGAAACTGCAGCCGAACTGGGGATCAAATACCTTACTCTTTATGCTTTCTCGCAGGAAAACTGGGGCCGGCCCGATGAAGAGGTCTCAGCATTAATGGGAATAATGGTCCAGTCGCTCAGTAAAGAGACCGATACATTAATGAAAAACAATATCAGGCTTTCGGCAATTGGTGATACCGGGAGGCTTGCCGATGATGTGAACAGCCGGCTGATGGATACTATTAAAGTGACTTCGGGCTGTACCGGACTGAACCTCATTGTGGCCATGAGCTACAGTTCGAGATGGGAGATAACTGAAGCTGCGAAAAAACTGGCGGCTGAAATGAAGTGTAACAGCATTGATGCCGGGCTTGTAAATGAGAATAATTTTGAAAGGTACCTTGCTACTTATGGCGTTCCGGACCCTGAATTAATGATCAGGACAAGCGGTGAACTCAGAATTAGCAACTTCCTTTTGTGGCAGCTGGCTTATACAGAATTATATTTTTCGGAAACACTTTGGCCCGATTTTGGTAAGGAGGAATTTTACAAAGCAATTATTGACTTCCAGAAAAGGGAAAGAAGATTTGGAAAAACAAGTGAACAGATTTCAGATAATTGTTGAAATGATGGTGATTAAGAGATTGAAACTGATATTATTGGCTTTAATGCTGAGTCTGACAACCCTTGTGCTGAATTCCCAGCAAAAGCAGGAGATAATTGATTACACCAACACCGAAGATCTGGTAATCGGCGGTGTGACGATCTCGGGTGTCCGCTTTCTTGACACAAATGCCCTGATAGGCATTTCAGGCCTTAGAAGAGGCCAGGAAATAACCGTTCCGGGGGAGGCGATAACAACGGCAGTGAAAAAGCTGTGGGAGCAGGGGCTCTTCTCCGACGTGCGGGTAAGCATAACCAAAACAGTGCTCGATACCGTTTACCTTGATATATCGCTGCAGGAGAGGCCGAGAATATCGTCGGTAAGGTACAATGGACTCAAGAATTCAGAGGTACAGGACCTCACTGAAAAAATCAACCTTCCGGTAGGTTCCCAGCTTACATCTTATCTGTTGAACAATGCACGGAAAATCATCTCCGACCATTTTGTTGAAAAAGGATTTCTAAATACTACAGTTGAGTTTGTCCAGAAAGATGACCTCGATCAGCCTAATAATGTTATTCTTACCGTTGATGTCGACAAAAAGGAAAAAGTAAAGATCGCCGAGATCCTTTTTTCCGGTAACGAGAACTTTACCTCAAAACAGCTTCGCCGGAAAATGAAAAACACGAAGATGAAGGATTTGAACTTCTTCAAAGCTTCGAAATATGTAGGTGAGAAATATGAAGAGGATAAAGAAAGCCTTTACACCTTTTATAATGATAACGGATACAAGGATTTTAAAATATTGAAGGATTCCCTTTTCCCGGTCACGGAAGACAGGGTCGCTCTTATGATAATGGTTGATGAAGGGACGCAATATTTTCTGAGAAACGTTGACTGGATAGGTAACAGCGTCTATAGGAAGGAGGACCTTGCCAGGGTTTTCAATGTCGAAAAAGGTTCAGTCTACAACCAGTCACATATTCTTGACAGGTTAAACGGTTCGTCCGGAGCACAGGACGCTGTCAGCAATGTCTATCAGGATAACGGCTACCTGTTCTCGAGACTCACCCCGGTTGAAACGAAGGTCGAAAATGATTCTGTTGACCTTGAGGTACGGATATATGAAGGCGATCAGGCTTATCTTAACAATATTATTATCTCTGGCAATACACGTACAAATGAACATGTGGCCAGGCGTGAACTTTATACCCTTCCCGGGTCTCTCTTCAGCAAGAACAATATAATGAGGTCAATCCGCCAGCTTGGGGTTCTGGGCCATTTCGACCCTGAAAAAATTGATCCGCAGGTTCTCCCTGACCTGTCAAACGGTACGGTGGATCTGCTCTATAAGCTTGAAGAGAAGGCAAATGACCAGTTTGAGATCTCCGGAGGCTGGGGAGCGGGCATGCTTGTCGGAACGGTCGGTGTCAGATTCAACAATTTTGCGATGCGCAACTTCTTTAATCTGAAGGAGTGGCGTCCCTATCCGTCGGGAGATGGCCAGTCATTGAGCATCAGGGCACAGTCGAACGGGAGATTTTACCAGTCGTATAACCTCTCATTCAATGAACCATGGCTGGGAGGTAAAAAACCCAACTCATTCTCGGTATCGCTCTACAGGTCGCTGATGACAAACGGAAAGAAGAGAGGTACAAGCAACTTCCAGTCAATGATAATGGACGGTGCTACCATCGGACTTGGAAAAAGGCTTAACTGGCCGGATGACTTTTTTTCAATTTACGGTGAACTCAGTTATCAAAGGTACAACCTTAACGATTTCACGTACTACCACTTCCTCTTTTCCGACGGAACATCAAACCTCCTGACTCTTACAACCAAGCTTACAAGGTTCTCGACAAGCCCCAACCTGATCTACCCCAGGAACGGATCATCATTTACATTTTCGTTGCAGCTCACACCCCCATATTCACTCATAAGCGGAGCCAATATGGTGAATGTTTCCGACAGGGTGAAATACAACTGGATAGAATTTCATAAATGGACATTCAAGGCGGATTATTTCTACCCGATAACCAGGGATGATAAAATGGTATTGAACGCCAAGTTTGCCTTTGGATATCTCGGACACTATAATAACGATATCGGTCCCTCACCGTTTGAGAACTTTTATCTGGGAGGAAGCGGCATGACAGGTTACAGTCTCTATGGACGCGAGATCATTGCTCTTCGCGGTTATACCGACGGCTCTGTTACTCCGACTGATTCAAGGACCGGTTCACCGACAGGTAATGTTTATTCAAAGCTTACCTTCGAACTCCGGTACCCGATTTCGCTGAATCAGCAGGCAACAATTTATGTGCTGACATTTCTCGAAGCGGGTCGTGCCTGGTCAAAGCTTAATATGTATAATCCTTTCAGGATGAACCGTTCAGCCGGTATCGGGGTCAGGGCCAATTTGCCGATGTTCGGGCTGCTGGGGATCGACTGGGGATACGGTTTCGACCCGGTGGAAGATCCGGTTTCATTTCCTGATGCTAATAAATCACAATTTCATTTTGTCATAGGTCAACAATTCTGATTACTTAAATTTAATATTAATGGTATGAAAAAGTTAGGCGTTATAATAGCTTTGGCAGTTTTAACAACGGCTTATGCTGCAGCACAGAAATATGCATTCGTCGATTCCGAGTACATAAGGAAGAATATCCCGGCTTTCACTCAGGCGCAGGAACAGCTCGATAAGCTTTCACAGCAGTGGGAAAAGGAAGTAGCCGACGGTTACGCTCTGGTTGAACAGATGTATAAATCCTACCAGAATGATGTTGTTCTCCTCTCCCAGGAAATGAAAGGAAAGAGGGAGGAAGCCATCATCGCCAAGGAAAAGGAAATGAAGGACCTTCAGAGCAAATACTTTGGAGTGGAAGGTGAGCTTTTTAAAAAGCGTGAGGAACTGGTTAAGCCAATTCAGGATGAAATATTGAAGGCAATCAAAACAATTGCCGCCGATGGAAGCTATGCAGTTATTTTTGACTCTGCTGCTGGCGGTAACATCCTGTTTGCCAATCCAAAATATGATATCAGCGATCAGGTTCTTGAAAAATTAGGTTATAAAAATTAATTAATTACTTTTGCAAAATCTTTAAAACAATTATTTGACATGAAACGATTTATTGGAATTGCGGCTCTTGCAATCATATTTACTTTTGCTGTACAGACTACTCAGGCACAGAGTTTAAAGTTCGGACATTTGAACAGGAACGAATTGATCCAGGCCATGCCTGAATTTGACTCGGCAAGGGTAACACTCGAAAAACTGAATACTGAACTTTCAAATGCCGCGGAACTTTTACAGGTAGAATTTAATAACAAGTACCAGACATATCTTAAAGAAAGCGAAACCCTTACCGAACTTGTACGTCAGACCAAGGAACAGGAACTTCAGGATTACCAGCGAAGGTTAACTGATTTCCAGACAAATGCTCAAACTCAGCTCCAGGAAAAGCAGGTTGCCCTGTTCACACCTATTACTGAGAAAGCCGATAAAGCTATCAAGGATGTTGGCAAGGAAAACGGATTTATTTACATTTTTGACATTTCAGGCGGTCAGGTAGCTTATTTTGATGAGGCAAAAAGCACCAATGTTTTACAGCTTGCAAAAACAAAACTTGGCTTAAAATAATTTTCATATTTCAAACCGGTGACCATCCGCCAACCGGCAGATGGTCATTTTTTTAATATAATGTTACAGGTGAAAGAGCAGCCAATCGGGATATTTGACTCCGGAGTCGGAGGACTTACGGTAGCCCATGCGATCAAGCAGATCTTACCGGGCGAGAACCTTGTTTATTTTGGGGATACGGCTCATCTGCCTTATGGCGATAAGTCGGCTGAACTGATAAAATTCTATTCGAAACGAATAACCGAGTTCCTGCTCAGTCATAATTCCAAGGTTATCCTGGTAGCCTGTAATTCCGCTTCAGCTTCTGCGTTTGACTCACTCACGCAGGAGTTCAGTGGAAAAGCAATCCTGATCGATGTTATTGATCCGGTTGTGAATTTTCTCAGTACAAGGAATTTCAGTAAAATAGGTGTTATCGGTACAAAAAGAACCATCACCTCGTGCACTTATGATAAGAAACTTAAGGAGAAATCACCGGGGACAGCCGTAGTTTCGATGGCTACGCCTCTGCTGGTTCCCATGATCGAGGAAGGATTCATTTTTGATGATATAAGCAATGCAATAATACGCACATACCTGTCCAACGAAGCCCTTTCGGGCATCGATGCGCTTGTGCTGGGTTGTACCCATTATCCTATAATAAGGAACCAGATCAGTAAATTCTTCAACTTCAATGTTGAGGTGATTGATTCCTCAAGGATCGTTGCATTGATTCTGCGGGAGACCCTTGAAAAGAATAACCTTCTGAACGATTCCGGCATTACAGGGGATCAGTTTTTCATCTCGGACTACACTCCATATTTTGAGAAGATTGCCAGAATGTTTTTTGAGGGTGAGATAAACCTCAGGAAAGCCGATATCTGGAGTTGAACCTCAGCAACTCAAACATGATCAATATCATTGATATTTATTAATAATCAGGTGATTATTTGATCATTTAATACTTTAAATTTGAAAATGGAATTTTGGACGGTGTTTAAATTATTGTTCACTAAAATAAGCATATACAGTCGTCATGGGGAAAAAATCAAAAGTAATTGAAAGGGAAGAGGTAGTCATCAGGTTTTCAGGCGATTCAGGAGACGGGATGCAACTGACCGGTACTCTGTTTTCCGACACCGCAGCGCTGTTTGGGAATGATATTTCCACATTTCCCGATTATCCGGCGGAGATACGTGCCCCGCAGGGAACAGTGGGTGGAGTATCGGGGTTCCAGGTCCATCTCGGCCACTCCGAAGTAAATACGCCCGGTGACTTTGCAGATGTACTGGTAGCAATGAATCCGGCAGCCATTAAAGCTAATGCCCGGTGGACCAAACCGGGGGGTACAATAATATTTGACAAGGATAACTTCACTGAAAAGAACATCGAAAAAGCAGGCTACATAAAAGATCCTGTTACAGAAGAGAAACTTGACAGTTTTAATGTAATTGACGCTCCTATATCATCTATGGTCAGAGAAGCCCTCAAGGACAAGGGGCTTGATCCGAAGACGGTATTGAGGACAAAGAATATGTTTGCCCTTGGAATGGTTTACTGGCTGTTTAACAAGAAACTAAGCTACACTGAACAGTACTGTGACAAGAAATTCGGTAAAAGGCCGGAATTAGCCGAGGCTAATAAAATAGCCCTCCGGGCGGGTTATTATTATGCAGAAACCATTGAGGCACTTGTTCCCATCAGAATAAGTCCTGCCAATATTGCAAAGGGTAATTACCGGAATATTAACGGGAACACTGCTGCGGCATGGGGACTTATTGCAGCGGCCGAAAAAGCCGGACTGGAGCTTTTTATCGGCTCATATCCCATCACCCCTGCTACCGGTATACTTGAAGAACTCTCTGCCCGCAAGGATCTTGGGGTTAAAAGCTTCCAGGCCGAGGACGAGATTGCCGGTATCTGCACAGCCCTCGGGGCAAGTTTTGCCGGCAAGCTTGCAGTTACATCGACATCAGGGCCCGGATTAGCGCTGAAATCAGAAGCTATCGGGCTGGGGGTTATGGCCGAGCTGCCTATTGTGATCATTGATGTACAGCGGGCCGGCCCTTCAACGGGCCTCCCGACAAAAACAGAACAATCCGATCTGATGCAGGCACTTTACGGACGGAACGGTGAATGCCCGGTTGTAGTGATCGCTCCGGGCACACCTGCTGATTGTTTCAAATTTGCATTTGAGGCTGCGAAAATTGCTGTTGAACATATGACCCCTGTTCTGCTCCTGTCCGACAGTTACCTTGCCAATGGCACAGAACCGTGGAAGATACCTGCGATGAAAGACCTGCCTGCAATACATCCCCCTTATGCGGATATAAATGAAACCCCGTTTCTCCCATATAAACGCGATTGGGAGACACTCTCAAGGAAATGGGCCATACCGGGAACGAGAGGTCTGGAACACCGGATAGGCGGACTCGAAAAGACCATTACAGGTACGGTATCATATATTCCGGAAAACCATGAACTGATGGTTAAACAAAGAGCCGGGAAAGTAGAGCGGATCGCTGAAGAAATTGCTCCCCTGGCTGTAATCGGACCCGAAACAGGCGATCTCCTTCTTATCGGGTGGGGCGGAGCATATGGGTACCTGGTAACTGCAGTACGTGAGCTTCAGGCAGAAGGATACAATGTGAGTCTTGCCAATTTCAATCATATCAATCCGTTACCAAAAAATGTTGCAGAAGTATTCAGTAGTTTCAAAAGGATCCTGGTATGTGAATTGAACATGGGCCAGTTTGCCGGATATCTCCGGATGAAGCATCAGGGATTCAGATATGACCAACTGAACAAGATTCAGGGTTTACCCTTTACAATACAGGAGATCAAGGATAAGTGCATTAATATACTGGAGGAAAATTAAGATGGCAGAAACAACTTTGGATCATCTGAGTCCTAAGGACTTTAAGAGTGACCAGGAAGTACGATGGTGCCCGGGCTGTGGTGACCATGCAGTATTGAGTGCAGTGCAGAAAGCTTTGTCGGAGCTGGGGATCCCCAAAGAAAAATTTGCCTTTATTTCGGGTATCGGTTGTTCGTCAAGGTTTCCTTATTACATGAATACTTACGGATTTCATGGAATTCATGGACGTGCATCTGCAATAGCCACTGGCGTAAAAATAGCCAATCCTGAACTTTCTGTCTGGCAGATAACGGGTGACGGTGATGCGCTGGCTATCGGAGGCAACCATTTTATACATGTTGTCAGACGGAATGTTGACATTAATATAATACTCTTCAATAACGAGATTTATGGTCTCACAAAAGGCCAGTATTCTCCCACCTCTGAAAAGGGAATCGTAACAAAGACATCACCCTTCGGAACCGTGGAGGAACCATTCTCCGTCGGAGAACTTGTAATCGGAGCCAAAGGAAAATTCTTTGCACGCACCATCGACTCAAACGTTGCCCTTTCGACAAGAATATACAGTGAGGCTGCAAGGCATAAAGGCACTTCAGTTATTGAAGTGCTTCAGAACTGCGTAATCTTCAATGAAGGGATCCATGATACCGTGGCCGGGAGAGAGGTAAGGGACGACCGGACAGTGATACTTAAACATGGTGAACCGATGATCTTTGGTAAAGAAAATGATAAAGGGTTGATACTCGACGGATTGAAGCTCAGGGTGGTGAAACTGGGAGAGAATGGCTACAACGAAAAAAACATACTGGTTCACGATGCTTTTGAATCAAATCCCGGCATTCAATATATGCTGGCAAACATGAGATACCCTGAATATCCGGTAGCTCTTGGCATTATCAGGTCAGTACCCGGACAGACATATGAAAATGCTGTTGAGGAACAGATCAGTGAGATCAGGAAAACAGCAAAAATAAAATGCATGGATGATCTGCTCAACAGCGGATCGACCTGGAAAGTCGATTAAACTTCAAAACCTGAAGTTTTAGGAACAATATCGCGACAGATTTAAACCGTTTGGGTGTTTTGGACGTTAAGGTTACAGAATTTTAGTAATTTTAATTTCAAATCATACCAGCATATCCTTATGGACAGCAGCAGTCATATTACCCCTGAATTCAACCGTTTACTCCACGACCAGCAGGAACGGCTAAAGGAACTTGGCTGTATAAACCAGACTACCTATATTTTAAAGGAGGGGAAGCCGATAGAGGAAACCCTTCAGCAGATAGTGCTTCTGCTGCCGGCAGCCTGGCAGTATCCTGAATATACAAAAGCCCGTATCACCTTCATGGGCAAGTATTTTGAATCAGTTGAATTTCAGGAATCAAAATGGAAGATGCTCCAGGAGTTTGATACCATTGATGATGAGACCGGAATTATTGAGATATTTTATACCAGGGAATTCAGTACTGAAGATGAGGGTCCGTTCCTGAAGGAAGAAAGGGATCTTCTCCTGAATATTGCCAGCCTTATAACGGGATATATAAACAGTTATAAGGCACGCAATATTATCCGCGTTTCTGCTGGTGTTCCAAGGAAAGAAGAAATTGATTATCTGCATATCCCCAGCAAAAAGCTGCTTCAGAAATTCCTTGACCGGCATAATGCCGACAGGGATGTATTCCATGACCTTCAGCCATTCAAGGTAAAGGAGATCCTGCTTGTCGCTAACCTTTACGACGCGTATACAATTGAAGGCGAAGGCAGGTTTGCCGATCATATTCTCGGGGAATATTACCATATGAGCCTTACCTCAATACCAAGGGTAACCGGGGTGTCGAGCGAGGAAGAAGCATTTAACAGGCTTAAGTCGCGCCATTACGATCTTATTATAATTATGATCGGGGTAGATAAGGAAAGCCCAATGAACCTGTGCGGCAAAATAAAGAACAAGTATCCCTACATGCCCACCTTCCTCCTTCTCAACAATCCGGCGGATCTGCCTTATGTCCAGAAGCAGAAAGCCAGGCGGGTGCCTTTCGATAACTATTTTGTCTGGACAGGGGAATCAAAAGTGTTCTTTGCCATGGTTTCCCTTCTTGAGGACAGGGTAAATGTTGATAATGATACGAAGAAAGGCCTGACTGGTGTTATACTCCTTGTTGAAGATTCGGCTGATTATTATTCCAGCTATCTTCCCATGCTCTACAACCTGGTGATGGACCAGACAAAGAACCTTATTGAGGACGTATCAACTGACCAGCTTTATAAGGTTCTGAAACTAAGGGCCAGGCCAAAAATCCTGCTTGCGTCGAACTGGGAAGATGCCTTGAATATCTTCAATAAGTACAGGAATAACCTGCTGTGTGTTATCTCCGACATGAGATTTCCAAGGAATGGTGAAATGAATGATAAGGCCGGATTTGAGCTGATCCGGCATATAAAGGATCACCTGCCCAATCTGCCTACTGTCCTTCAATCAGCCGAACCGGAAAATTCAAGTTATGCTTACATGCTGAAATCGAACTTCATTAACAAGAATTCAGACAGCCTGATGCAGGATCTGAAATCGTTCATTAATTATTATCTCGGTTTTGGCCATTTTGTTTACAGGGATAACAGCGGACGTCAGATCGCAGTTGCAAAATCGATGAAGGAGTTTGAAGCCTACCTTGAAACAGTACCCGAAGATTCCCTGGCATACCATGCCATGAAGAACCACTTTTCGCTCTGGCTTATGGCGAGGGGGGAAGTCAAGATTGCAAAGCTCATAAATCCGTTAAAGATATCCGATTTCAGCAGCCTGAAAGAATTGAGGGAATTCCTTCTGGATATAATCCGTGAACGCAGACGCGAAATGAACAAAGGGAGGGTAATCAACTTTGAAAGTTCGGCTGTTATTGACGAAACCAATGTTGTCAGCCTTTCTGCAGGATCGCTGGGGGGAAAGGGAAGAGGACTCGCTTTTATCAATACACTGATCTACAGTTTCGAGCTCGGCAGGCTGATCCCTGGGATAAATATCAAGACTCCTGTCACTGCAATAATCGGAACTGACGAATTTGATATGTTCATGGAGCGGAACCATCTTTGGGACATTGTAAAGGAAGAAAAGGATTTTGAAGTACTCCAGAAGACATTTCTTGAAAGCAGCCTGAGTTTCACACTCGAAAAGATATTGCGCTCTTTCCTGCGGCACATTACAAAACCGCTTGCCGTGAGATCATCAAGTCTTTTTGAAGACTCACTGAGCAAGCCTTTTTCCGGAATTTTCGGGACGTATCTTCTCCCCAATAACGATTCCGACCCGGAAATCAGGCTTAGACAACTCTCCGATGCTGTCAAACTGGTATTTGCTTCGATCTACTCAAAAAATGCCCGTGCCTATTTTGACGCCATCAGCTACAAGGTTGAGCTTGAAAAGATGGCAGTTGTGATCCAGGAGGTTGTGGGGAACCAATATGAAGATGTATTCTATCCGCACATAAGCGGTTCGGCACAATCGTACAACTTTTATCCTGTTGCCCATATGACGCCGGGCGACGGATTTGCCGTTGTTGCTGCCGGGCTCGGACAATATGTTATGGAAGGTGAGATCGCATACCGCTTCTCTCCCGCTTATCCAACTCTCGAAATAATATCCCAGAAAGATCTTTACAGGAATTCGCAGGTGCAATTCTATGGCGTCGATATGACAAAAAGGGATCTCAATCTGCTGGAGGGTGAAAAGGCAGGCCTTAAGATGCTTGATATCAGTCATGCTGAAAGACACGGGACCTTAAAGCATATTGCATCGGTTCTTGACGCAGACAATGATACAATAATTCCCGGACTTGATTCCCCGGGGCCGCGCATCATCAATTTCGCCGATGTGCTGAAGTACAATTATGTCCCGCTTGCTCCGGCTCTGAAAGTTGTCCTGGATGTGGTTACCGAAGCTTGCGGTATCCCCGTCGAAATTGAATTTGCAGTTGACCTTAACAAGGACGAAAGCGGGAATGCTTCATTCTATCTTCTCCAGGTCAAGCCATTGCTGGGAACGGGGGCAGGATACAGTATCGATCCTGAAACATTGAACGAAAAGGAGCTGATACTTCTTTCAAACAAGAGCATGGGTAACGGAATAGTTGACTACATCACCGATTTTATCTACATTGAGCCCGGAAATTTCGATAATAGTCAGACAGCAGTTATGGCTGAGGAAATTGCCGGCCTTAATGATGCTATGATCAGGCAGGGACGTAAATACGTCCTGATAGGTCCGGGCAGGTGGGGCACAAGGGATAAGTTTCTGGGCATTCCCGTGACATGGCCTCAGATATCGAATGCTAAAATTATTGTTGAAGTTTCATTCCCCGGGTTTTATGCAGATGCTTCACTCGGCTCTCATTTTTTCCATAATGTAACATCAATGAATGTGGGGTACTTCTCAGTTGGCGCTGATTCCAACGACAAAATATCATGGGAGGAGCTCTCAAAACAAAAGAGTATCGCCAGGGCTGGTTTTTTTAACCACGTCAGGTTTGAAAAACCGGTTCTGATCCGTATGGATGGCAAAAAGGGAATGGCTGTTATCTCAGTGAACCACTAAAAAAGAGACTTATGACGATCATTGAAGGAATACTCGATCTTCAGAAATATGATTTCACCGACACTTCATTCGACCTTCTGATGCAGAAGCGGATCCACCGTGTCCTCCTTATCTGCAGCAGTTATGATAATTACATGCTTGAAGAGGACGGTAGGATCGATGAACAGATATTCAATGAATATGTTTCGCTAAACCTCCGGTACCCGCCAACATTTGTGCAGACAGATAATGCAGAGGATGCTTTTAAAATTCTTCAGGAAGGGAATATCGATCTTGTAATATCTATGCTGAGCCTCAGGGGCACTGATGTATTTGCCCTGGCAAAAATGATCAAGGCCAAATACAGCCTTATACCGATAGTTGTGCTTACCTATTTCTCAAGGGAAGTGTCGCTTCGGCTGGAAGGAGAAGATCTGAGCGCTATTGATTATGTCTTCTGCTGGCTTGGTGATGCCTCGCTGATCCTTGCGATCATCAAGCTGATTGAGGACAAAATGAATGCTGATTTTGATATTGAGAATATTGGGGTTCAGGCAATTATCCTTGTTGAAAACTCGATCAGGTATATTTCATCCTATCTTCCGAATCTTTACAGGATAGTTTTATTGCAGTCGCTTGATTTTCAACGCGAAGCCCTGAATGAGCACCAGCGTATGCTTAAAATGAGAGGAAGGCCGAAAATCCTTCTTGCCAACAATTACAACGATGCTTTCGATCTCTATAAGAAATACAAGTACAATGTTCTCGGCGTTATATCGGATATCAGTTACAAGAGGGATAACATGAGCGACGAAAATGCAGGGATTGCTTTGTGCAAAGCAGTGATGGCCGACGATGACAAAGTACCGTTCCTCCTTCAGTCGTCAAGCCCGGTGCACAAAAAAATGGCTGAAGAGCTGGGCGCAGGATTTATAAACAAATATTCAAAGTCGCTGTCGCTCGAGCTGAGGAATTTCATAATCCAGAACCTGGCATTCGGACCCTTCATTTTTAAGAATCCTGAAACAATGGAGCCGATTGCCATCGCTACCGATCTGCAGAGCCTTCAGCAAAAGCTGCTTACTATTCCGGACAAAACACTCGAATATCATGCAACAAGGAACCATTTTTCGAAGTGGCTCAATGCCCGGGCACTGTTTCCGGTGGCTCAGATGTTCAAGTATATCAGGAAGGAAGATTTTGAGACAATGGATGAGATGAGGCGATTCCTCTACATTGCCATTTCAAGTTTCAGGCTTGGAAAGGGCAGAGGCGTGATCGCCAAATTTGACAAGACGAGCTATGATGAGTACCAGGTATTTTCAAGGATAGGGGATGCCTCGATCGGGGGAAAGGCAAGAGGCCTTGCATTTATAAACAGGTTAATAAAAACCTATAAGCTATTCAATAAGTTCCCGGGTGTTCTCATTACGATACCAAGGACAGTTGTGCTGAGCACCGACATCTTCGATGAATTCATGGATCACAATAATCTGTACTCTGCAGCCCTGTCCGATCTTCCCGATGATGATATACTTAACCGGTTCCTTAACGCCGATCTGCCTGGCAGGGTTTACCAGGACTTTTCAGCGTTTCTGGCAGTTTCAAGAAGCCACCCGATTGCAGTACGATCGTCAAGTAAACTGGAAGACTCACATTATCAGCCATTTGCAGGAATTTATTCGACTTACATGATTCCCAGGCATCCTGATAACAAGTCAATGGTGAAAATGATTTCAGATGCAATCAAGGAAGTATATGCTTCTGTTTTCTACAGGGGAAGCAAGGCATATATGACCGCTACCGCCAATGTTATTGATGAGGAAAAAATGGGAATTATAATTCAGGAGGTATGCGGGAACAGGCACGGCGATATTTTTTACCCGACATTATCGGGAGTTGCCCAGTCGATAAATTATTACCCGATCGGTTCCGAAAAAGCTGAGGACGGGATTGCAAAAATTGCTTTCGGACTTGGAAAGCTGATTGTTGAAGGGGGATTGTCACTCAGGTTTTCACCGAAGCATTCAAAAAAAATCCTGCAGCTTTCATCGATCGAGACTGCGTTGAGGGATACCCAGAAGGAGTTCCGGGCGCTTGACCTCAATATTGACAGTTTTGTTCCATCAACCGACGACGGCGTAAATATCCTTAAAATCGGGCTTAATGATGCTAATAACGAAGGGGCAATGAAGTATGTGGCCTCCGTTTATGATTATAATAACAATATACTCCGCGACGGCGTAAATTATCCCGGGAAAAGAGTTATTACATTTGCCAATGTATTGCAGCACAAGCTCTTTCCTCTTGCCGACATCCTCAGCACAATCCTTGATCTGGGTCAGCAGGAGATGAACAATCCGATTGAAATCGAGTTTGCGGCCAATCTTGAAACCCCCCCGGGGGCTCCCAAAATCTTTAACTTTTTACAGATCAGGCCGATCGTGTATACTGATGAAACATCAAACATAAATCTTGCGCACATTAATCCCCTCAATACAATTATTTTTTCCGACTCAGCCCTGGGCAACGGAGTATTCAAGGGAGTCAGTGATCTTGTTTACGTAAAGCCCGAATCGTTCAATCCGGCAAAAAATAAGGATATAGCTTCCGATATCGAAAGGATTAACGGAACATTTGTAAAACAGGGTGGAGGGTATGTGCTTATCGGTCCCGGCCGGTGGGGCTCAACCGATCCATGGCTGGGCATCCCGGTAAGATGGCAGCAGATCTCTGCAGCGAGGATAATTGTGGAATCGGGGCTAAAAAATTACAGGATTGACCCCAGTCAGGGAACTCATTTCTTTCAGAACCTGACATCGTTCCGCATAGGTTATTTTACCGTTAATCCGTACATTAAAGAGGGATATTTCGATGTTGATTTCCTGAATAGCCTGAAGGCGGATTATGAGGATGAGTATATCAGGCATGTAAGCTTTGATAAGCCCCTGGAGATAATGGTTGACGGCAAACTGCACCGGGGTGTGATCCTGAAGCCCTGAAAAACTGTGCCCCACGGAGTTTTCTCCGGGGAATTCAGATGTGCGCTGCCTCAGTTACTGCATCCTTATTGATTTTCCTGATCAATCCCTGCAGCACTGATCCCGGCCCTACTTCCGTAAAAGAGGCTGCACCATCTGCAATCATATTCAAAACACTCTGTGTCCACCGTACGGGAGAAACCAGCTGTGCCATCAGGTTTGATTTTATCACCTCCGGATCGGTAGAGGGAAGAGAGGTAACGTTCTGATATACAGGGCATATAGGTTTACTGAATTTTGCGCTTCTGATAGCCTCTTCAAGTTCAAGCCTGGCGGGCTCCATCAGAGGTGAGTGGAAGGCGCCCCCCACAGCAAGCTTTAGAGCTCTCTTTGCACCTTTCAACTTCAGAGCTTCAATTGCCATGTCAATGCCCCTTTCTGAACCTGAAATCACAATCTGCCCGGGGCTGTTGTAGTTGGCCGGAACAACAATATCATCAATGGAAGCGCATACATCCTCAACCGTTTTATCGTCGAGCCCGAGTATTGCAGCCATTGTTGAGGGAGTCCTTTCACAGGCTTTTTGCATCGCGACCGCCCTCTTTGAGACGAGGACCAATCCCGCTTCGAACGTGAGTGTTTTATTGGCAACAAGGGCTGTGAACTCACCAAGAGAATGGCCCGCAACCATTGCGGGTTGAAAAGATTCTCCGAGAACTGCTGCGAGTATCGTTGAATGAAGAAATATTGCCGGCTGGGTTACCCTGGTCTGTCTCAGTTCCTCATCTGTGCCGCCGAACATCGTTTCGGTGATCGGAAATCCCAGGATCTCATTGGCTTCTTCAAACAGCATTCTGGCTACGGACGACCCGTCATGGAGGTCCTTTCCCATCCCAACAAATTGAGCTCCCTGTCCGGGGAAAACGTATGCTTTCATCATAATATATTTTTGATTTTAATGGTATGATAGCTTGCCCCGCTTCGGCGGGGGAACCACACATGATTGAAAATTACGTTTTATTCGTGTTTGTGACTGTGGTCAATCATGTGGGTTTCATATGGTCGAATTTATGGATTCCGCAGAATACGAAGATTTTCGCATAGAATTATCCGAAAATCTTCGTAATTCAACGAAACCTGCGGTAATTTTTTAATGCAAAGTTGATCCAATAAGGTGAACAAACTCTTCCCTCGTGTGAAGGTGATCGAGGAAGATCCCGGTGAATGCCGATGTGGTCGTTACCGAATTTTGCTTCTGGACTCCTCTTATCTGCATGCACATATGCTGTGCCTCAATTACTACCGCTACTCCGAGCGGACTCAGGCAATCCTGGATAACGTTCCTTATCTGGGTTGTCATCCTCTCCTGAACCTGAAGCCTCCGGCTGAAAGCTTCAACTACCCTTGCTATCTTGCTCAGTCCTGTTATATAGCCGTTTGGAATATATGCAACATGGGCTCTTCCGAAGAATGGCAGCATGTGATGTTCGCACATCGAGTAGAAATCGATGTCTTTCACAAGTACCATTTGCTTGTATTCTTCCTTGAATTTTGCAGAATTGATTATTTCACAGGGATTCTGGTCATATCCCATCGTCATGAATTTCATTGCTTTTGCAACCCTGAGGGGAGTGCATTTGAGTCCTTCCCTTTCAGGATCCTCTCCGAGGAGCTGGAGTACCCTGTAATATATCGTTGAAAGCTCTTCTATGTTGGCAGCATCCCACGATTCAATCTTGTTATAGCCGTTTGTGCTGACTCCGCTGCCGTTATTAACCGATTCAATTTTTTTAGCCATAATATTCTATTGAGTTATTTTCTGTTTCTGCGATTTTAACGCAATGGAGAGTTGCCCCCTCTTTCCCGATCTCCGGTTTTAATTCGTTCCAGATCGCAATTGCCAGATTTTCGGTGGTAGCAATTTTCCCATTCATAAAATCGACCTCAAGGTTTAAATTCCTGTGATCTATTTTGTCAATGATCTTATCTTTAATTATCTCTTTGAGCCGGTTGATATTAATAAAAAATCCATGCTCCTCCGAGGGATCTCCTTTAACCGTCACGTAAAGGACATAATTATGCCCATGCCAGTTCGGATTGGAACATTTCCCGAAGACTTTCAGATTGTCCTCATCCGACCACTCTTTCCTGTACATTCTGTGAGCGGCGCAAAATCTTTCCCTGCGGGTAACGTAAATCATGCTCCTGATAATTAAAGATGCAATATTAACCATTTAGTTGGTCTTTTTCAATTTGAAATGCAATATATTTATGGAGTTAATTCTTTGATGTTTTATTACTTGCACGATATGTCCCTGGAAATATTACTGGTAACAGCCACACAGGAAGAAGCTGAAGCATTCAGGAAAATTACAGGTGTAAAGGTTCTGCCGGCCGGGTTTTCCTTTGAAGGATATGATGTTAACCTGCTTGTAACAGGAGTAGGTGGCATCGCAACGGCATGGGCGCTTGCAAAATGGTTCGCATTGAATCCAAAACCTGACCTTGTATTAAATGCAGGCATTGCAGGCAGCTACAGGGACTTTATCAAAAACGGCGATGTGGTGGTCCCTGTATCTGATTGTTTTGCAGATGCGGGTATTGAAACCGCCGGCGGGTTTCAGACTCTATTTGACGCGGGTATTGACGATCCTGACAGATTCCCGTTCAGCAACGGCAAAATAATCGCAGACAATGAATTCATCGGACTGGCGGCACAGCAGTTCAGAAGGGTTTCAGCAATTACTGTCGGTACTGCAACAGG
Organism: uncultured Bacteroidales bacterium; assembly: GCA_963737255.1. Taxonomy (GTDB): domain Bacteria; phylum Bacteroidota; class Bacteroidia; order Bacteroidales; family VadinHA17; genus LD21. Next base: position 756,876 of record CAVTSB010000002.1, read on the forward strand.
ATCTCTGCCGACAATTAAAAAGCTTGTATCAAAATTCAATCCCGATATAGAAACGATGGAAGGTGCTGCTTTTTTTTATATTTGCAGTAGGGAAAAAGTGCCTTTTCTGGCAATCAGGGCGGTCTCCAACAGGGTTGAACCACGTAATAAAAATAAATGGGATATCCCGCTTGCTCTTGAGAAACTGTCAGATGGGCTGAAGGAGTTTATTTTAATGATTGATAAAAGATGAAATTAACATTGGGTTTCTCTCCATGTCCAAACGATACGTTTATATTCGAAAGCATGGTACATGGAAGGATAGATACAGAGGGGTTAGAGTTTGATTATTTTCTTGCTGATGTTGAGGAACTTAATAAAAAGGCTTTTGACTCGGAAGTAGACATTACAAAAATAAGCTGTCATGCATTTGCCTACGCTGCGCAAAACTACCGGATACTTGACGCCGGCGGAGCAATCGGATACGGGAACGGCCCTCTGCTCATAAGCAAGCGCATGATTGATCAGGCCGACCTGCAAAATGCCAGAATAGCTATTCCGGGCCGGTATACAACCGCAAACCTTTTGTTCACCATTGCCTGGCCCGAGGCGGGTAACAAGACGGAATACCTCTTTTCGGACATTGAAGAAGCCCTGCTCAGAGAAGAGGTCGATGCCGGACTTATTATACATGAATCAAGGTTCACATATAGGAAAAAGGGACTTCATAAAATTGCCGACCTTGGAGAATACTGGAATCAGCTTACCGGGCTTCCGGTCCCCCTGGGTTCCATTGTAATAAACAGGAAGATCCCGCTTGAGATTGCCATGAAAGTCGACAGGGTGTTAAGAAAGAGTATAGAACATGCAAGGGAGGATTCACTCGCCTCATTCGATTTTGTTTCTTCAAATGCCAGGGAGATGGATACTAATGTTATGAACAGCCATATTAAACTGTTTGTAAATGACTTCTCCCTTAAACTTGGAAAATCAGGACGACATGCCATCACCGAGCTTTTCCGGATTGCTCATGAAAGAGGAGCAGTTCCGGCCGTGCCGGATGATATTTTTCTTCCGTGAGGCTGATTATGGCTGGCCGGCGGCAAGCCTGAATGCCCCATACTTGTCTGTTTACGGTATTGCAAGCCTCGATCATCTGCTCTTACGGGAAGGGCTTTATGCCCCGGACCCGGAAAAGAAATAAATGATAAAACAAATATTCTGATTACCATGAAATTAAAGGACCTGGTTTTAATGACCCGCTCATACAGGCGGTTTGATGAAGCTTACAGGATAAATGACGGAATCCTCGAAAGCCTGGTTGATCTGGCCAGGCTCTCTGCATCGGGAGCCAACCGGCAGCCTTTGAAGTACCTTATTTACAATACTCCGGAAGATTGCGGCAGGGTATTTCCGTCGATAGTCTGGGCAGCCTATCTGAAAGACTGGGACGGACCAGTTCCCGGTGAAAGGCCTTCGGGATACATTATTGTCCTGGGCGATACATCAATAACCGAAGCGTTTGGAGTTGATCACGGTATAGCTGCGCAGAGTATTATGCTCGGGGCAACTGAAGCGGGGCTGGGAGGGTGTATGATTGCATCGGTCAGGCGTGATACGCTTCGGACCGAACTCACCATTCCCGAGCGGTTTGAGATCCTGCTGATCCTTGCACTCGGGAAACCTGTTGAAAAAGTGATAATTGATGAAATAAGGGATGGGGATGTAAAGTACTGGCGCGACAGCGAATTAAACCATCATGTGCCTAAAAGACCGCTTGATGAATTGATCATTAAACTGTAACTTTGTTACAGGAATGAAACGGACCGGACTCATAGTATTTATGGTCCTGATCAATATTTATACCGGTCTGGGCCAGATTGGCACCGTCTCTGATTCAAGGATTGTTTTCCATGGTATTGTGAGGGACGCATCCACTTTGCAGCCCCTGCCAAATTCACAAATTGCCGTTAACAGATCGATTGTATCGATCAGCGACACCGACGGAACTTTTTACCTCAGCGTGAATAAAAAAGATACTGTTGTCTTCACCATGCTTGGTTACAGACCTGCAGTGTTACATATAAGCGATACCCTTCCAGGGAGGGAATTCATTTCCGGGGTCTATCTGAGAACCGATACGATATCAATTGACGAGGTTATTATTGTTCCAAGGACATCGAACCTGAAGTACGACCTTTTGAATACACCGGTTGCTACAAGCCAGGAAATGGAGAATGCACGGTATAACATAGCGGTTTCGGCTTATCAGGGCAAGGTAAGCCAGGGACAGTTGGGCGATCCGGTTTCAAATTATGGGATTATTCACCAGCAGCAGAAGATCAATGCATTTGAGAAGGGCGGCATACCCTCCGACAGGATAGTCGGGTTAAGTCCTTTTATGATTCTGCCGGCGGCGTATCTTCTCCTTAACGGGCTGCCGCCAAAACCTGCGCCGATGAAGTCAACGCTCACAAGAAAGGAGATCGATCAGATCCATCAAAAGTACCTGGAAAGGGTCAGGAGAGATTGAGGGATGCTTTTTACTAACCTTTATAAAAGAGAGCCTTGATAATATGGCTGGCCATCCTGGGATTCTCCTTCAGCCTCCTGGTTGAATATCCAAACCATTTTTCCCCGAAAGGTACGTACACCCTCATCGCATGACCATCCTTTACAATGGTTTCACGCAATTTGGGAGTGACACCATAGAGCATCTGAAATTCATAAAGGTTTTTCGGGACATTATACTTCTCAAGCAGTTTATAGGCTCCATCTATCAGCGGTTTATCATGTGTGGCGATACCAACATGCATCCTGTTCTTAAGGATGAAATCAAGGTCTTCCAGAAAGTGTTGATTTATTTCTTCGTACTTTTTATACGCAATTGCCTCGGGTTCAATATAAATACCTTTGCAAAGCCTGAAACTCAACGGATATTTTTCACTGTTTAAATCGGCCAGTCCCTTTATATCGCTCAATGTCCTTTTGAGGTAAGCCTGGAGAACAATTCCCACGTTGGCCGGGAATTCGGTCCTCAGTTTCCGGAAAAGCTCAATTTCAAGTTCAGTGCATGGAGAATCCTCCATGTCTATCCTGACAAAGCTATTGTATGAAGCGGCCTTTTTTACAATTTCGCGGATATGTTCAAAACAGGCGTTTTTATCTATAAGCAGCCCGAAGCTTGTTGGTTTTACTGAAAAATTGCCGTCTACACCCGATTTGTTCGTGACATCTATCAGGTTGAGGTATTGTTTTTTGTTTTCTTCAGCTTCATCAAGTGTCTTAATGAATTCACCCAGGACATCGAGGGTTACCGTCATCTTATTTTTGTTAAGCTCTTTCGATACACGCATAGCGTCTCCGATCGTTTCACCCGAGATATAAGATTTTGAAAAGATCCAGATGAATTTTTTTGGAAAATAGGGCAGTATTGCTGCAATTAATTTATTGAACATTGCTTCTTTTTTTTGGTGTTGGTATTATGTCAGATTAATATGGCTTCTCCTTTGAATTCAATGATGCGAATAAAATTCATGATTTAGGAATTTTTTATGACGTTTGTCACATGATCAGGTTAAAAAAATCACCTTATGGCCTAAATTTTTCAATTGCCCGTAGAGTTAATTTCCTAATTATTTTGGACATCTTAAAAAAAATGTTCCAAACTGGTATCACATTTTGCGTAAAATTACGTTTAATAGTCATTGACAATTAATTCATTTCAGTATTTTCGTCAGAATAACCTAACCTGATCTGTTTTGTTGAAGAAGATAAAATATTCATTTCTACTGTTTTGCGCTTTTGCTTTAAACAGTTTTAGTCAGGATCCGACTTTCTCACAGTTCTACGCCAATGCACTTTATCTTGCACCTTCTTTTGCAGGAGCGACTGAAGAATACAGGTTCGCATTGAACTACAGGAATCAATGGCCTGCCATTCCCGGTGTCTTTCATACCTACAGCATATCATTCGACAAGGCACTTATAAATTTCAACTCCGGGATCGGTGTTCTTGCGACTTACGATGTTGCCGGGTCGGGAGACCTGAGTACCACAAATATCGGATTACTTTATTCTTACGACTTCAGTTTAAATGAAGAGTGGCACATCAGGCCGGGAGTGAATTTCAAGTTTACTTACCTTGGCCTGAACATTTACAAGCTTGTTTTTGCCAGCCAGATGACAGGCAGCGGAACTGTCCCGTCCGTTTATCCCCCGCCTTTCGGTAATGTTGCTGATGTTGACTTCGCCACTTCGGCACTTGTTTATAATGACAGGATATGGGGAGGTTTCACACTCGACCATCTGTTGAATCCAAAACAGTCGTTTTATGGCAATGACGCAACCCTGCCCATTAAATTGAATGTATTCGGCGGCGTTCAGATATTAAGAAGGACAAGGCTGAAACAGACACTTCAGGAAGTTCTTTCGGTCGCGGTTAACTTTCAGAAACAGGCAGACTTCTATCAGACCGATATTGGCTTGTATTATTACAGGGATCCCCTTATTTTCGGACTATGGTACAGGGGAATCCCGTTTGTGACATCTCAGCCTGGAGATGCAATCATCGGACTGGTCGGAATAAAGACAAAACAGCTTCATATTGGATACAGCTACGATTTCACCATCTCAAACCTGATAACTTCAACTTCCGGTTCTCACGAAATTTCGCTGGTTTATGAGTTTAACTCCTTTTCGATTGGACAGCGTAGAAGGATCAGAGCCATCCCCTGTCCGGAGTTCTGACAACCATTCTTTTCTTTCAGAATTGTTATCTTACTTTTCCTCACTCAGTTAGGTATAGTGACTTTTAAAATTGCAGGGCAATTGAGATAATTATTTATTTGCTTATATTTGCGCCTGATTATTATAAGATGAACCTGATTATTGTTTAACAAATAGTTTTTTGAGATGAAGAATTTATCCACTGCCCTGTTCGCTATACTTTTCCTTGCCGTAGCCGCCATTTTTGTACTGCACTTCACAAGCGGTAAAAAAAGCATACCCGGTACCCTTTCAGCCGGAACCGCTGAAATGTCGGCAACCGGAATAGCTTACGTCAACATCGACACTATTGTTTTCAAGTTTGATATGTTTGTCGACAGAAGGGCAGATCTTCTTGATAAACAGGGAAAAGCCGAAGCTGAACTCAATTCAAAGGGCACCCAGTACGAAAGGGGAGTAAAAGACTATCAGGACAAGGTTAACAAAGGTCTCGTTACAAGGGCAACGGCTGCTGAACTGGAACAGTCGCTGCTGCAGCAGCAACAGGAACTTGTGAATCTCCGCGACAAGCTTCAGTCCGACCTTCTGGAGGAGGACCAGGTCATGAACCGCCAGATCCTTGAATACATAACCACCTTCCTCGAGGAAAACAAGGAAGCATACAACTATCAGTATATCCTGGGAAAAAGCTTTGGAAGCGTGGTCCTCTATGGTAATAATTCACTTGATATTACCCAGAAAGTGCTCGACGGGCTTAATGCCAAGTACCAGGCTGAGAAAAAGTGAAAACCATGGGTTTTGCCTCTACCTGTCTGGAAGAGAGAGCATTATTCCCCCGTTTTATAAATGACCCGCCTCACGGCGACACAGGTATAATTATTGTTGTTCCGTCATATGATGAGCCTGACATTACAAATCTTCTGGACTCGCTTGCTTCATGCGATGAACCTGCCTGCAAGACCGAGATTATCATTGTCGTTAATGCCCCTGCCGGCGCCCCTGAGGAGTGCATCGAAAATAACAGGTACAGCATCAGGAGCATCGAAAGTTGGAGCAGGACACATACCAGCTTCTTCAATTTATATATAATTGATACAACCTCAGCCAAAATGGAAGGCCGGGGAGTGGGACTGGCAAGAAAAACAGGAATGGATGAAGCAGTCCGCCGGTTTAACCTGACAGACAAACCGGAAGGAGTGATCTCAAGCCTTGATGCTGATTGTACAGTTGAAAGGAACTATTTCACAGCCATAACCGGCGAATTGCTAAACAGAAAGGAGCGATCAGCCTGCTCTGTATATTTCGAGCATCCATTGTCGGGAGATGAATTTCCGGAAGCGGTCTACAGGTCCATTACACTATATGAGCTTCATCTCAGGTATTATTACCAGGGACTTGTCTTTACCGGCCTCCCTTATGTCCATCATACGGTAGGATCGTCAATGGCTGTGAAAGCGTTGCCCTATGTCAAGGCAGGCGGCATGAACAGGAGAATGGCGGGTGAGGATTTTTATTTCATTCAGAAACTTGTTCCTGCAGGAGGCTATTTCAATCTTAACCAGACAACGGTTTATCCTTCCCCGCGATCATCTTACCGGGTACCATTCGGCACAGGAGTCACAATTACGAAATTATCATCTTCCGGTGACGATCTGCTGAAGACTTACAACCTGGAAGCATTTAAGGAGTTGAAGAAGTTTTTCAGCATGCTTGATGGGATTTTCAAAAGTCCTCCCGAAAAGCTCGGATCATTCCATTCATCCCTTCCCCCGGGGATAAAACAGTTCATCGGCAATGATGAATGGAGTGCCAGAATACTTGAGATCAAAAACAATACAAATGGATTAAGATCATTTGAAAAGAGATTTTTCTCGTGGTTCAATATGTTCAGGATTGTAAAATACCTGAATTCGGTTCATGAAACGCTCTTTTCCAGGGAACCTGTTACCGGGCCTGCATCATACTGCTTAATGAAATTGGAGCTGGTATTGAAAGCGATGATCCCGTCAGCCTGCTGCGGCGGTACAGGATGCTTGAGAAACCGGCCTAGTTTGTTCTCTTCTTTATCCGGCGGTCTTCCTGCGGAGTAAGAATAATGTAAAGGTCCTCATCAGGCTTTTTCATCCTGTACTGCTCCCTTGCAAATTTCTCAAGATTCTGATTGTCCGTTTTAAGTTCATACAGTTTCCTCTTGTCCTCTTCTATACGCTTCGCGTAATATTCCCTGTCAGCCTTGAGTTTCTGAAGGTTTTTCATCTCCTTGTACCTTGATATCAGGTTGTTTGAATCAAGAAGCAGGATCCAGATTATGAAAATGATAAGGGTGAGGAGATATTTGTTCCTCAGGAAAGGAGGTATTTTTTCAATGAGTTTCGTTAATCCTAAGCATAGCAATGCAAACCTACAACTTTTTTTTTAACCGCCGCTCATGAGATAAAACATCTGAACATTGTCTCCGTCATGGATAAATGTTGAATCATACATATCCTTCCGGACAAGTGTTCCGTTTATCTTTATGATCCTCATCCTGAAGGAAAATTTCTTCCTCAAGCATAATTCACTGACAGTCATTTTTCCGCATCAAATTCTCTTCCCTGTTATTTAATATTATCTTCATAAAAAGAATCTGACTTAAAGCTTTTTCATGAGTAATTCAACTACGATGTTTGCCTGCATACTTGCAACAATCCCCACTCTCGGTGCCAGTGGGGGAAGTTCATCCGAGACTTCTGACAATTCATCGCCGCAGACATAGAGTGTTTCATCTATTTTCCTGTATCTGATTGTCTCATTGTTTCCCCAGCCAGCCAATCCCGAGCCTACAACAAGAGGAGTACCGGGCATCAGCTCCTGTACGGTTTCAATAAGCATCTCCTTCATTTCAGCATTGTCGAATGCTTCCACAATTACATCGCATCCTGAAAATATACCAGGTATATTATTCCTGTCAAGCTTTTCCTGAAATGCGAGAACCGTTGCATCCGGTCTGATGCGTAAAATGTTGTCCTTCAGGGCTTCTGTTTTCAGCATGCCTGTCTGGTCCATGAAATAATACTGCCTCGATAGATTGGATTCTTCAACTGTGTCAAAATCGGCTATTACAAGTGTCCCGATCCCGCATCTGGCAAGGGCAATGGCACAATTTGATCCAAGTCCGCCGGCACCGGCGATACCAACCCTGAATCTTTTAAGATGGGCATCTATTTCAGAGAATTTCATTGAAAAATGGATTAGTTGTTTTACCCTGATACAAATATACACTATATGAATTATTTAACTTAGACATCTGCACAGAGTGTCGGATAACGGAAGTGATATTGACTATTATCATTAGATAGGTTGTTTTTATAACTTAACTTTGAAATATTAAATTTTAATATATCTCGTAAAATACATTATTTATGGATGTAAAGTCGATTAAATCAGAGCAGAAACAGCTGAAAAAGTGGGACTATAACTGGACTCCGCTGAGCAAAGGCTACACCGACAAGATCCTTTATATTAATGTCGGAACAAGGGATATTAGGGAAAAGGATGTTCCTCCTGTGATGAAGGAAAAATTCATCGGAGGAAAGGGCTACGGACTCCGGCTTCTCTGGGATGCAACACGTACCGGATACAAAATGGGATGATCCTGATAATGAGATTATTATTTCTTCTGGACCGATTGGCGGAATCACTCAGTACTCGGGAACAGGCAAGTCGCTGGTTGTGAGCATTTCTCCCCAGACCGATTCGGTCATGGACAGCAATGTCGGAGGCTTTTTCGGACCTTTCCTGAAGTTTTCCGGATTTGATGCACTTGAAATACAGGGGAAGTCGGAGAATGATGTTATAGTTTTTATTGACGGCATAAACCATAAAGTTGAAATATTCGAAGCGCCTTATGAAGCCACTGACAGCCATGTGCTTGCAGAACTACTGACGGAGATTTTTGCCGACAGCGACAATGAAAGGAGAAATATTGGTGTTGTTTCTTCAGGTTCGGCCGCGGAACATTCTCTGATCGGGATGCTGAATTTCAGCTTTTACGATTCAAAAAGAAAGAAAGTCAGGCTGAAACAGGCAGGAAGGGGAGGCATCGGAACAGTCTTTCGCAATAAAAAGATAAAGGCGCTGGTCTGCAAGATCCCCGGAGTGAAAGGGAATCTGAATAATGTTGTTGATCTTGAAGCAATAATGGAAAGGGGAAGAAGGTTCAACAGGGAGATCCGCGAACTTGATGACAAACAGTGCCAGATGAGGCAGGTGGGGACCGCCCATCTTATGGAAATAATGAATGACCATGATCTTCTGCCCGTTCATAATTACAAGTTCGGAAGCCATCCTGATGCATATAAAATCGATTCATCGGTCTGGAAAAGAAACTTCACCCAGAATATCCCTGACGGCTGCTGGATCGGATGTAACATGTCGTGCAGCAAGGGAATCGACGATTTTGAGATTAAGCACCGGACCCTACAAGGGCCAGAAGGTCATTGTCGACGGTCCGGAATATGAAAATGCGGCCGGTCTGGGTTCAAACTGCGGTATTTTTGATCCGCAGTATATTATCGAAACCAATTTCTATTGCGATACTTACGGGATCTGCACAATTACATGGAGTACGCTGTCGGCCTTTATTATGGAGTGTTACGAAAACGGGATCCTGAATAAGGAGAGGACCGGCGGACTGGAACTCAAATTTGGCAATTCACGCGATGCACTGGAGCTTCTTCACCAGGTGGCAAGAGGTGAAGGATTCGGCACCATTGCAGGTCAGGGTGTCCGAAAGATGAAGGAGCTGTTTATCAGGAACGGCTGGGGAGAAGATTCCTTTCTTAATGATATCGGAATGGAGAACAAGGGACTTGAGTATTCACAATATATGCCAAAGGAATCACTGGCCCAGCAGGGCGGATTTGCACTTGACCAACAAGGGCCCGCAGCATGATGAAGCCTGGCTGATCTTCATGGATATGGTAAACAACCAGATTCCCACATTTGAAAATAAGGCTGAAGCTCTGCACTATTTCCCGATGTTCCGCACATGGTTCGGACTTGTAGGTTTATGCAAGCTTCCCTGGAACGATGTTGAGCCCGAAAACAATGCACAGAGCGATGAACCTGCAAAAGTTCCTGAGCATGTGGACAATTATGTTACTATTTATAAAGCGGTCACCGGCAGGGAGTTTGATAAAAAACGGCTTATCGAGGATTCGGAAAGGGTGTATAATTTTCAGAGGGTTTTTAACCTGCGACGCGGATACGGGACGCGCAAACACGACAGACAACCATACCGGGCAGCCGGTCCTGTAACCAGGGAAGAGTATGAATCGAGGGCTGAAAGGTATGACAAACAGCTGAAGGAGAAGGTGAAGATCGATCCTTCCGGAAAAACAACCGAAGAAAAGATGAAGCTCCTCAGAAAATACAGGGAGGACCAGTATGAAAGCCTCATCGATGCTGTATATAAGCGCAGGGGATGGAATAACAATGGTGTTCCGACAATTGGATTCCTTAAAAAGATCGGAATGGATCTTCCTGAAGTTATTGATGTTGTTCAGGATTACCAGTAGAAATCAGGGATCCGGGGAAAATTCCTATTTTTATCAATAATTACATACAGAAGTTGAGAAGGATTTTAATCACAGGGTTAACTATACTCTTCCTTTTTTTGTTAAGCTGCATGAACAGCGAGACTGATAAGATGAAGAAGATTATTGTTTTTCACGCGGGAAGCCTTTCCGTGCCTTTAAAGCAATTAGCCGGTGAATATGAAAAGAAGAATCCCGGAGTAAAAATACTTTTGGAACCTGCGGGAAGTCTCGTGTGTGCAAGGAAAATAACTGAGCTGAAAAAACCGTGCGATATCATTGCCTCTGCTGACTATTTTGTTATAGATGAGCTGCTTATTCCTGATTACACAACATGGGGCATCAGGTTTGCCACCAACGAAATTGTGATAGCATTCCAGGAAAAGTCGAAATATTCCGGTGAAATTGATTCGGTGAACTGGATGGACATACTTCTCAGGGAAGATGTAAGTTACGGCAGATCGGATCCGGATTCTGATCCCTGCGGTTACAGGAGCGTTTTGGCATTTAAACTGGCTGAAAAGCATTACGGCAGGAAGGGGCTGGCAGAGAGCCTGTTGACCAAGGACAGAGATTTCATCAGACCGAAGGAGGTTGACCTGGTGGCTCTGGTTGAAGCGAATGCGGTCGATTATATGTTTCAGTATAAATCGGTTGCCATACAGCATGATTTAAAGTATATTGAACTCCCTGATGCCATCAATCTCGGAGATCCCCTGAAGAACGCGGTTTACAACAGCGTTTCGATTGATGTTGCAGGCAGTACCCCCGGGAGCAGAATGACAGTTACCGGGGAGTATATTAATTACAGCTTATCGGTGTTATCAAATTCAGTGAACAGGGATGGGGCGGTTGATTTTGTTTCATATGTTTTAAGCCGCGAAGGGATGGATATCTTCAGGAATAACGGGCAGGATCCGATCATTCCGTTAAGCACCGGGCAGCCTGACCTGATACCGGACGAACTGCAGAAATATTTAAAGACTGATATAACTGAGTAACTTTTTTATTAAGAATACATCTCATTAGGTTTCCTGTATATGCTGAAGAACAACCCCTTTAACCTTGTACTCCTTCTACTTTCATCGCTGGTGCTTCTTTTCATCCTTGCACCGCTTGCCGGGATGTTCATCAATACAGGAGGTTCCGAGTTGCTTGAAACGGTCAACGACAGGGAGGTAAGGGCAAGCATCTGGCTGACCCTCTGGGTATCGTTTGCTGCAACATTCTTCTGCGCTATCGGTGCAATCCCTCTGGCATGGCTTCTGGCCAGAAAGAAATTTCCACTGAAAAATGTTGTACAGGGCGTGATTGACCTTCCGGTTGTCCTTCCACATACCGCTGCAGGTATCGCAATTCTGGGCTTTATTTCCAGGGACGGGATGCTGGGAAAGGCTGCCGATGCAGTAGGACTCACACTTATCAATAACCCTGCAGGTATAGCTCTTGCAATGGCATTTGTAAGCCTCCCTTTCCTTATCAACTCTGCCCGCGATGGTTTTGCAGCCGTTCCCGAAAGACTCGAAAAGGCTGCTCTCACACTGGGCGCAGGCCGCTCCAGGGTCTTCCTGACAATCTCCCTTCCCCTTGCCTGGAGAAGCATAATAACGGGTTTTATAATGATGTTCGCCAGGGGAATGAGCGAATTCGGGGCAGTGGTGATAGTAGCATACCATCCAATGATCGCACCGGTCCTCATCTATGAGCGGTTCAGCTCCTTCGGCCTTAAATATGCACGGCCCGCTTCAGTCGTCTTTATCATAGTTGCCCTGGCAGTATTCATCATACTGAGACTTTTCTCCATCAGAAAAAAAGAAGTTTATATATCGCAGGATGCTGAAACTTAGGAACATAAACAAGAAACTTGGGAACTTCGCACTGTCAGATATTTGTATAGACATTCGGAAGGGGGAGTATTATGTCCTGCTCGGAAGATCAGGTTCCGGGAAAACCCAGCTCCTTGAACTGATAGCCGGACTGAACTGTCCCGATTCGGGCGAAATATGGATTGATTCGGTAAATGTTACAAAACGGAGGATCCACGAAAGGAATACAGGTCTTGTCTTTCAGGACTATGCCATATTCCCGAACATGACTGTCGCCGGGAATATTGCCTATTCGCTTCATTCCAGGAAAATGAAGAGAAAGGAGATAATCATTAAAGTTAAGAAGATAGCCGAAGAATTGAATATAATGCACCTGCTCGACCGCTTTACCCAAAATCTCTCGGGTGGCGAACTTCAGCGGGTTGCACTGGCAAGAACACTTGTTACTTCACCAACGCTCCTGCTACTTGACGAACCAATGGCCTCCATCGATGCCAGCCTCAAGGATGACATCAAGCGGACGCTCAGGCAGCTTAACAGGAAAGGCCTTACAATTGTCCATGTCACACACGATTACAGAGAAGCGGTCAGCCTTGCCTCGAAGGTGGGCGTAATACACAACGGACATATTATCCAGGAAGGAACGCCTGAGGAAGTATTCAGCAAGCCTGTCAATAAATTTGTTGCGAGATATGCGGGGATAAGGAACTTCTTCAGGGTCAGATTCTTCACAGAAGACAACCGTTGGAAGGCAAAGTGCGACGGGGATCTGACTTTCAACCTTTCGGGGAATAACTTTCCCGGGGAGGGCCTGATGATCCTCAGGAGCGACGCAATAAGAATACACAGGGAAGAACCAAAAACTGAATACGAAAACAGGATCAGGGGTGTTGTAATGGAAATAAATTCATCTGAATTCGGAATGGAAATAATGGTCGACGCAGGTGAAAAGTTCTATGTTGATCTGTCTGTGAATGACTTTAAAAACTTAAATATCTCCGAAAAGTCGGAAGCATGGATCACTTTTCCGGCGAAAGCGGGGATAGTGTTGCAAGGGTCATAGGAAAGATAAAAGACAAAAGGTAAAAGATAAAAGCGGTTCTGAAGCTACTTGAGAGACGCGGGGAGTGAGTTCACGCGATTATTAAAGAAGTAAGTTAACTGTAGCAGGTTATTATGAATATGGAAATGATTTCTTTTGAAAAGGCTTATGAAATTGTTATGGCTTCGGGATTCGAAACGGGGACTGAAACGGTTCCGTTTACCGAATCTCCTGACCGGATACTGGCTGAAGATGTGATTAGCGATATGGATATGCCCCCGTTCAATAAGTCTTCAGTCGATGGTTTTGCATGCCGGAAAGCAGAACTGGGGAATGACCTTGAAATTATCGAAACCATCCCTGCCGGCAAATGGCCCGGGAAGGAAGTTGGAAAGCTGCAATGTTCCAGGATCATGACGGGTGCAGCTGTTCCGTCAGGAGCAGATTGTGTTGTAATGGTGGAGGATACGGAACTCCTTCCTTCCGGTAAGATCAGGTTCAAAGGCTCCTTTACAAAGGAAAATGTGGCTATCAGGGGAGAAGATATAAAAAAGGGGGATGTCGTTCTTAGTGCCGGTAAAATGATCAGACCGCAGGATATTGCCGTAATGGCCACTGCCGGCCATACCCTCGTCAGCGTTCGCCGGATGCCGTGCGTTGCTGTTTTAAGCTCAGGTGATGAACTAGTTGAACCTGATGAAGTTCCGGGTATTTCGCAGATAAGGAACAGCAATGCGGTCCAGCTGATGGCACAGGTGAAGCGGGCAGGTGCTTCAGGGAAGTATTACGGGATTGCCAGGGATGACGAGGAAGTCACTTTTTCACTTGTCGAAAAGGCAATTTCAGAAAATGATATTGTGCTTATAACCGGCGGCGTTTCAATGGGTGATTTTGATTTTGTCCCATCAGTGCTTGAAAAAGCGGGGGTCAGGATTCTTTTTACCCGGGTAGCTGTCCAACCCGGTAAGCCGATAACTTTCGGGGTTCATCCTGATACAATAGTTTTTGGACTTCCGGGAAATCCGGTATCTTCGTTCATTCAGTTTGAATTGCTCGTAAGACCATTGATCTACAAGATGATGAGATATAACTGGAAGCCGCTGACCATAAGTCTTCCAATGGAGAAAAAATTCACCCGCAGATTCACCGAACGAATGGCCGTAATTCCGGTTACTATTAACGGAGAAGGATATGTATCTCCCGTTGAATACCATGGCTCAGCGCACATTTCTGCGCTTCCTGAGGCATTTGGTGTTGTAACATTGCCGGCCGGAAGAGGAATAATAGAAGAAGGGGAAATAGTAAGTGTACGACAGATTTAACAGATCGATAAACTACCTGCGGATCTCGGTTACCGACCGCTGTAACCTGAGATGCCGCTACTGCATGCCTGAGGAGGGAATACATCTTCTCCGGCACAATGATATCCTTACATTTGATGAGATAGCTGACTTTACCCGCACAGCTGTGGTCAATGGAATAAGAAAAGTGAGGATCACGGGAGGGGAACCGCTTGTCAGGAAGGGTATTGTAACGCTTGTTGAGAATGATATCTTCAATAGAAGGCATTAATGACCTTTCAATGACAACAAACGGAACGCTCCTGGGTCAATTCGCCGCCGATCTTTCCGGAGCCGGACTGCAAAGGATTAATATAAGCCTCGACACGGTCGATCCGGAGAAATTTGCCTTCATCACAAGAACAGGTAATCTGAATGACGTCTTCAGAGGGATAGAAGCTGCAAAGAAAGCCGGCCTCTCCCCGGTAAAAATAAATTGTGTTGTAAAAGAATCAAGTGAAGAGGAGGATGCGAGGGCTGTCGCTTCATTTTGCCTCGGGAATGGCCTTGAAATAAGCTATATTACACAAATGGATCTTGTAAGCGGAGTTTTTTCAATGGTTGAGGGAGGCTCCGGAGGCAACTGCTCCCAGTGCAACAGGCTAAGACTGACTTCAAACGGGAAACTTAAGCCATGCCTCTTCGACGATGCCGAATTTGATATAAGGGAACTTGGTTATCAGAAAGCAATTGAAATGGCCATTGGTGTCAAACCTGTCAGAGGCTCTGCTAATTTTAAAAATGGCTTTTATAATATAGGAGGTTAGATACCATGAATAAACTGACACATATTGACGAAAAGGGCAAGGCAATTATGGTCGACATCGGCCAAAAAGCAGTGCAGCAGAGAAATGCAAAGGCTGCAGGCCATATCAGACTTGCCCCGGAGAGACTCTCAGACTAATAGAGGACAACCAGCTTAAAAAGGGAGATGTCCTGACTGTTGCCCAGATTGCAGGGATCAATGCGGCAAAGCACACTTCAGATCTTATCCCCCTTTGCCATAATATTGCGCTCGACAGCATTTCACGTAGTCCTGTTTCCGGATGAATCGGGGATTATTGCCGAAAGTGAAATTAAATGCACCGGCAGAACAGGCGCCGAAATGGAAGCATTGACCGCAGTAAGCGTTGCACTTCTTACAGTTTACGACATGTGCAAGGCAGTCGACAAAATTATGGTTATTGACAGAATCAGTTCTTTTGGAAAAAAGCAAAAAATGAATCTTCCCGGCAAATTTAAGGTACTGATAATTACCCTGAGCGACAGAGCCTTCAAGAGGGGAATACCAGGATCTGAGCGGTCCCCTGATCAGGGAGAGGCTGAATGAATTTTTTGAATCGGAAAAATGGAAGGCAGACATAGACCTTATGTTGATTCCGGATGATGAGACAATGCTCAGGGATCTTGTCACAAAATCGGCTGAGACCTGTAATTTTATTTTTACCACCGGAGGCACCGGAATTGGTCCGCGTGATATTACGGTTGAAACTGTTAAACCGCTTCTTTCAAAGGAAATTCCGGGAATAATGGAATTTATCAGGATGAAGTACGGAACGGAAAAGCCAAATGCACTGTTAAGCAGGGGAGTTGCCGGTATTACCGGGAAATCATTGATCTATACTCTTCCCGGTTCAGTAAGGGCTGTTGATGAATATATGACCGAGATCATTAAAAACTCTGAAACACTACTGTTTTAATGCAGTACGGGATCGATTCCCACGAAAAACACTAATCAGTAAGCCTGTTGAGTGTATTGACTGTCTGAACACCGATAACCCTGTCGTACCTTTCGCGCGGATTCCTGTAATATACCAGTACCGTATAATCATTTTCAGTTTCATAATGGCTTCCCTCAAACTTTGTGGCTGTACCATCGGTTATTCCCGTCGCTCATGAATAACATATTCATAATTATACCAGCCCTGTTTCAGAAGCATAATAGCATTCATATGCTTCCTTTTCAGGGTTGTATGTCATCAGATTGTTATTGTCGAACGACCAGTTGTTGAATGCTCCGGAAACATACATCCTTCCGCCTTCAACCGGATTATTTGGAAGGAAGTGTAAAATATACATAAACATAATCTGCATCAGTTTCAGGATTCTTTTCCTCCTGAATTGCAATAAAATATTTCCCGTTGAAATCCTGCCAGTAGAAATAGGGTTTGAATTCCCTGTTTTCAGAGGGAAGAGGTAAACATGATAATTTGAGATGAGGAAATCGATCTTTCTTACATACTCTGACTGGTATCTTATGCTTTTTATATCGAAATACCTGAATTCATTTCCTCCCGGGAAAATATTTTTGTCAGATAATGAACTGTATTTAAGTTCATTGTTGCCGTAAAACTCAGGTTTCAGATTTCTTTTTGCATTGTTCCATCTGTCCGTTCTGCAGGATAAAGGCATAGACATCCCTGTAAGGATCATTAATTCTGACTCCGGAAATAGTTTACGGTAAAATCGATCTGCTGGCTTGTATTGAGATCTGCTGTCATTCTCGGCCTGTGAGCTGAGATATTTATCCCGGCAACATCTTCAGTTATCAATAAACCGTTGGGTAAAGAACAGGATTTCCGGTTCATTCAACGGGATGAACAATAATAATATAGTTTCCTGAAAGTCTAAGGTGTGACCCTGTCATTCGGGAAGAGTAAGCTTATAGTGAATGTAATTTACAGTGGTGTTGAATGATGGTCTGTAATCTTCAATCGGATTCTCGGCAAAACCTTCGATGATAATCGTATAGGAAAGATATCTGATTTCTTCCAGTCCTTGTCACAGTGAATAAATGTATAATAGTAATTCTCTATGTCTGTCACCAAGAAGATCAAAATGCAGGACCAGCTTTTCATCGCTGTTCAGTCTTGATTACAGGGTATGAAAGGTTCCATCCTTCCTTGTAAAGCTGAACTGTTTTTATCTTGTCATCAAACACATGATTTGGAAAGAAGAAGCGAATCAGGCTCATCTGAAAACAGGTCTGAAAGTATTCAAAAAAAGCAATGAGTAACAGAAGGAAAAATACTCATTTAACATCTCTTTGGCGATATGTTACAAAAATAGTGCAATTATTTAATATCATATTTTAGCACTATTTTGATAAAATTTGAAAAGCTATTTATACATTTGCAGTTCTGTTAATTTATTAACAGAACTCTGATCCGAAGATATTATGTTAATCTTTACAGTAAGATAATTTCAACATAAAAATGTCCAGATCGATTAAGCTAAAAAAAGGATTTGATATCCGATTGGAAGGTATTGCTGAAAAGAAGATTGCAGGAGCTGTAAATCCTGTTTTGTTCGGAGTTAAACCAGTTGATTTTCCGGGACTTATCCCAAAGCTTAATGTCAAACCGGGAGATACGGTTCAGGCAGGGTCTCTGCTTTTTCATGATAAGCTGCATCCGGAGATAAAATTCACTTCACCTGTAAGCGGAAAGGTTGTCTCGTTGAAAGGGGTGACCGCAGGAAAATTACTTGAGGTTGTTGTTGAAAAGAAAGGCAACGATGTTATGGACTTTGGAAAAGCAGATCCTGAAGAACTTTCACCGGAAGAAATAAAAGAACATCTGTTTGCATCAGGTCTCTGGCCGGCTGTCCGGCAGCGACCATATCATGTTGTTGCAAAACCTGGATGATCAGCCAAAATCAATTTTTATTTCAGGTTTTGATACTGCTCCTCTTGCTCCTGATTATAATTTTATTCTGGAAAATACTCCCGGTTAATCTATTCCGGACAGGAATTAGCTGCCCTTTCAAAACTTACCGAGGGAAGGATCAATCTTGTTCTGAAAGGGAATGGTGCAGTAACACAGGCAGCTGTTAATGAGATCGAAGGTGTTGAAATATCTTATTTTTCAGGTCCTCATCCTGCCGGGAATGTGGGAGTTCATATTCATCATCTTGATCCGGTGAACAAGGGTGAGATCGTATGGTTTGTCAATTTTCAGGATGTTATTTCAATCGGAAGGCTTTTTGAGGAGGGAATTTACAGGCCTGAAAGGATTGTTGCTCTTACTGGTTCGGAAGTTATTAACCCTCAGTATTACAAAATGCTTTCAGGAGGCTCGCTAATTACCCCTGGTTGTACAGATAATGTAAAACCAGGCCATCCTCAGATATATAAGCGGAAATGTGCTTACCGGAACAAAGATTGAACCTGAACGGATTTCTTGGATATTATGATTCACAGATTACTGTCATTCCTGAAGGCAATTATTTTGAGTTCTTCGGATGGGCCGCACCGGGAATAAATAAATTCAGCTTTTCCGAACATTCCTTTCTTCACTTTTCCCAAAGAAGAGTTATAAGCTTGATACCAATCTTCATGGAGGTGAAAGAGCTTTTGTAGTGACCGGGCAGTACGAAAAGGTTGTTCCGATGGATATTTTCCCAATGCAGCTTTTTAAAGCCATACTTGCCGAGGATATTGAAATGATGGAAAACCTCGGGATCTATGAAGTTGCTGAAGAAGATTTTGCTCTTTGTGAGTTTATTTGTCCTTCCAAGATTGAGATACAGTCAGATAGTCAGAAAAGGCTTGGATCTGATGAGAAAAGAAATGAGTTAAGTAACCTGTGAATTTTCTAATATAATGAATTCCCTAAGAAAAAAGTTAGATAAGCTAAAACCCCATTTATCAAAGGGGGGAAGGTTTGCAAAACTGCAGTCGGTGTTTGAAGGATTCGAATCCTTCATGTTCGTTTCTGACAAAGTCACTTTCAAAGGTTCGCATATCAGGGACTCCATCGATCTGAAAAGGACAATGACAGTTGTTATTATTGCACTTCTGCCTGCACTTTTATTCGGGCTCTACAATACCGGATTGCAGCATTTCAGGTCAGTCGGAACTGATCCGGCACTTTTTCAGGCTTTCTGGTTTGGTTTCCTCAGGATACTTCCTCTGATAATTGTCAGCTATGTAGTGGGTCTTGGGATTGAATTTATTGCAGCCCAGATCAGGGGACATGAAATAAATGAGGGTTATCTGGTGACCGGGCTGCTTATTCCCCTGATCATGCCGATCGATATTCCACTATGGATGCTGGCTCTTGCCAGTTGCCTTTTCAGTGATCCTGGGGAAAGAGGTCTTTGGAGGTACCGGGATGAATATTTTTAATCCGGCTCTTCTTGCAAGGGCATTTCTCTTTTTCAGCTATCCGGCATGGATGACCGGCGATAATGTCTGGACCGAAGGCCTGACAGCAGGGAAAAATATTATTGATGGTTTTTCAGGAGCAACACCATTATCATTTATGTGCTGCAGGTGAAATAACAAAACTTCCCTCATTCATGCAGATGTTTATTGGTACAATTCCCGGTTCGGTCGGAGAGACTTCAACAATAGCAATTCTGATTGGGGCTGTGATACTGATTATTACCGGTGTCGGCAGCTGGAAAATAATGGTAAGTGTTTTTGCCGGCGGACTTGGAATGGGGCTGCTGCTTAATGCAATTTCTGCAAATACATATATGGAGCTTCCGTTTTATTATCATTTTGTAATGGGCGGTTTTGCTTTCGGTGCAGTCTTTATGGCCACCGATCCTGTTTCAGGTTCGCAGACGGAAAAGGGAAAATGGATCTACGGATTTCTGATCGGCGTTCTTGTCGATTCTGATCAGGGTTGCTTAATCCTGCATATCCCGAAGGAGTGATGCTTGCCATCCTCCTGATGAATGTTTTTGCCCCGCTTATCGATTATTTTGTTGTCCAGTCGAATATTAAAAAGAAGGCTTAAGAGGGCTAAAGTTGCACTTAAAACCAGCGTAAAATGAAACAGTTCAGCAACAAATATATTTTCATTTTTTCGGCAGTTATGGTAATTGCGTGTGCAGCACTGCTGTCGCTGGCTGCTACACTGCTCCAGCCTGCACAGGAAAGGAACCTCGAGATTGAAAAGAAGAAAAATATGCTTGAATCGATAAATGTTCCGGCCACCAAGCGAGAATACTGAAGAACTTTATGATAAGTATATAAAGGAGAGTTTTGTAATTAATTCAAAAGGTGAGCCGGTTGATGGAGTTGATGCTTTTACAGTAGTTCTTAAGAATGAGCAGAAGAAACCTCTTGAGGAGCAATACCTTCCTGTTTTCAGGGCAAAACCTGATGACGGTGAAAAAGTGATAATTCTCCCGGTTGAGGGGAAAGGACTCTGGGGCCCGATTTACGGTTATGTTTCACTGAAATCAGATATGAATACAATTTATGGAGTCACATTTCGACCATAAAGGTGAGACTCCCGGACTTGGAGCTGAAATAAACACAACTGCCTTTGAAAGCCAGTTTCGAGGGAAAAAGCTATTTGACAATGAGAATTTTGTTTCGATTCAGGTACATAAAGGAGGTGCTGATCCCGGAGACATCCATGGAGTTGATGCGATTTCAGGAGGAACAATAACAAGCAAAGGACTTGCAGAAAATGCTTTTTGACTGTCTTCAGAAATATAATGGTTATCTCTTAAAAAACAGGATATTAATATATGAGCAACCAGGAAAAAGAACCGATGTTTCTCGGCAAAGAATCTAAAACTTCTGACTGAACCTTTCGGGACAGAATAATCCCATCACCGTTCAGGTTCTGGGAATCTGTTCAGCACTGGCGGTAACTGTAAAGCTGAAACCGGCAATAGTAATGGCATTGTCTGTCACAATTGTCACAGCTGTTTCAAACCTTGTTATAGCAGCCATGAGAAAATATATCCCCGACAGGATAAGAATAATTGTTCAGCTGGTCGTGATCGCAACAATGGTTATTCTTGTTGATCAGTTTCTTAAAGGCTTATGTCTTTGATGTAAGCAAACAGCTTTCGGTTTTTGTCGGACTTATTATTACAAACTGTATAATAATGGGAAGGCTCGAAGCCTTTGCAATGGCAAATAAACCATGGCCTTCATTTATTGATGGAATAGGGAATGGGGCAGGATACGGATTGATCCTGGTTGTCGTTTCATTCTTCAGGGAACTTCTTGGCTCAGGAACAATTTATGGTTATCCGGTATTGGAAAAACTCGGAACTTATACAACCGGCTATGAAAATAATGGAATGGTGATCCTCCCGCCAATGGCCCTTATTTTTGTTGGTCTGATTATCTGGGTCCAGCGGAGCAGGGATAAAAGTCTTATTGAAAAACATTAGAATGAAGGAGTATGGAAAATCTTTTGAATATATTCATAAAGTCGATCTTTGTCGACAATATGATCTTTGCCTTTTTCCTTGGCATGTGTTCATTCCTTGCTGTTTCAAAATCTGTAAAGACTGCCATGGGACTTGGAGTTGCAGTCATTTTTGTTCTGCTGATAACGGTTCCGGTTAATTTCCTTATCGAAAAATATGTTCTTGAAAAAAGGAGCACTGATCTGGCTCGGAGAAGGTTTTGCCGATGTTGATCTGAGCTTCCTGACATTTATGGTTTTTATAGCTATCATTGCTGCAATGACCCAGCTGGTCGAAATGGTGGTTGAGAAATTCAGTCCGGCATTATATAATTCACTCGGGATCTTCCTTCCGCTTATTGCGGTTAACTGCGCAATTCTTGGAGCCTCACTTTTTATGCAGGAAAGGGAATATGAGAATGTTGCTGAGGCAACCGTTTTCGGAGTAGGCTCAGGAGTCGGGTGGATGCTGGCAATTGTAAGCATTGCTGCAATACAGGGAAAAACTTCAAATACAGCAATGTGCCCGATCCGTTGAAAGGTCTGGGAATAACTTTCATTCTGACCGGACTGATGGCAATAGCATTTATGGGATTTATGGGAATTAAACTCTAAGGAAATAAACTTAATCATGGTTCTGGCAGTTACTACTTTAGGGACTCTTTTATACAGTATAATTGTATTTCTCCTCATTATAATGCTTCTGGTGATCATGCTCCTTTTTGCCAGGGACAAGCTGTCACCCAAAGGAGATGTAACACTTCATATTAATGACCGTGAACTTGTTGTATCACCGGGTTCGAATCTTCTGTCGACACTTTCAGGTAACGGCATTTTTCTTCCTTCAGCCTGCGGCGGAGGAGGAACATGCGGAATGTGCAAATGCCAGATAATGGAAGGCGGCGGATCAATTCTGCCGACTGAAACCGGATTTTTTACCAGAAAGGAACAACAGAACCACTGGAGGCTTGGCTGTCAGGTCAAGATACGGGAAGACCTGAAGATAAAAGTTCCGGAAGCCGTTCTGGGTATAAAGAAATGGGAATGCGAAGTCGTCTCAAACAGGAATGTGGCCACTTTTATTAAGGAATTTGTTGTCAGGCTGCCTGAAGGTGAAGTTCTTGATTTTGAACCGGGAGGATATATCCAGATAGATGTTCCAAAATATAATACAAGCTTCAGGGATTTTTCAATAGAGGAAGAATACAGGGCCGACTGGGAAAAATATAAGATGTGGGACCTTGGTATAAAAAATTCGGAGGAGACTTTCAGGGCATACTCGATGGCGAACTATCCGGCGGAAAAAAATCTTATTAAGCTGAATATCAGGATCGCTACGCCGCCCTGGGACAATGCAAGGAAGCAGTTTAAGAATGTTCCCCCGGGAATATGTTCGTCTTATATCTTTTCAAGGAAGCCGGGTGATAAAGTAACGATCTCCGGTCCTTACGGGGAGTTCATATAAAAAACACCCGGAATGAGATGGTGTATATCGGTGGCGGCGCAGGAATGGCGCCTCTGCGGTCGCATATATTCCACCTTTTCCATACGCTCAAAACTGAACGCAAAGTATCATACTGGTACGGGGCACGGTCGCTCAGGGAAGTATTTTACGAGGATGAATTCAGAGCTATCGAAAAGAAATTCCCGAATTTCAGGTTCAATCTTGCCCTCTCTGAACCGCTTCCGGAAGATAACTGGACCGGTTACAAGGGCTTTATCCATCAGGTGCTGCTTGATAATTACCTCAGTAAAAATGATGATCCTGAGGATATTGAGTACTATTTCTGCGGACCACCGGTAATGAACAATGCGGTGGTGAAAATGCTCTATAATCTTGGAGTTCCGGAGGAAAATATTTCATTTGATGATTTCGGTATTTAAATAACCGCCTCTACGGGGCTGTTGAATAAGTCAAAATCCTATAACCACAGAGGGCGCAATGGAAAGACGCAAAGTTCGCAAAGAGCTGAATTTATGTGTCTTAGCTTTGCGTTCTTTGTGACATCTTAGCGTTCTTTGCGGTTAAAAAGGATTTTTTCAACAATCCCATTTAGGCGCTATCTTTGTTGGAAAATTCTTGACAAAATGGGGAACAGATTTCTGATAGTTGCTTTTCTTGTTCTGGTATCTTTTTCAGGCTGCAATGATATCCCTGAATTTGATAATTTTTCAGGCTTTGCCCAGGGCACAACCTATAGCATGGTATTTGAGAAGACCGGAAAATACGATGCCGGGTACCTGAAGCCTGAAGTTGAAAAGATACTTCATTCCTTCGACCTCTCATTATCGCTATACCAGGACTCTTCAGTGCTTACGAAAGTGAACCGGAACGAGGAGGTTGTCGCGGATGATTATTTCATAGAAGCGTTCACCAAATCGGTTAAGATCTCGGAAATGACTGACGGAGCTTTCGATATAACAGTTGGCCCCCTTGTTAAAGCCTGGGGATTTGGTCCGGATGAAGCAAGAAACTTCACCGAACAGAAGCGCGACAGCCTTCTGAGCCTTATCGGCATGGATAAGGTCAGGATAACCGGCGGCAGGGTTATAAAGGATGATCCGGGGATAAGCCTTGATTTCAATGCAATAGCCCAGGGTTACTCGGTAGATGTAATATACGAATATTTCAAAAGTCTTGGGATAAAAAGCTATCTAATCGAGATAGGCGGTGAAGTGCGGGTTAAAGGCGATAAAGGAGGTACTTTATGGCGGATAGGTATTGACAGGCCGGTTGATAATAACATGATCCCCGGGAATGAACTCCAGGCAATAATCAGTTTAAAGGACCGGTCGCTGGCCACATCAGGCAATTACAGGAAATTTTATGTTGAAAACGGAATTAAATATTCCCATACAATTGATCCGCGGACAGGATATCCGGCCAGAAACCAGCTTTTAAGCGCAACAATAATAGCAGACGATTGTGCAACGGCCGACGGGATAGCAACAGCCTGTATGGTATTTGGGAAAGATAAAACCCTGGAATTCCTGGAATTTCATCCGGAATATGAGGCCTACCTGATTTATTCCGATGAGAAGGGCAATTTCATTACCTGGGCTTCTGAAAATCTGAAGAGATTTATATCAGATCCTGAAGGAAACTGAACTCTGATTCCCTAAAGCCTTCTTGCCCCGCACGTCACGCATCCTTCAAAATCCTTTGACGGGACGCAACCTAAATCAGTTCGCTGGGCACAGCTTATACCTCTCTTCTTCATCTCCCTGTTCCTCCCGACGTGAGTTTCAGGAAACTGCCCGTTATCCTTCAGCAGAATCCTTATCCCGAAAAGTATGAAGGAGAGAAGAAGAAGTATGGCGCTTATTATAAGTAGTTTAAGAAACATCTGATCCGAATTTGCCTGTTTTATACACTATGACATTTCCACCCCCGTTGTTCAGATGGATTTCCTGCCGCAAAGATAGCTATCAATTCTCATTATAGAGTAAACAACCATCTGTTTAGTTTGTTTAAC
Organism: uncultured Bacteroidales bacterium; assembly: GCA_963737255.1. Taxonomy (GTDB): domain Bacteria; phylum Bacteroidota; class Bacteroidia; order Bacteroidales; family VadinHA17; genus LD21. Next base: position 782,005 of record CAVTSB010000002.1, read on the forward strand.
TTGTACAGGCATAAAAAAATCACCTAAAAATATGAACCAAAAACAGACATCCGGACAAGAGACAATGAATGGTAAACACATTATGAATGCAGAGCATATTATAAACAAGGATACTATTCTTTCCGATTTCAGGCTGGCAAACCTGAGCCGCATCCTTAGCGTTACGGGCCGGCGGGAAGTGCTTACCGGCAAAGCCAAATTCGGAATTTTCGGAGACGGGAAAGAGATTATCCAGATAGCACTCGCCAAACAATTCAGGAACGGTGACTGGAGATCGGGGTATTACAGGGATCAGACCTGGATGATGGCCATGGGCCTTTACAATTCAGTCGAATTTTTTCATCAGCTGTATGGCAATACTGACAAGTCGCTCAATCGGGTGGGAAGCGGGGGAAGGGTTTTCAATAACCATTTTTCAATTCCCAATGTAAACCCTGACGGGACATGGCGTGATCTGACAAAGCAGAAAAACTCATCAGCCGATGTTTCTCCCACGGCTAGCCAGATGCCAAGGCTTCTCGGACTGGCATATGCTTCAAAAATGTTCAGGCTGAACAAGGATCTTCACAAATTTACAAATCTCTCGGTCAAAGGAAATGAAGTTGCTTTCGGGTCGATAGGCGATGCAAGCACATCAGAAGGCCATTTCTGGGAGACGATCAATGCTGCAGGTGTACTACAGGTTCCCATGGCTCTCTCAGTATATGATGATGGTTACGGTATTTCAGTCCCGAAAAAATACCAGACGACTAAAGGAAGCATATCCGAAGTAATGAAAGGTTTTCAGGATGAGCCGGGGAAACCCGGGATCTTGATCTTTAAGGGCAAGGGATGGGACTATCCTGGTTTGCTCCGTCTTTATGAAGAGGGGATAGAGATTTGCCGACGCGACCATAAGCCGGTTATCTTCCATATTGAAGAGGTAACACAACCGCAGGGACATTCAACATCCGGATCGCACGAAAGGTATAAGAACGAGGAGCGCCTGAAGTGGGAAGAAGAGTTTGACCCGATAAAGAAAATGCGTGAATGGATCATTTCGGAGGGAATTGCAACGGGCGGCGAACTTGACGCTCTGGCCGAAAATGCTGCGGAAGAAGTAAAGGAAGCGAGAAAGAAGGCATGGGATATGTTTCAGGATCCCATAAAGGTTGAAAGGGATGCGCTTGTTAAGATAATTAATGATCGTTCATGCAGGTGCACAGAGGAAAAGAAAGAAGCCGGCGTTGACGATGTCGCTGAAGATCTTAAAAAGGTACTTACTCCGATAAGGAAGGATAATTTTATGGCTGCACGTAAAATACTGAGAAACGTGTGCACAACCTGTATGAAAGCTGATAACCTGAAGGTAGAATTGGAGGGCTGGCTAAGACGTAACTATAAAGATGCAGAGAACAGCTATAATACCTTCCTGTATAACGAAACACCAACCTCAGTATTGAATGTCAAGCCGATTCCGCCGGTATATTCTGCTAATTCTCCTGAAGTGCCGGGACGTCAGATACTCAGGGACAACTATGAAAAGCTGTTCTCCAAATACCCGCTGCTGCTGACATTCGGCGAGGACAGTGGCAAAATAGGAGGAGTGAACCAGACGCTTGAAGGATTGCAAAAGAAATTCGGGGAGCTGAGGATCACTGACACCGGTATCAGGGAAGCAACCATACTTGGACAGGGAATTGGTCTGGCCCTGAGGGGAATGAGGCCTATTGCCGAGATTCAGTACCTTGATTATCTGATGTATGCCCTGCAGCTCCTTAGTGATGACCTGGCAACGACTTACTACAGGACAGCAGGCGGAATGATGGCTCCCCTGATAATCAGCACAAGAGGGCACAGGCTTGAAGGGATCTGGCATTCCGGATCTCCCATGAGCACACTGATGAATTCCGTCAGAGGCGTGTACGTGCTCACTCCAAGAGATATGACGCGTGCGGCAGGATTTTACAACACCCTTCTTGAAGGGAATGATCCCGCCATTGTAATCGAACCATTGAATGGTTACCGGCTGAAAGAAAAAATGCCGGACAACATCGGCGAATACAGGCTTCAGCTGGGCGTCCCGGAGGTTATAAGTGAAGGAACGGACCTGACTCTCGTAACCTACGGTTCAACGGTAAAAATCGCTGCAGAAGCAACCAGACAACTCAAACTGCATGGAATTTCTGTGGAACTGATAGATGTTCAGACACTTGTTCCGTTCGACAGGAAAATGATGATAGTGGAGTCCATAAAGAAAACTAACAGGGTTTTGTTTGTTGATGAAGATGTACCGGGAGGTACCACTGCATTCATGATGCAGGAGTTGCTGGAACGGCAGGGAGGCTGGAATTATCTTGACAGCCCTCCGAAAACACTTACAGGGAAGGAACACCGGCCGGCCTACACGACCGACGGAGATTATTTCTCAAAACCAAGTGCCGAGGATATTTTTGACGCGGTAATTGCAATGATGCAGGAAGCAGGACAGGATAAGTCTTTCTTACCAGAAGATATCAGCTAGTCTTCCCTTATTTTGCCTCTGGTTTCTTAAACTCTTCCCTCAATAAAAAATACGTATTATAATACATATTATAATACGTATTTTTTATTGAGTTTCCCCAATGATCTTAAGAAGTTCCATTGCAGCTTCCCTTGGGCCGGTGGTCTCATAACCAATAATACCGAGCCTGGTCCGCATCTGACCGACAAAGACTCCTTTCCTGAAGAATGAAGCAAAGCACCTCCTGACAATTTCCTCATGCAGGTCCCTGTATTCCGGAGGTCCGAAGATATTTGCAAAGTATGAGTGAACAAGGCCGGTCGACGTTGTTGTTCCTTTGCTCATCACCGCTCCTCCGCGGAAGACGTCAAGAGCCCACTCCGGTGTGTCAAACCGCTCAATTACAGGATGGTCGTTATCGATCTCCTCGTAGTTATTTGCATATAGAATATAATCGATCCTCTGTCCCCTGCTAATTGTATTAAAAGTAGTTACGGGGAAAACGATCCTTGCATTCACCTGGCTGGGGTTCATGATGATCGACCTGTCGAGATGGCCGTATGCATAACCCGGCTGAAGGTCGTCAAGCCTCAGGAACGCTCCGATCTCAGTCCCATAGCCTACCGGATATCCATCTTCATCAAGCTCGATCGATCCCATATCGTCGGCAATTATCTTCAGTTCCCTGATCTGCTTTTCAGCAAGCACCCTGAAAGCTTCAAGCGTTTCTGACTTGCCCGCGCCGGTATCGCCCATCATCAGGATTGTTGCTTCTTTATTGCCATGAAGCAGTATCTTTACCATGGCACCATGAAAAGGCATGTTCCCCGCTTTCATAACTATGGAGTTATGAAGTGTCAGCATCATTTTCTTCAGATAGCCAAAATATCCGAATTCAGCCCTGCCCGGTATTGCACCCACAAACAGGGAGTTCACTTCGTCATTAAAAAATACTGTCGGGTATGTCGAAAGGTTATCAAGTACATTACCCGGAACCCCATAAATAAAAACGGCATCGGGAGTCTTCTCAATCTCAGTATCTTCCGCCAGCTGAAAAAGGTTACAAAGCGATAATCCAAGATCATAAAAATCAAGGTGAAAGTAGACCATTATAATGAACTTCCCCACTTTGGCGGGAAAGCACAGCCAGTCTTCAGAGTTAAGATCCACCATATCGATCGGATTTACGCAGATCCTCTTAAAATGACCGGTTCTTTTGTTCATGGGTTGCTGGATCACAAGTGGAGGATAGATAAGGATCTGGCGTATCACGGGCACAGAATTCAGTTTCCTGTATCTTTCATCGGTCCAGGCTATCTCTTTGGGTAATGATATAACAGCCATTTCAGCTCCCGCAGGCACCTGCCTGTAAACGGCAGGATGGCTTCCCGTTATATTTTCCTGGACATGCCTGTAAACAGTCCGGATGAGGTGAGTGAGATGCTCAATTGTTTCATTAAACGTCCGGTAAGGTCGTTTATCCAGACGATCACCTTCGGAATCGTTAATTATGAACCTGTCAAAGTGACGCCAGTAATCGTAAAGATGTTCAACAAATTCATTGAGGAGAAGGGGATCCCTGAGGAATATTTCTGACTTTTCAAAAATATGGGGAACAACATTGCTCTCATATTTTATAAGCAGTGAGAGTGTTTTCAGGAGGTCATCCACCGATTTCTCATCCGTGGAACCATTTTCAAATATTCCGAGGAGGGGTGAATCCCTGATTTCCAAATGATCAATACAATGATCAAGTACTGCCCTGAATTTATCACTGGCAAGCAGTTCTTCGGCAGTCTCGCACATCCGCTCACGGATATTCAGAACTGCTTTATTTCCAACAATTCGTAAAGTACTTTTCTGCATCTGTTGATATAAATAGCGTAGGTAAAAGTATTACATTATTTTATTGAAGTAATTGAATGGAATATTTTTTTTTACATTTCATTTGGCACGATTTTTATAACTGATTAATAAAAATGCGTAAATTGTGTCTGTAATTTTACCTTCATGAAACCGGAAATTGATCTCTTTGCTATTCTTCCCGAAGACAAAATCCCGGAAAAGGGCAAGATCCTGATATCGGAGCCATTTCTGCCCGACACTTTTTTCAACCGGAGTGTTGTCTATCTGACCGATCATGATGCAAAGGGATCAGTCGGATTTATATTAAACAAAAAACTCGATATAAAGATCAGTGATGCTGTAACAGGGTTTGACGGCTGGAATGAAAATCTTAATATGGGCGGACCGGTCTCTCCCGATACCTTGCATTATCTTCATAATCTTGGGACAAAGGTTCCAAAGAGCGTCAGGGTAGAGGGAGACATTTACTGGGGTGGCGATATTGAGGTCATCAGGAAGTTGATCAGAATGGGTTCTGTCGAACCTGCCCAGATCAGGTTTTTTCTGGGCTATTCGGGGTGGTCGGCCGGACAGCTTGAACGTGAGATCAAGGAGAACTCGTGGGTTATAGCAAAAGTAAGATCTGAAATCATAATGAACAGCAGAGGCGTTGACAGCTGGAAACGACTGCTCCGGTCATTCAAGAATAAATACAGGATGTGGGCTGATTTTCCTGAATCACCTGAGATGAATTAGAATCAGACATGCAGAATCTTGTACACCAATTCCTTCAATAAATCTCCCGGTTCGGTGCTGACATCCCCAAAACCCTTCGACTTCATGTCATAAGTGCGTAACAGGCTTATAATCTGTACAGTCTTTGAGACATTGTATTTCGTTGCCGAGGTTTCATAATCCTTTACAAAGAACGGATGGATCTTAAGAACTGAAGCAACATTGTTCTTTGACTTATCAGGAAGGCAATGAAAGGTAAGGATTTTTGTGAAGAGACTGAAAATCGACGCAATTGTCAGGGTTATGGGATTATCTTTAGGATTATTTGCAAAATACTGAACTATCATGTTTGCCTTGATAACATTCTTTTCACCGATTGCTTTTTGAAGTTCAAAATTATTATAGTCCTTGCTGATTCCTATATTCTTCTCAATCAGTGACGTAGTGATAACGGGTTTACCTGCCGGAAGCGTGATCAGGAGTTTGTCGAGCTCATTGACGATCTTATGCAGATCGGTGCCAAGGAATTCGGTAAGCATGGCTGAAGCATCAGGATTGATCTTAATCCCTTTTGCCATCAGGTATCTTTCTATCCATGGCGGGACCTGGTAATCGCGGAGCCTCATCGACTCGAAGTATACGCCCTGTGTATCGAGCAGCCGGCATAGTTTGGTCCGTTTATCGAGTGTCTTGTATTTATAGTTTAAAACCAGTATTGTTGACGGTAACGGATTCTCAGCATAAAACTGAAGATCCTCTATCTTCCTTAATGATTGAGCTTCCTTGACTATTACGACCTGATGGCTTGCCATCATCGGAAAACGGCGGGCGGTATCGATAATTGAATGGACGGTTGTATCCTCTCCGTAAATAATGACCTGATTGAATGCCTTTTCGTCATCAGTGAGCACTTTATCGGCTATGTAGTCGGTGATCAGATCAATATAATAAGGCTCATCGCCTGCCAGGAAATAGACAGGCTTAAAGATCCGTTTCTTCAGGTCGGAGATTGTCTGGTCGTACGTAGCCGGCATGGTCAGAATCTAAGATGTTTAACTGATATCCCGTTGTTTTTAATTTCTCTCAGGGCATCGATCCCGATCTTAAGATGCATTTCAACGTATTGATCCGTTACGAGCCTGTCGCTCTCTTCCGTTTTGATACCTGTTGAGATCATGGGCTGGTCAGAAACCAGCAAAAGCGCCCCTGTAGGTATTTCATTTGCGAAACCAACAGTGAAGATTGTAGCCGTCTCCATATCGATTGCCATTGCCCTGGTCTTCACAAGGTACTTCTTAAACCTGTCGTCATATTCCCAGACCCTCCTGTTGGTTGTATATACAGTTCCTGTCCAGTACTCCTTATTGAGCCTGGTGATCGAGGCTGAAATAGCGCTCTGCAGCTTGAATGCAGGCAGCGCCGGCACCTCAAGAGGAAGATAATCATTTGAAGTTCCGTCGCTTCTGATCGCAGCAATCGGAAGAATAAGATCTCCAAGCGTATTCTTTTTTTTCAGGCCGCCGCATTTTCCAAGGAACAGTACGGCTGAGGGGTTGACGGCGCTCAGAAGGTCCATGGCAGTGGCAGCATTCGGGCTCCCCATCCCGAAATTGATTATCGTAATCCCGTCGGCTGTCGCGCTGGGCATATTTTTGTTTATGCCTTCTACCTTGACCTCGTTAAGCTTGGCAAACAATTCGACGTAGTAGAGGTAATTGGTAAGAAGGAAATACTTTCCGAAAGAATCAAGTGATTTACCTGTATATCTCGGGAGCCAGTTATTAACAATATCTTCCTTGGTTTTCATATTTTTAAGTCCGAAATAATTATCTCAATATATTTGTGAGGTGAAGAGGAAGGATTTGAACATATAAAATTCATGTTTCAAAAATACAAAACAAACTTGAAACAGCTAAATCTGCCGCAATATTCGTTCAGTATATCCATCAGGAATGGTTCGGAGATGATATTTGACCGGCAGAGAAGAAAATGGGTCAGGCTAACGCCCGAGGAGTGGGTTAGGCAGAATTTCATCAGGTATCTTATCCAGGAAGGCAGGTATCCCTCAGGACTTATCGCTGTCGAGATGCCATTTACCTATAATAAATTGAAAAGAAGGGCCGATATCGTTGTCTGCGACAGGAACGGAAAGCCCGTGTTGATCGTTGAATGCAAGTCACCGGATGTGGAGATTATTGACAATGAGGTGTTTGACCAGGTTAATAATTATAACAGGGAATTTGATGTGCCTTACTATATCGTCACAAACGGATTGGTACACCTTGCTTTTAAGGTCAGTCCCGAAAGCAAAAGACCCGAATACCTGGATGTAATCCCTCTTTATGAAGATATTATAAGCAGAAATTTATGATCAGGGTAACGTGTGCAATAATAAGGAATGATGAGAATGAGGTTCTCGTTGTGCAAAGGGGTGAAAAGACCGATCATCCTTTCAAATGGGAATTTCCCGGAGGCAAGGTACAGACCGGTGAATCGGAGGAAGAATGCATCATCAGGGAGATCATGGAGGAACTCTCAATTGAAATTGTAATCTGCTGCCGGATGCCGGAGGTTGAGTATGACTATGGCAATAAAAAGATAGAACTTATACCTTTTATTTGTGACACGCTCGATGAACTGCCTCTCCTTTCCGAACATATTTCGTTTAAATGGCTTGCCTCAGGAGAACTGATGACGGTCGACTATTCGGAAGCAGATATCCTGGTGGCGGACCAGTATATCAGGAAACTGGATGGGAATAAGACTGAATGGCCGGAGCTGACAGAAGAGGATCAGTCGATCACCGATGACCAGGACCTTCAGAGGATGGTTAACCAGATGATGAGCATGCAGGAAGCTGAATGGATTGCCCTGTCAGCGATCGAAAATCCGGCCATTTTCAGGAAACTGATCGGGTACTCTTTTATGCCCGACAGGAAACTCTCCTTCAGGGCATCATGGACACTCTCAAAAGTTTGCGATAAGTTTCCGGAGATGATCTATCCCTACATGACTGAAATTATCGAAGGGCTTAAAAGAATTGACAATGAAAGCACGGAAAGATCTTTTTTGAGGATCATTTCGCTGGTCGATCCTGAAAGGCTCAGCCGCCGCCACCACGGAATCCTGACGGATCATTGCTTCAATGCCCTTGCTTCCGCAACATCAGCTATTGCTGTCAAGGCTTATTCAATGGAGATCATCTACAAGCTTGCGCTTATCTATCCCGAACTTGCTCATGAACTGGTGGCCAGCGTCAATATGCTTCAGGGAGAGGGATCAGCTGGTATTATTGCAAGGGGCAGGATCATCCTGAAAAAGCTGGCCTCAGATAGTAAAGACCGGCGATCAGGTAAGACATGACCTGACGGAGTCGGATTGAAGCCTAAAATTAAAAACTTTTCGATTAAATATAACTTTCGTACTTTTAGCACTCATTTTTTATGACATGAAAATTGTTGATACAAGGGGTCAGTCGTGCCCGGCACCGCTTATCGCTACAAAGAGGGCTATAAAAGAAACCGGGATGGAAGAAGCTTTCCAGGTACTTATTGGCAGTCAGAACGCGTTGAACAATATTTCGAGATTTCTAAAAGATAACAAGGCTGGTTTTTCCGTTACGGAATCAGAAGGTTTCTGGACAATGACTGTTTCGAAAAAGGGGAGGTGATATGAAAATTGATCTTCTGGGGATGGTTGAATCAGGTGGCTGCTCGGCAAAGATTCCACCCCGGCAGCTTGAAGAGATCCTGAAGCATATTCCCCTTCCGGTTGATCCGGACATTCTTGTTGACATTGACACCCATGATGATGCAGGAGTCTACAGGGTAAATGATGAGCTTGCGCTTGTTCTGACAACCGACTTCTTCCCTCCTGTCTGCAGTGACCCTTATGAATTCGGGCAGATTGCTGCGGCTAACTCAATAAGCGATGTATATGCGATGGGCGGCACGCCAGTTATTGCTTTGAACATTATGATGTTCCCGTCCGGTAAGCTTCCGATGGAAGCGTATGCTGATATCCTTGTAGGAGGGTACGATAAGGCTTCGGAAGCCGGTACACGAATTATCGGCGGACATACAATCGAGGATTTCCCGCCAAAATACGGACTTGCTGTAGTTGGATACGTTCACCCTGGTAAAATCATTACAAATGCGGGGGCCAGACCAGGTGATTTACTGATACTTACAAAACCTTTGGGTACTGGCTTGATCCTTGCCGGACAAAGGATGGGGATGGCATCAGAGGCGGATATTGAAGAGTCAAAATATTTTATGAAGCTGCTTAACAAAACGGGAGCAGAGGTGATGCGGAAGTTCGGTATTAAGGGAGCCACTGATGTGACCGGATTCGGACTTGCCGGTCATGCCCTTAAAATGGCAAGGGCAGGCAACGTATCCTTGTCCCTGAATATGGGCCGTGTACCACTGATAGGAGAAGCATACAGACTGGTTGATGAAGGTTGTATCCCGGGAGTTTCATTTACGAATCTTGACTTTGTCGAGCATGAGTCAGGCTTTAGTGAGGATCTGGATTACAATTTGAAAATGATAGCCATGGATGCCCAGACATCAGGGGGGTTGTTGATGAGTGTGCCAGAGGAAAAAGCAGGGGTAGTGGTTTCAGAATTGCATAAAGCCGGATTAACCAGGGCGGCTGTGATTGGTAAAGTGACAGAAAAGAGAGAAAAAAATATTTATCTGGAGAATTAGGTAAGTTCAATCAAAGATCGTTTCAAACAGATCATGCTGTTTTGCCTCGAAGCACATTTCGATCTGTTTTCTTGTATTCCGTTCGGTTGAAAGCGGAGGCAAAGAGTCAATGCTAAAAAATCCTGCTTCCATTGTCTCGGTATTCTCGAAAAAGTTGTTACTGATCAGTTCACATTCTACAAATACCTTGTAAATGGTGAAGGGATAAAGGAAATTGAAGTGTTTGTTTGCCAGCTGGATTGCAATTATTCTTTTTGGTCTGACTTCTGCACCAGCCTCTTCAAGGCATTCTCTGGCAGCTGATTCTCCGACCGAACTGTTTACGTCAGCCCAGCCTCCGGGTAATGACCAGGAACCATCAATTTTTTCCCTCACCATAAGGATCCTGTCATTCTTGAAAACGGATGCCCTTATATCAACCTTCGGAGTCTGGTAACCGGTTTCGGAAGCAAAAAGATCCTTGATCTTTTCATAACTGATATCAGTATATTCATGAAGGATCTCAACAGAAAGATCCCTTATTTCCTGGTACCTGTCAAGGTCGTACTGGTTTTCTCCGAATGTCAGACCCGCCTGTGCTATTGACTGAAGCCTGGTTGCCCATTCAAGCCACTTTTCTTTCATTAGATCCATGCTGTTTAATTTTTAAATATAGCTGTTTAAATTGAAAAAGTAATTGCGTTCCTGACAAACCGTCACGGCTGTCCCTTATTGTTGAACGTTGCTAATGTAATTTGTAACAAAAACTTAACAGCAGGAGATAAAAAAAGAGAAGGTAATCAGGTAATTTTGGGGAGGTAAAAAAGGCAGATCAATTGAGGGCATTGCGATGAATAAAAGATTGAGGAAGTATAGTTCGTTTTATCACGCTTTTAAACATCCGTCATGACGTATTTGTATATACTTATAGCCCTGGTTCTTGTATTCGATTTCATAAACGGATTTCACGATTCTGCCAATTCAATTGCAACTGTAGTCTCAACAAAAGTACTTTCTCCGATTGCCGCGGTCGGACTGGCAGCCTCGTTTAATTTTATTGCTTTTCTGGTATTCCCGCTTTCAGTGTTGCCAAAACAATAGGCGCCGGAGTTATTGATGCTGATATAGTCACCTTAGATTTAATTGCTGCTGCTGTCACTGCCGCAATAGTCTGGAATCTTATAACCTGGTGGCTGGGACTTCCCTCAAGTTCATCCCATACTCTTGTCGGAGGAATGGTGGGAGCAGCAATTGCAGGAAGCGGATTCGGATCTGTTGTATATTCAGGTGTTTTAAAAATAGGAGTGTTTATTATTGTTGCCCCCGTGCTGGGAATGGTGATGTCTTACATCATCTCGGTAATTGTGCTTCACATTGTGAAAAAGCATTCGCCGTTTGGAATTGACAAACATTTCCGGAGATTACAGTTGTTATCTGCATCAGCTTTCAGTCTGGGGCATGGAGGCAATGATGCGCAAAAATCAATGGGTATAATCTGGGTGGCATTGTTTGCTGTTGGCAAGGTTCCAAAGGATTCTGATCCTGCCTTATGGGTTGTGTTGTCGTGTCATGCTGCAATTGCCCTGGGTACCTTGTTCGGAGGGTGGAGAATTGTAAAAACAATGGGTCAGAAGATTACAAAGCTGAAGCCATTTGAAGGATTCTGTGCTGAGACTGCCGGTGCACTGACACTATTCATGGCCACATCACTTGGAATTCCTGTCAGCACAACTCACACAATAACAGGAGCGATAATTGGTGTTGGTGCCACTAAAAGGGCCTCAGCGGTAAAATGGGGCGTTACCACAAAAATATTCTGGGCCTGGATACTGACGATACCTGTATCGGCCTGTATCGGAGCCATTATGTATTTATGCTTTTAAGGCTAGTTTTCTGATTTTTATTTTGTCTTTCTGTTACACAAGGAACTCATTGATTGTGAGATGTGGATTTTGTAACAAAAATGTAAAAAATCTTCACATGAAAGGATATGAATTCTTGTTAAAGAGAGGTTAACTTTCGTTAAACTAATTGAACAAAGAATTTATAGATTGTTATATAATTTAGTATTAATAATCTAAAAAATGACCAGAGAGAGTTTAGGAATGTTTTTACACCGAAATATTATTCATTGTTCCCGTTTTTTGACAGAATCGGAAAAAATCTTGTTGAAGCTGCCGAACAGCTAAAGCTTCTTATGAGACAAACGATCCCGTAAACAGAAAGAAATAGCCAACGGATCAGTGGTCTTGAGAAAAACAGTGATATAATATTAAAAGGATACCTAGTGCCCGCCTCAACAATTTTTATTATTCCATTTGACCGGGAAGACATAAGTAAGCTTGTTAACAAAATAGACGATGTACTGGAAAATATAAACAGTATGGCCAGAATGGTGAATCTTTATAAGATTTCTGAAATATATCCGGTTTACAATGAAATGGCAGGAGATTGTTTATCTTGCTTCAAAAGAAATCAGTAGATGTCTGGATGTATCTGAAGGACATCAATAGCAGTAAGGATAAAATAATGAAAAGCTGCGGAAATATCAAGGAGCTTGACAAAAAAGGCAGATGAGATTTTTTATTCCGGAATTATAAATCTTTTTATTAAGAAGGAAAGAATGCTGTCAGTATGACAAAAAAGAAGGAGATCTTGGATACACTTAATTATGAAATGTATGCAGGATCTTCAATAGTGTTGCAGAGATTAATGAGGACTATCCAGATAAAGGTTGCATGAAATGATGACTTCCGGACCGCATTGGATAAACTATTATTTTGGAAGTGAAAAAAGAAATTCGGTTCCTCCGCCGGCCCTGTTTCGGACCATGACATCTCTCCTTTATGAAGCAGGATTGCATTTTTTACAATTGCCAGACCAAGACCTGTCCCACCGCTTTTCCTCGACCGACCGGAATCAATCCGGTAGAAACGTTCAAAAACCCGGTTGATATGTTCATGTGGAATTCCTACTCCATTATCGGAAAATGAAAAATGATAGAATTTCTTGTCTTCATTATAAATAAGTATCCTGATAGTAGTTTCTTCACCTGCATAGTTAATTGCATTTTCCACCAGGTTCTGAAAGATTGAGAGAATAAGTGATTTGTTACCCTTTAACCGTCAGATCATCTCAATATTTATTTCAACTTTCATTTTTCTCGCCTCAATTGCCGACATGAAATTATCACGGACTTCCCTGATTATTTTCTTTATTCTGACCTTCTCCGGCTGGAATGATGATCCTGCCTCTTCAATTTTATTCAGCACCGAAATATCATTTATAAGTCCGGTAAGCCTGTCGGTCTGTGCAAGAGCTTTTTCAAGGAAATACTTCTGCTTTTTTGGCTCTATTGCAGTATCATTTATCAGAGTCTCAATATATCCTTTTATTGAAGCCACAGGTGTTTTTAGCTCATGAGCTATATTCGAAGTCATCTGCTGTTTGATGAGCTTGTTCTTGCCGATTTTTGTAATATCATTCAGAATCACTTCAAAACTTTTGTCATGGAAGATCACACACTGAATACTGAAATACCTGCCATCCTTGACAACCTGATATTCCATTTTGGGCGGATCGGAGGAATTGATTTCAACACTGGAATATTTAGCTGATAAATTCACTAATGGCAGAGAATTCCGGGATTTCAAAAAAATTTGAAGAGAATATTTTCAGATCACCCGAAATCAGGTTCATTTGCTGGATAAAATGATCATTGCTGAAAATAATCTCCCTTTCATTTGAAAAGAATGCAACTCCTTCATTCAGTGCATTGAGGTGATTGAAAAGTTTCTCTTTCTCAATAGCAAGATCATTTTTGGCTGATAAAAGATTATTGTAAATTTCCAAGTATTTCAGAACCGATAACCCCAAGCTCATTTTTTGGGAAATCCGAATTAAAAGGTCTGTCATTTTTCAGGCTTACGATAAAATCCTGCAATCGTGTGACTGATTCACCGAACCTGTTTGTAACGAGGAGAATAACACCCTCCGATAACAATAAAACAACCCAGGATGATAAACAGAAAACTAAGATTTGCCTTCAGAAAATGCAGCAATATTGACATCATAGATCAAGGCAGCCCTGATAAAATACTTACTGATAAAATTTTGAATAATAATAGAATTACTGTCCGGTGGTTCCTGATCTTCTTATCGCTGTTCCAAAATCCGAATTGCAGCGACTCAATAATCTCAGGTCTTGATTTATGATTCTCCATTGTTCCGTAGTCGTGAACAAAACTGTCATAAAGGACCTTTCCTGATGGTATCAATTATCGATATCCGCAGGTTGGGGTGGGGAAGGAGCAGGTTCAGTGAATCTATTTTTTGGTATTCGCCGGAATTGTATATTGAATTAAGATTTACATAATTATCTACTATCCTGTGTAATATTATATAATTCATCATTCAGTGTTGATATCCTGTACTGTTTTTCCCTTTGGATAGAGGTATGCGATAATCAGAATGGCAACTATCGAAAAGATAGCCGAATAGAAGAAGAGCAGATTGTTCCTGAATTTATTTTTTGAATTTAACATACCGGGATGTGATCAGAATTCAAAAAAATATCCGATAACCGGTTTTGTTCTTCAGATTCTGGCCGTAGATTCCCAGTTTGGTCCTTAATCTGGTAATATTGACATCGACAGTTCTCTCGGTTACTATCACATCATTTCCCCAGACAGTAGTCAGTATCTCATCTCTTGAAAAAACCTTTCCCTGGTTCTCAAGAAGCAGTTTCAGTATTTCAAATTCCTTTTTTGTAAGTTCAATTTTTTCATCATTGATTATCAGTCTTTTCCTGATAGTATCCATTTCTATATCACCTAAATTTGATAGTTGCCGGCGGTTTTATCTTATCTGCCCGGGACACGTTTAAGAACTGCTTTTACCCGTGCTGTTAATTCATTAACAGAGAATGGTTTGGGAATATAATCATCAGCACCGAGGCTGAATCCGGTCAGCATGTCATTTTCAGTATCTTTTGCAGTCAGGAAGATAATTGGAACATTAATATTCATTTCTTTTCTGATCTTATCTGCAAGCTTAAATCCTGACATCGGACCCATCATTACATCAAGAAGGATAAGATCAAAACTATAAAGGGATCTCTTCAGTGCCTCTTCTGCCGAATGTGCAACCTCTGTCTGATATCCTGCATTACCCAGGTTATACTGAAGAATTTCACACAGATCTTCTTCATCGTCAACTATTAGAATTCTTTTGTTTTTTGTATCCATTGGTGTTGAGTTGATATTTGAATATTTATTAAAGACATATACTTTTCTGATGAAACGACATTACCGTCTTTTAGCACTAAACACCCCTGTGGGGTGATTAGACAATATTCAAACTCCTGGCTGCAAAGGTAACAGCAATAAGTGAATAATTGTATTACAATTTTATTACAAATTGTTCAGTCAACGTGTAACATAATTGTAATTAAACCTTCAACGGTTTGTAACCGCCTTCAGGATAATTAGACGGATATTTGCAGCGGAGATATTTTGAAAAATCATCAACTTGATAAACAATGAAAAATCTTTATCAAATCAAGCATCCTGGAATACTTATTTTCTTCTTTATGGTACAGAATTGCAACTGAATGGACAAACCGGAGCAATAGAGGAACCGTAACAGATAAATCAAATTCAGAAACACTTATCGGAACTACAGTTCAGATCGATGGTACCACAATAGGGACAACAACTGATATTAATGGACAATTTACAACTGCAAAATCTTAAACCGGGTAAGTATAACTTAAAGTATCATATGTTTCATACACTACCAGGAGTAATTGAAAATGTAGATAGTTGAAACATGGCAAAGACGACAGCTGTAAATATTGAACTTGCAGGGCAATCTGTAAGCCTTGGTGATATAACTGTGTCTGCAATCAGAAGGACCAATACCGAGATCTCGATGATAACCGATATTAAGGCAAGTCAGTTTGTGTCGACCGGAATTTCGGGACAGCAGATATCAAAGACACTCGACAAGGATGCGTCAGAAGTTGTTAAACGGGTTCCGGGAATTACAATAATGGATAACAGGTTTCTGATTGTCAGGGGACTTTCGCAGACGGTATAATAATGTTTGGCTGAACAATGCAGCAACTCCAAGTGCCGAGGCTGATGTAAAGGCTTTTTCATTTGATATCATCCCGAGTTCAATGATCGAGAATATAATGATATTTAAATCACCTGCTGCTGAACTTCCTGCAGATTTTTCGGGAGGATTTGTAAAGATATCCACAAAAAACCTGCCTGAGAAGAATGGGGCATTTTTCTCATACGGCACCGGTTTCAGTGAGAACACAACATTCAGGGACTTTTATAAACCGGTACCGGGATCAACCGACTGGCTTGGCTTTGACAATGGTTCAAGAGCATTACCGGCTGATATGCCAGCTCACCTTAATGAGTACGAGCTTGCAACAAATCCGGCCATAAAGGAGAAAATCACCTTCCTCGGCAGGGAACTGAATAATAACTGGTCTGCTTTGCGGGCTTCTGCTTATCCCGATCAGAAATTTCTTGCCGGACTAAACCGCAAATTCAATATCGGGAAACATACGCTGGGAAATATAACCGCAGTGACATACAGTTTTTCAAACAGTTCCGAAAAAATTCAGAATACCGATTATTCAATTTATGATTATTCGACCGATAAACCTTCATATCTGAACCAGTTTCTTGATCAGCAGTTTTCCAATTCCGCAAGGATCGCATTAATGAACAATACATCGCTTTACCTTGGAAAAGGGACCAAGCTTGAGTTCCGCAATCTTTTCAACCAGTCGGGAACGTCACGCTATATCAGGAGAACGGCAGGGAATGGTATAACAATGGAAGGTATATAAGGTCGGAAGAACTGAGATATCTGAGCAGATCAATTTATACCGGACAGCTTGCAGGCGATCATTCATTCGGCGAAGGAAAGACAAAAGTTGACTGGATTCTTGGTTATGCATCTTCAAATAAAAAAGAACCGGATACAAAAAGATACAGATATCTACGGGATGAGACCGATCCTGAAAAATATATGCTGCTGTTTTCCGATCAGGCCGATCTCTCTTCCCAGTCAAGAATGTGGATCAATCTGAATGAGAATACCATGTCAGCTTCCCTTAATTTTACCCGACAATTGAATATGGGAGGATTTCAGCCTGAAATAAAGGCAGGATTCTATCATGAAAATAAGGAGAGGAGCTTTAATGCCCGGAACTTCGGTTATGCAAAAGGGAGCAGTGAATCGACATTCGGACAGACCTGGCTGCCGGTTGATCAGATATTCACTGATGAAAATATAAATCTCACCAGCGGGATCAAACTGACTGAGGTGACTGCACTTTCCGATTCATATACTGCAGCAAATAATCAGATCGCAGGATATCTTTCCACCAGAATTCCGATAGGGGAAAAGGTAAATATTTATGCAGGATTGAGGGTTGAGAAAAACAGGCAGACACTTTCAAGCTATAAGCAGGCTTCGTCAATCCGGGTAAATGTTGACAGGGATACGGTCAACCTCTTCCCATCAGCCAACATGACTTATAATTTCTCGGAAAAAAGCCTTATCAGAGCAGCGTACGGCATGACTATAAACAGGCCAGAGTTCAGGGAGATAGCGCCTTTCTACTATGTTGATTTTGAACAGAATGCTGGAATATATGGAGCACCCGACATCAAACAGGCATATATTCACAATTTTGATCTGAGATATGAATTTTACCCCGATCCGGGTGAAACATTCAATATCGGGATGTTTTACAAGAAGTTTCTTAATCCGATCGAACAGATTATCCTGGGTAATAACCCTACACAATACTCGTTCGAGAATGTTGAATCGGCATATAGTGCAGGGATTGAAGCAGAACTGAGAAAATCGCTTGAATTTATCCCGGGATTAAAGAATTTTATGGTGGTTCTGAACAGTTCTGTTATAAAGAGCAGGGTAACCTTTCCTGATGGTTCACTATCACGGGACAGGTCGCTTGAAGGCCAGTCGCCATATATTGTTAATGCAGGCCTTTATTACCAGGGAGAAAAAAACGGAATGATGATAAGTCTTCTTTATAACGTTATCGGGAAAAGGATCGTTGCCGTCGGCCGGCCGTCTCCTAACGAATGGGAAGATATTCCTGATATTTATGAAATGCCCAGGAATGTTATTGATCTGACTGTCAGCAAAACGATCGGGAAAAGATTTGAGATCAAAGGTGGTATAAAGGATCTTCTCAACGAAAAAGCCGAGTACATGCAGTCGGTCAATGCCCTTGTTGATATGAGTACCTATACCAAAGGTGCTGAAAGCGGAATCAAACAGTTTGACCGGAAGCAATATACCAGGACATATTATCCGGGCAGATATTTCAGTCTGGGAATAACTATGAAGCTGTAATAAAGCCTCAGCACTTAAAATTCTCCCTTTGAAGAAGGCCGGGGGGATGACTATTAATAATCAATAAATAAGAAAATATGAAAACAAAATTTAGAATGCTCAACCTATTACTGACATTACTATTACTTGCGATATTTACATCGTGTGAAAAAAAGGATGTGAAAGTAACAGGAATTGATTTGGATAAAGTAACCGCTGATGTTATGATAGGGGCAACAATTAATTTAACAGTTGTTTTTGAACCTTTTGATGCAGACAATAAAAACCTTACATGGGAATCGAGCGATCCATCCGTTGCAACTGTGGCCAACGGCGTTGTAACAGGAATCGCTCTGGGCACTGCGACGATCAAGGCGACATCGCAGGATAACACTCTCCTGGAGGCAGCCTGCAATATAACTGTGATTCCGTCAAACGGACAGCAGATAACAGTTAGCGGTGATATTACGACCGACACAAGGTGGTTTGCAAATGCACGTTACTTCCTGTCAGGATTCGTATATGTAAAAAATAATGCCACAATTACAATTGAAGCCGGAACAATCATTAAAGGTGTCTCGGGCACCAAGGGTGCTCTTATTATTGAAAGAGGATCTAAAATAATGGCACAGGGAACACAGTCCAGTCCGATTGTTTTTACTTCCGATAAGCCGAAAGGTCAGCGCGGATATGGCGACTGGGGTGGCCTTGTAATATGCGGTAATGCACCGACCAACAAACATGATAACGGAACGGGGGTGGGTATCGCCGAAGGTGGTATCGGTTCAATTTACGGAGGCACTGATGCTGCAGATAATTCAGGTGTTCTCCAGTATGTCAGGATCGAGTTTCCCGGAATTCCGCTTACGGCAACCTCAAACAGCGAGATCAACGGATTAACTCTCTATTCAGTCGGTTCAGGCACAACAATCGACCATGTCCAGGTCTCTTACTCCGGCGATGACTCGTATGAGTGGTTCGGGGGAAATGTTAATGCAAAATATCTTGTTGCCTTCAGAGGCTGGGATGATGATTTTGACACTGATAACGGGTTCTCCGGAAAAGTACAGTTCTTCCTGAGTCTCAGGGACCCTGCAAGTGCGGACCAGTCGCAGTCGAATGGTTTTGAGTCGGACAACGATGCTGACGGATCAACACTTACACCTGTCACTTCTCCGCTCTTTGTAAACGGAAGTATGTTCGGCCCGCTGGCAACATCTGCCTCCCAGATAAATACCCTTTACAGGAATGCAATTCAATTACGTCGCGGATCACGTACATCAATTTACAATACTGTATTTGCCGGCTGGCCAAACGGCTTATATATCGACGGACAGAAAGGTGATGCTCCGGCACAGGCAGCAGCAAATGTACTTCAGGTAGAGAATTCGGTACTTGCCGGAATGACAGCCAATTTTGAAACTTCATACCAGGCCGATGCGGAAGCATGGTTTACCGATGCTTTAAGGAATAACCAGATAATGGCTGCCAATGACCTTCTGATGATTGCAGATCCTTTTAACCTGACAGCCCCGGATTTCCTTCCTTCCGCAGGTTCGCCGTTGTTGAGCGGAGCCTCTTTCACAAACACAAGGTTATCCGACTCGTTCTTTACGACGGTAGCTTTCAGAGGAGCCTTCGGTTCAACAAACTGGACAGCTGCATGGTGCAATTTTGATCCTCAAAATACGGATTATTAAATCCTTAAATATCAGCAGGGGAGATTTGTGGTGGGTATTGGGGGCAAAAGAATTACAGAGTTTTGTATCTTGCATTCATAATATAACACATTTTGATGAGGAGATTATTCACATTCCTGAGTATTATTTTTTCATTTGCCGGAATCATAAACTCACAGACAATCCTTACCCCGAATTATGGGCTGAAAAGCCACGAGACACTTGAAATAATGAAGATTGAAACGGATTCAATGGGAACCGTTTTCTTTATGAACATTGAAAACAGGATCGAGGGAGGCACCTTTTGCGCCGATAAAGAAATAACCATTATCTATCCCGACGGAACCCGAAGCAAGATGACCTCTTCCGGTGGAATCCCTGCATGCCCTGTGACCCATAAGTTCAAATCAATCGGGGAGAAGCTCGATTTCACATTGGCCTTTCCGCCGCTTAAAGAGGGCACTGAATGGATTGATCTGACAGAAAATTGTTCCGATAACTGTTTTTCGTTTTATGGAATTACCCTTGACAGTCAACTGAACAGAACAATAAATGAAGCCTTTGCAAAGGCTGACAATTCTTCTCCAGCTGAGGCAATGAACTCTTTTATTGATATCCTTGAGGAGACTGATAAAAAGGATCCGGGTTCAGAAGGTCTGCTCTATATAAACATAATAAACCTTGCTAAAAAAGCTGGGGATTCGGCCGGTGCGGAGCAATGGTATAAAAGGTTTAAACTTTCAGGAGCGCCGAGACTTGCTCAATATATAAAATTCCTTAATGATCAGGGGATCAGGTATTAATTTCGGATTGCGGATTGGTGATTTAGGATCGGTGATTGCGAATCGGTGATTGCGGATCTGCGATTGCGGATTGGGAATACATCGGACACGGGTCGTTGGTTCCGAATTTATTCGTATAAATCATTGCGATATTTTTCGGCTGGAGTATTGATTAGAGAGGTACCCGTATACTACTAATTTAAGCAGTAAACGAGGATGATAACTCGAGCATCCCCCTTCTTTTCAATACTTTACAATAATTATTAACAATAATTTCGAGCGGGATGGTGCCGTGGCAAACCGGAAATGGCGCGAACTTCAACCTTTTTTGGGCGCGTGAAGCTTAAGGCATTTTGCCAAAAAAGGTTGAAGTTATCATTTCCGGCGCCCTTTTTCTTTGGTTCGTTTCTTTTTGGACGAACAAAAAGAAATGAACATCCTTAAAAAAAAAGAAGGTGTCCCTTTTGAGACACCCTCTTTTGTTAGTATTCTGGTTTCAGGTTAGAAACTGAAATCGACTCCGACAGCAAAGAAAATATTATCTTTATAATATGTCTCTTTTACCGGAATTACGGACTCGTCAGGGAGTATGTGGTTAAAGGTTTTTTCACCTTTCTGGTACATCGTATAGCCTACGCCAAGGTTGATCTGAAGCCTCTCAAATGGGGAAATAGCACCACCGGCACCAATAGTACTTGAAGGCAGGCTATATGTCAGATCGCTTTGATATTTTTCATTTACTCCTGTTTTCGAGTAAAGATAACCGCCGCTGACCAGGAAAATGTCATTGATCCTGTACTGCAAACCACCTGCCAGTTCAAGGTAGTTATTGTCGAAAATCTCCTCATTGCTGACATAGACCCCGTCAATCTTGTGACCATAGTCGGCTGCTTTGTCAAAATAGTAGTTACCGCTGGCAGTTATGTTCAGTTTGTCTGTAACTCCGTAATCAACTCCGACGGTCAGCAATGCAGGCATATCGTTCCTTATTTTTTCCCCGTTGGGAAACATGGTTACCGGTGTGCCCTCTGCAGTAAAGCCTGTGGTGAAGTCTTTTGTAGTCTTGTTCTCAAGCTCCAGCCTGGTGGCCATTTCATATTTAATACCGATATTCAGGTTTTCAAGAGGAGAAATGTTTACGCTGACGAAGGGTGTATAACCCGAACCGGTCTGTTCGACCTCTGCTTCCTGATCGCCAAGGAGCGTAGCCATACCGGTGTATTTATCGCTTGCCCCATTGAAAATTGCATCGGCTGTGGCGATTGTAACTGAAGTGGGATAACCAAATGCTGCGAGAGCACCTTCAAGTTGCATCCGTGTCTGGGTTGTAATAATGGTTGCAGCCTCAGCCTGGGCGAGAGTCAAAGCTCCGGCCCCGCCGGCTACAAGCTGACCCGTACCAGCAGCAGCCTGGTCGGCCTGTCCTGCAATTCCTGACATTATTGCATCGGCTCTCACGCCTCCTGTCGGCAGAATAACTGTAATATCGCGCAGGTGACCCATATAGGTGTTCTTTGCCATAACATAACGGACGCCGGCAGCTACGGAGATATAGTCATTGATCTTATATGAAACACCTCCCTGGAACCCGAAGAATACAGAAGTGCCTTCGAAATAGGCATCCAGGCTGTAGCCGGTTGCTCCCATGCTTGATGCCAGTGAGGGTACCAGGTCGGAAGCATCAATTTCAAATGACGGTAAACCTTTGTCGAATGTTGCGCCGCCGCCGCCACCTACCGGGTTGAACCCGAGGGAGAAAGCAAGCCTGTCCATCTTATATGCTGCATATACACTCGGAAATACCGGGGCAGTAACCTTTCCCTTGTAAAGACTCTGGTTTAGTCCAAAGGCTCCACCGGGACCGGTGTAGAAATTCTCAACCTCTTTGTTCTGAAGTATAGTCTGGTTGGAGATTGAAAAATGAAAACCATTTTCCAGTCTCATTAATCCTGCCGGATTATAGTAGACGGCATCAATACTGGTTGAAGCATTCCTGGATGGAAGTCTTACCCACGATGCACTCTGGTTCGTATTGGTTACCACTCCACCGGCAAACAAACTGCCGGAAATAAAAGTTACCGAAAGCAATGTTAAAAATCTTCTCATACGATAGTTTTTAAGTTTAATTTAAGGAATACATTCATTTGCAAAACATAAATGACTGAATCCCATAGGGTTTAAATTCAAACGACCATGTTAGTTAAAAAGCATAAGCAGGGCAAATGTAGAAAAATATTTGGTTTATGCAAATAATTCTAAAATAGCAGGTTGATTTTAAGTTGATTGTATCGACTTTGACTACTGTGTTCGAAATATTTGAAAGACTCATTCTAATCAGTTGCCTCTGAGGAGCGTAAAATCGTCAAACAGGCCGTAATCGATAATCTGATACCCTTTCCCGGGGGGATATGATCTGACATTTCTCCACAGCCATGGAGAAACCAGCCCGGGGGCAGGATCATTAAAATGCGGGCCCAGAAGATTCTTAAGACTTCCGATCACCTTAACACCTATAACGTTATTGCCTTCTTTAATCAGCTTGGTAATGTCCGACTGGTAGGGAGGAAAGGCTATCACCGGGGCTTTATGCCCGTTGACATAGACTTCTGCAATTGTTCCCTTCCAGTTTTTAAGGCTGACATAGAACCTGCCTCCGGATTTTTCAATATTGAATTCTTTGCTGTAGGTTACACCCCAGGAGTAGAACGGCATTCCGAGCTCTTTCCAGCTTCCGGTGCTTAATGAAATTACCGGCGGCCCGATTGTCCAGCCTTTTTCTGCAGGTTTTAACGAAAAATCGCCGGTTATGTACACGGGTTCAATTTCAGAATGAACCTTCATCGGGTTGGCTTTTAGTGAAATAGTGTTGTCACCATTCCTGATCAGCGATCCGATATTGAAAACGCCGAACGCCCTGTCGAGCCACCATTTGCCTTCCTCGCTCCTTATTTCAGTATCATTCATAGTAACGCTCCACAGGTCCGGCCTTTCGATTACCGCTCTGAAAGATGAATAGTTAAAATCGCCTTCGACTACAAAATGATATTTTGCCGTAAAACCTGAATTGATACCGAATGTATCCCTGTCAACGGTGCGGGTTTTGAACTGCACTGATGTATTCCACGGGTTGCCATTTGCAAATCCGTGTTTCTTAAATGCCTTGTCTGCTGCATAATAGGTATTGAGGTCGGGTGTAAGTTCATCCCCGATCAGAATATCACAGAACTCAAGTGTTATTACATTTTCCCGGTCCCTTGATATCTGCAGATCAGACTCCGACCCTATCGTTTCGAATGCTTTTGGCTTATCAGCCAGGGTAAAGTTACCCTGTTTTTTAAAAGGTAAATATAGAAGAAGGCTTCCTGCCGGCGGCAGATCATATGTAAAGCTGACATACTCCCCGTCCTGAAGAGCCGGGTAGCCATTAACCTCCCCAGTCAGGGTATTCAATTCAATTGCGTCTGCTCCCTTTATCTTCACAAGCCCCTTGGTCCGCTTTTCAAGGCTGGAGTTTGCCATGAACAGAACCTCTCCGTCAGCCATTGTCCGGTGATGATGATAGAGATCACCACCTGTTCTGTCGGTAAAACTAAGATCCTGATCGGAGAAATACTCCCTTACTAGGGCAGGTGTCAGGTTCTGCTTTGTGACGATCTTATCGGAATTATATGAAAAGAACTCTTTTAAGCTTTCGCTTGGGGCTCCATCGACCAATGAGGGAAGCGAAAAGGCGATCAGTTTCCCTCCATCGTTTACAAATTTATCAAGCAGCTTATAGGTTACAGAGTCAAGGTTTTCCATCATTGGAGGAATGACCACCATTGAATAGGAGCATTCTCCGACTACAAACTTTCCGTCTTTTGCCGATCCCAGGTCTTTTAAAATATTTTCAGATCCCAGGTCATACTCAACCTGTTCCTTTTCGAGCCTGGTTATAAAAGTCTGGAATGCCTGCCCGATCTCAGCCACTTTTGGATTTCTTTTGATATATGAATCATACAACCAGCAGGTTGTTGTTGGTTCCAGAACAAGTATTTCATTAATTTGTCTGCCGGCAGACAACGCCATTGAAAGCCTGGCAAAATGATCGTTGAGATATTTATAGTCGCTCCACCATGGTTCATGATAGGTAAAAGTAGGAGGGTAGTCATATTTTCTTGCACCGGCAAGAGTAATATGTGAAAGATGCTGGTTCATCAGGTTGACGCCAAGGGCGTATTCCCAGTCGCCGAGTCGTTTCATATCGGTGAAAGTCAGCTCCCAGCCTCCTCCTCCGTAGGTCTCGCTTAATTTCCTCTGCCTGCCTGTCTGGTTGGCTGCGCTTGCAAGCTCCTTTACTGATCTTACGTTTCCAAACTGGGCCCCCGGAGTCGAATCGTTCCACTGATTGAACAGCATATCGATAGCCGGAAGCTGGTGCCAGGCATACATGGCCATATTGTCTCCGCCCGGTCGCATGTTCGGCCATTCATGCTCCCAGTAATGACCTGTAAATTCGAGTCCTTTTGATTCGCAATAATTATAATAGGGCTTTGCCCACCTGTCGATGAACAGTTGGAGCAGTGTCTGGGTATAATTATGCCGCACCCTCATCCAGTCACCTGTTTCTTCAAACAGTGAAGGCAGCTTTGTTTTAAGATCGTAATTCCATCTCTTCTGAAAGACATCAAAAAGGTCAGGTGTCCAACGGATACCCCCCGGGGAGGGAATCTCAGGCTCATCAGTGAAAATCCCCGGAATCACCCGGCCAAATTCATTGCCTGTGTATTTTTCATAACCCTTCATCGTAATTTCAATGAACTTCCCGGTTACACCGGGCACGAGCAGGTCGGTATATGAAAAGCCTCCATACCAGTCGCCTGCGGTGTAAAATGTTTTTGAGAAAAGCAGATATTTCCCGGTTTTTCCCATTTCGGCGCTGATAGAGGATGTGATGTCAGTAAAAGTACCATTCTCCTCCCTGAGGCAAACAAGAAATTTGTCTGCGGTATCAGGTAGAATTTCCGTCCTTGTCATCTTCAATCCCTGGCCCTGGTTGAACGATTCCGGCATTTGATCCGGAACATGACCGCCTGCAAATCCGCTGGGATACGAGTTTTCGTCATATATCCAGACATTCATGCCAAGTTCCCTTCCTTTATCAACTGTGTACTTGAAAAGATCAAACCATTCATCCGAAAGGTATTCGGTAACAAGTCCGGGCCTTGGATGGACAAACACCTGACTGCTGCCTGCATCCTTGAAATCGTTCATGTATTTGTCGATCTCTTCCCTGGTAATTTTGTAATTCCATACAAAGAAAGGACCGGTTGTGAACTCCTTTGATGGCTGTCTGAATTCTGCCGAAAGTGAGGTAAAATCATTGATTTTGACCTGGACATCACTGGTTTTCCTGCAGGAAACAAGCGATGTTGTAATGACTGAGACGACAACAAAAAAAAGTACAGGCCTGGTGTAGATATATTTCATGACGTCTGGTTTGGTTAGAGTTTGGGAGGATAAATATACTTAATTAAGTAAAGTCTGATTATCTGCATGGTTAATTTCTTTCTCAGCAGACCTTCACCACCTCCATATCAAGCAAATCCCCCAGTTTTCTGATCTTTGATGCTAAATGTCCTACTCCGACAGCGCAATGGTGTGCCGGGCCATAGCTGTTCCAGGTATTTATGAAGTTTTTCATGCCAATGGGAAACCTGTAACGGCTGTTTGTATTTCCGATCTCAAGGATGGGGCCAGGGACAGATTCACCCTCCGCTGTAAGGAGCAACAATTTCCCGTCACCCTTTTGTACAACCGACAATAAAGTAATATCACCATGCTTGACCGACATTTCAACTGACAATCCCCGCCCGACTTTTCCATGATAAATATCAAGCGGCTTTACTTTTGTTTTACCCTGGGCTATAGCCAGATGTCCAGGTCCATCGTGTCCCATAAGAACAACATCATCCTTAAAATCCAGTGCATAAAATTCCGTAAATGATCCGCCGGAATGAAAGGAGTCCATAATTTTCATTGCCTGAACATTTTTGACCTCATATTCTCCGGCTACGGGGATACCTCTTGCGGTAAGCAGTGAGTTGGCCAGAATGATGGAGCTGATCGACTCTTCATTCCCGGATGATCCCGAGCCGCTGTAAAAGTATGCCATCGAACCAAGATCATGTTCCTCAATAAGCCTGTCGAGAGCAACTGATGTTCTGGCTGCAAGTTTCAGATCCTCTTCAGAACAATCGGGATGAATATCAAATTCCTTTCTGAAAATCTTAATCCGTTCCGCGATTTCCCTGGGATTAACATTCCTCCTCAGAGATGACAACTCATCAACTTCCAGCATTTCGATATGCCCCCCAAATTGAACAAGCTGAAGTGTAAGATCTGAATAAACATCAAGCATACCACCGTAATAATGCCCCATAAGGCCGAGCCTGTTATGCGCCATTATATTGGCAACTGATGCCGCTTCGACCCATTCCCTTACTTCATGCCAAACCTCCTCATCCCCTTTCAGGACGCCGGTTATCTGGTGAAATTTTATTCCAGCCCTGAGAAAAACATTTGCAATTTCAGGGACCGGACAGGCGGAGACATTTGCAAGCCATTCACCAGTCATCCGGGTACGGTCGATAAGTTGGTTAAAATTTTTATAATCAATAGTATCAGTGGGAGTCAGGTTAAGTATTATGACAGGTACCCCGGCCCTTTTTACAACCGGAAGAACAGTGGAAGAGAGGGCATATGTCGTTACATGCAGGAATATTATATCAACGTCAGCCTGCCTGAATTTATGTCCGGCCTCCATGGCTTTGGCCGGATCGTCAATAAGACCGAGATTGACTACTTCCGCATCAAACCTCCCGAGATTTTTTCTGACCTCACCGATATAACCTTCAAGACGTTCTTTAAGACCATCAAACTGTGGCCAGTAGGCATCGAGACCTATCCCGAAAAGTCCTACTTTCAGATTATGGATTTCTTTCATATCTGAAAGGTAATAAAATTTATTCAGTTCAACTTTGAGGGGCTTACCATGCTCAGAACTTGCCCGAGAGCCTCAGGCTGAAGTTCCGCTGAGGCTGAATATCACCAGGACGTGTCATATACTCGGTATTTGTAAGGTTTTTAACTGCCAGCGACAATGTGAGCTTGCTGTTCAGCCTGTATCCCAGGTTCCAGTCAAGCGCCATGAATCCAGTATTATGGTCTGCCCAATAGGCAGGGAAACCAGGAAGAATGGCTTCTCCCGTTTCCGGGTGAAGAAAGAAGCTGTCAATCCGAAGGATTTTTGATTTGGTGTAAAGATTCAATTCTGACTCTACTTTCTTCCATGATGTTTGCAACGAGACTTTACCCGAATGCTTCCTTCTGTACTTTAACCATGTATCTGTATTTTTTTGTGTCGATTTATTGAATTCAACAGGGTAGATATATGTATAACCCCCCGTAAATGTTGTATTCACGTTACCGATGAGCCCGTTCACAATAAATTCAAATTCAGTGCCATAAACTCTCGATTGTTCAATATTTGTCGCCTGAAACCCCGTGGAAGCGACACCTGTAACCGGATCGGTATAAATTGCCAGGTAATACTCTATCATATTGGAGTTCTGTGATATGAAAATGGATAAATCAAGCTGTCCGGTCATATTCCCGAATACGATTCCCTGTTTGAAGCCGGCTTCGGTGCTCCATCCTGATTCTGGCTCAACATCGGGATTGGGGAATATGCTTACCGAACCAAGGGTTGTTGAGGCATGTTTTTCAGCAATTGACGGATATCGATAGCCCTGCCCGAATGAAAGTCTGAGAAAACTGTAATCTGCCGCCCGCCAGTTGAGTCCAGCCCTGAATACAGGGACCAGCCGGTCATATATACCGTCAAGCGCATTTTGTTCAATCCTTACCCCGGCCACAGCTTCCACACGGTCGAACGGATGAACTTCAAATTGTGTGTATCCTGCAACATTGAAGCCGGTATGATGCTTGTACATGTTTGATCGTATTACGCTGAAACTGCCTGTCAGTCCGGCCGTCAGATCAATAAACCGGACCAGCTTTTGCCTGAACTGGTACTCTGAATAGAGTGAGTAGGCATCGCTGTTCGTACTTTTATTTTCGGGGAAGCGGTTCAATGATGTCTGGAACCGCATCCTGAGATCGTGTTCATAACTGTCATCTTTTTTAAGTGTTATAAACGGATCCAGGGCAAAAAAGGTTCCGTGTAATTCAATTGTCGCAGTTTCCTTTTGTTTCAGCGCACCCGGTCCGGCATTTTCCCAGAGCACAAAGTCCCTTTTCTCGGTATAACCCGAATTAACGTTCAGGCCGTAGGTCAAACCATCAAATTTTTTGTTGAAGTGCTTTAATTTCAAACTGATCCGTCCCAGCTTTTCCCCGTTGAGCCTTCTGTAGCCTTCATCAGCCAGCAGGCTGGCGCTAATGCCGATATCAGTGCTGCCAAATTTCTGAAGATGAGAGAACGAGAGGGTCGAGAAGGTCCTTGGAGTGTCCCACCAGATCCGTTCCCTGTTCCGTGGTTTGCCAAACACCCCTCCTTCAGCAAAGAATTTGGTAACAGGAGTGTTGCTTGCATCGGCAGTGCGGAAGTTTATCACCCCATTCAGAGCCGATGATCCGTAAAGAACGGAGGATGCTCCCTTTATTATTTCTATCTTCGACAGGTTTTCGAGAGGAAGAAATTGCCATTTGATATTTCCGGCATCTGCAGAAACCATGGGCAACCCATCGATCAGCGCAAGCACCCTGCTCCCGGCTCCATAGCTGAAACCGCTGCCTCCCCGTACCGAAGCCTGGCCGTCAATTACTTCTATCCCTGTGGTCTTATTTATAATTTCCTGTGCGTCAGTTATATGATTGGCAGCAATAAATGACTCCTTTACAATATCCATTGATACTGTAAGCTCCGCGACCTTTTGCTCTGTTTTGTTGGCGCTTATGACAATCTGATCGATCTCAAGGACTTTCATATCAAGTCCGATATTTAATTCGCGGGTTTCATTTTCCCCTACAAAAACCTCTGTTGAAAAAGGTTCGTAACCAATCAATTGAAAAATGATATTTAGCCTTCCTGAAACGTTTTCAATGAGGTACAGGCCATCCTTGTCTGTTGTGGTTCCCAGGTTTTTCCCGTAAAGGACATAGACGCCCGTCAGTGGCTCGCCCGTGTGCCTGTCGACGATTTTTCCCTTCAGTGTGCCACCGGTTTCAGCGTTGCTGAGAAGGGAGAAGAAAAGCAGGAGTATCGCGATAAGACCTGACCGGATCATTTTGGCTTAAATTTAGTGACTGATACCAGGTTTCTTATGGCATAGAAGTCTCGATGGTTAACAAATCCGGAACACATCTCAGATCAGCCATTACCCTAAGAGTTGTTTAAACAACCAAGATAGTAAAAATGTTTGGAACAGCGGTAAGCCTGCCTTTAGAACTCCCTGATCCTGATATTCTTGAATGATACCAGATTCCCGTGGTCCTGCAGCAGGATCCTTCCCTCCTGAACCTCGCCGAATCCCTTGAAATCCTTGAACTTGCTTGTGGCCACAAGATCCCTCCAGGCCTTGTTTGATCTTTTATATTCAACCGTCAGCTGTCCGTTGAGCCAATGCTGTACCTTTTTGTCATTTACAATTATGACAGCCCTGTTCCAAACATCTGGCCCGTTATCCCTTATGTTTTTTGGAGCTATCAGATCGTAAAGGCTCGCAAGAGTACGGTTACCCGCAATTCCGGCCTTTGCATCCGGATTAAGTCTGTCGTCAAGGATCTGATATTCGCATCCGATCGAAGCCATTTCCCCGCTATTCACTTCAGTGTCAACAAAGTATTTGATTCCGCTATTTGCGCCCTCAGAATACCTGAAGTCAATAACAAGTTCAAAATTCCTGTATTTATCAGTAGTTACCAGGTCCCCGCCGCCGCCTTCAGCTTTTGTCTGCGGATTTATGATGAGGGCGCCATCCCTGATCTCCCAGCCTGTTGGCGGGAATTTACCTGACTTTGCATTCATCCAGTTTGCAGTAGTCTTACCATCAAACAATAGCTTCCAGCCTTCCTTTACATCCCTGTCGGTAAGGGTATTGTCAGTAATGCTGCCCTGGGGGATTCCCGGGGTGAGTTTTTTCAATTGTCCGTTTACAGGGCTTACTGTCAATAACATAAAAATAATTGACGCAAAAAACAAGTAAAATTTTTTCATGCTCAGTAATCTTTATTAATCATTCATTTCAACCTATTTCAACTTATTTCTATTTATTTCAATTTATTTCTATTTATTTCATCTCCCAGGTATTATATTACCGCAACACCAGGCCAGCAAGGTTTTTTAACTTTAATTCTTCATTTATGGGAATAAAGATATTGAAAAGATATTCTTTTTTCACAACCGGGATCAATTCATCATTATTGTTTTTTATTTTTGGAATACTAAACCTTAGAAATCATGGAAAGCAATCGAAAGTTCAGGAAGCTCTTCTTTTCATTATCCTTCCTTCTGCCGTTCATCCTTTATCAAAGCTCAATTGCCCAGCCTGTTGTCGGACTTGATAACTGGTTCAACCGGGAGACAAATGCCAAAACCGGACAACCCTTCCATTATCTCTGGACCGATACAGAATGGAGCGGATATTCAAGATGGGGCGAGATATTTACATCAAAGGGAGCAAGATCAAACAATTGGAGAAACCTCATCTCACTGTTCTTGAAAGGCATTGATGTTTATATCATTGTTGATCCGGATACCACAACCGAATCAAAATCACCTAATTATATCCTGAAGACAGATGATATAAAGGCCATTAAAAAATGGGTGAAGAAAGGAGGAGTCCTTGCCATTCTTGCCAATGATGCACCCAAATTGCGAGTTTACTCATCTTAACAGGCTTATGAAGAACTTCGGTATGATCTTTAACCATGTAACTCTTCACCCGGTAACAGGAACAGAATTTGAGATGGGGGCAAGTACAAAGTTTCCTGATCATCCTCTTTTCAGGGGAGTTTCGAAAATTTATATAAAGGAGGTTTCCGATATCAACCTTGCCGGAAATGCAAAGGCAATTGCTGACTGAAAACGGGTAAGGTTCTTATAGCCGAAAACAGATATGGGAAAGGTTATGTTTTTGCAATTGGCGATCCGTGGATCTACAATGAATATATTGACCACGACCGGCTCCCGGAAAGCTTTGAAAACAGAAAGGCTGCTGAGAACCTGACGGAGTTTGCTGTTGGAAAGTAAGGTGGGGAAACTAAATGTTGATAGCCATGTTATACAATCCGGTACACTCATGAACACTTATTTTAAGTCTTGTTCGTCTTAATTCTCCTTCACGCCCGATCTCAGTGCCCAGTCTGCTTCCGAAGGACAGAACCATGTCAGCCATGGTACTTGCCAACAAATACTTCATGGAAAAATGGCCCGATGTCGGAAAGACTATAATAACCGAACGGGAACGGCCAAGCAACATCTGGACACGCGGGACCTATTATGAAGGACTGATGGCTCTTTACAAGCTTAATCCTGATCCGGAATACTTTAACTATGCTGTCAACTGGGGGGAATTTCATAAATGGGGATTGCGTAATGGTATTCAGACCCGCAATGGCGATGATCAGTGCTGCGGCCAGACATATATCGACCTGTACCTTTTGGACTCTTCGAAAGAAGAGAGGATAAAAGATATTAAAGCCTGCATTGATAATATGCTGACAACTGATAAGATCGATGACTGGAGCTGGATAGATGCAATCCATATGTCGATGCCGGTGTTCGCCAGGCTGGGATATATCTTATAAGGACGTCAGAGTACTTCGACAGGGCACATGAAATGTATCTCTTTACGAAAACTTAAACAAGGAACAGCCGGACTATACAGCTACTAAGGATCATCTTTGGTGGCGCGACAAGGACTTTGATCCTCCCTATGCAGAACCCAACGGCAAGAGGATGTTACTGGTCGAGAGGTAATGGATGGGTAACAGCGGCACTGGTCAGAACCTTGGAATTCTTGCCTGAAAATTCTCCATACGGAAAGGAGTACACTGAAAACGCTTAAAGAGATGTTCAATGCCCTGGTAAAAGTTCAGCGTGAGGATGGCTTCTGGAATGTCAGCCTTCTTGATCCTGGTCAAATTTCGGAGGCAAAGAAGCTTACAGGCACAGCTATGTTTACATACAGTATGGCCTGGTGCATCAACAAGGACTGATCAGCAGAAAGGATATATCTTCCGGTCGTAAACAAAGCATGGAACGGCTTGGTAACGGAGTCGCTTCATCCAAGATGGATTCCTTGGATTATGTTCAGGGTACGGGAAAACAGCCTACGGACAGTCAGCCTGATCGGATATGATATTGTTCCGAACTTTGAGGATTTCGGGTTGGGATGCTTTCTGTTGCTGGAAGTGAAGTTTAAAGCTGAAATTATCAATGTCTTTAATCCGTAACAGCGAAGATCAATAATTTAGCACCTATGAGATTAAGAAATTCACTAGATTATAACAATAAATGTTACATATGAAAAAAACACTTTTCATTCAGTTTTTTGCGGCTGTTTTATAGCCTGGTCACGTGCAAAAGAATAACACTCAATTACGGGTTTCAACATCCTGAATCGGTTCAGGTGTCAGCTGAACGACTAAACCGGATCGACACTATGCTTCAGACAAAGTATCAACAAAGGATGGATTGCAGGAGCGGTAGGATTTATAGCACGCGATGGTAAAATAATTTATAACAGATCATTCGGTGTGAACGATCTTGAAAATAAGTCACCAATGCAAACCGATCATATCTTCCGTATTGCCTCCCAGACAAAAGCCATAACCAGTATCGGCTTAATGATGTTGTTTGAAGAGGGAAAATTTCTTCTGGATGATCCGATCTCCAAGTATATTCCTGAGTTTGCCAATCCCCAGGTTCTTGAGAAGTTTAATGAGAAAGACACAACATTTACAACTGTTCCATCAGGAAGAGAAATTACAATAAGGGATCTGCTGACCCACACCTCCGGAATTGATTATGCCGGTATTGGTTCTCCGCAAATGAAGGCAATCTATACGAAAGCCGGAATTACAGGAGGTTTTGGCAATGACAGAGTGACAATAGGGGACGACATTAAGCTTTTGGGCAAGCAACCCCTTGTCCATCAGCCGGGTGAAAGATTTACCTATGGTTTAAATGTGGATGTTATTGGCTACCTGATTGAAATTCTGTCAGGCGAAAAGCTTGACCAGTACTTAAGGAGCCATATCTTCGAACCTTTGGGAATGAACGACACCTGGTTCTATCTGCCTGAGGAAAAGTATGGCAGACTGGTAAAGGTAAATACTGAAAATGCTGATCATCAGGTGATATCGATGCCTCAGGACTTTGCCGGTTATCCATTGTTGAAAGGTACTTATTTTTCCGGAGGCGCCGGATTAAGTTCCACAACAAAGGACTATGCTGTCTTTCTTCAGATGCTTCTAAACAAAGGCGAATACAATGGGAAAAAGCTTCTCTCGAGGCACACTGTTGATTTAATAACCTGCAACCAGATCGGTGACCTGAATCTGGGAGCCGACAAGTTCGGTCTTGGTTTTCAGATCACAACCGAAAAAGGACAGTCAATTCTCGGGGTTTCAGAAGGTTCCTTCGCATGGGGAGGGTATTTCGGGACAACCTATTGGGCCGATCCAAAGGAAAGACTTGTTTGCCTTTTGTTCGCACAGCAATTCCCATTAAGCCACGGCGAAATTGTAAATAAATTCAAGGCACTTGTGTATCAGGCACTTGATGACTAAGTTCTCCTGTTTGACAACGCAGTAATATCAGACCGCCATGCATCCGGACTTTTATTATTCTGTCTGCTCCAGGCTGAGTCTTTTATGAAATTTGCGCCTCTGCCTCTTTAAGTTTCTTGAATAGATCAGGAAGTACATTACCGGTATAAGTACCAATGTAAGGAAAGTTGCAAAGCTCAATCCGAAGATGATTGTCCACGATAAAGGTGAAAAGAACATGGCATTATCCCCTCCGAAATAGATATTTGGATTGAAGGAAGCGAAAAGGGTCTTGAAGTTTATATTAAGACCTATTGCCAGCGGGATCAATCCCAGTATAGTTGCTGTCGCAGTCAGGACAACCGGAGTGATACGTGTCTTTCCGGCTTCAATTATTGCCTGCCGGGTTTTTGTGCCCTGCCCTTTCAGCACATCCGTAAACTCAACCAGCAATATTCCGTTCCTGACCACTATGCCGGCAAGGGCAACAATTCCCATCCCGGTCATAAGGATCGAAATAGTCATGCCAAAAAGCATATATCCTATCAGGACTCCAATAAGGCTGAATACCACTTCGGAGACAATGATAAGAGCCTTTGACATTGAATTGAACTGGGTGATCAGTATGAACATGATCATAAACAGCGCTACAAGCATTGCTTTCGATAGGAAGATCATGGATTCCTGCTGTTCCTCCTGCTCACCGGTCATTCTGATATCAACACCGGAAGGTTTGTCAAATTGCGGCATCATCTCTCGTATCCGGGCGTTAATCTCATTTGCATTGAAGCCTCCCAGCACATTTGAAGAAAGTGTGATCACCCGTTTCAGGTTGAGTCTGTTGATCTGTCCGTAACTGTTAATATAATCTACATCTGCTACGGCTGAAAGAGGAATTTTGCGCACAACCCCCGTATTGGCGTCCATATATGTTATTGTAAGATTCAGCAATTGCTCAAGATCCTCACGCTGGTTATCCTGAAAACGAAGCATGATCGGGTACTGGTCTTCTCCTTCACGGTATTTTGCGACCTCTTTACCCAGCTGTCCGGTTCTTATGGCATCGCCTACAAGTGCTGCGGAGATACCTTCATGATTGGCCCGTTCACGATCGAGGCTTATAAGGAGTTCAGGTTTGTTTGCTGCAAAGTCAGATTTCAGCTCTTCAATCCCGTCGATCTGCAATGAATCGATAAAGAGTTTGAATTTAGCAGTGTATGCAACCAGTTCCCGTAAGTCTTCGCCGGAGATCTCTATGTTAATCGGCTTACCGACAGGGGGACCGCCACTCATCTTGGCTACAACGATTTCGGCACCTGCAATATCCCTGACTGCGCCGCGCAGCTTATTCAGATATTCATTGGTGTTTTGTCCGTCCCTTTTATAGAACTGAACAAAATTAACTGCAACTTTTGCAAGATTTGAGGACTTTGTTGAATTGTCAAATTCGTTTTCTGAAGCCAGAAATGCAACATTAGTTACTACTGATTCGACGATCGGATTATCTTTGCCCAGTACATCCAAAATACGCTTTTCAACAATACGGGTCACTGAATCGGTAACCGCAATTTCGGTTCCTACTGGCATCTTAATAAAAGTATTGATCGTATTCGGCTCATCGTCGGGAAAGAATACGACCTTGGGATTTACAATATTCCAGAGAAACATTGTAACGACAAAGAGGCCGATCATCCCCCAGAGCAAACGCGCGGGTCTTTTGCCTGTCAGCACCCATTTCAGAAGGTTCTCATATTTACTCATCATTGCAGGTATCGTCTTTGTCTGAAACCTGCTAAAGACCTTGTAGGCCCAGAGATTGTGAACAAGGTAGGAGAATGCAATAAACATTATAAGGTTGGCTAAGCCTATTCGCCCAAGTAAATAAAAAGGCAAGGCGGCGAGTATTATCCAGAGTGTCGATTTAATTACCTGGCGGCGCGGTACAGGACGGCTTTCGTCATCATGCTTCATGAAGTCGACGGCAAATACGGGGTTGATGACGTAAGCTACGATCAACGAAGCAAACAAGGTTATAATAAGCGTTATGGGTATGAAGACCATGAATTTGCCTACGACCCCCGGCCAGAATGCAAGCGGAACGAATGGTGCCAGGGTTGTCAGTGTACCCGAAAGGATAGGCATAAATACTTCTCCCGCGGCATACTTTGCCGAGGTTGTAACCGGCAACCCGGTCTTCCTGAATATCCTGTGAGTATTCTCAATAACCACAATGGCATCATCAACCACTATTCCGAGCGCAAAAATGAATGCGAACATTACCAGCATGTTAAGTGAAAAACCAATAACAGGCAGGAAGATGAAAGCAATCGCCATTGAAAGTGGAATAGAGAACGCCACAAAAAGTGCATTAACAAGCCCCATAAAGAACATAAGCACGATAGTGACAAAAATAAATCCGATAATGATTGTATTGTTGAGTTCCCTGACCGTGTCCCTCGTATAATGCGACTGATCGCCGGTTGTCTCTATAATCAGGTTGGGCGGGAGCTTGTTTTCCTTCATGTCGTCAAGGATAGTCTCTATTTTGTCAGCGGCTGCAAGAAGATTCTCGCCACTCTTTTTAACAACATTGAGGGTTATTACATTCTTCCCGTTATACCTGGCATAATTTTCAGGTTCATGATAACCGTCGGCTACCCTGGCGATATCCCTTAGCTTCACAATGGCTCCGCTTGTGGAGTTCATCACAACGTTCCTTATTTCGTCGATATTCTGCACTTCACCGATAACGGTGATTGATCGGCTCATTCCCTGCAAATCGATATTGCCGCCCGATACTGTCATATTGTTAAGGCTCACAGCCTGCTCAACATCCCTGAATGTAAGGCCTGCCGCCCTCATTTTGTACATATCGATGTCGATCTGGATTTCCCTGTCCAGGGCGCCTCCGATCTCAACCCTGGTGATCTCGTTCAGGGTCTCGATGCGATCCTGGATCTCATCGGCATACTCCTTTAACCTGTCAAGGGGAATGTCGCCGGTAAGGTTAATGTATTGAATGGGAATCTCCGAAAGATCGACTTCCATGACCGTCGGTTCATTAAAGGAGGGATCATTCGGCAAATCACTCCTTGTCTTGTCAACAGCATCCGATACTTTTTGCTTGGCATCTCTTATCTCAACGCCTGTATTGAATTCGACTATTATGGATGAGAAATCCTGCACCGACCGGGATGTTATCTTCCTGACATCCTTGATTGATTTCAGGTTCTTTTCCAATGGCCGGGTAACAAGGTTTTCCATGTCGGAAGGCGAGGCGCCCGGATATAATGAATTGACAACTACCATTGGAATTACAATCTCCGGAAATTGCTCCTTTGGCATTGTTAAGTAGTTCAACAATCCGAACAACGAAATCATAAAAACCAGCACATAGATACTGAGCTTATTGTCGATCGCCCAGCTTGTCGCAAAAAACTCCTTGAACTTCTTTTCCATTGAAATTTATTTTTTAGTACCTGGTCAGATTGGCTTCAGGCGGCCGTTCAAACCTGACAAATTCTCCATCAATAAGTTCCTGAAAGCCGGCGGTAACCACTTTGTCAAATGCTGTCAATCCTTTAAGGATTTCAGCTACCCCGTTGTATGTATTGCCTATTGTGACAGGTTGCTTGAACGCACCGTCGAAGTTGTCCTTCTTACGGACAACAAAAACGTAGCTGCCATCAAGATCTTTTTGAATAATGTTCATCGGAACCAGGATGGAATTCTCAGAATGATAATCGTTTATCTGTACTATAGCAACCATGTTGGCCTTCATTTCGGGGAACTTGTGCGCAATATTGCTTTCTATCATAAAGGTCCGGTTTACCGGATTAATATACCTGCTCACAAAATCGATCCTTGATTCTATTTCCTTGTTTATGTCAGGGAATAATACTACCAGTTTGTTTCCTTCCTGTACTTGTGCGGCGTAGGCTTCGGATACTTCTGCACTGACCTTAAGGCCGGTGAATGCAACAACCCGGTAAGCCGGCGACCGCGGGTCGGGAGAAACAATATTTCCAACCTTGATATTGCATTCTTCAATCGTTCCGTTGACAGGTGATTTTATCCTGAATTTTTCAATCTGATCCTTCAGTGATGTGATCTGCTGTTCAAGCGATTCCTTTGTTGTTTTTGCCTGGAGGTACTGAACCTCACTTCCGATTTTTTGTTCCCAAAGGCGTTCCTGCTTGCTGAACATGTCGGAAGCAAAATTATACTGGGTTTCCAGGCTCTCAAGCTGGCTCCGGATCTGCTGATCGTCAATCTGCGCAAGTACCTGCCCCCTTCTTACGTTCTGTCCGACATCGGCATATTTAAACACGACTGTACCCGGGACTTCGGCAAATACCGATGCATTAAGCTCGCCGTCGAGCTTTCCCTGCACCCTGATGTAATGGTCAAAAGCATCAGTTTTAACACTTGTGATCCCGACAAATTTGAATTTTTGGGGATCAAGCTGATCATCCTGTGCCGGATCTTCATTACTTTCGAGGCTCTTTATTTTTTCATCCAGAACCGCCTGCTGTTTTTTTAGCTTTGCGAGCTCGGTCGTGTTGTCGCTACTACATGATATTGCAATGAATGAGACGGCTATACTGACTGTTAGTAATCTTATTGCTTTCATACGATTTTAGTTTTCGTTAATACAGATTATTTAAATAAACACTTTACCGGTTATTTAGTTCTCAGTATCCTGTCGAGTTTTGCCCTGGCGTTCAGTAATGACAAAAGGGAATTGTAGTAATTTGTTTCTGTTGTCAGGAACTGGTTCTGGTTTTGAGCGAGCTCAAAACTTGAAGAGACTCCTTCGCGGTATTTTATAACGGTTCTGTCGTAGATCTTTTTACTCAGCTCCATGCTTTCCCGGTTGACTGTGAAATTACTGTATGCCGTCTGGTAGTTGTTCCTTGCAGTTTCAAACTCCATTGTCAGCCCCTGTTCGGCATCAGCCTTGCTTAATCTGACCTTATCAAGGTCAAATCTGGCCTGACTTACTTTAGCCGAGCGCATTCCGCTTGTAAAAATCGGGAAATTCAGGGTTGCCCCTATGACATCCTTAACAGCGAAATTGAAAGAAGGTTGATTTGTCTGTTCCTGGTGACGGTAAAATGCTGAAATAGAAGGCAGATACCTTGACTTTTCAAGTTTTACCAGCAATTCGGAGATCTTTTCCTGAGTACTGATCAACTGGTAATCCACACTGTTCTGAATATTAAATTCCGGAGAAGTGAGATACATCAGATTGCCCTGTTCGATAATACCGGGAAGACTGTCGGTCAGGGTCACCATCCTGTCAAATCCGACACCAAGCTGGTATTTCAACAGTTTTACCGAGATCTCCCTCTGCTCTTCGAGAGAGGTGATGAGGGTCCGGATATTTGACCTGCTGATGTTCATCTGATCCACGTCGGTTTCCTCATTCAGTCCCTGCTGATTCATCTTTACCAGTTCATTATAGGTCTGGTCAAGGGCTTTCTGGCTCTCCCTCAGCAATCTTATGTTTTCCTGGATGACAAGTATTGCATAATAAGCCCCTGCCACCGATTCCTTTGTCAGATCTTCAGTTCTTACAAGGGATTTTTCCGATATCTCCTTTACCACCTTGGTTGTTTTAAGGCCGACAAAATACTGACCGTTGAAAATGAGCTGGGAAAGTGTGAAGTCGATTGTCGTATTGTCACTTACCCCCAGAGGGATTGAGGGCGAATCCTCAAAGGCGTTTTCAAGATCATTCCCGGTAATCGGTCCGTCAGGTAAAAGGTCGAAATTCAGAACAGGTCCGAAACTGATTTCCGGAACAACAAACTGGTGAAGGTAATTTGCATCGACGATAATCTGTGGCAGACCAATCGCAAGGTTTTCCCATATCTTTTTAACTGCCAGGTCGATGTCAAGCTTTGAAGACTGGACAGTCCTGTTATTCTGAAGTGCATAGACTTGTGCTTCAGAAATTGACAACTTAAGCTCTTCGCTTTTTTCCTGGCTCGATCCCCGACAGACCAGTCCCGTGAAAAGAAGCAAAAACAAAGATCTTCGAATCAAATTCATACCCGAGTTATTTAGTTTTAATCGTTGTTTTTCTGGAAATCAACTTCCTTAAAAGTGCTAATTTCCTGAGGCCCTGTTGGTTAGTTGTCTGCAGATAATAGCATGACAGAAGGCTAATCCTAATAACAAATTTGTTTAACTGTTGTTCGGTTTCCTTAAAAAAATGGAGGGAGGGAAGAAAAAATGATCAACCACGCAATCTCCTCAATAAACCCCCATGGGGCTGTTGAATAAGTCAAAATCCTTTAACCGCGAGGGCGCAAAGGAAAGACGCAAAGTTCGCAAAGAGCTGAATTTATGTGTCTTAGCTTTGCGTTCTTTGCACTTAAAAAGGATTTTTTCAACAATCCCAATTAGTGGATTGATTTTAAAAGAGGAAATTCCGGGACGTTGATTCCCGGTAAACGGGTCAGGAAGTCAATTTTTAAATTTTTTTGACCGTCTAGTACTTCTTCAGCAGGTCCAGCAGTTTGCTGTCGAGCTTATGTCCGTACCAGTCGGTGTATTCTATATCAGCACGGCGTGAATCGAGGATACCGAAATCGCCCCTGAAGTTCCAGAGTGCATACCCGATACCGTTACTTGTAAGGATATCAATGACATCACCGAACCAGGCGAGAAAAACATTATGCGGAGTCTTGTTATAACAGCCGCACTCCCCGCAATGAACACCTACACCCTGGTCTTTCAGGGCAATCCATGGCTTATAGAATTCTTCAAGCTGTTCCCGCCCATACTGTTTTCCATCGATGATACCCGGCCAGACGGGGGTCGGAGCCTGCGAAGGATCTTTCCAGACCCATGAGGCCTGGTAATGAGAGACTAATCCCGGATAATAACCACGGCAGCTTTGGGCAATGTTCATATCTGCCAGTTCAGGGATCACGCTGTTCCCTCCGCTGTTGCCGTCAGCTACTACCAACCGGTCCGGATTGACTGACCAGATTGCATTCGATGCACCTACAGCAACCTTCCGGTATATATCGCCGGGAACTGGACCTTTTTGCGCGTACTGGTCATTCATATCCTCGATATACGCGGGTTCGTTGAGCAGGTCGAAGCTGAGCTTGTCGGGGGGAATATTCTTATACCGCTCAGCCCACATTTTCCAGTGGGAATTGAAAGCGTCCTGGGCCTCCTTGTCTTTCCACAGATTGAAAGGTTCATGGAATCCTGCGTTGATGCAATATCCAGGACCCCTGTGAAGGTTGAGGCTGACATGCAGGTGGAATTTATGGGCCATAAAGATCAACTGGTCAATTTCTTCCAGAACCTTAGGATTAAAATTACACACTTCATCTTTCGGGAGATCCTTTGTCCTGTCGAATGACAGGTACCTCGGGTATGCCATCGGGATCCTTACAAAATCGAATCCCCAGTCAGTCATCCATTTAAGATCCTCTTCGGTGGTCCTGGCTGAATTTTGATTCCCAGGAGGAGTGGGGGAGAAAATGTCCAGAAGGTTAAATCCCTTCCAGCGGGGAAGTTTATTTTTTACAGCCGGTGTATTCACCGGAAAGGCGCTGCCCGGAGTCAGTGTCACCGCTGCTGCAGCTAATGCTGAGTTCCTGAGGAATGCCCTGCGATTGATATTCTTCTGGTTCATGACTTTTATTATTTATGATAAAGTTAAGAATTTAAATTCAATAGAAGCAGTCCCTCAGTCTCTTAGTCCGTTCGTCTCTTCGTCCCTTCGTCTCTATTTAACTACCCTGACCGGAGTTATACTTACCGGCCCCAGCAGGCCTGATTCCCTTGGAAGCCACGCCGATGCGTCAAAAATGCCATTTTTTGCGTTCTCTTTCAATCTTGCCGCAAAGTTGATATTGTAAAACTTCTTCCATTGCACATTATTTCTGTCGAGCCAGGCTATCCGGTTGGCCATCAGGTTCGAAACCCTGATCTCAAGGATGTTTTCCGGCTTAAATTGTTTCTTGTCAATTGTAACCTGAAACCCGGGACCAATCAGCAGGGCTATCTCCTTCCCGTTAAGGAACACCCTTGCACTCTCACAGACCCTGCCAAGATCGAGGATCCATGCCTCGGCTTTGTCTGACGGTCTCCGGAAATTTATCGCATACCTGGCTGTTCCTGAGAAGTTTCTGACATCTTCTCCTCCGAATTCGGTCCACGAAACAAGTCTGGTTACCTCCTTTGAAGCTGGTAACGCAGGACCTCCTTCAGTAAAATCGATCTTCCAGTTGCCTTTAATTTCAACGGATGGCGAAACAGGATTATAGAACGTGTATAGCGAGCCTTTAACTGCTGAACCATAAGTATTTAAGATAATTGATTCACCTGGATTAAGCCTGATATATGATTCAAACTGACCACTCGCGGTAATACGGCTTTTTGCAACACCCGAAATTCCTGATTGCGGATTGAATATCCCGGCCGAGGAGGCAGCAACTGTTAACGGAAGCCAGCCTTCAAAAGCTTTGTCTTCATTGTTAAGAATAAAATATGTGTAACCTGACGGATTAAAACGCCTGACAAACTTCAACCCGCTGTCGGTCATGGTCTCACGTTTTATACCGGTAAAGCTCAGGAGTTCATCCAGATCATTACCGAGTACTATCGAACCATTTCCGAATGTTGCTTTCATTACATCAGGATTATTTGTACCAGAAAATGTAATTCCGGCCTTAAGTCTTTCAAACACACTCTGCTTTTCTTCAAAATCGGCCAGGCCTGCAACACTCGCGGGCAGGTCGCCAAGAACAACTATCCTGGCTCCCTCATTTGCCAGGCTTAGAATCTGTGTAAATGTCTCGATGGGGATATATTTGCATCCCGGAAGAACCAGGGTCCTGTAGCTGTTTCCTTCGGTCTCAAGGTGATCTGCGTAAAATTCAGTGTTTGTAAGTTGAAGATCGGAGATATAATCAAAAGAGTAACCTTTTTCAATCATGGTTTCGATGGCGGTTTTGAAAGGCGAACCGTCGAATGCAGGGCTTACCGCATCAAAATGCTCAAGCATTCCCCTGCCCTGGCCGGCATAACGGTCGAAGATCGGAAAATAGATAAGGATGTCATTGTCAGCCATTCCTTGCTGGAGGAATGACTGGATACGGGTGATGTATTTATTCAGTCCCTCAAGATCGTTCCAGAAACTGTTTGCCGGAGTAAATTCAACAGATGCATAGAAAAGGTATCCCGGCCATGGTTCATTTTGAGGGGAATAACATGTTCCATGGTAAAAAACATGATTTATGCCGGCGAGGAAGAAAAGATCAACGGCCTTTTTCACATCGGCAAGCGATGAAGTGAAGTGCTCGCCAAGCCAGGTTGCAGCCTCGCATGAGGTAAAAGGCTTTCCGGTCACGTTAGCCGCAGATGATGCAAATTTAAGCCGTGTTATTTCATTTCCTTCCGTTTCGGGAATATCGGAGGCAGCATACAGGTCAAGGATATTTCCGGGCGAACCGTGAGCCTGATTCCTTGTTATTTTCCCATGTTTATGAGCCCATCCGGTCCAGCTTGCGGTAAACTTTTCAAGAATAAGATCTGAAATAGTCAGCCGGTAATCTGACAGTACGCGTGCATTTATTTCGGGATCGTCTTTCTGAAACAAGGCCGGAAGATAACCCGAGAGATCATATCCCCGCCGGATATAGAATTCGAAAAACAGGTTGTCTGTCCAGTCTGCCTGGCCCGATGCATCATCGACCTCATATGAATCATTGAAATAACCACGCAGTGTCTCCAGATCATAATCTTTGAAAATAGTGTCAAAGTGCCTGAGGTAGTTATTTATCGCTTTCCCGGAGAAATGGTCAATAACGTCCCCTTCCCCCCCTGGTCCCGCACGCTCCGCCTGTTTTCCGTGCCAGCCCTGAAACAACGCGTAGAGGGTCCAGTTGCCCGGTGGGGCTTTCCACTCAAGCATTCTTTCAGGTGTCACATACCGGGTGATGTCGGCTATCCGGCCTGAGTCGGAATAGGCCATAAGTGAATAAAGCGGGAGGAGTTTTTCAAACCGTATCTGGTCAAGGGCATACAACTGAAGATCTTTATTTTTACCTATCGGTTCAATCAATCTGGCGATATCAGGCCTCTGGCCGACCGGCCTCACAAGCGGCTGTTGAATGAACTCGATCTTTTCACGATGCGTCTCTCCACCCCTGAGATTAAATACTTTATAGTTAATGTTCTTACAGGCATCTGACTGATCGACCCATGGTCCCCCAA
Source organism: uncultured Bacteroidales bacterium (assembly GCA_963737255.1). Taxonomy (GTDB): domain Bacteria; phylum Bacteroidota; class Bacteroidia; order Bacteroidales; family VadinHA17; genus LD21. The sequence continues at coordinate 826,634 of CAVTSB010000002.1, forward strand.
AAGGCCAGCCTGATGCATTTGCCAGGTCAACTCCAAGGTCAAGGCGTTCCGCTTCTGCAAGAGTGTGGGTGAACATTTTCATCCATTCCGGCGAAAGGTAGTTGATGAACTTATCTTCCTGTCCCTTAACACCATAGATGACGGCTATTTCCATTCCTCCAAGGCCGGCTTTGCTGTATTTTTCCAGAGCCGCCGTAAGACCTGCACGATTTACAATGCTGCCCGGCCACCACCATCGCGTCCAGGGTTTGTTCATGCGGGTCGTTTCCGGCCAGGAGAGCTGTTGGGCGACCAGGGTTTGACCAAAAAGCAGGAAGACAATCAAAAGTCTGTTAATCATTGTAGAAATAGTAGTTATCTGTATTTTTCCCAATCAGTTCCCAATTTATATAACATCACCGCCGAGTCGTTTATAACAATCTGATAGTTCCTGATCAGAGTCAGCATTTCTGCGCCCGCCAGCATTACCGGTCCGTAGCCGTGAGCTGCAGCAACATTTACAGGCCTGTGGTAGTAGAATGCCGGATCAAATGCCATACCTGTCCCGACACATGTCCCTTCCACCTGTCCGGTTGCATTAACCCTTGACTGCACTGCATTCCACCCGAGTACGGCAGCCGGTCCGTAAGCCTGCGGGGCAAGCCAGCCCTTGTTTATCCCGTGGGCTATGCAATATGTAAAAATAGCGCTGGCTGATGTTTCAAGGTAGGAATCGTTCCTGTCGAGAAGCTGGTGCCATAATCCCGAACCCGACTGAAAGGGAACAATTCCTTTGATATGAGCATTGTATCTGTTAAGGATCTTATTTCTGTCGGGATGACCGGAGGGCAGGACATCCAGCAATTCTGACATTGCAAGAATAGCCCATCCATTGCACCGTGCCCAGTAAAACTCAGGATGAGGTTCCATCCCCTGAATCCAGCCATGCATATAGAGCCCTTTCTCCTCGTTGAACATATGCTGTGAAAACTGCAATATCTGTTTGCAGGCATCGTCATAATATTTTTTATCCCCCTGTAGTTTTCCCATTTGCGCCAGGGCTGGAACACTCATATAGAGGTCATCAAGCCAAAGTGCGTCAGGAAGCGGCCGGTTCCTGGCAAGTGTGCCGTCAGACAGCCTTTGTTGTTTGGAGGAAATATAGTCAGTATAGTTTTCAATAAGTGGAAGAAGTGTTTCATCCTTACTGATATTATAGGTCTTTATCATTGCGGCACACATCGATCCGGCATCATCAAGCGCCCGGGGATCGAGGACAGATCTGACGGGGGTTGCATCCGGGCTGCTGCCGCTGGTATTTTTGAAATATTGCGAAACCGAACCAATAAGGTTCATCCGTTTAAGGGTGTATTTATTGAATTCAGGATCTCCGGTTGCTTCCCCTGCACTGAGCATTGCCCCGTACACAACACCCCACTCATAGCTGATCAGTCTGAATACTCCGGGTTCGAAAACTGCATCAGCTGAAAGCTTTGAATTGTCGTTTATTACCGCCTTTGTTTTCCTGTCGATCATTTTTGCAGGCGTTGAGGCATCGAGATAATTAAGGACACGCTTCAGAACAGCTGTAATTTCTTCAGCTGTCCGGGGGCCGTATGGAACGGGATATTCAGGCTGTAGAGCATGAAGGGCAGTATTGGAATCAGTTATTTTCGATGCAGCCGTCTGTGGCAGCATGGGAAGTGCATGGAGGAATATGATAAGCGATGCGAGGAACACTGATTTTCTCATAGGACAGATTTTAATGATGAAGTGGTATGGTCCGGCTTACGGTTCTGAGTGATTTTAAACTTTCAAAAATATTTTCTTCCTGTAGAGAAAATATAGAAATACCCATCCTACTGCTGTTATTGCAATCCCTCCCAGGAATGTGGCCCATGTTTCGGGGAAGAGATCAATAAATCCTCCGAAGAAGAAATTTGAAGCGGATTTAAAGTTTATAATTCTCTCAGCAAGGTAAATGGTAATCGGATTCACCCCGATAACCACAAAAAAGAAGGCCCATTTCCTGTATTTCCAGACGTCAATGACCAGGTAGAAGACCGAAAAAAGGAGCAGGCTCAGTCCGCCGACAAAACACACAAATGAACTTGTCCAGAGATTCTTGTTGATCGGGAAAGTGAGGTCCCAGATCTTTCCAAGGATCATCAGGGCAAACGCGGCAATGACCATACACAGGACTTTTAGCAATTGCTTGTCATTCAGGTATTTTGACAGTAGGAATTCGCCGGTGAACATACCCAGCAAAGCTGTTGAGATTGCCGGGACCGTGCTGAAAATGCCCTCCGGGTCATGAACCCCGCGATACAGTTTACCCGGCATGATCAGCCTGTCGATATAGCTTGCAAGGTTCCCTGTCTGTGAAAACGGATCAGTTGAGCCAAGGTCACGTGCAGGAAAGAGGAGTAGGAGAACCCAGTATCCGATTAATATCACCCAGAACCACACTACCCTTGAGATCAGTTTTGTATTCATGAATATAAGTGCAGCAAACATCCACGCCAGGCCAATACGGCCTAGTACGCTTCCATAGCGTAATTCACCGAAATCAAACCTGATACCATTATTATATATTATTCCAAGGATAACCAGGATCACACCGCGAAAAATGACATGTTTATAGATTGATGTCCGGCTCACGTTCATCGATTGGCGTTTTGCCATCGAAAAAGGGAAGGATATCCCCGCAATAAACAGGAAAAGCGGGAAGATCATGTCATAAAAATGGAATCCGTGCCATTGCACATGCTCTAGCTGTTCGGCCCACCACACAAGCACCGGCCATCCGGTAAGGGTTGCAAGGCCTGCAAAGATGGCTTCGCCTCCCATTATCCAGAACATGTCAAAACCACGCAATGCATCAAGTGAGTAAAGCCGTGCAGGTGAAGGATTTTTTCCGTTTTCCATTAAGGGTTTGTGGTTAGTTTCAATTCAAAGATATAAAAATGGGAGCTTCATTAAAATTATGACCCGGATTTTTGTTTTACGGCCTGGAGCGCTGCTGTAAATTGTCCTGGAATATTATACTCGTTTTATTTTTTTATATTAGCCGTAGAATTTTCTTTTAATCCAGGGTATTTTTCTGATTAAAGCATAACATGAAATCACCACATTCATTTACTGCTAGTTTTCTTATAGTTGTATTTATAACAGGCCTGTGCAAAGTCGAGGTATTCAATGCATTGCAGGCTCAGCCGGCGCAGGTCCACCTGAGCCTGACAGCGAAGAGAACGCCGGAGTCATCATCTTCAGTAATAGTGACCTGGTGTTCCGAAAAAAGCCCGGGTAATCAGTTTGTAAAATATGGTCCCACACCGGAAACCATAAATATTTTAAAAGCGAAAAAAGACGATTTCAATAACAAACTTGTTCTGAATGCAAAAATTAAAAAGCTGAAGCGGGGTACAAAGTATTTTTACAGGTGCGGATCAGATGAAACGGGATGGAGCCCGCTTTACTTCTTTAACACCGAGCCCGACAGCGGCAGGTTCAGGGTAGGGATAATAGGTGATACGCAAAATAACACCAATAATGAAAAATTCCAGAAAACTAAAGAAATTGCTGACCTGGTACAGATTTACTCCCCTTCTGTTACATTGCATATGGGAGATATGGTTGACAATGGATCGGTAACTTCAAACTGGACAGATTTTCTTTCCGCAACTCAGGAACTCAATGCGGTCTCGCCCCTGATGCCCGTCCTTGGAAACCATGATGTTGAGAATAAAACAGGCAAAGACTTCCAGAAACCTTATGAGGATTATCATTCACTTTTCAATATCCCGGGTGATGAAGTTAATTACTCCTTCACATATATGAATGTCAGGTTCATTGGGATATATTCAGGGTGTGCACAGGCAGCAGAAGGAATGGGACAGGTGAAATACAAACCAGGTTCTCCCGAGTATAAATGGCTTGATTCGGAACTGGCGAAAGCCGGTAAGGACGCCAGGATCAGATGGGTGATTGTCTGGATGCACTATCCGGTCTATTCCTTCGGATGGAGCAATATTACAAAGTGGAGGGAAAATTTACTTCCGCTACTGGCAAAGCACAGGGTGGATCTTTGCATGGCCGGACACCGTCATGTATATGAACGTCACTACCAGATGAAGGATGGAGTTCCCGTGAAGAACAATTCCGGCACTGCCTTTTCGGCCGGGAAGGGAACTGTGTTTGTTACAAATGGCACTGCAGGCGGTAATCCGACAGGATTAGGGGGAAAGGATCTTCCGACAATGGCTTTCACACCTGAACGGATCATGTACAGTTTTGGGATAATGGATATAAGTAACAGATCAATTACATACCGCGTTTTTGACAAGGATAATCTGCTGATCGACTGGTTTACGATAACAAGATAAATGACCGAAGACAGAAGAAAAAGGCAAAAGGCGAAAGGCGAAAGTAATTCCTGGAAAAAAAAATAAAGCAGAATTCTATTTCGAATTTACCGCTGCAATTCAATTTTAGCATTATTTAACATCTGAAGGTCTCTCGGGATAACTCATTGTGATTAACCGTTTTAGTCAAGTAAAAATATGCCTGGCTGGAAAATAACTGTATCGTAATTGTAGCATAATTGTAACATTTTTGTAACACATATATATATTTTCTTATATTGTGAAGTTCGGATTAAATCCGGAATCCTAATTATAAACTTAACCTATATCTTATGAAAAATGCTCTAATGGTTTTGTTATTCCTGGCATCAACATCTGTTTATGCCCAGAGAGTAACGATTACCGGAACAGTGACCGATGAGAGCGGAGCCCCCCTCCCAGGTGCGACTGTTCAGTTGAAAGGTACACTTATGGGGGGGCTGACTGATCTGACGGGCAAATATTCAATAGAAGTAACCGGCCTGAATGCAGTGCTGGTGTTCTCATTCGTTGGATATGTCCCGACTGAAATACCTGTTCAGAGTCAGACTGTTATAAATGCAACTTTGAAAGAAGACGTACAAGGTCTTGAGGAGGTTGTCGTTGTCGGGTATTCCACGCAAAAGAAAGCGAACCTGACAGGAGCGGTGGATCAGGTCACAAGCGGCGCTCTTGAAAACCGTACCATGTCAAACCTTACACAGGGTCTGAAAGGTGTTGTGCCAAACCTTAATATCAGGTTACTGGATGGAAAGCCCAATCAGGCTCCCAGTTTTAACATCAGGGGTCTGACCTCGATAGGACAGGGAGGAAGTGCATTAATCCTTATTGATGGAGTTGAGGGTGATCCGAGCATGATCAATCCGAACGATATTGCCAATATTTCGGTTTTGAAGGATGCTGCCTCAGCTTCAATTTATGGTGCAAGAGCAGCTTTCGGTGTGGTCCTGATCACTACCAAGGATGCTACAAAAGGCAGGACCAGCATCACCTACGGTACCAATTTTGCGCTCCGGAAGCCAATTGCAGTACCCGACCTGGTAACCGACGGTTATACTTTTGCCAAGATGTTTGCCGAATCGTTCTACAATTGGGAGAATACTTTCCCTGCAGCTGTAAATAAAACCGCCAAATTCTCCCAGGCATATCTTGATGAGTTTGAAAGAAGAGCAACCAATCCGCTCCCTACCGACAAGGAGGTTGAAATCGATCCTGTTACGGGCGACTATGTTTACTATGCCAGCCACGATAAATACAAGGAGTTATACAAGGACTTCACCACAGGGTTGGAGCACAACCTGTCTGTCTCGGGAAGCACTGAAACTGCCAGTTTCCTCCTGACCGGAAGATTACTTGATCAGCCTGGTATATTCCGTTATAATTCAGATGATTATAAAATGCACAATATCAGGGCCAAGGGAGCCATTCAACTTTACCCCTGGCTGAGACTTGAGAACAATTCGGAATATTCCGACAGGAAGTATCACAACCCTTCAAACGTTGGAGAGGGCAGCGGGATCTGGAGAAATATCGGAGATGAAGGCCATGTGCTTGCCCCGATGTTCAATCCTGACGGTACGCTTACAATGTCGGCAGTATATAATGTCGGCGATTTCTGGTATGGCAAGAACGGGTATGACATGAAGGACCAGATATTCAGGACCACAACTGGATTCGTTTCACAATTCTTCAATGACAAGCTCAGGATCAAGGGTGACTTTACATTCAGGAACAACACTGATAATGAGAAACGGAGACAGGTACCCGTGCCTTACAGCAATCACCCGGGAGTAATTGCCTACGTTGGCACAACAACAAATGACCTGAGGGAGACCAGGGATGCATCCCAGTATATTGCTGCAAACCTTTATACCGAATACGAAAATAATTTCGGAGATTCTCATTATCTAAAGGTTCTGGTAGGGTACAACTATGAACAATCGACATGGCAAAGACTGCGCGTTCAGAGGAACGGTCTTATCTTTGAAGATGCCACCGATATAAATCTTGCTCTCGGTCAATCTATTACCACTTCCGGCGGTTGGGACAGATGGAACATCCTCGGAGGATTTGGCAGGATCAACTATGCATTTAAAGACAGGTATCTTGTTGAAATAAACGGGCGTTATGATGGTTCCTCCAAATTTCCGTCAGATCAGAGGTATGCTTTCTTCCCTTCTTTTTCTGTAGGATGGAGGATCTCAAAGGAATCTTTCTGGAATGTCAATCCAAAGATAATTTCCGACCTTAAGCTGCGCGCTTCATATGGATCACTTGGGAATGGAAACATATCTTCCTATACCTTCCAGGAACAACTTTCAATAACCCAGTCAGGAAAAGTCCTTAACGGAGTAAAACCGCAGTACACAAGGAATCCAAGTGTACTTCCGGAAGGACTTACATGGGAAACAGCCACAACCCAAAACATCGGGATTGACATTACAATGTTATCCGACAGGTTGAGATTTGTCGGAGATGCCTATATACGGAATACAACCGATATGTACACGATCGGCATGACGCTTCCCGCTGTCTTTGGCGCAACCCCTCCGAAGGGCAACTATGCGGACCTGAAGACCACAGGCTGGGAAGCATCATTATCATGGAGGGACAAGTTCAATATTGCCGGCAAGCCTTTCAGCTATGAGGTAAGAGGTACACTGGCTGACAATAAGTCGAAGATAATGAGGTACAACAACCCGGAAAAAGTCCTGACTGACTATTATGAAGGCCAGGTAATAGGTGAAATATGGGGATATGAAACTGAAGGATTTTTTGTTGATGCTGAAGACATTGCCTCCCACGCCGACCAGACCCTTTTCAAAAACACTTCATCAGGTGCTAATTTCCCGGGTGACCTTAAGCTGGTCGACTCGGACGCCAGCGGCAAAGTGGATTATGGGACAAACAGGATTGGCGACACCGGTGACAAACATGTGATTGGAAACAGTGCTGCTCATTATACCTATACCTTTAATGTTAATGCCGACTGGAACAATTTCTTCATTTCTGCATTTTTTCAGGGTGTCGGGAAACAACAATGGTGGCCGAGTTCCGAGGCCAGCCTCTTCTGGGGACAATATAACAGGCCATACAACCCTCTTCCGAAGTGGCAGCTTGGCAATTACTGGACCCCCGAAAACACCGATGCTTATTTGCCAAGGTATGTTGCCCGTCTTGCCAACAGGTCAGGCTCAATGCTGGTGGAAGCACCACAGACAAAATACCTCCAGAATATTGCATACCTGAGGTTGAAAAACATTCAGATCGGGTACAACCTGCCGGCTACGCTCTTTTCAAGGATCGGAATCAGCAACATGAGAATATATTTTTCAGGCGAAAATCTTTGGACAGCTTCTCCCCTTTACAAGATCACAAGGGATCTGGATGTCGAGAACACAGGACCATCCGATCAGCTGTTCACATCAGGCAATGCAGGGGACGGATACAATTACCCGATGTTGAAAAATGTAACATTTGGGCTATCGGTAACATTTTAATTTAACTTTAATATGATAGTTATGAAAAAAATATTTTGGTTGCTATTCCTGATAATAGCTTTTTGTGCAAGTTGCGAGCTTGAACAGCTTCCCGAGGCTACCGTCTCAAAGGAGGCAGTCTTTGGCAGCGAAAAAGGTCTTGAACTATATGCAAACTCTTTTTACAATATGCTCCCGTCCGCAAATGATGTTCATCGTCTTGACGGCATGTCAGACTTTGCGGCCCGAAGGGATGCTCCGGCATTTTTCCGCGAAGGTGCATATACTTCCACCACATCTGATAACACGAATGAATCTGGTTATACCAGGGTATCGCTTGGAGGTGATGCCAACTGGGGCTGGACCTCATTAAGGAATATCAATTATTTCCTGGTGAATAATAAAGATCCTAAAGTGGCTGAGGATATAAGAAACCATTACAACGGTCTGGCGAAATTTTTCAGGGCATGGTTCTATTTTGAGAAAGTGAAAAGATATGGAGATGTCCCATGGATCAACAAGCCGCTTGAAGTCGGAGATCCTGACCTGGATAAACCAAGGGATCCACGAACACTGGTAATGGATTCAATCCTTGCCGACCTGGATTATGCTTGCGAGAACATTAAAACAACCAGTGACGGTTCGCGCAGCCTGGTGACAAAATATGTAGCATATGCTTTTAAAGCAAGGGTTTGCCTTTTTGAGGGCACATTCAGGAAATACCACACTGAACTCGGACTTACAGCCAGTGCAAATGCATTGCTTTCAGAAGCCGAGGAAGCAGCGAAAATGGTCATTGATGAGTCGGGCTTCAAGGTATATGAAGGCGCCGGTACTACCGGATCATACAGGAGGATCTTCACGAATGCCGCTCCCGTTGCGGATGAAATAATGATGGCAAATGTCATGGACCTGACCTTAAGTGTACTGAATAATGCCAACTGGGTTTACACAAGTTCAACTACCGGCATAAGGTTTAGTTTCATCAGGACCTTCATAAATACATATCTTAAAATTGACGGAACTCCGTTTACTGAAACACCTGGTTATGAAACGATGACCTTTATGGACGAAGTCAAGGACAGGGATATGAGGTTGCAGCAAACAATCAGGATGGGTGATTATAAAAGGTTGAATGCAGGTGTTCTGGTGACTACACCACCAAGCTTTGCATACTCCTATACCGGTTACCAGCCGATCAAATGGAGTCTGGATGATGTTTACTATGATACAAGGGACCTTAATATCAATGCGGTATCAATTTTCCGTTACGGGGAGGTTTTGTTAAATTATGCTGAGGCAAAGGCCGAACTGGGATCTTTGACTGATGAAGACTGGGCAATGACAGTCGGCAAGCTTCGTGCAAGGGCCGGGATAACTGGTGGACTTATCACAAAACCAACTGTTATAGATACTTACCTTCAAACAACGTACTTTCCTGACATAACTGATCCTGTTTTACTCGAGATCAGAAGAGAGAGGGGAACTGAGCTTTGCATGGAAGGTTTCCGTTTTTACGATATAGTCAGGTGGAAAAGAGGTGAATTGTTTGCCAATGAGTGGAATGGAATGTATGTTCCTGAACTTGATACACCGATGGACCTTAATGAAGACGGCGTGCTTGATGTTGCATTTTACACCGTGATGCCGGATCCAAAAGTTCCGGGAGTCACTTATGTAAATGTTGCTGAAACAAGCGGCGGGAAACCCAATGCACAAAGGTTAAAAAATGATACATCCGGTGAACTGACCTGGCTGAATACGACTCCAAAAACCTGGGATGATAAGATGTATTACTATCCGATTCCTGAGGCGGACAGGTTGATGAATACGAATCTTGTGCAAAATCCTGGCTGGTAGAAACGGGAAGGTTCGTCAAAGCAGAATTATTTAAAGCTCCTTTTGTCATCATGGCAAAAGGAGCTTTTCAATTTCCGGCCACGAAGTTACCCTCTGGTGCATTGTATTAACCAGCAGCATGTTGTTGGGCTGGGTGAACATTATGGTCCTGCCAGTGAAAAAGTCCAGATTCTTCGGGTGGTCATCAATCATGATATCAGCTTTAATTATGTTCTTGTCACCGCAGAAAACTATCTGCTGCCAGCCTATGAACGGGAAATTTTCATGAAGCCAGAATTGCTTATCTGTCAGGCTATTGGGAAATTCAGTTGCCAGCGAGACCACTATGACCCTGTATTTATCATTGAGCCTCTTCAATGTCTCCCTGCTTCCGGGCATTACCGGAAGATCCCTGAAAAATCCGGGTGTTGACACCCATTTGCGCTGATCAGGAAAAGCTTCAGCCTCAAGCAGCCCGGCAACCTCCCGATCGGAAAGCCTTACACCGTATTCCTTTTCATGCAGATCAAAAAACCTTGGGTAAATATCCACCAGGACACCGTCCATGTCGACGAGAATAGTTTTCTTCATTTTTCTGTAATTATTGTCTTGCAGCCCTGCGGTCTTGCAGTCCTGCGGTCCTTAGGTTTTGCGGTTTTACGGTCATTTTGTACCATTGATTTCAAGATTTTAAGACTCCATGACTGAATGACTGCATGACTAATTTGTCATAAACCTCCACGTAACATTCCCGATATTGTCCGGCCTGCCTCTATCAGCCTTCGAGATGCTCCCGTTCAGCTTTCCTTTTTTATCAGTTTCAACCCTGATGATGCGCCATGAATAAAAACCTTTCTCATAATCAAAAGACTCACCGTCATCATCATAAAGAGTGTAAACGCCCGGAGCCGTACCATAATGCCTTATTTCGAGATCATATTTTTCTCCGGTCCGGGGAGTATGCAAAAGAGGCATCATCATTGGAACAATTCCTCCATCCTTCACAAATACGGGTATTTTTTCAAGACCCGGTGTGACAGTTATAATCTCACCGTCGCCGGCATATTCACCTGTGTAAAAGTCAAACCAGCGTCCCCGCGGAAGGATAACTTCACGGGTTGTCTGTCCGGTAAAAAGTGGCGCCACAAGCAGGTATTCCCCCGTCATGTACTGGTCCTTTATTTCTTTCCTGACGGCTTCGAGGTAGGGATTGTCATCGAGGTTTCCGGTTTTCAATTCAGAAGTTGCTCCTGCATCGAATCCGGGTTCCAGGTTCATTCCCCTGAAAGGCGGTATACCTTCGAAGTGGTATTTTGCAAATTCAGTGTATAAGTAGGGGATAAGCTGCATCCTCAGCAGAGCATATTCCTTTATTTCTTCTTCAACATCAGGAAATGACCATGGCTTTGTTCCGCTTGACCAGGCATTTATCATTGCCATCGGTGAAAAGCAGACTGTCTGGAACCTTCGCAGCCATTCTTCCCCGGTTTTGGAGCTGCGTACCTCGGGAGTCCATAGTACGCCGCTGAATCCGCTGTTGATCAGGGCCGTAATGAAGTCTTCGTGACTGTAGTTGTCGTTGTATATAACATAAGGAAAGGAGGCTCCCCCTCCGTTTGATGAACGGGTTAATCCGTATGTTCTTGAATTGTTCTGTCGGAATAGCTCCATCGTCATCCGCTGCAGGAACAATCCATATGTCTGCCTGATCTGTTCAGCACTGTTACCGGAAGGGAACCTTGCAACGTCAGGCCACAGCCACCTGTCGTAACCATCCGATTCATCAATCTTGTAGCCGCTGATCCCGATGCTTAACTGACTCCTGCTGATCTGATCCTTAAATGTTTCCCTGGCTTCGGAAATGCTCAGGTCGGGAACTACACCTCCCCAAACGGTGTGCGTGCCGGTAAAGGGCAATATTTTTTGATAAAGCGGCGACAGCGAGGATATATAAGGATTGGTCCAGAGATTGAGATGCACTCCAAGTTCATTCATGGTGGTGACGAATGTCGCAGGATCGGGATATCTTGATTTATCCCACTCAAGCGTGCATGGATATGACCTGCTTTGCCAGCCGGGTTCAAGGCCGATAAAATCGAGAGGGTATCCTTTTGCGGAAAATGCCCTGGCCTCCTGTTCCACCTGATCGGAGGTGTATAACGTCGGAACACGCTGGGTGAATCCAAGTCCCCACCGCGGGGGAAGGCAACCTCCGCCTGAATACAGATTGAACCGGCGGACTGCATCGAGGGGTGTTGGACCGGCAAAAACATAAACCTCCACGCCCCCGGCAGGTACAAGTACCTCAACTGCATCAGAATATGGCTGAGCATCCCAATTCTTGTCAGTATTTCTGTCCTGTTCCTCCGGAGCCTCGGGACTGTCGCGTCTGACCCCTGTCCCGGCATAAATGGTAAGATACCTTGAACTGTTTATGAACACACCGTAACCTTTTCCGGATACATAAAAAGGAACCGGGGCATGTGTCCTCCCATTATCTGATCCGCCATAATGATCAACATGAAGTTGAAGTATCCTGCCCCGCTGCATGACAGTTTTGAAATTAAGGCCGAAACCGAAGATCTGCTCACCCTTTTCAAGCGGGAACCTCAAATAAGTTTCTCCGTTGACCACTTCGCACGAAATTTTTTCTACCGGAATAGGAAAAGGGGCTGGTCCAAGCCTGGCCAATGCTTCTGTTGCCGGTTTGATGCCGGCAGCATTGAACAGATCCAGGTCGTCGGGGCGGCCAGTGGTGCTTTTCCATACACCAGGTGCAACTTCGCTCCATCCCGGGGGCTGTGCAGCCAATGGAATTGAAAAAAGGAGGGTCGCAAGAAAGGGTGTGAGAAAAAAAGCATACATTAGTTTCATCTTTTTTTATTATGAAATTATAAAAAGCCTGACTAATATTACCTTATAAGATCGATTTAAATTATTTTTACCTGATTATTAATCAAACCAGGAATTATGTCAACCCAAAGAAAAGTTATACAGGAAAATGCCGCATGCTGATATGCTGGCAGGCCTTAACCACCCGGTTGCATCGGGGCCGTAGGCCTTATCAGTGTAAGGATCAGTTACCGGTGGACCTTTTCAAAAACCAAATATTAAACCATGAAAATAATAAGAAAACTTCTTAAGAACCGTAAATTACTTGGATTCTTTATTTCATTCAAGGTGCTCATCCTTGCAACAGGAATTGGTATCAACGGGCAGTCGGCCAAATCGAAAGGAGTGATGTTTGAACGCCTTGATGACCAGCAAAAGGTCAAGGTTTTTATAAACGGGTCATTATTCACCGCATACAACTATCCCGTGAATTTTGAGAAGCCGTTTCTTTACCCGGTTTTTGCTCCCAACGGATCGATGATCACAAGGGGATTTCCCCTGGAACCGAGAAAAGGGGAGCGTGTTGATCATCCGCATCAGGTGGGATTATGGTTCAACCACGGAAATATAAACGGCCTCGATTTCTGGAACAACTCTTCGGCGATTCCCGCTGAGAGTAAGGAAACATATGGGCACATAGCCCACCAGAAAATTATCAGGGCTGAAGACGGAAAGAAAGGTGTGCTTGAAGTGACAACCAACTGGGATGACAATAAAGGCAATACGGTGCTGACAGAGAATGTTAAGTACATCTTTTCGGGTGACAAATCCTCCCGCACGGTTGATCACATCACCACCCTGACGGCCGTAAATGGTCCTGTAACAATAACTGATAACAAGGAAGGCCTGTTTGCAATAAGGGTTGACAGAGCCTTCGAGATGCCCTCAAACGAGTCGTTGATATTTACTGACGACAAAGGGAATCCGACAACCGTTAAAGCCACTGATAACGAAGGTGTTACAGGTATGTTCACTTCAAGCACAGGGCTTAAAGGTGACGCCGTTTGGGGGACCAGGAACGACTGGGTATATCTTTCAGGTGTGAAGAACGATATGACGATAGCGTTCGGAATATTTGACCATCCGGAAAATCCGGGTTACCCTGCTTATGCCCACGCCCGGGGTTACGGCCTGTTCTCGGTCAATAACCTGGGCCAGAATGCGTATGATCCGAAACAGGAGAAAAAAGTGTATAATCTTGCGAAGGGAGAATCAATCACCCTGCGCCACAGGTTTTATGTGCAGTCGGGTTCCGATCTGACACCTGAAAAGGCTAATAAGATTTTTATGAAGTTTTCAAAAGAATATTAAAAAAAAAAATCAACCCATGAAAAAAACAGCAACTCTCAAATCTGCCACTCCGGCATTATTGTTACTCTTATTTATTTTGTTCGGATTCATTAGTCCGGTTGCGGCGCAATCTAAACAAATGTATTATGAATTAAAGATATACAGGATAAAGGATCCGGGTCAGGCTGCGACCATCGATAAATATCTGAAAGATGCATTCATCCCTGCGATGCACCGTGCAGGAATAAACAAAGTCGGTGTTTTCAAGCCGGTTGAAGCCGACACTGCATATGGCAAGATGATTTATGTCTTCATTCCGTATAAAACAGCTGACGAATATTTTAAGCTTACCGCATCGCTTGAGAATGATAAAACATATCAGTCAGCGGGTAAGGATTTTCTTGATGCCCCGGTCGCTACTCCGCCATTTACCAGATATGAAAGCGTTTTCATGAAAGCATTTGCCTACATGCCGCAATTCAAGGTTTATTCATACGATACACCGGTTTCGGATAGGATCTATGAACTGAGAAGCTATGAAAGCGCCACCGAAGCAAAGGCCCTGAAAAAGATTCATATGTTCAACGAGGGCGGGGAGATGAAAATTTTTGAAAAGATAGGCTCCAACGCTGTTTTTTACGCGCAGGTGTTGCTGGGAAGCCGGAAGCCAAGGCTGATATACATGACAACCTATGCCGACATGAAATCGCATGACGAGCACTGGCTGGCATTCAGGAATTCACCCGAATGGAAGACCCTCTCTTCGATGGAGGAATATAAGAATACAACATCAAAGACGAACGCATATCTGCTTCATCCGACAGACTACTCTGATTTTTAGATTCTGAAAATTCTCTGTGTCTCTCTGTGTATTCTGTGTGGAACTCTGTGTAAGTTCTTTATAGTTGCACAGAGAGCCACAGAGTAATATACAATTCCTGTCAGGAAGGAAGGGTGCTGTTTGCCAGTGACACTTCTATCTCAGCGCCGGTAAGTTCATGATCAGGCAAATTGTTCTCAAAATACTTCTCATAAGCTGAAATGTCGAAATGGCCATGACCGCTGAGATTAAAAAGAATTGTCTTTGAGACACCCTCAAGGTCAGCCTTTCTTGCCTCATCAAGTGCCCCTGCTATTGCATAGTTCGATTCAGGAGCGGGAAGTATACCTTCATTCCTTGCAAAAAGCACTCCTCCTTCGAAGCATTCCCTCTGCATCTTTGCCCTGGCTTCGACAAATCCATCCTTGAGAAGCTGGCTTACAAGCACACCTGCCCCATGGTAACGTAATCCACCCGCGTGGATTTTTTCGGGAATGAAATTATGACCGAGAGTGAACATTGGAAGAAGGGGGGTCATTCCTGCTGAATCGCCAAAGTCATACATGAATTTCCCTTTTGTAAGTTTTGGACATGAAGCCGGCTCAACTGCTAAAAGCCTGACATTCTTGCCGTTTAGCAATTTTTCGCGAAGGAATGGGAATGCAATTCCCGAGAAGTTGGAACCTCCTCCAAAACAACCGATCACTACATCGGGATAATCGCCGGCCTTTTCCATCTGGAGCAGCGCTTCCTGTCCAATGATGGTCTGATGAAGGGATACATGGTTGAGAACACTGCCAAGTGAATATTTGGTATAGGGGTCTTCAGAAGCTACTTCCATTGCTTCTGAGATTGCTATTCCAAGGCTTCCCGGGGAATCAGGATCGAGTTCAAGAACTTTCCTGCCCGCAACAGTCATGGTGGATGGTGACGGAATTACTTTGGCATTGTAGGCATTCATCAAAAGTTTGCGTCCGGGTTTCTGGCTGTAACTGACCTTCACCATGAAGACCAGCAATTCAATTCCGAAGTGCTGACAGGCGAAACTCATCGCGCTACCCCACTGTCCTGCTCCTGTTTCTGTTGTGATCCTTCTGACTCCTTCTTTTTTATTGTAGTATGCCTGGGCTAAGGCAGTATTGGCTTTATGCGATCCGGAATAATTTCCTCCCTCATACTTGTAGTAGATCTTGCTTTTGGTACCAATCGCTTTTTCCAGGTTGGCAGCCCTGTAAAGGGGAGAGGGACGATAAGCTTTATAAAGGTCCAGAACCTCTTCAGGGATATCAATGTACCTCTCCGCCGAAACTTCCTGTTTTATCAGTTCCATGGGAAAAACCGGAGAAAGAGCCTCTGGCCCTATTGGTTCACGTGTTAGCGGGTGAAGCGGCGGCATGGGCTTGTTTGGCATGTCTGCCACGATATTATACCATTGACGCGGCATTTCTTTTTCGCTGAGCATAATTTTTGTTGTCTTTTTCATGGTTTTAAGTATTAAGTGTTTGTAAATTTTTTTAAATAAAAAAGGCACGCCGTGAAAGCGTGCCTTTTTTGATCAATATCTTTTTAAGATTATATAACGGCCTTATTCACAGCATAAGTGATCAAGCTGCGCCAGGACCAGGTATATAACCTTCTGTTTTTCATCATGCCAAAAATAAATAAAAATTTTAATTTACAAAAAAAATGTGATTTTTTTTAAGGCCTTATCGAAATATTATTAGTTTTTGTTGCAAATATTGAGCTTTTTATGAATTGACCTAAAAGGCGATTATTCCCCGACAGTTGCTCCGATCTTTCTCAGATCTTCGAAGAAGCCCGGATATGATTTTGCCACGCAATGTGAATCTTTTATAGATACTGTTGCCTGATGCACCCAGGGCTGCAACCGCGGCCGCCATTGCAATCCGGTGGTCGTCATGCGAATTCACTCTGGCGCCTTTTACCTCTCCTCCGGTTATCAGGAGGTAATCATCCTTAAGTTCGATTTTGATATTCATTTTAGCAAATTCATCTGAAAGGGCTGATGCCCTGTCGCTTTCCTTGTGAAAGAGACGTGACGCCCCCTTTACTTTTGTGACCCCGCTGCAATAGGAAGCCAGGGTAACAATAGGAGGGAAGAGATCAGGTGATTCGGTGGCATCGAACTCAAAAGCTTTCAACCCCGACTTTGTTATTTCTATCTGGTCAGCAGAAATTTTTACTTTAGCCCCTGCTCTTTCAAGTGCTGAAAGGATCCCTTTATCGCTTTGAAAACTGTCAGAACGAAGTCCGGTTACCTTCAGACTGCCATTGATGGCACCGGCAACAAGCAGGAAAGCAGCTCCGCTCCAGTCGCCTTCAACTTCAAATCTCCTTGCGGCATATTTCTGGCCACCCGGTATGGTGAACAATTTATAGCCTTCATTTGAAATACTTATGCCGAAATCCTTCAGGATTGAGATTGTCATATCAATATAGGGCTTGCTTTTCAGGTTGTTGACTCTGATCACAGAATCCTTTTCTGCAACGGGCAGAGCCATCAAGAGACCTGTAAGCACCTGTGAACTCATTGACCCGTCTATTTCACAATTGCCTCCTTTCAGCGGTCCCCTGATGGTCAGAGGGAGAAATCCGTCGGAACTTATGCAGGTCACACCCAGCTGATTCAAAGCATCACCTATCATGAACATTGGCCTTTTCTTTAGAGAGCCGGACCCCAGCATAATTATTTCTTCAGGATAGAGAGCAGCAATCGGTGAGAACATCCGGATAGCGAGACCGGATTCGCCGCAATTGAGTTTTTTTTCCTTTAATTCCCTGCAACCGGTTATTTTCATTTCATCAGCTTCAGGTTCGACTCTTGAACCCAACCCGACTGCCATACTCATTGCTGCAAGAGAATCGTCGCAATAAGATGGATTCAGGATAAGACTCTCCCCGTCAGCCAGCATGGCTGCCGCAATAGCTCTCTGGGTCATGCTTTTCGATGGAGGGGCTTTTAACCGGCCTGTGACATGGGAGGGCTCTACAGATCTTTCCATATTTTAAATTGAATGGTTGTCATTTAACCTTCTTCCGGTCAGACACTCCATTATTCATGATTTTCATCTGGTGATTTATCGATTCCTGATGAATAGCCTTGAAAATAGAATCAATCACTTCGCGGCTGAGACCTTTTGCCTGACCTTTTACCAGAACTTTTTTAATAATTTCATCCCAGCGTGTTGTTTGCAAGATAGTAATATTATTTTCCTTTTTGTACTGTCCGATGGTTTCAGCAATTTTCATTCTTTTTTCAAGGATATCAAGCAGATGATCGTCAAACACATCAATCTGCTGTCTCAGCTCGCCAAGGATGTCAAGCAATTTTGGGTCGGAGGTGACGGGACTGCGGAGTATAAGCCGGCTCAATAATTCCTTCAGGTCATTCGGGGTCAGTTGCTGGGCCGAGTCGCTGAGGGCATTATCCGGATCAATGTGCGATTCTATCATCAGACCGTCAAAGTTGAGATCCATTGCCTTCTGGGAGATCTCGTAAAGGTATTCCCTTGCACCCGATATATGACTTGGGTCGCATATGATAGGCAAATCGGGTATTCGGCGGCGGAGCTCGATCGGGAGCTGCCAGTTAGGCTGATTCCTGTAAACGGTCTTCTCATATGCAGAGAATCCCCGGTGAACAGCACCCAGTCGTGTTATCCCTGCTTTTGCAATACGTTCGATCGCACCAATCCATAGCTCAAGGTCAGGATTGATAGGATTTTTCACAAGCACCATTACATCAACCCCGGTCAGAGCATTTGATATTTCCTGTACCGTGAAAGGATTAACGGAGGTTCTGGCTCCAATCCAGAGCATATCTATGCCATATTTAAGCGCTTCATAAACATGCTTTTCGTTGGCTACTTCAATTCCAACCATCAAACCCGTTTCTTTTTTCACTTCTCTCAGCCATTTAAGGCCTTCAACCCCGACGCCTTCAAATGAATTAGGCCGGGTTCTCGGTTTCCATATACCTGCACGGAACACGCTGATCTCCTTTTGTTCAGCCAGCCTGATTGCTGTTTCCATAACCTGTTGCTCAGTCTCCGCACTGCAGGGCCCTGCAATTAGAAATGGTCTTCCCTTATATCCCCTCCAATCTTTGATTGATATGGTTTTTACTTCGGTCTCCATGTTGACTTATTTTTAGTTCAGTATTTTTCTTATTGTATTTGCCTCCTCCATAAGGGCTTTCAAGCCCTCTTTATCCTTATCCGAGATCATCTTTTTGAACTGGTTCATTTTTTCTATGTAATTATCAATGACCTCGATTATATAAAAGGAATTTTCAATAAAGATAGGTGCCCATGTTTCGGCATTGCTTTTTGCCAGACGCACCGTACTTTCAAAACCGCCTCCGGCCAGAGTAAGTATGTTCTGTTCTTCACGCTCCTTGTCAAGCACGCTAAGCGCAAGCGAAAAAGAGGTGATGTGTGAAATATGCGAAACATAAGCAACATGAACGTCATGTTCAGATGAATTCATGTAAACCTTCTTCATATTCAGAACCTCAAGCATTCTTTCTACAAAGCTGAGCGCATCGGTGTCGCTTAGCTCCTGATCACAGATGATGGCAGTTTTGTAATCGAATAGTTTTCCAATGGCAGCAAGGGGCCCCGAAAATTCAGTTCCGGCCATCGGGTGCAATGCCACATATCGACCGCGGGCAGGATGCCTGGCTGATGCTCTGGCAATACTCCCCTTTGTTGAACCCATGTCGATAACAACTTTTGAAGTGCCGTAAATCCTGTCAAGGATTACCGGCAGTATTTTACAGTTGCTGTCAACCGGGGTGCTCAGAACTATCAGATCGCTCCTGTCAATCGCATTCTCCAGGGAATCGGTCTCATCCACCAGCCCGCAAAGTTCTGCTATGTTCCGGTGCTGCTGGTTTGCATCAACTCCTATTATTTTATCAGTAAATCCACGTTTACGGAGATCAATCATAAGTGATCCCCCTATAAGTCCGATTCCTACTACTGCTGTCGTCATTTTAGTGATTGGTGATTGGTAATTGGTTTTAAATTTTCCCCACGGGTGGCCAGGAGTATGTAATTTCAATTGTTATAATACCACCAATTTTATGTTTTCCAGTCTTTTTTTTGCCTCTGAGAGCCTTTTTTCATCAGCACACAATGAGATCCGGATATACCGTTCACCCTTCGATCCGAAAATAAATCCAGGGGTTATGAATACATGAGCTTTTTGAAGCATCTCTTCGATAAAAGCGCTACTGTCGGGAACCTCAGCCGGTACTTGTCCCCACAGAAAGAGTCCGACCTGATTCCTGTCAAATCTGCATTTCAGCAGTTCCATAATCGATTCAGCGACCTTCCGGCGTTCAGCATACAATGAATTTACGCTATCGTACCATGATTCAGGATTATTCAGGGCTTCAGCGGCAGCCAGCTGCATTGGCAGGAACATCCCCGAATCCATATTGCTCTTTACTTTTAGAATATTACTGATATAATCTCTGTTCCCGGCTACCATGCCAATTCTCCAACCTGCCATATTATGGGATTTACTAAGAGAGTTTAATTCAATCGCTATCTCTCTTGCAGAATCAACAGCCAACAGGCTAATATGTTCCCTGTTCAGGATAAAACTATAGGGATTGTCGTTGCAGAGCAGAATATTATGCTTCAAACCAAATGCCACCAGTTTGCCGAACAATTCAGGTGAAGCCTTCGCGCCTGTAGGCATATGGGGGTAGTTGATCCACATCAGTTTAACCCTGCTCAGATCTGAGGCTTCAAGCGCCTCGAGATCAGGATGCCATCCGTTTTTTTCATCAAGATCATAGTACTTTATCCTGCCCCCTGCCAGGCTTGTTACTGATGAATAAGTAGGATAACCGGGATTTGGAATAAGCACTTCGTCGCCCGGATTGACAAATGCCATTGTAATATGCATTATCCCTTCCTTGCTTCCCATCAGCGGAAGAATTTCACTTTCGTAATCCAGCGCAACCCTGAAGTATTTCCCATACCAGCCGGCAAAAGCCTTTCTTAATACGGGACTGCCGATGTAACTCTGGTAGCCGTGTACATCTGGTTTCCTGGCCTCCGAGGCGAGCTGCTCAATCGTACGGGGTGAGGGTGGCTGATCGGGGCTCCCGATGCCAAGGTTTATTATATCAGCCCCCGACTGACGCATCTGGTCAATCTGCCTGAGCTTTTGTGAAAAATAATATTCCTGTACCTGTGCGGTACGGTCTGCAGGATTAACTCTCATATAGCATTTCTCCTTTATTGTAAATTCCAAGAATTTCCAGATTGCTTGTATATTTCTCAAGCACTGATCTGATCTGTTCAACATCGGAACCTGAAGGTAATTCCAGATCGAGATAGAACATATATTCCCATTCACCGTTAAGTCTCGGCACTGACTGGATCTTGGAAAGGTTTATGTTCATCTCCGCAAGTATTACAAGCACTGCAGCCAGGGAACCCGGTTTATGCCCTGTGGCAAAACAGATTGATATTTTATTTCCACTGCCGGTGCTTTTATCTTCGCCTCCGATTACCAGAAATCTTGTGTAGTTATTTTTGTATGTTTCAATACCTGCTGCAAGTATCTCAAGTCCGTAGATAGCCGCAGCGTTTGAGGAAGCAATTGCTGCGATCTTTTTCAGTTTATGTTCTGAAATTAACCTGGCGCTCGAGGCCGTATCGTCAGCTTCGACAAGTGTAATTGCAGGATAGTTGTTCAGAAAGGTCATGCATTGGGCCAGGGCAATCGGATGAGACCTGATCTGCCGGATATCTTTAATTGTCTGTCCCGGGAGTGCCATGAGGTTCTGCACTACCCTGAGGTTGTGTTCACCAAGCATCTTCAGCCCCGACTCCCTGATAAGATTGTAGTTGTAAAGCATGCTTCCGGAACGGGCGTTTTCGATTGCCATCATTGCCAGATCGGCTCCTCCTTCAATTACCGAGTTAAGTGTGCTGTCAAAGGTTGTACATGGCACAATATCAATAGTTTCGTGATTAAAATACTGCCTTGCTGCAACTTCGTGAAAACATCCTCTTTCTCCCTGAATCGCTACTTTCATATTCTATTTATTAAAAAAAAAAGGGCCCCTTTTTCCGGGACCCTTGCTTTATCTATAATTTCTTATCAGTATACAAAAATCCCTTTATCTCCTTTTAAAGTAAAAAAAGAAGTAAAAATAAGGGGCAAAATAGTTGTAAATGATATTCATTTTTATGCACTATCGGATCACAAAAGTAATGTATTTTTTAAAAATCCAACAAAAAAGAAGGTTTTTAATTAAGAATTGTGAATATTTTAAATTTTTTGCAACGTTCAATTATCTGTTGCTAACAGCAAAGTTTGCAGAGTATAAGTCGGGTTCGCAAAGTTGAGACCTATAAAATTCTCACTGCGCTCTCTGCTATAACCTGGCGATCACTGCGGTTAATTGATTTCTTTATGCCGATCTGAAAGCACTTCTTCAATATCAGTAAGTGATATTCCTTTGGTTTTAAGGAGAATAAGAAAATGATAAAGCAAATCAGCAGCCTCATTCTTAAAGAGTTCCTGGTTGTCATCTTTTGATTCGATCACAAGTTCAACAGCTTCTTCCCCTACCTTTTGGGCAACCTTATTAATTCCCTGCCTGAAGAGCTTGTTGGTGTATGAGTCCCGGACATCATCGTCGATCCGTTGATTTATGATCTGTTCCAGTTCGAATATAAATCCCTTTGCCGTCTCCTCATTAAAGCACGATTTGCTTCCCAAATGACAGACAGGACCGGCGGGATCGACCTTAATAAGCAGTGTGTCGTTATCGCAATCTATCGCTATTGCCTTTACGTAAAGAAAGTTACCTGAAGTTTCGCCCTTGGTCCAGAGCCTGTTTTTACTCCGGGAGAAGAAGGTTACCTTATCCTCCGCAAGGGTCTTTTCATATGCTTCCTCGTTCATGTATCCTGCCATCAGCACCTGCAAGGTGGTGTTATCCTGGATTATGGCAGGAACAAGTCCGTTGCCTTTTTTAAAATCAATTGTTACCATATTTATCTGATAAAATCTCTGTATAACTCTGTGGGCCTCTGTGCATCCTCTGTGGAACTCAGTGTAAGTTCTTTACACTATTAGTTCCATAGAGATTCACCGGGAAGAGACAGAGTTTCACAGAGGATTAACTAATGTCTGATGTTTATGCCTTTCAAAGACAGGTACTCCTTCAGCTCCGGGATAGCTATCTCTCCGAAATGAAAAATGCTTGCAGCCAGTGCTGCACTGCAATTTGTTTTTGTAAAAACCTCCCTGAAATGTTCCATGTTCCCGGCCCCTCCGGAAGCAATGACAGGAATATTTAGCATTTTACTCACCTCACGGGTTATTTCAATTGAAAAACCTGTTTTTGCCCCGTCGGCATTCATTGAAGTAAGCAGTATTTCTCCCGCGCCATATTTTTCTGCCTGAAGAGCCCAGTCAACAGTTTTCAGCTGGGTCGGGGTCCTTCCTCCGTCAATAAAAACAATCCATTCATTTTTCTGGAAATCGGTATCAATTGCCACAACCACGCACTGACTGCCAAACTGCCTGGCAATCTGTGAAATAAGTTTAGGATCCCGGACTGCTGAGGAGTTTATTGTCACTTTGTCTGCACCGGCCCTGATTAACTCGGCTACATCTTCAATTTCATGAATTCCCCCGCCGACGGTAAATGGCAGATTAATTTCCTTTGCAATTTTGCCAACAAGTTCGGCCAGGGTCTTTCTTTTTTCAATAGTGGCGGTAATGTCGAGGAACACCAGTTCGTCAGCCCGCTGTTCAACATATTTCCGGGCAAGTTCCACCGGATCTCCCGCATCCCTGATGTCTTCGAAATGAATTCCCTTAACCGTCCTGCCGTCTTTTATGTCGAGGCATGGAATAATTCTTTTCTTTAACATAAGTGCATTAGTTCTTTCAGTGTTAATTTTCCTTCGTAGAGGGCTTTTCCTATTATAGCGCCTTCACAACCTGCCTCCGACAAGTCCTCAATATCCTTTAATGTTGTGATGCCACCGCTTGCTATCAGGTTTATACCCGGGATTCGCAGGATCTCCTTGTAGAGGTCAACAGAGGGTCCCAACATCATCCCGTCCTTTTCAATATCAGTACAGATTGCGTATTTTATGCCTCTTTCACGGTAATAAGCGATAAAAGTTAAAATGTCAGAATCAGAACTCTCAGCCCAGCCTTCTGTTGCGATCTTACGCTCCTTGAAATCAGCCCCCAGGATAATCTTCTCAGGTCCCCACTTTGAGACCCATTCCAGGAAAAGTTCACGATTGGTCACCGATATACTTCCTGACGTTACCTGGATGGCGCCAGAATTAAAGGCAATTGCAAGATCATCTGATGACCTGATGCCTCCTCCGAAATCAACCTGAAGGGAAGTCCCTGAACATATCGATTCAAGAATGGGGTAGTTTATGACATGTTTGTCCCTGGCACCGTCGAGATCGACCAGGTGAACATATTTGATCCCATGATCCTCAATTTCCTTTGCCATGTCAAGGGGACTTTCTCTGTATACCCTGATAGTCGAAAAGTCGCCCTTTGTCAGTCTGACACACTTGCCGTCCATTATATCGAGAGCAACAATTATTCTCATAGCTCCAAAAAGTTCTTAAGGATCCTGATACCTGTATCGGCCGATTTTTCAGGGTGAAACTGGACAGCATAAAAATTGTCCTTATGCATGGCGGCGCTAAATGGCAGGACATAATCACAAATTGCAGAGGTGCAATAGGTTATCTCGGCATAATAGCTGTGAACGTAATAAACATCGTCTTCAAAGCCTACTCCTTTGAACAGGTCACCTTTAAGCGCTGAAAAATTATTCCATCCCATATGAGGCACTTTGTCGAAAGACGGAAACTTCTTGACCGAAGCATCGAATATTCCAAGGCACTTTGTTCCGCCTTCATCCGAATAGAGAGACATCAGGTGCAAACCGAGACAAATTCCAAGGACCGGTTGTTTCAGCGATTTTATTGTATTATCCAAACCTCTTTCCCTGAGATATTTCATTGCAGAGCTGGCTTCGCCTACTCCGGGAATGATCACCTTGTCGGCCGATACGATCTCTTCTGTGTTATCGGTTACCTTGCATTCGAGTCCAAGGTTTGACAAAGCGTTCATGACAGACTGGATATTGCCAGCATTATATTTAAGTACTGCTATCATAATTTGCCTTTTGTTGTCGGTAAATTATAGTTATCTGTTTTTTTAACTGCCATTTTGAGAGCCCTGGCAAATGCTTTGAAGACTGCTTCAATTTTATGATGTGAATTGTCTCCGGTAGCTTTGATATTCAAATTGCATCCTGCATTGTCGCTTAAGGATTTGAAGAAATGAAAAAACATTTCTGACGGTATCTCGCCTATTTTTTCACAGGCAAACTGAACATCCCACACAAGCCACGGCCTTCCGCTGAAGTCGATGGCTGTCTGAGCAAGCGAGTCGTCCATTGGAAGAAGGAATCCATACCTTTCAATACCCCTCTTGCTCCCCAGGGCTGAAGAGATAGCTTCTCCAAGGGCAATTGCCACATCCTCAATTGTATGATGAGGATCCACATTCAGATCACCGGTGGCAATAATGTGAAGGTCAACACCACCGTGTTTTGCAATCTGTTCAAGCATATGGTCAAAAAATCCGATCCCGGTTTCAACTTTACTTTTTCCTGAACCATCAAGGTCTATTTCAACTACAATTGTAGTCTCCTTTGTCTGCCTTTCAATCCTTGCACTCCGCGACGTGAGTTTGAGGAACCGGTAAATATCGTTCCAGTCTTTTGTATTGAACAGGGCATCGGGGTGTTTATCATCGCTAATATAGATGGCTTTGCAACCAAGGTTCATTGCAAGCCGGATATCAGTCAACCTGTCGCCTATGACGTATGATGATCCAAGGTCGACACCTCCGGCAAGATACCTGGTAAGCATGGCAGTGCCTGGCTTTCTTGTTGGGGCGTTGTCTTCGGGAAACGTCCTGTCGATGAAGATTTCACTAAACTCTATCCCTTCTCCCCGGAGGATCTGAAGCATCTTATTGTGAGCAGGCCAGAAAGTCTCTTCAGGAAAAGATGCTGTCCCGAGGCCGTCCTGGTTGGTTACCATGACAAGCTCATAATCGGTTTCCTGAACAATCCTTGACAATGAAGAGATCACTCCCGGCAGGAACTGTAATTCTTCCAGGTTGTCGACCTGTTCATCAACAGGTTCAGTAATGATGGTTCCGTCCCTGTCTATAAATAGTACCTTCTTCATATCTTAATGGTTCGTAAGAACTGCATCAACCTGTTATTCTCATTTCTTTTACCAACCGTTATCCTGATACAACCTGCAATCACTTTATTCCGGTTCCTGACAATTATCCTGTTTTCTACCAGCATGGAATAGATCAGGTCAGGATTTTTGGTCTTTACCAGCAGAAAATTTGAATCGGAAGGGAAGACCTTTTCAATTATACTCAATTTTCGAAGATTTATTGCAAGCCTCTCCCTTTCGGTTATGATCCTGCTAACCTGACTATTGAACAGGTCGGTTTGTAAAAGCTTGTCTATTGCTGCCTTCTGATTGATCGTGCTTATGTTATAAGGCGGCTTCATCTTATTAAAGTACCGCACAATTGAATGATCCGTGAAGGCCATGCCAACTCTTGCAGCTGCCATTCCGAGTGCTTTGCTGAAGGTCTGCATCACAATAAGGTTCGGGTGCCTGCCCACCGAAAATCTGAATGATGTTTTTCCGGAGAAGTCATTGTAGGCTTCATCAATCACAACTATCCCGTTGAAGTTTGAAATCAAATAATCAATGTCGCTTTCCCTCATCGAATTTCCTGTCGGATTATTGGGTGAGCAGATAAAGATCAGCTTCAGTTCCGGAACTGACAGCCATGGATTGACATCGGCCAGGTTTATCTGGAAATCATCATCGAGAGGGATTTTGACCAGGCTTACGTCATTAATTGCGGCAGATACTTCATACATTCCATATGTCGGGGTGAATATGAGGGCTTTGTCTTTTCCCGGGTTGCAGAATACCCTGAAACAGAGATCAATTATTTCATCGCTGCCATTGCCAAGGAATATATTCTCCTCCCTTACTCCCTTTATCCTGCCAATGCACGATTTGAGCTCTTTCTGATAGGGATCGGGGTACCGGTTGAGAATGCCATACGGATTCTCGTTGGCATCCATGAATACCGCATCACTTCCCTGATATTCATCCCTGGCGCAGGAGTAGGGGACAAGCACTCTTACATTTTCTCTCACCAGCCGGTCAAGGTCAAACATTTTTCAATGATTTAAGGCGAATTGTTATAGCATTTTTGTGTCCGTTCAGTTGTTCAGCCGCTGCCAAAAGTTCAACAGGAGGACCAATGATGTTCAATCCGGCGGGGGTCACCTCCTGAAAGGATATTTTCTTCATGAAGCTATCGGTCGAAATACCGCTGTAACTCCGTGCAAAGCCGTTTGTCGGCAGGGTATGATTTGTTCCCGTTGCATAATCACCGGCGCTTTCGCAGCTGTATTTTCCAAGGAATACTGATCCGGCATTTTGAACCTTTCCTGCAAGTGCCGCAGGATCAGATACCGAGATTATGAGATGTTCCGGAGCATAAAGGTTACTGAAATCCATGCATTCCTCCGGTGATTTCAGTTGAACCATCAGGCTGTTTTCGAGCGATTTAAGAGCAATCTCTTTCCGGGGTAACCGGTTAATCTGCTCATCAATTTGTTTTTTCACGCGCGGGATCATTTCCGGATTGTCGGTAACCATGACAACCTGGCTGTCAGGTCCGTGCTCAGCCTGCGACAACAGGTCAGCAGCAACGAAAGAGGGATCGGCTGTTTCGTCTGCGATTACCAGCACCTCGCTGGGTCCGGCAGGCATATCGATGGGGATGCCGTCAAGCTGGACAAGTTCTTTCGCTTTGGTGACATACTGGTTGCCCGGGCCAAAGATCTTGTCAACCGCGGGTATCGTTTGCGTACCGTAAGCCATAGCAGCGATTGCCTGAGCCCCGCCGGCCCTGAAAATATTTGTTACTCCCGCGATCATGGCGGTGTAAAGGATAAGGGGATTTATGTTACCATGCCTGTCGGGAGGGGTACACAACACTATATTTTTGCACCCTGCAATCCGGGCGGGGATCGCCAGCATCAGCACTGTTGAAAAGAGGGGGGCAGTGCCTCCGGGTATATACAATCCGGCACTCCCGACCGGAACGCTTTTTCTCCAGCATCTCACCCCGGAGGATGTTTCGATCACCGGTTCATCAATAATTTGCGCACTATGAAATTTCTCGATATTGGCTTTTGCAACAGCGATCGAATTCCTGAGATTTTCCGGCACAACTTCCCCTGCTGCGTCGATTTCGGGCAAAGAAACTCTAAGATCCTTTGGTAATGCACCATCGTACTTTTCCGAAAACTCATAAAGAGCTTTGTCGCCCCCGGCCTTTACCTTGCTCAGGATTTCCCTTACAGTGGTTTCAAGCCCGGTCATTTCAAAAACAGGCCGTTTACAAAGCGATGCCCAGGTTTCGCGGGGCGGGTTTATAATTGTCTTCATCAGAGTATCATTTTTTCAATTGGAATGACCAGAATTCCTTCTGCACCTGCATTTTTGAGCTGGTTGATACGTTCCCAGAATTCATCCTCTCTGACTACCGAGTGCAGGCTGCACCAGCCTTTTTCAACGAGCGGAAGAATGGTCGGGCTTTTCATTCCGGGTAATATTTCACAAATGCGCGGTATTGCCGCTTCCGGTGCATTTAGAAGGATATATTTATTTTCTTTCGCATTCTTGACTGCCCTGATCCTGAAGAGCAGCCTGTCAAGGATCTCACGTTTTGCAGGGTCGAGATCTTTATTTGAAATCATGACTGCCTGGCTTTTAAGGATTGTTGCGACTTCGCGCAGTCCGTTTGTAAGGAGAGTGCTGCCTGAACTGACTATATCGCAAACCGCGTCAGCCAGTCCGATCCCCGGTGCTATCTCAACGCTGCCGCTTATCTCTTCAATTTCAGCAGTGATATTATGACAGGCAAAATAGTCGGATAATAGTTTTGGGTAGCTTGTAGCGACTTTTTTATTCGTGAAGTATTGCGGTCCGGAGAAGGTTTCTTCTTTAGGGATTGCCAGGCTCAGGCGGCACTGGGCGAATCCAAGCTGCTCAAGAATTTCAACATCCTTGTTTTTTTCATAGACCATGTTTTCCCCGAGTATACCTATATCAGCCACCTGCTGTTCCACATACTGGGGAATATCGTCATCCCTGAGGAAGAGGACCTCTATCGGGAAGTTGCCTGCTTTGCTTTTCAGGACGTTTGCGCCGTTTGAAATTTTTATGCCGCATTCCTCGAGTAGTTTTCTGGAGTTTTCGCTCAACCGGCCTGTTTTCTGGATTGCAATTTTAAGTTCACTCATTTTTGATTTTTGTTTTGAAATCGTCAGGGCAAAGCATCAGGTAATAAAAAACCCGTCTGTTTTGCTCAGACGGGTTTATGATATTTCTTTTAATACAACATATCATTTTCATCTCGCCTGAGAGCAAGTGTGAAAATGATGGTGGTGTAATTGAATAGTGTACATTTCTATTAATTGTGAAGGCAAAGATAAGGATTTTTTAATAAATGCAATGATATTGATAAAATGCTGCAAGTTTTATTTTTCATCTGGTGCTGAAATGGCGGAATACGAAAGCCGAACCTGTTATCAAACTCTCTCCGCTACCAGATCACCTACCTCAGTGGTCGAATATCCCATTTTGCCGGCACCCATATCCTTGAGCTTGTGTGCCGTGACATCCATAACAGCATTTTCAACAGCCCGTGCAGCCTCTTCCTCCCCAAGATGCTCAAGCATCATGGCCCCGCATGAAATGGAGGCCAAAGGATTAATAACATTCTTACCAGTGTACTTCGGCGCTGACCCACCGATCGGCTCAAACATCGAAACACCTTCAGGATTGATGTTGCCTCCGGCTGCAATACCCATCCCTCCCTGAGTGATGGCACCGAGATCAGTAATTATATCGCCGAACATGTTGCTTGTAACAATCACATCGAACCATTCAGGATTCTTGACCATCCACATACACGTGGCATCGACATGGTAATATTCCCTTGTGATATCGGGATAGTCAGCTTTCCCGATCTCATGGAATGCCCTCTCCCAGAGGTCAAATACATATGTCAGGACATTGGTTTTCCCGCAGAGTGCCAGGGTCTTTCTCCTGTTTCTCTTCCTGGTGTATTCGAAGGCATATCGCAGACACCGTTCAACCTGCATGCGTGTGTAAACCATGTTCTGTATTGCTACCTCGTCAGGAGTCCCTTTCATCGTCACACCTCCCATACCTGTATAGACATCGCCTGTGTTTTCCCTTACAACCACATAATCAATATGCTCGGGACCCTTATTCTTTAGCGGGGTTTCGACACCGGGGTAAAGTTTAATCGGACGGAGGTTAATATATTGATCAAGCTCAAAACGAAGCTTCAGCAGGATCCCTTTCTCGAGAATGCCCGGTTTTACATCAGGATGTCCGATGGCACCAAGAAAAATAGCATCATACTTCTTCAGTTCGTCGGCAGCCGAATCAGGAAGCACCTCGCCAGTCCGGAGGTAGCGTTCCCCTCCGAAATCATACTCCCTGTAATTAATCTTAAAACCATATTTCGATGCTGCAGCGCTCAGCACCTTCGTTCCTTCCCTTACTACTTCAGGACCAGTTCCGTCTCCCGGTATCACGGCAATGTTGTATGATTTACTCATTTATCTGTTACTTTAATTGTTTGGTTATCTGATTAATTACAATTGCTTCAGTCTTTAAGACTATGCTGTAATGAGCTTGTTTTCATTCTCATGGATGTCCTCTGCCATGTTACCCATTTTATCAACTATATTCAGCATTTTCTCGGTAGCCTTTATTGCCGATTCGGTCTGATCAGCGTCAAGGCCCTTGGTCCTGAATTCCCTGCCCCTGTGGTTCCAGGTAATTACCGTTTCAACCAGGGCGTCAGTTTTTCCTCCTGGAGGTATGGAAACCTCATAATCGGTCAGATTTGGCAATTCCTTTCCAAGCCTGTCGTATATTATCCTGAGGGCTTTCATAAAGGCATCGTACTGCCCGTCGCCGGAAGAAGTTTCCTGGTACAGTTGTCCCTCAATCTCGATCTGAACGCTTGCTGACGGCTTAAGTCCGAACGAAAGGGAAAGGGAATAGTTCTTTATGAAAATTTTGTAATCAGTCCTGTCATTCCCGAGTACGTCGGATATTATGAATGGCAGATCTTCGGTAGTGACATTTTCCTTCTTATCCCCAAGCTCAATAACACGCTGCGTCACTTTTGTGAGCGATTCGGGGTTAAGATCAAGCCCGAACTCCTCAAGGTTTTTCCTGATCGTCGCTTTTCCCGACTGTTTTCCCAGCGCATATTTTCTTTTTCTTCCAAATCGTTCAGGAAGCAGGTTATTATAATAAAGGTGATCCTTGCTGTCACCATCGGCATGAACCCCCGAGGTCTGGGTAAAAACATTCTCACCGATAATGGGTTTATTTACCGGGATACGTATACCGCTGAACGTCTCTACCATCTTGCTGGCTTTGGTTATTTCAAATTCATCGACGCCGATTTCCGCATCCAGGTGGTCGCGCAGCAAACCGATAACACTCGACAATGGTGCGTTGCCTGCTCTTTCGCCAAGACCGTTGATCGTCGTATGCACACCTCTGATTCCTGCTTTTACAGCAGCAAAAATATTAGCGACCGCAAGATCGTAATCATTGTGGGGATGAAAATCAAAGTGCAATGTCGGATACCTTTCAGTCATGGTTTTGCAGAAAGTAAATGTCTGGTCGGGATTGAGAATTCCCAGGGTATCAGGCAGCATAAATCTTTGAATCTTTTCATCCGTCAGATTATCAATCATATAGAATACATAGTCCTGCGAGTTCTTCATACCGTTCGACCAGTCCTCGAGATAGATATTCACTTCCATTTCAAGTTCTTCAGCTTTTTTAATAATCGCCTTAATATCTGCTACATGCTGCCCGGGCGTTTTTCTGAGCTGCTTTTCAAGGTGCCGGAGAGATCCCTTGCAAAGAAGGTTAATCACTCTTCCCCCTGCATTATGTATCCAGTTGATCGATACATCTCCATCGACGAAACCCAGAACTTCTACCTTTCTCTGAAGATTATTCTGACGGGCCCATTCGGTTATTTTTTCCAGGGCTTCCAACTCTCCGCATGAAACCCTTGCGGAGGCGATTTCAATCCGGTCGACCTTAACGTCCTTAAGCAAGAGTGTCGCTATATGGAGCTTTTCAAGTGGAGAATAAGAAACCCCCTGGGTCTGTTCACCGTCTCTCAGAGTGGTATCCATTATTTCGATTCTCATTTCATAACCTGTTTTTGATTTCAAAAGAATTTATCAGATCCTTGATACCGAGAAGGTAATCTATATCATCAAGGCCTTTCAGCAGGCACTCCTTTTTATAGGGGTTTATTTCAAAACTTATGGTTTCTTCAGTGGGAAGAAGTGTAAACAGCTGTTTTTCAAGGTCAATTCTTACCCTGGTGTCAGGTTTCTTCTGAACCAGATCAAGAAGATCTTTCAGAAACCTGTCCGGGACCACGATCGGGAGCAATCCGTTGTTAAGGCAGTTGTTCTTAAAGATATCGGCGAAAAAACTCGACACTACTGCTCTGAATCCGTAGTCGGATATTGCCCATACTGCGTGTTCACGGCTTGATCCGCTGCCAAAATTTTTCCCTGCCACAAGTACTTTTCCTGTATATCCCGGATCATTAAGTACAAAATCCTTATTTATATTGCCCGACTTGTCATATCTCCAGTCGCGAAAAAGTTTTTCCCCGAATCCATTGCGTGTCGTAGCACTTAAAAACCGTGCCGGGATAATCTGGTCAGTATCCACATTTTCAAGCGGTAGTGGGACGCAAGTCGTTTCCAGTAATTCAAATTTAACCTTAGGCATTTCCTGAGTATTTGTAAAAAATATTAACGAATAAATTCACGCGGATCGGTAATCCTTCCCGTTATGGCAGCAGCTGCTGCAGTAAGAGGACTTGCCAGAAGAGTGCGGGCACCAGGTCCCTGGCGGCCTTCAAAGTTCCTGTTTGATGTCGAAACTGCATATTTTCCTGCCGGTATTTTATCTTCATTCATTGCCAGGCATGATGAGCAACCCGGCTGGCGTAATTCAAAACCTGCTTTATTAAGGATTTTTACAAGTCCTTCTTCAATGGCCTGCCGTTCAACCATTTTCGAGCCGGGAACAATAAATGCTGTGACATTGGGAGCCTTTTTCCTTTTTTTCACAAGTTTCGTGAATGCCCTTATATCTTCAATTCTGCCGTTTGTACAGCTTCCGAGGAAGACATAGTCAACTCTTTGGCCGATCATTTTCATACCCGGAACAAAACCCATATAATCAAGCGATTTCAGGAACGATGAAGATGCTTCGCCGTTAATATCGTCCAGGGACGGTATGCTATCGTCGATCGCGATACCCATTCCCGGGTTGGTTCCGAAGGTAATCATAGGCCGTATCAGATCTGCATTGAACTCAAGTTCACGGTCAAATTCAGCGCGTGGATCGCTTTTCAGTTCCTTCCATTTCATCAGCAGAGAATTCCAGTCAAAGCTTTCCGGGAATACAGGTAGTTCCTTGAAATAGGTGAAAGTTTTTTCATCAGGGGCTATGAGTCCGCCCCTTGCACCCATTTCAATGCTCATATTGCAGACAGTCATCCTCGCTTCCATGCTCAAGTCGCTGATCGCGGTTCCGGCAAACTCCACAAAGTATCCCGTTGCCCCGCTGGTTGAGATCTGGGAGATTATATAGAGAATAATATCCTTTGAAGTTACCCCTTTGTGAAGCTTACCGTTGACGGTGATCCTCATCTTTTTCGGCTTTGGTTGTAGTATGCATTGTGTTGCAAGGACCATCTCAACCTCGCTTGTCCCGATGCCAAAAGCGATCGCGCCAAATGCACCATGGGTTGAGGTGTGGCTGTCGCCGCAAACAATCGTCATACCCGGTTGGGTGTAACCCAGTTCTGGGCCGATTACATGCACAATTCCATTCTTCGGGTGGTTCAGTCCAAAGAAATCAATCCCGAAAGTCCTGCAATTCTCGGCAAGCTTTTCGACCTGGTTCCTTGAAAGCTCATCCCTGATTGTCAGGTGCTGATCAATTGTCGGGATATTATGATCGGCAGTGGCAAGTGTCCTTGATGGTCTGAAAACAGTTATACCCCTTTGTTTCAGGCCATTAAACGCCTGAGGACTGGTGACCTCATGAATATAGTGCTGATCGATATAGAGGACATCAGGCCCCCCTGCTATCGAATGAACTACATGTGAGTCCCAGATCTTGTCAAAAAGTGTTTTTTGCGTCATCCTTATTTTATCTTCGAAATTGCATCAACCAATGCCTCCACGGAGGCGGTAATTATATCGGTATTCGCCGCAAAACCGTAATAGGTTTTCGACTGGTGTTCTATCTGGATATGTACTTTGCCCAGATCATCACTTCCTTTCGTAATAGCCTGGATCAGAAACTCCTCCAGATGAATGGTCTTGCTGATCAGATGCTTTACTGCAGTAAAGGCAGCATCGATAGGACCATTTCCGGAAGCTGTCGAAGTATGCACTTCCCCGTTTATCCGTATTCCGACTGTTGCCACAGGGATCGCTGATTTTCCGCAGGTAACCTGGAGCAGTTCAAGCTTCAGAGCTTTTTCCCCTGAAAAGACCTCTCCCGAAAGAATTCTCAGATCTTCATCATTTATCTCCTTCTTTTTATCAGCCAGAAGCAGGAACCTGTGATAAATATCATCCAGTTCTTCCTTGCCAAAAGATGAGCCGAGCGACTCGAGCCGGTGATTCAGGGCCGCGCGTCCGCTGCGGGCGGTTAGTATTATCGAGGATTCTTTTATTCCAACCTCGAGAGGATCAATTATCTCGTAGTTTTCCCTGTACTTGAGCACTCCGTCCTGATGAATTCCCGAGGAGTGGGAAAATGCATTTCGCCCGACAATAGCCTTGTTTGCCTGGACAGGCATGCTCATGAGTGTCGAAACGAGCCGGCTCGTGCTGAAAATAAGCTTTGAGTTTATGCCAGTGCTGAGATTCATCGAATGGTGACTCTTTATAATCATTGCCACCTCCTCAAGCGATGTATTTCCTGCACGTTCACCTATGCCATTCACTGTAACCTCCACCTGTCTTGCCCCGTTAAGAACGCCCATAATTGTGTTTGCGGTAGCCATTCCAAGGTCATTGTGGCAATGAGTTGATATAACGGCTTTATCTATATTTGGCACATTCTCCTTAAGATATCTTATCTTTTCTCCATACTCTTCGGGGAGGCAATACCCGGTAGTGTCGGGTATATTGACAACTGTTGCGCCGGCCTTGATAACAGCCTCTATCACCCTTGCAAGGTATTCGTTTTCGCTTCTTCCAGCATCTTCAGCATAGAATTCGACATCTTCCACAAATTTTTTGGCATATTTGACTGCATCCACGGCTCTTTTCAGGATCTCTTCGGGTGTAGTCTTAATCTTGTATTTTATATGAAAGGGAGATGTCCCGATACCTGTGTGTATTCTTTTCATCTTTGCATACTGAAGGGCTTCCGCTGCCACTTCGATGTCCTTTTTAACAGCCCTGGTCAGTGCGCATATCACAGGATTCGAAATCGCCTTTGAAATTTCAACAACTGATCTGAAGTCACCGGGACTTGATATCGGGAATCCGGCTTCAATCACATCAACTCCGAGAGCTTCAAGGGCTTGTGCCACTTCAATTTTTTCGACGGTATTCAGCTGGCAACCCGGTACCTGTTCTCCATCCCGGAGGGTGGTATCGAAAATTATTACCTTGTTTTCCATTAGTGATTTGTTATTGCTTTTATAGTTTATTTTAACCCATCCCCGACCCCTCCCGGGAGGGGAACTCCAGGAATTTACTTTTTTTTACACTGCCCCTTACGGGGTAATCTGAGGTTTTAACTCTTATCTTTTATTTATTTGGCCTTAATTTCCTGACTGCGGCACCTGCCCTCCATAATTCTGAATTGCCAAGTTCATTTAGTTCGGCATTAAGCATCTCCTTGTAATTGGGAGCGCCTGTAGAATTCAGTACCCTGACGCACTCTTCACCCGATTTTACCTTATTATAAAGATCCTCAAAGACAGGAAGGACTGCGTTTTTGAATTTCGGGCGCCAGTCAAGAGCTCCACGCTGGGCTGTTGCGCTGCAATTGGAGTACATCCAGTCCATTCCCTTTTCATCAACAAGTCGGATCAGGCTCTGCGTGAGTTCTTCGACGGTCTCGTTGAATGCTTCAGAAGGAGAGTGCCCGTTCTGACGGAGCACCTGGTACTGGGCATCCATTATTCCTGCAAGAGCCCCCATTAGAACTCCGCGCTCTCCCGTAAGATCGCTGAAGACCTCTTTTTCAAATGTTGTTGGGAACAGGTATCCCGATCCTATTGCTATTCCAAGTGCCAGAATACGTTCCTGTGCTTTGCCGGTGAAATCCTGAAAAACAGAAAAGCTTGAATTGATCCCGGTTCCTGCAAGGAAATTCCTTCTGACGCTGGTCCCTGAACCCTTGGGTGCACAAAGAATTACATCAATGTCGGCCGGCGGTATAACACCGGTATGCTCCTTATAAGTTATTGAAAATCCGTGTGAAAAGTAGAGTGCATCTCCTTTTTTAAGGCATGGCTTGAGCTTTGGCCAGAGGATCCTCTGGGCTGCGTCCGATACCAGATACTGAATTATCGTGCCTTTTGTTGCTGCCTCTTCGACTGTGAACAAGGTTTTCCCCGGGACAAATCCATCAGCTACTGCTTTATCCCAGTCAGCCTTAAATTCCGGGGCCTGACCGATAATTACATTTATGCCATTGTCC
Organism: uncultured Bacteroidales bacterium; assembly: GCA_963737255.1. Classification (GTDB taxonomy): domain Bacteria; phylum Bacteroidota; class Bacteroidia; order Bacteroidales; family VadinHA17; genus LD21. The sequence continues at coordinate 863,328 of CAVTSB010000002.1, forward strand.
TTCATATTAAGGGCTTGCGCCGGACCCTGAACCCCATAACCTATCACTGCAACAATTTCGTTTTTAAGTACTTCACGCGCTTTTGAAAGTGAAAACTCATCTCTTGTAACTACATCCTCGAGAACTCCGCCGAAATCAATTTTTGCCATTTTATTAAGTTTTTGATTTGAAAATATTCTTACTAATTTTTTTGCTACTTCAGATTCAATTTGTTTTATCATCCTGTCATCATATTCCGCGTTGATGAGGGAGCCGTTCAGCACAGCCTGTATCGTCTGCCAGAGGCAGGTTACTGGCTAAATGCTTCTGCTGTTTCGGGCTTATATCTGTTTGCCTCATCCATCTCGATAAGGTAGGCGTTAAGCTCCTTTACCTGCTTTGTGATTGCAACTCTTCCCGACCTTACAAACTGAAGAACTCCGCATGGTTCGAGCTGTTTGAGCAAATCGGTTATTTCAGTTTTATGCCCGGTCTTTTCAATTACCACATATTCCGGTGACACTTCAAGGATGCGTGCATGGTGCGTACGTACAATATCTTCAATGATATTTCCTGACATGAGACCCCTTGTTTTAACCTTGTAGAGAGCGAGCTCCTGGTAGATTATCTCATCGGACGAATGCACGAAAACTTTTAATACATCCACGAGTTTCTGCATCTGGCGGGCGACTTTCTGCACCATTTCTGCTGTGGTGCTTACCACCAGGGTCAGCATCTGAACGCCTTTGACAGCTGATTCAGAAGCTGTGATACTTTCAATGTTGATCTGCCTTCGGGTAAGGATTATTGTGATCTGGCTCATGATCCCTATATGATCCTCGGTGAAAAGCGAAATTGTGAATTCCTGTTTCATGGCTTTTGCTTATTTTTTTCCCAATCCAATCCCGTGAGGGAGGCGATTTTTAATATTTTAAAGTTACATCTGAAACTGAAGCACCGGGTTCGACCATCGGAAGAACATTGGCCTCGTTGTCAATTTTAATCTCAAGCAGGTATGGACCCTTTGCGTCAAGCATCTCAATGATCGAACCTTTGAGATCCTCCCTTTCCGTCACACTCCTGGCAGGTATGCTGTACCCTTTGGCAACCGTCACAAAATCCGGATTAATCATATGAGTCGAAGCATAGCGTTTTGAATAGAACATATCCTGCCACTGCCTTACCATTCCAAGGAAACTGTTGTTCAGGATTATGATCTTTACCGGGACATTGTACTGGAGAATCGTTCCAAATTCCTGCAATGTCATCTGAATCCCCCCGTCGCCGATAAACGCAACTACCTGTTTTTCGGGTCTCCCTATTTTGGCGCCAATGGAAGCCGGGAGCCCGAAGCCCATGGTTCCCATTCCGCCTGAGGTGACGAGGCTGTTTGGCTCGGTAAACCTGTAATAACGGGCCACCGACATCTGATTCTGCCCCACATCGGTCACGACAATAGCATCTCCTCCCGTGAGTTCAGAAACGAGCCTGACCACCTCACCCATTTTCAGATTCCCGTCCTCCGGTGTTGTTTCATGCTTGATCACTTTTTCATATTCTGTCTTATCACAGATCCTGAACTCCCTGATCCATTTTTCATAAGATTTTTCTGTGACAAGAGGTATGAGACTATCAAGGACTTCCCTGGCGTCATTGTTGATTTCAACATCTACAATAACATTCTTATTTATCTCGGCCTCATCAATTTCAATATGGATAATGCTTGCGTTTTTGGCATACTTTTTAAGATTACCCGTTACCCTGTCGTCAAAACGCATTCCGATTGCTATTATAAGGTCGGCCTCGTTCGTAAGGATGTTGGCCCCATAGTTACCATGCATACCCAGCAGGCCGGCATAAAGTCTGTGCCTTGTTGGAAAGGCCGACAGACCCATAAGGGTAACGGCAACCGGGATACCTGTCTTTTCGGCAAATTTCATGAGCTCTTTTTCGGCTCCTGACAGTAGTATGCCATGTCCTGCAAGGATCAACGGCTTTTCAGCGTGGTTTATCAGTATGGCCGCCGATTCAATTTCCCTTTTATGCAAAGGTATGTGCGGGTTATAGCTGCGAATGTAATTGCACTTGGCATATTTGAAATCGAGCATTGCAATCTGTGCATCTTTTGTAATATCGACCAGTACGGGACCCGGCCGCCCTGTCGTGGCTATGTAAAATGCTTTGGCCAATGTTCCCGGAATGTCCTCCGGCTTTTTAATCTGGCCGTTCCATTTTGTGATGGGCATTGAAACGCCAAGTATATCTGTCTCCTGGAAGGCATCGGTTCCGATAAGGTTCGATAGGACCTGTGCTGTAATAAAAACCACGGGTACGGAATCGAGGAAAGCATTGGCAATTCCCGTGATCAGGTTGGTTGCTCCTGGTCCGGAGGTCGCAAAACAGACTCCCGGCCTGCCCGTGACCATTGCATAAGCCTGGGCAGCATGTGCCGCACCCTGTTCGTGACGGGCAAGTATGTGCCTTATCCTTCCTTCGTAATCGAGCAGTTTGTCATAAACCGGCATGATGGTACCGCCGGGATACCCGAAAACTGTATCAACCCCCTCCTCAATAAGACATTTCAGCACTGCTTCCGCTCCTGATACATTCTCATATCCGTTACTTTGCTTAACTGCCTCCTGCTTCTCTTTTTCAGCTTTCATAAAATCGATTTTTACTATTTCAACTCACCGATAACCCCTCCTGGGAGGGGATCTTTAGTATTTTCTATCCTTTCAAATTCTTCCTGATCATAAAGTTATCCCGGGTTGCCCTGTCTGGTCCCATGTTCCAGGATCCAAACCGGGGGCCGCGGGCTCCATACCTTTTCAGATCAACCGTACAGCTCCCAGGTCCGCCGAACTGACAAGCGCTGAATAAGCTTTTAGTGAAGGAGGAATTACCCTGTTCCTCGACTTTGGCTTGTACGCATCAGCACCTTTCATCTCTTCCTCCCTGTGCCTTGCAGCGATCTCACCTGCCGATAACATCACATCTATCTTACGGCCCGTTATATCAATCTCTATAATGTCGCCGGTCCGGATCACCGCTATCTCTCCCCCGGCTGCCGCTTCGGGTGATAGATGTCCGATGGACAGTCCGGATGTTCCTCCTGAAAACCGACCGTCGGTTATAAGTGCACATTTTTTATCGAGAGCCTTTGATTTAAGATAAGAGGTAGGATAAAGCATCTCCTGCATCCCGGGTCCGCCTTTCGGACCTTCATACCTTATCACAACAGCAGTGCCGGCACGGACCTTGCCGCTCAGGATACCATTCACAGCTTCTTCCTGTGATTCAAAGACTATGGCAGAGCCCCTGAACCTGAAAAGCGAAGGATCGATACCGGCTGTTTTCACTATGCATCCCTTCCCTGCAATATTGCCGTAAAGTACGGCAAGTCCGCCATCCTTGCTATACGCATTTCCGACGCTCCTGATACACCCATTCTCACGGTCGGTGTCAAGTGCCTCATAGGCACTTTCGTTTGAGCCCAGTTCAAGGTTCTTCCTGCCAGACGGTGCGCTTTTCCAGAAATCAAATGCTATTGGTTTTGCCTTTTCTCCCATGATATCCCAGTCAGAAATGGCATCATGCAGGGAACTGTAATCAACACGTTTTACAGTGCTGTCAATCAGATTATTTCTCTCAAGTTCACCCATTATTGATAAGATTCCGCCAGCCCTGTTCACATCCTGGACATGGTATTTCGAACTTGGAGATACCTTACAGATATTAGGGATCCTGCGGGAAAGTGAATCAATATCCTTCATCGTAAAATCAACTCCGGCTTCATGAGCTATTGCCAGCAGGTGGAGTACGGTATTTGTGGAGCCGCCCATCGCAATATCAAGCGACATCGCGTTAAGGAAAGCCTGCCTTGACGCTATGGAACGGGGGAGGACGCTTGCATCTCCGTCATAGTAGTACCTTTTGGTGTTCTCAACTATCAGTGCCGCTGCTATTTCAAAAAGCTTCAGGCGGTTCCTGTGCGTAGCCACGACCGTCCCGTTACCGGGAAGTGCCAGCCCCAAAGCCTCAGCAAGGCAGTTCATTGAATTGGCAGTGAACATTCCCGAGCATGAACCGCATGTGGGACAAGCCGACATTTCAATTTCCTGAAGTTCAGTGTCGGTAACAGATTTATCGGCCGCTGCAACCATGGCATCGATAAGGTCGAGATACTTTCCATTGTAATTTCCGGCTTCCATAGGTCCGCCTGATACAAAAACGGCCGGGATATTCAGCCTCATGGCTGCCATCATCATTCCCGGTGTGATCTTGTCACAATTGCTTATACATATCATTGCATCGGCCAGATGCGCATTGCAAACATATTCCACGCTGTCGGCTATCAGTTCCCTTGAAGGGAGGGAATAGAGCATACCGTCATGCCCCATTGCTATACCGTCATCAATGGCTATCGTGTTGAATTCTGCCGCAAATAATCCGAGTTTTTCAATTTCCTTCTTAACCAGCTGGCCGATATTATGAAGATGGACATGTCCCGGCACAAACTGTGAAAATGAGTTGACGATTGCAATGACCGGTTTTCCAATCTGATCCTCCTTCATACCGTTTGCACGCCAGAGGCTTCGTGCGCCTGCCATATTCCTGCCGGTAACGGTTTTTGAACTCCTGGTCTGGATTTTCATTCAATTAATCAGTTAAAAAAAAAGCTTCCCGTCTCTCCGGGAAGCTTTTGTATATTTAAGGTATTACATATCATTCCCGGATCATGCACCTGATGCTATAATAAGGATGAGGGCTATAATATGTATTAATGTTTTATTCACCTTTTCTTTCAAATTGAATGACAAAAGTATTTCTTTTTTTAATATATCAAACAGAAAATGCATTTTTTATGCATTTTCTAATTTAAATTATGTTAATGGTTGAGATTTGTCAATTTATTTTTTGCTTAATATCAACGATTTGCATGATAAATCTCAGTAACCCTGTCAGCCGGTAATGTTGGCAGGCACGAAGGATCTTGCAGATCGTTGTCATGGCACCTTTTCCTTTATCCCATTGTGCCGTTGCGCCATTATTTAAACTGCTTAACATATTCGAGGAAGGCTCTTGCGCTTTTGTCGAGGTTCTCAACCGAACCTCCACCCTTAAGCACCTCACACATTTCATAAGCGATGTAACCCTGGTATCCGATCTCTTTGAGCGCTGTTATAAAACTCTTATAATCAAGAAATCCCTGGCCCATCGGTACAGCTCTCATCTGCGATTCGGAGGGAAGGTAGTTTGTGTGGTTTGAATCGTATTTAAATCTTGGAAGTTCTTCATAATCGGCTGTCGTAGTATGAACAATGTACGGCTTCATCGTATGCACAGCTTTCTTTATTTCATCGGATGACAAGCCTTCGAGGGTAGGTGACCAGCAATCGAAAGCAGCTTTTACGTTGGGGAGGTTTACTTCGTCGAGGAGCCACTTCATGGCATCGTGATGTATTGCAATATCATGGTGATTCTGTATGATCAATGTAACCCCGTAACCGGCAGCAAGTCTTCCTGCCATCTGCAATCCTTCAACCACCATCGAATACTGCTTATCGTAAGGAATGCCTTCCCGTTCATAACCTGTATAAATCCTTACCATGCTTGTCCCGAGGTCCCTGGCAAGCCGGGCGAGTTCGCCCACATAAACAGCCTGGATTTCAACGTTCGGAACACCTGCCTTATCAACGCCAGCCGTGAAATCGGTATAGCCGGCAAGGCAGACAAGTTCAAGACCAAGTTCCTTAATTCTTGCCCTCAGCTTCTGACGTGCTGCATCATCATAGTCAAGCAGTGAGACATGCGGCCGTTTGGCTGCGATCATAACGCCATCGAAACCAAGTTCCTTTGCCTTAAGAAGGAAATCATCAACGGTCAGGGTCGCCTGACCCCGCCAGATGCCCATATAGCTGACGGAGTGGAGACAGGTTTTGACTTTGAAATCGGCAGGGTTTCCGGTCGGGATTTTCTGTCCGGGCAAGAGGGCCGCATTTATTAAAATAACCAGCCCCGTGAGAAGGATTTTATTCATGATTTGGTTTTTGTAATTACAGGAGAGAATAAAAGTAGTTCAAAGTAGGATCATGTGCAAGATTTAATGTAATTTTCAAAATGCTAAATTAAATACTTTTAAGATGAAGACCTGGTTTTTAATTCTTTCTGCTCTGGTTTTATTCATTCCCCTGGCCGTTCCACAGAAAACTGAAGAGGTCTACAGAAAGCCTTTGAAGGAGGTTCTTTCAGAAATCGAAGTGCGTCATGGCATAACGATCCGGTACAGCGAAAATATTGTCAGTGGAGTTGATGTCATGTATCCGGCCTGGCGGTACAGGACTGAAACTGAATCAACTCTTGAAAATATCCTGCTGCCTCTCGATTTTGTCTGGCAGAAAACAGGCGATAATGTTTACCAGATCAGCAAATTTGTTTATTACCAGCGTTCTCCGGAAGACGGCAGGAAACATCTTGACCAGCTTATTTCGGCTTTTCCCGATCTGAAATCCTGGGAATTGCGTAAGGCTGACCTTCGAAAGTGTATTTTGGAGGAGATGAAACTAGCTCCCCTGCCACGCAGGACCCCGCTGAATCCCGTTTATACCAAAAAAAGAAAAATGGATGGGTATACTGTTGAAAATGTGGCAATTGAGACATTGCCTGGAGTCTTTTTATGCGGTTCGCTTTACAGACCTTCGAAAGGGAAAGGTCCTTTTCCTGCAGTTCTTTCCCCGCATGGTCATTTTAACAGTGAGAATCTGAATGAATATGGCAGGTACCGGCCTGATCAGCAGTACAGGTGTGCTATGCTGGCAAGGATGGGAGCAGTTGTGTTCAGCTATGAGATGTTTGCCTGGGGCGAATCGAGGCTGCAGTTCAACAGTGAAGTGCACAGAACCGGTTTGGCCCTGACGATGCAAACAATTAATTCGATCCGTGTCATTGACTTCCTGACATCACTCGAATATGTTGATAATAAGCGAATAGGAGTGACCGGTGAATCGGGCGGAGGGACACAGAGTTTCCTGATTGCTGCAATCGACGACCGGATCTCAGTAAGCGTCCCGGTCGTAATGGTTTCATCATATTTCTACGGCGGATGTCCGTGCGAAAGCGGATTGCCGATTCATTCCTGCTCAAAATTTGGTACAAACAATGCAGAAATTGCCGCCATGGCGTCCCCCCGTCCGATGCTTGTGGTTTCTGACGGAAACGACTGGACACAAAATGTCCCCTCAGTTGAATTTCCGTATCTCAGGAAGGTCTATGATCTTTATGGAAAATCTGAAAATGTTGAGAATGTGCACCTTGCCGCAGAAGGCCATGATTACGGGATCTCAAAACGGCTTGCCCTTTACGGTTTCATGGCCAGGCATCTTGGACTGAATCTTGATGCCATCAGGGATAAGTCGGGCACGATAGATGAATCGAAGGTTACGATCGAAAGCTATGAGGCGCAGCTTGTTTTCGGGAAGGAAGGTATTATCCCGGCACATGCAATCAGGGAACCGGAAGCTGTGTGGAAACTTTTGAGATCATTGCAGGAATAATATGAATAGGTTCAGGATCATAAAGTATTTCATATTCAGCATATGGATTGGTTTGATGGCGGACGGGAAAACTGCATGTTAAATATAGTGTTAAGATTTACCCTCCTGCTTTACTGTAATCTTTTATTTTTTATATTTTTACATTCTGAGAGATTTACCGGGCCTTATTTTAATAACCATTCCAAAAAGCGCGGTATTCTCCATAAAATTTTAACCTATAAACCTCACCACGATGAAAAAAAGAAATTTGTTATCCGTTATTTTATTAGTGGCCGTAACCAGCTTTATTTTTTCAGCTTTTTATTCATGCAAACCTGCAGGGAAAAATATCGGGTTGCAGCTTTACTCAATTCGCGACTCGATCAGCAAAGATGTTCCAGGTTGTATTGAAAAGGTCGCCAGGATGGGATACACTTTTGTGGAGCCGGCAGGGTATGGCGACGGTAAGTTTTACGGAATGGAACCATCAGCTTTTAAAGAACTATGCGGGAAGAACAATTTAAGCATTCTGAGTTCTCATACCGGGCAGGCTCTTCCTGATTCTGCAAATTGGGATAAAACAATGGCATGGTGGGATGACTGCATAAATGCACATGCTGCACTTGGCGTAAAATTCCTTGTTCAGCCGTTCATGGGAGAGGAAGCATATCAAAATATTGATACCCTGAAAATGTATTGTGATTATTTCAACCTGATCGGAGAAAAATGCAATGCAAAAGGGATCCGTTTCGGTTACCATAATCATGACATGGAATTCTCAACTAAGCCTGACAGCATAATTTCAGTCTACGACTTCATGCTTCAGAACACCGATCCGGCAAAAGTCATGTTTCAGATGGATCTTTACTGGACTGTAATGGGTGGTGCAAACCCGGTGGATTATTTCAATAAATATCCGGGCAGGTTTGAACTGTGGCACATTAAGGATAAAGAAGAAATAGGTGCCAGTGGCATGATGGATTTTGAAGCAATATGGGCAGCAGCTGCTCAGTCGGGAATGAAATATGGGATAGTGGAAGTTGAAGAATACAATTTCGACGTGTTTACAAGCTGCCAGAAAAGCCTTGAATTCCTGAATGAAGCCGATTACGTCGTAATGCCGCTCTAACCGCGGTTTTTCAGAAATCAACAATGCAAAAATATTTATCTTTCATTTCAGGATTAGTACTGTTCCTGCTCATTACCGGCTGCAGGGATAAGTATTATTCAGAGGTAGACTTTTCTTCTGTTCTCAAGATTGACTCACATATCCATATAAACAGCAACAAGGGTTATTTTGAAGAGGTTGCGGGTAACGATAACATGATCCTTATCACACTGGGAGTCGATCATGGGGATTCATTGAACATACGAAGCCAGCAATCGAATGCTTTGTTCTCGGTGAAGGGGCATCCGGGGAAAGTTTTCTATGGTCCGACCTTTTTATTTGATACGGCAGGATGGGGAACAGAAACCTGGAGCGACAAGATCATTGCCCGGCTTGATCAGGATATTTCAGGGGGAGCCATTACGGTCAAGGTCTGGAAGAACATCGGGATGACTGTACGTGACAGCTCCGGCAGGTTTATAATGATAGATGATCCCGGCCTGGATCCGGTCATCGGATTTATTAAAAGCAAGGGCCTTCCGGTTACAGGCCACCTGGGTGAGCCAAGAAACTGCTGGCTCCCGCTTAGTGAAATGACTGTGACCAGCGACAGCAATTATTTTGCCCGAAATCCACAGTATCATATGTTCCTTCATCCGGAATATCCTTCGTACGAGGACCAGATCGCTGCAAGGGATAACCTCCTGGAAAAACATCCCGACCTGAAATTTATCGGATGCCATCTCGGGAGTCTTGAGTGGAATGTTGATTCACTTGCAGCCAGGCTTGATAAATTCCCGAACATGGCAGCTGATATGTCGGCAAGGATCTGTCACCTGCAGTATCAGTCGGCCCGCGACCGCAAAAGGGTCAGGGACTTCTGCATCAAATACCAGGACAGGCTTCTTTACGGTACGGATGTGGGCGACAGCGGCAATTCCGATCCGGAGACATTCAGGAAAAGGATGCATGAAACATGGCTGGATGACTGGAAGTATTTTACAACTGACGATCAAATGACCTCCGATAAGTTCATTGGTACTTTTACGGGACTAAAGCTTCCGAAAGAGGTAGTTGACAAGATCTTCAACGGGAATGCCATTAAATGGTATAACCTGAATTTGGAAATGCAATAGGCATATTTTCTTTGTGATCAATAAATATCATTAATTTTAGATCACAAAACTTTAATTAATACCATGGTCCAAAACTACACTTCACGTCGGAGCTTCATTAAAAAGGCCGCTCTCGGAACCATTGCTGCTTCTTCAATCCCGGAAATACTCTCTGCTGCAATGGTAAAAAGCAATATAAAGGGGATCATCCTGGCAAGGGGGCAGGTAATCCTGTTCCAGGGCGATTCAATAACCGATTCGGGGAGAAACAGGGAAGACACCGGATTCAATACTTCAAGGAGCCTGGGCTCCGGCTACCCGATGCTTGCAGGAGCTGCCATGCTTAACAAATTTGCGTTGCTTGATCTTAAAATTCATAATAAAGGCATCTCCGGCAATAAGGTTTTTCAGCTCGCTGAACGGTGGGATCAGGATTGCATCTATATTAAACCTGATGTACTTAGTATCCTTATTGGTGTCAATGATATATGGCATAAGCTGAACGGACAGTATAACGGGACGCCGGAAATTTACCGGAATGATTACATAGCGCTTCTTGAAAGAACCAAAAAAGCTCTGCCGGGGGTGAGGCTTATTATTTGTGAGCCGTTTGCAGTAAAGGGCGTAAAAGCCGTCGATGATACATGGTACCCGGAATTCTATGAATACCAAAAGGCTGCCAGGGATATTGCCGATATGTTCCAGGCAACGTTCATCCCGTACCAGAGTATTTTTGATGAAGCCCAGAAAAAAGCTCCCGGAGCTTACTGGACGGGTGATGGTGTTCATCCCTCCCTTGCAGGAGCGCAGCTGATGGCAGAAGCATGGATGAAAGCCGTAAAGTGATACCTGTGACAAAAACCGTTGACCTAAAATCTTAAGTTAAATGAAAACTATTTCACGCCGCAATTTTATCCACCAGAGTGTTTCAGCAGGAATAGGACTTGCAGCTCTCAATCATCTGTCTCCCATGCCTGTAATGGCAAAGTCAGGAATGAAATTCGGCCTGGTCACTTATATGTGGGGTTTTGACTGGGATCTGCCGACACTTATCGCAAACTGTGAAAGAACCGGTTATCTAGGTATAGAACTGAGAACCCAGCATGCCCATAAGGTTGAAACAAACCTGACTCCTGCCCAGAGGGCTGAGGTTAAAAAAAGATTTGATGACAGCCCGGTGGAATGTCTGGGGTATGGGTCAAATTTCGAATTTCACAGTCCCGATCCGGCACAACTTCGCAATAATATTGAACAATCGAAGGAGTACATTAAACTATGCAGGGATATAGGGGCAACCGGGCTGAAAGTAAAGCCAAATGACATCCCGGCAGGGATACCAAAGGAGAAGACAATAGCGCAGATCGGATCCTCCCTGAACGAGATCGGAAAGTTTGCTCAGGACTATGATCAGCTGATCAGGGTTGAAGTTCATGGAAATCTTACCCAGGAAATACCAAATATGAAGGCCATTTTCGATCATGTCACCGAGCCGAATGTTAAAATCTGCTGGAACTGCAATGATCAGGACCTGTTGCCCCCCGGCCTCGAGGCTAATTTCAATTCGGTAAGGAAATGGTTCGGGGATACCGTTCATGTCCGCGAACTGAACGTGGGGAATTACCCATACCAGCAGATGTTCGACCTGTTCAGAAAGATTGATTATAACGGCTGGATACTGCTTGAGGCAAGGACTGAACCGGCTGACAGGGTTGAAGCAATGAAGGAGCAGCTGGCTCTTTTCAATCAAATGATAAAAACTAAAGGGAAATAACTATAAAATGACACTTATGACTAAAAGAAGAGAATTCATAAAGAAAAGCGTAATTGGAACCGCCGGGATAGCGATCGGGGGATTGGGCATGACCTCAAAATCATACGCTTCGATCCAGGGTTCCAATGACCGGATCAGCCTTGCCGTGGTCGGACTCCGCAGCAGGGGAAGAGATCACCTTAACTCCTGGCTGGCACTCAGGGATAACCGTAATGTCAGGATCAAGACCATCTGCGATGTGGACGAGCAATTTTTTGCCGATAATGCAAAACTGATCTTTGACAAATCGGGCGAGAAAGTGACTACTGAGTGGGACATGCGGAAGGTGTTTGATGACAAGGAGATAGATGGTGTATCGTTCGGATTGCCGAATCACTGGCATGCACTCAGTGCAATCTGGGCCTGCCAGGCCGGTAAGCATGTTTATGCAGAGAAGCCGGCCTGCCATAATTTGTGGGAAGGGAGGAAAATGATTGAAGCCGCCTCAAGGTATAACGTACGCGTTCAGACCGGTTGTCAGAACAGATCGATAGCAAACGTAATTGAGGCAATCAAGTTCCTTCACGATGGCGGTATAGGCGACGTCTATATGGCAAAAGGACTGTGCTACAAGCCTCGCGATTCATTCGGAATTGCTCCCGACGGAACACCTCCGGCCTCGCTTCATTACGATATGTGGCTTGGACCGGCGCCCTACAGGCCTTACAACGAAAAGAGGGTTCATTACAACTGGCACTGGTTTTGGGCGACAGGTAACGGTGACACTGGCAACCAGGGGCCGCACCAGTTTGACATCGCAAGGTGGGGCCTGAACAAGAGTGAGCACCCGGTATCCGTTTATTCAATGGGCGGGATCTACGGGATCAGCCCGTCGGAATGCGCACAGGAGACACCGAACACACAGACCTCATTATTTAAATACAGCGATGGCAAAATCCTGGAATTCGAAACAAGAGGTCGTTTTACAAATGCCGAATCGAGCCTGGGGATACGTATAGGGAATCTTTTTTATGGTACTGATGGATATCTTGAACTCGACGGTGATACATGGAAGGCATTCCGTAAACGCGAACGTGAACCATTTGCCGGGTCAAAACCAGGCGAAGCCAAGGCAAGCGATCCAACATTCCTTGCAGCGCCTGGTGGAACGGAACATTTTGCAAACTTCCTTGATGCAATACGGTCGGGCAAAGATGAAACCCTTCATTGTCAGATTACCGAGGGGTACTACTCATCGGCACTTCCTATCCTGGCCAATGTTTCATATTTAATTGGAAAAGAACTTGCATTTGACGGATCAAAGGAAAAATTTGTAAATAATAAGGAAGCAGATAAACTTCTTACCAGGGAATACAGGAAACCGTTTGTAGTTCCGAATGCAGTTTGATCATAGAGCGCAGAGCACAGGGCACAGGGCGCAGGGCTGGGAGCGTGGGGCTTTGCTCTGTGGACTTCTATTTAAGTTCTTAATTTTTTTCTCTTAATCCGGAAATATCAATGTCGATAAAGAACAAAATCAAGCGCCGTAGTTTTATAAGAACTACGGCTGCCGGTATCGGTCTTGGACTGATCAACAGTTCATTTGCTGCCGGGCCCGTTAAAGCCCAGCAATCCCGAAGGGTTGGAATAATCGGGCTGGATACCTCACACAGCACAGCCTTCACGAAAGCACTTAATGATCCTGCTGCCGGCGCTGAATTTCTCGGATACAGGGTGACAGCAGCCTACCCCAGAGGCAGCAACGATATCAAATCAAGTGTTGACCGGATCCCAGGATATACCGAAGAAGTAAAAAAACTTGGAGTTGAAATAGTGGATTCCATCGCTGAGCTTCTTAAAAAGGTTGATGTTGTCTTGCTTGAGACCAATGACGGACGGCTTCACCTTGAGCAGGCATTGCCAGTCCTTAAGGCAGGGAAACGGATGTTCATCGACAAGCCGATAGCGGCCTCACTGTCGGATACCATAGCGATCTTTGATGCAGCTGGTCAATACAATGTCCCGGTCTTCTCAGCCTCCTCCCTCAGGTATATCGGAGGGGCTAAAGAGATCGCCGGAGGCTCGGTCGGAAAAGTCCTGGGCGCTGACGTTTACAGTCCGGCTACCCTTGAGAGGACCCATCCTGATCTTTTCTGGTATGGCGTCCATGGTGTCGAAACACTCTTTACAGTAATGGGGACAGGCTGTAAAAGCGTTGTCAGGATTTTTACTGAAAATACGGATCTTGTCACCGGTATCTGGGAGGATGACAGGATAGGAACCTTCAGGGGAATCCGTAGCGGGAAATCCGATTACGGAGGTACTGTTTTCGGGGAAAAAGGGATTACAACCCTTGGTAAATACAATGGTTATAATCTCCTCCTTGCAGAAATAGTGAAATTCTTTGAATCAGGTATCCCGCCTGTCAGCCGTGAGGATACGATTGAAATATTTGCATTTATGGCTGCAGCCGACGAAAGCAAAAAGCTCAGCGGGGCACCTGTTATGATTGAAAGTATCATTAAGGAAGCTGCGCAGGAGGCCGCAATTAAGATTGGCTCGTTCAATCATTAATGATTTATAAACCATGAGATCATCAGGATTTGCCCTTATTATTTACAGTTTGTTTTTTATTCTCCAGTTTCTTAATGTAAAAGGCGAAGAAGACCAGGCCAGGAGGGAAAAAATCAGGTTCCTGGTAAGGGAATCAGAGCAGAAAATTGATGTAATGGTTGAAGGAATTGCGGTTGCTTCCTATTGCTGGCCCGAAAACGTATACAAGCCGGTTATTTACCCGGTCAGAACTCTGAATGGTACGGAAATTACCCGTGGATTTCCTTTAAAGCCAAGGGAGGGTGAGAGGAATGATCACATCCATCAGGTCGGAATGTGGCTAAACTACGGCAATGTCAATGGTTTCGATTTCTGGGGAAATGGCTCCACGGGTAAAAAAAGCGAAAATGGGGGGGTCGTTAAGCACATTGGAATTGACAAGATCAGAGATGGTGAAGGCGAGGGGATCCTCGCAATAAGCGCAAGCTGGCAGGATCCTGATGGCAGGGAGCTTCTTGGAGAAAAGACTGAATATCATTTCATTGTAAAGGATAAGACCCTGATTATTGACAGGATAACCACGCTTAGTGCTACCGGACAGGATGTTTCTATGGAAGATACCAAGGAGGGAATGTTTGCCATAAGGATGGCACGGCAGCTTGAACTTCCATCGAGCGATAAAGCTTTTCTTCTGGATAAATCAGGAAATCAGGGAACTGAGCAGGCCCTTGAAAACAGGGGTGTGACAGGTAATTATTTCAGCAGTGAGGGTGTATCGGGTGAAGCAGTGTGGGGTACCCGTGCGCGATGGATGCATCTTTCGGGGAAGATCGGAAACGAAAAAATCTCAGTTGTAATTTGCGACCATCCCGGGAATCCGGGTTATCCGACTTACTGGCATGCAAGGGGCTATGGCCTTTTTGCTGCTAATCCCATTGGAGGAAAGGATTTCACCGATGGGAGAGAAAGGGTAAATTTCTCAATTGCTGCAGGCAAATCAGCAACTTTCATGTACCGGACGGTAATAGCCGGGAAGCATCTGGTTACCGGTGAGATCAATGATTTCGCGAATAATTTTGCGGACAGTTATAAATAGAAAAAAATACTCTGAACCTTCTTAAAATACAGAATATCATGGCAGACAAAGTAACAAGACTTAATTTTTTAAAAACGGCAGGACTGGCTGCTTCAGGAGTCGCTCTCGGCGGTCGCGCTTCTGCCGCAATCGTTCGTCCCGAAATCATACCATCAAACGCTGTACCTGGCACGGCCAGAAAAGTAAACCTGGCTCTGATCGGAATTGCCAATCAGGGAGCCGGCGATGCCCGGCAATTTATCAAATCAGGTCTGGCAAATATAGTTGCCGTATGTGATGTTGACCTGGATTCCCAGGGTTGTCAGGAAATTATTAAGATGGTCCCAAAAGCGAAGCAGTTCAGGGATTTCAGAGTTATGTTCGATAAGATGGCCGGTGATATCGATGCCGTTCAGGTAGCTATTCCCGACTTTGCACATTTCCCTGTTTGCATGGCTGCCATGCAACTCGGGAAGAGTGTTTTTGTTGAAAAACCGATGTGCCGGACATTCCTTGAATCAGAAATGATGGCCCGGATGGCTGAAAAAAATCCGAAGCTGGCTACACAGGTGGGTAACCAGGGGCACTCGGGCGAAAACTATTTCCAGTTTAAAGCCTGGAAGGAAGCAGGAATAATCAAGGATGTCACGGCAGTGACTGCCTTCATGAACGGCACCCGCAGATGGCACCCGTATGATCCCGATATCACACGGTTCCCCGAAGTACAGCCATTGCCAAAAGGGATGACCGACAAGGATTGGGATACATGGCTTACAACAGCCTCATACCACGATTTTAATGAAAAGTATCATCCGGGGAACTGGCGCGGCTGGTATGATTTCGGTCTCGGTGCACTCGGAGACTGGGGCGCCCATATCCTCGACACCATCCATGAATTTCTTGACCTGGGGCTTCCATATGAGATTGAGCCGGTGCATGTACGTAACCTTAACGATTACTTCTTCCCCCTGGAATCGACAATAAAGTTCCGTTTCCCGAGCCGGGGAGATATGCCCGCATGTGATATTACCTGGTATGACGGGGTTGAGAATCTTCCTCCGGTTCCCGAAGGTTATTTTTCCGTAAATGCCGCAGTTGACAATAATATTCCGCCTCCCGGCGGGGTGAATCAACAGCGTGGAGCACCCCAGGCCAGAACCGGCCAGCAAAAGATGCCCGGTGCCGGAAAGATCATCTTCAGCAAAGAACTTACTTTCAAGGGGGGGACACACTCGGCTCCACTTTCCATCATTCCGGAGTCAAAAGCAAAGGAGATGGCATCGAAACTGCCGGTCGTCCCCGAGAGTCCGTCAGATCACTATGTGAACTTCCTGAAAGCGTGCATGGGAGAGGAGAAGACACGTTCACCGTTCCCGGTATTTGCTCCCCTTGCACAGATATTCTCACTGGGGATAATTGCATTACGCAGGAACAAAAAACTTATCTTCAACCGCGATACAAAGGAGATTGTCAATGATAAGTTCGCAAATTCGATGATGACTGACAGGCCGCCCAGGAAGGGTTGGGAGAGTTATTATATTTCATAGGAATACCTGACTTAAGTACGGGATTTGCAGGTTGCAAGTTGCAGGTTGCAGGTTGCAGGTTGCAGGTTGCGGGGTAAACTTAACAGCCTTTACGGAAAACCGAAATATATTTTAAATAAACTACCTGATTAATGAAGACAAGATTACTTGTCCTATGTGTTATTATAATTCCTGCTGTCAGTCTCGATGCGCAAAACCGATGGGAGCTCGGGACTGACGGGAGTATTTCATGGACGGTTCAGCAGGGAGAAGTTCATTCGGACAATATTGAGATGAGCGGCCGGTTTATCTCAGTTATTGCAACCTACGGTGTCGATGAAAAAGGCAATCCGGTATTGTCGAGGCAGCTGGTTTTCCCTATGCTCCGCACCATCCCGAACGACACCCATGCCCATTTCATTTATACTTTCGGCCAGGAGGCTGCGCCATTGATCAAAATCAACAACAGGCCTGTAAATGAAAAAGTCAAAAGGTTTGTCCTGCGCGGTTTACTCACCGTGGAAAGCACTACGAACAACAATATTTCAATAAAGCGGGAATTGTTTCCCACCACTGATAAACAGGCAGCAATTGAAAAGTATACATTGTTAAATTCTTCCGCGCGTGAGATAACAGTAGATATCGAGGATTTTGAAAAAATAACCAGGAGCCACGCGGAAAAGAGCGTTTACGAAGTTTATGAAATTTCGGCAAAGTCGTATGGATCAGGGATATTCATTGTGAAACCAAACGAAAATCTTTCATTTTACGTTCTTTTCTCAGGCCGTAAAATATCCGAGCAGCTTCCGGTTCTGGATTTTGACGACGAACTCGACAGGAGGAATGATTTTGTGAACCTGATGTTCAACAATCTGACATTTGTTTCGCCTGATCCTGTTCTGAACAGGATGTTTGATTTCGCCAAGATCAGAGCAATGGAAAGCATTTATGAAACTAAGGGAGGGCTTGTTCACAGTCCGGGCGGAGCCACCTACTATGCGGCCATATGGGCTAACGATCAGGCGGAATATGCGAACCCGCTTTTTGCCTACACTGGTTATCCGACTGCAATTGATGCCGGGAAAGTCTCATGGAAGTGGTTTGCAAATTACATGAATCCGGAGTACAAGCCTATCCCAAGTTCAATTATTGCTGAGGGGACAGATTTCTGGAATGGGGCAGGAGACAGGGGCGACATGGCTATGATAGCTTACGGAGCCTCCCGTTTTGCCCTGGCCCTGGGTGACAGGAAAGCTGCGGAGGAGATCTGGCCGCTTATTGAATGGTGCCTGGAATATTGCAGCAGGAGGATCAATTCACAAGGCGTAGTTGCTTCCGACAGTGACGAGCTTGAAGGACGCTTTCCTGCCGGAAATGCTAATCTGTGCACCTCTTCACTCTTTTACGATGCACTTATTTCCTCAACTTATCTTGGAAAGGATCTCGGGAAGCCGTCACGCCTCACAGGTCAGTACGCCCAGTCGGCAAAGGAGCTCAGGAAAAATATTGAGAATTACTTCGGATACACCATGAACGGATTTGAAACCTACCGCTATTATGAAGGAAACGATGTCCTCCGTTCATGGATTTGTATTCCATTAACTGTCGGAATCTTCGACCGGGCGGAGGGCACCACCGATGCGCTGTTTTCACCCGGACTCTGGACCGAACAGGGCTTGCTGACACAGGCAGGATCGACGACCTTCTGGGACCGGTCAACATTATATGGGTTGCGTGGTGTGTTCGCAGCTGGCAGCATTGACAGGGGATTGAAATTCTTTACAAACTATTCGAACCGTCGTTTGCTGGGCGACCATGTGCCATATGCAGTCGAAGCCTGGCCTGAAGGAAACCAGAGACATCTGTCAGCAGAGAGTGCACTGTATTGCCGGGTGGTAACTGAAGGAATTTTCGGTTTTCGGCCTACGGGGCTTCGTACTTTCACGATAACTCCGCAATTACCCTCAGGATGGAATGAAATGGCGTTAAGGAATATAGTTGCTTTTGGAGGTAAGACCATTGATATTTCCGTCACCCGGGTAAATGACAAAATAAGGTTGATTGTTAACTCAAACGGCAAAAAAGTAAAGGATACCGAAATACCTAACGGAAGCATTTTAAAGGTTGCTCTTTAATAATTCTTAACCTATACTTACGAACAGCAACACTTTAGTTCAGGTTGCCGTACTTTCTGTTGTGGCATCACCCACCTCTGAGCTTCTTCAATTCATTGAAGTGAGCCATTGACATCTTTTCCCTTGCTTCCCTGGATGCCTTCCGGTAGGCTTCGAATTCTTTTTTAAGCTCTTCGAACTCCTTTTTTGTATGTGCCGTTATTGTATGGTTTCTTTTAAAAGCAAGGAATCCGATGGCAAGAGTGCCTGCAAGGAGGGCAATAATTATCCACATTACAGTATTATAGGCAGTTTTATTTATTTCGATGCCCAGGAGTTTGATGCTGTTCTTTGTTTTTGTCATACTCTCAAGGTCCTGCCTGACAGTTCCAAGAGTGGTATTCAGTGAATCGATCGAAAGGTTAAGCCTGGTTGCCGTATTCTTAAGACTTCTGATATTGTTTTTTGCAGCTTTTAGTGAATCAGTTGCGTTATTCTTCAATTTCTGGAACATATCTTCCCTGATTGCACGGAAATCTTCGTAGATCCTTGTTTTTTCCTGTATATAATTCATCTGTTCGGTGATGGTACCTTGCTGCAGCACATCAGGTATGCCGCTCTGGCTTTCACCTTTGAAAACCACCGTAAATGTCAGAACAATTGTAAATAAAAATCTTATCCCCGTAAAGCTCATCTTTTTCATTGAATATATATTAACGATTGAAAGGGCCGCTTATCCATTTAAACGGTCATGTCGGATAATTATTATGTAATCACGGCGGGCAGGCATACTGTCAGCAAGAATGGTCAATGTGTTGACTTCATCCGGGTGCAGATTAAAAACAGGGCCAGTATATAATAAAATTTGGAAGCTCCTTCCTCATCCGGCTTATAGATACTTCCCGGTGTCTTCCATAGCAATTTACAGATGCATGAAAATTACTGTTTATTATATTTTATTAACTTAAATTAACTATATTTACTTGTGTAAAATCAGAATAGCCTTAGTGACCTGTCAACCCTTTTCCTAACTAATCACGTATGCCCATGAACATATATTATCATTCAATGGGGGAATGATTAATCAGATTTTATCCCACTCCATTACATTTTCCTAATTTTTAAAACCAAACTAATCAAATTACACATGAAAGAAAGACCAAATGAAAAGGTACCTCTGCTGAAGTACCTTGGAAAGCTTTGTGTGGATCTTAAAGTTTTGATCCTGATCGCATTGCTTTGTGCTTCAACTGCCTTTTCAGCTGTTGACGCCCAGCAGATAAATGTAACAGGAACCGTTACGGATGCTGCAGACGGTACACCACTACCCGGTGTGAATATTGTTGTTAAGGGGACAATACAGGGTGCCCTGACAAGCCTGGACGGTAAATATACAATCCAGGTATCTGATCCGAATGCAATACTGGTGTTTTCATTTATCGGTTACAACACAATAGAGCTGCCGGTATCAGGAAGGACTGCTGTTGATGCAGCTCTTACCTCCTCTACTACGGAGCTCGATGAGGTAATTGTTACCGGTTACGGTACACAGAAGAAAAGCGACCTTACCGGTTCCGTTGTGAGGGTAGCTATGGACGAAAAGGCTTCACTGGCAAATATGAACATTTCGCAAGCCCTGTCTGGTGCAACAGCAGGAGTGAATGTGCAGGGATCAGGGCTGGCGGGAAGTGATCCAAGTCTTTCCATAAGGGGTCAGACTTCTTTATCAGCAAATGATGCACCTCTAATTGTTCTGGATGGCATTATCTATAATGGCTCTATAAGCAATATAAATGTCAGTGATGTTGAATCAGTTGATATTCTTAAAGATGCAAGTGCTGCTGCAGTTTACGGATCAAGATCTGCTAACGGTGTGATGCTTATTACCACAAAAAAGGGAAAAACTGAAAAACCGCTTATATCGTTTAATATGTATTACGGTTTTCAGGATATGACAAATAATCCCATGAGGGTTATGAATGCTGAAGAATATGCAATCAGGCTTACAGATTACTATTATCAGCAGGACCTGTATACATGGTATAAAACCAAACCAACAAGTGCGGAGGGAAAGCCGGTCAGACCCGATATCACTGACCGCAATATTGTTGCAGCAAGGTTAAGAACACAGGAAGAAAGGGATAATTATCTTGCAGGTAATGAAATTAACTGGGTGGATGAAGTTTTGCAAACAGCGCCTATACAGAACTACAATCTCAGTATGTCGGGGAAAAGTGCGAAGTCAAATTATTACGTATCTGCCTCATATACTGATGAGACTGGAATTCTTAAAAATGACAATTTCAGCAGGATGACCCTCCACTCTAATGTTGAGAGCAAAATTACCGATTGGCTTACAGTCGGATTAAATTCTTCCTATTCTTTCCGTGATTATTCGGGTCTGGAAGCAAATCTTGGCAATGCCAGGGCATGCAGCCCTCTGGCAAACAATAAGATAGGACTGCCAAATTTTGACATGTATCTTACCGGGGAGGCCTATATGCCCTATCCTCTTAATAACCTGTATGTTGATCATAAAGATAACAGGAATGACCTGTTGCTTGTCGGGAATACCAAAATAACAGTTCCATGGATACAAGGCCTGACCTATGAATTTAATTATTCCAACAATTTTACCAGCAGGAAATATAACAGGTTTTATCCTTCCACGATACCGGAAGGCTCAGGCAACAAAGGTCAGGCTATCAAAAACCCGTCGGAAGAAAGAAACTGGATCTATAATAACATAGTAACATACTTAAGGACATTCGGCGATCACCAGGTAAATGCTACTTTACTTTACAGTCAGGAAGGTCGTAATGCTGAGAGTTCGACGATTAATGCACAGGGATTTGACAACCCTGTCCTGGGGTATAATAATGTAGGCCTTGGAACTACTGTAACAGTCGGATCAACGGCATGGAAAGAAAACAGTATTTCATATATGGCCCGTCTTAATTATACGTTTATGAACCGTTATCTGTTAACGGCGACAATCCGCAGGGACGGCTTTTCCGGATTTGGTCCGGAGAAGAAGTTTGCAAATTTCCCGTCAGTATCACTCGGGTGGGTAGTTTCGGATGAAGCATTCATGCAGAATCTTGAATGGCTCTACCTGAAACTCAGAACATCTTATGGTGAAAACGGCAACCAGGGAATTGGCCGTTATTCAAGCTTCTCAAGGATGACAGCAGATTCATACGTATACGGTCCAGCAACAGCAATTGCCGTTTATCCAAGCAGCCTGGGAAATGCAAGTCTTGCCTGGGAAAAAACAGCTTCATTCAACCTTGGAATTGACTTTGGTTTGTTCAACAGGAGAATTTCGGGGTCACTGGATTTATATAAAGCTAAAACCACCGATGTACTCGTCAGAAGAGCACTTCCGCCCACAACCGGGTACGGAAATGTCTGGACAAATATCGGGGCAATCGACAACAAGGGAATTGAGCTTGAAGTAACTTCAATAAACCTTACAGGAATGCTTGGCTGGGAAACCAATTTTGTATTTTCGCTTAACAGGGATAAGATATCCAAGCTCTATGGTGATGAAAATGATAAGGATGTAGGTAACTCCTGGTTTGTCGGTGAGTCCATAACTTCCATCTATGACTATGAAATGGCAGGAGGACTTTGGACCGAATCCGAACTTTATGCGGGACAAACCTACAACAACTGGTATCCGGGTCAGTTCAGATATATTGATCAGAATGACGACGGCGTGATTGAACCCAATCTGGACAGAAAAATTGTAGGTTACAGAACACCGAGTTTCAGGTTCAGCATTAATAATACGCTGTCGTACAAAAATTTTACCCTATCATTCTTCATAAACTCAATACAGGGTGGTAAAAAGTATTTTATGCTTGACAATGCCGGTGTAACCAACGTTGCCTGGCGTTCCGATGATGTTCTGAGAATAAACGCTTCGGCTGTCCGTCCATACTGGACACCTGATAATGGAGTCGACAACGCTACCGGTGTATATAATTCTCCTGCTGTCACCAGTGGAATTTATGAAAGCAGAAGCTTTGTCAGATTGCAGGATGTATCTCTTTCATACTCCTTTAGCCCGGGATTGCTGAATTCGCTTAAACTACAGGCATGTCAGATCTATATCTCAAGCAAAAATCCTTACGTCTGGACGAAATGGTCGGGATGGGATCCTGAAGTTGTAAGCTGGAACCCCTCTGATGGGAACACCAACACCAATACACCGCTTATGAGAAATATAACTGCAGGTTTCAGGGTTACATTCTAATCTGCCAAATTAAAATGACTAATTATGAAACCTAAAAATTATAATATAATGAAAAGATATATAGACTTATTCAGTAAAAAGTTCCTTCTGTATGCAGGGATACTTCTCCTGGTCTTCCCTTCATGCAGTGAAGATGTACTTGATGAGATACCTCTTGATTTCCTGGCTCCGGAGAACGCATATAACACGCTGCCGGGGATCAGGCAGGGAATAACAGGAATGCATTTTTCAGTGCGTCAGAGGTGGTTTTATGGAACTGATCAGGATGCCGGCGCCATAATGAAAGGCCTCGGCACCGATATCGCCTACCATGGGGAAGACCCAAACAGCACGAGATTCATGTGCAACTACGTGAATTATGTCACTTCATCAAGCGGGTACCTCAGAAACTTCTGGGTATGGAACTATGAGCTTATTCAAAGGGCAAATGTTCTGGTTGAAGGTATTAATAATGCAGACCCGACAATCTGGTCAAGCGATGCCCAGAAGAATGCCTTTATGGCTGAGGCGCTGTTCTTCAGGGCATTTGCGTACCGTATACTTGTATCAACTTATGGGGATGTCCCCCTCGTTACCGAGGTAATCAAAGGTGCAAAAACTGATTTCACCAGGACGCCCAAGGCAGAGGTCTATGCCCAGATGGAAGAGGATCTTTTGTATGGTACAACCAACCTTCCGGCACCGGGCTCCGAGGAGGCTCCGGGAAGGATTACGCAGGGCGCAGCCTGGCACATGCTGAGCGAATGCTACCTTACCCAGAACAAGTTTCAACAAGCCGCAGATGCTGCTTCTGAAGTAATTGACGGATACAGCTATGCGCTTATGACCCAAAGATTCGGAGACAGGCAGAATGTTGTTTTCGGTGAAGGTGACCCATACTATGATCTGTTTGCATTCGGAAATCAGACCCTGGGTATAAATACCGAAGCCATCTGGGTTATACAGGTTGAGCCGCCGCCAACCATCGGAGGAGGATCGGTTGAAGGCAACAGGACATTCGGACCTGCATACTTCAGGATTGGTAATACTCCCGATGGAAAAGTAGCTTTCAGGGGTGAGTTGGTAGCCGGAAAATATACAGGTTATTCCGATACTCTGGGCCGTCCCGTTTCCTGGGTTCATCCTACCAATTATGCAGCTTATGATATATGGAGAAGCGACTGGAATAATGACGTCCGGAATGCGAAATACAATATCAAGAGGGATTTCTATTATGACAATCCTGCGTCAACCTACGACAAGAAAAAGATTAATCTTCTTGTTGATTACGCTTCCTTCTATGCCGCTGGTACAAGGGATGCCATGAGGGATTCCTGCCAGTATATATATCCTTACTGGATGAAGTTTGCAGATCCCTGCCACTATTTCACCGACCCGGCCCGGTCGGGCGGAGGGAACGATCACAAGGACCGGTATGCGATCCGCCTGGCTGAAACGATACTTCTGCGTGCCGAAGCCTATATCGGTCTGGGACAACTTGACCTGGCAGCTGCTGACATCAATCTTATTAGAAGCCGGGCAAATGCCACTCCGGTCGATCCTGCGGACGTTAATATTGAATATCTCCTTGATGAAAGGGCAAGAGAGCTGTACGGAGAAGAGTGGAGGCATATTACACTCCGGCGGGTTGGAAAGTTGTATGAGCGTGTAAGAGACCTTAACAACAATCCCAAGAATCCCGGCCTGAATATTCAGGCGCATCACATTCTCTGGCCAATTCCCCAGACTCAGATCGACCTGAACATTGATGCCGAATTCCCGCAGAATCCGGGATATCCGACGAATTAGAAATTTTATCCGGCTTTATAGCGCATTACTAATTCTTTATGTGAAATCAGTGGGCTCAAAAGGTCCACTGATTTTTTTAACTCCCATTCCCGGACTCACTCGCTCATACCTCCTTCACACAACTATAAAATACGTATTATAATACGTATTATAAGACATATTATAATACATATTTAATTTAGAATCTCCCTATAGAATCCAGCATTGCCGCAATATTTTCCGGAGGCACTTCCGACTGGATGTTATGAACGGTAGCGAAAATAAATCCTCCGCCTGGTGCAAGTGCATCGACATTCTTTTCAACATCTGCCTTTACTTCATCCGGTGTGCCGTAAGCAAGGATCTTTTGTGTGTCGACGCCTCCGCCCCAGAACACCATCTCTTTTCCAAAATCTCTTTTAAGTTGATACGGCTCCATCCCGGTAGCATTAATGTGGACCGGATTAAGAATATCAATGCCCATTTCGATGAAATCAGGTATCATTGGCCTGACATTGCCGCACGAATGGAACATTATCTTCGCCAGGGGGGCTGATTGCTTCATTGCACTTATTATTCTGGCAATGTGAGGTTTATAGAACATTCTGAAATGTTCAGGATCAATCAGTTGTGATTCCTGAGTACCGTAATCATCTGCCTCGGCTATTACATCGACCACATCCCCCAGTTCAGCCAGGGCCATTTTCCAGAATTCGATCTTAAGATCGGCGAGTTTACCGATAAGAGCGTCTGAAAATTCAGGGAAGATGAACGGATCAAGCATTGCAGTGCTCATTCCCCTGAACCGCTGCTGCATTTCAAATATACCTGCACAAAGACCCTTGAGCATAACGATCCTGCCCTGTTCCCTGAACCGGACCGCCTTCTCTCTCAATCCTTTGATCCTTTCATTATCAGATGCTGCAGGCCACCTGTAATCAATGATTCTGCGGGTATCGGGTTCAATATCCTCCATTGGATGTTTTACAAGTGAGAACCATAAACCTCCGTTTTTTGCAAAATGATGAGTAAATCCCCATTCATCATAGTATTCCCAGTTATCGCCGGCGTCAGTCAGCTTCTGATGAACGTTCCAGTTGTGGCTGGTTAGCGGAAATAATCCGCGTGTGTCAACCTGGAATCTTTCAAGCATATCCTCTGAGGGGATCACGATCTGCTGAACCACATCCGACCAGACCGGTTCCTCAGAGGGTTTCCCCAGGTATGCACGCAGCTTTTGATATGCACCGTTGGTAATTCCGGTCCAGGTTGACCCTGCCAGATCGAATGGAACTCTGTCGGGTTCACGGTGATCGAGTGCTGCAAGTATTCTTTCCCTGCTGTTCATGCTTCACAATTTTAAATATTTACCGGTTTGATTTTTGGGACAAGCAAATGTATAATAAGCAACGCCAGGAGGTACCCTGACCCTGCAACTGCAAAAGGGATGGAATACCCCCCGACTCCCGATGTCTGGAGTATTCTTCCCACGCCATAGGAAACAAGTGCTCCCCCGACAGCCCCGGCAAAACCTCCGAAGCCTGCCACTGTGCCGGTTGCCTTTCTGGGGAAGATATCGGACATGAGGCTGAAAATATTCGCCGACCAGCCGCAGTGCCCCCCGGCGGCAAGAGAGATCAATCCGACGGCTGTCCAGAGATTTTCCGTTTGGGGTACCAATACCACGGGGATCGCAAAAAGGCCGCATGCCAGCAGTCCAAGCTTCCTTCCCTTATTAATGCCAAATCCCATTTTTAAGAATTCGGATGATAGCCAGCCCAGGAACACTCCAATACCCCATGAAACCAGGTATATTGTAAAAAACGGAAGGCCGATATCCTTTAAATTCACATCAAATTTTTCGTTGAGGAACTTTGCTCCCCAGAAGAGATAGAACCACCAGATGGGATCGGCCATAAACTTGCCGACGGCAATTGCCCATGCTCCCCTTTTGGTCAGGATATCGTTCCAGCTCACCTTTTCACCCTGATTTCCATTGTCACTGTCACTGTTTATATATTCCAACTCGGATTTGGAGACCCGCGGGTGATCATGGGGCAGCCTGAAGTAAGTAATCCAGATCAATATCCATATAAGTGATATGGGGAATGTCCACAGGAAGCCTGCCTTCCATGTTTCGAACGAAAAGACAAGGGCAGGGACAATGAGTGGGGAGAGGAGAGTTCCCATATTTGATCCGCCATTAAAGATCCCGATGGCCAGCGCTCTCTCTTTTTTTGGGAACCACTCGGCCACCACTTTGATAGCTGCCGGGAAATTACCTGACTGGCCGATTGCAAGAGTGAAGCGTGCAAAGGCAAACCCGATCCAGCTTCGTGCTATTGTGTGACCGATTGTGGCCAGGCTCCAGATGATTATGGATATGAGATACCCCTTCTTCGTGCCGATCCGGTCAATTACAGTTCCCATAAGCAGGAAGCAGACAGCGTATGCAACCATGAAAGCACTGTTGATGATTCCGTACTGTTCCTCATTCCAGCCGATCTCACTCTGCAGTAAGGGGGCAAGTATTCCAAGCGC
Organism: uncultured Bacteroidales bacterium; assembly: GCA_963737255.1. GTDB lineage: Bacteria > Bacteroidota > Bacteroidia > Bacteroidales > VadinHA17 > LD21. The sequence goes on from CAVTSB010000002.1 coordinate 890,649, forward strand.
CGACCGGTCAATATAAAGTATTGTAGTCGCAATGAACAACAGGCTGAGTATTACCCAGCGGAAATTTGTCTCGGGCCTGTGGACCATAAAATGCTATTATTTTCCCAATCCTGCCAGAACGCCGTTAAAGTAGCCGATTGACTCTGCAATACCCGACAGGGGATCGTTCATATCCTTCCCATACTCGAGAGTACATGTCCCCGTAAAGTTCGTTTCCCTGAGTGTTTTAAAAAATTTCGGGAAATCGATGATGCCCCGGCCTGCCTCAACGCACCATCCGGCTTTCTCCGGTTTATCAACATCCCAGATATGGAAATCGAACATTCTCTCTTTGTATTTCAGGTAATCCTCGATTGGATCGAGTCCCAGACGAACGGTATGGGCAATATCGAGGCAAAATCCGATCCTTTTGTCAAGACCCTTTATTTCCTGCCATATTGAACCCGCGCTGGGATAGAGAGGCAGATCGGGACCATGGTTATGGATAGCGAGCCTGAAGTCAAATTCCTTCACTTTCTTTTCGACGTAAGGAAGGAACCGGATATCGGGAACTCCTATGATCAGGCTGACTCCGACAAGCCTGGCATAAGCGAATGCCTGGTCCACTGCAGCTTCGGACTTCATGTAAATAGGCCCGACACCGTAGGGTTCAACACCAAATGATCTCATTTTTGCCAGTGTAATGTCGATTACTTCGCTGGAACTGTCGAGGGGAAGATGAAAATCTTTGACGCCAAGCAGCTTTACCCCGACTTTTTTCATTATTTCAAGCGACTGGTCAAGGTTGAGTTTTGCGAAGGAGTAGCCGGCTATAGCAAGTCTGAATGAGTCAGGCATAATCGCCGGATCGTTTCTATCTGCTCCTGAGACAATAGCCGGCAGTCCAGCGGCAATTACGCCTGTTCCGGCGGTTTTAACGAAGTTGCGTCTTGTTAGTTTCATAAGAGTAATGATTGTCGAATAGTTAAAAATTTTATTGACCCTTTTCCCGGTGTTTCCGATGTGATTATCTGAACCCGTCCCCGGCAGGCAGAGGGCAGAGTTCATTTTCAAAACTTAAAGTACTTTTCACGGATTGGAATATTCAACAGGGCTGAGGCGGCATTGTTGCCGATGATCTCTTCGGTGTCAGGGTTCCAGGTGATTGGCGTGCCTGTCCTGATTGCGATCAGCCCAAGCTGACACATTGAAATGGTGCGGTGAGCTGTTTCGAGAGGCTCGGCAGTCGGTTTGCCATTTTTGATCGCAAGGAGGAAATCCTCCTTGTCAGAAGGCAAATTCATGAATGAAATCTCTCCGGATCCTATCGGGGAATCAAGAATTGACTGAGAACTTGCAGTCAGCTTATCCTGGTATTCTATTTCGATCCAACCGTCAGTTCCTTCAAAGCGGACATATGGCCGTTCGATTTTAAAGAAAACCTCAACTCCGTTCGCATAACGGTACCTGATATCGAACTTATTTAGTGTATTCCATAAGCCCCTGTCAAATTCTCCCGTACCCTCGATGCTTACCGGTCCTGTATATTCGGAATTGTTTCCCCACTGTACTATTCCCATCAGATGCGCTCCCCAGTTTGAGATCATACCGTTACAGTAACTGTCAACGCGCATCCAGCCTGGCCGTCTGTCGTTTACTTTTATGTCGTGTACCCTTTTCTCGGTATAGGGTGCCTCAAATGCCGGACCAAGCCAGAAATCATAGTTAAGTTCCTCAGGTACGGGCATTGTCTGTTGAACAGGCAATGGAGGTCCGTCGGAGGGGACGGCCGTAAAGATCCTCTGAAGCTTGCCTATCCGGCCGTTCCTGACAAGCTCAACAGCCCTTGCGAACTTTGGCAGGGTTCTGAATTCGCTGTCGTTGCGTGTAATGACCCCGTATTTCTTTATTGCCTTTACAAGCTGACGGCCATGTTCGATGCAGGTGGAAATTGGTTTTTCCAACGAGACATGTTTTCCAGCCCTGGCAGCCTCAATGGCCATCGGGACATGCCAGTGATCGGGAGTAGCTATCATCACGGCATCGATATCCTTTCTGGCAAGCACCTCCCTGAAATCGTCATAGACATCACAACCCTTGTAGGAAAATCCCTTTTGTGCCGAATAATAGTCATTTACCTGTTTTTTCCCGTTTGCAAGCCGCCATGAATCGACGTCACAGACGGCTACTATCTGCGCATGGTCCGATTTCAAAAACTGGGGGATATTGGGGCTGACGGTCTGCCTCCCAATGCCTATCATTGCAACATTTATCCTGTTGCCGGGAGAATCACTGCCAAGAAGATACGACGGGACAACCGTTGGTATCGCAAAAGCGCCCAGAGTACCCAGGGCGGTTCTTTTAAGAAAAGTCCTTCTGCTATTCATAACGTAATTTGTTTTTGACCGGGAGGAATTCCATAATAAGTTATTTAAAGATAAAGATTTTGAGAATAAGAATCGGACCCATTCATTTTGTTTTTGTTAAAAAGAATTATTCTCCTGATAACTCGTCAATAAATGATTATTTTTAACTAATAATTTTTATTACCAGATTTGAGATCCAAAAAAGCATAAAAATATGACAAACTCAAAGATTTCAAGACGCAGGTTTTTAGGAGCTGCCGCGGCCACAGCCGCTGTTGCAGTAGTCCCGTTCAATTTTTCGCTGGCTTCAGGGGTAAAGGCAAAAAAACCCAATTCAAAAGTAGCGGGTGTGCAGCTTGGATGCACAACTTACAGCTACCGCATGATGCCTCATAAGGTAGATGAGGTGATCCAATACCTCCTTCTTGCAGGCATAAACTCAATTGAACTCAGAAGTGTTGCCGAAGAGGATCTTGGCATTCCCCAGATGCCAATGAGGCCGAGGGGTACATTAACCGATAAGGAGAAAGCTGATTTTGCAAAAGAAACAGATGACGCAAGGGAAGCACAGCGTAAGTGGCGATTGTCGCTGCCGATGGACAGATATGCAGAGATGCGTAAAAAGTTCAACAAGGCGGGGATAAACGTTTATATTGCAAAATTTGCCCCTTCAACCTGGTCGGATGAGGAAATTGATTATGCATACAATGCAGCTAAGGTTCTGGGATCGATAGGGATCACCGATGAGCTTTCGGAGGAGGCATGCCAGCGACTGCCCAGGTTCGCTGAAAAGCACAAAAGCCTTGCAATGTTCCATACCCATGGTCAGGTTGCCGATCCAGGCTTTTCATTCGACAAGTACCTGGCCTATTCCCCGGTCAATATGCTTAATCTCGATGCAGGCCATTATTACGGAGCGACGGGTTTGCATCCAAACGATGTGCTGATCAAGTACCACGACAGGATGCGAAGCATTCATATAAAGGACAAAACAGGCCCGAAGCATGCAACCCCGAATACCAATATGCCTTTTGGGAAAGGTGAAACCCCGATTGCCGATATTCTTCTTCTGCTTAAAAAGGAAAAATGGCCGATAAGCGTTGATATAGAGCTTGAATATCCCATCCCGGAAGATTCGGATGCTGCAAAAGAGGTTGCAAAATCCGTAGAGTATATGAGAAATATCCTTGAATAGTACTCCATCATAATTGAGATGAGATTTTTACTCGCAATTGCGCTTTCCCTTTTAGTCTGTTTCCCCGGTGTTTCAGCGGGACAAAAACAAGGGAAGAAGATGACCATTACCGGTAAAGTCACGAATGCCCGGAATGAGCCTGTTGCCGGAGCTGTAATCTTTATCGATAAGGTCAAAACAAATGTGGTGACAGGTGTCGACGGGTATTACAAAATAAAAGTAAAACCTGATGCCGGAGAAATTCTTGTTTTTACTCTGTTTGATGGTGCAGCGGAACAAATAATTAACGGCAGGAGTGTCATAGATATTAAGCTTGAAGGTGATACTTCAGGTATTCCCGGATCTGCAAAGGAAGGTAAGGAGGCTGGCAGGGAGGGAAAGGATGAAACCGTGAGGGATATAAATAAAAGTGAAGCATCGGTAATTGAATTCAAGGCTTCAAGGTCGCCTGTCTATCAGGATATTTATGACATGATCAGGGGAAAGCTCGCAGGTGTGGAAGTGTCGGGCAAAAGTATAAAAATCAGGGGTACAAATTCTTTAAATATAAGTACGGAACCTCTTTTCGTGGTTGATGGCGTAATTGTAAGCAGTGTTGACGGTGTGGTTCCTGACGATGTGAAATCAATCGAGGTTCTTAAGGGCCCCGATGCAACGGCTTATGGAACCAGAGGTTCAAACGGTGTTATACTTATAACCCGAAGGAGTGGAAAAGACCAGTAGACGGATCCTTACGCTGTCACTCTTCCTGATAGTTACAATCCAGCAACAAACCGATGTCTTTTGCCAGAGTGAGTACGATGTGATTAAGGGCAGCTGGCTGGAGTATACCGATTCACAGAATTCATTGTATCATCATCTTACGGGACAGGCTTATGAACTCCTGAAGGAAAGGGCTGAAAAAACATCCGGTATAAATACCCTGGCCGGATGGCAGCTCAGGCAAAAGGTGATTAGGCAAACCCTGGAAGAAATTGGCGGCCCGTTCCCGGAAAAAACTCCGCTGAACCCAAGGATCACCAGGACAATTGAAAAGAAAAACTACAGGGTTGAACACATTATTTTTGAGTCACAACCCGGGTTTTATGTTACCTCTTCATTGTATATTCCTTCCGGGCTTAAACGGAAGGTAAGGGCGCCTGCCATTATCTACTGCAGTGGTCACGCGGCAGAAGGGTACAGGAGCGCAGTATATCAATACGTAATCCTGAACCTGGTAATGAAAGGGTTTATAGTTTTTGCATTCGATCCGGTGGGACAGGGGGAAAGGCTGGAATACTTTACAAAGGAAACCGGAAAATCGATTATCGGGGGTCCGACAAAAGAGCATTCCTATCCCGGTGCACAGGCATTTATAGCGGGTTCTTCACAGGCTATGTACATGATTTGGGACGGTATCAGGGCTGTAGATTTCCTGATGACCAGAAAAGAGGTTGACCCTGCAAGGATTGGCATTACGGGGCGTTCGGGAGGTGGTACACAGTCAGCATATATTGCTGCGTTTGATGAAAGGATACATGCCGCTGCCCCGGAAAACTACATAACCAATTATACACGACTGCTTCAGTCGATCGGTCCCCAGGACGCTGAACAAAATCTGTTCAATATTATTGCGAGAGGTCTTGATCAACCTGATTTTCTGATTGTCAGGGCTCCCCGGCCAGCGCTTATGATCACGACAACCCGTGACATGTTTAGTATACAGGGGGCAATTGAGACTGAAATGGAGGTCAGTTCGATCTATAAAGCTTATGGAAAAGAAGATAATTTTTCAAGGACGGAGGATGATGCCGGACATGAGACAACCCTGAAGAACAGGGAAACAATGTATGCATTTTTCCGGAAGCATCTTAATAATCCCGGGAATTCAGGGGATGAGGAGGTCGAGTTACTTTCCGCGGACGAGCTGAGGGTTACTGAAACCGGACAAGTTTCAACTTCATTGACCGGGGAGAGCGTCTTCAGCCTGAACAAAAAAGCTGCGATGGAGGCAGAAGCTAAATTGGATCAGTTGAGAAAAGATCACGATAGATTTCTTCCGCTTGTGATCAGATCAGCAAGAGACCTTTCGGGCTATGTTGAGCCGGGCGGGTCGCGGTTCCCGGTCTTAACAGGCCGGATTCAGCGGGATGGGTATAAGATAGAAAAGTACTTCATAGAAGGAGAGGGGGAATATGTAATTCCTTACCTCTTATTCAAGCCTGAGAATCCGGGGCAAACAGCAGTGATCTACCTTCATCCGGGAGGGAAATCGGTAGAGGCGGGAGCAGGTGGCGAAATTGAACAATTTGTAAATGAAGGCATTACAGTGCTTGCTGCGGATCTGCCCGGAATCGGGGAGCTGGGTCCCGGCACTCTCACCGGTGATGCATATTTTAACGGTGTTTCTCATAATCTGTGGTATGCTTCGATGCTGACCGGACGCAGTATAACGGGGATCCAGGCCGGAGAGATCAGCAGGCTGGCCGGAATTCTGAAATGGAATAACAATGAGGTTCAGATCGCCGGATTTGCAAGGAGGGAACTTGCTCCGGCGCTTTTGCATTCAGCTGCTTTTTCAACGGAAATAAAATCGGTAATCCTGTGCGAACCTTTTTCCTCGTTTTTATCGATTGTTACAACAAGGTTTTATGATCCGGCCTTAATTTGCAGTACGGTACCAGGCGCACTGAAGGAATATGATCTTCCTGACCTTGCATCTGCCCTGGCACCGCGGAAGCTCTGTCTGGCGGGAACGAAGGATGTTTGTATTTCCGGTAATGATACGGCAGGAATCACCAGGGATCTGGGGATTGTAAGGAATGCCTATGGCAGGAAGAAGGCTGTCACCCAGCTCAGAATTTCGGCTGACATTTCGATTGAAGACATTATTAAATTTTTAGAGGAATAATATGTACGATTTCTTTACTTGCTGATAAACTGTCATTTGAGGATGATTTCCGGCAGTTAGTCAAATTAAATACCTAATTTCCTAATTATTTTCTAACTTAGCCTGAGTTATGTTGCAATGCCGGGTTAATGAGGTTTTACCCGTATTTTAAGGAATTATTTCATTATGAGACATATAAAGAAATTCATTCTGTTTTCCTGTTTTTTTGTTATAACAAAAATCGCGTTTAGTCAGGCTTGTATTACCCTTTCATCAGCAGCGGGGACTGATGTACAAACGGTATGTATCAATACGCCGATAATAACTATTACCTACGCCCTCCCTTCAGGGATTACCGCAACAGTCAGCGGTTTGCCGGCAGGAGTCACCGGAGAATGGAGACCTCGTTTGTTTACAATAGAAGGAACGCCGACTGTACAGGGTATTTTTAGTTATACAGTTACAACATCAGGGATCTGCCTTGGGACTCCGACTGCTTCAGGTACGATCACTGTAAATCCTTTGCCCATTGTCACCTTCACCGGAACCCTGACTCCTCAGTGCATCACTTCGACCACTTACCTGCTGACAGGAGGGCTCCCTGCAGGAGGCGTTTATTCGGGAGCCGGTGTTACCGGTACTAATTTTAATGCAAGCGTGGCAGGCCCCGGAACACATATCATTACCTACACCTATAAGGATATTAATGGGTGCGAAAGCCTCGCGACCAATTCAATAAATGTTAACGCCCTGCCGGTGGTAGCATTTTCAGGTGTATTGACACCTCAATGCGTAAACTCAACAGTTTACGCCCTGACCGGAGGTTCTCCGGCTGGCGGAATTTACAGCGGTCCAGGTGTAACCGGCACCAATTTCAACGCCAGCGTTGCCGGTACGGGTACACATACGATTACCTACACATATACTGATATTAATGGTTGTACCAATTCGGCAACAAATTCAATAACAGTTAATCCCATTCCCCTTCCAACGCTCACAAGTTCTGATCCCGATAACCTGTTTTGTGCGGGTACTGTAGTCACTTTTACGGCTGGTGGAGGCGTGACCTATAATTTCAGGGTTAATGGTTCCATTGTTCAGTCAGGAGCCTCATCAACCTACACAACGAATAGTTTGACCAATGGCCAGGTGGTGGATGTGATAGTAACGGGTTCAAATGGTTGCAGTGCCACATCAACAGGTATTACAAATATCGTGATGCAGGCACCGGTAGCTCTGGCTTCGAATAACGGACCTGTTTGTCCGGGAGCCCTGCTTAACCTGACAGGCGGACCTAACGGGATGTTAGCCTATTCATGGAGCGGACCGAATGGTTTTAGTTCCGCGATGCAGAGTCCTGTTATATCTACAAGTGCAACGCCTGCAATGGCAGGGGTGTATTCGCTGGTAGTTACTGGCCCCGGCGGGTGTCAGAATACGGCAACCACCACTGTGGTTGTCCGTGCACTGCCGGCTGTAACGGCAGCCAATAACGGCCCTGTATGCGTTGGTTCCCCATTAAGCCTGACAGGCGGACCCATGGGTATGTCTTCATATTTATGGAGCGGACCGAACGGTTTTACTTCAAACCTGAGAAATCCGTTGGTCTCAGGAGCCGCAACCCTTTTGATGGAAGGGGCATATTCACTGACGGTAACAAATAGTTTCGGGTGCCAGAATACCGCAATTACGAATGTAGTTGTAAGTCCATTACCCCTTGTCACTGCAGCCAATAACGGACCCGTTTGTTCGGGCACACCTTTAAACCTGACCGGTGGTCCCGCAGAGATGACAAGCTATTCCTGGACCGGACCCGGCGGATTTGTTTCAACCCTGCAGAACCCGATAGTTTCGCTGCTTGCAACTACAGCGATGTCAGGAACATACACTCTGACAGTTGTTAATAGCAGCGGATGCCAGAGCAGTATTTCAACCAATGCAATCGTAAACCAATCGCCAGTTGCAACAGCAGCAAACAATGGCCCTGTTTGCGAAGGATTTGCGTTGAATCTTACGGGTGGTCCTGCCGGAATGACCGCTTATTCATGGAGCGGACCGGGATCGTTTTCTTCAGCAGTTCGCAGTCCGGTTGTATCGCCTGCAGCAACGATTGCGATGTCGGGGATTTACCTGCTTACGGTCACCGGCCCGGGCGGATGTCAGGATACGGCTTCGACCAGGGCATTTGTCAACGCGGTCCCGGTTTCCAATGCCGGCACAGGAGGCATTGAATGCGACCTGAATTTTGTGCTGAATGCGGTTCCCAGTATAGGAACCGGATTATGGTCAGTGGTTACAGGCCCCGGAACTGCAGTGTTTTCACCCCAGGCGACTAATCCGGCTGCAACGGTTACAGTCTCTGCACCCGGAAATTATACTTTCAGATGGACTGAAACAAACGGACCATGCATGAGCAGTTCTGTTGTTACGGTAAATTTCTACCTGCCGCCTGATGCAAATGCAGGAACAGGAGGCGATGAGTGTGATCTCAATTTTATACTTAATGCAGTTCCAAGTACAGGAATTGGAACCTGGACAATGACAGCAGGATCCGGAACAGTAATATTCAGCCCCAATGCAAATACTCCGTCGGCTACGGTTGTTGTTTCCGAATACGGGTCAAAAACATTTATGTGGAAGGAAGAAAACGGAAACTGTGCAGACAGTTCGACCATCATCGTTAATTTTTACCAGGAACCTTCAGCCAATGCCGGTACCGGAGGTAATAACTGCGGCCTTCAATATAATTTAAGGGCGACCCCAAGTGTTGGGACCGGAACATGGTCGAGGGTGAGCGGACCCGGAAGCGTGACATTTGTACCCAATGCCAACTCTCCGGCTGCCAGTGCGTTGGTTTCCGCTTACGGGACTCATGTTTTCAGGTGGACTGAAGTTAACGGCACATGTTCAGACAGCGCTGAAATTTCAGTTCTTTTCATCCAGCAACCATCGGCAAACGGAGGAAACGGAGGGCATGAATGTGACCTGAATTTTAACCTGAATGCCGTCCAGGGAACAGGGACAGGAACATGGTCAAAAGTGACCGGACCTGGAAATGTCACTTTCAGTCCGGATGCGCATCAGCCTGATGCAATTGTTACTGTAACACAATTCGGTGCTTATGATCTGGCATGGACTGAAGTCAACAGCCTTTGTTCATCTTCCGATATAGTCAGAGTAACATTCCATGATCTCCCTGTTGTAAGCGCCGGCAGCGATGATGCAATTTGTATTGGAAGCAATACCCAGTTGAATGCAAGCGGGGCGGGTTTGTCGTTCCTATGGTCACCTGCGAATATACTGAATAATCCTGCGATCCCGAATCCTGTTGCAACGCCTGCAGTATCCACAATTTTTACGGTTACCCTTACTGACCAGTGGGGTTGTAAAAACTCTGATCAGGTTAACGTTGAAGTGAGGACCCATCCTGTTGCAGATGCGGGTCCGGACCAGGAACTTTCCTTTACTTTTGAAACAAACATGGAGGCTGCGACACCGGGTAACAATCAAACCGGTGAATGGACGATCCTTTCAGGCAGCGGTGATTTTTCAGACCTAAAGGATCATTCAGCGCTTGTTACTGAACTGGGACTCGATACAAATATTTTTGTATGGACGGTGACAAATGAAGTTTGCCCCGTTTCATCCGATACAGTCGAGATCATCGTATGGGATCTGAGAATCCCAACGCTGATAACTCCAAACCTTGATGGAAAGAATGACTTCTTTATTATCAACGGAATAGAGACTCTCGGCATGACGACCCTGACAATTTTCAACAGGTGGGGTGCAAGGGTCTATGAAAAAAAGGACTACAATAACAGCTGGGACGGAGTAGACGAAAATGAAGACCCGCTTCCGGATGACACTTACTTTTTTATTCTCAAGACGGAACAAACTAAAACCATAAAGGGTTATATAGTAATCAGGAGATGATAATAACCATATGACATCATCTTTTAAAATCATTGCCTCCTTATCACTGTTGCTGCTCTCAGTGGTCAAAATCCAGGGTCAGCCCATCTGGGTGCCCGGGACGCCTTCAGTATCAGCTGTGGGACCAACATCGATTACTTTAAACTATGGCATTGACTCCAGGGGTACTGTTTATATTATTGTTTTTAATTCAGAAATTACTACGGATCTTACTTCATCATATGTCAAATTCGCTGCCCGTTTTGGCACAAATCCGGGAATAGTTGCTTCGGCTGTATTGTCAATAGACAGGTCGGATATTGGCCGGGTTCTTCAAAGGGTTCTTAATGTAAGAGATCCGGAACAGATACATACGATATACATTGTTGCTGAAAATGGAAGGGCCAACCTGCAGGCACATCCGGTCAGGCTTGTAGCAACTACGCGTCCATGTCCGGAAGCAAACGCAGGACCGGGAGGAGAGGAATGCGACAGGAATTTCAATCTGCATGCAACTCCGGCCGTAGGTACCGGAACCTGGACAAAAGTAACGGGACCCGGCAATGCGACATTTTCCCATAACCATTCACCCGATGCAGTTGTTTCCGTATCCGAGTACGGAGCTTATACTTTCAGATGGACTGAAGTATCGGGTACTTGTACCTCGAGCGATGATGTGGGTGTTGTTTTTAATCGTCCACCCAACCCCGATACCGGTTCGGGCGGCACCATATGCGGCCTTTCTTTTGATCTGAGAGCAGAGCCCAGCATTGGAACGGGCTCCTGGACCATGACGAGCGGAACCGGAACAGCAGCTTTTTCGCCCGGCGCGAATGATCCGGAAGCGAGGGTGACAGTCAGTGATTACGGTACAAAAGTGTTTACCTGGACGGAAAGGAATGGACAATGCACAGGCAGTGCGAATGTGACTGTCAGTTTTTATCAGCAGCCGGTTGCCGATGCCGGACCCGGAGGAAATAACTGTGGTCGTGAAATGAACCTGAATGCAGTACCATCTGCCGGTACGGGAACCTGGACACGGGTAAGCGGCCCGGGCAACGCCACCTTCACCCCTGATAACCACTCCCCCGACGCAAAAGTTACTGTTTCCGAATTTGGAACATATGTTTTCAGATGGACTCTGGTAAACGGGGTGTGCAGCAGCAATGATGCTATCACTGTCAGCTTTTACTCAAGCCTTTCGGCCAATGGAGGAAACGGAGGCGATGAATGTGACCGGAATTTCCAGCTGAATGCGATACCCGGTACAGGCACAGGAACATGGTCACAACTGAGAGGACCGGGAACTTCAACTTTTGCGCCCAATGCCGGTCAGGCCAACGCTGTGGTAACAGTGTCGCAATATGGAGATTATGATTTTACCTGGAGAGAGGTTAATTTCAACTGTTCATCTGTTGATATAATAAGGGTTGTTTTTCATGCTCCGCCACCTGTAAATGCCGGCCAGGATGCATCTGTGTGCAAGGGAAACACCTTCAGGCTTCAGGGTTCAGGCACAGGAATATTAAGGTGGAGCCCGGCAAACCTGGTCAGTAACCCGGATATACCTGATCCTGTGGCTTCACCCGTGGTTACTTCAGTCTTTACTCTGACACTGACTGACCAATGGGGTTGCGTAAATTCCGATCAGGTCAGAGTAGAGGTGTTGGAAAAACCTTTGCCCAACGCCGGTTCTGATCAGATGCTCTATTACTTTTTTGAGACCGAGCTTGATGCTGATGAACTTAAGCCTGCTGAAACTGGCGAATGGTCAGTTATTTCAGGATCAGGCGAATTCGAAGATAAAAACGACAATATAACCAGGGTAACGGGACTTTCACTGGGAACAAACAGTCTTGTCTGGACGGTTAGTAACGGAGTATGTACCGCTTCGGCTGATACAGTCCATATCCTGATAAATGATCTGTTGATGCCTACACTTATAACACCGAATCTGGATGGCAGGAATGACTTTTTCTTCATCAAGGGAATAGAAACATTTGGAAAATGTACACTCACTGTTTTTAACAGATGGGGAGCAATGGTGTACTACAACGAACAATACGCAAACGACTGGGATGGAAAGAACATTGATGGAAAGCTTCTCCCTGAAGATACTTATTTTTATACTCTGAAACCTGAAAATAGCAATCCGATCAAAGGCTATATTGTAATACGACATTAAGATGAAAAGGATAATTAAGATAATTTTATTTCTGTTGATTCCTTTAAGCATGAGCGGGCAGTTGACTCCTGTGACAAACCAGTACGTACTTAACCCGCTTACCATTAATCCTGCCTATGCGGGGAACCGTGGTGTACTGAACCTTGCTGCTTTTTACAGGAAGCAATGGGTAGGGATAAAAGGATCACCTGAAACAATGACTCTTGCAGCTGACGCACCCTTCCTGGACGACAAGCTGGGACTTGGGCTGATCTTATCGCATGATAAGATCGGAGTTACACGTGAATCACAACTGAATACAAATTATTCGTATAAGATCGCTGCCGGGAACGGAGTTCTTTCTTTCGGACTTGGAGCGGCTTTGATAATAACGAATACGGCCTGGTCCGACCTGGTGGTCCTCGATCCGGGAGATGAAAATTACCTTGTTGATTCAAAGACGTTTGTGGTACCAAGTTTCAGTTTTGGCACATACTATACAAATCAGAATTATTTTGCCGGATTTTCCATTCCAAAATTAATCGGGCATAAGTTTGATTTCGAAAAGAACAAATATGTGCTCAAGAGCGACTTTGGAAACAGCTACTACCTTTTTAATACCGGTTACCTTTTTGATGTATCCCCGAAATTCAAGTTTTTCCCTTCGCTGCTTTTAATTTATTCCCCCGGTGATAAACTGCTCTTTGACATAAATGCAAACTTCAGGGTAATGGATAAACTGTGGCTTGGGGCTTCGTACAGGAATAACCGTTCGATAAATTCAATGTTCCAGTTTCAGCTGAACGATCAGGTGAAGTTTGCCTACACATATGAAATGGATTTTGGAAAACTCAGAACCTTCAGCTCAGGTTCGCACGAAATAATGCTGCGATATGAATTCAGGTACAAGGTTGACGCTATCAGTCCATTGAATTTCTAATTTTTGATTATGAGACAAAAACTTTTTTCAGTGGTTCTGACAGCTTTAATCCTTCCATTAATCGTATCAGGCCAAACGGAAACATATAAAGTAAGTGTTGTTGATTTCAGCTCGAAAAAATATGATGAATTCTCACCTGTCTATTACGGCAGAGGATTGGTCTTTTGTTCAAACAGGACCCATAGTCTCATTTCCAATTACCTTACTTCTGAAAATAAAGGACTGTTCAAAATTAATTATATTGAACCTATAACCCCTAAAACAACTGGGAAGGGTGGTCTTTTATCAAAAGACCTTTCCACCAGGTTCAACGACGGACCGGCCTCTTTCAGTAAAAGTGGTGACACAATCTACTTCTCACGAAATCTCATGGTTGATGGTCCGATAAGCGACAATTCAAACCCCAGGAATAAGCTTGGCATTTTTACTGCAGTGCTGGAGAATGGCAAATGGGTAAAAGTAACGGACCTGCGATTTAACAACGAGTATTATAACATTACAACTCCCTGTATCTCACCCGATGGAAAGAGGCTCTTTTTTGCTTCAGATAATCCTGCAGGCCATGGTGGCAGCGACCTTTACTATTGCGAGTGGAAAGGTGATTTCTGGGAGGAACCGGTAAATATGGGCTCGCTGATCAATACTACGGGGAATGAATCATATCCTTTTGCTGACGGTGAAGGCGCCCTTTATTTTTCCTCTGACGGGCTACCAGGTTTAGGCGGCAAGGACATCTTCTATACAAAGCGATCAGTTACCGGAGAATGGCAGGCTCCAATTCATATAGATGCCCCGATAAATTCAAAGTATGATGATTTTGCACTCATTTCAGATGCAATGATGAACGAAGGATACTTTTCTTCAAAAAGAGGAAAGTCGATTGACATATATCACTTTAAAACCAATATTTATCAACTCTTTTATTGCGGAAATGAAAAGGTTAATCAATATTGTTTCAAATTCACAGACGAAGGCAAAATACCAATTGATGCACGGTATGTCAGGCTTGAATGGGACTTTGGAGACGGCAGCAAGGCAACAGGCACCAATGTTGAGCATTGTTTTTCGGGACCCGGCAGATATTCTGTAAAACTTAATGCAGTTGATATAAAGACGGGTCAGGTCTTTTTTTCCAAATTATCGTATAATCTTGAGCTCAGGGATATTGAACAACCACTGATCGCATCCTCCGCATCCGGAATGGCAGGTCAGGCAATAAGCTTCGACGGTTTGTCATCTCATTTCCCGGGATCTGAAATTCTTAATTATACCTGGTATTTTGGAGATGGTAGCAGGACTACCGGAGAAAAAGTTGCTTACACCTTTCCGGAAAAGGGTGATTACGAAGTGAGGCTTGGACTGAAGGTGAGAAATACATCGACCGGAGTGATACATAATGAATGCGTTTCGCAGTTGGTAAGGGTCTTCAGCAGTCAGAGCGAAAAGAGCGCCTTTGATAGTAAGGTTGTTCCGCCTCCATCTGTTATAAATATACTTGATTATGACCTGGCTAAAATTGAAAACATGTATTCTGTTGAAAAAGCATTTACCCAGGATGTTATTTTCCAGATTGAGGCTTTAAATTCAAAAACAAAGTTAAGTACTGACAATAAGGTCTTTGCAAATTTACCACCAAAGTACAGTATCAGGGAAATATTTCGTCCTGAGGAAAAGGTTTACAGTTACATAATTGGTGAAGAGATCACCCTTATGGAAACTTTTCTGGCATTCAATGAAATTAAAAGCCTGGGTTACAGCAATGCTCGTTTAATAGCCTATTTGCCTGAAGATCAGGCAACAATAGATCTGAATAATCTAAAGAGGGTATTTGGTGTCTCTGTTGATGAATTCTTCAGAAAAAATGATTTCAGATTGTCATCAGCAGGAACCCAACTGCTTGACCAGATCCTCGGCTTCATGGTAAAATATCCTGAAATCAGGCTTGAGATTATCACGCACACAGACAATATCGGAACCTCATCTGCCAACCAGGTTTTATCTCAGAGACGTGCTGAGGCAATGGTTAGTTACCTCGTGTCGAATGGTGTGAATTCCTCCAGACTTGTTGCAAGAGGATTTGGAGAGTCGAAACCGGTTGCTACCAATCTCTACGAACCTGACAGAAAGCTGAACCGGAGGATTGACTTTGCGATCCTGCAGTAACTGGCACTCCCGCTGGCTGATTGTTATGCCAAATTATTTATCGTTATAATATTCAGTTATTTACGATTAATTTTTGTGTGCATAAAGTCAAGACTCCTTTCCCGATTTGCACGATATAAATACCACGGATAAGATTTATTGGAATTATGAATTCTTTTAAATCAGGACTGATCATATCCTCAAATACTATTTTTCCTGATAAACTGACAATTCTTATGAAATCAGGAGCCATCGTTGTCTCCTCAATCCGGACATTGATAAAAGTACTGGCAGGATTTGGGAAGATTTTTACAGGCTGTTGTTCGTAGCTGGTTGGAAGTCTGTGGCCATAGCCGAAAATTGTTAATTCCGAGATATAGTTCCAGCTGTCAGCCGAATTACTCAGTCCGACCAATTTAACGTATTTATATTTTTTATCTGATTTTGCTGGTGGTAATTCGAATACCTGGGGATCGTCCGAGAATGCGCATGAGGCTGTTTTGGTAACTACGGGTTCCCAGGTGACCCGGTCATCCGATCCAAAAACCTCAAAATATGATTCCCTGTTCAGTCCTGATTTGAATGCCAGCTTGATATGCTGAATACTAAACGGTTCGCTCAATTCCAGTATGATCCATTGATTATAACCATCTGCTGACCAGATAGTGCTGATATCTCCGTCAATGATATTGTGGGGATAGTCGGGCGATTGATATCCGCTTGCTTCAATATCAGTTATTTGTGCCACTTCCAGATCGGGCTGATATGGAAGTACTTCGACTGGAAACGATTTGGTCTGGGTAGTCTTTCCGTCACTGATGTTAAGAGTAAAAACGATAGTCTTTGACTCACTTACAATAGGAGTCAGGTATTTGATTATAGAACCCCTGGTGCCTGAAACATCTACACCGGACGAGGCCGACCAGGTATAAGTCAGGACATCCCTGTTCGTATCGTAGCTTCCTGATGCATTTAGCTCATTGACGAATCCGGAGTAACTGGTTTTTGTGTAATTTACAACGGCTACGGGAGGTGTGTTTACTGCGGCCGGAGGAGTCACAGGCGGAGGAGGAACAACCGGTGGTGCTACAGCCACGGCGGCTACTTTATTGTTGACTGTCTGAGCGCTTATGGTGACAGCCTGGCCGCCCGCCGATGTCTGCAAAGGACTGGATGAAGGTTTGGTGTATGCAACAGTTACAGTATTGCCGTAAACAACCGGACTTGAGAGGGTTAAGATGACTTTTGTTCCGGAAACCGCAACCGAGCTCACTGTCCGTGCTGTTGAATTGACTCTGACGGCAAAGGTTGAAGTAGCAGGCACTGTGCCGGCAAGACTCAGGCTGTAAGTCATTTCAAGCCTTGCGGGTGTCGCATTTTCGATAACAGAACTAACATAAACCGGAACCGGGGGAGGTGGAGGAGGAGTGGAAGCGTTGGGATCAACCATTAAAACAGCTGAGGTGTATGGTAATAACGTTATTGTCCCTGCATATTTATTCCCCTTAACATCTATGTAATTGCCGCCAAGGGAAATCACCTTATTTGAATTTGAATGGTTATATTCAAATTTTATGGTTTTAATATCAGATACTTTAATGTTTGGTGAAATCGAATGCAGGTCTTTCCCATATTTTACCTGCCATTCTGAAAGATTATATGTTTCCTTGTCACCAGGGGCCCACCCCCAGGCATTAATCCACACGGTTAAATAATTATCGTTACTTATTGGTCCGAGAAAGTAATTATAATCCGAAGTACCAAACTGAGGAATTTCACTTGCACCTGATTTAGTTGCGAGAAAAAATGTATGTTGGGGGAGGGCCGAAGACGTTGCCGTCAGTGCAACATAAATATTATTTACAATGGTGTTATTTCTTGCATAGGTATCACCAGTCATGGATGTCTGAAACAAAGCCATTTCGTTATCAAACATGGTGTTGTGGTGGATATTATTATACCGGGTTTCATTATTGAAAATTCCCGCTCCTACGTTGTATGCGCAATTATTATAAGCTATTTCGTTATTATCTGCACCATCCATATAGATTGAATGAGCAAGATTGTTCTCATACCAGCTACCGTGGTTCCATCCGTCAGGAGCGCCTATTCCATGAATTATTGTATTGTATGTTATAGATTTCCCCTTATTTTCATCAGCAAAAGAATAAATACCAGCTCCATCATCCTTAAAAAAGCAATATCTGTCAATGAAATTATGATTTATTGTCGTGGAGGCTCCCCCAAACCTGATACCGTCATATCCACAGTTGTAAATTGTATTATAGCTTATAGTCCCATAGGCTCCCTTACAGATAATTCCCGTGTAACTCTCATCCCCCCTAAGTCCCATACCCACTATTGAGCCTGAGTTATTAATGGTGTTATTGGTGATTGTGATATGGCTCGATACAGCGTCAAACTCAATCCCGTTGCTGTTGGAGTTATTAACCGAACAGTTCTGGATAACGTTATAAGTAGTAGCTGTTGCAGTTCCATAAATTCCCCTTTCACCGGAATAATTGATTTTACATCCCCGTATGGTTATATGGCCGGAGTTGGTGAGATAAATGGCATTCGTATTTGCTCCCTCAAAATCAATATTCTCGATTGTCAGATAGGTCCTGGAGTTTACAGACAGAAGCGTACTTCTTGTAGACAGTTTAATGATATGATTTTCCGGGTTATCCGTTCCAAAGTACATATACAAGGTTCCTCCCTGATAAGCCCATTCTCCTAATCGATTTAAACTGCCTTTGCAGTTCTGGATAAAATAACCCGTTCCATCGGCAGGATCATAATTACCAAGTGACGCGAAGTTTAGAGTAGTCCCGGAATGGCTCGATATAATAGCCTTATCAATTACCCAACGCCTGGTTCTGACCACTATTGTGCCTCCCGTGAAAGAAGGGTTTGATGGCAGGGCGGCATGGGTAAGTGTGGTTCTCCCCGTATAATTACCACCGCTCATCCAACCAGTATCAGGCCACCGTCCCTGAGGAGTATTAATTCCGTTCAGAAGAAGCATATTTGGGGTCGATTCACAGGAAAGAGCTTTGGAGAATACTCCATTCCCTTCATTCCTCCACCCGGTGACAGTAACAAAACCGCTTATTATGGGTGCCTGCCCTGTTCCAAAAGCACCTATTACTATTGGAGATCCGGATGTTCCGGACTTTGCAGGTGTCAGGGTACCGCCAAAAATTTCACCTCTTTTAAATAGTATTCTATCCCCGGGATTTAACCGGTAAAATTCCTGATTGACTTTCGCGATTGTTTTCCAGGGTGTGGATGATGACAGGCCGTTTGCGGAATCGCTGCCCGATGAACTTACATAATAGTCTACTGCATGGACAGCTGTACTTAATAAGCTGAATAACACGACGAATACCTTCCTCATAAATGAATATTAAAGGTTATTTTATTGACGAATGGAATAAAATGTTTGACGAACATCTTCTTTTTAACGGTGAATGGTCAATATTCTTATATGGGTGAAATTTATTTTTTTGATTTTTTTTTGAACCAGATGTTGATGCTTTATAAATAGCAGGTATTGAGCGCCATTATAAAATTGCAAAACTCTGGAAACAGGGATTGCTTCGTAATTTAGAACGATTATACATAAGCTTTTGCCAACGACGATCCGGATCAAAAGGTGGAACCGGACTTCTGTAATGTGAATTTAATGAGGCGGGATTCTGATCAGTCGGTAACGATCAGTTTTTGTGTATACATGGTGATATTGCCTGTTCCCATCTGGATGACATAGATTCCCTGTCGAAAGTTGAATGGAATCTGGAATAGTCGGGTATCAGGATCCAGTTTTTCATACAGTAAGACTGTCCCTGAAAGTGTAATTATTTTTACAAATTCCGGAATAAAGGCCTGATCTTCAATAGAGATGTTGGTGAAGGAGGCGGCGGGATTCGGATAGATCTTTACTATTTGTTTCTCAAAGTCGGAAAGATTTCTTTCAGCGTATCCGTAAACCCTGACCTCTGAAATAAAATTCCACAAATCAACGGCATTGCCGAGACCCACAAGTTTAACATATCTGAACTCTTTCCCCGTTTTGGAGGGTGGAAATTCGAATACCTGCATATTTCCAGAGAATGCACACGATTTTGATTTGATCAGGATAGGCTCCCAGTCTTCCTTGTTTTCCGATCCAAGAACGTCAAAATAGGCTTCCTTGTTCTGCCCCGGCTGAAATGCCAGGGTAACGTGCTGAATATTAAATGGCTCTTTAAGCTCAAGGATGATCCATTGTGTATCTCCTTTGGCTGACCAGAGTGTGGTAATGTCCCCATCGAGTATGTTCTGGGGATAATATGGCGTCTGGAAATTGCTTGCTTCAACCTTGATTACTTCAGCGGCCTTCAACTCAGGATAATATGGAAGTATGCTCACCTGAAACGTTTTAGATACCGTGGTTTTTCCGTCACTGACTTTTAGTGTAAATTCAGCTTTCTCCGGTTCCCCGACAACCGGGGATAGAAATTTAATTATTGATCCGGCTGTGGAGGAAACAGGCAGATTGGCTGGTACGACCCAGGAAAAAGTAAGCTTGTCATTATCCTTATCATAGCTTCCGGTGGCGTTAATCACGCCTTCAAAACCCGAATAACTTTCCAACTGGTAATTAACTACAACAACAGGCGGTGTATTCGGAGTGGTAGCCGGCGGAGGGGTAACAACGACTGGCGGAGGAGTAATAACCACTGGAGGAGGAGTAATAACCACTGGAGGAGGAGTGACAGCACTAACATTGTTTGAAACCGGCTGGGCTGTTATTGTTACAGCCTGTCCGCCAGCAGAGGTCTGTAAAGGACTGGTGGCGGGTTTTGTATAGGCAACTGTAATAGTATTGCCGTAAACAACAGGACTTGCAAGTGCTAATACAACTTTTGTACCTGAAATGGATACGGAATTGACGGTTCTTGCGGTGGAGTTTACCCTTACGGAAAAGGCTGAAGCAGCAGGGACGATACTGGCAAGTGTAAGGTTATATGTCATTTCCAGCCTTGCGGGAGTTGCATTTTCTATAGCTGCACTAACAAAGGCAGGAACCGGAGGCGGTGGAGGTGGTGCACTCAGCCTGTTTGCCACGGATACAGCACCAATTGAGGCGGCCTGGCCTCCCTCCGCAGTCTGCAGCGGGCTGACGGAAGGTTTTGTGTATGCGACTGTTACGGTATTGCCATATACGACAGGACTTGCCAGGGTAAGTATGACCCTGGTACCTGAAACAGAGACGGAACTGACACTTCTTGCAACAGTGTTTACCATGACTGAAAAGGCTGAAGCAGTGGGTACGATATCGGCCAATGTAAGGTTATATGTCATTTCCAGCCTTGCGGGAGTTGCATTTTCGATAGCCGCACTTATAAATACCGGGGCAGGCGGCGCCGGAGGAGCGTTGACCCTGTTGGTCACAGTCTGGGCTGAAAGAGAAGCGGCCTGGCCTCCTTCTGCAGTCTGCAGCGGGCTCGCAGAAGGCTTTGTATATGCCACCGTTATGGTATTGCCATATGCGACAGAACTTGCCAG
This sequence comes from uncultured Bacteroidales bacterium, assembly GCA_963737255.1. Classification (GTDB taxonomy): domain Bacteria; phylum Bacteroidota; class Bacteroidia; order Bacteroidales; family VadinHA17; genus LD21. Next base: position 911,772 of record CAVTSB010000002.1, read on the forward strand.
GGTTAAAACAACTTTTGTACCTGAAACTGAGACTGAACTGATACTTCTTACAGCGGAATTTACCTGGACAGAAAAGGCTGAAGCGGCAGGGACAATATTGGCGAGTGTTAGATTATATGTCATTTCCAGTCTAGCAGGAGTCGCATTTTCAATAGCTGCGCTCATATATACCGGCGTTGGCGGAGCAGCAGGGGGAGCACTGACCCTGTTGGTTACAGTCTGGGCCGAAAGTGAAGCGGCCTGTCCTCCGGCCGCTGTCTGCAGGGGATTGGAGGAAGGTTTTGTATAAGCTACGGTTACCGTATTGCCATATGCTACCGGGCTTGCAAGGGTCAAAAAGACCTTTGTCCCTGATACCGTCACGGAGCTGACTGCCCTGGCTGCTGAATTTACCTGGACGGAAAAGGCTGATGCAGGTGGAACGATACTTGCAAGTGTAAGGTTATATGTCATTTCAACAACAGCCGGTGCTCCATTTTCAACGGCAGAACCTGCAAATGCCGGTACTGCAGGAGGAGCGGAGGGATTAGGGTCAACCATAATCACAGCTGAGGAATAAGGTAACAATGTAATCGTTCCTGAATATTTAGTACCTTTTACATCAATATAGCTGCCATCGAGGGAAACTAATTTATTTGCATTGGTTGTATTGTACTCAAACCTTATTTTGGAAGGATCGGACACGGTAACAGGAGAGGGACTGGAGTGGCTGTCTTTACCGTATTTTGATTGCCATTCTGATAGATTATACGCCTCCCTGTCACCAGGGGCCCACCCCCAGGCATTTTTCCAAACTTCTATATAATTATCATTGTTTACAGGCCTGGCAAAATAATTATAATCTGACGATCCAAACAACGGAATATCGGTTTCAGTAAGCTTTGTAACTACTCCAAAAGCAGCTTGCATATAAACTGAATTCGGATCGGTTATTTTCTTTGCGAACAGTATATTATTATTGATATTGTGATTTCTGGCAAGGCCTCCGGTTTCAGAAAGTATCCTGATTCCCCAGAGGTTATCATAACAGGTATTGTATTCAGCGGTTACCGATTGTGTTGCATTGATAAAAATACCGCAACCGTCATTTTGTGCAGATGTATTATGGGACACGAGTATGTTCGATGATCCGTCAAGATAGATCCCATGCGACCTTACCAGCTCATAGTATCGCCATCCATCAGGTCTGGCTTTTGTATTTAAAATTGTGTTGTACTTTATTACTTTGCCTGGATTTGTATCTCTCCATGTGTAGATGCCTGCTCCGTCATCCTTACAGAGATTGGAATTATTGATAAAATTATATGATACCTCCGAATTCTGACCTCCGAACAAAATCCCGTCATAACCGCTATTTTCAATTCTATTGGAAGTCAAGAGCGAGTAGTGGCCCATGGATATTACTCCGCAATAAGCAAGAAAACCATTGCCTCCCATACCCAGGAGAGAGCCAGAATAGAAAATGTCATTATTCCTGATTGTATTATGAACCGCGGTATTACCTTTCAGTAAGATGCCAGAATTGTTGTTGTTTTTAATATCACTTGACTCTACAACCATGTAATCACAGTTGAATTCACCCAGAACCCCATTCTGACCGTTATTTTCAATTATGCAATTTCTTAATGTAACGTAATCGGACTCATCGAGGTGTATTGCATTACGGTTTCCGCCTTCAAACCTGATATTTCCAATGGTAATATAGTTCCTTGAATAAATCTCAACAATATTATCTCTGATACTTATTTTAACAGAATGATCCTGAGGATTTTGTGTACCGAAGTACATATATAAACTCCCGTTTGCGTAACACCATTCTCCAAAAAGATCAAGGGTGCTTCTGTGGTTCATTATAAAATATCCCGAACCATCCACAGGGTTCTGAGTCAAAGCTGAAAATGTCAGAGTCTGGCCCGTATGATCACTGATCAATGTACGGTCAACCAGACTTGCATAAGTTCTTACAACTATTTCACCTCCGGTCCAGTCAGGAGACGCGGATAGTTCCGAATCAGAGATGGAAGTGCTTCCGGCATGCGATTCGAATGTCATCCATCCAGTATTTGGCCATCTGCCTTTAGCAGAACTTTTTCCGTCCACCAATACCATATTTGGATTGGATTCACAACTAATCGCCTTTGAATATATACCTCCCCCTTCGCTGACCCATCCTGTAATCGTTGAAAAACCTGAAATTATTGGCTCTGAGCCTGTTCCATACGCATCAATAAATATATTAACTGATGCAGAACCAGCTTTCGACACCGAAAGCGTACCCGTAAATGTATCTCCTCTCTTAAAAAGGATCCTGTCGCCCGGATTTAATCCCGAAAATTCAGTATTGACTTTTGCAATTGTCTGCCAGGGAGTTGAGGAGGATAATCCGTTTGATGAGTCATTCCCGGTTGAACTGACATAATAGTCAGTTGCAGAGACTAATATACTAGTAAAACATAGTAATAGCGTCAGGGTTTTTCTCATAGAGGTTTTCAAAAATGGCAAATTGACGAACAGAAACCAATTATTGATAAACACTGCAAATTAAACGATAAAAAATAGAATTTCTTATTCCGGTTAATAATTTTTTGATAAATTTTTAGCAACAGGAGTCCGATTCTGAAGTTATTGTAAATTAGTACGATTTGAGAGATATCTGGCAGGGAAGAGGATTATCGAAGAGAAAGGAGCTAATTCAACGAATTTCTTATATTTCAGTCCATTAAGATCAGTATATTCCTGGCTTATGTTAATCATCCTGGTTTTAGCGCTGGGATTATATTCAAACATGACATTTCCGTCATTGAGATCTCCTGAAGGATCACTTTGGCGTATCAGTTTCCATCCTTTAAATGGATCATTTGAATTTCCCGTCCTTTTCGAAGCTTCAACCAGACCGGGAAAGAGTGTTGTTCTGGTATCCATTAGTGTTTTCTCGCGCCATTCGGAAAGGGTAAGATCGATTGAAAGCGAGTCCCATCCATTTTCCCAGGCCCGGATAATTGTCCCGTTTACTTCAGGTGCAATAAACCGGTTGTTTTCGGACCAGCCAAAAGTATTGATTTCTCCTGTAAGAGTCGAAATGACAAGAACTTTCTGAGGTTTCTGATAGGCGAAAAAAATATTCCCGGTGATATTTATACTTCTTAACGGGTCCCCGGGACTATGGTTATCATGGACCATAAGTAACTGACATCCATTATATACCGGACCGCTTCCGTTATTAAAAAGAGTGTTATTTGATATTTCAATTCCGTGTGAATTATGCAGATAGATCCCTGCCGCCGAGCAGTTGGCTGCAGTGTTGCCTGAAATGGTGATCCCGGAAGCCCGGTCATCAATGTAGATACCGGAGGCATTAAGCTCCTTTCCAATGGTGCCTTCAGTATAACCGTGACCGTCAATAATTATGTTGGCTGTCACGCTCCCTCCGGTTTGAGGTTTTCCCAGGCCAATATAAGTATATATTCCTCCTCCGTCGTTTTTTACCAGGCAGAAGTTTTTAATGAAGTTTTCGGTCACGATTGTGCTGTCGCCTGCAAAATGAATACCCATGTAGCCGGAGTTTTCGATGATATTCCCTTTAATCAGGCTGTATGATCCCCTCGATGTGAGGGCATTATATGTGCCGTCCCCGGATCCTCCCATACCCGGTATCAATCCGGTATTTATGATTCGGTTATTTATGATCGCAGCATGGGTGTGGTCACCGTTCAGCAGGATACCGTTGCTGTTGCAGTTTCTAATAATTGTATTAGTAAAAGTGCAGAATGATGATTCACCGCGCCATGGCCCAAAAATCGCAGTTTTCCCAATGAAGGTAAAGTTGCAGTTCCGGACTGAAATATGATTCGAATTATTTATCACCAAGCCGAAATAGCTGGCGCCTTCAAATGATAAATTTTCAAATAATATTGAACTTTTGCCTGAAACATGCGCCAGATTATCGAGGGAACTGACTTTTACAGAAGTGTTTCCAGGGCCGTGTGCTCCGAAATACATGAAAAAGAGTGATCCGTCATAATACCATTCTCCAAATTGATCAAGAGTATTAATGTGGCTCTGTATAAAATAACCGGAACCTTTCCGGGCTTTGTAATCTGAACTATCAGTAAACTCAAGTATTTCCCCTGCATGCCGGGTAATCTTATGTCTGTCCCATATCCAGGCATTTTTTCTTATCACAAGTTCAGCGCCTGTCCAGCATGGGGTTGATTGTAATCCGGAATCAGTAAAAGAATTGTCTCCGGCAAGAGAGTCAATCGTCAGAAGTAATTTGTCAGGCCATCTTCCTATCGGGGTATTCACTCCATCAACAGTTACAATTTCAGGTTTTGACTCACAACTGAAGACTGAAGAATAAATGCCATTTCCCCGATACACCCAATTCATTATTTCCCTGAAGCCGGTTATAACAGGGTACGCACCTGTCCCGTAGGAACCAAATGTTACAGGTTTTTCGATTTTGCCGGAAACTGTAACCATGACAGTACCATAAAAGATTTCTCCTCTCCTGAAGAGTATCCGGTCTCCCGGTTTAAGGGAATGTAAAGCATCATTTACTTTGATTATAGATCGCCACGGGGCTGATTGTGTAGTGCCGGTATGAGAATCATTGCCCGAGTTGCTGACATAATAATCGACGGCATAAAGCGGGAAGTCAACTAAAAGCAGTAATGATACCAATATCCCTTTCATTTTTTACGAAACAGGTAAACAATCATTTTAGTGTTGCATGAATTTATATAAAGATATATGGGAAAAGTATTATTTGATAGTACACCAGACCAAGTACTTCATTGAGTGTCCTGTTGTTTTCTGGATTTGTGTTACCGGTATTTCCTGGAACGGCAAGAGAAATTATCCCGGTATCAAAGGAACCTTTAAGCACCCGCCTGTATGTCAGCCAGGTGCGGCGCGAATGAATTCCCATTGAAAGAACATTGACACCCTTAATATTCAATTCCGATGTTTTTAACCATTTGCGAACTGCCAGGGCGCTTGCAAGTGTCCTGTTGATCGTTGTCCTTTTGCCTGTTACTGCCACAATTGCAGAAGAGTCAATTCCAACTGAAATTAGTTTGTTCCTTATTATCTGCGGGTGTGATACATAATCGTTAACTGTTCTGTTTTTACCACCGATTGCTCCTGCATCATAAACCGAATTATACTGATACGGGATTACAATTTCTTTGTCAATAATGATTTCCTTTACGTATAAATTCCTGTCCCCCCCTACGTCTACCATATCATTTGTAAACTGTATAGCGATTGAATCGATTTCATCCAGCGACCGATGCCAGTTTATAGCGAAACTTGACGGGAATTCATCGGCATTGAAATCATCAATAAGGGAGTCATTTACATAAAAGTTGAAGTGAGCTTTGTAAATGCCGCCCATTTCACTGTGTGCAGTTACTTCAATAGTATGATCAGGAAGATTCTCTTTCCGGGGACCCTGAAATTCGGGATAGAATATAAGGAAACCGTTCATTGCCACCTGACAGAATTCCAATTCCGATGCTTGTACCCCTGCAGTCAATATAAGATCATAATTCCCGTTTTGAGCCTCTTCCCCGGCTATTCCGATAACGGCGTCAGGAAGCCATCCTTCAATAATCATCACATTTGCATCCACTTTATGTGATTGGGATAAATAGCGGGGCAGATTTGTATTGTAAACCATATATAATATTGAAAATCCGGAGAGGATAAACAGAATTATGACGATTATCAGTAACCTCTTTTTCAAAACAATAATAATTGGAATAAGTTTACAAGTATAGCAAATGAAAATCTAAAATAATCTTTTCGATCCGCATATACTCAAAAAGGTTATAAAACATATTTATTTTCCCGAATAATTGAATCAGGAATATAACGTTATAAGTTCAATGAGGATATTAATAAATCCTGAACAGGAAATAATAAGTTAAAGAAAATCATGTTTAAAGTTTTTACCATGGGGGTAAAAACAGAGATACAGATGGTAAATTTTGTCTAAAGATCAGGAGGTCAAACAGAAGAAAAGAATGGATGGTGATTAACAGTTGATAACAACATTTGTACCGGTCTGAAAACCAGCCCAATTTGTACGAATCCATGGCGGAGGGTTTCTGTATTCAAAACAACCATTTATTTCTGAAATTAGTCAGATCATCAAAAATTAGAGTCCGGTAGAACCTTTTTACTTATTTTTGCATGATCTGAAAAACCTGGTCTTCCTCTTTTCAGGGCCTTATATTAAGCAACTATCAGGCAGGGGAGGTATTAAAATCTGTTTGCGGCTTGTTGTCCAATTATGTGACTGACCAGGCGAAGCTGTATAAAAACGGGAAATTTCAGTCAGTCAAAATCCTATTATCCGGAAGGGTTACTTTTAAAAATTACTTTAAATGACCAAATATATCTCACAGGCGAAGAGCACTTTAGGTAATTTCTTTACGAGGGGCCCGGAACGTAGCATAAAAGCAAAGAAAAACATACTTGCTTCAATTCTGATAAAGGGAGGCAGTATCGGTATCAGCCTCCTTTTAGTACCTCTGACAATCAATTATGTGAATCCGTCAAGATATGGTATCTGGCTTACATTGAGCTCGATCGTGGCATGGTTAAGTTTCTTTGACATAGGTCTTTCACAGGGATTACGAAATAAGTTCGCTGAAGCGAAGGCAAAAAATGATGATTCGCTTGCACAGATATATGTCAGCACAACTTATGCCTTACTTGGCATCATATTTCTGGCAATCTGGATTTTGTTCCTGGTTTTTAATAATTTCCTTGACTGGTCCAAAATCCTGAATGTTGAGAGCAGCATGCAATCAGAGGTTTCTATCCTTGCCATAATTGTTTTCACTTACTTCTGTTGTTCTTTTGTTCTGAAAATAATCAGCACAATTTTACTGGCCGATCAACAACCGGCAAAATCTTCATTAATTGACCTGCTTGGGCAGATCTTTTCATTGATCTTAATTATAATTCTTGTTAAAACAACTGAAGGTTCGCTTCTAAAGCTTGGGATTGCATTGTGTCTATCGCCGCTCCTTGTTTTGATTGGGGCCAACACGCTGTTGTTTAGTGGTGATTATAGAAAGTACAGGCCGGTAATTTCCAGGGTTAGATTTGAACATGTAAAAGACTTATTCAACCTTGGCATAATATTCTTTTTTATACAGTTTGCCAATATAATACAGTTTCAGACTGCAAATATTATTATTGCCAGAAATTTTGGAACATATGATGTAACTTCATACAACATCGTTTATAAATATTTTGCAATCCTTAACATGGTCTTTACAATATTTCTGACACCGTTCTGGTCAGCTTCAACAGACGCATTCTATAAAAATGATATTGCCTGGATAAAAAATGGTATTAAAAAGTACAATCAGTTGAACATCCTGTTGGTGATAGCAGGGATACTGATGCTTATTTTCTCAAGTGACATTTACCGACTCTGGTTGGGTGAAGGAAAGGTCGAAATTAGCTTTTCACTCTCCCTATTCGGTTTTTTGTTTTTTAATACCTCCATCTTTGGTGGGAAATATGTAAGCTTTCTGAATGGTATAAGTGCTCTTCGAATTCAATTTATTTCATCACTGATAACCCCTTTGCTTTATATTGGTGTGGCATTACTTTTAATTAAACATTTCAGGCTTGGAGTCTATTCCTTGTTTATTGCTTCGATTATTTCCAATTTTAATACTTTCGTTTTAGCGCCAATTCAATATAATCAGATAATTAATAAAGGTAAAAAAGGTATCTGGGTTAAATAATTTATAGGGAACTTCATTTAAAAATCTGAACTGAATGAATTCAGGTAATTTAAAGGTAAAGATAAAACGGAAGATATGGGATTCGATTAAAGACCATTTCTATTGTGAAAGAATAAATGATTCAGCCATTTTACTTAACTTAAATTGTAGCGGAGACCAGGACCAGAAGAGAGTTCTGATTTGTTATCTGACATATGGCTACTTTATTAATGTTGACAGCAAATCTCTAAGAAGAACACAACCTTCTGAAATATTCAAAATTGTTGCCGCCTTTTCAGAACTGGGTTATTCAGTTGACTTGATTGGTTGTAATGACTTGAAAGCTGTTGACATAGTAAAGCACCGGGAATATGACCTGATATTCGGTTTTGGCGAAACCTTTTACCGGATGACAAATCTGTTAGGTGATACAAAGTCAATCCTTTATATGACAGAGAACCATCCGGAGTTCTCATATGAACAGGAAAAGAAAAGGCTCGATTATTTTCATGAAAGGCATGGAAAGAAATTGAAAATTACAAGAAGCGGCATGTTTTATAAGATCCATCATCTTCAGAAAAAATATTCACAGGTATTAACAATGGGTGAAACATACCTTTTGAAGAATCAATACACGAATCCGTTTTTCATATTTCCCACAGGTTTGATAAATCCCGACTATCATTTTCAGGAAAAGGATCATTTGAAATCGAGGGTAAATTTCCTTTGGCTGGGCTCAACCGGAGCAGTTCATAAAGGGTTGGATCTGTTGCTTGATGTTTTCAACAACCGGGATGATGCAACCCTTTATATATGCGGACTGAACAAAATGGAAAGGAAACTACTCGAAGTTCCGGACAGGAAAAACATTGTCGATTATGGTTATATTGATATAAAATCAGGATTATTCCTTGAAATTGTGGAGAAATGCTCTTATCTTATACTCCCGTCATGCTCAGAAGCGAGTTCAACATCGGTAACCACCGGAATGTTGCACGGATTGATCCCCGTTGTAATTAAAGATTCAGGCTTTAATCGCCTGGATAACAATGCGATCTTTCTTGACGATTTTAAGATTGAGTATCTTGACTTTAAAATTGGCGAACTTATTACTTATGATCCGGAAAAATTGGCAATGCTAAGCCGTCAAATCTTTAAATTTGCAAGAAACAATTTTACACTTCAGGACTTCGAAAGAAACATTAAAGAGGTCCTGGGTGATATCATTAAAAGCGAGAACTGATACTTATAATCTGTGTGGACAAAAGTTCCGGGAGAATTAATAACTTTTGAACTATGAATAATCCTTCGGTAAGCGAGAAATTTGACATTGACCACAGGGAGAAGGTGATCCTGAATCTTTTCTGGATTGGATTTATTATTTATACTTCAGCTTTTGCGCTTTCCACAACAACACAGGTTAATTATGTAGTCTGTAACATCTTACAGGTATTGGGGATGCTCATCTTTATTCCGTCTGCATTCTTACTGATCAGATTTAAAATTGAGAACTCCTACCTGAGAACGCTTTTTATCTTGTATTGTCTTTGGATCGCTGGAGTAATTATCAGAGGATTTCTATTTGATTATGACTTCATTAAATTGATGCTTTTCAATGCCTATGAATCGGTTTTCATATACCTGGCACCTCTGATACTATTGTTTCCAAAAAAGCTTCATTACATCAAAATACTTTTTAATGTTATTATTGTTGCGGGTTTAATATATGTTGCTTTCGACTTGATTTTTATAAAGAACCTCCTGATAAACTATGATATAAAGAACAGCCAGGCAATCGTTGAATATTTTTCCAAAACTCTGAGCATACCATGTGGGTTTGTTCTGCTTACATATATTTACCATAGCCGGAACCGGAACTTCATTGCTTTATCTATCATAATACTGACCTTCCTGTTAGCACTTATCAGAGCTCGCAGGGGTCTGGCTTTTATGGCAATGTGTCCATTAATAGCCTCTTATTTTGTTTACTGGGCCTATTCGAACAACAAATTTTTAAAACTGATCTTTCCTTTAGCCTTGTTTATATTAATGGCTGCCGGAATTGCATATTCACAGTCAATTATTACTTTCCTCGGCGAAAACAGTACAACGAGTTGGTTCCTTGACCGATTAACGCAGGACACAAGAAATGAAGTTGAGCAATATTTCTACATGGATTTGAAACCCAGGGACTGGGCAATTGGAAAAGGAATAAACGGACAGTATTATTGCCCGGGCGTAGTCGACGGAGAGGGCAGGGTGTCGATCTTCAGAAGGGGGATTGAAACCGATTATCTTACAATCATTTTAAAGGGCGGCATCATCAGTCTGGCGTTAATGATGCTCATTTCGGTCCCTGCGGTTATTAAGGGTCTGTTCAGCTCCAAAAACGTGCTTTCAAAAGCTGCCGCAATCTGGATTTTATTCTATCTGATTGATCTGTATCCGGTACCCGTAACTACATTTACTTTAAACTATCTGATGGTTTGGATCTCTATAGGTATTTGTTACTCTGAAGAGATTAGTAACTTATCAGATAGTGAAATAACTGACTATTTCCGTTACAAAGCTGAGGCGATCAGTCATTCACCTTAAATTTCAAAGTAACTTCGCAGGCAAAAAAAAATTCTAATTAAGTATTTTCAACTTTCCTGTCCCGACTTTGGTTATGTTTAAAAGACTTTAATAAGACAAACATTCTAATTTCGTTATCAAAAAAATGTCCTTCCCAAATGTCTTAATTTTTGGTCAGCCATTTAACAATTATTCCGGTGGTGGGATCACATTAACAAATCTTTTTAAAGGCTGGCCGAACGATAAAATTGCTGTTGCCTACATCGGACATGGGCTTGCAAATGTTACAACCGATGTTTGCGATACTTACTATCAGTTGGGGAGGGATGAGCGTAAATGGCTGTTCCCGTTCAATCTGATCCAGAGAGATTTCCCCTCAGGACTGAAAACGATTAACCCGCATAAGACAGCACCGGTCAATTCTATTCAGAAAGGATTGAGATATAAGCTTGTCAACCATTTCTTCTATCCATTCCTGGAATGGATCGGTATTTTTCATTTTGCATCGGGTATTTCATTGTCAGATAGGCTAAAAGACTGGCTGAATGAATATAAACCGGAAGTGCTGTATCTTCAGGTCTCTAACAGGGAGGAGATATTTTTTGCGGAAGAATTGATAGATTATCTGAAACTGCCGGTTGTCATACACATGATGGATGATTGGCCTTCAACAATCAGTAACAAAGGACTTTTCAGGAATTTTTGGAAAAGAAAGATCGACAGGGAATTCAAACAATTGCTTGGCAGGATCAATGTACATTTAAGTATAAGCGATGCCATGTCGGATGAATATAGGAAGAGATATAAAATTAAGTTTAAAGCATTTCATAATCCAATCGAAACAAAACTATGGCTTCCGCATACGAAAAAGAATTTTGAATTACACAAAGACTTTGTTAAAATCCTTTATTCGGGGCGCATTGGCATTGGGATAGCAGAGTCATTAATAGAAGTTGCTTCTGCATTGGAGGAAATCAATCGTGAAGAGTTGAAAATAAGGCTTTTTATTCAGACACCCACTAAGGAAACAGGGATCTTATCCCGACTTCAGAAATTTGATTGTGTGGTAATTAATCCATTCGTAAGCCTGGAACAACTGCCTGAGATATTTTCTGAAGCCGATATACTTTTGCTGGCAAATGATTTCAACAGGGAGGGCATTGATTATCTGAAACTTTCAATGCCGACCAAGGCATCTGAATATATGGTTTCAGGAACCCCGGTACTGGTATATTCACCTGAGGAAACAGCCGTTTCAGGATTCTTCATGAGAAATAAATGCGGCGTTTGTGTTACAAAGCATGATAAAAAAGAACTGATTGTGGCAATTAAGAATCTTGCCGGAAACGAAGATTACAGAAAGAAAGTAAGTCAGAATGCTGTGGAATACGCAAAAGAAAAATTTGATTCGTTAAAAGTGCGCGAGGAATTTCAAAATATGATAATAAGCTTAAAATAAACCTAAATATTATGTTCACTAACAAGACACTTTTAATTACCGGGGGCACTGGTTCGTTCGGTAACGCAGTACTTCGCCGGTTTCTGGATACCGAAATTAAAGAAGTCCGCATATTCAGCCGGGATGAGAAGAAACAGGATGATATGCGCCAGCTATACCAAAACCCGAAGATTAAATATTATATTGGCGATGTCAGGAGTACTGAAAGCATAAACAGTGCAATGAAAGGCGTTGATTTTGTATTCCATGCTGCTGCCCTGAAACAGGTACCATCCTGTGAATTCTTTCCGACAGAAGCCGTCAGAACAAATGTCCTGGGATGCGAAAATGTTCTGAATGCTGCTCTTGAGCACAAAGTCAGCAGGGTGATTGTGTTGAGTACCGATAAAGCTGTTTACCCGATCAATGCCATGGGTATGTCGAAGGCTCTCAGTGAAAAAGTGATGATTGCAAAATCGCGGAGCCTCAATGGCTCCGGAATGGTATTCTGTGGAACCAGGTACGGGAATGTCATGGCTTCGCGTGGATCAGTAATACCATTGTTTGTCGATCAGATAAAAAAAGGGGGTCCGGTAACAGTGACCGATCCGGACATGACCAGATTCATGATGACGCTTGACGGGGCCGTAGATCTTGTCATCTTTGCCTTCCGGAATGGTAACCCCGGTGATATTTTTGTCCAGAAATCCCCTGCGTCTACAATCGGTGTTCTCGCAAATGCCCTGTTGGAATTGTACAGGACGGAAATCCCTCTGAAGATAATAGGAACAAGACATGGCGAAAAACTATATGAAACACTTGTGAATAGAGAAGAAATGGTCAAAGCACAGGATATGGGCAACTATTTCAGGATTCCTGCAGATACAAGAGACCTCAATTATAACAGATATTTTATAGAGGGGGAAGCACAGATTTCCCAAATAGAGGATTACACTTCGCACAATACTTACAGGATGAACCTTGAAGAAACAAAAGATCTGCTGCTGAAACTTGATTTCATAAGGGAAGATATTGGAAAAATAAACTGAAAATTGGAAGAATTCAGCCGATAGTCAAAATAAGATGACTAAATCAAATGAACGGACTAAATTGGATTTATTCGTTGAAATCCTGAAAGATCCGGATCGGAAGCCACTATTGAGGATGATTTATGAGGCTTTCTATCTGTTTCTTATTTATAAAGAAGTACCTGTTCATTATTTCAGCAGATATCTTTTTAAAAAGGACGTATCTAATATCAGGGATTATTTACCCAATAAATTTATAGGTGAAAAACTTATTCACCTTTTTAATGACAATAGAGTCAAGGAGGTATTAGACAATAAATTGTATTTCGACCTTTTTTACCGCCAGTTTAACGTGAATCTTCCAAAAATCGTAATGTACAATCACAGAAAGATATTTATAGCCGGTGATAAAACATTGGAAGTAAAAAATTCTCATGATTTTAAGGTCCTGCTTGGGACTGTATTTAAACTAAATCCTCAGTGGGAATCGATTATGGTAAAGAAAACATACGCGAGCTCAAGCGGGAAGAATATTTACAAGTTGTTTTTGTATCAGCTTGAATCAAATCCTGAAATAGTCAATGAAATATATTCTGAGGTTATCAAATCGGAATTTTTGTTTCAGGAAACAATAAGGCAGCATTCCGATTTGGAAAAACTTAATCCTGCATGCCTGAATAGTATACGGATCGATACATTTACTGACATTGACGGGGAAGTAGGCATAATGTCTGCATACCTGAGGATGAGTATGAACAATAATCATGTGGATAATATCAGTTCGGGAGGGTGTTTGGTTGGAATAGTACTTCAGACTGGCCGGCTGAAGAAATTCGGGTATTCAACACTGCAAAGACTGGGTGTAAAAATATTGACAGAACATCCGATAACTAAAACAGTCTTTGAAAATTTTAGCATTCCGTTTTTTCCTCAGGTTCAGTCACTGGTATTAAATGCAGCAAGCCTCATGCCCGGGTTGCGTTTGGTCGGATGGGATGTGGCCATTTCAGAATCCGGACCCGTGCTGATAGAAGGGAATTCGGATTATGCAATGTCCGGGAATGATTTCTCATATGGAGGATATCTGTCCAATCCGACTTTCAGGAAAGTTCTGAATGAGATCAATTATCTTTGAATTTCCAATCCGGTAAGTCAGGTTGTAAATAAGTTTAGCTGACGCCAACAAATAAGACGTGTAGAGCATTGTTACTCAGATATTTATGGCCCCTGATAAATCACAAAACCAGTATATCTTAATTACTTCCATGAATTTTCCGGATGGTGGTGCAGGGGGAACATACCTCAACCTTTTTTGCCGCGGATTGAAAAACAATGGAAGATCCGTCAGGGTACTGCTGCTTAAAGGACATGCCTTTGGAAACTACGTTTATAATGGTCCAAAAAGGAATAAAACCCCGGAAGGTGTCCCATATACCTATCTTGGTTTTAAACAAAGACCAAATAACAAATCGCTCAAGATAATTGATGAATTTGTAAGCTTTTGCCGTTTGATTATTTTTCTGTTTTCCCTGGTTGGTAAGGGTAAAACTACCAGAATTCTGGTCTATAACAGCGATTTGCTCTTTAATATACCAATTCATTTCGCCTCGAAAATATTCAGATTTAAGATTATAAAATTTGTTGCTGAAATCATTGACAGATCAGAATTCCCGGACTCATTTTTTGGAAAAGTCAAGAGGTTTGGATATATTTTCAACTATAAGTATTTAAACAGATCGGCAAATAAAATAATTGTATTCAGCAGTTATTTAAAAGATGAATACATCAGGATGGGGTTTAAAGGGAACAATATAATTGTTCAACCAAATCTGACTGATTTTGACTTCTGGGAACCAGACAGTGTTGTGCTTAAGTATAAACTCGGATACAGTGGTGCACCGTATTTAAAAGATGGCTTGTCTGACTTATTCATGGCTATCAGTCTGTTGAAGGGAAGCAACTTAAAAATTAACTTACTGGTAATAGGTGATGCTACCTTTGGCGAAAGCTTAATCCCAGCGTTGAAAGCTGAATGTCAGAAACTGGGAATTGGAGATAATGTTGCCTATACAGGTCTGGTTGAATCGTCAAAAGTGAAAAGTTACCTGTCAGAATGCAGAATCCTTACAATAACCCGCCCCTCAACTGTCCAGACAAAGGCCGGATTCCCTACAAAACTGGGCGAGTACTTTGCTACCAAAAAGCCGGTTCTTGCAACAAATTTTGGTGACATGGCAAAATATTTTACTGATGGCCGGGACATCGTAATGGCTGAATGCGGAAATCCTGATTCAATCGCACGAAAAATTTTATGGATGCTTCAAAACGAAGACGAACTGGAGTCAATTTCGAAAAGAGGTTATGAAAGAGCCAGGGAACTTCTGGAGTACAATAAATCTGTGAACAGGATTATAAATTCGCTGGAGATAAAACATGCAAATTAATCTTACTGCCGGAGAACTGGCCGGGTTACAACTTAATCTGTTATTATTTTAATTAGATTTATCGATCTTAATGAAAAGACTTGTCATACTGACTGACGAAGATTCGGAATTCCTTGTATCCAAGACTGACTTTAAAAATTATACCTCAATGGATATCGGGAAAATTGTAAAATATTTTACCTCCCTCCAATATGAAGTAAAGGTCTGCAAATTCAGTGAGCTGGATCTCAGAGAAGACTTCAATGGGGTCAATGTTTTATATCAGTCCTCAGAGATACCCGGTTCATTCTATAAACGCTACATCGAAAACCTGATTTACTTCCTTGAGAAGCGGGGAGCGGTTCCGCTTCCGAAATATGAATATCTGAAGGCTCATCACGACAAAACCTTTATGGAGTTGTTGAGGCTGGGGTTTGCGGATGAGTCTTTGAAAACACTCGACAGCCTTTGTTACGGGTCATGGGTCGACGCCAGGAACTACAACCGGAATTTCCCCGTGGTTATAAAACAGGCATCGGGCTCAGCGGGCTCAGGTGTCTTTCTGGCAAAGAACAAAAAAGAGTATGACAGGTATGTTAAGAGAGCAGGCCGCTTAATAGTTGCACATGATATCGCTGCCTACTTCATCGGGTACTTCAAAAAATGCGTCAAGAAGCTACTTAAACGCGTCGATCCTTCAAAATCAAAATATTACTGGCGCTATAACACATCTCCCCTAAGTTCCTCCATTGTGATCCAGAAATTTATTGAAGGATTAAAAGGAGATTATAAAGTGCTTGTCTTTGGGGCCAAATATTACTTCATGTACAGGAAGAACAGGGAAAATGATTTCAGGGCAAGCGGAAGCGGAATGTTTTTCAATGTTCCGGATGAAGAACATATGGGATTGCTGGATTTTGCCCGGAAGTTGACCTTTGAAATTGATTTTCCCATTATCGGAATGGATATCGGATTTAATGGCAGGGAATATCATTTGATTGAATTTCAAATGATCGATATGGGCCCTTCGGCTCTGCAGAGATCGGATTACTGGTACCAATTTCATAACGGAAGATGGATAAAATATGACGGTAAATCAAATCTCGAAGAGGAATTTTCGAGAGCTGTTGAAAATTACCTCAATCGCACCTCCGGGACCATTCAGATCACCTGTGATTAATTTCATCCAGTACCTTTCTGAATGTGGGATTGGAGAGATAGCCTCCAAACATAAGATCATTGCTGTTAATTCCATAATCGGAATTTCCCTCAATCAATACAGGTCCTGATTCTCCAATACCAACATCCCATCCCACAAGACGCAATCCGGGCATAAGGCCTGCTACTTTGAGTACAACCTCTTTGGCTTCTGGCAGACAGGGGATACTCAGATCTTCAAACTTTGTTTTTGTAACGGGATGCTCAGTCAATAATTTCACGCCGCTGACCTTGATTTTAGAATATCCGAATTTCTGAAGCTTACCGGTGTTAAGATTGATTGAAACCCCGCATCCACCTGCGATATTATTGTCCACATAACTGTTATTAGTGCTCATCTTAAGGAAACCTGAGATTATGTCAATACGGCCGTCTTTATCAATAAAGGTATCAAACCTGATTGTATTTAATGATGAGGGATTAAGTATATCTAAATCAGGATGTTGTTTAATCGTCTCCTGAAAAAGGAATTCTGATCTTAAGATATCGTTACAAAATTCGTTTATTGAATCAGTGCCTTCCATAAGTTCTTTCCGCGTTAGTTTGAAAATATTTCTGCCACTTGCACTGGCGTAAGTTTTCTTTATGAAAATGGAATCATAGGAAGGATTTTGATAAAATATGTCCTTTAAAAGCACTTTCAGATCATTAATATTTTTCACTTCAGTAGTTACATTACCGGTAACAAACTTGTGTTTATGGTTATACATGACAATCTTTGGAAGGCTGATATTGAATTGATTGTAAAATAGGTTGAAATACAATTTGTTATCCAGGACTTCCTTTTGTTTGCTATTATTAAACCGGGGTGTAATGTCCCTGATAAGTTTGTTTGGGAGATATTCCTTTATATTTGAAGTTCCATTTTTAAATAAATACCTGCTGAAATAGTGTACGGGCAGTTCTTTGTGAAGAAGTGTCAGATAAAACAACTCATACGCCATTAACATGATTGATTTGCGTTCCGGATCCCTCAGGATCTCTTTTAATTGCTCAAACCTGGTTCGTTTTCTTATGTCAGTCATTTTATTAAATTTTACTGGTAAATCTGATTCAACAAATTAATAAATATTTGAACTGGAATCCTATGGATAAAATGAAATCAGTAACATTTTTTATCGGAGGTGACCTGGCGCCAACCCGGTCGAATTATTTAAGTTTTGAAAAAGGGGATATTAAATCACTGGTAGACGGGAAATTGCTGGATATGGTTTTATCTGTTGATTTCAGGATTTTCAATTTGGAAACTCCCCTCACCGATACGGAAAAGCCTATCTTAAAGGATGGACCCAGCCTGATTGCTCCAGCTCGCACTATAAATGGCATTAAAGCGCTTAATCCTTCAATTCTTGGTCTGGCAAATAATCACATTCTTGATCAGGATGAGCAGGGATTGAACCAAACCTTTGGTCTGCTTGGGGAGCACAAAATTTTGAAAGTCGGAGCAGGAGTTAATCTTGAGGATGCATCAAAACCCCTTATAGTTGAGAAAAATGGGCATAAAATAGGAATTTACGCATGTGCGGAGAATGAATTTACAATCGCAGGAAAAAGAAGAGGAGGGGCAAATCCATTCGACCCGCTTGAAAGTCTCGACCATATATCCAAACTTAAAGAGCAATGCGGTTTTGTTTTAGTTTTACATCACGGGGGTAAGGAACATTACCGGTATCCGTCTCCAGACCTTCGGAAAGTATGCAGGAAAATGGCCGAAAAAGGAGCCGACCTGATTGTGTGCCAGCATAGTCATTGCATTGGAGCTTTTGAAAAATATGGGGACAGTATCATAGTGTACGGTCAGGGCAATTTTCTCTTCGACCGCAGCGATAATGAATTCAGGAATACAGGTTTATTGCTGAAAGTAACATTGGACCACGTAATGACAGTTGATTTTCTACCGGTATGCAAAAAAGGGAATGGGGTAGAGCTTCCTTCACCTGAAACAGGGGAGGCTATTTTAAAAGATTTCCATATGCGTTCAAACCAGATTATGCTTCCCGGATTCGTTGAGAATGAATTCAGAAATTACTGCATCCTCAATGGCCAGTTCTACCTTGCCACACTTGCCGGTTTCGGCCGGATTGTCCGGAACATTGATAAATTGTTAAATGGGATCTTTTCAAGCGCGATCTACTCCCAAAAAAAAATGTGCCAGATCCAGAATCATGTTGAATGCGAATCACAGAGAGAATTACTTCTGGAATATCTGCGGATCAGAAGAGGGGAAAATAATAACTAAAATTTCCAATAAAGAATTTTTTTACAGAAAATTAGTCTTGACAATGGGAAGTTCGTCCATAGTAGTGCTATGCAAAACACTTGCAATCGGCGGAGCAGAGAAACAGGCCCTGACGCTCTCAAAATTGTTTACAGAAAAACAATTGAATGCAGTTTTGGTAAACTGGTGCGGAGATATTATCGACACCAGCTATTACAATTTTATTAATGATAATTCAATTAAATATATTGGATTAGAAGGGAATAGTATCAAAAAATTCATCCGGTTCCTTAAGTTGATCAGGGAAGAGAAGGCTACAATTGTCCTTTCGTACCTGACCCTGGCCAACTTCATTTCAGGAATAAGCAAGATATTTAACAGGAACATTCTCTCGATTGGAGGGATCCGTACCGAGAAACTACCCCCCTACAAGTTTTTTTTTGATAAACTGACACATAATTTTCTGAATAATGCGACTGTTTTTAATAATTATTCGGCAAAACACAAGTTTGAGAAAAAGGGATTTAAACCTGGAAAAATATTTGTAATTCACAATGCCATTAAGGTTCAGCAGGAAAGAGTAGAAAACAATCTGAAGGATGAATTGACTATAGTATCAGTTTCCCGTTTTGTTGAGCCGAAGGACTTCCGCACTGCTTTATTCTCTTTTAAGCAAGTGGTTGAAAATAACAGAGATAAAAAGCTGAAGTATTGTATTATTGGATATGGTCCGCTGGAAAACAAGATCAGGGAGATGGTAAACGATCTGAATCTGCAGGAAGAAGTTGATCTCCTGATCAATCCGCCGAATATCCAGGAGATAGTCAGAAAATGTGACATATATATCAGCACTTCCCTGTTTGAGGGTCTTTCCAATTCAATAATGGAGGCTATGGGTGCCGGTTTACCTGTCATTGCAACCAATGTAGGTGACAACACATACCTTGTAAGCAACCACTATAATGGATTTATTGTTCCATGCCGGGATATAGACTATATTGTGGAAAAGCTAGAATACCTGATAAAACATGAAAATGTAAGGAATGAATTTGGCAATAACAGTCTGAATAAAATGAAGGATGAATTTTCAGAAGTGAAACTGCTGGAGAACTACCTTAGTCTGTTTTCGAAATTGGAATCACAGGGGAGACTGTTACATAGTTAATAAAAACGGGATGCAAAACGTTTAATGGCTGTTACATCAATAAAGCTGGGGAGTTGAGCAGAAAACTGAAAATAGGGATCATGTCAGAAAGCTGGATGGTTCCGTATTGGGAACACATTATCATTCGAGAGCTCCTTGAAACCGGCTGCATTGAAACTGTATTTATTGTAAGTGATGGGAAAGAACATCCCCTGCATAAATCCCCGAAAGGTCAAACTTCATTTTTCTTCAGAATACATCAGAAATTAGACCAGCTGATTTTTCTCGGAAATAACAATGCCTTGATTAAGAAAGATCTGCATTCATTTGTGACAGATGCGGTTCAAAATCAGGCAGATAGTGCCGGCAATCAAGGTTTTGGCACTTTAAATCCTGATGATTTAAGCGAACCAGGGAAGTACGATCCGGATATCATTTTCAAGCTAGATTATGGCAGGTGCCCGGATGACATTCTGAGGTTGCCCCGGTATGGGGTCTGGTCATTTTCAATGAAAAATTTTGATTATGAATCTGAGGATACTACCGGCTACTATGAGGTACTGGGGAGAGAGCCGGTGACCATGGTGGAACTTATTTCGTTTAATGGGATGACCGGCAGGAAATCTACTTTAATAAGGATTGTTGAATCGACATGTTCTTACTCCATAAGTTTGAACAGGGACAAACTTATAAGGAGAGCTTCCCTGGCAGTTTCCGGGATTGTCAGGGGAACCTGCCTCTATGGATCTGAATACCTGAGAAAACTGGAGGGAAAAAGTGACCGGGAGGGATTGGAGCCTAAAGAGCTAAAACCGGTGCCTGGTTTTCCACATTCAGTACTGAATATTGCTGTTTCTGCAATGTGGCTTATTGAGAAATTACTTAAAAAACTTATATATACCGATGCATTTAACTGGAGATTACTATTCAGAATAAGTAAGGAAAATGACTTCATGACAAATGCCTACGGCAGTTTTAAAAGTCTGAAACCATCGGATGATAAATTTTGGGCTGATCCTTTCGTTGTTGCAAAGAAGGACAGGTATTTTATTTTTGTTGAGGAATTCGTATACAAAAAACACAAGGGTCATATTTCCGTACTGGAGTTGGATAACTTTGGAAACCTGTTGAAAGTAAGCAAAATCCTGGAGAGATCTTACCATATGTCGTATCCTTTTGTTTTTGAATCAAACGGTATTTATTTCATGATACCGGAAACGGGGGGAAACAGATCGGTCGAATTGTACAGGTGCGATGAATTTCCAGGTAAATGGGTATTTGTAAAGAATTTAATGACAGATATCAATGCCGTTGATACTACATTATTCCTTCACAATGGCAAGTGGTGGCTTTTCACAGTTATTGACAGGATAAACAGCGCCCTTGGAGCCAGCCCGGAACTGTTTCTTTACTACAATGATGATTTGCTTAGTGATAACTGGATTGGTCATCGGCTCAATCCCGTGGTTACCGATGTAAGGAGCGCCAGGCCTGCCGGCAGGATTTTCAGGAAGGAAGATAAACTGTACCGTCCGTCGCAGGATTGTTCGGGGAGGTATGGAAATTCATTTGATATTAATCAAATAATTGCGCTTTCTGAATTTGATTATAAAGAGGAAAAAGTAATAAAAGTGAAACCTGACTGGGATAAAAAACTTAAAGGGGTTCATACCTTTAATTCAGATGGTGATTTTACAATAATTGATGCCTATTCATTCCGGCGGAGATTGGTTTAAACTCAACAGACAGGGATGGAAACCAAAAAGCTGAACCTCGTTGTATTTATGCGCGAATATCCTATCGGCATGGCTGGGACAAAAAGGATACAGCATCTCCTTGAGTATCTGGCAACAAACAACCTGGCAATAAATGTAATCGCTTTCAGGAGCAACATTCCGCAACCAGCCGGTAAGGGAGTACACAATTCCATCCCATATGTATGCGTGGGCCAGGGAACTGAAATGAAACTGTCGCACATTTTTAAAATCCTGTTGTTCTATCTCAGGGGACTTAAGATTATCCTGAAACTGAAAGACAATTCCTGCACCAATATAATCTATAACTCGGGTGGTATAAGCATAGAAAACTTCCTGTTCATTTTATGGGCGAGAATTTTGGGATTCAGGCTGATCCTGGCCATAGAGGAAGATTACAGTTTTTTCAGAGATGACATTAAGCGAATTTCAAAGTTTAAGTTCAGAACTGTAAAACGTTTTGACTTCCTTAACTGCCATTGGGCTCATTCCATTGTTGTCGTTTCAACTTACCTGAGGGACAAGTACCTTAAAATGGGTGCCCGGAATGTGAGATTGATACCTGTTACTGCAAAACTAAATTTTAATGAAAATAAAAGTTCGTTCAACTCTCCGCTTACGGTCATTTATGCCGGTACTTTTGCAGATAAGGATGGAGTAAAGGATATCTTGGAAGGATTTCTGGACTTCAACAGGGATTATAAGGACGCAATCCTGATTTTGACAGGGATGAGTTCACAGCAATTGATTTACCACGACCTGTATAAAAATGAAAAAAACTTAATTTTTAAAGGATTTGTTGAAGACAGGGATTTCTATCCCCTTCTCAGAGACGCAGACGTGCTTTGTATGTGCAGGACTGAATCGGGTTTTGCCAATGCCGGCTTTCCTTTTAAGCTGGGGGAGTATCTTGCAACGGGTAATCCGGTAATTTGTACAAGGGTCAGCGATGTGGAGATCTATCTTGATGAAGGAGACGCTTTTCTGATAGACCCGGGCAGTCCGGCCCAGATCTGCCAGGCACTTAAAAAGATTATAGCTGATCCTGTACTGGCCAGAAAAGCCGGCTTAAAAGGTTTTGAAAAATGCCGTCAGCATTTCTCACCCGAGTCAAACGGCAGGTTGTTATATGAATTAATCGAGCTAATATCAAATAATTGATAAAACGGCAGGATTTGTATTGTGATGTCGGTATAGACTACGATTGAGTGGTGATTTTTAAATTAAGAAATAATCTTAAATGACGGGACGCATTCTCATTACAGGAGCGGCAGGTTTTATTGGATCGAGCCTGGCTGATAATCTGTTGGAATCAGGCTTTGAAGTTATGGGTATAGATAACTTTGACCCATTCTATGCAAGGCAGGTTAAAGAGGCTAATATTAAAGCTGCAAGAGCAGATAAGTTGTACCATTTTCAAAAAGGCGATATAAGGGATGCTGACTTTATTGGCAGCTGCTTATCCGGTTTTAAGCCCGGAATTGTCGTACATCTTGCCGCAAAGGCTGGTGTCAGACCATCCCTGCTGGATCCCGGAGCTTATTTTGATGTGAATGTAACAGGTACACTTAACATTTTAGAGATGATGAGGAAGACCAGGATCAAGAAACTGATATTTGCGTCATCTTCCTCAGTGTATGGCAATAATGAAAAGGTACCCTTTTCAGAGGGAGACAATGTTGATTATCCGGTTTCTCCCTATGCTGCATCAAAAAAAGCGGGAGAACTGTTATGCTATACCTTTCACCATCTTTACAAACTGGATATATTTTGCCTCCGCTTCTTCACAGTCTATGGTCCGAGGCAAAGACCTGACCTCGCAATAAACAAGTTTACCAGGGCACTGCTGAACAACGAGGCGATTTCATTTTACGGTGATGGTTCTACATCAAGGGATTATACCCATATTGATGACATCTTAAGTGGAATAAGAAAAGCAATCGTAAAAGTGAATGGATTTGATATCTTTAACCTCGGGGAATCCAATACGGTTTCATTAAGCAGGTTGGTCCTGATTTTAGAGAAATTTACGGGGGGAAAAGCTTTGCTTAAAAGACTGCCTTTACAGGCAGGCGATGTAAAGCAAACTTATGCCGATATATCAAAAGCAAGAAAGCTGCTGGATTATAATCCGGTAATTGATATTGAGACTGGTATTAAGAATTATGTGGAATGGTACAGGGTTCACGGTTTCTGAAACACCAGGTTTCAAATGTTTCGAAAAGTATAATTAGGAGTGTTACGTATGCTCAAAGTTGCTATTATTTGTAAAACTTTGTTAAAGGGAGGGGCTGAGAAGCAAGCCTTACTGCTTGCAAAATCATTGCCCGGCAGGAACATTGACGTTTGCCTGATAAACCTGAACATTAATAAGACCGATTCAGAGAATCTAAGATTCATAATTGACAATTCAATAGAGTATTATCCTCAAAGTGGTAAGTTGTTTGAGAAGTTACGAAGGGTCAGAAAAATATTACAGAAGGAAAATGTGACTTATATCGTTTCATATCTCACACTTGCAAACTTTCTGGGAGGGATCAATAAAATACTCAATAAAAAAATTAAAATCATCGGGGGGATACGGAATGAAAAGCTGCCTTTTTACAAATTTCTGCTCGAGAAGATCATCCATAATTATGTCAATGACGCTACTGTATTTAATAATTATTCAGGCAAAGAAAAGTTTGTTGAAAGAGGATTTAATCCTGATAAAATAAGTGTCATTCAAAACGCTATTGAATTTGATCTTCCTGAACCGTCATCCGGGAAAGACAACGACAGGGAGATCAGGATCATTACGATCGGGCGGTTTGTAAAACAAAAGGACTATGCCACTGCGTTACATTCCTTCAAACTGCTTGTAGACAAGGTCCGGAGCAGGAATTTTAAATATCTGATAGTAGGCTATGGCCCTCTGGAAAATGAAATAAGAACACTCGCCGAAGAATTGAAAATTGCTGATAAGATCGAAATATTGATAAATCCACCTGACATCCCAAAAATACTCACTGAGAGTGATATCTTTCTTAGTACATCGCTTTTTGAGGGGGTTTCCAATTCAATAATGGAAGCTATGGTTGCAGGATTGCCAGTTGTTGCGACTGATGTTGGTGATAACCGGTTTCTGATTTCTAACGGATTTAATGGATTTCTTGTTCCGTGTAAAGAGATTGACTCAATTGTGGGTAAGCTTAAGCTGCTAGCTGAATCAGAGGATCTTAGAAGGAAATTCGGCAACAACAGCCGGACTATCCTCGAAATTGATTTTTCAAGGGAGAAACTGGTAGACAGGTATATAAGACTGTTTTCAAAACTAAATCAATCCCGGACCAGATAAATTGAACCGTATCTTCCGGGGAATCAGGTAAATTATCTGCAAATTATTTGGTAAAAAACCAAAATCATCTGACATTGCAACGACTTTCAAAGCTAAATATCTGTCTATAGAAAAAATGAAAATCGGAGTTATTGGAACCAGGGGATTTCCCCTTGTACAGGGAGGGATAGAAACTCATTGTATGGAATTGTATTCCAGGCTGGCCCTTTTTGACGACAACAGGATCACGGTTTACCGGAGGACACCCTATCTGAGTTCATGGAACAGGAATGCTCAGTTCAAGAACATAAAATTTGTGGATTTCCGTGTTCCCAGGAGCAAGAACCTTGAAACATTCCTTCATTCCTTTCTGGCTACAATCCACGCCATTTTTCAGCATTACGATATTGTCCATTACCATAATACGGGCCCCGGTTTTTTTATCCCGTTGCTTAAGATCTTCACCGGGGCAAAAGTGATTTTTACATACCATAATGTCAGTTATTCACAAAAAAAATGGAGCAGGTTTGCTAAAGGCTTCCTGAATTTGTCAGAAAAGGTTAGTCTTACACAATCCCATTTTGTAATATTTATTTCAGATATCCTGAAGGAGCAAATGCTGGTAAAATATAAAATCGGGCACTGTAAGGTTATTTCAAACGGGGTGAATCTTCCGGTTCCATCAGAAAATTCGGATTATATAGAATCGCTCGGACTTGAAATGAAAGGGTATGTGGTATCTGTCGGCAGGTTTCTGGAGGAAAAAGGTTTTGATTACCTTATCAGAGCCTTCAGGAAAGCTGGCCTCAATGGCTTAAAACTGGTAATTGCGGGTGATACCGATTATCCAACTCAATATTCAGAAAAACTTAAAGCCCTTGCCAGGGAAAACGGGGTGATCCTTACCGGGTGTATCAAAGGAGAAAAACTTAATCAAATCTTTACTTTTGCCAGGCTTTACGTGATGTCATCATATGAGGAGGGAATGCCTATCGCCCTTCTGGAAGCAATGAGTTATGAAATTGATGTTCTGTCGAGTGATATTCCTCCAAATTTACTGGTGGGTCTCGATAAGGATGACTATTTCAGGGTGGGCGATGAGGATGATCTGAAGGAAAAGATACTCCTTAAACTCAATAAGAGCAAAGAACATTCCTTCAGGGAGTTTTTGCAAAATCGCTATAATTGGGATAAGATTGCGGCAGAAACAGATTTAGCCTTCAGATCAGTAAAAAGTTAACAGTTTTGTATAGAATTGTCGGGCAAAGAAAATAAGGGGTAAAATATCGAGTTAATTAATTACAGGATTCAACATATCACTAAACTCAAAATTCAACTATGACAAAACTCAGAGGAGGAATAATAGGGCTGGGCAAGATGGGATTGTCTCATGCTGCAATAGTTAGCCCTCATCCGTCGGTCGAAGTTGTCTCAGTATGCGATTCATCCGGATTGGTGCTGGATGTCTTCAGGAAATTCAGCAGCGTAAAGACATATACAGACTATGAAAAGATGATTGATAATGAAAGACTCGATTTTGTTATCATCTCTACACCAACCCGTTTTCATTATCAAATGGTAAAATACGCTCTTGAGAGGAGTGTAAATGTTTATTGTGAAAAGCCATTTTGTCTATTCCCCAAAGAGGGGGAAGAACTTGTTATGCTGGCCAATCAGAAAAGACTTGTCAACCAGGTTGGCTATCATAACCATTTTATTGGAACGTTCATAGAGCTGAAGCGGCTTTTGAAAGCCAATATCCTGGGTGATCTCGTACACTTTACCGGAGAAGCCTACGGGCCTGTAGTGACAAAAGAAAAAGGAGGGACCTGGCGTTCTAATCCCGGAGAAGGAGGGGGATGCCTGTTTGATTATGCGTCACATGTCCTTAACCTGGTTCAGGAAATTATCGGACGGCCTGTAATTGCAAAGGGTACACAGCTTAAAAAGATATATTCAAAGGAAGTTGAGGACACTGTATATTCCATACTTACCCTGGAGACCGGTCTGACCGGCATTTTGTCGGTGAACTGGAGTGATGAAACATACCGCAAGATGTCTACTTCAATAACGGTGTACGGGAAAAAAGGCAAGATCATCTGCGATGCAACTGAAATCAAGATCTATCTTAAGGAAGGGAACCAGGCTGAAAATCTCAAAAAAGGTTGGACGATTAAATACATTACGGAATTTGCCATACCTGTTAACTTCTATCTGCGCGGTGAGGAATACAGCGCCCAGATTGACAATTTCATTGATTGTATTGAAAAGAAGAAGGAAAATCAGATAAATTCCTTCCGGCAGGCCCTGAATACAGACCGGGCGATTGAAATTTTAATTGCTGATTCAAAAAGTTAAACCAGACCATCATGGATAAAGTATTATTAGGAGATAACCAGTTTTTTGCCGTCAGCCATTTATCGGATGAAAAATCAAGGGAACAATCTATCCGGTTCAGAGAGGATGATGCTATTATCAGGGTATTGGACCAGGCGATAGAAACAGGAATAAATACATTCATGTGCACTACCCACGACAGGATCGCCAATATATGCGATCACATGAGGAGTAATCCCGTGAAGTATAATGGTTTCAATATCTTCCCATGCATGCCTTATGCCCATAAATATGCCAATGCAGTAACTGATCTTGGAATTATAGGGACAATAAAGCAATATGTTCCCGGTAATATTTTCAGTACTTTCACTAAAGGGGGAGTTGCCTTCATAAGAAAGGATTTTATAGGATTGATGGAATTGCTTGTTGATGCAGAGCTTAAAATGTTTAAGGGGATTAATACTCCCGTAATTTTTATTCAAAATGTTGTCGTGGATATGATCCTTGGGCTTAAAATGCTCGAAGTATTTAAGGAATTTGATTCATACATTAGAAAGAAATACAATGCCGAACCCGGGTATATCACAATGAATATGCCTGCACTGTATGATGCCCTTACCTCGGTGGGGATCCAAAACCCGATAATATGCAGTTCGATCAACAAGATTGGATTCAGGATGTCGGGTGGTAGAGAGATTTATGAAAAATATCTGTTGGAAAAAGAGTTCAGGCCTGTAGCGATGCAGGTATTGGCGGCTGGAGCTTTGCGTCCTAAGGAAGCAATTGAATACCTGGGTAAATTCCGGAAAATTGAATCTGTTCTTTTCGGCGCCTCTTCAAAGAACCATATTAAGGAAACAAAAGAACTTATTGAAGCCGCATTTAATGCAAACTGATCTGATTGATAACTTACTTTACCCGGATAAACGATGAATTCTCTGAAAGGAATATGGGATAGTTTTGTTAAGCTTTTAATCTTAAAAGTCAGTGATGAACAGAGGATAAGGTATTTGAGGAAAAGAGGGATCAGGATAGGTGAAAAGTGCAGGGTGAGGACAATGAAATTCTCTACCGAACCATATCTGATCGAGATTGGAAACCATGTGGCAGTTGCAGCCAATACTGAGTTTATAACCCACGATGGAGCTACTTGGTGCTTTGAGGATGAACTTGACGGTGGTGTGTTCGGGAAAATAAAAATAGGGAACAATGTTTTTATCGGCATTAATTGCATAATTCTTTCAAACACTACAATAGGAGATAATTGCATAGTTGGTGCAGGAAGCGTTGTGAGGGGACATTTCCCTGAAAATTCCATCATTTGCGGTAATCCGGCACAGGCCATTTCAAAAACAAGTATTCAAAGGATGTTATTTCGCCAGAATCCGGGTTTGGTTAAAACCAATAATCTGACTGCCAGGCAGAAGGACGATCTTGTAAAAAAACATTTTGGGGTAGGAAAATAGTTGGCCTTTTTGAGCCCCCAAAAGCGCTCAAAACAGGATATAGCTAACCTCAAGACGTAGTAAGGATAGCGGATTAAATCCTTTTGCAGCAGCCATGGTCAGGATAACAGACTCTCACTCTGAAATCAGATCCAATATGATCAGACCGCCGTTTTTGGCCTTTACGAGTACTTTGTTGTTATCGTTAACCGTTATAAGTCCTCTCCGTCCAAATTCTGCCGATTCGAAAGTAAATTCGGTATAGGGGTCCTCAAACAGTTTTTTGAAATTGTGCCCGTTTCCGGTCGCAACTATGCCTCCCCTTGTGGTTGTGTAGTTTATTGATTCATGAGGATTTATCACACTAAGCATTGTTCCATCCGGCAGGAAACAATGCCCTCCGTTAATGGTAACCAGCTGAGTGTTCGTCCCGGTGAATTGATAACAGTTTTCTATTGTTGACAAAAGGGTTCCGCCGTTCCGGAACACTCTCCAGTAACCATCTCCCATACCATCATTCCCGAACAGAATACAATCTTCCATGGGGATTGCAGTGACAAATTGAGTCCGGCAGTCAGCTGACGGCATGTGAACTCCAGTTCTGATAAATGTCCAGTTATAACCCCAATCGTCAGAATAAAAAATTCCGACTGCAGGATAGCTATCACCTGTCACAATCACTAACCTGTCAGCATATGTATCAATGCAGCCTCCATGAGCATGCAAGCTCCCATTGAAAGTAATTCCCCATAAGTCAAAATTCTGAGGATTGGTCAGAGTATTGCTCATCGGATGCCCTCCCACTGCACCATATCCCCCGTGCCCGTCAGGTTTGGTATCAACGAAAATCATCTGGTCGGGCGAAACAGTGCTGTTTATAGAGGTATCGGCCATTGAGAAGACGCATCTGAATGAATTGCCGCTGTCAGTGCTCAGATAGGCCTGGCCGATAGCATTATATATAACTGCAAATACCATATTCCCCTTAATGCTCAGACCCCAGGCTTTACTGAGAATTGAATTCCTGTAAGGAATTTCCATCACCAGATTGGCATGGGTTTGTGTATAGGTATAGGTACCTGACAACTGGGCAACAAATGGGACTTTGTAAAAATTGCTGTGAGGAGCATTATTGTCAACTTGTATCAATAATCCCAGATCAGGCATTTCATTAACTCCAATAATTGTACTATAATGACACATCACTACCTGTGCTTCCCTCCCAGATTCCCGAGATTACAAATCTTACTTTGTTCCCGAAAGTATTTTTATCAATCCTGTAGAATGCCCGTGAATGTCCATAATATATGTACTGACCCGAAATATCAAATACCTCGCAGTTTCGGCCATCCTCTACAAATCTGCGCAACTCTGGATTTGCGAGACTGTAATCGATTGATACATCAGAACCCACTATCGAATAAGCATCCTCAACCGTCTTTGCCCGAAAAGAATCTGCACTTCCACAATTAACCTGACCATCAACAATCTTTGTAAAATGAACATTTCCGATTGTAATATCCCTGACCTCGTTGGGTGATTCAGAATAAACAGCCAAAGATAAAGTCTCATAGCCCTGTGAAAGAGTCCTGAAAGATACCTGGTTTCCATAAAGCGTTCCGTTTTCAATGACTGCATAAGCTCTGACATAATATGTTGTGCCCGGGGACAGGCCGCTGAGCAGGCTCGTAAAACTACCGCTTCCTGAACCATTATTAGTTCTGTGGTTTGCAATAGTAGGATTTGCCGTTGTTGCCCAGCAGACACCTCTTGA
Source organism: uncultured Bacteroidales bacterium (assembly GCA_963737255.1). Taxonomy (GTDB): domain Bacteria; phylum Bacteroidota; class Bacteroidia; order Bacteroidales; family VadinHA17; genus LD21. The sequence goes on from CAVTSB010000002.1 coordinate 942,192, forward strand.
ACTAATATCACCTGAAGCAGAAATGATATTTCCTCCTGTCGTTGCTGAAGAGCTTGTAATGGAAGTTGCTGCAGTTGTTGTGACAGATTGTGCAAAAAGCTGCCTCCCATACCTGCTTAAAGAGGGAATGTCTCCTGTTCTTCCGTTTTTGTTAATGAAATAATCCCCTGTTGAAGTGTTCCGGCCGCTTCTTGTCACGCCCTGTGACGACAAAGAACAGGTAATTATTACATTGAACAGTATAAATAACAACAAACGCATGCCGGGAAATGGTTTTTAATGATAATAGTCAAACTGGATCCTGTCGCCTGCCCTTAAAACATTCGACCCGTTATTGGCCGGCAGATAAGTAACCGAATTTCCGGAATTCGTATAGGCTGAATTACTTATCCTGACCCCGTTTATAAACATTTTTATATTGCTGTCAGCCGACGGCCGTTGGGTTAACGTAAACCTTGACTGACCTTCTGTTGCTGTAAACTCATCATTAACTTCCCTGATTGCAGTGATATAGACGTTCTCATCGACGCTGCCATCAGCTTTCAGAAATTGAGAGGATGTACCTCCTTTTTTAACGATTGATTGTCCTGTCAGTGCTCCGCCTGAGGTAACTGGGCCTGCGTTCCATGTCCCTGATGTTATAGTTCCGACAGTGTTAAGGCTCGATGAACCTCTCCAGGATGACAATGAGACATTTTCCACGTTGCCAAGACCGACCGCTGCATTATCAAGAATCTTCCAGGTCTTATCACCTCTCCAGTACTGAGAAACCGTACCGGCTTCGATAGAAGTTGAATTGAGAGCATGGAAGGCAAAGGGCACAGCCATCATCTGTTGAATTCCCATCACCTTGAAATTACCTGTGCGCCTGGTGTCAATTTCAACCTTGAGGTACAGCTTGTCAGACCCCCAGTTTATATCGGTTAGTTTTTCGCACTTTCCATCAGGAGAGACATCACCATGACCGATAACCAATGAGAAGAGTCCGTAATTATCGGTGTTAACGGAATGAACTTCCCTGTATAATATCTCGCCCTCAGGTGTTCCGCTTATGAGAGAGAATCTGACGTTAATCGTTTTGCCGTAAATGACATTCCCGTTAATATCCTGTCCGGCAATCTCTTTCCCGTTCTCATCCAGAGCGACAGCCTGATAGCTGATGCCATCTGCTACCTGTCCGTTTGTTCCGACGGTTGCCAGGCAAAAGAGCATTAAAAACAGGATCAAAGTATTTCTCATGGTTACTCCTTATTAATGTTAAATAATAGTCCAAGTTGAACTGAAAAAGTCCGGTTAAACATTTTCTGACCTGAATTTTCTTTTTCGAGCTGTGTCAGGCCTATCGATTCAATTATTCTAAACAAGACGGAGCCACTGTCTGAGTATTCGTATTCCAGCCCGCCAAAAATATTAACTCCTGAATCATTTTTTTTTACGGTATTCATTTCCATCAGGTCATAATTCAATGTACCGATACTCTGATCGGCTTTAAAAAGCCTTCCGTAATATATACCGGTGCCAATCTGAGGTTTTATTCTTCCCAGAACGAATTTCCAGCCAAGGTTCAGATCAGCATTGACATAATGAAAAGACCAGTCCAGCCGGGTAAAATCGATAGACGAAGAAGCTCCATTATTATTGTATGATACTATCCCTTCAATAAACAAAGGATTATTAAAAGTCTTCCGGTAAGAAAGTCCATAGCCTGATTTAATGGTAAAATTCAAGTCATCCTTTTCACCTTCAGAGTCGATGAATCTGAATGTGGAATAATTCTGAAAAAATGAAATTCCAACCTTATTCTCCTGTGCCGCAATAGTAACAGAACCTAAAATCAAGGTAGCTATTACAATAATCTTCTTCATCTGAGATACGGTTTTAATTTGTAATTATCAGTTTTTTTGATCTTTGCCTGTTTCCGGAAACAACAGTTACAATATATATTCCCGGCATGATATCATTAAGATCCAACCATTTGTAGTACAGGTTTTCCTCCCTGCATTTAAATAACGTTGATCCATTAACGTCTCTGATGGAAATGATGCACCCGGAAATTTCTTCCTCAAATCTGAGCAGGGTAATATCTTTTGCCGGATTCGGGGAGAGGGTAAAATCAACCGGCATATTATCACTGATGTGATTCTTTGCGACGACGGGCTGTTGAAATCCCTGCCTGAGCTCCATCCCTTCCATCCTGAACACATCAGTATTTGAAGGCTGACCTGTTGTCTGGCGGAGGATAAGTCCGTTGTCAGTAATCGTCGAACCAAGGCAGCTTAAGGATGAACGAACAATGGTCTGCCCGGATGTTAACTGGCTAATGACAATTATCTGCAGCAATACTATTTTACTAAACCTGTTCATGAATGAGCAAATTTCTTTCTCAAAAATTTTCAAACCACGAAAATTGTAACGCACAAAATTACTTATCCTATCTGTTCAGATCTGCCCCAAATTTAAGAAAAACACTATAGTATAAGCAATTAACTCACTACATTCGCTTAAGTTTTTGACGAACATATCCTTAATTACGACGAAACAATTCAAAGAGATGATTACCTCCACGATACACCCGAACAGGCTCTACATTTACGGCTGTCTCATCCGGAAATGATACACTTAAAGCAATCCGGCTCTTTCATCCGTATCGATCAATTCAATATTGATCCCGTATTTTGCCAGCAAAAATGCAATTTTTTTGTTATTGAATGCTTCCCCCGGCTGCGGAGGAACCAGGGTTATCAATCCTTTCCCCTTCAATTCGGCTACTCCTTCGTCAATATCCTCACATTTAAAGCAAATGTGGTGAAATCCTCCGCCCCTGTTTACAAAATTCACAAGTGAAAGGTTTTCTGCCAGGGGTTCAATTAACTTGATTGTCAGACTGTTTTCTTTACCTAAAAAGGCGACTTTTACCTTTTGGAGGGTATTTACCACAATTCCGGTTTTCTGGGTGTAGCCAAAAACACGGTCCCAGTAAGAGATGCCCTCTGCCAGGTCCTTAACGGCAAAACAGATATGATCTATTATCATTTTACAGTTTTCCCTTTATCTTCTTCCCGGTGGCGCTTATTACAAGCTGTTCCCTGAGTTCAAAGATCTGTGGCACTTTGTAAAGTGCAAGATGCTTTGAGCAGTGATGTTTTATCTTATCGACGAATAATTCCTTCCCATTGTCGGGTCTGATAACAACTGTAGCCTTCAGGGCTTCACCAAGAAGCTCATCTTCCACACCTTCAATCGTACAATCCACAACCTCAGGCAGTTCAAGAATGACAGCTTCAATTTCCTTAGGACTGATCCTCTTTCCACCGACCTTAATTATCTCTTTTTTTCTGGCTGTCAGGAAAATATAGCCGTCCTCGTCAACCGTACCAAGGTCTCCGGTATAGAGCCAGCCGTTCTTTATGGCGTTTTTCGTTCCCTCCTCATCGGCAAAATACCCCATCATAATATTATCTCCCCGGGCAATCACTTCCCCGACCTCTCCCGGTTTAATGATTTTCCCTTTTTCATTCACTACCCTCAATTCCACACTGGGGATCCCCTTTCCCATCGAACCTTTTTTTGCCTCATAAAGTTCGGGAGGAAGATATGAAAGGCGTGCCGTAGCTTCAGTTTGACCGTACATCACATAAAAGGTAACTTCGGGATGACTGTTGCGGAACTCATCGATAAAGATGGGGGCAAGCTTTCCTCCAGCTTGTGTAACATATTTAAGATCAGGGAATTTAGTAGTCTTGAAATTGTCCGACTTCCTGAGAAGGATCTGAAAATGGCTTGGTACCCCTGCAAATCCCGTGCACTTGTAATCAAGCAGATTATTAATGATGCCTCCCAGGAAGATAAATGAATTGTTTAAAACTATTGAGCCTCCCACACGAAGGTGGGTATGGAGCAGGGATAATCCATAGCAGTAGTAAAACGGCAGAACAACAAGCATCCTGTCACTTTTCTTCAGCTTTAGGTATGTTATGATTGACTCTGTATTGGCTATCAGGTTTTTATGTGAGATCATGACTCCCTTTGGAACTCCCGTCGACCCTGATGTGAAAATAATCTCAGCGCAGGCTTCCCTGTCGAATTCATCCCCTTCAGCGAACTCAGATCCTTTAAATCCGGAATCTTTGATCGTGTCAGGAAAAATGCACTTTGATGAACCGATATCCAGTTTCTTTTCCAAATCCTTTGTCAAAAAAAACATAACAGGCTTTGTCAGGTCCGAAATGTATCTGAAGTTTTCCTTTTCGATATTCGGATCAAGCGGAATACATACATTTCCTGATTTGAGAATTGCAAAATAGGCGACAAGAAAGAACGGATTATTAACCGATAACAGCAGGATATTTTTCCCCTGTCCGAATTCCTTTTTCAGGTATGATGCCAGGGAAACGGATGAACTGTAAAGCTCTTTAAAGGAAAGGATCTCCCTGCCGGCCAGAAATGGTTCATCAATCCCCGAAGTCTTCTCAAAGAAATAGTCAAATGCATTCATATGGAATGGTTGTATTATTCAGAATAATAATCCCTTACCGGAGGCATTCTCAGGTATTCGGTAGTTTTGCGCTTGCGTTCAAAATTTCTGAAAAGCGCTTCGACCCTCTCGCTCGTTTCGCCCATCACTCCAGAAACTTCTGCCGGGGTGTATCCGTTCTCAAATCCGTACCAGTAAATATCCATTTGCCTGAAGGGAAGCTGATAAAAGAACTCTTCCTGAGTCTGTGTGGCTGAATATGTGTCAGTTGTAGGTGTCCTCTCTATAATTCTCTGAGGGACACCCAGGTATTCCGCAAGCTGGTACACCTGTGTCTTGAAAAGGTTGCCTATCGGCATTACATCTGCCCCGCCATCACCATATTTAACAAAAAAGCCCTGTTCCTGTTCATGCTTGTTAGGAGTGCCGATAACTGCATAATGAAGCGTTTCGGCATGATAGTAGAGGAATGACATTCTGGAGCGCTGCTTGAAATTGGATGCTGCGACAATTTGCAGGTAATCGCGGACATTCAGGATTTTATCCTGCTGGATGCCATTTGAATCAATAATGGTCAGACTGAACAGCGGGGGCAGATTATTGTAAAGGCCGCTCTGTCTGATTCCTATCTTCATCTTATAAGTTTTAGCGTCATATTCCGGGAAGACCCTCTTAACTGCTTCATCACGCCGTTCATAGCAGTTAAAGCCGTTAAGCGCACCCGTAATCACTTCCTTAACCGTCTTTACCCCGAATTTTCCGGCGAGCTCAAGCGCCAGTTCCTCGCTGTCAGGACTTGAATCCTTTTCCGGCATTATAATCCCGAGAACCTTTTCGGGGCCGAAGGCTTTTGCTGATAGTGCGAGGCAAACTGAGGAATCTATGCCTCCGCTTATTCCTACTACTGCTCCTGTCCGTTTGAAATTATGCAAGACATCCTGTTGAAGTTTTCCAACGATCACATTGGTCACTTTTTCAACGTTTTCAAGCAGGATGATTTCCTTTGAAAATGGTCGCTTGTTTTTCATTGACATTATTTATTTTTCGTTTATTGTTTTCAGGTTATTAAGATGAGGGAAACTCTCATGGTTTTTTTCAACGAATTGACTATAAAGCAGATGTGTAGAAATGACTGAAGCAAGAACCATATCATCCATTTCAGATGAACTTCCGGTCTTCCCTATCTTCAGGAGCAGGTTTGATATTGAATTATAGTCAAATACACCAGCTTTCCTGAAATATTCGGGAGAAAGCATTTCCCTGATGTATTCGGGCTGTTTGTTCAGAAAGAAAGCACTTTTTATAGGAGCCCTGTAGGCCTGTTTTGATCTTTTGATGATTGACTCAGGTATCTTATTTTTCATCAGCTTTTTGAGAAGATATTTCTCATTGAGGCCGTTTAATTTTAAATCGCCCGGCAACCTGTTGCAAAACTCTATGACCCTGTAGTCAAGAAACGGATATCTTCCCTCAACTGAGTTTGCCATCGCCATTCTGTCGCCCTGCGACGACAACAGATATCCTGACATGAATATTGATGTCTCGAGCCATTGCGACTTTTCGAGAAATCCCCATTTTTCAAAGCCTTCGGGTATCTTTTCCTCAAGGCTTTCCAGGGGTGAGTAACCGTTTAACTCAGATTTAACATCATTTGAAAAATGTTTCTTTATGTGATTTGAATTGTTCCATCGCAGCAGGTGTGAATAGAAGGGATTGTCAATCTCTTCAAGCTTGTATCCGTAGAACATTTTGAGGATTGCCGGATTCGCCTGCTTCATCTGGGGAAGGTACGGGTAGAGCTTTGTGAGAAGTCTTGGCCTGATTGCCGAATCAGGTTGTCTGGCCCAGAACCGTCTGATTTTTGCTTCCTTGAAAATATCGTATCCGGCAAGCATTTCATCTGCCCCTTCTCCAGTAATAACCACTTTGATGTTGTTCTCCCTGACAAGCCTGGAAAGAAGGAACATAGGTGCAGGCGCGGTACGCGTGACAGGCGTTTCAGTGTGCCAGATCACTTTAGGGAACGATTGTGAGATCTCTTCAGAAGTACAGGTGATCGACTTATGTCTTGTATCAAAATACCTGACCGCTTCACTCTGATAAGAGCTTTCGTCAAAATCCCTGTCATCAAATCCGATTGAAAATGTGTTAAGGACACCTGGCTCAATATCCTTAATATATGCAACGGTTGAACTGGAATCGATCCCGCCGCTCAGGTATGCGGCTACTTCCACATCAGCCCTGAGCCTTATCCTGACCGCATCGTAGAAAAGCTCGTGAAACTGCTTAAGCGATTTTTCAAGGGTGAGGCTGTTGTCAATGCCATTAAATTTCAGGTCCCAGTACTTTTCAATTTTAATTCCTTCCCTGCTGTATGTAAGAAAATGACCCGGAGATAATTCAAAAATATCCCTGAAAGCTGTTCCGGGAGTAATCGCTGTCCAGAAAGTATAGATCTGTGAAAGATTTTTTACCGACAACCCCGGAGAAATTGTATTTTGAGCCAGAAGTGACTTTATCTCGGATCCAAACGAAAATCCATTCCCGGATAAATTGTAAAAGAGAGGGCGTATTCCGATCCGGTCACGGGCAATGAAAATTTCTTCCTTCACCTTGTCCCAGATGGCAAAAGCAAACTGCCCGTTCAGCATCGACAGGCAGCTTTTGCCATACGCTGCAAAAAGCTGCACCAAAACTTCGGTGTCGGATTGAGTACTAAAGTGGTGCCCTTTCTTTAAAAGTATTTCCCGGAGCTCCGGATAGTTAAAAATCTCACCGTTAAAGACTATCCAGAAACGGCCGGAGGGATCAGAAAGTGGCTGTTGTCCGCCGGCCAGGTCGATAATGCTGAGTCTTACATTTCCAATCGCAGCGAATGGCGAGCAATAAATGCCGCTTTCATCGGGGCCGCGGTAATTAATGGCACACAGCATTGATTCGATCGCAGGTTTGCTCGCGGCTTTTCCCCTGTAATCAACTATCCCTGCGACTCCGCACATAGCTAAATATTTTTTTTACGGACAATGAAATCGGTAATGGCATTTATTGACTCAAAATTCTCTTCAACAAGGTCAGAATCCGAGGTTTTAATTCCAAAATTCTCTTCGAGAAAAGTAATCAACACAACAAAACCCATTGAATCGAAGTAACCCTCCTTGAAAATCAAAGAGTCATCCTTGATTTTATCTTTTTCCACAAATGTTGCCTGCTGAATGTATTCCTTGATTTTATCCTTTACTGCAATGGCTTCTGTCTCCATATTGTTACAATGAATTAATTATTAGTATATTTTTATCCCGAAAATTAAAAATCCCCTAATTCTTGATGTAATAATTGCTATAATGCCTGTATGAACTCTTGTGTAAATTAAGATCATTATATATAATGTCGTAATTGTTCAATTTGTTCGTTTTAAGGTTATTTATTACGTTGGCAAAAATATCTTTCCTGGTATAATTGTTCCTTATAACCATCAAAACCTTTGAGGCATATTTCATCAGAAGTATGGCATCTGACACAATTCCTACAGGCGTGGTATCAATAACAATATAGTCGTATTTTGTTCTAAGGAAGTTGATCAGATTATCGAGAACGCCCGACTCCATTAATTCGGAAGGGTTTGGAATGACAGGTCCGGCAGAAATAAAATCAAGGTTTGTGATACTGGTATTTCTTATAATTTCCTCTGCTGAAGCTTTTTTGATCATGAAATTTGTCACCCCGGCTACATTGTCTTCTTTAAGCTTGATATGAAGAGTGGGACGCCGCAGGTCGCAGTCGATCAGAATTGTCTTATACCCAACTGATGCAATTGAGGATGCCAGGTTCATTGAAACGAAACTCTTTCCGTCCTGCGGCTGGGAAGAAGTAATAAGAATTACTTTTGATTTTTCGTGGTCGGATTTCAGGAAGAGACTGCTTCGCAGATTTCTGAATGATTCGGAAATTGCAGATTTCGGGAATTCGGCAACAACAGCTTCACTCTTAAGATTATTGCTGTAAATTACACTAAGAACAGAACGGTGAAGCATGTATTCAGCATCATTGATGCTCCTTATCTTGTCATCGAAGAAGTCCCTGATCATAAGGAAAAGGGTCGGGATCAGCAATCCGAAGAATAGCGCCATCAGGTAGTTTAAGCTTTTTTTCGGGGCGATGATCTTTGATGTTATCGTCCGTGCCGGTTCCATAATCTCATAATCGGGATAATTTGAAGCAAGGGAGATGGCTGCTTCAGACCTCTTCTGGAGGAGGAAAGTATAAATAACGTCATTCAGGTTGAATTTCCTCTGCATGCTTACCATATTCATTTCGGTCCTTGGAAGACCCGAGATTTCCCTTGAGAGTTTTTCCTGCCTGTAGTTCAACTCATTCAACGAGAGAGTAAGAGTACTCAGGTTATTTGTAAAATTTTCCAGGATGGTCTGTTTCTGGTTTTCGATCTGGGCATTGATCCGGCTGAGAAAAATATTTTTTTGCGGATCGCTTCCCCCAAGTGCCGCAGACCTCTCTCGATTCAGGTCGATCAATGTCGTGATCAGCTGGTTTATAATTGGATCACTAACGTTCATTGAAGAGGGTGGGACAAGGCTTGATCCGTCCTGGTTGGCTCTGAAAGAGTTTATTACATAATTGTAATACCGTTCCTGTACCTGAAGCTGGGCCCGTTCAGTCTCGATCTGGGCAATCTGTTCATAAATTCGCTGCCCCTGGAAACTAAGATCCATAACCTGGTTGGCTGATTTGTAATTCCTGAGCTCGGATTCAGAAAGAACAAGAGAATCAGATATTTCGGATATCTGGGAGTCAATGAACTTCACGGTGCTGAGTGCGACCGTATTCTTTTTGTTAAGATTCTCTTCAAGAAATGACTCAAGATATCTGTTCAGGAAGGTAATGGTTTTATCGAGATTGGTGGAAGTGAATTTAACATTTATAATTGATGCAAGCGGAGAAACTTTTTCAACTTCAAGGTTTCTGAGGAATCCTTTTGCAAGAAAATCGAGGTGGTTGAATTTGAAATAATAATCGTACCTGATATCTGAACCTGAGACAGTGTTGAATATATCTTTATTCAACGACACCGAGAATTTAAATATCCTGTTGCTTATAGTTTCATTAAACCTGCAAATTGTATCGATCTCAACAATATTGTCTTCGCTTACTATCTGGTTATCAACATAATTATAAAATGAAACCTTCTTTTCTGATATGGTTAGCCTGTATGAGGATTCATCAATAATTGAGACAAATATTTTTGCATCGATCGGCTGAATATGCGATTTATCAATAACCACGGTATACGGGGAAGTTCTGAACTGTTCATCGGTCCGTTTAAAGATCTTCTTGTATTCCCTGAAATAGCCTACTTCCAGGTTCATGCTGGTGACGGTTGAGTAGACTAGTGCATAAGAACTTAGATTGGTAATATCGTTTTCGATGTTTGTCAGGCCTTCAAGCGACCGTAAGCCGCCAAAGAGCTGCTCCGATCCGAGTATTGAAGAAGTCTTGTTCTCAACCGGACTTAATGATGCAGAAGCTTCATAAACTTTTGTGGAAAAAATGTTATACAATACTGCTGCGGCAAGACATAGTATTATCAGGAAAATATACAAATACTTCAGGGATGCTATCTTTAAAACGAAGTACTTAAAGGGAGCGATTGATGAATCAGGTTCTATTGTTTTTAGCATTTGTCTGATAATTTTTATTGCGTAACTTGAAAGTAAAGCACCAGTATCGCAACCAGTGTTGTTACAGATGATAATATTGACTGGTACGTTACATTCGGATAACTTGTTGAAATAGATTTAAGTGGCTCAACCACGATAACGTCGTTTGGCAAAATATAATATAATTCCTTGTTTGCAATTTTCGAATCTGACAGGTTCAGTTTATGATGCATTATCTTTTCACCCTCCTGCCTGATAAGGATCACATTCTTACGGTTACCGTACCGTGTCAGCCCTCCGCCAAGTGCAAGGGCTTCGTAAACATTAAGCTTTTCCTGGCTGAATGAATAGACGCCCTGCCGCTGAACTTCACCCAATACAGAGATCTGATTATCAATGAATTTCACATTAATTGTAGTATTGGGCACGTACTGATTGAGCGCTGTTTGGATCTTTGCCCCGGCATCGGAAAGTAAAAGGGATCCGACATTTATTTTTCCGACAAAGGGGAAATCGATATTGCCTGCCTCATCAACCATGTAACCGATCACACTGTTGCCGGATGTGGAATAACGCACCTCTTCAGGGAAATCAAAAATTTGCCTGGTTTGTGGATCGATGCTCATTATCCTGATGTATAACCTGTCGAACGGCATAATGGTTTTCTGGACCTTCGGATTAACCAATGCCTTTTCAAGTGCATCAATATCATTAAAATAACTCAACTGGGTGGCTGGAACACACGAACTGGCGAATGCTATAAGGAAGAGTGCCATAGACAACTTCACTCCAAAAACTAGTACCTTTTTCATAGATTATTTAGTAAAAAATTTAAGTTCCGGTCCTTTGAAAGACCGTTTTTATTGTTTTGAGCAAAATTATAAAATCTAATCGAGGTGACCAATTATCTATGTATGCCAAATCCATCTCCATCCATTTTTCAAACTTCACATTGTTCCTGTCAGGTATTATTTGCCAAAAACATGATAATCCGGGTTTAACCGAAAGTCGTCTTAATTGCCAGCGTTTATATTTTTCAGTTTCACTCTTCAGCGGCGGTCGGGGTCCGATCAGCGACATTTCACCCTTAAGGACATTGATTAACTGGGGTAATTCGTCCAAACCTGTCTTCCTCAGGAATTTTCCGACTTTTGTAACCCGGGGGTCATCCTTTATTTTGAAAACCGGTCCGTCCATTTCATTTTTCGATTCAAGGTTTTCCCGTATTTTTTCCGCATCAACAACCATGGTCCTGAACTTGTAAAGGTCAAACTGCCGGCCTCTGAGTCCCACCCTGGCCTGCCTGTATATCGCCGGACCTCTCGATGTAATTTTGATTGTTAACGCTATGATTATCATTATCGGTGATAATAGTACCAATAATATGAGGGAAATGTTTATATCCATGATTTTTTTTGCTGCCAGGTCCAACGGCCGGTAAGGGATATTGATAAAAGTGAGGAACTTTTCACTCCCTATAACAGAATTAAATGCATTTGTAAGGTTAAGCTGAATCTCACCGTATTTTAGTCTGAAAACAACCCCCAGCTCTTCACATGATCTTATTGTCTTGCGAACTTCTGAAGGTATTACATCCTTCTTAATATAGATCACCTCATCAATAGTGTCAATTTCCATCAGATCATGAAGAACCATTTTTGATTTGTCGGGCAGAATTTTAAAGATTTTGCTGTATCTTTCATAAAGAAGGTCAGAGCTTGAAAATATGAAGGAAATCCTGTAACCCCAGTCGAGATTCAGCCGCAGATCTTCTATAAATGGAATGGATGATTCGTCAGCGATCAAAATTACATTCACAAAGTTAAAGCCTTTAGCCCTGTAAATTTTAAATACCTTGTACTCAAGAGTCCTGACAACAAACAAAAAGAGGACTCCGAACATGGTGAATTCTATGAGGAACAAACGGGAGAGATAAGCAAGTTTGAATACAAAATAGATAATAAGCAGTACGATGCCTATCGCTGCTGCCGACTGGATATATTCCAGGAAAAGGGTTATATACCTCTTCGTTCTTGGAATTTCAGTTACCTTGATTATATACAGGGTGAGAAGCCAGAGAGGAAGAACAGCAAGAAAGATGTATGTCAGATCCTTTCTTTCAAAGAAGAAGAACTCCCCTTCGCCGTAATAATTAATCATGAAAGCAATCTGGTATGCAAAGCCAATCGCCAGGATATCGATTATTCCCAGGATTAAGTTTATCAGGTTCCATCTTTCGAGGAACGGGATAATTTTAAAACGGATCAGTGTGTTGAATACATCCATGCATTACTAACAAAAAAGTAAAACTTTTTCCCTATGCAAATATCTTATAAAAACTGACAAGATAGGGATTTTAAGTGTATTAATCTGACTCCTGAGAGATCTGAATCCAAAGGTTACTCCCACTGTCTCTTGTTATTCCGTGACCAGAAATAAGTCATCCCGTTGATCTCCGTCATGTCCAGAACCCTGAAGCCGTTTTCTTCAAGAAGGAGCCGAACGCTTTTCTTCGACAAATTCCTGTCAACGCTTGAGTCCAGTAAATTAATGAGCCCCCTGAAAAATTTGGAAGGCTCGGAAAATGTGGCTCCATGCCTGTGGTGATAACTGCTTTTAAAGCAACCGGCGAAACAGGCAGCCGGGGGAAGTATCCTGTAAAGAGTATGCAAAAAGCTGTCGATATGTTTAATCTGGTTCAGCTTCTTCAGGTTTATCAGTGTTTTGATCCCTTTCATATCATTATGATCGTAATAATAATGTTGAATTGAAGAGAGAACCATCAGTTCTGGATCTTTTACAAGTCCTGTCCAGGTAAGATAGCGGTAGAAATCATCGCCTCCCTCTGCCAGGATGTTTTCAAGAACCGGATTTGTTCCGGGTTTTGCATCAGGTTGAAACCTCTCATTGAAAGTAACATTTGCAATTTTCTCAGTGTTGACGGTTCTTTCCATTAGTGACAATTGTTCCATTTTGACAAGAGTTTTGTTACCTGTAAAAGTATGGATAAAGCCTTAAGACTTCAAACGGTAAAAGCCCAATTAATGCCGAAATGCGGTACTTGTTTTCTTCATTTGTCAATTAATAACGCTTAAATATCCATCCAATTCGACGGTTAAAAGAAGAAAAGAGACCTTACGTCAAATTCAATGCAAAATTTACCGGGTATTTTTGAAAAGAGTCAAAACTGCCGGGCTGAATTATGATTAAATAGCTTATAATGAAAGTATTAGTCTAAGCAATCTTTCGAAAAACCTGGTAACTTACAGTTTTCCGGATTTTGACAAATGTGTGCAATAATTAGATTAAGATCAGAGGTTAATAAATAAAAAATAGCATCCAGATGCTGCTTTCTATTCTGATTTTCTCAGGTTCTGTGAACAGAAGTATGTTATATTGCTTATTTCAGTCATGTCAATGATCCGGAAACCATGCGATTCCAGGAGCTTTATTACATCTTTTCTTGACATGAATCTGTCGGTTTTCGAGTCGATTATATTTATAAGGCCGTTCAGGAACCGGAATGACTGATAGAATGGCATAGCAATATTGCTGTGGATCTTGTTGTCTTTGAAACAGCCAATGAAGTTGGCTTTAAGCGGAAGAACACGAAGAATATTATTGACAAAAGCGTCAATATGATTGATCTGATTAAGCTGCTTAAGGTTAACCAGTGTTTTTACCCCTTTAAGGTCATTGAAATCGTAGTAGTAATGATGGATTGACGATAAAATCATAAGGTTTGGATCTTTCCCGATTCCAAGCCAGTTTATATAATGGAAAAAATTTTCGCCCCCCTCAGCTGCCAGATTCTCAAAAACCGGGTTATTTTGATCTTCTTCCAATGAAACCACTGTCTCCCCGGTATTGGTCTTTACCAGTTGATTAATGTCTGTATCGGTATTATATGTCGTTAAAGCTCTTTCCATCATCGGGGGTAAGTTATCCAGCTCTCAAAATTAATAAATATGAAGATAGCTGTCAAGTCAGGTCTATGCCGGTATCCTTTAAAAGGCAGAGGTGAATCATGGTCGGTATGTGAAAAAAGTGTGTTCATCCTAAAAATAACAACGCTAATCATTAATATTTGTTCATTTGTCAAAATTACAACATAATTTACCAGATAATTTACTAAAATATGAAGGATCGATGGGTTGTTTTAGCATAATATTCATTAAATCAGTCCGATAGGTTGTTGAAATATTTATTTGAGATGATAGAATTACTTCTTCATAATTTTGACAAACCGCTGTTTTCTTTCGATTAAAATAACAAATCGGATTGGTCTTTTGTTCATTCTTAACAGTCATAGGCCAGGTTTTTTATCTTGAAAAACAGGAGTTAAACTGAAAATTATAAGCAAAAGTTATGCCAGATATTAAAGCCGGGGGCTTTTATATGAGAATTGGAATGTTAAAATATATTTGACTCTGGCCTTAACAAAGGATGACACTAATTGTTTATTATCTAGGCACTTCACATTATTAATAATTAAAATCATTTAAAATGAAAACAACTGGTCTGTTTGCGTATAGAGTACTTAGTTTTTTGATCATAGTATCTTTCCTGGGGGTAGGTTCCTGTAAAAAGAAAGCGACTGACCCTGATTACTGTGGCACTGCCTGGGCTACACAAGTTACGTCTGAGATTAACGCTGTGTCAGCTGCAGCACAGACATATGCGAGTGATCCGACCACTGCAAACTGCAATGCATACAAGGCAGCCTACCAGAATTATCTGAATGCATTAAACCCTTTTGTCGACTGCGCTTCCTGGTCAGTACAGCAAAAAAATGAATTGGAGGATGCAATTGATGAGGCTCAACAACAAATAAGTACTCTTTGCCAGTAATACCTGCTGCTTGATCGCGGAGCGGGCGGGAGTGCTTACGGCGATCCCTTAGCTTTAGTACTGAAAATAGAAAACAAAAACCTCTTTCGGGGTGTTTGTTTTCTGCTTGATCGTGGAGCTGGCGGGAGTCGAACCCGCGTCCAAACATAGAGACCATAAGCTTTCTACATGCTTAGTCCTGCTTGATTGTCGGGACTTGTCAGCTGCAGAACAACCTAACCAGTCCTTAGTTCCTGTTTGTTTCGCCATCTGAACGGAACGGTCTTCAGGCTAGCCCCGGATTGCGTGCGCCTCCGTGTCGGGTTGGATCAGGGCATGACCGCCCGGGAGACGTCTCGTCCGGGCACATGTGCCCGGAAAATCTCCCGCCTTCCGGCGGGAAAAAGCTTAAACTACTGTTATTCGCTTAAGCGGCGAGAGCGTAATTAGATTCGCCAGTTATTGTTTTGTGACACTGTTTAAGTGACGCGCCACCACACACTGCATGCTTACATACCACCTCTTATGCTGTCAAAACCAAATCAGCCCCGGTATGTTCACGGCAAAAATACAAATTTTGCAATTAACCTCTCAGCCTTTCAACAAAAATCGGGCCGGATTAGGTACATTTGGGGAGAATCTCAATCATCCCTGCCATGATAAAGACCTTGAAAGTCGGAATTCTCCGTGAAACCAAAAATCCGCCCGACAGAAGAGTCCCTCTTACACCTTCCCAGATTATAACTCTTCAGGAACTCTATCCGCATGTTGAGTTTTTTGTTCAACCCAGCGACCTGCGCTGTTATACAGATGATGAATTCAGCTATCTGGACATACCACTTAAAGAAGACCTTCGCGAGTGTGACATACTCATGGGAATTAAGGAGGTTGATAAAAGGACTCTGATCCCGGGTAAAACCTACCTCTTCTTCGCCCATGTCGGGAAAAAACAGGAACAGAACCGGGAAATGTTCACAGAGATTGTAAAAAAGAAAATCAGGCTTGTCGACTATGAATACCTGACAACCGATAAAGGTGAAAGAGTTGCAGCATTCGGACGGTATGCAGGTATTGTGGGAGCTTATAACGGATTAAGGGCCAGGGGAATAAGAACCAACAGGTTTAACCTTAAACCTGCATATCAGTGCCGCGATCTCGAGGAAATGTGGGCCGGCCTTCGGCTGATCGATCTTAAGCCCGGGCTGAAAGTGCTTGTAACGGGCCATGGCAGGGTGGCCAGTGGTGCAATGGAAACCCTGAGCATCTGCAATTTTGTAAAAGTCGATCCCGGGGATTTCCTTGCAAAGGAATTCAATGTTCCGGTCGTTTGCCAGATTGGTCCCGAATATTATGTCAGTCACAATGACGGGCTGATGTTCAGTTTTACTGATTTTGTGAAATATCCTGAAAAATACAAATCCGCTTTTATTCCCTTTACCAGGGTTGCGGATATTCTTATCACAGGTCATTACTGGGACCCGCGATCACCAAAATTCTTCTCAAAGGATGACATGAAGAAACCTGAGTTCAAAATCTCAGTGATCGCGGATATAAGCTGCGATATTAACGGACCTGTCCCGTCAACTGTCAGGGCAGCAACCATTGCAGATCCATTCTATGGTTTTAACCCCCACCTGGAAACTGAAGAACCTCCGTTTACTCGACCCACCAATATTACGGTAATGGCTGTTGACAACCTTCCCGGAGAGCTGCCAAGGGATGCATCGGCAGATTTCGGCAGGCAATTGATCAATAGCCTTATCAATGATCTCTTTACCGGGATTGACAGCCCTATGGTCCGCAGGGCCACAATAACACTCGATGGAGACCTCCCTCAAAAATTCTCATACCTTAAAGACTACATTTTAAATAACGCCGTTTAATTTTTAGTTCATATTTATATTTTTACCTATTATTTCTTTCCCTGATGAAGATCGTATTTCTTGGTCCTGCATTTCCATACAGAGGTGGCCTGGCAGCCTTTAACGAACGGCTTGCAAGACAATTTGCCTCCGAATGCAAGGAGGTGGAAATTCGAACATTCAGGCTTCAGTATCCCGGATTCCTTTTTCCGGGGAAAACCCAGTTCAGCGATGGCACTCCCCCTAAGGAAATAAGAATAATCCGCGAACTCAATTCGATCAATCCTTTCAACTGGGTCAGAACAGGATATAAATTAAAAAAACAGAGACCTGATATACTTTTAATAAGATACTGGCTTCCGTTCATGGCTCCCAGCCTGGGAACCGTAGCCAGGATTGCGCGGAAGAACAGGTATACCCTGATCATTGCAGTCATTGACAATGTTGTCCCCCATGAAAAGAGACCCGGCGACAGGATCCTGACCAGGTTTTTTATGCGAAGCATTGACGGGGCGGTGGTACTGTCGAAATCGGTGCAGAAGGATGTCGAAGCTTACAGGAAAGATATACCCGTCGGATTTAACCCTCATCCGATTTTTGACAACTACGGCCGGAAAATCGACAGGAACAAAGCTCTTTCGGCGCTTAATCTTGATCAGGATTGCTCATATATCCTTTTCTTTGGCTTTATAAGGAATTACAAGGGACTTGACCTCCTGATCGAGGCATTTGCCGATAGCCGCATGCGTAACAGGAAACTGAAGCTCATTATTGCAGGCGAATTTTATGAAGACGAAGAACGCTACAGGGCCATGATCAAAAAATCAGGTCTGGATGAGGATATAATTATTTTTGACCACTTCATCAGGGATGATGAAGTAGGGCTCTATTTCAGCAGTGCCGACCTTGTTGTTCAGCCTTACCGGTCGGCAACCCAGAGCGGCGTCACCCAGATTGCTTATCAGTTCGACAAGCCGATGCTTGTAACCGATGTCGGGGGATTACGGGAGATAGTGCCGCACATGAAATGCGGATATGTTGTGAAGCCTGACCCAAAGGAAATAGCTGATGCAATTGCCGACTTTTTTGATAAAAACAGGAAAGCTTCATTCACTGCCTGGGTCAGGAAGGAGAAGGAGAGGTTCTCCTGGAATAAAATGACTGATTCAATTGTTGAGGTTTTTTACAAGTGCCTGCTCAAACAACTGATAAAATCACTTTAGATCTTTGAAATCACAGTAAACGCGTACGTAAAGAACATGTCAGTTCATGTTTACGCCGTCTTTGATCAGATACTTGTTCCTTTCGACGGAATTCCGGTTCATCAGCTCCGCCAGGAAACCGGTGAGGAAGAGAAGCGTACCAATTATCATTGCAGTCAGTCCAATGTAAAAATATGGACTGTCGGTGACCAGTGGCGCCTTCAGGTTATTGTTAATAAAGACCAGCTTCCTGACACCCAGGTAAGCTGCCATAGTGAATCCAATGAAGAACATAAATGTTCCCAGCGATCCGAAAAGGTGCATCGGACTCTTCCCGAACCGGGTTATAAAACCGATCGTGAGAAGATCAAGATATCCTTTTATAAAACGGTCGGGACCATATTTTGAGTAACCATACTGTCTGGGACTGTGGGTTACTACCTTTTCACCTATCCTGTTGAAGCCCGCCTTTTTTGCGAGAATGGGAATATACCTGTGCATTTCACCATAGACTTCAATCCCTTTTACAACCTCATTCCGGTAGGCTTTCAGCCCGCAGTTGAAGTCATGAAGCTTTATTCCCGACGAAATCCTTGCAGTGCCATTGTAAATCCTGCTTGTAAAACGTTTGATGAACGGATCATACCTTTTCTTCTTCCAGCCTGAAACCAGATCGTAACCATCTGCATTTATCATCTTTACAAGGCCGGGAATCTCATCCGGACTATCCTGAAGGTCAGAGTCCATCGTAATGACAACATCGCCCTTTGCTTCACTGAACCCGGTGTGAAGAGCTGCCGCCTTGCCATAATTTCTCCTGAACCTTAACCCTTTGATGAACTTATGCTCTTTAGCCAGGTCAACAACTTTTTCCCAGGATGTATCGGAACTGCCGTCATCTACATAAATAATCTCGAAAGTGAGCTTTTCACCGGTGCAGACTTGTTCAATCCACCGGCTCAGTTCAACAATTGAACCCTCTTCATTGTAAACAGGTATTACGACTGATACATCCATAAAAACTCCTGTTTTTCTGACCTATGCGGCATCGATTAGCGGATTGCCCTCTTTCCTTACAAAAATTGCAACCAGAAGCGACATAATAAGTCCTGTAAACATGTTCATCAAAATACTGAACGGAGCCAATATCTCAGGTCTGATGAATTTTTTCTGCATGTTCATTGATGCGTCGATCATCTCCTGGGTCATTCCCCTTTTCGCCAGGGCTTCCTCAGCGAATGCAAGCTGCTTTGTCGGAAGGTCGGGGTCAATTACAGCATACAGAATATATGTGAAAATGGCTGAAATAATTGCAAAGTACAGGAAGATCACAACCCCTGCACCTACAGCCTGACCATACGTAATGTAGCCATGAAGATGATTGTCCCTGTATGATTTCACCAGGAAAAATAGTGTCACAATCAATACCAGCAGTAAGACATACCCCGCCACTGGATTAAATGTGAGATCAAGAAAATACAATACAAGAGTGTAAACAACCCCTATCAGACCCAGGATAAGTCCACTCGTCAGATTTGCTTTCCATACAGATGCTTTTTCTTCCATGGCTTAATTCATTAGATTAATAATTATTGTTTTAAGGATAACAACAAATATAATGGAATTCCGTAAAAGAGAACTTTTCCTGAAACAGAATAATTATTTTGCCGGCTTGCCGGAAATTTGTATTTTTGCTGCGGGTAAGTCTTATACGACCAGCTCCTGCTGAACTCCCCCAGGATCGGAAGGTAGCAAGGGTAGGCAGTTGTAGCGGTGCGATATAAGTAGCTTACCCTTTTTTTAGTACTTAGAGTGCCTAAAGTTTGGAGTACTTAGAGTTAGAAGAATTGAAAATAATAAACTCTAAGTACTCCAGGCACTCCAGGCACTTTAAGTACTCACTTTTCATTAGCTTTGAATAAATATTGGGAGCAATGCTCATCAAAATATATCCGGAAAATCCCAATCCGAAGCATATCAGAATAGTTGCGGATACCCTTGAAGCAGGCAATATAGTAATTTATCCTACCGATACAATCTACGCAATGGGATGTGACATCAAGGCAACCAGGGCGATTGAGAAGATTGCCTATTTCAAGGGGATGAATCCACTGAATCCTGATATGTCGCTTATCTTTCATGATATGAGCCAGTTGTCGGAATATACGGTTATCAGGGACAACTCCGTTTTTAAACTGCTGAAAAGGAACCTGCCCGGACCGTTTACATTCATTGTCCAGGCTAATAATCAGATCCCCAAACTTTTCAAGAATAAGAAGAAAACGGTAGGTATCAGGATCCCGGACAACAGCATTGTCCTGGAACTTATCCGGGAACTTGGACGGCCTCTGATGACGTCATCAATACACGACCAGGACCAGGTTGTTGAATATATCACCGATCCTGAACTGATCTATGAAAAGTACAGAGATTTTGCAGAGATTGTAATTGATGGGGGATATGGCAAAAATGAAGCTTCAACCATAGTTGATTGTACTTCGGAGGAGATAAGGGTAGTCCGCCAGGGGCTGGGAGTACTTGAGTTTTAATGATTCCCGGAGAAAAGCAATTCAGATTGGTTCACCTTTTATAGAAACTCCTAGTAAAGAGGACCATAACGGCGAGAAATTCTAGCCGGCCGATCAGCATCAGTCCGCCAAGGAACCACTTCCCGGCTTCCGGCAGATTTGAATAGTCCGTAAATGGTCCAAATGTTCCGATACCGGGTCCCAGATTGGCAAGCATTGAGGCGGTAGTGCTGAATGAGGTGATGAGATCATAATCCATGAACGAGAGTATCAGGGTTCCCCCACATACCATTATAAAATAGAGTGAAAAATAAATCAGAAGATTATTGATGATGTGGTCAGGAACACTTTTCTTATCAACACGCACCGGCAGATATGCAGACGGATGAACAAGCTTCCTTGTTTCCCTTCTGCTGTTTTTTGAGATTATCATCAGGCGCATCATCTTAATACCCCCGCTTGCCGATCCGGCCATTCCGCCCGTAAACATCATGATAAATATTATCAGGAGCAGGAACGATCCCCATTGATTGAAGTCTTCCGAATAGTATCCTGTAGTTGTCACTATGGAGACGACATGAAGGAACGCGGTTTGGAATGATTTTCCGGCAGCCATTCCCTGGTCAAGAAGGAGTACAAGCGTTACGACCAGTGAAAAACCCGTCACCAGGCAGGCATAAAGGATAAACTCACTGTTCCCTGTAATTTTCCTGATATTGAACTTGAATGCATAGTATATGATTGCGGGATTCAGACCTGCAATAAACATGAACAATGTTAAAACAGTCTTCAGGTAAGGTGTTGAAAAAATGACTGCACCAGCATTACTGGTGGAGAATCCTCCAGTTGAAAGCGTTGAAAATGAATGACATATTGCATCAAAAATTGTCATCTTACCAAAAGCAAGCAGGATGATTTCAAAGAGGGTCAGTAAGATATATATAGCCACAAGCCTCCTGGCAGCTTCAACTGCTTTCGGGTGAATCTTACTTCCTGTTACCCCGGTGAATTCTGTTGCCGGGAGCTGGATATTTATTGATTTGATGAGCGGGAAGACATATAACGACAACATTATAATTGCTATTCCTCCGAGCCACTGGGTAAGACTTCTCCAGAAGAGTATCCCCCTGGGAAGCGATTCCACCTCTGGAAAAATTGTTGCACCTGTAGTTGTATAGCCCGACACTGATTCAAAAAATGCATCAGAAAAACTTTCAACGCAACCGGTGAACAGATAGGGCAATGTTCCGAAGAGGCTGAAAATGATCCATACGCCGGTGATTATTATGTAACCTTCCCTGGTGCCGTATGTTTTTTCTTCATTACGCAGGGGGGTAAAGACCAGAATACCTGTAACGATTGTTATCAGGGCCGAATAAAAGAAGGAGCCTGCCGCATCTTCAAGGAACAGCCAGGAAACGCCTGCTGTTGCAAGCATAAACAATCCTTCAATAATAAGAACCTGGCTGAAAGCCCTGGCAATAATCCTGAAATTGATCATACCTGATCAGGTGAAGTATTTCGACATCCTGTCGTAAGCGTCAGGAAGTGTAAAAACCACCACTTTGTCGTTGGGTTTTATCATTGTGTCGCCGGTTGCAATGAAGGGTACCCCGTCCCTGGTTCCGCCGCCAACAATCGCATCCTTCGGGAAATCCATGCTGCGCAGCGTGCCCCGGGTTATCTTTGCGTCAACGGGAACGTTGAATTCAATCACCTCAGCCTCCGTACCTGTCATGTATTTAACCTGCGTGACATTCGGGTTTGTGGTGTGACGGAAGATCCTGCTTGCTGCCGCGATCTTTTTGTTTATTATGGTATCAATGCCTGTGTTTTCGGCAAGACTGATGTATTCCATATTCTCGACCTCGGCAATCGTTCTTTTAACACCAAGTTTTTTTGCAAGGAGGCAGGAAAGGATATTTGTCTCCGAGTTTCCGGTTACAGCAACAAAGGCATCCATTTTGGATATTCCTTCCTGTTCCAGGAGTTCAACATTTCGGCAATCGCCATTTATAATAAGGGTATCTTCAAGAATTTCCGATAGCGCTTCACATCTTTCCGGGTCCGAATCAATAAGCTTCACCTCGCTGCTTTTCTGAAGATAAAGGGCAACATGCTTGCCTATCCTGCTTCCCCCAAGAATCATGACACTTTTAGCCTCGAAATTCACCTTGCCTGATGTCATCATCATATCGTCAACCCCTTCATCCGTCGAAATGACAAATACCAGGTCGCCCGGCTGGAAAACCTCTTTTCCCCTTGGGATAATCGTCTTTTCATTCCGCTTGATCGCAACTGCCCTGTAAGAATCAGTGCTGTGGCTTATCGCGATCTCTTCGAGGCTTTTATTCAGGATCGGGGCATTTTCATCAAGCTTCTGTACAAACATTGCAAGTTTTCCTCCGCAGAACTCCATAAAATCGGTGGTACCAGTCTCATGAAGAAGACTTAGCACCTCCCTGGCGGCAATAAGTTCAGGATAGATAAGTGAGTCAATTCCGAGTGATTTGAAAAACTCAAGTATGGAGTGCTCAAGATAATCAAGGTTATCGATCCGGGCGATGGTTTTCAGGGCTCCCAGCCTTTTTGCAAGGATTGCTGAAGTTATATTGGTGTCTTCTCCATGGGTTACCGCTATGAAGAGATCAGTTTTTTTCTGCAGGACCTCCTGCAGGATATTAATGGATGTGGCCGATCCGGTATAGGTCAGAACATCCATTGAACCGGCAATGGGCTTCAGGCGCTCTTCTTCATTGTCGATCAAAATGATTTCATGATTTTCATTCGATAACAGCTTTGCCAGATGTGTTCCTACCTCACCGGCGCCTGCAATGATTATTCTCATAAATCCTTTTATAAAAACATGACAAAATAAGGCATAAATAGAATAATACTCAAGTTTTTTCAGATTTTTAATCTGAATGCACCAGATTTCCTGCAATAATGGACTGTGTCAAAAACACCTGATCTGAATTTGTCATTAGCTTTGTAAGCTGAAGAAATATTCCCGGTTATAATTAAACCTCTGATCGGTTTTGACAAAACAGGCCTTTCTTCATTTTTCAGCCCTGAACCTGTTAAAATCACCAGATCAGGCCGGGACGATGTCAGGAGCTTGTTTGTCAGATTTTTTGTTATCAGCAACCTGGTATTGCCGGCACTGACAATTGTGCAATCACCCGCAACAGGATTCCTGGCAGGTTTCAGCCGTCTCGTCGCGCAATGCCTCAGTACTTCAGGCTGAATCAGCGAGGTATCGCTGTACAGGTTAAGGATCTTGCCTGTTCTTACACCGATCGCCGGGGATCCCAGAGTATTGTAAACAATCACTTCATCGGAGGATTTATTTGAAATATCCCTGAATGTGACCAGAAGGGTGAACAGCAGCAGCGCAGCAACCGGGTAAAGAACCGGGACTGCTCTTCTGTTAAGAAGGAACCAGAACAACAGGCTGATAAAACAGAAGAGGAAAAGAGCTTCAGCAGATGTCATTCCCAGGCTGTCAATAGTCGAATATGGAAGTGATGCCGCTTTTTCTGTCAGTAATTCGGTTATTCCTGTAAGGTTGGCAAGAAGGTAAGCAACCGGTCTTGAGATGAATTCCAGGGGAAATGTCAGGGGCACAAGGCATCCTATAACAATCAGGAGTGACGACACCGGTACGATTATAACATTTGTCAGAATGAACCAGGTCGGGAACCTGTTAAACAACATTATTGTGAGCGGAAGCGTGCCGGCCTGGGCCACAATGGTCACTGCAGCAGACTGCCATACCTTGTCGGCCAGCCAGTTTTTCAGATCGAGCTTCAGATACATGTCCTGATAAAAGCAAATAATAAAAATTACAGCGGAATAGGAGAGGAGAAAGCCTGCATCAAAAAGCACGGAGGGTCTTATGAGAAGGAGAATAAAGGCTGATGCAAGAACCGAGTTAAGGCTGTCAACGTGCCGTCTCATCAGCGTACCCCCCTGGAGAAAAGTAAACATTATTGTTGCCCGAAGTACAGAGGGTGTAAGCCCTGTTATAAATGCAAACATCCAGAGAAACAGGATCGTAATGAGCGATCTGAGAAAATTATATCTTCCCTTCAAAAAAAAGAGGACATTGAAAATAAACAGGCTCAGAATAACGGCATGCAGTCCTGAAACAGCCATTATATGCATTACGCCGGCTTTTATGAAGTATTGTTTCTGATCGGGGTCGAGCAGTTTCTTTTGTCCCAGGGTAATGGCTGCGACAAGCGCGAGTGTATCGCCGGTGATACCTCGTTCGCGGTACATCCCGATGATCCTTTCCCTTGCGATCAGCGCCCTGTGTGAAAGGTTTCTGTGTTTTGGCGTAATATGTTCCGAAATATCTTCACAGTCTGCAAATGCAAAGTACTTAATTCCGTGATTCTCCATATAGAACCTGTAATCGAACTCATCGGGGTTACCCCGGTTCCCGATCGGATTCGGGCTGCATCTGATTTTCAGCATATCTCCGGGGATAAGTGATTTTATCAGGGGATCTTTCCTGAGATAAATCATCATGGAGCCGTGCAGGGGAATATTTTCCTTTTCGCTGAATTTGCCGTTCAGCCTGACGACCATACTGTAAGTGTTTGCCTTTTCTTCCGGAAATTCAGAAAGTGTGCACAAATAATCAGCCGGGTTTGGATCAAGGTCTGACAACCTCGATTTTTCATTTGTATAAAGGATCAAACCGGCCAGCCAGAGTGCAACTGTCAGGGCAATACCATAAATGATGTTGGTAATGTATTTGTTAAAAAAGAGGCTGATTATGAATCCGGCAACAGCCAATAAAAGCACGGCAACCACGAATGTTCCGCCGGGTTTTAAATAAGAGCCTGCAAGGATTCCAAGGCAGAATGGCAGGCCGATACGCAGGAAGGGAATCTTTTTATTGAGCACAGTCTGCAGCTATGAGACTGTATAAAGGTAAGAAAAAGTTTGGAGTGAGCTAAAGTTTGGAGTACTTAAAGTTGGAATATCTCCTTGCACACCAGATTTAAGTCACTTTAGGCGGTTTTTATTTTTTGTCCCGGGAGAATAGTTTTGTATTCCGCTTCAAATTTCCCCTTACTTATTGCTGCAAGCTTTCCTTTAAGCAGCCTCTTTCTGAGGGGTCCGACCCTGTCGGTGAAGAGAATGCCGTTCAGGTGGTCATACTCATGCTGTATCACCCTTGCCTTGTATCCCTCAAAGATCTCATCATGAAACTCCCAGTTCTCGTCATAGTATGTGATGTGAATCTGTGATTCCCTGTTGACCTCTTCCCGGAGGTTCGGGATGCTCAGGCATCCTTCGGTCATGGGTTCAATTTCACCATACCTTTTTATTATATTTGCATTGATAAAGGCCCTTTTAAAGTCGGCCATGCCGGGTTCATCCTCCCCGACAGGTTTCCCGTCGATGACGAATATCCTGATGGATCTCCCAACCTGCGGAGCGGCAAGTCCCAGCCCTTCTGACCGGTACATTGTTTCGAAAAGGTCGGAAATAAACTGTGCAAGGTCAGGATAATCCCTGTCAATTTCCCCTGCAACTTTCCTCAGGATCGGGTGTCCGTATACAACTATAGGATAGACCATTGATTTAAAATACTTTTATCCCCGCCTAAGCGGGATTTCGGAGTTACACTCCTCAACTTTTTCCTTTCGCTGTCCGCTAAAGCTTTAGCTATGGCGGATTGTCTTTTGTCTTTTATCAAGAAATGACTGCAGGATAATCGAAGCACTTATCCTGTCAACCATACCCTTATTTTGTCTTTCTTTCTTCCCTACGCCTCCTTCAATCATTGTTCTCATCGCCATTCCTGAGGTAAAGCGTTCATCGACAAGATGGATTGGCTTTCCCGGGAACGACTTTTCGAGTCCCCTGATAAAGGGGTTGATGTATTTAACAGAATCGCTTGGCTTATTGTTCAGCTGAACCGGGTAACCGACAACGAATGCGTCGACAGGTTCTTTTTTCATATAATCAGCCAGGAAAGAGTCAAATTCTTCATTTCTCACTGTCGTCAGGGGGGATGCAAAGATCTGCAGCGGGTCAGTGATTGCGATCCCGATCCTTTTGTTTCCGTAGTCTATGCCAAGTATCCTTCCCATTGTTTCAAGCATGGGTGCAAAAATACAAAATAAATTTAAATGGATGCAATGAAATAAAATACGTATTATAATATGTCTTATAATACGTATTATAATACGTTTTATAATACGTATTTTAATTTGGTTATCAGTAAGTTGAAACCAATTTTGAGTTTGTGATTTAACAACAACATAATCGCAAAACATACCAAAAACCTGCACGACTTAATTCACAGGCCGCAAGCCGCACGCCACTTTCTTCCCCTGCTCCCTGCGCCCTGCGCCCTGCGCCCTGAGCCCTGTGCCCTGAGCCCTGACTCGTTCTGCCGCACGCCGCTAACCATCCGCCGCACACCGCGACAATGGAAAAGTTTAGAAACTGAAGATTAATAATTAATTTCTTATGTTTTCGATAAAAAAACAGCGTCACATCTTACCGGATCTCATCTGATAATTCACCCCCTTTTTTAAAATTAAAACATGCCAAAGGGTGCAAAATCCGGAATTTGCTTTGAAGGCCTTATAAACTTATTGCTTGCTTGATTGTCATAAAAATAAAAGTAGATAAATAGCAGATATTCAGATGGTTAGCAATTAATAATTTCACCAGGTGCCGTCCGTCCGGGATTAGTTGAAAAATAGTGAAAAAAAATTTCGTGTAAAAAAAATGATCATTGGTCAAAATAAACGGGGTTTAATCAAAACAGGACAATAAACACTTTTATTTTATATAGTTTTAAACGAGTTATACTAAACCTGTTCAATCATTTATTCATCTTAAACTGTATTTGACTAACACTAAATCAAGGTTATATAAATTTAGCCGCTGGTCAGCCGGGTAATTCCGGGATTCCCGGTAGCCTTATGGTTAATGGCATTTGTAATTGACTCATTTGGACGAGAGAAATAAATATTGAAAAGTACCACTAAATCCTGTCTATGAAGCAACTCTACACCCTGACAATGACATATTCAAAACTGCATAAATTGCCATCTCCCGGGGTGCCCTGCCTTCTGTTTGCAATTACCGAAAAATCAATCACTTCCCCAATAACAAGAGAGTTATGAAAAACCTGTCACTACCACTGCATGCAAGTACTAATCCATTGACCAGGATGGATTTAATTTCAGGAGCACTGCTAAACACAGGTGTTACCCTCCAAAAAATCGGCAATCAGGTAACAGAATCCCTGAAAAGGTCAATAATGTGCCTGCTTTTTGTTGTTGCCGGATTCACATATGGCTACAGTCAGGGCAATGTATTTGATGGAAATTATCTGCCGGTTGCAAATGCCGCCGGTGATGAATACGCAGACGCCTTTACGCAAATCGTTGATCCGGGTGCATCCAGCACCTGCGAAATTGAACAGATATGGGCAAAAATAATTAAAAATGTCCTGAATGAACCGGTCGCTTTTCAGTTGGGATTCAAGATCGGTAATGCGGGCACAGCGCTTTTCAGAATTTATGTCGATACTGATAACAACTCAGCGACCGGATTGACAACTGATCCGGATCTGAATATTCCGGTAGCCGGCGCGGAATACATTTTCCAGATAAATTCCAATTCAGGAGAGACAATATTATTCACCGGTAGTGGAAGTACTTTAACTCCGGCACCCTCGGCGGGCATAGCCGGATTAAATGGGAATTTTTCGGAGACTGATAAGAAATTTATTGAAGTAAATATCCCTTTTGGAAGCATTGGATATAACCCCTGCAATCCGTCAGGGTCAATAAATTTTGCGCAGTATGCTTCGGTAAAAGGAGGAAGTGTTACTTCAAGCGTGTGCGGAAGTGGCATTTTATCCTTTGAGGTCGGTGTGGGCGGTGAGGTTACACCCGACAGGGAAGTTTGCTCAGGCAGTAACAGCGGTCTGTTGACATTAAACGGCTACGTCGGTACCATAGTCAGGTGGGAATACTCAACAGACGGCGGAACGGTATGGACTCCAATTGCAAATACCAATGAAACTTACACCTCCGGCGCGCTGACCCAGACTACACAGTTCAGAGCGGTTGTCACAGTCCCAGGATGCCCGAATGTCCAGCTACTTTCAAATCATGCGACCATCACGGTGGGCCCGGGACCTTCTGTCATCTCAACACCCCCGGCCCCGGCAATATGTTCAGGAACAGCTACATCGATTGCTCTTGTCGAGCGATACCCCAGGCGCGGTATTCGCCTGGACTGTTGCACAAACAGGGGTGATAGGAGCAATTGCCGGCAGCGGTTCCACTATCGCTCAAACACTCACAGCTACGGGAACTACACCGGGTACCGTGATCTATACGATTACTGCTTCTGCCGGCGTCTGCATCGGAACTCCCGTACAGGTAACCGTTACGGTTTACCCGATCTCAAGCGTAACAACACCTGGATCATTTATTATATGTTCCGGATCATCAACAGCAATCGCCCTGACCAGCAATGTTACCGGGGCAACTTTCTCATGGACTGTAACAGAACAGACCGGAGTGACAGGTGCAACTCCATCAAGCGGCTCTACAATAGCTCAAACACTGACAACCACAGGAAGCTCACAGGGAACTGTTAAATATCTGGTTACTCCTTCAGCCAACGGCTGCAGCGGCGTGGTAAAGGAAATTACTGTTACAGTCAACCCTGTATTGCAGGCAACAATCACCGGAACCAACGGGCCTGTCTGCCCTTCCTCTCAGAGTACATTTACAGCCCCGGCCGGCTCAGGTTATTTATGGAGCGTCAGCGGCAACGGATCTATCCCGGGCTCAACGACCGGGCAGAGTGTTAATGTGGTTGCAGGAGCCGATTGCAATGCAACATTCGAGCTGACCCTTAATTTTACAGATCCAAATGGTTGTCTGTCGACGGCACAGAAGACCGTATCGGTAGTCGATAATACCCCGCCTGTCCTCAGCGGATGCCCGTCTGCGGTTTTGTCGATCGAATGTATTTCCAATCTCCCTGCGCCTGCCGGTGTCACAGCCTTAGATGCCTGCAGTGGGACGGTTACGGTGAATTTTCTGGAAGTGCAAACAATCCCCGGCGGGTCATGCAATAACATTGTAACCCGAACCTGGACTGCGAGCGATGTCTGCGGAAATACATCAACCTGTACACAGACGATTACCGTAAATGATATTACACCGCCATCGGTAACGGGCTGTCCCTCACCTGAGACGATTGAGGCTCCTGCCGAGCCTGTGTTTGGTACACCCGTATTTGCAGACAACTGCGATCTGACACTCACGATAACTCCGAATGATGTAAGAACACCAGGCACCTGTGCCGGCAGCTACAGCATAACACGTACATGGACGGCAACCGACGATTGCGGCCTTTCAGCAGTGTGCAGTCAGACTATTACTGTTTCCGATACTGAAGGTCCCGTACTGAGCGGATGCCCGACCAGCAATCCTGTTGTTCAATGTTACGAAGATGTTCCTGAGCCTGCCACTGTTACTGCTCTTGATGCAAACGGAGGAGTTATAGATGTGGTGTTCAGCGAAATCCAGACCAATCTGAGAAGTTCATGCAATAACGTGATAACCCGTACCTGGACGGCAACCGACGCCTGTGGAAATCCCACAAGCTGCAGCCAGACTATAACCGTAAATGACACCGAGGCGCCTGTAGTTTCCAATTGTCCGCAGAATGTAAATATCGAATGCCCTGCAATACCCTCCTTCGGAACGCCTCAATTTACAGACAATTGCGACACCTCCCTTGAGATCTCTTTCGAGGATGTCATTACACCGGGCAATTGCGTTGATAAAGTCAAACAGACTGTGACCAGAACCTGGACAGCAGAAGATGATTGCGGTCTTAGTGTTCAGTGCAGCCAGACAATCACTGTAAAAGACCTTACGGCACCCGTCCTGACAGGATGCCCGGCCCCGACTTTGAGCATACAGTGTATTTCAGACCTTCAGAGTCCTGCCGAAATCACAGCTCTCGATGCATGTGAAGGAGTTGTAGCAGTTTCATTTAATGAGACGCAAAGCAATCCAGGTGGTTCGTGCAACAATATTGTTATACGTACCTGGACCGCTTCCGATGCATGCGGAAATGAATCAACCTGCAGTCAGACAATAACTATAAATGATACACAGCCGCCGACGGTGACGAGTTGTCCTCAGGACGCAACGATAGAATGTCCGGATACCCCGGTATTTGGAACTCCTGTATTTTCTGACACCTGTGATCCTCTACTGACAGTTACCTTTGAGGATGTAACAACTCCCGGCAATTGTATTAATAAAATTAAGGAGACAGTTACACGTACCTGGACAGCTAAGGACGACTGCAATAACCAGGTTACCTGTAACCAGACGATCACAGTCGAAGATCGCACTGCACCGGTTTTAAGCGGATGTCCTGCACCAACTTTAAGCCTTCAGTCAATTGCAGATCTGCCGGAACCTGCCATTGTTACGGCCTTTGACGCATGTGAGGGTGAAATTCAGGTTGAATTTAACGAAACGCAAAGTGTACCAGTTGGTTCCTGTAATAATGTAATAATACGTACATGGACGGCAACTGATGCTTGCGGAAATTTATCCAGCTGCACTCAGACCATCACTGTAAATGATACCCAGCCCCCCATAGTTTTGAGCTGTCCGCAGGATGCAACAATCGAATGCCCTGGTACCCCGGTTTTCGGAGAACCATTATTTTCCGACAATGCTGACGCTTCACTCGAAATTACCCATGCAGATGTTATTACACCCGGCAATTGCGTTGACAAGGTCAAACAAACGGTAACCCGTACATGGACTGCAAAGGATGAATGCAATAACCAGGTCACCTGCAGCCAGACAATAACGATCGAAGACAATGCGGCACCTGTTTTGACAGGCTGCCCGGCACCAACTTTGAGCATCCAGTGCATCGGTGATCTGCCGGCACCGGCTGATGTAACTGCCCTCGATGGATGTGAGGGAACTATACGGGTGTCATTGATTGAAATCCAGAGCAATCCTGGCGGTACTTGCAACAATATAATAACCCGTAACTGGACCGCAACTGATGCATGCGGAAATGCTTCAAGCTGTACGCAGACGATTACTGTTAATGATATTATCCCGCCGACAGTTACAAGTTGTCCGCAGGATGCAACAATAGAATGTCCTGCCACACCGGCATTTGGTGAACCTGTTTTTGCAGACAATTGTGACCAGTTACTCACTATTACATTTGCTGACGTTACAATTCCCGGCAACTGCGTCAACAAGGTCAAACAAACTATAACACGTACCTGGACGGCAAAGGACGACTGCAATAATCAGGTTACCTGTAGTCAGACTATCACGATCGAAGACAATATTGCACCAGTCCTGACCGCTTGTCCGACTGACAACCCGGTTCTCCAATGCTATGCAGATATACCTGAACCTGTTGAAGTTACAGCAATTGATGCCTGCCAGGGTATTATTTCCGTTGTACTTGAGCAGATTGAAAGCAATCCCGGCAGTTCATGCAATAATATAATAACACGTACATGGACAGCTACTGACGATTGCGGCAATTCAGCCCAATGTTCGCAGACAATTACTATCCAGGATACCCAGATCCCAATCCTCTCAGGTATACCTGCTGATGTAACAGCTGAATGCAGTGCTATTCCGGCACCAGCTACATCAGTAATTGCAACAGATAATTGCGACGAGGATGTTGAGATCACTTTCAGCGAGAAATTCGGTACATGCAATAATAACGGTAAGAATGTGAACGCATCCGGGAACGGAATGGTATGGGAGATCGAGATCGGAGAAACAGGGCTCACAGCCAGTGACATTGCAAAACTGTCGCTGATATTCGAGGTCAACAAGGGCAAGGGCGTTGCTGAATTCACCCTTATCTCGCCGAGTGGCCAGGGAGTAATGCTTGTCGGACCATTCTGCAACACAGGGGAGTGTATATTGCCGGGCGAACCGCACACGGTCTACATGCCTGTTTTCTATAAATGCTCTGAGGATTATGACAAATGGAATAACAGCAATAATTATCCTGCCGGAGTTGAAATGAACTTTGAACCCTATGGCGGCACAACATCACCAAATGAAGGCTATATTGAAGCCTTGCTTGCCGGAGAGGGAATTGCATGGCAGGGGTATGTCCAGTGTTTCGACAATTTCACAGGAGATATGGATGGTACCTGGAGGATATATTCCAGGAAGCAGGAAGAGGCTATCGGTGAAGTCAAATTCATCGGCGCCTGCCTGATGCCCGGCCAGTGCCCTCAGGAATACACAATTACACGTTCATGGACAGCTACCGATGACTGCGGCAATGAGGCAACAGAATCACAGCTTATAAAGGTGGTGGACAATACAGCTCCGACTTTTGAGAATTGCCCTGCATCTGTTGTACTTGGATCATTGCAGACGCCAAATGAGGCTCAGGCAATTGCTGCAGTCGGAAAGATTACCGACAACTGCGGAACACCTGATGTAAATGCTGTTGGCGGAACAATCAATGATACTGGCAATCCATGTGTTAAAACACAGATCTGGACCGTTACTGCCGTTGATGAATGCGGCAATATCGGCACATGCGCAGTGACCTTTACAATTACTGTTGACGAGGGCAAACCGGTATTCTTTGGCTGCCCGGATGAACCTTTGGACCTGGGCTGCAACCCTGATCTGCCTGCCTGTGAGGATGCACTCGGTTTGGTTTCAGTCTCGGACGGATGCACAGGCAACGTACTGATCCCAACCTGCTCTGCAGGCCCTGTCACCGGTGAAGGTTGTGAAAAAACACAGGTCTTTACTCTTACGGCAAGGGACGATCAGGGTCATACGGCCATATGCAATGTCACATATACATGGAAGGAAGATACAACACCTCCGGTGCTTCCGACGCTTCCTGCTGGTGGTGACCTTGGGTGCAATCCTCAGGTTTTGCCATCATGTGTCGGGGATCTGATGGCCACCGACCTTTGCGAGGGACAGATACCGGTTATCTGCACTCCGGGAAGTGTAACTGGCGAATGCAATAAGAGCCAGACATTCACCTACTCTGCAACAGACGGATGCGGTAATACTGCATCCGCCAATGTAACCTTCACATGGAAGTCAGACACTGAACTACCCGTTATCACAACCACTGCGGTTAATAATACCAATCTTGGCTGTAACCCGGTTGTAACGGCACCTGTTTTCACCGGTCTTGACAATTGTGATGGTGTATTTACCCCGGATGTGACTGTAATGGATCAAACGGTCAACGGATGCTTCCATTCCACAACATGGATGGCTACATTTACCGATGCCTGCCTTAATCAGGCTACTCCGGTAGAAATTACTTATACATGGACAGTTGATGATGTAGCTCCAACGCTCGCAACTACAGCCACCAACCGTGACCTGGGCTGCAATCCGGCCGTTGTTGCACCTGTATTTACCGGTGCAGACAACTGTGAGGAACAAATTTCACCTGTTGTAACCACTTCGGGTCCGACCAGCATGGGTTGTGCATACACACAGTCATGGACGGCCAACTATACTGATGCATGTTTAAATGCCGCTGTTCCCCTGACAATAACATATACATGGACCGTAGACACAGATAAACCAGTGATTACGACTTCAGCTAAGGATGGAAACGACCTAGGGTGCAATCCGGCAGTGCCTGTACCTGTCTTCAGCGGTACGGATAACTGTGAAGGAACCATAGTTCCGGTAGTTACTACTGATGGCCCAACGCATACCGATTGCATGTTTACCCAGACATGGACGGCTAATTATACCGACGCCTGCGGCAATGCTGCATTACCTGTGGAAGTTACCTTTACATGGACAGAAGATGTATCAGATCCAACCTTTGCAGGTTGTCCGTCAGCACCAGTCGATCTTGGATTGAATCCGGCACAGTTGCCTGATGCAACTATGGCTATCAGGGCTGCAGGTGCAGTTACAGATATTTGCGGTACTGTAGAAGTCAGGGCAACCGGTGGATCCATAACAGGAGATTGTATCAGGACACAGATCTGGACCGTTATCGCTACTGATGAGTGCGGAAATGATGCCACCTGCCAGGTAATCTACACATGGAAGGTAGATACCCAGGTACCCGTCATCAATACTACTGCGGTAAGCCACGATCTCGGCTGCAATCCGACAATAGTGCCTCCGGTATTCACCGGAGTGGACGACTGCTCGGTTGCATTCACTCCTGATGTACAAATAATTGGTCCAACAAATACAGGTTGCGGGTATACCCAGACCTGGAGGGCGACTTATACTGATGCCGGAAGTAATACTGCTGTACCTGTTGAAGTCACCTATACATGGACTGCAGATGTGACTGACCCGGTCTTTTCAAACTGTCCCGCAGGTTTTATCAATCTTGGATTGGATCCTGCCGGATTGCCCGATGAAGCAATGGCAGTCGGAGATGCCGGAACACCTTCCGACAATTGCGGTATCAAGACAATAACGGCTTCAGGAGGAGCTATAACAGGAGATTGCCTGAGAACGCAAATCTGGACTGTGACAGCTGTTGATAATTGCGGAAATGATGCTGCCTGCCAGGTTACCTATACCTGGACAGTTGATGCCCAGATACCTCTGATAAATACTACTGCCGTCAGCAGCAATCTGGGCTGCAATCCTGAAGTTGCCCCCCCTGTCTTCACAGGAGTGGACGACTGCTCGACTGCATTCATCCCGGTTGTAAACACCACGGGACCGACCAATGCAGTCTGCGCCTATTCGCAGACATGGACGGCGACATATACTGATGCAGGAGGCAATGCAGCGGTTCCGGTTGTAATAACCTATACCTGGACTGTAGATGAGGTTGCTCCCGTATTTTCAGCTTGCCCAGGTGAGGTTGATCTGGGACTGAATCCTGCCAGGTTACCTGATGAGGATCTGGCAATTGCAGCAGCAGGTTCTGTTACGGATCTGTGCGGAATGCCGGTGGTAAATGCAGAAGAGGGGCCAATAACAGGCGACTGCATCAGGACCCAGACCTGGACCGTGACAGCTATTGACGGATGCGATAATCAATCAATATGTCAGGTTATCTTTACCTGGACTGTTGATACAGATAAACCAGTTATCTCGACAGCCGCCAAAGACACCAATCTGGGCTGCAACCCCGTTTTGGTGCCTCCGGTGTTCACCGGCCTTGACAATTGCGGAGATATTTTCGAACCGGTTGTAAACACCAGGGGACCATCCGGTACCGGTTGTGTTTATACCCAAACATGGACAGCAACATATACGGATGGAGGCGGGAATATTGCTGATCCGGTTTCCGTGACTTACACCTGGAAAATTGATGCCGAAAAGCCGGTCTTTTCTGCCTGCCCGGCAGGTCCGATAAATCTCGGATACAATCCGGCACTGCCGACCGAGCCTAATGCCATTGCTGCCGCAGGTACCGTAACCGACCTGTGTGGCGCTACTTCAGTCAGCGCAGCAGGCGGACCAGTTACCGGAGGCTGCGTCAAAACACAGACATGGATCGTCACTGCTGTCGATGGTTGCGACAATGTTGCAACATGCCAGGTTATCTTTACATGGACTACAGATGGCGGAAATCCTGAATTTACGGGTTGTCCTTCTACCCCAATAAACCTGGGCTGCAATCCTGTACCGCCGACATGTGCTGATGCAGTTGCATTGGTAAGGGTATCTGATGGATGCGGAGGTACCCCGGCACCTTTATGTACTCCCGGAACCATTGTGGAAAGTGGCTGTGAAAGGACTCAATCCTTTGCCCTGAACCTTGGGGTAGGAGAGGTGAATACGGCAACATGTGTAGTGACTTATACCTGGACAGTGGACACCAAACCACCGGTTGTGACAGGTATTCCTCTTATTGAACAGGGATGCAATCCGGTCAATCCGACATGGAATTATATAACGCCGACAGCATTGGACGATTGCGGACCGGCTGTCTTGAAACCTGGTTACCCGGTCAAGACGAATATTCAGGCCGATGGCTGCTTCCGCTGGAAGACCATAACCTGGGTTTACGTTGATGCATGCGGCAATGAAAGTGATCCATTTGTCCAGAAACTTACCTGGACCCTTGATCCGCTTGCACCGGCAGTTACAGGGAAAACAAAAATAGACCTCGGATGTAATCCGGAAAATCCGGCCGCGAGGTTTGAACCGCCGATAGCAACCGATAATTGCGGAACACCTGCATTGATGAACGGCTACCCGGTTGACGGGAATACAATTACCGATGGCTGCAAATGGTCAAAGACCCGTTCATGGAAATATGTTGATGCATGCGGGAATGAAAGCGTAACGTTTGTACAGACGCTGACCTGGAGCATTGACACCGAGCCGCCGGCAGTAACCGGCCAGACTGTAGTTGATCTGGGCTGCAATCCGGAAAATCCGACATGGAAGTATATTACCCCGACGGCAGTTGACAATTGCGGAACTGTTGAGTTGAAAACAGATTACCCGGTCAAAACAAACGTTATAGCAAATGGTTGTGAACGGTCAAAGACCATCACCTGGATATATGTTGACGCCTGCGGTCACGAAAGTGCACCGTTCGTTCAACTCCTGAAATGGACGGTTGATACCGATAAACCGGTATTTGCCTCATGCCCGGTAGCGCCTGTTGATCTTGGCTTCAAACCCGCCAGCTTGCCCGACGAGGCCATGGCAATAGCCGGAGCCGGAGTTGTTACCGATCTTTGCAGTCCTCCTGAAGTAAGCGCTATTGGCGGAATTATTGAGGGAGAATGTGTTATGACCCAGGTATGGTCCGTAACCGCCGAAGATGGTTGCGGTAATATGACAACCTGCAGTGTGACATTTACCTGGACCGACGATTGCGGCTTTGAAGCCCATTGCACCTATACCCAGGGTTTCTATGGCAATACCGGAGGCAAGACATGCGAAGGTAAAACCTCTCTTGATCTGATGATGACTGCATTCAGGAACGGTGCACTCGATAAAGTTGTATTTGGTGATCAGGCTATGTCCGGAGATGGTAAATACTTTAAACTGTATTACACCGATATCACCCAGGGTAATATTTTCAAAATGCTTCCGGGAGGCGGCACACCTTCTGCATTAACAGGAGCTGCTACCTATTCTTCACCTGAAACCTGGGGCTTTGTTCCAATGTCCACACAAAAGAACAGTGCCGGAAAGATTCAGAACAACCTTCTTTCTCAGACCATGGTTCTCTGGTTTAGCGTACAGAATGATCCTGACCTTGGAAACCTTGTTCTCAAAGACAGGTTTATGATAACCCAGAAGGCAGCTGAATGCGGATCCAATGTTCCGTTGGAAAACTCATTCTGGTATACAGAAATTCCATTGGAGGTTATTGACTTCCTGAAAGCCCACTATCCTGCTGCAGATGTTAACAACCTCCTTGTTCTGGCAAACGATGTTTTGAAGGGTTCGATCAATACCAGGGATCTGTCGCCCGCAAAGGTGGCTACAGCACTTGATGCAATAAATATTGGATTCGACGAATGCAGGCTGCTTGTCGGATTTGCTCCGGCTCAACCTGATGCTCTGGCTATTCCGCCCGCCATATCACTCATCGAAAGAACACCGGATGAGATTGGTGCTGATGACTTGAACACTACCAGGGAATTCAGCGAGGCCAACATCAGCGTTTACCCGAATCCGTTCTCTACAATTGTTAAATTCAGGGTCGAAATCGTTTATGACACGCACGTTCGGCTCGATATCTACAGCCACAATGGTTCTTTCATAGGAACAATTTGTGATGAAGATTTGAAGCAGGGAGATGTCAGGATCATTGAATTCGATGCCACGAGGTATCCCCACACTACATTCCTGTACAAGCTTGTTACTCCGTACACGATGAAGAGCGGTACTGTTATGAGAATTAAATAACCTTAATTGGTGGATGATGAAAGGGCTGTCGGAAATGACAGCCTTTTTTATTAATGTCTGGTTCCTTTCAACCTTTCGTCTGAATATCCAAATTTTGCATTCCGGATAATTAATAAAAAAGTTTTATCCAAGGAAAATAATGCTTTGTCACGGCTAATTCCATCCTGGTCAAAAAGGAGCTTTTAAGATTACCTGTGTATTACATATGTGATTAGTTTTGAGATGAATGATCGTAGATTTTCATAAATTATTGGAATCGTAACCATCAGTAAATGAGTAATAGCTGATTGCAAAAATGTTCCTGATCCAGATGATCCTGGCATTTTATGCGATCGTGATGCATTATTAAAAACTGTAACGGGAAGCAAAAGAAACAATCACATAAACCAAAAACGATGAAGCAACCATTTTCCTTCGGTACGGTCACCACACATCTGAAACTTCTAAGGAAGCTTTCGATGCTGTTTCTGATCATTTTACCTACTGGGATATTAATGAGTAAAGTAAATGGGCAGGCAATTTATGTCGACAAGGTTGACTATATGCCAGGTGATGCGGTTAAGATCTATGGATATGCATGGAGGCCCGGCGAATTGGTTTCTGTTGTTCTTACGGAGAATTATCTCCATCCTCAGGGGCTGCTTGTAACCACCAAAAGTTTTACCTGCGACTATCAGGGTAAATTTACCGGCGTCCTTTATACGGTTGTCGAAGCCAACCTGGGGGCATTCTTCCAGGTAAAGGCTTCAGGTTCAATAACAAATCATGTATGTACAACCGTGTTTAATGATGCGGGTGGGGATTATTCAATAGATTTCAGCGCTTATGATCCGCAGTATTACCTGAGGCGGACTGTTGGCAATTTTCCTTCAGGTTATTTTCCGCTTGAAGGGAATCTTATAAGCCCTCTGGGAGCTGGAGGCGGGAAGGGTTATACTATGCATACGCGGACTCTGGAATCAACAGACAAGGAACCACCTGTGATCATCTGTCCTGCTCCGATAACAGTTGCCTGTGCTTCTGCAATTCCCGATCCTGTGAAGCCTGAAGCTAACGATAATTGCGGAATTGCAAAGGTAGAATGGATCGGTGATGTAAAGGGCAACGAAACATGTGAAAGCAGATTTACCATAATCCGTACCTACAGGGCAACCGATGTAAATGGATTAACAGCAGAATGCACCCAGGTAATTACGGTATATGACAATATAGCTCCGTTGCTGAAGCCCGGAGCTGTATTCCCGGCAGGACAAACCGGCATGAATCTCTGCAGGGCATCAATTCCCGCAGGACCGACAGTTGAGGAAATAAAAGCCCTCTATGAGGACAACTGCGGAGGTCCGGTAGTTGTATTCAAGTCGGGTGAACCAACAGGTGATGACTGTTCCTGGAGTGTAACCTATTCTTATATTGTAAAGGATATGTGCCGCAACTATGTAGCAGATGTACCAAAGGTTACCTTCAGTGGTGGTGATATGACACCTCCTGTACTCAAGCCCGGCGCCTCATTCCCGGTCGGACAGACTGGTATTAACGGATGTAAGTCAGAAATCCCCACGGGTCCTACAGTCGACGCGATAAAAGCTCTTTATACTGAAAACTGCAGCAATGTGATCGTAGTTAACCTGGGAGGTAAAGTTACAGGTGACGATTGCAGCTGGAGTGTAACTTATACTTACAGGGTGAAAGATGCATGTTATAATGAAATACTGCCAAGACCAACAATAACCTACAGCGGTGGTGACAAGACTCCTCCTGCACTCAGACCGGGTGCATCATTCCCGGTCGGACGGACCGGCATTAACGGATGTAAGTCAGAAATCCCCGCGGGTCCTACAGTCGATGAGATCAAAACCCTTTACACTGACAATTGCGGTGGCAGCGTCATAGTTCTCAGCCCGGACGTCATCGTA
This sequence comes from uncultured Bacteroidales bacterium, assembly GCA_963737255.1. Classification (GTDB taxonomy): domain Bacteria; phylum Bacteroidota; class Bacteroidia; order Bacteroidales; family VadinHA17; genus LD21. The sequence goes on from CAVTSB010000002.1 coordinate 982,603, forward strand.
ACGGGAGATGACAAAAACTGGAGTGTAACCTACACATACAGGGTAAAAGATGCATGCTACAACGAAGTTTTGCCCAGACCTGCAATTACCTATAGCGGTGGCCATATGACGGCTCCGGTACTTAAACCGGGCGCAACAATACCGGTGGGAGAAACCGGAATAAATCAGCCGATTTCATCAATGCCGGAAGGACCCTCAGCAGAGGAAATTGGATCTCTTTACATTGACAACTGCGGAAACGGGATTGTTGTAACTAAGCTTGAAGGCAAAGTTACAGGGGATGATTCCAGCTGGACTGTGACCTACACATATGTCATAACAGACACATTCAATAATGAAGTATTGCCGGGTCCGTCGGTGACCTACAGTGGTAGCAGCAAAACACCGCCAACCATTCTTCTGGATAATGGAGAAACTGAGTACAATATTGAAGGATGCGATATGGAATTCAGGTTACCAAAACCGGTTGTAACAGCCGAATGCAACGGCGATATAGATCTCAAAGCTTATGTTGGCGTTACGGAGATTGATCTTGACAGCTACAGGTTCGAAAACGAAGGGGTGACAATTGTTACCTTCATTGCAACCGATGCCTGCGGTAATTCCAGCAGTGCTACGGTAACCGTTAACAGGGAAATATGCATTGACAAATCGCATTGTACCTATACACAGGATTGGTACGGAAGCCAGGGTAGCACAAACTGCGTATTCATTGACGGGATATATCAGAAGATGGATGCACTGTCGATGATGAACGAAGCTTTTGGAGACCTGGCAAAAGTTACCTTCGGTAACAGTTCCACGAACAAGTATTTTGAACTCATGAGAGAAAGCATTTCAGGAACTGACGGATATGAAGGTATATTCAAAATGCTGCCTGGCGGCGGAACGGCTGCTGCCCTGATCGGTCCGGCCAATTCACTTGATCCGATAGGTCGTACCGCAGGCAGGTGGCCTAATGTACCAAGATCAACCGAACTCTCGAACCGCGGTACCATCATGAACGGCCTTCTGAGTCAGACCATCGCGCTCTTTTTTAACCTGGAGAATGATGAATCGCTTGGTGAATTTGAACTCACGGGCAGGTATATGGTAACCGCTAAAAGTGTTGATTGCGGATCTGAAATTGCTGTTCCCAATAGTTCATCATATGTCGAGTTCCCGCAGAGCGTGCTTGATTACTTCAGCACGAAAAATCTGGCTGGTAACGTCGATGATCTTTATAACCTGGCAAATGATGTTCTCGGAGGAATTGAAAAGTCGGTACCCGCATCGGATGTCGAAAAGGCTGTAGTCGCGATAAACAAAGGCTTCAATGGATGCAGGCTCCTAGTTGAATTCACCCAGAGCGTTCCGGCCGTTCCGGGAGCCCCGGCAACAGGCAGTGTTACCACTCCGGCAATAAGTGGTTCAAATGAACTCAGTGAGGTGAAACTTACAGTATACCCGAATCCTTTTGCACAGGTGGTCAGGTTCGAAATTCGTATGGTTAAAAACTCTCATGTAAGGGTAGATATTTACAGTCATTCAGGAAGCCTTCTTGGTATGATCCTGAATGAAGATCTGAGCGAGGGAGATATCAGAACCGTTGAATTTGACGGTACAAAATATCCTCACTCTTCGTTCCTCTACAGGATTACTACCAATTCTACTTTACTGAATGGCACTATGCTGAAAACCAAATAACCTTAACAGGTGGATTATAAAAAAGCTGCCGGCGCCGACAGCTTTTTATTTGATCCCCCTTTAGATGGATGGGTTTGAATATAAAAAGAGGCTGTTCTCACTTTTTGAGACAGCCTCTTTTTAATTGACAAACAATCTATTGTTCAGCTTTAGTAAATTCCATTGCTGCCAGCCTCTGGTAGGATCTGTATCTCCATTTTGAATTTTCCTCGGCAGCCTTAAAGAGTACTTCTGCCTGGTCGGGGAACGATTTTACAAGTGAAGTATAACGCACCTCCGACTTGAGGAAATCCTGGAACCTGGTCCAGTCGGGCTCCTTTGAATCAAGTGTGAAAGGATTCTTGCCCTCTTTCTCCAACTGAGGATTATACCTGTAAAGGTGCCAGTATCCCGATTCAACTGCAAATTTTTCCTGAGCCTGTGTCCTTCCCATGCCATCCCTTAAGCCATGGTTGATACATGGTGAATAAGCTATTATAAGTGACGGTCCGTGATAGGCTTCGGCTTCCCTGATAGCTTTCAGGTACTGTGCGTTGCTTGATCCCATTGCAACCTGTGCCACATAAACATATCCATAACTCATTGCCATCTGGCCAAGATCTTTCTTACGGATCTTTTTTCCTGATGCAGCAAATTTGGCCACAGCTCCTGCAGGCGTCGATTTTGAAGCCTGTCCTCCGGTGTTTGAGTAGACCTCTGTATCCAGAACCAGGATGTTCACATCCTCGCCGCTTGCAATAACATGATCAAGGCCTCCATAACCGATATCATAGGCCCATCCGTCGCCTCCGAATATCCAATGAGACTTTTTCACGAGATATTGTTTAAGGCCGAGAATCTCTTTTGCTGTTTCCGATTTATCTTTTTCGCATGCTTCAATAACTTTTGCGGATGCTACCTTTGAAGGTTCAGCATTGTCTTTTTCATTTAGCCATTCTTCAAAAGCAGCCCTGGTTTCAGGATTAATTCCGTCCGTGAGCGATTCTTTCATAAGACGTGCTATCCGGTCCCTTAACTGGTTGGCGCCCAGGGACAGGCCAAATCCGAATTCTGCATTATCCTCGAAAAGCGAATTTGCCCATGCCGGTCCGTGACCCATCTTGTTATGGGTGTAGGGTGTTGAAGGAGCCGATCCTCCGTATATTGATGAACATCCGGTTGCATTTGAGGCAATCATCCGGTCGCCAAACAGCTGTGTGATCGCCTTGATATAGGGCGTTTCACCGCAACCTGCGCAGGCTCCCGAGAATTCAAAAAGCGGTTGTGAAAACTGGCTGTTTTTAACATTTAAGTACTTGTCAACAACATAATCCTTGTAGCCTACCTTTTCATGCATGTAAGTCCAGCGTTGGGCTTCAACAAGCTGTGTTTCAAGAGGTTTCATTATAAGGGCTTTGTTCTTTGACGGACATATATCAGCACAGTTGCCGCATCCCGTGCAGTCGTAAACGCTTAACTGGATCTTGAATTTGTATTGCTTCAGAGCGCCGGGAATTCCCTGGATGAACTTGCTGCCTTCAGGAGCATTGGCAGCCTCTTCATCCGTCAGAAGGAATGGACGTATACATGCATGAGGGCATACATAAGAGCACTGGTTGCACTGTATGCATTCACCCGGCTGCCATTCCGGAACGTTAACCGCAATGCCGCGTTTCTCAAATGCTGCAGTTCCTGACGGGAAAGTTCCATCTTCCCTTCCCTTGAATGCACTTACGGGCAGATCATCACCTTTCATGGCATTCATTGGTTCCATGACTTCACGGATAAAATCAGGAATATCACGGGTATCTTTCTCTTTTCTGACTTGAATTTTTGTCCATTCAGCCGGGATATCAATTTTAGTTACCTGACTTCCCCTGTCAACGGCTGCATTGTTCATATTAACAACCTCTTCTCCTTTTCTGCCATAGCTCTTATAAATAGCTTTCTTCATTTCGCTTTCGGCTTTTTCATAAGGAATTATTTTGGCCAGTTTGAAGAAGGCAGCCTGCATGATGGTATTGGTCCTTGAACCCAGACCAAGCTCCTCAGCGATGGCAGTAGCATTGATTATATAGAAGTCAATGTTGTTTTCAGCAAGATATTTCTTCATATGATCCGGAAGCCGGTTCCTGGTTTCTTCTACATCCCATATTGAATTGAGCAGGAATGTGCCATTCTTTTTCAGGCCTTTAAGCATATCATATTTGTCGAGATAGGACGGAACATGACATGCTACAAAGTCGGGAGTATTGACCAGATAGGGGGAGCGTATCGGTTTATCCCCGAAACGCAGGTGTGATGTTGTGATCCCGCCCGATTTCTTTGAATCATAGGCAAAGTAGGCCTGGCAATACTTGTCAGTGGTATCTCCGATTATCTTGATAGAGTTTTTATTTGCTCCAACGGTACCATCGGATCCAAGGCCGTAAAATTTTGCGGAGTGGGTTCCCGGAGTTGCAACATTTATTTCAGGAAGAACAGGAAGTGAAGTGAATGTGACATCATCAACAATACCAACAGTGAAGTGGTTCTTCGGTTCCTTCAGCTTCATATTCTCATAAACTGAAAGGATCTGGCTTGGAGTGGTATCTTTTGAGCTCAGCCCGTATCGTCCGCCGATTATTAGGGGTCTTTCAGTTCTGTCATAGAACAGTTCTTTAATATCAAGATACAGAGGATCTCCGGGTGCCCCGGGTTCTTTCGTCCTGTCTAATACGGTTAATGTCTTAGCTGAATTCGGGAAAACATTGAGGAAATAATCCGGGGAGAATGGACGATACAGATGGACGGTAATTAATCCGACCTTTTCGCCTTTTGCTACAAGGTAATCGATAACCTCTTTTGTAGTTTCGGTGACTGAACCCATTGCTACTATTATACGTTCGGCATCAGGGGCGCCATAATAGGTGAATGGCTTGTATTCTCTTCCCGTAAGTTTTCCAATTTCAGCCATGTAAGCGTTAACTATATCAGGAATGGGTTCATAAAATCTGTTAATGGCTTCTTTTGCCTGGAAGAAAATGTCAGGATTCTGTGCAGTACCTCTGGTGACCGGGTGTTCAGGATTAAGTGCATTATCCCTGAATCTTTTCAGGGCATCCCAGTCGAGCAATTTCTTCAGGTCCTCCTGATCGAGAGCTTCGATCTTCTGAACCTCGTGTGAAGAGCGGAATCCATCGAAGAAGTGAAGGAAGGGGATTCTTGATTTAATAGCCGAGAGATGGGCAACACCTGAAAGATCCATGATTTCCTGAACGCTTCCGCTTGCCAGCAAGGCAAATCCGGTTTGGCGTGTTGCATAAATATCACTGTGATCTCCGAAAATTGAAAGTGCATGGGCAGCAATTGTTCTGGCGCTCACATGGAAGACTCCCGGAAGAAGCTCTGCGGCGATTTTGTACATATTTGGAATCATAAGCAGCAATCCCTGCGATGCTGTAAAAGTAGAGCAAAGCGCACCAGTCTGTAAAACTCCGTGAACTGCTCCGGCAGCTCCGGCTTCAGATTGCATTTCAACAACTTTAACCTGTTCCCCGAAAATGTTTTTTAGACCATTGGCTGACCATTCGTCAACATATTCAGCCATGGTGGATGAAGGTGTGATAGGATATATGCACGCGACTTCGCTAAACATATATGCAACATGCGATGCAGCTTGATTGCCATCGCATGTTATAAATTTTTTTGTTCCCATTTTGAAATATATATATATAGAATTGATTAAAGATATTTTTTGAAAGAAAGTGCAAAGGTACAAAAAATATTTTTTGGTTATCCTCCATTCATTGAGACAAGAAATTCCTCATTTGATTTGGCCTGGAGAAGCCGGTCGCGCAGGAATTCCATCGCTTCGACAGAGTTCATATCTGTCAGGTAATTACGGAGAACCCATATCTTCTGGAGGATGTTCTTGTTAAGAAGCAGATCTTCGCGGCGTGTGCTTGATGCGGGGATATCGATTGACGGGAATATCCTTCTGTTTGAAAGTTTGCGGTCGAGCTGGAGTTCCATGTTACCGGTTCCCTTGAATTCCTCAAATATCACATCATCCATCTTCGATCCCGTGTCGGTAAGGGCTGTTGCCAGTATGGTCAGCGAGCCTCCGTTTTCAATATTTCGGGCTGCACCGAAGAATCTTTTTGGCTTATGCAGGGCGTTTGAATCGACACCACCTGACAATACCTTGCCTGAGGCGGGAGCAGTGGTATTAAATGCCCTCGCAAGCCTTGTTATTGAATCGAGCAGGATCACCACATCATGCCCGCATTCCACAAGCCTTTTGGCTTTTTCAAGTACAATATTTGCGACGCGGCAGTGTCGTTCGGCCGGTTCATCAAAAGTTGAAGCAATAACTTCCGCTTTTACGTTTCGTGCCATATCGGTTACCTCTTCAGGTCTTTCATCGATCAGAAGTATCATCAGGTAGACTTCAGGATGATATCTCGCAATTGCATTGGCTATCTCCTGGAGAAGTATCGTTTTACCAGTCTTTGGCTGTGCAACGATCAATCCGCGCTGACCTTTCCCGATCGGAGTGAACATATCGATCACCCTTACCGAAAGAGTGCCTTCTCCCGGCTGGCACAACGTGAATTTTTCATTTGGAAACAAAGGAGTAAGAAAATCGAAAGGAACCCTGTCCCTGATGAAATCGGGACTTCTTCCGTTTATTTCATCAACCTTGATGAGGGGGAAATACTTTTCTCCCTCTTTCGGAGGCCTGATAGTCCCTTTAATTGTATCGCCGGTCTTCAGTCCGAATAACTTTATCTGTGATTGTGAAACGTAAATATCATCGGGTGAATTGAGATAATTATAATCAGGTGATCTCAGGAATCCGTATCCGTCAGGCATTATTTCAAGAACGCCGGTGTTATAAATAATCCCCTCAAACTCATATGGTCTTTCCTTCTTCTCTTCCTTAACCGGCACGATCTCAGGGGGCAGATCTTTGACTGGCGCCTCAATTATGATATCGCCTGGTAAAGGTTCATCTCCTGACTTGGGTTCTTCATACAAAGGTTCATCACCATTCAGCGGCGGAAGGTTTTCAACTACTGCTTCGGGCTTTTTTTCCTCTCTCCTGATATATTTGTTCCCGGCATATCTCTGATCCTCATCTTTTTTGCCTGTATTGATCTGATCAGACCTCCACCTTGGTGCCCTTATTTCTTCCTTTGGAGGTTCATTGCTCCTGAACAGATCGGGTTTATCAGCACTCTTTTCAGTCTTAACCACTGGTTCATGTCGTTCACCAGGCTTTGAGTCCTGTTTTCCGAGATCGTCAGGTGAAACCGAAATCACCGACTCTGACGGTCTGTTGATCACCGGCTTTATTGTCCTGGGACGTTTTCCCCGTCTTTGCCCGGTGTCATGATCCCTTTGCCCGTGATCACGATCCCTTTGAATGGGCTCACGTTCTCTTCGACCGGTTTCAACTACCGGTGGTGCTGGTATATTTTCAGGTGGAACTGGTTTTTTGTTTTCGGTAGCTTCAATAGCCTGCTGATCAAGGATTTTGTAAATCAGATCCTGTTTCTTCAGGGATTCTGTCCTCTTTATTTTAAGTTCTTTGGCTATTTCCCTTAACTCGGGGAGAAGCTTATTGCTTAACTCAAGTATGTCGTACATAATAAATAATGAATGAGAAAAATGTGGTTATAGTTATTGTTTTTGGAAAACCGGACCAAGATATGATGCTGAACCGGCAGGAATATGCAACTTTATCTACATATCTTTAAAACCGGAGCAATATTAAATAAAAATAATAATAATTGTGTTATTTATGTAAAAAAAATGTAGTATCCCCGAAATAAAATGCTAAAATGAATTTTTGCAGTGATATAAATCGTTCGCAAGTTAATTGAAAAGTACAACTATTCAAAAAAAAATTTTAGAAAAATGCTGAATAAGAGTTTTTTTTATTAAAATTGTACTCTTAGCCAGTAATCTGCGATATTTAACAAATCAGACCTGTAAATGCGTCAGCTAAAAATAACGAAACAGGTTACTAATCGGGACACCCCCTCTCTCGACAAATATCTTCAGGAGATCGGACGGGTCGATTTAATTTCACCGGAGGAAGAAGTTGTTCTGGCCAGGAAGATCAAGACAGGTGATTCCGGATCGCTTGATAAACTGGTTAAAGCAAACCTCAGATTTGTGGTTTCGGTAGCAAAACAATACCAGAACCAGGGCATGAGTCTGCCTGACCTTATCAATGAAGGGAACCTCGGGCTGATGAAAGCCGCCCAGCGATTTGATGAAACGAGGGGGTTTAAATTTATCTCCTATGCGGTGTGGTGGATCCGGCAGTCGATACTGCAAGCACTCGCTGAACAGGCAAGGATTGTTAGGCTCCCGGTTAACAAGATCGGATCGATAAACAGAATAAATAAGGCATTTGCCCGGCTTGAACAGGAATTCGAAAGGGAACCATCTTCCCAGGAAATAGCCGATATGCTCGAGATGATACCGGAAGATGTGAAGGAGTCGATAAGGACGAACGGACGTACTGTGAGCATGGATGCACCCATAAGCTCGGAAGAGGAAAATACAATGTATGATGTGATGCAAAATCCTGATACACCCAGTCCCGATAAAAACCTTATAAACGAATCCCTGGCTTATGAAATAGAACGGGCTTTAAGCACCCTTTCTCCACGTGAAGCTGTAGTCCTGAAACTCTATTTCGGACTGGGAATGAAGCATCCGCTAACACTCGAGGAAATAGGGGAGAAGCTAAACCTTACCCGCGAACGTGTCCGGCAGATCAAGGAAAAAGCCATCAAAAGAATTCAGTTCACCACCCGGTGCAAAATTCTGAAATCATATCTGGGTTAAATAATTGTTCCTATATTTATCCAAAATAATACGACATGAATCACCTTGTCTCTCCATCGCTTTTAGCTGCCGATTTCCTGAATCTTGAAAGGGATGTAATGATGGTGAACAATAGTATCGCCGACTGGATTCATCTCGATATAATGGATGGACTGTTCGTTCCCAACATTTCATTTGGATTTCCTGTCATCGAACATGTTAAAAAGATTACCCGTAAACCTCTTGATGTACATCTGATGATCGTTGATCCGGACCGGTACCTGGCCAGGTTCCGTGAGGCGGGGGCAAATATCCTTACCGTTCAGTATGAAGCATGCATCCATTTGCAGCGTACTGTGACCGAAATACGAAGCCTCGGCATGAAAGCCGGTGTCGCAATTAATCCGCATACTCCGGTCGCGCTTTTGAAAAATACCCTCCCTTATGCAGATATGATACTGATAATGACCGTCAATCCGGGATTTGGCGGGCAGACATTCATCGGGGAAAGCTACAATAAGATCGCCGAACTCAGAAAAATGATCGATGAAGGAGGCTATAAAGTCATGATTGAGGTCGATGGGGGGATTGATACCTCAAATGCTCCCAGGCTGGTCGAAACCGGTGTAAATGTACTCGTTGCCGGGAATTCGGTATTCAGCTCGCCCGATCCCTTAACAACAATACGAAAGCTTAAGGAATTAGTATAGATTGAGTCTGAAACCCAGGGGCTGTCGAATAAGTCAAAATCCTTTAACCGCAGAGGGCGCAAAGGAAAGACGCAAAGTTCGCAAAGAGCTTAATTTGTGTGTCTTAGCTTTGCGTTCTTTGCGGCATCTTAGCGTTCTTTGCGGTTAAAAAGGACTTTTTCAACACCCCCAAATGTAAGGGATTGCGCTACCTTAGTCCCTGATCCTGTCCTCAATATAAGCTTTTATATCCTGAACCTGATCCGGGCTAAACCATTTAATATCCTTATCCCTGGTCCACCATGTAATCTGCCTCTTTGCGTAGCGCCGGCTGTTCCTCTTGATGAGCTCTATTGCTTTTGCCCTTGAGGTCTTTCCTTCAAAAAAGTCAAAAAACTCACTGTAACCCACGCTTTTCAGGGCATTAAGATCCCTGAACTCAAACAATTGCCTTGCTTCTTCTTCGAGACCCTCTTCCAACATCGAATCCACCCGGCTGTTTATCTTTTCATAGAGTTCTTTTCTTTCCCTTTCCAGTCCTATCTTAATAATAATGAAATCCCTTTTAACTTTTCTTTTCGTCATGAATGCCGAATATGGCCGGCCGGTCGATTCACATATCTCAAGCGCCCTTATTATCCTCTTGGGGTTTTTCAGATCAACCTTCCTGTAATGCTCAGGGTCAAGTAGTTTTAATGCGACCCTGAGACCTTCGATTCCTTCATCCCTGAACTTATTGGTGTACTTTTCCCTGACTGCAGGGTCGATATCGGGAATATCATCGATGCCATTGCAGACTGCATCAATATACATACCCGAACCGCCTGTCATTATAACGATCTGGTTGTTTTCATAGAGAGTGTAAAGGAGCTTAAGCACATCCCTTTCGAAAAGGCTTGAACTGTAATATTCCCTTACTGAAATGAATCTTATAAAATGATGTTTTACTTTATTGAGCTGAATATCAGAAGGAACTGCCGTGCCTGTCTTCATTTCAATGTAAAACTGCCGCGAGTCGGCGGAAATGATCTCAGCATTAAAATGGGCTGCAATATCGATAGAAATTTCGGTCTTACCGACTCCGGTCGGACCAAGGATTACTATCAGGAATTTTTTCATTGGGAAAGGAGAACCCGGAAGCTATTCATCTTCTTCATTCAGCGGATCGAGATTCTCGAAATCGGGAATTGACTCCTCATCTTCGCTATTAAGGAAAAGTTCATCAACTTCTGGTTCATCTTCATCATCTTCGTCGTCGGAGACAACAATATTATTGTACAGTTTGCGGGAGGTGCCGCCAAATACAACCTGTTTGGGAGGAACACCTTTTGAGTTTGCGCAGACCGGGTATTCACGATCTTCAATCTCTTTGGTTTCGCCTGTATATTCAACGAAGAGACCTCTGTCGTTAAAAAAGTCAAAAACGTAAAGGAGCTTCTGGTTTTTCCGGAATATTATGTCTTCAAGAATTGCTGTTTCCATCGTGGATGAACCTGTCCCCATATCAAACAGCGTAAACTCCTCTTCTTTTTCCCAGTTGTCCGTGGCAAGGTAAAATGAGGCCATCTGCGATTTATCAAATTCAAGTTCCTCCTGAATAATGTTATGAAAATCCATTAAAGTTTGTGAATCCAGAAACTCAAATTCCCTCACAAACGACTCATCTTCATCTGATAATACAACGAATTTATAAACCATAACTCATTTAATTCGACGGGTGCAATATAGTATTTTTTATTTTACATTATCCCGGGCCTATTTTTTTTTAGAAGAAATTCTATTGTGTCAATCCCGTCGGCATAATCCCACAGATGTGGCATTTGAGAAAGGCCGAAGGGTACATTGTTCCTGCCTGTGATGCATTGTATTCTGTCCTTAAATCTTTCATTCTTTTGAACTACATAATCTAAAGAATTGAAGTATTCATAATAAAGGACAGCAACAGGAGATGATATGCCCTGGTTTTCCCTGAGAAGGAGATATCCTGTGTCAGTGAAATTCTCCCTGTTAACCATGAATACTGCTTTATTAAAGTCGTAATTGTTGGCGTATTTATTATTGTTGACTAGAGAGGAGTAACCGGTCCAGTGAGTTAATAATTTTTCAGGATCGTATCCCTCAGGAATATATATTTTGGATACATTTCTGCAACCCAGGCCGAAATATGAAAAAATATCGATTCCCAGGGCCTTCAGTTCACCTTCGTTCTCATCGCCGGTTATCACAGCCACGCTGTTTCTGTTCGCCCTGATAATATGAGGGTACTTTCCGAAATAGTATTCAAAGTACCTTGAACTGTTATCCCCTCCTGTCGCAATGACAATATCAAAACCTTTAAGGAAATCATCAGTAAATTTTATCTTCTCCCTGAATTCTGAATTTATTTTGCACAGCATGTCACTTATGAATACTATCAGTTCAGAATCTTTGGAGCTTGTTTTTGAAATTATGTTGTTGCCTGTGATCAGAACGGAAAGAAAATCATGAAAACCTGCCAGCGGAATGTTGCCTGCCATTACGACACCAACGTTAAAAATGTCTTTTGCCGAATTAAGAGCTTGATAGCCGGCAGTCCATTTATTAAGATTTTCATAGGTCAGCTCGTCCGCAATTGATTTTATGGACAGTCTTACATTCTCAGGAGTGAACCATGGATTTTTATACTGCTGGTTGTCTATCAGTTTTTCAAGTTGAGATGTGAATCGGGTCATTCTACCGGCAAGTGAATTCCTTAAGATTTTACCCAATTCTGCAAACGATTCAATCCTCTCCTTCAGCTTCATTTCATCGATAAAAATATAAGGGCAAATTTAGGCAATAAAAAAACTGACTCTTCATCAGGGTCAGTTTATTTAAATCCAAATTGAACTTGGGTATAACTACTACTTCAGTTGGAAGTTGATTGGAACCATAAACCAAACGGCAACCTCTTTCCCATCCTTGATGCCCGGTTTTTCAAATGGGGGGAGTGCGCTGACGACCCGGAGTGCTTCTTTATCTAGTTCAGGATCAACCCCTTTCAGAATAGTAACCTTGTCCACACTTCCATCTGCCTCGACAGCAAATCTTACAATTACCTTTCCCTGGATGCCTTTAGTTTTTGCAGTTTCAGGATAACGTGTATTTTCCTTAATAAACTTAATAAGACCATCGTCTCCACTGGTAAATACAGGCATTTGATCTACTTCAACAAAAGGCACTTCAGTTGAACTATTGTCCGCAACAGGTGGAGGCGGCGGTGGAGGAGGAGGAGGTGCAATTTCAGTAGCGAATTCTTTGGCTTCGTTTCCCTGATTGCATGAGGAAACAATCAGCAGAACGATTGTAATTACCGGCAAAACCATCAGAAGTTTCAGGTTTGCCAATGCAGTGGAACGTTTTTTTGTCATCATGATCATTCGTTTTTTAATAAGTGTCGGATTCGAAAAACTATTTGTCACCGTGAAGATTTTGGATTTGAATACCTGATTGAGCAGAATTCTCTGATAATTACCCACCGGCATGTCTGTGTTTATGCACCCGGCATCAGCCTGGTACTCGTGAATTGCACGCAGCGATCTGCCATACAGGTATATGATCGGATTAAACCATTGAATTACCCTGACGATTTCTATAAATATAATATCTATTGAATGGAAATAATTAAGATGGTTCTCCTCATGCCTGATTATTTCGTCTGCCTCATCGTTCGGCAATCTGGTGCTTACAAATACATATCCGAACGCTGAAAAGCCTGCCGTATTGAATCCCTGGAACCGGATGATATGATTGTTATTGTTCTTATTCCGCAGGATAAGAAGTATCAGCTCGGCAAAGTCGATAATTAATTTAAGTCCGAATATAACCAATCCTGCAAAATAGATCCCGGAAACAACCTGCAGGCCATTCTTCCCGTCAACACCTGAAGGAGCCGCCTGACTTGCAGATCCATCAACAAATATTTCTGACAGGACCCTGATGAAAACAGGGAATTTACCCGACCCGGCAGCAGGGACAGTGATGAATGGCAGCAACAGGGAAGATGCAACAGAAAACAGAATAAACAGCCTGTTGCGGCTGTACAACGTATCCCTGCTCAGCAGGATGGTGTAGACGGCATAAAAAGCGGCCAGGTATGCGGAAACCTTGACCATATATATAATAAAGGCATTCATCTTACTGACTTCTTTTTATTCATTTCATTCTCCATGATCTTCATTATCTCACTCATCTCTTTTACCGAGATGCTCTGCTCCCTCGCAAAAAAGCTTACCATTTTTTCAAATGAGTTGGAGAAGTAGTCTTTTACGAAGGTGTTGAGATGCATTTTCGAATACTCATTTTTCGAAATTAACGGGAAATACTCGTGAGTTCTGCCATACGCCTTGTGGTCGACAAATCCCTTGTCCTGAAGGATCCTCACAATCGTGCTGACCGTATTGTAAGCCGGTTTAGGTTCGTCAAAATGTTCAAGGATCTCCTTCACAAATCCTTTTCTGATCTTCCAGAGTACCTGCATTACCTGTTCTTCGGCACGTGTTAATTCTCTCATATCTCAGTATTTTATTTCTTCTTTAATTAATAGGTATTACGTTAAAGCAAATATAAAACGAAAAAATTAGTTATGCAACTAAATTGTTAATTATTTTACTTTTTTTTCATATTATGTTTCAGGTCTCAGGGTTTCAAAACTTTTATTTGGCAGGAAGCATATTTCCGGTTAATAAAAATAGTGTACTTTTATTCTCTTAAAAAAACAGGGATGGAAGGGCGTAACAAAAGAGTCTATTTAAAGAAGTTAAATATTTTCCTTGAGAATTTCAGAGTCTCAATCAGGGCTATAAGGTCGAACAGGTTACGGTCGATCCTGACGATGTGCATAATTGCATTTGGAATAATGGCGCTTGTCGGGATCCTTACAGCCATCGATGCCATTAAATCATCCCTTACTTCCCAGTTTACAATGATGGGGGCAAATTCGTTTACAATAACATCACGCGGTATGACCGTGCAGGTGGGCAATAAGCGGCAGAGGACCCGCAACTACACAAGGATTTCCTATCATGAAGCTTCGGAATTCAAGAAGCTTTTTGCCGAACCATGCTGGGTTTCTGTTTCATTCAATGCTACCGGAATGTCAACTGTTAAATATGGCTCCGAGGAAACCAATCCGACTGTAAACCTTACCGGAGTTGATGAAGATTATCTTTCAGTCTCGGGTTATGAAATTGAAAACGGCAGGAATTTCAGCAGGGATGAGGTCCGGTTGAACCGCAGGCTGGTGTTGCTTGGATCAGATATTGCGAAAGCCATCTTTCCCGGAGGTGTTGATCCTGTCGGCAAAGAGGTTACGGTAGCAGGGCTTAAGCTTCAGGTTGCAGGCGTTCTTAAAAGCAAGGGTGCAAGCGCAATGTCGAGCGACATGGTCTGCTTTATGCCTGTTACTACTGCCCGTCAGTATTTTTCGCGGCCGAACATGAACTTCAATATAACCGTCATGCCACTGAATCCTGTCAATCTCGACGTTTTGGCAGGTGAAGCCGAAGGTGTTTTCAGGGTTATCCGGAATCTCAATCCGAGGGACGAATCTGATTTCAATGTTTCAAAAAGTGATTCAATACTAAATATGCTGCTTAAAAATATAAGGTTTGTAACGATCGCAGCAACACTTATTGGTATCGTAACCCTGTTTGGCGCCGCGGTGGGACTAATGAATATCATGCTCGTTTCAGTTACTGAAAGGACAAGGGAGATTGGGGTCAGAAAAGCAATCGGAGCAAAGCCAAGGACAATTAAATACCAGTTTTTATATGAATCCATCCTGATAGGTCAGTTCGGCGGGCTTTTTGGAATAATCCTGGGAATTCTGATCGGAAATGCAGTCTCTTCAATGCTAAGGTCAAGCTTTGTAATACCCTGGTTCTGGGTTCTGACCGGGCTGGCGGTCTGCTTCATTGTGGGTGTTGTCTCCGGTTATGCACCGGCTGTCAAAGCAGCAAACATCGATCCGATAGAAGCGTTGAGATACGAATAAGGGGATCCCGGGTACCCGGGGGAAGAGGATAAAAAACTGAAGGAAGGTTGAGAGGAGATTAAAAAAAAAAAGGGACCTGAAGTCCCTTTTCCTGTTCAAACTGAATACTATTTCATTACGAGAGGGATAAGGTCAACTACCCTGCAGGAATAACCCCACTCGTTGTCATACCATGATAGCACCTTGATCATTTTGCCATTGACCATCGTGCTCAGTGAATCAAATATTGATGATGCAGTTGTATGAATTACGTCAACAGAGACAATAGGATCTTCGCAATATTCGAGAATTCCCTTCATTGGACCTTCTGCAGCTTTCTTCATAGCGGCATTGATCTCTTCCTTTGTGGCTTCCTTCTTCAGAACTGCAACGAGGTCAACAAGTGAACCTGTCGGGGTTGGCACTCTTACGGAAATACCATCCAGCTTGCCTTTCAGTGCAGGGATCACTTTGCCTACTGCCTTGGCAGCACCTGTGGTTGTTGGAATCTGCGATAAGGCAGCCGATCTGGCGCGTCTCAGGTCTTTGTGCGGAAGGTCAAGTATCCTCTGGTCATTTGTATATGAGTGTATGGTCGTCATATAACCGATTTCTATGCCAAAAGCGTCGTTCAGGACTTTTGCAATTGGTGCAAGGCAGTTGGTCGTACAGGAGGCATTTGAAATGCATTGATGTTCCGGCTTTAGATGATCCTCATTAACTCCCAGAACAATCATGGCGTCAATTTCGTCCTTTGCAGGGACTGTAAGTATAACTTTCTTTGCACCATTCTTCAGATGGTCGCCATAACCGCCTTTCGGGCTCTCTTTTGAAGTAAATACACCGGTTGATTCAATCACAACGTCCGGAGTTTTTTCCCACTTAATGGTTATTGGAGATTTTTCAGCGGTAACCTTGATCTTATCACCATTGACGATTATATTTTGATCATCATAGGTGACACCTGAATATTTACCCTGTGTGGAATCATATTTGAGCAGGTGGGCAAGAGTTTTTGTATCAGTAAGATCGTTAATACCTACAATCTCAATGTCATCTCTTTCAAAGGCAATCTTGAAAACATTGCGGCCTATCCTGCCGAAGCCGTTAATAGCAACTTTAATCCTTGACATAACTATATCATAATTTGGTTAATAAAATACGCACAAAATTAGTATTTTTTTAATTAGAAACGACAGGTGTTAATAAATTACAGTGGTTCTTTTTCTCCTGAAAATGTATGAGAATTTATTTGTTTCGGGATTAAGCGGATCGACAATAATCCCAAACCTGTAACTGACAAAAAGTGAGAAAAATACTGATTTATTATCATCGGCTGCCATTATCGGGATCTTTTTGGGAAAACCGCTTAATTGAACCCCGACCTCAATTGCATGAATAACCTTATCCTCTTTGCTGTATTCAAAATTAAAACCCCCCTTTGCAAATAATCCGGGAAGCGCCTTTATTTCTTTAAGTCCCTTTGTAAACGATGCTCTGCTGTATATATCGATCGGCTGATGAATGTTGGGATCGAACTTCTCTTCAACCAGCTGAAACTCGACCTGTGATACAGGTTTTAGAACCTTATAATATATGGGTTTGTAAACTGCCAGAACCGGACCGGCTGAGATGAAGTACCTGATGGCAATACCCCCAATGTCACCCTTGCTGAACAGTTCATGCTGGTGTCCGTAACTACCTCTGAAATAAAATACTGAGTTGAGTTTCCCGAAAATGAAGGTTCCTGGTGTCTGGTAAGCCGGATTTGATATTCTGTACTCCCTTGGATGTTTTAATGTTCCGGCCTCTATTTCAAAATAGCGCTTATTTAGAAAATCAACCCTTTTAGCGTCCCTGTAACTTATGCCGAAACCGTCAGAGCTCAGTATCCCGGCGAATGACCTTTCATTTCTGAAAAATATCTTTTGCTGCTCATCAAGCTCACCCTGTCCAAATATAACAGAGGTGCCATAGTAAAACAGGATTACAATTATAAGCAGCTTCTTCATTTCAATCTGCCAACTTACAGGAAAGAATAAAACTATTTACGAACGTATCAGCCGTTATTCTCGGTTTGCTGAGAATCGGCTTTTGAGTAAGCAGGGCATGCCTTTTCATTACATGAACTGAGAAATACAGCAGATATAAAAAGAACAACCAGGATGACCGCAAACTTTTTCATAAAAACCATGGTTTAAATTAACACACAAATGTAAAACATTCATTTAAGAAACAATCAACGTGCCAAAATATTATTTTTCGGGGATTAAATGACTTGAACATTATGCATCTTTATAAATATTAAAAACAAAATATTTGCAATTTTGTTGTATCAGAAGGTTTAAACATTCAGGGAGATGAAATTTTTTTACGGAATTATATTACTTACACTTGCTATGAGCACCCAGTCTTTTTCGCAGGATAAATTATCAAATAATGAATTGTCAAAACAGGAATCCAGAGTTATTGACAGTAAGGGAACCGAGTTACCTTTTACGGGGAAGTATAACAACTTCTATGAAATGGGAACTTATGTTTGCAAAAAATGCGGTGCAGCACTCTATGCATCGACATCCAAGTTCAAATCAGATTGCGGCTGGCCAAGCTTTGACGATGAAATAAAAGGGGCAGTTAAAAGGTATCCCGATCCTGACGGTATGCGGATTGAAATTGAATGCACTAATTGCGGGGCTCACCTTGGCCATGTTTTTACAGGTGAAGGATTTACTGCAAAGAATATCAGGCATTGCGTCAATTCCGTTTCGCTCGATTTTGTACCGGCCCAACTCGACCCGGGAAGGTATGGAACCGCCCTCTTTGCCGGCGGATGTTTCTGGGGGGTTGAATACTACCTCCAGAAAGCCCCGGGTGTCATATCAGTAACTTCAGGATTTACCGGAGGACATGTGAAGAATCCATCCTACCGGGAGGTGACCACCGGAAATACCGGACATGCCGAGACTGTTAAGGTCGTATATGACCCGGATAAGATATCGTACGAAAAACTGTTGAGGTTGTTTCTTGAGATACACGATCCCACCCAGGTCGGAAGGCAGGGCCCGGATATCGGGGATCAATACAGATCCGAGATATTCTATCTGAACGAGGATCAGAGAAAAATAGCTGAGAAGAGCATTGCAATTCTGAAGGAAAAAGGATTAAAGGTTGCAACTGCTGTAACAAAAGCGTCAGAATTTTATGAAGCGGAAGGTTACCATCAGGATTACTATTTTAAAAATGGCAAGACTCCTTATTGCCATGCATATACACAAAGATTCTGAGAGAACTAAAAAGTCCTCTCAGGTGATCCAGTGGTAAACCTTTTACAGAGACTGCAGGTTTTAATATTAAACGAGGATATTCTTCAGGTAATCAACGCACTTCTTTACTTCAGCCTGTGCGTCAGAACCTTCCGGAACATTGTATTCAAGCTCGATATCGACATTAATCGGCCACTTATTCTTCTTTATCAGCAAAAGGATATCTGCAACTGGTGTTTCACCCTTTCCAAATTCCATATTGGTGTTCGGAGGAGTTGCTTTTGGCCCGGTCTTGTCCTTTATGTGTATGCTTGCAATGCGGTCATGAAGTTTTTCTATAATACCGTTTGGATGCAACCCGGTTGCTCCGAAATAGTGACCGACATCAAAATTAAGCATGTTTACGGGCGACATCTCAAGGAACTTTTCGAAAGTCCATCCCGGCTGCCCCGGCTGCATATGCTGGTGCAGTATTACCTTCATTCCGTATTTCTGAGCAAATGTCCCGAGCTTCCCGGCTGACAGATCCCCGATCTCAGTGGAAACACCTTTTGCACCCAAAGCCCTGGCTGCCCTGAAGGAATAATCTATCTCTTCATCCGACCAGTTCTCAGGTGAAAACTTTGCTATATGGATCTTTACACCTGCTTTATTGTACATTTTCCTCAATTCCTCAAATTTTGACATTGGTGCTGTCAGTCTCCACTCCCGCTGTGCAGAGGCATTCTCCTTCATGGCTTTCTGAAATGCAGCTCTCTGCTCTTCCGAAGCATCGCGTGCAGGCCTCTGCATTGCAACCTGCGGCATGCCGGCAAATTGTTCCGCAGTGTTGCTCATGAGCTCAATTGAACTGATCCCGGCTGCGAGGCAATATTTAAGTACATCTTCTGCTCCTGACGGCAAACTGCGCCAGCTGTAGGTTATAGCGCCAATCTGAACACCACCGAAATTTGAGTTCGGCTTCCTGGCTTTTACTTTTTTGGGTTCGGCGCCAAAGCTGAAGTCAGCCGGAACAACTGCAAGCGCTGCAACGGCCGCTGTCATCGTTATAAATCTGCGGCGCGAAACCTGACTGGTTGATTTGTTATTGTCTTCCATGTGATTTTAAGTTTACTTGTTAATTTGATCTTTCCCTTTTATCTTTTTGGTTCTAACTTTTGTCTTTTTTCTTTTGTCTTTTATCTTTCTTCCTCGCGTCTTTCTACTCAATCTTAACCCAGATATTCCCCATCTTGTTGGATGCTACAACCGAGTGAATAAATTTCATTCCCCTTACGCCGTCGTGTACTGTCGGAAACTCGCCGGGTACGAACACTTCACCGCGGATCGATTTTGCGGTGCCTTTGTAGATATTGGCAAGAGCCTCATAAATGCCTTCAGGGTGACCCGACGGCATAGTATGTCCGGCTTCAGCCAGCTTTTCATTATAGCCGTGTGCCGGCTTGAATACTTTGGTAGGTTCGGTGTCGCTCAGCATATAAAGGTAATTGGGATTTTCCTGCGCCCATTTCAGACTTGCCTTTGAGCCGTATACAGCAATGGTAATACAGTTCTCTTCGCCGCCGCACACCTGGCTTGCCCTGATTACACCTTTAAGGTTATTCCCGAACCTGAGCAATACCGTTCCGTCAAGGTCAAGGGCAACCCCCTCTTTGACAGAACTCAGATCTGATAATATCTCCTTGATTTCCAGACCCGTGGTATATTCTATGAGATTAAAGGCATGTACCCCGATGTCGCCCATGCAACTGCTGACTCCCGCATGCTTCGGATCGAGCCTCCAGACTCCGGTAATCCTGCTTCCGGTGCCATGTATTATTGAATTGATCCAGCCCTGGTAGTATTGTGCATCAATCCGCTGAATTGTCCCGAGAACCCCTTTGGCAATAAGATCCCTCATCTGGCGCACCATCGGGTATCCGGTATAGGTATGAGTCAGGGCAAACGTCAGTTTCGTCTCTGAAACCAGCTTCTCAAGTTCAAGGGCTTCTTCGACAGCCATTGTCATCGGTTTCTCGCACACTACATGAAAACCGTTCAGAAGCAGACTCTTTGCAAAGCCATAATGAAGAGCATTCGGTGTCACGACAGATACCACCTGCATTCTCTCACCGGCAGGCATTGCTTTTTCCGCCTTGATCAGCGCCTCCATTCCTTCATAGCAGCGATCAGGACTGATCCCCTCATCGGCGGCAAATTGCTTGCTTTTCTTATAATCAGCATCAAATATTCCACCGACGAGTTCAAAGTCGTTGCAAATCCTTGAGGCACGGCGATGGGCATCGCCAATAAATGCACCTATACCGCCTCCGATCATTCCCATTTTTATTTTCTTCATAATATTTTGAATTTAGCGAATTACAATTGTGCTGACAATTCTTTTTCTCAAATCCACCCAGGGCCCCACCACAGTCCAGCCCTTCATCCGGGCTCCCTCCGGGAGCGGATCTAATGACTTTACTTTTATCCCCGCATAAGCGGGATTTCGGAGTTACACTCCTCAACTTTTGCCTTTTGTCTTTTTGTCTTTTATCTTTTGTCTTTTATATCTTTTTCCTTTTCCTCATATGTAAAAAAGTAAAAAATATAATGAGCACTGCCGGTACAATTGCCACATATCTGAGAGTATGTGCACCTCCCGTCAGCTGGGCAGTTGCCAGTAATGCTGCATCAGCGGTGCCGGCCAATGCGGTTTGCAATGCCTCAATGGTTTGCCCGGCGGGCACTGCAGCTGCGGTTTGAGCATCAAAAATGGCACCGAGCACCGGTTGCGCTATTGCTCCTCCCAGGAATCCGATACCTCCCATGATTGCTAGCCCGAGAGCTCCGCTTTCAGGTATGTTCTCGGAAACGAATCCAAGCATGGAAGGCCAGAAGAAAGCAACCCCCAGGGCAAATATCCCGGCTGATGCAAATACCATGACAGGACCGCTTGTATATCCCATAAGGATCAAACCGATAAATGCAAGGATTGAAGAAGTCATCAGTATGACGGTCGATTTCGTATTATGGATAATCGTACCGCCGAACTGGCGCGCCAGAGCCATAATCCCCGAAATCCAGACAAGCAGCAGGATCGGGTTGTCAGACACATTGGCCAGCAGCGCTGCAATCCATTGGTTTGTACCTAATTCAGTAGCAGCCGTAAGTATCATGCAGAAAGCCATAAAGAGGAACAGGGGGCTGACACATGCCTTCAACATATCCCTGTAAGTAAATCCGGTAACGACACGTTCAGTCTTCGGGAATTGCTTATTGAGGAACATATAGCCATAGGCAAACGTGGGAAGAAGCATGATTCCCATCGCATATCTCCAGTTTGTAAGCCCTATGTTATTAAAAAGATAAACGATCAGGCCGCCTATCACAATGCCTGTAGGAAACCAGGCATGAAACCTGTTAAGTCGCCGTGTTTTTTCTTCGGTATACATGCTGGTAATAAGCGGATTGCAGGCAGCCTCAACACTGCCGTTGGCTATGCCGACGAAAAGTGTCGAGATAAAGAGTGTCCAGAAACCTGTTGCAACAATAGTGAGAACTATACCGATGACATGGCAGAAAAATGCAATTGAAATGATCCTTCCAAGTCCGATAACATCAACAAGGGGTCCGCCGAAAAACATGGCCAGTGTAAATCCCCAGAATGCTGTACCTACTATCCACCCTACCTGGGTGTGTGTGAGATTAAACTCGGTTGCCCATGCTTCAACAAATGAGCCTCTTGTTGCAAAGGCAAGTGCCGTGACAACCAATGCAACGCAACTTGCATTGAATAGTTGAGCTTTTTTGATTGTGTCCATAAAGAATGATTAAGGGTTAGGGTAATTTAAGAAATCCAGTGTATAAAATCCGGTCCTATTTTTCAAAAGCTGAATCAAAGGCAATGTCCGAAGGAGCGAAGTCAACAGCCCTGACAAATTCACAAGCCTCCCTGGCACCGTGCTCGCGATCCATTCCGCCGTCTTCCCATTCGACCGACAACGGTCCCTTGTACCCGATCCGGTTCAGCGCCCTGATTATCTCCTCAAAATTAATATTACCCCTGCCCAGGCTCCTGAAATCCCAGTATCGTCCTCTTGTTCCGAATTCCGTATGTCCGCCGAATACACCTGCTTCAGCAGGAAATTCAGACCATGCGACATCCTTCATATGAACATGGAAGATCCTGTCGCTGAAAGCATAAATGAATGCAATGTAATCAACACCCTGGTAACCGAAATGGGAGGGATCAAAGTTGAAACCGAAAGCAGGGTGATTGTCTACAGCCTTTAATGCCTTGCGTGCTGAAGCTATATCAAAAGCTATTTCAGTCGGGTGCACCTCCAGGGCAAACCTTATTCCCAGTTTTGCATATGCATCCAGAACAGGTTTCCAGCGCCGGGCAAATTCATCGAATCCGTCTTCGATCATCTTCACCGGAACAGGCGGAAATGAATAGCAGAGATGCCAGATCGGACTTCCGGTGAAACCATTTACGATTGAAACACCAAGCCTTTTTGCAGCCTCGCCTGTCCTCACCATCTCTTCCGCTGCACGCTTCCTGACTCCTTCAGGATCACCATCCCCCCAGACATAGCCGGGCAGAATACCCTTATGCCTTTCATCAATCCTGTCTGTAACTGCCTGTCCGACAAGATGATTTGAAATTGAGAAAACCTTCAGCCCATACTTGTCAAGCATCTTCCTTTTTGACTGGCAATATTCGTCAGTAGCCTTATCAACTTCAAAATGGTCGCCCCAGCATGCGAGCTCCAGTCCATCATAACCAAATGACCTGGCTTTCTCACAAACTGTTTCAAAGGTTAAATCGGCCCACTGGCCTGTGAACAATGTAACTGGTCTGCTCATTTTTTTATAGATTGATTTTTTTGGATCATGCTAATATAAGAAAATCCTTTTCATCAATTTCACAGGTTTTGGCAGAATTTGTTTACTTTGCCCCTCTTCTTAAAGATTTTTAACATGACCGATTTTATTCCAGGTATGCTTAACAGGAGAACAGTAAGAAAGTACTCGGCAGAACCTGTCGGGGAATCGCTTCTGAAAGAGCTGCTCATGGCAGCGGCGAGATGCTCTACAACCGGAAATATGCAGGTTTATAGTATAATAGTAACACACGATGCGGCTGTTAAGAAGGAGTTGTTACCATTCCATTTTAATCAGAAAATGATTGTTGAGGCTCCATTGGTCCTTACATTCTGTGCCGATTTTAACCGGTTTAATAAATGGTGTGTCCTCAGGAAGGCCGATCCGGGATACGATAATTTCATGTCGTTCATGACTGCTGCCATCGATGCACTGATTGCGGCACAAACATTCTGCATGGCTGCAGAATCGCGTGGACTTGGAATCTGTTACCTTGGCACAACAACCTATATGGCTCACAAGATCATAGAAGTGTTGAAGCTTCCCCGCGGTGTAATTCCCGTAACTACTGTCACAGCAGGATGGCCGGCCGAGCAGCCTGTTCAGGTCGACAGGCTTCCCCTGGAGGCCGTGGTCCATAATGAGATCTACAGGGATTACACTGATGCGGATATTGACAGGTTTTATTCAGAAAAGGAGAACAGGAAAGATTCGCAGCAATTTGTTGCCGAGAATAAGAAGGAGAGCCTGGCGCAGGTGTTTACCGATATAAGGTACAAGAAGGAAGACAATGTGTACTTTTCAAAAATCCTCCTGCAAGTCCTGAAGGATCAGGGTTTCATGAATCAGTAAATAAGTAAATTACCCGAAGGGAACTCCAATTGCTGAAGCGATATCACGAAGATCTTTCTCAATCGCCGGAACAAGAGAGATACCTTCCCTCATAATTCTTTCTTCGCACTCTCTTTCCGGATCGCCGGGGATCAGCACTTTTTCCTGACCGGCGGCTGGCTTTGCTGAACGGAAAGTTTCAATCCATTCATCCATTTTTGATTTGAATTCACCGGCCGGCTGGAAGGCATCTATTCTCATTGCCCCGAAAAAATGGCCGGTCCCTTTACCTACTTTCTTATCAAGAACCGGCAGGTATGCCACGCTGGGAGGAACAAACGGTCCGAAATTGGCTCCGCTGAACACTGCTGAGAAAATATCAACGATTGCCGAAAGGCAGTATCCTTTATGACTCCCGTGAATCCTGTCGCCTCCCAGGGTCAGCATTGAACCTCCTGATTTAAGTATTGCCGGATCATTGGATGGATTGCCGCTTTTATCCTGGACGTATCCAAACGGGACTTTTTCACCTTTCTTTTCCGACACAGCCAGTTTGCCTCTGGCTATCGGTGTGGTTGCGAAGTCAGCCACAAACGGAGGTTGTTTCAGTGAAGGTATTGCTACAGCTATGGGATTGGTACCCATCATCCTGCTGATCGAAAAGGTCGGAGCCACAAGGGGATTGGCGTTGGTCAGGCAGATGCCGATCATATCTTTCCTAAGCGCCATCATCGAGTAATATCCTGCAATGCCGAAGTGATTTGAGTTATTGGTGGCCACCCAGCCTGTTCCTGCGGTCCCCGCTTTTTCAATTGCAACCTCCATCGACCTACGGGCTGCAACCATCCCGATTGCATTGTCGCCGTCTACAACTGCAGTGCTGGGCGTTTCATGCACTACTTTCACATCCGGTTTCACATTGATCCTCCCGGCTTTCCATAATTCATGATAGTCTTTTATTCTTATCATTCCATGCGATGCATGCCCCCTGAGCTCAGCGGCCAGAAAGACATCGGCTATGATTTCCGCGTCCTTTTCGCTGCAGCCCATCTTTCCGAAAACCTGCTTTGTGAAATCCAGTAAATAACTATATGTATACATTATAAAAAGCTTATACTAAATAAACTAAAATATTTAACCATCTCCCCATCTTCCACTCCCTCGCTCCATCTCTCCACTCGCCTCCCATCCGCCCAGCATTCTTTATCACTTCCTCACCTTTACCGGATAAGGTGGCCTTACAGGCTCAACAGGCGGATTCTTTGCAAGTTCCTGCAGTGCAACTTCTATGGCTTTTTCGAGCTGGGGATCCCTGCCGTTGATTATATCAGCGGGCCATTGCTCCACTTCAATATCCGGTGCCACCCCGACGTTTTCAACGACGAATCCATCGTTAGTCCAGATTGCAACATTGGGTGCAGTCACTGAACCTCCATCGATGAATTCGGGGAACCCCAGTATGCCGACCAGTCCGCCCCATGTCCGTTTTCCGACAAGTGTGCCAACCCTGAATTTACGGAACATCCATGGGAGCATGTCGCCGCCCGATCCTGCGGTCTCATCGATGATCATTACCTTCGGACCCTGTATTGAGGCGCTTGGTGATTTGAGATCCAATCCGTACCTCATATTCCAGTAAGCCTGAACCGGACGCTGGAGTATGTCAATATAGTAATCTGCCAGTGATCCGCCCCCATTAAACCTTTCATCGATTATGATGGCTTTCCTGTCGGCCTGGGGGAAGAAATAGCGTTTGAAGTATTCGTGCCCCTGTGCTGCCGTATTCGGTACATAAACATACGCCACCTGCCCGTTTGTCGATTCAGTAACCTTTTTCAGGTTCCCTTCAACCCAGTCGCGGTTCCTGAGTGAATATTCATTTGCTACCGGGACAACCCTGACAACCCTCGATCCTGCATAGTCAGGCTTTGTGTTAATAGTGAGTTCGACAATCTTACCGTCGGTGTTTTCAAAGAAGCTGTAAAGGTTCTTATCAGCAGTCAGATCATTCCCGTCAACTGCCAGAATGTAATCTCCCTTAGTGATATTGAGCCCCGGCTCAGTAAGTGGCGATTTCAGATCGGGATTCCAGTTAAGTCCTCCGTAGATCTTCGCAATCTGGTACCTGTTGCCGGATATTGAATAATCAGCTCCGAGCAATCCACCCCCGATCCGTTGCGGATTATTCAGCCTGTCTCCGGGCGATTGAATCCTGTGGTGACCAACGCTGAGTTCGCTGCACATCCATTGGATCACCCTGTTAAGATCGCTTCTGCAGGCAAGGTCAGGAAGGAAAACCGAGTATTTTGCTTTCATTGCACTTCCAGTCAACTCCATGCATTCCCGGATCATAAAAATAATCACGATTGACCCTCCATGCTTCATCGAAAATCTGCGGCCATTCAACAGCGGGGTCAATTTTCACCGAAATTGCACCTGTGTTTAAGATCCCTTTTCCGACCTCAGGTTTCTTTCCTGCAGCGGTAATGCCGTAAGTTTGTCCCTTTATGTAAAACATCTTCTTTTGATCGGCTGAAACAAGGTAAAAGTCAAGCTCCATTATCTCCTCGTCTTTGCGGTCTTTCAGGTTATACTTATGAAGCTTTGAAGATTCAGGCTGCTCCGAAGGTCTGACGATATACAATATCTCACCCGTTGCTGCAACTCCGAGATTTGAATAGTTGCCTGCCCTGACGGGTAAACTGACAATCCTGTTCTGCAATCCGTCAGTCTCTATTTTCAGCGGTTCAGGCTTTTCCGGCTCAGGGGCAGGAGTTTTAGAATCTTTTTTGCTTTTTCCGGTAGCTTTTTCCGCTGGTTTTTCAGGTTCTGTTTTTTCGGTTTTTACGCCCTCTTCATCACTCTCCTTTATCAGGGGTGAAATAATATCTTTTCTGAGCGTTACGAGGTAGATTGAATTTGTCATTCTCATATCCTGGCTCGACAGGTCGAACCAGTTCACGACGGGTCCCGCATCAGTCGAAGCAAAGAAATACAGATACTCACCGTTCGGATCAAAAACCGGATCGGAAGCATCGCTCAGTCCGTCAGTGACCGGAAATGACTTTTGCTGATCGACTGAATAGAGGTAAATTCTTTCAAAGTTTGTTTTCAGGTATTTTTGTATAAACGATCCATTTTGAATCGGATGACCAGTCTCCGAATATATCCCTGAATTGACCTGGGAAGTAGACTTCGTCTGAATCTATCTTTTTAATTGTATTTAATTCAATATCAAGAATATATAGATTTCGTCCGTTATCGACATAACTGATTTTCTTACTGTCAGGCGACCAGGCCGGGTTTGCATAGAATCCGGTTCCGTTAAGCCTGATTATTTTAGCCTCACCCTTGCCGTCCTGCGGTTTTATGTGAAGCGAATACTCTCCTCCTGCATCTGAAAAGTAGGCAATCGACTTTCCGTCGGGAGACCAGGTCGGGAACTTTTCGTGAACTCCCGTGGTGAGTGTTATATTTCTCGGGTCGCCCTTTTCAGCCGGAAGAGTAATTATGTCGCCCCTGTAATCCATGACGAATCCTTGAACCTGTAGGAGAAATATCCCCGCTGCGCGTATAATTGTTTCCCTGCACATACCTGGGCCTTAGTTCGAGAAGATCTGCGGCTATCCCGATGGTCAGCCTGGAGTTTTGTGAACCTGCGGTATTAAAGGTGTGAAGGTATCCCGCCTGCTCAAATATTATTTTCCCGTTGCCGGCCGATGCCTTAAGTATGGGGAAATCATTAAATGAAGTCAGCTGCTTTACTTCTTTAGTTTCTGTATTGTAGGAGAAAAGGTTGAATTCGCCTGTCCTGTCGCTTGTGAAATAGATGGTGTTCCCTATCCACATGGGATCGGCATCATTGCAGCCATCCTGCGGTTGAGGTATTTTAACAACCGAATTATCGGCAAATGAAAAGATCCAGGATCGTTGATATGGTTCCTCCCCTGTAGTTCTTCCACTGGAAGTATTGCGGGGTAAGCGGGGTGTAGGCCATTGATTTCCCGTCAGGGGAATAGCATGCAAACCATGCATTGGGGATTTCTAGTTTTTCAGGGAATCCTCCTGCAACTCCGACAGTATAAAGCTGGAAGTATCTTCCTGAAAATGAGGATCGCTGAGTGGCAAAAAGCACAGCGGAGCCATCGGGTGTAAATCCCCTTACAATATCATTCCCAGGGTGCCAGGTCAGTCTTACCGGCACTCCCCCCTCGACAGGGATAACAAATACATCGGTGTTCCCGTCATATTGGGCGCTGAATGCTATCAGCTTTCCGTCGGGTGAGAAATAAGGATCCGATTCGATGCCATCATCCACTGTAAGCCTTAATGGACCGGAGCCGTCAGGATTTGCCAGCCACAGGTCTTCTGCATAAATGAATGCGATGTGATCGGCACTTATCGCAGGTTGTGACATCAGCCTTGTGTTTTTTGTGTCTATTCCGGATAAGGTGCTCTGGAATAAGCAAGAAAATAGAATTGCCGGAAGTAAGAGCCTGAAAGAGTTTTTCATAATTAAAATTGATTTGATTGGATTTACTTTTAATTCTTTCCCCGCCGGGAGGTCTTGTTTTTCCCCTGTTACTCCCTTACACCTTTCTGAAACTATGCATAACATTCGCCTGGGCGGTCGGGGTTATCGCAAGATCGTTTATACAGACATGCTCCGGGAGGGTAGTGCAATAATAGATCACATCCGCAACATCTTCACTTTTAAGAGCATCAATTCCCCTGTAAACAGCATTGGCCCTTTCTTCATCTCCATGGAACCTGACAAGTGAGAATTCGGTTTCAGCCATGCCCGGAGCTATGTTCGTCACCTTGATGTTGTGCTTAAGCAGATCAATCCTCATCGATCGTGAGAGTGAGTCAACTGCATGTTTGGAAGCACAATATACGTTCCCGTTCTCATAAACTTCCTTCCCGGCTATTGAAGATATGTTGATTATGTGTCCTGTCTTCCTTGCAACCATTAAAGGAGAAACGGCTCTGGTTACGTACAGAAGACCCTTTACATTTGTATCTATCATCCTGTCCCAGTCATCGGTATCGCCATCGTCGATATGCGACAGTCCTGCTGCCAGCCCTGCATTATTTATGAGAACATCAATTTTTTTCCAATCCGCCGGCAGGCCATTAACAGCCGACCATACCTCGTCCCTGTTCCTGACGTCAAAATTAAGCGGGAGAACCCTGACATTGTAGCGGGAGAGCTCCCCTTCGAGAAGTGACAGACGTTCTTTTCGCCTTCCCGTGATAATAATATCATCACCGCTCTCCGCAAACCTGATTGCTGTCGCCCACCCGAAACCACTTGTGGCGCCGGTGATCATAATAATCTTTTTCATATTGTCCTGATTTTTTTTTATTTATGTAAAAATAGGAATTTATTTAATCTGATGTACCCGCGACCATATGAACTCAAACCGGGTCAGAGTTGAGGAAACGTGATCGCCTGGTAGGTGACTTTAAATTCATTTTCAATAAAATATGTATTATAATACGTATTTTAATACGCATTATAATACGTATTTCAAAGTATATCAACCAAATGACTATCTTTGCATTCTTTAATCTAAACGCCCGTTGGAGGGAATGCAACTTAACAAGGATAAGGAAGCCGTTGGGCCGATGTTTGACTCAATTGCCCGGAGATATGATTTCCTGAATCATCTTCTCTCATTCGGTATTGATAAGAGATGGAGAAGAAGGGCAATCGAAATAATTTCTGATGTCTGTAAGAATCCTGCAATACTCGATGTGGCAACCGGGACTGGCGACCTTGCAATTGCAGCGGCAAAGGCAGATCCCGGGACGGTGAAAGGGATCGACATATCCGAAAAGATGCTCGAGCTGGGCAGGAGGAAAGTCATGGAAAAGGGGCTCTCTGATCTGATTGAACTTCTGAAGTGTGATTCTGAAAACATCTGTTTCCCTGATGATACTTTCGATGTTGCGATGGTTGCTTTCGGGGTAAGGAACTTTTCGGATCCGGTAAAAGGTCTCTCCGAAATGAGAAGGATTGTCAGGAAAGGCGGGCTTGTTCTTGTTCTTGAATTTTCAAAGCCTGACGGATCTGCTTTCAGAAGCGTTTTTGATTTTTATTTCCGCAATTTACTCCCTTCATTTGGCGGACTTTTTTCAAGGAACAGGAAGGCATACAAATACCTTCAAAAGTCAGTGATGGATTTTGCCGACAGCGAAGATTTCATGCAGTTAATGAGGACGGCAGGGCTTACCGGGGTAAAGCAGGAAAGGCTTACACGGGGGGTGGCAACTATTTATACCGGGAATAAGGAGTGAATACAATATTTGAGTATTATAATAGTTATCATTTACATAAAAACTACTATTCAGGTACTTTGAGAAAAAGACTATTATATATATTTTTAGCGGGTCTTTTGCTGCTTGTTCATATTGATTTATCCGGCCAGAAGCAGAAACCCAAAAACGATTCATGGTATGATGACAAGGCGCTCCATTTTGGGTTCAGCCTGGGTTTCAACCTGATGGATTTTAATATTGTTCCAACCAGGATACAGATGGGATCAGACACTTCAAGATATCTCAATCCTGAAGTCAGTTTGCTGAATCCCGGAATTAACATTCAGATAGTCACAAATTTCCGGCCCGGCAGATACTTCGACTTCAGATTCCTGCCAGGTGTCTCCTTCGGTCAGAGGAATATCAGGTTCTATCAGGTACATAAAATTCAGGATGGTCCCCAGGGATTTATTGAAGAAGTTGAGAAAATCTATGATGAGCGACAGCGGCTTGAATCGTCATTTCTTGAATTTCCCTTTTTATTGAAATACAAGGGTGAAAGGCTCAATAATGTCAGGCCGTATGTTATCGGAGGAATCAATTACCGCTACGATCTTGCCGGTAAAAAAGAGTACGACGATGAGAAGCCGATATACCTGAGGTTAAGAAGATCAGACCTGTACTA
This sequence comes from uncultured Bacteroidales bacterium, assembly GCA_963737255.1. Taxonomy (GTDB): domain Bacteria; phylum Bacteroidota; class Bacteroidia; order Bacteroidales; family VadinHA17; genus LD21. The sequence goes on from CAVTSB010000002.1 coordinate 1,013,683, forward strand.
TGAGCTTGGAGCGGGTCTCGATTTTTATCTCCCATACTTCAAACTGTCGATCGAACTTAAAATGTCAAACGGGATCAGGGATGTACTGGTCCACGACCCTGCACCAAAAAATCCGGAGTTTGTTAATTCGATCGAAAGGATACATTCGCAGATATGGATAGTTGCATTTCATTTTGAATAGCGGCTTCCTGCTGTTCTGATCAGCTATTCCCGCTCTTCCTCCTCGCAAATTCGGAAAAAATTATAGAAGCAGCCATGCTGACATTCAGTGAATCGATCCCGTATCCGGCACTTGTGAATTTTGGTATCATAATCCTGTTGGTGAGCAGCGGAAGCAGATCGTCGGAGATCCCCCTGGATTCATTTCCCAGGAGAATTATCCCGCTGTCGCATGGTCCCTCCAGGGTATAGATCGAAATTCCTTCTGTGACGGCACCGAAAACCGGTAATCCCATTTCACGGGCTGCCCCGAACAATTTTTTAAGGCCGGTATATTGGACAGTGACGTGCATGACCGCACCCATACTGGCCTGGATCACTTTTGGATTATAAACGTCGACACACTCCTCGGAACAATAAATGTTCCTGATGCCGAACCAGGCTGCAGCCCTTATTATTGTACCAAGGTTGCCGGGATCCTGAACCAGGTCGAGGGCAACGGAGATTGCATCTGAAGGAGCGCTGTTTCCCGATCGCGCATCGGGCATCCTTACTACTGCCAGGGCGTTATGCGGTGTTGTAAGGCTGCTAATCTTCCTTAACTCCTCGAAGTTTACGGCTTCAACCTCGCTTATTGCCTCTATCGACTTTGCCGGAATACTGCTTAAAAACTCTGGTTTTGCATAAAGCGTAACCAGGGGCATCCCATTGTTAATGAACTCCCTGACCATCTTATCTCCTTCGATGACATAGAGTTTTTCTTCTTCCCTGTTCTTTCTTTTTTGAAGTGAGATGATGTACTTAGCTTTGTTCTTGCCCAGCATATAATGACAGGTTTAAATTGAATGGGACTGTCAACCGGTAGTGTGGTTTCTGTTCCCGGGATGTAAAATTAACATTTCAGAATTTCAATCCCTTACTTCATTCCTGATTATTTTGAAACTGCCTGAACGATTTCCTGTTCCCCGGTTGAGGGTTCCCTGTTTACCGCGATTCCTGACCGTGTTATTTTAAAGTTGCCTGAAATGGATTTTTCCACGATGTTCAGATTAGCTATATTTGAAAATTGTTTTCCGGTACAAATTGAAAAGTATCAGCATCTATAAAATTAGCAGGCTAAGGAGATATACTCTCAAATATGTCATTTTGCTGCTTATTGTTTGTTCCTGTAATCCGACAAAATACGTCCCGGCCGGACGCTCACTTCTTGATAAAAATCACATCAGCCTTAACAGTGAGATCGTTAAGGAAAGCGAAATTCTCCCTTATATCAGGCAGAAGCCCAATAAGAAAATATTCGGTGCCCGGTTCCACCTGGGCTTATATAACCTTTCAAACATCGATAAGGAGAAGTGGCCTCATAGCTGGCTGCGAAATATCGGCGAAGCTCCCGTAATATACGATTCAACAGCAACAGACCAGAGCAAGGAACAGATTAAATCATATGTCGCGTCCAAAGGATTTTTCGATGGGATTGTTACGGATACGGTTGAGATTGAAAAAAGGAAGGCTGAGGTTTTCTATGATATTAAGCTGAAATCTCCATATATCATCCGGAATCTGTCTTACGATTTTGCTGATACCACTTTCAGGAAGCTTTTCAATTTTGATTCAGTAAATTGTCTTATCGAACGGGGGAAGCCGTACGATGTTGAAATCCTGCGGGCCGAACAGTCGCGTTTTGAGCGATTTATAAGGAATAACGGGTATTACGGTTTTTCAGGCGATCACATCTCGTTCCTTATCGACAGTACGATTGGCAACAGGCAGGTAAACATTGTATATACTGTAAAGAATTTCATGATAGCCGACCAGAACAACAGGGTCAGGTATGTGCCGCACTCAAAATATAGTGTAAGAAATGTTTATATCTATCCTGATTTCGTTCCTAAGAATGTTCTGGAAGGAGGAGAATCGTACTTCAGAGGCCTGGATACAGTAAATTACAAGGGTTATTATTTTATTTCAGGTGATAAGAAGCAGCCCCTGAAGTACGATCTCATTCTTGAATCGCTTTATATCAAACCCGGGTCGGATTACAACATTTCGGATGCAGAGCAGACGCAAACCCATTTGATGGCTTTGAAAGTCCACCGTCTTGTCAACATCTATTTCAGTGAAGTCGTCGCCGAAGCTGGCACCGATTCGAAACGGGCTCTCGACTGTCACATTCAGCTGACATTGCTCAGCCAGCAATCATTTAATATAGAGGTTGAGGGCACCTACACGGCAGGAGATCCCGGAAGCGCACTGAACCTGGTCTATCTGCACAAGAACCTGTTCCGGGGTGCAGAGCAGTTCAATATGAAACTCAAAGGCGCCTTTGAAATAATCACGCAGAAGGAACAGACGGTTACAACAATTAAAACAATCCAGGAATATGGCTTTGAGGCTGGCATGCGACTCCCGAAGTTCTTATTCCCGTTCCTGAAAAAGGAAGGATTTATCAAAAATTTCAACCCCTCAACCAACATGCTTGCCGCATTTAATTATCAGAGCCTTCCTGTTTATACAAGGACTGTGGCAAATGCCACTTTCGGATACAGCTGGGAAGCCAAAAACTACCAGACCCACATTGTTAATCCGGTTCAGCTTAACGTGGTAAAGCTGCCACCGGAATCAATTGATTCCGCATTCCAGGCAATTATTGATGCATCGTCATATCTTGCATACAGTTACAAGGATGTGCTGATACTCGGTGGAAATTACTCTTTTATATTTAACAATCAGAAGATACAAAAATCGAAAGACTACTGGTTTCTTCGACTGAATGCCGAGGCCTCGGGCAACATGCTTTCACTTGTCAGCAGGCTGGCCGGACTTGAAAAAAAGGATGACACCTATAACATACTGGGACAGCCATTTGCACAATATATCCGCACTGATCTCGATGTGAGGTACAATGTTATTCTGAACGATGCAAGCTCCGTTGTGTACAGGGGATTCATCGGAGTCGGTATTCCATACGGGAACTCGAAAGCCATTCCATTTGAAAAACAGTATTTTGGTGGCGGTGCCAATGGCCTGAGGGCCTGGCAGGTGAGATCGCTTGGCCCTGGTTCATACGAATTCATTACTAAGCCAGATGAAAAACAGTTCATCAACCAGACTGCCGACATCAAGCTTGAAGCGAATGCCGAATACAGGTTCAAACTGTTCTGGATCCTTGAGGGAGCACTGTTTGTTGATGCCGGAAACATATGGACATTCAACGAAGATAACTCGCGTCCCGGAGCACAATTCCGGTTTAAAAGCTTTTTGAATGATATGGCTGTCGGTACCGGAACCGGATTCAGGTTCGATTTCAAATTTATTATCGGACGTCTTGATCTCGGATTGAAGCTCCGTGATCCATCCATTTCAGATGGCTCAAAATGGATTGTTGTGAACCGGAGCTATGATCTCAGGAACGACCTTACTTTTGTCCTGGGGATAGGTTACCCTTTCTGATTTTATGGTCATTTTATTCCTATTTTTCACATTAATATGCCTGCGCTCACGGAAATTGACTAAATTGCAGTTAGTCTCACTGCTTATTTTCGTATATGAACTCATTCAAGGAATCCCTGATGAACTGGTTTGGATATACACGCCGGGAAAGGAGGTCGACTTTTATCCTGTTGCTTATCATAGCAGGTATAATTGGAATAAGGTTTGTCGTACCACAAAAGAGAATTGATTTAACAATAATTCCCCTGAGCTACCGGGAAGAAAGAACAGGAAGAGATTCAATTTCCGAACCTGCCGGATTGGCGCTGGAACCCGTCAGGAAGGAGAACTATTACCGAAGGCAGGAAGGTCCGCTTGACCTAAACAGCTGCGATTCGGCGTCGCTTGTATCCTTGCCGGGAATCGGACCGGTGCTGTCAGCAAGGATAATTAAATACAGAAAGCTTATAGGAGGTTTTGTCTCGGTCGGTCAGCTCAGGGAAGTATACGGACTGCCTGAGGAAACGTTTGACCTGGTTTCACCGCGCTTAAAGGCCGATACGTTGTCGGTCAGGAAGATCAAGATAAACAGTGCCGGTTATGGTGAACTTATCCGGCATCCTTATTTTAAGAAGGAGGAGGTGGCTGCAATCCTGAAATACAGGGAGTTGAAGGGCAGGATCCCCGGGGTGGGGGAGATGGTTGAGAATAAAGTGATATCGGAGGAGACGGCGCAGAAAATAGGGGCTTACCTGGAATTCTAAGATTCGCAGCCCGAGGGAGGAATATTAACTTTAACCATTATTTAACACACTTTATTTGGAATAAACCGCCGAAAATTGTATTTTTAGTAATTATCGGAAAGGAAACTAAAATCGATTATAGATTGTTTAATAATTAAAATAAACAGCGATGATTAAATTAATTCCATAAAAGCTTTGAAAAGATTTTTTCTATTTCTAACTTTGCGCCTCGTTTTAAAACTGAATTTAACATTATGATTATTGTACCATTAAAAGAAGGCGAAAATATTGAAAGAGCTTTAAAAAAGTTCAAAAGGAAATTTGAAAAGACAGGGGTTATCCGTGAATTACGGGCCCGTCAGGCTTTCGTTAAGCCTTCAGTACGCCGGAGGGAAGAGATCAAGAAGGCTCAGTACGTCCAGAAGCTTCAGGAAAGCGAGGAATAGTCCTCCAGGCTGGCACAGTATTAGATTAAATACAGATAATGAGGTTCCTTTATCATGGATCATAAGGAATCGTTCTTACAGTATCTGCAGATTGAGAAGCGGTATTCGCCGCTTACTGTAAGGTCATATATAAACGATCTGGATCAGTTTTACAATTATTTAACAAAAGAGTGCGGGCAGGTTGGCGATGATGCTGTAACATCGCATGACATAAGGTCGTGGATTGTGTATCTTATGGATAACGGATATACTCCTGTGAGCGTTCACCGGAAAATTTCATCGCTCCGCGGATATTACAGGTACCTGAGGAAGGAAGGAATTGTCAGGAATGATCCCCTTGAAAAGGTCGTTCTGCCAAAAGCCAGAAAAAGGCTGCCGGTTTTTGTTGAGGAAGGATCGCTTGACAAGTTGCTTGATAACTATGATTTCGGCGATGATTTTAACGGGATCAGGAACAGGACCATAATTGAGATGCTTTACATGACGGGCATGAGAAGGGCGGAACTGACAGGATTGCGGAGTATTGACGTGGATCTGGAGGAAGGCCTGGTAAAGGTTACGGGTAAAAGGAACAAGCAGAGGATAATCCCTCTCCTAAAGCAATTTACCCTAAGGATGGAAGAGTATATCAGGATCAGGAATGAGGCATTTCCGGGGGGGATCAGTGAATGGTTTTTTGTGGGCAACAATGGAAACAAGTTGTATGATAAATATGTTTATAATACAGTGAGGAGGTACCTGGCAATGGTAACGACTATTGAAAAAAAGAGCCCGCATGTTCTGAGGCACACTTTTGCAACGCATATGCTTAATCGTGGGGCCGATTTGAACTCAATAAAGGAATTTCTTGGCCATGCCAACCTGGCTGCAACACAGATTTACACGCATAATTCATTTGAGAAGCTTAGGAAAATATATAAACAAGCTCACCCAAGGGCTTAAATACTAATCAATTAAACAGGAGGTGCTACTATGAACATTCAGATTCATTCAGTGCGGTTTGATGCCGACAAGAAGCTAATTGATTTTGTTAACCAGAAACTGGAAAAAATTAACCAGATTGGTGACGGGATTGTTAACGTTGAGGTGTACCTGCGACTTAACAAGGATCAGGACAGGGAGAATAAAATTAGCGAGATTAAGCTGGAGCTGCCAGGTGGACCGCTGTTTGCAAGAAAACAGAGTAAGTCGTTCGAAGAAGCTACTGATCAAGCAATTGACGCACTTAAAAAACAGATTACCAAGCATAAGCAAAAGATGAGAGGTGTTTGATCCTCTGCGGTTTAAAAATATTTTAAATTATTTTGAAAAATGAAATATAAATTCATACATTTGCAAACCGATTTTTGAGGGGTTTAATATGCCCTGTCGGGACGTTCTTTAAATTGCCGATGTAGCTCAGTTGGCCAGAGCAGCTGATTTGTAATCTGCAGGTCGGGGGTTCGAATCCCTTCATCGGCTCTTGAAAGAGTTGTAAGTGTATGTCTTAGGAGAATAACTCTGTTTCAAGGGGGAGATACCAAAGCGGCCAACTGGGGCAGACTGTAAATCTGCTGGCGAATGCCTTCGTAGGTTCGAATCCTGCTCTCCCCACTTAAACGGGTTTGCCCTGCACCTGAAGGTTTTGAGTGAATAACGGGCCTCTTTGGATGATATTTTGCGGGAGTAGCTCAGTTGGTAGAGCATTAGCCTTCCAAGCTAAGGGTCGCGGATTCGAGCTCCGTCTCCCGCTCACTTTTTGATGCCAGAGTAGCTCAGGGGTAGAGCACTTCCTTGGTAAGGAAGGGGTCGGGGGTTCAATTCCCCCCTCCGGCTCAATGAGAAAATGAATTAAAACTGTATATAGAATAAATTAAATTTAATAAGCTTGGAGTTATGGCAAAAGAAAAATTTGACAGGTCGAAACCGCATGTAAACATTGGTACAATCGGTCACGTTGACCATGGTAAGACCACCTTGACAGCAGCGATCACAATGGTCCTTGCTAAAAAGGGTCTCTCTGAAATCAGGGATTTTGACTCAATTGATAATGCTCCCGAAGAAAAGGAAAGGGGTATTACAATTAATACAGCCCACGTGGAGTATCAGACAGCAGCACGTCACTATGCACATGTTGACTGCCCTGGTCACGCTGACTATATCAAAAACATGGTTACAGGTGCGGCGCAGATGGACGGCGCAATTCTTGTTGTTGCCGCTACCGATGGCCCTATGCCTCAGACTCGTGAGCATATCCTCCTTGCACACCAGGTTAACGTTCCCAAAGTGCTGGTTTTCATGAACAAAGTTGATATGGTTGACGATGAAGAACTTCTCGATCTCGTTGAAATGGAAGTGCGCGACCTTCTTAACTTTTATGAATTCGACGGTGACAATGCCCCAGTCATTCGCGGATCAGCCCTCGGCGCAATGCACGGTGAAGCAAAGTGGGAAGAGAAGGTTATGGAACTGATGGATGCTGTTGACTCATATATCCCGATACCTCCACGTGACAACCAGAAGCCTTTCCTGATGCCGGTTGAAGACGTATTCTCAATTACAGGACGCGGTACAGTTGCAACGGGCCGTATTGAAACCGGGGTTGTTTTAACAAGCGATGAACTCGAAATGATAGGACTGGGCGCTGAAAAACGCAAAACCGTCTGCACAGGTGTTGAAATGTTCCGCAAGATCCTCGACAGGGGCGAAGCTGGTGATAACGTTGGCCTCCTCCTCCGCGGTGTTGATAAGAAAGAAATAAAAAGAGGTATGGTACTGGCAAAACCAGGATCAATTACCCCACATACGAAAATACAGGCAGAGATCTACGTTCTGAAGAAAGAGGAAGGTGGCCGTCATACGCCATTCCACAATAAATATCGTCCGCAGTTCTACGTGAGAACACTCGATATCACTGGGGAAATTACCCTTCCTGAAGGAACCGAGATGGTAATGCCGGGCGATAATGTCACAATAACTGTTGACCTTATATATCCGGTTGCAATCAACGTCGGACTCCGTTTTGCCATCCGTGAGGGCGGCAGGACAGTTGGTGCCGGTGCAGTAACTAAAATTCTCGAATAAACGGTTTTGGATATAACAATAATATGGTTAAGGTTGAAACGCGATGAATCGCGTTTCAACAACCAGACCATATGAATACGGGTGTAGCTCAGTTGGTAGAGCACTGGTCTCCAAAACCAGGTGTCGGGAGTTCGAGTCTCTCCTCCCGTGCAACAATTTAGAAAAAGATGGATATAAAAGGTTATTTCAAGGAATCATATACTGAGCTCATTCATAAGGTCACCTGGCCAACATGGAGCGAACTTCAGAACAGCGGAACCCTGGTTCTTGTTGCAACAATGGTTATCGCTCTCATTGTATCTGCCCTCGACTTTAGCTTTGGCAGGATTATGGAATTTATATACAGTTTGTTATATTAAACAAGAAGATTAATTCCGATGAGCGAGAACATTAAGAAGTGGTATGTGCTTCGGGCAATTGGCGGGAAGGAAAAAAAGGTGAAAGAATATATTGATAATGAAGTTGCCCGGCTGAAGCTTGAAGAATATGTCTCCCAGGTCCTTATCCCTACCGAAAAGGTTTACCAGATCCGATCGGGCAAAAAAATCAGCAAGGAGAGAACCTTCTTCCCGGGATATGTACTGGTTGAAGCAATCCTTACAGGCGAAATACCGCATCTGCTGAGAAATATTCCCAACGTGATTGGTTTCCTCGGGTCACAGGACGGTGAACCTGTACCCCTCAGAAAATCTGAAATAAACAGGATCCTTGGGAAAGTCGATGAACTTAATGCCAGTGACGAAGAACTAAACGTTCCTTTCTTTGTTGGTGAATCGGTTAAGGTCATTGATGGCCCGTTCAACAGTTTTACAGGTATCATCGAAGAGGTGAACGAAGAAAAGAAAAAGCTCAAGGTGATGGTCAAGATATTTGGCCGGAAAACTCCCCTGGAGCTGAGTTTTATGCAGGTAGAAAAAGAAAATTAACAGAAGATATTGACGGTTATAATATTCATAATGCTTCCTGAATGACTGTCAAGCTCTCGCAATAAACACGCAAATACTAAATTATGGCAAAAGAAGTTGCTGGAATTATCAAGTTACAAATTCGTGGCGGAGCTGCTAATCCATCGCCACCCGTTGGCCCTGCACTGGGTTCAAAAGGTGTGAATATCATGGATTTTTGTAAGCAATTTAATGCGAGGACCCAGGACAAGGCCGGAAAAGTTATTCCGGTTGTAATAACAGTTTATTCAGACAAATCATTTGAATTCGTAACCAAAACACCTCCGGTTGCTGTTCAGCTCCTTGAGCTTGCGAAAGCAAAAAAAGGATCGCAGGAACCTAACCGGAATAAAGTGGCAACTGTTTCCTGGGACCAGATCAAATCAATTGCTAATGAAAAAATGGAAGACTTGAACTGTTTTACACTCGAGTCGGCCATGAAGATGGTAGCTGGTACCGCACGCAGTATGGGAATCGCAGTAAAAGGTGAATTCCCGGTAAATAACTAATTAGAGAAAAAATGACTAAACTTACCAAGAACCAGAAGCTTTCCTTCGACAAACTCGACAGGAACAAGCTTTATACATTGACAGAGGCATCCTCGCTGGTAAAGGAAATTACCACAACTAAATTTGATGCTTCGGTCGATCTGGATGTAAGGTTAGGTATCGATCCCAGGAAATCCAACCAGATGGTCCGCGGCGTTGTTTCCCTTCCTCACGGAACAGGAAAAGAAACCCGGGTTCTTGTTTTATGCTCCCCTGACAAGGAAAATGAAGCAAAAGATGCCGGAGCCGACTATGTTGGCCTTGATGATTATGTTGAAAAAATCAAGGCAGGTTGGACTGATGTTGACGTTATCATAACCATGCCGTCCGTAATGGGTAAAGTCGGTCAGTTAGGTCGAATACTCGGTCCCCGCGGACTGATGCCGAACCCGAAAAGTGGAACTGTTACAATGGAAATCGGTAAGGCTGTTAAAGAAGTGAAGCAGGGTAAGATTGATTTCAAAGTTGATAAAAGCGGAATCATTCATACCTCAATCGGTAAAGTCTCTTTCGAGGCACAAAAGATCGTCGAGAATGCAAGGGAGTTTATCCAGATGGTAAACAAACTGAAACCGGCTGCAGCAAAAGGAACCTACATTCGTAGCCTCTTCCTTTCAAGCACAATGAGCCCCGGTATTAAGATCGATCCTAAAGGTCTTGATGATTAATTTAAATTAAACTCGAAAAGAAATTATGAGACGGGAAGAAAAAAATGCTATCATAGACAGCCTTGCTGAGAAATTGAAAGAGTACAGCCACTTCTATCTGACTGATACTGCTCAGCTGAACGCCGCTGACACAAGTGATCTGAGAAGAAAGTGTTTTGAAAATAACATTAAGTTAATTGTTGTAAAAAATACTCTGCTCAAGAGAGCACTCGAAATGTCTGAAGGTGACTTTAATGAACTCTATCCGGTTCTTAAAGGCACCACATCCATCATGTTTGCACAAACCGGAAATGCCCCTGCAAAATTAATAAAGGAGTTCCGCAGAAAACATGATAAGCCTGTCCTTAAGGGCGCCTATGTTCAGGAATCTGTCTATATCGGTGAATCAAGCCTCGAAGCCCTGATGACCGTCAAGACTCGACAGGAACTGATCGGAGATATAGTACTTCTCCTCCAGTCGCCTGCAAAGAACGTTATATCGGCCTTGCAATCAGGTGGAAATAAAATTCATGGTGTTCTCGAAACACTATCAAAAAAAGTAGAATAATTAAGTAACTCAAATCTAAATTCAATAAAAATGGCAGATCTTAAGAAATTTGCAGAAGAACTGGTTAACCTGTCTGTTAAAGAAGTAAATGAACTGGCTAAAATACTTAAAGAAGAGTATGGTATCGAACCTGCTGCAGCTGCAGTAGCAATCGCCGGTCCGGCCGCTGCTGAAGCACCTGTGGTTGAAGAGAAGACTACATTCGATGTTATCCTCAAAGCTGCAGGCGGACAGAAATTACAGATCGTTAAACTTGTAAAGGATATCACCGGCCTCGGACTGAAGGAAGCTAAAGCTGTTGTTGACGCTGCCCCGGGTCCTGTTAAAGAAGGTGTATCAAAAGAAGAAGCAGAAGCTATTAAAAGTCAATTGGTAGAAGCAGGAGCTGAAGTTGAACTTAAGTAGGTTATACCTTATTGCTGGGTTTTAGGTTTAGTCCCGGATTTGCCGGGACTAAGCCTTTTCGTTCTTTAAATTGTAAGTTCACTTAATCCTTTTATAAATGTCCTCAAAAAATAGTGAAAGAATTAGTTTTGCTTCCAGGAAAGTTCAACTCGATTACCCTGATTTCCTGGAGATTCAGTTGAAATCGTTCGGTGAGTTTTTCCAGCTGGGGACCACACCCGAGAACAGGAAAAAAGAAGGACTCTTTAAGGTCTTTACTGAGAACTTCCCAATCACCGATACCAGAAATAATTTTGTTCTTGAATTCCTGGATTATTATATCGACCCTCCACGTTATACCATAGAAGAATGTATTGAACGCGGACTTACTTTCAGCGTGCCTCTGAAGGCTAAACTGAAACTCTATTGCACCGATCCTGAACATGAAGATTTTGACACTGTAATCCAGGATGTATACCTCGGTACAGTCCCGTATATGACTGATCGTGGTACTTTTGTAATTAACGGTGCTGAAAGGGTCGTAGTTTCACAATTACACAGAAGTCCGGGAGTTTTCTTCGGTCAAAGTATACATGCCAACGGGACCAAATTATATTCAGCCAGGATCATCCCGTTCAAAGGTTCCTGGATTGAATTTGCAACCGACATCAATAATGTGATGTATGCATATATCGACAGGAAGAAGAAGTTGCCGGTAACCACCCTCCTGAGGGCTATTGGTTTCGAAAGTGATAAGGAAATCCTGGAGATCTTCAACCTGGCCGAAGAACACAAGGTATCGAAAACAAACATCAAAAAGCTTGTCGGACGTAAACTGGCTGCCAGGGTCCTTAAAACATGGGTTGAGGACTTTGTTGATGAAGATACCGGCGAAGTGGTATCCATTGAGAGAAATGAGGTGATTCTCGACCGGGAAACTGTCATCGAACCTGAGCATGTCGACATGATCGTCGATTCAGGAGCCAAGGCTATCCTGCTCCACAGGGATGATTCAAGCCTGTCGGATTTTGCCATTATATACAATACTCTTCAGAAAGATCCCTGCAACTCTGAAAAAGAGGCAGTCATCTATATTTACCGTCAGCTCCGCAACGCTGAACCACCCGATGAGGCTACTGCAAGGGACGTTATCGACAAGCTGTTCTTTTCCGATAAGAGATACGACCTGGGTGAAGTCGGACGCTACAGGATAAACAAAAAGCTTGGCCTTAACACCGAGATGAACGTCAAGATCCTTACCAAGGAAGATATTATCAAGATCATCGGATACCTGATTGAACTTATCAACGCGAAGACCGATGTCGATGATATCGACCACCTGAGCAACAGAAGGGTCAGGACAGTCGGTGAACAGCTTTATGCCCAGTTCGGGGTCGGACTTGCCAGGATGGCACGTACGATACGTGAAAGAATGAATGTAAGGGATAACGAGGTTTTTACCCCGGTCGACCTTATCAATTCAAAAACACTTTCATCTGTAATTAACTCATTCTTCGGAACAAACCAGCTTTCGCAATTCATGGACCAGACCAATCCGCTCGCCGAGATGACGCACAAGCGCCGTATGTCGGCCCTCGGACCAGGCGGTCTTTCACGCGAAAGAGCCGGATTCGAAGTCAGGGACGTTCATTATACACACTATGGACGCCTCTGTCCGATTGAAACTCCGGAAGGACCGAATATAGGTCTTATATCTTCCCTCTGTATATATGCCAAGATAAATGACCTTGGATTCATTGAGACTCCTTACCTGAAGGTTCATGAGGCAAAGGTCGATTTCAGTACAGAAGGCGTTATCTGGCTCAGTGCCGAGGAGGAGGAAGAAAAAATGATAGCCCAGGCAAATGCTCCCCTTCTGAAGGATGGACATTTTGAAAATCAAAGGGCAAAGTGCAGGTATGAAGCAGATTATCCTTTCGAGGAAGTTGCGAAAGTTGACCTCATGGATGTCGCTCCGAACCAGATCGCCTCAATCGCAGCATCACTGATCCCCTTCCTTGAACATGACGATGCCAACAGGGCACTCATGGGATCGAACATGATGCGCCAGGCAGTTCCGCTGATCAATCCCGAAGCTCCGATCGTCGGTACCGGTCTCGAAGGCCAGGTAATACGGGACAGCAGGATTCTGTATGCCGCCGAAGGCGACGGGGTAGTTGAATACGTTGACTCGAACGAGATTGTAGTACGCTATACCCGTACGGATGAAGAGAAGTTCGTAAGCTTTGATGATGATATCAGGCGGTACGTTCTTCCGAAATACAAGAAAACTAACCAGAACACCTGTATCAACCTTGTCCCCGTTGTTAAAAAAGGAGAGAAAGTTACTAAAGGACAGGTCCTTACAGAAGGTTATGGTACAAAGAACGGCGAACTTGCCCTGGGACGTAACCTGAAAGTGGCTTTCATGCCCTGGAAAGGATACAATTTCGAAGATGCTATCGTGATCTCCGAAAGAGTTGTCCAGGAAGACATGTTCACATCCGTTCATATAGATGAGTATCTTCTTGAAGTCCGCGATACAAAACGCGGCCTTGAAGAACTGACGTCTGATATTCCGAACGTAAGCGAGGAAGCAACAAAGCACCTTGATGAAAACGGACTGATCAGGATCGGGGCTCACATCATGCCGGGAGATATCCTTATTGGAAAGATAACACCAAAAGGTGAATCAGATCCCTCGCCGGAGGAGAAGCTTCTTCGTGCAATCTTTGGCGACAAGGCAGGAGACGTTAAGGATGCCTCCCTGAAAGCAGGACCTTCACTTGAGGGTGTTGTGATCGATAAAAAACTGTTTACCAGGGCAATTAAGGACAGAAAAGCCAAAGCGGTCGAAAAACCGTTACTTGATAAGATAGAATCGGATTTCAACAGAAGCGTCGACGACCTTAAGGCAAGACTGGTTGATAAACTATTCATACTGGTGAACGGAAAAACTTCACAGGGCGTGAAGGATTATCTTAATGTCGATGTAATTCCAAAAGGAAGCAAATTCACACTGAAACAGCTCCAGGAAGTAGATTTTCTTAATATCAACCCGAATAAATGGACCACTGATAAGAAGAAAAACGACAGCATCAAGCAGCTCCTTCATAACTACATCATTAAATACAAGGAGATTGACGGAGTCTTTAAACGCAAGAAATACAACATTACTATAGGTGATGAACTGCCTGCAGGTATTGTTCGTCTGGCAAAAGTATATATTGCCAAGAAGAGGAAGGTAAAAGTAGGGGACAAGATGGCAGGCCGCCATGGGAACAAGGGTATTGTTGCGAGGATAGTAAGGCAGGAAGATATGCCTTTCCTTGAAGACGGCACACCTGTTGATATTGTCCTTAATCCTCTTGGTGTTCCTTCAAGGATGAACCTTGGTCAGATCTATGAAACCGTTCTCGGATGGGCAGGACAGAAGCTTGGGCTTACGTTCTCAACTCCGATCTTCGACGGCGCTACAATTGATCAGATCACGGAATACACCGAAAAGGCAAAGCTTCCCAGGTATGGAAAAACATATCTTTACGACGGGGGCACCGGTGAGAGGTTTGACCAGCCCGCAACAGTGGGAGTGATCTATATGCTGAAGCTGGGTCATATGGTTGACGATAAGATGCATGCACGTTCAATCGGTCCTTATTCACTTATAACACAGCAGCCCCTGGGCGGCAAGGCACAGTTCGGCGGACAGCGGTTTGGTGAAATGGAAGTATGGGCCCTTGAAGCATTCGGGGCAGCTCATATTCTCCAGGAGATACTGACTATCAAGTCAGACGATGTAATAGGCCGCGCCAAAGCATACGAATCAATTGTAAAAGGTGAACCAATGCCGCAGCCCGGCATTCCCGAATCATTGAATGTGCTGCTACATGAACTCAGGGGACTTGGATTGAGTGTAATTCTTGACTAACCTCCAGGTCCGTTTAGGTTTTTTAAAAATTTGAATAAAAAAAATTCAGTATATGTCATTCAGAAGAGATAACAAAACAAAAACCAGTTACTCCAAGATCTCAATTGGCCTGGCTTCACCCGAGGAGATCCTCGATCGTTCCAGCGGTGAAGTACTTAAGCCTGAAACAATAAATTACCGGACGTACAAGCCGGAACGCGACGGATTATTCTGCGAAAGGATCTTTGGTCCGGTTAAGGATTATGAATGTCATTGCGGAAAGTATAAAAGAATCCGCTATAAAGGGATCGTGTGTGACCGGTGCGGCGTTGAGGTAACTGAAAAAAAGGTGCGCCGCGAAAGAATGGGACATATTTCGCTTGTAGTTCCCATCGCTCATATCTGGTATTTCCGCTCACTGCCCAACAAGATCGGTTATCTGCTCGGGCTTCCGACCAAGAAGCTTGACTCGATAATTTATTATGAGAGGTATGTGGTCATAAATCCTGGAGTTAAAGCGGTGGATGGGGTCAAATATCTCGATTTCCTCACTGAAGAGGAATATCTTGAGATAACGGAATCGCTGCCAAAGGAAAACCTGTTCCTTGAAGAAAATCATCCCGACAAATTCGTAGCGGATATGGGCGCTGAAGCTCTTTACAAGCTTCTGAGCCGGATCGACCTTGACGAGCTGTCATACACTCTTCGTCACAGGGCAAATACCGAGACTTCTCAGCAGCGTAAGAATGAAGCGCTTAAGCGTCTCCAGGTGGTTGAAGCATTCAGGGATTCAAAGAATGTGAACAAACCCGAGTGGATGATAATTAAGGTTGTACCTGTTATCCCGCCTGAACTGAGGCCCCTGGTACCGCTCGATGGCGGCCGTTTTGCCACAAGCGACCTTAACGACCTTTACAGAAGGGTCATCATAAGAAATAACCGTCTGAAAAGGCTTATCGAGATCAAAGCGCCGGAAGTGATCCTGAGGAATGAAAAGAGGATGCTCCAGGAAGCTGTTGATTCACTCTTTGATAATTCAAGAAAAGCCAACGCTGTAAAAACTGATGCTAACCGTCCGCTTAAATCCTTAAGCGACAGTCTTAAGGGTAAACAGGGACGATTCAGGCAGAATCTGCTTGGTAAAAGGGTTGACTATTCGGCACGTTCAGTGATCGTAGTCGGACCTGAACTGAACCTTCACGAATGCGGCTTGCCGAAAGACATGGCCGCCGAACTTTATAAGCCCTTCATCATCCGTAAGCTTATCGAACGCGGAATAGTAAAAACAGTCAAATCAGCAAAGAAAATAGTTGACAGGAAAGATCCGGTCGTCTGGGATATTCTTGAAAACGTACTTAAGGGTCACCCTGTCCTTCTTAACCGTGCTCCGACACTTCACCGTCTGGGCATCCAGGCCTTCCAGCCGAAACTTATCGAAGGAAAGGCAATCCAGCTTCACCCGCTGGTATGTACGGCTTTCAACGCCGACTTCGACGGGGACCAGATGGCAGTTCACCTGCCCCTTGGAAACAGTGCGGTTCTCGAAGCACAGATGCTAATGCTGGCTTCACATAACATCCTTAATCCGGCGAACGGCGCTCCGATCACTGTTCCCTCGCAGGACATGGTCCTTGGCCTCTACTACATAACCAAGGGAAGAAAGGGCACACCGACTGATAAGGTGAAAGGCGAAGGACTGATTTTCTATTCACCCCAGGAGGTGAATATAGCATACAATGAGGGGAAAGTTGATCTTCATGCAATCATAAAGGTAAAAGTTAATGACAGGGTTGACGGAGAAATGGTCAACCACATTGTTGAGACAACTGTCGGACGGGTTCTGTTCAACCAGTATGTCCCCGCGGAAGTAGGATATATTAATGAGATCCTTACAAAGAAATCGCTGAGGGATATCATCGGACGGGTTCTTAAACTGGCCGGAATGGCAAAAACAGCCGATTTCCTTGATGCTATCAAAAACCTTGGATTCTACTCAGCATTTAAAGGAGGATTGTCATTCAACCTTGATGATGTTATCATCCCGGAAGAAAAGACAAAATTCGTTACCGAAGGTTATGAGCAGGTTGAAGAAGTGCTCAGTAACTACAGCATGGGATTCATTACAAATAATGAACGCTATAACCAGATAATTGATATCTGGACACATGTCAATGCAAGGCTTACACAATCGCTGATGAAACAGCTTTCGACAGATAAACAGGGTTTCAATTCAGTGTATATGATGCTCGACTCGGGCGCCAGGGGATCAAAGGAACAGATCCGGCAGCTCTCGGGGATGAGGGGCCTTATGGCAAAACCGCAGAAATCAGGTTCTTCCGGATCTGAGATCATTGAAAATCCGATCCTTTCAAACTTCAAAGAGGGTCTGTCAGTTCTTGAATACTTCATCTCAACCCACGGTGCACGTAAAGGACTCGCCGATACCGCTTTGAAAACGGCAGACGCAGGTTACCTTACACGCCGTCTTGTAGATGTGTCACAGGATGTTATCATAAACGAGGAGGACTGCGGAACACTGAGAGGACTGGTCGCCACGGCAATCAAGAAAAACGAGGAAGTTGTTGAATCATTGTACGAAAGGGTCCTCGGCCGTACAACCGTGCATAACATCTATCATCCTCTGACCGGTGAACTTATTATCGAGGCCGGACAGGAGCTTACCGAAGAACTGGCGAAGAAAATTGAAGATTCACCGATCGAACAGGTTGAAATACGTTCGGTGCTCACCTGCGAATCGAAAAAGGGTGTTTGTGCAAAATGTTACGGAAGAAACCTTTCTACGGGACGGATGGTCCAGAAAGGAGAGGCAGTCGGGGTCATTGCTGCCCAGAGTATCGGAGAACCCGGTACCCAGCTTACCCTGCGTACCTTCCATGTCGGTGGTACCGCATCAAACATTATGACTGAATCGAGGCTTGTGGCACGTTATAACGGTATAGCCGAAATCGAGGAGCTGAGGTCAGTTCCCAAAAAAGACCCCGAGAAAGGGGATATTGATATCGTTATCGGCCGTCTTGCAGAGCTGAGAATTATTGACAAGAAAACCGGTATTGCCCTTACAACACATACAATTCCTTATGGTTCAAAACTTTATATAAAACCAGGACAGGATGTTGAAAAGGGAAAGCTGATCTGCGAATGGGATCCGTTCAATGCTGTGATCATTGCAGAACTCGGTGGTAAAATAGCATACGATTACCTGATTGAAGGAATAACATTCCGTGAAGAGTCTGATGAACAGACCGGCTTTAAGGAAAAAGTGATCATAGAGAGCAGGGATAAGACAAAGAACCCCGCTATCAAGATCATGGGGCCTAAAAGTGAAGAACTAAGGTTGTATAACCTTCCTGTGGGCGCTCACATGGTCTTCGATGCCGATAAAATTGCCGAAGCAGGTGAAGTGCTTGCAAAGATCCCGAGAGCTGTCGGTAAATCGGGTGACATAACCGGAGGTTTGCCCAGGGTTACTGAATTGTTTGAGGCCCGTAATCCATCGAATCCCGCTATCGTATCGGAGATTGACGGTGAAGTAACATTCGGAAAGATAAAAAGAGGCAACAGGGAGATATCAATCAAGTCAAAAACCGATGAGGTCAAGAAATACCTCGTGCCGCTTTCAAAACAGATTCTTGTTCAGGAAAACGACTACGTAAAAGCAGGTATTCCGTTGTCGGACGGCGCAATCACTCCGGCAGATATTCTTGCAATTAAGGGACCTACAAAAGTCCAGGAATATATTGTAAATGAGATTCAGGAAGTTTATCGTCTGCAGGGTGTTAAGATCAATGACAAGCATTTTGAGATAATTGTCCGCCAGATGATGCGTAAGGTTGAAATAGTCGACCCGGGAGATACTAAATTCCT
Organism: uncultured Bacteroidales bacterium; assembly: GCA_963737255.1. Classification (GTDB taxonomy): domain Bacteria; phylum Bacteroidota; class Bacteroidia; order Bacteroidales; family VadinHA17; genus LD21. The sequence continues at coordinate 1,032,406 of CAVTSB010000002.1, forward strand.
TGAACGTCAGGTAGTTGACAAACTTGAGTTTATGGATGAAAATGACTGGATCTACGGAAAGAAATATATAGTCGATTCCGGCGATTCCCAGACTCTTCGCCCGGGAATGATCGTAACATCACGCAGGCTGAGGGACGAAAATTCGGTTTTGAAGCGCCGCGACCTTAAGGTTGTTGAAGCAAGGGACGCTGTTCCTGCAACTTCAAACCAGGTTTTGCAGGGAATAACACGGGCCGCACTTCAGACCAACAGCTTCTTCTCGGCAGCATCCTTCCAGGAAACAACAAAGGTCCTCAATGAAGCTGCAATACTCGGGAAGATCGACAAGCTTGAAGGGCTGAAGGAGAATGTGATCGTGGGACACCTGATTCCTGCCGGAACAGGATTGCGCGAATACAACAGCATAATTGTCGGTTCTCTCGAAGAATATGAAAGTCTGACGGAGAATCCGGTTGAAGTTGAACCTGAGTCAAGAAGATAAAACTTAAATAAACGCACCATGTCAGATCCTAAAAATGCCAACCAGATCAGCATTGAACTGAACGAGGAGATCGCACAGGGGACCTATTCAAATCTGGCTGTTATAACTCATTCAGCTTCAGAATTTGTGATCGACTTTGTCCGGATCATGCCGGGGATTCCAAAAGCACAGGTAAAATCGAGGATAATCCTTACGCCCGAACACGCAAAAAGACTAGTGGCAGCGCTCCAGGATAATATCTCGAAATACGAATCTGTTCACGGGACCATAAAGGAGGTAAAGGGATCTGGTCCGGCATTGCCTCTGACATTTGGCGGACCTACAGCACAAGCTTAGCAAATATTCTATATCAAAGGGAGAAGGGGTTATTGACACCCCTTTTCTGTTTTACAGCATACCTCCCGTCAATTCGAATTCATTTTTGTATATTTCTGAAAAATTTCAGGTGGAGCAATACAGGATATCATTTATAGGGGCAGGCAGGGTGGCCGGTGCTCTGGCGAAGGAACTGTATAACAGAGGTTTCATAATCAGGGAAGTGGCTTCAAAAACCGGCTCAGGCGCAAGGAACCTTGCTGATCTTTGCAATGCATCACCAAACTATGACCTCGCATTTACCGGCGCTGATATTATCGTAGTTGCAGTTCCCGATGACGCTGTCAAAGGGGTCCTGAAACAGCTCAGATGCGATGAGGATACAATCGTGGTTCACACAACAGGAAGCCTTGGTCTTGATATTTTCCCCGCACATCTCAGGCGCACTGGTGTTTTTTATCCGCTGCAGACATTCTCGGAAGGACGTTGCCTGGAATTCAGTAAGATCCCGTTTTTTCTTGAGACATCCGATCCGTCGGTTTCAGCAGTTTTGAAGAACATGGCCGGATCAATAGGAGGGGAGGTGCATTTTATTGACGCCCGAAGCAGGAGCCTGCTCCATGCAGCAGCGGTTTTTGTATCTAACTTTAACAACTACATGCTTACTGCAGGCAAAAAGATAGCTTCGGAAGCAGGATTCGGGCTTGAGATCCTGCAACCATTAATAAATGAGACCATTCAGAAAGCCTTTGAGAAGGGGCCAGAATTTTCGCAAACAGGACCGGCAATAAGAAATGACAAAGGTACAATTGAAAAACATATCGATTTATTATCTTTCTCGCCTGATTTGCAAAACCTCTACAGGGAGGTGACAAAATCTCTAATGAGTTTTTATAAAAAAGGTGATTAATGGACAATTTCAAGGAAGATCTTGCAGGCATTAAAGGATTCGTTTTTGATATAGACGGGGTACTTTCACTGCAAACAATAAATCTAAATACTTTTGGGGTCCCCAACCGTACCGTCAATCTCAGGGATGGCTACGCCTTGCAGCTGGCCGTCAAAAAGGGATATCACATTGGCATAATCTCGGGAAGCAGCTCAAAGGAGTATCAGAAGAGGCTGAAACTGCTTGGCGTAAAGGATATCTTTCTGAACAGCCGGAATAAGCTCGGGCACTTCAGGATTTTTTTGAATAAATACGGACTGAGGAAGTCTGAGGTTCTTTTCATGGGTGATGACATTCCTGACTATGAGGTGATGAAGGAGGCAGGTGTGCCCGTGTGTCCGGCTGATGCCGACAGCGAAATAAAGCAGGTCGCCTCTTATATCTCAGATAAGAGGGGGGGTGAGGGATGTGTAAGGGATGTCATTGAACAGGTTTTAAGACTGCATAATAACTGGATGGATACTGATTCATTTACCTGGTAAAGGATGAAATCATTTCTTGAATTGATAAGGTGGAAAAATATCCTGATCGTCATTCTGACAATGGTGTTGATGCGATATGCCGTTATTGGGTCTGTTATAAGCAAAATAAGCGTAGTCCTGACAAACGGCGACGGTTCGGAAGTTCCGATGGTCCTTCAGTTTCCATGGTACCATTTTGCGATCCTTGTTGCAGCTACGGTTATGATAACTGCGGGAGGATACGTGATAAACGATTACTTCGACATCAGGACCGACCTGATAAACAGGGGCGAGGTGATTGTCGGAACAAAAGTACCGAGGCGCCAGGCCATGATGTGGCACAACATCCTTAACATTGCAGGGGTTGCTGCAGGATTCTACATTTCCTGGCGAACCGGATATTTCTGGCTGGGTGTAATATTCCTGATAGCCTCGGGATTGCTCTATTTTTATTCTGCCAGTTATAAACGCCAATTTCTGATAGGTAATATTGTAGTTGCAGTTTTGACTGCGGTGGTGCCTTTGTTGGTTGTTCTCTTTGAGTGGCCGGCACTCTACAGGTATTATGCCGTAAATACCGCCTGGCTGCCTCCGCTGAAAATACTTTTTTACTGGGTCGGCGGATTTGCCATTTTCGCATTCCTTACAACACTTACGAGGGAGATCATTAAGGATATCGAAGACTTTGAGGGTGATATGGCTTATGGAAGGAACACGATTCCAGTTGTCACCGGTGTAATGACAGCCAAAATATTGTCGGTAAGCCTGATTATCATGACTGTGGCATTGCTATACCTTGTATGGTACTTTTTACTCAATGATAAAATCACACTGGTTTATCTCTCATGTGCAGTGACTATACCTTTATTGCTGGTTGTATATAAACTTATCACCGGCACCGGTAAAAAACAGCTTCATACGGCAAGCACCCTTATGAAAGTTGTGATGCTCACCGGTCTTCTCTATTCAGTAGTCGTTAAAGTGATCCTGAACTGGAACCTGATGTGATATGATCATTGAAGAACTTAATAAATACAGGATCATACTTGCATCACGTTCTCCGAGGCGGCAGCAGCTTTTGAGCGAACTTGGCCTTAAGTTCAGGGTTGTCAGCAGAGAATGGGAAGAGAATTATCCCGTGAAGCTGAAGGGTGAAGAGATTGCACTCTTTGTTGCGGAAGCAAAGGCAGCCTCCTTCAGTTCAGAAATAGGAAGGAATGAGATTGTTATTACAGCCGACACTATCGTCTGGTGCAATGGAAGGGTGCTCGACAAGCCGGTCGACAAAGCTGATGCAACAAGGATACTGCGGGAGATATCAGGCAATACCCACGAAGTGATAACAGCAGTCTGCCTGATCTCAGCGGAGAAAAGCTGCTCTTTTTTTTCATCAACAAAGGTGACTTTTGAAAAGCTCACAGATGAAGAGATTGAATTTTATATTAATGAATTTCATCCTTATGATAAAGCCGGAGCCTATGGGATACAGGAATGGATCGGCCTTGCCGCCTGCAGCCGTATCGAAGGTTCATACTTTAACGTAATGGGTCTGCCGGTTCAGCAGGTTTACAATGAACTGAAGAAGTTTATAAAGGGATGAAGGGGAGAAGGGAAGAGTCTCTGTGACTCTCCGTTAAACAAAAAAGGTTAATTAAAAACAAATCAATATGCACAAGATCGTGTTTTTTACAATTTTTTTCTTAACAGCATCATTTAGAGCTTTCGCTCTGCCCGACGAAGGAATGTGGATCCCAATGCTCATAGAAAAATATAACATTAAGCTGATGCAGGAGAAGGGATTTAAACTCACTGCGGAGGATATCTACAGCGTTAACCGCGCCTGCATGAAAGATGCTGTCGTCATCTTTGGCGGAGGATGCACTGGTGAACTCATTTCACCTGATGGTCTGCTTATTACAAATCACCATTGCGGCTACGGCCAGATCCAGAAGCACTCGACCCTTGAGCATGATTACCTGACAAACGGTTTCTGGGCAATGTCGAGGAAGGAAGAACTTCCAAATCCGGGACTGACAGTCACCATTCTGAAATGGATGGAGGATGTAACAGGAAAAGTTCTGGAAGGGGTGAATGATGGTATGGAACAGGCTGAACGCGAAAAAATCGTCGCTTCTAATATTGAAGAGATCCAGAACATAGCGGTCGGGGAAACAGGATACAGGGCTTTTATACGTCCGTTTTATATGGGGAACCAGTATTTTCTGTTTGTAAATGAGATATTCATGGATGTCAGACTGGTAGGGGCTCCGCCATCGGCAATCGGCAAGTTCGGAGGCGACACTGACAACTGGATTTGGCCAAGGCACACCGGAGATTTCTCACTCTTCAGGGTTTATGCCGGCACGGATAACAAGCCGGCTGAATGGTCGGCTTACAATCTTCCTTATAAACCCGCTTATTATTTCCCGATCTCGCTGAAAGGTGTGGAGGAGGGTGATTTTACAATGGTGTTCGGCTACCCCGGATCAACTTCCGAGTACGTCCCGTCGTATCACATCGACATGGTAAAGAACCACCTGAATCCCAGGCTGATTGACATAAGAACCGAGAAAATCCGAATTCTGGAAGAGGCAATCAATTCCGATCCGCTTTTACGGATCAAGTATTCGGCCAAGATCGCAGGAATCTCCAATTCATGGAAGAAGTGGCAGGGAGAGCTCCTTGGACTGGAAAGAATGAGGACAATAGAGAAAAAGCAGGAGTACGAATCAAATCTGTCAAAATGGATCGAAACCGACCCGGCAAGGCAATCGAAATATGGAGGCATCCTGCCGGCGTACAGGGACTTATATGCCGGATTCAGCGAGTATATGCTGGTTAACAATTTTACAGGCGAGGTTATGAACGGTGTTGAGACGATAAGTTTTTCAAAGGGCATAAAAGGGCTTATCGATCTTTACGAAAGAAATGCCCCTGTGGAGGAAATCGATAACTCAAAGGCAGTCTTAACTGCCGCCGCGGAAATGTTTTTCAGGGATTACGATAAGGAGACCGACAGGAAATTATTTGTTTCGCTGATGACATTGTATGGAGAAGATCTTGATATCAAATGGCAGATTCCTGAATACCTGAAACTTAAAAATTCGTGTAAAGGTGATTTTGAGAAGATTGCAGGGAAGCTGTACGACCGTACAATTTTTTCTGATGAAGTCAGGTATGTTTCTTTCATAAAAAATTTCAGTCAGGCATCGGCCGAAAAGGTAAAAAAGGATCCTTTTTATATCCTGGCCGGTGGGACAGGTGATTTTATCACAAAGAATGTAAGGCCTGAACTTTTACGATTAAACGCTGAGATCCAGAAGCTTAATAAGAATTATATGCTGGCGCAGATGGAGTTTGAAAGCGATCGGGTTTTTTACCCCGACGCTAATTCAACCCTGAGAGTATCGTATGGGACCGTTAAAGGGTATTATTCACGGGATGCCGTATATTTTACCCATTATTCAACCCTGAAAGGGATAATTGAAAAGGATAATCCTGAAATCTATGATTACGATGTTCCCGACAAGCTGAAGGAGTTGTTTGCGGCGCGCGATTATGGGCGTTATGCTGTAAACGGAGAGATTCCCGTCTGTTTCATTGCAGATAACCACACAACAGGAGGTAATTCCGGGAGCCCGGTTATAAACAGCGAAGGTCACCTTATTGGCATCAACTTCGACAGGGCATGGGAGGGCGTTGCAAGTGATATGTCGTTTAATCCCGGGCAGAGCAGGAATATAAGCCTTGACATCCGGTACGCCCTGTTTGTAATCGACAAGTTTGCAGGTGCAGGGTATCTGCTTGATGAGATGACGATTGTTGAATAGTCGCTCCCGGATTCAGGTGCTCACTCCCTTTTCCCCCTCCCTGGTTAGTAAAGAAGCATAAGCCGGAAAAAAATAAAATACGTATTATAATACGTATTATAATACGTATTTCTGTCATAAGATGAGCATCTGCCCATTTACTCGGACCAGCAAGTTTATCTAGTATCCCTTGATGGTTTTCAGCTTGTCAGCATAACGCTGGTAAACAGCCTCCTGCGCAGCGATTAATTCCCTTAGCTTTTCCTGCTGTCTTTCATTCCTGGGGATATCACCTGTATCCTTGTCGATATCGGAATCAGATCTGTTTATCTTGTTTTCGGAGGATTTTATTGAGTTTTCAGCTTTCTTCTGCCTCTTTTCAAGTTCTTTGATCATTTCTGCCTTTTCTTTCTGGGCAGGACCGTCTTCCATTGTGCTGATAAGTTGATTTTGTTCGGTAAGGGCAGCTGAAACTGTTGCAAGTTCAGCCTGCTGCACCGCAATATTTTCCTTCTCGCTGATAATGTTACTATTATTTGACTGGATGGATTTCTGCATACGTGATTTTTCATTCTCAAGCGATGACAACTCTTTCTGGAGATCCTTCAGTTTTCTCTCCTCTGCATCTGCCTGATCTTTGGCAACATCAATATACCGGGCTTTTGAGAACTCCTTGAGATAGTTCTGGGCTTTTGCAAATACCGCCTCGTCCACTCCTCTTTCAATGTACTCGTCTTTTTTAAGTTCAAATGAAGCGTAGAGATGCACCATTGAATCGCGCTCGACAAGTCTGCTGTAAACATTGACGGGATTGGGACTTACGTCCTTTATTTTTGCACCGAAGATCGACATTTCGTTATTTTCAGTAACTACTCTGGATTTTGTCCCTCCCTGAAGGTCCTTTATCCATTCCTTAAGGGTTTTTTCATATCCCGCTTCCGGTATTGTTACGGATAAGCCTGGTAATACGCTGTTGCCAATTTTCAGGCTGTCTTCGGAAACGAGAATTGGTTCCTGCGCTTTAATACCGGCAAACGGGATTAAAAACGCAATAAAAATAAAATGGGTAAAATTTAGTTTCATAGCATATTCTGTTTGATTTGTAACCACGTTTATTGTATAAATTTACGAAAAATTAACTAAACAAATTTCAGAAATTTGAGTTTAGTATATTCAAATATGGTGCCAATGTTAATTAATTATAATTCAGTACTATAATAAGCCTCTTGAATTTTTTCCCCGGTTAACCCGTTAGTCGCCGCAATCAATGCAATAGGTGTTGTACCTGATCTTTTGGAAGCACTCCCTGCCCTCGCTGAAGGAGAACCACGCAAGTCCGATTGCTCCGATACTGTCGATGTAGATAAACCCCGTGAGTTCATATATTACACTGCTGATCAACAGTATTACCGACATGTAAATGCAAACCCTTGTACATTCGGCATCGGCAAGTATTGCATCCGATTGAAGCTTTTTGCCTGTCCTTAACTTGCCCAATATCAGCAAGCTCATTGTGAGAATTGAAACAGCTGAAATCACAACGCCCCAAAAGGTTGTTTCAGGCTCGTGTTTTACTGCAATATTATAAACTCCGGAAATCACAAGGCCTGCGGCCAGTATGTAAAATGAGACTCCTGTTATGCTTAAGGCCCTGTTTTCAAATGCACTTCGTGAAGATCCGGAATTGCTTTTCACGCGGAGGACCATATGGGCGATCCCCACACCGGAAATAACCTCCACAAAGCTGTCGGTACCAAATCCGAAGAGGGCAAGGCTTTCGTCGGCAAACCCGAGTAACATTGAAACCAGTCCCTCGATTATGTTGTAAACTATGGTAACAATCGCCAGGATAAAGGCAATCCTGTAAAGTTTCTGTCTGTCGGCAGTTAATGAAACGGCACTATCCATATCATTTTTCAAGTTCCTTTTTCAGGTTTGTCAGCCCGTTTTCAAGGTCTTTCCCCAGGAGAGCATCCATATCCATGAAAACAAGTGACATATTCATTGGATACTTCATCTTTCCGAAAAAGCCCCAGGTAACCTTTGTGGCTGCTTCACTCTCACCGGTAAGCTCCAGGAAGGCATAATCAGTCGATTTCATTGGTTCAAAAAAACGGATCTCATAGTCAATCCTTTTTCCTTCAGTCATCTTTTTGATCTCCTGTTCGCCTTTTCCGGCTTCCTTATTTGAGCTGTCCCATGCTGATACAAATCCTTCGGATGCATCTGTTCCCCTGAACTCTCTCTTCATATTGGGATCTATTTTACTCCAGACGCTGTAGTTATCCTGGTTTTTAAGGTATTTTACATAGTCGTACACCTCCTGTTTCGGAAGATTTATGCTTATTGTCCTTTGAACGGAATACTCTTTCTTTACGAACAGAGCGGACACCAGCACGATAACAATGATCGCGATTAGCGTAACGGCAAAATACTTGAGAAATTTTTTCATATAGATATGGCTTTAACAGTCTTCATGTAAAATTTAAAACAAACTTCTGGGGTTAATGTTTCAATTCGCCCTTGCTATGATGACCGCCGCCCATTATTTTTCCTCTGTGAAATTCGTGAAACAGGGAAACAGGTCCCGGAACAGGAGAAGTTTATGAAATTCAGATAAATTTTCTTTCCTAAAACAAAAAAATTGCAGTCGTAGTTTTAAAAATTGCTATCTTTCATTTGTAAATTTTTTGATAATGATCAGAATTGTTGCCGATGATAAAATTCCGTTCCTGAAGGGGATTTTGGAGTCATTTGCAAAAGTCACCTGGCTGCCCGGTAAACAGATTAACAGAGATGCTGTTATGGATGCTGATGCCTTGCTGATAAGGACACGGACCAAATGCAACGCTGACCTGCTTGAGGGAACGGCAGTTAAATTTATCGGAACCTCCACGATAGGTTTTGATCATATTGATACTGCCTATTGCGAAGCAAACAATATAAGGTGGACCAACGCCCCAGGTTGCAACTCCTCATCTGTTCAGCAGTACATTGCTGCAGCGCTCCTTAAGATATCCTCTCAACCCGGTTTTGACCTGAGGAATAAAACACTTGGTATAGTGGGCGTTGGAAATGTTGGTTCGAAAGTCGAAAAGCTTGCGGGGATACTAGGTATGAAGGTTCTGCTGAATGACCCTCCCCGTGCGAGAAAGGAAAAGAAGAATGACTTTGTCAGACTGGATGAACTCCTGGCGGCATCCGATATCATTTCACTGCATGTCCCCCTTAGTATGACCGGAAATGACAAAACCTGGCACCTCTTTGATCATGATACTTTCAACAAGGTAAGGACGGGAACCTGGTTTATAAATTCCTCGAGAGGCGAAGTTGTCAATACCGAAGCTTTGAAGGAAGCTCTTGTCCATGACCGGCTTGCGGGCTCAGTGATAGACGTTTGGGAGAAGGAACCGGAAATTGATATTCCGCTCATGCATATGTCATTTCTGGCCACACCGCATATCGCGGGATATTCAACCGATGGTAAAGCCAATGGAACTGCAATGACTGTTAAGGCGTTATCCGAAGTGTTTGACATACCTTTGGCTGGTTGGTTCCCTGCCGAGATTCCTGTTCCCGCCGAACCTGAACTGATAATCGACAGCAACGGGAAAAGTGATGCGGAGATAGTAAGAAGAGCTGTAATTCACTCATACAATATTGATGAGGATGATGTCAGACTTCGGTTCGATCCATCCCGTTTCGAAAAAGTGAGGGAAGAGTATCCACTCCGAAGGGAATTCCCTGCCTATTCCGTAAAGCTGAGAGGTGGTTCAGCAGAGGTCAGGGAGAAACTGAAGGAGTTGGGATTTAAAGTGCTGTGAAAACCGAAAACGTGCGACAGCACAGGAGCATAACGGCCTGACGGTTGCAGTGGGGGATTACAGGTTAAATTTGCAGTTTGCCAATGTCAAAACTAAGTTTCAACCGCAGGGATTTTACAAGAAAGGCTGCTTTTGCAGGAGCAGGTATAGCTGCAGGCCCTCTTATTCAGAATCCGGAAATAATCAAACAGAAAATCCTGAATCCTGTTTACGGCAGAAACCTTAAAATCAGTCTTAATGCATTTTCCTTCGACAAGCCGCTGAGGGCCGGAACAATGACAATTGACGATCTGCTTGATTACTGCGCAAAGACCGGCTTTGACGGGGTTGATCTTACAGGTTATTATTTTCCCGGCTATCCGGCCGTACCAACTGATGAATACATTTATCATGTAAGGCAGAGGGCATTCAGGCTTGGGATTGAATTAGGCTGTACCGGAGTCAGAAATGATTTTACCTGGTCTGATCCGCTAAAGAGGGAAGAGGAGAAGAAGCTTGTAAAGGAATGGGTTATGGTTGCTCATAAACTTGGTGCTCCCGGGCTGCGTATTTTTGCAGGAAACCTTTCCAAAGAAAATTTCCCATGGGAAGAGAGGGCAAAATGGATAGCCGATGATATCCGGGAATGCGCGGAGTTTGGTAAAACCCATGGAGTTATGCTGGCTCTGCAAAATCACAATGATTTTTTAAAGACTTCTGCCGATGTTGACCGGATGCTGAAACTCATCAATTCCGAATGGGTTGGTCTGATGCTGGATATTGGAAGCTATCATACAGCCGATCCTTATAAGGACATTGCGGCCAATTCCGAATATGCAATAACCTGGCAGATGAAGGAAAAGGTTTTTGTTAATGAAACGCAGGTTGATACTGATTATAACAGAGATAATCGATATTGTATTACAATGCGGATACAAGGGCTATCTTCCCCTTGAAACCCTCGGTGAAGGTGATCCTTTTGCGAAAGTGGAAGATACTGCTTAAAAAGGTCCGCAACGTTATGTCAGAAAGACTTTATAGGCCTTTTACCTTTCTCAGATCTGTCACCCTTTTCCCTGATCGCGGCAAACTCCTTCACCTGGAATACAAATGCCTGAAGCCTTGTATCAAGTGAAACAGAATCCTGTCCGTCGTAGGCAATATTGATGAAAGGCATGTTATCATGATCCTTCCTGAATGAATCGCTTACTGAAGCAACAACTGTTCCCGGCATGCAGGTGAATGGCAGGATTGCGGCCAGACCTGAAACACCTCTTTTTGTCAGGGCAACTGATGTCCCCATCGCAATTGGAGGATCTCCATCGTAGAACTCATTCACATAGGTATTGCATAACTTCAGCATTTCGTGAAGTGATACATCCTTTTCATGATCGGTGAATTTCTTGATCCCTCTCAACAGTGAATTCGCAATTACATCCTGGCCGAATCCCTGAATTTTGGATTTAATAACTCCCTTTTTAGTCATTTTTCCACTTGCTGTCGCGGGTGAACCGGTATGTGGAATAGTAGATCCATTCGGAGAATGGTCCAATAACTACTTCAACTCCAAGATCTTCAAGCCTGTTGGCAATATTGCCGTTGCATCCGGCATTGTCGCGCATGAATATTTCCCCGATAATGCCCACAACAGGTCTTCTCACGCTCTTATCGACTTTTATTGCCATGAAATCAGCAGCTATTCCTGCCAGGACTTTATGGAGTCCGCGGGATCCTTTTTCAATGCATCTTTCGAGCCTGTTTATTGCATCCTGATAGAGGCTTTCCGATTCCCCCTTATTGATCTCATAAGGTCTTGTTTCCCTGTAGATCTTCCTTATATAATCTGCTACGATAAATCCCTTCCAGGCATTGATCCTGAATTTCTGGCCATGTTCCCCGGCGACATCTTCGTAGGATGTATCATTTGAAGGAGTTATCAGCTCTGCCTTCTCAAATCCCAATCTGTCAAATAGTATCCTGTGAAACTGGTTATATTGTCCAAACCGGCATGGTCCGTTATGATCGGGCATGAAGAAACTCATTTTTGAAGGGTCAGCCCCGGGTTCCTGTAATTTTTTTATAAAGCTTCCGGTTGTACAGATCATCGGGAAACACTCCTTGGATGATGTGTATTTTCTTCCGATGGCCAGATCCTCTTCATCCTGCATCGGAAGCACTTCCGAAGGAACACCTATACTTCTTGCGGCAGCAGCAAGCATATAAGCGCCGTCGTTCATATACGGAAAATACAGTATCCTGTCTTTTGGAGGAGATGCCGGACTGGGTCGCGGCCTGAAGATGGTTACATCTTTTTTCTCATTCTGTTCAGATCCTCTCAGGCTGTCGAGGAATGCTTCAATACGTGTCACCATACCTGCATCGGCAGAATGTTCGTCAACCTCAAGATGAAGGAATGGTTTCCCTTTCAGCTCCTCAGTAACATAATGCCATATGAAGGAATCCGGGCCGCACCTGAAATTGCTCAGATAGACTGCATACAATCCATCAGTTTTTGCAACATGCTGGGCTGCAGCAATGATCTTCTGTCCGTTTGGCCAGTACATATTCCTGTAATTGACAAAAATATTGTAAGGAGTCAGGTCCAGCATATCGATCGGAATAGGCATTACATTCTGGGTGATAAGCTTTTCGATCAGACCCAGGTTCAGATGCGGATCGCCGCTGTTATAGGGTCTCCCCAGCAGAACAACAGGACTGCAGTTTTCGGGGATATTTTTAAGGACATCCGTTCCATAATCCACAAGGCTCTTTTCGAATGCCACCTGAACTTCATCAGCCTTATAAATGGCCTTTTTAATCTCTTCCTTCCCCAATCCGAATTTATCATTGAAATAGGTGGTCATCTCTTTCACCAGGGCGCGTTCAAAGAATCTGAAATGGAGTGTGGGCATCAGCAATTTTGATTCATCAATTTTTCCTTTCAGCGCAGCCTTTACCATGAACGGATAAGTCTGAACCCATGGGCAATTGCAGTTGAAGGTTTTGTTCCCCTCGCGGAATTTGGCATTTACTATAAAGGGCAGAAAGATATAATCAACTCCTTTTTCGATCAGGTCAATTACGTGACCATGCATCAGTTCGACCGGAAGGCATGTTTCTGTTGTCATCGTTTCAATTGACTGAGTGACAAGGGCTTTATCCGACTCTCTTGAAAGGACAACATTGAAACCGAGCTCCTCAAAAAAGGTACGCCAGAACGGGAACTGCTGGTAAAAGACCATCAGAGCCCTGGGTATACCGATTGTAGCAGTTTTTACACCCTCCTTTTCCTTAAATCCGTCCATCAGCATTTCCAGCCTCTTGTTGAAAAGGTTAGGGATATTATTTGCCACTTTCTTCCGGCCGTCCGTTTCATATCTTTCACAACGGCCTCCATAAAACAGTGATTTCTTTTCACCGGTAATCTTAACTTTTCTTATCTCACAATGGTTTGTACAGCTCTGACAGACAAACCGGCTTATATCATAGGTTGCGTTACGCATTCCAAAGCCTTTGAATGTGGTTTTCTGCTCTTTGGTCATGGATCTTTGGGCAAGAATAGCTGCACCTATTGCACCTGTAACATCAAAATGGGGCGGAATAATGATTTTCTTGCCCAGCACCTGTTCAAATGCAGCCACGACAGCCTTGTTATTTGTAACACCTCCCTGGAAAAAGATCTTATCCCCGACTCTCCTGTCGGCAACTACCTTCTGAAGGTAATTGTATACGATTGAATAGGCAAGTCCGCCTACCAGGTTTTCGTTTCTGGCACCCTTTTGCATGAATGAGTTAAGGTCCGACTCCATAAAAACGGTACACCTGTCGCCCAGTTTAACGGGACATTCTGAATTCAGGGCCATACATCCGAACTCCCCGACAATATTGATATTCAGTTTTTCGGCCTGCTCCTCAAGGAATGATCCTGTTCCTGCGGCGCATACTTTGTTCATTTCAAAGTCGACCACCACACCATTCTCGATGCTTATGTATTTAGAATCCTGGCCTCCGATCTCAAAAATTGTGTCAACCGTCCGGTCGTAATCTATCGCAGCTGTAGCCTGAGCGGTTATTTCATTCTGTATGGTGTCGGCACCGATAAAGTCGCCGGTCAGGTACCTGCCTGATCCCGTAGTTCCTGCGCCGATTACTTCCACCCTGTCGCCGACCTCATCATAAATTTCAGTCATCCCTTTCTGGATCGCTTCCAGGGGTTTCCCTGCAGTTGGAAGGTAACGCCTTGCAATGACCTTATGATCAGGATCAATAAGGACCACATTTGTACTAAGCGATCCCACATCAATACCAAGGTAAACCTTTATCCTGCCTTCCCCGTTTGATTTAAAATGGACAACTTTATCATAAATTGCTTCCGATTCCTGTAACTGGGGGAGGCTGTTAAATGAGGTCTGGTCCTCTGAAAGGTACTTTTCCAGCTTCTGCATCCCCTTGAAATGGTTCATCTCTAGCCCGTTGGAGCGAGCATACATAACAGCTCCAATAGCACCCATCGATGCGTGATGCTCAGGTATAATGAGTTCATCCTCCTTCAGGTCAAGGATTTCCCTGAAAGCCCTGACCATTCCTATATTTGCAGCTACACCACCTGAGAAAATAACTGGTTTCTTAAACTCCTTGCTTCTGGCTACATTACTGCGAAAATTTCTGGCAAGTGCAAAGCATAATCCTGCCACAATATCATGGAGCGGGGTTGCTATCTGCTGATGATGTATCATGTCGCTCTTGGCAAATACGCTGCACCTTCCTGCAATTCGTGGCGGGTCGACAGACTTTAACGACATTTCTCCAAACTCCCTGATAATCGGAACACCAATTCGCCGTGCCTGCTGATCCAGAAAAGAACCGGTCCCGGCAGCACAAATACTGTTCATTTCGAAATCAACCAGTCTCGAATGCCCGTTTGAAGGGTCCTTCTCCAAAAGTATAAGTTTGGAGTCTTCTCCGCCAATCTCAATAACAGTCTGTGCTTCAGGATAGATCCTGCCTGAGGAGGTTGCCTGGGCAATGATCTCGTTTACAAATATCCCTCCGATAAGATCAATTGCAAGTTTTCCCCCTGTTCCTGTCACAGCGATCCCTGCAATTTTTTCCCGGGGAAGCCTGTCAAGAATTGACTGGAGCCTCTCTCTGAGCACATTGAACGGTTTTCCATGGACATAGTCATAATAGTCCTCAATAACTTTATCTTCTTCATCCAAAAGTACCGTGTTCAGGGATACGGATCCAATATCAAGTCCAATATAAAGCTTCTGATTTTCTTTCATAAGGGAAAATTTTAAGGTATTCTAAACAATACTTAAAACACAATCATACATACACAATCATTAAAACAAGGGAATGGAACTCTTTTTCCACCGGGGTGCTAAAGTATATATTTTTTCTTTAGTAACCAAAATCAGAAGTTATTTGGGGGTAATTGCCGGCTAAATCCATTCATCCTTAAGTACTTCACCCGAGATGCTAATTATCATCTGTTTTATGGGAACCTTTCGTGACGACTTAGCCGAAGCAGCTTTTACCATCTGCAGCAATCCGCCGCAGCAGGGTACTTCCATCATCATTACTGTTATTGTATTCACTTTAGCAAGTTCGATCATAGCCGCTATCTTTTCAACATATATATCTGTGCCGTGGTCAAGCTTCGGACAAGCAATTGCCAGTGATTTACCCTTAAGGTGTTTGCTATGAAAATTTCCCATTGAAAATGCCACACAATCGGCTGCAAGAAGAAGGTCAGCGCCTCTCAGATAGGGTGCATTGGGATTAAGCAGGTGCAGTTGCACGGGCCATTGCCTTAATTCAGACGGCTGGTCTGTTGCAACATCTTGATTGTCTGCAGGTACAGGTTTTTCAATAACCAATGCACGTGAGCCCGGACATCCTCCTCCAGCGTGACCGTTATGTTGGGCATGATCCTGCCCGGCCGGTTGATATGATATAGTCCTGCCATGATTATGGACTTCAGACATGACCTCCCTGAGATCAAATTTAAGTTCAGACTGCTGTTCCCTGAGGTAGCCGACACCTTCCTGCAGAAACCCTGTTTCACCATGATCCTTCAGGTGTTTCAGGTGAGCAATGATCGTATTCTTTCCCTTGCCGATCATATTTTCCATCACTTTCAACTCGCTGTAAGGCTCAGCTTCCCTTGTTTCGATTGTTATGGCGCCTTCAGGACAATGACCGATACATGCTCCGAGCCCATCACACATAAGCTCGCTGACCATCCTTACCTTGCCGTCAATAACCTGCAGTGCTCCTTCGTGACAGTTGGGTACACACAGTCCGCAACCGTTGCATAAATCCTCATCAATTTTCAGAATGTCTCTCTTCATTTCTTTGGATATGGATTAATTCTGATGCAAAAATGAGAAACGAATGCAACTTAAATTGTAACATTTGTTACAAATTACACTTTTTATTACTCGTGTAAGCAATGTTTAAATGAAAAAGCCAGTCTGACGCCGGGACTTCTTCTCCCATTGGGGAACTAATCTTTAAACACAATTTTCTTCACGGGTAACTGCTTTCCGGATACAAGGCTATATGAGACAGGCAAGATACGCTAAGATTGGAAGTATTTAAACCTCGGCGAGGTTTCATCATATTAGGAAATATGCTAAAATGAAAAGTTCCTGAACCTCGGAGAGGTTCCATAATATTAATGAACGATATAATTATTGCTGGAATTTCAGATCTATATCATTTGCCATATTGGTCAGGGCAACATAGATCATTCTGGCGACATCTTCCATTATATCGATTGTAACAGCATCGGGATCGTCTCCCGGGAGATGATAATAAACTTTTTTGTACCCGCCCGTTGTGCCTAACGACATGGTCCTGAAGCCAACCGAGCTGAAATTGTAAGAATCGCTTCGGGGACGGCCGTAATATCCTGCCGGTTCAGGGGCAGAACTACGGAACGGCCTGTGGATATATTTTGAATTTGCATCTTCAAAGTAGGTAAGGAGCTGCTTATATGGCGCCGATGCGCTTACGGCCAGTCCGGTACCGTTACCAACCATATCCAGGTTAATGAATGTGATTGTCTTATCCTTTGGGAAAAGCGGATTTTGTGCATACAGCCTGCTGCCGTGAAGCCCGGTTTCCTCGCCGCCGATAAACAGGAACATAACGCTTCTCCTGAGCTTTATCCCTGATTGTGCCATTGCTTTTGCGGCTCCCATGATATCGACAACCCCGCTTGCATTATCGAGAGCACCATTTACTACCTTACCTGAATTGCCAACGGCATCCAGGTGGCCTCCGATTATTATAACCTCATTTTTCAGGACCGGATCGCTCCCCTCAATAATACCTATGACGTTGCATGCTTTACCCTCAGGGTGACGGGTGGTGTTTGACTTGATTGTCATGACTCTGCGGGTGTTGAATGAGGCCGGCTTGAATGTCTTTCTTATCTTGCTGGTGATCTCCTGGTTGGATGTCATTGATCCTGCAAAAATATCGGCAAGCGGTTGAGGTCCTATTCCACAAACAATAATTGAAGGATCATACGATATATTCGGATTGCCAAGAGCGCCGTCGATATAGAGGAAACCGGCTGCACCGTGCCTGACGGCATTTTCAAGTTTATACTGATGGTAACAGTAAGCCACCCATTTTTGATATTCGGGATTTCCGGGAGCTGTATGGGGAACATCCCTGTTCACGAGAACTATCTTTCCCTTAACATCAATACCTTTGTAATCATCATAGTTCAGTTCGGGAGCCGTTACTCCAAAACCTGCAAAAACTACTTCTGCTGTAATGGTTCCGGTTCCGGAGTTCATTCCCGGATAATATTCATCAGGGTAACTGTAGTGCTTTGTTATTTTCGATCCGTCAGGCTGACTGATATCAAGCGAAAGGCTGCCGATATCATGTACAACTGAATAGGGAGCATCGAACCATTGAAAATAGCTTCCGTTTTTCAAGCCCGGTTTTACACCCCACTCACTGAGCCTGGATGCGACCCATTCTGCACTTGCAATATACTCAGGTGTTCCTGACAGACGCCCGTTAAATTCTGCTGAACATAACTTTTCCATCCAGCTCATCATCTCTTCGCTTGTAATCTTATGGAACTGGTCAAGAAGCTTAGTTTCAAAATCTTCCTGGGCTGGAAGCAAAGTAATATTCAGGATTAAAATTGCAGGGAGAAGGATTTTGTATCTGTTCATATTGATTTTTTTGGTCGTTAAATATATTGAATTTTATTTAACACAATTTGTTGGAGTTGTTAAAGAAAGTGAAATCATCCCGCACCCCGCAACCCATAACTGTTTCTTATTATTAACTACTTTTGCAATAAAAAGAATGGAATATTCAATCCTTGTTAAAGCCTCCCTCTTCAGGGAACACACCGAAGAAGAGATCAGATCAATACTTTCGGCGGTTCCTCATCGTTTCAGGCGATTCAGTGAACGATCGCTGATTGCACAAAGCGGTGATACTGTTAAATCGCTTATGATTGTAATGAACGGGACAGTAAAAGGAGAGATGATTAATCTATCAGGGAGAGTGATTAAGATTGAAGATGTTCCGGCGTCGGGAGCCCTCGCCGCCGCTTTCATGTTTGGAAGCATGAATGTTTTTCCTGTGAATGTCGTGGCGGTATCCGATACCGAATTGCTGATCATTGAGAAACCTGATTTTCTGAGACTGCTTATGCAGAATGACAGGCTCCTCATTAATTTTCTGGATATGATATCCAACCGGTCGCAGTTCCTCTCGGAAAAGATAAAATTCCTGAATTTCAAGACGATCAGAGGAAAGCTCGCTCATTACATCCTTCAGAAGGCAGGTGACAGAAAAACTGATATAACGTTAGATATGACCCAGAGCGGCCTGGCGGAGTTTTTTGGGGTTGCCCGTCCTTCAATAGCCAGAGCAATAGGGGAACTGGAAAGCGATGGAGTAATTGAAACCAAAGGCAGATTTGTAAAAATACTTGACAGGAAAAAACTGCTGACACTTACGAATGATTGAACCTCAACGTGGTACCTGATCCTGTTCAGACAATTAATGCTGTTCGGGCAGGATTATGGTAAAGCAGGTCCCCTGACCATCCTTGCTCTCAACGCTTATCTTCCCGTTATTTATCGTTACCAGCTCGTGGCAGAGTTTAAGCCCGAATCCCGTCCCCTTCTCATTTTCAGTGCCGGGAGTGCTTTCAACTTCTGTAGATGTAAAAAGGTATTTCTGCTTGACCGGAGGAATCCCGATGCCGTTGTCACAGATCTTAAGAACAATACCTTCACCTGTAAGGGTTTTATCTTTTAAAAGGATGCTTATTCTTCCCCCACGGTGAGTATATTTTACGGCATTTGACAACAGGTTCCTTATAATAATATCCAGCAGATCCTTATCAAAATATGCTTTTGAATTGCCTATCTGAGTGAAGTTAACCGATATATCTTTTTTATCGGCTGTCTCTTTGAAGATGCTCATATTGGTGAGCACTATATCGGCAAGATCGCGTCGTTCGGGCGAGAACTTTATCTTGTCCTCCTGACCCCTTCCCCAGACCAGCATATTCTCGAGCAGGCTGATAACCTGCTGGGCATATTGGATACTTGCCGCAGCAAACGTATTGTATTTGTCCCGGTATTCTTCCTCCTTCAAAAGATTAAGCATATAGAGGATATTTACCACAGGACTTCTGAGGTCGTGTGCAATCAATGAAAAAATCCTGTTTTTAACCTGGATCGTTTCAGATAATTGCTTATTCTGAAAAGCGATCCGTATATTCTGTTTTTCAATCTCTTCATTACGCTTATTGGTTTCCTGGGTTCTTTCCTTCACCATTATTTCAAGGTTCCGGTTCATATATTCGAGCTCATTTTGCAGCCTTTCTTTTTCGGAAAACGATTTCACCCATCTGTAAAGCAGTAATACAGCCTGGAGAAAAACAAACAATACCAGTGCAAAAGAAAGCACATAGCCCGGTGAGTCTTCCACTTTTCCCAGCGAAACTCTGACATCATGGATTGCAGCAGCCGACAGCAGTCCAAATGCAATAAAATAGACAAGGTCTATTGCGTTTTTTTTCAGCATTCCCTTTATGGTCTGGGTGAATGAATATACCATGAGAAGGATCAGCGACGGGTAAATAATGAATGTCATGTAGCTGAAGACCTTTACCGGGAGGAACAGGGTAAGTATCAGGGCAATTGCAAGGATTATAGTTATTATACGTGTAATAATGCCGAAATATCTGGTGGGATACAGATTTTGTGCAAACCAGTACCACCCTGTCAAAATACAGTAGAGTCCCACGTATTCGAATCTTACGATCCAAATCCAGTCAATTCTTAAAATACTGAGAATAAGAAAATTAGAAGTAAAAAACGGCCTGAAGGCGAGCCCTATAGTGGCAAGGCTGAAAAATCCCATCCTCCGGTCCTTGGGATAAATAATAAAGAAAAAAAGAAAAAATGCCGAAAACCCGAGTAAAAGACTTACTGTCGCCCAATCCCATGCCCAGGATGCTGCATAACGCTTCTGAACCTCAGGGAATGTTCCAAATCTGATCGGCAACCAGAATCCGCCGCGGCGGTGATGGAAATTGGCAACATTAATTAATATTGTGACAGAATCGGACCCGGGCTCGAACCTGAAGAAATTCCTTTCATACCCCGGTTCGGTTTCAAGTTCTGTGGTGCCCGGAGTGCCGTTTCCGGCCATGTATTTGTCATCTACGTAAATATCGTACGAAGAATCGAATACAGGCATATCAAAAGCTATTGTTTTTTTAAAGCCTTCCGGGAGAAGTATAGTAAGCCTGTAGGTTGCATACCCCATGCGGGTGGTTTTTACCTGCTGAGGAGAATAATCGGTCCAATACGATGGGATCTTTCCAAAGCAGTCGGGTTTATTCCTGCGACCATCAAAATCATGGGGCCTCAGAATTTTGTTCCAGAAGAATTCCCATTCACCGTTTAATTGCAGGATAAACTTCTCCTTGTTTTCAAGTCCCCTCAGATCAAGAACACCCTTTTCGGCTATGGGTGTAACGGCAGTTGATACAAAGCACGCTGAAAAGGATACGATGAACAGTACGGAACTTAACTTGCGGAATATCATCTGTGATCAGGAACAATGAATAGCAAAGATAATCCTTTCTTAAATACGTTAAGAAGCAAAAAAAAAGGAAAGATAGTTGGGAGTTATCTTTCCTTCATTAACCTAAACCTGATCGTAGAATTTGGCCGAATGGCCAGTGTAGAAATCTTAAATGTCTTAATTTTGCAATATCTCTATTGTCAAGTAAAATCCAGTAAAAAAAGAACTGTCCAAAATATATTTTAAAATTGCCTCTTCTGTTTTCTAATATATAGACGCCTGAGAAGCTATTTTGTTGCAACTGTTTATGTTAATGTTTTGTTAATCATTTGTTAAGATATCCTATTTATAAAACAATCAGACAGATAAAATGTTCTGAATTGTTAAATTTTTACTTTATTTTTTTTATTTATCTGATGAATATTTAACAGGGAATAGCTGATTTTGTTCAGGCATTGTGATGGCTTCAACTATTATTTTATCCTGAATCTCAGAGAATCAACAGTATAGGATGCAAAAATTCCCAGTCCGTCTGTTATATTTGAATATACTGGTGTTACCTCCGTGAATGGATTCTCTCCGTCATTATAATTTCCGAGCGATTTATGATACAAATAATATCCTCTGTCAGTATTGAACAGTGTGATTTCCAGGAATGAGGAATCAAGTGAATAATGATCAGTGGTGCAGCTGAAGTTTGTTAACCTGATAATTTCCCTGCCGTCCATGCCTTCATCGGAAAAAAACTCTTCATCAAACCAGGGGACACTTATTACCTTAAATACCATCCCGTTATTTGCATCTGTAAAATAGCCGACAGATCTGCCTGAAATCCGGTAATAGTTTTTTTCCCCTGCAAAATCAGATATGGCAAGCCTGAATTCAAGGCTTCTGAAAGTGAAGGGTTCCGGTGTGCGGGATTGAAGAAGTACGGAAAAAGTATCGGCTTTAATTGTAAAATCCCTTTCTTCTGGTACTGTACAGGAAGCCTCTGCTGATAATCCATCGCCATTTGAGATTTCAATCGAATATGTTTTCCCGTATTCCACAGCCATCTTTTTCCTGTTAATCCTTAACCCGCAGTCTATTTTTTCGAGAGTAGTTTCATTCGTTCCGTCCGAAATGGTCCCTGATAGTTCTCCAATTGAATCTTCAGTATTTAATTCCCCGAATATTTTCCTGTTTGAAGAGACGTAAAAATAAGAAATGGTGTCGGAGGGAGATATAAAGGATGTTACGGCCAGCTTTTGCCTGAATTCGGGGAGTTTCAGGCTGGTGACATCTCTTTCGCATGCAATTAGAAAAACAATCGTTGAAAGCAGCAGATAATTGGTCTTCGGGTATAGCATCTGTTAAAACCTGAATGAATAAGTAAATGATGGAATTATGGGGAAGAGGCTTACTTGTCTGAGAAGTCCGTATTCCTTATCATTTACAACCTCATTGCTCGTATAATAAAAAAACGGATTCATACGATTATAAAGATTATAAATTGAGATTTCCCAGGTCCTTTCACCCCATTTCTTTTCCTTCTTAAATTGTATTCCGGCATCAAATCTGTGATACGCCTTCATCCTGAATCCGTTTTTTTCACCAAAATCTTTTACCGTTTCTCCGTATCCCGATTTCTGGTCATAGAAATAATAAGCAAAATTGACGTTGTCAGTCAGTTGATGCATTGGAGCTTCAAATTCCGAAAGCGGAAGTGTGACTGCATTTCCTGTGCCGTATACCCAGGTTCCGGAGAGTGAGATATGATCGCTGATCTTATAAATTCCGACAACAGAGATATCATGACGCCGGTCGTACCTGGCATAGAATTTCCTTCCGAAATTAAGGGAATCAAATTGCAGCTGAGTCCACGACAATGTGTAACCGATCCAGCCGTTTAACCTGCCCTCCTTTTTCTGAAGCAGGACCTCAACTCCATACGACCATGCACGTCCTGCTGTCACATTGTTTTCCCATGTATTGCCTTCAGACGAACCAGGGTTATCCAGGTGCAGGAACGAGGCCCCCTCTTTATATCCAATTACATTTTTCATGGTTTTGTAGTATCCCTCAACGGATAGGGCAAGAACAGGCTTGTTCAGGTCTTTCACCAGTCCTATGGCAAATTGGTTTGATCGCTGGGGTTTGACCCTGTCAGTGGTAGGAACCCACAGATCGGTCGGAAGACTGATCCCGGTATTCGATATCATATGAATATACTGATTCATAGCAGAATATGAGGCTTTCAATGCCAGGTCATTTTTCAACCGCCAGGCTACTGCCAGTCTTGGTTCGAGAAAACGATACTGTTTTTCGGATGCGAGGAAATGGCTAAGTCGTAACCCGCCGTTTATTTTCATGGCAGAGAGGGGCTGCCATGTATCTTCAGCATATAATCCCGATTCGAAGCCGATGGAATGAACTTCATCCCGCTTATTTATCCCTTCACCTTCATCAATCTCCACATAGGCATGGGGGCTGAACCTGTGCAGGATACTTATCGCACCGACTTTGATCCAGTGCCTTGGGTTTGGCATGTAATCAAGATCATATTTTATTGTAAAATCCCTGATTCCCGAGTAATATTCTGCGTAGAAATCCTTGCCTTCCTCCACAAGTTTGTATTCATCATAGATCCCGAATGAGTAATTGCTGAAGACCAGCGATGCATTTGAAAACAACTTGCCGCTGAACAGGTGATTCCATCGCAGGGTTCCTGTCGCGTTGCCCCATAGAAAGCCCACATCCTCTTTTAGTCCTGCGGTATAGTCCTTCAGATAGAATTTATCCTTGCCAAAATAGCCGCTCAGGTACAGTTTATTCCGGCGGCCAAAATCATAATTGACCTTGGCATTCAGATCATAAAAGTAATAACCCGTATTCTGCTCATCCATAAGCTTAAGCACAGGCCGCAGGATAAGATCGGCGTATGTCCGCCGGCCCGATAATAATATTGAAGATTTGTTTTTCTTAAGCGGACCTTCAACGGTAATCCTGGATGAGATAAGTCCGGTTCCTCCCTCCCCGTGCCATTCCTCTTTATTGCCTTCCTTCATGTTTATCTCAAGGACTGATGATAAGCGGCCGCCGAATCGGGCAGGGAAACCGCCTTTTGTAAGCTCTACACTTTTAAGGGCATCGCCGTTGAAGAGTGAGAAGAATCCGAAAAGATGACTTGCGTTGTAGACGATTGCATCATCGAGTATAATGAGGTTCTGGTCAGGTCCTCCCCCGCGCACGTAAAGACCGCTCGAGCCTTCGGTTCCCTTTTGAATGCCGGGCATTAACTGGAGCACCTTAAGAACGTCCTTCTCACCCAGGAGTGAAGGCACATCCCTGATCTGTGAGACCTGCAGCTTCACAGTGCTCATTTTCACCGATTCGCTTTGCCTTTCGGTACGTTCTCCCGATATCGTAACCTCATCAAGTATGTTATTGGCTTTCAACTCAATATTAAGCTCAACATCGTTCCGGAGGCTGAATCTTACTGAGCGCGAAGTGTATCCCACGTAAGAGAAGACAAGCGTTGCCGAGTCCGAGGCGGGCAGGGTAATTGAATAGAATCCGTAGGTGTTTGTGACAGTACCGGCGTCTCTCGTTTCGAGGTAAATATTGACCCCGATGAGTGACTCCCCGCTGACCGCTTCCCTTACATATCCGCTTATTGTATACTTTGCGGCATACTTATCCTGTCCGGCAGCATTGGTGAAGAAAAAGAGAAATATGGTAACGGTCAGGCAAAACTTAATAAGAGTTGTGAATCTCATCGGGACGAATGTATTAATTTTATTCTTTTATATTCATCCTAATGACAAAAGCGATAAAAAATATTTAACTTGCCGCCAATTAACTGATAATGATTTTAAAGCTGAAATACAGTTTTATGATGCAGCGTCTTGGCCGGAGGCTTTATCACTGCCTGATGTTCTATAACCTTTAGATCGTTATTGATTCCGGAACAATATCCGGAATTATTCCCGGCATTTTGGCCCCTTCCCCCTAAATGAAGTTTTAAAATTAATTCTGATATCAAAACAAATGAAAGGATTGATTTTCAGCATAAAGAAATACTCTGTTCATGATGGTCCGGGCATCAGGGTTACCTTCTTCATGAAAGGTTGCCCGCTTTCATGCCGGTGGTGCCACAATCCGGAAGGGATCTCACCGCTGCAGGAGTCTGTTGTTCAGACCAGGAAGGTTGGAGATAAGGAATTTCATGTTGCTGAAACCGCGGGAAAATACTATGATGTTGAAGAACTACTTGAAATTGCCGGAAAGGACAGGATCTTTATCCAGAAAAAAGAAGGGGGAATAACATTCTCAGGCGGCGAACCGTTGATGCAACCGGAATTCCTGCTGGAAGCGCTTACCGCATTCAGGGAAAACGGGTATCATACTGCTGTGGATACTTCAGGGTACTCTTCACCTGAAAATTTCAGAACGATTTTGCCTTTTACCGATCTTTTCCTGTTCGACATAAAGCATCTGGATGAGTTGAAGCATATTGAGCTTACAGGAGTATCAAATACCGGGATCCTTGAAAACTTCAGGCTGATATTGAAAAGCGGCAGGGACATAATGGTAAGAATACCGGTCGTTCCCGGGATAAATGACGATGATGAGCATCTTAAACAGCTCAGGGGGTTTCTTTCTGAAGCAGCCTGCTTCAACCTCAGAAAAATTTCACTGCTTCCTTACCACACGATCGGTTCATCAAAATACAGGAACCTGAACCTCAATTACAGGATGAATGATACAAAACAACCTTCACCTGAAAGAATGAAGGAATTAAAGGAGTACTTTTCATCGACAGGGATAAAAGTTAAGATAGGTGGATAAACTGTGGGCCTCTCCCCTTCCGTCCCGATAGCTATCGGGAGCTATCGGAACCCTCCCTCGGAGTGGGAGGGGCTAAAAAACAGTTACTTAAGTCCCCCTCTCACTTCGGGAGAGGGGGATTTAGGGGGTGAGGTAAGGAAACATAAAAATGTAAAGTAATACTGGTAATAAATGTTAATCGTAACTATATGATACTATCTGAAAGGGTCAAAAAACTAAGGGAACAAAGTCTCAGGGCAGTCGAGAAGATATCGGCAGAGCGTGCAGTGTTGATAACGGAATTTTACAAAAGCGATGAGGCCCGTGAATTATCGGCTCCGGTCAAACGGGCAAAAGCCTTTGAGTACCTATTAAAGCACAAGAAGATTTGCATAAGTGACGGCGAGCTGATAGTGGGGGAGAGAGGACCTGCTCCCAAAGAGACGCCCACCTATCCCGAAATCAGCCTTCATTCGCTTCAGGATCTTGATATACTCAATTCAAGGGAAAAGGTGTTTTTTAAGGTGGACGATGAGGTACGGAGGATCTATGCGGAGGAGATTATTCCTTACTGGAAAGGGCTTAGCAACCGCGACAGGATAATGAGTCTGATGACCGCCGATTGGCTCAATGCCTATAATGCCGGCATTTTTACTGAATTTCAGGAACAGCGTGCTCCGGGCCATACCGTCCTGGGATATAAAATGTTCAAAACGGGATTCCTGGAATTAAAGGAAGAGATAAGGCAAAGCCGTTCAAAACTGGACTTCTTTACCGATAAGGAAGCGTTTGACAGGGCTGAAGAGTTGAAGGGAATGGAAATAGCCTGCGACGCCATTATGATGTATGCCGGCAGGCACGCAGATGAACTTGAAAAACGGGCAGTTGTGGAACCTGATCCAAAAAGGAAGGCCGAACTTTCTGATATGGCGGCTGTGTGCCGCAAAGTGCCTGCAAACGCTCCCGGAACTGTTCACGAGATGCTTCAGCATTACTGGTTCATCCATCTGGGAGTGATAACGGAACTTAATCCCTGGGATTCTTTTAATCCCGGAAGGCTTGACCAGCACCTGTACCCTGTTTACCGCAGGGAGGTGGAAGCCGGGACCCTTTCTTCGGCTGAACTCGACGATCTTCTTGGTTGTTTCTGGATCAAGTTCAACAACCATCCTTCCCCTCCAAAGATGGGTGTAACTGCAAGCGAAAGCAATACCTATACCGATTTCTGCCTCATAAACCTCGGTGGAGTTAAACCCGACGGAACGGATGCTGTAAACGAAATGTCGTATATTCTGCTTGATGTTATTAAGGAGATGCGAATACTTCAACCCAGTTCAATGGTGCAGATAAGCAAGAAGAATCCCGACATGTTCATTCACAGGGCTCTTGACATAATCAAGACCGGTTTCGGGCAACCGTCGTGCTTCAATACAGAGGCCATTATCCAGGAACTGCTCCGGCAGGGGAAAAATATTCTCGATGCCAGGAACGGAGGTGCATCGGGATGCGTTGAAACGGGAGCTTTCGGTACAGAAGCCTACTGGCTCACAGGCTATTTCAACCTTACCAAGATCTTTGAAATTACACTTAACAACGGGTTTGATAAACGTACTAACAGGCAGATTGGCCCGGCAACGGGGTATGCATCTGATTATAATACTTTTGATGAATTGATAGAAGCCTTCAGAACTCAGGTGAAATTCTTTGCAGAGGTCAAGATCAGAGGTAACAATCTGATAGAGAAAACCTTTGCGAAATGGCTTCCAGTCCCTTTCCTGTCGCTTCTTGTCGAGGATTGTATCCTGAACGGAAAGGATTACAATAACGGCGGAGCCCGTTACAACACGACATATATCCAGGGTGTGGGTCTCGGAACAATTGCCGATATCCTGACATCGGTCAGATATAATATATATGATAAGAAGAACTATACATGGGCAGAGTTAAACAGTGCAATTGATGCCGATTTTATTGGTTATGATAATGTCAGGTACGATCTCATATACAATACACCGAAGTACGGGAATGATGAAGATTATGCTGACCAGCAGGCTGTAACTGTTTTCGGGATATATTATGATGCCGTGAATGGCAAGCCGTCAACAAGAGGTGGAGTCCACAGGATAAATATGCTGCCGACGACCTCACATGTATATTTCGGCAGTGTTACAGGCGCCACTGCCGACGGGAGGAAAGCATTCACTCCTCTTTCCGAAGGGATCTCTCCAAGCCAGGGAGCTGACAACCAGGGGCCAACGTCGGTAATTAAATCGGCTTCAAAGATTGATCATCTGCGTACCGGCGGTACTCTTTTGAACCAGAAATTCTCCCCGCAGTTCTTCGAAGATGAAGAGAGTTACAATTGTCTGACATCCCTGATCCGAAGTTATTTCATGCTCGACGGCCACCATATCCAGTTCAATGTGGTTAATGCCGCAACCCTTCGCGATGCACAGAAACATCCTGAATTATACCGGGATCTGATAGTGAGGGTCGCCGGTTACAGCGATTATTTCAATGATCTGGGCGAGGATCTCCAGAATGAGATCATCAACAGGACCGAACACGAGGCGGCAGAGGTGTAATTATAAGCTTATTTCTTCTTATCCTTCAATTCATTAAACATGGATGTTGCTGTTGCGACTATTCCTGCGACATCTGTAAGATTTGCAGGAAGGATAAGGGTATTGTTCTGCTTGGCTATGTTGGCAAATCCAAGCAGGTACTGTTCGGCAACTCTGAGGTTGACTGCATTCAGCCCGTTTTCTTCAGATATGGCCAAAGCGATAGCTCTTAATCCGTTGGCTGTAGCCACGGCGACCTGTTCAATCTCCGAGGCACGTCCTGCAGCCTCGTTGATCCGCTTCTGCATTTCGCCTTCCGACTTCTTGATGAGTTCCTGCTTGTCTCCCTCCGCATTATTTATCTTGGCCTGTTTTGTTCCTTCCGATTCTGCAATTACAGCTCTCTTCTCCCTTTCAGCCCTCATCTGTTTTTCCATCGCATCACGAATGCTCTGAGGCGGTGAGATATTCTTAACCTCATACCGTGTAACCTTAACTCCCCAGGGTTCGCTTGCCTTGTCAACTGCATCTACGATTGTAACATTAATGGTTTCGCGCTCTTCAAATGTCCTGTCAAGCTCAAGTTTCCCGATGACGCTCCTCATGGTAGTCTGGGCGATCTGGATTGAAGCAAACCGGTAGTTGTCAATACCGTATGAAGCTTTCTGCGGATCCAGCACCTGCAGGTAAAGAATACCATCAACCTCGACGGCAATATTATCGCGGGTTATGCAAACCTGCGGTGCAACATCGATTGCCTGCTCCTTAAGGGTGTGTCTATACCTTATCTTGTCAATAAAAGGTATAATGATCTGAAATCCGGCTATATAGGTCGCCTTATATTTGCCCAGCCTTTCAACAATTATAGCTGTTCTCTGGGGAACAACTTTTACCATTGATGTAATCAGGATAAAACCAAGAATGATTACACCAATAAGAATCATGGTACCGCTCGTCATGTCATTTATTTTTTGGTTCAACAAATAATTTAAAATCTTCTTTCTTTTTTATTATAACTACCTGTCCGTTTTTTACAGGTAATTCCGATTCTGCCTGCCATGAGGTGCCTTTAAATTCGACCTTTCCCAATTTTGCATGCCCGAGGTCGGTGACTGCAATAGCTTCTTTCCCGGTAAACTCATCTTCAACTTTTTCAGAAAGCTCATTGTTATTGTAAAAGAATTTCTTCTGGATCATTTTTCTGAGAGCCAGGAGTGACAGTACTGAAGTTATTGCAAAGACGATTATCTGTATGTTTATCCCGGGATCCGCGATCAGGCACAGAAGGGCCGTAATCCAGGCCCCAACGCCAAAGAAGAATATTACGAAACCCGGAAGTACCAGTTCGAGCAAAAAGAGTACCAGCCCTATAAGGAACCAGATCAATTCCGGCCTTGAAAAAAAGGATGTATCCATAACCATTAATTTAAGTATTTAAGGAATGTTGGTCTGTATAAAGTAAAGATACAATAAAAAAACATTAAGAAATCCGCGTTAAGTTTACACTTTCAGCTAAGATCAAGATTTTTTGGAGCTGCAGTTAAAAAATTTCAGGAATTCATTTTTTTTTAGTAACTTATAACGATTTTTTAAGAACAAACAATCGGAGGCTTAAGGTGTCCCATCTGTAAGGCAAAGGGGATAAGTGATTGAATTACAGGTATTTAATTTTCCGGTAATTTTATTATTTAAACTGTAAGGAGAAAGCATAATGGAAAAGTTCTTTGATTATTTTGATGAACGTTACAGGGAATCTGTCCTTAAAAACAAATCTACCGAAGACGGGCCTGTAATTACAATCTCACGACAGACTGGTTGTGACGGGCGGGAAGTGGCAGCAAATATTGTTGACAACCTTAATTTAAGGTATGGGACTACAAAATGGAAATGGGTTGACAAGGATATCATTTATGATATTGCAAAAGACCTGAACATTGATACGCAACGCATCGAAAATTACTACAAAGGGATTAAGCTGTCAAACATTTCAGAAATGATAATGGCTTTCTCAGGCGGTTTTGTTAGTGACCTGAGGGTGAAAAAGGCTATTCATGATGTTGTTCTGTCAATATGTAAGGAAGGCCATATTGTCCTGGTAGGAAGAGGTGGAGTTTCCATAGCCAGGGATATCAGGGATTCCCTGCATGTCAGGCTTATCGCACCTTTTTACTGGAGGGTTGACAATGTAATGAGGAAGAGGGACCTTGGTCTGGAGGCTGCGGAGGAATATGTTATTGATCTGGACGAAAAGAGATTTGACCTTATTCAGACGTTTCTTGACAAGAAAACGAGAAACATTGAAACCCTGTTTGACGTAACATTAAACAGAATATCCTTTACGGTAGCCGATGCGGCTGACCTTATTATTTCTCTTTACGAAAAGAAAGTTGAAAAACAGCTTGCAGAGAAGAAGAAGACCAGGTCTGTCTTCTAGTCACTTCTAAAATTCGCTTAATTCGCCTACTCTTTTTATGTGCAGTGACAGCCTCTTGTCGAGTGTCTGCCTGTAAGCATCCCAATCAGTGATGGGCCGCCGTGCCACGCCGGAATCAATTGCAGCTTTTGCCACACACGTAGCCACACACGATATAAGCCTTGGATCGAGGGGTTTTGGAATTATATAGTCTCTTCCGAAAGTCAGCGATCCGATATCATAGGCAAACAGGACCGGTTCAGGAACAGGTTCCTTTGTCAGGGCTGCAAGTGCTTTGGCTGCGGCCAGCTTCATCTCTTCATTTATGGTGGTGGCCCTTACGTCAAGTGCCCCCCTGAAAATATATGGGAAACCGAGTACATTGTTTATCTGATTCGGATAATCCGATCTGCCTGTAGCAAATATCAGATCATTCCGGGTTGCCATTGCATCCTCATAAGTGATCTCCGGATTCGGGTTGGCCATCGCAAAAACTATCGGATTATCTGCCATGGAGGCCAACATTTCCCTCGACATCATATTTGCAGTTGAAAGCCCAAGAAAAACATCCGCATCCTTAACAGCTTCAGCCAGGGTATTAATATTCCTGTCGGTAATAAACTCCTGCTTGTATTTGTTCAGATCCGTCCTTTTTCTGTTAATAACACCCTTGCTGTCGACCATCACAATGTTTTCTTTCCTGACTCCCAAAGCCAGGTATAATCTTGAGCACGAGATTGCAGCGGCTCCCGCTCCGCAAACTACAAGCCTGATCTCTCCAATCTTTTTTCCGGTTATTTCAAGTGAGTTCAATAAACCCGCACCGGAAATAATTGCCGTGCCATGCTGGTCATCGTGAAAAACCGGAATATCCACAAGCTTCTTCAAACGTGCTTCAACCTCGAAGCATTCTGGTGCTTTAATGTCTTCAAGATTTATTCCGCCGAAAGTCGGGGCGATCTTCGCACAGATCTCAACAAGTTTATCAGGGTCCTTTTCATCAATTTCTATATCAAAAACGTCAACATCGGCAAAAACCTTGAAGAGAAGTCCTTTCCCCTCCATTACCGGCTTTCCCGCCATTGCACCAATGTCGCCGAGGCCAAGGACAGCAGTCCCGTTCGATATAACGGCCACCAGGTTTCCCTTGGCTGTATAGCTGTAAACATCCTCCGGAGTTTTCTGAATTTCAAGACAGGGCCATGCAACACCCGGTGTATATGCAAGACTCAGATCATACTGTGTGCAATAAGGTTTGGTGGGTATGACTTCCACCTTCCCGTGGCGTCCCCTGCTGTGATACAGAAGTGCATCTTCTTTGGTAACTTTAGGCATGGAAATTTTTCTTTTGGAGATAAAGGTTTAATGTTACTAAATTACAACTTATAAACTGTAATAAATATGAGTTAGATCACCTAATTTTAACCTGACAGGGTACATTTTAACCAGTTATTTTTTGCAGTGCCGACAAAAATCAATACTTTCAGCATCTCTTTTAACACTCTTAAACCTTAATTCATTCTTAATCTATTTTTATGAGGCAAAATCTGGCAATCGGAGTCGATATCGGCGGCAGTCACATAACATGCGCTGCGGTTGATCTGGAATCATTCAGGATATTGAGGGAAACACTGACCGAGAAGGCAGTTGACAATAAAGCACAGGCTGATGAGATCATTGGAGTATGGTCACAGGCGCTTGGCGATATAATAAAAAGAATCCCGGCCGGTTCTTTGAAAGGAATCGGGTTCGGGATGCCCGGACCTTTTGACTATGTTAAAGGCATCAGTTACATCAGGGGGGTGGCAAAATATGAACACCTTTACGGGTGCAACGTTTCCGGGGCAATTTCAAAGAAACTTAATTTCGATAAGGACTTCCCGGTACGCTTTATGAACGATGTATCCGTTTTTGCAGTGGGTGAGGCTATCGTAGGGAAAGCGGCTTCAGCCGGCCGTTCAATGTCAATTACTCTGGGCACGGGTTTCGGTTCTGCATTTATAGATAACCGGATCCCTATTGTTGACGGACCGGAGGTGCCAAAGCTTGGCTGCGTATACCATCTTCCATACGGAGATAACATCGCAGACGATTATTTTTCCACCCGATGGTTCCTTGGAAGTTATAAGAAACAAAGGGGAAAGGAGCTGAGCGGTGTAAAGGAACTTGTTGAAATGGCCGGCACCGATCAGGTAGTCATGGATCTCTTTACCGAATTTGGAAATAACCTCGCGGTTTTCCTTGCCCCCTGGCTGATAAAGTTCAAGGCAGAAATACTTGTAGTCGGCGGAAATATCTCACATGCATACAATCTCTTTGGCGAAGTTTTCGAAAAGAGGCTTAAAACGGAGGGATCCTCCTGTAAAGTTGCTCTTTCTGAACTTAAGGAAGACGCAGCTCTCATAGGCAGCGCTTACCTTATGAATGAAGATTTCTGGAAGTCGGTCCAGCATGCACTTCCTCTTATGTAATATTAAGCTATCAGCTATCAGCTGTCAGCTGTCGGCTATCATTTCTACTGGAATTCTGACCGCTGACCGCTGACCGCTGACCGCTGAAAGCTGACTGCTGAATTCTAAACTCTTTTAATTATGACCACGCAAAAAATCAACATTTCTAAAATCGCACCCGTGCTTATGGCTTTCTTTGTCATGAGCTTTGTCGATCTCGTAGGGATTGGCGTCGACCGCGTAAGCAAGGATATGAACCTTAGTGCAACAGTCGCACAACTGATTCCTTCGGCTGCCTTCCTCTGGTTCTTCATTCTTTCAGTCCCTGTGGGAGTTCTGCAGTCGAGACTGGGTAAAAAGACCATGCTGAATATTGGCATGGGTGTGACAGCCCTTGGACTTCTTGTACCGTTTTTATTCTATACTTTCGGGATGGTGCTGGCAGGTTTTGCACTGCTTGGCATTGGAAACACTATAGTCCAGGTTTCTGCCAATCCGCTGCTTGTTGATGTCGTGCCCGGAAACAGGGCATCAAGCTTCCTCAGTTTTTCACAGTTTGTGAAAGCGATCGGTTCAATGCTGGGAGCTCCTCTGGCAGCGATATTGGCAGCTCAGTTCGGAGACTGGAAGCTTTTATTCCTGGTCTTCGGAATAGTTTCAATACTGGCAGTCTTGTGGCTTGGCACGGTAAAAATTGAAGAAACAAAAATAGAAGGTCACAAGGCTACTTTTGCGTCATCTTTCAGGCTTCTGGGGAATGGATTTGTACTGTTGCTGGTCCTTTCTATTTTTCTGGTGGTCGGAGTGGACGTTGGCTTCAATTCAAATTCGGGTCAGTTGCTTATCAGACAGTTTGGCATCGACCAGACTGCGGCAGAATCAGGCAGGAGCGTCTATTTCTTCGGACGTATGCTCGGCACTTTCGCAGGAGCAATAATGCTCACAAGGATCACTTCACGCAAGTTCTTCATGTGGACATCCGTTCTTGGCATTCTGTGCTTCATTGCCATCATCCTGGCAAAATCGCCGGCGATGGCATGGATAATGGTGTTCCTTATCGGATTGGCTGTTGCAAACATATGGCCGCTTGTATTTTCCCTGGCGGTTGAAAAATTCCCGGAAAGAACCAATGAGATCTCCGGGCTTGTTATGATGGCAATCTCAGGGGGAGCGGTGATACCCCTGCTCGTCGGCTGGATCAGCGATATCAGCAGTATGGCGCTGGGAATGACAGTGCTGCTCGCATGCATGTTCTATCTCTGGGCGGTTTCGGTTTATTGCCTGAAGAGGTAGCTGAGAAACCTGAAGAAATCCCAAAGCCCCGGGGAATTAACAGGATGATAGTTGAAATTTGAGTTTTACGAAAACGAAATAATGACTTCTCTATGAAAAAAGACAATCTGGGCAGGCGTGATTTCCTTAAAAGGAGCACTGCCGCCGCATTTGCTTTTACAATTATCCCAAGGCATATACTTGGTGGACAGGGATTTACTGCCCCAAGTGACCAGCTTACAAAAGGGATAATCGGTGTCGGTGGAATGGGCCGCGGACATATTCCTTACGAAGGGACCCGTGTGCTGGCAATGTGCGATGTTGACAAAAATCATCTCAGCCAGGCTATAACCGAGGCAGGCGGGAATGTCACGGGTTATCATGATTTCCGTGAACTTCTTGCCCGGCCCGATATCGATGTTGTACATATTGCAACCCCGCCCCACTGGCATGGGATTATGTCAAAAATGGCAGCCGAAGCCGGAAAGGATATATGGTGTGAAAAACCAATGACCCGTACAATCGGGGAGGGAATAAAGGTAGTTGAAGCTGTTCAGAAGAACGGCCGGATGTTCCGTCTGAACACATGGTTCAGGTTCAAAGATCAGTTTTATGGACTGGGAACTACTGTGAAACCCCTTAAAAAGGTTGTGGACAGCGGAGTACTGGGCTGGCCGTTGAAAGTTACTGTCAGCGGTATTACAGGCTATGACTGGAAATTCTACTGGAGCGGACTTCATAACCTGAAACCCGAACCTGTTCCGCCTGAACTCGACTACGATTTCTGGCTTGGACCCGCCCCGTATAAGCCATATAACCCCGAAAGGGTCCATTCAAAATTCCGCGGTTACTGGGATTATGACGGCGGCGGATTAGGTGACATGGGGCAGCATTATCTCGACCCGGTACAGTATCTGCTTGGAAAAGACGATACAGGACCGGTTTCCGTAGAAATTGATGCACCCCAGCAGCATTATGATGCCGTCGGCTCCTGGCGCAGGATAACATATACCTATGCCGATGGCTGCCAGATAATTCTGGATGGTGAAAACCGCGATAAAGATGCAGCCTATATAGAAGGTCCGAATGGAAAGATCTTTAAAGGGTTCAGATCTGATATAAAGGATATGCAGAAACTGATCGACTCCCTGCCGGATCCGCAACCGCAAATCTCAACATTTACGGAATCTGTTCTTACCCGGAAGAGATTTGCACTGAACGAGTCAAACGGCCACAGATCATGCTCTGTTGTGAATATGGGTATAATAGCCGTCCGGCTTGGCAGAAACCTTAAATATGATCCTGTGAAACAACAGTTTATTGATGATGATGGAGCTAACAGGCTTATCAGCCAGCCGATGCGCGGTCCATGGAAAATCTGACCTTACCTTTAATTTGAAAACATAAATTTGAAAATATGAAGATTAAGAATTTACTCATTACCGTGTTTTCCTGCCTTTTAATTACGCCGGCAGCATATTCACAGGATGTGAGATTGACTGAAACAAAGATTGCGGATCTTCTTACCAGGCTGCCTGCAAATGATACAGGTACCACTAACAAGCTTATGGGGGACATGCTTGCATTGGGAGAAGAGGGAATAAATCGTATTTGTGATATGGTTATTCCCGCGGGAACTGGCGACGATACCAAAGCCCGGTTTGCGGTTGAGAGCCTTTCAAGGTTTCTATCGCAGAATAAGACCGGAACCGGAAAGGAAATGTGGGGAAAAATATGTATTAGTTATGCCACGTCCCAAATCGACAACGGGGTGAAGGATTTCTTTATTAAGCAGCTCCAGATTATCGGCACTGATGCTTCGGTTGATCCATTGAAACCATTCCTCCGGGATAAGGAGATCTGCAACCCTGCCCTCGCAGCTATTCTGGCTGTCGGAGGCATAAAAGCTGAGACAGCCCTTGCTGAATCGCTGAAGGCCAGGGATCTTCCATGTGCAGCAGGAATAATGAACGCTTTGGCTTCATTGAAATCACAATTAGCGGTTAATGAATACATTGCATGGGCCGCAGATACGGATGCAGATATAAAGGCTTCTGCATATAATGCCCTGGCGCAAAGCGGCAGTCCGTTGTCTTACCCGGTCCTTTCCAATGCTGCAAAGGATGCCCTTTACAAGTGGGAGAGGACTGGTGCTGTATCAGCTTTGCTCGATTATGCAAAAATTACCGGTCAGAACGGGGATGCCAAAACTTTGGATAAGATATGCAGGCTTTTAATGGCAAAATGCAATGACAGATCCTCAATGCAATATAAAATAGCGGCTTTGAAGATTTATTCAGGCTTTCATGGGATGGATGCTGCAAAGCTTCTTGTTAAAGCTGCAGGTCATCCTGATAAAACATACAGGAACTCTGCATTCCAGGCCTCCCTGTCAATACCGGGAAAAGAGATCGTTGAAAAATGGATTGGTTTTTTCCCAAAGGCAATTCCCGGGGCAAAACCCGAGATCATTATCTGGCTGGGAAACCGGGGTGATAAGGCAGCTCTGCCACTGATAAAATCTTCACTTTCCGACTCCGATATGGCTGTCAGGAAAGAAGCCGCAGCCGCAATAGCAAAAATGAACGGAAGCGAAGCGGCTCCCGCCTTGATTGAATATATGATGAAATACAGTGAACAGGGTGATCAGGAAGCTGCTACTCAAGCACTGATGACTGTTTCGGGAAATAAGGAAATAGCCCTTCTTAAAAGTGTTCTGAAAGATGGCCAGGCGGCCGCCAAAAAAAGTGCCATTGAACTTATTGCATGGAACAGGGGAAATGAATACTTTGATGACGTCCTGGCATTTACTTCATCACCTGATGAATCCGTAAAAACAGCCGCTTATAAAGCTCTGGCCGACCTGGCCGGAGAAGAAGACCAGGCAAAACTGCTTGACCTCATTTCGGTTACATCCAATAACGCCCATATTTCTGATGTCCAGAATGCGCTCGCAGCAGCTGCTGTCCAAAACCCCGATCCTGAAAAGAGATCGGAAGAGATCCTGATGGCTATGGCAGGCAAAGCCGGAAAAGAGAAGATCATACCCGTTCTTGGCAGGACAGGCGGGAGGGAAGCCCTTTCTGCGGTACTAAGGGAATTTGAAAACGGCGACGCAGGGATGAGAGATATATGTTTCAAAACACTGACTTCATGGCGCGACTTTACTGCTTCCTCAGCTCTTTACGAGATTTGTGCATCGGGAAACAAAACCTTCGAAGAACCTGCCTTTAATGGATACATCAGACAGATCAGGACAGCCAGGCTGCCTGGTGAACAGAAATTACTGCTGTTAAGGAAGATAATGCCTTTCGCCCTGAGCTCTGAGCGAAAAAATGAAGTGCTGACAGAACTTGGCAGACTGAAAACATACCAGACTTTATTTTTTGTCGGAACTTATCTTGACGATCCTGCAACATCCGCTGCGGCTGCAAGGGCAGCAATGGTTATCGCCCTCCCGGATGCGGATTCCCAAACGGGGATGAGTGGGACCCTGGTTCGGGAAATACTGACAAAGGCCGTCCCGAAACTTGCTGGACCTGAAAGCGAATATGACAGGGAGATGGTCAATAAATACCTGGCTGCGATGGCTCCTGATGAAGGTTTCGTGTCAATGTTCAACGGCACGGACCTGACCGGCTGGCAGGGACTCGTTGCGGATCCCATTGCACGGGCCAGGATGAATATGGTTGAACTCGAAAGAAGGCAGGCAGAGGCCAATGTGATGATCCCGGCAAACTGGAGCGTAAAGGATGGCTGCATATGGTTTAACGGGAAAGGCAACAACCTGTGTTCGATAAAGGAATATACGGATTTCGAGATGCTTGTCGATTGGAAAATTTCAAAGGAAGGCGACAGCGGCATTTATCTCAGGGGAACACCCCAGGTTCAGATATGGGATACCTCAAGAACTGAAGTCGGCGCCCAGGTGGGATCAGGCGGATTGTACAACAACCAGGTGAATCCCTCAAAACCACTGAAAGTTGCTGATAATCCGGTTGGTGACTGGAATACTTTCAGGATTCTGATGACAGGTGAAAAAGTGTCAGTCTGGCTCAATGGTGAGCTTGTTGTCGATAATGTCACAATGGAAAACTACTGGGACCCGAAGATCCCGATCTTCCCTGAAGGTGCCATCGAGCTGCAGGCACATGGTACTGATCTGGCTTTCAGAGATATATATGTCAGAGAGATAAATGAGAAAGAATTTAACCTTACTCCCGAAGAAAAGACGGAGGGCTTTGTAGCCTTGTTCAATGGAAAAAACCTCGATAACTGGGTGGGCAACAAGGAGTCGTATGTTGTTGAGGATGGAATGATCGTGATAAATCCGGAAAGCGGAAGCGGTGGCAATCTTTACACAGAAAATGAATATGCCGATTTTATCTTCCGGTTTGAATTCCAGCTGACACCGGGAGCAAATAACGGTCTTGGCATCCGTGCACCTCTTGAAGGGGATGCGGCATATGTCGGCATGGAGCTTCAGATCCTCGATGATACTGCGCCCGTTTATGCAAGCCTCCAGCCTTACCAGTACCATGGTTCTGTATATGGCGTCATACCCGCCAAAAGGGGATCGCTGAAACCGGTTGGAGAGTGGAATACTGAGGAGGTGTTTGTGAGCGGCACAAAGATCAGGATAACACTGAATGGAACGGTAATTGTCGATGGTGATATTGCGGAAGCAAGGGATAAGGGTACTATGGATCATAATGATCATCCGGGATTAAAAAACAAAACCGGGCATATCGGGTTTCTTGGGCATGGTTCGGTTGTCAGATTCAGGAATATCAGAATTAAAGATTTGTTAAAATGAGAAAGCTTATTACCTGTCTTATCTTTGGCTTATTTCTGACCGGATGCTCGGAAGTTAAGCCCCCAGAACCATTCGGACCCGTGCCATCGGAACGACAACTTGCCTGGCATGAAATGGAATATTACATGTTCGTACATTTTACCGTTAACACATTCACTGATAAAGAGTGGGGCTACGGCGACGAAAATGAATCAGTGTTCAATCCTTCTTCACTCGATTGCAGACAATGGGCCCGGGTTGCAAAAGAAGCAGGGATGAAGGGAATCATTATAACCGCAAAACATCATGATGGATTTTGCCTGTGGCCTTCGGAATTTACTGAACACTCGGTCAGAAACTCCCCATGGAAAGATGGCAAAGGTGATGTTTTAAGCGATCTGAGGAAGGCTTGCGATGAATATGGGCTTAAGATGGGTGTATATCTTTCTCCCTGGGACAGGAATTCAGCTGTGTATGGCACTCCTGAATACCTTGATTATTACAGGAAACAGCTGCGGGAATTGCTGACAAAATACGGCGATATTTTCGAGGTGTGGTTTGACGGTGCAAATGGAGGTGATGGTTACTATGGCGGCGCCAGGGAGACCAGGCGGATCGACAACAAAACATATTATGACTGGCCAAACACACACGCTATTGTAAGGGAACTCCAGCCGGGAGCAGTAATGTTCAGTGATGCCGGTCCCGATGTACGCTGGGTTGGAAATGAAAGCGGAATGGGAAGCCTTACAAACTGGTGTCTCCTGAATAAGGACGAAATGTATCCCGGAGGCGATTTTGCCAGGATCCTCGGCGAAGGCCATGAAGATGGAAATTACTGGGTTCCTGCCGAGGTGGATGTGTCGATAAGGAGAGGCTGGTTTTACCATGAGGCGCAGGATTCCATGGTGAGATCGCCCGAAAACCTGATGGAACTATATTATTCTTCAGTTGGAAGGAACAGTAACCTGTTGCTCAATATTCCTCCTGACAGGAGAGGCCTCCTGCATGAGAATGATGTTAAATCATTGCTGGCTTTCAGGGAATTGCGTGAGAACGAGTTTTCGTCGGAGCTTGCATTGGGAAAGAAAGTCTCTTCATCCGCCAGCAGGGGTAAAAGCTTTAAGGCTCAGAATGTCAATGATGGCAATCCGGAAACTTACTGGTCCGCTCCTGATAATGTCTCATCAGCCAGCGTAACTATAGACCTGGGCTCTGAAACTGAAGTGAACAGAATCCTTCTTCAGGAATATATCAAACTGGGGCAGCGGGTTCAGGAATTTACCGTTGAGGCTTTTACCGATAGCGGGTGGACCCTGCTCCTCGATGGCACAACCATAGGCCATAAGGTTATCCGCAAGTTACCGGTTGTTAAAACATCACAGATAAGGGTTAATATAATCAAATCTAAAGCATGTCCGGTCATCTCCAATATTGAGATTTATCGTGCTCCCGGGGAGTGAGGGGGGAAAGGGAGAGGGGGAGAGTCTAATCTTTTTTTGGAACTCCGACCGTTTGCGAGAGTATAATTATCTGATTTGACCTTAATCCCATCTCCGGGGCAAGTTTCTCTTTGGGTACCATTCCCCTTATTACGCATCCCAGATTTGCCGATGCACAA
Source organism: uncultured Bacteroidales bacterium (assembly GCA_963737255.1). Classification (GTDB taxonomy): domain Bacteria; phylum Bacteroidota; class Bacteroidia; order Bacteroidales; family VadinHA17; genus LD21. The sequence goes on from CAVTSB010000002.1 coordinate 1,073,239, forward strand.
TACAGGTAGATATTTTGTGCAATAAAAGCCGTATTTGCCCAGGACGAGAAAAGGTCGGAATCTTTGATTTCATCACCCTCCTTCTTCCCAAGTTTCGCCATATCGGCAACAAACACAAGGTTCAGCGGCGCGGTACCGACAAAATCCTGTGTGCCGCAAACGCTCCTGATGTCCCTGTTATGGATCTGTTTAAGCAGATGTTGTCCGGCATCATAAATATACAACCCGGACTGCATGACTGCATAAACGTCCATCTCCTGCACATTTCTTGAAGAAGGAGCAGTCCTTTTTTTATCTCCGGGCCTGTTAATCCCCCAGCCGGCCCACAGAAGATCTGAAAGCTGGTTGAGCGAAAGGTTCTCTTCGGTAAAACTCCTGATGGACTGCCTTTCATTCAAGGTCTGCATCAATGGTTTACCACCGGTCTTGTCAGGGGCCGGAAGGGTGATATCCTGCGGGCTAACCATAAAGAAAGCGGATGTAATTGCTGTTAAGCACAGTGTAAGTAAAATCTTCTTTGTCATAAGGTTGAAATTTTAATTGTGAATTCCGGATTTATCAAGTGCTCTGTGAAAGTCCAAAAAAATAATTATTGCACCGGGTTCCACAGAGAAGTCACAGAGCCACAGAGCTCCACAGAGTTATAAAGATCTAGATTTTTTGGAACATTTTCGCGATTTTGACCGCCCCGGCAACCCGTTTTGCCAGACCTTCCCAGTCTTTTTTCTGGATCGTCTCTTTTGTAATCAGGTTTGAACCAATCCCTACACAGGTAACACCTGCCTCGAACCATTCCCTCAGATTATCAAGTGTGGGCTCAACGCCTCCGGTTGGCATTATGCTTGTCCACGGACAGGGACCCTTAATTGCTTTTACGAAATCCGGTCCGCCCACCGACGACCCGGGGAAGATCTTTACTATTTCAGCACCAAGCTCCTCAGCATAATTTATTTCCGACAGTGATCCGCATCCCGGTGACCACAAAATTTTCCTTCTGTTGCACACCTTTGCCATTTCGGGATTAAGGACCGGTGACACAATGAAATTTGCACCGAGCTGGATATAGAGTGAAGCGGTTCCGGGATCAACGACCGAACCGACTCCCATTGCAACTGCGGGCACCTCTTTTTCAGCCCATTTGTTAAGGTCGCTGAAAAGCTCATGTGCAAAATCGCCCCTGTTGGTAAATTCAAATACCTTAACTCCTCCATCGCTGCAAGCCTTGATTACATTCCTGCAAACTTCAGGATCCTTATGATAAAAAACGGGAACTACTCCCGATTCACGCATTTTCAGTATTACATCTACTCTGTTAAATCGTGCCATATGTTAAGACGTTAGTTGTACAAATTTATCGAAAAATATTTCTAAGGCAAATATTTGTCCGGCTTTAACTTGTAGATTGCAAGGCCGTAAAACTTTTATTCCCGCCTAAGCGGGATTTCGGAGTTACACTCCTCAACTTTTTACTTTTGTCTTTTATCTTATTTCAGTATCTTCGCCAAACTTACTTCCGAAATGGCCCTGAACTATATCTGGATCGCATTCTTCCTTATCGGATTCCTTGTTGCTCTTGGGAAACTGATTTTTACCGGCAATACTCAGATATTCAATGAACTGGTAAACTCAGTTTTTGCCAATGCCAGGACAGGTTTCGAAATCTCCCTTGGTCTGACAGGCGCTCTGACACTCTGGATGGGACTCCTGAAAGTCGGTGAAAAGGGAGGTGTTGTAGCCATACTTGGAAGAGCCATCGGACCTCTTTTTGAAAAGCTTTTCCCGGGCCTGCCGAAGGGACATCCCGCGTACGGCTCAATAATGCTCAATATCGCCGCAAATATGCTGAATCTCGACAATGCCGCAACACCTGTGGGACTGAAGGCAATGAAAGAGATGCAGGAAGCAAATCCCAATAAGGAGACAGCCTCAAATGCCCAGATAATGTTCCTTGTGCTTAATGCAGCCGGGCTGACAATAATCCCGGTCAGTGTGATAGTATACAGGATTCAGCTGGGAGCCGCAAATCCGGCCGATATATTTATTCCAATCCTGATCTCAACATTTTGTGCTCTGATGACAGGTCTGATAAGCGTGGCAATAATCCAGAAGATAAACCTGTTTGACAGGGTTGTATTGTCTTACCTTGGCGGTCTCACCGCCATCATCACCGGGATTATTATTTATTTCACAAGGCTTCCGAAGGAACAGATCTCAGAAGTGTCCACGTTTGCAGCAAACTTCATTCTTATCTCGGTGATAGTCCTTTTTATTGTGCTTGCGTTCATTAAGAAGGTAAACGTTTATGATGCGTTCATAGAAGGCGCAAAGGATGGCTTTAATATAGCCATAAAAATAATCCCGTTCCTTGTGGCTATCCTGGTTGCAATCGGAATTTTCAGGGCATCGGGTGCAATGGATTTTATAATTGCCGGCATCACCCAGTTTTTTGACTGGCTTGGCTTTGACACAAGGTTTACAGGCGCCTTGCCGGTTGCTTTTATGAAGCCACTGAGCGGCAGCGGCGCCCGCGGGCTGATGGTCGATGCAATGACAACTTACGGCCCCGATTCATTTGTTGGCCGGCTTGCATGTACGATGCAGGGAACTACCGATACAACGTTTTACATCATTGCAGTTTATTTTGGATCTGTCGGAATTAAGAACACCCGGTACGCGATTGGCTGCGGCCTCCTCGCAGATCTTGCGGGATTCACTGCGGCTATCCTGGTAGCTTACCTGTTCTTTGGGTAGAAGGGGAGAATGGGAGAAGGGGAGAAGGGGAGAGAGAAACCAGGACCACTCCGGCTTCTGCGAGAGATTTTCGGGTCCTTTGCGGTTAAATAATGAATATTAGAAATACAATTATAGTTATTATTCCAACCTATGAAAAAAACTCTAATCCTTCCCCTGCTTTTGCTATGTTTAACCGCCTGCACGAATAAATCTCCTGATTTTCAGAATAATACTCACCAGACTTCCCTTCAAATCATTGATTCAACCGAAATGACTAACAACTTTTACGACAATACCGAAACATACCCGCTTATTGTTAAAGAATTAACAATTGAAGGCGAAGTTGTCAACCCTGGGAAAGTAGATTTTTCGAAACTCACAAAACACTCAGTGATTGTAAAGGAAACACTTCTCGATGGTTCAGATTCAGACAGGTTTGTGGGAGCATACAGGTACGACGGGTATTCACTTTTTGACATTCTGAATTACAGTCAGCCGCTTAAGAAGAATGCTGATGAATTCAATCCAATTATCGACCTGTATGTTGAAGTCGATAATGACAGGGGAGAAAAGGTCGTTTTCAGCTGGGGTGAAATATATTATCCAAACAGCCTCCACAGGATACTTATAGCATCTGATGTTTCCAGGATAGTGCCGTCTAAGTCAGGGGATCTCTGGGAGTTGCCCGGTGAAAGCAGGATCGTTGCGGGGAATGACCTGATAACTGAAAGAAATATTACTTCACCTGTCAGGATCACGGTACGATCATTCCCCAAATCGTTTAATGTGACCAGGGGGCTCTCACCGATCTATTCCGACAAATTTAAACTCTTTGAGAATAACACGGTCAGAGCTGAGATAGCTGCTAAACCTGTTGATCTTGATGAAGTTACCTATAATGCTATCTTTTATGGCAGGGGAAGAGGAATTCATAGTACCATGCCATTTTCAGGTGTTGTTCTGAAGGATTTCCTTCTCAGCTATTTCCCGGTAACCAGGGATAATCTTAAGTCCGGGATAATGTGTGTTGCATCTGTTGATGGTTACAGGTGCGCCGTTTCCTATTCCGAACTCTTCAACAGGAATGATCAGCAGGAATTCCTGCTTGTCCAGACAGATAAAGAGGAAGACGGAGGATTTTTCAGGCTGTTCCCGGCCGGGGATTTCTTCTCTGACCGTGCTGTCAAGTCGATAAGTGAAATTCACCTTGGATATTGATATGAGCACTCTTGCTATCTCCATCCTGGTCATTATCAGCATTCTGGCGATTATAATCCTGACATCGCGGCTTAAACTGCATGCATTTATCGCCCTTTTTATTGTATCTCTTTTTCTTGCTTTCACCACGCTCCCTGCAGATACAATTATAAAAACAATCAAGGACGGATTTGGCAGCACAATGGGTTCGATAGGCTTTCTTATAATTCTGGGGGCCATGATCGGGATCACTCTCGACAGAACCGGCGGAACCATCAGCATTGCAAATTATATTCTTTCAAAGACCGGGGAAAAAAGAAGTGCCATGGCCATTGGAATTACAGGATTCATAACCGGACTACCCATTTTTTGTGATTCGGGATTTATTATTCTCAGCGGACTCTCCAAATCGTTCAGTCAGAAATCGAAAATCGCGATGCCATTCATGGCTACGGTGCTTGCCACTTCACTCTACTCTGTTCACTGTCTTATTCCGCCCCATCCCGGAGCCCTTGCAGCTGCAGGCATGCTGGATGTCAATATCGGCTATCTCATAATGATCGGTATATTCTTCGCAATTCCGGGCGCACTGGCAGCATATTTCTGGAGCAGATGGATGACCGGCAGGACTTCAGCTGCCAGCACCACGGATCGCGGAAGATGGGAACCAGTTAAAAACGGGTGATCTTCCTCCGGTATTTCTATCTTTTCTCCCGATAGTTGTCCCCCTTTTTCTTATTACAATAAAATCGCTGGCCGGACTTGTGGATAAAAGCGGGCAGGGATTGTTATCGAAGATAATTTATTTCCCGGGAGAACCGGTTATTGCCCTGTTTATCGGGGTTATTCTTTCATTGTTCCTGCTGAAAAAGAAGAGTATCGCATCAATGAATTCAGTTTTTTCAGAGGCAATAGTAAAGGCTGGACCTATCCTTATCATTACTGCTGCAGGCGGGATGTTCGGAATGGTCATACGATCAACGGGAGTGGGTGAGGCCATGGGAGAATTTCTGGTTGGCACCAGCATCGGACTTGTGGTCCCGTTCCTGATAGCTGCGGTGATGAAAACAGCCCAGGGGTCATCAACTGTGGCAATTATAACGACTGCCTCTTTTGTTCTGCCCATGCTTCCTATGCTTGGCCTTGATACCGAATGGGGGAAACTCATGACAATGCTCGCAATGGGTTCAGGTTCAATGTTTGTCTCGCATGCAAACGATTCATATTTCTGGGTTGTCAATAATTTCAGCGAGCTCGAGGTCGATACAACCCTGAAGGTCTACTCCTCATCAACACTTGTCATGGGTATTGTTGTTTTTGCATGTGTCTGGATTACATCGCTTTTTGTTTTGTAAATTACCCTCAAATTCACATCAATGCAAAACAGGGTTAATGCAGAAAAGATCTTTATGGCAGGTGTCAGAAGCGTCCTTCCTGAAATGCTTGTTACCTCACATCTGTCACTTTCCGGATCGATACTTATCATTGACGGTGATTCAATCCCGCTTGATGAGAGGGATAATATTTATGTGATCGGTGCCGGCAAGGCCAGTGCCGCAATGGCTCATTATGTGGAAACTATCATGGGTGAGAGGATCACCGAAGGTCATATTGTGACTAAATATGACCATTCCTGTAAGCTTAAAAGAATAAAAGTCACAGAAGCGGCACACCCGATACCTGATGCGAACGGATTCACGGCAACTGAGGAAATCCTGAAAATCGCTGAAAAAGCAGGTGAGCGCGACCTTGTCCTGTGCCTTATTTCAGGCGGCGGCTCAGCACTACTGGCCGATCTGCCCGAAGGTCTGCTCCCCGAGGAGCTTTATATTGTTAACAATCTTCTCATTAGGTGCGGCGCATCAATAAATGAAATAAACTGTGTGCGGAAACATCTTTCAAGGGTAAAAGGCGGCCAGCTGGCCAGGGCAGTATGGCCTGCCACGCTTATATCGCTTATACTATCCGATGTTACCGGAAATCCGCTCGATGTAATCGCTTCAGGACCAACAGTGCCTGATATGTCTACTTTTAATGAAGCGCTGAGGATCATTGAAGGTTATAACCTGATCCCTGATCTGACAACGGGTATTGTGAATTACCTGAAAGACGGCGCGGCAGGAATTCATCCTGAAACTCCAAAACCCGGCAATCCAACGTTCTCAAAAACATTTAATATACTGGCCGGTACAAATATTACAGCTCTTGAGGCTGCGAAAAGAGCTGCCGCGGATCTCGGATACAACACTTTTATCATCAATAGTGAAATACACGGAGATGTTGAAGGCATTGCAGGGAAGATACTTGAACAAACGATTTATTATAAAAATGAAAATACTGTTAAGAAGCCGGTATGCCTGTTGTTCGGAGGTGAACCCACGTTGAAGGTATCCGGTGACGGAAAAGGGGGCAGAAATCAACACCTTGCCCTGACGGCAGCATTAAGGATAAGTAGTATACCCGGTATTACATTTCTTTCCGCAGGGACAGATGGAACTGACGGACCAACAGATGCAGCTGGTGCGGTGGTTGACTCAGAAACAGTAACTTACGCATTGTCAGTAAATAAGGATCCCGGGAAATACCTTGCTGAATTCGATTCTTACAATTTTTTTAAAGTAACCGGGGGACATATTAAAACCGGACCAACATTCACAAACGTTATGGATCTGATGGTTGTTCTTATTGAATAGATCCTTCGGTCTTCAGTCATCCGCTTCAGTCATCGTCTGCGGTCATCGCAGGTCATGTCCGGTCTTTTACCTGAATATTTTCCCAAAACCTTATCCCACTTACTACATTTAGCTATATTTATAATCATGAAAGCACTTGTTCTTGAAGAATATAATAAGTTGGTCTACAAGGAGGTTCCTGATCCGGAAATATTGGATAATGAGGTCCTTGTTAAAGTAATGGCCTGCGGTATCTGCGGTTCCGACGTTCATGGTCTCGATGGCAGCACTGGCCGGAGGATCCCTCCGCTCATAATGGGACATGAAGCTTCCGGTGTTATAGCAAATACCGGTAAGGACGTAAAGAAATGGAAACCAGGCGACAGGGTAACCTTCGACTCAACGGTTTACCCGCTTGATGACTGGTTTACCCTTCGCGGATCATACAACCTGAGCGACAATCGTGAGGTTCTCGGAGTATCGCCCGGAACATACAGACGGAATGGCGCATTTGCAGAATATGTAGCAATTCCGCAACATATACTTTACAAAATCCCGGACAATGTCACATTTGAACAGGCTGCCATGGTTGAAGCTGTTGCAGTGGCTCTGCATGCTATAAACATCGGGCGTGTGCGGACAGGAGATAATTGTGCTGTTATCGGAACAGGCATGATTGGAATATTTCTGGTGAAGCTTCTTAAAATCTCAGGCTGCAATGTGTTTGCCGTTGATATCAATCCTTCGAATCTCGAAAACGCTAAACTGGCAGGCGCTGAATATATTTTTAACCCGGATGAAAAGAATCTGAAGGAAAAAATCGCCGGTCTGACTTCGGGCAGAGGAGTTGATGTCTCGTTTGAAGCAGTAGGTAAGAGCGAAACAGTAAATACGGCTCTTGAACTTGTAATGAAGGGTGGGAAAACGGTACTTGTTGGGAATATATCCCCCGTAGTGGAACTCCCTCTTCAGAAGCTTGTTACCGGTGAATTGAAAATTCTGGGGAGTTGTGCGATCAGGGGTGAGTACGATACTGTTTTGGTCCTGATGAGTTCGGGCAGGATAAATGTTGATGATCAGGTCTCCGCCGTGGCTCCCCTCTCCGAAGGGGCGCTTTGGTTCAACAAACTTTACAGAAAGGAAGGAAATTTGAAAAAGGTAATTCTTGTTCCATGAAATAATTTAATATGTCAGACAGGATCTTCAACATTTCGATAGCCGGATGCAGCAAAGTCGCCCATCTTCATGCAAAAGCAATTCAGAATATACCAAATGCCCGTCTTGCGGGCGTCTGGAGCAGAACTCCCGAAAAAGCCCGCGATTTTGCATCTCTTTATAACACGTCATCATATCCAGGTATAGCTGAAATGGTCAGGGAGAACCAGACCGACCTCGTGATCGTATGTACGGCTCATCCGTTTCACAGGCAGCCTGCCGTTGAAGCAGCCAAAGCAGGTGCCCACGTACTTGTTGAGAAGCCCCTGGCTTCGGATCTGGCCGATTGTGATGCAATTATCAGTGCGTGCAAAAATAGTGGTGTAAAACTGGGAGTCATCAGTCAGAGAAGATGGTACTCACCCGTTATCAGAATGAAGAAGGCCATCGATAATGGAAAGATTGGCAATCCTGCACTCTCATCGGTAACCATGCTTGGCTGGCGCGACAAGGCTTACTATGATTCAGATGCCTGGAGAGGGAACTGGAAAACGGAAGGAGGGGGTGTCCTTGTCAACCAGTCTCCTCACCAGCTCGATCTCATGCTCTGGTTTATGGGTGACATTGATGAGGTCTATGGCATCTGGAGAAACCTGAACCATCCGTATATCGAGGTTGAGGATACAGCTCTCGCAATAATTAAATTCAGGAGCGGGGCAATCGGCAATATCCTTGTCAGCAATTCAATGAAACCCGGAATTTTCGGAAAGGTGCATGTTCATGGGGATAACGGGGCATCTGTTGGTGTACAGACTGACGGTGGACCTATGTTCATTGCGGGAATGACAGGTGTGGCCGAACCGCCTGTGAATGATATATGGACAGTCCCCGGGGAGGAAGAAATGCTCAGGGACTGGATAAAGGAAGATACTGATATTTTCAATAAATATGATCCGACAATTTACTATATGCAGCTCCAGATACAAGATTTTATCAATGCCATAAAAGCTAACATGGAACCCCTTGTAACAGGTGAAGCCGGAAGAAAAACCGTTGAATTGTTCTCAGCCATTTACCGCTCCACGCGCGATAATAAACCTGTTAAATTCCCACTGGAGCCCGAGCCCGGTTTTGACGGGCGCAGCGCCTGAGTCCTGATCTGCCCGCCTGAACTAAAACGAATGTGGGTGCTCTGTGCCTTTAATTAACAACTAACGTAACCTGAAATGTCAACCTCTTACATCATCCTTATCGTAGTCGCCGGCGTGACCCTGCTGTTGCTTATGGTGCTCAAATTTAAGCTCAACGCGTTTATTGCGCTGCTGATAACATCGATTGTAGTCGGGATCATGGCAGGAATGCCCCTTCAGAATATTTCTGCGAGCATTCAGGAGGGAATGGCCAGTACTTTGGGATTTGTAGCCACGGTCGTCGGTCTCGGCGCAATTTTCGGTCAGATGCTTGAAAGCTCTGGTGGAGCAAAGTCGCTTGCACATTATCTTCTGAAAAAATTCGGAACTAAAAAGGCCCCCTGGGCGCTAAGCCTTACAGGGTTTATTATTGGAATTCCGGTGTTCCTTGATGTCGGATTCATTATTCTGATCCCTATCGTATATGCTTTGACAAGAGACACAAAACGGTCAGTACTTTATTATGCCATACCGCTTCTGGCAGGACTTGCCGTGACACATACAATGGTGCCACCAACACCCGGGCCAACAGCTGTAAGTGAAATTCTCGGGGTTGACCTTGGCTGGGTTATAATGATGGGGTTATTGGTAGGGCTCCCGTGTGCAGTTATTGCCGGACCTTTTTTTGGAAGATTCATAGCAAAGAAGATTTATATCCCGGCTCCCCCTGAGCTCCGGGAAGCAGTTCCTGAAGCAGGTTCTCCTGCCGCCAAATTACCGTCATTTGGGATTATTGCGTTGATCATTATGACTCCTTTGTTGCTTATCCTTATGAGCACATTCATTAAACTGGGAGTTGACAAAGGGGTGTTGACATCCTCATTTCTTACAGAGCTCCTGATATTTATCGGACATCCGTTTACTGCACTCATTATTGCCACACTGATATCAATTTTGCTGTGTATAAAAAGAAAAATGTCAGGTCAGTCTATCCTCGACCTGAGCACTAAAGCACTTGGTCCGGCAGGTATTATCATACTTGTAACCGGTGCCGGCGGGGTATTAAAGCAGATCCTTGTCGACAGCGGCATAGGAAAGATACTCGCTGAATCGATTGCAGACTCCTCAATTCCCCTTATCGTTCTCGCCTGGGTTCTTGCTGCTCTTGTAAGGATAACCCAGGGTTCTGCCACCGTCGCGATGATAACGGCAGCCGGCATAATGTCCCCTCTGCTTTCATCTTTTAGCCTTGATCAGCCAAATATAGCCCTTATCGTAATTGCTATTGCAGCCGGAGCTACAATATTGTCGCATGTAAATGACAGCGGTTTCTGGATCGTAAGCAAATATCTTGGGATGAATGAGAAACAGACCCTGCAATCATGGACAGTGATGGAAACAATAATTGCGGTCAGCGGACTTTTTTTTACATTAATTGTATCTCTTTTTTTCCGTTGACCAGTAGCCTTAAACTGCTATCTTTAAGACCTGAACCAGAAAAATTAAAGAAACATAGTATATGAAGCTGAAATTCTGCGGCGCTGCCAGGGAAGTTACAGGAAGCAAAACACTTCTTACGACTGACTCAGGGAAACGGATCCTTTTCGATTGCGGGATGTTCCAGGGTAAAGGCCTTGAAACTGACGCAATGAACAGGGACCTGGGTTTTGATCCGTCTTATGTCGACCATATATTATTAACACATGCCCACATTGACCATTCGGGACTCATTCCATATGTCTATAAGCTTGGATTCAGAGGATCAATAATCTGCTCAAATGCCACTCGCGATCTTTGTTCCATAATGCTGGCTGATACGGCATATATACAGGAACATGATACAAAAACCTTTAATAAAAGAAGGGCAAAGAAGGGACTTCCCCTTGTTACACCGATTTTTACGCAGGAAGATGCGAAAGAATGTATGCGCCTTTTTATTGGCGTTCCCAATAATATGAAATTCAGGATCGACGACAACCTGAAGGTAATATTTACCCATACGGGTCACATGCTTGGCAGCGGGGTTGCCAACCTGATCGTAACATCAAACGGGCAGACAAAACGGATTGCCTGCACCGGGGATATCGGCAGACCTTCAAACCGGATACTTGCACCACCCCAGCCGTTCCCCCAGGCGGATATCCTGATCACGGAATCAACCTATGGCGACAGGCTGCATAAGGATACAGACTCAGCAGATGGGGAACTGCTGGAGACTGTTATTCACACATGCTCCGACAAGGGTGGAAAACTCATAATCCCTTCCTTCAGTGTCGGACGCACACAGGAAATTGTTTATTCACTGAATAATTTCTTCAATAAAGGAAAGCTGCCGCGGATTGAAATATTTGTCGACAGCCCGCTGGCTGTTAACGCTACAACGATATTCAGAATGCACCCGGAATGCTTCAACAAGGAGATCCTCCATATAATGGAAAATGATCCGGATCCCTTTGGTTTTAATAGTCTGACTTATATAACCCGGGTAGAAGATTCCAAGAAGCTGAATGACTCAAAAAAACCATGCATAATCATATCTGCATCAGGGATGATGGAGGCCGGACGAATTAAGCACCACCTGGCCAATAACATCTCCGATCCCCGGAATACAGTTCTGGTTGTTGGTTATTGTTCCCCGACAACTCTTGGTGCGAGGATAGCCAGGGGCGATAAGGAGGTCTCCATACATGGCATTGTTTATAAGGTTAATGCTGAGGTTAGAAAGATTGACTCCTTCAGCGGACATGGGGATTATAAGGAAATGATGGGTTTTCTTAATTGCCAGAATAAGAATGATCTAAAGCAGACTTTTCTGGTTCATGGCGAATATGAAACCCAGGTTGATTATTCTGCAAGGCTAAGTGAAGAGGGATTTAAAAATATTCAAATCCCCTCGCCCAAACAGGAATTTACTATTAATTGAAGAAGTTGGGCGGTGTAAAAACTGCAGCCTTATTCTCAACCTCGGGGGGTAATCCTTTCAGCGAGTTCGTCCCCCGGGAGAGCCTGCCGCTCTATGCGTGGGGTAAGGGCATAGCCGATCTTAAGAATCAATTTTAGACTTCGAATAATATTTAGCAGAAATTCAATTAAATAAGTTTGGGATTGTTGAAAACGTCCTTTTTAACCGCAAAGAACGCAAAGATATCGCAAAGAACGCAAAGCTAAGACACATAATTTCAGCTCTTTGTGAACTTTGCGTCTTTCCTTTGCGCCCTCTGCGGTTAAAGGATTTTGACTTATTCAACACCCCCAAATGTAAGTTAAGGCAAATAAGCTGCTTACAGTTTAATTCATAAGCTATCATATTCCTTAGACTGACGCCTCTGGGGGTAAGGGGTGGGTAATACTGCCAGGAACTTATCTTATATACCTTCTCAATCCCAGCCTTACTTCTTTCCATTCAGGGTATACTTCTGCCAGAAGCTTGTAGAAATCAGAACCATGATTATGGTGTTTCAGATGACACAATTCATGGAGGATCACATATTCGCTGTAGATATTATCTATTCGGACAAGGTCATAGCTTAAGGCTATTTTGCCTTTTGAGGAACAGCTTCCCCATCTGCTTTTCATTTTCCTCACAACGAAGTCTGATGGCATGAACCCATAATCCTTATAGCTGGTCAGGGTCTCCCTGAACAAATTGGAAAGCTTATCACTTGCAATAAACTTAAACCAGCTCTCAAGCATTGATTTAATTATCAACGGGTTATTGTCTGATTTGTAGCCAGCTTCAATTGTATGGTCGTCACCCAGTCTGACCGTGTACCTGTCTGATTGACTTAATTTCAATTTGTATTGGCTTCCGAATAACAATATCCGGTCACCATCTGAATACCCGTTACGGTCATCCAGTCTCACAAGCACATTAAACTTGTTCAGGGATTTGATGATCCAATCTGATTTTTCGGTTATGAATCTCTCTATTGATTTCAGGGATGTACGGTACGGGGCTTTTACTATAACACCTTTATCAGGGCTGACAATTATGCTTAGAGTCCTTCGTCGCGAAAACTGGACTTTATACTTTATATCACCGGTGCTTTGCATAAGATTAATCTAAGTTTCTTTGCCATCCGTTACCTTCCGGCTTCCATCGATGACAGATAATATACAAGGCAGGCTGTCCCGTCCATTGTACATTCATTTGTTGAATAATCAGCATAGTCATCATGATATACCGCAAGCGTCGTCTGGAAAGCTGCATATTTGTCTTCCTTAGAAAGAGAGATGTGTTCCAGGCTGTTGAAAATTGCCGGGTAGACTGGACCATCTACCAATCCTCCGGGGACCTGTTCTCCTCTTACCACGTACGAGGAATGAGTATTATCGGGATAATCACCGCTTGCCGGGAGTCCGACGATCATGCTTGTGCCCCACGGATTGCAGCCGAAGAGCCAGTCGCGAAGAGCTGCTTCCATTTCTCCAAAGGTCTCGTCGCCGCTCAATTTTTTATACAGGCTTGTCTGGGTCAGGGTGGCAGTTACCAGGTTGTTGGAACACCAGATAAAAGGAATGCCAATAAGGAAAGGATTATTTTCGCCCCTTGATTTTACCTTTTTAAGGCCTTCCTTCATGTTTCCGAGGAATTCTTCCCTGAGACCTGCCTGCTCAGAGGAAGAAACAATTCCGGGATGCCCCATATTCATGAACGGGTACCACTGATAATGGCGTGCAGTATCAGCACCCATCCATGGAGTGAAAATCTCTTTCCTTCCGAGATCGACGGCTTGATCGAGGTACTCAGGCTTAAGAGTGGCTTTATAAAGTTCTATTGCCGCAAGTTCCATGTCATCAATCCAGTTATCCTCTTCATAAAAGTAAGGAGCTGTGCCGGGAGCGGTCTGGCATGCCCCGGGATGCTCAAGACCGTACCTGAAAGCATCCTCAGCCCTGTCCAGAAGGAGTTTCGAGAATTCAGGGTCGATGTTTTTATAAACCTGTGTGCCGCGTGCAAATGCTGAGGCAAACTTGCCGGCAGTGGAGGCAATACCAGTAGCCCGGTTTTTATATTTAAAAAGCCCCTGTAGTTGCCCGGTGCACCGGTAAACCGGCCTCTCTTTACCTTTTCCATAATTGGCAGTGTCACCGGTCGGATACCTGAATCCGATATGGTCGCGGTCATCAGCGATCTGATTATACATTACTCCGGGTTCGGGATTCATTTTGAGAAGCCATTCCAGGCCCCATCTGCTTTCATTGAGAACATCGGGAACGCTGTCCTGACCCGGGAGCCCGTTGGCAAGATAATAATCACCGAACGATGCAGGATTTTCGGAAAGGGAGAACAACATCTGGTAGGTGGCATTTGCTGATGTTGCAACATATTGCAGGTAGTCGGCAGCATCGTGCCAGCCTCCTGTGACATCTATATGGGAAGAATCGGATAAGCCTCCGTAAATTACATAGCCATCGTTTGTATGACAGGAGTCTTTCAGATAAGGATTAAATCCGCATCTCTGCTGACGCATATAATTAAGAAGAAAATCGGCAGTTCCGTTGTAAACGTCATCGGCAATCCTGAATTCGGTCGATGTTGCATTACCGGCTTCAATCCGGTAGTTGCCCTCTCCGGACACCTCAGTAAAATTAAGGCGGTAGCAGCTTATGAAAGGATCCAATGGTTCTGATGTCACAACTTTCTTCTTTTCAAGGATGGTTCTTCCTGAAGTGGCATCGACCACTCTGAAGGATTTCAGGGTAACTGATTCATTGCCAAGAAATACAGCCACTTTGATGTCATTCGGCCTGTATCCGAGCTGATTGATCCTGATCCATTCGCTTTCCTGTTTCCGGCATGCCTGGGATGACAGAAGAAATAAGGCAGCGAGAAATAAAGGCAGGGGGTATTTTTTCATCCGGGTTGTTTTATTACAAAATTATCATTTAATAGAATTTTTCAGCCAGCAATGGAAATTGATTTGTAATAATTATTTGTTGATAATGATTATCAGTTGAAAACAAATCCTGATTTGCCCGCCAAACCTGCTAATGACCCGTTCAGCAACAGGACTTATGTTAAAAATAACTAAAAACTTACAGGGATTGAAATATTGGAATACTTTTGTTTGTCTTTTATGTGATCATCTTAATCAGATTAACCAGGTTAGTTAGGTTAGTTAGGTATAAAAGGTTAGTTTGAAGAATCAGGTTGGTCAAATCTCATACGGGCAGCACCCGGAAATGCTGCCCGTATTCTTTTAGCTTTTTCCTGAATTTTATCAGCTGCTTTTATTCCGGGACAAGCGTAATCAGGCTGATCTCAGGCGGCATCCATATTCTGAAGGGAATGCCAAGTACTCCAAGACCCCGGTTAACCACCAGATGCTGATCTCCTTCGGTATAATGCCCGCCCCACCTTTTATAGAAAAATATGGCAGGACTCCATCTGAAGTTTTTTGTGAATATTCCCATCTGCATCCCGTGCGTGTGTCCGGCGAATGTGAGGTCGATATCAGTCTTACCCATCGTGGCTCTTTCCCAGTGGTTCGGATCGTGGCTAAGGAGAATTTTCAGATCTACGTCGCCAATAGTGTCAGTTGCTTTCGCAAGATCTCCGTGAATGATGTCGGGGAATGAGCCTTTTGTTTTAACACCGATTATTGCTACTTCTGCTTCCCCGATCCTGAGAATAGTGTGCTCATCATTTAGAACAACGTACCCTGACGATCTGACCAGTTTATTCATCAATGAGACATTATTCTCCAGGTCGGCATCAGTATAAAACGGCTGATAAGTTCCGAAATCATGATTTCCCAGCACGGCATAATTGGCATACCTGGATTTTGAATTTGCGAGAGTGGTGTCAAAACCGTCGAATTCCCTCCATCCAAAAGTTACGAAATCGCCGGTGTTTAAAATAAGGTCAGGTTTTAAGCCGTTTACCTCTTCAACCACTTCCTCCAACAGTTCCCTGTGATGATGGAAACATGAAAGATGAAGATCCGATAACTGAACAATCCTTAGACCATTAAGATCTTCATGCAGCCCATTGATCTTTACAGTATACTCTTCAGTCCTGAAATTAAACCGGCCGAAGAGGGTGCTGACGGCCAGAATCAAAAAAATCACTACTGAAATAATCAACCCGGTATTTGTTAACCTCCTGTTATGTCCTCCGGTCTTTCTCGCTGCCAGCCTGCCTGAAAAGTGAAAGATCGATGCAATAATCCTGGGTACCACGACGGCTACGATCATTCCTGCCAGGTTCATCATTATCCAGACATTATCAGGTTCATCATATATGCCGTTAAAGGTTACAGCTTCCAACCATAAGATCCAGAGCCAGATGCTCATGACCGTATTCAGCGTAATGACGAAGTAATAACTGATCCATGATTTGTCGAAAAAATGCTGCCGGATGACTAACACAGCCAGTATCTCGGTGATTATCAGGATGATGAAAAGTGCCATTTATTATTGGATATAATGTAAAAGTACTTATTAATTTTACAAACTTTGTAACACCCAACCAAACCATTATGACTGAAGTTAAATTTTTCGATCCTTCATTTAAACCGGATATTAAGCTGACCTATGCTGTGATTGCTGCAAAGTATGGAGGGAACTGGCTTTTTGTCCGCCATCAGAAAAGGGATACCTGGGAAATTCCTGGCGGGCATATCGAAGAAAAAGAAACTTCCGACGAAGCTGCCGGGAGGGAACTTATTGAAGAGACAGGTGCCATTGATTTCAGCCTGAAATGTGTTGCAACGTACTCAGTTCTTAAGAATGGAGAAACCGGATTCGGACGTCTCTATTTTGCTGACATTTTTAAACTCGGTCCTATACCTGATATTTCCGAAATAGCCGAAGTGAGGGAAGGCGATTCATTGCCTGACAACCTTACTCATCCTGATATTCAACCACACTTGTTCAAACGAATACTGGAGTATATCGAAGGACAGTAAGTATAGATATGGATAAATTTCGGACATGATCTGCAATCCGCTCCCGATAGCTATCGGGACCGCAATCCGAAATCAGATATACTCGAAACTAACTTTTTTGAGCCACTTATCCTCCAGAAGCCTCGCAATCCTTTTAACTACTGTCCTTCGTATCTCAAGATCGACCGGAAGGCTGGGATCCTGATGTGCAATATTGATCCTTGTCCCGATAATGAAGTGAATTTCATCGCTTTCCATTATCAGCTTTACAATTTTATCAGCGGGCCCTTTCCCGAGCTTAACGCTGTTGTTATATGATTTCAGGATTTCATTTACCTTTTGAAGAGTAAGTATTCCCTCGGTTACAATGTCAATTCCGTCAATAAAGCTTTCAGGAGGTAATTCCGGGTCTTCAAAGACAAGCTCGTCAATTATTTTCTTATTCAGTTCCCTCGCAACAATATCGGCCGTTGTTCCTCCGCTCAAAATAACTTTTCCTGTGTAGTCCCTTACTTTTGAAGCAAGTACCCTGTCATTTTCCTTTTCATAGGGAGGACCGGTGCAGATCAGCAGTTTACGGGGATCGCGGAAATAGATTATCGCGCAGCTGATGTCATCCTTTGCCTTATACGCATCGTTTTTATGGGCCATGGTCACAATCTTTCCTGAAAGCGTGATGGCAGAAATTGATGATTCGGTTGAGACAAGCGAAGAAGCGTAAACAGCTATATCATCCCTTCCCCAGCCAAAAGGAAATGCCTCGCTTCCCATGCCGCTCTGCGCCACCCCGTCGGAACAGAAGATGATCCTGTCCTCCTTTGCCGGCATAAGGGTGCATGTTTTCAGCACTTTCCCTGCGTTTTTCCCCTTATTCAGAACTACCTTCTTCCAGGAAGGATCAAAGATTTCCTTCCCTCTCAAAATTATAGTTGACGGATTGTCATACTCAAGGATATTTGTACGTCCGCTGCTCTCGATATCCACTATCGTAAACGTGGAATAGCTTATTTTCCTCTCGCTGCAGACAGGCAGGGTATTCATTATTATTTCCGCGATGCGGTCGACTTCCTTGTGTTCACTGGTGAAGTTAAGCGCCATCGTGGCAGTGAGGGTCGCAAGGATATTGGCCTTTACACCGTGACCCATGCCATCCGAAAGCACGGCAATGACCCTGTCTTCCTCCTTGATGTACCTGTAAAGGAAGACATCGCCGCAAATCCTTTCACCATCGTGGTTTCTTTGCTGACTGTTAACTTCTATATAAAAGTCCTTTGTCACGTGTTACCGTGGAAAATTTACCTCGAACCCTTTCTTTTCTTATAAGACTCGATGATCGAATTCAGCATCTGTTCTGTTTCTGATGCACCTTCACCGAGAAGGAATCCTATCTTCTGGACCATCTCCAGGTTCTTTTCGATCACATCACTCACCCTGTTGGTCACCTCTTCGCCCTGTACTTCCGGAGAATAGAGGTCGCGTATAATTGCCCCGCACATCTTATTTTTCTTTATCGGGAAGATGGAGATGTTCAGCATGCTTTCCTCATAATGGATATCCTTGCTCACAACGGGTTCATCCTCCTTGAGCACGTAAGTGAACATGTTGTATACATTAAAAGGCAAAAGCGTCTTCAGATCAGCGCCCATAAGTCCGGGAATGATGTCCGAAATGGCTTTTGCATCCTCACCCAGGATATTAATGAAGCTCAGGTTTGAATGAAGTATTTTCAGGTTATTGTCAACGATCACCACGCCCGTCGGAAGCTTCTCAAGCATGTTGTTCATCATGTCCGATGCACTCTGTGCCATCTCCTTTTCCCTCATTGCCAGTTCTTCCGATTCCTTGAGAGCCCTCTTGGTTTCCGCCAGTTTTCTGTTAGTCTGCCTTAAAGTTTCAATATATTCCATTTTATTCCTGAGGTTGAAGGTATGGCACATCTCGGGAACCGCGAGTCCTTTTGCTACTGTCGATGCAAACTGGCGGCATGACTGGTACCCGCAGGCGCCGCAATCAAGTTCATCCTCCGGATTTTCCCTGCCGATTATCTTCAACACTTCTAGAACTGCTTCGGCAGGCGGATCGGGAATCCTCTGATCGTTTGGATTGAAGCTCCTCGAAAAATCGAGCTTAGACCATTTCTCAATATCCTTTTTCCATTGCTCCTTATCAAGCTTCGCAACCCTTTTCTCTGCATAAAGCCTTACAAGCGCCCTTCTCCTGAACCTTTCGGTGTGCCGCTCCATCCCTGGTCCGAGCAGGCAGCCGTGGCAGAAGAAAAAGTTGAAATGGTGATGGATCGTATCAATATACTTTTCAAAATCATTTATTCCTTCAAAAACGTCTTCCCTCCCTGCAGCTGTTATTACTCCGCTTACTGCTATGTCGCGTTTTATGCCTGCAGCCTGCAGAATCCCTGCAGGAAGTGGATAAAGAGCTCCCCAGTGGCCGTAGGGTGGATCAAAATCCGACATCTTTACTATTCTTTCCTGGATATCAAATTCTTCAAATAACTGCCTGAGCTCGATAAATGTAAGTATCCCTTCGATAAGCTTACCTTCACGGTAAAGAAAAGCCTCATCCTTGTTATCTATGCACGGACCTATGTATATGATAGCCGCTTCCTCTCCGTAGATCTCTCTCACCACCATTGCTGTGGCAATCATCGGAGAGACAAGGGGAGCAAGGTTGGGAACAAGCTCGGGATGATACTTCTCGATCAGCTTTACTATTGCCGGACAATTGGCGGTTATGTAGTATTTTCCTTCGGCTTTTTTAAAGAGTCTCGCATATTCCGCGGCTATGAGGTCAACCCCGAACGAGTTTTCATGAACATAATCAAAGCCAAGAGTACGGAGCATGCTTACGAATTTCCTGTAATCGGTAATGTCGTCAAACTCCGAAGCTATGCTCGGGGCGACCAGCGCCACTGTTTTTCGTTCGGATGCCAGGAGTTTTTTAACTTCCTCCCTTGAATCACGGAATTCAACGGCATGCGGAGTGCAGGCTATAAAGCACAAACCGCAGCCAATGCATCTTTGCGGAATGATCGTCGGATGGTCCTTCTGCGCCCTGACCTCTATGGCATCGACCGGACACACCCTTACGCAGGAGTATGAGTTCCTGCATTTCTGGTCATTTATGTAAAAGACTGGCTTTCTGCCACTATTATCGTTTGCCAATTTTTGCTTCTATTTAATATTTGCAAATTCCTTTTCAAGTATACCTTCGACTTTTGAAAGCGTGACCCCTTCGATTATTTTTTCATTGATTATCAGGTTAGGCCCGTTACTGCAAAGGTTCATGCACCTGGCTCCCCTGAAGATTATCCTGTCCTCCAGATGGTTCTTTTTGAGGTAGTCCCTTATAAAGGCTACCACATCCCTGTTGCCTCTTGAGAAACAGGAACTCCCCAAACAAATCTGCATTTCAATCCTCTGAGCCATTAATCTTCTCCCAACTAAAACAATTGCAAAAGTAGTAATAATTTCACTCTATTATTTATTGTGATAAAGATCACGGAATCAAACTACATACAGCGAAAGAACTTACACTGAGATCCACTGAGAAGGCACAGAGTGCCACAGAGTTATGTTCTGATCATACTCTAAGTACCTCTGTGGACCTCTGTGTTTCCTCTGTGAACCTCTGTGTAACTGTAAAATGGTCAATCTATAAATAAATCCAGTCACCAAAATTTGCATACTTTAAATTAAACGCCTAATTTTATAGGCAGTAATTAACTTTCTCAGATTACATTTTCCATTCCGGGCGTTCAGTGTTAAGCGTCTTTTGATGATAATCCGGTACTGAAGATCGTCTTTTTAAAAAGAAAAATCCATTAAGAGGTTTATAGTTAAGTGATATAATTTTTGTAGATTTCGAGTGTTAACAATTGCATAACCATGAAAAAGCTGATCCCTTTTTCCCTTTTTGCAATCTGCCTGATTTCCTGCAATAAAGATAAGGATTCATTTATGGGTCAATACCAGATGATACCGGGTACCTGGCAAACGCATTCAATATTGCAGGACAGTTCGGGAATTATGGTCGCTCATTCATCACCTTTTGACAGGCTGGTGATCGATCAGGAACTTGGTTACCAGATATTCCGTGATTTGGTCCACAAGGCAGAATCAGGTACCATTAATATCGTTACGCAGACAAAGGATAGGCTTGAGGTTTATTTTGATGCGGAAATACCGCTATACAGCTCATTTGCAGGATCTCACATTTTTGGTGTTCTGAATGTCGTACTGGTCTCGCTGACAAGTGATGAAATGATCTTCAGGGCAGTGGAATCTGAATATTTTCCGGATACGGAATTTCATTTCAAAAGGTAGTACTTTTATGATTACAATTAAAACTCAGTCTCTTCGTCCCTTCGTCCCTTAGTCAACCTTAAAGCTATGAAACATAAATCTTTGGTTCCCGCAGTTTTTTTCTGCCTTTTAAGTCCTCTGGCTGCACAGAACATTCCGGTAAGTTCAGGACTTGACCTCCTGCTGCTGCGTGGAGACTACGAAAGAGTTATTGATACATGCAGGCAGATACTGGCCTATGACAGCCTGAACCCTGAGATCCATTATAAAATGGGCATTGCTTTCCAGAACCTGCTCGAGGATGACAATACGACCGAATGTTTCAGGCAGGCTGCTGCCCTTAACCCTGAAAACAGGACCTATAGTTTTTCGCTGGCAAGAGAATATTACGGCAATGGTAAAATGAAAATGGCTGAACCCCTGCTGGCCAATCTATGTTCAATTGATTCGATGAAATGGATATATGCGTATTATTTATCAAGTATTTACATGCAATCGAACAGATATGATGATGCAATAAAGATCTATAGAAGATTCCTGACAACAGACTCAACCAACAATGTCTATATAGATAAGCTGGCTTTTGCGACCTTAAAGAAAGGAGATTATGCATATGCCACTGACCTGTATAACAAATCATTATCTATTAATACCAGAAATCTGACAGCCATCAAGAATCTCTCCTTCCTGTATACAGCAGCAATGGATCCCGACACGGCGATTCAGCTTCTGACCAGGGGAATTGAAATTGACTCAGCAGATATGGACCTGTATGTCAGACGGGCTCAGCTTAATTATTCGAAAAACTATACAAAAAGAGCACTCGATGATTACCAGGTAATTCTTGCTTCAGGAGACTCTTCAAAATTATATCTGAAAAGAATAGGAATTGGTTATTCATACAATTTTCAGCCAAAGGAAGCGATCGTCTACCTGTTAAAGGCCTATAAGGTTGATTCCGTTGATTATGAGACCTGCAGCTTCCTGGGACAATGCTATTATAAGATAAAGGACATGAAGAACAGCATTTATTACTATAAAAAGGTTCTTAAGATCCTCATGCCTGTAAATACACAACTTGGATTGACATATGTATTATTGGCGGAATCACAAAAAGAAAACGGAGACCACAAGGATGCGATTGCCAGTTATCTTAAGGCACTTGCCATAAATGGCGATCCGAATATCAACATGATCATTGCCAATATCTATGATGAAAAATTAGACAACAAAGAGCGGGCAATTTATTATTACCAGCGCTTTCTGAATACCTTTAAGAACTCCAAAATGAAGTTTCAGCCCGGGTATATTGAAAAGGTGCAAAAACGGCTGGAGTATTTAAAGAAGCCTTCCCCCGAAGTTTAAGGGCAGGCAGTGCCCGAAATTTGAGTCCCGTTAAACCACACCCCCAAATTCAACAAACTATGAAACAATTAATGCATTCGTTAATCAAATCTCTTAACTGGTTCTTCATCCTGACTATCATAGCTCTCACACTTCCGGGATGTAAAAAGAAATCAATTGCTTATAAAACCAATATCAATGATAATGAAGTGGTTATCTGTCCTGTCAGCAAAGTAAGTGATACAATCCAGCTGCGCTTAAGTAACCTGATAGAATCCTGTGAAGTTGTGAAACTTCAGAATATTACTGATGCCCTTTTTGACCAGGCCTGGCATACAGAGGTTTCGGAAAATTACATCTGTATTAAAAGTTATGGCCAGCTGCCTGCGAAGTTATATGATAAAAATGGCCAATTCTTAAGAAATATAGGATCAGTCGGAAGGGGTCCCGGAGAGTATTCCACCCTTAACGGACTTCAATTTAACCAGAAAGGCGATATGCTCTTTTTACTCCCGTTTGGCAATGCACGAAAAATACTGGTCTATGATGTATCGGGTAATCATTTAAAAGATATTCCTCTTGTATTTACTCAACGCAAGTTTAAAGCATTCTTTTCTCCTGATTCAATAATTACTGTATTATCAATGCCGTTTGAGAGTGATTCAGCTATATGTTACCGGCAAACTTTTAACGGGAAACTAATTCAGAAGATCTCTCCTCCGTCATATTTAATAAATCAAAGCTTTGATGGTGAGGTATTCACAAACTTTCTGACACCTGAATATGATCTCTATAATACTGCTACTGATACTTTATATCATTACAACATAGAGAAAAACACCCTGGAACCAAAGTTCGCCAAGGATTTTGGCGATAAGAAATACGTTACCATCAGCCGTGAAATACCTGGTTACTATTATTTCTCCTTTTATAATAAGGAAACAGGTTCAAAGAAAATTATCGTCGACAAGGTAACTTTAGATGCAAATTACTTTAATCTGAAAAACGACTTTTTTGGAAATATTGATGCTTCACCCATATTCAGCAATGGATATTTTATTAATAATGTAGCTGCCATAACTCTGAAAAAACAAATTGAGAAAGCTCTTAAAATGAATGTTCTGTCAGAAGAAGAGAAAAAGAAGCTTGCAGAGTTTAATAATAATCTCAAACAGGACGATAACAATATAATTTTCTACGGCAGATTAAAGAAGAAATAATCCTGCCATTGATAAGATATTAAATCCTCCTGTTGGCAAATTGTATCTATTAACTGACCACCTGTAGTAATTTAATAAATACGAATATCAGTGTCCACCCGTTTGGCTTTACCAGTCTAAGATTATTTTCAATTACCGTTGGCTTTAGCCAACGGTATAACAGCCTCACTATAAGGGACTTTAGTCCCTCACTTTGGGCTAAAGCCCAAATCTGGGAGTGATCTCTTACCGTTGGCTAAAGCCAACGGTAATTTAAAAACTTAAAAAAAAACTTCAAAATGTGAAGGGTTCAGTATTAGTAAAAACACCTCTAACAGAGCTACTTACAAAAAAAAATACCAGGTAGTAAAAGAACTATGCGGTATACAATTGAAAATCAATTACATTTAAGTGGGCAATAGTGATATACGAACATGAGAATAATCAGGTTAATAATTCTGCTTATCCTGGCAACATCCTGCAACAGTGTGAATCGACAAAAAGCTGTTCCTGTTATAGATCTGCAAAACCCCGGCGAGACCAGGGACTTATATCTGAGCGAACTTCTTGATGATGTTCGTGTGGTAAAGCTTGAAACTGCTGATGAAATATTGCTGGGTCAGCACACGAACTACCTGGTTGGTGAAAGATATATAATTTCAATTGACAATGAAAAGATCCTTCAGTTTTCAAATAATGGCGGATTTCTAAGAACACTTGCAAAAGCTGGAAACGGTCCTGAGGAATTCTTAAGGGCAGAAGCTTTCGCGTTGGATGATAAAAACGATATACTGTATATAAACCACAGAGGTGATTCTTATAATATTTTAGCTTTCGATCTGAAAACAGGCGAACGTATTAAAAGGATCCCTACCGGAGTTGATAACCTGATTTCCAAGATAATTGTTTCCGGTGATTCAATCCTGACAATTGTTCCCCGGATGAACAGAGAATATAATTTATACAATCTGACAACTTCAGGAAAAATCATCAACGGGATTGCTCCGCCAGAGGTAAAAGGTATTGGCCTGCAGACAAGCATTGATATGGTAATGAATGAATTGTATTACATGCCCAAGGAATTTGACACATTGTACAAAGTAAGAGAGACCGGCCTTAAACCTTATTGCTTTTTTCATATAGAAGACAGATTTACTTATGAGAACAATGAGACCGGAAACTTTGTCTATTTGTCGGCAAATGCACCAGGATTCATATTTGCAAATAAAGCCCATGCAAGAATAAAGCTGAATGAAGATGGGGAGACCTTCAGCATGAATGCAGATAAGCAGACACGGTATTATATAAATAAGAACGACTTCTCTGTTGCCGGGATTAAAAACTTCAGGAATGATTTTCTTGGAATTGAAGAAGATCCCGATCAATGGAAAAACTATCTCTTCATAACCAACAATCTGGGTTTTGTTTGGTATTCTTCATTTGAGCTGAAACAAAAGATTGAAAAAGCTCTTGAATCAAACAAACCGGATAATCCTGTAAAACAAAGGATCTCAGCTTTGAACCAGGAGTTAATGGAAAGTGATAATCCGGTTCTGGTAATTGGGAACCTGAAGAAGGATTAGCCCGGGCTCAGACGCACGGTGTAATCGTGCAATCGTGCAATTCTGCAATCCTGACGTAATTCCATTATAGAATTGCAGAATTGCAGAATCCGAAATTGCAGAATTAATCATCCCTGCGCACTATGCCCTGTTTACGGCTTCTTATAGTTTTCCACAAACCACTCGACATATTGAGGAATTCTTGAAGAAGCATAATAAGGCAGGTTCATTAATAAATACGGTATCCCTCCGGGAGTTTTTACAGATTCCACTGAAAAATAATTTGCCAGTAATCTTATTCCAAATTTATGATTTGCCTCTTCAAGATACTGATGTAATGACCGGATGGTTCCATGTCCACCGGATTTAATCTCAATCGGAACCAGATACTTTTTATATTGATGCAACAGGTCAACTTCAGCATTGCTGTTTGCCTTTTCCCTGACCCAGAAAAGAGGTTTATAAAGAGGGGAACTGTTTTGGGCCTGAAGCTGCTGTGCGGCCAGATGCTGAATTATTCTTCCTCTGTGGAACCCATTAAGATCACCCAACCCGATCATTTCAGCCTGATGTCCGATTGAATAATTCAGAAGTCCGGTATCAACAAACTGGAGCTTTGGTTTTCTTTTGAGATTTGGAGTTGCAGGAGGTTCTGTTGTGGTCGCCGGATAAATAAGCTGAATTATTCTGGCCATATCAAGCGACCTTAATGCTTCCCCTACTTCCCGTGATCTGTAATTTGAGTTACCGAATCCGGTTTGGGTAATCCTGTCTTTTTCAAAAGGAGCAGTGTCTATTACATGTCTTATAATCTTTCTTTCAGTGGAATTTGAAGCATATTTTTCGACATCATCCCGGTAACTCTGCCAGAGATTTTCATAGATTTCGCCAAGATTCATCATATTTTTCTCTTCAGCATATCTGCTGACCACTTCAGGCATCCCTCCGATTATGGCATAATCATGAAACAGATCGAGAATTGGATCGTGTGCATACCTTGCAACAGGTATCTTCTCAAGTTCACCGGCAAGGTCATTTCTGTCAAGTGCCAGCAGGAATTCTTCGAAGTCAAACGGGTGCAGGACAAGCTGTTTAACACGGCCAACGGGAAAGGATGGAACTTTTTTCAGAGCAAACTCCAGCAGGGAGCCGGCTGCAATGAAGTAAAGATGAGGATATTCTTCATAAAAATATCTCAGCATTTTTATTGCCAGGGGCGACTCCTGAACCTCATCAAAAAATATAAGGGTTGGAGCATCTGAATAAGGGATGCCTTTACTGAGGAACAGTGCGTTTATTATGTCTGAAGCAGTATCAAGTTTATCAAAGAGGTTTCTATCCTGTGCTTTTTCAAGATTAAGATTGATAAAGTATTTGAACTCCTTTCCAAATTCCCTGATAAGGGTAGATTTGCCGACTTGCCTGGCGCCTCTTATTATCAAAGGTTTGTGATTACTTCTGTTCTTCCATTCCAGAAGCTGACTGTATAATTTTCTATAAAAGATCATACTTTATGTTTCATATCAAGGGTAAAAAAATAAAATACGTGTATTAAAATACATGCAACTATTATAATTATATGTATTAAATACATGGCAATATTACATAAAAAATGTAACAAATACAATGCAAAAATGATTTTTCACTCTTAGGTTAGTCTTACAGTCTTTATGTCTGGCAGGTCTTTTTACTCAGGGCTCAGAGCGCAGAGGGTAATCGTGCAATAGTGCAATTCTACAATCCTGACGCAATTCAATTACAGAATTGCAGAAATGCAGAATTGCAGAATCCGAAATTGCAGAATTAACCATCTCCCGTCCTGTCTCTCCCTGAGCTTTGTGCTCTAAGCCCCCTGCACCCTGCACCCTGCGCCCTGCGCCCTGTGCTCTGAGCCCTTCGCTCCCTGCCCCCCGCACCCTGCGCTCTGCGCCCTGTGCTCTGAGCCCTTCGCCCCCCGCCCCCCTTGGACCCTGCGCCCTGCGCCCTGTGCTCTGAGCCCTTCGCTCCCTGCCCCCCGCTAATTATTAACGCAGGCAGGTTGTTGACACCGTTAAATTGAGATATTTTCTCTTTGAATTTTGATTTGGAAGTAAGAAATGCCTAAATTAGTAGACAATTAACTAATGCCCACCCCACACGCCTAACACTGCCCTTAATCACCTTTAAATATGATTTGATATATGAAAAACATTATGATCATCGTCCTGGTGCTATTTGCTGCCTCATGCGGCAATAATCCGGGCACTGATAAATCCGTTTCAGGAAATGACGAAAACAGGTTCTTTACTGTCGATCTTGAGAATGCCCTCGGAAATAAGCAACTTATAAATCTCAGCCAGGTTGCATCAGATGTAGAATATCTTAAACTGGAAACAGCAGAGGATTGTATGGTAAGGCCTGTTGTAAATTATTTTTTTACTGACAGTATGGTTCTTGTGCAGAATTTTAATCATATACTGAAATTTTCCGGGGAGGGAAAGTTTCTTCAGAGAATAGGCACTTCGGGCAGGGGTCCCGGAGAGATCGATTTGATCAGGATCATGTCGGTGATTCCGGAAAAACGGATAATTGCAGTTCAAAAAAACAGCCTGAGGGAGCTATTGTTTTTTTCATTTGAGGGTAACTTTCAAAAAACAGTGGATTTTGAGCCCCGCTATTTTAACGTAAAGGTCCTTCCCGATGGCAAATATGTCTCTTATGATCCCGGATCGGTGGGGAATGAGAAATATTCATTCTGTCTTCTTGACGAAAAATGGGATACGTTGTCGGCTGTCGAAAACTACACAAAATGGGTCAGCCAGCCTGCTTCGGTTATGATCATGGTGGGCTGGCCTGAATTCAAACCTTTTTATTTCAACAGGAATACTCTTCATGTGAAGGCTATGTACAATGACACCGTATACAATCTGAGGCAGGATAAATTCTATCCGGAGTATTTTATCGACCTGGGAAAATACAAACTGCCGGAGGAGCTGAGACCCGAGAGGCTTGGAGCTGCACAATTCCAGAAGTTCAGGGATAATGGAGGAAACTACTATTTTGCAATTGTTCATGGAGTGGCAGGCAAGGTATTTCTTACAGCTCACAGCTATTCCGATGCCAATCCTCTTAAATATGTCCTGTGTGACAGGTTGAAAAACGAACAAACACTGCTGACAGATATAGGTGGAGAATCGACAGGATTTATAAATGACTGGGATGGAGGCCTTGATTTCTGGCCTGTCGGAAGCATAAGCGAAAGGAAAATATTTATGCCTGTAAATGCGATAGATCTCAGGAAAGAACTCGAAAATATCAGGTCAGGAAAGAAACAGGTAAAATATCCTGGCAAACAAAAGGATCTGTTGAAGTTGATTTCGGAACTTGATGAAACTGATAATCCGGTCATTATGGTGGTGACCCTTAAGCAGGATTTTTAGCCGGGCTTTATGGTCCGAGCTGGTTGGCACAGAGCACAGAGCACAGAGCACAGAGCAAGAGTCAAAAAGCCCTGAGCCCTGCGCTCTGAGCTCTGAGCAAGAAGAATTAAAAAGCTCTGACCTCTAAGTCCTCCAAGCCCCGTTCCCTGCGCAAAGACATTCAAGCCCAATATGCTGATTTTCTCTGCGGGACTCTGCGAATATATCTGCGCGACTCTGCGTCACAATGGTATCTGGAAACGTTTTGAAGTTATAAACAATATGTATGTAATTAATCCTTTAAACCTTTCCGGAGATGAGCCATGCATGTTAAAAGTCATACCAGAAAATGATTCTACGACTTGTTTCAAAAATAATGTGGTTTATAAGCAAAATGATCTTTTTCTTACTTATGATGTCAAAAACTTCCAAAAACTAACTGATGAATTAATCTTTCATCAACAGTTTAACGATACTATCTATAGGTTTGATCCTGAAAATAAAACGCTGTCGGTTAGTTATTATTTTGATTTTGGCAATTTCAGGTTACCTTATGATTTGTTAGGAAGTTTAAACCGTTTTAACGACGAATCCTCAAATTATGGATATCTATATGATGTTTGTGAAAATAACAGCTATGTGTTCGTTACAATAAATTACAAGGGTGAAAATGAGAAATATGTAATAAATAAAAAAAGCGGGAAGATTTTTTCAGTTGATAAAAAGCAAAATCTGATCTGGCCTCAATGGAGTGATGAAAGAGGTACGCTGGTATC
Source organism: uncultured Bacteroidales bacterium (assembly GCA_963737255.1). Lineage (GTDB taxonomy): Bacteria > Bacteroidota > Bacteroidia > Bacteroidales > VadinHA17 > LD21. Next base: position 1,102,616 of record CAVTSB010000002.1, read on the forward strand.
ATGTATACAGGCTAACATTTTATTGAAACATAAAGACGAAATTTCAGATATAAAATTGAAGAATGTTGTTTCTAAAATGAAGGAAGAAGACAATCCACTGATTGTATTGATTAAATGATAGCACGAATTACTCACCCCTGACGGCTTTGACTGGAAGAAATCAATGATAGATAAATTACCGATTTAATGAGAAACCTAATAATAATTCTGATTTTTGTCTCAACTGGATATGGTTGTCAGAATGTAAAACATGTGAGTGATTCCGGTATTGTTACATTTGACCTGAAGGAATTGCCCGAGATTTCTGATCTGAAACTTACCGATCTAGGTTTTACAGACATTGAATATTTTCCTTTGGAAACCAGTGAGCAAAGTGTTATTTCTTTTACGGATAATATTTTTCTGGGGCCGACACCACCGATTAAAATAGTTGTTGGTGAAGGTTTTTATCTCATACAACAGTTCAATACAATATTAAAGTTCCGGGAAGATGGATCTTTTTTGACAAAGATTGGAACAGCGGGAAGAGGGCCGGAGGAATTTACTGTTGCTCATGATATCAATTTTAATATTGAAGATCGTAATATATACCTGGTGTCTGGCTGGCAAAAGAAATTTAATGTTTATTCTGAAAACGGGGAATTTTTAAGAACATTTCAGATGCCTCTTTATGCTCTTACTGAGTTCAGTTTTGTTGATAATAACATTTTATGTTATGGTGAAAACCATATGGGAAATATTGAAAACAGTTATATGTTGTTGGATACAAATGGAACAGTCTTAAAAGGTTTTCCAAACAATTATCCATTTAAGAACCATGATGCATTCGTTCTTCGATCTGAAAATCTCTTTTATAAATTTAACAACCAGTTGTTTAAGAAAGAAGCATACTCTGACACCATATATGTTTACGAGGAAATGGTCTTTAAAACTCACTTAGTCATTGAAGTCGGTAAGAAACTGATAACTCCGGATGTACGCTCAATGTATAATGGAATGGATATTGCTAAAAATTACATACAACAATTAAACTTGTTTGAATTTGGTGATTATATTTATTACGACTTTATATACAGGTTTGCACTTCCTGATGTATTGTTAACATATAGTTTTATTGGTTCAAAAAAGAATAATTTTCAGGCTTTATTTAATAGAAGTGAGGGTATTATAAACGATTTGGATGGGGGTCCAAATATTTTACCCAGGACTGTAAAAGACGATAATACAATAATTGCATTAGTTGACGCCGTACAGCTTAAATCTCATGTCGCTTCAGAGACTTTTAAAAATTCCAGTCCTAAATACCCTGAAAAGAAGAAAGAACTTGAAAAGCTGGCAAACAGCCTGTTAGAGACAGACAATCCGATTCTGGTTCTGGTAAAGTTGAGAAAGTAATAACTATGCCTGGATTTCAATTCTTCAAACAAAGTGACTCTTAAGTGTGCGGGGTGCAGGTTGCAGGTTGCCAGCCTTCGCTACCTCCTTCGCTGAAGCTCCGGAGGTCAAAGAAAGCTACGGCTGGTAAAACAGGTTGCAAGTTGCAAGTTGCAGGTTGCCAGCCTTCGGCCAACTGCCTTTTGCCAACAGCTAACTGCCTTTTGCCAACTACCTTTTGCCTACTGCCAACCGCCCTTTTGCCAACTGTCTTTTGCCAACTACCAACTGCCAACTGCCCTTTGCCAACTGCCAACTGCCAACTGCCAACTGCCCTTTGCCAACGGCCAACTGTAACTCCACATTTTTTATTCTTACAAATTTGGAATTCAATTCCTAATTTGTAAATTTGTACTATGATAAAACGGGAAGTAGAATCTGAGCTGATCAAACTGTCTAAGCAGTTTAAAGCAGTTGCCGTGGTAGGGCCCAGACAATCAGGAAAAACTACGTTGACAAGGTATGTTTTTGACAGGAAACTTTATGTTAACCTTGAGAATCCTGACAGCAGGCGGTTTGCTTTAAATGATCCGCGTGGATTCCTGTCGCAATATAGTTCAGGCGCTGTAATTGATGAAGTTCAGAGGGCTCCGGAATTATTTTCGTATGTTCAGCAGTTGCTTGATGAAAGCAGTGACAAAGGCAGGTTTATTTTTACGGGTTCGAATAATTTTCTTTTGCAGGAAAATATTTCACAAAGCCTGGCAGGAAGGATTGCATACAAATATCTTCTTCCTTTTACTTTTACTGAATTGTCGGTAGATAAGAATGTAAATTTGTCAGACCAGATCCTGAAGGGATCATACCCGCCTGTTTTTGATCAGAATATTGACTTTGATAAATGGTATCCGAATTATATAAGGACATATATTGAGAGAGATGTCAGGCAGATAAAAAATATCTCAGATCTAAACGCTTTTGAAAAGTTCTTAAGGTTGTGTGCCGGACGATCCGGACAACTTCTTAATATGAGCAATCTGGCCCTGGAAACCGGAGTCGATAGCAAAACCATAGCTGTATGGTTGTCAATACTTGAAAGCTCTTTTATTGTTTTTCGACTCTATCCTTATTACAAAAATTTCAACAAGCGTATAGTAAAAATGCCGAAGCTTTACTTTTATGATACCGGTCTGATATGTTCTCTTATGTCTATAACAAGCCGCAGTCAGCTAAATCTGCATCCCTTATATGGAGGTATTTTTGAGAATATGGTTGTATCCGAATTTAAAAAGCACATTCTGAACAGGGCTAAAAATGAAAATATATTCTTCTGGAGGAATAATACTGGCCACGAAGTTGACATTATCATTGAGACAAGCGATGGTTTATTACCGGTGGAGATAAAATCAGGAAAAACAATAACAAATGAATTCTTCAATGGTATCAATTACTGGAGAAAATTAACCGGAACCCAATCAGGAGCGGTTGTATTTGGTGGTGATGATAGCCAGAGTTACAGCGATAGCAGGAAAGCAATAACCTGGAGAGACCTTCATAAGCTCTTTAAATGGTAAATCTGAAAAGCACCCGGCCCTGCGTAAAGACATTCAAGCCCATGTCCTGACTTTCTCTGCGCGACTCTGCGAATCAATCTGCGAACCTCTGCGAGTAACTTCTTTTTTTTCTCGCAGATATCGCAGATAAAACCGCAGAGAGAGATTAAAACTTGATTTCTTTCCTGTTTAAAAGGACTTATATTTGAGCACAGGTAAGTAACCACTTGCGCAGTATCAAAAACATTAAATGATACAGATCAACTATTTAGAATCCAAAAGGACATTTACTAAATGAATAAAAAGTTTTTTCTTCTCATATTTGCATTTGTTTCATGCACAAACAGCGAAAAACCGGCTCACGAAAAGATTGATTTTCCCAGAACTTTAAATCTAAATTTATCGGAAGCAATTGAAGATTCAATGAATCTGTCAGAGATTGCTTACAAAGTTGAATATATTCCGCTACAGACAACTGACAGTTCCTTAATGGGTTATTTTTGGAACTATGCAATCACTAAAGACTACTTCTTCATTGTAAACGAATTAAGTGTACTGACATTTGATAAATATGGTAAGTATATAAATAGTTTATTCCGCATTGGTTCTGGTCCTGGAGAAGCAAATGCGTACTGTATAGCTGTCGATGAGGATGGGGAAAAGGTATTTATTTATGATCATATAATTGGTAACGTAAAAATCTATGATTTTCTTGGCAAATATATCAAAACGATAAAAAAGTCTATAAGGCCACCTGGATCCTGGGGATATTCAATTGGATTTTTTAACAACAATTTACTTGTTCAAACAACACAGCGACCACTTGTGAAGTATCTCTACTCATGTTATGATTTAGCAAACGATTCAATTCGTATTTTATGTAAAAATTATAGAAGCTATAACAAATCCCAGGAAGGGAAAACTCCTTATGCTCCATATGATTACCATTATCAAATAACTGACTCCACTATCTTATATAAAGAAAGCTACAATGATACGATATTTGCAGTTAATAAAATGTTTAGCCAGACTCCACGATATATAATTAACTTAGGTAATCAAAAATTGGATTGGGATACCTGGAGAGAATGTGCATTCAATTTAGCAGGAGGCCCCCCAAATGGGTACAAGGTTCAATCATTCGTTGAAACTGAATCTTACTTGTTTTTAGTTTTGCAATCCTTCATAGAGCCTCAGATATTCGTTGTATACAACAAGATTACAAATTCAACGAATATTTTTAAAAATAAAGATCAGGATCCTTCTTCCAACCAGGTATATATGAAAAACAATCTGGATAATATAATCCCTTTTCCTCCCATGAATAAAGATGGGTATCTTTTTTATTATGAGGGTTGTTTATACAGTGTTATTGAAGCAAATGTTTTTGCCAGGGTATATAAATCTACTTCATCAGGGATCAGGAGTTCATCTAAGTATTTAAAAAACATGGTGCCTGTTTTTAACAACATAACTGAATTCAGCAATCCGATAATTATGAAGGTCTACCTTAAATAACAGACAGTTATGAATAAGTATCTGGATTGACACTTATTGGTTTCAAATTATTTGTAACATATCGGTTATAGTCTTTTATTATCCCTCCGCTCCGCGTTCGGAATGACACTGTCGATTGTTGTAAGGTTGGGGAAGAAGCGGCGGGCCGCAAGAGAAAAACTGACTATGATAAGATTTCTTTTTGCGGCCCGTCGCTTCTTCCCACCCCTCCGGGAAAAACCTTGTCATCCCGAATGAGATAAACCCGAGCCTGCGAGGGTTTAACGAATGAGGGATCCCCATGTATAAGGACCAGTTGTATCTTAATGTTTCAATAGTTGGATATCAACTTTCAGTGATGGAATTTTGTTTTTTATTAACTGCCATACTTCTTCAGCGTCAATTCCGAAATAATCATGTGCTACAACATTTCTGAATCCCTTAATTTTAATCCAGTCAATTTCGGAATGTGTTTTTTTGAATTCTTCAGATAATTTATTAACCATTTCTCCGATGACCACAAAATTCATCATAGTTGCATCAAAAATCTGATAGTTATAATTAAAATCATCAGCAGTTTTGATATCGGAGGTATATTCGATGATCCTGTCAATTGCTTCAAGAATCGATTCAAGACATAGTTGATCCTTAGTAAGCATAGACAGTTTCATTTAGTATTGAGTTTTTGAATCTGGGTTTGATATACTTTTCCCTGCAGATGTCAACATCGATTCCAAACTGAATCTGAAAAAATTCCTTCAGCTGAATTTTAAGGTCATAAAGATCCTGAGTGTTTTCTTCAAATTCAACAAGCAGATCAATATCGCTTTCAGGATTTTGTTCTTCTCTCGCATAAGAGCCAAATAATCCTATTCGGACAATATGATAATTGTCCCGGAGTACTTTTTTATTCTGGGACAGGAATTCCAATATCTGTATTTTAGTTTTCATATGAATACAAATTTACAAAAATTGAACAGATTTCTTTTAAACAACTGAACGAGTTGCTGAAACATGTCGATTGTACATAGCTTGCCAACTGCCAACTGCCAACTGCCCCTTGCCAACTGCCAACTGCTCCTTGCCAACTGCCAACTGCTCTTTGCCAACTGCCTTTTGCCAACTGCCAACTACTAAAAGACCTAGATTATAAGCCCCGACTTTAATATCTCCTGAAGAAAACCGCCTGGATCATTTCCATTTACAAATAAAACAGGTTCAATCCTGTTATCGACCTGGCGACCGAGCTTCCAGAGTAATGGAGCATAAGTAAAGAAATCACTATTAACCGAATTGACAATAACAGCCACATCGATGTCGCTGTCTTCCCTTTGCTTTCCCTCCGCATATGAACCAAAAAGGACAATCTTGTCAATGTCAAAATGATCAGAGACAAGGAATTTGTACTTCCTGAGCTTTTTTATGACATCTTGTTGACCCATGATTGAAGTTCTTTAGTTTTCTTAAGAATTTCTTCACATCTTGACTTTGTCAGACTTTTCAACAACATCTCCTTGTATGTCGGATATCTGGCTTCTATATTTAATGGTTCCAGAATGGTTATAAGATCTCTGAAATCATCAGATAATATTTTATCAATGCCTGATTTGCCTGAAATGTAGGAAAGATTATGCGAGTATGGGGGAGGTTCATCGGAACTTGAACAATAATGGACTTTGAATATTTTTTCTATTGCCTGATGGCACATGAATCCAACATATAAGAACCTTTCTGTGGATAGCATTGCTTCCGCAGTCTCTAAATCATAATCAGATAAATCTATCCAATATTTGATTTTATCATTCACCTGCCAGTTTTTACAAATATACAAATTAATCAATCACTTACTGCCAACTTGCGTCTTCCTCCCTGTCCAGGGTTTCGGGGGGACAGATATCTTTTAAACAACTGAAATAGTTGCCAACTTCCCTTTGCCAACTGCCAACTGCCAACTGCCTTTTGTCAACTGCCAACCAGCGCTCCCTGCTTTCTGCCCCCAGCTCCACACCCTGAGCCCTGCGCTCTGAGCCCTGCGCCCTTTCACTCAGAATTCCTGCCATTCACTCAAAGATTTATACCATTCACTAAAAAAATCGTAATTAACTTGACTTTTAGCTTTTTATGACTGAAATTTGATGGTGTGAAATAGAGCCCTGATGTTTGATCAGCTGATAAGTGGAGGCATATCAGGGTTTAAAACTAAGTTTCATAATGGAGAATTATCAGGTTCAGAAAGATGCTAAAGTCGGGATTTTCCCGGCACATGAAAAGATTATAGACCGTCTCCGTCGTGTTGCCAGTGTTCTCCTTTTAAAATTTTATTGGCAATCCCGGTCTTCTGAATGGTAAAATGGGCATAACAATCTTCTTTCATCATTTTTCACGATATACAAAGAACAAGATATTTGAGGAATATGCAATTGAGAAAAAGAAGGGCAGGGGTTTTTCCTGAGCTCTGAGCAACCAGCCCCTGCCCGGACCTTTCTCTCACAAGAAAGGAGGTAATATGGCAAAGATATAGTTTTAACCGGATTGGCAGCCAGGCCATGAAATGAAATCTGAAGTTGAAACAAATAATTGCAGATAATAACCAATTAAATTTTACATAAAATGAAAAAGCTTAGTAAATTGCAGATCAAGTCTGCAAAAATAATGAAAAATGAGGAATTGGTAACCTTGAGGGGTGGTGATGGTTATGGCGGTAGTTGTTGTTGGTGTTTTGGGCAAGGTGGTGAACTTATCGGCGCTATGGCTGCACTGGACGCACAAGATTGTTGGACTAGTTGCACTTTGTTGGGAGGACCCGGGTTTTGGTTATGTTAATTGGTTTAAGAAACAATAATTAACTTTATATTATTGTTAATGAAAAGAATATGAGTCAAGTTAAAATTTGGATATTCTAACAACGAGGCTGACCTGTTACCAGAGTCAGCCTCTCATTAGTATAAATAAAGCTCAAAGAGTGGTGAAAATAAAATGTTCATTTTTCTTTCCTATTCATATGAAACTCAGAAATATTTTTTTTAAAAACAATAGAACCGTTGTTGAAAAGATCTTGGCAGATATATCTGATGAAATCATTAAATCATTAAATCATTTACATTTGACTGCTGCTATCCATTTTAAAAAATCATCTCAATTGTAATTTGAAATAAATTAATACTATCCGGAGTGTACTTATATATGAAAACTTATTTTGGGACATTAAAGATTCTGACAGATATATAACTAATAAACTCGATAAGTACGACCTATTTTACAACCGTTTCAAAATATATATTGTCATGAAAACAAAATATCTTTTAATCCTTATTCTTTGCACAGTACCCTGCAAATCACAGGTCAAAAGTTACTTTGAATTTGATCCAAGAACTCTTGATAAAAATGAAATCACTCTAGCTGAGATAGCTGATGATATTACCTACATTCCGTTAGATAATAGTATTCCTTTGGGAGTGATTTATAATTACAAATTTATAAACAATTCGATATACTTATCTGCAAAAGATATTGGCATTCTGGCATTTAATAGAAATGGGAAGATTCTCGGAAAAATCGGGAGTATTGGAAGAGGTCCTGGAGAATATACCTATTATGTATACTTTACTGTCGATGATAAAAAGGAAACGGTTTACGTTTTGAATAGTGGTAATACAATAATGGAGTATTCAAAAACCGGGAAATTCCTTAAACGCCTTTCGTTGTCGAAATATGGAGGTGGAATTGAGGCAATTGAGACTTATAATTCAAAATTATTTGCATCTTTTTTTCTCCAGCTTAGTGGTGCTAAAAATGATTGGATAATTCTTGATACGTTAGGCAATTTAATTTACAATAACGAAAGAACGATTCCACCATTTAGCAGTGGTTTTGGAGTGACTGGGGGAACTTACAAGTTAGATAACAGGATGTTTTATTGGAATCATTATAATGATACTGTTTACTCTATTTCAGGTGATTTAAGTAAGAAGCCATCTTTTATTATTAGTCCTGGTGAATATAGGTTGCCAAGATCAAATTTTAATCCATTTAAGCAGTTATCGCAATATATGCAACTACAACAGATATTTGAAACAAGCCGTTTTCTGGTGATTAGATATTTTTATAAAAAGATGGCTATTGTACTGATTGATAAGAAGACGACAAGAAAATCATTTGTAGCTTATATCGAAAGTGGAGCTAATGATAATGGTGACTATAGTTTTGGTGGTATTATAAATAATTTTGATGGTGGCACCATGTTTCTACCTAAAAGTTATTTTGTGGAGAACGAGCGGGAATATATGATTGGATTAATAAATCCTTATCAGGATTAAAGCACGTATGTCAAATAGCGAGTTTAGAAGCTCAACCCCCACATATCCTGATAAGAAGAAAGAATTTGAGAAATTGGCAAGCAACTTAAAAGAGACCGATAATCCGGTTTTAATGATGGTAAGATTGAAAAAGTAAGAGGATTATAATGATATTCAACCATGTTAACCAGAAAGAAGAAGAGCAGGAAGTTTTCTACTGTGCACTGAGCTCTGTGCTCTGTGACATAACTTCCTGCCCGGACATTTCCTTCAAATGAAGGTGGTGTAATAATTTACCAAAGATATACTAGTACTGTACAGAAGTAACGTACTATTTTTCAGTTTATTATATTCAATAAATTATTAATTATAAAAGGGCCAGATAACCTGATCTCTATGAGTAAGACTTTGGATTTACAGATCGTTTGCGAATATTGAACACCAT
>CAVTSB010000003.1:0-66468 GCA_963737255.1 uncultured Bacteroidales bacterium
CTGTTACTGTATATTTCGTTCAGAAGCATATTGTTGTTTAAGGTTCAAGGTTTAAGGTTCAAGGTTTAAGGTTTAAGGTTCAAGGTTCAAGGAATTTTGATCCTTTCATTTCACTATTTTTAAGATAGGAAATTAAGCTTGAAATTTTTCGACTAATTTGGATTGTTTGTTTTTAGAAGCTAATTAAGGGATTCCTCGTTAATATAACTTTGAACTTTGAACAAATCAAAAGCGTAGAGCGTATAGCGTAAAGCGTAAAGCATAGAGTGTAAAGATATGAGATGTCTTTGATAGAATCACAGCTGTATTTATTTATTTAATCTTTAATTGTTAAATCGCAATAATAATTAATTTCGAAGCCTTATAAACAAAATCTGTTCATCTCAAATTCTATTGACGAATTTAATTATCAAATGGTTTGAGATCAATAATTTGTTTATTTGAAAAATTTTTAAATAACTGCTTTAAATGGTTTTTGGATTTTATCAGCTAATTATGAGATATTACCTGATTTTTATTTTATCTCTCCTTTTATTTTCTGTTTCTTCCTGTCATTACTTCAGAGAAAAAGGGTTGTTTCTAAGTAAGGAGAAAGCTTTGGCAATTATAAAGGCAAGTCAGGACACTAATATTATTAAAGATACCTTAAAAAACCCATCGGATTCAATGAATTTTACGAATGGAAATGAGAAGAACAGTGATCAAACGACCGATGTTAAAAAAACTCCACAGAATAGCCGATCTGAATACTGCATTATAATCGGCAGTTTTACAAGTTTAAACTATGCTGAAGAGCTTACAAGGAAATACCAAAAAGAAGGTTATGAAGCAAAAATTATTAAATTAAAAAATAATTCAATTTCATTTTTAGTAGCAGTTGCTTCTTATGAAAGTTATAATAAGGCGAGTGAAGAATTGCCAGTTATTAAGACTAAGGTGAAGGAAGATGCCTGGATTTATTTTAATCATTAGCGTAGAGCGTAGAGCGTAGAGCGTAGAGCATATAGCGTAAGCGTAAAGCGTAGAGCGTAGAGCGTGAGCTGAGTAGTGTAGTTGTTAATGGATATACATAGAACTTTCATATTCCAGAAGCTTTTAGTGTTTCTGAATGTATTTCAGTGAATAGTAAGCCAGACTTGTTCAGGTTTCAGTAGGGTTATAAGGGTTGATATATCGAAAAAACTTTCGGATCTTTAGTCAGTATTTCAGGATTTCAGGGATACTATTTCTCTTTATTGCCATCAAATTCTGACTTGGAAAGATAATTTATAAAATGAGCTATTTTCCCTGAAAGATTCAAGCAATTATTCAGTAAATCATTATAAATTTCTTCATTAAAATGCTTTGCATCAAATGATCTGTAGACCTGAGACCGGGTCTCACCGAGTGAACCTTTAGATATATACAGAAAATTAATAAATTCCTTCTTCCCGTCTCTTTCAAATCCCTCTGCAATATTATCCATAACTGAACCGCTGGACCTAGAATCTGATCTTTTAATGAAAAGTCCTTCCCTAACGACGTAGTTTCTGCAATTCTTCTGATCTTCTTACACAATTCTCTGGCTTGCTGCCATACCTCAAGATCTTCAAATCTTTTTATTGTCATTTCACTTGCTCTTTATATAATACTCTGAAACTCTGAAACTCTGAAACTCTGATACTCTGAAACTCTACACTCTGATTACTTAAGCACATTCCACATCAACACAAACGTTGTGATCGTACTAAGAATAACTGAATACGGAAAGGCATTCATCCGGAAAAACTTACCTTTCATCGGCCTGGCATAAATGACATCGTTTGGCATTACATAAAAAAATTCAGAGGCCATAATGCTCCTGTCAGTCAGAGTGAACTCCTTAACTATGTTGCCATCAGGTGTCTGCCTGATCATCTGTATTTTCTGCCTGTTGCTGAATTCGTCAGATCACCTCCCATGGCAAGCGCCTGGAATATGTTCATCCGCTCTTTGTATATCGGGTATCTGCCCGGACGCTGAACTTCTCCAATAAGACTCACATAGTTATTAACCATCTTTACGGTTACTGCTGCATCAGCGACATAGCCTTTCAGTATCTTCTCCACTTCATCTGTGACCATGGCCAGGGTTTTTCCGGCTACCATTATCCTGCCGGCATATGGAAGCTGTATGAAACCTTCACCATCCACCGGATAGCTTACCAGGTCGGCACTCTGTTCGGTAACACTGATACTGTATGTTGCAACAGGCATCGTATTAAACATTGCAGACAATTGCGGATCGGGGGTCACTACCCTGATAAAGAGGTTATCGTATGGTTGCAGAAGGTAAGCAGGTTGTGCAATGGGCATAAAGACACTCCGGCTATCATCTGTCTGGAGGTAGGTTAACTTTCTGTTTGTAACACAGGAGGAAAAAACCACTAAAGAGAAAATTGTGATAAGGAAAGGGTTTAATTTCATGAATTTCAAATTAAGATAAAAGAAAAGTATAAGATAAAAGATAAAAGGGGCCGAGCGTTAAGAAATTGCCCGTGGAGGGCCGAGCGTTAATAAAACACCCTGTGGGAGATTTTAGTGAGGAGCCAGATTGCAGGTGGAAGGTAAGATCAAGATAAAAGATAAAAGTCACAAGATAAAAGTAAGGAAGCTAAAGAATTTGCAGAGGATAAAAGTTGGCGAAGGATAAAAGTAGAGGTGGCAAAAGACAAAAGTACAGGGATTAGTTACCTTGTTTTTTGAACGATTGATCCTAATATACTTTTAAGTTCTCCTGATTCTTTGATTAGAAAGTCAAGGTCCTTTCCATTAATCTCTTTGACAGTTCTTTTAATGATTCGGAGCCAATAATTTGATTCCCTCATTTCGCGAAGCGAAATCCGTACTTTATTTGAAAAATCAGCCTTAGATGAACCTCCTTGTGATTCTTCATAATTAGCCCCGGATGAACAAGCACTTTTGGATAACTGAGTCCGGATAGTCTTATTTTCAGGGGAATAAGGCAATGTTTTCAAAAATTCAATTACTGCTACCGCAAACTCAAAGAGTCTTTCACAAAGGACAAAAGTGTAAGAACTAATAACTTATTCACCACAATTTTGAATTGCCCTTCTTTTTCACTTTTATCCCCGCCTAAGCGTGATTTCGGAGTTACACTCCTCAACTTTTTGCTTTTGTCCTTTGTCTTGTTTTTGTCTTGTTCATTCTTCCACTTTTATCTTTATACTTTTGTCTTTTATCTTGTTTTCGTCTTGTTCCTTCTTCCTCTTTTATCTTTTCACTTTGTCTTTTGTCTTCCCTCCAGGGCATGCTTCCGCCCCGTCAGTCACAACTGAATTTGGATGTAACTATCTATTATTGAAATGGATATGGCCCTCAGATTGCTCTTCAGGCCATCTTGTTTTAGTCGCTGTAAACAGGTTCAGGTAAAGGTCTCAGAAACTTATATTTCTATGATAAAAATATGTATTCCAAGTGCTAATGCCAAATTTTATTGGAATCGAAATAGCTTAGTATGGCATAATTTGATCTCATTTTGCTATTCGGAATTGTATTTTAACTATGAAAAGGGCTTATTTATCTATGAATTAGAAGCGTTTGTCAAAATCCCAAAATAATAAAAATTCAGATTTTCGCTAAAACGTAATAACAGGAAAGCATCCCATGATGCCACCCGTTATTACCCAATGAAAGATAAAAAGGCATTGGTAATGTTGCTAACAGGACCCGCTTTGGCCATTTCAGGAGAAAAGGGTTGGAAGCCAGTTTTTTATAGCCCGACCGGGAAAGCACGGCACGGCAAAATAGAAGAGGATTATCCGGAAGACTTTGTATGCAATATGCCGGAGATAATTTTTACATAAGGAAATGCGTTACTAATTTGGCGAATTATAAACATAATGGTATGTAAACATGAAAAGTAAGGCCAATATTGATTTTATTACTTTAATACTGGGAATAGTATTACTTTTCATGAATAGTTGCAGAAAAGAAGAAAATAAAGCCCCTGATGGTCAAATTGTGAGCCCCGCAAATGGTACTGAATTTGAGCAGGAAGATATAGTTACAATTTCGGTTGTAGCTGAAGATATGGATGGGAGTATTGCAGTAGTACGCTTTTTTATAGATGATACCTATGTTGGTACATCAGAAACAAAGCCGTATACTTATAAATGGGATACAACAGATAAAACAACAGGGAATCATATTATTAAGATAATTGCTGTGGATGATGAAGGAAGTACCACTTCCTGTGAAATTTCAATTGTTCTGAAAACAAGGAACATCGCGATAATTTTTAATCCTGACTTATCATATGGTTCCGTTACTGATATTGAAGGTAATATCTATAAAACCATTGATTATGAAAATCGGACATGGATGGCAGAAAATCTGAAGACAACCAAATACAATGATGGTACTCCAATCACCTGGGAATCTGGTTTTGCAGCCTGGATCAACAGAACTACTCCGGCTTATTGCTGGTATGAAAATAACGAAATAAAATACAAAGACATTTATGGCGCTTTATATAACTGGTTTACAGTAGATACTAAAAAGTTATGCCCGACAGGGTGGCATGTTCCAGACGATTCAGAATGGTATTATACAGCCTATTTCAATGTTGATGTATTAGGAGGCAGGCTTAAAGAAACGGGTACAAGACACTGGGCCCCTCCCGAATCATACGGTGATCCAATTGAGTTATCAACTAACGAAAGTGGTTTTACAGCTCTCCCAGGCGGCTGGCGGAATTATGATGGTTTTGTATCTATTAAACTGGCTGGTAAGTGGTGGAGTTCCACATCTCACACCGAATCTTCAGCCGGGTATGTATCTCTTGATCATAATTATAGTTATTCTGAAGGTAATTTTACTGACTTTCAGATGGGATTGTCTGTACGTTGTATCAAAGATAATTGACCTGATAAGAATCCATTAAACAGCCCTCAGAAATCGCCAACCCGGGGCATCTTTATATAGAAAAGCTTACCTTATCCTCGTGATTCCGGCGCGATTGTTCGCTGCGCTCACGAGCTCGCCGCTCCGCTCCTCGGTCCCTGGCAAGGGTTCCGTTTTTTATTTTTCTCTCCCTCCGAAGGAGTGTAAGTCTTAAATATAAATCTTCAGCCCGCCTTTCATCTGACCGGTTGGTTTCTCCGGTTATGAAATGTGAAATAGCCGCTACATTTAGGTATTAATAAGGTCAGATATAGCCTGTACAAATTCTTTGTGAACTAATGGCTTCTGAAAAACCAGATCAGCTCCCAGGTATTTTGCACTTGTGAGGTATCCTTCATAATTAAATCTTCCACCACCGGATATTGCTACGATCTTTAATCCCGGATTCTTTTTTCTCAGGTAGAATATCAGTTCAAGACCTTCTTTCTCAGGCATCACAATATCAGTTACCAGGAGATCCGGAAGACAGCATTCAATCATTTCCAAACCTTCATTCCCGTTGCTGGCAATATTAACTTCGTGTCCGGCTTTTTCAAGCATCCTTTTAAGCATTGCCAGTATCGAAGGATCATCATCAATTACTAAAATTTTCGCCATCGCTAAAGTTGATTAGTTTTCATCCAGGACTTTTCTGATAACCTTGCTGAACTCGCTCAGTTTGATTGGTTTCAGAATTATTTCATAAGAACGGTTTTTTGACTTTGTCACATCAGATAATTTGTCGATGTATCCGGTTATTATAATGACTTTCAGATGGGGATTTATTTTCCTCATTTCTCCGGCAAGTTCTGTTCCGAGCATTTTGGGCATAGTCTGATCTGTTACGAGTAATGAATATTTCCCGGGATTTCTTTTAAACTCCTCAAATGCTTCACTGCTGTTGGTCCTGGTGGTGACTTTATATCCGAGGTTTTCCAGCATCTTTTTGCCCATAAAAGTTATGTCCAGTTCATCGTCGACAAACAGTATGTGTTCGACTCCACGTGGAAGCAGATCTGAAGAATTGATTTCATTGACGGGACCTGAAATGTTGTATGGGAAATAAACAGTGAATAATGTACCTTTCCCCGGAGTGCTTTCCACAGTTATTGCCCCATTATAGTTGCTGACTATACCGTGCACTACAGAAAGACCGAGTCCTGATCCTGAACCCACTTCTTTCCTGGTAAAGAATGGCTCAAAAATTCTTTCCTTTGTTCTTCTGTCCATTCCATGACCAGTATCTGATAGTCTTATTCTTACATAAATCCCTATCTTAAGATTGTTGATTTTCTTCGCTGTATTCTGATCAACCATTACACTATCAACCTTTATGTCAAGGATGCCTCCCATATTTTTCATAGCATGGATGGCATTTGTACATAAATTCATGATAATCTGGTGTATATGAACTGGATCTGCAAGAATTATCCCTATTCCCGAATCAATACTTTTCCTTATCTCAATTTCATGAGGGAGGGATGCCTTGATAAGGTTTATTACTTCGACTACAATCTGGTTTAGTTCCACAGGCTTCCTCTCCACGTTCACTTGCCGGCTGAATGTAAGGATTTGCTGGACCAGGTCTTTCCCTCTTAAAGCTGCATTATTTATCTGTTCCATATCGAAACGCAGAGTGCTTTCCTCAGGAAGTTCTTCCAGGGCCATATCTGTGTAACCCAGGATCGGCGTCAGGATATTGTTAAAGTCATGCGCTATACCCCCTGCCAGCGTTCCGATCGTCTCAATTTTTTTGAGCTGAAAAAGCTGAGTTTCCAGTTCGCTTCTCTCCTTTTCGGATCTTACGCGAACCTCTATCTCTTTCTTAAGTTTTAAATTGGTATTTGTCAGCTGTCGGGTCCTTTCAATTACTCTTTTTTCCAGGGTGCTGTTAATTGCTTTGACTTTGTCCTGTTCCAGTTCAAGGAGTTTTCTCATATAAAAATCCCTCCGTGCGGATAGTTCCTGGGAATACCCTATGAGCATTCCGATAATATTTGAACTGATAAAGAAAAAATTGTTATTGACCAGTATCGTGAAAGGCGTGTCTGAGATCCATATAGCTGATATCTCGTAAGCAATTACAATCAGCCAGCCCGCTAACGATGCATAAATAAAGCGCGCTTTAGCAAATGTATATCCAAAAATGAAGATCAGTATAAGGCCGGCATAATATGAATAGTTGGATACCCTGGCACCAAGAATTATCATTATTATAATTCCGGATCCGGTAATAAACATGATGCATGATATCAACAATTGCATATATCTCCTGAACGTTTTGAAATATGAAAAGGCAAATACTGATATGAAAACCGGAAATACAACAGCGAACCTTATCATCCAGAATATTTTTTTCAGTTCCGGTACCGTGGCGGCATCAAGAAGTGCAAACGCACCGTAAAAAATCATCGCCAGGATCAGAGAAAACCTGAACGGGTTCAAAGCCTTAAGGTAGTAGTCATTAATAAATTCAGATTCATAATTCGACAAGTATCCTGTAAATGAAAGGGTTAATTTGTTAAAAGTCATTGATTCCGATCTTTCCGGGCTCAATCCCAGGAAATTAATCCGCATATTTTTGAAAATATTCATTATTTTCTGACTATCTATCTTATAGTAAACGTCAGGAGTGGGCATTAGATTTTATCAAATGCTTTTTAAAATTATGGGATAATAGCATTTTTAACTTTTTTATATGGTAATGATTTGAATTGAGTTGGATTTCTGTTTAGACAAAAGCAGTTATTCATGGATCAAGGCAAATATACCTTGCTCAACTTACAGATTTTTGCCTCAAAGAGTATTTGAGGAAGGTTTACAGGCAGGAATGTAATTCAATGAATTTTAAGGAAAAGATTTACGCCAAGGGCTTCGGCATCAATAGAAACTTTCCCGTTCAGGAGACCTGCCTCTCCCGCAATCCTTAGCAGATCCTCTCTGCTTCTGTAGTTAAGGTACCAGTCAGATACGAGCTCCATAAAGTTTTTTGATGGATTTTCAGTGCTGAAATTGCCAATTACAAACTCCCCTCCTTCAGCCATGTAATTGATGTATTTTTTGACCAGGTAAACAAAGTGCTTCTCCCTGAAATAATCAAATAATCCGGCACTCCAGATAAGGTCATACCTCTGATAAGGCTCAAACCTTAAAACATTGACCTTGTAATAGGAAATCAGTTTTTCAAATTTTTTGTTCTTATTTGAGGAATAGTCAATAGCATTCTGGTCAAAATCCACCAGGTCAAACCTTATATCGTTTCCGGTGTATATGTTTAGAAATTCATTTACATCTGTTGCCGGTCCGGAACCGAGTATCAGGACCTTTTTTTCGCCATGTTTTTTAAAAGCAAGATTTCTGCATTGATTAAGGAAATAATCTTTACGGTTCCTCACAGCCCTGGATCCGGCCTGATTCTGAAAACAAATATCCCAGTTACGGTATTTTTTATTTCCATTAACATGGTGTGAATAAATATGATCGATCAAATAAAAATCTCCCGGATACCCAAATGGCTTTATGTAACAACGGCCAACCAGACTATTGATGTTAAGTATTGGGTTTAGTACTTCCCTGAACTCACGCAGATATTTTGGATCCAAAGTATTGACAATGAAAGTAAATTCTTCATAATCACGAAGTTCAGGACCGCCGTTTTTGACCAGATATGTAAGGAATAATTTCTTATTAATATCAAATGCACAATCAGCCCTGTAAGTTACGTTAAGCATTTTCAATTATCAGGTTTAAAACAAAAACACTTTTGATACCCTTTAGGTTAAGAATTTTCCCATCATTAGGCAAACATAATTATATTTTTAGTATTCAAGTGCTCAGACGCTAATTTTTCTTCCTGACTTTGAGTATTATACACCGGAAAATTATTTGAATAGGTTGAAAAGCTCAACCTGTTGATGCTTAAAGGAGGGTCAATTCCCGTGAGCACCTGGTCGGGTTGTTAAAAATAAACTTGACTCGTATCATATTTGTATCGTAACTTTGTTAAAGTCAATGTAATTCCCAATTGAGGCAAGCCAATGGTAAAGCTCCTTGTATTGGTGAGTCAATTAAATCCTGATGGATTTCAAGATACCCTGAATCGAAGGGCAAAATCTCATTATCTTAAGTAAATGAAGTACTTAAAACTAACAGCATCATGAGTAATAAAAGTGAATTTCAGGTAGCAGGCCAAAATAAGTTGGCTTTGTTTACATTAAAACTTCATCGTGGTGAGGGGAAGACTCTCATTGCAATGAGTTGGAAGAAAGACAAACCACCGGATGATTTTGAAGGCTTTGCAATCGAATATCAGGAACCCGGTGGTAATAGATTCTATCCCTTGAAAAACCGACTCAGATTTGAAAGTCCGAAGAAAAAAGTCAGTGCGAACAGTTTTTCCACCAGGTTGGCACCTATTCAGAAATTTCGCTGGGTACATTTTCCTCGCAATGCTGATTTGCCTGGCGAATTCGTATATAGAATTACTCCCGTTTTCATGAATGAGTATGACGAACTGAGTTATGGTGAATATCAAGAGGCTGCAATTGTCCTGAAGCGTGAAACATATCCAGGGCAGCTTAATGTGGCATTTACAAGAGGCTTTGTCTCTTCACAGGCATTTGTTGATCGATTTGAATCCAGAGGTGCAATTTCTACGTTACTGCCCTCAATTGCAAATAGGGGTCTTACTTTTAAACCGACACACCCTGAGACAAAGGAAGCACTTGAGTGGATGGGCTTTGAGGCAAGGAGCGAAATTCTGGAGCTGTTGGATAAAGCAATTTCAGATCCTGGAGCACAAGTTTATGTAGTGGCGTATGATCTAAATGAACCGGAATTAGTTACGCGCCTCGAGCAACTCAAATCCAGGCTAAAAATAATAATTGATGATGATGGTCCACATGGAGCCCAGGGTTCAGCAGAAAATGAAGCAGAAAAACTGTTAAAGAAATCTGCCGGAGTGAATAATGTGAAAAGGCAACATATGGGGAAACTTCAGCATAATAAGACTATAGTAGTCGAAGGCACAAATATTAAGGCAGCCGTCTGTGGTTCAACAAATTTCAGTTGGCGCGGACTTTATGTTCAGTCGAATAATGCAGTCATAGTCTATGGCGAAGAGGCAATAAAACCATTCCTGGAAGCTTTTGATAATTATTGGACAAATAACTCTCCAGGAGGGTTTGGCACCACTAACTCGGCAACCATTATTGATCTTGGACTAGATGGGATTGATGCTAAAATATCTTTTTCGCCACACTCAGCAAACAATGCATTACTGTCAACTATAGCTGATGATATAGAAAAAAATACAACATCAAGCTTATTTTATTCGATAGCTTTTCTCTATATGACACCAGGTTCAATTAAAGAAGCTATTAAAAATGTTTCTTCAAAAAATAATATATTCAGCTATGGGGTTTCGGATAAAAAAGTCGGAGGATTAGATGTTCATAAACCCAATGGGAATATTTCGCCATTATATCCTGCTGCATTAAGTAAAAATGTCCCGGAACCTTTTAAATCAGAACCAACTGGAGGAGGAGGTACACGGATGCATCATAAATTTATTGTTATTGATTTCGATCGACCTACCGCCCGTGTATATCTGGGTTCTTATAATTTCTCAAAAGCAGCCGACACCAGTAACGGAGAGAATCTCCTCCTGATCCGGGATCGGAAAATAGCAGTATCTTATATGATTGATCTTTTGTGCCTGATTGACCATTATCATTTCAGAGTTACCCAGAACGAAACCAGGAAAGCTAAGAAGGAACTTAAATTAACCAAACCACCTCGTTCTGCTAATGACATCCCCTGGTGGTCAGAGTACTATACTGATGATATTAAAATTCAAGACAGAATCCTTTTTTCATAATAGCCTCAACTGATTATCCTTAATTAAACTGTTAATTTCTTATGCAACTTTTAATCAATATACTCTAAACCATGTTACAAGATAAGATTCCCATTCCAACTGATCATTTTTTTAAATTTCTTGCAATCTCTGGATTAGTTGCTACAATATACTGTGCATCCTTTCCATTAATTTTTATAACGCCTTATAATGACAAAATAGATGAACATAATTTGTTAGTCGCAGATCTTAAAGCAAAAGAAGGCTATCTTCTGGGAACTATTAGAGATTTAAAAGGTTATATACCAGATAGTTTAGAAAAGAATCAAATATTTTATTTCCTGAATCTAGGTGATGTCTCAGATACATGCTATTATATAAACCTGACTGTTGATTCTTCATTAAATCGGCATATAAAAGAGCTTAATAAGAATTATTTTGAATTAGCAAGGACTAGGTTTAGTTCTGGGGTAATGCATGTTTCTATGGATGTGGATTCAAAAAATTTGAAGATTCATGAAATATTAACTTATTTATGCGGATTCCTCGCTTTTGGCTTGACAATTTGGGGAATGTTCTTATGGTATCGATATCAGAAGAAACTTGATGGTTACCAAATGAAGGTCGACAATCACCAACGATTACTTATCCGTAAGCTTGAACTTGAAATAAAAGCCCTTGAAAAAAATAATGAGAACACGATTTTATAAGATTAGTGACCCAAGTAATAGCTATTCGGATTGCTCTCATTATGTTTTATCACAGTATTTTATAATTACGATAATCAAGTAGTTTTAAGTGTATGATTTGTGAAGTGAACAATTCTGTTATAACAATAAACAATTAATAATTAAGATAATGAAAGGAGATTGAACTATGTACACCAAAATTATGAATTGGTCCATAAAAGGACTCAAACTGAAATTATTTTGTTTGTTACTGCCAATGAGTCTTCTATTGGTATCATGCAGCAAACCCTTTTATCCGGGTAAATCTGATCCGCTATTGAAGACGATGCAGGCATGTTCAATGGAATGGGGTACGAAAGTAACAGCTAAGATTACTGCAAAATTTGAAGACCTTAAAAAGGGCGGAGTAGTTGAATGGGAGGCCGCAAGGGAAGCCGGCGGAATCTTGTTAAAAGACTTCAAGAACGATTCGATAAAAAAAGAGGTTTATGATAAATATATTAATTGCATTAAACCTGCTATTGAGAAATTAATATCCTCTGATCAACGGCCAACGGTTGTATTAATCGGATCTAAAGAGGATTATACAACTTATAAGATGAAGGACTTAGAGCAAACCAGTGTAGAATTGTTGCAGAAGAGATTTGGAAACTTCAATGTTTTACCATTCACTGTTAGTTACATTTGGGACAATGAAGAGTCGATACGTGAAGTCAAGCCGGCAGTCATTGTAATTCATGCTTCCGCATTTCATAATGATCAGCACAAGGACGAAGCGATATCTAAATTTCAAGCCCTCATATTGTCTTTGTATGGATTGTCTGAAACAAAATTTTTGGTATTCTCGCGCCTTCCAGAAGAAAATCCTTCTCCTGATCTCTGTCAGAGATGGAACCGTCAAGTAGATTTCTTGAGTGGAAAAAAATTCCGCAACCGTCTAATTTTCTACCCGATGCCTGGGGAAGAATCAAACTTTACAGGTAAAGCAGGGATTGAAGTCAGCCAAATAGTAAGATGCTTAAGTGGATTAGAAGCAACGAGTTACAGTTCAGTTTACTTACGTGAAATTGAAAAAGAAGCGCAGCAACGGATACTTAATAGTTCATGCACCCTAGTGAGACGTTAGAACACCAAAATAACATGTAACTCAGGCAGACCGAGCAATTGCTAGTAATTTTAAGGGCTCGTTTGTAGTGTCGGGATATTAGGTTAGGGTTGAAGTTGAGAATCCTATTTCCGTAAGTTCTTAGGTGTTCGGGTTGCTCTCTTTATGTTGCATTGCAGAAATGCTTAGGTAATAGGTATGCAACATAAATCGCAACCCTCACTATTGATTAATGCGAGCCTGCTGCATCCAATTTTAATCGGCAATTCGTGGGTTTGCAAGAAGCAATATTTCATGACACAGCAAGGCCAAGCCCTTCGGGTTACTGCGTAAGCCTTGCTTTAGTCATTAAATACCCCCACTTACATTTGCCGAAAATTGTCTGCTACTCGCGACGGCTCGCCTGATAATTAATTCTCGATTTTATTTCAATGTCCAATAAATGTTAAAGGAAATAGGTTTTTTGGCTATGATGTTCAGGATTAGAGCCAGTTCTAACCCATCTTAATCATAAATGCTTGTTTAATTGGTATTAGCCTGTATTTCAATAATATACGTATTATTGAATTTGGCAAATAAGGCCATTCCCAGCCCGTTTAAGACCCGATCTCCCTTTTCCTGGTATCTACCTATTTCTGAAATGCAAAGTGTCCTAAAATGCATTATATCAAGCAAATACGCGATTTTGTCATTTCTGACATTATATAACAGATTGTATTAATGTATGTTATTGTAATAATTGACACAGGGAATTTGGGAACAGAATTACGGAATAATAATTCATTACAGTCTTAGGATATCAATCAAAGGATAATAGTAAAATATTTCTGCGATTTTCACTTCCCTATTCTCCAGATATTGCCTAATTTCGATCAACGTAGAAAGTCAGACAATTGCATCAAGCATTGGAAGTGTTGAGGTTTGAAGGGAAGTGGCTGTTGTGACTGACCAGGCAGTGCTATAATAAAACCGTTATGGCACAATTATGCCACATAACTGTTTGAAAAGGTGACTGATCTAAGCCATATCCAGGAGTTGCTGGGGCATAAGAGCAGCAGGGCAATTTTGATTTATACTCATGTATACGACTCAGAGCATACAGAAGATCAGTTGTCCGTTTGATGATCTTTAAGGAAGTTGAAAAAAGGACCATCATTGAGAATATTTGGTATAAAAGATGAGTTACTTTAATATGAGTAATAGGAACGTAGATTTTCCGGGTTAGGAATTCTATAACTATAAATTCAACTCATGTGGACAGAGTTTACAACACCACAGAAATAAAGCTACATTTTGATGATTTATAACCAGTTAGCAAAAATTTGTGATAATCATTAGAGTTTAATTTAACCCCTAAAGAAATGAAAACAAAGCTTCTAATTTTAACAATGATCCTGTTATGTTCCTGTGGCAGCAAAAGCACTCATGATAATAACAACTCTTTTATCAAAATCGACCTCTTTTCAGAGCCCTCATCTGTGATTTCAAATCTATCTGACATCGCCTCTAATGTAGAATATGTTCCTCTTCAAACTTCTGAAAATTCTATGGTTTCTACAATTTCTAATGTGAAAACCAACGGCGATATAATAATTGTATCTAGTTTTAGTTTTAGTAATCCTGAATTAATTTGTTTCGATAGAAATGGGCGTTATCTTAAAAAATTAAGCAAATACGGCAGAGGACCAGGAGAATACTTTGTTATTGGAGATTTTGATATTAACTATAAAGCAAATATTCTTGTATTGTTATCAAACACCATTATAATGGTATATGACATTATAGGGAACGAATTTGTTTTTAATAAGTCTTTGAATTATAACTCAACTTACTACAATCGAATTGATAAAATTAATTTTATTCCAGGTCAAAATAATATTTTACTTTCATACTTAAGCACTACGTTTGAAAAATTTCGAAATCTAGTAATCAACCTTAATGGAGATACACTTGATACCAGACTCAATAATTACAAATTCACAATTGATCCAACTCAAGGAAAGGAACAACAGGTTCTTGCGTCACCCTATGAAAACATAAGTTACAATTATAATAATTCCCTGCATTTTAGAGACTGGTTCTCTGATACAGTCTTTACAATTGGTCAATCAAATAGTATCATTCCCTATTTAAGGTTTAATTCAAATGGCAAGCAATTTAATCCGGATGATTTGGCTAAATTATATGTTTTGCAACATAGTGGAGGTAGTTATCCAGATGATTATGTTACAGTTGATTTTATTATGGAAAGTCCGCGATATATAGTTTACAACTATACATATAAAAAGGCAACTATTTATGAATTACATGATAAGGTAATGAATAAAAAAATTGGAATTAGGACCAAACCTTTCTTAGAAGATGATATTACGGGCGGACTAAATGTTGAGCCTAAATTAAGTTTCAATGGCAAATTGTATTCCTGGGTTGAAGCAATCGATTTGAAGAACCATGTTTCAAGCGAGGAATTTAAGACTTCAGTTGTAAAAAATCCTAAAAAGAAACAAGACTTAGAAACATTGGCTAACACACTTAAAGAAACTGATAATCCGGTTCTAGTTGTAGTGACTCTTAAAAACTGATCATCCCGATAGAAATAAAACAAAACTTTTGCTAACACGGATGGTATGGGTAATTGCCTTCAGCAGCCCGGACAGTTTGGTAATCAGCTCCAAAAGTCTATGCGATGTAAATTCAGTATCACTTATTAAACTTTGTGTACCATGACTACTCCTGCTACCGAGACAAAGTCAATAGGGCTGCTGGCCGACGCGCAGTTGTCATGGTTTTTGCATCGCCAACTTAGACAGTTTTATCGTGACGGGACAAATCCTGCCCATCTACCGGGACTCAGCCATCTGGACAACTTTATCTGGACGAGAAAACTCTACGTCCGTCTACCGGGACTTTGCAAAAACTCATGCCAACCCTGACACAGACGGCAACTCCCTATACCACCGGGCCGTTAGCAATCATACGAGACAATACACATTCCCATATAATATAAACTATTATGCAGCAGATTGATTGGAATAAATGGCTAACATTAATTGCAACATTGGCTCTATTTGTTGCTATTCTAATACCATTAATTCAGAAAAAATATGAAGAAAGAAAAGCTAAAACTAGCTTTCAGATGTATCTCAAAAAATATTTTGGGATACTCTTTAATATACTAACTTACGACAAAATTGAATATACAAAGCCATCTGCAAAGGATTCCCCAGAAAAACTTCAATTATCATTTGGTGATTATATTAACAAGTTCGAGATAGACTTAAAAGAAAATCGAAATACAGTTCAATTTAGAGTCGCATTTTCAATTATTTTCAATCTTCAAAACTTACTATTTGTAATTCACCGGATTCAACTAGCAATTAAGCAAACTGATACAAATAAATTATATGAGCAAACTCTTGAATATGGGAACAGCCTGACTAAAAAAGAATTAAATAAAATATATGCAATTCTACTATTAATGGAGCATTTCACATCGGTTACCTCATTTCATGACAGGTTTGGGTCGATGAAATCTATTCAGCGAGAGAATAATGAAGAAGTATGGATTGGGCTAAAAGTTGATCAAAAATTATTAAAAAACCAACAATTAATTCTAGAGGATTTTCAACACTTAAACAATGATGAATCAAGTATTCATGAAATAGTAAATATTAGCAAACTATTGTTACAGGAAGTTAAAATCTTCTACGAATTTGAGAAACTAATGAAGAAGAAAAGAAAATAGTACAATTGCTGATACATAGGGCTTCATAAGGTGCGAAGCACCCAGTAATGAAGCCCACATTGAAGTAAATCCCTTCCATGTCTTTAATATGGGGATTCAATGGGATCTTTTAATGATTGTTTATTTACGACACAAAGGAAGCCTTGAAAAAGATCCTGACAATCTTTCGGAAGATGCAGAGGTGTTCCTTAATTGCGGCTTTTAGTGAAAAGAACTGGGTAAACTGCCTGTTTCATAGATTGGTTTTTTAATTTATCGGCTGAAGGAGTATCTAAGGATGCTCGTTTAAGTGTTTTTGTCCATTTTCGACCTCACAGGAGCTGTTTTGAGGCATTTTGGTGGGCATGGAGTACTTATACCGGAATTTGCGGCATGTAGTAATGTTTCCGGGAAAAACCGCCATTATCGGGAAAACAATTAAAACCGGCAAGAATTCAGACAGTTTGTTAGACAGACTGCCGTTATAGGCAAGCACGAGGCTAATCACTACTTAAATTACCTGATTATGATCTTAGACTTAGAGAAGCAGCTAGCAAAAAGCAAAAGCTACACATTTATAGTAGTTATGATCCTCTTAATTATAACCGTTAGTTGTGTTCCACCAACTAAAAAAGTTGATACACTCAAGGCAAAAAATTCTTTCTACAAAATTGATGTAGCTAATCTAATGAATAAGCAAAGAGAGGTATATCTTTCCGAAATTGCTGATTCAATTGAGTATGTACCATTAGAAACCTCAAAAATCTCATTACTCGACTTTATTTTTGATGCTCAATTTACCAAAGATTTTATTTTTATTCATCAAGCTAAGGGTCCCCTAGCGCAGTTTGACAGGTCAGGGAAGTTTATCCGATACATTAGCCGAATTGGAAGGGGACCTGAAGAATACGGACTAATAAGGGAATTCAGCGTAGATGAAGTCAATCGCAATATTTTCATTCATTCGAATTATACCAGAACAATTAACATTTATTCCTTTGAAGGGGAATTTTTAAGAACCGTCAGATATCCAGACGATTATGGGAATATTGTGTGGAGCAGAGATAGTTTATTCATGTGCTTTAGTGAACCTAAAATGGGAAAAGAAGAAACTGTTTTTGATGAAAGAAATAGTAAGGGTGAAATTATTCAATCAATTAAAAACCATTTTTTCTGGCAAAATAACAGCAATTATAGTTTTATGTCTGGGTTTAATGTAAGGAATGTATTTTACAGACTTCATAATACACTCAACTTCAAAGGTTGGTATAATGATACAGTATACACTTTCAGTGACGACAATAAATTCATTCCTAAGTTTCTTTTAGAACTTAGAAATAATAAATTGCCAGATCAATTAAGACCGGAAGTGACACAAAAGCCCGTGAGTTCTCCTGAGTTCTATTGGGCTAGTGTTAAGGAATCATCTAGATTTGCTTTCATTATTTATGGCACCTATGCAGATAAAAATTTACGAATTATTGATATTGGTCTAATCTGCTATGATAAATTGAATGCGACTGGTTTTTCTGTTTTAAACAAAAATGAGAAGTCTGAGTTCATAAATGACTTGGATAATGGGCCTGATTTTGAACCTGAATACATAAATGATTCATTGGCATTCTGTTTCATATCAGCTTCGAGGTTTTTAAGATTTCTAAAAACAGATAGTCCCCACGTAAATAATGACAAGAAGGAGATTCTTATTAACAAGTTCAAGAAATTAGAAGAGAGCGATAATCCTATATTAATGAAAGTAAGATTAAAGCTATAATCAAATTATTATAGAATGAAGACCTTTAAATCAGACTACACAAAGAGACAAAAAAACATTCGTCTACCATGACAAATTGTGGAAGCCTGCCTATAACGGACGATAAAAGTCATTTTTTTGTCACGGTTTTTGCGGGCTTCCTCTTTCTAGCAAGTTTATCATCCTAAGTTGTACCCGGATACGCTCATCTGCCCGCTACCAAAATTCTGCACCATGACAAATATATGGCTCCGACCCAATTTGTACCGCGACACTGCACCAACGGCTTCGAACAAGTTACTGCACCATGACAGATACCGGTCACCCGCAAGTTTGTACCGCGATTACGCCTGCACGCCATAAAAATTGTACCATGACGGCAAAAACCGCGCCATGCTTCGCTCCCGACGGCCTTAGTAAAACCGTGATGAAAACGCGAAATCCTGCCGACGGCCCCCGGTCGCTCAGCAACAAAAACGCCTTCTATTGCCGGGCCGTCAGTCTGTCTAATAACTAAAATGAAGCCCCTGAGAATTGAATATTTGAAATTTTTTGTGTATAGGTATCCAAAGAAATGAGTAAGCAAAATGGGTTATTAGACAGACTGCCATTAGCAATAAGGCAATTTCAGTACGCAAATTTCAAATACAAATAATATCCTCTAGACAATAGTCAAGACTTAGATAGATTCAAAGAATCTTCAAAAATGCTTATTAAAATGTTTAAAAATTATTTTAAATCAGCATTCAGTTTTTGGAAACATAACAAAATATTTGCATCCATAAATGCAATGAGTTTGTCAATAGCACTTGCCATTTCTTTCATTATTATGCTTTATGTTGTAAATGAGTATAGTTATGATAGATGCCATGCAAATCATAAAGGATTTTCAGGGTTCTTAACTATTATGTCGATTATAAGAAATCATATACAGAAACTCCATACGTTTTAGCCTCAGCACTAAAAGCTGAGTATCCCCAGGTTGAAAAATCCATATCTGTAATATCCAAAGCTAGCATAATAATAAAAGTTGAAGATGAAGATTTTACTGTATCTGATGCAGTTTTTACTAATTCTGAAGTTTTTGACATTTTCACACTTCCAATTGTAAAGAAAGTACAACAAGGAGACCTTATGGAGGATAAAAATTCAATTGTCATTTCCCAGGAGTTAGCAAAAAAAATCTTCCCGGGACAGGATCCAATCGGAAAGAGAATCACAATTAGTTCATCAGATGGAGATTTACAATTTTTTGTCAAAGCTGTTTTCAGGGATATCCCTTTGAATTCGACTTTCAAAGCTCAATGTCTTTTTAGTAGTAAACTGATTATTGAAAACCTTAACAAAGCTTATAATGTTACAAATTCAGACAAGGACTGGACCAAAAACTCATTTGTAACCTGGATTTTACTATCAAAAAACTCTGATGCAAAGGAATTAGAAGAACAATTCCAGGCTTTTGAGCTTAAGAACCTTGGCCAGAATTCTCATTATCATTATTTACTTCAAAATTTATCAAAAGTTTACCTGGGTTCTGAAAATATCGGAAATGCCGGAATAAAAGGCAATACAAAGAATATAAAATTATTTATTACAATCGCTCTTTTAATAATTCTCGTTGCTTCAGCAAATTATATAATCCTGTCTACTTCTGTTTCATCTGAGCGTATGAAGGAAATTGGGTTGCGTAAAACATTTGGAGCAAATAATCGTGAAATTAAATATCAATTATACATCGAGTCTGTTTTAATGGCAATAGGGATAATGCCGATCTCAATTTTAATTATGTGGTCAGCTCTCCCAGCCGCAAGCAAGTTGTTCCAGACACCTATACAAATATTACCCTCAAACATACCGGCTTACATATTGATCTTCTTTACAATAACTTTGTCCATCGGTATTTTATCCGGGGTATATATTTCCACAATCCTTTCAAGACTAGAGGTTACTAACATCATAAAGAAATCTATTCAAACAGGCAAAAGGAAAACTCTCCTACGCTCGTCGCTTATTGTATTTCAATTAATCATTTTTTGTTCTTTTGTATCATCCGTGCTCATTCTACACTCCCAATATCAATATGCAATTAAAAGAGATCCCGGACATTATAACAGTAACTTAATTATATTAAATCTTGGTCGAAATTTTAATGGATATTCAGCATTACTTAATGACCTTAAAGCTAATACTAATGTTATAATGGCTGCTGGATGTGCAGAATGCGTACCTATGCAGAATTCAGCAACAGGAATATACCAGAATTTCCAGGATAAAGAAGTTCGGGTACAAGTAGAGGCAATGTATGTTGATTTCAATTTTTTGGAAACGTTGGGGATAAAACTGGTTGAGGGACGTTTTTTTTCCAAAGAATTTGGGAGTGATCAGACGCAATCTGTAATATTAAACGAAACTGCTGTGAAGAAGTTAGGTATTGTAAATCCTGTTGGGCAAAAGATTGCAGGTTCGACTATTATAGGGGTTGTCGAGGATTTTAACCTTCATTCAATACATACAGAGATTCCACCAACAATGATTGAGTTGAAAAACGAAATTCATTGGCAGTTAGTTGTTCGTTATATGCCAGGTTCCTTTAAAAATGTCCTTCAGATGCTGGAGTCAGAATGGAAAAAATTTGATACCGGCCAGCCATTTAGTTATAATACAATTGAAGACCTGATTTCAGGCATATATTTATCAGAAAAGAAGTTGGGTATTTCAGTAGGTATTTATGCAATTATAGCAATTTTAATTGCTGCATCAGGATTATTTGGGTTAACTCTTTTTATTGCCAGAACCAGGACAAAAGAAATAGGAATAAAGAAAGTGTTTGGATGTTCTGAAAAATCAATTATTTACTCTTTTCTATGGGAAAACTTTGTCCTCGTACTTATAGCCGGATCAATATCTATTCCTGTAACTCTTTATTTCATGACTAACTGGTTAAAGGATTTCGCTTATAAAATTAATATTAATTGGTGGGCATTAGTGATACCTTTTTTAATTGCTTTGATTATTGTTCAGTTGACCGTTTTTGTTTATTCATTCAACGTATCTAGAATCAATCCTGTTAACGCTCTGAAATACGAATAGCAATAAAAATTCTTTGTCTTTAATTAAATCTAAATTAACAGATTATATAAAATAGTCCTAACAGCTAATACATAGGGCTTCATACGGTGCGAAGCACCCAGTGGTGAGCCCCGGTTGAAATAAATCTCAAAGGAAATTGAACTTTGTGGATATAAAGTGATGTTCCAGCCGTTTATCAGATTTTTGTTAAATGAACAGGAAAACTTCGGGGAAGAAATGTAAAGACAGACTCCCGTTAGCTGCAACAAATGTGCATAAGACGTGACTAATCAGCCTTTAATCCTTTTAATATGAAAGATTTATTCCCCCAAATGATATTGCTTGATTTAAGGTTTATTAAGCTAGCATTATTGGCCATTTTGATTTGTTCATGTAACACATCTGATTCAAATCATTATGAGATCGATCCAAGAACCTTTGGCGAGAATGATATTAAACTTTCAGATATTGCAGATGATATTACCTATATTCCCCTTGACAACAGCTTTCCGATAGCACTAGTCTATCATACTTCCATTAATATTTTGGAAAACTCGATATATCTATCAGCAAGGGATATAGGCATAATAAAATTTAACAGAAACGGAAAAATGCCTAAAGTAATAGGGAGGAGAGGTAGAGGCCCTGGAGAATGGCACTATTGCATGTCTGTTGCAGTAGACCCACGTAGTGAAACTATTTATGTAATGGACAATAGTAACGAAATTAAAGTTTACTATAAAAGTGGAGTTTTTAAAGGTGCATTGAGATTACCAGGGAATGAAGATGGATTCGACTTCTCTCAAATAAATTTTTTTAATTCAAACCTTTTTGCTTCTCAATATATTAATATGGGACATGCAAAATATAACTGGATTATTATTGACACTCTAGGTAAAATAGTTACTTACAGATTTAATCCCATCCCAACATTCACATCTAATATGGGGGGTAATGGTGGAATATTTAAATATGAAGATAAAATATCATACTGGGATTGGTATAATGACACAATCTTTACAATCTCTTCGGATTTAAACTATAAGGCATCTTATACATTTTCCTTTGGGGAAGGGAAAATCCCTCGAGATAAAATCCCGTCAAAAGATTTTTTCGACATTCTTTCTAAATATTATCTAACAGCAAATATACTTGAGACAAAACGGTTTCTGTTATATATGTATGGACATAATAAAAGAGGGACACTGGCATTGATTGACAAAAAGACGAAAAAAAGTTATTTGACTCCAATTTTCGACGAAAAAGTTGATGGTATTTCTAATAATTTGGATGGAGGTTTGAAGTTTCTCCCTTTGTGTTATTTTACAGAAAATGAAAGAGAATATTTAATAAGTATCATTGACCCGTTCCAACTCAAAAAATATATCAATGGTGAGGAATTTATTAATTCAGCTTCTGAATTTCCACAAAAGAAAGGTTCATTAGTTAAGCTTGTAGAAAATGTAAAAGAGACTGATAACCCGATACTAATGCTCGTAAGATTAAAAAAATAATCTACTAGTAAAAAATTGCAGCAGCTAATCCATGGGGCTTTACACGGTGTGAAGCACCCGTTATAGATTACAGGTTGTACTAAATCCATTCTGAAATATTTTCGACCTCACAGTAGCTGTTATGATGCGTTTTGGTGGGCATGGAGTACTTATACCGGAATTTGCGGCATGTTGTGATGTTTCCGGAAAAAACCTCCTTTATCGGGAAAACAATTAAAACCGGCAAAAATTCAGACAGGTTGTTAGATAGACTGCTGTTAGCGGGCATTTGTCACAACCTCTGAACCACTGACTACCATATTATTACAATCTGACAATCTCTTTATATCAAGACAAATTCGACTGACCTGAAAGACACAAAAGGAAAATAAAAAACGCCCGCTAACTCCTCTTATTGAAATTCTAAATCCTTATGAATATATTGCTATGACAATTTTCTTTTAATCTTGACTCTCTAAACTAAAAGTATGAACGCATGAAAGTAAATGAAGTCCCTTTTATTGAAAACATTTTTATTGATACCTCAATTTTTGAAGACCAAAATTTCTTTCATGGTAGTAAAATCCGCAGCCTGCTCCACTATTCAAACCTTGAATTTATTTCAATTTTCATGACAACGATATCTAAAATGGAATTAATTAATAGAATGAAAACAAGGTTAGAGAACTGTAAATCTGACTATAATAAATTAATAAAGGAACTTAACAATCATGAACAAAGAATTTTAAAAAACATTGACATCTATGATCTAATCCAAGTTCCATTAATAACTGTAAATAGCAGTCTCCAGAGACTTATCAATAAGCTTGAAACTAATATTAATGCCAATAAAATTAAAATTATAAATACTGAAAACTTAGCAGCAGAGGACGTATTTAATCGTTATTATAATAACATGCCTCCATTTGGGCCTGGTAAGAAAAAGTATGGATTTCCTGATGCATTTATCATAATGAGTTTGGAATCATGGTGTAAGAAAAATAGAAAGAAGATGCTTGTCTTAAGTAAAGACACTGACTTTCATAAATTTAAAAGCAGATACCTAATCTCCCAGGATAACATAACTGAATTGCTCCAGACTATTACTTTAAAATATGATTCATTTCAAGAGACACATATACTCCCCACTATAAAGCAACTTTTAACCAAGTTCCATAAGGAATTGATTCAAGAGATTGAAAATCAAATTCAGGACAATGTCATACTAAAGACTGACTATGAAAAAACTGGTAACTTCAAAATTGAAAAGATGAATTTCTTGTCTGAGAAGGTAACCTCAATTAGAGACACTTACGCTGAAGTGGAAATAATGATGGAGGTGACTAGTAGCATGACTGTTTTCCCAAGCCCTCAAGACATAGACCGTGCAATATTTGAAGACAAAATATCAAAACACAAACTTGTTCAACACATTTCGGTGCCAATAGACATTGAAGTTTACTATACGAGAGAGCAAACTGTTAAAATTAAATGGATCAACACCAATGAACCATTGGTTATCGAATACTATTAATAAAAAAACACTCCGCTAACTCGGACAATATGAGTAAGTTGTTTGTCACACTTTTTGCCCCGCCAAGGCGGGATTTCGTCTCCGCCTGTTGGCGGATCCTCAACTTTTGCTCCAGCACCCATGACAATTTTCTGGCTTTAGTACCATCCCGAGTACTCGGGACTGTCCAGCGCTGTCGTCGGGTAACACAACCTCCCTTTATTGTTGGGCTGTTAGGTTCAATTTACGTCGTATAAAGAACAAACAAACTCATTGAACAATAAATGAATAGAATATTTTTCTTTTTCATGATCATTCTGACTTTCGGATGTAATTCCCAAAATGGACAAAGAAATAAATTCGGTGATATTCAAGTAGACAGTCCATTCTACACAATCGACTTTCCTGCAATACTTGAAAATAAAAGGGAGGTACCAATTTCTGAAATAGCTGAAAATATAACCTATATTCTCCTCGAATCCACTGGTGAATCAGCATTAGGTAGAATTCATGATGCAAAGTTCACCAAGGACTATATATTCATTCATGCTTATGGGACACCTCTCCTTGCTCAATTTGATGTAAAGGGTAAATTTTTGCGATACATAGGGAAAATTGGCAAAGGCCCTGAAGAATATGATCTGAT
This sequence comes from uncultured Bacteroidales bacterium, assembly GCA_963737255.1. GTDB lineage: Bacteria > Bacteroidota > Bacteroidia > Bacteroidales > VadinHA17 > LD21. The sequence goes on from CAVTSB010000003.1 coordinate 24,772, forward strand.
CCGGCAATTCAGTGTTGATGAAAAAACAGGGTTAATTTATATACAACCTAATAGGGTAAGGAATATTCAGGTCTATTCCTTCACGGGTAAATTTGTAAAGACAATTAAGATTAATCGTGACGAAAGAGCAATCGTTTGGTGTAGAGACAGTTTATTTTTGTGTTATAGTGAGCCCTCAATTGGAAATGAAGAATATGTTTTCAAAGAAACAAACTCTCTTGGCGAAATAAGGCAAACGGTAAAAAACTACTACCAATGGAAAGATCCGCCTCCATTTGGGCGGATGATGAGTTACCCGGGCCAACATTTCTTTTATCATCTTGACAATCGCCTTCATTTCAAGGGAGTCTATAACGACACAGTTTATTCATACAACAAAAACAGTAAGATTATTCCTAAGTTTTCAGTAGACCTCGGAAAATACAAGTTACCTGAAGAAATGATATTTGAACGTGGTTTAGTACGACGAATACCTCCTAAATATTTGTGGGCTTGTGTCAATGAATCCGCAAACTATGTCTTCATCTATTATTCTGCTTATGATACTGATGATACTCAAGGACCAGGACATGGGCCCCTGGAGGCCGGATTTATGATTTATAATAAAAAAGAAGGTAAAGGAACTTCCATTAGGAGTAAAGATGGCAAAATGATTTTATTCAATAATATAGGTGATTGGGGATTTATAAATGATATTGATGGAGGACCTGAATTGATACCTGAATACATCAATGATTCTTTGGCTTTTCGATTTATAAGTTCAATTGCGATGAAAAAATATCTTATGTCGGACGAATTCTTAAACTCAACACCAAAGGATCAAACTAAAAAAGCGATGCTTATTAACCAGATGGTTGGACTAAAAGAGACTGATAACGATCTGTTGATGATTGCTAAGTTGAAATGAGCTTTGACTTTGTATCCTATCTCCCTAAGAATTGAGCGTCCTATATCGCTTAATAACAGGTAAATACAGCATTTATAATAATTAATCTACGATCTAACTAATTATATATCATCACTATATATCTATGCAACATAGCCTGGGATTTTAATTCCGGGCTTTTTTATTTCTACTAACCCTTAAATCAAATAAATATGAAAACACGACAGACAAATATATCTGAAGTAAGACTTGTTTACAGAACAAAAGTCAAAGCTTCAGAGAGACTTAAGGTTAAATGCTTAAAGAATGCCTTTGACATATTTATGGAAAGTTGGGACCTGGATTCCATCGAACATATTGAAGAGTTTAAGCTCATGTTACAGCGGGCGCAGCAAATGAAATTTTTGGGCGAACTTGCAATAAAAAGACAAGGATATAATTCTACCGATGGGGATAAATCCTTTTGGGATAGTGTTGCATTTCGGTTGTGTTCATATCTATAAGTTTTAGTTTATAATAGGGTAAAGGTATAATGTATAAATGAATGTAATAAATTAAATATCAATTATATAGTTGCTTTTTATCAACAAAATTAGTGACATTTATCAGTGATGCAAGGGTTATTTTGCAGTAATAGTGATACGCGTGTACAGGATTTGAGGCCAGGCGGCTGCGGAATTTTGGAAGTATCAGAAAATAATAAATAATGATTCTAAATAACTTTTATCCTGGACTCTCTTAAATTTGATCTAATTATTTACCATAAGATCATAACTATGTTGACGAATGATTGCCTGTCAGATTGGTTTAAGGATTTAAGTAAGATCATATTTGATACCAAAATATCAATTGACAACATTAGAAGAATAACACACCCAGAAGATGACATTGAAGAAAAAGTTTTAAAACATGGCTTTTTTTCGCATTGTTATCGTCAATCACGATTTACTATTATTGTACAATTGTGTAAAATTTTTAATAAAACCAGTAACCAAAAAAGAAATTTCTATAAACTCTTCAATCGACTTTCTATTGACAAATATGATAAGACTATTACAGATATCCTGAAAGAAAACGAATCATCAAACCATGCATTTGCTAATTGGGGTAATCTTGAAAGATCGGGTTTATTCACAAACAGAGTTGACATTGTAAATGAAATAAATTCGCTGATGAGTGAAATTGAAATTCAAAAAGGAATAATAGAACGAATTCTTGTTCTTAGAGACGGTCAATATGCTCACTCTGATCCTGATTCCAGATTACCAAATGTATCAAATCAAGAATTAGAAATTCTAATTAATCTGGCAATCAAAATTTATAACAACTTATATGGTAAATTTTATGATACCACACTGGTATTTGCCCATACTATTGACTGGAAAATTGATTATCCAATTAAAGCTTTAGCAAAAATTAGGAGGGAAAGACTTAAATAAATCCTCTTCAAATTTCATTATTATATGTACTTGTTAGGCCAGTTAGTTTCCTGTTGTAGATTTGTTGAAGGTTTCAGAAAAAATAAAAAGTGCAATTATCTGTATTTCAAGGTAATTGCACTATGAAGCACGACTGTTTCGTGATTCCGGCGCGATTCGAACGCGCGACCCACAGCTTAGAAGGCTGTTGCTCTATCCAGCTGAGCTACGGAACCAATATTTTATTCAGAACGCACGACCCATCCCGAAGCCTCGGGATTGCTCTATCCTCCCGTCCCGATAGCTATCGGGAGCTATCGGGATGAGCTACGGAACCCTTCACGATGCCGGCTGCAAAAATACATTATTTTTCAATTTCATCAATGTGAATTGTTCTGAAACACTCGTGCCGGCAGTCCCGAAGTTTTGCTCAGTATTATATCATACTGACTTCATGTAATTTACAAGACCCTTTTTGTCGATTATCTCCCTGAGCTTATCCGGAAGAGGATCAAACTCGAACCTGTTTTTCCCAACAATGATTTCCCCTCTTTCAAGTCTTATCTCGACATTATCTCCCGGTCTGTAAGCCTCAACAGCTTCCTTATGCACAAAAAGCGCCAGCCCCTGGTTTATTGATGACCTGTAAAAGATCCTGTTCACCGATTTCACGATCACAGCCTGTACACCGGCATACGCAAGTCCTACCGATGGATGCTCCCTGGAGCTGCCACAGCCAAAATTCTCGCCCGCGATGATTATGTCACCTGCCTTCACCCCGGAACTGAACGAAGGATCAAAATCCTCAAAAAGATGTGGAATAATCGATGCCGGATCAGAGCTTAAAACATTGTAAGTGTATTTTCCCGGAAACATCTGATCGGTATTCAGGTTGTCAACATCCGAGTAGTTCCAGACAGTTCCGACCTCCTGTTCTCTCCCTGCCTGATCTCCGATGTTTTGCTCTGTCCGGCGGAAAAGGGATACCTTTTGTTGTCCGGAATTCTTCGGGGATCGGTAATTACACCCGTCAGCGCCGAAGCAGCCACGGTGGCCGGAGATGCCAGATAAATTGAGGCCTCCCTGTTTCCCATTCGTCCCGGGAAATTACGGTTGGCCGAGGAGATTACAACGTGCCCGTTCGCGGGTATCCCCTGGCCTGTACCGAGACATGGTCCGCACGAAGGGGTCAGGATGTTGGCTCCCGATTCAATGAATGTTGTTATGAGTCCTTCACTGACAGCCTGAAGCAATATCTGCTGTGAAGCTGGTATTATACTGAGCTGAAATCCCTCCTTGATCCTGTTCCCCTTCAGGATTCCGGCAGCGGCTCTCAGATCTTCAATCCGGCCGTTTGTGCATGTTCCGATAAGGCCTTCATGAACAACAGTGCCGGCTGTTTCCGGAACTGACCGGACATTGTCAACATTATGGGGTGCTGCAACCACAGGAACAATCGCGGAGATGTCTATGCTATCTCCCGGGAATAAATCGCACCTTCGTCGGCCCAGACAGGATTTATACTTTGTGTTTTATCCGCCAGGAATTCCCCGAGTATCTCATCAGCCGGGAAAACGGCATTTTTTGCTCCCATTTCCGAAGCCAGATTAGCCATAGTCATTCTGTCGGAAATTGAAAGATTTCTGACCCCTTCGCCATGGTATTCTATTGACATATAATTTGCACCATCCGATCCGATCATTCCAATTATCCATAGGGCAAGATCTTTTGCATATACCTCTTCCTGCAATTCACCCTAAGATTAATCCTGATTGATTCAGGAACCCTGAACCAGGTCTCTCCCCTTTTCCAGATCCCTGCCGATTCGGTTCTGTCGATACCTGCAGCAAAAGCATTAAAAGCTCCGGCTGTTGATGTATGGCTGTCGCTTCCTACAATCAGCATTCCCGGCCTGGCATGGTACGACATTATCTGGTGGCATATTCCTTTGCCGGCATCATAGAATTTATTAATTCCCTGATCTGCAACAATATCCCTTATTTCCTGATATTGTGTTGCCAGCTTTGCATCAGCCGGCGGGGCATTATGGTCAAGAACAACAAGCATCTGACCGGGATTAGCCACCCTGGTACCTCCCATTTTCTGAAAAGTCCTGTAAGATGCTTGCGGTGTTGTCGTGTGTAAGAATAATATCGGGACGGGCAAATACAATTGCTCCGGCATTTGCCCTAAAAATTTTTTCAGCGAATGTCAATGGTTTCATTTTGCACTAATATGGTTTTGACAAAAGGGGATCCCGGATTCATCAGAGAAGCCCCCCTTTCTGATATATTTCAAACTGGACTTCGGAAAATGGATCAGCTGCGACATTTTTATTATTTGCCTGATTTTCAATTTTTCCGTGTTATCAAATTGATACTGTACCCGATCTCCATCAGATATTCCGAGATCTCCGATATTTTTGCACGTAATGACCGGGAAGGCTGCATTTATTGCATTTCTCTCATAAATTGCCCCGAACGATTCTGCAACAATAGCCTGAATACCAAGTGAAATAAAACAATCAACTGCCTGCTGGCGTGAACTTCCTGATCCGAAATTCTTTCCCGCAAAAACAATATCACCCGGATGTGCTTTTTTTGCAAAATCCTCATACCCTTTAAGGTTATCGAATGTGTATTGCCCCATTTCCCTGATATCGGTTATTGCCAGGTACCTGTTATGAAAGATCATATCAGTATCGATATTGTCCTTTCTGACAAACCAGATCCGTCCTTCAATTATCTCAGGCTTCTTGTTTTCTACAGTAATCGGAACTCTCCCGGCATTCCTGCCCTTTACCGGATTATGGCTGACCCGAATACAGCAGGTTTATCCGGGATCCTGTCGGGTGTTGTAATAAATCCTGCAATTGCAGAGGCAGCAACAATTTCGGGTGATGCCAGATAAACGCTTCCCTTTCCCTGTTTGCCCGGAAAGTTCCTGTTTCCGGTGCTGATTGTAACCTCACCCTGTCCGTTCTGCCCAACCTGACCTGCTGCACATCCTGCACAGCCGGCATTTGAAACAAGGGCTCCTGAATTCTTGAAATATCGAAATCAGGCCCTTTTCAAGGCAGCTTTTCCATATCCGGTCAGTTGCCGGCACAATTTTAAGAACAACTCCCGGAGCAACCTTTCTTCCCTTCAGTATCCGTGCAGTTTTCAGCATATCCTCCATCCTTCCGTTTGTGCAGCTGCCGATGAAAGCGGAGTCAATCTTCATTCCGTACAAATCCCCTGCGTAAACTGTATCATGAGGTTCTCCCGGTCGGGAAACCATAGGCCTGAAATCGTGAAACATCAATGTCGAAAGTTTTGGAATACCAGGCATCAGTATCAGCATATACAGGATCAAAGCCTTCATCTGACCGGGATGAACAATATTCAATAATTTCTTCTGAAGGAGGAAACAGAATTATTATTGCACCCATTTCTGTTGCCATTGATGAAATTGTTATCCTCTCGTCAAGAGTCAGATTTTCAGATGCTTCTCCATAAATTTCAACTGAGTAGCCAAGGAGAGAATTGGCTCCGAACACACTAGCAGGTTCAGAACAATATCCTTTGCACTGATATTCGCAGAAATTCCCCGGTAAGTTTAATTTTACTGATTCCGGGATTTTGAACCATATTTTGCCCTTGTTCCATGCCGAGCGATATCCATATCGCCCATTCCCTGTCCGAATGCACCGATTGCTCCAAGAATATTTGCATGCGAATCGGTAGAAACTGCAGTTGAACCGGGATAGACAATCCCCTCTTCAATAAGTATATGAGTTCCGATACCTGCATCAATATCATAAACTTTTATTCCGTTCTCACGTGCAAAGAGGCTGCAGATATGCTGGTTTACAGCATATTTCTGATCAGAGCCCGTAGGATTGCAGTCGAATGTGAAAAATGTTTTCTCCGGATTTTCGATCTCAAGTCCAAAATCCCTTATATTCCTGACAACATTTGCTCCCCCGAAATCGCGGGCAACCCTTGCATCTATTTCTATATCCACAATATCACCCGGCTTAAGTATATCATATTTTGAATGAAGAGCCAGTATCTTCTCAATCATGGTCATTGCCATATGCTCAAAATGTTTAATAATTGCGAAGATAATAAATATTTTGCAGAGACTATTTAAATTGTGCCCTGTAATCTCTGGGGGAAAGACCTTCGGTTTTCCGGAATTGTTTATTAAAGTTGGAAATGCTCGAAAATCCGCATTCAGAGGCGATTTCATTAACCTGGTACTCGGTTTCACGAAGAAGGTAACAGGCTTTGTTCATCCTCACCCTGTTAAGATATTCGACAAATCCGGCGCCGCAGTTCTTTTTAAAGTACCTGCTGAATGAAAATGGACTCATATGGGCTACCTGTGAAACCTTTTCGAGAGTTATACGGTTTGTGAATAATTTTCCCTTATGATAATTATAAACATCAGTCATTTTTTTATTTCCTCTTTCATCAAATGCCTGTTTATAATTTTCTGAGCAAAATAGATCTCTTTTGTCGGAGGCGGAAATCAATTTGATAGATCTTGAAAAAAACTAATCATTTTTTCAATTCCCTTATTGTGAACCATGTTTACGAGGTAAGGTTCAGCTTTTCTGCATCATCGACAGAAAATGCAATTCCCCTTTCCGAATCAATAAGCAGCTCTTTAACAGAATGAAGTTCGTGCTGTGACAGCAGTGCTTCACCAAGTGATGATAGCTTAAAATGAAGCAAAATGCTCCTGGCTCTTCCGGAGCATGAAGAACCATTCCTGTAATAGTTCCAGCAATGCGGAATATTACCACCAATAAGCACAAGATCATAATTATCGAAGATCTCAACACTGTCTCCGACAATTCGTGTTCCGTTGCTTTTGGTGTTAAGTACAATCTCATATTCAGGATGAAAATGCCAGAACCCGTTGGTTCTGAAATATATTCAGCCCTGAATCCACCACTGTCGTCATAAGTTATCTTTTCAAGTTCAGCAACCATAATAATCAGTTATTAATGTGAGGAAAATGAGGATTTTTATCAAATTTAATCAATAGTTGGTCGTATATCAACAAATAATTAATTCACTAATTATTTTTTAGTTTATTATTTTGATTATTAATTTTATTATTATTAAATTTGTTCCTAGCTCATGCTATTGGTATAAGAGGAGAGAGCAAGGGTTGAGAGTGGAAATCATCAGGATTGTATTGCAGACATTGACTTTCACATCTGGAACCTGAGGATTAGCGCCAGCTTACCATGGTTCCGTCCTTTTATCAGACAGTAGACACGGGAATTATCTCACTAATAAAGCCCGCTCCCTGATTTTCACAACAACCCTTTCTCCTCTTATTTTTTTTGGCAATACTTCAATAATTTCAGTCTCAATTTTTATCTTTAATTCATGTTCATCGAATTAAAATCGTTATCTTTGATTTAAAGGAACTCGGTGGAAAGAGATTTTAGTTCCCGAAAACGGAGGGGAAATGAAGACATATATCAGAAGAAGGGAAAAGAATGATGATCTTGATCGTGCTTTACGGGGGTTGGGGCACTGATGAGAATGTGTTCACTCCCCTTTGCACCGATGATTTTGATTTTATTCTTTTTTATAACTATTCGGCCGACGAAGCTCTTCTGCTTCCCGAAACAAAAACATACAAGTCAATTACTCTTATCGGCTGGTCACTGGGTGTCTGGGCAGCAGAATATCTTTCACCCAGGACAGGAATAAAGCCCGATCTTACAATAGCAGTTAACGGAACACCTGTACCGGCCGATGACCATTATGGAATTCCGCTGAACATATTTGAAGGAACACTCAATAATATCACTGAGAAGCATATGGAGAAATTCTACCTCAGGATGTTTGGAGACAAGAAGACCTATTTCCGAAATTCAGACAGGATCCCTCACAGGACCATTAAATCGCTGCATGATGAACTGAGATGGCTCTACAACCGGATAATGGAACAGAAAGAGCCCGGATTCAGATGGGATTATGCCGTCACAAGCGAAATCGACAGGGTATTTCCGGCTAAAAACCTGAATGATTATTGGGAAAAGGAAACAGAAACAAAACATATTGTGTTGCCACTCCCCCACTATTTCTTTCATGAATGGCAGTCTTTCAATAAATTTACAGATTTTGTCAGGGGTTTTGATGAATCAGGTAAGGCTGAAAAAGGGACCGTAAAGTAAGGATTTACTATATCAGGTACAGGATCAGAAAAGTGCCTGTCAGCATTTTTCAGAGGTCTTTTACCAGTATGTTGGAGTCAGACTTGGAGACCAGTTTGTCAAATTTCTCAAGCATTCCCGTTACCTTTTCGTATTCCTTGCTTTTTGCAAATATCTGATTCGGGTACCCTTCTTGTCAAGCTTGTTCAGGATATAACTTACGGACAGTTTATTGATATCCATTGCAGGCTGGATACAATCTTTCTTCATGTTCATTTTCGTGAATCACCGAAACCAGTTCCACATTGTTTAGGTCCTGAAGTATGTCAGTGACCAGTCTGACAGGAATCTTGAGGCTTTTGGCGATGGTTTCGGCACTGATTGGTTTTTCTCCTTCTGAGAAATTCCTTACCAGTTTGTTCATTATCATAAGGACAAGGGCTCTCTTCTGGAAATGGCTTACGTTAAGTGCATCAGATTCAAATTCATACCTCGAAAGGTTCTGGTTCGCAAATGAAAGCTCTGCTCCCAGAAGAAGAATGATCCAGCTGGCCTGGACCCATAATATGAAAAGGGGAATTGCTGCAAAGCTTCCGTAAATCGCATTAAGCTTTGTAATACCAAACTGAAGGTCAATATATAGCCATTGCAGGAGCTGAAGAATCGTACCGGCAATAATTCCTGCTACCAGTGCAGGCATGAATTTTACCCTGGTATTAGGCATTATCATAAACAGAAGGGCAAGTGCCATCCATGTCAACAGGTACGGTGCAAATTTCACAAGAAAGCTCACGACAGGCTTGAAGAAATCAAGAATTGCTGCCCGTGAGATAAAATTAGAGAGTTCTGTGCCAACAAACACTGTTATACTGCTCGACAGGATCAGAAGCACGGGGCCAATCAGCATTATTGTAAGATAGTCGGTAAATTTACGATACCATGGCCGCGGAATCCTGATCTGCCATATATGATTGAAAGAACTCTCTATCTGATCGAGAAGTGACATAACGGACCAGAAAAGGATAATTACACCGATACCGGCAATATAACCACCCCTTGTCTCCTGAAGTGCATTCCTCGAAACATTCAGCATCCAGTTCAGCACTTCAGGCTGCGTCTTAAATTCCTTTGTCACAATTTCTTCAAGATTCAGGTCGAGACCAAAGCCCTTGGCAATTGCAAAGGCAATTGCTACAATCGGAATGACTGACAGGAGGGTGTAAAATGTCAGGGCGGAAGCCCTGAGAGTTACTCTGTCGTTCAGAAATCCGCGGGCTGCAGCTACAATTATGCGTGACTGTTTTATCAAAAACGACTTGCGCTTCGACAGGTCAGAAAGTGAAGTATGCCAGATGATATCATTTAAGGATCTGGCTTTTTCAAGTACCCAGGAAACAGGATTTGCCATAACTCTTATTTAAAAGCTCTCAGGCGCAAAGATACGAAATACCTCAGGGTGTATAAACGGATAATCCGATTATTTATTGATTGATACGAGCTTGAATCATTCAGAGCAACAGACCGTGTAGTTTTTTTCATATCCCGGATTAAAATAATTGCTAATTTTCACCCTAATCTGCCGTAAATGAAAATCGAGATCCTGGAATTTGTTGACGGGGCAAAACAGGCAAAAGGCCTGACCGTAATAATTGATGTATTCAGGGCTTTTTCAGTTGAGTGCTATGCCTATTATGCAGGAGCGGCAAGGATGATAGCGACGGGTGAGACGGGTGAGGCATTGAGGCTGAAGAAAGATTACAGGAATGCAGTCCTGGCCGGGGAAAGGCATGAAAAAAAGGTTCAGGGATTTGACCTTGGAAACAGTCCGACGGAGATACTTAAGTCTGATCTTACCGGCAAAACGATGGTGCATTCAACAACCGCCGGTACAAACGGACTGGTAAGTGCCGCAGGAGCTGATATTCTGCTTGCTGCGAGCCTTGTTAATGCATCGGCAACTGCACGTTACATAAGGAGTATAAATCCCGGCCTCCTGTCCCTTGTAGCGATGGGTTACCGGGCAAAGGAACCGGCCCTGGAGGATCTCCTGTGTGCCGAATACATTAAATCGCTTTTGACAGGTCAGGAAAATCGTTTGAAAAGGAAATATCGGATCTGAAAAACAGCTCCGGGAAAAGGTTTTTTAATCCTGCAAACCTTGGCTTCTCCCCTCCTACCGATTTCTTTCTCTGCACCATGACCGACAGGTTCGGATTTGTGCTCAAGGCAGAAAGAAGGCTTGACGGGAATATTGATATTGAAAGGATCGATGTCTAAATCGTATCAGGCGGTATATTGAACATCGGAAGGATCTTTCTCCTCCTGTGAATTTCGCGGTATGTGCAAAACATACTGATTTTGTAAAACCTGAATAACTCAAGGGATACCTTTGATGAATCAAGTTTTATCTCCATTTTGTCCCTGAACCTTATAAACAGACCTGCCATAATCCTGGTAAGATGAAAAAACCTCAGGAACCTGTATATCCGCAATAAGCCCACAATTGAAGAAAAGGTCTTCTTATCGGTCACATTATCGTATAGCTTGCTGAGATTTTCAATGCTGTATTTAGTTTTTACAAGGTACTCTTTGTTCGTTTCAAGGCCTTCATGAACCAGTCCGTTATCGATATGAAGCATATTTATCCCTGCTTTTTTCAGCTGGTAGCCAAAAAGCGTGTCTTCGAAGCCGTATTGTTTAAGTTCCTCGTAAAATCTGAACTTTGAGAAGATTGTCTTGTCAATAAGCACATTGAATGTTGAAAACCTGGAATAAGGATGTTTATTCCTCTTTCTGCCTTTCTCTGTTCCATTTTCCTGCCATATTTCCATCTGAGGATCTTGTCAGGATCGCCCGGAGGCGTATGAGCTGTATATTATCCCCCCGCATATCACCCTTGCCGATCGACGTAATCAAGCCACTTCTGAAGGAATGTCTCGGCAGTACCCGGAATCATTGCGTCGGCATCAATAAACAGCAGGTAATCACCCTTTGCTTCGAGAATAAGACGGTTCCTTATTGCTGCCCTGCCTATATTCTTTTCTGACACAATAACCTTGACCTTATCGTCAGCAAGCGACAGATATTTTTTCCTGTAATCTTCAGACGATCCGTCATCACCGATTATTATTTCACAGAATTCCCTTACCTTTTCCATTCCGTTGCTCATGCTGTGGACCAGGGCGACAATATCAAAATCATTGACCGGAATCAGGATCGAAATCTTCATTTACCGGAATTTCAGGTTTAAGGTTATCAAATGTACAATTTATTTTCAATATTCCGAAAACACTGCTTTGGCAAAGAAATTGCAATGACTATTTTTGCTTTTGCTAATTAGCTTAAAAAAAATGAAAAAAACATTATTTTTCGTGATCCTCATTGCCGCATCGCTGGTTTTAACAGTCAGATAAAAAAGGGTTATGAAATTGCCGTTAGTATCTCAGGTCTTCAGGATTCAACAATTTATCTTGCTTATCATCTTGGCGACAAGCAATATATCAAGGATACCATTAAACTTGACAAAAAAGGATATGGAATCTTCAGAGGCCCTGAAAGCCTGCCGCAGGGTATTTATATGGTAGTGCTCCCGGGCAGGCAATACTTCGAAATACTGATGCCGGATGATCAGTTCTTTTCAGCATCATGCTCATTTCCTGATTATTTTAATACATTGAAGTTTTCCGGATCAGATGAAAATACTTCCTTTGTTGCTTACCAGAAGAAATGGGTCGAAATGCAGAAGAAGGCTTCGGCTATAGTTAAAAGGCTTCAGAATAACAAACAGAATCCTGATTCCCTAAAAATCCTCTCCCAGAACCAGAAAGAGCAGGAAGAATCGATGAAATCATATCTCCGGGGTGTCATAAGCGAAAACAAGGGGAATCTTCTTTCGGTACTTGTCAGGGCAATGCTTCCTGTGGAAGCCCCGGAAATCAAAGTCCCTGCAGTAATCACGAATCCTGATTCAGTAAAGTGGATACGCACTTATCTTTATAACAAGGATCACTTCTTTGACAATATCGACCTGACTGATGAAAGGCTTCTCCGGACTCCTATTCTGCAGGCCAGGCTGAATGCCTTCTTTACAAATGTTGTAATCCAGTCGCCTGATTCCATTAACAAGGAGATTGACAGGATAGTAAAGAAAGTAAGCAAAAACCATACTATATTTCAGTTTATTTCTGTTTATCTTTTCAATCATTTCAGGGAAAGCGAAATAATGGGACATGATGCCGTGGTTGTCAAACTTGCTGATGATATCTATCTGTCGGGGAAAGCCGACTGGGTTTCGGATGAATTCAAAGATGATCTCAAAAAACAGGTCGATCTGATTCGCCCAAACCTGATCGGGAAAAAGGCTCAGAATCTTATAATGGACTCATACAAAGGGATTTTTGTTTCACTGTATGATGTTGAAAAGGATTTTACAATTCTCTATTTCTGGGAACCTGACTGCGGCCATTGCAAGGAGGCCACTCCAAAACTGAAAGCTTACTACGATAAGGCTAAAAATGAAGGAGTTGAAGTATTCTCAGTGTGCACAACATCTGACCGGGACAAATGGGAGAAATATATTTCAGAGAACAAACTTACATGGATCAACGGGTGGGACCCGGAAAGAAGGACCAATTTCGGTTATTATTACAATGTCCAGAGCACTCCCATGATTTATATCCTTGACAGGAACAAAACCATTATTGCCAAGAAGATCGGAGTGGATGATATTCAGTCATTCATCGATAATTACAGGAAATACTTCAGGAATTAACCGTATTGGTTCTGATCCAGTTTATCAGGTCATAAATATTTTCAAACTCGGCCGTATGGCCGGGGATATTACATTTCCACCCGGAATCAGGACCGGATCTCACTTCAACCGAAATATCCGATGATTTAGATTCCGAAACTGAATATCCTGCTCTTGTTATGGCTTTCTCCGTCCAATATTTGAAATCTCCATCCCCTGACACAGTAATGAAACCCCTGGGTTTGCTTCTTAATGAAAAACTTCCATTCTGAGTGTTAAAGCTGACTTTTGATTCATCGAACAGGTTTTTGAATGATCCGCTGATCATGATATCCTCGGGAGCTCCTTCAAGCAGGCCGTCATCGAGCATGAGCCATATCTTGTCGGCCTGGCTGACAGCCATGTAAAAATCATGGGTGGAATAGATGATCGTTTTGTTTCTCTTCCGGGCCAGATCGTGCATAAGGTTCATCACTTCATATTTACTGCTGATGTCGAGAAATGCGGTTGGTTCATCCATAACCAGTATCACGGCATCCTGCGCAAGAACCATGGCGATCATTGCCCTCTGGCGCTCACCGTCGGAAAGCTCAGTCACCGGCCTGTCGATGAATTCACTCATTCCCGTTTTCATAATAGCATCCATAACTGCCTTGTGGCTGGCTGTGTCAATCCGGCCAAACCAGTCGGTATGCGGAAAGCGTCCGAGGGCGACCAGGTCATAGACTCTCAGGTTACTGACCTTTACTATTTCTGTTGAAATATATCCGACCTTTCCTGACAACTGCATCCTTGAGTATTCATGAATATTCCTGCCATCAATTCTGACCATTCCGCCCAGCAACGGACGAAGGCCGGCTATTGTACCCAGAAGAGTGCTTTTCCCAATTCCGTTTTTACCTATAACAGCAATCAGTTCGCCTGCAGAGGCTGAAGCATTCAACGGAGGAAGAAGGACTTTCCTGAATTTCCCGGATTCATACCCGATCTGAAGCGATGAAAAAGATACTATTTCCTTCCTTTTGTCTTTCATCAGAAAATATCTGAATACCTGCGGTTTCTAAGAATGACCCAGATCACAACGGGTATGCCTATCAGGGCTGTAATCGAATTAACAGGCAACACATTATCCGACCACGGCATCTGGGAAATGATGTCACTGACAAGCATAATGATCCCGCCTAACAGAATGGTGCCGGGTATCAGTATCTTATGATCAGATGTTCTGAATACTATTCTTGCCAGATGAGGAACTGCAATTCCGATAAATCCTATCGGTCCGCAAAAGGCCGTTACGGTGCCTGCAAGTATGCTGGTTCCGGTGATCACGATGAAACGGGCAACTTTTACGTTCAGACCGATACTCCCGGCGTAATTTTCACCAAGGAGCATTGCGTTCAGCATCTTTACCGATGCCAGGCACAGAATGAGACCGGCAGCCACTGACACCACCATAACATTCATTTGTGAGGAGGTCAGGTTGCCAAGGCTGCCCATTGTCCAGATAATATATGACTTCAGCATGGTCTCGTTGCTGAAATACTGCATTATGCTGACGATTGCAGAAATTCCGCTCGACAGCATAATTCCCAATATCAGGATTGTCATAATGTTTCTGACCCGGGCAGAAATGACCATTATGAGGATCATTACAGAGCCTGCTCCCACCCAGGCGGCAGCTGCAATAGCCCAGTTCCCGGTAACGCTGACAGCATCGGGTGTCAGATTTGAAGAAAAGCCCAGTATCACAAATGCAACTCCCAGGCTTGCTCCCGAACTGAGACCAAGGACATAGGGACCTGCCATGGGATTCCTGAATAGAGTTTGCATCTGCAATCCACTTATTGACAGTGCAATACCAACTGCCATTGCAGTAATTGCCTTTGGCAGCCTGAACTTTGTAATAATGATATCCGCCATTCCGCCTGAATCGGAAAAAAGCGCTTTAAATACCTCCGAGGTCTTAACATTACCGAACCAAGCAAAAGATCGAGCAGGAAGAAAAAGATAACCAGCACCATCAAAATCGTAAAGATCAGCTTATAGTTTCTTCCCGGTATATGAAACTCGATTGCCGGT
The DNA here is from genome assembly GCA_963737255.1 of uncultured Bacteroidales bacterium. Taxonomy (GTDB): domain Bacteria; phylum Bacteroidota; class Bacteroidia; order Bacteroidales; family VadinHA17; genus LD21. The sequence goes on from CAVTSB010000003.1 coordinate 40,071, forward strand.
ATGCGTTCGCCTGGTTTCAAGAAACTGGATCAGTTAAGTTTTTTATAAAAGATTAATTCATCTCCCGGAAAAAGTTCAGGATGAAGGATTGTTGCAATATCTTTTAAAACTATATCAGGATTGATACATCCTCCTTCCCAGTAATCATTTCCGCCATCCGGTTTTCTCCGCTTCGTATTATTATAGAGGTTACCCTTTTTGAAACTTTGCAGGTCGGCCAGGCGGGGGTCAATGGAAATGATCTGCGTTTTTGAATCAGCCGTTCCGATGTTAAGCCAGTAATCGGCATTCAGTGCCTTCATATAAACATTTTCAAGTGCGGTGGGCAGTGAGACTGACGATTCGGTTGTTTGCCAGAGGTAATTTCCCCCGGCATCATTGATCAGCCGGCTTATATATGAGTTCCCGGGCGATATATACCATGTGTCCTTGAACGGCAGGCCAAGCAGGACATCCGGTCGTTCACCGGCCTTTTCACTCATTAAATTCCTCAGATCAATGTATTTCTTTTCAGTTTCCCTGAAAATTGAATCGGCCAGGTGCTCCTTGCAGTACAGTGCTCCCAAAAGCTTTATCCATTCAGCCTTTCCCAGAGGATCGTTTTCAAGATAATCGGCATTGAAAACCACCTTTATCCCAAGTTCTTTCAGCTTTCCGATATAACCTGCCGATTCACTTCCTATGCCATAGACCATTACCAGATCAGGATCCAGCTTTATGATCAGTTCCTTATTCAGATTATCGTCATACCCTATTTCCCTGATCTCCCCATCCTCAACCAACTCTCTGAGATCATCCCCATAGATGAACCCTGTTCCTGAAAATCCGGTTACAGATCCTGCTTCATCCAGCGCTGAGATCATTGCAAGATGAGTTGTCGACATGCAGATGATATTTCTTACCGGAACCCTTATCACCTCTGATTTGTCAGTTCCTGCCGGAAGATCTTTCCCCTCCTTTACGAGATACCATTTCTGTACAACATTGCTTGCACCCTGCCAGGGATTGAATACCGAGACCTGCGAATACCCATGCAATTTTTCTATTTTTAGTCTCTTCGCATACGATATAATGGGCACTTGAGGAATTTCATGAATATTCCTGACAGTTTTGTTTTTACATGTGCAGGAAAATGGCAAAACTATGATAAACAGAAGGCAGATCTTTAAAAACCTGACAAGAAAATCAGTTATTTTCCCGGTAAAAATCATTCTGTATAAGGATCAGGATTGTTTTTAAAGCAGATTCCGCCCGGAATAATATCAGCCTGCATCAGTGAAACCAGCCCTCCTTCGAATTGTATCTCAGAACATTTCCTTTATTCTGATAATCAGAGGCATCGGTGACGAATATATCATCATTTGCCGGATTGATTCCCAGCTTATAGAAATTGTAGCTTGAATTCTGGATAAAAACAGATGACGGCAGGGCAGATTCATTTATGTTCATTCGTCTTATCCCATTCTGAAGATAAAAAAGTGTTTCACCTGTTCTGTTGATCTGCAGGCATGTCGGGGAATCATTAATTGAAGGGAACTGAAACCTGTTTATTATTTCAAGGCTCTGGGGATTTACTGCAATCAGCTCGGCAAAGTGCTCACGCTGCCAGCCTCCGTTGCACAGAATCCAAAGTGTGCCGTTCCGGTCGAAAACCATGCTCTCCGGCTCCATTCCCACTTCGATGGAATCGATTACCGTGTTATCGGGTGTATTGATCACGAAGACCTTATTTCCTCCGGCCCAATGGGCTACAAATGCCTTTGAATTGTAGACGGAAACAGCTTCCGAAGGATGCTTCAGGGCGATGTACCCGGAAATTGTGTTTGAAGCCAGATCAAGAATTGTTATGGAATCGGAATAGAGGCTTGTAACATAAGCCTTATCGCGGTCCAATACAGAAATATATCTTGGAGCGATAAGTCCGTTAATCGTTGCTATCGATCTGAGAAAATCCCTGTCGACCACTTCTATCTTTCCCGAGTTGTTCACAACAATATACATTCTGGTTCCGGCAATCTCGGCTGAATAAGGTACATCGCCCAGTGGACGGTGGTTGACCGAGAGAAAAGCGTGGTTGAACAATTTGACCGAGTCGTATGAAAAGAAGGAGAGCGATCCGTTTCCCGATCTGAAATTGCCTTCATTTACAATGAAAACGCCCGGGCCCGACAGGAATGATTCTTCAATATCATTAATTACAGGATCGGTAAGCTTCAGACAGGAGCTCAACGAAATGAATACAGCTGCAATGATTAAAAATTTCCGCATAACTTAACTTTTAATTTGAAAAATAACCGAAAGTAAATAAGAACGTCCCGGCATCGGATACCAGGCAATATTCTGGTAACTTACATTAAACAGATTATCAACGATAATGCTCAGTTCATATGTTGTTTTTTTTGAATTTATTCTCCCTCCGAAACTGAGGTCACTCACCGCATATCCGGGAAGATAGCTTGAGTTATCAGCAGTCAGGTATCTGCGGCTGATACAGTTGGCACCGAATGAGGTATAAAGGCTTTTCCAATTTATTCTTACGATTGAACTAAACTGATTTTCAGGTATATAAATAAGCTGCCTGTCGCCTGAGTACCCTGATGCTTCCCCTGATCTTTCAGGTGTCGCTTTCGTATGGGAATAGAGTACCGTAAGCAAAGTTTTGAAATGCGACTGCGAATAAACAAGGGATACCTGTGATTCAATTCCTGCTGTACTGATTTTGGCAACATTGTCCGCAACCCAGTAGCTATTATCTCCCGGGAGCCATTGTATCATATCTGTTATATAGTTCCTGAAAGCGGTCAGACTGCCATTTACATTAACCGAAGAAGAGACCGGAACTGCAATTTCCCATCCTATCTCAGCCGTATACCCGTTCTCGTTTTTAAGTTCCTGATTTCCGCCCGGAGACCAGTACATATCGTTGAGTGTCGGGACTTTTGAATTTTTTGAAAAATTTGCCCGTAGAAAATAATCCTTTTCTGAGAATGGTTTGATTTCAGTTCCGGCTGAAAAATCGGGCACGAGAAACTCTTTGTCATGAAGAGTTTCCCTTATCAGTAAACGAGTTACAAGCCACCGGGTCAGCCTTGTTTCAGACGAAATGGCGAGAGATGCAGTGTTCCTGTTACGTTTTCCTGTATAGTTATTTGAATTTATGAAGTTCAGCTCGTTGTCGAGCGAGATCTTCAATCTGGTAGTTGGGCCGATTTCAGTCAACATCCCTGTTTTAACTATAAAGCTGCGGGCACTATTCCTTGAATCGATAGAGACAAGCCTGTTTGTATAATTAAGCTTGTCTGAGATAAAAGCGCCCGTTATGTTGAAATTGGCTTTTTTGTTAAGCGATTCATAGCTGACGAGGCTGCGCACCGACAGGTCATTCTGTTTCTCGCCGGGATTAGCTGAAAGCATGCTCAGGGGGACAGGAAGATTTCTTGAGGTTTCCTGATACCAGAATCTTGTTGAAAAGATACCTTCTGATCCCTTAAAATAGAGCTCCTGAATAAATCCCCTCTGGCTTACCTGACTGTTTTTCCGTCTTTCAATAACAGGTTCCGTACCAGCCAGATTATTCACAAAAGGAAAGTTGTTTTCTGCAGAGTTCAAAAATCCCCTGGTTATGGATTGAAATCCCGAATTACCCGTTTTTACTTTGACCAGTCCTGAATATCTTCCGAAACTTCCCAGGCCAGGATTTATAAAAAGGACGTCTTCCTTCTTCCAGTCAGGTTTTGTTTCAAGATTTATTATTCCGCCAAAACCGCCACCGCTGATATCCATCGATCCCCCACCGTATGAGACCTCAACTGCATCGGCAAATCCTGCCGGAACCAGCGACAGGTCGAATTGTCCGAGCATAGGATTATTAATATTTATTTCGTTCCAGACTATCCTGGTATGACCCGGTCCTGTACCTCTGAAAGATGGAGTCGCAATCCCGCCTGAACCATATGATTTGACAAACAAAGATGTTCTTTTCGAAAGCAGGTCAGCAATTGTCCGGTGGGTGTATTCGCTTAAAACGGCAGAATCAAGACGGATCGACCTGAAGCCGGCTGAAGGATGTCCATTCTCTTTTGCAGAGATCAAAACCTCCCTGATCACGATCGTGTCGTTCCGGAACATATCCTGTGCCTGCAGGCTTGCAGTGAATAAAAGGGCAGTATAAAAAATGGCAGTTCTCAATTACACACTTCATTTTATGCTGCCGGGAAAAGTAAGATCAGGGAATCTTTGAATGATTCTGCGCTTTTCTTCCCGAAAGCATTGAACTAATAGCTTGTCTGGCAGGTCTTCTGACTTGTCCCGGTTTTAAGAAGCCTTCCCATCCCTGACTATGGAACAGTGGCAGGTATTTCTTGAAACCATCGTCGTTTAAACGACCGGGCATCACAGCAGCGGGTACTGTCGCGGATTCATACCGCATTCCCTTTTCACTACAATGATTTTATTTCATTGTAAAACCAATACAGGGCAAAGGTAATGGAATTTCAAATAGATCTATATCGAGATATTAACAATTTATTAATCGTTAAGTTGCAGGTTGCCAGCCTTCGCTACCTCCTTCGCTAAAGCTACGGAGGTCAAAGAAAGCTACGGCTGGTAAAACTGGTTGAAGGTTGCTGGTTAATCTGCACATGCAACTTAATTATTCTATGTTCTTGAGGATCTGCTCCCCTATCCCTATTCTGTATCCTGATGACCTGTAGATGATATTGCCGTTTTTGTCCACAAGGATAATATAGGGGAAGCTGATGCCGGAGCCGTCATTGCTGATTGTTTTCAGTATTTCCAGATTTTTGTCATATACCGGCCTCTGAGCTCTCAGGCAATCCTTTGTAGTTCTCCGGTTTAAACTCACTTCCTGAAACCCGCTGATCGACGAGGAAAATAAAGCCTCCTCCCCAGGAATCAAGTTCTTTTTTAAGCAGGGGCAGATCGTTAAGAACATGCTTTGTCGGTTCTTTTTCAGGCTCAAGCCATGCCATGACCACTCCTTTATCCAGGATCTTGTCTGCCAGCGATTCCCGGACCGGTATCATTTCCATTACTTTCTTAAGGTCGAGTCTGCCGCTTATTTCAGGGGGCATATTGTCTTTTCTCAAGTTTACTTCGATGGAGAGGTGCTGGTTTTCCTTCAGATCAAAAAATGAAATATCCGAAAGTATCTTGTTATCATTGAGCCTGTTACCTGTTACGAGCATATAATGTCCCGGAACCAGTTGAAGCTCTTCCCTGAAATCGGTTATCCGCCTGTTAAATTCATAGTCGAGAGTATTGTACCTTCCGTTTTTAAAATGAGCTATTGTAAAATGTATATGGTACTCAGGAACAGGATTTGATTCGGCGGAAAATATCCTGAGATATCCTTTCGGTCCGGATGGCCTTTTTTCGGATGCGAAATAGACGTCGTTCCATTTCTGATCAAAGTAATACTGGGGAATATTGCTTCCCGGTTCGAGTCGTGAAGGTATGCCCAGCGTCCGGCAAAGCGCAACAAAATAGATCGAACGTGATTTTGTGTCTGAAACTTTTAACTGATGGACACCTCCGGGTGTAAGCGGAGTTTTATAGTAGTTTGCGGCATCTTCGATGGTAATATTTTTGTCAACATAATCCCTGATAACTTCGGGATTGCTCCCTGCTTCCTTTACCAGTTCAGGGGGAAGCCCGTTAAGAAGAAATCCCCGCCACCCTGTCAGGAGTTCGTCTGATACCCTGGGATTAAGAATGTATCTGACAAACAATTCATTATTGGTACCCATGTCCGGCAGGGTCATTACATTCTCAAGATGATCGTTAAGCACCGGAATCTTTGTATCCCTGAGGTCCTTGTCGGCAATTACTCCAAGCAGGGCGAGGGCAAGTTTCCGCCTGGCCGCAGGTGCATTGGAAAGAAAGGAGGCAATTGTTGTGTAATTGCCCATACTCCTGGTAATCAGATCGCCAATAAGTGCCGTATCCGCATTAATCTGACGGGCAAGGGAGTAAGCTTTTTCAGGTTTCATCCAGGTATCAACGTATGCCTGCCTTATCTGGTTTTCAGAATTTATGCGTTCCGTGTTCCCTGCAGCAAGATCAGCTGACGGGGCATCGAACGGAGTGCGGAGGACTGGAACCTTAAGGTCGTATTCCTCTCTGTAGGTCCCTTGCGGCACCCGGTCGAGCTTCAGAGTAACCGTATCAATATCGGCAACTGATATTTTTGCAAAACTGAAATCATCACCCTTCCTGGCCCATACAACCAGATCCCCAAGTCCTGTTTCAAAGCTGCTGACTCCCTCATTATTCACCGGTACTGTTGCAATTGGGTAAAACTCGGCATAATTATAAAGCTGGTACTCGACCAGGGCACCTGTGGCAGGTAATCCTTCCCGGTCAAGGACCTTTGTGAAAATCTTTTTTGTTACGGCATATTTTGAAGTGTTATTGATCTCGGAATAATCCCTGTATTGATTAATAACATTTTCAGTTCCTGTTGAAGCCCCGAATGATTTGGTATGAACAAGCATTGCCCGTCGTGCCGGTTCGGTAAACCAGCCAAGGTCGAGGACAGGTTCCGGCTCACAGGCACCCATATAATACCACTGCCCGTCAATCCATATTTCAACCCAGGCGTGGTTATCGTCAGTGTGCGCCCACCGCGGTGTATAGACCTGGCGCGCAGGAATTCCCGCGGTACGGAGAGCGCTTACTGTAAAGGTTGATTCCTCGCCGCATCGTCCTCGGGCTGAAAGGATTGTACTCAGAGGTGCTGAAGTCCTGCTGTCGGACGGCTGATAAGTAACTTTTTCGTGGCACCAGTGGTTTATTTCAATAGCTGCCTGCTCCATTTCCATTCCCCTGATCCTTTCTCTAATTTCATCATAAAAGACTATTCGGAATGAATCAAGGTTTTCATTGTTGACCCTGCAGGGCAGAACATAATGGAGGAATATATCCCATGGGATTTTTCTGCCCCATGGTGATTCATTTCGTGCTGCGAATTGCCACATCGGTATTTGCCAGGAAGAATTCTCCGGAATAGTCGGCAAGGTCGCTTAACGGCATAAATGCAAAAAGGAACTTCAGCGCCTCAGTCTGTGAAGCCGTCAGGTCACGGTTAAAAACTTCAAACAGCTCTTCCTTACGGTTTGAAGCCAGCCTCTGCTTTTCAGCAAAAACCGATTCAACGGTACCATGGTATTCCTTATCTGTTATCAGCTGTTGCTCCGAGCATCCTGCTGCAAAGAAAAAAGTAAGAATTATCAGAATGCTCTCAGGAACCTTCATTAACAGTTAATCTAAATTGTACCGCAGGAACTCCTTACAATAAGGTCGGGAGTAATATTAACCTGCCGCTTGTACTTGCTCTTTCCGGAGTTCCTGACCTCAGACCAGATCATATTAGCCACTTTGAGGGCCATTCCGGTAAGCGGCTTTCTCAGGCATGTAACCGGAGAGGAAAGAATGTCAAAGCCTATGCCCTCCTCCATCGAGATCAGCGCTATATCCTGAGGGATCCTTATCTTCTTCCTGTTGAGCATCGCCATTACCCTGTAAACAAGTCCGGCATGCATAATTATCATTATATCGGCCCGGTAAGGCGGGCGCATGAATTTCTCAATTTCTCCCAGTTCGGGGTCATTTCCATTGATCTGGTGGTCAAATTCCACAACAACCGGTTTATTAATACCCGGTTTGGCCGCCAGGGCATCCTTGAGTATCTCTATTGCAGGAGCATCCCTCAAAGTGCAGCCCCGCTCAGTAACCAGCAAAACGTTTTTGTAACCGAGTTTATCGATATGGTCGGCAACGCGTCTTGACCCTTCAGTAAGATCGGTACAGACCGTGTTGAGTCTGAGTATTTTTATTGATTTTTCAAGCATTACAAAAGGGTAACCAGATGTCCTCAGGGCACGTATAGTATAATCATCGGCAGCTTCCCCCACAAGAATAAGACCGCTGTAGAATTTCTTAAAAGCTCCGACAAGCCTGTTGTACCTTCCGTCGTCAGGATCCTTTGTAATAATCGAAAAGCCTACTCCAATGCTTGCGAAAGCCTTCTGGAGAAAGGGAGTGATCTCGTACACAAACGGATCATGAAGAGATGGCACGATCATACCTATCACTCCGGGTTTTTCCTCAACCGGCAAAATTTCATGTTTGTCTTTCTGAAGCTCAAAATACCCCATCTGCCTGGCGAGGGCAAGGACTCTTTCCTGGGTATCTTTTCTGATACCATGCTGGTCAGCTTTATTGTTTAAAACAAGTGAGACCAATGTACTTGAAACATTTAACCTTTCAGCTAAATCTTTGTTCTTAACTTTTTTCCCCATTTCCCCTAAAAATTTGAATCCTAATTTATAACAATTTTTAAATGCAATATACCTTAATAACATAATTATTAAGATAATTTAACATTCAACGCTGAAAAACACAGGAACGGGCCTTCTAAACTTAAAATCAGGTTGGCCCTATCCTTTCAGGGGATATTGAAATTTTACCTTTTTGCGGGTTGAATTCCTCTTTGTTTAGCTGCTTCCTCAAGCCGTTGCTGCCATTTGGATTTCTTTAGCGGTTTTTTCCTGTTTTCCTCGAGTGTTGCAAGCAGTTTCTTCTGATCGATAAATCTCTTTGAAATGTAGTTTTGCAGCAAGGAAAGAACGTTGGCAAGAAAATAATAGTAAGTCAGCCCTGATGAGAAATTGTTAAGCATGACCATGAACATGACGGGCATCATGTACATCATCATTTTCATCCCCGGCTGATCCTGGCCTGCCGACGAACCTGAAAATTTAGTTGCCAGGACCGTGGATGCAGTCATAAGAAGAGTCCAGAGACTCACGTGGCTTCCGTATATGGGTATATTAAATGGCAGAGTCAATATGGAATCATATGTTGAAAGATCGGTTGCCCACAGGAAAGGTTCCTGTCGCAACTCAATCGAAACCGGGAAGAACCTGAACATTGCAAATAATATTGGCATCTGAAGCAGCATGGGAAGACATCCTCCCATGGGGTTAACGCCGGCCCTTTTATAAAGATCCATGGTTGCCTGCTGCTTTTTCATGGCATCTTCCTTTTTAGGATATTTGCTTCCCAGCTCATCAACCAACGGTTTCAACACCTGCATCTTTGCCTGCGAATTGTACGATTTAAGGGTCAGAGGCAATAATATTAGCTTTATAATGATAGTAAGAAGAAGAATTATGAGGCCGTAACTTGTAATATATTTTTCAAGCCAGTTAAAAACCGGAATAATTATAAACCTGTTTATCCACCCAATAATATTTTTCCCGAGGAAAACGAGCTGGTCGAGTTCCAGTCCCTCCTTGCGCAAGGTCGAAATATGATTCGGGCCATAGTATAATTTCATGCTTACAGGTGCAGACGGCCCTGAAGCGAACGGGACTCCTGCTTCAGCTGTAAAATACCTTGTATACTTTTCGGATGCGACAGTTTTTGTTGAAGTGACAAGTCCGTTCAGAAAGAATTCATCGGTTATGAGAACTGAAGAAAAGAACTGATCCTGAAAGGCAATCCAGCTCAGCTTCGTTGTAATATCGACTGTCTCGGTCTCTTTTTGCGATCTTAATCTGAGCCCATCAACTTCATCCTGGTAGTATTTATATTTTATAGTTGTGTAGCTGTCTTCGTTCTGCCTCCCCTTCTCCTGCTGCGGTATATACATCTTCCAGTCGAATGTCAGGCTGTTCAGATTTGATGCGACGACATCTTCCATTGATTTGAAAATGACATCAAAATCCACCATATATTTATCAGGCTCAAGCGTATATTTATACTCAATATATTTCTCTTCGCCGGCCATAAGTCTGAGACTTACGCTTTCGGGTTGTGATGTTACGCTGAAAGAGCGATTTTCAGAAACAGGCGTAAAATAGAGGTTATTTGTCTCAATCGCTTTATTATCAGAGGTATAAAATTTAAATCCAAAGACCGTTGAGTCGCCTGAGAATAATACCAGGGGAAGGGAATCGTGTGTACGGTAATCCTTTAATCGCGCGGAGTATACCCTGCCGCCTTTTGGCGAGATCTTGAGTTCCAGCTTATTGTTTTCCAGAGTTATCAAACCGGAATCACCGGTGGAAGAACCGCCAAAAACTCCAAAACGGCTTGAGTCGGGTTGTGCGCTGGCAACTGCCTGTACAGATTGTTCACCCTCGACCGGAGCAACAACAAGTGAATCTGATTTTTGAGCGGCAGGAACAAGACCCAGCAGATTATTCAATTCATTGATTCTTGCAACCGTTTCCGGCTCATTTGGTTTAAATCGCAGGGCATTCATATATTCAGCCCTGGCATTTTCCATATCGCCCCTGGCGTACAACGAATCTGCCTTTTCAATTACCGCCTCATACGATTTATTTAATTTGCTGCTGTTATATACGCTAAATCCTATAAAGATCAGAAATATCAGAATTATACCAATTATCGTGTTTTTATCCATCTATAAGAAAATATTGAATGAGTATATGTTGTCAAAGTTAATCAATACATGCCTTAATGAAACTAATAAACAGCGGGTGTGGGTTTATTACGGTGCTGCTGTACTCAGGATGAAACTGCACTCCGATAAACCATTTATGAGCTGGAATTTCAACAATTTCGACAAGATTCGACTCCGGATTTATTCCGACCGGCACCATCCCGTTGTTCTTAAAATCATCAAAATAGCGGTTATTAAATTCATATCTGTGCCTGTGCCGTTCAATAATTTCCGTTCTTCCATAAATTTCATACGTTTTGGAATCCTTGCTGATCTGGCATTTGTAGCCGCCAAGCCTCATTGTTCCACCCTTGTCAATAATGCTTTTCTGTTCCTCCATCAGATCGATCACCGGGTACCTTGTCTTATGGTTTATCTCGGTTGAATGCGCGCCTTCAAAATGGAGCACATTCCTGGCAAACTCAATTACAGCACACTGCATGCCCAGGCAAACACCAAAGAACGGAATATTATTCTCCCTTGCGTACGTAGTAGCGAATATTTTGCCATCTATTCCCCGTGAACCAAATCCCGGAGCTATAAGAACTCCCTGCAGACCTTTTAAACGTTCATGTACATTTTCCGCAGTTATTTCTTCCGAGCTTATGTACTCAACATTTACATGACATTCATTAATAGCCCCTGCGTGTATAAATGATTCACTGATTGATTTATAGGCATCTGGCAATTCAACATACTTTCCTATCAGCCCAACATTCACGGAATGCTTTGGATTTTTCAACCTGCTGATAAACTGTCGCCAACCGTTAAGCTGGGGTTCGTGGTCAATTGAAAGATTAAGCTTTTTCAGAACGGTCAGATCGAGTTTTTCGGAAAGCATCCTCAGAGGTACCTCGTAAATAGTTGAGACATCAACCGATTCGACCACTGCAGACTCTTCAACGTTACAGAACAGGGCCACTTTCCTTTTGATATCGGCTGTCAGGCTTCTCTCGGTTCGGAGCACAAGCACATCGGGCTGTATTCCATTTTCAAGGAGAACTTTGACCGAGTGCTGGGTTGGCTTTGTCTTCAACTCACCGGAAGCAGAAAGGTATGGCACAAGTGTCAGGTGTATCACAAGACAGTTCTGTGAACCCATCTCCCATTTGAGCTGCCTGACCGATTCGATGTAGGGCAATGATTCAATATCACCGACGGTCCCCCCTATTTCGGTTATTACAATATCAAATTTATTTCCTGATCCAACAAGCTTTATCCTTCTCTTTATCTCGTCGGTAATATGGGGGATCACCTGTACCGTTTTACCGAGGTAATCACCCTTTCTCTCTTTATTGATAACCGACTGGTAGATCCTGCCGGTAGTAACATTATTTGCCTGACTTGTAGGGACATTCAGAAATCTTTCATAATGGCCAAGATCGAGATCGGTTTCTGCGCCATCAAGAGTAACATAGCATTCTCCATGCTCATAGGGATTAAGAGTCCCGGGATCAACATTAATATATGGATCGAGTTTTTGAATGGTTACCGAATATCCCCTGGCCTGCAGAAGTTTTGCAAGAGATGCGGAAATAATTCCTTTTCCGAGGGAGGAGGTCACTCCTCCGGTAACAAAAACGTACTTAACATCAGCCAATTCAAGAAAATTTTTAAGATTATCTTCCGGGTTTACTTTATCAATCGTCGAGGCCTGACTGGTCAATCATTTTGACTTTTTCCTCAAGTGTCTTAATCATTTTCTTTGCATTGTCAATTTTTTCCTGAACCTCTTTTATCATGGTATCAGCGTTGGTTGATTTTGCAAAGAATCCGATATTGTTTTCCCAGAGCACAATATCACTCTCAAGCTGCTTGATCTTCATAAAGAATTTATCTCTTTCATTCCTTACTTTCCGTGATGCTTTTGGATTTAATTTTAGATTATCGAGCTTGGTCCGGTATTTCAGGATACTCTTATCCTCATCAGCAATTTTCAGCTTGTCAAACTCCTTATTCAGGGCATTTCTGTATCTGTTTGTGATCTCCTCCTTCTTATTAAAAGGAACAAAACCTATTTCAGTCCATTTTCTCTGAAGATCTTTCAGCTTTTCAAAGGCTGCCTGGACGTCGGTTCCCGGTTCGAATTTTTCAAGCTCCTCTATAATTGCAAGCTTGGCCTTCAGATTATCCTCGTAGGATGTATCGAGATTTGCAAAGAATTCAGCCTTCCTGTTAAAAAAATGGTCGCATGCCTTACGAAATCTTTTCCAGGTTTTTTCTGACTGCTTGCGCGGAACAGGCCCAATATCCTTCCATTCTTTCTGGAGTTTTATGAGAGCGTCCGAGGTGGTTTTCCAGTCACTGCTCTCCTGAAGGGCTTCAGCCTGAATGCACAATTCGTTTTTCAACTGAAGGTTATTCAGCTGAGTCTCCTTATTGTCGGCATAAAAGCCACGTTTTTTTTCAAAGAAGGCATCACAGGCTTCCCTGAATCTCTGGTATACCCTGTTGTTTTGTTTCTTGGGAGCGAAACCTATCGTTCTCCACATCTTCTGCAGGGCAACAATTTTCTCAGCCTTTTCATCAAAATCCCTGAAACTTTTGATTTCCTGAGCATTGATTGCTTCAACTTCTTCACACAAAGCTAATTTGGCATCAAGATTCTTTCTTTGATCATCCTTTTGTTTTTCAAAGTATTCATGATGTCTTTTATTGATCTGGGTAGTCGCTTCCCTGAATCTTTCCCATATCTCATTTTTGGATTCCGGGGGTACCGGTCCTATTTCCCTCCACTGATTATGGTATTCCTGCAACAACCTGAAGGCATTAACAGGGTTTGGCTCGAGCAGCAGTTCTTCAGCCTTTTCACACAATACCACTTTCGCTTCCAGGTTTTTCTTCAGGTCCAGATCCCTGAGCTCTTTATTTATCTTAATATAATCGTAAAATACCTCCACACTGTGATGGTAGTTTTCCCAGAGATCCTTAAGCGATGATTGGGGAACCACCCCGATAGAATGCCATTCGTTTTGCAGCGACCTGAACTCATGAAAAGTCTTGTTTATCGATTCCTCGCGATTGACAAGATCCTTGATCTTATCAATTATATCATATTTATTCTTAAGGTTTTCGTATTTTTCTGCCTCCTGGACCTTGTTAAAGTCATTCTTTTTCTCCCTGAACTTGTCAAGAAGCTCTTTCACACGATAGTCAAGGGGATCTACCCAGATCTTGTAATCTTCAATTTTCCCGCCGCCTTCCAGGAACCTGGCTTTTTTCTCCTCGGATTCAGCTTTCAGTTTCTTGTAAAACAAAACTTTGATACGTTCCACATCATCCCTGATCTCTGCCGGAGGCCGGTTGTCGATTATCAGGGCCAGAGTTTCCACCAGCTCATGTTTTGTATATCCCGAGTAATCGACCGGAGGAAGTTCAATCTCTTCCAGATCATTGGTTTCCTCAGGTAAGGAGACATCCTTTTCAATCGAAGCGACAGGCGGAACTTTAACTTCAGTTTCTGTATCCTCTTTAATTATTTCAGGATCTTTTCCTTCTGTTTTAACATTTTCCGGAGATCCTTTTTTTCCCGCTTTCCCCGTTTCATCAGTGTTCTCAGTACCGGCAGCATTTTCGTCAGCTCCGTTTTGTTCATCCCGAACAAAGTCATCCGGATTTTCAATTATCATATTCAATCCTTTATGGTTCAATAGCTTTATGAACTTAAAACTCCATGACAATCCATGGATTTTTAAGAGTACGAAATTATCGAATTATTTATAAAAACTCAAGTTTTACCATAAATTAAAATGATTATCAATTATTAAGCCTTCATTGAGGAAAATAAATGCGTAACAAGAGTCTTTGAAAGGAGAGTTGAAAACAGAGTTGAAAATCATATATTGATTATATTTACTTTCTGAAGATTTGAATTTTTCCGGAAATAAAAAACCTAATCCGGACTAATATTTAATGAGATGGATCAGAAAGAAATAATAATTCTTGTTGCAGTTCTTGTTTTCGTAGCTGTTCGGTTATATCAGAAGTATGCAAAGAAGGGCAAGGGTGTAAAAGGCACCAGGGAAACCACTTCTTCAAGCTTTTCCCAGTCGGCAGGTGAGGATGATTATGAGCCTTATTCGAAAAAGTAGATCAGCTTCGGTTCCTCGAAATCAGGTAACGGAACGGATTAAAGATCTTCTGCAGCAGACGCAGGTCATCTGTGATTATCTCTGCGGTGCCCTGCATATTCTGGGTGAAGTCAAGCTTATTACCGTACAGTGTGGTCAGTCCCGACGGAAAATTAAGCTCTATAATATAGGTGTCGCCTGATGGAACAAGGGACTTTGATTTTACAACACCTTTTATCATGCCATATTCAAGATACGGGTAACCGCTCAGTTTGATATTGACTTCCTGTCCGGGTCTGACTTTCCCGGAGCGGTTCATCTTCAGATTTATCCTTCCGACAAAATCACCGGTAACAACCGGAACAATACTCATTACCGGCTCGTCTCTGTTAACAGTCTGGTTTTCGCTCCAGAATTTAGTAAATGTCACGACGCCGCTGAATCGTGCAACAAGCAGATAGGTGTTTTCCCACATCTTCAGCTGGGCTTTAAGGTTCAGGAAAGATTCGCTGAGCACTGAATTGTATTTTTCCCCCTCCTCCAGCTTTTTTATCCTGTAATCCTGGAGAAGCTGCCTCTTCTCGGCAAGTTCGATTGATTTTGCCGAATGATCGAGGCGTACCTGCTGGAGTTCGATATTAATCCTGATAAGCGACTGGCGCGATTTTTCAAGTTCACTTTCGGAAAATACCCCGCTTTCGTGAAGCAATGAATCCCGACGGTACTTTCTGGCTTCCAGCGTCTGGTTCTCCGCATATAATTTCTCCTTTACCTTTACCCTGCCTATGTAGGCAAGTATGCCGTCTATTTCGTCGGTAATGGAGTTGGCCTTATTGCCGTAGAAATCATTGATGTTGTAATTATTGTAATCTGAGAGAGCTTTCCGGAAGGTACCCCAGAATCCCTGAATTTCTCCCAGTTCAGTAAATTCAGGCAGATCAGGTGGCAGGAGCGAACCCGGATTTTTTAGAGTGTCAATGAAGGACCGTAGTTTTTCAATTTCACTGACTGATGCTGCAGTCTCCATGACGGCCAATAATTTACCCTCATTTACAATTTCCTTGTCCTTCACATAAAGGTTCTGAATCTGACCCGTAACTTTGGATAAAAGGGTAACAGGTGGATTGACTGTTGTAATTTCCACAGGAGCAGGTATGGTATCGGGATATTTTATCAGCCACGCAAAAAATATAAGCACTGCAAAAACAAGAAGTATTATTGTATTGCCACATCTTACAATCTTTGCCGGGGTATGCCCCATTATTTCATTTACCGGTTCAGAGTAGATTATATCGCTTTTCTTTTCATCCATACTCAGGTTCAGTTTCCAAGTTCAAGCTGGTTTTTTACAAGATTATAATAAGCTCCGCGCTTTTCAATAAGATTTTCATGTGTTCCTGTCTCGGTGATCTGCCCGTCATCAAGAACGACAATCTTATCGGCATTGCTTACTGTACTTAGCCTGTGAGCGACAATTATCACTGTTTTCCCCCTGAAAAAATCTCTCAGGTTTTCAACTATTGCCTTTTCAGTATTGGCATCGAGTGAATTTGTTGCCTCATCAAACATAAGAATATCAGGATCTTTATAAACGACCCGGGCGATCAGTAACCGTTGTTTCTGTCCTTCGCTGAGTCCATGGCCGTCGGACCCAATTTTCGTATTGTAACCAAGGGGCAGGGATTCAATAAATTCCCTGATATTTGCCGTGCCTGCAGCTTTTTTAAGCTTTTCTTCATCGAGTTCGCGTATTCCAGGTGCAATATTTCCGGCAATCGTATCAGGAAATAAAAATCCATCCTGCATTACTGCCCCTGCTTTCTCCCGCCACAATTTCAGGCTGATATTTGGAAGGGGGATATCCCCTATCGTGATTTCTCCTGTTACTGGCTGATAAAATCCCAGAAGCATCTTAAGCAGCGTTGTCTTTCCGCTTCCGCTCACACCTACAATTGCAGTTATTTTATCCTGTTCAATAACAAGATCAGTATTTTTTAATGCAAATGGGGAACGCGGCCCTTCATACTGATAAGAAAGATTAGTCAATCTGATATTTTTATTTTCAGGAAGCCTGGCTACCTTGTTCTCAGAATCAGTCTCTTCATCATCCATATTATGAACCTCAGCCAGCCTGTCGAGGCTCATCCTGGCATCCTGTGACAGTTCTGAAGAATCCTATGATCTGGTTGACCGGGACATTAAGCTGACCGATTATGAACTGAACGGCAAGCATCATACCCAGGGTCATGTTTCCCTTAAGAACTGCGGTGGCAGCAACAATTGTAATCAGTATGTTCATTATTTCGTTTATCAGGGTGGCTCCGGCCGACTGGTACTGGATTAGCCCGAGTCCTTTGACTTTCAGCCCGAAAAGTGAAGCCTGATGCGTTTCCCAGTCCCACCGCTTGCTTAATTCGCTCTGCGTAAGCTTTATCTCCTGCATACCGTTTATTATGTTTATAAGCTTTGAATTGGAGGCTGACATCTCTTTAAACCTCTGGGTATCGAGCTTCGCCCTTGAGTTCATGAAAAGCGACACCCACAGCAGATACAGAAGGGTGCCTGCAAGGAAGATCAGAAATATCTTAAGACTGAATATTGCCAGTACAATACCGAATACTATCAGGTTAAAGAATGAAAACAATATGCTGAGGCTTGCCGATGTAAGAAATTCCTCAATCCTGTTGTTGTCATCGATGCGCTGAAATATGTCGCCTGTCAGCCTTGTATCAAAAAATGCAATCGGAAGGGCCATAAGCTTCTGAAGGAATCCGGAAATTATTGCCACGTTTACACTTGATCCGATATGAAGAAGCAGCCAACCGCGCATGAATTCGACTGACATTCTTCCAATAACCAGGGCGAGCTGGGCAAAAAGAATCAGGTAAATAAATCCTATGTCATTATTATTCAGTCCAATATCGATTATTGACTGGGTAAGGAAAGGTACGATAAGCTGAATCAGACTCCCGATAAGGAGGCCAAGAATAAGCTGTCCGAGATACTTTTGATACAGTTTGAAATACTTCAGAAGGAATCTGAAACCTTTTGATTTTTGATGTTCATCTTCAATATTGTAAAGAGCCGGTGTAGGTTCTATTATCAGTGCGAGCCCCGTTTGCTTTCCTTCGGTTGCCGAACTGATCCATTTTTTTTCAAATTCTTCACGTGAATATCTGACGAGCCCGGTTGCCGGATCGGCAACCCATACTTTTTCCCTGCTGATCTTGTAAACAACAACAAAATGCTTCTGGCCCCAGTGCACAATACACGGGAGGGTCATTTTTTCCGCAAGCATTTCAAACGGGATCTTTACCCCAAGTGTCCTGAATCCCAAAGAATCAGCTGCCTCGGAAAGTCCCAGAAACGAAACACCGCTTTTTGTTATGAAGCATCTTTTTCTCAAGGTAATCGAGTGAAAAGTTCTTTTTGTAAAACGCTGCTACCATTTTCAGGCAGGCAGGACCGCAATCCATCGCATCATATTGTTTTACAAACGGAAATAACATTTTCTACGATCTTGTCGTTTAAATACGAAAGTAAAGATATTTATTATTTAGTAAAAAATACTTCATTAATTCGGGCATCCGAACTGACAGATCAACACTTTTAACCGGGGAAATACTATATTTGTCAACAATTATGCAGAAATAATCAGCGATTGTTCCGCAAAATTTCAGATAGTAGCAATAATTGAAGGCATTCGCCAGCAGGACGACGAAATACTTAACTGGCTTTATGATAATTATCGTGAGACGGTCAGGCACCATATACTCAAGAACAGTGGCTCCGAAGCTGATGTCTCTGATGTATTCCAGGAATCAATTATAACCCTCTACAATCAGATATCGGGAAATGAACTTAAGCTGACAACTGATCTTAAGGGTTACTTTTTTGGTATCGCGAGGAATATCTGGAGCGCCACTCTGCGGAAAAAGCTGAGAAATACTGAAATTGATCCTGACTTTCCTGATGACGGTGGCAGTGATGAAGCCGGGAGTGAAATTCTTGAAAGAATTGTGAGCAGGGCATTCCGAAACTTAAGCCTGATTCCCAGACTATTCTTACTCTGTTTTCGGAAGGCAATTCATATGAGGAAATAGCGCTGAAAATGAATCTCAAGAATGAAGACCTAGCAAGGAGAAAGAAGTATCTGAGCAAAGAAACCCTCATGGAACTTATCAAAGAGGATCCTGAATATAAGGATTATCTGAATTTATAATAATAGAGGAATAAGAACCAATCCGAGCAATATTGCTGCAGCACCTGCCAGAATATCAGATCTTTCTTGAATAATAAAGGGATTCATTGTTCCCGTAAATAACCAGCGCAGACCAGAAATAAGGATGTGACCGCAGCATATCGGCTTTCTTAAGATAATTCATGCCTTGCTTTTCTGAGTGCATCACTTTTTGTTTCTCCCTTTTTGAGATATTTGTAAAAATTCTTTACAATTTCGGTACCTGACCTGTCCTCAATCTCCCACATTGACATAACAACTGACTGACTTCCGGAATATATAAATCCCCTTGCCAGGCTCAGTATACCCTCACCTGAATTCAACTTTCCCGATACCAGTGTTGCACGAACTGAGTATTACCATTTTGGCCTTAAGCGGTATATCATATACCTCATAAGTATTCAGGTTGCCGTCCTCAACAGAGTCCGTCGGCCTGGTAAAACAGCATTTTGGAATGCATCGGATACTGATCATTCAGGACAGTATGCATCGCAAGGTGAATAATATCATAATTATGTGCTTCCGCCTTAAACCTCATTTCCGTAGCGCCGTCATTTATACACAGAGTTCCTTCCGTAAGTTCTGAAACATATTCAGCTTCCTGGCGGGCAAACGGCAGATCATTGATACCTGACAACCTGACCTGCCTGGTCTGAAGCACTGAATCGATGTTGATCGTCCTGGTATAAACCGGGGCAAATGCTATAAGACTGTTTGACATGCTGACAGTCATTTTTTTCACTGACTCTGCCAGCAGTGTTGCAGAATAAGTATACGAGATCCTGAATTCATTCATCATATAGGGGAGTTCCCTGTAAAGGATATCATCCCCTTTGAATTCCTGATAAGGAATCGTCTCAAAAGGGATATATGAAAGAATATTATCGGGAGAAATTAATAACTTGTCTGATATCAGGTACTTTCGCACGGGTTCCAGAATTTTCCTGTAAATCCGGCCACCGTAAAGTTGATATTTCATGAATTCTGACTTTGCATCCATGAAAGGTGAAGGCAATGAGAGAAGCTTTCTGAATTCCCTTACATTATCAAAAAAACCGGAATCAACAGGCATGGTAAAAAGTTTGGTGAATTTCCTGTTAGCCAGAAAAATATAGATAACAGTATCAGATACCACGTAATTCAAATAGTTCGTGTTTCTGCCGGCAACGGAAGGAATATCACCGGGCTTTACGACTTCTGTGTTATATTTCAATAAGTAATAACCGGGATACTGCTTCTCGAATAGTTTCACAAGCGAATCACGTCCCTGCGCAGCATTAAAGACATTACCCTTCCATTCTGCTATAAGCTGGGCGTCAGGTGATTTTTTATTGTTTTCCTCCGAAATTTTGGCGTTATAGAAACTGATCTCTGTTTTGAGCTTTCGCTCAAGCTCTGCAACCTCAGCGGGAATATGGAACTGAGTTGCCTTAAGTTCACGGGTTGATGCGAGCAGTCCAGCTACTTTGCTCTTTTCAGCGTATTCAAATGCCTTCTCCAAGGTATTCCTCACGCCCGGTATGCCTGTAACATAAATCAAAATCCCTGATTGCTTCAACGTAGGCATCCCTGTAACGGTCTCCCAGTACGAGCCTGCTTTCCTCTTCGGTGATATTGATCCTTACCTTTTCCAATAACGCAACAATTATTTCAGACGTGCCGGAAGCTGCGATCAGATAACCGTAATTATCAGATTTTCTGAAAATATCCCATAGGATCCGGTATTTTGCGTTCAATAAATCGATCGACCATCTGTCGGGCTCAATCAACGCAATATCAGGATTTTCAACGCCGGTATACCCCGGATTGTCCGGAACAGAGGTGAAGAGTAATTCCTGTATCCTCCTGAGAGCCTTTGCCGAATCTCCGTTCTCATTCAGCGTCAGGGCATACCCGAGAATAACCTGGTTTCTCAATGACAGATCTTCCTTATGATCATTGAGATAACCGATACACAGTTCATAAAAAAGAAGCGATTTTTTGATGTCCTTCCTGAATGTTCTCAGGTATTCTGCATAGTTTTTCAGCACCTCAAAATAATCTTTCGAATTCTCTCCATACGATTTTTTAGCTTTTTCAAGAGAATTCAGGATAAGCTCCTCGCCCTGATCAATCCTTCCTGCGTTAGCAAGCACAACAGCAAAACTGTTTACAAAGTTAAACGACAATATTGAATTTGATGATTTTGTCATTTCAAACCCACGCTTAAAATACTCATCGGCCTTGTCGTTCAGCCCAAGGAAGAAATATGTGGCCGCCAGACTATTGAGCAGATTAATATAATTTGCATCCTTCGGAAGGAAGTTTTCTTCATAAATCAATTCCGCCTTCTCAAGGTAAAGAGCAGCCCTGGAATAGTCGGACAAGCTTATATAGCATATCCCGATATTGGAGTAGATCGTTGCCCGATCCTGACTGTAATTATCATTTCCCCCGTTTATCAGTTTCAAAGCTTCATTTCCGAAACTGATTGCCCTGGTATATTCGTAAAGTCCGAAATTTGCCGTGATAAGATTCGACAGACCCTTTAACAACACAGGGCTTGATTCACCATGGAGCTTTTTATCTATTTCAAGCGACATGAGGGTATATTCCTCCATCCTCTTGAAATCACCGAAATTGTTATACACTACTCCCAGGTTAAAAAGACATTTTGCATGAATTTCATCATCGCATTTCAGGCGTTCCCGTATGGATGAAGAAAGAGAGAACCAGACTGCAGCTTCCTTGTTTTTACCTGTTATCAGATTATACACACCAATGTAATAATAGGAATCGGAAAAAATCAGATTATCATTTTTTTGTCCACTTAGATTTTTTATGATGGAATTTACGACGATTCCTGACCTGACGGTATCGCCTGAAGTCATATAAGCCTGAAATTCATTATTCAACCTTTCGAGCGCACGGTTTAAAGAATCATCCTGGAGTCCGGTGCCTGATTCCTGGTAATTATTAACCAGCGACCTTGTGAAATCAGGTTCCTCCGTATCTGAAGCAGTTGCACAGGCTATCCCTGAAATGCAAAGGAAGATTAGTTTAAACCACCATATATGATTCTTATAAATCATCTGGTACTTGCTGATATTTATGAAAATCCCCGCTTAAAGATCACAAGTATAATTGAAAATGCCAAAATTTATCTCAATCTATCAATTTTTTTTCATCAGTAAGTTACTGATTTTCTTGACATAAGTTTTTTTATGAAAAAAAGTTGACTTTTTTTGGTCACAAAACCATAGTTTCCGACATGTAACAATAGAATTGCGAATTACCCTGACTAAGTATCAACGACTAAAATTAAAAAGATGAAAAACCTGAATTTTGAAAAAACCGAAGAGATTTTTGATGAGTACACCCTTACTCCGGAAGAAATGATTTGTATTAAAGGTGGTGATGCCGGCGATCCGATTGTAAAACCAATGCCTCCGGTTGTCAGAATTTGAAAAAGGAATAATCCTCCCGCCTTGGCGAAGGCAGGAATTTTATAACATTATTGGCTGTGTTTTGTAGTTGAGTTTTCAGCTATCGATGCCGGAAGATATGTATTACGATCGGTGTCGGATGGCATGCGAAGGAAGCAGGTCGCATTTAAGTCCTGCGCGAATGATATTCTGAATTATAGATTTAATGGATATATGAATATCTGTATAATTAAGTATGGAAATAAATATTAAACAAAACATAAAATTATGAAAACAATTGATTTTTCATATTTCATCGAAAGGTACATAGCCGGAGAGATGGATGAAGCCGAGAAACAGTGGTTCAGAAATGAAATGGACGGAAACGAAAAGCTTCGAAAAGAAGTGGAGATCAGACGGAAAACGGAAGCAATCCTGAAAAATCAGGATCTTCTGAATCTCAGAATTAAGCTGGACTCCATAGAAAAGAAAAGAGCTGTTGAAGTTAGCGTCAGGAGGCAGACAAAGCATACAACAGTTAAGTATGCCGCAATATTTGCCGGTCTGATTATTATCGGCGGGATTGCACTGTTCTCGAATAAAGGTCCTGATTCAGGCGAAATTTTTGAGAAGTATTACACACCATACGAGGCAACGACAACACTCAGGTCCGACGTTGTAATGGATAATTCTGATTTTAACCTGGCCCTTGAGTATTATGAAATACATGACTACAGGAATGCTGCCATATACTTCTCCAGAGCTCTTGAGAACACACCGGGGGACATGCATTCAGCTCTGCTGAACGGGATTTCGAATTTTGAAATCAGCAATTATCCTGAAGCCGAAGAGTTCATTATCAAAAGTGATCGATGACAATAAAAACCTGTATATCGATCACGCTCAGTGGTACCTGGCTCTATGCTACATAAAAACTGACGAAAATCAAAAAGCAGCTGAACAGCTGGCCATAATTGAAAAATCAAAAAGCATTTACAGGAAGGATGCCAGGAAAATTCTAAGAAGCCTGTAGCAATATTAATAACAAGCAAATGTTTAATCTTTCGGGAAATAATAAGGGAGAATCGGTTAAACCGGATACAACCGGTCAGACCAGTGAAAAGGTCCTGCAATCGTTGAATCAGAATTTAATTAATTGTCCTGCAGTATTGTCCGGAATGTCCCGCGAAATGCGGACTCAAATGAACTCAATTGTTGCATTTGCATATCTTCTTAATAAAAAGGAATATACAGACGAGGAGAGGGATGAATTCAGCCTTCAGATCTATAACTCATGCGAACAGATGATATTGTCTTTTTGACAATTTTCTTGATTCAGCAGTCATTGATACGGGTAATTCAAAAACTGAAGCAGGAATTTGCAATCCAGACGAAACATTTAGTGATCTTTTTACGGAATTCAGGGAAGATATTGAGAAAGGATAAATACAAGGACATTATCCTTGTGTCCGAAAACCAGCCGCTTAAGAATGCGTGAGTACCTGGTTGATACTAACAGGGTGACAAGGGTAATTCGCAATTTGTTCCAGAATGCCCTCAGCAATACAAAATCAGGTTACATTAAGGTCGGTTATTATGTCAGGAATGGTGACTGACATTCTATATCCTTGATTCCGGCGAGGGATACTTCAGGTGCCGGGAATTTCTTCAGACGCAGGATCTGGCCGAATCCCTTTCAAAGTTCAATGATACATATTCAGCCATGAATCTGATCCTTACAAGGAATCTTATTAAAATGATGAATGGATCGGTATGGATTGAATGCAACGGATTAACAGGATCCGGTATTTACTTTTCAATTCCGGTTTCAACTTCAGATGTTGAATCTTTGCCCAAAGAATATACGAACAGTATGATTGCTATCTGATACCAGATGTCTCTTTTCTTAATGTCTGAATGCCCCCAAAGCATGCGCCAGAAAATAGTTGTCCACCCGGGCAGCTATTTTTTTACTTTTTCATTTCCAGGATCTGGACTTCAGTTCTTCTGTTGAGCCTTCTCCCCTCTGATGTAACATTGTTCCCTATGGGCGACGCATTTCCATAACCTTTATATTTCAGCCGTTCAGCCGATACTCCGTTTTCGGTAAGAAAATTGACTACAGACAGCGCCCTTTTTTCAGAAAGGACAAGATTGTGTTCATTATTTCCGGTGGCATCAGTGTATCCTCCAATCTCAACTATCAGCTGATTGTTGCCGCTCAGAAGATCTGAAAGCTTGTTCAGTTCCGACAGAGATTCCTTTCTTAAGTTCCCAGGAATCCGTTTCGTAGAAAATGTTGGCGAGGAGCATCTTTTCACCAACCTTCAATGGACTCAGCTTTATCTTCATCAGGTACGGTTTGAGGACAGAGTGCTGTCCTTCAAACATAAAATTTTCCGAATAAAACAAATAACCTGCCTTGCTGACATTCAGTGCATAATTAAATCCTGAAGGCAGGCAGACCAGGAAATTCCCGTTTCTGTCGGTAGTATTCTTCAGGACTGGTTTCCCGGTGGAAAGATTGATCAGTTCAAAGTCGGAAATAAGCATTTTCCCGTTCTCCCTGTCCGTTACCTTACCTTTAAAATATGCAACAGGGTCAGGTCTGTACCGATTCAGGGAGGTTAAAAGAGTAAATGTTTTTTCCGGTTTCGTTATCTCTTTTTGAAGAAAAATAAGCTTTCTGGCCGCCAGATTCAATCACCAGCCCCATTTCATCATTAAATGTATTTATAGGATAACCAAGGTTCAATGGTTCAGTCCAGGTAGTATCATCAAGCATACGGGTCATGTAGATATCGAATCCTCCCATTCCCGGCAATCCGTTTGAAGAAAAATAAAGTGTCTTACCGTCAAAATGAATGAATGGCGACATTTCATCACCTTCAGTATTTATTTTCTCTCCCAGGTTTACAGGTTCCTTCCATTTGCCTTTTTGATCTGAAACTGAATACCAGAGATCCTTTCCTCCTATCCCTCCGGGCCTGTTACTTGAAAAAAACAGGACTTTCCCATCGGCGCTGATCGACGGCTGGGTTTCCCATCTTGATGTGTTAACCGGGCTTCCAAGGTTTACCGGAAAGGACCATTTTCCATCATTGAATGCTGAAAAGTAAATGTCGCAGCTTCCCATGCCTCCCGGGCGTTCGCATGCTGTGAAAAACATGTAGCTCCCATCGGAAGAGAGGCTCTGTGCACCCTCATTCTGAGCTGTGTTAAGCGGGTTTCCGGCATTTACTGCTTTCTGCCAGGTATTGCCGTTAGAGTAACTAATATAAAAGTCTTCCTGCGAATTACCTCTGACCCCGGCTCTGACTGCAGATTTTAACTCACGTGTAAACATCAGGGTCTGACCGTCGGCTGTTATTGATGGCCAGTATTCATCATCACCGGAATTAATGCCATCTCCCACACTGACAGGGCTGAAAGGGACAGGGTATTTCATTGCCTCGATTGCAAAAAGGCAGTTTTTCATGTTTTTCAATGCCTCCTGCCTGTTTTTTTCGGAGATATTATCCTGATTTAGATAATTATTATAATGTATTAACGCATTTTCATACTCGCCCGTCATAAATTCAGAAGAAGCCAGGCTGAAGTAAACAGGTTTGTAGGCAAGCGAATCGATCTGAACGGCCCTGCGGTAATTATTTGCAGCATCGCTGTAACGCTTTTGTTTCAGTAAAAGCTCACCGAGCATCATATAGGCTTCAAAGAATTCGTCATCAATTACTATAGCCTGCTTAAGGTAAAATTCAGCTGACTGGTAATCGAGAAACTCGTACCGTTCAACGCCATCCTTATACACTTTCAGGGCTTTGACAGATGTCGTATGGTAATCCTGACAGGCAACAACCGGGGCATGCAGGAAGGAGATCAATAACAGCAATATTGTCAGGAGGGGCTTCAAAAAATGGTCAGGGAATGTGCATATACTTGTGAATCTGAAGGGATATCCTCCATTCCGGATTTTTTTTGACATATTCAATAATCTCAGGGATAATGATGCTGAACCTGCTCCATTCGGGTTGCAGGAAAAGCCGGCATTTTCTGCCGACGGCTTCCGGTATTTTTCAGCCCATTCAAAGTCATTTTCCTCTTCAATTATAACTTTAAGTTCATCTGCTTTTTTGCAGATCATTGGTTCGGGCGGCGAATTCTTCTTCGGAGAGAGGCAGATCCAATCCCACTC
>CAVTSB010000004.1:0-351524 GCA_963737255.1 uncultured Bacteroidales bacterium
CCATGTCCTAGTTATTGTACCGCCGCAGTTACCACCAACGAGAGGTCCGTCAACAGCTGTTACTGTACCGCCTGCATCGCAGTTGTCGGTCCAGGATAGGCTTGCCAAAGCAGGCACATCGCCGATGCACTGAACTGTAACATCTGCAGGAGGAGCAGCAATAACAGGAGGAGTAGTGTCGTCAACTGTAATAATCTGGGTTACTTGTGCAGCCGGGTTGCCGCAAGCATCTGAAACGTTCCATGTCCTAGTTATTGTACCGCCGCAGTTACCACCAACGAGAGGTCCGTCAACAGCTGTTACTGTACCGCCTGCATCGCAGTTGTCGGTCCAGGATAGGCTTGCCAAAGCAGGCACATCGCCGATGCACTGAACTGTAACATCTGCAGGAGGAGCAGCAATAACAGGAGGAGTAGTGTCGTCAACTGTAATAATCTGGGTTACTTGTGCAGCCGGGTTGCCGCAAGCATCTGAAACGTTCCATGTCCTAGTTATTGTACCGCCGCAGTTACCACCAACGAGAGGTCCGTCAACAGCTGTTACTGTACCGCCTGCATCGCAGTTGTCGGTCCAGGATAGGCTTGCCAAAGCAGGCACATCGCCGATGCACTGAACTGTAACATCTGCAGGAGGAGCAGCAATAACAGGAGGAGTAGTGTCGTCAACTGTAATAATCTGGGTTACTTGTGCAGCCGGGTTGCCGCAAGCATCTGAAACGTTCCATGTCCTAGTTATTGTACCGCCGCAGTTACCACCAACGAGAGGTCCGTCAACAGCTGTTACTGTACCGCC
This sequence comes from uncultured Bacteroidales bacterium, assembly GCA_963737255.1. Lineage (GTDB taxonomy): Bacteria > Bacteroidota > Bacteroidia > Bacteroidales > VadinHA17 > LD21. Next base: position 793 of record CAVTSB010000004.1, read on the forward strand.
TGCATCGCAGTTGTCGGTCCAGGATAGGCTTGCCAAAGCAGGCACATCGCCGATGCACTGAACTGTAACATCTGCAGGAGGAGCAGCAATAACAGGAGGAGTAGTGTCGTCAACTGTAATAATCTGGGTTACTTGTGCAGCCGGGTTGCCGCGAGCATCTAAACGTTCCATGTCCGTAGTTTATTGTACCGCCGCAGTTACCACCAACGAGAGGTCCGTCAACAGCTGTTACTGTACCGCCTGCATCGCAGTTGTCGGTCCAGGATAGGCTTGCCAAAGCAGGCACATCGCCGATGCACTGAACTGTAACATCTGCAGGAGGAGCAGCAATAACAGGAGGAGTAGTGTCGTCAACTGTAATAATCTGGGTTACTTGTGCAGCCGGGTTGCCGCAAGCATCTGAAACGTTCCATGTCCTAGTTATTGTACCGCCGCAGTTACCACCAACGAGAGGTCCGTCAACAGCTGTTACTGTACCGCCTGCATCGCAGTTGTCGGTCCAGGATAGGCTTGCCAAAGCAGGCACATCGCCGATGCACTGAACTGTAACATCTGCAGGAGGAGCAGCGATAACAGGAGGAGTAGTGTCGTCAACTGTAATAATCTGGGTTACTTGTGCAGCCGGGTTGCCGCAAGCATCTGAAACGTTCCATGTCCTAGTTATTGTACCGCCGCAGTTACCACCAACGAGCAGTCCGTCAACAGCTGTTACTGTACCGCCTGCATCGCAGTTGTCGGTCCAGGATAGGCTTGCCAAAGCAGGCACATCGCCGATGCACTGAACTGTAACATCTGCAGGAGGAGCAGCAATAACAGGAGGAGTAGTGTCGTCAACTGTAATAATCTGGGTTACTTGTGCAGCCGGGTTGCCGCAAGCATCTGAAACGTTCCATGTCCTAGTTATTGTACCGCCGCAGTTACCACCAACGAGAGGGTCCGTCAACAGCTGTTACTGTACCGCCTGCATCGCAGTTGTCGGTCCAGGATAGGCTTGCCAAAGCAGGCACATCGCCGATGCACTGAACTGTAACATCTGCAGGAGGAGCAGCAATAACAGGAGGAGTAGTGTCGTCAACTGTAATAATCTGGGTTACTTGTGCAGCCGGGTTGCCGCAGGCTTCTGAAACGTTCCATGTCCTAGTTATTGTACCGCCGCAGTTACCACCAACGAGAGGTCCGTCAACAGCTGTTACTGTACCGCCTGCATCGCAGTTGTCGGTCCAGGATAGGCTTGCCAAAGCAGGCACATCGCCGATGCACTGAACTGTAACATCTGCAGGAGGAGCAGCAATAACAGGAGGAGTAGTGTCGTCAACTGTAATAATCTGGGTTACTTGTGCAGCCGGGTTGCCGCAAGCATCTGAAACGTTCCATGTCCTAGTTATTGTACCGCCGCAGTTACCACCAACGAGAGGTCCGTCAACAGCTGTTACTGTACCGCCTGCATCGCAGTTGTCGGTCCAGGATAGGCTTGCCAAAGCAGGCACATCGCCGATGCACTGAACTGTAACATCTGCAGGAGGAGCAGCAATAACAGGAGGAGTAGTGTCGTCAACTGTAATAATCCGGGTTACTTGTGCAGCCGGGTTGCCGCAAGCATCTGAAACGTTCCATGTCCTAGTTATTGTACCGCCGCAGTTACCACCAACGAGAGGTCCGTCAACAGCTGTTACTGTACCGCCTGCATCGCAGTTGTCGGTCCAGGATAGGCTTGCCAAAGCAGGCACATCGCCGATGCACTGAACTGTAACATCTGCAGGAGGAGCAGCAATAACAGGAGGAGTAGTGTCGTCAACTGTAATAATCTGGGTACTTGTGCAGCCGGGTTGCCGCAAGCATCTGAAACGTTCCATGTCCTAGTTATTGTACCGCCGCAGTTACCACCAACGAGAGGTCCGTCAACAGCTGTTACTGTACCGCCTGCATCGCAGTTGTCGGTCCAGGATAGGCTTGCCAAAGCAGGCACATCGCCGATGCACTGAACTGTAACATCTGCAGGAGGAGCAGCAATAACAGGAGGAGTAGTGTCGTCAACTGTAATAATCTGGGTTACTTGTGCAGCCGGGTTGCCGCAAGCATCTGAAACGTTCCATGTCCTAGTTATTGTACCGCCGCAGTTACCACCAACGAGAGGTCCGTCAACAGCTGTTACTGTACCGCCTGCATCGCAGTTGTCGGTCCAGGATAGGCTTGCCAAAGCAGGCACATCGCCGATGCACTGAACTGTAACATCTGCAGGAGGAGCAGCAATAACAGGAGGAGTAGTGTCGTCAACTGTAATAATCTGGGTTACTTGTGCAGCCGGGTTGCCGCAAGCATCTGAAACGTTCCATGTCCTAGTTATTGTACCGCCGCAGTTACCACCAACGAGAGGTCCGTCAACAGCTGTTACTGTACCGCCTGCATCGCAGTTGTCGGTCCAGGATAGGCTTGCCAAAGCAGGCACATCGCCGATGCACTGAACTGTAACATCTGCAGGAGGAGCAGCAATAACAGGAGGAGTAGTGTCGTCAACTGTAATAATCTGGGTTACTTGTGCAGCCGGGTTGCCGCAAGCATCTGAAACGTTCCATGTCCTAGTTATTGTACCGCCGCAGTTACCACCAACGAGAGGTCCGTCAACAGCTGTTACTGTACCGCCTGCATCGCAGTTGTCGGTCCAGGATAGGCTTACCAAAGCAGGCACATCGCCGATGCACTGAACTGTAACATCTGCAGGAGGAGCAGCAATAACAGGAGGAGTAGTGTCGTCAACTGTAATAATCTGGGTTACTTGTGCAGCCGGGTTGCCGCAAGCATCTGAAACGTTCCATGTCCTAGTTATTGTACCGCCGCAGTTACCACCAACGAGAGGTCGGTCAACAGCTGTTCTGTACCGCCTGCATCGCAGTTGTCGGTCCAGGATAGGCTTGCCAAAGCAGGCACATCGCCGATGCACTGAACTGTAACATCTGCAGGAGGAGCAGCAATAACAGGAGGAGTAGTGTCGTCAACTGTAATAATCTGGGTTACTTGTGCAGCCGGGTTGCCGCAAGCATCTGAAACGTTCCATGTCCTAGTTATTGTACCGCCGCAGTTACCACCAACGAGAGGTCCGTCAACAGCTGTTACTGTACCGCCTGCATCGCAGTTGTCGGTCCAGGATAGGCTTGCCAAAGCAGGCACATCGCCGATGCACTGAACTGTAACATCTGCAGGAGGAGCAGCAATAACAGGAGGAGTAGTGTCGTCAACTGTAATAATCTGGGTTACTTGTGCAGCCGGGTTGCCGCAAGCATCTGAAACGTTCCATGTCCTAGTTATTGTACCGCCGCAGTTACCACCAACGAGAGGTCCGTCAACAGCTGTTACTGTACCGCCTGCATCGCAGTTGTCGGTCCAGGATAGGCTTGCCAAAGCAGGCACATCGCCGATGCACTGAACTGTAACATCTGCAGGAGGAGCAGCAATAACAGGAGGAGTAGTGTCGTCAACTGTAATAATCTGGGCTACTTGTGCAGCCGGGTTGCCGCAAGCATCTGAAACGTTCCATGTCCTAGTTATTGTACCGCCGCAGTTACCACCAACGAGAGGTCCGTCAACAGCTGTTACTGTACCGCCTGCATCGCAGTTGTCGGTCCAGGATAGGCTTGCCAAAGCAGGCACATCGCCGATGCACTGAACTGTAACATCTGCAGGAGGAGCAGCAATAACAGGAGGAGTAGTGTCGTCAACTGTAATAATCTGGGTTACTTGTGCAGCCGGGTTGCCGCAAGCATCTGAAACGTTCCATGTCCTAGTTATTGTACCGCCGCAGTTACCACCAACGAGAGGTCCGTCAACAGCTGTTACTGTACCGCCTGCATCGCAGTTGTCGGTCCAGGATAGGCTTGCCAAAGCAGGCACATCGCCGATGCACTGAACTGTAACATCTGCAGGAGGAGCAGCAATAACAGGAGGAGTAGTGTCGTCAACTGTAATAATCTGGGTTACTTGTGCAGCCGGGTTGCCGCAAGCATCTGAAACGTTCCATGTCCTAGTTATTGTACCGCCGCAGTTACCACCAACGAGAGGTCCGTCAACAGCTGTTACTGTACCGCCTGCATCGCAGTTGTCGGTCCAGGATAGGCTTGCCAAAGCAGGCACATCGCCGATGCACTGAACTGTAACATCTGCAGGAGGAGCAGCAATAACAGGAGGAGTAGTGTCGTCAACTGTAATAATCTGGGTTACTTGTGCAGCCGGGTTGCCGCAAGCATCTGAAACGTTCCATGTCCTAGTTATTGTACCGCCGCAGTTACCACCAACGAGAGGTCCGTCAACAGCTGTTACTGTACCGCCTGCATCGCAGTTGTCGGTCCAGGATAGGCTTGCCAAAGCAGGCACATCGCCGATGCACTGAACTGTAACATCTGCAGGAGGAGCAGCAATAACAGGAGGAGTAGTGTCGTCAACTGAATAATCTGGGTTACTTGTGCAGCCGGGTTGCCGCAAGCATCTGAAACGTTCCATGTCCTAGTTATTGTACCGCCGCAGTTACCACCAACGAGAGGTCCGTCAACAGCTGTTACTGTACCGCCTGCATCGCAGTTGTCGGTCCAGGATAGGCTTGCCAAAGCAGGCACATCGCCGATGCACTGAACTGTAACATCTGCAGGAGGAGCAGCAATAACAGGAGGAGTAGTGTCGTCAACTGTAATAATCTGGGTTACTTGTGCAGCCGGGTTGCCGCAAGCATCTGAAACGTTCCATGTCCTAGTTATTGTACCGCCGCAGTTACCACCAACGAGAGGTCCGTCAACAGCTGTTACTGTACCGCCTGCATCGCAGTTGTCGGTCCAGGATAGGCTTGCCAAAGCAGGCACATCGCCGATGCACTGAACTGTAACATCTGCAGGAGGAGCAGCAATAACAGGAGGAGTAGTGTCGTCAACTGTAATAATCTGGGTTACTTGTGCAGCCGGGTTGCCGCAAGCATCTGAAACGTTCCATGTCCTAGTTATTGTACCGCCGCAGTTACCACCAACGAGAGGTCCGTCAACAGCTGTTACTGTACCGCCTGCATCGCAGTTGTCGGTCCAGGATAGGCTTGCCAAAGCAGGCACATCGCCGATGCACTGAACTGTAACATCTGCAGGAGGAGCAGCAATAACAGGAGGAGTAGTGTCGTCAACTGTAATAATCTGGGTTACTTGTGCAGCCGGGTTGCCGCAAGCATCTGAAACGTTCCATGTCCTAGTTATTGTACCGCCGCAGTTACCACCAACGAGAGGTCCGTCAACAGCTGTTACTGTACCGCCTGCATCGCAGTTGTCGGTCCAGGATAGGCTTGCCAAAGCAGGCACATCGCCGATGCACTGAACTGTAACATCTGCAGGAGGAGCAGCAATAACAGGAGGAGTAGTGTCGTCAACTGTAATAATCTGGGTTACTTGTGCAGCCGGGTTGCCGCAAGCATCTGAAACGTTCCATGTCCTAGTTATTGTACCGCCGCAGTTACCACCAACGAGAGGTCCGTCAACAGCTGTTACTGTACCGCCTGCATCGCAGTTGTCGGTCCAGGATAGGCTTGCCAAAGCAGGCACATCGCCGATGCACTGAACTGTAACATCTGCAGGAGGAGCAGCAATAACAGGAGGAGTAGTGTCGTCAACTGTAATAATCTGGGTTACTTGTGCAGCCGGGTTGCCGCAAGCATCTGAAACGTTCCATGTCCTAGTTATTGTACCGCCGCAGTTACCACCAACGAGAGGTCCGTCAACAGCTGTTACTGTACCGCCTGCATCGCAGTTGTCGGTCCAGGATAGGCTTGCCAAAGCAGGCACATCGCCGATGCACTGAACTGTAACATCTGCAGGAGGAGCAGCAATAACAGGAGGAGTAGTGTCGTCAACTGTAATAATCTGGGTTACTTGTGCAGCCGGGTTGCCGCAAGCATCTGAAACGTTCCATGTCCTAGTTATTGTACCGCCGCAGTTACCACCAACGAGAGGTCCGTCAACAGCTGTTACTGTACCGCCTGCATCGCAGTTGTCGGTCCAGGATAGGCTTGCCAAAGCAGGCACATCGCCGATGCACTGAACTGTAACATCTGCAGGAGGAGCAGCAATAACAGGAGGAGTAGTGTCGTCAACTGTAATAATCTGGGTTACTTGTGCAGCCGGGTTGCCGCAAGCATCTGAAACGTTCCATGTCCTAGTTATTGTACCGCCGCAGTTACCACCAACGAGAGGTCCGTCAACAGCTGTTACTGTACCGCCTGCATCGCAGTTGTCGGTCCAGGATAGGCTTGCCAAAGCAGGCACATCGCCGATGCACTGAACTGTAACATCTGCAGGAGGAGCAGCAATAACAGGAGGAGTAGTGTCGTCAACTGTAATAATCTGGGTTACTTGTGCAGCCGGGTTGCCGCAAGCATCTGAAACGTTCCATGTCCTAGTTATTGTACCGCCGCAGTTACCACCAACGAGAGGTCCGTCAACAGCTGTTACTGTACCGCCTGCATCGCAGTTGTCGGTCCAGGATAGGCTTGCCAAAGCAGGCACATCGCCGATGCACTGAACTGTAACATCTGCAGGAGGAGCAGCAATAACAGGAGGAGTAGTGTCGTCAACTGTAATAATCTGGGTTACTTGTGCAGCCGGGTTGCCGCAAGCATCTGAAACGTTCCATGTCCTAGTTATTGTACCGCCGCAGTTACCACCAACGAGAGGTCCGTCAACAGCTGTTACTGTACCGCCTGCATCGCAGTTGTCGGTCCAGGATAGGCTTGCCAAAGCAGGCACATCGCCGATGCACTGAACTGTAACATCTGCAGGAGGAGCAGCAATAACAGGAGGAGTAGTGTCGTCAACTGTAATAATCTGGGTTACTTGTGCAGCCGGGTTGCCGCAAGCATCTGAAACGTTCCATGTCCTAGTTATTGTACCGCCGCAGTTACCACCAACGAGAGGTCCGTCAACAGCTGTTACTGTACCGCCTGCATCGCAGTTGTCGGTCCAGGATAGGCTTGCCAAAGCAGGCACATCGCCGATGCACTGAACTGTAACATCTGCAGGAGGAGCAGCAATAACAGGAGGAGTAGTGTCGTCAACTGTAATAATCTGGGTTACTTGTGCAGCCGGGTTGCCGCAAGCATCTGAAACGTTCCATGTCCTAGTTATTGTACCGCCGCAGTTACCACCAACGAGAGGTCCGTCAACAGCTGTTACTGTACCGCCTGCATCGCAGTTGTCGGTCCAGGATAGGCTTGCCAAAGCAGGCACATCGCCGATGCACTGAACTGTAACATCTGCAGGAGGAGCAGCAATAACAGGAGGAGTAGTGTCGTCAACTGTAATAATCTGGGTTACTTGTGCAGCCGGGTTGCCGCAAGCATCTGAAACGTTCCATGTCCTAGTTATTGTACCGCCGCAGTTACCACCAACGAGAGGTCCGTCAACAGCTGTTACTGTACCGCCTGCATCGCAGTTGTCGGTCCAGGATAGGCTTGCCAAAGCAGGCACATCGCCGATGCACTGAACTGTAACATCTGCAGGAGGAGCAGCAATAACAGGAGGAGTAGTGTCGTCAACTGTAATAATCTGGGTTACTTGTGCAGCCGGGTTGCCGCAAGCATCTGAAACGTTCCATGTCCTAGTTATTGTACCGCCGCAGTTACCACCAACGAGAGGTCCGTCAACAGCTGTTACTGTACCGCCTGCATCGCAGTTGTCGGTCCAGGATAGGCTTGCCAAAGCAGGCACATCGCCGATGCACTGAACTGTAACATCTGCAGGAGGAGCAGCAATAACAGGAGGAGTAGTGTCGTCAACTGTAATAATCTGGGTTACTTGTGCAGCCGGGTTGCCGCAAGCATCTGAAACGTTCCATGTCCTAGTTATTGTACCGCCGCAGTTACCACCAACGAGAGGTCCGTCAACAGCTGTTACTGTACCGCCTGCATCGCAGTTGTCGGTCCAGGATAGGCTTGCCAAAGCAGGCACATCGCCGATGCACTGAACTGTAACATCTGCAGGAGGAGCAGCAATAACAGGAGGAGTAGTGTCGTCAACTGTAATAATCTGGGTTACTTGTGCAGCCGGGTTGCCGCAAGCATCTGAAACGTTCCATGTCCTAGTTATTGTACCGCCGCAGTTACCACCAACGAGAGGTCCGTCAACAGCTGTTACTGTACCGCCTGCATCGCAGTTGTCGGTCCAGGATAGGCTTGCCAAAGCAGGCACATCGCCGATGCACTGAACTGTAACATCTGCAGGAGGAGCAGCAATAACAGGAGGAGTAGTGTCGTCAACTGTAATAATCTGGGTTACTTGTGCAGCCGGGTTGCCGCAAGCATCTGAAACGTTCCATGTCCTAGTTATTGTACCGCCGCAGTTACCACCAACGAGAGGTCCGTCAACAGCTGTTACTGTACCGCCTGCATCGCAGTTGTCGGTCCAGGATAGGCTTGCCAAAGCAGGCACATCGCCGATGCACTGAACTGTAACATCTGCAGGAGGAGCAGCAATAACAGGAGGAGTAGTGTCGTCAACTGTAATAATCTGGGTTACTTGTGCAGCCGGGTTGCCGCAAGCATCTGAAACGTTCCATGTCCTAGTTATTGTACCGCCGCAGTTACCACCAACGAGAGGTCCGTCAACAGCTGTTACTGTACCGCCTGCATCGCAGTTGTCGGTCCAGGATAGGCTTGCCAAAGCAGGCACATCGCCGATGCACTGAACTGTAACATCTGCAGGAGGAGCAGCAATAACAGGAGGAGTAGTGTCGTCAACTGTAATAATCTGGGTTACTTGTGCAGCCGGGTTGCCGCAAGCATCTGAAACGTTCCATGTCCTAGTTATTGTACCGCCGCAGTTACCACCAACGAGAGGTCCGTCAACAGCTGTTACTGTACCGCCTGCATCGCAGTTGTCGGTCCAGGATAGGCTTGCCAAAGCAGGCACATCGCCGATGCACTGAACTGTAACATCTGCAGGAGGAGCAGCAATAACAGGAGGAGTAGTGTCGTCAACTGTAATAATCTGGGTTACTTGTGCAGCCGGGTTGCCGCAAGCATCTGAAACGTTCCATGTCCTAGTTATTGTACCGCCGCAGTTACCACCAACGAGAGGTCCGTCAACAGCTGTTACTGTACCGCCTGCATCGCAGTTGTCGGTCCAGGATAGGCTTGCCAAAGCAGGCACATCGCCGATGCACTGAACTGTAACATCTGCAGGAGGAGCAGCAATAACAGGAGGAGTAGTGTCGTCAACTGTAATAATCTGGGTTACTTGTGCAGCCGGGTTGCCGCAAGCATCTGAAACGTTCCATGTCCTAGTTATTGTACCGCCGCAGTTACCACCAACGAGAGGTCCGTCAACAGCTGTTACTGTACCGCCTGCATCGCAGTTGTCGGTCCAGGATAGGCTTGCCAAAGCAGGCACATCGCCGATGCACTGAACTGTAACATCTGCAGGAGGAGCAGCAATAACAGGAGGAGTAGTGTCGTCAACTGTAATAATCTGGGTTACTTGTGCAGCCGGGTTGCCGCAAGCATCTGAAACGTTCCATGTCCTAGTTATTGTACCGCCGCAGTTACCACCAACGAGAGGTCCGTCAACAGCTGTTACTGTACCGCCTGCATCGCAGTTGTCGGTCCAGGATAGGCTTGCCAAAGCAGGCACATCGCCGATGCACTGAACTGTAACATCTGCAGGAGGAGCAGCAATAACAGGAGGAGTAGTGTCGTCAACTGTAATAATCTGGGTTACTTGTGCAGCCGGGTTGCCGCAAGCATCTGAAACGTTCCATGTCCTAGTTATTGTACCGCCGCAGTTACCACCAACGAGAGGTCCGTCAACAGCTGTTACTGTACCGCCTGCATCGCAGTTGTCGGTCCAGGATAGGCTTGCCAAAGCAGGCACATCGCCGATGCACTGAACTGTAACATCTGCAGGAGGAGCAGCAATAACAGGAGGAGTAGTGTCGTCAACTGTAATAATCTGGGTTACTTGTGCAGCCGGGTTGCCGCAAGCATCTGAAACGTTCCATGTCCTAGTTATTGTACCGCCGCAGTTACCACCAACGAGAGGTCCGTCAACAGCTGTTACTGTACCGCCTGCATCGCAGTTGTCGGTCCAGGATAGGCTTGCCAAAGCAGGCACATCGCCGATGCACTGAACTGTAACATCTGCAGGAGGAGCAGCAATAACAGGAGGAGTAGTGTCGTCAACTGTAATAATCTGGGTTACTTGTGCAGCCGGGTTGCCGCAAGCATCTGAAACGTTCCATGTCCTAGTTATTGTACCGCCGCAGTTACCACCAACGAGAGGTCCGTCAACAGCTGTTACTGTACCGCCTGCATCGCAGTTGTCGGTCCAGGATAGGCTTGCCAAAGCAGGCACATCGCCGATGCACTGAACTGTAACATCTGCAGGAGGAGCAGCAATAACAGGAGGAGTAGTGTCGTCAACTGTAATAATCTGGGTTACTTGTGCAGCCGGGTTGCCGCAAGCATCTGAAACGTTCCATGTCCTAGTTATTGTACCGCCGCAGTTACCACCAACGAGAGGTCCGTCAACAGCTGTTACTGTACCGCCTGCATCGCAGTTGTCGGTCCAGGATAGGCTTGCCAAAGCAGGCACATCGCCGATGCACTGAACTGTAACATCTGCAGGAGGAGCAGCAATAACAGGAGGAGTAGTGTCGTCAACTGTAATAATCTGGGTTACTTGTGCAGCCGGGTTGCCGCAAGCATCTGAAACGTTCCATGTCCTAGTTATTGTACCGCCGCAGTTACCACCAACGAGAGGTCCGTCAACAGCTGTTACTGTACCGCCTGCATCGCAGTTGTCGGTCCAGGATAGGCTTGCCAAAGCAGGCACATCGCCGATGCACTGAACTGTAACATCTGCAGGAGGAGCAGCAATAACAGGAGGAGTAGTGTCGTCAACTGTAATAATCTGGGTTACTTGTGCAGCCGGGTTGCCGCAAGCATCTGAAACGTTCCATGTCCTAGTTATTGTACCGCCGCAGTTACCACCAACGAGAGGTCCGTCAACAGCTGTTACTGTACCGCCTGCATCGCAGTTGTCGGTCCAGGATAGGCTTGCCAAAGCAGGCACATCGCCGATGCACTGAACTGTAACATCTGCAGGAGGAGCAGCAATAACAGGAGGAGTAGTGTCGTCAACTGTAATAATCTGGGTTACTTGTGCAGCCGGGTTGCCGCAAGCATCTGAAACGTTCCATGTCCTAGTTATTGTACCGCCGCAGTTACCACCAACGAGAGGTCCGTCAACAGCTGTTACTGTACCGCCTGCATCGCAGTTGTCGGTCCAGGATAGGCTTGCCAAAGCAGGCACATCGCCGATGCACTGAACTGTAACATCTGCAGGAGGAGCAGCAATAACAGGAGGAGTAGTGTCGTCAACTGTAATAATCTGGGTTACTTGTGCAGCCGGGTTGCCGCAAGCATCTGAAACGTTCCATGTCCTAGTTATTGTACCGCCGCAGTTACCACCAACGAGAGGTCCGTCAACAGCTGTTACTGTACCGCCTGCATCGCAGTTGTCGGTCCAGGATAGGCTTGCCAAAGCAGGCACATCGCCGATGCACTGAACTGTAACATCTGCAGGAGGAGCAGCAATAACAGGAGGAGTAGTGTCGTCAACTGTAATAATCTGGGTTACTTGTGCAGCCGGGTTGCCGCAAGCATCTGAAACGTTCCATGTCCTAGTTATTGTACCGCCGCAGTTACCACCAACGAGAGGTCCGTCAACAGCTGTTACTGTACCGCCTGCATCGCAGTTGTCGGTCCAGGATAGGCTTGCCAAAGCAGGCACATCGCCGATGCACTGAACTGTAACATCTGCAGGAGGAGCAGCAATAACAGGAGGAGTAGTGTCGTCAACTGTAATAATCTGGGTTACTTGTGCAGCCGGGTTGCCGCAAGCATCTGAAACGTTCCATGTCCTAGTTATTGTACCGCCGCAGTTACCACCAACGAGAGGTCCGTCAACAGCTGTTACTGTACCGCCTGCATCGCAGTTGTCGGTCCAGGATAGGCTTGCCAAAGCAGGCACATCGCCGATGCACTGAACTGTAACATCTGCAGGAGGAGCAGCAATAACAGGAGGAGTAGTGTCGTCAACTGTAATAATCTGGGTTACTTGTGCAGCCGGGTTGCCGCAAGCATCTGAAACGTTCCATGTCCTAGTTATTGTACCGCCGCAGTTACCACCAACGAGAGGTCCGTCAACAGCTGTTACTGTACCGCCTGCATCGCAGTTGTCGGTCCAGGATAGGCTTGCCAAAGCAGGCACATCGCCGATGCACTGAACTGTAACATCTGCAGGAGGAGCAGCAATAACAGGAGGAGTAGTGTCGTCAACTGTAATAATCTGGGTTACTTGTGCAGCCGGGTTGCCGCAAGCATCTGAAACGTTCCATGTCCTAGTTATTGTACCGCCGCAGTTACCACCAACGAGAGGTCCGTCAACAGCTGTTACTGTACCGCCTGCATCGCAGTTGTCGGTCCAGGATAGGCTTGCCAAAGCAGGCACATCGCCGATGCACTGAACTGTAACATCTGCAGGAGGAGCAGGAGCAATAACAGGAGGGACATTGTCAAAAACAGTATATGTATAATCCCAATCATATGTAGCCCCCGTACAATCCGTATATGTAAATGTCCACGTCTTTTCTCCGGAACAAGGATCAATCGGATCCGGGCCTGCAACTCCTGCACTTACCGTTAATGGCCTGTTGCAAGTTGTACCATCGTAAACAACCGGAGGAGTAGGAGGTAAAAGTGCCTGGGCCAGACATGACACTGTCGAACCACCATAAGCTGGCATATTTACATTTACTTCACTTACGTACACTGTCACCCATGCCGTTCCCAGGTAGCAACGTTGCTCCGTTCCAGGAAGCGTCATATAAACATCCAGCTCATACTCTGTCGTAACACTTGGAGTCACAACCTGGGTTGGTCCATATAATATAGGACCAGTGGGATCAGGTATCCATTCGTATACAACCGGAGGAAACGGTTCACCACCTCCGGGAGTTACCAATACATTATCAATCGCCCAGGAACTACCGGCATTTCCTTCAAAAACAAAACGTATGCGTAAGTCTGCCTGACCAAGCCATTGTGTCAGGGGTATTGGTGTTTCCGGGATTAGTCCAGTAGGACTGCCATATGGATGCAGAGGACCAACCCATTCGGCGAGGGTGTATATAACACCGCCAACTGAGATCTCAATTCGTGCTCTTGCTCCTGCTTCCAGATCAAATGCCTGATCCCAGTCCAGTTCGGCATTCTCAATTCCGAAAAGACTGAATTCAGGTGTTTCCAAAATAGAGTAAGAAACGCCATTGACTACAGCAAAATGATCCCCGGTGTTGTATGTAGTTCCACCATATGTTCGGGTAATATTTGCTCTGCCCCAGCGCTGTGGGCTCTGATTATCCTGGGCAGAAGTGATCTGGTCTGAACCGTCGCTACGCCATCCCGGGAGAGCCGAATTTTGAAAATCTCCACCACTAAATGAACCTGGATAGTCATTCCCGGGAAGATTAGCATTGGCAGAAAGTGTGGAGGAATCGCATTCACAAATATTTTCCGGATTGGCTGTCGCAGTCACATTAGTGGCGACGATCACGCTTACAACGGCAAAATCTGAAGGCACTTCCCCACATAAGCCGTTCCTGACGATTGCTCTGTAAAGTGTGGTCTGGGCTGGAGCAGGGGGAGGGTATACATTTCCTGTAAAACTTATATCACTCCAGTTTGCACCGGCATTAACAGACGATTGCCAACGGATGATTATCCCAGGCTCATAACCACTCAGAGTGAGCGATACAGGTGACTGACCATGGCAAATCACCTGTGTCTCTGGTGATATACTGCCTCCATCCGATAAGGCGTAAACAGTTACAGTATGAGTCGCAGTGGCTGGCCCGTTGCAGCCTTCAGCACTTGCAGTGATAACTGTTGTCCCACTCCAACCTGAAGAGTAGGTCACAGTACCTGTTGTAGGATTGATTGTATTTCCGCCTGCAATGCTTGCTGCATCAAGACTATATGTTATCCCGGAGGTATTATTGGCTGTTGTTGTATAGGTCACAACTCCTGCACTCTCACATCTTTCCGAAGTAGCAGGATTAAACGGATCGATTGTGACGGTCGGGGTTATCGTAACGATGTGACTTGCAGTCACAGGCCCGTTGCATCCTTCAGCACTTGCAGTAATAGTTGTATTTCCACTCCAGCCTGATGAAAATGTAACTTCCCCTGTGCCTGAATCTATTGTGTTCCCCCCTGCCAGGCTTGCTGCATCCAGGCTATAGGTTATACCTGACGAATTATTTGCAGTTGTTATATATGTATCAATTCCAGATCCCTGGCATCTTGTTGAAGTTACCGGACTAAAGGGGTTGATTGTAACTGTCGGATTAACTGTTATCACGTGAGTTGTAGTAACAGGTCCGTTGCAGCCTGCCGCACTTGCAGTAATAGTCGTTGTTCCTGTCCATGCTGCTGCGTATGTTACTTCACCTGTTGTCTGATTAATCGTATTCCCTCCTGCCAGACTTGCAGCGTCCAGGCTGTATGTAATACCAGTGGAATTAATTGCTGTTGTTGCGTAAGTGGCGGTTCCGGCTCCCTGACACCTTGTTGAAGTCGAAGGATTGAAGGGATTTATTGTCACTGTCTGGGTGATCGAGACGGTATGGATTCCTGTTATTGGTCCATTACAACCAGTCGCTGTTGCAGTTATTGTTGAAGTTCCACTCCATCCTGTTGCATACGATACCTCACCGGTTACTCCGTTGATGGTATTACCTCCGGCTACCGAAGCAACATCAAGCTCGTATGAAATTCCAGTCGAGTTTACCGCAGTAGCTGTATATGTTACACTCCCAACTCCCTGACATCTTGTCGAAGCAGTGCCCAAATTAAAAATTGGAGTCTCAACATTTGGAATCACCGTTAAAGCTGCAATGGTCGACTGAACCGAAGAGCACATATATCCGGGGGTGCCGTTGGCAATAACATAATAATTGCCTTCATCCCCAGGTGAAATATTTCCAATATTTAATATTGATGTTGTTGTTCCGGAGATATTTCCTCCGTCTGAGAGAGCTGTCCCACCAGGAGGATTCCCTCTGTACCACTGGTATGTCAGCGGATCCCCATTGGCGTCGGCGACAACGCTGAATGTCGCACTTGTCCCAATGCACTGTTCAATGGAAACGGGCTGAGTTGTAATATTAATTGCCAGATCCACATTTAATGTGACGACATTTGATGTAACCGGGGCACATGGCGACACACCGGTGACAACCACATAGTAACTTCCGATATCAGCCAGACTCGCCTGAGCAAAACTTAGTGATGAAGATGTTGCTCCTGCGACAGGTGTCCCTCCGGGTGAGGTTCCCCGGTACCATTGATAAGTCAGGGGACCATCACCCGTAGCAACTACACCGAATGTTGCCGGAAAGGTTGCACACACACCTATGTTGGTAGGTTGGGTGGTTATTACAACACCTCTTCTAATAGTAATGGTAACCTGATCACTTACAGATCCGCAAGGTCCTGCGGGATCTTCAGTAGTAATAGTAAGTGTTACAGAACGGGCAGTTATTTCAGCTGGAGTTGGTGTGTAGGTAGCATTCAGAGTTGTGTTGTCTGGTGAGAAAGTGCCGGCTCCTCCACTCCAGGTGACAGAAGAAGCACCTCCGCCAACTGATCCTGCCAGGGTAGCGCTTACATTTGAACATATTATTTGATCAACCCCTGCATTTACTGTTGCCGTAGGATTAATTGTAATATCTATCTGGTCTGATGCCGGTGTACAGGCACCTGGAGGGTCATTTGAAATGAGTGTCAATGTTACGGAACCAGCCAATATTTCTGCTGGTGACGGGGTATAAACAGCGTTTAATGTTGTGCTGTTTGGAGCAAAAGAACCAGTACCCCCGCCCCAGGTGCCTGACATAATTCCCCCTGTTATTGATCCAGCCAGTGTCACACTGGGACTTGAAGCACAAACTGTTTGATCGGAGCCAGCATCTACCATGGCAGGTGTGTTAATAGTCACTACCATTTGATCTGAAGCGGAGGAGCATGGACCCGTGGGATCATTAGTCGTTAGCGTCAAAGTAACAGATCCGGTTGTAATTTCACCCGCAGTTGGTGTATAAGTGACATTCAGAGTTGTATTGTTTGGTGAGAAAGCGCCAGCTCCTCCGGTCCAGATACCGGCTGTGGCGCTTCCACCTGTAGAACCATAAAGGGTGACGGCAGATCCTGCACAAATTGTCTGATCAATTCCGGCATTGGCTGTTGCTACAGGATAAATGGTTATTACTAACTGATCGGTAACAGATCCACATGGACCAGCGGGATCATTGGTTGTGAGAGTCAGAGTAACCGAACCTGACGCTATTTCACTTGCAGTTGGTGTATAAACAGCATTCAGCGCATTTTCATTCGGAGTAAAATTGCCTGCGCCACCAGTCCATGTTCCAGATGTTGCAGCTCCGCCAAATGAACCATTAAGGGTTGCTGACGATCCTGCACAGATGTCCTGATCCGCTCCTGCATTTGCAGTTGCTGATTGATTAATTGTGATCGACATCTGGTCAGAAGATGCTCCACACGGACCCGATGGATCTCCGGATGTTAAACTCAGAATAACACTTCCTGTGGCTATTTCTCCCGCTGATGGGGTATAAACAGCATTTAGAGTCGTATTATTTGGATTAAAAGTACCTCCGCCACCGGTCCATGTACCTGTGGTTACGCCTCCGGTTACGGATCCTGAGAGACTTATCGAAGGGCTTGTTGAACATACTGTTTGGTCAATACCGGCATTAACAAAAACTGCAGGATTTACAGTAACTGTTGCTGCACTTGTAATTGAAGTTGAACATGCAGGAGGAGAAGTATAAGCAACACTTACTAAATTATAAGTAGCTGGAGTTGTTAGTTCTTCGGTTGAAATTAGTACACTTCCTAATGAACCAATTGTAATAGTCTGGTTTGGCCCGCCATTAATATTGTAAGTGACTGTAGTATTCTCTGTTGCATTAACAGTTAAAGTTGAAGTTGAACCGGAGCAAATTGGATTTGTCCCAGTTACAGAAATGCTTGCCGTGGGAATTGGCATGACTGCAAGTGTAAGCGGATCACTTGCAGAGGGGCATTGACCCTCTGCTTCTGCTGACATTGTGATTATTACAGTCCCACCATTAATGATAGATGCTGGAATGTTATACCTAACATCTAAATTCCTGTCCGGATTGTTTGGCGTCCACGTTCCAATTGGTGCATCCCATCTTACATCTTGCCTAACGGTGGCCCCATCTATTGTCCCATTAAGTTGAATAAAAGGAGTGCCAGCACATACGACTAGATCGGGTCCGGCATTTACATAAGCAAAAGTACCTATTCCAACAGCAAGAGGTGGGCTAGTGGCCGTTCCACAAGGATTGACAGCAGTCACTGTGATATTACCACCTACTGCTGATACACCGGCAGTTGCAATTACTGAAATTGTACCTTGCCCTGAAGTTATAGTCCATCCTGCCGGAAAAATCCAATTATAACTTTCCGCATTTGCCACTGCAGTAATTGAATAAAGAAGACCGCTGGCCACAGGACAAATTGAACTTGCCTGACCAGGGATTGGTTGTGAAGGGGTGCCAGGAATTCCGGCATACACATTCATTGTAATTCCCGGACTTGTTGCCGGATTACCAGTTGTACAAGATTCATTTGACGTCAGTTGCACAGTAACTACCTCCCCATCTGTGGGAGCATAAGTGAATGTCGGACCTGTGGCGCCCTGGGGTGCCGTACCTACAAACCATTGGTAAACCGGCGCAGATCCTCCATTAACAGGTGTTGCCGTATAGGTAACCTGAGTTCCTGAGCAAACAGGATTAGCACTTGCCTCAATACTGACACTGACCGGCAGATTAAAATTAACATTGACAGTTACAGGGACAGCTGTTCCGCTACAACCATTAGCAGAAGGAATGACTGAGTAAACGACTGAACCATCTGTGCTTCCTGTTACCGTCAGGGTTTGGGCAATAGTTGGGCCTGATCCGTCGGAAGCTCCTGTTACGCCAGTCTGAACAAATGTCCAGCCAAATGTTGTACCAGATACAGTACTAGTTAAAGAAATAGTTGTCTCATCTCCTGAACATATTTCCGAAGTAGCGGGTGTTGGAGTAACATCAGGTGTTGGATTAACTGTAATTGTAACATTAACAGGAATTCCAATGCAGCCACCGGCAGCAGGGGTAATATTATATACAGCCGTACCGGGAGTATTGCCTGTATTTGTCAAAGTCTGAGCAATTGTTGAACCGGAACCGGTTGAAGCTCCGGTAACATCAGTCTGTGCAACAGTCCAGTCAAAGGTAGTACCTGAAACATTACTTGCCAGGGAGATTGAAGATGCTATACCCGAACATATAGTCTGAACCGCAGGTGTGGGTGTGACGTCCGGAATTGGATTGACGTTAACTGTTATATTTAAAAGAGATCCGTTACAGCCATTAGCCGAAGGTGTTATAGTATAAACGGCAGTACCTGGGGTGTTTCCCGTATTCGTCAAAGTATGGGCAATCGTAGAACCTGATCCGGCTAACGCGCCAGTGACACCAGTTTCAGTTACGGTCCATGTAAAGGTTGTGCCGGGAATGTTACTTGTCAGTTCTATAGAAGTTGTTGCTCCTGAACATATTGACAAGGATGCAGGTGTGGCAATGACGTTCGGAGTCGGATTTACAGTAACTGTTACATCCACAGGAGTTCCGGTACAACCGTTGGCAGATGGAGTAACTGCATAAACAACAGTACCAGCAGAATTCCCGGTTGCAGTAAGGACCTGGTTAATTGTTGCACCGGATCCGGCTGTAGCTCCTGAGACTTCGATCGCAGTAACGGTCCATGAAAAAGTAGTTCCTGGGATAGTGCCGGTCAGGGCGATATTGGAAGATGTCCCTGAACATATTTCTTGAGAGATTGGAGCTGGCGTTACAACAGGTTCCGGGTGAAAATTTATTGTAATTTCATTACTTGTGACCGGACTGACAGCACAAGTTACATTGGAACGCAATTCAAGGCTTACAACATCATCGTCTGCAAGGGTACTCGTTGAAAAAGCAGCTCCAATGGCACCTGAAACTGCGACTCCGTTTACCATCCACTGATAACCGGGTGAAATACCCCCATCCCAGATTTCATCAATTGAAAATGTTACTGTTGAACCTTGACAAATTGGATTTGCCGATGCTAAGATTGATACCCTGGGCGTTACGGTTGGGTTTACGGTCATGAAAATAGCACTGCTGGTTGTTGAAGCAGGACATATTGCATCGGATGTAATTCTTAAAGAAATTGTGTTCCCGTTGACAAGTGCGGAACTGTTATATGTTGTCCCGGTCCCGACCAATGTGGTTCCATTGAGCAGCCATTCATAGCCCGGATTTGTTCCTGCATTGCTAACAATTGCGCTAAAAGTAACGTCACTGCCAGAGCAAATATTATTACCGGGTAAAGCCGAAATTGTGACTGTCGGAATTAAACGGGGATTAACAATAACTGAGGTGTTACCCGTGGCTGTACACCCGTTCGCATCAATTACGTTTACGGTGTATGTTCCCGTTGCAGATGTTGCAACATTTGCGATAGTTGGATCTTCCTCACTTGAGGAAAATACATTTGGTCCGGTCCAGCTATATGTATAGATGGGAGTACCTCCCGATGTCGTGGAAGTTAGATTAAGCGCCGTATTTGCGCATATTGGACTTGGAGTAGAAGCTGAGATTGTCAGGGCGGCAGCGGGTTGTGTTATTGTAACCTGTTCGGTGTCCTGACACCCGTTTGCATCAGTAATAGTTACAGAATATTGACCAGCAGCTAAACCAGTCGCAGTAGCAGTATTCTGAGCAGGCGTAGTGTTCCATGAATAGGTATAAGGAGCAGTTCCACCTGAGGGAATTGCTGTTGCAGTTCCGGTTGTTCCGTTGAAACAGGCGACATTAACCTGGGTAGTAGTAACACCAAGAGCAGCAGCCGGCTGGGTGATAGTAACATCAGCGAATGCGGTACAAAGGTTAGCATCGGTTATTGTTATCCTGTAAGTTCCGGCAGCCAGATCAGTTGCAGTAGCATTATTCTGAACGGGAGTAGTGTTCCATGAATAGGTATAAGGAGCAGTCCCTCCTGCAGGAATTGCTGTTGCAATTCCGGTTGTTCCGTTGAAACAGGCGACATTAACCTGGGTAGTAGTAACACTAAGAGCAGCAGCCGGCTGGGTGATAGTAACATCAGCGAATGCGGTACAAAGGTTAGCATCGGTTATTGTTATCCTGTAAGTTCCGGCAGCCAGATCAGTTGCAGTAGCATTATTCTGAACGGGAGTAGTGTTCCATGAATAGGTATAAGGAGCAGTCCCTCCTGCAGGAATTGCTGTTGCAATTCCGGTTGTTCCGTTGAAACAGGCGACATTAACCTGGGTAGTAGTAACACTAAGAGCAGCAGCCGGCTGGGTGATAGTAACATCAGCGAATGCGGTACAAAGGTTAGCATCGGTTATTGTTATCCTGTAAGTTCCGGCAGCCAGATCAGTTGCAGTAGCAGTATTCTGAGCAGGAGTAGTGTTCCATGAATAGGTATAAGGAGCAGTCCCCCCTGAGGGAATTGCTGTTGCAATTCCGGTTGTTCCGTTGAAACAGGCGACATTAACCTGGGTAGTAGTAACACTAAGAGCAGCAGCCGGCTGGGTGATAGTAACATCAGCGAATGCGGTACAAAGGTTAGCATCGGTTATTGTTATCCTGTAAGTTCCGGCAGCCAGATCAGTTGCAGTAGCATTATTCTGAACGGGAGTAGTGTTCCATGAATAGGTATAAGGAGCAGTCCCTCCTGCAGGAATTGCTGTTGCAATTCCGGTTGTTCCGTTGAAACAGGCGACATTAACCTGGGTAGTAGTAACACTAAGAGCAGCAGCCGGCTGGGTGATAGTAACATCAGCGAATGCGGTACAAAGGTTAGCATCGGTTATTGTTATCCTGTAAGTTCCGGCAGCCAGATCAGTTGCAGTAGCATTATTCTGAACGGGAGTGGTGTCCCATGAATAGGTATAAGGAGCGGTCCCCCCTGAAGCAGCTACTGTAGCTGAGCCTGTTGAATTTCCAAAGCAGTCAACGTTTGTCTGAGCCGTAATTAAAGCTGCAAGGGCAGTAGCGGGCTGGTCCACATTAATATTTTGAACCTCAACGCTGCAGCCATATTGACCTGTTGCAACTACTCCGTAAGTTCCAGCAACCAAACCTGTGAGATCTTGCAATCCTGATTGACCAGCTGGAACAATACCAGGATTTGCCGTCCAGAGATATGTATAAGGAGGAGTGCCCTCGGTTATTGAAAAATCAATTGAACCAGTAGCCTCCCCAAAGCATAAAACATTATTTACATCAAAAGACGTTACAAAAGCGTCATAAATGGTGATAGGACCAAAATCTACGAATGATTGTTGTGTTGGACTGTTACTAATGACTCTAATCCTATATCCATTACCACCAATCCCACCTGGAGTAATAATATTGGTTGTCTCCAATGAAAAATTACCAGCTACCTGATTTGTTAGTGTTCCAAGGTCGATAGGTGAATTGTAGGTACCGGTTGCATCTGAAAGTTGGACGGTATAATCGTTATCAGGATTAAACAGGCCAGTGCCTGTAAAATCAACAATTATTACTCCACCTTGACAAATTGTAATATCTGATGTGTTAATGACAGTTGTTACCTGCCCCGCCACCCTCGCCCCACCCATCAACAAAATAGCCATCAATACCAATACCCTGACAACAATGGGAAACCTCTGAACAGCAGTCCTTTCGAACTTGCCGGACAGAGTTTTCGGAATAAACCGGACAATATTTGCCGCTCCTTCTTTCAACTATTTTTATTTCTCTCAGCGACAGGCGAAAAACCCAAACCCGGCAGATTTTTGTTCTACATGCCGGTAAAAGTTATTAACAAAACTATTCATCAGCTAACCAGACTGATCGGATCTTTATCTGTCTTTATTTCAAATTTTTACACGAACAGGCTTTTTATTGTTTTTACACTTATCAACAGGTCGAATATATCGCTAAAATCATTTACTAAAAAGCACATTTTGACCAGTGATATGTTTTTATACACGAAAATTTTACTGTATGGGAACAATTCGCAATCCGTATCGATTATCTGTCATGAAACAGGTTTTTTAGCTCTCGTTTCATGCTCAGAACAGGGAATTTTAGATCAGGGTTTTATGTTTATGTTTTTCGTCTCTCTCTTTTACGTTTATGGTTAACGCTGTTGATTTCAGTTTATTATCAATTCCGTTCAGTCGATTTTTTTATTTAATTCGCCATAATTTTTAGCTCCGATTCACGTTGCAACGCCTTTTATCATCCAGGCCCGATATCCCCGGAGCCACCTTCTGCCTTATCCCGATTGACAGAAACAGGATGTAGATCTTAAAGAAATACGTATTATAATACATATTAAAATAAATTAAAATACGTATTATAATACGTCTTATAATACGTAGTTACTCGTAATCTTAAATTGCATTGTAAGGTTTCATTTTTTATTCAGCGAGAGTTCAGTTTTAAACTGTTAAATATTTTTATACGTACCTGAGGATACAGCTCCCAATGAGGGCAGAAGACTTTAGTCAGCCTTGTCTGTATCTAGCCGGCTCCTAAATATTATCTTTATGAACAAAATCTAAAATCTATGTTTGCTAAAGCATACGATCGGGCAAGCCGTTTTACATTCCCGGTCATTATCTCTAACCGGTATTACGACGGAATCGTCACATCCAACCTTGGATCATTTATAATAATAAATAACAAAGGATGGATTCTGACTGTTGCCCACCTTTTTGAATCGGGACGAAAGGCAGACCGCGACAAATCAGAGATAAAGAAATACAACGAGGACAGGGAGCAAATTCTTAATAACCCTTCTCTTCTTGATGTCCAGAAGAATAAGAAAATAAAGGCTCTTGAGATAACGAGAATAAACAAAAGATGGATAACAAATAATTCACTCTGGTGGGGTGCGGATGATTTCCGAATTGAAAAATTCGAAATCAACAAAGAACTCGATCTGGCTGTCGGACAAATAAAGGATTTCGATCCCGGACGAGTAACAGGTTATCCGGTGTTCCGCGATCCGGGATCGATTAAACATGGTTCCTCTCTTTGCAAACTGGGTTTTCCCTTTCATAAAGTTGAATCAACTTTCGATACGGCTAAAAATGCGTTCATCCTTGCTAAAAACGTTCTGCCTGTACCCAGGTTTCCCCTGGAAGGGATATTTACAAGGACAGTAGATTACGGCAGAACAAAAGACGGTAAGTTCGATATTAAATTTGTTGAAACATCCACACCCGGATTAATGGGACAAAGCGGCGGCCCGATCGTCGATGTTGATGGAAATATCTGCGCTCTCCAGAGCAGAACCATGCATCTGAGGCTGGGATTCGAACCCATTGTAGTGAAATCGGGTAAGGAAGTCACCGAAACCCAGTTCCTCAATGTTGGTCTTGGAGTTCACGTTCAAAGTATCATGCAATTCCTCGATTCCCTGAACATCGAATATGCAGTTGCAGGGAAACAAGGTTAGCCCTCAGCTGTCAGCGATCAGCAATCAGCTTTGATCAGGGAAAGTGACCTGCACGACCTGCATGACATGCACAACTTTTTTTCGTTCTCGCAGATTTCCGCGGATTGAAATCCCGCAGATTTCCGCAGATTCTACCCTTTAAACCTCTCTTAGTCACTCAGTCACTTCGTCCCTTCGTCTTCTCCCCCCCTTCACGCCCTCACGCCCTCAGGCCTTCACGCCCTCACGCCCTCACGTCTTCACGCCGTTAAACATCACTTTACGATTGTAACTGTCCCAATAACCGGTCTGGTTCCGTCATGCAAATCAAGGTAATAATGATACGAATCCACCGGCAGCGCCCTCCCCCTGCTCCTCCCGTCCCACGGCACGGGATAACCCCTGCCTGATTTCCAGACTGCCTGGCCCCATCGGTTGTATACCGTAATTTCAATATCAGGAAAGAAGTCTTCTCCGATAATATTCCAGACATCATTTATCCCGTCTCCGTTTGGTGAAAACGCATTTGGGATCTCCGGAAACGCTTCCTTGCATCTGAATCCGGGATAAATCCAAACAGTGATTGTTACCTCCGTACCTGCGCAAGCCTGAACTCCGTCATCAGTTACAATGCGTGGTATGAACCTGTAAACCACTTTATGCATTTCACTGTTATTGTTAAAAAGGATTTCATTAAGATCTGTCGGACCCGAATATGTGCCGCCTATGCTATTCCCGGTAATTCCAGCCTCAGGTTCGACAATAAGATCATATATCCAATTCCCCCAGATTAAGACAGACGGATTCCTGACCGATACGATGACACTCTCCCCGTCACACACCAGTGTATCGGAAGTGCTTACCTGAATTTCAGGTCGCGGATTAACAAAAACCTGTCCTGATCTCTTCGGACCCGGACAGCCATCTGCAGAGCGTTCCTGTACCTCAAGCAAATAAGTTTTTGAAGAATTCCAGGTATAAATAAATTCACTGGCATTAAATCCGGACATAACAATTCCATCAATCCACCAGGTGTAGGTTGAGCCGGCAATCGAACCGGGAATAACATAATATTCCCTGGTCTCTCCTGCGCAAACATGATCAGGCATTGCCATCTGCCCTGCCGACCTGACGGTTATGACTTGCATAATACCTAATGCGATCAGATATAAGTGCCTTTTAAGCAATTGGTTTTACCTTTCACAATCATCCTTATCGGGGCTGTTGAAAAAGTCCTCCTCTGTATTTTTACCCCTGAATCCCCACCTGCCGCCAGGCAGTCCCTACGGGAGACTTTTTTATATTCGTTCAATGCTTAGCCCCTCTTGGGGGGATGGGGGTAAACCTCGTCTATTTCAAACAGCCCCGGGATGAATTTTAAAGTTATTTCATTTTAAAAACATACTGTTTACTTCTTTAATTATGGAATATACCATTGGTTACAGGAGCGGGCTGGACTGTAATATTTATTGTATCCGTCGCTGAGCAGCCGGTACTGATTATTGTCTCAGTGACACTTACTGTCCCGGGACCCGGCGTTGTCCAGGTAACTGCAATTTCACTGGTACCCTGTCCGCTAAGCGTACCCCCGACAACTGACCAGTTATAAGTGTTTCCGGGGATGGCAGCCGTACTGTAGATTTCAGTGCTGTTACCGGTACTCTGGCAAACCGGACTGGGACCAGCAATGGCAGGAGCAGGTAAGGGATTGATAATAACATCAACTGTTACGGATGCGGAACCTCCGCCTGAGTTCGTAACTGTCAGGGTATATGTTCCGGCTGCAGCAGCTGTCACACCGGTGATCGTCGGATTCTGTTCGGAAGAAGTAAATCCGTTGGGTCCGGTCCAGGAATAGGAAACCATACCTGAAGGGCCTCCGATCAGGATAAGATCGGTCCCGGCGCATGGAGTATTGGCGACAGCAGTTGGTTGATCCACCGTGTTAATAGTAACATTGACAGTCGTGGATGCTGTACAACCGGCAGAATTGGTTACTGTCAGGGTATAAGCTCCGGCAGCAGCATCAGTGACACCGGTAATAACCGGGTTCTGAAGAGTGGAAGTGAACCCGTTTGGCCCGGTCCAGGAATAGGATGCCAATCCATCAGGTCCTCCGATAAGATTCAGATCACCCCCCGTAAAAGGTGTGTTGGCACTGGCGGTGGGAACCGGCAGGGGATCGACAATTATGTTCAGGGTGACCGGCTCACCGGAGCAAAGAGTGGTGCTTGCCAGTGTCTCTGTGACCGATAAACTAAATGTCCCCAACGACGTCCAGTTAATCCTGATACCGCTTGAACCCTGCCCCTCAGTGATAGTACCGCCTCCTGAAAGTACCCAGTTATAGGTTGATCCGGGAGTGTTAATAACCCAGTAGTCTTCCGTGGAGTTTATGCAGGCATGGTCAGGATCAGTCGTGCCTGGCTGTGCATAAACTCCCAACGAGCCGGCTGATATGATCATCAGCAGAATTGTTCCGAATAATGCAGCGTTTGTTTTCATAATGGTATTATTTTTAAATTAAAATGTTGAAATTATCTATTGATGGTAAATGGCAGATGTTACCGGCAGGGGATTGACAATGATCGTAACAGGATAACTATATACAGTTCCGCAGCTCAGCGGACCTTCATCTGTTACTGCAATCCGGTACCAGGTAGTTGCAGTCAGGGCAGGAGGGTAGTATTCCAGACTTTGTGCACTGCCTATATCTTCCCAGCTTTCATGATCAGCGCTGACCTGCCATTGATATGAATAAGGTGGTCCTGATCCGCCCGTGGCAGCTGTCGCTGTCAGAGGATCAGGAGTGCCGCTGTTACAGAATGACTGATCTGCGGTTACAACAGGCGGCGATATGGACGGCATTACCGTAAGATTCCTGTTTCTTGTGTGGGTTGTTATGACACAGGTCGGAAAATCTGGTGGCTGATTTAAGGTGGTAAATGTGACGGATACCCTGTACGACCCCGTCTCCGCAATCGTTGCATCTGATATTCTTAACTGCTGAGTTGTTGTTCCCGAAAAGGCATCACCATCTGAGATCGGACGCCATCCTGTACCATCATTTAAGGACCACTGGTATTCGACGACAGGACCACGGGTTGAAACCTCATAGGTGGTACCGTCACAACTGCAAATGGTAAGATTTACACTCCCCGACAGGCCGGTAATTGTATTAATACTCAATAACCCGGGTTCTGAAGTTATTGTTCCACAGTCATCTGTGATCAGAACCCGGTATTCGGTGCTGTCAACGTTGAGCCCGTTAACACCGATATCATGAATTATGAGAGAAGAAGAATTTTCGCCGGGAGTATCGGTAAAACTACCTCCCGGAGCTCTTGACTGCCATTGATATGAAATTTCCCCGACATGTCCGGTTGCCTCGACTGAAAATTCTACTGTATTTCCATAACAATCTGCCTGATCCAAGGGCTGACTGGTTATTTCATGCGGTTGCGAGGGCTGGCTTATTATTACCGTTGCAGTACTGGTGCACGAACCTGCGGCGCCATTGACTGTCACCGTATAGGAACCTGCTCCCAGGCCCATTAAATTCTGGCTGATGCTGGCAAATGACCCGGGACCGGACCATGCAAAAACATAGGGTTCCGTACCTCCGCCGACTGTAATATTTATGGTGCCAGTCTGCTCTCCGTAGCATACAACATCGGTATTGACCGATGAGATACTGCAGGTCTGGCACTTAAGCGACAAACCAACGGACAGCAGGCAATTAGCAACCAGCAGCAACCTGATATAAATTGTCAGATGACAGATTAGCAGACGATAATCTGACATGTCGGAAAAATTTTGTTTAAAAACAACGAGACACTGCTAAAATAGGAAAATAATGTCAGTCATGCAAGAAAATTGCCCTGCATTTTATTTACTGGCCATGAATTCTAATTTGCACTGATTATCTTAATTCTATTACCTGATCTGACTTTTTTTGGCAATCTTATTTGTGTTATTGAAATATCAGAAAACCATGAAACAGGATTATAGACACAGAACATTCTTTAAGATCGCACTGGGCGCCGGAATTACCATAGCAGGTGCCGGTGCATCCGATGGACTCACTGATGTTCTTCTGAAGCTCAGTTCTTAAGCTGTTTCACACTTTTATAGATCTTTTTCCTGATTTTTTCATAGGATAATGGGGGACCAGTCCTGATCTCCCTGCCGTTAATGTAGACAGCATCGCTGATTCCCCATTCTGCCACAGCTTTCCTGTCGAGTGTATCGATTACTTTCAGCTCAATTTTTTCCGGAAATTCCGCTGATGCCTTTATCGCTCTCTCGCAGGTTATATTCATTGACTGGCACCAACCTGTCCTGAACAGTGTCAGATTGACTTTGTCCTGACTTCTTCCCGGTTTCTTCCTTGGTTTTATTAATTTCGGAGGAACGGCCCTGTCATTGAAAGGTTTCCACAGAAGCCTGATGATCCCGCTTTTATCGGCTACCCTATAACCTTTTCTTTTGAACCATGACGCCTGCATGAAGACCGGCAGTATAAGTCCCCAGGTGACCAGCCCGTTTGCCCCTGCGACCCTGCTGTCATCCTCGGCTGCCTGCAGAAGTGCCTTACCCATTCCCCGTCTGCGGTAATCCCCGCGCCCTTTTTTATGTCCGTGAACCCAGATGCAAAGGACAACATTCAGGTTTTCTCCCTCAAATATGGAATGTTCGATCGGGAGGTACTGTATCATTCCTCCTGTTTTGCCGTCATCATCCACGGCAAATTTTACTTTCAGCCCCTTTTCCCTCATCTGCCTGTACCATTTTTCCTTGTAATGCCCGGCCTCTTTCATATCGTCCGACCATTCTTCAAGGCAGCAAAAGAAATCTGCTTCAGTTTCGGGTGAGATGTCGATTATTTTCATTTCTACGGTATTGAATGTCGCTTTCTCGTTCTTTTAGTATCAGTTGCTAGTTACTTGTTGCTGGTTGAATCACAGCAACTTAATAACCAGCAACCAGCAACACTGACGCTCGTCCCCCGGTCAGTGCCTTCGGCCTTCCGTCCCTTAGTCTCTTAGTCCCTTAGTCCCTTAGTCCCTTCCGCCTTCCGCCTTCAGCCTTCAGCCTTTTCCTGATCGTCCCCCATGTCTCCGTCACCAGGAAGCTCTCCTCCATATAACTTATCATCCTTTCAAATCTTTTCATCGGGACAGCAAACGTCAGGACATTTTCCGGAATGCATGTGCGGGCCGACGGATCGAACATTCCGATAACGGCTCTCTGTCTTTCGGAAAGGCTTTCAAGATAGGGGTAATGGATGATTGATCCGCAACCGGCGGCGAAAGGAGTGAATGTCCCGTTCGGGTCCGGCTGGTCAAAATTGGCCAGGGTGAACAGACCGGACAGTACATCGGGTTTTGCGAAGAAGATTACTGCAACCGGTTCATCCCTTTCATCAAGGTTATCCCATCTTTTGAATACGATGTTTTTACCATCTGTCGGAAGTGTTTGCTGGTTTTTCATAAACTCCCTGACCAGTTCAGGTGAGCGCAGGTATCTCTCACCCTCGATCTGTTCATTTCCGCACGACAGGAAGTATTCAAAGCCCGGTCTCATTTTGTCTGAATACCCGAGATATCTTTTTGCTCCGGCGCACCTTACCCGTTCGGCATTATAGACTAACGCCCTGCCGTTCCTGACCTTTGCCAGCTCGCAGATCAGGCAGCTTCGCACTTTTGGTATATCTGCCCATTCGGCCCCTCCATCGCCATCCGTATAATAGAATGTTAAAGGTAGTTCCGAAGTTCCGAAATATTTTCCCCACAGCACCAGGAATTTCCCCTTTGTTTTAAGATCCATATTTAATTTTTAGTTTAGTAAATTTATACAATTCATTCAACCGGTAATCATCCGGGCCGTGTAATTTAAACTGTCACACCGCCACACCGCCGTACCGCCACACCGCCGTACCGCCACACCGCCACACCGTCATGCCTCGGTCCCTTCGTCTCTTTTTCCCTCAGTCCCTTCGTCTGTTTTATATTAAAATTCCAGCCTTAACCCTCAATTCCCCGATTTATCGTACATTTATTCCCGTGATTTGGATTAATTACCTTTAAACCACGGTAATCATGAAACAGAACGTCTCCCGCAGGAAATTCATAAAAAGCACACTGGGCGCCGGTGTGGCTATCACAGCTTCAGGGATCGCCTTCTCACAGGGATCCGATTTAGAAGTAAAGAAAAGAAAGGCTAAACTTTCCCAAAATAAGTACGACCCTAAAGGTTTGCCCACTACCGTTCTCGGGAAAACAGGTGTCGTGGTCCCGAGGATCGCTATCGGACTCGGAAGCAGGTTCCTAAATATAGCCTCACTCGACGAAGCTCTCGCGATGTGCACCTATGCACTTGATAATGGCCTCTATTACTGGGATACCGCCCATACCTACGTAAATAACTCTACCGGCGCGATCAGCGAGGAACGGCTCGGACATATTGTTAAAGACCGGCGAAATGAAATATTCCTGTCTACAAAACTCGCCTCAAGGGAACCGGATGCAGCAAAGGCTGAACTCGAATTGAGCCTCAAACGCCTGCAGACCGACCATCTCGACATGCTTAAGATCCATGCCGTCGAAACTCTTGATGAAGTGAAAAATATTTGCAAAAAAGGCGGCGTACTGGATGTCATTTCAAAATGCAAAGAGGAGGGAACCACCCGGTTCATCGGATTCTCCGGACACGGAAATGCCGCCGCACTTAAAGCCATGATCGATACCGGCAGGTTCGACAGCATGCTCTTTGCAATGAACCATTACAATGCAAATGACCAGAACAGGCAGGGAACCCTTATCCCGGCTGCAAAAGAGAGGGGAATGGGCATTATGCTGATGAAAACCGTCCGTCCAAAGGAAACGATCCAGGGCATTAATGCCGCCGAACTTGTACGGTTCGCCCTCTCACTCAATGGTCCGAGCGGTATCGTTGTCGGGATGGATTCACTGAAAGTGGTCGAATCAAACCTGGCCATATTACGGAATTTCAATCCGATGAGCGCGGTTGAGATGCAGAAATTTGCAATGATGCTGACACCATTCTTCAGACATGAAAACCTTGAGTGGATGAGGGCAGGGTATACCGACGGGGTGCCAGCCTAATATGATATCCAAAGTGTCCTGCTATTAAACTTATTCTGAATTAGCTCTCCAATAAGCTGATAAATAGCTTATTAACTACTGAGTTACACAGAGTTCCACAGAGAAGTCACAGAGGATTTTCAACATAATACAATGTAACTCTGTTTACTCAGGGGTTAATATATTTGGTTTTAGAAAATCCTCAATCCGCAATCCTCAATCCGCAATCCGAAATTACACTCCCTCACTACCCAATCCTCAATCTTTTCACCCCATCGCTCCCTCGCTCCCTCGCTCCATCTCCTCGCCTCCCCACATTTCTCTGAAATCTATGACTCTCATATTCTTTTTTAATTATATTTGACTCTACATATAATAAAAAAGTGAGGAAGTTACAATTAAACCTCTCGAAATATGATGCGCCGCAAAAAGCTATGCGGGCTGGCATCTATCCTTATTTCAGGGAGATTGAATCTGATCAGGATACAGTAGTTACGATAAATGGACAAAAAGTCCTGATGTTTGGCTCCAACAGCTACCTTGGTCTTACTAATCATCCAAAGATCAAGGAAGCTGCCAAAAAAGCCATTGATAAATATGGTACAGGATGTGCTGGATCAAGGTTTCTTAACGGCACTCTTGATATTCATATAAAGCTCGAAGAGCGGCTTGCCGACCTTGTTGAAAAGGATGGCGCTCTCTGCTACAGCACAGGCTTTCAGGTTAATCTCGGGGTCGTCTCAGTTCTGACCGGCCGCAAGGATTATATTTTACTTGATGAGCTCGATCACGCTTCGATCATCGAAGGGAGCCGGCTTTCATTCTCAAAAGTGCTTAAATATGGTCATAATGATATGCTTTCCCTTGAAAGCAAGTTAAAAACCTGTGCACCTGAAAGCCTTAAGCTTATTGTTGCTGATGGTATATTCTCCATGGAGGGGGATATTGTCAAATTACCTGAACTTGTGAGACTGGCAGATAAGTATGATGCGACCATTATGATTGACGATGCACATTCAATCGGTGTTATAGGTAAAAACGGATCAGGCACCTCTTCACATTTCGGTCTTACCGGGAAGGTAGATCTGATTATGGGAACATTCTCGAAATCACTGGCCTCACTTGGGGGTTTCATTGCATCGGATAAAGACACAATAAACTATATAAAGCACAATTCACGATCGCTTATCTTCAGCGCAAGCATGACACCCGCCTCAGCAGCATCAGTGCTGGCTGCAATTGATATAATGGTCAGCGAACCTGAAAGGATAAGCCACCTGTGGGAAATTACCCGTTATGCTTTGAAGGGATTCAAAGAAATGGGATTTGATACCGGAAAATCCGAGACGCCCATTATTCCTTTATTTATCAGGGACGATATAAAAGCGCTTTTACTTACCAAAGCTTTACTGGCTGACGGCGTTTTCGTAAATCCGGTAGTATCTCCTGCCGTACGCAAGAAAGATAGCCTTATAAGGTACTCGCTGATGGCAACCCACACCAAGGAACAGGTTGAAATTTCCATAGAAAAGATTACAGGAGCTGCAAAGAGTCTGGGTATTCTGACTTAGTTTTAACCGGTAACAGGAACAGCACCGCTGGCAGGTCAGAGATCCGGGATTAAGATTGTTATGAGTAAAGTTATTCTGATCACAGGTATATCAACAGGATTTGGCAGACAGACAGCTGGTCTCCTTGCGGGGAAGGGCTACTCTGTTTATGGTACCATCCGGAAAGATTGTGAAATAAGCGAGGGCGTTAATGTCCTGAAGATGGATCTTTTGGATCACAGATCAATAGAGAAAGCAGTTCAAGCCGTTATTGAGAAAGAAGGCAGGATTGATGTACTAATTAATAATGCCGGCATGCATACAGGCGGACCAATCGAGACAACCCCGTTTGAAAACATTGAACTCCAGATGGGTACAAATTTCACAGGAATGGTTCGTCTGACAAAGGAAGTATTGCCGGTAATGCGAAGCCAGGGCGGCGGTACTATCATAAATTTCAGTTCAATAGGAGGACTGATGGGATTGCCTTTCCAGGCATTCTATTCAGCCGGAAAGTTTGCAATCGAGGGATTCAGTGAAGCCTTGAGGATGGAGGTCAGGAAATTCAATATTAAAGTTGTGGTAATAAATCCCGGTGATTTCCATACCAGCAACTCGGCCAACCGGAGGAATTTCCTTGCACCGGTGACTCCCGAAGACCCTTACCGGAAGCAGTTTGAAGAGACATTATCGGTTATTGAAAAGGATGAAGCAGGAGGCTGGGATCCGATAATTCTCGCAAAGAAAATTGCGAAGATTATCGGAAGCAAAAATCCCCGTCAGCGTTACATTATTGCATCAAATGAACAGAAGCTCGCTGTTACACTGAAATATATCCTGCCCGGTAAATTATTCATGAAGATCCTTGGCGGCCATTATAAAATCCGGTGATTACCGGATAATAGACCTTACTGGCTTTCAGGTTCTGTTTTTTTTTGTAATTTGCGCCGCGTTAAACCCGTTTAAAGCTGGTTCAAACAATTCACGGAGAGATGCAGGAGTGGTTTAACTGGCACGCCTGGAAAGCGTGTGTGCCTCAAAAGGGCACCGGGGGTTCGAATCCCCCTCTCTCCGCCAAAGCCAAAATAATCCACCGGCGCAGCCGTGGGATTTTTATTTTGGGGAT
This sequence comes from uncultured Bacteroidales bacterium, assembly GCA_963737255.1. GTDB lineage: Bacteria > Bacteroidota > Bacteroidia > Bacteroidales > VadinHA17 > LD21. Next base: position 34,231 of record CAVTSB010000004.1, read on the forward strand.
TTCTGAGCCATGCTCGCATGAGCGAGGAAAACCACAAAATAAAAAGACCATTCGAGTGAAACGAGTAAGGGATTATTTTGGCTTTGAAGCTCCCCCCCGGGGATCAACTCAGTTAATCCCCCTCTCTCCGCCAAAGCCAAAATAAACCCCGCGCCGGCAGGATTCTATATTTTGCCCTGTGCCCTGCGCTGCTTCCTGTCCCTTCCTCTCTCGAGTCTCTTCGTCTCTTCGTCCCTTCGTCTCTTCGTCTCTTAGTCTCTTAGTCTCTTCCTCAACTCATCTCCCCCGCCATCGTTCTCCCCAGCGATTTGATCACATCTTCTCTCGATGAACAAACACCCAGTAAATGCATAAGCTTGGTTATCGATGCTTCAGACGTGATGTCCCTACCGCTCACGACACCTGCTGCAAGCATCTCGCGGCTGGTTTCGTAAAGCCCCATCTCAACACTTCCTCCGTGACACTGGGTGACATTGAAAATTATACCTCCCTTTGAAATGAAATTCTTCAGCTCTTCGATGAACCAGGGGTAGGTGGGGGCATTTCCTGATCCGAATGTTTCAATTATCAGCCCTTTAAGATCTTTAGTGTTTATCACAGCTTCTACAAAATTCCTGCTGATACCCGGGAACAGCTTCATGATGGCCACATTGGTGTCGAATGATTTGTGAACGATCAGACTTTTCTCAGGACTGGAATACCTGATAAGGTTGTAATTATATTTAAGGTGAAGCCCGACTTCGGCAAGTGGCGGATAATTCGGCGAATTGAAGGCATCGAAATGCTCTGCGCTGAACTTGGTGGTCCGGTTGCCGCGGGTCAGTTCATTATCGAAATAAATACATACCTCCGGCACTAGCGGCAGGCCGTTTTCACTGGCAGAGGCTATCTCGATCGATGTTATAAGATTCTCCCTGCCGTCAGTGCGGAGGAGACCGATGGGCAACTGCGATCCGGTAAGAATGACTGGTTTCCTAAGATTTTCCAGCATGAAGCTGAGGGCTGATGCTGTGTAAGCCATGGTGTCGGTTCCGTGAAGAACCACGAAGCCATCGTAGTTTTCGTAGTTCCCTTCGATGGTCTCAGCCATTTTGACCCAGATCGAGGGATCGATGTTGGATGAGTCCTTGACAGGATCAAAAGAGACCGACTGAAGATCGAAGCCGAACTTCAGCAATTCAGGAACATGATCAGTAATATGCTTGAAATCAATCGGTACCAGTGAGCCTGTGACAGGATCATGCACCATACCGATTGTTCCTCCGGTATAAATTATAAGGATCGAAGTTTCAGCCTTGTTTTTCATACACAACTTTCAGATTCCGAATAGCCTGACAGAGTTGGAAAAGGTTATCGATGCCGTTTCCTCCCTGCTTAAGCCAGATAACTCTGCAAGTTTACTATTTATTATACAAAGATAAGAGCTTTCGTTTCTTTTCCCCCGATGAGGTACCGGCGCCAGGTAAGGTGAATCGGTTTCGAGTATTATGTTTTCCGGACCGGTCTCTTTGACAACTTTGTCCAGTCCCGAGTTTTTAAATGTAACTATACCACCGATCCCGAGCTTAAATCCCATTTCGATTGCTTTTTCGGCCTCCCTTATGGTACCTGTAAAAGCGTGAAAAACGCCAGTAAGTGATGATCCTTTAAATTCTTCGAGGGCCTGGAAGATCTCGGGAAATGAATTCCTGGAGTGGATGACAACGGGTAATCCTGATCTGATGGCAAATGCCACCTGTCTTTTAAATGCTTCGATCTGTTCCTTTAGAAAAGTCTGGTCCCAATAAAGATCTATTCCTATCTCGCCAATAGCATAAAATTTATGGCTGGCAGCTATTTCTTCAAGCTGATCCAACTGATCCGGGTAATCTTTACTGACTGAAGTAGGATGGAGGCCGATCATCGAATAACAGATTCCCGGGTAACGGTTCTCAACTGATAACATCTGGTCAACCGATGCCATGTCGATATTCGGCATAAACAGCCCGTTCACGCCATTCTGAACTGCCCTGCCTACGACAGCATCCCTGTCGCTGTCAAATTCCGGAAGATAAAGATGTGTATGTGTATCAATCAGTTGCATTAAACAACACCCTGTGCCATCATGGCATTTGCCACCTTGACAAAACCTCCGATATTAGCGCCGTCAACGTAATTTATAAATCCGTCTTTCTGCTTCCCGAATTTAACACAAGTTGAGTGAATATTCTTCATTATCATCCGCAGTCTATCATCCACTTCCTGGCGCGACCAGGGTAATCTCATGGAATTCTGAGTCATTTCAAGTCCTGAGGTGGCTACTCCGCCAGCATTGGCTGCTTTGCCGGGTCCATAAAGTATCCCTGCCTTAAGGAATATTTCAACAGCTTCGGGAGTGGATGGCATGTTTGCGCCTTCGGCAACACAGATACATCCGTTCTTCACAAGGAGTCCGGCATCACCGGCATTTATCTCGTTCTGGGTTGCATTGGGCATTGCAATATCGCATTTTATCATCCAGGGCCGTTTGTCCTCGAAATATTCCACGCCAAATTTATCGGCATACTCTTTTATCCTTCCCCTGCGGACATTCTTAAGCTCCATTATGTATTTCAATTTCTCACAGTCTATTCCGTCGGGATCGTAAACAAAGCCGTTCGAATCGGACGAGGTCACAACCTTACCGCCAAGCTCGGTTACTTTTTCCGTGGCATACTGGGCAACATTCCCCGATCCTGAGATCAGAACTGTTTTGTCTTTAAACGATTCTCCCCTTGTGGCAAGCATGTTCTGTGCAAAATATGTCACTCCATAGCCCGTCGCCTCGGGACGTATCAGGGACCCGCCCCATTCGATGCCCTTGCCGGTAAGAACCCCGGTGAATTCATTTTTCAATCTTTTGTACTGGCCGAACAGGTATCCGATCTCGCGGCCCCCCACACCAATATCACCTGCCGGTACGTCAGTATCAGCGCCTATATGCCGGAAGAGCTCCGTCATAAAACTCTGGCAGAAGCGCATAACCTCATTGTCGGATTTTCCCTTGGGATCAAAATCGGAACCACCCTTTCCGCCTCCCATAGGGAGTGTTGTAAGGCTGTTTTTAAAGACCTGTTCAAATGCCAGGAATTTAAGTATACCAAGGTTGACAGTCGGATGGAACCTGAGCCCGCCTTTATATGGACCGATTGCACTGTTCATTTCAATCCTGAAACCACGGTTAATCTGTACTTCGCCCTTATCGTCAAGCCACGGCACCCTGAAGATTATTGTCCTTTCGGGTTCTGCAATTCTTTCAAGTATTTTTGCATGTTTGTATCTCGGATTTTCTTCAATAAAAGGGATCAGTGATTCTGAAACCTCCTGTACAGCCTGGTGGAATTCATTTTCACCCGGGTTTTTAGCCTTGATCATAGCCATGAATTGTTGCACTCTTTGATCCATTGGATTAGGATTTTAATTTTATGGTCGCTAAAATTAAAAAAATTAAAACAGATTAACCTGTTCAGTGATAATTTTGTTAAAAAACTGTCATTTCTTTAATCCATCTTAATTCGTCCTGTACAAATTTCCCGGATAGCATTTTACAATTCCTTTGAATTCCATCTGCAACAGGAGGGGTGACAGCTTACTTATGGGTATCTCAAGTGACCGGCAGATTGTGTCGATGTTTAATTCTCCCTCCTTCATGATAAGTTCGTAGATCCCTTTTTCACTATCGTCCAGTTCAGAGAAAAGCGATCTCTGGACAGGCGCCTTTGATTTCTCAGGTTTCCACCTGAGAAATGACTCAATATCTTCGGCTGTTTCTGCAAGGGCCGCCTTGTTGGTCTTAATCAGGCTGTTGCATCCGGCTGACCATTGATCGTCGGGCCTTCCGGGAACTGCAAATACATCCCTGTTGTAAGAGTTTGCCATGTCGGCAGTTATCAGGGCGCCGCCCTTAATGCCGGATTCAACCACCAGGGTGGCGTCTGAGATACCCGCGATTATCCTGTTTCTCTTCAGGAAATTGTTTCTTTCAGGAAGCGTTTCCGACATAAAATCGGTCAGAAGGCCTCCTTTTTCGATCATTGACCTGGCTGTGGAACGATGTATTCCAGGATAAATGGTTTTCAAGCCGTGTCCTAGGACCCCGATTGTTTGCAGGTTGTTTGAAAGTGCAGACTTATGTGCGCAAATATCAATACCGTAAGCGAGTCCGCTGACAATAATAAGATCCGGATGGCCTCCGGCAAGCCCGCTGACTATTTTTTCACACAATTCCTTTCCCCGTACAGTTGCATTGCGTGTGCCAACTACACTCAGGATCTTGGAACTGTTAAGGTCACAATTGCCCGTGAAGTAGAAGACTACCGGCGAATCGTCGCATTGCCTGAGCCTGTAGGGGTAGTCGTTATCGAGGTAAAAGAAAGTCCTGATATTGTTTTTTATTACATATTCAGCTTCCTTTTCTGCAATTGAGAGGTATGATCTTTCACAGATAAACCTGGCCAGTCCTGTTCCTATCCCCGGAATTTTAACCAGGCTCTGGTAAGGCTCCCTGAAAACCGCTTCAACATCGCCGAAATAAGAAACAAGTTTCCGGGCATTGATATCGCCAATATGCGGTATAATGCCCAGAGCAATTTTATGCTGGAGGGGTATTTCTGTAGGCATAGCACGAAGAATGAGACAGGATAAAGATACAAAAAATCCTGCGCTATATATGATTGAAGTAAATTTTCCCGAAGAAAGAAACCCACCCCCAGCCCCTCCAGGGAGCGGAGCTTTGAAAGAACATCCCTTAGCTCTGCGCTCTGAGCCCTGAGCTCTTCTACAACACCCCCATATCCAGCATCGAATTTGCCACTTTCAGGAAACCGGCAATATTTGCACCCCTTACATAATCAACGGTTCCGTCGGGGCGTCTGCCATGCCTGACACATTGTTCGTGGATGTTTCGCATTATCTCATGCAGGCGGCCGTCAACCTCCTGGCTGTTCCACCTCAATTTCATTGCGTTCTGAGTCATTTCAAGTCCGGATGTCGCTACACCACCTGCGTTTACCGCTTTACCGGGTGCGAACATGATGTTGTTTTTATTAAATTCTTCGATAGCCTCGGGTGTACATCCCATGTTCGAGATTTCTGCAACCATCGTTACTCCATTGGCGATCAGCAACCTCGCATCCTCACCGTTAAGCTCATTCTGGGTGGCGCAGGGTAAGGCTATATCTACCTTAACTTCCCACGGGCACTTCCCTTCATGGAATTCACCGTCCTCGAATACATATGAATAGGGTTTGACAATATCCTGGTTGGAGGCCCTCAATTCGAGCATGTATTCAATCTTTTTGCCCGAAATGCCTTCATGGTCAAAAATATAGCCGTCGGGACCTGAAATTGTTACAACTTGTGCCCCGAGCTCGGTTGCCTTGAGTGCAGCACCCCAGGCCACGTTGCCAAATCCGGAAATAGAAACTTTCTTGCCTTTTAATGTTTCGTTCCTTGTTGCAAGCATCTCCTTTGCAAAGTAGATCCCGCCGAAACCTGTTGCCTCAGGTCTTATGAGAGAGCCGCCCCAGTTGCTTCCTTTACCGGTAAGAACGCCTGTATGGTCGCCTTTGAGTCTTTTATACATTCCATACAGATAACCGATCTCACGGCCTCCGACGCCGATATCACCCGCGGGGACATCTATTTCGGGTCCGATGTATTTCCAGAGCTCAAGCATGAAAGCCTGGCAGAACCTCATGACCTCAGCATTCGATTTTCCTTTCGGATTGAAATCCGAACCGCCCTTGCCTCCACCCATCGGAAGCGTGGTGAGCGCATTCTTGAAGATTTGCTCAAAGCCCAGGAATTTAAGGATCGAGAGATTGACGCTGGGGTGGAAACGCAAGCCTCCCTTGTAGGGCCCGATGGCGTTATTGAACTGGATCCTGTAACCAAGGTTAACCTGTACGTTTGCTTCATCATCAACCCATGGGACTTTAAACATAACGACCCTGTCGGGCTCGACGAGGCGTTCAATAATATTGGCAGAATCAAACTGGGGATTTTCGTTGTAAACCTCTTCGATTGATTCCAGTACTTCTCTGACTGCCTGTAAATATTCAACCTCTCCGGGATGTTTCTTTTCGAGGTTGTTCAGAATTTTATCTACGTTCATGATGTAATATATTGATTAGGGTTAATTTACGATTTCCGGAGCACTTAAATTTCTGAACCCAAAGTTGAATCCTGATTTATTCATTTAAAATGATTTAACTCATAATGCCATCATTTATTTTCATTCCTGGGTGAAAGGGAATTCAATGACCTAAGCACCCTGGCTTTTTCTTCACGCTTTAGTGCGCTTATATAGATCGGCGGGTATTTGGCTTTTCTGCCCTTTATCAGCTGATAAAGCGTTATGCTCTGGTTAAGGCCGAACAATTTCTTTTCAAGCGTATAGCCTGAAAAAGTACTCTTATCAATCTCTATTGAATTCTTTTTACCTCCTATTATTCCCGAGGTAAAATACCTGAAGACTAAATTGTTGCCATCGTCTGAGAAGTAGATATACTGGTAATTGAGTACCAGCGGGACAAACAGGTATAACATGTAACATGATGCCAGTATCAGAGTCCAACCGGTTTCCTCCATTCCGAGCATAGGGAATTTTATTACCCTTGCGGCAAAAGCCAGCAGGAGCCAACCAAGGAAAATAACAGTAGCCGCAAACAGTTTTATCCTGAATCCGATTATCGTTTTGCTGTTGTCGAAGGTCATAGTGATTGTTTTAAGTAAACTTATACTTTCTTTTAATCCGCAGTTCAGTTCAAATCGCTGTTTGGAGGTTCCCTTTTTGGCTTAAAGAACACGCTTAGTATCTCCGAGCATTCCCTGGCCAGGATGCCTGACCTGACTGCTGTTTTCGGGTGGAGGAGGTCGCCACGCACAAGCGTATATCCCTTTTTTTCGTCATTTGCACCGTAAACCAGTCGCGATGCCTGGCTCCAGCCGATAGCTCCTGCACACATCGCACAGGGCTCCAGAGTGACATAAATCGTGCAGTCGATGAGATATTTTCCACCAAGCCAGTTGGTTGCGGCGGTGATGGCCTGCATCTCGGCATGTGCTGTCGGATCCTTCAGGGTCTCGGTGAGGTTGTGGGCCCGGGCAATAATGATGCCGTCTGAGACTATAACTGCACCTACCGGGATCTCCCGTTTATTGAAGGCTTTCCTCGCTTCATCAAGGGCGGCATGCATAAAGATTTCGTCCTGGCTTGCTGGCATCGGTATTAAAATTATGGACTAAATTTAAGAAGAATTGGTGACATTATATTACGGTCATTTGTTTAGTTAAGGATTACCCCTCTCCCGCTGAAGGGGGATCTCTCCCGGGGGGGAGATGAGATCCAGTGGATTGATCAGGATTTTAAGCCCCCTTTGGGGGGTTTGGGGGTGAAACAGGCTTTGGGAGGAATTCAGGCGGAGGGTATGCCAAAATTATCTATTTTTGCCTAAACTTAATATCAGATAAATGTACAGAACACACACCTGCGGGGAGCTGAACCTGAAATCGGCCGGTACAATCGTTACTTTAAGCGGATGGGTACAGAAATCAAGAGACCTTGGCGGAATGACATTTGTTGATCTCCGCGACCGCTACGGGATAACGCAGCTTGTTTTCAACATGGAGACCAACAATGAGCTGTGCGAAAAGGCCAGGAAGCTCGGCAGGGAATTTGTGGTGCAGGCGGTAGGCAAAGTCAGGGAACGGAGCAATAAAAATCCCAGAATGCCGACTGGTGAAATTGAGATAGACGTAAATGAACTGACAATCCTTAACCGCAGCGAAATACCTCCGTTCACAATTGAGGAAGAGACCGACGGCGGGGAGGAACTGCGCATGAAATACCGCTACCTCGACCTGAGGAGAAGCATAGTAAAGAACAATATAATACTCCGGCACAGGGTGGCTCAGGAGGTAAGGAAATATATGGATAGCGTTGGATTTATCGAAGTAGAGACACCTGTCCTGATCAAATCAACTCCCGAAGGCGCCCGCGACTTTGTCGTCCCTTCGAGGATGCAGCCCGGGACATTTTATGCATTGCCGCAATCGCCCCAGACCTTGAAGCAGCTGCTTATGGTGGCAGGTTTTGACAAGTATTTCCAGATCGTGAAATGTTTCAGGGATGAGGATCTCAGGGCCGACAGGCAGCCCGAGTTTTCACAGATCGACTGCGAGATGTCGTTTGTGGAAAGGGACGACATTCTTGAGACCTTTGAAGGACTGGCAAAGTACCTTTTTAAACAGGTCAGGGGTATCGATTTCAATGAACCATTCATAAGGATGCCCTTCAGGGAGGCTATGGAATCATATGGCAGTGATAAGCCTGATCTGCGGTTCGGAATGAAAATCTGCGATCTTTCCGGTATTGTCAGGGGAAAAGGATTCCAGGTTTTTGACAATTCAGAATATATCGGAGGCATTTGTGCCGGAGGATGTTCGGAGTACTCAAGGAAACAGCTTGACGAACTAACGGAATTCGTGAGGCGTCCGCAAATAGGAGCAAAAGGTCTTGTTTATCTTAAGTATGGAACTGACGGTACTCTCAGATCCTCAGCCGATAAATTTTATTCCCCCGGCGACCTTAACATCTGGGCACAGGCCTTCGGAGCAAAACCCGGAGATCTTGTCCTGATACTGGCAGGCGAACGCAAAAAAACGCTTACGGCGCTTTCTGAACTTCGCCTTGAAATGGGAAACAGGCTGGGTTTAAGAAAGAAAGATATATTTATTCCACTCTGGGTGGTTGATTTTCCCCTTCTTGAGTGGGACGAAGAGGCAGGCAGGTTCTTTGCCATGCATCACCCGTTCACATCCCCCAAACCGGAGGATATTCCCCTGATGGAGACTGATCCCGGCAGTGTCAGGGCAAATGCATATGACCTTGTAATAAACGGAGTGGAGATTGGAGGCGGCTCAGTGAGAATTCATGACGCCGATGTCCAGAAATTAATGTTCAGGGTACTGGGATTCACTGAAGATGAGGCGAATGAACAGTTCGGGTTCCTGCTGAATGCCTTCAGGTACGGCGCACCTCCTCATGGCGGCATTGCATTCGGATTCGACAGGTGGACTGCAATGTTCGGCGGACAGGATTCCATCCGCGACTTCATCGCGTTTCCGAAAAATAACTCCGGACGTGACGTAATGCTTGATACTCCTTCGGAAATTTCAGCTCTGCAGCTTGAAGAGCTGAAGCTGATAATTAAGAACGGGAAATAACCGGCAGGTTTATTTCATCTGATCGCTTGAGTTTATCAGGTTGATAAGGATAACTCCGTTACCCCCTCTCGAACCATAAATTGAAGCAGATGAACCTTTGAGGACCTGGATCGATTTAACCATCGAAGGCTGTATATTATCAACACTTGAGACGGTTACACCATCGACAACAAAAAGAGGTTCGGTGCTGAGTGTAAGTGATGATGCCCCGTTTATTTTGATTGAGTTCCCGACAACCTGGACCCCGGGTAGTTCACCCCTGATCATATCATAAATAGTCCTGTACGAACCATATTTTGAATTGGAACCGTCAAGATTCGATACTGTGCCTGTTACATTCCGCTTCTTTACAGTCTGATAACCGATATTTACCTCCTCGTCACCTGGCGATTTAGCCTCAACCCGGATCTGATCGGGAACAGAACCTTCAAATGTGAAATTGATCCTGGTCTTGCCGTCGATCAGTTCTTCACGGATCCCGTTTGTTGTAGTAAATATGCCGATCTTTTTCGCGTCCGATTTTACTTTGAGCTTGTAAAATCCCCTGGCATCCGTAAGATATCCGGTTTTTTCTTCGTCGACAAGTACAATGGCGTTTGCAACGGGTTTCTGCGTCCCATCGACAACATACCCGGAAATTTTAATATTCTTTTTGCTCTTCTTATCGCTCTTCTGGCCCGATGCTGCACCGGCTGAGACGGCGAAGCATAAAAGAAGGAAAAGTATTTTTGTTTTCATTTTCGAGGTATTTATTATTATGCAAGTTAAGCGTAGTTGAAGAAAAATCCAACTAAATATTGTTAAGGATTATTAATTACTTAATTATGAAATCCTTTAACCGCAAAGAATGTGCCAGGATCCAACTCAACATATCTTTTTTTCCCCTTTCGCCAGGGGGAATTCCGGGAACCCGGGAGGGGAGGCGGTTATATTTTTCTCCCAATCAATGTCGCCGGAGTACACCTCTCAACAAGAACATTCACATATTCACCCTTCCTGTGCCCGTCTGCGGGGAATACCACAACCTTATTCTGCGATGTGCGGCCCGACAGATTTTCGGCCGACCTTTTTGAAAAATCCTCTGTCAGTACCTCAAAAACCTTTCCGACATCTTGTTTTTTTGACCTTTCCGAAATCCTTTTCTGAAGCGCTATAATTTCATTAAGTCTCCTGGTCTTGACCTCTTCCGGAACATCATCCTTATATTTTCTTGCAGCTTTGGTACCCGGCCGCTCGCTGTATTTGAACATATATGCAAAATCGTATCCTGCCCATTCCATCAGCGAAAGAGTCCCTTTATGATCTTCTTCTGTCTCGGTGCAGAAGCCCGCTATCATATCAGTCGATATGGCACAACCGGGAATGATTGAGCGTATTGCACTGATCCGGTTCATATACCATTCACGGGTATACTCGCGGTTCATCAGTTTCAGGATGCGGCTGCTCCCGCTCTGGGCAGGCAGATGGATATGTTTGCAGATATTGTCATGCTTCGACATCATCAGAAGAAGTTCATCTGAAATATCTTTGGGATGTGATGTTGAAAACCTTACCCTGAGGAGCGGACTTATCACAGCCACTTTTTCAAGCAACTCAGGAAAGCCTGTCGTTTTCCCGTTGATATCCCGGTGGTATGAGTCAACGTTCTGCCCAAGGAGGGTCACCTCCCTGTACCCCATACCGAATAGTTCCCTTACCTCAGTCAATATTGATTCCGGATCGCGGCTCCGTTCGGCCCCCCTTACATACGGGACCACACAGTAAGCGCACATGTTATTGCATCCCCTCATGATGGATACAAACGAGGTGACTCCGTTTTTGTCCATCCTCACTGGTGAAATATCTGCATATGTCTCTTCGCGCGAAAGGAGAACGTTAACGGCTTTGTGACCGGTTTCAGCTTCAATTATCAGCGATGGAAGCTCACGGTATGCGTCAGGACCCACCACCAGGTCGACCAGGCGCTCTTTTTCTATCACATTTTCCTTTAGCCTTTCCGCCATGCAACCGATCAGTCCGACCAGCAGTCCCCTGTTTTTCTTCTTGAGGTGACTGATTGCCTGGAGTCTTCCCCAGATCCGCTGTTCAGCATTTTCACGTATCGAACAGGTATTGATGAGGATTAGTCCGGCATCGTTGATATCAGTCTGTGTGTTCATACCCCTGTTGCAGCAAGAATTGAAACAACAACCTCACTGTCAGCGACATTCATCTGACAACCATACGTCTCTATATATACTTTTTTGTCCATCCAAACCATTTTTTCTACTCCGAAATTTTCTCCCCCTCCGGGGGAGATGCCGACGAAGGAGGCAGAGCGGGCATCATGCATTCTCCCTCACCCCGTCGCCTCATGCCCTCTTCGTCTCATGCCTTAAAATCGCACAAAAGTAATTACATTGCGTGACGTATTAAAGAAATATTTAATTTTGCACCATAATATTTAAATCCCAGGGCATATGTCAGGTCACAGTAAATGGTCAACAATTAAGCGGAAGAAAGGTGCAATTGATGCAAAGAGAGGAAAGATCTTTACTAAGATAATAAAGGAGATCATCATTGCTGCAAAGGAGGGAGGCGGTGATCCTGAATCAAATGCCCGGCTCAGGCTGGCCGTTCAGAATGCCAAAGGGGCCAACATGCCCAAGGATAACATTGAAAGAGCAATTAAAAAGGCTGTCGGATCAGATGCAGCCAGCTATGTTGAAACATCTTTTGAAGGTTATGGACCCTGCGGTATAGCAGTGTTTGCCGAATGTCTTACTGACAATAACAACAGAACGGTTGCATCGATCAGGTCAGCTTTCAATAAGCATGGAGGTAAGCTTGGTACTAATGGTTCATTGAGTTCCCTCTTTGAGAGGAAAGGGAGTCTTTACAATTTTAAATGAAGGATTCTCGCCCGAAGAGATTGGAACTTGAACTGATTGATGCCGGGGCACAGGATTTTGAAGTTGAGGAGGATACAATAACCGTAACCTGCGCCAAGGAAGATTTCGGAAGTGTCAACAGGAAGCTGATTGAACTTGGCATTGAACCTGAGGAAGCGGTGCTGAAAAGGGTCCCGAACGACCACAAAGAGTCTTGATCTCGAATCTGCCAGGAAAGTGATGCGGTTTATTGAAAGTCTTGAAGATGATGATGATATCCAGAATGTTTATCATAATCTGGAGATAACCGATGAACAGGCTGAGGAACTTGGCTGACGAAATTATTTTCAGATGCTGAAAAGGACAATTTTTCTTATTCTTATTTTACTGACCGGCATTTCTTCAGGTTTATGCATGGCTCAGGACAAGATTTCGACCGAGGGTCTTTTGCAAAGGGACAGGAACGGCAATAGCAGGATGGGACAGCTCCATATCTACCAGGATGCACGCATCGATACCCTTATAAGCAGGCATGTTCTTTCGAACATGAAACAGGATGGCCTGGATGGTTTCAGGATACAGATCTATAACAGCTCAGACAGAAATGCGAAAGTGGAATCGGGTAAAATGGAAGCAGAATTTATTGCAAGGTTCCCCGGGATAAAATCATATGCCACTTTTGAAAGACCGGGTTACTACAAGATCCGGGCAGGCGATTACAGAACTAAAACAGAAGGTACAAAGGATCTTCTTATGATCCGCAGGGTATGGCCCGACGCCTATCTTGTGCCGGACAAGATTAACTTCCCGGATCTGGATTAATAAAAAGCCATGAGTGAAAATATAAAACATGAATGCGGCATCGCGATGTTAAGATTGCGGAAGCCGATGCGCTATTATTTTGAGAAATATGGCGCATGGGACTGGGGCTTGCAGAAGATGTACCTGATGATGGAGAAACAGCATAACAGGGGACAGGATGGTGCAGGTATTGCGGGAATAAAACTTAATGTCCTTCCGGGAAACAGTTATATTTTCCGCCAGAGGTCAAACAAAGCAAATCCGATAAAAGAGATCTTCGGATCGATCTATGAGGATATAGATAAACTGAAAGGCTTATACCCTGAAGAATTTCGTGACCCTGAATTCATAAAAACCAGGATTCCCTTTGCATGCGATATTTATCTGGGCCATCTGCGTTACGGGACCTACGGGAATTACAATATTGACTATGTCCATCCCGTAAGCCGTCAGAACAACTGGAAATCAAAGAACCTTGTGATGGCCGGGAATTTCAACCTTACCAATGTTGATGAGATCTTCAGGAGCCTGGTTGAGCTTGGGCAGACCCCGGTCGACTTTTCAGATACCGTGACGATTCTTGAAAATGTCGGTCACCGGCTTGATGAGGAGAACGAACGGTTGTTCAGGATTTTCAAGAACCTGGGATACTCAAAGAAGGATATTACTCCCCTGATTGAGAAGGACCTTGATCTGGCATCGGTTTTAAGAAAGGCAAGCCGTAACTGGGATGGCGGATATGCAATGGCAGGTATGGTTGGCCATGGCGACGGTTTCGTGATGAGGGATCCGGCCGGGATAAGACCGGCATTCTATTTTGTTGATGACGAGCTGGTCGTCGTAGCTTCCGAACGTCCTGTAATTCAGACAATCTTTAATGTCCGCACTAAGAACGTGAACGAACTTCCTCCCGGAAGCGCCATCATAGTCAAGGCTTCAGGAGAAACAAAAGTGGAAATGATAAGAGAGGCTACCGAACTCAGGAAATGCTCATTTGAACGGATCTACTTCTCCAGGGGCACCGATAAGGCCATTTACAAGGAACGCAAACGACTCGGGGAACTGCTTACACAGCCGGTACTGAGAGCTGTCGGCCATGATATTGAGAATACGGTATTTTCATATATTCCTAATACTGCCGAAAGTGCATTCTTCGGACTTGTCAGGGGACTGGAGGATTACATAAACCAGTCAAAGGTCGAAAGGATAATCGAAAAAAAGGGAACCTTTTCAAGGGAAGAGCTTGTGAAAATCATCAGTGTGAAGCCGAGGGTGGAGAAGATTGCCGTTAAGGATGCCAAACTCAGGACTTTCATTACTGAAGATAAAAGCCGCGACGATCTTGTAGGTCACGTGTACGATGTAACGTATGGTGTAGTCCGCAGGGGAATCGATAACCTTGTTGTCATTGATGATTCGATTGTTAGGGGAACGACCCTGAAAATGAGCATAATAAGAATCCTGGACAAGCTCGATCCCAGGAAAATTGTGATAGTCTCCTCCTCTCCCCAGCTGCGGTATCCCGATTGTTACGGCATTGACATGGCAAAGCTGGGCGATCTTATCGCATTCAAGGCAGCGATTGAACTGCTGAAAGAGACGGGGAATGAAGGGCTTATAAGCAAGATATACGAGGAAGCCAAAGCTGAGCTGAAGAAACCGGTTGAGGAGATCAGAAATCTTGTCAAAGAGATTTACAAACCATTCTGTACGGAAATGATCTCGGGAAAAATCTCTGCCCTGCTGAAATCCGAAGATATTAAGGCAGAAGTGAAGATTGTCTTCCAGTCGATCGAAGGACTGCATGAGGCCTGTCCGGGCCATACGGGCGACTGGTATTTCACAGGCAATTACCCGACCCCCGGCGGGAACAAGGTCGCCAACCAGTCATATATAAATTATATAGAGGGCAGAAATGCAAGGGCTTACTGATTTCCTGGCGAGAACCAGGTTATCAGAAAATCCTTTTTGTATGAAGCCAGGTGCCTGTTGATCTTTTCAATGTAAATATCCCGAAGGGTTATCATTATCCCTGTTTCCTCAACATCTCCGAATTTGTGATTGATGAAGGTGCCGAAGGTGCGCATCGTGGGTGAAAGATTCATATAGGCATTTATCAGCGGCGGAATATTTTCGCCAAGGTTTCTTACTTCCCTTGAGAGGATACTATAGTTGTTCCTGTATCTTCACTTTGTTAAATAGCAGTTTCATCTCCTCCTCATGAATGTCGATATTGGCAGGGTCAAGTGGAACTACCAGTTTATCAGGATCATCGAAGTGCTTCTTCAGAAAGTAGAGTATCATATTCCTTGCTTTCTGGTTGAAATGGGTGTACATCGTGACTTTCCCGAACAGATACTTAAGGTGATGGTTTTCGAGAATCACAGCACCCAGTCCGTCCCAAAGGTTATCGAGAGCGTAAAGACTCTTGCGGCCCATCGTGCGCGACTGATAATCTGGATGAACGAATGAACGGCCAAGTTCCATCATATGGGGATAATACTTTTTCAGGAACTTGTCGGAGAAAGTAAAATATGATGAAGAAGCAAGTTTACTGATGTCACAATTGGTACATCCCTTTTTTGGAAAATAGAAACGGTAACCTCCCACAATTTCTTTATTGTCAGGGTCCCAAACAATAAGCTGCTGTTGCGGATCCTCCTTGTCAAGGTCAAATTCGTCAATATCAATATCCTTTCCGGTTCCGCCGCCGGCATGCCTGAAGGTGATTTCCCTTACCCTTCCGACTTCATGCATCAAAGCCGGTGAATTATTATTGTTAAAGATATAAACTTCATTGTTGCCGTTATTGGTTTTCCGGAGAAGTTTATCCTCAGTCAATTCGGCAATTATCTGATCCTTGGGCAGTTGTTCAGCTATTGGTTTCATTTATACTACTTTGATTGTCCCTTTATCCGAATATTTTATTGAAAAATTCGGTGCAATTTAGAAATTTTTTCAGAGTTTCTGATTTCCGGTAATAAATCGTTCAAGTTCATACGATTTGCCCTTCACCCACTCGGCCCATTCCGGTTGCGTCCTGGTATTATCAAAGGTTTGCCAGGGTATGGTCTTTCCAAACACCAGGTTTATTTCCTTACCTTTCTGCCTGAACAATTCATCGACGAGGTAAAGCATTTCAATATTTGCTTTTATCCCCACGAAAGTGCCGGAGGTTCGAAAGATTGTAAAAGAAATTTGAATTTCTGCCAGAAAAGAAGGCAGGAACAATATCTCTTTTGTGCTGGACTGCTTTGGAGATAAAGCTTTTATGCCAATCAAGGTCCTTTATGACTCCTTTCTTCTTTCTTGAACATAGTCCGGCCGGGTAGTAGAGTATCTGACATTCTGAAGCATAAGCGGCCTCAATATTTTTTGCCGCCTCTCTGCCCTGTGCTCCATGCTTATTTACGGGAAGAAATATCCCCGACAGGTTTTTAATGTTCAAAAGTATGTCATTTACAGGAAATTTTAGATCCTATGGTATTTTGACAACTCCTTTATGAAGACAAGACCGTCCAGTCCACCGAGGGGATGATTGGACACGAAGATGTATCTCCCCCCGGTGGTATGTTTTCGTTTACCGAAGACATTGTATTTTATGTCGAAAGATTTTAGTCCGGCCTCAATGAATCGGCACCCCTCAGGTGTCCGCTGGCTTTAAGGAATTCATTCAGTTCATCCTGGTGGACTATCCTCTTCAGATAGTTGATGACAATTCGGGGAGACTGTCTTTTTCAGTGCAGGATTTTTTGCATAAAGTACCTGTTCCACGTCGATCTTCAGAACTTCATTGCATTTGGGGATTCGTTCATTTCACCATTGAGTTTTGAATGAGGTATGTAAAGGTATCAAAAAAACTGTTTGAAGGATTTTAAAAAAGTACAAACTCAATCCACAGCCGGTAGGCTGGATTAATGGATTTAGACTTTTTCAACAACTCCCTGGGGGATAGGTTTGCATTCTGTACTTAGGACCGGGAGTGTTTGAAAAGCCTGGTAATTGATTGAATTTAATACAAAAAAAGAGGCTTTTGGAAGTGCATGAATACTTTAGAAATTATGCTAATTCAAAAAGTTATTAACAAAACCTGAAAAAAAGTGGAGGAAAGTGGGGGAAAGTGGATATTTTTTTCTTATTTTTAGCGTTTTAAATCTAAAAAAATCAGATGGCCACATTTATCGGCGAATTCCAGTGCAAGGTGGATGCCAAGGGGAGGATCATCCTTCCGATGGCATTCAAGAAGCAGATGCCCGCCGAAGCACTGGATCAGTTTGTGGTCAGGAAGGATATTTTCGAGAACTGCCTTGTGCTCTACTCAGCCGATGACTGGAAAAGACAGGTCGAAAAGATCAGGAGCAGAATGAATCCCTAT
This sequence comes from uncultured Bacteroidales bacterium, assembly GCA_963737255.1. Taxonomy (GTDB): domain Bacteria; phylum Bacteroidota; class Bacteroidia; order Bacteroidales; family VadinHA17; genus LD21. Next base: position 51,523 of record CAVTSB010000004.1, read on the forward strand.
AACCGGGAACAGAATAAGTTCAGGAGGAACTTCTTCAAAGGAACCCTGGAACTTACCCTGGACAATAACAACCGGATACTGATCCCGAAAAGACTATTTGGAGCTTATCGGTGCTGACAGGGAAGTTGTTCTGGCGGGTCAGGACGGAAGAATTGAGATCTGGGCGGCAAATGTTTATGAAACAATTGAATTGCCGGCCGACGATTTTGCTTTACTGGCTGAGAAGCTTATGGGTGGAGGCAATAATGAGCCGATGGAGTAATGTTTTACCATGTACCTGCATTGCTGGATGAAAGTATCAGAGGGCTGAATATCAAGCCTGACGGGATCTATGTTGACGTTACTTTCGGGGGAGGAGGACACTCAATGGAAATACTGAAACGGCTGAAGAACCGGACAGATTAATAGCTTTTGACCAGGATGAGGATGCGACTGCAGAATATCCCTGATGATAAACGGCTGCTTTTCCTTCATCAGAATTTCAGATTCCTGAAAGAACAATCTGCAGTTTAATGGCATTGAATCAATCGACGGACTCATTGCCGATCTGGGTGTCTCTTTCCATCAGTTTGATGAACCTGCAAGAGGATTTACCTTCCGACAGGATGTACAGCTCGATATGCGAATGAATAAAAAAAGTCCGGTTACTGCTGCCAGCCTGCTTAAGACTCTTGATGAGACTGCACTGGCAAATATCCTGTACGAATACGGCGAGCTTGTAAATTCAAGAAGAATTGCCAGGGAACTGGTGACTGCAAGAGCTCTGAAGCCACTCACAACTGTGAAGTGATATCATTGCGGCAATAGGAAAGCTGGCCGCCTGCCAGGCAGGAGCACAAATTCTACGCAAGGGTGTTCCAGGCGCTGAGTATAGCAGTCAATCACGAGATCGATTACCTGAAGGAGATGCTCGAACAGTCGCTGGATGTCCTGAAGAAGGAGGCCCGGCTTGTTATCATTACATATCATTCACTTGAAGACCGGGTGGTGAAGAATTTTATGAGGACCGGAAATTTTGAAGGCGTGGAAATGAAGGACTTCTACGGGAATCTCATCACTCCCTTCAGAATGATAAGCAGGAAAGGGAATAATCCCGGCGGATTGGAGATTGAAGATAATAAGAGAGCAAGGAGCGCCAGGTTAAGGATAGCAGAAAAAATTTAGGATATGGAGGGAGAAAAGGAAGGGAAGAAGAAGGAGGCAAAGTCGGGGCAACCTTCTTAAGGAATGGCTGAGCGGGATCATTCTTTCGGATAAGATGGTCCTGAAGAATCTCTGGTACTTTGTTTTCCTGACAATCCTGGGAGCGCTGTATATAGGGAACAGGTTTCATGCCGAGAAGATAACGCGGGAAACTACCAGGCTTTCGAATGAGGTAAAAGACCTTAGGGCTGAATCACTATCGACCTCCGCAAATCTGATGTCGGTGAGCAAACAGTCGGAGGTTTTCAGGCTGGTAAGGGAAAAAGGTCTGGGGCTTGAAGAACTTAAAGACACCTCCATTCAAGATTGTAATTGATAAATAGCTTACGAAATGGCAGTACGGGATGAGATAGTATGGAGAAGCGCTGTTGTATATTTTGCAATGGTGCTTCTGGCACTGGCAGTGCTTGTACGTATACTGATCCTGCAGTACATCCAGCACGGCAAATGGTCGGCAATGGGCGAAAAATACATCTACAAGAAAGCTGAAATGCCGGCCAACAGGGGAGATATCCTTGCCTGGGACGGCAGACTGCTTGCCAGCTCTGTGCCTTATTATTCGGTATATATGGATACCCGGAGCACCGGGATGTCGGCAGATACCTGGTCAGGGGGCATCAGCGGACTTTCAGAAGGCCTTTCGCGGCTTCTCGGAGAAAGATCAGCCTCAGGCTGGAAATCGGTCATCACCGAAGCTCGCCGGAGGGGCGACCGTTACTTCCTTATCAGGAAAAGAGTGGATTATATTACCCTGAAAAAGCTGAAGGAGCCTGCCAATTTTCAGGGAAGGTCAGTATAAGGGCGGACTTGTAGCCCAGCCCGAGAGCAGGCGGATTCATCCGCACAGCGAACTGGCTGCCCGTACAATAGGTTACCTCAGCCTGGCCGATGAGGGTACCAGGGTCGGGATTGAGGGATCATTCGATAAGGAACTGGCAGGCAAGAATGGGATCGTGGTCAAGCAGAGACTGACGGGAGGTGACTGGATCCCCGTCAATGATGGTGAAAGCATCGAGTCGAAAGACGGGAATGATATTGTAACAACCCTTGATATTGATCTTCAGGATGTTGCGTCAAGCGCCCTCGAGAACCAGCTCAGGAAGCACAACGCACATCATGGGTGTGCCGTGCTAATGGAAGTGGCAACCGGCGATATCCGGGCAATTGCAAACCTCGAGCAGGGCAGTGACGGGGCATATCACGAAACTTACAATTACGCAGTCGGGGAAAGCACTGAACCGGGATCGACTTTTAAACTTCCGGTGATAATGGCAGCGCTTGAAGACGGGGTAATTGACACAGGCGACATTGTCGACACCCGCGATGGCAGTGTTAAATTTTACAACAAGGTGATCCGCGACACCAGGGAAGAGGGTTACGGAAAGCTTAGCGTCAAGCAGGTATTCGAAAAATCGTCAAATGTCGGGACGTCTATTCTGATAACGGAACATTACAAGAATAATCCAAAGGAATTTGTCAACCGCCTCTACGCAATGAGGTTGAACCAGACTCTCGACCTGCAGATCAAGGGTGAAGGTGCCCCACTTATCCGGTATCCGGGCGATAAGCTGTGGTCGGGACTGACCCTTCCAATGATGTCGCACGGGTATGAGGTTCAGATGACACCGCTTCAGATACTTACTTTTTACAACGCCGTCGCAAATGACGGCCGCATGGTTCGTCCGAGGTTTGTCACCGGGGTGCTCAGGAACGGATCAGTTGTTAAAAACTTTGGTACCGAGGTTATTGTGAACTCAATCGCCTCACGTTCGACAATCAAAAAAGCAAAGGCCATGATGGAGGGGGTTGTTGAACACGGAACGGCTACCAACCTTAAAAGTGCCAACTACAAGATAGCAGGTAAGACCGGAACAGCCCAGATTGCAAAAGACAAACACGGATACCGCACAGAAGCCAGGATCTCCTACCAGGCCTCCTTCGTCGGATATTTTCCAGCTGAAAATCCCCTTTACTCCTGCATCGTCGTGGTAAATGCCCCTTCAAACGGAGTTTATTACGGAAACCTTGTCGCGGGTTCCGTCTTCAGGGAGATCGCCGACAAGGTTTATGCAACAAGCTTCTTCAGGGATTACAGGGCAGAGAAAAGCGGGGAAGGGAAACCTGCGGCACCTGAAGCCGGGAACGGCAACAGGGATGATATAAACGAGGTACTTGGTGACCTTGATGTCAGGTTTAAAAGAACATCAAAGGAGGACTGGGTAACAACACGCGAGAGCGGAGACACGATAAGGCTTGTCGGTGTTGACCTGAAAAAAGGCCTGGTCCCCGATGTAAGGGGAATGAGCCTCAGGGATGCGATCTATCTTCTCGAGAACTCGGGGCTGAGGGTCCGTTACAGCGGCAGGGGCAGAGTCCTGAGGCAATCGCCCGAACATGGGGCGAGGGTCTATGAAGGGAGTGTTGTTTCGCTTGATATGAACATGTGACAAGGGATATGAATAACATTGAAGACATAACGGGAGGTATTGAAATCCTTCATCGGACGGGAGAAAAGGATCCCATGATAGGCAATATCGAATTTGATTCACGAAAGGTTACCCCCGGTACTCTTTTTGTGGCGGTAAAAGGCACAAAAAGCGACGGCCATGATTATATCGGTGATGCAGTATCATCAGGAGCTTCAGCCGTCATTTGCGAGAATCTTCCAGCAAATCCTGATGGAAAAGTCTGCTGGATCAAAACCGGCGATTCGGCAAAAGCCCTCGGAATTGTCTCGTCGGCTTTTTTCGGGAAACCTTCCTCGCAATTAAAGCTTGTGGGAGTTACAGGTACAAACGGCAAAACAACGATCGCAACTCTTCTGTACAGGATGTTCACCGGGCTTGGGTACAAATGCGGCCTTTTTTCCACCGTGTGCAATTACATCAATGAGAAGGAGTTGCCTGCCACTCATACAACACCCGATCCTGTCGAGCTTAACAGGCTGCTGGCAGAAATGGTTGAGGCAGGCTGCGACTATGCCTTTATGGAAGTAAGTTCACACTCGGTTGACCAGCAGCGTATTGCTGGTCTTGAGTTCGGCGGAGGCATTTTTACGAACCTTACTCACGACCACCTCGACTATCATAAAACCTTTAAGAATTACCTCGAGGCAAAAAAGAAATTTTTCGACAATCTTCCTCCCGGGGCTTTTGCCCTGGTAAACGTCGACGACAAGAACGGTATGGTGATGCTTCAGAACTGCAGCGCCCGGAAACATACCTTTTCAACAAGGGGCATGGCTGATTACCGGTGCAAGATCATTGAACAGGGATTTGACGGAATGGGGCTGAAGTTAGATGGTGAAGAGGTATGGACAAGGTTTATCGGAGAATTCAATGCGTCAAATCTTCTTGCAGTATATGCTGCTTCAAGGCTTCTGGGTGCCGGGAGGAAGGAAATACTGACTCTCCTGAGTGATCTTCGTCCCGTTCCCGGCAGGCTTGAGTCGGTGGATTCAGCGACAGGAATTTCCGGCATAGTTGATTATGCACATACTCCTGATGCCCTGCTGAATGTAATTGACACCATTAATAAGATAAGAGAGGGAGAAAGACAGCTGATTACTGTTGTGGGAGCAGGAGGCGACAGGGACAGGACCAAGCGTCCCAAAATGGCTGCAATATCTGCGCTGGGAAGCACCAAAGTCATTTTGACCTCAGACAATCCGAGGACTGAGGATCCTGAAAAGATCCTTGATGAAATGGAAGCGGGGATCACTCCTGATGTACGGAAAAAAGTTCTCAGGATAGCCGACAGGAGGGAAGCAATAAGGACCGCTGTTATGCTTGCCGGGAAGGGAGATATAATACTGGTTGCCGGTAAGGGCCATGAACCATACCAGGAGATAAATGGAGTGAAACATCATTTCGACGACAGGGAAGAACTTAAGGCAGCATTGCTGGCGAAATAAACTGAAGGTATATGCTTTATTATCTGTTTAATTATCTTGAAGAACTTAACGTGCCGGGTGCCGGAATGTTCATGTATATTTCGTTCCGGTCGGCAATGGCCGTGATAACATCGCTTATCATCTCCCTCCTGATAGGCAAGCGGATCATTACATACCTTCAGGTTAAACAGGTTGGTGAAGTAGTCAGGGATCTGGGGCTTGAAGGGCAGTACCAGAAAAAGGGAACTCCCTCAATGGGCGGAATAATTATCCTTGCCTCGATTGTGGTCCCGACCCTGCTGTTTGCCAGGCTCAATAACGTTTATGTAATTCTCATGCTGCTTACGACGGTGTGGCTGGGGCTGATCGGATTCCTGGATGATTATATAAAGGTATTTAAAAAGAATAAGGAAGGGCTTGCGGCAAGATTTAAAGTGGCAGGGCAGATAATCCTCGGACTGATAGTAGGTATCACTCTTTTCACCAGCAAGGATGTGATAATAGTTGAAAAAGTGTCTGTCGGCGATCTTAACGAAAGGGAAAAGATCGAGCTCCTCGATCCTGCACGGCCTTATTTTCCTGAGAGTCAGATATCAATGGAACGCAAATCCACAAAAACCACAATCCCTTTTGTTAAGAATAATGAATTCAACTATGAATGGCTGGTTGCCTTTATTCCAAAGGAACACAGACAGATCTGGACATGGCTCGTATTTGTGGCCATTGTTACATTCATTGTTATAGCAGTTTCAAACGGGGCGAACCTGACCGACGGTCTCGACGGACTTGCAACCGGAACATCGGCCATAATCGGGACTGCGCTTGGTATTCTCGCATACCTCTCGAGTAACATCATTTATGCCGATTATCTTAATATAATGTATATACCCCAGACCGAAGAGCTTGTGATCTTTGCAAGTGCCTTCATCGGGGCAACCATAGGATTTCTCTGGTACAATTCATTCCCGGCCCAGGTTTTTATGGGAGATACCGGAAGCCTTGCCCTGGGCGGAATCATCGCAGTCTATGCCATAATAATCCGGAAAGAGCTTCTGATACCGATCCTGTGCGGGATATTCCTTGTTGAGAACCTGTCGGTTTTGATCCAGGTATCGCATTTTAAGAGAACAAAAAGAAAATATGGCGTCGGGAGGAGGATTTTCCTTATGGCGCCTCTTCACCATCATTACCAGAAAAAAGGATTCCCGGAACCGAAAATCGTCACCAGGTTCTGGATAGTTGCAATAATACTTGCTGTAATAAGTATTGTGACGCTTAAGATCAGATAGGAATATGAAGAAGATTGTAATACTCGGGGCAGGAGAAAGCGGGGCAGGTTCGGCAATACTTGCACAAAGGAAGGGATTTGATGTGTTTGTTTCGGATCAGGGCATAGTGAAGCCGCAATACCGGGAAATGCTGGAAAATAACCATATCAGATGGGAGGAAGGGAAGCATACCGAAGAGGAGATACTTGGCGCTGATGAGATTATCAAAAGTCCTGGAATTCACGACGACGCCCCCCTGATCGTTAAGCTCCGTAAAAAAGGTATCCCGGTTATTTCTGAAATAGAATTTGCAGGCAGGTATGCAAAGGGATTAAAGATCTGTGTTACAGGGAGCAATGGCAAGACGACTGTAACGAACCTGATCTATCATATGCTGAAGAAAGCCGGTAAGAATGTGGCAATGACGGGTAATGTGGGGAACAGCTTTGCCATGGCAGTGGCGGATGGCAATTATGATTACTATGTGATAGAGCTCAGCAGCTTCCAGCTCGACGGCATGTTTTCCTTCAGGGCTGATATTGCCATACTGATGAATATCACACCCGATCATCTCGACCGGTATGGCTACAAATTCCAGAACTACATAGACTCCAAATTCAGGGTAACGCAGAATCAGATTCATTCGGATTTTTTCATCTACTGGGCCGACGACCCGGTCATTCAGTCCGAACTGGCGAAAAAAGAATACGGCATGACCCGGCTTCCTTTTTCGGCAGAACTTAAGGAGGGCATGACAGCCTATATCGAAAACGATGATTTGATAATTGATTACCATACAAAAACCAACCTTATGACGATTCATGATCTGGCATTAAAAGGCCGTCACAACACTTTCAATTCGATGGCAGCAGCAATAACGGGCAAAGTCCTGGGAATCCGTAAAGGAGTGATCAGGGAAAGCCTGGCTGATTTTCAGGGTGTTGAACACCGGTTGGAACCGGTAATCACTGTCTGCGGTATTAACTTCATAAATGATTCGAAGGGAACCAATGTCAATTCAACCTGGTATGCCCTTGAATGCATGGAGACTGATGTTGTATGGATCGCAGGGGGAATAGACAAAGGCAATGATTATTCCGAACTGTTCCCTGTCGTAAAGCAAAAAGTCAAAGCGATTGTTTGCCTTGGAAAGGATAACAGAAAGATAATCGAATCCTTCAGGGACAAAGTTGCGACGATAGTTGAAACCACATCTATGGAAGAGGCGGTGAGATCGTCGTATTACCTTGCAAAGAAAGGGCAGACTGTACTGTTGTCGCCGGCATGCGCAAGCTTTGACCTGTTCAATAATTACGAAGACAGGGGACGGCAGTTTAAGCAGGCGGTCAGGAATCTTTAAGGAGCTGAAAATGCAAAAAGGCTGGTTAACAAGGACATTCAAGGGTGACAGGGTCATTTGGACGCTGGTTGTCATCTTTATGATCTATTCACTGCTGGCAGTTTACAGTTCATCAGTAAGTGTGGCCTACTTTAAACATGGAGGCAACACCACATATTTCCTCAGGAGTCAGTTTTTTATGCTGCTGCTGAGCCTGGCAATAATTATAATTGTCCACTACCTTCCATACCGGATCTACTCGTCGCTCGCGGGACTGATACTTTTGTTCGCGATCGCCCTGCTGATACTTACTTTTGCCATAGGTTCAAGGGTGAATGAAGCCACACGGTGGATAGAGATCCCGGGAACCGGCTTCAGGCTGCAGACCTCCGATGTGGCCAAGGTAGCGCTTGTACTCTATCTTGCAAGGTCGCTTGCACGTTTTCAGGATGACCTCCATAATTTTATGGTGGTAACCAGGTACCTTATGGTGCCCGTTGCAGTCGTTTGCGCACTTATCATGCCTGAAAATCTTTCCAGTGCACTGATGGTCTTCGCTATCAGTATGACAATCATGTTTATCGGACGCGTACCCTTTAAATTCCTGCTTGCCTATGTCGGGATTGCCGTGGCCGGTGTGGTGATATTCGCAATGGTGCTTTCGGTGGTGTCGGAAGACAACCGCGTCGAAGTCTGGAAGAACAGGATCGAGAGTTTCTTTTCCGGAGAGCCTGATGCAGATGCCGATTACCAGTCGAACCAGGCTAAAATTGCAATTTCAACAGGCGGCCTTTTCGGAAAAGCTCCCGGTAATAGCACAACCCGTAATATGCTTCCGCAATCGAACTCCGATTTCATTTTTGCAATAATAATAGAAGAGTACGGACTGCTTTTCGGGGCCATTCCGTTGCTTCTTGCCTATATGGTCCTGCTGTTCAGGGGGATAACGATTGTGAAGAAATGCGAAACTGCGTTTCCTGCCTTTCTGGTCATGGGCCTCACCGTGATGATAACGGTGCAGGCCATACTCAACATGCTCGTCGCCGTCGGACTATTCCCTGTTACCGGGCAGACACTGCCAATGGTAAGCTGGGGAAGGACATCGGTGCTTGTTATGAGCTTTGCAATCGGCGCCATCCTGAGCGTCAGCAGGGTCGTAAACGCAAGGTCGAGGCAGGAGGAGCTTCCTGATGAAGAGAAAACTGATGAAGGAGAAAAGATATATGAACCTGCAAAAGCATAGGAGAGTGATAATCAGCGGAGGCGGTACGGGAGGACATGTCTATCCGGCAATTTCAATTGCCAATGCCCTCAGGAAGCTTGATCCGTCCGTTGAAATACTCTTCGTGGGAGCGGAAGGAAGAATGGAGATGGAAAAGGTCCCTGCAGCGGGATATAAAATTGTCGGGCTGCCGGTTACCGGCATAAACAGGGGACATATTATAAGGAATATTACAGTCCTTTTTAAGCTGTTTAAAAGCCTGAGAATGGCAAGAAAGGCTATTAAGGAGTTTAAACCTGATGTTGTGGCCGGTGTAGGCGGTTATGCAAGCGGACCTGTTCTGAGAGTTTCTGCAATAATGGGAATTCCAACACTGATACAGGAACAGAACAGCTATGCAGGTCTGACAAATAAGCTTCTGGCAAAAAAAGCATCGGTAATTTGCGTGGCATATGATGGAATGGAGAAATATTTTCCTGCTGAAAAGATAATCAAGACAGGTAACCCCGTCCGGCAGAATTATGAAGAGATCGGTAACCTCAGGGATGAAGCGCTTGAGTTTTTCAGGCTGAAACCCGGTTTCCCGGTAGTGCTGATCCTTGGCGGTTCGCTTGGAGCAGGAAGCATAAACAAATGCCTTACTGATAACATTGGGATGATGGTTGATTCGGATTGTCAGTGGATCTGGCAGACAGGCAAGTATTACTACGACAATATCATAAAATCTGCCTCCCCGTCGATCCGGAACAATATTTCAATGCATGGTTTTATCGACAGGATGGATCTTGCCTTTGCTGCTGCCGATGTAATCATTTCCAGGGCCGGGGCAGGAACAATCTCCGAGCTTTGCCTGGTGGGCAAGCCTGTTATCCTTATCCCTTCGCCGAATGTGGCTGAGGACCATCAGACTAAAAATGCACTTGCACTGGTGGAAAGGGACGCAGCAATTCTTTTGCCTGATGAAAAAGCTTCAAAAACACTTGTGTGTGAGGCGATAAGGCTTGTAGCGGACAAGGAAAAGAGGGAGATGTTCTCAAGAAATATTAAATCATTGGCTGAGCGTGATGCTGATCTCAGGATTGCAAGGGAAGTGCTCAAACTGACTGAAAGATGACAGACCTTAAAAACATAGAAGGCATTTACTTTGTGGGCATAGGCGGAATCGGAATGAGTGCCCTGGCTTCTTATTTCGCCAGGGGAGGATTTATAATTGCCGGTTATGACAGGTCGGAAACGCCGATCACAAGATCACTTGCCGGATCAGGATGCCAGATTATATACGAAGATTCAGTTACAAACCTCCCGGCTCTTTTCAGAGATCCGTCGGAAAAGGACCGGGTACTTGTGATATTTACTCCGGCTATCCCTCCGGAAAACAATATTATTTCATTTTTCAGGAACAACGGTTATGCGGTTCGCAAAAGATCGGTGATCCTTGGAGAAATATCATCGCGTACCGAAACCCTGGCGATAGCCGGAACCCATGGCAAAACCACGGTTTCAACAATGACCGCCCACCTGCTGAAACAGTCTTCCGTCGATTGTACTGCATTCCTGGGAGGCATTTCCAAGAATTACAACACCAACCTTTTGATCGGTGAAGGCAGGTTTACAGTTATGGAGGCCGATGAGTTCGACAGGTCATTCCTGAGACTCAGTCCGGTAATGACGGTTATTACTTCTGTCGATGCTGATCATCTTGATATTTATGGAGATCATGAAACCATGATCGCGGCATACAATGAATTCTGCACGAAAATACGACCTGGAGGCAAGCTGTTAATTAACAGGAAAATACAAAATAGAATAATTGTACCGGAAGGTATTAAGGCATTTACATACGGCAGTGATGAGGATTCGGATTACCGGTATTTCAATGTAGAGCACAGGGAGGAATACTACAATTTCAATCTTAAGACACCCGAAGTTGTTTTTAATGATCTGCATTTCCCGTTCCCGGGAATAGTGAATATCGAAAACCTTACTGCTGCAATTGCGGTGGCTCTGAACTGCGGCGTAAACGAGCAGGAGATCCGTAAGGCGATAATCCTGTTTCAGGGTGTCAGGAGACGGTTCGACATACGTGTCAACCTTCCGGGCATTGTTTATGTTGACGATTATGCACATCATCCTGAAGAGATACGGGCTTTTATAACCTCTGCAAGGGAATTTTTCCGGGGGAGAAGGATCACGGGTATCTTCCAGCCGCATCTTTTTTCAAGGACCAGGGACCATGCCGAAGGATTCGCTGCAATTCTTGATGAACTTGATGAAACAATCCTGCTTCCTGTGTATCCGGCGCGTGAAAAACCAATCCCGGGAGTAACATCTGAGCTGATATTAAACAGGATGAGATCGGGGAAAAAGAGGCTTATGAATATGGAAGAGATACCGGACAGTCTTGATATAAACGAACTGGACGTGCTGGTTACAATAGGAGCCGGGGACATTGACAGGCTTGTGGCCCCGATAGAAGAGAAGATAAAGAACTCTGAACGCGGATGAAAAGGTTGATAAGGATATTATTACTTCTGCCGGCAATTTATCTTGTCGCAATGCCTTTTTATTATGTGCGGATGGCATATTCCAGACCCTGCAGCGCCATTAAGATTACAATTGCCGATTCGTCTGACCAGCATTTTGTTACCAAACGGGATATTCAGAATACGATTACTACTACCAGCGGAGGCGTTATTGGGAAGCCTGTTAAAGAAATTCATGTGGCTGAAATAGAAAAAAGCATGATTAAGTACAGGGAACTGAAGGTTGCTGAGGCATACATGTCAATGGACGGAACACTTCATATTTATGCCGATCAGCGTGATCCGGTAATGAGGGTGATGGCTAACAACGGAGGCGATTATTATGTCGATGCTGAGGGTGTTGTGATACGGAGAAGGAATCTTTATTCACCCAGGCTTCATATAGTCGGCGGAAACATTAATATCAGCCAGGCAATGCTTAATGGAGTGAGCGTTCTCGATACAAGTATTAAGAATTCAATTCTTAAGGATATCTACCACCTTGTCAGATATATAAATGCGGACAATTTCTGGTCGGCGCAGATCGACCAGATCTATGTAGACACGTATGACGAGATCGATCTTATACCCAGGGTGGGGAACCATATTGTGCATCTTGGCACCGCCGAAAATTTCGAGGGCAAGCTCAGGAACCTGGAGGTGTTTTACGACAAAGTGCTCCCCGAAGTAGGCTGGAACAAATACTCTAATATAAATCTTGCATTCAAGGATCAGATAGTTTGTAAAAAGAGATAATAAGAAAAACCATATTTCAGACCATGAATAAAAAAGAACAGTACGTAGCAGCAATCGACATCGGCACTACAAAAATTGTGTCAATAGTCGGTACCAAAAAGGAGAATGGCAAAATAGAAATTCTCGGGCTAAGCAAGACTCCCTCCAAGGGAGTCAAGAGAGGCGTTGTTCTCAATATCGAAGAGACTGTCAACGCCATACAGACCACGGTAGATGATGTTCAGAAAAGATCGGGCATCTTGTTTTCGGAGGTCTTTGTCGGAATTGCAGGTCAGCATGTGAAAAGCCTGAAAACCCGCGGTTATATAATGCGAGAGCAATTTGAGGATGAAATAAAAAAAGAAGAGGTCTTCAAACTGATAGAGGATATGTATAAGATCCATGTTGATATCGGTGAGGAGATCATCCATGTGATTCCCCAGATCTTTATTGTTGACAATGAAACGGGGATCAAGAGTCCGATCGGGATATGCGGCAGACGGCTCGAAGCCAACTTCCATATTGTGATCGGGCAGGTGGCAGCTGCTAAAAATATTGAGAAATGCATAAAGAAGGCCAACATGACGGTCAAGGACCTTATCCTTGAACCGCTTGCCTCTGCAGATGCGGTTCTTACGGATGATGAGAAGGAAGCAGGTGTTGTTCTTGTTGATATTGGCGGCGGAACAACTGATGTCGCAATTTATTTCGATAACATCATCCGTCATACAGCAGTGATCCCCTTCGGTGGCAACGTAATTACAAGCGACATCAAGGAAGGATGCGCAATCCTCCAGCGTCATGCCGAACAGCTTAAGATCCAGTATGGTTCGGCGCTCGGGGATATTGCTCCTGAAGACAAGGTAGTTTCAATTCCCGGTATCAGCGGCAGGGAACCTAAGGAGATATCTTTTAAAAGCCTTGCCTATATAATTCAGTCGAGGATGGAAGAGATCATTGATATTGTGAATTTCGAGATCCAGAATTCGGGCTATGCTGATAAGCTTGCCGCCGGTATAGTGATAACGGGCGGAGGAGCAATGCTGAAGCACCTTCCGCAGCTCATGAAATTTAAAACCGCGATGGATGTAAGGATCGGTCTGCCCAATGAACATCTTACGGGTACCGCGCATAATGAGATCAACCAGCCAATGTATGCTACAAGCGTAGGTCTGATAATGCGGGGCTTTGAGCATCTTGAAACATATAAAAAATCATTCAATGCCGGCCGGCCTGAAGATTTTGTCAGGACGGTCAAGCCTGTCCTGGAAAAGGTTGAAGCTGTGAAACCCGATGATCTGGATGAGATGAATGAAGAGCCCGAAGCTTCTCATGATGAGGAAAAAGTATCTATTGCAGACAGGATAAAAAATATGCTTTCTAAAATGTTCGAAGTGGAAGATCAGAAGATCAGCTGATAAAAATATGGTTTGGCTGTTAAGGAATTACTGTTCGAAAACATTAAAATAAAATACTATGACAGACGATATAATGAACTTTGATCTGCCTGTGGAGAGATCATCAATCATAAAGGTTGTCGGAATAGGCGGCGGCGGAAACAACGCTGTCAACCACATGTTCGAAAAAGGAATCAGGGATGTAAACTTTGTGGTTTGCAATACCGATCACCAGGCGCTTACAAGGAGTCCCGTGCCCATTAAGGTGCAGTTGGGCGAATCGATAACCGAGGGACGGGGAGCCGGCAGTAAACCCGAGGTTGGCCGTCAGGCTGCTATGGAAAACCTTGACGATGTTATGGAAGCCCTGTCGGGAAATACAAAAATGGTATTCCTTACCACCGGTATGGGCGGAGGCACCGGAACGGGAGCTATACCTGTAATCGCCAAAGCCTGCAGGGATGCGGGCCTGCTTACCATCGGCGTTGTGACCATCCCTTTCAAATCGGAGGGCAAGGTAAGGATAAGGTACGCAATAGACGGAATAACTGAACTGAAGGATCATGTCGATTCGCTTCTTGTTATCAATAACGAGAAACTCAGGGAGATATACGGCGATCAGGGAGTCTCGACGGCATTTGCAAAAGCTGATGATGTCCTGACTACCGCAGTCAAAGGCATTGCCGAAATAATAACGGTTGCAGGTTATATCAATGTCGACTTTGCCGATGTTGAGACAGTCATGAAGGATTCGGGTGTTGCAATAATGGGAATGGGCTTTGCTGCCGGTGAAGACAGGGCTGTAAAGGCAATTGAAAATGCGCTGGCCTCCCCGCTGCTGAACTCAAACGATATCACAGGTGCAAAAAGCATCCTGATCAATATTGCGTCAGGTACCGGGGCTAATGAGCTCACAATGGACGAACTCGGTGAGATAACAGATTACATGTATGAAGCTGCTTCGGAAGATGCACTGATCATAAGAGGCTTATCGCAGGACGACACCCTGAACGACAATATCAGCGTTACGGTAATAGCCACCGGATTCCCTTCAAACAGCATCTTCACCCCTTATAAGCAGCCGAAACCCAAGAAAGTTGAACTTCTTGCAATGAATAATCCGGTTCCGCCGCATGTTATTCCCGAAAAGGGGGAGGATGTGTTTACCGTACACGACAAGGCTTCAGGATCAATTGTTTCGAGCATTGACGAAGGCATGCAGGCTGAAATTGATTTCAATTTCAGTAAAATGGACGAATTAAATGAGTTAAGGGGACGAAGACAGGATGACGACGGGGAAAAGGAGAAGCCCGAAACTACACTCCTGAAAGTAAAGCATATGCAGAACATTCTCAAGAAGGAGGGAATAACAAATAAAACGATGAAGGAAAATATTGAAACCTTTGAGGATGTTCCTGCCTACATACGAAGGAATATGTCGATCGGTTCGAAAGAAAAGGAAAAAGAGAGCAAGGTTTCAAAATTCACACTTACATCGGGTGAGGATAATGAACCGGTGTTGCGGGAGAATAATGCCTATCTCAACGATAACGTTGATTAGCATTTTTCCTATATTTGCCGCTGATGATAAGAAATGCTGCGATATGGATTCTCCTTTCAATTTCATCAGTTTTATCTGGCCAGGTACAGGATAGTGTAAAACCGAGGATCCTTAAGCAGTGGAGTCTTTCATCCGATTTTACAGAAGAGGTAAATGTGCCTGTTGATACCGTTTTTTCACTCTTTAACCATTACCGGCTTGCAGATAAGTACTCTCCGCTGAATGCCACACTCGGGAACTACGGATTACCATTTTACCAGCTGAACTTTTTTGACAGGATCACCGATCCTGATAAATTTTTGTACAGCTATTATTACCCGTTGATGTATCAGCCTGATAAATACGTCTTTATGAATACTCAGGTCCCGTTCACCGAACTTGTATGGACGTTTGCCGGACCGCGTGAAACAGCCGAGCAGACCTTCAGGGTCAGGCATTCACAGAATGTAAACAGGAACCTTAATTTCGGATTGATCTATGATATTGTCTTCAGCCTGGGACAGTATACCTTCCAACGGTCGGACGACAAGAATTTTACGTTCTATTCCTCCTACACAGGTGAAAAATACAAGCTTTATTTTGCTGCCGGGATAAATAAAATGCTCGCAAATGAGAACGGCGGTGTTGAAGATCCGAATGCACTTCCCGATTTTGAGACTGAGAGACTTGAAGTCAAACTGGGGGGACTTAACAAAGCCCAGAGCATACTGAGAAATACAAACCTGATGCTCGTTCAGCGCTATACGATAGGAACCAAAACGGCAGCTGCCAGTGATTCAGGTAATATAAAAAAACAGGGTTTTTTCGGATTGAGCGGAACCTTTTCCCACATTTTCATTATCGACAACAACAAGAGGACCTATTCCGACAACTCGCCTGGCGTTGGTTTTTACGACAGCATATACATAAACAATGATCTTACGTTTGATTCCCTTTCTGCAAGGGGAATAAAAAACACAGTAAGATTTGATTTTACAACCGATGAGACAAGAAAGTTCAGGTTCGGAGGAGGAGCAGGGATTCGGAATGAATTGTTCAAATATGGCCAGATCATACCGACCCACGACACCACCTTTGCCGATACGGCCGTCTGGCGCCGCAGCAACAATGTTCTGTCAGGCCGCCTTTACAATAACATAGGCGAAAAATTCAGATGGCTTGCAACAGGGGAGCTGTTCCTTACCGGATACCGTGCCGGCGATTTTAAGCTTAATGGTGTCATTTCAAAGGGATTTGACTTTAAAAAGGGGAGGGCATCCTGGGATTTAACAGGAGGCATTACCAACACCCAGCCTTCCTTCTGGTACGAGCAATGGGGAAGTAACCACTTTGAATGGCATAATAATTTCAACAAGGAGTTCAGAATTGATCTGGGGACAAGTTTTTCGTACCCGGCACGGCATACTGAGATCAGAATGAACTATGCATTGCTTGACAACTATACTGATATTGACTCAACACTGCTTCCTTCGCAGAATTCCGGAGGCCTTTCAGTGGCATCGCTGCTCCTGAGGAAGGACCTGCGAGCCTGGAAATTCCATCTCGCGGGTGATATTCTTATTCAGAAAAGCAGCAACAGCGATATTCTTGATCTGCCGCTTGTGGCCGTGAGAGCAACCGGGTATTTTGAGCATCTCCTCAGGTTTGAGAAGACAAACGGTGAACTCAACACTCAGATCGGTGCTGAAGTTACCTACCACACCCTCTATTACCCGTATTCCTACATTCCGTCAACAGGCAGGTTCCACAGGCAGTATGAGGTCAGGACCGGAAATTACCCTTTTATCAATGTCTTCCTGAACCTTAAACTAAAGCGCACAAGGATCTTTGTTATGTTCGATCATGTCAACTCGGGATTTACAGGCTACGACTATTTCATGATACCTTCCTACCCGCAGAATGTCAGGATGCTCAGATACGGCATCGGCTGGACTTTCTACAATTAGAAAAATCGTCTATCTTTGTATACTGGATTGTAAGGTTAATGCTTAACTTATAGAACGTTTTGATTAAAAGGTCAGATATTCTGATTATTGTTTTTGCCACAATTGTCCTGTTCTTTTCAATTGATCATTTCACCCGGCAAAAAACTGATCTTGTCGCCTTTGACCTGGATTCCATAAGGGTAAGAGGCATACTGACAGCCGTGACTGACAATAATTCAACAAACTACTTTGTATACAGGGGAGAACCCATGGGTTTCCATTTCGAAATGCTGGAAGCTTTTTCCGATCACCTGGGTGTTGACCTGGAGATCGTAACGGAGAATAAGCGTGAAGAAGCGTTTGAAATGCTCCGGACAGGAAATGCAGATATTCTGGCAATCAGCCTTACGGAACACTCAAGGGGGAAGAAGAGAATAAAGTTCACCGAACCTCTGTATGAAACAGGTCAGGTCCTTATTCAGCGAAAGCCCGATTTGTGGAGGACAATGACCCCCGACTCACTCGAAAAAGTTCTTATACGGGATCATTCAGGACTTGCAGGAAAGATCATTCACATCCAGGAGGGCAACTCACACACAAGGTCGCTTCAGGCGCTTTCAAAGGAGACCGGCAAACGGATAACCATTGAAGAGGTCCCGTACGATTCAGAGAAACTGATACAAATGGTTTCCGACGGTGAGATTGAATATGCAGTATGTGATGAAAACGTAGCGCTTGTAAATGCTACATATTATCCCTATATCGACGTTGGTACAACCCTCTCTTCTCCGAGGGGAATTTCCTGGGGAATCAGGAGGACTAATTCCGAAATTCTGGGTGTAAAGCTGAACCAGTGGATAAAAACATACAAAAAAACAAAGGCGTTTGCTTTACTTTATGCCAAATATTTTAAGAATTCCCGGTCAAACACAATTATTAACAGTGATTATTACACCCTGAGCACAGGAAAGGTCTCGAGGTATGATGATATTATTAAAAGGTTCAGCGACAGCATCAATTGGGACTGGCGGCTGCTTGCTTCTCTGGTATGTCAGGAATCGCGGTTTGTACCAAATGTAAGGTCATGGGCGGGAGCTTATGGACTTATGCAGGTTATGCCGGCGACCGGAAGAAATTTCGGGATTGATATCACGGCTTCCCCGGTAAATAACATCATGGCAGGAACTCTTTACATTGAAGTGCTGCAAAAGATCTTTGACCAGAAGATTCCGGATGAAAATGAAAGGTTTAAGTTTATACTGGCTTCATACAATGCAGGTCCCGGCCATGTTCTCGATGCCATGAAGCTGGCGGAGAAGAATGGTCAGAATCCGGTTGTGTGGGACAGAAATGTTGCAGATTGGCTGCTGAAGAAGTCTGATCCGCAATATTTTAACGACACGGTAGTAAAAAATGGCTACTTCAGAGGTAAGGAGTCAGTCGCATTCGTGGATGAGGTCCTCGAAAGGTATGAGCATTACAAGAACGTTATCCCCTCCGAGGTTCCTTAAAATCCACTTAACCATTTCCCATCTGTTTTTCGGATTACTGTCAGCAACTCATTAAGCATCATCGCCGTAGCACCCCATATAACATATCCGTCATAATCAAAATATTTCACGTCGAGCTCTTCACCCCTTACTTCAAGGATTTTTGACTTTACTATTGACGGTTCCAGGAACTTTTTAAGAACACCTTCGATCAGGTAGACCACCTCTTCGTCCTGGCATTTGAATTCAGGCTTCTTTTCAGCCCACCCAACAACAGGTGTGACAAGCATATTGCTCACAGGTATGAAAAGCGGAGTAAGTGTACCAATTACACTTATCTTTGAAGGATCGGCGCCGACCTCTTCCTTTGCCTCACGCATGGCGGTATCAATAATATTCTTGTCTGCCGGTTCCTCACTGCCGCCCGGAAAGCTTATTTGTCCGCTGTGTACGCCTTCATATTCAGGGCGTTGCATGAAAACTGTGCATACTGATCCGTTTTTCGGGTAAAGAAGTATGAGTACCGCTGCTGTACGGGTATCGAGTCGGGGTGCAGACGGAAGATCCATTAATAACGGATGTTTAACTCCCATTTGCAGCTGAACGTCGGTTCCGGGCAATGGCTTTTGAAGTTCGGTTTTTAATATGTCAGGAAATGATGTCACTAACTTATGAAATACACCCCTAAATCCCCGGGGAGCTTTTTACTATTTCGGATTTCGGATTTCGGATTTGCGATTTCGGATTTTTTTCATGTAATTCCCTAAATCTGCAATTTACAATCCGAAATCGGAAATTATTTAAAACGTCACTCATACCTGAGTGCCTCAACCGGATTCCTGGTCGCAGCCTTCCAGCTCTGCCAGCTCACTGTGATCAGGGCAATAACCACCGCAATTATCCCCGCAAGTGCAAAAATCCACCAGCTGAGCTCTATCCTGTAAGCATAGTTCTCCAGCCATTTTTTCATAACAAACCAGGCAACAGGAACAGCAATTATAAATGCAATCCCGACCCATTTTACAAAATCTTTATTCAACAGGATCAGGACCTGAAGGATCCTTGCCCCATTCGTTTTCCGGATTCCGACCTCTTTTGTGCGCCGTGTGATGGCATATGCAGATAAACCAGAAAGACCCAGACAGGCAATGATTATCGCAAGTATCGAACTTGCCAGGAACAATCCGCTGAATCGCTGATCTGCATGGTATTGTTCGTCGTAAAATTCGTCAAGGAAAAAGTAATCGAATGGATTTCCAGGGTAATGTGATGTCCAGATCTTCTCCAATTCCGGTAAAAGCTGATCTATACCTGTCATATTAACTCTTATTGTGTAAAAGGTGTTAGCCGGCTGATTGAAAAATGCTATCGGACTGGGTAATTGTTTGAGTGACTGTTGATTAAAGTCATTTACAATAGCTTTTATTGAGACCTCCTGTTTGCCACTCCTAAGGATTTTTCCAATGGTACTTACCGGATCTTCAAATCCATAATAGGGAAGCGCAGATTCATTAATTATTATTTTATTTGATTCCTCTTCAATGGATGCATTATAGTTATCCCCTGCACGCAAAATCAGGCCGTAGGTTTCAAAAAAGTGATTATCAATATAATATACATCGATCCTTTTTTCTGTGTTCCGTCCCTCAACGGGAATCCCGAAAACACGGGAGTTTTTGATCTCGGTCCCGGGAACATTTGATGAGGCTGTTATACTGCTTACCCCCGACAGAGCTACTATTTCATTCTTAAACGATTCGAGGGTGTTCATATATGATTCAAATGTATTGGCCCTGAGTATTCTCGGACCATCAAGGACAATTAATCCTTCCATGTTAAACCCGGGGTCGTGATTGCGCATAAAATTAACCTGGCGGTAAATAGTGATTGTGCCAATAATCAAAATTATTGAAACGGTGAACTGAAAAACCAGAAGAAAGTTTTTCAGGAGGCTTACCCAGCCGGCTTCTGTCGGATTTTTCCCTTTCAGTACGAGGCCGGGTGCAAAACGTGAAATGTAAATCGCAGGGAGCAGTCCTGTAAACAATGATCCTGTTACCAGAAGAAGAATAAAGAGAAGCGAAACCATTAAGTAATCAACCTGTAGCGGGCTTTGCATAACCTGCTTAAAAAACGGTAGCAAAAGAAGAACACCTGTAATGCTGATAATCAATGCAATCAGGTTTAACAATGCCGACTCTGTCAGAAACTGCAAAACAAGGTCCCGTTTTGACGCTCCCGTAACTTTACGGATGCCAACTTCATGGACCCGTTCGATTGACCTTGAGGTAGCAAGGTTGATATAGTTTATAAAAGCAATCAGCAGTACAAGAAAAGCAACAATCCCAAGTGAAACAACGTTTCGGTAATTGCCGTTAACCTTCAGTTCGTTATTTACAGATGAATGCAAATGAATGTCAGTAAGTTTTACCAGCTTAAATTCCAGGAGGAAGAAGGCTTCCTTCATAAATTTCCCGATAAAGGATTCAGGAATCTGCGGTAATTTTGCCTCTAATGCTTTTGCGTCGGCCCCCGGAGTCAGAAGTATGTAAGAATAAACCCTTTCGCTCACCCATGAATTATCCCAGTATCTCGAGCTTTTTATCAGATTTTCATATGACAGCAGAATATCAAATTTAAAATGAGAGTTTTCAGGTATGGATTTAACAATCCCTGCCACCTCAAAATCGCTTGCTCCGTCAAGCGTTATCATTTTCCCGATCGGATTTTCACTGCCGAAATATTTCCGGGCAGTCTCCTCAGTAATTACAGCATGATTTATGGCGAGAAGGTTTGAATCAGGCTTTCCGTCTAACAGAGGAAAAGAAAAGATGTCAAAAAAAGATGACTGTGCATACAGGATGTCTCTTTCCTTAAAGGTTTTATCACCGTATTTCACGAGACTTTCCGTACGATAAAACCGTGTATAGTTTTCAACCTCAGGAAACATGTTCTTTATCTCTTTTCCGACTCCGGTCGATCCTGACGCAGAATGCTGTTCAAGAATACCTTCTTCATATAAGAGATAATCAACCCTGTAAATGTTGCGCGCATTTTTATGAAATTTATCGTACGATGTTTCTGTATTTATCCATAAGACTATCAGGATAAAAGAAGTAATACCGATTATCAATCCAAGAAGATTAATTATGAAATACCCCTTGTTCGACTTGAGATTTCTGGCCGTGAGGATCAGATAGTTTTTTATCATTTTTAATTTTTGACCATAAATGTAAGAATTTGCTTTAATTCAAACCACTACATTTACATCCCGAAAAGTTTCGCTAAAGGAGATCTTCGCTCTACCTGTTACTCATATCTGAGAGCTTCTACCGGATTGCTCCCAGCCGCCCGCCAGCTTTGCCAGCTTACCGTAAGCAGAGAAATAAGCAGAACAATTATCCCGGAAATGGCAAAGATCCACCATTTTACCTCTGTCTTGTAAGCATAGCCTTCAAGCCATTTGTCCATGGCAAACCAGGAAGCCGGAACAGCTATTAAAAAAGCAATTGAAGTCCATCTCACAAAGTCCTTGTTTATCATGCCAAGTATTTCAATAATATTTGCACCGTTTATCTTGCGGATGCCAATTTCTTTAGTCCTGGCACGGGTTTTCTGATAAGAGACAGCAAACAGACCGATCATCGACAGAAAAAGGCTAATAACAGAGCATGCAATTATCAGCCTTTTAAAGTTTACATTACCCCTGTGATACCATTCAAACCGGTCTCCGACTGATTCAATATCCAGAGGGTAATCCGGGATCAGTTTTGCCCAGGTGCCGGAAATGGCACTTCTAGCTGCCTGCATCTGATTTTCCGTTGATTTTACAAGGAGATGTCCGCCTTTATTATCGAATGAAATAAATGCTGGTTCAACCCTTGATTTTAAATCGAAATAGTGAAAATCTTCAACAATACCTGTCACAATCATATCTTCCATCCCCGGCATTCCTTTCCCAATCAGATCCTGGTTGGGAAAAAGCCTGGCCAGTGACCGGTTGATGAGGCATTTTTTTGTGTTGGCGGAAAGGACTTCGGAGAATCCGGTTCCTTCCTCAAGCTTTATTCCCAGCACATGAAGATAGTTTTCATCACCGGTGAAGCCGGCGGGGGAATATTGCTTTTCCACACCATCCAGCTGGTATTTGAGCGCTAACAGGAAATGTTCGAGAAGTGGAGAAGCCCCGACAACGGAAACACTATTTACTGACCTGCTTTTCAATAACTCATCTTTGAAAACTCCTGCTTTGTCCTTATACTGCGGAGGTATTTTTATCTCAATTACCTCTTTATTCAGGCCAATAGGTTTATTGGTGATATAGTTCATCTGCCTGATGATGATCAGAGAGCAAATAATAAGTGTTATGGAACTTGCCAGCTGAAAAATATTAAAGACAGGAATTTGGATACTCCTGACCGTTTGATCCTGATCGGTTTTCAGAAAGTTCAGATTGAGGTTCGAACGGATCAGGTATAAAGCAAAAATCAATGTTATCAGCAGTATAAAAACCAGGACTCCGGCCAGTATTGCAAGCTGTTCAGGCTGCAAGATAAATGCACTGGTGATTTTACTGTTTGTCAGAGAGTTGAAAAATGGCAGTGCATCAAGCATCAGGAAGATGCCTGTTAAAAAGGATATTGCGACAATGATCGAATTTTCCACCATAAAACGGGCAATCAGACTCTGCACGGTGCTCCCATTAATCCGCCGCAGATAATACTCTTTAACCTTCCCGTAAAACTTGTTTGTAAGAACTCCCAGGTAATTGAAGGTGGCGATTCCTATTATCATCATTCCTATTATCAGCGAAATCCACAGATCTCTCTTATCCCGGTTGATATCAACAGTTAATCCCCGCAATGTATCGAAATATGCTTTCCGGAGCGGTAGCAGGTAATATGGACCGGGAGTCCCGGTATTTATTACAGGTATCGTCTCTCTTTTTTCTGAAAATAGTTTTTCCATCTCTTCAGGATCAGTGTTTTTGACTAACCTTACATAGCAGCGGCTGTCAACATCACCGATCAGACGAACCATATCGAAGTTGAGCTGAGTGTTATCAACGGGTTTTTCAAAAATCCCTGTTACTGTCATCTGATCTGTTTTATTCCGGTTAACCAGGGTAATTATCTTACCTAACGGATCGTCTGTGCCAAAATATTTATTTGCCAGATCAGATGAGATGACAAGGCTGTTATTCGCTTCCAGGGCTGTACCGGGATTATTGGTCAAAAGTTTATATGAGAAAAACCTGAAGAAATTCTCTGATGCTCCGATTATTTGAGGATGGTCAACGTAATCTTCGTTATTTGCAATTATTTTCAGTGAATTTGAATTATTATAACGGCAAAAATCTTCAACCTGCGCAAAATTAACTTTCATATACTCAGCAGATCCGAACTTACAATGATACATTTTAGCGCCCGGTATCCAGGGATCATCGCATTTCAGGGCGTATATCCGGTCATTATTTTCATGAAAACCATCGGTGTTCAGTTCCCTGTTGATGAATAGAATGATAAGCATAAAGCAGGCTAATCCGATTGAAAGACTGAAAATGATGATCCCTGAGTTAAGCTTTTGCCTTAAGATGCTTCTGAGTATTATTTTGAGGTTATTCATATCGTAGCGAGTTTACAGGGTTTTTTGTTGCTGTCTGCCAGCTTTGAAGGCTTACCGTGATCAGTGTGATTGCAAGTGCAAACAAGCCTGCTGATGCGAAGATCCACCAGCTCAGGTCAGTCCTGTATGCAAAATTCTGAAGCCATTTTTGCATAATTATAAATGCTGCCGGAAATGCAACTACTTCAGCAAGGACAACACGCAGGAAATATTCTTTATTGAATAATAACATTACCTGAAACGTAGTTGCCCCGTTCACCTTTCTGATCCCTATCTCCTTGGATCTCACAATGCATGACTGGAAAACCATACCGGCTATTCCCAGCAGGGTGATGATCAACGCCAGAACTGAAAAAATCGTTACTGTCTGCATAAGCCTTTCTTCCTTCTGATATAGAGCATTAAAGAAAGCATCGTAGAAGACCACATCAAAGCTGTCATCCGGCATCACCTGTTTCCATATTTCCCGTATAAGCTTCATCTGGTGGTCGATATTTCCTGGCTGTACACGCATTGTAAGGGAATTTTTGTACTTGTTTCTGAAGATCAGAACTGCAGGTTTGATAAGGTCGTGAATGGATGAGACATGAAAATCGCTGACCACGCCTATTACCTCGAGACCGCCTGAATTGCGAAACGTTTTGCCTTCAATCTTGTCCCATCCTAATTTTTTAAAGGCAGTCTGGTTTACTATGCAGGCTTTGCCCTCATCTGACTCACGAAAATTCCGTCCCTCAAGAAGGCCAACCTTAAAAGTTCCGATGAAATCAATATCAGCTTCAATGCAGTCAAGATTAAACTCATTGCCGGTTTCTCCGCTTCCCAAATTTATATTTATCATTCCCGGAACTCCCTGAGTCAGTGAAAGTGAATTAACAAAGGGCAGCTTGGCCAATTCCTGCTTTAATACAGGACCTCCCTCGAAATCACCCGGCAGGTTGAGTCTTAACAGGTGCCCTTTGTCAAATCCAAGGTCACTCGTTTTAGCATATGAAATCTGTTTGTTTATTGTAAAAACCCCGGCAATCAGGATCACTGAAACAACTATCTGCGAGAAGGTCAGGAAGTAACTGATCCGGCTACCTCTTATTTTCCCAATGTCTCCGCTCAGGAACTTCTGAAACTCAAACTTTGAAACCAGGTAAAGCGGAAAGATGGTTGTAACCAAAATTACAGAAACGACAATCCCCGGAATTGCAAGGTTAACGGGATATTTCCATATAGCTGCAAATTGAAGGTCCCGTAGGAAAAGCTTGCTGGCCATTGGCATTAAAAGGGAAGCTATTTCGAGCGAGAGGAGGAATGAGATCAGGATCCCGATCGTGTTTTCTGTCAGGTGGTAGAGTACCAGTTGAGTAAAACTTGCTCCGTGTGCCTTTCTTATGCCGGTCTCAAACATCCTGTAATATTGCAGGGAAATTGAAAAATTTATGTGGTTAAAAACCGAAAGCAGCAAGATTAGAAGGGCGATACCGGCAAAAATCAGAAGAAGGGCTGTATTGGCCGTCCTGTTCATGCTGTTTTCGAATCCTTTATCAAAATAAATGTCTGCCAGCGATTGCAACCACAAATTGTTTTCACCTGCTGTAATATTTGTTATTTCAGCATTTATTTTGTTTTCAAGGAGATCGCTGCTCACCGGCTCTTTAAGTTTCAAATAAATGTTTGCCGGGTAGGTGCATTTCCCGTTGTCGCAGCTTTGCATTAACCGGAGGGATTCATCTTCAATATTTATAAACAATTCCGTAGAAAAACTTGTATTTGAAGGCATATCCTCAACCACACCGGTTACCCTTGTTTCAATAAAGCCACCTATGTCAAGCTTCCTCCCGAGCGGGTCTTTATCGCCAAATAACTTTTTTGCCAGGTTTTCAGTTATTACCGCCGAGTTTTTCTCTGAAAAGGGCTCGGATGAAAATCCTTTTTGAAGCCTGATCCCAAAGATCCTGAAGAATGAGTTATCTGTCGCCATGATGTCAGAAAGCTTGACGAACTCCCCTTCACTCCCGGTATTAAAGGACCATCCGGTTAAATACTGGACAGGAGCGGCATCTTCTATTTCCGGAAAATTGCTTTTTACTGAACCCGCTCTTTCAAACTCAAAATTGCAGTCATTCTTTTTTGCTGCAACCATGCGGAATATCTTTCCATGTTCCCTAAATGAGTGATCTACCGTTAATTCTGAAAACAGAAATATTGTTATTATCAAAACAACAGTGAATCCAATAGAGAATCCTGAAATATTGAGCATCGAATAGAAAAGGTTCCTTTTTATATTACTTAATGCACATTTTAAATTGTAGAGTAGCATAGAATTTAAAATAATAATTATCAGATCATTAAATAACCGGGCACTTCGTCCCCGGGATTTCGTTATTCATACCTGAGTGCCTCGACCGGATTCCTTGTCGCCACCCGCCAGCTTTGCAGGCTTACGGTCACCAGGGCAATGAATATGACTAAAACGCCGACCAGGACAAAGATCCACCATTCAAGTCCGGTTTTGTAAGCGAAGTTCTGCAGCCATTTGTGAACAGCAAACATGGCGGCGGGAACTGCAATCACAAATGCAATAATAATCCACTTTACGATATTCATATTCAACAGGGTCATCACTTCTGTTACTTTGGCCCCGTTAATTTTACGGATACCTATCTCCTTGATTCTCCTGTCGGACTCAAGGGCGCTTAATGCGAATATCCCGAGCAATGACAACAATATGGCAATCAGCGAAAATATTCCGGTGATCTTAGCGAGCCTTCCCTCTTCTCCATAAGCATCTTTATATTTCTCTTCAATACTTTCAAATGAAAAAGGAATATCAGGGAACAATGACTTCCATTGTTGTCCTATATATTCGATGGATTCAGTTGCTTTATCAGGATTTAGCCTTAATACTATGTAGCCCGGGTAGTTATGGTGACGACCAAATTGAAATAGCATTGGTCCGACTGGATTCTGTAATGATTCAATGTTTATATCGTTAATTACCCCTACAACCTGCTTTCGGTTATCTTTATAGATCAGTCCGACATTTTTTCCTTCGACTGAATTCCAGCCAAGCTTTCTAAGGGCAGATTCGTTTATTATTATCGATTCATAATCTGTCGAATAATCTTTTGAAAAGAATCTTCCCTGGATAATATGCAAACCGAATACATCCATGAAATTTTCATCAATATCACAGGATAACAGTTCCATTCCGTCAGGGAATGTACTTACATCAGGGTAAATTTTAAAATTATTTCTGAAACCGAATCCCGGGACAAATTCCGTTAACGAGGCTTTCCCATATCCGTATTGTGTCTGATATTTTTCGAGATTCTGAGTAAAAATAGTTGCGCTGTTCAAACGTTCATTGCCATTATTCCCCAGGGAATTCACTGGTATGGCTATCAGGTTCTCCTTATTGAAGCCTGTTTCATGTTTTTGCATGAATGAAATTTGTTTGAAAATGAAAAGCAGGGCTATTCCTAAAATTATTGTAATAGTATATTGAAGTACGATAAAGCTTTTCTGAAACGTCAGGTTGTTTTTCCTTCCTTCCCTGTTGTGTAAAAAGACCTTGCCGGGTGACGGTCGTGACATAACAATTGAAGGATAGAGTCCTGAGATCAGAGCAGTTAAAATTCCAAAGCCAATTACTCCTCCAGGTAATACCGGATCTGATAAGTTGATAGTAATATTCTTTTCAATCAGATTGTTAAAAGCAGGCAGCAACAAATAAACTCCATAGAAAGATATTAACAGACTTACAAATACTACAATTATGCTTTCTGTAAAAAATTCTTTTATAATCATTCCAGCCGTAGCTCCATTAACCTTTTTGATTCCGGTTTCAATACTCCTTTTTGCCGCGTTGGCTATAGTGATATTCATAAAATTCAGGCAGGCAATTATTAGTATCCCTATGGCGATGGCAGATAGTAACCACAGGTATCCGGGTGAAACAGCCGGTTTAATATCACCTTTAAGTGAAGTGTCCAGATGGCTGTCTTTAAATCCTGTCAGAACATATTTGTGCCTGTTTTTCATGAAATCAGGATAATATCTCTCTTCAATTTCTGACAGTTTGTCCTCAAATCCTCCTGGTGCCTGGTTCCCATTGAACGTAATGAAAGTCATAAGTCCGAAATGATACCATCTCTCACTTAAATCGGTAAAGTATCTGTACCTGAAACTATCTGATAAAAAGTAGTCAAAATTGAAAATGGAATTAGGTGGAATCGGATTTACAATACCTGTAACAGTAAAAGTGAAGTTTTCATATTCAAATGTTCTTCCTGCCGGATCAGAACTGCCAAAAAGTTTGTTTGCCAGCTCCGGGGTGATAACCGCTCCAAAGGGGTCCTGGAAAATAGTACCAGGATCTCCTGATTTAATGGGGATATTAAACAATTCAAAAAACTCCTTCTCTACAACTGCTCCATTCAGGTTTTCAAACCGCTCATCATCAACTTTTAAATTTCCCTGCATCCTCATTAATCCTATTACTTTGTCAACCTCCGGGTAATCTTTTTTCAGTACATCTGATAATGCCAGAGGAGTTGATGCCCCGACTGAACCATCCTGGAAATTCTTTGTAACAATCCTGTAGATATTTTTTGCATTTGGATTAAAATCGTCAAATGAAGTTTCATAGCGAACATACAGGAGAATTAATAAACTGATAGTCAATCCGACTGATAAACCAAAGATATTTACGAATGCAAACCTCTTATAAGTAAATAAATTGCGGATAATAATTCTTAAGAAATAATTGAACTTACCCATAAATGTATTTTTAGTTTATTCTTGTTTTTAAGTATCAATTTTTAGGCACTCCTTTAGTGGGTTGGGGGGCCAACTCTCCCTGGGGGATCGGTGGATTATTCATACCTCAGCGCCTCGACCGGATTCCTTGTAGCCGCCCGCCATGTCTGCCAGGTTACAGTTAATGAAGCGATCAGCAGGGCCAGTGCTCCGGAAAAAGCGAAGATCCACCAGCTCAGTGTGGTCCGGTATGCAAATGTTTCGAGCCATTTATGCATCGATAAGTACATTACCGGGATCCCGATCAGAAATGCAAAGCAAACCCATGTGATAAATTCTTTATTAATCAATATAATAACCTGAAGTACCTTTGCCCCGTTAACCTTCCTGATACCGATCTCTTTGGTCCTCCTTTCTGAAGAAAAGATCGCCAGACCAAGAATGCCTATACAGGAGATCACAATTGCCAGTGTAGCAAACAGGCTGATCATTTTCGCAAGTCTCTCTTCCGACTTGTAGAGTGAGTCGAACCATTCGTCGTAGAACTGATATTTAAGCGGGTATCCCGGTAACATCTCATCCCATAATCCGGTAACCAGATCCATGCCTGGTCCGGTTCCATTCCGGACAAACCTGATATTTATGGAAGTGGGCCTGCTTTTGGAAGTGAACATTATGCATACCGGACCGATTGTTTTATGGAGCGAGGTGTACTGAAAATCATTCACGATCGCAATAATGTCAAATCCGCCGAAATTATTAAACCGCTTATTCTCAAGGTTATCAAATTCAAAATGCCGGTAAGCTGCTTCGTTCATCATGCAAACAGTTCCATAATCGCCCGGCTCCAGATCGCGACCCATTACAATTTTCAGATCAAAGGTTGGAAGGAATGCAGTGTCTGCCATCAGACAGGGTACACTCATGTTTTTTGACTTGTTCTCCATATTGGAGCCCATGGACATACGTATTTCACCAGGCACACCACTTGTCAGGGAGACTGATTTGACATATGGTGATTTCCTGAATTCATCAACCATGACTATGGATTTGCGGGCGTCTGCTTCCTGGATATTAGGGATATCCACTCTCAGAAGCTGTTCTTCTCCAAATCCCGGATCCTGGTTTTTAACGAAGTTGATCTGCCTCCTTACAACCACCACACAAAAGATCAGGATTATGGAAATTGCGAACTGAAAGACCGTCAGGAAATTTCGTAGATGGTGCTTTTTACCCGAAGCTGTAAAAATCCCGTTCAAGACCTTCACAGGATTGATCGCAGAGAAAATAAGTGCAGGCCCGGTTCCACTTATCAGTCCGACAGCCAGTATTGAAATAAAGAGATACATTGAATTTGGAAAGCGGAGAACTGTGCTTAGTCTGAGAGTTGCATCAAACATAATATTATAGAATGGCAACATTATCCAGACAAGGTAAAGTCCCAGGATTAAGGCTATTAAAGAAACAATAACAGATTCTATAAGGTAATAGAAAAGAACGTTGAACCGGCTGGCGCCAAAGGTCTTTTTAATCCCTGTGTCCTTGTTCCTCTGGTTTTGTTGAGCTATTGTAAGGTTTACATAATTTATTATTGCGAGTATCAATATTATGAGGGCAATCCCGGTGAGAAGATTTAAAAGCCCCTGATTTCCCTGTATTGTCTCACTCCCGGATGTTGAATCATGGAGATAGACATCCTTAAGCTTCAGAAATCCTGCTTCTTCCTGATACGGATGCAACAAATCGCTGTTCGCATTTATTTTGCTTAAAAGTTGTTCATGATCGACACCCGGTTTCAGCTGGAGGTATATCTGAAAGAGCCATCTGTAGGTGCTGAGATCCTCAGAATTGCCAATTGACCGGTAGAATTTGAAGTTTTCATTTTCTGCATTAACAAGCAGACTGGCTGTTATGCTTGAATTAGCCGGGAAATCTTTAATGACAGCTGTGATTTTAACCGTAATGTTACCCCAGACAAGTAATTCTTTCCCCAGAGCAGATTCATCCCCGAACAAAAGCCTGGCGGTGCTCTCCGTGATAACAGCTGAATTTATATCTGTGAATGGCGAAGATGCCGGAGCGGAAACAAATTGAATTGTGAATACCTGGAAAAAATTGTTGTCAACCGATAGGATATCATCAAGATAATATCCTTTGTTCAGGCATTTTATTTCATATGGATGGCCGCTGCGCAGAACAAGGCAGGCATTTTCAATCTCCGGGAAGTTGCTGGTCAGAATATCCTTAACACGATAATCGATCATGCTGCTGTTGGTCTTCATATCAACCACCCTGACAGTTTCATCAGAATGGCTGTTGAATCTGTCGAATGAGTACTCGCGTGCAAGGAAAAGCGCTATGGCCAGGCAAACTGATATTGCAAATGCAAAACCTGTAATATTGATAAGTGTGAATCTCTTATTACTCCTGAGATTCCTCAGGGCCGTTCTCAAATAATAATAAAACATTCTGCGGCAATTTTAAAATTTAATTAACCCCACGTGTTTTTTTCCCCTTTAGATATTTTGGTAAACTGTCATTTTATCGATCAGGTGGAAAGCCTGAAAAATGAAGCCCATGTAATTCCTGTGGAATTCCACTCTCCCTTTTTCGTTTATGGAATGGGCTGCCCTGTCGAAGAAATAATACTCCCCTTTTAATCCTGCTATTAACTTCATCTTCAGTTCTTTTAATAACATCCTCAATAATTTTCTCGCCTTCTAGTAATTCGATTTTTCAACTTCCTTCATAGTTATCTTTATATCGTTTATCGCCCCCCCTGGGGGGTCGGGGGGTCAAGCTCGTCCCCTCGGGGGGTTGGTGGGTAGTTTATTCATACCTCAGCGCCTCAACCGGATTCCTTCTGGCAGTTCTCCAGCTTTGCCAGCTTACAGTCAATAATGCAATTCCAAGTGCTATTGCACCGGCAAGTGCAAAAATCCACCAGCTAAGCCTGGTTTTGTAGGCAAAACCGGACAAATACATTTGCATGATAATATAGGAAAGCGGAATTGCAACACCATATGCGATCAGGATCCACTTCAGAACACTCCAGTTGAGAATCCGGATTATATCGATGATTTTTGCTCCATGAACTTTCCGTATTCCAATCTCTTTGGTTCTCTGCCTTGCAATAAAATGCATTATGCCAAATGTTCCCAGGCATGAAAGGAGAATGGAAATCAGGGCAAATACACGAATTATAAAAGCCGAATGCATTTCGGATTTGTAAAGCGCGTCAAGCCATTCATCATAAAAGTGATAATCAAACAGTGATTCAGGACATACTTCATTCCAAACTTTTTTAATGTAAGCTATTGTTCCTGGAAAATCACCCGGGACTATCCTGCAGGTCAGATAATTTAATCCAAAATGATCGGAACATTCGAATACCGTAGGCGCAACCGGCTGGTTAAGCTTTTCAACATTAATATCCTTTATCACACCAACAACATTAAGAGAATTCTTCTCTATTTCAGATGCGCTTGCACGCCCGAATGCCTGTTCGGGAGTTGGTATGCCTTTTAAGACCTTGCCTTCAATTGACTCCCATCCTGTAAGTTTGAATGCCGATTCATTTATGATCACCGATTTCATCCAGTCACTTTCTTCGAAACCCCTTCCCTGCAGGAATTCTGCGTTGTATACCCTGAAAAAGTCGGGATCGACGGTAAAACTTGGGAGGTTGCCTTCGTAACCGTATTTCTCGAGTGGTTCGTTCCACATGTTCCAGAGAGCCACCTCACCAGGAATGCCGTGCGAAACGGCGCATGCAATTATATAAGGATTGCTCTGCAATTTATCCTTGATTACCGGAAGCCTGTCCTTTATTTCCCAGGGAATCTTAATATTGACAAGCTGCTCCCTGGTAAAACCCAGATCCTTGTTGGTTAAAAGATTGTTCTGGCGTGTCATGACGACCAGGGAAACGATCATAACTATAGAAATTAAATACTGAACTACCGACAGACCGCTTTTCATCTGAAGTTTCCCCATAATTCCGGAATTGCCGAATAATGAAACCGGTTTAAACCCCGAAATAATAAAAGCCGGATAAAAGCCTGCCAGAAGGGCAACTATCAGTACCCCGGGAATGATGAGCAGAATATTCGGGAACCGCAGCGCGGTCAGAACGGGAAAATCCTTCTGGATCAGTGCGAAAAACGGACCTTCGAGGACAAGTGAGAAATAAATCGCGAGTGCAAATGCAATAAAACTTATTACAATAGCCTCGACAAGAAATTGTTTGAATATTTCCTTCCTTCCGGCACCCGCTACCTTTTTAATACCAATTTCCCTTATACGCCCGAGGTGGTTGGATGTAACCAGGATCACAAAGTTTAAAATAGAGATTACCAGTACTAATATTGTTACTGTACTGAAAAGCAAAATTGACTTAAGGTTGGCATGAAGTGTTGAACTTGAGTTGTCAATAGTCATCGGGCTGAAATAGGATTTTTTGAATGGAAGCAGCTTAAAGGGTTCATTCATATAATGATCCTGGGAATAATCCTGCGTTATCTTCTCCTCAAGCCTGACAGGATCACTTTTATTGTCAAGCAGGAGAAACAGCCTTGAATAGTAAAAACCGCTTCTATATTCTCCTCCGAAATCATTCACGTTTTCCCAGGAGATGACAGCCTGTGCCTGAATGCTGGAATTCCCGGGAAGGTCATCATATACCGCACTGATGATAAAGTCTTTCTTGTGCTGAATATTCAGGGTTTTTCCCACCGGATCAGAATTTCCGAATATTGTTCTTGCCAGGGATGAGCTGATTGCCAGACTGTTATTATCAGGAATAGGTTCTTCCTTATTGCCATTCCGGATGTTCAGTGAAAATATTTTGAAAAAGTCATTATCTGTTTTTACTAGATTTGTAACAGCATAGGGAGATTTATTCTGAACTATTTCCGTTGTCCCGTTATCATAACGGCATATCCTTTCTATTTCGGGGTACCTGTCTTTTATTTCCCGGAACATGTCACCCCTGAATGTCGTAATCCCCTTTTCGGCACATAATCGATAAATCCTGTCGAGCCCGGGGAAGAACTTATCATAACCTGACTCATTGAAAAGATAAGATGCAAAGAGCAATGCAACAGACAGGCTAAGCGCAAATCCGCCTATTATTATAACACCGGATACCGGATTTCTTATCAAATGTCTGATGGTATTATTTAAAAAATAGTTCATAACATATCAGGTTATGTTACGGAAATTTCAGATCAGTATCTTTCATCGCTGGAAATCATACCGTCGACAAGCCGGATAATCCGGCTGCCGTATTTCGCGAACTGTTCATTATGCGTAACCTGAAGGATGGTGATCCCTTCACTGTTAAGTTGTTTCAGGAGCTCCATTATTTGTTTTCCCTGGTCGGTGTGAAGGTTCCCCGTAGGTTCATCGGCCAGAAGCAATTTTGGCTTACCCGCAATTGCACGTGCTATTCCGACAAGCTGCTGCTGACCGCCGGAAAGCTGGACCGGGAAGAGATCCTTTTTGGCCACAATGTTAAAACGATCGAGGATATCCGCTACCATGGCTTTCCTTTCTGAAGCTTTGACCCCTTTATAGACTAAAGGAGTTTCGATATTTTCGTAAACTGTCATTTCATCGATCAGGTGGAAAGCCTGAAAAATGAAGCCCATGTAATTCCTGTGGAATTCCACTCTCCCTTTTTCGTTTATGGAATGGGCTGCCCTGTCGAAGAAATAATACTCCCCTTCATTCGGTTCATCGAGCATTCCGATTATATTCAGCAGTGTCGATTTCCCTGCACCGCTCGGGCCCATGATTGTTATAAACTCACCTTCCGATATTTCGAGGTCAATGTTTTTTAATACAAATGTCCTCTGGAATTTGGAATCATAGTACTTGTAAATGTTATTCAGTTTTATCATGTTATTTTGAATTTTGTAATCGTCTATTCATGCCGTAAAGCCTCAACCGGATTTCTTATGGCTGCCCGCCAGCTTTGCCAGCTTACTGTGACCAGAGTTATGAAAAGTGCAATTATACCGGCTAAAGCGAAAATCCACCAGCCTAACCTGGTTTTATATGCAAAATTCTCAAGCCATTTTTGCATGATATAAAATGCGACAGGAGCGGCAACCAGAAATGCTAAAACAACTAACTTTATAAAATCAAGGTTCAGCATAATAAGCACTTCTGATACCCTGGCTCCGTTGATCTTCCGGATACCAATCTCTTTAACCCGTGTCAGGCATATCATGAAAATTTGTCCCAGGATACCCATGCAGGTAAGCGCAACAGCAATGAGCGAAAAGAAGGTAATAGAACTGGCAAGTTTCTCTTCCTTCAAATACATTGACTGAAAAAAATCATCATAAAAGATAAAACTGAAGGGTTCATAGGGAGAAATGGATTCCCAGGTTTTCATAATCTGATCGATTTGCTGCCCTGTGCTTCCTGTTGTCAGACGAACAGAGAGCACATTACCAAAATCTGCTCCTGTAAAGAGTAAAGCCAGAGGTTCAACCGCATTATGATACGATTCAAATTTGAAATCTGTTACTATGCCTATTACCTCGAAGTCTGCTCCCTGTCCCAGGTTATATCTTTTCCCTTCAAAATTTTCCCATCCAAATTGTTTAAAGGCTTCTTCATTAATCAGGCAGGACTTGTTCAGATCGCCATCAAGAAAGGAACGCCCGCCAACCAATTCCATTCCCATTGTATTGAGATAGTTGTCACCTACATAAATGCAGTTGACGTCCATAATCTTTCCTCCTATGTCACCATCCATCTTATGATTGATCATTCCCGGACAGCCACTGCTCAAACTTGTATTCTTAACAAATGAAAGCTTCCTGAGCTCCTGCCTCAGAGCATCGGTTTGCTGATACTTATAAGGAATATCAATCCGCAGAAGCAATTCGCGATTAAAACCAACATCAGAATGTTTCACGAAAGAAAGTTGTTTAAAAATAATTATAACCACAGTAATTAAGGCACATGACGCAGTCAGTTGGAATGTTAAAAGTGATTGTTTCCAGATTTGTTTCCTGTTTCTCTTTCCTCTGAATCCCGAGAGGAACTCAGTAATATTGAACTTCGACAGGATGTATATTGGAGTCAGGCTGTTTAACAGTATTAAAAGGACTATCACGATGAGAAAAAATGGACCAACAGCAAGCAAGTCATTCCACTTTATCTGCAGGGTTTTTCCAAAAAGGCTTTCGGAATAGGGCAATGCAATATCAGCAATAATCAGTGCCAGAACCGTGGAAATCATAATGCCCAGAGTAACTTCTATAATTGCATAGTTGCCTAAATCTTTCAATCCTGCTCCAAATGTCTTCTTGATACCTGTTTCCCTGAGTTTGGCATATTGCATCGAAACCGAGTAATTAAGGTAATTTATACTTGAAAGAAGCAGGATTAACGTACCAATTGCAAGAAAAATCTTTAAAAGACCGGGGTTTCCTTTGGCATGCCTGCTTTTTATCGTGAGTTCAGATAAGTAGATGTCGTCAAGCCTTTGCAGAGCCAGACTGTCAATATCCAGGGCCCGGAGGTTAGCCGATTTATTCAGCTCATCAGCAAAATCATGAGCAGCGGTACCATCCTTCATCCTGATAAAATGATTTGTCGGATTGTACTTTTTACCATTGATTGTGGTTGTAGATAAACGAAATTTCTCATTTTCGCTGTTAATAATGATATCTGCCCTGAAACTTGAATTGACAGGCAGTTCGTTAAAAACAGAAGTTACAGTTCCAAAGAAATAGTTGCTGATATTAACCTGTTGACCAATTGGATTCTGAGTCCCGAAAAGCAAGCTTGCAATAGGACTGGAAATGGAAACTGATTCTATTCCATCGAATGGTTTTCCCGACAGGCTTTCGACGATCTCAACCGAGAAGATAGAAAAGAAATTGTTGGTTGTAGCGAGTAAATGGCTGAACTCAACATTGTTGTGAGTCAGTTCATTTTTGATTGTTAAATGTTCACCATTCTGATAATCCAGTGGACAGGCATCTTCAACGGCTGCATAACCGGAGGACAGAAGCGGGAACAGATCCCAATTCAGATTGCATCGGTTCTTTTTTACATCATATATCCTGTATATCTGCTTATGATTTGCAAAATTCTTATTTACTGTTGTCTCAGTATGATAAAACAAACCTATAAGGATGCAGGCTGCAAAGCCTATTGCGAACCCCCCGATAATAAGTATGGAGTAGACTTTGTTCTTTATCAGATTGCGAAAAGCTAGTATTAAATTGAGATAAATCATGTTCACTATGTCAAACTTGTTAATACAATCTCAAATTGCGCATTGCGGATTTCAGATTGCGGATTAAAGTAATTACTTGAAAAAATCCGAAATCGAAAATCCGAAATCCGAAATTGTTTTTAACTTCATTCATACCTCAGCGCCTCAACGGGATTTCTTGTCGACGCTCTCCAGCTTTTCCAGCTGACTGTAAGTAAGGCAATTCCAAGTGCAATGAGGCCGGCAAGGCCAAATATCCACCAACTCAGCACCGTCTTATATGTAAAATTTTCCAGCCACTTGTGCATGGCAAACCATGCAACAGGAGAGGCTATTGCAAAAGCAATTCCGACTAATTTTATAAAATCTTTATTGAGCATTATCATAACTTCAGATACTCCGGCGCCGTTTATCTTTCTGATCCCGATCTCCTTAATGCGTCGCTGGCAGGCAGAAATTGACATGGCCAAAATTCCCATACTTGATATGACTAGGGCACAAAGAGCGAGAAGTGAAAATGCGGCCCGGAAATTAAGTTCGGATCTGTACATATCCTGAACGGCCTTGTCAAAGAAGCTGACTTCAACAGGAAAAGATGGCGACAGTTCCGATGTGATTCCTTTTAAATTTTCAATTGCGCCGCGCAATGCATTAAAATCGGGAGTGAGCAGGCTTATCAGACAGTATGAAGCGTAAGTTTCATTTCTGATGGCCAGAGGGGCTATAGGTTGGTTTACAGGCATGTAATTAAAATCTTTCACAACTCCGACAATCTCGTAATTGTATCCGTTCCTGGTCATGTCGAGTACTCCGCCAAGTGGATTTATTATCTCATGTGTTTTCAGAAATGTTTCGTTAACCACCATTTTCCCTTTATCGGAAACCATATCTTCATTAGGGAAACGTCCCATGATTAATTGCAAGCCGAGGATTTCAAATAACTTCGGGTCTGCTGAAAATGTATTAAAGTCGACTTCCTTTTTCTCTCCGTCAAGATTTAAATTGGTTCCCCATTCTGATATGGTTTTCCCGGGATAATACTGCGAAAATGAGATCTGGCTAATAACAGGGATATCCTGTAACTCTTTCTTAAGCACATCCTTTTTCTGATTCAATTGTTCTGTCAGTTTTATTCCAATAATATTTTTTTGCATCATTCCAAGGCTGGTCCTGCCGAAGTTTATCTGTTTCTGGACGAGTAAGGTAAAGGCAATGAGCCCTATCGCAATCGTAAACTGAATTGTGACGAGAAGTCCGCTGACGGAATTACGGTTTTTTGTAACAGATTTTTTCAGATTATCTATTGCACGCGATGATGAGATCCTTGATGCCGGAACTATGCTGATCAGGACGCTTAAAATAACTATGAGACCCAGGGATATTATAATAAATCCCGGGGAGTAAGTAAGGCCCTTGCTGTATAGGATTCCTGTTGAGTTATGAATAACTGAGCTGAAAATATTCACAAGATAAACAGCAATTAGAAGAGCGGCCAGGAAGAACAGGATTGATTCACCGAGGATTCTCCTGAAAATTGTTTCCTTTTTTGCTCCGATGATCTTCATAACGCCTGTCTGTTTTATCTTATCCTGCCACTGCGCTGATGAGATATTAATAAAGTTTATCAGAGCAATGCTAAGTACCAGTAGGGCTACAAGAACCAGTATCAGGACTTTGTTCTTGTCCCCGTTAAGAAGATAATTACTCCCAAAAAGTGTAAATTCTGAGAAATAGATCTTTTTCAGAGGGACCAGGTCATCGTTTTTATACCTGTCCCTTGATTTCTCAGGAAAAAGGGATAATATGGATTTAGAAATAATTTCCGGATCGCTTCCTTCTTTCAGAAGCATAAATGTTTGAAAATTGCATTGATTCCACGCTGTAAACTCTCCCTCTTCATTCTGGATTATTTTTCGGGTTGCCATCGAAGTAATAGAGCTGAAAGAAATGCAGGAGTTGGCTTTTGGATCTTCAATAACAGCGTTTACAGTTAAAATATAAGAATTGTTTAATTTTATTTGTTTGCCTAAGGCTTTCGAGGGGCCGAAGAGTCTGTTGGATAATGATTTTGTAATGACTACCGTCATTGGATCCTCAAGAGTATTGTCAAGATTTCCCTCAACAGCCTTGTAAGTAAAGAGATTAAAAAAGTCTTTATCAGCAAAAATAAGATCGGAGGTAACAGGCTCATTTTCATCCGCCTGAAATACAGGAGCCTCCCATGATCCTCCCATCCTTACAGTGAATTCCACACCGGGAATTTTCAGGTCAATTTCATCTTTCAGGATTCCAGGCGTATAAATACGATCCTCAGTTATACCATATATATATATTCTGTCGCCATTTTTTTGATGATTATCGGTAGTCAGTTCGCTGTAACAATAAACAGAAAGGATGATCACCAGGGTCAGGCTTACGGATAAACCTAACAGATTGATAAGATTTGTTACTGGTTTCCGTGTGAAATTCCGGATGGTTGTTTTCAGAAATAAATACATCTTATAATTTTATTTGTAAATCATTCATACCGTAATGCATCTACCGGATTCCGTGTGGCTGCCTTCCAGCTTTGCAGGCTCACTGCCGACAAGGCTACTAGGTAAGCAGTGAGCGGACCTGCAAAGAAGACCCACAAAGGCATCCCTGTCCGGAATTGGAATCTCGACAGGAACATATTGCCCAGAAGAAATGCCAGAGGTATTGCAATCGCAATGGCTATACTCAGCCATTTGGTGTAGTTACTCCCCAGCAGGTGCATAACTGAAAGGACGGTTGCGCCGTTGATCCTCCTTATCCCGATCTCCTTGGTCCGGCTCCCGGCTGTGAAAGAGGCTAATCCGGACAGGCCGAGACAAGCCAGAATGAGCGCTATAAAAAAGGCAACACCGACAATATTTGAAGATGCTGTAAGCTCCGAACGTTGCTGCAGATCGCTGAATAGGACCGGATGACTTACGGCGTCGGGGTCATATTTCTTGCAGACAGCGCTGATTTTTTCAGCTATTGAAGAATAGGACCCGCTGGAAAAGCTTATAAGAATATTATTCCGGTTTTCCGGTCTGAGTGAAATTATGGTCGGCGTAAAAGGTCCGGAAAGATCAACCGCATGGAAGTCTTTAAAAATGCCTATAATGGTTCCTTTCTTACCGTCGACCGTAATCGACCTGCCAACCGGATTTTCGTAATTTAACACTCCTGCTGTAACATCATTTATTACATAGCAGCCTGAATCGGAGGGGAATGAGTTATCGAAATATCTTCCGTCAGTTATAGTAATATTTACCGCGTCCTTATAGCTGAAATCAGTGTTGATGCACCAGAAATGCAGCTTTTCGGAAGCATTTTTACCCTCCCATGTGACTTCATTGGATACCGGTGCTCCATGAGTAGGAATGCAATTTGAAAAGCTGACCAGTTCAACACCGGGAATTGAAAGCACTTCATTCCTGAAGCTTTCTTCATGGGCCTCAAGAATAGCCGAATTATTGAGGATCAAAAGCTTGCTCCTGTCAAATCCGATATCATAACTTCTTATAAACTTGTCCTGCGTCTTGATTATCATCATAAAAATGATGAGGATGACAGGGATTGTGAACTGGAATATAATAAGACCCTTCCTTAATGGGGAGAAGCTGTGACTTGTAACAATCTTACCTTTCAGGATATTTACCGGGTTAGATGAAGAGAGGTACAATGCAGGGAGAAGCCCGGAAACAATACCTGTAAGAAGTGCAATCAAAATTAAGACCAGAATAACATTGAGGTCCGTATAGCTGAACTGGACATCAGTCCTGAACATTGTATTGACACCACGGATCAGCGTACTTGCAAGGTCGATGGCAGTTAAAAGGCTTATTAATATCAGGATAAAGGTCTCTGTTAAGTACTGAAAGATAATTGTTGATTGTCTGGCGCCTACGACCTTCTTTATTCCGGCTTCATGGTACCTTCTTATGTTCAGGGCAATCGTAAGATTGATATAGTTGAAACAGGCGATAAGCAATAAAGCCAGCCCCAGGCTCCCTGCGAGAACAAGATACTGCATCTGGTGCCAGACTCGCCTGCCGCCTGAATATGAATAAAGGGCCTTTTCCCTGAGCGGGAATAAAAACAACTCCTGATTCAATGTAGTTTCCTGCTTGCTGATCAAGTCCCTGATCTTAATATTAACATCATCTCTGACTGCATTTCTGTTAAGTAAAGCCCAGATCTGAATGGCAGACGCTCCGGTCTCGACTGCCCAGGCATTTGCTGTCAGGAATTTGGAGACCGGGAGTACAAAATCAAACTGGAGTGAAGATTGTGACGGGACATCTCTCATTACACCTGCAATATTATAGGCTTCCCCGTGATTGTCGTCTTTAAGTATCAGCGATTTCCCCAGGCAATCGACCGAACCGAAAAACTTGACCGCCATCCGCTCGGAAATGACGATCTGATCGTTATCCTTTAATGCTGCAGATACATTTCCCGAGAGAAGAGGGAAAGAAAATATGCCAAAAAAGGCTTCGTCGGTATAGATGCCATTTTCTGTAAAAATCTTGTCACCATTAACAAAAGTATAACTTCGGTTTACAACCTGAGTCAGGGATTCTATCTCAGGTGCATTCTCATTCAGTTTCTCAGGTAGTGAGGCGGAGAGGATTTGTTTGGGGAAGCGGTCCCCGTTAAAATAGGTTACATTGGCTTCTACCGAAAAGATCCGATGGTAATTAATATGAAACCTGTCGAAGTCCAGAAACCGGTTTATGTACAATACAGCTATGATTGAGCATGTCAGCCCGAAAGTGAGGCAGAGATAGTTGAGAATAGTGTAAGTTTTGTTACGCCATAAAAAGCGGAGGGCGATGTTAATTGAACTCTTTAACATATTCTTTTATCGTTACGTGTTTATTCATATCTCAATGCTTTTACCGGATTCCTCATTGCTGCTCTCAGGCTCTGCCAGCTGACTGTAAGAACAGCGATTAAAAAGGCTGACGATCCTGCCACTGCAAAGATCCACCAGCTTAGTTCTGTCTTGTATGCAAACCTGTCCATCCAGTTCGAAATAAGCCAGATTGAAGCCGGAACGGCAATGAAAACCGAAACAATCACCCATTTTACAAATTCAGTATTGAGCATTAATAAGACTTCGGATATTGAGGCCCCATTGACCTTCCTGATCCCTATCTGTTTAGTCTTTTTTGAGATGCTTATCAGTGATACGCCGAACAAACCCATTACAGAGAGTATGGTTGCAAGCAGGGAAAATGCACCGATGATCCTGAGCTGGTTTTTTTCGCGCTGGTAAAAAAGATCATACTGGTCGGTGAGATACTCGATTTCAAATAATTCATCAGGTGAGATCAGAGTAAATAATTCTTTCAGTCGGCTCTTTATCACATCATCATTCTTCCCGTTGGTCTTTATTGCAATCAGACCCATACTGGCGGGGTTTTGCTGAAGGATGACCATCGGCTGTATTGCCTGATGAAAAGAATGGGCATTGAAGTCTCTCACTATTCCCCGGACCTGAAATACCAGGATTTTATCACCCGGTTTTACTTTATGCTTTATTGCTGCTGACTCATTTATAAGAATTTCAGGAGTTCCGGGTTTGTAAGCGCCAAATGAGGATCCTTCAATAACCTCGATGCCAAGAAGTTCAGATAACCCTTCCCCGATAATCAGCCCGTCGAACCTGACTTTATCACCTTCTGCCACAGCCAGGGCAATCGGAAGACTATAGCCGAGTGGCGGAATATAAGAACCTCCTGCACAGTTTAATACTCCGGGCAGCTTTTTCATTTCATCACACAAGGTCAGGAAGCTGTTTTTTAATTCGTCGGTATTCAGACTAGTTATCATTATATTTTCCGGATTAAATCCTTTGTCGCCGGATATTGAAAACCTCAACTGTTTTGAAACTGAAATCACCCCGGCAACGAGCATCATATAGATTGTAAAATGAAGTATAAGGAATGAAAAATTCCATCTGCCCGACTTTGCCGACCCTGGATTGTTTCCTGAGATAAGCTTTAAAGCCGGGATCCTTGAATAGTTAAATCCTATCAGCCAGCCTGAAAGCACACCTGTAAGAACTACAACCAGGATCAGCAGGATCCAGAGTACTGGATTCAGGAATACCTGGCTGGTCATCGTCTTGTTCAATGTGCTGTTAATAAAGGTCATGCCATAGTCAATTACGAACGTCGAGGGGATAAGGCTAAGCACGACTATGATGCCTGATTCGATTGTTATCAGTCTCCTTATCATTCCCTGCGAAGCGCCGAACACTTTCCTGGTGCCAAGTTCACTGGACCGTTCCGATACCCCGGCCCGCGCGAGCAGGATATAATTGGCAATCGAAATGAACAGGATCAGAAGTGCAATCGCTTCATAATATCTCAGTTCTTCCGGATTTCCCTGCCTGAGAAACTGACCTCCGGAAATCTCGCCCGACTCCATATAAATGTCGGCGACCGGTTGCAGGCCGAAACTTAACTCGTCCTTGTTTTCATTGGCCAGGAACTCTTCATACTTGTCCATTCTGACCGCCAGTTCCTTTGGATCAGCATTCCTGTCAAGGACTACATACGACAGGAATTCACCATACCTCCAGTCGAAAGGTGTGTCTCTTTCAATACCGTAGGCACCCAGTGATTTTTGAAATTGGGTGAACATCTTTTCCGACAGCTTTATATCGGCAATAAAATTTGGATTTAGTGTTGAATTTGCCGGGAGACTTTTATATACTCCCGTTACCGAAAGCTCCGCGATTCCATCAGAAAACTTGACTGGCAATATGGCACCAATGGGTGAAAGATTCCCGAAATACTTCATTGCCGACGCGTCCGAAATGGCAATTTCACTGACTGAACCGGCAGGCGTGCCGGAAATGAATTTTATTCCCAATATCCTGAAAAGGGAAGGATCGGAAAATCCAAGATTCTGGTCCGGTACCATTTCATTATTCGAATTCCTTACCTGAATAGAATGAGCCTCGTAATACCTGAAAAAGTCCTTCACCTCCGGAAACTCTCCTTTCATGGTTTCAG
Source organism: uncultured Bacteroidales bacterium (assembly GCA_963737255.1). Lineage (GTDB taxonomy): Bacteria > Bacteroidota > Bacteroidia > Bacteroidales > VadinHA17 > LD21. Next base: position 95,736 of record CAVTSB010000004.1, read on the forward strand.
TGAGGGGGTAGCTCGTAAGCCCAAGGTTTCCATAGACTATCCTGTAAACGTTTCTGTATTCCGGAATGAACGTGTCAAAGGATTTCTCATGAACAATAAGAGCAGTTAAGACAATTATACAACCCAGACCGATCCCAAGACCAAGAATACTAATGGCTGAAGGTACTTTGTTCCTCAGGATGCTTCTAGCTGCTGCTTTTAGATCGGAAGTTATCATATCGATTTTTTATTTCATTTCATCCAATATGATGCCATCATTACAATATACAGATAATCAGGTGTATAAAGGGATGTTTGAATTTAATATGTAAATTTAATTTACATTTTAGCGTAAAATAATTTTACGGTTTGTTGACTTGATTTCATTTAACAGGTATATTTGATTTGAGATTTGAATTTAATTCATGCAAACCCGAAAGGGCAACATACTAATAATCGATGATAACAAGAGCATCCTCAGCACTCTTGAAATCCTGCTTACGCCTCATTTTCAGAATGTAACAACTTTGTCTAATCCCAACCAGATACCCTCTGAACTGAGAAAACTGGATTATAATGTAGTGATCCTTGACATGAATTTCAAGGCGGGCATTAACACCGGCAACGAGGGGATCTACTGGCTTGGAAGGATAAAGGAGTCAGATCCTGAAATTTCGGTCGTCATGATAACTGCCTATGGTGATATTGACACAGCAGTAAAAGCGCTAAAAGCCGGCGCTTCCGATTTTGTCCTGAAACCATGGGATAATGAGAAGCTTATTGCTACAATTGAAATAGCGATCCAGCTGAACATTTCGAAGCATGAAGTAAGACAGCTCAGGGAACGGGAGGCCGAACTGAAGAAGGAGTTCAACAGGGAACAGAAATTCATAATCGGATCCTCACCAGGGATGGTGAATGTACTTAACCTCGTCAGGAAAGTGGCTAAGACTGACGCCAACGTACTGATCACGGGCGAGAACGGTACGGGCAAGGACCTGATTGCGCAGGAAATACACAGGCTGTCTCCAAGAGCAAAGGAGGTTATTGTAACTGTCGATGTGGGAGCTCTCAGCGAAACCCTTTTCGAGAGTGAACTGTTCGGTCATGTTAAGGGAGCCTTTACAGATGCGCGCGAAAACAGGCAGGGGAAGTTTGAAATTGCCGATAAGGGAACACTCTTCCTTGATGAGATTGGGAATATTCCCCTGCACCTTCAGTCCAAGCTTCTTACTGCAATCGAGAGCCGTATGATCACGAAGATTGGTTCAAACAAGCTCACCCCCATCGATATAAGGCTGATATGTGCAACCAACAGGAACATCGGGAGCATGGTGCAGGCCGGACTCTTTCGCGAGGACCTTCTTTACAGGATAAATACGATCCAGATCGAGCTGCCACCTCTCCGGGATAGGGCGAATGATATTACTATTCTTTCCGAGTTCTTTCTTAAACGATTTTCCTTTAAATACAATAAGCCCGGACTCCGGATAAACCAGCAGGCTCACGAAAAACTGCTCAAATACTCCTGGCCGGGAAATATCCGTGAGCTTCAGCACACGATCGAAAAGGCTGTAATACTGACCGAAACACCGGTTTTAAAACCCGAAGACTTCTATCTAAGAACGGCGCCATCACTGGTTGCCGGCAACTCTTTTACAACCATTGAAGAAATGGAAAAACAGATGATACGGCAGGCAATCGATAAAAATAATGGCAACCTGACCGCAGCTGCCGAGCAACTTGGGATAACCAGACAGACATTGTACAACAAGTTAAAGGGACAAAACAATGATAAGTAAAAACCTTTATGTAAATATAGTGATAAGAGTTCTGCTTATCGTTTCCCTTTCCGCCTACCTGGGCTGGTCGGTTGCAGGAGGCGGATCCCTGCGGATCTTTCTTATCTGCCTTCTGGTACTTGGAATCCTTACGTTTAATCTGATTTCATACCTTAATTCCACAAATAAAAAGATCAGATATTTTTTTGATTCCGTCAAAAATGACGATTCCAGCCTCTCATTTCCTGTTGATGAAAAAAACAAAACCGTAAGCGAGATCCACAGGAGTATGAACAGGGTTAACCAGCAGATCCAGCAGCTGAAAATAGAAAACAGGAACCAGGAGCAATATTTCAGGATTTTGATCGAGCACCTGGCCATCGGTATTATAACCTATAACAACAAGGGATTTGTCCTTCATGCCAATTCAACAGCCAGGAGGCTCCTTGCCATGGACGTCCTTACTCATATTGATCAAACCGGCAGGACTGACCAAACTCTGTACCATGCTATTAAAAACATAAAGCCTTTCGAACGAAGACTCGTAAGGCTGAGCACCGACCTCGGTGAAATACAGCTTTCGCTGAAAGCGACATCCTTCAGGACAAACAACGATGAGCTGGCAATACTCTCGATCCAGGACATCAAGAATGAACTGGATGAGAAGGAGGTGGAATCGTGGATGAAGCTGATCCGGATACTGATGCACGAGATTATGAATTCGATCACACCGATTACATCTTTGTCAGAAAGCCTTACAAGCATCTACACCGACCACGGGAAGCCGGTAAGCCCCGGTAATGTGACGGCCAGATCGATATCGACTACACTCCAGGGCCTGAATGTGATAAAAGAGCAGGGGAGGGGACTGATGTCATTCGTTGATTCGTACAGAAAACTGACAAGGGTGCCGGAACCCGATAGAGAACTTTTTAAGGCAGCCGAACTGATCGACCGTGCAAAGATCCTCTATAATTCCCTGGAGAAAAGTGATAAGATCGACCTTTCATTTTCTTTAAGCGAACCCGGCCTTGAGATCTTTGCTGACAAGAATCTGATATCACAGGTTCTGATAAACCTCCTTAAAAATGCCCTGGAATCAAATGCCGGCAACCCTGAGGGCAAGATTAAGATTGCGGCGGGACGTGGCGAAAATCTTCATCCCGAAATTTGTGTCATCGACAATGGCCCCGGGATTCCCGCAGAGAATATCGATCAGATATTTGTTCCTTTTTTTACAACAAGGGAGAACGGATCGGGCATCGGCTTGAGCATTTCGCGGCAGATCATGAGGGCGCATGGCGGAAACCTGAAAGTAAGATCGGTTCCCGGAAAAGAGACTGTTTTTTGCCTCAGTTTTTAATCGTACCTGATTGCCTTGACCGGAGTGATCCGGGTAATAAGCTGAGCGGGGATCAGCAGCATGAGTATTATTACCGCCATTGTGCCGGTATTCAGGAGCAGTATGTGTGTTATCTCGAGGTTGATGGGAACGGTCTTGATGTAATAGGAAGTTGGATCAAGTGTTATCAGTCCGGTTTTCAGCTGAAGCAATGAAAGCCCGATCCCAATAGCATTCCCCCACATCAGTCCTTTTCCGATAAGATATGCAGCCTGGTAGAGGAACACCTTCCGGATCGTGGTGCTTTCCGAACCCAGGGCCTTGAGAACGCCTATCATATTGGTCTTCTCAAGGATCAGGATAAGGAGCCCCGAGATCATGTTAAATCCTGAGACTATCAGCATCAGGGTTATTATAATAATAACATTGAGGTCCTGGAAATTAAGCCAGTCGAATATCTGAGGATGTTTTTCCCTTATGCTTGTAACCAGGAATTTTGTCTCATTTTCACTCAGCCGGTAACCTATTGCATCCTGAACCGCCATTTTCATTTCGGCCAGTTCGTCGAAATTGTCGATGAAGATCTCAAATCCACTCACCTGGTCGTCTTCCCAGCCGTTCAGCCGCTTTATGTGACCTATATCACAGAAGACGTACATCTTGTCGAATTCCTCCAGGCTGGTTTCATAAATTCCGCTGATTCTGAATTTACGGCTTCGCGGCGGATCCTGAACAAAGTACATTGCAAATGAATCACCTGTCCCGAGTCTGAGCATATCGGATATTTTCCTTGAAATGATTACTTCATTCGTTCGACCGGTGTCGGAAACCGTAAACACCTCTCCGTCAACCATGTTACTCCGGAAGAAATTCCAGTCGAAATCGCTTCCGATACCTTTCAGTATCACACCCTGGATAGCATCCCCTGTCTTTATAATCCCGGCCTTGGTGGCAAAAACCTGTACGTGGCTGATGCCGGGAATATTTTTGATAGCCGGAATGAATTTCTGAGTATCGCTTATTGGCACGGTTTCGAGCGAAATGTTTGAATCAAAGTTCATTATTGTGATGTTGGAACCGAAACCCACTATCTTTTCCCGGATCTGCTGCTTGAACCCGGTCAGTATTGAGACAGCAAGTATCATGACAGCAAGGCCCATTGCGATCCCTATTATTGCAATGACATTGATCGGTCTCGAGAATGAGGTGCCTTCCCGCCTGCCTTTAATGAGCCTTTGTGCTATGAAGTATGGTAGATTCATTTTCCGGGTAATCTGCCAAAATTAATAAATTCTCTGTGGTTCTCTGTGTCTTCTCTGTGTAACTCTATGTAAGTCCAATTTTTTTTATTTCACAGAGAGACTACAGGGAGACACAGAGTTAAACAGGGGAGTAATAAATTCCTTGAAAAGTCTTAGATTTACATTTATAATATAGTTCTTATGAAAAAGTCATTCTCCGGAGTTTCAGTATTTTTATTTCTGGCAATCTCAATCGCATGTTTTGGCGCCAAAAAGGAACCCATCCCGGGTGCTGCCCGGATCGAACTTTACAAACCTTTGATTGAAGGTAAATCGGTTGCCGTTGTTGCAAACCAGACCTCAATGGTCGGAACAACGCATCTGGTCGATAACCTTCTCGGTATCGGCATGAACATCCAGGTCATATTTGCTCCGGAGCATGGTTTCAGGGAGTTGGCCGATGCAGGCCAGATAATCGAAGACGGGAAGGACCCCGGCACGGGAATTCCGTTGATCAGCCTTTATGGCGGTCATCTGAAACCGACACCCGATGACCTAAAAGGTATCGATGTCGTACTGTTCGACATTCAGGATGTAGGTGTCAGGTTCTATACATATATTTCGACGCTCCATTATGTTCTCGAGGCATGTGCTGAAAACAAGGTGAAGTGCATAGTTCTCGACAGGCCGAATCCGAACGGATTCTATTTCGACGGAAATATTGCAGACACAGCTCACAGGTCATTTGTGGCGATGGATCCGGTGCCGGTTGTGCACGGAATGACTGTCGGTGAATATGCACAAATGCTGAATGGCGAAGGATGGCTTAAAAACGGCGCTAAATGCGATCTGTCAGTGATCAGATGCAGGAATTACACGCATAATGCCCTGTATGAACTTCCTGTAAAACCCTCACCGAACCTTCCAAACCAAAACTCGGTTTATCTCTATCCGTCCATATGCTTTTTCGAAGGGACAAATATTTCGCTCGGCAGGGGAACTTCTTTCCCGTTCCAGGTCTTTGGTTCCCCATTACTCCCCGACCGCGGCTTCAGCTTTACGCCTGAGAGTGTCCCGGGTGCTAAAAACCCACCGCTTCTGGGCGTCAGATGTTATGGCACTGATCTGCGGAACGCTTTAAAGGACAAACTGGTCCCCTCTCCAAAAATAAACCTCGAATGGATCATAAATGCATACAATGAATATCCTGAAAAGGATAAATTCTTCACATCCTATTTTGATGTCCTTGCTGCGGGAACCATCCTGAGGCAGCAGATCCGGAACGGTATGAGTGCGGAGGAGATCAGGCTGACCTGGCAGGGTGGCTTGAAGAAATTCGGTAAGATCAGGGCTAAATACCTGTTGTATAAATAGTCGTGCAGTCCCCTTGTAAATTGTTGCAAATTGATGGTTGCTGGTTCTTAACCTCAGTCCCTTTGTCTCTTCGTCCCTTAGTCCCTCAGTCCCTCAGTCCCTCAGTCCCTCAGTCCCTCAGTCCCTCAGTCCCTCAGTCCCTCAGTCCCTCCATCCCTTCGTCTCCAAGTATCCGCTCCAAATCCTCCTTCGTAACGGTCGGGGATTTCTGCCTCATGAGCTTACTGATGACGAGCTTTCCGGTTTTCCTGGCCGAACGTTTATCGCTGAAGGGTACTTCTCCTTCGAAAGCGGGGATAAAAGGCTGGTGGATATAAACTTTTTCGTTTTTCAGAATATCATATCCCCATCCCTGTCCGCTCCTGAACAGTTCTGCCTTATAAAAATGCCCTCTTCCGTTGAAGGTAAACGCTATAATAACGATAACCAGGAAGAGGGCAAATGCTATAAATTTCTTTTTATCAATCGTCTTCATTGAGTACGGCATCCGGATCGAGTGCCCAGATATCATCAAAGTAAAAGCTCCCGCTGCGGCCGGTGGTCACGTAACCCCTGTTCCCAATGGTAAAAGCCACTCCATCCTGCCTGGTCGAACCTTCAAAGGATGTTTTCTCTGTCCAGAGGTCAGTAGCCGGATTATATTCCCAGACATCGATTCCCGTGGTCTGGCCGCCGGTGGCCAGATAACCTTTAGTGCCAATGCTGAACCCAACCTTGCCAACACCGGGAATTGATGTATACTGGTCATCATAAGTTTCGTCCGAGACATTTGTAATCGCTCTCTTTTTGGTCCATAGGTCGGCCGCCGGATCATATTCCCAAAGGTCGGACTGGTAAGCCCCATTATCCTGGCCTGTAAGAATATAACCTTTTCCGTTTACTGTAAAACTGGCGGCATCCTGACGCTTGCTCCCGCCAATGCTGGTCTTCTGTGTCCAGGTATCCGCCGACGGATCATATTCCCAGTTATCTTTCATGTAGCTTCCGTCGTTACCGGTGCCAACATAACCCTTATTGTTAATTGCAAATGCTACTGCGCCATATCTTGCAGTACCGCCAAAATCTGCCTTTTGAGTCCATGTATTTGAGGACGGATCGTACTCCCAAAAATCCTTAAGCCGGTTTCTGCCGTCATAACCGGTGCCAATATATCCTTTTGAATCTGATGCAAATCCGACTGCCGAACTCCTTGCAGCACCCGGCAGGTCAGCTTTCTGAGTCCAGGCATTCCTTCCGGGATCATACTCCCAGAAATCATTTAACCTGTCCTCACCGTCATATCCTGTACCAACATATCCTTTATTTCCTATTGAAAAACCAGCCGCATCAGTCCTCGGCAGACCATCCAGATCGGATAATTCCACCCAGTTCCCGACCAACTGCTCCTCTTCGCCACCGTCACATGAAGTAAAAAGCGGCGAGGCTAGAAAAGCAATAATGAGTACACCCCAAATCTTAAACCCTTTGCATGTCATGTTTTACTCTTTTTTTGTTAATAATCAACACAAAACTATCTGAAGCGTACTTCAATTAAAAGCTTAGTAGATATATACCTATAAATTGTAGACCAGATGGGGTATATTATCGATAAAACATACTTAATTGCAAGTATAGCACATTTAATACCCGAATATGTTAAAGTTTTATTAATATCTTTAGAAAATGCCTGTAGGTCTACTCTTTTGCCCTGTTTGTATATTTTGCTTTGTTCCGAGCCCGTTTTAGCCTTCATTTGCAAAAATTAATTCATTGATGAAGATTACAGGTGAGGGCAAAATGAAGGGGCAAATCTTCTCATTTACAAGGATTTCTTCATTTTTATCCATCATTTTCATAATCGGAGCTCTGTTTTTGGGTTCATGTACCGACATAAACGAATTCACGATAGGACAGGATTTTGTAGAACCCCAGACCAGGCTGCAGGTTGTCGACACTTTTAAGGTTGACCTGTCGACCATACTGATCGATTCAATTGCTACTTCCGGCACCGGTACTGCACTTGTCGGGAGCTATGCAGATACCATCCTGGGTTCGGTTAAGTGTAATGCCTACTTTCGATCTTGCATACCCGGGTCTGAGCGGAGTAAATGTTGAAGATGACTTTATATTTGACTCTGCAGCATTTGTATTCCGGAGTACCGGTTACAGTTACGGTGATACCACCACCCTGATGAGAATAGGTATTCACCAGCTTACGGAAAAAATCGTGCCTTTCACGAGTGCAGGTTCATCCACTCCGCTTCTTTATAATGCAACTTCATTTGATTTTTCACCTGATCCGCTGGCTGTAAAGGAATTTTATCCCAGACCGAATTCAATTGATACTGTCTTCAGTATTAATGTTAACGAATTCGGCGAAAATCTGTACGAATTGTTCAGGAACAAGGATGAGCTTGTTTCGGACCAGGCAAGTTTTGACGATTATTTAAAAGGTTTCGTCCTTACCACTTCAAATAACGAGAATAATTCTGTTATTGGTATTACCGGTGACAAGGAAAATATTTCACTTGTACTTTATTATCATGTGGACCAGGAGTTCCCTGAGGAAAAAAGTTTCACATTCACGATGGGAGAATCGAGCCATCAGTTTAACAGTATCAGGACCGATTTCACCAATTCGCCGTTAAAGGACCTCAACAGGGAAAATAATCAGTTATTAAGCTCCGTGACCGGAGACATATCCGTGCTCCAGGGATCGACAGGCCTTATGGCCAGGGTCGGATTCCCGACGGTTCAGGATATTCTGATGAATCAGAGATGGAAAGTACTCAGGGCAGAGCTTGTTTTTGAACCCCAGAGAACAAGCTATGATTACTTCACGTTGCCTGAAAAGCTCAACTTCTATGAGACAGACAAGGAGAACAGGTTCAACAGTAATTCATTGATGATTGACAGTGACAGAAACCCAAGATTGCCGGAATTCGTTTATGATGAATTCTTCAATGAGGATACCAGATATACTTTTGACATCACGAGTTTTATCATCGGGGAACTTTCAGACTATTATTTTGACTACTACCACGGAATATTGATCGGAATTGAGCAGAGTGATTTACTGGCGTCACTCGAGAGACTGATCATTGATGGCAGGCATCCTCCGGTTAAACTGAGGATCTATTATTTAACTTATTGATATGACAAAGCACAGGCTGGTTAAATTAAATGTCCTGTTATTCATGGGTGTAATTTTAATGAATTACAACGCCTCCGCGCAGATCACCTCCTCGCCCTATTCTGTTTTCGGTCTGGGATATCTTGAAGGAAACAGCATAGGACAATCGAAAGCCATGGGAGGAACTGGCATTGCTTTCCTGTCCGACAGATCAATAAACCTCCTTAATCCGGCCTCGTACAGCGGGATTGACAGCCTTGTTTCAATCTTTGAAATGGGAATATTCGGAAAGTATACCAATTTTAAGACAAAGACTGAAGATCAGTCGCTTGTAAATGCAAATTTCAAGTATGTGGTCATGGGATTCAGGATTACACCCTGGCTGGGAACGAGCTTTGGATTTGCTCCTTACAGTTCCGTGGGATACAATATCAATACAATTGGAACCATTGAAGGTACAAGTCAGACATTCAACAAAACATTCACGGGTGATGGCGGCATTAACCAGGTCTACTTTGGGAATTCATTTAAAATTACAAAGAACCTGGCGCTTGGCTACAACCTGGCTTTTCTCTTTGGCAACATAACAAACACCGAATCTGCCGACAGTTATTTTTATTCGCTTCAGGATGTAACCCACCTGTCAAATCTCAACCTCAATTACGGGCTTAACTACGGATTTGATATAAAAAACTGGAACTATAAAATAGGCCTTACGTACAGTGCCTCAAAGAAACTGACTGCCGATAATGAAACAACAATTGTAACATCAGCGGGAAGCGAGACTATAAAAGGAAGGAATAATAAATACAGCATACCGCAGACATTCGGTGCCGGCCTCGCATTCGGGAAGGAGTATTTCAGGGCAGGAGTTGACTTTGAAATGAGTCAATGGCAGGATATCACTTTTTCAAATCCCCTTCTCAGAACACGGAACAGCAACAGGTACTCTTTCGGGGTGGAATTTCCTTCACAGGGCCTGTACAGGGGAACCAACAGGATGATTCTTTACAGGTTCGGTGCCGAGTACCGGGAATCATACATGATAATTCAAAATGTTCCCATCAATTATACTGCTGTTTCATTTGGAGCAGGAATCCCCCTGAGAGGTTTTCTGAGCGTTATCAATGTATCGCTCGAGCTCGGGCAGAACGGCACGGTTGCCAAAGGGCTCTTCAGGGAGAGGTTTGTTACGCTTCATCTCGACATGTCACTGAGGGACTTCTGGTTTAACAAGCGGAGATATATGTAGGGGATCAGATCAGGTTCCTGTTTACAATTCCGAAAAAGGTTGTCCTGAAAGATTCACCAATCGGTATCCTCTGATTGCCAATCACAATCCTGCTGTTTTCTATCATATCAATTTTGTCGATTGATACAATATATGATTTATGGACCCTGAAGAAGCGGGCAGCCGGCAATTTCTCCATTATATTCTTCATGGTAGTCTTTGTAAGTATCAGCTTCCCCTCGGTATAGATCTTTACGTAATCCTTTAAACCTTCTATGTAAAGTATCTCCTCAAGATTTACTCGTATTGTGCTGTATTCAACTTTCACCATAAGAAACCCCGGAAATATGACGGGAGTCGCTTCGGCAGGGCTTTCAGCAGGCATTTTCAACCTCAGCAGCTGAAACGCCTTGCTTACCGATCGTGAGAACCTGTCGAATGCAAAGGGTTTGACAAGGTAGTCAACAGCATTGTTCTCAAATCCTTCAAAGGCGTACTCTTTATATGCGGTTGTGAAGATCACCATCGGAGGATTGTAAAGTGATTTGAGAAATTCAAAGCCTGATATCTGTGGCATCATGATGTCAAGGAAGATCAGGTCGACCTGTTCGTTGTTTAGTGTCTGAACTGCCTCAAAGGGGTTTGTAAACGTGCCGAGCAGATTCAGGTACTGGATTTTTGAGCAGAATTCACGGATGATTTCCACCGCCAGGGGTTCATCATCAATCGCTATACAGTTTAGCAATCTGTTCATGTTATGAAATAATTATTGTCCCTTAGTCCCTCAGTCTCTTAGTCCCTCAGTCTCTCAGTCTCTCAGTCTTCCCCACCCCGTCCGGGATAAACCTTCAATGCCTCCCCCAGGACTTCCATAGCATTTTTAAGATCATCGATCTTAAGGACATAGGCAATCCTGACCTCATTTAATCCTGATCCCGGTGTTGAATAGAACCCTGATGCGGGTGCTACCATAACCGTCCGGTTCTTGTATTCAAACTCATCAAGAAGCCATTTTGCGAACTTGTCGGCGTCATCGACAGGAAGCCTGACAACTGTGTAAAATGCACCCTTCGGCCTCGGGCAATAAACACCCGGCATACTGTTCAGGGAATCCACCATAAAGTTCCTCCTTAAAGTATATTCCCTGTTTACATCCTTGAAATATTGCGGAGGTGTATCAACTGAGGCCTCTCCTGCAATCTGGCCGAGTCCGGGAGGAGAAAGACGTGCCTGGGCAAATTTCAGGGCGGTGGAGATGACCTGTTTGTTTTTAGTCACAAGGGCGCCGATACGGACGCCGCATTCACTGTATCTTTTTGATACTGAGTCGAGAAGAATTACGTTTTGCCCGATTCCCTCCAGGTTCATTGCCGAGAAATGTTCAGCACCGTCATAGCAGAAATCACGGTAAGCTTCATCGGAAAAAAGATATAGATCATGCCTCTTTACTATGTCCCTGACCTGAAAAAGTTCCTCCCTGGAATAAAGATATCCTGTAGGATTATTGGGATTACATACAATGATCCCCCTTGTTTTCTGAGTTATCTTCTTCTCAATTTCATCCATCGGAGGAAGCGCAAAATCATCCTTTATGTACGATGCAACAGGTACTATCTTCACACCTGCCATGGTTGCAAATCCATTATAATTTGCATAGAATGGTTCAGGCGTTATTATTTCATCTCCGGGGTTCAGACACGACATCATTGCGAACATTACCGCTTCGGAACCGCCGGTAGTAATAAGCATTTCAGTATGATCTATGTCAATCCCGATCCCCCGGTAATATCCGGCCAGTTTGCGGCGATACGATTCATTGCCGGCCGAATGGCTGTACTCGATCACCTTAAGGCTGATATTGCGGATGGCATCAAGAGCAACTTCAGGCGTGGGAATATCAGGCTGCCCGATATTAAGATGGTAGACCTTCCTTCCTTTCCTTTTGGCTTCTTCCGAATAGGGAACAAGTTTTCGTATGGGTGAGGCGGGCATCGTCTTGCCTCTTTCTGAAATTGATGGCATATTAAACGTTTTAAAGATCTCAAATACTGCAAGGCAAAAATAAAGGAAAATCAGGTACAGAAGTGGAAATCTGGAAATATTATAGAACAACCGGACATAATCAATAGCGCAGGAAATTTTTCAGGAACAGGTGAGGGATCTCCCTGTTGCAAAAGCAAAACTTATGTGGTAGAGTGGAAACCTATTTAATTGTATTTAATATGTATTATAATACGTATTATAATACGTATTTCCTTAACCTGAACTCATCTCCCGGAAAGCGCCTGAAAATCCATCTTAGCAATAAAAGAACTAAATTAAGTAATAAAAAGGTCAAAGTTATTTAGGCATTGACTACCTGCAACCCGCAACCTGCAACCCGCAACCTGCAACCTGCAACCTTCAACCGGTCACCTGCAAAACCCTTCACCCATATTAAGAATCTAACAGTATAATCTCGTGTGACTAATTTTTATAATTTTGCACTTTCATAAAATTGGTATAACTAAGCAGATCATGGATATTCCTTCAAGGTATGAGCCGGGAAAGGCTGAGGACAAATGGTACGATTACTGGTTAAGGCATGGCTTTTTCAAAAGCACCCCTGATGACAGGGAACCATACACCATCGTGATACCTCCGCCAAACGTAACAGGTGTCCTGCATATGGGACACATGCTCAACAATACAATCCAGGATGTGCTGGTGCGAAGGGCAAGGATGCTGGGGAAGAATGCATGCTGGGTGCCGGGCACCGATCATGCCTCCATCGCCACCGAAGCCAGGGTCGTTGCCAAACTGAAGGCTGAAGGGATTGAAAAACACAACCTTAAGCGTGAGGAATTTATCAGGCATGCATGGGAGTGGACCGAAAAGCACGGTGGAATAATCCTTGAACAGCTTAAAAAACTGGGAGCTTCATGCGACTGGGACAGGACGCTTTTCACAATGGATGAAAAGAGGTATGATTCGGTTATTAAGGTATTTGTTGACCTCTATAACAAAGGGCTTATTTACAGGGGAGTAAGGATGGTTAACTGGGATCCGGAGGCTATGACCGCCGTCTCGGATGAGGAGGTTAATTATACCGATGAAAAATCAAAGCTATATTACGTCAGCTACAAAATAGTCGGTGAGGATGATTATATAATGGTGGCAACAACACGTCCCGAGACAATACTGGGTGACACAGCGGTGTGCGCCAATCCGGCTGATGAAAGGTACAGGCGCCTGAAAGGGAAAAAGGTCATTGTGCCAATGGTCAACAGGGAAGTACCGTTTATTTTTGACGATTATGTCGACATGGAATTTGGCACCGGCTGCCTCAAAATAACACCCGCCCACGACATCAACGACTACGAGATCGGACTCAGGCATAAGCTGCCGACGATAGATGTGTTTAACGACAACGGGACAATGAGTCCGGGGGCAGGCATGTTTACTGGTGTTGACAGGTTTGCTGCCAGGGAACTGGCCGAAAAGGAATTGAAACGTACCGGAAATCTTGTAAAGGTTGTGCCGTATAATAATAAGCTGGGAAGGTCGGAACGGACGAATGCCGTGATAGAGCCAAAACTTTCGGTTCAATGGTTCCTGAAAATGAAAGAGATTTCCCGTCCCGCACTTGATGCCGTTATGGACGGCGAGGTTCATCTCCATCCGGCCAAATTCAGGAACCTTTACAAGCACTGGATGGAGAATGTGCATGACTGGTGCGTCAGCCGCCAGCTGTGGTGGGGCCACCGGATACCCGCCTGGTATTATGCAGATAATGAGTTTGTGGTAGCCGGGAATATTGAAAAAGCACTTGTGCTCGCAAGGGAGAAGTCGGGCAACAACGATTTGAAGGAGGTTGATCTCAGGCAGGATGATGACGTTCTGGATACCTGGTTTTCGTCGTGGCTCTGGCCCATCACATGCTTCGACGGTATAAATGAACCGGATAATGCCGACCTTAATTATTACTATCCGACGAATGACCTTATCACTGCTCCCGAAATCCTCTTTTTCTGGGTTGCAAGGATGATTATTGCAGGGTATGAGTACCGCGGGAAGAAGCCTTTCAGCAATGTATATCTCACCGGGCTGGTCCGCGATCAGCAGAGGAGGAAAATGTCAAAATCGCTCGGGAACTCTCCTGAGCCGCTCGACCTTATTGAAAAGTATGGCGCCGACGGAGTAAGGGTCGGAATGCTGCTTTGTTCGCCGGCAGGGAATGACCTTCTCTATGATGATTCCCTTCCCGAGCAGGGACGCAATTTTGCAAACAAGATCTGGAATGCATTCAGGCTTGTGAAAAGCTGGAAGGTCGACAATGAAATTCCTCAGCCTGAGTCATCTGCGATCGCAGTAAAGTGGATAAATGAAGTTCTTAAGAAATCGACCGCCGAGATTGATGCAGACTTCAGGAAATTCAGGATCTCCAATGCCCTTATGGATGTCTACAAACTATTCTGGGATGAATTTTCAGGATGGTACCTCGAGATAATAAAACCTGAATATGGAAAACCGGTTGACCGGCTGACATATGAAGCAACCATTTCGATATTCGACAATCTTGTCAGGCTTATCCACCCCTTCATGCCTTTCATAACAGAGGAGATCTGGCAGATGATAGGGGAGAGGAAAGACGGCGAAAGCCTTATGATAAGCCGGATGCCTCAATCAAAAAAATTCAACAGGGAACTTGTTGCAGGCTTTGAGCCCGTAAAGGAAACGATCACTGCATTACGGTCAGCAAGACTGGAAAAACAGATCCCGGCAAGGGACCCTGTCGAGCTTATCGTCAGGGCAGAGAAAAACAACTTTGATCAGGAGTTTCTCCCGGTCATAGTTAAAATGGCCAACCTCTCCGGTCTGAGGTTTGTAAGTGAAAAACCAACAGGGTCGGCTTCATTCATGGTCCGGACAACCGAGTATTTTATTCCCTTCGGGAATAATGCAAATACTGAAAATGAACGTGCAAGGGTTATCACCGATCTCGAATACTATCGGGGATTCCTTGCAAGCGTTATGAAAAAACTCGGGAATGAGAGTTTCGTTCAGAATGCCCCGGCCAGTGTACTTGAACTGGAAAGAAAGAAAAGATCTGACACTGAACTTAAGATCAAATCTCTCGAAGAATCACTTAAGGACCTGGGGGGTGATTAAGACGAAGAGACTGAGGGACTGAGAGACTGAGAGACTTAGGGACTGCACGACAAAAATCATGGTACCAGTTTCCTGACAAAGTAGTTCTGGTCAACTTCAGCGACCTCCCAGCCCTCATTCAGAATTATGTGCCAGCCATCGCCGTAAACGTGTTCCTTGTCTGACTTGAAGCCTTTGGCAGTAATACGGAGGTATTTGTAGTTATTTGAAACCAGGCAGCCGCCTTTATCAACTGTCAGTTTTCCCCAGTTGTCCGAAACCCTGATTGCACTATAGAGGGTCCCCAGTGTGTCGAGCGGGGCTACATTTTCAGGTTCAAAATCAAAATAAGGACTCTCAAGTTCCAGATATACAACAGGTTTTTCGGTAAAAACGCTTACCTGATTATTGATTCTTGTCCTGATGTCCTGAAGTCTGTCCACTTCCTCATTTAAGATTTCATCAACCCCGTAATTGATGGCTATACTGCCTGCAACGTCACGGCACACCTGCGGCAATTCAATGCTATAAAGCTCTTTTACAATGCTTCCAAGATCTGTTTTATCCGTTTTTATTGATGTGAAATCATATCCCTTATTGTACATCAGGGTTGCGTAAAGGGCACCATGTATGATCCCATATGAACGGGCATACGACTGGAACGTATAAATCCTGTCAAGGTAATCAAGGAGATTTGTCTTATATTCTTCGGGCGACCCGGCTGTCAGAAGAAGGTAAGTGAACGTTGCGAGGCCTTCATAAGTTTCGAACTGATTCTCGAGCTCTGCATATTTGGCATATGCTTCCCGGTTGGAACCCCTGAATATAAGTGCATCCCTGATAGCCAGTCCCTGCTCTTCACCCTCCGAATTGATAGCCTTTCTTAAAGCTTTCCACTCAAGTTTGATCCAGACACGTGCCTCTCTTTCATCCATATTTGCCACATCGAAATAAACAGGACTAATGCCGTTATTCTGCTGAAACCTGTGAAAAAGGCAGTGAATTGCCCTGGTAGTGATCCGGAATTCGTCTTCCTCTGCCGGCAGCGGGGCGAGTCCGAATAAGGTACCGCCGTACTCAATAGCAGTATTGCCTATTACATTCTCCCTTGGATACAACCCTGTATAAACGCCATCCTTTACCTTCAGGATCCCTTCGTCATCAGGCTGGTTCGCAACTATTTTCCTGCTGTTCCGGTCAACAAACATAATCGGACCATACAGATTTTTACCCCACAGTTTTCCGTCGTCCTTCATACAGATCTCCTCTGCTTTTTTAAAATAAGCAAGGGCTTTTTCAGGAGTAAAGTAAATCTCTGCTTCTTTTTCTTTGCAGCTAACAAGAAAAACCAGGGTGATCAGTAAAATCCACTTTTTCATTTTACAGAATGTTGGCCCAAAAATAGATAAATTTTTTGCAATTGGCAGAATCTGCCTTCATTTAGGGAAAGTTAAATAAGTTTTTAAACCGTTCCGTTCTTTCGGGGATCGACCAGCATGGCATCTTTAATGCTGACATTCAGTTCAAATCCGATAAGTAAAGCTATTGAATTGAGATAGAGCCAGATAAGTATAACCATCAATGTGCCGATCCAGCCATAGATCTTATTATACGGTCCGTAACTGTTGACATAGGCTGAAAATCCCAGGGAGGAAATGATAAACAATATTGTAGCAATAGTTGAACCGGGTGAAATAAATTTAAAATCGCGTCTTTTTGCAGGAGCCAGGTAATAAAGGAAGGAAATAGCCAGAAAAAGCAACAGAACAACAACCACCCATTTGAGCAGGATAAGAACTGAAATTACAAAGCTTCTTTCAAGGACATCAAGTTCAACGAGCCTGTTCACTGCTATCTTTCCAAATATTATTAAAAATCCGGCAATCGCTATCATGAAGATGCCGATGAGGAGAAGAAGGACGGACACCTTCCGCTGATTTATCCATGATCTCGATTTAAACGAGTGAGATGTGACCACAAAAGCATGTAAGACGGCATGAATTCCATTTGTAGAGAAAATAATTGTAGCCAGAAACATCACCAGGAGGAGGCTGCTACTTTTGTTTGTCACAATGTCTACTATGGTGGTTTCCATTAAATTATAAGCATTTACAGGAAGAATGCTTTCAAAAAGCTTTATCAGCTCCTGCTGGAAATTCGGGATAGGGATGAATGGGATAAGTGCAAAAAGGAAAATAGATGCAGGAAGTATCGCCATCAGTATATTGAATGCAATTGAGGAAGCCCTGGTAACAAGGACCCCCTTTCTGAAACCTTTGATTACAAACCGGATAACATCGCTTATCGGAATGCCGTCAAATCCGGGCAGGACCAGTTTGTTGATCCCCTCTTTTCTCCAGAGTTTTCCGACACCTTTGACAGCGGGCATAGGCTAAACAGCTTTAAGACTCATATCGATGGCTTTAATATGATGAGTGAGAGCCCCAACCGATACAAAATCAACGCCGCATTCTGCATAAGCTCTTACCGTATCAAGTGTTATACCGCCCGAAGATTCAGTTTCGCAGGTGCCTCCGATTGCCTTTACTGCCTCAGCGGTGTCGCTGATATTGAAATTATCGAGCAATATCCTGTCTGCTCCCCCGGCTGCCAGTATTCTCCTTACCTCATCAAGATCCCTGGCCTCGATTTCCACCTTCAGGTTTTTATTGTTTGCCCTGAGATATTCCCTGGTTTTTCTCAGAGCATCTTCGATACCACCGGCATAATCAATATGATTATCCTTCAGCATAATCATATCATACAATCCCATCCTGTGGTTGAAACCGCCGCCTATCCTTACTGCCTCCTTTTCGAGGGCCCGCATACCAGGTGTGGTTTTACGGGTGTCCAGTATCCTTGTGTTTAAGCCTTTGACCCTGTCAACAAACAGTTTCGTTGAAGTTGCAACTGAGCTCATCCTCTGCATTATATTCAGGACAAGCCTCTCCGATTTCAATATCGACTGTTGCCTGCCCGATATATGAAATACAATGTCACCGGGCTCAATATCGGAACCATCGGCAATGAAATGTTCAAAAACCAGATCCCTGTCGACAATCCTGAAAACTTCGCGGGCAATCCTGCATCCTGCAAGCAGACCTTTTTCCTTGACAAGCAGCTTTGCTTTTCCTTCGGCATTTTCAGGAATGCAGGCAAGTGATGAATGATCTCCATCACCGATATCTTCTCTGAGACTTGTCAGAATAAATTCCCTCAGATCGCTATTTTTCATTATCGGGTTCTATCCGTACCTGATGGATCAAAAGCTCCTGGCCGACTTTTTTAAGCAGGATATGCACCCTGAAATTGCCTGAAGCGGTCTTGAGGTTTCCAATAGCATACATTGCATCATTGCTTCCCCCCTGGTGACGTATAATAAAATCCCTGACCTGATGATTGATGAAAAAATCCTTCAGAATGGTTTCAGCAACAACCTTCTTATAGAAATCCTCTTTATCAAGAACAAGGAGCTCAACAGTTGAGTTCATGAATTTGGATAACTCCGAAGCATTACCTGCTTTAATTGCATCCGAAATACCGGCCGGAATTTTAGCCTGTTCCTGATTTGCAGCGGCCATAACGCTTAAAGCGATTATGACGGCTGCAGTTATACTGATGAATCTCATTTAATATTTTTTTTTATTTGCTCAGGTACTATTTGCATACAAATTTAAAACATTTTATTATAAAGTATGCCGATAACCCTCATTCGGCAATATTATAATAGGTGCTGCACATTATAAATTATTATTTTTGCAACACGTGCCGCGTATTCTTTATGAACAAAAGTCGGGCCAATTATTATGAAGGTTGTTTTATTGCAAACGGGAAAAACCTCGGAAAAATATATTTCCGACGGGGCAGAGATATTTGTGAACCGAATAAAGAAATATATCCCATTCGATATTCATACTCTTCCTGATCTCAGAAATAACAGGAATATGCCGCTTCAGGAGCAGCGGATCAAAGAGGGCGAAAAGATGATCAGTTATTTCGGGAGCGATGATTTTGTTATAGCACTTGATGAGAATGGCAGAGAGTTTACCACGATTGAATTTTCAGAGTGGCTCGAAAAAATATTCATGCTGCCAAAAAAAAGAGTTGTCTTTGTTATAGGCGGGCCTTTTGGCATTTCGGATGAAGTTTTTAAAAGAGCTGAAGCCAGGATTTCACTCTCAAGGCTCACTTTTTCACATCAGATGGTACGATTGTTGTTTCTTGAACAGCTTTACAGGGTTTTGACCATTATTAAGGGTGATCCCTACCATCATCAATAGACCGGGGACTATTCAAAATGAAGGAAAATAAATTCAGGTTGATTCCGGTAATCATGACAGCTGCCCTGATCCTGCTGGCAGTTGGTTCCGAGGTAGTATACCTGGGCGATTTCGAGTTGCGGTTCAGGACAAGGAAATTCAACAGGGTCCTGAGGGAAAAGGAGAAGATAATGGAGGATTGCATAAATGGCATGAAACCAATTTTAGCCGGAGGTGAAAATTATGTGTCATCTCCCGGGAACAATCTGTTTTCAACTGCTGTGGAGAACAGGATCACAATTTTGTATTATTTCGGGAACAAACTGGATACCTGGTCTGACAATGAATTCGATGTTCCGTCCGAACTGAATGACACAATTTATTCATCTCCCCTGGTTTTCATACAGAACGGATGGTTCCTTACGAAAACAATTCGGTCAGGGAATGAACGGATAGTAGGCCTGCTGAGGCTTCGAAGCGATTATGGTTTCGAGAATGACATTATAAGTAACGGATTCCTCAAAGAATTCGGAATATCCAGTGATGTAGGCTTCAGCAGGGATGAAAATGCATCGGAATTTCGTGTATATGCAGGTGACGGAACATTTCTTTTCTGCCTCTTGTTTCCTGAGGTCAAGGACATAACATACTTTATCCTGGTACCCCTGTTCTTATGGATACTTGCATTCTTTCTGCTGATTAATCTCACCCTTGAATTCGTAAAACATCTTGTAAGGCAGGACCGGAACGGACTTGCCATAACCAGCTGTGGATTGATCTTTCTGGCTGTATATCTGGTAATCATCATAACGAGGAAACCTGCAGTTTTCTTCTTAACTGAACTATTCTCACCCTACAGGTATACAATGAATGCACTGATCCCTTCACTGGGGCATCTGTTGATCCTGAGTGTACTTCTGGCTGTTCTTTCATTTGTAATTTATTCATATATAACGATAAATGAACGGCAGAGGAAAAACAGGTTCAGTGATTTCGTTCATCTACTGCTGTTTCTTGTACCGGGTGCATTGCTGTTCGCCTTATATCATATGGTTTTCAGTCACCTTGTATTCAATTCAACCATAAACTTTGAAACATTTAAAGTACTTGATCTCAATATCTTCAGCCTGACGGGATTCATTTTACTGGCACTTCTCTTCACCCTTCCCCTGTTGTATATTATTAAAGTTTTTAAGGTATTCCGGCAGTTTGAAAAAGTTACTGTTATCCGGTCGGTCGTGGCATCCTCATTAATCTTTATAGTTTTATTTTTCAGGATGCCCGAAATGCTGGTATCACTTGTCCTGTATTATTTTCTTATTACTGCCGGGATCTGGTTTTATGGGAAGACAAGGACAGGTATGTTCAGTAAGACAGTGATATTTGCCCTCGTCTTTGGATTGTATTCGGTTTTTCTAATTACCTTCCTTTCTGAGAAAAAGACGGAAGAGAACCTTAAGATACAACTTGTAACTTATTCCACTGAAAATGACCCATATGCCGAGCATCTTCTTCTTGATATGTGGCCCCAGATATCAAGGGACTCTATCCTGAGGCAAATGATGGATGTTGAATATTTCGAAAAAAATGATGTTGACAGGATATCAGATTATCTGCACGTAAAATATTTCGCGGGATACTGGGGAAATTTTAATTTCACCATTGTACCCTGCAGGAAGGAAGATTCCCTGTATATAGCCGACAGAAATGACGTTTTTGAGGATTGCTTCAGTTTTTTTGACAGCAAGGTCAGGGACAATGGAACCCAGCTTACGGGGACCGGATTTTATTTTATGGATAATAATCTCGGCAGGTCGAATTACCTTGGGAGGGTGGTCTTTAACTACGAAAGGGACAGGACCAGGGGCCTTTTCATAGACCTTTACAGTGATGTCAATGTTTTCCAGCCCGGTTATTCGGAACTACTGCTTGACAAAAAATATCATAGTTATACAAGGTTGAAGGAATACTCCTTTGCAAAATACATAAACGGCGAAATAGTTCTGAGTACGGGTGATTTCGCTTATGACAAGAACGATGCAGGGTATATTGACAAGGTAGCAGATTACAGGTTGTTCAGGGCTGAATCTTTCAGGCATGTACTTTACAGGAACGGGAACGTAACGGTGATGATAAGCAAACCGGCCATCTCTGCGCAGGATGTTGTAATATCCTATGCCTATCTCATTGCATTCATAATCATCTTTGCAAACCTGTTGTTGCTGATTACAAAAAAACCTGAGCTTAAGACTCCTGCCAGCCTTAACTTCAGGCAAAAACTGCAGGTGTCATTCATTGGCATCCTGCTGTTCTCATTTGCACTCGTCGGCAGCGTGATTGTCTCTATGGCAATTAAGCAATATCAGACAAAGCACTATGAAAACCTGAAGGAAAAGCTGAATTCTGTTTATACCGAGCTTGAAAACAGGATTTCAGCTGATACCTATCTGGCTTCAGGCGGCCGCAGCAGCGACTACAGTTCGCTGAATGACATTCTTGTAAGGCTTTCAAATATTTTCAACACCGACATAAATCTCTATGATCAAAACGGATACCTTGTGGCAACCTCCCGTCCCGAGATATTTTACCGTAACCTGACAAGCCGGAGGATGAACATTATGGCATTCAGTAATCTTGCGAACCTTACCCGCAGTGAGTTCTTCCAGAAGGAAAAGATCGGCAAACTTGACTATATATCGGGATACAGGACTTTTTACAATACCGATAACAAGATCCTGGCTTTTCTTAACCTGCCTTATTTCCGCATGCAGAGTGTACTGGCAAAGGAAATCTCAAATATGATGGTGGCCGTAATTAACTTCACCCTTCTCCTGATTGTCATTGCAATGAGTCTGGCTGTGTTTATAAGCGGCCGTCTCACTGCACCACTGGCTCTTCTCAGCAGCAGGCTTGCTTCGGTTCAGCTTGGCAGGAAGAGTGAGCACCTTTCATATAAGGGAAATGATGAGGTTGGCGACCTGGTAAAACAGTATAATCTGATGGTCGATGAACTTGATGAAAGCGCGCAAAAGCTTGCACGGTCTGAAAGAGAATCAGCCTGGAGGGAGATGGCAAAGCAGATAGCCCATGAGATCAAAAACCCTCTCACCCCGATGAAACTGAATGTTCAGCAGTTGCTTAAATCCTGGAAGGATGGAGTGCCCGGTTTTGAAAAGAAGCTTGAGAAATTCACAAGGAACCAGATCGAATACATCAATAATCTTTCTTCGATAGCCTCTGCCTTCTCTTCTTTCGCCAAGATCCCGGAACCTGTTCCTGTCACAGTAGATCTGATTGAGCAGATAAAGACAACAGTTGAACTTTTCAAAAACACCGACAATATTTCATTCCGTTTCGGACTTCCTCATGCAGGCAAAATATTCATTTATGCCGACAGGGAACAGATAAACGGTGTCTTTTCAAATCTTATAAAGAACAGCATTCAATCGATACCTGCCGACAGGGAAGGCATCATCAGGGTCAGTCTTGAGACCGGTAACAGAAAGGTTGTCGTTTCCATTGCCGACAATGGATCAGGTATTCCCGACTCACTAAAAAATAAAATGTTCACTCCGAATTTCACGACTAAATCTTCGGGTACAGGGCTCGGACTATCGATTGTGAAGAGGTATGTCGAAGGTGCCGGAGGCAGGGTTTGGTTTGAATCGGAAGAGGAAAAGGGATCGGTATTTTTTGTTGAATTTCCGCTGCTCGATTCACAAGATGAGGCAGGAAGTTTATAACCGGCTTAAATTATCGGGTTGTTTTTTCAATTATTTAGTTATTTTAGCGTTTATTTAGAGGTCCAACCCGGATTTCAATGAGAAATAACCTGACCTGCCATATCAGCAAACTGATTGTCGCAACACTCTTTTTCCTAATTAACAGCCCCCTTAAGGGTCAGGAACAGATAAGCGGGGTAATAAACAGTTATGCAAAAGTAAATGCTATTGGCCCGGGTTATGCCGATATCCTTCCTTCGCAGGCGGGCCAGTTTGCTCCGGGTGATTATGTTTTACTGATCCAGATGCAGGGTGTGGGCATTCAAACCACCCAGGGTTCGTATGGTATCTATATACAGTCGGTTTTCGGGGCTCCGGGCGGATATGAATTATTGATAGTTCAATCGGTCAATCCCGGCACCGGAAGAGTGACTTTCACACGGAATGTCTACATAAACAATTTTGATATAGCAGGAAATGTCCAACTCGTGCGGGTCCCTTATTATGATTCCCCCACTGTAACAGGAACTATCGGAAGTCAGCCATGGAACAGTGCAGCGGGTACCGGCGGGATCGTGGCAATTATGGCAGGCAGGAGGCTTACGCTAAATGCTGATATTGATGTTTCGGGACAGGGATTTGCCGGCGCAGCCGGTGTGGACGGAATAGGGGAATGCGTTAATTTAAATGTAACCGCGAACGATCATGATTCCTATCCCCTTACCTGGAACAATGCAGGTTTAAAGGGAGAGGGAGTGGCCATTCACAACTCCGTGAAAGTATTATTGTACCCGACTCATGCCAAAGGCCAGGGTCAGAATTTTACAGGCGGCGGAGGAGGTAACGGGAGATATTCCGGAGGCGGAGGAGGGTCAAACCGCGGCAAAGGTTCTGACGGTGAACCTGAAAATGGTGCCCAGTGCAGTAATGATCCCCGGGATGGTGGCCGCGGTGGGTTGAATATTTTTGGAACGGTAATCGATGAAGGTATTTTCGCGGGAGGGGGCGGAGGCGCCTCAACGCAGGCTATGGGTTCGACGGCATCAGCCGGAGGAAACGGGGGAGGAATTGTTATCATTATTGCAGATACCATCGAAGGGAATGATCATTTCATAAGATCAGACGGTATAACGGCTTCTGTTGCCGGGTCAAATGCAGGCGCAGGCGGAGCCGGTGCCGGGGGATCAGTCACTGTATTCTTCCGGGAGTTATCAGGTCAGATTGGAATTTCATCTGACGGAGGAGACGGCGGGATTAGTCCGGATCCATATGGCAACGGCGGAGGAGGGGGCGGAGGACTGCTCTGGCTAAGCTCTTCGGCAATGCCAGCCTCGATAACGACTGCCTCAGTTGCCAGCGGCACGCCAGAACCAACAATACCAGCCGAGGGTCTCGGTGAGATCAAATACGATTATTCACCCAATCTTAACGGTTTCCTGTTCAATTCCATCTGGTCGGTAGCTACGGGGAACAGGATCGACTATGTCTGTTCAGATGTCATGTATGGCCAGATAACAGGCACCAGACCGGTTGGCGGAACGCCGCCGTACGCGTACCGCTGGGAGAGCAGTATAACCTCAGAATCCACAGGTTTTACTAACGCACCCGGAACAAACAACCTTCCGCAATATACACCCCCGGCACTTCTGAACCAGACAACCTGGTTCAGACGCATAGTCACCGATAACGGTGCAGCAATAACTGATGTCAGCCTGCCGGTTCAGGTGCAGGTGCAGCCTTATATAAAAAATAACATTATCGGGGATCAGGATACTTTGTGTTCCGGTCAGGATCCTGAATTGCTCGGGTCCCGGGCCACCTTGCAGGATGGCAGCGGAATTTATACCTTTAGCTGGGAAACAAGCACCGATAATGTAACCTACAATAATATTTCGGTAACGGATGAGGACTATTTACCCCCGACCGGACTTACTCAGACTACATGGTATCGCAGGAGAGTCAATTCGGGATCATGTGTAAATACAAGCGCTCCGATCAGGATAACTGTTCTGGAGCCCATCAGCAATAACTCAATCTTAAATTCTGCGCAGGAGATCTGCGAGGGGATGTCATTCGTCAACCTTGATGGCACAGTCGCACCAACGCTTGCAGGGGGAGACAACATCTACAGGTTCAGATGGGAAAGTAGCACCGACGGAACGAATTGGGTTACCGCTACAGGGGCGACCAACCAGGCAGATTATGATCCCGAGGAAGCTTCGCCCTCATTCCCGGGTCAGGAATATTTCAGAAGGGTGGTGTTTTCGGGAGACGGAAATGTTTGCATCAGCCTGAGTGGATCGGTGCTTCTCAGTGAATATCCCGTGATTACAAATAATTCGGTGGTTCCGGGCGATCAGACAATATGTTCGGGAACAGTACCTGCAGGACTGACCGGTTCGACACCTCTGAACGGGAAGGGCGCAGGATCATATGTTTTTACATGGCAGGACAGCACAAAGAGCCATACCTGGGCTGACATACCGGGTTCAATAGCGGTGACCGGACTGAATTTCGTTCCGCCGGCCCTGACTGACACCACCCGGTACAGGAGGATTGCCTATTCATCAGCCTGCAGTGATATAAGCAAATCAGTAATTATAAACGTTCACAAACCGCTAACAAATAACAATATTTCACTCCTTGAAGGGCAGCTTGCTGATACAACAATTTGTGAGGGAGCAACCCCGAACAGGTTTACAGGCACATTACCTGCCGGAGGCACAAACATACCAGGAGACTATGCCTACCAGTGGTCATCATCGGTTGATAATTCTGCATATACGGCTATTTCGACCGCTGCAACGGGTCAGTTTTACCGGCCGTCGGCGCTTACGGCAACAACCTGGTTCAGGCGAAGGGTAACATCAGGCCAGTGCTTTACTGAGAGCAGTCCGGTAAAAGTAACGGTCCTCCCGTTGATCAGTAACAACACGATAGCCGGAAGCCGGACAGTCTGTAAAGACGAAACACCTCCCCCGCTCGCTCAGGCTTCGGGGCTGACCCTCTCCGGCGGCGCAGGCCCGGGATCATATTCGTTCCTCTGGGAAGAGAGCCGCAACGGTACGACCTGGGATCCGGCTACAGGTACGAACAATTCATCAAACGGCACTTATCAGCCTCCGGTAATGACAAGGAACATGAAGTACCGCAGAAATGTCAGCTCGGGAGCAAATAACTGCTGTACAGGCGTTTCGAATGTTCTTGACCTGGTACTCGATTCACTGCCGCCAGGAGCGGCAATAAACGCGGGGTCTGATACAATTATTTACTCTTTTGACCATATTATTCAGATGGCAGCCGATCCGGCACTGGCAGGCGGAACCGGTCAATGGAGCGTCATGGAAGGTTCAGGCATCATTCAGGATGAAACGGATAACGATACAAAAGTGACAGGGATATCATTGGGTTTGAACAGGTTCTTGTGGACGGTCACAAGAGGAGCCTGCAAGCTCGAGGATATGGTGGATGTTACTATTTATGACCTTGTTATCCCGGAAGGATTCTCCCCCAATGACGATCCTGGCGGTTACAATAATACTTTTATTGTCAAAGGACTCGATCTGCCCAATCAGGTGGCCGAGCTGGTCATTATAAATGGAGCAGGGGCGGAAGTATTTACAACTACAAACAGGAACGGAAATGAATGGAGTGACTGGGACGGGAAGAATTCAAAGGGGATTGACCTGCCGGAGGGAACTTATTATTATCTGCTGAAAATTACTTCAAATGGCAATGGCCAGGTATTCAAAAAGAGTGGGTTTATAGTTTTAAAACGATTTTAAGGAATGACTGATCTCAGGAGATATAATTTGATGTCAGAAGGTAACCTGCTCAAAAGGATTCAACTCCTTTCAGGCTTGCTCCTGTTTTCCGTCAGTATTGCTACAGGCCAGAATTTCGCCGATTCATCACGAATTAACCTGGGATTCCCTATTTACAGCCAGTATCTGCAGAACGGACTCGTAATTAATCCGGCCTATGCTGGTACCAGGGAAGTATTAAGCAGTTTTTTGTCGTACCGGATGCAATGGATGGGAACAAAAGGGGCTCCTGTCCTGCAATCTGTATCATTTCATTCACCGATGAAGAACGACAAGGTTGCTCTTGGCCTGCTGGCCCAGTTTATGCAGTATGGGGCAACAAAATCAACGAGTATATACGGGAATTACGGATATCATATCAGGTTGAGGAAAGGAAGGCTCTCGTTCGGACTGAAGGCGGGTGTCGACATTTCGAATACCGATTATACCGGTCTCCTGCTCAACAACCCGGACGATCCGGTTTTCAGGACCAATGACAAGTCGCTGGTTCTTCCAAACGTAGGAGCCGGGGTCTATTACTTCGATGACAGGTTCTTTGCCGGACTCTCCGTTCCAACGCTATTGAATTACCGGCGCACTTCCGATGGTAACGCTGCACCTTATCACAGCTTCGGGGAATACAATTTCCTGTTTTCCGCCGGTGCCCTGATCCCGATAGCACCCGTACTTAAATTCAAACCATCGATCCTTGTTGATTACTCCTTACAGAACACCAGAAAGCTGACTCAGTTTGACATAAACGGGAATTTTATAATTGCTGACCTTATCTGGGCCGGAGGTTCATACAGGTTCTCGGAAGAGGTGGCTGTGGCAATCCTTCAGGTCCAGCTTAATCAGCAGCTGATGTTCGGATTCTCATATGATTATCCTGTCGGAAGAATGAATTCTTATTCGAAAGGATCGACTGAATTTATACTTCGCTATGAGTTCCGTTACAAGGTAAGTGCAGCAAACCCGAGGTATTTTTAATGAAATGAGAATAAGAACGGCCCTATTCATTGCAGCTTTTTTTTCAATACTTCCCTGGATTCGGTTGGAAGCGCAGGATTCATCTATGTTTAAGGTCGAAAGGCTCTCTCTGAATTCCGGTCCGTTCAGCGAAATATCACCGGTAATTACGAGTGATGGGATCATCTTTTGTTCCGACAGACGCACAAGCGGAATAACATACAGGACATCTTTTGATAACCGCAGATTATACAATATTTATTTTGCCGAAAGGAAAGACACTTCTGACTGGAGAAAACCTGTTATGTTTAAAAGCGAAAGAAGTGCACTTTTCAATAATGGTCCCCTGTGTATTGCCCCTGACAGCATAACGGTCTATTTTACAAGTGAAATAGAGACCGGTGTTCCCACAAAGAGCAGAAGGTTCAGGAACCGGAGCGGAATCTTTACCGGCCAGCTGTCGGGCAATGAGATTTTGTCGATCCAGCCGCTGAAATTCAACAATTCGGAATATAACCTGGGTCAGCCATCTGTAAGTTCCGACGGCAGGTATCTTTTCTTTGCCTCCGATATGACTGGAGGGCAGGGCGGCTCTGATATATATTATTGTGAACGGGTGAATGGAGAATGGAGCGACCCGGTCAACCTGGGTCCGGATGTAAATTCATCCGCGATTGAAAATTACCCGTTCATCCATCCGTCGGGTAAGCTTTATTTCACTTCAAACCGGCCGGGGGGCATGGGAGGGCTTGATGTTTACTTTTCAATAAAAACCGGAGGGGAGTGGGAGACACCAGTAAGACTTTCAGAACCAGTTAATTCATCGTCAGACGATTTTGCCCTGGTTGCATTCCCGGATCTTCAGAAGGGTTACTTTTCATCAAACCGGAGCAGAAATGATGATATTTATGAATTCGTGACGACAATTATAAGGAAAAGTACGTGCAATGTTCTGGAAGAGAATAATTACTGTTATGAATTCGTCGAGGAGAATGCTGTCAGGTATGATACAATGCCCTTCAGGTATGATTGGAAATTCGGCGACGGAAATACGGCCGACGGCAAAATCGTGGAACATTGCTTCGCAGGGCCGGGAACCTATGTTGTTCAACTTGATGTGACAAATCTTGTGACAAAAGAAGTTACTCTTAATATAAAATCAGATGTGCTTGTAATTAAGGACATTGAACAACCATACATATCATGTCCTGATTTTGCGGATGCAGGACAGGCGATATCTTTC
The DNA here is from genome assembly GCA_963737255.1 of uncultured Bacteroidales bacterium. Lineage (GTDB taxonomy): Bacteria > Bacteroidota > Bacteroidia > Bacteroidales > VadinHA17 > LD21. The sequence continues at coordinate 124,922 of CAVTSB010000004.1, forward strand.
AGTGCTGACAGCACCAACCTTCCGGGATGGGATATAGGACAATATTACTGGAATTTTGGAGATGAGACTATTGCTGTCGGGAAAAATGTTAAAAAGACTTACCTGCGGCCGGGAACTTACAATATACAGCTTATTGTATCGGCCAGACCCGGAACAGACGGTACAATCAGGGAAGCCTGTATTTCAAAAGATATTTTGATAAAGCAGCAACCCTGATAAGGAAAAATATTATTTTTGATAATCAATGAAAGTGAATACTGCAATATATCGTTTCCTTCTTTTTACACTTCTTACAGCGCTGATTCCGTTGCCGGATCTTTTTAGCCAGGCAGTTCCGGGTAAGGATGAAAATATCCCGTATCTGGTCACTTTCGGCAAAAACGGGGAGACATCATGGGGCGATAATGATTTCAGGTCAATCTTCTTTTTTACCATTCCCAGGGATTACAATCGCCAGTTCTATATAAAAGTATTTGATCCCGATGCGGGAGGAGAAAACGATGAGATCCAGGGATTATGGGATTCAAGGACTTTATTTTCAGTGTATGGGGGTAAAGGGGTTGATCCTGATAAGAATATTGAATCGAGAGGCCTTGAACCGGATGATAATTTTAAGAGCGGTAACCTGCTGGCATCCAGGGTTTTTGGGAATGATGCGAGGTATGATGACAGGTATTATGCCTTCGGGCCCTTTAATCCTACTGAAGGTGAATTTAATGAGAAATGGAAAAGCTATATCTTCAAAATTGTATGTGAAGGTGTCAGCGGCGATGACGGAAACCTCTTCCGGTATTTCCTGAGCCGGGAGGCTGGCAGTGATCTTCCGATAGAAGGGGCCAACGCCTTCACCTATGAATATACTTTCAGGATGTGGAACGACACGAAAAGCATTGCGCATATTTATCCGTATGTCGATACCGGAATCGTATCAATCAGACAGAAAAATTTTGACTGGGATGATGACGGGGTGATCCTGGTTGTTTCCACTTACAAACAGGGCTTGCCTGTTCCCATTTCAAACGAAGATGACTATGCGGAATCGACTATACCGGTTGAACAGCAGGAAATTGGGAAATCCCTTGATTTTCAGTTTCATAAGAAGCAGTCATCACTTGTCAGGAACAATAATGTGGTAGTCTCCCTCAAAAACCAGAGAGGGGATGCACTTCAGTTCTTCAGCTCACCGATCGGAGGTGTCCCGGTCTATCAGCCATTAACGAGGATCAGAAAAATTCAGAAAAAATAGGGAATAACTTAAATGAGGCTCTGTATCATTCGCAAAATCGTCATCAGCACCTTCGTGTGCTTATTTTTGTCTTCAGGGGTATCCAGGAGTCAGGCATACAGGTTCCGTAACTACGGGATTGAAAATAACCTTCCGGGCGAGGTAGTCTATACGCTTAACCAGGATCAGAGCGGTTATCTGTGGGTTGGTACGGCAGAAGGGCTTTCAAGGTTTGACGGATTTGATTTTTATAAAGTACAGTTTCCCGATTCCTCAGCGGAACGTTATACTACTGTTTCACATAAGGATAAAAACGGGAGACTATGGTTTGGCTGTAATGACGGAACTCTTTTTTATGCAGAGGGGAGCGAACTGAAACAGGTTTCCCTTTCAGGTTCATCAGGTACGGGATTCAGTTCAATCCTTGAGGGTCCTGACGGCTATATTTATGCAATAGCCCAGAGAAATCCGCTGTTCAGGATCAATGCTGATAAACCTGCTGAAGTGAACAGTATCATGCAGGAGTCGGACCCAAACATGTTTGCGGCATGCTTTACTAACGGAGGAAACCTGCTTATCGGAACCCAGGAGAACCTGTTGATCTGCAAGCTGAGCGGAGACTCGCTGGTGACAACGGAAATTGTTGAGGGATTTGATTATTCGCGTATAACAGCCATCACCAAACTTACAGAAAATGACAGCTTTCTGATCGGAACGGATGGGAGCGGCATCTATAAGTTTAATCCTGGTGACGGGAGTAATCAGCCTTCACGTTTCAGCGGTTACCCCGGTCTGGAGTTTCTTGCAATTAAATCTGTTTTCCGCGATTCCGGGAATAGCCTCTGGGCAACTGCATGGGGTACAGGCCTTGTAAATCTTCAATTTGTCCCGGGCAGCGATTCCATAGCTGTTGTCAGATTCCTGACAGGGGGATCAGGCCTGGCGGGAGAAAACCCGACAACTGTATTTCAGGATTCAGAGGAAAACATCTGGATCGGCTTTAACGGAGACGGACTCTCCATGCTAAGCACCGATTCCTTTGAGTTTTATGCCCCGGGTGAAGGCGGGAATCCAAACAACATAATATTTGTGGGCAAACTTAATGAAGATTATATTCTCGGCACTCCTTCCGGTTTTTATGTTTATGATATTCCTGAAAGGAAACCAAAATCATTCGTACTCTTCTCAAAACGAACAGGACAAAGTGAAATCAGTTCATATTTTATTGATAATGAAAATAATATCTGGATAGGAACAAAGGGAAGCGGACTCTTTTTAAGGAACGGAAAAGGAACGATCAGTCAGTTTTACAGGTCGGGCGACACGGGAGCCGATTACATTAACAATATTGAAATAGATGGTGATAAGATCTGGCTTTCAACCCTTAACGGAGTTAACATAGTATCAAGGAACAGCAGGAGCCTGCTGATGAATTACAGGATGGACACGGGCCTGCCGCATAACAGTATAAATCAGATCCTGGTTTCAGAAGACGGAAGCGGCTATGTAGCAACTGAGAGCGACAGACTTTGCAGGATTGATCCTGATTCAGGGATTGTATATTCAGGTGGAGTGATGTACGGCAACCTGCTGAACAAGATACTCGGTATTGCCAGGGACAGCAAAGGTGACATCTGGGCAGCCACCCAGGGCAACGGAGTATTTGAATGCATGAAGGACTCTGTAAATTCCTTAAGCACTTTGAACGGTCTGCTTTCAAATTACACCTACAGTATTCTTGCTGACCGGGAAGATAATATCTGGATAGGTCATGAAAGAGGCTTTTCAAGATATAATCCACAGACCGGCATCACGAAAGTTTATGGAACCGATTTCGCGAAGGGAGGGTCGTGCAATCAGAATGGAATGTATGAATCACCTGATGGTAAGATTTTTATCGGTACTACGGAAGGATTGATCATCTATGACGGTTCGAGGGATAAGAGGTTAAATCTGCCGCCTGCCAACAATATCAATTTCATTACTATTAACGATGTGGTTTACCCGTACCGGAAATCATATTCCCTCCCATATAAGAAACGCTACACGGTTACCGTCAGCTATGCCGGGATATATTTCACCGATCCTGAAAAAGTATATTTCAGCACATTTCTCGAAAACTACGATGATGACTGGACGGAAGAATCATCATCGCGTGAAGTCACCTACAATCTTAGCGACGGGAAGTACAGGTTTAATCTTATTTCAGTCAATGATGACGGACTTACCCAGAGGGATCCGCTTTCGTTTGAGTTAAACATTAAACGTCCGTTCTGGCGGGCCTGGTGGTTTATCCTTTCTTTGATCATTTTTGCTGCTGCGATTGTGGTCGTTATTGTACGGCAACGTGAAAAGGCGCAAAAGAAGATTCAGGAGTACCTTGAGAAGGAGCTAGAGGCAAGGACCAGGGTCGTTATGAAGCAAAAGGCGGAGATTGAACTGCAGAATCTTGAAATAACCGATAGTATCAACTATGCCAAAAGGATACAATCGAGCATCCTTCCCGATATAAACCGGCTGAAGGAGCATTTCGAAGATGCTTTCATCATGCTTTATCCCCGGGATATTGTGAGCGGTGATTTCTACTGGTTCGACAGGCTCGACAATGACAGGTTCATACTGGTGTGTGCCGATTCAACAGGACATGGCGTGCCGGGTGCATTCATGTCGATGATCGGCTCGACGCTTCTTCAGGATATTGTAACCAGGCAGAGGATCTCGAAACCTTCCGAAATACTGACGATGCTTGATAAGCAGATCTTTGCAACACTTAACCAGAATCTTGAAGTCGGAGTATCGAATGACGGTATGGATATAGTGGTTTGTGAATTCACTCTCAAAAACCGCCATGTCAGGTTTGCATCGGCAATGCGTCCTGTAATAATTGTAATGGGAGGTGAAACATATTATATTAAAGGCAACAGGGCCTCGGTGGGCGGACAGACTGTGGCCGAAAAATACTTTGACGATCAGGAGTATTATCTTAATAATGGCGACATGGTCTACATATTTTCTGACGGACTGCCTGATCAGTTTGGCGGACCGGATGGGAAAAAGATGAAGATAGCCCGGCTAAAGACCCTTATAGGCGAACTTTCGGGATGGCCGGTTTCAAGACAGGAAGAGGAATTTACAAAGTTCTTTAAGGAATGGAAAGGGAATTATGAACAGGTTGACGATGTTCTGTTTATGGGAGTTAAAATTTAAATGCGTTCTATTCGTAAATCCCGTTAGCCGACAATACTATATCATTAGTTGAGACCGTATTGCTCACATTTTCAGCTCTGTCCTTCAGGTAAAATTCATACCTTATCGTGTCTTCTTCGGAAAAGAAATTGTATAGAAATGTTACAGCAATTGTACCCTGGAGTATTGTGTTCTGACCTGTTCTTTCCATGTAGGGTATCCTGTATGCCGATGGTTTAAGAGGATCATTATCCGGTGCAGGCACCACTTCTCCATCCTCCTTTCTTAAAAGCGAGAAAAAAAGATTCACTGAATCTGATTCCTGATCGGGTACGGGAGTTGGCAACCCGATATTGCCGTCGCCGTCCTCAAAATAGAACTTCAGCCGGCCGCCTTTTGCCCTGTTGCCCAGGATATCGGTTGTGTCGAAAACTGTAAAGTTTGTGTATTCAATTTTCGGTATCTCCGGAAGTGTTTCAATCTCCCCGCATGAAGAAAAGGCAAAAACCAGGGAAACAATGATAAAGCCGCTTCTAATTTTTTCCATGGACCAGTGATTTAACCATTTCGCACAAAAACCACACCAAAGTAACTTATTTTTTTCTAAAAAATATCCTGACCGGTACACCCGTGAGCTCAAATTTCTCCCTCAGCCTGTTCTCAATATACCTTCTGTAAGGCTCCCTGACGTATTGGGGCAGGTTGCAAAAAAAGGCAAATGTTGGCGAATATGTAGGAAGCTGTGTAACATATTTAATTTTTACATACTTGCCTTTCAGCGAGGGAGGAGGATTGTCGCGGATTATTTCCAGCATAACTTCATTTAGTGCTGAAGTTGGTATTTTCCGTTTTCTGTTTTCGTTTACTGTCTCAACAAGATCAAGGATTTTATGTACTCTCTGCTTGTTTATTGCTGAGATGAACAGAACCGGGTAATCAACGAACGGAGCGGTTTTTTCCTTTATCTCCCTTTCATAAATTTTGGTTGTGTTATTCTCTTTTTCAATAAGGTCCCACTTGTTTACAAGAACTATCAACCCCTTGCTGTTCTTCTGGATGAGTGAAATAATGTTGAGATCCTGGGCTTCAATGCCGCGGGTGGCGTCAATAAGGAGAAGACAGATATCGGAGTTTTCAATTGTCCGTATTGCCCGCATAACCGAATAGAATTCAATGTCTTCACTCACTTTTGCCTTCTTCCTCAATCCGGCGGTATCGACAAGCAGGAAATCGTGCTGGAATTTATTATACCTCGTGTAGATGGAATCGCGTGTTGTACCGGCAAGAGGTGTGACTATATTCCTTTCCTCCCCCAGCAGTGTATTGATAAGGGAAGATTTACCAACATTCGGCCGGCCGACGATTGCCACTCTCGGGATATCGGGAAGGATTTCCGCGGAGTCTGAAGGAAGGCTTTTGACCACCTCATCCAAAAGGTCACCGGTACCGCTTCCATTCATTGAGCTGAGAGGAAAATAATCGCCGAGCCCCAGACTGTAGAATTCGGCAGCATCAAGCAATCTTTCATTGTTATCGACCTTGTTGACGACGAGGAAAACCTTTTTATCGACTCTTCTCAGCATCTCCGCTACTGACGAATCGAGCTCGTGAACCCCTGTTGTTACATCAACCATGAACAGAATGACGTCGGCTTCCCCGATGGCGAGCATCACCTGCTTGTTGATCTCCTCCTCGAAAATATCTTCAGAGTTCATTACATACCCTCCTGTATCAATTACCGAGAATCTGATACCGTTCCAGAAACATTGTCCGTAATTGCGGTCGCGGGTGACTCCGCTCACCTCATCCACTATTGCTTCCCTCGTCTCGGTAAGCCTGTTGAAAAGGGTCGATTTACCCACGTTGGGCCTTCCTACTATTGCTGCTATCCTGCCCATATTTATGATTATTTCGGATTTCGGATTATTGATTGCGGATTTAAATCCGAAATCAAAATTCCGCAATCCGCAATTGTTTTTATCTGTAACCGAATCGCCTTAAAACCAGCGGTTTATCGCGCCACTCCTTTGTAACCTTAACATATAATTCCAGGAATACTTTCTTGCTGAAAAATTCCTCCATATCGCGCCTTGCCTCAGTGCCCACCTTTTTTAGCTTATCCCCTCTGTGCCCGATAATTATTCCCTTCTGACTGTCACGGGCAACGTGTATCAGTGCCCTGATCCTTATCAGACTGCTCTCTTCCTTAAAGCTCTCTATCTCTATTTCAACGGAATAGGGGATCTCCTTCTGGTAGTTGAACAGGATTTTCTCACGGATTATTTCCGAAGCAAAAAACTTTTCATATTTGTCTGTAAGCTGATCCTTCGGAAAATAAGGCGGGCTTTCAGGAAGTCTTTCCGTGATTGAATCAAGCAGAGTGTTAAGGTTGAAGCCGTTGATTGCCGATACCGGGATAACCGGCGATTGAGGGAATTCTTTATTCCATAATCCGAGGATTGTTTCAACCGCAGCCTGATTGCTCAGGTCAATTTTGTTCACTGCAACTATCACCGGGACGCCTGATTTCTTTATTCTATCAAGATATTCATTTCCTTCAGCTGTTTTTTCGGTAACATCGGTAACATAGAGGACTATATCAGCGTCGGTAAGAGCACCTTTTACAAAGCTCATCATTGACTCCTGAAGTTCGTACCTCGGCTTGATTATTCCAGGTGTGTCGGAATAGACTATCTGGAAATCCTCACCATTGACGATACCCATGATCCTGTGGCGCGTGGTCTGTACCTTCGGGGTAATAATGGAGAGCTTTTCACCGACAAGGGCATTCATTATTGTTGATTTGCCAACGTTCGGATTGCCGATTATATTTACAAAGCCTGATCTGTGCTTCATTTCCCTGGTTAAAATATTCCCCTTTTAAGCATTCCTATTTCCTTGTCGTTCAGATATCTCCACTTACCACGTGAAAGGTTCTTCTTGGTCAGGCCCGCAAAATACACCCTGTCAAGCTTTTTTACCCTGTATCCCAGCTTCTCGAATATTCTTCGTATCACCCTGTTTTGCCCTGAATGTAGTTCGATCCCGATCTGGGTTTTATCGTCAGGATCTGCATATGAAACCGCGTCGGCAACAATAAGTTCACCATCAAGGTCGATTCCTTCGGTAAGCTTGAAAAGATCGTTTTTGGTGACGGGGCTGTTGAGGAAAACGTGATATATCTTCTTCCTTTTGTATTTCGGGTGGGTAAGTTTTCCCGTAAGTTCTCCATCGTTGGTAAGCAGGAGCACACCTGTAGTCTCCTTATCGAGCCGTCCGACGGGATAAACCCTTTCCCTGCATTCATCCCCGATTAGCTCAATGACCGTATGATCGGCGTGCGGATCCTCAACTGTTGTGACATAGCCTTTGGGCTTGTTCATAAGGATATACACCTTTTTTTCTGCCTTAAGCTTTTTGTTCTTATATCTGACATCATCGCTCATTGAGACTTTCACGCCGAGATCAGTAACGGTTTTTCCGTTTACCATGATCAATCCGTTCTGAATGAGCACATCTGCCTCCCTTCTCGAACATACGCCACTGTTGGCAATATACCTGTTAAGACGGATCTGATCATCTTCCTTTTTCTCAACCGCGGGTTTGACTATCTTAACGTGCAGGCGTGATTTCTGCCGCGATCGCGTCGGGTCTGTCTTCTTATATTTATCCTCGCTTTTCAATTTCTTCTTATTCTTTATAGATCCCCTTTGTGCTTAGACCAGGGGAAAATGATTCTGTGTTTGTCTCCTTCCCCCGGGGTAATCCCGAATACCCGGGAGGGATGGGGGTCTGCTTTATTCAGGGTGCAAAGGTACAATTAATTACACTATAATGTTTCATGTTTTTTTTGCACCTTTGTTGCGATAAATTTAGCGACGTATGGCATTGGTAAAATCCATCTCAGGCATTAGGGGAACGATTGGAGGAAGACCCGGTGAAGGTCTTACACCCGTAGATATTGTAAAGTTTGCGGCAGCCTACGGGACCTGGCTCGCCAGAAAAAATGAAAATCAAAAACTCAGGGTAGTGACCGGACGTGATGCGAGGAGATCGGGTGCAATGGTCAGCAATATGGTGATCAATACATTGCGGAGTCTTGGCATCGATGTTACCGACATCGGTCTGGCAACAACTCCTACTGTTGAGATTGCTGTTACGGGATCAGGTTCGCAAGGCGGAATTATCGTAACTGCAAGTCATAATCCCGCTGAATGGAACGCCCTGAAATTGCTTGGCGGGGAGGGTGAATTCCTCTCAGCAGCTGACGGGATGGAAGTTCTGAGGATCGCTGAATCGGAGGATTTCAGCTTTGTCCCTCTTGATGATACCGGATCGCTTGTAAATGATGACTCATGGGGCCGGAAGCATATTGAAAAGGTCCTTCAACTCAGGCTAGTTGACATGAATGCCATTAAGGCTGCAGACTTTTCAGTGGCAATTGATTGCGTTAATTCGGTGGGAGGCATAATAGTTCCCGATTTGCTGAGGGGCCTTGGTGTCAGGAACATAATCGAACTTAACACCGTCCCCGACGGGAAATTCGCTCATAATCCCGAACCCCTTCCGCAGAATCTGACAGAGATCGCTGACCTGGTAAAAATGAAAGGAGCCGACGTTGGCTTTGTTGTTGACCCCGATGTTGACAGGCTCGCAATCATTTGTGAGGACGGCTCGATGTTCGGAGAGGAATATACGCTTGTTGCCGTTTCTGATTATATCCTGAATCAAACTCCCGGGAATACGGTTTCCAATCTGTCATCGACCCGGGCATTGAAAGATGTGACTGAAAAATATGGCAGGTACTATTTTTCTGCAGCTGTTGGAGAAGTTAATGTGGTGGAGGAAATGAAAAAGAGGGAAGCCATTATCGGGGGTGAAGGCAATGGCGGCGTCATTTATCCTGAATTTCACTATGGACGCGATGCGCTTGCAGGCATTGCATTGTTCCTTTCACATCTTGCAAGGAGCAGGATGAAATGCACCTCACTGAGGAAACTTTACCCTGATTATGTAATTGCAAAGAAAAAGATGACGCTCCCCGAAGGAACTGATTTTAGTTATCTGCTTGATATTGTACGGAGCCATTTCACCGGTCATGAAATCGATGAGAGGGATGGCATGAGGATTGAACACGCGAATGGCTGGGTCCAGATCCGTAAATCAAACACGGAACCTGTTATAAGGATTTATGCTGAAGGAAGAACAGCTGAAGAAGCTGAATATCTTGCAGATAATGTAATAGAGATTGTTAAAAAAGCCTAATTTATTTTGTTTTTTTTACAGATGCCGGAATAAATTCAGGTGATTGCGTGTCTTTAGAGAGTGAAACAGGAGTAGCCGGAAATATTAAAAGTTGTTAAATATTAAAATCAGAACTTCAATTCAATACTTTTGTATCATTTTTTACTGAAATATAAAATTAAATAAGTATCAGCTCAATGAAAAGAACAACAATTATTGCAGGTATTATTGTAGTGTTAGTAATTATCGTTCTGATTGCCATCGGCAAGTCGTCAAAAAAGAAGGATATTGCCAACCTGTATGTTGAAGCACAGAAGGGACAGTTTGATATTGTGGTTACCACAACCGGTGAACTGCAGGCTGAAAACTCCAAAGATATAATAGGTCCTGAATTTACGCAGAGCAGGAACATAAGAGCCATGGATATCAAGATAACTGACCTTGTCCCTGAGGGTACCGAAGTGAAGTCCGGCGATTATGTTGCCACGCTCGACAGAACCTCATTTGACAACAGCCTGAAGGATGAGCTTGAAAGACTGACAACCTCAGAGACCAACCTCGAGGTTAAAATGCTTGACACTGCAGTTACTCTCAGTAATTTGCGTGATAATATCAAAAACCTCAGGTTTTCGGTCGAAGAGGCTGGAATTACCCTGCAGCAGTCAAAATATGAGCCTCCCACAACAATCAGGCAGGCTGAAATGAATCTTGACAAAGCACAGCGGTCACTTGAGCAGGCAATAAAAAGTTATGAGCTGAGGGTTGAACAGGCCAGGTCCGATATGAGAACTATAAAGTTCAATCTGTCAGAACAACGCCAGAGGGTGGCCGATCTGCAGACGATCCTTTCGAAGTTTGTTGTTACAGCACCTTCCGATGGGATGGTTATCTATAAAAGGGACAGGACCGGGGCAAAACGGAAAGTAGGCTCTTCAATCTCACCATGGGATAATGTAGTTGCCACTCTGCCCGATATGTCGTCGATGATCTCAAAAACGTATGTGAATGAGATAGATGTCAGCAAAGTCACACCCGGACAGAAGGTTGAGATTATTGTGGATGCTTTTCCTGAAAGATCCTACACCGGAACCGTGACTTCAGTGGCAAATATCGGTGAACAGCTGCCGAATGCCGATGCAAAGGTGTTTGAAGTCCTCATTAAAGTGGATGGGACAGATCCGATCCTCAGGCCCTCGATGACTTCAGGCAATAAAATTGTAACTAAAACAATAAACGATGTAACATACATCCCTCTCGAATGTGTACAGGCCGGAACCGACAGTATTCCTTTTGTTTATACAAAAAGCGGTAATAAACAGATTGTCGTTATTGGCGAATCGAATGAAAATAATGTTGTGGTGGAACAGGGTCTTGAGCCGGGAACAGTTATCTATCTCAGTTCTCCTGAGGATACCGAGAAGTTTAAGATGGCAGGTGAGGATCTCATTGCAGTAAACAGGGAACGTGCAAAAGCAAAGAAAGAGGAAGAAATGAGATTGAGGGAAGAAGCAGCAAAGGCAAACCAGAGACCACCGATGATGGAAGGGATGACCCCCGAGATGATGCAGCAATTCCAGAATATGAGAGGTAATCCATCCCAGGGTGGAGCATCGGGCAGGACGAGAGATACAGCTGCTATGAGGAGGTTTATGCAGAACAGGGGCAATCAGCCTGCGGGACAGGGGGGAGCAAGGGACACCACCATGCGACGGAGGACGAATCAGCAGGGAGCAGGTCAACAGGCCCCTGGTCAGAATGCACCTCAAACCACACAAACACCAGTCAGAAACAATTAATCCGTAAAAAGTATGTTCAGGTTTATCTTAAGATATTTTCACGACATAGAGATTGCTGTCGAATCCATTGTGTCGAATAAGCTGAAATCAATGCTTACGGCGCTAGGAATAATATTTGGCGTTGCAGCGGTTATCGCAATGCTCGCAATCGGGAAAGGAGCCAAACAGGAGATCATGGACCAGATGAAAATGGTCGGGGTTAATAATATACTTATCAACCCGGTAATCCCTGATAAATCATCATCAACCGAAGAAGGGGAGAAACAACAGAAAAAATTCTCAAGAGGCCTCAATATGCTCGATGTGGAGTCAATCAGGGAAACTCTCCCATCAGTCAAGCGGATCAGCCCTGAAATATCATTCAACTCGACAGCAATGCTCAACGGAGTAAAATACACTGCCAAGCTTGTTGGGGTTTCAAATGATTATTTCCATTTATATAATCTTCCTCTGACATCAGGGACCATTTTTAATAATTACCAGGAAGAGAATGGCATACAGGTCTGTATTATCGGTGCCAATATAAGGGCAAAGTTCTTCAGCAAGATTGATCCTATCGGCCAGTATATAAAGTTTAACGGCATCTGGCTTAAAGTAATTGGGGTGCTCCAGAAGACCAACGTCAGTCTTACCGGATTCGAGGAACAGGGTGTGAATGTTTATAACGACAATATCTATATACCTATCCAGACCATGCTTCTCAGATACCAGAACAGGGCTCTTTTGAATACAAAGCTTGTTTCTGAGGCTTCATCCAATACCATGGTTTTCGGAGGTCCGGGTGGAGGTGGTATGGCAAGGGTCGTCGTAAGCAGTTCCGATGCATCAACAGATGCTGAAACCAATTACAACCAGCTCGACAGGATCGTTGTCCAGGTAAACGAAACCGAACAGCTTAACCCTACAACCGAGATCCTGAGCCGTATGCTTACACGCCGTCATACAAACGTCAAGGACTTTGAAATAACTGTTCCTGAATTGCTTCTCAAGCAACAGCAGAGAACAAAGGATATCTTCAATATTGTGCTTGGTGCAATCGCAAGTATCTCCCTTGTTGTGGGTGGGATAGGCATCATGAATATAATGTTTGCTTCTGTAATGGAAAGGATAAAGGAGATCGGAACTAGAATGGCCATAGGCGCCAAGAAGATGGATATAGTCGTTCAGTTCCTTGCCGAAGCTGTCCTGATCAGCGTTACAGGTGGTTTTATCGGGATTTTCTTTGGTGTGATCATGGCAAAACTGATTGAGCAGATCGCCGGTATTATGACCATAGTATCATTTTTCTCGGTATTTATTGCATTCGGTGTATCAGCTGCCGTAGGTGTGATCTTTGGTTATTCGCCTGCCAAGCGAGCTTCTGAAAAGGACCCGATAGAATCATTACGATACGAATAAATTTTTGACAATGAAGAAATTATTTTTATTTGCGGCTATAGCTTTTATTACATTTTCCATTCAGAAAATCACGGCGCAGGAAATCAAGAGACTTACCTTCGATGAGGTGATCAGACTCTCGGAAACGCAATCACCAAATGCATTGATAGCGCAACACAGGTTCCGCGCAAGCTACTGGATGTACAGGACTTTTGTCGCACAATACCGGCCTTCGCTCACACTTTCCGGATCAACACCCGACTACAGTACGGCATATACCAGGGTCTGGAACTCCACCACAAGCCAGTGGGAATATCGTGCCACCAATGTTCTCCAGAACCTGGCATCACTCTCGCTATCGCAGAATATTGGATTTACGGGAGGATCGATCTCGCTTAATTCGGACCTGACACTGGAAAATGACCTGGAAGAGGATTCAAGGAATTATATTACCTCGCCTTTAAGTATCAGGTTTGTCCAGCCGATCTTCAGGTACAACTCACTCAGGTGGGAGAAGAAAACTGAACCACTCAAGTATGAGGCTGCTAAAAGGACTTATTTATCAAATATAGAATCTGTTCATCAGCAGGCCGTAATGAGCTTTTTTTCTCTTGCACTTGCACAGATAAATAAGCAGATTGCAGAGATGAACTATTCGAATGCCGATACCCTTTACAGGATAGCCCAGGGAAGATATGAACTCGGAACAATAGCTGAAGATGAATTGCTCCAGATGCAATTATCGTGGCTTAACACCGAGACTGCCCGCAAAGAGTCTGAAATGAACCTTCGTGACAGGGAGATCCGTCTTAGATCTTTTCTTGGCTTTAATGAATCTGTAAGGCTCGAACTTATTCTGCCGAGCGAAATCCCTTCTTTACAGGTTGATCCTCAGGAAGTCCTGAATCTTGCAATGGCAAATAATCCGGAAATACTCCAGCAGCAGCTGACCATACTCCAGGCCCAGAGCAGCATGGCACAGGCAAAATCTGAAAGAGGCTTTAATGCAAACATAATTGCATCGTATGGATTACGCGATCAGGACCCGGATTTCCGATTGGCTTACCAGGAATCAAACCGCCAGCAAACCGTCAGACTGGGATTTACAATGCCAATACTTGACTGGGGATTGGGGAAGGGAAGGTTCAGGATGGCCCAGTCGAGCCTTGAGCTTGCCCAGGTTCAGTCAGATCAGGCTATTGTCGACTTTGAGCAGAACCTGCTTCTCGACGTGGAGCAGTTTAACCTGCAGTCCAGCCAGGTGGCAACCGCGGCAAAATCAGACACCGTGGCCATGAAGATGTTCGAAGTGACAAAACAACGGTTTCTAATCGGCAAAATAGCGGTTCTCGAACTTAATAATGCTGATACGAGAAAAGACCAGAACAGGAGGGCTTACGTGCAGGCATTGCAGAATTACTGGAATTACTTCTTTAATTTACGGAACCTCGCATTATACGATTTCGTGAATCGTAAACCCATCGAAACCGAATTTGAAAAATTACTTGAATATAACTAAACAGGTTTTTCTGTTTTAGAGGGAGAGAACAGGGACTTTGCATGCAGGGTCCCTGTTCTTTTATCGGACCATAGTTTTTTACTTCCTTCTGTTTTATCCTGACCACACTTTTTTATAAAAATTTAATATCTTTGCGCCTCTATTACAAAGAAGATTAGAAAAAACTTCACTATAACCCAAAACAGAGACAGATGCAAAACAAAACGGCTATTATCATTCTGGCAATTGCACTTGGATTGGTTTCACTTTACCAGCTATCATTCACAGGTGCTACATACAAAGTCAGAAAAGATGCGAAGGTGTATGCTCAGGGAGATCTTGTTAAACAACGTAACTATATAGATTCCATTTCGGCATTACCAAAGGAGGATTGGAGTTATCTGGGCAATACATTCAAGGAAGTCCAGAGGAAAGAAGTGAACCTGGGCCTCGACCTTAAGGGAGGTATGAACGTTATCCTCGAGGTATCGGTTGAGGATATCCTCAAAGCCCTTTCAAACTATAACACTGACAAAACATTTACGGAAGCGCTTGCAAGGGCAAGGACTGAATATCAGCAGCAGCGTCAGTACGATTATCTGACCCTTTTTGGCAGGGCATTCCAGGCTGTTGACCCTAACGCCAGGCTTGCTGCAATTTTCGGCACTGTCGAATTGAGGGACAAGATCAATTTCAACTCATCAAATGAACAGGTACTCAGTGTTCTTGATGAAGAGGTGTCTGCTGCCATCGATAATGCCTTCAACATTTTGCGTACAAGGATTGACCGTTTTGGAGTCGTCCAGCCGAATATTACAAGGATGGCCACCAAGGGCCGTATTCTCATAGAACTCCCGGGCCAGGATGACCCTGCCCGTGTCAGGGAACTGCTTCAGGGAACGGCTAATCTTGAATTCTGGGAGACTTATGAAAACAGTGAAATAGTCAACTACCTTGTTCAGGCTAACAACGCTTTACGTGAAATACGGACCAGCACCCGGTTAACGGATACTGTTAAGACTTTACAGCCGGCAGAAACTGCAGTTGCAGATACTTCAGGGCAGGATCAGTCACTGCTCGATCTTTTAGGAAAAGACACAACACAGGCCGCAACGGCAGATACCAGGGAAGAGTTTAATCTGCAGAATCCCCTCTTCGGGATACTTAATCCACGGGTAACCGAACAGGGGCAACCGATGGCCTCGAGCATGGTGGGCCTTGCTGCCGGGATCGATACTGCAAAAGTGAACAAAGCTCTCAACATGAACCAGATCAAGGCTATTTTCCCGCGTGACGTCAAATTCCTCTGGAGCCAGAATCCTTATAAATACGATCCCACCGGAACACTCTATGAACTTCACGCCATTAAGGTGACTACCCGCGACGGAAGACCTCCTCTCGGAGGAGACGTGATCACCGGTGCAAGACCTTCGTCAGGTGTTACAGGCTCGGAAGTAAATGTTGACTTCAGCATGAACGCCGAAGGTGCAAAAACCTGGGCCAGGATGACCCGTGAAAATGTCGGCAGGTGTATCGCAGTTGTACTTGACGGTTATGTCCGATCCTACCCGAGGGTTGAAAATGAGATAACTGGCGGAAATACCCAGATCGAAGGTGATTTCACGATTGAAGAGGCTGACGACCTTGCCAATATCCTGAAATCAGGTAAACTGCCTGCACCCGCACATATCGTTTCAGATACCGTTATCGGCCCGACACTCGGTAAGGAGGCTATAAATTCAGGTCTGATATCATTTATTATATCGTTCATTATTGTACTTGCTTACATGATATTCTACTATAGCAGAAGTGCAGGTACAATCGCGGATATTGCCCTTGTGGCCAACGTATTCCTCATTTTTGGGATTCTGGCTTCACTGGGAGCTATTCTGACATTACCAGGTATAGCCGGTATTGTACTTACAATGGGTATGTCTGTCGACGCCAACGTCCTGATTTACGAAAGGATCCGTGAAGAATTGCGGGCCGGCAAAGGGATGAAGCTGGCTATCTCCGATGGCTACAAGGGTGCCTTGTCAGCTATCCTCGACTCAAACGTCACTACATTGCTTACAGGTATCATTCTTTACGTCTTTGGAACAGGCCCGATAAAGGGATTTGCGACAACTCTTGTCATTGGTATTTTCACATCACTTTTCTGCGCCATCTATATTACCCGTCTTATTTATGAGTGGCAGCTGAAAAGGAATGCCAACCTTACGTTCTCTATCAAAATGACGGCTAATATCCTTAAAAATACAAGTATTGATTTTATAGGCAAAAGGAAAATATTCTATGCAATTTCAATTGCAATAACGGTAATCGGAATAGCGTCGCTGATTATCCGGGGACTTAATCCTGGGATCGACTTTGCAGGAGGCCGCACTTATGTTATAAGATTTGATCAGAGCGTTAGTACGGCTGATGTTGCCGCCAGCCTTGAGCCAGGCTTCGGAGAGCGGCCTCAGGTGGTAACATTCGGATCGGACAACCAGGTAAGGATTACCACCAAATATAAAATAAACGAAACCGGAGTCGATGATGAGGTAGAAACTATCCTTTACGACGGATTGAAAAACATGGTAGGAGGTAATGTTACAAAAGAGGAATTCCTTTCAGAGAACCGTAAGAGTTCGGAGACGGTGGGCCCGACAATTGCAGCCGATATTAAGAGCAGGGCTGTCTGGGCAGTGGCCCTGGCAACTTTAATGATGTTCATTTACATCTTCGTGCGGTTCAGGAACTGGCAGTATGGTGTCGGCGCTGTGGTTTCAACTATCCATGATACCATGATCGTGATAGGAATTTATTCATTGCTCTGGGGAATAATGCCATTCTCAATGGAGATCGACCAGTCTTTTATTGCAGCAATACTGACGGTTATCGGTTATTCAATCAACGATACTGTGGTGGTTTTTGACCGCCTCAGGGAGTTCCTCCCGCTTCACCGGAAACGCCCGGTAAAGGAAGTCCTTAACCTCGCCCTCAATGACACTCTGAGCCGTACTTTGAATACCGGGATTACTTCAATCCTGGTTCTTATTCTGATGTTCTTTTTAGGGGGTGCAACAATCAGGGGATTCCTTTTCGCGATGATAATCGGCATTGTCGTCGGGACCTATTCTTCAATATTTGTTGCCACTTCAATAGTTTACGACACTACAAGGAAAACAGGGTTTAAAAGCTGAACACTCCTTTTAAACATATTTTTTGTTAACTTTGTCATGTTATTTTGAAAGGATCTGAAGCAGTATATTAGATGAGCGGTCAGGAGATTTTCGTTATAGTAATTGTGGTGCTTTTGTTGTTTGGCGCTGACAAGCTGCCTGAGATAGCAAAGGGGATAGGGAAAAGCATGCGCGATTTCAGGAAGGCTACTGATGATATCAAGCGTGAATTCGAAACGAGTACAAGTGATATAAGGCGCGACTTTAATGATGTAACAAACACCATAACACGCGAGGTGACTGATATCAAGGATAACATTGAAAATGAAGTCAACGATGTTGCCGGTGATGTGCAGAAACAGGTCAGTGAGATAAAAACCGACGTTCAGAAGGATGTAGATGAGATTGCAGGTAACGTTCAGAAGGATGTGAATGAGATAAAGGACAACCTTGAGAAAGATAACGGTGAAGTAAAGACTCCTGAAAGGAAGGAACCCGACCCTTCAACTGACAATCACTACCATTACGATTATACTGATTGAATTCTTTAATTCATTGCGGCTTTTTACACAACCCCGGGTATCTACTTACTTAATATGATCACCACCGAAGGCATTACAAAATCATACGGGGAACTGAAAGTCCTCAAGGGAATAGATATCGAAATCAGGGAAAAGGAGGTAGTTTCAATAGTTGGCGCAAGCGGGGCAGGGAAAACAACTCTTCTCCAGATCATCGGTACTCTTGACAGGCCTGACAGCGGAGTGGTGAAATTCAACGGGACCGATACCAGCCACCTGAAAGGCAAAGCCCTCTCTTCATTCAGGAACAGCAATATCGGATTCGTTTTTCAATTCCATCAGCTTCTTCCGGAATTCACAGCGCTTGAAAACGTATGTATTCCGGCATATATTGCTGGTAAAACAAAATCAGAAGCCGAAGCCAGGGCAACGGAGCTTCTCGGTTTCCTGAGCCTTTCCGACCGTCTCGAACATAAGCCATCAGAACTCAGCGGCGGCGAACAGCAGCGTGTGGCAGTTGCACGTGCCCTGATAAATAATCCTTCGGTAATCCTGGCCGATGAACCGTCGGGCAACCTTGACAGCGAGAATAAAAACGAACTTCATAAACTCTTCTTTAAGCTCAGGGATTCATTCGGTCAGACAATTATAATCGTGACCCACGACAGGAACCTTGCCGAAATGTCGGACAGGATACTTCAGATAAAAGACGGACTTATTGTAAATGAGTCTTAAAAAATCCGTAGAAGTTGATCTGAAAAGAAGCGCTCCCTGAGGTATGAATAAAACTTTCTGATTCATCCGGTGTAAAAGAAGTATGAAAAATACGTATTCATGGGGTCCTAATACAAATATCGATCATATTTAAAGGGTCATTGTATTTTTTTCCTTATAAACCTGACAAATGAAAAAATATATTCACCTTTTTCTTTCAGTATTCATTTTATTGAATGCATGCAATCCGAAAAAAGCCGGGACTGTAAATAATGCAGGCCCTTTGAAGGTGGAAATCAGAAAAGTGGCAGACACATTCAGGTTATATACGGATGACCAGCCCTATTTCATAAAAGGCGCTGTCGGATGGGGATTTCTTGAAGAACTGACAGAATCGGGAGCCAACTCTGTGAGATCGTCCTCCGGATTCCTCGATGAAGCTCATCGAAAAGGGCTTACTGTACTTGTCAATCTTCCAATGGGAGCAGAAAGGAACGGGTTCGATTACAATGATGAGCAGGCTGTAAAAGAACAATATCTGAAGAACAAAGAGATCGTGGAAGAATATAAAGATCATCCTGCACTTCTTATGTGGGCGATCGGGAATGAACTCGATCATATCCCGGGCGATAAAGACTATAATCTGAAAGTCTGGGATGCCATCGATGAGATAGCAGGTATGATAAAGGAAACTGATCCGAATCATCCTGTAATGACCGTAGTGGGTTTCGGAAAACTTGAGAAGATCAGGGATATCAGGGAAAGATGTCCAAACCTCGACCTCCTGGGAGTAAATGCCTATGCTGCCCTGCTGAAGGTACCGGACTGGCTGCTCCGGTATGGCTGGGACAGGCCTTACGTTGTGACCGAATGGGGACCTTCCGGATGGTGGGAAGTACCGGTTACGCGCCAGGGAGTTGTTATCGAGGAGACAAGCACGGAAAAGGCCGGGGTTTACCGCGAGCGGTATGAAAAGGTAATTCTGGGCGACCCCTTGTGCCTGGGTTCCTACGTCTTTCTCTGGACAACAAACCGGCAGGAAAGAACACATACCTGGTTCAACATGTTTCATGACAGCCTGAAAACCGGGACTGTAGAGGTGATGCAGTACATGTGGACCGGCAAATGGCCTGCTAACCGTACACCGAAAATCACTTCCTTATCTGTGAA
Source organism: uncultured Bacteroidales bacterium (assembly GCA_963737255.1). Classification (GTDB taxonomy): domain Bacteria; phylum Bacteroidota; class Bacteroidia; order Bacteroidales; family VadinHA17; genus LD21. The sequence goes on from CAVTSB010000004.1 coordinate 144,820, forward strand.
TGGGCTCAGTCCTCTTGAGAGTATCGAGGTTGCACCATCCAGTATTAATACAGCGTCAGTCGAAGCAAATGATACCGATAACGATGAGCTGGCTTATGAATGGGAACTTCTGCCTGAACCAACTCAATTCGGTGCGTATGCCGGGCAGGGAGAAAAAAAACCTGAGCCTGTCGGTGGTTTTATAAGGAACAGGGAAAATGGAACCATCCGGTTCCAGGTTCCGGCAGATACCGGAAAAAACTACCGGCTGTTTGTTTATATCCGTGACGGACATGGGAATATAGCGGTCGCAAATGTGCCTTTTTACGTTGGCAGGAAATAAATCAGATCGTGAGCTCTCTGCCTCAGCTTCAACCAGAGTCACTTCTTATCAGTGACCCACTGTCATTCTCACATGCTCGCGGCTCATTTTAAGGCTCTCTCTCAACGGACGCGTAAGAGAAAAGCCAGCCTGATGATTCCCGCTGAAAACCCGGAAATGCAAAACGAAGCCTGCTTAAGAATTTTTATCCTGCCGATTGTGATTTGCTAACAGCAGAGGCAGTTATTTCTGTTCATTTTACATAATTTTGTGAAATTGAAAATACGGGAATGAAATTATCAAAAGCATACGTGAAGGAATTTCTTGATGAAAAAGTTCAACAATACAACAATCCCTTATTTATAGAAACAGATCCCATTTCTATTCCGCACAGATTTACATCAAGGCACGACCGTGAAATCTCCGGTTTTCTCACGGCTACAATTGCATGGGGCAGGAGAGACCTTATAATAAGGAACAGCAGCAGGTTGCTTGAGACTTTGGACAATGCTCCGTATGAGTTCATCATGTCTGCTGGAGAAGATGATCTGGACAGAATGGCCTGTTTTGTTCACCGCACTTTCAATGGCGGTGATTGCATTTGTTTTCTTAAGAATCTCAGGAACATATATATGAATTATAGCTCAATTGAAGATGTTATCCTCGAAGGTATGAACGGTTCGGATAACCTGAGGCATGGGATTTCACATTTCAGGCGTTTTTTCTTCACCGGAGATCATCAGACAAGAAGTGAGAAGCATTTTGCCGATGTTGAAAGGGGGGCAGCAGGGAAACGCATAAACATGTTCCTGAGGTGGATGGTCAGAAATGATGGAAAAGGAGTCGATTTCGGAATATGGACTCGGATAGATCCATCTTTGCTTTATATCCCGCTCGACCTGCATTCGGGCAATACAGCACGAAAACTGGGCCTGCTGACAAGGAAGCAGAATGACTGGAAAGCAGTTGAGGAACTTACTTCTGTTTTATGCAGTTTTGACCCGGCTGATCCGGTGAAATACGATTTTGCCTTATTCGGGCTTGGTGTTTTTGAAGGTTTTGGCTCGGGATCACCCGGTAAAACAACTTACAATGATTGAAACCGGTCACTACCACCAGCCAATAAGCGGCAGGAACCTTGGCATCGCCATCCTGCTGAACATCGGGATCACAATCGCCGAGGCTTTGGGAGGCATCATATCAGGCAGCATGGCCCTGCTCAGCGACGCGGCCCATAATTTCAGTGATGTTCTCTCTCTGATCATCAGTTATTTTGCCAACCGCTTATCAAAGCGAGATGCTACCGAAAAAGAAACTTTTGGTTTCAGGCGTTCCGAGATCCTTGCTGCATTCATTAACTCGGCAACACTGATCATTATTGCATTCATTATTATTGTTGAGGCAATTCAGCGTTTGATCAATCCGGTGGCCATTTCGGCAAACTGGGTCATCGGTCTGGCAATCGCAAGTATTTTCGTAAACGGGCTGAGCGTCCTGTTTATCAGAAAAGATTCACATAGCAATTTAAACATCCGGTCGGCATATATACACCTTTTCGGCGATTTGCTCACTTCAGTTGCTGTGCTGCTGGGAGGATTCGCCATAAAGTATTTTCACTGGTACAGGGCTGATGCACTTTTTTCTCTGATTATCGCAGTTTACCTGCTTTACCTGACCTGGAGAATTTTCAGGTCATCGCTGAGGATCATAATGCAGTTTACTCCTGAGGAAATTGATATTCAGAAGATAGCCGGTGAGATTGAAACGATTCCCGGAGTCAAGAACATCCATCATATTCATGTCTGGCAGATAAATGAACATGATCTGATGTTCGAAGCTCACATCGATATTTCGGAAGACATCAGGGTAAGCGGTTTCGAACAGATCCTGGATGACATCAACGGGATACTTTCGGGTAATGGCATAAACCATTCAACCATACAGCCTGAATACTCAGTCGATGATAGTAAGAGCCGGATACATTAGTGCACCCCTGGGGGAAAGTGCTTAGCAGCCGGCTTTTGCAATTGCCTGCCTGTAGTAAAGCAACGGTTGGATATCGCCTGCCAGACTTATGGCTCCGTCACCCTGCTTCCATTTCAGTGAACAACCGACCGCCCTGGTACCCTTGACGGCCACCTGTTCTCCTTTAAGAAGACTGTTTACGGCATCCCTGAGATAGTGTTTGTCAACTGAAGCGGCATTGTCGCTATTATTATCAATAGCGCCCACATACTGAACAACAAGCCTGCCATCCTTCTTTGAAAGCAGATAAACATGCGGAGTGTTGGTTGCGCCATATTTCCTGGCAACATCCTGTGATTCATCATAAAGGTACTCAAACTGATAACCCGAGCTTTTCGCTTTTTTCTGCATTTCCTCATATGAGTCACCCGGCGACACCTTTTTGTCATTGCTGTTGATTGCTATTACAGGAAATCCTTTGTTACCGAACTCCTTATGCAGGTCGATCAGCCTTGTCTCATATTTTTTTACGAAAGGACACGTATTGCACCAGAAAGCAACGATGAATCCTTTTGCATCGTCATACTTTGAAAGGGAAACCATGTCGCCCTTTACGTTTTTCAGTTGGAAATCAGCTGCCACATCACCAGCCTTGTATGGTGCCTGTCCGAACGAGAGGGCAGGTACCATTAAAAGAACTGTTATCAATACTGCTAGTTTTCTTTTCATAACATTTTTGTTTTTATTTGTTTTGTTCTGTTTATTTTAAATTATCATCTATCAACTTCCTCAGTCCGGCTTCGTCAACCTCGCCAGGATGGAATACCCTGATCTTCTTTGAGTTATTGAACACAAGAGTAGCCGGCAGGTTCCCGTACCATTCCGGGTCAACCTTCGCTATCCACTGGTCATAGTCAAGATCCTGCATCAGGGCGACATCAAGCGAGATCCTGTTCTTTTGAAGAAAAGGCTTGAGCTTTTTTTCAACCTCACTCGGAAAGTCAAGACTTACCAGGATGAAGCGCACATTTTTACTGTCATAAACCTTCGAAAGCTTCTCAAAATATGGGAGTTCCCTGACACATGGTGCACACCATGTAGCCCAGAAATTGACAACATGCAGGGTATTTTCCTGGTTCTTCAGGATCTTTTCGAGATCGGCAGTCCGAATGTTGCTGACCTCCTGACCATAAACCATTGATGTTCCAAGGGTTGTGAGTATAATGAATACGAGCGATAGTTTAAAAATCCTTGTCATAATTTAACAGGTTTCAGGGTATAACCACCCCGGATGGCAATTGTTCATCCCGGAAATCCGTTGTCAGGGCTGAAAGAACAGTATTTAACAATTATTAACAAAGGGTCAGTTCCCTGCAGCCGTTTAATCCTTTCGGAAATATTTTGCACTTTTGGGATCCGGTTAGAGTTAAAATTACAAAGAGTCCTTAATGTCCAACAATTATTTCATATTCAAGCAATTCACTGTGTTTCAGGATAAGTCCGCATTCAAAGTGGGAACTGACGGGGTCCTGTTGGGTGCATATGCCGGTGTATCGGAACCACAAAGGATATTGGACATAGGTACGGGCACGGGGCTGATTGCTTTAATGATGGCCCAGAGATTTGACGCTTCGATTGTTGCAATTGAACCCGATGAGGTTTCATTTGCAGAGGCCTGTTACAATGTAAGCCGCTCTAAATGGAGCGGCAGGATAAAAGTTGAAAATTACCCTCTGCAGAAGTATTTCCCCGGCGATTGCAGTTTTGACCTGATAGTGACGAATCCGCCATATTTTGTTGATTCCCTGAAGAATGATGATCCACTAAAATCGAAAGCCAGGCATAATGTGACGCTTAATAATAAAGATCTCCTGGAAGGAATGGAAAGACTCCTTCAGAAGGATGGTGTACTTCAGCTTATCCTCCCATGGACAGAAGGAAATGTTTTCATTGCCGAAGCCCGGGAATTTGGGTTTTACTGCAATGACATCCTGAAAATCAAGCCTGTACCGGGAGGAGAGGTCAGAAGGTTGATACTACGTTTCAGCCGGCAGAGGACAAGGGTTACTGAAAAGTTCCTTACGATTGAAAAAGGAAACCGGCATGATTTCACCGACGACTATATAAACCTGACGAAGGATTTCTATCTGAATTTCTGATAGGGGGCACTATTATTTTATCATCTCACTTTCCGGCAAACCATACTCCTCCTTCATCTCAATTCCCATCCTGCCCAGTTCACGAAGGATCGGAACATAGATTTCAGGCAGCACGGGACGATGCACCCCGGTAAGGGCTATCTTTTTCTCAAGGATCATCCTCACTGCTATTGAAGCCGGCAGGGCAACCGTTCTTGCTACTGCAGTGTTTGTGGCCGGTGATCCGAAATCAAGCATCGACGATTTGATAACTTCCCTTTTTCCGCCGGGATATGATGCAAGAAAAATATGCTGCATCATCACCACATCCCTGTCGTTTTCCGACAATGACATTCTTCCTATCATGCGGTCGGATGTGATCTCAAATGGAGAAGTCTCCGAATAGTTAAGCTTTTCCCCGCTGAAAAAACCAAGAAATTCAAGTGATTTCAGAGGAATTGAATCCTCATCAAGCCCCATTTTGCCCACAATGTTTCCGCGCAATCCGGCTAAATCGCACCCGGCTCTTTCGGCAAGGAATCCTGCATAACTCATATTGCTGTAGTCCCCGACCTTGTCATCGAGCATGTTGAGACCTTTGATGAAATCGAGTGTTTCGCACCATCCTTTGTACCGGAAGGTTCCACGGTACATGGTTGAGGTTTCGGGTATCCCGTAAATGCCGGTATAACTTATTGAATCACGGTTGGGATAAACTTCAAGATCGCCCAGTCCCGGAAAGTTGTAGGAAAACCGGTCCTTGAAAAGATTTTCAGGTTCAATGATTGTTTTCCTGCCTTTTTTAAGGTAGAGGGCACCGTTACGGCTTGCCAGTACCACACCCCTGGGGCTCCATGAGAATTTATATTTCATGGGATTATCAGCAGATTCCGGTGCGGGAAGGGCGCCGCAGAGAGAATAGAACTCCTCCACTTTGCCATTACTCCCGTGAATATGATCAATCACCTTCATAGCGGTCATATGATCGATTCCCGGATCAAGCCCTGATTCATTAAGGATGATGACACCTGCTTCCTTTGCACTTTCATCAAGTTCCGCCATTCCGGGCTGGACATAAGAAGTAGTAACCAGTGGTTTTTTGGATTTTATACAAACTTTAGCCGCCAGTATATGATAACGGTATGGAAGGAATGAAACGGTGATGTCATGTTCGCTGACAAGCCTTTCCAGAGTGCCTGTATCGTCAGCAGACCATTTGAGCGATGACCCGTTCGGATGGCCCTTGATCATCCTGTCAGCCTTCTCTTTCGTGGTCGTGGCGATCTTAAGGGTGAAGTTGTTTTCAAGAAGGTACTCAACCATCGGCTTAACAACCAAACCTGCACCAAGAATAAGAACCTTTTTCATAATCAGTCTGATAAATGTCTCTGCAAGTTAAGGACTCTGTTTAACAAATTTCATGAGATTTCTCAAAGGTTTAATCTTTTTTCGAAAAGCCTTTCATTAATATTCCTCCCGGTGTATCTTTGTTAAATCCCATTGATCCGGAAAGATTGAAGGTATCATTTATACAAACTTCAGATGTCTGATTTTCAGAAATATGTTGAGACACCGCTGATGAAGCAATATTATGATGTCAAATCAAAACACCCTGATGCCATACTTCTTTTCAGGGTGGGAGATTTTTATGAGACATTCGGTGAAGATGCGATAAAAGCTTCTGAAATTCTCGGCATTACTTTAACAAGAAGGGCTAATGGTTCTGCTTCATTCGTTGAACTTGCAGGATTTCCCTATCATGCTCTCGATACCTACCTCCCAAGACTGGTAAGGGCAGGGCAGAGGGTGGCTATCTGCGAACAGCTAGAGGATCCGAAACTGACTAAAAAGATCGTAAAGCGGGGCATAACAGAACTGGTCACTCCCGGCGTTTCGCTTAATGAGAATGTATTGAACCATAAGGAGAACAACTTCCTGGCTGCCGTTCACCTCGACAGAAAAATTGCGGGTGTGGCATTCCTTGATATTTCAACCGGTGAGTTCCTGACCTCGGAAGGTACTATAGAGTATATAGATCAGATGCTGAATAACTTCCAGCCAAAGGAGGTATTATTTGAAAAGCGCAAAAGGGAGCTTTTTACCGAAAGTTTCGGATCAAAATTTTATACCTATAAGCTTGACGACTGGATCTTCACACCCGAGGCGGCAAATGACCGGCTGTTAAAGCAGTTTGAGACCAGTTCGCTGAAGGGTTTTGGCGTTCAGAGCCTTACATTTGGCATTGTCGCAGCGGGTGCAATACTTTACTACCTCGATATTACCCAGCATGAACAGCTCGGTCACATCACGACTCTGTCGAGGATCGAAGAAGACAGGTACGTGTGGCTCGATAAGTTTACAATCAGGAACCTGGAGCTGTTCCATTCTCCCTATGAAGGTGCAAGGACCCTCATCGATGTAATCGACTCTACTTTGTCACCGATGGGTGGACGCCTCCTGAAAAGATGGATCTCAATGCCTCTGAAAGATATTAATCCGATAAACGACAGGCTTGAAATTGTCCAGCATCTTGTTGAAAATCAACCTTTCCGTGAGGAGATTTCCGGCTTTCTCCGGCAGATCGGGGACCTCGAACGGCTTATCTCAAAGGTTGCGGTAAGCAGGATAAATCCGCGCGAGGTTATTCAGCTTAAAAACGCCCTTAAAGCTATTGATCCGTTAAGCCGGATGTGCATGGAAAGCGGTTGTCAGCCACTCACGCAGCTCGCCGAGCAGATGAATCCCTGTAGATCGGTCGCTGACAGGATAGGCAGGGAATTGTACGACGATCCGCCTTCCCAGGTCAGCAGAGGGCATGTGATCGCAAACGGGGTTTCTCCCGATCTTGACGATCTCAGGAAAATACTCTACAGCGGAAAAGATTATCTGAATGAACTTCAGAACCGCGAAAGCCAGAGAACAGGCATCTCATCGCTCAAGGTAAGCTTTAACAATGTTTTTGGATATTACATTGAAGTCAGGAACACTCATAAGGACAAGGTTCCGCCGGAATGGATAAGGAAGCAGACACTTGTAAATGCAGAACGTTATATCACCGAAGAGCTTAAGGAGTATGAAAGCAAGATACTTGGCGCGGAAGAAAAAATAATCGAGCTGGAAACCCGGCTCTTCAATGACCTTTTGCTTACAATAATTGAGTTCATTCCGCCAATCCAGATAGATTCAGCACTGATAGCGAGGCTTGACTGCCTGCAGTCGTTTGCTGTTGTATCGGGTGAAAACAATTATGTGCGTCCGGTCCTTGATGACTCAAGGGTGCTGGAGATAACCGACGGTCGCCATCCCGTCATAGAAAAGCAACTGCCTGCAGGGGAATCATATGTACCGAATGACCTTTTCCTTGATACAGATGATCAACAGATTATAATCCTTACAGGTCCGAATATGTCTGGCAAATCAGCCCTTTTAAGGCAGACGGCTCAGATCGTCCTGTTAGCCCAGACCGGATGTTTTGTCCCGGCCAGGCAAGCCAGGATCGGTATTGTTGACAAGATATTCACCCGCGTCGGCGCTTCTGATAATATAAGCCTGGGGGAATCAACATTTATGGTCGAAATGAATGAGACTGCCAGCATTCTCAACAACCTTTCCGACAGGAGCCTTATCCTGCTTGATGAGATCGGCCGTGGCACAAGCACCTATGACGGAATTTCAATTGCCTGGGCAATGGTTGAGTACCTGCACGAAAACAAGCTTAGGGCAAAAACGCTTTTTGCAACTCATTATCATGAACTTAATGAAATGGAAAACTCATTCCCGAGAGTCAGGAACTTCAATGTTTCCATAAGGGAATTCAATAATAAGGTGATCTTCCTCAGGAAGCTCAAAAGAGGTGGAAGCGAACATAGCTTTGGCATACACGTAGCCAAAATGGCGGGAATGCCCAGAAGCGTCATAAAACGAGCTGATGAAATTCTGAAGGAACTGGAGCAGAGCCATGAAAAACAGGAACTTGCAAAGCCTATCGCTGACATTGTCGGTCACAGGGAAGGTTTGCAGCTGAGTATATTTCAGCTCGATGATCCGGTCCTTAAGCAGATCCGCGATGAAATACTGGGTCTCGATATTGATAATCTGACTCCTGTTGAAGCTCTGAACAAGCTTTACAGTATCAAAAAGTACCTGAAATAACAAATTGCAGGGAATTCGTGTTTAACATTTGGTATTAAATAGCTTTACAATGGTAAGTGTAATTATTCCTGCTCTTAATGAAGAAAAAACAATCAGGGAGGTTATCAGTCTTGTCAGCAGTTCACCCTTAGTTGATGAGATCCTGGTGATCGATGATAAATCGATTGACAACACCATCAAGCAGGCCAGGCTGCCCAAGGTGAAAATATATACAAGCCCCTTTCCCGGCAAAGGAGGCTCAATGCGCGACGGCATGCTCCTGGCGATCAATGAAGTAATTGTATATCTTGATGCGGATATACTCACCTATCCACCTGATGTTGTTGAACGCCTTGCCGAACCTATTCTGAACGGAGAAACCGATTTTGTAAAGTCGTCCTTTGACCGTCAGGCCGGGAGAGTCACGGAACTCGTTGCCAAACCTCTTATCAGCCTTCTTTTCCCTGAACTGTCGAAGTTTTCCCAGCCGTTGAGCGGGATGATCGGCGCCAGGAAAAGCATGCTTAAAAACCTCGATTTTGAAAATGACTATGGGGTCGATATCGGGATCCTTATCGATATGCATATGCTGGGTGCAAGGATGAAAGAGGTGAATATCGGATATATTGAGAACAGGATGCAAACGTGGGAACAGCTTTCAAAGATGTCAAGGGAAGTTTCAAAATCAATCCTGAAACGCGCAAGGAACATCCAGGTTTCGAATCTTGAGACACTTGAGAATATAAGCATAATCAGGACACAGATGGATTATGCCATCCGCGAGAGTCTTATGGGGATGGAGAAAATGATAATATTCGATATGGATAACACCCTGCTTGAAGGCAGTTTTATTACATCTGCTGCTGATGAATTCAATTTCAGGGACAAACTTATAAAGGTTGTAACGGAACACACAAATCCTTTTACCAGGACAAAGGCAATTGCCCACCTGTTGAAAAACAGGTCGTTTGAGGAGATATTAAGTGTAGTCGATAAAATAAAGATCATTGACGATGCCGCCTATGTGATCAGGGAACTGAAAAAGAAAGGTTACATATGCGGCATTATCAGCGACAGTTATGACGTGGTGACAAACCATTTGAAGAACAAGCTTAAAATGGACTTTTCAATTGCGAATGAACTTGAGTTTTCAAAAAGCAAGGCGACGGGCGAAGTAAAGATCCCGTCAGCATTTATTAGAAATGAACATAGTCAGTGCAACCATGATTTCTGCAAATCGAATGTCCTGTTCCAGGTCGCCGGCAAGTATGGGATTGACATAAAGAACATTATAGCAGTCGGTGACAGCGAAAACGATATCTGTCTTATCAGGGAGAGCGGAATAGGAATCGCCTTTCGCTCAAATAACGATTACCTGAATATGGTAGCCGACAGGATAATTTCTGAAAAGAGCTTCCTTCAGATACTTGAGGTTGGACTCTGATGCGGCCGCAAGATGTTACAATAATTTTGTGTATATTTATAGAGTATTGATGATTACTTCCCGGATACGGGAATTTCTGCAAGTATTTCTGTTAAATACACAATTGTAATGCTGACTGCAAAGAACTTGTACAAAATTGCCGTCCTGGGTGCAGGACATGGCGGTTTAGCCATGGCAGGACACCTTGCGCTCATGGGTCATAAAGTGAACCTTTTCAACAGGGGAGAGGAGAGGCTCTGGGGAGTCAAGGCTTCCGGGTCAATCGAACTGACCGGGGAGGTGGAGGGATTCGGCGAGCTGAATCTGGCAACAACCGCAATGCAGGATGCAATAAACGGAGTCGAGCTTATAATGGTTGTAGTGCCGGCTAATGGCCACAAATGGATGGCGGAGCAAATGGCTCCATATCTTGTCGATGGCCAGATAATAGTTCTTCACCCCGGACGGACCTTCGGGGCTATTGAATTCAAACAGACCCTTGCAAGACTTAATGTTACTGCCGGGATAACAATAGCGGAAGCCCAGACTTTCATTTATGCATCGCGGGCTACCGGTCCTTCCCAGGTTCATATCTTCAGGATCAAGCATTCGATTCCCGTGGCATCCATCAGGGCTCATATGATCCCGACGGTCATAAACAAACTCCGGCAATTTTATTCACAGTTTGTACCGGGCGACAACGTTTTCAAGACAAGCCTCGAAAATATCGGAAGCGTTTTTCATCCGGCATTGTGTATCCTTAATGCCGGCTGGATAGAACATGACAGTGATTTTCAGTTTTACCACGAGGGAGCGACGCCGTCAGTAACCAAAGTCCTTGAAAGAATTGACCAGGAACGCATTAATGTTGCAGAAGCAATAGGGATCAGGGCAATATCGGCACGGCAATGGTTATACATGGCATACAGCGCGGCAGGAAACACACTCCTTGAAGCGATGAGGAAAAATGCCGGGTACCGGGGAATTCTTGCTCCACGATCGCTGAAGGTGCGCTATATTGAGGAAGATATCCCTTTCAGCCTCGTCCCCATCGCTTCCATAGCGAGCATGCTGAATGTCAGTACACCGGCTATCGATTCCGTTATAAACCTCGGGTCAGCGCTGAATGAAACCGATTACCGGTCGCTTGGAAGGAATGTGGAGAATATGGGAATAGCTGGTATGAGTGTAAGGGATCTCAGATTATATGCAATTGGAGAAACGGTAACATGAAAACTATTATTGGGGCAGCCATAGGAAGTTGTGTTCATGTCGGAGGCCTGCATCATTTTCTTAAACTTGCAGAAACGGAAGGATATAAAACGATTTCATATGGACCTGCAGTTTCGATCAAAAGGCTGGCCGGTATTGTTGAAAAAGAACAGCCTTCGATAACTGCGCTGAGTTACAGGCTTACACCTGAAACAGCTTCCGAACTATTCAGGGAACTAAAAGCCGAATTCTCATATGCCGGACTGAAGGACATCCGGATGATATTCGGAGGTACTCCGCCTGTGGCAGTTGAAGCTGTCAAATCAGGGCTCTTTGAACAGGTCTTTGACGGGACTGAACCTGTAGAATTCATAAAGGAGTATCTCAGAGGAAAACCCCGGGATCTGTCTGAAGACTCAAATGCTTCCACCCTCATTGAAAGGATTAGCCGGAAGTACCCTTATCCCCTGATCCGTCATCATTTTGGCCGGCCTTCATTGGAGGAGACTGTTGAAGGGGTTAAGAGGATTTCCGAATCCGGGGTCCTTGACGTTCTTTCAATAGGGCCGGATCAGAATGCGCAGGAACATTTTTTCCATCCGGATGAAATGGATCACAGCCAGGATGGGGCCGGCGGTGTTCCTCTGAGGAAGCCCGGTGATCTCGACGCTATTTATGCTGCCACACGACGTGGAAATTACCCGCTCGTCAGATGTTATGCAGGCACCCGGGATCTTATGAAATGGGCCGAAATGAGCTTAAAGACGATTAATATCGCATGGGGTGCGATCCCCCTATGCTGGTACAGTGTAATAGACGGGCGGTCGAAACGGACTATCAGTGAAGCTATAACTGAGCATCAGCAGGTTATCGGATGGTATGCAAAGAAAAAAATACCGGTTGAGGTGAATGAATCCCATCAGTGGAGCCTACGTGATGCCCATGACTCGCTTGCTGTGGCCATGGCTTTCCTTGCAGCCTATAATGCAAAGAAGATGGGAGTTGAAAATTACGTGTCGCAATATATGTTCAATACTCCTCCCGGCACTTCACCGGAAATGGATATCGCCAAAATGCTGGCAAAAAATGAACTCATTGAAGAATTATCCGATGGCGCCTTTAAAATATTCCGTGAAGTGAGGGCCGGACTTGCGCATTTTTCTTTGAATCCTTCATTTGCAATGGGTCAGCTGGCTGCATCCGCCCTTGTCAGTTTGGCGCTGAAACCTCATATCCTGCATGTGGTCGGGTATAGTGAAGGCGATCATGCTATTCTGGCTGATGAGCTTATACAAAGCTGCGACATCATTCATGGCGTGCTTCATGACACCCTCTACGGAATGCCCGATCTTTCAGATAATAAAAGGGTAACTGACCGGAAAAATGAACTTAAATCTGAAGCGGGGGTTTTACTTGAAGAATTGTACCAGAGAGGCAGATCGCATAGTGAAGACCCGTGGTCCGACCCTGGTGTAATTTCATCAGCTGTCAGGACCGGTCTTCTTGATGCACCTCATTTCCAGGGAAATCCTCATCTGTGCGGAACGATTACCACAAGATTGGTTGACGGAGGGTGGTATGCTGCCGACAGTGAGACTGGTGAGAAAGTGGCAGAACTGGAAAGGATTGGGAGATTGGCGAATTCGCAAATATAGAATTGAAATCCGGAAGACTATGGCAGGTATAGCAGGAATAGCCGCAAAGGGTGCTGGAGAAAAGGTTGCAGGGATGCTTGGAAGAATGCGTCACAGGGGCAAAACGGGATTGGCTGTTTTTGAGAATGAGGGAACTACCCTGGGCATCGTTTGGAATGATGCTGAGATCGAAACTGTCAAGAATTATCTGGCGGCCGGCAATGTTGGTTATGACAATGGCCCGGGCCATTATTCAAGGGTAACACCTGAAAAAGGAAAGTTCATATTGTGCCGTGATGAACTTGGCGTGGCCCCTTTGTATTATGGAAGAGATCTGGCAGGAAAACTCTGTTTTGCATCAGAAATTAAGGCACTTCTGCTGGCGACAAATGAAATTAAGGAGTTGTCTCCGGGTCACTTTTTTGACGGAACGTCTCTAAAGTCATTTTTCAGTCTGAAGGCAGGTCCCCATACAGATGAAAATCCTGAAAGACTGGCTCAGCATCTGAAGGAGCGCCTGGATAATGCCGTTACGGATTGCATTAATTCGGAAAATATAGGTTCATGGCTCTCCGGTGGGCTCGACTCAAGTGCAATTTGCGCAATTGCTGCCCGTCATTTAAGGCAACTTAAAACTTTTACAGCCGGACTTAAGGATGCACCTGACCTTGAATTTGCCCGCGAGGTTGCAGGATTTATTAAATCGGAACATCACGAGGCAATTGTAACTCTTGATGACCTTTTGTCTGCATTACCTGAAGTTATCTATTATCTTGAATCGTTTGATGCTTTGCTCGTGCGCTCAAGCATCACTAATTTCCTGGTAGCTAAACTGGCATCCGGCTATGTTCAGGAAGTCTTTTCGGGAGAAGGGGGTGATGAATTATTTGCCGGATACGGATACCTGAAATCGATACCTTCGGCTCAGCTTGAGGATGAGCTTGTTAAATTAACGCGCAGCCTGCATAATACGGCCCTTCAGCGGGTCGACAGATGTGCGTCGGCTCACGGTATAATCGCTCATGCCATTTTTACTGACCCCGATGTTGTTAAATTTGCATTTACGATTCCTGTCAGGTATAAAATTTACAACAATATTGAAAAATGGATCCTCAGGAAGGCTCTCGAAGGTTCACTCCCCGAAAGGGTGTTGATGCGGGCCAAAATGAAATTCTGGGAAGGGGCGGGAATAAAAGAACTTATTTCAGGTTATGCCGATAAAATAATTTCTGACAGTGAATTCATGAATGAAAGGAACATTCACGGCGGATTTATTGTGAACACAAAGGAGGAGCTTCATTACTACAGGATCTTCAGGGATCATTTCGGTTCTGATATTGATCTCTCCTTTATGGGAAGGACCCCGGGAAGCCGGGTTGTGTGATTACAATTTATTTTTGCAACTTTACTGCCTGAAACAAATCCTTTTTTTATGAAAATTCTCACATATCTTTTTGTAGGCACCATCCTGCTTATGACCTCCTGTGCCGGGACTAATAAAAGTCTTCGCAGCAGCAATGAGGAGCCGGTGAAAAAGACTCTGCTTATGCCTGCAGGCCCCATCGGTAAAGCCGGAACCATCAAAGAAGTGGAAGAAAAGCTTGTGCCGGTTGATGAAAAGGCACCGGATCCACACAGGTATTTTGTAATCATCGGGAGTTTCAAAGATCCGGTTAATGCAAAGGAACACCAGGCAATAGTGCTTAACGACGGATTTAAATCGGAAATACTTAAGAATGATGCCGGACTTTACCGTGTCTCGGTTATGGCTACCGACGATATAATGGCGGCAAGAACCGAGGTGAGAAGGATCTGGGCAAAGTATCCGGGATACTCCGACACATGGATGTTGATCAGTGTGCAGAAGTAGAGCAGGCAAAGAATCAGCTTTCCATATGATGAATGACCCTCTGCGGGAAAGGAATTTCAATGCCTTCCCTGTCGAAAGCTATCTTTATCCGTTTGCGGAACTCTCCCGTAATCTCCCATTGTTTTAAGGGAAGAGTATCACCCAAAATTTTAACAACAATTGCCGAATCGGCAAAATCATTTACTCTCAGAAAACGCGGAGGACTGACAATTGAATCCCTGAATTGAGGATCAGCGGCCAATTCTTCACCAGTTCGGTTAATGACATTTATAACATGTTCAAGATCTGAACTGTATGACACACCCAGATCAAGATTCATTCTTGCAAAGTCTTTCGACAGATTCGAAACTATCTTGATCTCCCCATGGGGAATATGATGAACCGTTCCATCGAGATTTCTTAATGTAGTCATTCTGAGACTTATATCCTCAACAAGCCCTCCTGTACTATTTAATTCCACCACATCACCGATCCTGTATTGATTCTCGAGTATAATAAATAAGCCTGAAATGATATCCCTGATAAGGTATTGTCCGCCAAATCCCAGCGCCAGGCCGACAATTCCGGCACCCGCAAGGATAGGCCCTATATCGATACCCGTTTCCCTCAGGATCATCAGAAGCGAAATGGTCAGGACTGCTATCTTTACCGCTCCGCTAAATATCCTTATCAGGGTGTCTTCCCTTTTTAATTCTTCTGCCTCCGATATTTTTTTATCCCGCACAACTGTAACCCTTACCGCATTAATAATGATCCTTTTCGCAATTCTGTAAAAAATCCAGGATCCGGCAGCTATCAGAATAATTTTTAATCCGTGCGTAAGCAGACCGGGCAGCACGATATCGCTGATCTCTGATAATTCTTTGTCCATATGATATTAGGTTTGGATTAATGAATAACAGTTAAAACACCTTTTAAAAGATAATTGTTTAATCTTTTCGACAGGAGGTCCAGTCCGATCCATCCGTTTTAATAAACCGGAACCGGATATCCTTAAAAAGCAAATTACTATTTTTTATATGAAAATCCTTTCTTCATTAATGTTAAATTTAAGGCCGGAAAAGAATCCTGTGAATTTGGGAACTTTTCAGAGATCTTGATAATTCTGCGAAACCTATGACCAATTATATTATTCTGGTACTCTGCATAATTGTGATCCTTTCATACCTGTTCGATCTGGCAGGAAAATATGTAAAGATCCCAAGCGTTATTTTCCTGATCTTCCTTGGGATTGGCCTGCAATATATTGTTAAAGCCATAAAGCTTGATATCCCTGATCTTCAGCCAATGCTTCCTGTAATCGGAACACTTGGCCTCGTGATGATCGTAATGGAGGCAAGCCTCGATCTGAAGCTTGAGCGAAGGAAAAAGGGACTCATAATTAAATCAATAACTTCTGCTTTTGTACTCTTCGCTGTCTTTACCGGCATTTTCGCATTAATTCTTGTCGAATTCCTCGGGGTCACGGTGCGTGATTCGGTATTGAACGGAATTCCCCTGGCTATCATAAGCAGCACTGTAGCAATATCGGCAGCTGCCAATCTCAGGAATGATGAAAAGGAATTTGTAGTTTATGAGAGCTCTTTCTCGGATGCTTTCGGTATCGTTATATTCGATTTTATCCTGATAAGTCAGGGAACTCTGTTTGGAGCGATCACCGGTTTCGTACTCAGCTCGGTGATAACAGTCATTATTGCAGTGGTTACCACGGCAATTCTGGCAATATTTCTCCATAAGATCAGATACCATATAAGCTATGTCATCATCATGACTTCGGTTGTGCTTGTCTATGTCATGGCTAAAATGGCATACCTGCCCGCATTGATGCTCGTGCTGATATTCGGATTAACCCTTTCGAACAATCGTTTTTTCGAAAATACACCTGTAAAGAATTACGTTGATTTTCCCAAATTCAGGAATGACCTTAAAGCATTCGGGGTTATTCTATCAGAACTGACATTCCTTGTAAGGTCCTTTTTCTTTATACTGTTCGGGTATTATACACATGTTGAAGGCCTGCTCAATCAACAGAACATACTTGCAGCCTCAGGGATCACAGCAGGCATTTTTCTTATCAGGTATGTTTTTGGCAATCTGTTGTTTAGAATACCAGTTGTGCCATTATTCTTTTTCTCGCCGCGCGGACTTGTCAACGTACTTTTGTTCATCAGTATTCCTGCAGCTTCGAAGATCCCTTTTTTAAGCGAAGAAGTTTTTACACTTGTGATATTCTTTACAATTGCCATTATGATGGTAGGCAATATTCTTTCGAAGAAGGAAAACGTGCCTGTTAAAGAGGCGGTTATTGTTAATCCCCGCAACTGGTAGGGAATTGGTGTCATCCAATATCAACGAAAAGCTCTATATTTAGAATTCCATTCAGGTAAAATTGTTATCTTACTTCTTAACTTAAATGATATGAAAAACAAGCTCGGCTTTCTGGTCCCACTGATCATTGTTTTCGGCCTACAGGCTTTTTCCCAGCCTGGTCAGGTAAAACAGACAAAACTGACAAGGTTTGATCTGCAGTCATCTGCCGTCATTTCCGACCAGGGTGAAGAAATCTCGTCTCCCCGATACCGGTCGAACGTGTACTGGTTTCCGGTAAAGGTTCCTTCGACTGTACTTTCAGGGCTGGTCGCCAACGGCGTTTATCCCGATCCAAATCTGGGCATGAACAATATGTTTATTCCCGATGCATCTGATGAATTCAACAAACAATATAATCTTGAGCAGTTTAGTTATCTTCCCAACGATCTGAATCCATGGAAGAAACCTTACTGGTACCGGACAACCTTTAATGTTCCTTCATCCGATAAGGGGAGCAGCTTCCAGTTGATTTTCAAAGGTATTAATTACCGGGCCGGAGTGTGGCTGAATGGAGTGCAGGTTACCGATTCAACGGAGATGGCCGGCATGTTCGCTCAGTACAGCCTGGATGTCAGTAAGCTGGTTAAAGCTGGTGAGGAAAATGTCCTGGCGGTAAAGATCTATCCTCTTGATTATCCGGGATTGCCTTCAAAGGAACAGCTTGAAGCCATGGGGGATTTCTATCCCAATGGTGGTCCTACCGGTGATATTGGCAAGAACGTGACTATGCTTTGTTCAGTCGGGTGGGATTGGGTACCGCCGGTGCGTGACCGCAACATGGGCATCTGGCTTCCGGTTTACCTGAGGACAACAGGGGGAGTGACAATAGGCGATCCGAAAATTGCAACTGATTTTCCGGAGGAACAGGATACAACGATAGCAAGACTCTCGCTGAGCCTTACCCTTTTCAATCACACCGATGCCAACGAAACAGGGAAACTGTCGGTTAAAATAACTCCCGAAAATTTCAGGGGAAGCTCTTTTGAGTTTACAAAAAGCGCTGCAATAGGAAGGAGGAGTTCAACGGTGATCGACCTGAACGCAGAAAATACGAAAGAACTGAATATCAGCAAACCGGCTATCTGGTGGCCGAATGGATATGGGAAAGCCAACCTTTACAGGATTCGTCTTCAGTTCAGTAATGGTTCAGGGATTTCCGACGATACAACATTTCTTTTTGGGGTAAGAACAGTTTCAACAAAAGCAGTAGAAGTTAAGGGCAGCTGGCGCCGCGATTTTTTTGTAAATGGCAGAAGGATACATCTTACTGGTGGAGCCTGGGTTCCCGATTTTATGCTTAACCGCGATTCACTCAGGTACGATTATGAGATGCGGCTTTGCCGTAATGCCAACATAAACCTTGTGAGAATCTGGGGTGGCGGAGTTACCCCGTGCGACGAGTTCTTTGAAGCAGCCGACAGGTATGGGTTATTGATCTGGTCCGATTTCTGGATCACTGGAGATACACAGGGAGAATTCAAGGGATCGCCTGACTGGCCTCTTGAAGGGGAGGTATTCAAAAAGAACGTTACCAGCACTATCCTGCGCATCCGGAACCATCCGAGCCTCCTTGTCTGGACCGGCGGAAATGAAGGTCACGCCCGCAGGGAACTCTATGATTTCATGCGGAACAGCATTATTTCTCTAGACGGAACAAGACCATTTATACCAAGTTCATCCGGATTTGCAAAAATTCCCGAGGGTTGGCCGGCATCGTGGCCCGATAACCTTCCCGGCGGGGTTTATAGCGGGGGTCCGTATACCTGGCAGGATCCGGTTGAATCATATAAGAGGGCAATTGCCGGCCGCGACTGGGTCTTCAAGGATGAAACAGGCCTGCCTTCGCAGCCGCCTTATAACATTTTGCATAAAATCATTCCTGACCTGGTCTGGGATAAAACATTGCCTTTCCCATTGAATCATACCTGGGGATACCACGATGCTGCAACAGGGAACGGACGCTGGGACCGTTATTATAATGCAATGACAGACAGGTATGGTGAATCTGAAAGCATGGAAGAATTCTGCGATAAGATGCAGCTTATGAATGCCGTTGGTTACCAGGGCATCTTTGAAGCCGCCGGGCATAAACTGAACGACATAGGTGGAGTAATGCTCTGGAAGCTTAATGCTGCTTTCCCCAGCGTGGTATGGCAGGTTTATGACTGGTTCCTGATGCCAAATGCAGGCTATTACTTCATGCAGAATGCCTGCGAACCGGTGCATATCCAGCTGAACCTCGCAAACAAACGGGTTACAGTGCTCAACCGGACATATGTTAAAATGCCCGGTCTGATCTCACAGGTCGATGTTTATGACCTCAATTCAAAAGCACTTTTCCATGAGAATAAAAATGTCAGCCTTGACGCCACAGACGTAACGGAAACAGCCGACCTGTCAAAATTGCTTGCAGGGACAAAGGAAATTGCATTTGTGGTACTGAACCTCAAAAATAAAGCGGGGAAGGTGATATCTCATAATGTATACTGGCTTTCGTCGAACAATGACTACAAACCGGTGAACAAAATGCCCGGGACTACTGTCAGTGTAACCAGGCTGAATGATGAAAAAGGGAAAAATGACAGGACTTGGACATTCAAAATTACAAATTCATCGGATAAGGTAGCTTTTTTCATCCGTCCTCAGCTGACGTCGGGAGGAGAGGAGCTTTTGCCCTGTTACTGGTCGGGAAGTTATTTTACGCTAGCGCCTTCGGAGAGCACAACGGTAACGGTTACTTCCCCGCTAGAAAACCTTAAGAATGCCAATCCTGTGCTGAAGGTTTCGGGATGGAATGTGCCTGTAAATGAGATGCAACTTAAGTGAGTGCATGTTAAAAGTATAATGTTTGGAGAAGAGACAGAAGAAGATTTTTAGGACACTATGGTTAAAGCTTTAATCAACGCCACAATATTTACAGGAAACGAAAAAGTTTCAGGAAAAGCTGTCCTGATACAGGGCAACATTATCGACTCTGTTATTGACAGGCGGTCAGTGCCTGATGATGCCGAAAGGATCGACTGCGGAAATGATTTTCTTGCCCCCGGGCTTATTGATCTTCAGATTGCCGGGGCAGGAGGATTTTTGTTTTCCGAATATCCTACCGCCGAAGCCCTGCGAGCTATTACTGATGCTATCGTACGGACCGGAACTACAGGTTTCCTGATTGTACTGCCAACAAATACATTCGAAGTTTACCGTGAAGTAATAAGAATTGCAGGGGAAAATCCCAATCCTGCTTTTCTGGGGTTGCACCTTGAAGGCCCCTATATCAATCCTGTAAGAAGCGGGGCGCACTTTAAAGAGTGTATTAAGATCCCAACACTGGACGAGGTTAAATCCCTGCTCGGGAACGCCGACGGAATCGTAAAGATGTTAACAATTGCTCCGGAAATCTGTGATGAAGAAATTATCAGGTATCTGAACAATAAGGGAGTAGTATTGGCTGCCGGGCACAGTAATGCAACATTTAAAGAAGCAATCCTTGGATTTGAACGCGGCATCAGAACCACAACCCACCTCTTTAACGCCATGTCGCAGGTTCACCATCGCGATCCCGGCCTTCCGGGAGCAGTTTTCCAGAGCGGGAATGCATTTGCGAGCATTATTGCAGATGGGATACATGTCGATTTTAATATGGTATCAATTGCCAAAAAGCTGCTGAAGGAAAGACTTTTCCTTGTTTCTGATGCTGTTGAGGAAAGTAAGCAGAGCGCCTGCATGCATGTCCGCCGCGAAGACCGTTTTACACTACCCGACGGAACTCTTTCAGGATCAATTCTTACAATGATGAAAGCAGTAAAAAATTGTGTCGAAAAAGTGGGGATACCAACCGACGAAGCTTTGCGGATGGCTTCAACATATCCGGCAGAGGTAATGAAACTTCATAATACCGGGAGGATCGCTCCCGGATTTAAAGCCGACCTGGTTTTGTTCGATAGCGATTTCAGAACAAGGATGGTTGTTTCAAATGGCGAAATAGTATCTGTTTAGTAGTCTTCCACGAATGAGATTAAAATCCCGGTTTTGCCTGGTTGTGTGCATTCTGATGACTGTTTGCGTATCCTGCAGTAACAGTACCGGCAGGCTTGCGGATAAGTCAGGAAATCCTGACCCAAAATCAGGAACTATTGGAAAGGCAGGTCTGAATTTTACCGTTGATGAATCGGGGGCTATAGTCAGGGGCGACACAAACATAGAAGATATTGCACTTGTTTTTACAGGAGATGAATTCGGTGATGGGGGAGAAATCATCTCAAAAACACTTAAGGATAATAAAATCAAAGCTTCATTTTTTCTTACCGGGAATTTTTATCGCAAAATGGAGTATGCAACCTTAATAAGCAAGTTAAAAGCGGATGGCAATTATCTCGGTTCCCATTCCGACAGGCACCTGCTTTATTGCGACTGGTCAAAGCGGGACAGTCTTCTTGTAGGCAAATCTGAATTTATGGATGATCTTCAGAACTCGTTCACAGAGCTGAAGAAATTTGGGATATCGAAAGAGGATGTCCGTTTCTTTCTACCTCCCTATGAATGGTATAACGACTCGATTGCATCATGGACCGGCCAGGCAGGCCTGAAACTTGTTAACTTCTCTCCCGGAACCAGGAGCAACGCTGACTATACTTATCCCGGAATGGGGAAAAGTTATGTGGATAGTAAAACAATCTTTGAATCAATTCTTAATTTTGAACAACGGTCTGCTTCGGGATTAAACGGATTCATCCTGCTTATCCATATCGGGACTGATCCGGGGAGAACAGACAAGTTTTATTATATGCTGCCGGAGCTGATCGTCGAACTTAAGAAGCTGGGATACAGGTTTGTGAGGATTGATGAATTACTATCTGTCGCAACCTGCAACCCCCAACCTGCAACCCGCAACTTTAAATAATTAATTAAAACCCCTCCTGCAAAAAATGTCACTTTTAGGAATTGATCTGGGCGCCACAAAGCTCGCAACAGCAATCTTCAGTGAAGAAGGAGCTGTGCTTTTCAGGGGGGCTGTCCCGCTTAAGAACCGTAGAGGAACTGAAGTAGGAAAGTTTATCACTGACCGGGTGACAAATTTGTTCAGGTCAGCAGAAAGACATGGGGACACTATAAATTCAATCGGGATTTCAGTACCGGGGATAAGCAGGGTAAAGCAGGGAACTGTTTGGGCGCCGAATATTCCCGGTTGGACTGATTATCCGCTTCTTACAGAAGTTCAGAAGGTAAGCAGAGGCATCCCGGTCGTTATCGACAGCGACAGAGCATGTTCAATCCTTGGAGAGATATGGCAGGGAAAAGCGAAGGGATGCCTTGACGCAATATTCCTGGCAGTAGGGACCGGTATCGGTGCAGGGATACTTGTGAACGGTGAAATATTGCGGGGAAGTCATGATATCGCCGGAGCAACCGGATGGATGGCACTAAGCAGGCCTTTTAAAAACAGATATACTCAATGCGGCTGCTTTGAATACCATGCTTCAGGTGCAGGTATTGCAAAGGTCGCGGGGGATTTTTTATCGGAGGATAAAGGTTACAGGGGTGAGCTCTCGGGGAAGAAGATGGAGAATATCACTGCACACGATGTATTTGCTGCCTATGAAAATGGAGATGAACTTGCAGCCAGGGTTGTTGATCAATGTGTCGGATTCTGGGGAATGGCTGTAGCCAATCTGGTTTCGCTGTTCAACCCCGAACTTGTAATTTTCGGAGGCGGTGTTTTTGGTCCGGCGGCAAAACTTATTCCGGCAATTAAAAAGGAGGCCGCCCAATGGGCACAACCTATAAGCATTACCCAGGTCAGGCTTGAGGTTTCGGGATTGGGCGGAGATGCCGGAGTATATGGTGCAGGCTTTCTGGCTTTGAAAAATTCATCGCGAATTAATACTGTAAAATAGCTAAATGTACAGGAAAAAACTGGTCTTCTGGTCGGCTTGCACAGGCATGCTTTTATTTGGGATCAGCCTTATTACTCTCGGCTCAGTAGCCCCGGATCTTAAGGAAAAGCTCGGGTTAACCGAAATTGCTTCAGGCACCCTCTTCTCAATCCTGCCTCTCGGAATTCTGGCAGGGTCGTTGATCTTTGGGCCCGTTGCTGACAGATATGGTTATAAAATTCTGATGTGGATTTCCTGTCTTCTTCTTGCCGCAGGGTTTGAAGGAATTGCCTGGTCGCAGGATGCCGGCTTGCTCAGGATATTTATATTCATTGTGGGAATAAGCGGCGGGACAGTCAATGGTGCCACAAATGCCCTTGTTTCCGACATAAGCGAACATGACAAGGGAGCTAACCTTAGTCTGTTGGGAGTCTTTTTCGGTATTGGGGCACTGGGTATGCCCCTGGTGCTCGGGATCCTCAGGGATGTGTTCAGTTTTGAGGCGATAGTTGCTGCAGTCGGGTTCATATCGTTTGCCGCATCATTCTTTTTCATTCTTATCAGGTATCCGTTGCCCAAGCAGGGGGGCGGTGTTCCCTTGCCGGCAGTCAGGGCGCTTATTAAAGATCGCGTGCTATTGCTTATTGCTTTTTTCCTTTTCTTCCAGAGCAGCTTTGAGGGGATAATAAATAACTGGACAACTTCATACCTGACCGGCCGGCATTCCGCTGAGCCAAGTCAGGCGTTATATGGACTTTCTCTTTTTGTAGCCGGGATGGTCATCATGAGGCTGCTGACAGGTACACTTCTGAGAAATGTCCATATAAAAAGGTTGCTTGGCGCGTCTTTTACAATGATACTGTTCGGACTTATTCTTTTAAGAACGGGATCTTCACTCACGCCGGCGCTCATGGGGCTTATGGTCCTGGGAGCAGGTCTGGCCTGCGGTTTTCCGGTAATGCTGGGATTCGTCGGAGAGCGGTACAGGGAACTGTCAGGTACGGCCTTCAGCTTCGTTCTGGTGGTCGGACTGCTGGGGAATATGTTTGTCAACTATTGCATGGGTGTTATATCCCAGAATTACGGGATCGGGCACCTGACAACTGTGGCTTTCGGGGAAACACTGGCGTTGGCAGCACTGTGTTTCATTATTTTAAGAATGTTAAAGTATAAGGATTAAAGGTCTGTTCATAATTACTTTAGCACTTACATTTAGTTTTAACCTTTAAAAGTATAAAAATCATGTTAGCAAAACAGTGGCTTGAAAATGCAAGGGTCATAATGTCCCGTATCGAAGAAACTCAGATGGAAAACATAACAAAAGCAGCGGAAATGATGGCCGATACCATTGAGTGCAAAAGATGGGTCCATACATTTGGATGCGGCCATGCCACACTTCCGATAGAAGAGATGTATCCGCGGATTGGAGGTTTCGTCGGATTTCACCCGATGATCGAACTCCCTCTTACCTTTTTCACAAGGATAACGGGCGAAATGGGCGTGCACCAGTTCGTATTCCTTGAGCGGGTCGAAGGATATGGCAGGGAAATAATGAAAGGCTACGATTTTGATAAAAGGGATATAATGTGGCTCTTTTCGCACTCGGGTATCAACAACGTAAATATCGACATCGCTCTGGAAGCTAAAGCCAGAGGCATGAAGGTCATAGTATTCGGCGCAGCGGCGGCAGCCGAAGGGAAAAAGACCAGGCATTCATGCGGAAAAACTATTTTTGAGCTCGCCGATGTGATTGTTGATACATGTGCTCCACTCGAAGATGCATCGGTTAGTTTAAAAGATCATCAGGATAAGATCGGGCCTGTTTCTACAATGGCTTTCGTTACCTGCGTCTGGATGACTATCACCACAGTTGCCGAAATACTGGCCGGCAGGGGTGTGAAGCTCTATATTCATCCTTCGCACAATGTCCCGGGCGACGGTACTGCCAAACAGAGGCTTGATGAGGCTCTGACAGAATATAAACTTCGGATTGCCGGTGTATAAGCAAAAACAAATATGCCAGAATTACCAGGGAGTCCCGTGGAAACCACCTTTTCTTTAAAAGAAATTCTGTTCTATTCAATTAACTCCTGATTTTGTTGAACAAAACCAAAAGATATCATGTTTACTGATTATGTATTGTTCCCTTAATCCTGTTTCGGCAGAGAGGGTCCGGGAGAAGGAAAAATTACCGGGGTGTTACTGGGATCCCTGCAGAATAGGTAGGAAAGTTTCACAGGAAGCTTTTTAGTTCTTAATTTTTAACTGAGTATTTTTTTAAGCCTGAATATTAGACAGGGGAGTTCTCCTGATCAGCAATGAAACATGAAGTCATAATCGTCGGGGGTGGTGTAAGCGGGACAGCCCTGCTTTACACCTTAAGCAAATATTCAAATGTCAAAAACATAGGATTGATTGAAAAGTACAGTAATTTCGGCCTTGTGAATTCGGCCTCGACCATGAACAGCCAGACACTGCATTTCGGTGATATTGAAACCAACTACAAACTGGAAAAGGCCAGACGGGTAAAACGTAGTGCCGATATGGTGAAAAATTATCTGGAAGCTGAAAAAATTAAAGACGACAGCAATATGCTCTTTTGCGTGGTACCTAAAATGGTTTTGGCGGTGGGCAGCGAGCAGGTAAATGACTTGAAAAAACGGTTCGAGGTATTCAACCAGCTCTTTCCGGAGCTGAGGATGATCGGGAAGGAAGAAATAGGAAAAATAGAACCCAGGGTGATTGATGGCCGCGATCCAGGACAGGAACTTCTGGCACTGGCCACCAAAGAAGGATATACAGTCGATTTCGGCAAGCTGAGCCATTCATTCGTCAGTAATGCAAAAATAGTGAATCCCGATCTCTCGGTTTACCTTTCCACCAAAGTTTTAAACATAACAAGGTACGGTAATGGCTTCAGGTTAGTAACCGACAATGGGGAATTCGAAGCAAATGCCGTTGTGGTTACAGCAGGCAGTCACAGTCTGAAATTTGCCAAATCACTGGGGTATGGCAGGGATTACTCCATACTTTCAATGGCAGGCAGCTTCTATTTCGGACCAAAAATCCTCAATGGCAAAGTCTACACAATGCAATTGGAAAAACTTCCGTTCGCTGCTATTCACGGCGATCCGGAAGTTCATAACAATAATGTGACAAGGTTTGGCCCAACGGCAAAACCTGTATTTTTCCTTGAAAGATACAACAGGTCAACCTTTTTTGAATACTGGAAGACTTTCGGACTTGGTATCAGGCCGATCATGAGCATATTGAAGATTAGCTCGGACAAAGTCATTTTCAGGTTCATCCTGAAAAATGTTATTTATGATCTGCCTTTAATCGGGAAACGTGCATTTTTGAAAGAGGTCAGGAAAATTGTCCCGGGGATAAAACCGGATGAAATTAAGTTCGCCGGGAGGATCGGCGGGACAAGGCCGCAGATAATTAACAATACCACACGGAAACTCGAAATGGGGGAAGCCAAGATTTGTGGTGAAAAAATACTCTTCAATATCACCCCTTCTCCCGGCGCTTCTACCTGTCTGGGAAATGCTTACGATGATGCTGTCAGGCTTATGGAATTCCTTGGCAATAGATTCACCTTCAACAGTAAACAGTTTGAAACGGATCTTCTGGCAGGTAATGAAGTGCGGGTTGATCCGGGTAAAAACGGGAGAAATTATTTTAAGACAGGTACATGACACTCCAATAAGGACATGTAACCGGGTTATTAACATACTAATATATCTGCAATATGGGTGAAAAAATAAGAATTGAGAAGGGAGTATTAAAAGTACCTGATAATCCGGTTATTCCATATATCGAAGGTGATGGAACAGGTCCCGATATCTGGAAAGCATCGGTAAGGGTGTTTGATGCCGCGGTGGAAAGGGTATATAAGGGGGGGAAGAAAATTATCTGGAAGGAAGTGCTTGCAGGTGAAAAGGCATTCAGAACTACAGGTAACTGGTTGCCCGTGGAAACCTTATCGGCTTTCAGGGAATACCTTGTAGGGATCAAAGGTCCGCTGACAACTCCTGTCGGCGGCGGCATGCGCTCCTTGAACGTAGCTTTGCGTCAGGAGCTGGATCTTTACACCTGCTACCGGCCCGTGAGATATTTTGCCGGTGTTCCCAGTCCGGTCAAATATCCCGAGAACGTCAATATGCATATCTTCAGGGAAAACACCGAGGATATCTATGCCGGAATTGAATTCATGAATGGGACTCCCGAGGCAGACAAGATCAAAAAGTTCCTGGTGGAAGAGATGCAGGTTAAGTCAATAAGATTCCCCGGATCATCTTCAATCGGGATAAAGCCGGTTTCGGTTGAAGGTACGGAGCGGCTTGTCAGACAGGCAATAAAGTTCGCCCTTGCCCGGAAACTTCCTTCAGTTACCCTAGTCCACAAGGGGAACATAATGAAGTACACTGAAGGTGCTTTCATGAAATGGGGATACGCCCTGGCCGAGCGGGAATTCGGGGATAAGGTGTTTACCTGGAATCAGCACAGGAAGATCACCGGAGAGACTGGTGAAACGGTTGCTGAGGCAGCTTTGCATCAGGCCGTGATATCGGGAAAGCTGATAATAAAGGATATTATTGCGGACGCATTTCTTCAGCAAATACTTACCCGTCCTGCCGAATATTCTGTGATTGCCACTCTTAACCTTAACGGCGACTATATTTCGGATGCACTGGCCGCCATAGTCGGCGGTATCGGCATTGCACCCGGTGGAAATATAAATTATGAAACAGGACATGCAATTTTTGAGGCTACCCACGGAACCGCACCGAAATATGCGGGACAGGATAAGGTTAATCCCGGATCGGTCATCCTTTCGGGCGCATTAATGTTTGAGTACCTTGGGTGGGACGATGTTGCCCGTGAAATTTACAAGGGCCTTGAACGCACAATAAAAATCAAAAACGTCACTTACGACTTTCACAGGCTTATGGATAATGCAACTCTTGTCAAAACCTCTGAGTTCGCAAATGTTATAATTGCCAACCTTTAATCATTATCAAAAATTTTAACCATGGACGACAAAAAATTCTTAGCTCAGCTTACCGGTTCAATTAAACAGTCATGTGAGATTGAAAGCGACCTTTTTGATAAGTTTGATGTGAAAAGAGGTCTGAGGAATAAGGATAGCACAGGCGTTTTGGTCGGACTCACCAATATAGGTGAGGTAATGGGTTACAAAAAGGAGAATGGCAAGGTTGTCGCAATTCCCGGGAGATTGTTGTACAGGGGAATTGACATTGAGGATATTACTCATGGATTCCAGAGCGAGAACCGCCACGGATTCGACGAAACAGTTTTCCTGCTCCTTACGGGTAAGCTTCCAAACAGGGACGAACTCAAAAAGTTCTCTGCACATATGGCATCCCTGCGGGCATTGCCCGACAGCTTTATCAAGGACATGATCCTGTCGATGAAGGGCAAGGACGTCCTCAATATGCTTGCCAGGTCAGTTCTGGGACTTTATATCCTTGACGATGATCCTGACGGTATTACTCTGCCAAATATGATAACACAGACGCTGAATATAATTGCCAAGTTCCCGTCGATCATAGCATATGCATACCAGGCGTTCAGTCATGCGTACCAGGGAAGAACCCTGATGATCAGGTATCCCCAGAAAGACCTGAGCACTGCAGAAAACTTTCTCTATATGATAAAGGGGGAGTGCTCGAGGTACACAAAGCTCGAGGCTGACTTACTCGACCTGGCCCTCGTTCTTCACGCTGAACACGGAGGAGGTAACAACTCCACCTTTACTATAAGGGTTACAAGTTCCAGCGAAACCGATATCTATTCCTCAGTGACTTCCGCAATTGGTTCATTAAAAGGTCCGTTGCACGGAGGTGCAAACCTGAAGGTCCTGGATATGATGGACGACCTGAAAAAAAATGTAACAAACTGGAAAGATGAACAGGAGGTTGAACGATATCTTCTGAAGATCCTTAACAAGCAGGCATTCGATAAATCAGGAAAAATCTACGGAATGGGCCATGCTGTCTATACCATTTCCGATCCAAGGGCTGCTCTTTTAAAAGTAAAAGCCAGGGAACTGGCGATTGAAAAAGACAGGTATGACGAGTTTCAGCTTTATGATCTGGTTGAAAGGATCACACCCAGGGTATTTAAAGTATTCAAAGGCGAGCAAACCGAAAAGGTTGTTTGCATAAATGTCGATTTTTATTCAGGTTTTGTTTATTCCTGCATCGGAGTTCCAAAGGAACTTTTTACACCGCTCTTTGCAATGGCAAGGATCGCCGGATG
This sequence comes from uncultured Bacteroidales bacterium, assembly GCA_963737255.1. GTDB lineage: Bacteria > Bacteroidota > Bacteroidia > Bacteroidales > VadinHA17 > LD21. The sequence goes on from CAVTSB010000004.1 coordinate 174,022, forward strand.
GACTACTCACCGGATCGAAGAATTGACATTCTCTGCAAAGCGTATAATACGTCCCGCTTTTAAATGTGTTTATCCCCAACAGGAATATAAGCCCCTTTCAACCCGATTCGGGCATATTTAACACTTAATAACTGCAATCATGAAGATTTTTAAAGACGACACCATTGAAGAAGCCTACGATCTGTTGCTGGAAGGCGACCTGAAGGAATCGGCAGAGCTGTTCGAAAAGGAATTGGCGAAACATCCCGACAGCATCCATCTACTGATGGAACTGGCCAATATCTATTACATACTGGGAATAATGGCCAAGTCGATTATCTACTACGAGAGAGCCCTTAAGCTTAAGCCTGAAAGTCCTTACATGCTGTACAGGATGGGAGTGGCATTATACCGTTCCACCCATTTTACAAGGGCGTCTGTCGTCTTCAGAAAAATCATTGACTCGGGTAAATACCTCCCAATGACTTACCTGTGGCTTGGTCTGAGTTATTATCACCTGGGGAAGGAAGATAAAAGCATTGAAGCATACAGGGAATTGCTAAGCTATTGTCCTGAGACGATAATGGCCAATTATTACATGGGCATCGCCCTGAAAGCTGCCGGTAAATACGATGACGCAATTTACCATTTCGAAAAGCTTTTGAATCAGACTGATCAGCATGTATCGGCCTTTTATCACCTGGGAAGGGTTTATATGAAAAATTACAATTACGAAAAGGCCAAAATATATTTCAAAAAGGCAATTGATCTCGATCCGGAAAATAAAAACGCATCGGAGATGTATGATTTCCTGATAAATTCCTGATTTATTGACGATCTGCTCCCCTGACACCTGTCTTTCACTAAGCCTGCTCATCCCGCTGAAGAGTGACCCGGATGCAATCCTGCCCATGGTTACCTGCAATTATAATACGTATTATAATACGTATTATAATACGTATTATAATCGCGCATGTATAAATTAATACGCGTTTGCACCTCACTCCCTTTATGGGGGTGTTGAAAAAGTCCTTTTTAACCGCAGAGAACGCAAAGATGCCGCAAAGAACGCAAAGCTAAGACACATAAATTCAGCTCTTTGCGAACTTTGCGTCTTTCCTTTGCGCCCTCGGCGGTTAAAGGATTTTGACTTATTCAACAACCCCGACTTAAACCCAAAGCTGCCGAGGATTTACAAGCAGAACGTAAACAATTGGTTTTTAAGCCCCTCCCACCCATCGGGGGAGGGTTCCGATAGCTCCCGATAGCTATCGGGACGGAAGGGGAGAGGTGCATGACGGGAATTACGGAGTTAGTGATAGAATGTCTTTCACTGATTATTTAAGGATATTTAACGTTTCCGTGTTCCATTGTGCCCTCCGATATTCTATATTCATGCCTTTATTCCTAAATCCTGACTGACATGAGACAATTCCTTTCAATTATTATGCTTATCATACCTGTGCAATTGATCGGGCAGGTTGATAACGCCCCCGTTCAGGGAGTGAGCGACGTACGGTCGGGTATTTACGGATTTAAAAATGCAAGGGTTGTGATTGATTACCAGACAACGCTTGAAAATGCCGATATTCTGATCTCAGGGGGAAGGATCAGGGATGTCGGCAAAGGCCTTGTCTTCCCGAAAGGTACTATTGTTGTTGACCTGACCGGGAAAACAGTTTATCCATCGCTTATCGATGCCTATGCCGGGAATTATGGCATTAAAACCCAGCCGCAGCCGGCTGACGCCAATCCCTATTCAGCATTTATCAGCCAGATGCAGACGGGCAGGCAGTCTTCTCCGGCAGTTCCCGAACCGCGGATAGCAGATTACTGGAACGACGGGATCAATGCTTCTTACGATGTGTCATCCGAGTTCATTCCTGATGCGAAAAGTGCAGGTGAGTACAGGCAGGCAGGCTTCGGAGCCGTGGTTACTTTCAAAACTGATGGTATCGCACGGGGCACTTCAGCTCTTGTAACAACAGGTGAAGGCAGGTCAAACAACCTACTTTTAAAAAACAGGACAAGTGCAAACTATTCCCTGGGCCGGTCACGCTCTGCCGACATGTATCCGGCTTCGCAGTTCGGGATCATTGCCCTGCTGAGGCAGGTAAACTATGACGCCCAGTGGTATAAACAGCTTCCCCCCGGATATTTCCACGATGAGGGACTCGAAGCCTATACCGGAAGCCTTGAACTCCCGCAGGTAATTGAAGTATCAAATAAACTTGAGATACTCAGAGCTGACAGAATTGGTAAAGAATTCGGCATCAATTATATAATTAAAGGAGGTGGTGATGAATACCAGGCGCTTGACGAAATAAAGAAAGCAGGCAATCAACTTATTGTCCCCGTAAATTTTCCTGAGACACCCGATGTTAAGGATCCTTATGATGCCGCTACGATTCCCTACGCGACACTCATGCATTACGAGCTCGCGCCCTCGAATCTTTCAAAACTCTCAACAGCCGGAATTAATTTTGCAATTACTTCGTCCGACCTCCGTCAGCGTTCTTCATTCCTTGCAAACCTCAGGAAAGCCGTAAGGAACGGGCTTCCCGAAACAGAAGCCCTTAAAGCGCTTACTGCCACTCCCGCAACAATAGCCGGAGCTTCGGATCTGGTTGGCGCAATCAGAAAGAATATGGTCGCCAACCTTCTTATAACATCCGGAAATATTTTCAGTGACGATTGTGTCATTTACGAGAACTGGATACAGGGTGTTCCATACAGGTTCGTTGACCTGAGGATAAAAGACCTCAGAGGTACCTATGAACTTGCAGCTGACACTTCCAGGTATAAAATGGTATTATCAGGCACATTTGACAAGCCGTCAATCAGGCTTACTTATGACACTGTCCTGGTCAGGGGGGCCGCATTCACGCTCGACAAAGACCTTGTAAGCATATCATTTGAGCGGGAGCGTACCAGGTTCAGACTGACAGGATATATTTCAGGGAAAGACCTTGAAGGCAGCGGGCAGCCTGACAACGGTAAATGGTTTACCTGGAAGGCAACCTATGCCAGCAATGCGACGGCGCCTGACCCGCGTAAAAAGCCATCGCCTCCGGCCGCTGAACCTGGAAAGGTAGTTTATCCATTCTCTGCATACGGCAGAACCGGATTGCCCGGGCAGGAAGATATCCTGTTTAAGAATGCCACCGTATGGACAAATGAGAAGGAGGGCAACCTGCTTAATACGGATGTGCTTGTCAGGAATGGGAAGATTATGCGGATTGGAAGTGATCTTTCAGCAGGCGGGGCAAGAGTAATTGACGCTACAGGAATGCACCTTACTCCGGGAATCATAGATGAGCATTCGCATATCGCGCTGGATGCCACGAATGAAATGGGTCAGGCCATTACATCAGAGGTACGGGCGGGGGATGTTGTAAATCCGGAGGATATTACAATTTACAGGCAGCTTGCCGGAGGAGTCACTGCGGCTCATATACTCCACGGTTCAGCGAATCCGATAGGAGGACAGTCGGTGATTATAAAGCACAGGTGGGGGCTTCCTGCCGAAGGGCTTAAGATAGAGGGGCAGACCCAGTTCCTTAAGCATGCCCTTGGAGAAAATGTAAAGAGAAACACCTCGCGTTATCCAAACACCCGCATGGGAACGGAACAGATAATAAGGGACGCTTACCAGAGAGCTGTCGACTATAATACCAAATGGAAAGAGTGGAATTCACTTAAGCCCGCTGACAGGACGGGTAAAATTCCACCAAGGCGCGACCTCGAGCTGGATGCCCTGGTCGATGTACTTGAAAAACGTAGTTTTATTACCTGTCATACCTATGTTCAGACGGAAGGAACAATGATAATGGGTGTTGCTGAAGACTTCGGAGTGAAGGTCAACACTTTCATTCATTTCAATGAAGGATATAAAATTGCCGACCAGATAAGAGAACACGGGGCTGCTGCCTCGGTGTTTTCCGACTGGTGGGATTATAAATATGAAGTATACGAAGGGATTGCATATAATGCGGCAACCCTGCTGGGGCAGGGTGTTCTGACTTCCCTGCATTCCGATGATCCCGAAATGGGAAGGCGGCTCAACCAGGAAGCGGCCAAGATCGTAAAATACGGAGGAATATCCGAGATCGAAGCGCTCAAACTGGTGACACTTAATCCTGCAAAGATCCTGCATCTCGACAAGAGGATGGGAAGCATAAAAGCCGGGAAGGATGCGGACCTTGTTCTCTGGACCGGAAATCCGCTTTCAGTTTATTCGCATGCAGCTATGACTATGGTCGATGGTATTTTCTATTTTGATGAGGCAACAGATAAAAAACTGAAAGATGAAATGGACATTGAGCGTAACAGGATCATTGCCAATATACTGAGAGAGTCCCAATCTGCACCTTCTTCCACTCCTAATTTCTCAAGACGATGAAAGCAAAGACCATATTTTCATTAATGATGCTGTTTTGCATCCTTTTTCAGACGACGGCACAGAACCCGCCGGTAGCTCCCGCGCAGAAAAAACCGGTAATTCTCACGGGCGGAACCATCCATACAGGAACGGGAGCGGTCATCGGGAACGGACTGATCGCATTTTCAGAGGGCAAGATAACCTGGGTGGGAAAAGCTTCGGAAAGCCGGCTTGACCGGTCAGGATATGAAGTAATTGATGTTACGGGGAAAGAGATCTATCCGGGCCTTATCTTCCCCGGAACAACACTTGGCCTCACTGAGATCGGAAGCGGCGTTGACGTGGCGAATGATACACGGGAAACAGGTGAGTTGAATCCTGATGTGAGGGCTATAGCTGCATACAATACCGACTCACATGTTATCCCTGTTATCCGTTCGAACGGAATACTCCTGGCCCAGATAGTGCCTCAGGGCTCATTGTTCCCGGGGACCTCCAGCGTCGTACAGCTTGATGCCTGGAACTGGACGGATGCTGCGTATAAGACCGACAACGGCCTTATGCTGGGTTGGCCCAGGAAATCTCAACCTGCAGGCAGGAGAGGGGCAACCTTCCCCCAGCCGATGGCAGGTACTGAAGCCTATAATAAAAATGTTGAGCTGTTGGAGAAGATCTTTACTGATGCAGTGGCATATTCTGCACTCGATAAACCCGTGGATTTCAATCTGAGGCTTGATGCCATGAGGGGGCTCTTTGACGGTACAAGGATCCTTTTCATCAACGCACCGGAGGCCAGGGGAATAATTGAGGCAGTTATGTTTGCAAAGAGATACGGGGTAAAAAGGATTGTACTGACAGGCGCGGATGAAATGGCATGGGAACTGAAGGATTTCCTGAAGGGTAACAATATTCCCGTGATACTTGAGGACCCGCTGAGCCTTCCCCGATATGATTACAGCGATACAAAGGAACCCTTTAAACTTGCGGAAAAGTTTACCAGGGAAGGGATACTGGTGGGCCTTTCCTATTCAAACCAGGCATATGGCAATCTTCCGTTTGCTGCCGGTGAGACTGCTGCTTACGGACTGACAAAAGAGGAAGCCCTGCAGACTGTCACGCTAAATACGGCAAAGATCCTGGGAATCGATGATGTTACCGGATCGCTCGAACCGGGTAAGGATGCAAATATAGTTGTGTCAACGGGTGATCTTCTCGACATGCGAACCAATAATGTTGAACTGGCTTTCATTACAGGCAGAAGTATCAGCCTTGACAATAAACATAAGCAGCTATACCGGCGCTTCCAGGTTAAATATGATAATCAGATTTCACTTCATAGCCGTCAACTTAAGGAAAAGGATAGCTTATAAATCATACTGTATGTAACAGATTTGCAATAAATTACATTTGGGATTGTTGAAAAAGTCCTTTTTAACCGCAAAGAACGCAAAGATGTCGCAAAGAACGCAAAGCTAAGACACATAAATTAAGCTCTTTGCGAACTTTTCGTCTTTCTTTGCGCCCTCTGCGGTTAAAGGATTTTGACTTATTCAACAGCCCCAAACTTATTTCATTGAATTTCTGCCAATTAACTCCATAAAACAGCTTTTGAATCCACTACCCCTGCCAGACGAATTTAGCTTCTATCGGGTTAGTGGCAAAAGTGGATTCGTGACTACCACCCGGGAATAAAATTAACGCCGAATGAACCGTTTTTGAATCCTCCGTTCTGAAGCGGAAAAGCATAGTACGGTTCAATGACCAGGTATCCTAAAAGGTTCACCCTGAGCGAGACTCCCGTGCTGAATACCGGGTATGTTTGATTGTCATTCGCTCGTGCCAGGGGATTCATGTCAAACCTGACCTTTTCCCCATGACTCCATGCCAGCCCGGAATCAAAGAAGAGATTCAGATCGGTCAGAAGCCATTTTGACTTTATGAGTGCCAGCCTTTCAGGTCCTGACAATGGAAGCCGCAGTTCGGCATTTGCCACCGCGATCCTTGTTCCGCTCAGCCATGAGATATCAAATGTGTTCCCTTCAAGCGAATTGCTGTTTCCGGCGGAGATATTATCATATCCCCTTATCAGCCAGGGATAGCCGATGTAAAGAGGAGGTATCACACTTTTTTCAACATCCTTGCCGTACATCCCGTAATTATAGAATCTGAATGCCATTCCAAAAGGCCTGATGTAAAAGTATTGCCTGTAATCGACAAGTGTTGTAAAGATGTCGGCAGCCCCGAAATACTTTTCAACCTGGTATCTCGACCTGTGTCCCTGCATTGGGGATGTCATTCCGAAGAACGAATTATCTTCGACATAGGCAAGCGAAAGCTGCTGGTAGTTATTCCCTTTGGGTGCATCAAGCTTTTCCCTTGTGGAACCAATGGGCAGTCCGTCAATAGTGTAATAATTGTTGAATCTGTCAATCCTGTAATAGTACCATGACAGGGAGGCAGTTGCTTCGAACCTTCTTGTCTGCGACAGTGGCAACGATCCGAATAACGAGATATTATCCTCAAACATCCTCAGGTAATCGATGATGAGATTGTCGACGGGGATCTTTGTGTCCTGGAAATCAATTGAATCCCTGGACAGGGCCATCCCTCCTGTCAGGTACGGAATATGCGAAATTGCGGTTCCCCATTTGATCTTGCCTTTCTGGTTTATATATGCTGCCTGACCGCCGAAATCATAGATCTCACCGTTCAGTGCAAGGGAGGCGTAAAGCTGGTTATTGCCTACCATATCGCTGAAAATTGCATTTACGCTGCCCCCCATGTTATTCCTGTAGATCCCGGTAGAGACTCCGATGCTGGCATTGTTTGATATATAATCAAGCTTGAATTTTGATTTGAACGGCACCTCTCTTATTGAGTCAGCCGGAATATCGGCAATCTTCTCCCTGTTTAAAAGGGTGGTGTCAACAAGATTTTGGGCAACATGGTTTAGGGGAGGCAAAGTGCCGGCAACAAAGTTTACCTTTTTACCGTCTGCTTCAGTACCACGGAACTCGTTCTCACCAGCAGCAATGATCTGGTATTTGCCGTTGAAATAGTAGTTGTAGGCGATAATCTTTCCCCCTGACGACAAACTTATCGCGGGTGAATAATCTGTGATGCCGCTTATGCCTGTCATATAATTGGTTAACCTGTAAACATGCTCCGAAGCAAGGTCGTATTTGTACAGGTTTCTGAAACCGTCTGCATCTGAAAGAAAATAGACATATTTGCCATCTGAAGAAAACAGGGGATTCATGTTATATGCATCATTAAAGACATCTATTTCCCTTACTGATTTTCTTTCGGGATCGAGGATGGCCAGGTTAAAACTGAACTTTTTCAGGCTGCTTGGTTCGGTGAATTTCTCCTGTGAATAAATAATGTTCCTGCCATCGGGTGACCATGAAGGGTGCAGGTTTGATGTGAAATCATCCGTCAGCTTTTCAACAGTCCCCGAATCAAAATTGTAAAGGTAAAGGTCGCTTATGCCATCCACCAATCCTGTGAGGACGATTTTTTTGCCATCGGGCGACCATGCCGGATTGAAGAATGAAGGGACTCCCGGAATTTCAAACTCCCTGATTATCCGTGCTTTTTTAACATCAAGTACGGCAAGCTTATTGACACCCCTGGTGAAAATGACAAAAATAAATTGCTTTCCGTCGGGTGACCATGTTCCGGAAGATTCAATAAAGCTGAAGTCGTCTATTTCATTGTTTTTCACTACACTCGACAACTTTTTAAGGATCTTTCCAGTACCGGCATCTGCAAGGTACAGGTCGAGCGTGAAGAGGTTCTTTTCAGAGAAAAAAGCAAGATATTTACCATCAGGACTGATTGAAGGAGAGATATTCATTCTTCCGCCATTCTCATCCGATACGAGTGTCTTTCCCGTCAGGCTATCGGCTTTATTTTTCAGATAGGGCCTGTAGTGAACTTCGGTCGCGCTTTTCCACATGCCCGAGAGTGTTTTTTCATCATATTTCAGCAGGGAATCGGCTGCCTTGTTAAATCCATACTGTGCCGTCATTTTAAGAAGCGGCACAAGGATAGTGTCACCCCATGTTTTTCCTGCCATAGCCCAGAAAGCCTGCCCATATCTGTAGGGAAAGTACTTTGAATCGGTTGACAACTGCTTTAAGGTTGGAAAGTCATTATTCAGCAGTGCATCCCTCATCCACATTGCTGTATGCGGATCAACGCTGCCAAGAGAAAGGTACTCCGCCATACCTTCTATCATCCATAGCGGTATATTATTTATTGAATAGTCCTTTGTTCGGCCCTGGTTAAGGAACATATGATATTGAAAAGCGTGAACAAGCTCATGACCAAGCGTATGGTCAGTTTGTGCAAGCGAAGCCGCTACTGGCATGATTACCCTGTTCTTCAGGCTTTCCGTCACGCCACCGGTCCCGGTTCCCAGAAGCCCGCTGACTGTATTGGTCTGTTGAAAATCCGGATGGCTGCTGTAAAAGATTATAGGATTTTTCACTTTAAAAGTATCCCTGAAAACTACCTGGTGCATGGCATACCACTTCTCTGACCACCTCGAAAGAGCATTAAGCAACGAATCATTTTTCAGGTAATGGTATATCTCAAAGTGAGGGGTTTGAGCTACATCAAACTTAAATGTCCTGTAGCCCGGTTTGTTCCTTCCAAAATATTGTGCCTCGAGATTGGCACTTAACAGAAGGCTGGTCAAGATCATCAGTATTATTGACCTTGCTTTATACTTCTGTTGAAACCTGATATAGCGTTCATGAGAAGTCATAATTACACTTTTTAAATAATACTGTCTGTAATTTAAAGCCTGTTGGTCAGCCAATTGTAAAATACATTATACCATACAATCATTTTCAAAAAATATGCCACAATTTCTTAAGATCATTTAACATTTGGTAACTGCCGGTTGAAAGCAGCCGCACGAGGGGTCTCTACGGCAATGGGGATTGGAGTCATACTATATACGGATAAATATCTTTTTTGACAATCCTGCAAAATATTTATATAATTTCGGAATGAATTTTCGGTTCCAGGTGTCTAAGGTTTATATTAATCAAGACATCTTGATTGTAAAATACTTTACCCTTACCTCTAACTAATATTCCAGACTATGAACAACAAAAACCTCAAGAAGAAAAATCAAAATTCTAAAACCCTTACAAGGAGGGGCTTTCTGGGGACGGCTGCTACTGCTGCCGCAGGATTCACGATCATTCCCAGGTATGTTATGGGAGGCAGTGGATACACTGCTCCCAGCGATCTTATAAATGTTGCCGGAATAGGCGTCGGCAGCCAGGGAGGCGGCGATATTCAACAGATAGCCACTCCGGATGTTCCTATCGTAAGACCGAGAAGGAACTCAAATGGAACACCGATGACAAAGGAACAGCTGGCTGCCATGGAAGCACGGATGGCTGAAATGAAGAACCGCAATACTCCTCCCGGCGGTCAACCCGGCGGACGCCCGGCCGGACGTCCCGGTGCCCAGGCTGATCCCAACGCGGTAATGCAGATGGGAGCAGCAGGAGAGGGAAGGGTTATTAAGCTTGCAAACATATATGCGATCTGTGATGTGGACCCAAACTATGCAGGTCATATCTTCAAAGGCTATCCAAAAGCCAAAATATACAGCGACTGGCGGGAAATGCTCGATAAGGAGAAATCGATCGATGCTGTGGTAATAGGAACTCCCGACCACAACCATGCTACAATAGCTGCCGCGTTCATGCGGGCCGGAAAGCATGTCTATCTCGAAAAACCGATGGCAAAGACAATCGTTGAATGCCGTAAACTTGCCGAGATTGCAAAGGAAACAGGTGTAGTAACCCAGATGGGAAATCAGGGGCATGCTACAGAAGGTACCCGTAAAACAGTTGAATGGATACAATCGGGTGTGATCGGACCTGTCAGGGAAGTTCAGCTGTCGACAAACCGTCCCATGGGATTCTGGCCGCAGGGCGATATCATGAGACCTGCAGGAGTTGCAGTCCCTGAATCCATTAATTATGATGTATGGCTGGGTCCTGCCCCTGAAAAACCCTATAATCCGGAGGCATTCCACTTCAACTGGAGAGGCTTGTGGGATTATGGAACAGGTGCCATGGGTGATATGGGCGCTCATATCTTTGATGCTCCTATCTGGGCTCTGAACCTTGGTATGCCGGTGAAAATACAGGCTACGAGTTCACCTTACAGCAATGATTATATGCCTCTGTGTGAGCTTGTAACATATGATTTCCCTGCACGCGGCAACATGCCCGCCGTAAAGGTTACCTGGACCGACGGTGGACTGAGACCGCCAAGACCTGATGCACTTGAACCTGGTCGTGCCATGAAGGATGCCACATATTACGGGGAAAAAGGTATTATCACCCACGGAAGCCATGGAGCAATTCCTGAGCTTATACCTGCAGATCCGAACTTCAAGGGTCCGGATGCCTGGCTCCCGCGTACTGGCAATATTTTCGAGGACTTTATTGATGCAATCAAAAATGGCAAGAAATCATGCAACGATTTCTCAATTTCATCAAAACTGACCGAAATAATGCTTCTGACAAATATAGCTGTCAAACATCAGAGGAATAATATTACCCTGGAATATGATGCAGCCAATATGAAGATAACAAATATTCCTGAGGCCAACACAATGTTCCATTATGAATACAGAAAGGGATGGACATTATAACCGGCTGAAAAATAAATTAATATGATATTATACAGAAGAGTATGACAAACAAAAACAATTCAAAAGGAACGTTCTCAAGGCGTAAATTCCTGGGAAGTACGGCAGCTCTGGCTGCTGTTTCGATGGCACCGGTAAGCCTGTACGGAAAAAGTTCCCCTGTTGCTCGCGCTGTTTCAGGTGCAGTGCCTGATTCTAAATTTGGCGGAGTTCAGATAGGTGCAATTACGTACAGCTGGCGCAGCATGCCCGGAGGTGTTGATAATATTATAAAGTACTGCACTGAAGCCGGTCTCAGCTCAATCGAGCTTATGAGCGGCGATGTTGAAGATTCTCTTGGTGCTCCGAAGAATCCGATGTCGGGAATGTTTGGCCCTCCGGCTGGAGCTCAGCGTCCGGCTGGTGCTCCCGCTGGCGCTCCACCCGCAGGTGGCCCTCCGGCAGGTCAGCAGGCTGCCGGCGCCCGTGCTCAGGCCGGGGCTCAGGGTGCTCCTGGTGCCCCCGGTCAGGGAATGCCAAGGCGTCCGCAGCTGACTGATGAACAGAAAGCTCAGGTCGCTAAATTCAACAGTGAACTTAAATCATGGAGATTATCATTGCCAATGTCCAGATTTGAGGAGCTGCGAAAGAAATTTGACGGAGCCGGTATAAAGGTTCATATTGTGAAATTTTCCCCGTCACAGTGGTCAGATGAAGAAATCGATTACGCTTTCAAAGCAGCTAAAGCTTTGGGAGCCAAAGGTGTAACCGAAGAAATCGGAGAGGCAGCCGTTAAGAAACTTGGTCCCATTGCTCAAAAACATGGCATGTTTGCAATATTCCATCAGCACATGCAGTTCGCAACGGAGGGTTTCAGCTATGATCCTTTCCTTGCCGTTTCACCGGCTGTCATGATGAACTTTGATGCCGGCCACTTCTTTGGATCGACAGGAATACATCCGAACACAATTATTGAAAAGTATCACGACCGTATCTTCAGTATCCATATTAAGGATAAAACTGGCCCGAAAACCGATCCGGCGAACCAGAACCAGGTATGGGGACAGGGAGAAGTTCCGCTGGCTGATGTTCTGCTTCTGATCAAGAAGACCGGTTGGCCGATCCACTGCGACATTGAACTTGAATATGATGTCAAACCATGGTCGAATGCAGTTAAGGAAACAAAGACCTGTGTTCAGTATGCAAGACAGATTTTAATGTAGAATTAAGTTACCCTGTGGTTTTACAGGGTTTATGATCCCATTCCGGGAGTAGAATTTTGTTTTCGGACCAGACCGGTCCGACAAATTTACTACTCCCGGATTTTTTTTTTTGCCGGACTGGCATAATATATTTTCCTGCGGAATTGATATTTTTCTTTATTTTGGTAATACAATTGCAAACTGTTTCTAAATGTGGGGATCTGTTACCAATAAATTAAACCTGAACTATGAAAAATCCCATACTAATCCTGACGGTCTCAATACTTTTACTTTCTTTTAGCTGTAACAAGGTAAAAGAACCAGTTTCAATAAATTTCCAGGGAGAAATCTCTGAACAAAAATGGGCGATTAAAGAGCTCAATCCTGACTTGCCATCAGACTGGTCCGGATACGGATTTCTTACATTCGAATTAAAGTCGTCTACTACCCAGAGGTTCGATCTCAGGCTTTATGATACTGCCGGAGTGCGAAGGCTGACCATTCAGCCGTTTCAGGGTCCATGGGTCCGGGCTTCAATTCCCCTGATCCATTTTCAAACCAGGAACACAAAAGGGATGGATCTTGCCGCAATTGGCAAAACAGCACGGCCGGGATACTGGATAGGCTTTTCAAGCGTTGTCGGAACGATCAGGAAGGTAGATTCTCTTTCGGTGTCAATGAGGTGGCCAATCGGATCGCCCACACTGGAGATCCGCAATGTGCAGCTCACGATGAACGCCATGGATACTATTTTTGAACCGGTTCCTCTGGTTGATGAGTTTGGACAGTGGATGCCTGCCGAATGGCCGGGAAAGGCAAAATCGCTCGGGGACCTTCAGAATGCATGGAGTGAAGAAGACAGGGCATTGCTGCCAGGTGATTTCAATACGTCAAAATATGGCGGATTTCAGGCAGCCAGGGCAAAAGCTACCGGATTCTTCCGGGTCGAGCAGATTGATGGCAGATGGTGGTTTGTTGATCCTGAGGGATGCCTGTTCTTCTCAACCGGATCAACAGGTATAGGTCCCCGCTCTGAATTTTCCAGAATACAGGGAAGAGAATACATTTTTACGGCATTGCCTCCGTCAGAAGAAATTACTGCTTCAAGTCAGACAACTGATCAGCAGGCGGTAACAGGCAGAGCACGGCCGTCATCCTCTTTCTTCACCTGGAACCTTTACCGCAGGTTTGGCACTGAGTGGTATAAGAAGTGGATGGATTTTACTGTCAGGCGGATGGATAGCTGGGGTCTGAATACGATCGCAAACTGGTCGGACGCCACCCTGGGAGGCAGTGGCCGGAAAGCCTATGTGGCAACACTTCGCGGGTGGGGGATCGAAACCGGGATCATGGGAATGCCTGATGTTTATGATCCGGGCTACCAGGAAATGGTTGATAAAGCCGCCGAACGGCAATGTGCCCCGAAGAAGGATGACCCTTTCCTCCTTGGATATTTTATAGGAAATGAACCCGCCTGGCCCAACAGGGAACAGGAGCTTGTTAACGTGATCCTCTCGGGTGAAGAAACCGCGATAAAGTCAGAGCTTGAAAAATATCTTGAAAAGGGAGATACACCTGAACAGAGGAAAGCATTTGTATATGAAACATATGCAAGATTCATTGCCACTGTCAATGCTGCTGTTAAAAAACATGATCCGAATCATCTGAATCTCGGGCTGAGGTTCGGCGGGTCAGCTGCCGACGAGATCATACTCGCATCAAAGGGATTTGACGTGTTCAGCTTTAACAATTACGGTTATACGGTGAATCCGAATACGATCACCAGGATATATGACCTCACCGGGCTCCCAATGATTATCGGGGAATTCCATTTCGGGGTGCCGGAACGTGGACTTGCCCCGGGACTTGCTCAGACTGTAAACCAGGAGGAACGGGGTGTTGCCTACCGGTATTATGTCGAGAATGCCGCAGCGAATCCGGCCATTATAGGAACTCACTGGTTCCAGTGGATTGACCAGCCGCCAACCGGACGCAATGACGGAGAAAACTATAATATCGGTTTCGTTGACGTGACTGACCGTCCCTATAATGAATTGGTGAATGCGGCAAAGGAAACTTTCAGGCGGCTGTTTGATGTCCACTCTGGCAGGGAAGCTCCTGTTAACAGGCAGGCAGTGACACACTAGGAGAAATTGTACCTGATCGGGAGACCGCTACCCCTGCGGTGGGGAAAGAGGATCTTTCCGGCATTAATGCAGCATTAATGAATACCGGGAGTCTCTTTCTACAAACAGGTTCTATTTACTAACCATTATTTTTATCCTATGAAGAATTTACGTTTCGCAATATTATTTGTTGCATTTATCGCCGCCTTTAGTAACTCTTTTTCGCAAGAACCAAGAAATGACATCAGCGGTGACTTTATCTTAAAAACGCAGTGGGGCGATCAATTCAATTGTAAATTTACCCCCGGCAATGAGCCGCTGGGGTGCCATTCCATTGCAATTGCGCAGGTACTTTACCATCACAGGCTGGCGCCTTCAGGTTCCGTAAACTACAAGTGCAGTAACGGACTTGTTGTTAATGAGGACTTTTCAGATTACATCGTTGATTGGGACAAAATATCAGCCAGGCTGACCGAATCTTCTTCAAAGGATGCTATTGATGCCACGGCTTACTATAATTTTGCTGTAGCTGCAATTGTACAAAAAGATTTTGCAACAGATAATTATATTGATATAGAAAATTCAAACAACCATAAAACTCAGATCGAAGAACATTTTAAATGTAAGTATGAAAGTTATACTTATCATAATCCGGAGTTGATCAAAGGTTTATTCAGCGATAAGACATTTGAACAGATTGTGAAAAAGGAAATCGATGGGAAAAGACCTCTGGGATTTTATTACATGTGGGACCAGGGCGGACATGCAGTAGCTGTTGATGGTTACACGGAAAAAGAGGGGAAGTTTTATGTACATGCCAATTTTGGATGGATGGGGCATAGCGACGGGTGGTACCTGTTGCCTGATGATTTGCCGGATACCACGCAGCTAATTCTGCTGCTGACCATGGACCCTGTCAGGTAATAATTCATGTTATTCCGGGATGATCTGAATGATACGTCCCGGATTTTCTACCGATACATATATTGAACCGTCAGGTGCCTGTTTAACGTTTCTTACCCTTCCGGAATTATCGAGCAGGACATATTCTTCTGTTATCCTATTGTTCTTTACCACGCATCTGTAAAGCTTTTGTGATGCAAGCCCGCTGACAAGAAGGTTCCCATTCCATGATTTGAATTTGTTGCTGGTAATAAAAGCAATTCCGCAAATTCCTATCGAAGGTGTCCAGGTATAGAGAGGTGCCGTTATACCGGCAGCAATGTGGCCTGAAGAAATGACAGTGCCGTCGTAATTGCGCCCGAGCGAATAAACAGGCCATCCGTAATTTGTGCCTTTTTTAATAATATTTATCTCATCACCTCCCATTGGGCCATGTTCAGATTCCCAGATCTCATTTGTTTCAACAAGTATTGATAATCCCTGGGGATTTCTGTGGCCGTAGGAATAAATTGATGTTGGTCCGGAATTTCCTGGTAATACAGGATTATCGGCAGGGATTGATCCGTCATCCTTCAGTCTGTGTATTTTCCCCCAGTCTGATGCCGGGTCCTGGGCATTGTTATTGCTGGCCGTCGGGCCGCCGTAACTTCCCGTACCACCTTCCCCTACGCTCAGGTAAAGGAACCCGTCCTTATCGAAAACTATCCGGCTTCCATAATGGCCGTTCCATGTATTTGACCCATTCGTTGAAAAAAGGTCCTCAATATTTGTGACCTGGTTGCCGGTGATCCTGAAGCGGATCAGTTTCAGCTGGCCGCCCCCGCCGGGATTAGCTGCGGAATAGGATGCATAGATCCATCCGTTGCCAGCGTAATTGGGATGTACCCTGATATCAAGAAACCCTCCCTGTCCGGGTGTACGGACCTGCGGAAAACCAGTTATCTCCGTTACGGTTTCATTATTTTTTCTATATAGTTTCCCCCGCTTTTCGCCGAAGATAAGATCGCCATCGGGAAGGAAATCCATACCCCAGATGATCTCATATCCGGTTAAAATTGTCTCGATCTTTAATTGGGGAACCCCTCTTTGATCTTCTCCCGGATCTTCATTGGGGACTCCTGAGAAGTCTTCGCTGCATGAATAGAGAAGGAATAAACTTAAACTTAATGAAATTAACACTTTTTTTCCCATTTATGCTATTTAGAAAGTTCTGTTGCCTATACCTGCTAACAAAATTCTGCATGATTAAGTTCAATAAGAGGACAAATGGCAAGTCAGGTCCGATGCAGACAAAGGGCAAAAAGCGATACTGGTCATTCATAAGGCACCGGTTTGCCGAATCCAACCTTTTCAAGAGGTTTCATCTGTGTTGCGGCATCGCCAACAACGACGTAGTACATCCTGTCGGGTACAATATATTTACCTGTAATTGTCTTATGGTCTTCAGGTGTCATATTCCTGACTGTATTTTCTTCCTGTTTGACATAGTCATCGGGAAGGTTGTATTTGGCAATTGTTGCGAGCATTTCTGTCAGGGCGTTATTAGTCTCATAACGAAGTGCATTCGATCTTAACATTGCATTTTTTGTGAATTGCATATCCTCTTCGGATATCCCGTTACGGTATTTTTCCATCTCATTTCTGAAAATGCTCAGTGATTCGAAGGTAGCATCCGATCGCACCATTGAAGCTGCTATAAAGGGCGCAGTGGTTTTCATCGGCTGAAAATAACTGCTGGCTCCGTAGGTAAATCCCTTTTCTTCACGAAGGATCTGGTTGAGGATGCTTGTAAATGCGCCGCCCAGCCTGTAGTTCACAACCTCTGTCTTAATATAATCCGGATTATCCCTTGAAATTGCAGGATAGCCTATATAAATAACCGACTGCCGCGAACCGGGCATATCAACAAAATAAATTGTTGACTTTTCCGGAGCAGGAGGTACAGGATAGCTGTTGACCGTAACCTCTTTGGATGCCCATCCTGAGGCCAGAGGTTCGAGTGCTGCGATTACCTGCTCTCTGGAGATATTTCCGGCTACCACTATTTTTGTCACAGAAGGGGAAAAATTCCTGTCATAGTACGATTTCAGGTCGTCAAGGGTTATTTTTTCAACCGATTCCCTGGTTCCGCGTGTACTGTAACCGAAGATATGGTCCTTTCCATATACAAGGCTCATGAATTTCCTGCTGGCCACGCTGCCAGGCTGAGCTTCATCCTGCAATATCAGGTTCTTTGCCCTGTTCCTTGCTATAGTGAACTCGGATGTATCCCAGCGAGGTTCGAGCAATATCTCCTTTATAAGCATGGCAGTCTTGTCGAAATTCCTCGACAGCATGCTTGTATTTATTGTTATTTCTTCCTGTGATGCATAGACTGAGATATCCGAACCCAGAAGCTCAATCTCTTCCTCAAGTTCCTCCGGGGTTTTGTTTTTTGTCCCCTGCGGCAGTACCCCTGCGACAAGACTCGCAACGCCCGGCAGATTGATTTTGTCCTGCAAGGCTCCCCCGTCAATTATAATACGCATTGTGACAAGAGGCAGCTCACTGTTCTGAATCCCAAATACTTTTATGCCGTTTTTAAGATCTGCTTTCCAGATCCCGGGAATGTTTACTTCGGGCTCCGGGCCAAGCTGCGGTTCAGCTGCACGGTCTATAAGCGAAGGCGTTTTTACTATCTGCCCTGCTTCCCCTTCTGTTATTTCGACCTGGCTGGCTTCCGTGATATTCTCTTCGCTGATATTGGCCGGAACCGAGTTGCCGGCCATCATGCCGGTCTCTCCTTTGGGAACAAAGCTTGTCACCACATGCGGTTTACCTTTAATATAGCTTTCATAAACCCTTATTACATCTTCACGGGTCACGGCCTTGATATACTCAATATCCTTTTCAATGTAGCCGGGGTCGCTGAGAAATGTGTTGTATATGGCCAGGCTGAAAGACTTGTTCAGAACACTGCTGAGCCCCTGGTAGAAATCCTTCTCAGATGAAGCCTTGATCCTTTCTATATCTTTTTCGGTTATACCTTCCTTTTCAAACCTTTCAAATGCTTCTGCAACGGCTTCTTCAATCTCTTTCAGGTTTTTACCTTCATTCGCCCGCACCACAACCGAAAATTCACCTGCCAGTTCACTTGTATTATTGCTTGCAGAAACCCTTGAAGTCAGTTCTTTTTCCTTTACAAGAACCTTATAAAGAGGCGCTTTTTTACCCTCTGAGAGGATCCTTGCAAGGAAATCAAGGGGATATGCATCTTTGCTGTAGGCAGGTTGGGCAGGCCATACCATATTGATTTCAGGTACATTGGCGAAATTATCCTCATGGAAAACCCTGACAGATTCATTTAAGGAGGCTGGTACCGGTTCGCGGCCGGCAACCTCACCATGAGATTTAATTTCTCCGAAATATTTATCAATCAGAAGTTTAACTGAGTCCGCATTAAAATCACCTGCCAGAACCAGCGTGGCATTGTTGGGTCCGTAAAAATTCTCATAATAATTTTTTACGTCATCAAGATTAGCATTTTTGAGGTCCTCCATTTCGCCAATTACCGTCCAGTTGTATGGGTGACCTTCGGGATAGAGGCTTTTCCCGATCACGTAATCGGTAAAACCGTAAGGAGAATTATCCTCGTACTGACGTTTTTCATTCTGGACAACGTTTTGTTGTATCGCGAGTTGCTGCTGCGTCACCGAATTGATGAAGAATCCCATCCTGTCCGATTCAAGCCAGAGTATCTTCTCAAGTGCATTCTTCGGGAACACTTCGTAATAAACTGTCATATCGCGGCTTGTGCCTCCGTTGTTGGAACCTCCGACACCTTCGATGATCATGTCGAATTTTCCTGTCGGGACATTTTCGGAACCACCGAAAAGCAGGTGTTCGAAAAGGTGGGCGAAACCTGTTTTTCCCGGCACTTCGCGGCTCGATCCTACATGGTAAACAATCGCATACGATATCATCGGATCCGAATCATCCTTATGCAGGATTACCTGAAGCCCGTTCGGCATAGTGTATTTTTCATAAGGGATATTAAGCTTGTCTGCGCGGGGAGATTTACTGCAGGAAATAATAAAAATTGAAAAAGAAATGAAAACAAGAAAATTTCTTATAAACGATTTACTGTTCATAGCGGGTCTTATTTGAGGTATTACTTATTGTTTTTAATTTAAAAAGATATAAAAGTAACAATCTTTTTGGGAAAAGGATGAGTGCATGCACCCTAAATACCCGAGATTACAGGTGGTTCCAGAAATCCGAAGGGGATAAGATAATAATCATCTGACCAGAATACGGGTTTGCCCTTTAATCGGATATCATACCAGTCCGATTCACCGCCTGTGTTGCTTGGCCAGCCAGGATTTCCCGTAAAGGTTACCGGTCCGACGCCGTTCAGTTCACCACCCGTGTGGTGATGGGGTCCCAGCAGGTTCCTCAGGCTGCTGACAAGTTCTACTTCAACCTGATTATCACCTTCCCTTACGGCGCTTGTAATTTCGGTTTCCCAGGGAGAGTAAAGAAGCGGTGCAAATTCACTGTCATTTATTCTAACCTTAACCACAATGGCTTCAAAGGATGGGAATGAAATGAAATACCTTTTTATATTACTTTCCGGCCTCTTTTCAATAGTAAATGAATTTTTCAATGTAAAGGTTCCTGCATAGAACGGATATCCCTGTTTAACCAGATCGGCCTCAAACCGGTCTTTTTCCCCTGTGATTATAAAGCGACTCATGCTGTGGAGAGGTTTGCCGACATACAAGCCCGAGCTGTTCTTTTGGGAAATGGTCAGCGGATCAGGTGAAGCAACAGCCTCAACGGCGAATTCACCGGTCAGGTATATGCTTTCAATCTCAGTTCCATAGCGCTTATATGGGTCGAGACTTGCCGGTTCAGGGGCGATATAATTGAGTGACAGAAGGATTTCGTTGGCACCCTTTTTCAAAGTGCCCGAAATATCCTGAATACGTAGTGCATGATCCAGGTAGTATTCCTTTCCCTCGAAACTGATGTCGCTGCCGTTCACTGAAATTTTGTAAAGCTGCGGCTGCTCAACGACCAGCGAGGCTTTTGAAGGAACATCTTCCACCAGTGGTTCATATTTCAGGATAAGGTTACCCCTGTACTTCCTGTTCTGAAGACGCTGATGAATGCCTATAACCGGTTCCGGCCCGCTGAAAGTCCTTCCGCTGTCGGTGGAATATCTTGCAAAATCAAGAGTCAGTGAATTCGGATCGGTGCGCTTCCCCTGCCAGCTTCCTTCAATTATAGCCACTTCGGTCTTATGAACCGGAATTTGATATGTATTGTGAAAATCAGCTTCGCCGGAAGCTTTACCGTATGAAATCAACCAGGTCTTTGCCGCATCAAAATGAAGCCTGATACGGCCATCTTTCATGGGCTGCAGTTTCATGGAGGATCCGTTTTCAGGATCCCATATTGCAAGGTCTTTTACTGCACCGGCGAATGTCAGATCACAATCAACACTTTTCAGCCGCGAAGTATTCGACATTTGCATGAGCCCTCCGCTGCTGACTATGCGGTGGTGAGTCCAGACCAATTCATTGTCGGGACCTTCAACACTAAAGACGGGAG
Organism: uncultured Bacteroidales bacterium; assembly: GCA_963737255.1. Classification (GTDB taxonomy): domain Bacteria; phylum Bacteroidota; class Bacteroidia; order Bacteroidales; family VadinHA17; genus LD21. Next base: position 194,875 of record CAVTSB010000004.1, read on the forward strand.
GCACAACTTCATCCAGTACAGTCTTTAGCTCGCCCTCCTTGACAAACCTGCTGATTTGCCGGAGGGTGTCGATGGCTTCCGGATTTGATTTTCCATCCACATAAAGCGGATACAGGCCTGTAACCAGAATCTCGCCGCCCGATGCCCTGAATTGCTTCAGCAGGCTGAGAGTGGTACTTCTTATTACAAGCATATTTGGAAGCACAACAACTTTATATGACATTTCCCCAACAACGAGATCCCCATTCACTGTCTTTCCTATATCGGCGAGAATCTGCTCATCACCCAGATCGTAATTCCTGTGATATTTTTGAAGATCATTAAGGCATCTGTCATACTGCTGGTAGGAGTTATTTGGTATCATAAGGTATTCTGATTCAAGCGGATGCACAACCAGGATATCGGCGGCATATTTCCCGATTGTCGTTACATAACACATGCGTCCGGTATAATCTTCAAAGAGTTTATTATAGTGCCAGTAAGGCTGAGCCGGACTGAAATCAGGGGGATAATCGCGTTTACGTTCACCCTTCATGCTGTAAAGCGATAGATGCGGGCAGATAAAATTGATACCGTTTATAGTATGCCAGTCAAGCAGCCACTTCCGGTCTTCAAAGTTCATGTTTTGTCCGCTGATACCATAAGCTTCACTGAGCCTCCGGGTTATCCCGTACTGATTTGCAACGCTCGAAACGCTTTTGGGCGAATTAAGTGTCCCATAGTGTAATCCGAGCTGGTCGATACCCGGCATTTGCATATGCCGGTAAGTGATCATTGCATTTCCGACATTGCTCATTACAGATCTGAAGTTTTCCTCCCCGTTAATATGCCCGGTAAAAACAGAGTTGGCTTTAAGATTGTATTCACCAATCTGCTTTGTAAAGCTCTCTTCAAAACAGCGTGAAATGGTCTGATAATAATCGTACCGTATCTTCCTGAAATCGCCGACGGTATCGAAGAGCGACGGGGTATTCGGAATCAGGTCATAGCCGTGCATCACCCTGAATTCATCAATTATGTAAGGCGAAAAGCTAATTGCCGGGTAAGGGCCTGCTGCCCTCGGAGAGACCTGTGGTTCGTCGGTGAAGATCCCCGGCGCTGATTTTCCCATCTCCTCCCTGTAACGATCCAGGTACGGCTCATACGAGAATTTGATAAATGTCTTAACGGTTTCCGGATTTAACAGGTCAACCCATGTTGTGCCATTAAACCAGGGTTCTCCCATTTCTGATTTCCGGCAAACATATCTGAACCTGCTGTCTTCAAAAAGCACCGAATCAGATTTGGTTAGCCTGTCATTTTTACCCATCCTGATCAGAGCCCGGGAATGGAATTGTTCACTGGCAAGCGGCACTTTTCCTCCGGCAAAGCCGCTTGGCCATTTATCCTCATCATAAAACCAGGCTTTCAATCCGGTATGCTTCGCAGCGGCGACTGAGGCATCGATGGCGTCCCACCATTCATTCCCAAGGTATTCCGTAAGCAAGCCTGTCCGGCTGTGCAGGAAAAACCCGCCGTAACCGGCTTCCTTAAAATCATAGATTTGTTTTACCATTTCAGCTGTGTCGAGCTTATCATTTAGCGACCAGAAGGGTGCAGACCTGTATTCCACAGGCGGATTAAGGAATATATCAGCCTTGATCATTTCATCATTTGATGTTGATTTCTCATTGCATCCGCTAAAAGCCAGAATTATTCCAATACATAGCAGCGTTTTCTTCATCGGGTATTCAGGGTTAATATTCTGTTAAACATATGTTAGTTATTACTGCAGAAAGGGAACTTAGTTTAATATGTCAGGCACTGGGTGAGGCTGGTAACTGTATTGCCGGATATTATGTATTCCATAGGTTTACTGATTTGAGAAATACTAATTTATAAATATAAAAATGATCCGTGTAAAAAGTGCCGGTTCTTTTTTTAACGCCGGGCCCCAAAGCCGATCTTAAGGAATAGGAAAGCTTTTGAATCAAGTCGTTCCCCTGTTTTGAAGAAATACGTATTATAATACGTATTATAATACGTATTATAATACATATTTCTTTATAAGAAATCATATTTAGTTAATTCCTGTTTGAATAAAGTCATGTATTTCAGCCCCGGAACTTATTTCCGGAGCCGAAAATGCCAAATATCCTTCCGATTATGCAGGAATCACCGAAAAACTGCCGATATTGCAGAAGAAATTTAAAACCGGCTAAAAGGGAGACAAAATTTCTTATAGTCTGTTTATTATTTATCCGGTTTACTGCTAAGAAGTGTTCTTAGAACACTTCTTTCCTGATAAACAGGATATTAACGCAGATTATAATGATAAAGAAAAAAATCAAAATACTTTTAAAGACCGGATTATCCGCATCGGTAAAAATGCTGGCAGGACTTAATCTCATATCCTCACCGGTAATAGCCGGTAATGATCAGAGAACTTCAATTATTCATGATGATCTGAAACGGACTTTTAACATCCACGTCCCGTCATTTTATGACAATTCGAAGCAATATCCACTGGTTCTTGCATTACATGGCAGGGGAAGCAACGGTTTAGGTATGATACTACTCTCACGCAGGGGTTTTAATACTCTGGCAGACAGGGATGGATTCATAATGGTTTATCCTGACGGGATTGAACTGAACTGGAATGACGGGAGGATGGATGAAGAAGCAAACGATCGTGCACACAGGGAAAACATTGATGACGTCGGTTTTATTTCCGCTTTGATTGATTACATGATCGGGGATTTCAACATTGATGAAAAGCGTGTTTACATTACCGGCATTTCAAACGGAGCAATTATGTCATACCGGCTGGCTTGTGAATTGTCTAACAGGATCACTGCTATTGCCCCCGTTGATGGAAGTATCTCATCTGTCATGTTTCCTGAATGCCATCCTTCCAGACCAGTTTCCGTATTGGCAATCAATAATTTAAATGATCCCCTGGTCCCATATGAGGGGGGTGATATTAACGGTAAGATCCGCAGGATAAAACTTGGCAAAGTTTTATCTGTGGATGAATCAATCGGGTTTTGGGTACATCATAACGAGTGTTCAACCGTTCCTGTTGTGAGTGAAGAACCTGACACGGATCCCAGACGATGGAACCAGAGTGACAAGGAGGCAGTACACCGGCGGAGCTGAGGGAACTGAAGTAATACTCTATTCCATTGATGGCGGGGGACATACCTGGCCCGGGGGTATTCAGTATCTGCCTGCATGGATTATTGGAAAAACTTCCAGGGATCTTGATGCCAATGAAGTTATCTGGTAATTTTTTAAGAACCATTCCAGGTAGTTAATTGTAATATTAAGTATAGCAGGGGGAGAGCCGTCGTGAATAAAACTTTTCAGGAGAAGGGCTGGCTGAAGCTTGACAATGCTGCGAAACTGTTTCCGGCGATCATATCAGAAGATCTTACTTCTGTGTTCAGGATAACCGCTTCTCTGAAGGAACCTGTAAAATATTCGGCTGTCAGGGAGGCTGTAGCAATAACTTCGAAAAGATTCCCGTATTTCAGCGTTTCCCTCGGAAGCGGGATATTCTGGCATTATCTTGAATCCATCGACCAGTTGCCCCGGATCCAGGTTGAGGAAGAGATCCCCTGTCAGGCTTTTGCCGTTAAAAGAAGAAATGAGCCCCTGTACAGGGTGATCATTAAGAGCAACCGGATTTCTGTCGAGTTCATTCATATACTGACTGACGGAGGAGGGGGACTTGAATTCCTCAAATCGCTGCTTTACACTTACTTTTCTCTTACCGGAAACAATATAAGTTCACCCGGTGAGATTATAGTTCCCGGCACACCTGTATCAGGAGAGGAGTTCGAGGACGGATACGTCAGATTCTTTAAAAAACTGCCATCTCCGGTTAAAATGGTCAGAGCCTGGCACCTGCCTTTCAAGCTTATCAAGAGACCCGGGCTGAGGGTAATTCATGCCGAGGTTAAGGTTGATGAAATTATCAAGGCATCGCGAAAATACAAAGTGTCAGTCACCGAGTATTTTGTATCAGTTTATCTTTTATCCCTTCAGGAGATATTTATCGCATGGAAAGGTAAAAGCAGAAAAAAAATACGAAAAGTTTTGAGGATACAGGTGCCGGTGAACATGAGAAAGAAGTTACCCAGTAAGACAATGCGCAATTTTACCCTTTTTGTAGTGCCTGAAATTGATGTCCGTCTGGGAACCTTCACATTTGAGGAGATTTTAAAATCAGTTCATCATCAATTGCAGATAAGTACCGATATCAAACAGATATCAAGATTCATGTCATCAAATGTAAGCAGTGAAAAAATGTTGCTTATCAGGTTAATACCCCTGTTCATAAAGAAATTGATCATCTCTTCCGTTTACAGGTCGCTGGCTTCAAAGCGATGGACAGGCATGGTTACCAATCTTGGACAGGTTTCACTTCCGGAAGGAATGGAGGATAAAGTGGATTCGTTCGAGCTGATTCCGACCCCGCCGAATGATAAAGTGAAGGTTGTCTGCGCCCTGGCCTCGTATAAGGACAGGCTGAGGATCTGTTTCAGCAATATCACGCAGTCAAGTGAAGTTGAACGTCTTATTTTAAGGCATCTCTCGGATACGGGTATTCATGTTAAGGTTTTGAATTACAAGTAAAAGAAAAGAATATGACTATATGTGTCAATTGCGGAGTCGAGCTGGATGAAGGATTATCGATATGTCCGCTTTGTGGAAAAGATCCGGGGAAAAAAGTTGAGGAGGTACATAAATCAAAAAACTCTCCCACGGATATCATTCATCTTCAAAAAAGGGAAAACAGAAGATACCTGTGGGAACTTAGCGGGATAATAGCTTTTTCCGGAATCGCTGCATGTACCATTATTGACCTGTTGATAAGCAAGGAACTGAAATGGTCGCTGCTATCTGATATTTCAATTGCAACAGCATGGATCATCCTGACACTTTACCTTTTTGCATATAAAAGAACCTGGATAATAGTTACCCTCCTGTTGATAACAGTCCTGACATCTCTGTTTTTGCTTGACCTGATTGCTGCAGGCGGGAGCTTTTTCATTCCCCTCGGACTTCCGGTCACAATCGCCGTTTTTGTTTCAGCAGTTATTATCATTCTTCTCTACAAATCAGTACATATGAACGGATTGAATATCATTGCTTCAGGATTCATTGTGTTGTCAGGCTTTTGTATTCTGATAGAGATTATAATAGATAAATACGCGGATGGTATAGTGGATTTCAGGTGGTCGCTGATTGTTGCTGTTGCCGTTCTTCCGGTTGCGCTGGTCTTATTTTTCTATCATTACCGGCTTAAAAAAGGAAACCGACTTGACAGTTTTTTCCATATATGAATTTCTGCAAAGGGTAGTTCTACACTGATAGTCCCAAAATAAAATTGACTTTGGATCAGTTGTGGTGTATTTTTGATCCATGAAGACATTAATCGATTTACTTGAAACCAGCTCTCAGAAGTATGCGAACAACCCCTATCTTTTTGAGAAGAGAACCGGAAGATACGAAGCAATCACCTATAGTGAAACAAAAGAACAAGCCTGGAAGGTAGCAGCAGGTCTTATGGCCCTAGGAATAAAGAAGGGAGACAGGATTGCATTACTATCAGAAGCCCGCACGGATTGGGTGATCAGCGAACTCGGCATATTGCACACGGGAGCAGTAAATGTTCCCCTGTCAATTATCCTTAAAGAGGGTGGAGACCTTAAATTCAGGATTGATCATTCGGAATCGAGATGGATTATTGTCTCGGCAAGCCAGATTGAAAAAATAAAACCTATCCGGAAGGATCTTAACAAACTCGAAAGATTGATCCTTCTGGATCCTCTTGATACCTATGAAAAGGATGAGATCTACATGGGGGATGTAAAGAAACTGGGTGAGGATTTCCTTGGCAGGAATCATGATAAATTTTTTGAAATAATAAATTCAATTGGTCCTGATGATTATGCCAATATTTGTTATACCTCGGGTACGACAGCGGATCCCAAAGGTATAATCCTGACGCACAGGAATTATACTTCCAATATTGAACAGACTCTTACTTTGATGGATGTTCCGGAATGGTGGACCACGCTTCTCGTTATTCCATGGGACCATTCGTTCGGTCACACCGTGGGGATATATATCATGATGGCTGTGGGAGCAAGCCTGGCAGCAGTTCAGTTCGGGAAATCATACCTTGATTACCTGAAGAATATTCCGGGAAACATCAGGGAAATCAGACCTGTATTCATGCTGAGTGCCCCAACTCTGGCCAAAAGCGCTCGTAAGGGTATTCTGAAAGAAATCAGGGATAAAGGTCCTGCAGTTGAAAAGCTGTTTAACCATGCAATGAAAATAGCTTACCGCTACAACGGTATCGGATGGGACAGGGGAAAAGGTTTTAAAATATTACTTAAGCCTCTTTACAAACTGTATGATGTCATTCTGTTCAGGAAGATCAGGGCTGGGTTTGGAGGAAGGCTTAAGTTTTACTTCGGGGGTGCAGCACTGCTTGATATAGAGCTCCAGCGTTTCTTTTATGCAATCGGTATTCCAATGCTGCAGGGTTATGGATTAACGGAAGCTTCTCCTGTTATCTCAGGCAACACCGAAAAAAAGCATAAACTCGGGTCTTCCGGCGTTGTGGTTAAAAACCTCGATCTTAAGATTTGCGATGAGGAAGGCAAGGAAATGCCGGTTGGAACCAGGGGTGAGATAGTAGTACGGGGTGAAAATGTTATGAAGGGTTACTGGAAAAACGAGAGGGCAACCGGTGAAACCATCCGCGACGGATGGCTCCATACGGGTGACCTGGGTTATATCGACAGCGACGGATTCCTGTATGTTGTCGGGAGGTTTAAAAGCCTGCTTATCTCGGATGACGGGGAAAAATACAGTCCGGAAGGCATTGAAGAAACAATTGCCGACAGGTCGCAATACATCGATCAGTTTATGCTTTATAATAACCAGAATAAATATACCTCGGCACTCCTCGTACCAAATAAGGAAGCATTGACAAAATGGGCAAAGAATAAGAATGTAAGCCTTTCCGGCATCCAGGGGCAGGAGGCAGTATTGCTCGAGATCGAGTCGGTTATCAATCAGTATAAACAGGGAGGTATATATGATGATCTGTTCCCTTCGAGGTGGCTGCCTACTGCCGTCGCCATTATTGATGAGCCATTTACCCTTGATAATAAACAAACGAACAGCCTTGGGAAAATGGTGAGGGCGAAAATTGTCGAGCGGCATAAGGATACTCTCAGCTACCTGTTTACTCCTGAGGCGAAAAATATAGTTAATCCGAGGAATATTGCTGCAATAAAAAGAGTCCTGGGAGCTGGGTAATCCGGAGGTAAATTGACCACTAAAAGGAAGATTTATTTTTCATTATCAATCATCAGGTCTTTCAAGGCTTTTTCAATCGCATCCAATTCATAATTAAATCCACGCTTAAATGAAGCCCAATTGGTTGGGCCTTTCTCATAATTAATCAACCTGGCCTTCAGGTATATGATTTGTTGTTCCAGATTAGCCACCTTTTTCTTGTTTAGTGCATAAATTATTTCTCCCTGCTTTCTAATATTAATATTTAGTTCACTAATTCGGATTTCATTGGCTCTGATTCTATGTTCAGTCTCACTCTTAAATGCCATCCACTCATCGTTGTTTTTGGCTTGCTGTGCTGCTGAATTGGCATCCTTCCCGGCGCTATTCATTTCCACTTTGGCATAGAGCAGTTTAGTCCGGGCAGCTTCCTGCCTTTTGTTTGATGACCGGTAACTGGTAAAGGTTATTCCCGCAATTAAAGTTGTTGCTACAGCGAGGACTAGAAAGTATTTTTTCATTTTTTGGTATTTCACTGTGAATGAATCTTCACGGTCTAAAGGTTGTAACATTTTACCTGAAAAATGTTACATAACTTTTAAAGAAATTTACATAGTTTACATTACTCCCAAAGCATAAAAAGTGTGAATTATGTAAATCTGTCAGGGAATTGTATAAAGTTTCAGGGGACTTACAGGCTTAACTTTATGCTCTTGGGATTTAAGCAAAATTTAAAATCGAAGAAACACTGAAAACATCCATTCTGATAATAATCTTGATGCTTTACATTAATTGAATAGGATATCGGTAATAGTATTTCTTACAATAAGTTCTCCTTTGTTTGCACAATCTATGCTTACAATCGGCGGAACTTTTGTTAATAATGCGGATTCAGGCACCTGGGCGGGAGTTAATATTCCAAGAAGTGAACCCACTATGTTTACTTACCGTAATAACTCTGTCACTTCAATAAATTCAGCTGGATATATGTTACAGGCCGGAGATGAAGCCGGGAATTCTCAGAATAATAATCTGGATGGAATGATTATAACAGGCAATCTATTTACATGGAATGGAACAGATTTCTCCAGTATTACGCATGCAGTATTTACAGGGTATAATATAAATTCAATTGTCAGATACAACTATCTCGATAAAACCCCTCACGGGATATTGTTTAAATCAGGATCGGACGATGGTTTGAATATGACGTATACCTCCGGAGGTGCAGCCTATAATATTTTGAAAAATGCCAGGCTTTCATTACGAATAAAGGGCATGAATGGTATTCATGTATATAATAATACTTTTTACAACGATCAGGGTACTGACTGGGCAATGTCCATAATAGAGATAGATGCGAATCACGACAGATCAGTCCCGGCTCCATCACTTGGAACCCGCATATTTAACAATATTTTTTACACGAAATATCAGATACCAAATATCAGGATAGAATCATGGTGTTTAAATGATTTTGAGAGTGACTATAATGTTTTCTATTGTGAAACCGGTACTCCTGTATTTGCTATCGATGATGTATTGAAAACCTTTACAGAATGGCAGGCAATGGGTTACGATACACACTCGGTTATCGTAAATCCTGATTTTGAAAATACAACCGGTCTTGTACCTGTTTCAAGATTGGATTATGGAACGGATCTGGGTATGGAATGGCAAACGGGTCTTTCTACAAATGCCACCTGGAGTTCGCATTACCCGGCAACTACAGCTCAAAATGGAATATGGCAGGCAGGTGCAAGGGTATTTGCAGCAGGGAATGAAGATCGAACGGTAATGATATTTCCGAATCCCGCACTTGATCATATTAACATTTCAATAGTTGATCCAACAATAGTGCTCGACTTTATCCGGATTATTAATATTTCAGGCAAGGTTGTTTTTCAGGGTAAAGTGAATCAGGAAGTCAGGGAGTTTCCAATTTGGATCAATCTTATGCCTGGGATATATTTTGTACAGATGGGATTAAATAACCAGCCCTATATCTCTGAAAAACTGGTTGTAACCAACTAGTGTAAGGTCACTTAGGAAATTTAGTCTAAGGAATAGAGGAACCGAACGGTAATTTAATGAGGCTAACGAATTATAATATTTTAAAATCTTCAGACATGAAAAGCAGAAACAGAATTTTGATTTTCCTGGTAACAGCAATCCTGATGGTTGTAATTTTTATCAATGGTTGTAAGAAAGAGAACGATGGTCCTGAAATTCCTTATGGGAGTTTAACAGATCAGGAAGGCAATACCTACAAAACCATAGAAATTGGTTCTCAAACCTGGATGGCTGAGAATCTCAAAACCACTGAATACAATGATAACAGTTCCATTCCCAATGTTACCGGCAGTTCGGCATGGATTAACCTTAAAACCCCGGGTTACTGCTGGTATGATAATGATGAAACCACAAATAAAACAGAATATGGGGCTTTATACAATTGGTATGCGGTTAATACAGGAAAATTGTGTCCCTCAGGCTGGCATGTGCCTGCTGATGCTGAATATAAAACACTTGAAATGTATCTCGGTCTGACTCAGGTACAAGCTAATGACACATTATGGCGGGGTACTGACCCGGGTGCTCAGATGAAGAACACTGCCGGATGGAAAACCGGAGAAAATGGCACCAATACCAGTGGATTTTCAGCACTTCCGGGAGGTTATCGTTATCATCGGGATGGTACGTTTTACAATATTACCGATCTCAGCTACTGGTGGTGTTCAGATGAAGTTAGTTCTGCCGCAGGCTATTATCGTCGACTGGATGGAGGCAACTCCGGGATTTACAGGGCAGGTACCCTGAAAGCAGCAGGGAAATATGTCAGGTGCCTGAAGGATTAATTAGCTTAGGATTATCATTAAAAGTAATATATTAATCCTCCAGTGTTGTGATATCCCCGTCAGGCAACCCCTGGGCCCTTGATTTAAGGAGGCGCCGCATGATTTTTCCTGACCTGGTCTTCGGCAGGCTTTCTGAAAAAGTGATAGCCTCCGGTTTGGCAATAGGTCCGATTTCATGGCCAATATGGTTCCGGAGTTCTTCCTTCAGCGAGTCTGACGGATCAAATCCTGTGCGGAGGATTACATAAGCATGAATTGAGTTTCCTTTCACTTCATGAGGCAGGCCGATTGCCGCAGCTTCAGCAACAGCAGGGTGGCTGACAAGTGCAGATTCGATCTCGGCAGAGCCCAGACGATAACCTGAAACCTTGATAACATCGTCAACACGCCCGATAATCCAGTAATAGCCATCCTTGTCCCTTCGTGCAGAATCGCCTGTCATATACTTACCGGGAAAGGTGCTCCAGTACTGTTTGACGTAGCGGTCATTGTCCCTGTAAATAGTGCGTATCATCGCGGGCCAGGGGCGGGTAAGAACCAGGTATCCCTCCTCCCCGTCAGGAACAGGATTCCCGTCTGCATCCACAATTTCAGCGCTCACTCCAAAATAGGGACGTGTTGCTGATCCGGGCTTAAGCGGAACGACTGGTCCGGGTGTAATGATAAACATACCGGTCTCGGTCTGCCACCAGGTATCCATAATGGGACACTTGTTCCTGCCAATTACGCAGTGATACCATTTCCATGCCTCAGGATTGATCGGCTCACCGACTGATCCCAGCAGGCGCAGTGATGATAGGTCATGCCGGTTTGGCCAGGCTTCCCCGAAACGCATTAATCCGCGGACAGCGGTGGGAGCCGTGTAAAATATCGAAATATCGTACTTTTCAATCATCTGCCACCAACGGTTAGGATATGGAAAAGCTGGTGCACCCTCATAGAGAAAGGAAGTGGCGCCATTCAGCAAAGGACCATAAACCAGATAAGAGTGACCGGTGACCCAACCCGGATCAGCAGTACACCACCACCGGTCTTCGTCTTTCATATCAAATACATCCCTGAGTGTTGCATAAGTGCCGACCATATAGCCTCCGTGAGTATGAAGCACTGCCTTGGGTTTCCCGGTCGTGCCTGATGTATATAGAATATACAGCGGGTCTTCTGCATCCATTACTTCAGTTTCGCATTTCGGACTCGCGATCGGGAGCGACATAAGATCGTGATACCACAGGTCCCTTTCAGGTTCCATAGTGACTTCCTGTCCGGTTCGTTTAACGACAATTACATGTTCAACACTTGGAGAACGCCTGAGGGCTTCATCCATCATATCCTTAAGCTTGACGATCTTGCCATTCATCCACCCTCCGTCGGCTGTAATTGCAATCTTGGAATGGGAGTCAAGAATACGGCCATGAAGTGATTCCACCGAAAACCCGCCATACACGACGGAATGGATGGCTCCAATCTTCGCGCAGGCGAGCATGGCAATGATAATTTCCGGAATACGAGGCAGATAGATAGTAACACGGTCTCCTTTTACAATTCCCATCGCCTTGATCACACTGGCAAATTTGCTCACTTCCCGGTTGAGTGCATGGTATGAAAAGGTTCGCTGATCGCCCGGTTCTCCTTCCCAGATCAAGGCCAGCTTGTTACGGCGCCAGGTTTTAACGTAGCGGTCGAGGCAGTTTTGGACAATGTTGACCTTTCCCCCGACAAACCATTTATAAAAAGGTTTGTTGCTTTCATCGAGAACAGTGTCCCATGTTTTATACCATTCAAGTTCACGGGCACGTTCATCCCAGAAACCGACCAGGTCCTGCTCAGCCCGGGCGGCTTTTGCTGCCCATGCATTAACACTGGAATCGGATAAAAAATCAGATGAAGGGTGATAGATTTCTCCATTGGATTGGATACTGGAAGTTGCTTCGCTAGACATATGGAATCCTCCTGAATTTTTAAAAGCCTGTTATGATTATTTAGTGCCCGGGCACCGAAAGGAAAAATCCGGAATATCTGACAGATTTTTGCGTGCCTTCCTTAATAACAAAAGTTCAGGCATGTTTGTTTATTGAGACTTCAACTCAAATAAACAAATGGCTTTTTATTTCAGAATTATGGTGAATAGGGCAGTTTCTAACTTCCCCTGACGATCTCTTCCTTCTCCTTGTCCCAATACATCGTACGGCCTTCAAGATATGCCCTGGTTCCCATATGAGCGGTCATGGCCTCCTCGAACGCCTGGTCAATGCTGCACGAAGGGGTTTGCCCCTGTCGGATGCACTCGAGCCACTCCCTCATGTGAAGGTGAGTCGTGTCGTAGCGTTTGCCGTTGACATAGGTATAGAGCAGCCCTCGCTGGGCGAAGTAAAGTTCAGTGGCGGAAGTAACTGCGTCGACTTTGCTCTGCCCGGGCACATAGGTGAAGAACGGCGTATCGGTCGGGATGATACCTTTATCGATTTTCTCCTTATAGCGGTCAGAGTTCCTGTCGGCAGTAATACTCAGGATGTCAGAGATCTCCATAGAGGCATCATGCCCCATGAAAACTTTGCCCCTGTTTCGGGAGCTGGCAAGGGTAGCACTGTAAAGCATGGTGAGGTCTCTGTCGGGCCATTCAAAAGCGGTCTGCAGGACATCAGGAACGGTACGTCCGTCTTTGAAGAAGTAAACCCCGCCGGAGGAGGTTGCCGAAGCAGGTATGCCTATGTGCATGATCTGGTTTACCGCGTCGTATTCATGGGTGAGAAGGTCGCCTGAGAGCCCGGTGCTGTAGTCCCACCAGCAGCGCCAGCGGAAGAACCGTTCAAGGCTGAACTTTTGGCGTTCTTCAGGCCCCATGTAACGCTCGAGACGGTATGAGTTCATATAATCATTATACTCACTGATCCGTGCCGGATCGCCTTCGAACTGTTTCCAGTCAATGGACTGGGGGCCGGAGTTGTCGATTATCGGATAGACCCATGCCCCGTTTGGGGTATTACGATTTGTGCAAACCTGAATCAGGTTGACATGGCCGAGCAAATCATTTTTAATTATCTCTTCAGCTTTTTGGTAGGATGCGGTCTGGCGACCCTGATGGCCCAGTTGGAATATTATACCGGTATCCCTGACAGCCTGACGGACCATATATGTTTCCGGGACCGTCCATGTCATCGGCTTTTCGCAATAAACATGCTTGCCGGCCCTGGCAGCCTCAATAGTCATGGTGCCATGCCAGTGGTCAGGAGCTGCGATCACAACCGCGTCTATATCATCGGCTGCAATAAGTTCCTGATAGGTCCGGTAACGTTTTGGCGCCGGTCCGAACTTGCCGGTTGTGCCTTCCCTGTTAATGTTGGAACCGGTAAGGCGGGCAGCATCGCCATAACTGTCAAAAATATCGCAAACTCCGTTTACAACCACATTAAGATTATCCTGTTCCATGAATACATCATAGCGGGTATCATCCGGATTTTTCTTTTTAGCATCGATCAGGGTATCAATATATGATGGTTCGGCGAAACCCAGTGCCCTCATTAATTGTTTTCCCCTGATACCGAAACCGACCAGGCCAAGGCGTATTTGTTTCCCGTTTGCCTGCGGCTGAAGGAAAATAGCATCCTTATTGCTCAGATGGAAAACGTCGGATATATCGCGGTTAAGCAAAGCAGTTTTCCTGGTTTTGACAAGCCCATAAGCTATAGCCCCAAGCAACGGGACTGTTGCAAGTGTTTTTAATACGTCACGGCGCCCGATAGCTGAAGGTTTCCCTTTTTCGCTCTGTCCGGGTGTTATATTAGTTTTTTCTTTTTCCATCGCATCAAATTATGAATTTAAGAAAACCTGATGGCAGCAACCTGACCAAAACACGGTCAACTCCGATCACCCTGGCAGTCGGGAAAACGAACAGAACACCCAGTGCTGCAAGCTCAACGAGGTTCTTGTCAATCAGGAAATATGAGCCTTCAAGCGGCATCATATAATCTGCATCAATAAGGGCGGGGTGGGAGAGAGTGTAAAGCAACAATAAGAGCATTCCCCCGATGCACGACAAACGGGCAAAACATCCAAGCAGGAGGCCCAGACCAATAAGCACCAGCGCCCATTTGTTAAGAAAATCGACATTGTTCATTAACGCGGCATTTCCCGCCATTCCGGTAAACATTGAACGAAACATACCCTGCGAGTCCATGAGGTAGGCTGTTGCGGTCCAATTCGGATTCAGGACCTTTACCATCCCTTCAAAAAGGAAGTGCCATCCAATAAAAATTCGCAACACAACCAACCACGATAGTTGGGATTTCGAGTAATTGTTTTCCATTTTCGTTATAAAAATAAAGATTGCAGACTCTGTACAATTTAATTGTCCGGTTTAAATTTTTTTTAAACTTACAATTTTTCGGATTATGTTCTTTCATTTTAACAAAATTTAAGGCTGGTCCGTTTCGATATTCAGGTACTTAGACCATAAATTTTGATTAAATTAGATCGTAATATTATTTCAGTATGAAACCAATAAAGCTGCTCTTCTTTATCCTGGTCCTTTCAGGACTGAGATTATCTGCCCAGCATGGGGACCAGATCTATGTTCCGGATCCTGATCCGTTGATTCAAAAAAGAATAGACCAATGGCAGGACATTAAATTCGGTCTTCTCATGCACTGGGGACCTTACAGCCAGTGGGGTATAGTTGAATCCTGGTCGATCTGTCCCGAAGATGAAGGCTGGTGCGTTCCCGATACCGTCAAAGATTATTTTGCATATAAAAAGCGGTATGAGAGTTTGCAAAAGACTTTTAACCCGGTCAGATTCGATCCGTTGAAATGGGCTAAAGCAGCCAAAAATGCAGGCATGAAATACGTTGTTTTCACAACGAAGCATCATGACGGATTCTGTATGTTCGACACCAGGTACACCGATTATAAAATAACCGGAAAAGACTGCATGTTCCATGCTGATCCGAAAGCAGATGTAACCAGGGAAATCTTCAATGCCTTTCGCAGTGAGGGTATGTGGATTGGTGCCTATTTCTCAAAACCCGATTGGCACAGCCCGGATTATTGGTGGCCGCAGTTTCCTCCGTTTGACCGGAATGTAAATTATGACCCGGCTGTTTATCCTGAACGCTGGAATAACTTTGTGAATTTCACACATAATCAGGTGATGGAACTTTGCTCGAACTATGGAACGATCGATCTGCTATGGTTTGACGGAGGCTGGGTTCAGAAAAAGGAGATTATAGGTGAAACTCCCGGCGTACCCGGATTCATTGTTAAGAAACCATACAATCAGGACATAAAGATGGATGAACTGGTCAATAAAATCAGGGCAAAGCAACCCGGGGCCATTGTTGTTGACCGCGCCGTGGAGGGAAAGAACCAGAACTATCTAACTCCGGAAAACATGGTTCCGGATAAAATGCTGCCTTATCCGTGGGAATCGTGCATGATCCTGGGAGGTGGCTGGTCATATTCATTTAATGCCAAAATGATGCCAACCCGTAAAGTAATTCACATGCTTTCGGATATTGTAGCCAAGGGAGGGAATCTTCTGCTGAACATCGGCCCGGGTCCGGATGGGACACTTTACGATGAGGCTTACAGCCGTCTGAATGAGATTGGGGATTGGCTCAGAATCAACGGTGAGGCAATTTACAGCACCCGTCCCATAGCTCCATATACTGACGGTAAATTGCGATATACCCGTGGTAAGGACGGATCAACCTATATCATTTACCTTCTAGATGAAAATGAAACACTGCCAAAGGAGATCATGGTAAAAGGTATTACTCCTGGCAAAGGGGCCAAAATAAGCATGCTTGGGCAAAAGGGAACTTCACTGAGATGGACGCAGGGAGAAGGTTTCCTTAAGATCCAGGTCAGTAAATATCAAGGAAAAGCAATGCCTTCAGGATATGCTTTTGCGCTTAAAATAAGTCCAACTCTTAAATAACCTGCGTAAATCCCTGCGCTCACTTCACCGCAGTTGTTACAGAGTTTGCAGGACTCCATATTCGAACATGTCATTCCTCATCGTCTGGATTTCAGGTATTCAGCCAGCCTGACTATCTGGTCAGTATTCAGATAATCGATTCCCATATTAATGAAAGTATTCCATGCATTCAAATTGTCAGGTGCATTCCAGAACCTGATTTTCCTGTTCAGGGAGTGAACAGAATCTATTACCGATTGCAGCCTGATTTTCTCATTTTCAGGAATCTCTCCATTCCCGTCCCAGGCAATGACAGCTTTCAGGTTTTCACTGAAAAGGGGAACTCTTTTTATTTGGTTCTCATTGTATTGTTTGTCGAACAGTCCATCAAATAAAATGAATTCCGGATACTTAATGAACCCGGACGGTTCGGGCCTGTTTCCCGAGATAACTATTCTTACAGCATTTTCATTTACTTCCGGATCAAAGACGTCCGGATATTTTCTAAGCTTTTCAATCAACATAGACAGGGCGGGTTCTGCCTCCGTCTTCACATCAATCAGAAGCTGAAATGATGAAGGATTATCATTCCAGGCCTTTCCTCTATTTTTTCTGAACGCATTTACAACAGGCTCAATATAAAGTGAATCAAGAGTCAGTTCAGGTTTGATTTCCGTTTCATGATGTGCAACAAGGAGATTCCCGTTCACTGCCCATATATCGGCTTCTATCGATCCGAAATGATTATTGTATGCTAACCAGAACGGGATGCTGTTGGCATAATCGTTATGGGAATGAGCATTGAGCGTTGAATAATCCCGCTGACCTTGCGCAGCGAGGCACATGCATACAAGTGCAGTGATGATTGTCGGGATTGTCTTTTTCATTTCTTTAGGCTCTGGAATATTATGAAAAGTTTTTTCAGAATCAGCATTATTAACAAAAACAGGCTAATGGTGTTTTATTTTTTTAAATCAGGGTGTTGAAATTGAAATTTACCTTGAAGATACTTTAATTTATCTTTGAATATATACATCTTTGCGTTTACCTGGCATAGAAATAAACTTGTCTGATAACTAACCGTTAAATGATGAATACAACACTGTGCCACAGGCAGATCAGCATTGGATTCACCACGATTATCAAATGAAGAATGACAAAAGCTGTGCTATTTTACCTGATACCGGTATTCTTTCTTTTTATTTGCCATAACGAATTGCCCGGATCCATTCGGGAATCTGTCAGGCATTCATCTGTTATTCAGGAAAATCCTACCGACAAGTCGCTGCTGCTTAACGGCAGGATCTGGCATAATCAGTATTCAAAGGTAACCGGTGACCAATTTTTTTTGGGAAACATATTCTTTAAAGGATCAGTAACTTTTGACGGGCGGAAATTCGATGATCTTGACCTTAAATATGATATATGCAATGATGAGCTGATACTGAGTATTGAATCTTATCCTGTGATCATGGTGAATAAGGAAATGGTTGACAGCTTCAGCCTCGTTGTCGGAAACAGGATTATTCATATAATTAACGCCGGAAGCGATACTTCAAATGTAGTAAGAGGTTATGTGAATGTACTTTATAACGGTCCTTCTTCCCTTTATGCAAAATATACAAAAAAGATCCAGCCACTGGGGGACGACGGGAAGTATGACCTGTTCGTTGAGGAACATCTAGTTTATTTAAGGAAGGGGAGCGAAATGGTACGGGTAGACGGAAAGAGAAAGCTGTTTAACCTGCTGGACGATAAAAAGAAGGAGGTCAGGGAGTATCTGAAAAGCAACCGGCTTAAAGTCAGGCAAAAGGATCCCGGCACTTTTATTCCTTTACTGGAGTATTATGACAGTCTAAGGAAGTAAAATGAAGAAGATATGAGTTTAAAAGTTTTATTTGCCTCTGTCCTCATATTGATATTTACTGTGGCTCATTCACAGGAGAAATATGTTATTGACTGGGATTTTACCGGTCAGTCATTTGAAGATTTTGTCCTGCAAGCTGAGCAGCGTCACCCGGTCAGGTTCTTCTATAACAAAGAGTGGGTCAAAAACCTTACCCTTGGCAGCTACGGAGAGAAGCGGATGCTGAGCGAGATCCTTGATACGCTTTTCAAAGGGGAATCAATTTACTATTATGCGCTTGAATCGGGTAATATTATCCTGACAAGGTATTTTGCCATCAAAACCGTAAAAGACAGACAATCTGAGAATCAGAGTTTTATCCCCGGCATGGATTATTCGGAGAATGAAGCAGTAAAGAGTTCCGTGGGGAACCTTGTGGTGGAAATCGGAAATCCGGCAGACAGGGGCAAGCAGGGGAATGTTACTATATCCGGATATATTACAAACCAGGTCACTAAGGAGACTGTTGCCGGAGTAACCGTTTATATACCAAAACTTTCCGCCGGTACCATATCAAATGCTTATGGATTCTATTCACTCAGTGTACCCCGCGGAAACTATTCAGTGATATTCACCTTTATCGGGATGAAGGAAAGAACAGTTGACCTGAACCTTTATGGCTCCGGTGAACTAAACCTGGATATGGTCAGCGTACTGATTCCGCTGAAAGAGGCTGTTATAACGGCTGAAAAGGATATTACTCTCCGGCGTCTGGAGGTGGGTGTTGAAAAGATAAATATCACATCATTCCGTCTCATGCCAACGGCAATGGGTGAATCGGATATTACAAAAGGCATATTGCTTATCCCGGGTGTCCATTCAGTGGGAGAAGGATCGGCAGGCTTCAACGTCAGGGGAGGCTCGGCCGACCAGAATCTGATCCTCCTTTATGGTGCACCGGTCTATAATTCGTCACATTTCTTCGGATTCTTTTCTGCAGTAAACCCTGACATAATCAAGGATGTTACACTTTACAAAGGCGGAATACCGGGAAGGTACGGCGGAAGGCTTGCCTCTGTCCTGGATATAGTACCAAGGGATGGAAACAGGAGAAAATTTAACTTCAATACCGGGATCAGCCCTATAACAGCCCATTTTGTAGCCGAGGGACCAATTAAAAAAGATACGCTTTTTTATCTTTTGGCAGGCAGGACAACCTATTCAAACCTGATACTCGGATTGATTGAGAATCCCGCGCTCGCGAAGAGCCGTGTATCATTTTATGACCTTAACGCAAGGGTTGCTTATGACATAAGCAAGAATAACAAACTTGATTTTTCAGCTTATTTCAGCAACGATTCATTCAGATTCAACTCTGACACAACATACAGGTATCAGAATAATATTGTTGCTTTGCGATGGCGCCATTATTTCAGCAGCCGTTTTTTCTCGGCAATAACTTTTAACAATAGTCTTTATAAGTACAATATTTCAAGTCTCAGGGTGTCCCAGGAGGCTTTTGCTCTTAATCACAGGATCAACAGCACCGGATTCAAAGCCGATTTCAACTGGTTCACGAACAGGAATGAATTCAATTTCGGAACGGACCTTACCAGGTATGATGTTATGCCGGGAAGCTATATGCCTGCACACGACTCATCAATTGTAATACCAAGATCGATCGAAAGGCAGAGAGCCATTGAGGCGTCCGTTTATTTTGAGGATAAATATGTGGTAACGGATTATCTTTCAATTAATGCAGGCCTCAGGTTTACTTCATTTTTTGCGCTGGGCCCACAGACAGTTTATTTGTATAGTGCTTCCTACCCCAGGAGTATCTCCTCAATTACCGACACAATCACCTTTAGCAGGCAAAACAGCTATAAAACATACGCCGGTCCCGAATTACGGCTGTCTGTAAACCTCAGGCTGAATGATAACAGTTCCTTCAAGCTGAACTACAATCATACAAACCAATACCTTCATTTGTTGTCAAACACTACTGCGATCTCCCCCAGCGACACCTGGAAGCTCAGCGACTATCACGTGAAGCCGCAGTCGTGCGATCAGTTTGCGGCCGGATATTACAGGATGCTCATGAAAAATAAAATTGAAGCTTCGGCTGAAATTTATTACAAAAAAATTGACAACATGATTGATTTCAAGGGGGGCACCGACCTGATAATGAACGAACATGTTGAAAGGGACCTGATAAATGTTTATGGCAAGGCATACGGATTTGAACTTCTGATAAAGAAACCGGAAGGACGTACCCGCTGGAGTATCGGTTACACATATTCCAGGGTACTTGTCAGGAGTAAAGGCTCGTTCAGTGAGGAGCTGATCAATTCGGGGAACTGGTTCCCCGCCAGTTTTGACAGGCCGCATGACCTTATAGCTACTTTTAACTATCTTCATTCAAGACGGGTGAGCTTATCGGCGAACTATACTTTCAGCTCAGGCAGACCTGTAACTTATCCCGTGTCAACGTATGCAATCGGGGATATTGTGCTTACCCATTATTCGGACAGAAATAAATACCGGCTGCCATACTATTCGAGGCTTGATCTTTCGGTCAGGGTGAGCGGTGATCTTAAATCAAACAGGATGGTGCACCCTTATTGGATCTTTTCAGTCTACAATGTAACAGGAAGGGAAAATGTTTATTCGGTCTACTTCAAAAATGAAAGAAACGCTGTCAGAGGATATTATCTTTCAGTTTTTGGAAGACCGATACCATCCATTTCGTTCAACTTTGACTTTTAATCAATTATGAACTCACTTACGATAATAGGATTAAGTCTTTTTCTGGTAATGGTTAACGGTTGTACCATTGAATTCAATCCTGATTCTGATGAAAACAAGGAGCAGCTTGTTGTTGAGGGAATGATCACCGATCAGAACCGGGTAAACAGGATAAAGTTATCGAAATCGCTTCCCATCGGAAAACCCCTGGCGTTTAAAGCTGTTAACGGAGCCATCGTAACTGTTACTGATGAAAATGGAATCGTAACAACTCTCCTTGAATCCCCTGCAGGCACATATTCAACAGATTCGACAGAATTCAGGGGACGGGTAGGAGGAAGCTATTCGCTAAATATTAAAATTAATGATGCGAATTATGTGACAGACTTTATAGAAATGAAACCTGTCCCGCCAATTAATACTTTGTATTATGAAAAAGTGATCATCAGCGATTCAGGCGATTCCACTGATCTGGAAGAGGGATGCAGGATATATGTTGACAGTTATGATCCATCAGGGGAGTGTCTGTTCTTCAGATGGGATTATGCCGAGACCTGGGAATACCGGATTCCTTACGCTGTAACAAACAAAGTCTGCTATATCAATGAACGGTCAGATGAGATCCTGATCAAGAATACATCTCTTTACAGCCAGGCCAGGGTCTCAAAATATCCGGTTCTTTTTATTTCAAATAAGTCTGACAGGCTGAAGGAGACATACAGCATCCTGGTTAAACAGTATTCGCTGAATGAAACAGAATATAATTTCTGGGAAAGGGTTCAGAATATTTCCCAGAATGTTGGTGACCTGTACGATATTACGCCTATGGCTATCCCGAGCAATATAAGGCGCAGTGATAACCGGGAGGAGACAGTGCTTGGTTATTTCAGTGTGTCAGCCGTAACTCAGAAAAGACTTTTCATACGTGATCATTTCTATGGATTGCCACACTTTTTTATTTATTGCGCGACCGATACAGTTGAAGGGACACTGCCTGAAACTGGTCTGAATACCGAATACTGGGTGATAGAAGATTACGGAGATGAGCCACAGCCATTCTGGGTAATAACAACATTCAGGGAGTGTGCAGATTGCACTACCAGGGGAACCACTGTAATGCCCCCGTTCTGGAACGAGTACTGACAGGAAAATCGATGAAAGGAAAAGCGACAGCACCTAAAATAGTTTTGATCCTGGTAACATTGTTTTCATGTTTCCGCGCAGATGCACAGAAAATGGAATCTGCCGGGCTTGCGGAACATCAGGTTGAAAATAATCAGGTCGGGCCATGGGAAGAGATCTATCTGCACGTTGACAGGGCCAGGTATATCGCTGGTGAAGACATCTGGCTCAGCATTTACACCATCGAAGGCGAAACAGGAAAGCTGTCCGCACTGAGCGCTGTTGCATATGTTGAGCTGATCAATCCATGGAATATACCGGTGGTTCAGAAACGTCTTCAGGTTTCCGGCGGAAGGGGCGAAGGCAGTTTTCTCCTTCCCGATTCGGTCAGTTCAGGAACATATACAATCAGGGCATATACAAACCGGATGAAGAACTACCTTCCAGACAACTGTTACATTTATGATATTGATGTTTATAATCCATTCAAAGGCACGGATTTCTGGCGTAAAGCTGACTCCGCCGACTCATCTGGTACCGGATTGATCACTTTCCCGAATAAAAATGGAGGCATAATAAATTTGAGAGGAGACACCATATACAGCAGACGCGAAAAAGTTACCCTCAAAATAGGAATAAGCGATAATATTCCTTATCAAACGGGAATTTCTCAGATGAGCATTTCAGTAACCCCTGTTGATGTTTCTGCTTCATGCCAGTGGAATAATGATTATTTGATTCCCGGAACAGATCCCAAACAGTACAGGTTCGAGAGTAACGGACATTATCTTTCAGGAAGAATAAGATACAGGGAAGGCAATATTTCTGATTCTTCAGATTTCCTTTATATGTCCGTTCAGGGGAAGGTGGCTGAGTTCAAATATGCAGTCATAGATACTGCCGGCCGATTCAGTTTTATTATGCCTGTTGATGATAAAATCAGAAATCTGATCCTGCAGCCTGAAAATGCAAACAACAATATGATACTTGAAATTGAACCATCTTTTTCATGGATATTGCCAGTTTCGCGCTGTTTCAAGGGTACCTTTACTGACCCTCAGCTTGATGTGTTTTCGCGATTGAGTTTTAATTACCAGGCGACAAAGATTTATGGCACCGTTATGAGAAAAGAGGCTGTGACTGACGCTGGAAGAGCCGTTAAAAAGAGAAGGTTTTACGGTATACCCGAGATGGAAATATTTCTGGATGATTATATCAGGCTGCCGGTGATGCAGGAGGTATTTTTTGAGCTATTGCCCGGGATCATTCTGAGATCAGGAAAATCGGGGTATGAAATAAAGATCACAAACCCCATGACCGGTAATTTTTATGAGGAGCCGCCTCTTGTGATGATAGATGGCGTGATAATCAATGATCTGACAGTGCTCGTTGATCTTGATCCGGAAACGGTTGAAAAGATTGAGGTGGTAAAAACACCTTACCTGATTGGTGACCTGATATTACATGGGATTGTAAATGTAATAACACGATCGGGTGATTTCAGCAATGTTACCATGCCCGACTATGCTGTTGTATTGACTTACAGAGTTGTTGATGAACCATATGCCTTTAATGCTCCGGATTATTCCGACGATCAGAAAAGGCTGAGCAGGACACCCGACCTGAGAAATACGCTTTACTGGAATCCTTCGGTGAAAACAGACAGTTACGGAGAGGCGTTAATAGAATTCTGGACTTCAGACTATCCCGGAGTATATAACATTAATATACAAGGCATATCAGGAAAAGGCGAAAAATTATCATTTCAGAAGACAATTACGGTCAGGTAAGCTTTTATAGCCGGTTATCATAACAGCCTTTTGGGGATATGTAAATGATGTAATTTTTTTCAAATTTTTTATAACAGTTTTACTGAGAAATGTGGCGACCTTTATGAGCTGAATATTCATCTTCCGAAAAGCAGGAAACCTTCCGGGATAGAATGCTGTAAGCTGAACGATTTTTGGATAAGAATATCCAAAGTACTGAATCAAGAGGTTGTCTGTCAAGTTTTTCATAACTGTAAAATACTATGATAAAAAAATCAATCAGAGGTTTTAAAAAAATACTTGGAAAGTTCAGATCAGGTAAAATTCTGAACAAAATTGGAGCAGGCAAGGAAGTCTATTTTGAAGATCCTTGGGAAGAAATGGTTTTAAGTTACTCTCCGGGTGGAAAAGGTAAACCTGGAAAATACTCTGTCAAATACTTTGGTCAAAAGGAACGTGAGATTGATTTTGAATCACCTTCTTTTTTACAGGCTATACTAAAGGGTAAACCGATCAGCAAAGACAGGTTCTGTAACTTTAATTTAATTAAAGGTCTTCTTTCCAACTGGGAAATAAAATCGCCCTTAACAAGTAATGTCATAAGCGATTCCCGGGTAGTGTACGGTTGAAATTTAACCTGCGAAATGAGCCTCAGAAGTAATGGCTACACTTAATGCCCGGGAAATAATGCAACCTTTTTCTGACTCCTCTGTAACAGCTTTAAACTCTTCTGCATTTATCCCTGGAACAGAACCTGTAATTGACAAATGTACACCCGTAATTGTTGAATTTTCCAGTGTAACTGTCGCAACTGTATCGAGATTTGCCGGAGTAAATCCCTTTTGAGTTAAAACCGAGGCAACCCACATTGTGAAACACCCTGCATGGGCAGCGGCAAGAAGCTCTTCGGGGTTGGTACCTTTTTCGCCTTCCTCAAAGCGGGCTTTAAAATTGTAATTTGTATTGTCTAAAATACCAGTTTGAGTGGTTAAGGTGCCTTTACCTTCTTTCAGGTTGCCTTTCCAGTTTGCTTTTGCAGTACGTTTCATGTCATTAATTTTTTAAATCAGGTTGTTGAATTTATAACTTCATAAATATAAACAGATTTCTAAGGTACTTGGTTCATTGACTTAACCAGATGGAAGGGTGAGAATCTTCATTGTTTGGCCGGTTCCTGAATAATTTATTTATTTGTAACAATCTTTGAATATTGAACTGTCAGCTATGGCAAATCAAAGGAACCTTGTAAGAGCACTTGGCTCCGGTTCTGTTGTGATTTTTGTTATTGCAAATATCATTGGATCAGGAGTATATAAAAAAATTGCTCCGATGGCGGCAGAACTTGATTCTTCAGTCTGGATACTTGCAGCATGGATTGCCGGCGGAATTATCACTCTTTTCGGAGCATTGAGTAATGCGGAAGTTGCAGGTTTACTGGCCGATACAGGTGGTGAGTTTATTTATTTAAAAAAAATTTACAACCGTTTTTTTTCATTTATTTACGGGTGGTCGCTCTTTACCGTCATTCAGACTGCCACGATCTCATCACTTGCATATGTATTTGCACAATCGCTCGATAGTATCATTCCGGTACCTGAGGTATTTAAGTCCATACAACATTTAACGATAGGTGGTGTTTTCTACCCGTTCCAGGATTTCGGAATCAAGCTGACAGCCATTCTCCTGATCTTATTATTAACAGGGTTGAACATTTCCGGATTAAAAAGCGGAGCCGGGGTAAGTAAGGCCATCGTGTTGCTGGTATTCACAGGCCTTCTGACAATTGTCATCTTTGGCTTGAGCAGCGGCATAAACAGACCTGCCAATTTTATGGACTTAAGTGAGCTGAAAAGCAGAACCATCACACTATCTGCCTTTTATACAGCTATGCTGGCTGCATTCTGGGCTTATCAGGGATGGGTTTCTGTCGGATTTATCGGGGGAGAGGTTAAAGACCCAACAAAAAACATCCCAAAAGGGATTGTAACAGGTATTCTTATCGTGATATTAATTTATGTTCTGGTCAATATGACATACCTGACCTTATTATCAATTCCGCAGATTGTACAGATTCATGAATCAGGCAATCAGATCGCTGCGGTTGAGGCGGTCAGGACTTTCTGGGGAAAAGGAGGGGTGATATTCATTTCATTGTTAATACTTGTTACAACCCTCGGATGCACAAATGCGAGTATCCTCACGGGAGCCCGTCCCTATTATGCCATGGCCCGTGAAAAGCTTTTCTTTTCAGGAATTGCCAGGATCAATAAAGCCAACGTTCCTTCCAACTCCCTGTTGTGGCAGGGAATATGGGCATCGGTGCTGGTTTTGTCAGGAACCTTCGATCAGTTAACTGACATGATTATATTTGCCGTTTTTATATTCTATGGCGCAACGACGCTTGGTGTATTTATTTTGCGACACAGGATGCCTGATGCTTACAGACCCTACAAAGTCTGGGGATATCCTGTAGTACCTGCTCTATTTATCCTGTTTTGCATAGGCTTGTTTTTCAATACTATTATTACCAGGCCCCGTGAGGCTGCAATAGGTATGACGCTTATATTTTCGGGGATACCGGTTTATTTCTTTCTGAAAAGAAAATAACGGCTTTTCCCACCATTGCCGCATCATACATGAATGCATTTTTTAAAAACTGATAGTTTTTCCTGTTTTAGCTGATTCCCTTGCCGCGTCCAGGATCCTGACCACCATAACATTGTTCTCAGGCGAATACGGGTCATAGCAGGTCATAGAGATGTTACCCCGGATGACATCAGTAAAATAGGTAAACGGATCCTCGTATACGACAATGTCTTTTGAAGTAACCTGTTTGATCTGTTCTTTGTCCGTTTCCCTGTTCCTCAGCCGCATATCCCTGTTGTTTTCTGCGATTATGTATCCATTTTCGCCATAGATTTCCATATCCTTTCTGCTGAAAGGCCAGTTCCACGAAGCCTGAATTATGCACAGGGATTCCTTATAGTTAACAATGATAGTTGCATCATCGTCCACTTTTGGATAAACCGCTGGTTTAAACTGCCTTGTAATGGCTGTGACAGAAACCGGTTCCTCTCCCCTTGTCAGGTAAGTCATGAGGTTTGCGCCGTAACATCCAAAGTCAACGATGGCTCCTCCGCCATTTTTTACCGGGTCTGTCAGCCAATCAAGAAACTCCTTACTGCATCCGATCTCTTTGGGTCCCTGATGTCCGTCGTGTACTACAACTCTTCTTATCTTGCCTACAAAATTACTGTCATTTACCAGTTGCCATGACTTCGCAACAGATGGATACCAGGATGTTTCATAATTGGTGAGCAGGTATATGTGGTATTTTTCTGCAAGCATCTGCATTTTTCTGGCATGTTCCATGCTTGTGGCTAAAGGCTTTTCAACCATGACATGAATTTTCCTGGGTGCACATGCCTCAACAACTGCCATATGGTCGTAAATGGAGCCGAATGCAACAACAGCTTCAGGTTTTACCTTATCCAGCATTCTTTCCAGGTTGTCATAAATAAGATTAGTATCAAAATGGAAAGACCCTGCATATCGTTCAGCAAGTTCACGATTGGGCTCATACACGCCAACAATCACCAGATCTGACTTCTTTTCCCTGTTCATGATGAACCCGATATGATCATGCGTCATGCCGGCAACAGCGATACGGACAGGCTTTCCCTGCGAATTCTGTGCCTTGATGGTTATGACAAACATGACCAGGATAAGCATCAAAATTGTTCTTGATAGACTTTTCATTACCTTTTTGTTCAAAGTTATATTTTATCTGAAATCTCTCCGGACAAATGAATGAAAATTAGGAAAAGAACTCCGATACCATCCCTGTGCGGGATGGTATCCACCGGATTAAAGACACTGAAAGCCTTGTGATTCTAACCATTACAGTTACTGATCTAAGCCCTTTATGTTAAATACATTATGAACAAAACAGATTTTAGCTTGTTAATCGTACGTGGCAGACGTTAAATGAAACCAGATCAAAATTCCGGTTCATTTTTACTCAAAACGCCGGCGGTTATTATTTTAAAAATTAACCGATGGCAAGCATTGCAGACGGTTTCACATATGACATTTTTATAAGCTATCGCCAGAATGATAACAAGTACGACGGATGGGTAAGTGAGTTCGTTGTCAATCTTAAAAAAGAACTGGAAGCAACAGTCAAGGACAAAATCAATATTTACTTCGATGAAAATCCATATGATGGTGTCCTTGAAACCCACAATGTGGATAAAAGCCTTGCCGAAAAGCTTAGATCAATAATTTTCCTTCCAATACTCTCACAAACATATTGTGATATAGGTAGTTATGCCTGGAAGCACGAGTTTCTGACATTTAACAGGATGATCAGGGAGGATAAGCTCAGCAGCGAGGTCAAACTCAGGAACGGGAATACTGCCGGCAGGATCTTACCGGTCAGGATCCATAATCTGGATTCCGATGACTTGAATATGTTACAGAGTGAGCTTGGCGGCCAGGTTCGTGCTATTGATTTTATTTACAGGGAACCGGGTGTTAACCGGCCGCTGCGACCGGAAGACAATGAAGAGAAGAATCTGAACAGGACCAGATACAGGAATCAGCTTAACAAAGTGGCTAATTCAATCAAAGAAATTTTGATCAGCCTTCAGAGTCCGGGTAAATTGATACTGCACCCGTTAAAGGAAAATCTTTCTTCAGTCAGTTCAGATCCTAAATCGATAGCCGTGCTTCCTTTTGTAAATATGAGCAATGATCCGGAACAGGAATATTTCAGTGACGGCATTTCCGAAGAGATCATTAATACCCTGGTTCAGATCCCCGGCTTAAAGGTAGCCGGAAGAACTTCAGCCTTCAGTTTCAAAAACAGGAATGAAGACCTCCGGGCTGTCGGAGAAAAGCTTAATGTTAATACGATCCTTGAAGGGAGTGTCCGGAAATCAGGTAACCGGATCAGGATCACTGCACAGTTGATCGAAGCATCAACCGGATATCATTTGTGGTCACAGAAGTATGACAGGGAGCTTAATGATGTCTTCGTTATCCAGGATGAAATTGCAAAAGCAATTGTCGAGCAGCTGCAGGTAACACTGGAAGGCAAACCCGCCATTCCAAAGGAACGTCTTCAGACCCAGAATGTTGAGGCTTACCAGCAGTATCTTAAAGGCATGGCTTTTTTCTACAAGAGGGGAGTGGATATGTTTGAGGGAATCCGGTGTTTTGAGGAGGCATTGAAGATTGATCCGGATTACCCGCTGGCTCTCGCCGGTATGGCGGACAGTTATACCATGTTGTGTCTGCATAGCTATTTGCGTCCTGAAGATGCCTGGCCTAAAGCTACTGCCACTGCAAATCGGGCCATCCAACTGGGGCCGGACCTTGCAGAGGTTCACAGTGCAACCGGTATAATAGCGTTGCTTTTTGAACGCAATTGGGAGAAAGCTGAAAAAGAATTTCTCACTGCTCTGAGACTTAATCCGCGATATTTGCAGGCACGATGCTGGTATGCCCTTTTTTATCTGGTAATTGTACGGCATGACCATGAAGAGGCACTCAGGCAAGCACGCCTCGCTGTTGAAAATGATCCCCTGTCATCGTATGCTCATGGTATAGTAAGTCTGGTAGCGTTAGCGGCTGACCTGGGTGAAGAATCAATTGCTGCAGCAGAGAGAAGTGTCGGGTTCGATCAGGAAGCTTTTGCTTCCTGGTATGCCCTTGGGACAAGTTATCATTATTCCGGTATTCTTGAACCTGCCATTCAGGCATACCAGAAGGCGATTGACGTTTCGGGGAGACACAATTGGGCCCTTACGAATCTTCTAACTGTTTTATTAGAACCTTCTGAATTTCAGCAAGTACCGGCAGCAAATTCCATTTACCGGGAATTGCTTACAAAAGAGAAAACAGGCTTTGTTAATCCATTTCTTCTGGCTACTGCCTCAGCAGCTCTTGGTAAAAATGAAGATGCCATACGGTATATAAAACAGGCGATAGACCGTCACGATCCGGTGTTTGCCATAGACTTTGCACACCGACCTGAAAGTAAAGCCATCCGGGCAATTCCACAGGTTATTGAAATGTTAAAGTCTATTGGATTATATTGATAATAACAATCTAAAAAAAACTCAGTTACTCACCCGTTTTTAACATTCCGATGTATTAAATAAATAAGAAGTATTAGTTATTAACATCTTAGAGATCATGGTTAACCAGGACTTAGTTACAGAATTCAGGAAAAGTCTGCGGGGAAGTTTGCTGGAACCGCATGACCAGGGGTATGAAGATGCCCGGAAAGTATACAACGGGATGATCAATAAACATCCCAGTATGATTGCACAATGCTCAGATGTGGCAGATGTAATAAGGTCAGTAAATTTTGCGAGAGAGAATCACATGCCTCTTTCTGTCCGTGGCGGAGGACATAGCGGAGCTGGTCTGGGTGTTGGTGATGACTGCCTTGTTGTTGATCTTTCGCGGATAAACTATACGCGCGTCGATCCTGTTGCAAAAACAGTTGTGGCAGGAGGAGGGTGCACGTTGGGTGACATTGATCACGCAACCCATGTATTTGGATTGGCTACTCCTCTTGGGATTAATGGTACTACCGGTATTGGGGGTCTTGCAACCGGTGGGGGATTGGGTCATCTGACAAGGAAATACGGACTGATCATAGATAATTTGCTTTCAGTTGATATGGTGCTGGCTGACGGGACCTTTGTGAAGGCAAATGAAGAACAAAACCAGGACTTATTCTGGGCTGTTCGGGGAGGAGGAGGAAATTTTGGAATAGTAACTGCCTTTACATTTAAGCTACACCCTGTTTCTACGGTATATGCAGGTCCCATGCTATATGAGATGAGTGAAGCAGAAGAAGTATTAAAATGGTACAGAACGTTTATAAAAACGGCTTCTGAGAGTATTAATGGATTTTTTGCTTTCCTTGAGGTGCCAGACGATCCTATGTTCCCTGAGCATCTCCGGCAGAAGAAAATGTGTGGAATTGTGTGGGCGTGCACCGAACCACCGGAAAAAGCTGAAGAATTATTCAAACCCATCCGGGCCTTTAGAAAGCCGGCACTGGACTTTGTTGGTCCATTACCTCATCTGGTATTGCAGAGCATGTTCGACGCTTTTTATCCCCCCGGGTTACAAATGTTCTGGCGGTCTCATTATATAAAAGAGATACCTGACGAAGCAATTCAGATACACATCAGGTTTGGTGAGGCTCTACCTACCAGCTTATCGACCATGCATTTATATCCGGTTAATGGCGCTGTCTCAAGAGTTGGCAGGAAAGAAACACCGTGGAACTCCCGGGATGTTACATGGTCGATGGTAATTGTGGGAGTTGATCCTGATCCTGCAAACAATCAGAAAATCACCAATTGGACAAAACAATACTGGGAAGCAATCCACCCGTACTCAGCAGGCGGAGCCTATATAAATTTTATGATGGAGGAGGGTGACGAAAGGGTGAGAGCAACTTATGGAGAAAACTATGAACGCCTGAAGGAAATAAAGAAAAAATACGACCCGGATAATCTGTTCAGGATAAATCAAAACATAAAACCTCTGGCTAAATCCGAAAAAGTAATAAATTGAATTTTAAGGCTGACAAATGCTGATATCTGAACGGATCCCAATAACGGTGGGTGTGGTTGGTCATTTGGATGTTATCACCACCGATGAGCACAAGCTTCAGATTGAAAAACTCTTCACAGATCTGGCTGAAGAATATCAAAATTCGCCCATCTGGCTTTTTTCATCTGTTGCAGAAGGTGCTGACCGTTATGTAGCAAATCTATTTCTGGAGTTGAAGAAAAATAATGAAAAGTACAGGCAACGGTTTGAACTTATTGTTCCGATACCTTTTGAACCGGAGGAATACAAAAGGGATTTTGACGATGCATCAGATCTGGAGTATGATGAACTGATAAGACAGGCAAAGAGAAGCTTCAGCGTTGGAAATTGTGAAAAGGAAATCGACAGGCCTCAGGAATATCTTAAAACCGGGAAACTGGTAGCTGACAGTTCTTTGATATTGATAGCCCTTTGGGATGGTGAAGAAGGGAAGACAGGAGGGACCGGAGATATAGTAAAATATAAAATAACCGGAGATGATGATACCGTTGCTGAAAGCACTTTTGACTATGATGGAATAGTCTTTATTATGCCAACCAGCAGAAGAAAATCTTCTCCCCGGGCTTCAATCAAACAAGGTTACGGTAATCCATTATCCCTTGAACAGATATTGAAGGATCCAGTAACAAGGGAAGCCCTTGAAAAGATCGAGGAAATTAATTCCGATATTGCTAATATTAAGGAGACAGACCCGGGATCATCACAATCTCTTTTAATTAAAAGTCCGGAAAAACTTAATCCTCAACAGGAATCGATTTTTAGCTGGTATTCTGCACTGGATATTTTAGCGCAGCATTTCAGAAAAAAAGATGTCCGTATCACTCAATGGTTATTTACACTTGGCTTGTTTTTAATTCTGGCTCTGGAAATATATTCAAATATATTGTTAAGCCGGTGGGTCCTGGTGACTGCCATGCTGATCCTAGCAGTTGCTGTTCTAGTCTATATTTACTCCCGGCGGGCAGGGTACCATAAAAAATACCTGTATACCAGGACTCTGGCCGAAGCTCTGAGGATCCAGTTCTATTGGAATTTTGCCGGAATGCAGGAAAATGTTTCCAATTATATCTTAAGAATTCACAGGAAGGAATTCTCCTGGGTAAAACATATTCTTTCAGCCATTTATGGTGCTACATTCAGTAACAAAACTATTACCCCCGAAGCAATTAAGTATTTGACATCCGACTGGATCAGAAACCAGACTGATTTTTTTGAATCGTCTGTCATAAAAATGACCAGGCGAATTAATCTTTATCATAAGGTCTCAAATTTATCGTTCCTTACAGCCTCTGTTATTTTCGCATCAATTTTATTTTTAGGGGATTATTATGAATCAAAGGGTCACCTTAATTTCCTGCTGGTAATTATAGGGATATTATTAGGCTTCTTTGCTTTGATAAGGGCTTATATTCAGTTGAAAGGATACGAGCAGTTACTTAATCAATATGAATTAATGGAGGTTATTTACCAGAGGGCAGGCAGAAAGATTAATGAAATTAATAACTCAGCATTGCCCCCTCAACGAAAGTTATCTTATCTTAAGGAGCTTTTCATAGTTATCGGTAAGGAAGCATTGATCGAGAACGGGAACTGGTATCTGATATTTAAGGAAAAAGAACCTGAGATTGAGGGGATTTAACTATTTAAAAAAAACGGACTCATTGGCCTCCAATGTTTTTTCCAGACAATCGGAACAAGAACTTTTTTAACGAACCATGGAAGGTCCTTCGTAAACGCTTTTCTGTCCCTGCCTTCAAGATTATAGAATACGAAAGGCAATGTAAGTGGTCCAGGGCCGGAGTTTTTCCTGCCGTGTTCGCCAAGTTTTTCCAGAAGAATTCCCTGTTCCCTCATTCCTATGACAGCCTGAAGTTTTTCCGATGTGAAATTCTCCTCCTCGATTTTAATATGGGGTTTCCACAACCTGTCAAATTCTCCCAGGGTTTCGCGAAGCTTCTCAACTCTGCCTGAAGGCAGCTCTGAAATACACTGGTCCAGCGTGCCCAGTATACCGGCCATCGTATCATGATCATCCTTCAACCGATCATATGGCGCCTCCAGATGCTCTTTGAAATATGGAAAGACAATTTCATCTTCGCTGAGATGATGGGAATGCGTAATCCACTTTAGGCTTTTCATGTACATTGAAAATCCTTCAGATTCTCCTGGCGGTATTCCCTTCTTCCCAAGGTATTCATCGCACTTCCGGATGGAAGTGTTTAGTCCCCGTGTGATAATCTTATGGATCGTTAACATACCCCCTGCAAGCGGACTTGTTTCGTTCATAGTTTTAACCTCCTTTTTAATTAAATTATATTGATTGCCCTGGACCAGTAGCAGCCACGCTGAAGTCCCTGTGCAACTTATCCTGTTTTTATTAAAGGAGAATTAAGAACAGGTTAGTTTTGGATTAAAACGGAATTAAGAGTGATCCGGACAATGATCGGAAAGGATATATACATTCAGGAAATAAAAGGAATATCTCACAGATCTTTCTGATAAATCCTGAATTTTTTGACCACCTTGCAGCCAATCCTCTCGTATTCGCGTCTCATCCTGAGATTGTCCTCAAGCACAAGATGACTGTCAATGCTTCTCATTTTGCTGTTTATGCCATCCTGCAGGATCTTAACCCCCATCAAAACTTCAATACCCATACCCCTGAATTCCTTTTTGACCCCTCCAAGCATCATAATAAGCTTTTCTGACCGCCTTGATTCACGGAGTACTTTGATAAAACCGAAAGGAAGCAGTCTTCCCCTGCAGGCCTTTATCCCTGCGCTCAGATCAGGCATACCGACTGCAAATCCGATTAACTTCCCATCCTTTTCAACAGCCTTGACAAACTTCGGATCAAGAATAGGAAGATATCTTGCGGCAAAATCCGCCTTCTCCCTGTCGGTGAGCGGAACAAATGCATAAATCTCGGCAAATGTCTCATTCATCACCTCAAGGATCGGGATGATAAATGGTTTTAAGACCTTTTTACTGGGAAACTCGATTATCTTAAATTCCTGAGTCCGTTTTATTTTTGCAAGAACCCTTTCATAGACAACAGGAAATTCCTTCGGCATATCACCCAGATAGTTTACCAGATCAACCTTTTTTGTATATCCCTCATTCTCAATAAGACTGACCATGTAGGGGGAATTACTTGCGCTGGTAATGAACTGGGGAAACTCAAATCCTTCAATCTGGAATCCCTGCGGATCCTTATCTGAGAATCCAAGGGGACCTACGATTTTGTCCATCCCGTTCTGCCTTGCCCAATCCTCTACCCGGTTTATGAGAGCGTGGAAGACCTCCCGGTCGTTATAGCACTCCATGAAACAAAACCTGCCATGTTGTTCGTTGGTAATAGAGTTGTATCTTCTGTTGATCATCCCCATTATCCTGCCTGCCGGTTTGAGGTCCCTGTAAGCCATCAACAGGATAGCATCGGCATACCTGAATGATTTATTTTTCTTTTTGTTATACAGTTCCCACTCATCCATGTAGATTGGCGGAAGCCATCCGGGTTCATCACTGTGAACTTTTTCAGGCAGGTAGATAAAATCGCGGAGGTCTTTTCGTGTGATGACTTCCTTAATGGTTAGTTCTCCCATGTTGGTCAGGTTGGCTTGTCCCAAATAAAGTTTTTGATTTCTCCTGTTTCTCCTTCCTGTCTATTTCATCTGCTATACGCAGCAATTTTCTGGTATCGATGATATTGATAAAAAAGAGGGCTATTACCAGAAAACCTGCCGAATATACCAGTGAGTCCGGCAGGAGGACTTCGGCCACCATAACGGCGCAGATGATGATCCTTACTTCTGTGGGTCCTAAAATACCGGAATCAATTGAATACTTCCCCGTGATCTTAAATCTTAACAGGGCAAGGATCATTTCCCAGCCATACATGACCACAAAACCATATCCGAAGAACTCCCATATACCTTCGGCATAAACTATATAGCCAAACCCTACAATGATAATGCTTATCCAGTCAATGGTAATGTCAAGTGCAAATCCATACTGCTTTCTTGGCTTATTCCTGTAGAAGGCGAGCCTTCCGTCAAGGGAATCTCCGAACCAGTTTATCGCAAATCCAAAAAGTCCCAGAAGGAGAAAAGTTCTGTTGACATAAGCTGCCAGAATAAAACTTCCGGAAACTATTATATATCCGAATAAACCGATTGCCGT
This sequence comes from uncultured Bacteroidales bacterium, assembly GCA_963737255.1. Classification (GTDB taxonomy): domain Bacteria; phylum Bacteroidota; class Bacteroidia; order Bacteroidales; family VadinHA17; genus LD21. Next base: position 230,253 of record CAVTSB010000004.1, read on the forward strand.
CAGAATATTCGAAGTGATGAAGGGCGGCATACGCTGAACCAGCCAGGCAATTACGATTTGCTCTGGCTTTCTGAGGAGGTTTGTCCGTGCCCTGTCACTGAAAACAGATTTAATCACCTCAATGTTCTTCAGCGATTTTATTGCTTTGTTATGACGCTTGATCTCAGGCATCTCAACTAAATTTACACTACGCAAGATTAATCATTTTTCGGGGTACAAATGAGGCAGGCAGCGGCATTTCATATACTGACTTCCGTAAAAAAGATCCAAGCGCCTCAGCATCAGTGAACTGCTCCTGCACCTCGACGGTTATGATGTTCCCGATCCCGATACGGGGTTCCTGGTTCCTTTTATTAAAAACCTCAGATGGCAGCCTTAGTGAACGTATTCTCCAGTTTAATAATCCCAGAAAATAGAAAAGCGTAGAATTCTTGTCGAAAAAACGGATCGGTAAAACGGGAACCTTTGCAGAGTGGATCACATGAAGAATGCTTTTCTGCCACCTGCGGTCCCTTACATGGAGATCCTTCAGGCTGAAATCAGAAACAGCTCCTGAGGGGAAGAATCCCAGTGGATGGCCATTGTGCAAATGCTCCAGTGACTCACGAATACCCTTGATACTTGCTGCTGTCACGCCGGTCTTTTTGTTACCTGTCGGTGTAACCGAAATGAAATTCCCATTCAGCGTTTTTATCAGAGAAAGAATTTTGTTGACCATAAACCTGTAATCAGGACGTATTCCGGCCAAAAGGTCTATTGACATGATCCCGTCCAGACCCCCGTATGGATGATTTGACACTGTGATAAACGATCCTTCGGGCAACGATTTAAGCCGTTCGGAATTGCCAACAACATAATTCACACCCAGGTCATCCAGCAGCCGTGAGGTGAATTCGGCCCCCGTATATGCCCCCGAATGATCATATACCCAGTTTACTTTGTCAATTGAGAGCAGCCGCATTATAAATTCAGCAAGACGGTGTCCGCGGGCGCCACTGAAAAGTGACGAGAAATTTTCGAAGTCCTTTGGGTCAATTACCTTCATAGCAGTTTACAAAATTATAAATATTCCGTAACTCATTACGTATGAAGGCTTATAATTAAAATATGATTATTGAGGTACCAAAATTTAAACCCATCAGTTCACAGAGACCGGTGCGAATGTGATAGTATTTCAGCTTTCAAAAAGAGGCAGATATTCCTTCAGATCATAAGTATTACATATTCCTCTGAACTCTTTCAACAGCTCATTAGTAAAAGGTACCCCGGAATTTTTTCTTTCCAGCCAGGTATCGTGTTCTTTTTCACCAGCTGTATAAATGCGGGTTTGACCGGGCATTTTCCTTGAAGCCCTTAGTTCCCTCAGAATATTACCCGCGGTCTTTTTAAACTCTTCGGGATCAATAAATGCACTGATATCTATAACGATAAAGAAATGACCAAGACTATAGGGCGCTTTCTTCCCATCCCTGAATCCAATGAGCATTTTCATGTAAGCACCCTGCTGCAATGCCGCCGAAAGGATCTCCACAACGGTGGCATATCCATATCCCTTGTATCCTCCAGTCTCCTCTCCCACTCCGCCCAGGGGAATTAATGCTGCATTACCGGCAATAAGATCATTAAGCACATCGGATGAATTGGTTTTACTTTCGCCGTTATCATCAATCACCCACCCTTTGGGCAATTCCTTTCCCTGGCGGGCGTACAGCTCCACTTTCCCTCTCTGGGTAATTGAAGTGGCGCAGTCGAGTAAAAACGGAAAGTCCTCATCACTAGGGATACCGAAGGTTAGAGGATTGGTCCCCAGCACGTTTTCAACGCCAAAGGTCGGGGCAACAGACGGACGCGCGTTGGTACCCGTGACGCCAATCATATTCTCGCGAACAGCCATCAATGAGTAATATCCGGCAAAGCCAAAGTGGCTTGAATTCCGAACGGTTACCATACCAAGGCCATATTTCCGCGCCTTTTCAATGGCAAGCCTCATGGCATTGTATGATATAACATGCCCCATTCCATCGTGCCCATCTATGACAGCTGTTGCGGGACCCTCTTTTACGATGGAAAAATTGGTGACAGGATTTAATATGCCTTCTTTTATCCGGTCAAGGTAAATGCTTTTGAGACGGTTTACTCCATGAGAGTCAAATCCAAGCTTGTCGGCAGAAAGCAATACATCACTAATAATTTTAGCATCTTCTTCGGGAATGCCGGCTTTTAAAAGGACATTCACCATAAATTTTTCCAATTCTTCAAATTGAATAGATTTTTTCTCCATTTGGTTTCAATTTTTTGTCAGCCAAATATTTAAATGTCCTGAATTATTACGGAAGCTAAATTAGGAAATACTGACAATTTAGGAAAGTTATCTCCTGTGATTGAAGGTTTTTTTATATTTTTAATCTGCGTTTCAAGAATAGTGGGTATTGATAAACATAGTGGCATAAAATGAAACTTAAAAAGAGATCTTTTTTGGTATTTCTTGCTGTTATTGAAATTGTTATTTGTTCATGCGACAAAAATCCGTTTAAAGTTGAGGATGGCTACATATATATTCAGGAAAAAGGACGACGAAACGATACCGTTCATTGGCAGATGATATGGGAAGATGATTTCGATAAGGGAACGCTGGATACGACAGTCTGGAGCCGGATCGGACTTTTTGAATCGGCTAAATGGAAAGTCCCTGTTGAAAGATGGAGAGAAGTTAAAAGTTGTTTCAGGTATATTACTGCTGCCGATCCAAGGGTTGTTCAGTTTGATGAGGAAAATATTCTTCTTAAGGGGATAATTAATCACGATTCAATTAACGGAGATCCTCGTCCATACCTGACAGGCGGAATTTATTCCTGGAAAAAATTTGCTTTTCAGTATGGCCGTATTGAAATAAGAGCAAAGCTTGATCCTGCATATGGGGCATGGCCTGCTATCTGGATGTTGTCTGAAAAGGATATTTATCCAAATCAGCATAACGGCGAGATGGACATTATGGAACGGCTCAACCATGATGATTTTGCCTATCAGACGACACATAATCATTATACCATAGCGTTAAAGCAGACTGAACCACAGAAATCTGCAACTGCCGGGATCAATCCTGATGACTACAACATTTATAGCGTTAGCTGGTACCCTGAAAAGCTCGTTTATGCAATCAACGGGATCAAGTCATACGAATATCCCAAAGTTCCTGGCGCAGGAACCTACCAGTGGCCATTTGACCAGCCATTCTACATTCTTATTGATCAGCAGATGGAACATGAGTGGCCCGGGAAAATAACCAATCCTGAAGAACTGCCGATAAATATGGCTATTGACTGGGTCAGATTATACCAGTAAAGAATATTTTGACCGGATAGATTTCCACAGGATCTTGCATCCGGATTATGAATTGAGCAGAAATGCTCATAATATCTGCAGAAAACTATGAGGTCTCAATTCAGTTTTTAAACTACATGCCGATTGATTTAAATTTCATATTTTTAAGGGAAACAATAAGGTGACCCCTGACGTTACATTTGAAATTACTTTTTTTATCCGGGTATCTGCGATGTAACCTTATTCAATTAACTGCCTGCAATCATGATACAGATGAATAGTTCACTTACTCCTGCTAAGGAAAATTCATATGACAAATCAGGACAGGTAGCTAATCAACGCATAGCATCGATCGACGTACTCCGGGCGCTTACAATGGTATTGATGATTTTCGTGAATGATCTTTGGTCGTTGAAGGATATACCAGGCTGGCTGGGGCACGTTGAAAGAGGTGTCGATGGAATTGGCCTGGCCGATGTTGTTTTTCCTGCATTTTTGTTTATCGTCGGGTTATCCATCCCATATGCAATTAATAACCGGCGGTTAAAGGGAGATACCGACTGGCAGCTTGTAAAACACGTGTTATTAAGAACGATCGCGCTGCTGGTAATGGGAGTTTTTCTCGTCAATGGGGAAACCTACAATGCCAGTGCCACAGGCATGGCAGAATATCTTTGGAATCCGCTTTGCTGTTTATCTTTTATTCTGATATGGAACAGTTATCCTTCATCTTCGAATAAATACCTGGTTTGGATTGCCAGAGTAATTGGCATTATTACATTAATTACTCTAAGTATTGTTTACAGGGGAGGCGAAGATGATAATATTCAATATTTTGCACCGCAGTGGTGGGGTATATTGGGTTTGATTGGCTGGGCATATCTGGTCAGCGGACTGATTACCATTTTTTCAAAAAACAATTTCTATGCAATATTGGCGGGGTGGGTGTTTTTTTGTCTTTTAAGCATGATTTCCAAAGCAGGGTTCATTCCGCGCGATAGTATATTTTCAATTATACCCGATGCGATCCGGGGAGGTACTCTCGTTGGTCTTACCATGGGAGGCGTACTTACTTCCATAATATTCCAATATTTTGTGAAGCGTAAAGACAATAAGAATCTGACCCTGGTATTCATCATATTCTCTGCAATCCTCATTGGTTTATCAATTGTCACGCGGCCTTATTGGGGATTGGCAAAACTTGGAGCTACACCGGCCTGGTTATTTCTTTGCAGTGCCTTTACTATCCTGACGTTCACGGCAGTTTACTGGGTTGTGGATGTAATGGGTAAAGCAAAATGGTTTGACCTGATAAAGCCTGCAGGAAATGGCACCCTGCTCTGCTATCTGATACCATATTTTGCCTATGCAACCACGCAATTATTTGATATACACTTACCTGATGTCATCCTTACAGGGTATATAGGTTTATTGAAATCAGTTTTGTTTGCACTGCTCTGTGTGATTATTACCGGTTTATTGATCAGGTCAGGAATACGCTTGAAACTTTAAGAACAACTTTAATGACGTGTCTTATTTTTGATAAGGTGAATTTTACAGGATCTCATTTTACGAATAAACCATTGGCTATGAGAAAAGTAACTATTTTCATCATTTTGTTGCTCAGTTTTTTGATTTTACCGGTAAATTCCCGGCAAATAAAATCTGATTTCAGAGTTGTTGGATATTATTCCCTGCGGTCTGCAATGAATGATTTTGGTAAATTTCCATTTAAAAGGCTGACCCATGTAAATTTATTTTTTCTTAACCCCGATACACTGGGAAATTTTACTCAGGATCTTTCAGCCCTGAAACCTTTTATTACCAAAGCTCACAAAAAGAATGTAAAGGTGTTGTTTTCAATTGCCGGGGGAGGTGAACATCCATATTACCATAAACTTTTGCAGGATGGTTACAGGACTGTTTTCATTCAGAATTTAATATCACAGGTTCTCAGATATAATTTTGATGGAATTGATGTTGATCTTGAAGGCAGCGACATTGATGAAAATTATGAAGTGTTTGTTTCGGAGCTGGCACGTGAATTAAGACTTCACCAAAAATTGATTACATCGGCAATTGCGGTTTATTATAAAGAAGACCTCTCCGACAATGCCCTGGCACAATATGATTTTGTGAATATAATGTGTTATGACCGTACGGGGCCATGGCGACCTGAAGTGCCTGGGCAGCATTCCTCTTATTATGATGCCATGGAAGACCTGCAATACTTTGGAACGGTAAGAAATATTCAACAGGAAAAAATGGTGCTGGGAATACCTTTTTATGGATATGGATTTGGCCCGGGAGTAACATCCCCTGTTATATCCATGAATTATAATAAGATCGTTTCTGAGTTCCCTGGGGCTGAATCAGTCGATCAATGGAAAACGGATGACGGTTATATTATCTATTATAACGGTTTACCTACCATAATGCAGAAGACAAAGCTTGCGAAAGAAAAAGCTTCCGGGATCATGATCTGGCAATTGGGAGGGGATGTCCGCGGTTCAAAGTCATTGCTTAAAGCTATCAATAAAACAGCTTATAATCCAGGAGATTGAATTTTCGAAGAAAATCATCTGCAATTCCAAGTATTTCATCATCAAAGTAGCGTGAATATTTTGGATTTCCATCACCCAGATAGTGCTTTCTCCCCTCATATAGGTGCAGTTCAAAATAATTGTCTTCCTCTTTCATCGCACTTTCAAAGAATTGAACTGTCCATTTAGGAACCTGTTCATCATCGGTACCATGAAATTCAATCATCGGAGGTAATCCTTTTCTCATATTATGGGCTGGTGAGATGCTCCAAATTTTATTCCTGCGGTCAGCCAGCAAACGGTCGCACCAGCCTTCCACTGCATTTACACATGCTGAAAACAGAAGGATTGCAGCCGGACAGCTGCTGATGCTGAGATCATCTGAATTTTCATTGTAATCATCAATCATAGCGGTGCATAATGCCAGATGACCACCGGCAGACTGACCTGCTGCAACGATTTTGTTTTTGTCAATATGGAATTTCCGGGCGTTTCCCCGAATCCATCGCATTGCCGATTTTGCATCCATTACCGACTCGATCGGGCTGATCGTTTTATGAGGTGTTATCCCATTTTCAATTGACAAGCGGTAATCTACCGAATAGGTTACTATCCCCATCTTTGCGTATCGTTCACAGGTCGTAAAAAACTCACCCGGCGTACCAAAGGCCCACCCCCCTCCATGAAAGAAAACAATAGCTGTATTATTCTCTCTCTCAAGCGATTGGTTTGTATAGAAAATATCAACCTTAAGTTTAAATGTGTCAACTGTTTTGTAAACTTCCTGGATATGGATAACCTGGTCTGTGGGTTTAACCTGACCAGTCAGGTTCTGCTCTCCTTTGATGGCAGCAAATGCCGGAAAAGATGAGAACAGGAAAAGGAAAATTAATAGGCTTTTCATTGAGATGTAGATTTTGTTCTTACCAGTTGTCATAATTGTAGGGTGTCGTTTGTTTATGATAATTTGAGATACAAGTCTCTACCGTTTATTTACCCAATCAAATATCGTTATTTAAATTTTATATAATGACACATTGGTGCGCGCTTAAACCATTCCTGTCCTGGCATATCCCTGAGGTACCCTTTCTGAAAATCATATTCCGGATGAGAGTCAAGAAAGCCCATTGCATTAAAGGGCTGACCGGAGGGATGACCATTATTCTTTACAAACTCCACCCATCGCGGTATTCAAAGTGAAGAAGTTTGTTCGCTTCCTCGTTATTGGTAATTTTAAAGTTTACTGAATCCCATTCGATGGCCTTACCACCTGTTCTCAAACAGATATTTCCGAGTTGACATGCTTCGGTTAACAGCCCGGCAAAGCTGAAATCAGATTCGGTTGTTCCATTGCCCTTGCATGCTTCGATCCATTCCTTGTGATGACCGATAGAACGTGGTAAGATTTGAGCAGGTTGCTTGTAATCTTTAATCCTTGAATTAGGTATGAACCTGAGTGTTCTTGTCCCTTCCCCACGTGAAAGGAGCTTGCCTTTATCTCCTACGAAAATTACCCCATTTGCTTTATCCCAATCCGGCACATCTGTAGTGTAAACACCATTAACAGCATCTGCGTCAAGCTCCCCGGGTCTCTGTGGCATGAGACCTCCGTCATACCAATGTACTGTTACCGGTGGCATTTTGCCACGTGCAGGAAACTCAAAGTGAAGTAATGAAGCAAGCGGGAACGTTTCCGGAAAGATTGGTGTAAAACTTCCATGAACATGTGTCGGCGCAGTCAGGTTTAAGGATGTAAATACCGGAGCGAGGTTATGTATGGCCTCGTCACCAATGGCACCACTTCCGAAATCAAACCAGCCTCGCCAGGCAAAAGGCACATAGACTGGATTATAAGGTCGAAAGGGAGACGGCCCGAGCCATAAGTCCCAGTCAAGTGTAGCAGGTACACGTGGAGTATCCTTAGGCCGTTCAATACCCTGTGGCCAGATAGGGCGATTTGACCAGGCATGCACTTCACGTACCTGACCAATGGCTCCGTCCCTAAGCCATTCTTTTAGCTGCCTGTTGGCATCATAAGCCATCCCCTGGTTTCCCATCTGTGTGGCTACTTTGGCTTCTTTTGCAGCCCTTGCCAATTCACGGGCTTCAAATACCGTATGAGTTAAAGGTTTTTCGCAATACACATGCTTTCCCATCTTCATTGCCATTATTGAGACAACAGCGTGGGTATGGTCCGGTGTACTGATAACCACTGCATCTATTGATTTTTCCTTATCAAGCATCTTCCGGTAATCTTTATAAATCTTCGCTTTCGGATAAGCTTTAAAAGTATTACCTGCTCTTTCTTCATCCACATCACATAATGCATAGATGTTGGCAAGTTTAATTGGTACTCGTGCTGCCCGGGGACTGGTGTTGGATTGAGCCGGAGCGGTGATTACGTCCTCGTATGTAATTTTTTGAGGCTGTACTGTTTCATCAGGATCGCATATTGCCCGAATGTTACTTGCACCGCGACCTCCGACTCCAATCCCTGCAATATTAATCAGGTCGCTTGCTGCAGTATATCCGGTTCCACCCAAAACATGACGTGGAATAATAGTAAAAGCCGCCGTGGCGGATCCAACTGTGCCGATAAAATTCCGTCTCGACAGACTTTTACCTTTTTGGCTTTTTTTCTTCTCGCTCTTTTTCATATGTCTGAATATTAATGGTGGGATTTTTCATAAGGTTATTGGGTGTACCCATGCCGTTCTCATCCAGGGTACCGGGCAGTTGAATCACTTCATCAAGGTCTTTTTCAAACCATCTTTCACTGACCCCAGCCTGCAATGGATCAAGTGCACAGCTCCATTCACCCTCAAGGGATATTTTCTGACGAAGAGAATTGACAGCTTCAATGCTGCAGGAATTTATCAATACCGGGAATATCAGAATAGATAAAAGTCTTAAAAACATTATTTTGTAGTATAAAAGGATTGTCATAAAGTTAATACTAATTTTCCTGACCGGACAAATTGTGAGGATCGGAGCAAGATCACATTAAAACCTGACCGCCACGAAACTTCATTTATTGTAAACCCGCTTCCCTTAACAAGCAGTTTTGCAGCATGGTTCAACTTTGCTTTCTTTATAAAATCCACTGGTTTGATAGAGGAGACTTCTTTCCAGTATTTTTCTTTTGTGAAAATATTATTGGGATAAGTTTTTAAAAACAAATCTTTTTGTGAAATTTAAAATATAAATTATTTCTCATGTTCACAATGAAAATCGCGTTTGTATTACTTGTGTCGGGGTCCATCCTGTCATGTAATCCCACTGGTGACAAAAAGAATGGCTCCGGTGGCGGGGAGATCTCAATTCAGATCTCAAGGAGGTATTTGAATTTCCCCATATCTCACGGAGTGGATCAGTCTAAAATGGTATTTACTGTTGATGGAACTCCTGAATTAGAATTTGTGATCCGGCTGGCTCCATCGGAACCAGACTATTGGGTATTCTATGACGTTTCTTATCTTAAAGGGAAAGAAATGAAGATATCTTATTCAGGTGATCCTGCAGGATTGAGCAGGATTTATCAGGACGATGTGATCAGTGGTCAGGATAGCCTGTATAAGGAGAGTAACCGGCCTCAGATCCATTTCAGCTCCCGGCGGGGATGGAACAATGACCCTATTGGTCTGGTTTATTTTGAAGGGGAATATCATCTGTTTTATCAACATAATCCGTTCGAACGTGAATGGCAGAATATGAGTTGGGGGCATGCTGTAAGCAAAGACCTAATTCATTGGGAAGAATTACCCCTGGCTCTTTTACCTGATTCGCTGGGTTTGATGTTCTCCGGATCCGCTGTTATAGACTATGAAAACACTTCAGGCTTTGGAAGAGATGGAATACCTCCGATGATCGCGATTTATACGGTCGACAGTCCTGATAATGAACGGCAATGTATTGCCTACAGCCTCGACAAAGGGCGTACTTTCACGAAATATGAAGGCAATCCTGTAATTGATTCCAAAGAAAATTGGAACACTAAGGACCTCCGCGATCCGGCAGTTTTCTGGCACAAACCCTCGAAGTCCTGGGTTATGGTACTCTATGAAAGGGATGGGAATTCAATTTACACATCATCCAACCTTAAGGAATGGCAGTATCAGAGCCATATAACAGGTTTCTTTGAATGTCCCCAGCTTTTCGAGGTTTCTGTTGACGGTAATCAGAATAAAAAAAAGTGGGTCATGTACGGAGCTTCCGGAACTTATATGATCGGCAGTTTCGATGGAAGGACATTTAAACCGGAGTCGGGCAAACATTACTATGGCAACGGAGCGATCTATGCTGCACAGACATTCACCAATATTCCTGAATCGGACGGGAGGAGGATCCAGATCGGCTGGGGCAGGATCGTACATCCCGGAATGCCATTTAAGCATATGATGCTTTTGCCCACGGAACTTACACTGAAAACCACCAAAGATGGGATCAGGATGTTCAATACTCCTGTGAATGAGGTGAAAATACTCCAGGAAAATGAAATGTCATGGACAGGCCTCGACGCTGCAGAGGCATCCAAATTATTGCAGGAATATAAGGATAAGACCAGTTTCCGGATCAGGACTACCATAAAACTGTCGCATGCGACCGATGCGGGACTCAGTCTCTATGGCCAGCCATTGCTGAGTTATGACATGAACTATAATCAGATAAACGGACTGTTCTATTCCCCTGAAGATATGACAAGCATGGAAATAAGTGCCGATATTATTGTTGACAAGACATCGGTCGAGGTCTTTATCGACGGAGGAGCATTCTCGTATGCACTGGAACGCAAAACAGTACAGGGAAACACAGATGGTTTCAAATTCTTCGGGAACCGGATCGAGGTGAAAGATCTGAATATTTGTAATATGAAGTCAATTTGGGAAAATTAATATTCAAAAAAGTTTAACATGAAAAATTCGAGCCAGATATCGAAATTACTGCCTGTAATGCTGACGTTTTTTACGATGGGATTTGTAGATCTCGTTGGGATAGCCACAAATTATGTAAAGGCCGACTTCGTGTTATCCGACACCATGGCTAACCTGATGGCATCGATGGTGTTCGTTTGGTTCTTTTTGCTGTCAGTGCCTACAGGATTACTGATGAATAAGATAGGGCGGAAAAAGACTGTATTGCTGAGCCTTCTGGTGACCATTCCGTCACTTTTTATCCCGCTTATCAGCTACAGCTTTGTTTCGATGCTCATCTCATTCACGCTGTTGGGGATTGGCAACACACTGATGCAGGTTTCGCTCAATCCTTTGCTTGCCAGCATTGTAAGCGGAAAGCGGATGTCGAGCTCACTTACATTCGGTCAGTTTGTCAAGGCGATAGCCTCCTTCATAGCGCCGGTCATAGCAGCATGGGCAGCGGTAAAGTTCGGTGACTGGAGACTTATCCTCTTCCCGGGCTTTGCAGCGATTGGTATTATCGCATTCATTTATCTTGGAGTCACCAGGATGGAGGAAGAAAAGATTACCGACAAGCCGGTATCGTTAAAGGAGAGCTTCGGACTGCTGGGCGACAGCTATGTTCTTTTATTCTTCCTCGGCATCATGGCTCATGTTGGTCTCGATGTGGGGATAAACGCAACTGCACCTAAATTGCTGATGGAACATCTCGATGTGCCTCTTTCGGTTGCGGGATATGCAACAAGCTTTTATTTCATTTTCCGTACGGCAGGTTGCCTGATGGGTTCGTATCTTCTTGCAAAGTTCGGCGACAGGAGGGTCTTCATTGTCAGTATCAGTATGATCCTGATCGGGATCCTGTGCCTGTTCTCGTATAACCAGACCATAATGTACGCAGGTATAGGACTGTTCGGTCTTGGAAATTCAAATATTTTCCCCGTGATGTACTCACAGGCACTTGTAAGGAAGCCTGCAAGCCAGAACGAAGTATCGGGCCTGATGATAACAGGAGTCTCGGGTGGTGCTATATTTCCGCTTCTCATGGGTGTCGCTTCCGATGCACTGAAGAGCCAGCTGGGAGCGCTGATCATTCTGCTTGCATTGATCTCCTATCTGTTTATCCTGGTATTTCCGAAGGTTAAACAGAATGTGTGAAAAAGTTGTTCTGAGTTTTTAATTTAAACTGTTGAATCCACGGATGAGATCTTTCAAAGGGGGGCATCATTTATTACTTTCCATCTCACATTATTAAAATAAAGATTAAAACCAATTTAAAAAATCCAATGTTTATTATGAAAACAGACAGACGTAAATTCATCCAGACTATGGGAACGGGGGCAGCTGGCCTTACATTAGGGACTACTGCGCTTTCGGTTACATCCTGCACACCAACTTCAAACAAAAAGAATGAAGAAGACGGACAGATAATCTTTATAGGAGATAATATTGCCGTCGCCGAAACTACTTATGGGAAGGTAAGAGGATTTATTCATAGGGACATTTATAATTTTCTCGGAATACCCTATGGTGCAAGTACGGAAGGAAAAAACAGGTTTATGCCGCCCCAAAATCCGGAACCATGGGCAGACATATATGCAGCCGTTTACTGGCCTAATGCAGCACCCCAGCTATTGGAAAATTTTTATGCCAACAGATACCTTGCTTTTACCGATTACTGGCATTATGACGATGTAAGCGAAAACTGCCTTGGGATAAACGTCTGGACTCCCGGCTATGGTGACAATACAAAACGTCCGGTAATATTGTGGATACACGGAGGAGGATTCACAAGCGGAAATTCTATTGAACACCCTGAATACCATGGTGAAAACCTGAGCAGGAAGGAGAATGTGGTTTTCTGCTCCCTGAACCATAGACTGGGCCCGTTGGGCTTTTCGGATTTCTCAGGGATCGGGGGAGAGAAATATGCCGCTTCGGGTAACGTCGGTATGCTGGATATAGTTGTCGCACTCGGGTGGATCCGTGATAACATATCGAATTTTGGAGGGGATCCGGGTAATGTTACAATTATTGGCCAGTCAGGCGGTGGTGCCAAAGTGTGTACCCTGATGGCTATGCCTTCTGCAAAAGGTCTGTTTCACAGAGCTGTGGCCCTTAGCGGATCCAGTCTCAAGGTGGGAGAGAAGAGTAATTCTGAAAAACTTGCATCCTATATATTAAAAGAAGCGGGTTTAAAGGCCTCTCAGGTAGATAAGTTGCAGGAAATGCCATGGAAGGACTATTACGGATTAACCCGAAAGGCCAGTGTGAAAATGAGGGAGGAAGGCGGAGTGACGGGTATGATGGGAGGATTTAGTCCGGTGGCTGACGGAAATTATGTAAAACAACATCCATTCTTCCCGGAGGCTTCGGATCTGGCTTCGGATATTCCGTTGATAGTCTGCAGTACATTTTATGAAAGATCACCCAGCTCATTTGATTCTTCCCTTGAAGACATCACACTCGACAAGGCAAAGGAGCTTGTCAAGACAATGAGAGGATTCGGCCCGGCACTCGGGGATAATGGTTCGGTTTTAATTGAAGCATACGCAAAGAGTTTCCCCGACAGGAAGCCAATAGAAATATTGTCAATGGTGCTGAGTAACAGAAAGAACGCAATAGAAGTATGCAATTTAAAATCCAAACAGGCCGCCCCTGTATTTCTGGCATGGTTCGGATGGAATCCTCCAATGTTTGATGGTAGATTAAGAGCCTTCCATACAATGGATATTGCATTCTGGTTTTATAATACCGATGTTCAGATATCTCATACCGGAGGTGGAGCACGGCCCCGGAATTTAGCTGCAAAAATGTCAAGTTCGCTCGCTCAGTTCATGAAGACCGGAAATCCCAACGGAGGAGGTTTGCCTGAGTGGCCACAATATTCTTCTGAGAAAGGCGAAACCATGATACTGGATGATGTTTCTGAGGTAAAGGATGATCCGGACAGAGAAGCAAGAAAAATCCTGGGATGACATTGATATGTAACATCAGAATCATTTCTCCACCTAAACAAGGATTTCGGGAAAGGAGTTCATTCTTGAGAATAGATATCCTTCGCTTATTAATTTAAACTTACCGGGAACTAATAATGAAACTTAAAAAATTATTTCTGACCTGCATTATTCTACTTGGGGCTGGGATGATTACAGCACAGCCGGCAGGGGAAAAGAGTGAATCCGTTTTCACCCTTCGGCCTGATGATCCGGAGGCAGTCTATTTTATCCCGGAGAGCTTCAACATAAAGGCGGACGGAAAGAGAGATGTTACGGAGGAACTTCAGGCTGCCATAAACAAATTGAAAACCGAGAAGAACTTCGGAATTCTTTTCATCCCCGAAGGGAAATACCTGATAAGCAAAACAATTTATGTTCCATCCTCCATACGTCTCATTGGTTACGGAAAGACCAGACCTGAGATCATCCTGGGGAAAAATACCCCGGGATACCAGCAACCCGACACTGCTTCAAGGTTCAGGGAACCATATATGATCTTCTTCACAGGTGGACCGGTCACTGAAGGAAGACAACCTGGCGATGCAGGTGCCGGCACCTTTTATAGTGCGCTTTCAAATATTGACCTGAGGATTGAAAAAGGCAATCCTTATGCCGTTGCCTTAAGAACTCACTATGCCCAACACAGCTTTGTAAGCCATTGCATGATCAATATCGGCGATGGAATGGCAGGTATTTCGGAAGTAGGCAATGAAATGGAGGATGTTAAGTTCTATGGCGGCACTTATGGGATACTGTGCGGACCGACCTCCCCAAGCTGGCCGGTTATGATGGTGGATACATATTTCGAGGGTCAGCGAAAAGCTGCAATTCAATCGCATAATACCGGGTTTTCAATTGTAAACATGCATGTAAAGGACGTCCCGGTAGCCGTCGAAATCAGGGAAAACGACATTGACAGGCTTTTTATGGAAAATTGCATGTTCGACAATGTATCCGAAGCAGGTGTGATAATAAGCGGGGAGGGAAGTACGCTTACCCAGGTGAACCTGCTCAACATCGAATGCCGGAACGTGCCTGTGTTCGTTAAATTCCGGGAGAGTGGAAAGAAAACACCTGCATCTTCAAAAATGTACAAAGTGAAGGAATTCACGCATGGAATTGTGATGGACAACATGTCAGCCAACTCTGATTTTAAGACACTGAGCCAGGTAGAACCGCTTGCGAAGTTTCGTGAAAAGCCAGAAAGAGACCTTCCTTCCATGCCTTCGATGGAGACATGGGTTAATATAAGAGATCTGGGTGCAAAAGGCGATGGTGAAACCGATGATACAAAGGTGTTCATGGAGGCGGTTGAAAAATATAATGCTATTTACGTCCCTCAGGGATGGTACAGGTTCACAAAAACCTTGAAGCTGAAACCCGGAACGAAGCTTATAGGCCTTCACCCTTTTTCGACACAGTTTATTCTGAAGGAAAGCGAACCCGCTTTCAGTGGTTTTGGAGGCCCTGTTCCCCTGGTTGAATCCTCTGAAGGAGGTGATGATATAATTAATGGGATCGGGCTGTGCACCGGCGGATATAATTACCGTGCAGTAGGCTGCAAATGGATGGCCGGATCCGGATCGTATATGAACGACATCAAATTTGTTGGTGGTCATGGCACACTACGACGTCCGGTAATACAGCAGTCCGGCGCACAGGCTGCCGGTCCGATGAGGCAACAGGGTGGGGGCACTGCAAGCCGACCGGGACAGCGGGCGATAAGTTCACCAACAGAACCTGTCAGCGAGCAGGGCCCCGATCTTGCATGGGACAACCAATACTGGAGCCTCTGGATCACCAGGAACGGCGGAGGTACGATCAAGGATATCTGGACAGCAAACACATATGCAACCAGCGGCCTTTATGCAAGCAATTCATCTACCCCCTGCAGGATCTATGCAATCTCGCTTGAACATCATGTCAGGAATGAAGCACGCTTCGAAAACATCTCCAACTGGAAGTTGTATGCTTTCCAGCTCGAAGAGGAGAGCCGCGAAGGCAAGGAGTGCCAGATGATTGAACTTTCAAACTGTAAAAACATGCAGTTCGCGAACCTCTGGTTTTACAGGGTCATAAGGGTTACAACCCCCAAATCGTACGGCATGAGGATCTGGAACTGCCAGAATATCAAACTACGCAATGTGCATAATTATACCCAGAAACTGTGGGTTACTGAATTTACAGCCTATGATGTGAACAGGAAATTACCTGTCTATCCGTGGGAATATGCTATGCTTACGGTCACAGGCGATGAAAAAGGCAGGGAGCCCCTGACCGATGCAACCGGACAGGTTAAGAAGCTGGTCTCCGGATTTGACTTTGCCCAGGGAATTACGGCCGATAGCAAGGGAAATATATACTTCTGCGAAACTCGAAAAAAGAGAATATACAAATGGTCGGCTGAAACGGGTAACACATTTATCCTGGCTGACTATCCGTTTCAGCCGTTCGTCCTTGCAACCGACACCAGAGATAATCTTCTCGTGGTTTGCCGCTACGATCCCCAGCCGGGCTTTATGCCCGGTGGCAGGCAGGAAACCGTGAAAAGGCTTCCCGACGATAACACTGCTTACAGCAGTTATGGCAATAGCGGTTGGGCAGCATATACCTATTCGATCAATCCTGATGATCCTGATGAAACCTTCAAACCTATGCCAAGGGTGTCAACAAGTCCGATCAAGAGCATTGTCAAAGCGTGGTATCCGGCCAGCAGATGGCACTACACATTCAATAAGGCCGCGATTTATTATCCCGACTCGGCATTCATGGCACCTGATGGACAAACAATAATTCCGGAAACCTATGATATTGGCCGTTGTGCAAAACTTGAAGCAGCAGTTCCGGGAAAGCCATTCTATGCATCCGATGAAATTAAAAAGAGACTCGTTCAGATGGATGTCGCCCCTGACGGAATGCTTTCAAACCTGAGGGAGATCCATCCAAGAAGTGAATACAGCACCGCTGTCGATAATAATGGTAACCTATATGTTGCAGACGGACAGATCTTTGTCTACGATACAACAGGGAAGGAAATCGATAGGATAAGCATTAAAGAACGTCCGATATCAATCACTTTCGGGGGGAAAGACGGAAAGACACTCTTTATCACAACAACGACATCATTGTATAGCATCGATGTTAAATCCTATTCCATGTAACTTAGTCTCGTTTGAGTACCCTTGGCAGCTATCATCCTCTATGAAGCTTATGCGTATGATGTTATTCATACTTCTGGTTTTTAAATTTTATTGGTCAATTTGCTTTGATGGTTTCGTTTCAGGAGCCATGTGGAGATCTAATTTATTCTCCAGGATACAAAAATATGTCCTGATTAGTCGCGGGTATAATTACCCTGGAGAAATGCAACAAACACTATAACCCATAATCTTTCCCTTGCTTTAATGCCGCTTTTTTAATTCCATCAAGGAAGTGAGATCTTAGTCCTTCACTCATAAGGGCTTTTTTAACCGGTGACAGCTTAAGGAATCCCCCTATGATACCCTTCATCATCTTATGTGATATTTTATCAGGATTTCCGAAGATTTGGTTCTGAAGCGTTCCACGTTCAAGGCACTGAAGAATGACCCGTTCGAAAGTCGATTCCGGATGTATAATTCTTTCTTTACGTTTTATAAGTTTTAAGGATCCTGTTTTGATACATTTTAATGAACACACTCCACATCCTATGCAAATTGCTTCATTGATAAGCGGAATTTTCTTTCTGCCTTTTTCACGATCTGCAGAATCGATCATTGTGATTGCCCCGATCGGGCATGCTTTCGAGCATTTTCCGCATCCCTCGCAGGTCAGGTCATTAATATATGCTATAAAGTTTGAAGTGACTATTATATTGGGATAGCCGAATTTGCTTATTCCCTGAAGAATATTGCAGCAACAGCTGCAACACTGACAAATAAAGGAAACATTTTTTCGGGCATTATCACAACTGAATACAAGTCCTGTTTCTTTTGACTTTGTCAGGCTTTCAAGTATTTCTGTCCGGGAGACCTCTTTTGCAAAGTTTCGCCTCACCATAAAATCGACACCTCCGCCAAATGTAATGCACGTATCAAGAGGCACATCACATTTCTTTTCTCCAAGGTGCATTTTTTCATGCCTGCAGGAGCATAATCCAATGGCAAACTTATTATGCGAATTCACCACCGATGTAGCTTTTTCATAATCGAGCACCTCTGTGTAGTCTGAATCGATTATTGTGTTTTCATGTGGCATGACCCTCATTGGTGAGATCTTCTCTCCATTTCCGAAATTTACTTTGTAAGCTTCTCCCGTTTCAAGATAACTGTGGAAAAGCTTAGCCCAGGCTTTCGATTTAAGATCGTCACCAGTCCTCATCATTGTAAATTCGAATATGCCAACTACCATGGGTGAAGGAATGTAGTAATACCTGTCTCTGATCCAGATATCGACAACCAGGCCTTTTATGCAAAGACTTTCAAGAAGGGAAGAAAGCCTTGCTTTTTCAAAATCTGCTATTTTTCTGATCTGATCTTCAGTGGAGAGGCCGAACGGCATTTTAACTACCAGCTCCGCTTCATCAGCAGTATACAGAGACTTAAGAATGCTATAGAGCTCTTTATTTTTGCTGATTCTAAAAGGGAGACTGTCCAGTTTGTCCCCTAATTCATGATATATTTCCTTTCCGGCAAGATGGCCCATATTAATTTAGTTTGGATCCGGTTTCCGGGTTCGATTTACCTTAGCTCACAAAAGGCTCCGGTATCCGGTTACAGATTGGAATTATTAATATCAAAGTTATTCAATTTCAACAGCAAAGTCAAACGGTAATTCAGGTGTTATCCTCATGTGAACTATAGAGAATCATCTAAACAAATATTTGTTGTTTAATTTTTTTTGAAAATGTAATTATGCTGATAGAGCCAGGAGTGCGCGATCCCCGGGTGTCTGTTGGTTCTTTTGCCAATATATTTTACTTCCATCCTCCTCCAAGGCTTTGATATAAAGAAACTATTGACTGGAGCTGGTCAAACTTATCATTTACACCATTAAGCTCCGCCGAAAGCAAGGTTACCTCAGAGGTCAGCACATCTATATAGCTTGTTGTTGAGGTATATTTTAAAAGTTCTGTCGTATAATCAACTGCTTTCTCAAGGTATCCGATCTGTTTCTCGCGAATTAATATCTTATTCGTTGCGGTCTCATAGCTGTGCATGGCATTAGCTACTTCACTTCCGGCATTGAGCAGGATCTTTCTGAATGATGCCTGTGATTCCTCAAAATCTGCTGTTGCGGATAAGAATCTTTGTTTGTTCAGTCCATAGTTGAAAATTGGCTGAACAAAGCCTCCAAGAATGTTCCAGAAAAAAACAGGCTGACTAAAAAGGGCATTCAGGCTTGTTTCAGTCAGTCCTCCCCTGGCATTAATCGAGAGCGACGGGTAAAAGTAAGTCCTGGCAGATCTTGCAGTTTCATAATAATATCTGAGCCTGTACTCTGCTTCCAGGACGTCGGGTCGGTTTGCCAGAAGCTGGGCAGGCACTCCTGTCCGGAGATCCTCCGGGAGATTCTGCTGTTCAAGCGTGGTTCTTTCGATGGGTCCGGGCTCCTGCCCCATAAGAAGACTGAGGACATTTTCAGCTTCATAAATCCTTTGTTTCAGGTCAGGAATTATGATCTCTGTCGAATAGCGGTTGGCCTGGCTAAGTACAAGATCAGCGCTGGTTATCAAATCATTATCCCTTAAGGCTTCCATAGTTTCTGAATTGCTTATCCTTTTTTCAAGCGTTCTACGGGTTATGCTGAGTTGTGCATCGAGCGCGAGAAGATTGTAATAATTCATTGCTACAGAAGCTATAAGATTGGTTGTTACTGCTCTTTTAAAGGCTTCACTTGCCATAAGGGACGCAAGACTTGCCCGTTTTGCACTCCGAAACTTGCCCCAAATATCAGCTTCCCAGCTTGTGCTTCCAAAAAGCTGATAATATTGAGGTACTCCAATCCCTCCGGTTTCGCTTTGAAATGTTGCATTAACACCTGCATTGAGAGATGGAAAATACTCAGCCCGGCTTTGCCTTAAAGCTGCTTCTGCTTTCTTTACTCTTGCAATGGCAACCAGCATATCAGGATTATTACTTAAGGCTTTTTCAATCATGATCTGAAGACAGGAGTCTGTGAACAATTCATGCCATGGAACCAATGCAATACCTGAAGAATCAGATATACCGGGATCTCTGTACAGGCTATCATTTGCTTTGATTTGCGGGAATTTTTCCAATTGCATTACTTTGCATGATGCTACAATGAATGTTATTACCAGAAAAACAAACACCACTTTTATTTTTGTCCTGATAAGCCCCGGCAACATTTCAGATCTTTTAATCATCAATACTTCTTTGTTCAACAACTTTATTCTTTGTGAATTTTTCCTGGAGGGTCTGGAATATAATAAAAAGTGCAGGGATTACAAGAACCCCGAGAAGGGTACCGAACAGCATTCCTCCGACCGCAGAAAAACCGATTGACTTGTTCCCGCTCGCACCTGCTCCGGCTGAGAACATAAGGGGCATAATCCCGATTATGAAAGCAAGAGATGTCATGAGGATCGGGCGAAGACGAACCTTTGCTCCCTCTGTAGCGGAATCAAGGATAGACAGACCCTTTTCTCTCCTCGCAGATGCGAATTCAACTATCAGAATGGCATTTTTGGATAGAAGCCCGATGAGCATTATCAATGAGATCTGTGTATAGATGTTATTGTCGATCCCGAATATGGTATCAAAAACGAAAATACCGGTCAATCCGACCGGAAGTGAAAGAAGGACCGCCAGTGGGAGAAAGTAACTTTCATATAGAGCGCTCAGGAGAAAATAAACAAAGAGAAGGCTAAGTATGAAGATGTAAATTGTTTGCGAACTGGCGTTCTGCTCCTCACGGCTTACCCCCGAATATTCAAATCCGAATCCCTGTGGAAGAGTCTGTGCAGCCACTTCGCTAATAGCTCTCATTGCATCACCGGATCCGTAACCTTTATTGGGACTACCGTTCACCGAAATCGAGAGGTACATATTAAATCTTGAAAGGCGTTCAGGACCGTAAACCCTTGTAAGTGTTATAAATTCTGTGATAGGAGCCATTTTATTATCGTTCGTTCGTACCATTATCCTGTTAAGTGTTCCGGGACTTGTGCGGTATTCTGCATCTGACTGAACCATAATACGGTATTGCTTTCCGAACTGATTGTAATTCGATACATAAATTCCACCAAAGAATCCCTGCATTGCAGACATAATGCCGGATACAGTTAACCCTGCCTGTTTTACTTTAGGAACGTTTACAGATAAAAGGTACTGAGGAAAATTAGGATTAAAAGCTGTGTAAGCTGTCATTATCTCCGGCCGTTTGTTGAGTGCCGCAAGAAAATCCTGGGCTGCCTTGTTGAACTCTTCAATTGTGTGTCCCTCAATATTCTGCAGCTCGAATGTAAAGCCACCGCTTATACCGAAACCCTGTATTGTGGGTCTGGAAAAAGGGACCAGCCGCGCATCTTTTATCATGGCAGTTTTCTGAATCAGGGTTTGTATTATGTCCACATTCGTGATTCCTTTACGTTCTTTCCATTTCTTGAGGTCAAGGATAACCATCCCGTATGAGCTGCCGGACCCGGCAATAAAATTGAAACCGGTCAATCGCAGTATATTATTAACCTGAGGAATTGTTCTTGCTATGCTGTCAACCTGTGCAGCAACAACCGCCGTTCTTTCAAGGGATGCTGCGGGCTGAAGGCTAATATTTACAAAAACGGCGCCCATATCCTCTTCAGGGACAAACCCTGATGGTCGCGTTTTAAGCAGAATGAAAAAAGCAATGCTGAAAAGAACAATAGCAGATATCACTAACCATTTTCTTCCCGCGAAGTAACGTACATAGCGGAGATATTTTGATTTTCCCGCTTCAAAGCCGGCGTTGAAAAGCTCAAAAAATCTTCCCGTTTTTTGCTCATGGTTTTTTGGTTTCAGAAATAATGCTGCTAGAGCCGGACTGAGTGTCAGTGCATTTACTGCCGACAAAATGATGGCGATGGCAAGGGTAACGCCAAACTGCTTATAAAATACACCTGAAGAGCCGGTAATGAATGTAACAGGAATAAAAACAGAAGCCATTACCAGTGTTATAGAAACGATAGCAGCAGCAATTTCGCTCATTGCATCAACCGAAGCCTTATGCGCTGTAGGATAATTCTGGTCAAGCTTGGCATGGACTGCCTCAACCACCACGATCGCATCATCGACTACAATTCCGATAGCAAGAAGTAAAGCAAAAAGAGTGAGAAGATTAATACTGAATCCAAACAGGTACAGGAAGAAGAAAGTACCCACAATTGCCACAGGAACAGATATGGCCGGTATGAGAGTGGAGCGGAAATCCTGCAGGAAAAGATAGACAACAATAAAGACAAGAATGAATGCCTCAAGAAGGGTTTTCAGAATCTTTTCGATCGACTCATCCAGAAAAACATTCGCATTTACCAGGTTTATATAATGTATCCCTTCGGGGAATGACTTTGATGCGTCATCAAGGACCTTCAGGCATTGATTTATAACATCCCGGGCATTCGAACCTGCAGTCTGGCTTATTGCAATAGTGCTGGCCGACAGCCCGTTCATATATTACATCGCTGTTGTATGAAAGAGATCCCAGCTCCACGCGTGCCACATCTTTCAGCTTTAAAAACTGGCCATTTTCTTCGGCTCGTATTATGACATTTCCGAATTCTTCAACAGTTTTCAGCTTGCCGGTGAACCTGATGACATACTGAAAGCTCTGATCGCCCTGTTCGCCGAAACGACCCGGAGCAGCTTCGATATTCTGATCGTTAAGAGCAGAAACAACGTCAGAAGGTACAATGCCATAAACTGCCATAAGATCGGGCTTTAGCCATATCCGCATTGAATAGATAGCTGAACCGAAAGATGAAGCACCACCAACTCCGCTTACTCTTCTCAGCTTCGGCAGGATATTTATGTCAGCATAGTTCTGAAGAAACAGCTGATCATATTCCGGTTTTTCACTGTAAAGGGAAGAGATCAGCAGGTTTCCGGCTTGCTGCTTTCTTACGGAGACACCGGCTCTTGTCACTTCTGCAGGAAGAATCCCCGTAGCTGATGATACTCTGTTCTGAACCTCAACAGCTGCCATATTCGGATCAGCCCCAACTTTAAAAAAAACATTTATTGATCCGTTTCCGTCATTTGTTGCACTTGAAGTCATATATGTCATACCTTCCACACCATTGATCTGTTCCTCAAGTGGGATGATGACACTATTCAGCACTACTTCGGCATTTGCTCCGGCATAGTTGGCTGAAACATTTACAGTCGGAGGTGCAATATTAGGATACTGCTCGATTGGCAATCCAACAAGACCCAAAATTCCGAGCATGAAAATGATTATTGAAATGACTGTACTGAGTACGGGGCGTTCTATAAATTTTTTAAACATTGTTCATGCTATTCTGATTGCTTTTCATTCTTTTCAGCTATTTCCTTTGGAATGATCGTAACACCGTTTTTGAGAGAATTAATTCCTTCAACAACTATCCTGTCACCCGGTTTAAGCCCTTTTTTTACCAGGAAAGATTGACCGTCATCAGAGGGTACAGGATCAAAAGCCACAGCAGCAACTTTATTTGCAGAATCGACCTTGTAGGCAAAATATTTATTCTGCAGCTCATAAGTTGCGCTCTGAGGAATTACAAGAACACTGTATTTCACTTCCGGAATTCTGATTGTAGCACTGGATCCGCTGCGAATCAAACCTTCCTTGTTGGGAAATATTGCCTTGAAAGTTGCTGATCCTGTTTGTGTTGAAATCATTCCGCTTGCCATTGTAATCCGTCCTCTTTCCGGATACTCGGTTGAATTGGCGAGAATGAGTGTTGCCTGAGGTATGTTTTTAATCTTCTCATCAAGACTTTCACCTGGTGAACCGGAAAGAAAATCGAGAAGCTGTTTTTCATTCCATGAGAAATAGGCAAATACCGTATCAATGTTCGAAAGGGTGGTTAATGCCTGCTGGCTGTTGCTGCTTACCAGGGCACCCTGCTTGTATGGGAATGTTCCAATGATTCCATCCATAGGACTTCTGATACTTGTATAGGCAAGGTTTGCTTCAGCATTGGCGAGTTCAGCCTTTGCCTGTTCCAATGCGGCTTTTTTCGATTCAAGGTTAAGCTCCGCAGATTTTAACCTGTAATCGCTTACTATCTGTTTATCAACAAGCGGCCTGATTTTCTCTATTTCCATATCAGCAGTGTTGACATCGGCTTCAGCACGGTTGATGCTGGCTCTGGCTGTTATCACCTGCTGCTCATACATGGGATTCCTTATTTTAAAAAGAAGCTGCCCTTTTTTTACATGATCGCCTTCATTGACAAAAATATCCTGGAGATATCCACTTATCATAGGCCTTATTTCTATTACCTGCTGCCCTTCAATTGTCGCCGGAAAGTCCTGATGAATTGTTACGGTTACGGGATTAACAGTAGTTACTGCGTACTCACGTGGCATTTCAGCAGCAGAACCGCTGGCCTTTTCATCTTTACATGAAGTAATAAAGAATACAGTTAAAAAAATAACAGAAAAAGTAATTCTCATTTTATTGATTTATTGGATTTTGTTTACCTTAAAAACAAAAATCAGGGAATTCTGTTTAAGGATTCCCTGAACTTTTAAAAAAATTTTGACAAAAGGATGCCCCAAAATTAAATACAACTGGTATCACAGGTAAATCGCAGCCTGCCCCATTGGCTGAAAGCGAAGATAATCTTCATTACATGAAGTTATTAGATGAGCAATATCTTAAAACGTCGTTTTATGGGATCAGGCGATTAACCAGGTGGCTCAATAAGAAAGGATTCAGGGTTAATCGCAAAAGAAAGCAGCCTGAGTTATTAACAAATTAATACTTATCAACAAAAAAAAGAAGCAAAAAAGAAAAATTTTACATAAACATCATTAATGGAAAAACAACTTAACTTTGACTAAACCCTGCCCTGATGCCATTGTACATTATAGTGAGTTGAAACTGTTTGTCCGTTAATCTTATTTAATATTGTAATATCATAATAATAACATTTAATTATTCACACTATGAAATACATTAGTTTAATAACTATTACGCTTTTTACATTCGCAAGCAGCTTTGCTCAGTTTCCTCAAAGACCTACACCAGGCCAGCAGGCGGCTTTTTCGAGAATGCAAAACCTTTATGACTCCTTATCTCCGATGCAGAAAATGATGTTCTTCACAGAAGTAAAACATATTATGGATCCGGAGGTGCCAATTATACAGCCAGGTACGGCAAACAGCAATCCTCCGTCAGATGCAATTATTTTGTTTGACGGTAAGGATATTAATAAAGAATGGGAAGAAGCTGCAGGGAGACCCGGCGGAACACCAAATGTAAAACCTGCTGTCACCTGGGTGATTAAGGATGGTGCAATGGAGTCGGTTAAAGGTTCCGGGTCAATAAGAACTAAGCGTCTATTTGAAGATTTTCAGTTGCATATTGAATGGAAAACACCATCAGTAATAACAGGTGAAGGACAGGGAAGGGGCAACAGTGGTATAATAATTCAGGGGATATATGAACTCCAGATCCTGGACAGTTACAACAACCGTACCTATAGGAATGGTCAGGCAGGGGCTGTTTATATGCAGTATGCTCCATTGGTAAATGTAAGCCGGAAACCCGGAGAATGGCAAACTTTTGACATATTTTATACAGCTCCCCGATTTAAGGACAGTACTACTTATTTCACACCTCCGAGAATAACAGTTGTCCATAACGGGGTGCTGATACAAAATAATGTGAGCGTACAGGGACCGACAGTTTCTGCGGGTATTCCCGAATATACAATAAAAGAACACGGACCAGGTCCGATTTCGTTGCAGCAGCACGGTAATCCAGTGGCTTACAGAAATATCTGGCTACGGGAATTGTAACTTTTTATTTAAAATATCATGAGGTAAGGTCATTGTAAAATGTTAAATTTTGAAAATAATAATTATGTGTAATCTTAAAAAAATTCTAATCCAGGCTGCTTTTATAGTTATATTTAGTTCGGTTGTAACAGGTGAACTTTCAGGTCAGGTTTCCGATAAATTACCGAGAAGTATTCCCGAATCAGAAGGAGTCTCCACCTCCGGAATAATTGATTTTCTGAATGCTGCCGATACAGCAGGCAGGGTGGAACTACACAGTTTTATGTTTCTCAGGCATGGCAAAGTAATAGCGGAGGGATGGTGGAAACCCTACGGACCGGATTATAAGCATCTGCTTTACTCTGCCAGTAAAACTTTCACAGCTACCGCAATTGGTCTGGCTGTATCAGAAAACAGACTGAAGCTGTCTGATAAAGTTGTTTCTTTTTTCCCATATTCTTTGGCAGACACACTAAGTGATTATATAAAAGAACTGACAGTACAGAACCTTTTAACAATGTCTGTTGGCCAGGAACCTGAACCCAGATCAATGGGTAACAACGGAGACTGGATCAATACATTCCTTAGCACTAAACCTAAACATAAACCGGGAACTGTTTTCATGTACAATAACATGGCAACATTTATGCTTTCGGCTATAATTCAGCAAGTCACCGGACAGACCCTGTTTGAATACCTGCAACCGAGAATTTTCAGGCCATTGGGAATCCGTGGAATCGATTGGGATCTTAATCCGCAGGGGATCAATCTGGGTATGATTGGGCTCAGGCTTCGAACAGAAGATCTAGCGAAATTCGGACAATTGTTATTGCAACAGGGAGTCTGGAATAATAAGCAACTTATACCTAAAGAATGGGTAAAGGAAGCCACTTCATTTAAAATTGAGAGTCTTGGTGGTTCAGACAAACTATCCAAAGATAAAAATGACTGGACACAGGGATACTGTTATCAAATGTGGAGAGGAAGGAACAATACAGTTCGTCTTGACGGCATGGGAGGTCAATTTGTAGTTCTGATACCTGATAAGGATGCAGTGGTCATTATGACTGCAAACGCCAGAAATACACAGGATGAGTTAAATCTGATACATAATTATCTTATTCCGGCAATTAAATCCAATACTTCTCTTCCGAAAAATGAGGATTCCTATAAGGAGCTACTAAAGAGACAATCAGCCCTCACCGTAAAAGCATCGGCTTCTCAATTAACAAAATCCGGATTTGAAGCAAAGATCTCAGGAAAGGAATTTATATTGGAGGATAATGATTTTGAAATTCAATCTGTATATTTTGCTTTTAATGGAGACGGATGCAGTTTTGCTCTTAAAAGAGAAAACCAGATCACTATTTTCAAAGCCGGAATGGGAAGCTGGAAAACAACAAAATCACCATTGACTTCTTTATTAGCTCCTGCACGAAATGCTGCATCAAAATCAGTTGATGCAAATTACAGTATCCCTAATTTATCAAGAGATGCAGCTGCAATTTATTCCTGGACTGATGATTCAACATTGGGACTAACAGCCCGATTTGTTGAAGAGAGTCTTGGTGATCAGACAATTACATGCAAATTTTCAGAGCTCAACAGTGTTGTCAGAATTACAATTGAACAGAGTACTCCTTCATTTATGATGCGGGGTCCGGGAGGAGCACCAAGAGTTCTGCTGCGTGGGACAATGGTTGACATAAAATAGTTTTTCATGAAGAATTGAGTTTCGGGAAACCGATATTATTGAATTAACATAATAATAACTAATGATTTAAAACCCTAAAAATGAAAAAAATACTTATTCTGATCTTCGGGATCATTGTTTGTTTTTCCATATCTTTTGGACAGAAGGGTCAATTATCCGCCTTAAAGGTCGGAGCAGCAAAAGTAAATATTACTCCTTCGAAAGATGAACTGGGGCCAAATTCATTAGGGATTCACGATAGTGTCTATTGCAGAGCAATTGTTATCGACAACGGATTGACAAGTGCTGCATTAATTACTGTGGCTGGCAATCAGCATGAAAGGGCATGGAAGGCTGCAACCGAAAGAATGGAGAAGGAACTCGGGATTCCTGCTGAAAATGTTGTGTTGTCGAGTACTCATTCACACAGTGTGGGACGTATCCCTGGTCTTGAAGAAAAGATTTTTGCTGCGACAAAAGAGGCTAAGGCCAGGCTGCAGCCTGCAAGTATGGGCTGGGGTACAGGTGTTTCCTACATCAATGTTAAAAGAGATTTAATTGATCCCGTGACCAGGAAATGGTGGGAAGGCCCTAATTATGATGGAGCATCTGATAAAACAGTGTACGTTATTACTTTTGAGGCTCTTGACGGAACTCCCATAGCAGTATATTATAATTACGCCATGCATGCGGTTATTATGGGCCAGTACGATATGGTAAGCGGTGATGTCCCAGGGGCCACTTCAAAGTATATTGAAGATTCGTTTGATAATAAAATTGTCGCGGTATGGTCAGAAGGTGCCTGTGGTGATCAGAATCCGGTTTATTTCCAGCAAACCTTTGATTTAAGAGATATCAGGATAAAAGATTATGCAAAAAGAGGTGAAGATATAAGTAATTCAATGCCTCCCGGAGGAGTTGGCCTGAACAGAAGCGATCCTAAGGTTCATAGACTTATGAAAGAACAAGAAATGGTAAACAATGCTATGGGTGTAATGCTTGGTGAAGAGGTAAAACATGTGATGAGAGGCGTTAACCGTACAATGGATAAAGCAGAAATCAAAGCAGCACAGGAGGTACTTACTTTCCCGGGTCGCAGACGCACCAATCAGGGCAGAGGGGGTTTTGAAGGAACTTATGTGGATGGTGATTCCGTGACAATCAGAGTTGGAGTATTATTGCTTGGTGATATTGCTCTTGGTACTGTTAACGGGGAAGTCTACAATCCAATTTCAACACAGTTTATTAAAGAATCACCCTATGCAAGGACCATGATGGTTACTATTGCAAATGGATCGGCAACAACCGGCTATATTCCTGATGATGCTTCATTCGGACAAAACGTGTTTGAAGTATTATCATCCAGGTTAAAACCCGGTTATGCCGAAAGAGGAATAATTGATGGTATCATCGATTTGATGGAGGGATTAAAGTAAAATATAATTATTGACGGTATTAGTATTATTGACCCTTCAAATCCCAGGTCCATACGTGACGGGACCAGATATGCGAGTCCCCTGATCGTTCCCGGTAAAGGTTCCGGGCTATTCGAAGTGAATGATGTTCCTCATTGCTAGTGCTTTTGTTTCACAGCCTGGGGGAACTTGATATTAATATCAGGTTACGCTATTGAATTTACGACATTATTTCACCCAGGCCTCTCCTTCCGGTGTCCGTCGCCATTCGAAATAGGCATCAAGGACTTTAAGTGATTCGGCGCCTGGTACGGGTCCGATATACGGTTTTCGGTTGAAATACATTACCTCAGGATTGTTATCGCTGAAAGCTGGCCAGGAAGGCACTCCTTCTCCGTTGGGATCCCCATACTTTGCGAAATTTGTCCAATAGGTAGCCATGGCTTCCGAGATATCTTGGTCAGCTTGCGTGACCTGACGATTTCCCATCATAGGATTAGATGAATTCAGATGTTGAAAGACATAAGGTATTTCCATACCGTGAGGTGAACCATAGTCTGCTCTCAGGTGAATTTTCCGGGTAATCAGGATGCTGATCAAAATAATAATAGAACACTTTTGATTTACCGGTCTGTGACTGAAGCCGCGCCCATATCCAGGTATGCCAGCCAAATGCGGCATCACGTGCAAGATCACGAGCAGTTTTCGGAACCGTGTTAGTTCCGGCAGGGTAAGCTTTGATGAGAGCATCTGCAAACTTCCCGTAACGTCTCCTGACATCAGCAATGTATTCCTCCGGAGACTTAAACCGTGAAAAGCTTGCACCTTCATCAGAGTTATAACCTATAAGAACCGGAACGTCGTTGTATTTACCGTTAGCATAGAGTTTGTATTGATCGTCCGGGATTACATATCCATCAATGATCGGCCAGGCCATTCCAATTCCCCGGCCTCCCGGAAGTTTGTCGGCTTCCAATTTCCGTAGCGCACCGATTGAAGAAACCCCCGCGCTCCTGGCAAATTCTTCACCCGCAAGTTCAGCATTACGGAGACGTTTCATATTTTCCCCTGGAAAAGTGGTGGGCCGCGGTGGTCCGAAGGAACCACCGCTTTCCGAAATAGCACCATGAAACAACCCCCGGGCCAGTGGCGATGCGCATAACATGCTGACTGCTATTCCTCCGGCTGATTCACCAAATATTGTTACCTTATCGGGGTCACCTCCGAAAGCTGCGATGTTTTTCCTGATCCATTGCAAACCGGCAATCATATCGAGCAGGCCGTAATTTCCCGATACATGATCGGGACTCTCAGAGCTCAGC
The DNA here is from genome assembly GCA_963737255.1 of uncultured Bacteroidales bacterium. GTDB lineage: Bacteria > Bacteroidota > Bacteroidia > Bacteroidales > VadinHA17 > LD21. The sequence continues at coordinate 260,422 of CAVTSB010000004.1, forward strand.
TCCGGATGTGCAAGAAATCCAAGCTGGCCAACACGGTAAGCGATACAAACCAGTACAACTCCCTTCCTGGCCAGTTTATCTCCGTAGAAAAGCTGCTCGGAGGCGGAACCTGCTCCAAAACCTCCGCCATGGATCCATACAAGCACCGGGATTCTGTCCTTAGTGGATTTCACGGGTGTCCAGATATTAAGGTACAGACAGTCTTCACTCTTTCCGAAAGGAAAGTTCTGACCCTGAATTGGACCGGGAGCAAACTTGTCGGCCTGGAGTACACCTTCCCATTTTGCAGCAGGTTGAGGAGCGCGCCAGCGAAGATCACCGACAGGCGGAGCTGCGAAAGGGACACCCTTATACACTGTCAGACCATCTTCAAAAATCCCCTGCAACACACCGCAATCAACTTTAACCGGTGCGGACTGCTGAGCGACACAAAGTCCGCCAGCAAATAAAACGAACATTGTGAGTAAAACAATTCTTCTTTTCATAGGACTAACTTTAAATTGTATTAAAATAATTTGTCAGATAGATAGTATTAACTTCACTTCTTAAATATCGATAATAAGAAAAATCAACTTGAACTTCATGACTTATGAGTTTGATATAAATATAATCAATCGTAAAATTGGAAGCTGGATCTCAAAAAAAATTTATTAAATTTCCACCTGAAGAGGCGATATTTGATTCTTCCGCGATTAAAGTTTTAAATGGGTTAGTGATTAGAGGTAGAATCGTTTTTATCGGAACAGAAAATTATTTCATTTGCATTATGAAACCCACATGATTGACGACAATCACAAACACGAATGAATATAATTCATTTTCAATCATGTGCGGTTCCATCCGACCTTTAAAAATAAATTATATACGGATGAAAAACATGTTATTAAATCTTAAAATTCTGATTCTAAGCTTATCAGGTATGTTGACAGTAACGTTTTTGCATGCTCAATCACCTGTAGGTCAGACAGAGATTACAAACTGGCAGTATGGCAGAAACGGAGCTGTCTCAATAACTTATGATGATGGATCGATTAACCAGTTTTTAAAAGCTGTGCCAATTATGAACAAGTTAAGTATGCCCGGGACCTTTTTTATAAATACAGGTTCGATACCCGGGTCAAAGTATACGGGTAAGTTCATTGGTCGATCGGTAAAGGAGATAATTGCTGAGTCAAAATCGGTCCCAACGAATAAGGATAATGTTTATGAGAGGGCTTCAGCTTCAAGTTACCTGGGATACAAAGGAACTTCGGGGTATTTTACTAAAGCGGGAGCACAGATTGATGCAGGAAGATATGATGGAGCTTATAAAATTCTGGATGAGCTTTATAAAAAAGTAAATAATGGAGATTTCCAGCCGGAGACAGAACCGGGAAGCTCTGGAAACAATGAAAATGTACTTACCTGGGATATGGTTAAAACCTTTGCTGCACAGGGACATGAATTTGCCAGTCACATGGTTACTCATCCCTATATGGCAGCACTTGATGAACCAAATATGCTTTATGAGCTTGAAAAAAGCCGTGAAGAGATACTTAACCACCTTGGGCCAAAACATGCATTTTCAGCTGAATGCCCCTATGGTACAGAGGATGAAAGGGCTATGGTATATGCCCATAAGGTATACCCGGCATTAAGAAACAGAATGCCTGAGAAATTCCTTCTTGAGCTGAATCGTTCAAGCCGTAAAACACCTGTTAATAAGGCAATTGAATATGTTCAGTGGCAACGTGGCGCAACAACAAAAACACCTCTGCCCATGATGAAAGCATGGGTTGATACAACTGCGGTTCAGAAAAACATCTGGCTTGTACTTGTTATTCATGGAGTGGAAGGGATAGGGTGGGAAGCTCTGACAATTCAGAGCATTGATGAGTACTTCGGGTACATCAAATCGAAAGAGAACGATCTATGGATTGCAACTTTTGGTGATGTCGCCAGATATCTGAGGGAAAGGATGAATTCTGAAGTAAAATCATCAGAAAATAATGGCAAAATAACCGTAACGTTTACACATTCGCTTGATAAATCTATGTATGATCTACCCCTTACATTAAGAACAGTGGTCAGCCCGGAATGGAAGGAGGTGATTGTGAAACAGGGTCATGAATCCAAAAAGGTCCCGGTTCAGAAAACCGGGAATACTACATTTGTGCAGTATCAGGCTTCACCTGATGCCGATATTGAGATTGCTGGTGTTTGATTCTCTGAAGGGAATGGGTAAAGAAAAATGAAAAAGATCTATACTGGTTTTCTTACATTTATCACCATCCTTTTAAATACAATGGTTTTCGCGCAGACAAAATCGGCTCTGAATCCAATTATCTGGGCTGATGTTCCCGACATGTCGATGATCCGGATGGGAGACATATATTATATGAGCAGTACAACTATGCATATGAGTCCCGGTGTACCAATAATGAAATCAAAAGATCTTGTAAACTGGGAGATCGTTAACTATGCCTGCAACACATTGGGTGATGTTGACGCATTAACTCTTAATAACGGAAGAAATGCTTATGGAAGAGGTTCATGGGCCAGCTGCATCCGTTATCAAAACGGCACCTTTTATGTATCGACCTTTTCATCAACAACCGGTAAAACATATATCTGGTCCACAAAGGATATTGAAAAAGGTCCCTGGAAAGAAATATCATTCAGTCCGAGCTTTCATGACCATACATTATTTTTCGATGATGATGGTCGTGTTTATCTGATCTATGGCAATAAAAAACTGACGCTTGTTGAACTCAGTGCTGATTTATCAGGAGTCAAAACTGACGGAATAAATCAGGTTATCATTGAAAATTCAAGCACACCTTCAGGTAACGATAGCGGACTGGGAGAAGGTTCACAATTGTTCAAGGTCAATGGAAGGTATTATCTTTATAACATAACCTGGCCGAAGGGAGGCATGCGTACTGTAGTTATTCACAGGGCAGATAAGATAACAGGTCCGTGGGAAGGCAGGGTTGTATTTCAGGATCAAGGGGTGGCCCAGGGTGGTATGGTTGATACTCCCGATGGCAGATGGTTTGCTTATCTGTTCCGTGATTATGGTTCAGTAGGACGTATCCCCTATATTGTACCTTTGAAATGGGAGGATGGATGGCCTGTAATAGGAGTTAATGGCAAAGTTCCTGATGTTCTTGATCTTCCTGCAGGCAAGGGGTTAATACCCGGGATTGTGGCTCCGGATGAGTTTGAACGTCGCAAGGGAGAGCCTGCACTTCCTCTTGTATGGCAATGGAACCATAATCCCGTTAACGACTTATGGTCTGTCACCGCACGTAAGGGATTTCTGCGTCTCACTACCGGACGTATTGACACGCTTTTTGTACAGGCTCGAAATACTTTAACCCAGCGTACAATCGGTCCTGAATGCACCGGTTCTACAGTAATGGATGTAACCAACATGAAGGAAGGAGATTTTGCAGGACTGGCCCTTCTCCAGAGAAAATTTGGTCAGGTGGGTGTTAATTTTAACAACGGCACTAAATCGGTTGTAATGGTCAGTGCACAGACCAACAGACCTGTCGAGGTCGAAAAAGTAGCTTTAAACCAGAAGACAGTTTATCTGAAAGCCGAATGCAATTTCAGTAATCGTGCCGATGTGGCAAATTTCTTTTACAGCTTCGACGGTATATTGTGGACAAAGATCGGATCACAGCTTAAGATGGAATATAGCATGCCTCATTTTATGGGTTATCGTTTTGGATTATTCAACTATTCAGCCAAAACTTACGGAGGATACGTCGATTTCGACTGGTTCCATATAAGCGATCATATTACAAAAAAGAATTAAACGCATATGTATTTCTTTCAAACGCCGTAAGTGAACTTGCAAAGAAATGATAAAATGAAAAACAAGAAACCTCTTCTGCTTATCCTTGTTTTGATGGTATTATTCCTGAATAATGCAATTGCACAAAATCCAATTATCAGGGACCAATTTTCTGCCGATCCGACAGCGAGGGTTTTCAATGGTAAGGTGTATCTTTATCCGTCTCATGATATTCCTGCCCCTGAGAACTATGCCCGAAAAGACTGGTTCTGTATGGAAGATTATCACGTCTTTTCATCCTCGGATCTTGCCGACTGGACCGACCTCGGGGTCATTGTAAGCCAGGATAAAGTCCCCTGGGTCAATGCCAACTCCTACAGTATGTGGGCACCGGATTGTATCGAAAAAAATGGGAATTATTATTTTTATTTTCCTGCAAATGTCAAAACCGGCTCCGGAAAGGGTTTCGGAATCGGGGTAGCAGTTGCCGACAATCCCTCCGGGCCATTTATACCTCAACCGGAACCAATTAAAAATATTAATGGAATTGATCCATGTGTGTTTATCGACAAAGATGGTCAGGCTTATATATACTATTCACTCAACAGGATCTTTGCAGCCAAATTGAAAGATAATATGCTGGAGCTTGCAACAGAACCTGTTGTGATCGGGGATCTCCCCACAAAAGGTCTGGTTGAAGGACCATACCTGTTCGAAAGGAACGGCATCTATTATATGACGTACCCGCATGTGCAGAATAAAACAGAGAGGCTCGAATACGCAATCAGTAACAATCCTTTGGGTCCTTTTAAGGTGACAGGAGTGATTATGGATGAATCCCCAACCGGTTGCTGGACCAATCACCATTCATTCATCGAATATAAAGGTCAGTGGTACCTGTTTTATCATCATAATGATTATTCCCCGAAATTCGATAAGAACAGATCTGCCAGAATTGACAGCCTCTTTTTCAATGGCGACGGCACGATCATAAAAGTTATCCCTACACTTCGGGGTGTTGGACTCACTAAAGCGACACAGGAAATTCAGATCGACAGATTTAGCCAGATAAGCGATAAAGGAGCTTCAATTGCCTTCCTGGACTCGCTGAATGCATTTAAGGGCTGGAAGACGGTGTTCAGTGCAAACGGTGCCTGGATAAAATACAATAGTGTTGATTTTGGTAAGAAAAAAGCTAAAACTGTTGCAGTCAGGGTATCATCAAAAAACGGAGGCGTTATTCAGATCAAATTGAATGATCCAAACGGACCTGTAATTGCCGAAGTGAAAATTCCGGAAGGGAAAAGCTGGAATATTATTAATGGACGCATCTTAAATAAACAGAAGGGAATTCATAACCTGGTTGTGGTGTTGAAAGGTGATAGTCCTGTTGAGGTTGACTGGATTCAATTTTAAAATCAGCTATTAGCATGCTGAATAATAAACTATCAGGCAACTATTATGAGGTCTATCTTAGTTTGGATAATTACTCTGGCGATTATTAGAATTTTGAGAGGTGTCCTCGTGAATTTAGAATCAGCGGGACAATACGCATACTTTATTTTTAAGTAAACTCTATATCCATAGTTGAAATATTAGCTCAGTACCATAAGGCAAACGGATATAAGTTACAACAAACCAGCTGAATCCGGGTTTTAATAGTTTTATTTCTTTAAGTAGCTCAACCCTTCATCATAATTGAAGAGTGCGTAACCTTCTCCCTCCATATATCCCGGAACATCTTCTTTCTGATTTTCAACTGCAAGGTCAGAAACAGGTGTTGAGAATGGCATTTTGCCTGATGGATTAAATTTGCCGGTTATTACATCCAGGAGAGCATCTGCTGTAGTTCCGAAAGTTGCAAGCACTCCAATGATATTATTTGTCTTGTCGTTGTATACTTCATTTATTACCCAGGGATTAGTGTAATTCACAATAAGTATCGTCGGTTTTTTTGCAGTTAATTTATTAACATAAGGAACGTCAACTCCGCAATTGGATAATGACAGGGAGATAGGTGCTCCGGTTGATCCGAATAGTGCATTACCTGTAGGCTGCAACCAGAGGATAAGAGCATCAGCCTCACCAGGAGTTTTCACAAATTCCACCTCGTATTTATTGTCATTTACCAGGTATACATTCGGAACATCTGATACCGGACCCCTGGCATTAGCCTGAAGAGACTCAAAATATACTTTTGTCTTTGGTTTAACAGGTAATGCATCATTTTCGTTTCTGAGTAAAACTATTGATTTCCGCAATGCCAGAGCAGCTCTTTCTTTGAACATGTCATTATTTACAATCTTATCTGCTGCATCCGCATCAACATACGGATTCTCAAACAATCCCAATTCAAATTTTTCTTTTAAAAGGAGCAGGACAGAATTGTCTATATAACTGATATCTACCATCCCGGTATCGATTATGTTGATAAGCATAGCAGGATCGGATTCTCCTGAAAAGAGATTAACACCTGCTTCAATTGCTTTCTTATAACGTTCCTCTTTCGTCAGTTTTTCAACTCCCCATGGCATTCTGGTTAAGGGCCCGGTATCGGAATTAATGATTCCCTTAAATCCCATCCGGGTCCTGAGCACGTCGGTAATAACTCCTTTATTGAAGGCATATCCGACCTCTTCATACTCTGTGCCGGAAGGAAGGGAATAGTAAGGCATGATCGATGAGGTTCCTGCATCTATTGCAGCCTGGAAGGGGATAAGGTTGTTCTTGAACATTCCACCCGGGTAAACTTCTTTTTTACCCCAGTCGAAGTGAGAATCCTGTCCATCATCGCCTGACCCGCCACCAGGAAAGTGTTTTGTGGTAAGAGCTACTGATGTAAGACCCAAGTTTTCACCCTGAAATCCAAGAACAATCTCCTTAATCATTTTAGCTACCCATTCTGCATTTTCCCCGAATGTGCCATTCACCCTTGACCATCTTGGTTCTGTTGAAAGATCAGCCATATACATATAACCCTTTCGCAAACCAACAGCGACCCATTCCTGACGGGCTATATCGGCAAATTCCCTTGTGAGTGACAGATCGTGCATGGCTGAAAGACCAAGTTCTCCGGGCCAGGATGAGAAAACAGTAGTACCGACACTGGTTCCAAGAGATGCATTACTTGTTATATTGTTGCGGGGGTTGGAAGAAATTATCGCAGGTATCCCAAGTGGTTCGCTTTCGCAGAGTTCCTGAAGCTTGTTAGCCCATTCGGCTGTAATCCTGGCACTCTCATTTGACCGGAGAATAAAATGACGGTTATGGAACTCGGTGACTACCTTTTTTGTGCCGACTGAGCCTCCCATGCCAGCAATACGTTCACCGGTCATTCGAGAATTACCGGTTCTGTTCCCTTGAGCATTTCCCGTCCTGGCTGTATCAACCTGTCTGTTACCAAACTGACCTCCGCCGCCGCCACCCGGGGTACCACCTTCGGAAAGATCGCTGGCTGACAGTTTTCCACCCGAAGCCTGTGCTGCTCCGGAACCCACCATATTAAGAGAGTTAATAAGCATAAAACCTGCCTTTTCTTCAAGAGACATTTTGGAAAGAAGATCCTTGCTTCTTTCATCGGAAGTCAGACGCCAGTCCTCATACTTATCCAGTTTCCCGTTTTTGTTAAGGTCCTTGAATTTCAGTCCATGTTTTTCTATTACTGCAACCGTCCTTGTTCCAAGAAAAGGTTGAGGTTTATTTTCTTTTCCGCTGTTACAAGACATCAATATTGCCAATATAAGACAGACAATAGAAAATGCATAATTTTTTTTCATAATCAGGTTAGATTTAATTAATTGACAAAATCTCAGGTCAATTTATTCCATTAATGATCTTAAGAGCGTTAAATTATAAGCTTTATTTACAAATATTTTGCTTAGTTTTAGCTATAAAACTATATATTAAGCTGGTAATCCCGAATTTGGAGAGCGGGAGGGAGGCTACGGCTTATTCCATCAAAGATTTTTATACGATATGTCCTTAAATAGTGTAATTAATACTAAAATGAATTATGAAAACTGAGAAAAGGCGTGCATTCATTAAGAAATCGGTGATGGCTTCTGCAGGTATTGCTATTGGCGCACCTGCCTACATCAGGGGATTTCAGCAGGTGAAACCTAACGACAGGATCAATGTCGGAGTGATCGGAATACATGACCGTGGAGGATTATACGGTGGATCAGGTCATACAGCCAACTTTACAAAAATAAAGGAGACGCAGGTGGCAGCTATCTGCGACTGTGTCGATTATCTTATGCCACAGGCAATCAAGGATATAGAAGATCTTGGCGGGGCCAAACCTTCAACATACACCGATTACCGCAAGATGCTGGAGAACAAGGACCTTGATATTATTTCAATTGCAACTCCGGGTTACTGGCATGGGCTTATGACCATAAATGCATGTCAGGCGGGCAAGGACGTTTATGTTGAGAAACCTGTATCATATAATATTGATGAAGGAAGGAAGATGGTCCAGGCTGCCAGGAAATACAACAGGATAGTTCAGGCCGGAACACAGAGAAGAGCAAACAGGCTTACAATGAAAGCTATCCAGATGTTACGCGAAGGAGTAATAGGTGATATTTATATGGGGCGCGGCACTGTATACCGCTCAAGGCCCAGTATCGGAAGAAAACCTGATGGTCCTGTTCCTCAGGGAGTAAACTGGGATCTCTTCAGGGGGCCAGCTCCGATGATAGCATTCAATGAAAATCACTTTCTGTATAACTGGCACTGGTTTTGGGATACCAGTACAGGCGAATTTGGAAATAATGGCATACATGCGATGGACGTAATACGCCAGGGAATGAGTATCAACGAACATCCGTCTAAAATTGCGTGCTGTGGAGGATTCTATGCATATGCAAAAGAGTCAGACCAGAATGTTCCCAATTTCCAGGTTGCAACATTTGAGTATCCCAATGGTTCCATAATGGAGCTCGAGGTGAGAAGTTTGCCAACTCCCAATGAACCATGGGGCAATCTCTGGCTGGGAACAAAAGGATATGCATCGATGCAGAATGGCTTCCAGGTTTTCCTGAGCGGAAATGAACGTGCAGCAGTCGACGGTCAGGCCGGAACAGCAGCATTCAGTACAGGCAGGCAGCAGGATAGAAGTACCAAACCTTCGATAACTGTAACAGCAGCGGATTTGGATCCCGATCCGAAATGGGAAGAGGTTACAAATGCAAAAATTGATTATCATTTCCAGAATTTTGTTGACTGTGTGAAAAGTCGCAATAATAAAGACCTGATTGCAGATATTGAAGAAGGACACATTTCAACTGCAATGATGCATATGGGCAACACGGCTTACCGTACCGGGAGGAAACTGGTATTCGATGGCAAAACTGAACAGTATGTAAATGACAAAGAAGCAAATGCCTACCTCTCGCGTCCCGATGGCGGGAGAAAACCATTCAACATACCGAAAACCGTCTGATCAATAAAAAGTAAAGTTTAAGCACCAGGATGTATTAATATTTGTCGGCCACTTATGCATTAAATTGTGTAAGTGGCTTTCTCTGACAACCTGACAATGAGGTTAGCAGATGATTGGTATGGAAATACCTTTACATGGTATGATATGGTCAAAGGATAGCACATTCTAATATTTATTGTATTACAATGAATATTATATGTTATACGACAAATAATTTACCTGTAACAATATCTATTTATGATTATTACCAACTTGAAATCGGGGCAACAAAATGACGGTCTCCCCTGGGCACAAGCTGAGACAGTGAACCGGATGATAGATGATTTTATGGCCGACAGGCCAGGGAGGCGATATTAATAAATCTTAATAATTATTTCATTTGTTGTAAAGCGTCTTCTGATTCTGTAACAGGAATTTTACAAGTCTTATCTACACAGACATAGATTGTTGTCTGACCTGCAACCAGCTTACCTTCAAGCAGTTTCAATGTCCCTTCATTCTTTCCCCCAAGGAAGATAGCATCAGGAAGATAGTTGCTATCCATTGTTGTTCTTATGTGTTCCCAATCCTGTCCAACAATAGCCACTTCATATATTGGCTTAATCAGATGAATTGCCAGTAGTCCCCAGTTGGAATATGAAATAATGTTCTGATGTAAATCCTTTTGGACATTTGTAAGCATCTGTGATGCTTTTTGAATATAGGATTCATCATTAAAATAGTTCCCAAGCAAAAAAAGGTCCATTGCCATTTCAGAATTTGAAGAAGGAATTACATTATCTGTAATTTCCATTTTTCTGGCTATCAGATCAGAATGATTATCAGGTGTATAATAAAACATACCGGAGGATGTATCAAAAAAATGAAGTATTGTATATTCTGTCAGATCTTTTGCTTTATACAGCCATTTTTCATCAAATGTTGCCTGGTAGAGATCAATGAATGCAGAAATTGTAAAAGAATAATCATCAAGTAAACCCGGAACAGAAGATTTTCCGTTTTTATAATTGCGGGTTATTTCACCATTTTTACCTATTGCATTATCAGTTAGAAAATCAGCATTTTTAAGAGCAGTTTTCAAAAACCTTTCTTCTCCAAACGCCCTGTATGCATCAATATATCCTTTTAGCATAATTGCATTCCAGGATGTAAGTATTTTGTCATCTATTCCGGGTTTCACCCTTCTATTACGGGTTTTCAGCATCACCTCCTTATCCCTGTCTAAACTTTTGATAAGCTCTGGCAATTTGATTTGGTATTTCTTCAAAATTTCCTCATTGTTTGTTTTTTTGTAGAGGATGTTCTTATCCGTTTCCCAGTTACCGGGTCTGGTTATGTTAAAATAGTCAATGTAGAGGGGTGCTTCCTTTCCCAGAACAGATTCAACTTCCTCTATCGACCAGGAATAGAATTTCCCTTCCTCTCCTTCACTGTCAGCATCAAGTGATGAATAAAACCCGCCTTCCGGAGAAGTCATCTCCTTCTCAATGAAGTCAAGAGTTTCGTAAACTATTTTCTTATACTCGGGATTTTTTGTCAGTTGCCATCCATGGGTATATAAACTTACAAGTTGTGCATTATCATACAACATCTTTTCAAAATGTGGAATGTGCCAGTTCTCATCTGTAGAATATCGTGAAAAACCACCCCCGATCTGATCGTAAATACCCCCTGCCTCCATATTATCCAGAATCGATGTGACTGCCTTCAATGCATCAGGATTATTGCTCAGGGTATTGTAATGCAAAATATATTCCCAGAGTGAGGGCATTGGAAATTTTGGAGCAATGTTAATTCCACCCTTTTTAAAATCAATATTTGGCCTTAGGTTATTGAAAATTTCTTCCAGATCACTTTTTGTCAGGATTGTGTTATCCATCTATGAGGACAACATTTTCAATTGACTTTATCCCTTCTGTTATTTTATCAGCCTGTTCAATTAAGGAAGCAGGATTTTTTCTACGAGTGTCAATAAAATAATTAAGAACTTTTAATAAGTTGTTTTTTGAGAAATAAGTGCCGGCGAAGAAAGGTTTTCCATCCGGTAAAGCAAACACATTTAGCGGCCATCCTCCGTTTCCTGATATAAGGTAAGCTGCATTCATATATAGCTGGTCAATATCAGGTCTCTCTTCTCTGTCCACTTTAATACAGACAAAATGTTCATTCATTATGCAGGCAACTGTGGTGTCTTCATAACTTTCATGTTCCATCACATGGCACCAATGACATGCTGAATATCCAATACTGATGATGACCATTTTGTTTTCATCTTTAGCTTTTTTCAATGCTTTATCACCCCATGGATACCAGTTGACTGGATTATGTGCATGTTGTAGCAGATAAGGACTACTTTCACTGATAAGCTCATTCGTATACTTGTACATTTCTTTTTGTTGCTCGTTTTCATTTATATGGCTTTGACCACAGGAATAACTTACTATAAATAAAGCAAACATTAAAATAAACATTTTTGTTTTCATGATACCTCTTATCCCCTGTATCACCATCATGCATTATGTTTCTTAAGTTCCGCTGTCGACAGGCTGTCTGTTTGTTTCCAGCAAACCTGATTAAAATGTTAATACCTTAGCGCCCATCTTCAAATAATCAGTCAGCGGTTTGCCCATGCCTTTCACATCGAATCCAAGTTTCCTGAGATCCTCAGTAACCCCGTAAGCATCAGCACAGACTATACAGGCTTCAACAACAACTCCATCTTTTTGCATCGCCCTGACTTCCTCCTGGAGTTTTATGTTTTCAGAAATCAATTTTGCGGATGGGCCCCATACGATCAAGGTTACGTCTTTGAACCAACCGGCTGACTTCGCCGCATGTGTATACATTAAAGCCACTCTTTCAGCAACATAAGGATCACCACTTGTCCATACGACAACAAGTTTGTCCGAAGCAGAATCCGGGTTAATAGTTTGTGACCTGAGTACAGTTGAAAAGGAAAGGAGGATTCCCATGATAACCAGAATAAGATCTTTTCGTTTCATTTTTTTTATTTTTAATTTTTAATGCATCTCAATAAATACACAAGTATGATTTTTTAAAATTAATACATGTAATTACATGTTTCAGAAGAAACAGGTAACAATCCGAAAGATCGTGCTATAATTCAGAGCCTCGGCATGATGACTCTGGCACAATAAAGTTAAAGATAGTGGTAACTACTTCATACAACAACAATATAGTAGATACCATTAAAAGAAAAAGCCGGCAGTTAAAATATCATTGATAAGTCCGCTTTTTTTGATTAGCCCATTCAATGAATTACTTCATATTCGGTACAATGTTTTTTTTATTCCTTTTTACTACCTTGGAGTATTAATAGAATATCTTTAATAACCTGATAAAAGTCTTCACCTATGAAACTGAATCACTTATTATTCTCCTTCCTGCTCATTATTGTTTCAACAGTATCATGCACTCCGAAATCTGAATTCGTTGTCTCCTCTCCCGACGGCAACTTAAAAGCCGTCATGAAATTCAACCCCGATCAGGGAACAATAACCTATAGTGTTACCAGCAGAGATAATGAGATAATCCTTCCTAGCCGGATGGGAATAAATACTGACGCAGGGGATTTCAGTTCAGGGATGAAACTGAAAAAAGCTGCCTCAGAAATTGTGGATGAAGTTTACCCGCTTCCCCAGGGGAAAATCTCAAATTACCACAATCGTGCAAATGAACAGGTGGTGACAGTCAGAAAGGGTAAACAAAGTATGGATATCCGTTTCAGGGTGTATGACGACGGGGTGGCGTTCAGGTATGAAATCCCGGGAGAAGGAGAGATAACTATTCATGACGAGAGCAGTACCGTTCATCTGGCGGGTGAGAACTTCAACTACTGGGGACAACCCCATCCAAACAGATATGGTTATGAAAGTGCTCTGGGGCCAATTGAAGATGAGCTTATATCTATTCCTGTCCTTGCAGAGCTTAAAGATCGGGGACATTTTGTTTTAATAGGGCAGGCGGCCACCTATGGTCATTATATTCAGCCACATTTCAAACGGACCGGATCTGTTCTTTCATTTTGTTTTCCACTCGACCAGGAAAAAATTGGCCCTGTCCGGAGTTCTCTTCCATTCGGATCGCCCTGGAAGATGGTAATTATTTCTCCCGATAATCCGGGAAAGATTGTTGAATCATACCTCGTGGAGAACCTGAATCCTCCTACAAACAGCGCATTCCTGAATGAGGATGGCAAAATCAAAGATTGGGTAAAGCCGGGTAATGTAATGTGGGATTATATAGCAAAAGACGGTGATAAGCCGAGAATGTGGGTTGACGCGACCTCTGAAATGGGCTGGGATTACTATATGGCTGACGCCGGTTTCGCAAAAAGGTGGGGAGGAAGCGATTCGGTATTGAATATTATTGAATATGCATCAACGAAGAATGTCAATATTATAGGCTGGGCACATACGAGCGAATTCAATACCCGTGAAAAAGCTGCAGAAACATTGAAGCAGTATGCCTCATGGGGACTCAAAGGCGCCAAGATCGACTTCTTTGACCATAATACCCTGAGTGAAAATCCGAGGGAATGGAGGGATTACGAAGATACCCAGCAGAGCCTGCAGATGAGAGACTGGATATTTGAGCTTGCCATCGGCAACGAGTTCCTACTGGAACTGCACGGGAATACAATGCCAACAGGAGAAAGAAGGCAATTCCCTAATCTGATGACGCTGGAAGGAGTTGATGGAATGGAGAGAAGGGCAAAACCTGCAGCCAATGACCTTACAATACCTTATACCAGGAATGTCATGGGACCAGTTAGCTATACGGTTATACATTTTGAACGTTCACCCGGTACTCATGCTTATCAGCTCGCAATGCCCGTTGTTTACGAGGCGGGATTGAAGATTTACGCTGAACATGGCAAAAACCTTCTGGAGTGGCCGGGAAGGGAATTGATAAAGGATATACCGGCCTCATGGGACGAGACCAGGTTTATTGAAGGATTGCCCGCAAGTCATATAGTCATTTCACGAAGAAAGGGATCAGACTGGTATGTTGCCGGGATGACAGATTCGGCAAGGACTGTGGTTATACCGTTAAACTTCCTGGATCCGGGAAAGGGTTACAATGCTCTCATTTTCAGTGACTATACTCATCAGACAATGAAAAGGGAGATTATTGAAGTGAATACCGGGGCATCATTAACCCTGGATATGCTGGAAAGAGGAGGTTTTGCCTGCCGGATCTTTTTAAAAGACTAACAGGCTCTTTTTCAGTACCCCCAATGGACCAAAGAACTGACTGAAATTGGTGGAATATATTCTTTAATATCTAATTTAGTACCTTGGATCCGTAAGTTATGAGCAGGGGATTTGTCAAAGAAGATGATCAGGAAGAAGTTCCAATAGTGCCACAGAGGGCATTCTTACCGGAGGGTGTAACAAACTATGTTACCCTTTCCGGAATGAACCAGCTATTAGCTGAAAAACAGATGCTGATCGATGAAAGAGACAACCTGAGCAGCACCAACGAAAATGAGAAACGAATTGCCTTGAACTATATTAATGCAAAATTACAGTTGTTGAACAACAGAATTGCTGAAGCCAAAGTTGTCGATCTGAAGGAGCAACCTCAAAACGAAATAAGGTTCGGTGCATTAGTGACCCTCAAAAATGAAGTGTCTGTGAACGTTCAGATTTTTCAGATAGTAGGTGTTGATGAGGCTGACATTTCCAAAAGTAAGATCTCATTCATATCGCCCTTAGCCAAAGCATTAATAAATAAAAAAGTCGGAGACAAGGTTACTCTGAAGCGAGACAGGGAGGATATTGTTTTTAAAATTATGGATATAGCTTACCGATGATCCTGATATCAATAGAAAAAGCTTATTAAAAAGCAGAAACGAGGAAAAAAGATTGAGAGCTCCCCGGAATCAGTTAGTTAAACCAGTATGATAGCTTAATGACTAATCCCCGGTTTTTATTCACGAAATTTTCCGTGTAGGAATTCCCTGTATACACAATAAACAGATCCGACACCGGTGCAAAACGCCACTGGAAGCGGATATTCATATTCAGGTTATCGATCTGGTTGTTGTACTGGACGAATGTTGTGAGGAATATTTTATCCGTGAAGGTTATATCCAGTGTGGGTCCCACAAGGATCAGCTTCGCACTGTTGTAAGGCTCGGGTAATGAGATGTTGTTATAGCTCACTGTCATTCCGATGCTGCCATATGGCTGTACCCGGTAGTTCATCAGTCCGTTGATGTTCCAGCGGTTTCCGTTATAGTAACCTCCGATGCTTGCATTCAGGATGTAGTTGAATAATTTACGGGCATCTGAAGTAAATCCCGCCCGGACACTTTTCCAGTTAAACTGCTCACCAGCGGCAAGTTTCTCTCCCCCGGTATTGGTAGGATCAAAAGCACGGCTGAGCTTAACGAATTGTTCTTCTATGCTGACGGACAGCTGGCTTTTATTCTGCCATCCGATACTATATGAAAGCTGTGTTTCCCGGTCAGTATAGATTGAATTCCGGATCGAAGATCGCATTGAAGCTGGCACCGGGACCATGACTGATGATCCTTTTCGACCCTGATGGATAAAACAGGTAGCTGACAGACGGTGTGATCTCATAGAAACCGGTTCTTCTTATATAACCTGCTTCGGCAATGTAATCCGATCCTATCCATGACTGATCGATGCCGGCTTTCAGGTACTGAGATGAATAGCTGATATTTCCGGAAACAGCTGCAGCATCCATGCCCGCTCCGGGATAAAATGACTGATGATAGAATATCTTGCCCTGCCACTGGTTATCTGCAGTGGCGAAATTATATTCCAGTCCTGCCACCCTGTTGTAACGGTAACCGGTGAACGCAGAATCATTATACGATTCGGTGATCTCTTTATTAACAAGAAATCCTACAATGCTGGAACGGCTGAAGATCTCACGCTGCAGAACAGCGACCGCGTAATTACCTGAAAGGTTTTCGCCTTTTGATCCCGTCTGCATATCCATCATCCCGATCCTCCATTTATTGCCAATCCTTCCGGTCAGTCTTCCACCGAAATTTACAGGGACATTAAGTCCGATACGCCTTGAAAAGAAAGGACGTGCCTGACTGTTCCCGAGATTGGCAAACAGGTCACTGTTCTCAAGAAAAAACTGTCGTCTTTCAGGATAAAACAATTCAAAGCGATCGAGATTAGTCTGCTGCCTGTCTTCCTCAACCTGGGAATAATCAGGATTGACTGTCAGGTCGAGGTTCATGGATGTTGACAATATCATTTTAGTATCAAAACCTGCATTCCATTTCCATTTTGCAGATTCACCTGCTTCTGTATTTTTTATGACTGTTGAAGTGGCATAAGGGATGATGGATAACCGTAATCCTGCTTTATCAAGGGGCTTATCCCACATCAGCGTTCCTGCGTGTGGCAGGGAGTTATGAGGAAACTGACGCGGAACAGGAGCCCATGCTGATTTTTCGTTCGTTTTAAGATCAAGCCGGCCAAAGTTGACTCCCCATTCTTTCTCTCCCCCGAGATAACGGAGACTGCGGAAAGGGATGGCCATCTCAGCCACCCAGCGATCATTGTAGCTCTTCACTGCTGATTTCCATTTGATATCCCAGGTAAAGCTCGACTGGTTTCCGTTGTTTATCACTCCGTCACACTGAGCTCCCGCTGCAGAGACGCCGAAGGCAAATCCATTCGTCAGGTTATTATAGGTATCTATATGTATCCTGAAGTTATCATTTTTGTCAAACTCAAAATCCCTGCGCAGGGATTCCACAGGTCTTTTTCCGGGTAAGGGATCATAGCAGACAGCTCCGACATATATATTTGATTTATCGTAAGTGATTACAACAGTAGTTTTTGCAATTGCAAAACCTGTATCTACCGGCGTCACACGTATAAAATTCTCAGCTATCTCTGAGCCCTGCCATGATTTCTCATCAAGCACTCCGTCAATCTTCATCGCCTCGCTGGTTCGTGATATATTAATACGGTATTTATCCCGGTTCACAGCCTTCTCCTGGGAATAAAGCAATATTCCTCCGGAAAGAAAGAATAGTGTTAAGAGAAGGAATCGTTTAGAGCTGAGCATCTTTTTCGTTTGAGGTTTCAAAAGTAGGAAAAAGGATTCAACCCTTTTGCGTCCTCTGTAGTTTGTTTTTTCAAAATCACCCCCCAGAATCACCCTCAGGGGTGATTTTTTTTTGTTGGGGGTACCCGACTTTTGTAAAGGAATTAAATCAATAAAAATGAAAGGCAAGGCTATAATAAGAGCACAGGGACATCTTAATGAAAAATGGTAAGATTGCTTTGAGGGCTTGGAGATCCGTTATGAAGGAAACAATATAATCCTTACAGGAATCTTAAGGACGAGGCTCATTTGCATGGAATCTTAAATATCATAAGGGATTCAAACATAAAACTGATAGGAAGAAAGTGAATTCTTCCCGGGGAGACTCAGAGAAAGTGGAATAGGTATTACTTATCAGCGCTATATATGGAAAGGATTATTTACCTTAATAGAAATTTTGCCGTTAGCAAAGACATACATGGACGAAAATAATAAGAAAATAGGCAACGGTTTCAAATTATATACTTCTTATCATCTTGGTTATCACATCCCAATATTCAATAACAGAATCTTTATCGAACCACAGATACATTGCAATTATTGGCCAGTAGATACAAAAATACCACAGGGGTTTAAAGAGAAAGAAAGAAAATGGAATAACTATTTCCTCTTTGAACCCAATTTGTATATCGGGACCAATTTTTAAAAATCAATAAAGGAGGAAAGAAATGAAAATATTAGTTACCGGTGGCACCAATGGAATGGGAAAAGGAGTGGCTAAAGTATTGGCAGGAATTGATAACCAGATTCATGAAATTATCCTACTGTGCAGATCAAAAGAACTTGGTGAGGCTACAATCAGAGAACTTGAAAACTCCACCATGAATAAAAAAATATCAATTATTCTATGTGACCTTACTAAACTCACGTGATGTCAGGAATGCAATCAACGAGATTCAAAGTAAACATAAGTTTCTGGATTGTATATTCATAAATGCCGGTTTAGGTTATGCTGCAAAACGGGTAGAAACTGAAGATGGAATGGATTCACATTTCCAGGTAAATTATTTATCTCAGTTTATGCTGACTTTAAATTTATTGAACCTGCTGGAAAACTCTGAGAATGGCGGAAGAGTAATATTCAATGTAACCCGTGGTGGCAAAATATTCTGGGACGACATCCAGATGAAAAAAAACTGGAGTTTTGAAAACGGGATCCATCAGGCTATGGTTGCCAAAAGAATGTTCCTGGTTAAGTTACATGATTTGTATAGAGGAGTGAAAGGCTCAAAAGTATCCTTCATTGGTTTTGAAATATCCAAAACAGTGTGGAGTAATCAGCTTAATATTATTCCTGTTTCAATGAAAACCATGGCAACTATAATGAAGTTTTTCGGGACATTTATTTCAATAGAGAAATGCGGGATGATAATGGCTCCTTTGTTCACTGAAAACCAGGAAGAAAGCCTGAAGAAGTCAGGGAAATTTATCACATGGAAGAAAAATGAGTTTATTGGGATGAAGGAAGAAGAAATGGTCTTTGACCAGGAAATGCAGGAAAGACTCTGGAAAATCAGTCTGGAATTATGCAAGGATGAAAAAACTGTTAAAATTTCAGACAGCCTTCAAAGTCATACAAGATAACGCCATTTTATACTATCCCCACTGCCGCCTTCTGTGCATACCTGCAAACTGCTGATTTTCATTACGGGAAATTTATCCACGATTAAAATATTTCTTAATTTCACAAATGCTCCAGTTCATCTATTTTAGACATTAAATGAATATAAAGCTCTTCCGATTTAATATCCCGGAATTTAATCTCCTTAAGCTCTTGCGATAATTCTAAAAGAATCAAAATAATAAACTATTTAGTTCTCTTTATTTTTAACGATAAGAGGATACTACCTGTAATTATAGTGGCTATAAAAATCAACGACCATTCGATTGGAATTTTGTATAAGTCGATCAGCAGCATCTTTATACCTACAAAGACCAATACTATTGCCAGACCAAAACTCAACAACCAAAAGCGATGCACTACACCTGCCAATGCAAAATAGAGGGAACGTAATCCCAGTATTGCAAACACATTGGACGTATATACAATATACTGATCCTGTGTTATTGCTAAAATTGCGGGGATACTATCCACTGCAAAAATAAGGTCAGTAGTTTCTATTAGTATCAAAACCAAAAATAACGGCGTTGCATATCGTTTACCATCGAGTTTTACAAAAAAATTATCTTCTTGTAAATGAGGTGTTACCGGCATGAACTTTTTAAAAAACCTTATTAATGGATTTTTATCGGGCTCAATCTTTGCATTATTATGATAAAACATTTTATAGCCTGTGTAAATCAATAATGCACCAAAAATATAGATGGTAAAATGAAATTTTTCAATGAGTGCAACTCCGGCAAATATAAAAACCACACGCATTAATAATGCGCCTAAAATACCCCAGAACAACACTTTGTGCTGATATTTTGAAGGGATTTGGAAATATGTGAAAATCATTATAAAAACAAAGATATTATCAATACTAAGTGCTTTTTCCACTAAATATCCGGTAAAAAACTCCAGCGCCTGTTGCCGGCCTCTCCAATAAAAAATTATTGCGTTAAAAATCAATGCAAGGGAAACCCAGATAAAAGTCCATGTTAATGCTTCCTTTAAAGATACTTCATGAGATTTTCGATGAAAAACACCAAGGTCAAGTGCTAACATGAGCAGCACAAAAGCATTGAAAAGTATCCAGAAAATAATTGGTGTGTCCATTATTACTATTTTAAGTAATTAGCAATTGCTAACCAGTACAGATATCATACATCCCAATCATATATTCCGGCTCGGGAGTATCAGCAAAATTATAATTACTATTTTTCATTTCATGTCAAATGGCATCAAGATTTTCTGTTATTATCCACCTTATGTCATTATTCGGGATTCTTATTAATATTTAATTGTAAAATTCATTTTGTCGTAGAGCAATGCAGCAAAAATTCAGGTTCGAAGTCATTAGAAAAATATTATCAGAAAATTTCTCTTCATGAAAAGTATCTATAATTACAAATTCAACAGGTTATTTCGAAGATTTAACGGATTCGTATTACTAAATATTTCGGGTCTGGCACTTGGATTAGCAAGTGTAATATTTATAGCTATCTGGGTCAGTCATGAACTAAGCTATGACAGATTTTTTAAGAATGCAGACAGGATTTACAGAGTCGAATCACTTATTAATTTTTCGGGCGATCCGTCTGTCTGGACTATTACACCTGCACCTGTAGCTAAATCTTTACTTGTCGATTTTCCAGAGGTTCAGGATGCTGTGGTACTCATGCCCGGTTACCAAAGAGCAATAAAAGTTGATGATAAGTTGTTTACTGCTGATAATCTTTATTATACAAATCATTCCTATTTCAATATTTTCTCAACAAAAGTTATTTCAGGTGACCCTTCCAAATTACTTGCCAGATCCGGATGAAATTGTAATATCAAGAAAAATTGCCGGAATTCTTTTTGGAGATAAAGATCCGATTGGAAAAACTCTTTTGTTTAATAATACTGATGTACTTACAGTTTCAGGTGTTATCGAAAACTCACCCTCAAATTCGCATCTGAAAGTTGATTATCTTGTATCGTTTGTAATCCTGGAGAAGGAGGGAAATGACTTTAGATAGCTGGGGCAGAATTGATTTTATTACTTACATTTTGTTAAAAGAACAGACTGATGCAATTCAGTTCAATAATAAGTTAGCAGGTTACTGGCAGACTAAAATCAAGGGTTTTTCAGGAACCCTGTTCATTAATCCCCTTACCAGGCTTTATTTGTATAGAGATCCAGGATTTGAATCAATAAAATACCCTGTTTCGGACAAAGGACCAATAACACGGGTGATATTATTTTCTGTTATCGGTTTTGTCCTCCTTTTGATTAGCCTGTATCAACTTTATCAACCTCTCGACTGCATTTGCTTCTCAGAGAGCAAAAGAGATTGGCGTCAGAAAGGTTAACGGAGCCAGCAGGAGGAATCTTGTTTTTCAGCTTTTTGGAGAATCACTTTTTCAAACTTCTCTGGCTACAATGGCTGCTATATTTTTAGTCATTCTCTTTCTTCCTGTTTTTGTAAGGGTAAGCGGAGTGGAATTTGATATTTCAATGTTGTTTTCTCTCAGAAATATAATGATCTATCTCCTTCTGACATTCTTTACAGGATTCATTTCCGGAATTTACCCTGCACTTATTCTTTCTTCCTTTAATCCGGCGAAGGTTATCAAACCGATGCCTTCTGATGCTATGCAGGGCTCCGGTTTAAGAAAGATTCTGGTTGTTATACAGATTGGACTGGCGATTATTTTTATTTTCTGCATCCTTGTAATAAACAGGCAAATAAGATATATGCAGCAAAGCGACCTTGGGTTTGATAAAGAGAGAGTTATGACAATGTATCCCCACATCAAACCTGAAAATATAGAAGCGATTGCTGAACAGATCGAGAAGATCCCGGGTGTAAAAAAGGTTGCACTGGGGGGTAATGTTCCTGTTAATATGGGCAATTTTAATACAATTAGATAAATGGGAAGGGAATATATCGGGTAAGCCTTTAATGTTTTTTATGATGCAGGTAGATGATAACTATCTGGATCTCCTTGATATCAGGATCTCTGAGGGCAGACAGTTTTTTAAAGGTACAATTAGCCCGGAGGTGATTATTAATGAAGCCGCAGTGAAAAAAATGGAAATGGAAGACCCTCTTGGAAAAATAATATGGTTGGGGGATGTCAGATATACTATTGTAGGAATTGTTAAGGATTTCCATTTCCACACAGCTGAAAGACGAAGTAAAACCGGTATTTATTTATAAAAATAAAGATTGGTGGGCTAAGAGGATATTTGTTAAGCTTGAACCAGGAAATCACTTTCAGGTAGTCGACAATATTGTTGAACTCGTTAAAAAGAATTCACCAGGATTTCCGGTAAATTATATGTTTCTTGATCAGGAAGCTGATAAGTATTATGACAATGAAAGAAAATTAAGTACTCTGATAAATGCAGCTACTTTTCTGACAATTGTAATTTCATGTATTGGTCTGTTTAGTCTTACTGCTTTTACAATACGTAAAAAGACGGAAGGAGATAGGTATAAGGAAAGCCTATGGTGCAACTATCCCTGCAGTGTAATGATTATGCTTCAGAAGGATTATGGGAAGCTTCTATTGATATCTTCTTTGATTGCACTTCCCGGTTGGATATTACATTATAACCCAATGGTTGGAATCATATGTAAATCATATTCGTTTAACACCGGTCTATTTTATTACAGCTTTTCTGATAATTGTAGCGATTACAGCACTAACCCTGGGTTTTCATACAATCAAAGCTGCTTATATGAATCCGGCTGATACCTTGAGGAATGAGTAGCTGTATGTTTCATGTACTTGTGTGATCTGATGATTGGATCAAAATTCCAACTGGGGGGCCCGCCTGTGATAATTAAGCTAGTCTGACACAAATTAACAGCCATTGATAAAATTGCCTTCACCTGGCTTTTTGGGCCGGTACTCCTTCCTTTGTAATAGCAACTGCTCTTATGAATCCATTCTCATCAAATTCCAATTTATCTATACATACTTCTCTGGAATTACGGCCCTTCTCTCCAAGTGGCCTCCGATGGTAGACAATATAATACTTTTCAGTGCCGGGTATCCGTATAACTGAGTGATGTCCGGCTCCTGTTGCTATTGAAGGGTCCTGCTGAAGGATCTTACCTATCCTTTCGAAAGGACCGAAAGGTGAATCGCTTATCGCATATGCAACACTATAATCCGGACCTGTCCATCCTCCTTCCGACCACATGAAATAATATTTATCTTTGTGTATGAACATAAAGGGACCTTCAACATAACCCTGCGGGGTTATTTCACGGAACAGTGTTCCGTCCTCCAATGGTTCGACTCCCGTAAGGTCATCTCTGAGCTTTACAATATTACAATGTCGCCAGCCCCCATAAATAAGGTAAAGCTTACCATCAAAATCTTCAAAAACAAACTGATCGATAGGCTGTGCTCCATTGTGAAATTTATCGACCAGAGGTTTGCCGAGGTAATCCCGGTAGGGGCCTTCCGGCTTATCGGCAACAGCAATTCCGATACCTCCGGTCTCGTCATCGGACTGTATATCATTTGCGCCGAACAATAAAAAGTACTTACCGTTTCTCTTTATGACTGAAGGAGCCCACATAGCTTTTTCAGCCCAGCTGACAGCTCCGGTATCTATGACCCTTCCGTGCTTCTTCCAGTTTGTCAAATCCTTAGACGAAAATGCGTCCATAAAAACCTGATCCTCATAGGGGGCAGAATACGTGGGAAATATCCAGAACCTTTTATTGTAAATTGTTCCCTCCGGATCAGCATACCATCCGGGAAAGACCGGATTGCCCGAAAAACGAATCTGATGGGTGCATCCTGAAATTAAACAGGAAAGCAGAATTAAAGTTGAAAGTGTACACTTCATGATATTATTACTTACGATATGATAAATGAAACTTGTTTGCCTAACTTAATCGAAAAATAATTAATAAAGCCCGTTTAGTAGCTGATTTATAAGGTAAAATTTTCAATTTAAAATTCTTATAAATACTCCCTATTCTCAGGAGATGTTGTTTATTCTTTGCAGGGAGTTTTGGCAACGGGCGATCATGAGCTGGCAAAAAACGCCATTATTTTATTGGAAAAGGTATCGAAAGAAACGAATGGAAATGGATGAATCATTCATGAAGTTTCAACGAACGGATCAGTTTAAAATCCTGGCCTCCTTAGCGAAACCGCACTATTTATTACTCTTTTGAGAAATTATTTTGCATGGACAGGAGATAAAGAACTTATAACAGAATTATTTCCTGATGTTATCAAAGGAATTAAATGGTTACTGAATAACGATATTGATGGTAACGGATATCCAAATGGAATTAGCCTTGCTATAAGCCAGAAAAGTGATCACATAGAGTATTCTGGCAGACAAACACTGGCTGACTGGACAATTATAGTTGATGTTAAGAATTCGAAAAAGGTAATGGTAAATTATAAGGAAATGAATCCTGAAAACATCACTGGAAATAAGATAATGCTGAACGGCCAGGAAATTACGGTACTGATTTATCAGTGATATAAGGCAATAGGATCATCATGTGAGAACTTAGTGGAATTTTCCTGGAAGTCAGACTGGTCGACTAATAAGAAGATCCCTGGTTGTATCTATGTCGAAAAACTCGTTTTAGAAAAAGGAAGCCTCTTCATATACATTCTTTAATCCAAAATTATTTGGTTAAAAACTGCAAAATACCCGACGATTTTTTTGGTATAAAAAGATGATTAAAGCTCTTTAAAAATCTTGTCCAATTCTTCTTTTGTTTTGCCAAGTTTGATTTGAAGTTTTCCAAGCATCTCCTCTTTCTTACCTTCTTCAAACATCAGGTCATTGTCCGTTAAGACTGCAAATTTCTTTTTGAGCTTGCCTTTCAGCTCATTCCAGTTTCCTTCTAATTCTGTTGGATTCATTTTTTTGAATTTTAAAATTGTGAATGGATTTTCACATTACAAAGATCAGTCCTTTAATTCCGTAAAGCATTACAATATTCCGGAAAAGAGTTACATCATTCACACATATCCCATTGCAATGGGATGTTGATCTTAAGCTCATCATATAACACCAGTTCTCAAAGTCCCGGATTATTTGGCAGCAGACTGTGATTAAAAGATACAACGCATTTAAAAAATGTGTAAATTATGTAACTCTTTAATAAAGTTATATAACATTTGTTTGTAAGCAGGAGGTTAAATTTATACTCCAAATTCATTTATAAATTGGGAATCCTGGATTGCGACGGGCCGTTTTTGAAAAAGCACATGATACCCAAAAAGATTAAATGATAATGAAGATACAATTAAGTACAAAAAAATGAAAATCAAATTATTACAATGAAAAAGAAACTGGATACTAATCCGTCTGACCATATGCCGAACAATGATGAGACGGACGATCACCTGGAATACCCATTATATCCGGAAAGTGAAGATATCTACAATAGATTTAAGAAAGAGAAAAACATGGATCCTGAGGACATTTCCAAAATAAAAAAATCGGATAAAAGTGATAAAGCCCGGACTAATATTGAGAAAGAATCCAAAGATGATGCATCTGGCAGTAATCTGGATATTCCAGGTTCAGAGTTGGATGATGAACAGGAAAATATCGGGAATGAAGATGAGGAGAATAACTATTACAGTATTGGAGGAGATGATCACAACGATCTGGATGAGGATAAGGATGAATTATAAGGGAGGAGAAATAACAACCCAATATCTACTCTGTAAACAATTTAATATTTATAATGATGGAAGAACAACAAGATAAAATAATACCGGAAATGGCAAGAGCAGAGTATATTGAAGTAGAAACCAACGTACGTCTTCATATTACCGATGCAGGCAAAGGAAGACCAATTGTACTAATACACGGTTGGCCGTTAAGTGACGAAATGTATGAATATCAATACAACGATTTGATAAGTAAGAATTTTCGCGTAATTGGCATTACTTTAAGAGGTTTTGGCAAATCAGATAAACCTTACTCAGCATACAATTATGATGTACATGTTTTAGATATAAAAAGGGTTTTAGGTAAACTGGAAATAAAAGATGCTGTTTTAGGTGGCTTTTCCATGGGAGGGGCCATTGCAGTGCTTTATGCTGCAGCAGATAATGGAGCCCATGTTTCTAAGCTGGCTTTATTCAGTGCAGCAGCACCGATCTGGACACAACGCAAAGATTTTCCATTCAATTTTACAAAGAGTGCGGTTGATGATTTAATTGAATTAAACTATAAGGACCGGCCAAAGCTTTTATCCAATTTCGCAAACATATTCTCTGCTACTGAAACATCATTAAATGATGGGATCAGCAGCTGGTTAAATGGGATCTGTTTAAGTGCTTCTTCTTATGCAACAGGTCAATGTCTGATCGCTTTGCGCGATACGGACCTGAGAAGTGATCTGGCAAAAATAAAAATTCCGACAGTGATTATGCATGGTAAAAAAGACAAAATATGTTCTTTTGATCTGGCGGAACAAATGAAAGCCGAAATCTCAAATTCATACATTGTTCCTTTTGAAATTAGCGGCCATAGTGTGTTTCTGGAGGAAACTAAGAAGTTCAACGCAGAGCTGGTCAAATTTGCGGGAAAATAAGTTTAATGGCCTGCAATCCTTATTTCCAGGATTGCACAGGTCATTTTAAAATTCTGTTTGGTGGTGTCTTTACCGGTTTGTCAGGTTGGCTAAACGGCATCAGGAATATGGAAATTTCCCAATCTTCTTTCCATGACCAACGAAATGGTACACGAGCCTGTTCCCCGTTAATCGGAACATTCTAAAAGATTGCCACCAAACGGAATTTATTCTAAAGGTGTATCCCGTTATTTAACTGCACGTACCCTCCATATTATGTTTGAAATATCATCGGTAATTAATAATAAACCATCGGGAATTACAATATTTCAGTAATTTCTCAAATCATATCCGCCGACTCAAAAATGTGTGAATGATGTAATTTGATTAAAAAGTTTTGTAACAATAATTGAAATAAAGAGAAGGAACTTTGTAGAAGATAAAAGATCTTCCATAACGTAGAAAATGTCTCTCAAAATTTTTGTTGAACCAAATAAATATTATCATGAAAGGATTTAAAAGTAACATCGAAAGAGATACGCTAAAAAATGAAAATTTCAGAAAAGTACTCTACTCAGGCAAACATCTTCAGGTTGTAATAATGAGCTTAAAACCCGGTGAAGATATTGGTCTAGAAACTCATGCCAGCACAGATCAGTTTTTCCGGTTCGAAGGCGGACAGGGCAAATGCATCATTGATGGAAATGAATACAAGGTTGAAAATGGTGATGCGATTGTTATACCTGCTGGCTCTAAACACAATGTAATAAATACGGATTCCGTAAAAGGATTAAAATTGTATACAATCTATGCCCCTCCTCAACACAAAGATGGCCTCATAAATGCAACAAAGAAAGATGGTGAAACTAGTGATTTAAAATTTGACGGAAAAACAACCGAATAAAATGAGATTTACGACGCAAGCTGGAATAACTTGAAAAACTTCTTTCAGCTCCGGGCAGATAATAACTTCCGATAGTAAACTGATTAATATCCTTTTTAAAGAACAGGCCGGAGTTCCACTAAGTCTTGACTGATTTGTGTGAATGGAAGTCAGACTGGTCAACCAATAAGAAGATCCCTGGTTGCATCTTTGCCGAAAAACTCGTTTTGGAGAAGCGCTCAGAGCACAGGGTCACCCAGTTTATCAGGGAGTTGAGATTAAAGCACGCATGGAAACAACGTCTTAAACATATTCATGATATTATTCAGTACAGAACTATTTTATTCAATCTCTGTTTAACATGTAATTTGATATTATTCAGCAATCGTCAGAAAAAATATCAGATATATTCCAAGTTTATTTTATTAAAAAAGATTATAATGACTATTACTGTATTTTTCTCAATGATTTTGGGGATATTTTTGTTGTTCTTTGGAAGAAGGCTTTTCTGGCTTTTTGTAGGAGTGGCTGGTTTTATAGCAGGACTAACCCTTGCTCCGCAATTAATAAGCGGCCAGTCAGAACTGGCCATTCTATTGATAGCCATAATCGCTGGAATTATTGGTGCCTTCCTTGCCATTATGCTGGAAGGGTTGGCCATCCTGATCGCCGGTTTCCTGGCTGGCGGTTATTTAATGACTACATTAGTAGTTTCAATCGGCTTTTCTGTCTCAGCTGAACCTTCGGTAATTTACATCATTGGAGGCATTATAGGACTTCTACTGGTGGCTGTATTTTTCGACTGGGCAATTATCATTCTATCCACGTTGCTGGGGGCTGAAATTCTTATGCCGATCCTGCATATCTCCGGCTCCGTTTATTGGCTGGTTTTCCTTGGATTAGTTGTTGTTGGTATAGCTGTACAGGCTGGTATCTGGCATCGTCGTTATCCTGTTCAACGTACATGGGGTCGTCGTCCCTTGTATTAATCCCAGGTCAGACTGTGCCACCAAAAAGAAGATCCCTGGTTGGATCTTTGCCTAAAACCTCGTTTTGGAGACAAATAAAAAGGAGGGGGTGAACAGGAGTAAGCTTACAACCTTAGTTTCAGGAACCTATTTTCTTTTTCCTGATCAGCAATTTTTTCCACCTAAAATGCATCAAATAATTCGGGAAAATGGCGGGTTGTTATTTCAACAAATCGACAGCTGCTTTGTTTGTTATAAAACAGACTGCGATGGATTTTGTACACCGTTTTAGGCTAAACCTGCTTCTTCGCCCTGATGATCTGAAACCAGGTATTACAGGAATGGAAGTAGTCTGTCTGCTTAAACCGGGGGTTTATCAGTTTGACGACAAAATCTGGTTTCTGCTTCGTGTTGCTGTATGTCCCAGACAGATTGAAGATAAAATAAGTGTTCCGGTATATAACATTAAGGGTAAGATCGAAATCCTTAAATTCGATAAAAACGATCCCGATCTGATGACTTCTGATCCGTGTGTAATCAATTTTAAGAAGAAGGACTATCTAAATACACTCTCTTATCTGCCCTGATTATCGTTTTCTGCTGCAATTACCCGCCATTCAGCTGACAAAGAACATTTTGAAACTTTCTTATACTGAAAGGAAATGAAAAAAGGTCTTATTATTTATCTGTATTTATTGGTATCGGCAACACTAAGCTATAGTCAGACTACCGTCACCGGAGTGGTAAAAAGCGCTAAAGGCGAATTACTTGTTGGTGTTAGTGTATCCATAAAAAACACCTTAAAAGGTATCAATACTGATGCAGATGGTAAATTTTCATTGATCATTCCTGATGATATCCTTGATCCGGTACTTGTTTTTGGATATATAGGATTTGTAAGACAGGAAATAAAAGTTGGAAACCAGTCGCATCTGGAAGTGATAATGGCTGAAGACGTTAAGTTGCTGAGTGATGTTGTAGTGGTGGGATACGGTGTCCAAAAGAAGACTGACCTCACAGGAGCAGTCAGTATGGTAGATGGATCAATGCTGAATAAGTTTGCAGTATCGGGAGTCGATCAAGCATTACAGGGCCGGGCTGCGGGGGTTTCGGTTACTCAAAATACCGGTGCGCCGGGCGATGGCGTTTCAATACGTATTCGTGGGACGGGATCTATTTACAGCAATAACGAGCCGTTGTATGTGATCGATGGAATACCGACCAAAGATCCTCTGGCTCTGAATAGTATATCACCCGGTGAAATAGAAAGCATTTCTATTCTTAAAGATGCAGCTTCAGCGGCAATATATGGTTCAAGGGCCAATAATGGCGTCGTGTTGGTTACTACTAAAAAAGCAAAAGAAGGTGATAGTAATATAGATTTTAAATTCCAGACAGGATGGCAAACGCATGGTTACCTGCCACCAATGGTCAATACTCAGCAATATGTCAGTATTTATAATGCTGCTGCGAATAATGATAATCCTTACCTGCCAACTTTTGTGCAAAGGCCGATAATTTCAGCTGAATATGCTGCCACTTTGCCTGATATCAACCACATGAAAGAAATTTTCAGGGTTGCACCCACGCAAACATACGATCTGTCTTTTTCAGGAGGCAATGAAAAAACAAATTATAATATTTCCGGTTCTTATTTCAACCAGGACGGAATCATTTACAATAGCGGGTTTAACCGGACAACGGCCAGGGCTAACGTTAATTCAGCAATTAAAGACTGGTTAACTGTGAATGGTAACCTGAATGTATATCGTACATCTACTGATATCATTGCCAGCAACGGCGACGGTTGGGGAGGAAACGGAAGTAATCCGGTCCGTTATGCTTTCTTCCGAACCCCGGCTATTGCAACTTATGACAACGCAGGTAATTTTGTTGACTTACCGGAGCGTCCTGAACTTTTTGGGGACGGATATAATCCTCTTGGTGTAGCATTGAATACCCATAATACGAGACTGGACAATGGCTATAACCTCAAATTTAATTCAATTATTAAGTTGTCAGAAAGCTTAAGTTTTATTACAAATGCCGGCATGGATTTCAATACATCTAATTCAAAAAGGTTTAATGAAAACTGGGGTACAAATCTGAGGATCAATAATCCGAATAGTCTCTCTGTTGGAAATAATTATACATCGACCTGGACTATTAACAATGTTCTGTCTTACAACAAAACATTTGGTAAAAACCACAATATATCCATTACTGCAGGTGAAGAGTCAATTAAACTGACAAGTTATGATGCTTCATCCTCCGTTATGGATCTTCCTGACCAGAACCTGAATCTGGTTTATTTAAGTAATGGTCTGGGAATAAGAACTTCCGGGGAAGGCAAAGCAGGGTATGCCTTGCAATCATTTTTTGGCCGCGCTAATTATGCTTACAAAGAAAAATATCTTGTAAGCCTTGTGATACGTGAGGATGGAACTTCGAAGTTTGCTTCAAACAACAAATGGGGTACATTTTATTCAGGTTCAGTTGGATGGGTAATCAGTAAGGAAAATTTTTTTAAAGATGTAAAAATAATTGACAGATGGAAAGTAAGGGCCGGATATGGTCTGAACGGTAACCAGGACATACCCAACTGGTATGCATTTACCGACAAACTCTCCCCACAGATAAATTATCCGTTTTCGGGCGTTGTCAATAATGGTTATGCACCAACTCAGTTAGGAAATGCTGATGTAAAATGGGAAACTGCCACTCAATTTGATCTTGGAACTGATCTAAGCCTCTTTAAAGGTATGCTCAATATTACGGTCGATTATTTTAGAAAAATTACCTACAATATGCTCGTTCAACAGCCGCTACCTCCTTCTGTCGGGTATAATTATCTCAATGGCAACCCATGGATAAATAATGGCGAAATATTAAACAGGGGACTGGAGATTGAAGTGGATCATAAAAATTCAATTGGTGACTTTGAGTATAATATAACTGCAAATATATCAACATTACACAACGAGGTTCTCCAAATGAATGGAACAATTATTGATCAGGCATTTGGATTCACAAGAACCGAAAAAGGATACCCTATAGGCTCTTTTTACATGTATAAGATGGAAGGGATTTTCCAGACGCCAGGCGATATAATTACACATGCATATCAAGGAAACACCCTTGAACAAACCGGTCGGGCCGGAGATATTCGTCCGGGTGATGTTATGTACGCCGATATAAACAACGATGGTACAATCAATCAACTGGATATGACACATGTGGGAAGTCCGATACCAACTCTGACTGGAGGGCTTAATCTTGCCGGTGATTATAAAGGGTTCGATTTAAGTATTTTTTTTCAGGGAGCTTATGGTAATAAAATATATTATCAGGCATTAAGGGATATAGAAGGTTTTTACAGACCATTTACAGTTACCATCCGATATTACAATAATCAATGGACCGGTCCCGGTTCAAGTAACAGTCAGCCCATTGCATCATGGTCGGACTCACAGAATAACACGCTGACATCAACCCGATTCCTCCAGGATGGATCCTACATACGATTAAAAAACCTTCAGATTGGTTATACAGTTCCCACTTCATTGACCCAAAAAGTGCATATCAGCAAGGCACGCATCTATTTTTCAGGAACCAACCTCTACATATTAACAAGGTATACCGGTTTGGATCCTGAGATGACAACAAATAACAATGTTACACCCGGCCAGGGTGTGGATATTGTTCGTAACGTAGACTGGGGAACTTTTCCAACAGCTATTTCATATAATCTCGGAATTAATCTGACTTTTTAACATTCAGAGCTATGAAAATTAAATATTCAATATTCATGCTTCTTGTTTTTTCGAGCATTTCCTGCCAGAAATTTCTGAGTGAAGACTTGCAGGGGATATACACGAGTGAGACATTTTATAAAACATCGGATCAGGCTTTGATGGCTATTAACAGTGCCTACAATGATTTACTCTTTAACAGCTCCGACAATTGTATTTGGGTTTACGGAGATGTGGCATCCGACGATGCTGTTAAAGGCAGCCTTGCCGGTGACCAGTTAGATATCCTGTACATAGATCAATTCAATGTAGTCCCTTCTAATTCAGCCCTGCTAAATATCTGGCTTCGCTATTATGATGCAATTACACGCTCCAATATTGTTCTTAGCAAAGTTCCTGCTATTCCGATGGACGAAGACCTCAAAGCCCGCATTTTAGGTGAGGCGAAATATCTCAGGGCTCATATGTACTTCTATCTTGTAAACATTTTCGGAAGTATTCCTTTAAAACTAAACCCACCGTTAACCCAGGAAGATATTAATGTTCCAAAGACCAGCGTTGAAGGCATTTATAACCAGATTGAAATTGACCTTATTGATGCTAAGGCTGTTTTACCGGCAACTTATACATCCCGGGATATTGGTCGGGCTACAAAAGGTGCAGCTTTAGGGTTACTGGCAAAAACATATTTATATGAAGGCAAATATGCTCAGGTACTTGCAACTATTTCATCAATAGATTCACTGCAATTATATGCACTTATGCCGGTTTATAGTGAAAATTTCAGGGCCTCAACTCAAAGCAATCAGGAATCACTTTTCGAAATACATCATTTACGTAGTCAGAACCCCGGACTTGGAAATTATCTTAATCAATATTTTGCACCCAGGGGAGATTCAATATACCAGGGATATGCCTTCGATGCCCCGACACAAAATTTTATCAACGAATTTGAAGTCCATGACACTGTAGCGGACCCGAGGTTAGATTATACGGTTGGCAGGCCTGGTAAAAAATGGATTAACGGGGAAGAGTTCATCCCTTCCTGGTCTCAGACAACCTACATAAGTAAGAAACATGTCCAGCCTTTTAGCGAGGTTCCAAACGCCACAGCCGATGGCTATTTAAGCTATGTATATTTACGATATGCCGATATACTGTTATTTAAAGCTGAAGCCCTGAATGAACTTGGACGTACTGCGGAATCTTTGATACCCCTCAACCTGGTAAGAAAAAGGGCCAGGGAAAGTTATCTCTATGACAACACACTTGCAGGTTTTGGCACAGTTCCCACTAATCTTCTTCCTGATGTAGTGTCAACAGACCAGGAGGATGTACGAAACGCGATTCGTCATGAAAGACGTGTAGAGCTCGGTTTGGAATTCCATCGTTTTTTCGACCTGATGCGTTATGGTCAACAAGCAGCAGAAGCAGCTTTATCAAATACAAACTTTACATATATTAAAGATCGCTACTTCCCGATTCCTTTATCAGAACAAGACAACAATCCAAATATAAACGACTAATAATACTTAGATATAGAATGTTTAATTTATTCACCAAAACTTTAGTGCAATGAAAAAGCAAATTTTCCGAACAATAAACTTATTATCTGCGATATTGATTATGGCAGGTATATCTATTACATCTTGTAAAGAGGATGATAATCCTCCTGCAGTTGACAAGAGTGCTCTTGCTGATTCTCTTACAGTTGCGAATGCCCTTTTATCTAACTCCGTAGAAGGCGTAGCAGCAGGTCAATATCAAAGGGGATCAAAGGCCGTTTTACAGACTACAATTGCGGCTATACAGCCAATTTATGATGATCCCGCATCTACACAGGCACAGATTAACAGTGCTATTGCAAACCTGAACGCTGCAGTATTATTGTTTAAATCCAAAGCAATTGTTCCCATCGCTCAGCAAAATCTGATAGCACAATGGACCTTTAGCGAGGGTACTGGTGCTACAGTTACGGATCTTTCATCCAATCATCTGGTCGGTACTTTAATGGCCGGACATTCTACTATTGTCGGCAGGGGAGCGCTTCCAACGTGGACAGATGATAGATATGGAGTTGCTAACCAGGCCCTTTATTTCATGAAAGGTGCTCATATTGAAGTTCCTTATCAGGAATTCTTAACTCCCGCTCAAATCACAATCTCATTATGGGTAAAGGTTGACACGATCTGGGCTAATAACTACATGATCTCAGAGAAGTGGTGGGAAGGTTATAAGTTCCAGTTCCAGGATGGAAACAAACCATTCTTTACATTCAAAACTGCCGATGGATCATATAATGACAGGGATTGGAACGTCAACGGGCTTCCGAATGACCGACTCTGGCACCACATTGTAGTTACCCTTAAGGCCGGTGAAGAAGTTTTTTATGGCGACGGTGTTCTGATTTACACCTGGACTAACCTTACCGGAACCGGAGGTATAAACACCAGCCTCGCAAATCCCCAAGCCTTTGTAATTGGACAACAGCAGCCTAATACATTGACCGGAATTGCTCCTGCTGACGACCCTTCCCAATATGGTGTAGGTTACTTCAAAGGTGCATTGGATGACATCAGGATATATAACACGGCTCTTACCGCTGCGCAGGTATTGAGTATATATGACCTGGAAAAGGCAGCTAAATAGTTCAACGGATTTAGAATTTAATTTGCCGCGAGCTTAATAATTATCAGAGTTACCCCGGGACCTCCGGGGTAGCTTCTTGAATATCAGCAATATCTTCATTACCGGCTAATATTGCGGAAAGAAATTACCTATTTAGAAACTTTTGGAAAACGAAAATTGAACTACTCATAGCAGTGATGAAACGTTCACTTCTGATTCTAACTCTCATTTTCATCTCCTTAACAGGTTTTCCACAAAATGGACAGCTTAACATATCACGTATAAGTCTTATGCCTGATTTGCCTGCACCATTAGTCATCAGGGACTGGAAAGCAGTGACCCTCGATTATGACAATTTTGTGTTCAACACTGGAAAAACAGGTCAGTATCTTCCCTTAATCCGTAACGGAACCGAGGGGCAATTTAACTATCCCAATAATACTCCGATCTTTTTGGATAGCTATGTGGGTACAGTGAACCATCTTAATCAGGCTGAAGCAATAAATATTTTCCCCGCGATTATAGGAGCTAGTCTCGCGGGAATTGATAAAAGCAACCAGAATGGAATGGATTGGGTAGCTATGACCAGGGATTTTTTTAACCTGAAGAACGGCCAGAATGTCTATCTGAACAGCTATTCAACAACATCAGGCAGCGACTGGTGGTATGATTTAATGCCAAATGTTTACTTTTATCAGTTGGGATCATTATATCCTGCTTCAATCCCGGAATTCAACTCTCAATTTACTTCTGTTGCCAACCGCTGGTTGAATTGTGTAAAGCAATTGGGCGGGAGCACTACCCCATGGTCTTTGCCCGGTATGAACTATCGGGCTTTTAACCTGGCAACAGGCCTGCCAAATACAACAAGCGTTCCGGAGCCGGAATCGGCAGGGAGTATCGCATGGCTGCTCTATAATGCTTTTATTGAAACCGGCAACAGGAAATATTTTGAGGGTGCCCAGCTTGCCATGGATTTTCTGACCGGTTTCGGATCAAATCCTTCTTATGAACTGCAGTTATCTTATGGAACACTTGTTGCAGCCAGAATGAATGCTATTGAAGGCACAAATTATCCTTTGCAGAAGCTGCTCGACTGGTGTTTCGACCGGGGTGCCCTGAGAGGATGGGGTTCAATAGTGGGGAACTGGGGTGGTTATGATGTATCTGGCCTGATCGGCGAAGCCAACGACGGGGGCAACGATTATGCATTTGTAATGAATGGTTTTCAGCAGGCAGCTGCATTGGCACCCCTCCCTAAATATGATAAACGGTATGCCAGGGCAATTGCCAAATGGTTACTCAACCTTACCAGTGCCAGCCGGTTATTTTACTGGAATGCACTTCCACAAACGAACCAGGATTCCTATGAATGGGCTTCATTCTACGATCCGACAGCGTGTATCCCTCATGAATCGATGAAAGAAGTGTTGCAGGGGGAAAGCCCATTTGCAACCGGCGATGCCATCAATGAAGGGTGGGCTGCCACAAATTTATCGCTCTACAGTGGTTCAAGTGTTGGATTTCTTGCGGCTGTGATACAGGCAACAAATGTTCCTGAAATACTTCAGATAGACCTTAATAAGACTGATTTTTACGGAGATGATTCACTGGTTTCTTACCTTTATTTTAACCCGACGCTTGTTGTCAAACAGGTTGATATTAACCTTCCCTCAGGAACATTCGGTGTGTACGATGCAATTACTGAAAACAACCTTTTTTCTGTAGCAAGTAATTCAATTCAAATAACAATACCTGCCGGTGAAACCAGGTTGATAAGAATTTACCAGGCAGGACTCATACCTGAAGCCCGTAACGGCAAACTATATGCAGGTGATAAGATACTCGACTATCATTATCAGTATGACTTTTCTGAGAAACTCCGCATAAAAGCACTTTCTACCGATCATAACCCGATTATGGTAAATTCAGATTTCACGGCATATTGTGAACCTGGAAATATAAATCCGGGCGATCAGGTGGCTTTTGAGTGGTTTTTAGATAATATTCCGATAGAAGGCCATAACCAGTCCCAGGTACATCTTAATGCTCCTGGTATTCAATCACAACCTGTGCTCAAATGCAGAATAAGCTTCAATGGTGTTATAGCAGAAGATACACTTCACCTTCTTATAGTTGAGAGCATTTCCATACCACCAATCGTGAATGGGATAGAATTCGGTTCAAAATACACAGCTACAGGCGGAATGAATGATTTTACAGCTCTTTCTAAACCGGCGCCGGGAGAGATATTTGAATATACATGGAGCGCCTCAACAGGTATTTTAAACCAGACCGTGAGCAGCTCCGTCACCTGGCAGGCCCCGGAAACGCCTGGTATTTCCACAATTACAGTGCATGTTACCAATCAGGATATGCTTTCAACCACCGTATTTACCACAGTACTGGTAAAAGATACAAGCCTTGCTACCCAGACACCACTGATATGGTATCCCTTTGATATTGATACTCAAAATGCTGTTGCAGATCGTTTCCATGCCACGGCAACAGGTGTAACCAAAACAGATGATGCCAGGGGTGACCAATCGCTGGCTTACAGGTTTACCAATGGACAAAACATTATATATACCGATAATCATGCTGAGCTAAATTTCAGCGATGCAGTAAGCCTTAGTTGTTGGGTCAGATGCGAACAACTGGGTTCAGAAAGGTATATCATTTCTCACGGTTCGTGGCAACAGCGATATAAGCTATCTATTACTCCAGAAGGCGTACTGAGGTGGACAGTAAAAACGAACTCCGGAATTGCAGACCTTGATGGATCAATACCAATCGAGCTTAATCGTTATTACCATGTCAGCGCACTCTATACAGGCTATTCAATGGAACTTTATCTGGATGGGGTTCTTGATACATTTAAAGCTTTTTCAGGAGCCATTCAATCCTCAACAAAACCCTTTACCATAGGAAGGATGGACAATGTGGAAACCCAGTATGCACTTCTCGGAAGTGTAGATGAAGTAAAGTTATGGGACAAAGAGATTCCTGTCAGACAGATAGAATCATTAAGGTACCAGTTTTCAACATCATCCGGAATTAATGAAAATTACTCTATTGAACGGATATATCCCAATCCTGCCAGGAATGTCATTTATGTTGAATTTACAGATAATCTCCTGCTCAAACATGTTTCACTGTTCGCTTCGGATGGAAAAGAAGTATCAGGTTGTAATTTTTATATCCAAAGTTTCGGTATGAAAATTGAAATTCCTCAGACTAAACCAGGATTATATTTGCTGAGGTTGATCCTGAAGGATGGTCAGGTGATTACCAGTAAAATTATTATCCGATAACTTAAATCCAAAGTTTATCGGTCTCATACCAATCTGGCCTGAGTCAACTGCTTCGCAATTTAATTCGACAGTTTGGATCTGACAGGAATTTGCTATATTTCTGCTCTGATGATTTAAAGAACCAGGGAACGAAAAATAATGGCACATACAGGAACGACAGAATTGACCGCTGAGATGAAGTACATTTTGGTTCAACTTTAATCTTACACTGCAATGAATAAATTCTTTACGGCTCTAGAAAAGCTTATTGTTCCGATATTTCTGGGCATTCTTGCATTTTATACAGCAAGCTCAGGAAACAAGATTTCGCAGCAGCAGACGCAATTGATTGAATTTCAGAATGCAAAAGAGGCTGAAGATTCTAAAAGACAGCTGGAGCTGAAATATCTTGAATTGTTTTATCAGGATATAAGCTCAACGGATCCAGAAAAGCAAACAAAGGCGATCGGATTACTGAGCCTGATGAATCCCGAACTTGGCCAACAATTAAGCAACTGGGTAAAAGAGTATGTAACCCTGAATCCGCAGTCCAGGGCCAGGATCGAGAGGTTAGATAACAGGTTGTCAGGGGAGGAAGCTCTTAATGAGCCAGACGATGGATCAGATAAAGGGCCTTCAAGGAATCAGGCTTTCGTTGATACATTAGCCAGAAGAATCGTTGAAAAAGTATATGATATCGCAATCGAGGACCTGGGTATTAATATTCCATTGTCCTACAGCCAGCGATCAAAAGACCCTGTGTTTAGACTTAAAAGCAAAAAAGTCGCCAGCT
Source organism: uncultured Bacteroidales bacterium (assembly GCA_963737255.1). Taxonomy (GTDB): domain Bacteria; phylum Bacteroidota; class Bacteroidia; order Bacteroidales; family VadinHA17; genus LD21. The sequence continues at coordinate 299,270 of CAVTSB010000004.1, forward strand.
ATAAGTGCGTAATAAAAAACCTGTCAGGGACGACAGTTTTTTTCGGCCAGGGAAACGAAATAATCTGGAATGGAACAGATGCCTCACAGAAAAAAGTTCCAAAGGGAATATATAATTATGAGGTTGAGGCCTTGACCAACTCAGGCCAGAACGTAAGCAGATCGGGAAAGATCCTGATCATCTGAAAATTATGACTGCTATTGCAGTCTTTGCTTATTCTCAGATAAATAATAATCAGGAGTTATCTTCCGCAATATAAGACCAGCCTTGTCGTGGTATCTGGCATCATTGTTATCCTGTTCAACCGAAAAAGCGGGGGAGAAAAGGAAAATCTCTATATTTACCTCAAGCCAATTTTAATCTGACCATAAAATGAAAAACCTTTATTTTATTTTGTATCTCTTCCTGCTTTTCTCATGCCGGACCAGGGATAAACAAACCTTAAAAATTGAAGGGGAACTGAAGCAATGGCATAAAGTTACACTGCTTGTCAATGGTCCAGAAACCGCTGAATGGGGAAGGGAAAATCCTTTTCTCGATTACAGACTTGAGGCAACCTTTACCAGCGGGGGAAAAAGTTACACTATTCCCGGCTTTTATGCCGCCGACGGAAATGCTGCTGAAACATCGGCCGATAAAGGTAATGTCTGGAAAATCCATTTCAGGCCCGATGCCACCGGTACTTGGAATTATAAAATTTCATTCCGGAAAGGAAAGGATATTGTGGTGAAAGAAGGGGAACACCAGGGTGAATCTGTTTCCGGTGATGGACTGGAAGGAAGTTTCGAGATTGCTGCTTCCAATAAGAACGGAAATGATTTCAGGAGAAAAGGACGAATTGTGAACGGTGGAATGGGTTATTTCAGATTCCAGGATTCAGAAGAAATATGGATAAAAAACGGCGCCGACAGTCCGGAGAATTTCCTGGCTTACTTCGATTTTGACCAAACTTCACGGTTTAGCCTTAAAACAGAGGTGCGTGAGGGCGAAGCTGACCCGAAAAAAGACCTGCACAAATACGAACCACATGTGGCTGACTGGAAAACAGGTGATCCAACCTGGCAAAATGGCAAAGGAAAAGGAATTATTGGTGCGTTGAATTACCTTAATTCGGCGGGTGTGAATTCAGTTTATATGCTTACCCTGAATATTTTGGGCGATGGGAAAGATGTGTGGCCATACAGCGACCACAACGAACGTTACCGTTTCGACTGCAGCAAACTCGACCAGTGGGAAATGGTTTTCGACCACATGGACCAACTTGGGCTGATGATTCATTTTGTATTGCAGGAAACCGAAAACGAATGTTTACTCGATATCGGTGGCACAGATGTACAGAGGAAATTGTACCTCCGTGAACTGGTTGCCCGCTTTGGCCATCATCTGGCTGTTACCTGGAATATTGGAGAGGAGAATGGTCCTGCCAACTGGACGCCGATTGGCCAAACCGATGACCAACGAAAGGCAATGATGAGTTATTTAAAACAAATCAATCCATACCCCAATATTGTGGTCTTACATACCCATGCCGACGACGGACATCAGGATTTATATCTCAATCCGCTGCTCGGATTCGAAAACCTTGATGGCCCGAGTTTGCAAATCGGGAATCCTGCAAGTGTTAACAGGCGTGTTTATAAATGGATTGCAGAATCGGGAAAAGCAAGGAAAAAATGGCTGGTCAATCTCGACGAAATAGGACCAAGCTGGAAAGGTATTATGCCTGACTCTCATGATGCCTTGCACGATACCGTACGGTACGAATGCCTGTGGGGAACCTTACTGGCCGGCGGAGCTGGGGTGGAATGGTACTTTGGCTATCGTTACCCTCAAAACGATCTTATATGCGAAGACTTCCGCAGTCGCGATAACTGGTGGAAGCAGTCAACAATTGCTACACGGTTTATATTGCAGTTTCCTCTGGAAGAAATGAGCTCCAATAATGCGCTTGTTAAATTAAAGGGAGCATTCTGTATTGAGAAACCAGGAGAAATCTACCTGGTTTATCTGCCCGCCGGAACTAAAGACGCCAGAATAAATTTAGCTGAAGGGAAAAAATTTTCTGTAAAATGGTTTAATCCGCGCAGTGGCGGTGAATTATTTAATGGAACTGTATCAGGTATTCAGGGGAAAGGTTTAATGTCTTTGGGAGACCCTCCTTACGAAACTGAAAAAGACTGGGTTGTCTTGGTTCAATAAAGAAAATCGGAGTTTACCTTAACATTCCTGAACATGTAAGGATTATCGCTGAGCCGAGTGTGTTCGCTCTCGCTCCCACACTCGCTCGGTTTTCAGCCCACCTTCGCTAAAGCTTCGGTGGGCAATGTACCCCGAACGGAAAATAGTTGCAACCATCTTCAAAATCTCATTAGTAATAACAATTGGAAAAGGTACCTACTATTAGGGTGATTTAACCAGGATATAGATTGAGGTATGAAAAAGATCCTTATTTTAATTCTTCAGATTTTCCCGTTAATAGTGATGCAATAAAGGTGCTGAAAACCCCTTATGTATATTTTCCCATTGCTTATAGCCGGTGATGCAAACATCTTTTCACCCATGGCATTTCTGGCAACACTTTCAAATTTAAGACCTGGTTTTATTACAGTAATGACACCGTCGTCTTTGGGCATATAAATCAGTCCCCCGGCAATTACAGGTGAAGAATACTGGGGTCCCATGTTTTCCGTCCATATTACTTTACCTGTGCCGGCATCAATACAATGGAGTTTACCGGTTGTCATAGTGGAAAACAGAAGATTATCCTTATAAACCGGGGAGGGAACATAATAAGCACCTTCCCTTGTCTGCCACAAGACATGGCTTTTGGAAACATCGCCTTTACCATCTGGTTTTATTGCGACCAGGATCCTCTGAGGCCAGGCGCTGCTCACCAGGATCAATCCGGTTTTTTCATTGTATACGGGACTTGAACAGAAGTCCTCAGATGGTCCGCTCACAAACCAGTATTTTGATCCATCAGCAGGATTATATGATGCAATTTCCCTGTTTCCGCAAAAAATCAATTGGGTCTTTCCGGCAATTTTCCTGAGAATTGGTGTGCTGAAACTGTGTGATGGCCTCTCATGATTTATTTTCCAGAGAATTTTTCCGTCAGATTTGCTCAGGGCAGCAACAAACGGATCTTTCTGGCTGCTGCCATTTATAATTACTTTATCTTCGTAAAGTACCGGAGAACAACTATAGCCATGAGGGCTTTCGAACGTACCCGGCCGTTGTTGCCAAAGCAGCCTGCCTGCAAAATCAAAGGCAGCAACTGCAACATCGCTGCCGTCAAGGAAGGAGACAAAAATCGTCGTCCCGTCAGTAGCCGGAGTTCCTGATGCATGGCTATTGTTATCATGCTTCCTTTCAAAAGGAGATTTTACAACAGTTCGCTGCCATAAAAGCTTTCCATTCCTGTTATCGTAACAAAGGAGGACTTTCTCCCGGGTTTCATGAAGTGCTGACGTAATAAACAGTCTGTCATTGAAAATAATCGGGGATGAATAGCCAACTCCGGGCACAGGTACTTTCCATGCTACATTGGTTATCGAATCCCATCGGACAGGCAAATTTGTTTCTGCACTTGTTCCATCTCCGTTCGGACCACGCCAGCAGGGCCAGTTCTGAGCCTGAGTTTCAGAAAGAGTATTAGTCAATAATAGAAAGATAAGACTTGAATATACCAGGTTTTTCATCCGATTTCTGTTAGAATGAGGTGACTAAAATAGGGAAAATACTTTTACAATTCTATTTTAGCATGAAGCCTTTTTATTTTTCATTGTGGAGCTGTTTTCTTTCAAATTGTTTTGATATTCAGATCACTTTTTCTTACTTGTATTTGGTAATAAGGTGAATTTCACGAAACCCTGTCAAATGAGAATAATAGCTGTAATATCTCTGCCCTTCCTTGTATGCATCCTGACATCATCAGCTGAACTTGCGGCACAGATTCCCGGTTTTAAAAATATTCATTGGATCCGGAATAAAGTGAGTGCCGGTCTTATCTGGAAATCAACACATACTAATCACGATAGCCTGGGTCCTCAGAATATTAATTTGCTCCTGGTAAATCTTCGCAAAAGAGAAATTTCACTTCATTATGATTCTGAACGAAATCTTACTGTTGACAAGCAGGCTTTATTTACTGATGTTCTCGTGGCAGTCAATGCCGGTTTCTTCAACGTAAAGGAAGGCGGATCTGTGACTTACATCAGGACAGATGGCAAGATCCAGGAATCCGATACTGCAAAAAAATGGAGAAGAAATGCAAATATGAACGGATCAATTCTTATCAAGCACAAAGGGAGAGTTGTTCATAGAAGAAAATCATCCAAACAAATGGTACGATGATCATACCATGTTCCCTGATGTCCTGCTGACAGGTCCGTTATTACTGAAGGAAAAACATAAAACCGTTCTCCCGGAAACATCACTTGTGAAGCTCAGGCACCCCCGGACAGCAATAGGTGCAAGAGGCAGGAACCGTATCATCCTGATCACGGTCGATGGCCGTACGGAATCTGCATCAGGTATGACTCTCGGTGAACTGTCTGACCTGATGGTTTCGCTTAAATGCAGGGACGCAGTGAACCTTGATGGTGGAGGATCAACAACTATGTGGATCAGGAATGAACCTTACGGTGGAATTGTCAACATGCCATGCGATAATAAGAAATTCGATCATGAAGGAGCAAGAGCTGTTTCCGATATTATTATTGTGAGATAATCTTTCAGTAGAAATGCTTGTCAATGTTTGCAAGACAAAAGTTCAGACCTGATAATAAGCTTTATCAGGAAAGAATTTCAAGAATAATTATTTTAATTAGATTTCTCCGGTTTCTGTGGTCCGGCTTCACCCATCGTACTCATAGGATTGACATCTGAATTCCATGTTTCAATTTTTACCTTGAGAGAGCCATCTTTTTGTTTTTCCCACACAGTAAGATATTTCCCATGGTCATTCAATGGTTGATCCATTCCAGGGTAAGTTACTGTGATTTTGTAGGTTCCGATTTCGATTATCATATTCTCATTTACCAGAACCTTAACGATGGTAGGTTCAAAGGCGGTGATTTTGACCCCGCTTTTTACCATTTCCTCATTTGCTTTTTTAATAGCTGGCAGACCATCACGCAATGGCTCATAGCTTGGCAGCGAAACTGCATCATCGGTGTATATACTCAAGAGTTTTTCGGAATTGCCGGCAAGCATGTTTTTTACCATTTCTTTGTTCATTGCCTCAATCTTTGCTTTGTATTCAGCAGGGGACTGGGGAAAGGCGATACTAGCCATAAAAAAGAGGAATAGCACCAGGGAAGCTGATTTGATTTTATCATTTTTCATAGTGATTGTTTTTTAATTAATGACTAATTATTGTTTAGACATTCCTGAAACAATAACAACAAAAGAATCGGGCGTTTAGTTTACTCTGGGATGAAAAATCTTTTGTTTTTTTAAAAGGGCGAGAGAGTAAAGTGAGGGTAAAATGCCTTACTTCTGGTTGCAACTGGTTTTTATCAATTATATTTTAGTTATTCCTTCTTATTAAGATGGTGATAAATAAGAGATTCCCATATTCCGCCTGAAATTCATATTTTAAATAATAACTTTATAAGAATTTCAAAAACCAGATTATGATAAACCGTAGACAATTTGTGACGAGGATGTCACTAGCGTCAGCAGCTGCCGTGGCGTTGCCGAAATCAGTTTATTCTGCATGGTATCAGAATTCCGAGGAATATGTAACAGTTGAAATAAGTCATGGAAAGATCCGCGGTGTCAGGACCGGAGGTGTGAATATATTTAGAGGTATTCCATATGCAGGAAGAATATCCGGTGACAGACGATTCCGCCGGCCAGCTCCGCTTGAAGTCTGGACCGGTGTACGTGATGCTCTCCGGCTGGGGAATCCTGCAATACAGCCACCAAATCAAACTTATGGGATAAATGAACCACAACCTGCAGAGGATTGCCTGTTCCTGAATGTTTGGACCCCAGCAAACGATAACGGAAAACGACCTGTGATGTTCTATAATCATGGAGGTGGTTTTTCTACCGGATCAGGTGGTTCAGTAGGACAGGATGGGGCTAATCTTGCTCGTTTTTTTGATGTGGTGGTGGTGGAAACAAATCACCGTCTAGGCATCATGGGTTACCTCTATCTTGATGAGATCGCCGGTGCGGATTATGCCGGCTCGGGTAATATGGGTATGCTTGACATTGTAGACGGACTTGAATGGGTGAATAAAAACATTACCTCATTCGGAGGTGATCCATCCAGGGTTATGATATTCGGAGAATCAGGCGGTGGTGCAAAAACTTCATGTCTCTATGCCATGCCATCTGCAGCCCCTTTCTTTAATAAGGCTTCAATTGAAAGTGGCCCTGGCATACGAATGACTCCAAAAGAAACAGCTGCTCAAACCACCGCAATGGTTTTAAAGGAATTAAACATAAATGCCAGAGATTGGAAAAAACTGCTCGAGTTACCTGTCGCCGTTCTGCTCGACCTGCAGTTTAAACTTCCTTCACTTGCACCAGGACCAGAAACAACAAACAAGAAAAAAGGTCTCATGGAATCTTCACCCGGAGGTTTTTCTCCGGTAGTGGATGGTGTTGCACTGCCTTTCCATCCTTTTGACCCTGTTGCGCCTCAGATATCAAAAGACAAGCCTCTGATAGTAGGATGGAACGAAGATGAATTTAATTTTTTCGGGATGATGTCAAAGGACAAAAGTCTGTTCAGTATCGGTTTCGATGAATTGCCTGGCAAGTTGAAACCGCAGTTTGGTGAAGATACCCAAAGGATAATTGACACATACAGAAAAACGCGTCCGGAAGCATCGGCGGTGGATATACTGGTTGCTATACAATCGATTAACATGATGGGGCTAGGATCAATTGTTATTGCTGAGAGGAAGACAGAACAACCTGGTGCTCCTGCTTATCTCTATAATTTTGGTTATAAAAATGAAAATAAAATTCCGGGTACTGATTATCCTATGGGGACTCCTCATGCCATGGAAATCTCTTTCAAGTTTTACAATGAACAACCTCAGAAAGATGGTACTCCGGGTACAAGCTATTGGGGAGGGTCAAAGTCTGAACGTTTTACTGCTTCACATAATATGGCTGAATTATGGTCCGCCTTTGCCCGAACCGGAAAACCCGCCGCAAAGGGTGCTCCTGACTGGCCGGCTTATAACCTGAAAAATCGTCCCACAATGCGTATTGATACAAAATGTACAGTTATCGACAATAGATATGCTGAAGAATTGAAAATGTGGAGAGAGATCGGCAGGTTGTAAAAGAGTGAAAGCGGAATTCTTCTGCGCTGAGAACATGAAAGTTTTTAAATTCTTTTCATTTATTTCTTTGGTCATTTGGTAATTACATCTATTTCAGCATATCCAACGTCATCGTTACCCCTGGTGTTTTTTAAAGCACGCAGCCTGATATACCGCGCTTTAACCGGTGTAAAGTTTTTGATTTGCCACATAGGATTGTTATTTATATTCGGGAATTCTCCTTCGTCAACCAGTATCCAGTCGGAATTATCCTCTGAAACATAGAACTGGTAGTTCGAAATATAACCGGTTGCACGTATCTGGTCTGGCAGATACCGGAAACCGCACAGATTCTGTTCCATTCCAAGGTCTATGATCATGTCTGTTGGTATTTTAAGATCCCTGCCCTGGTGCCAGGCTGTCGACGGATTCCCGTCAAGTATTCTGTTCGCTGTCTCATTCCCAATGCCGACAATCTTCCAGTCTTTCCTGGAGATGTCGAATTTCTCCTGGCTTACAGGGCTACTTTTACCGGAAGAAGGATCGTAAGCAATTGTCTTTACTTCCACTTTCCCTTCCATCAGGACAGGTTCCCCATATTTCCTGGATTCAGAAGTCGGAGTGGTTCCATCAAGTGTATAATAAACAACTGATTCCGCATCAACAGGGGTAATGATTATTTCACCTGACTTATTCCTGACAAGTGCCGGTGCAGTCAGTATCTGGGGTGCATTATAAATGCCCAGATTTGAAATTACAGGACAACTTTTCGAATCGGTGATCGTAAAACGAACCTGCGTTGCTGTCACACCCGGGAATCGTAGGATACGTTTATAGCCAACAGTTGTTGCATTTGCCAGTTCTTTCCAATTTCCATCAACAAGCGCCTCAACTGTGAAGGTCTTAACACGTTGACCCAGGCGGATATATTCCTGAACAAGAAAGCAATTGAAAGTTGTTGGTTTTCCAAAATCCACAATCAGGGAAGCTTTTGTCACCCCATCGTCCGTGGCCCAAAAGGTATCTTTATTGCCATCTATGGTCTTTTCTGCAGAGAATTCTTTCGAATTCCCGCGTACGTTCGATGCACTGACTTTTGCTTTTTCGGTAAGGTTAACAGCAAAAGTTTCTTTGACAGCAGCGGCAAAATCTTTAGATGCTTTTACGTCATTTTCATGTATCAGGCCCCTTGTGTCAATCGGAAAGTTAAGAAGCAATGTACCGTTACGACCGATTGAGCTATAGTAGGTATTCATCAACTGAGGCAATGTCTTTACCCGATTGTCTTCATATGTATGATAGAACCATCCGGGACGGATGGAAGTATTCACTTCACCGGGAACCCAGGAATCCCCGTTTTCCACACCGTACCGTAACATATCTTCAGGCACATCGCCGGTAGCATTCAGCAAACTCCAGTTTGTTTCACCAACATAGCCGGATTCTGTTCCGACCCAGCGGAGATCACCTCTGTCGCCGCCATCATTCCAGATAACAATATTTGGTTGAAGCTTGCGGATGAGCTTGTAAGTATTCTCCCAGTCATAATAGGTTTTACGGTCAATTCTGCGGGTTTCCCTGGCGCCGCCATAATATCCTGAGCCACCATTGGCGCCGTCAAACCAGACTTCGAAAATAGGTCCATAATTAGTCAGTAGTTCGGTGAGTTGGTTCCTGAAATAGGTAATATATTCCGGTTTCCCGTAATCTGCATGGTTTCTGTCCCATGGCGACAGGTAGATACCTAATTTTAAACCGTACTCCTTACAGGCATCGGCAAGCTCACGAACAACATCGCCCTTGCCATCTTTCCATGGAGAATTTTTTACTGAAAATTCGGTATATTTTGATGGCCAGATGCAGAAACCACAATGGTGCTTTACTACCATTATTATTCCTTTCATTCCTGCTTCCTTGCATACACGAGCCCATTGACGGCAATCCAGGTCTTTAGGATTAAATAAACTCACATCTTCATCTCCACCTCCCCATTCCTGATCTGTGAAGGTATTTAAGGAGAAATGGAGAAAAGAATAATATTCCATTTCCTGCCATCTCATTTGGTTCTCATTTGGAACCGGCCCGAAAGGTTTAGGTGCCTGTGTCTGGGCAACTGATGTGCCGATCAAAAGAGAGGAATAAATTATTCCCCGGATAATCTTTTTAATCATGATGCGGTAGGATTTTATTTTATTTCTGATACTTATTTAAAAAGCAACTGTGCAAAATTATAAAGGTTGTTTCTCCACACCGGCCAGGTATGACCTCCGGGATACTCTTTATAAGTGTACTTAATCTTCAACTCATCGAATTTTGACAGCATTGTCTGGCAGTTTTTCCATGCAATATCCTCTTTCCCTCCCTGGGAAATCCAGAATTGCTTTAGGTCGCTGTTGATCTTATCAATATTATTCTTCATAAACTCGTACTGAGGATCTGACAGCTCTTTCCTTTCGGCAAACCATCCGGAGCTGAATACTCCAAGATATGAGAACATGTCAGTATTCTTAACACCGACATAGAGGGTTTGAATGCCACCCATCGACAGTCCGGCAAGAGCACGATTTTTCGCATCAGTTTTTACCCTGTAATTTTTCTCTACAAACGGGATAATACTTTGTTTCAATTCTTTTTCAAAAACAATCAGGGCTTCCTCGCCAAATCCATTCAATGGTAAATTTCCGTCGGGCATAACGACAATCATTGGCAGAACCTTCTTCTCAGCAATGAGGTTATCGATGATCAAATCTGTCTTACCCTGCGAGGCCCAGCCACGTTCATCTTCGCCCCCGCCATGCATGATATAGAGTACGGGGTATTTTTCACCTGGATTCTCATCATATCCTGGAGGAGTATACATATAAAAATCACGCCAGGTATTTGTAATCTTTGAATAATAACGCTTGATTCTTAATTCTCCATGAGGAACATTTCTGACTTCGAAATATCGATCTCCTCTAAAAGGCACTTCGATACCACTTGCCATCCGTCCCATACCATAGAAAGTTTCACTCGCAGGATCGGCTACTGCAACACCATCTATTATCAGCGAATAATAATGAAAACCTTCACTCAGCGAGTCGGTCTTTACTTCCCAGAAACCTTCGCCATTTTTAATCATGTCATATCTCCTGACAAGATCAAGTTGCACCTTCTGAGCATCAGGAGCCTTGATCCGGAAAACAGCCCGCCCGTCGGGTAGAATCTGCGGATATTTTGCCGATCGAACATTGGATTCAGCCGGTCTGCCGGCATTGCCTATTTCGCCGAGGGCTGTTATATCAACCGGCTTAAACAATAATTGTGAGAACATGTAAAGGCTATTCTTCCAGACCTTAAAGTCGTGATAGCCATGATCCACATAGTAAATATGAGGAACATTGTTCGTGTTCAGATAGTCGTGGGTACGTTTGCTGTAAGTAATAAGCCCATCTTTATCACCACATGATATCCAAAGCAATTTCAATAACTTTTTGGCTTCTTCAGGATCAGGAACCAGTTCTTCAGGCTTTTTTGTATTTGGCGCTGAAGAAAAGCCTCCGATCCATGCAAATTTGTCGAGATTTCCAAGACCAAAATTCAGTGATTGTCCGCCTCCCATTGATAACCCGGCGATAGCACGATTTTCACTGTCTTTAATCACCGGATAATTTTTTTCAATGTATGGGATCAGGTCCTTCAACAGATCTTTCTCGAATGTTGCAAAAGCTTCCACCTTATCAGAAGCCATAATATTCCCGTTTGCCCGGTCATTCGTCATCGCCCTGCCGTTTGGCAGCACCACGATCATAGGCTCAATTTTCTTTTCGGCGTAAAGATTATCAAGAATTACCTGAGGCTGGCCACCGTTAAGCCATTCTTTTTCATCACCGCCTATACCATGCAATAAGTACAAAACAGGGTATTTTTCTTCTTTGGAGTAACCCGGCGGTGTATAGATTAGTGCTCTCCGCGTGTTACCTACTGTTTTGGATTTGTATGTAATCGTATCGATATTCCCGTGGGGTATATCTGAGCGAACTATATCGTATCCTGCCGGTGAAGGCGTTACTGTTTTTTGGGAATTCCCATCATATATAAAAACTATTATAATAATGACAAGGGCAATTAGCTGTTTCATAGTCAATTGTATTTTAATTCATTAAATGGATTCTCAGTTTTAACCAAAAACATTTAATTATAAAAATAAGAAAAAAGTGTTGTCAGGTGTTAAATTAAATTTGTTAAGAAAAAGGAGGATTAAAAAGAAAGAAACGCTTAAATCATTTATAGAAGGGCATTGGCAGAGAAGGAGGTAGGGACCTGGAGCACCGGATTACCATGCATTCTGTTCAAATTGCTTATATACATACCCGGAAATTGTTCCGGTTAAAAAATCAAGTAAGATATTTTTGTTCTATATTTAAAGATTAAATTATTAAGACCTTTAAAACAACCATGAAACAAACAAGAAGAGATTTTCTTAAATCAGCAGGTGCATTTACAGCAGGTGCATTTTTTATTCCCAACCTGATAAATTATTCACCGTCGAACAGGTTAAATATTGCAGTTATTGGCGTTGGCGGACAAGGCAGAGCCAACTGGAGCAGGCTGATTAATCAGAAAGATCCGAAATGGAACGAAAATATTGTCGCATTATGCGATGTTGATCTCAACAGGGCTGCTGATGGTTTTAAAGCTATGCCAAATGCCAGGCGCTTTAAAGATTTCAGGGTGATGTTTGACAAGATGCACAAAGAAATTGATGCTGTGATGGTCTGTACTCCTGACCATGTTCATTTCCCGGCAGCAATGGCTGCAATGGAGCTTGGCAAACATGTTATTGTTGAAAAACCACTTGCACACAATGTCTGGCAATTAAGAACCCTCCAGAAAGCAGCCAAACACTATAAAGTAATTACTCAATTGGCTAACCAGGGACATGCCACCAATGGTATTCGTCAGGTGAAAGAATGGTATGAAGCCGGAATATTGGGCAATGTTACCGAAGTAATAGCCTGGTTTGATGGACCAGCCTTTGGTAAAGGAAAGTATTTCGATAAGCCCGAAAGTTTTCCACCGGCAGAACAGCCTGTTCCTGAATATTTCGATTGGGATCTGTGGTTAGGACCGGCAGCATACCGGCCATACAATGGTGTTTATGCCCCAAAAACATGGCGTGGCTGGTTTGATTTCGGCAATGGTGAATTGGGAGACTGGTGTTGCCACACCCTCGATGCTCCTTTCTGGTCATTGGATTTGGGAATGCCTGATGTTGTTGAAACCGAGTTTAAGACACCCGTTCCTGATACCGGATTTGTTTCAGACCAGGCCATTATACGCTGGGATTTTCCAGCACGGGGAAATAAAGTTCCTGTTACCATGCGCTGGTACGAAGGAGGATTGAAACCTGAAAATCGTCCGGAATGGAACCTTGAAAATTTGCCGGGAAGCGGTATGATTATGGTAGGTGATAAGCATTGTCTTATGACAGGCGGTCGTCCAAATAATCCTAAAATTTTATTACCTGGCGAAGAATGGACTGAATTTCAGAAAAATCTGCCAGCACAAACAATCCCAAGAGTCTTTGAAGAAAATCCACAGCGCGAATGGATTGAAGCCATCAAAAACAATACATTGCCGGGTTCGAATTTCGATTATTCTGCAAAATTAGTGGAGATGTCCATCACAGGAGTATTAGCTCAAAGATTCAATACCCGCATAGAATATGATGCTGCAAATATGAAAGTTAGCAATCATCCTGAATTAGCTGTTTATATTAAGGAACCTGTTCGTAAAGGATGGGAATACGGGGAAAATCTTTGGAAAAGATGATTTCGTTTGTATCCGGTACTTTCACCGGACTCATCCAATAAATTATTGCCAGTGAGGTTTTAAGAACCTCCAATAAAAAGTGTGAGTGCGAGAGTGAGGAAAACAGATCGAGAGCTCAAGTTCGAGCTGCCTCGCTCTCACTCTCACTCTCGCTCTCGCTCTGTTTTCTGTACCCCCTACGGACAAAAGTTGCAACCAGTTGATGAAGCTTTTGAGGTTAAATTGACTCAAATTTTGGTTATCCGGGTGAAATTCTAAAATGCCACCTCCCGATGTTCCTCCTTTGCTTTAAAACTAGTCAGTTAAAAAACATTAATTGTTTAATTTTGTTTAAGCTATATGCACAAGATAAATGATTGTGTAATAATGTGTTTATGCTATAGCAAGCATTATCAGGAGTTACGAATACGACATGTTCATCAGCTACCGCCAGAATGATAACAAATCGAAACTTAAAAATATAATTCAATAAATATTTTGTTGTAACCCTATTATTATATAATCCAGGGAAAGCTTTAAATATTCACCTTATAAAAAAAGACCATGTTCAACGAAACCTCACTTCAGGAATTCAGGGGAAGTCTGCGAGGCAGTTTATTTGAGCCTCACGACATTGGGTATAATGATGCCCGTAAAGTGTACAATGGCATGATCGATAAGCATCCACGGATAATTGTAAGATGTGCGGATGTGGCTGATGTAATCCTTTCGGTCAATTTCGCCAGGGAAAATAATATGCTACTTTCAATTCGCGGTGGAGGACACAGTGCAAGCGGATTGGGTACTTGTGACGATGGATTGGTTATCGACCTTTCTCTGATAAGATACACCAGTATTGACCTCCAGGCAGGAACGGTAGTTGCAGGAGCAGGATGTACCCTGGGAGATATTGACCATGCTACACATATTTTCGGATTGGCTACACCAACCGGATTTATGTCCACAACAGGAATTGCTGGTCTTACGACCGGTGGAGGACTTGGCCATCTTACGCGAAAGCTTGGTCTTACAATCGATAATTTACTTTCCGTAGACATGGTTCTTGCAGACGGAAGTTTTGTCACTGCAAATGCAGGTCAGAATCAGGACCTGTTCTGGGCAGTAAGAGGCGGTGGGGGAAATTTTGGAGTTATTACCGCTTTCACTTTTAAGCTTCATCCCGTTGATACAGTATATGCCGGTCCGATATTATATGAGATGAGTGAAGCAGAAGATGTCCTGAAATGGTACAGCAAACTGATCAAAGAGGAGCCGGACGACCTGAATGGATTCTTTGCCTTCCTGGTTGTTCCTCCGGGACCGCCATTCCCGGAACATCTTCACCTGAAAAAAATGTGCGGGATTGTGTGGACGTACTCAGGACCTATGCAAAAAGCTGAAGAGAGATTTAAACAAATCCGGGCCTTCAGGAAACCATCACTTGACCTGGCAGGACCATTACCCTATCCCGTACTGCAAAGTATGTTCGATGCTCTCTATCCAAAGGGAATGAATTGGTACTGGCGCGCCGATTTTGTAAATGAAATAAATGATGAGGCAATAGCGGAACACATAAGATTTGGCAATGCCCTTCCCACGATGTTGTCAACAATGCACCTTTATCCGGTAAATGGTGCGGCTTCAAGGGTAGCCAAGACTGAAACTCCATGGGTTTACCGTGATGCTACATGGGTCATGAACATAATAGGTGTCGACCCTGACCCTTCAAACAGTGAGAAAATTACCACCTGGACCAAACAATATTGGGAAGCTTTGCATCCCTATTCGGCTGGAGGTGCATATGTAAATTTCATGATGGATGAGGGAGAAGAGAGGGTTAAAGCTACTTATGGTGATAATTATGCACGCCTCGTAACAATTAAGAATAAATATGACCCGGGTAATTTATTCAGGGTAAATCAAAACATAAAGCCGGGTGTTAAAGCGGGCAGTGCAGAACCTTAATTTATCATTGAGCTTTAATGAAATGAGAAACGAAGATGGCAAGTCTGATTCCAGGATACGAATATGATCTCTTCATCAGCTACCGACAGAAAGATAATAAATATGATGGCTGGGTAACTGAGTTTGTTAATAACCTCAGGAAAGAACTCGAATCAACATTCAAAGAGGATATAAGCGTTTATTTTGATATCAACCCTCATGATGGACTTACTTAGAGACATACAGTGTTGATAAAAGCCTCGAAGGGAAATTAAAAAGTATCATTTTCATTCCCATCATTTCCCGGACATATTGTGATCCAAAGAGTTTTGCCTGGCAACATGAGTTCGTGGCATTCAATAAGCTGGCCATGAACGACAGGTTTGGCAGGGACTTGAAACTTGCCAATGGCAATGTAGCCAGCAGGATCCTGCCCTTAAAAATTTATGACCTCGATCCCGACGACCTGATATTGCTCGAAAATGAACTCGGGAGTACGTTACGATCTGTGGAATTTATCTTTAAGTCGCCCGGAGTGAACCGTCCCCTGAAATCTGATGACTCAAGGTCAGAGAATCTGAATCACACATATTACCGCGATCAGATAAATAAAATAGCCAATTCTGTCAAGGAAATAATAATCAGCATTCAAAATCCTGATAAATTTAATTTGCCGCCTTTGGCAAATTTACACAAGGCAGACACCTCCGCCAAATCCATCGCTGTGCTTCCCTTCGTCAATATGAGCAACGATCCGGAACAGGAATACTTCAGTGATGGGATTTCAGAGGAGATTATCAATATGCTTGTGCAGATTCCAACTCTGAAAGTGGCCGGTCGGACTTCGGCCTTTAGTTTCAAAAATAAGGATGAAGACCTGCGTTTGATAGGTGAAAAACTCAATGTAAACACGATCCTCGAAGGAAGTGTCCGCAAATCGGGCAACAGGATCCGCATCACCGCACAGTTGATCGAAGTTTCAACCGGATTTCACTTATGGTCGCAAAAGTTCGACCGGGAACTCAATGATGTTTTCATTATCCAGGATGAGATCGCCAAAGCGATTGTCGACCAACTCCAGGTAACACTGGATGGAAAACCCGCCATGCCAAAGGAACGACTTCAGACCCAAAATGTGGAAGCCTATCAGCTGTACCTCAAAGGAATGGCTTTTTTCTATAAAAGAGGTCTTCATATGTTTGAAGGGATCCGGTGTTTTGAGGATGCTTTGAAGATCGATCCGGATTACGCCCTGGCTCTGGCCGGAATGGCAGACAGCTATACTATGCTGTGCTTTCACAGCTATATGCCCCCGGAAGAAGCCTGGCCCAAGGCAACTGCAGCAGCAAATCGCGCCATCCAGCTTGGACCGGAACTTGCGGAGGTTCACAGCACAACCGCCACAATCGCTTTGCTGTTTGAACATGATTGGACAAGGGCTGAAAAAGAATATGATACTGCATTGAAACTCAATCCCCGTTTTCTGCAGGCACGCTGTTGGTATGCTTATTTTTATCTTCTGTTGGTACGGCGCGATCCTGATGCGGCGCTCAAACATGCCCGCCTTACTGTTGAATATGATCCTTTGTCTTCATATGCTCAAGGTATTGTAAGTGCGGTAGCATCGGGTGCCTGTTTATATGATGAAGCAATTGCAGCAGGAAAAAGAAGTGTGGAGTTCGATCATGAATCTTTTGTGGCATGGTACTTTCTCGGATATTGTAACCATTGTGCCGGCAATATTGCGTTTACCATTCAGGCTTACCAACAAGCAATCAATATTTCAGGGAGACACAATTGGACTCTTACATTCCTTTTATCTATTCTTTTGGAACAATCTGAATATCAGAATATTCAAGAGGCTAATTATATCTATCGGGAATTGCTTTCTAAAGAGAAGACCGGGTATGTTAATCCATTTCTTTTGGCCATTGCCTCCGCTGCGCTTGGGAAAAATGAAGATGCCGTTCTCTACATAAGCCAGGCCTTAGACCGCCACGATCCATTGTTCCCTTTCGCTCTACCGGGCAGACCGGACAACAAAGCACTTCGTGCAATCCCCAAAATCGTTGAAATTATGAAGTCGATTGGATTATATTGATATTTAGTAAATAAGCTCAAAAAAATAACAGGGTCGTTGTTATTCTGTAACCATTGCTAATTAATTGAAAATAAGTTTCAAATATTCACCTCAAACAAAAAACTATGTATAACGAAACTTCAGTTCAGGAATTCAGGGGAATTCTGCGAGGCAGTTTATTTGAGCCTCACGACAAGGGGTATGACGATGCCCGAAAAGTGTACAACGGGATGATCAGCAAACGCCCGCGAATGATTGCGCAATGCGCAGATGTGGCTGATGTGATACGGTCTGTCAATTTCGCTCGAGAAAACAAGATACTGCTTGCAGTTCGCGGCGGAGGTCATAATGCCGGAGGCCTTGGAATTTGCGATGCCGGATTGGTGATTGACCTGTCAAAAATGAAATATACCCGTGTAGATCCTCAGGCAAAAACAGTAGTAGCCGGTGGAGGATGTACCCTGGGGGATATTGACCATGCAACTCATGTATTTGGTCTTGCAACTCCATCCGGTATATTTTCGACCACAGGTGTCGGAGGATTGACACTAGTCGGAGGGTTAGGATATCTCACACGAAAATACGGACTGGCCATTGATAACCTGCTGTCCGTTGATATGGTTTTGGCTGATGGTAGTTTTGTTTCAGCAAATTCCAATCAAAATCAGGATTTATATTGGGCAGTAAGAGGAGGTGGCGGAAACTTTGGAGTTGTTACTGCCTTCACATTGAAACTGCATCCGGTATCAACGGTATATGCCGGACCAATGCTATACGAGATGAGCGAGGCAGAAGATGTTATGAATTGGTATCAAAAACTGATAAAGAATGCCCCGGATGACCTGTACGGATTCTTTGCCTTTCTGGTTGTTCCTCCCTCACCTCCCTTTCCCGAAAATCTTCACCTTAAAAAATTGTGCGGTGTTATATGGTCATACACAGGACCACTCGATAAAGCAGAAGAAATATTTAAGCCTATTCGCGCATTTAGAAAACCGGCTCTTGATTTTGTAGGACCTTTGCCACATCCGGTTTTACAAAGTATGTTTGATTCCTTTTATCCTAAGGGTTTGCAATGGTACTGGCGTTCTGACTTTGTGAACGAGCTAAACGAAGAAGCTATTTCATTGCATATCAAGTTTGGAAATACACTTCCTTCAAACCTTTCAACAATGCACTTATATCCTGTCAATGGATTTGCTTCCCGGGTAAAGAAAAAGGACACAGCGTGGAGTTTTCGCGATGCCACCTGGTCAATGGTTATAGCAGGTATTGACCCTGACCCTGCGAATAATGAAAAAATTTCATTATGGGCCAAACAATATTGGGAATCACTTCATCCATATTCAGCCGGTGGTGCTTATTTGAATTTTATCGGGGATGAAGGAGAAGATCGTGTGAAAGCTTCTTATGGGGACAATTATGAAAGGCTTGTATCCATTAAAAACAAATACGATCCTGATAACCTCTTCAGGGTGAACCAAAACATAAAGCCTGGTGTTAAAGCTCAAATTTCCAGTGGCAGTGCAGAACCTTAATTTATCATTGAGTTTTAATGATGAGAAACGAAGATGGCAAGTCTGATCCCTGGATATGAATACAATATTTTTGTCTCCTACCGTCAAAAAGACAACAAACACGATGGCTGGGTAACTGAATTTGTAAATAATCTGAAGGGGGATCTTGAGACTACTTTTAAAGAGGACGTTTCTATATATTTTGATGAGAATCCGATCGATGGCTTACTGGAGACTTACAGTGTTGATAAAAGCCTGGAAGCCAAGCTAAAGTGCCTCGTCTTCATTCCTGTCATCTCACAAACTTACTGCGATCCTAAAAGCTACACCTGGCAGCATGAATTTTTGCCCTTTAACAGAAGTCGATTGGATTATATTGATATATTTATTTAATAATCTTCCGTAGATTTGCCTGGCAGCACAACACTGACAAAAAACTCGTATTCGGCAAAAAATAAGTTGCAACCTCTGTCTTCACGGTACCCATACAACTCATCTTCAGGATCAGTGAGGTTTTGGGAAGCAATTTTAAGAAAGGGGGAGGGGGAGAGAGGGGGATGAGTGAAAAATCATTATTAAGTCAGACCGCAAGACTGCTTGACTACAAGACCGCAAGACTAAAATGATTGAGTGTTTTCACTCTCACTCTCGCTCTGTTTTCAGCCCACCTTCGCTAAAGCTTCGGCGGGCAATGTACCCCGAACCTGCCGGCCGGCCGGCGGATAAAAGTTGCAGCCAGATATATGAACTTTTATCAGAATATGTATCTTACCGGGTGAAATTTTTCATTCTTTAATTCAGCCTAACGTATAATTAATTAAACAGACAACTAAATGGAGCCACATCATCTGGTGCAGGCTCATTCAGCTATTCGTACCTTAGTGAATCTGCAGGATTTGTATTTGCTGCTTTGAAAGTATGGTAGCTGATAGTCAGGAGTGCTATCAACACTGCAATGAAAAGACCTCCCAGAAATGTGAAGATGTCAGGGCTTATTCTGTAATAAAAGTTTTCCAGCCATTTCCCGGAAACATAATAAATAGCAGGAAATGAAAAAAGTACCGAGATTGCAATAAGGATTATTATTTCCCTGGATACTAGAAAGCAGATGCCCGGAACTGTGGATCCCAGTGCTTTCCTGACACCGATCTCCTTTGTATGGTGTTCCACGTAATGTGAAGTAAGGCCGTATAAGCCGAGAGCTGCGATGAAAATAGCAAGGATGGAAGCTATAACTGCAATAATGGCATTCTGACGCTCTTTGATGTATAGCTGTTTCATTTTATCATCAACGAAGGCATATTTTAACGGCTCGAAAGATGTAAATTCTTTCCAGTTGGCCACGATTTTTCTAATTGTTTCCCTGTAATTCAGAGGTGATAGTTTCACTGTGATATATCTGGGCCTTTTTCTCTCTGGTTTCAGGATGATTATGCAAGGTTCTATCTGATTTCTCTGTGATTCGGAAATAAAATCTTTTACTACTCCTATAATTGGATAATAATCAATTATGCCGGGTCTATTTTCCACTCCGATTCTCATCTTTTCCGGATCTATATTGAACTTTTTTATGGCAGATTCATTAAGTATACAAGTCTGTGCATCGGAAAGAAACTCTTTATTGAAGAATCTTCCCGAATGAAGTTTCATCCCGTATGTTTGCAGGAAATTGTAATCCACCCAGTACGTCCGCATTTTCATTATCTCATCCTTTTTCCCTTCCAGTGTGTACCCGGTGCTGAAGTTCTGGCTCCCCCCGGGGACAGATGCAGAACTTGTCAAATTAATGACTCCCGGTACCATGGTTGTTGTTTCCTTAAATGATCTGGCATTGGCTCCGAGTTCTTCCTCATTCTCAAGCACAAGCAGCTGGGCACTGTTAAATCCGGGATCCCTTTTGAGCATGTAAATTAATTGGCTGTACATTATCAGAGTGCTGACTATCAGGAAAATCGAGATTGTAAACTGAAGAACGACAAGCACTTTCCTGAGGCTGCCTTTGTGACTATTGTTACCTTTGCCTCCTTTCAGGACCCTCCAAGGGGTGAAAGAAGAGAGGAAGAAAGCTGGATAACTTCCTGCAATAATCCCGGTTATTAATGAAAAGACAAAAATAAACGGGATCATATACCATGTAGATGTAAGATTCAGTGTGATGTTTGTGTCAAGCAGGTCATCGAAAAAGGGAAGAACTATTTTTATAACGAAAAGTGCAATAACAGTCGATACAAATGATATTATTACTGACTCGGCAAGGAACTGGGCTATAAGCATACCTCTGGTTGATCCGCTCAGTTTCTTTAAGGCCACTTCTTTTGTTCTTGCTGATGCCTGTGCAGTTGAAAGATTTGTGAAATTGATTGCAGCTACCAGGAGTATCAAAAAGGCTATTCCACCCAGAATTTTTAATAATTTCGGATTGCCGGTTGGCAGAAAGTGAGGTTTGATCGACGTATCGAAATGAATATCTGTAAGTTTTTGAAGATAATATTCATATTTGTACCCCAGGTCGAGATATTCATCGGAAGAAAGATTATAATATTTCTGTATCTCAGGTCCGAGATGCCTGACCGCGAGCAGCTTCAGTTTTTTATTGACATTCCTGTAATCAGCACCTGGTTTAAGTAGCAGATATGTGTTTAATTGGCCGTTATCCCAATCCAGATTATAAGACAGGTGATCAGACAGCATGGATACCAGCACACCAGCCTTGAAGTGCGAGTTCCCGGGAATATCTCCCATGACACCTGTGACAACATACGTTGCAGGATCCTTTCCTATTTTAAGGATCTTATCAACCGGGTTCTGGTTACCGAATATCTTATTCGCAACTGAAGCGGAAAGAACAATTTTCCCGGGGGCATTAAGAAGGTTTTCGGGATCGCCTCTTAAGACAGGAATTGAGAAAAAATTAAAAAATGAGGAATCAGCTTCAATAATATTTTCCTCAGTATATGTCTGATTATTATATGTAATTATTGTTTCACTTTCCCAAAAACTATTATGCTTTCGCTTCATCCTGAGAAAATCCTCAACCTCAGGGAACTCTGTGAGGATCTCCGGACCGAGACGGGCTGGTGATATGGCTTCAGTTCCGGACCTGGCATAGCCCAGCTTGATATCTGTGACTATATTGTAAATCCTGTCCCTCCTGACATTGAATCTGTCATAGGTTACTTCGGAAAGAATATAGAGTGCAATTAAAAGACTACAGGCAATCCCGATGGAAAGGCCGGTTATATTGATGAGAATATATGACTGCTGGCTTTTAAAAGACCTTAAACTGTGTTTAATTAGATTATTCAGCATATTATTTTAAAAATAGATTCTAATAATATCTTTTAAATCATATCAGGAATTTATTAGTTTCCGGTCCCTTTCTTTTATAAAAGACTGATTTTATAATATATTGCTGCAGGCTGCAAACTACGGGCAGGTATATCGCCCGTTCCTCCTGGAATATTACTGGAAGTCAGATGGCAACTTATTGAAGTGTGAGTGTGAGAGCGGGAGCGAGAAAACAAGAGTGAGAGCGCTTGCTCTCGCTCACACTCTCACTCTTGCTTTGGTATCCCGAACCTGCCTGCCGGCAGGCAGGCGGACAAAAGTTGCTACCAGGACGAAGATCATTGTATTTCCAATTTATTCAAATCACATCCTTTGAATGTTCATTAAATCAATAGATTAAGATGAATAAGCTAATAGAAAACACTACTAATTATAATTTATAATGATGCTAATGTTCAATTGGATAAAAAGGCTCAATTGAAATTTTGAGTTAGATTCACTTTAGGTATTAAAAATGGCTGAATTAACAGACAAGATGAAAACAGGACTAATAGTGATATTGTTGCATATTATCCACATAAAGGTTATATTTGTGGATAATATACGACATTTGTTATGAAATCGAAGAAACAAGTACTATTCCCGAAGCATCAGAAAATCCTTGAAAAAGTAGGAGAGAATATAAAGCTAGCAAGAAAGAGAAGGAACTTGACTACTATTCAGATTTCTGAAAGAGCTGGAATTGACCGTTCAACCCTTGTCAGAATTGAAAAAGGAGATAGCAGGGTTTCATTGGGCGCGTACTTTAATGTACTGCGTGTACTTGGACTACAAGATGATTTTTTGAAGATAGCTACTGATGACGAGTTTGGGAGGAAGCTTCAGGATCTTAAACTTTTGAGTGAAAAGTGATATGGATAAATCGAAAACAGATATATGGGTTTATGCTCATTGGGTAGGCATGAAAAATCCAAAATGTATAGGTATCCTTTCAGCTCATTTTGGAAAAGGGAGAAAAACTTTTAGTTTTGAATATGACAAGGACTGGATCTCCTCACATGAACAAATGCTACTAGATCCGGATCTTGGATGGTATTCCGGACCACAGTATCCCAACAATAAGGGCAATTTCGGTATATTCCTTGATTCAATGCCTGATTTATGGGGTCAGACCCTAATGCAAAGGCGAGAGCCAATAAGAGCAAAAGAAGAAGGAAGAGAACCAGGAAAATTGCATGATATTGATTTCCTTCTTGGAGTTTATGATGATAGCAGAATGGGAGCCTTGAGATTTAAGTTAGATCCAAATGGTCCGTTTTTAGAAACAGGATCAAGCATGACAACGCCTCCCTGGACTACCCTTGGCGAACTTCAAGAGGCGGTAAGAATAATTGAATCAGATAAAGACGATGAACATATAAGAAAATGGATATTGATGCTAATTGCACCTGGGTCATCATTAGGCGGGGCGCGGCCCAAAGCAAATTTTACTGACAGTTCGAAAAATTTATGGATTGCAAAATTTCCCTCTAAGAATGATAAAATTGATAAAGCAGCATGGGAGTTATTGGCATACAGGTTAGCGCTTAAGGCTGGTATAAGAATTTCAGAATCACGTATAACTAAACTTTCAGGAGCATATAATACATTTCTTACTAAAAGGTTTGACCGGATTCTGAATGAAAGGATACATTTTGCATCTGCCATGACAATGACTGGTAATTATGAAGAGGCATTAAGAGACAAAAACGCCAGTTACCTTGAGATAGCTGAATTTATTAAGTATTCAGGTGCGGAAAATATGGAAGATTTGCACCAATTATGGCGTCGGATAGTTTTTAATATTTCAATCTCGAATACTGATGACCACTTAAGAAATCATGGATTTCTCCTATCAAGCAAGGGCTGGCGATTATCACCAGCTTATGATATCAATCCTTCTATTGATAAAGATGGACTTGCCCTCAACATTGATATTGATAGCAATGCCCTGGATTTTGATCTGGCAAAAAGCGTTGGGGAATATTTTATGCTAAATACAAAGCAAATGGAGGAAATTTTAGCACAAATTATTTCTGTTGTAGCGAAATGGCGAATTCATGCAAATGCTATTGGGATATTAAAAAAAGAACAGGAAATGATGGAGCCTGCATTCAAATTCTGATAATGTCAATCCTTATAAATCGTAAATGATATTCTCTCCTGACTATTTAAGATTATTTAAATCCATCTTTTATGGAAGGCAGGATGTATATGCAATCCGATGGGAGAAAGATGGTAAATCAGGTTATATGCCTGCTTATAAAGTTGATTGGAGCGATTATAACAAGTATAAATCAGGAGGGGGGACCTTCAAGGATTATCGTTCGGTTACTGACCTATGTTTGAGGATTTCAATTCTAAACTCATATTTTTTTTCAGATAGATTCGCCACCAGAACAGTTCAATTCAGAAATTATGAAGTGCAAAATTTTAATAATCTATTTTTTAATGTTTTCTGCAGGATTTAGTTCATGCCAAGAAAACAGGGAGAAAAGGGTAATACCCACACTTAATTTTACCGTTTCAATGCCCGAACCCTCTGATCATTTATTCCATATTGAATTTAAGTGTGAAGGATTGAAAGGCGATACGGTTGATTTTTATATGCCACAGTGGATGCCTGGTTATTACCGGATAATGGATTATTCGAATGAGGTAAAGAATTTTACAGCAAAAAGCAGCGACGGGGCAATTCTTCCTTTCATAAATGATGACAGTCATGCATGGCGCGTTATAGCTTTGAAAAACTCCTCATTCAGCATTAGTTATGATGTCTATTCCTACAAGAGATTTGTTGCAAATAATTTCCTCGATTCAACGCATGGTTACATAATTCCTGCTGCAACTTTTTTATACCCTTCCAATGGTCATGGTTTTCCTATCAGTCTAAAGGTCATCCCTTTCGACGGATGGAAAGATATTGCTACCGGTCTGAAAAAGACTGATGGCAGAAATGATGAGTTCACTATACCTGATTTTGACATTCTTTATGATTGCCCGATCCTTATCGGTAACCTGGAGGAACTTCCCTCTTTTAAAATTAACGGGATTGTCCATCGCTTTGTAGCATATGACCCGGGGGATTTTGATCGCTATCAATTTATTTCAGGTCTTGAGAAAACTGTCAGGGCAGGGATTGATATCATCGGAGATATTCCCTACGAGGACTATACTTTTATCGGCATTGGTCCGGGTTATGGTGGTATAGAGCATCTTAACAGCACAACCATAAGTTTCAAAGGTGAGGGTCTTTCTGAGCCGGGGGCAATTAATCGTATGTTGAAATTCATCGGACATGAATACTTCCATAATTATAATGTAAAGCGTATAAGACCTTTTGAACTTGGACCATTTGATTATCAAAAGGGAAACAGAACAAATCTTCTCTGGGTCAGCGAAGGACTTACCGTTTACTATGAATATCTGATTGTGAAAAGAGCCGGGCTGATGACTGAGGATGAACTTCTGAAAAGTCTTGAGAATAATATAAATACAATTGAAAATGATCCGGGGCGAAAGTATCAGTCATTAGCTCAATCCAGCTATGAAACCTGGGAAGACGGTCCTTTTGGAAACAAACCCGGTGACCAGGATAAATCAATCTCTTATTACGAGAAAGGACCTGTTTTGGGAATGATTCTCGATTTCTCCATCCGTCATGCTACAAGTAACAGAAAATCGCTTGATGATGTAATGAGGTTTTTATATCATCAGTATTATAAAAACCTGAATCGCGGATTCACCGATGCGGAATTTCAAGAGTCCTGCGAAGAGATTGCAGGTATTTCTCTAAGCCGTGAATTTGAGTATATCAATACAACCAGAGATATTGATTATTCAACCTACCTTTCATTTGCAGGATTAAAATTAACTGAAGTCAGTGACGGCAAGACAGGGGAAAGAAAATTCAGATTGACAAGAGCAGAGAATATGAGCTCAGCTCAGAAGGTACTCTTTAGTTCCTGGTGCGGCCAATAAAAATTACTGGCGAATATGTTTCAGATATCAATCGGTTCCTTAGACATATACCACGTCGCAAAGTATCCTGGACACTATATATGTCCTGGATGGTGAGTTCGTTTTTTTCCTTTATAAAGATTGGAATTCTTTTGACAATCCTAAAAGACCAAATCAATATGCTACCACAAAGGTGTTGATTAAAGAATTTCGAGAAGTAACACCAGATTCATTGCAGCAGGTAATTGGTGAATTGTTTGAGAATGTAACTAAACTGAAATAATAATGATGGAGATATGAAAGCTATAAACATACTTGAGAAATTCTCTCTATTCGAAAAGCAATGGACACCCTACATCATCGGTGAGCTTAATGGACAATATGTAAAACTTTGCAAACTCAAAGGTGATTTTATCTGGCATCGCCATGAAAGTGAGGACGAACTTTTTATGGTGTTTAAAGGTACCCTACTGATGGACTTTAGAGATGGCAGAACTGTAGAAGTAAAGGAAGGCGAAATCTTTATCGTGCCCAAAGGCGTTGAACATAGGCCACACACCAGTGGAGAAATTGTCTTTAATCTATTGTTTGAACCAAAGTCAACCTTACACACAGGTAATACTGAAAGTGAAAGGGCTGTGAAAGATTTGGATTGGATATGACCTTGTTGGGACACATGGTACCCATCGAATTCGCGAATGGGACAAGAGAATATCCTGTTCAATTTTGGGTGGATGCATTTAAATCCATTGCACCGGTTTGAAGATGCCGGAATGATTCCCATAGTTGACGCTGAATATCCCAGGAAATCTCCTCAAAAAAAATTTGCAACCACGTTTTCATGGAACCAGTCAAACTCATACTCAGGATTAGTGAGGTTTTGGGAAGACCTGATCAGAAGGGGAGAAGGGGGGAGGGGAGAAAGGGAACCGAACCTGCCTACCGGCAGGCAGGCAGGCAAAAGTTGCAACCAGCAAAGGGTTATTGGAGCATTCACAATTGGGGCAACCCCGTTTGCTTTCAATAGTTATTAAAACGGTATTGTGGAAAATTATTTTTTAGCTCATTCCTCCTGGAATATTACTGGAAGTCAGATGGCACCTTATTGAAGTGTGAGTGTAAGAGCGGGAGTGAGAAAAAAAGAGTGAGGCACTCGCTCTCGCTCACACTCTCACTCTTTTTTCAGTACCCGGAACGGACAAAAATTGCAACCAGTTGAGTGGCCTTTTTATACCAAATACTTAAATCATTATAATGAGCGTTTGACTATGCTAAATGGAATTTGAGTCTTTGCTCTCAGCCTGAATTGTCGTTAAAATTTCACAGACAGGCCGAGATTGACTTTGTTATAAACTTGATAATAGAAGAAATTGCCCGAATTACCAGCATGTTTCTTCAAGAACTTACCGTAGTTATATTCACCAAAAATTCCAAGGTGCTTTGACAAATATACCGTTGCTCCTCCACCAATACTATGTTCTTCAAAGCTTTTATACTGCTTTATTGTGATACCGCCAAGCTTTCCGTTAATATAGAGATCCAACCTGGGGTCATCTTTTTTAATTAGAAAAGGAAGCAAATGAAAATTGCAGTTGAGGCCATAAAGGTATGCGTCTGTGGTGATAAACCTTCCGGACGACGCGGATGTATACTCAAACAATTTAACACTTGAGTAACCACCATAAATTCCTGCCTCAATATAATCAAGGAAACCATAGTTAATTTCAAAGTTGTATCTCTTATGCCTAAAAGGATCGATTCCCGTATTACCAGTCAATACAAATGAATAACTTACTTTAATATTCCAGCGATCCTTTATGTTTGAACCATTTGAGGTGCTTGAAGACGTATTTGTTGATTCATTTGACTTTTGAAGGGCGATCGTTTTCTCTGATACCTGTCGTACGTTCCTCGCTACAGGATCAAAATATACTTTATATGATACAGAAGGCATAACAGGAAATATACTCAACTGGTAAAGAGATATGGGTTTGAAGTTATTACTCTGCTGAGGGTTTTGAAAACTTAACGATTTACTCGAATTATAATAGTAAAACATAGGATTGTGCCTGTTGTAAAGATTGTATACTGAAAAATTCCATTCGACCTTATTGTTCCTGCTGTTATAATGAGTCCAGCTTAATCCGATATCCAGCCTGTGATAATCTTTCATCCTGGCACCATTCCTCTCACCATATATCAATCCCTCATAATAGAAATCATCACCATTCGAATCAGTTGTGACTGATGGGATATACTGTCTGCCGATGGCTTCAGTATATGGCAAGCCGGACTGATAAATCCAAACAAGATTAAGGTTGAGATTATTTCCAATCCTGCGATTCAGGTTAACTGAGAGATTATTGGGACGGTTATAATCAAACAGATATGGCTTCCCGGAATTTATATTCGTGAACTGACGGGTTGTCCCCGAATAAACATAACTGATGAATCCAGTCCAGTTTCCGTTATTCTTTTTAACCAGGAACTCAATGCCCGATGATCTTCCTTTCCCACCTGTTTCTACCTTGGAAATCCAGTTTTCATCACCTATCAGGCTTGTATATCCATCTCTGTAGGTGGAGAGATTGTACATATCTTTATAATAGAGGCTTATTTCAGAAGTGAGTCTCCCATTAAGGAATGAGCCATTCCAACCAAGGGTTACCTGGTCAGATTTTGCTGCCGGTATCTTTTTACCGGCTGGTATCCATACCTCGTTATTCATAATACTACCTGTAGTGAACACAAGATGTGAATATTGTGAAACCTTCATGTAACTGATGTTGATGGAATGATTTTTGGAAATCTGCAGGTCTGCATTCAGTCGGGGCTCAAAAGAAAAATCCGAAAATCCTCTTGTTATATGATTACTAATCCTGAAACCCGGAGATAATTGACCACTTTTCATTGAGAATAATTTTGTTATCAGCATAAATGACTGTTTCGAATGAATTGGCAGGTTTTGCCTCTTGCTGAATTGCCTGAGTTGAAATGTATGTATCATTTGGAATCATGGAGAGGTAGGTGCATTGGATTCCAAAATCTGCAAACCAGTTTTCAGACACCGTATATTTCATGCCTGACCTTAAAGACAAATCTCTGACTGAAGATTTATAACTACTTTTGAATTCTGTTGCTGTATCCTGATCCTGTAAATTGTACTTCATGAACTCCTTTAATCTGTATCGGGTGAAGGAGATGTTGCTTGATGAAAATAACCGTGGAGATAAAATTCTATTATACTTTGCCGAAACCAGCCAGTTTCCCCATATATTACCCATTCTGTACTTTTCATTCTTCACAGACCAGAAATTTAGGTAATCATCTCCCTGATAAAAATTTAAGCTGACACTATTCTTTTTGTCAGGCTTCCAGGAAAACTTGCCATTGAAATCATGAAAACCGTAAGCAGTGATATAATCATTTTCGCTTTGTAAAATCTGGATCATTGCCATCAAAGGATCAAACAGGGTCTTTCGGGCACCAATTAAAAAGCTTGAATTTTTAAATCCAGCCGGTCCTTCAAAATTGAAGGATAGGTCCGTTATACCTGCACTAAAAGAACCCTTATAGGTGGAGTAATCACCTTCCCTCTGGGTTATGTCCACAACTGAAGAGAGTTTCCCTCCATACCTTGAAGGAAATCCACCTTTATAGACATCAATATTGTTTATCATATCAGGATTGAAAACAGACATGAAACCACCAAGATGATTGACATAAATGATTGGAACATTATCGAACAGGTACAGGTTCTGCCCCGGATCACCGCCCCTGACAATCATGCGACTGGATCCTTCCTGTGAAGAACTTATTCCAGGTAGAAGTGACAGGGTTTTAATGACATCAGGTTTCCCTCCAATTGAAGGTGTCTGTGTCATCTGTACATAATTCAGAGTTGAGATATTGGTGTTGCGTTTTCTTTCTGCATTTATAGTTACCTCAGATAGTTGTTCAATATTCTCAGACAACGAAATTTCAATAATTGTATCATTTACGGTGCTCAGATTCAGGACCTGGCTTTCATAGCCAATAAATGATACTTTCAATGAGGGATAAACCTTAACCACCAGGTTGAAATATCCATTGTAATCTGATATAGTTCCGTTTGTTGTTCCTGCTTCTGTTATGCCGGTTCCGATCAACCGCTCTCCATTATTCCTGCTTTTTACAAATCCTGAAACATTTATCTTTTGCTGAGCATTCAATGAGGAGCTCAGTAATAAAAAGAGGAAGGCGCTATTTTGAATAATCTTCAGCATATAATCAGTACTTAGGAAATAATGTATCTGAGACTACCACTGAATATCCTGCAAATATTCCATAACCGCCGGGGATATTTGAGAACAAGGGAAAAGCGTTTATTGAAGCCGCAGGAAATTCAGGAAACCTGCCCTTTTCATATAAGTACTTCTGTTTGACAAATTGATAATAACTACCACTGCAGGAACGCAATTCTATTATTAATGGATACAAATCGGTATAGCTTGGGCCACCTCCGCTGGAACCGTATCCTCCGGTGAAGTAATTAATCGTCATTGTATAAACAGAATCTCTGATGATCTCATTACTGAAGATTGTCAGAGGAAGTCCTTCGTTCAATAAGACAGGATCGGTTATCTTCTTCAATGTGGCGAGCCTCTCATATTTGCCCTGCAGGAGCCTGATTATTACTTCGAAATACTGTCGCTCGGATGTATTTGTTCTTAATGAAAAAGTTAAAGATGGATAGATCACACCCTCCTCATCCTTCCCGGCATAGCTTGTATGGATTATATCGAAGATAGGTGAAGGAGCCGGAAGAATTTCATTACACGTGAGTGTTTTGTAACCAGGGACATTTACTTCCAGTCTGTAGGATCTCAGTGGTTCTACAATCGAAGAAGAAAAGTATATACCATTCTCATAAGGGAGGAGGGTTTCTGCATAATTCCCGTCGATATAAAGTAAGATCTCTGCATCATTTACAAGAGTCAGCTGGTTTGTATCAAGCATTTCAGCAAACGATACATGTACTTTCATAGGTTTTCCGGCAATAAGGATACTATTAACAGCTGGAACGGGAGTAAATCCAGGGAATTCATCAGTTACAATTTCTCTGCAGGAATAATTTGTAAAAAGTATCAGGATAGTAACAAAAAACAAGTTACGCATTTTCAACAGCTTTGACATGACTGTTAAATATATAACATTTTAAAATCAAATAGGCTAACACAGGTACAGAATTCAGGATGTACTTGAGAATATCGAGGATATTTTATCAACTATCTCATCTTCAGCCCAGATTGTCAACCTGTACAGGAAGACATTGAAAAAATTATTTGAAAAGGATGATTATCAACGGAAGGACGATATTCAAAAGACCAGAAAGGAGCTGGAGAAACTTGAACTTCGTAAATCGAACCTTCAAAATAATTTGAAGGAGCGGGTGATTACTTCACATGACTACCAGGACATGAGGGGTAGGGTAAATAAGGAGGTTGTTCTTAAGAAGGATAAGCTCACTGATTTACAAAAAGAAGTATCACCTTTCAGGATTTACATTCAGACGGAAGTCCAAATGCTGGAAAACATCCTGGAATATTACAGGAAGTCAGATGGCGTCACGAAGAAGAAAATACTTAATACCATCTTTGCTGAAAAACTGATTGTGGTAAATGGGAAAGTTGCAACCCCTGTTTTCACGGAACCCATACAACTCATCCTTCGAATTAGTGAGGTTTTGAGAAGGTCAGAAAAAAAGAAAGAAGTCGATTTGAACCAATCCCTGGTTGCAACTCTGCCAAAAAATCCGATTTTTAAAATTTAAAAGTTGCAACCCTCTCCCTGAAAATTAAAGTACATCTCATCCTTTGAATTAGTGTGGGTTTAAGAATGTCATAAAAAGCAACAAGAGGTCAATTTTGACCTCTTGTGCCGTTCGGTACCCGGAGCGGGACTTGAACCCGCACAGCCGTTATGGCCACAGGATTTTAAGTCCTGCGTGTCTACCATTCCACCATCCGGGCGGAATTAAAATCCTGATCTCAAAAAACATGGTCCTGCGTGTCGGACCCTGTCCCGCGTTAGCGGGAATTCCACCATCCGGGCGGAATTAAAATCCTGATCTCAAAAAACATGGTCCTGCGTGTCGGACCCTGTCCCGCGTTAGCGGGAATTCCACCATCCGGGCTTAAATGCGCCTTAGTGGCTATTTTAAAATTCCATTCACCTATAAAGAACCAACGTGTCCAATCGGATGGTGAAATGTCCACCCCTGCAATCTGGCTGCTTCGCTAAAAACACCCCCCGGGTGTTTTCTTTACGCTCGCCCCTACCATCCGGGCGGGAATTGTCGTACAGTTCCCGAGTCGCTTTGCTCTCGGGATTTCGGCTGCGCCTCAACATGCGGTTATGCAGTTATGCCGTTATGCCCTCTGAATCGGATGTGCAAATTTAGAAAATTAATCCTAATTCAAAATATAAAAAGTCGCTCTCCCCTGCCTTGCTTCGCCGAAGCGGCTACGCGAAGGCGAAGGGAGAGGGACTTAGGGTGAGGTCAATCTTTTACAAGTACCGGCTTCCCTATTCCAACCTTTTCAAGTTCCTTAAACTGGGTCCTGGCATCACCGGCAACAACATAGTACATCCTTGACGGATCAATGTATTTTTTCACAACCTCCAGCTGCCTTTCAGGTGTAAGACTTTGGACATAAGCCTCTTCAGCCTTTATATAATCAGCCGGCAGTCCGTATGCAGCCATCGTTTCGAGCATATCCAGAAGGCCGCCGATAGTTTCAAACCTCAGTGCATTGCCCTTTATCAAAGCATCTTTGGTAAAATCGATATACTCCGGCGGCATATTCTCACGGTACTTTTCCATCTGCGTCTTGAAAATTGTGACAGATTCAAGCGTTGAATTTGTCCTTACCATCGAGGATGCAGTGAAT
Organism: uncultured Bacteroidales bacterium; assembly: GCA_963737255.1. GTDB lineage: Bacteria > Bacteroidota > Bacteroidia > Bacteroidales > VadinHA17 > LD21. The sequence goes on from CAVTSB010000004.1 coordinate 332,115, forward strand.
GTTCCATAATCCTTCGCCCCGTAGATGTTTGATCTTGCACCATATGTGAAACCTTTCTCTTCCCTCAGGATCAGGTTAAACAATCCATTGAACGAACCTCCGAGCTTATAATTGGCAACCCAGGCCGGATAATAGTCAGAACTGGTTCTTGGCAGGGACGGTGCACCGATGTAGATCACTGATTGTTTGGCTCCGGGGACATCGACAAAATAGATTGCGGATTTTTCAGGAGCAGCCGGTACCGACCACTCAGGCAGAGCAACTTCCTTAGCCTGCCATTTCTGACTCAATCCGGTAAAAGCTGTTTCAACCCTCTGCTGTGTTACATCTCCGGTTACGAGTAAATTGACAACAGAAGGGGAGAAGTACTTTTCATAAAAGTTCTTCAGATCGTCAATAGTGATGGAATTGACTGATTCTTCGGTTCCGGACGATTCAACCGAGAGTATATTGTTCTCACCGAAAAGAAGCTTATTAAGCGTTGTTGAAGCCAGGTAACTGGGATTAGCCTTGTTACGCTTCAGAGTATTGATGATCCTGCTTTTTGCCAGACTGAATTGCTCTTCGTCCCACCTTGGTTCAAGAATCATTTCTTCAACAAGGGCTATGGTTTTTTCGAAATTTTTAGCAAGCGTGCTGACATTGATCGAGATATCCTCCTCACCAGAGGAAAACCTTATTGAAGCACCCAGAAGACCTATCGCATCCTCAAGCTCTTCGGGGGTTTTGTTTTTAGTCCCTTCATTCATCAGGGAAGCTACAAGGTTTGCAAGGCCTGCTTTGGTGATATCTTCAGCAAGGTGCCCTCCGTCTATTGATATTGAATATTGAATCAACGGAAGTTCATTGTGTTCGATGCCCCAGACTTTGATCCCGTTCCCAAGGGATGTTGTCCATACCTGTGGGAGAGTAACAGCTGGATCGGGACCGGGCACAGGCTTGACAGATCTGTCGATCTTTGACGGGGTCTTGACAATCGGCTCCTCTTCGATATTAACTTCTTTCACTTCCGCAGCTTTTGTCACATCCTCTTCAACGATACCGGCATTCACCGATCCTTCAGCAATCAGGTTTACTTCACCCTTCGGAACAAAGCTTGTCTGAATGAAGTTCTTATCCTTGATGTATTTTGAATATACATTTTTAATGTCATCCATTGTAACAGCCTGCACTGCTTCGAGTTCCTTCTTGTAATATTCCGGATCGCCCGTGTACATCGTGTATTCCGCGAACTGGAATGATTTGCCCTGAACACTGGCGAATGAGTTGTAAAACCTTGTCTCATACTGTGCCTTAATTCTCTGAAGGTCTTCCTCAGTGAATCCATCTTCTTCAAATTTTTTAAATCCTTCAAATATTGCCTTTTCAACCTCTGTCAGATTTACCCCCGGGTTTGCACCCACCGATATCATAAAGCTTCCTGCAAGCTCGCTGGCACCGTTTCGTGCCATAACACGTGAAGTAAGCTTTTTGTCCTTGACCAGCACAACATACAGGGGGGCCTTTTTTGTGTTTGACATCAGCTCGGCAAGGAAATTAAGAGCATAAGAGTCTTTTGAAAAGCGTTCGGTTGTGGGGAAGACCATTGTAAGCTGCGGAGCTTTTGCGAAATTGTCTTCATGATACAGCTTTACCGTCGAGCTGATCGATGCAGGTACAGGACCTCTTTTTTCGATAGGATCACCTGATGGTATTTCACCAAAATACTTTTCAATCAATGCCTTGACTTCGGTAATGTCAATATCGCCCGAAACTGTAAGTGTTGCATTGTTCGGGGCATAATATTTCTTGTGAAAAGCCCTGACGTCGTCGACCGTAGCGTTTGTCAGATCTTCCATAAGGCCGATAACGGTCCAGCTGTAAGGGTGCCCGGCCGGGTAAAGGTTCTTTGCTATAATTTCGGAGTTAAAACCGTATGCTGCATTATCAACACTCTGCCGCTTTTCATTCTGAACGACATTCTGCTGGTTTATAAGAGCTTTCTTAGTGACAGTATTAGTAAGGTATCCCATTCTGTCCGCCTCCATCCATAACGCCATTTCAAGCGCATTCTTCGGAACAACTTCATAATAGTTTGTCCGGTCCTGGCTGGTGCTTCCGTTTAGCGTGCCGCCGGCACCCTGAATATTCCTGAATAGCTCATCCTCACCTACATTCTCAGATCTCTGGAACATCATGTGTTCAAAGAGATGGGCAAAGCCTGTTTTCCCGGGAGCTTCACGGCTGGAACCAACATGATAATAAACTGAAAGTGCCGCGATGGGATCGGATTTGTCCTCATTGAGGACAACGGTCAGTCCGTTTGGAAGGGTGTATTTTTCAAATTGTATTGTCAATTCACTCTCCTTGTCGCCTGATTTGCAGGAAAGCAGGAAAGCAAACATCATCATTGAGAATAGAGGCATGAGTTTTTTCATAATCGGTTTTAATAAATGGTTTTACAGAATTGGATTCGAAAATAATAATAAATGTAAATAATAATACCGGAAATCAACTCAATCTTAACAAATAGTGTTTGGGACATTGAACTTTCAAAACGATCCCTTGATAAAAGAAATACGTATTATAATACATATTAAAAATAAAAGAAATACGTATTATAATACGTATTAAAAGACATGCATAAAATTATTAACCACAGAGTTACACAAAGTTATAACAGAGTTTATTCCTCCTTCAGGCAAGCCTGTCGTCGGCATTCGTAAAAAATAAAATAGCCGCTAACGCGGCTTTTTTTTGTTTGAGCGGGAGACGGGACTCGAACCCGCGACCCCGACCTTGGCAAGGTCGTGCTCTACCAACTGAGCTACTCCCGCAAATCCACGGGCAAAAATATACTTTTTTTTTGAACTGCAATATTTTTGATGGTGAATTTCGGATTGCGCAATGAACATATCAAATACTCTATCCCAAATCCGAAATCCCAAATCCGCAATCCAAAATCCGAAATCCGAAATCTATTTTACGGGCCCCCATTCCGCCAGGATGTTGTTCTGTATGTACAGCCATGTGTTGCGGTAGAACCATTCTTCCTTTACCACATTGTCGCTGACTACCCTGGTAATTTTCCGGGGCGAACCCCAGCTGTCCTGTACCATTTCAGCAGTCATTCCCTTCCAGACCTTGCCGTCATATATTTTTCCTGCTATATTGTAACCGTACTTCTTTATTAGCGAGGAAAGTCTGATTGATTGTTGTTGCTGCCTGGCAGAAGTTTCCCTGTGCACCTGTTGGTCCTCCTGTGCGACGGGTATACCGGCGGGGGGCGTACTGGCGACGGGTGTTTTGTTCAATGTTGCATGGGACGCATAAATGTACCCTTTATCTCCCTCAAAATCAACTTGAAGGAAGGTGCTGTCATATCCGGTAACACTCACTATTGAACCTGATGGAATGATCGTTATAACCGATGTAAGGTCCTGGTTATCAGCAAAAAGCCTGCTTGCTGATTTTAATGTTACTGTTACGTTTTGACCGGATGATTGATTCTTTTCCAGGCTTTGAAGTAATTCTGTCCTGCTTACCTGGGCACCAGCTGAAATAAAAATTATCAGGAGGAGGCAGGAAAATAATAGCTTCTTCATATAACTCTGTTTTTCTGAAATATTCAAAAACTGTACCACGAATCCGAAATCACAGCTTTCTGATAAGCATTAGTCCGTCTCTGACCGGAAGTATCAGATTCTCGATATTCGTCTGCCTGCTTATCATTTCATTGAATTCGATGATTCCCCTGGCCTGGGGATCAGAAGTATCTTTATCGAATACCTTCCCTCCAAACAGAACATTATCTGCAATCAGGTACCCTCCGGCCCTGACTTTGTCTATTACCAGCCTGTAATATTCAGAGTATTCACGCTTGTCGCCATCTATAAAAACCAGGTCAAATTCCCTGTCCATCGATTTTATGACATCCTGAAGTCTTCCTGTAACCTGAATGATAAGCGATTCCACGCCGGCTTTAATAAAATAGGAACGGGCAAAGTCGGCAAGCTCATCATTCATTTCAATTGTAGTAAGTTGGGTGCCGGGTTTCATTCCTCTGGCCATACAGATTGCTGAATATCCGGTAAATGTTCCTATCTCCAGAACATTTAAAGGATTGATCATCCTGGTTATCATCTCGAGAAACTTACCCTGAAGATGTCCTGAAACCATATTGGGATTGACAAACCTGAGATAGGTCTGCCTGTAAAGGTCCTCAAGTACAGGATCTTCGGGCGATGAATGATCGAGGATATACTTTTCCGGCTCCCTTTCCATTCTGTTTTATTTTTAGATCCGAGTTGAAAACCCTTCCGGGCAAAAATATCGCTTGCAGTGCTCAAAAGGTCAGAGGATGGGTGAAAGAAAAAAATCAGTCCGCACTCTTTATTAAATGCAAAGTTATCGCATTGCCAGCAGGTTTCCAAACCGAGAAGCCGTTAACCGGAATCTGACCCCCGGCTAAAAGTTTGCCCATGAAACAAAGAATCTTGCTCAAATAGCTACCTTTTTTATTTATAAATCAGCATTGAAAGCCTTTCCGGATTGAAAATGTCATTTGCTGTGTTCAGCAAGTCGGATGAAGTTACTGCATCGATCTTTTTGCTTGTTTCTTCAAGGCCTTCAATTTTGTTAAACACAAGAAGGCTCTTTCCAAGGCTCAGCATCAGGCTTTCAAAGTTCTCATAACCTCTTGCCAGATAGCCTTTTATCTGGTTTTTTGCCTTACTCAGCTGAATATTCCCAAGCTTGGTTGTCCTTAACCTGTTAAGTTCCGCATAAGTTATCGAAATGCTCTTATCGAGGTTTTGAGTGTCCGTCCCGAAGTAGATTGAAAAAGCTCCCGTATCGTAATAAGGATTATAGCTTGATTCAACATTATAGGCAAAACCGTTCTTTTCCCGGAGCGACAGGTTAAGCCTTGAATTCAATCCCTGTCCCCCGAGGATATTGTTTAGCAGGAACATTCCTATTCTCCTGTCATCCTTAAGATCGTATGCCACGTTACCGATAATGCAGTGGTTCTGGAAGGTATCCTTCTTTTTAACAACCGACAGGGGGTTATAAGTCCATGGTGTATATGGCCTGAGAATCTGTCTTTTTGCCGGGACGGCTTCAAAGTACTTTTTAAAAAGCTTCAGCAGCTTTTCTGACTTTATGTTGCCGACCGAGCAGAAGACCATCTGATCGGTATTGTAATTTTTTGAAATGAAATCAGACAATGATGTTTGTGTGAAAGATTTCACAATAGCCGGGTTTCCAAGGATATTATGCCCAATCGGGAGGCCGGTAAAGATCTGTTCTTCGAAATCATCGAAAATCAATTCAGCCGGACTGTCGAGGTATGAGTTGATTTCTTCAATTACGACATCTTTTTCTTTTTCAATCTCTTTTTCGGGAAGCTGGGAATTGAATGTTATATCGCTGATTATTTCAATAGCTCTTTCATAGTCTTCCTTCATGAAGGAGGCGTGGACCGCTGTTTCTTCCTTTGTGGTATAGGCGTTAAGCTCGCCTCCGACGTCCTCAAGTCGGCTAAGGATGTGATAAGCCTTCCTTTTTTTTGTTCCCTTGAACAGCATATGCTCAATAAAATGAGCCATCCCGCACTCACCTGCCATTTCATCGCGCGATCCTGTATTAATTACAAGCCCGCAGTGTGCAACCACACCCGCAATCGGATAATGAACCAGCCTGATTCCGTTGGAGGAAGTATGATAAAAGAGCTCCATAAGCAATAATTAATTGGATGCAAAGGTAATACATGTAAAACGATTACAGATTGATTTTTTTTACTCAAAGTTTTGGTTACTCAAATTTGAAATATATATTTGCAGTCCGAAAAGGAGGTGCCATAGCTCAGTCGGTAGAGCAATGGACTGAAAATCCATGTGTCCCCGGTTCGATTCCTGGTGGCACCACTATCCTGAAAATGCAAATCCCGCAAGATCAACGTCTTGCGGGTTTTTGTTTTAAGAGGGTGACGGAATCGGGGATGGATTTTGTAAAATACACGTTTTAAGGATTTTACAAGGATCTGTCTGATTTAACTATTTGTGTTTCATTTTAAATAAAGATATGCTGTTAAAATATTCAAAGCAGCAATAAACTTTTTCATCGAACCTTGACTTATCTGTTTAATCTTGTGGATTAGTGTAAATAAATATTTGAAAGAATTTTGTAATTAGGTTTAATCAAATCAAGATCAAAAATTTTGGTTACGAATCAAATACAAAAGTAGTATATTTGAATAAAATATGACAGATGACCAAAAAAATTGAGTTTTCTAATGCACCAGTAGTTGAAGTAGCTATTGGAGCCCAATTTGAAGGTTCAGTTATAAGCAAAAGTTGTATTTTTAATTTATACCAAGAAATTAAAGATAAATATCCAGTCATAGAAGAACATCCGATTTTACCTTCGATTGTCGAAAAGCCAGAAGAAAAAAGTGATACAAGAGTCTTAGCAGGATTTCATTCAAGGCAATTTTTTGTAAATCAAAGTGGAAACAAATTATTTCAAATTCAACCTGATAAAATTCTATTTAATTGGAGGAAAGTTTCTAATGATATAGACTATCCTCATTTTAATAATGTATTAGAAGAGTTTTTTACTTTGTTTAACGCTCTAAATTTGAAGTGTGGATTTAAAGAGATGGTCAATCAATTGGAGGTAACTTATGTTGACCATGTTTTATTAGAAGATTTTGCATCATCAAATTATAATGTTTCAGAGATTTTCAAGAGTATTGTATTACCTGATAATTTAAAAAGTATTGATTGTAATTTAACAATCCCTTTGAAATCGATCAATTCGAATCTTATTTTCAAATTAATCAGTGCGATTAGAAATATTGATAAAAAGAAACTTCTTTCGTGTGAAACAACATGTCGTGGAATGATTCTTGATGGACAGGATATTAAAGATTGGTACATTAAAGCACATTCTTCCATTTCAGATTTTTTTATTAATTCTATTACAGAAAAAGCAAAGAAAACTTGGGGGTTAAAAAAATGACAATTGCTGTACTATCATCACAAGACGTTTCTTTTGACAGAGATATTCTTTCAAGAATTAAGCAAGAATCATTAGAATATATAGCTCCAGAAGGGGATATTAAAAGACCTCTTTTCACTGAATCAAAAACATACATTTTCGAGGATACAATTATCCCATTTAAAGTTTTCTCTTTTAAACCTGAATTGACTGAAATTCAGCAGTTTCTACTTACTGAAGCATTAAAAAAACTTGACTTTGTAATAGATAATGACGATCCAGTATTAGAAGAGGAAGATTTAGAACTCCCAAATGAAAATGTAATTAATCTTACAAGTCAAGTTATAAATGAATTAGCTTTATCTAGTATCTTTCCACATAAGATATCGACAACAATAGAAGAAGGTATTTGTCTTGTTTTTAAGAAGAAATTTCAAAATTTGTTTTTTGAGATTTATAATGATGGGGGAATTGGCTACATAATTGAGGATTCAAAACAAAAAAAAATTTTAGAAAACAGAGATTTATATTCATTTGAAGATATTTTAAGTAAAATAAAAGACTTTGTTACCACATAGCATGAATTTTCCAAATTGCTTAGTAACAAATAATGGTCCACTTTTTCAGAAGAGCAAATTCATAATAAGAATTTCATGTATTCGAGGCATAAACCTGGAATTGATTGGAGGATTGGAGACGATTTTCCAGATTTCGGTAAAATAAAAGTTGATCAATCTTTTAATTGGAGTGCCTTTTCAATCCCTGTTTGGGCTAGATATACTGACTTAAAGGAATATAAATCTGAATATGGTATTCTGGGGATTTGTGTTCGATCAATTAGGAAAACGCATGAAATAAATACAATTTTTGATAATAATTCTTGGATTGTAAGACATGATCCAAAGCAATTCAATTATTCTCACTGTGAACTTCATTTATTGATTGAACTCAATAGATGTCAAAGAAGACAGCTTCGTATGACTCTAAAACATAAAGCAACTTGTTTACTTAGTCCTCAAAAAGAATATAAATTAAGGTATCTGATGGGAGATTATTTAATAATGCTCTATCACAGATTAATCTTTAAATTTTTCAATTTTTAAATCTGTTCAAAAATAAATTAAGTAATACAATGATTTTAGAGCCCAAGTCCTGTAAGATCAACATCTTGCGGGTTTTTGTTTTAAAGAGGGTGACGGATTCGGGGATGGATTTTGCAACATACATAATATCAGGCAATTAATAACCGTTTTGATAAAATATTTCTAATGATGATTCGTTCAATAGGAGATAAAATAAGAATATTAATTAGAATTTGCGTCTAATTGTCAGACAGAGTTTGATCTAGATAGTTCTCCTAATTTATTCCCAAGTTTATCTAATATATTATTGAGATATTTAAACAATTCTACATAGGATGACATTATTCTAATATTTACCTCAAAATAAGAATATTTAGTTCTATTCTTTTCAATGCAATGAATTAATATCTTATTATCATTTATTCGGTACACCAAAGAACCATGTGTATAAATATTTCGATCTTCAATAAATTGAGCAAATAATTTTCTAAATGATTCACGAGATTCTTGCGTATTTAATTCATCAATTGTATAAAATCTTTTATCAGTTTTTATTATATCACTTAAATTATCCCTTAGAGTCATAAAACCTTTTTTTAAAAATGTTTTTTTTTGTTTATGGATATATGATATCAAAAAAGATAAAAGCCTTTGATTTATTAATTCTCCATAATGAGAACAATCTTTTTTTGCTATTAAATGATTATAAATAGCTGAAACATATTCTTCAGGAATTTTGCCAATTGATTTAGCATACATATTACCATCTTTATCAAGTTCCGAATTTATCACTACTATATTTATTCTAGTAAATATTGTGTCACCTGAAATTTTATCAAATATACTATAATCGACAGATTGTGTGAGTGTTAAAGTATGTGGTCTTTGATCCAAATCATCAGGAATTGGTCTAAGGTAATTCATAGTACTTATTTTTTGTTAATTATTTGATAGAGTAGAATTGTATTTATAAAAATTCATTTTTATAATATCCTTTCCCTTCAATACAGTGTCTGACTCCACCTTTAGGATTTTTCATATCTCCGGTATACCTCGGTATTACATGACAATGAAATTGAAAAACAGTCTGCCCTGCAGCTTCACCGCAATTCATCCCAATATTATAACCATCAGGTTTATATTCCTTCTCAATGATTTCTTTGCACTTATGAATCATAATATTCAACTCTTCAACTTCCAACTTATTAAGTTCAAAGTAATCTTTCTTACTACTATTTGAGATAATCAGCAAATGACCAGGAGAGACTGGAAATGAATCTTGTATGATAAAGAAATGTTCTCCTTTAAATAATATTTTCTCCTTAGGTATTTCAGAAAAGTCTTTCATCTGGTTTAATGCATAAATTCAAAACCATTGTTTGAAGCAATAGTAATTAGTGGTTGTAATCTGTCTTTGAATTTTTCTTTGGTAAAATATTCAGATAAACCATTTAATTCTTCAAGATCTGAAAAAATTGTGAGGTAATCTTCCAGAAATTTATTCTTAGGATTCTTTTCTTTGACAATCTTGATAGCCGATTCTTGCATAAAGAAAAATGGATTGAAGTATTTATCAAGAGGAGGGAGTTTATCGCTCTTAGAGCTATTAAATGATTTATCAGCAGGTATTAAGTTCCAGATTAAGTCATGTGATACAAAAGAATAAGGAATAAAATGTTCTACTGCATAATTTCCAACAGTTAATTTCTTTGCCAGTATATATACAGTCAACAGAACCAAGTTCGTTGACTACTATATCCCAAAAATTCTTTCTCTGGTTATTCAAGCTATTTCTTAATGCAGGTTTTATTAGCTTGTTAGGAATATCAGGTACATTTGGATTCTTTGCTTGCAAGAAAATTACGAGATTCCAGTAACAAAAATCTTTAAGTACTTTGATGTTTTGATTAAGATATTTAATCCACTCTTCATTAATCTCAATTGTGTCTTCATTCAAAGAGTATAAACATTGGTTTTTAAATACTTGAGAGGCTTTATAGATTTCATTTCTATTCATATTGTGGAAACCATGGACTTAAAAACCAATGTGGAACTTGATTATTGAAGTATTTAAGTTGATTTAATGAATTCTTGTTATTTGTATTGATAAGATGATTAAGAATTTTATCTCTTTTATCATCAATCGTAAGTGGTTCACATTTCTTAACTTTCTCTATTGCTCTTTGAAGTCTATCTTGTTTACCAAATGAAATATGAAAATAATTAACAGTATACCAGGCGTTTGAGATCATTCTGAGCAAATAAGTCCTTTTTTGGAATTTTTATTTTGCCAGCCTCAACAGATTGAAGTATTGATAGAAACCAATAATACTTATAAGTAGCAGATGTATTGTTAAAACATGCTGCTAATAAGTTTACAGGTAAGCCATCAGAGGATGGAAGGTGCATTTATACTGTATTGTTTAGATTAACAATCTAATATTCAAAATATTCATATAAAAATATGAATAATTAATCCAATCTTTAGAGGTCAATCATCTGATGGGTTTTGAGTTTTTAAAGGGGTGATGTGATTCGGGGACGAATTTTATAACATGAACCTGATCACAAGCAATTATCTCTAGGATATCGGTTTTAATAAATGAAGAAATGTATTGTGGAAATGTGTTATCTCTCAGGATTTACTTTATTCTCTTTCTTCTCCTTAAGACTTAATTCTATAGGTACCTTATTTAATTCAATCGCTTTTTGATAATATTTATTCATCCATATATATTCACTTCGATCATATTCATTCCCTTTCGTATCCTTTGTATAAGTCTCAAAAGATTTTTTCTTCCATCCGTTTGATTCAGATAAAATACTATCATATAGCTCAGTAAAGTATCCACTTATAAAGATCATACATTTTGCTTCAATTGCGATCTTTAATAGTTCGATATGAAAATTTTCATCATTTGCATCATTATTATATCCTTTTATTCTATCACCTAAATATGGTGGATCTAAATAGATCAATGTCGCTGGTCTATTGACAAACATTTTAAGTAAACTAATTGCGTTTCTGTTTTCAATTCTCACCTGTCTTAACCTTTCAACTACATTTGATAATCTTACAGGTAAATTGTACCATCTACTTACTCTAGCATCTTTCCCCCTCACGTGTGTATGATTGAGAATATGAAAACCCACCTTTATCAGCTCCAAAAGCGCCATTGATAGCCATCATTGCTTGGACCAAGAATTTTCTTGCTCTTTCAAGATCAGAATCCTCCTCATTAAGTTTCGCATTTTCAAACTCAAACTTACTATATGGCGTAAGTGCAGCAGATCTGCAAAGCTCTTCAGAGTTATTCCTTAGTTGAAGAAATAGATTAACAACATCTCTATCAATATCATTCACAATTTCAATCAGTGCTTGTGGTTTTGCTAATGTCATTGCTAATGAACCTCCAAAAGCTTCAACCCAACAATTATGGTGAGGGAGATCTTGACAGAGTTTTAAAGCCAATTTGTTTTTGGAACCAAAATAGCCAAATGGGGGATTTACTTTTTTATATGGCTGCGAGTTCACATTTTTAATTTCAACCTGCTTATTAGGGGTGGAATATGCTATAGAATAATCATCCATAATATTTAACTCTATATCTTTCTTATTTCAGTACAAGAATAACTTTCAACCTGTAATTTCCAAAACTTATTCTTCACAATTTTAATATAAGGATTTCGTATTATTTCAATATTTATTGTATTAATATTATTATCATCCGTTCTGGTAACAAGATATAAGTAGTATTGTTTTTTATACGCTTTGGCTTTCTTTATTTCATTCCTTGTCCAATAAAATTTCTTTTCTATTAATGAAATACTTTTTACTTCGATAAAATCTCTCAACCTCTTTCCCTTTTGTGTCTTTCTTATCTTCCCAACTTTTTATATCATACCCAGCAAGAACATCTACCTCAGCAATATATTCAATTTTATTTATTAGCTCAGGATAATTCATCAATCTTTCATATTCATATTGTAATACGAGACGTTCAGCCTCTACCCCAAGTTCTTCTTTCTTTTTTAATATTTTTTTTAATTCTAAAGAACTCATCGTACTTTTTTCAAGAAATCTATACGTAATTAATTTGTAATTAGGTCTAATAGAATAAATTCTCTTGAGTCTATCATATTTTACAACTCCAATTTCTAAAAGAAAGTTCCTAATTCCACTATATTTTATATTTTCTGTTGAGTCAGAAGTAAAAATATATTCATCGTTAGAAAGGATATAATTTGAAAAGTACTCCAAAATATCTTGTCTATAAATGATCTCTTTTTTAAAAAGTTGTTCTGCAATTATTTTCTTTTAAGGAATTATCATTTCTATCACCTTGATTTAACGACTTTATTATGGATTCTGTACAAGATATTTTATCATTTTCAATAGCAATAAGGTTTACTCCTTCTAAAAATTCTATTAATAAAGAAAATTCCGTTTTTTCATAGTACAACATTTTAAGTCGATCTAATGATTTATCATTGGCTCTAAGAATGATCGTCAAAAAGATTTTTAATTTCTTTAAAGTTAATTTTGAAAAAAGTGATTCCATTATTTTTTAAATAGTTCAGAATAAATAGAAATATCTAACTCATCATCAAGGTACATATCTAGTGAGATAAATGGTATAATCATTTTCAATTATATTGTACATTTTTGAGCTTTTGTTTTTAGACTATTTAAAACCTTAGACTCAATTGTATCTGCATATTGAAGAAAGAAATAAAAAGCTCTTTATTCTCAGACCCACCAACCCTATGAATTCTATCCAGTGATTGAAGATATTGAGCACAGTTAAAAGATAAGTCATAATATATTGCGTGATTACATGTTTTATGCAATGAAATTGATTCTGAACATGCAGCTGGGTTTGCTATTAAAATATTCAAACCACTTTTTTCATCAACAAACTCATCACGGATTTTTTCCCTTGTCTCTTCTTTTTTGTAAGATTCATTATTGAAAGGTGTTGCTCCGTATATTTTTTTGCAATAATATCCTTCTTTCTTGACCGAGTTAACAATTAAATTAATCGTTCCTATAAAATTAGACCAGATTACTATCTTTTCACCCCTGCTATTAAACCCTTTTATCAAATCCAAAAGATATTTTAATTTCCCTGGTTGCTCAACTGAGTCATAATTTTGAACTAATATTTCGAGATCTTCCCTTTCATTTATAAGATTTTCAGAATATCCTTCTATAGAGGTGAGAAGAAGTTTTGGATAAGAAAGTACTTGTCTTAATCTCATCATCCTACCCTTTCTCCAGTCTAGTAATGAATTCACTTGTTGAATCTATTAAATATTGGTCCTTTAATTCAGAATACCTTATTTTACCTAAAAGAGCATTATATAACCTTCTCTCATTTTCTCTCATCTCAACCTTAATTGGATCCAGAAATACTTGTGGTTTTAATCCTAATTCTCTTTTCCTAACTCTGTAAAATAATGGTCCAATTAATGGATCTAAAATTGCTGAAGCATGCACGAAATCTTTATTGTCTTCATATAGTTGTATTCTCCCTTTATCTTCCTCAGACACAATTTTGCTATTTGGCCATAGAAAATCAAATAAATTAAATAGGTCTGAATATCCTTTGGGAATAGGCGTTCCTGTAAGAACACATCTTTTCCTTGCATAAATGGAAATATCTAAAACAGCTCTAGCCCAATTCCCTTCCAATTGTTTAATGTAATGCGCCTCATCTATAATTACAAAAGCATTGACACTTGGATTTTGTAAGAAAGAAATGACTTCTTTTTTATCACGGTATAATGTTTGAAAAGTTGTAAGATATAAGTCAGAAAGTTCATTTGTTTCATAGTACCTTTCTTTTCTAACTGTACGATTACCACCCGCTAATATTGAATATCGTGGATCCCTCCCTAAAACATCTTGGAATTCTTTGCGCCAAGGTCCAAAGCAAGATGGTGGACCAACTACAAATAATAAGTTCAATCTCTCCTTCAAGTCTTAATTTCTCATATACACTTAAAACTACTGTTGTTTTACCACTTCCTGGTACTGAAAAATTTGCTCCATTAGAAATTTTGCTTAAGTGGTAAAAAGCTTTTACTTGGTGATCTCTTAATTCTCTTTGGATATTTTTTTTAAGAAATGCAATATGATCATTAAAGTCTTTCTTATCAAAAGTTCCATCTTTATATGCTTGAGCTGAATCAATAAACAGCTTGAGCTCATCTCTTTTATTTGACAACTCCTTAAATAACTGGTTACATCCATCTGATAATTTAAAATCAATATTTTCCTCCCTCAAGTAAGTTATTAGGTTAGGTAAAGTTTTGTCAATGTCTTTTGTAGAAACAAAATAAGATTTTTCTGGTATAAATTGAAATCCATAAGAAACAAGTAATTGAAAAGATTGATGTCTTCTCAAGGAAATTTCTGAATCTATTTCAATTATAAGTTTGTCATTATTAAAATCTATTTGAATCAAATTCTTTTAGTTTAATAAATCATAATTTAATTCCCTTTTCAAGCCTCTTACGCTGATATCTTAGTTTATCAAGATGTGTATAAATATCATCCGCAGAACTCTGAATCTGTTCAACAATTTCCATCGCTGTCTCAATTTCAAAAGTGTCAATACTTTCTAAATCGAGTTGTTCATGTTCAAGTTTTTTTAAGGCTCCCCTTAATATATCCAAAGGTTTTTCTTTATCTTCCTGTGATTCAACGAATTCTTTTGCTATTTTTACTGTACGGATAATTTCTGACCCATACTTTCCACCCCATATTTTATCCTGTTCTTTTTCCTCAACCACAAGTCCATCTCTAAGTATCTCCTCATTTTCGAGTTCCATAGTTTTATCTGCAAGCTTTAATATTGTCTTTTTTGCATTTTCATTGATCAGCATTTGGGGAAATTTTCTCATCACATCATTTAATCTCCCGGTCTTTAAGTCTTTTTTCCTAATTATTTTAAAAGCTGTATCAATTACCTTTCCAACCTCATTCTCTTTAATATTCATACATGCTCGTTCTCTAGGTTCTTTTAATTTTGAATAGACATTTTTATTGAAGGTCATAAAAGCTTCCCATCTTCCATCTGGATCACCAGGACCCTCTGCAACACTTCTATAAACTCCTTTTCTTCCCAAAGATTCTAGGTATGTATCAATGCAGTCAAGCGTTCCCAAATATTCTGTTTCAATCTTCCTTAGCATTTGATTTCTTTGTCTTGGAGTGAGGTTAAAGTATTCAGGATCATCTAACAATTGGATCTCAAGAGTAATCCCATTTTTTTCTTTCCGCCTGATTGATAAAGCTTTATCAAAATTTGTGTATTCCTCTTTACCATCACTATGATATTGATATCTATTTTCAATTTGTTCTATTTCTTTTATAGTTGCATTTTCCGGAAGAACAACAACTTTCATCCATAAATACTTTTCGTCTTTCTCCTTTTCATATAGTTTTTCAAGTGCTAATTTTCTTCTATTTCCATTAACAAGAAATCCATCACACGTAATTATGGCAGGTTCATGTTGCCCAGCATGTTTTAACAAGCTCATAAGCTGTTTTATTTTATCAGGATTTTTATTCCAAAGAAACTCCCTCAACTTAATCTGGGCTTCCATACTTGCTTCTAGAAGAGGTTCTTCCGTTCTTTCATAAGTTTCTACATCAGAAGAGATCCTGCCATTATCTTTACGATACCTTAAGTATTCTGTTTTTATCTTATATACATCAACCTCACGATTATTTATTTGCCAATCACGAAAGTTTAGTACATATTTGGTTGGAGTAATACCGCCTTCTGATTCTTTCTTAATTAATTCGACAAAATCCCAAATTGGTAATCTAATAGGGTCTTTTGTAATGATATCTTCCATGATTTAAAGTATTAAGTAGGTTATACTTGCAGGTACTCAATAGCTATATCTAAGTAAAGATACATATTTTGATAAAAAAATAAGGGATTGAGAGATTTATGATACGATATCAAAAGCAGTAAGATTTATTTTCATTTATTATTCTGATAGTGGGAATAGCACCAGTTAATAAAGATGTAATTATTTAATTACTAACAATTTATAAAAATACTTATTGTTTTTGTTGATGGGATAGTTGATAAAAAATCATTTTCTGCTCAACTATTTGCAGAGAAAAATCCTACCAATTTTACCTTGATAATTCGATCTGGTCAGTTAATATTCTTTCCAATTCTAAAATTTCTGAACTAGTTTGCTCAAGTATTAATCCAAAACATTTTAAACAATATGGTTTTAAAGAAGTGAATCCAGAAATTGATTTTGGAATCTGGAAACATTTTTCCCCATGGCTAATTATTCGTTTACACCTATTACATGATGTTCTTCTTTTACATTCATGGAGAATTGGTTTACCTGTTGACTGAGCGAGAAGAGACGGCGTTTTACCTTTTGGTTTTGTCATTGAGTAGCCCTTTCCATGTTTTAGTTAAATTATTGATTATTTTCTCAACTTCATCATGTATTAACTTAAATTCTTCAGTTGTCCACTCCTTCCTGTCTTTTGGATTTATTTTTTTAACTTCTTTATTTATAAGAGTAACACAGGCAACATAATTATTTTGAGCAGAAACGCCTTTATTCACAAGTTCTCTTCCAGTACGTGAAAGTTCAAGGCGATTTATTAAAATGTTTGCGGCTCTATTTACCCTATCTTGTAATCCCTTTTTTAGTTGTTCCCATTCCCTTTGCGGTAAAACTTGAAAAGGAGGAGCAGCAGCACTTATTTTTCTTTCAATTTTTTTGTTTAGAACTATATCTCGAGCGTTTGATGGATCGAGTCCTAGTGATTCTAATTTTGCTTCTAATTCATGAATAATATCCTCCTGCTCGGCTGATGTAAATTCTTCCTCAATAAGTGAATCGACAATTTCATAATTAGCAGCAGCTTGTTCTGATAAGCGCATACGTCCCTCACCGGAAATTACATTAACTGGAAGATCTGGCTCTTTTCCACCAATAACACCCTCCCAAAATTTCTGATCATCACTTTCAAATAATTTGAATTCCTGTAATCTCACGTCCAAATTCATTCCTGCATGAGTAACAATGTGGCCAAAATTATCAGGATGACCTGGGCTGTTTTGAACAATAACTCGAAGAATACGCCCAACAAATTGAATATAGGGAGTTAATGTTCTAAATGGTCTGAAAATAGCTGCGACACTTAATTTTGGATGATCAAATCCTTCTCCGAGCATTTGAACTTGGACAACACAATCCAATTCGCCACTGAATAGATGTCTTTTAACTTGCTTTTTCTTTTCTTCATCAAGTTGACTGAAAATAATATCGGCTTTAAATCCTCGAGCATTGTATAAGCTACTGACTCTTTTGGCATGTTCTACTGAACATGCTACAGCAATTAACTGGTGGTGGGTTCCTGTTTTCCTTAATTCTTCAAGTTTTTCGAGACTATTATCGACAATAGTTTGATTGCAGGGATCAGAAAGTGCAATGCCTCTACTGAACCAATCCTCCTCTTTCATTTTTAAGACTTCATCGAGATTATATATTTTAGTTTCACCATGAGCAGTAAATTCGAGCTCTGTAGGTGCTGCATACCATGCTTTCACCCTCTTTATATAACCATTGAATGTAGCTTTTTTAAAAGGGTACCTATAAACTAATATTCCTTCTATTTCTTGTTTGTCACTTCGAAACGGAGTTGCAGTCATGTTAATGATTTTAGTATTCTTAAAATGCTCAAAAACCATTTTCCAACTCTCTGCAGCGGAGTGGTGTGCCTCATCGACAATAATCATATCAAAAAAATTCTCTGGAAATTTTTTCAGCCATTTTTCAGGATTTGTCGCCAATTGTTGAACATTCGATATTACAATATGAGATTTTTCACTTATTGAGATATTGCCTGTATCCAAGGTACTTGCGAAGGGTCCAATTATCATGTCTTTATCTCTCGAGAATATTCCTCTTCCTCCAGAAGCATTTTTGACGATTGGTAACATCAAGAGTTTCAAATAACACATCTTTAATTGTTAAGTTAGGTGCGATAACTAATACTCTTCCTTTAGCTATTCCAAAAGGAGCAATCGCTGCTATTCCAGATTTTCCACAACCTACAGGAATTTGAATTATTGCAGATTTATTTCCTTCGCGAAAAAAATTGTAAAGAGCTTGATATGCTTCAATTTGTGGCTCTCTTAATTGCAAATTCTCCTCAATATTGCGGGGGTTTCAATAAAATATCTCTCAATTGGTTTATTTGAACGAACCCAGTTGTCAAGATCATCTTTGTTGAATAGCCATTTATTACCTACTCTATTTGCTGGAATATTCTCTTCTCGTGCAAGATCATAAAGTACGGTTTTCCCTATTTGAAGATATTTCGCAGTTTCTTCTATTGTCATCCATTCTTTCATAAACACCTCCTTTATTTAACATTTAATATCATATGTTATCATATGATGCAAAAATACAATTAAATTTATAATATAAAATTATGCAAGAAGAATTTTCTTCTGAATATTGTGGACTACCTTGAAAATAGCATTTCAAAGTTTTCATCAAGAGATACTAAAAATGAATTTCTAGAAGATCAAGACCTTGGAATCCTATTATATATTCTAAAAGACACCCTAAGCACAGGATATAAATTAGTATCAGAAATGGTTTGTATAGCACTTGAATCCTTATTATTAAAGCATTGAAGCCCAGTTATTAGGTCATTTAATTTGCTGAACCATTGTCGGATTCGTAGACAAAACCCCTTCACTTACCATTGTTAAAGGAATAATAGAGGACATATAACAATTTTGATGATAGAAAAGTGATCGTAGCTTCCCCAGCAAATTTTGAACTATAAGAATTATTTAAAATAAAATTATTTCCTTTCTTAAAAATTGCATAAAACATATATTAAATATTTTTCAATTTGGTGTTATTCAATCGTTTAGCATTATAGGCAAATAAATTTGAAATATAATTTGTATTATTTTTGATGAGAAAAAACCTCGATATTTGTATTCTTCTTTTCAAATCGTAGTTTTTACCTGAGCATTAAAGGCATAATTTGCCTGAGAAATCGTAAAGAACTTTTCACCAGTAACGGATCAAAAGCATTTATGTGATTGTTTAATCGTAAACCCTTTTCACATCGTAAATATTGCATTTTTGTGCTTAACTTGAGTAAAACTACTACTGTATCGATCTATAATGTGTAAAACATCGTAATATAATTCTGTAAAAGAAAACCGGTTTAAAAATTAAAAATATAAAATAATGAAATAGTTTTTATTTTAAAATATGACACAATAGTGTCATCTCGAAATAAGTTGATTTACCCTAAAATTAATATCAA
>CAVTSB010000005.1:0-658294 GCA_963737255.1 uncultured Bacteroidales bacterium
CGCAGATCGAGGTAACCGCGCTGGACATTCGCAACGCGCAGATACGGCACTTCGACGAACGCGGGATCTGCTTGACGCTTAGCATCCTTCGTCACGCCGCCTGCGATCTCCGCGATCTCTCCGAGCGTGGTAGACGGCCATTCGCCGCGCATCGCGTCTTCAATGAACTGACTGCGGGACACGTCCAAGCGCCGCGAGGCGGCGGCGAGGGAGGCGTCGGCGGCGTCGAGGCGGGAGAGGTGCTCCTCGATCGCCGCCACGATCCGCCGCTGCTCGTTCAGCGGCGGCAGCGCGACATCAGTGCCGTCGAACTTCGACTTGGTGATGTGCACCATCCCGGAACCGTGGGTCTGACGCTGAAGGTCGTCGAGCGCCGCGAGCAGCAGGTATCGGTGGAACCGCCGGTCGATGTGGGACTCGACCTTGAAGATGTGCTGATTGATGACGGCCTCGCGGCCGCGCCAGACGAAGACTCCGAGCGTCGCAGCCCAAGAGACGAGCAGGTCTCCATCGCGAGCGACGTGGCGCTCTTCGGCTTCGCCTTCGAAGTAGTTGAATCGTGCACCGCTGCCGGTGAGGTTCTGAATGCGGATTATCGGCCGACCCGATTCACGCCACTCCGCCTTCTTGAAGCCGCGCCCATTGAGGTATTCACCAATCTCACCCAGCGTCGTTTCCGCCCACCCAGACGGCGACTCGCTCACGTGACGAGCACCTCGTTCAGCTCCTCGAGCAGCGGACCCAGGTCGTCGCCGAACACCTGCGCCGCCCTCCCGAAACCCCCCGATTCCACGAACGGCGTGTAGGCGAAATCGTCCGCCGCGATCCCGAGCGCGGTCGCGACGTGGTCGCGGATCCGCTCGAGCCAGGGGAGCTGCTCCGGCGTGAACACGCGCCCCGCGTTCTCCTGGGAGAGGAGCCACGCGCGGTAGCGCTCGCGGACGAGCTCGGGATAGGGCACGAGCTCGTCCTCCTGGTGGAGCGCGACGCGCACGAGCGAGACGAGGTCCGTGAGCACCCGCTGGCCCGAGCCGCGCACCTTCGAGCGGTCGAGCGCCTCGTAGGCCTCCCACAGCCGCTCGGGCGTCCACCCGCGCGGGGGCCGCTCGATCGCCTGCGCCAGCTCCTTCACCTCGCGGAAGGTCAGCCGACGGGCGTAGGGGCGGGTGTAGAGGAGCTCGAGCGCGGTGATCTCGTCGCGGTGCTCCTCGCAGAAGCGCTCCCAGGACTCGACCGTCGCGCGTGCGCGGTCGGTCGCGTCGGCCGAGTAGCCGGCGCTCGAGCACGGTGTCGGCCGAGATCTCGTCGATCGCCTGCTCGAATGTGCGCCGGGCCTCGACGATCCGCTCGCGGAGCTCGGGATTCGTCGCGAGCGGGGCCACCGCCTCGTCGAGGAGCGCCTTCGACGCAGCGCGCGATCTCGTCGACGGAGGGCTCGGCGCGACCGGTGTCCGCACGGGCCGCGCGCTCGAGCTGACGGTCGGGGTCGAGCGCGCCGACGATGCCGCGGGCGATCTCCCTCAGCGTCGTGCCGCCGGCGAGCACGGTGAGCTGCGTTCGCTGCGTCTCGGAGAGCGTCGATCGAGCCGCGAGAGCCGGGAGGCGATCGTCGAGATCGTGTCCGGGTCGCGGACGCCGAAGGACACCTGCCGGAGCAGCCGGTCGAGCGGCACGGTCGGCTGCCGGTCGAGAGGCGGGGTCTCCTGGAGCTCGGTCTCGGTGACGCCGACCGCGTCGACGATCACGAACCGCTCCTTCGAGGTCGCGCCGGGGACGACCGCCTGGAGGTCGGTGTCCGAGATGACGCGGACTCCGCGGCCCTTCATCTGCTCGAAGTAGGTGCGGCTGCGAACCCTGCGCATGAAGAACACGCACTCGAGCGGCTTCACGTCGGTGCCGGTGGCGATCATGTCCACCGTGACCGCGATCCGCGGGCTCGGGGAGTTGCGGAAGGCGGCGATGAGGTCGTCCGTGGAGCGGCCGGTCGCGCTTGTAGGTGATCTTCGCGACGAAGTCGTTCCCCTTGCCGAACACCTCGCGCGCGATCTGGACGATCTCCTCGGCGTGGGCGTCGTCCTTGGCGAAGATCAGCGTCTTCGGGCACGTCGGAGCGGCCGGGGAAGATCTCGGTGAAGAGACGGTCGCGGAACGTCTCGATCACCGTGCGGATCTGGTCGCGGGCGACGACCGCGCGGTCGAGCTCGTTGGCGTCGTAGGTGAGGTCGTCGTCGAGCAGCTCCCAGCGCTTGCGGCGAGTGCGGCGGTCGCGGAACCTCGGTCCACGTGCCGGCGTCGATCGTCGACCCGTGCTCGGTGATCTCCGTGCGGATGCGGTAGACGTCGAAGTCGACGTTGACCCCGTCGGCGACCGCCTGCTCGTGCGGTGTACTCCATGACGAGGTTCTGGTTGAAGAAGCCGAAGGTCTGCTTGTTCGGCGTCGCGGTGAGCCCGATGGTGAAGGCGTCGAAGTAGTCGAGCACCTGCCGCCAGAGGCCGTAGATCGAGCGGTGGCACTCGTCGACGATGATGACGTCGAACAACTCGGGCGGGACGTCGGGGTTGTAGTCGACGGCGAGCAGCCGGCCGAGGCGCGACCTCGAAGCCGAGTGCTCGTCGAGCTCCTCGTCGAGCGCGGTCTCGCCGCGCAGGATCGAGTAGAGGCGCTGGATGGTCGAGATCGTCACGCGGCCGACGGGGTCGACGTGTTCGAGGAGAGCTGCTGCACGTTGTAGAGCTCGGTGAACTTGCGCCCGTCGTCCGGCGTCGAGAAGCCCTGGAACTCCTTCAGGGTCTGCCGGCCGAGGTTCGCGCGGTCGACGAGGAAGAGGACGCGGCGCGCGCCGGCGTGCTTGATGAGGCGGTACGCGATGTTCGCGGCGGTGAACGTCTTGCCGGAGCCGGTCGCCATCTGGATGAGCGCGCGAGGGTGGTTCGCTGCGAGCGACTCCTCGAGGTTCGAGATCGCGGTGACCTGCGCGGGCCACAGGCCCTTCGGCTCGAGCTCGGGCAGGGTGCGCAGGCGGTGCCGGAGCGTGGGCGCGGTCGGGTGCTTCGCGATGTCCGCGAGCCAGCCGGCGAGCGTCTCGGGGCGGTGGAACGAGAAGACCTCCCGGCTGGCCGCGTCGGGGTCGAGCGTGTTGGTGAACCGGGTCTCGACGCCGGTGGACTCGTAGACGAACGGCAGCGCGCCCTCGACCGCCGTCGGACGTGGTCGGGGACGCCGTCGACGTACTTCGCCGTCTGCCAGGCGACGCCGGTGAGCGTCTCGCCCTCCTTCTTCGCCTCGAGCACCCCGCGGCGGCTCCGTCGACGAACAGCAGGTAGTCGGCGCGGCCGTGCGGCGCCTTCAGGACGAACTCGCGGATCGCGACCCCGCGCGCAGCGGACAGGTTGACGCGGGACGCGTCCTGGACGGCCCAGCCGGCGGCCGCGAGCATGCGGTCGATCTCGACGCGCGCCCGTGCCTCAGGTGTCAGGTACGCGATCTCGCCGTCGGTCACGGGCTTACCTTCCCCCACGACGTCAGCGGAGTCGATGCCCGGCCTTACAGACGGCCAAGTAACAGTCTGTTACTTGCCTCTATCTCGCATGCCTGGCTCGCTCGTGTCGACAAGCATGCTTGGCGTGGACCTGCTTCCGGCGCAGGGGTAGGGTAGGAGCCTCATGATCGGGACGCTTCTCGCCACAGGGATCGTCGTGGTGGGGATCGGGAGCGCACTCTCCTTCTTGTCCCGACGTTCCTGCCGGGCCTCGGCGCCCAGGCGGTCGGCGTCGCGCTGGGCTCGCCGGCCGGCGTCTGGGTGTTCGCATCCGGGGCGGAGCTGGCGCCTCGTTCACGAGCGCGCTCGAACCGCGGGTCGGCATCGACCCGCTGAGCGGCTACTTCCTCTTCGTGCTCGCGCTCGTCGGGGCGCCCGCGCTCGTCTTCGCCTCGCGCTACCTCGCGCCCGACACGCGGGGCCGCGCGATCGGCGTGCTCACCGGCGCGTTCCTGCTCTCGCTGGCGTCGTTCTCTGCGCGCGCGACCCGCTCACGTTCCTCGCTCTTCTGGGAGCTGATGACGCTCGTGCCCGCGGCGATCATCCTCGTCGGCACGGCAGACGGAGTCTGCCCGGCAGCACCGTGTTCATCTACGTCGCGATCACCCACCTCGGCGGCGCGGGCACGTGGATCGCGATCCTCCTGCTCGCCGCACGAGGGAGCGATCGGCGACTCGACCGCGCTCACGCGAGGGCTCGGGCGTCGCAGGTCGGCGATCGCGCTCGCAGCGATCGTCGGCTTCGGGACGAAGGCGGGCTGATGCCGCTGCACGTCTGGCTGCCGCGCGCGCATCCGATCGCCCCCGCCCCGATCTCGGCGCTGATGAGCGGCGTGATGATCAAGGTCGCCGCTCTACGGCCTGGTCCGCGTGCTCGTCGACTGGCTCGGCGCGCTGCCCGTCGTGGATCGGCGCGTCGTGCTCGCCCTCGGCGGCGCTCTCGGCGCTCGGCGGCATCATCGTACGCGCTGTTCCAGCACGACCTCAAGCGGCTGCTCGCGTACTCCACTCGATCGAGAACGTCGGGATCATCGTGCTCGGGCTCGGCGCCTGCCTGCTGCTTGCGCGCAGCACGGCGCCGACGCGTGGGCCGCGTTCGCGCTCGGCGGCGCGCTCTGCTCCACACGCTCAACCACGCGGTCTTCAAGGCGCTGCTCTTCCTCGGCGCCGGCGCGTTCGAGCGCGCGACGGGTCGCTCGAGCTCGACCGCCTCGGCGGGCTGCTGCGCCGGATGCCGTGGACGCGGCGGCGCGTTCCTCGTCGGCTGCGCTCGCGATCGCCGGGCTGCCGCCGCTGAACGGCTTCGCGTCGGAGTGGCTGACGCTCCAGGCGCTCCTCCACGTGCCGGCGTACGCCGGCGTCTGGCGACGGGCGCTCGCGGGCGCGCTCGCCCTCGCCGCGCTCGCGGCGACCGCGGCGCTCGCCGTGCTCTGCTTCGTGAAGGTGGTCGGGCTCGTGCTGCTCGGGCCCGCCGCGACGGCGCGGCGTCGCGGACGCCGTCGAGGCGCCGCCGCCGATGCGCGGCGCGCTCGTCGCGCTCGCCGGCGCCTGCGTCGTGCTCGGGATCGTCGCCGGGGCTGCTCTTCGCGCTCGCTCGTCGGCCTCGCGCCCTGGCCGCGACCGACGACGCGCCGACGACACCTGGCCTCGACCTCCCCGGCACCGGCGCGCTCCCGACGGTCGGCGATCGCGCTCGCGCTCGTCGGCGGACTCGGGGCGCTGCTCTGGCTCGCGCGCGGGAGCCGCCGCGCCGCGCCGAGCCCGACCTGGGCCTGCGGGCAGCGCGTCGAGCCGCCAGCTCGCTCTGGACGAGCGCCGGGTTCAGCAAGCCGCTGCGCCTCGTGCTCGAGGCCGTGCTCCGCCCGCAGCGCGAGATCGAGACGACGACGCGCGGCGGCGTCGTGCAGGAGGTCACGCTACGAGGGCCGCGTCCCGCACCTGATCGACGACGCACGTCTATCGCCCCGTCACGGCGGGCGCGCTCGTCGCGGCGACCTGGGCGCGGCGCCTGCAGAGCGGTCGGCTCGGCACGTACGTCGCGCTACCTGATCGCGCTCGTCGTCGTGCTCCTCGTCGCCGTGCGGATCGGAGCGATCGGATGAGCGCGCAGTCCGCCGCCGCCGGCGTCCGTCCAGGTCGTCGGCGGCCTCGCTCTCGCCCCGCTCCTGCTCGGGCTCATCCAGCAGGCGAAGGCGCGGCTCCAGGGCCGCCGCGGGCCGTCGCCGCTCCAGCCGTACCGCGAGCTCCGCCGGCTCTGGGGCAAGAGCGGCGTCGACGTCGAGGGCACGACGCTCGTCTACCGCCTCGCCCCGCGCGTCGTGGCCGCGGCGATGGGCGCTGCGGTCCTGCTCGTCCCGGTCGCCTCCGACGCGCCGCGGCCTCGGCGTCGGCCACGACGCGCTCGTGCTCGCGGGCCTGCTCGCGCTCGCGCGCTTCGCGCGTCGCGGCGGCGGCCTGGGACACCGTCGAACGGCTTCGCGCTGCAGGGAGCGAGCCGCGACCTCACGCTGTCGGTGTTCGTCGAGGCGGCGCTCGTCCTCTCGCTCGCCGTCGCAGCGCTCGTCGCGGGCACGACCGACCTCAGCGGCGATGATCGCCGGCACCGCCGGCGGCGCACGCCGTGGACGACGCCCGCGCTCGCGCTCGGCGCCGTCGCGTTCGCGCTCGTCGTCGTCGCCGAGACGGGCCGTCAGCCGGTCGACAACCCGGACACCCACCTCGAGCTGACGATGATCCACGAGGGGCCGCTGCTCGAGTACGCCGGGCGCGACCTCGCGCTACCTCCAGTGGGCGCTGGCGGCCCGCCACTGGCTCGTGCTCGTGCTCGCCGCGCAGGTCTTCCTCCCCCACCCGGACGCGCGTCTGGTCGCAGCTCGCCCTGCTGCCCGTCACGCTCGGTCCTCCTCTGCGTCGCGCTCGCGTCACCGAGACGCTGATCGCGAAGATGCGCATCCTGCTCGTCCCCCGCCTGCTCGGCGTCGGCGCCGCGGTCGCGCTGCTCGGCGTCGTCACCTGGCTCGTGGAGACGACGTGAGCGGCGCTCGCCTGGGCGCTCGTCGCGCTCGGGATCGGCGTCGTCGTCGTCCGGCGGCGCTCGATCGCGGTGGCCTCGTCACCGCGCAGGCGCTCGCTGCTCGCCGCGGCCGCGCTCGCCGAGGCGACGTCGGCCGACGACGTCGTCGCGGCGGCGGCGCTCGCCGCTCCGCGGCGTCGTGCTCGCCGCGCTGCTTCCTCTTCCTCGTTCGCCGCACGCGCGAGACGCGGCCCGTGCGCGGCCGGCGTCGCTCCGCTCGCTCGCGCCGCGGCCGCCGTCACCCTCGCGCTCGACGCTGATCTGGCTCGTGCCGCCGATCGGCCTCGAGTCGCCGACGGCCGAGCGGGCGACGCTCGCCCTCGTCGCCTTCGGCCTCGTCGACGGCCGCCATGCGCCGGGCGACGCTCTTCCAGGTGCTCGGGATCGTGCTCGTCGAGAACGGGCTCGCGCTCGCGGCGCTCTCGCTGCCGGGCGGCCGTCGCTCGCGATCGAGATCGGCGTCGCCGTCGACCTCCTGCTCGTCGCGCTCGTCGCCGGCGTCTTCCACGAGCGGATCTTCGCCGAGTTCGGCGCCGGCGACACCGCCGCGCTGAGGAGCCTCCGTGACTAGCCAGGGAGTGGCTCGTCGCCGCTCGTGCTCGTCGTCTGCCGCTCGCCGGCGTCGCCGCCGCGGCGCGTCGACGCCCCGCGATCGCTGCTCTCGCCGCGCGATGACGGGATCGCCGGTCTCACCGCGCTCGCGGCGCTCGCGCTCGCCGCGGTCGCGCTCGTCGAGCCGACCCACCGCGAGCTCGGCCGCTGGATCGTCGTCGACGCCTGCCGGCGGGCTCCTCGTCGGCGTGATCGGCGTCGTCGGCCTCGCGAGCGCCCTCGTCTCGCCGCAGTTCCTCGCGGCCCGCACGCGAGTCGCTCGTTCCGGCCGGACCGCGCGCGACCGCATCTACTGGGCGACGCTCTTCGCGTTCTGGGCCGTGCTGCTCGCGGTGCCGCTCGCCGGCAACCTCGGCGCCGCCTGGCTCGCTGATCGAGGCGACGACGGCGGCCTCGGCGCTGCTCGTCGGCTTCAGCGGACGCGCCCGCGCGCTCGAGGCGGGCTGGAAGTACCTCATCCTGACGTCGCTCGGGCTCGGCGTCGCGCTGCTCGGGATCCTCGTGCTCGAGTCGGCCGCCGGGGGCGGCGGGCTCGAGACGCTGACCTGGCGCGGCGCTCCCCGACGCCTCGCTCGACCCGGATCGATCGGCTCTCGTCGCGTACGTGCTGCTCCTCGCCGGCCTCGCCGCGAAGATCGGCTGGGCGCCCGTGCACAACTGGCTGCCCGACGCTCACTCCGAGGCGCCGCCGCCGGTCTCCGCGCTCCTCTCCGCGGCGCTGCTCCCGGCCGTGCTCGCTCGTCGCCTGGCGCTCCGCAGCAGGCGCTCGCGCCGACGAT
This sequence comes from uncultured Bacteroidales bacterium, assembly GCA_963737255.1. GTDB lineage: Bacteria > Bacteroidota > Bacteroidia > Bacteroidales > VadinHA17 > LD21. The sequence continues at coordinate 8,004 of CAVTSB010000005.1, forward strand.
CGGCGAGGGCACGGCCGGAGGCGTCCTCGTCGGCTTCGGGCTCGTCTCGCTCGCGGTGGCGGTCCCGTTCCTCTGGCGGTCGCTGGCCTGGAAGCGGCTGCTCGCCTACTCGAGCCTCGAGCACATGGGCGTGATCGCGCTCGGCATCGGCTTCGGCGGCCCGCTCGCGCTCGCCGGCGTCGTCGTCCACGTCGTCGGCCACGCGGTCGCGAAGGCGCTCGGCTTCTACGCGGCGACGCCGCTGCTCGCGCACGAGCCCGCGCGCCGCGGGCCACGCGGCGGCCGGCATCGGCACGCACGACGCCCGCGCTCGGCGCCTCGCTCGGGCATCTCGCTCGGCGCGCTCGCCGGGCTGCCGCCGTCGCCGCTCTTCGTCAGCGAGGTGCTGATCGTCGCGGGCGGCTTCCAGGCGGGACGGCCGTGGGCGGCGGCGGCGGCGGCGATCCTGCTCGCGCTCGGCTTCCTCGGCCTCGCGCACGCGCTGTCGAGACGGTCGCCGGGAAGGCGCGCCGCGGACGCGACCGGCATCGCCGCGCTCGGGCTGCGCGCCGTCGCGGCGCTGACCGCCGTCGCCGTCGCCGCTGCTGCTCGCGCTCACCGTCGCTGCGCTCCGTGGCTGCCCGACTCCGAGCATCGTCGCAGGGCCTGCGATGGCTCGGATGAGCGCGCGCTGCACCGGCGCGCCTACCGCGAAGCGGTCGCGGCGGCGCTCGCGGACGGCTGGCGCTTCGCGGGCCTCCACGCGACGTCGCGAGCGGCGGCGCCGCGTGCGGACGCTCGTGCTCGCGCGCGAGGCGGGACGCTGCCGCATCGAGACGCGTCGCCGCCGCCGACCGGCGCGGTGCCGACGATCGTCGACCTCGTGCCCGCGGCCGGCTGGGACGAGCGCGAGGCGCACGACCTCTACGGCGTGCGCTTCGACGGCCACGAGCCGCTGCGGCCGCTCGTCGACCACGACCTCGACCTCGCCCGCTGGACGGTGCCCGTGCACGGGCCGCGACGCCTACCAGGTCGCCGTCGGGCCGATCCACGCCGGCGTGATCGAGTCGGGCCACTTCCGCTTCCACGTCGTCGGCGAGCTGATCCTGCACGTCGACGCGCGGCTCTTCTACAAGCACCGCGGCCTCGAGCGGGCGGCCGAGGGCTCGACGCCTCGCAGGACGGGCCTGCGCGTACGTCGCACGCGCCTGCGCCGCCTGCTGCGGTCGACGAACGCGCGTCGCCTACGCGCAGGCCTGCGAGGAGGCGCTCGGCCTCGCGCCGACCGCCCGAGCTCGCCCGCGCACGGACGATCCTGCTCGAGCTCGAGCGCGTCTGGAACCACCTCAACGACATCGCCGCCATCTGCGCCGGGCGTCGGCCTCGCCGCCGGCACGCAGCCGCTTCGCGGCGCTCACCGAGCGCGCCCGGCGGCTCAACGCGCGGCTCACCGGCCACCGGTTCCTGTTCGGCGCGTCGCGGTCGGCGGCAGCGACGCTCGACGCTCGACGCCGGACGCGTCGCGGCGGCGCGCGAGACGAGCTCGCCGCGATCCGCGCCGGAGTCGGCGTCGCGGCTGGCGCGAGCTCCTCTTCAACGCGCTCGTTCAGGACCGGCTGCCCGACATCGGCATCGTGCGCGCGCGACGACGCGCGGCGGCTCGGCGCGTCGGCCCGGCCGCGCGCGCCGCCGGCGTCGCCGAGGACGTGCGCGCCGACGAGCCCGCGGCTCGCCTACGACGGCTTCGCCCCGGTCGTCTCCGAGCCGGCCGGCGGGCGACGTCCAGGCCCGGCTCGAGCAGCGGCGCTCGAGCTGCGTCCAGTCGCTTCGACATCCTCGACCGAGCTGCTCGACGGCGCCCGTCGCGACCGTGCTGCCGCCGAGCGCGGCGGCGCCGGAGCAGGCGATCGGCGTCGGCCGCGTCGAGAGCCCGCGCGGCGCGACGCTCTGCGTCGTCGAGCGCGACGGCGACCGCGTCGCGCGCGTCCGCCTGCGCACCGGCTCGTACGCGAACTGGCCGGCCGTCGCGCACGCCGCCGCCGGGAACCTGCTCCCCGACTTCCCGCTCATCAACAAGAGCTTCGAGCTCTGCTACGCCTGCGTGGACCGCTGATGCTGACGCTTCTCCGAGACCTCCGCCGCCTCCGCCGCGAGATCGCGCTTCCGCGGCCCGACCGCGGCCGCAGCCTCGCCGATCCGCCACGTCGACGCGGCTCGTGCAACGGCTGCGAGCACGAGCTGACGCTCGCCTCGAGCCCGTACGACGACCTGCCAGCGCTTCGGGCTCGGCGATCGTCGCCTCGCCGCGCCACGCCGACGTGCTGCTCGTCACCGGGCCCGGTGACGACCCGGATGCACGAGCCGCTGCTCACCGCGTACGCGGCGATGCCGGAGCCGCGCCGCGTCGCCGCGCTCGGCGACTGCGCGCTCGGCTGCGACGTCCTCGGCTCGCCCGACGAGCTCGTCGGCCCCGTCGAGGACGTGCTCCCGGTCGACCTGCGGATCCCCGGCTGCCCGCCGGCGCCGGACGAACTCTCCGCTTAATGGATACGCTCCTGATGTTTCAATATAAGTACTTATATTGTTTTTTTTCAGCCCGGAGCATAACCGGTCAAGGTCCCACATAAGCGGCTCACCCCCTGTTACTACAACAGATTTTGTGCCAGAAAGAACTGCATTGTTAATAATGGCAGCCGTTTCAACGAGCGGATGCATTTCAGGGTCCCATGAAAAGCGGGAATCACACCAGTTGCATCCGACATCACATCCCCCCAGCCGGATAAAATAAGCAGCTTCCCCTGTATGAAAGCCTTCTCCCTGTATGGTAAAAAACTCCTCAACAAGCGGAAGCATAACCCCATCATTTACAATTTTATGTCGTGTTTCCATAATATAACGAAAGAATCACAAAGTAATTATCCGGCCGGCTGTCAAAGTACTTATTTGAATCCGTTTATTTTTTAATTCTCAGCAGGTTAAGGAACTCATTGAAGAAAAATGTGTTGTCATGGATGCCTGAAAATCTTTCGGCGCCAGGTCCGTAAGAAAATATCGGGACCATCACCGCTGTATGACTGCCGCTTTGGATAAAACCGGCGCTGAGGCTCCTCTCCTCCATATTGCCGCCTACTAATGTCAGTCCGCCCGTTTCATGATCGGCGGTCACGACCACAAGGGTTTTACCGTCACTTTCTGCAAACTCCCTGGCCGCGCCAATGGCATCATCAAGGTCCAATACCTCATTCACCGCATAAACGATGTCTTTTGCATGACAGCCCCAGTCGATCATCGAGCCTTCTACCATAAGAAAAAAACCATCCTTATCCTTTTTCAGCGTCTCGATTGCCTTAACAGTCATTTCCCTGAGCATTCCTGCCCTTCCTTCGGTGGCCTGAGGCATATGCTCCGATGCCAGCAACCCGGCTATTTTTGAAGACTTTGTATTTTTCAGGTCATCCATTGTATAAACGACATCGAAACCCTGTTCCTTTAGCTTTACAGTCAGGTCGTCGCCATCTGCCCTTTTTTTGAAATGATTCTGCCCTCCTCCGATAAACAGGTCGAGGTTTCCGTTGAGGAAATCTTTTGCAATATCCTCGTAATTGCCCCTGCCTGCATTGTGCGAGACAAATGAGGCCGGTGTGGCATGCGTAACAGCTGAAGTACTAATAACGCCGGTGGCAAGCCCGTCACGCCTGGCTAACTCAATAATTGAACTGACTGCCACCGAGTCAGGTCCCATTCCGATCATACCGTTCTTTGTCTTGATCCCGCAGGCAATGGCAGTTCCTCCTGCGGCAGAATCAGTTATATAGTTGTCGGATGCAAAGGTTTTGCTAAATCCTGAATAAGGGAAACTTTCAAGATACAATGCCTGCGGGCTGACAGTTATCCCGCTATAAATCTGGGCAGTGCCCATTCCGTCGCCAATAAATAAAATAATATTACGTGCCTTTTTTGCAGGCTTTGCAGCTGATTCAACCGGGAAAATAACTCCGGTCGAAATAACCAAAAAGATTAATAATATTTTTCGCATCATATTTACTTACCTTTTGTTAATAATTTCACACTGAAAAACAGAAAAAAGTATTTGAATTATCGGCCAAATAATAATTTAAATTCACGCTGTTTTGCTTTTCTGACCCACTCTTCAGGAATTATTTTCCAGTTGTCAGATGCCCTGGGTTCAATTATTCTTATCGACTCAAGCGATTTTAGAATGTAATACCGGAGATCCCTTTCCGTTGAAGATATAAGCCGTTTTGTCAGTTCTTCCTTTCCGATACCTGCTCCCTGCGTTAAATGACCTCCTCCACCGTTCCCTCTGTAGGAATTAACTGCTACGGTATATGTTTTGTTCCTCAAACGGATTTCCATTCGAAAAGGATTTGATAAGATCCTTTGACCTTCTGGTTTGCTGACATAACCACGTAAGTCTATTCCTGCTGCCGAATCAAAATTATATGGTTGATTTTTCAACCATGCCTTACCATTCTTCAGGAAGGTTTTCCATCCTTCGCAATCTGGAATTTAAGTAAATGATCACCAGGACCTTTCATTGTATTAAGCCACTCTGAATAAGAAAACTCGAGATACTTCTTTATTTCAGAGCCGCTCATCGACATTGTATAGAGCATATTTTCAAATCTGTACAACTTGAACATATCACCAACTGTAACGGGACCTGCGGAGATTTTAACATCAAATGACAAAGGGGCTGAAAAAGAGATATCTGCCTCTGTAATGTCAAGCTGAATGGAGTGGACCATGTCAACAAAAGGTGAAGATCCAAAATAGGAATCCCTTGACGAAATTGCTGTTTCAGATGTTGCTATCACTTTGTTTACATACTCCAATATCACGTCGTTCTCAGCCGAAAATTCAGTAATAAACAAATTGTCAGGATTATAATCATTAACATTAATAATCTTCCCTGTGACTGTCTTCTGTATTTTCCCGGTTGTTCTATCCTTACGGAAGACAATATCAGCTCTGCCAATTTTCTCCGATCTGCTTCCTCCTTCAAGAATAAGCACAGTGTCTCCTGCCGAGTTGATAAATTTCTTATTCACAACATTATGATTATGTCCGGACATAATTACATCGAATCCGGGAACATTCCATGCCACGGCAGAAGTGCCATTTTCATCATAATGGCTGCCCTCCCGGACCTGATCACCCCGGTCATCCCATCCGGAATGGAACAGACCAACCACAACATCGGGTTTTTCCTTCAGGATAATGGGCATCTAGAATTTAGCAGTTTCAAGCATATCCCTGAATTCTATTCCTGAATAAAGTTCAGGAGGAAGCCAGTCCGGTATTAAAGGAGTTATCAGACCAAGTACAGCTACTTTGATGCCATTTTTTTCAATTATTGTAAAAGGTTTGAAATATGGTTTCCCTGTTTCAGTATCGACGGCATTTGCAGCAAGCAAAGGGAAATTATACTCCCTGACAAGCCTGTCGTAAACCGAATGACCGGCTTCAATATCGTGGTTCCCGACGGTACCTGCATCATAACCCAGAAAATTGATGCCCCGGCCATGATATGCGGCGATACCGTATCAATAAAATTGTAATAATAAACAGCAGGCTGACCCTGCAGATTGTCTCCGTTATCAAGAAGAATAACAGGTTTATTCTCATTCCTTACCTGCTCTACATATGTTGAAACTCCGGCTAGCGATACCTTAATTTCTTCCTTCTCTATAAAATCATAGGGAGAATTACGCCATGAAGATCAGTTGTTTCAAGAATTGTAATCGCTTTTTCCTCTTTTACGGAACAAGAAGCCAGAAAAAGTACTATATAAGACTAATAGCCACCTGAAAATATTGATCTTGAGCATTCATGATTAAGTTTTATTTGTCAGTTACAAGATTATAACCGTCCTTTTTCCCTTTTTCAACCTGGGTGATGCCGTTCTTCATCCAGTATGGCATTTCGGCACCTTTAAGATAATGGTCGAAAAACTGCATTTTTCTTATTGAAAGATCTTTTCTGTTTGGACGTTTCACCAGGTTATGTGCTTCATCATTATATGAAAGAAGCCAGGCCGGCTTTTCAAGTCTCCTGAGCGCCGTTATAAATTCAATACCCTGGTACCATGGTACTGCTCCGTCGGCATCATTATGCATCAGAAGCAAAGGGGTGTTTATTTTGGGAACAAAAAAAATCGGTGAGTTCTCAATGAAATGAACCGGTTTCTCCCAGAGAGTACCGCCTATCCTGCTTTGTGTATGCTCATACTGGAACATCCTGCTCATTCCTGTCTCCCATCTTATTCCGCCATATGCGCTTACCATATCGCTGACCGGAGCTCCGGCATATGCACACCTGAAAAGGTCGGTACGGGTAACCAGCCATGCGATCTGATATCCTCCCCAGCTTTGACCGTCAAGGCCAAGCCTATCTTTATCAATGAAGTTATACTTACTTAATAAGGCATAAGTACCGCTTACAACTGCATTATAACAGCTTTCTCCCGGATATCCTGTTTTGTAGGGAATATCGGGAACAAACAGAAGATAACCGTTGCTGACAGCAAATGACCTGTTAATTATTGAAGCGCTGGGAGCCGGAGGGATATACCTGTAAATTCCATCAGAACTGCGTTCATAGAAATAGACTATCATAGGGATATTTTTTCGCAGGATCAAAATCCTCAGGTTTGTACAGTATTCCCTGAAGTTCCTGATGGTCGAAAGATGTCCATTCTACAAGTTCTGCAGTAACCCAGTTGTAAGGTCTTTGCTGGGGATTTGAAACCGAAATTTTTTGAGGTTTATCAAAATTCAGGGTGCTCGATATAAAGTTCAGGAGAAGAATCAAATGATTCTTTTTGCCAGATGACTTTTTCAGCTGTTTTTTGCTTTTATCAGGAATCTTTGAAAATGATGCCTTTTCATAAATCAGCTTAACCGGATCTTCATTTTTATATGGCCGTGACAGAGAAAAATCCGGCTTCTTTGGTTTTGAGATTAAAAGCTGATAAATAAACAGGATCTTTCGATGAGATATATTCTGCATCAGGATCAAGTTTTAAATACCTGAACCTTAAATTATTTTTTCGTCCAAACCCGTTAGTAATGTTTACGGGATCTTCTTTTCCATCAGTTCTGAATGACCAGATATCGATATTTGTCATATATCAGGACCTGGTCATCACCTTTGTCCAGCCTGCCACCCCATATGGAGAAGGATCGTCAGGGGTGTCGTTGAGTTCATCATACAAAGGATAATTATTGGCAGAGGAGATTGTCCTGTAAAGTACTTTGTTCCCCGACATCAGTATTCAGAATTGTAACTTTTCCGGATCCCAGGAAATAATATATTTGCCTGATGGTGATAACATTACCTATGAAGGATACTTTTCGAGAACAAGTGATTTTACGCCGGTTTCAACATTGACTAAATAATAATCGGTATAATTTCGTGATATCCCACGATGACAGCTTCTGATACTTTATATTGGAGAGTCCCAGGACATACCCGGCATTCTGATTTCGGATTGATTCTGACTGATGGCATCAACGTATCAGCAAGCTGTACATTACATTCTTGTCCGGTATGGTAAACAGCCTGGTAGGTTCTTTTCAACTCCTGGTCAAGCTGCTTTTTCTGCATTGGCTGGAGCAGGTCATCATCCCACGACCAGATATCAAGTTTGTATTTTTCCTCGTCAAGCAGGGTATCTTCAGGTTCCTTTACAGGTTTTGCGGCAGTGCCGAAAATAAGTCTTGTTCCGTCATCGGAAAAAATAAAGTTCCCGTTCTCGCTTACTGACCATCCTGTGGCATTGCTTTGTTTGATGTGTCAACTCCCAATTTAGCCAGCTTTCCTGATCCTGAAAGATCCAGAGGTCATAAATCCTTGATTTTTGAGGTATCGGAAGAGTAAATGAATGAAATAATTTCCCTGATTTATCAGTACTTATTTTTTTAACACTGCCTTTTCCTTCAAAGATAACTTTGTTACTCTCTTTTGTGTCAAAAAAGTTACTTTAAAATTATCAATCTTCGATGTATCGGGAATATCCTGAATGAAACTTATACTTTTTCCGTCTTTTGCAACAACATATTCAGTAACATCTGGGAATCTGAATTCCTTATCTGACACGGATTAATTATTACGAGTTCAGTGCCTTTTGCTTCAGGCGTTTTGCCTTCTTTCTCTTTTATCGCTCCTGTTTAATCGTTCTGTTTGCATCGCGATCCTGTTTTTCAGGAATTTTCTTTTCAAGAAGATATGCCATCCAGTCGGAGTCTTTTCCGGAACGGAAAACGATTTTACTCTTGAAATACTTATTATCTCATTTGATGGCAGCTTCTTATCTCGAGATTGCTTTTTGGCATCTGATCCTCTTTAAGCTTTTTCTTTTTTGCCTGCCGTGTTTCGGTATATGACGGGAGTATCTGATAAGCAAGATATTTGCAATCAGGAGAAAAAACAGCAGAGGATCCCCTTGAAACAGAATCCTTTCTTCCTGTGAAATGTTATAAAATAGAGCCAGCCATCACCCTGCTGAGGATTTATTGTATATGAAATCCATTCACCGTTATCGGAAATAACTGTCTGGTTTACACTTTTCCAGCTGTCATAAACAGAATGAATCGAGTGCAGGTTTCTGAGCATTAAGACTGCAGAAGTAACAACAGCAATAACAGCAGAAGAAACTTCTTCATACATTATTTTGAATTTATTTTGTTAATTTATTTAATGCCATAAACTTAGGAAAGAATATTTACTTTAGATTAATTTTATATATTGAAATAGACTGCTTCGTTGGTTAAATATAGTTAAAGCTGTGTAATAGAACTAAATTTCAGAAATATGGTACAAACAGGATTGGATACAGATAAGGTCATAAAGTTTCCTGCCGGTCTTACCGGAAAGAGGATCGGGATTTTATGCCATGCACCCAGTGTAACATCTGATTTTACGCATATTACAAGGATCTTTTTCGACAGGAAAGAGTGCTGTTTGCTCACTGCCATTTTCGGACCACAGCATGGCCTGTATCGGACAGACACAGGATAACATGATCGAATGGAGCAGCGATATACATCCCGGTTTATGGAATTCCAGTTTACAGCCTTTACGGGGAACACCGGAAACCTACACCTGAAATGCTCAGGATATTGATGCATTGTTGATTGATCTTCAGGATGTCGGAGCAAGATTATACACCTATATCTGGACTGTTAAGCTTTGTATTGAGGCATGTGCTGAAGCAGGAATTCCGGTCTGGATCCTTGACAGGCCAAATCCTATCGGCAGGCTTCCCTTTGACGGTCCTGTTCTGAAGGAGGAGTATTTTACCTTTGTCGGTGGAGCATCAATTCCATTATGCCACAGGATGACAATTGGAGAAATGGCTTTATGGATCAGGGAAAAATATTACCAGAAATGCGATCTGAATATTGTCTGGATGAAAAACTGGAAGAGAAGTTCATTATACAGTGAAACAGGACTTCCCTGGATACTTCCTTCTCCAAATATGCCAACCCTGCAAGACAGCGATTAGTTTATCCGGGAACTGTTCTTATTGAAGCGCTTAATCTTTCGGAAGGACAGGGGAACAACAATCCCCTTTGAGCTCTTTGGAGCTCCCTTTATTGATCCTGAAAAGCTAAAGAAAAATCTTGATGCAAGGAATATTCCGGGATGTGTTTTCAGGGTTCATGGTTTTATTCCGACATTTAATAAATTCGCAGGAATGATATTGCAACGGTCTGCAGATCCATGTTACTGATCCTGAGATTTTTTACCCTGTTGCAACAGCCTTGAAATCTTTGATGCAATAATTGAGACAACTCCTCCCGGATCGCTGAAATTCAAAGATCCCCCTTATGAATATGAATATAAGCTTATGCCTTTTGATATTCTTTCAGGTGATTCCATGATGAGAACATCTCTTCTGAACAGGATTCCTGTCAGCGATTGAAAAGGAGCGATGGAAAAATGAAATTGAAGAGTTCAGAAAAGGAATTCAGTCAGTTTTCAGCTATATCCTGAATAACGTTCATCCTGATTGAATATCTTTTCATCGACAGACTTTCCGGATTGCTTTCGTAAGCTTTTCAATAAGCTGTTGGGGAAATATGGGTTTAACAATATAATCATCAAAACCGGAAGCAATTATTTTTTCACGATCACCAAGAAGACTGTAGGCGGTCTGGGCAATTATTATTACATCTTTTCTGAATTCCCTGATTATCTTTGCCGCCCCGTAACCATCAATAACCGGAAGTTGAATATCCATCAGAATTATATCAATATCAGGATTTTCTTTTGCTGCTTCGATAGCTTCTTTTCCGTCGCAGGCACTCAGCAGAAGATGCTCCGGTCTTTTCAAGTATCTTATTAAGATAGAGCCGGCTTGATACATCATCTTCGACAATCAGTATTTTTTTTGTCTTTCAGGTATTCATTTTCCATATTAATCAGCTTTATTCAAACAGTCCGTCATCCCTGAGAAGAAGCAAAATGGCAGATTGCGGAACGACAATATATTTTTCTTTATTGAATTCTATTTCAATTGCACTGTTCTGAAGGTAGACTGCCTGATCACCCTCTTTTGGCTGCAGCGGAACATATTTTGGTTCATCAGACCTGTTTTTCCATGGTTCATCCGTATCATTGACAGATGGAATCGGATAACCCGGACCAACTTTAAGAACATATCCTATCTGAACTTTCTCATTCTCATTGACACCGGGAGGAAGAAACAGTCCGCTTTTTGTCTTTGACTGGGGAACTTTAGGTTTTATAAGTATCCTGTCACCAATAACAATCAGTTTCTGAAGATCTTTTTCATCTAGTAATACGCTCATGCTCTAATTTCTTTTCAAACAAAAGTATCATTTTTCGTATTACCCGGAAACCGTCCTGACATAATTAGCTAATATTGTAATATAGTATCAACGGAAGATTCACTCGGCTTTATTTTATTTATGGAACCTGATACATACCTGACTATCAAAGCATTTTCGCAAGGCCTTTACAAGGAAAAGGGAAGCAGGTTTATTGCACTGGCATACCCTGTATTCAACCAGGAAGAAATAAAATCAATTCTTGAAAAATCAGAAAAGAACATCATCATGCAAGACATCATTGTTTTGCCTGGATGCTCGGGCAGAGACAGGCAGACATTCAGGGTAAATGATGACGGAGAACCTTCAGGAACGCCGGCAAACCAATACTGGGACAGATCAATTCCTTGGACTTACAAATATTCTTATTGTTGTTGTAAGATATTTTGGAGGGAAACTTCTTGGTGTTAGCGGACTTGATAAATGCATACAGGTCAGCAGCAGAATCAGCAATCAAGAATGCGTGAAATTGACGAGTTCACTGTTAAGGATCATTATCAGGATATCTTTCCTTACTCCTCACTCAATGATGTGATGAAGATTATTAAAGGAAGAGGAAATAGACCAGTCGGCAGCATAAATTTGATCTGAATGCCACATGACAATTAATTTCAGGACATCTGCCAGGGAGAGGATACTTAAAGCCCTGTCGAGAATAGAGGATCTTGAAGTCATTTACACAGGCAGATATTAATGCATCTTCCGGTTTAAAAGTTGTTAGTTAATTATCAACATTCTTTCGGAAAATGTACATTCTTGAATAAATTTGATAAACATGATTATAGCGAACGTGTAATAGCTCTATCTTAATGAAAAACAGAAGTTTAGTATCAATTGATGATCTGACCACAGATGAGGTTCTGAAGATTCTTGACCTGGCCGAAGAATTTGAAAAAAAACCCGTTCAGAAGCTGCTTGAAGGAAAAGTTATTGCAACTCTGTTTTTTGAACCATCAACCCGTACAAGGCTCAGTTTTGAAAGTGCCATCAACCGGCTTGGCGGAAAAATAGTCGGATTTTCGGATGCAGGCAGTTCAAGTGTTTCAAAGGGAGAAACACTCCATGATACTATCAGGATGGTCAGCAACTACAGCGATCTGATTGTTATGAGGCACCCGATTGAAGGAAGTGCAAGATTTGCAAGCGAGATTGCATCAGTGCCGGTAATAAATGCAGGAGACGGTGCCAATCAGCATCCCACCCAGACCCTTCTTGATCTTTATTCAATCCGCAAAACACAGGGAACGCTTGACAATCTGAATATTTTCATGGTCGGAGATCTTAAGTACGGAAGGACGGTTCATTCACTTATGATGGCAATGTCGAGATGGAACACAACATTCAACTTTATTTCTCCTGAAGAACTTAAGATGCCTGATGAGTTCAAGCTTTATCTCGAAAACCTTGGTCTTAAATATTATGAACATCTCGATTTTACGGATATCATTTCCAGAGCTGACATTATTTATATGACAAGGGTTCAGAAGGAAAGGTTCTCTGATCCGATTGAATATGAAAAAGTCAAGAATGTTTATGTTCTTAAGAATTCAATGCTTGCAAATACAAAACCAAATATGAGGATACTCCATCCGCTTCCAAGGGTTAATGAAATCCATACTGATGTTGATTCAAATCCCAAGGCCTATTATTTTGAACAGGCTCTGAACGGAGTCTTTACACGGCAGGCAATACTTATGTTCACTTTTAGGAATTAAATAATGGAGGATGAAAATCATGAAAGAACCAAAACAACTGAGTGTCAGTGCAATACAGAATGGAACTGTTATTGATCATATACCGGCAAAGAATCTTTTCAAGGTAATTCAGATACTTGGACTTGACCATATTGACAACCAGATAACATTTCGGAACAAACCTTGAAAGCAAAAAACTGGGAAGAAAGGCAATTATCAAGATCTCAGACAAGTTTTTCGAGGATGCCGATATAAACAGGATTGCACTTGTTGCTCCTGATGCCAAGCTTAATATAATAAGGGACTATGAGGTTGTTGAAAAGAAGGTGGTTGAAGTTCCTGATAATATTGTCGGAATTGCCAAATGCATGAATCCCAAATGCATTACCAATTTTGAACCTGTCACAACCCGGTTCAGGGTGGTATCAAAGAAAAATGTATCCCTTAAATGCCACTATTGCGAAAAGATCACAAACCAGGAAAATCTGCAGATAATCTGATCAAACTGCCCCTGTCCTGCCCCAGCCCTTAAATTTGCGCTTCCTTGGTTGGGTGAACAGAAACACAAAAATCAGTTATCTCAGTCTGTCATACGATCTCACCAGGTTTTCATCCTTTTTGATCCCCTAAACGCAAGGATTCCGAAGAATCAGTATCAGCAGCGGGATGAACATCTGAATCCCCATTCCACATTTGCCCCGTACCTGCTCATCAGAGTGACGCCATAGTAACAGATCAGGCCGATCAATATTATTGATGAAATGATAAGCGCAAGGGTGATCCTCATCTGAAGCTTCCTGTTCCTGAAGACCAGGGCAATAGCCGACAGTATAATAATCAGGACTATAACCGCACTAACCGGTACCTGTTTCCACAACAGTTCAGGATTTACCGTCCGGTATCTTGCCAGGTACCTGTGAAATTCATGAAATACCCGGTCCCGCTTTTGTTAATAAACTTTAAAAAACTCCCTCTAAGGAATAATAATGATAGCAATATTGTCAATGACAGGTAAAGCGATTGAATTCTCTGGATCATTTTTTTAGGAATAAATTATCCGGTAAAATTAATCAGTTTTATTTAATTCAGGGTCTGCTTAATGTATCCAATCAGAGGAAGGCAGCAAAAATGATTTAAGTAATTTTAACATAATTTTCAAAGCATGAATTACCTAATAAACTGCAAATTAACTACCTTTGCGTGCTTTGATTTCCGGTAAGCAAAACAACTTCTGTCAAGTATAATAAACTGTTTAGAAATCAAGGTGATTCAATAATATCAGAAATTAGAAGATGAATAAGAAACTGAGAGTGGTTATAATGGTTCTGCTGGCTATCGTTTTGGCAGGTATAATATTATTTCCCAAAATTAAACCGATTTTTGCATCAGGTTCGGAAATGCCGGCCCCGGACCGGGAGCCGGAAGGCCAGGAGGACCCGGAGCACGACAGTTGCTCAATGTCAGCGGATTTCTGATACAGCCTGCCGTACTGAATAACCTGTTTAACAGCACCGGAAAATTAATTCCGGACGAACAGGTGGAATTATCGTTTGAAACCTCAGGCAAAATTGTCGGAATAAATTTTACCGAAGGAACCCGTGTAAAAAAAGGTGATCTTCTTGCAAAAATGAATGACAAGCCTTTGCAGGCTCAGCTTGAAAAGCTTCAGGCTCAGAAAAAGCTTATTGAGGAAAAGGAATTCCGGCAGCGCAGCCTGCTTGATAAGGATGCAATAAGCCAGGAAAGCTACGACCAGATTGTAACGGAACTTCAGACTATCCAGGCTGATATTAACCTTGTCGGGGCACGTATTTCCGAAACTGAGCTTCGTGCTCCCGTTCGATGGAATAATTGGTCTGAGGTATGTAAGCGAAGGAAGCTATACAAATCCGTCAACAAAAATTGCCAGACTTGTTAAGATCAGGCCCATAAAACTTGAATTTTCGATTCCTGAAAGATATGCAGATCAGGTCAATATCGGATTTCCTGTTACGTTTACGGTGGATGGCTCACAAGACATTATGATGCTATTGTTTATGCAGTTGATCCCCAGATATGAAGACACACAGGAACATAGTGATCAGGGCACTTTATCCCAACAAAAATGAAGAGCTGAAATCAGGACGTTTTACATCTGTTACTCTTCTGCTTTCGCAGAATCGATAATGCAATTGCAATTCCGACCGAAGCAGTTACTCCTGAAATGGAGGGAGAAATGGTTTATCGTGTACAGGAATGGCAAAGCTTCCACGTATAAAGGTGGGAATCGGACTGCGCACTGAATCGCTGGTTCAGATCGTAGACGGCCTGAAATTCGGGGATACACTGCTTACTTCAGGTATTCTTCAGCTGAGGCAAAACCTTCCTGTTGTGCTTGATACTCTTGATAAAAAACTAGAAACAAACCCAATAAACAAAGTAATGAGTCTATCATCAGAAAGTATAAACCGGCCGGTTCTTGCAACGGTATTTGCAATAGTGATAATCGCTGTTCGGAGTTGTCGGTTTAACATTCCTTGGCATTCGTGAATTTCCAAGTGTTGACCCTGCTATTATATCTGTCAATACATCATATCCCGGGGCAAATTCGGATGTTATTGAGACCCAGATCACCGAACCGCTTGAGCAATCTATAAACGGCATTCCCGGAGTCCGTACCCTGACCAGCGTCAGCAGCCAGGGATCAAGCAGGATAACAGTTGAATTTGAACTTTCTGTCGATCTTGAAACTGCTGCCAATGATGTCAGGGACAAGGTCTCCCAGGCACAGAGAAGGCTTGCCGCGCGACTGCGACCCTCCTACCGTGACAAAAGCTGATGCTGATGCAAACCCTATCCTTTTCCTGACAGTTGAAAGCAACTAAAAGATCACTGCTTCAGCTTTCTGAGATTGCTGATCTGACCTTAAAGGAACAACTTCAGACGGTTTCAGGTGTAAGTGCCATAAATATTTTCGGAGAAAAGCGCTATTCGATGCGGTTGTGGATCGATCCTGTGAAACTGGCCGGATACGGACTTACCCCAATGGATGTCAGAGAGTGCCATATCGCGTGAAAACGTTGAACTGCCCTCAGGATCGATTGAAGGAACAACAACCCAGCTGACCATCAGGACATTGGGGCTGATGACAACTCCAAAAGAATTCAATGACCTTATTATTAAACAAATAGGTGATCAGATGGTCAGGTTCAAGGATATCGGAAGAGCCGAACTGGGTCCGGAAGATATACGGGGGATCCTGAAAAATAACGGCGTACCGATGGCTATGCTAGCTGTTATACCTCAGCCTGGTTCAAATCATATTGAAATAGTTGATGAGATTTACAGACGGCTTGAATATATCAGAAAAGACCTTCCTGATGATGTAAAGGTAATGTGAACTACGATAACACTGCTTATATACGTTCATCAATCAAGGAAGTTAAGGATACAATTTATATTGCCTTTGTGCTCGTTGTAGTAATTATCTACTTTTTCCTCAGAAGCTGGAGGGCCACCATTATTCCCATCCTTGTTATACCGGTTTCTCTTGTCGGATCATTTTTCATAATGTACCTTGCAGGATTCACAATAAATGTGCTTACACTTCTTGCGATCGTTCTTGCAATCGGGATTGTGGTCGACGATGCCATTGTTGTGATGGAAAATATCTATGTCAAGGTGGAGATCGGGGATGAATCCCTATGAAGCCGGATTAAAGGGTTCAAAAGAGATCTATTTCGCAATTATCTCAACAACAATAACTCTGGTTTCGGTATTTTTCCCGATCGTTTTCCTGGAGGGTATAACAGGACGGCTTTTCAGGGAATTCGGAATGGTTATGGCCGGAACTGTTACAATTTCCGCTTTTCTGGCACTTTCGCTTACACCAATGGTTTCGACCAAGCTGCTGAGACAAGGAAAAAAGTCATACCTGGTTCTACAGGAAAACCGAAAGTTTTTCTCAGAACCTGAATGAAGGCTACAGAAGGGTACCTGGATTCGTTTCTTTAGGCACCGGCAGTATTCGCTTTCGTAATACTTGTAGTAGCAATTGGCCTGATTTTCCTGTTCTGGATAACGATTCCTGCTGAAATGGCTCCGCTGGAGGACAGATCCCAGATAACTATCAATACTTCAGCTACAGAAGGTGCAACATATGAATTATGCTTGCTTACGCTGATGATATTGCTAACTGGTTGAAGAAAAAGTTCCTGAAAGAATTAGTTATACGACAATGGTCAGGGGAGGTACATTTGCAAATATCAGGATCAACCTTGCCAGACCTGATGAAAGGGACCGGACACAGCAGGAAATAGCAGATCAGCTTTCGGTTGATGTCAGGAGTAAAACAAAAGCCAGGGCCTTTGTAAAGCAGCAGTCAACTTTCGGACAGCGACGGGCAGGAATGCCGGTGCAGTATGTTCTTCAGGCCACATCGATTGAAAAGCTCAGGGAGATAATTCCCCCATTTATGAATAAAGTTACGGATAGTGAGGTTCTTGCAGATGGCTGATGTGAACCTTAAATTCACCAAACCTGAACTCAGGATCCATATCAACAGGGAAAAAGCCATTACACTTGGCGTCTCAACTCAGAATATCGGACAAACGCTTCAGCTTGCATTAAGCGGACAGAGGTTCGGATACTTCTTCATGAACGGGAAGCAATACCAGATACTTGGTGAACTTGCCCGTGAGAACCGAAATAAGCCGCTTGATCTTAAATCATTATATGTCAGGAGCAACACCGGCGAGATGATCCAGTTCGATAATCTTGTTACCTTGTCTGAAGAAACTGCACCGCCGCAGCTTTACCGTTACAACAGGTTTGTAGCAGCAACTATTTCAGCCGGACTGGTCCCGGGAAAAACAATTAGCGAAGGAATTGATGAAATGGACAGGATTGCTGATGAGGTACTTGATGATTCATTCAGAACAGCTCTCGCAGGTGATTCAAAGGATTTTATGGAGAGCTCCTCAAGCCTTATGTTTGCCTTTGTGCTTGCTCTGATACTGATTTTCCTTGTGCTTGCAGCCCAGTTTGAAAGCTTTAAGGATCCGTTCATTGTTATGATGACAGTTCCCCTGGCACTTACCGGAGCGCTTATCTTCATGTGGTATTTTAATATTACAATGAACATATTCAGCCAGATCGGATTGATCATGCTAATCGGGCTTGTGTCGAAAAACGGAATCCTGCTTGTGGAATTTGCCAATCAGACGTAAAGCAGCCGGACTTTCAAAGGTCGATGCAATAAAATTTGCTGCTGCTTCACGGTTCCGTCCTATCCTTATGACAAGTCTTGCAACTATTTTCGGTCTCTTACCACTTGCTCTCGGACTTGGCGAAGGTGCACAAAGCCGTGTAGCAATGGGTATTACAGTTGTCGGCGGCATGTTGTTTTCGACTTTACTGACTCTTTTTGTTGTGCCGGCAATTTATACCTACATCTCCAGTGAAACAAAAAAGAATCCTGATGAAACCCACATGATTGCCCACAATCACAATCAAGACTAGAATATAATTTTCAATCATGTGTGGTTCCATCAGGCCATTAAAAATAAATAATATACTGATGAAAATAAAGCTACTGTTGCTTAGCCTGTTGTTTTTTCTGTAAGCGCTTCTTCTCAAGATCAACTGGTTTACGATCTGAATGACTGTATCAGGATCGGTCTTGAAAATAATTTTTCACTTCTGATAACGAGAAACAATGAAGCAATTGCCAAAAACAACTATCACTATTGGAAATGCAGGATTCCTTCCTTCCCTTGACCTGAGCAGCAGATACAGCGGATACATTGAACAACACCAAAAGGGAGCTTACGGATGGCACTGAAACCGATTCGGACGGTGAGCATAATACAACAACCTTTGCCGGACTGGCGATGAATATGACAATTTTTAACGGGTTCAGCGTCCAGACCACCTACAAGAAACTAAATGAACTTAAACAGGTGGGCGAACTGAATACCCAGCTTTCCGTCGAGAATCTCGTTGCAGACATCATATCAGGGTATTACAACTATATCCAGCAGATAGATGCTTCGAAGCAATATCAAGTATGCCGTTACCCTTTCGAAAGAACGATTGCGTATTGATGAAGACCGTTATCTGCTCGGATCAAGTTCAAAGCTTCAGGTTTTGCAGTCGCGGGTTTATCTCAATGCCGACAGTTCGCGGCTTTCCCGGCAGAATGAAGTCGTCAGGGCAGCCCAGATACGGCTTAATGAGCTGATGGCAGTCAGCGATCTGAGTCTCCAGTTTACCACCACCGATACACTGATTACGGTAAATCCCGGATTGTTATTCGAAAAAATGCTCGATGAAACACTGGCAACCAATACCAGCCTTCAGATTGCTTCAAAAAACAGAACAATATCGGAATATGACCGTAAAATCATTGCATCACGCAGCTATCCGTATTTTAATGCTTCATCAGGCTACGGCTATACTTTCAATACTTTCTCTTCGGGTACTACCGACAGACAGATCACCAACGGGTTGAACTATGGCCTCACCCTCGGACTGAATGTTTTTGACGGATTTAACCAGAGAAGAGAGATCAGAAATTCTATGATCAGCGTACAAAACAGCGAGCTGAGATACCAGGAAATTGAACAGGGCATTAAAGCCGATCTGATAACCATTTACAGTGCCTACAGCAATTATCTCCGCCTTATCACACTCGAAAACCAAAACCTTCAGACAGCCACTGAAAACTTCGAGATAGCAATGGAAAGGTACAGGCTCGGAAGCCTTTCGGGAATTGATCTCCGGGAGGTTCAGAAAAGTCTGCTCGATGCACGCGAAAGCCTGCTTTCGGTGGAATACCAGGCCAAACTGGCCGAGATTTCACTTCTTCTTATTTCCGGCAGAATTATGGACTACAGTTAAGACCGGCATCCCGGATTTTTCTATATTTGTTTCTCATTACTTACCATGCAAAAGAAAACCGAACTGATAACCAACCCGGATGGAAGTATATTTCATTTGAATCTTCTTCCGGGCGATATATCTGAGAAAATAATCATAGTCGGTGATCCGGCCCGGGTTGATATGCTTGCATCACATCTTCAGGAGATCCGGGTAAGGAAGGAGAACCGGGAATTCAGGACTGTTACCGGCAGCTTCGAGGGTACCGAAGTAACTGTAATCTCATCGGGCATCGGTACCTGATAATATCGATATTCTTATCAATGAACTTGATGCCCTTGTTAATATCGATCTCAGGACCGGGGAGATAAAAGAGGAGCCTGTTTCACTGACATTAATCAGAATAGGCACATCGGGCGGATTCAGGGCAGATGTACCCACCGGATCATATGTACTCGCCGAAACAGCAATCGGATTTGACGGCCTGATTCATTTTTATGAAGGTTATGACTGGCTTCTTGACAATACTTTATCGACAGTGCTTGCTGAATATCTTGAATGGCCCGATACCCTCTCCTTTCCATATGCTGTAAATGCAAACAAGGAGCTTGCCGGCTTGTTCGATATCGATAACTTCATCAATGGAATTACGATTTCTGCACCCGGCTTCTATGGACCTCAGGGCAGAAAACTCAGACTTGAGACTTTCGACAGCGAAATCAATGATAAGCTTGCACAATTCTCCTTCATGGGAAGAACTATCAGCAACTATGAAATGGAGAGCTCGGCACTCTATGGGCTTGCAGGATTACTTGGGCATAAAGCCCTGACAATTTGCGTGGTTATCGGAAACCGGGTAACCGGAGAATTCATCAACGACTATAAACAGATAATCGATGACCTTGCACTAAAGGTCCTGAAACGCATCTGAAATCACTGCGGAAGCTTTACAGATTAGACCTGTACCAGTTAATCGCCTCCGCCATTCCTTCCCTGACGTTATGTGTCGGCTTGTATCCAAGCAGGCGCTGTGCCTTGTCGATCGAAGCCAGTGAATGAGGAATATCCCCTGCCCTGTCAGGACCATGAAGCGGGCTAATATCCACGACTTCAGGGTCAAAGTTCCCTATCAGCTGTTTTATCAGTCCAAACAAATCATTGAGACTGGTCCTTTCACCGTGCGCAACATTGTAAACCTGATTAACCGCTGACTTGTCGTGAACAAGTGCAGCAAGGTGGTTTGCCTGGATAACGTTATCAATGTATGTGAAATCCCTTGAATAGAGCCCGTCGCCATTGATAACAGGTGATTCGTGATGCAAAAGCGATTTTACAAATAGCGGGATTACTGCAGCGTATGCCCCCATCGGATCCTGTCGGCGTCCGAATACATTGAAATACCGCAGGCCGATCGTTTCGATTTTATAAGTTGAGGCAAAATTGGCGGCAAAGAGCTCATCAACATATTTCGTAATGGCATAGGGCGACAAAGGCTTTCCGATCTTGTCCTCAATCTTTGGTAGATCGGGATGATCCCCGTATGTTGAAGAGCTTGCAGCATAGATAAATCTTTTCACCCCGGCTTCTTTTGAGGCGAAGAGCATTTTTACAAATCCGCCGATATTTACATCAGTTGAAGAAACCGGGTCTTTTATCGATCGCGGCACCGATCCCAGAGCTGCCTGGTGAAAAACGTATCCGATACCATTAACGGCTTTTTCACAGTCGTCGTAGTTCCTGATATCTCCTTCAATCAGGCTGAAACTGTTGTTTGTCATGAAATTCTTCAGGTTTTCCCTTTTCCCGGTCGAAAAATTATCAAGGCAAACCACCTGGTTACCTGCGTTCAGCAGTGATTCAACAAGATTTGAGCCGATAAAACCGGCTCCGCCGGTTACCAGCACTTTATTTCCTTTCAGAATTCGTTCCATACAGACAGGGATAAGTTTAAACTTTTTGAGGTTGAATTTAAGATCCTGCCCGGAGCAGGGATCACTTATTAAAAAAATGAAGAATCTCGTTCAGAATAAATTCGGCTGTTTTGCCGTCGCCGTAAAAACCGGGATACACCAGGTCGGTTCCATTGTGTATGAATGCTTCAAATTCATCCCTGAGACGGTCGGGATTTGCATCAGTAAGTTTTACAGTACCATTTGTTACAAGCTCAATCCATTCTGTCTCTTTCCGCAGAACAATGCATGGCTTTTTAAAGAAATGTGATTCTTTCTGTACCCCACCGGAATCAGTAATTATCATCCTGCATGTTTTTTCAAGCAGCGTCATCTCCAGGTATGACACAGGCGGAACTATGCTTATATACCCGCAGATTTTAAGTTCGTCAAAAAGCGGTTTAAGGCCCGATTTCAGCGAATTTATCGTGCGGGGATGGAAAGGCATGACAAAAGGAATGCAATGCTTTTCAGCAAGTTCTTTAAGCGTGGAAAGGATTACTCCCAGTCGGCTGGTATCATCGGTGTTGATCTCACGATGAATAGTTGCAAGAATGAACTTATCACGTTCAAGGTGCATCACTTCAAGCAATGAAGACTTCTTTCTTTCGGCAAGCTCTGCAAAGAACAGTGAATTGTCGTACATTATATCCCCCGTAAGGTAGATCTTGGGATTGTCAATTGTGTAGGGCGGACTGTTTTCAGGCCTGAATCCTTCATTCATCAGGTTTTTGAAGGCTGCATTGGTAGGTGCAAACAGAAGAGTTGAGGCATGATCGCTCATTATCCTGTTAAGCTCTTCGGGCATTTTTTTGTTAAATGATCTCAGCCCGGCTTCAATATGAATCACAGGGAAATGCAGCTTGGAAGCGGCAATGGCCCCTGCAAGGGTTGAATTGGTATCACCGTAAAGCAATATACAATCAGGTTTTTGCTTTAAAAGTACTTCTTCAATTCCGGTAATCATGAGGGAAGTCTGACGTCCGTGGGGTGCCGACCCAACGCCGAGGTTGAAATCAGGTTTGTGGATTTCAAGTTCATCAAAAAAGACCTCCGAAAGCTCCTTGTCGTAATGCTGTCCTGTATGTAATGTAAGCTCTTCTATCTCATCTGAAAAATTTAGCCGGATTGCCCTGCTGATTGCTGAAGATTTTATTATCTGTGGCCTCGCGCCCACAATATTCAGGACCTTTATTTTTGACATTATTACAGGAGAGATAAATAATTATTAATTAATGATATAACTTATTAAAATAAGAAAAATTATATCGGATCACAAGAAAAAGGGCATCACCCGGGAAGGCAATGCCCGGAAATATTTTTAAACTAAATTATTTGGCATAATTGACTGCCCTGGTTTCACGAATCACTGTAATTTTGATCTGTCCGGGATAAGTCATCTCATTCTGGATTTTCCGGGCAATCTCAAATGACAGATTTTCAGCTTCCTTGTCATTCACCTTTTCAGCACCAACAATTACCCTCAGTTCCCTTCCTGCCTGGATGGCGTAGGTTTTCATCACACCGGGATACTGCAGTGCAAGCGATTCGAGTTCCTTGAGCCGCTTTATGTACGATTCAACCACCTCACGGCGTGCGCCCGGTCGTGCGCCCGATATGGCATCGCAAACCTGGACTATGGGTGCAATTAGTGTGGTCATTTCGGTTTCATCATGATGCGAACCTATTGCATTGCATATTTCCGGCTTTTCCTTGTATTTTTCAGCCATTTTCATTCCGAGGATTGCATGCGGCAGTTCCGGTTCATCATCAGGAACCTTGCCTATATCATGAAGAAGGCCTGCCCTCTTTGCCAGTTTTGGATTCAGTCCAAGCTCTGCTGCCATGATGGAACAGAGGTTTGCCACCTCACGCGAATGCATAAGAAGGTTTTGGCCGTATGATGATCTGTATTTCATCTTGCCTATCAGTCGTATAAGTTCCGGATGCAAGCCATGAATGCCCAGGTCGATGGTGGTTCTTTTACCTACTTCGAGGATCTCCTCCTCAACCTGTTTCCTTGTTTTTTCAACCATTTCCTCGATGCGTGCCGGGTGAATCCTGCCGTCGGTAACGAGCTGATGCAGCGCCAGCCGGGCAACTTCCCTGCGTATGGGATCGAAAGCCGAAAGGACAATGGCTTCAGGTGTGTCGTCAACGATGATCTCAACACCCGTTGCAGCTTCAAGCGCCCGAATATTCCTTCCTTCCCTGCCAATAATGCGGCCCTTCATTTCATCCGATTCAATATGGAACACGGTGACTGCATTTTCGATCGCATTTTCAGCAGCAACCCTCTGGATGGTTTGAAGCACTATCCTTTTTGCCTCCTTGTTGGCTGTCATTTTTGCCTCGTCCAATATCTCATTAACATAAGACATTGCACCGGTCTTTGCTTCTTCCTTCAGTGATTCAATAAGGTGATTTTTTGCTTCTTCGGCGGAGAGGCCTGAGATGGCTTCAAGCTGGTCGACCTGCTGCCTGTGCAGTTTTGAAAGCTCTTCCGTCTTTTTATCAAGAAGCTCAAGCTGACCGGTCAGGTTTTCGCGGATCGCGTCAGCTTCGTTTCTTTTCCGCTGCGTTTCTTCAAGTTTCTGGGAAAGTGTCAGCTCCTTTTGCTTGATTCTGCTTTCAGCCTGACTGATCTTGTTGTTCTTTTCGTTGATTACCTTCTCATGTTCAGCTTTCAATTGCAGAAACCTCTCTTTAGCCTGAAGGATCTTCTCCTTCTTTATAACTTCGGCTTCTGTCTCGGCTTCGCTGACAATTTTACGGCTCTTGTTTTTCAATGCCAGCTGCCATACAAAATATGAAACACCGAATCCTGCAATCAGGAATGCGATGCTCAGGACTATTGTCAGTCCGTTCAGGTTGCTTATCATTAATGTCATTATTATCTATATTTTATTATTAAAAGTTTGATATTTATATAAAAAAAACCCGCAAAGTCTCCTCAGCTTTTATAAAACCCCATCTCTTAATGGTTGAAGCCGCTAGTCCAGCTCGAACGTCCACTGTCCCGCTTTTCAGCGGGATCCCGACGAATCGGGACGAGGCCTGTTCTACCTGGGCTAATAAAGCTCCAAAGTTTTAACTGTTGAGTTTCAAAAATGAATGAAGAAACAATGCGGGCAGTAAATCTATCGTATGTTAAAGAACGTTGTCACTCTTTTCTTCAAGAACAGCATCAATCTTTTCAATCAATTCCTTCAGGACATCGGGGAATTCATCATTACTCAGCTTCTCTTCTTCTTCAGCAAGTTTGATCACATACTGAAGTGAAGCCATCGCCAGAAAATCCTGCACATCCTTGTCACTGTACCGCTGCTTGTATTGAAGCACCTTTTCATTGATCATCCTGGCAGCTTTTCTGATCTTTTCCTCATTTTCCCTTTCCACCTTCAATGGATAATATCTGTCGGCAACATTTACCCTGATCGATAGCTTATCATCCATTGGTATATCTTATCTGTTTAAAAGAGCAACGCATCTGTCAATTTCCCGCACCAACTCCGTGATTTTCCTCTTCGCTTCGAAGGCATTTTCACCTTCTCCCAACAATGCTCCTGATAATTTAATCCTTTCGTATTTAATTTCAAGTTCCTTAATTTTATCATAACCTGCCTGAAGCCTGGACCTCATCGCTTCATTTTCACTTTTAAGCTCTTTGTTCTCTGCCTTCAGACCGTTGTATCGTGCCAGCAATTCGTCAAGTTTACTGTTCAGTATAATCAGTTCATTAAATCCCTGACCCGGCATAATAAAATCTTTAGGACAAAGTTAATATTGTAAATGATATTTTCAAAAATTTAACTTAAATAGTTTGGCGGAACGCTCCGGAAGAGTAGTTTTGCAACACTGATCAATCCAACCGGAATTTGTAATGTATGTAATTAAAATATTGCTTGCCTGTGTCCTGTTTTTCAATATTTTAACCGAATATCCAAAAGACAGGGACCTGTTTATTCCTCCGATGAGGATTCCGCTTGCCCTTTCCGCCAATTTCGGTGAACTCAGGGCTGACCATTTTCATTCGGGACTGGATATAAAAACGCAGGGTTTAACCGGAATGGAAGTGGTGGCCGCCGCTTCCGGGTATGTTTACAGGATCAGCATTTCTCCGGGAGGTTTCGGCAAAGCCCTTTATATCAGGCATCCTTCAGGGTATTCGACAGTATATGGCCATCTCGATAAATTCATTCCCGAAATAGAGGAGTATGTTATATCGAGGCAGTATGAAGAAAAGAGTTTTATGGTTTCCCTGTGGCCGCAAAAAGACAAGTTCAGGTTCGAGCAAGGCGATATAATAGCCTATTCGGGAAATTCAGGCAGCTCTTCAGGACCGCACCTTCATTATGAGATCAGGAAATCGGATCAGGAGATTCCCTTGAATCCCCTCCTTTTCGAGTTTGGAGTAAGAGACGATATTAAACCCGTAATTGAAAAACTGGTGGTTTTTCCCACCGGGAAAAACACACAGATCAATGGCCGGACAGGAATGCTGAAGTTCAGCGTTGCGGGGGGAAATGGCAACTATTATATACCAAACACCGTCAATATCAGCGGTCCTGCCGGTTTCGGAATAAAATCGTTCGATCAGTTTTGCGACAGTTACAACAAATGCTCGGCATTCTCCATCGAGCTTAAAATTGACTCCCTGACCCACTATAAATATGTTATGGATGAATTTTCGTTCAACGAATCAAGATATGTAAACAGCCATATTGACTATGAAACCTATGTAAAAGAGAATATATACCTTGAAAGGGCATTTGTGTTGCCCAATGACAGGCTCAGTGTTTATCAGAAAGTAGTCAACAAGGGAATCTTCAATTTCAATGATAACAGGAAGCACAGCGTTGAAATTATTCTGACAGATCTGCATAACAACAAATCAATCCTTTCCTTCCAGGTTGCCTCAGTTGCACCTGAAATAAAAGAGGGTTTCAACAACAAGGAGCCTGATTGCATACTGATGCCTTACGGCAGGAACAATAAATTTGTTTCAAAGGATATTATGATAAATATTCCTTCCGGAACCCTCTACGATACCCTTCATTTTGCCTATAAACGGACAAAAGGAAATACCGCCATGTATTCGGATGTCTTCCAGATACATAACCGGTACACACCCCTGCATCGAAGCTACGAACTGTCGATCAGGCCGGAAAGGATCCCGGCAGGTAAGGAATCGAAAATGCTGATCGTTCAGGCATCGGATGGAATAACAGCAGGCAATCCCCTGGGAAGCAGGTGGGAAAATGGTTGCCTCATTGCAAATCCTAATTCATTCGGGAATTTCTTTGTTGGAATTGACACCCTTCCTCCCATGATCTCAACCAACGGATATAAGCAGGGAGCAGATCTTTCAGGCAAATCAGAACTCAGGATCAGGATCTCCGACAACTTTTCGGGTATCAGGAAATATGAACCTCTTATCGATAACAAATGGGCATTGTTTGAATATGATCAGAAGAATAATATGCTTATCTACAGATTCGATCCGGTAAGAATCACAAAAGGAAGCAGACATCTTCTTTCGCTGGCTGTCACGGATAACAGGGACAATGTAAGTACTTTAAACTGGGAGTTTACCTGGTAAAAAAATACGTATTATAATATGTCTTTTAATACGTATTATAATACGTATTTTATTTGTTGGATTGAATTTAAAAGCAAGAAACCCGTGATTTCTAATATATTCTTGCCGGATAAACTCCGTTCCTTATCATCTTCCTGATGCTTTCAACCACGAATGGTTTATCTTCCCGGTAGGTAACGCCAAACCACCTCTCGTTGCTCATGAGGATCTTTATCGTGATCTCTCCGCTCTTAACGAATTTATCAACCGACGTCGGGATATCAAGTTCCGATTTGGGATCCATCCCGTAGCTGTCAATGAAACTTCGGAATTCCTTTCCGAGAAAATCATAGCATGATGGTTTGAACCCCCACAGGTTCATTGAAACGATTTCATTTCCGTTAAAATGAACCGGTTTTCCGTCCGGCCCGGGTGCTGTCGCACCATCCTTTGTTTTTTCAATCTGCCGGGTCTCTACAATATGACTCAGAAATCCTTTTTCATCAGCCTTGCAAACTCCGCGATTTACGTGTCCATGGTCGGAAAGCGTGTTTCCTAACTTGTAACCGACTATACAATAGTTATTTGCATCTTTATCATTTACAAGGAAGTCCCTAAGGATCTTAAATGATTCAACTCCATAATAATCATCGGCATTTATGACGCCGAAAGATTCCTTTATTTTATCCTTTGTTACAAGGATAGCATGACTTGTTCCCCACGGCTTCTGACGTTCTGGCGAAACCTTAACACCTTCGGGAAGGTTTGTAATTTCCTGAAAAACATAGTCAACATCAATTTTCCCGGCAAGCTTTTCAACAAACCTTTCCTTAACCTGCTCTTCAATATCATGCCTTATCACAAACACTATCCTGCCAAAGCCGGCACGTATGGCATCATAAATTGAATAGTCGATTATTGTTTCACCTGATGGACCTACTTCATCGAGTTGTTTGTTTCCGCCGTAACGGGTACCCATGCCGGCAGCCAGTACTAAGAGAGTTGGTTTCATAAGATTATGATAAAGAATATTTAGCTTTACAATTATACAGAAAATATTGTTACTTTTATTAAACTGAATAAAATTTGTCGATGGGTTTAAGGCTTGAAATTTGTGTTGACAGCGTCGAATCGGCAATAAATGCACAGATTGCAGGAGCCGATCGTGTTGAGCTATGCGGTAATCTTTTGGAAGGAGGGACAACTCCCGGTTATGGCTCCATAATTTCGGCAAGGAATAATCTTGATATTGGACTGCATGTCATCATCCGGCCAAGGGGCGGTGATTTTCTATACTCCGACCTCGAGCTTGACATTATGAGGAGGGATATCGAAATGTGCGGCGAGGCGGGTGCAGATGGCGTCGTACTGGGAATTCTCCACCCGGGCGGGACAATCGATGTTGACCGGACTGCAAAACTGATCGAATTTGCAAATCCAATGCAGGTTACATTTCACAGGGCTTTTGACATGTGCAACGATCCTGTAAGTGGGCTGGAAGATGTCATCGCTTCCGGAGTCACCCGCCTTCTTACATCCGGACAGAAAAACAGGGCCCAGGATGGAATGGAGCTGATAAGGGAGCTTGTAATTCAGGCAGGGGAAAGGCTTATAATAATGCCCGGGGGAGGAATAGATGAAACCAATGTGGCGCTTATCGCCTCGGTAACCAGGGTAAAGGAGATACACCTCACAGGAAGAAAAACAATCGACAGCGGAATGATATTCCGCCGGCAGGGATTGAATATGGGCGGGGTTCAGGGCATCCCAGAATTTTCGAGGAAAGTGGCTGATGTTGAAAAAATAACGGATATTGTAAATATCCTCAAACAGAAATAACTTTTCTCTTTTGAAATTTGCCCCAGCTTGTTACCTTTGCCATTCCATTATTTATAGCGGATTTTAACTAAAAATATCAGATTGATGAAAAAACTTATAGCAGCGTTCCTCGCGGTCCTTCTTGTTTCTGCGGTTGACATTCAGATGAGCAATGCCTGCACGAACTTTCTTATCACCAGGGGGGCTTCAAAGGACGGATCGGTTATGATTACCTATTCGGCTGATTCCCATGTTCTTTACGGTGAATTGTACTACTGGCCTGCCAAAAAGTGGCCTGCAGGCGCCATGCTCGACGTGTATGAGTGGGATACAGGGAAATTCATGGGCAAAATTCCCCAGTTACTACAGACCTACTCCGTTGTTGGAAATATGAACCAGCATCAGCTTTCGATCGGGGAAACAACCTACGGAGGCAGACCGGAGCTTGTCGATACCACAGGTATAATTGATTATGGATCACTCATTTACATTACCCTCCAAAGGGCCAGAAATGCCAGGGAAGCGATTGCGACTTTTTCCCAACTCGTGTCAGACTACGGGTATGCAAGCTCGGGGGAATCATTTTCAATTGCTGATGCAAACGAAGCCTGGATCCTCGAACTGATCGGAAAAGGACCTGGTAAAAAGGGAGCAGTGTGGGTAGCCCGCCGCATACCTGACGGCTATATTTCAGGACATGCCAACCATCCCAGAATTACCACTTTCCCGCTGGCCGACGGCGTCAGATCGATCACATCAAAGGATATAAGCAAGATCTCCAATCCTGAGATTGAAACGGTATATGCCTATGATGTTTTTGATGTCGCACGATCTTATGGCTGGTTCAAGGGCGAAGATAAGGATTTCAGCTTCAGCGACACGTTCGCTCCGCTTGACTTTAGCGCGGCCAGATTTTGCGAAGCCAGAATCTGGTCAGGCTTTAATATGGTCAATAATCAGATGGGACAATACCTCGATTATGCAATGGGAGAAAACCTTTCAAACAGGATGCCCCTCTGGATCAAACCAGATAAAAAGCTGGGTGTCAGTGATGTAATGAGCATGATGCGCAATTACTTCCAGAACACTCCAATGGATATGACAAAAGATATCGGTGCAGGACCTTATAAGAGTACCGTCAGGTGGAGGCCAATGGAGTGGAAGCTCGATGGTGTGACGTATATTCACGAGAGAGCGATTTCGACCCAGCAGACAGGTTTTTCCTTTGTAGCCCAGAGCAGGTCCTGGCTTCCTGACCCCGTTGGAGGTATTTTCTGGTTTGGAGTGGATGATACATATTTTACGGTATATTCACCAATGTATTGCGGAATTACAAACGTGCCGGCTTCATATGCCGTGGGTAACGGTGATATGATGACATTCAGCGAAAATTCAGGCTTCTGGGTGTTCAACCAGGTCACCAATTTTGCCTACACCCGTACCAGCCTGATGATTGACGATATCCAGAAGAAGCAGAAAGAGCTTGAAGAGGGATATTTTTCAGAAACTCAAAATATTGACAAGACTGCTGAGGCTTTGTATAGGAAGAGCCCTGGAAAAGCAGTCAAATTCCTTACCGGATATTCGGTAAATGCCGGAGACAAAACAGTTTCACAGTGGAAGGACCTGTACAAATTCCTGTTCACAAAATATGTCGACGGCAATGTGAAGGAAGCACGTCCTGTCCCGCCCGGATATAAATATTATACCCCGAAGGTCTCACAACCCGGTTACAGTGAAGAATGGTACAGGGCTATCGTGAGGGATGCAGGAGAGAAACTGAAGGAAAAATAGGCATAATAAAGCTGAAACAATTTTGCAGGTCATTATTGAATATACAAAAAAAATATTGTACTTTTGCGACCTGATTTAAAGATCAGTATTAGAAACAAAACTTTTGAGAGATGAATTTAATGGATGTTGTTGATAAGGAATTAGCCGTAAAAAGTGAATTCCCAAAATTTATTGCCGGAGATACTGTCACGGTTCACTATAAGATTAAGGAAGGGAACAAGGAGAGAATTCAGCAGTTCCGGGGAGTTGTGATCCAGAGGAACGGAGTCGGGCGCACTGAAACCTTCACCGTCAGAAAGATGTCGGGTAATATCGGCGTGGAAAGAATATTCCCGACTACTTCACCGTTTATTGACAAGGTCGAAGTCAATAAGCATGGAAAGGTACGCAGGGCAAAGATCTTTTATCTGCGCGATCTGACGGGTAAGAAAGCAAGGATCAGGGAAAAGAAATTCTGAAAATCATACTGAAAAACATAAGGGCTGTTCATTCGAACGGCCTTTTTCTTTTATGAACAAAAAGAATCAATAAATCAGTCGATCTTATTGAGCATTTCCTCCCTTCTGGCCTTTGCTTCTTCCACAAGTTTATTTGCCTGGTTATCTGCCTCAAGAATTACCTGGTCAGCCTTTTTACCAGCCTCTTTCTTAAGCGAATCTGCGGCCTTCTGCGCAGCCATCCTGGCAATCGCACCTTTTGATTCCGCTTCTTTTATCAGGGCCTGCCCCTTCTGATCAGCTTCCAGGCGGATTTTTTCCGCGGCTTTTGCGGCTTCATCCCGGAGCTGCTGTGCTCTCTCCCCGGCTTCCCTTACAAGCTTATCACCCTGCTCCTCTGCTTCACTTCTCACTTTAGCCTTTGTTTCGTCTACCTTAGTGTCAATTGCTTCTCTGACTGCTTCCTTTGCAGTCTCCCTGACCGAAGGAGTGCTGTCGGCCGGAGCATTTCCAAAGAAAGGCGTCACAACCGGTTTTAAAAATGTTCCCGAGACTTTAACATTTACCTTTATCAGATCCGACGGCTTGTAAGAAATGCCAAAAAGGGAGGCCTGAGCTGCCAGGTTGTCTATCAGGGAATTTAAGGAGTTCCCCAGGTCAGAACGTGGTATTTCTGTTTTAACAATATAATTGACCGTCTGGTCAATACCCTGATCCCCGCCAATATTCAGTTTTATATTGCCGATCTTCGTGTTGAAGGGAGTTACGATGATCCTTCCATCCTTTATTTTAAAGCTCGCGTTGAGATTCCTGAAGGTATTGCTGTATTTATCACCCAGTTTCAAAATTTCTTTCATTTTATCATAAACTGCCGATTCAACAATTGTGATTTCTTCCGATTGCAGATTCCCTCCTCCTGAGATTGTCTGAATGACTGGCATCATATCGCTGCCAAGAAGACTGCTGTACGATAGTTTTGCATTGATCTTACCATTAAGTCCTTTTGATGTCGGAGCCAGTTTCTGAACTGTATTGAAGGTATTGAAAGCCTCTTTGATGCCCAGCCCTCCTATTGTTATGTCTGCTTTCATCACAGGTTTAAGCGAATCACGGGTATCATAGTCGGCATTCATCGCAATTGATCCCCCGAGTATATCCATTCCTGTTTCTCTCATGCTCAGAATTCCATTCTTTACGGTGATATGGCCCCTGAGTCCGGTAGCCCTGATTTTGCCATATTTGAATTCATCAATAGCTGCATTCATGTTAAAATCAATATTTTCAGGTATTTTGATAACCGCCAGGGAAGTAGTATCATCCAGCTCCGTGGAATCGACGGCCATTTGCGACATGATGTCGGTAAGATCGACAAGTTTCGAGGAAAGTGTCAGATTCCCCCTTATCACATCATCACTGAAAAGATATGGAATATAATTCTCAAGCCTCCCGCTAAAGGAGAAATCGCTGTTGCTGCCGATATTAAGACTGGCATTGTCAAGAGCAGCATACGCAGGAGTAAAGCTGAACCCGGCGCTGATTATCTTAACTTCCGGGTACCCTTCCATCGCGATCATCATATCGGATATGTCCATGCTGCCCGAAGCCCTGAATTTGTCATACTGCTCCTTTTCTAACATCGACATCCGTCCAGCCAGGCTTAACGACATGTTTATCAACCCGGAAAGACCGAGGCTATCCATAGGCACCGCTTTTGAAAGCGCCGCAAGGTCAATCTTGCCAACCATTGAACCCGAGATTTCCGGGTCACTTATTGGTGTCCTCAGTGAGAACGACATATCGAAAGGATTTCCCGCAAGTTCCATATGGAATTTTTGGACATCTGCAGTGGTTTTGTCAGGATCCTTTCCATCGACGAATGCTTCTGATTTTAAATTTATATTCCTTATCTGTTCCGGAAGGGCAGGATAGCTGATCAAACCGTCAGTAACACTCAGATCAAGGGTAATGTCGGGCATTGTACTGTCTGCATCGCTGTAAACACCTTTTGCCGAACCATTCAGTGAAAATTCACCCGAGGCTTTCAGGTCCTGGAAATCCGTCATGTATATTGCCGGTATCAGCGATATAAGTGATTTGAATGAAGTCTGCTCCGACTTGAATGTAAGATCTGTGGTAATATCGTCACCCGGCATTGCGACCATTCCTGCGAAATTCAGGGTAAGGTCATTTATCCGCAGGTAATTGTCGCGAAGATCGAACCTCATGCTGTCGAGGTTTGCAACAACGTTTATCTCCGACTCTGCCGATGCCATGTTCAGGTATTTTACCCCTTCCATTTCAAAGCTGACCTCACCGGCCTTAGCAATGATCGCCAGGTCGGTTTCACTAAGTGTCATATCCCCCCTGATATTGAAATCCGTTTTATTTAACCGGGCTTCCATATCGGAACTCCGGTCGATATATGAAATATTGCTGTTGAGTATCTCGATATTATTTAGTTGAATTTTCATATCTGAAGATGACTCTTCCTCCGCTGCAGCTTCATCTGTTTCTTTCACTATATCCCAGTTTGCCGTTCCGTCTTCAAGTATTATTGCATTTACAACCGCATCATTGATTACAACCGATTTAACTTCGTATCCCGTTTTTTTAAAGAGACTTGAAAGATTAAATACAAGCTTCATTGATCTGAAGGCTGCAAGCGTGTCACCATCGAAAGGGCCGACCCCGGCAACGGAAACATCATCAAGGGAAAAGGTCAGGTTCGGGAAGTTCCTGAAAAATCCAAGCTTATAATCTTCAAAGTTTACCCTGGCATTAACGGAATTGTTAATTACGCGTTCAACTGTCACTTTTATCCTGTCTTTAAATATTATTGGAACAGTAAAAGCTGCAACAAGTATCAGTATTACAAACCCCAGAATCACCTTGAGAATTATGCCGCTTACCTTTTTCATCTTTAAATGCTTTTTATTGATCGTCAACGATATAAATCATCAAATATTATATTACTCTGACAAATTAAGACAAATAATATTCCTAAAAGCAAATATTTGTTATATTTGCGTCCGCCTGATAATTTGGACCTGTAGCTTAATTGGATAGAGCATCTGGCTACGGACCAGAAGGTTGGGGGTTCGAGTCCCTTCAGGTTCACTTTCTGGGAACGCATCTGTTTGAAATACAACAAGATGCGTTTTTTACACTGCTGAATGGGAAGTTACCTGGTTGTAAACCACTGAAGGAAAATTGCCTGTTAATAGGTATTTGCCCATGTTTTCTTCTCAAAAAACATGACCCAGGATACACTGAAAGGGAAAGGAATTTTTGCTCAATCCATTGCTACCACTGTGTCGGGTAACGGATCAGGCATATCATTCTCGAATTCAAACCAGCTGTACAACAGACTGTCGGCAGTTATTCGCATAGAATCATACTTGCCTGACAGGCTATACACCGATTGGACAGGTTTCTCCGGAATGTTCCCGGGCAACAGGCTGCGTGCGGAAGAATAATAGTCCTGGTTTCCGGATCCCAGGTTTCCTGAAATCCTGTTTTGCATGTCAGTGGTTTCCGTAGCATATAATTTACTATCATCATTTTCCGCTGCAGAAGTCACCATGTCACTTTTGTCCCAATTGATAGCAATCACCAGTAATCCGAGATAGATCACCGGATAAATCCAAAACAGATGATCTTTTTTCATATCTGTTTACTTTTTTTAAATAATATTATGCATAAGGTTACCAGCGCCCATTAATAAAGTCAAGTCAGTGAAAACACTTCATCGAAGTATATAACAATAATTAAAATGTAAAGTTCAGAAATAGGATAACAAAAATCTACCACTTTTGTACCAAAAAGTAGCAGTTTTGTTACATTACAGGTTAACAAGAGCAGAAAGCAGTGTAAGGGGATTAATTAAAGCTGCCTGTTGGTGATCTGACCGCTTGCGGTTTCCTGAGTAACGGGCTCTGACTTTGAATGTCCGTTAATCTCTTTGGAGTGCTTATATTCGGGAACAATATCTTCAAAAAACGCAACAATACTTTCTTCAGGCATTGAATACAAATTATCAAGGGCATCCTTGATTTTCAACAAGATCTGCGAATATTCCTTTCCGCCGGGTTGAGCAATCTTTATCATGCTATGGTGCGTTGGCAGCAGGTTTTCCAAATCCGAAAGCAGTTCTTCAAACAACTTTTCACCTGCACGCAATCCCGTAAATTCAATTTTAATATCCTTATCAGGTTCAAGTCCCGAAAGTCTTATCATATTTCTTGCCAAATCAACAATTTTAACAGGCTTCCCCATGTCAAAAACGAAAATTTCCCCGCCTTTGCCCATAAATCCGGCTTCCAGCACCAGTTCGCAGGCTTCCGGGATAGTCATGAAATACCTTGTTATGTCGGGGTGGGTAACTGTTACCGGTCCTCCATCATGGATCTGTTTGGTGAATAAGGGAATTACAGAGCCGTTTGAACCCAGTACGTTTCCAAACCTTGTTACAACAAACTGAGTCTTTACTCCCTGCTGGACCGCCTTCGATTGAACAAGCAGCTCGCAAACACGTTTTGATGCACCCATGATGTTCGTAGGATTGACCGATTTGTCAGTTGAGATCATTACGAACTTCTTTACATTGTATTTTACTGCAAGATCCGAAATAAGCTTGGTTCCCCCGACATTTACCCTCAATGCCTCATGCGGATTTCCCTCCATAAGCGGAACATGCT
Organism: uncultured Bacteroidales bacterium; assembly: GCA_963737255.1. GTDB lineage: Bacteria > Bacteroidota > Bacteroidia > Bacteroidales > VadinHA17 > LD21. Next base: position 43,688 of record CAVTSB010000005.1, read on the forward strand.
TATAGGCTGCGGCATGGAATACTATTTCAGGGTGGAATTTCTGGAAAATCAGATCCATCTTTTCAAAGTTTGTAACATCTGCGAGCTGAGTCTTGAAATTCAGATGCCCAAAGCCTTTCCGCAGCTCATTTTCGAGGTGGAACATCGGGGTTTCCGCCTGATCAACAAGTATGATCTTCTGTACTGAAAACCTCGAAAGCTGGCGGACTATCTCAGAGCCTATAGAACCTGCAGCTCCGGTTACAAGAATAGTCCTGTTATTTAAGCCGGTCCCGATCATTTCCATATCGAGCTGAATAGGCTCCCTGCCCAGAAGATCTTCAAATCTTACTTTCTGTAACTGGCGTACCTCAAGCTGTCCGTTAAGCCATTTATCAATGGCCGGCGTTTCAAGTATTTCAAGGCCGCAATTAATTGCCTTGAGCAATATTCCGCTTTTCCTTACCGGCGAAATCTTATGGATTGCAAGAATCAGTGTTTCAACCTTGTTTTTTTCAAGAAAAGCCTTTGACAGAATTTCCCTGCCGTACACCTGTATCCCGTTTATTTTCTTTCCCTGAAGGCTCCTGTTGTCATCAATGAAGCCAAAAACCCTGAAAATTCCTTTTGGATCGCTCAGGAGGACCCTTTTGACTACAAAGCCCATTTCTCCTGCTCCGTAAATCAACACCCTCTTTGAGTAAGAGCCCTGGGCGCTTGTCGCGAACCGGAAAACCATCTTTACAAAGATCCGCATAAAGAAGAGGACGACATTAACCAGAACATAATGAATAAGTATAATTGAAACGGGAATTACCTCGTACCCGTCTGCCTTCACCAATGATCCAAACAGTGACATAATGAATAGAACAAACATTGACGCTGATGTTGATGCGAATACCAGGGAGATATCGGTAAGGGTTGTATGCCGGATCAGTCCGGCATACGATTTGAAAACTATCTCGAAAGACGCATAAACTATCAGAACGATAAGACCCTGCACCAAGGCATGATCAAGCAGAAAATCAGCCGGGATCAGATTATAGCGAAGGAGATATGCAAAAATAAACGCCAGAAATACCACAACATTGTCATGGATGAACAACATCCATCTCGGGAGAGAATAGGTATGAAAAAATGAAGAGGCCTTAACCTTGAGGTATTTACGCAATTGCTGGTATTTATTAGATTCCATTTAAGCTTAATTAAACAAAGAATACTCTATTAATCTATTATGACTTCCTAAATATTTATATCAAATATATGAATTCTCAGGAGCGTTTTCAAACCAGAACAATCCAGGTTACCTAAATTTTGAGGCATTTCAGAGTTCCGGCCATTTAAAATCCGGCCTTTTGTCAGTAGTTTTATTTCACTCACCATTGAATTTGGTTCTTTTGTCAAAAGACAATTTTTTTACTAAAAATTTAAAATATCTGTTTAGTTTCCTGCCAGATTATCTAATAACCATTTAGAAAGAATAATGTTTTGTTCAGGATAAGTCCAGTGACCTGTTTCCAGAACCAGATTGAGGGTTTTCGGGGCATTGATCACATTGTAGGCGGCATACATTGAGGTTGGAGGACAAGTTTCGTCATTGAATCCCCATGTATAAAATCCAGGGACCTTTATGCTCCGGGCAAAATTCACAACATCATAGTACTGAATCGTTTCCTTTTTTTCTTTTGTATTATGAAACTGGTTATTATTCTTATCGAAGAAATGAGGCCACCCCCCTGCCCTGCCCGACAGATAGCCGGTTACATCGCTCAGTGCAGGGTATGCTGCAGCAAGGAATTTTACACGATCATCAAGCGAAGTCGTTATTATGGTAAGAGCTCCGCCCTGGCTTCCGCCCGTAACTGCCAGGTTGACTCCGTCGAACTGCGGAAGTGATGTCAGGAAGTCATTGGACCTGACACATCCCAGGTATACTCTCTTATAATAATACCTGTCGCGGTTATCCATGTTGAAAGTCCAATATTCCCGCAATGCACCTCCGCCCAGGTCGAAATAAACTCCCGGATCCATTGTAACCGGAATCCCATGTATCCCGATAACAAAAGTTATCACACCCCTTTCGGCCAGGTTAACATCGGGTGAGTATGCCCTGACACCGGCGCCGGGCACTTCAAGAACTGCAGGATATTTACCTTCCTTTATGGGGATCGATAAAATCCCGTAAATTTTTGAATTGCCTATATTCTGCAGATTCACATTGTATACATTGACCTTATCGGTGCATCTTTCAGGCATCAGCGTCATCCTTGGATTAATGGGAACTTTTGCAAGCTCGGCTTTTGCACTTTCCCAGAATTTACTAAAGTCGGCAGGCAGATTTACAGTGGGTTTGATTCCCGAACAATCAAACCCTGCTGTTGCCAGACCGCGATACCTTCGTCCTTCAAAATCGACGGTAACAACACACCTCAGAAATCCCGGGGAGGTCAATGTACCTGCATCAATATTAATTTCCTTTCCCGACAGCATTACCGAGTCCTTTCTGACAGGCTCCATCTTTTCAGGTCCGAATTCATAGTATGCTTTTACTCCCTTGAGAGGATTGTAGTGGTAAAGGACCTGAACGCTGAACCGGGCTTTTTCACCCGTTTTATACTGCCAGTCATCATGATCAGGTGAAACGATAATCTTTACCAGCTGTTCAGGGATCTGGGCAGATGCAATAAAAGGCCCAAAAAACAGGATAAAAAGTAACAATTTGTTTGTTGAGTTTTTCATAGTCAGAATAGGTTTAGAACTTAAGTGCCTGATATGCTGATTTATATGACACTGATTCAACGGTTCCCCGATTAATCATTATCACTTTCAGCCTGAAGTTTTAAGGTTTTTTTACATGTTATACAAAAATAAAACAACTTTGTTTATATCAAACATGAATTATTACAAAACGGGAGCCCGGTTTTGCAGGATTTTTTTTTGATACCTTTGCAGATTACCATTCGGACCCCTAAATGAAAGACAGAGTAAAAGCCATCTTTGAACGCGAGGCATCTGCAATAAGCAGCATTCCGGTCAGTGACAACTATTTTAAGGTAACTGAAATAATACACAGGCATGTTCACATAAGAAACGGGAAACTGATCACAAGCGGTATGGGAAAAGCCGGGCAGATCGCCCATAATATCGCGACAACCTTCAGTTCGACCGGCACACCGGCAGTTTTCCTTCATCCCAGCGAAGCCCAGCATGGGGACCTTGGCATCATTCAGAAGAACGATATACTTCTTGCTATCTCAAATTCGGGTAAGACGAGAGAGATCATTGAGCTGATCGACCTGAAGGATAATCTTTACCCCGGTATGCCTGTGATTGTAATTACCGGCAACGACAAAAGTCCGCTTGCATTAAAAGCCGACTATTCTATCTCCACCGGTGCCCCGTCGGAGGTTTGCCCTCTTGGGCTTACTCCTACGACATCCACAACTGTTTTTACTGTGATCGGGGATGCTCTTGTCGTCCTCATGATGGAGAAGATCGGTTTTAATGCTGAAGAGTATTCAAAACGGCATCATGGCGGATATCTCGGAGTAAAATCAAGGGAAAAATCAGGGTTGCCCCTGAATAGCGGGGGAAAAAACGCGGAATGAAAAAGCCTGTTATCTGAATCCGGCTAAAAACAAAATATATTTTTTGGTCAAAATCTTAAAAAAGACTAGTTTTAAAGCTTCCTGAAAATAATTACTAACCATAATAAACTATGTCAACTACCAGCTCGCCTAAAAGCATCAGCAGAAAAGATTATATCTTTTCTATTACCATTATCGGTCTCTTCTTTTTTATTTTCGGATTCGTTACATGGCTTAACGGGGTACTCATACCCTTCCTGAGGACTGCCTGCGAGTTAAACGATTTCCAGGCCTATTTTGTAACATTTGCCTTCTACATCTCCTATCTGGTAATGGCTCTGCCTTCGTCTGCAGTCCTGAAAAAGACGGGATTTAAAAACGGTATGGCTCTGGGACTTTGGGTCATGGCTCTGGGCTCATTGATTTTTATTCCGGCCGCAACAACAAGGACATTCGGGCTGTTTCTCACAGGATTATTTGTTGAGGGAACCGGTCTTGCCCTTCTGCAAACTGCATCCAATCCTTATATAACGATTATTGGTCCGCCTGAAAGTGCCGCAAAACGGATAAGCATAATGGGAATAGCCAATAAATTTGCCGGTGTTATTGCGCCTATTATTCTTGCAAGCATTGTCCTGAAAGATTCACATATCCTTGAAGAAAAACTTGCCCAGGCTGTCGACGCAGCGTCGCGGGGGGTTCTGCTCGACGAAATGGCAATGAAAGTGATTATGCCTTATGTTGTGATGACAATTGTGCTTATTCTTCTGGGCCTTCTGCTGAGATTTGTACATCTTCCGGAGGTTGATACCGATGCTGAAGATGAAGCCGTCGGCGAAGCTAATCTCCATAAAACAAGTATATGGCAGTTTCCTCACCTGGTACTTGGAGTAATTGCCCTGTTTTGCTACGTGGGAGTCGAAGTGATAGCAGGCGATACAATTATTCGGTACGGACAATCACTCGGCATCGCTATGGAATCAGCCAAATACTTTACTTCACTCACTTTGCTGGGTATGATCATCGGTTATCTCCTTGGGATTGCTTTAATTCCGAGATACCTGAATCAGCGGACCGCTTTGAAAATATGTACCATCCTTGGAGTAATATTTGCTCTTGGAGCTATCCTTATTCCGGCAGATAAAGTATTCACAATGCCTTTTGTCGATCTTGTTACCTTTCAACCACTGCAGCTGGTTTTACCTGTTACTGTCCTGTTCGTGGCGCTTATGGGTCTCGCAAATGCGCTGGTGTGGCCGGCAATGTGGCCGCTTGCTCTTGACGGACTTGGTAAATTCACAAAGACAGGCTCGGCAATGCTGATCATGGCAATCGCCGGTGGCGCTGTTTTACCATTGGCTTATGGCAAGCTTGCTGTAGTATTTTCAACACAGTCCGCGTACTGGATTTGTATTCCCGCCTATTTATTTATTATGTATTATGCATTCATGGGATATAAAGCCGGGAAATGACAATGGGATATGATCTGAAGGAAATATTCGGTTCTTTTCATGCTGACGGTACTTTTGCAGCCGCCGGCCTATACGGTAGCGGTCACATTCATGACACTTTCCGAGTTGAAACCGTTGAAAATGAAAAGGATGATTACATCCTTCAGAGACTCAACACAGGGGTTTTTAAGAATATCCCTGAACTTCAGGAGAATATTGAAAGGGTTACACAGCATCTGTATATGAAGCTCCTTAATGTTCCCGGATCCGACTTAAAACGCGAATGTCTTACACTGATCCAGGCGAAAAATGGCAGAAGCTGGATGGAAGATGAAGATGGCAATTTCTGGAGAATGTTTATCTTCATTTCGAATCATATAACATATGATATAGTCGATACACCGGAGAAGGCATTCGAAGGGGGGAGAGCAATTGGCCGTTTTCAGGCCCTGCTCTCTGATCTGCCGGGGAAGCCCCTTTATGAAACCATCCCATCCTTTCATGATGTCGAAAAGAGAATTGACAATTTCATAAATACCCTGGAGAAGGATCCTGTCGGAAGAGTCAAGGAATCAATCAGTGAGACTGATTTCATTTTAAAAAGAACCGGTAAAATGAAGATCGTCCAGAAACTTGCCAGAGAAGGCAAAATACCTGTCAGGATAACTCATAATGACACAAAATTCAACAACATACTTTTTGATGAGAACGGCAAATCGCTTGGTATTATCGACCTTGACACCGTGATGCCCGGATATTTTCATTCCGACTTTGGAGATGCCATACGGACAGGGGCAAATATTGCTGCAGAGGATGAGGATGACCTTACAAAGGTAAGAATGGATATTGACCTGTTCGAAGCTTATGCAAGAGGTTACCTTTCGGAAACAAGCAGTACACTTAATGCCATCGAGAAAGAAAATCTGGCTTTCGCTCCCCTGATTATGACTTATGAACAAGCTATTCGGTTTCTGACAGACTTTGTTGATGGAGACAAATATTACAGGATACACCACAAACAGCATAATATACAGCGGACACGTGCGCAGTTAAGATTGCTGGAGAGCATGGAGGAACAATACGATGAAATGAAGAAAATCATACGGAGGCTGGGGTAAGGGGTCGTGTGAAGTTGTTTTGTTATGCGGTTATGCGGTTGTTCGGTCTATACGGTTGTTCGATTATGCGGTTGTTCGGTTATGCGGTTGTTCGGTTATGCGGTCAGGGAGGAAATTAAAACTATTTATCTATGAAAATTAAGTCCATTTCGCTCATGCTTTTTTTGTTTATGCAATTTTCATCGGGCACTGCGCAACAGGCGCTGACAAAGGCTGACAGTGCAAGGTGGGGATCATACTGGTGGCACAGCAAGGATATGTTCGATAATCTTCCCGACACCAGGGACGAAATAATTTTCCTTGGCAACAGTATCACCGACGGGGCGGAGTGGTTTGAAATATTCAATAATAAAAGGTGCAAAAACAGAGGTATCAGCGGAGATGTTACCGAGGGGATACTTTTAAGGCTCGATGGCATAATAAAATGCAAGCCTTCAAAAATCTTCCTCATGATAGGTGTAAATGACCTCTCCAGAGGCATTCCGGAGGAAGAAATTCTTACCAATATCGAAAAAATACTGGGAAGGATCAGGAGCGAGAGCCCCGGAACGGTTGTCTATGTCGAGAGCATCCTCCCGGTGAATCCATGCTATAACCTTTTTCCCAACCATACCGATAAGACAGAGAAGATTAAGTCGGTCAACAAAAGCCTTTTTGAGCTTGCCCTTAAAACAGGTTATGGCTACATTGATCTGTTTGATCTTTTGTGCGACAACAACGACCTGCTCAGGAAAGACTTGTCGGTCGACGGCCTGCATCTGAACTATGCCGGATACAAGATCTGGGCCGATGCAATAAAGCCCATGCTTAAAAAATAACAGATATGGCAGGGTCGCGTTCAATAAGCAGCTGGTCGGAAGAGGAGCTTGGCTTTCTTGACGGGTTCAGCGAACCGGGAGATATCCAGGTTTATCTTGATACGATCGACTATAATCCAAACTATGAATGCCGGTCGCCCCGGTGGGTGATCAGGAAAAGATCGGCTCATTGCTTTGAGGGAGCCCTTTTTGCCGCAGCAGTACTTGATTATCTCGGGCATAAGCCGCTTATAGTCGATATGAAGGCATATAATGATGATGATCATGTCATTGCCGTGTTCAGGGAGGAAAGATACTGGGGAGCAGTTGCCAAATCCAATTTCACTTCCCTCCGGTTCAGGGAGCCGGTTTACGGTTCACTCCGTGAGCTGATAATGTCATATTTTGACTTTTTCTTCAATATCAAAGGGGAAAAGTCTCTGCGGTCATATTCCCTTCCTCTTGATTTAACACCTTACAATAGCCGGCAATGGGCAACGACTGATGAGGATCTTGAATACCTGGGCGATAAGATAGAATCTTTACATCATTTTCCTGTAGTAACTGACAAAATGATAAAAAAACTGAATTACGCCAGCGAATCAATGATAAAGGCAGGATTACTTGGATCGAATGAGGCTGGACTTTTTAAGCCGGACTGATATAAAAAAACCTGGGAACAAGGTGACGATAATTTTGAACGTTCGATATGCTATTTGACATATAATGCTGGTAATTAAATAATTATAATAATTGAACCGGGGGCGGTCGAAAGAATTATTTGGAAATACCTTCGGAATAGCTATTTTTGGGCCCTGAAGATAGCATGAAGGATTGGGGTAATCCTGTTCATTCCTGAGCTATCTTTGCGATAACTAAATATTGGAAAGGCTATGGATCCATCGGGCAAGTACTACAAAGCTTTTATTGAGCGGCAGGAAGCGATCAAAAAACAATACAGCCCGCAGAAAGCTCAAAAACAGCATGCCAAAGGCAAACTTACAGCTCATGAGAGGATTAACCTCCTTTTCGATTCCGGAACATTTGAAGAAATTGATGCATTTGTAACACCTGCAGATCAGCCTGTCGAATTCGGCAAAGTTGAAAAATCATTCGGCGATGGTGTCATTGTGGGCCATGGCAAGGTCAACGGGCGTCTGGTTTTTGCCTATGCACAGGATTTTACAATAATGGGCGGATCGCTCGGAATTGTTCATGCAAAGAAGATCGCCAAGATTCAGGAGATGGCGCTGAAAATGGGTTCACCCGTTATTGCACTTATCGATTCAGGTGGTGCCAGGATACAGGAAGGAGTGGCCAGTCTGAGCGGCTATGCTGCTATTTTTCAGAACATAATACATTCTTCAGGTATAATACCCCAGATATCCGTTATAATGGGGCCTGCTGCAGGAGGGGCTGTCTACTCCCCTGCCCTTACCGACTTTGTGTTTATGACCAACCATACAAGCTATATGTTTGTTACAGGACCAAATGTCGTTAAGGAAGTTCTTAACGAGGAGGTAACCTTTGACCAGCTGGGAGGAGCAGAGATCCATGCCCGTAAGAGCGGGGTCGCCCATATGATCTACGATGATGAGGAGAATACAATACTGGCCCTTAAAAAATTCCTGTCCTATCTCCCTTCGAATAATGTTGAGAATCCGCCGGCTGTTGTTGATGACGGATCGGTTCCGGATACCAATCCGAAACTGCGGGATATCATCCCGGATGATCCCAACAAGGCTTATGATGTCAAGGATGTCATTAACCAGATAGTTGACCGGAACAGCTTTTTCGAGACAGCCGAACTTTTTGCTCCCAACCTTGTTACTGGTCTGGCGAGACTGAGGGGAAAAACAATCGGGGTTGTTGCAAACCAGCCTAAAGTATTGGCAGGTGTTCTTGATATCGATTCTTCCACAAAGGGTGCACGGTTTATAAGATTTTGTGATGCTTTCAACATTCCGATCCTCACACTTGAAGATGTTCCAGGCTTTCTGCCCGGAGTTGATCAGGAGCACGCGGGAATAATAAGGCACGGAGCAAAAATGCTTTTTGCATACAGCGAGGCAACAGTGCCCAAGATTACGGTAATATTGAGAAAAGCCTACGGAGGTGCATTTATTGTCATGAACAGCAAGAACCTTGGAGGCGACTTCAGCTTTGCCTGGCCATCAGCTGAGATTGCAGTTATGGGTCCCGATGGCGCCGTGGCAATTCTCTACCGCAAGGAACTTGCTGAGTCGGAGAATCCGGCTGACCTGAAGAAGGAACTGGTAAAGAAATACCGGAATAAAGTTGCTAATCCCTTTATTGCAGATGAAAGTGGTTATATTGATGAAGTAATCGATCCAGCAGTTACCAGGAAAAAGGTAGTGTCGGCATTTGCAGCACTAAACAATAAATGGGTTAAGGTCCCCGCCAGGAAACATGGGAATATGCCGTTGTAGAGACAGGTCTGATTTGTAGAGACAGGTCTGAGACCTGTCTCTACAACACACATTAACAAAGAAATAACAAGGAATGAAGATAAAACGTATTCTTATTGCAAACAGGGGTGAGATTGCGGTCAGGGTTATGAGAACAGCCAGAAAAATGAAAATCGAGACTGTTGGTATACGGACTGCTGTCGAGCCAAACGCAATGTATGTTTCGCTTGCCGATGTTGTTTACGACAATACAGAAGATACTTCGGAGATCCCGGTGTACCTGAATGTTGAAAAATTAATCAGGATAGCGGTCGAGACGAAGGCTGATGCCATTCATCCGGGCTACGGATTCCTGGCCGAAAATGCATACTTTGCCCAGAAATGCATTGATAGCAAAATTATTTATATAGGACCATCCCCTGATGCCATTTATAAGATGGGGAACAAGACCATTGCGCGCAGGATCGCACTGGCTGCCAAAATACCAATGGCCATGGGAAGCGAAGGCAATATCGGTAATGAGGAGGAAGCAGTTGCCATTGCGGAAAAAATAGGTTATCCGGTTATAATTAAAGCTGCATCCGGTGGCGGCGGGAGAGGCATGAGGATCGTAAGGAAACCCGGGGAGATGGAGAAAATGTTCATCATTGCCAGCAAGGAGGCAGAGAAAGCATTCAACGATCCTTCAGTATTTATTGAAAAATACATAGAAAATCCAAAACATATTGAATTTCAAATTCTTGGAGACACGAAGGGAAATATTATCCACCTTGGTGAAAGAGAGTGTTCAATACAGAGGAAGCACCAGAAGCTGCTTGAGGAAGCCCCTTCTTACGCTCTCGACACACGGCTCAGGGATACTATGGGCAAGCTTGCTGTCCAGATAGCCAAAGCCGTGAATTATTATTCGGCCGGAACTGTGGAATTCCTGCTCGATTCCGAAAAGAACTTCTATTTTATGGAGATGAATACCAGGATTCAGGTGGAACACCCGGTTACTGAGGTTGTTACAGGTCTGGACCTTATAGAGGAACAGATCCGTATTGCAAACGGTGAAACACTTAAATATAAGCAGGATGATATAAAATTAAAAGGATGGGCCATTGAGTGCAGGATCAATGCCGAGGATGTCCAGGCAGGATTTGCACCCGACCCGGGGAAAATTGAGAAGCTAAGCCTGCCGGCAGGCCCGAATGTCAGAGTTGATACCGGGATCCAGGTGGGATCCTCGGTGATAGCCAACTATGATTCAATGATTGCCAAGCTTATCGTGAGCGGTAAGAACAGGAAAGAAGCAATAAAAAACTGCAAAATTGCTCTCGACAAGGTATGGATCAAAGGAACCAAAACAACCCTCCCGTTTTTCAGAATGCTTGTCAGGAATCCCAAATTCCTCGATGGCAGTTTTACAACCGCATTTATCGAAAATGACCTTGAGAAATTCTATTTTAACAGCGAATATGAAGAAACGCTTGCAGCATGGCTTGCGACAAAGCTCTTTATCGAGGAAAACCTGATGGATGACAGCATCAATGTTGATTTTGAGAATAGCAAAGAGATGAATCCATGGCTTCTTAACAAAAGAATCAATCAATTTTAGATCTTCGATTAACGATGGCACTACCCAGACTGAAAATTAAAAGACTCTATGCCCTTTCTGCTGAAAATAAAAGATTCTGCTTTCCCCAACCTTTAAAACATTCGATCAGGATAGGCAACAGGGAATATGAAGTGAAGCTGAAGGCAGACGAAAAATTCGGTACATACATCCTGTGGAAAAACAGGAAATATCCCGTTGAGATCATCAGGTCGCGTCAGAATAAATATGAGATCCTTTTTAATGATATCAGTTACAACTTTACAGTTGAAACCCCCTTTTCCATGCAAAGGATGAAGGTATTAAGCTCCGGCAGGGGAAAAAATGAGCAGGAATTTCTGAAAGCTCCCATGCCGGGAAAGATCATCGATGTACTTGTCAGGGAGGGTTCATCAGTTGTCCGCGGTGAACCTCTTGTCATTCTTGAGGCGATGAAAATGCAGAATGAAATTCAATCGCCGGTCAACGGAAAGGTGGTAAAAGTAACTGCAAAGGCCAATACCAATGTAATGAAGGACGATATACTCGTTGAAATTAAGGTGGAATAATATATAGCTCTGAGCCTTATTTAGCGGGGATCTGTTTCAGTGTTTCGCACAGAAAATCAAAAAACTTTTTGACCGATGGCACATTTACCTTTTCATCAGGTGAGTGCGGATACTTAATTGTCGGTCCGAATGAGATCATATCCAGATCAGGGTATGGACCTCCCAGAATACCACATTCCAGGCCGGCATGAATAGCTTTCACTTCAGGCACTTTTCCGAACTTCTTTTTATAAACATCACTGGTGGTTTTCAGGATTGGGGAGTCCATGTTGGGTTTCCATCCGGGATAGCTTCCGGAAAGTGTAACTTCAGCACCGATCAGGTGGAAAACTGCAGCGATCTTCCAGGCTGTTGCTTCCTTTGCAGTATCTACCGAACTCCTGGTCAGGCAATAAGCTTCGAACTTCCCGTTTATGCATTTCACAATAGCCAGGTTATTTGAGGTCTCAACAAGGCCCTTTACTGACTGGCTCATCCTTTGAACACCATTGGGGCAGGCATAGATTGCCCTGATGATCCTGTACTGTTCGGCCTGCTTCATCACTTTGCCGGGAAGTTCAGTCCTGACGGCAGTAAATGACAGATCGGGTTCAGTTTCTAAAAATTCTGACCTGTAAATCTTATCATAGCCCTTTACAAATTTTTTGAACTGGCCTTCCTTGATTTCCGGGACCAGGACAACCGAATATGATTCGCGTGGAATTGCATTCCTGAGATCTCCTCCGGCTGCTTCTGCCACCCTTATTCCAAAATCAGATTCAGCCTGCATAAGGAACCTGAACATGATCTTATTTGAGTTTGCCCTTCCCAGTGCGATATCGACTCCTGAATGACCTCCTTTCAGGCCTTTGGCAACTACTCTGAACGCTGTCATTCCCAGTGGAGGTTTTTCCTGCCCATACTCTTTACCGGCAGCAACATTTACTCCTCCTGCACAGCCCACACAAAGTTCACCTTCATCTTCCGAGTCAAGATTCAATAGGATATCTCCCTTCAGCAATCCCTTTTTCAACCCGTTGGCGCCTGTCATTCCGGTTTCTTCATCGATGGTAAAGAGACCTTCAATCGGTCCGTGAGGTATACTCTTTGATGCCAGTATTGTCATTGCCGAAGCAACACCGATGCCATTGTCCGACCCAAGGGTTGTTCCATTGGCTTTAACCCAATCGCCATCAATAATGGTTTCGATCGGATCCTTCTCAAAATCATGCTTTTTGTCATTGTTCTTCTGCGGAACCATATCCAGGTGCGACTGAAGGATAACACCCATCCTGTGCTCCATTCCCTTTGTTGCGGGTTTCCGGATGATGACATTGCCCACTTTGTCAACTATTGTTTCCAGGTTATTTTTCAACCCGAAATCCTTCATATACTCTATTATTTTTTTCTCCTTCTTTGAGGGACGCGGGATCTGAGTTATCTCATGGAAATAATTCCATACCTCTCCGGGTTCAAGTTTTCGAATATCACTCATATGTTTAATTTTTAGTTATTGTCATTATTCCATAAAGTTACAAAAATCCATAAACAAAACAACGAAATTTAAGTTATGGCGCAATCCAGGGCAACTCTGACAATTTCAAATGGTGTTGATAAATGAAACAGAAACTTAACCAGGATTCATTTTGTAATCTGTTTCAATATTTATAATTTTGCGCTGCTTAAATCTGAAATCAAGGTAAAAAAATCCAGGGGGAATGACCGATGTTAGCTTTATTTCCAAACACCTTCCGAAAAAAACCAGCACCAATTCATAAACCTTAAAGAATGACATTCCTTTACATTATTGTCGCCCTTGTTCTGATTTTTGACTTTATTAACGGATTTCACGATTCAGCCAATTCAATCGCAACTGTTGTTTCAACAAAAGTCCTGTCTCCTCTGGCTGCAGTAGGAATGGCATCATTTTTTAATTTCATTGCCTTCACGATTTTTACACATAAAGTTGCCCAGACAATGGGTAAAGGTGTTGTAGATCCCGATTTTATAAATCTAAATGTGATAGGGGCAGCACTCGTTGCGGCCATTATATGGAACCTTATAACCTGGTGGTTGGGATTACCTTCAAGCTCATCGCATACTCTGGTTGGAGGCCTGGTAGGTGCGGCCATTGCCAGTTCCGGCCCTGATTCTGTAATAGCAAGCGGGGTTATTAAGATTGCGGCATTCATTATTATTTCTCCACTTCTGGGAATGCTGATCGGATTTATTATTTCAACAATAGTTTCGTATCTGGCTCGAAAAAGTACTCCATTTGGCATAGACAAACACTTCAGGAGGCTTCAGCTTCTGTCTGCAGCAGCATTCAGTCTGGGCCATGGAGGAAACGATGCGCAGAAATCAATGGGGATCATATGGATGGCAATGGTCATCTCAGGTCTGTTAACAAAAGATTCGGAGATGCCAATGTGGGTTGTTTATTCATGCCAGTTGTCAATTGCACTTGGTACTTTATTTGGAGGGTGGAGAATAGTCAAGACCATGGGACAAAAAATAACAAAACTCAAACCCTTTGAGGGATTTTGCGCCGAAACCGCAGGTGCGCTGACTCTATTCGGGGCAACACATTTCGGGATACCTGTCAGTACAACCCATACAATAACCGGGGCTATAATAGGTGTTGGTGCCCGAAAAGGATTATCTGCCGTTAAGTGGGGCGTAACAACAAAAATTTTCTGGGCCTGGATTTTAACACTTCCGATTTCGGGCGCAATCGGAGCTTTGATGTATTACTTCTTTAACTATCTGCTTCCTGTAATGAAAATTAACTGATAAGAATTTTAATAATTTAGTGAATATGAATATAGATAAATTCCTTAAGTTTTTTGTTCCGAAGGATCATTCGTTCTACCCTCTTTTTGAAGAGGATGTAAAGAATATGGTTCAGGCCACCAAGCTATTAAAGGACCAGCTGGCAAGCACAGATACTGAAGTCCATGAAAGACTGCATAAGGAGATCAAGCAGATCGAGCATATTGGTGATGAGATTACTGACAGATCGTTCAAGATGCTGAACAAGTCATTTATTACCCCTTTTGACAGGGAAGATATTCATGAGCTGACAGCCAGAATTGATGACGTTGTGGATTCGATCGACGGGGTGAGCCGGAGGATCTTTCTGTATAAACCCAAGAAGCTTATGCAGGTTTACCAGCAAATGGCTGAAATGATACATTCTGCTGCACTTGAAATTTCGATCTGTGTCCATTCATTGAATGATGTTGCTGCAAACAAGGATGAGATCCTGCAGGCCTGCAACAAAGTGAAGGATATTGAGCACAAAACCGATGAGTACTATTACATTGCTGTAGCTGAACTTTTTGAAAAAGAAAAAGATACAGCTGAACTTCTGAAGAATAACAAAATCCTTGAGATCCTGGAAAGGACTGTTGATGAAGAAGAGGATGTAACCGACACAATAAGGTCTATCCTGATCAAGATGGCCTAGGAGATACAGGGAGGGGAAGGGCGCAGAGTTCAGAGCTTTGGAGCAGGAAGCTGGGAAGACTTAATCATTTACTTTTTATCATAGTCAGCACCATCTTGAACTTTTCCACAGCTTTTACAGCATGGGGGATATTTGCCGGCATTATAATGCTCTGGCCGGATTCAAGCATATATGATTTCCCGCCAATAACAATTTCACCTTTTCCGTCAACAACCTGCAGGAGAGCATCAAACGGGGCCGTATGCTCACTGAGGGCTTCGCCTTTTGCGAAAGCAAACAGGGATATGTTCCCGGTCTCCCGCTTAAGAACCGTTTTGCTCACGATGGCTCCATCAGCATATTCAACGGAACCTGCAAACGTGAAAACCTTCGATTTTTCAAATTCGTTTGAAGACATGGTAACAGATTTTATGGTTGTGGTGGTTTCTGTCCTGATGGCAATTCGAGCCCGTACCCCTGCTTCTTGTCAGCCTTCTTTAATTTATAAGCAAGGAATATGGATATGACACCGCAGAACACCAGTATAAAAATTGGAACAGTATAGTTGTAATTCATTTCACCGGCCCTGATTGCCACCAGGTCCTTTTTATTTGCCAGGTCGAGTACTGCACCGATTCCCCAGAAAAAGAGTCCGAGCCCCCAGTTCTGAACGGTGAACATTGATGCATATGCTGTCCCCAGCCTGTTTTCAGGAACAATCTTTGCGACTGACGGCCACATAGCGGCAGGAACGAGTGAAAATGCGATTCCCAAGCTCACCAGACCAAGGTAAGCCAGTATCCTTACACTGAAAAGCGACAGGGCAATATGTGCAAAAATCAGCAGCAGCGATCCCAGTATCATAAGGGAGGCGCCGCGTCCTTTCTTATCAACATAATTGCCAAATATCGGGGTGAACAGAATCGTTCCCAGTGGTATCAGTGAAGCGGTTTTGGGACCGTTCGAGAACCACAGCCTGAATGTATCTCTCAGTAAATAAACGAATATAAGAAAAGCCGCAAAGATCAGGATCATGGAAAGATTCTTGTTAGCCCGCGATTTTATATTTGAGGGGACCAGTGAGAATGCAAGTCCGAATGCAAACAACGCCAGAAACACGCTGGAATTACCCAGTGCCTTGCTTCCCAGAATAATAATATTGCTGTTTGGATCATCGGGAAGATTGTAGGTAAACCCGAATTTATTTACCAGCATGTCGGGTGCATACTGGATGAAAGGAAAGACAGCTGCATAGAATGAAACACAAAGCAGTGCAATATAGATGAAGGAGGGATTGGTGGCAAGCTTAATAAGATCTGAAAACTTGAATTCTTCTTCATCAGCCGCTGCTGCTGTCAGGTCGGCCCTCTGCCTGTCAAGCTTCTTGTCAAAAAAAGTATAGACAAGGAACAGTATCAGGGCGAGGGCGATCAATGTGGCTGCAAAAGTTACCGCAGGAGAAACATGCCCGTTTGCGATATCGGGGGAGACCGCAATCCCAAGGGCTGACCCAAGTCGTCCGAACCCTATGTTTATTGCCATCGCGAGCGCCATTTCATATCCCCTGAACCATTTAACGATCGTCCTTGTCGCCACCACGCAGGTTATCTCGAGTCCGGAGCCAAACATAATCCTTCCGATAATCATCACGGTAAGCATGGGTCCCTTTTCCTCTCCAAAGACCCCGGCTGAAGCCATTGCAGTCAGTGCACCTCCTACTGCTGCAAGTCCGCCAAAAACGAGTCCGGCTATCCTTATACCCCATTTATCAAGTATAATTCCGCCAATAATTATCATCCCGAACATATTAGCTATGGTTGTCAGTCCAATGAGCCTTCCGAACTCTTCACTTGTAAATCCGAGCTCCGATTCCATCAATCCCTTTAGTCCGGAAAAGAAGTCCTGAAACCAGTACGTGGCGAACATAAGTGCACTCAGTAAAACAAGCACCAGCCATCGAAGCGCAGTAGAATCGCGCAGTGTCTTTAATGTAGCTTCCATTTTGTCGAGATTATTTTATGCGGGTAAATGTAAAAAAATATTTCAATGTATTTATTGTAAAAATGGCAGGTTGAATTAAAATAATAGGCTGGTGTTTAACGTAATTAATATCATAATTGAAGAAAGGGAAGAATTATTTAGTTTATTTTGCACAAAATTTGTAGTACAAGAAAAAAAGATATATGAAGAAGTCCATTATTCTTGTTTTTCTCGCAGTTTTGAGCATCGCATCGTATGCCCAGGCGGGCGACGTTAAATGGTACACCATAGAAGAGGCTGAAAAACTGTTGAAAGAGTCACCCCGTCCGATATTTATTGATACATATACCGACTGGTGCGGCTGGTGCAAGAAAATGGACCAGGAGACTTTTACCAATCCCGTGATTTCAGAGATACTTAATACGCGGTTTTACCCGGTCAAGTTTGATGCCGAAGGAACAGAGAGCATAACATTCATGGGTCAGAAATTCATCAATGATGGAAAATACGGCAAGACGCATCAACTTGCAGTGGCCCTGCTCAGAGGTCAGTTATCTTATCCTACGGTCGTCTTCTTTACTTCCGGGGCTGAAAAAGATAAGTATGCTGCTTCACCGGTTCCCGGATTCAGGCAGCCCAGGGAGATGGAGATACTTCTGAACTTTTTCGCCGACAAGGCTTACGATACTACCCAGTGGGAAGAGTATCAAAAAACCTTTAAGGGTAAAATCCAGTAATTTAAAAAGATCCGTTTCGAAGTGCCGGGAAATTTTTATTTTCCAATTATGTAGTTCGACGGTAGTTGAACCACATCACCGAACTGGTAGATCAGTCTTCTTGAAACCTTGAATATCTCATTCCCAAAAGTGATCTTAATATTTGCCACATCAGGAACCCTGTAATACAGCCTGTCATATTTCGAAGCTGACGATCCCTGCTGTTTTCCGGTGGTAATTATTGTAAGATTCTTAGTTTTTGCTTCAGGCATCAGCTCAAGGACAAGCGGCGTACCTCCTGCCGCATCAGCCGCAAGTGGTCCGGAAACTTCCGAAAACCTGCATAATGTGATCTTTTCCCCGGCACGATCCTTCTCCGGGATAACATGGTAAGAGAACGCCCTTTTTTCCCTGACCGTTTTACCTGTAAAAAGGTCGGTATAATCCTTTTCGAGTCTGTTCATCTCATTTATTGCAGCTCCATCCTGCGGAAAAACGTTGGTTTCACCAGTGAGGATCATGTGTTTCCCATCCCTCATTTCCATCAGCCTCACAGCTGCTTTTTCAGCCAGCTGCGCAACTGAAAGCTTCTGCTTCTTCTCAACCAGGTATGGTATGTTGACGAAGGCCGTGTCAAAGCTTACAAGCTTATAAACAGTGTCACTGCTCGACCGGAAATATTCATCCGCACCAAGGTCGGATACCCTCAGGACGTTCAGATCAGCATTGCCATCGTAACTTTCTTCTTCTGTCCTGTTATAGGTCTCAGGATTAAGGTCAAGCATCAAACCTGTTTTTTTGAGCGACAGCACATTCGTCTGGAAGAGGGAGCTTGTCTGTATTACATAAAACTCCGATGGATCAGGCTCCTCATGCGACTTGATCGTTACACCCGTTATTGCCCAGGTTTCACTTTCACCCTCGATCACATCCTTGAGTCCAAGCAGACTTTCGGCATAGCGGGCATACGGGCCCGGCCGTTCGATAACCCGTTCTGCTTCGATCCTGACATCGATTACAGTTAGCGGGAGTCCGTAGACAAGGCTTCCTTCAGTGACATTCATGGTCCCCGACAACGGGGTCACAATGATTTTTGAATCAGCCATTTTCCTTTCTGAAGCACAGGACAGGACGGCAAATAAAACCGCAAAAAAAACAGACAGTTTGATAAAGTTCCTCATTTTCTATTCTTGTTTTTGAATTTCAATTGATCTTATCTTAAGAAACGCATTCCCTATATTATTAATTATATCGGAGGCAATAATTGACTCCGGACCTGATTTTGCCGCGGCAATATCACCAGCCATGCCATGAATGAATACACCGGCAACTGCTGCATTTTCAGAAGTATAGCCCTGTGCCAGAAGCGACAGTATGATCCCCGTCAGCACATCGCCGCTGCCTGCAGTTGCCATGCCCGGATTTCCCGTGCTGTTGAAAAAGACCCTGCCCGCCGGAGTTGCAATAGAGGTACAGGCACCTTTTAAGACAACTATCGAATTAAACCTGACGGCAAACTCAACCTGTTTCTCAAGTCTTGAAAAGCTGTTCTCCGCCTTGTCGGCGATCCTTTCAAACTCTCTGACGTGTGGAGTCAGAATCGTATTATTGGGCAGAGCCGACAGCCATTTCCTGTTCTGTCCGAGAATATTGATGGCATCGGCATCAATGACCAGAGGCTTATTCCTTGTAAGAAGCAGCTTCTGAAGAGCTTTCTGGGTCACCGGGTCAGTTCCAATTCCCGGCCCTACCCCCATTGCATCATAAAGATCAATATCCTGAATTTCAGAGATTATCTTTTCATTTTCGTCGAGCCTTAGCATTGCTTCAGGGATGGCTGTCTGAAGAATTGCATTACCGCAAACGGGGATATGACATGTAAGAAGGCCTATACCGGTTTTAAGGGCAGCTTTTGCGCTTAGTACGGCAGCTCCCATCTTTCCATACGATCCCGCAACAAGAAGTCCATGCCCGTAATTCCCTTTATGATCAAACTTGTTCCTTTTCTTGAGCAGTGGTAAAATATCTTCGGTTTCAATAAAGGAATAAGGTGACGGCGTATTTCTGATTGCCGCATTGCTCAACCCAATGGGCAGGACACTCCATTCTCCCAGGTATTTTGCATTTTCCGAAAACATGAATGAAAGCTTCGGGAACTGAAAACTCAGGGTAAAGTCGGCCCGTATGATATGATCGGGATTGTTGGAGCTGTTATCTTCACCAAAAAGCCCGGATGGGATATCTATCGAAATTACCGAGCATTCAACCTGGTTTAAATGGCTGATCACTGCAGCGGCAAGGCCGTCAGCCGGACGCGTCAGTCCCGATCCGAAAATGGCGTCTATTACAACGTCTTCGCTGTCAATAAGGGGAAGCTGATCAGCATTTTCAACGATATTGAACAGAACGGTAGTCTCCTTTTCAAGCCGTTCCTGGTTTATTCTCCAGTCGTCGGATGTTTTTTCAGTGAATTTTAAATAGAAGACTTCGACATTAAACCTGTTCTCCGACATTAGTCGTGCAAGTACAAGGCCATCCCCGCCGTTGTTCCCGGGACCTGTGAGGATTATGACCCTTCTCGACCTGTCAAAGGTCCTGATATACCATCTGAACAATTGCGATGCAGCCCTCTCCATGAGGTCAACAGAGGCAACCGGTTCATTCATGATAGTGTATTCATCAATCTCCATGATCTGTCCTGACCTGAATATTTTCATTTTACAGGTATATGATTTACTTCAGAGTATAAAAATACACATTCAGGCTTAAATATTATAATTGAAGTTTCGGTATCGGGAGCCAAAAAAAAGCCTGGATTTACTTTTGCAAAAAAGATTAATATATTTGTTAGAAAACGGGAAAAGGTTATTTTTCCCTGCCAGACCTGAAAGACACGCTATTACAATTTGTTAAAATCTTGATTATCAACTAAAAGAAAATACAATGCTTAAGAATCATCCTAAAGGGCTGCTGGTTGCATTTTTCTCCAATATGGGCGAAAGATTCGGCTTTTATACAATGATGGCGATTCTTGTACTTTTCCTGCAGGCCAAGTTTGGGCTTCCTGCAAAAGAGGCCGGGGACATTTACAGCTGGTTTTATTTTTCCATCTATGCACTGGCGCTGGTTGGCGGTATACTCGCTGACTCAACCAAAAAGTATAAGCTGGTGATCCTTGCAGGGATCATCATAATGTTCGCAGGATATGTTATCATGGCAGTCCCGGGAATGTCGCTCACGGTAACGATTATTGGACTGATGGTCATCGCTCTGGGAAACGGACTTTTTAAGGGCAACCTTCAGGCTGTTGTCGGACAGATGTACGACGATCCGAAGTACTCCAGTCTGAGGGATACTGCATTCATGATATTCTACATGGGGATAAACGTCGGAGCTTTCTTTGCCCCGTTCGCTGCCAACGCGATGCGCAACTGGTGGCTGAAATCCAATGGTTTTTTGCACGACGCCAGCCTTCCTTCGGTTTGCCACCAGTATTTAAACGGTACGCTGACCGAAACGTCAGTTTTTCAGCAACTTGCCGATAAGGTTAACCTTGCCGGACCTGTTAGTGACCTGTCAGCTTTTGCGAACAGCTACCTTGAGGTTTTTTCAAAGGGCTACAATTATGCCTTCGGTATTGCGGCCGGTGCAATGGTAATCTCTTTGCTTGTCTATATCATTTTCAACAAGCTTCTTCCCAACAAGGAAGTCAGGGCTTCAGCAGCATTGTCGGAAAAAATCGCCTTTAAGCCCGTACCCTTCATTGCTGCCGCCGCAGCTATGGGAATAACAGCCTTTGGACTCCATTTCATAAAGCAGGTAGGCTGGGCAGATGGATTTGCATTTGGTCTGTTCGCCGCTTTTGTAACGTGGATAATACTGACATCGCGCAAAGAAGAGAGAGCGCGCATCACTGCGCTGGTTATGGTCTTTATCGTAGTGATATTTTTCTGGATGTCATTCCATCAGAACGGATTGACACTTACGCTTTTTGCCAGGGACTATACAGTAAAGCAGGTAGGTCCCTTTACCAACCTTTTCTTTACATTGCCATCGATGCTGGCTGTAATAGGTTCGATAGCCGGTATCGTAATCCTCTTTTATAAAAACACCGAAGCAAAAAACAGGCTGATCGGCGGCGTTTTGTTCCTTGTTTCCTTCTGGCTGGCAGCTTTTTACCTGACTGGTTTTGACTTCACTTCGGTGCTCAGGAATAACGTTGCTCCTTTTGGACCCCTGAACTCGATTGCACCCGAGGTTTTCCAGTCATTCAATCCCCTTTTCATTGTTGCGCTTACCTTCCCTGTGATGGGTGCCTTTGCGTGGATGAACAAGAGGGGCATTGAACCATCCACGCCAAAGAAGATCGGAATTGGAATGGTTATTGCAGCCCTGGGGTTCATTATTATACTTATTTCCTCAATTGGAGTTCCATCGCCGGCTTCACTTGCGGGGGTTCCTGTGGCAGACGAATTCAGGGTATCTCCGTACTGGCTCATGAGCAGTTACCTTATTCTTACTGTTGCCGAGCTCTTTCTGAGTCCGATGGGATTATCATTTGTTTCGAAGGTTGCCCCGTCGCGCTTCCAGGGACTCATGCAGGGAGGCTGGCTTCTCGCCACGGCTGTAGGCAACAAACTCCTGTTTATCGGGACACTCCTCTGGGATAAGGTATCCCTGACCACATTGTGGCTTGTATTTATTGTCTGCTGCCTCATATCCGCAACATTCATCTTCTCAATACTGAAACGTCTCGAGAAAGCAGCTTCAAGTTAAAATATGTATTAAAAAACGTATTATAAGACATATTAAAATACGTATTATAAGACATATTATAATACGTATTTTTTTTATCTGCCTGCGAACCGGGTCAGTTCGGTCAGCTTCTCTGAAGCAGCATTTGCCTTATATTAAATATTTTATTAAGAATTACAATTTCTTTCCGTCAAATATTAAGGCAATTGTTTCAATTGGTTAATATTCTCAAGTTTTCTTACAGCATTATCTTATTATTAGTATTTTTGTACCTTATTTTTTGACCGCAGCACAAGATTTTATCAAACAAAACCGGATATGAAAGTTCTGAAATTTGGCGGATCATCTGTTGGTAATCCGGAAAGGATCAGAAATGTAAAAAAAATAATCGACGGGGAGACTTTGCCATGCGTTGTGGTGGTATCAGCTTTCCAGGAAGTCACCGACTCCCTTAAAAGGATCAGCGAGATGGCCTCTGCACATAATGTCCAGTACAAGGAGATCCTTGAAGTGCTGGTCGGGAAACACAGCGAGATATGCACAAGTCTCCTGACCGGCGACCGGTTAACAAAAGTCATGTCAAAGATCAGCGTATTATTCGATGAACTTAAGGAAATCCTGGATGGTATATTTCTTTTAAGGGAATTGAGCACTATCTCCCTTGACAAGGTCCTCAGCATGGGTGAAAGATTGTCATCCGGGATTCTTGCTTCTTTTCTTAACGACGCTGTTCTTATTGACGCGCGCGAGGTGATAAAGACCGACGATAATTTCGGCCATGCTACCGTTGATTTTGAAATTACAAATTCCCTGATCAGGAAAAGGATACTGCGGAAGAACAGGCTCTTTCTGATACCCGGGTTCATTGCAAGCACCCATGATAATGAAACGACCACCCTTGGCCGGGGCGGATCGGATTACACCGCAGCAATAGTAGCCGCAGCTGTCAATGCGGAGGTCCTTGAAATCTGGACAGACACTGACGGCTTCATGACCGCTGATCCGAAGAAGGTTGAAAAGGCATACGCCATTGAAAACCTGACATATTCGGAAGCAATAGAACTGTCGCACTTTGGCGCAAAAGTTATCTACACCCCTACTCTCCGCCCGGTTTACAGGCAAAAGATACCGGTTGTTATTAAAAACTCCTTCAACCCCCATGTGAAGGGTACACTTATCAGCGACAGCCCGAAAAACGGGAGCAGGAGCCCGATAAAAGGCATATCTTCGATAGATCATATTGATCTGATAACACTCCAGGGACCGTCAATGGTAGGTGTAACAGGAACCTCAATGAGGCTTTTCAGCTCCCTTGCAAAGCGTAATATCAACATAATTCTCATTACCCAGGCTTCGTCGGAATACTCGATCACCTTTGCGATCGTCCCCGTGGAAACAAAAAAGGCGGTGGAAGCAATCAACGGTGAATTCGAGAAAGAGATTGCTTACAGGAAAGAGCTGAATATCATTATTGAAAAGGATCTGTCGATTATCGCCATCGTTGGCGAAAGAATGAAAAATACGCCCGGTATTTCAGCAACCCTTTTCAGATCTCTGGGACGAAACGGAATAAGCGCAATCGCAACTGCCCAGGGCTCTTCCGAACTGAATATCTCGGTCGTCATAAAGAATGAAAACCTTAAAAAAGCCCTGAATGTGATCCATGACGGGTTCTTTCTTTCAAGGTATAAGGAGCTGCACCTTTTTATTGCAGGAACCGGGTTTGTTGGATCGAGCCTTGTAAAACAGCTTGAAAAACAGTATGATCTCCTGTTAAAGGAACACAATCTCAAGATCAACCTGCTCGGGATAATGAATTCGAGAAAGATGTTACTTGAAAGCAAATCCGTTTCTCCGGGAAATGCCAGGGAACTTTTGGAATCGAAGGGAGAAAAAAGTGACATCGATCTTTTTGTCGGCAGGATGACAAAGTTCAATCTCAGGAATTCCGTATTCGTCGACTGTACTGCAAATGCATCGGTAGCCTCTATTTATGGTGAGATACTTGAAAAGTACGTATCGGTTGTTACTGCCAGCAAAATTGCATGTTCGTCAGATTACGCATACTATCAGCACCTGAAATCAATTGCCAGTGAGATGGGAGTCCGTTTTATGTATGAGACCACTGTCGGCGCCGGACTGCCAATAATAAAAACCATAAGCGATCTTGTAGTAAGCGGCGACAAAATACTTAGGATCGAAGCCGTGCTTTCAGGAACACTTAATTTCATCTTCAATACAATCAGTCCCGAATTGCCATTAAGTTCCGCAATAAGACTGGCAAAGGAAAAGGGGATCTCCGAGCCCGATCCCCGGATCGACCTTAGCGGGACAGATGTTGTCAGGAAGATCATGATCCTGGCGCGTGAAGCAGGATACAAAACAGAAAGGGAAGATGTGATTGTCAAAAAATTCCTCCCCGACGATTGTTTCGAGGGTGACCTGGAAAATTTCTATAAGAAGGTGAAGGACCATGATTCGGAATTTGAGCAGACCAGGAAGGAACTGTTGGCCGGGAACAGAAAGTGGAGGTATTATGCAACCATGGAGAATGGGAAGGCCAGTGTTGAACTGATAACTGTCGGGCAGTCGCACCCTACATTTGACCTTGAGGGAAGCAATAATATTGTGCTTATCACAACCGAGCGGTACCGTGAACTCCCGATGGTGATCAAAGGGTATGGAGCCGGTGCTGATGTGACTGCAGCGGGAATCTTTGCCGATATAATGAGAGTTGTCAACGTTTAAATATAAAACCAGGCTTTGACAGGAAAGAATTCATATTATTCAACAAATCTTAAAGCGCCACGGGCATCATTCAGGGAAGCGCTTCTCAAAGGTCTTGCGCCTGACGGCGGTCTCTATTTCCCGACCGTGCTGCCGAAACTGGACAGGGAAGAGCTTGCATCCTTTTCCTCGATGGATTACCCGCAGATGGCCGCCATTATACTCAGTCAGCTGATCGGTAATGAGATAGAGGAAAAAGAAGTTCTGAAGATCTGCGAAGAAATATACACCTTCAGAATTCCAGTCGAGAGAGTATATGGCAGAAATTATCTGATGCGGCTCGACCAGGGACCGACAGCCTCCTTCAAGGATTTTGCGGCTCTTTTTATGGGACGGATGATGCAGCATTTCCTCAGTCTCGAAGATCAGCACATAACTATCCTGACAGCAACATCAGGGGATACAGGTAGCGCTGTAGCAAATGCCTTTTACGGGCTTGAGAATATCGGGGTCGTTATTCTTTTCCCTGCCGGAGAAGTGACTGATATGCAGAGGAAACAGATGACCACTCTTCACAGGAACATCAGGATAATTGAAATCGAAGGAAAGTTTGATGATTGTCAGAACCTGGTAAAAAAAGCTTTTATGGACCCCGATTTATCGGAGTTAAGGCTTTCATCTGCAAATTCAATAAACATCGGGAGGCTTCTCCCCCAGTCGGTCTATTATTTCTGGGCATGGTCGAGGTTATCGGTAAAAACAGATGAACAGGCTGTGTTCAGCGTTCCCTGCGGAAACTTCGGCAACCTCGCAGGCGGACTCATAGCAAGGGAGATGGGATTGCCGGTAAAGAAATTTGTCATAGCAACCAATGAAAACAATGAAGTTCCGCAATTCCTTGAAACAGGTCAGTACAGTACAATAAAACCGTCGATGAACTGCATTTCAAGCGCGATGAATGTCGGGCATCCAAGCAATCTGGCCCGCATCATCGCCCTCTACAATGGTACAATGGATGAAGAAGGTACAATTACCAAAACCCCTGATCTGTCCAGGATGAGGAAGGACTTCTTCTCAAAAAGTGTTTCGGATCAGGAAACCATGGAGACAATTGCACAGTGTTACAGGCAATTCAGATTACTGCTCGAGCCTCACGGCGCTGTGGCCTGGAATGGGTTGATGGCTTTCCTGAAACATCAGCCTGATTACCTGAGAGAAAAATTTCTGTGTATCTCGCTGGAGACCGCCCATCCGGCGAAATTCGGGGAAGAGATCAAAAAGGTTATAAATATATTACCCGATTTGCCTGATTCGCTTATAAAAATGGAAGGTAAAAAGGAAGAATATATATCTTTAGGAAATAATTATGAAGTTTTCAAAAGCTACCTTTTTAATAATTACTAACATAAAAGAAATCCAATAAAATGTACATTGTTTGTTCTGATCTTGAAGGGGTTCTCGTGCCGGAAGTATGGATAAATGTTGCAAGATGGACCGGGATCGATGAGTTGAAACTTACAACGCGGGATATAAGTGATTATAATGCCCTGATGACCAGGAGACTTGAGATTCTTAAGCAACATGGGATCACGATCAGTGATATACAGAAGGTAATATCGCTTATCGAACTCATGCCGGGTGCACTGGACTTCATAAATTGGCTTCACGGACGTTTGCAAATGATTGTCGTTTCGGATACTTTCAGGGAATTTGCTGATCCGCTTCTTGAAAAGATGGGATGGCCGGTGCTTTTCTGCCATCACCTCACAATTGACAAGGATGGGAACATTACTGATTTCAACCTGCGCCAGCCGGATGCCAAGAGGAAAGTTGTGGAATCGATACAAGCCCTTAATTATAAAGTTATTGCCATCGGAGATTCCTATAATGATATTTCGATGCTGCGTCAGGCAGAACTTGGTATACTGTACAAACCGCCGCAGAATGTGATAAACGATCACAGCGACCTGAAAGTCGTTAATTCCTACAGTCAATTAAGGAACACGATCGCCGAGCTGATAGATACTTAAATCAATAAAAGCAAGAACCATGAAAATACCACAATCTTCAAAAAACTGGCTTACAATTATTGGTTCAATTATTGCAGGTATAAATTTTATCCTGATAATCCTGCTGTTCATTATCTCAACGATCTTTGACCAGGGAAGCACAAACCTGGGTCTTTTCATTTACGTAATACTTCCCGGCTTTCTTCTGTTTGGCCTGATCCTGATCCCCCTGGGAATGTCAATAAAGCGAAGAAGCCTCAGGAAAAACCTTTCACCCGGGGCGGTAAGGCTTCCCGTTATAGATCTGAACAATCACAGGCAGAAAAACGCATTCATATTATTTACGATCGGGACAATTGTATTTTTATTCCTGTCAACACTTGGCAGTTTTGAAGCCTATCACCTGACTGAATCCGTTGAGTTTTGCGGTACATTGTGTCATAAGGTCATGGAACCTGAATACACTGCTTACCAGAATTCACCTCATGCAAACGTAACCTGTGTCGATTGCCACGTTGGATCAGGGGCATCCTGGTATGTAAAGTCGAAATTATCGGGACTTCACCAGGTTTTTGCGGTGATTGCCAAAACATACCCCTCCCCGATCGGTACTCCATTGAATGATCTGCGTCCGGCAAGGGAAACATGCGAAACGTGCCACTGGCCTGAAAAATTCTATCCGCGGTCATTGCACACAAATAAGTATTTCCTGACCGATTCCCTGAATTCAGAATGGGATGTGATGCTCCAGATGAAAACAGGGCCTGAATACAGCGGCCTGGGATTCAGCGAAGGAATTCACTGGCACATCAATCCATCAGTAAGTATTGAATATATATCTTTCGAAGACAAAAGGGAGATTATCACTTACGTCAAATACACCGATAAAGTTACCGGTGAAACCTATGTTTACAGCAATCCGGACTTCCCGTTAAGTGAAGAAGAAATTTCAACAAGCACGCCCAGGACAATGGATTGCATAGATTGCCACAACCGACCGACTCACAATTTCGATTCTCCGCCCGTGTACATTGATAAGGCCCTTCTTTCCGGAGAAGTCTCAAGGGAGATCCCATTCATTAAGAAAACAGCGATGGATATACTGAAAGCAACCTTCAGCGATAAAGACAGCGCCCTGGCGGTTATCCACGGGAGTCTGACGGATTTTTACAAATTCGACTACAGCGGATTTGTAACAGCTAACAGTGAAATGTTTAACAAATCGGTGAGTGCGATACAGAAGGCATATTCGCAGAATACATTTCCTGCGATGAAGGTTACATATGATGCTTATCCTGACCACATCGGACACCTCGAATCGGAAGGGTGTTTCAGATGCCACAACGATGTCTTCAAGACAGAAAATGGCCGTACCATTACGCGTGACTGCAATCTCTGCCATACGATTACCGGACAGGGTAAACCCGCATCGATGACCTTTACCAATGTCAGGGATACCCTGGAATTCATTCATCCCATAGATATTGGTACAGCCTGGAAGGAGGCAAACTGTTCAGATTGTCACAGGTACCTCTATTGAGGATCCGGCATTTCACCCAGCTAAAAACAAGTTTAATATATCAACAATTTAATGAAAAGAGTCTTAGTCCTTCTTTTGCCGCTATGCATGGTTTCTTCAACCTACGGACAGGAATCCGTGGATGCTGCAGTCCTTAATGCCATGCATTCCATCTCAAGTCACGATCTTCTAGAATATGTGAAAATCCAGTGTGATGATAAATACCAGGGGAGACTGACAGGGACTCCGGAATACCAGGCATGTGCCGAATGGCTTGCCGGAGAATTTGAGGAATGGGGTATCAACCCGGCCGGTGAAAACGGCACCTGGTTTCAATGGTTTGATGTTCCATACACACTTGTCGGGCCTGATTGTGGAGTAGCGCTCCATATTCCGGTCAAAAAGGATGGCGCCATCCTTAAGCGCTATAAATATATCTCGGAATTTATGCCGGGGTCAACTTCAGGCGATGGGGAAGCAACTGCTGAAGTGGTCTATGCCGGTTACGGCATTACCGCCCCTGAGCTCGGATATGACGACTATGCAGGAATAGATGTCAGGGGTAAGATAGTCCTGATTGAAAGGGAAGCACCGGTCTCTCCGGGAGCAGGTGCTGAGAAATTCACTCCATGGTACGAGTATTCATTTCACCAGCACAAGCTTGAGAATGCAGTAAAGCATGGTGCTATCGGGATGCTTTATAACTACGGGCCGATCGCAAATCCAAACAATTCATATAACGAAAAACTGATCTATGTCCATGTTGGTGATTCCGTTGTTAATGATATCTTTTCAGGCATGAAGACAGGGCATAACGAAGTTGTAAAAAGGATCAATTCGACATTGAAGCCTGCTTCTTTTCCCACGGGAAAGATAGTCACGATCAGGATGAGTACAAGTCACTTCCCCGGCGGAAAGGGGAGCAATATAATCGGATTGATCAAAGGGTCTGATCCTGAATTAAGCAGGGAGGCAATTATAATCGGGGCACATCTTGACCACCTTGGTAAGTGCTATGAGATAATTCCCGGAGCAAATGACAATGCTTCTGCTGTTGCGGTCATGATGGGTGTTGCCAGAGCATTGTCCCTGAGCAAAATACATTTAAAAAGGTCAGTTGTCTTCATTGCTTTTGGATCGGAAGAGCAGGCATTACTGGGATCGAAGGCATATGTTAAAGATCCGGCAGTGCCCCTGGAAAAAAGCATCTTACTGAATATGGATGGAGTTGGTATCGGTACCTCAATCTCAGCAACGGCAGGACGCGATTTTCCCGCAATATGGTCATATGTTGAGGACGCAAACAAAAAGTATATTCACAGGAGCCTTACGGCAAATACGTTCCCCAACCTTGGAAGGCCGCGCCTCGATGCATCAATTTTTCTGAGCGCCGGAGTTCCTTCATTAAGTTTTTCAACCTTCGGTTCTGTAAATTATTACCATGTTCCCATGGATAATATTGATATAATAAAGCCGGAAATAATGGAGGATCTCGCCCAATTATTGTTTATATCAGTCGTAAACATGGCTGACAGCGCGGAACCTTTAAGATAACAGCAATCCTTTATTCAAGGATCTCGGAAGCATATTTATCGGCCAGGTCGGCCTGATCCTTAGCAAGGCCTGAAATTATAACAATCCTGTCGTCCTTGCCGGCAAGAAATATAGTTCCGTTGTATCCGTCGGACAATACATATTTTCCCTCACCCGAACTAACGGGATCAATACCTGTAGAAGCCACGTATGTATTAACAGTTTTGGTGCCTGCTTCCGGCGAACTGCACTGGATAATGAAAATCGAAAAATTATCCGGTCCTACTTCGTAGAGCGCTTTGAATGCATTGCTTAAGAAACTGTGTCCCAGAACATTCTCATTGATATATGTTTCTTCATTCAATTTCCTTCCTTCACCGGGGAATTTCGAGAGCATTGCCGGCATGCCATTCCCTCCTTCCAGAATGGCTTCAACCCTGGAAGCCAGCAACTCTGCTGCCTGCAGGGTTTTGGCTTTTTTTGAGTAGGTTTTTATCTTGACGTAGTAATTTCCCTTAAAGAAATTAATGGCTCCATCAGCAACGTATCCCTGGCTCCCAAGTTCCCTGAAGGTGAATGAAGGAGAACGCTCGGAAGAATAGACGCCAAATGCATTGATGTTATCGCTGTGCCTGTACAATTCAAGCTTGATCACCTCTTTTCGCTTTTTATATTCGGCAACATGCAGGTCGACAAATCCATATGAAAGGTAAGTGTCAGCGGCTCCGTTTATGAAATCCCAGAGGTTATCCGGTGTGTAGACAGGGTAACTGGTTTTTATTCTGAATCCTGACAGCGCCGGAAACACAATATCCTGGGCTGTGGCCAATGCCGGAAAAACGCTGATTAACAAGAATGTCAGGATTTTGCACTTCATGGTTTCCAGATTTTATCCTTATAAATTGTTACGCCAGAAAATCGGCAGGCACATTGACGAGCCGTGAGATATCATTGATCTTTTCCCTTACGTTGAAGTTCCTGGAGCATTTAACACTGCATCCGCCTGCGCAGTTTTTGCAGGGATCGCTGCCGGTGCCCAGTTCCGACAATAGTGAATATGCCTGCGAAGTATCAGAATAGCCGTATGCATACATATATGCCCTCATCAGATCAGGCACAGGAAGTTTCGCAGGGCATGCAGGAATGCATTCGCGGCATCCTGAACAAAACAATCCGGGCTGTGCTCCGGCAATGAGGATATCCTTCCTTTCCTGTTCGGTCAGGGTGATATCGGTGAGCAGTTTAACATTGAGATCAAGGTGGTCAAAGGCGGTCATCCCGGGGATTGTTGTATGGATATCAGGATTTGAAAGAACCCATTTAATGGCTGCCGTCGTATTTATTGGCCTGGTCTTTTCCTTGTCAAGGAAACCGCCGCCTGCGAGGGTTTTCATAGCCACGATCCCGATTCCGGCAGCTGAAGCTTTTTTAACTGCTGCATCAAGCTCCTTCCTGTATGCCTGTTGAAAATTGTACGAAGTCAGAATAACATCCCAATCTTCCATGGAAGAAGCGGCATCAATCACAGAGGCTTCATTCCTGTGGGTTGAGAATCCGATAAACTTTACCTTCCCTTCCTTCTTAAGCTTTTTTACAGCATTCAGAATCGGTTTGTATTCAAGATATTCAGGATTGCTGATATCATGAACATACAGAATATCAACGTAATCCATTTGCAGCCGTGAAAGGCTGGTATTGAATTTCGAAAGGAAATCTTCCGCAGTCGTTTCGGATGACGGCTTTCCTTCCCTGTCGACGCCTGCAGCTTTAACCTTGGTCGCAAGATAGAAGGAGTTTCTGGGATACTCTTTGAACAGGTTGCCGAGCATGGTTTCATTATTGCCGTTCTGGTATCCGTTTGCGGTATCAAACAGCCTGATTCCTTTGTCGTAGGCAGCTTTGCACAGGCTCTGATTATCAGATCTCATAACTCCAAAGCTGATAACCGGGACCTTCATACCTGTTTTCCCAAGTGTCCGGTAGATGATATTATCCTGTGGTGATGCCCTTAATACGGCGGGAGATAATGCTACACCGGCAGCTCCCGTAATTCCCGTCTTTAGAAATCCTCTTCTGCTTAAAATCTTCATAAAATGGTTTAGTTTAAATTCCTGATTCTAACTTCAATATCTGTGCCTTTTAACAACCTCACAATTTCGTCTGTTTTGGTATCCCCAAAATGGTATGGATAGAGTATTTCAGGCTTGAAAGCCCTGGCTGCATCAGCCACCATCTGTGGATCCATAGTATACGGAAGGTTCATCGGAAGGAAGGCTACATCTATTTCCTTCAACGCCCTCATCTCAGGTGTATTTTCGGTATCACCTGCAACATAAAACTTTTTATCACCGATTGAGAGGATATATCCGTTACCAACTCCCCTGGGATGAAATGGCTGGCCTTTCGACCGTTCATTTACAATGTTGTAGGCAGGCATGGCTTCAATGCTTATATTGTTAACCTTTTTAATATCTCCCGCCTTCATAATCTGTGCCCCCGGCACCTTCGACGCTGAATTTGCATTGCAGAGCATGACGGCACCCGGTTTCCAGAGCTCCCTGATCAGGTCCACATCAAGGTGGTCATAATGTTCGTGAGTTATCAGGATCAGATCGGCTTTTGGTAGTTTATCATAGCTTCCTGAGCTTTTCACCGGATCAATATGGATCACATAATCCTCAATCTTGAACATAAGCGAACCGTGTCCGATGAAGTGCATTTCAACATCACCTGCAGTAGTTCTGATCACATCAGATGCGGGTAAATTCTGTGGGAAAACCGGAAATTTCATGGCAGTAATCAATATTAATAAACATAAATATTTCATATTCAATCTATTAAATCCGATTCAAATCACCATTTCAAAGATCACAATATACAAAAATATGTTTTATCAATGATTGTGAAAACTTTCCCGGAATGTTAATAATTCCTTAATTAGTCTTTAACCTTTATCTTCTTCTGATTGTTAATATTGACACACTATTAATTGATCTGAAGGAATTGCTAAGTATTGAAATTTTGAATACCTTTCCGGCAGAATTTAGGTTACAGTGTTAATTTATTAACATTGATGTATTTAGGGAAAAACAAGCAGGTTAAAATATTAATTATTTTCCTGATCTTTTCATTATCTGCATTCGGGCAGGCAGGAAAAAGTTTCAAATACCGGTTCAATGGTGATTTGCAGGAGAGCAATGTCCTGACCGGAAGTCAATCAATTATCATAAATTATTCATTATCAGAGTTAAATATTGAGGGTTTAAGTGAAGCTAACGTACCTTACTACAGGATCAGCATTCCTGGTCACTCCCCTTCGGCCGATCCCGGCAAACCGGAATACCCTGTTTTAACCAGGCTGATCACAATACCCGAGGGGAGCAAATACAAAATCAAAATTTCAGATGTGGTTTCGAAAAAGATCACTCCTTCCGGGAACGATTTTAAGGGTCTCCTGTTCCCTGCGCAGCATGGAGAAACAAAAGATACCCGGCCCGGGAAACGTGAGTTTGTCATCGACAGGAAGGTGTATGCGACGCGCGGGATAATAAAATCAGATACTGTAAGCATAGAATATGTTGGCAAAGTACGCAACAGACTGCTGTCGAACCTGATCATCTCCCCTGTCAGGTATAATCCATCCCGGAACAATATTGAGGTGATAACTTCCATGAAGATAGAGGTTCTGTTTTACCAGGAGGCCGTTACTCCCTCTAAATCGATGTCATCCGAATCATTGCTGTTCAGTCAGTCGCTTGACAAGGGCATACTCAATTATAATCCCCAGGATGTAATTACAGGCTACTCAGATCAGCCTGTGGAAATGATCATACTTACTGACACCACTTTCAGGCAACAACTTGCACCATTCTTCAGATGGAAAAAGCAGAAAGGATTCAGCCTTAAGGTTATTTATAAGGGAGATGGTCTGGCAGGAAGTACCTTCGCTGAAATCAAGGAGACAATTAAAGGGATCTATTCATCTTCATCCCAATCAGGGCATCCCCCTGAATATCTTATGATTATTGGTGATGCAGGAATTGTACCCACATACGGTACTGGTTATCTTACCGATATGTATT
This sequence comes from uncultured Bacteroidales bacterium, assembly GCA_963737255.1. Classification (GTDB taxonomy): domain Bacteria; phylum Bacteroidota; class Bacteroidia; order Bacteroidales; family VadinHA17; genus LD21. The sequence continues at coordinate 77,942 of CAVTSB010000005.1, forward strand.
ATGGCGAATTTGACGGGAACGGAGATTATATGCCTGATATGTTCATCGGCAGGGTTCCTGCGCCTGATACGACTTCGGTCAGGTCGTTTGTTGAGAAGATCATCCAGTATGAAAAGTTTGAATTTGCCGATACCAACAAATTTTATTCGCGTGCACTGGCACTTGCCGGCAAGGATGCTAATTATGCACCCTATATGAATGGTCAAATCAAGTATGCGATGACAAACTACCTGAATACTGCAAACCGGATCAACGGGTTTCACTTTTATTACCCTGAAGGATCGACCAGAAAGGATTCTGTGATGAAATTGATTTCAAACGGTCTCTCCTTTGTCAACTATACAGGTCATGGTTCATCGGCGGGCTGGCTGCATGTTGAAATAAAATCACCGGATGTGGAAGAGCTTACCAATAAAAACATGTATCCTTTTGTGATCAGCAATGCGTGCCGGACTGCACAATTTGATGATTCAGCCTCCTTTGGGAATAAGATGCTGCTTGCGAACCAGAAAGGGGCCATCGGCTACATCGGATGCAGCAATGATTCATACTGGGATGAGGATTTTTACTGGGCAGTCGGAACCGGAACTCCCGGTTCTGATCCTAAATATACTAACACAGGTCTGGGAGCATATGACAGATTATTCCATACACACGGGGAATCTCCCTCCGACTGGTTTATCTCAATGGGGCAGGTAAACTACGCGGGTAACCTTTCGGTCAGCGCCTCTCCCTCACTCAGAAAGAAATACTACTGGGAGACTTATACTCTTCTGGGCGACCCGAGCACTATTCCTATAACAGGCACACCGCAGCCTTTCAATGTTTCAATACCCGATACACTGCCAAACGGCATCAGGTCAATTTCTGTCACTATTGAACCTTTTTCATACATTGCAGTCTCTGATTTCGAGACATTATGGGACGCCTCGTATGCAAGCCCTTCAGGAGCAGTTGTTCTCGATCTGCCGGCGTTGCCTCATGATTCCTGTCTTGTTGTAATCACCGGACAAAACCGCATTCCGTTAATCAAAACCGTCTATTTTTCAGATATTTCAGGAGAATTTATTAACCTTTCAGGATCTGAGATAAATGACATTGGAGGAAATGACAATAACCAGGCCGATTTTGGCGAGAGTTTTTATTTAACTCTAAAGATCAGTAATTTAGGAGCCGCTACTGCAACAAATCTTTCGGCTGCCATTACATCAACGTCACCCTGGGTAACCATCAATTCAGATTACGCATTGATTGGCACTCTCGAAGGTAATTCAGAGAAGGTTCTCGAAAACAGTCTTGCGTTAACAATTGATGCTGATGTGCCTGACCTTGGAATTGTTACGTTAAGTCTGACATTAAAGGACAGTCGTATGGAAAAGAAATATAAAATTGATATTCCAGTTCATGCCCCCAGTCTTGAGATTATAAACTGTATAATTGATGATTCCGCAGTAGGAAATAATAATTTTGTTGCCGATCCCGGTGAAACTTTTAATATCCTGTTTCAGGTGCGGAATCAGGGAAGCAGCAATACATCGGGTCAGCTGGATGTTGAAAGTGAGCAGGACGAACTTGAAGTACTTGATCCGAATGTAAAATCCGGGATACTGCAATTCGGCGAAATTTCAACTATTCCGATAACCGTGAAGCTGTCAGAGTCAGCCCGGATCGGCGACTTCATTTCACTCCTTTCAACTCTCGATTGCAGCCCCTTCATTGTAAACAAGAACTTTGTATTCAGGGTCGGGAGGGTAAGGGAGAGCTTTGAGTCGGCCAGCTTTAAGGTTTTCCCATGGATCAACATAGGTTCCAAACCGTGGATTATAAGCCATAACGATTCGCCGGACGGTAATCTTTCCGCACGGTCGGGAGCCATTGGACATAACGGGGTTACAACATTAATGATGAGAACTTATTATTCGGAGGCTGATTCCATCAGGTTCCATTATAAAGTTTCATCAGAACCCAATTACGATTATTTCCAGTTCAAATTAAACGATGCTGAAGTTTTGCGGATTTCGGGCGAAAAAGAATGGGAAAGAAAAAGTATTGAAGTTCCTGCCGGACTTAACAAGATGGAATGGATTTATAAGAAAGACAATTCGGTTTCGATGTTTGCTGATTGCGCATTTATCGATCTTATTGACTTTTCGGTCTCCGCGTCTGTCAAATATATTCAGCGCGACATAGAGGTGGCCAGGATCGAAGCTCCGGTCCAAAAGGAGGTCTATGGGCAGGAGCCGGTCACAGTCAAGCTTTTGAATAACGGAGCAGATACCCTGAAGGGATATAACCTTGCATATATAATCAATAACAGGACGCCGGTTGTACAGAGGTTTGATACAGAGCTTCTGCCTTTCGGTGATTCCGTAACTGTAACTTTTGAAAGGCGGGCTGACCTGGACCTGAACGGGAAATACAACATTCAGGTTTACAGCCTTGATAACTCGGACGATTACCTTCTGAACGATACTTTAATGATAAGTCTTGAAAATACTGAAATCGAGGAATCAGCCAGAATATTCCCAAGTCCTTTTGTCGATAAGCTTAATATCATAATAAATTCAAAATCAGCCAATAAGTTCCGTTTCAACCTGACCGACGCTTCAGGAAAACAACGCATGACCATTGAAAAGGAAATAACAGAGGGAGAGAATTATATAATCCTCGATACGTGGCATCTGGGTCCGTCATTTTATATCCTGAATATTAACGGAACGAATTTTTCAAAATCTTTCCGTCTTATTAAAGTAAAACGCTAAAAACTGGTTGTTTCTAATCCTGCTTTAGTATTCCTGTTTAATTCTTAATACAATCATGAATCAAAAAAATCCAACCCGGGATGAGGCATTTGCCCTTCTTAAAAAATACAATCAATCTGAAAGCCTGATAAAACATGCATTTGCAGTGGAGGGCGTCATGAGATATATGGCAGAGAAAGCCGGTGAAGATGAGGAAAAGTGGGGAATCATCGGTCTTATTCATGACCTCGATTATGAATTATACCCCGAACAGCATTGCATTATGACTGAAAAAATATTAAGGGAGAACAATTGGCCGGAAGAATATATCAGGGCTGTCTTAAGCCATGGATGGGGACTTGCCACAGATATTGAACCGGTTTCGAGGCTTGAAAAAACAATTTATGCAGTGGATGAGCTAACGGGACTTGTTGCAACAAGCGCACTTGGTTCGTCCCTCAAAAAGTGTGCTTGACATGGAAGCCAGGTCGGTTAAAAAGAAATGGAACGACAAGAGATTTGCGGCAGGAGTTAACAGGTCGGTAATCGAGAAGGGGGCAGAAATGCTGGGGGTCACTCTTGATGAGTTGATTACCGATTGTATAATGGGAATGAGGGAGGTTGCCAGGGAGATCGGTTTGGAAGGGATGCGGCCCTGAATGCCAGTAAAAACCGTAGAGACAGGTGGAAATACGTAGAGACAGGGTGGAAATACGTAGAGACAGGTCTGAGACCTGTCTCTACAATAATAATAATAATAATAATAAAAATATTTTTATCAATATCAATCCTCTTCAGGAAATGCAATAATTACATTTCCTTGATTTTGATATTCCTGAACCATACATCATTGCCATGGTCCTGAAGGCCGATATAGCCTTCTTTGGCAGGATTGACGAAATTCGGCCAGTCCTTGAATTTTGAGTTTGCGACCATATTTTTCCAGGCATCTGTCCACAGATGGAATTCAACAACATTGGCGCCATTCTGCTTGAAAACAACTGTTCCCTGATAGCACAGGATCCCAACCTGGTTCCATTCACCGACAGGTTTTGTGTTCTGCGGAATTGCCGGAAGAAGGTCGTAAAGCGAACCTGCTTTACGGTTACCGTTTACACCCAGCTGGGCATCAGGGTGTTTGTCGTTGTCAAGTATCTGCATTTCAGGAGAAGACATATAGATTGGTTCTCCCGGAATTTCCTGACCAAGAATAAAGATACCGCTGTTTCCTCCTTCGGAGATCTTCCATTCAAGCGACAATTCAAAATTGCTGAATTTTTTATCATAAATGATATCGCCACCACCTGCTCCACCGGCTTCACCGGCACCGGAACCAATGCAATGCAGCGTGCCGTCAACAACTTCCCATCCTTTGGCAGGGAATGCTGTTGTATCGTATCCTCTCCATCCGGCAGTGGAAGTACCGTCAAAGAGAACTGTCCAGCCATCGGCCGGAGCAGCTGCCTGTTCTGTGGCAGCTTCTTTTTCGGCTTTCTTTCCTTTTGATCCGCATGACGTAGCAAGTCCAAGGACCAGAACACATGATAAAATTATATTTATTATTTCATAGTTAACAGTTATTAATAGTTAAAAATGCAGAGACGGAATGCATCCGTCTCTGCCATATTATTATTCATTAATTACTAAGCAGGCATTTCAGGTAATGTAAAGCCCTTGCACGATAAGTATGCTTAATCATTTCATGCAGCAAACTCTCTTGCATTCATTGTAATATTAGGTCTGTCGAATTTAGGATCACCGTCAACGATTGTGAAGTTATCCGATATGGTAAGTCTTACCTTATCATCTGCTCCAATATTGGTGAATTCCATTTTTTCTCCGTTCCATTCGAGTTCTTTGTTCAGACCCTGCAGTCTGACAGCAAGAACACCCATAACAACCATTTCATTGAATGGGCCTGCTTCGGAAAAATCCGATTTGGTCTTAACCCTGCTTTCAGGACTTTCCTTGCATGCACGTACCCAGTCCATTTCATGTCCGCCACTCATAGCCTTCTCAATTCTTCTTTCAGTTTTGGGAACAACAGGTATACGGCCTGAAAGAAGCCATGGATCTTACTTCCGTAACATCCGCAAATCAGTTTGTCTTTTGTTCCATGGAAAATAACACCACCTCCGCCATCATTCATATTCTTACCTGCCGGCCATCCGGCAGGTTTTGCAGGCTGCAAACCACCGTCATACCAGATCACTTCAACCTGAGGAAGTTTCATCTTTGCATTTTTCGGGGTAACTCTCTCAGGATAAACCAGGTTAACCATCTGTGCATTTGGTGCACAATCGGTCAGAAGCAATGTTGAACTTCCCTGTGCCTTAATCGGATATTGAAGCTTCAGACCCTTGAAAACAGGATGCAGAATATGGCAAGCCATATCACCAAGCGCTCCGGTTCCGAAATCCCACCAGCCTCTCCAGTTCCAGGGAGTATATATACTGTTATATGGACGCATCTTGGCCGGTCCGATGAACAGATCCCAGTTAAGGGTTTCGGGAACCCACTCACCTTTCGGAACATTAAGTCCCTGTGGCCATATCGGACGGTCGGTGAATGCTTCAACTTTTCTTACCTCACCAATTTCGCCATTCTGGAGCCATTCAACTAGTCAGGTTTACACCTTCGTCTGATGAACCCTGGTTACCCATCTGTGTTGCCACTTTATGTTTGGCAGCAAGTTTGGTAAGCAGCCTCGATTCATAAACTGTATGTGTCAAGGGTTTCTGAACATATACATGTTTTCCCATCGTCATAGCTGTTGCTGCAATAATAGCATGAGTATGGTCGGCTGTGGCAACAATTACAGCATCAATTGATTTGCCCATTTCATCGTACATCTTACGCCAGTCCCAGTAAGGTTTGGCATTTGGATTAGCTGCAAATACTTCTTTTGAGTATCCCCAGTCAACATCACAGAGAGCAACAATATTTTCTGTCGGAGAAACATTTTTGAGATTTGAATTTCCCATTCCCCCTATTCCCACAACAGCAATATTTAGTTTGTCGCTCGGAGCCCTGTGTCCCAGTCCGCTTATTACCGAACTCGGAATTATTGTCAATCCGGCTGCAACAGCGCCGGTTCTTCCAATAAAGTCACGGCGTGTAATGTTCTTAGAATTGTCTTTCATTGCAAGGTATTTTAAGATTAAAGTTGATTTGATTGAAGTGTAAAAATAGTAAATTCTGACTTAAATTCATAAATATTTATTAATCATAGGATAACGACTCCCAATAAAAAATCAAAGCTCCCTTATCCAGATATTCCTGTATGCAACGGGATTGCCGTGATCCTGGAGAACAAGAGGCTCAGCCCCGTGTTTTCTGATTGAATATTCCGGAATTCCGACATAGAGTGTTGGCCCCCTCAGGCTGACATTATTCTGTATCAGGACTCCATTGTGCAGGACCGTAACGCGAGGAGGTGTAAAATAAGCTGTACTGTCGTTTCCAAACCGCGGTGCTGTGTATATGATATCATAGGTCTGCCATTCACCCGGCTTCCTGCTTGCATTAACAAGGGGAGCATACTGCTTGTAGAGACTCCCGGCCTGGCCCTGTCTGTAGGTAGGGTTATTGTAGCTGTCAAGAACCTGGACTTCATAAAGTCCCTGGAGATAAACACCGCTGTTACCTCTGCCCTGACCGTCGCCCATCACCTCCGATGGTGATTTCCACTCAATATGAAGCTGAAAATCATTGAATTTGCGTTTTGTCTGGATAACGCCGGATCCTTTTACACAAACCAGTGAACCATCCTTCACAACCCACCTGGTCGGTTCTCCCTTCCTGTCAACCCACTCTTTGTTCACATCGGATCCGTCAAATAAAATCAATGCGTCTGAAGGCGGCATGCCAATCTGCGAGGCTGGCTGAATGATTTTTACTTCAGGTACAAAAAACTCGGTCATCTGGGGCGTCATCCTTGCAGGATAAACCTGTTTTTCCTGGGCAGGCGGGGCGGTCCGCTGCCGTTCCTGAGCTGTCATCAGCAGGAAAGGGAACAGCATTACTACAAAAATCGCTAATTTTTTCATTTGAGTTAAATTGGTTTTAATTTATTAATTGTTTATGGCGGATATAAGATAACAAACAGGTAAGCCCTTAAAAACTGAGAGGGTGTTTTCATAACACCCTCTCAAATTTAAAAACAATTTAGATAAAACAGCTGTTCGGACAGAGTTTTAACCTTTTTTAATATCCGGGGTTCTGGGTCAGATTAGGGTTAGCATCCAATGCAGTCTGTGGAATAGGCCACAACAGACGATACTCGGGAAGAGCCGCACTTCTCCAACCAGGGATAGCATTCAAAAAGGTTCCGAACCGGATCATATCCTGTCTTCCCCATCCTTCCCAGGCCAGTTCCCAACGGCGTTCAAGGTAGATATCATCAAGGGTGACACTGGTTTTAAGCTTAGCAGGATCGGTAAACACTCTTTTCCTGATCTCGTTGACAAGTCTTGTAGCTTCCTCATTATCCTCTCCGGCACGTACCAAAGCTTCAGCTTTCATCAGGTAAACATCAGCAAGTCTGAAAATAGCATAATCATTTTCCATTGCTGTAGCTCCTTTCTTATACTCCCATTTAAAGCATCTTGCGCCGTCTTCCTGTTCGGTTTGACCCCATCCGTCGGCATCGAGTGCATATTTCATGGTGATATCAATAGTATGGTCGAGGGGTCTCCCATGAGCTGTAATAAGTACCTGCCCGGTAGAAGGATCTAACTGAGGTCCGATAATGAAGCTCCAGGCTAAACGTTTATCATCAGGATCAAAAGATCTGACAAAATCTGCATGAGCCGCTATTCCATTGTTTGCACTTCCAGGAAGGCCCAAAGCTTTCGGACCCAGATAATGAAGCGTATAGCCACGCACACCCAGCGCGGATGATATGCTGTTAACCGCTACCAGAATCGCTTCTTTGGAATTTTCATTATTGGCACTGAATTGTTCTTTCCAGTTGGGTTCAAGAGAATAACCAAGACCCATTACAACATCGCATGCATCAGCTGCCTCCTGCCATTTCGGACCACCGGCAGGATTCCAAACCATGGCATTAAGATACATCTTGGCGAGCATTGTATAAACAGCTCCTTTTGTGTACTTCCCATAACTTGAAGCACTGACATCAGATCTTATAACATCTTTAATGGCATTGAGTTCAGACAAAACAAAATCATAAACCTCAGCTCTTGGGTTTGTAGATGGTTTCGACAAATCAGTGAAATCAGTAACAATCGGGACGTTACCATATTCATCAAGCAGTATAAAATACCTGAATGCCCTGGCAGCTCTGATCTGGGATAGGAATGGCTCCTTATCAGCAATCGCCGGACTATTTTCTATCATATAAATAATCCTGTTGCATTCGGTAATACGGGAATAACTGGTATTGTAATCACCGATTATAGCACCGGTTTGCGGCCTCCAGGTACCCTGTGCCATTTCCTTAAAGGCTCCTCCGTCCCACCAGTCCCCACCCCTTCGGGTTGGGGTTACATACATATCGGTGGTATTATTAACAGCACTCCTTATCGCATTAAAATCCCTGAGACGTGAGTAGATCGGTGCAATCAATGAATTTACCTCTTTATCAGTAGCTCCATACGAGTCTACAGGGATTTGAGAGTATACTTCTTCCTCAAGGTCTGTACAGCCTGTAGATAACAAACCCAAAAGAAAAATAAATGTTCCGTATATTATTAACTTTTTCATAGTCAATTCATTTTAGTGTTAAAAAGTTACATTTATGCCCAATAAAAAGGTCCTTGATTTCGGGTAATATTCCCTTCCTTCAACACCTGGATCAAGTCCTGACATGGACACTTCAGGGTCAACTCCCTTATATTTCGTCAGAGTTAACAGATTGTGGGTAGTGGCATAGAGCCTTATTCTGCTGACTCCCAGCATATCTTGCGGCAAAAATGAATATGCCAGGGTCAGGTTATCCAGTCTGGCGAAAGAACCGTCTTCAATGTAATAGCTGTTATAGAAAGGACTCTGTTTTAAGCCCATGTCTAAAGCAGCATGAAGTACATTAGCTCCGGGCAGCCACTGCAAATTAGCATATGACATTTTCGAGAAATTCAGTACATCATTACCATATACACCGCGGATAAAGAACGAAAGCTCTAAATTCTTATAAGTCAAATTGTTGCTAATACCATAGGTCAACAGTGGCTGGGCCTTTCCGATATATGTGTAATCATCAATTGTTACACCCTCTTTCCCGTCGACCATATCGTTAATAATGTAGAGTCCGTCCTCATCAATTCCCAGGCATTCCGGCCCAAAAAACTGACCCACCTGGTATCCCTCCTGGATTATATGAGTTGTATTGGCAGAACCTCCTCTTACCCATGCACTACCGGTTTTAATTACTGAAGTTGTAAACTCTTCATTTGAAAGTGAAATAATCTCATTCTTATTATGAGCTGCATTTAAAGATACAGTCCATCTGAAATCAGATGCCCTGATAACATCTCCGGTCAGTGTAAGCTCTATTCCTTTATTGCTCATTGACCCGACATTTGCCATCATCTCTGAATACATATAAGGGGGTACGGGAACAGGATACTTGTACAGGAGGTCTTCGGTTACTTTGTTATAGTATTCAACTGTACCATTAATTCTTGCATTGAGCACACTGAAATCAACGCCCACATTAAACATTGACGTCGACTCCCATCTCAGGTTCGGATTTTCATTCTGACTGACTGCATAGGCTGTGTGCCAGGCACCGTTATCAAAATATAATCCGGAAGAACCGTACAGAGCTATTGACTGATAAGGATCCAAACCGCTCTGATTACCTGAAACCCCATAGCCGGCACGGATTTTCAATTCATCAAACACACTTTTTGCACCTTCCATAAAAGGTTCGTCAATCAATCTCCAGGCGGCAGATACCGATGGGAAGGAACCCCATTTATAGTTAGGACCAAATTTGGATGACCCATCACGGCGCAGAGTAGCTGACAGAATATACCGATCAGCAAATGAATAATTTACCCTGCCAAAAAACGAGATCAGTTTACTCATGTTGGCGCTTGAATAGACATCACCGTTTAAAAGCTGTTCGCCTGCTCCAAGGTTATTATAACCAAAAAGATTTGTAACAAAATAGCGGTTTCGGGCTCTGGCATCCTGATACTTATTGTCTTCATATGAATAACCTCCGAGAAGATCAATGCTATGTGAACCAAATCTTCTGTTATAATTCAATGTTGTCTCAAGAAGATTCTTATCACTCGAGGCGAAGAGACGTTGAGCAAAACCATTATCTGCTCTGCCATAACGGGTCCGTGAATCATTGTAATCTCCTTCATCACGTGAAAACCTTTCCTTATAGAAATTAATTCCTGCCGTTAAGCCTTCAATGATTTTCAGATTTGCTTTTCCATTCACATAGATCTGGCCGGTTTTTCTGGGATGCATGTTATAAGTCATATTCCTGACCGGGTTTCCCTGATCATACTCATCAGAATCCCACCATGTTCCATCAGGATTAAACACAGGTATGGTTGGTACAACGTTGTAGGCAAGAACGAAATTACCCGTCGTGGTTGCCTGATAATCTCTCTGGTTAAGACCACCGGAAATGTTCAGATCCAACCGGTTATCCAAAGCCTTTTGGTTAACTGAAAACCTGGTATTGAGTCGTTTCTGGTAGTTATCCATTACAACACCTTCCTGATCCAGATAAGAAATGGAAACCCTGTAACTATTGTTTGTTCCTGCTCCTGAAACCGAAAGATCATGATTCTGTGAAAATCCGGTTCTCGTTATTTCATCAAACCAGCTGGTATTGGCGCCCTTATCAAAAACACTGATATCAATGTTGTTTTCCTGAGCGTAATTTCTGTATTCCTCAGCAGTCAGAACATCAGGTTTGTTGCTGATCTTGTCAAATGCAACATAACCGTTGTAATCAACTGTTGTTCTGTTCTGTGTTCCCTTTTTTGTTGTGATCAGGATAACCCCGCTGGCCGACCTTGAACCATAGATTGCAGCTGCCGATGCATCTTTCAATACACTGATTGATTCTATATCCTGCGGAGCAACTGAGTTCATGCTTAACCCGGGCACCCCGTCTATTACAACGAATGGCTCGCTGCTGCCTGTCAATGAGGAAGTACCTCTTAACCTCATCGATTGCTCGGAAGTAACATCACCGGTGGATGTTGTGATAGTTAAGCCAGCAACTTTACCCTGAATAAAATCAGCTGCGGTCCTGGTAATACCAGCATTAAAGCTTTTTTCAGTTACGTTGGTCACTGAACTGGAGATTGCCCTCTTTTGCTGGGTTCCATAGCCAACCACAACAATTTCATCCAATCCGGTTAAGCTTTCCACAAGCGTAACTGAAATCGAAGTCTGCGACCCTACGGTAGTTTCCTGAGGGGTATATCCAACGAATGAAAACACAAGAACAGAGTTGGAGGAAGCGACGTTAATCGTATATCTTCCATCGACATCCGAAATTACCCCGTTAATGGTCCCCTTTTCAAGGATATTTACACCAGGTAAAGCCTGCCCCTGGGCATCAGTGATCCGGCCGCTGACTGTTCTCTGCTGGTCATCGGAGATTGATGAAGCAAAGCCCGGGACAGATCCTGACAACAGTAAGACAGCCGTAAGTGTCATTGCTATTACAACCTTCTTCAGATGAAACAGCAATGAAACAAAATTTGTGAGTTTCTTTGTCATTAAGGTAAGTTTTAGAGTTAAAAAATGAATTAAGGTTATCAAACAAAATTGAATAAGCGCGTCTGGGCAGAAACTTTTTTCCGCCAGTAAGGTCATCAGTTTCTCATAGGCTGTAAGATTAGTCTTGTGTTCATAATAAACTATTATTCAGAGTTATAAATTTCGAAATGATTGATCGAAACAGGAACTCAGGCATTTTCAGGTAACGGCAGGCAAGATATTAAAAAAAGATTAAAAAACAACTGACCTTTTTTTTTTTTGATTCAGATCCGGCACCTGTATTGAATCGTTCAAATAGTTGCGATTTTGATAAAATCAATAACGGAACGGAAATAATCAAACATCCTGCATTAATTAAAAAGACTATTTTTGCAGACAATTATAAATATTAATCAATAAGTTCTTAAAGTGAGCTTAAGTTTGGAGTACTTAAAGTTAAAAAATCAGGATGTTGTTTACATCAACTTTCCGGAAACGTGTAAAAAATTAAAATAATAGTTATGAAAAGGGCAGTTCCCGTATTGATAATGCTTCTGCTGATTTTTTCCTGTTCACCCGTTAAAGAAGAAAAAAATGAATTGTTTTTATTAATGTCGCCTGACACAACTAATATTGATTTTGCAAACCAGCTGACCGAAAGCGAGCAATTTAATATCATACAATATCTTTACTTCAATAACGGTGCAGGTGTTGCTGCAGGGGACATCAATAACGACGGTCTTGTCGATCTGTATTTCATTTCAAATCAAAATCCGAATAAATTATACCTGAACAAGGGAGATCTTAAATTTGAGGACATCACTGATAAAGCCGGCGTGGCAGGTAAGGGTGATTGGAAGACCGGTGTTTCAATGGCCGATGTGAATGGGGATGGCTTCCTGGATATTTATGTTTGTCAGGTCGGAAATTACAAGGTTGTACATGGTAAAAACCAGTTGTTCATCAATCAGGGAGATCTTACATTTAAAGAGGAGGCATCTGAATATGGGCTGGATTTTCAGGGCTTTTCAACTCAGGCAGCTTTTTTTGACTACGATCTGGACGGGGATCTTGATATGTACCTTCTGAACCATTCGGTGCATACTTCCCGCAGTTATGGGGCTGTAACTCTGCGCCTTGATAATGATTCCCTGGCAGGCGACAGGTTATACAGGAATGATGAGGTTGGCGGCATCCGGTTTTTCCACGATGTTACAAGACAGGCAGGTATTTATAACAGTCAGATTGGTTACGGTCTTGGAGTTAATATCAGTGATATTAACAACGACGGTTGGCCCGATATATATATATCGAACGATTTTCACGAAGATGATTATTTATATTTTAATAACGGTAATGGTACTTTTTCGGATCGGTTTAAAGAGTCTATGCAGCATACAACAAGGTCCTCCATGGGTAATGATGTAGGTGACATCAACAATGATGGTCTGTTGGATGTGATGGTACTGGATATGCTTCCGGAGGAGCAAAAAATCCGGAAACAGTCGGGAGGGGAAGATGATTATGAACTTTACCTTTTGAAGCTGGAGTACGGTTACGGTTACCAGTTTGTCCGCAACAACCTTCAGCTTAATATGGGGGAAGGAGTATTTAGTGAGATCGGACGTTTGTCAGGGATCTATGCTACTGACTGGAGCTGGTCTCCCCTGCTCTGCGATGTGGATAACGACGGATGGAAGGATATTTTTATCAGCAACGGAATTTATCGCAGAGCCAATGATCTGGATTATGTCAAATTTCTGACAGAAAATGACTTTTTTTCTTTGGAAGAAAATAAAGACACTCCTGATAGTGTATTGTACGAAAAGATGCCGCTTTATCCATATTTCAACTACATCTATAGAAACAATGGCGATCTCACATTTACCAATATGGCAAAAGAATGGGGATTTAATACACGCTCCTATTCCAATGGTTCCGCTTACGCTGATCTGGATAATGATGGTGATTTGGATCTGATTACCAATAACATCAATGAGCATGCTTATATTTACAGGAATAATGCCACAGACAAGCAGGTTAATCATTTTTTATCAGTGGCACTAAAAGGCAAAGGGTTAAACACTCATGCCATCGGAACACGGGTCACCCTGTACTGTATGGGTCAGAAGCAGGTTGCAGAACAATATCCTACACGGGGTTTTATGTCTGCCAGTTCGGGTGATTTACATTTTGGACTGGGACAGGCCAGGGTGGTTGACTCTGTTCTTGTTCGCTGGCCTGACCTGTCAGAACAAACTATTAAGGATGTTCCTGCAGACAAGGTTATTACTCTGGAGATGAAAAATGCCGGAAAAACTAAGAGACAAAATACTAAAGGACATTGAAAATATCAGATTGTTTTCCCGGCTCAGCTCCCGGGACTGGATTACAGACATCTGGATGATCTTTCCCCTATTCCTAAACGCGAACAGCTGATCCCACATAGTCTTACGATGGAGGGCCCGGCGCTGACCATTACTGATTTAAACGGGGACGGAAGGGAAGATGTATTTGCAGGCGGTGCCAAAGGGCAGTCATCCGTATTGTTTTTTCAGCAGAATGACGGATCTTTCAATCCATCGGCAGCACCTGCCTTTATAAAGGACCTGTATTCCGAAGATGTTGATGCAGAGGCGTTTGACGCAGATGGAGACAGCGATCCTGATCTCTATATAGTGAGGGGTGGCAGCGAAGTATCAATTGGAAATTCGCTGCTGGAGGACAGGCTGCTTATAAACGACGGAAAAGGCGGATTCAAGGAAAGTGAAGAAGGATCATTGCCGTTTACAGCGAATAACGGATCGTGTGTGAGACCTTGCGACTTTGACGGTGATGGTGATATCGATCTGTTTGTAGGTTCAAGGTCTGTACCAGGCGCATACGGGTTGTCGCCCAATCAACTATTACTGGAAAACGACGGGCTCGGCCATTTCAGGGATGTGACTGATGACCGGATGAAAAAACTGAAAAAGATCGGGATGGTGACTGATGCCTGCTGGAGCGATTTCGACCGGGATGGTGATGAGGACCTTATCGTGGTTGGTGAATGGATGAAGGTTTGTATTCTATTGAATGATAAGGGATTTTTCACTGACGCCACACGCCGTGCGGGTTTAGATGAAACATCAGGATGGTGGAATTGTGTAAGTGCCGCTGATGTTGACGGGGATGGTGATCAGGATTTAATTGGCGGCAATCTGGGACTGAATTCTATGCTGAAGGCTTCACCGGAGGAACCGGTTGAAATGTATGTGAACGATTTTGATGACAATGGTTCGCTTGATCAGGTGATCTGTTCTTATCAGGATGGCATCAGTTACCCTGTGGCTTCATTGGATGAACTGATCAGTCAGATCACAGGCTTTGAAAAAAAGTACGCCGCTTATTCTGAATTCGGAGGAAAAACAGCAAAAGATATCTTTGGCAAGAAAACCCTGACCCGTTCCATTTTGAAAAGTTCTGTTCTGTTTGAAAGTTGCCTTTTCATTAATAATGGCGATGGTACTTTTAAAATAAACCGCCTTCCCATGTTGGCCCAGATATCCCCGGTTCGCGATATCCTGGTCCATGATTTTAATGACGATGGGAGGATGGACCTTGTCCTGGTCGGGAACAATTATAGCGCAAGACCCTCATTGGGTCGTTATGATGCCAGTTATGGCCTGTGTTTACTGGGCGATACCGGCTATGTATACAAGCCATTGATACCGGGAGTAAGCGGCCTTAAAATACAGGGGGATGCAAGGAAAATACTCCCCATTGATGTTTTGGGGAAACACTATCTGGTGGCTGCTGTGAATAACGGGGATCTGCAAATTGTCAGATATATGCCTTAAGGGGTAAACCTTTCCCTGGCAGCACCCTGAATAATTGCAGAGAATCGTTGCTTCGCGCAACAACTATTACCCTGTCATTGCCAGCCCTGATTTCCATAATATCCCGGATTTCTCCGTTAAGCCTGAATCCGGATACTTTTGCCGGCACATTTGTAAAGCCGCCCTTTCCGTTACCAACCAGTAATGAACCATAACTTGCGTCGTACCGCCCCACCTCCGGCCTGACATTATACAGATTGCCACCAAGAAGGATATCAGGAATACCATCGCCGGTAAAATCACCTGTTTCAACCGCATAAACCGGGGAAAGCTGGACCTCATCCGGGAGCGGGCTCCTTGTATAGCCCCCTGAGCCATCATTTATGAACAGCGACGTTTCAAGGTCAAATGCATCCAGGCGAATTGCATTCTTTAACTGCCCGGGTGAAAAAATGTCTGAAATCTGCTGATCTTTATACATTTCATACTTAGGGTATTTTCTTTCAAGAGCGGGTATTTGCCTCGTCAGATCATGTTTCAGGGCCAGTGGGTAAGATTTGTCTCCATCGTAAGTGCAAATTACCTGTTCGACTGTTCCATTAAGGTCAAAATCATTCACATACATTGTAACAGGTTTATCGGGTGTTGCTTTAAATCGCGAGTTCAACCCGTGATTTCCGGCTATAAAATCAATATCACCGTCAGCGTCAAAATCGCCGGATGCGAGGCAATTCCACCAGCCTTGAGTTTTATCCGCACCAAAGGCATCTTTTCTTTCACTGAACATGCCGTTTTCATTTATGAAAACCCTTATCGGCATCCAGTCTCCTGCAACGATCATGTCTTTATCATTATCACCGTCAACATCCGCCCATATCATATCCCGGATCATTCCAACATTCACCAGTTCAGGGGCAATCCGGGATGAAACGTCAGTAAAATTTCCACTGCCGTCATTTTCAAGAATATATCCGTTTACCGGTACACCGTATAAAAAGGGTTTGAGCCTTATACCAACAAACAATTCGATCACCCCGTCATTATCATAGTCAGCAGGCCTTACACAGGATGTACTTTCGTACTTTCCTGCGGGCAATACCTGGAGTGATTTTACAAAATGTCCTTTCCCGTCGTTTAGGTATAACCTGTCAATCAACGCAGATGAGCTTTCCGGGAATTCATTGCTTCCGCATGCCACATAAAGATCCTGATCACCGTCACCATCAGCATCAAACATCGCGCAATCCGTTTCCTCTGAGATCCTGTCAGCTTCAAACAATGATTTTTCAACCGAAACAAATGTTCCATTACCAAGTTGCTGCATCAGGGTCCCGGCCTGCCCCTTGGCGCCGCATATGTAAATATCATCAAGCTTGTCTCCGTTTATATCGCCTTTGCACATACGCGGCCCTTCTGTCGAAATCATATGATAAATCAGCCTTTCCTGGTTAAAATCATCAAATTCATCCTCGATATGACTGAAGGGTATCCTGTCATCCCTGTAAATCTTCTCAAAATATTCATTTTCAAAGTCTTCTGAATCTGCAATATGCAACGAGCCTGGTCCGGCATCTTTCTGGTATATTGTTATAGTCTGATCTGTTCTGACATCGGTCATAACAGTTACCCGGTCATCAGGCCATTCAACTATAAGGGAATCGATCATGGTAAGTGGACCCAGACCGAGATTGGGGCGGGGATCGACTGTCGATAAATAACCGCGCATGGGCATTTGTTCAAGATAAACTAACTTCCCTTTATGAATTGCAGTTATTCTGGCTCCTATTGCAGATGTATTTCCGGCTTCACCTTTTAAGATTATTTTCAGGTAATGATTATCAGGCAAATGATGATTGGCCTCATTGCGGTAAATAAATATCGGCATATTGACATTATTTACAACAAGATCCAGATCCCCGTCATTGTCGAGATCACCATAAGCCGATCCGTTTGAGAAACCCGGTGTATCCAGTCCCCATGCCGGGGCAACATTTTGAAACCTGCAGCTCCCGGTATTTTTAAATGCATAACTGGGTATTTTAACCGAGGGAATTGCATCAATAAGGGTTTTGTAATCTACCTGTTACCCGAAATTATGGACATTACCATATCCCGGTTTGAGAAATACTGAATGTAATCCTGATCTGTAAGATCCTTAAAAATGCCATTTGCAACAAATATGTCCTTCAAACCGTCATTATCGAGATCGGTAATCAATGCACCCCACGACCAGTCGGTGGAGGATATACCGGCCAGTCTTCCGATCTCACTGAAAGTACCGTCGGTGTTGTTCAGCTGCAGCATATTCCTGGTAAACTGGTGGTGATACCCGTTATCCACACTCGATTTGTAATTCTCCCAGTTATCAAATGTCGTTTTTGTTTTTAGCCTGTCATTATGTTCAGGAATCATGTCGGTTGCAAATATTTCCGGATAGTGATCATTATTTATATCAGCAATATCGCTCCCATGGAAGCTGCGGATATCGATCTCATCATTCCCGTCAGGGTTTCCTTGAATGTACCGTCGTGATTATTAATGTAAATATAATCACGTTCAAAAAAGTCATTCGAAACATATATATCCATCCATCCATCCTGGTCTATATCTCCAACAGAAACACCCATTCCGAATCCAATCACACTTCCGTAAATGCCTGCTTCTCACTTACATCAGTGAATTTGCTGCCATCATTTCTAAAAAGCTTATCCCCTCCTAGTGAATCCCTTATATTACGTTGATTCTCCTTAAGATTAAAACTGCCGATGGCCTTTGGAAAATTTTTCAAGAAGATACAGATCGAGATCGCCATCCTTATCATAATCAAAGAATACACCCTGTGTTGAATTACCGGCTGATTCATTTAGTGCCATATTCCTGTGCCTTCTCAGTGAATGTCAGATTACCGTTATTGATATACAATTCATTCCGGTTTTCGATCTCCTTCTTCATTTCCCGATTTACATACATAGATATCCATCCATCCATCTCCGTTGACATCGGCAAAGCTAACACCGGTTGACCATCCTTTACCTTCAATGCCTGCCTTATCTGATATATCTTCAAACTCAAAATTTCCCTTATTCAGATACAGTACGTTAGTGCCCATATTCGAGGTCAAAAACAGATCAGGAAGGCCATCGTTGTTTATATCTCCCACGGCTACTCCTCCTCCATTGTAAAAATTCCGGAAGGTATAAATATTGAATTTGCTCTTTAACTGCTTATCGTAATCGAGATGATTGACGAAATCAGCGTGGGTAACAGAGGCAGGCAACAGTGTAAACAGATGGTTGTCTGTCGGTTTGCTGCACGAGCAAATTAACAGGGGGATCATCAAACAAATTAATCCGGCAAGATGCCTTATTTAACCTGACTTTATCTGTCATCCTGTTTTTCTAAATCCTTATTTATATTTTCCGGCACAATCACGGGAACGGGCGGAGAATCTTTCCAGTCTCTTGTTACCAGCATATCAGTAAAAATTGCCCAAACATGCAGTTCATCTTGTTTGAATATAGTAATTCGCCTGTTACCGTCAACTTTTACATATGCCATTCCCCTTTCAGGGTGGCCAATTTCAATAAAACCTTTGCCATAAACCTTTTCATACCAATTCAGATACGTCAGTTTCCAGGTTATCGGATGAGAAGGTTTTGTTCCATGGAGCCCATCCGTTGTATTTAAACTGTACCGGCATTTCTGAAATTTTCCCGTCAGTAGAATTTCGGATAAAAATTCATTGTACCAGGATGTTTCAATTCGTCTTTTGTATTGTATTCAACTGTGGTATTTGATCATACCTTGCCTGATCAGACCTTTCTTGTTAAGCTTCCAGCAATGCATGTAGAAATCCTTTTCAGGCATTCCGAGGTATAATCCCATAAACAATGAATCATATCTTACTCCGCTTGCCAGTCTCTTTCTTTAGTCTGCGCTCATACTTTGCCTTTGGAGTACAACCGGAAATAATAAAACCTGAGATCAGTAATACCAGGAGCAATACATTTCTATTCTTCATAATTTTCTCGATATTTATAAAACTGTAAATTATCATTATTTCTTGCAACTGCAATGACCCGGCTTCCCTGTATATCCAGTATTTTCAGATCGCGGATCTCTCCTTTACAGAAGAACCCGGATTCTCCGGAGGAAACAGACTGCCATAACCCATCCGTGGTCCCTTTCAGCAAAAGGCCATACCCTGCATCGTAAATTCCTGTCTGCGGCTTGGCCCTGTATTGATTTCCGCCAAGAAGGATATCACAAATTCCATCATTGTCGAAATCATCAGCCGCTATAGCATAAACCGGCGAGAACTGTGCCTCCACGGGGAGTGGAATAAAATGAAATGATCCGCTGCCGGTATTTATTATCGCGCAACTTTCCATGTATCTTGCATTTAATACAATTGACCGTTGCAGGACTTCCTCTGAAAAAATATCCCCGATTACCGCTTCTTTATAGTCGTCAAACTTAACATACCTGCCAGCTAGAGATGGAATCTGCTTTACAAGATCATTTTTCATCACCAGCGGGTATGAATTTTCTTCATTGTAGGTACAAATGATCTGCTCAATGCTCCCATTAAGGTCAAAATCATTTACGTACATGGTCACCGGCTTCTTTTCGGAGGCTTTGAAGTTCGAATTCAATCCATGATTGCCCAACACAAAATCAATATATCCGTCAGAGTTCAGATCCCTGGCAGCAATTGTATGCCACCAGCCTTCGGTATTTGACAAGCCAAACCTGTCGGACTCGTCTGTGAATACTCCTTTATCATTTATAAAGATCTTTATGGGCATCCAATCACCAACTATCAGGATGTCAGGATCTCCATCATTGTCTGCATCAGCCCATGACATATCTGTGATCATTCCAACCTCTGTCAGCCCGGGCGCATTCTTCCCCGTCACATTTATAAACTTTCCATCTCCGTCATTTTCGAGCAGGTAACCATTGACCGGCAAGCCATAGGCAAACGGACGCAGGCGAATGCCCACAAACAGGTCAATGTCGCCATCGCCGTCGTAATCTGCAGGTTGAACACAGGAGCTACTTTCATATCTTCCCGCGGGTAAAATTGCCTCCGATTTTACATAACTGCCTTTTCCGTCGTTAATATAGAGGCGATCGGCCAGGGCAGATGAACTCTCCGGGAATTCATTGCCTCCGCTGGCAACATATAAATCCTGATCCCCGTCACCGTCAGCGTCAAAAAAAGAGCAGTCTGTATCTTCCGATATCTTGTCCGCTTCAAACAATTCCTCATTTGTATTATTGAAATGTCCGTGCCCATCCTGGATGAACAATGCCCCCGGAGAATCCTTTGCACCACAGGCATAAATGTCATCACGGCCGTCACCGTTAACATCACCGACAGCCAAATGTGGACCTTCATTAGATAACATCTGGAAGAGGAGCCTGTCACGTTCAAAATCGTTGAAATTGTTCTCAGTGTGTTTAAAATCGAGACCCTTTATTTCTCCTGCCTTCCGTAAAACAGCCGGTGAAACCTTTTCCGGGGTATTAATGCAAATGTCGGGTGAATTGTTCTGATCCAGCTTCAGGAATTTATTTACCGCCACATTTCGTAAAACCGTACACCTTCCGTCAGGCCAATTAATTAGCATGGAATCAATAGTGGTAGCTGCACCGAGTCCAAAATGGAGCCGGTTGTCAACGGTAGACTGAAATCCCCTTGCGGGTATCAATTCCGAATAACTGGTATTTCCATCATGGAAAAGAGTAACAGAAGCTCCCACTGCATCAACGTTTTTACCACTTCCTGTTAACTTAATTGACAGATAATTTGCCTTCATCGCTGTTTCAGTTTCATTTCTGTATACGAATGGAAGCATATTAACATTATTTACCACCAGATCGAGATCTCCGTCGTTATCCAGATCGCCATAAGCAGCGCCGTTGGAAAATGATGGCGTGGCAAGTCCCCATTTTTCGGACAGATTTGTAAAGGTCAGGTCGGTGTTATTATGAAAAGCATAATTAGGAATTTTAACAGAAGGTATCATTTTGATCAGGCTCAGGATTGCCGATTCTTCAGTCTTTATCATCGACCGCATTATTGAAGGATTTGAATAGATGTTAAGGTAATCCTGGTCAAGCAGGTCTTTGTAAATGCCATTAGCCACAAAAATATCTTTCCATCCATCATTATCCAGATCCATAATCAATGCACCCCAGCTCCAGTCAGTTGCATTCACTCCGCTCAGCCTTCCTATTTCACTGAATGAGCCGTTCCTGTTGTTAAGCTGAAGCACATTTCTTGCGAACTGATGATAATAACCGCTTTCTACTTTCAACCGGTATGTATCCCAGGTGTCAAAGAGTGCTTTTGTCTTCAGGCGTGCATTTCCCTCCGGAGTCATCTCCGTAGCAAAGATCTCAGGCCAGGTATCATTGTTCAGATCCGCAATATCTGCTCCCATGGCGCCGGCGCTCAGCTCCCTGATCTGGTCTTCAATCGTTTCTCTGAATGTCCCGTTTCGATTGTTAATGTAGAGATAATCACGTTCAAAAAAATCATTTGAAATATAAATATCAGGCCACCCGTCACGGTCAATGTCAGCAATGGTAACGCCAAGTCCAAAACCAACCTTGCTGCAGTAAATGCCGGCTTCCAGGGTGACGTCAATAAAATGGTTGTTATCATTCCGGAACAGTTTATTCCCTCCCAGGGTATCGGGTATCTGTCGTTGATCCGGCTTCATATCAAAATCAGTAACTGATTGATATGAGTTGTTAAGAAGGTAGCAATCAAGATCCCCGTCCCTGTCAAAATCAAAGAAGGATGCATGATTTGAAAGACCGAAATTGCTGAGCCCGTATTCACCTGCCTTCTCTGAAAAAGTAAGGTCCCCGTTATTAATAAACAATTCGTTGGTACGATGTGGGGTATCAGGTTTACCGGATTTGCATATGTAAATGTCAGCAAATCCGTCACCATTCACATCAGCTATGCTGACACCCGTCGACCATGAACCAGAGCAGGACACCCCTGCCCTTTCAGTGAAATCCTCAAATACAAATCCGCCCTTATTTATATAAAGTCTGTTCCCGGCCTGGTTGCCGCAGAAATATATGTCAGGCAGGTCATCATTGTTAAAGTCGCCAATTCCTACCCCTGCACCGTTGTAAAAATTCCGGTAGGTATAGGTATTGAATTCTTCAGTGTATTCAACAGTGTTTATGAAGTCAATATGAGTTTGTTCTTCATTAAGAAGGGTAAATAATGGAGAATTTGCTTGATCAGACTCACCGGGGTTGCATGAAACAGCCAGAACTGTCATTAAGACCAGATTGACTCCGAACCAATATTTAAGCTTCAGATATTCCAAATTATAAAGCACCTTTTAAATCAACTCAACTATCTAACCTCTTTCCAATCTGCCGCCTAAGTGCAAGAGGGGCTTTAACATCTGTCCTCATTTTTCTCCCCTTCACACCCGGGAGAAAAGGTCGGGGGATGAGGTGGAAATGAAAAAAGAGCAGGTAAATTTAATAATTGCCTGCTCTCCTTAAAGACTATGCTAAAATTTTATTCCTCATATCCCGGATTCTGAACCAGGTTTGGATTGGCAGCCAGTTTAGATCTGTTAATCGGGAACAGAACAAGATATGGATCAGATTTCACCACGTCGCCAACATTATGGAACGGAATTGTCCATTTTTGATTGCTTGACCATAATCCCCAGCGGATCAGGTCCTGTCGCCTGTTATGCTCTGCGAACATCTCGCGGCCCATTTCATTTAGCAACTCGCCGCCTTCGACATCCGGTCCTTCCATGTCAAAACTCACTTTCCCATCGACTGTTGTCAGATCATTCGTAAGGCCGGCCCTTCTCCTGATCTGGTTAACAAGCTCCAAAGCATCGGTTTCATTGCCCTGTCTCCAGAGTGCTTCTGCTTTCATCAAAAGTACATCAGCATAACGGAACACAGCCACATCATTGCTCAGATTACCAGGATTGGCTCCGATTGCGAATTCCCATTTACCAATCCTGACACCACTCTGGCGCCATGCCTGGGGGCCCAGCTCATTTATCTGCCCTGCAGTGGAACCCGTATTCCCGAAATTGAGAGGCTTGCCATCGGGATCATTAGCATCAGCTCCGTCATCTATTACCAATCCTCCTCCATTCATGTATTGATAACCTGCAACGAAATTGCCCCTTTTAGAAGCCCTGACAGTTGCAGTCCCTATATCGCCTCTGCGGAGGTCAGTTTCATCATAGGAATTATAAAATTCCTCAAGGGTACAGAAACCATTCCATGGCTGCTGGGTAAAATTATAGGTATTCTGATTGCCATAATGGAGCGTCTGGGTTCCCAGCTCGAATCCCTGGAAGAAAATCTCGTCGTAAGGAATAGCAAAAATGAATTCTTTCGATCCCTGATTATTTACATTGAAATTAGTAAAATAGTTGGCCTCGAGTGAATATAAACCGGAGTTGATAATTTCATCACACGCAGTGATCACTTTAGCCCATTGCGGAGTGCCGGTATATACTTCAGCATTAAGGTATAATTTGGCAAGTAACATCTGACCCGCATAATAATTCATACGGCCATAAGTAGTACCATCAACAGCTTTTGATAAATTAGGAACAGCTGCTTCCAGATCGCCGACAATAAAATTATACACGTCTGCCCTGGGCTCGGTAGGAGGTGCTGCATCGCCGCTTTCAAAATCGGTCACCAGGGGAACATTTCCATACAAGTCAATAAGCTGCCAGTAGAAGAAACCACGAACAGCCTTCAGTTCAGAAATATATGCATCGGCTGCTGCCTGATCGACCTGGCCACTCTCAACAAGTGACTGAAACTGGAACATCAGTCTGTTAGCAGTATTTACACCGCCGAAACAAAAATCCCATGCTCCGCCCGTTGCACCATCTTCAAATTTCCATGAATGCAAATGAAGTCGTCTCCAGGCGCCACCGTCATCCCAGTCTGAACCCCTTGTTGGAACAACCATCTCATCGGTTGTAACTTCCTGCAAGCTTTGTACATCACCGGAAGCATATCTGCCAAATTGAGTATACGCGGCCCCTAATGCCGAAACGAATTCTTTTTCGGATTTAAAGAAATTACCGGGGGTTACCTCACTATACAGTGTCTCATCCAGTTTGGTGCACGACTGGCCAAAAGCTGTAACAATTAATACAGCCATTGTTACTCTTATCAGAAGTAATGACTTTTTCATATTATTTCTTACTATTGTTTTCATGTCTTTAAATTTTCCTGATTAAAAAACAATGTTTGCACCAAAAGTTACAGAGCGGGTCCTGAACCATTCACTCCTCCTGT
This sequence comes from uncultured Bacteroidales bacterium, assembly GCA_963737255.1. Classification (GTDB taxonomy): domain Bacteria; phylum Bacteroidota; class Bacteroidia; order Bacteroidales; family VadinHA17; genus LD21. The sequence goes on from CAVTSB010000005.1 coordinate 102,534, forward strand.
CTATCCCTGGCATTAGCGAACTGCCATATGTTCCCAGATCTGTAGCGCTATCCGTGTATCTCGGGTTAGGATCAACACCAGTATAGTCGGTAATATAGAACAGGTTATTGCCTGCAAGGTATAACCTGATCCTGCTGAACTGACTCCCTGCCATATTGAAGTTATAACCCAGGCTGACGTTATCGAGAGAAACAAATGAAGCATTTTCGACATCCTTGCTTGACAGAGTACCCGAAGTCGCATTAAGCAGCTTCCCTGTTTCAGGGTTTCTCATATCAGCAGCAGTCTTGGGCAGGTTCCATGATGACAGATAATTTGGCACTTCAAAAAATCCGCGGAAGGAGTTGATAAGTTTATGACCAAATACACCACGGAAGAAAACATTCAGGTCCCAGTTTTTATAAGCAACATTGTTCCCGAATCCAAACTGAAACTTCGGCAGGCCATTTCCAACTATGGTCCGGTCGGCAGCGTCAATTGTACCATCTGTGTTTATATCCTCGAAAACAAATTTACCATCGGCATCAACTTCCTTAAATATGTACGTCAATATCTGGCCAATAGGTTCACCTTCCTCCACTCTTATCAATGGTGTTTGATTTTGTCCCGGTGACCCCATGTCGCCAAGGTCCTGCACCCCGTAGTTCAATTCCGCACCATTAAAGGATCCTGACAGGGACACAAGGGTATTCTCAAGACTGTAGGATGGTGTAACTGTTATGCTATAGGAGAAATCCGGCGACTCAACTGCATGCCAGGTCGCGGTCAGTTCCAGTCCGCTGCTCTTTAATTCACCCAGGTTCATCCAGGCCTGATTGTAAAGGTTTGGCGGAACCGGTACTTCATATTGCCACAGCAAATCGGTTGTCGTTCTGGTATAAAAATCAAATGCCCCTGATAACCTCGAATTGAAGAATGAAAAGTCAAATCCTGCATCTATTTCACCCTTCTTTTCCCATTTAAGGTCGGTGTTTGCATTGCTTACAGGTGAATAACCCGGAACAAATGCCCCGTTATAGAAGAAATTACCCCGCGGCCCAAGGCGAAGCAGGGACAGATAGCTGTCGGGCGGTTCGTTCCCTGTAACACCATAGCTGACTCTCAGTTTGAAGTTATCCACCCAACTGAGGTTAATCATTTTAGACAGGTCAACCCCACCACCGATGGAGGGGAACAAACCCCACTTGCTGTCTGCTCCGAACCGTGATGAACCTTCATACCTGGCACTGGCGGTCAGGAACCATGTGCTGTTTACATTAAGGTTTACACGTCCGAAAAATGCAATCAGCTTATGGTCATTTTTATAACTGCCGATTGTTCCTTTACCATTCTTAAAATCAAGGGCAGCATTAAGATTGTTGAATGTAAAATAGTCAGTCAGAAAATCTCCTCCCTCGGCATCAAAACCTTCAAATGTAAAATCCTGGTATGAATAACCTCCCAGGGCTGTCAGGTTAAAACCGGAAGCTACATCGCCTGTCCAGTGTGCTGTTGATTCAAAAAGCCGGCTGAAAGAAGTATTTGTGCTCCTTCTGCCCAAACCAGTCCTGTTATATCCTCCCCAGTAATCGTTCTTGTCATAATAGGTACCCCCAAGTTCATCAGAAGTCTGAATTGCATAAAATGCATCAACTTTTAACCCCGTCACGATTTCATAAGCCCCTTTCAATGAAACATTGAACAGCCTTGATTTTCTCTCATTTTTGTTTAACTCCAAGATTGAGACAGGGTTATAATAATCAAAAAGACCCTCCTGCTGATGATACCCTTCAAATTTGGCATACAGGGGAGCATCACTTTTAACAGGTGCGGTCGGATTATACTGAGCCGCGTATCTGAATGCTGCCGGAAAGCCAATTTGTGATTCCCTTTGAGTAGCCCCCAGGTTCATATCAAAGGTAAATTTGTCATCAAATGCTTTCTGCGTAATATTGACCCTCCCGTTTATCTGATTGAATCCTGTTTTACGCATAACACCCTGACCATCATGATAATTTACTGAAGCCCGGTAACTGGTTTTATCAGTTCCTCCTGATAATGAAAGATTGTGCACCTGCGTCAGGGCGGTCTGTTCGATCTCATCAAACCAGTTGGTATCTTCACCGAAGTCTGTTCCAATTGTGTTATTGTATACCTGATTAATTTCCTGTTTCAATGCTCTCCATTCCGTGGCATTCATCACATTTGGATTTTTGGCGACCATTTCAGCGGTACCATATACATTATATTCGACTACGGATGTACCTCTTTTACCCTGCTTGGTTGTAACCAGGATAACGCCGCTGGATCCCCTTGTCCCGTATATAGATGCGGCAGAACCGTCCTTCAACACGCTCATGGATTCAATATCGTTCGGATCCACATTATCGAGAGATCCTCCCACAACGCCATCTATAACGACCAGAGGCTGGGTATTTGAACCTATGGTGCTTAAGCCACGCAGACGGATATTGTAACCTCCGTTCGGGTCCCCGCCGGCCTTACTGATGGCCAGGCCTGCCACCTTGCCGACAATAAGCTGCTCGGGAGTGGAAAGGTTGCCCCGGTTAAACTCGTCAGATTTTACGCTTGAGATAGAACTGGTAATCTCTTGTTTCTTCTGGGTGCCATACCCTGTAACCACAATTTCACCCAGTGCGCTTAAAACCGGAGCGAGAAAAATGTTAATAGTTGTCTGGGCGCCAACAGTTACGGTCTGGGTTGTGTACCCGATGTAGCTGATCATCAGAACTGCTTCCGGTCCGGGAACAGTGATGGTAAAATTTCCATCAATATCGGTTGTGGTCCCTGTTGTGGTCCCCTGGACTACAACGGAGGCACCGATCAGCGGACCTTCAGTTTCAGAAGCCACTTTCCCTGTTATTGTTTTTTGCTGAGCCCAGGTAAAGCCGACAGAAATACTGAACAGGAGAATCAACGAAAAAACTCTCCTTAATAAAAGAACAGAATTTCGTAAAGTAACCATAGTTTAATTAATTTGGGTTGGTTGATAAAGCGGTCAAATATGAAGTTTAAACCAAAGTTAAAGATTTTTGTTCATTAAAAGATGATTAAAATCCAATTAAAATGAGGTTAAATGCCGATTTTATCAACTTATGAACAACAGGTTACCTGCGAAAGGAAGATCCTTCAGCCTGGAATTTCTGCCGGATTAATGATAAATAAATGATCTGTAAGGTTTTACGAATTCAGTGGTGTATTTCAGATCTTCAGTTCACCCCATCCCTTTCTGTACTCCCGTTTAACAAACTGATTTGCCTGTTCAAAATTTGTAATTTTCATATTCTCTCCATCCCACGTATAGGAGTTATACCGGCCGGGGAAGATGTAGCTTTCCATCTCGCCGTAAACGGGATCCTTCCGGGTTATTTTCTGCCTGATATTAAAGCACCGTAGTAATAAATTGCCCATCAAAACCGTCTCGGTAAGCGGGCCTGCATATCCGACAAAGGGTGAATCAACCTCTGCATTTCCATACCCTGCAATACAGGCATCAATCCATTGCCACCAGTGCCCATCCATATCCCCTTCGATCCTCGGGTATTTTTGTGGAACACTAATATCCTTATTCCTCGACAATGGAAGAAGGATCGGATTGCGCCCTCCCCATCCGCAGGCAGCCTTGCCTTTCGTACCAATGAACAGGGTAGCTCCTTCGTAATCATTCAGGCCAGGCCAGTCGCCCATTACATCATTCATATTCTTATCAGGTTCAATCTCATACGGACGCTCCGGAGTTATTCCCCCGTCCATCCAGTAAAGATCCAGATCCCTGCCGTTGTTCAACCTGTATTTAAATCTGATTGAGCTTGACACGGGCCCGCTTTCGGGGAAGATCCCTTCCCTGAAGATCCCGGTATAAACCGTGCTCGCGCTGCAGGAGACTTCCGTAGGATAACCCAGGTTCAGCAGCTTGAAAGGCGGCCCCATAATATGGCAACCCATATCGCCCAGGGCTCCTGTTCCGAATTTCCACCAGCCCCTCCAGTTGAACGGAACGAGGTTATCAATGTAATCTGTTTCATCAGCAGTACCAATCCAGAGATCCCATTTGAGTCCGGCAGGCACAGGGGGCCTCGTTTCAGGCCAGGCTATCCCCTGCGGCCATACAGGTCTGTCGGTCCAGCAGTAAACCTTTTCAATATCCCCGAGCAGATCAGCTTCGATCCATTCCTTCAATGTCCGCATTCCTCCGCACGATGCTCCCTGGTCACCCATCTGGGTTACGACCCTGTATTTTTCCGATGCCTGCGTAAGAATCCTTGCTTCATAGATATCGTGAGTAAGCGGCTTTTGAAGGTAAAGATGCTTCCTGAGCTGCATGGCAGCCAGACCCACAACAGCATGATTGTGATCGGGTATGGCGACGGATACTGCATCAAAGCTTTTACTCTCCCTTTCGAACAATTCCCGCCAGTCATAGTAGAATTTAGCCCTGGGGAATTCTTTTATTCTCGGGGCTGCCATCCTGTCGTCGACATCGCAAAGGAAAGCTATTTCAGCGTTTTTCTTCGGGGCAATTGCATAGTGGCGGATATCATCCGCACCTTCACCACCGCATCCTATTGCGGCAATGAGCAGCTTGTCGCTGGGTGCTACATGTCCCAGTCCGCTTATCGCAGAGCTGGGAAGGATTGTCAATCCGGCGGCTCCGGAGGCAGCGGTTTTTACAAAGCTGCGTCTGGAAATGCTGCCGGAGGTTTTCTGATTGCGATTAGAAGTTTTCATATCGGAGAGCGTTTTGATAGATGTGTGAAAGTTGGTGGTTCTTTTGTTTTGCAGTTTTGCGGCTTTGCACTTTTGCATTCTATGGAAGCGGACTCACAGCTATTTCTTTAAAGTACACAACATCAGCCTCCCCATGATTCTGCACACCGATGTAGCCCGAATCGGGCCTGGGTCCGCGGATCGGTTCAAAATCAAACTTGCGTTCCGGCACCACATCTCCTTCCCTGTAGTCTGTCACCCTGGCGCCGTTAAGGTAAACGATCGTTCTGGGACCTTCGAGTGTTATTTCCATTGTATTCCATTCCGGGCCGGGCTTTCCGGTCTTAGCCATCGGCTTTGTAAGGGAATAGATCGTTCCTGTGTAATGATATTCATCTTCATCCGACAGTTCAGGCATATTATCGATCTGAACCTCATAGCCGTAGTGAATAGGCATCCACTCCTCCCTGGGCTCCAGCGGCACTCTAATGAAGACGCCTGAATTGCTGTTGGTCTTTTCCATTTTGAAAACGACCCTGATCACGCAGTTCCCGAATTTTTCACCTTCCCAGTAAAGAAGGCCCATGCCGCCATGACCCCTGAGCAATCCGTCCTCGACCGACATATACCCCGGTCCGGCATGTTTCCAGCCCGTAAGATCCTTCCCGTTAAACAGCTGTCTCCATTGGCCGGTGTCCTGCCCGCAGGCTGAAATACAAACCGCTGAACCGATCAGAACAGAAATGATCAGGCTGAAAAACAGGAATGTCCGGGATGATAGGGCACTCAAGGTGATCCCTTCTCTTTTCAAGAAATTTGTTTCCATATCTTCGAATATTAGTTTTTATCTGAGGATTTCCGCTTTATTGTGGCGTTTTTCACTATGGGTTTAGCCCAGAAGCTTATGCTCAGGATATAGATCAGCGGGAGGTACAGGACTGTCATTCCTGCCTGAAGGCCGACGAGGTCCTTGAGCTTTCCTACAAGCAGTGAAAAGATCGCACCTCCTGCGATTGCCGAACAGAGTATCCCTGCAAACGAACCATGATACCTTGAGACGCTGTTAAGAGCCAGCGAGAAAATTATTGCATACATGACTGAGATGCAGAAACCTATGGCAGGAAAACCAAAAAGGGCGATGTTTGTGCTTCCGAAAAGGGTAAATGTCAAAACTATCAAAGTACAGATTGTAAAGATCCTTAAAACAATTTTACTGTCCATCACCTTTAACAGGACCAATCCGAGGAAACATCCCACAGTCATCATACCCCAGAAGAGCCCGACCGTTCTGGCGCCCTCAACCTCAGGTCGCAGGCCGTGATAACTTCTCAGAAATTCAGAGATCCAGTTCGCGACTCCCTGCTCGGTTCCCACGTAGGCAAATATCCCGAAGAAGAAAAGAATGACAGTTTTTTGCTTAAACAGCTCCACATGAGTCTTCCACGGACCAACAATTTCATCTTCCTTTCTTTCAACTTTTGGAAAGTGCACCAGGTAGATTACCACAACCATCAGAATGCTGATAAATGCAAAGATCCAGTATATGGATGCCCATGGCAGATCAGCCGGCGTCACATTCGAAATGAACCTGATGAAAAAACTGTGGGTCGAAGGGTCTGAGGCAAGGTTGGTAACCAGATAGGAATAAACAAACGGACTAAGGAACGAAGCTGCACCAAAGACCAGCTGGGCTATCACTGAATTGAATGCGAAATTTTCTTCTCCTCCCGATACGCGAAGAAGAGGATAACTGGCTACCTGCAGAATTGCCATGCCGCATCCTATTAGAAAAAGCGAACAAAGGAAAATGGGGAATACAGTGTAAAAAGAAAATAACAATGCACCGGATAATGAGAGTATCCAGGCGAGGACCAGACATTTCTTTTCACCATATTTCTGGATTATCATTCCGGCCGGGATTGACATCAGTCCGTATGCGATAAAAAACGAAAAAGCCAGGAGGCCGGTCATGGCACCGCTGAGTGAATAGCTGTCGCTTACATTCGGATTTATTGAACCAAGGATATTGGTCAGAAAGGAAATCGCAAAAAAGATCAGAAAAGTAAGGATAACAAGGGTGTAGTTTCTCTTCATATTGTTATTTAAAATTTAGATAGTTCGTGCATGAACTGAAATGCAAATAAATAGCATCCTTTGATTAAAAGATCCTTAATGCTCATATGTCATACCGGGCATATTTCAAATTATTAATAAAAGTAAACATAAATTCAACACGGTATAATTGATCAGAACAATAATATCAGTGGCAATGTTTACTCAATGCCGCCAGAAAATTTTCTTTCTGCTGCCGAAGAGTAAAAGTTAAAAGAAATACGTATTAAAAGACATATTTTATTTTAAATAAATATGTATTATAATACGTATTTTAATTTAAAGAAATATGTATTATAATACGTATTAAAATTGCGCATATATGAATTAATACGTGTTTGCACCTCACCCCCTTTTCCCCCTCTCCCGGTGTGAGAAGGGGACTTAAACCCAAAGCTGCCCCGGATTTGCAAGAGGAACATAAACAATTGATTTTTAAGCCCCTCCCATCGGGGGAGGGTTCCGGTAGCTCCCGATAGCTATCGGGACGGAAGGGAGAGGTGCTTGGCGGGAAGTATAGTGGAACCTCTCCGAGGTTCAAATCCATCATTTACTACCACATTCTACTATTATGATGAAACCTCTCCGAGGTTAAGCAGCAATCTGAACCACGGAGTGGTTCCATAAAATTAGGCATTAGAAGCCATACATTCCATCCGAACCACGGAGTGGTTCCATCATTATTGGGGTAAAGGATTTCATCCCTTCAATTTTGGAATCGCTTCAAAAATGAATAAATTGCCGGAAATGATCTCTAATGGAAACTCAATACTTTTCACTTGAACTGCACAGAAGCAACAAGCTCACGAAAATATTCCAGCTGGTTTTCGGTATTATCTGCGCCGGCGTTGCTGTAATATGGCTGATCCTGAATCTTAGCACCATGAAAATGACACTGGGCCTGGCGCTTACGGTATTATTTCTGCTGGGATTTGCTTATTATCAGATAGTGTCGGGGCTGGGCCATGCCGAGAAATTCATCGAGGTTGGCGGGGATAAGATCAGGATGAAGAAGAATTCGATCTTTCCCGTGGAAGAAGTCAGGGCAGATGAAGTTGAAAACGTTGTGATATTTCCGATCAATATTGTGTTTATGCTGAAGTCAAAGAAGAAAATAATGCTGAGATTCGGGACGACATATACCGATATAATAAACCCTGCAAAAGACGCCATTGAGAATTTCTGCCGAAGGAATAGTCTCAGTTACGAAGAAAGGAATGAGGATCTCTGACAAAATCAGAGGGATAATATCTTTTGCCAGACCTCCCTGTTTACAGGGATACCATTCCTGATATTCTCTTCCCTTACTTTTACCACATTTTCCCCCGGGTACCTGACCGCTGTCTCAGGGTCGACGGAAACAGAGTCCTTTAAGTCATTTATTATATTCCTGACAGTTTTCTCAATTGATTCCGAGTTGACCAGCATCCTGAGGTCAACTGAAATGAACACCTGCGAAAGTGCACATTCCGATTTCTGCCGGGATATTTCATGCGTTGAAAGTCCACCTGAAAGCGATGCGGCAAGGATATCGAGAAGAAGTGAGAGCCCTGAGCCTTTCCAGTAACCTATAGGAAGGGCCCTCCGTGTTGACAGTATTTCACCAGGGTCGGTTGTAATATTTCCTTCCCTGTCGTATCCGCCGGGATACGGAAGGGGTTTTTTCTCAAAGCTGAAAGCCTCCATTTTACCATACGAAAACTGTGTCATCGCGAAATCAAGGACAATTGCTTCATTTTCAAAGGGTACAGCAATTACGAACGGATTATTGCCAAGCCTGTAATCGTTTGCACCCCATGCAGGCATGTTAGCCTCGGTGTTTGTCCAGCCGAAAAAGACATTGCCATTCCGGGCGGCCTGCCATCCGTAGGTTCCTCCGCGCATCCAGTGGTTTGTATTTGCCAGCGTAACAAGTCCTATCCCGTTTTGTGAAGCCAGCTCCATCGCTCTGCCGGTGGCAAAGGAAGCATTCAGAGGTCCCGGACCAAGGTTCCCGTTCCACTGTTCAACTGAACCGGTATTATGGACAAGTGACGGGACAGCATCAGGTATTACATACCCTTTCCTGATGTATTCAACAAATCTTGGGAATCTGTTAACGCCGTGGGAATAGACGCCTTCAAGACTGTTAATCGTGAAAATAGCTGCACATTCATCGGCTCTTTCACCGGAAAAGCCATGCTTTGCCAGTATCCTGACAAATTCGGCCTTCATCTGTTCCTGCGGAATTAATTCGATCATTTGAATACCGCATCTCCAAAATCCATGAACCAGTTCCAGTCTTTCAGAAGCATGTTATGCGCGCCGTCGCGGATATGGTATCCGACACTATTGCTTGTTACCGGTTTATTAAGCGGCGCCATTGCTTCGGGAATTGCCGTTGTCTTATCAAACAGCCTGAATACCGGCAGGGCATTATAAAGCGACAGGTATGAACCACGCGGGTCGCCCCAGAGATCATCGGCAGCACAATCGACATAGAGTGCCCTGGGTGCAATCAGAGCCAGCAGCATGTGCATATCCACGGGCATGGCATCCTCATTGCCTGCCCATGTTCTATAGTTTGAACAGAACCAGTGGGGGAAAGCCGAATTGATTCTTGCGACCGTTTCGCCGAAGCGCCGGCGCGCCAGGGCAGCTCCTCCGCAACCCGATTCATTGCTAATTACCATTGCAAAACGCTGATCCTCAGCACCTGCCCACAAAGCTGCCTTTCCTCCGCGCGAATGTCCAAGGACGGCTACCCTGTTCCTGTCAATCTCCGGATCGGTCTCAAAATAATCCATGCAGCGGCTTGCACCCCACGCCCATGCAGCCAGCGTTCCCCAGGCGTCAGGAGGGCGTACGCCCCTGTCGAGCAGACCATGTATCCCGTCTTTGAACTCATCAAAATTATCCGGATCAACATCAGCATTCCTGAACACAGCAATCGCGTAACCCCTTCCGATAACCTCCTCTGCCGGCCAAAATTCGCTTTTAACCTGCCGGGTTGCATCTATATTCGCCGGTCCCCTGTTATCGATAAGCAGATAGACAGGAACGGGCTTCGGGACCTTCTTGGGTACAAACATTGTCAGATGAATATCGAGCGACCGACCGTCAGCTGTGATTGTTATATCTACCTGTCTCAGGGTAGCGGCGCCCTCCATTGCATTTTTATCTTCACTGACAACCTTAAAACTCTTCTGATACGGAGTTTCCGGAACCCTTCCGTAAACGTTTTTCCTGAAGAGTTCAAGGATCTCACCGCGTCTGAAACCGGTCCACTTCCTTGCATTTCTGACTTTTTTTCCGCTTAGGGCAGTTAATGGATCAGGTAAAGTATACGATGGTACTTTTTCTTCATGATAGTTGAACTCTGTCTGGCCTTTCGAGAGTCTTTCCACCGTTTCTTCCGACGCATGCCAGGATCCCCCTGACTGTGCACTCAATCCTGATGGAGCGAATGCAAATGCAAGTGCCAGGGATGCAATTAAAAAAAAATTACTTTTCATGTGGTTCGTTTTTGATTTCAGATTAATTCTTCAAGCTCATAATCCTCCCCTTCCACAGTTTCCAGCTCAACCAGCTTCTTCCCGTACTTCACCCTGCAGGTTCCGCCCTTATTTGAATGGACTTTTGCAGAAATCACATTTCCGTCTTTCCAGGCAATATCGACTACAAATCCTCCCCTTGCGACCAGACCTTTTACTTCACCTTCACTCCAGGCCGACGGAAGAGCGGGCAGCAGTTCGACTAATCCCTGGTGGCTCTGAAGGAGCATCTCGGCAATTCCTGCAGTTCCGCCGAAATTTCCGTCGATCTGGAACGGGGGATGGCTGTCGAAAAGATTAAACTGCGTCGATTTTGCCAGAAGTGCCATGATATGTTCATACGCTTTGTCTCCTTTCAACAGCCGGGCGTAGAAATTAATTATCCAGGCCCTGCTCCATCCTGTATGTCCGCCGCCCGATGCGAGACGCCTTTCGATTGTCCTGCCGGCGGCCTCAAAAAGCTCACCCGTCTGAGGCGTGATCTGGGCAAGAGGATATAACCCCACGAGATGGGACATATGCCTGTGACCCGGTTCAACCTCTTCATAGTCGTTTATCCATTCCTGGATGGTTCCGTTTGAGTTGATCCGTAAAGGCGGCAGTTTGGCTTTAGCTTCCATTATCCTGTTGATAAGACCGGCGTCAGTATCAAGTATTTCAGCAGCCTGGACGCAATAATCGAATACGGCGTTAACTGTCTCTATGTCAATTGTTGCAGAGTAGGTAAGCTGTGCCGTTTCCCTGGTCTGTGGAAGGAAATATCTGTTCTCGGGAGAAGTTGAGGGATTTGTAACAAGATAGCCTTCGGGCGACGGGGTCAGAAATCCCAAAAGAAATTCAGCTGAGCCTTTCAGGACCGGATAAGCTGTCTCCCTGAGAAATTCCTTATCAAGTGTAAAAAGGTAATGTTCATACAGGGTAAAAGTCATCCACGGTCCGTTGGTTGGTGTCAGACCCCACACACCGTCTGCAACTCCTGTCCTGCCGAACGGATCGGTCAGGTGATGCATTGTCCACCCTCCGGTGCCGTACATTTCCCTGGCAGTAACCGCACCGGGCACGGTCAGTCTTTTAACGAAACGGGCAAGTATCTCTCCGGTCTCAGGCAGGTTACAGACTTCGGCCGGCCAGTAGTTCATCTGCAGGTTTATATTTGTATGGAAATCAGAGTTCCATGGAGCTTTCATGTCCTTGTTCCAGATACCCTGAAGATTTGCCGGAAGCACTGCAGGATAACGCGAAGAACCCATAAGGAGGTAACGGCCAAAGTCGAAATAGAGAGCTATCAGCCCATTGTCGGAACTTCCTGCCCTTACACGTTCAATGCGCTTATTAACAGGAAGATAATCAAGCGTATCGGGTCCCAGTTTCAAAGAGACGCGGTCGAACATTGCCCGGTGTTCAGATGTGTGGTCCCTGAGCAGGCCGGAATACTCTTTGGCCCCTGCCCTGTCGAGTATTCCGGCACATACAGATGCCGGATCAATCGCCGGATCAGTATCAAGGAGGTCAATGTTATAGTCAGTTGCAGCGGTCAGGATCATTGTTATTTCAGATGCGCCGGTAATCCTAAGCAGACTATTTTCTGCAGTGATGCTTCCCTTCCTGACTCTAAACCTTGCCTCGGAGGCAAACCTCATATGCTTTCCCCCTGGTCCGGTAAGCGAATCATCCTCATCAATTATCTGTCCGGTCAGGAACATCCTGCCATCCTCAGACACCCTGAATATGGCGTCCTTTTCACGGGTCAGTTCAAAAGAGCAGTTTATAAGTTCAGTCCCGCCGGCTTTTATTTCCACTACAAGTACATTATCGACAGCTGAAGCAAAGACATTCGAAGTGACCGGCTCACCGTCAACCATGAATTTTGTTGAAGCGATGCCCGACCGGATGTCGAGCGACCTCCTGTACTCTGAAACTGATCCATTCCATTCATAGTCAATCAGCAGATTGCCAAGGGGCTGGTACGACCTTATGCGCGGCGGAGTACCCAGAAAATATTTACCGGCAATCTCTTCAGCCTTTCTGATATCGCCCTTAAAAATGGCATCCCGCAGGGCAGGAAGATTAGCCAGCGCTTCCGGATTATTATTATTGATTCCCGACCCGGCCCATATGCTCTCTTCGTTGATCTGGATGCACTCCCTGAGGGTATCGCCAAATACCATCGAACCAAGCCGGCCATTTCCCACGGGCAGCGCTTCATTCCAGTCAGCAGCCGGTTTATCATACCAAAGTTCACGTATAACTTCGTGCCTTGAACAGCTTAAGGTCAACAAAATCAGGAAAAATAACAGAAGGAATTTGTTTTTCATCTTATAAAGAGTTGCATAGTGATAAAAGTAACTTATTTTTCGAACACCTTGAATTGATTTGATGTAATTTTGACATGAAACCATGTGAAGAAATGGATCAGCTTTTTGTGAAATATGAAAAATATATAGAGTGCACCCTGTGTCCGCACCTGTGCAGGATTCAACCCGGCAAAACCGGGATCTGCAGGGTAAGAAAGAACACGGGTGAGAAAATCGAGCTTTCGACCTACGGGGTTATTTCAGGGTATGCTCTCGACCCTGTGGAAAAGAAGCCGTTGTATCATTTCTTCCCGGGATATAACATCCTTTCTTCAGGTTCCTTCGGCTGCAACATGAGATGTGATTTCTGCCAGAACTGGAATATTTCACAAAAAGCCGCCGATAGCTTTTCGGGCAGGTTAGAGCCTGACAGGCTTGTGGATGATGCGCTTAAGGCTGCCAATAATATCGGGATCGCTTTTACTTATAACGAGCCGATCGTCTGGTTTGAGTTTATGCGCGATGTTGCCGTGAAGGTGAGAGATAAAGGCATGTACACGGTAATGGTCAGTAATGGTTATGTAAATAGTTATCCGCTGGGGGAAATAACAGGATTTATTGACGCCTTTAACATTGACCTGAAAGCATTTAATGATACCTTCTACAGGAAGCTTACGGGAGCGCGGCTGGAACCCGTAAAAGAGAGTCTGAAGCAGATAGCCGCGGCCGGAAAGCACCTGGAGGTTACGACACTGATTATACCCGGCCGGAATGATGATCCGGCAGAAATGGAAGCTGAATCAAGGTGGATAGCCGGTGAACTGGGAAGCGGCACTCCTTTTCACCTGAGCCGCTATCACCCAACTTTCAGAAGGGATGATCCTCCAACTCCCCAGGCGTCGCTTGACAGGCTGTATGAGATTGCCTCAAAGCATCTGAAAAATGTTTATATGGGGAACACCCATTCGGCAGCCGGTCAGGATACAAGGTGTCCCCGCTGCGGAACAACCGTAACGGAAAGATCGGGATACAGGACAAGTTTAATGAATCTTGACCGGGATGGAAATTGCGAAAACTGTGGTAATACTGTTTACAGGTATTTTACTTTTCCTTCGGGGGAAGCGCGCTGAGCCTGCCGCAAAGATCATCGACACCTACATAAAGGTCCTTCACAACATTCTTATAATGCGCTTTGGAGGCTTTCGGATCTCTGCCGCCTTCAGGATTGTTTACCCGTTGTATAAGTTCATTTCTTAAGGCAACGGCATCAGAAATTATTGATGTAACCTCTTCCTCCCTGTCATCCGGATGAAGTGCGCCAAAAGTAAAACAGTCTGAGATCACTTCGAAAACGAGATAATCGATATCTTTTTTAAGTTGTCTGATGCTTGCCATATTGATGATTTTTTCTTATAGACGGCAAAGATAGCAAATTTTGCAGGCAAATGATTTAATTCACGATCAGTTATTTGTCACGAATGCCCTGATACTTACCTCCGCTTTTTCAATGTACAGTTTCCTCAGATTCTCTATCAGGGGGATCCGTACATTAAAATAAGTGTCATCGATGCAGTAAAACTGAAGCACCATCGGGGAGGTGCCTGTCATAAATACGGCATCATATTCCGTGATCGAGTCAACTGGCACGCATTTGAATTCAACCCTGATTTTGTTGTCACGGCAGATATCAAGAATATATTTTCGCGTAATGCCATTAAGCACCCTATCATCAGAGGCGGTGGTCAGGACATCACCCTTAAGGAAAAATATATTTGACCGGCTGCCCTCGGTAATGCAGTTTTCCTCATTAACCAGAAGAGCTTCGTATCCCCTGTGCAGTATAAGGTTATGATAAATTGATGAACGAAGTTTATGATTTATGACCTTCGATCCCGGGTCTTTACGCTGAGCATAGTACAGAATACCTTTCACACCTTTTTTATACTGTTCATCAGATGGATAAATGGGTTCAATAAAATAAATGATGTAATTCGACGATCCCTGATTGTAGTTAAAAACGATTTTAAGGTTTGCCTCTTTTCTTCTTTCACTCTTTGAAAGATTAATTATATCATGCCTGATCTCTGACGGTTCAGCCAGAAGTTCCTTTTGCTGCAGCCGGACACTCGAAACAAGCCTTTCCATGTGGTCATCAAAGAACACGGGATTTCCCTTTACCATCCTTAATACCTCATAGATTGAATCACCTTCGTATACCATTGTATTATCAAAAAGATCACACTGTTGCATCACTCCGTTCAGTATGAATTTCTTTCCGTAACATTCGTTCATGATCCTGGTAATTTATTAACACAAAAATACAAACAATAAAGGAATCTGACGGTTATTATCCATATATTAGCAGTTGCAACAACGACAGAGAGATCAGTTCATGTACGCGATAGTTGATATTGAGACGACAGGGGGGAGTGCCAGAATTGAAAAGATCACCGAGATTGCAATATACCAGCACGACGGAGAAAAGATAACAGGGGAGTTCGTTTCACTTGTCAATCCCGAAAGAAACATCCCCTACTTCATAACGAACATAACCGGTATCTCCAATGAGATGGTTGAGAATGCACCGAGGTTCTATGAAATTGCGAAGGAGATCATCGAGTTCACCGAAGGCCGCACTTTTGTGGCCCACAACGCACGTTTCGACTATTCATTCATACGCCAGGAATTCAAATCGCTGGGTTATAATTTCAAAAGAAATATCCTGGATACAATAGCCCTTAGCCGCAAGCTGATACCCGGGCACCGCTCCTACAGTCTGGGAAACATCTGCAAGGACCTGAGCATAATAATCAATGGCAGACACAGAGCCGGAGGTGATGCCCTTGCAACGGTAAAACTGTTCGAGATCCTTGCGGAAAAAGACAGGGAAGCCAATGGATTGTCAAGGGGTCTCATGAGGAATACTAAAATCTCAAAGCTAAATCCAGGGCTCGATACCGGAAAGCTTGATTCAATACCTGAAGAACCAGGCATATATTATTTCTACAATGAATCAGGGAATCTCATATATATCGGAAAAAGCCGGAATCTTCAGCAGAGGATCAGGACACACCTGTCAAACAACACGACAAGCAGGGCAATGGAAATGCGTGATATCATCGCAGATATCGACTGGGAGGTAACCGGGAGTGAGCTGATAGCGCTGCTAAAGGAATCGTCGGAAATAAAGGCCAACAAGCCGGTGTATAACAGAGCACAGCGCAGGACGGGATTTCAGCATGGCATTTTCAGCTTTACCGATGCAGGAGGTTATATTAACTTCTGTCACCGGCAACTGAATAATACTGACGACAATCCGGTCTCGGTTTTTACATCCCGTGAAAGGGCTAAATCGAAATTACAGGCGCTCGTTGAAAGATATGAGCTGTGTCAGAAACTGACGGGGCTCTATGAAACTGACGGCCCGTGCTTCCAGCATCAGGTCGGCATATGCAAAGGAGCCTGCTGCGGAAAGGAGTCGCCGGTAAAATACAACGAACGTGCTGCCAGGGCGGCAGAGGAATTTCTGTTCACCCGGCGGAATTTCTTCATTATCGACAGGGGAAGGAACGATGAGGAACGGAGTGCCGTGAAGATTTTAAACGGGAAATTCTCGGGTTATGGCTATTTTAATATAAATGAGATGGGATTCGGGCTTTCGGCCGTTCATGATTGTATTCAAACATCACGGGACAACAGCGACATCCAGGCCATCCTGAAACAATACCTCCGGGGATATAAGGTTGAAAAGATCATAGAATTTTAAAAAAGCCCAGGGTACACAAAGTAAAAATCCCTATAATCTTTGAATATCTTTATATTTGCTTAAGGATCGTTTAAATCTGGAACAAAATGGCTTTATTTACCAGGACCACCAAAAATCTCATACTCAAGATCGATGAGTTCTTCGATAACATAGACATCGGACTGCTTGTTTTCAGGGAAGGAGTGAAAGCGTATCTTGACAATGACATGGAATCATTCAACAGGCATGTCCAGAAAGTGGAGGCTCTGGAAAAAAGTGCCGATATGCTTCAGCGATCGATCGAGAATGAAATGATAACCCATTCAATACTGCCCCAGCACAGGGCCGAAGTGACTTCCCTGATTGATGTGCTCGACGAGATCATTGACTCGATAAAAAGCACCCTGAATGAGTTCAGCATTGAAATGCCTGATATCCCTTCTTCCCTAAATCACAATTTCATAAGCATCATGGAATCGTCGGTTTGTGCGGGAGAAGAGCTTATCCCTGCGGCCAGGGCCTATTTCAAGGCCCCATATACTGTCAGGGAAAAGCTTCTGAAAGTTTATTATTTTGAGAGCGAGACAGATAAGATATCAAGGTTCACTCAGAGAATTGTCTTTCAGGACATGAAGGAACTGGACCTCGCGCATAAAGCGCACCTCAGGTATATAATCCACCATATTGAAAACATATCGGACACAGCCCAGAAGGCGGCCGACCTGCTTTCAGCGATGGCGATTAAGATTGTGATGTGATGTGGGGCGGAGGGCGAAGGGCGGAGGGCAAAGGGCAAAGGGCAAAGGGCAAATCCGTCATCGGTCATCGGTCATCGGTCATTTTTAAAACGAAAAACGATCTTAACGAAACAAAATGATCCTTCTATTCCTGACGAGCGGTTTGTTTCTTGGGTGGTCTCTGGGCGCCAATGATGCCTCCAATGTATTTGGTTCTGCCGTCGGATCAAAGATGGTGAGCTTCAGAAAGGCTGCAATCATTGCCTCTGTTTTTGTTATTCTTGGCGCTGTATTACAGGGGACCGGTGCATCGGACACACTCGGAAAACTGGGGGCAGTGAACGCCATAGGCGGATCTTTCACGGTAGCCATGGCCGCTGCTGTTACAGTTTACCTTATGACCAAATTCGCAATCCCGGTATCAACCACCCAGGCTATTGTCGGCGCAATCATCGGGTGGAACCTTTTCACCGGAAATCCAACCGACAGCCGTACACTGTTGCAGATAGTATCAACCTGGTTGACTGGTCCGGTCATAGGGGCCGTTTTTGCTGTTCTGTTATATATGCTTTTAAAGGCAATCAAGAGGAATTCGAATATCCACCTGGTCCGGTTTGAGTCACGCATCAGAACGGGACTGATACTGGTTGGCGCTTTCGGGGCTTACAGCCTCGGGGCTAATAATATTGCAAACGTCATGGGAGTTTTTGTCCCTGCTTTCAATCTGCAGGAGATAAACCTTGGAATATTCACCCTATCCTCTTCACAGCAGCTTTTCCTGCTGGGAGGGATGGCTATTGCCGCCGGCATACTGACATATTCAAACAGGGTCATAGAAGTGGTGGGCAGCAACATTATAGAACTCTCCTCCGAAGCAGCCCTTGTGGTTGTGTTGTCGCAGGCGCTCGTGCTGTTTATCTTTTCGTCATCCACCCTGTCGTCACTTTTGGTCAGGATCAACCTCCCTCCTGTTCCGCTGGTCCCGGTTTCGAGCACACAGGTAATAGTGGGAAGCGTTATCGGGATCGGCCTGTATAAAGGAGCCAGGAATATTAACTTCAGGGTTCTTGGCGAGATCGGGATAGGATGGATAGCCACGCCCGTGTTTTCCGGATTGCTTGCATTCTTCTCATTGTTCTTCGTAAAGAACATCTTCAGCATTGATGTCGGCAGAAAGACGGTACCGGGAATGGCACCGGGATTTCAGAATGGCGGTGCTGCTGCTGTCGATCCGGGCATCTCCGGAATAATGCTGTATCTCC
The DNA here is from genome assembly GCA_963737255.1 of uncultured Bacteroidales bacterium. Lineage (GTDB taxonomy): Bacteria > Bacteroidota > Bacteroidia > Bacteroidales > VadinHA17 > LD21. The sequence continues at coordinate 120,924 of CAVTSB010000005.1, forward strand.
TTCCCGGTCTGTTAATTGCAGGCTCATTCGGAGTTTTGCTTTACTATTTTTTTGAAAGAAAAAGGAGGAATGAGATTAAAAAGTCGGAAGAAAAGTTCTGGAAGTATATAAAATAAGACCTGAAGAAAAATGAGTACTGCTTATTTTATCGGTATTGATATTGGTGGCACAAAGTGCGCTGTCATTGCCGGTACAGAGGATATGAAAATCCTGAAAAAGATCAGTTTCCCCACTGAAACCCAGAAGGGACCACAATATGCGATAGATCTCTTACTAAATACAGCGTCAGAAATCGTTGAACTGACAGGAGTGACGGGATTGAAAGCGATCGGGATCAGCTGCGGGGGACCACTTGACAGCAAAAGGGGTATTGTCCAGTCGCCCCCCAACCTGCCGGGCTGGGATGATATCCATATTGCCGGGTTATTCATGGAAAGATTCAACGTTCCTGTTTTTCTACAGAATGATGCTAATGCCTGTGCACTTGCAGAGTGGAAATTCGGCGCGGGCAAAGGCATTGACAATATGATTTTTCTGACTTTCGGTACCGGCATGGGCGCAGGAATTATTATTGAAGGCCGGTTATTTTCCGGAACAAATGACCTCGCAGGAGAAGTTGGCCACATAAGACTTGATGACGAAGGACCGGAAGCATACGGGAAGGAAGGATCTTTCGAAGCGTTTTGCAGCGGCACCGGGATTGCACTTCTCGCCCGCAAAGCCGCAAGGGAAAGACTGTTAGCAGGCCTGCCGGTCCGGTTTTGTGACAGCCCCGGGAAAATCGATAAAATAACTGCCAGGGATGTAGCCGTCGCCGCGGAACAGGGTGATGAAACTGCCATAAAAATATTCGAAACTTCGGGTAGATACCTTGGAAAAGGACTCTCACTGCTGATAGATATACTCAACCCGGGAATGATAGTCATCGGAAGCGTTTACGCCCGCTGCCGTGAATTCCTGGAACCCTCCTGCCTCGAAGTGATCGGTCGTGAAGCCCTGAAGCCGGCAAGGGAGGTTTGCAGGATTGTACCGGCAGCACTGGGAGAGGAAGTAGGCGACTTTGCCAGCCTCAGCGTGGCAATAGTGGGCAAAAGCTGAAATTGAATAAAAAATTTGAAGAGTATTCAGGATTTTATAAGACTGAAATAACTATTTATTAATCCGGAAATGAATATGAAAAATCGGGGCAGATCGAAAGCCAGTAAACTGATATCACGAAGAACATTTATTAACGGTGCTTTTGCAGGAAGCGCGGTTATGACATTAGGTCCCATATCGGGGATTATTGCTGAAAGGAACCAGGAAAATACCGGATGGCCTTCAGGTGCTTCAAAAACCAGGATACATCTTATAGGTCATGCCCATATTGATCCGGTCTGGCTATGGCCCTGGAGTGAAGGCATTTCAGTTGCTCACAGCACCTTTCGTTCCGCTCTCGACAGGATGAATGAGACACCTGATTTCAAGTTTACGGCAAGCTCCGCCCAACTTTACCAGTGGGTTGCAGAAAACGATCCTGCTATGCTTGAAGAAATTAAGAAACGGGTAAGTGAAGGAAGGTGGAACATAGTTGGCGGCTGGTGGGTTGAACCTGATGTGAATATCCCATCGGGTGAGTCAATGGTAAGGCAGGGACTTTACGGACAGCTTACCTTCGAGAAGCTTTTCGGGAAAAAGGCTACAGTAGCTTTTAATCCGGATTCGTTTGGCCATACCGCCACCCTGCCCCAGATAATAAAGCTTCAGGGCATGGAAAACTACGTCTTCATGCGGCCGGGACCCCATGAAAAAAACATTCCTGCCGCGATGTTCTGGTGGGAAAGTCCTGATGGAACGAGGGTCCTGACCTACAGGATACCAATAAGCTACAACGATACCAGATCGGTCAGGTCGCGAACAGGACAGGTTATTGAACAAATGAAGGATCAGCCTTTTAAAACCTACATGTCATATTACGGTGCCGGTGACCATGGAGGCGGAGCCACGAAGGAAAATATTAACTCAATTCATGAGATCCAGTCCGAGAAGGAGGCTCCCGTTGTGTTGTTCAGCACACCGGAACTTTATTTCGAAGAAATGCGAAGCAACGAGAGCCTTCAGTTCCCAACGGTTAAGGATGACCTTCAGCACCATGCGGTCGGATGCTATACTGCCGAATCGGAGATAAAGAAAGGCAACAGGTTGTCGGAAGCGGCACTCGTGACTGCTGAAAAGATCGCCTCCATCGGCTCAACAGTCTGGGGTTTCACTTATCCCGGGAAGGAACTCACGACAGCATGGCAGCGTGTCCTGTTCCTTCAGTTCCACGACAGTCTGGCCGGAACCTCTGTTCCGGAACACTCGGTGACTGCAAGGGAAGGATATGGCTTTGCCCTTGATACTGCCCATCAGACAACATACAAAGCTGTTCAGAGGCTCGAATGGCAGATTCCATCAGCGGATCCCGCATCGCAATATATGGTTGTATTCAACACCCATGCCTGGGATGTGAAGAGCCATATCGGGTATGATTTCAACTGGGATCTTAAGAATCCGTCACTTGTTGAGGATGAAAAAGGGAATCCCCTGCCCCATCAGTGGACTGCAGGTACCACGGAGACAGGAAGCCGCAGGAGGATCATTGTTTCGACTCCTTTGCCTGCTTTCGGCTACCGTCAGATCAGGATAAGGCAGGGAGCCTCTCCGGAGGTCAGGCCTGCCGTCACCATATCAGAAAACACCATGCAGAATGAATTCCTGAGTGTAAAATTCTCGGCGTCAGGGACAATTGGGATAACCAGCAGGGAAACCGGCAGGGAAGTCTTCTTCGGAGGCGATACCGGCTGCAGAGCCGTTATTATCAATGATCCGAGCGATACATGGAGCCATGATATCAAATCATTCTCAGATGAATATGGGTCATTCGGGAATCCAGTGATCAACTTTACGGAGAAAGGCCCCCTTCGCGCAACAGCAAGGGTCAGGACAACTTTTGGTTCATCAAGGCTTACAATCGATTGGATCCTTTATGCAGGTGCAAGGCACCTTGAGGCTGATGTCACCCTCGACTGGCACGAACATCTGAAAATGCTCAAATTTTCATTTCCAGTAAACACTTATGAATCAGTTGCAACATATGAGACACCATACGGATTTATAACGCGCAGGGCCAACGGCGATGAAGATCCGGGACAGCGATGGATAGATGTAACCGGGAAAATCGACGGAAAGACATCCGGACTCACTGTGATCAATGATGCAAAATACGGATACAGCGTTAATGACAACGTGATGAATATTTCAGTCGCACGGTCGGCAGTTTATGCACACCATAATCCAAGGGTCCTTGATATGAATACCGAACACATCTGGCAGGACCAGGGAATGCAGACTTTCAGGATGTTGATCGTTCCTCACGCAGAGACATGGCAGAAAAGCCGGATTTCGAGGATTGCAGAAGAATTCATTGCACCGCCTGTTGTTATTTATCAGGGCATTCACGGCGGTTCAATGCCCCGAACAAATTCATTCCTCAGGGCAGATCCGGAAAATATCGTAATAACTGCCATAAAGAAATCGGAATCGGATGATGATCTGATCATCCGGTGTATTGAAACATCGGGAATTCAGACTTCAGCAACGCTTGACCTGACTTTCCTCAAAAGTAAGTGGACAGGCAATTTCAGGCCGTGTGAGATTAAGACGCTCAGGGTGAACCGCAGGACGGGTGAGATAAGGAAGACTAATTTGCTGGAGGAGTGATACGGGCAGTTCGCAGCGGTTTGCCCACCTCCTACTTGTTTTCCTTTGTTAATATCATCACCCGGTCACCTTCACCCGGAGATGTTATTCTGAGTACAGTTCCGGTATCTTCCAAAGTTCCTCCTGAGTATTTGTTATTAACAGGATCAAACCATTTAACCGTATACCTGGCATCGATCGGTTTTCTGATCTCAATCGTCAGCCTCACAGGCAGATACGCCAGAATGGTCTTATTGTCAACTGATTTGACAACAGAAACAAAATTATTGAAGACTTCATCCCCCGGTTGCCTGATCAGCAGATCCTGAGCCGGATATAAGCTCCACCAATCGAAACTCCGCATGAATCGGGCAAGGTATCCCATCTGGACCGATCCGGGCAAACCGATGCTCTTGTCCCAGATTGACGTTCCAGGGGAATCCGAATGGTTGAGAATTTTTTCCCCTTTCCGCAGCCATGGCCAGATACCATTTGCCCCGTATGTAATCCCTGCAATGGGTGTCGCAAAGAGGCTCCAGTAAGATGCATTCCTGACATCCCTGTCAGTTATTGATGGCCTTATCTCTTCGTAATTGGGTTCAAGGTTTATCAGCGGACGGGCCGGCAGCCCTGACCACATCATGCTCATCGGTCCTTTTGTGATCCAGTTCACAGTGCCTTCGGCATTACTGTGACTGCTCTGGTAACCGATGATATCGAGCCAGGGTTCATCCCTGTACACCTCCCCTATCCATGACCGGCCCTGGGGATGCTGTGCAACAATGCCCTGCTGTTTGCCGTCGAAGACCGCTCTTCCGATGGTTTTCCACCGCTGCTCATAGGTTCCGGTGTAATTGCCATCACCGCCCAGGAACCAGACAACATGATTTGCCCCGTAACGGGCGACAATGTATTTTGCCAGAAGAATTGCCTGTTCATCGGGAAGATAATACCCAGGGCTCAGCTCCCTGCCGCTTCCTGACTGAAGTGCCCAAAGGACCACGGGAGCTGCAACAAGGCCGAATTCATTAATCCTGTCAATCCTTTTATCAATCAGCCTGAAGAAATCGGGATTGATCCTAATCCTCCCGCTGCCTTCAAATGCGACCAGTCCTTCGCTGCTCCTGTCGCATCCCCGCCACTGGGTCGTAACAACCTGAATTGCAGTATAGCTGTTCTCAACCCTGTGACGCAGATATTGATCCCATTCGGCATCGGTTGATTTAAGCGCACCGTTCCATGCAGTACAGGCAAGCCAGAAAAACGGGGTACCGTCGGCATGGGTCAGATACCAGGTACCGGGCGGATTGATGATGGGACCATGCACAAAAATATCCTTATCCGGTGACCCCTGCTTGCAGATAAATGATCCTTTTTGTCCGTCGAGGCCTTTATTAGCCTTATCGGAGCAGGCGGTTACGAATGTCCAGCTGCCTGTTTCGCCCGGCATAAATCTTGCTTTCCATGTTCTGCCGCCATCCCAGAAGGTATTTATCGTTTTAACCAGCCCGGTAGGAGAAGTGAATGTAACCTCCATGCTTTTAACATCCTGGACCGGATTTTCATATTCCGTATCGCTCGTGAAAACGAGTTCGTATTTCTGCCATTTGATTGCATCGGGGCTGGCTGTAAGCTGAAATGAGAAGGCTGAGGCAAGAAAAAACATCAGTAATGCTTTCGGGAAGAGGAGCGTTTTCATATTTACAGGTTTGAGATTCGACAGTGCCAATTTACAAAAATGATTCAAAAATTACTGAATGCTACCGGATGGTCCTCCTGCAATAATTAGTAAATTTGTTTATTAAGGATAGTTTCACAAAAAAACCTGGTTTAAAAACCAGATGGTCTGATAATGCATCAAATGAATAACATTATTGAATCACTAAGACAGGAGCTGATCAGGAATGCCGATGAAAAGACAAAGAAATCAGGAGAGAGGTTCTTTAAGGAGCCGGTTACGCTTTACGGCCTTAAATCGGCAATGGTTGCAAGCATCGGGAAAGAGTACTACAAAAAGTTAAAGGAGAGCTGCAAACCTTATGTATTCGGCCTGTGTGAAGAGCTATGGAAATCGGGCATGCTTGAAGAGACATTTATTGCCTGCAACTGGTCGTACAACATCAGGAAACAGTATACTCCTTCCGATTTTGTGATTTTTGAAAAATGGATTAACAATTATATAAATAACTGGGCGTCGTGTGACACTTTCTGCAACCATACAGTGGGGACCGCAGTGGAAATGTATCCCGATAAGATCAATGTTCTTAAAAGATGGGCAAAATCGTCAAACCGCTGGATGCGAAGAGCTTCAGCAGTTTCTCTGATTATTCCTGCACGCGACGGGAACTTTCTGAACGATATATTCGAAATTTCGGACATATTGCTTGTGGACAGTGATGACATGGTACAGAAAGGTTATGGATGGATGCTGAAATCGGCAACCAAAAGGTGGCAAAAGGAGGTTTTTGACTATGTGATCAGGAATAAAGCTCTGATGCCGCGTACAGCCCTCAGATATGCAATAGAGAAGATGCCTGCTGACTTAAAAATCGCAGCCATGGCAAAATAATTGCTGTACTTTATTACTTTTACAACCGGTTAAAAGATGGAGCAGAATATGTTTAAGAAAGTAATTTTTGTTATCCTCATTCTGGTCTCCCCGTCATTGGTTTTTTCACAGGACAGGGTGACCGGAAGGGATTTTGCAACAAGATCGGAAGTAATAACCCAGAACGGAATGGCTGCAACAAGCCATCCCCTGGCTACACAGGCTGCGCTTGATATTTTGAAAAAAGGAGGAAATGCCATTGATGCGGCAATTGCAGCCAATGCCGTTCTTGGTGTTATGGAACCGACCGGATGCGGTATCGGAGGCGATCTTTTCGCAATTATCTGGAGTGCTGAAAAGGGAAAACTGTATGGTCTGAATGCCAGCGGAAGGTCGCCGCGATCACTTAAAATAGAATATTTCAGGAATAACGGTTATGAGTCCATCCCTTCATACGGTCCTCTTCCCGTATCGGTTCCCGGGTGCGTCGACGGCTGGTTTGAGATGCATGATCTGTTCGGGAAATTACCGGTCAGGGAAATTCTCCAGCCTGCAATAAATTATGCCCGCAACGGATTCCCGGTTACTGAGGTGATCGCATATTATCTCGACAGGAATACGCAGCTTCTGAAGGATTACCCGAATATTAAGGAGACATATATGCCTGAAGGCAAAGCCCCTGCAAAGGGAGAGATCTTCAGGAATCCCGGCCTGGCAAATACGCTCGAGAAAATAGCCAGTGGCGGCAAAAATGAATTTTACCGGGGAAGCATTGCAAAGGCAATCGCAGCATTCATGAAATCGCAGGGCGGCTTCCTTACCTATGATGACCTTGCACGCCACAATTCCGAGTGGGTGGAACCCGTTAGCACCTCCTACAGGGGATACGATATCTGGGAACTACCTCCCAACGGACAGGGGATTACCGCTCTCCAGATACTGAATATACTTGAAGGCTTCGATATTGCATCGATGGGCTTTGGTTCGGCTGAATATATTCACCTGTTCACCGAAGCCAAAAAGCTTGCATTCGAGGACCGTGCCAGGTACTATGCTGATCCCCGGTTCAGTAATGTCCCTGTTAATCAGCTTATCTCAAAGAAATATGCTGCCGAAAGGCGCAAACTTATCCAGCCCGACATCGCAGCAAAGATCTACAACCCCGGCAGACTGGAAGCCGGTAATACAATATACCTTACAGTGGCCGACAGGTCAGGGAATATGGTTTCGCTTATCCAGAGCAATTACAGGGGAATGGGATCGGGCATGTGCCCACCAGGACTTGGATTTGTGCTTCAGGACAGAGGTGAGATGTTCAGCCTGGCTGAAGGTCATGCAAATGCATATGCACCAGGGAAAAGGCCATTTCACACTATAATACCGGCCTTTATTACAAAGGGCGGAAAACCCTGGGTAAGCTTCGGAGTAATGGGGGGTGATATGCAGCCTCAGGGGCATGCCCAGATCGTAGTTAATCTGATAGATTTCAAAATGAACCTTCAGGAGGCGGGAGATGCACCACGAATACATCATATAGGATCGTCGGAACCGACCGGCGAGCAGATGACCGGCGGTGGGGTGCTGCTTCTTGAAAACGGATTCAGCTGGGAAACAATTCAGAAGCTCCTGAATATGGGGCATATCATCCAATGGGATCTGGGAGGATACGGCGGTTACCAGGCGATAATGAGGGATGACAGGAACAAGGTGTGGTACGGCGCCTCGGAATCACGGAAGGACGGGCAGGCTGCGGGTTATTAAAACAGGGCGCAGGGCGCAGGGCGCAGGGTGCAGGGCGCAGGGCGCAGGGCGCAGGGGGTTCAGACAATACCCAGGAGATCCAAAACTCCGTTGATATAAGTTAAAGGATGAACCGGATTACCGGGCACGTACAGATCAATATGATGTTCTTCGATAAATTTCCTGTTAAGGGCAGGGCTTCCTTCAAATATACCGCTGCTTAAGGCATCTGTCCCTGCCAGGATTATCAAACTTGGTTCAGGAACAGCCTCCCAGGTGATCTTTAAGGCCTCCGACATATTCTCAGTAACGGGGCCGGTAATTACAATGCCGTCGGCATGACGCGGAGAGGCAACAAATTCAATTCCGTACCGGCCAAAATCGAAGTTGACATTCCCGGTCGCGGCCAGTTCCATTTCGCACGAGTTGTCGCCACCGGCTGATACCTGACGCAGCTTAAGCGCACTTTTAAATGTCTTTCTTATCTCCTTCCTGATACTTTTTTCATCAAGGCTGATCCGGTCTCTGTCACCAGGTCTTACAATCAGATCCTCCCGCCTGTTTCCCGCTATCCTGTAATCGTTTGTGAACCTGATTTTTCCGGGAAAAAGAAACGAACACTCCTTACAGAAAACACATTTACAAAGATCAATTGACCCTGAAGTCCTGTCTATGGCATTAACCGGACAGATCGCACATACTGAATTTATCTCATCCGGTGTAATCCCGGGCGAAATAACAGGCTTTCCCCTGAAAAGTTCCGAAACAGACTGGGTCCTGAGGTCTTTTATGTATTGCCTGCCATGTCCCGCAAGCACTTTAGCTTCTCTGATCATCCTTTATAAATTAATTCCACTAAAGATCATGTCCGCAATATGAAAGATTGAAACTCTTGTTGCAGACAGGAAAATCGGAAATTTCCTGGTTACGGACTGCAAGAGCCAGAGCCATCCAGTTATGGAACGAAGGATCTTTAATCTTGTAATGCACGATTTTGCCGTTTACATCCGTCAGTGCAGCATGACAGATCTCTCCTCTCCACCCCTCAACAAGTGAAATGCAAAAGCTGGAAGGCTTCAGCCTGTAATCATAATTCGGTCTTTCAATATTCTTTAAGGCAGTCTTCCATTTTTCAATCAGGTCCGTGATGATCCTGACCGAATCGAGCGCTTCAAGATGCCGTAACTTTCCCCGTGCCAGTACATCTCCCGACCCGATGATCGCCGGATGAACCTGGTAGTCGCGGTAATACTGGAAGGGATGAGTTTTGCGGAGATCACGTAAAATACCGCATGAACGCGCGGCCATTCCGACAGCTCCGATATTGAGTCCCTGCCGGCGGGTAACCTGGCCTATGTCATCAAACCGTGCAAGTACACTCGGCCGGGAATAGATCAGTTCAGCCACTTCATTGAACCGTTTCCCGGTTACGGATATTACTTTGAGTATTTCGTCAGCCGCAGCGTCGTTAAGATGATAGTTGCTGCCGCCCGGACGTACAATTCCTTTTCCGAAGCGATTTCCGCACCAGTATTGGGTGGTATTAATAACTGAGGTTCTCAGAGCTTCGCAGACTGCCTGACCGAGCTGATAGGCGACATCTCCGCAGAGTGCGGCAGTGTCGCCGATATGAACAGCAAGCCGTTCAAGTTCAAGTGCAATGCACCTTTCAATCCGCAATGCATCGCTGACCTCAATGCCGGCCAGTGATTCGATGAGCTGCACATGCGCAAGTTCATGTCCGACTGATGTGTCTCCGGCTATGGTCTCCGCGAGTACGCATCGTTGGAGCGGACTGCTCTTTTCAAGGAAAAGGTTTTCAATCCCTCGGTGCTGATACCCCAGCTGAATTTCAAGATGCAGAACCTTCTCCCCATTGCATATGAACCGGAAATGGCCGGGTTCGATCACTCCTGCATGAACCGGTCCGACACCCACTTCGTGAAGTTCATCGCCGCCAATGGAATAAAACGGGTAGTTTGCCATGATCTCTGACCGGTCAGGATTATCATAAGGATATCTTACCGGCTTAAGCCAGGGATGTCCGGAAAATTCCACTCCAAAATTCTCATGAATTTCGCGTTCGAAAATATAAAGCTGTGTACAGACAGGGGTAAGTGATTTAAGCACCATGTTCTGTCCGCTCATTTCATGGGAAAAGACATCAATTGTGGCTTTGCCGTCATCGGCAATGCAGCAATAAAACCTCCTGTTACCGGGTGACCCGGCCCCGTAATAGGCGACGCAATGCTTTTGTTCATCCCTGAGCATCTCAGATACCTGATCGTAGAATACCCCGTATTCCAGCACCGGTATTGAGGCAATGCTGAGCGGTGCCGAGTTATTCCTTGTTTCCGTATATTTTTTAGTATCCGACATAATTTTTATACTGGCAATACGGCAATACTTTGATTTATCAGGTCAACCAGAAAAGGCGGCTGATAAAAGCACATTACAACAACAATTCCCAGGAAAACAAACTGACTTAAGGTCTCTACCGGGTTTAGCCTGTCAGGGATTTCAGGACCACTTCCTTTCCGGGGACCTGAAAAGACTATATGCATTATCCTCGTACTCATTGCGTAGACTATAAAGCAGAGCAGAACAATGGCTGAAATAAGCACAAACCACTGACCGTTGAACACCAGGCCCTTGAAGATCATAAACTCGGTGATGAACAATCCTGAGGGAGGTATGGCAAGTATGCAGACCATACCTGTTATCAGAACAAGTGCTCCCGCAGGATATAATTTCATATACTTTCCGCAATCGTCAAGCTGAAATGTATGAAGAACCCTTGAGAGCTGTCCCATCTGATAGAAAAGGCTAGATTTCGACAGTGAATGGAGGACTAACAGCAGGAATGCCGCGTAATAGCCTGCGCCGCCCACCCCTATCGCAATTGCCACCAGGCCCATGTTCTCGAGACTGGAATAGGCCAGCATCCTTTTAAGATGCTTGGCCTTAAGCATATACCCTGCGGCGATCAACAATGACAAAACACCGGAAAGTATCAGTACACTGTTCATGAAAGGCAGGACAGATGAAGATGAGAACAGAACATATACCCTGAAAATAGCCAGGAAGCCGACATTCATCAATGTTGTTGAAATGAGAGCACTTATCGGAGGCGGGGCCACTGAGTGCGCGTCGATTGTAACCGTATGCATGGGAAAGAGCCCCATCTTTGTACTGAATCCAATTACAACAAAAACAAATGCAACTTTAAGATAGAGCGGATTGGCCTGGCTTATAATATTGGACAGAGATGCAAATGACAGGGTTGCAGCATCTTCACGGCCGTAAATAAACCCAAGGAACAATATCCCGAGATATGCCAGAGCTATCCCGGTTGAACATACAAACACATATTTCCAGGTGGCTTCAAGCGCAGATTCGGTACGGTCGTGATAGATCAGGGCCGCCACTGCAAGGGTAGTTGCTTCAACGAATATCCACAAAACCGTCATTCCGTTGGCCAGATAGGCACCTGTCATAAAAGTTATCAGAGCGATCAGCGCAGAGTGGTAGGTATTGAATTTCCTGGTGTCATCCCCTGAGGCGTAAATAAATCCATGATAAACTGTAGGGATCAGCAGCAGCGACAGTACAGAAAGCAGTAAAACGCCCGGACTGGTAAATGTGAAGTATGTAAGTTCGGTCCGGTTAAGATTAAGCCAGCAGTATACTGTGAAAAGGATGTGAAGTAATGCGAAGCTCCCTGTAATGAACTTTGTTAAAGTCTTGTTCCTGAGTAATATAACCGAAATACTCATTAAGGCAGAAACTATGAAGAGCAGCAAAATTATCATTACCTAATCTTTTAACCTTGTAAGTTCATTGGTATTCGGCCTGAGCCTCAATCCAAAGAAGCCCAGGATCAACACTCCCACAAAAATATCAAGCAATATTCCGACATTTATAAGCATTGGCATTTTACTTCCCATGGCAAGGGAAAAGATAAAAACAGCATTTTCAAGTATCAGGAATCCAATTAAATGTGATATTATCAATCTGTGTGTTACAATGAGCAGAAGTCCCGTAAACAGTGAATAGAGTGCAATGACCATATATATGGTGTTGACAAAAGGATTTTCAAGTGCATTGGCCAGTATGACGCTTGAGAGCAGTGCAAGAATGGAGAATAGGAGCAGGTAAAATCCGGGCATTGCCTGGCGGTGCACTTTCATAACGCCGGAGGAGCCGATAATCCCTGTCAGTAAATAGGGCATCAGGAATGCTTTGAAAACAAGCGTCTCAGCCATGATAAAGACCAGGTTGGCGGTGTTGACTTCCTTAAGCTCAAATAATGCGATACCGCATAACAGCAGTCCCTGTAACCCGATAAGCTTTACATAAATGACCAGGCGCTCAGCTGAAGCAAAATAAACCAGGGTTACTGCAAAAAGCACTATCAGATAATTTACCATAGTGAGTTCTCAGATCAGTTTATCCGTTATAATTAATACTATTACGAACGAGATCAATGCAATGGCTGAAAGCGAGAGAATGAATTTCGGATTCTTATTCATTTTGTTCCTTGCCCTGAACGATTCAATCAGCCCTATTATCACCGCAAATGTAACCTGAACAGCCAGAAACAAGGCCGCCTGGAGAAAAATATTCCATCCGGCAGGCACAATTACGTTATAGATAAGCGCGCCGTAAACTGCAAACTTCAGATATGATCCAATATGTATCATGGCTTTATCGAAACCACTGTTATCAAGGATCATAACTTCATGGATCATTGTAAGTTCAAGATGGGTTTTCGGGTCATCAACAGGCAGTCTGCTGTTCTCGATCATTGCTGTCTGGATGAATAAAAAGAAGCCTATAATACTGTATATAAAAACATAATGGCTGCCTGTAATAAAGAAATTGCTGAATATATCTGAGAAAGAGGTATACCCGGTAAACATCGCAAAAGTGGCAAGCAGTATAAAAAAGGCAGGTTCCACAAGCATTGAAAAAAAGACCTCGCGGTTAGCTCCCATGCCTTCGAAACTGGAACCGGTATCAAGTGCAGCAATAATGGCAAAGAATTTTCCCAGTGCCAGCAGGTATGAAAAAAAGATGAAATCCCCATCAAAGGAGATTAAGGCGTTCTGATTCCCGAAAGGAATAACCAGCAGGGCACAGATAATACAGGACAATGTGATAACCGGGGCGATCTGAAAAATTATTCCCGATGTATTGCTGAATACGCTGCCTTTCTTCAAAAGTATTCCTATTTCCCTGACAGGCTGCAGTATGCCCGGCCCCCTGCGTCCAGAGGCGATGCTCTTCGTCCGCACTATCACTCCCGGAAAAAAGGAGGCTGCAATCAGTATCAAAACAAACCCTGTCATCCTCAGATCAGGTTAAAGTAAGTTAATAAGAAGACAAGCAGCATGTAAACAAATGCATATAGGATGTAATGCTGGATCAAACCGGTCTGCATGACTGCTATTCTCTTCAGAAGTCCCGAAATCAGGTCCACGGGTTTGTCAATCAGGTATTTTTTGAAGAAATCATCGCTGTGCGACTCAAATTTTCTCAGGGCCGGAAAGATCTCATCCTCTCCAATATCCCTCATTATCTTTTTTGTCTGGATAACCGGTTTTGCAAGATGGTTATAGTTATAGGCGTATGAGGTTGCCGTGTATTGCATATCAGGGGAAGGAGCCGTATAACCGCATCCCCATGTAGGACCATAGGTGACTGGTCGGGATTTGAGATGGAAATGTCTGTAAATCAACAAAACAAGAACCAAAACAATAAAGATCCCGCTCATAATGCTGATCTGGGAAAGGTTTTTCAGTGATGAGACTGCAAGAGCTGTGGTGTCAGGGATTCCGAATGACTGCGATACAATTGAAAACACAGGTTTGACAATCAGGGCAGGGAGCAGTCCGATCATTGCAATAAACCCAATGATGAAGTACTGGGGATAAATCATATCTCCGCCCACATCGCCTGCAACTTTAGCTTCCTCCGAACGCGGTTCTCCAAGAAAAACGATCCCGAAAGCCTTTGTAAAGCAGAATATTGCCAGTCCGCCTATAAGTGTAAGCCCTACGACAGATCCAAGAATCAGTATGGATTGATTAAGGTTTGCTGCCGAAAGGCTTTTAAACATACCTGTGTAAATAAGGTATTCGGAAATAAAGCCGTTGAAGGGTGGTAAACCGCAGATGGCGAGTGATCCGATGAGAAAAAGTGATGCAGTATAAGGCATTTTCTTCATTAATCCCCCGAGGTGCTCAATATTACGGGTATGTGTGATCTGGTATACCGAACCCGCATTGAAGAAAAGAAGGGATTTGAAAAGTGAATGATTAAGTACATGCAGCAACCCTCCGCTGAACCCAAGAAGGGAAAGTATTGTATTGTCCGTTGCCAGTCCTATTGTTCCCAACCCTATCCCGATGCCGATTATCCCTATATTTTCAATACTATGGTAAGCAAGCAGCCGTTTCAGGTCGTGCTGTACAATTGCCATCATAACTCCCAGAATGCCCGACACCAGTGAAACGGCAAGGATAACGATGCCGATAAGGAGTAAATTATCCTGAACTGACATCAATACCCTTAATATGCCATAGATCCCCATTTTTATCATAACGCCCGACATCACGCCCGATACATGCGACGGAGCGGCCGGATGTGCCTGCGGAAGCCATGTATGCAAGGGTATGAATCCCGCCTTTATTCCAAACCCGGTAAAGAAAAGGATAAAGAGCAACAGGCTGGAATTACGGGAAAAATATGTATTAAGGGCATCAAAGCCCATTTGCCCGGTTTCCCTGCCGGCTATCAGAAATGCAATCAGAATAAAGAACATGCCGACATGCATCTGAATCAGGTAGCTTATTCCTGTTTTCAAAATGGAAGTATCCTCCGCATCAAAAATCACAAGAAGAAATGATGAAAGAGCCATTATTTCCCAGACTATCAGAAAGGGTAGTCCGTCACGTATTACCACAACCAATATCATTGACAAATAGAGCCACAGGTACGCAAGGTAATGGATTGAAAACCGCAATGAATTTTTAGTACTGTAATACGGACGCAGATAACCCCTTGCATAGAGAAAACCTGTTAATACAGTAAAATTTACCACGGCAATGAAAAATGCCGAAAGCCTGTCAATTTTCAGGATCAATCCGTTTTTGATCACCCATGGCAGGAGTGGTATCTCAAGGGTTCCCGTTCCGCCTGACAGCACAACATAGCTCCAGGCTGATGTCAATGCTACTCCGCAAACCAGTATGGCCAGAGCATATGCATATTTAAACCTTTTCGGAATAATGAATAAAAGGAAGGTTAAGGTCAGGATAACGGGAAATAAAATTGATGACAACATCCGGATTGGGGGTAACTGAAATTACAATACATTAAGTTTAAGTTCTACCCAACCGGGGCACTTCGTGATAAATCCCGACGAATGCTTTTCATAAACAGTTTATACGGGTTATTTGGTATTTTCCAACAATTATCCCGCAAAATAAGGTTTTATTTAATAAAAATACAACCGTAAAATTTCAAGTAATCTTTTATGATAGTTACTGAAGGGACTTTTTGAAGAATATAAATGGCAAAGCAGAAATCTTTCCTTTCGGGAAGAAAGGACCGGGGCCCACTCCCGTTCCTCTAAGCTTATAGATCTTATAGAGTCGCCTGATTACCAGGGCTATTACGATTATTGATATTAACATTTTCTATTATAAAATTTGATCTCATTACTCAAACACCCGACCACCTGATGATGCTTTCAAGAATTTGTAAAAGCGAAGGCTCTGCTGGTGTTGTATTGGCCGGCAAAGGTACTGTTTTTTTCAATACAAAAATTAAATCACCAAAAAAATCCATTATACTCTAAAAAGAGATGTTATATTATTAAATTCAACTTTTCGATTTTAACTGGAAGCTAGTTATTGTAATGATTTACGAAAACATCTCACTCAGAAAATACAACACTTTCGGTATCAACATCAAAGCCGACAGGATGATCACCTTCAAAATGGAAGAAAATGCCGTCCGGTTTTTCAGGCAGCAGAACGGGCAGGAAGGCAAATTCCTGATAATGGGCGGCGGGAGTAACATTTTGTTCACTGATGATTTTCACGGTACAATTATTCACCCTGACCTTGAAGGCATAAACGTTGAAGAGAAGAAGAATGAATATGTTATAATTTCGTGCGGGGCCGGAGTTGTATGGGACAAGCTTGTTGAACTGACAGTCAATCACGGATTTGGAGGATTGGAAAATCTCTCTCTGATTCCGGGACTTGTGGGTGCTACTCCCATTCAGAATATCGGGGCTTACGGTAAGGAAGTGAGGGATACTATCGAAAAAGTACGGGCTGTCAGCCTGATTGACGGTTCAATACGGGAATTCACAAATACCGAATGCAGGTTCGGTTACCGGGACAGTGTTTTCAAGAATGAACTCAAGGGTAAATATCTGATAACAAAGGTATATTACAGGTTATCGACAAAGCCAAAATTAACTCTTGAATACGGTTCATTAAGGGAGGAAGTCGGTAAACTGGGTGCCACTTCCCTGCTTAATGTAAGGGAGATAGTAATAAATACAAGAAGGAGCAAATTGCCTGATCCGGCACAGATAGGCAACGCAGGCAGCTTTTTCAAGAATCCCATAGTAAACGATGCATTTGCTGATAGTCTTAAATCAAAATATCCCGGCCTGCCTGTTTTCAGGGATCATCAGGGTGGCACCAAGCTGGCAGCCGGGTGGCTTATCGAGCAATGTGGCTGGAAAGGTAAGAGGGTCGGAGATGCCGGAGTGCATGACAAGCAGGCGCTTGTTATAGTTAATCACGGCAATGCAAAAGGAAGAGAGCTTTTTGAACTGTCGGAACAGATAAAGAGATCAGTTCTTGAAAAGTTCGGAATCACCCTTGAACGGGAAGTCGAGGTGGTTGGCGCTATCTGAATATCCTCCGTTTATTAAGCTCCCTCCGGTACTGGGTAGCGTACCGGTTATGCTCCGCAAGAGTCCGGGAAAAATTATGATATCCCGAAAAATCGGATTTGGCTGCAAAGTATAGATAATCATGGTTTTCAGCATTCAGGACTGCATCGATGCTTTCCGGTGCAGGGCATCCGATCGGACCGGGCGGCAACCCTTTATACTTGTAGGTATTATAAGGTGAATCAATTTCAAGATGCTTGTAAAGGATCCTTGTTATGCCAAAATTGTTGAGTGCAAATTTAATTGTAGGGTCGGCCTGCAGCGGGATGCCTCTTTTGAGTCTGTTCAGGTAGACTCCGGCGATCCTTGGTTTTTCATCAGCCATCCTGGCCTCCTGCTCAACAATTGATGCAAGCACGGAAACTTCAAGGACATTCAGCCCTATTGCCTCACTTTTCTCTTTCCTCCCGCCGTTCCAGAACTTTTTGTATTCATTCAGCATTCTTGAATAGAATTTGCCGGGTCCGGTATTCCAGTAAAACTCGTATGTATCCGGGATAAAGACGGAAATTACATCCTCCCTAGTGAATCCGTCATTCCTGTAGTTTTCAGGGTCAGACAGGAAAGTGATTAACGATGCCGAATCGGCCTCGATCTGCCCTCCCACCCTTCCGGCCAGATCGTTTAATGTCCTGATATTACTGAATGTAACCATAACCGGCGTCTGCTTTCCGCTCCTCAGGATATTAATCAGTTCATTATAGCTTAACGGCTTATCAATCACATATCTGCCCGATTTAACAAGGCCGGGGTAACCTTTCCTTTCTGCAACCCACTCCAGGGTTTTTATGTTTTCAATTTCAAGGTTAGCCCTCAGTGAATCGATGACCTGCGTATACGAAGAGCCTTCCGGGATATAAATTACCGACCCCTTCCCCACAGGCTTGATCGCAGGGCTCACATAAAGGTTTTTTAAAAGAAGCAGGCCGACTGCAGCCACTGCGGCAAATGCGGAAATTGAATATATCAGCTTTTTTCTGGTCACACTATTTCGAATAGGATTCAAATTTAAATATTACAGCTGAATTTAAAAATGAATGATTAATTCATACTTTTATAAGCCGGAAGCCAACTGTTTCCGGTTGCCGGGTGCCGGTTTTGAATTGCGGATTTCGGATTGCGGATTGCGGATTTAATCCTCTATACTGACCGCAAGACATAAAAACATGCAACCTGCAACCTGCAACCAGCAACTCAGTATTCCTATTAATGACCTAACTTTATAATTAAATGTCAACCTCAGTACTTTTATTGCTTATTGCAGTTGGAATTGTCACCGGATTCATGGCGGGAATGCTCGGGATCGGCGGCGCAATCATCATGATCCCTGCTCTTGTCTTTCTCCTTGGATTAAGTCAGCAGTCGGCCCAGGGAACCAGTCTTGCTGTGATGCTGCCACCCATCGGAATTCTTGCGGCCTACAATTACTACAAAGCAGGTAACGTCAATCTCAAATTTGCCCTTATCCTGGCTGTGGCATTCATCGCCGGATCATTTTTCGGATCGAAACTGGCTCTTGAAATACCACAGCCGGTGCTTAAGAAAATGTTCGGTTTACTTCTGCTGCTGGTGGCAGGACGGATGCTTCTCTTCAAATAGATAAGGACTGCCTGGAACTCCTAGAAAATAATTCCCAAACTCAGAAGGAATGCATTCGGCCTGTCATCAAGCTTGAATTTTGTCCCTGATGTGTTCTCAATCTGCGTCTGATATTTCTGGAGGCTGCCCTCATACCTCAGATCAATGGTCAGTTTCTTCAGAATGTCGACACCAAGACCTGCCTGGTAACCGATTGTAAGGTCGTTATATCTTGCCTTGAGATCAGGATTGTCTATCAGATCTCCCGGTGAATCGATAAGTACCCTTGCGGAAGGACCTGCGTTCAGACGAAGCGGACCGACCTTGGCACCAAGCATAACCGGAATGTCAATCCTGTTAAACTTCTGCTTTTTGATTATTTCACTTGCCGGATTATCAAGATCAATTATGGAGTATTCATCCGTTCTTGAGGCAAACAATAATTCGGGCTGCACGTACAATCCAAAGAAGCTTAACCTTAAAAATGCACCGCCATGGAAACCGTAGTTGGCACTTTTAAGGGCTTCAACAGTATATTCGGTGTCGCCGGAAGACAGGGTTTTCAGATCATCCATTGAAACGTTTGTTGTACTCAGTCCGGCCTTCAGTCCGAATTGAACCTGCGAGAATGCAGGGATAGCCATTAATACTGCCAGAAGGATTACAAATAGTTTTTTCATTGCTTTCAGTTTTTAATTAGTAAGAACAAAATGTCAGAAAGATCTTGTATTCATAAATTGACTCTCATTATAACGTTTGAGTATTTGAAAGGTTACAAAGACAGTTCAATTTTTGATCATTGACATTAATCAAAACGGAGAGCGATAGAGTTTATTTTACGGCGAGTTCAGCAAATATGACCTTTTTCATTCTGTCGAATTCCTCCCTGTCAAACAACCTTGTCAGGAAAATTATCTTCCCGTTTCTGTCGATGACTACATTTCTGGTCACGCCTGCCTCTTTAAGGGCGAAGAGAGCAAATATTTCAGCGCCGGGGTCAAGTGCAAGAGGATAAGTAACTTTGATGTCTTTTTGAAAATTTAAGACCTTGTCAGCCGGTTCGTCCCTGTCGATCCCGGCCACTATCAGCCCCGATACTTTCCCGGGCTGCCAAATCTCTTTTTCGATAAAGGGCATCTCCTGCCGGCAGACGGAACACCAGCTTGCCGTGAATTGAAGCATTACTACCTTTCCGCGAAGAGATGAAAGCCTGTAAGATTTTCCGCCGGCTTCACTGATCACAAAATCGGGAGCCATATCTCCTGACCTTAACTATGTAGCCTTCGTCATAGACCTTCTGAGGCTGGCAATTGACCGGCAGAATAAATAAAATGCAGAATGTAAGCAATGCTGTTATATATTTTCCCATTACGATGTGAATTTATCCGGGCAAATATAATATAAGTTGTGAAGCGGCGATAAAGAATATTCATGGATAATAAGCATCGAGTGAGATCGGTAATAAGTAGCTCTCCCATGAATGCTTTGTGCCAATATATTAAGAGATCCCTCGCTTCGCTTCGGAATGACACGTCGTTTTACTGGTTTAGGGGAAGAAGCGAGGGATCTCCCTGTTATGCCTTCGGAAGCGCGGGAGAAATCCCGCGGACTGGTCGTATGATCAGGTTAAATATTTATCTTAGCCATTCTTTAGTTTCTTTTTAATTTCCGATCAGATGAAAAAGTCACTCTTACCTGCAATTATCCTTCTCCTGCTCCCGATTGCGAACATTTACAGCCAGGTGTCGCCTGTTGAAAAGGGACTTAAAGCCATAAACACGGATGTACTTAAAGCCCAGATGGGTTTTCTTGCATCCGACTGGACGGAGGGCAGGGAATCAGGTCAGAAAGGTGAATACATTGCAGGCGACTACATTGCAAGCATGCTTCAACTGTACGGAGTTAAACCCGCAGGAGATTATCCATATACAAGAGGATTTACAAATATCCAGCGGAATAATGAAAAAACTTACTTTCAGAATTTTATCCTGATAAAGACCTCTCCAGGGGATGAGCATGCAATGAAAGTTGTAAAAGCGGCCGGGGGAAGCAGGGTCATAAGGGATCTTGCATACAATGTCGATTTTACTATGCGTCCATCAGCTGCCGGAATTGAGCTTGATGCTCCGGTCGTTTTTGCCGGCTATGGATTCAGGAACGATAAACTCAGGTATAATGATTTCAGCAAGCTTGACCTGACCGGCAAATTTGTGCTTAAGATCTCGGGGATACCAGGTTTTGCAAGGGAAGCGCTCTCCCCTGCCGAACTGACAGCCTCGGCGCGTGAAACTGAAAACATTTTAAGATCGATGGGCGCTGTCGGTATTATTGAAATCAATCCGAATTCGTCGACTGTTGGCACGATACCGGGAAATGTCACGGTGAATCTGTCACCTTCCGAAAATAATCCGCGATCGGGAAGACCCTTCGCCAGTTACTCTCTCCCTGGCGAAAACAGGCCGGCCGGTCTTATAAGGATAACGATCTCATCACGTGCAGCAGATGATATCCTTGAAGGAACAGGCATCGATCTGGATGATTTTATAAAAAAAGCTGAAACCAGCAGGAATTTATCCATCCCCGTAATTGAAGGAAGAAGCGTTTACTTTAAAACAACCGTCAGGACTGAAACAGTCAGGGTCAGAAATGTGATAGGCTTAATTGAGGGCGAAGATCCCGATCAGATCATTGTCCTGGGCGCTCATTACGATCATATGGGAACTTTTGACGGGTATACCTGGAACGGGGCTGATGACAACGCTTCAGGAACAGTGGGTGTGATGACCATTGCAAGAGCGATCATGGAGAGCGGAAAGAAACCCGATAAAACAATAGTAATTGCCCTCTGGACCGCTGAAGAGCTGGGTCTTCTCGGATCGAGGTACTATGTGGAAAATCTCTCCTTTCCGATGAAAAATCTTTGCCTGAACGTGAATTTTGACATGATCTCCCGATATATAGCCGATGATGATCCCGACAAAGTAATAATGACCTATTCGGAATCAAACCCGGGATTCAGAACCATTACCGAGACGAATATCAAAAAGTATGGAATCGGTCTGAATGTTGAATTCCAACCGTCAAAGGATCCCCCCGGAGGCAGCGACCACAGGTCATTCACGGCATATAACATTCCAATAATGCGGTTCAAGCCGGGGCACAGGGAAGAGTATCATACTCCTGCAGATGAAGTCAGCACTGTTGACTGGGATATAATGGAAAAGATTGTGAAGATCAGTTTTGCGAATGTGTGGGAGCTGGCAAACAGTGACTGGTGAGGCTGTCATCCGTTCCTTCTTTGCACGATTTTTTCGCTTCACCCCTCCACTTCTGTCATCGGTCTTCTGCCATCAGTCATCGGTTTTCTGTCTTACTGGTTTTTTCTTATTATTTTGTATATTGGCATCAAATTTTAAATCCCATGAAAACTTTAATCTCTTTTCTTCAGATCTGCATCATGCTGGTTCCATTCACGATGCTGAATGCACAGCAGGCAGGTCAGAGCAACAAGCTCCATATAATAATAATAGGCGCCCACCCTGACGATCCTGATGAAGTTGGCGGAACGGCCTACAAATGGGCTCAGGCAGGCCACGATGTTCTGATGGTTTCTCTTACAAACGGTGACGCAGGACACCAGACCTTAAGTTCGGAGGTGCTGGCAAAAACCCGGAGGGAGGAAGCCAGGAGAGCCGGAGAAGTTATCGGCGTAAGGTATATTACCCTTGATAATCATGACGGACAACTAATGCCTACATATGAAAACAGGCTGCAGGTCATCAAGCTGATAAGGGAGCAAAAGGCTGATATCGTGATCTTCCCGCGCCCGTACGACTATCATCCCGATCACCGCTATACCGGCACATTGGTCCTCGATGCAGCATATATGGTCACTGTGCCCAAAATATTACCCGAGGTGCCTTTCCTTGAAAAGAATCCGGTCTTTCTTTATACATATGACCACTTTGTTCATCCGGAACCCTTTGTTGCAGACGTTGTTGTAAACATCGATGATGTTATTGACAAGAAGATTGACATGTATCACCAGCATACTTCCCAGATGTATGAATGGCTTCCATTCAACAGGGGAGAACTTGACCAGGTGCCGGCCACCGAAAAAGAGAGAAGAGCATGGCTTGGCAAGATCTGGGGAGCCCGGTCAAATGCAGAGCCTTTCAGGGATAAACTTATTGAGCATTACGGACAGGCAGCAGGATCTAAAATAAAATACTGCGAACCATTTCAGGATTCGGGTTATGGAACGCGCCTGACAAAGGATAACATTAAGAAATATTTTCCTTTTTATTGATATTCAATATACCTGGTGTTCTGTTTCAATTCAATGAAATCGTCGCCGGTTTCACGGTAGCCGTATTCGAAACAATAATTGTATTTGAGGCCGTTTGAAGATTCTATCACGTGAGTGAAGAAGCTGAAGTTGTACCCCAGGGCAAACAGGGCATCTTTATGAACTTTGTACTTGCCCTCATCATAAAGATCAGCCAGTATCCTCCGGTTTTTCCTCAATAATCCGTGAACATTCCTTACAAAATTATTTGTTTCACGGTTAAGCCTGTTGTTGAAATTATTCCTGCACTGGTCAGAACAGAATTTTTTGTCGGTGCGACCACGGATGGTCTCACCGCAATCGAGACATTTCTTTTCCACAGCACTAATGTTTTGATAAAGATACACAAAAACGTTTTCAAACGATTACAAACGACTCTAAATGATTTACAACCGTATATAAATATTTGTTGACCGGGACACCCTTTAAGAGTATTGTAAGTTTGATGTGTAATTAACTTTTATGTCAGATTTAAATACTAAAAAGATGAATTCATTAAGAAACAGAGTCAATCTGATCGGAAATCTTGGTCAGGACCCGGACACAAAAAGCCTGGATGGAGGTAAGAAGGTTACCCATTTCACGGTAGCAACCCACGATGATTACAAGAATGGCGAAGGCCAGAAAGTGAAGGAAACCACATGGCACAACATTGTGGCATGGAACGGCCTTGCCGACACTTCTTCCAGATTTCTTAAAAAAGGAAGCCAGGTGGCGGTTGAAGGAAGGATCGTCTACAAGAGCTATAACGACAAGAACGGAGTGACGAAATACGTCACCGAGATCATTGCCAATGAGATCCTGTTCCTTACCCCGCAGAAGGAGAAGGAAACGGATGAATAGCCTGCGGTACCGGAATCAAATCGCTGCATTTCAAAATAAGAGGCTGATCTATTAATGTATCAGCCTCTTATGTTTAAAACATAATTTCAGAAATCTAGCATTTCGGTGTTGGTCCTGTAATCGTCCAGCAGGTGCTCAGCGAAATAGTACCACATCATCCTGTCGAAATATGCCGTGGCATTGCCGAACCCGTGCCGCTGTCCGGGCAGCATCATGAAATCGAACCTCTTGTTTGCCTTTATGAGCGCGTCAACAACCCTCAGGGTATTTCCGGGATGAACATTGTTGTCAATATCCCCGTGAACCAGCAATAAATGGCCTCTCAGATTTCCGGCAAGTTCCTGGTTCTTTTCAATCGTGGCCTTATAGGACTTATCAGCATCTTTCTTTACATTAAGAGTATCCTTCTTTACATTGAGAGTATCCATTCTGAGTGTGTCCTTCACCCCTTCCCTGGTCTTTAACTTTCTTTCAATCTCCGATACCCCGTTGTGGGTCTCACCCCACCACTGATTATATATATTATTGTCGTGGTTACCGGCTGAGGAGACTGCAACATCATAAAAACCGGGATATGAAAGAATAGCGGCAGTTGACATGAATCCCCCGCCCGAATGGCCATAAATACCCACCCTCTCTATGTCAATGAAACTGTACTTTTCCGACAGTTGCTCTATCCCGTACTTATCGTCCGCAAGGGCATAATCCCTGAGATCGCTGTAGCCAAAAGTATGATAGTAGTTGCTTCTCATGGGGCTCCCTCCCCTGTGACCAAAGTTGACGACAATGAATCCAAGCTGTGCAAGTGCTATGTTCTTGCCGCCCGTTACGGTAAACTGGTAGGGAACTGATTCGGTTTGAGGACCCGGGTAAACATACGAAATAACGGGGTATTTTCTTGTCGAGTCAAAATTGAAAGGCTTGTACATAACGCCATAGAGATCGGTAACCCCGTCTTTTGCTTTCACCCTGACAGTCTCGGGCATTTTCCAGCCCATTGAATAAAGCTGAGAAATATCGGCTTTCTCAAGCTTCAGGATCACATTTCCATTGTTATCCCGTAAAACAGATTCAGGAACCCTATCGACTGTCGAATATGTATCCACGAAATATTTATTCGATTTTGACATTGAGAATGAGTGGTTTGCAGGTTCCTTTGTTATAAGCGTCATTGCTCCTTTATCGACTGATGCTTTGTATTTAAGGCTGTAATACGGGTGAACTCCCTCCTCCCTTCCAAAGGCTTCAAAATAGAGGACCCTCCCAAGTGTATCGATCCGTTCGATCCTGCCTGTGACGAAATAACCATCGGTAATCTGCCGTTTCAGCTTGCCAGTGCCGTCGTAAAGATAGAGCTGACCCCAGCCGGTTCGTTCGGACCACCAGATTATATCATTACCTTCGTTCAAAACTGAAAGTCCCGTGTATTCATTGTTAAAATATGGCCAGGTCTCCTCACTGAACAGAACCGTGAGGGCTCCATTTTCTGCATTGACAAGGCAGACATCGAGGTTTTTAAGAGGTCTGTCCGTCCTTACAAGTATCAGCTTGTCAGCGGCCTCCTGCGATGTCCATTCAACATTAATAGTCTGATCCTTCCATTTTTTCACATCAACATTTACCCTTCCCCTGGTTTCAACGTCAAAAATGACAAGCTCTTCCTGGGGCACAAACTCCTCACCCGGTAAAGAGTACCTGTATGATTCCAGTTTTGGTCTCGGCTGGGCAAGCACATCAATTACAAAAAGGTCCTTTACCTTTCTTTCATCCTGCCTTATCACATAGAGCTTCTTTTCGTTCTTGAACCATCGCACATTCGCCCTTAACTTCTTTGTTTTGGAAGTGTCTTCAGTATTTCCATGACCGGCAAAGCTGTAGTACCGCTCACCATCGGTCGTGAGCTGGATCTCAACACTGTCCTTGTCCTTTGTCTTCATCAGGAAAAGATTGTGGTTTTTGGCATATGCGATCCAGGTGCTGTCGGGTGAGTATGTAACCCATGACGGCTTTTTCTCCTTGCCGATGGTGTCCCTGATTTCAAGTTTCCTGGTAGTCATGTCGTAGAGAAACTTTATTGAATCAACCTGAAAAGTGAGCCTGGTCGTACTCTTCTTTTCAAACTTAAGCTCCCTGACGGGAAGGTCCAGATCGTTATAAGGATGATGAGTCAACTTACGTAATTCTGCCGCCATGAACCTGCTGTCGAATAAAAGTTGCTTTGATTTTGCAGCAGCGTTCACGTAATAAAAGTTCTTTCCTGAAGAGGTTTTAAAGGAATACCAGAAAAAATCCGATTCTTCGATCCAGGTGGGATTGACTGAGAGATCACCATACCTGGGAGTCAGATTGTCACCCCTGAATTTCTCAGCAGCCTTGAAATCAGCTTTTTGAGGAAATGCCAGGAGAGAAAAGAACAAAAACGGGATAAGTACAGGAAGTCGTCTCATAAGTTATGGGTTAGGTTAGAATATAAGATTCAAATAAAACGAAAAAATCTGAATGAGGGCAGGATTAATCAGAATTCAATGCTTCCCTGCCTGCCCTGAGGGCTCTAAGGTTTACGGCGACCATCTCTTCACCCTTTCGTTCGAACAGCTTTCTGACAGCATTTTCGAGGCTTGAAAAGGGCATTTCGATAAAAGGAGAAGCAGCGCCAAGAATAACCATATTTCCGGAACGTGATGAACCGGCTTCCTTTGCAATTGCATCGGCATCAATGATCTTATGGTTCTTTATTTTTTTTATCTCCCTGAGTACATCTTCAACAGGAGGATAATCGGAAATGTTAATGAAGGGCTCAGAGCTGGTGACCAGCCAACCGTTTTTTGAAAGCCACGGCAGGTACCTGAGCGATTCCATCGGTTCGACTGAAATTATAAGGTCAGCCTTTCCGTATGGGATCAGGTCGGAGGCAATCTCCTGATCCGACAGCCTCAGGTGTGATTGTACATCTCCCCCCCTCTGGCTCATACCGTGAACTTCTGCCTGCTTGAGAAAAAGGTCGCGTTCGAGTGCAGCCAACCCTATTATTGCGGCTATTGAAAGAATTCCCTGTCCGCCTACCCCGGACAATACTATGTCGTTTTTCATCATAATATAATTTTGTTTTTAATGGTATGATAGCTTGCCCCGCTTCGGCGGGGGAACCACACATGACTGAAAATTATATTTTATTCGTGTTTGTGATTGTGGTCAATCATGTGGGTTTCATCATTCCTGTTCTTTATTTTTGTTTCCCGCAGCCTCTGTCTTTTTTCTTTTTGAGGCTGTCTGAATGCATTCACGTGAGGAGACAATAACAGAAACGCCTTTATATCCGAACTCCTTCTGCATTACCTGAACGTTTTCATCGTGATTTTTCCGAAGGGGGATTATGGTCAGGATGTGTTCCGGCTCTACACCCAGTCCCTCGCAGATCTTTTCAAGATTGCCGGTTCCCTGCGATTTCTGCCCGCCTGTCATTCCGGTTGTGTTATTGTCGGAAATTATGATCGTAACGGGAGATTTTTTTACGACGGCATCGAGAAGACCAGTCATTCCGGAATGAGTAAAAGTTGAATCACCTATGACTGCCACGGAGGGGTACAAACCGGCATCTGCGGCGCCAATCGCCATTGTGACGGAGGCTCCCATATCGACACATGAATTAATTATATTATATGGCGGAAGTGCCCCCAGGGTATAGCATCCTATATCGGAAAAAACGCCTTCGCTCCTGAATGGTTTAAGTGCTTCAATAATGGCCAGAAAGGTATCGGAATGGCCGCATCCCTTGCAAAATGACGGAGGCCTGTTCTTAACGATATCCGGCACTTTTGCAAGAGGTTGAACATTAATTCCGAGAGCCTTTGCCACAATTGAAGGATTCAGCTCTCCATCTCTCGGGACAGCTCCGTCGAGACGACCGAAAATCTTCAGCTGATTGTCAAGTAAGCCCCTGAGTGATTCTTCAATAAAAGGGAAGCCCTCCTCAAGTACAAGAATCTCCTCGCAGCGTGCGGTCAGATCACTGACTATATCCTTCGGGAATGGGTATGTTGTTATTTTAAGTACCGGGAAGCCAGGTTCCCGGTCGGGGAAGTTCTCCATCAGGTAATTGTATGCAATCCCACATGTTATAACACCGATCTTACGGTTTTTACCATCCCTGAAACTATTGTATTTCGAAAGCCTTATATCGTACTTTAGTGATTCGTATGTGTTTAACAGAGCTTTATACTTTTTTCTTGCAATTGCAGGAAGCAGGACGAACTGGCGGGGATCGTCAGGGAGCTTTATCTTTTTCTCAGGTATGGTATTGCGGCGTCTGACGACTGACCTTGAATGGGCCA
Organism: uncultured Bacteroidales bacterium; assembly: GCA_963737255.1. Taxonomy (GTDB): domain Bacteria; phylum Bacteroidota; class Bacteroidia; order Bacteroidales; family VadinHA17; genus LD21. Next base: position 149,012 of record CAVTSB010000005.1, read on the forward strand.
GGCGTGTTGTAATGCGGAAAAGGACCGGTATCCTGTATTTTTCGGAGATTTCGAAAGCATCAAACACCATATCATAAGCTTCCTGCTGATTTGACGGTTCATAAACCGGAACGAAGGAAAACCTGCCATAAAATCTTGAATCCTGTTCGTTTTGCGATGAATGCATTGAAGGGTCATCGGCTGCCACGACAACCAGTCCGCCGTTGACACCCGTCATCGCAGAATTGATAAAGCTGTCGGCGGCCACATTTAATCCGACATGCTTCATTGCCACCATTGCCCGTTTGCCTGCATACGACATCCCAAGGGCCGCTTCCATGGCTGTTTTCTCATTTGAAGACCAGGACCTGTGAACACCTCTTCGGACAGCCTCTTCCGAACCCTGAATATATTCCAAAATTTCAGTTGACGGAGTACCCGGATAGGCATAGATTCCGCTCAGTCCTGCATCCAATGCACCCAAAGCTATAGCCTCATCACCAAGTAATAGTAGTTTTTGCATATCTAAATTTCAGATAATTACAGATTGTTCTAATAATCAAAGTCTTTATCAGTTACAAATGTAGGAAGCATCCTAAAAATGTTTAAAATTACGTTAAAAGTTTTAAGGTTCCATTCAATAATGCTTATTTTGCAGGTTCTTTATCAAATTATTGATTTTGAAAGTTATTAAGAATTAAGTTGACCAGGGCTATAAATATAACATTACTACTGTTTCTCCCTTTTGTGGTCACGCTCGGTCAGGAAAGGGAGAAATTTTTCCAGGTAAGCGGGTTTATCACTGATGAAGATAAGCGGGAACTTGCCAATGTCGGAGTTGTTTCAATGAAGCTCCGCAGAGGAACGCTTAGTGAAAAAAACGGCATATATTCCATCACAAGCACCCCCGGTGACACAATATTATTCAAAGCTCTTGGTTTTAAGAAGAAGTTTCTGGTTGTTCCGGAGGTTTTTGAAGGAAGACTTTTAAACAAGGATATTGTACTGAGCGCAGATACTATTCCGATTGAGAACGTGGTTGTTTTGCCGTGGAAGAGTTATAATGAATTTCTTAAGGATATGACCGCTCCCATTCCAGTGTCAACTGAAATTGAAAACATGAATCAGAATATTGCATCCTTAGAGGCGGCGATGTCAAACACAACAGGTGTCCGGATAACTCCTGAAGCCGGATACAGGTACGCAATGGAGCAGAATTTCAGTAATCTGACAACAAGAGGTCAAAGTCCTGTCAATAATCTACTTAATCCATTCGCCTGGGCAAAGTTCATTAGTGGAGTTAAAAACGGCCTTTTCAAAAACCAGCGATTCGATAACCCTCCAAAAAACAAAGCCAGGGTAAAACAGAAGAAAAGGAAAAAGCAGTGAAGAAGTATGAAGGAAGACTGGTTGGTATTCTTGGTACTGTCATAGTACATCTCCTGGCAGGTATAATCTTCATGTCCTTTCAGTTACAATCGCTTAAGAAAGAGAGGATTGATGAATTTGAGATTGAATTCCTGGCTATCGAACAACCTGAAGAAGAAGAAAAGATTATTGAACTGCCCCCTACTACAATTGAAAATATCCTTAAGGATGACATCGAAATGCTGAACATTGCAAGGAATCTTGCCAACAAGAGCGAGGTTGAAATTGATCCTGATGAGTATATCGACAAAGTAAAGGAGGAACTGATTGAAAGCGGGAAACTTGGACAGGACAATTATATTGATGCACAGAAGGAAGGAAACCAGTCGGCTGAGGAGGATGCACTGGCTGTTGAGGAGAAAGCTGATGAGGATCCTGAAAAGGATAAGCCCAAAGAATCAGAAGAGATGGCTGCAAATTATAAGGGTCCTACACGTATCTATTATGATCTCGCAGGCCGCAATCATATCTACCTTCCAATTCCTATCTATAAATGCCAGGGATCCGGCAAGATAGTTCTCCTGATCGAGGTCGACCAGAAAGGGAGTGTAAAAAACGCCGGTGTTATTGCAGGAGAGAGTACTACAAGGGATGAGTGCCTGATTGAAACGGCAGTCAAGACAGCCCTGATCTCACGTTTCAATAACGATCTGAAGGCTCCGAAGGATCAGAAGGGAACGCTTACCTATATTTTTGTAGCGCAGTAAGGAAAAAAGATCTATGTATTATAATACGTATTATAATACATAGATCTTAAAATAGTAAGTTACCCGGTGTTTCGCCGGATATGGGCTTTATAAGTTCAGGGGTGTTCCTGTCAGCCGACCTGTTGTTTATAAGATTGCTAATCGTGTGAGCCTTGAGAATATCTGAGGGGCATGGCTTAAGCAGGGTCAATGCTTCCCCGGGAGATGTTGAAAGGCTGATCCACCGGCCTTCATCCTTCCTGTCGAGTATGACCGGCATTCTCAGTTTCGAATTGTGGATCTCAGCCATCAGATCATTCGCGTCGGTAGTTATGATTGAGAATGTGCTGAACTCCTCCCCAGTATCTGTTTCAACCCAATTGTCGTAAATACCGGCCAGCGACATAATCTGATTATCTGCGAGATAAATATACCATGGGATCTTTTTTCCACCTGCATGCTGCCATTCAAAGAATCCTGCTACCGGGATTATGCATCTTTTTGATTTGAAGGCCTTTGAAAAGGAGGGTTTGGAATCTACACTTTCAGACCTTGCATTGAATGTTTTATACCTGATCTCATTTGCGGCTTCAGCGTTTCTTACCCACGAAGGTATCAACCCCCATTTCAGGAGGCTGATAGTACCGGGCGATCCTGAACATACCGCAGGCAGATCAGGAAGTCCGAAAGCATGGTAATAATAGCTTGGCTGGTATCTGTCGTGATCGGGGAATTCAGCTCCGTATCTGTTTTCAAGTTCATCCTTGACAAGATTAACATTTACGGTAAAGCACATTTTTTCAGTTTATCCCTGATATCCCCACTTTAACAGGCAAAGGCATTGAGTAATCGAACAGGTCCGATTCCGGCCATTCTTCCACCCTGGCAAAAAAGCCGGTCATCATTCTGTCGATATATGATTGCAGATCAGGTCCGTTCCAGGCGCTTGAATTCAGAAGAACAACCCATGATATTCCATCGGGCCTCCTCTTCATCATACCTGCAGTTCCCGCAAAAGAGCCTGTCCTGGTCCATGTACCATCGATTATTGAGCTCTTCCACCCAACAGGAGCATATTTGTTGTTAACATCGGTCATGAACCTGATGCTTTCATCAGTCAGGATATCATTGGGTGTATTGAACCCGTCAACAGCAAGCATCAGCCGTATCAGATCGGGCGAAGTCGCCAGCCATGACCCGGCAGCGCCAAGGGCTTCGATGTCGTTGCCTCCATATCTCACCGGTACCAGCTCACCTGTACCGTAAATTGAAGGTCTGAGCGGCATTCCTTTAGGTTCGTAATAAGTGACCTCAAAGGGCGCCTTCTCTGTTTCAAGATTTTTGGCAAGCATCATGTCATAAATACCCAATGGCTCAAGTATTGTCTTTCTGCAGTAATCCTCGTACTTCATGCCTGAAACCCTTTCAATAACAAGGCCAAGGATGCTGTATCCCAGGTTTGAATAAGACCTGCCTGTCCCCGGAGTAAAATGAAGCTTCTTCCCAAGAGCGAATTTCACAATGCTTTCAGTACCAACCGGAAGAGGAATATCAAGCTGGTCAGCAATAACATGAGGCATAAACATCTGATCTCCGTAGCGCTGCGACCAGCCGCCCTCATGACTAAGCAGATGGGCAACTGTTATATTAAATGCTCTCTTGTCTCTTGGAAAGCAATAGCACGAGTCATTAAGGATGCCGTCAGGTCCAAAAACCTTATCATCGACCGACAGTAATCCATTTTCCTGAAGCTTCATGATTGCTATTGCTGTAACGAGCTTTGAAATACTGGCTATCCTGAATTTACTGTAAGGCTGTGTGGCTATGCCTGCTGCAGTATCTGCAAATCCAAATCCCCTGGCAAAAACTAGCTTGCCATCCCTGGCAACAGCTATCGAAGCCCCTTCAATTGTCCACCGCTTCATGAAGGGATTAACAGCTGACTCACATCCGTCAAACCCGGTTCCTGTTGAATTTGAGTTGGTTAACCTGATGTTGCCTGTAGCCAGTTTATCGGTTATTTCACCAGACCGCTCATTGGCACCAGGTCCGTAACTTATTAAAATAAAAAATAGTGTGATTAATAATACCTTCTTACCCATTTGCAGTTCTTGAACATTTAATCTGACAAAAATAAAATTTTTCTGTTCAGATTTACAAACAATAACGAAATAATCAACGTAAAATTTCAACATAAGTTTCAACAAGTTCTATTTTTTTATATTGCTTTATAATTCTGAAATGATCAAAAAGCTAACTTTGTAGACATGAGACCGTCAAAAACTCTTTATTTTAAGCTATTAATTTTGCTCTTATTAGTCATTCATCCGGGAAAGTCAGCCGGCCAGAATGATATAATTCGTGTTTTTGAAGAGCCCGATACATCGGAATACCTGCCCGAATTTTACAGCGGGGCACTTGAACATAACCTGTTGATTGCTTCCTCGAAGGGATACGATACTGAAGTTGAGAAGCTTCTTAACAGGGGAGCCGACATTGAGGCAGAAACGATTGAGGGTGCAACACCGCTGATTTTTGCCGTGGCAAATAATCATTTGAGTACGGTCAAGACTCTTTTGTTGCACCATCCCGAACTGAACAATTTGACTGTAGCCTCCGAGACTCCCCTTATAATTGCTGTAAAGAATAATAATCTTGAGATTGCCGAAGCCCTGATAAGGGCAGGGGCTGATATTGACCTTGACGACAGGCGCAGTGCAACACCATTACATCATGCCGCACTCAACGGCAGCTTTTATCTGACAGACCTCCTTTTATATTACGAGGCCGATTGCAACAGAAAAACCATTGACGGGACTACTCCCCTGATGGCAGCAATATGGGCAGGACATGCAGATATTGCAGATCTGCTTATTCAGGGCGGGGCCAATCTCGAAGCCAGGGATTCCGAAGGGTTTACCCCATTCCTTATTGCTGCACAGAACGGCGATACCCTGATGATGAATATGCTGATCAGGGAGGGAGTAAATCTGTATGAAAAGACAAATGACAGTTATAATGCACTCGATCTGGCAATCGGAGCTGACAATGAAGATGCAGTGAAACTGCTTCTTGAACGGGGAAACGAGTGGGTTTCCCCTGAGAAGGCAGGAATCAATCCCTACCGGGTTGCCGCAGCCTATGGAAGAAAAAATCTTATCAAAGTCCTTGAAGAGAAAAATGTACCGGGAAAACCCCGGCATGGGATTGAGGAAATAGCTGTTAATATGACAACAAAGTTCAATACCAGGGATATCTTCACGGGCGTGAGCATTACGTTAAGGGAACCACTTCTGAACGGAGGGTTTGTTGCCGGTAGTGATCTTAAACTATGGTACACAAGGGTTCTGATGAAGACCGACGAAAATGTTTATTATCAGTACATGGATAAAAGCGCCATTGTATACGGCGGATTTTTCAAGGATTTTACAATTTACAATGATATCAGGGGAAGGGAACTTTTTTTCTCGACCTCCCTGACGGCTGCTTATACTTTCGGGAATAAACTGAAAGGAACCCTCCTGACTCCTGATGATAAACTCAGGATTGTCCCGGGAGCCGGCATCAGTTTTCAGAAAAATCACTTTCTGTTCCACACAGGAATGGAGTACATGAAGACACCGTTTTATAAAATAAGCCCTGTATGGATCAGGACCGGTGTTTCCTTCAATTTCTTTTTAAACAAGGTAAGGACACAGGGCAAAGTAATCAGGTGGAACTGAGAGGTATGAGAACAACGGCAGGAATACTATTATATCTGGGGCTCTTAATCTGTTTTTCATGTGAAGAACAGGGCTGGATTGGCAATTGTGACGATTGCGCGTCAACCGAACCTGACAGGGCGGTGATTGAAGGGAAAGTTGATAAGGAAGGATTGCCGGCAATGATACGCATTTATGAAGGCGAACTTGAGAATGATATACTTTATACTTCCTTCGCGGCAAGCGGCCCGGGTTTTGACCTGCCTGTCTTATTGAATAAAAAATATACCGTGACCGCAACTTATCAAATCGATGGTGATACTTACATTGCGGTCGACTCAGCATTTCCCAGGGTTAAATACACTAAGGAACAATGCGAGGATCCCTGTTATTTTGTTTATGACAGGGTTGTGGATCTGAGGATCAAATATCTGGCAGGCGGGGAATAGCTAGCTTTCGTATTTAAACAATGGAACTCCGGCAGCTGCTTTCTTTTTGATCTCAGCCACCTCGGCATCTTTAAGAGGTTTCAGATCATTCCTGAGACTCAGTGCGGTTTTGAACAATTCAGGCTCACCGGGTGGAACAGCTGCAGTTATGGGATGAGAGAGCGTGAACCTGAGTCCCATCCTGATATCTTCCTTCGTAATCAGCGGTTCGTACCAGCATTTGGGATACTTTGACCTGTCGGCGCCTTCCTGCCACGGACCTTTAGCCATTGCTTTCAGTGCAAGTATTCCCATTTTCTTTTCCTGCGCCCTGTCAAGTACCTGAGGTCCGAAGTTTCCTGAGTACCAGGTTGAATAATTGAAAGGGAACAGAATGGTGTCAAAATCGTAGCCATTCATTAAAGCCATGGCAGCCTCCACAGAGTGGGCAGAAAAACCTGCAAACCTGATCTTCCCCTCTTTTTTGGCTTCAATGAAGGTCTCCATTGCACCTCCCGGACCAAGGATTGTTTCAACATCTTCAAGGTTAGTAACTGCATGATGCTGGTAAAGGTCGAAATGATCAGTCCTGAGATTCTTTAATGATTGTTCCAGCTCAGCCCTTGAATCGTCCCTTTTCCTTTTTCCTGTCTTGCAGGCCAGAAAAACATTTTTGCGGTAAGGCTCAAGCGCCGGACCAAGCTTAATTTCAGCGTCCCCGTATGAGGGAGCCACATCAAAGTAATTGACACCCGAATCTATGGCAAGCTTCACGAGTTCTGAGGCGTCTGAAGGTGTGGCGTTCATTACAACAATTCCGCCAAATCCGATCATCGAAAGCATCTCCCCTGTTTTTCCGAGAGCTCTTTTTTCGAGCTTCCCGGGAACTGATTCCCTGACAAGAGCGTTCAGATCAGCCGGAAAGAGGCTTATCACGGGTGCAGCAACAGTAGCTGTCCTGATAAAATCGCGACGTTTCATAATTGTGGTTTTAGATATAACATATTAACCCTAAAAGGTAGTCATTTGTTCTTAAATGTAAAAGAATTTTGCCGGAGAACATGAAGATCAAACAGAATAAATCGCGGCAGATAAGTGATAACCGGCAATCGAAAAGAACCGTTACCGGGGTGAATACGCGGTAAACTAAATATTAATTACTGGTCTGGTCGTGTAAACAATATCCTGCTTGTTATAATAGACTCTCTCCAGGAATAATCCGCTTGGAGGAGAAGTAAGTTTTGCAGGGATATCAGATTTTTGCCTGAAAAATGACGCTATCTCATCAGTCTGCAGTTTTCCCCGGCCTGCCTCCACGACCACCCCGGTCATTCTCCTGACCTGCTTCCACAGAAAATGTGAACCTACAATATGGAACACGAGTAAATCGCCGAACTCGATCACCTGTGCGTACTTAATCTCAACTTTTGTTGAGGCTTGTTCCTGGTCGTCATCGGTAAACGATCTGAAATCCTTCAAACCTGCAAATTGTTTTGCAGCCTCATTCATTTTCAGGATATCAAGATGGTCTTTTATCCACCAGACATATTTTTTCCCGAATGCAGTCCGTCGCCTGCTTATCTGATAGATATAACTTCGTGCAACAGCGTCATGTCTTGCATGGAAATGAGGGTCAGCATCTTCTACATTCAAAATGCAGATATCGGGAGGAAGCCGGTCGTTTATCCCATACCGGATCCTCAGGAGAGGAAGTTCGGTTTGTGCATCAAGATGGGCGATCTGTCCTGTTGCATGCACCCCGCCGTCCGTTCTGCCGGCACCATAAACATCTACAGTCTCGCTTTTAAACAGCTCCCTGCAGGCATCGAGTATCTCTCCCTGGATTGATTTTCCTCCCTTCTGCATCTGCCAGCCGGAATAACGCGTGCCATCGTATTCGATTGTTAGTTTGAATCTGGGCATGGGTTGTAATTTTTATAGGGCGAAGGTAGTGTTTTATCTGGTTGCAGGTTGCGGGTTGCCAGCCTTCGCTAAAGCTACGGCTGGTAAAACTGGTTGCAGGTTGCTGGTAAATTGCTATTTTTGTATCCTTATAAATTGATGAAGCATTGTTAGAGCAGAAAGAAGAAATAATCGTTTAAGTTATTGCGGATTAAGAAACAAATACAATCCGGAATCTAAAATCCGAAATCCGAAATGATCAAAATAGAGACATAATAGGTTTAACTTTACACTAGTATACAGTTTATGAAAAAGAACTACATGAATCCATACCTTGCAGGCACAATGCTTGGAATTGTTTTGCTGCTGGCGATGTTCATTTCCGGCAGGGGGCTTGGAGCAAGCGGCGGGATCAAGTACTGCGTGGTATCGGTGGTCGGAGCCGTCGACCGTCAGCATGCCAGTAATTCCGTCTATTATAACAAATACTTCGAGAACGGGCAAAAACCTTTGAAGAATTGGCTGGTCCTTGAGATTTTCGGTATAGTTGCAGGAGGATTCATCTCCGGAGCTGTCTCAAAAAGGCTGACATTCAAAATAGAGAAGTCGCCCAAAATCTCGAATAAACGGAGGTTGATCTTTGCATTTCTCGGCGGGGTGTTTTTTGTTTATGGCGCCCAGCTGGCAAGGGGTTGCACAAGCGGTGCAGCTTTATCGGGAATGGCAGTTCTTTCAACAGCCGGATTCGTGACTATGATCGCGATTTTCGGTTCAGCTTTTGCATTTGCATGGTTTTTCAGGAAGAATTGGATATAGAAAAGAGACGGAGAGACGGAGAGACGGAGGGACGGAGAGACGGAGGACGGAGGACGGAAGAATAAACTAGTAAAAAATCAAATCATGGGACCGATATCATCATCATTTATATTTCCGGAGTGGCTCGAAATGCTGGCGACATTCCTTATCGGCACAGGCTTCGGATTTGCTCTGGAACAGGGAGGATTCTCCTCGAGCCGCAAGCTTGCAGGCATGTTCTACGGATACGACACAACAGTCTTAAAAGTTTTTTTTACAGCAGCCATTGTTGCCCTTATCGGTTCACAGTTAATGAGCTACCTGGGTTTACTGAACCTTAACCAGGTCTATGTGAATGAGTTTTATGTAGCAGCATCAATTGTCGGAGGGGTGATTATGGGCGCAGGATTTATTATGGGAGGTTTTTGCCCGGGGACCGGTATATGTGCACTATCAATCGGCAAGATCGATGCAATGATATTTGTCGCTGGTGGTCTGACCGGCGCTTTCCTTTTTGCCGAGAGCTATCCACTGATCCAGGATCTTGCAAATGCAAGCTACAGGGGACCCGTCAGGATAAATGAATCACTGGGATTATCTTCCGGACTCTTTACTCTTATTATCGTAGCGGCTGCAGCATTAATGTTCTGGATTGCCGAGCTTGCAGAGAAGAGATTTGCCAGACCGGATATTACAGCTGAAATATAACCGGTTGCAGGGTGCGGGTTGCGGGGTGCCAGCCTTCGCTAAAGCTACGGCTGGTAAAACAGGGTGCAGGTTGCCAGCCTTCGCTAAAGCTACGGCTAGTAAAACAGGTTGCAGGTTGCAGGGATGAGACTTAAACATATTACATGTACAAAAAAAAATGGCTAAGCTATGAGAAATAAAATAACCATATTACTCCTGTCACTCAGCCTGATACTGGCATTGCTGCCCCTGACGGCCAACCGGTCGTTTACCGAAAAACCAGGCAAGCTTCTTTCGGATGTACTCGATGAAGATGTTACATTCAGTGTCGATCAGGTGGCAAGGTTCATTGTCACTGAAGACAGCACCATCCGGATTATTGATCTCCGCAAGCCTGAGGAATTCAGAAAACTCTGCCTCCCGGGATCAGTCAACTTACCCTATGCCGAATTCATCGGGACCGATCCTGATATGTATTTGAATAACAGAAATATAAAGACTATTTTCTATTCGAATTCGGACCTGGATGCCAATTATGCGCTTGTTTATGCAAGGGGACTGGGCTATGAGTTAACCTATGCAATGGAAGGCGGAATGACGGAATGGATGAACACCGTTATGGAATCGAAATTCAGCGGTGAAAGGATTTCCGCCAGGGAGAATGCTGTATTTGAGATAAGGACAAGGGCCGGCAAACTGTTCACAGAGTTGAACAGCCTCCCTGAAAGCGAAAAAGTCAGGTTCATGGAATCGAAAAAATTCTCCGCAAGGAAACTGGATGGAGGTTGCGAGTAATAATCAATTCATCAGAACTAAGATATGAAGCTCATAAAGCAATACTGGCTGGTTCTTCTCATCCTCCTGCTCACAGCAGCAGCTGTTCTTGCCAGAACATTCTGCCACTCCATTTTCAAATATGATGCCGGCAGGATGGCGAAACCGTCGGCTCTGAAAACGAACCTGATAACTGAGGAACAGCTTTCCTCCCTCAAAGGTGCAGTGCTTCTGGTAAACCTTGGAGAAACCGGTATATCCGGTGACAAACACGGCAATTTTACGATGAAGGTTAATCCTGATTCAATACTTGTACCTAAATATCTTGACAAAATCGTAAGTCAAAAAGGGCCTGTTATCCTGTCATGTTCCGAAAACTCTGTATCAGCGCGGATTTGGATGGTGCTCACTCAGCTTGGCATCAGGAATCTTTTTATTCTTACAGCGGATCAGGATCCGGAAATCCTCAAAAAAGAATTCCGGCCGGATACTCTATCCATGCCGGAACTATAAGCGAGAAGACGGGATGTTTATTTCACGACTGGAAAATCATTGGATTCAGCAAGGGTGAACGGCAGCCAGGATAATACAGTTTTCTGTGCAACCATTTTATCGTACATAAAACCATTATTCCCATACCTCAGCGTTCTGGCATCATATCCGGACAATCGCAGGAAGGCCGTGGCGAAGCTCGAGTTGTGACCTGACCCGCAGTAAACGACGACCGGTTTGCCGACGGGGATCGTTGCCATAACATCGGTGAATCCAAGCGTCGATTCAGGCTTATACCTTACGGAACCGGGGATATGTCCGTCTTCATATTTATCCTTCCTGTCAAGGTTAATAATGAAAAAGTCTGAAGGATTGGCAAAAACTTCCTCTGCAGTAACCAGGATGTTTTTAGTTCCTTCCTCAAATAAATTGCGGAACCTTGCATCAGCTATCTCCTTACCTGTTGACAATCCGGTATTCAGTTCCGGCATGCTCGTTGCTGCGGGTGGATCGTTGGAGGTGGTCTCAAGTTTTGATTCAAACTTACCTGATACCCCTTTCAGCCATTCTTCCCTTGCGTATTGTTTGTTCCAGCCCGACATTCCCCATCTCATGGCAAATACGTTTCCGTATCCCATAAGCCTTAGCAGGGATGTTGCATAGCATGAAACCTGTCCGTCGCTGCAAACCAGGATGATCCTGTCAAATTCAAAAGGCTTGATGCCCGTTTCAAAGTATTCCGGAAGATCTGTAAATTGCTTATTGACAGCCCCTTTGATATGCCCCCCGGTATACAATCCGGATTGTCTTATATCTATTATAAGATTATTTTTGCCCAGTTCTTCCTGAACAATCGAAGCTTTAATAAGCGATGGAAAAAACTGGCTGTTGACATAGTCTCCGTTCTCCTCAAGATCTTTCAGGAGGAGAAGTGTTTCATTGCCTATGGCCGGGTTCCGGACTGCCTCAGCAACCGGGGGTGCAACCTCCTCCTTCTTTTCACTCTTGCCGCTGCCGCAACTGACTGCAAAAGCGGAAAGAATTGAGAAGATAGAAATGTGCAAAAACAGTTTAGTCTTCATGGATAGCTATCTGAAGCATTTACTCAGCTATTGCAACCTTCTCCTTGTCAAATCTGAGGGTCTCAATCCTGTTCCCTTTTTCGTCGTATTTGTATTCGGTAATCGCCACACCGTTATCAGGATTATTAATAATATTCCTGTCCTTATCCATATTCCTGGTTTCAATCAAAGCCCCATGCTCATCATATGTACTTTGGGTCACCGGTACCATTTTTCCACCTACATAATCATTATCCTGGTCGAAGAGGGTCGATTCAATTGTATAGCCGTTATCATCGAATTTACTTATCCGTTTTGACCAGCCCCAATAAAGATTTGACATCTGTCCCGTAACATTGTAAACTGAAAAACTCTCAACATCCCCGTGGTCGTTGGGTTCAAATGTAAAGTATGAAACACCAATATCACCGCAATTCTCTGCAGTGCAATTATATAAGGTATCGCCCATATAGTTGGCCATCCTGACAAGATGACCCCTGTCATTATATGCAAACCGGAGCTCATAGAAGGGGCAAAAAGGATTCATCACTGTTTCCTCACCTGCAAGGTTATACCTCAGTTCCCTTACCATACCGTCATCAAGAATATTCCATACATATGAGTGGATTTTGTTACGGTTCTCCAACGGTTCGCCATTCTTTCCGAAGAATTTAAGTCCGGTGCGCGTCCCCGTATCATCGAGTGAATATTCAGCTGTGAAAACTCCTCCTGATTCAATCTGTGCGTTGTTCTCATCATAAAAACGCTTGATCTGCTTGTTGCCCGTATATTCATAAGTGATCTTTGCAGCCTGCATCGATGAATAACCAAGCAATTCATCACCCCTTACAAATTCGACCGAAAGAAGGCGGCCTGAATCATCATAGGTAAATTTGTAGCTATTAATATTTTTTGCTTCATCAGCGCTCAGTTGATGAGTTCCTTTTTCGGTATCCCACGGAGTTTCACTGAACTGAAGGTTCCTGTACCATGCCACCCCCTGGTCTGAGGTTTTCTTTGAGGGCGTCTGATTACACGCGGTTATAACCGAAACAATCAGTGCCGCAGCTATAAAAAATAAAGTGAAGTTTTTCAATTTCATGATTCTATTGATTTTGATTTATAATTATTTACAGGTAAAAATTTAAGAACTATTTTCCGGTTACGAATATAGATATTTTTTTGTAACTGCCTCAAAAAGTGACTTTTTTGATTTTTTCAGAACAGACCCTGTTTTATCAGTCTGTTTTTCACCTTACCGATAAACCTAACTATTTATATATTTGTTTTCAAAATCTTACAACATGGAAAGCTCATTTTTCGACTCTAACCTTTTCTCTTATGCCATCCTTCCTCTTCTTATCTTTCTGGCAAGAATCTGCGACGTTTCACTCGGCACCCTGCGTATTATATTTGTAGCCAAGGGGAAAAAGAACATTGCACCTTTTCTCGGTTTCTTTGAAGTCCTTATCTGGATCATTGCGATCAGCAAGATCATGCAGAATCTTGATTACTACATTAACTATGTTGCTTATGCGGCAGGGTTTGCAACCGGAAACCTGGTGGGAATGCTTATTGAAGAGAAGCTGGCATTGGGAATTCAGATGATCAGGGTTTTTACCAGCGATGGGGGAATGGATTTAGTCAAATCTCTGAACAGCAATGGTTTTGGCGCAACCTCAGTCGAAGCACAGGGTGCAAAGCAAAAGGTATTCCTTGTTTATTCAATAGTACATCGAAATGAGCTCGAAAAAGTCCTTGAAATTATTAACTGCTTTAATCCGAGGGCTTTTTATACCATAGAGGATGTTAAAGCAGTAAATGAAGGTATTTTCACTCCGCGAAAACAGAAAAATGTATTGCCCTTCGCTGATATAATGAGGGAATGGAGGAAGGGGAAGTAAAACACTTGCTAGGTGCGGGTTGGAGGTGATGTGATTTATATTTACTTTTAGTGCTAATTAAAAAACCTGATTTATATGGACCAGATAAGTAATCACCCTCTTTACAAAATTCACAATATCGACAGTGCAATCAGTTCATTATGGGATTTCTATAAGAAGAAATTTGCAGGCCTGTTCATTATTTCACTCGTTATGGCGCTTATTGCACAGTATTTTTCCGCAACAATTGATATAAGTGAACTGCAGAGCATTACTGATCCTGAAGAAATGGTCCGTAAAATGAAAGAATTTATCTGGCCGATGGTTTCAATTTCCGTTATCAGCCTGTTTTTCTCAACAATTATACATTATTATGTCATTTATAATCCGCTTGATACGGAAAGTAACATTTTCAGGTCTATTGTTAAATCACTGAAGTATTTCATTCCGTACCTGATCATCATGATCCTGCTTGCATTCTTCGGCTCATTTGCCTTACTGCTGGGGATTGTTGCCCTTATAATCGGAGTATTCTTCGCTGCTTTATATGTCATGGTACTCTATCTCTTCATTCTCCCCGTAATGATGGTAGAAGGTCCGATCATTGCCCACACTATTGTCAGGACCTTTACCCTGGCTCACAGGAATTTCTGGGCAAATATGGGATGGACGGCAGTTTTCGTCCTTATACTGCTGGTAATATCAGTCATGTTGTCAGGGTTGGTGCTGCTGCCTTTTACGGGTAGCTTCCTGAAGGTATTCACTGATCCGGAAAAGTCTTCAGCTATTATCGAACTGGCATCAAACCCTGTCTATATCATCATTAATTCAATCGTAAGCGCGCTTATCTATCCTGCCCTTCCGATATTTGCCGTAATCCTTTATTTTAACGGCAGGGCACGCGAAGAGCAGCAGGTTACATGGGAACCCCCAAAAGATCATAATGATGGAAAGGTTAAGGTTGAGGACCTTTATTCCAGGCCAATTCCTGAGGAGTCAGACGACAGGCAGGAAAACAACCAGGGGAATTAATACGTAAAGATAAAAAAGTGACAGGTTGTACGGCTTAAATTTCATTTTCGCCTTTTACATAGCCGAAATTGGCAAGGATGCCTCCGTCAACGTAAAGAATGTGACCATTAACAAAGTTACTCGCCTTTGAAGCCAGGAACAATGCTGCATTTGCAACATCCTCAGGCTCCCCCCATCTGCCGGCAGGCGTCCGGGTCATAACAAGGTCGTTGAAAGGATGACCGTTTTCGCGAATAGGTCCTGTTTGTGCTGTGATTATATACCCGGGACCGATCCCGTTTATCTGGATATTGTACTTTGCCCATTCACAGGTCATGTTTTGTGTGAGCAGTTTCAAACCTCCCTTGGCTGAAGCATATGCCGAGACACTATTCCGTCCGTATACGCTCATCATCGAGCACATATTGATGATCTTTCCGCTTCTCCTTAAGATCATGTTTGGGGCAACCCTTTTTGATAATATCAGCGGTGCGACAAGGTCAACCTCTATCACCTGCCTGTAATCGGCAACAGGCATATCAAGGATTGGGATTCTTTTTATTATTCCGGCATTATTTACAAGGATATCGATGTTTCCCACACTCTTTTCAATCTGACTTATCCCAGCATCAACATCCTGTTCATCCGTTACATCAAAATTAAGCGTAAAAACTCCCAACCCTTCCCTGGAAAAAGCATCCCTGCAGAGGTGAAGCTTCTCATCAGAAAGATCGTTCACGCACACTTTTGCCCCGGCCTTCGCAAGGATTAGGCCAATTGCCAGTCCAATCCCGTGAGTGCCGCCTGTTACGAGGGCTACTTTACCGGTGAGATCAAATAGTTCATTTATCATAATTTCTGTTTTTACTTAGTGGACTAAGTAAAATATTAATTATTTAAGAGTATCGGGGTGACGGACATCCATATCACCATAATCGAGGTTTTCCCCGGCCATTCCCCATATAAATGTATAATTTGAGGTACCGGCTGCACTGTGAATACTCCATGAAGGAGAAAGAACTGCCTGTTCATTCTTCATCCAGATGTGTCTTGTTTCATCGGGATCGCCCATAAAATGGCAAATAGCCTGCTGTTCAGGAACTTCAAAATAAAAATATGCCTCCATCCTGCGGCCATGGGTATGAACTGGCATTGTGTTCCATACACTTCCCGGTTTAAGTTCAGTCATACCCATCTGCAACTGGCACGTGGGTAATACACTGTTGACAAGCAGTTTATTGATTGTCCGGTGATTGGAAGCTTCTGCCGAGCCTGTTGTTACTATTTCAGCTTCCTTCAGTGTTGTCTTCACTGAAGGGTACTTATGGTGGGCGGGGGCTGAATTAATATAGAGCTTTGCAGGATTTGAACTGTCTACGGACCTGAAAACCACTACCCTGGTCTCCTTTCCAAGATACAAGGCTTCCTTGTAACCTATGCTGAATATGACGTCATCAGCCCGGATCTCCGCCGCACCTCCGATGTTGATTATCCCCATTTCACGCCTGTCAAGGAAATACGATGCCTTAAGATCATCAAACGGCTCAAGACTGAGGCTCTCTTTCAGGGGCATTGCTCCTCCCACTATGAATCTGTCGTACATTGAATAGACCAGTGATAATTCACCGGGAACAAATACATTTTCAATAAGGAATTCCTGCCTCAGTTTTGCCGTGTCATAATTTTTTACGTCTGCCGGATGAGCAGCATACCTAAGTTCAGTTTTCATCACGCTAGATGATTAAAATTGATATCAAAGATTAAAGACAAAAGACAAAAGACAAAAGATTAAAGATAAAAGGCAAAAGAAACAAAACTTAAAACATGCCTTTCAGTGCCATTTTATAAAGCTGCGTACCGGCCATCAGGAAGCCTCCGACGCCGTAAACCTCGGTCATTTCGGCCGTTACTGCTTTCGGATCGGCTCCTATAGGCTGAATGAAACCAACTTTACCATCGGGCCAGACGGAACTGACCATGCATTTCCAACCTTTTTCAACTGCAGGCATGTAAGCTGATTTATCAAGGTATCCGTTTTCGATGCCCCAGGCAAAGCCGAACACAAAAAATGCAGTGGCACTCATTTCAGGATTCGGATAGCTTGCAGGATCGAGCAGGCTCGCATGCCATGATCCGTCAGACTGCTGGAGCGACAATAGCTTAGCAGCCATTTCCTTATAGATAGTGACAAAGTAATTCTTATTCCCGTAGTTCGCCGGAAGTTCCCTGATGATTATCGGCAGGCCTGCAAATACCCATCCGTTACCCCTGCCCCAGAAGACCTTTTCACCGTTTGCTTCCTTCCTTGTGAAATAGTTGGAATCCCTGAAATAAAGATCTTCATCTTTATCATACAGATAGTCTGTCGTAAACCTGAACTCATTATACATGAACTCGAGGTACTTCTTCTTTTTTGTAACATTTGCCATTTTTGCCCAAACCGTTGGTCCCATGAACAGGGCGTCACACCATGACCATCTCTGTGATGACCAGTAAGTTTCGGTGTTAACGAATTCCAGGCCGCCCTTTGCGGGATCCTTCAGAATTTTGTCAAGGTAGGCCCTCATGGGTTTGATCATGTTCCTGTCTCTGAACTTCCTGTACATTTCGATGTACATCTGGCCTACGCAATAATCATCGGCATGATATCTCCGGAGGGGATTCTTCTGGATATAGTAGTCCCAGTTGTTCTTGTTACCCATTTCCTTCAGCCAGTCATAATAGGTATCATTTCCGGCAATAGCCGCCCAGTCGACCATACCGGCGTAAAGCGCAGCGTTGGTCCAATCGGCCGTGTTGTGACTGAGGGGTGTCCTTAACTGCCAGTCGGCAACACTTTTGAGCAGTGCTTTGATGTCGGCAGCATTAAGGTCGTTCTTGTAAACAGAAGGAATTTTTTCCTGTGAAAAGGCTGGAATGGATATAATTACCATG
The DNA here is from genome assembly GCA_963737255.1 of uncultured Bacteroidales bacterium. Lineage (GTDB taxonomy): Bacteria > Bacteroidota > Bacteroidia > Bacteroidales > VadinHA17 > LD21. The sequence continues at coordinate 166,773 of CAVTSB010000005.1, forward strand.
AAAACAGCCAGGTATTTCTTAAACATGAATTAAGCTTTAAGTTCAACAAAGTCTTATTAAACAACGAAATCTTTGCCCCTAAAGATAATTAAACATTATTTCTTCTTTTGAAAATTGTTTGTAAATCGATAAATGCCAAACTCTTTTTTGAATTACTTTGTTATTTGAAATGGTATTGCTATTTTTATCAGGAATCGTTTATAATATTCCCTTTCAACATTTTATATCCAGTTAAAAGATTTATAATGAGCCAATTTATTAATGAAGATTTTCTTCTCGAAACCAAAACCGCCAGGAGGTTGTTTCATGAGTATGCGGAAGATCAGCCAATAATTGACTTCCATTGTCATCTTTCGCCATCGATGATCGCCGAAGACCGGCGGTTTAACAATCCCGGCGAAGCCTGGTTGGAGGGTGATCATTACAAATGGCGGGCAATGCGCACCAACGGGATTAATGAACTATATTGTACAGGCAATGCCACGCCGAAGGAAAAATTTGACAGGTGGGCTGAAACAGTACCTGCAACAGTTGGCAATCCCCTTTATCACTGGACGCACCTGGAACTGGCAAGGTACTTTGGGATATTTGACCTTCTCTCTCCAGCCACTGCAGATAAAATATACGAAAGAGCTTCATCAATGCTTCAATCAAAGGAATTCAGCATACAATCGCTGATCAGAAAAATGAATGTTGAGACAATTTGTACGACTGATGATCCTGCCGACACTCTTGAATTCCACCGTCAGCTTAAAGACTCTTTTGAAATACCGGTTCTTCCGACTTTCAGGCCTGATGGTGTCATCAAGACCGAAGATCCGGTGAAGTTCAGGGCTTACATTAAGAAGCTTGGTAATGCCTCAGGTGTTACAATTAACGGCTATAACAACCTAATTGAATCTCTGGATAACAGACATGAATTCTTTCATAAAAATGGCTGCCGCCTGTCGGATCACGGATTGGAGCGCTTTTATTTTGTTTCATTCACGGAAGGTGAGATTGATAAAATGTTCAGGCAGCTGATGAACGGCGACAACCTGACAACAGAGGAAACCGAAAAATTCCGAACCGCCGTAATGCTTGACCTCTGCAGGATGAACCACAAGAGAAACTGGACACAACAGTTCCATGCAGGGGCGCTCAGGAATAACAATGGCCGGATGTTCCGTAAAATGGGGCCCGACACCGGATGGGATTCAATCGGCATTTCTCAGGATGCACTGAAAATATCAAAATTTCTGAATGCACTTGACGATTCCGACCAACTGACAAGAACGATCCTTTATAACCTTAACCCTGCCGATAATGAAATGATGATTACAATGGCAGGCAATTTCAATGACGGGTCTCAGGCGGTCAAGGTTCAATACGGAGCTGCCTGGTGGTTTCTTGATCAGAAAAGCGGGATGGAGAAGCATCTGAAAGATCTTGCTGCCCTGGGACTCCTGAGACGGTTTGTCGGTATGGTAACAGATTCGAGAAGCTTCCTCTCTTACCCCAGGCATGAATATTTCAGAAGGATAGTTTGCAATTATGTAGGGGGCGAAATAGAAAAAGGATTCATACCTGATGAAGATGAGCTCATTAAACCACTGATTGAAGGAATATCGTATAAAAATGCTAAGGAGTATTTTGGATTTAATAAATGAGACCCCTCTCCCGCTATGCGGGATCTCCCCATAAGGGGAGAACATTCGTTTACAATTTAAAAAAAATAATAGATAATGAATGATCTTAATTTAAGGGACAAAGTGGCAGTCATAACCGGCGGAGCTGGTGTAATCTGTTCTGAAATGGCTAGGGCGCTTGCCTTCCAGGGGGTAAAAACAGTTATTGTGGATCTGAGTTACGAATCGGCTGTAAAAACAGCGTCAGAAATTGAAAGAGAATATAAAACTCCTTCGCTGGGTCTTTCTGCAAATGTCCTTGAAAAAGCCTCGCTCGAAGAATCAAAGAGAATAATCAATGAAAAATTCGGTCCCGTCGATATCCTGTTGAACGGCGCCGGCGGAAACTCACCAGCTGCAACAACTAAGGCTGAAAAGATGGAAGGAACTGATACTGAAGATCCGGCTGATACATTCTTCGGACTTCAGGCTGAAGCCTTCGACAAGGTATTTAATCTCAACTTCAAAGGGACTCTTCTTCCGACATTGGTATATACCCCGGATATGATCAAGTCAAAATCGGGTGTTATAATCAATATTTCATCAATGAATTCCTATAGGCCGCTGACCAAAATTCCCGCCTATTCGGCTGCAAAGGCTGCTGTTAATAATTTCACGCAATGGCTTGCAGTGCATTTTTCAAAAACCGGGATAAGGGTAAACTCGATTGCACCGGGCTTTCTGCTCACCAACCAGAACAGGTTCCTGCTTATCGATGAGAAAAGCGGGGAACTGACGGCCAGAAGTAAAAAGATACTTAATGCAACTCCGATGGAAAGGTTTGGTGTTCCGGAAGAACTGACCGGCACATTACTTTACCTTGCGTCGGATCTGTCGAAGTTTGTTACCGGAGTTGTGATCCCCGTGGATGGAGGGTTCAGTGCCTACAGCGGTGTTTAGATGGCATGGGGAGATGGGCGGGATGGGAATGATGGAAAGAAATTATAAACGTGAAATTTATAGCTTTGCTGTCATGATATATTACCAGTCAGGTTCAGAAACAACGGTTATTGGTCCGAATGATCTGGAGTATGGGGTTTACGCCGCTCTCGTAAAGATCGGGCCCAGGAAGAAAGTACTTGTTGTGCCGCCCGATTTTACGAGGTTTCATTCCCGCTCGGGCGACATTACAACACTTATCTACAACTACTTTAAGGAAAACCTTAAGGATATCCTCCCAGCACTAGGAACTCATTCGCCAATGACTCAGGGTGAGATTTCGGAAATGTACAAAGGAGTTCCAAAAGAGCTTTTCCGGACACATGACTGGAGAAATGACGTGGTTACGGTCGGAACCGTGCCCGGGGAATTTGTCTCGGAAATAACGGAAGGGAAACTCGACTATTCATGGCCTGCGCAGCTTAATAAGCTTGTAATAAATGGCGGACACGACCTGATTATCTCTATCGGACAGGTTGTTCCCCATGAGGTTGTAGGAATGGCGAATTATAATAAAAACCTTTTAGTAGGTACCGGCGGACCCGAAGGCATCAATAAAAGTCATTTTGTAGGTGCAGTTTACGGAATGGAACGGATGATGGGCAAGGCGGATACACCTGTGAGAAGGCTTCTCAATTACGCATCTGAAAAATTCATTTCTCACCTTCCGGTTGTATATATCCAGACTGTAATAGGCCGCGATGATTCGGGAAAACTGGTGATCAGGGGGCTCTATATCGGGGATGATGAGGAGGTTTTCAGGCTGGCATCGGAGCTTTCGGTCAAGGTAAATTTCCTCGTTTTTGATAACCCTCTGAAGAAAGTTGTTGTATATCTCGATCCTTCTGAATTCAAAAGCACATGGCTCGGTAACAAGAGTATATACCGGACTCGTATGGTAATGGCTGATGCAGGCGAGCTTATTATCCTTGCACCCGGGCTTAAGGAATTCGGGGAAGATAAGGAGATTGACAGGCTTATAAGGAAATATGGATACAGGGGAACACCTGCCACATTGAAGGCTGTAAGCGAAAATGAGGAACTTAGAAACAATCTGAGCGCGGCAGCTCATCTCATCCACGGAAGTTCGGAAGGAAGGTTCTCCATCACTTATTGTCCTGGAATTCTGAGCGGAAAAGAAATTGAATCAGTAAATTTCGGGTATGCTGATCTTAAAATAATGACCAGGAGATATAATCCTGAAAAGCTGAAAGAGGGTTTCAACAAAATGCCTGACGGCGAAGAGATATTCTATATTTCCAATCCCGCAACCGGCCTGTGGGCCGCAAAAGATAAAATCAGATGATTAACTGGGGGATGATTGGCTGCGGCAGCGTAACTGAACTAAAAAGCGGACCTGCATTTAACAAAGTCGGCAACTCCAGGTTGACCGCGGTTATGCGCCGCGATCCCGTTCTTGCTGAAGATTATGCTGCCAGACATAATGTCCCGAAATTCTATACCAATGCTGACGATCTGATCAATGACAGCGAAATCAACGCAGTTTACATTGCAACACCGCCCGGCAGTCATGCCGAATATGCCATCAAAGTTCTGGAGGCAGGTAAACCTGTTTATATCGAAAAGCCTATGGCTCTGAATTATCGGGAGTGTGAAGAGATTAATAAAGCATCGGAAAAATATAACCTCCCTGTCTTCGTAGCGTATTACAGGAGAAGTCTGCCAGGATTTCGCATTATCAGGGATCTGATTGAAAAAGGTGAGATTGGCAGGGTAAGGTTCGTCCAGATCCGGCTGTTCAAGTATCTTTCAGAAGACGAAAAAAAGGGGAATCTCCCCTGGCGGGTCATGCCGGAAATATCGGGCGGAGGACACTTTTTTGACCTGGCGTCGCATCAGCTTGATTTTCTTGACTTCCTGTTTGGTCCGGTCCAGAGTGTCGGATCAGTTGCTCTGAACCAGGCAGGCCTTTATTCCGCGGAAGACTTTGTTTCAGCAGGATTTGTATTCCCTGAAAATATAGCGGCTTCCGGAACCTGGTGTTTCACGGTTGCTCCTGGAATTGACACGGATTCCCTCGAATTCTATGGTGAAAAAGGTATTATCAAAACCTCAACCTTCAGTTTTGATCCTATCGTACTTATCAATGAAAACGGACGCCGTGAATTTGTAAATGAAAGACCCGAAAACATACAATATTATTTAATTGAACAGGTTGTTAAATCCCTGACAACAGGATCGGAGGTTGTGAGCACAGGCGTGTCGGCAGCAAGAACGAGCTGGGTTATGGATGAGGTTGTGAGGGAGTATTATAGTAAGTAAAGATGGATGACGGAAGAAGATGGGGAGATGGGGAGATGAGGAGATGCGGGATGCGGAGATGGGGAGATAACCAGATAAGCAAGATACAAGATGAACAAGATAAATGCAACATGCAAGATGCAACAGACCAGCAGACCAGCAGACCAGCAGCGAATATTAACCAAATACAAATATTAAACAACAATGAATAAACTATCTGACATAGGACTTATCGGACTTGCAGTGATGGGCGAAAATCTTGTACTCAATATGGAGAGCAAGGGCTTCCGGGTAAGTGTTTTTAACCGGACAATAAAAAAAGTTGATGATTTTATTAGTGGAAGGGCAAAAGAAAAGAATATTGTTGGAACTCATACAATTGAGGAACTGGTAAAATCAATAGCACGTCCAAGGAAAATAATGCTTATGGTCAAGGCCGGAAATGCGGTTGACGACATGATCAATACCCTGATCCCGCTCCTTGAAAAGGGAGACATCATTATTGACGGCGGCAATACACATTTCCCCGATACCAACCGGCGTACCGCACTGGTTGAAAGCAAAGGACTGTTATATATTGGGACAGGTGTGTCGGGTGGTGAAGAAGGAGCATTGCTCGGCCCTTCAATAATGCCCGGCGGATCAAAAGCCGCCTGGCCTGAAGTAAAACCAATATTTCAGGCTATTGCCGCAAAAGTGGAAGACGGAACTCCATGCTGCGACTGGGTTGGAGAAAACGGCGCCGGCCATTTCGTAAAGATGGTACATAACGGAATTGAATATGGCGATATGCAGCTTATCTGCGAAGCTTACCAGATTATGAAGGATCTTCTTCGCATGAGCGCTGATGAAATGCATCTTATCTTCAGGGAGTGGAACAAAGGCGATCTCGACAGCTACCTGATTGAAATTACGCGGGATATTCTTGCATACAAAGATACTGATGGCAAACCACTTGTCGATAAAATACTTGATACTGCAGGACAAAAAGGAACAGGCAAGTGGACCGCCGTTACGGCCCTCGATCTCGGAATTCCTCTGACACTGATCGGTGAAGCGGTATTTGCCAGATGCCTGTCGGCGGTAAAGGATGAAAGGGTAAAAGCCTCAGAGGTACTTCACGGACCTTCACCGGTGGCACCGGAAGATAAGGTCAGGTTTATTGCCAGTATAAAGGATGCCCTCTATGCTTCAAAGATCGTTTCGTATGCACAGGGTTATGCGCTGATGAAAGCAGCAGCAGCAGAATACGGCTGGAAGCTGAACTATGGCGGGATCGCTTTGATGTGGCGGGGAGGATGCATTATCAGATCTGCATTCCTAGGTAAAATAAAGGAGGCCTTCGATAATAATCCGGAAATAACAAATCTTCTTCTCGATCCATTCTTTATTGATAAGGTGGAGAAAGCCCAGAATGGATGGAGGAATGTTGTTGCCACCGCAATTTCTAACGGAATTCCGGTTCCTTCGATCTCTTCAGCCCTGTGTTATTTTGATGGTTACAGATCCGGACGACTCCCCGCCAACCTGCTCCAGGCACAGCGCGATTACTTTGGTGCGCATACTTATGAACGTATCGATAAGCCAAGGGGAGAGTTCTTCCACACCAACTGGACCGGACGGGGCGGTACAACCGCATCTTCAACTTATAATGTGTAAAGCACAACTAAAAATTACTAACCTATACCAAATTAACCTCTAAAACATGTCAGAAATTAAAAAAATCGGGAACTACAGATGGACGGTCTGTGCTCTGATATTCTTTGCGACGACTGTAAACTATCTTGACAGGCAGGTAATCGGGATCCTTAAACCTCTTCTTGAAAGTGATCTGGGAATTGGCGAGAAGGATTATGCGCATATTATTATGGCCTTCCAACTCTTATATGGTGTGGGGATGGTAATAGCCGGACGCCTTATTGATAAATTCGGAACCAAAATAGGATACGGGATTTCAGTTATATTGTGGAGTATTGCGGCAATGGGTCACGCACTGGCCAAAGGTGTATGGGGTTTTGGATTCTGGAGGGGTTTTCTCGGTGTAAGCGAGGCCGGAAACTTTCCTGCTGCCATTAAGTCAGTAGCTGAATGGTTCCCCAAAAAAGAACGTGCTCTGGCAACAGGAATCTTCAACTCGGGTACCAACGTGGGTGCAATAGTGGCGCCTCTTGCTATTCCTGCTATGGTGGTTGCATGGGGTTGGCAGTCTGCCTTTATCATAACCGGCGCAATAGGTTTCATCTGGGTACTCCTCTGGTTCATTTTCTATGAAATACCCGAAAAGCATAAGAAAGTATCGGCATCAGAGCTTGCTTATATACATAGTGATACTGATGAACAGGCTGAGACCAAAGAAAAGGTTTCGTGGCTGAAGCTCCTCAGGTACCGTCAGACCTGGTTATTCTTCATTGGTAAAGGTCTTACGGACCCTATCTGGTGGTTTTACCTTTTCTGGATCCCAGGCTGGCTTTCAACTGTCAGAGGTGCAGGCCTCAGCGTATCCTCATTCGGTTTACCTCTTGCCTTTATTTATACAATGACCACAATAGGAAGCATTGGAGGAGGGTGGGTTTCAGGATATATGATCAGGAAAGGGATGTCGCCCTTCAAAGCACGAAAAGTAACGATGCTTATCTTTGCACTTCTGGTCGTGCCTATTGTATTTGCCCAATCGTCCGGAGTAAGTACGTGGGGAGCAGTCTGCCTGATTGCTCTTGCGGCTTCATCACACCAGGCATGGTCTGCCAACATCTTCACTACTGTATCTGATGCCTTTCCAAAGAAAGCTGTCAGCTCGGTTACGGGAATAGGCGGTATGGCAGGTGCCGTAGGCGGTGCCTTCATTTCTTACATTGCAGGGGGTATACTCGAACATTTTAAAGAATTAGGGCATATTGAAACAGGCTATGTTGTGATGTTTGCCATTGCAGGAAGCGCTTATCTTGTTGCATGGACAATAATGACAGTCTTTGCACCAAAAAACAAAAAGGTAACACTTGACTGACAATAAATAAATAAATATTCAGCCTTTTAAAATGAAAATACTCGGAAAATATTCAATCGGACTTGGTGACAGGTTTGGACACCAGGGCCATGCGCAATTAAGAGCAATATTGGAAGCCGGGAAAGGCGGGATCGAAATAACTCCCGTGTGGAACAAATCAAACAGGGAACATATTATCATTGGCACACAGCCGCATGATGTGAGGATTGAAGCCGATACCGTTACGAAAAAAGCAGGCTTCAGGAAACCATATTTTGTCGACGCTGACCACATTAATCTCGATACCGTCGACAGATTCATAGAGAGTTCTGACTTCTTTACAATTGATGTTGCATCCTACATCGGGAAAAGAGCTCCGGAAGCCGAAACAGGCAAATTCCTGTCTTCAGTGACGTCATATTCAGATAATTTAGATATTCCCGGAATTGAAAAGCCTTTAAAGTGCTCACCTTCTCTACTTAGAGATATTGCTGAGAAATATCTTTTTGCTGCTAAAAAAGCCGGTGAGATATATAGAAAAATAAAGGACGGGAAAGGTGCCGGCAATTTTGTTACAGAGGTTTCAATGGATGAAGTTGCACATCCGCAGACTCCTGTAGAACTGTTCTTCATCCTGAGCATGCTTGGCGCCGAAAAAGTTCCGGTTCAGACCATTGCTCCGAAATTTACCGGCCGGTTTAACAAGGGAGTCAACTATGTGGGCGACCCCGTCAGGTTTGCCGAAGAGTTTGAGGAAGATCTCCTTGTGGTCAGTTATGCCGTTAAAGAATTTGACCTGCCCGAAAACCTCAAAATAAGCGTTCATTCCGGTTCTGACAAGTTTACTATTTATCCTGTTATAGGAGGCCTTTTGAAAAAGCATAATAAAGGCATCCATCTTAAAACTGCAGGCACAACCTGGCTTGAAGAGGTTATCGGATTGGCTGAGGCAGGGGGGGAAGCACTTGATTTCGTCAAGGAGATCTATGCAAAATCGCTTGAAAAGATCGATGAACTGTGTGCGCCCTATGCCGATGTGATTGACATAAAAGCCTCCTCCCTCCCGCCGGTTGTTGAAGTTGCAACCTGGAGCAGCAAAAAATTTGCATCATCATTAAGGCATATCCCGGGAAATCCGGGCTATAATCCTGATATGCGCCAGCTGATCCATGTTGCATATAAGCTTGCCGCACAGAAGATGGATGTTTACTTCAAATTGCTCGAGCAGCATGAAGAGGTTGTATCAGAATGTGTTTTTGAAAATATCTTTAACAGGCATATCTGCCGGTTATTTGAATTAAAATAAGACAAACCCTTAAGGAACTGAATTATTATTTGTCCAGTTCCAGAGCGGCCAGGATGAAGGCAGCAACGCCTTTTGGGTCGTTATCGATCCTTTTTTCGTTTATATAGTACTCATATGATCCGTCCCTGTATGGATTGCCTCCAAGGCCGCAGCCGCCGCAGATGTTGTGCATGGTGACCATGCCTTTTTCATCGACGGTTATCAGGTGCCTTACTATATTACTGAAAGATGAATCAGCGACTGCAAGGAATTTCTGATCGAGAAACCCTTTATGTGCTCCTTTTGCAAATACATATGCAAACATTGCTGATCCCGAACCTTCTATGTAGTTGCCTTCTCTCCCGCCCTGGTCAAGTACCTGGAACCACAGGCCGGTTTCCGGATCGCGGACTTTAAGGAGGGCATCACAAACGTTTTGCAGGATTGCGATCAGTTCCCCCCTGTCAGGTTGATCTTCAGGAAGACAGTCAAGGATATCAAGTATGGCCATGGTATACCATCCTGTGGCGCGGCTCCACGGGTGATGCGATTTCCCGGTCTCCGGATCGCACCATTTCTGTTGTCTGCTCTCGTCCCAGGCATGCATCAGTAGTCCGGTAGAGTCGTCAAGTGTTTTAACATAAATCATTCTGGTCTGCGCAGTTGCCACGTCAAACCATTCAGGTGCGTTAAATTCAGCAGCATACACGGCCATGAAGGTCGAACCCATGTATATTCCGTCGAGCCACATTTGCCAGGGATATATTTGCTTGTGCCAGTAACCCCCTGAATTTGTCTTTGGGTGGGTCCTTAACTGCTCTATAAAACCATCGAGGGCAACTTTATACCTGGTTTCCGGAGTCTTCCTGTAGAGAGTCATTATGTTCCTTCCGGGAAAGATCCTGTCGAGGTTGTACTCCTCCCTGCTGTAATCTTTCACTGATCCGTCGGGCCTGATGAAATGATCCACCCATTTTTTCATGTAATCTGAGTATTTCGGATCGATTTCTCCGAGTCTGTCGATGGCCATTCCCAGGAAGGCAACATCATAGGCCCATTTGGGATTCCCGTCTACATAATGAATGAGGCTGTCCGACCTGGTCATGGCACTGTTTGCCATGCGGACCGACCATTTGCCGGCAGCTGTCCTGGTTTTTTTATCCTGTGCCCCGAAATTACAGGACGACAGGACAATGATCAATAGTACAATTACTTTTTTATGCATATTTAATATCCTTCATTCTGCCAGAATCCATCAGGATCGGGTCCGCTTGTAAGGTTAGTGATGGCATCGATCTGCGGAGTAGGAATTGGCCGCAGAGTGTGGAAAGACTTAATGTTGTCTTTGGCGCTGCCGTTATAAGCCGTAACCATCTCAACAAGTTTACCAGTCCTTTTCAGGTCGAACCATCTCTGCTGCTCTCCGCATAATTCCCTTGCTCTTTCATCAAGAATTACCTTAATATCCCTGCCCGAAACCAAAGCTTCTTCCTCAGCCGACAGAACATTTGACTGCCCTGATATTGCACGGGCGCCTCTCAGTTCATTCAGTTTCTGGATTGCTGAAGAAGGCTGGCCCCCCATCATGTAGCCTTCGGAAGCAATAAGATACATTTCCGCGAGGCGGATGACGAATGCATCTCGTGAACCCAGATCCCTGATGATCAATCCGTTCAGATCGTCAAATTTCTTCAGCTGGATATATATCCTGTTACCCTTGAAGTTCTCATTTCCTGAGGTCCCTGTTGCGATTGTGGGCAGGGTGGCTCCCTCATTCTGATAGAGAGGATACACCCTGGGATCGCCGACATCAGTACGTGAAAAAAGGACGTAACGGTTTGCAGCCCTGGCAACCTGTTCCGGAGTGGCTGTCTGTTTTGCCATAAAGATTGCCGTATCTCTCATTTCCGGATATCCGGAAGGCGGAGCAATCCCGCCGGCAAATGCTGATTGCAGGGGTGGTGCGAGATAATAAGTATCCCTGAACGAAGCCTGGTATCTTTGATCAGTTTCATCATTAAACAGATCAAGAAGATAACCGGAAGGAACAAACCTGGTGAAGCCCTTACTGTAAGCCTGATAGCTTGTACCAAGATTGTAATCAACTCCAGCATACTTTAAAATCTTATTTGCTTCTGTATCTGTACGTTTAAACACAGTCGTCAGGCCTGGAACAGAATTCCAGACTCCAACGAACATAAGGTGGGAAGCATTGCCGCCTATTGTGTTGGCTGCATTGCGGAGGATCATCTGCGACCAGGTCATTTGTGCACCGCTTGCATTAAGTTTCAGCCGTTTGGGAAGTATATTGTTTTCAAGAACGTCAGAATAATCGACCCACCATATTACTTCCTTATTTGATATTCCGTTTTCGTTGTTCCCTTTCCAGCAGTCAGCATAATCGGTAAAAAATGATAAACCGCTGCCAGATATTACTTCTTCGGCTGCACCGGCTGCATCGAGGTATGCCTGGTTGTCATTGAACTTGCTTCCCTTATATAGAAGTATCCGTGCCCTGAGGGCTTTTGCAGCCCAGAGGTTTATATGACCGTTTTTCGTTGTTCTGTTTGCGAGTTTCTCTACGGCATCATCAAGATCTTCGAGCATGAATGCATAAACCTCCTCTTCAGAATTACGGTAAGCAAGGGTTGAAACGCTGCTGACCGGCTCCCTGTTTATCTGGACAGGACCCCATGTTTCGACAAGGTGCCAGTAATAAAATGCCCTTAACGCTTTCAGTTCACCCAGGTAGGCATTTCTGTCTGCTTCTGACAGTATTACGTCAGGAGCCTCTTCAACGTATTTAAGACCGGTATTGCAGGTATTCACTGCCGTATAGAAAAGCTCCCAGAACTCATCGAAGCAGGCATTCATCGTTTCCCTTGAACTTGTTGCCACCTCGGGACTTATCCCGGAATAGTCGATAAGTACCTTTTGCCTGTTGTCATATCCGGTAAGCCAGGTATCCGTTCCCCCTTCACTCAGGCCAAAAGCAGCCTCCTTTCCGTACCATCCGCGAAGGTAGGAATAGCTGGCAGCCAGCAATCCATCCAGTCCCGACTTGGTTGAATAGATTACGTCTTCACTGGCACCGGTTTTATTGTCTTCCAGAAGATAATCGGTGCATGCAATATTAGACAGCATAATTACTGTAAATATTGCTGTTATATTTTTTAAACCTGTTTTCATAAGGTATTGATTTAAAGAAATTAAAATTCAAGATTAATACCAAATACCATTTGTTTTGACAAAGGATTTGAAATAGCCCCGCCACGCTCAGGATCGTAATTGTCGAGATTACTGAATGTAAAATAGTTCTGAAGCGATCCGTATAATCTTATATTGGAGATCCCGATCTTCGAAACAATCTGCCCGGGTATCGTATAACCAAGCGTCACCTCTCTTATCTTCAGAAATGATGCTTTTTCAAATGCCACAGCAGGCATATCGTTCTGAGAAGCAATCCCTGGTCTTGGGAATTTGGCACCCTGGTTTTCTGGTGTCCAGAAATCCACAGCAGGCGAACCATCGGCTTCAGTAGGCTTATATGCCGTATTATAATCATACTCTATCCATTGACCGACCCTCGCATAAATAAGCGAGGATAAGGTAAATCCCCGGTAAGTAAAACTATTGTTCCATCCTGCAATGAATTTCGGACTCTTGCTGTAAATTCTCTTATCAAGGTCGTTAATTACCTTGTCATTGTTGGCATCTACAAGTTTGACGTCTCCGGGTACTTTGCCGTAGACGAGGGCAGCGTCGGCCTCGGCGATCGACCAGCAACCGTCGGCTTCGTAATTATAGAATGCCCGCACAGGTTCTCCGACTATTAAAGCCTGGTCCGGATTGGAGACATCCCTGGCCTCACCGCTTGCAAGGGAGACAATTTTATCCCGGTTCATAGAGTATGTGAGATCCGAAACCCAGCTAAAGTCACTCTTTTCAATTACCCGCATGGTAATGGAAGCTTCAAATCCCCTGTTTTCGGTAGTTCCTACATTCTCAAGCACCTGGGGATAAACTGAGGATGCTGGCAAGCCTTTGTATACCAACAGATCGTTTGTCTTTGAATAATAAATATCAAGGGCAGCAGTTATTCTTTCCTTCAACAGGGAAATATCCAACCCTGCATCATATGTAGTCGTAGTCTCCCATGTCAGGTCAGGATTTCCCAGGTTTGCCGGAACCTGGCCTTGAACAAGGGTTCCTCCATAGGTATAAGGTATTTTGTCCATACCCAGGATCGTCAGGGTCTGATATGGATCAATTGCGGCATTACCCGCTTTTCCCCAGCTTAACCGCAACTTGAGATTATTTACCAGGTTTGAGGAATTCAGGAATGGTTCATCGGAGATTACCCAGGCTGCTGCAACTGATGGGAAATATCCCCATTTGTTCCCTTCCGAAAGTACGGAAGAACCATCAGCCCTTAATGTGGCAGTCAGCAGATATTTGTCGAGTAGCTTGTAATTGACGCGTCCGAAATAGGATAGCATATTGCTTTTGATGTAGTTGTTGGCTATCGCACGTCCTGAGGTCGGAATGAACGAAAGGTCATAGATCGAGCTCTTTAAATAATGGTCGAAAGATCCTATTCCCGAAGACCCATGTGATTCGGAGACCCGCTGTTGAGCGCTCTGACCGGCCAATAACTGAAAATCATTCACACCACCAATGTTGAAAGTATAGTTAAGGGTATTTTCCAGCGTATAGCCCATTGACTGGGTGTTAAGAGAATTAAAAGACGAGCCCCTGCCAAACTGATAGTTGGCCGTGCACATAAAATCCTCATACTCACCTTCCCTCTTCCCCTGCTGATCAACTCCGAAAACAGACTTAAACTTTAAACCTTTCAATAATTCCCACTCAAGGAACAGGTTACCGAAAAGCCTGTTTCCAAGGGTATTATTCATATAGTAGCCCGGCACTTCATTCAGAAGCGGATTTGTATGGCTTATGGCAAGCTCCGAAGGTCTGTCCAGAATAGAACCATCTGACAGATAAGGCTGAGCCATCGAATGCATTTTAATGAGCTGCGAATAAACATTATCGTCTCTTCTGTCCCAGTTCCGGTAAGTGTACTGCAGATTGGCACCGACCATGAGCTTGTCGGTGATTTTGTGATCAAGGTTGATCCTTCCATTGTATCTTTTAAGCACATCGTTCCGATGCAATCCCTGCTCATCAAGAAATCCCAGGGAAACTACAAACGAAGTTTTTGCATCAGCCCCCGACAACGAGACTTCATGATTATTTGAAACACTGTTGCGAAGGATGAGGTCGAACCAATCTACGCCGCCTTCTGTATATAACTGGTAAACTGATTTCTCGTATGGCGCGCTTACAATATCCGAAAGAACTGCAGAGGCCGGGTAATCTGACATGCTTGTTGAACCCCATGCCGAAGTTCCTTTTTCAGCATTGTAGCGCTGTCGCTCGGCAATCAGCAGGTAGTCCTGCTCAACACTCATTATCCTGGGCAGGTTTGTCGGACTGTTGAACGAGACGTAGGAATTAACCGTAATTTTTGATTTTCCGGCGCCTGTAGCACCCTTCCTGGTCGTTATGATCACAACTCCATTGGCACCCCGTGTTCCGTATATTGCAGTCGATGATGCATCCTTAAGAACCTCAATCGACTGAATATCTGAAGCATTGATATCGAGCGTGGAGCCGTATTCAATTCCGTCGACAAGAAATAACGGGGTATTTGATGCATTGATCGAACGGTTGCCCCTAAGTACGATGTTGATTCCGGAACCTGATTCCCCGCTTGATTTTGTTACGTCAAGACCAGCAATCTTACCCTGCATCGATTGAAGGGCATTATTGGTTGCAGTTTTGTTGATCTCAGCAGCCTTTATTGAAGAAACAGACCCGGTGAGGTCCTTCTTTTTCACGGTTCCGTAACCTACCACCACGAGCTCATTCAGGCCTATATACTCCTCCTGCAGTACGGCATTTACCGTGCTCTGGCCGCCCACAGCGATTTGCAGCCTTGTATATCCGATAAAGGAGAATTCCAGCACGGCGTTTGCAGGGTCTGCAACCCCGATTTCATAATTGCCGTTAACATCAGCCTGAACACCTGTTGAGGTCCCCAGGACTATTATATTCGCCCCGGGTAAAGCTTCTCCGTTGGCGTCAGTGACCTTTCCTGTGATAGTTCTGCCGCCCTGCCCGAATGATACCAGGGTAACCAGCATCATCAGCAGAAAGACAAGACTGCGGTTGAATAGAATTCTTTTCATGATACATTAATTAGTGATTTAGAGTGATTTACCGGTAATATTATTTTCAGAAACAATTGTTTTGCCCTTTTTCCTTAAAGGCCGGTTAGTTCCGGGAAGTACATTATTAACCATAAACAGGTTGTCACACCCGTCATCTTCAGAAATATATGAATTTATTGGCTCCGGCTGAAAACAATTTGAGACTTTCACGTACTGGCAGTTAATCAATTTCAGGCAGGGAACATCCCTGACCGGATTAATCACCGTCACCATGTCCCAGGTTATTCCGCGGGAGTATTTTGCTTCAAGGGAGCTTCCTTCTTTTATCTCCATGCGCATATCGTGGAAACTGATGCCTGATGTATTCTCCAGCAAAATCCCCTTTTCTGAAAGTGTCTGAAGATCGCTGAAAGATACCTGTGAGACGGCCCTCTCATCAAGACCGAAGATTGCCACGGGCCTTCGGGCGCCATTAATGCTGATATTTGAGAGCTGAATATTCCTGACAGCCGGCGTTCTTTCCGAAAGCGGTTCCGGTTCTGATGGCTGATAACGCAGAGTGATCAGTATGCCTTCATCAACAATATTATTCATTGTGATATTGGAAACCCTGACATCCTCGACAAGGCCTCCCCTTCCGCGCATTGTTTTGATTCTTATACCTATATCGGTTCCTTCAAAGACACAATTGGAAATCGCAATTCTTTTTACACCGCCGCTCATTTCGCTCCCAATTACGACTCCTCCATGCCCTTTTAGCATTGTGCAGTTTGAAATCGTTATGTTTTCTGTGGCCACTCCGGCCTCCCTGCCATCTTCATCCCGTCCTGACTTTATTACAATACAGTCGTCGCCAACAGTTATGTGGCAATTGGAAATATGGACATTTGTACATGATGATGGATCGATACCATCAGTATTCGGAGAGTCTTCCGGATTGTCGATCGTTATACCCGTAATTGTAATATTATCGGAAAAGGCCGGCATAATTGTCCAGAACGGAGGATTTGAAAAGCTGACATCCTCAATAAGAACATTGCTGCACTCATAGGTTGTAATCATGGGAGGACGCAGAAAGTTTCCCTTGTTCCTTATATATTCATTCTTAGTCAGTAATTCTTCATTTTCACTCTTGAAAATATCGCGCCATTTATTGTCTACAGGTCTGCCCGAAGCTAAGTCATTCCAGTAATTCCACCATTTTCTGCCCTGCCCTTCCAGGTGCCCGTCACCTTTTATTGCGATATTTTCACACCTGTAAGCATAGATCTGTGATTTGAAGTTATTAACCCGCACTTCCTCCCATCTCGACTGGACCATTGGAAGATAATCCTCAAAATCATCGGTGAATTTAATGACAGACCCGGCATCGAGATAAAGTGTGATATTGCTTTTTAAAATAATAGGGCCTGTGAGAAAAGTACCTGAAGGGAAAAACAGTGTTCCGCCTCCGGTTCCGGCAAGGCTGTCAATGAGGCTGTTGATGACCTCAGTGCATTTTGTTTTACCCGACCGGTCGCCGCCGTAACTGGCAACATTAGTCCATGCAGGCTGTGACTTGACTGTTGTAAAACCGGAAATAAGTATAAGAATCGCGATTGTTTTTTTCATAATTACTACGGCAGACTGGTTTTTCAAGGCTAAGTTATCAGGTAATCACCATTCAGATGGTATACAAATCATCAGTTTTAGGTAGACAAATTGCCTATAATGGCCGTGATTATATTATTTTTGAAAACAAAACCGGCTTTAATGAAAATCAGGACCCGATTCCTTCTGTTGGTTTTTTTTATTTTCCTTCCTGTTTATGGTAATTGCCAGAATATTTTCAGGTTTGATCATATCGGTTCCGAAGACGGCTTGTCGCAGAATACAGGATTCAGCATCCTGTTTGACAGCAAGGGATTCATGTGGGTCGGGACATACAACGGACTCAACAGATACGACGGCTACGAATTCAAGATTTTCAGAAGTTCAACCGGCAATCCCGCAAGTTTTACCAACAACAGGGTCATCAAGGTCTGGGAGGACAGCAGACAATTCGTCTGGCTTGAAACATATGACGGGTATTACCACTTCTTCAACCCCGAAACCGAAACTTTCCATTCGCTTCCCTTGTATGAAGGAACCGATGTGAAAAACGGGGCAATGAGGGTTTTTCTTCAATACTCGGAAGATATAATTCTGCTTGGATCATCGGAATCAGGCATGTATCTTCTCAGATTCGACGTTGCAGGAAACACTTATTCCATTAAGCACTTTATTGATAGTCAGGAAAATTCAATCACCAGTAACAATATCAGGTTTATTAAATCCGATTCCGGTGGAAATGTATGGATCGGGACTGAAAAAGGGATCAGTTTCATTCCGCAGGATAAAATAAGCGATGAAAACCCGGCTTTTTCTGATAAATACGAGAATTATTCATTTACTTCTGTCTGTGAAACAGGAAAGGAGATATGGTTTGGTTCCTGGTCATCGGGGATTTTTATTTATAATAAGTCTACCGGAGCAACCAGGCAGATCAACACACTGAATACCCCGGAATTGAAGTCAGATAAGATAACCCATTTGCACTGTACGGCGGACGGAGCAATTCTGGCAGGATTCAGGGATAACGGACTGATGATCTTACCAGGTGGAGGATATTCATGGCAAAATGTAAAATTTCACTCTTCCAACCTCGATAAGATATACGAAGACCGTTTTGGCCAGTTGTGGCTGACCGCACTTGAATTCGGCATGACCCGCCTCGATCTGAAAAGCCTCACCAGCAGGCAGTATGAACTGACTCCCGAAGAAATAAAGCCGCTCACTGACCTTGAACGGCCCCAATTCTATGAAGATTCCGGTAATAATCTCTGGATCGGACTGCACGGGAACGGGCTGGGCCTTTATAACAGGGCAAATGACAGCTTTAAATTCTTCCGGAACGACCCGAAAGATCCAAATTCAATCTCTTCAAACATTGTGCATTGCATTACCGAAGACAAATCAGGCCAGCTATGGGTTGGAACCGGCCAGGTTCTCGGCGGAGTTGAAAAAGTCATACTGGGAAATGATGCATTTCAACACTACCTGCTTGAAAAGGAAAGGCTTGATCTGCAGGACAATGTTTCAAGAGCTATGATTGAAGACCAGAACAAGTATTTATGGGTTGCAACAAAGGCAGGTAAGATACATCTTTTCGACAGCCTGTTTACGCAGGTCAGGGTTTTCTATTCCCTCCCGGGTGTGGGGCTAGAATCATTCAGAAACATCACTTATTCCTTCCTGAACGATTCAAATGGATATCTGTGGGTTGGATCGAAAGGTTACGGACTGAGTGTCTCCACTGAACCTCTCAGTGACTTTTCACCTGATTACAGCGACATAAAATTCAGGAGATTTGAACACTCCCCCGGCGACAGCACAAGTATTGGCAATAATAACATCTATTCGATCTGTGAAGACAAGTCTGGCAAAATATGGATCGGCACGTACGGGAACGGCATCAGCCTCCTTGAATATCCTGAGGAAAATGATTTCACCTTCAGGCGGATAAATCAGCAAAACAGCAATCTTTCGAGTAATCTGATAAGGCATCTGTTAATAGATTCTTCGGGGAACCTCTGGGCTGCAACCACTTTCGGGCTTAATTTCCTTGAACGAAAGGACATGGAATCGGGAAATTTCAGGTTCAGGGTTTTTCTGAAAAATCCCTCCGACCCTGAAAGCCTGG
The DNA here is from genome assembly GCA_963737255.1 of uncultured Bacteroidales bacterium. GTDB lineage: Bacteria > Bacteroidota > Bacteroidia > Bacteroidales > VadinHA17 > LD21. Next base: position 185,866 of record CAVTSB010000005.1, read on the forward strand.
TTTACAACGATATAATTCACATTTTTGAAGACAGTAAAGGGAGATTGTGGTTTGGCACCTTCGGAGGCGGTGTTGATCTGATGGAAGAATTTGACGGTCAGAAGGCGGTATTCAGGCATTTCGGATCCGAAGACGGATCGGCATTCGGTATCATATACGGCATACTCGGCGACAAGGAAGGCAAAATCTGGGTAAGCACCGAAAATGGTTTGGTCAGGATCAATCCGGAAAGCAACAGTACGGAGGTATTCAACAACTATAACGGCTTGGGATTTAATAGTTTCTCTGAAAATACCTGTTGCATGAAATCGAACGGGCAGCTTTTATTCGGGGGATCATTAGGATTTGAAGCAATAGATCCCGTGAAGAAAATCTCAAGTCACCAGGTAGATAATATTCAGCTTACAAAATTCCTGTTATTCAATAAGGAAGTTTCTTTCTATCAAAAGGACTCTCCATTAAAGAAAAGCATCTCATTCTCGGATGATTTAACCCTCAAATACAATCAATCGAGCTTCAGCATAGATTTTTCCGCGCTTGACTTCCTCGATCCTGACGGGATACAGTACACCTATAAGCTTGATAATTTTGAAAGCAACTGGAACTATATCGGTAACCAGCACAGGGCAACGTATACCAACCTTTCACCGGGTAAGTATATATTCAGGGTAAAATCGCTCGACCGCAACGGGCAATCGGCCTCCGGGGAACGGATCTTAAATATCCGGATCACTCCCCCATGGTGGAAAACAACGGCAGCATATTTTTTATATGTCATTCTGGCAGGTCTGGCTGCCGTGCTTATTTTCAATGCAATTTCAAGGATAAACAGGTACAAGAATGCGCTTGCTGTTGAAAAGAAAATAAACGAAGTCAAGCTCCAGTTTTTCACCAATATATCCCATGAAATAAGGACACCGCTTACTTTAATAATCGGTCCGCTTGAGGATATGATCGGGGAAAAGAACATTGCACCCGTTAAGAAGATGCAGATGGGAATAATGTTGAAAAATGCCAGGCGGATGCTTCAACTTACAAACCAGCTGCTCGATTTCAGGAAAGTACAAAACAACAGAATGATCCTGAAAGTAAGGGAAATAGATATTGTGGCTTTTACCAGGGAGATTTTTGACAGCTTCGGACCGCTAGCCAAACACAAAGGTATTTCCTGCCTGTTTGAATCCGGGTCTGACTCGTTCATGGTGTTTGCAGATCCAAATAAGCTGGATATCATTATCTATAATATAATTTCAAATGCGATAAAATTCACAAATACAGGGAAATCTGTACAGGTAAAGATCGCAGATTCACCGAGGGACAATTCAATTGACATATCTGTATCGGACGAAGGACCAGGTATACCCCAGAAAAGCCTGTCAGACATTTTCACAAGGTATACAATACTCAGCAATCAGGATCTTGCCGGGACAGGAATCGGCTTATCACTTTCATACGAACTGGCCAGGCTTCATAAGGGAGACATTGTTATAACTTCTGTGGTCGGCAAAGGCAGTACTTTTGTAATCAGGCTGTTAAAAGGCAAGGATCATTTTCTTAACGATCCTGGTATCGGAATTGAGGAAGATGGAATCCCCCATCCGAAATATTCCCATGTAAGCTTTCTTTCAGATGATCCTGACGCTGCGGAAAAAATGCCTGAACCGGATTCGTCGGAAAAAGACCTTGTCCTGGTGGTGGAGGATAACCATGAAATACTGAATTACATATGCCAGTCCCTGAAGTCCGGATTTAATCCTGTGGGTGCAAGGAACGGGGAGGAAGGATTGCATCTGGCCAAGGCAATGAACCCCGACCTTATCATTACCGACATACGGATGCCCGGAATGGATGGATTGGAAATGACCAGGCGGCTTAAGAATGATTTCGCGACAAGCCATATCCCGGTGATAATGCTGACCTCAAAAGGTGATGTCAGGGACCAGATCGCAGGCATTGAAACCGGGGCAGAATCGTATATTGTCAAACCGTTCAACATGGAGTATCTGAAAACAATAGCTGCAGGCCTTCTAAATCAAAGGAACAGAATAATCGCTTACTACACCGGAAAAAGGACAAATGGAAAGGATTCCCTCAAGATCACTTCGAAAGACGGAGAGTTTATGAACAGGCTGGTTTTATACATTGAAGAAAACTATACGGGAGATATGTCTGTTAGTATGTTGGCCGACCACTGTAATGTCAGCCGTACCGTACTATACAATAAAATTAAAGGGCTGACGGGATTAGGTCCGGTAGATTTCGTCCGAAGGATGAAGATGAATATTGGCAGGAACCTCCTTGAGAACGGGTATAATGTTTCCGAAGCCGCTTATAAGACCGGTTTTTCAGATGTCAGGTATTTCAGCCGCCTGTTCAAGGCTGAATTCGGATATTCGCCGAGCAAGATCAAATCGGAAAAATAATGATATCGGCCGCTTATTTTGTAGCCCATTATTATATCATGAACTGAGACTATCAAAAAATTGTCTGTAAACGCATTGACATGCAAAAGTTTGTATTATTTTTAATTCCTGATTTCAAAAACAACAAACAACTCAAACTTAAATATTTAGAACTACAACTATGAAAAAATCACAATCAAGGAGAGATTTCCTGAGAGTGTCGGCCGCAGGCGCTCTGGGAGCATTTGCCCTGTCGCAGTATGCGTGCAGGAATTCAGCCAAACCTGCCAAAGAAACAGCAGCCGCAGCAGTTGTTGATCCGAAAACATTCGGCATAGCTCTTCAATTGTACACGATCCGCGACGCGATGGCCATTGATGTTCCGGGATCGTTAAAAAAAGTATCCGATGCAGGTTACAAATACCTTGAACTTGCCGGTTATGCCGAGGGGAAATTTTACGGGTATGAACCACCGGAATTCAAAAAGCTGGTAAATGACCTCGGGATGGAGATCCTGAGCAGCCACACTCAGGTTGAAGCCGAGGGCATTACCCTGGAGAACGCACAAAAGATGGCTGAAGACCATGCAAAACTGGCTGTTAAATACTGCATTCAGCCATGGGTGGTAGAAGAAGCAAGGACAACAATCGACAGCTACAAAAAGATGGTTGCTGACTGGAATAAGGTTGGGGCAATAATGAAAGAGCACGGGATGCAATTCGGATATCACAACCACAACTTCGAATTTAACACTATCGAGGGAAAAGTTCCTTACTACGACATCATGCTGGCTGAGCTTGACAAGGATCTGGTAACAATGGAGATTGATCTGTTCTGGACAACCAAAGCGGGACAGAACATAGTTGATATCTTCAAAAAATATCCGGGAAGGTTTCAGCTGTTCCATATGAAAGATATGTATACCAGCGAGGCTCCCTATTATACAACCGAAGGTGAGGATGACTTTGCTCCGGTTGGGGAAGGTATCATAAACTTCAGGGAAATACTTGCCGCCAAAGATATTGCCGGGATGAAATACATGGTAGTTGAGCAGGACGCCACGAAAGACGGATTGCCATTCGAAGCCATCAAAACCAGCATAACGAATCTGACAACAAAAATACTTGTCTGATAGTACGCGGATTTCCATACAAAAAGGCTGGATCAGAATTTTGATGCAGCCTTTTTGTTTGAATACCGCTCACCCTATTCCATCGTTTTAAAGCCAAGCACTATCTGAGGAACCGTCTGCTGCAGATCAAAAACGATTATCTCATTTGGTCCGGCCCGCAGAATGGCCCCGGGGCAAAATATTCTTTTCTGGGGCCCTATCTCCCAGTATCTCCCCAGATTGCGGCCGTTAACCCAGACAATTCCCTTTTTAAAGTTTGACATATCAAGGAATGTGTCTCCGGCTTTCTCAAGGAAAAAATTGCTCTTGAAAAAGATCCCCCTCTTGCCAGGATTTTTTGAAGATGATCTCAGGCTGTAGATAAATTTGGCATCCATTGGGAGATTATACACTTTCCAGTTCATAAGCGTCATCCCGTTAAGGGTTACTCTGTCGGTAATACCTTTTCTGTCAATTAGATGCTGGGCAAAGTTGATCCTGCCCATTCCTTCGACAAGAATCTCAAGCAGGGGACGTTCTGCATTACTTTCAGGTATGTCGATCGTATTTATTCCCTCTCTCCTGTCGAGATAACCTATATACTCGCCATTCAGGAATACTGTGGCATAATCGTGAAGATCAGTTACTGTAAGCTTCCCCTTTTTATGTCCGATGAGTTCGGTCGAATAAATAATAAATCCGTAATCCTGGTTATACCCTTCAAATGGTTTGGGCTGAACGGAAAGCACAGGCTGCGGAAGGTTATCCCAAACTGAACTAAAGATTCCCAGTCCGATCGGCGGGACGTCGATGGCTGCCACAGGTTCCGGTATCTTTGCAAGTTCCTTTCCCTTTGGAAGATAAGAACCCAGAAGCCTCCGCAGAGCCACATACTTGGGTGTTGGAGCCCCCTGTTCATTAATTGGTGCATCGTAGTCGTAACTGGTTATATCTGGCTCATAACCTTTACCGCCGGAGTTTGCCCCGGCTGTAAATCCAAAATTTGTGCCGCCGTGAACTACATAAAAGTTAAACGATTTTTTATTATCCATCAGGAATTTAATCTCTTTCAACAGTTCCACGGTGTCGGGCCTCGCCCATTTTTCGCCCCAGTGGGTCAGCCAACCCGGGTATGTTTCGCTGCTGAATACCGGAACCCCCGGATTCATTTTGGCTGCCAGCTCAAAATGCTCTGGTTTGCTACCCGAATCAAGACCTACGGCACATCCTGGAAGAGTTCCTGCCTCAAGCATAAATGTTGTCGGACCATCGCCTGTGAAAAAGGGCACATTGATCCCGTTTGTCGTCCATACCTCTTTCAGTCTCGCCAGGTAATTCCTGTCATTCCCGTAACTCCCATATTCATTTTCGATCTGAAGCATAATAATCGGTCCCCCGTTTGTGATCAGGAAGGGTTTTATCTCGGTGGCAAGCTTTGTGATATATCTTTCGGCAGCTGCCATATATCGGGGGTCCATGCATCTGAGTTTGATATCAGGGATCCTCAGCAGATACGGAGGTATCCCGCCCAGTTCCCATTCAGCGCATACATACGGACCGGGGCGGACAATAAGCCACATACCTTCCTCATGAACGATTTTAAAGAACTCGGCAAGATTCCTGTTATCAGTTGAAAAGTCAAATACCCCTTCTTCTGCCTCATGATAATTCCAGAATAGATAGACACTGATCGTATTACAACCCATAGCCTTTGTCATCTGGATCCTGTGCCTCCAATACGGGGCAGGAATTCTGGACGGATGCAATTCGCCGCTTATTATCTGAAACGGATCGCCATCAAGAAGGAACTCAGTGGCGCCAAGCTCAAAAGTGTGCTTTGATTTCAGTTTCTGCGCCGAAATGGCTGTTGTTATTAACATAACAACCAACAGATTTAAAATGATACGCTTATACATATATTTCAGGTTAAATTATACACCTATTTTGCCAGCACAACTGGTATCCTGTGCGAATTTTTTTGAGAATCTATCATGAGGAAGTAAAGGCCATCAGGTAAACCTGATCGTGAAAGGTCGAGCATACCCGGATTACCGGTGCTGAACCGGCTGACCAGCCTGCCGGTCACATCAATCAGAAGCAACCTCAATTCGTTCATTTCTTCCTCCCCGGTAAACTGAATGGTAACAATTCCGGTGGTCGGATTAGGGAAAACAATAAGGGAATTTTCGGATGTCTGACCCGGATTTTCATCTCCTGAAAGAACATTATCAGCAAAGGGAGTTCCGTCTTTCTTTACCGATAGCGTCCAATAGTTATAATTATCCGGATCGCCGACGGGATTTATTTCCGAAGCGGAGAGGGATAACCCATCCCCGTCGGCTCCAGACGGCCATGGAGAAGAATCAAGGTATGTAAAATTCATTATTTCTTTCGCTCCCGCTCCCGTGATTAAAATCTCTTCCCCGGAATTCGACAAATTGCCCTGGTAATTGCCCGAGGCAACCATTCCGTAATAATCGTAGAACTTTGAAGGTTTAGAGGCTATCACCCAGAATTGCCTGGGCGCCAGCAGAATGTCAGTCGGAAAGCTGTAATGGATCGCCGAGTCAATTACCAGTCCTGAAAGGTTTATTGAATTTAATCCCGTGTTCTTGAATTCCATGAATTCCAGATCCTGGCCGTCAGTTGTATCAGCAAATGTAATAAGGTCAGGAGGATGATAATGCAGCTCCGTTACCTTGAGAGAGGAAAAATCAGTCTGTTCACCAATAAAACCGACCCTTGTTAAAGCGCTCCACTTGCCTCCTGCCAGTATCCTTGCACTTATCAGGGCTGATGCATTGATCTGAATGCTTACATCGTCAACTGAAAAGCGCGCTCCGATACTGACACCTCCTCCGGTCCTTCTCGGATCGCTTCCATCGAGTGTATAGTAAATGGTTCCGGAGGTGTTCGGGTTTTCGATTCTGATAGCTACTGGCTGTTCAAGAAAATATTCCGGTCTGGTAATTGCACCTGCAGGGTCATTTATTACAGGTGCGCTGACATCAGGGAAAAGGCCGGCATTCTTAAGCTGTCCTATCACTATGTCGGTGCGGAAAGGAATGAATTTATCCCTGATCTTGTTTATTTCAGGTATCCAGAAGTCGTTTTTTGTATAGGCGAAACCTCCACTGGTTTTTGCATCACCCCACCGGGCCGACTCAGCTATTATGGCAGTTTCAACCTCGCTGATCCTTTTATTGATCCTCTCAAGCACCTGATCGGGAGTGAATGCGCCCTCGCCAGTCAGATGTTTCCATGCCCTGTCAGCAAACCTTGCCCGGTATTCAGGATTTTCGCACAGTTTGAAATGGATCCATTGCGGATGGAAGGTTGTAAGATCACTTACTTCCATCCTCATATTATCTGTTCTGGCACCAATATTTACCCTGTCCTCAAGCAGACCGATACCCGGGGGATGTGCCTCATCAAAAAGTGAGTGCTCGGCATCATGCATATAAAAGGTAAATCCGGTGGAATTATCCTCTCTGTTGTCAATCGCGTAGAAATTATTTGCCCTCTTGTTATTCATAAATGATGCTGTGGGAGAATCAAAATTACCCGTATAGAACACCACCATCATAAAATCGATCAGGTTATCAAGGTCAACCATTATTTTTCCTCCCTTTACCGGATTCCCGGACTGATCCCTGCCTTCAATGGAAAAATAATCGGCGTTTGATTTAAATCCTTTTCTGCACATGTTCCAAAGAACCTGCCAGGAGTCGAAATTTCCGTCTGTTACCTCGACAGTATAGCCATTTTCGGTATTGACTTTTACAACATCATAATCATCCTCGCTCTCCCCGAAGTACGATTGGGCATATCTGGCTTCCGATCTCTCCTGGGTCTGAAACAGGCCCCAGTACATCCCATTCAGATATAGGTGATAATACCTGCTCCTGGTATATGGCTGTCCCATGTCTCTCTGGCTGTCGCGTGAAAACACCTCCCTTACAAAGGAATTTGCTGAGGAACCGTTACTCCATGCATAGTTTTGTTCCGTCCGAAGGTCGATCTTATCGAACCGGCTGACACCTTCATCGCCGAAAAGCGGGAAATAGAGCTTGTCATTTCCGTATTTCTCCCTGAAGAACAACCTGAAAGAGTGTTTTGGAAAATTATCATTACGGCTCCACCCTCCCCTGATCCTCAGTCCGGCATTAACACTGAATCCTTCCGAACCGTCCGGGTTTATCAGCTCAACGCTGCATTCTTTCTCCCATTGGAGCCCGTGTCCTGTCGCGTTCACATAGATTCCCGAAGCCGGATCAAACAGGTTCTTAAGATCTGTTACAATTGATATTGACGGTATATCGAGTAGTGCATCATCGATCAGACCTGCGTACTCGGGATCAAGGACCACATCCCTGTCCATTTCGAGATCAATAAGCTGGCCATTTACATTATAATCAGGCCAGCCTCCACCCGGCCGGGTCTGGGTTTTAACCTTTTCAGGAAATATATATGTCCGGGAAGCCGGTTTTGCTGGTTTGTATCCGGCTTTTGCCAGGGATGCCCTGACTACGACGGATGGTGTCACAGGACGGCCGTTTGCGTCATCCGGATCAATAAGTACCATGGCAGGAGAAGCAGAAGAAAAACCGGTTACTGAATTTTGGGGATTACTTCCGTCAAGGGTGTAGATTATTCCGGCAGACGGATCAGTGGATGTAAGGGTCAGATTGAAAGGCTCATCATAGAAACCCTGTTTAACTGAAAACTCAATCCCGCAGGTGTCAATTAATTCCGGAAGATATTTTTCTGCACTGATCGCTATGTCAATATAGAAATCCGTACTCGTGAGGTTAACATTGAAACCCATAACTGCAATATGGTTAACACCGTCGGCTAGATTAAGTCCAGCCGCATTAACGGCAAATTCCTCACCTATTCCCGATTCATGATTCACCGGAGCGAATCCATTATATGCCTGGTTAGCCGGAATATTGTGAGAAAGTGCTGCAACTCCGTTTATCCATATTATGAATCCGTCATCATAATCGGCAAAAAATAACAGCTCCCTGATCATATCGCTGTTTGAGCACAGAAAAGTTGATCTCAGGTACAGAGTCGAATAACTGTTTTGCATATCCGGAAGTTCAGTTCCCCCGGTACCGTTTCCGTACCGGAACGGGGCATTTCCCTCTGCCCATGCAGAATCGTCGAACGAAGGATTCATCCAGCTTGGCCGGCAGTGCATATGCGTCCTTTCCCTTAAGGTACGAGAACCCTGATTGATACGTAAAATCGATCTGTGCATCCAGGGATGAAGAAAACAGCTGCAAGGCAAAAACAACAGTCAACAATAATGCAGATTTTCCCCGTTTCATCATTTCAACCTGTTGTCTTCAGTTATACTGGATTAAGAAATTTTTAAATTGCCTGGAAGCTATGCAGTTTCCGGTAATACCCGTCTTGTTTTTTTATAAGTTCCGAATGGGTCCCTGTTTCCATAATTCTTCCGTCATCAAGAACAACGATCAGGTCAGAGTGCTGTATGGTGGATAGACGGTGGGCAATCACAATTGACGTCCTGTTCTTCATGAGCTTCAGGATTGCGTCCTGTACAAGCCGTTCTGATTCCGTATCAAGGGCTGAAGTTGCCTCGTCGAGAATAAGGATTGGCGGATTTGCCATTAAAGCGCGTGCAATGCTTACCCTCTGCCTCTGTCCGCCGCTCAGCTTGTTCCCCGATTCCCCCACACTGTTCTCATAACCCAGTTCCGTCTCAATAATAAAATCATGCGCATTTGCGATACGGGCAGCATACTCCACATTTTTCATATCAGCCGATTCAACACCAAATGCAATATTTTCCCTGAATGATGTATTGAAAAGTATCGGATGCTGGCTGACAATTCCCATCAGATTTCGTAATTCTTTTATTTTGAGGTTGCGCAAATCCACGCCGTCGATCAGGATCGATCCGCTGTCAATGTCCATAAACCGGGGAAGAAGATCTGCCAGGGTTGATTTTCCCGCTCCCGATTTGCCAACGATAGCCACTGTCTGACCTTTATAAATTTTCAGATTTATATCTTTAAGTACAGGGACATCATTGTACCCATACCAGACATTCTTAAATTCTATCGAATCCCTGAATCCGTCGACAGGAAGGGCGTCAGCCTTTTCAATTATCTTATCTTCCGCGTCAAGTATCTGATCGATCCGGTCGATGGAGGCCATTCCCTTCTCGATGCTGAACCATGCCGTGGTTATGTTTTTGGCAGGCTGAATGATCTGTGAAAAGATCACAAGAAAAGCAATCAGTTTTTCCTGTGTCATGTTTCCGGTCCCCTGAAGGGCAAGTGCGCTTCCAAAATAGAGCAGGACCATCATAACGATAGTGGAAAGAAACTCACTTATGGGCGAAGCAAGATAGGCTTTGCGTGTAACTCTTTTAAAGACTTTGGAATAGCTTTCATTGGTTCTGGAGAAGGTCTCCTTCATCTTCTCTTCGGCATTAAATCCCTTAATTATCCTCAACCCGGTCAAAGATTCCTCGACTACCGAAAGAAGCTTGCCCAGGTGTTGCTGACCCACAAATGTTGATGACCTGAGTGTACGGCTTGCCCTGCCGATCAGCCAGCCGCTGACAGGGAGCAGCAGAATTGCAAAAAGTGTGAGCTGGTAACTGGTTACAAAGAGGTAGATTACAAAGATTATAATATATAAGGGATCGCGGAATAACATTGTAAGAGAAGACATTACAGAAACCTCAATTTCCTGGACATCATTTGATATTCTCGTCATTACGTCTCCCTTTCTGGCATCTGTAAAAAAAGACAGCGGAAGCCGCAGAACCTTGTAATACATTTTCTTTCGCAGGTCCCTCACGGTGCAGGCCCGGATATATGCCATGCTGTTGTTGGCAAGGAAGATGAAGCCATTCTTGAAAAGGCTGGCCACAATCACAATAAGGATAACGAGAAGAAGCGCCCCCGTTTCACCATTCCTTTCAATGAAAGCGTTGAGGTAATACTTGCTGAATGAGTCCAGGTAATCGATGCTCAGCACGAACTCCCCGGGATGAGGCGCAGGCTCTACATGATTGAACAGTATTTTGAGGAAGGGGATAACCAGCGTATAGGATACAAGAGCAAATATCGCACTTAATATGTTATAGATTATATTCTTAAAAGCCGACCATCTGTACGGCTCAATGTACTTCAGCAACATCCTGGCTTTATTCATACAACTGCCGGGGAATTAAAAACCTGTGTAATTAAATGGCGTCACCCCTTTCAGCTCCAGTTTCAGATCGTCACTGACATCCAGGTTTTCAATAAAGCCAATAACCGATTCTTTTGTAATGACGTTATTGGTTCGTGTAAGGTCAAGCAACGCTTCGTATGGCTTATAATATCCTTCACGTCTCAGTATCGTCTGCAATGCCTCGGCAACCACTGCCCAGTTGTTATCCAGGTCCCTGAATATTTTGTCAGTATTGACTATCAGCTTATTAAGACCTTTGAGGATCGAGCTGAACGCTATTATGGTATGCCCTATCGGAACTCCCATATTTCGCAATACCGTTGAATCGGAAAGGTCGCGCTGCAGCCGGGAGACAGGCAGTTTCATCGACAGATGGTCAAAAATGGCATTTGCAAGACCAAGGTTTCCCTCTCCGTTTTCAAAATCTATGGGATTTACTTTGTGCGGCATTGCCGATGAACCGATCTCTCCCTTTTTAATTTTCTGCCTGAAATAATCCATCGAGATATACGTCCACATATCGCGTGCCAGATCGAGGAGTATTACATTTATCCTCCTTAGGTTATCAAAAAGTGCTGCAAGATTGTCATAGTGTTCGATCTGTGTGGTTGGGAAGGAACGTTTTAATCCCAATACTTCATTGACAAAATTCTCTGAAAAAGAAATCCAGTCAATTTCAGGAAAGGCAACTTTATGGGCATTAAGATTACCCGTAGCACCGCCGAATTTGGCTGAATAGGGAATCTGGCCGAAGTATTTTGACTGCTCATCGATCCGGGCAATATACACTGAAATTTCCTTTCCGAGCCTGGTCGGAGTTGCGGGCTGACCGTGGGTCCTGGCTAGCATCGGGATATCCTTCCACTCCTCGGAAAATCCGGCCAGCGTCTCCCTCAACTCGAACAAAAGAGGAAAATAGACCTCTGTCATGGCATCCTTCAATGAAAGAGGTATTGCCGTATTATTGATGTCCTGTGAAGTCAGGCCAAAATGAATGAATTCCGACCATTTTCCCCACCCCGCCTGGAAAAACTTCTCTTTAAGATAATATTCGACAGCCTTGACATCATGATTGGTTGTTTTTTCAGTCTCCTTTATCCTCAGGGCTTCAGTTATGTTAAAGTCATCATACAGGCTTCGGAGAGCCGAATAATTCTCCTTTCTGAAAGCGGCAAGCTGGGGAAGCGGAATATCGCAAAGGGCGATAAAGTACTCTATCTCCACCAGCAGACGGTATCTTATCAGGCCAAATTCGGAAAAATAAATATCGAGTTCATCAACCTTCTGTCTGTACCTGCCGTCCAGAGGAGAAATGGCTGTAAGATTGTTCAGTTCCATTGTTTACCATTTTGGAGGTTCAGTTGTTTTAACTATACGCACAAATGTAGTATTTTAGAAGCACTAAAAAAACGGAATGGAGAAAATCAGAATTTCAGCTGTCAGATATGCAAATACGTATCCATTCATTTACGGATTGACCGAAACTGGCTTCAACACCAGAGCAATCATTGAAACGGATCATCCTGCCGATTGTGCGGCCAAACTATTAAGCGGGAAGGCAGATATAGGGCTTATTCCGGTTGCGGTCATACCCCTGCTGAAGGAGCCCCGCATTATCAGCAATTATTGCATCGGTGCCAATGGCAGGGTAAGAACGGTTCAGCTTATGAGCAACACCCGCCTTGAAAATATCAGAACAGTATATCTCGATTACAGATCGAGGACATCGGTAGAGCTTGTAAAAGTTCTGGCCAGGAACAAGTGGAAATTGGAATTCATCTGGGCTGGAACAAGAGAAGGTTTTGATTTTACCGGTATCGGGAAATATGAAGCAGTAGTTCTTATCGGTGATCAATGCTTTGAATTTGAAGATAAATATGAATACAAATATGACCTTGCCCTGGAATGGAAGGAGTATTCAGGATTACCTTTCGTTTTTGCCTGCTGGACTGCCAACAGGGAACTGCCCGAAAGCTTTCTGGGGGAATTTAACCTCGCACTTGAAACCGGGGTCAATAATATAGACCTGGTTGTCGAGAGATTTAGCAACTGCGGACCTATTTCAGGTTCGGTTCTTAAGGAATACCTTACCAAAAACATTGATTTTGACCTCAATGCCGAAAAACTTAAAGCCATCAAAGTCTTTAACGGATTAATAAAACTGTTATGAAGTAAAATGCGGTTATTAAACCGTGGACATTTAAATTTTATGTTTGTCAAATAATGTTTAACTTTGTAAGAGGTAGTAAAATTTGCGGAGATATAAACATAAAAACATTAAATCATGACAAAGACAATCACTTTTAATGAGCTCCGGAAGCTAAAAGATCAGTTGCCCTCCGGTAGTATAAGGAAAATAGCTGAAAAGCTTGATCTGAATGAAGAAACAGTCAGAAACTACTTCGGAGGGAGAAATTTTGAAAAGGGACAAAGCGTTGGAATCCATTTTGAACAAGGCCCGGGAGGCGGGATAGTGACATTCGATGACACTACGATTCTTGATATGGCTGAAAAGATGATCAGGGACTGAACAAGAAGAAAGCCTGTTCAAAAGCAAAAGGCTTGGTCTTTTGCTTTTTTTGTTTTTATAGAATCAGATATGGACCTCACAGATAAAATTCTCTCAGCCGAGAGAAAATTCAAAAAGCCACTCGAAGAGTTTTTTACAAAGATCTGGGGCAACACTCATCTTGCTTCCCATGATATTGAACACCACCGGAGGGTCTGGCATTATTCAGGAGAACTTCTTGCTCAAATAGACCCATTGGTACTGACATCCGGAGCTGACTTCCCTGAAAAGCTGATAATAGCCTGTTATCTGCATGACATAGGCATGTCGGAAAATCCCGGACCCGGACACGGGAAACCAGGAAGTGAAAAGTGCAGGGAATTCCTGCTCAGTAACAATCTGAGTACATCAGAAAATCAGGATGTTCTTGATGCTATCGAAAACCACGATAAAAAAGGAAACATTGATCCAAACAATGGCAATACGTTGCAGGTGATCCTTTCAGTTGCAGATGATCTGGATGCGTTTGGTTACATAGGAATTTACAGATACTCTGAAATTTATCTTACGAGAGGAGTCCCCCGGCACATGATCGGGCACAGGATCAGGGAAAATGCACGAAAAAGATATCTGAATTTTCTGGCGAACTTCGGAGACTGCAAGGAGATTATTGAGAGACACAGGCCGAGATATTCTTTACTTGATAATTTTTTTACTTCTTATAATCAGGAATCGGAAGGACATAATTTCAATGATAACAATCCGTCAGGTCATTGCGGGGTTATCGATCTTATCTCTGAAATAACAGATAACAAAACTTCCCTTGAGAAAATCCTGACCGCCCCGCAAAGATTCTCCGGAGATCCTGTAATCAGCAGTTTTCTGACTGGTATAAGTCTGGAAATTAGTGAATCTCATCAGATAAGGTAATGGGCAGATTCATTTTTTTGTGAATGATACCATAAATAATTTTTGTTTTAAAGCCGGAGGCTTTGAAGTCCAATATCCCCGGTAACATCCGGGGTTGAGGCAGCTCTTTGTCTCAACCCCGAGTGGGTTGAAGCCATATCTTCAACACCTCCGGTGTTGACACAAATTTATTTAACCGGTTGCCATGGATGTAACCATGGATATTGGACTTCCAGCCTTCCAGGCTGGCACCTTACCTGGGCCTCCGGAGTAAGATGTGTATAAATGGCAGCTCCTGTGAGAGGTGATTGAGGTGGAGGGGCCTGATTGTCTTGTAAATTAGACCACTACAATCATATTGCGTTCTTTTCAACATCGTTTTAATTTCATTAATTGTGCTTTTTAATACGTATTATAATACGTTTTTTCTTTTCTTATAATACGTATTAAAATACGTATTATAATACGTTTTTTTTTCAAAATTTGTATTTTAATAGTGTTTTTTATAATAACATGTAGAGGTTTTTGCTATTAGCTTAAGAGACCTGGCGCTTCTTCCACCACATAAAAATAAGCTGACGTGGAATCACTTTATTTATAAAGTTTAACATGGAAGAAAGGATGATTTCATAAGGTTGAAAAAAATTATTACCATTTATTATATTTTCACAATTTAATAACTAATATGCGTCGCTTTTATCCGGGTTCAAAACATAACAAATGAAAAAAAACGAAATACCCGTCTCTAACCCGTTCGATCCGGAGGGATTCAGATCCGAAGGCCACAAAATTGTTGACATACTGGCCGATTACCTTAAAGAGGTGCGTGATAGCGATGATATGCCGGTACTGCCATGGAATGATCCTGACAAACTCGTTAAAGACTTTTCGTTTGAAACAGATGGAGGTGAAAACGAGCCAGTCGATCAATACATCAGAAGGATTATCGATAATTCAAATCATCTTTTGCATCCGCGTTACATCGGGCATCAGCTGACATCACCGCTTCCCCGGACGGCCCTTGTTCAGCTTTGTACTGCGATGCTGAATAACGGATCGGCAGTATATGAGATGGGACCCGTGAATATGGCTATGGAAAGGAATGTTGTAAACAGGTTTGCATCTCTGATCGGTTACCCTGAAGGATATGACGGCATTTTCACTCACGGAGGCACTGCAGGCAATCTCACCGCCATGCTTGCAGCCAGGCAGAATATGTCGGATTACAATATATGGGAGGATGGAATAAGGGAGGCTGGCCGTCCGGGTTACATTTTATCGGAACAATCACATTACAGTATCGGCAGGGCTGTAAAAATTGCAGGCCTTGGAGAAACATGCATTGTAAAAGTCCCGTCCGGCTTCCGATACAGAATGAATACCGGGATGCTTGAAGAGGTAAAAACCAAAGCGGAAGATAAAGGGATTAAGGTCATTTCAGTTATTGCCAATGCATGTTCAACCGCGACCGGATCATATGATGATCTTGAGGCTATAGCTGATTTCTGCAGTAAACATAACCTCTGGATGCATGTCGACGGTGCCCATGGGATGGGAGTTCTCTTCTCTGAAAAATATCGCTGCAGGATAAAAGGTATCGAACGGGCCGATTCAATTATTATTGATTTCCATAAGATGTTCCTTGTCCCTGCTCTCAATACCCTCGTAATGTTCAGGAATGCGAACACCTCATACGAAACCTTTGCGCAGAAGGCGAGCTACCTGTTCAGTAAAACAGACAATAATATCTGGTATAACGGGGCAAAACGGACAATTGAATGCACCAAAAGCTCTCTTGGGATCATTGCATATACAGCCTTGAAATATTATGGCAATAATTACTACAGGGAATATATTGAAAGCAGGTATGATCTGGCCACCCGGTTTGCAGAGATGGTAAAAACAAATCCGGAACTGGAACTTTGCACAGAGCCCGACGCTAATATAGTTTGCTTCAGGTTTGCACCTGCAGGATATAAAAATGAAGTTCTTAATAAGATAAATGCTGCCATCCGCAACAAAATTATAAAGGAGGGTTCCTTCTACATAGTTCAGGTTGAACTTGAGGCAAAAATCTGGATCAGGGTAACAATTATCAATCCGTTAACAACTGTCGACGAACTTCATGAATTACTCACGAAAATTAAAATAACGGGTAAAGAAGCAACAGCAATAAAATGACTTACTGAAACCTGCACGGCTTCATTATTTAATTTCCGGATTGCTATAACCCTTACCCTTATTCAGAACCGGGTCCCAGGTGGTTTATTTTCCCATATGAATTGGAGTAATTTGCACATTCGATAATGTGCATTAATACTCATCGCTTTGCCGCTTAATTACCAATACGCATTCTTGCCGGATTGCCATAACCCTGACCCTTATTCAGAACCGGGTCCCAGGTGGTTTATTTTCCCATATGAATTGGAGTAATTTGCACATTCGATAATGTGCATTAATACTCATCGCTTTCCCGCTTAATTACTAATACGCCATTCTGACAGCAGTTTTATTTTTGGTGTAAACTGAAATTAGTCCCATATGCTGGATATCCTGATTGACCGACCAGAAGAAAAGACAATAAAAAAAGGAATTTTAAAAATAAGTGATCGCGCTGACAAGCCGGTAAGGGCGATTTCGGTTTTTCACCATTCATTAGAAGTAATTTCATGTTTCCTTAATTGCAATTATTATTGCCCTCCCTTTTTCCCTCTTAAGGTTACCATTCATACGCACAATCCGAAGAAGCTTTATATATGGGGTACGCTTGCAATTGTCCCGGATATCGCTCGATTCCGTGAGATGACCGAGATTGCTAAGCCTTGGAGCTACAAAATGGCAAACGGTAAAGAAGGTATTCTGAGAAAATCGTTTCCTGGGATTGTGCTGGAACTACTGGCATTATCCAGGGCATTTGGTGAAACAATGGTAGTATTAATGGTTTGCGGCAATATTCCGTTGATTCCCCACTCATTTTTTGATGCCTGCTATCCCCTGCCTGCAGTTATTGCAAATAATTACGGGGAAATGCTCACGATGCCGAGCTATGAATCAGCCTTATGTTTGCGGCATCTGTGTTCAGAAGTGGTATTTCAACGGAGATCGAGGCTGATACTCATTCAAATCGAAAGGAGGTACAATATTCATAACAGGTTAAGATGCAATAAGATACCAAATATCTGGAAGAAAAGATTTTCAAGGTCATAATGATCAGTATCTGTCGCTCATCATTTTGGGAGTACTGCTGTATATTCTTGGAACAATTTTCTATAAAGGATTCCCTTCCCTGACATTGGATATGATAACAAAGCTTCCGGGCGGGGGTTTTTACCTGGGAAAGGAAGGGGGCATTTTGAATGCCATAGTCGGATCGTTCTATATTATTGGCGGCTCGCGTGGCGATAAGTCATGGTGATCAGTGTACCTCTTGTTATGTATATAAATTTTTACCTGCCAACGGAAATCATTATTTTCCAATGCGATACGTTTTTCACTTGACATACTTTTCGGAATTCCGTCAATAGTCTATGGCGCATTTGGGTTTGCACTTATGGTTTACTTTGGGATCAGGGCTTCGCTGATAGGAGGAATTATCGCTGTTGCAATGCTGATCATGCCAATAATGATGCGATCGCTTGATGAGGTGGCCAGGATCCTTCCGCGCGACCTTCCCGACGCCCTGCTCTCGCTGGGTGTCAACAAAATATGAGATGGTTAAAGTGATATCTGAAGCAACTTATGCCGGGAATAGTTACATCTGTTTTGCTGGCAGTTGGCCGGGGAATCGGAGATGCTGCAACGGTTCTGTTTACGGCAGGTTATACCGACAATATACCCGTTCTGCTCAACCAGCCTGCAGCAACTCTGCCCATTATCGATATTCTTCCAGCTTGGAAGCCCCGTTGAAGAAGTTCAAAACCGGGCTTATGCTTCTGCTATAATATTGACAGTTATAATACTTATACTAAGTTTTTCGGCCAGATTATTCAGTTCCAGATTCTAAAAACATAAAATAATGAATCTATCATTTCAACAGACAAGCCAGATGACTGTAAATCAGCCAGTACTCAGGGAGAGGGTCTCTCCTCTTAAGGTAGTAGAATCAGAACATTCAATAAAGGTGGAAAATCTCGATGTATACATAGAAAACCAGCATATTCTGAAGGACATCAATCTGACAATACCCGAAAAAAGCATTACCTGTGTTATCGGGCCTTCAGGGTGCGGCAAGTCGACTTTTCTGAAAACCCTCAACAGAATGCATGATGAAACTCCCGATGTTAAAATCAGCGGAAAAGTATTTGTTGATGACGAGAATATTTACGGATCATGGAGTCAATGTAATTGACACCAGGAAAAAAATGGGATTGCTTGCCAAGCGGCCATGTCCTTTGCCAATGTCGATATTTGACAACGTTGCCTACGGTCCACGCATTCATGGGCTTAAGAAAAGAAAGAGCGATAAACCAGACAGTAATCCAGTACCTGCAGTACGTTGGACTGTGGGAAGAAGTGCGCGGAAGGGTACGTTCATCCGCCACAAGGTTATCCATCGGCCAGCAGCAGAGGCTTTGCCTGGCACGCGGACTTGCAATTGAACCGGAGTACATTCTTGGTGATGAAGCCACATCTGCTCTCGATCCGTTGTCAACGAAGAATAATTGAGGAATTGTTTATCAAGCTGAAGGAGAAATATACAGTCATACTGGTGACCCATACTCTGCGTCAGGCCAGACGAATTGCAGACTATGTAGTCTTCATGTACCTGGGGAAGATAGTTGAGACAGGAACGACTGAGGAGTTTTTCAACAACCCAAAAAAACAGACTCACGAGGGATTACCTGTCGGAAGCTTCAGTTAAGCATATAAAATTGAAACATTAAACAGGCATATCAAAATGACTATTAACGAACTAAATGAGCAATTCTGAATAAGTCAATAGAAGACCAGCTCAGGACAATTGCCGGTTTGTTTCCCGGTAAAGTAGTTTTTACGACGAGCTTTGGGATCGAGGACCAGGTAATCACTCATATTATTTTTGAGAATGATATCCCGGTGAAAGTTGCAACACTCGACACCGGCAGGCTTTTTCCGGAGACTTATAGGGTGTTTAACGAAACGATCAAGAGATATCAGAAGAACATCGACGTCTACTTTCCTGATCATGAGGATATTGAAAAAATGGTCACATCAAAGGGGCCTTTCAGTTTCTACTATTCAAAGGAAAACCGGCTTGAATGCTGCCGCATCAGGAAAGTTGATCCTCTTAACAGAGCTCTTGCGGGAATGGATTGCTGGCTTTCAGGAATACGGGCAGATCAGTCTGACAATCGTAGTCAGATGAATAGCCTTGAATATGATGATCGCAGGAAACTCCTTAAATATTATCCTTTGTTTGACTGGTCGTATGAGGGAGTCAGAAACTTTGTCAGGGAAAATGATATTCCCTTTAATACTTTACATAATAAAGGGTATGTAAGCATCGGTTGTGAGCCTTGTACCAGGGCCGTCCGGGAAGGAGGAGATTTCAGATCAGGCAGATGGTGGTGGGAAACGGATGGGACCAGGGAGTGCGGTTGTCATATTAAATAAAGATAAAAGACAAAAGACAAAAGACAAAAGATAAAAGTTAAAAGCGAAAGTGATGCAAATAAATGATGAACATCTTAAAGAGCTGGAAGATGAGGCGATATTTGTGATGCGGGAAGTGGCGGCCCAGTTTGAGAAAAAGGTCATCCTGTTTTCGGGGGGCAAAGACTCAATAGTGCTGGTTCATCTGGCAAGGAAAGCTTTCTGGCCGGCCAGGATACCTTTCAGTCTCATGCATATTGATACCGGGCATAATTTCGGGGAGACCCTGAAATTCAGGGATGACCTCGCCAGGGAACTCGATGTAGAACTGATTGTCAGACTGGTACAGAATTCAATTGATGAGGGAAAGGTTGTTGAAGAAACAGGCATAAATGCCAGCCGGAACAAAGCCCAGTCGGTGACTCTCCTGGATGCTATTGAAGAACTGAAGATTGATGTGGCTGTTGGCGGCGGGCGGCGGGATGAAGAGAAAGCCAGAGCTAAGGAAAGGTTTTTCTCGCACCGGAACGAATTCGGACAATGGGACCCTAAAAATCAAAGACCCGAATTATGGAATATCTTCAACGGACGAAAGAACTTCGGTGAACACTTCAGGGTTTTTCCCATCAGTAACTGGACTGAGCTTGATGTCTGGCAGTATATTCTGACAGAAAACATCAGCCTCCCCGGACTATATTATACCCACAGGCGCAAGATCTTCAAAAGGAACGGTGTATACCTGGCCTGGGCACCTTTCATGCAGCTTAAGCCAACTGAAAAAGTTTTCGAAACTGATGTCCGCTGCCGGACCATAGGTGACATTACCTGCACCGGCGTAACGCTTTCAAAGGCAGAGTCGCTCGAAGAGGTAATATCAGAAATTGCAGCCACCAGGGTAACTGAAAGAGGCGGGCGATATGATGACAAAAGGTCGGAAGCGGCAATGGAAGACAGGAAGAAAGAGGGATATTTTTGAGACGATAAACTTCTGAATATCATTAAAAAAGCTGCAAAAAGGATGAGAATTAACGGGGAATCAAAGGGAAAGAGCCTGCTGAGATTTACTACCGCAGGAAGCGTGGATGATGGAAAAAGTACACTGATCGGCAGATTGCTATACGACAGCAAGTCAATCTTCGAGGATCAGATGGACCATATCGTCGAGTCGAGTAAACGCCTTGGAAAAGAGGATGTTGACCTTTCACTTCTAACCGATGGCCTGAGGGCAGAGAGGGAACAGGGAATCACAATTGACGTAGCATACAGGTACTTCTCAACCCCTGCCAGGAAATTCATTATTGCCGATACCCCTGGACATTTGCAGTACACCCGGAACATGGTTACCGGGGCAAGTACAGCCGACATGGCAGTTATTCTTATTGATGCAAGAAAAGGTGTTCTCGAGCAGACAATGAGGCATTCATTTATTGCCTCTCTTCTCGATATCAGACAAATAGTTTTCTGCATCAACAAAATGGATATGGTAAACTACTCTGAAAGGGTCTTTCTTGATATAAAAAAGGAACTTATCACCCTGGCCAAAAAGCTGAATTTACATGAGACGCATTATATACCCGTTAGCGCCAAGTACGGGGATAATGTAGTTGAACCGTCAAAAAACATGCAATGGTATACGGGGAAAACCTTCCTGAGGTTAATCGAAATACTTGATACAGTCAAAGACAGAAGCTCACTCCCGCCCCGGTTTCCTGTTCAGACTGTGATCCGCCCTCTCTCGGAAGAGCATCATGACTACAGGGGCTACGCAGGGAGGATCGCAGGCGGTATTTTCCGTGTTCATGATGAGGTAGCAGTACTTCCTTCGATGCTTAAATCAAGGATCACCGGAATCAGTGTAATGGGAAAAAGCCTGAAACAGGCAGGCTTCGGTGATTCTGTCACAATAATTCTTGAAGATGACCTTGATCTGAGCCGGGGAAACCTGATTGTAAAACATGACCTTCTCCCAAAAAACGGCAGGGAGATCAATCTTATGGTTTGCTGGTTCAATGAAAAACCGCTGAGACCGGGAGGAAGGTATATCATAAGAAATTATACTCATGAAACAGCCTGCATGATTAATTCGGTAAATTACAGGATGAACATCAATACACTTGAAAAGGATACATCTGATCTGAATGTAGCCATGAACGATATAGCCAATATTACAATAAAGACCGGGAAGCCGATATTTTATGATACTTACAGGCAAAACAATATTACTGGCAGCCTCATAATAATAGATGAATGCACAAATGAGACTGTTGCGGCAGGGATGATCGCTGAAGAATAAGGTCCGGAATCACGAAATCAGCTTTAGTTATTAATTCCATAAAATGGACTAACTTTATTACCCGGCAATATGGAAACATAAGGCGCCAGATTTAAACCATATTGATGCTTTGGTTGTTAACGATTAAATGTCTGAAGCAAAATGATTGTAACCATTCCAAATAAGAAAAGCGTCGAGTTGATTGTCAAGAAGATCTTTAAGACCCTTTTCCCGTTCAGTGAAAAATTATTAGGTGAGGAGGTAGAATTTTCGGACAGCTGGGTTATCGGACAGCTGGAACTAATATTTGATGGACTGACACCGGATGGGAAAAAATATACGCAGCAATTCTTTGACGGGTTGCCTGCGATAAAGAAAACTCTCGTCAGGGATGCCAGATTTATCATGGAATCAGATCCGGCTGCCAAGGAACTTGTTGAAGTCATTGCCGTCTACCCGGGATTTTTCGCAATTTATTGTTACCGTATTGCGCATTCGATTGAACGAACGTCAGTACCTCTCCTGCCAAGAATGATAACTGAATACGCCCATAAAATAACGGGTATTGATATTCATCCCGGTGCGGAGATAGGCACTCCCTTCTCGATTGATCACGGCACCGGCATAGTGATAGGCGAAACAACCATAATAGGGAATTATGTAAAACTATACCAGGGTGTTACTCTTGGAGCCCTGAGTGTCGACAAAAGCAAAGCTCTGAAAAAGAGACATCCTACAATTGAAGATAATGTCATCCTTTATGCCGGAAGTACGATCCTGGGAGGAGAAACAGTTGTCGGGAACAACAGCATAATTGGGGGAAATGTATGGTTAACCGAAAGTGTCGCCCCATGCTCGGTGGTTTACCATAAAAGTGAAATAATAGTAAGGGGACAGAATAAATCTGAAGAGCCGATCAATTTTATAATTTAAATCGCGGCAAATTGACTAAAATGAAAGCAAATTCAATTCTTGAACTTATTGGAAATACACCACATGTCAGGATCAATACTCTTTTTCGTCCTGATATTGAGGTCTGGATGAAACTTGAAAAGTACAATCCGGGGGCCAGCATCAAGGACCGTATTGCGCTGGCAATGATCGTTGATGCCGAGAATAAGGGAATATTAAAACCGGGCAGCGTTATAATTGAACCTACCTCAGGAAATACAGGAATTGGCCTGGCAATGGTCGCTGCCGTAAAAAAGTACAGGCTGATCCTTGTTATGCCCGAGTCAATGTCGCCTGAAAGAAGGAAGATAATGAGCGCTTTTGGAGCTGAATTCGATCTGACTCCCAGGGAGGAAGGGATGAAGGGCGCCATAAACCGCGCACGTGTCCTGAACTCGGAAATACCCGATTCATGGATCCCTATGCAGTTTGACAATCAGGCGAACACCGAAATACACAGAAATACAACGGCACAGGAGATACTTAATGACTTTTCTGAAGGTCTCGATTATGTTATTGCAGGGGTCGGGACAGGTGGCCACATTACCGCCTGCGCTCAGATCCTTAAAAAAAGCTTTCCACAGCTTAAAGTGCTGGCAGTTGAACCGGAATTGTCGGCGGTGCTGAGCGGCGGCGCTCCCGGCCCACACCCCATTCAGGGAATTGGGGCCGGCTTTATACCCTCAATACTTGATACCAGCATTCTTGACGGAATTGTAAAGATCGGGAAAGAGGAAGCATTCACATTTACTAAGCGGGCTGCCAGCGAGGAGGGATTATTCATTGGGATCTCATCAGGAGCAGCATTGGCAGCCGTCCAGCAGAAATCAGATGAATTTAAGCCCGGTGCCCGGATATTGACATTCAATTACGACACGGGGGAGAGATATCTCTCCGTGGAAGGATTATTTTGAATTCAGGAAAACATTACCTTTGCAGAACATTTGACTGCCGGGCTTGTTTAGTCTATAAATGAAGAAGTTATTATCCATACCGCTGATGATGCTGATTGCCTTCTCGGGCTTCAGCCTGAAGTATTCGGCACATTTTTGCCAGGGGGCTCAGGTTGCATCAGAAATTTCGCTTTCAGGCAGAAATGCTACCTGCGGAATGGAAAAGCCTTCAGAGGATAATTCGCTCGTGGATATCATCCGGAATCATTGCTGTGACAATGTTACAACCTCCTATTCCACTTCATGGAACTATATTTCATCAGTACATCAAACGCCTGATAAAGAGGTTCAACAGATATTTGACTTCGGTTTACTCTTCAACAATTCAGGGATACAAAATATTGGCGGGCTGAATCAGTCCCGGTTCACAAAACCACCTGGCAGATTATTTCCCGATAGTGTTTCTCTCACCTCCATTTGTGTTTTCAGGATCTGATCCGCTGTGACCGGATTATACAGGATAACTGTCTGTTATCCTGCCTTCTTATTTATTTACTCAAATCTAAATCTTAATAACCTAATTATTAATTAATTATGAAATCAGTTAAAAGTTTTTCAATTGTTATTTTATTAACAATATTCAGTTTAAATCTTCCGGCCCAGACAGATGACGTTTCAAAAACTGCTGGCAGCAAAACGGAATCTTTCAAGGTCCTAGGCAACTGCGGAATGTGCAAGACCAGGATAGAAAAAACTGCGATGTCAGAGAACGCAATAGCCGCACTCTGGGATTCAAAAACAAAAATGCTCTCGGTGACTTTTGATCCCAAAAAGGCAAGCGTTGATGCAATCAGTAAAAAAATTGCTTTGGCCGGGCATGATACCGAAAAATATAAGGCAATTGATGAGGTCTATACCAAGCTTCCAGGATGCTGTCATTATGAGAGGAGCAAATAGATCTTAACTGGAAAATGGACATTTTAAAATTCAAAATCTTTAAAAAAAATGAAAAGACATCTTTTAATTATCAGTTTTGTTCTGCTTGGAGTTTTATCGTTGAACTCCTGCGGAAGCAGTTCATCTAAAGAAAAGCAACCGGCACCGGCTGAAACAGCTAAGGTGCAGTATACATGCCCGATGCATGCCGAAGTTGTAAGCGACAAGCCGGGTGATTGCCCGAAATGCGGTATGGCTCTGGTTGAGAAAAAGTAATCATTAAGCATTAAGCATTCAAAGTCTTAAGTATGGCAAATGGCAATATATTTAACCGTTTGGTTAAATATTTCCTTGAGAACAGGTTGATTACGTTAATCCTTCTGATCGCTTTCGTGGTGATGGGGTTGGTAACTATGCCGTTCAATCTGGAATCAGGGATTTTGACAAGGAATCCTGTACCGGTTGATGCTATCCCCGATATTGGTGAAAATCAGCAGATTGTTGCAACGGAGTGGATGGGCCGCTCTCCAAGGGACATTCAGGACCAGATAAGTTACCCGTTGACTACAGCTCTGCTTGGAATCCCGGGTGTTCAGACCATCAGGAGTACTTCTATGTTCGGAATGTCATTTATCTACATAATTTTTAAAGACAACATCGAGTTTTACTGGAGCAGGTCAAGAATTCTTGAAAAACTCAATTCCCTGCCATCCGGGACCTTGCCTGAAGGTGTGAAACCTTCCCTTGGACCGGATGCAACGGCATTGGGGCAGATATACTGGTACACTCTCGAAGGACGTGATCCCAAAACAGGAAAACCAAATGGCGGCTGGGATCCTTCTGAACTAAGAACAATCCAGGATTTTTATGTCAAATACAGTCTTTCAACTGCGGAAGGCGTTTCAGAAGTTGCTTCAGTCGGCGGATTCATAAAGGAATACCAGGTTGATCTGGACCCCAATGCTCTCAAAGCATACAACGTATCCGTCATGGATGTTATGAATGCTGTCAGAAAAAGCAACCTTGATATTGGTGCCGAAACAATTGAGCTTAATAATGTTGAGTACATCATTCGCGGACTGGGATATGTCAAGAGTCTGAGTGATCTTGAATTATCTGTTGTTACAGTTCGTAACAATGTGCCTGTGCGGATAAGAGATGTGGCCCATGTCACTTTTGGCCCAGCACCGAGGCGCGGCGGTCTGGATAAGGACGGTTCTGAGGCTGTCGGAGCAGTCGTGGTCGCAAGGTATGGTTCAAACCCGATGGAGGTAATTAATAATGTAAAAGAAAAGATCAGGGAAATAGAAGCCGGTTTACCTCAAAAGATCTTGCCTGACGGGACAGTATCAAAGGTAACCGTTGTTCCATTCTATGACAGGACCGGGCTCATCAAGGAAACGATAGGAACCCTCGAATCGGCGCTTTCCCATGAGATTCTGATCAGTATTATCGTGATCATCATCTTGGTTATGAATCTCAGGGCTTCTCTTATTGTTGCCGGGTTATTGCCGCTGGGTGTCTTAATGACATTTATCCTGATGCGGTTTTTCGGTATTGATGCAAATATCGTGGCTTTGTCGGGAATTGCTATAGCTATAGGGGTAATGGTAGATATAGGAATCGTTGATGTGGAGAACATTCTCAGGCATCTTGAAATGCCTGAGAACCGTGGAATACGGGGCAAAAAACTAATGCAGGTAATTTATGATGCAACGACAGAAGTAAGAGCTGCGGTCGTGACCTCAATTGCTACTACAATTGTAAGCTTTCTTCCTGTATTCGCCATGCAGGCTCAGGAGGGAAAAATGTTTCATCCGCTGGCCTGGACAAAAACTTTTGCACTTCTTTCGGCATTTATTCTGGGAATAGTATTACTGCCAACATTCGTGCATATCTTCTTCAATATCCGCTTCGATACTAGAAAAATCAGAAAGATATGGAACGGTACTCTGATATTGGCCGGCATATTTTTTGCAATTTTCTGGCACACATGGCCTGTACTCGCCCTGACAGCCCTGGGTATAAATAATCTTCTTGATTACAGGTGGTCTGAAAAACGCAGGGAATTTCCAAATTATATCAATATAGCAATAACCGTGCTGGTAGCCACCTGGTATCTTTCTGTTGAATGGCTGCCTCTCGGAGCCCACAACAGTGATTTTGTCAACTTTCTATTTGTAGCAGGAATTGTAACTGTAATTCTGATTGCCCTGATGTCAATGGTGCATTTTTACGAAAATATTCTTCGATGGGCATTGACTCAATAAATGGAAGTTTCTGATGATCCCTGCATTTACCTTGTTTTTTGGTTTATTAGTCTGGCAGGGCTTTGATAAAATTTTTGGATTTATTGCATCCGGTGCTGAAAATAGCCGGATGGAAAAATTTTCGTCAGACTTCAGCTGGCAGAGTGCGGTAAAGCTTTCCCTGGTACCGGAAAGGAATTTATGCCTTCACTGAATGAGGGATCATTCCTGCTTATGCCAACCAGCATGCCGCATTCAGGTATTGAAAAAAATCTTGAATATATTGAGATGCTCGATAAACGGCTTTCGGCAATACCTGAAGTTGAAGTTGCGGTCGGTAAATGGGGCACGGGTAAATTCAGCTCTTGACCCTGCACCGATCCAGATGTTTGAAAATACAATCAACTACCGTTCTGAATATATTCTTGATGAAAATGGTCACAGGCAACAATTTAAGGTTGATAGATCAGGAAATTATTTACTGGATCTGTTGGAAATCAGAAATACGATTGAAATTAATAGAAATAAGGTTGATATAAATGGAAATTTAGTTGATATAAATGGAAATATGGTTGATATAAATGATGTAAAGGAGGTGAAATTTGAGCAGGGTAACAGGTTATTTCATGTTTTGATTAACAATGAATGGTTTGATGTTGCAGCTGATCTACAATCGGTTTCAACCCCTTTCAACCTGTTTCAATATATTTCGAACAATATCAATCCATTTCTTATTCCTGACCGGAAAGGAGAATATTTCCGTCAGTGGCGGCCTCAGATCAGGAAACCGGATGATATCTGGAATGAGATTGTAAAAGTTACCGATATACCGGGATTGACTTCTGCCCCGAAATTGCAGCCAATCGAGACACGTCTGGTAATGCTTGTCGACCGGAATGCGTGCTCCGATGGGTCTGAAAGTTTATGGTCCTGACCTTAATACAATTGAAGAGGCCGGGATGATGTTCGAGAAAGCATTAAAGGATGTACCTTCAATTAAGGCCTCAGCAGTTTTCTACGATCGTGCCGTTGGCGCACCCTATCTTGAAATTAAACTTAACCGCGAAGCAATGGCCCGTTACGGAATGACAGTAAGTGATGTGCAGGAAATATTGCAGGTTGCTGTCGGAGGGATGACACTTTCAACTTCGGTGGAAGGTCGTGAACGGTTCCCGTTAAGGGTTAGATATGCGCGTGAACTTCGTGATAATCCTGAGGATATAAAACGTATCCTCGTACCTGCAATGAACGGAGTGCAGATTCCACTCGGTGAAATAGCTGACCTTGATTACACCCGGGGGGCGCAGATGATCAGGAGCGAAAACACTTTTCTTGTCGGTTATGTCATTTTTGATAAACTGGAAGGAAAGGCAGAAGTAGATGTGGTCGAAGAAGCCGCAAAGATTTTAAAAGATAAAATCGACTCGGGAGAAATAATAATTCCTCCAGGAGTTACCTACAAATTTGCGGGTAATTACGAAAATCAGATCAGGGCGACAAAAAGACTGGCTATGGTTATCCCGATAAGCCTGGTATTGATCTTTCTATTATTGTTTTTCCAGTTCCGTACAATTACTGCTTCATTTATTCACTTCTCCGGGGTTTTTGTTGCTTTCTCCGGCGGATTTCTGATGCTCTGGCTCTATGGGCAGGACTGGTTCATGAATTTTTCAGTTGCCGGATTAAACCTTCGCGAGATGTTCCAGATGCACACAATTAATCTAAGTGTTGCAGTATGGGTTGGATTTATTGCACTGTTCGGGATTGCAACCAACGACGGAGTGATCATGGGTACTTATATTCACCAGGTATTTGAAGATATGAAACCTGCCTCGGTTCATGACGTACGTGAAGCAGTTGTGCTGGCAGGGAAGAAACGTGTGCGTCCTGCAATGATGACCACGGCTGTCGCAGTTATTGCCCTGCTTCCGGTTCTTTCATCCACGGGAAAAGGAGCTGATATCATGGTCCCTATGGCAATTCCTATGTTCGGCGGAATGATAATACAGGTAATGACAATTTTTGTTGTACCGCTTTTCCAGTCGATATGGAGGGAAAATGGTGTGAGGAAAGGTTATACAGATCAAACTAAATAATTTTATAAAATCAACCGCAAAAAATGCCAGGAATTGTAGTGATTAAAATTCTAAAACATATATGGATCGAATACATTGGAAAAAACAGACGCTATAGTCAGTTTCTACTTATTTCCATGTATTTCAACATATTTCTATTGGTTCCAACCCTCTCCCAAACCGACTCGCTTTACTCCTATCTTGAAATTGCTGCAAAAAACAATCCGTCAGTACAGCAAAAATTCACTGAGTACCTTGCAGCGCTTCAAAAAATTCCCCAGGTAAGTGGTCTGCCCGATCCCGAGTTAAGCATCGGGGTATTCCTTCAACCTATGGAGCTGGTTATGGGAAAGCAGGTGGCTGATATGAGACTGATGCAGATGTTTCCCTGGTTTGGGGTAATAAAGAATGCCAGGGATGAAATGAGCTTTATGGCAAATGCAAAATTGGAACTTTTCCGTGATGCCAAATTTCAGGTTTTTTACGATGTTCAGCGTACATGGTACGATCTGTACAAAGTCAGGAATGAAATCTCTGTTTCTGAGAAGAACATTGAAATCCTTGAAATAATCGAACGTCTGACACTGGTGAGGTTTAAATCAGCTCCTGTTGGCCGTTCTGCGTCAACATCTTCAAGCTCTGGCATAAATTCTGGTTCTTCTCAGGGAAGCACTTCCGGTAGTGCCACTGGTATGCAGTCCATGGGTGGTAATCCTGCCAATGCGGGTTCCGCATCATCAAATCAGGCTGGTTCGTCAATGGAAACCGGTTCAATGGGTTCATTATCCTCCGGCTCAGGACTTGCCGACTTATACAGGATTCAGATAGAAATCGGAGACCTTGAAAACAATATTGCCAATCTGAGGAACCGTGAAAGAACTGTAATTGCTCAATTTAACAGCTATCTTAACAGATCCCCGGTTTCAAAGGTATTCACCGATGGTATTATGTTAACAGACTCCCTGGAACTATCACTTCTGGCGGTTTCGGATAGTATACTTGCAAATAATCCAATGCTTAGTATGCTGGAATTTGAAAAGCAATCTTTTGAAGCCAGAAAAAATATGGCGACCCGTATGGGATATCCGATGATTGGGTTGGGTTTGAATTATTCTCCTGTCAGCAGGAATCCGATGATCACATCAGCAATGAATGGCAGGGATATGATCATGCCAATGGTTACTGTTACTCTGCCCGTCTATCGAAAAAAATATAATGCATTGAAAACTGAAGCTGACCTGCTGGGTGCGGCAACATCACTAAGCTACCAGGCCACATCAAATTCCTTACAAACTGAATATTATCAGGCAATTCAATTATATCAGGATGCACAGCGCCGTATTACACTTTATGAGAATCAGTACGAACTTGCTTCAAAATCATTTGATCTTATTTTGAAAAGCTTCTCCGCATCATCATCAGGGCTTACTGAAGTTTTACGAGTCCGTCAGCAGACACTCGATTATGAACTTAAAAAGGTTGAAGCTATAGTTGACTACAACAAAGCAATTGCATGGCTTAAAAGATTAATGGCAAATGCTCAAATCCAATAAATCTGAAATACAATGAAGAAACTGAAAGTTCCTAAAATATTCTCAAATAAGTATGTAAAATATAGTCTTCTACTGATACTTGGTATCTTTATCGGCTGGATCTTTTTTCATCCATCCCGTGAAAAAGCAGAGAGCCATGATCATTCTGGTGAAGCGGTTCAGGGTACCATCTGGACTTGTGCAATGCATCCTCAGATCCGGATGTCAGAGCCAGGCAACTGCCCGATCTGCGGAATGGAATTGATACCGCTAGCCCGGAATGGAAACTCCTCAGTTGACCCGGATGCAATTCAATTAACCAGGGAGGCTGCTCAACTGGCAAATGTCCTCACTTCTACTGTAACAAAACAAAAGCCTGTTAAGGAAGTGCGCCTGTATGGCAAGGTTCAGGCTGACGAGAGATTGCTTCAAAGTCAGGTTGCACACGTTCCGGGCCGAATAGAAAGACTGGCTGTAAATTTTACCGGTGAGCCCGTTGGAAAAGGTCAGGTACTCGCAAGTATTTATTCTCCCGAACTGGTTACCGCACAACAGGAGTTACTCGAAGCGGCTAAAACCAGGCAACGACAACCAGCAATTTATGAAGCTGCCAAAGAAAGACTTCGTCAATGGAAACTTACTGATAATCTGATAGAAAATATTGAAAGCTCGGGAATTACACGGACAGAAATTGAAGTTGTTTCAAACACCAGTGGTATTGTAACAGAACGACTTGTAAACACAGGCGATTATGTTTCACAGGGAACCGCATTATTTAAAATTGCCGACCTTTCGAAAGTCTGGATAATGTTTGATGCCTATGAAAGTGATCTGCAGTTTTTAAGAAAGGGGATGAAAGTTTCGTTCACTCTTCAGGCATTGCCCGGAGCTAACTATTCCGGGACCATTGCATTCATTGACCCTGTTATTGACCCTGTTACGCGGGTCGCAAAAGTGAGGGTTGAAACAAGCAATCTATCAGGTAAACTAAAACCTGAAATGTTTGCTGCCGGAACGATATCTTCAACTCTTAACGAGTACGGCGATAATATTAATATTCCGCGATCAGCGGTTTTGTGGACAGGCAAGCGTTCAATTGTATATGTAAAACAGCCGGATACCGATGAGCCGGTATTTAAAATTCGTGAAGTCGAGCTGGGACCTATGCTTGGAGATAGTTATGTTATTACGGATGGACTGTCGGAGGGGGAAGAGATCGTTACCCGGGGTACTTTCAGCGTTGATGCAGCCGCCCAACTTGAAGGGAAACCAAGTATGATGAACCCGCGTGGTGGAAAAACATCCTCAATGCCCGGAATGGTTATGCCCGGTGATACAAAACCTGATGATTCCAAACCTGTTAATGATACAAATATGACTGGAATGGATATGTCTGGAGATAAATCTTCAGAAATGCCAAATAAATTGGAAGTAAACATGGATTTTACAATGCAACTCAATACCGTCTTTGACCAATATATTGTCTTAAAAGATGCTTTCGTGGAAAGTGATGTTAAGAAGGTAAAACAAGCTGCACAAACAGCTCGGCAGGCACTAGCAAACGTCGACATGAAATTTCTTACAGGCGATGCACATGTGCAATGGATGGATATCTCGGAAAACCTGGATAAACAAATTAAGTTAGTTATATCATCCGGTAAAATTGAAGAACAACGATTAGCATTCTCGGGTTTCAGCGACCAGTTTTACAAGGCAATAAAAACCTTTGGTTTAATGGGAAAAACAGTTTACTACCAGTTTTGTCCGATGGCTTTCAATAGTAAAGGAGCTTATTGGTTGAGTGAAATTAAAGATATCCGGAATCCATACTTCGGACAGAAAATGATTGATTGTGGCGAAACTAAAGAGACACTGAATTATTAGAAAAATGAGGTTTACGCCAATTAGAAAATAGATTATAAAAATAATGCAGGTAACTTAAATTATTAAAATTATGAAAAGAATTATGAGATTTTCAACAGTTCTTTTGATAGTGTTTGTATGTAATTTCTTTACAAGTCAGATCGCAATTCAGAAGATCTTTCCGTTATGATTACAGGATCGGAAATACTGAAAAAAATATTGAAGTCTTACTAAAGACAACTTTTACCTTCTGAAGGAGGTTACAAGGATACTGTTTTAGTTTTGCCCGGTGAAATAGTAAAAGTACTTGTCCCATTTGCAGAATTAAAAGGAGTGTTCGTTTTTCATTGCCACAATCTTGAACATGAGGATGATGGCATGATGTTACAGTATCAACTCGAATAATAAGTTATATTTAAAAAATACATTATGAAAGAAATAATCCTTGGTTTAATATTTGCAGTAACAGTAATAACAGCCTGCAATAACAACCAATCAACTGCCAGTAAACCAACCAGTCACAATATGCAGGACATGCCTCTAACTGACAGTACAACAATGTCAAAATCAGTAGCACCTGAAACAAAAAATGCGGTTTCACTTAGAGAGATTGTAAGCTCATACCTGGTTTTAAAAAATGCACTTACTGAAGATAATTCTAATGCTGCAGGCAAAGCCGGATTAGAAGTACAGTCCGCTTTTGAAAATTTCAGTAAATCGGCTTTGACCGAGGTTCAAAAGCAAACTTATGAAGATGTGGAAGCCGATGCAACAGAACACGCTGAGCACATAGGTGCTAACGAAGGTAATATTGCACATCAGCGGGAACATTTTGTACTGCTGAGTAAAGACATTTATGATCTGGTAAAGGAATTTGGGGGTGGTCAGGTTTTATATTGGAATTTTGATTCTATGTATAATAAGGGGAAAGGCGCTTATTGGTTAAGCGAGACAAAGGAAACTAAAAATCCATATATGGGAAAAGCGATGCTCTCAAGCGGGTCTATTAAAGAAGAAATAAAATAGCAGTGAGATTTATAAAAAAAATATTGTTAATATCGGGTATCCCTTTTTATAGCACTCCAGTTTATAAGACCAGTCCATAATAAAAGCAGCCAGGTTTTAACGACTGATATTTCAAAGGTGATAACAATCCCTGATACAGTTCTGTCCCTGCTGAAAAATGCCTGCTTCGATTGTCATAGCAATAATACTGACTACCCCTTTTATTCGAATATTCAACCAATGGGGTGGTTAATGGCTTATCATATTAAGCACGCTAAAGAAGAGTTGAATTTTAGTGAATTCGGCTCATATTCACAAAGAAGACAATTGAGCAAACTGGATGGCATTGCCAATAGTATTAAGGATGATATTATGCCCTTAAACTCTTATAAAATAATGCATAAATCTGCACAGCTAAGTTCAGATGAAAAGTCGCTTATAATCAATTGGGCACATCAATCAATAGACAAATTTCCGCTAAGTAATTAAAAATACAAAAATGGAACATCAACAACACCCCGAAACCCATGTAAAAAAGACAACAACGGATCATTCAAAAATGGATCACAATATGAAACATCGTGGACATAACCCATCCATGGGTATGGAAGGGCATGATCATGCCATGATGATCGCTGATTTTAAAAAGCGTTTTTTAGCAGTATTGATACTCACCATCCCAATTATTCTGTTATCACCTATGATACAGATGTTTATTGGTGTCGACTGGAAGTTTAAAGGTTCCTCAGTAATTTTAGCTGTACTATCGTCAGTTGTGTTTTTTTATGGTGGCTGGCCATTCCTCAAGGGATTGGTTAATGAGGTAAAAACAAAAAATCCCGGCATGATGTTCCTGATCGGCTTCGCCATAACGGTCGCTTATGTTTACAGTGTTGCCGTTGTTTTTGGATTGAAAGGAATGGATTTTTTCTGGGAATTGGCAACTCTGATCCTGATAATGCTTTTAGGTCATTGGATAGAAATGAAATCCATAGCGGGGGCATCAAAAGAATTGGAATTATTGGTACAGTTGATGCCATCCGATGCTCATATGGTAATGCCAGATATGGTACATGATGTAAAGACCGATACACTCAAGGAGAACGATATAATTCTTGTAAAGCCGGGTGAAAAAGTTGCGGCAGACGGAATAATCTCAGAAGGAGAAAGTTATTTGAATGAATCTATGCTTACCGGTGAATCCAAGCCTGTGCAAAAAACAAAAGGCGATAAAGTAATTGCCGGATCAATAAATGGAAACGGTTCAATTAAAGTTACTGTATCTCATGCCGCAAAAGATTCTTATCTCTCGCAGGTAGTAAAACTGGTTGAAGATGCGCAAAAAGCAAAATCTAAAACCCAGTTACTGGCAGATCAAGCTGCAAAATGGTTAACCATTATTGCCCTTGTCGGAGGTATTTCAACATTTTTATATTGGTATTTAACCGGGCAGGCTTTATCATTTGCAATGGAAAGAATGGTTACGGTAATAGTCATTTGTTGTCCTCATGCTTTAGGGTTGGCAGTACCATTGGTGGTAGCAAAATCAACAGCTTTATCAGCAAAACATGGGTTGTTGATAAAAAACAGAACGGCATTTGAAAGTGCAAGAAAAATAACCACCATCGTATTTGATAAAACCGGGACACTTACTGTTGGTAAATTTGAAGTATCAAAAACGGTCTCTCTGAAAAGTGAGCTTACTGAAAATGAAATCATTCGTCTGGCATCTGCATTGGAACAAAAATCAGAGCATCCTATTGCCACCGGAATTCTGCAAAAAGGGAAAGATTTATCCATTACAGTTCCTTCAACTGAAAACTTTAATGCTATCACCGGTAAAGGTGTTGAAGCTACGGTTGAAGGTAAAAAGATCCTGGTAGTTAGTCCGGGTTATTTAAAAGAAAATAATATTACAGTTCCCGATAACTTCACAGCCAATGATACGGAAACAATTGTATTTGTAATTATCAATAATGAGTTGGCAGGGTACATTGCATTGTCAGACGAGATACGACCTGAATCAGCAGAAGCAATAAAAACTTTAAAACAAAACAATATAAAATCGATATTGCTTACCGGCGATAATAATAAAGTAGCAAAAAGTGTAAGTGAAACAATTAGGGATGGATAGTTTTATTGCTGAAGTGTTACCGCATCAGAAATTAGAAAAGATAAAAGAACTGCAAAGCAAAGGAGAATTTGTTGCCATGACCGGGGATGGTGTAAATGATGCACCAGCGCTGGCACAGGCTGATGTTGGGATAGCTGTTGGTTCAGGAAGTGACATTGCAGCAGAAACTGCCGGGATTGTTTTAGTAAATAGTAATCCAAAAGATATTGTCAATTTAATTCTTTTCGGAAAAGCTACTTACCACAAAATGATTCAAAACCTTATGTGGGCAACAGGGTATAATGTAATAGCATTACCTTTGGCCGCCGGGGTACTATTTAAACTGGGTATTTTGTTAAGTCCTGCCGCCGGGGCTGTTTTAATGTCGGCAAGTACTGTCGTTGTCGCTATCAATGCAAGTTTATTAAAAGTGAAAAATTAAATACTTAATATTATGATGGAGGGATTAGATCACGGTTGGGGAATGGGATATGGCTGGATTATAGTAATTGTAGTTTTTGTTGTCCTTATCTGGGTGATAGTCAAAGTTGTGTATCACAACAGAAACGCAAAGTAAACTATCACATAAAGAATGTGAAGACCATAATCCATTTGCGGATCTTGCTTAGTTAAAGTCAACATTGCAATAGTAATGAGGTACAGGTCTTATATAGTTATTGGTAACAAATTGATTATATATTAATAAATGGAAGAAAAATTAGAAAATCTTAAAGCCAGGCTTCAGGTTTATAAAAGTGCAGTCATAGCATTTTCCGGTGGTGTTGATAGTACATTCCTTGCAAGAGTTGCCAGGGATGTTTATTGTGACAATCTCCTTTTAATTACTGCTTCATCAAGCACTTATCCATTTTATGAGCTCGAGGAAGCGAAATCTCTGGCTGCACTGCTCGGAATAAAACACAGGATAATAATCTCTGAAGAACTTGAAATACCCGGGTATTCTGATAATCCGCCCGACAGGTGCTATTACTGCAAAAACGAACTCTTTACAAAAATCAGGTATATTGCCAGCCAGGAAGGTTATGAAGTAGTTCTTGACGGTAGCAATGCTGATGATCTGAAAGATTTCCGTCCCGGTATGAAAGCTAAAAAAGAGATGGGAGTTATCTCCCCGCTTGCAGATACCGGATTTTCAAAAAGTGACATAAGAGATCTTTCGGTGAAGTTTAATCTTCCTACTGCAACCAAACAATCATATGCCTGTTTGGCATCGAGGTTCCCATATGGTGAAAAGATTACAAGGGAGAAGCTTGACAGGGTTGGTTCCGCTGAATTTGAGGTCAGGAAGCTGGGATTCACTCAGTTCCGGATCAGAAGTCATGAAAACCTTGCCCGTTTTGAATTTATTCTCTCTGAAATGGATAAAGCCTGGGATATGAAGGGCACGCTTATAGAAATCTGCCAAAAATCAGGATATAAATACGTTACGATTGATCTTACAGGGTACAGAACCGGGTCAATGAATGAGGTGTTATCTGATTCGGAAAAACAAAGGAATCGGAATCAGAAATAATTTACCAATTTTGAAGTAACTTTCCGTATGCACTACAATTCTAATTTAATCAAAAGAGTCTTATATTTGTAAAACAACCGGAAAATACTTGTAAGACCAATGCCAAAGTCATGAAAATTGTCAAAAAAATATTAATCTTTATCGGGATTGCATTCGTTGCCATCCAGTTTATTCGTCCTGACATGAACAGGAGTGAGCAGCAGTCTGCTTCAGATATTTCCACGATGGTTATTATACCCGATAATGTACGGGATATAATTAAAAATTCATGTTTCGACTGCCACAGCAATAACACTGATTATCCCTGGTATTCACATATTCAACCAGCAGGCTGGTACCAGGCAAAGCATATCAGAAATGGAAAAGGAGGATTTAATTTCAATGAATTTGCAGGTTATGAGAAGGAAAAGCAGTTGGAAATATTTGGAGGGATAGCTTACGTGGTCGAAAACGATTTTATGCCGCTGAAATCCTACCTCATGCTTCACAAAAACGCCAGGCTGGATGCGAACAAAAAGCAAATCATAATTGATTGGGCTAATAGTTCGAAGGAGCTCCTTTCAGCTGATCAGTAGAATGACACTGATTGGAGGATAGATTGCTGGAAAGCATCTATTCGTCAAACAGGTGAAGCTGCCGGTCGCCGCAATCGTCCGATTCAAGATTCGAGATACTGACTCCAAGTAGCCTGATCCTGCTGCCTTCCAGCTGAAGGGACTTCCTGATATCTGTGACGCTGCTGTGTAAGGTTTTAAAATCGCGGATATAATATTGAAGGGTCCTGCTGCGGGTTATCTGCCTGAAATCGGAAAACTTGACTTTTACCGTGATTGTCCTTCCGCTGGTGCCTGCACTCTCTATCCGTTCCATCAGCTCTTTTTCAACTTTGTACAACTCCGCAATTATTTCAAAACTGGTGGTCAGGTCTTTTTCATAAGTCAGTTCGGTTCCAATTGATTTTCTCTCGTATTCAGTCTCAACAGGGCGGTCGTCAATACCCCTGACAATATCAAAATAGAACTTTCCCGCTTTGCCGAAATTCCTTATCAGGGAAAGCAGGTCCCATTTTTTCAGTTCAGCTCCGTTGTGGATCCCGAGCTTATGCATCTTTCCCGCTGTTACTGCCCCAATCCCATAAAACTTTTCAACAGGCAGCTCCTCAATGAATTTCTGTGCATCTTCAGGTGGTATGAGAAAAAGTCCGTCAGGTTTTTTGATATCGGAGGCGATCTTTGCCAGAAATTTATTCACCGAAATCCCGGCTGAGGCAGTGAGGCCTGTCCTCTCCCTGATCTCTTTCTTGATCTCTTTTGCTATAAGCGTTGCTGAGCCTATTCCCTTCCTGTCCTCAGTCACATCCAGGAAAGCCTCATCGATTGAAAGAGGTTCCACAAGGTCGGAATATTCCCTGAAAATCCCCAGGATCTGCTCCGAAACCTCGGTATACCTTTCAAACCTGTGCCTGATAAAGATAAGCCCGGGACACAGCTTTTTTGCAGTAACCGAAGGCATGGCCGACCTTACACCGAATTTTCTGGCCTCATAGCTGGCCGAAGCAACAACGTGCCTCT
The DNA here is from genome assembly GCA_963737255.1 of uncultured Bacteroidales bacterium. Lineage (GTDB taxonomy): Bacteria > Bacteroidota > Bacteroidia > Bacteroidales > VadinHA17 > LD21. The sequence goes on from CAVTSB010000005.1 coordinate 224,583, forward strand.
CCCCGCTTCCGCCTACGGCAACAGGTTTTCCTCTCAGTTCAGGGTTATCGAGCTGTTCGACGGAAGCAAAAAATGCGTCCATATCAATATGAATGATCTTTCTCACCTGAGTTCAAATCTAACAAGAAATTATTTTGAAAATACTTGGAGTTTGTCCAATATTGCAGTCTTTTTGATATAGGTTTAAACCTCTAAAAAACAAACGCTATTCTTTTGACTGAAATTTTATGGAAATAGACGGAAAGATATTTGCACTCGTACTTACAAAACACAGATTTTGGGGTCAAATATTTCTGCCATATATTGTTGTAAATGAACCAAATAAAAAATTCTTCCGACTATCCGAATCTCTTTCTCCCTATTTTTCAGATGAAACGATAAGATCGCTTGATAACGAAGAGAGGGAACTGGTCAGGATAATCAACGAGTATTCTGACAGGGCCATCTTCAAACTCTTTTCGAAGGAGAAGACAGTAAAGGATTTTTTGGCAGCTGTGAATTCAGAAAAGATCGACAGCCTGATCCGTCCATATATTGAGCGGAGAATTGCGAAATGCTTTTCTCTGGCACGGGATGAAGGTGTAAAATGCTTCGTGAAAAGACCAAATTCCACTGTGGTTCACCCATCCGATCTGGTTGATCTGACTGAAGAGTCAGCGTTGCCCGTTTTTGTCTTCAAAAGGGACCAGGCAATAACCACCTATAAATTAAGGATCGAAGCTGAAGGAAAACCCGTTGAACTACTGAACAATCCGGTTGAAATCCTATGCTATTCCCCTTGTATCATCAAGGAATCGGGAAGACTTTTAATGATCGAAGATATTGACGGCCATAAACTTAAGCCTTTTCTCACCAGGGAGAGAGTCGTCATTCCCGGCGATTCTGAGATCAGGTATTTTTCCGGATTTGTCCTTAATGCCATAAATAACTTCAGGGTAGAAGGCACTGGTTTCAGAATTACCGAACCGCGGGCGGAAAAAAACGCTCATCTAAGTCTGGAAAACAGCATTAAAGGCTATCCCATTTTAATCCTAAGTTACTATTATTCAGACAACTGTGTTTCCCCAGATGATCCTTTCGAATATTTTACAAAATTCAATAATAAGGATGGGGATTTCACATTCAATAAATACCATCGCGATTTTCGCTGGGAATCAGAATGCAGGGAAATTCTTGCCGATTATGGTTTCATCACTGATGACAACATGAATTTTTATGTCCAGAATAATGACCAGGAAGCGGAAGGTTCGATAACACCCATGATTGAAGCCGTGAACAGGCACTATTACGATCTGACGGAGTCGGGTTTCAGGATCGAAGCATCCAAAATCGGTAGAAATTATAATCTGAAGCCTGTTAATATTGAGATAACCAACACGATGGTTGATGACTGGTTCGATCTGAAAGCAGTGGTCAGAATAAATGATTGGAATATACCCTTTATAAGGTTCAGGCATAATATCCTTGCCGGCATCAGGGAGTTTGAACTTCCCGATGGAACTATTGCCGTCCTGCCGCATGAATGGTTCACAAAATACCGTAATATCTTCGAATTCGGCAATGACAAGGATGAACTGATAAGAATTCACAAACAGCATTTCCTGCTCCTGTCTGAAATACTCGACGGCAAGGAATCGGAAGCTCTGGAAAAGCTTGAAAAGCTTCTGATGCCCGAACAATTACCTTTTATTTCTAAACCGGCAGGAATAAAATGTGAAATGAGAGAATATCAGGTCAGAGGATTAAACTGGCTTCACTGGCTTCAGACGTCCGGACTTGGAGGCTGCCTTGCGGATGATATGGGACTTGGCAAAACCATACAGGCACTTGCGCTAATTCAGCATAATATAGAGAATATGGTTCCCGACGTAGCACAATCACAGGTAAACACGACCCTTACCCTTTTTGATGTCCCTGTCAGGAAATTCACCTCCCTGGTTATAGTACCTGCTTCCCTTATCTATAACTGGGAAAGTGAGATTAAAAGGTTTGTCCCCGAAATGAAAGTGCACAGCCATAAGGGTTCCCATAGGACACGAACGACCTCAATATTCCGTTTCTACGACATTATAATTTCGAGTTATCATACTGTACGTCAGGATATTGACATGCTAAGCTCTCATAAATTCCATTATATTATCCTCGATGAAAGCCAGTCAATAAAGAACCCCGGAGCGCAGATTTACAAAAGCGTTACACGGTTGAGGTCTGATTTCAGGCTGGTTCTTTCAGGCACGCCAGTTGAAAATTCCCTTACAGATCTGTGGGCTCAGCTTAACTTTGTCAATCCGGGGCTGCTTGGAAATCTTTCCTATTTCCGGAGGGAGTTTGCCGTACCGATCGAAAAACTCCACGATGAAGAGAAGAAGTCCAGGCTGAAGCAGCTCACAATGCCATTTATTCTCAGGCGCACAAAGGAAATGGTTGCTTCTGACCTGCCCCCTGTTACCGAGCAGACCGTCTTTTGTGATATGACAGAGGAACAGGCAAAAATTTATGAAGAAGAAAAATCTGCTGTCAGGAACACGATAATGGACGCCATCACCCAGAAGGGCGCTTCGAAATCTGCTGTCGTAGTGCTTCAGGGACTTATGCGGCTCAGGCAGATATCAAATCATCCTGTGCTTGCCGAAGAGGGATACCAGGGAGGTTCGGGAAAATTCGAGACTGTACTCAACGACCTTGAAAATGTTGTGGAGGAGGGTCACAAAATCCTAATATTCTCCTCATTCGTTATGCATTTGAAATTGTTTGCCCCAGAGCTTGAGAAAAAGAATATAGAATTTTCGATTCTTACCGGTGCAAGCACCAACAGGGAAAAAATCGTTAACAGTTTTCAGAATGAAACCTCAAAAAAGGTTTTTCTGATCTCACTTAAAGCCGGGGGTGTCGGATTAAACCTGACGGCAGCTGATTATGTGTTTATTCTTGATCCGTGGTGGAATCCGGCATCCGAAATGCAGGCGCGTAACAGGGCTCACAGAATTGGCCAGGACAAAAGTGTTTTTGTCTACAGGTATATTTCCACCGGAACGCTGGAGGAAAAGATCATAAAGCTCCAGGAAAGGAAATCAATACTTGCAGATTCATTTGTTCAAAGCACTAATCCTTTGAAAGATATCGACATAAAACAAATACTCGAAATAGTCGGGTAATCTGAACAGTTTTCCCGCATAACGATTTCCAGCCAGGAGGGTCCCTGCTTTTTTCAGGAACCGGTTTGATTGGATCTCTCCTTGGCCAGATTTCTTATAAAAAACCCTGTAATGATCAGGATTACATCATCCGTGTAGGAGGTTATAGTACCCGTAAATGTATGTGACTGGTACCTTATCAGGGTTCCGTTCCTGTTCCTGATACTCCATTTTGATCTCCAGAAATTGTCGAACTGCCAGTTGTACACTTTGTCCTGGTACGTGATCAGAGCTTTTGATTTCCATGAATTGTGAGTTATATTCCCTATTGAGGAGTTATCATGTAAATCAGTGATTTGGGTTTCCTGCTTGAAAAACCCTCTTGTTTCGAAAAGGATTTCCCTCCCGTTGATTTCGCCCGTCACCTTCTTTGACCAGTTCATTTTGTTCAGTACCCCTGCAAGCTTTGTTTGCTGGTATAGTTCATACCTTTTGCTGAAGAGTTTCGTTTTCCAGGTAAGAAGTGTTTCCATGGTATTTTACTATTTACTTTTGCCCTTCTCTTCCATCCAGGCTACTTTTAATTCGGATTTATGGTCCTGCCCGATAATATCCCTGTACAATTCAGGCCGGCGGGCATTGAGATATCTGTAACCTCCTGCCATAGTGAGTTTTTCCGGGGTGAGGATGCCTGTAACAAAGTCATCGTCAAGATTCCGGCACTCGGCAGTTATGTTCCCAAAAGGATCAATTATCATTGAACATCCGTTTTTCAGCTGGTCGTCATCCATTCCTATGGGATTGGAAAACACAACATAAACACCATTGTCATAAGCCCTCGAAGGGAGCCATTTCATCAGCCATTCCCGCCCTTTAGGACCGTCGAATTCAGTCCGGAGAGTTTCCTCGTCAATATGCCTGTTCTTCCAGAGCTGAGGATCGACAAATCCGGCACCGGGACGCGGGGAGGGTGTGCACATGGTAACATGCGGCATGAAAATTATCTGTGCCCCCAGAAGTACAGTTGCCCTGACATTTTCAATGATATTGTTGTCATAACAGATGAGTATTCCGCACTTCCATCCGTCCAGTTCAAAGAGGGTATAATGGTCGCCAGGTGTAATATACTTATTTATAAATGGATGCAGTTTTCGATGATTAGCAATCAACCCATTATTATTGACACTTACATAAGATTTGTATACCTTATTTTCATGATCCTTCTCAAACAAACCTGCCAGGATCATTATGTTATATTTTCCTGCTATTTCAACAAGTCTTGATATGCTTTTACCGTCCGGAATATATTCAGCCAGTTCAATCATCTGTTCCTTTTTCAGGTTACGCGCGAATGTATACCCGGTAATTGAGCATTCGTGAAAGGCAATAGCAGCGGAGCCGTTGGCTGCCGCCTTTTGAGCCAGGGAGTCAATAACAGTCAGGTTGTACTCCTTATCTCCGCTTCTGTTTTCAAATTGAGCTGTTGAAACCTTGAGTTTTTCCATTTATGCAAAAATAAAAAGCCGGCAAAATATCTGCCGGCTTTAAAATTAGTAAATAAAATTCTAGTAGGAGTCCCGTTCCACATAATGAGTATGCAATAATTCATGTGCCTTGTGGCTGTTGGGCTTGCCAAGGAAATCTTTATAAATAGCCATTACATCGGGATTTTCATGCGATTTACGGAGTACCATGTGCTCATCCTCTGAATATATTGCTTTCATGCGGTTTTCGCGTATCTCCATGCTCGTTGGTATAGGTTGACCTCCACCCCCGATACATCCTCCCGGGCAGGCCATCACTTCAACGAAATGATATGGTGCCTTTCCTTTTCTCACCATGCTCATTATTTTATTTGCATTCACAAGTCCGTGGGCGATTGCGACCTTTAGTTCTACGCCTTCAAGGAATTTCCAATCGTCGGTGCATCCTTCGATTTTTATTGAAGCTTCCTTGACTCCGTCCATTCCGCGGACAGGGGTTATATTGAGATTAATGAACGGAACTTCTCTTCCGGTAACTATTTCGTAGGCAGTCCTGAGAGCAGCTTCCATTACACCTCCCGTTGCGCCAAAAATAACGGCGGCGCCTGTTGAATCACCCATGATTGAATCATACTGCGATGGCTTGAGCACTCTGAAGTCAATCCCCGCCTGTTTGATCATTACAGCCAATTCCCTTGTTGTAATTACATAATCAATATCCTTATAACCGCTGGCTCTCATTTCAGGTCTGTCAGCCTCAAACTTCTTTGCCGTGCAGGGCATGACTGACACTGATACGATTTTCGACGGATCCAGATTGCGTTTCTTGGCATAATATGTTTTTGCCAGGGCGCCGAACATCTGCTGCGGGGATTTGCAGGTCGAGAGGTTTGCAAGAAATTCAGGGTACTTGTGTTCGATGAATTTTATCCATCCCGGCGAGCAGGATGTAAACATCGGTATTTTTGTCTTTTTATCTCCGTCGACCAGGGCTTTTTTAAGCCTTGTTAGCAATTCCGTTCCCTCCTCCATAATTGTAAGGTCAGCGCTGAAATCGGTGTCAAGAACCGAGTCAAAGCCAACCTGTCTGAGAGCTGTGACCATTTTGCCTGTAACTCTTTCGCCCGGGTCATAACCAAGATCCTCACCAAGTGCGACCCTTACCGCAGGCGCAGTCTGAACCACTACATGCTTATCCGGGTCATAAATTGCATCCCAAACCTGATCGATACAGGTTTTTTCAACAAGGGCGCCGGTCGGGCAGCGGTTCACGCACTGGCCGCAGTTTGTGCACACAACATGACTCATAGGTCTGTCGTGGAAGGAAGATATCTTCTGGTGTGATCCCTTGTTTGCGACAGCAATGGCTGAAATAAACTGCAATTGAGCGCATGTCCTTACACAACGCTGGCATCTTATGCATTTACTGTCATCCTTGGTGAAAGAGGCAGATGATTTGTCGATTGTATAAGGGTGATTTTCAACAAGATCAAGGAAAATCGTATCGCCAAATGCAAATTCGTTTGCAAGAGCCTGCAATTCACATTTCTGGTTCTTGTAACATTTTGTACAATCGGACCTGTGTTCCGAAAGAAGAAGCTCAACAATATGCTTCCTTGCATTCCTTACCTTAAGTGTATTGGTATGGATGTCCATACCCTCTGAAACCGGGGTTGCACAGGCTGCCATAAGAGTTCTGGCACCTTTCTGCTCGACCACGCATACGCGGCAGTTACCTGCAACGCACAGATCGGGGTGATTGCACAACGTGGGTATGTTAATCTTCAGTTTTTGTGCAGCAGCAAGTACCGTTGTCCCTGCGGGAACGGAAACAAACTGGTCATTTATATTAAGATTTATCATAATTGGCTTTTTTTTCATTGTACAATTAATAAATGATCTCTTCCTTGAAATTTTCAACAATGGTTTTGAAAGCATTGCCAACAGATTGGCCGAGGCCACATTTTGAGGCAATCTTCATGGTGTCGGCGAGCTTAACAAGTTCATTGAGGTAAGTTGATTTAACTTCTCCTTTTTTGACTTTTTCAACGCCCTTCAAAAGCTGCTGACAACCAATCCTGCATGGTGTACACTGTCCGCAAGACTCCTCGGCAAAGAAATCGAGGTAGTTATGAAGAACGTTATACATCGACCTGGAACTGTTGAACAGTTTCATCGACCCTCCTGTGGGCACCCCTTCAAAACCAATAATTGTATCAGTGAATTTTTTTCTTGGAACGCAAAAACCCGATGCACCGCCAACCTGAACAGCCTTGGTATCACCATCTCCGAATTCGGTGACAAAATTCTGAACGGTCATTCCGAGTTCGAGTTCAAAAATTCCCGGAGTTGGCGTGTCACCTGAAACTGAAAATACTTTTGATCCGCGTGAATCCTTTGTACCCAGCTGGTTGTATACTTCTGCCCCGTGCTGTATGATCATCATAACAGTTACAAGCGTTTCAACATTATTTATTGAAGTTGGCTTGTAAAATAAACCGGATGAGGTCGGATAGGGCGGCTTATTCCTTGGTTCACCCCTGTCGCCCTGGATCGACTCGAACAATGCGCTTTCCTCACCGCAGATATATGCTCCGCTTCCAAGGCAATATCTTACCCTGAAATTATATCCTATTTCATCAATAATTTTGTGAAATGTCGCCAGCTCTTTCATCAGCTGAGGAAGCAGAAATTTATATTCACCACGAAGGTAGACAACACCCTGCTTGGCTCCGATTGCTTTTCCGGCTATTGCCATGCCGCCATACATTTTATATGAAACCCTGTCAAGGATTTCCCTGTCTTTAAAAGTGCCGGGCTCGCCTTCATCGGCATTGCATACTATATACTTATCGGGATCTTTTTCTGCAGCAGTGTACTTCCACTTCAGTCCCGTCGGAAATCCGGCGCCTCCACGACCCTTCAGTCCCGATTCAAGCACCTGCTGAATGATCTCCTCATTTGTCATCTTAAAAGCTTTTACAAGAACTTCTTTTGGATTGACTTTTTCGAATATAAGGTCTACCTTACTTAATCCTTTGTTTTTCATTATCTTCCAGAGTATTTTTATTTTTGCAAATAACCTTTAATTATTTCAACCACCTTTTCAGATGTAAGTTCGGTATATGGCATTTCATTTATAAGTATTGCCGGTGCTTTGTGGCACCACCCGATGCAGTTGGTCTCGATCAGGCTGAACATTTTGTCAGCCGTTGTTTCTCCTACCCTTATTTTAAGCATGTCTTCGATTGTCTCAACTATCTCTGCCTTACCCTTCATTGAGCATGTGATTGTCTTACAGATTCTTATGACATATCTACCTCTTGCTTTAGTGTCGAGAAAGGTATAAAAGGAAGCAGTTCCGTAAACCTCAGCTGCTGAAATATCAAGTTCTTTTGCAACTTCAACCATAGCCTCATCAGTAAGGTAATTGTGTTTTTCCACTATACCCTGAAGTATCGGCATAAGGCTCTCCCTTGCGCGACCATGTTTCTCTGTCAATTCCTTAACTAGATTTCCTACTGAATACATTTCTTATTGATTTTTAGATAATTAAAAGAAAATTTAATGGTGATTTTTTGATTTAAAAAGTGCTGTTAAAATAATAACAATACTTTTCAAAAAAAACATATTTGATCATAATTGCTTATTTAGAATTAGACTAAAGAAAATATAATGGCATGGCAACCCATCATTACACACTGTCTGCCAAGACTTTAGCGGAGCCGGAAGGGTACAAAGTCAGGAAAATGTATTAAATTTCCCGGTGATTGGTAATTATTGTCAGACTTTCTGACTGCAAGATGGCAAGACCACAGGACCGCAAGACTTCCCAATCAGTCGGCCTGTTTTACTTCAATCTTACTCAGAAGGCTTATATTCCGGATATCTGAGTAGTCATACTGGTACAACCCGTCATCTCCTATCATGACCAGGATATCCCCGACCGGGATAACATCATATGCATTGATATCGGGATAGGTATATATCAGATGGTTTCCGAGTGATTTAAGATAGGACGCATCATATATCTTTAAACCTGCATTACCGTCGCAGATAAAAAGAAGATCTCCACTCTTTCCCAATCCGTGAGGATTGGTCATCGCATAAGTAATCAGAAGCCTGGGCTGGCTTATGTCCTTAATGTTAATAATGTCAAGACAATTGGTGCTGCCTCCGCAGGTAGTACCTGTCCGGAGAGTAACAAAGGCAAGGGTATCATCCACAATTACAGGGTCACAGCTCCGTGCGTGGTTAAAAAAGGTTCTGGATGTTGGGACAAGGGGATTTGAAATATCAAAGATCACCATCCCTGTGGTTGTCCCAAGGAACATATGGTCTCCCGACAGGAACATTGTCTCAACACCCCAGCCGGGTTGAAAGTCACCGGATTTAACCGGATTGGTCCTGTTTGTAATATCAAATATCTTAAGAGTATTCTGATCGACAATATAAAGGACATTGTCCTTTATCCCGAATCGTGCCATTGAGCCTCCGAAGCCCACACCGCTGCCGCTTACTCCCGATGATGCGCCAGATGCGTTTGAGAGAGAAAGGAATTCCCTGCCCGTTTTATCATAAAAGACAGGCCATGGGTTGGGATTATTGATCACCTTTTCCTTAATTGTTTTGACTTCCCAGTCAATCACAACACCCCTCTTGCTGTCGACATATGCCATCGGCAGATCGTTGCCAGTTGCCGGTACAGTGTAGGGCAGGATATCCTTTACCCTCCCGACTTCACTGATATCGTCAATATTCTGAACATCAAGGATCACAAGATCGACAAAGCTGTCGGCATACAGAGTATGTCCTGCGATCGAGATATCGACAACCCCGGGAAGCTTGATAAAACTCTTTTTTACAGGTGAGGAGGGATTTGTATTATCATAGACATGGATACCTTTTAATTCTTCAACTATGAAAATATAATTGTCCTTATAATATATCTTGCCCGGATTTTCAAGTTCGACATTCGGCACGGGGGCAACAGATGACCTTAAATCATCGTAAGACAAAAATACGGGTGCATTGCCTTCATATTCTTTATAGGTTGAATCCTCGCATGAAGTAAAGAAAAATATACATGAAGCCAATAGTGCAATAATTGGAATGATTTTTGCTTTCATCAGAATTAGGTTTGGTTTAAAAACCTTGAACAAAAATCATGCTAAACCTTGTAACCTTAACCTCCTTTGCAATGAAAAAATCAATTCTATCTCTCTTCATCCTCACTTTCATGTTTTTACAATTGCCGGCCCAGAAATTAAAAGATGCGCTCTACCTCAGTAACGGGAGTGTAATTTACGGGAAACTGCTTGAGATCGCTGACGACAAGTATAAAATTCAAACTTCCGACGGAAGCCTTTTTGTATATTCCTCAGGAGAGGTTGAGAAGTTTATAAAAGAAAGTCCGGGCTTCGATAGAAGAAAAGCTTCCGGTATCGGAATGGCCCTGGAAGCAGGAGTGCTTGTCGGATCTCAGTCAAGCCAGCTGGATGCCCCGTTCAGTTTCAACATCCTGATCAACTACACCACTGACACCAAAAATATTTTAAGCTTCGGATCGGGTGTAGAGTTCCTCGGCTCTTCATTTACACCTCTGTTTTTAGAATACAAGCGGCTCTTCAGTGACAGAAAAGCAACTCCGTTCGTTTTCTTCAGGGGCGGCGGACTGGTTCACCTTGGCGACGAGGATGCTGATGAGGGGAGCTACCCGTATCAATATAATTATGCAAGGGATTATAAAGGAGGTGCATCATTAGGTTTCGGCACAGGTATCTCGTGGGCCGGGGAGGAAAGCGAAACTTACCTTTCGTTCGGATACAGATACGCACGGACAAGCTATAAGCAGCGCGACTATAATGATATCACCTACACCTATAAGAATAACTACCACCGCCTTGAAATAAAATTCGGCTTTAAATTCTAGGTTTTTTCCCAGACAAAGTTCTCTCTGGTTTCACAGAGATCCGCTGACCTGCCTGGATATCCAGCCGAACCAATCCTTAAGTCCGTCACCCCTCGTAAACGAAGTCTCGAAAAGCGGTACGCCGGCATTAATTTTCCCAAGGTCGGACCTGAAGTTTTCAATATTGAAATTCGTATATGGCATCAGATCGATCTTATTGAGCAGAACTGCTTTTGCTTCACGGAACAGCATCGGATATTTTGCCGGCTTGTCATCACCCTCCGTCGTGCTTACGACCGCCAGCTTGAATGTTTCGCCAAGGTCGAACTGAGACGGGCAGATAAGATTTCCCACATTCTCGACAAAAAGAAAATCAAGGTTATCCAGTTCAAATAAATCAAGGACCTTTGATATACTGTGTGAGTCGAGATGGCATCCGCCTTCAGTATTTATCATAACGATGGGAATGTCAAACCTCTTCAGCCGCTGAGCATCCCTGTCAGTTGTTATATCACCTTCAATTACTCCTATTCTGAACCGGTCGCCCAGCTCTTCGAGGGTCCTTTCAAGCAATGTTGTTTTTCCGGCTCCCGGAGAACTTATGATGTTAACCATCGTGACATTCTTTTCAGTCATGAGGCTCCTGACCTCATTTGCCCTGTTCTGATTCCTGTCAAGAATATTCTTCATGATCTTTATTTCCATGGTTATTCTCCTTCTATGGTTTTGATGAACACTTCTCGTCCCTGTAAAATCTCTAGATCAGTGGAGCTGCATTTCTGACATGCAAACAGATTCCCGGCAAGCTCCGATTCCGAACCGCAATCGCTGCACTTCAGCTTCACAGGCAATATTTCAATTGCAACAGCGGCATTTGCGGCAACTGTCCCCCTGACTGCTTCACTGAAGGCGAATTTAAAAATATCAGGTACAATCTGTACCAATTGTCCGAAGCTGACATTTACCGAAGTTACTTCAGAAAGTCCTTCCCTGAAGGCAGTCTCAAGTACAATCGCTGCAAGGTCTTCTGCGATCCTTATCTCATGCATCGTTAATATTTTAGCAAATTCTCGGCAATTGCAATCCTGACGGTATACCAAGAATCCTTTTACCTCCGGTTAACGCGTTCAGTACCACTTTCCCATCTTTTTTTGCCGTGATCTCCCCTATCACCTCCGAGTCCCGTCCTTCCGGGCTCTTCCTCATGATATCAAGTACCTCCTCATACTCCTCCCCTCCTGCGACAATCAGTACCTTGCCTTCATTTGCGAGGTACAGAGGATCAAAGCCCAGGATTTCACATAATCCTCTCACTGCATCATCGACCGGAACCGATTCTTCATTAATGACAATATTTGATCCGGTCATGGATGCAAGTTCGTTCAGCACAACAGCCAGCCCGCCACGGGTCAGATCGCGCATGAAATGGATCGATTTGCAGCCGGCCAGCACACTGCTGATCATACTGTTAAGCGGTGCACAGTCGGATGTGACCTTCGAACGGAATTCAATTTCATGTCTTGCACCCAGTACTGCAACAGCATGGTTTCCCACCGGGCCATTTATGATCAGCCTGTCTCCTGTTTTTACATTCTTACCCGTACTGATATGGGCAAATTCACCGGCAACGAGCCCTGTCCCTGAAGTCGTAATAAATAATTTATCGCATTTCCCTCTTCCGACTACTTTAGTATCACCGGTTACAATTTTTACTCCGGCCTTAATTGCCTCTGCAGCCATGGACAGGACTATTTTTCTGAGATCATCCATGGGGAAACCTTCTTCAATAATAAATGAAGCAGAAATATTTTGCGGCACTGCACCTGAAACAGCAAGATCATTTACTGTTCCGCAAACTGCCAGCTTTCCAATATCCCCTCCCGGGAAAAACAGCGGGTCAATAACATACGCATCAGTGGTAAATGCCAGCAGGTAACCCTGTTCTCCAAGTATGGCGGAATCGGTAAGTGGTCCCTCCATACCAAACGTTTTTGCAAAAACATCCCGGATAAGCTCATGTGTCAGCCTGTACCCGCTGCCATGATTAAGTGTTATTATTTCATTCATTGTGCATACTTGTAATGGGTATTGCAGGTTCCTTCCTCAGATACCATGCATGCACCCACCGGATTGAGAGGATTGCAGACACCGGAGAAAAGCGGGCAATCGGACGGGGTTTTCAGTCCCCTCAGTATCTCCCCGCAGAGGCAGGATTGATTCTCAACTTCCCTCGCGGTTTTGACAGGGAATAGCTTTTCAGCGTCAAAACATTCAAATTCCTTTCGGAGCCTGAGTCCGCTCAACGGTATGATACCAAATCCCCTCCAGTAAGAATCGCATGGTTCGAAAACCTCTTCCATAAGCTGCCTAGCAATAAGATTCCCTTTTTTTGTAACTGCTCTTGTGTATTGGATTTCAACAGATTGAGAGCGTTCGTTAACCTGCTTTACCAGCATGTATACTGACTGGAGGAGATCAACCGGTTCGAATCCGGCTATCACACACCCGAGGCCATATTTTCCGGGTATGAATTCAAAAACTGATGATCCGGTTATAGTGGCAACATGACCGGGGCAAATGAATCCATCAAGGTTAACGCCGTCATTAATTATGGAATCCATTGCCGGAGGCATTACTTTATGAGAACATAAAAGAAAGAAGTTTCTGAGCCCGGCATCATTTGCCTTTTTCACGGTTACAGCCGTCCCCGGCGCAGTGGTCTCAAAACCGATCCCCGGAAAAATAATATTCCTGCCCGGGTTGGCTTTTGCAATTTCCAGTGCTTCAAGTCCCGAAAAGACTACCCTTACATCTGCTCCGGCAGCTTTCTCCTTCTCAAGGGTGGATAATGATCCAGGCACACGCATAAGATCCCCGAATGTTGCTATTATAAATCCCTGTTTCCGTGAATATGCAACAGCCTTATCGATAATGGTCTGCCCCGTAACGCAGACCGGACAACCGGGCCCGGAAATTAGTTTTATACCCGGGGGCAGAAGTGAAGGAATGCCAAACCGATGGATGGCTGCAGTATGGCCGCCGCATACCTCCATGAATGTATAGCCGGAATGAGCCGAATCCCTGATCAACCGGACCAGCTTCCTGATCAGTACCTTATCCCTGTACTCATCAATATACCTGATCCCCCTGTCATTCATCTGAAGCATCTTTTATCTCCCTTAAAAGTTCAAGTGTTTCAGCTGCTTCTTCCTCGCTGATCCGCTGAATTGCAAAACCGGCATGGAGAAGTATGTATTCTCCTACCTCAGGAACGTCGATCAGCCCGATGCAGGCCCTGAATACTGCACCTCCGGTGGAAACCTCCGCCATATCGCCGTCAATCGAGATAATTTTTGCAGGTATACTCAGGCACATATTTCTCTTCTTTTTGCGGCAACAGCAAGCTGCCCCAGTGATATCCCGCCGTCATTGGCCGGGACCATTTGATTCATGAATACTTCAAACTTCCTGTCATTCAACAGACGGATAGTTTTTTCAACCAGGTATTTATTCTGGAAAACACCTCCCGAAAGCAAAACTTTATTCAGGCAATATTCATCCCTTATCATTTCCGCGACATCCAGTATAACATGAGCAACCGTATTGTGGAATTTTGCCGAAATAACTGATATTTTCTGTTTCCCCAGGTCTTCAATCAACGCATTAAAGGTATCAGCGAATATAACTGTATCTTCAACTCTGAATGGGTAGTAAGAATCTGTCCTGAAATCGGCAACCGATTCAAGACGCATCGGAGCTTCAGAATCGAATGATGCTTTTGTGCAAAGTCCCAGAAGAGCGGAAGCAGCATCAAAAAGCCGTCCTGCCCCTGAAGATTCAGGTGAATTGATTTTACTGACAATCATTTCCCTGATCAATGATACGTGGTCGTGATCGCGGGCAGTAAATGCCGGAATTGTACTGTAATCAAATGAATCACCATAATATTTAAACAAAACTGAATATGCCATTCTCCACGGTTCTTGAACTGCCCTGTCACCTCCCGGCATCGGAATATAATCAAAATGGGTTACCCTGACGAAATCATCAAGGCCTGCAACAAAAAACTCCCCGCCCCAGATCCTTCCGTCAGTGCCATAACCGGTCCCGTCGAGGCTTACACCAATCACTTTTTCATCCAACCCATGCTCAGCCATACACGAAGCTATATGTGCATGGTGATGCTGAACACCGGTAACGGGGACCTGGAGCTTGTTCTTCAGCTCCAGGGCATAGTCAGTGGAGAAATAATCCGGATGCAGATCACATGCAACATATTCGGGTGTAAATCTGAAAAGACTCCCAAACCGCTGTATTGATTCTGTGAAAAAATCACAGGCAGTCTGGTTTTTCAGGTCACCTATATGTTGACTCATGACAGCCTTTGTGTCCTTTCCTATGCAGAAGCTGTTCTTTTCTTCTGCCCCCAGGGCAAGGATACCTTCAACAGTGATTTTCATGTCAACCGGGCGCGGAACAAATCCCCGCGACCGCCTTATCAGGCTGATCCTGTCACTGATCACCCTCACCACCGAATCATCCACCCTGTTGTAAATATCACGGTTGTAGCTGATTATCGAATCTGCAACTGAAGAAAGCCTCTTTTCAGCCAGGATATCGTCAATAATAATGGGCTCGTCCGAAATATTTCCGCTTGTCATTACCACGGCAGGCGTTTTAAGCAGCCTGAAGAGCAGATGATGGACCGGCATATATGGAAGCAGTGCACCCGTTGTACCCAGGCCGTTACTGACTGAAGGGGCCAATTGCTTTTTCTGTTTCAGTATAACTACAGGTCTGCGCCAGGAAGTTAATTCCTTCAATTCTTTCTTATCGGCAAAACAGTACTCCTTTACTCCCGCTATATCACGAAACATTACGGCAAATGGCTTCTGGTCGCGGTGCTTTCTCATCCTGAGACGCATAACCGCATCATTTTGAAGAGCATCGCATATAAGGAAATAGCCGCCCAAACCTTTCAAAGCAACTGTTTTTCCGGAAGAGATCATGACTGATACCTCTGCAAGTATTTCATTGAATCCGGAAATTGTTCCATGCTCATCGCGGTAAGTATAGTTAGGTCCGCAATCGTTACAGGCTGTGGGCTGCGCATGAAACCGGCGGTCAAGAATATTATGATATTCGTCTGAGCATCTGGAGCACATCCGGAATCCTTTCATGGAGGTTTGGGCCCTGTCGTATGGCAATCCGTCAATTATAGAAAACCTCGGGCCGCAGTTTGTGCAGTTGACAAACGGATAATCCAGCCTTCCGGGATCAGATGCAATGTCGGCAAGGCAATCCTGACAGACTGCAATATCCGGACTGATCTCCGTTATAAGGTTATTTACAGTTCTGCTCCCTGCGATGCTGAATTCATTATACTCCTCTACCAGTTTGGGATTTACTTCAATTGATTTTATGTGAGATGCAGGAGGAGCATTTTCAAGGATCTCATTGCTGAATTTGTCGATTGTCCTGAGGTCCCCCTGAACAATAACAGAAACGCCGTCATTCCTGTTGTCCACTTCCCCTAAAAGGCGGTGTTTGGCAGCAAGTCTGCATATAAAAGGACGAAATCCGACTCCCTGGACCAGCCCTTTGATCAGTATTTCATATCCCTGTATAATAGTTCAAGATTTTTTTGCCCGTCGGTTTTCATCATTTTATGCACATAATAGATGACGCTCTCAAGTTCATCACTGAGGTTCACATTGTTAACAACAACATTTTTGGGCACTTTAAGCAAAACCGGAGCAAAATTCACGATCCCGTAAATGCCTATCCTGACAAGCTCATCAGCAACCTCCTGAGCCGATATCTCAGGGACAGCAATAATTGCTACCCTGACCCTGAACCTGTCAGCAATCTCCTTTAGCCTGTTCATTGAATAGACTGGAATGTCGGACCTTATCTTCTGTTTGAAAGGATCTATGTCAAAGGTGGCAACGATATTCATATTGCGCTGAACGAATTTGCCATACTTCGACAAGGCAAGTCCCATGTTACCCATCCCTATCAGAACAATATTGTGTTCTTTATTGCGATGAAAAATACTCTCCATTTTGACCAGAAGATCATCGATATTATATCCTCCGCGCTTGTTCCCCTTGATCCTGAATTCTGAAAAATCCTTCCGGACCTGATCCGGGGTTACTCCGGTCTCATTTGCCAGGGTGTATGAAAAAACCTTTTCAACGCCCATAAGTTTAAGCCTGTTCAGACATACCCTGTAAAGGAAGATCCTTCTTAAACTGTTTTTTATGACGTATTTTGTGATTTTTTTCACATCAATTTATTTTTATTTTATTTTTTTATGCAAGATAAATAATTTTTCATTAAAAAAATAATATTTTTATTCAATTGATCTACTGTTTATTAGCATCGTTTTCAGAATATTTGTTTATAATTGAACATATTTTTAATTGTCTTTTATTATCATTTATTTATATTTATATGTGATTCTTCTCACATAAATGCAATATCTGAGTATAACCAAGGAAGAGTGGGATAAAACATTGGAAAGACTGTTATTATCCTATACCATTTTCGCCACAGTGAGAAATGAATCCGGAATAGAGTACGAGCTGGTCAATCCCTCAAATATTACCAGGATTTCATACAACAAGCCAAAACCGGTAACCTCACTTAAGACTTTTTTTCTGCCTGTCAGGGAAAATGTGACCTCGGCCATATCACCCGGCAAACGGCGAATTATTATGGGAATTCCAAATTGTGACATAGCCGGGCTTAAATTGCTTGATGAAATTTATCTTGATAAGGATTTTAAAGATATTTACTACCGTGAAAGGCGTGAAAACTCCGTTCTGATCTCCTCCGATTGTTTCGGCGTACAGGAGCACTGTCACTGCCTGACGTACGATATAAAACCTTATTCGACCTCTAATTCAGACCTTGCCGTAATTCATCTCGGCGACTTGATCATTCTGAGGATAATAACTTCCAGAGGTAAGGAATTTCTGAGTCAGTTTTCCCTTGTAAAACCGATGAAAGATCAATCATTAGTATCTGAAATTGAAAAAGAACACAAGGCAACTGAAGCATTATTGCTGAGCTCCAACAAAGGATTGCCCGGTTATTCAGAGACAGGTAAGCTCTTAAGGAATGCCGGTGATGAAATCTGGAGAAAATATTCTGCTAAATGTGTATCGTGTGGTGCCTGTGCGACTATTTGTCCAACCTGTTCCTGTTTTCTGCTTATTGATAAGCCTGGTTTTGAAAAGGTAAAACAGCTTGATGCCTGCCAGTATCCGGGGTTTGAAAGAGTGGCGGGAGGTGAAGATGCCCTTTTTGAGATCCATCGCCGTTTCAGGAACAGGTATATGTGCAAGTATGTCTGGAAGCCGGAGAAGTTCAAGCCCGTGGCTTGCACAGGTTGCGGAAGGTGCATTGAAGCGTGCCTTGGCAGGATAAATAAGAATGAATTGTTTTTGGAACTTGCACTTGATCGGTCATGACGATTGACAGGAACATATATAAGCCTTTCAGGGCAAAACTGACGGATGTAATTGAAGAATCACCCCAGATCAAGACTTTCGTGCTTGTACCGGAGGAAGAGTTCTCGTTCAATACCGGTCAGTTCATTGAACTTTCGGTCGACGGGATCGGTGAGGCCCCATTCACGCCATCTTCTTCCCCGGTAGTAACTGAAAAGCTCGAAGTAACCGTAATGAAGACCGGTTATGTAACAGAAGTCATGCACAATCTGAAGCCCGGTGTATTTATGGGTATCAGAGGGCCATATGGCAGAGGTTACCCTGTTGAAAAGTTCTTCGGAAAGGAAGTTCTGATACTTGGAGGGGGTTGTGGCCTTGCTCCTATAAGATCACTGCTTTATGCACTTGAAAATGTTAAAGATAAACTTGAAAAAGTGATCCTTTGCTATGGGTCCAAAACTCCATCGGATTGTATTTATAAACCCTTGTTTACCAGGCTCAACAACATTGAAAAATTTGAAGCTTACCGGACAGTTGATAAAGCCGAGGAAGGATGGAACGAGTCCGTAGGTGTGGTAACAACGCTCCTTAATAAGGTTAAAATAAACCTGAAGAATTCCGTAGCTGTTGTTTGCGGACCGCCAATCATGATGAAATTCGGAACCATACGACTTCTTGAAATGGGATATAAAGATGATGAAATCTACCTGTCGATGGAAAAGAATATGTCATGCGGCCTGGGTAAATGCGGGCACTGTATGATGGGAGAGTTTTTTGTGTGCAAGCATGGGCCCGTTTTTACTTACAAAGAATTAAAAGAGACTCCGGATATCTGGAAATGACAAAAACAAATAAATCATGAGCCTTAATAAAGATGATTTAAAGAAGATCAGGTTTTTCGATAATTATACCGAAGAACAGCTGTCAGTGATTGCCGGGTTAAGTTCGATCAGGGATTTTAAGGTAAAGGAGATCCTGTTTGAACAATATGATGAGCTTTCTGAACTCTTTGTGCTGCTTGAAGGCACTCTGTCACTTGGGATAAGTCTTGCAACCGAAAAAAGGATACATCTTGGAACGATAGAGGAAGGGCAGCTCTTTTCATGGTCAGCAGTTTTTGCTCCATATATTTCAACTGCCTGGGTTATGGCGATTACTCCTGCAAAAGTTATAGCAATCAATGCAAAGAAGCTTAATCTGGAGATTGAGGCTGATTGTGATTTTGGATTTAAAACCATGTCAAAAATAGCCCAGACCATTTCGCACAGGCTAAGTGATACAAGGTTCCAGTTGATGAACCAGATGATAATCTAATCCGGACCAGAATGCCTCAAAGTATACTGTTAGATATGATAAAGCTGCGCCAGGCCCTGTCGGAGAACTCAACTTTTCAGGTTCCTGAAGGATATTTCTATCAGTCGGTAAATAAAAACGGGCTTAAAACAATCAGGGAGCTTGCAACCTTCAGTTATTCCTGCCGGAAATGTGAGGATGCGCCCTGTATAAGCGTTTGTCCGGCTGAAGCCCTTGAAAAAGATGAAGATGGCATTATCAACAGACATACAAATCTCTGTGTATCATGTAAATCATGCGTTACTATATGCCCTTTTGGCACCATGATGACCGATTTTTTTATACATCACAGAAATAAAGATCTTTTATACGATCTGAATGATAATATGGAACTTGAACTGTTTGCATCTTCCTGTCCGGCAGGAACGGTATCCTTTACGGACGATGATGAGGCCCCTGAAAAGAATATTTACAGGCTTAACGATAAAGTCCTGATAAGGGAATATTTATACAGCACAGAAGAAAAGTAAATACCATAAATATGGCAATTAACATCTTCTATTTTCTTGTTTTTCCCGGACTGCTTTTTGCAGCCGTTGCAGGAGGATTCCTTTCGTGGTTCGACAGGAAAATAACAGCCAGGGTCCAGTTCAGAAAAGGCCCACCGCTTTTGCAGCCGTTTTACGATTTCTTCAAATTACTGCTTGTCAAGGAAACAATACTTCCAAAACAGGGCTCCCCTATTGTCTTCCTTGCTGCTCCGGTCTTTGCCGTTTTCGGAGCCACCATGGCAGGGGTTTTTGTCCTTCTCCCGCTTTTTAACATAACAACCGGCTTCAGGGGTGATCTTATTGTGATCTTCTACCTTTTGACAATTCCTTCATTCTCATATATAATTGGTTCACTGGCATCAGGCAATCCTCTGGCCGCCGTGGGAGGTTCACGCGAAATGAAACTGATACTCAGTTATGAACTCACCTTTCTGCTTTTTACAGCCGGAATAATAATGAAAGCCGGTCAGCAGTTTGATCTTTACGGCATTATAAAAGCCCAGCAGGAAATATCGCCCTATATCGGCAGCATTTCCGGCATTCTCCTTTTCATCGTGGGCATCTTCTGTGTCCAGGCAAAACTGGCACTCGTGCCTTTTGATATCCCTGAAGCGGAAGCGGAGATCACCGAAGGAATTTTCATCGAATATTCGGGAGCAGCCTATGCCCTGATCAAACTTGCCAAGTATATTATGCTTTTTGTCCTTCCGTCGTTGATCGTGGCTGTATTAATGGGAGGTTTCAGGCTTGACGGGATAAATATTCTCTGGAGTATCCTGAAGGTTCTGGGTGTTGTTCTTTTACTCACCCTGATCAGGAATACAAATCCCAGGATTAAAATAAAGCAGGCAGTAAGCTTCTTCCTTATCTGGATGAACCTTCTGGCGATAGCTGCACTGGTTTTGATTGCTTTTGGCTATTAATAACTTAACAAAGTGAGTTTTAAAAGTCGCTGTTTTAAAAAGTCCCTGTGGGTCTTTCATTTTGGAGGAGCCTCCTGCAATAATTGCGATATTGAGATCCTCGATTGCCTTACCCCCAGGCACGATCTTGAGCGCTTTGGAATACTTCTGGTAGGCAGCATCAGGCATGCAGACGTACTCCTGGTAAACGGTTCAATAAACAATCACGACAGGGAGCGACTGATTGAAATCTATAAGCAGGCGCCAAAACCGGTGCTTGTGGTTGCCATCGGCGCCTGCGGATGCACGGGAGGGATATTTGCCGACAGTTATGTGTTCGCGGGCCCTGTCGACAAGATTATACCTGTTGATGCCTATATCCCCGGCTGTCCTCCAAAACCGGAAGCGATCATTGCAGGAATTGTAAAGCTGGTGCAGAAATCATAAGATAAATGGAGAAAGATCCGATCATAGAGAAGCTGAAGGAAGAATTCAATACGAGCATTCTTGAGGTGACAGTTAAGAATCAGAAACGAATTACAGTCTCCATCAAGCCTGATTCATTGCCAGGCATTGCCGGATACCTTTATAAGAATGCCGGGTTCAGGTTCATCATCGCTTCCGCACTGCATACAAAGAAAGGATTTGAGATCCACTACCACTTCAGCAGGGACAATGAAGGACTTGTGCTTAACATTCATGTAATTCTCGATAAAAAGGATCCTCAGATCGAATCGCTTTCAAACATGTTCAATGCTTCCAACTGGATAGAGCGGGAAATGCATGAGCTTTTTGGCATAAATTTCCTGAATCACCCGAACCAGGACAAACTGATATCAGAGGGTAACTGGGCTGAAGGAGTTTATCCTTACAGGAAGGAATTTAAAACACCGGAGGAAGAACGATGAGCATGAAAACGCTTATACCGATTGGCCCATACCACCCTTTGCAGGAGGAGCCGGAATTATTCAAGCTCTATTGCGACGGTGAAATTGTAACTGATATTCAATGGGTAACAGGTTATAATCACCGGGGTATAGAGAAGCTCAGTGAATCGAAAACATACGAACAGGTTTTCTTTCTTGTTGAACGCATCTGCGGGATCTGCTCTACATCGCACCCGTTCGCATTTGCAAACGCAGTTGAGGAAATCGCCGGGATAGAGGTGACCGACAGGGCGAAATATATAAGGTCGATAATTGGAGAGCTGGAGCGTATCCACAGCCATCTCCTGTGGGTGGGACTTGCCGGTCATTTCCTGGGATATAACACGGTATTCATGTGGGCCTGGAAATACCGTGAACCAGTACTTGACCTGTTCGAAATGATATCGGGAAACAGGAACAGCTACGCTATGTTTAAAGTGGGAGGTGTCCGCAGGGATATCGAAAACTATAAAATCGTGGCTATCCGTAAGGTGCTTGACGATCTCAGAAAAAAGACGGATCTGCTGACAGGCGCCGTAATGGACGATCCTGTGATCCATGCAAGGACAAAGGGTGTCGGTATCCTGACCAGACAGGATGTGATCGATTACGCTGCTGTCGGTCCCACTGCCAGGGCATCAGGTCTGGAGATAGATGTAAGGAAGGATGATCCCTATGCTGCCTACCCGCTGGTTAACTGGAAAGTGATCACTTCAAAAACGGGTGATGTTTTTGCAAAAGCGGAAGTAAGGCTTCTTGAAATGTATGAATCAATCTCAATTATTGAACAGTGCCTCGCACACCTTGAAAAAGAGAAAGAGGGAGATATTACAGTAAAGGTTACCGAAATACCCGAGGGCACTGGTAATGGCCGGGCCGAAGCCCCCAGGGGTGAAGTGTTCCATTTCGTCGTTTCGGATGGGTCCAACTCACCAGCCCGTCACAAGATAAGGGCCCCGAGCTATGTCAATATAGCCACGTTCAAAAAATCATGTATCGGCCAGACAATTGCAGATGCAACAATTACTCTTGCAGGGGTTGACCCGTGTTATTGCTGCACCGAAAGGATGGCAGTTGCATATGATGCCGGCTCAGGAAAGCAGATAATGAACGGAAGGGAGCTTATTGAAAATTCAATGGCTCTCACAAAAAAACTGAAAAGTGCTCATAAGGAACGGCCATGAAAGATATAATTACTATAATATCATTGCCTGTACTGGCCGGATTGGTCCTTTTCCTTGTTCCGGACAGGTTTAAAACCGCAAAAGGCATTTTTGCCCTGCTTGTGACACTGGCAGCCGGCTATTTTTCAGTCCGGATCTACGGGACAGTTACACAATCAGGCACTCTTGACCAGGTGTCAAATGGTACAGGTATCCCGGTTTTCGGAATCGACCTTTTCAATGACGGTGTCAGATACGCAATATTCAGGTTCGATAATCTGAGCAAGCTTATTTCAGTGTTTGTCAGCCTTTTTGCAGTTCTGATCCTGCTCTATTCGCTGACATATATTAAAAGAATAAGCGTTCCCGGATATTATTCCTGGTTCCTGCTTACCATAGGTTCTTCCTTTGGTGCTGTATTATCCGATAACCTTTTATTGTTCCTTACCTTCTGGGGAATACTCGGGATAACTTTATACAAGCTGATCCCGGGGAAGAATGAAGAGAGTTCGGCAACTGCCAAAAAAACTCTCATACTGATCGGGGCCTCAGATACAATAATGATAATCGGCATTGCCCTTTTATGGAAGTTGACGGGATCACTTAACATGAGCAGTATTTCCCTACCAACAGACAATGTACTGTCAGTGACAGCTTTTATTGCTCTGATCGTTGGAAGCTTTACCAAAGCCGGCGCATTCCCGTTCCATAGTTGGGTACCTGATTATACAAAGGATGCGCCAGCCTCATCCTCTGCATTACTGCCGGCTTCTCTCGACAAATTACTGGGGATTTATTTTCTGGCAAGGTTAACCACGGGAATGTTTATTCTAAGTGACTGGATAACTTTTATCCTTCTGGCGACGGGGGTGATAACAATCATAAGCGCTGTCATGATGGCTCTTATTCAGCATAATTACAAACGGTTACTGGGATTTCATGCTGTTTCACAGGTAGGTTATATGATACTTGGGTTTGGACTTGGATCAGTTATCGGAGTTGCCGCAGGTTTGTTCCATATGATCAATCATGCTCTTTACAAGAGCGGATTGCTTCTTTCTGCAGGTTGCATTGAGTACCGCACCGGAGAAGAAAGAATAGATGAACTCGGCGGACTTTCGAAAGCCATGCCGGTAACATTTTTTACTACTATTATTTTTGCCATGTCCATTTCGGGAGTCCCTCCTTTGAACGGATTTGCATCAAAATGGATGATTTATCAGGGAATTATTGATTTTGGGACCGGGTCAGGTGTTTCGAATCAATTTTGGATTTTGTGGCTTGGATTTGCCGTTCTGGGATCAGCGCTGACCCTTGCCAGTTTCATTAAGTTAATCGGCGGGATTTTTCTGGGTCGTCGAAAAGTTGCATTTGAAAAAATAAAAGAGGTTCCTGTCCTTATGTGGGCGCCGCTTGTCATTCTTGCATTGTTTTGCATCATCTTCGGAGTATTTGCAACAAATCTGATTGTACCACAGCTTTTTATGCCCGTCTCAGGTGAATTTGAATTTACAGGATTCTGGGATTCCACAGTTGTCTCTCTCATGGTGCTCATCTCGATCATTCTGGGGATCGTCGTCTACTTTGTGTCTGATTTAAAGAAATTACGTACTGAAGATAGTTTCATAGGAGGTGAAAAGATACAGGATCAAACGGGATATCCTACCCCGGAATTCTATAAAACCATAAGTGAAATCGGATTCTTTTCATGGATGTACAAAAAAGCTGAAGAGAAGTGGTTTGATATTTATGATGTTTCAAAGCAGTTTGTCCTCTGGTTCAGTCATCAGCTGAGCAGGGCCCATACAGGCGTTTTACCGGCTTATGTGATCTGGGTATTTGCAGGATTAATAATTATGTTGCTCATAATGACCTAATTAAATCAATTGTTATGGAAGTGGCAATATCAGTTATTGTGGGATTCATGATTATCGGAGCTCTCTACGCAATCCATGCAAAAGATATACTATCCGCTGTAATAGCAGGGGGTATAGTCGGATACAGCCTTGTTATCTGTTTCCTGATGCTGAAGGCTCCCGATCTGGCAATTGTACAGATTGTTGTTGAAACAATTACCCTTATTATCATGGTCGCAGTTGTGCTTGACAGCTCACGCGAGGAGGCGTTTTCAAGGCCTGACAGGCGTGGTTACATATCAGCCGCCATGACTATTGTTGTCGTTGTGACCCTCCTCTATTTCTTCAGGATGTCAATTGATACACTCGACTCTTTCGGAACCGGCACTCTCAGAATGGCCGGACCGTACATTGAAGGTGCGGTTGAAAAAACCGGAAGTGTTAACCTGGTGACGGGAGTCGTTTTCGATTTCAGGGGTTATGATACCCTCGGTGAGGCGACTGTATTGGTGACAGCAGTACTGGGAGTACTTACTATATTAAGAATTAAGGGAAAAAAATAGGAAGAATTTGTTTGAATATCGAACAGGGATTAGATTTATAACCACAGATCATGATCCAATGAAAGGAATGACAATCATAGTTAAAAAAACGACTCAGCTTATTGCCGGATTGGTCTTTCTTTACGGCATTTATATCATAATCCACGGCCATCTGACACCCGGAGGAGGCTTTGCAGGCGGCGTGATACTTGCAGGATCGTTCATACTCCAGATCCTGGCATTCGGAAGCGAATTTACACACCTCCTGAAAGAAGAGACCGGATCGACATTCTATGAAAACATGGCAATACTGGTCGTCCTGTTCCTCGCAGTCTCAGGCCTGTTGTTCGGATTAAAGGTCTTCTTCCTGAACTGGGTGCCTCAAGGTACTCCGGGAGAGATCATAAGCGCCGGGATGCTTCCCCTTTACAACATTTTTGTCGGAATTGAGGTAGCTGCCTCAATCCTGACGATCTTCCTTGCCCTTGTAATATTTAAAGAAGAAATATCAAAATGACAGTCTACCTTTTATGCTTCATATTATTCCTTGTCGGACTTTACGGAGTCATTACCAGAAGAAATCTGATTAAGATAGCCATCTCTTTATCAATCATGGAGTTCAGCAGCTTTCTCTTTTTTGCCCTTATCGGTTTCGTTGATGGCGGGGTTGCCCCTATTGTCGATCCTGCCGATCCTTTGAAAACATATGTCGATCCATTGCCGCAGGCCCTTGTGCTGACTGCCATTGTGATCGGCCTGGCAACCACGGCAATGCTGATGGCGGTTATAATCAGAATATACAGAAAGTATAAAACATTCGATATAAGAGAGATAAGTAATTTAAGAGGATAAGAGATGAATCCGTTGATACCATTATTTGTAGTCGTACCGCTTGCAGGGGCATTCCTTATTATGATCCTCGGACGCTTCATCAGGGATTTCCATAAGTATTTTACATCACTGGTCCTGCTTTTCCTCGTCATTTTAAGTTTCTACTCGCTTTTCAATTCAGATGGTAATGTATCGGTTTACAAAGTCGGTGGTTGGGAGCCCGTTAACCGTATCCCGATAGGTATCTATATGGTGATGGATGGTTTCACGTTAATCCTTCTCTGTATTGTCAATTTAATCGGATTTCTTTCAGTCTTCTATTCCATTTCCTACATCAGCCGATACACTTCCGAAAACTTTTTCTACGCCCTTTTCTGCCTCATGATAGCCGGGATGAACGGCGTTGTTCTCAGCGGCGATATCTTCAACATTTTCGTATTCCTTGAAATTTCTGCAATCTCATCATACGCGCTGGTTGCATTCGGGGTCGAAAAGAATGAACTTGAGGCTTCATTCAAGTATCAGGTGCTGGGCGGACTGGCATCATTCATGATCCTGTTCGGGATCGGTTTTATCTACTGGAAAACAAAGACGCTGAATATTGCAGACATTAAAACAGCATTAGGCACAGGAAACGACAAGTATTATTACCTGTTTGTCCAGATCCTTATTTTAAGCGGTTTTGGACTCAAAGCTGCAATCATACCGTTCCATGCCTGGCTGCCCGATGCTCATTCTTCAGCACCCTCTCCCATTTCTGCCATGCTTTCAGGGGTGCTTATTAAGGCAGTCGGGATATACGTAATTTTCAGGCTATTTTTCAACATGTTCATTCTGACCGAGGCGATGGCTGTCCTGATAACAACACTTGGTACACTCTCAATGGTCGTCGGCGTATTCCTGGCTATAGGTCAGTGGGATATTAAGAGGCTGCTCGCTTATCACAGCATCAGCCAGATGGGGTATGTTGTTATGTCGGTCGGCATTGGAATGATCCTGATATCGCGGGGAGTCAACGATAAAATTGCGACACTTGCAGTAGCCGGTGGCCTGTTCCATCTGATAAATCACGCAGCATTCAAAGGACTTCTGTTCCTTAATGCAGGTGCAATTGAATATTCAACAGGGACGCGCGACCTTAAAGAGATGGGAGGCCTGTCGCGGTCAATGCCCTTCACATCGGCTACATCGTTCATAGCATCCCTTTCAATATCGGGAGTACCGCCGTTCAACGGTTTCTTCAGCAAGCTGATAATAATTATTGCAGCCATAATGGCAAAATTTTATCTCCTTGCCGCCCTTGCGGTCATTGTCAGCATAATAACCCTGGCTTCATTTCTGAAGTTCCAGCGTTATGCCTTCTATAATAAAACACAGGAAAAGGTTAAGGGTGACATTAAAGAGGTTCCATTCCCGATGGTTTTCAGCATGGTCATCCTGAGTGTAATGTGCCTGCTGCTAAGCCTGCTGGCATTTCCGGGGATCAGGGAAGCCGTGCTGTCGCCGGCAATTGAAATTCTTACTGATCCCGGCAGATATTCTTTTCAGATAATCGGATTTTAAAATGAGATATATAACAGTTTTCATATTGTCGCTGATCTTCTGGTTACTGATAACTTTCAAACTGACATTGCCCAATATCATAGTCGGATGTGTTGCCGCAATAATATGCTCGGCGGTTTTTGGCAGATCATATTTTCACGACGTTCACAAGTTCCTGCAGCCGCACCGTTATTTCTGGTTCATTATTTACCTTTTCATCTTTATCTGGGCATGCATTAAGGCAAATTTCGATGTGGCTTACAGGGTTCTGCACCCTGCGATGCCTATCAGGCCGGGTATTGTAAAAGTCAAAACATCATTGAAATCGGATTTTGCAAGAACCCTGCTTGCTAATTCAATAACCATGACTCCCGGTACTATAACGGTGGATATAATCGGCGATTACCTGTACATCCACTGGATCTATATCAGGTCGGAAGATCCTGAGGTTTACACCGGAATAATTACCGGTGTCTTTGAAAAGTATATTAAAAGAATCGTGGAATGATGAATTACCTTGACATACTGCTGTACATTCAGATTGGATTAAGTGCAATATGCCTGTACAGGATAATCAGAGGCCCGACAATACCAGACAGAATGGTGGGTGTTGACATTTTCGGCATTCTTGTGGTCGGTGTTTGCGCTATAATTTCAATCCAGACAGAGAAATCCTTTATTCTGGATATCGGTATCGCCTGGATAATTCTGAGTTTTATCGGTACCCTTACCCTGGCAAAATACCTGACAGGCAAAAAACTTAATGAATAATATGATAAGCTTGATTTTCATCACGATAGGTATTGTTTTCAACCTGCTTGGCTGTATAGGTATTATCCGGCTTCCCGATACCTACAACAGGCTCCAGGCAGCGACAAAATGCGTCACCCTTGGATGTTGCAGCATTCTTACCGGCGTATTTTTTCAGTTCGGCATAAGCGACGCCGGTTTAAAAGCACTTATAGCTATACCGGTACTCTTCTTCACTTCCACTGTAGCTGCACATGCACTTATCAGGGGAACTTACCATTTCGGGATAAAACTCGGGGAGAAGAGCGTTAAAGATGACTATAAAGAGACATTGAAATGAGATATCCCAAGATAAGAGAATTAAAAGAGGCTGTTATTTCTTTGCTTACCCCGGCATATACTTCAAAGTTTCCGGCCGAATCACATGTCCCCTTTGAGAATTTCAGAGGGAAGCCGGTTGTTGATGATGAAAACTGTGTCGGCTGTGAAACATGTGCAAATGTATGCCCTCCAAAGGCTATTACATTCACCGACGATAAGGAAAAGCGGATCAGGACAATCTCAAGGGATTATGGTAAGTGTATTTTTTGCGGCCAGTGCCAGGATCACTGCATAACACAAAAGGGAGTTAAGTTATCTGACAGGATCTTCGATCTGGCTGTGTTTGACAGGGGAAGAAATATCGAATACCAGCAGAAAGAACTGCTTGTCTGTGAATATTGTCATGCCGTGATAACCACAAAAGAGCATCTCCGGTATATGCACAGAAAGCTTGGGCCCAGGGCATTTGCCTCAATCCTGAACCTTAATGTCCTTAACCAGGAACTGAGGCTGGCTGAGGGTCAGGACACTGATGTTGAAATAAGGGACGGACTGAAAAGAAAGGATATGTTCAATATAGTATGTCCGAATTGTCTGCGGCAAATCCTTATAAAATACTTATTCAAAGGTGCCTGAGAATCTTTATAAACTTCTGTCACAGAAAGATAAAAAAATACTTTTTGTCGGAATCGGCAATCTGCTCAAGATGGATGATGGCGCCGGGGTCTATATCAGCAGCAGGATAATAGGCAAAAACAACATATCATCTCTGACCGTTGAGGTAAGCATCGAAAACTATATAGGAAAAATTAATTCAATGATGCCGGAGATTCTTATACTCATTGACTGCGTTGATTTTGGATCATCTCCCGGAACTGTCAGGCTGCTCCCTGTAAGCCAGGTTGTGGATCTCACATTTAATACTCACAATATTTCATTGCGAAATATTGCGGACTTCTTCACCATGCCGGTTTTTATCCTCGGAATCCAGCCTGAGAAAGTTGGCTTTGGTGAAAAATTGTCGTACCTTGTAAGGGATGAAGCCGATAAAATAATCAATACTATTAATTCACTTTAAAAGAACAGGAGGTACTTTATGGCAACCGAATACTTATGTAAAGCCTGCAGGGGGGTTTTGAATGCAAAGACTTCTATAATACTCTCAGCATCAAAGATCAACAGCTCTAAAAAAGGACTCTTCTATCTTAATCCTGAGCTTGGAAACTATACGGTCACCACACATCCTACTTTCAAAATGGAAGAAGGTGAGGAATACCTGATTAATTGTCCTATATGCCATGCGCACCTGAACAGTCTCAAATACAACCATCTTGTAAGGATAATAATGATTGATGACGAGGGTAAGGAGTATGACATTTACTTTTCAGATATAGTAGGCGAAAAATGTACTTTCAAAATAAGCGGATCGACTGTTGAAAAAATAGGACCCGATGCGGTAAAGTATGATAAGTACTTTGATGTACCGGAAGAAGACAGGAAATATTTGTAGGTTTATTCTTCCCGGTACCGTTTATTTCCTCTTTTTTCTATTGACAATTAATTCTATTTTTGTTACCGTTAAATTAATAACGGTTAATATTTTTTTTAATGAATAGTGAAATAAACAAAAGAGCCGCAGATAATATCAGGATTCTTGCTATGTCGATGGTTGAAAAGGCAAAATCGGGCCATCCCGGAGGAGCGATGGGCGGAGCTGATTATATCCATATCCTGTTTTCGGAATTCCTGAATTTTGATCCTTCCGATCCAAAATGGATTAATCGCGACAGGTTCTTTCTTGATCCCGGACATATGTCGCCCATGCTTTATTCGATACTGACACTTACCGGACAATTCAGCATTGATGATCTCAAAAGCTTCCGCCAATGGGGAAGCCATACTCCGGGGCATCCTGAACTGGATCTGATGAGGGGAATCGAGAATACCTCGGGTCCGCTGGGACAGGGGCATACTAATGCAGTAGGAGCTGCAATTGCCGAGAGGTTCCTGGCGGCACGGTTCGGGGAGCTGTTTTCACATAAGACCTTCACTTTCATTTCCGACGGCGGTGTGCAGGAAGAGATCTCGCAGGGAGCCGGCCGACTGGCAGGATTTCTCGGATTGAATAACCTGATAATGTTTTACGATTCAAACGACATTCAGCTCTCTACAGAAACAAAGGCGGTAACCATCGAGGATACCGGCGTGAAATATACTTCATGGGGATGGAATGTACTGAAAATTGACGGGAATGATCAGGAACAGATAAGAGAAGCCCTGCACAAAGCTGTTAATGAAAAAAACAAGCCTACAATTATCATTGGTAAGACAATAATGGGTAAAGGGTTGCTTGACAATGAAGGCAGGAGCTTTGAAAGGAAGACATCCCTGCATGGTATGCCCGTGGGGGAAGCAGGCGGTTCATTTGAAAAATCACTTGTCAATCTCGGTGGAAATATATCCGATCCTTTTGCCGTGTTCGAAGATGTTTCCGAGTTTTATCGGAATATTCTTTCCGAAAAAAATCGGATAGCAGAGGAATGGAAAAGGAAGAAAGCGGCATGGGCTGCCGAAAACAGCGAACTCGATAAAAAGCTTCATTTATTCTATTCGGGAGGCTTGCCTGAAATTGATTTCGCATCGGTTCAGCAGAAGGAAGGATCGGCTACACGGGCTGCATCAGCCACCATGCTGGGGATATTTGCACAGAAAATTGAAAACATGATTGTTGCTTCCGCCGATCTGGCAAACTCTGATAAAACTGATGGATTCCTGAAGAATACGCATCCGTTCACAAGGGGAGACTTTTCAGGCGCGTTCCTCCATTCCGGTGTTTCCGAACTAACCATGGCAGCAGTTATTAACGGCATGGCACTGCACGGGGGTGTGATCCCTGCATGCGGTACCTTTTTCGTATTTTCTGATTTCATGAAACCAGCTGTCAGGCTCGCATGCCTCATGGAATTGCCCGTGAAATATATCTGGACCCACGATGCTTTCCGGGTGGGTGAAGACGGTCCCACTCATCAGCCGGTCGAACAGGAAGCCCAGATACGACTTATGGAACAGTTGAAGAATCACAGCGGGGAAAACAGCATGCTTGTACTCCGTCCTGCCGATGCCGCAGAGACTACAGTCGCATGGAAAATGGCTCTGGAGAACAGAATCACACCAACCGCCCTCATCCTTTCACGACAGAATATAAAGGACCTGCCTTCAGATAGCGGCAACAGGTTTAACTACGCACTAAGCGCTTCACGCGGAGCCTATATTGTAATGGATTGTCAGGGTGATCCGGATGTTATTCTCGTGGCAAGTGGATCAGAAGTATCGACACTTTTCGAAGGCGCGGATCTGCTTGTAAAGGACAATCTTAAAGTCAGGATTGTATCAGCCCCTTCCGAAGGGCTCTTCAATAATCAGCCGGAAGAATACCGGAAGTCGGTCATCCCTGATAATATTCCCGTTTTTGGGCTTACTGCCGGCCTGCCGGTAACTCTCAGGGGACTTGCCGGTCCCTTTGGCAGGGTATTTGGCGTGAATAGTTTCGGATACTCGGCTCCATACAAAGTGCTTGATGAAAAACTTGGTTTCACAAAAGAGAATGTTTATCGTCAGGTGATTGATTACCTGGCTCAGTATAAAAGGTAAACATTATGATTATTCGTTTAAGGCCGCCTCATCAGCGGCCTTTTTTTCTAAATATTTCTTACATTAGTGTAAATTTTGGCAACGACAGCTTAAAACAATTTAATGCCATGAAAAGGATTATCCCGGTTATAATCTTGCTTTCGGACCTCTTTCTCCAACCTGTATCAGGTCAGGTCGATACCATCCAGTCGCCTTACATGGCTTCCGACACTCAAAACGTAAATGTCAGGCTTTTCGAAAAGGATGACCTGATTGAAATAGCGCTCAGGTTCGATATTACAACCTTCCGGAAGAAGAAATCGAACGAGGAATACCTTCCTGCAATCCTCACCTATTATACTGACTCAAATGATTCAATAAACAAGGATATTAAAATCAGGGCAAGGGGAAATATGCGGCGCACGTATTGTGATTTCCCTCCCATCAGCCTGAATTTCAAACTAAAGGACTCGGTGGAAACTGAATTCGATGGGATAGATAAACTGAAACTGGTTACTTACTGTAAACTGGGTTATGAAGATTATGTATTAAAGGAATACCTGGCATACAAACTTTATAATGTATTGACAGAAAACAGTTTAAGAGTAAGGCTTCTGAGGATAAAGTATATCAACACGGTGAAGGAAAAGAAACCGACCATCCAGTACGGATTTGTAATTGAACCTGTGGAACTTCTTGAGAAAAGGACCAATTCAGTTGAAGTAAAATCAACGACCCTTACCCAGAAATACATCAAACCAGAAATGATGGACAGGTTCGCAATTTTCAACTATATGATAGGCAATGTCGACTGGTCAGTTCCAAACCTTCACAATTCACTGATCCTTGCTCAGCCCGGGTCACTGTTGTCAGGCCTGGCAATGATTGTAGCATACGATTTTGATTATTCCGGACTTGTAAATACAACTTATGCAGTTCCATTCGAAACCCTGCCTATTGAATCTGTTCGTGAACGATACTATATGGGCATTTGCAGAAGCGAGGCAGTATTCACTGAAGCTGTTAAGGAATTTGCAGAGAAAAAAGATGAATTCTACAGAGTGATCAATGAATTCCCGTATCTGAAGGAGAGGGTAAAGAAGGAAATGATAACTTACCTTGCGGGTTTCTTTAACCAGTTCGATAAACGGAATACCATTGTGTATAAAATCATGTCAACCTGTAAGGACTTTTAATGTCATTTATTTTAAATACCTTTGCTCCCTGTTTTTGAATATATGAAATACGACATTCTTCCGGGAGTAAAGGGACTGATATTTGATTTGGACGGCACGCTTGCCGACACAATGCCGTATCACTTCCAGGGTTGGAAAAAAGCATGCCTTAAATATGGCGCAGATATTGATAACAATTTCCTCAGAAAACATACAGGCAGTCCGGGTTGGATAATTGCCAGTCAGATAATCAAAGATTGCGGACTTAACGGAAACGTGACTGTTGAACAGATTATGAATGAGAAGCTTGTAGAGTTTTTCAGGCTTCAGCATCTTATAAAACCAATTGAACCGGTGACTGATATTGTGAAAAAATATCATGGCAGGCTACCGATGGCTGTTGGAACAGGAGGCCACAGGGAGGCGGTGGAACGGACACTCGAGATAACTGATCTTCGCAGGTACTTTGACATTGTTGTGACAGCCAACGACGTGAACTCATTTAAGCCTCACCCTGAAACCTTCCTCAAATGTGCGGAACTGATGGGTGTGGAACCTGAATTTGTCGAGGTTTTTGAGGATGCCGATCAAGGC
Source organism: uncultured Bacteroidales bacterium (assembly GCA_963737255.1). Taxonomy (GTDB): domain Bacteria; phylum Bacteroidota; class Bacteroidia; order Bacteroidales; family VadinHA17; genus LD21. The sequence goes on from CAVTSB010000005.1 coordinate 258,645, forward strand.
ATAGAGGCAGCCGAGAAGGCTGGTATGAAGGTGACTGATGTGAGGTCATGGTATGATTCTGACTGGTAGGAAGAGGGAAGGGATTGCGAATTGCGGTCCCGATAGCTATCGGGAGCGGATTGCTGGTTATGTAGAGTACAGATTGAACAAAAGCGGGATGGAATTCATTATATTATAAAAGTCAGAGGTTTTGAGAAGAGCGGTCAGGATAAAAAGTTATACCATGCTTCTGGTGTGGTTCATAATCTTTGCCCATGGCGTTGTTCCTCATAAACACCTTGATGAGCCTTCCGCAGAGTGTCATGACCTCCTCCATTCGACATGTGCTGAAGATAATCAGTCGGGCAACCTGTTGAGAAGCGACGGAGAACAGCATGGTAAAAGAGTCTGTCATTATTCCGGATTTGTATTTCATCATTTAAGCGACAATATTATACTTAATTCTTATAAGCCCGGTTTCATAGAACCGCCTGAAGTATGCACTTCAAATAATTTCCATTCAACCGCACTTTTCATTTCCGATCCTTACGGGTGCATTTCTGCCCTCAGGGCTCCTCCTGTCCTGTAGATCAATATGCCTTTCTACTATTGAATTAACAGTTAATCAATTGATTGTCTGTTATTAATCTTTAACTCATTGATAATGAAAAGTACATTAATATTTATATTGACACTGTTCCTGGCTTTCAGTTTTAGCTGCAGGTCAGGTCAAAACGATCAGGAATCGGCCTCCCCGGAACCCGTAAATGAAGCAGGTCATGAAGGAGAGAATGAACCGGATCATACCGTCGTTACTCTCAAAAAACAGCCGTTTTCCTTTGTAATACGTACAGGAGGACGCATAATGGTCGACAGCAAGGACATAGAAATTATCACAGCAAAATCGTCAGGCATAGTTAATTTCAGCGATCATTTTCTTTTTCCGGGAGTCAGGACCACAAAGGGACAAAGTCTTTTCTCCCTGTCGGGAGGTCAACTGACCGAGGACAACACCGAGCTCAGGTTCATGCAGATAAAAGCTGACCTCGAAAAAGCTTCAGCCAATTACGAGCGGGCTAAATCGCTGATAGATGATAAAATAATTACCCAGACCCAATTCCTTGAAGTAAAGAATGAGTATGATAAGGTACTAAACGAGTTTAACAACCTGAACACAAGTATCGGCGTCTCGGGAAACAAGCTTTATGCTCCCGTCGATGGCTATATCAGGGATATATATGTCGTTGAAGGTCAAAAAGTTACAACAGGAGATCCAATTGCTTCCATTGTGATGGATCATAACCTTGTACTGAAGGTTGATCTTTCTCCTGACTATCTTAACGTCCTTCCATCGATCGAGAAAGCCAACTTCACCGTAGGTTACAGCGAAAAGCTCTTCAAAACCGAAGAATTGAACGGCAGGAAGATCTCTTCCGGCAAAAGTACAGGCGAGAATTCATACTACATGCCGGTATTCTTCAGGATGGACGTTGTGCCCGAACTGATTGAGGGTACATTTGCTGAAGTCTATCTGATCGGGAAAGAGACTAAGGATGCCATTGTGGTGCCAAATAGTGCCCTGATGGAAGAATTTGGCAAGCTTTACGTTTTTGTGGAAGATGAAGATGGCGATTACCTGAAGAGATACGTTAAAACAGGAAACAACGACGGAGAGTCTACTGAAGTCACCGAAGGCCTGAGTGAGAACGAGACAATTGTAGCAACCGGTGCCTACAACATCAAGCTTTCACAGATGTCAGGCTCAGCGCCGGCCCACTCCCACAATCATTAATCCCTGCCGCCATGTTGGATAAGATAACAGCGTTCTCGCTCAGGAACCGGCTGGTAATACTGGCCGGTGCCCTCCTTCTCCTGATACTTGGTACATATATCGTAATCAGGATGGATATTGATATTTTCCCCGAACTGACTGCACCCACGGTGGTAATAATGACAGAAGCTCATGGCATGGCACCCGAGGAGGTCGAAAGGCTTGTCACTTTTCCCATCGAGACAACAGTCAACGGATCGACGGGGATCAGGAGGGTAAGATCAGGTTCCTCCATGGGATTTTCTATTGTATGGGTGGAATTTGACTGGGGCACTGATATATATAAAGCCCGCCAGACAGTGACCGAACGGCTTTTCCAGGTGAGAGAAATGCTGCCCGAAGGGGTAAATCAGCCTGTAATTGCACCCCAGGCTTCTCTCCTGGGTGAAATGATGATAATAGCCCTTGAGTCAGATACAATAAATCCGATGGATCTGAGGACTCTGGCAGAATGGAACGTTACCCCCAGGCTGCTTTCAATTCCGGGGGTGGCCCAGGTAAATACAATAGGAGGTGATGCCAAAGAGTACCAGATCCTTGCAGATCCCTACAGGATGAATTTCTTCGGGGTAAGCCTTACCGAACTGATCGCGACGTGTGAAAACCTGAATATAAATACTTCGGGCGGATTCATAAATGAATATGGGAATAAGTATATAGTGAGAGGCATTGCCCGGACTGAAAGCCTGTCGGAGATAGCCGGTTCGCTTATAAAAATAGATGAAGGCCGACGGATCAGGGTCCGGGATGTGGCTGATGTCAATATTGGCCGGGCTCCTGCAATCGGAACAGGTTCATACCGCGGAAGGGATGCGGTCCTGATAACTATTACGAAGCAACCTGATGCAAACACTGTTAAACTTACTGATAAAGTTAACGAGGCAGTCAGGGAGATCGAATCAAACATTGGTCCTTCGGTAAAGTTTCATACCGACATCTATAACCAGGCATCTTTCATTAAAACATCAGTGACCAACGTACTGAAGGCACTTATTGAAGGAGGATTCTTTGTCATCCTCATTCTCTTCTTTTTCCTTCTGAATTACAGAACGACCTTTATATCAATACTGGCTATTCCTCTTTCACTTATTGTGACAATTCTTACCCTGAAAGTACTTGGATATACGATAAACACAATGAGTCTGGGCGGTATGGCGATCGCTATCGGGTCGCTTGTGGATGATGCTATTATCTACGTGGAAAATACCTATAAACAGCTGAGAAAAAATGTTTTAAAGCCTCAGTCAGGCATAGAGCCCATTCAAACGGTCGTCTTTAAGGCTTCATCAGAGATGAGGTCCTCGATTTTAAATGCAACGATTATTATTATTATAACATTTATCCCTCTTTTTCTGCTCGAAGGACTTGAGGGGAAGATGCTTAAGCCCCTCGGCATCACTTTTATTATTTCACTTTTTGCGTCACTGATAGTTGCGATCACGGTTACACCTGTACTCTGTTACTACCTGTTAGGCAATGAGAAAAGGCTCAGAAAAGCCGCAAATGGATCGTGGGCGGAACGCAATCTCGGGTCGCTTTACAACAGGGTCCTTAATTACACCCTCCGGCACAGCTATCCGGTACTGGGAATCACCGGTTTACTGCTTGTTGCTGCAATAGTAATGCTGACCACCTCGGGATCATCATTTCTGCCGCCATTCAATGAAGGCGCCCTGACTGTCAATATTTCCACGATGCCCGGGATATCGCTTGAAGAATCAGCCAAAGCCGGAAGGCAGGCTGAGAACATTCTCCTGGGGATACCGGAGGTGACCAGTATTTCGCGAAAAACAGGCCGGGCTGAACTCGCCGAGCACTCTTTCGGTGAAAGCGTATCGGAACTCGATGTACCTTTTGAACTGGTAGAAAGAAGCAGGGATGATTTTTTTGCAGATGTCCGGGAGAGGTTGAAAGCCATTCCCGGCACCAACATTGAAGTTGGTCAGCCAATCACCCACCGCATCGACAATATGTTGTCGGGAACCAAGGCAAACATTGCGATCAAACTCTTTGGCGACGATCTGAACAACCTCTATGGCATTGCCAACACTATAAAAAGCGAGATCTCAGATATTGAAGGTATTGGCGATCTAACCGTGGAACAGCTTATTGAGACTCCCCAGCTCAAGATAAAAGCAAACAGGGAGATGCTGGCAAGGTTCGGGATAACTGTAAATGATTTCAATGAGTTTGTTTCGTATGCCATTGACGGACAGAAAGTCTCGGACGTATATGAGGATGAAAGGCGATTTCCTCTTGTCCTGCGTTACAATAATGAAACCAGGGGAACTATTGAAGGCATCAGAACAGCTATGATCGACACTTACGACGGGAGAAAGGTGCCTCTCTCCTTCGTTGCTGACATTGAATCATCGGCAGGGCCTGATGCAATAAACAGGGAAAACGTCAGAAGAAAGATCGTGATCTCAGTAAACGTTGCCGGCAATGATATTGGTACGGTCGTAAGTGATATCAGGAAAAGAATCGATGAAAAGGTGGTTCTTCCTGAAAACTATAATATTGAATACGGGGGTCAGTTTGAAAGCGCAGGAGCTGCAACACGCAGGCTTATGCTTGCATCAATTGCTGCCCTTCTTGTGATTTTCATGATCCTGTACCATGAATTCCGCGATTTCTCTCTTGCTTCTATAATCCTGCTAAACCTTCCCCTGGCATTGATCGGCGGAATTTTTGCAATAAAATTCTCCTCGAACGTCGTTAGCATACCTGCCATTATCGGGTTTATTACACTTTTCGGTATTGCCACAAGGAATGGCATATTACTAATCAGCAAGTATGTTCAGGGACGGGGAAAATGTGGAAGCCTGAGAGAAAGCGTTATTTCAGGTTCTGTCGACAGGCTCAACCCCATCCTGATGACGGCCCTGACGGCTGCACTGGCGCTCATACCGCTTGCGGCAGGCGGTGATAAACCGGGTAATGAAATACAGAGTCCGATGGCTGTGGTAATTCTTGGAGGGTTGCTGAGCTCAACCTTGCTGAATATTATTGTGGTCCCCTCTGTTTACTATGTTCTTCAGAAGAGAAGAGAGAAAAAACAAAACGAAGCTTTATGACTAAACAAATTTGCTTATTGACAGCCCTGGCATTGAGTGTGCAACTGGCCGGCCACAGTCAGGGAATAACGGCTTTTCTTAAGCATGTGGATGCAAATAACCCCGGGATCATTGCTTACGGTAAACTTCTTGAAGCCAGGAAAAGAGAAGCAAGAACCGGAATAACCCCGCCTGATCCCTATGTGAGCTTTGGTTATATGCCGGGCACAACATCTGACATCGGGACCAAGAAGACCTGGTCGGTGACACAATCATTCTCATTCCCAACCAGGTATATACTTCAGAACAAACTGGGCAAAAACACAATAGTACTGGCTGAACAGGAATTTGATCTGGCAAGGCTTAATACCATGCTCGAAGCAAAACAACTCCTTTTTGATTTTATATACAATCAGAAATGGCTGGGTGTACTAAATGACCGGAAGGAACTTTATAACAACCTGAAATCAGGTTGGCAGAAGATGCTGGATTCGGGTGAAGCAACAATCCTTGACTATAATAAGATCCTTCTTGAACTTTCATCAATGACCCTGACTATCAACAAAGTAGAAACGAATCTGGCAGTTTTAAGGGAAAAACTCAGGTACATCAGCGGCAATAATATCGAACTTCCACTTATCACGGAATATCCCGCTGCTCCGGAACCTGATTATGAAAGCCTGATAGCTGAAAAGAACACGATCCATCCGGCATTTCTGATGCCTGAAGCGGAATACCAGATAAGCCTCCAGGAGGTCAGGCTGAGTAAATCAGGAAGCCTGCCGGAATTCCAGGCCGGTATTGAATCGGAAATAATCCCCGGTGAGACATATACAGGCCCGATAGCAGGATTAACCATACCCTTGTGGAGTAACACAAACAAGGTAAAGTCCTCAGTTCTTATGGCGGAATATTCAGCTGCATCAAGAGATGCAGTTTTACTTGAATTGACGACACAGGTTATGAGTACGTATGAAAATTCGATCTCACTTAAAAAGTCGATTATTGAAATCACGGGGATATTGGATTCAGGGAGCAGCAGGCTTTTTCTTGACAAGGCTCTATCGTCGGGAGAGATTTCCCTTACAGACTATTTTCTGTACCTTAAAACTATTTTTGATGCCGAAGACCATCTGTATGAACTGGAATATGAGTATAATAAGACATTGACAGTGCTATATGATCATGAATTGTTAAGATGAACTTTCCCGGGGTGAAAAGAATATTGGAGAATAATATCTTATGATAATTGAGATTGTAAAGACAGAAGACGGATCAGATACCTTATTTGTACCTGAACTTAATGAGCACTACCATTCCGTTCACGGGGCAATACGCGAATCGGAATTCATCTTTTTAAATGCCGGTTACAGCTTCGTTGAATCAGATCAGGTAAGTATCTTTGAAGCAGGTTTCGGGACAGGTCTCAATGCTCTGCTGACTGCCATCAGAAGCTTCAATGACGACAGGAAGGTGAAGTACACGGCGATAGAGAAATATCCGCTATCTGAAGACATTGTCAGATCATTGAATTACAAAGAACATGTATCGCCGGAAGGTAGAAAGTTCTTTGAGTTGATCCATTCGTGCAGGTGGAACGTTGAGGAAAAGATCCATAAGAACTTCACCCTGAATAAAATTAAGGGCGATCTCCTTTCCGAAAGCATTCAAGGCAGTTTTGACCTTATTTATTTTGATGCTTTCGGACCTGACAAGCAGCCTGAGATGTGGAGCGATAAGATCTTCAAAAAGATATCGGATCACACCGCAAATGGAGGAATTTTAGTTACGTACTCGGCGAAAGGGGAAGTAAGAAGACGGCTTGAGAAGTATGGATTTAAGGTGTCTCTGCTTCCCGGGCCTCCGGGAAAACGGCAAATAATCAGGGCTGCTAAAATTTAAAAAATATCTTTTTTACACTTTTTTACTGTAGTCAAAGTGTTATCTTTGGGAAATTTTAAATTAAAAATCATACCAGATGAAAATTAAGGGATTATTTGTGCTGGCAGTTGGGATTGCTATCGTGCTGGCTTCATGCGGAAAAAATTCAATATCAGGTGCTAAGATTAAAACTGCCGAAGATTCATTATCCTATGCTTTTGGAATTGTCAATTATAATGCTCTTAAAAGTGACAGCCTCGAGCTGAATGCAGCAGTAGTTGCAAAAGCCATGCTCGATGGTGAAAGTGATAAGGCGACTATGACCGACGAAGTTGCAAGGGGATTTATCATGGCCTTCATTAATAAGAGGGAAGCGGAAAAGTTAGCGAAACAAACGGAAATGAACAAGGTAACTTACCAGGATTATATTGCTGAGAATGAAGCATTCCTTACAAAAAATAAGGAGCGCAGCAGTGTAACCGTTACCCCCAGCGGCCTCCAATATGAAGTGATTACCATGGGAACAGGCCCGAAACCTACCCTGGAAAGTACAGTCAAGGTTCATTATGCCGGAACACTTATTGACGGCACCGAATTTGACTCTTCAATCAAGAGAAACTCACCTGCCGAGTTCCCTTTATCAGGAGTGATCTCCGGCTGGACGGAAGCATTGCAGCTAATGCCTGTTGGATCCAAGTTCAGGCTCTGGCTCCCAGAAAGTTTAGCTTATGGAGCCAACTCCCCCAGCGAGATTATCAAACCCTATTCAACTCTTGTTTTTGAGGTCGAACTTCTTGAAATTGTCCAGTAAATGAGAACAGCGGAGATTAAGACTCCAAAAGGCGTCATGCATGTCAGCTTTTTTGAGGATGATGCCCCGAAGACGGTTGAAAATTTCGTAAAGCTTGCAAAGGAGGGGTTCTATGACGGACTTGCGTTTCATCGTGTCATTCCCAATTTCGTAATCCAGGGAGGATGTCCCTACTCAAAGGATATGAGCGATCCCAGAGTAGGAAGCGGCGGGCCAGGCTATAAGATCAGGTGCGAGCTGTCGGGAGGGAACCAGTACCACGACAGGGGTGTTTTGTCAATGGCACATGCCGGAAGAGACACTGGCGGATCTCAGTTTTTTGTTTGTCACAGCAGAACGAATACAAAGCACCTTGACAGGCAGCACACCTGCTTCGGGAAAGTTACCGAAGGACTCGAGGTCATCGACATGATCCGTCAGGGTGATATGATAGAGAAAATTACTATACACGAAGATTAATATGGCATTTGAAATTACAGGCAAAGTGATCGATGTCTCGCCTGTTAACCAGGTCAGTGACAAATTCAGAAAGCGTGAATTTGTAATTGAAAAGAAGGAAACTGGCGGACCCGCAGTTTTTATCGACTATATCAAGTTCCAGCTTGTTCAGGATAAATGTGACCTTATTAACGAATCATTTATCAACGAAGAGGTCAGGATATGGTTTAACCTGAAGGGCAACCGGTGGGAACGCGACGGCAAGGTCAGCTACTTCACAAATCTCGATGCATGGAAAATCGAAAAGGCTTCAGGGGCCGCCAGTGAGACAAATGTACCCTCCCGGGAGCAACAATCTGAGGCGCCGGCCGATATCGACGACCTTAGCGATCTTCCGTTCTGAGCTGCCGGCCATGCTGGTAACCGAAAACAATATATACCATTCTGCGGTTATATTGATACTGCATTCGCTGCAGGTTAAGATTTGATTACCTAAGTGACAAAATGTTTTAAACAATCCCACATGAGATACCGGCTTTTAGCACTCCTTACCGTTTTCTCTTTACAGGTCCATTCACAAGAGGTTATTGAAGAAAGAATCATGGTTGAATCCGGCCGGGTTCAGCTCCCTTATAACAGGCTTATCCAACCTGCCGGAATGCAAATAATATTCGGTGATGAGGCCCTCGAAAACCATTCACTTGATGTTGTGCTTTCTCCCGACGGGAAATGGCTTGCAGTGGAGGAAAGATTCAGCATTGTCTTCATCAGGACTGCCGACAACGAGCTTGTTTACAGGCTTCCAAACAATCTGCATGACGATCTCAGGGGAGGAATGAACACATATTCCGGGATCAGGTGGCACTCTGAGGGAAGCAACCTGGAGGTGATCTGGGGAGTGGTGGGAAGCCGGAGAAGGTCGTTTGTCGCGACTGCAAAATGGACGGGCGAAAAAGCTGAGTTCGGCCGGCTCTTCGAATATAAGCCCGACCCTCCGGCAGCCATGGCTCTGCCCAATGAAATACTCATCACAAATGAATCAGGAAAAAAATATATTTACGTGGTCCTCAATGGAAACAACAGGATCGTAAAGCAGGACTATACAACCGGTAATACCATCTGGACATCTGATCCCGGAGTTGCCCCCTACGGAATTACAATGGCTGCAGGGAAATTGTACGTTACAAACTGGGCGGGCAGGAAACCGCTCTCAAACGATACTGAGGTTGCAGGGATCCCCTGGGGACTGGCAAGGGTCAATAATAAGGCAGGAGGCTCGACCAGGGAAGGAAGTGTAACGGTAATTGATACTGCCAGCGGGCAAATTGTGAAGGAAATCATTGTCGGACTTCACCCAAATGAAATTATCAGCGACAAAAGGGGCAGATTTGTTTACCTCACAAATTCAAACAGCGACAATGTCTCTGTCATCAATACCCTGATCAACGAGGTAGTTGAAACTATAAGTGTTAGGCTGCAGCCTGAGATAAATCCCTTTTTCGGCGATTCTCCAAACGGACTTTGCCTTTCGGCCGATGAAAAGATCCTGTATGTAGCTAACGGAATGGATAATGCCCTGGCAGTTGTTCATCTTGGGAAAAAAGCAGCCAGGAGAGGTCGTAAGAAAGCAAGCTTTGTTACAGGGTTCATCCCCACCGGAGCCTATCCGTCCGGAGTTTGCCTTTCACCCCGGGGTCTGCTTTATGTTGCCAATCTTGAAGCTGAAGGGGTGAGACTGGGCCTGGCAAATCCCAACGGGGATAATCTGATCTATAATTCGCACCATATGATGGCATCGGTGTCAGTTATACCGATCCCTGAAAAGCGCGTTCTGAATGCCTATACTGACACGGTTATTGCAGTCAATGATCTTTCCCGTGCAACCCTTGCAAGGGAACTGCCCCGGAAAAATATAGCGCCAAAGACGGTACCTGACAGGATAGGTGAACCTTCTGTCTTCAGGCATGTCCTCTATATTATTAAAGAAAACAGGACTTACGACCAGATACTCGGAGATATGACCGAAGGTAAAGGCGATCCGTCCTTATGCACCTACGGTGAAGAGATTACACCCAACACACACAAGCTGGCCAGGGAATTCCAGCTCCTCGATAATTATAATGTTTCGGGCAAATGTTCAGCTGAAGGCCATCAATGGACAGATGCTTCAATCGTTACTGATTATATTGAGAAGAGTATGAGAGCCTGGTTCAGAAGTTATCCCCATGTTCAGGAGGATGCCCTCGTCTATTCACCTACCGGATTTCTCTGGGACAATGGAGTTGCAAATGGCAAAAAAGTAAGAATTTACGGGGAAGCCTCTTTCCCTGTTGTAGAAGATAACCTTAAATGGAAGGATATCTATGAGAAATTCCTGAAAGGTGAAAAGGTCAGCTTTACAAATCAAACCACAATCGAACCTGTCAGGAGCTTATTAAGTGAGGATTATCCTTCATATGGGAATCATGAATTCACGGATGTGATGCGTGCCGATGCATTTATCAGGGAATTAAAGGCATACGAGGCAATGGAAGGTGATCATCTGCCCGAACTGATGATAATGGCTCTTCCAAATGACCATACGGCAGGATTGAGACCCGGTTCTCCTACACCCAGGGCAATGGTGGCAGATAATGATGTTGCGCTGGGTCAGATAGTTGAAGCACTATCAAAAAGCAGATTCTGGGAAAATACAGTTATTTTTGTAACAGAAGATGATTCACAGAGCGGATGGGATCATGTATCCGCCTACCGGACAGTGGGAATAGTCATCAGTCCCTATTCCAGGCTGAAAAAAACTATAAGCACCTACTATGCCCAGCCATCAATGGTCAGAACCATTGAACAGGTTCTCGGGATACCCCCCATGAATATCCAGGATGCTATCGCAAATCCGATGACTGACTGTTTCGGAACAGTGCCGGATCTGACTCCCTATACACATGTACAGAATAATATTCCCCTTGATGAAATGAATAAACCGTTATCTTCTCTTTCAGGCAGGGCACTGCATTTTGCCAAAAAAAGCATGCTACCTGAATTTGAAGGCGTCGATTCAGGAAATGACGATCTGCTTAACAGGATCCTCTGGTATGCAGCAAAGGGCAATGCCCCCTACCCTGCTAAATATGCAGGTGCCACAGGCCCTGAGGATGAGGATGAAGACCAGGACAGCCGATAATTATATACTATGAGCAACATACTCCTGACCAAATGGAGTACTCCTTACGGGACTCCCCCCTTTCATTTATTTAAAACCGTTCATTACAGGACGGCAGCAGAAGAAGCTATAAAGTCAGCTTCGGAAGAAGTAAATACAATATCCGAAAATAAGGAGCCGCCCACGTTTGAAAACACACTTGCAGCCCTGGACACCTGTGGCGAACAGCTGACCAGGATCGCTGCCGTGCTCTTTAACCTGAACAATGCCGAAACATCGGGAGAATTGCAGGCTGCTGCCCAGGAAGTATCACCGCTTATTACCCGCTTCTCGAACGATATCACACTTAATGAAAAGCTGTTCGCAAGGATAAAAACCGTTTATGAATCAAGGGAATCGCTCAACCTCAGCACTGAACAAAAGATGCTGCTTGATAAAAAGTACAGGGATTTTCTCCTTGGTGGTGCAGGACTCGGGGCTGACAGAAGGGCCAGGTTCAGGGAAATTTCCGAAGAACTCTCCGGGCTTACCCTGAAATTCGAGGAGAATGTTCTGTACGAAACAAATTCCTTTGAGCTCCATATTGAAGATCCGTCGGACCTTGCAGGCTTACCGGATGATATAATTGAGATGGCTTCAATGGAGGCCGGGAAAAGGGTGAAAAAAGGATGGATTTTTACACTCAATTATCCGAGCTATCTTCCTTTTATGCAATACGCTGAGAACAGGAAACTTCGGGAGAAAATGCATAAAGCTTACAGTTCCAGGGCATTTCATGGCGATGAAAGGGACAACAGGAAGTTGGTTTCACTTATTGTAAACCTTCGGCTTGAAATGGCAAAGATGCTTGGATTCAGGAACTTTGCCGAAATGGTCCTCGGTGACCGTATGGCAGAGAATCCGTCAAAAGTATTTTCATTCCTCGAAGAATTGTTCGAACCCTCAAAGAAAGCTGCAGTCAAAGATTTCGGGGAACTGAAGGAATTTGCCAGGGCAAACGGACATGCCGGGGATATTGAACGATGGGACTGGGCATTCTGGTCCGAGAAGTTTAAAAAGGCACGATACAATATTGATGACGAGATACTAAAACCATATTTCAGACTTGAAAGTGTTCAGGATGCAGTATTTGGCCTCGCAACACGCCTGTATGGTCTGAACTTCAGTGAGAACACCTCAATACCGGTTTACCATAGCGAAGTAACCACCTGGGAGGTTTATGATGAAGATAACCGGCTCCTTTCTATGCTTTATCTTGATTTTCATCCCAGGAAGGGAAAAAGCGGAGGAGCCTGGATGACAAGCTACAGGGATCAGAAAAGAGTTTATGGAAGAAACATTATACCGCTGATTTCGATCGTCTCAAATTTTACACGGCCCACCGAAACAAAACCTTCGCTCCTGACTTTCAACGAGCTCACAACTTTCCTGCACGAATTCGGCCATGCCCTTCATGGAATGCTTTCCCAGTGCACTTACGAAAGCCTGTCAGGGACAAATGTCGCAAGGGATTTTGTGGAGCTTCCCTCCCAGTTTATGGAAAACTGGGCTTTTGAGCAGGAATGGCTCGATACCTGGGCGGTCCACTTTAAAACCGGTGAGAAGATCCCGGCTGAAATAATAAGGAAGATAAAGGAGGCATCAACATTCAATGAAGGGTATGCATGCAACAGGCAGCTCGGCTTCGGATTCCTTGACATGGCCTGGCATACTGTCACTGAACCTTTTAATAACGATGTTGCCGGCTTTGAGGCTTCTGCAACAGAAAGAACCGAACTGTTCCCTGAAGCAGAATCTACGAATATGAGCTGTTCCTTCACTCATCTTTTCGGAGGTGGTTATGCTGCAGGCTATTACGGTTACAAATGGGCGGAGGTGCTTGATGCCGATGCGTTTAAGTTCTTTCAGGAATCCGGGTTATTCAACAGGGAGGTAGCAAATTCATTTCGAAGGAATATCCTTGAAAAAGGGGGTTCTGATAAACCCATGAATCTCTACACCAATTTCAGGGGAAAAGAGCCTTCGATCGGGGCGTTTCTTGAAAGAAGCGGATTAAAGTAATCGTTCCGCGATTTCTCTGTGCCTCCTCTGTGGAGTTCTGTGTAAGTTTTTGAATTAAAATCAGTTACACAGAGATTCACAGAGTCCCGATAGCTATCGGGACACAGAGTTCCACAGAGAGATCCGCATTGGAAATTCTTAAAACTTACGTATATTTGAAAGTGATTTCAGAATATTGAATATCTGATGTATTGCATTAATAATCAATATCATACCTCCAAACTATGATCCTCTTTTTCGAGTGCGCTTCCGGTAATATCATTGCTGCAGGGTGCACTTCCGCCTTGCCGGCATCAGATATTGAAAAACTCGTCTGGCTTTTCGGCGAAGCAAATCCGGTTGATACTCCGGTGATTGAAGGCATCTTCACCGGGCCAAGAAAGGAGATGGTAACCCCATGGAGTACGAACGCGGTCGAAATGACCCAGAATATGGGTATAACAGGGATCAGCAGGATTGAGGAGTTTTATCCTGTTACACCCGATAAGCCGGGTCACGATCGTATGCTCCAGTCTGTCTATGTAAAACTGGATCAGCATCTTTTTTCCATCGACCGTGAACCCGAAAAGATCAGATACATCGAAAATATTAAGCAATACAACGATAAAGAGGGCCTTGCATTAAACCATGAAGAGATCGCATACCTTGATAAACTGGCGCAGTCGCTCGGCCGCAAGCTTACTGACAGCGAGGTATTCGGATTCTCACAGGTTAATTCGGAGCATTGCCGGCATAAGATCTTTAACGGAATTTTCATTATTGACGGTACGGAAAAGGATTCTACCCTGTTCCAGCTTATTAAGAACACAACCCACTACCACAGGAACAGGGTTGTTTCAGCGTACAAGGATAACTGCGCCTTCCTCCAGGGGCCGGTTGTTGAACAATTCGCGCCTGTCACGCAGGATAAGTCAGACTTTTTTGTTATCAGGAATTTTGAATCTGTTCTGTCGCTTAAGGCCGAAACCCATAATTTTCCAACAACAGTTGAACCCTTTAACGGAGCATCGACAGGGACCGGAGGAGAGATCAGGGACAGGATTGCAGGGGGAAGGGAGCTTTCCCTATTGCCGGGACCGCAGTTTACATGACCTCATATCCGAGGCCTGACGGCGGTCGTCCGTGGGAAAAAGCAACGAAGGAACGACCCTGGCTTTACCAGACACCCGAAGATATCCTTATTAAGGCATCGAACGGAGCAAGCGATTTCGGGAACAAATTCGGGCAGCCTCTGATTTGCGGCTCGGTACTGACATTTGAGCATTTCGCGGATCTTAAGAAATTCGGTTATGATAAAGTAATAATGCTTGCCGGCGGCATTGGTCTCGGCAAAAAGCAGGACAGCGTGAAGGATGTACCTGAAAAAGGTGACCTTATTGTTTTGCTTGGAGGCGACAACTACAGGATTGGAATGGGAGGTGGGGCTGTTTCATCAGTTGAAACGGGTAAATATGACAGTTCGATCGAACTTAATGCAGTCCAAAGAGCGAATCCTGAAATGCAGAAGAGAGTTTACAATGCGTTGAGGGCATTGAGTGAAACCGATTCGAATCCGGTCATATCAATTCATGATCACGGCGCCGGGGGGCATCTGAACTGCCTTTCGGAACTTGTCGATGCAGCTGGCGGGAAGATCGACATCAGCCGTCTGCCAATCGGTGACCCTACCCTGTCGGCAAAGGAAATCATCGGCAACGAATCACAGGAGAGGATGGGGCTCGTTATGAAACCTGAGAATATCGGATACCTTAAGAAAATTGCTGAAAGGGAAAGAGCACCTATTTATGTTATCGGTGAGATCACCGGCGATCATCAGTTCACTTTCGAGAACAGCGTGACAGGAGAAAAGCCCATTGATATCGCACTCGAGTCGCTTTTTGGTGATCCTCCGAGAACTACAATGAATGACTCCGTAGTTGATGTGAAGTTCAGCAGTCCCCAATACAGCCAGAATAAAATAGAAGAATACCTCGAAAACGTCTTGCAGCTTGAAGAGGTGGCATGCAAGGACTGGCTGACCAACAAAGTCGACAGGTCCGTGACCGGACGGCTGGCAAAACAGCAGTGTGCTGGCCCGTTGCAGCTTCCACTTAATAACCTCGGGGCTATCACCCTCGATTACCGGGGCAAAACCGGAATGGCCACTTCAATAGGCCATGCTCCCGCAGCTGGTATAATAGATCCTGAAGCGGGTGCAGTACTTTCAATTGCCGAAGCGCTCACGAATATTGTCTGGGCACCTATGGCCGAACGACTGAAGAGTGTCTCTCTTTCCGCAAACTGGATGTGGCCATGTAAAAACCAGGGTGAGGATGCCAGGCTCTATTCAGCAGTACAGGCCGCCAGCAGGTTTTCAATTGAACTGGGCATAAACATCCCGACGGGAAAGGATAGCCTCTCAATGACACAGAAATACGGCGATCAGGCAGTTATCTCACCCGGAACAGTTATAATATCCGCTGCAGGAGAAGTCAGCAGATGTCCGTAAGATAGTCGAACCAGTGCTGGTGAACGATCCATACACAAGCCTGGTCTATATCGATATGAGCAGAGACCGGTTCAAACTGGGGGGTAGCAGCTTTGTCCAGGTTCTTAATACCCTTGGGGATGAAGCACCAACCGTTGCTGATCCATGCTATTTTGCCGAAGTCTTCAACACGGTTCAGGATCTTATAAAAAAGGGGAAGATCCTTGCCGGGCACGATATTTCAGGAGGAGGTCTGATCACAACTCTTCTTGAAATGTGCTTCTCAAATACAGCCGGAGGGATATCGGTCAATCTGACCGCATTAAACGAAGAAGATAGTGTCAAGGTGCTTTTCAGCCAGAATCCGGGTATAATCCTGCAGGTAAAGGACGTAAACGAGATAGCTGAAATACTTCTGGAGCATGGTATCTCCTATTTATCAATAGGCCATCCTGTTATTGACAGGTATTTGAAAGTGAAGAACCATGAAATGAGCCTTACTTTCGACATAGATCATCTGAGGGATATATGGTTCAAAAGTTCATGGCTGCTCGACCGGAGGCAGTGCGGAACGGATCTGGCGCTTGAAAGATACCGCAATTACAAAAACCATAAACTGAAATTTAATTTTAAAAGCTTCCAGGGCTCTTTTAAATCGCTGGGAATATCGCCGGACAGGCGCAGGAGATCACATAAGAATGCTGCAATCATCAGGGAGAAGGGGGTTAACGGCGACAGGGAGATGGCTTATGCTCTCTGGCTTGCAGGCTTTGATGTGAAGGATGTGCATATGACCGATCTGATAAACGGCCGGGAAACCCTGAAGGATATAAGTATGATAGTCTTTGTAGGAGGCTTTTCAAACTCTGATGTCCTGGGATCAGCGAAAGGCTGGGCAGGTGCCTTCAGATATAATGAAAAAGCCAGGAAATCGCTTGAGAGCTTTTACAAAAGGTCCGACACGCTTTCACTTGGTGTCTGCAATGGCTGCCAGCTTATGGCGGAACTCGGGTTGATCTACCCTTTACACGAAAAAATGCCAAAACTGCTTCACAATAAATCGCAAAAGTTTGAATCGGGATTTATTAATGTAGTGATACCGGATAATAAATCCGTGATGCTTGGAAATATGTCCGGGATGGAGCTTGGAATCTGGGTAGCCCATGCGGAAGGCCGGTTCAGTCTTCCCTACGCTGAAGAAAAGTACAATGTAGCACTTAAATACAGCAGAAGCACATATCCTGCAAATCCTAACGGATCAGAGTATGATGTTGCCGGACTATGTTCTGACGACGGCAGACACCTGGTCACGATGCCGCATCTTGAACGCGCTTTCTTTCCCTGGCAATGCGGATATTATCCCCCTGAAAGGCA
This sequence comes from uncultured Bacteroidales bacterium, assembly GCA_963737255.1. Taxonomy (GTDB): domain Bacteria; phylum Bacteroidota; class Bacteroidia; order Bacteroidales; family VadinHA17; genus LD21. The sequence continues at coordinate 275,703 of CAVTSB010000005.1, forward strand.
GAAGGATGAAGTTACGCCCTGGATGCAGGCATTCGTCAACGCACGAAAATGGATTGAAGAAAAGCTTACCTTGTATTAGGTGAGAGGATAACCGACATAAGCCTGGTATCATCATGACCTGATGTAATGGTATTCATGGCTTCCCTTGGAAGGACTTTTTCGCTTATGACCTGAATATTATATTCACCAGCTTCGGAAATATAAAAAGATCCCATATATGAATCTGCCCTGAAATATGGATAAGATACCTTATCGGAATTCAGAACGATCTTATCACATGCAGGGTCAACCTCCAGCTGATTATCCAGAAGACTAATTTTAACCGAATTCACATAGCTGAGTTCAGTGGTGTCTTTCGTTGCACTTGACAGCCACACTTTAAAGCGTCCCGGCTTTGAAATAACAACATTCCATTCAGCAGTGTTGCTTGACGGATCGAACTCATCATTATAGCATGTTGCCTTTTCCATGTCGAGTGCCAGTGTTCCGTCTTCCTGCTGTAACACAGCATTTTCCGCCACCTTCATGTCAGCCTTGTTTCCACACGACCACAATAACGACGCTCCCAAAAACACAAATACAAAAGATATATTTCTCATTTTAAAATTTGTTAAAGTTATTTTCTGACGACAATTTGACATCATTATAACGATGTATAGACAATTTCAGTATGCATATTGTTCTAACAGCGTGCAAAAATAACACCAACTCTTGATTCTCAGGAAGAAAAGTTATCAACAAAAAATCCCGGCACAGGCCGGGATTCTCCTCATAAAATCTTTAGGATTAAATCGGGACCGCTCTTCAGGATATTCCAGCCGATTCCTTTACCTGAAGCTGACGCCGCTGATAAGAGGTCTTTTTAGGCTGGTCAGTTATAATGGCTTCGGCTACTATCTCAGAGATGTCAGCCACTTTTGTTCTGGTTGCGTTAGCCAGTGTCTTTTTACAAAGAGGGCATGCTGTTGCCAGGATATCGGGATCGCCCTTTGTAAGTTTGCGAACGGTATCGCCAGCTATCTGTTGTTTTCTGGCATGGCTGAGCTTAATATTTCCCAGGCTGCCGCCGCAGCAAAGTGAATTTTCGTTCTCATAGCCTGTTTTTTCAAGATTGGCCACATGCATGAGTACTTCCCTGGGTTCGTCATAGACTCCGGAACCTCTTCCCAGTTCACAGGGGGTGTGATAAGCCACTGACTTATGAAGGAAATTCAATTTTACTGATCCTTCTTCAATGAGATTCTTAATATATTGTGTATGATGAAGCACTTCAACATCGAGGTAGTAACTTTCTTTAAATACTTTATAGCAGATCGGACATGAAGTAACCAGCGTATGCGCTCCCGATTTCCAAATGATCTGCGAATTGTAATTGATCAGTTCCCTGGCTTCCCTGTCCTGCCCTGCAAGCATCAGCGGCCGGCCGCAGCAGGCTCCTCCGGTTTCGTCCATGAATGACCATTTTACTCCCGAGGTATTCAGAATTTTCGTCATGGAGTTCTTGATCGCCGGCGTGAGATGAGTCATGCAGCCTGCAAAATACAATACATCAACTTTTGCCGGCTCGATCTGCGGCAGAAAACTGTAATTCAGATCCGCGGCCGGTTTTGGAGGAGGGATGCTCTGATTTCTCCTGAAATAACCTTTCCATATGTTCCGTATATCGCTCTTGCTCTCGCTTTCCCCTGCCCTTCTCAGAATCATCCTGATGGGTGACAGCTCGATCCCGACCGGACACTTCTGGTCACACCGTCCGCAAAGGAGGCAGTTATGGGCAATATCCCAGGTATCCTCATTATTCCTGATCGCTTTCATAAGGTAAGCTGACTGGATGTTGTTGATCCCCGCCGAGAGATTCATCTGGCACTGGTCAATGCAGATTCCGCATGATGAGCACGAATAAACCTGGACTTCAGAAAACGTTCCGGCCTTGTCGCCTGTCCTGATTCCGGAATTTCGCATGAAGATCAGAAACAGTTCGGTCGGAATATGCATGTATCGTGTAAGAGGCAGAAGCACAAAAAAAGTACCCAGAGCCAGGGAGTATAGCCACCAGAACGGGTAAGCCACCTGTTGAGCCGGCAGGAACGAAGCCAGCCATGAACCGAGTGAACCTGTCAGGAAGCTGCCGGTACCGTAAGCGCCGCTGGTTAAGCTTTCTGCGATAAGGCGGCTGGGGAAAATAAGCCAGAGTGAAGCAAGTGCAACTTTGTCAATGGCCTTCAGACGTGTAGTCTTCTTCATTCCCACAACCTTCGACGTAAACCTCTTAAGTACTGCAAGGAGAAGGCCCGACAGGATAAATGCCAGCAGGAAATCCATCAAAAAGGCATACCCTTCTTCCAGCGGGGTTTTTCCATGATCAGGGTTAAAAAATCGGAAGAAAATTGCTTTATACGGAGGGTTGAGATGTTTTTCACCGAAGAAGTCGGCTTCAATCGTTCCGAAGAGGATTAGCAGGAACCAGCCGAATGCAAGGCTCATGTGCATGTACCCCAGACGGGGATTTGTCCTCAGTATTTTTCTGTGGATCAGGCTCTCAAGAAAGATCTCCTTAAGGCTCTGTCCGAAAGCCCTTCCGAAAAAACCGCGCTGAAGCCTTAGTTTATCGGGTCTTGAAAGCTCACGGAACCAGATAATACTTCTTGCCACCGCATAGATAAGTATGAAGTAAAGTCCGATGTTAAATGGAATTACAAATGGATCAAACTGCATAGCCGTCAAACTTTTGAAAAGCCTGTTTTGCAAGAAAAACAACATTCCGGGTATTTACACCTCTCGGACAGACAAGTATGCATTTCCCGCAAAGCATACATTTTTTTATTTCATTCCTGGGTTTTATATTCTCTCCCCTGTGTATGAGGATGTTAAGTTCTCTCAGACTGAAGTTGGTAAAATTCCCGGTCGTGCAGGATGCGGAACATCCGCCGCAAGCGATGCATAATTTGAAGCTGGGTTCCCTCTCGCGAATGATAATCAGCAATCTTCCGGTCATTTGAATCCCAGTCAATTTGCCTTCCTTTCGATATTGTAAAACCAAATCTGTCCATTCTAGGCTTTTAAGTCACTAAAATAACTAATCACTTCAGCAGCAGCCGATCTGGCGTGCGATAATTGTTTCTGTTATATTCATCGGAGCCGTGCAGCAGCCTGCATAAAAAATGCCCTTCACATTGCTGATATTATTGGCAAAATGGTGATCGATGGGTGCAAAGAACCTGTTCTCCCCGGTTTTAAGTCCGGAAGACGCTGCGATTCTGCTTCCACTCTCCGACATCTCCATGCCAGCCATCAGGACAAGCAGGTCGAGTTCCATCTTAAGAGGCCTTCCGGCAAGTGTATCTTCAACTTTCACAACAAGCCTGTTATTGATTGATTCGACTGGCTTCAGACACCTTCCCCCTGATAAAATTGATGTTCCACACTTCCTGTGCTTCACGGTAGAGCTCTTCGTAATGGGCGCCTCCCATCCTCATGTCCATATAGAAGCAGAACACTTTCGACTCCGGAAGATGTTCCCTAATCTCAATCGCCTGTTTGACTGCAGTTACACAACAAAGTTTCGAACAATACAGATTACCTGCTTTCTCGTCGCGTCGATCCAACACAATGGACAAATCCTATTGTAGTTGGTGTTTTCCCGTTTACTAATGAAATATTGCCCCTTCCTGAACATTATCTCCAGGTCGGCTGAAGTAATGACATTATCGTAAATGCCATATCCGTATTCTTCTTTTCTTTCCGATTTGAAAAGGTCGAATCCGGTGGCAACCACAACGGCATCAGCCGTCATCTCTTTCCCATCATCCGTGAAAACCGAAATGAAGTTCCTTTTTGTACTGATTTTTTCAACGGTAGCACCAGTAATTACTTTAAGGCCTTTTGTGGAAACCTTCTTATCAAGATATCCCTTTACCTCTTTGCTGTCTCTCCGGTCGGGAAAAAGTTTGTACCAGTCATTCAGATGGCCACCGGTCACTTTGTCTTTTCTATCAGGCTTACAGTGAATCCTGCCTGGGACAATTGCCCGGCTGTTTCCATTCCAGCAGCACCCCCTCCAACAACTATAATGTGTTTATCCATTATAAATCAAACATTTATAATAAATGGAACTTTTGCACTTCCAATTGTACTTTTTAAATTATGTTTTTCCTCAGGATCGTAGTCAATTCCCATTTTATCAAGCACGGGCTCGCAATCCGTCTGATGCATCTGCAGACCCAGGTCCCAGGGGTCGTATCCCAGAACCAGACCTGCAACCTCTTCATATGTGAATACCGGTATGCCCTCCTCGTCCTGGCCATATCTTTTGCCTTCCATTTCATTTATAACGTACTGCCACCTGTCGAGGAACATAGGGCAGCCGGGGCAGTTAGTAATTATCATGTCGGGTTTAAACGGCTGCATGGATTCAAATTTTTCCTTCGAGCATGCAATCGAAAAGCCACGGTTTGCCTGAACCAGGTATTGCCTGAAACCAAATCCACAGCAATGTCTGCGCTCAGGATAGTCAATAATCTTCCCGCCCCATTCTTCTACCATGCCAGCAAGCACATACGGATACTCAGCACCGCCTACTCCCTTTGAAGGGAACATCTTGGAATAGTGGCAGCCAATATGATCAACAACTCTCAGTGGTTCCCCGGTATTCTTGTTGACCAGTTTATATTTTGCTTTTGCGGAAATTTCCTTTCTGAATTTGTAGATGATATCACTTGCATGCGCAAGGTTCTCAGGAATGACAAATTCGCGCCCAGTGGCTTTCCAAAGGTTTTCCCTGACCTTTGCCTCGATTTCCGGGAAATGATGCCAGGTATCAAGAATCTCAGTATATAAACCGAATGACGTTATGCACGAAGGGACATAGTTCCTGTAACCTGCCTCTGTCATCAGGGCAAACTGCCTTGCAACGACTGTCATTGTCGTGTCGACCGGGACGACATCGCCGTGATAACCGATTCCCGAACAGGTTGTGTGGCAAGGATTTTCATAAACATCCTTTTTTAACTCCTCCTTCAAAATTCGTAAAAACGCGACCTCCGAGCCCGGAAAAAAATTCTGCCTGATGCAGCTTCGTACATAGAAATAACGGTCGTCAGCTATTTCCTTCTGATATTCACTCCAGATCGCTCGCTTCCCTTCCAGTTTCATTTACTTGTTTTTTGGTATGTGATCCGTTGTTTGTCGTATAAATATGCCTGAAGTATTCATTATCAATTCCGTCATCAATATCCAGATCGAGTTCTTCAGCTTTCTTCCTGGAATAGTATTCAATTTTTTCATACCTGCGGGTACCCCCGGTAACATCGAATATCCTTCTTAATTCGTTCAGCGATTCTTCAGGGATTTTCCTGAGAACACCAGGACCATCGCCCTTAAAATTGCCTCCAAGCCGGTTTACCAGTGCCTTTCTGTTTTCATATACCCACTCCCAGTTAGGACCCTGCTCCGGATGAAGTTCGGGCGCTACCATATCAATGAAGATACAATAACCGGTATTCAGAATTGATTCTCCTACTGTTCTTTTGATAGCCAGTTGCTGCCTGCCTTTTTCAGATTCCACAAAGAAGCCGAGATCCTGCGATAATCCGCGTAAAGCCATAATTACCAGTCCTGGAGCATTTCCCCTCGGGCAGCGGGTTTTGCACGACATGCATTCTCCGCAATACCATATCACTTCTGATTTCAGGAGGTTTTCAATTTCATTATTGTCTCCTGATTGAACGATATCAACTATCTTCCTCGGATCATAGTCATAAAATTCAGCAGCAGGACATATGGCTGTACAGACTCCGCAATTCATACATGCGTTCAATCCTTCCTCAAACCTGATGTCCTTCTTCAGCAATTCATAATAATTCTCCATCCGGGATCGGTCTCTGGTTACTTCTGTTAAATGTTTAACAAAAGTATCTTATTAAATACAGGAAGATAAGAGGCTTAAAGCCTATTTTACAGGGGTATTTATACGTATAGAACGGTACAACGATGTAACGGTGCAACGACCTGAACCCCGGATCTCCGCACAGTAGCAGGAATGGCGGATTCCTGATCACATAAAATTTTTCCCTCATGACGGATCCTCACCTCCTTTTTGTACATTTGATTTATGAAACTGATTGCCGAAAGCGGAGGTACGAAGACCCAGTGGTGCTGTATATCCGGTTCGAAGGAAACTGATATTATTACCACGACAGGATTAAATCCCAACTTTGTTACTGAGGATACGATCAGGAGCGTTATATCATCTGAGGTCCTGCCTGTATTTAATTCCCCTGATATTGAGAAGGTCTGGTTTTACGGGGCCGGATGCGCAGGCTGGGCAATGGAAAAAAAGGTCAGGGATGCCATAGGTTCCCTCCTGCCCTCTTCAGAAGTATTTGTTTATTCAGACCTTATTGGTGCAGCCAGAAGTTTACTTGGGACAGAAGAGGGTTTTGTTTGTATGCTGGGTACCGGCTCAAATTCAGGGTATTATGATGGCAAAACAATAGTTGCGAATGTCCCTCCGCTTGGTTTTATTCTTGGAGACGAGGGCAGCGGAGCATATCTGGGGAAAAGAGTGCTTGCGGACTTTATCAGAGGGATTATGCCTCCAGATCTTTCGGAAGATTTCAGAATCAGGTATGGCCCTGAAAAAGATGACATTGTAAGTCATGTTTACAGGGGAATTTTCCCCAGCAAGTTTATCGGAGGATTTGTGCAGTTTCTGAAGGATTACCTTGATCATGAATATTGCAGGGATCTTGTCAGAAAATCATTTGAGGAATTTGTTCAGAGAAATCTAAGGCTTTATACGGTCGCCGGTAAAACAGAAATAGCGGTTACCGGTTCAGTTGCCTGGCATTTCAGGGAAATTCTTGAGGAGGTCCTCAATGAAAATGGCTTTATTCTTTCAACAATTGCAAGGGAGCCGATAACCGGACTTATCAGGTATCATAAAAGAAATTCTTAAGATCCTTTAAATCAACGCAATTTTTAAGATGATTAGCATAACAGAATCCAGTTCATTTTATAATGACCTTGAGAAGATGACCGTACGGGAACTTCTTGAGTCAATTAACAATGAAGATCAGAAAGTACCGGGCATTGTAAAGGGCTGCATCCCGGAAATTGAAAAGCTTGTTGAGGCTGTTGTCACAAGGATGAAAACCGGGGGCAGGCTTTTTTATATTGGCGCAGGCACCAGCGGCAGGCTTGGAATTGTCGATGCTTCTGAGATCCCTCCCACATTCGGCCTAGATCAGGGCTACGTAATCGGGCTTATCGCCGGAGGTGATAAAGCGATCAGGAAAGCCGTAGAAATGGCAGAGGATAACGAAGAACTCGGATGGATTGATTTGCAGGCATTTTCTCCCTCAAAAAATGACATGATAATCGGCTTAGCTGCATCAGGAACGACCCCCTATGTTGTCGGGGCACTCAGGCGGGCTCAGGAACATGGCATCCTTACAGGAGCAATCACCTGTAACTCAGGTACTCCTCTTTCAAATTACGCCAATATCGCAATAGAAGTCATCACAGGACCTGAATTTGTAACAGGCAGTACCCGGATGAAAGCAGGAACAGCCCAGAAACTTGTTCTTAATATGATAACCACTTCAACCATGATACGCCTGGGACGTGTTAAAGGCAACAAGATGGTTAACATGCAACTCACCAATCAGAAACTAATAAGGAGAGGAACAAAAATGATAACCGATGAACTAGGACTGGATGCCGAATCAGCCAGGAAGCTTTTGCTCCTTCACGGATCCGTTAAAAAAGTTCTGGATTCCTTTAAGGGGAAAAAGGAGGATAAATTTTAATCCTTTAAGAGTTATATATATTTGCTATTTTAAGTGTTAAAATAATTAAATACGTATTATAATATGTATTATAATACGTATTATAATACATATTATAATTGCATATGTATAAATTAATACGTGGTCGTACCTCACCCCCTTTATCCCCGATAGCTATCGGGAGCTATCGAAAGGGGAGAGGCTCTTGACGGGAAGAGCAGTATTGCAAATTATTAATGATCACCGCTATTTCAGACTGACTTTCAGGTCTATCAGTTTACAGATCTTGTCAACATCAGAATCTCCGGAGATTATTGTGGTTATCCCTCTTATATTACCGAACCGCTGCCCATTGACAAATTCATTTTTGACACTTTCCGGCAGGCTGCTGCTCATTATCACTGATTCACCTTTATTTCCGAAATAGAATGTAATTCTGAATGTATCTTTCAGCAGGCTGAGCCAGAAAATTGTCTTTTTCTTCCTTGTCAGTTTGAAAAGCCATTGCTTGCCGTCGTTGTAATACCGCCATTCCTCACTTACATCATTGTATTTTTCGTGAGCATAGCTCATGATCTTCAGCCATACGGTCTTCTTCTCACCGATTATTGAATTAATCAATTCTTCAGAGGGATATATATCCTTGTCTCCGAGGACAGCCTTTTCTTGTTCAGCCATATTGAGATGAGTTTTGGTTTAAAAACAGGGTAATAAAGAATTAAAATTAATATTTTTATAACATATTAAGTATCTTAAAAATGAATAAAGAACCTTTCCTCAGTCAGCTTTGCGAAAGATACCCTGTTCTTAACCCCATCAAAGATCAGATCAACGAAGCCGGCCTCGCTATTATCAGTTGTTATCAACAGGGGGGAAAGCTGCTGATCTGCGGCAACGGGGGAAGCAGTGCCGATGCCGACCACATGGCAGGCGAACTTATGAAGAGCTTTGAATCGGAACGTCCGCTGAACGATAATATAAAGAAAAGACTTTTTGAATCAGCAGAAAGGGGTGAATATCTTGCCCGGAAACTTGAATCGGGACTGCCGGCAATTTCCCTGTCAGTTCATACTGCCCTGGCAACAGCAATTTCAAACGATATTGATCCGAACCTGGTTTTTGCTCAGCAGGTAATTGTTTTCGGGGAGGAAAAAGACATTCTTGTGGCAATGAGCACTTCCGGGAACTCGCAGAATGTCCTGGATGCCTGCATTGTTGCCAGAGCTCTGAATATGAAGATCCTGGGATTGACCGGCAAAACAGGTGGAAAGATGAGGGAGCTCTGCGATATCCTGATAAATGTGCCGGAATCGAGAACGGCCTTTGTCCAGGAACTTCACCTGCCGGTTATACATACATTATGCCTGATCGCAGAAAAATATTTTTATCATAATTCCAAAAGTTGAAATATGAAGCCACAATTACTAAAGGAAATTATTGAAAAGATCAGGAATGTAAAAATAGCCATTGTGGGCGATTTTTGTCTCGATGCATACTGGTTCGTCGACGAATCGGAGAGTGAGATCTCAATTGAAACAGGAGAGGCCACAAGGCCGGTGCGTCAACAGAAATATTCACTCGGGGGAGCAGGGAATGTGGCCAACAACCTTGCCGCAATGAAGGTCAGGGATATCCGGGGATTCGGTGTTATCGGCAACGATCCGTTTGGCGCCGAGATGGTTTCAATAATGAAAAGTACAGGCATTGATACGAGGAACCTGTTGATACAGAATGAAAACTGGGCCACTCATGTTTATATAAAACCGTATGTTGAAGATACCGAGCAGGGACGAATCGATTTTGGTAACTTCAACGGACTTTTGAATGAAACTGCCGGTCTGTTGATCCAAAGGCTCAGGGAAGAGATCACCGATGTGGATCTGATAATTATCAATCAACAGGTTTTATCAGGAATTCATACCGGATATTTCAGGCAAAAGCTTGCGGAGCTTATCAGTAGTTTCCCGGATAAAATATTTATTGCCGACAGCCGGAACTACACCGACCACTATACTGGTTCGTACCGGAAAATGAATGATCATGAAGCTGCCAGGTTGTGCAGAATAGACATTAAACCCGGGGAAAATGTATCTTACCAGGAAACACTCCGGTCTGCAGAGAGGCTTTATGAAAGGTTCGGAAAACCTCTTTTGATAACGCGGGGGAGCAAGGGATCGGTTATCGCCGACGATAAGGGGATTCTGGAAATTGCCGGATTGCAGATTATCTCGAAAGTCGATACAGTCGGCGCTGGTGACAGCTATCTTGCAGGTGCAGCAGCAGCCCTTGCAGCCGGTTATTCTCTTGAGACCGCAGCTGAACTTGGCACTTTTACAGCCGGTGTTACTATTCAGAAACTGTTTCAGACGGGAACTGCTTCCCCTGAAGAAATTCTAAGTATAGGAACCGATCCTGATTTTATTTATAACCCTGAAACTGCTGAAGACATAAGGCAGGCAAAGTATTATCAGGGATCTGAAATTGAAATACTGAACAAACCATCGTCAGTCACTGATATCAAATTTGCAATTTTCGATAACGATGGTACAATTTCATCGCTCAGGCAGGGGTGGGAACTGATCATGGCGCCGATGATGGTAAAGGCAATACTGGGTGATAAATATCCTGATGCAGATGAAGCGCTGATCAAAAAGATTACCGGCCGTGTGGACGAGTTCATCGATAAAACGACTGGTATTCAGACACTCATGCAGATGAAGATCCTGCCCGAAATGATCAGGGAGTTCGGTTTTGTTCCTGACGGCCAAATACTTGATGAATTTGGCTATAAGGAAATTTACAATAATGAACTGATGAAAATGGTAAGACAGCGCGAGGAAAAACTTAAGAAAGGCGAACTTGCCGTTGAAGATCTGACAATAAAAAACTCTGTTTCTTTTTTGAAGATCCTTTATAATGCAGGTATTAAGTTATTTCTGACAAGCGGGACGGATGAAGCCGACGTTAAACATGAAGCTTCCGTCCTGGGGTATGATCACTTGTTTGAAGGCAGGATCTACGGCGCTGTCGGAGATATTAACAAGGAAGCTAAAAAGATTGTACTCGACAGGATTCTCGATTCACTGGGTGGATCTGATGCGGGGCTTATTGTGACATTTGGCGACGGACCTGTCGAGATAAGGGAAACCAGCAAACGGAACGGGACGACAATCGGAGTGGCCAGCAATGAGTTGCGCCGTTACGGTCTGAACGAGGTCAAACGCACACGCCTGATAAAAGCGGGAGCGGATATCATTATACCTGATTTTTCGCAGGCAGGGGTTCTGCTGGAACTATTAAATATCATTCAGCATGGCCCATCCAAAATTTAACAGGAACAAGCTTGTTGTAAAGAGCCTTTCTGAACGGAAAAACCAGATCGAACTTGAAAACGGCTATGTTCCGCTTACTTACAAGCCTTTGAAACTGTCGGCCCAGGATGAGGAGCTGATTGGAAGAACTGCAGCCAGGATGATTTCAGCCCGGAGGGCAGGACGGTCAGTGATACTGGCATTCGGTGCGCACACTATCAAAAACGGACTGACCCCGGTAATTGCCGAACTGATAGCCAATGGCTGGGTAACTCACCTGGCGACAAATGGCGCCGGTATTATACATGACTGGGAATTTGCCTTCCAGGGAAGAACTGGCGAAGATGTCAGGGAAAATGTAAGGCGGGGTCAGTTCGGGATATGGAATGAGACAGGCTTCTATATTAATCTTGCCCTGATAACCGGAGCATTCGAAGGATTGGGCTACGGAGAATCAGTAGGCAGGATGATCTCTCAGGAGGGGCTCCATATTCCTGAAACATCATTTCTGCTCAACGAAGCAGGAGAGAAGATGGAAACCGATCCTGAATATTCGGCTGCAGCAATTGATCTTTACGGAGTGATACGAAACAATAAAATCAGGCCCGGGTTTATGAGTATTCCGCACAGGTGGAAAAAATACTCCCTTCAATGCTCAGCCTATGATCTGAAGATCCCGTTTACCGGGCATCCGATGTTCGGACACGATATAATTTACACCCACCCGGTGAATAACGGGGCCGCCGTCGGGAGGACAGCTATGGCAGACTTTCTGAGTTTTGCCGCAAGTGTAAGCAGGATAGATGGCGGCGTCTATTTATCACTTGGCTCCTCAGTAATGTCGCCCATGATATTTGAGAAGTCGCTTTCGATGGCTCAGAATATAGAAATTCAACGCAGTAATCATATTGACAATTATTTTATACTGGTTGTTGATATTGCCAGGGCGGAATGGGACTGGATCAAAGACGGAGAACCGCCTGCCGATAATCCGGCATATTACCTGAGGTATTGCAAGACATTCAGCAGAATGGGCGGTGAAATGCATTATCTGCGGGCCGATAACAGGGATTTCCTGTCCGGATTGTATCATTCACTCGTCGGAGGTAGTGTTGAGTGAACCTACTTAAGCCAGATCATTATAAGTATTGTAATTGCAGTCAATACCAGGAGATGCAATCTCCAGTCCGTAATTCCCTTAAAGGGGGCCAGGCCCTTCGAATAATCGATAGTGGTCTTTTCAAGCTTTGAAGGATCAGTTTTTTCAGTAAAGGCCGACACGGCAAACAGGACTATTGTTATGATTATTTCTGCCCAGAGCCCCCTGTAGCCGAAGTTCAGGGTCAGCTTATGGTGAAGGAAGGGAAAAACCTGATGACCGGTCTCAGGTCCGAGCAGCTGGTCGGAGACAAAAACCGTCGCAAGAATGATCCCGGTTATCACAGAAACAACGGCACCCTTGAGAGTGACCTTTTTGCTGATTATTCCAAAAAGGATAGCGGGGAACACCGGCACAACAAGATATGCGGAGATCGTCTGAAGGTATTTATATAATCCTTCCTCGTTCTTATAAACCATATATGCCGCACCAATTCCGAGAAATGTGACGATAAGGATCACAACACGGCCGAAAGCAACCTGTTTATTCTCGGGAAAATGTGGCCGGAATTCAACTATGAAATCGCGTACCACAAGTGTAGACACGGAATTGAGAACGCCTATCAGTGAGGTGATCAAGGCTGCAAGCAGCGAAGCAAGCAGCAATCCACGCAATCCGGGCGGAAGCAACCTGTTCATCAGAAGAACAAAAGTCTGTTTGGTTGCATCGCCTTCGAGTTCCCCCGGGAAAAGGGCAAAGGCAATAACACCTGGAAGTGCGAATATGAACAATGGCAGCAGCTTCAGCAGGGTGGCGAACATCGCGCCCCATCGGGCATTATTCAGATCAGGGGCTGCAAGGGTCCGCTGAACATTCACCTGGTCCATCCCCCAGTAAAAAACACCTGCATAAAATGCGGTAGCCAGGATGCCCCAGAAAGGATAAACCGGATCGTCAAAGGGTTTGGCAATTGACATCATTTCAGGAGCTTTCGCCATCAACCCATCCCATCCGCCCACCTTGTCAAGTCCGAAATACAGCATTATTGCCGAACCTCCGATCATAATAATAACCTGGATGGCATCGGTATATGCAACTGCCGTAAAGCCGCCAATTATTGTAAAAATTGCAACAATGAGCCCCAGGTAGAAAATTGTCGACATGATATTCCATCCCAGGATGCTGTTCAATACCAGTGCGCCTGCAAAAAGCGTAAAGGCGAGCTTGGTCATAATGCTTATAATAAGCATCAGCCCGGAGAAGAATGTCCTTGCCCGTCTGTCATATCTTAGCTCGAGGAATTCGGGGATTGTGAAGAGCTTATTCTTCATATAATAGGGAAAAAGAATGGCACAGCCTACCCCCAGGGTTATCACTGTTGTAAGCTCAACCAGACCTGCCGACAGGCCGTAGCGGTACGAGTCGCCTGATAAACCCACAAGGTGTTCCGCCCCGATGTTCGTTGCAAAAAGGGATGCGCCTATAATTGGCCATTTTATTGATCTGCCACCGAGAAAAAAATTGGAGCTGTTCTTACCGGCCTTTTTCCTGAAGGCCATAAACATTCCGAAGCCAAGGCTGCCGGTCATGATGACAGAAAGCACCAGCCAGTCGAGAGGAGACAGGATCAGATTCATATAGGTTCAAATTAGCTCGTAAACCCCTGGTTATCAGGTGTTCCGGCGGTTATTTTGCTTCCAGTATTTTATTCATCCGATTTATGCTCAGGACCATGGCCCTAACGGTATGGTAATTGATCTTCCAGGAGTGCCCCATATGGGTCCATATGGGATCACCTTCACGGGTAAGCAAAGGAAACCACTCTCCCACTTCCTTATTGATCATCTTGTCGAACACGAACCGGTGAACATTCCTGTAGGCCTCAAGGAATACGGAGTCATGGAACATAATGTAGGCATCAAGCATGGCTGTAAGCACTTCCGCCTGCTGCCAGAATTCCTTTTCCCGGTCCGATACGCCTCCCGCATGCGGACCCTCGACGAAAACTCCTCCGAATTCATTGTCGATGCCGTTATTGAGCGTGTGATCAAATATTGTGCGGAAAGTATCCCTGTAAACAGAAGGGTCGATCTTCAGGATCTCCAGTGCATGTATTAACAGCCATGCAAATTCAGCGTTGTGGCCGTATGCTGTATTATCGGTCACGTTGGCCTTCTTACCCTCGCCTGTAAACCTGTCCCACCCCCATATAATATCGAATTTGATCTGCGGTGCGATCTTCCAGTCCATATAGAACTGCGGAATTCCTGTCTTATAAACGGGATGAATTATGCGGTACAGGAGAATATCGATTACCTCCAGGAGTTTCCTTCTGTGGACATCCTTGCCCGTACATTCATAAAGTGTCGTAAAAGCTTCCATCAGGTGCATGTGAACATCGAGCGTCTTCCGGTCACCGCCCTGGCTTCCCGGACCGCACAGCGTCCAATCGCGTTCGAACATTTCCCAGTATCCGCCGTACATTGTATCGGCGCAATACTTTTGGATCAGGTCAAAGACCTTCCCGGCATATTCGATTCCTCTCCGGTCACCTGTGGCCAGGGTATATTCGCTGAGGGAATAGATTGCGAAACTCTGTCCGTAAATTATCTTTTTGTCAATCTTTACATTCCCCTTCCTGTCCATCATCCAGAAAAATCCGCCGGCATCATTATCCCACATTTTGCCCAGCAGGAAATCGACGCCATGCCTGGCCATTTCAGCCAGTCGGGCATCGCCATAACCGGCACGGCATGCCGAAGCCAGCGTATACAAACAGCGTGTCTGGGCGATCAGCGACTTTTCATCTTCACCTGTATCTATCCCGTATCGGTCGAAATGTGTTAAATATCCGCCATTTGTTTCATCGATAATCCTGGATGTCCAGAATGGCAAAAGTTCATTGTTAAGGTGATTTTCTGCCTCTCTTTTCAGCGATCTAATCTCTTCTGTTTTCATAACAGGTTTGTTCCGTTTTTAACTAAAGGATCTTGAATTTCAGGGTCCGGGATTACCGGATTTTCAGTCACATGTGACTGGACAATCGGTTCCTGAAAAATAATATCCTGAATTACAGAATTTTGAACTTCAGGTTTTTGATTATTTTCCATCAGCGACATAACGCTGCCATATCTCCAGGCTTTTAAATGAAACTTTATATAAACCAGCATCTGGGAAACCAGGAACAGCAGGAATACGCCGCCTCCCGAGGCCGGTTTCCATGATGATAAAATGGAAAAAACGATCAATCCGAACACGACCTGGATCAGTACCAGCCCCAGCATCATCAGATATGCCTGCCAGAACTTCCGGAAGGTCTCGCCGAATCCGAATCCGAGCGCCTTAAAACATGATCTTTTTTCATCACATACCTTCCATGCCCTTGAGTAATCGGCAACCAGTAGAAATACAGGAAGGAGCAACAAGGCAAACAGAACAGCGCCCGCTATTATGTAAACGGCGCTCTTTTCCGACATTGTTTCAGAAGCGGTGACAACGGCCGATGGAATAAAAACAACAATTGCTGATAAAAAGACGGTCATAAGATTTATGATCAGGGAAATGATCACAAATGACCAGAAATTAACTGCCCCGGCTCTGAAGAATTCAGATGGGGAAAATTTCTTGTTTCCGTACTCTTTCCTCAGGCTGTTGAAAAGGCCTCCTGTAAGAAATGAATTGACTACAAACCCGATCAGGAAGATCATTAAAAATCCGGCGGAAATATATGACATCAGGCTCCTTAAAGTTGAGCCGAGATCGGAAAAGGCTTCAACATCCAAACCATTTGCAAACCTCCCGGTTATCATGCTTGGGCCGAAGCCGGATCTCAGCATGTTTCTGAGGGGAAGCGCGTAAATTGAAACCAGTAAAAGGAAGCATATCCAGATTATCAGCACACCTTTCCATGATTTCAGCGACCGGAAAAGCCCTGACTTTATTGATTTGACAACTTTCATATAAACCTGAATTACAACAGCATAATACTTAGATAGAATTGCATCAATGAAATAAATTTGTTGATCATGCGGCGTACAGGGACCGGGTCCGGATCGATTGTACGGGAGTTATTTATATAATTGACGTCCATTTTGATCCTGAACTCCGGATCTATCCTGACCCATTCGATCTCTCTCCTGCCTGAATACGTGAAATCCTTAAACCGGCTTTTCCCATCCCATTTTTCAATAACCTCACTGCCGTCGGTAAAATGCACAAGCACTTCGACCGGCAGCATCACCTCCCCGACTCTTTCAAGCTGGGCTGCAGAAGTGAACAGTGAGTCGCGTTCATCCGTAACCGGATCTTCAGTAATCGTAATATCGGTATTTTCGTCAGGTCTGATCTGCTTTCTGTTTGAAATAAATGCAACCTTGTAGTCACATATACCCGTACCGTAAAGGGTCTGATCAAAGAACCAGTTCATATCCGGACCAAAAGCATCCCCGTGATTTCGCCGGACAACCTCATTGACAACCTGAATGAAATCCTTGCCTGAAGGGTGTCTGAATGCCCATTTCCTGTAATATTCCCTGAAGATATCATTAATAGTCTGCTCCCCGACTATCCCCATAAGAGTGTGAAACACCATGGCAGATTTATTGTACGACATCATTCCGTAAGTGCCATGAGGGTAGTTCCAGGAATATTCTGAATTTGAGACCGCCTGACGGTTCGGGGAACGCACATAACCCAGTCGCCCTATCGTAACATCAGGAATTTTGAGAAGAGGGTGGTTAATCATTCCCGAGTTTTTCCCGTAATAATGATCCATGATCCTTTGTTCCCAGAATGAGTTTATTCCCTCGTCCATCCAGGGTTCTTCAAACTCGTTTGAAGCCAGTATTCCCATGAAATATGCATGACCGAATTCGTGAACCGTTACCATTTCGGGCATGTGGATCCATTCTGGCATCAGGAATGAGGATTGCGATGTAAAAATTGTTGTATACTCCATCCCTCCTGCGCCGGCACCCATAACAGGGGGATCGACAAAAGTAAGGTGAGGCCAGGGATACGGCCCGACATTTTCAGTCAGGTATTCAAGTGCATTTTTGACTGCAGTAAATTGCCTTTCAACCTGCTTTTCACGTTCTTCCGGCAAAAGCAAAGTAATATTTACATGTTTCCACTTATCCGTGAATACCGAATAACCCGGCCATGCGGTCCATGCAAAATCAACAATATCCTCTGCCCGGAAGTTCCGGGTTTTTCTTCCTCCTTCGGCCGCTGTTTCAGATATCAGCTGCCCGCCGCTTCCCACAACATATTCAGCCGGTGTGTTTATGCTGACATCATAAACACTATGGTTTGAATAAAACTCGGAACTGGCATGAAACTGATGGCAATTCCAACCTCCCACAGTTGCATATCTCATACCCGCAGGCTCATATACCCCGAATTTCGGGAACCATTGAGCTACAAAGTAAAAATCATTTGTGTACCCTGTCCTCCGAATTTGTGACGGTAGTTTTGTGTCAAAGCCTATTGTCAGAAATATAGTGTCGCCAGGAAGTGCCGGTTTGGGTAACAGGACTCTGATGACTGTTCTGTCTTCGGGGTTTCCGTCGTCAGGGCTGATATACTGTATAAGTGGAAGCAGGTCGTTATTTTCAGAGTCGGTAAATGAATTGATTTCAATCCGGCCTCTGTCAGAATCAAGCAGGCCGGGTGAAGCGCCAATCTCTTTGTAGTAAGTCGACTGGTTGTTTCTGAAAGCATTCATATACAAATGCATCCGGATATCGGGGACCGTATCGTGTGATTTATTGATCCACCAAGCATCCATTTTGCCGCTCACGGCTTTATCATCAGTGTCGAGCCGGACATCCATTTTGTAGCCGGTAATCCTCGCGCTCAGTGGTGTTTTATTGATTATTTGTGCCTGAACGGATATAACAGAAAGTAACAGGAGGAAAAATGAAACCGGAGTTTTTCTCATAGGTTTTCTATTTCATTAAAAAAAGATCTGCGAAAAACAGCGATCCCGGGTAGCCGGGACTGCGCGAAAACTTTAAAGTTTTCGCGCAGATTACGCCGATTGACGCAGATACAGGAAAACTTTCCTATTTGTTCGGGATCTCTTTTGTGAGGGCTATTGGGATTTCACCTTCAGAATACGAAGCTTTGCCGTTCATCTTCGTTGAATTATCCATCTTCAGTTTTATCGCTATATCGCTGCCTTCGATAAAAACATTGAAGTTGACAGTGTCATTTTTAAAGGTTACTTTTTCTCCCTGGATCTTATATTCGCTTCCAAATGAAATAGTTGCAGAATATTTATTTTCAGCGAAGCCAACCTCTATGATCCCTGATGTAAAACCTTCCGGAGCATATGGCGCTTCAAACTTCCATTTACCTACAGGATCGTTTTTGGCAGCTGAGTTTTGAGCAGATGCTGTAATTATTGACAATAAGGAAATTGCAAAGATGACCAGGATAGTTCTTTTCATGGTGTATGGAATTAATGTTTTGTTAAATATATTGATTTTCTTAAATCTCAGCAACCGCCGGCTGCTTTTTTCTTCTTTGCGGCAGGTTTTATAACCGGTTTTTGAGCCGTACTGCGCTGATCATCTGCTCCCTGTACGGTTAATCCTCCTCCTCCCAGTGCCTGCCCGGCGCTTTTTCTGAAATCATACTTTGCGAATTCCTCGTCTGATTTTGTTGAAGCAGGTTTCTCCGGATTCAAAATGGCTTCAAACCAGTAATTCAGGCCTCCTTCAAGTACAAAATTATTGGCATAGCCGAGCTGCCTTGTTGCCATCCAGGCTGCATTGGCTGTCACAGTGCCGTTGGAATAGAAAACATTCATCCTGATATCCTGGTTCAGTAAGCCGGCATACTCTTCTGAAAGAATATCAGCAGAAGGGATATTTATGGCTCCGGGAAGACTGTATTTTTCGAATTCATCGCGGCTCCTTACATCAATAAGTTGCAGGGACGGATCCTTATTTATAATCATGTCAGCAACAACATCGGGTGAAATGAATTGTGTCCTGCTGTTAACTTCATCCAGCAGTTCTTCAGGAGAAGGCTGGTATGGGTGTGTCTTATTCGATGGTACTGCCGCAATAATGACCCCCATCGGTATCAATATCAGTGCAAGTAATCTGAGTGGTCTCATCATTATTTTTTTTAAAGTTATATTACTTCCTGTAATTTTCAATATTCTTCACGGGGAAATTTCTTTTCTGCCCATTCGGCTACCCAGAACATAACCAGCGCGGCCATGATAAGCAATAGTCCAAACAATCCGTCGGAAAGTCCCAGCGACTGGCTGACCTTCGGCTCGCCCAGGTATTTTGCCAGGTAAAGCTTCTCCCACCATCCATAAGTGAAAGCAAATCCATAAACACCAATGAAGAGTCCGGCGATGAAAACCATTGCATCAATTTTTCCGATTGCAGCGCCGCAGAAGCTGGTGCCGGGACAAAAACCACCCATTATAAATCCGACGCCCATTACTACTCCGCCTACAATTGCGGACGTAAGGTAAGTTGGATTTACATATACAAGATCCAGGTCAATCCAACCAAAAAGACCCATAAACAACAGTCCCAGCATACAGGTTATGGCTCCTGTAAAAAAGACTTTAAGCACAACGGTATCGTACCCGTAAAATATACCTGCAAGCTTTCTGCTTGATGAGAAACCGCTGCTTTCAAGCACCCATCCGAAAGCTATCCCGATCAGGAAAGCAAGAAGAAAATTTGTGTTCTCAGAAATTATTTCATTTATTACCAGTGGTCCCATGATTACTTTGTATATATTGTTAATGGGTTTAATTTCAAATCCAGTTTTTCCTTAAAAAATACGCCATCCCGAATGCTGTTCCGAAGATTGCCATCATCGTGATGAATCCTCCCAGCGAAAGGACGGCCATCCCGCTTAGGGCTGATCCGCTCGTGCATCCCCTGCCGAGCTGCGATCCGAATCCGAAGAGAACGCCGCCAGCCAGTGCAAAAACCAATCTTCGCTTTGCAGTTATCTTCGGGGAGTGTTCAACCTTCAGCTTAAGCCTGCCGGCTATTGTTCCGGACAGGAATCCGCCGACAAGAACTCCCAGCATCTCGAATACCAGCCATGATTTCATAGGATTTCCGCTGTGGCTATCTGCATATTCCTTCATGAACGGCATGGTTGTTACAGCATCTTTATCGACAGCCTTTATGGTGGTAGCCACCACGCTTTTAACGGCCCCGCTGGCTCCAAGTCCCCTGCCGGAGATAAAATTTGCTGATAAAAGGACCAGTCCCAACAACACCCCTCCCAGATATGGATTGAGGTACTTTGTTTTCTTTACTTCGTTAGTTGCCATAAAATTATTTTGTTTAATATCAAGCGTTTTTACTATCCGTGCCTAATACAGCCATCGACTTACCTGTCCTGCATAAACAATTATGAACCTGAGCATCAGGCTGCCAAAAATTACAAGGACAGCAGGCAGAATGGCCGGTACATGAATTTTTCTCAGTTCAAGAATTTCAAGCAAGCCCGGTAATACAAGTCCCAGGATCACGACAAAGATCCAAAATGATACAGTATAATCTCCCCCAAGGAACATTTCAGCGGCTTCAATCTGGACCTGCGTGCTTGCCAGGTAACCCATGAACATATGGATTATCAGGAATAGCTCAATTCCAATAATTACAAGGTCAATCCGCGCAAACTGCTTTCTTTCAACCGGATTTTTCGATATGATCAGGGTTGCCGCTGCACCGGCCGATAGTCCGGATGCAAGGAAAAGCGGACCAAGGATTGAGGTGTTCCAGAGAGGTCGTGCATTGAAGGCGGAAAGGAGTATACCCGTGTAAATCCCCAAAATCAGTCCGTAAATAAGCATTACCCAGGCGAGCACCTTCTTGTACTTGTTAAAGAAATTCTCAAGATCTTTCAGCCATTTGAATCTCCAGTTCCAGCCCGGTAAAATATCTCGTACATGCAGGGCACACCAGATAAATGAAACCGGTGTTATGACCATCAGGGTCCATGCTCCCCACGACATGGGCGACTGCAGCTTTATATTGGTATACAGTTGCCAGAAATAGAGCTTGTGCCTCAGATCGATGAAGAGTGCAAGCAATCCAAGCACAAGAAGCACCGGCGCCAGGAAGGGAGTTATCCTTACCGCGGCAGTGTATTCTTCTTCTTTTCCCCTGATATAATACAGAGCGGCCAGGCAAAGGATACCGGCTGCCATTCCCCCAAGGAACAGGTATAACGGGATCTGCCAGTGCCAGATATTCAGGTTAGGATCAACCATATTATTCATCCGGCCGCTGACTATTAATTCTTCTTGCATATGAAATCTTCTTAAAAATGTCAGATCAGGAAATAGAGTTGAGGTTCGGTTCCGGCCTCGGGAATAAGTGTTTTATATTTCCGTTCCTTCAGCACGGTGGTAACATCACTGTTCAAGTCATCAAGATCGCCGAAATAGAGGCATTTGGTCGGACACACTTCAACACAGGCAGGCTTCATCCCACTCTTTATCCTGTGGATACAGAATGTGCACTTATCAACATATCCCTCAGGATGCGGGTACCTGGCATCGTACGGACAGGAGGCAATACATGCGCCGCATCCGATGCATTCTCCGGCTTCCACAAGCACAATACCTCCGTCGGAATAGTGGCTTGCCCCGGTCGGACAACAGCGGACACACGGCGAATTGGCGCAATGATTGCAGCGCTCCGACCTGATCTCCATCTCAAGCTGCGGGTAGGTACCATCAACGACTTCCACTATCCATTCGCGGCAATAACCGATCGGAACATTATTTTCTGTCTGGCAGGCAACCACACAATCGCTGCACCCGACGCACTTCCGTGTATCAACAGCCATGGCGTATCTCATAATGCTGCCTCCTTCCCTGTTTTTTCAGTTACAAAGGTCACAAAATTACCCCTCATCCCCGTGCCTCCCATTAATGGATCAACAAGTACTTTTGTAATAAGCTGCGTATCGCTTGCCCCTTTGCCAAAACATCTTTTCATTTGCTTTTGTGCATGTCCGAATCCGTGAACCATGTAAACCGAATCCCATCTTATCCTTTCCGTTATCCTCACCTTAATCGGGAATTGGGAGACAACATCATCCTGATTCCTGAGCCAGATCAGCTGGTCGGAAACAAGTCCCCATTCCTTTGCAACCTTCGGGTTTACCCATATCTTGTTTTCATCCATCAGATCAGTAAGATTGGGATTATTCGAGGTCCGGCTGAAAGTATGCATGGGAGCCCTCCCGTATATCAGCCTGTAGAACCCTTCAGGCGGTTCTTCATGAGGCGTGTATTTGGGAAGGGGATCAAAGCCAAACTGTTCAAGATAAGATGAATAGAGCTCAATCTTCCCTGAATCTGTAAAAAATTCAACCTGTTCATCTTCTGCTATATAAATGTCGTCATAATCCCTCTCAAATGTTCTGACACCGATCTTTTTCATTTCATCCAGCGACGATCCTGCCTCTTTTAGTTGCCAGTCAAGAAGGTCTTCCTGTTTTTCGTTCGGAAAATATGATTCCAGACCAAGCTTCTTTGATAGTTCCCTTGCAATCAGGTAAGCTGGCCTTGTATTGTACATAGGTTCAGCTGCAGGCATACGGAGTGCGATAGCAGGCTTGCGGTGAGGACTGACCCTCAGTGAATCGTACCTTTCAAGATAAGTGCATTCGGGAAGAACGACATCAGCCCAGCCAGTTATTTCCATTGGCATGGTGTCGACTGCCACAATCAGGTCAAGATTCCCGATTGCCTTCAGGGTCTTATTCGAATCCGGAACGGTCAGTACAAGGTTCGTTGCATTTACAAACCAGCCCTTTATCGGGTATCCGGGGTTATTTTCAGAAATTGATGCGTCAATCAGGACATTAGTCACTGCCGTGCTTGCCACCGGGTATTTTCCCGGGAAGAGATCCTGCCATGTTTTTGACGGTTCTTTGAAGGCAGGCATCAAAATCTGGGCAAGCTCATACCGTGCCGGCCTGTAAAAGCCTCCCCTCCTTCCCCATGAACCGAGCAATGCGTTCAGAATGGCAACCGCCCTTACCCTCTGGGTATCATCACCATACCAGGTAACGTGACGACCGGGATGAACAATTACAGATGGCGATGCGTCAGCCATCTCCTTTGCCGTTTTCCTGATGAGTTCAGGTTTTATAGTCGTAATGCCGTACGCCCATTCGGGAGTGAAATCCCTTACATGGTCCTTAAGAGCGTCAAATCCAATGCAGTGTTTTTCTACGTATTCCCTGTCGTAGTATTCGTTGTAAATGATTTCATGGATCCATGAAAGAAGAAGAGCCATATCGGTGGCGGGCTTTATGGGAAGCCAGTAGTCCGATTTTCCTGCCGCTGTCGAAAAGCGGGGATCAACTGTGATGATGACAGCGCCTTTATCAATGGCATCCGACATTTCCTGAACCTGCCCGTTGTGCATATTCTCACCAATGTGTGAACCGATCAGCACCAGGCACCTTGTATCGCGGATATCGGTTATTTCAGGTGAATAGACTTCCTCTCCGAAAGTGGCCAGAAAGGCTTCATCCCTGGGTCCCCGGCACTGTGCATAAGACGGTTCGGCAATGTTTACCGACCCATATGCCCTGAACAGGGTGGAAAAGTAGCTTGAACCCGATCCGTGTGTGAAGAGAGCCATACTTTCAGGACCATACTTTGCTGCTATCTCTTTCATTTTCACGGCAATGTAATCCAGAGCCTCATCCCATGAAGCTTCCCTGAACACCTGACTGCCGCGCTCTTCAACCCTTATGAGCGGGGTTTTGAGTCTCTCCTCATCGTAGTACATTCCGGGTCCGCCTGTCCCTCTCGGGCAAAACCTCCCGTTGCAGTGCTGATCATCATCATTTCCGACTACCTTCCAGATCTTTCCTTCGGATGTCTTGTAAACCCATCCGGCACATTTCCAGAAACAGATTTCACAATATGTAGGGGTGCGTGTCAGGTCAACTATAAGTTCTCCGGTTTTTGGAGGCCGGGAGAAGAGAGTTGCTGCTTTGTATACTCCGGCCCCGACCGCCAGAGCTCCTGCCCCATAAAGAGAAATTTTAATGAATTTCCTTCTGCTGGTCATACAAATTTTTATAAAAAGAAAGCAAAATTAGGAAAAAAGAGTTTTGATTTATGCATGTATTTACATTTATCCATGTATTACTTTATCCGTTTATTATACCCTTCTGTTAATTAATTAACAATCTGCCAAATATCGACTAATTAGAAGCTTTCTAAATTGTATTGACATTGAAGGCAGGGGAAAATAGTTGACCATTTTGAGTCGAAAATGTCAGATAACAAGTATTTTGAATCCCAAAATGTTTGTCAGTTTTTGTCCCGGGCAGAATATCCTGTATGCTTCAGGCCATACTTTTGAAAGATATCTGTCCTGCTCATTCCGGATAATAACAACCAGTTCATCAAGTGAATGATCGTCCTCTCCGCGACCGTTATATTTGTAACCAAGCGTATTTATGAGAACCGAAAAATCGTTGTATTTTCCAAGGTTTTGTGCCAGTGTATCAAGCCTTCTCTCCAGTTCCTTTATCAACTTTGGCTTCAAAGCCCTGAAAAAATAGAGCTGGTAAAGGAAATCTTTTGTCTTTTTCCTGAACTCATGGATGTTAGCAGGTTTGGGATCATTCCGCGCCCTCAGGTAACAATCACCGACATTAAGGTATGTCAGCTCCAGTTCCCTGAGCAGAATATGCGGATCAAGATTATTCAAACTCTGAAAGCGTATTCGGTATCCCGATTTGAATAACATCGAACTTATCTGTTCAAGGTATTCCATGGTTTCGGGAGATGGTCCGGCAACTGTTTCAGGCTTTTGAAGAAGGAAATTCATTTTTTCATGATCCTGAAGCCGGAAGAAAATATCAGAGTGACGTTTTCTGAGATCCTTCAGAATCTTCCTGTGGACTGAGGTTTCACGCCATGTCTGCATCATCCTGCCTGCCTTCCTGAAGGTCAGGTACTCCTTGTTGAATGTGGGTTCATCAATCTGACTTTTGAGAAGCTTCATGACAGCCCTTGACTTTTTGAGAAGTACTCTCACATCGTGAACGACCGTTTCATCAGGGATCACGGCAGGGTCAATCATCGAATGCGCCTCCCTGACATAACTTCCCAGTTCCGGTTTGATATCCTTCAGTTTAATATAGTCGGGAATCATGCTTCAGTATAAGTAATTCATGAATTCATAAAGTTATTCTTTTCGTGGAAAAAAGACAAATCAGGATCGTATATAAGTTAAACTGACGAACTCACCTTCAAAACTTGTTTAGTTTAACATCTGTTAAATAAAAGAACTAAATTTGCTGAACCTTAAGAATTACTTTCAAAATGGGGAAAATTTATAATGGGCAGAGGGTCGGTATTCTTACAGCCGGAGGAGATTGTCCGGGGATCAATGCCGCCATTCGCGGCGTCGGAAAAACAGCGATGGTAAAGTACAACATGAAGGTAATTGGTATAAGTGACGGTTTCACCGGCCTTTTAACCAAGGAGTACAGGGAACTCACGGAAAACGATCTTTCCGGCATTCTTACCCTCGGAGGAACAATCCTCGGCACTTCGAGGGAAAAGCCTTTCAAAACTGACGGCAAAGGTAAAAATGAGATCCGTAAACCTGATCTCATTAAGGAACACTACGAACAGCTGGGGCTTGATTGTCTTGTTTGCATCGGCGGGAACGGCACTCTTAAAACCGCGTTCCTGCTCTCACAGGAGGGCCTTAACGTAATCGGAATACCAAAAACGATCGACAACGATGTCTGGGGAACAGATCTCTCATTCGGCTTTGACTCGGCAGTAAACATCGCAACCGAAGCGATCGACAGGCTGCATTCCACAGCGAATTCCCACAAGAGGATAATGATAATCGAACTGATGGGACACAATGCCGGATGGATCGCTCTCTACTCGGGAATGGCCGGAGGAGGCGATGTCATATTGATCCCCGAAATAAAATACGATGAAAAGAAGATTGCCGAGTACCTTTTAAACAGGTTCAGGGAGAACAAAGCCTACTCGATAATGGTTGTAGCTGAAGGGATCAAGACTCCCGGTAAGGATGTTTCATCTGCCCTGTATCTGAGCAGGAGAATTTCCGAATTAACAGGGATTGAAACCAGGGAAACCGTTCTTGGCTATATCCAGCGCGGCGGCACCCCCTCGCCGATGGACCGCGTCCTGGCCACACGCTATGGTGCTGCAGCAGCCGATATGATAGCACAGCGCGACTTCGGGAAAATGGTTGCACTGAAGAACAACGAAATTATACCCGTGCCTCTTTCAGAGGTCGCGGGAAAACTGAAGCTCGTTGATCCTGACAATCCCATGGTCATAAAGGCAAAGAACATGGGGACCAGCTTCGGCGACTAGGTGTTGACAATCGAACTCACAATTAATAAATGGCAAAGATGAAAAAGCTGATTTTTGTCAGACACGGAAGAGCTGAAGAAGAATCTTCAATGATCCCCGATTACGACCGATCGCTCACATTGAAAGGAAAGACAATATCGGAACAGATGGCTCAGATCCTCAGGGATAAGGTAAATGAATCCGCTGTTCTGGTCACAAGTCCAGCTTTCAGGGCTTACGAAACCGCTGTGATATTTGCCAGGGTTCTGGGCACTGATCCCGACGCAATAGTTCTTAAGAGTATACTCTATAGCAGAGTTACGCTAAAATCGTTTGCTGAATTAGTTGAAGAGGTGAAGGAGAGTGTAAACACAATTATTCTTTTCGGCCACAACCCGGCATTCACCGAGATACCCGACAGGCTTTCAAAAACCGGATGTGATTTTCTTCCCAAAAGCGGTATCGTCTGTCTTTCATTCAAAACAGACACATGGAAGGGGATTGTTCATGAAAAGGGCAAACTTGAGTATTTTCTGAAACCTGAGAAGACATTATGAATAAAACTTACATCCCCAAAGAGATCAGCTGGCTTTCTTTCAATGAACGCGTTCTCCAGGAAGCTGAAAATAAAGAAGTTCCCCTTATAGAACGGTTTAAATTCCTTGGCATTTATTCAAATAACCTTGACGAATATTTCAGGGTCAGGGTCGCAACATTAAAGAGACTTTCGCAATTCGGGTCAAAATCGCAGGAGATCCTTGGCTACAATCCGAAAGCAACACTGAAAAGAATACAGGAAATAGTTCTTGAACAGAATACAAGGTTTGAAAAGATATACTCGGCGTTACTCCAGGACCTGAAGAATCATAAGATATATATAGTCAACGAAAAGGAGCTAAATCAGGAACAGGCTGATTTTATCAGGGAGTATTTCACAAGAGAAGTAAGGACCAGACTGATGCCATTTCTTATCGAAAAGGATACGAAATTGCCCAATCTGAAGGATGATGCTATTTACCTGGCAATTCATCTTGTCAAGAAAGGGAGTCAGAAAAAAAGACTTGCGCTGCTTGAAATTCCAACGGATGTGCTTCCACGGTTCATTGTGCTCCCCGATTCGGAGGACGGCAAATATGTAATATTTCTTGATGATGTTATAAGATCGGGATTAAAGGATATATTCTTCATTTTTGATTTTGATGAAATTTCAGCGTACACTGTTAAACTTACAAAAGATGCAGAAATCGAGCTGGCTGATGATATATCCGAAAGCTATATCGAGAAGCTGTCCAGAAGTCTGCAACAACGAAAGCATGGTACTCCGGTGCGATTCATCTACGACAGGGAGATGCCTGCCGAGATGCTCAAAATAGTTACGCGTCTCCTGAACTTCGGACCTGATGATGTTATAATTCCGGGCGACAGGTATCATAACTTCAAGGATTTTATGCAATTCCCCTACCTGGGACGTAAGAAATTCTATTTCCCCCCTATGAGACCGGTACCGCACAGGGATATAAGGCCGGGCAAAAGCATTTTGTCGGCAATCAAGAAAAGAGACATTATGCTGTTTTTTCCCTACAATCCTTTCGATCATTTCATTGACCTTCTCAGGGAAGCATCAATCGATCCGAGCGTTATATCGATTCAGATAACCCTTTACAGGCTGGCAACGAATTCGAGTGTAATAAATGCACTTATGAATGCCGTCAGGAATGGCAAAAAGGTAACCACGGTGGTCGAGCTTCAGGCACGGTTTGATGAGGAAGCCAATATCGAATGGGGCAACAAGCTTGCTGAAGAAGGAGTAAAAGTAATTTACGGAGTTCCCGGACTGAAGGTGCACTCTAAACTTTGCCTTATCACCCGTGTCAAAAACGATATTACGCAGAGGTTTGCCGCCGTGGGCACGGGAAACTTCAATGAAGATACCGCAAGGATTTATACTGATCATCTATTGCTGACATCCGAAAAGAAGATCACAAATGAGGTATTTAAAGCATTCAACTTTTTCCATGTCAATTACAGGAAGGACAATTATTATCATCTCGTCCTCTCTCCCTTCTCGCTACGGAACAAAATGATTCTCCTCATTGACAATGAGATAAAGAATGCCAGGGCAGGAAAGAAAGCTTATATCTATTTGAAACTTAACAACATTAGCGACAATGAGATCATAAATCAGCTCTATGAGGCAAGCAATTCAGGTGTATCAATACGTCTTATCGTCCGCGGCATGTTTTCACTTGTCACAGGGATCAGGGGAGTAAGTGAAAACATAAAGGCAATCGGGATAGTTGACCGTTTCCTGGAGCACACGAGATTCATGATCTTCTGCAACGGAGGCAGCGAGGAGTGCTACATCTCTTCCGCCGATCTGATGACACGGAATATTGAGCACAGGATCGAAGTAACCTGCCCGGTCTTCGACAAGAATATCAGGAATGAACTCAGGAAGGTATTTGAGATCCAGTGGTGCGACAATGTAAAAGCAAGGAAGCTTGATCCCTCTCTGTCAAACAAGTTCGTCAAGCCCGGAAAAAAGCCTTATCAGTCGCAGATTGAGGTTTATGATTTCGTAAAAGAGCTCAATTCCGGAACATCTGAAAAATAAGCAGAAACATGAATTACACATTATTGGTTGCCGGAACTATCATATTAATACTCTTTTCCTGGTTCTTTTCCCTGAAGCATAAAAGATATCATGCGATACCAAGGTTTTTTGTTTTTGAGAGTATTTTCATTCTTGCCATGCTGAATATAAAGGTCTGGTTTGATGATCCGCTCTCATTTCTGCAGATCATCTCATGGATACTTCTGATCTTATCGGCCTATGCGGGTATAGAAGGATTCCTGGTCCTTAAAAGGAAAGGCAGGTCAGGCAAAGATTTCGAAGCAACAACAGTCCTTGTCAAATCAAATATTTACAAATACATACGCCACCCTCTTTACCTGTCTCTTTTTCTTCTCGGAACAGGCACTATGCTGAAGGATCCGGGTCTGCCTCAGATATTCCTTGGTTTTGTCAACGCGATTTGTGTTTACTTTACTGCAAAAATAGAGGAGAAAGAGATGTCAGCCCGTTTCGGAGATGCCTACTCCGACTATATTAAGGAAACCAGGATGTTTATTCCATTTCTATTCTAAGACAATGTTTAATCTTCTGTCATTTTCCTGAACATTCCGTCTTAATTCTTGTTTGTTTATGTAAACAAGAACATAGACCCAATGACCAGAAGAGATTTAATTCAGAAAGTGATCCTCGGATCCACTACGCTATTTGTAATACCGCAGGTTTTTACAAGTTGTTCAAAAGATGATTCCGACCCCGATCCGATCGGGAACGGAAACGGAAACGGTACAGACAAGATTACCATTGATCTTAAAAGCGCTACATATTCAGTACTTAATACTGCAGGGGGGACAATTTTAACAAAGGGAGTAATCATTGCCAATACGGGCAATAATGTCTTTGTGGCGCTAAGCAGCACTTGCACCCATGAAGGATGCACGATAGGCTACAACCTGGCGGCAAATAATTTTCCCTGCCCCTGCCATGGTTCGATTTACTCAACTACAGGCGCAGTATTGAACGGGCCTGCCCCAGCCGCGGTAAAATCATATCCGGTAAACAAAATTGGTGATATTCTTACCATCAGTCTTGGCTGATCGAATAACAGGTTTCAGGGCAGCCTGAAAAAAATAAAGCCGCATCGGAATGATCCTTTGCGGCTTTTTTCACATAAACCCAATCAAAAAATAAGTATAAACACCTTTTATTTAGCTGACAACCATGTTAAAGTTTTTTCAGAATCAGGTTTCTCTTTTGGATTCAGAACATCGACCAGTTTACCTTTCTCATCTATGAGGTACTTCTGAAAATTCCAGGTCACCTTTGAATCCATCAATCCATTCAGATCCTTTGAAGTCAGCCATTTATAAACGGGGTGCATATCATCACCCTTTACGGTTATTTTTTCCATCATAGGAAACGTAACACCGTAATTCTGAGAACAAAACTCACGAATTTCAGAGGCAGATCCCGGTTCCTGGCTACCAAAATCATTTGCAGGAAATCCTATGATAACAAGCTCCCCCTGGTATTTTTCGTATAACGCTTCAAGATCCCTGTACTGCGGAGTGTTCCCGCATTTTGAAGCAGTGTTCACTATCATCACCTTCTTTCCTTTAAGTGAAGCAAAATCAAAATCTTCCCCCTCAAGAGTTTTTACCCTGAAATCGTAAAAGCCTTGTGAAAACCCGGTAATTGGCAGCAGCAGAGTCAGTAGTGCGGTCAGTAATTTTCCCTTTCTCATATTTTATTCTGTTAAATTGGTTAAAATAGTAACAAGCAGCAATCGGAAATGTTCGGGAAATCATCGATTTAAGATCCCTTTCTCCCCTGCGTTCCTCCCAAATCGGCAGAAAGGATTTGCAGTCATGATAATGGTTATTTTATTACCTCATTTATGGAGTTAATCTCCATTACTACAGGGAAGGTCATAGCTTCGGGATAAGTCATGTCCATATTGCCAGTCATCCTGGAGTTAACAACCTGTCTGATAAAATAGCCATCCCTGACCGAAAAGAAGAATTCAGCTGTACCTGTGAACGGCCCTTTCAGAACAAAGTCAGTTTCATTGCTATGGATACTCATAACCCTGTTACCGGTCATAACCGATGAGATTTTAGCACACTCAACCCCGCCGACTGTCTCAAAACCTTCGAACTTATATGCGGAAATGGCAACGTTTTTCATCGACATGCTGGTTGTTGAGGTGGTTACCGAATCGTTGGAACTCCAGGTATCACCTGCTTTCACCGGATTTTCAGGAAGCTCGGGAAAGTAATTTATGAAAGTTTCGGATAGGTTTGACTCGCCGCTGCCCTCAACATTATAGACGATTTTTTCTGCCTCCGTTATATCGACATCCTTCCCCAGCGGGGAGATCACGATAGTGAACACCTTGCCCTGGACTTCCTGCACTGCGCCACCTGTCGATCCCATCGGGGATTCGGTGTTTTGTCCGATCGTGTCAACGATCACTTCAAGTTTCATGTTTTCATCTGCCATCCCGACGGCTTTTATAGTACAGCCGAAAACGGAGTTAACATTGACCTGCATCGATTGACCCATTATATCCATCGTCTGGACAACTTTGTTCACGTTCATATATCTGACCGGCTGGCCGACAGGATATTTGTAAAGAAGCTTAACCGGGCCTGAAGTTGAGGGGGAAACAGCTGATTGTTGGGCAAGGCAAACGGACAGACCCATTGAACAGGCAAACAGTAACATAATGCCATCTAATCCTTTTTTAGTAATTATTTTCATTTTACCCTGGTTTTAATAACAGAAAAATAGTTTCAAACTGAAAGATTCCCGTTATGGTTTTTTGAATTATATTTCGATAAAATTACTTCATTTAAATCAGATATAATAGTGCAGGGGGCCGGATTTTAAGGTTAAACACACCTTACAGACTGATTTCTCCCTGATGGTTGGTTTGGTTACAATTATTAATTAGTTTTAGGATATGAAAAAGCAATTTTTACTTTCGTGTTTTCTGCTGGCGTTTACAGGATATACTTATGCCACAATTACTCCTTCAAGACCTGCCTGTGAATACCTCACCAATCCTATGGTGATTGATGTAACCCGGCCGCGGTTGTCATGGATAAACCTCGATGACAGCCATGAGAGGGGACAGAAGCAGACTGCCTATGAGATCCGGGTTGGCACTTCGAAAGAGGCACTGTCGGCAGGAATGGCTGATCTCTGGAATACAGGTAAGATAATGTCGATGGAATCGGTAAATATCAGGTATGAAGGCAAGCCGCTCACCAGCCGGCAGGATTGCTGGTGGCAGGTCAGGGTATGGGACCGCCGGGGAAGGGTTTCACAATGGAGTGAGCCTGCTTTCTGGAGCATGGGCCTTCTCAATCCCGGCGACTGGAAAGCACAATGGATCGGAGCTCCATGGCAGGACGAATCACCGTTCCCCAGGCCCAGGGCGCCAAAAAACGTTGTTAAACCAGGTTCCGCACAATCAGAGTTGCCCGGCTATCTGTATACTCCGGCCCCGATGTTAAGGAAAAGCGTCATACTGAATAAAGACATTGTTTCAGCGCGTGCATATGTGACCGGACTGGGGTTTTTTGAACTGTATGTGAACGGGGAAAAGGCGGGTAAGGATGTGCTTGTTCCCAATGTTACACTATATGGAAAAAGGGATGACCTGGGGGAGATCGGTGCCATGATAAACAATAATTTCAGGGAGTACAGGGTAATGTACCTTTCATATGATATCAAGCCGCTCCTGAAAGAGGGAGAGAATGTTATAGGCGCAATCCTGGGCAACGGATTCTACAACCCATCGAGCTACTGGTGCCAGGGGTATGGGACTCCAAGGTTTTTAGGTCAGATCCATATCAGATATTCCGATGGAACGGAACAGGTCATTGTAAGCGACACCAGCTGGAAAGCAGCCAGAAGTGCAATCGTAATGGACCAGGTGTTTGACGGTGAGCACTACGATGCACGTCTTGAGCAACCCGGATGGCCGGCTCCCGGCTTTGACGATTCGGCATGGCAGCAGGCAGTTGTCAGGAAAGCTCCGGAGGGAAAATTGAAAGCTCATATGTCGCCGGTTGACAGGGTAATGGAGAGCCTGCCTCCCGTCAGGGTGGAAAAGACCGGCAACGGAAGTTACAGGGTCGATTTTGGACAGGAGATATCGGGATGGGTTCATCTGGTGAATGTTTCGGGTAAGCCCGGACACGTTATCAATATTAAATACATTTGTGAGTCAGCGATGGGAGACAATTCCTACACAATGAAGGGAGGCGTTCCCGAGTCGTATGCAGCAAGGTTTACATGGTTTGTTTTCAGGGAAGTTGAAATATCGAACTGGCCTGGCGAACTGAACCCTGACCAGCTGAGAGCCGAAGCAGTTTATACTGATATTGAGACAACAGGGAAATTCGAGTGTTCCAATTCCCTGTTTAACGCCATTAACAAGATTTGGTGGAGGAGCCAGACCGACAATATGCACGGAGGTATTGCCAGCGACTGCCCTCATCGCGAGCGGTCACCCTACACTGGAGACGGACAGGTTGCCTGTGTAACAGTGATGCATAATTTTGATGCACGGGCATTTTACACAAAGTGGATCCAGGACATTCTGGGGGCTCAGAATCCGGAAAACGGCTATGTTCCAAATGGTGCTCCATGGCAGCCCGGATGTGGAGGAGGAGTGGCGTGGGGAGCCGCAATGAACATAATGCCCTGGGAATTCTACCTTCATAACGGCGATAAAGATATGCTCAGGGACAATTATGAAGGCATGAAGGGCTATATCAGGTACATGCTTACATGGGCCGACAGTGAGGGAATAATGTTTTCGCAGGCACCCGACAGGACAAAACCCAACCGCTGGATCAATCTGGGCGACTGGGCTGTCCCCGGTAAATTACCGCCTGATGATATGGTACACACTTTCTTCCTGTGGCGATGCGCTGATCTGACCGCAAAGGCTGCAGGAGTTCTGGGAAGAAAGGAAGAAGCTGACGAATACAATGCTATCGCCGAAAAGACAAAAGCGGCTTTTCAAAGGAAGTATTTTGATGAAGAGAAAGGCACCTATGGCAACTTCGGAGGAAACATTTTCGCGTTGAAAATGGGTGTTCCCTCAGGTCAGAAAGAAAGGGTCATTGCAGCGCTCATATCAGATATATCTGCAAATGGCGATCATCTCGACACCGGGATTTTCGGAACGCAGTTCTTTTTTGAAGTACTTGCGGAGAACGGGCTCAACGAGCTGGCATTCAAAGCGATGAATCAACGCACCCGGCCTTCCTACGGGTGGTGGATTGAACAGGGCGCCACCACATCGTGGGAGCAATGGAGTGGCTCCGGTTCAAGAAATCATCCAATGTTCGGAGGGGGCATCACCTGGTTTTACCGCAAGCTGGCAGGAATGAATGCCGACCCGGCCCGGCCCGGATACCGCAATATAATATTCAGGCCTCAGCCTACCGGCGATATCACTTATACTACTTATTCCAACCTGACAACTCTTGGAACCGCCGGAATAACCTGGAAAAAGGAGGACCGGAAATTTATTATGAATGTAACAATACCGCCGGGATGCACCTCAACCTGTTACATCCCGTCAGACGGGTCAGGTGCTATCCGGGAGAGCGGAAAGGCAATAAACCGGTCAAAGTACATCACCTTTATGGGTATGGAAGACGGCTACGCCGTTTACAACGTAACCTCGGGAGAATATAGATTTGAATCGGCTATTTAATAAAGTGTGATCTGAACCGGCACACCTTTGCCTGAATTGCAGCACTCCTATTTGAGTATGATCCTCAGAATGCCATTGGCACCCATCGATCCGTACATCGATGAACGCACATCATCAATGAGTTCTATTGATCTGACCCAGCCCGGGTCGACAAATGAGATGTCGGAAACGATTCTGTCGTTGACAACCAGAAGGACTTCAGGAGTCGTGTCAAATGACCGCATTTTGGTGCTTAGAATCGATTTGCCATTTACCCGTACGTTATAGATTTCGGCGCTTACCAGCTCGTAAATAGAGTTGTATCTGGCAAAATCCCTTTTATTTGCAAGTACGCTGTCGTTCATTGCCTTCCGGAGAACATCAGCTGAAATATGTCCGCCCTCTGTTGCCTTCCTGAAGTTCGATTCATTGTCAACAAAAATGAGGTCAACTTCATAGACATTTTTCTTTTTCACTTCAACTACCCTTTTTTCAAAGCCTGAAGCAGAGATCGAAAGTCGGTCTTCCTTAATGCTTTTAACGGAGAATGAACCCGCTGAATCGGTGTAAACGGTCTCTCCTGTTTTTTCTGAAAAAACTTTGGCCTTTTTTACAGGATAGTTACTGAAAGTGGTGACAACTCCTGAAACATTCTTATACTCCTGGGCAACTGCACCGGAAACTTGCAGAATTATCAACAGGACTGTAATTACCCCTCCTGATATTGTTTTCATTGACTGTTAAGTTATTAAGTTAAATATCTAACAATTAATACAGGAAAGAGTTTATGGCTCTTTTCTTTTATCTGAAAACCATAAACAAAGATACGACAAAAAGACCGGACCGGATGATCAGGAAAGTTAAATTAGCCTAATCAATCCGGAACCCGTGAACAAGTTCCGGGGCAAACTTGTTTTATGCATATAAAACCGGTTTTGATCGTTATAAATAAACAGTTACAATAGAATGGGATCAGAGAAAGTCTGAGGTTCTTCATGTTTCAATTTTAAATTAAAGGTAATGGCAATTAACAAGGTTTGGGTTGAGGATGGCTGCACGGCTTGCGGTCTTTGTTCAGATTTGTGTCCTGAGGTTTTCGTGCTGAAGGATGTCGCCACAGTAGTTGAAGGAATCAACTATTCCGATTACGAGGAATCAATTAAGGAAGCCGCCGACAGTTGTCCGGTCGAGGTAATAAAATACAGTGAATAAAAACATAGTGTTTTTTGATGCAGACTGTAATCTGTGCAACAATGCAGTCCGGTTCATAATAAGTAATGACAGACGGAGAAGGTTTTGTTTCGTTCCACTGGGGTCCGAAAAGGCTGAAAAATACCTCAGACAGTATAATGTTCTGAATGCCGGGAAAGGGACAATGATGCTTATTATGAATGGCAGGGTATATGTTAAATCTGAAGCTGTACTCAGGATCACAAGGTTGCTTGACGGGTTATGGCCGGTGTTATACTCATTCCTGATCGTACCCGCTTTTATCAGGGATCCTGCATATGAACTCGTGGCGAAATACAGGTACAGGTGGTTCGGAACATTTTCTGGTCCGGTTGATTTCAGATCTTGTTAATTTTAATAAATTCTTTTATCTTGTCGTCCTGTTCAGTAAGTTATTAATTGTATCTGTTCAATCTTTCTTAATCGAAAACTTGATTTATCTTTTCAAATACAATTAAATAAATATAGTAATGAGCATTTTAAAGCTGTTTGCCTTACCCGTTTTGTGTTTTGTCACTCTTGAGTCATTTTCACAGACAACGCTGTATGAGAAACAGATGCAGGTTGGATTTGATGAAAAACAAGGTCAGTATGCCGACCTTGATACAAAACTTGTCAATGAGAACGGGGATACTGTTCTTCTGAGGGACGTAATTGTCAGACCCACGATTCTCAATCTTGCCTATTTCAGATGTCCGGGAACATGCAGTCCGCTTATGTTTGGTATTTCAAAATTCATTGATGAAGTCGATCTTATACCCGGGGTCGATTACCAGGTCATTACCGTGAGCTTCGATTCACGCGAGAGGATAAGTCTCGGAAAAGAAAAGAAAGCCAGTTATCTGAGCACTATATCAAAAAAGGGCGAAGCAGCCGCCGGCTGGTCTTTTTTCGTTTCCGACAGTGCCAACATTGCCAGGCTCACAAATTCGGTAGGATTCAACTTTGAATGGTTCAACGGTCAGTTCATCCACCCGACCGGCCTCATAGCCCTTGGTTCCGATGGAAAGATAATCAGGTATCTGAGGGGCATTGAATTTCTCCCCTTTGATATAAAAATTACCCTGGTCGAAGCTGCAAAGGGAAAGATAGGACCCAGCATAAACAGGCTCCTCGCCGTTTGTTACTCCTATGACACTAAAGGGAACCAATTCGTCTTTAACGTGACAAAAGTCTCAGCCGTACTGATCTCTTTTACAGCGCTCCTTTTCTTTTTATATCTTGTATTCTCCCGGGTAAAAAACAAAACTAAAGGCCAATAAATGAACACAGAGGAAAACAAAAAAGCGGAGTTCAGCTATCTTGACTATAAAGGCCGGCACAAAGGCATATTTGCATGGATCCTCTCGACCGACCATAAAAGAATAGGGATGCTGTACCTGTTTTCAATCCTGACTCTGTTCGCAATCGGGGCAACAATCGGTCTCCTGATGAAGTTTGAGCTGATCGCACCCGGCAAGACAATTGTCGATGCCAAGACCTACAATGCTTTCTTTACGCTTCATGGGATAATAATGATCTTTACGGTGGTTATTCCTGGCTTGCCGGCAGTTTTTGGCAATTTTCTTCTACCCATAATGATCGGTGCAAAAGATGTGGCTTTTCCAAAATTAAACCTCCTCTCCTGGTACTTTTATGTAACGGGGGTAGCACTGGTTGTGATTTCGCAATTTACCGGCGAAGGAGCACCTGATACGGGGTGGACCTTTTATGCCCCGTATAGCTTCCGGACAGCAGGAAATATGCTTCCTGCAGTATTTGGTGCTTTTGTCCTTGGCTTTTCTTCAATACTGACAGGGCTTAATTTTCTTGTGACCATTCACCGGATGCGTGCCCCCGGGATGACATGGCTGAAAATGCCTTTGTTCCCATGGACTTTGTATGCAACCGGATGGGTTCAGCTCCTTGCCACCCCGATCATCGGTATCACATTGCTTATGATTGCCGGAGAAAGGCTATTGAATATCGGTTTTTTCGACCCCACCCTTGGTGGCGACCCCATTCTTTACCAGCATCTTTTCTGGACATACAGCCATCCTGCAGTCTATATTATGATCCTTCCTGCGATGGGAGCTATTTCAGAAATTATATCGACATTTGCACACAAACCGGTTTTCGGGTACAAATTCATGATCGGTTCAGCGCTGGCAATCGCCTTTGTAGGATATTTTATCTGGGGTCACCATATGTTCACATCAGGAATGAGCGGATCAGCACTTTACGCGTTTTCGCTTCTGACATTCCTTGTAGCTATCCCAAGCGCAATAAAGGTGTTTAACTGGATAGCAACGATGCATAAAGGTTCTATTGATACCCAGACACCGTTTTACTGGGCAATGGGGTTCATTTTTGTGTTCATGGTGGGAGGATTTTCCGGGCTTGTACTTGGTTCACTCGCGGCCAATGTTCATCTGCACAATACCCATTTTGTCCTTGCTCATTTCCATTTCATCGTTTTCGGAGGTACAGGATTTGCTTTTTTTGGTGCCATGCACTATTGGTTCCCGAAAATAACAGGAAGAATGTATGACACAAAATGGGCAAATATCGGGTTACTTTTCTTTTTTATAGGTTTTATCTCACTTTACGGTCCGATGTTCTACCTGGGCATAGAGGGTATGCCAAGAAGGTATTTTGACTACGATGAAATGTTCCATGCCGGAAATATAATATCCTCCATGGGAGCATGGGTACTTTACATGGGGGCGATGATCATTGTGATCAATTTATTCTCTTCCCTAAAGAACGGGGCCAGGGCAACTGCAAACCCATGGGGAGGAAAGACGCTCGAATGGACCATCCCCTCTCCTCCTCCCACTGAAAATTTTGAAGAACAACCCATAATAACCAGAGGGCCATACGATTACAGATGAATGCTACAGCAGATATACACCGCGACGACATGGCATCGAAATTTGGAATGTGGCTATTCCTGTTTACGGAAATGCTGTTA
The DNA here is from genome assembly GCA_963737255.1 of uncultured Bacteroidales bacterium. Lineage (GTDB taxonomy): Bacteria > Bacteroidota > Bacteroidia > Bacteroidales > VadinHA17 > LD21. The sequence goes on from CAVTSB010000005.1 coordinate 314,751, forward strand.
TTCGGAGGCCTTTTCATCGTTTACTCGGTCTATCGGTTCAGAAATGCCGAAGCTTTCCATCTTGCCTCAGAGGAACTGAGTGTTGCCGTCGGAACCATCAATACATTAATCCTCCTCGTCAGCAGCGCAACGATCGCTATGTCTATAACCGCGGTTCAGAAAAGTGACAAGAGATTATCACTGATCCTTCTCGGAATTACGGTCTTGCTTGGAATCATATTTTTAGTTAATAAATACTTTGAATGGGGAGAACATATTACGGAGCATATTTATCCCGGTTCTGCAATACTTTCATTACGGGGTCATGGTGATGTCCTCTTTTATGGATTGTACTTTTTTATGACCGGTCTCCATGCCCTGCATATTATTGTCGGGCTCATATTCATTGGCTTTACTGTTGTTGCTGTTTCAAGGAACCGCGTCAACTCCGGCAAATACGTGCTGCTTGAAAATTGCGGATTATACTGGCATCTTGTCGATATGATCTGGATATTTCTCTTCCCCCTGTTCTATCTTATTACCTGATATTTATGGAAAAGACAGAAAAAACAAAGGACCATATTATCTCTTACAGGACTTATCTTTATGTGCTTGGTATCCTGATTACCCTGACCCTTATATCTGTCTCTGTTACAAGCATCTATCTGGGTCCGCTTACAGTAGCGCTTGCGCTTTTAATTGCAGTTTTCAAATCCTCGTTCGTGCTTCGGATCTTTATGCATCTTAAGTTCGAGAGCAGGCTCCTGACGGTCCTCGTGATTTTAGTAGCATCGCTGGTAACATCGGTTATAATTATTACACTTCTCGACTATATTTACAGATAATCAATTATGTATCAATCAACAGGAATTGACGCTGCAAATTTTGTGACTTCATTCAACATCGCCTTCTGGTACGTTACCGGTATTTCACTGCTTCTTCTTACAGCGCTTACAGTTGCCATGTTGTACTTCGTTTACAAGTACAACAGGAAGAAGAATAAGACTGCCTCGCAGATTGAAGGCAATACCAAACTTGAAATTGTATGGACCGTTATACCCATCATTCTGGCAATGACAATGTTCAGTCTCGGATGGTCAGGCTGGAAGCCTATGTACAATCCTCCTGATGAAGGGATGACAGTTACCAGTGTGGCAAGGATGTGGAATTTTTCCTTCACTTACCCTAATGGCAAGCAAAATCCTGACCTTATTGTTCCCGTGGGCACTCCTGTTAAAATTAATCTGGTTTCACTGGATGTGATCCATAGCTTATTCATTCCTGCATTCAGGATCAAGTCGGATATGGTTCCCGGACAGGAAAAAATAATGTGGTTCCTTCCCAATACTGAGGGCAAATATGACATTTTCTGTGCCGAATATTGCGGATTATCACACTCTTACATGAGCTCTTCGGTAACTGTTGTGTCGCGCGAGGAATTCGACAAATGGTATGTCGACACCACAAAGGTTTCGCTGGTCTCGGGTGAAGCCGGCCCGGGTGCTGAAGGAGAAGCAATAATGCGGGCACAGGGCTGTTTTGCATGCCATTCGACAGACGGATCGAGGATAATCGGTCCGAGCTATCTGAACGTTTACGGCGAACAGGTGACTGTGATCAGAGATAATAAGGAAGTTACGGTCACGGTTGATGATGCTTACATAAACAGGGCAATATTTGATCCGAATTCCGAAGTTGTCAAGGGATATCAGCGAAACCTTATGCAAAGTTATTCAGGGGTGCTGACCGATGAGGATGTGGCAAAGATAATTGAATACCTGAAATCGCTAAGCGGGGAAAGCTCTCTTTAGGACCCCGGAGGCATCGCCCTCCCCGTTGTATCGCCACGTACAATGGCATCTTGCTGAAGCTTCCGTATGTATTTAACAACCTTCCAGCGGTCGTCAGCTTTTACCTGAGCTCCATGCGCTCCCATCGAACCAAATCCAACAGTAATTGTGTGAAAGATCTCGCCGTCCTTCAGTTTGCTTGCAACGTCGCCCGAAAGGGTCCTCGGCTTCAGAGGATATAGTCCGCTGGAATACAATTGCCCGTCACCAGCACCGGTTGCTCCATGACAACCAATGCAGAATGTGGTGAAAATAAATTGCCCCCTTTCAACTATTTCAGGAGTCGGTTTAAATGGATTCTCCAGTTCATTCCCTGCTCTAATGCGATCGGCAGGATCAATGGTGTACCTGAAAGGGAGAAAACCCACAGGAACCGAATTCAATGCAGGGACCCGCATCGTCATGCTGTCAGCGAAGTTGGGATTACTTGAATAACTCTCATACGACTGCGAATACACCATATCTGGTATGAAATCATACCCCCGCATGTCCCTGGTCCTGTCGCACGACAAAAAAGCCAGGCATGAAACCAATATAAATAACACAACCGGCAGTATTGCTCTTTTTCTTCTCATTTCAGCAAATTATAGTTTTCAAGACTCATAGCTGAGACTCTCCTTAAGAAATGGATCATTTTTAACAACAAGCTGGCCTTGTGCCAGAGCCCTGAAAGAAATAAATATGAAAAGGGCTGCATAAAGCATGGTCACCGACACTTCGAACACACCAATCCCTGATTCGCTTCCCACTGTTCCGGGCATTATCATTAACCAGTAGTCGATCCAGTGTCCAATCAATACAATGGCAGCGATTATAGCTACCCAGTTTGCATTCCGCTTCGATCGCAGCCTGATAAGCCCGAAAAACGGCACGAGGAAATTGATGCCCAGATTCAGGAAGAATACCGTTCTGAACTCATTAAGCCTTGGGACAAAGTATGCTGTTTCTTCCGGGAGGTGGCCGTACCATATCAGGAAAAATTCGGAATACCATTCGTAGGTCCAGAAGATACTGAATGCAAACAGCAGCAATGCAAGATCATGAATGTGGTCATCCCTGAGCTCCTTCAAATAGCCTCTGCCTTTAAGGAACCCGATAAAAAGGATAAGAAAAGCAAGTGAAGCCACAAACATGCTGATCATGACGTACCATCCGAAAATAGTACTGTACCAGTGTTCTTCAATTGACATTATCCAGTCCCAGCTGCTCGTTGAGACAGTAATCCCGAAAAAGACAAGATAGATTCCGGCAAATATTTTTCTCTTATTAAAATATTTAATATCAGCAGAGGTCATTAATGAGTCAGTATTCTTTTTCATTGCCCAGGTCAGGGCGATCCAGCCAGTAAAATAAAATATCATCCTGATAAAGAAGAACGGGATATTGAGCCACTTCTCCTTGCCTTCGATCACCCGATCGAAATCTTCGTGATGAGCCCAATGGTAAATATTATCCATCCCAAAGTAGAGGATCAGCATTAAAATGAAAGCAACCGGAATAAAGGCAGTCATCGCCTCAGGGAGCCTCTGAATAATTGTATGCCATCCGGCAAGGGACACACGCACGACTGCAATAAAAAAGGCAGCGCCAAGCGACAGGCCAAGGAAAAATTGATTATTAAGAAGTATGTTAGCCCAGACTCTTGAGGTCCCTATTCCTGAAATAATTACAGATAAAAGGGCTGCAAGCAGAGCGCCAGCCATTACCGCTATCAGGAAAATTCTGTGATTTCTTTTGAAAGTAAATTGCTCCTCCATGCCAACTCCTTGCTAATTACCTGATTTCCATTATTTTAATCCCAGTCAAAATTTCAGTTAACTTTTCTATATCGGTATTCCCCCCATTTTTGTCAACAAGAACGACAAACATATTGTCGGTAATCCGTTCATCTACAGGTTCAAAATCGATATCGGGCTTAAGTTTCGATCTTATGAGCATCGCTGCTCCCATCGACACTCCTGCGAACAGTACCGTGACCTCAAATGTGATGGGGATGAACGATGGGGCTGCAAAAAACGGTTTTCCTCCGATTATGAGGGGATAGCTGACGGTAAAGACCCATGTCATAAATCCGAAGGCGGAAACTGCCCCGAGGATACCAAGAAAAAATCCCCCCACCGGGATCCTGGACCTTTTGATTGACAGCAGTTTGTCTAACCCGTGAACCGGGAAGGGAGTCTGAACGTCCAGAATGATCTCCTTGCTTTCAAGAAGCTTCCTGATTGCCTGCAGCATAGGACCTTCATCATTAAAACAAAGGGTTATATATTTTTTATCATTCATGGTTGTCGTGTTTGCGTCCGGCACAGGCACGTTCTATTTTCAGAATGGATTTCTCTTCCGATATTGAAATAACCGGAAAGATCCTTATAAAAAGCAGGAACATTGTAAAAAAGATACCAATGGTTCCGATCACCAATCCGTACTCAACTATTGTGGGTTTGTACATGGTCCAGCTTGATGGAAGAAAATCACGGTGCAGTGAAGTCACAATGATCACGAAACGTTCAAACCACATGCCGATATTAACAGTGATCGACAAGATGAAGGTCGCTAAAAGACTGGTACGGATCTTTTTAATCCAGAGCAATTGCGCCGAGCCTATATTGCAGATCATCATGATCCAGTAAGCCCAGGCATAGGGGCCCTTAACCCTGTTCATCAACGCGAAGTGTTCATACTGAACCCCTGAATACCAGGCCATGAAAAGTTCAGTCAAATATGCAAGTCCGACAATCGATCCTGTTGCAATAAGGATCTTGTTCATGTTTTCAATATGGTCAACAGTAATGAAGTCTTCAAGGTTCATTGCTTTTCTAGCTACTATAAGCAATGTAAGAACCATTGCAAATCCGGAGAATATTGCCCCGGCAACAAAGTAGGGAGGAAAGATTGTGGTGTGCCAGCCCGGAAGTATTGAAGTGGCAAAGTCCATACTCACAATACTGTGAACCGATAATACAAGCGGTGTGGCAATGGCAGCAAGCATAATTGATGTTATCTCATGCCTGTGCCAATCGCGTGCCGATCCTGTCCAACTGAAACTAAGAAAGTTGTAAATACTCTTTTTAATTCCTTTCGTAAGCTTGTCGCGAAGTGTCGCAATATCGGGTATCAGTCCCACATACCAGAATATCAGTGAAACGGTAAAATATGTTGAAATGGCAAAAACATCCCACACCAGGGGGGAATTGAAATTAACCCAGAGCTGACGGGTATTCGGATAAGGAAAGATGAAGAAGGTAAGAAGAGGGCGTCCGAGGTGAATAAGGGGAAAAAGTGCCGCGCACATCACAGCTATCAGCGTCATTGCTTCTGCCGAACGGTTAATGCTGTTCCTCCACCGCTGCCTGAAAAGAAGCAGGATGGCCGATATGAATGTACCGGCATGACCGATTCCTATCCACCACACAAAAGTGGTGATCTCCACAGCCCATCCTACAGTCCTGTTTTCTCCCCAGGTCCCGATCCCTTGCCAGATGGTCCAGAATATCATAAAGAGGCCGAAGAGCATCGCTCCTCCCGAAAGGGTTATCCCCATATACCAGAACTTACCCGGCTTACTCAGCAGCGGGTCAAGGATCTGGGTGGTAACATCCCGGTAGGTCTTTTGCCCTTTGATCAAAGGATTCCTCAATGGGGACTGGAACATTTCTTTCTTTTTTATTTAGCTAATCCTGTTTCTGATCTTAGTAAGGTAATTTACCGATGGCCGTGTATATAACTCTTCGAGCAGCCTGTACCTGCGTCCGCTGCCGATAAGTCTAAACAATTCACTTTCCGTGTCATTCATGTCTCCAAAAATGATAGCATCGGCCGGGCAGCTTTGTGAACAGGCTGTTTTTATCTCGTCACGCATCAATGCCCTGTCTTCAGTCTTTGCTTTTAGCTTGGCAGCCTGGATACGCTGTATACAGAAGGAACATTTTTCAATAACTCCCTGGGCTCTGACTGTAACATCCGGATTAAGGACCATCCGGCGCAGGTCACCTGTCATACCTGCGGCATCCCTGAGGTTTCCGCCCAGCGTACCTGCTTCGGTGTAATTAAACCAGTTGAATCTTCGCACTTTATAGGGGCAGTTGTTATTGCAATACCTTGTTCCGAAACAACGGTTGTAAATCATCTGGTTCAGTCCTTCCGAACTGTGGTTAGTAGCAGCTACCGGACACACATTCTCACATGGGGCATTCTGGCAATGCTGACACAGGACGGGTTGGAATACTACTTCAGGGTCCATGTCATCGCCGCTGAAATATCTGTCAATCCTCATCCAGTGCATTTCGTGAACCCTGTGTACTTCCTCCTTTCCCACGACGGCAACATTGTTTTCTGCCTGACATGCTACCACGCAATTCCCGCACCCCGTGCATTTGCTCAAATCAATCGCCATTCCCCAGTGATGGTGCGGATATTCTCTTTCAGGATACAGGTTTCTTTCCTCCCCCTTAAAATATTCATGAAGCTCATTTCCTGCTGCCGGATTATTTTTAAATTCATCCAGTCCGGCTTCCCGTACAAGGGCACGACCTTCCATACTGTGATGGGTCTGAGTCTGGGCAAGGATATAATTGTCACCCTTTTTTAAAATATTTACTTTCCGGCCTGAATAAATTACAGTACCATTTTCAAACGAAGCCAACTGCGTTACATCAATCCCGACACCTTCGCCCACAACGCCACATCTTCGCCGGCCGTACCCAAGCGCTAATACTGACTGTGCCATAAGCCTGTCCTGGCTGAAGGTGAACCGGAAGATTTAGTCCGTCGAGTTCTATCACATCACCCTCTGCAATATTATTTTCATTTGCCTGTTTGACGGAAACAGATGCAAAATTGTCCCAGCATATCCTTGCGACCGGGTCAGGAAGTTCCTGAAGCCAGGGGTTGTTTGCCTGTCTGCCTTCACCCATAGCGACGGGCTCATAGAGTACCACCTCAATTTCCGATTCACTGCCGCCATTTCCGACCGGCTCCAATGAAGCATTAAAGTTGGAGTATTCAGGTTTGTTAGAGGCGGAAAGTGGTGAAGCAATTTTATCATCAGGTTCAAATACACCTTTTTGAAGCGTATTGTCAAAAAACAGCACCGGGTCTGTGTATTCTTTCTGCCGTGTCATCATCCGGCCCGACCAGTACGTTTTTATGAAATCATAATATTCAACTGATGAGCCAGTCCATTTCAGGATCGATTCGGCCATCTGTCGTGTATTAAACACAGGCCTGATAGCAGGCTGCATCAGGCTGAAAAGATCTTTTTTAGGTTCAGCGTCGTTCCAGCTTTCAAGATAATGATTATCAGGGCAGATATATTTTACAAATTCATTGGTTTCATCGGGCGTTCCGGATATGGAGACTGTCAGTTCGACCTTTTTGAGTGCTTCTGTAAATGCATTCCTGTCATGCCATGTATAGGCAGGATTAGAATTCCAAACGATCAAAGCCCCTACCCTGCCTCCGGCCATCCTCTCCACAAGGTTTTCCATCTGGCTGTCTATGGCCCTCCGGGTTCTCAGGAAAGAATCAAACAATATTGTATTTCCAATATTCCCAAGCAAGGTATTGATCTCATTCACAAGAAGCTGATTATTTACTGCGTTGGAGCCGGAAATAACGAGTGACCTGCCCTTTGCTGATACCAGTTTTTGTACTATCCATTTAACATCCACCGGGCAGGGAGGCGCCTTAATATCGGTTCCTCCTGCAGCAAGAACAATTTCACTGTAAATATTAAGCAGGATGGAGTACTCCTGTGAAGGTTTAGCCTGTATCCTTCTGTCGGCATTGCAGCCCGTCAGGCTGAGACCTGATTCAATCTGAACCAGAAAATTCATATCTTTTTCAGGATCCCTTCGTGAAGCGAACTGTTTTGTATATTCAACGGGAGAAAGCCAGGTGCCGAGGAAATCAGCTCCGAAGCTTACGATCACATCGGCCTTTTCAAATCTGAAATCGGGAATTGCCTGCCTGCCGAAACTTGCTTTGTTGGCTTCGAGCATTCCGGAAGCTGATATTGCGTCATACATCACCCATTCAGAACCTGGAAATTTTTTAAGGAACCCTTCTATAACTGCCTCTGTTGAAGGACTATATACTGTTGGCGTGAGCAGTACAATTGATCCATTTTCCGAAACAATTTTGTTCAGGCCCGATATTATCTCTTCATCGGCCAGGCTCCACTCAACCGGTGTTCCGTCTTTCAGCGGACAAATGAACCTTGACGAATCGTAAAGGTCAAGTACTGATGCCTGGACCCTGGCTGTGGTACCACCCCTTGTCATCGCAGAAAGATGATTGCCTTCAATTTTTATCGGACGTCCATCCCTTGTTCGTACTATAACACTGCAATAATCACTTCCATTCATATAACTTGATGCGTACAAGAGGGGTTGACCCGGAGTAATCTCGACAGGTGCAATAATATAAGGTATTGCCTTGCTTATCCTTGATTTACACGACGCTAGAGTCACTGCAGCTAAACTGAACCCGCACAGCTTCAGAAAATCCCTCCGCGAGGCATTCATTTCCTTACCCGTAACATTCAGAATTTCAGATAACGTATCTGATCCGGGACCGGGATCATGATGCAGTTCCCTGCTTTGATCCTTTTGGCCTGATTCAATATCTTTTCTGTACCTTTTCATCCTTCAGGGGATCATTCTTTTATCCTGATCAATAATGACAATTTCCGCAATCCCTGCCTCCTGTTGCTGCGACCATTACGCTGTCGATCTTTCCGGCCTGCAGGGAATCATAATAATTTGAAAAATATTTTTTATAATATTCGTTTGTCAGGTTAATTTTCCTTGAATCATGACACTTAAGGCACCAGCCCATGCTCAGGTCAGGGACCTGCCAGAGCCTGTCCATAGTCTTTACATCTCCATGACATGCTTCGCAGGCAATCTGTCCCGCCGTAACATGCTGAGCATGGGCAAAGAAAACAAAATCGGGGAGTTTATAGATCCTTACCCATTCAACAGGTTTCAAACTGTCGAATGCCATTATGACTTTATTGATTTCGGTCACTCCCGAACGGGTTCCGCTCCTGACCAGAAAATGACAGTTCAGGCAGACATTCCCGGGAGGTATCCCTGCTGATTTACCTGACCTGGCAGAGTAGTGGCAGTAATTGCAATCGGTTTTGTTTTGTCCGGCATGAACAGCGTGCGAAAATTTTACAGGCTGGTCGGGAGAATAGTTGGTCGACCTGCCAAATGCAACGGCATTTACTGCCAGTATCCAGGTTATTACAACTAATGTGACCGGTATTATAATTTTGTTAACGGTCTGGTTTCGGAAGATCTTCTTAATTATGATATCAATAAACGAGATCAGGAACAGGACGGATGCAATTATCAGGATTAACAGGTTTGTGACCACAGGTTTCTTTTGTTTAATACCGATATCAACAAACTTATCCATATAAGCTTTCACAAGGATTATGTCTTCGGTTGTAAGCTGAAATCCCTTGTGGACTTCTGTCATTTTCTTCCCGGATGGTTTCAGGAGGATCCTGTTTAAATCGGCAGCGTTTTTGTTGAGATATTTTAATGAAATCTCCAGTGCATCAGGATTCCAGTTCAAAGTATCCAACTCCTTTGTGTTATGGCACCCTACACAGTTGACAGACCTCTCATCAGGATAAGCCAGGCCATAAAAAAGTCTTTCGCCCCTGACGATCTCCTCAGCAGTAAAGCTCTTTTTCAGGTACAGAAGTGAATCTTTGTTCCGATTCACGTTCAGGAGTGAATCCTTATTCTGATCAACGTTCAGGAGTGAATCCTTATTCTGATCAACGTTCAGGAGTGAATCCTTGTTCTGATCTGCGTTCAGAAGTGAATCCTTGTTCTGAACCGCGTTCTGGAGTGAATCCTTTTTCTGATCCACCTGCGAATTCATTTGAAGGAAGAAAAATGAAAACAGAATTGTAATAATCAGGTTTGCAGTCAATTTTAGACAATCTGGTTTTTTGGTACTTAACATATATCAGCTCATTTTCCTGTTTCCGGATCTTCAATTCTGGAGTAAGCTAAAGAATTCACTTAAGCAGTTCCGGAAGAACCAGATTAGCGATAATCATTTGTCATTAAGTATCGGGCCCGGTTAATACTTTTACTTGATCAAATATATTAAAATTATCTTCAGCTAGTATCTCATAAATTAAGTTTAGATTAATTTCAGGTAAAGAACAGATTAATTTAAAACCTGATCCCTGGTTTTGTCGGGCGCACAACTGATTCCCTTTTACAGTTTCGAGAACAGGGCGGACATTTTCAGGAGTTCGACATCCTTTACGAAATCCTCATACATTTTACTTGTCAGGTTTTTGACAGGCAGCCTGAATTCGCCACAATCAATACCGACATACCTCATGAAAGCCTTTCCGGTTCCCAGTCCGCCATATTTTCCAAGCAGGCTTATCATGTTTATCGACAGCTGCTGGATACGCTGCGCCTCTTCAAGGTTGCCCGCGTTAAATTCCTTTACCAGTTTGTGGTACAATGGAGCTGCGTAATTATATGTGCTTCCCACGCAGCCTTCACAACCGAGGGCCAGGGCAGGAAGAAGACATTCATCCAGTCCCCAGAGTATGTCATAAACGCCATCCCTGTAATTCAGACAGGTAAGAAAATCCATGAAGTCCTCATTCGAGTATTTAATCCCTGCAAAATTTGGCAGCATGGCTGAGATCTTTTCAAGGAATCTTTTCATGGGGATATAGATTCCTGTAAAGTCAGGTATGTGATAAAAGTAGAGAGGCATATAAGGGACCGATTCCCCGATCCTTGTACAGAATTCTGCAAGCACATTTTCGTCGGCCGTTTTATAATAATAAGGAGGGAGGACGGCTATTGCCGAGAGGCCTGATTCATACGAAAATATCGCATTCTCAATGCACTCGTTCAGGGAGGTTCCCCCTACAAGGTTTATAATCCGGACTTTTCCTCCCTTTTTCATACATTCCGTCCATTTTGACGCCTGGCGATGCGCTTCCTTCTGGGTCAGCGAAGGTCCCTCGCCCGTTGAACCATTGATAAAGGCGCCTACCACACCGTTCTTTTCAAGGAATTCGTAATATCTCGGTATCAGATCGGTATTGAGGTTCCCTTTTTTATCCATCGGAGTGAACGGAGCTGCAACCAGGCCGACATATTTCTTAATTCTCTGCATGGTATTGATATTAAGTATCAAAAAATCAATCAAAGGTTAAATGTACAAATCATACTGATTAAAAAAATATTGTTTTATTAAACTTTGAAAATTTTGGGTGTCATTCCATTTCTCCCAAACTTTACCCTTAAATCCCCTCCAACTCACACATACTCACCCTCTTTCTCCCCTCTTCCGGTACCTGGTTCAAAGGTCCCCATTTGCAGAGACCATTTTTATAATCCATTATCCTCTGATTTGTCATTTTTAATTATCTTTATTAAGATCAAAAATTCAATTCCGGTTAACAAGGCTTTATGAATAATGCGAAAAATTTGGTTTATTAGTTTTTCCCTAAGTAAAAAGTCATAACCATCCGCAAAATATGGAGAGAGAAACAACAAGTTCAGGTGATGCCGTCGGAACATTCCTTTTTTACAATCAGTATTGCCAGATTATCGAAGTTATGGAAGCGGCCGGTATCCTGGCTGATCTGTCCCTGACGGGGAAAAAGGGCTTTACCGGAGCCGGCGGAAGAGAGTACCCTGTGCCTTCGCTGGAACAACTCAAAGTAATATTTAAGGAAAACAATGAAACAGTTGAAAGGAAAATGGAGCAGGGCTTTACCCAGCTTCAGCTTACGCCTGTCGGTATGCCTTTATTGCAATTAATCGAAATTGTGAAGAATACAATTGTCAGGCATGCTGCAGCCGGAAATATCCTTAGAACGAAGAAGGAACCCGATCAGGAAGACCAGCCTGTACGTGTAAATTCGGGTAAACCTTTCTGGTTCTGGGAAAAAGTGAGTTTTGCAATGGATACGGGTGATATAGTGTATTTTCCCAGGGCATACACCGAATGTGATCTTCATGGATTCACTAAGGAAGAAGCCTCTCACAACGACAGGATATGTGCGGTGCCAGGCTGGAGCATAGGGCTCATTGAACCAATAGCTGTAATGCCCCGGGAGAAACAGTCCGTGATATTGGGAGAAAGACGGCAGCTAGAAGAATATTCAATGCCCGAGAAATATCTTGAAACATTGAAGGGGCAGGAATACTTCGGAGAGACCGGATGGACGCTTGAAGATTTCTTTACCCACTTTCTGGTCCGGCTCGAAACAACCGGCCAGGTCAGTCACGACCGCGACGACAACAACGCGTTGTGGCTTCTTGGCTCCTACATGCCATATTCGGGTGCCTACCTGAGGCAACTTGTAATTGTCGGATACTGGGCACGGACCGCCGGCAGGATTGAGATCAGCGCACACCGGTCACGGAACAGGCTGAAAGGATGGGTCGCCCGATCAATTGTGAGGCTTGGCAGCTGATTTGAAATCCTTCGAACCGTGGTATCTACGGCGAATTACTTCTTACACTTGAACGCTATGATCAGAAAACTATTTACTCTCCTGTTTGCTTTTGCCTCAATCACAGGCAGCTATTCCCAGACCATTTTGTTTGATGCCGGTTGGCGGTTCCACAGGGGTGGAATGCAGGCAGCACACGATCCGCAATTCGACGATTCCGGATGGCGCAGGCTCGACCTGCCGCATGACTGGAGCATTGAGGATCTTCCCGGAACAGGCTCTCCATTCGATCGCAACGCCGTAAGTCAGGTAAGCGGAGGCTATACATCCGGAGGTACAGGCTGGTACAGGAAATCATTTTCATTGCCTGTTGAATCGGAAAACAAGCAGGTAATCCTTCAATTCGACGGGGTCTATATGAACGCCGATGTATGGCTGAACGGAGAGCATCTCGGTACTCATCCGTATGGTTATACGAGCTTCTGGTTCGATATTACCGGTAAAATCAAACACGGGGAACAAAACGTGGTCGCAGTCCAGGTAAAGAATGAAGGCCTGAACAGCCGGTGGTATTCAGGATCAGGAATATACAGGCATGTCTGGCTCAGGGTAACTGAACAGGTCCATGTTGCACAATGGGGGGTTCAGATAAATGCCCGGGACATAGCATCACCATCAGAAATAAATATCTCTACAAGCATCAGGAACGACAGTCCTCTTTCTTCAGCTGCCAAGCTTGTCACAATAATATTTGATCCGGCCGGTTCCGAAGTAGAGCGAATTGAAACCGTGAATACTATTGAACCGGGGAAGGAATTCAAGTTTAATCAGGATGCGGTTGTACCCAATCCGCAGTTGTGGTCGGTTGATAATCCTGCTCTCTATAAGGCAGTGTCAGAAGTATATGCCAGCGAAAAACTGGTTGATCGCATTGAAACCAGCTTCGGTATCAGAAGTATCAGGTTCAGCGCAGAGGAGGGATTCCTTCTGAATGGTATTCCTTTAAAGATGAAAGGCGGATGCGTGCACCACGACAATGGACCGCTTGGGTCGAGAGCTTACGACAGGGCGGAGGAAAGACGTGTTGAGCTGCTTAAGGCAAGCGGCTTCAATGCCGTTCGCTGTTCACATAATCCCCCCTCTCCTGCATTTCTCGATGCATGCGACCGCATTGGAATGCTCGTAATTAACGAAGCCTTTGACATGTGGCGCATTGCAAACAACCCATATGACTACCATTTGTATTTTGACGGAAACTGGCAGAGTGATATCGAAAGCTTTGTTAAGCGCGATATCAACCATCCTTCAGTTATATTATGGAGTATCGGGAATGAAATCCGCGGTATGGAAAGCCCCGAAGTGATCGAGGTTGAAAAAATGCTTGCAGCGAAGGTCCGTTCTCTCGATCCTTCGCGTAAGGTTACTGCAGCTGTAAATAATCTCAGGCCGGAGAAGGATCCTTTCTTCAGCAACCTGGACGTCTGCGGTTACAATTATGCAGCATCGGGTGATCATGGAAAAGAAAATATTTACGCTCTGGATCACAAACGCGTTCCTGACCGTGTCATGTTTGGATCCGAATCATACCCACTTGCAGCATTCAGTACGTGGATGATGGTAATGGACAATGCATTTGTCACCGGTGATTTTGTCTGGACAGCCATAGACTACATAGGGGAAGCAAGCATTGGATGGAACGGGTACTGGCAGGAAGATTTTTACCCCTGGAACCTTGCTTATTGCGGAGATATTGATATATGCGGATGGAAAAGGCCTCAGTCATATTACCGCGATGTATTATGGAACCAAAATCAGCTGTCTGTTTTTGTGACCCCGCCCTCTCCAACCTTCCCGTTAAATCCAAAAAAACAACCCTGGAGCAGATGGGAATGGCATGATGTGGCTGCCGACTGGAACTGGCCGGGAATGGAAGGCAGAAGCCTGAAAGTCAGCGTATATTCCTCATGCACGCATGCTGAACTGTTTCTTGATAACAAATCACTTGGGAAAAAGGAGACCGGAAAGGAAACTCAATTCATTGCCGAATGGGAAGTGCAGTATGCCCCAGGAGAGTTGAAAGCCGTGGGCTATAACGGTAAAAAGAAGGTGGCAACAAGCATTTTACAAACCCCGGGTAAAGTGAGCGGGATTAAAATGTCACCCGACAGGACAGAGATTGTCGCCAACGGGCAGGATCTGAGCTATGTCACTGTTGAGCTGACTGATCGGGACGGGATAAGAGATCAGAAGGCTGATGATCTCATAAGGTTCAGGATTGAGGGGGAAGGAACGATTGCCGGCGCAGGTAATGCCAATCCGGTGAGTACTGAGAGCTACTCTTTACCGCAGCGCAAAGCCTGGCAGGGAAGGTGCCTTGTGATCGTGAAATCAAGCGGTAAGCCGGGGACAATCCGGTTGTCGGCTATTGTGGACGGTTTGCCGGAAAACAGCCTCAATATTATTTCAAGATAAATCAATTTTTAGGGATTATCCATAGTGTTACTCCTTTTAACCTTTAAATTCCTTCGTGGCTAAAGAATTTAATTTGGCCTTGTTTTTGGTTTTTCTGAACAATATCCCGAAAACAGTTGTTAACGATTCTGACACCTTTTAACATATCCCGGATCTGTAACCAGAGAGGATAAGCATCATGATGGATGCGGTATAGATCCTTTCGCCGGTTAAACCATTTTTAAATTAATTAAAAACATAAAGCTATGGCAACTGTAAGCACTTATTTAAACTTTGCAAGAAATACCGAGGAGGCTTTCAACTTCTACAAATCTGTTTTCGGGACTGAATTTTCGGGTCCAATTTTCCGGTTCAGTGAAATCCCTCCGGAAGCTGGTGCACCTTTGGTACCTGAGGAGGATAAAAACCTTGTCATGCATATTGCACTTCCGATCCTGGGCGGACATACGATCATGGGAACCGATGCACCGGAATCGATGGGTTTCAGGGTCAGTTACGGCAACAATGTTTATATCTCCCTTCACCCCGATACCAGGGAAGAAACCAAACGTCTTTTCGACGCACTTTCGAAGGGTGGGAAAATTGAGCAGGAATTGCAGGACATGTTCTGGGGAGACTACTACGGCAGCTGCAGCGATAAGTTTGGAGTTCACTGGATGTTCAACTGTGACAAGAAAGCTTAGTAGCTAAAAGTAAATTAATCTTTTTGTTTAACAAACTGAAATCAGACAACCATGAATAATATCATTTATCCCTGTCTATGGTTCAACGGGAACGCAAGGCAGGCAGCAGATCTTTACTGTTCCGTATTTAAAAACACGAAAGTTACTGCCGACAACCCGATGGTCGTAACCTTCGAATCAGCCGGCCAGAAATTCATGTGTCTGAACGGAGGTCCCGGCTTTGCAATCAACCCGTCAATCTCATTCTTTGTGGTGTGCGAAACTGAAAAAGAGGTGGATGACGCCTGGAATAAGTTTCTTGATGGAGGTTCGGTACTGATGCCCCTTGACAAATACTGGTGGAGCGACAAATACGGATGGTTGCAGGATAAGTTTGGAGTAAGCTGGCAATTATCGCTGGGCAAAATGGAAGATGTCGGCCAGAAGTTCTCTCCCCTTTTGATGTTCACCGGTAAAATGGCAGGAAAAGCAGAAGAAGCAATCGGATTTTATACTTCAATTTTTGATAACTCTGGAATCATGGGAATTGCACGCTATGAAAAAGGCGAGCCGGATGTGGAAGGAACAGTGAAACATGGCCAGTTCAACCTGGGAAAGAATGTCTTTATGGCATTGGACAGTTCACTTCCCCACCAGTTCGGCTTTAATGAAGCAATCTCACTGGTTGTCGAATGCGAGGACCAGGAAGAGATCGATTATTACTGGAACAGGCTCACCCAGGGCGGAGAAGAGAGCCAATGCGGCTGGCTGAAAGATAAATACGGGGTTTCGTGGCAAATAATACCTTCGATACTGGAAGTACTTATGAGTGACCCCTCCCGGTCGGAAAGGGTTGTGAAAGCTTTTCTCCGGATGAAGAAATTTGACATTGAAGCTCTTGTCAATGCCTGAGAATCAGGTTAGCATATCCCCCTGCATATTGACAATACCGGTAACAGGACCAACTTCTGGATTTCGGGAAATGTAATATCTTTGATACTCCCAATTACCAGGCGCTATAGTATCAGCTTTGTAAAAAGGGGTGAGATATTACTATTCAATGGAAATCATTATTATCGGCATACTGATCCTTGTAAACGGATTTTTTGCATTGTCCGAAATTGCTCTCGTTTCATGCAAAAAGTCGAGACTGGAACAATTAAAAAACAAAGGGAGCGCAGGAGCGAAAACCGCGCTAAAGCTGCTGAAGGACTCGGAGAGTTTCCTGTCAGCAATCCAGGTTGGAATAACATTGATCGGTATTGTGACTGGCGTCTATGGCGGTATCAATATTGCAGAGGATATCACCCCTTTTTTCGGGCAATTTGATCTTACGAGAAATTACGCTGAGGAGATCTCGCTGTTCATTACAATAGTCGGAATTACCTATTTCTCAATACTTATTGGGGAACTCGTACCTAAAACGGTAGCCCTGAGCAATCCTGAAAAGGTAGCGTCACGGATCGCACCGGTCATCTACCATTTCAGCATTATCTTTTATCCGGTTGTCAAGTTCCTTTCATTTTCCACTTCACTTATCAACAAACTTCTGGGAATCAGGAAACAATCTGAAAAGTATACCGAGAGCGAGCTCAGGTATCTGCTTAAGAGTGCATCGATGCAGGGAGTGATTGAATTAGACCAGAACCAGCTTCACGAGAAGGTATTTTACTTTTCCGACAAGAAGGCCAAGCATATAATGACCCACAGGATGGAGGTCGACTGGGTTGACATGAACCAGCCCTACAGGAAAATAAAGGAAGATATTCTCAAATCGCATCACAGCCGGCTCGTATGCTCAAAAGGAAACCTCGATGATTTTCAGGGAATACTGAATGTCAAGGACTTCCTTGCATCTGATCTGACTTCACCTGATTTTTCACTTTCAAAGATATTGCTTCAGCCTCTTATTGTGCCTGAAAGCTCTGATGTTCACAGGGTCTTGAAACAGTTCAAGGAGAACAAGATCCATTTTTGCATTGTCGTGAATGAGTTTGGGACCCTGGAAGGGATCATTACACCTCACGATATCCTGACAAACCTGATCGGTGATATTCCTCAGGAGGGTGAGCCGTATGAACCGGATATATTTATTCGGGACGATAAATCGGTACTTGTAAGCGGCGATGCACCCGCCGAGGTTCTTGACGGGATCTTCGACAACTACATCACCGACCTCGAAAACATCGATTATTCAACAGTGGCGGGGTTTGTTCTGAACAATATCGATAAGCTGCCCCAGATCGGGGATAAGTTCACATTCAATGACTATATAATTGAGATAGTTGATATTGACGGGAACAGGATTGATAAGATACTGGTGAGGAAGAAGGACTAAAAGGCTCAGGGCGCAGGGCTCAGAGCGCAGGGTGCAGGGCCAATTTTCAACAAAATGACGTGTAAATGTCGGGTAAAGTACCTTCCAAATATTTTAACAATAGTTTTTTCAGTTGTACTATTGTTAAAAAATTCAAAATCATGAAACAACCAGAATTAGGGAAAAAAATTTCCG
This sequence comes from uncultured Bacteroidales bacterium, assembly GCA_963737255.1. Lineage (GTDB taxonomy): Bacteria > Bacteroidota > Bacteroidia > Bacteroidales > VadinHA17 > LD21. The sequence goes on from CAVTSB010000005.1 coordinate 332,688, forward strand.
GATTAAGGAAGGAGAAAGGACTTACGCAGGAGGAGCTTGTAGACAAGTGTAATATAAGCGTACGTACGCTTCAGCGGATCGAAGCTGGAGAAGTTACCCCACGAAGCTTTACAGTAAAAACTATCCTTGCTGCCCTTGATTATGATCTGAGCAAAATATCAGATCTTGATGATAATAATAAACGGAATTTCAGTGAATGGTTAAGTGATATCTTTCTTATTGATATTAACCCTGATAAGCCGGCAGATTATCTGATCAGACAACTTAATATAGCCTGGGTAGCCGGATTGATCTATTTCATCCTGGGATTCCTGGAGGGAGCGGCGGAATATTTCAGATTCAGGGAAGAGCAGATGATTTTCAGCATTTCCTTTTACGTAAGCATGAAGATCTCTGTCCTGATTGCATACTTCTTCTTTCAGCGTGGTTTCATCATTACCGGTCATCTGTTCAGGAACTACCTGCTCAAGATAATCTCTTACGTTCTGATCTTTGGTATGTTCCTGGTCATAAGCTATGATATAGCATCAGTATTTTATGAGTCAATCGAACGTGAATTCATCCTTGGAGCCGAGGCTCTGGCATTCGGCGGGATAGGGATTCTATATGGTGTTTCACTGATTAAGCTTCAAAAATCATTTGGACAACTGCCTGTTATTGCAGGCATATTTGAAATTTCTGCGGCTTGTTTTTTCCTTACGGTTATCCTGGCTTTTGTTGGCGAAATCATTTTAATTCCTGCCGAATTGCTGGAGATAGTCGTTTTATATAAAGCTGTGGAAATAATAAAAACAAAACAACCGGAAAAAGAGAGCAATACTTAACTTTAAAGAAAAACGATGAACATACTGAGGCTGGATCATGAACTACCACTTGCAACCAGTGACTGGGGGTGGAAATATCATCATTTGGGAATCCCAACAAAGAAGAGAATGCCGGGTGAGACTTACCTTCCAAAATTTAAATTCCATGTATCCGGATTTCAAACCAGCCCGTTTGGAATTGAGTGGATGAGATTCGAAAAGGATAGCCCGGTAAGCAAAATAATCCAATTGGTTCCCCATATTGCATTTGAAGTGAGGGATATTGACTATGAACTTGCAAACCATGATTTTAATGTGATCTCTGAACCTGAATCAAATACTGAAGGTATAAGGGTTGCAATGATTGAACATAATGGTACCCCGATCGAGCTAATCGAATTTGAGGTAAACAAATAAGTGATTCCGGGGATTTGCAGGGATTAATAATCATTGGGATAAAGGACAATCCTTCACAGGCAATCCGGATCAGACTTTCCTTTAAAATCTTAATTTTGTCAATTAATTAATTCCCCCGCAATGATTACGACAAAAGGACAAGTAATTGACATTAACGGAAAGACAGAGTGGCTGCTTTTTCACAGGCTTTCAAAAAAAGTCAACCCTGTTGACTTTTTGTCGCTTACTGACAGTATTATACAATTTCCCAATTTCCTGTTTACGTTATCCTTTCTGGTAGTGATTTTCATTGATATTGATTTAAAGTATAAGTTCATTATACCATCAAGTCTTTATTTTTTCGGTCAGATAATTGTAAATCTTCATTTGGGCGTTTTCTTAATCAGGCTGCTTAATATCCCGTTACTGGTTTTCCAGAAGCTCAGTTTTTTTATAATATCCGGAGTATTTATTACCGGCTATTTCTTTCTTGGCTGGTGGGACCTTATGATTATACCCTCCTACTTCCTGGCAGTTTATATTTCAGTGCTGATTCTGACTTCAAACGATAAAAAATACTACCTCTCCCGCTGGAACAAGAGCATTGGAAATTTTGAGATCTTTAAAAACAATGCCTTCCTGCTTGCATATAAATACTACGCAACTCAAAATAAGGTAACCTATAATACCTCTCCAACAGAAGAGGAAGTTGAAAATCAGGACTGGCTGAAGCCATATAATTTTATGCGTGCCCACTGGGGAGAGATTGAAAATCATTTTAGCAAAAAGGCAAAAATTTATTGGCGGGTTTATTTAAATCTTGACAAGTAAAACGATGATTAAGGAGGATTACAAAATCAGAAATGCAAAGCCCGGCGAATTTGAGGAAATCGGGAAACTGATGGTCCAGGTATATTCCAGGCTTGAGGGATTTCCAAAAGAATCTGAACAGCCGGATTATTATAAAATGCTTGCCAATGTCGGTGAGCTGACAAATAAACCGGAAACTGAGCTTTTAGTAGCAGTATCTTCCGATGGTAAGATAGCAGGATGTGTCGTCTATTTTGGTGATATGCAATATTATGGATCAGGCGGAACAGCTACCAGGGAACGAAATGCCGCCGGATTCAGATTACTGGCTGTGGATCCATCGGCAAGAGGTCGGGGTATTGGTAAACTGTTAACAATTGAATGCATCAGAAAAGCTAAGGATAAGAAGTTATTTCAGGTGATTATTCATACTACAATGGCGATGCAGACTGCATGGAAAATGTATGAAAATCTGGGCTTTAGAAGATCAGAAGATCTGGATTTTATGCAGGGAGAACTTCCTGTCTTTGGATTCAGGTTACCACTTTAGCCAAATCTTTTAAAATAGTTGGTGCATCAGTAATGCACGGGAGAGGCTACCCATACCCTTTCTGATTTTTCCAATGCCTTAATTAAATTTCCTTTGAACATTTTCAGAATTACCTTGGTTATTTAAAATAGTGTCGGCGTCAATATTCTTAACCAATAAATATTAATGCTATGAACCTGGAAAATATTTTAAATCGTCTCTGGTCTGATTACATTCATCAGAATCCATCGGCCGGGAAAATATTCAACCTTTTTACGGATGAAGGAGAGAAGGTTGTAAATGACCATATAGCCTTCAGAACACTTGATTTTCCCGAAATAAGTATAGATGTGCTGGCTGACCAGTTTATCAGGAACGGGTATACACCTAAAGGGCAGTATGAATTCAGGGATAAACACCTCTTTGCCAGGCATTATGAATTACCTGGAGAAAAGAATATGCCGCGTGTATTTATAAGCCAGCTGATACTGGCCGATTGCACGCAATATATTCAAAATACTTTCAGTAAGTTAATGGATAAAACCGGGAAAGTCAGGTTTGCATCGGATGATCTTATATTTTCGGGTTCTCTCTTCAGTCCCCTCTCCTACGAGGTCTACACCCGACTCAGGGAAGAATCGGAATATGCAGCCTGGTTTTATGTTTTCGGATTCAGGGCTAATCACTTCACTGTGAGTATAAACTCCCTTAACAAATACAATGACATTTATAAGGTAAATGAGTTATTGAAGAAAAACGGATTCATGCTGAACAGTTCAGGCGGGGAGGTTAAGGGTACCCCGGATGATCTTCTTCAGCAATCGAGTACCATGGCAGATATCGTCAAAATAAAATTTCTTGAGGGTGAATTTGAAGTTCCGGCATGCTATTATGAATTCGCACAGCGGTTTCCCGACTCAAGCGGTCAGCTGTACAGTGGCTTTATAGCAAAATCTGCGGATAAGATCTTCGAAAGCACACATTTTTATCAGAAAAAATAACCAAAATTGAGTAAATGCACCTGAACCTGACCAGGTTCACAGGAAATAAGATCCGGCTTTAACCAGATAACTATATTCCACAACCAATCAGGAGGTTAATCCCAGGCACAAGCAAAATCCGGACTGTGAATTATAATTCCGTTAATTATGGATTCCCTGTATGTGAAAAAGTTCTTTTATCTGTGTTAAATTTCATATAACTTACTGACAAAAATAAGACTGTCATAAGTTGATGAATACTGATGAGACAGTCTTAAATTGCCGCAGGTAAATTAAGGATAATTTAAAAATGAAGCAATTCACTACTATCGACTGGGTAATCTTTATTATCTATGCCGTGGTCATTATAGTCTTTGGACTCTGGGTGTCGAGAACCAAAAAGGGCGAACAAAAAACTTCACAGGATTACTTTTTAGCCAGCCGGTCGTTGCCCTGGTGGGCTATCGGATCAACTCTGCTGGCGGCTAATATTTCAGCCGAACACTTTATCGCAATGTCCGGTTCAGGGTATGCAATCGGTCTGGCTATAGCAGCCTATGAATGGATTGCCGCCGCAGTTCTTATTTTTGTTGCAAAGTATTTCCTCCCGGTTTTTATTAAGAAAGGCATTTACACCATGCCCCAATTTCTTTCACAGAGGTATGACAGGAGAGTCAGTACCACCCTGGCAGTATTCTGGATACTGGTTTATATTTTTGTCAATATTACGGCAGTCATTTATCTGGGAGCACTGGCGACTGAAAGAATAATCGGGGTTCCCCTTGTTTACGGTATTATCGGGTTCTCATTCCTTTCTGCTCTTTACTCTCTGTGGGGCGGGATGAAAGCCGTAGCCTGGACCGATGTAATTAATGTAATTGTATTGATATTTGGCGGATTGCTGACCACCTTTCTGGCTGTGCGTGCGCTGGGAGACGGACAGGGTGTTGTTGCAGGTTTTACCGAATTGGTACACAGGGCACCGGAAAAATTTCACATGATAATTGAAAAAGGAACAGTTTTCGTTCCGGATGGTGTCGGAGGAAAGAAAGATGCATTTCTTGATCTTCCGGGACTGGGAGTTGTCCTGGGTTCGATGTGGCTGACTAATTTTGGATTCTGGGGATTTAATCAGTTCATAATTCAGCGTGGTCTGGCAGGTAAAAGCATCAAAGAGGCTCAATACGGTGTGGCTTTTGCAGGTTACCTCAAATTACTTGTCCCCCTTCTGGTTGTTATTCCCGGAATAGCTGCATTTGCGATGGGTGCAAAACTTGGGAAATCGGATGAGGCCTATCCGTGGTTGCTCAGCAACGTTATACCTGTTGGAATAACAGGACTTGCATTTTCAGCAATAGCCGCTGCAGCCGTTTCTTCCATCAGTTCCCTGGTAAACAGCACATCGACAATTTTCACCGTAGATATCTATAAGGGGTTTATCAATAAAAATGCTTCTGAGAAGCAACTGGTCCTTGTAGGACGATTTGTTGCCTTAATTGCACTGGTGATTGCTACAATAGTTGCGCCCCAATTGAAATCACTTGATCAGGCTTATCAATATATCCAGGAATACACAGGATTCATCTATCCCGGTGTATTTCTTATTTTCTTTTGCGGACTCTTCTGGCGGCAGGCAACGGCAAATGCTGCGCTGTGGATAGCCTTGCTTACAATCCCGCTTGGCATACTTTTCAAGATAATAAGTCCTGACCTGCCTTTTATCCTAAGGATTGGCTATGTTTTCATTATCCTTTCCGTGGTAATGGTCGGATTAAGCCTCCTTGACAAATCACACCGCATCGCAAATCCGCTTGCCGATGAAATTTCAAGGTCCAGTGCCGTCAGATCAGGATGGGTTATCATTGCAATTGCATCGGTAATTGGTCTGGTTGTTGTGTTTTTTGTTTCTTCCATGTGGCATCTTGCACTTGAAGCCGTATATGTACTGGTCGTTGGCTTTATTCTGATAGGCCTGATAATAATTTTCAACAATACCAGGCGGACAATGGATATTAAAGGCATCATTATTGAAGAAGGCCTGTTTAAAACAACTCCCGGGTTTAATATTGCAGCTGTCGGCATTTTAGGTATCCTTGCTGCGCTCTATTATTTCTTCTGGTAGAATATATGGCCTGGAGAATTCTCTGAAATGGTTTTTTTGGTGAATTAAATGCAATAAACTAAAATATGAACAGAGATAAGAAATGCAGGGTGCTTGTAAAGGCATCCCCCGGTGCTGAACAGTATCAGACGATTACTTCCGATGAAGCCGGCTGGTTGCATCTGAACTTTATTGCCAGATCTGTTAAGCCAGGAGAAAAATGGACCGGAGTTACAGGGGCCAATGAGTATTTGTTTGTGCTGATGGGCGGAAATTTTCATGCAAAGACTCCGGAAGGAACCTGGGTAACATTAAACGGAAGAAAAAATGTATTCCGAGGACTTCCTCATGCTTTATATCTTCCACCGCATACCGAATTTGAAATTTCCCCCGCGGGTGACTTCCTCGACATTGCCTGCGGATGGTGTGAAGCTGATAAAGTTTTCCCGGCCAGGTTAATAACACCGGAAGACGTTGCTTCAATGGGTATTGAATTCCGCGGCGGGGATAATGCCAGTCGTCAGATAAACAGCATTTTGCCTCCCGGATCTGAAAGCAGCCGCCTGGTATGCGTTGAGGTTTACACTCCGTCAGGTAACTGGAGTTCTTTCCCGGCCCATAAACACGATACAAGAAAAACCGATCCCGTGACAGGTGCGGTACTCGAAGCAAGCCTGGAAGAGATTTATTTTTATAAGATCGATAAACCTCAGGGATTTGCAATTCAAAAAGTTTATAATGATGACCGCAGCCTTGATGAAATAGCTGAGGCGCATGACAACGATGTGGTACTTGTTCCGGAGGGCTACCATCCTGTTGTCGCCGGCCATGGATATAATGTCTACTATCTCAATTTCCTTGCCGGCAGTGACCAGAGCCTCAAATCGACTGATGACAAGGACCATAAATGGATCTATGGCACCTGGAAGGGAATGGATCCCAGGATCCCGTTGGTGACTCTTGAAATGAATGGCAGGTAAATATTTAAAGGGAAATTAATTGGTTATGGCTGATAAAATGTATGATGTACTAACCTACGGAAGATCATCGATTGATCTTTACTCTGCAAACATAGGTGCAGCTTTTGTTGATATACAGGCGTTCAATGCATATGTGGGAGGCTCACCGCTTAATATCGCAGTCGGGACAAAACGGCTGGGGCTTAAATCGGCATTATTAACCGCAATAGGACACGATCAGGTCGGAGATTTCCTGTTGAATTTCCTGACGAAGGAAGGAGTTGAAACAAAATTCATTCCTGTAAAACCGGGATCCCGCACCAGTGCTGTCGTATTGGGAATTCAGCCGCCGGATAATTTTCCCCTGGTTTATTATCGCGAGAACTGTGCCGATTCAAAAGTAAATATCGATGATGTGATCAATGCACAGATAGGATCCTTCCGGTTGTTTGAGATCTCTGCTACCGCTTTGAATGTAGAACCCACGAGGTCGGCCGGATTTTTTGCTGCTGAAGAAGCCGTAAAAAACAATGTTCCGATACTGATCGATCTTGATTTCCGTGCTGATCAGTGGCATGACGCACGCGCTTTCGGGATTACTGCCAGGGCATACCTGAAGAATTGCACAATAGCCCTGGGCACTGAAGAGGAGATCCTGGCCACTATGCTGAGCGATCCGGGAAAGATCAGTATCAGGAACCAGCAAATCTCTGCTCCCGAAATCAAGGGAGATATTGATGCTTCAATAAAGTCAATCATGGAGCTGGGCATCCAGGCCCTGATAGTAAAAAGAGGATCAAAAGGGTCATCGGTTTTTCTAAAAGACGGAAGTGTCACCGATGTCCCGGGTTTTACCGTAAGTGTGGTTAATGTACTCGGGGCAGGTGATGCCTTTGCCAGCGGATTTATTTACGGGTATCTTAACGGATGGGACTGGTACAAATGCTGCAGGATGGCAAATGCCTGCGGGGCAATCCTTGTTACTAAGCCGGGATGCTCAAATTTTAATCCCACGCTTGATGAGACTCTCAGCTTTATTGAATCAAAAGGGGGGTTTTAAACTTCTTAAATTTCAGCTATTTATATGAAAACTAATCGATTAACTGTCGGACAGGCGTTGTCAGGTTTCTGAAGAACCAGTATGTTGAACGTGATGGAGTTGAGGATCCCTTTTTTGCCGGTTGTCTCGGAATATTCGGTCACGGTATTGTTGCAGGCGTGGGTGAAGGTTTGATGGAAAATCCTGATTTCCGATACTATATGACCAGGAATGAACAGGCTTCTGTTCATATAGCTACAGCCTATGCCAAAATGAAGAATCGTCTGGGAACTTTTGCCTGCATCTCTTCAATTGGTCCGGGTGCCACAAATATGATTACAGGTGCTGCCTGTGCAACTATTAACAGGTTACCCGTTCTTCTTCATGCCGGGAGATATTTTTGCCACGCCGAAATGTTGCACCGGTCCTGCAACAGCTTGAATCACCTTCTTCCCAGGATATTTCGGTAAATGACTGTTTTAAGCCGGTATCAAAATACTGGGACAGGATCAACAGGCCGGAACAATTGATCACTTCTCTGCCTGAAGTTATGAGGGTACTTACTTCACCTTCCGATACAGGAGCCGTCACTCTGGCATTACCGCAGGATGTGCAGGCTGAGGCTTTTGACTTTCCGGAAGAATTATTCCGGAAAAGGATCTGGAGAATTGCACGTCCCAGACCGGACTACAGGCATACTGAAAGAAGCTGCCAGATCTGATTAGGGCTTCAAAAAAACCGGTTATTATAGCCGGTGGCGGAGTTATTTACAGTGAGGCTACGGAAATCTTGACAGAAACTTGTTGAACGGACAGGAATTCCGGTTACTGAGACATTTGCCGGAAAAGGATCACTGCCATATAATCACCCTTCAAACCTGGGGGCAGTAGGTGCAACCGGTACACCTGGAGCCAATGAATTTACCTCAGAAGCCGATCTGATTATTGGTATCGGAACCCGCTACAGCGATTTTACAACTGCTTCAAAAACAGCTTTTCAGAATCCGGATGTAAAATTCATTAATATCAATATTGCTGGATTTCGATTCGTATAAGCACTGCGCATTGCCTCTTACTGCCGATGCAAGGGTCTGCCTTGAGGAACTTTATGATTTACTTGAGCGATTTCAGGGTATCAGATGATTATATTGAACGCGCAGCAAAGGCTAAACAGATCATGGGATAAACAGGTAAGCGAATTCTACAAAGTCACCGGTTCACTTCCGTTTCACAGGCTGAAGTTGTTGGCGCTGTCAATGAGTTTGCCGGTCCGCGCGATGTTGTGCTATGCGCTGCCGGCAGCCTGCCCGGTGATCTTCATAAACTCTGGCGGACAACCGATCCGAAAGGTTTCCATCTTGAATATGGATATTCAACAATGGGATATGAATGTGCAGCAGGAATTGGTGCAAAAATGGCCTGTCCCGACCGTGAGATATATGTCATGGTCGGAGATGGAAATTACCTGATGATGAATAATGAAATTGTGACGGCTATCCAGGAAGGAATAAAGATTCACAATTATTCTGTCTGAATAACAACGGATTCGGCAGTATTGGAGCATTATCACAATCAATCGGATCTCAGCGTTTCGGAACGAAATACCGTTACCGTGACGAAAAAACCGGACTACTGACAGGAGATACTCTTCCGGTCGATTTTGCTCAAAACGCACGCAGCCTTGGAGCATATGTTATTGAAGCCACTGATATCAACTCTTTGAAAAATGCTCTTGCAGAAGCTAGAAAGCAGACCGTAACAACTGTTATAACTATTGAAACGGATCTCTATAAAGGTGTTCCGGGTTATGCATGGTGGGAAGTAGCTGTTGCGGAAGTTGCTGAAATAGATACTGTTAAGAAGGCTTATCAGAACTATGTGGAAAATAAAAAGAAACAAAGGTATTTTCTGTAAAATGAAATTCTGATAACAATAAATACAGATCAATCAGTATGACAAGAATTCTTAAAAACTATATAAACGGACAATGGTGCGAAAGCAGGGAATCCAGGGTCCTGGATGTAATAAATCCGGCTGACGGCCAGCTCCTTGCCAGGGTTCCTGCAGGATCGAAAGATGATATTGACTGATGCAGCAGAGAGTGCTCATCAGGCCTGGTGGTCATGGCGAAACACCCCTGCCTACCCAGCGGGTGCAGTATCTCTTTAGAGATGAAACAGATCCTCGAAGCCAATGCTGATGAGATCGCTGAGATCTGTACAAGCGAATGTGGTAAAACTTTTTCGGAATCGAAAGGCCGAAATAGTACGTGCAATAGAAAACATTGAAGTGGCCTGCGGAATACCAAAACTTCTGCAAAGCGATTTTTCCGAAGATATAGCAACAGGTATTGATGAGTTTTATATACGTCAGCCATTGGGAGTCGGTGCCTGTATCTCCCCATTCAACTTTCCTGTTATGATCCCGTTCTGGTTTATGCCATATGCTATTGCCTGCGGGAATACATATATTGTCAAGCCTTCAGAGAAAGTGCCACTGCACCATGACACGGATCTTTGAACTATTTGAGGATTTGAATTTGCCTGAAGGTGTATTAAACATGGTTCATGGAGGAAAGGCAACTGTTGATGCAATTCTGGAACATCCGTATATTAAGGCAATCAGCTTTGTAGGCTCCTCACCTGTGGCAAAATATATCTATCAGACCGGCACTGCTCATGGGAAACGGGTTCAGGCACATGGCGGAGCAAAGAATCCGGTTGTTATAATGCCTGATGCTGATGAAGATACAACGGTCAAGAATTATTGCCGACAGTGCTTATGGATGTGCCGGACAAAGATGTCTTGCTGCTTCTATTGTTCTGACTGTCGGAAAAGCCGGTGAGATATTTACTGAAAAACTTAATCCAGGCTTCAAAAGCAAAAAGATCGGAAACGGGATGACACCAGGTGTGGAAATGGGACCGGTAATTACAAAAGAGAGCAAGGAACGGATTGAAAAACTGATACAAAAAGGAGTGGATAACGGCGCCAGATTATTGCTCGACGGACGAAAAATAAATATTCCGGGATGTGAAGAGCGGAAACTTTATTGGACCTACAATATTTGGAGATGTGGATAGTGAAAGTGAAATTTATAAAACGGAAATTTTCGGTCCGGTAATTATCATCAATAATGTTGATTCACTTGAAGATGCAATAAAACTGACCAACAAGAGCCGTTATGGTAATGCTGCCAGCATATTTACACGCTAGCGGAGCTGCAGCCCGAAAATTCAGGCACGATGCCCTGGCAGGAAATATTGGGATAAACATAGGTATTGCTGCACCAATGGCATTTTTCCCTTTCAGCGGATGGAAGGAGAGTTTCTTTGGTGATCTGCATGGACAATCATTTCATGCAGTTGAGTTCTATACCCAGACAAAAGTGGTTATTGAACGCTGGCATGATGAATGGACACAGAAAGTTTTAATTCATACTATTTAATAATGTACTCTAATACTTACTTGAATATGATAAAAATAGCAAATGCCCCATGTTCCTGGGGTGTTCTCGAATTTGACCTTGAAGGCAAAGCTGCCGGTTTTGAACAGGTTCTTGATGAGATCCGGGAAACCGGTTATCAGGGTACTGAACTTGGTGACTGGGGTTTTATGCCTGTTATCCCGTCAGAACTGAGAAAAGAGCTTGATAAACGTGCTCTCTGCAATGGTTGGCGCCTTTGTCCCTGTCTTTCTTAAAGACAGGTCAAAACATGCCGCCGGTGCCGAAGCTGCTGTTAAAACTGCAAAACTGATGGCAGATGCAGGCTATCCTGATGCATTTATCGTTCTTGCCGATGAAAACGGCAGTATAAAAGAACGTACACTAAATGCAGGAAGAGTGACTCCGTCAATGGGACTCAGTAAGGATGAATGGAAAGTGTTTGCCGAAGGGGCAAATCTGGTTGCAGGGAAGTGAAATCCAGAACAGGCTTGCGAACTGTATTTCATCATCATTGTGCAGGATATGTTGAAACACCTCCGGAAATTGACACTCTGCTTTCACTGACCGATCCTTCTCTTGTCGGACTTGTTCTCGACATGGGACATTATATGTTTGGCGGCGGCGATCCGCTGGAGGCTCTGAAAAAGCATAAGGACAGGATCTGGCATATCCATTTCAAGGATTGTCATCCCGGAATTGCAGCAAAATCAAGGAATGAAGGATGGGATTATTTTAAATCAGTTGCCAATGGTGTTTTCTGTGAACTTGGCAAGGGATCTGTTGATTTCAAAGCAATTGTCAGAGAACTTAATGAACAGAAATATTCAGGATGGATAGTTGTCGAACAGGATGTTCTTCCGGGAATGGGAAATCCAAAAGTATGTGCACAACGTAACCGGGACTATATAAAATCACTTGGGCTTATGAATCTTGAATACAAACGATTGAATATTAAAAATCTTAATAAATATGAAAAAACTTAAAACTTGGAGTAATTGGTACCGGAAGGATTGGCAAGGTCCATATTGCAACACTGGTTCAGAATGTTCCGCAGGCTGAAGTTGTAGCAATTGCCGATACAAATCTGGAAAGTGCAAATGAAGTAGCAAAGGCATTCGGAATAAGCTCTGTTTTCAGCAAGTCATACGGATGTAATCAATCATCCGGAAGTTGAAGCTGTTGTAATCTGTTCTCCGACAGATACTCATGCAAAATATATTGTTGATGCAGCAAATGCCGGAAAGCATATTTTCTGTGAAAAACCTGTTGATCTTTCCCTTGAAGTCATTAAAGGAGCATCAATGCAGTTGAAAAGGCCGGTGTTAAGCTGATGGTTGGATTTAACCGCCGTTTTGATCCTAATTTTCTTGAAAATCAAACAGCTGGTTGCTGAAGGAAAAATAGGTGATCCTCACATCCTTAAAATCACTTCACGCGATCCGGCTCCCCCTCCTGCCGAATACAGCGCAGTTTCGGGAGGTATGTTCATGGATATGACAATACATGATTTTGATATGGCAAGGTATATTACAGGAAGCGAAGTGACCGAGGTATATACAAAAGCTGCAGTACTTGTCGATCCTGAAATCGGTAAAGCAGGTGATGTTGACACTGCAATAATTACACTCACCTTTGCCAATGGTGCAATCGGAGTTATCGATAACAGCCGGAAAGCCGTTTATGGTTACGACCAGCGAGTTGAAATATTCGGTTCAAAAGGAATGATATGTGCCGATAACAATTTTCCCGAGAACCACCGCTATTATGCAAGCGATGGCGTTCATGGTTCCTTGCCGCTGAATTTCTTCATGGACAGGTATCTTGAGGCATATGCCAATGAAATGAAGATATTTTGTGATGCAGTTATCAACAACAAACAGCTTCCTGTTGCCGGTAATGATGGATTGATGTCAGTTGCCATTGCACTGGCTGCAAAAAAATCCAGCCTGGAACATCGTCCGGTAAAACTGACGGAAATTATTTAGACGGAATAACAGAATTATATCCAGCCGCAAGAAAATATTTAAAAGAGACGGTAAACTTGAGCATAACCCGGCTAATATTCTCTCCTTTAATGCAATATCCTGATCAACATTGCCGTTTTAATAGTGATATGAAAATCAGGAAAAATATAAAAGCCAGGGGCAAAACCAAGTTTGTAAAAGTTACTAACTCAACCTGGATTGAGATAGATGCCATGATACCTGATGAAGTTGCAAGGATACGGTTTCTTCAAAAGGCAGAGATGCAACATTCCGGAACCTATCTGGGCCAGCTCAAAAATTATATTTCTAACATAAACACCTGACCTATACCTGATCTGATAAAAAAAGAAAGCCCTGTTATGAGGGCTTTTTTAATAATTATTAAGCGAGGCAGGTTGGAAGTTATCACAGGGAATTGCAATTAGTGTCTCTCATAAAATTAAACAAATATGAAGGTTCCATTATCTTTGCACGGGAATCCGGTGATGTTAGTATATTTATTGGTATAATAAGATCACTATGAGCAAAACGCAAAGTCAACAGGAAGTTATTGTTTTAATAGCAGCTTTTAGTTTTATAAACCTTTGCATTTTTGGACAATCTTACGGCACTGCTGACCCGGCAGGTACGAGGCAGCAAAAGTCAATGGATCATGGTTGATTCTTGCAGGGCACGAAATGAATGAGGGAGGTTTTCAGACATCGCAACTAAAAACAATCGAATCAATTTGCAAATATGCAACAGATCCTGCTAATGGCATCTGGATTGACAATGTTCACAACATATCATCATATGTAAAGAATAAACGATAATTCCTTGTCATTTTTATGGCTAAAACCCAATTTGGAATAAAAATTACTTTAAAAAGATTTGCCCTTTTATAATAAAAATATCTTCTTAGATACCCTTCTCTTTAAAAATATCAACAATCTCATTCCAATTTATTAATCCCATGGAAAAACTTAAAAGTTCTTTATAAATGGAGCCTCTGACTATTAGTGGATTGTTTACATCTTCCAGGCTTAGCTTCAACTCTCTTATTAAATCTCCACATGGCAGCTTCTCAGATTTCATCCTCCAGTAATCCTGTCTTTCTAAATTATTTCTCAGCCAGTTTGCAATGATCCATGTTGGCTTATTGCTGTAACCCTCATATTTCTCTACACTCATGGTTTAAATTTTAAACGAAGAATTACTTTTTGTTTCTACCAAATACTTACTTATAACCCTTATGCAGAAACTTAGTTCATGCTGACTTTCTACCCGGAAGGGCATTTCTATGTTTTCGGTATTGCGTAACTGAGGACAGCCTTATTGAAAATTAATCCTGATCATTTTTTCGGATAATTAAAATCATTATCATAACTTGCTTTTACGATCCGGGTGTAAGGTGGTGTGAAAAACCTCTTTCTCAAATAGACACTTAATTAAAGAGATTTATGGGAATGTGGTCATCAATTACAAACAATGTTAAACAAGTTCTGAGAGTTGTGAATGCCACTATTAGGGTGTTTGTTAAATTAGTAATTGAAGTACTGGTCCGGTTAATTAATCTCGTCCTTGTCAGGCGTTCCACCCAAAAAAAATTACGACTTCAAATTTTCATTTTACGTGATGAAAACGGGACACCGGTCTTGCACGATGAGGTTTCGCTCAAACTGTTGCAGGACGCATTGGATTATGCAATCAGGACATTCAAGGACAGATTTGATATAACGATCAGCCCCTATGTTAGACCGATCATCCAGACCCTGCCCAAAGCCGCACCTATTGCTGCCCTTGATGTGTCATGCAATGGGCCCGCAGCAAAGATTGAATGGGGTGAGGTTGGTGACTATTTCGCAAATTATTCAGCAGGGTGGAACATAATTCCAATTAATTTTGGTTTCCCAGTCAGCGTTTTCATTGTCCGGGCGATCGGAGGCAGAATTGGTTGTTCATTAGGCCCGATGACCGACTACATAATCTTGTCGGTGGAAGGTACAAAAAGCATTTCAACAATGGCGCATGGATTGGCGCATTGCTGCGGCTTAAAAAAGCATCCGGATGATATTAATAATCTTATGTATATCAGCAGATTTAGAACTAATAATGTCGTAACTGACTGGCAAAAATTTGTTGTTCGGAATTCCCGGCATTGCACATTTTGGTAATCACTATTTAATTGTTGATCCCTTCCAAACAAATTGATTGCCCAGTTTAAATAAAATTGACTTTTGGTCTTCCCTGTCGTAGATTTGGTTATATTCCAAATGCTATGAAGACCAGGAAAGTATTTTACAAAATAGTTTTTATTCTCTTCCTTCTCTTTTCCCTTGGTTTTGATTCCTGCCAGAAGAAGTTTGGTACCTGTACCATTCATTGTCTTAAACTTATTCCTTTTGGCAGCACTACCATAGAAGAATTGGATGTGACGGATAAAGAATGTAACAGTTTAAGGCGTGATGAACATGATAAGTGCGATTGCTGGTGCACCAGCGAGTTTATTGAAAACTTTTAATAAAGAGATGGAACAGGACAATCCCTCGGATCATCTTCGGGAGCTTTTGAAAACCAGAAACTTCAATGCTACGAGTCCGGAGAGCAGTCGGGAGTTCTTTTAATGACTTACAGAAAATGTTTATCATAGGAATGAAAAGCACCCCGTTGAACAAAAACTCCGGTAGCGGGTTACGGGTAATAAAGAGTGCAAGGAAAATGATAGGGCTGTTGCAACATTTGAAGCTTTTAGCAAATCGTTTTATGACAGTGTGATACAGATATGAATGAGAACCAATTCGAAACTGTGATTATTGGTGGCGGTCAGGCAGGCCTTGCCACAGCGTATCACCTCACCCGTCGTCGTCTGCCATGTGTCATCCTGGACGAAAACGACAAAGTCGGAGCGGCCTGGAGGAACAGATGGGACTCTCTTAAACTATTTACCCCAGGCCGGTACAGCAGTCTTCCCGGTATGCCCTGTCCGGTACAGCCCCGATCATTGCCCGGTAAAGACGATATGTCCGACTACCTCCAGGCTTACGTCGACCGGTTCGAGCTTCCTGTTAGAACTGGTTTTAAGGTACACCGGGTCAGTTCTGACGGCGATCGCTATACCATTGAAACAGATGGCGAACGAATATCTGCATACAATGTGGTAGTGGCAACAGGAGCCTTCCACAATCCACGTATTCCTGAGTTTGCAGACACATTGGATCCAGACATCGCCCAGATGCACTCCTCCCAATACCAAACCCCGTCACAGGTCCGGAATGGCCCGGTCCTCGTGGTGGGGGCAGGCCAATCGGGAGCAGAGATCGCCCTGGATATGGTCCGGGAGCACAAGGTGTGGCTTTCCGGCAGAGATACCGGGGAGGAGCCCACCCTCCCTGGCACTTTAACTGATCGCCTCATCACGCCGATCATGGTTTTTGCCGCTACGAAGGTTATCAACGTAGCAAATCCTCTCGGACGATTGTTGCGAAAGCGCCTCTTTTATCCACCACGTGGGATCCCCCGGGCCGGAGGCACAAAAAAGCGATTGCTCAACGCGGAGGTCGAATGGGTAGGGCGGACAACCGGAACAAGTGACGGCTATCCGCAGCTGGAAGACGGCCGGGTCATGAAGGTGGCCAATGTCATCTGGTGTACGGGGTTCAGGACGGATTACAGTTGGATCGATCTCCCCATTTTCGATGAATATGGTTATCCGGTACATAAACGGGGAGTCGTTAGTTCTCATCCGGGGCTGTATTTCATGGGATTGCCCTTTCAACGTTCTCTTAGTTCGGCCCTGATCTTTGGAATGGGCAAGGATGCCGGGTATATCGTCAATCACATCGCTTCTAAACGAGCAGCGAAAGAAGTAAAATACTGAACAAGTATATAGAGTAGAATTTATTGTTTAAATTAGTTTGATAATACGATTTTAAGATGTCTAAACCTTATAAAAACTGTCATGCAAACCTACAAAACTTTACCCAACAGAATTTTTTACACAACTGTTGCTCTGTTTAGCCTGATTTCTTTACAGGGACAAACAATAAGCAAAGATACTCCTGGTATTACAGTGGATGAAAACATACTAAAAAGCTATGTCGGCAGGTACGATTACACACAAGGGGCGGTATTACTGGTAACACTTGAAGACAAGCAGTTGCAAGCACAGCTTACAGGGCAAACTAAATTTCCTATATTCCCCTCTTCAAAAGAAGAATTTTACTGGAAAGTAGTGGATGCCAGAGTAAAATTTGTAACTGACGAAAAAGGAAATGTTACAAACGCTATCCACTATCAGAACGGAACACAATTTGAAGCTATAAAGTTAAAAGATGAAACGCCGGTTGCTGTTAATCCTGCAGTGTTCGATAAATATATTGGCAAATACGATGCTGGTGAAGATAACACGTTAGTCATTACTAAAGAAGGTGATAAGTTATTCGTACAGGGGAATGACCTTCCCTTATATCAACTTTTACCTGCATCTGAGACGGAGTATTTTTTAAGGGAAGTAAATGCACGACTAGTGTTTAAGGTTACCGGCGACAAAGCAGATTCAATCCTTATCACTATGGCCGGAAATGAAATAACAGCTATAAGGCCTAAGTAAATTCCTTCACAATATGAAACCCTCCGTAACCTTTGAAAGAAGCATGATCGCCCCTTGTGGAATGAACTGTGGAACCTGCATTGCTTATCTCAGAGAGAAAAACAACTGCCCGGGTTGCAGGATCTATTCTGCCGATAAAGCTATATCTGTTCAACGGTGTATAATTATTAAGTGCGTTAACCTCGAAATGACGACTTCAAAATTCTGCTATGAATGTGAAAAATATCCATGTAACAGATTGAAACAACTTGACAAGCGCTACCGGACTAAATACAAAACAAGTTTCATAGAGAATCTGGCAATGATCAAAGAAAAAGGAATTGACAGCTTCCTGGTTTTTGAATCTAAACGCAGGACTTGTCCACACTGCGGATCAACTTTAAGTGTTCACCGGGACAGTTGTCTGATCTGTAAGAAAAATTAATAAAACAATCTATGACACGGAGAATAACCGTCAATTGTTTTTCACGGTTTTTGAACTCCCGTTTTGCCACTTTTGCTATTGTATCCGTGTCCTTTGTTTATAGGATTAACCTGCTCCTGAGCGTAGTTGACCTGAGGTAAATCCTCACTGAACAAATGAAGGTATTTCATGTTATTTTCAGGATGAGTGACGGCAATATTTCTGAATTTATTCGGACCTGAACTGTAACTTGTCAGATTGGGCCTGTTTCCCGGATTTAGTCAAAATCTGCCTCTCTTGCCTCATCGTATAGATGAGGAATTGGAGGGTATGGCGCTCCTGATAAAGGTGTGATCAATCACTCGGACGGTTTTTGACAGGTCTAACATTTCCAGATTAGTTTTGTTTAAGCTATGGGCACAAGATTAATGACTGTGTAATAATATTTTTATGCTATGGCAAGCATAATCCAGGGCTACGAATACGACATCTTCATCAGCTACCGCCAGAAGGATAATAAGCATGATAGCTGGGTGAGTGAGTTTGTTACCCAGTTGAAGGACGAACTTGAGGCAACATTCAAAGAGGATATTAGTGTTTATTTTGACATCAATCCTCATGATGGGCTATTAGAAACACATGATGTCAGTGATTCTCTGAAAGAAAAACTCAAATGTCTTGTTTTTATACCAATAATCTCACAAACCTATTGTGATCCTAAATCCTTTGCCTGGGAACATGAGTTCAAGTCATTTGTAGAGCTTGCATCACACGATCAGTTTGGTTTGAAAGTAAAGCTGCCCAATGGAAATATTGCAAATAGAATCCTGCCGGTTCAGATACACGATCTGGATTCCGATGACAAGGCCTTGTTTGAAAATGAACTTGGCGGAGTATTAAGAGCGATAGAATTTATTTATAAAGAAGCGGGAGTAAATCGTCCCCTAAGGGCAAATGAAGAAAATCCTGCCAGGAATCTGAATCAGACCTTTTATAGAAACCAGGTAAACAAGGCGGCAAATGCTATCAAAGAAATTTTATATTCAATAATCAAACCTCAAAAGGCCGAATCTCAGATTGTGAATCGGAATATTACGTCACAGGGTGTGAAATCCGTTCCTGCACGCAAAAATCCGTTAGTGGCAATGTTAACGACAGACAGTTCAGAAACGAATAATAATTAACCCAAAATCATTTGGTGTAATGGCAGACTTGTATCATTACTTTCCAATAAATGCTACACTTGAAAAAGTGTTTGAAAGCGTTGCAACACCAAGGGGTTTAGACATTTGGTGGAGCAAAAGCTCGACAGGTAAACCTGCAATTGGAGAAATTTACGGACTTTTCTTCGGGGCTGGCTATAATTGGGAAGCCATTGTTTCAATATTCGCGCCCAATAAAGAGTTTGAATTGACGATGACAAAAGCAGACTCCGACTGGATGAATAGCAAAGTTGGCTTCAGGCTGACCGGCAAAAACAATATAACGGAAGTTCATTTTTACCACACTGGTTGGAAAGAAGACAACGAACATTACAGAATTTCCAACTACTGTTGGGCAATGTATCTAAGAATAATGAAACGCCATCTGGAGTTTGGAGAAGAGGTCCCTTATGAGGACCGGCTCAATGTATAGTCATACTGGCAACTTAGGACGAAAGGAAACACATACCACCAACACAGGTTCAAAAGGTCATTGTTTTGATTTGTAACCTCTTCTTGCTTGAGACACTCGTAAAATGAATCCTTGTCTTTAGTTGTTTCTCAATGCTTGTGACGGATTACAATTTGCCGCTTTAAGAGCCTGATAACTAATCGAAAGCCATCCGATAATAAGAGCTGCAAGACTTGCAAAGATGTAGATATAAGGACTGATATTAACCTTTTCTGCAAATTCCCCGATCCACACTTTTATTCCAAAATATGCTGCCGGATAAGCAACCAGAGATGATATTATAATAAGAGCTACAACTTCTCTTGATAAAAGAACCACGATTGAGTGATTTGTGGATCCGAATGATTTCCTTATTCCAACCTCACGTGTCCTGATGGTGGCTGTATAAGTTATAAGACCTATCAAACCAAGGCAGGCAATGAAGATTGCGAGAAAAGAGAAAAGGATGAAGATTCTCCCTGTTTTTAATTCAGTTTCGTACTGTTTATTAAACTCTTCATCAAAAAATGAATACTGGAATGGCTGTCTGTTGGAAAAATCAGACCAAAGAACTTCCACTGCCCTGATCGTTTCATTTACATTCTTCCCATTTAGTCGTATGCAAAGATACCCGGGATAATTTCCTGACATGAATGTAAAACATACAGGAGCAATACTTGTATGAAGAGATTCTATATGGAAGTCTTTCATAACGCCAACTATCTTACGTTTTACATATTTACCGGGGCCTGACGGCTGAAGGATATATTTTCCCACCGGATCTTTAAGACGTAATGATTTAACGGCAGTTTCGTTTATGAGTATTGCAGTAGTGTCGGTTCCATAGTCCCTCGAAAAGAACCTTCCTTCAGCCAACTTAATCCCCAGTGCTTCCGGATATCCGTAACTTATCTGATCCTGCATCATAAGGTGAGTTGCTTTCGTTGCATCGTTATCGAGGAGAAATGCATTGTTAGAGTATAACTTACCGGGGACAGAAGTTGCGTTAGCCGCTTTTTCTATTCCCGGAATTTGCAAAACCTGTTCCTTAAATGATTCAATCTGATTACCCAGAACATCGGGTCTTTTTATAACAATCAGGTTCCTTTTCTCAAGTCCCATGTCTGATGAGGTCATAAAATTGATCTGCCTGTACACAACGCTTGCACCAATAATTATTACTATCGAAACCGAAAACTGGAACACGACCAAAACTCCTCTCAGTCTCTTAGAACCCGATCCCTGACTTAGTGTTCCCTTAAGTACTTCGACCGGGTTAAAAGAGGCAAGGACGAAAGCAGGATATGATCCGGCTGCGGTTCCAACAAATAAGATCAATAGTAAAAGCCCGAGAAACACTTTATATCCTGAGAAAATGCCGGTTGAGATTACGTTACCGGTAAGCCGGTTAAACAATGGAATAAGTGCAAGTACTAATAAAGATGCTATGATTGTGGCAATTGTTACAATTATCAGAGATTCTCCAAGGAAATGAAATACAAGTCCGGATTTATCTGACCCGGAGACCTTCCTGATACCTATCTCTTTAGCCCTTCCGGCTGATTTCGCAGTTGCAAGATTTATATAATTTATTATTGCAATTATAAGAATTAGTAGAGCTATACCGGCGAAAATGTAAACATTTGATAATGATCCGGCAACCTGAAGTGGATATTGCGGAGCGCCTTTAAGGTGAATATCTTTAATGGGCTCAAGCTCATAACCGAATTGATTCCCGGCTTTCTGAAAATCTTCAATGGTTACACCCAGGAACTGTTTAATCTGGGTACCTACATATTTCAATACTACTTCAGGAAACTTAGCTTCCATATCCTTTTTCTTTGTCCCATCTCTCAGGACAATATATGTATAGAAACTGTGACCGATCCAGTTTGTGCTTCTGGAGTTCGGCAATGAGGTAAGCGAGCATAACATGTCGAATTTAAAATGAGAATTTGAAGGGATATCCTGCACCACACCTGTCACGGTATATAAATTTGTATCCGCTTCAAGACTTAACCTTTTCCCGACAGGATCTTCTTTACCAAAATATTTTTTTGCAATTTTTTCAGTAAGAATAACAGATCTGGGATTTACCAGAGCTTTTTTCGGATCGCCCCTTTGAAGTTTAAAGTCGAATACATTGAAAAATGATGAATCAGCAAACAGCAGAGCATCTTCATAAAATCGTATGTCGTTATACTTTACCAGCCAGGTGTTAGAGCCCGATTTAAATATCCTCACTGCACATTCAACCTCCGGATAATCTGTTAAAAGAGCCTGTGCCATCGGTGCAGCAGAGACAGCCTGGTTTATCGAAGACCCTGCCATCAATCCTGTAATCTTAATCCTGTAAATATTTTCATAATTTTTATGAAACCTGTCATAACTAAGCTCATGTAAAACATAAAGAGTTATAAGTAGGAAACTGGACATCCCGATAGTCAGTCCTGTAAGATTGAGAATCAGGTATCCCCTATTTTTCTTCATATTGCGGATAGTATTGAAAAAGAAATTTCTTATCATAATTGCATATATTTATAATTTTGAACGGACTTATTTGCGAATATCATTTTCTCAGCTGACACTAAAAAAAAATCAGGACAGACTATTTGAAATGCATGATGGAATACCGATTTTTAAGGTCTAAAGATCTTAAGCCTGAACCGGGTTTTTGAAGTTCAACAAATCAATTCTGAAACTATTTTCGATTCCTGATCAGTTAACTTTTTGAATATTGAAACGGGTCCAAAACATAGCGCTGAAATTATTTGAAAGTAAGGTTGTCATACATTTTATATTCATTCCCTTCTTTTTGGGTTTTTTTTGTTCCCCGGCCCTTTTCAGCGGCATTCCTTTTACCGGGATTTTCAATATAATATTATCCGGTATATTCTTGTTAATGTGCATCTATACAGGAAGATGGATATGCAGAAATTGGTTACTGAATTCCCGGCTTATTCATTTTGTACTGTACTCACTAATCGCGGTACTCTCATTTTCTTTATTAGGAGTTCTTGTTTTAAGGCAATTCCTCAGGACTCATAGTGCAGGTATTGTAATAACAATTGTTTGTGTTGTTATAGGATTTTTACTTCTGGGTTCATTTCTTTCAATCACACGTTCAACTATAATCAGACTGATCAGGGAGACTGTGATTGCCCGGCAGCAGAGGGAAAGCGAATTAAGGCTGTTACGGTCCCAGTTAAGTCCTCATTTTCTTTTTAACGTATTGAATGACCTGTATGGCCTTTCACTTAAGCAGGATAAAAAAGTGCCGGGATTGATTCTCAAACTATCAGATTTATTGCGGTATTCAATATATGACACAAATCGTGAGTTTATTCCTCTGACCGATGAGCTGGCCTATATCGCTAACTATATAGAACTTGAACGTATCAGAATCGGTGAAAAGCTCATACTGGAAACAAATATTCAGAGCACTAATATCAGGGATATTAAAATTGCCCCAATGCTTCTTATCGTCTTTATTGAAAATGCTTTTAAACACTCAAAAAATACATTACAACAGGAGATTTATGTTAAGATTGATTTACATATCGATGATGGCAAACTGATTTTTGTCGTTAGAAACAGCTGTTCAGATAAACCAATTGAAGAGAAGAGCGAAAAAGAATCAGGAATTGGTTTAGCTGTAACATTAAAGCGACTTGAGCTAATCTATCGGGAAAATTATTCTCTGGATAAAATGCAGGAAAATGGATTTTATGAAGTAACACTTCAACTTCAACTTTAGCCTAAAATTTAATGAGCGAATTTAATTGTCTTATTTTAGATGATGAACCAATTGCAAGAGAGATAATTGTAAACTATTGCAGTAATCTACCTCAACTTCATGTTGTTGCTGCATGTGCCAATGCATTGGAAGCAAAAACTTTTCTTCAGGATCAGGAAGTTCATATTTTGTTTTTAGATATTCATCTTCCCATTTTAGATGGCATAAGCTTTTTAAAAGTATTGAAAAACCCACCACAGGTAATTTTTACAACAGCATACAGGGAATTCGCAGTAAGTGCTTTTGACCTGGCCGCATGCGACTACCTGGTTAAACCATTCCCGTTTGATAGATTTATAATTGCAGTAGATAAAGCAATAGAAAAATTAAGAGCTTGTGAAAAAAGGACCCGGTCTACTGATGAAGATAAAGAGGACTTTCTCTTTATTAAGACTGACGGGAAAATCTTTAAAATAGGATGGGATGAATTATTATATGCTGAAGCACAGGGAAATTACACCAAAATAGTTACAGAAAAAAGAGTAATTACACCAAATATTTCATTTACAAATTTTGAAAAGATGTTACCTGTTATTCATTTCTCAAGGGTTCACCGGTCATTTATAATTAACCGATCGAAAATAGATCACATAGAAGGAAACCGTCTGTTTATTGGGAAAATTGAAATATCAATAGGAAGTAATTTTAGAGATAGCTTTTTAAAGAATTTAGGATTGTAATTTCAAACTCCGTACTATTCCATGGGAGCCAGATTCAAAAAGATTATGCCAGTCTGTTTTTAACCGCAGAATTCGTAATCCATTTAATCTCACCTCTTCCATAATGAATAAATATCTTTTTATATAAACCCTTAATAAGAGATAGTGTTTAATTCTCCAATCCTGCTGGACTTTACCGAAGTTTCTGGCTTCGAAATAGTTTGTACCGAGACACTGCGCCAGTGCCCGCCACCAGGTGACTCGTCCTGAATAATGACAGATAATTATCAACTTCGAACAATGAAATAAATTATTCTGTTTAGAATAGAAAGTGGCAATTTAAAAGAACAGATAATGATAATAACAAATAACAAAACCTTTTTTTCAGTGGTCATAGTTTATTTCTGGAAGAAACTGAAAAGTTTAATAGAGAGCTTATAAAATTTGCAGAAAAATGAGTGTTACAAAAATTAATTTTTAAATTGAATTTCATGTAATGTCAAAAGTAAGTCGCATTCGCGAGAAGTATTAAATAGACACACGTATGGCACTCACGAAATACAAGGAGAAACGAAATTTCAAAGAAAGCCCGGAACCTACAGGTGGCAAGGCTGATTTTGAAAAATTACGCTTTGTAGTTCAGAAACACGATGCTTCTCGTTTACATTATGATTTCCGTTTGGAAATGGAAGGTGTGCTTAAAAGTTGGGCTGTTCCAAAAGGTCCATCTACCGACCCTGAGGTAAAGCGACTTGCCATGATGGTGGAAGACCATCCGTACGATTACAGAAATTTTGAAGGAATAATTCCAAGCGGCTATGGTGCCGGTACGGTTATCGTTTGGGATGAAGGTTTTTACGAGCTTGCTGATGCTCACGGGAAGGAAGAAAAAACGCAGCACAAAGAATTACTCAATGGAATTAATGCAGGGAAGCTACACTTTGTTTTGCATGGAAAAAAGCTGAAAGGTGAATATGCGCTTGTAAAAACTCATGGCAGAGACGAAAATGCCTGGCTGCTATTTAAGGTAAAAGACAAATATGTTTCAAAAGAAGATATAACGTTGAAAGATAAGTCTGTTATCTCTAAAAAAACATTAGCACAGCTTGAAAAAACTAAAACCAAATTTTACGAAGCAAAACGAGTAAAGGAATCAGGCAGCCGAGCAAAGTTTCCTGTTAAAGTATCACCAATGCTCGCAACACTTGTTGATAAACCTTTTGATAAAGAAGGTTGGCAATACGAAGTTAAATGGGATGGGTACCGAATAGTCGCATTCTGCAATAAGAGTAAAGTGGAATTGAAATCCGCAACGATAAATCTTTCAATGACAAATTTTATTCTGTTTACAAAGCAGTACAGGAGTGGAAAATCAATGCCGTGGTAGATGGAGAAGTGGTGGTGTTGGATGAAGACGGTAAATCAAATTTTGGTGCATTGCAAAACTGGAGAAGCGAGGCTGACGGAGAACTTTATTTTTATGTCTTTGACGTTCTTTGGCTGAATGGAAGAGACTTGATGCAGATTCCTTTATCGGAAAGAAGAACATTTATTAAAACCAATGATTCCTGAAGATAGTATCATCAGACTTAGTGAAAATTTTGAAGTGAACGGAATTGAATTTTTTGAAACAGCCAAAACAATGGGACTTGAAGGCATCATTGCAAAAAAATCGGACAGCACGTATTCACCAGGAAATCGTTCCAAAGAATGGTTAAAAGTTAAAGCCAATAAAAGACAGGAAATGGTAATAGGCGGGTTATACAAAGAATGATGATTCATCCAAATCATTCAGTTCCTTACTGCTTGGGGTTTTTGAAAAAGGCAAATTAGTTTACACAGGTAAAGTAGGAACGGGTTTTAACGACAAGCAGCAAACAGAAATGCTTAAACAATTCAGACCTTACCTTGCTGATTCTCCGCCCTTTAAAGAATTGCCTGATATAAATAAACGATCCCGGTTTCGCCCTAATCCTCCTCATGCAAATGCAATGTGGATGAAACCTGCACTGGTGTGCGAAGTAAGTTTTACGGAAATGACAACAGATGGAATTATGCGTCACCCATCGTTTGAAGCCATGCGTATAGACAAGAATGCAGAAGATGTAACAAGTGAAAAAGCAATTGACACCAGTGAAATACTTCAAAGAAAAAAGCTAGATCAAAAACTATATTAAGACCTGCCGGAAAGAAAGACCGCAAATACTTTCCTGAATCCCACCGATGAAACACAAGTTCGTGAAATCAATGGTCAGAAATAAATTTCAGTAACCTGAATAAGATCTACTGGCCAAAAGAAAAAATCACGAAGCGTGATATGCTAAACTATTATTACCAGGTTGCACCTTTTATTCTCCCATATCTGAAAGACAGACCACAATCAATGAACCGTCATCCCAACGGCATCACGGGTGAAAGTTTTTATTTCAAAGATGTAACCGGCACAGCGCCTGAATGGGTGGCCGCTGGCTGATTACATTACGGCCGGCCTCCATTCGCCTCGTTCTGTTACCGGGCTTTCAGGTGTCATAGACAACATTTTCCCGATCAATTTGTATCTTAAGTAACAAACTATTCAAAACAGATGACCAAACCAATTCTGATTATTAGAAACATTTCCAGGGAGAATCCCGGGCTTATTGAAACCGTGCTAAGAGAGCAAAAAGTTAAATATCAGATAATTGATTTTAACAGTGAAACAATAATTAAATCCATCGAAAACTACAGCGCACTAATTGTACTCGGGGGACCTGAAAGTGCAAATGATTTGACCCCAAAAATGCAAAATGAGTTAACATTAATAAGAAAAACTATCCGCCTGCAAATTCCATATCTCGGAGTATGTTTAGGTTTCCAAACCTTAGTTAAGGCGATGGGAGGTGATGTCGAAAAGTGCCAAATTAACGAAATTGGATTTCGAGACACGAAAAATGAGTTCTTTAAAGTGAAACTAACTGCTGAAGGAAGGACAGATAAACTCTTTAATAACTTGCCAGATAACCTGACAGTTTTTCAACTACATGGAGAAACTGTGCAGATAACTCCAATAATGACTCTTTTGGCAACTGGGGAATATTGCCAAAATCAGATTATAAAAATAGGGAAAAATGCATATGGTATTCAATCTCATTTTGAACTGACAAATGATCTTCTGGAAGCATGGATCACAGAGGATTCAGACCTCCAAAAATTTGATGCCAGTCAACTACGATCTGATTTTGAATCAATAAAAAAAGAATATCAGGAAACTGGGCGACGCTTGTTTGAGAATTTTCTCGTGCTTACCGCCAGCGCAGGCAGACGCGGATTCACACCTGGTCACCCTGCCTGAGGTAAAATCCCACCGCATTGAGACCTTCGCTCTTGCGATAATAATCAGGTTCGGTCAGTTTAGTTTGTTCAAGCCGTTTAACTTTGATCATTGAACTCCCATCCTTCGGTTTCATAACCTGCACTCCCTTTGTTGACCTGCTTTCAACAGGATTGATCTGCGATGTATTAAACAGGATCACTTTCTTAATGCTGCTCAATGCAACCAGGTCAATATCATGTTCAATCAGTTCAATAAAAATCAACCGTGAATCGCTGTTGTAAGCATTCTTCAGTTTTTTCCTGTTAAACTCTGTCTGAAAGCCTTTCATTGAGATCTTTCCGATTTTTCCGTTTTCAAATGCAACAATCAAAAAGCCAGAGTACTTCTTTTCACCAGTAAGATAAACCGGTTTCTCATCAGGCTCAAACTCAATTTTCCTTAAAGCCTGAAACTTGTCCATTATCTCCTTTTTCTGAACTTTATAAACGTTATGGTGTGAGGTGAAGATGAGTATCTCATTTGAATTTGAATCGTCTGATACCTTTATTGGCTTTGATTCAGGGAATACAGGTATACTGTTTTCTTCATTGTTCATTTTGGAAGCGTTATTGATTAAAATTCAAATATGGAAAAAATCATTTGATCTTTTTGTACATTTAAGACAAAAACCACCGGGTCATCAGACCGTCTGAAAACAATAATGAAGCCTAACGTGATTAGCAAAAACAATACTAACAGGGAAGCATATCCCGGGACTAATCACAATTGATTTTGAGATTAATATCCTTGATCTGGCTGGTTCTTGTTGTAATATTTATCAGTGAAGACTGTTAAGAGTCAATACGAAAAATTTAAATAAATTAGCTTTTTATAATTTAAAATCACTTGTATGAAAACAAATGAATTAAGAGAAATTATTGCAGACAAAAATCTCATAGCTTACTGTGGTCTTTATTGTGGTAGTTGTCGTTCATATCTGAAAAAAAAATGTCCGGGATGCCATGATAACATGAAAGCCTCCTGGTGTAAAATCAGAGAATGCTGTATTGAAAATAGTATTCAGTGCTGTGCAAACTGTAACAAGATTGAACTGGCTGATTGCAAGAAATATAACACCCTGATTTCGAAAATTATCGGATATATCTTAAATTCAGACAGAACAGCTTGCATTACTCGGATTAAAGAAATTGGATATGATGATTTCGCCCTTGAAATGACAAATAACAAAAGCCAAACAATTAAAAGAAAATAGCACACCAACTACAATTGTAGCAGAAGTATCCTGACAAATCTACTTTTTTGAACCGCAAATAGATATTTTAAGACTATAACCCAATATTAATGGAGGGAAATTATGAAACTTGGAGTTCTTGTAGGTAATGGTAAAAAAATCGGACTGCTGACCTTACCATTTTTAATCGTTGGTTTGATTCTGAATATTCTGTATCCACCTTATTTCCAAATTGGCGGTCCATCTAAAGCTTTAAAAGTGATTTCTATAATCTTTTTAATTCCTGGTGTTACAATTTGGATTTGGTCAGTAATATTAATCTTAACAAAAATACCTCCTAAAGAACTTATTACAACCGGCCCTTATTCTTTGGTTAAGCATCCATTATATACAGGTGTGGCATTGCTTGTACTTCCATGGGTAGGGATCTTATTTAACACATGGTTAGGAATTATTATTGGGATAATAGTATATGTCGGTTCCAGAATATACTCACCGGAAGAAGAAAAAATACTGTCGAAGATTTTTGGCGACTCCTGGAAAATTTACTGCAATAAGGTAAAATTACCATGGTTGTGATGAATTAAAAATCATTAAGCAATTTATATGTAATCGGTTCCGTCAAAAGTTTATGACATGGCTATTGCTTTAAGTGGAACTTAGCGGGGCATCATAATGTAAATAAACCAACAAAGCAACTTGATTATTTATTACAATTAAGAATCATAAATGAAAAAACAACAATATGAAACGAAGAACTTTTATTAAAAATGCCGGAATTGCCAGCAGCATGATAGCTGCTTCTCCACTTTTGGTAAATTGTCAAACAAGTAGTGATGAGAACTTTCCATTGATGGACCTTCATGTTCACCTCACCAGTACTTTTACAATTGACCATCTAATGGAAATTTCAAAACGGACCAATGTTCAATTCGGCATTGTGGAAAACCCGGGTGAAAGGGTCCACGACGATAAAAGCCTGATAAAATTCATCGATGATCTTAGTCCATACCCTGTTTATGTCGGTTTGCAACCGATGAGTCCTGGTTGGACCAGTTTCTTTTCTCCGGAGGTTATCTCCAAACTTGATTATATCCTGATGGATCCCCAGACTGTACCGCATGGGAATGGGTATAATGAAACTCTGTATATATGGAATTATGATACGTACGTTAATGACACGGAAATGTTTATGAAAGCATATATGGAACGTACATTGAGAGTCATTAATAATGATGAACCTCTTACAACCTTCGGATGGCCACTGTTTCTGCCGGTCTGCATCGCCCGTGATTACTATGACTTATGGACTGAGGAACGTATGCAACAAATAATTTCAGCGGCTAAAAACAAGAACATTAACATCGAGATAAATGACATTGCCCACACGCCACACGAGAGATTTATAATTATGGCCAGGGAACAGGGGCTTAAATTTACCTTTGGCTCAGATACACGTGATAAAAAAGCCGGAAGACTTGATTACTGTAAACAGATTGCAAGGAAATGTAATCTTACTAAGGATGATTTCTTTATACCAGCCAGACAATTAAAAGATCTTATAATAATTTACTCAAACTGAGACGGACAATGCTTTGAAACGTTTGTCCCGCTTCAGCGGGTGGCTTTTTCTTTTGCATACCTCAGGCAAGCCTGGGTTTGTTTCAAATAAAAAAGCCAGGCACTGACGTGCAAGGCTTTTTCTTTTGTCGGGGTGGCAGGATTATTTTATGATCCTGGTTGGGGGGGAAACCAAAAGAAAAAGCCTTTCATTTGTCAGTAATGTCTTTACACACGGATTTTGCGATTAAGTCCAAAATTCCACTAAAATGGAACAAAATGAACATTTTTTGGAACAAATGAGGTAGTTATTGACATTACTATGGTCGAACTTTATACAATAAAGTCCTAATAGGTGGTCATTACGCAATTTTTAAGAAGAAAATAGATTGCATTAAGTCTTTGAGGCTTTCATTACCCAAACTGTGGTTTATCGTCTCAACATAATTCTTCCAACTTAATTTCATTACTAAGCAAATTGTGAAAAAGAAAACTTTATGTCTTTTATTTCTCTTCTGCTGTCTTGGTATATGCACTGCACAGCAGGTAGTCTCTTCAGGAGGGCATGCAGTGAAATCTGAGATTGTTGTCGATTGGATTCTTGGTGGGAGCCTGACTGATATTCCC
Source organism: uncultured Bacteroidales bacterium (assembly GCA_963737255.1). Classification (GTDB taxonomy): domain Bacteria; phylum Bacteroidota; class Bacteroidia; order Bacteroidales; family VadinHA17; genus LD21. The sequence continues at coordinate 363,567 of CAVTSB010000005.1, forward strand.
ACCTATGATCTCGCTACCGTAAACAAGATAAAAAAGGATCAATTGGTGGATTCAGAGATTTCCTTTAAAGTATATCCTAATCCTGCATCCGATTTCATCAACATTGAAATCATGCCGATTGATACTGGTCGGTTCGTATTTTAATTGTACAACAATTCTGGAGTAAGAGTTATTTATGAATCAGTTGTTTACCAGCCTGTAATGAAGGTGTTAACTAATATGGCAATCTGGTCATCTGAAATAAAAGAGCTTGAGAAACTTGGGTTAACATGATACCTGAAATTATGAGAAGATTATTACTTTTTTTTTCTGTCTTTTCGTGTGTAAAAGACACAAAACAATCAGGTTATAATTGTGAAAATGGAGTTGAAATAAATTTCCCTTTTACTTTTTATTAAAAATAGCAATCATGAAAACTACTCTAATATCAATTCTTTTACTTTGTGGCGTATTATTACAAGCCCAGGTATATCAAGGAAACCTTACCCTTGCTACTCAGGCAGAGGTTAATGCTTTTAGCTATCAGCAAGTAACGGGCAATTTAGAAATCGGAGTCTTTGCTGGTGAAAGTGATATCATAAATCTAGCTCCATTGACTAAACTTGTTACTGTGGGAGGGAGTTTATGTATTTATTATAATGATTTATTGACCAGCCTTTCCGGATTAAATAATCTTACCTCTGTGGCGAATTTAAGGATTTATTCAAATACAATACTTACCAGTCTTTCTGGATTAGATAATCTTACAAACTTAGAGTATCACATAGAGATTCTTAATAATGCATCGCTTACTGATCTTTTTGGATTAGAAAAAATTACCTCAGTACCGGGAACTTTAGATATAGCTGGTAATGATGCGCTTACCAATATTTCTGGATTGCTAAATATTACCTCAGTAGGGTGGGACTTACGCGTTCAGTCAAACGCAGTACTTGCCAGCCTTTCAGGATTGAAAAGTCTTAACTCAGTAAGGGACTTATATATTTCTTATAATGATGCACTCACCAATCTTTCCGGATTCGAAAATCTTACTACAGTGAGAGACGTAGAGATTAATAATAACGATGCACTCACCAGCCTTTCCGGATTCAAAATTCTTACTACAGTGGGAGGGAGCTTAACTATAAAGGGTAATCCTTTAATAACCAATCTTTTCGGATTAGAAAATATTATCTCAATAGGTAAGAACTTAACTATTTCTGATAATGCTTTATTCACCAACCTATCAGGATTAGAGAATCTTAACTCTTTGGGAGGATCTTTATTTCTTGATAATAATGCAACACTTCCCAATCTTTCCGGAATAGAACATATTATCTCAGTGTTAGGTGAAGGCTTATATATTAGATTTAATACAGCGCTTCCCAGCCTTGCTGGTTTAGAAAATCTTACTATACTTAGGGGAAGCCTAGCTATTCAGGGTAATCCTTTAATAACCGGTCTTTCTGAATTAGAAAATCTTACGTCCATAGGAGGATATTTATATATTATGGAGAACGCTTTACTTACCAATCTTTCTGGATTAAATAATCTTACATCTCTTGAGGGAGGTTTATATGTTGTTGGTAATCCCTTAATAACCGATCTTTCTGGATTAGATATTCATACCTCCGTGGGCGGTCTATTTATTGAGGAGAACCTGTTACTTATCAGTCTTTCTGGATTAGAAAACATTACCTCCATAGGGTATGGTGGCATATCTATTAAGAATAATGCAATACTTCCAAATCTTGCTGGTTTAGAGAATATTACTACACTGAATGGGGGTTTAATTATTCAGAGTAATCCTTTATTTACCAGTCTTTCTGTATTAGAAAACATTACATCCATAGGGCGTGGTGGCATATCTATTAAGAATAATGCAATACTTCCAAATCTTGCTGGTTTAGAGAATATTACTACACTGGATGGGGGTTTAATTATTCAGAGTAATCCTTTAATAACCAACCTTTCTGGGTTAGATAACCTAACTTCTGTGGAGTATTATTTAACTATTTCCAACAATGATGTACTGTCCGAGTTCTGTGCCATTTATGGATTGATAAACGGAGGCGGTTTAACAGGAGTAGTTTACAATGTTTCCTTCAATGCTGTTAACCCTACAAAACAAGAAATAATAGACAACGGTCCTTGTAGTTCTAATACTCCGCCGGTAGCTGTATGTCAGAATGTTACTGTTGCGGCAGATAAAAACTGCCAGGCTATGGTAACTGCTGCCGAAGTTAACAATGGCTCAACAGACCCGGAAGGAAATGAAATAAGCTTGAGTATCTCTCCTGAAGGACCTTATAATCTTGGAGTTACCAATGTAACCCTAACCGTGGATGATGGTAATGGTGAAACTGCCACATGTGAAGCAACTGTTACTGTTTATGATGATATATTACCACTTATAACTTGCCCGGCAGAGATTCACGAAAACAGCGCTCCTGGATACTGCGGAACTCTGGTAAACTTTACGGTTACAGCATCCGATAATTGTGAGGGTATAGTTACAGTGGTCAGCATTCCATCATCAGGCAGCACTTTTCCAGTCGGCACAACTACTGTTACCTCCACCGCCTCCGATGCAGCAGGCAACAAGTCATCCTGTTCTTTTGATGTTACGGTTACTGATAATATAGCACCAACTGTGGTAACGCATGACTTAACCGTTCAACTCGATGAAAATGGATTTGCCAATATTGTGCCGGCTGACATTAATAACGGTTCTTCTGATAATTGTGCTATTGAAAGCTACAAACTGGATATCATGGATTTTGATTGCGCTGATATTGCCACCAATCCAATAGAAGTTACACTAACAGTTACTGATATTAATGGAAATTCAGCAAGCAATACAGCTAATGTTACCGTAAAAGACGAAATCGCCCCTGTTGTAGAAACACAGGATATCATTGTTCAACTCGATAAAAATGGGCTCGCCTCCATTGTTCCGGCTGACATTGATAACGGTTCAAACGACGCATGCGGTATCGCTTCTTTAAGCGTGATCCCTAATGCTTTCACCTGTGCCAATGTGGGAAACAACACCGTAACCCTTATCGCAACCGATGTGAACGGAAACTCGGACAGCAAAGCAGCTAATGTTACCGTCCGAAACGATTCGCCGGTAATTTACGCAGTCACAACCAGCTCGCTTGACCCAATGCAACTTGGTACACCCGCTACCATAACTGTTAATTTCACTGATGACAATGCAACTGAAGTGAATATTCAATGGGGAGATTTACTGGAAGATGATTATACAACATCGACAGGTGTTGTAAACGCAACGCACAACTATCTGCTTCCGGGGGTATATATCGTTACTGTTACAGTAACCGACCCTTGTGGCGAAATGACCATGTATTATTATCAATACATTGTAATTTATGATCCCACAGCAGGATTTGTAACCGGAGGAGGTTGGATATTTTCAACTGAAGGAGCTTACAAACCAGATCCACTTTTAACCGGGAAAGCAAGTTTTGGATTTGTTTCAAAGTACAAAAAAGGCAGTTCAGTCCCGGATGGAAATACGGAATTTCAATTTAATGCCGGAAACCTGAATTTTAATAGCACAGATTATGAATGGCTGGTAATAGCAGGTTCAAAAGCAAAGTTTAAAGGTAGCGGAACTATCAATGGTTTTGGTAATTATGGATTTTTGCTTTCAGCAATAGATGCCGATTTAACGCCAAGCGCAATCATCGACAAATTCAGGATTAAGATTTGGGATAAGGATAACGGTGATGTTGTGGTTTATGACAATAATATGGAGGTCGACGATAATGCCGATCCAACAACAGAAATTGGAGGAGGTTCAATCATTATTCATACAAGTAAAACTAAATCAGCCGAAATTGAATCTGATATATTGCTGTTTGGTGAAGCTTCAAGCCTATTGGTATATCCTAATCCATTCAGCGACAGGCTACAATTCGAGTTTGTATCACCTGTAGATGGCCATGCACGAATCGACCTCTTTGATTTCTCAGGTCGCATACTTCAAACAGTGTTTTACAGTCCGGTTGCAGGCGGGGTACATTATAACGCCGAATTTATTCCTGCTTCAGAAAATAGCGGTATTATCTATTATCGAATGACTCTGGGAATGGAAGTATTTACCGGTAAAGTGGTATTCAATAAATAATAAGTTTATACTTTAGTTTTATTGAGTGGTTTACTTAAAAGGTAGGCCCCTTTTTTCATGTAATTTCTTTATTTAAATGACCATTGAATATTTCATGAACAAGAAAAAGTTGATAATTCTCTTTCAAAAAAAATAATAAATTAACCAGGTAAGGTGTTCGGGTGCTCTCTTCATTGCTGTATAGTAGAAAAAACAGTCCAAAGTTACGCAACACGAAACGTGATCCGCACCATTGACAAGTTGTAATGCTTCATAAAAAATCATATGCTGGATTTGTGTGCAAATTGTGTGAAAATTGGCAAAATAAAAGAGGGTTACAAATCCTGCAACGCTCTTATTATCAACTGCCGGAATGGCAGTATTATTTTATGATCCTGGTTGGGGGGAAACCAAAAACAAGAGTTTCACGGTTCAATTTCAGTTTGCTCAAAAGTGAAACTAGAGGTAGAAAATAAATTTGACTTGTGTTATAAAGGTTCGTAATTTTGGTATTGTCTAAAGTCTAACACGAGACTTCGTGTTGTCTGTAAATCCAACAAGGGAGGTAAGTCCATAAATTTTTATCCATTAATCTGATAAAATGAATTGAAAATCATTGCATCACATTTTAATGCTGTGGGTGCTTTATTGATTTCTTGCTTCATTTATTTAAACAAAAAAATCATAGTTGAAAAGGAGGTATGAGCCATGACTAAAGACGTAGGCAAATCACGCAAGAATGAAGAATTTAAGGATGATGTGTCCCGCAAGATGGACGGTAGCATGAGGCGTCTTCTGAAGAAGAGCGATGCAGAGATCCGCAAGGAATACAATCGCGACATAAGGCGATTAACGGAGGAACGAAAGAGAATCGAAGAAGCATTCCCAAAGATGTCGGCAACTACAAGCGAAGCTGACAGACAAGCAGTTGCGCGGATGAGGCGAATCCGCCTCGGAGAGCTGTTACCTCACCGGGACCTGGTCGCCGTTATTCCCGATAAGCTAAAGCCCGTACATATCAGGGCGATCATCCACTTCACCGGTAACCGCTTTGACCTGGAGGCAATGGGGATTGAAGTTCGTACACAAGCGCAGGATATCTTCACCATCGTCGGTACACGGGATCAACTCAGAGACCTGGTCAGTCGTCCCTCGTGCAGGCGATTGCGCACTCCGCGGATGCTCTTCCCCACGGTCGAAGACGCCAGTGCCCAGGGGGAGACCGCAGTAATCCACGCTCCCCGCGCTGCGAACCCTAACGGATTCAGGGGCAATGGCATCCTCGTGGGTATCATCGATTCCCCCCTGGATGTCACCCACCACGGCTTTCGAGATCCAACTGTGCCAGGAAACCATGATTCGCGAGTGCTCTACTACTGGGCGCAAACCACACATACTCAGGGAGCTCTCGGTCCTGTTGTGCAAGCAAATCCGCCTGGACAAACACCCCAACAATTCACCAATACTGCTACTCCGGCAGACCCCCGCCCGAACTTTGCCGGCTTGAATTACGGCCGGATTTACACGAATAACAACATCAACACCGCAATCGGTCTGGCAAATCCCTTCGGGACCGGCAACAACCAGATCTGCTGCGAACCTACCGCGAATGATGAGCATGGTACTCACTGCGCAGGGATCGCCGCTGGCAGCGGACATGTGACCAACTGGGCTACAAATCCGGTTCACGTTGGAGCGGCGCCGGAGGCAACAATCGTCTATGTTCGTGTAAATAGTTTCGCAGCAAGCATAGACCGGGATGCAGCGTCTGAAGATGGGCTTGTTGATGCGATCAATTTCTGTCTTCAAGCGGCACAGTTCCACAACATGCCAATCGTTATCAGCGTGAGTCAGGGAACCAACTTTGGCCCTCATAACGGCTCGACTGATTTTGATCAGGCGCGGGACAACCTGATCAACTCCTTTAACAACCGCTCTATCGTTTGGGCTGCAGGGAACGACAATGACAGTGACGGCTACCGAAAAGGAACGGTCGCTTCGGGAAACTCCATTGACAACTTCACACTGACTTCCAGACGGAACGGGGCCAAATGGCTTGATGTGTGGTACACCGGCCCTGAACTCGACTATCGCATCAGCCATGGCGGTGGTAATAGTGGTTGGCGCACAGCAGGTCAGGACTATACGGGAATCATCGGCGGACAAGATATCGAGGCTGAGCGTGATATCGAGGCATCAGGCGGATTAAGAGGTGTCCGCTTCTTCATGGAAGATGCGAGCAATGGTGACATCTATACTATTGAGCTTCGCAATCCTCATGCGTCTCAGGCCGTCAATTACCATGCTTGGGTTGGGAACCAAGGCTGGATAGCGGATCTCTCCGGGCCCACGCATAATGAATCGACGCTGAGTGATACAGGATGCGGCAAGTCAATCATCACTATTGGTTCCAGCGGCAAGGTCTTTCCTGCCAATCCGGCTTCGGGCGATCTAGTCACGGGCTATAGCGGCGCCGGTCCAACGATCGACAGTCGGATCAAACCGGAGATCGTTGCCGTGGGAGGGACAGGGATAGGTGCCAACGTTATATGGTCAACGGCATCGGATCGGAACAACGGATACATCGACATGCAAGGCACGAGCATGGCCACGCCATTGGTTGCCGGAGCCGTCGCCTGTCTCCTTGAGGAGTATCACAGTGCACCTCCGATTGGCTTGGGAATAGAGCTGAACCAGGATACCGTCAAGGCCCTTCTCACCCAGTATGCAAACCGGCTCAATCTTAACCTTAACCCCTCCCAGCCTGGATATGTTGCAGAACAACGCAACCGTTACGGTTATGGCAGGTTACGGATGATCGGACCGGTCGACCATATACTGCCCCCAGTTGACAATGATGTTTGGGTTCGTACTGCAGACGATGATTATGGTGAAGTGCCCTATCCGGGTGAATGTTTCTGCCAAGCGCCAGATATTCGTGTCTTCCAGCAGGCTACGAATAATGAAATAACTAGCATCAATTGGGGGACCACCTATGAGGTGAGGGTTACAGTTCGCAATCTTGGTGAACAAAATGCCGTGAACACTATAGTTAGGCTCAGATACGCGCTACCCCATACAGCCCCAAATGATTGGTACTACGCGGAGGATGCAGCAAACAATAGACTCGAAAATACAGCTGTAAATATTCCTGCTATGGCTTCAACAGTTGTTTCATTTAACTGGCGGCCTGAGGCTTCAGAACTGAACGCCCCTGCAGGAACAACCCATTTCTGTCTTCTGGCTGAGGTAGATCACATCAACGATCCTCTCGTCTATTCGGCTCCCACTGCGGGAGGCGGCAATGCCTGGTCAACGAATATTAAGGGCACCAACAACGTCGCCCTTCGAAATCTGCATATTCAATAAGTAAAGGAGGAAAAAGTCATGACAACTATTACAGCACCAATTACTTGGAAGGGAAAATACACCTTCCGTTTAAGTGGGAGTGGATTACATGAAGATACATTGCGGATCCGATCTAATTACCGCAAACAAGAGCAATTATTGAAGCTTATCCTACCTACATTATGCATCACCTATGCAGATGCCAAGTTCCAGGACGGTATAGGTGGTGAACAACTGAACTTTCCAGCCTCACAGGCATATGGTCCTGCATATTTCGATCCGCCTGTTGAGATCCTTGGAGAAAAGGAAATAGAGAAGTATACTTATATCCGTGGTGCACAACGGATTGAGGTTGGTTCCAAGGAGACGGTTATTGAATTCCCATCGTGGAAAGAACTCGTCATCCCGCGTTTGCGGCTCGATCAGAAAAAGCCGGGAAATGCCTTTCTTGTTGTGCCTGACACTCAAATCCAGGTTAATGAGCCTCTGCAAATCTCTTTACTGCAATATGCAGATGGCAGACATGTTGGTGGTGTTCGCATGGAAAAGCGCCATCCTGAATGGAAGGTCTCAGAAACAAAAGAAGTCTACAATTTATGGCTTCGGGTAATTGATGGCTTCACCCTGAAGCCTTTGCCTAAGGTGATGGTGTACATTCTTCACTGGAATCCAAAGGCTTCTACATCCTACGGGATCGGTGGTTTTGACCTTGATGACCGCAGATATACAGATGAACATGGGTGTATCATAGCCCCGAGTCGTCCCAGTGGAGAGTTGGAAGCATACGTCGTCTGCAAGCCAGGTTCGCATGCGGTGGTACGCTGCTTACGCCCAATGGCATACCAGAATGTGCGTTTGCATATGCGTGTATGGCCGCTGAAGAGGGATAAAAAGCAAGTTGAATTGCAAAGTTATGAAGCTACCTATCACCTGGAGCCTTGGGATACATTTGATTGGGTAGGCAAATCCTTCGGGTATAAGAATGCAATAGGCTTGGCCAAAGTGAATGGCTTAAATAGCGTTGAGGACCTTGAAAAACTGGTAGAAATTAAGCTGCCTGATTGGCATTTTTTCTATGCTCAGGAGAATGATACGCTTGAAAAATTTGATAAGATGTTTCGCCTTCCAAAAGGATCGTCAATTTCAGTTGGCCGTGTTTATCATCCTGATCCACGAATTCCTTTTACCTGTGAAACAATAGCTGTTCCCTCTCTCCTCTTTGTTGAAAGAGTTAGAAAGGCAGAGCAGGGATTGTAATGCTAATTTAAGGTAAGATGTAACTTTCACTAAGTCAATTAAAGTTAATTTAATGGTCACAACCTATCCAAAGGTTGGCCTAGCCTTATCAGGGGGCGGATATAGAGCTGCTGCCTTCCATGTATCTATAGATGAGTGGATAACGTTTTCCTCCCACTTTCTCAAATTGATCAAACATATGTATAAACTGTAAATCAAAATAGAGAAATCCGATATCACAAAATAGTTAATTAATGGTAATCCCTTAAACAGTGCGATTTAAGCATTTGCATTATTTTCTAATATTAAAATGAAAGGAGAATATCATGCCAGAAGAAAAGATGAAGTTACCAGGTATGGAAAGAGTAAACATTGTTGGAGGTCTCCATCCTAAACTGATGGAAATCGCTGATCCTATTCCACCTTATCTCTTTGAGAGGCTCACAAAGGAGGAATTAATAAAATTAATAGAAGTGGGTATTAAATATCAAAGTAAGCTCGTTGAGTTAGAAATGGGAGCCCTTAAAGTGCAGGCCGAAGCATTAGGTGAAGTGCAAAAGGTCTTCCATAGTTTTAAATGATAAGCTCATAAAATGTGGCCTTAAAAGACCACATAGAATCAGTAAACTGCTTTCATCGCACTGGTTTTTTTATACTATTTAGAGATGAGTACTGATAAGAGCGCCAAAATGCAACGCATTAATGTTTGTTTTGTTTCTTATCTTGACCAAGATAATCTAGGTGTAGGGTATTTAGCTTCTTCCCTCCTTCAAACTGATCATTTTGATATTACTTTAATCGATATCAGGGAGACGGTTCCTGTAATTATTAAAAGCATTGTCGAAGCAAGACCTTTGATTGTTGGGTTCTCAATAGTATTTCAAGCGCAACTGGATGCTTTTCAAAAACTTGCATTGATTTTGAGGGAAAACAATGTTAACTGCCATTTTACAGCGGGAGGGCACTATCCAAGTCTTCGATATGAGGAACTAATGCACTTAATTCCAGAATTGGATTCAGTAGTACTTTTTGAGGGAGAACATACAATGGTTGAACTAGCTGAAGTCATTTGTAAAAGCGGTGAATGGCGTGGCATCGATGGTATAGCTTACTGGATCGATGGAACAATTAAGCGTAATGCTCTACGCCCGCTCGAAACTGACCTGGACCGTTTTCCTCTTCCAATTCGCCGCAAAATTAGACCGATGATACTTGGCCAAAAAGTTATTAATTTACTCGCTGGGCGGGGTTGTTATTACAAGTGCAGTTTTTGCAGCATCCAAAGGTTTTATTCTCAGCCTCCAGGTAAAGTGAAACGAATTCGTCGTCCCGAGTTTGTTGCTCGTGAAATGCAACTTCATTATGAACAAGAAGGCTGCACCATTTTTCTGTTTCAGGATGACGATTTCCCCCTTGTTGTTGCTAATGGGAATGGTTGGATAGAGGAGTTTTGTAGCCAATTGCAGAAAAGAAACCTGGTTGATCGTATTATGTGGAAAGTTAGCTGCAGAGTAAATGAAGTCGATGAAATATTTTTTTCAAAATTAATAACACATGGCTTAGGTATGGTTTACCTGGGAATTGAATCTGGTACAATCGAGGGTTTGAAATCTATGAATAAGCAGATAACGCCTGAAGAAAGCTTTGCAGCCGCCAGTATTTTGAAAAAATTACAGCTTCCTTTTGAATTCGGTTTCATGATGTTTGATCCATTCACTACTTTCGATACTCTTCAAAAAAATGTGGATTTCCTTTTACAATTATGCGGAGACGGTTCTGCATCTGTAGGTTTGGCTAAAATGCTGGCATTGGCTGGAACTGAAATTGAAGACACTCTTCGTTCTCAGAATCGGTTATTCGGCCGACCACCGTTTGAGGATTATAGATTCTTCGATCCTCGATTGGATGTGTGTTATACAGGGTTATCTAATATTTTTGATGCATGGATGCATGATGAATCCGGTTTTATGAATTTTAGTCGGTGGATGCATTTGCAATTAGAGGCCTTCCGTCGTTTCTATATGGATATGAATGAAGCAACACATGCAACAACAGTTCTGCAGCAAATTGTCTCCTCTGCAAACCAATATCTCCTAAGCACAGTAGTTACAGTCGCAGATTTAGCAAGATCTAGATCGGATGTTAGTGATGCCTATGCCGAATTAGCGACAATTACTGCAGAAAAGCACAATGAATTCTGTACTCAACTGGTTGCACTCTCTACACATGTTGATAAACTAGCTGGTGTCCAATGACGAGAATGAGTTAAGAAAATTGACTTTGTTTTTTTGGTAGCGAAATTTTGTTTAAGAATTTGTTTGACAAACTACATTTATGAGTCGTAGATATTCAAGCATATACATTATGAAATCTTTTCATAATCCGAATGACATTTTAGTTTATTTCAGATTATTAATTAACTAAAATCTTAGAGATATGAAAAAACTTACACAAAAAGATTTGCCTTTGCTTGTACTGGCTATGGATAGAAAGAAAGCAGCTAATGGAATTACGACTTTAGTGAGTAGCGCAAATGATAAGGTACAAGGTGAAATGAGCATCGATAACCCTCTAGAGATAGCGGTACAAGGTTCTATGAGTCAAGAAGAATACAAATCATGCTCATTAATTATGACGGTATGCCAAAACATGGTTCAGAAAGTAATTACAGATGCAGCTAAAGCTAGAAATATTCCACCTGCAGATGCATTAAAGCAGATGAATGTTTGGATACAGGGATTTGTGGATTTTCCATTTCCTTTTTTTAATTTTAAAGATACACAAAGTCAAACCATTTCGAAAAATGACTTTTCTCTCAGCCTTGATGCATCATTAGTGGAGAGTATTGTGAATATCTCAAATGTTAAAGGACTCGTGGATGCTGTTATTGGTGCATTAAAAAAATCAGGTGGAAAGCTTGTGGATTATAAGAACCAAAATAAAAAATTCAACTATTTTGGGATCATAACTGGATATAATGTTACAGAGGTTTCAACTCGAGTCATAAAATTTCAGTTGGACCTTAAGTCAACTGATATAGCAGCTTTATGTGGAAGTTTTGCGAAAACTAAACTTGATTCTGCGTATGACACCTATCAATTTGTGGGGGACAAAAACCTTTTAATTGAAACCCATAAGAAAATAGGTGATGGACCATCTGATTATTTTGCTAAAAAATTGATGGTATTTATGGAAGAGTTTTATGAAAATCAACTAAAAAAATATAAGGATGGTCTGGGCGATCAAATAAGGTAGACCGGACATTGGGTGTTCTAAATGAAGCATCTACCATAAATTCTACATGAATATCATACAGTCTTGGCATAGTTTATCAATCCTTGAAATCAGCTCCGGGGGCTTTATGCATGACAAAATTTGACTTTGTTAAGTTGATAGCTGAACATTGTGTAAGAATATATTTTAATTAAAAAAAAGGAGGTATGAAATGACACGGCATTGGTTGAAGCAATATTTCGCAGTATGGGAGGATCTCCCAAATAGTAATATTGTATGGTTCGAGGCAGGTAAAGCTTGGGCTGAGGGTCTCATTAGTGGCAACTTTTGGGAACGTAAAGCTCGCCAACTTGTGCTAAATTTAATTAATCCTGTATTTGCTACAGGGGTATCGTTTGTTATTGATTACTATCGTGATAAGTTGAAGCATCACATCGGGCCAAATGGAATCTGGGTTGCGATACAAATGCCACTTCCGCCCAATGTTGGCTCAGTACCTAGGGCTTATGCTAAGAAGCGTGACCCTTCAAATTACAATACTAAGAAAAATGCATCACACCCTCCAACACCTTGGATTCCAACTAATTGGAACATCTGCTAAGAACTAAGACTTTTTAACTAATTAACCTTAAGAATAAATCATTTTTTGGGATCATTGAGATGCAGCATTTACCAGCCCTCGGATCAGCTCTGGTGGCTTTGTACTAATGTATAGAAGAACTTTATTAATATATTTCCGATATTTAATACAGACGGCATTTCATTCAATAGTCCTCACCATAAGGTACTAATCTACGAGAACAGGATTGACACTCTCTCATGCAGGAAGTAGAGCAAAATAGATTTTGTTCTGGGTCCTCAGACACTTCTTAGTTTTGGAATGGTATCAGATAATAGGGAGAGTGAATGAGGTGTTACCCTGGCATGAAGTTGACCAGGGTTTTTTATAAACAATACAATCTTTATACGTTCAAAGTGAAGTATGGATTAAAGATATGTATCAAATCATGTGCAAGTGACATAAAAAAGAGAGCCGCAAAATCTTGTAACTCTCTCATTTTAAACTGTCGGGGTGGCAGGATTATTTTATGATCCTGGTTGGGGAAACCAAAAGAAAAAGCCTTTCATTCGCTGCGCTCATTCACTGGCTTTTTTATTTGCCCCAAACCTCAGGCAAGCCTGGGTTTGTTTCAAATAAAAAAGCCAGGCACTGACGTGCAAGGCTTTTTCTTTTGTCGGGGTGGCAGGATTCGAACCTGCGACCCTCTGGTCCCAAACCAGATGCGCTAACCGGGCTGCGCTACACCCCGCCCGAAAAACATGCAATCCTGTCCCCATCGCTAAAAGGTGTACTTTAACGAGCCGCAAAAGTAAGCGGACTTTTTTTAAAATCATAATATTGAAGGAATATATTTTACTTTTTTATTTGGCACTAACATTAGGTTGCCTTAGGTTCAGAACGTCACATCCCTGCCGGAAGCGTGATATATTTTGGCAGCCCTGTCAATTCTAAATTTAACCTGCCAACCTTGCTATTTATTCTAAACTCCTTTCCGTTCCAGTCCGTGACACTCAGTGAACCGGCTGCTTTAATCTCACCGGGAACAACAGTATGCTCCTGATCCATCGTCCATCCGCACAATTTATCAATGCCTGAACCATTCCTGAAAAGGAGTAAATAATCCCTTTCACTTTCAAGCCTGATCCTCCGTATTAAAGTAAAACCCTTTAATTGCTCATTCATCACCCTGATCGCAGTATATGCCGGCTTTGGCTTCAGATCCGAGGTCACAGTCCCGCAATTATGCTCGAAATCTGAAGGTTCATTACCATCGTTTTTCCAGTCATACCAGATAGTGACAGGAATGTCGGATAAGAGACTGGTAAGCTGCATTCTGACAATAAATGCAGCCTGCGTTTCGACTGAGACCCCATTGGTGGCTGATGAATAACCCCATTCGCTGCTTATGACCGGAATTTTCTCCTTTCCCTCCGGAGTATAATGACCGATCATTTCAGAAAGCTTCCAGTAATCGTCCATTGCTGTCTCTGGCGATCTGGAGTAGTCACGGTAGGGATGGACGCTCACCCCGTCAATGAATTCAAGAATTCCTGACGAAAGAAAAGATTCAAGAAAAGGCCAGGGAATCTGAGAAGTGGCCGGTCCGATAATTATTGAATTGGGAACGGTTGTTTTTATGGCTCTGCATGTTTTAAGAGCCAGCTTCAGGTACTGGTTTATATCAGGAGCAGGCCTCCAGAAACTGATATTAGGTTCATTCCAAATCTCCCAGATCAGGTTGCTATCTCTAAAATGATTAACTGCTGCCGCTGCCCAGCGGGAGAATGCTTCAACACTTTCAGGATTCCGGGGCGAAGCGATACCCTTATGCTTCTCCCCGGTTATCGGATCTTTAAAAAGTACCGTATCTTCATAAAGTGAGTTGGAGTAATCAAGTATATAGATGGCAGCCAACCCGCGCTTCCTGAGATTGCCGGTCAGCTCATCATATTCCGACCAGTCATAGATCCCTTTAGCTGTTTCGGTCCTCTGCCAGATAAGATCCATCCTGACATACTTTAGCCCGGCTGCAGCGATCATGTCGAGGTCCGCTTCATGACCCGTCGTAAAGTGAATATTCACTCCTGAAGAAATATGGTTCGGTGACCCGAACTTATTTTGAATACGGGATTCCTGTGCATACAGTCCGGATCCTCCCAGGATTGCAGTAATCCATAGCAACAGGATTAAGGATTTTTCAGACATGACCTTGGGTATAAAAATTAACGTGGATCATTGAAACTAACATACATTACCGATAAAAGGATAAGCCTTGCACGAAAGTGCCTGGCTGATCAGTGCAGAAACGTAACATCACCGACTTTATCAAAATAATCTCCGTCGGCATACCTCCCTGAAGCTTTCCAAACATAAACTCCCTGAACGGCCAGCCTGCCATCCCTGCTGTAGCCATCCCATCCTTTGTAAAGGTCGTGGCTTTCATAAATCAAAACTCCCCACCTGTTGAATATCTGAAGCTTGTAGTCCGTCACATTCTCATGGAAAGGTCTGAACACAAAGTCCATCTCCGGATAACAGCCGGGTCTCCAGGCACCGCCTGTTGGTCCGGTTTCATTCCACTTGAAGACATTGGGAAAATTGATGGATCCTATTTTCCAGTCAACCATTATGGGAGTCAAAAGCTTCGCAGAATCGATACAACCATCTTTTGATGTTACCGTAAGGGTGACAGTGTAACTGCCCTGTTCCAAATACTTGTGATATGGGTTCTTCTCCTCAGAGGTATTCCCATCGCCGAACTGCCAGAAGGAAATCGAATCATACATGCTGTTGTTTGAAAAGACAACTATCTGTTCGTTGTTGATAACATTCGTGGGATAAGCCTCCAGAATAGCAGTCGGGTTCTGATATACCGTTATAATTCCGTTATGTACCGATTCTCCGGCAATATTATAAACGATAAGCTTCACGATATAGCTGCCGGGCACATAGTATGTATGGACCGGATTTTCCTTAACCGAGAATTGACCGTCACCAAAACCCCAGATATAGGTCTCGCCATAAAGGCTATTATTGGTGAATTGCACAGTGAGGGGCGAACAGCCGACAGTGTCGGGTGAAAAGTCGGCAATCGGAAAAGGAGGCATAAAAACCTGTATATGAATAGTGTCAACTCCATAACAACCATATTTGTCCATTATGGTCTCGTAGGTTATCACATGCGTGCCAAGACCGGCAGCAGCAGGATCAAAGACATAACCGGTGACTGCCGGCCCGTAAAAGATACCTCCTGCCGGTGTTGCGTTCAGGTTGATTGCAGGACTGTTGATATACACCGTCCCTACCCTGTCGAAATCCACAACGGGTATCGGGACCACGGTTATATCTTCGGTGTCGGAGTCGCTGCAATCGGGGTTGACAATACTATAGCTTATTATATGGGTGCCGGCTCCTGCAACTGCAGGATCAAAAATATTGCCCGTGACACCCGGACCTGACCACACCCCTCCGAGATCATGTGCAGTAAGAGTTATCGGAGCATTGTTTATGCACAGGGTATCTATCGGATTGATGGTTGCATCGGGCGTTGCCACAGTAATGGTTATCTGATCATCATCCATGCATCCGTTGGAATCAACTATCTTATAGTTTATCAGATGGTTGCCATATCCTGATATGGCCGGATTGAAAGTATTACCCGTCACTCCGGGTCCTGACCAGATACCTCCCATGGAAATGGCGGTGAGGGAGATTATGGTATCGGTTATACACAATGTAGGGATCCGTGTAATGGTCGCATCAGGCACGGGTACAACCCTGACTATTGCCGTGTCAGCATCACTGCAGCCTTCCGCATTTGTTATCTCATACCTGATTATATGATTACCCACCCCGGCGACAACCGGGTTGAATGTATTTCCCGAAACACCACGACCCGACCAGTCACCACCGGGATCATGGGCTGTCAGAGTCACAGGATTGGCATTGGCACACATCCTGGCAACCGGATCGATAGTGGCATCAGGATAATCGACAATCAGGATAATTGCAGTTGTAACCACAGGAGGATGGTCCCCATTCTGGCGGTCCCTCGGAGGACCCGGTATGTTCGGATCATCATAAGGATTACAAAAATTCCAGTTTCTCAAAGTGACCTGAAAATACTCACCTATCTGTTTATCAGAGGCTACATTTATTACATCCGACATAACACCTGAACCGGTTACAGGTCCTGTCAGCGTTATTACGTTATCGGTATAGGGGTAACTCCTCGATCTGCCCTCAATGGTCACCGGCTGCCCGGTCATTGTGATCTCGGTGCCATAAATCCATTGTATCCATCTCGTATTAACATTCGGATTGTCTCTCTCCTGGGGAGGGACGCAGTTAAACTGGGTAAGATCCTGAAAACGGACGTCCGCACTGTTCCCGAAACATATGGGATAAACAAGGGGATTGATGTGCATATGCCCTCCGTTGTGATCGTCATCATCCCACACAGTTACTATCTGTTCCTGGGTGGAAGAAGTGCACAAAGCACCGTTTACTATCAGGGTTGCCTGTGGGTGATAATTGCAAAGATTCCCTCTCGATGTGTATGTATTTGTCGCAGTTGCCTGAAACACGCCATGCCCCGACTGAATTGCAGGAACTGTTTCGACTACCCCGTTACCCCAGTCATACCGTATACTTACCGGCGTACCTGCATTGGTCACACCGGTGTAGCTGACATTCCACACTGCAGTGACAGGAGAACACAATCGGTCGGGTGTGATGTTGTTTGCCTTGGAAATTATGGTACAATTTTGACCAAAAATGCCGGGGTGTAAAAGTAATAAACACAGATATAGTAACCACTTCCTCATAAGCAGTCTTTCACAGGTCCGAATTCTCGTAATTAATCAAAAGGATCATCAGGTTATTTCAATAACAAAGTCAGCGACAAGCTGGTAATATCGACGAACATTGACACTGACCTCGTTTATTAACTGCCAGTACCATAAGAAACGACAAGTTGACCTGATTATTACAATTGATGCCGGTAAACATCAGACTTTTTGACGAATGAAAACAGGAATAGCAGCAAACCCTTGTCAGAATAGATGTTTTTTTAAGATTTCAACTGCGTTTTTATCCCTTTTCACTTTTTTACCGTTTGTGAAATCTTGCCTGTTTTTTTGTTTTTGAGAATCAGCTTTACGGATCCGTCCGGAAGTGTTTCTTCCTTGATAAGAATATTTTCTCTGTCATAATCAAGGATGGCGTTTATTCTTTCGGTTTTTTCACGACCGCGCCATGTTTTAAGCCTGACAGGCTCCCACTTCCTCGATTTTGCCGACCGGAAACACGAGTCGATTATCTCATTAACAATATAACCGTCGTAGAAGGTCTCCCTGGGCTCGGTCTTGTTTTCAAATGCATTAAACATATCGGTAAACATGTCGGTATAACCGAGCTCCACCACTTCATCGCCTACCGGGAACAGCCAGCCTTTCTCAGTCTCAGCCTTTTCAGCAACATAACCTTTGTTTCCGCCCGCGGTAAACATCTCAAAACCTGTCCTCAGGAAGTTATTAATCCAGATTGTTCCTTCCGTTCCCATCACCTCATCGCGGAGGTCCATCCCGCCGCGGAATGTCCAGCTTACTTCAAACTGCCCGACCGCTCCGTTCTCATACCTGACCCAGCCGAGTGCATTATCCTCAGCTTCAATTGGTTTTACCAGAGTGTCGGCCCAGCACATCACTTCAACAGGTCTGATATCCTTTCCGATATAGCTGCGGGAAATCTCGATGCAATGGCAGCCCATATCGAGCAGCACACCTCCGCCTGAAATATCCTTTGTCCAGAACCAGTCGCTGTGCGGGCCCGGGTGTGTCTCGCGCGAACGTGCCCATGTGACCTGTCCCAACGCTCCCACTGCCACCGATTTGAGACCTTTCAGGGTCTTCGGTGTGTACACCAGGTCTTCCATATAACCGTTCATTACTCCGGCTTTTTCAACCAGGTCAAGCATTTTTTTGGCCTCAATGGCATTCCTCCCCAGCGGCTTGGTACAGAATATTGCCTTCCCTGCCGCAGCAGCCAGCTTTACAGCCTCAAGATGAAGGTTGTTTGGAAGGCCGATGATCACAACCTCTACTTCAGGATCATTAACTGCATCTTTCATCGAAGTTGTCCACTTCGGGATGCCGTGTTTCTTTGCAAAAGCCTTCCCTCTACCTTCATCACGTGAATAAATAACGTGCACCTTGTCACGGTTCCGCTGACCATGAATTGAAAATGTATAAAAATCGCCGATAAAGCCGGCTCCAAGCATAGCTACTTTTGCCATAATTTCACAAATATTTATTATTGTACAGATAGAATTTCGATCCTGTTTCCCTCGGGATCGAGTATCACGCTTTCGTAATATCCGTCACCGGTGACCCTTGGTTCGCTGACTACTGTATGACCATCGCCCTTCAGCCTCTCAGTGAGCTCATCGACACTCTTTCTCTCCCCTGCATCAATAGCGAAATGAACCAATCCGGCACTGTTGTCCCCTGGTCTTTTATCAATGTCAGGCCGACTCATCAGCTCAATCCGTGCGCCTCCGGTAAATGTTATAAAATAGGAAGCAAATTGTTTTTCTGAATTTACATATTTTTCATTAACCGTGCAATCAAAATACCTTAAAAAGAAATCTTTTTCCCTCTCAAGATCAATGGTCCATAATGCTAAATGATCAATGTGCATACTGTTAAATAAATTAGCTGATAACAAATATAAAAAGAACAATCAATGAATCCCTGTTTTCACCACACCCCGTCAGATAAAATAATTCATAAATGTCATATTTACCAACCTTCCAAAATCAGGGGAACCTTTTCCCTCTGATTTTGTTATATATTAAACCAACTAAGGGAGTAGTGGTATTGCCGTAATCTGATAACGCTTTCCGGAACTTAATAAACAATAATCAATAAGAATCAATTGCCATGGTAAATTTAAAAACAAGGTATATGGGACTGGAGCTTAAAAATCCGGTCATTGCAGGTGCAAGTGAGCTGGTCACTGACCCGGAGAACCTGAAGAGAATTGAAAAATCGGGTGCAGCAGCAATAGTTTATAAATCACTTTTCGAGGAGCAGATCCAGCTTGAGAATCTTGAGCTTTACGAACGCAAGACGGAATATGAGGAACGGCACGCCGAGATGATTTCCCTTTTCCCAAATTCAAAAAGCGATAACCCATACCCTGTTCAACACCTTCAAAATCTCAGAAAAGCAAAGGAAACAGTCTCCATACCGGTTATCGCCAGTTTAAATGCCATAACGGATGAAACATGGCTGGATTATGCAAAGGAGATTGAAAAAACCGGGGTTGACGCTCTGGAGCTTAACTTTTACACCGCCCCCGAAAAAGCTGACGGCAACTTTAGTGACATTGAAAAGAAACAGACTGAAACCTTAAAGAAGGTTAAAAGCGTTGTGAATATTCCGGTATCTGTCAAACTGAGCCCGTTCTATACAAATCCCCTGAAATTTATATCCGATCTTGAAAATGCAGGCGCCGACGCATTCGTCCTTTTCAACAGGTTGTTCCAGCCTGATATTGATACCGAAACAGAAGAACATCAGTTTCCATACAGTCTTAGCCATGTTGAGGATAACAGGCTGCCTCTCAGGTTCGCCGGCTTATTACACGGAAAAACAAAATCATCAGTCTGCGCAAGTTCAGGAATATTCAGCGGTTCCGACGTTGTTAAAATGATACTTGCCGGTGCAGATTGTGTTCAGGTTGTAAGCGCTCTCTACCTGAGCCAGATAGAGGTACTTGAATCAATAATAGGAAACCTGGAAAAATGGATGGAAGGAAAAGGTTACACCGATCTTGAAAGCTTCAGAGGGAAGCTCTCGGTATTGAATTCAAAGGACAAGGTTCCTTACCTTCGTTCGCAATATATTGATTTCAAACTGAGCACATCAGCGATTCTCAGGAAATACAGGGCAATTAATTAGGAAAACCGGTATTTCGTGCGGATATCGTGGCTTGCCGCCGGGCTGTTCAATCTACTTTGACCTTGACAACAACTTTTCGTACCTGTTCGTTCTCCCCGTTCTTCAAACCCGGTCTGTGCAGATCGTCAGGAAAGAAAATAAAGAAGTTTTCAGGAGTGGCGTTAAGATTAACCAATTTGCTGACCGTCATGAATTCAATATCCTTTACTGGGTCGTATGGCGTCAGAACATCCTGTTTTTGCGTAGCCGGAGCAATCCCTATCAATTCCTTTCCGGCAGCAACATATTGAATATCAATATACTTCTGATGCGACTCAAATTTAGCATCTTCCTCGTTTTTTGTAAGGTACTCGCTTACTGCAACATAAAGATTATCTCCGTCAATATCATACCGCTTCACTTCAAGCTGTGACAGGTCGTTGCTTTTTAAAAATCCGAAGGCTTTATCCCATCTTTCCCTGTTCTTAAAATAGTTGATGGCAAACTCTTTCCTGTTGATTGACTGATCGGGTTTTACCGTCCAACCGTTCAACCATTCACCTTTTTCGAACCATTCATCGGTTTTTTCATTGCTCCAGTTTGAGGGATCACTGTTTCCGCTGCAGCCTGCCATGCTTATCAAAATTGTCATTGCCATGATTGTAAAGATTGAGTTTTTCATCTGTATGTAATTTAATTTTAATGGTCAGATAGCTTGCCCTGTGCAACCAGTGGCCATCAACCGGTAAAAGGCATCCTTAATTAACTACTTACAATTTTACATAAAAATAATTTAAGAGTACCTGAAGCTGCTAAAGAAATTGTGCCACACTTTTATCACACTGCTCCCAAAAATCATTTAAAACTGAACAATCCACCTCCGGCACTCTTCTGATCCTCTTACGGAGGTCATAGACAGATCCGGCAGTAAAAACTTCTTTATCAATAAGTTCGGATAGTATCGCAGCAACTTTCGACGGATTGCGCATAAATGGTGCCCCAATATTGTAGAGAGCCCTGTAAAACCTGTTTTGCATCCTGAAAATCCCTGAGCTGAAAACCCCCGGATCAAAGCCAATACATTTCATATTTGCTTCCATGTACTTTTCCGACAGGTGACTGCACATCAGGGCAAGAAACAGCTTTGAACCGGTGTACGCCTTAAATGGCCTGTAATTACCCGGAGCAGAAGGGAAGACAATATCAGATCCTGCAATCCGGTAAACAAGGGAAGTGATAACAGCGGTCGTCAGTGGCCTGTCGCTGGCTCGCCTCCTTATTATTATCTCATTCACAATAAGATGAGCCAGAAAATTTACCTGGAAAGTGTACTCATGTCCATTGCCCGTAACAATCAGATTCCGTGGGCCAAGTACTCCTGCATTGTTAATGACAATATCAAAATTGTAGCTGTCACATATTTTGTTCACGGTTACTGCTGTCTCCTCCAGGTTGCTGAAGTCGACATTGAACAGCTTGAACCTTTCACAAGGTAACACCGGACTGACCTGCTTTCTTCCTGTCACAACCACCTCAAATCCCCTGTCAAGGAATAACCTGGAAAGTTCAAGTCCGAGCCCTGAGGTACCTCCAGTGATAAGAACACTCCGTATACCGGATTGAGGTTTATTCATTTATTTTCGTTTTCCTGTTAAATCATCAAACTTAGCAAAAAGAAACGAAGCAAACTTTTTATAAATTTGTATTGTTCTGATTATGGACCATCCTGAATGTGATATATGTTAAAGCTATGGGATCAGGTTTATTGAACATAAGAAAACTGCTTACGATTGTATTATCAATCACCTTGTACACAGTAGGTTACTCCCAGGTAACAGGAATCTACCAGAAAGGGATTACTGCCGAAGAGGGATTGAAAGTAATAGGAGCCCTCAACCCATACACCTACGGAGGACTTGGCTTTGACAACAGATATGAAGGAATTAAAGGAAGCCCCAGGCTGTCTGATACGCTTCTGCCCTCCCTCCTGCTGATAAAAGGTCAGGAAGAATATATCCAGCTTCAGGCGGATTTAGATCTTGTACGGAACACACTAATCTACTTGCATCCACGGACAGGCAAGCTATTCGTTGTAACGCTTGACCGTATAGAAGAGATAATCATCTCAAAAGACGGGAATAATATGGTATTCCGGACCACTTACGGGAAAGCGTTTGAGAAGGAAATGGAAGAGCAAAAATTCTTCCAGGTTATTAAGGATGGCCCGTTTCAGTTCATAAGGATGCCTGTTAAGATCTTTGTTGAGGCTGATTTTAAGAGGGCATACAGCGCCGACAGAAGATATGATGAATACCAGACGGCAAACAGGTACTATCTGGCAGGCCCCGATCATGTGTTTCACCAGATCCAGCTTAACAGAAAATCGGTGTTGAAGGTTTTTCCCGAAAAGAAAAAAATAATTGAAGCGGAACCTGATGAAAAAACATTTCCTGATAAGGAAGCAATGGTCCTGTCAATACTCGATAAATTCTGAAGATTGAATATCTTTACTTAATTAATCCCGTAAAAAATGAATATGAAAAAGTTGTTTCCCGTTCTGGCAGTTCTGATAATGATCTGCTCTCAAAGTCTGTTTTCTCAGAACTGGCCACAGTTCAGGGGTATCGGCCGCGACAGCAAGGCAACTGGCTTTCAGGTTCCAAAAGCATGGCCTTCCGGACTAAAACAGGTTTGGAAAGCCAATGTAGGTTTCGGGGATGCATCTCCCATACTTACAGGCAACAGGATCTTTCTGGCAACCAGGCAGGATGCAAATGAAGCAATTCTCTGCCTTGATGCCGCAACCGGTAAAGAGATATGGAAGAGCACATATCCTGCTCCCGCAGTCACAGGACCTGCCTCATCACATCCCGGACCACGGGGCACTCCGGCTTTTGCTGATGGAAAAGTCGTGACATTCGGGGTTTCAGGCATCCTTTCGTGCCTTGATGCTTCAACGGGAAAGGTATTATGGAGAAAAGAGAATCCGGGGAATGCTGTTCCCCAGTTCTTTACAGGTATGTCTCCCCTCCTGATCGACGGATTATGCATTGCCCACCTCGGGACTAAGGATAAAGGTGAAATAGTCGCATTTGATCTGGCCACCGGCGCCGAAAAATGGAAATGGGAAGGCGACGGACCCTCCTATGCTTCTCCTTCCGCCATGGTTGTGGAAGGCAGGAAACATGTAGTTGTCCAAACTGAGAAAAACCTGATGGCTCTCAACCTGTCTGACGGCAAACTTCTCTGGCAGGTCGCAACCCCGGTACAGCAACGCTTTTACAATTCCACAAGCCCCTATATCAACGGTCAGACTATTTATTACACCGGCCAGGGCACCGGTACGAAAGCAATCCAGGTCAGCATGGAGGGAGGAAAATTTACAACAAAAGAGTTGTGGAGCAATGCTGAAATCGGAGCCAAATGGAATACCCCGGTCCTTAATGAGGGATTCCTTTACGGATTCACCGACCAGAGAAGGATCTACTGCATCAATGCAACAACCGGGACAACTGCCTGGTACGATGATACGGTTAACAGCGATTTTGCAACGATTGTCGATTGCGGATCCGTTTTGATAGGATTGCCCAGCACCGGGAACCTGTTGGTTTTCAGCCCCGATCCCAAAGAATACAGGGAGATTGCGAAGTATAAGGTTTCTGAAACCCCGGTTTATGCTTTTCCCCTGGTCGCAGGTAAGAATATTTATGTTAAAGATGCTGAATCACTGATCCTTTACAGTCTGGAGTGAAAGGAAAATAAATACGGGTGGGACAACCGAGTCAGGGCGATCTGATGTTTCAGATCTTTTCTTTCAATAAGATCTGACGAAGCTCATTGGGGGAGATCTTCTCCCTGATCTCACCCGATTCTGCTACTGTGATGGTTCCCGATTCCTCTGAAACAACAACAACCAGGGCATCGGTGTGTTCTGAAATTCCGATAGCCGCACGGTGCCTCATGCCGAAATGAGTCGGAAGATTTACCTGGTCGGTTATCGGCAGGGGGCACCGCGCTGCAAAGATCTTCCCATCTTCAATCAGCACTGCACCGTCATGTAACGGTGAATTCTTAAAAAAAATTGTTTCGAGCAATTCAGCGCTTATAATGGCATCAAGCCTTTCGCCGCCTTCGGAATAAATATCAAGGCTGGTCTTTCTTCCCATGACAATAAGAGCACCGATTTTCCTCGAAGCCATTGATTCAGCGGCACGTACAATTTCTTCGGCTTCCTTCGGGCTCCCCTCCTCCTCATCCACCGGGGCAAATATTTTTCCGAAGGAGAATTTCTGCCTGCTGATGTACCTGTTACCAATGACCAGGAGGAACCTTCGTACCTCCTGCTGAAATACAATAATGAGCGCAATAACCCCCACGCCGATAACCTGGCCGAGTAACGCACCTATGAGTTCCATATTGAGGGCTTTAACCACCAGCCAGAACAGGTATATCAGAAAGATACCGATAAAGATGCTTAATGCTGCGGTACCCCTGATAAGCTTATAAAGCTGAAACAGAATTATTGCTACGAGGAAAACATCTACTATATCGAGTACTGTAAAATTAAGCACGAAAATTCAGTTTTGTACAGATGATAAAATTAGGAAAACCTTGTAAATAATAAGAATAAAATAAAAATAACTGAAAATTTCCAGCATTTCGGGTTACGTATCGGTCTGTTTCTTTAGTCTTTGTACAAGTTTAATAGCTTCGACAGCCTCCTTTACATCGTGTACCCGGAGAATATCACATCCATTCAGAAGGGCTATGGTATTAAGCACAGTGGTTCCGTTAAGAGCTTCATCAGGTGTTATCTCAAGCGTTTTCCATACGATCGATTTACGCGACAATCCTGCAAGTATTGGCAGCCCGGCTACGGAAAAATCACCCAGGTGACTGAGTATTATGAAATTATGCTCAATGGTTTTGCCAAATCCAAAACCGGGGTCAAGAATGATATCTTTAACACCCAGAGCCTGGAGCCTGAAGATCCTTTCACCAAACCAGTGCAGGATATCAGCCACAACATCATCGTAGACAGGATTTTTCTGCATGTTTTCCGGGGTTCCCTGCATATGCATCAGGATATAAGGCACCTGAAGCCTTTCAACAACATGGAACATATTTTCGTCCCCTTCACCGCCTGAAATATCATTTATCATCCCTGCCCCGAATTCCAGTACAGCTTCCAGCGCTACCTCCGATCTGAAAGTATCAACTGATATCATCCTTCCCGGCAATTCACGGCTGATTATCCTGATGGTTCCAAGTACCCGCTTTTTCTCCTCTTCAACTGATATTTTCTGCGCTCCTGGCCTCGACGAATAACCGCCGACATCAATAATATCTGCACCATCACTGATCATCAGCGATGCTGCCCTGATAATGCTTTCTTCATCAGAATACCTGCTTCCCGTGTAAAATGAATCAGGAGTAACGTTTATTATTCCCATCACCCTAGGTACAGAAAGATCGAGCAGCTGCCCCCTGACGTTTATATACCGTGGCTTGAAATCCATCTCCGATAATATTTAATCAACTAATTTAACAGATTTAATTTAATAATCAGCGGTGGATATTTAAGCTCCATTACCTTTCTTCTTTACAGTTGCATTATTACTTTTGTACTTAATGAAATCCGAAAAGAATGAAGCTTTTTGTTATTGAAGGAGTTGATGGTTCCGGAAAGTCAACCCAGCTTAAGCTCCTGAGGAAGTATATTACCCAAAAGGGATATGAGTGCGAGTTCCTGCATTTCCCGAGAACAGATGCCCCATATTTCGGGGAACTCATTGCAAGGTTTCTCAGGGGCGAATTCGGAACGCTGAAGGAAGTTGATCCTTACCTCGTTGCAATGCTTTATGCCGGCGACAGGAAGGATGCTTCCTCCATCATTCATAACTGGCTTGTTAACAAAAAGATCGTCCTGCTCGACAGGTACACCTATTCCAACATTGCTTACCAGTGTGCAAAACTGGATGATCATCAATCGCAGGACAAGCTGATGAAATGGATACTTTCGCTTGAATTTGAACACTTTGCAATTCCCAGGCCCGACCTGAATATCTTCCTTGATGTCCCCTTTTCATTCACCGAAATGAAACTTGCATCTGCCAGGTCAGGAAATGACAGGGACTATCTTAACGGGAACATGGATATTCATGAAGAGAGCCTGAATTTCCAGAAAAAAGTGAGGGATGTTTATTTAAGGGTTGCACGATCGGATGACAATCTGGTAGTTGTCAACTGCTGCGACAGGAATGGAAGAATGAATGAACCTAAGGTAATCTCCGGGCTTATTCTGAAGATCATAAGCGACAGAAAACTGATCTGAAATGAAAATACTAAGATTTTTTTGTAATGTAGTCACCGGAATTGTATTCATGTTCTCAGGGACTGTCAAGGCAATCGATCCCCTTGGGTCGGCCTATAAGTTCCAGGACTATTTCGCCGCATTCCACCTCGATTTCCTGGAGCCTTTGGCTCTTCCACTTGCAATATTGCTCTGTACAGCTGAATTTATGGCCGGTTTTTCGGTATTGACGGGTTACAGGCAGAAAACAGGCATCTGGGGTGTGATGATACTCATGCTGATATTCACTCCTCTCACTCTGGTCCTGGCCATCACCAATCCGGTTTCCGATTGCGGTTGTTTTGGCGATGCCATTCATCTGACCAACTGGCAGACATTCGGAAAAAACATCGTGCTTCTGATCTTCGTATTAATATCGTTCTCAGGAAGGAAGAGCTTTAAAAGTCCCTCTGATCCGGCTAAGGAGTGGGTTCATATAACAATAGTTATGGCTTTGTTCGTTGGTTTTTCACTTCTTAACCTTAAATATCTGCCGCTTCTTGATTTTCTGCCCTATAAAGCCGGGACCAACATACCGGAAAATATGCGGATCCCCGAAGGAAAGCCCGCCGACGAGTACAGTACCACCTTTATTTATGAGAAAGACGGCTCAGAGAAGGAATTCACCCTCGAAAACTATCCTGCTGACGATTCGACCTGGAAATTTGTGGACCAGAAATCGGTCCTTGTTAAAAAGGGTTATCAGCCTCCAATCCACGATTTCAGCATTACAACCCGCGAGGGGGAAGATATAACAGAGAGAATTTTAAATGAAGAAGGCTACACTCTTCTCATGATATCAAAAAAGCTTGAGGATGCCCGCAGGGTAAATCTTGAAAAGGGATTTGAACTTGGGATCCATTGTCTTACTGAAGGAGCTGGCTTTTATGTGGTTACGGCTTCAGGCTCTGACATGCTCGGAGATTACAGCAACGGTTTGACTTTTTGTACCGGTGACGAAACAACCCTGAAAACAATTGTCAGGGCAAATCCCGGGTATCTTTTGCTGAAAGGAGGAACAATCACGGGCAAATGGTCATGGGCCGACGTACCCTCCCATGATCAGTTCACTTTGTATTTTTCTGATCCGCAGGCCGGGCTGTTCAATAACAAAAGCCCTGTCCTGTTCGTTTATACAGGTGGATTATCAGCATTGGTACTCATTTTGTTGATAATTTCATTTATACGACGAAACAAAGGTTCGGTCTGATGGTGATATTTGTAAATGAAAATTTATAGCTCAATACTTTACTACTTTTAATTATAAAACTATGAGAAAAAAAATTGTTGCCGGTAACTGGAAGATGAACATGGATTTGGCTGAGGGACTTAAATTTGCAGAAACAATCAATACATATTTCACGGCAAAACCGTCGAAGGCGGAGGTTATTCTCTGCACACCATTCATTCACCTTGCAGGTGTTTCGGAGATCACCAGGAATAGCAAGGTTGCCTGCGGTGCCCAGAATTGTGCCTCAGAACCATCCGGAGCATTTACTGGCGAAGTTTCACCTGTTATGATAAAAAGTACCGGAGCCAAATATGTAATTATCGGACATTCGGAGAGAAGGACCTATTATCATGAGGATGACACCCTTCTGAACAGGAAAACCAAACTAGCCCTGGCAAACGGACTTGAAGTAATCTTCTGTTGCGGCGAGGTCCTTAAGGAAAGGGAATCCGGCAAACATGCAGAAGTCGTGAAAAAACAGCTCGAAGAAGGTTTGTTCAATCTTACTGAAGCTGATTTCAGAAAAATTGTTATAGCATACGAACCCGTTTGGGCAATCGGGACAGGATTAACGGCAACACCCGACCAGGCACAGGAGATGCATAAATATATCCGCAGCCTGGTGGCTGAAAAATACGGAGATGCCGTTGCACAGGACCTTACGGTTCTATACGGAGGCAGCGTCAAACCGTCAAATGCAGCAGAAATATTATCAAAACCCGATGTAGACGGAGGTTTGATTGGCGGTGCTTCGCTTAAGAAAGATGATTTTTGCGCTATTGTAGAGGCAATCTGATTAATCAGACAACATGAACAGAAAGTTCGTCATCCTGAATTTTTGTTTACTGGTTTTTTCGGCCGCAACGCTTTTTTCGCAGGCCAAGCCGGTATTCAGCGGGGATCCTGCTAAATTCAGGGATGAGCTTCTGGTTTATATGGGAAGCGACCTTTCTGAAGAGAACCGCTCTATCCTTACCGGGTTTATTACAAAATGGGACAGCGCCGGCTTCAGCAGGGAAAACATGGTAATGATCCTTGATCTTTCAAGCCAGCTTACCGGGAGGGAGATGAGGGCCATTCCGCAGTTCAGCCAGTTCCTCAGGACACTAAATGATTTCTGCGAATTTAAAAGGGATGATGCATTCCTGAGTTACTGGCTGACAGGACTGAGCGAGATGCTGTTTAACCCAAGGATCAGGAATGAAAGTATTGTTAAATATGTTCAGAATACAAGCCTGCTTATCAGGGAGAATTTACTGTTTAATTCCGGCTCGGTCAGATGGAAAGTGAAGAATGCTGATCTCAAGTTTGTCCATGATACCGTATTTGCGATTGTTCTTACGGATGCAACCCTGACCTGTTATTCCCAGAGAGACAGTACTGAGATATATAGTGTGTCAGGAATCTTTTTCCCCGATCTGAACCAATTCCATGGAACAAAAGGGAGAGTAACGTGGGAAAAGGCAGGTTATCCCAAAGAGGATGTATACGCTGACTTGTCAGATTACGAGATCGATCTTACACGAAATACTTTTACCTGCGATTCCGCAAGGCTCATGCACAAAGTCTATTTCAAGGTACCTGAATACGGAGTATTGACTGATCAGGCGGCGACGATCATGAACAAGGAGAGTGCAGCCTATCCCCGTTTTGAAACCTATTCAAAGCATTTTCAGATAAAGGATATTTACGAGGGGGTTGATTACGAGGGCGGACTTGCCTTTGAAGGTGCAAATACGAAGGGCAAAGGCGAAAAAGGAAGTCCGGCCACGATCAGCCTCTTCAGGAAAGATACATTGTTTATATTAATTAAATCGAATGAGTTCGTTTTTTCGGCCAGCGGACTTAGCGGGCTGGAAACATCAGCTACACTCTACCTTGACAAGGACTCTATTTTTCACACAAACCTCGGATTTTCCTACAATTCAATGGGCAGGCAGGTGAATCTCTTCAGGACAAACAATCCTGTTTCCGGAAGCCCCTACTACAACACATTCCATAACCTTGACATGTACTTTGAAAACCTGTCATGGGACATGAACAATTCGAAAATCCTGATAACAAGGCCAAGAGGAGCTGCAATGGGACAGGCTCAGTTCCAGTCAGTCTCGTTCTTTAATTCCGACTATTTCCTGAAACTGATGAATCTTGATGATTACCACCCGCTTACAAGGCTTAAGCAGTTCGCTGAATGGTATTATTCCAACACTTTCCCGGTAAGTGAATTTGCAAAATGGATCGACAAATCAGAGGAGGTGGTTACCGGCATGTGTATTGACATGGCTAACAAGGGATTTGTATTTTATGACCGTGCCAATCGGGAGGTTACGATCAAGGATAAAATAAATGACTACATTGATTCATATTCCGGGAAAAAGGACTATGACATCATTTCCATTTACAGTGAGACAAAAGCTCCCGTCGACAATGCAATTCTCGATCTAAAGGATTATGAACTGACAGTGAACGGCGTAGCCAGAATATTTTTAAGCGATTCCCAAAGAGTTGCCATTTTCCCTTATAATCAGCAGGTAAAAGTGCTGAGAAACAGGAGAATTAATTTCGATGGAATAGTCCAGGCGGGGCTTTTTACAATTTTCGGGCACGATTTCCAGTTCAGCTACGATACCTTCAAGATCGCCCTGCATCAGATAGATTCCATACTTGTTGCGGTGGAAACCGATAAGCTTGACAATTACGGAAATCCGATGATAAGAGAGATTGCCAACATGATCCAGTTATCGACCGGCCAGCTTTATATCGATGATCCGAAAAATAAATCCGGTTTAAAAAGCCTTCCTCAATATCCTATAATTGATGCAACTGCA
The DNA here is from genome assembly GCA_963737255.1 of uncultured Bacteroidales bacterium. Classification (GTDB taxonomy): domain Bacteria; phylum Bacteroidota; class Bacteroidia; order Bacteroidales; family VadinHA17; genus LD21. The sequence goes on from CAVTSB010000005.1 coordinate 394,415, forward strand.
GCATCCTATATTTTTTATGATGATATTCCCGGCCTGGAGGGTATTTACAAGAAGAAGGATTTTTATTTCAAAGTTGATCCCTTCACATTTGAAAATATTGACCACTATACTCAGGAGGGATTCAGCCTTTCAGGTGAATTTGTTGCAGGGAATATCCTTAAACCGATGCGGCAGTACCTTACGATCCAGGAAAACAGCTCGCTTGGATTTCAGATGACCGTGCCTGAAGATGGTATTGATGTGTACAATGGGAAAGGCAGGTTATTCGAGTCAATACAAATGTCAAACAGGGGACTTACCGGCGCCGGGACCCTTAAGTACCTTTCTTCCACCACCAAATCGGAAGATTACCGGTTCTTCCCCGATTCCATGCTGACACAGGCTGTTACCTTTAATATAGCAAACGACGGTTCAGGGTTGTTTCCTGACCTGAAAGGCGAGGATTCAAGGATAAAATGGCTGCCGTGGGAAGATAAATGGCTTGCCTACAACCCGGCAGGTAAAAGTTTCGCGATGTTCGAAAATGGGACGACGCTTGACGGCAACGTGATTTTATCATCCAAACAACTCTCCGGGACAGGAATTGTAAACACCACTGATTCGAGAGTAAACTCGAACCTGTTTACTTTTTCTGCTTACGGGTTAAGGGCCGATACAGCTGATTACAACCTTAAATCTCCATCTACAAGCGGATATGCTTTCATTGCCGAAAATGCAAATACCGATATCAACTTCAATACCAGGTTAAGCAGGTTTCGTCTCAATACCGATTCTTCGGTTGTGAAATTCCCCGAGATCGAATATATATGTACGATGACCGATTTCGAGTACGACATGAACAACAGGATCCTGAGCATGGAGCAAAAAGGCAAGAGCGCTTCGCAGGGCCTGATCCCTCCCGATAAGCTGCTCAGGATCGCAAGGAATGAGATATCAAAGCCGACCTTTTTTGCAACGAACAACCTGACCGATACGATCTCATTCACTTCACTCAGGGCAAGATATAATGTTGACAATGAGTATATTGAAGCAGAAAACATAAGCTACATACCAATTGCTGACGCCCTGATACAACCTGAAAACGGGAAGATAAAAATCAACAGGAGGGCAAAGATCGATAAACTCAATAATGCCTATATCGCTGTAAATAACAACCATTTGCTCCATTCGGCAAGTATTGACATTGAATCCACGAAAAGGTACTCGGGAAGCGCTGTTTACGATTATGTGAACGATAATAATGAAATAAGCCAGATCAATTTCCCGGAAATCGCTGTTGACACAATGACAACAAGCGGCAAAGGATTTATTCCTGCAGATCAGAAATTCATGCTCAGCCAGGCGTTTAGTTTTGCCGGTGATGTAAGTCTCTCGGCCAGATCAAGCCAGCTGATGTTCACCGGATCAGCCGGCATCGTCCACGATTGCGACATGATAAAAAGCTACCCCGTTAAATTCAAATCGCTGATCGACCCGAAAAATGTAATGATCCCCTTAGGTGAAAAAACCAGGGACAATAACGACAATCTTGTTTATTCAGGCTCCTATCTGAATATTGACTCAGCACACATGTATCCGGCATTCCTTTCGCAGCAGAAATCCTGGACCGATATCGGGCTCATAAACGCCAGCGGAGTGCTCTATTATAATAAGGCTAAAGGATCATACCAGATCTCCTCGGTCGAGAAGATAGCCAATCCCGCAATGAACGGCAGCATGGTATCACTTGACAGAAATCTTTGCACATTATCGGGTGAAGGGAGCATGAATTTCGGATCGAATTTTGACCTTGTAAAGCTTAACAGCGCAGGAAGCTTCGTTCAGACTGCTGATTCGGGAAAAGTTGACATAAAGGCAATCCTTGCCCTTGATTTCTTTTTCTCTGAAGATGCGCTTAAAATTATGAGTGAAGATTTCCGGATGATGCCTTCCCTGAAGCCAGTCAACCTTAACTCGGATTTTGTCAGCAAGGGTATGAAGGATCTGCTGGGCGTCCCTGTTGCTTCCAGGCTGAAGGAGGAAGCGGAACTTTTCGGGATGTCGGCAAACATGCCAAAGGAGTTTAATTATGAGATTGTTCTGAATGAGGTCAATCTCAGGTGGAATGAAGTCTCCTCATCCTTCAGGTCAAATGGTAAGATCGGGATCGGATTCATTGGGAACCAGCCTGTTAACGTCTATGTCGATGGTTTTGTTGAAATTCAGCGAAGACGGTCGGGCGACCTGATCGACATTTATCTGAAAGCTGACGAATCGACCTGGTATTATTTTTCATATTTCAAAGGCGTTATGATGGCTCAGGCAGGCAACATGAACTTTAATACACTGTTAAACAATATTAAGCTGAAGGAGAGAAAGCATCCCGATTCTTCGGTCAAGGTCCCGTATACTTATATGATAGCTGTTGAAGACAGGCTTGGCAGATTTCTCCGCAGAATGTCAGGTGAATATGTTGACGATATGACGCCGACGGATAACTTATTCAGGTAATTGTCAGTGATTTCACAATAGAAAATTTATGCAGATCTTCTATGCTCCCGGTATAAATGGGAATATCCACGTGCTTGATGAAAAAGAGTCGGGACACTGTATCAGGGTATTGAGATTAAAGAATGGAAGCAGAGTCCGGCTGGTTGACGGGGCAGGCAGCCTGTTTGAAGGATATGTCAGCGATCCCGATCCTCGCAGTTGCGGGATTACCATCACAAGTGTGTCCAGGGATTTTGAAAAGAGGAATTACAGGCTTCATATAGCAATATCGCCCATTAAAAACCATGACCGGCTTGAATGGTTCATCGAGAAAAGCGTAGAAATAGGTATCGATGAAATCACTCCTTTGATCTGCAGGAATACCGAAAAACCCGGAATAAAGAGTGAACGGCTCAACAATATTATCATCTCGGCTATGAAGCAATCAATAAAGGCACTAAGGCCGGTACTTAATGAAGCTGTTTCCTTTTCCGGTTTTCAAAAGCTTGATATCGGGGGAAGCAGGATGATAGGGCATTGCAACCTGAATGAAATGAGGAACGGAATTGCCGGCGTTTACAGGAAGGGGGAGGATGCAGTGATCCTTATCGGACCCGAAGGTGATTTCACTGAAGAAGAGATATCCGAAGCGGTCGGTAACGGATATAAGCCTGTGCATCTGGGGCCCAGCAGGCTGAGAACAGAAACGGCAGGCATTGCTGCCTGCCATTCCATTTATTTCATTAACCAGTAGTTATAAAGTATTTTCTTCCCCCTCAGGTGATTCTTCGGATCTTCCTTTCCATCTGCCCGATTTGCGGAGAGCCTGATCGACAATGTATTCAATCTGCCCGTTTGTGCTGCGGAATTCATCAGCAGCCCATTTTTCGAGGGCTTTCAGCTTCTTCGCATCAATCCTTAGTACAAATGGCTTCTTATCGCTCATGGCATATCAAGTATGTAATGTCCCTGCATTCACCACGGGCGTGGCGTCTTTATCGGCGCAAAGGACAACCATCAGGTTGCTTACCATGGCAGCCTTCTTTTCTTCATCAAGATCGACAATGTTCTTTTCAGAAAGCTGTTCAAGCGCCATCTGTACCATCGATACAGCTCCTTCAACGATCTTGAACCTTGCTGAAACAACAGCAGTGGCCTGCTGCCTGCGAAGCATAGCATTTGCAATCTCTTCGGCGTAGGCTATATAGTTGATCCTGGCCTCAATGACTTCGATTCCTGCTATTTTCAGGCGTTCACGTATCTCCCTCTCAAGCTCATCATTAACCTCTTCTCCACCGCTCCGCAGGGTCATAACGGCGTCGTGGTCCTCAAGATTATCGTATGGATAGAGACCTGCAAGCTTTCTGAGTGCCGCATCACTCTGGACCAGTACAAAATGCTGGTAATCGTCTACTTCGAAAACAGCCTTGTAGGTTTCAGAAACCCGCCAGACAAGCACGAAGCCTATCTTGATCGGGTTACCCAGTTTGTCATTTACCTTGATAGGTTCGCTGTCAAAATTTCGGGCACGGAGAGAAATCTTCCTTTTCAGGTAAAAAGGATTTACCCAGAAAAAGCCGTTTTCCCTGATAGTGCCTTTATAGGCTCCGAAAAGGACCATTACGCATGATCCGTTGGGTTCAACTATCGTAAACCCGATCAGAGCAAGGACGAGGAGGATTGTCAATACGATCCCAAGCCAGATGATCTCGTAATAAAATCCTGCAAATGCTCCGCCCAGAAGCAATATTGCAACCAGCAAAGCTACATAACCTGAAATTGGCCTAACAGAAAATTCGTTTTTCATAGCATTATGATATTATTTTAATATCACAAATATATCATTTTAATTTGTAATAAACAAAAAAAACACAGGAAATGTTTCCTGTGTTTGCTGATTTTTTTAATTGTTTTGTCTGATCCGCTTTAAAAGACGGTTTGTCAGTCGTCTTCCCGCAACCGGTTTAACCTGTTTGAGAAGGTCAATCACATCATTAAATTCAGGGTAGAAACCCCATGCGTCATCGTAGATATCAATGTCATCCACGAGAATTTCCTGATATGAAAGATAAGGAGTAGAATTTAGACCCATAGGCTTATTCATTATTATATTTATATGAAAACGACCTATGGGGAAAAAAATTGTACTTTCTTAATTAAAAGTTAAAGTAATTTTTTTCTCCTCCATCATCTTCCTCATATTGATGAGGGCATACCTCATCCTGCCAAGGGCAGTGTTAATACTAACTTCAGTAATATCAGCGATTTCCTTAAAGCTAAGGCCTGAATAGTGACGCAGAATGACAACTTCCCTCTGATCGTCAGGGAGCTGGCTGATCAGCATTCTTATGTCTTTCTGGATCTGCCGCTTGATCAGATGGTCTTCAATATTTTCTTCTGAAAGCTTCCTTGAATTGAACAGATCAGACTCATAGTCATCGTTTGAGACTGTATTAAGCTGTTTGATCCTGCGAAAGTGATCAATAATAAGGTTGTGGGCTATTCGCATGACCCACGAAATGAATTTTCCGTTGTCGTAATACTTTCCGGATTTTACTGATTGAATTACTTTCAGGAAGGTATCCTGAAACAGATCTTCTACAAGTGCCTGGTCGCGAATATAAAGACTTATATAAGCGTAGACTTTGTTTTTGTGACGGTGGATTAATGTTTCGAAGCAGGACTGCTCACCTTTTACAAACTTCTCGATAAGTTCGTAATCGGTCATCATTTTCTTCATAGCTCTCTCTTTTAAATTGGTTAAAGAGTAGAGTTGTTAAATAGGCAGTCCTCCGTTTTAGTTAATAATGATGTACAAAGAAAATGAAATATTTTTAATATGAAAGTATTACTTTTGATTTTTTACGAAATTTTTTAAAAAAAGTTTTAAAAAAGTAATAAAATCTTTCATGGAAGGGAATATTGAGATCCGCGGGGCAAGGGTAAACAATCTGAAAAACATTAATCTCAGCATACCAAGGAACAAGCTTATCGTAATTACAGGAGTGTCAGGATCAGGTAAATCATCGCTTGCATTTGATACAATTTATGCAGAGGGTCAGAGAAGGTATGTTGAGAGTTTGTCGTCGTATGCACGGCAATTTCTCGGCAGGATGAACAAACCCGAGGTCGATTTCATTAACGGTATTCCCCCTGCTATAGCAATAGAACAAAAGGTCAATTCGCGAAATCCGCGGTCGACTGTGGGCACATCAACTGAAATTTATGATTACCTGCGATTACTATTCGCCAGGATTGGCAGAACATATTCTCCGGTATCGGGAAAGGAAGTCAGGCGTCATAGTGCCGACGACCTTGTTAATTTTCTTTCCACACTGGCCGACGGGACAAAAGTGATAATAACTTCACCTGCAGTGATACCTGAGACTATTGAAGTCCCCGAATATTTCTCATTCCTTGTCAAGCAGGGATTTAACCGTCTGGAGGAGAACGGTGAACTTACCAGGATCGATAATGAATTGCCGGGGATTTCATTCAACCCTGGCCAGAAAATCAACATTGTGATTGACAGGCTGGTCATCAGTCATAACCAGGATAGTCTCAGCCGTTCGGCCGATTCGGCCCAGACTGCATTCCAGACGGGAAAAGGGCATTGCCAGGCAGTAGTGCTGACGGCAGATGGCTTTTTACGGGAAAATTTCTCCACCAAGTTTGAAGAAGATGGGATCGAATTTGAGGAACCCAATGAATATTTTTTCAGTTTTAATAATCCCATCGGCGCCTGCCCGGTTTGTGAAGGTTATGGCAAAATAATCGGGATTGATGAAAGCCTGGTAGTACCCGATCAGAACCTTTCTGTCTACCAGGATGCCATTGCATGCTGGAAGGGGGAGACCATGAAAAAATGGAAGGAACGCCTGATAGCAAGTGCGGATCTGTCCGGATTTCCCATTCATAAGCCATACTATCAGCTGACTGAGGAGCAGAAAGCGGTCATATGGAAGGGGAACAGGTATTTTTACGGTCTTGACCGTTTTTTCCAGCATCTCGAGGAAAAAAAGTACAAAATCCAGTACAGAGTTCTTTTGAGCCGTTACCGGGGAAAGACTACCTGCCCGGAATGCGGTGGAACCAGGCTGAAAAAGGAAACATCTTATGTAAAGGTGGCGGGAAAAACCATCCAGGAACTGGTTTCGGTACCTGCCGGAAATCTTTACGATCTTTTCCTGGGCATTGATCTGGCAGCATCAGATTCAATAATCGCCGAACGCCTTCTCAGGGAGATAACGCAGCGGTTAAAATTCCTTGTTGACGTGGGCCTCCCCTATCTTACACTCAACCGTCTTTCATCGACTTTATCGGGCGGAGAATCTCAGCGAATCAACCTGGCAACATCGCTCGGCAGCAACCTTGTCGGTTCAATGTATATCCTGGATGAACCGAGCATCGGGCTTCATCCCCGCGACACGAACCTCCTTGTCGACGTGCTCAGGGAACTCAGGGATCTGGGCAACTCGGTGCTGGTTGTGGAACATGAAGAAGAAATCATGAGGGCGGCCGATGAGATCATTGATATGGGTCCCGAGGCCGGAAGGCTTGGTGGCGAGGTTGTTTACCAGGGAAGCATTGACCTTTCCGCCGACAATCCTTCACTCACTGCCGCCTACCTGAGCGGAAGACGGTCAGTGAGGATCCCGGCAGCCAGGAGGAAATGGCACAGCTTTGTCGAAGTAAAGGGTGCCAGGGAGAATAATCTGAAGAACATAGATGTAAAATTCCCGCTTCATACCATAACCGTTGTTACAGGAGTAAGCGGGTCCGGAAAATCGAGCCTCGTATCGGACATTCTCTATAATGCCCTGTCGAACAGGATTAATGGGAATAATCTTAAACCCGGACAGTTTCGTAACCTTGAAGGCGATGTAGCAAGGCTTACCGGGATCGAGCTTGTCGACCAGAACCCAATAGGTAAATCGAGCAGGTCCAATCCGGTCACCTATCTCAAAGCTTATGATGAGATCCGTAAGTTATATGCCGAACAGCAGGCTTCGGTTCAGAATAATTACAAGGCCTCGCATTTTTCATTCAACATCGAGGGCGGAAGGTGTGAGGAGTGCCAGGGGGAAGGCATCATCAGGGTCGAGATGCAGTTTATGGCCGATGTGGAACTGACCTGCGAAAGCTGTAAGGGAATGAGATTCAAGAAGGATATACTGGATGTCAGGTATCAGGGAAAGAATATTTTTGATATGCTTGAAATGACAATTGATGAGGCCATCGAATTTTTTGAAAGCCACCCGGGCAAAAATGAAAACAGGATTATTGATAAGCTTAAACCACTTCAGGATGTGGGCCTGGGTTATATCAAGATGGGTCAGTCGTCAAACACCCTGTCGGGCGGGGAGAGCCAGAGGGTCAAACTTGCATATTTTCTAAGCCAGGAAAAAGGCACGGGACATATCCTTTTCATATTTGATGAACCCACAACGGGGCTGCATTTTCATGATATTAACAAGCTGCTGAAATCAATAAATGCCCTTGTTGATCATGGCCATTCGGTAATATTGATCGAACATAACGTGGAAGTTATAAAATGCGCTGACTGGATCATCGATCTGGGTCCTGAAGGAGGTGAAGATGGAGGATATGTGGTATTTGAAGGAAAGCCCGAAGATCTGGCTAAAAACAAATCTTCGTATACAGGAAAATTCCTCGCTGCAAAACTGAAATGATGCATGAAATGAAGAAACATTGCATGCACCGTTTTTACAACAGGTTATTGTTTTATTCTGAATCCGAACATAATCGAAACGCAGCCGCTTGCCGGGGTGTTGCCCTGGTTTGATGCCGCATTGACCTTAATCACTATCCTGAGCTGCTGACTGGCCTCAAGCCTGAAGTCCCAGGTCCGGACAAAATTTGCTTCCCTGCTTGAATAAAGAACATTTCTGTTTGCATCATAGACGGTGAATTCCACTTGCGGAATGGTTTCCTCACCGCATATCGACAGGCGATAATCCATATCGGAATAAAATGTTTTGAACAATTCAGCCTCTTCGCCTTCGACGAGTACCGCAGCATGGTAGTTTCCGTCATGGGTGTAGCTTCCCAGCTCGGGCAGACAGGTTCTCCTGGCAAAGGCTTTGCATTGTGCATTCAGGCTCATTGCCGACATGAACACCAGCAGAGTCAGAATTGATAAATTCCTGTATATTTTCATCTTTGATTTTTGGTTTGTGTGTATAAAGAACCTGTATTTCAGAATATAATATATCCATTATTTGCCAGGGTCCCGGGCATAACTGCTGCCCTTACCTGATAAAACTGGCCCTGATCTCTGCAACTGTGTCAGAAAGTTCCTTAAAAACAGCCGGTGTCAGATCGGACTGGACTTGGGATTTTAAAATTGTTACGTCGGCTACCTGGTCATATTCAGCCTTGACCGGAGTTGTTTTCAGGGTGATCTTGTCAAAGACGGTTTTAACCCTGCTGATCTGTGAATAAACTTCATCAATTGCAGGATGTCCCCTGCTATCGCCGAGAAGGTTCATCAGGATGTCGATCGAAAGCTTCTGGTCGATGATCCTTCCGACCAGCTTATTCCCATTGAAATCCTTCATATCAACCAGCTGGGTTGAAATATAGAGCCCTTCAAGCCATCCACCGGTAAGCACGATTGAGGCGATTGCCGACTGGTTATTATCTTCCAGGTAAGAGTTTGAATTAAGGTAGGTCTGGGAAACAATTTCCATTATGACCTCGGTATTATGAATATTTTCTTCCAGCCTGTCAATATCTTCCTGTTGAATGACATCAAGGATCCCGAGTCCGTCGGCCATTGATTTTGCTGCATTCATGTAATTGATTATCAGTTGTGTCTGATCATAGAGGCTGGCAAAGCTGAGATCGCAGGTATAGATACCGAGGTTGAGCGCCAAACTTTTATTGGTGCTGTAGTTCTTTGTATTTTCAATTGGATTAAGCAGCCTGTCATCAAACAAGGCTCCTGCCGACTTAATAAGCATCGCAGATTCCAGGGGCGAAGGGAGCGTGTAAAAGATCGTTTCTGCTTTCTTTATATCATCATAAATTGCTGCGTTATCTGTTGATACATCCAAAGAGTCAGCTGCTTTTTTTGAGCTTCTTCCACCTGAATTACAACTTGTAAATACCCATGTAAACAGAATAACCAGTGTAAGAACATGGTTAGTGATTTGATGAAGTTTCTTCATTTGTCAGGTTATTATTAAGATTCTCTGTAATCAACGCTAAATTAGTACTTTATTTTTTATTTTTCAAAAACAGGATTATCTAATTACTGGTAATCCTAACTTTGCAGCAAATAACTGCAGATGAACCGATCAGTAAAACGGCTTAAGGAACTGGATATTATATTGAACCGTGAGAATGTCAGGAAGATTACTGAGGCAATTGAAGTTCTCAGGAACGAGCAACCGCTGGAAGGAGCAATAAGCCTTCTGGTCTCGCTCTATAACAGGAGTCACGATCCTTCAATTAAAAGGCTGATCACCAGTTTCATGAATGACATTAAGGATCAGTCGGCATGCTCCGAGGTAATGGCGGAAATAAGAAAGGAGGCTTCTCCTGATACTCTCAGGATGCTCATATCATCCTGCTGGCAGTCAGGGCTGAATTATGCTGAATATTCGACCGACTTTGCAGGAATCTTCCTCCGGACCGATGATTATCTGACCGCATTTGAATGCTTCACTGTCCTGGAATCAGTTGTTCAGGATATTCCGGGAAGCAGGCGGGATGAGATCATACAAATGATCCGCGACAGAACCCCGGTAATGTCAGATGAATTAATGGCGCTCAGGCTTGAGCTTATTACCGTGCTTGAGGGATAAGAGTGACGGGAATTTCTGTGGTACTCTATTCGAATGATGAAAAGTATTTCATGAACTGGGTTCTTTCGAACGTTGCAGGCTTCTCATAGTTCTGGTAGTTCAGCTTACCCCTGAAATCACCAATCGTTTTAAATCCTTTAGTATCCATCCAGTCGGATAGCTGCCTGTTCATCGTTTTAAGATGGCCTATACCCTTATTATACAGGACTGAGCAAATCTGAACTGTAGACGCTCCGGCCAGGAGGTATTTGACAGCATCCTGTCCGCTCTGTACGCCTGTCGATGCCGAGATATCGATCTTAATATCCTGTGAGCTGGCCATCCCTATCCACCTGAGGACGTGCCTCATTTCACCCTCATTGCTGAAAATAGCTGCAGGAATAACTTCCATCCTGTTGATATCAAAATCGGGTTCGTAAAACCTGTTAAACATCACCACTCCGGCCACACCCCTCATGTAAAACTGATCGATCATATAAAGTATATTGGAGAACCTGAAACCTATTTTCAGTGCAACAGGTATTTTAATTGTTTTTTTGAGGTTTTCTATCAGGTCGAAGTAGAGTTTTTCAGACTCGGCCGATGACTTCTTCCTGTCGACCGGCATAAAAAAGACATTGATCTCGATTGCATCTGCCCCGGCCTCCGCAATATTTTTTGCAAAACCCGTCCATCCCCGCGCGGAATAGCAGTTAATGCTCGGTATTACCGGAATGCTCAGGCTTTTTTTTGCCTTCCTGATAAGGTCGAGATATGTATCAACAGAGTTTGAATGGATATAGTTCGAGATATAATCGTCTGCTTCGGGAAATCCGGGAGAAACGGGAAAAGAGTTTATATGGTAGTTTATCTGTTCTTCAAAAAGCGATTTGAGCACGACGGCACCGGCGCCTGAATCTTCAGCTTCCTTAAGCTGACCTGGTGTGGATGTCAGTCGGCTGCTGCTAACGATGAGGGGACTATTAAGGGTGAGCCCGAGGTACCTGGTTGCAAGCTTTTCCATAAGTCAAGGTTTTCTCTTAATTTCTTTTGTTTCGTTCTCCAAATATAAGATTTCCTATCCTTATTATTGTACTTCCCTCCTCAACTGCGATTTTAAAATCGCCCGACATTCCCATCGATATTTCTTTAAATGCCTGATTATCTTTGAAATATTTTTCCCTTAGCTCAGAAAAGCAATCTGCCAGAAATCTGAATTCCCTTCTTATCTGCACCTGATCATCGGTAAATGTCGCCATACCCATAACGCCGCAGATCCGTATATGCGGAAGCTGCAGCGGAGCTTCCGACAAAATCATATGCTTGATTTCATCCATACTGAACCCGAATTTTGTCTCCTCTTCGGCAATATGGACCTGTAACAGGCAGTCAATAATCCTGTTTACCTTATCAGCCTCTGAGTTAATAATTTCCATCAGCTTTAAAGTATCGACAGATTCTATCATGCTGATAAACGGAACAATAAATTTTACCTTATTGCTCTGAAGGTGCCCGATCAGATGCCATTCAATATCGCCGGGAAGGACGTCTTTCTTCTGAAGAAGCTCCTGGACCCTGTTCTCACCAAAGCACTTGTGTCCTGAATTATATGCTTCGAGTATATCGCTGACAGGTTTTGTCTTCGAAACGGCAACAAGTTTAACAGATGCAGGGATTTGTTGCTTAAGCGATATTATGTTTGATGCAATATCTGTCATATTTTTTACCCCCAACCTCCTGAAGAGAGCTGAACTCAGTCCAGAAGGTGTATAACTAAACCACTCCTCAGCTTGGGTTCGAACCAGGTAGTTTTGGGAGGCATTATATTTCCCGAATCAGCTATTCTGATAAGTTGCTTCATGGAGACCGGGTAAAGTGCAAAGGCCACCCTCATCTCCCCGCTGTCGACCCTCTTTTTCAGTTCTTCGAGTCCGCGGATACCTCCTATAAAATCAATTCTTTTCGACCGCCTCAGGTCCTGGATATCGAGGATGGGAGTCAGTACCTGGCTGGCCAGGATTGTCACATCGAGCCCTCCGATAGGATCCCGGTCATCATAGAAATCCGGTTTAGCCGTGAGGCTATACCATTTACCATCGATGTACATTGAAAAGTTATGCAGTTTTGAAGGCTTAAATATTTTTGCTCCCTTTTCCCTGATCACAAATGCCTTTTCAATCCGTGAAAGAAACTCCTCCACCGTAAGTCCGTTGAGGTCTTTTACGGTCCGGTTGTAATCCATTATCCTCAACTGGTTGTCAGGAAAATGGACGGCCAAAAAATAATTGTACTCTTCCGAACCTTTATGGGTAGGATTTTTCTCCCGCTTTTCCTTCCCGACAAGGGCAGCCGCCGCAGTTCTGTGATGACCGTCAGCGACATACATGAAGGGTACCTTTTCGGTAAAAAGCTTTTCTATCATCCTGTTGGTCTCTTCCTTTTTTACCACCCAGAAGTGATGTCCGATTCCATCTTCAGAGAAAAAATCATATTCGGGCTTCTCTTTGAGGACGATTGAATTTACGATCGCATCTATTGCCTTAACTGAGGGGTAGGTAAAGAAGACCGGTTCTATATTTGCATTATTGACCCTTACATGGATCATGCGGTCCTGCTCCTTGTCGGGTCTTGTAAGTTCATGCTTTTTGATGATCCCGTTCAGGTAATCATCAACCGAAGCACAGCCGGCAATGCCATATTGCGTACGTCCACGCATTGTCTGGGCGTAAATATAATAGTGCGGTTTTTCATCCGGTACCAGCCAGCCACGCTTCTGCCATAAACCAAAATTATCCATCGATTTCCTGTACACTTCTTCAGAATGGACATCAGTGCCTGGCGGAAGGTCTATTTCCGAACGCGTGACATGGAGCAGCGAACATTCTTTACCCTGTGCCATCCTCAATGCCTCCCCGGTATTCATAACATCGTAAGGCAGGCATGCCAGATCCCTGACAATATCAGCAGGGGGTCTTAATCCCCTGAAAGGTTTTACTACAGACATATTTACTCTATTGTTAGCTTTTATTAATTTCTATCTGTTTAACCTGAACTTCTCATTTCCTGTGGCAAAATAATCAACAATCTGCCTGGCTGCCGCCACTCCGGCATTGATGTTCGCCTCCTCGGTCTGGGCCCCCATTTTTTTTGCAGTAAAGATGTATCTGCCAGGGTATTTTTCCCCGAACACATTTTTACAGTCGGGCTCAACATCGGCCAGGTATGCGAAGTCGGGCCTGACCTCAAAGACTTTCAGAAGTTCCTCTTCATTTATAATTTCTTTCCTGGCTGTGTTGATAAGGACAGCTTTATCGGGCATCCTGTTGAGAAGGTCGAGACCGATTGAATTTTCTGTGGAGTCATTGGCCGGCATATGAAGCGATACATAACGGCACTGCGAGTAAAGTTCCTCAGCTGTAGCGCATACATGAACGCCTGAGGACCTTATGGTTTCGGCTGACACGAATGGGTCGTACACATAGACCTGCATTCCGAATCCTTTTGCGATCCGGGCTACATATTTTCCAACGTTACCAAATGCATGGATCCCGATTGATTTTCCCCGCAGTTCGGTCCCGAAGTTCCCTTCAAATCCGCCTCTTGCATGGTAGAGCATCAATTCGAAGACAAGTTCGGCAACAGCATTTGAATTTTGTCCGGGAGTATTCATCGCCACCACTTTATGGGCTGAGCAGGCATCCAGGTCCAGGTTATCATAACCTGCACCGGCCCTGACGACAATTCTTAGTTTGTGTGCCGCATCAATGACCCGGGAATCGACGAAATCACTTCTTACAATCAGGGCATCCGCATCAGTCACTGCTGAAAGGAGTTCATCACGGCTTTTATAGTTTTCAAGCAGTGCAAGTTTGTGACCGGCATTTGTTGTTATCGAACGTATCTGATTAATGGCCGAAGGGGCAAATGCTTTTTCAGTAGCAACAAGTATCTTCATGAATTTGCTTCTTTAGTTCAAAAGTAGAGTTCACCTGTTCCGTTTTGAATGAAGCCAATTTTTAATTCTTCGATTCAAACTCCTTCATTGTGTCAGTCAAAGCCTTTACGCTTTCCACCGGCAGAGCATTGTAGGTGGAAGCCCGGAAACCTCCGACTGACCTGTGACCAGCAATACCAAGCATACCTTTTGACTTAGCATATTCTGCAAAAGGTTGTTCAAGTTCCTTGTAGCCATCAGCCATGACGAAGCAGATATTCATCAATGAACGATCTTCAGGATCCTTGATTGTAGGAACAAAAAGCCTGTTCCGTTCAATCTCGTCATAAAGCATTTTTGCCTTTTCGATATTTCTCTTCTGTATTGCCTTAACACCGCCAAGATCCTTCAGCCAGTGAAGCGTCTGCTGTGCGGCAAATATGGCAAATACCGGCGGTGTATTGAACATTGATTCAGACTTGATATGGGTTCTGTAATCAAGCATCGTGGGAATTGGACGGCTTACTTTTCCGAGGACCTCTTCCTTTATTATAACCAGTGTCACCCCGGCAGGAGCAAGATTCTTCTGGGCCCCCGCATAAATGATGGAGTATTTGGATACGTCAACCGGTCTGCTGAAAATATCTGAAGACATGTCTGCAACAAGTGGAATACTGGTTTCCGGATCATTCTTCAATTCAGTGCCGTAAATTGTGTTGTTCGTCGTAACGTGAAAATAGTCGGCATCGGACGGGACCGTGTAGTTCTTTGGGATATAGTTGTAGAGCTTATCCTTTGAAGAGGCCACTTCGACAACTTCTCCATAAAGCCTGGCCTCCTTAAGAGCTTTATTTGCCCATTCTCCAGTATTTAAATATGCCGATTTCCTGTTCATCATGTTCATGGGCACCATTGCAAACTGAAGGCTTGCCCCGCCCCCGAGGAAAATAACCTGGTAACCGGCCGGGACTTCAAGTAATTCCTTAACCAGGGCAATTGAATCATTCATGCAGGCAACAAATTCCTTGCTGCGGTGTGAAATTTCAAGAACAGACAATCCCGAACCGGCAAAATCCTTAATACCTTCAATTGTCTTGTCAATGGTGTACTGCGGAAGAATTGAAGGACCTGCGTAAAAATTGTGTTTTTTCATGATGAGGAAATTATAATTAATTATTAATTGATTCTATATACACGTTCTATAAAATTAAACAATTTATTGTTATTCCAAGTGTTAAATAATTAACACATAAATAATTAAAATCGTAAATCAGTATCGACAAGCACTCCATTCCTTACAACCGGGATTTTATCGGTAAAGTCGGGGGTAAGGCAGAATTCAATACAGTCGTCAAGACCCTTATCACGCAAACGTGATCGTTGTGCTGCTTTCTGAATATATCCGATAACATCTTTTTCAGCCAGTGACCAGAGGTCAAGTGCAGCCTGGGTTGAATCGCATACCGTCGAATAAAGTGAAGTTGACAGAAGCCGTGCTGCAATTGCCCCAGCACAAATTGTATCTTCAAGGTTAAACCTGTTTTTCCAGCCGGCACACAAGACGACAACATCCTTTTCCCGGCCGCTTATCCACTTAACCAGGGAACTGATATTGAGAAAGGATCCTATGATAATGTAACCGGCCGATGAAGCAAGGTTTATGAGTCCCGTTCCGTTGGTTGTACTGTAAACAATAGTCTTGCCGGCAACTTTTGTCGTTGTGAAGTTAAATGGTGAGTTACCAAAATCAGCAAAATCAAGAACATATCCATCGCGCTCTGCCGCAACAAGATAGCCTTTTCTTTTGTACTCCATGGCTTCACTGATGGTTGCAACCGGAATTATTGAGGCTGCTCCATTTGCAAAAGCGGTGCATATCGCCGAAGTAGCCCTCAGAATATCGATGATGACAACAATCGAGTCCGCGTGTCCTTCGGGTTCATAAAGGGCAGGGGAAAAACAGGTTTCCAGTTTTCTTTTATTCACAACTAATAAAAACTCAAAATCCTAGCTTTTGTTGTAAAAGGGCAGGTTGACCACCCTTGCTTTGAGATCTTTGTTCCGTATCCTGACAAATATTTCTGTATCAGGCTTCCAATAGCCTTTTGCAAGATAAGCCAATCCTATACCCTGCCTTATCATCGGCGACATTGTTCCTGATGTTACCTCACCTATGACATTTCCGTTTCCATCCATAACTTCATAATGCTGTCTCGGAATACCGCGGTCGATCATTACAAATCCCTTAAGCCTGCGACCGACACCTTCCTCCTTCTGTTTAAGAAGCAGGTTCCTGTCGATAAAATCCTTCTGATCGGTAAATTTGGTTATCCAGCCAAGTCCTGCTTCAATCGGCGAGGTCTGATCATTGATGTCATTTCCGTAAAGGCAGAAACCCATTTCAAGGCGAAGCGTATCCCTGGCGCCTAATCCTATAGGCTTGATATTGAATTCCTTTCCGGCTTCAAAAACTGCCTTCCAGAGTGCAGGGCCATCTTCGTTTTTTACATAGATCTCGCATCCTCCGGCTCCTGTATAACCTGTAGCTGAGAATATAACATCCCTGATCCCTGCAAACTCAATGACTTTAAATGTGTAATACTCCATGTCCAGAACAGGTTCGGCAGTCAGTTTCTGCATAGCATTCAGTGCAAGCGGACCCTGAACTGCAAGCTGGGCAATCTCATCCGAAGCGTTTACAAGGTCCTTTCCAGGAACCAACCCGAATTTACCGACATTCGAGGTGCACCAGTTCCAATCCTTTTCAATATTGGCTGCATTAACAACCAGGAGATATTTTTCACTGTTGAACCTGTACACCAGAAGATCATCCACAATACCTCCCCTGCCGTTGGGAAAACATGAATACTGGACCTTCCCATCAATAAGAACGGATACATCATTTGAAGTTATGTGCTGGAGGTACCGAAAGGCGTAAGGTCCGGTTACCCAAAACTCGCCCATATGTGAGACGTCAAAGACCCCAACTCCCTGTCGCACTGTAACATGTTCATCAGTAATGCCCGTGTATTCAACAGGCATGTTATAACCGGCAAAGGGAACCATCTTTGCTCCTGCTTCCTCGTGGAATCGTGTAAACGCAGTATTCTTCATCAGTTTCAAAAATTAGACGTCCAAAATTAGAATATATTTCCCTATTACAAAAGGGCTGGTTTTAACAACTTATTTAAAACTGCCGGAGTTAGAATAAAAAATTACTATATTTGTTTAAACAAAACACCTCCGGCAGAAGTTATTTAAGGAGCCTGTTTATCATGGATTATAAATTTATAAAAACGGATTACCTTGAAATGGTAGCCAGCGGGGATTCAGGCCTTATTAAGGATCTGGCAGAGATGTTCAGGGATCAGGTGTTTGAAACTTATTCGGAAATGAAAACTCTTCTTTCAGAGAAGAAATATCATGCCCTTGGTCTCCTGGCTCATAAAGCTAAATCGTCAGTAGCAATAATGGGGATGGACGATCTTGCCGAATTGCTTAAAACCTTCGAACTTCAGGCAAAGGACGGAAGGGATCCGGATGATTATGAATCATATATTGAAAGGTTTGGAAACGATACAAAATCGGCGCTGCTTGAACTTGACAATCTGATTAGTAACTTATAAATCCCGGCTGAAATGATCAATATTGAAAGAAGAGATAAGATTGATATAATCACTTTCTCCGTCAATAAGATAAATGCCACGACAATTGATGAGATCAAGGAAGGGGTGACAAAGGCATTTGAAAATCCCAACTCTAAGATCATTCTTGACCTCAGGGGTGTCGAGTACATCGACAGTTCGGGTTTTGCATGGTTCCTTTCACTTCACAAAGCGGCCAAAAACAATTTTGGAATGCTGAAGTTCGCACACCCTGAGCCGCGGGCAACTGAGTTGTTCCATACCCTTCACCTGCATACGGTATTTGAGATCTATGATGACCTCGACGCCTGTGTCAGGTCGTTCAGATAAGTCTGTTTATTCCTTCCTGCTGGTAAATGAAAGATGGGCTCCCTTCACCTCCACCGAGACGATTTCTTCCTTATGGATCTTCCCTGCAATGATTTCCTTTGAAAGTTCATTTATTATTTCCTTCTGAATAAGCCTTTTAACAGGTCTTGCACCTGATTGCGGATCATATCCGTGTTCAGCCAGCCAATCGATAGCGTCGTCCGTCACCTCAAGCTTCATATTATTGCTTTCGAGTATTCTTGAAAGATTATTGACCTGGATCCTGACAATTTCCCGTATCTGGTCAATGTCGAGCGGTTTGAACATAACAATCTCATCAACCCTGTTAAGAAATTCCGGACGGAGCGATTTCCGCAGCAGCAGAAAAATCTCTTTTCTCAACTGCTCGGTTTCACTCTCCGGCATTTTATTGTTCCATTTCTCCATCCGGTCCCTGATAATGTCAGAACCAAGGTTCGACGTCATAATAACTATGACATTCCTGAAATTGACAGTTCTGCCCTTGTTATCGGTCAGCCTTCCGTCGTCTAGCACCTGAAGAAGAAGGTTGAACAGATCGGGATGGGCTTTTTCGATCTCATCGAGCAATACAACGGAATATGGTTTATGCCTGACAGCTTCCGTAAGCTGACCGCCTTCGTCGTATCCGATGTATCCGGGAGGTGCACCAATCAGTCTTGAAACGGAATGACGCTCCTGGTATTCCGACATGTCGATACGGGTAAGCAGATTTTCATCATTGAAAAGAAATTCGGCAAGCGCCTTGGCAAGCTCAGTCTTTCCTACGCCTGTCGACCCGATGAAAATAAATGATCCGACGGGCTTTTTCTGATCCTGAAGCCCGGCCCTTGAGCGCCGTACCGCGTCGGCCACCGCACTGATAGCCTCATCCTGCCCCACCACCCTTTTATGGAGCTCATCCTCAAGTCTCAGGAGTTTTTCCTTTTCACTTTCAAGCATCCTGGAGACCGGGATGCCGGTCCACTTTGAGACTATCCCGGCAATGTCTTCCGATCGGACCTCTTCCTGGACGAGAGAACCCCTGCTCCTTTTCTTCTCAATCATGTCCTTTAGCCCGGCAATCTCTTTTTCCATACCAATAACCTTTCCGTACCGGATCTCGGCAACCTTCCCATAATCACCCCTGCGTTCAGCCTCATCAGCTTCAAACCTTAGCGATTCTATCTGTTCCTTTTTTTCCTGGACCTGCTCGATCATCTTCTTTTCAGATTTCCAGGCCGCCGTGAGTTCATCCTTTTTAGACTGCAATTCGGCAAGCTCTTTTGAGATCTGTATTTCCTTCACCGCATCACCATCCCTTTTAATTGCTTCTCTCTCGATTTCGAGCCGGGTAATAGCACGGGTAGTCTCGTCGATCTCTTCAGGCACTGAATTCATTTCAAGCCGCAATCGTGACGCTGCCTCATCAATAAGATCTATTGCCTTGTCAGGTAAAAACCTGTCTGTAATATAACGGGTCGACAGGTCAACGGCGGCAATAATGGCTTCATCCCTGATAATAACCTTGTGATGGGTCTCATATTTTTCGCGCACACCCCTGAGTATTGAAATTGAATCTTCCCTCCCGGGCTCATCGACCATGACAACCTGGAACCTTCTTTCAAGGGCTTTGTCTTTCTCAAAGTATTTCTGGTATTCATTCAGGGTTGTCGCACCGATTGCCCTTAATTCACCACGTGCGAGCGCAGGTTTGAGTATATTGGCCGCATCCATTGCCCCTTCTGATTTACCTGCACCGACCAGGGTATGTATTTCATCTATGAAAAGCACTATCTCACCATCAGATGAAATCACCTCATTGACAACCGATTTAAGCCTCTCTTCAAACTCCCCCTTGTATTTTGCCCCCGCTATAAGGGCTCCCATATCGAGCGAATATATTGTTTTCGATTTTAAGTCCTCCGGGACATCGCCTCTTGTTATCCGGTGGGCAATTCCCTCGGCGATAGCCGTTTTGCCCACGCCAGGTTCACCGATCATTATAGGATTGTTCTTTGTCCTCCGTGTAAGGATCTGAAGTATTCTTCTGATCTCTTCATCGCGTCCGATCACAGGATCGAGCTTGCCCGATCTCGCCCTTTCGTTCAGGTTAATGGCAAACCTGTTAAGCGAGTTGAATGTATCTTCCGATGTCGGGTTCTCGACTGTTGCGCCTTTCCGGAGTTCGGCTATTGCCGCCCTGAGTTCCTTCATTGTTACCCCGTAGTCCTTCAGGATCTGGGAAGCCTTGTCGGAGGTATCGAGAATTCCCATCAATATATGCTCGGCTGTAACAAATTTATCCTTCATTTTTGAAGCATGGTCATTTGCCTTGCGAAGAGCCTCGTTAGCGTCTGCCGAAAGATAGCTTTCAGCACCAGAAACCCTTGGGTAAGAATCGATAAGCTTTTCTATATCCTTTGATATTGCAGCACTGTTAACACCAATCTTGCCGAAGAGCCATCCTGTAATATTTTCTGCCTGGCTGAGCACCCCCTGGAGCAGGTGGGCACATTCAACAGCCTGCTGGCCTTTTCCGGCAGCGATATTAAATGCCTGCTGGACAGATTCCTGTGCCTTGATTGTAAAGTTGTTCAAATTCATGGTTTGTTATTTTACAGCACCCAACTATCAATATCTCTGCCAGCAGTAATATTTGTCTTTTTGGCATTACATTTTACTAATTTTATGCCAATATGTCAAATCATCCCTCTGTGATTCATCATAATTAATGAGTTACACTGAAATCCTTTTAACCACTGAGTCACAAAGAGTTTCACAGAGTATGACACGGAGTTTTAAAACAGTGTAACTCCGTCTTTACTCCGGGGTTGGGGGGTTGCTGCAAAAAAAGTATCTTTAGCTAAAATTCTGATCAAGATGAGCAAAATCCTTTGGAAACCCGGAACAATGATCTATCCGTTGCCGGCAGTTATGGTAAGCTGCGGATCGGCACCCGAAGAATATAATATTTTTACCGTTTCGTGGACTGGGACTATCTGCACCGACCCCCCAATGTGTTATATTTCAGTAAGACCTGAAAGGCATTCGTATGGAATAATCAGAAAAAACGGGGAATATGTGATCAATCTTACGACTAAAAAGCTTGCATTTGCAACAGACTGGTGCGGAGTAAAATCGGGAAGTGAACATGATAAATTCAGGGAGATGGGGCTTACACCAGTTAGTGCCAGCAAAATAAATGCACCCCTCATTAAGGAATCGCCTGTAAATATTGAATGTATTGTAAAAGATATCAGGGAATTAGGGACGCATCATATGTTTATCTCAGAAGTGGTGGCCGTTAATGCCGAAGAAGAGCTGTTTGATGAAAAATACCGGCGCTTTCAGGCTGTATGAAGCTGAACCCATCTGTTATTCGCACGGCAAATATTTTGAGACAGGAGATTTAATTGGTAAGTTCGGATTCTCGGTTGAAAGAAAGCCAGGCAGAAAACGTAAAAAATAGTAACTGATTGTTGAAAACTTCTGTTTTTTAGTTACTGTCAAATATCTAAATTCAGCAGATAAAATCATTCAGACATTTTCCCTTTTAGCAAATGAGTGAAAGGATTCTTGAAACCCTGATGCAATTGTTTGCATTGATTGCCGAGCCTCAGCGGGATGATGCTGAAAAAAGGGGTGTTGTTGAGTCATTTCTTAGTCGTCTGCTCAACCGGGAGCTTGTAAAAAAATACCTTGACTTTTATGATGAAGCATATAAGGAAGCAAAAATTAAGCTCGAAAAAAGCACTCCCGAGAGGCGGGAAGGGGCCATTGCCATCCGGATCACAAAATTATGCAAGGATATCAACGAGCAGGGTCAGCTTGATCAGGAACAGAGGGTAGTTGTTGTTATCCAGGCCCTTGAATTCTGCAAATCGGGCAAGGATAAGGTCAGTAATCTTGAACTTGGCTTCATCGCAACTTTAGCTGATGGATTAAATATTTCTTCCGAAGAATATGAAACCCTGAAGGGATTTGTTCTTAATCCCTTTACAAGAATACCTTCCTCTCCGAATATCCTTGTAATTAACGATGACAGATCATCAGCCGGACCGGAAGTGAAGTTTGTATACAAGGAATCGCTTAAAGGTCAGATCTGGGTTCTCTTTGTTCCCTCCGTGAACGTGTACTTCATGAAATTTGCACGGTCGGGCGAGTTGTCGATGAATGGCCAGTTGCTCGAGGAGAACAAGGTATATCCCATCAGCCAGGGCACTTCAATTAAGGGTTACAACATTACACCCGTTTACTATTGGGACATAACGATGATGTTCCTGAAGGAAGATTTCCGCACATCCAATGTTGTTTATGAAGTTAACAATCTGGAATACAGGTTTAAATCGGGGGATGTCGGAATTCATCACATGACTTTCAGCGGTGAATCTGGCAGAATGGTTGGGATAATGGGTGCCAGCGGTGCAGGTAAATCGACGCTTCTTAGTATACTCAGCGGAATCAATCCACCAAATGATGGCGAAGTTCTTTTAAATGGCATCAGCATCCACAAGGATCACGGGAAAGTGAAAGGGCTGATCGGCTATGTATCGCAGGATGACCTTCTTATTGAAGAGCTTTCGGTTTTTGACAACCTTTATTTTAATGCCAGGCTCTGTTTCGGAAATCTTACTGAACCGGAACTGGTTGCAAGGGTGGATAATGTTCTGAAGAACCTGGGCCTTTATGAGATAAGGAATATGAGGGTCGGATCGCCTCTCAACAAAAAAATAAGCGGAGGCCAGAGAAAAAGGCTTAACATCTCCCTTGAACTCATCAGGGAACCGGCTGTTCTTTTCCTTGATGAGCCCACTTCAGGTCTTTCATCAAGGGATTCGGAAAATATCCTCGACCTTTTAAAGGAGCTTTCACGCAAGGGCAAGCTTTTGTTCATTGTGATCCATCAGCCCTCCTCCGATATCTTTAAAATGTTCGACAAGCTCATTATTCTTGATTCCGGGGGGTATATGATCTATAACGGCAATCCTGTTGATTCAATTGAATATTTCAAAAGAAAGATCGGCCAGGCCAATTACAATGAGAGTGAGTGTTATGCATGCGGAAATGTAAATCCCGAACAGATCTTCAACATACTTGAAACAAAGGTTTTCACAGAAAGCGGCGAGCCAACCGAAACCCGGAGAATATCGCCGGAGGAATGGCAGAGACTGTATGAAGCCGAGCTGAAGCCCGGGGACCATGATAAGTTTGAAGGCGCTCTGCCCCAGATTAATTTTGAGCCTCCCGGAAAATTCAAGCAATTTATGGCGTTTGTCCAGCGCGATATCCTTTCAAAAATATCCGACCTCCAGTATATGCTGATCACGATGCTTGAGGCACCCGTACTTGCATTTTTTCTTGCCTATCTTATCAGGTACTTTGATGAAAGCGCTAAAAATCCCGAATACTTTCTTATTGACAACAGCAATCTGCCGGTTTACATATTCATGTCAGTCATTGTTGCACTGTTCATGGGGCTTACTGTCAGTGCGGAAGAAATCATCAAGGACAGGAAAATATTAAAAAGGGAGGCATTCCTGAATCTTAGCTGGAACAGCTTCCTTTTGTCGAAAGTATTCGTGCAGTTCGGGATCTCGGCAATTCAGGCTTTTACATTTGTAATAATCGGCAACATTATAACGGGGATAAAAGGGATGACCTTCGAATACTGGCTGGTACTGTTCTCCTGCTGGGCATCCGCAAATATGCTCGGGTTGGTCATTTCCGACAGTTTTAAGGCTGTGGTCACAATATATATCCTGATTCCTTTCCTGATAATCCCACAGATCATACTGAGTGGTGTTCTTGTGAAATTTGAGAAATTAAATCCTAACATATCATCGCCTGTTACCATTCCCTTCTACGGTGAAATGGTTACCGCCCGATGGGGTTATGAGGCACTGGCCGTCGAGCAGTTCATGAATAACGAGTATGAAAAGAGATTCTATGAATATGACAAGGAGATGAGCGAAGCCAGGTTCATGAAGGATTACTGGTGCTCCAAACTGAAGGGGAAACTCGATAAGTTCATGATCCATCTTCAGAAAGGGTCAATAGATGAAGATCTTGAGGAAAACCTGGCGCTTGTTTCAAATGAATTTAGTAAAGTAGCAATCATGATTCCCGTGACAGGATTTGAATTTTCGGATAATCTTACTCCTGAGCGGATTAATGCGGAAACCATCGGGTCGGCACTTGAATTTGTGGAAATGGTCCGAAGGCATTATGTAAGAAAATTCAATGATGCCAATACCATAAAGGATGAACTCATCACCAGGATGGTAACAGAGGACAATACCGGATTTCAAAAGCTTAAAAATGATTACTTCAATATCTCACTTGAAGAGGCAGTGGTTGCAAGGAACGATACTCAAAAAACAATCGAATACAACGGGGAGCTCGTGCAGAAGCTTGATCCCATCTACATGGATCCCAAATACAGATTTATAAAAGCCCATTTTTATTCACCAACAAAACCGCTTTTCGGCAACTACATTGACACCTACCCTGTGAATGTTGCAGTTATCTGGTTCATGACACTTATTCTGTACCTGATCCTTTACTTCCGGCTGCTCAGGAAATTGCTCAATTCAGGAGAAAAGCTCCTGGGAAAGAAGGTCAGGAGCAGCGACAGGGAACTTATATAAAACATGAAGCTGCCTCAAATACGACAGCTTCATGATTACTGTAACCAACCGATCTCTTCAGACAAATATCCAGGTCAGATTTATTCTGTGATCTCAATCATCTTGAACGGAACCCTGATTATCGATTCATAATCTTCGCCGGCTTCAAGCATATCCTCATCATCTTCTTCGTAGTACCAGTTTACCTCAACATCATTCTTTGCCTTGTGAATAGCTTCAAGCCTCTTGAACACATCAAGAATGCATTTTGATGAACTTGTATTGAAATACTCCAGTTTGATGTTCACAACAGTCTTATTAAGGGGGGATTCCTTATAAGTGTCAAGCCAGTCAACCAGGGGTTTGTAAAATTCGACTGAATTTTCGGGTATTGAACGTCCTTTGATTTCAAAGACACCCTGTGATGCATCAAATTTAATCGTTGGTGTCTTTGGTGTTCCTTCAATAATGATCGGTTCCATATTAGTTTCTTTTAGGTTTATTTTAGTTGTTTTCGCCTACCAAAATGTTCAGGCAGAAAAAAGAGCATTTATCATTGTACTCTTTAAAAGTATAATTAAGCTTATTTCCTGTTTTGCGTGCAATATCCACCAACCCCAGACCTCCGCCTCCCTTTGAGGATATCCTCTGATGGTTCAGGATGAATTTGTAGAGGTCCGTTATCTCCTCATGTGTCGATCTGTTGATCCTTTTAATTTTCTCCTCAAGTTTTTCCACATTATCGGCCTGGATAAAGTTGCCTGTAATGATCTTATATCCGCCTTCAACCTTGTTTATTGCCAAAATTCCGTATTTTTCATACGACTTGTCATCAAAGCCTTCCGGAACTTTGTCAACATGATGATAGAGATTCTGAAGGCTTTCGACCAGAACATTGTAAACTTTCTTCCTGAGCTTTGATTGTTCGTTTTCCCTGATCATCTTTTCCTCAACAGTATCAAGCACTTTGTTTATAATGTCAGGATCAATATTACCCTTATAATAAACGATGGTATTTCCGTTCAGGAGGTTAGAGAAGTAATTTACAACATCAAAGCTCATTTAAGCTTCATTTTGATAATGGTCAAACTAATTGGAACAAATATATAAAAAATCTATCCATTTGTTTTTCCATGATTTCAATAATTAATTGACATTTTGATCAGAGGCTTATATCCCGGGGATGAATGCATGTTTTTGGGTGATTCACATTTCTATACATGTTGTTTTTTTGAACCCTGGTAAAGATCATACTTAACGAGTAGACATTCAAGTGAGCCATTATAAAGAGTTACTTTCATTTCAGGTTTAAGACCTATGTGCTTAAGTGATTCCCTGTCGGACGTGATCAACAGGGCTTTGTATCCGGGGAAGTTGTGTTTCAGGGTTGAACCTATCATGCCGTAAAGAATATCGGTCCCTGATTGGCTCAGGCGTTCTCCGTACGGGGGATTCATTATAATGTACCCATTTTCGTCGCCGGCCTTCA
Source organism: uncultured Bacteroidales bacterium (assembly GCA_963737255.1). Taxonomy (GTDB): domain Bacteria; phylum Bacteroidota; class Bacteroidia; order Bacteroidales; family VadinHA17; genus LD21. The sequence continues at coordinate 420,718 of CAVTSB010000005.1, forward strand.
GATCACCGAAATCACTCTGATCAACGGTTATAGTATCGGAAAGACCCGTGGTTTCGATATTTCGCCTTGTCATCATTACAGCTTCCTCAGATATATCGCTGCAGGCAATTTTTACGACGGGTGCTATAGTTCCGGCTTCACCCTCCTCTTTTATTCTCCGGAAGAGTTCCTGATTATAGTCAGGCCATTTTTGAAATCCAAAAAAGTTCCTGAATTTTCCCGGGGGTATGTGCCGGGCTATCAAGGCAGCTTCAATGGGTATGGTTCCGGAACCGCACATCGGATCGAGAAATGAGGTACTTCCATTCCACCCTGAAAGCTGAACAATACCCGCAGCAAGAACCTCATTCATCGGAGCCTGCCCCTGTTCTTTCCTGTATCCTCTTTTGAACAAGGGGGTGACCGATGAATCGACAGATACTGTTGCCTGATCGTTGCTTATGTGCAGGTTAAATACTGTATCAGGATTCTCAGGATCGACTGACGGTCTCCGCCCGTCTTTTTGCCTAAACCAGTCGGCAATGGCATCCTTCAGGAGAAGTCCGGCATAACCTGTGTGCCTGAATATCGGTGAATGAACAACGGGTACGACCGAAAATGTACGATCGGGATCAAGGTACTTTTTCCAGTCAATCCTGAGGCTGTTCCTGTACAGATCGTCTCCTGATCTTATCCTGAATTCAGCAATCTGCACCAGAACAGAAATCGCTGTCCTGGCAAAGTAATTAACTTTGTAGAGTAGATATTGATCGCCTTCAAAAACCACGGCCCGGTTAACCGGTTCCGGAACCTTCACCCCAAGCTCTATCAACTCGTTGCACAGGGTTTTTTCGAGTCCGAAAAGTGTCTTAGCTATTAATCTCATTTAATTACCGGCGACACAGGGGCCTGGAATCCAAGTATCCTGTTATATGCTGTTTTATCGGTAACAACCTCCAGGGCTTTTCTGATTACAGCATCGTTTTCATTCAGAATACGGAAGTATTCATTTGTCTTCCAGAGGTTTGAGGCAACAAGAGCTTTCATGTACTTCAGTATTTCCTCCCTTGAAACAATAAACTGGAGATCATCGTATTTAACTCCCCCTGCTTCACCTTTCCTGATAAAATCGGCTATGTCCTGTGACGAAAAGCTGAAGTTATTCCTGAAATCATCGAATGTTTTAAATTCGGAGTTGAGTTTTTCCCTGTTCTTATCAGAGTATTCGAGTGTAAAGGAATTAATTATACCTCTTCGTACCAGGCTTCTGTAATATTCGGAATAATTCGAAGTATCGGCGGGTACGAAAAGATCAGGCATAATCCCTCCTCCTCCATAAACGGGCCTCTTGCTGACCAGGGTCCTGAACCGGAGCGAGTCTGGAAAATGAATGCTGTCGGCCGAAACCATCTCCCCGTCGGTATATCTTTTATAGAAATTCTCAAGGTATTTATCGTATCCTTCATCATATGGGCTCTGAATCAACCGGCCTGTAGGAGTATAGTATCTTGCAATGGTAAGTCTTATCATTGATCCGTCGGGCAGGTAATAGCCATTCTGCACAAGGCCCTTGCCAAAGGTTCGGCGGCCCACAATAACACCCCTGTCCCAGTCCTGAATTGCGCCTGCCAGTATCTCGCTGGCCGAGGCTGATCCTTCGTCGGTCAGGACAGCTACTCGTGTATCAGCCAGAATCCCGGAGCCTGTTGACGTAAAGTCCTGACGTGGAGTCTTCCTGCCACTAAGGTAGACAATCAATTTCTTGTCAGGAAAAAATTTATCAGCCAGGTCGGTTGCAGCTACCATATAACCGCCTCCGTTTGACCGGAGGTCGATTATCAGGTTCTTCATGTTGTTCTTCCTGAGTTGTGTAACCGCATCAGAGAACTCTTTGTTTGTAGTTGCGGCAAACTTATTCAGTTTAACGTACCCGGTTTCATTATCAATCATGTAAGATGCATCAAGGCTGTTGATTGGAATCTTGTCGCGAATGATCGTAAAATCGAGGATCTCTTTTTTCCCCCGCCTGCATACACCCAGGTTAACTTTTGTACCTTTCATTCCAAGCAGACGGCTCCTTACTCCGGAGGTTGAAATGCCGATTCCGGAAACCTTTTCACCATTAATTAAAACAATCCTGTCACCCGAATGAATACCCACCTTTTCGGAAGGACCGCCAGTTATCGGATCGATCACTATTATAGTGTCGTTCAGAACATTAAACTGAATGCCTATGCCTTCGAAATTACCGTTCAGAGGTTCATTCATTTCCTTGACATCTTCGGCAGAAATATATACCGAATGAGGATCAAGGCTCTTGAGCAATTCAGCTATTGCTTTCTCAGTTAATTTATTAACATCGGTCGTATCGACATAAAATGCATCAATAAGCACCAGGGCCCTTCCAACCTTATAGGTATTCTCGCTTAGCTCCTGTGAGGCAATTTTTTGGCTCAGCAAACTTATTGCAACCAGTCCTACTATAGAAACTATTTGTCTGATTTTCATATAAACTTCCTTTTCTTTCACTGTACCTGCTCATCTGTGGACCTCCGTTAATTCCACCCCTGAATACGCTCAGGGGACTTAACTTACCTTCCCACTTTAAGTGGTTGGTGGTGATACTTCACAGAGGAACTGCTTTAATAACTTTTATTATTATGATATATTATATTAAGAACAACTTCTCCGGTTAAAAGTTTCTTAACGTGAAACTTATTCCCATTCTATGGTTGAGGGGGGTTTTGAACTTATATCATAAACCACCCTGTTAATTCCCTTAACTTTGTTAATGATCTCATTTGAAACCGATCCGAGGAAATCGTACGGCAGGTGAGACCAGTCAGCTGTCATCCCGTCGGTTGAGACCACTGCCCTGAGAACAACTGCATTTTCATATGTCCTTTCGTCACCCATGACACCAACTGATTTTACAGGAAGAAGTATTACACCGGCCTGCCAGACTGAATCATAATACCCGTTCCTTTTAAGGCTGTCAATAAATATCTGGTCAGCATCTTTTAGTATCTCAATCTGACCCCTGGTTATTTTGCCAAGAAGTCTTATCGCCAGTCCCGGCCCGGGGAACGGATGTCTTTTCAATATTCCATCCGGCAGCCCCAGTGCCACCCCCACCCTCCTGACTTCATCCTTGAAAAGCAGCCGCAATGGTTCAACAACCTTAAGGTGCATCTTCTTTGGCAGTCCTCCGACATTGTGATGCGATTTTATTGTCGCCGAAGGACCGTTAACCGAAACCGATTCAATAACATCGGGGTAGATCGTACCCTGGGCCAACCATTTCACGTCCTTTATTTTGAGGGCTTCCTCATTAAAAACATCCACAAATACCTTACCAATTATTTTTCTTTTTTTCTCAGGATCACTAACCCCTTCAAGCTGATCAAGGAACCTGTTGCCTGCATTTACACCAACAATATTCAGACCGTGTCCCTTATAAGATTCCATGACCGTTTCGAACTCATTTTTCCTGAGAAGTCCGTTATCGATAAAAATACAGGTAAGGTTTTTACCAACTGCCCTGTTAAGCAATGCAGCTGCGACGGACGAATCAACGCCTCCTGAAAGTCCAAGTATTACTTTGTCATTTCCCAGCCTCGATTTAAGGTCATCAATGGTTGATCCTATGAATGAATCGGGTGTCCATGCCTGAGAACAACCGCAGATGCCGTTTACAAAATTCCTGAGCATCTGAAGCCCATCCGTAGTATGAAAAACCTCAGGATGAAACTGGATCCCCCAGGTCTTCTCACCGCTGATCCTGTATGCACCTGCCTTCACATCGCCAGTTGATCCGGTTATTTCATAGCCGGCGGGTATATGTTCTATTGTATCGCCATGCGACATCCAAACCTGGGTACCGGGTTTAATATCCCTGAAGAATGGATCACCGGCATCAAGCGACACCAGGTTTGCCCTGCCATACTCCCTTGTTTTTGAGGGAAGGACCTCCCCTCCATAGTTTTGTACAAGCAACTGAGCACCATAGCAGACACCCAACAACGGAATTTTCCCTTTAATCGCTGAAAGATCAGCCCTGGGAGAATTCTTATCCCTGACCGAAAAGGGACTTCCTGACAAAATAACTCCTTTTACTGATTTGTCTGGAACCGGGAATTTGTTAAAGGGATATATTTCACAATAAACGTTTATTTCCCTTATTCTTCTGGCTATCAGCTGTGTGTATTGTGATCCGAAATCAAGGATCATTATTTTTTCCTGCACAAAATAAAATTTAATTTAAATCTGCCTTAAAGCCACCAAAGGTAGTGATTCTTTCCTTATTGGCCTGAAAGCTTACAAATGTCATAAGTTTTTCCATCGAGAGCAGGTATTGTTGCCGGAAAGACCGATTTTGCCTCTTCAACGAGTGGATTAATATCTTTATACCGTGCGGAGAAATGACCGATCACCAGAGTTCCGACGCTGGCATCAACCGCAACCCGGGCGGCATCAAGTGTGGTTGAATGTCCGGTCATGCGCGCCAGGTCTGCAAGTGTTTTATCAAAGGTAGCCTCGTGGTAAAGGAGGTCCACTTCATTAACGAATGTCGCAAGGCGGCTGAAATACATCGTATCGCTGCAATAAGCATACGAGATTGGTTTGGGAGGCGGGATCGTCAGTTCTTCATTACCGATGCGCTCCCCACTTGCTGTAATGAAATCTTCCCCCTTTTTAATTGCAGGTATTCGTGTAAGTGGAATTGAATATTTTTCAATCGACTCCTTTTTTATATTCCTGTCGGCCGGCTTTTCCCTGAACAGGAATCCAAAAGAAGGAACCCTGTGTTTAAGAGGGAAGGCCGTTACCGTGATGCGTTTTTCATCCAGGATTATTACCGGGTCATCTCCGGTCAGAGGTTTGAAGTCGATTTCAAAGTTCAGGTTAATATCAAAATCCTTTAAATGTGAAATCAGGATCTGCTGGTAATTCTCCGGAGCATACAGATTAACGGGGTTCTTCCGTCCCATCAGGTTAAATGTGGAAAGGAGCCCGTAAAGTCCGAAGACATGGTCTCCGTGAAGATGGCTGATAAAAATGTGATCAATCCTTGCAAATTTTATTCTGCATTTCCTCATTTGCATCTGTGTTCCTTCGCCGCAGTCAATTAAAAACAAACGCTCATGTGCATTGAGCACATGAGCGGATGGAAATCTTTCTGACGTTGGTAATGCAGAACTGCTGCCAAGGATGGTCAGTTTAACTGACATTCTGCAATGGTTCTTTTCTCTATGATATCATTTTTTCAGCATCAGCGACCGAGGCTGTGATTGTTAGCACAGTATCGAGCTGAGAAATGGTTATAAGCCTTTCAACTGCTTCACTGAGACCGCAGAGAACAAAAGTACCACCTGCATTTTTGCACAACCTGTTTGCCACCAGAATTGCACTAAGCCCGGAAGAATCACAGTACTGACATTTTTCAAGGTCAAGAATGATATTTTTTTCACCTTTCCCTGAGACAAGGACCAGTTCCGATTTCAGAGCAGGCGCAATATGCGTGTCGAGCTTTTCCGACTGGATCTGGATTAGTGTACTGTTATTCCGACTCTCAATATTAAAATCCATAGCTAAAAATTTAATAGCCTAAATTAAACTAATTTTTTCTATTTCCGGGATGCTTTATTTTCTTTTTCTTCCATTTCTTCTTTTAAGGCAGCTAGTTGAGTAATGTCACCCAAAGTTGTCTTTTCAACATTCGGTTTTGTTTTTCGTGAGGATTTCTTTGGAGTCTCTGATTCGGGTTTCTTTGGTGTGCTTTCTGAAGATTTCTTCTCATCCTCATAAACCCTGCTGTGGGATAGGATTATCTTCTTGGCCGACTTGTTAAATTCGATTACCTTGAACTGGAGTTTCTCATCGACCTTGGCCATTGTACCATCCTCTTTTACAAGATGTTTCGGAGTTACAAATCCTTCAACGCCATATGGAAGAGCTACTACGGCTCCCTTATCAAATACTTCCACAACCGTTCCTTCATGAATAGTGTCGACGGTGAAAAGGTTTTCGAAAACATCCCATGGATTTTCCTCGAGTTGTTTATGACCAAGACTGAGCCTTCTGTTATCTTTATCGATCTCAAGTACGATAACTTCAATTTCAGAATCAATTGATGTAAATTCAGCCGGGTGCTTTATCTTTCTGGTCCACGAAAGGTCAGAAATATGGATTAATCCGTCAACGCCTTCTTCAATCTCAACGAAAACGCCGAAGTTGGTAAAGTTCCTGACTTTGGCAGTGTGTCTTGACCCGACTGTATATTTCTCATCTATATTCTGCCATGGATCGGGTTTAAGCTGTTTGATACCCAGCGACATTTTACGTTCGTTCCTGTCGAGTGTAAGAATAACGGCTTCAACCTCTTCGCTAACTTTCAGAAATTCCTGTGCGCTGCGCAGGTGCTGCGACCACGACATCTCAGAGACGTGAATAAGTCCTTCAACACCGGGGGCAATTTCGACGAATGCACCATAGTCGGCCATAACGACAACTTTACCCTTAACCTTGTCGCCAACCTTGAGATCGGGATCGACCGAATCCCATGGGTGAGGAGTAAGCTGCTTAAGACCCAGGGCTATACGCTTCTTGTCGTCGTCAAAGTCGAGGATAACGACATTCAGTTTCTGGTCAAGCTGCACAATTTCTTCAGGATGGTTGACCCTTCCCCATGACAGGTCGGTAATATGAATAAGTCCGTCAACACCACCCAGGTCGATAAATACACCATAAGATGTTATATTCTTAACAGTTCCCTCAAGAACCTGGCCTTTTTCAAGTTTTGCTATGATCTCCTTCTTCTGGAGTTCAAGTTCGGCTTCGATCAGCGCCTTATGTGAAACCACGACGTTCTTGAATTCCTGGTTTATTTTTACTACTTTGAATTCCATGGTTTTGCCAACAAAGACATCATAATCGCGGATTGGTTTCACATCGATCTGTGATCCGGGAAGGAAGGCTTCGATCCCAAACACATCAACGATCATACCACCCTTGGTCCTGCACTTAATGTAACCGGTAATTATCTCATCCTTCTCAAGAGAGGCATTTACCCGGTCCCATGAATTTATTGCCCTTGCTTTTTTATGTGAAAGGAGGAGTTGACCTTTTTTGTCTTCCTGACTCTCCACATAAACTTCCACAGTATCTCCAACCTTAAGGTTCGGATTATAGCGGAACTCGTTCAGGCTCACCACACCTTCCGACTTGTAGCCAATGTTTATCACCACTTCACGGGGGGTCATCTGAATAACTGTTCCGGTGACAACCTCATCTACGGCAACAGTCGACAAAGTCTTATCATATAATGCTTCGTATTCCTTGTACTTTTGGGAAGTTCTAAGTTCTTCACTTTCAAAACTATCCCAGTCAAATTCTTCAGGTGATGGATAGCTTTTCACATCAGCCTTTATTTCTTCAACTTCAATTTCTTTTTCAGATTCAGGTTCCAGGGCTAATACACTGGACTTCACTTCATCAGGGGTCTGACCGACCAGGGATGTTTCATCTTCGCCGGCTGCGTCTACAACCTCTTCTTCCTCATCTGTTACGCCGGGGAGGATCGCAGCTTCCTCATTCTCAAGAAGGTCTTCTTCCAGTGCCTGCTTTACAGATTTCTCCTTGATATCCTTTACCTTGATTTTTTTTGCTGCTTTAACAGCTTCTTCATTGTTTTCAACCATCTCTTTTTTGGTCGATTTTTTCTTGATTTCAGTCATAATTGTAATTAAAAAGAACTAATAATTAATAAGTTAGACATTATGTTAATTAAAAAATTGGATGCAAAGATATCACTTTTTATGAAATACCACAACATAATAATGATTTTCGCAAGGTTAAAAAGCGGTCAGCCAGCGGCTGTCAGCAGTCAGCAGTCAGCTTTCAGCTATCAGCCATCAGTGTTCAGGGTTCAGCGATAGAATGAGGTAGAATTAGATATCAATTCGAGGCAACTTAATAAGCTTTTAAGTGAAAACGAATTGCAACCAGGACCGGCAATCGTGCTAATTAAAATCACTTTTCCCAACTACAAAAAACTATTGATATGCAAGGTTAAATACGTATTATAATACGTATTATAAAACGTATTATAATACGTATTTAATTTCATCTGTTTAACGAGATCGCATAAATCGGCAATATTGATTTATTCCACACTGTCAACCGGAATGGGGAATTCAGGTATCACATCCGTTCCTATCCTCCAAAGACAGGGCACTACAAAATGAGGGAGGTTGAAAGCTGTAGGCTGAGGACTTACAGCTGACAGCTTTTAATTTCCTAAATAGGAATGTTCTATTATCTTTGTAAAACTTAGAATAAATCAGAACTAAACTTCCGGGTATTATGAAGATTGCGGTTATTGGAACAGGATATGTAGGGCTTGTTACAGGGACCTGTTTTGCCGAGACTGGCGTGAATGTTACATGTATTGATAATGACATTGAAAAAGTCAAATTGCTGCATAGCGGCAAGGTGCCGATTTTCGAACCCGGGCTCGAACCTATGCTGGTAAAGAATGCTGAAAAAGGCAGACTTTCATTTACAAATGATATAAAAGAGGCTATTATCGGGGCGGAGGTGATATTTATTGCTGTCGGCACTCCTCCCGGAGAAGATGGCAGCGCTGATCTTAAGCATGTTTTGTCCGTTGCCTCCGAGATTGGCAGATACCTTACCCATTACGTTGTTGTTGCCACGAAAAGCACTGTACCCGTCGGTACCGCAGAAAAGGTGCGTGAGGCAATAAAAAGAGAACTAACCGCACGCAAATCGAATATTCCCTTTGATATTGCATCAAATCCCGAATTCCTGAAAGAGGGATCAGCGGTGGAGGACTTTCTCAAACCACAGAGGATTATTGTAGGTGTCGATAACGATAAGGCAGGGGAAATAATGAAGAGGCTTTATATGCCCTTCCTTTTGAATAACCGCCCGGTAATCTTCATGGACATCCCCTCTGCCGAGCTTACCAAATATGCGGCAAATGCAATGCTTGCAACCCGCATAAGTTTCATCAATGAAATGGCAAACCTTTGCGAATTGCTCGGAGCCGATATCAATAGCGTAAGAAAAGGTATTGGAAGTGATTCGCGCATCGGCAATCGCTTTCTTTATCCGGGTACCGGTTACGGGGGTTCATGTTTTCCAAAGGATGTCAAGGCTTTAATTAAAACCGCAGGTGACCATGGTTATGAACTGAACGTGATTGAGGCTGTAGAAAGAGCAAATAATTATCAGAAAAATGTGATCTTCAATAAGATCAGTAATTTTTTCAACGGCAAACTTAAAGGAAGGACCTTTGGAGTCTGGGGGTTATCTTTCAAACCTAAAACAGATGACATAAGGGAATCATCTTCTATATACCTTATTAACAAGCTGCTAAGTGCTGGGGCAAATGTCAGGACCTATGATCCGGAGGCCATGCAGGAAGCCAGAAAGCATTGCGACAGCGATATCTATTTTGCAGATGATCAGTACGATGCCATTAAAGGGGCTGATGCCATGGCTCTGATGACTGAATGGGCAGAATTCCATCTGCCTGATTTCCGGAAAATGGCGGAACTGATGTCAGGAAAAGTGATCTTCGACGGAAGAAACATATATGACCCCGCAGAGATCAGGGAACAGGGTTTTGTTTATTTTGGAATAGGGAGGAAATAATGAAAGGAATAATCCTAGCAGGGGGATCAGGGACGAGGCTTTACCCGATTACCAGTGCACTATCGAAACAGATGCTGCCTGTTTACGATAAGCCAATGATTTATTACCCTCTGTCGGTACTTATGCTGGCAGGCATCAGGGATATCCTCATCATCTCTACCCCGAGAGATCTGCCGGGATTCAGGGATCTGCTTGGTGACGGATCATCAATTGGAATTCAATTCAGTTACATTGAACAGCCGTCCCCCGAGGGGTTGGCTCAGGCTTTCATTATAGGCGAAGAATTCATTGGAGATGATACTGTCTGTATGATTCTTGGCGACAATATATTTTACGGCCACGGATTTGGTGATGTTCTTTTAAGCACAGCAGCACTTGATAAAGGCGCCTGCGTCTTTGGTTATTATGTCACAGATCCCGAACGTTACGGAGTGGTGGAGTTTGACAACAGCAGAAAGGCCATAAGTATTGAGGAGAAGCCGTTAAGGCCAAAATCGAACTTTGCTGTGACCGGACTCTATTTTTATGACAACTCGGTGGTTAAAAAGGCTAAGTCGCTCAAACCATCTGCAAGGGGTGAACTTGAAATAACAGATCTCAACAGGCTTTACCTTGAGGAAGGCTCCCTTGTGGTCAGGATCATGGGAAGGGGTATGGCATGGCTCGACACAGGCACCTATGAAAGCCTTTTGCAGGCTTCTAATTTTATTGCTACCCTTGAACAGAGACAGGGTTTGAAGGCATCATGCATCGAGGAGATCGCTTACAAGAGAGGCTTTATTTCCAGGAACAAGCTGCTGGAGCTTGCTGAACAGGTTAAGAAGAGTCAGTACGGAAAATACCTTCTCAGGGTAGCATTGGAAGACATTGACGGCTCTTCAGATTTATAATGGTTGAATGCAGATGAAAATTATTGAAACAGGATTCAAGGGATTGTATGTGATCCAACCACGCGTTTTTGCCGACAGCAGGGGTTATTTTTTCGAGAGTTATAAGCTTGAAGCCTTCCTTAAGGCAGGCATTCCATTTAATCCGGTACAGGATAATGAATCAAGGTCAGTGAAAGGTGTGATCAGGGGACTCCATTATCAATTGGAGCCATTCGCCCAGGCAAAGTTGATAAGAGTGGTCGTCGGAAAAATCTTTGATGTTGCCGTCGATCTGCGTAAAAATTCTGAGACATTCGGAAAATGGTTGGGAATAGAGCTTGATTCTGAAAACAAAACCCAGTTTTTTATTCCCAGGGGATTTGCTCACGGTTTCTCAGTGCTGAGCGATACGGCCGTTATACAGTACAAATGTGATAACCTTTATCATCCGCGGTTTGAAAGAGGGATTTCCCTGAATGATCCGGATTTGAATATCGATTGGAAACTGGGCGACATAAAACCGATAATCAGCGACAAGGACCTGAAACATCCCGGTTTGGGGGATGCTGACAATAATTTTTAATTTAAACCTCTATGGCAATTATACTCGTTACCGGTGCGGATGGGCAGCTTGGAAATGAACTAAAGGTTTCATCAAAGAACTACTTCGGCTATGAATTCATTTTCACGGACACTGCCTCGCTGGATGTTACAAATGAAACCGCCTTAAAGGAGTTCCTTGTAAAAAACAGGCCGGACTGGCTGATAAACTGTGCAGCTTATAATTTTGTTGACAAGGCTGAGGTCGAATATGAAACTGCGCGTCAAATTAACGGCACTGCAGTAAAAAACATTGTTGAAGCGCTTAAGGGTACGGAATGCAGATTGATACATATTTCAACCGATTATGTTTTTGACGGGAAATCGAACATTCCGTACAATGAATATTCAGTTACAAATCCCTTGTCGGCCTACGCAAAATCAAAGTCTGAAGGGGAACAGTATGCCTTAAAATATTATCTTTCAATGATAATCAGGACGTCATGGCTCTACTCCTCATTCGGGAATAATTTTGTTAAAACGATTTTGAAAAACGGAATGGAGAAAGACTCACTGAGGGTGGTTTTTGATCAGACCGGAACACCTACTTATGCTGCTGACCTCGCTGAAACAATCCTGTTCATCATATCCCGGGTCATCAGGAATCAGATTGCCTTCAATGCAGGGATTTATCACTATTCAAATGAGGGAGTATGCAGCTGGTACGATTTTGCCACTGAAATTGTGAAGGAGGCCGGATTAAAATGCAAAGTTGTTCCAATTTTATCAAAAGAGTTTTCTTCCCGTGTTCAGCGGCCTTTTTATTCGGTACTTGATAAAAGTAAGATCAAGGAGAACTATGCGATTGAGATTCCTCACTGGAGAAGCAGCCTGAAAAAATGTATTAATTTATTAAAATAATATATATCAATATGTTATCACTAGATGAAATTAAGATCAAAGCCCAGCAATGGCTTGGAACCGAATTCAATGAGGAAACCCGTAACGAAGTCCGTGAGATGCTCGAAAACGATGAAAAGAAGCTGATAGATGCTTTTTACCAGGATCTCGAATTCGGGACAGGCGGATTGAGGGGCATTATGGGTGCCGGCACCAACCGGATGAATATATATACCCTGGGAATGGCCACCCAGGGACTGTCAAACTACATTATAAAGGAATGTGGCAACATCGGGATTAAAGTGGCGATAGCCCACGACTGCCGGAAAAACAGCAGGTTGTTTGCCGAGACAGCTGCCGGCATATTTTCCGCAAACGGATTTGAGGTGTACCTTTTCGAAGCGCTTCGTCCCACCCCGGAGTTATCATTTGCAATCCGCCAGTATAAATGCCAGAGCGGTGTGGTGATTACGGCCTCTCATAATCCCCCTGAATACAATGGTTATAAAGCTTACTGGAACGATGGAGGACAGGTTGTTGCGCCCCATGATGAAGGAATTATTGATGAGGTCAGGAAAATTACATCTGCAGGTGATATTAAGTTCGATGGTAACAAAGACAGAATAAAGATATTGGGAAAGGAAACTGATGAACTATTTCTGAATGAAGTACAAAAAATGAGCCTTAATCCTGATATTATAAGCAAAAACAGTGATTTGGGCATCGTTTACACCCCTATTCACGGAACAGGAGGAACTCTTGTTCCAAAGGCCCTGGAGATGTTCGGCTTCAGGAATATTCAGACAGTACCCGAGCAGGATATAGTCGATGGCAATTTCCCTACAGTCAAATCACCCAATCCCGAGGAACCTGCAGCCCTTTCGATGGCAATCAGGAAAGCGCACGAAACGGGGGCCGACCTGGTAATGGCGACCGATCCGGATGCCGACAGGCTGGGTGTTGCAGTAAGAAACAGCAGAGGTGAATTTGTGCTCCTGAACGGAAACCAGACCGGCGTCCTTTTAACGCATTACATACTTTCACAATACAAGGAAAAGAATAAGTATAAAGGCAACGAGTACATTATCAAGACGATAGTTACAACTGACCTGCTCGACAGAATTGCTGAAAGCTATAATGTAAAATGTTATAACGTATTAACGGGTTTTAAGTTTTTTGCCGAATTGATACGTCTGCTCGAAGGCAGGGAGAAATTTATTGGCGGCGGGGAGGAGAGCTATGGATATCTGCCCGGCGATTACGTAAGGGACAAGGACGCTGTTGCTTCATGCGCCATGGCTGCAGAGGTGGCTGCCTGGGCGAGGAATAACGGAAAATCGCTATACAGCCAGCTGATTGATATTTATCTTGAGTACGGATTGTATAAGGAAAAACTGATAAACATCGTCCGTAAAGGGCAAGAGGGTGCCGATGAAATTAAAGCCATGATGGAAAGTTACAGGAATAATCCCCCTGAAATAATCAACAACAGCAAGGTGATGAGGATCAATGATTTCGAAACCCTGGTTTCAACTGATTGCCTGACCGGGTCAAAAAGCAGGATCGAGCTGTTAAAGTCGGATGTCCTTCAGTTCTTCCTCGAGGACGGATCGAAGATATCAGTTCGTCCATCCGGAACTGAACCAAAGATCAAGTTTTATTTCAGCGTCAAGACAAAACTCGACTCTGCCGGACAGTTTGAAGACACTGAAGAGTTTCTTAATCAGAGGATTGCTGATATTTTAAAAGATCTGAAGCTTGCCTGATCTCCTTACACGCTGATAATTCGAACTAATAACATTCCGGATATGAAATCTTTTCGTAAAGAATTGTGGTTTGAAACACCAACGCGCCGCGCTTTAATAAACATAACAGGACAGGTCGAAAAGTGCCTTGCCGAGAGCGGCATAAAGGAAGGGATCCTTCTCTGTAACGCGATGCACATTACTTCCAGTGTTTTCATCAATGATGATGAAGCGGGTCTGCATCACGATTTCGAGGTTTGGCTCGAAAAGCTTGCTCCTGAGAAACCTTACAACCAGTACAGGCATAACGGATTTGAGGATAATGCCGATGCCCATATTAAGCGTACACTGATGGGTCGTGAAGTGGTTGTTGCTGTTACGGAAGGCAACCTGGATTTCGGACCATGGGAACAGATCTTTTACGGTGAGTTTGACGGAAAGCGGCGGAAAAGGGTCCTTGTTAAAATTATCGGAGAATAGGCCGCAGGACCAATTCATTTAAACCAATCCTCATTAAAATTGACAAGATAGACCCTGTCGGTCGACCGGGTAAGGGCGGTATAGAACCATCTGAGATAATCGATTGTGATCTCATTCCTGTTGAACATCCCCTGATCGATAAAGACCCTCTCCCACTGTCCTCCCTGGGCTTTATGACAGGTCACTGCATAAGAAAACTTAATCTGGAGGGCATTGAAATAAGGATCACTCCGTACGGCTTCGATCTGTTTCCGCCGGGTCTTGATATGAAGATAATCAGCCATGATATTCTGAAAAAGTTCCCTGCTCCTGTCAGAAGGCAGGGCAGGTGTGTCGAGATGCAGGACGTCGAGCATTACAATCGATTCAAGTTCAAGGTCATAGTCAGGAAAGAAAAGATCCATCTGTGCAAACCTGAATCCGTACCGCTCTTCATACTTTCGTATTTTTCTTATCTCGGCAATATCACCGTTCGCTATGAATCCCGGTCCGGATTCATCCTCAGGTATAAGGAAATAATTGTTCCTGACCACCATGATCATATCCCCGGGACCGATCTCCTCTTCCCTGAAGAAGATCCGGCTCCGGATCCCAAGGTTGTACTTGTTTGCCTGTTTGTTTGAGTTTACTACTATAATGGTGCCGTTAAGGCCACATTTGGAGTAGGAATTTGAAATTTCCTCAATCAGATCCTCCCCGCCGAGACGTATCACGTCGCCGAAATTAATGCAGTCGATTGAAGGATGAGTAAGGTCGTTCTCTGCGATCTTAAGCCGGACACCTGTTGCATTCATAAGAACCCCTGATTCCTCACTTTGCCTTACAACCTGGCGCAGTTCGGAAGAATCTACGCCGAATCCATATTCTTTCAGTGAAGAAATTTCAAGAGCCGGACTTAAGACGGAACCAACCGGTGGCAGCTGGGCAGTGTCGCCAACAAGCATAAGGTTGCAATCGGTACCTGAATAAACATATTCGATCAGGTCGTCGAGGAGTTTTCCGCTGCCAAAAATAGAAACATCAGATGTATTATTTGATATCATAGATGCTTCATCTACAATAAAATAAGTATTCCTGTGAAGATTCCTGTCAAGGACAAAGCTGCCCACCCCGTCTTTTGATGATTTTTGACGATAGATTTTCTTATGGATGGTGTAAGCCTGTTTCCCTGAGTAGGAACCCAGAACCTTTGCAGCCCTGCCTGTTGGCGCAAGAAGTACGGATTTCATTCTCAGGATGTCAAGCGTTTTTACAACTGAACTGATGACGCTGGTTTTTCCGGTACCTGCATAACCTGTAAGCAGGAAAATTACGTCGGTATTGTTTCCGGTTATATAGGCTGATATCTTATTAAGGGCAGCGACTGATCATCTGTCGGGTCATAGCCAAGGTTTTTACATAACTGATTATAGATAATAGTTTCCCGCATAGTTATTTAAAAGTAATAGAAACCGCAGCAAGGATATTTTTTCTACTTTTGCCTGTAAACTTAATCAATTTGTGTCAGAATCAGAAGATACAGAGATCCACAAAGTAAAAATCCAATCTGAATGCCATTACTGGAATTATTTGACGAAACGCTTGATATCAACTCAACCGAAAACTATGAGTTATCTGTTCAGATCGGTTTCGACGGCCTCTCCTACTCCGTTCTCGATACATTAAGGAACAAGTTCGTTTTGTTAAGAGATTATGAACCGGATGAAAATACTTTTTCAGATACGGGCAGGCTTGCTGAGCTTATTGATAAGGACGATTTTCTGACCAGAAGGTACAAAAGAACAAATCTGATAGTCCCATCCTCAAAATCAACTCTTGTACCTGCACCCCTTTTTGACTCAACGAAAAAAGAGGAATATTTTGCCTTTAACCAGACCATCATTGAAGGGGAAAAAATTCTTATCAATGAACTCCCTGACCCTGATGCAATTATAATTTACTCATTGCCGGAAAGTATTGAGAATCTTGTAAGAGTATCCTTCCCGGGAAGTCAGCTTTATCATCAATTAACGCCGCTGTTTCAGTTCATTTCTGTTAACAGGAGAACATCAGGAAGTTACTACATTCATGTACACCTTGAAAAAGACTATTTAAATCTTATAATTTTCGATCAGAATACTTTAATATTCTGTAATACATTTCAGTACAAAACTGTGACCGATATACAATACTATGTTTTGTATGTTCTTAAGCGGATGAATATAACCCAGGAAGAGGCAATATATTTCAGCGGCCTGTCAGGCAATTCAAAAGAGCTGGCTTCGTGTTTTGCCGATTACCTGAAGACGATCAGATTTTCAGTTCCTACCGGTAATTTCACATTCAGTTATGTATTTAACAATACTGACCTTTACAGATATCTGAACCTTTTCACAGCTACAAATTGCGCATAATAGGAGGCAAATACAAAGGGAGGATAATCAATCCTTCACCGGGTCTCAAGGCAAGGCCGACAACAGATCTTGCGCGGGAGAGCCTGTTCAACATACTGAACAACCGTATTGATTTTGAGTCGGTAAGCGTTTTGGATCTGTTTTCCGGTACCGGGAGCATTGCAATTGAGTTTGCCTCAAGAGGAGCCGGCGTTGTCCACCTTGTTGAAATAGATTTAAGACATATTGCCGGTATAAGAAGGGCGATCAATGAAATCGGGATTTCGAATATTAAGCCAGTCCATATTGATGTCAGGGCATTTTTAAAAACCTGCAGGTTCAAATACGATATAATCTTTGCTGATCCTCCTTATAATCTTCCGTGGCTGAAGGAGATTCCTGACCTTATTACAGGATCGGGGATATTAAAAAAAGACGGTTTTCTGGTTCTTGAGCACCCGAAGGCAATGAATTTCAGTGATCACAAAATGTTTTTTGAGCACAGAAATTACGGGAGTGTAAACTTCAGTTTTTTTGCGCCCGTATAAATCTCATTTAAAGCATCATCCAGTTATCTTATTTTACAGTTTCACCTTTATAATGACCTTACTGATAAACATTATTTGTTTAATTTTGTCTAAGCATTTACGGGTGATGTCTGTTGCATATATAAACAGGCAGGTTAAATTGTTTTAATAAAATAAACAGCGATATGAAGTCTTACCTGGTAATTTTTATGGTATTTTTAATGGCATTACAATTCAATTCATGCAAACAAAAAGAAAAGGCATCTGATATGAACATTATTTATCTTCACCATAGTACGGGTGGTGTAATCTGGCAGGGGAACGACAAAAAAGCTTCAATTGTAGAAAGGGCTGCACGGAAGGTAAGCCCTGATCTGGCTAACCTGATTGGCAGAAAAGCAATACTGCCTGAGCTATTTAAGGAATATAATAAAAAGAATAGCAGGGATTACCGTATTAAGGAGATGGCATTTCCCAAAAAGACTCCGTACGGATGGAAAAACTATCCCTTTGACTACTACAATATCTGGGTCAAAAACGCAGGTAACGAACCCTATATGAAGGAACCAACCCTGGAATTACTCACCAGGGATTACAATGTTATAATTTTCAAGCATTGTTTCCCCGGAAGCAGAATTCAACCTGATCAAAATCCGCCTGACATCAATTCTGAGTATAGATCCCTTTCAAACTATAAACTGCAATATGAAGCACTGAGAGATAAGCTTCATGAGTTCCCGGACACCAGGTTTATTTTGTTTACGGGGGCTGTACATTTGAAGTCAAACTTAAAGGAAGATGAGGCTAAAAGAGCCAATGAATTCTATAGATGGGTGACCGGCGAGTGGGACATTCCTGGTGACAATATTCATTTATGGGATTTATACAGTCTTCAGACTGAGGGAGATTTGTACCTGAAGGAGGCTTACGCGTTATCTCAAACCAATTCCCATCCTAATGGTGAATTCGCAGGAAGAGCTGTCAGGCTGCTATTTAACAGGATCATTGATGTCATAGAAAAGGACGGGACCGGCACAAAACTAACGGGTGAAAAGATTTGATGCCTGATCACGCATTCCGGCTGTCCGGAAGTTTTATCCGAAATTATTTTGAATAATTAAAAAATCAGTTAATTTTGCATCGCATTTAAAAAAACGGTGCGGTAGTTCAGTTGGTTAGAATAACGGCCTGTCACGCCGTGGGTCGCGGGTTCGAGTCCCGTCCGCACCGCCCTTAAGACTTCAAAACCCCTTGATTATCAAGGGGTTTTGTGCTTTCTGCCACAGAATCTGCCACAAAATCCGCCAAATCTGCCACAAAGTTTTTCCCTTTTTGGCGTCAAATTCATATCACTGAAATATATCAAATATTCTGTAGAAATTGATTGTATTTCAGTCTGTTAATTAAATTTTAAAAAAAAAATTTGAAAGGCCATTTTTGGCCAAAATATTTTACCATTTGAATTTTTTTTTCTTTTGATTTTATGGTGGGATCTTAAATTCCCAGGTATTTATAGTAAAAGAAAAATTTTAATATCCGGTAGAATTTTTCAGTGTAGCACCCCCAGTACATATGTAGGTGGGTGCCCGGGGGGGAGGGGTACCGGGGGATACAATAAAATGCCTGATTATGAGTATATTAGAAATTAAAGTTCGATTTTTCTTCCATTGTCTGAAGAAACAAATAAACGGCTGGGCAAATCGACTTGGATGTTATTTACATTCTTCCTGGCATTTCATTAATAGTGATTGCATTTGCACGAACGGTAAAGTGCTAAAATTAAATGGCTTATATACATACCAGGAGAGTGGTTTTATAGACATTGTACGTGTTACTAATGTTCACATCGAGAAGGGTTTCTTGTACTGCAGCTTGTTTTTTACTTCGAAGCATAAGATAATAACTGTTCGGCATACTTTGCAAAAAGGCACTTATGTGCTTTGGAGGCTGATGGACATGAAAGAATACGATGAACTTATGTCCAGGAAAATTTGGTCTGAAGTAACCAAGGAGGAGGAACTTCTGGAATTTGATTTTTGATTTATTTGACGAGGACTATATAAAATATACATTTATTATTTCTATTATATATTTGTATATTAATTTATTAAATATATATTTGCATAATATAGTTATAGTATATATTGTGCATTAAATTGTTTATATGACTGATAATAAGCATGATATTAAAATATATCAATTACAGCAGTACTTATTTGGTGTTTTGAATATACAGGTAAGTATCGTGCCAATGGTAAAGGAAGAACTAAAGAAACTCCCCTTTTACCTTAAACAGGGATATCAATTCTTTCTTGGTAAAAAACTATTCAATAAGAAAGATATAATTTTTATCTTCCCCTTAGGTGAAGAATTACCCAAGATCAGCCAAATAAAAAATAATCTTGAAAAGATTAGAGGCCATTTTAACAGAGAGGTAGTTCTCATAATTGACAATGTACCTTCTTATATCCGGAATAGACTAATAAAACAGCATATTAATTTTATTTTCCCTGGAAAACAATTGTATATGCCGAATCTGTTTATTCAGTTAGATGAGAAAAGGCAATATCGGGTGAAGCCAGGCAAAAGTCTCTCGCCCTCATCTCAGGTTATCTTCTTATCTTACATCTTAGATAAAAGCAATACAATTGAAAATTATTCATTCAGCGATCTCTCTGAGAAATTTAAATATTCTCCCATGGGAATAACTATCGCTATAAAACAATTGGAGACCAATAACCTCTGTGAAGTGACTGGTAAGAAAAGGAAACATATTCGTTTTAACAAATCCAGAAGTGAACTATGGGAATTGGTGTTCAACATATTAATCAATCCGGTTAAAGAAACCTGGTATATAGAAAACATTCCCGTTGAATTGAAATTGTTAAAGTCTAATATTACCGCTTTATCAGATTATACGGATATAAATCCGGAGAATACCGTCTTTTATGCACTAGATAGCAAGTCATTCAAGGCTATGAAAGATAACAATGATTTTATTGGTCTGAATGAATTTGAGGGCAGGTATGGTCTCGAAATCTGGAAATATGATCCTATGATACTCACGGATAGTCTTGAAAATAATGAACTTGTTGATCCTTTATCATTGTATTTAAGCCTGCAAAACAAAAATGATGAAAGAATAAAAATGGTGTTGGATCAATTAAAAAACAGATACTTATGGTAATTGGATTAGATATATTTAAGGAGTATTTCAAGGATTTTCCCGAAAGTTATATTATTATTGGAGGTACGGCATGTGATATTGTGCTTTCTGAAGCAGGATTAATACCTCGAGCCACTAAGGATATTGATATGGTATTAATTGTTGAAGCATTAAAATCAGAATTTGTAAGGAGGTTTTGGGACTTTATAAAAGCTGGAGAGTATGCAGATAATCAAAATAGTGAAGAAAAAGAGAAATCACTTTCGGTTTTTAAATCCTTCAAAAAAAGAGTTTCCGGGCCAAATAGAACTGTTTAGCAGAATCCCTGATATAATTGATCCTTATCCGGGCATACATCTGACTCCTATTCCTGTGGAAGATGATCTATCCAGTTTATCTGCCATTTTACTGGATGATGACTACTATAATTATACTATTTCTCACTGCTCGCTAGCAGACGGAATAAACTTTGCCTCTCCAGATTCATTAATTTGCTTAAAAGTGAAAGCCTTCGTAGATCTGAATGAAAGAAGAATTGTTGGTGAAGTCATTGACAGTCGGAAAATTAAAAAGCATAAAACCGACATCTTCAGATTAGCTACATTATTCAAAGAGGATGATAACTTTATAGTACCTGGTACTATTAAGAAAGATCTATTGTATTTTGTTGGAGAAGTAAAAGACGATCTCCCGGAGAGAAATCTGTTTAAAGATTTGGGAATACCTGGAATAAACGTGGAAGAATTATTTCAAACAATTAAAGAGTAATTTTAATTTGCAGTATGACTCATCTGACATTTTGGTCAAAAAGTTCTATCTGCTCACCAGTTCCACTAAAATGCATCCCTTTTCGCTCTGATCGCCACAAATTTCTGGTTTTGCAATTACCTCAAGTGTATTCTCATCTGCTGGTATTTACTAAATATAAATTTTTATATGTGGGCCGCTTAAACTCTTATCATATCTTGTAATCGTCATGCTACTTTACTGTCACCTTTTTGAGACTATTATTGGCATTAAATGTTGGAAAGTACATTAATTCGACTTTAGCGGGATTTAAAGTGTATTTGCCAGTATATCGTGGCATAAGATCAATTGTGAATTCATATTCACCTTTTCTAAGCTTCTCGCAAAATATTGCAGTCTCATTCCTGAAAGACTCCCTATATACTTCGAATTTTGACGTTTTTGATTTATCAAAATACGAACATCCTCCCGGAATGGGCACATTCAACATTACATAATCGGCATCTTTTTTAACCTTGAGTTGTACTTTTAATTTTACTTCTTTACCCGCTTTAAGCAGGTTATTGTCTATGTCAACAAAACTTGTAGATATTTCAAAGTCTGACTTTTTCTCTTTTGGATCAGGATCCCAGTATATCTCTGATAAGCGGTTAGATAAATGGGGAAGTCCCCGGATTTTCTGATTTCAAGAGTATCATTCGATGATAAAGTAGCTTCGAACGGGAATTTATCAATTTCTTTTTTTATCGATCCTGTTAGTGCCAGTTTTGGCTTGGTGACCTGCTCTTTGGAGGACAACAAATCAGGAAGAATTGTCTCAATAATCCTGGCTGATTCATAAGTATTCATCCAATAACCGGTTGATCTGTTCTCAAAAAAGTAATTCCTGATTTTCAATAGAGTCTGGTCATGATTGACAGTTGTATCCCGGCGAATGATCTTGTATGCAATAATTGTATTTTGAATATTATTTGCTCAACAATCCTGATGCAACTGAGTCAGATGTAAAGTAAATATTCCCAAACATTGTCTCTTTTCTAAAGGATTTTAAAGTGTCCAGATTGACCTTAATACCAAAGATCTGTTTTAACTCAATGAGTTGAAATAACTGATTCATATTTAGTTTCCCGGATTTTTCTGCATCTGAAATTAGGGCAGTTAAATTGACCTTTGCATTTAAAGTTTTTAAAATCCGTATGGCACTTAATTTATTTTGAATTTGATTGGTCCTTGATATTTCCCAGATCAGATTATCAGCTATCTTATTTTCATTGAGATTGACCCTGTATCCCATTTCCCTTGCCTTAGTCAATGCTTCCAGAACGTGGAGACTCATCCAGAGACTTGATTCTGTTGAACCTCTCCACCAGCCCCATAATTCATCATCACGCTTATTCCTGTTTAAAAGTCTTATTATTCTTTCAACTTCATTTGTTTTCTTAAAGGTCTTATTCTGAAAAGTATAGATATTTTGTTCGGACAATAATGCTTTTAGTTTTGAGGCCAGCTGTTCATTACATGAATATTTGTAGGCAATCAGTTTGCTTATTTCATCTTCAATGACATCAAGGACATCTGCTTTTGCATAAAATCTGACATCCCCGGGAATAGAACCAAAACTGAGGCGTACGGTAGTATCCTTGTCAAGTACAAAAAACTGACCGGAAGTCTCTTCCAGTCCCTGAGGGAATATTGGAATATATTTTTGTTCGCCATCAAAGTAACCGTCATCTTTTTGGAGGTAGTATTTCACAGATATGGAATCTTTTAGGCTTGCAGCAATTGGAAGTGTATCAATTATTGATCTTATACAAGTTTGTTTTCTTTCTGATATCAAAGTACTGTCAACCTCGAATTTGGTTTTTAATGAAACGGTATCAGAAGTATAATTTAAAACTTTCCCCAGTGAAAGAGTACTGTCGCTTTCCACGAGAAATCTTGGAACAGATAATTGTGCCATTAAAGGTTTATATGACTTAATCACTCCCTCTGCTTGTCCTGATTGTTTCTCCCCGTTCATAGCCAGATAAAATGTTTTCCAGCTTGTCACATCATCGGGAAATTTGACTCTAAAGGAGGCTTTCCCTTCTTTATCGGTCACAAGCTTTGGTTGCCAGAAGGCATAATGCGAGAAATTGTTCCTTATTGAGCTTGATTGAGAAGCAGCCTCCAGAAAGGTTTCATCATACTCTGCACCCAATAGGCCGGGAGATTTTGTCGCAAGAAAATTTCCCCCGGTATTTATCAATACGACACCATTAGCACCACGAGCACCATAAATTGCAGTGGCTTGAGAATCTTTCAAGATTTGAATTCCTTTTATCAGGTTTGGATTGAGTTCATTAATATTCCCTGTAAAAACCACACCATCGATAACGTACAATGGTTCTCCTTTAAAATTCGTAGTCCCGCTTCCCCGGATTTGAATAGAAACCACGCTATCCGGAACATTAGAACTGGTGATTACAACTCCGGCAACTTTACCAGCCAGACTATTTGCAAAAGATGATTGTAGATCCTGTATCCCGGTGGTATTTACAACTGCTATGGATCCGGTTAATGAACTCTTCCTTTGAACGCCATAACCGACAACAACCACCTCCTGAAGATTCAAAACTTCGGGAGTAAGGTTTACATTGAGGATTTTTTTATCTGAAATATCAATCTCTTTCTGTTGATAACCAATAAATGAGAACGAAAGGACATTATTTCCTCTAGGGACATTTAAGGAGTAGTAGCCATCAAGATTACTTATTGTACCAAACGTTGTACCTTTAACCATAACAGTCACCCCAGGAATCGGACTCCCATCTTCATCGTGTATATAACCTTCAATTATATCCCCGACACCTGTAAAACGGAATTCTTGCTGATACTTGTTATAGATTTGCTTTGTTTCCGTCTCTTGAGTTTGCGAAACTGATACAGGCTTAAAGATATTTTCCTCAATAATCTTACTCACCGAAGTGCTAAATGCGTCTTTAATATGTTTTTGCGGTAATTTAATCTTATGGAAATTTATTCCATTTGGGCTGACATATAATGAATCAATCACTGAATATTCAGATCCGGGGAGGAAGAATAAAATCTTATAATATCCTTCATCCAAGTCGTTGAATGTAAAATTACTTCCGGGGTATATTCTCAAAAAATTACTCTCGTCATACCTGAATAATAAAATATTCAGTGGTCTTATTGATGATTTGATACTATCAGCCACCAGATCAATTTTCATTGTACCCATTCCCCTAGACGTAGTCTTTGGGTAATTATATCTGGCTGTTAAGTATCTTTTCTGGTTTATGTAGTCTTTCCAGTTTTCAATTATATCAGCCGATTTTAATACCTTATCCGTCAGACTTTCACGAACATTGTAATTATACAAATAATCCGGATACCTGGTTTTCGGATCCACGCTTCTCATTTTCAATAATCCTGGTGCGAATTCATATTCAAATAAAGGTTCATGAGTGAATTTCAGTGAAAGGCTATCCACAAGTTGAAATTTTGTTCCTATCGGATCAACAGGGCCTGTCAAATTGTTATTTGGATTAGCCATCCCAGGTTTCAGAAAATATACTTTCCCATTTTGTTCTATGTAACCAAAGTATTCACCAAACTGATACCGGTATGGGAAAATGTATTTATACAGATTATCTTTCTCAAAATCACTTAAGTGCGATTCAAGCTTATTAACATATGCTTTTTTATTGATAATGCTGTCTCTCAGACTTATAATAGTTTTGGTGTGAAAGCCGAAATAAACACTATCAATCTCAATTATCCGATTCGTTGTCCTAAGTTTAATGTAATGGTAGCCGCTGTCAACCGGAAATGAATATGGTTGAATATTTGTTGACCAACTGAAATATATAGGTTTCTTATCTACATATATAACATGAATTGGTACAGGTTGGCCGCCTGAAATTACAAAGGGTGCAAATTGTGTTAATTCTGAAGGATATTGAAATCGATAGATGTCGTTGCCGGGATAGATAAATTTATAGTATTCAATTGTATCGAGTCCGGCTAATAATCTCCAGTGATTATAATCAAGACCTAGTCCCGGGAAATTATTAAATAAGTGTTCGTTTATCGTGAAATTATTTATAACAGTCTTGTTTTTTCGTTGCGCTCCAAGATATGGTACTGAAGGAGGTGAATACTCGAATTTCTTTGTAACAGAATAAGCAGTTAAATCAACATTTTGTACAGGATTCCCTTCTTGATCACAAACCAATATCTGGATAGTAGAAGTTTGGGACGGATAGACGATTTTTGGCTCTATAACTGTAATCTTAAGCTTTTTATCATTATATGGGATTTGATAATTCTCGTCAAATAATTTTCCACCCCACAGATATTGAATTGCTAGGTAATAATTTTGATCACTTGAAGTTGAAATTTTTAAATTTAACGAATCAGAATGTCCTCTTTTTTTCTCACTGTTCTTTTTATAAATAAAGTAACTGAAAGGGAGTTTTCTTGGGTTGTCTACAATAATTGAAATGCTGTCTTTTGTTCTTTCTGAAAAACATTGCAGCAATGAAGGTTCTGCTGCAACACTAACATTTGTTTTAACAGAATCACCATCTGAACAATATTCGGAATAATAAGGATTGACCCAAATTCTAAGTGGGAGTTCTCCATTCTCAATTAATGTTTTATTACCGAAATTATCAATCCCAAAAATCCTTGTTTTTATGGGATTTCTGACTCCATTCTTTTGATAATAGAATTTAATTGAATCATCAGATAGTTCGTAACGAATCTCCGATTTATAGTAATAATAGTCTAGGTGTTCTGTCTTAGTAATACTTTCATTATTGCTCGTTAAAAGAGTGACCACAACGTCGTAGGACAAATTAGCTTGTGGAAAAATTGAATCCGGGACAGTTATGTTTGTCTCATTCTCCTTTTCCAGATCCTGTCGCCAAAAAGCAAGAGTGTCAGGGACAAAGACATAATTCCCAAAGTTTTTCTGAATTTCCACTGGCTTAACTAAGACCTCAAGTCTGCCATCAAGAATGTTCAGGTCATTTTCATCAGTTCCTTTTACCTTGACAACTGCATTTCTACCATGAAAATGTTCTGTTGTATCTGCTGTCAGTTTTAATTGAAGACTTTTAAGCTCATAATCTTCATATTTGAAAGTCTCTGAGACATATTCCTTTCCATTATTTTTATTAAATGAAACTTTGTAATTCTGATCAAGCAGCAAATTCAGGGAATCATGAAAATAGAACTCATATGCATATCCACCAGGATTATACGGCATTATTTTGTTCAATGTAATATCTTTTTTAGGACCTTGTAAAACGATTTTAACTTCATCCGTAACAGGTCTTCCGTTTTTATTAACTATGTATGCTTTAACCTTTACAGTGTCTCGCGGCATATATTTTGGTTTGTTGAAAACCACATACCCCTTAAAATTTATCTTATTACTCCTGGTCCCATAATAATCGCAATAATAATCATCAAACAGACAGGCAATTTTATAAAACGATTTTTTGAAAAACCAGGCAGATCTGCTAATTGTACCCTGGGGATAACCCTGAGCTATTGACTTTATACCATCAACAGGCAAATAGATTATATACCTGACTGGCAACCAAACGTATTTTATAGGGGTACCATATACAATTTTTCTTGTAGTTCTTTTAAGGAGGGAATTGTTATATTGCCTTTTAAGGTCGTAAAATGCTGTAAATCCATTATACTTTACTTTCAACAATCCCTTTTGATTTGATTTTCTGTCTAAGTAGGCCTGGGTCTTCTTATCGAATCGTATAGTTTTAAGTCTGACTGATACATCTGCATCTGGTATTATTTGTCCATTCAGATTATATATCTGTATGGCCAGATCCGTGTTATTTTTTATAATCATTACATCGAAATCCTGAACAGAGGTTATGTCAATCCTAAACCGGTTCTTTTCAGTGTGTACCTTTAAATAATGACCTATTGGAAGATTTTTCTTAAATGTACTGTCAGTGGGCAAAGAATCAACCAGCGTATGAAAGAACTTTTCGTCGACTTCCCACAGATCATTTTTATATATCTGTTCTGCCTCTTTCTCTGTTATCTTGTAGATAAAGGTATAATAACTTGATTGCCGGCTATGGAGAAGGTTTTGAGCAACTGTAAGATTAGTAAATAACATGAGTATCAGACTAGGGAAAAACCTATAAAAGTATCCCTCAAAAACGTGAATCTTCATATTCGTTATTGAAATAGCTAGTTTATATCATTAGTGGGCATTAGATAAATTAAATTGTTCTTTGAAATTATGAAATAATCGCATTTGTAGCATTTTTTTGATGCGTGACGATTTGAATTGAAAAGTTGGATTTTTGCTTTGAAAAAAGCATTAATCCATGAATCAAGGCAAATACATCTTCGCACAACTTACAGATTTTTTACCTCGCAGGGTATTTGATCGTATTGTTGAAAAATATGATGGCAACAAACGACGTTAGATCTTTCACTTGCTGGAACCAAATGCTCTGCATGGTATTCGGGCAACTGACTTCAAGAGACAGTATGCGTGATTTGATGTTAAGCCTTGAAGCCCACCAGCCCAAGTATTATCACCTGGGTTTTGGTCCAACCGTCACTCGAAGAAATCTTGGTAACGCAAACGAAAAACGAAGCTATAAGATCTTTGAAGAGTTTGCATATGTACTGATTGAGGAAGCCCGCAGAAGTTGTTATCGAAATCGATTTTGAGATTGAGGTGGATGGCAATGTTTACGCGCTGGATTCAACAACAATAGATCTTTGTTTAAGTGTCTTCTGGTGGGCTGAGTTCAGAAAGCATAAGGGAGGAATAAAACTTCATACTCTATTTGATGTGAAAACTTCCATTCCAAGTTTTCTACACATCACCACTGCCAGCGTTCACGATGTCAACATCCTGGATCTGATCCCATACGAAACAGGAAGTTTTTATGTGGTTGACAAAGGATACATCGATTTCTAGCAGGCTACACAGGATACAGACTAATGGATCATTTTTTGTTACCAGAGCCAAGGAAAACCTGCGGTTTAAACGAATGTATTCCAGAGTAGTGGACAAAACAACCGGAGTTCAATGATCAGATTGGCAAATTGGAAACCTACAACTCAAGAACTGATTATCCCGACAAGCTACGACGAATCAAATATTACGACTCAGAGAAAAACAAACACCTTGTGTTTTTGACCAATAATACCGATTTGAAAGCCACTGAGATTGCTCTGCTGTATAAGAAACGATGGGAAGTAGAACTGTTTTTCAAATGGATGAAGCAACACTTAAAGATTAAATCCTTTTGGGGTACTACAATGAATGCAGTAAAAATCCAAATGTATTGCGCAATTATTGCTTACTGCTTGGTAGCCATTGTTGGCAATAAACTGAAAGTTGATCGTTCAATCTACGAAATTCTACAGATTCTCAGCATTTCTCTACTGGATAAATCATCTGTAAGAGAGATACTTACAAAATGTGATTACAAAAATGTCAAAGAACAAAATGTTAACCAGTTAAAAATCAGTGAGTTTTAAGTGCCCACTAATGATGTCGTTTAATAACATCATTTAATTGCAAAAAGATAGGATTAGTACTTTCCTGATTTGTTTTAGTCCTGAAGATATGTATTCTGTTATCCTGGACATACACGTGATCGTTATATAGTTCCTGGGTTCTAAAACCTCCGCAAAGAACCGCAATTATGAACATATCCCGGGCAAGGTTTAAGTTTAGGTCCTTAAAATCTGTATCAGCGATCAGATTAAACTCATGAACTGTCAGTGAGTGTTCTCTCCTGGTATATGTTTGCTTTTTCGATTTTCTTTTGAGGTAATCTGAGGCTTGTAATAGTTTTGTGTTCTTTTTATATGGTATTAAGTCGTATTTCTGGAGAATATCAATGTGTCTTTTCAGGTGTTTGACAACTTTCTGAAATGACTTTTCTTTATAGGGTAGCCTTTTGGATTTAATAAGACGATCCCGATATTTTATAATAGAGAAGGGATCATAACCCCGGAAGTGAACAACAGGATACCCTTTATCTATCAAATACTTAAAGAATCTTCCAATCCATTCATCATTAAAATCACTTACAAACTCTGAAGGCTTTGCATTAAAGCGATAATCATTGAGCTGGACTATGAGGGACTTATATGAACCGGTAACAAGAGATTCTCCGTTTCTGGGATTTTCAGACCAGCAGAAACCAAATAATTCAAAAATATTGGACTTGTTATAGTTGCCGGTTTTATACCTTTCATTTAAACTCATACTGCTGATCCTCTTGATCTCTTTATTTCTTGAATCTTCAAATTCCACACCTGCCGCAATATCTTGTATTTCCTCCTCAGTTATGTCATCAGTTTCTTCCTCGAGTATGGCTTGATTAAATTTTTTCCAGACTGAGATGGGAATAGGATTGCTAAAAAACTTTTCGACCTCATCATTCCATACAGCCTCTTCGCTATCAGATGTAATCTCAGGTTTTTGGGACTTTCTCTTCTTATACATATAGTTAAAGAGATTTGGAGAAGTCAGTTTTGTATTATCTTTTAACCATCTGAACAACGGCTTCATTGATCATAGCTTCAGTTTTCAGAATAGTCAGGATCAAAGGTTTATTAGACTTTCTATTGTCAAATTCCGATGAAGAAGCAAGATCCGGCTGATTGGCTTCATCTAGGATGTTTACTTCAAGAGTCACCTTGTTTCGGAACTTCCAAAATCAGTGGAGCCAATAAACACCCGAATTTTAACCTGGTGGAGGCCATCTTTTTTCCGTGATGGTGACTTTTTAAACGGATTAGTGCGAATTTCCGGATTCTCAATTTTCATAAGGTAGCGACAGTTTTTACAAATATATTAAAAATCTGCCACAAAATCCGCCACAAAATCCGCCACAGACGTATTGCTAAGATGCTGATTAAATGGGCAATTAAAATTTCTGTTCGAGTCCCGTCCGCACCGCGTAAAAACAATAAAGCTGCAGATTATTGCAGCTTTTCTGTTTTTATATCTTTCCGATTATTTAATATTATCGAATCCTGGCCGTCTACGCTCCAAATTTTTTTTCCTTCTTAAGAAAAGAAGTGATGATCCTTGCAGTCTGTTCAGGCGCTTCCACAAATGGCATATGGCCTATTCCCGGAAGGAATCCAAAATATCCCGCACGAATTTTTGACAATACGTTTTTCCCGATCTCTGCCAGGGCCATATCATACTCCCCAATAATCATCAGGCAAGGCATTGACAGATTGCTTAGGTCATCAACAAAGTTGGCTTCAGGCCTGAGTCCACTGAGACTTGCTAATTTCCGCTGCAATTGAATCCATGTTTCCCTTTCTGATGGCAGTCGCATACCGGCAATCCTGGTTTCCAGGAGAAGGTCAGGTACCTTATGAAGATCAGCCTGGTACGAGTTCCTGTATTGTGCCTTTTGAGCCCTCATTGAATCCCGCCCTTTGACAAATAATCTCCCCAGGTATGGTACGCCTCCGATTAAACGGAGAGAAAGAGGTATAACTTTTGTTAGTCCGACAACATGTCCTAAAAGAATCAGTTTGCGAACACGCCGTGGCCGTGACAAAGCTGCTGCGACTGAAAAGAATCCACCCTCAGAGCTGCCAACCAGGTTTGCTGAATCCAGACCCAGCTTGTCAAGCACGGAGATAACAAAATCAGCTGCATGGGTTTTGAGATTTACCTGCCTGTAGTCAAAGGGATCACTTAAACCAAAACCAGGACGGTCGATGGCGTATATCCTGACATGATCCTGCAACGGTGCCATCAGTTGCGCCCAGTTTACCGCTTCACCATCACCGCCATGTATCATTACAACTGGCTCACCCTGTCCCGACTCCAACAGGTGAACTTTCATAGGAGGATTATCAATCTGAATATACCTGGAAGTGGCATTAACCCCGCAATATTCGAGGAATTCCCGCTGCAGTCCTTTGAAAGTGTCAATTGCTTCCATAATATTTCACTTAAATGATTTATACTTCTTCGAAATCTTCTGAATTACAAATTTTTATATAGTATAACCATCTAAAAATTCCAAACTCCGCCAGCTAATCTGCCTGAATCTGGAATTAGAATCCTGCACCGAGAAGTAAAAAAAATAATTAGCCTTTCCCTGCTCTCTCCTCATCACCCGTGAACATATATGGGTGATCCTTTGACTTTGTGATTATTGTAATATTTTTGATTTACAATATCGAATCATATTTTTTAAAGCTCGTAAGACTTGTATGGTAAAATTTCCTGTTTTCCTACATTAAACAAATAAAAACGGCGCTTTGTTTAAAGAAAAATTTATTCGCGGTATCACAGCAGGGTGAAGACATAATTTTGATTTTATTTATGCCTGAAATAGCTATAAAGGGATTTTAAAAATAGAGGTAATAACCTTTAATATGTCCCAATGAATTGATTTCCAATGCAGGAAATGGTATTTTAATAAAATTCAGGCCATTCAGCAAAAATCTGAGAAAACCCGATTTAACATTTATCTTCGACCAATCCACATCAAGCGAAATCAGGAATTGCCGGTATCTTTGAGTTTCCGGGATTTCAACTCCCAGCCAGGAATCTATATTTTCAAACATACCAAACATACCATTGGCACTATATCCTCCCGCAACACAAATCCAATCAGGTATGGCAGTGTCAGGAAAAACCCTTCTTACGTTCATGCTCAGCCAATATGTGTGACCATTATAATCCTTGAGATAACTCTTAAATACATTTCTTCCAAGATAACCATTTGCCTGATCAGCATATACAGATGTGGAAAAGCTGGATTTGTATCGCAGCACCTGCTCGTCAAATAACAGTTCCTGTCCAACATAGAAAAGCGGACCAGCTGCATTTGCAATCAGGTCTCCCCATGATAATCCGGTAGTACTGTTAAAACCATCCAGTATCTCCTTAGGAGTTACCATGGCAAAACCAATTGCTCCTCCCCAGAACAGGGCGCTTTCTTTCCTGACGCCCCCTTTGGTCAGGCCTTTGTACCAGATTTCAGTTGCAACGTATGACTGATAGGAATGAAAGAATTTGTCAATCTGCAGGAATCCTTTATTATCATTGAAAAAATGGAAGTCATTTACATCCGATTTTTTCACATATGGCGGCAAAATTATTGCTTCCAAACCCAGGGAGCAACCTGCCATGGTCCCAATTAAGATTTTGCCCTGCCTGTTTATGGAAAGACCGACAATTGTACTGTCCTGAGATTGAATGCACCATTCAGTCAGGCAGCTTAGAAACAATAATAATGCTATTTTTTTAACCATTTGATTTGACAGGGTATAAATCCGGGAGCCATTTTAAAGAAAATATTGATTTAACCAGTATAATTTTTGTCCGCATACTTCAAACTCAGGAAACGATGTATTTCCTGATTAAAATTAACCAATCCAACTTAAAATCCAAACAAATAAAGGTAACAGAGCGGCAGCCCGTTAAACAGATAACCAATACCATGATTTTGTGTTACTTCCGATAAACAGGATAAACAGGCAGAAAGAAATCTGGTTCTTAAAATTGAGATGTTATTAAGCAAGAGTAAATGGACCTGGAAATAATCTTCTGCCCGGACGTATCGATAAATAATAGTGAAAGATCAGACAAATTGTCTTAACCGATTGTTCCTCTTAAATTTAGTATCATTTATCTCCGAAATAAATCCAATGATCAAAAAATGAAATTGCCTGGTTAATATTCGGGTTTATTCGATTAAATTAGCACCTAGATAATAAACTAAAAATATTGACATGGTTCCCAAAATCAATTACGGCATGGTAAACAATAATGTTTACCTGATTGTTATGATCATGATGGCTTGTTGTGGCTTAACCTTTTCGTGCGTCACCCAGAGCAAAGTTGAATACATGCAGGACACCAATAAGAACATAAAGGCATTTGCCGAAGCTGAATTTCCTGATTACAGGTTAAAACCCAATGATGAACTTTATATTCAGATCAACAGTCTCGATGAGGGAGCTGCAAATGTTTTTTCAAATGCAAGTCCGCAGAGTACCCAGGGAAGTCTGTCACCATACGGAGCATCCCTGACTTCATATTCTGTAAACAAAAACGGCATGGTACTGCTACCTGTCCTCGGGAATATCTCTGTTATCGGAAAAACCCTGTCAGAATTTAGCAATCTTCTGATGGATTCTCTTAAACATGTTTTAAGTCAGCCAGTTGTAACCGTAAAGCTGGTAAACCGGTATATCACGGTCCTGGGAGAGGTCAAATCACCGGGCCACTACTCGTTTTCGCAGGAAAAAGTTACAGTATATGATGCATTGGGGCTGGCAGGAGATATCACCGATTATGGCAATCGAAGCAAAGTGATACTGGTAAGGAATGAGGATGGAGAGAACATACGTATTAATTTGGACATTAGCACCTCAGACATCCTTGCTTCCAACTATTACAACCTTCGCCCCAATGATTTATTATATGTTAAACCTCTCAGGAACAAATTCTGGGGTATGCGGCAATTCCCATTCTCCATTCTTTTCTCAACAGTTACTACAGGACTACTGGTTTATAATATTTTCCGGTAATATAGACTTTAAGCTTCCATAAACAAATTGAATATGACTCCTCAAAACCTCAATATTCAGGAACCAAACGATTATAAGAAAGTTCTGGAGCTTGTTTTAAAAAACTATCCTTTATTCATCTTATCAGTTGCAGTTTTCGTTATCTCGGCATTTTTTATAAATCGTTATTCAATACCGATCTATAGTATTTCTTCTTCAATTCTTATTAAGGGTAACCCAGCAAGACAGACCGGAGATGAATCTGATTTCCTTTACAGCAATTTAATTAGTGGAAATCAGAATTTCCAGAATGAATTATGGATACTTAAATCCTACCCGATTGTGGAAAAAACTGTCCGGAATATGGATTTGACAGTTACTTACTATAGCAAGGGAAGGTTTAATTATTATGAGGCTTACAATACCGCACCTTTTAAAGTTTCTTACTTATCCACACATTCTCAGCCAATTAGTTTAGTCTTCGATATCATATTCACGACTGATAGTTCATTTACCATAACTGCATATGCCAAACAGGCAGCCTTCTACAATTACGAAACAAATGAAATTACGCATCGCAGGGAAAAATGGTCTTTCACTCATTCAGGCAAATTCGGAGAATTAATCGAGACTCCCGATCTGTCTTTTATTGTTGAACCGCATGAAACCAACAGGGTTGTAAACAATTCAGAGTATGGTTTCAAATTCAGCACGATCCAAGCATTAAGCGGGGGAATTAAAGGCAGGTTGGAATTTGCAGTTGTAGACAGGCAGGCTACTGTGATTAGAATTAGCCTAACCTCAGAGTCTCCTACTAAAGGAGTAGATATTGTGAATCAACTCATGACCGTGTATTCAGCGCAAAATCTTGAGCGAAAAAACCATCTTGCGATCATTACTATCGATTATATTGAAAAGCAGTTGAACGAAATTTCTGATTCCCTGAGTATGACTGAGGATAACCTCCAACAATTCCGGTCATCAAACCAGCTGATTAAATATTTCTGACCAGGCTACAGTACTTACAGCTCAATATATGGAACTGAAAAATCAGCTTGCGGAACTGGTTTCCACGAAAAATTATTTTGACAATATGTCAGAACTTTTAAGAAATAATAATTTCTCCAATCTTATGTTGCCGGCTTCAATGGGGATCTCAGATCAATTGCTGAATGAACTTATGAACCAACTTATTGCTGCCCAGGCACGACGATCAAACCTGATAGAAAATGACCAGGCAAAAAATCCTCTTGTTCAAAAGCTTGGGATCGAGATTGATAATTTAAAAAAGACCATTTCGGAAAACATAGCTGCGTTCAGTACTACAACCAGTATCTCGATTGATGAGATGAATAAGCGAATCAGAAGAGCGGAGACTGAACTTAATCGTTTGCCTGCAACTCAGCGTCAATTAGGTAATATTGAAAGGAAATACCGTCTTAATGATGCTATTTACAATTACCTGATGGAAAAGCATGCAGAGGCTAAAATCTCACAGGCTGGAAATTTGCCTGATGATGTCATACTGGAGCCGGCAAAAGCCGGATCGAGTCCGACATCTCCAAATAAAAGGAGGAATTACATGGTTGCTTTTTGCCTCGGCATATTGGTTCCTTTTGGGTTTATCTGGTTAAAATATGTATTGAATAATACACTTGAATCGCAGGATGATATTGAACATCTTACCGACAGCCCTGTTCTTGGAAAGATAATGCACAACAGATATAAGACCAAGAATGTTATGTTTGAATTTCCCAAATCAAACATTGCGGAATCGGTACGTGCTCTCCGCACTAACCTGGATTTTTATGTCAGAGGTGGCCAAAAAAAGGTAATTCTGGTTACTTCCTGCCTGGAAAATGAAGGCAAATCATTCGTAAGTTTGAACCTGGCAATGAGTTACGCACAGCTTGGGAGGAGAACCATACTGGTGGACTGTGATTTACGCAAGCCAAAAACATATTTCAGGGAGGGCGAAGAGTCAGTGGAAGGGTTAAGTTCGTACATGATTGATAAAGCTGACCTTGAAGATCTGATAATCAAGTCACCCCATGAAAAACTGGACTATATACTATCGGGAATTTTGCCACCGAATCCGGTTGAATTGCTGGCCCTTGACAAAACCGAAAAGCTCATAGCCCGATTAAGGAGCACCTATGATATTATTGTTCTGGACACTACCCCCCTGGCTCAGGTCACAGATGCTTATCTCCTGATTAATCATTCGGAGATCAAAGTAATTATTACCCGTGCCCGCCAGACATTTAAAAATGTTTTCGCACTGGTAATGAAGGATCTCAGGCAAAAGAATATCACTAATACATGTATCGTCCTGAACGATAATAAATATTATCGTGATCAATATGGATATGGATATGGTTATTATAACAAAAAGGGATTGTTTAAAAGGAAAGTTAAAAAGAGGAAGAAGCCGGTTGTGGATATTTCTCTAAAGTAGAGAAGCGAATGGTGATAACAGTGACCACCATAAAACCATCATTTTGCTTGCCTTATCGAAATGCGAGTTTTATAACGACTCCAGGATTAACCTGTGCCGTTGCGTTGGTAAGGTAATTGTCGTAAATCTTTAAATAATCAATGAACAAAATAAGGTTTAATCGCGTCTCTGTTGACAGACTCGGTTTTCCTGCCAGAAAATAACAAGATCGGGCAGTGCTTAAAAAGATTAGTCTCTGCCAATAATTATATGGTTGAATTTCGACAGTTATGTGACTGACGTGGCGGAAGCATGTTTACAGCCGGGGTTGGAAAGTCAAATTAACAGGATAAAATTACGTTCAGTTCCTTCATCCCCTCCAGCATTACAACTGGAATTAATGACACTCTCTGTATTAATTAATAATAGCTGATAAATTTTTTTTAATGACTCTTAAGGACCAGGCAATAAACGGGGTTCTGTGGAAATCAGCAGGAACAATATTTTCCTATCTGAGTGAATTCATTGTAGGGATAATATTAGCCAGAATCTTAACTCCGGCAGAGTTTGGGTTGATTGGAACAATAATGGTTGTGATTGTAATTTGTCGTGTCTTTGTTAACAGTGGATTTAGTCAGGCAATCGTAAGAAAGCAGAACTGCACGCAAACGGACTATTCAACTGCCTTCTTTTTCAACCTTGCAGTCGGTATCTTCTTGTTTTTAACACTTTTGGTAACAGCAGGTCCGATAAGTAATTTTTTTAATAACCCGGAACTGAAAGCCTTAATACAGGTATTAGGAATTACGCTAATAATTAATTCTTTAACAATAATACAACAAGCCAAATTAGTAAAAAGGATTGACTTTAAAACGCAAACGAAGATTACCCTTATTGCATCTGTTATTTCCGGTGCCATTGCAATAGCAATGGCTTTTTCCGGATTTGGAGTTTGGAGTCTAATAGCGAAGACATTATTAAATTACGGGGTCACATCAGCTCTGTTATGGTATTATAATCGTTGGCAACCTGACTTAATATTCAGTCTTGAATCCTTCAGGGAACTTTTCGGATTTGGATCAAAGCTTCTGGTTAGCGGACTTTTGGGGACTATCTTCAATAACCTCAATTACGCAGTTATCGGAAAGTACTTTTCAGCCCAGGATTTAGGATTTTATACACGTTCAGAGTTATTTAAAAATCTCTTTAGTCAGAATGCCGAAGCAATTATGACAGCCGTTGGTTACCCAGTGCTGGCCAAAGTACAGGACGATCCAATCAGGTTAAATTCTGCATTCAGACAGATACTGAGCTCATCATTCTACGTAATATCAATTTTGATGTTCGGTTTAGCAGCTGTTTCACATTCAATGATTTTTACTTTAATTGGACCGAAATGGGAGCCATCTGTGCTCTATTTGCAGATGATGTGTTTTGTAGGTTTGCTTTACCCTTTAAATTCTCTCAACATAAATTTGCTGAATGTAGTAGGGCGATCTGATCTTTACCTTAAGCTTCAGCTTATCTCTCAAATATTTACAATACCTGCAATAATAATTGGCATTATCTATGGAATTAAAATACTGATACTGGGATTATGCTTAAACTCTTTGTTTGCATACATTTACTTCAGCAAGGTTTCAGCAAAATATAGTGGTTATACATTGTCCGACCAACTGAGAGATATTATAATTCCTTTGCTATTGGCTGCACTTATGGGAATCCTGGTTTTCATTTTTGATTATTTCACCGACATCAGTCCAATGGTTACCTTTATCGTTCAGACTATCCTTGGAATTACATTGGTTTTAGGCTTTGGTGAGCTTTTCAAAATGAAGGATTACCAATTAATAAAAGGAGCGTTGATTGCCCAGTACGTCAGACATTTTCCCGGTAAAACTTAAAGATCACCTTTTTTACAAACACAAATCAGATATTGCAATGATTGAATTTCTGGAGTGGGACACTCGCTTTTTTGCCCTTAAAATCGGGAAAGTTGAAATGGTCCATGGTACTGTTGATAAACTTTTGGGGATTGAAAAACAAAAAGCTTTAAATCGCTATGATTTAGTGTACCTTTTTATCAAGCAGATGGAAGACTCTGCCTTTGAATGGGTTAATAAAAACAGTATTGAACTAGTTGACACGAAATTAACCTTTGAAAAGGTCATAAATGACCTCCCGTCAGACCAGCGTCTACGAATTGAATCCTATACCGGACCTGTAACTCCAAAGCTTATTGACCTGGCTGTTCAGAGCGGTCAATATAGCCGATTTAAAAAAGATCCCCGGTTGAATCCACATTTTACTGATATGTATCGCATATGGGTCGAAAAATCAGTCGAAGGTAAGCTGGCTGATGCAGTCTTAGTGGCTCTTGATGGTGATGAACTGACCGGGTTTGTGACAGTAAAGAAGAAAGACAATAAAGGCATTGTCGGCCTGATTGCGGTTGATCAGGGCGCAAGAGGTAAAGGTATCGGAAAGGAACTTCTATTGGCTGTGGATAATTGGGGAAAGTCGAATAACTGCCATGTGATTTCAATTAATACCCAGGAAGAGAATTCAGGCGCGTGTAATTTTTACAGGAAAACAGGCTTCGAAGTTGCCCTGTCCCAGTATGTCTTTCACTTCTAGGCTTTTAAATATAAATTAAGGAATTATTGTTGTCAACACTAATTTTTTATATGAAATGATCCCTTTCAATAAACCCTACCTTACCGGCAAGGAAATGCATTACATTTACCAGGCAGTATATTCCGGTAAAATTTCCGGGAATGGAATTTACACCAAAAAATGCCAGCAATACTTCGCCGATCGTTTTGGATTTAAGAAAGCACTCCTGACGACATCCTGCACTGATGCACTTGAAATGTGTGCTATTCTTGCCGACATAAAGCCCGGCGATGAGGTAATTGTTCCGTCCTACACTTTTGTTTCTACTGCTTTGGCATTTGTGCGCCAGGGTGCTACCATTAAATTCGTCGATAGCAGAAGAGATCATCCTGGTTTGGATGAAGATAAAATTGAAGAACTGATTACCCCAAATACCAGAGCAATAGTTCCGGTTCATTACGCCGGAGTAGCATGCGATATGGATAAGATAATGTCATTGGCAGAGAAATACAATTTGCTGGTCATAGAGGATGCCGCGCAGGCAATAGACTCTTATTACAAAGGTAGACCGCTGGGAAGTATAGGACATATGGCAGCATTTTCTTTTCATGAAACAAAAAATATAAATTCCGGTGAGGGTGGTTTACTGGCAATCAATGACGATAGATTCATAAAGCGGTCTGAAATTGTGTGGGAAAAAGGTACTAACCGGGCGGAATTTTTCCGGGGTGAAGTCAACAAGTACGGATGGGTGGATACCGGATCGTCATTCCTTCCTTCTGAGATCATTGCAGCTTACCTCTGGGCTCAAATTGAAAATCTTGAAAATATACAGCAGAAGCGGACTAAAATATGGAAGTGGTATTTTGAAGGACTAAACGAATGGGCTTTAAATAACGGGATCCGATTGCCCGTACTCCCTTACTATGCTACAAATAACGGCCATATGTTTTACCTGGTAACAAAATCACTTACTCAAAGAGATGCCCTGATTCTTAAATTAAAGAGTCAAAATATCCTGGCAGTTTTCCATTATCTGAGCTTACATGACAGCCCATTCTACAGAGACAGGCACGATGGGAGGATATTAACCGAATCAGACAATTACTCTGATACACTTTTCCGGCTGCCCTTATTTTATGAACTTGAATTTGATGATGTTAAGTTTATTACTAAATGTCTTATAAATGAGTAGGAAGAAGATACTCCACATATTGCACAGTGATAAATTTTCCTTGCCATTTGCCCGCCTTGTAAACAAGGAATTTAATCCGGATGACCATCTTTTCCTGTTTACTTCCAGGCCTGACAATGATCTTGTATCTTCAAACAGCAATATTTATTATTTTGTTAATCCGTATAGAAAAAATTTAGTAAAGAATACGTTCCTGTTTTTTAGCTGTGTAAATCAAGCGTCAAAAATTATTCTTCATGGAATCCCGCTCCTTTTTTATTTATTCACCTATCCGTGGAAACTGGGCAAAACTTACTGGATCATTCAGGGTTATGAAATTTCAGGTGAAATTAGCGGAAGTTCCAGGTCCGGATCCCTTTCATTCCAAAACTTCCTGAAACGCTTTGTTTTAAGAAGAGTTTATGGCCACATTACCCATATCAGGGGTGATTCAGAATTTGCAAATACCTATTTTAAATCTTCAGCTAAATTTTTTTATTCCCCTATCTACCCAAGTAATGTTGTGTCACAACCGGCTTCTGACCAAAAAAAGCCAGGTACTGTGGATGGTATAACCAAAATACTGGTCGGGAACAGCACCTCGCCGACTAACAGTCATGATTCAATTTTCGAAATGTTGTCAGCTTACAAAAACGATAATATAATCATCTATTGTCCATTATCTTATGGAAATTTCCCAGATTACAGGAATAGTGTCATACGCATGGGCAGCGAATTATTCGACGACAAATTTGTTCCCTTAACGGAATTCATGAAACTTGATGAATACCTGTCTCTTCTCGGAAGTGTCGACATTGCCATTTTTAATCACAGGCGGCAGGAAGCTATGGGGGTAACACTGCAACTCCTGAATTTTGGTAAAACAGTCTACATGAATAGTACAACCACTTCCTTTAAGTCTTTTAAAGAACGTGGTTTCAGAGTTTTTGATAATGACCTGATAAAGAAAGAAGGTTTGTACGTTAAAAGAGATGTTCTGAAGAATCCTGAATTGGTTGGTATTTACTATAATTATGAGACACTTGTAAAGTCATTATCTGATATATTTAACGATTGATTAATGTTCAGGTAGTTTTACTGAGGTAGTTAAAGATTGTTGCCTGTTGTTCGTGCAAGCGGTAAGTGCTTTGCATGGGGAATGAGAACATAGTTGTTCAGATTTTAATAGAGAAATAATGAGAATTACCCTGATTGCCGGTGCCCGGCCCAACTTCATGAAAATAGCACCAATTATTCATGAGATTGACAGAAACAGAAAAAACAACAAAAACATTAGTTACAGACTGGTGCACACAGGTCAGCATTATGACAAAAACATGAGTGATACCTTTTTTAAGGAACTGGGCATTACAGAGCCGGATATAAACCTGGGATGCGGCGGAGGTACACAGGCGGAACAGACATCCGCAATCATGATAGCTTTTGAGAAGGAGCTCTCCTCAAACCCCGCTGACCTTGTAATGGTTGTCGGTGATGTTACGAGCACCATGGCGTGCAGCATAGTTGCCAAAAAGCTCAATACCAGGATAGCTCATGTTGAAGCCGGCATCCGTTCCTTCGACCTCACAATGCCTGAAGAAATAAATCGGATGGTGACTGATACGCTAACAGACTATTTTTTTACAACCACCGAGCTTGCGGGGAATAACCTTCGGAAAAACGGGATCACCGATGACAAAATTTTCTTTGTCGGCAACGTAATGATCGACACCCTGCTCTCAAACCGGCACCGTTTTCAGAAGCCACAAATATGGGATGAATTAAGCCTGGAACACAGAAATTATATAGTAGTTACACTCCACAGGCCTAATAATGTGGATAACGCAGACCACCTCAAGGCATTGCTGGAAGCTATCATTGAATCATCGCAGTATATCCCTGTCATTTTTCCTGTCCACCCCCGTACTTCTAAAATTGTTCATTCACTTTCTCTTGCAAATTCTGATTCACTTCATCTCACAACACCTCTCGGTTACCTTGAATTTAATTACCTTGTCGAACACTGTAAAGCAGTATTAACTGATTCCGGAGGGATAACTGAAGAGACAACTATTATGGGAATACCATGTATTACCCTCCGCAATAACACCGAACGACCTGAAACAATTACAATCGGCACAAATGAGTTAATAGGAACTGATCCTTCAGGAATTAAGCCTGCCTTTGAAAAGCTGTTCGCCGGCGAATGGAAGAAAGGCGGGATACCTGAGAAGTGGGATGGCAAAACAGCTGCAAGAATTGTCGAACATCTTTTAAGTATCCATGAGTAGAAAAAAAATATTAATCGTATCAGCCAGCTTCTTCCCTGTAAATGCGCCCCGATCGTTCCGGACCACCGAGCTATCAAAAGAATTTGCACGGCAGGGACATGCAGTTACAGTAATTACTCCAAAAAATCCTGAAATTCATACTGAATTTGAGAGGAAATATAATCTGGTCATTAAAGATCTTGGTAAGAGGAAATTTAAGGTTGTTGCAATAAAAGGAAATGGTCTTAACCAGCTATTCAGAAGATTTGCAGCCAGAATTTTAAAACTCTTCTTTGAATATCCCAATATTGAATTATACTGGATGGTAAAGAAAGCTCTTAAAAATGAATCAGGATATGATTTGCTGACCTCGATTGCTGTACCATATCCGGTTCACTGGGGAGTAGCTGCCAGCCGTTCCAAATCCCACCCGATTGCAAAAAAATGGATTGCTGATTGCGGTGATCCGTATGTAGGGCAAGAAAACAATACCTTCAAAATCCCATTTTATTTTAATTTTGTGGAAAAGTGGTTTATGCGGAAGGCCGATTTCATTACTATCCCGACGAAAGGTGCCATAGCTGCTTACTTTCCTGAATTCCATCCAAAGATAAGGGTAATCCCGCAGGGATTCAGGTTTGAAGACTACAATCTGAACCATGCTAAGGGGAGCAATGCCAAAACTCTGTTCGCGTATGCCGGAATGTTCATCCCGGAACGAAGGGATCCTTCTGAATTTATTAAATTTCTGCTTGAACAGGAAATTGAGTATGAATTCCATTTGTATACAACTACACCCCACCTCCTGCCTGCCATTCCCGATGGTTTTAAAAGTAAGATAATTGTTCATGAACCTGTACCTCGGGAGGAACTGTTGAAAATATTAAGTACGATGGACTTTCTGGTTAACTTTGAAAATGCAGGTACCCGTCAGATACCCAGTAAACTCATTGACTATTTGATCCTTGACAAGCCTGTTTTATCAGTAAAAACCGGTAATCTGGATGTTATCACTGCAAAAGAATTTCTATCAGGTAATTACAGGGGTAAATTAATTTTTGAAGAACCAGAGCAATTCCGGATCGAAAATGTTGTTAAAAAATTTCTCGCCCTGGACCACGCTGATACTAAAGACTGACAATAATTTGAAATAGCAGAGATGGATTATCTTTATTCCAATACATTAAAAGCCAAATCTGGGATAGCAAATACACTCCTGATATTTCTAATTTATCCAATTGCAGGGATTTATGTATCATTCCGGGAATATAAACAGAGTTGGGCAAAGAATATCTTCTGGCTGTTTTGCATTTATTTTGGATTCACCTTTATTATTGCTGAATTTGGTGGTGCTGATTCGGACAGGTATGCCAGGAGGTTTATCGAATTAGCCCATTCTGATTTGAGCCTGGGTGAGCTTTGGAATACTTTTTACAGTGAGGATTCAAACTATGTTGATATTTTTACACCATTAGTATCGTACCTGGTTTCCCTTCTGACTGATAATCCTTCGATACTTTTTTGTGTATTCGGATTGATTTTTGGATACTTCTACTCAAGAAACATCTGGTACATTCTTGAAAAGACGAGTGGGAGTTTTAACGGACTGGTAATACTATTCTTTCTGACTTATGCATTAATTAATCCGATATGGAACATAAATGGTTTCAGGATGAATGCTGCAGCTCAGATCTTTTTATTCGGAGCGCTTCCGTACCTGATGGAAGGTAACTATAAACGGCTGATTTGGGCCGGAGCTTCAATGTTTGTTCACTTTTCATTTTTGCTTCCAATAGCTATTTTGGGATTGTTTTTCCTCTTAAAAAACAGAACACACATCTATATGGCGTTTTTCATAATAACTTCATTTATCAATGAAATTGATTTGA
Source organism: uncultured Bacteroidales bacterium (assembly GCA_963737255.1). Classification (GTDB taxonomy): domain Bacteria; phylum Bacteroidota; class Bacteroidia; order Bacteroidales; family VadinHA17; genus LD21. The sequence continues at coordinate 464,683 of CAVTSB010000005.1, forward strand.
TGTGGGTGCAATCTGCTTTGTCATTTCTTCCTGACATCTTTTATTCAAAAGTAACACAATATGCGAGGCCTGAATATGTCGAGAACCTTAGATACGCAATAGAAAATAATCCCTGGAACTGGTATGTTACTTTGTCGATTGATGGGATAAGATGGGTTATTTACGCGGTATCAATTTTTATATATCTTTTTGGCAGAAAAGTGCTCGGGGAAAGAAAGGATTTGACAACCCTGTTCTGTTTTTCATTGCTTTTATACAGTATTGCAAATATATCAAGTTTTATACCATCCGGGGGCAGGTTTATAATGGTTGCCAATTCTTTTATGTTTGCCACTTTTGCAATTTATATAACTGCTTTCCCAAAAATCAAAGGTCTGCAGTTGGTTGAGATTTTATCTACCCCACTGCTACTGTTGTTTTGCATAGTTTCATTCAGGATAGGAATGGATTATTTTGGTTTGATGACAATTCTGGGCAACCCAATTGTAGCATTTTTTTATAGAGATACTATCCCACTTATCGACCTTATTAAAGGAATGATGTAGCATACGGGTCCAGCTATTTACTTATTTCACGTAATTAAAAAAAAGAAAAATGATAAGGCCGTTCCTGTCACGTTTCCTTACCAATTCTCTAGGATGGCACACCAATCGAAAAATTGTTGTGATCGAATCAGATGACTGGGGCAGTATAAGAATGCCGGATAAATCAACTTATGATATTCTTTTATCCAAGGGAATACGAGTAGACAATTGTCCTTATAACAGGTACGATTCTCTGGCCAGTGCTGAAGATCTATCAGCACTATTTGATATTCTGACCCAATTTAAAGACATAAATGGAAATTACCCGGTAATTACAGCTAATTGTCTTGTGGCAAATCCGGACTTTGTCAAAATAAGAGAGTCGGAATTTCAGAAGTACCATTATGAATTGTTCTATCACACTTTAAGCAGGTTTCCAGATCGTTCATCCTCCTTTACACTTTGGAAAGAAGGAATAAGTAATAATATATTCCGTCCCCAATTTCACGGTCGTGAGCATTTAAATATTGGCCGTTGGATGAAGGCATTAAGGCAGAATTTGCCCGAAACCCGGCTAGCTTTTGACTATGGATTGTTTGGAATTAGTACTTCAATAACTTCTGAAAAAAGAAAAAGTTATCTTGCTGCATTTGATTATGATAATTCGCAGGACGAGATCATTTTAACAAGTATAATTGAAGACGGTTTAACTCTATTTAATAAGATATTTGAATACGAATCCAAATCTTTCATTGCACCTAACTTCACATGGTCTTCGAGGATTGAACATTTGTTATCATTGCATGGTGTAAAATTCATTCAGGGTATGCGGATACAAAAGACACCTGAACCTGAGTTAGCCAAACCAGGAAAAAAACGGCATTTCATGGGACAAACTAATCCAAATGGTCAGATTTATTTAATCAGGAATTGCCAGTTTGAACCTAGTCTGGAACAAATCAATGACCCTGTAGATAAATGCCTTGCACAAATCCGGGACGCTTTTATAATGAATAAACCTGCTATTGTATCAACCCATAGGGTAAACTTTATAGGATCGATCGATCGTATAAACAGGGAGAGAAACCTGGACTGGTTCAAAATTTTACTAAAAGAGATAAAACGCAAATGGCATGATGTTGAGTTTATGTCTACCGACAGACTTGGCGACACAATTATAAACCAGAATAAGAGTGACACATGAGCAAGGACACCAGGATTTTAATCACGGCTGATTTCTGCCCTGTAAACAGGATAAAAGATCTTATTGAAATTGGCGATCATAAATCTGTTTTCAACGATTTTCTCCCAGTTATTAGAGATTGCGATCTGGCCATTACTAACCTTGAGTGTCCACTAACAACTGATAACGAAGGAATTACTAAACGTGGTCCTTCTCACAAAGGGTCACCTAAAGCGGCTGAAGTACTGTCAAAGGCAGGATTTAAGCTGGTTACCCTTGCCAATAACCACATTATGGACTATGGTGTTTCCGGACTAAGAAATACTTTGGATACTTGTGAGCGAAACGGAATTCAATGGGTTGGTGCCGGCGAGAACTATGAGAGCGCACGTAAGGCATTTTACTTGAGACAAGGGGAACATACAATTTCAATTCTGAATTTTACCGAAAACGAATTTTCAACTACTCAGGGGAATACGCCTGGTGCAAATCCCCTTGATCTAATTGGAAATTACCATGATATAAGAAAGGCAAGGGAATCATCTGATTTTGTAATTGTAATTGTTCATGGTGGCCATGAAATGTATGAATTACCAAGCCCAAGAATTAAAAAGACATTTCATTTCTTTGCTGAAGCAGGAGCCAGTGCAATAATTGCACATCATACTCATTGCTATAGTGGGTATGAGATCCATAATGGAGTGCCAATTTTTTACGGATTGGGCAATTTTGTGTTTGATTCCCCAGGTAAAAAAGCAGATTTATGGAATCATGGTTTTGCAATTGAGTTATTCTTAAATGATCCCATTAACTTTAAAATGATACCTTATGAACAATGCGGTCAAAAGATAGGCATAAGGCTTCTAAATGATTTGGAGAAAGGTATTTTCGAGAAAAACATTGAGCGGCTGAATTCAATAATAAGAGATGATTATTTGTTACTTACTGAGTTTTCCAAGTTCTGCCTGAGTGTAAAAAAAATGTATTTTTCCTATTTAGAACCGCACTCTGTAAATCTTTTACACTATTTACGAAACCGTAAACTATTTCCATCATTTTTAACAGGCAGAAAAAAAACTCTCCTTTTGAATTTAATTCGATGTGAATCTCACAGCGATATATTAATTAAATTATTGGATAGAAAATAGCTAAATATTGTCTGAAAGACTAATTCTTAATTGCATATTCGTCTATTCAATAATAGAATTCTATGTATTTAACTCACCAGATCGAAAAAACCGATTAAAAATTAAAAGTTATGCTGATCGCAATTCATTCATCAACGAATTCATTTCATAACAAGTGGATATCTTATTGTAAGGAAAACCAGATCTCTTTTAAAATTGTGGATTGCTATAAATCAGATATCATTCAACAACTTAAAGATTGTCATGCGCTTATGTGGCATTTTCACCATGCCAACCAGAAGGATGTTAAATTTGCAAAGCAGTTATTATACGCTCTGCAGGCAGCAGGTAAGAAAGTATTCCCCGATTATAACACTGTTTGGCACTTTGATGATAAAGTAGGTCAAAAGTATCTACTGGAAGCAATAGGTGCACCGCTGATTCCAACTTATGTCTTTTATTCAAAAGCAGATGCCTTACAATGGGCAGGCGAAACTAAGTTTCCAAAAGTATTCAAACTCAGAGCGGGAGCAGGATCTGCCAATGTACGATTAGTAGGAACAAGAAAGCAGGCTATTAAGCTTATTAACAAGGCCTTTGGATCTGGGTTTCGACAATATAATCCCGGCAGTGGCCTTAAAGAACGCTGGCTCAGGTTTAAGCTGGGTGAAACTAATTTTCGTGATCTTGCTGAGGGAGTAGGCAGGTTTTTTATTAGAACAGATTTTGAAAGAGCTGTAGGGGAAGAAAGAGGTTATGTATATTTTCAGGATTTTATTGAAGGTTGCCAATTTGATATACGAGCAAAAGTCATCGATAAAAAGTGTTGGGCTTTTAAAAGAATAGTAAGAGAAAATGATTTCCGAGCATCTGGCAGTAATAAATTAGTATATTCAAGAGCCGGGATACCTCTCGAATTAATAAAGACAGCTCTTGAATTAAGTAACAAATTACATCTGCAATGCGTTGCTTTTGATTTTATCTTGTCAGAAAACGATCAGCCTTTGCTAATAGAAATGAGCTATGGTTTTGGCTTTACAGAGGATCAGTTTTATGGTTATTGGGATTCTGAATTGAATTGGCATGAAGGAAATTTTAATCCTTTTGGCTGGATGGTTGATAGTCTGATAACTGAAGTAAAAAATACCACCTAGTTTAACATAATCACAAAATTCTCTCCTTTGTGCAAGTTCTTTCAAAATATCATTTTTAAATTAACCTGGTTCCAGAAGTAAATAATTACAAACAGAATTTGAAAATAGTTCTAATCCTGCCTTCACTGTCTTCCGGTGGTCTGGAAAAAGTCATTACAGAACTTGCCTGGTACTTTTATCAGAATAACAATACGCAGGTTTATTTAATCAGTTTATCCAAGGGCCGGTTCTTTTACCCTTTGCCTTCTGGCATACAGATATATATGCCTTCATTTGCATTGGTTCAGATAGTGCGCCCCCTGTTTCTTGTCAGATTAATGATGTGGTTGAGGAAGACGGTTAAAAACATTAACCCTGATTCATTGCTTAGCTTTGGTGGAAAATTCAACTCATTTGTACTTCTTTCAGTTTATGGGTTACCTGTCCGGACTTATATCTCTGACCGGAGTCGTCCTTCAAAAAGTTACGGGATCTTTTTAGATTGGTTAAATTCTGTATTATATAAAAAAGCTACTGGTATAATTGCCCAGACTGAAAAGGCAAGAACGATAATGCATGCCCGTATTGCTCACCCAAATATAACTGTCATAGGCAATCCTTTGAAAATAACTGACACCGTTACTGATAACAGGGAAAAAATCATACTTAATGTTGGGCGTTTTATTTCTTCCAAGCAACAAGCCCTGCTTGTCGGGTATTTCGCGCAGATCAGGCCTGAAGGATGGAAAGTCTATTTCGTTGGGGAAGGACCTGAAATAAAGGATGTAAAAAGGAAAACTTCCGAGCTTGGTTTGGAAAATGAGATTATTTTTCAGGGTGTTGTTGAAAATACTGAACACTTTTACGGGAAAAGCTCTGTTTTTGCATTCACCTCTGTATCGGAAGGTTTTCCAAATGCCCTGGGCGAAGCTATGGCGGCCGGATTAGCATGTATAAGTTTTGATTGCGAAGCCGGCCCTTCCGATTTAATTAAAGACGGAATAAATGGCTTTCTGATACCTGAAAATGATGATGAAACATATATCACCAAGCTTAAATTATTGATAAGAGATGAGTCATTACGCAAAGAATTCGGAACGAGGGCAAGAGAAAAAGCCGCTGAGTTCAGTACCGGCCTTATAGGAAAACAATATCTTGATTTCTTAAACAAGCAATCGGATGAGAATTTTAATTAATACTGCCAAGCTGCGCTTTGGGGGTGCAATTCAGGTGGCAGTTTCCTTCATTAATGAGTGCAGGAATTTTACAGAAAATGAATACCATGTGTTTGTGGGTCAGGGTGTCGGCAAATCCTTACGAAAGAAAGATTTCCCTCCTAATTTTTATTTCTATGATTTCAATTTTGGAATTGTTACTCTCAGGAAAATTCCGGTCATATCCTCAGAACTGTCCAAATATGAGAAGCAAATAAAACCTGATTGCGTGGTAACAACGAGCGGCCCGTCATACTGGCATTCGACTGCTCCTCAATTAATGGGTTTCAATCTGGGGATTCAAATTTATTATGATTCCCCATACTTCAAAACAATTTCCCCATACAGAAAACTAAGGCTTTACATTAAAAGAAAGATGCTCTTCTGGTATTTCAGACGCGATGCATCAGCTTACATTGTCCAGACTGATGATGTAAACCAGAGAGTGCGGAAGGCTTTAAAGACAGACAAAGTATATACTGTTTCCAATACTCATAACGGCTTTTTTAACAATTTCGTTAAATATGAGATCAATCTTCCTCCCAAAGGGGAAGGAGAAATCCGGTTTCTGACCCTAAGTTCCTATTACAGGCATAAAAATATCGAGATCATTCCGGCTATAATTAAAGAGTTGAATCAACGTGGATTAAACAATGTAAAATTCATGCTCACCCTCGAAAATTCCACATTTAACACGGTATTTAAAAACAGTGATACAAAAGACATAATCAACGTTGGTCCTGTAAGGCCTGAAGAGTGCCCATCACTCTATAATGAATGCGATTATATGTTTATGCCCTCCCTTGCCGAGTGCTTTTCAGCATCCTACCCTGAAGCCATGGTTATGAAAAAACCGATTGTCACGACTGATCTTCCATTTGCACGGAATATATGTGACAATGCAGCTCTCTACTACACCCCAATGGACGGAAAATCAGCTGCAGATACAATAGAAACGGTAATTAAAGATGAGAATTTAAGAGAAACCCTGATAAAAAACGGTCTTAAGAGGCTCAGATACTTTGACACTGCAACTGAAAGGGCAGGCAAGATCCTGGAGATATGCAAGATATTACAAAACAGTCAATCATAGCATTCGAAATAAAATATTCTTGTGGGCTTTGACTTGTATAAGGCTTACTTTATGATTGTAAATTAACAACGGTAACTTTAGAAAATTGAATTAACATAAAATCTTTATGAAACAAATTATCCAGAATCTCAAAACAGGAGAGACATATCTTGAAGAAATCCCATTGCCACAACCGGGTGCCGGCCAGATCCTGATTCAGACAACGCATTCCCTGGTTTCCCTTGGTACTGAAAGAATGCTGGTGGAATTCAGCAAGGCAAACCTGCTGCAAAAAGCACAGCAACAACCAGAAAGGGTAAAACAGACTTTGGATAAGATAAAATCGAATGGGTTAATGCCTACTCTGGAAACAATATATAAGCGGCTTGAAGAACCCCTTCCATTAGGTTATTGCAATGCCGGAATAGTAGTTGCCACAGGAAAAGGAGTGACAGGCTTCGCTGCAGGTGACCGGGTTGCCTCAAATGGCAAGCATGCTGAATATGTATGTGTGCCTCATAATCTGGTAGTTAAGATTCCAGGGGGAGTGACAAATGAAGAAGCAACTTTTACTGTCATTGGCTCCATCAGTTTACAGGGTATTCGTTTATGCAACCCTGCAATTGGTGAAACTATTGTTGTAGTGGGGCTTGGCCTGGTAGGGCTCCTCACGGTCCAGATGCTTCAGGCCAACGGCTGCCGGGTAATCGGAATCGATATCGACAACAGCAAATGTGAGCTGGCAAGGAAATGGGGTATAATGGCATTGAATTCTGAAATGGGAGACGACCCGGTGAAAATTGTGCTTGAAGTAACAGAAGGAGTCGGAGCTGATGGCGTTATCATAACTGCTTCTTCCAAGAGCAGTGATATTGTATCACATGCGGCCCAGATGAGCAGAAAACGGGGACGCATAATACTGGTTGGAGTTATAGGTCTTAACCTGAACAGGGCTGAATTCTATGAAAAGGAACTCACTTTCCAGGTATCATGTTCCTATGGTCCAGGACGTTATGATGATAACTACGAACAAAAAGGCATTGACTATCCTTTGCCCTTTGTTCGCTGGACCGAGAAACGCAATTTTGAAGCTGTTTTATGGGCAATTGGCACAGGTTCCCTTAAAGTAAGGGAGTTGATTACAGAAACCGTAGAACTTGCTGAATATCACAAAGTTTATGACACTATTGGAAAATCCAGGTCTATCGCATCAATTATTAAGTATCCGGTAATTCCGGATGAAAATTACATAACACCATCAAACACAATTGAATTGAATCATCAGTCATTTGGGGGTACCAAAGCCGTGGCCGGTTTCATAGGGGCAGGTAATTTCACCAAGATGACAATGTTACCTTCTCTGAAGGGTTCCGGTGCGGGTTTTAAATATATTGCTTCATCCGGTGGCGTTTCCGGAACCGCTCTCGCAAAAAAGTTCGGGTTCGCATTTAGCACCACAGATTATGAAAAAATCCTGAACGATACGGAAGTAGATACAGTTTTTATTACAACCCGTCACAACTCTCACCCTAAATTTGTTGTGGAAGCACTAAAAGCCGGGAAAAACGTTTTTGTTGAAAAACCGCTTGCTATTGATAATGATCAGTTAAACGGGATAATCGATGTATATGGAAATTTACCAAAAGATAAACCCGGTCCATCCCTGACCGTAGGGTTTAACAGACGCTTTTCGCCTCATTCAGTCGCTGTTAAACGTGCTCTTGGGGATAATCCCGGGGCCATTAATATCGTCGCCACGATGAATGCGGGATTTATTCCTCCCAAAATGTGGGTGCATGATATGCAGGTCGGGGGGGGCCGTATTATTGGCGAAGCATGCCATTATATGGATCTATGTGTGTTCCTTACCGGCTCGAAGATAGTGTCTTTGTGCATGAATGCCCTGGGTACAAATGCGCAGGATAATACAGATAATGCAAGCATTTTACTGAGGTTTAAAAACGGAAGCAATGCAGTGATAAACTATTTCGCCAACGGAGCAAAGTCCTATAGTAAAGAAAGGGTGGAAGTCTATTCTCAGGAGAGAGTGTTTATCATTGATAATTTCCGGACTACAATAGGCTTTGGAGCAAAGGGGTTCAGGAATATCAAGACCCGTATTGACAAAGGGCATAAGGCTCAGTTTCATGAATATATCAAAAGGATCAAAAAAGGAGGAGAGCCTTTAATTTCATTCAATGAAATAATCAATGTAACCAGGGCCTCTTTCGCATCTCTTCTGAGCCTGAAAGAAAAACGCTGGATCGATGTCATCTAAGTTCGGAGCAAAGGGATTTGTCGTTTTAATTCCTGGAATAACAATATCTGCCTGATGATCCCCGGAAAGATCAGAAGAATATTTTGGTATCTTGAACTGATTCCCAAACTTGGCATCCGGGATGTGTTGTATGTAATTTACTACCGTACGCTTTTAAAGTCAGGGATTTATAAAAAGAACTTCCCTGTTACAAAACTTGATATTGTTGGAGAAGTTTTCACTAAGTGTAAACCTGCAAAGGATTTTCCTCAGGAATGGAAGGAAAGTCTTTTTATACAAGCTGATAAAATTATGAATGGGGAACTCCCCTACTTTTCATTTCATTGGATAAAACAGCCCAATCCACCAAATTGGTTTCTCAACCCTTTTAACAGCCAGGAGTGTCTGAAACTCAGTGAACACTGGACTAAAATTTCAGACTTCAATCGAAATCTTGGAGATATAAAAAATATCTGGGAACTTTCGAGGTTTGCCTGGGTCGGAATTCTGGCACGGGCTTATCGGGTAAGTGGAAATGACCTTTATCTTAAAAGAATCAATGACTGGATCACCGACTGGGTTTCAAAGAACCCTGTGAATCAGGGACCTAACTGGAAATGCGGACAGGAAACATCCTTCAGAATATTCAATCTGCTCAATGCAGCACAAATACTTGACCAGGAGGAAAAACCAACTAATAACCTGAAAGAAATAATAAGACACCACTTATCAAGGGTCAGTTTAAACAACAGATACGCAACTGCTCAGCGCAATAATCACTCAACAAGTGAGGCTGCTGCATTATTTATCGGAGGATCATGGCTGGCAAATGTTGATCCTTCCGGTCAGAAACAGTATTTGCTTTACGCCAGGAAAGGCAGGAATTCACTGGAACACCTTTTAAAAAGCCTCGTATATGAGGATGGCAGCTTTGCCCAGCACTCAACAAATTACCATCGTTTATTTACAGATACCTTATCGTTAATAGCATTCTGGACAAACAAACTTGACCTGATTCAATTTTCACCCGGATTCAATGAAATTGCCAAAAAATCTGTCACCTGGTTGTTGTCAGTCACTGACAAATCGGGAAATTCTCCAAATCTGGGCCCCAACGATGGTACGCTGCTCCAGAGTAACCACTCGTGTGATTATCGTGATTACAGGCCCTCGTTGCAGGCAGCATCGGCATTAATCAACGGACACTTTGCTTTTGAAAGTGGACCCTGGGACGAACCGCTGTACTGGTTTGGCATAAGAAAGGAAAGCCTCCCTCTGATACCTTTTTCAAAAAGTATACAAGTTCATAAGGCGGGCTACATTATCATGACCGGCCAAAATTCCTGGGCTTTGATCCGTTTCCCGAATTATAAATTCAGACCATCACACAATGATGTACTTCATTTCGACCTGTGGGCTAATGGCAAAAACATTTTGTTTGACTCAGGCAGCTTTTCTTATTATCCGGATATCGATTCAGAAGTTCCTGATTTGAAGTCAGTCCACTCTCATAATACTATTTCCTTTGACCACAACGAACAAATGCCAAGGCTGGGACGTTTTCTTCTTGGAAAATGGATAAAACCTTTAACAATTGGAAATATTACTCATTCCGATCAGGTCTCAGGTACGTGGGAAGGATCGTACAGTGATTATCTGGGTAATATACATTTGAGGAAAATTAAATGGGAAAATAACAGATGGGAAATTACCGACAATTTCCGGGGAAACTCAAATTACGTAGAAATTGGTTTCAATTTTGACAGATGCAAATATTCACTTGAAGAAATAAACCATATGCTTTTATTGCCCTGGGGAAAGATAGTTATCTCAGATAATGCCGAGATCAAAGTAATAAGTCAGATGAAATCTGATTATTATCAACAGTCGTCAAAGGTGAATCGCCTTGTAATTACATCAAAAAATAACTCTGAGGTAACAACTGCAATTCAAATCTTTTAATGAGGGTTCTTTACTTCCATCAATATTTCTGTACACCCGAAGGAAATTCAGGTATACGGTCGTACGAAATGGCACGGTATCTTGTTGATAAGGGCCACAAAGTAACAATGGTTTTCGGTGAATCACCCAGGCTAAAATCGCCGCTTATTGAAAAGCCATATAAGAAAGGCATCCGGAAAGGAACTTATAAAAACATAGATCTTATCGAATTTGACCTGCATTACAACAACAAAATGAACAATCTTCAAAGATCGCTTGTTTTCCTAAAGTACTCACTAAGAAGTATAATCCTTGTCTTTAAGGAAGAGTATGATATTGTTTTTGCTACGTCAACTCCGATTACAGCAGGCATACCGGGAATTATTATGAGGTTATCTGGAAAGAGGAAGCCGTTTGTTTTTGAAGTGAGAGATCTTTGGCCGGAGCTCCCCCGGGAGATGGGTGTAATTAAGAACAAATTTGTTCTGTGGGCAATGGGATTGCTCGAATCGCTTTCATATAATAAAGCTGACGCATGCATTGCCTTGTCGCCCGGGATTGAAAAGGGAATAACCAGTCGTCTGAAAAAAACAAAGCCCGTTTACCTCATACCGAATGGTTGCGACCTTGACTTGTTTAAGCCAGGGCGTTTTACAAAAACAATATTTCCGGGTTGCAGTGAAGAAAGCTTTATATCAGTCTTTATTGGCGCCCACGGTATGGCAAACGGCCTCGATGCTGCCCTGGATGCAGCTGCAGTTCTAAAGCAGATCCCGGATTCTGAAAAAATCAAAATTGTTCTTATCGGCGATGGGAAAATCAAGCCTCACCTTATAAAACGTGTTGAAGAGGAGAATCTTGGAAATGTCATCCTTCTTGGTCCCGTTTCAAAAAAAGCCCTGGTGGACTATTTATGGGCTGCTGATGTTGGCCTGATGTTACTTGCCAATGTCCCGGCATTTTACTACGGAACATCTCCAAATAAATTCTTTGACTATATTTCTTCAGGACTGCCTGTCTTGAATAATTATCCCGGCTGGCTGGCTGAAATGATTAAAGAACATAAGATTGGAGTTGTCGTCGAACCTGATGACGCCAGAAATTTTGCAGAAGCTTTGATTAACCTGAGCAGAGATAAAGCGGAACTTGGACAAATGAGAATAAATGCCAGAAAATTTGCCGAAGAACGCTTTAACAGGAAAGATCTTGCGTCTGATTTTGAAAAAGCCTTATCAGCCACACTTAAAAACCATACAAGTTAAATTCCTCATGCTGAATCAGGTCAGGCAAAATATTAAGAACATGATCGGCTGGAAGACCAGTCGCAAAATAATTGTGTTTTCAATTGATGATTACGGAAATGTCAGGATTGCCTCCCGAAAGGCAAGGGAAGCCCTTGAAAAAGCTGGCATATTTTTAAACAGGTATGATCAGATTGATACACTTGAAAATAAACAGGATCTTGAAGAAATGTTTGATACACTTTCAACAGTTAAGGATATTAATGGAAATCATCCTGTGTTAACCGCTTTTGCTGTCCCCTGCAATATTGATTTTGAGAAGATGGCCGAAGACAATTTCCAGAACTACCATTATGAATTGCTCACTCAAACCTTCAGTAAGCTTGCCTCCAAAGACCCGCACGCTTATGATGGAGCATGGAGCTTATGGCAGGAGGGCATTTCAAAGAGATTACTTGTTCCCCAATTTCACGGCAGGGAACATTTCAACCTTAGTGTCTTTAAAGAAAGATTAAGGGTAAAGGACATCCAGGTTCTGACAGCCCTGCGAAATTCATCCAACGCAGGTATATCCAATTCCGGCAATTCAAGGATCCCATTTGCTGCGGCTTTCGGATTCTGGAATTTTGAAGAAAACTACAGATTTGAATCCATCGTTATGGATGGTCTGAACGCGTTTGAAAAAGTTTTCGGATATCGTTCAGTTAATTTTAACGCCCCTTGTGGCAGTGACCATAAAATCATTCATGGTTTTCTGGGTAAAAACGGCATTAAGTATATTGATAATCCGCTGTTAAAGAAAGAACATCAGGGACAGGGCCGATACAAGACCGCATTATATTACACCGGGAAAAAGGACTCTTCAGGTATTACGTATCTTGTCAGGAACGTTGTTTTTGAACCTACCGAAAAAAGGGACATTGATTGGGTCAATTATTCGATGCAACAGATAGAGACTGCTTTTAACTGGCATCGTCCTGCCGTAATAAGTTCACACAGGGCTCATTTTTGTGGTCACATCGAACCCGAACAAAGGCGTGCAGGTTTATCCGCTCTGAAAGCATTACTCGAAAAAATAACACAAAAATGGCCGGATGTGGAATTCATGTCCGCCGATCAGTTAGGAGACTTAATAGCACAAGAAAAATGAACCTCAGGAAATTCGTTTATTTTGGTTACTATGTTAAGAACCTTGATGCAAAAAAGCTCACCCGGTTTGTTAGGTATGCTTCATCAAGAACCGGTAAACCAGCGATATCTTTACTGCTAAATGCAATAGGCAGTGTATTTAAGTATAATATCTCCATAATGGAATATTTTCAGTTCGGATTTTATGAACGGGAAAGAGCTGAACGCTTAGGGTGGGCCGGTACAGGATTCATGTTTGAATACCAGAGAATAATGAATCCCCTGAAGGCAAGATCCGTTCTTGAAAACAAGATTGCATTCAATTCCTACTTTAATCAATTCATCAAGCGTGATTTTACAACGCTTCCCAGGATTGAAAAGGATCCCGAAGAAGCTCAGCATCTGATTGACAGTCCATCCGAAAAGATTGTGCTGAAAAACTCCCTGGGTCAGGCAGGAAGAGAGATAAGGATTCTTAATAGTCAGAACCTGAAGCCCGATCAGTTGCTGAATATTATGAGATCAGGAAAATTTGACCTTGTTGAGGAATATATTGTTCAGCATCCTGATATGATGCGATTATCACCATCCGGTATTAATACTGTGAGGTTGATCACCCAGGAAACCAATGGTAGGATTGAAGTATTAGCTGCCAGGCTCCGTATCTCAATAAACTCAAATGTTGACAACATGGCTGCCGGAAATGCCGCTTCACCTGTGGACCCCATAACCGGGAAGGTCACCGGACCAGCAGTATTCAGTGATATTACAAAACCTGATATAACAGTACATCCCGTTACAGGTGTTGAAATCCCTGGTTTTCAGCTGCCCTTCTGGAACGAGATTCTTGAAATGGTAAAAAAGGCTGCCATGTCAATCCCGGAAAACCGGTCAATCGGCTGGGATGTGGCAATTACACCAAAGGGCCCGTTATTAGTGGAAGGTAATCATAACTGGTGTAAGCTTCTATGGCAGCTTCCGGTAAGACAGGGATTAAAAAAGGAACTGGAGAAATATCTTTGATGGAAAAGTTCTTGATCTTTATAAAACACAATCTGAAGCCGCTCTGGAAAATAATCGAACTCGGAAATGGACTCCTCTTTTCTTTGTTTTATAAACCAGGATTGATCAGGCAGCTTCCGGAAGTGTTTTGCGAATTTGCCAAACCCCCTTTCACATACAGGAAACTTATACTTCCGGACGCGACCTCACTTTGTTCACTGATTGCTGAACAGCCGCCCTCCGATCTCGAGTATTTTCATCCGCATGGATTTGACCTTAAGTCTATTACGAAACAATTTAAAAACCGGTCCTTCCTTATGATGGGGGTATTTGATAAAGAAAAGATGGTCGGGTATTTCTTCCTTCGTTTTTTTGCCAACAGGGATTGCTTTGTCGGCAGGTTGATAGACAAAGATTACCGTGGAAAAGGGATTGGCCAGGTGATGAATAATATTATGTACGAAACAGCCTGGCGCATCGATTTCCGGTGCCTTTCAACAATTTCGCGGGATAATATTGCAGTCATGCGTGCACATGCAAAGAATCCAACAATGATAGTCCGCAAGGAGCTTAAGGACAATTATTTGCTGGTGGAATTTGTGAGAGAGGCAAAAGTACCGGGATTAACAGTAGCCTTAGGTCAGCCGGACAGAATTGATTGAAATGGACCCTGTTAAAAAACAACAATTAAGAGATAACAGTTTTTAAGAGATAAGAGGGTTGTTAAAGAGAGGTTTTGATATTTTTGCATCATTTATCGGACTTATCCTGTTCAGTCCGATATTTTTAGTTGTTATTCCGCTCATCAGGATACGCACACCCGGACCTGTGTTTTTCTGTCAAAAGCGTACCGGCCGTTATGGTAAACCTTTTACAATCTATAAGTTCCGTACGATGACGGTCAATCATGGAGGCAGTTCTGTTTCGGCTATGGGTGAAAGCCGCATAACTCCCCTTGGCGCTGTACTCCGTAAATATAAAATCGATGAACTGCCTGAGCTATGGAACATTCTTAAAGGGGATATGAGCTTTGTTGGTCCCCGGCCTGATCTGCCCGAATACATAAACAGACTCGTAGGAGAAGAAAGACGGATTCTTGAACTGCGGCCGGGATTAACCGGCCCGGCTACATTAAAATATGCCAATGAAGATGAATTGCTATCAAATATTTCTGACCCGCAAAAATATAATGATGAAATTCTATGGCCGGATAAGGTAAAAATAAACCTGGATTATTACCGGAGTCGAAATTTTATCGGTGATATCTCGATAATATTCCGGACGGTTCTGGGGATACTGAATTAAAAAAAATTGCTTAATAAAATTTCAAATCATGTTTAACAAATATGTTCTGTCACCGGTTTTAGGTTCGATAAGTACTTATTCCAGCCGCAACGCATTCTTAGTCAGGGATACCTGCTTTTTATACAGCGACCTGGCGCAAAGCATATCAAAAATCCGGGCATCGATCCAAATGCAGGAATCTTCAGGCAATATTATAGGGCTGGTTACTAATGATGACCTTGAAACCTACGCATCTATTTTTGCCATCTGGCTTGAAGGTTATTCCTATGCTCCTCTGCATCCAAGGCACCCGCATGAGAGAAATATGAAAATTGTCGATCAGGCAGAAATAAGACTCATCCTTGACTCAAGCGATACCCCGGTGTTTAAATCAATTAAAACCGTTCAAAGCAAAGGGCTTGAATTCAAAGAATTAAATTTAATTCCAAATGAGGTTTCCGATGATAATTTAGCCTATATCCTGTTTACTTCTGGCAGCACCGGCCAGCCCAAAGGTGTTCCGATATCAAGAGGTAATCTTGGAAATTTCATGAAAGCATTCTGGGAAGTTGGCTTTAAGATCAATGAAGAAGACAGATGCCTTCAGTGTTTCGATCTTACATTTGATGTTTCGGTCCAATCATTCTTGGTACCTCTCTCGAGGGGCGCCTGCACTTATACAATTCCTCATGACCAGATAAAATATAGTTATGCATATGGACTTTTAGAACAGCATAAACTCACATTTGGAGCAATGGCACCCTCAATGGTGAATTTTCTGCAACCATATTTTGAGGAAATAGACCTGCCAGACCTGAGATATAACATACTGACTGCAGAAGCATCTGCCCTCGGGCTAGTAAAAGAATGGTCAAAATGCATCCCAAATGCTGAAATTTATGATTTTTATGGACCTACCGAGGCAACAGTGTATTGCACATATTATAAATATAATCCCCAGGGACCAAATAAGCAATACAATGGAATGCTGTCAATTGGGAAACCATTAAACGGAGTTATTGCTGTTGTGACAGATGAGGACAACAGGGTGATCGAAAACAATAATAAAGGCGAGTTGTGTATTGCAGGTGGACAGATTACATCGGGGTATTGGCAAAATCCCGGGAAAAATCTTACATCATTTGTTGAAATTGAATTGAATGGAATAAGGTACAGATTTTATAAGACGGGTGATTTGTGCTACATCGACAGCGAAGGTGATATAATGTATTCAGGCCGGCTCGATTACCAGGCAAAGATCCAGGGATTTCGCATTGAGATGGGTGAAATAGAACATTATGCAAGGGAACTGGCAAACGGACTTGCCGTAGTCGCTGTTGCATTTAAAAATGATACAGGCAACGATGAAATAGCTCTTTTTGTTAAAGGGGAGTTTACCGATACTGATTGGCTTGCCGATCAGCTAAAACTTAAGCTGCCGTACTATATGATACCTTCAAAAATCATAGTAAAAGATGATTTCCCTTTAAACTCAAATGGCAAAATTGACCGAAATATTTTGATAAAATCCTTAAAGCAATAATTATGGAAGAATTTATTTTCCGGACAGCAACTATTAATGATGTGCCCTTTTTAGTTGAGACTATTATTGAAGCTGAAAAAAGCGGATCGAATATTTTGTCCTGGACTACAATATTCGGTTTGTCAGAGAGCGATTCAAAAAGGTATCTTTCCGACATGCTCAAAGAAGAAATAGATGGTTGTGAACTTTCAATCTCAAGCTTTCTTGTTGCAGAAACCAAAGGTCAGGTTGTTGCAGCATTGAGTGCCTGGATTGAGGGTGAAAATAATGAATCATCCGCTTTTTTAAAAGGGAACCTTTTATCCTATGTACTCCCGAATGACTGTATTCAAAAAGCATCCTTAATACAACCTCTGTTGCAGGAAATCCATATTGACTATATTCCAGGTTCGATACAAAAAGGAGCCGGTTACGTTGCAAAAGATTACCGGCATAGGGATTTGTTCAGATTGCTTACCGATGAGATAATAGGGAAACTGCTAAAGCGAAACCCATCAGTTACAGATGCATATACACAGATTTATGGCAGCAATATTGCGGCTATAAAGGCAAATCAGAAGGCTGATTTTAAGATCGTAATGGTGAAGGAATCTCCGAATGAAGAGATCTTGCGCTATGTACCCTCAAACAAAAAGGTACTAATGAAAAAAGAACTATACAAATAATTAGAAAAATGGAAAAAACAGAAGTTGCCGAAAAACTCACTTTGATTCTCAGGAAAGTGTTAAACAATGATTCACTGGTACTTAGGGATGACATGACTGCAAGTGACGTTGATAACTGGGATTCTTTGTCACACATGATCATTATTAATGATATTGAGACAGTTTTCTCGATTAAGTTCAAGTTGAAAGACCTGAATAAAATGCGGAATGTCGGGAATATGATCGAAATAATAATTTCCAAACTATAGAAAGCACTATCAGCCTTTATGACATTTACATCATTTAATTTTCTGATTTTCTTTCCATTACTTGCAGTAATTTATTATCTCTTTCCCGCAAGATTAAGATGGATCGTACTGCTGATTGCCAGTTATTTTTTCTATATCAATATTAAGCCGGTTTATGCTCTTCTAACCACAGGCATTACATTGTCTACCTATTTATTTACCCGCCTGATTGACAAATCCGATAGTGAGCCGGGGAAAAAAGCCTTTATGATCATAAATGTTGTATTAATATTATTGCCACTTTTCTTTTTCAAGTATTTCGGTGCAATCAACTCCGGAGTACTTGCCTTTCTCGAAAACCATAATCTGAGATGGCCATTACCTGAAATTAAGTTACTTCTGCCTGTCGGTATCTCGTTTTATACTTTTATGGCAGTCGGCTATACGATTGATGTTTACAATGAAGAGATTAAAGTTGAGAAGAACATAGGTATCCTGGCTTTGTTTGTCTCTTTCTTTCCCCTGGTGCTATCGGGCCCGATAGAACGTGCAAAAAATATGCTGCCACAGTTTAGAAGTCGTGTAGACCTGAATTATGCCAACGTAATCTATGGTTTAAAGCTGATGTTATGGGGGTATTTCATGAAACTGGTCGTAGCCGACAGGACTGGCATATACATTGATGCAGTTTTTAATAACTTTTTAAACCACAATGGAACATCACTTTTAATTGCTTCCCTGCTGCGTCCGTTCCAGGTTTATACTGACCTTGGGGGATACTCATTAATAGCAATCGGGACAGCACGGATTTTGGGATTTAAAGTAATGTGCAACTTCAATCGGCCGTTTTTTGCCACTTCAATGGGCGAGTTCTGGCGCAGGTGGCATATATCATTGATTACCTGGCTCACAGACTACATCTACACTCCTCTCTCCTTTACCTTTAGAAAACTCAGAATATGGGGCATAGTCCTGGCATTGCTGATCACCTTCTTAATCAGTGGAATCTGGCATGAGGCTTCATGGAACTATGTGGTCTGGGGTATTATCCAGGGTATATTTCTGAGCCTGGAAGCACTAAACCATAAAACAAGGGCAGCCTTTGAAAAGAAATATGCTATAATCAAAAGCCCTGTATTTATTTTTCTCTCAATTGTTGTAACTTACCTGTTATTCAGCGGTTCCCTGATATTTGGACGCGCAGGAAGTCTTAGCAATGCCGTGGTGATCTACCACAAGATCCTTACAAACCATGGAACACCTTATCTCGATCTGACAACCCTGGCCTATTCATTCCTGGGTATATTCTTAATATTATTTAAAGATTTTACGGATGAATATTATCCGGATAAAGTAAAACTTTTCGAAAATAAAAGAGTTTGGGTCAGATATGGTTCATATCTGCTGATCCTTTTCATTATTCTGCTGTTCGGGGTATTCGAGGGCAACAAGTTTATTTATTTTCAATTTTAAGTTTGTATGAAACATTTGGTTTTCCTGAAAAAGTTCGCCGCGCTGGTTTTGTTGTTTTTTATACTTGATTTTCTTATTTCCATTATCCTTATTAACGGGTTAGACAAATACTATGGTTT
This sequence comes from uncultured Bacteroidales bacterium, assembly GCA_963737255.1. Classification (GTDB taxonomy): domain Bacteria; phylum Bacteroidota; class Bacteroidia; order Bacteroidales; family VadinHA17; genus LD21. Next base: position 483,816 of record CAVTSB010000005.1, read on the forward strand.
CAGCAAGCAGGCCAATGTATTAATAAGCGGCTCATCAATGGCAATGTCAGGATTTAACAGGGAAGAGATTGAGAATCTTACAAATATGAAGATTGCAACATATACTCACGAAGGTGTGTCGGTCGATGAAAGATTAGCAATGATTGACCACTTCTTCCTCGAATATCCCAATAGTGTTAAAACGGTGGTTTATGAGGTAAATCCGTATATTTTTTCCGGCAGCCGGACATCGGAAAATGTCTATACAATATTTTACCCTTATATGGATAATAAAACCATAGATAAATTTGTAAAAGAAAGGGCTCCGTTAAAAGACTATTATTTAAATAAAATCATACGCACTAAAAGATTTGATTCCCGGCTGATGCGCCTGGTATTTATCGGTTATCTGGGTAAGTATGATAATCTAAAGACAGGTGTAGTAGACAGCGCAATGCTTGTTCCTCTGATTGCACAAAAAGGAACAAGACCCGTCAGAATGAATCCTGTCAAAAAGGATGTTTTTGAAAACACAATGGACCTGATCAGGGCAAATAACGCCAATATTATTCTTGTGATGATGCCTATGTACTACGCAAAATTAGAGACATTTGATGAAAATGGTTTTCAGGATTTATGCAAGTATTTTGAGACCTACAGTTTAACAACGGAACATGTGAGGTTTATTAATTTAAACAGTGAGAGCATGATTAAAAATAGACAGTACTATTCTGATCCCCTGCATTTCAATGTTTTTGGACAAAAGCAGATTACCGGCCTGATCAGTTCATATATAGTTGAAAATTAGAATTCATTTTGCCATTTTCCACGTTATGATTTCACATTTATTATGAATTCTCTGGTACTTATTATTATTGCAGGATTTTTAATTCTCCCGGGGATATTGTACCTGCTGTTTGATTATCTGGGCCCGGGGAAGATCCGCCTCATACCGGATAAAGCTTTTGGCATGGATTGTTACAGAGCCGGGGACCTGATTGTTCAGGAATTTGACAAATCCGGTAATTTATGGGCTACAAGGGGAATGATTGTTTACTGTTTGAGAAAAGACGATGATAAATTTTCCAGAGTCGTCCGAGTACCATGCGGCTTTTCGTTTTTCTGGCTGAACAACTTCAGAACTTTTCGCTGGCTTACGAATAAATCAGAATGTATAGAGACAACCATAACCACTGACGGACATATCTGTGCCCTCTCAGCAGGGTATATGTGGTATAGCGTTGCGAACGGTAAAAGGTTCAGAAAAGTCATGAAACTGCGCCATTACGGGTTTGGAGTGGGCAGGGGGATTTTAAGCAACGGATTGACTGCCATCAAAGATAATATAGTGTTATTTGGCGAATATTTTCGAAATCCGGGCAGGACAGATGTAAATATCTATAGGATTAACGATAGCGGAAAGACGTGGAGTGTTGCCTATAATTTTGAACCCGGAGTAATACGTCATATACACTCTCTCCAGGTGGATCCATATACGGGGAAATTATGGATCTGTTGTGGTGATTTTGACAGTGAGCCATTGATTGGCTGGTTTGATAATGATTTCAGAAAAGTAAACCAGATCGGGACAGGCAACCAGGTCTGGCGTACATGCCAGTTGGTTTTCACTGAGGAAGCGGTATACTGGGGCACTGACACAGGTTCCATTGAGCTTGGAGGTATTTATCGCTGGGACAGGGGAAAAATGACACTTTCCAGACTGGTAAACACGAACGGGGGAATCCTGTACGGTACGAGACTTTCCGGGGGAACAATAGTCTTCAGTACCGATCGCGAAGGCTTTGCTAATGAAAAGGATAACAAAACTCATCTTTATCTTATCGGGAAAAAAGACAAAGTATCCGAAATTGAGTGTGGAAGCTGGTATTACGGGAAAATGAAATACCGGCATGGATTTGGCATGCTTCGTATAAACCGCGGACAGGATTCCGGTGTACTCCCTCTCACTGTAATAAACCAGAAGGAATTCCCTTCAGGTGAATTGCTTTTATTCCATGAAGAAAATCTGATCAGTCACTCTCGAATAATCCACCCTTGAGTGAAAGCAAAAATAATCTCACTTGGCATCGTTTTACTGGTAATCCTGGTTTATGCAGGTGGTTGCTTCAGGGCCGGTTCATGGCTGGTGAAGAAGGATAGACCTGTACATTCCGACGCCATTGTAATATTAATGGGATCGGTAGCTGACAGGGTATTGCAGGCAGCTGACCTGTATCTTGAAGGATTGGCTGAAAAGGTGATTATTGTTGAAGCAAACATGGATGCATATAACAGCATTAGGGCTCGAGGGGTAAATTTCCTTAACAGGACTGAACAAGCCCGCAATGCTGCAGTTGATTTAGGCATTCCGGCTGACAGCATAATTATCCTCCCCGGGGCGGCAAACAGTACAATCCAGGAAGCAATTATAATCAGAAATTATATCGAAAGTAACCCTGGCATTGATACAGTGCTTCTTGTCACTTCTGCACCTCACTCACGCCGGGCATTCATGATCTTCGATACTGCTTTTAGAAAAGCCGGAATGACATTATTTGTTGCCAGTATGCCGAGTACCTATACTATCTATAATCCGGATAATTGGTGGAAGAGAAAGGAGGACATTCAGACAGTGATTTTCGAGTATCTTAAGCTGACAAATTTTGTTTTGTTCGAGGGAAGAAATTTATAACAGACGTAAAATTATTCTTCCAATATTGAATCGTACTAATCAGAAAAAAATGCCAACCAATAAAAAAAGAATATATCTATCAAGCCCCCATATGTCAGGTAATGAAATGAAATATGTAAAGGAGGCTTTTACCCAGAACTGGGTTGCTCCCCTGGGCCCGAATGTAGATGCGTTTGAGGAAACAATTGCAGGTTATTGCGGTGTAAAACATGCCGCAGCTTTGAGTTCAGGAACATCTGCAATCCACCTTGCCCTGGTTATCCTGGGTGTTGGACGCGGAGATGAGGTAATAACTTCATCATTCACCTTCTCTGCGACCCTGAATCCTATAATATATCAGGGAGCAACACCAGTGCTTGTTGACAGTGAAACCAAAACATGGAACATAAACCCCGGATTATTAGAAACCGCCATAAAGGAAAGGATTAAAAAGGGGAAACGTCCCAAAGCAATTATACCTGTGCATCTTTATGGCATGCCGGCAACCATGGATGAGATCATGAAGATAGCTGACCAATTTGAAATTCCTGTAATAGAGGATGCTGCCGAAGCCTTGGGCAGCCGATATATGGGAAAACCTCTCGGGTCCTTTGGCAAAATGGCCATTTTATCATTCAATGGTAATAAGATAATTACAACTTCGGGTGGAGGAGCTTTAATCTCAAATGATATTTCACTGGTACAAAAAGCCAGATTCCTTGCTACCCAGGCCAGAGACCAGGCGCCGCATTACCAGCACAGCCAGATTGGATATAATTACAGGATGAGCAATGTCCTTGCCGGAATTGGACGGGGACAGATGGAAGTAATCGAGGATCGTGTAAAAAGGAGAAGAGATAATTTTTTCTTCTTTAAAAAGAATCTTATGAAATACGAGGGAATCAGTTTTAGGGATGAGCCTGACCAATCATACTTTTCGAATCATTGGCTTACAACAATTCTGATAGATCCAATAATAAGCAGTACTACACGGCATATTTTACAGGAAGAATTGGAAAAAGAAAAAATTGAAACCAGGCCTCTCTGGAAACCAATGCATTTACAACCAGTTTTTTCTTCCTGCCCTGCATATCTGGATGGTACTTCTGAGGGATTGTTTAATAAAGGTCTTTGCTTACCATCAGGTAGTAATATGTCAGATGATGATCGTCAATTTGTTCTCGAAATTATCAATCGGATTCTGAAAAAATAATTTAACGCTATTTGAAATTGATTAACAAAGAGTTAAAACAGTGTTTGACTTTATGATATTCAAATTTAAAACTTAATATAGAAATGTTGCTAGTCAGAATAATTAAGCATATTAAAAGATTTTACGTGGAAAAATCCGGATCAAATGCAAAAATCAGCTATTTCAGGAAGCAAGGTATGAAGGTTGGAACAAATTGTCATTTTGAAACAATGCAGTTTTCCACTGAGCCTTACCTCATTGAAATCGGAGACCATGTAGCCATAGCAGGGGGTACCGAATTTATCACTCATGACGGTGGAGTCTGGTGTTTCCGTGAAACTCTCCCTAATGACGATATCTTCGGCAGGATAACTGTTGGGAATAATGTACATATTGGGGCAAATTGTACAATTCTACCAAATACTTCGATAGGTAATAATTGCATAATTGGAGCGGGAAGTGTTCTTCGTGGAAAATACCCCGATAATTCAGTAATTGTTGGCAATCCGGCCAAAGTGCTAACGAAAATGAATGTTTTAAAACTACTTTACACTCAAAATCCAGGCCGGCTGAATACTTCAAAAATGACGGACAGAGAGAAGAAACCTTTTGTAATCAAACACTTTGAGAATACTCATTGATCTGACTCATTTAAAAGAACAGATCAGATATTTTCCTGCTTAATTCATCCTGAATATCAGACAACGGACCCGTAATAAAAATGGAATGAAAGCCAGTAAGGCTTTCATTCCAAAAAACAAACTTTAGGATTCGGGAAGAGTATACTGCTCAATTAATCACTATCAACCTTTGGGAGAACAATGTCAGCACACCTGAACCCAGTTGCAGAATATATTTTCCTTTCTTAATATCAAGAGGAACCGTAAATTCTCTGACATCAGGATCAAGCTCTTCCCTCAGAACAATAGTCCCTGCCATGTCGACTATCTGAATATATTCGGGCACAAGGTTCTCATCCTCAATGCGGATCGTCACATACCTTTTGGCCGGATTCGGATAAATTTTTGCCGGGAGCTCAGTGTAGGACGGACTTTCCTGGTAATTGTATCCAAATATTTTTATTTCTGAAATCTTATTCCATGTGTCAGTCGAATTGCACCTTCCCACCAGCTTAATATAACTATACTCTTTGTCTGTTTTAGCCTGAGGGAACTCAAACACCTGCAGATCACCTGCAAAACCACAGGATCCGGATTTTATCAGTATAGGCTCCCATGTGATTTGATCTGTCGAACCGAGTATGTCAAAATAGGATTCCCCAATCAGCGCTGCCTGAAATGCAAGTTTAACATGATCCACTCTGAAGGGTCGCTTCAGCTTTATTACCAACCATTCGTTATCACCATTTGCTGACCACATTGTTCCTAAATTCCCATCGACAATATTGTAAGGATAATTGGATCCTTCATAGCTGCTTGCCTCAATTTTTGAAATTTCTGCAACACTGAGATCAGGTTTATACGGCAGAATATCTATAGGAATAACCTTGCTCTGTGTAGTCTTGCCATCACTGACATTCAGTGTAAATTGAACCCTTTGTGATGAACTTACGATCGGACCAAGATATTTAATTGTCGGCCCCGATGTAGAGGATACTGGTACATTACCCGGAACTGCCCATGTAAATGTAAGATTATCATTATTTGAATCATAGCTGCCGCTTGCATTAATTTCATCTACAAATCCGGAATAGCTACTCGGTTTATAATTAACCACAACAATTGGCGGTGTATTAACCTCTGAAACTCTGTTTGTTACAGTCTGGGCGCCGATTGTTGCTGCCAGCCCTCCCGCTGAAGTCTGAAGCGGATTTGACGATGGCCTGGTGTATGAAACCGTTACCACATCACCATAAACTACCGGACTTGCCAGGGTAAGAAGGACTTTAGTGCCAGATATTGCCACAGTGCTGACGCTGCGCGCAGTTGAATTAACTCGTACTGTGAATGCTGAAGCAGCTGGTAATATGTTGGCAAGTGCAATATCATAGGACATCTCCAGGCGCGACGGGGAGGCATTTTCTATGGCTGAACCTGTATAAACCGGAAGTGCCGGAGGAGCGCCTACCCTGTTTGAAACTGTCTGGGCGCTGATCGTTGCTGCCTGCCCTCCCGCTGAAGTCTGAAGCGGATTTGACGAGGGTTTGGTGTATGAAACTGTAACCACATCGCTATATATTACCGGACTTGAAAGGGTAAGAAGGACCGTAGTACCTGATATTGCCACAGTGCTGACGCTGCGCTCGGATGAATTTACTCTCACTGTGAAAGCTGAAACAGTTGGCACTATATTGGCAAGAGCAAGATCATAGGTCATCTCCAGACGCGACGGAGCAGCATTTTCGATAGCTGAGCTGACATAAACTGGTAATGCTGCAGGAGCACCTACCCTGTTTGAAACTGACTGGGCGCTGATCGTGGCTGCCTGCCCTCCTGCTGAGGTCTGAAGCGGATTTGAGGTAGGTTTGGTGTATGCCACCGTAACCACATCGCCATAATTTACCTGGCTCGAGAGGGTGAGAAGGACCTTTGTGCCTGATACCGATACAGTGCTCACGCTGCGCGCAGTTGAATTCACTCTCACTGTGAATGCTGATGCAGTAGGTACTATATTGGCAAGTGTAAGATCATAGGTCATCTCCAGACGCGTCGGAGCAGCATTTTCGATAGCTGAGCTGACATAAATTGGTAATGCTACAGGAGCACCTACCCTGTTTGTTACTGTCTGGGCGCTGATCGTGGCTGCCTGCCCTCCGGCTGAAGTCTGAAGCGGATTCGACGAGGGTTTGGTATAAGCAACTGTTACTGCATCACCGTAAACCACCGGACTGGCAATGGTTAACAATACTCTTGTACCGGAAATGGCTACTGCACTGACAGACCTGGCCACGGTATTGACTCGCACTGTAAAAGCTGAAGAAGCCGGAACAATGTTAGCCAGTGTCAGATTATATGTAATGTCAATCACCGATGGCGTTGAATTTTCAATTGCTGAACTCTGATAAAGCGGTACCTCGGCTGTAACACTGTTTGTCACTGCCTGGGAACTTATCGTGGCTGCCTCTCCACCGGTAGCCGTTTGAAGCGGATTTGACGAAGGTTTGGTATAAGCAATTGTTACTGCATCACCGTATGCCACCGGACTGGCAAGGGTTAACAATACTCTTGTACCGGAAATGGCTACTGCATTGACAGACCTGGCCACGGTATTGACTCGCACTGTAAAAGCTGAAGAAGCAGGAACAATGCTTGCCAGGGTTAAATTATAAGTCATCTCAACAACTGCCGGAGTTGTATTTTCAACTACTGAACTCTGGTAAACCGGAGCAGGTGAAGAAACCCTGTTTGTAACTGTCTGGGCTCCGATAGTTGCTGCCTGGCCTCCGGAAGACGTCTGAAGCGGATTGGAAGAAGGCTTGGTATAAGCAACTGTTACTGCATCACCATAAACCACCGGACTGGCAAGGGTTAATAATACCCTTGTCCCGGAAATTGCTACTGTACTGACCGATCTCGTTACGGTATTGACTCTTACCGTAAAAGCAGAAGCAGCAGGGACAATGCTTGCCAGTGTTAAATTATAGGTCATCTCAACAACTGACGGGGCTGAATTCTCTATTGCAGAACTCTGGTAAACCGGAACCGGTGTGGAAACCGAGTTCGTTACTGACTGTGCACTGATTGTGGCAGCCTGCCCTCCGGCAACTGTTTGAAGCGGATTTGAAGAGGGCCGGGTATAAGCAACCGTTACCGCATCGCCATATAAAACCGGGCTTGAAAGGGTTAACAAAACTCTGGTCCCGGAAATGGCAACTGAACTGACAGACCTCGTCACCGAATTGACTCTGACCGTGAATGCGGAAGCCGCGGGAACAATGCTTGCCAGGGCTAAACTATAATTCATTTCAACCACTGATGGAGTTGAATTTGCTACTACTGAACTCTGGTAAACCGGGGCAGGCGCTGAGACCCTGTTCGTTACCGGCTGGGCACTGATCGTGGCAGCCTGACCTCCGTCAGCCGTCTGAATCGGATTTGAAGAAGGCTTTGTATAAGCTACTGTTACCACATCGCCATAAACAACCGGACTCGAAAGTGTTAACATGACCTTGGTGGCTGATATGGCAACAGAACTGACTGACCTTGCAACGGAATTTACCCGTACAGTGAAAGCAGAAGAAGCAGGTGCAATGTTGGCAAGTGTTAAGTTATATGTCATTTCAAGCCGTGACGGCGTGGCATTTTCAATCGCAGAACCAACATATACCGGAACAGCAGGAGTTGGAGTTCCGCCAGAGGTCTCATACCAGCCGAGATCCGGGGCTGAGCCCTTATACGATATTCCTGTGCTCGTCGTTCCTGCATCTATCAAATCAGAAGTTGAGGCTAATTTTAAAAAGTTTATATCAGGAAGTGACCCGTCAGATTTTCTCGGCCTTCTCATTTCTGTATAATCCAAACTTAAAAAGTCTGCGTTTGATACTGTTACCGATGGTGAATGATCCCAACTATTATGCGAGTGTGTATATACTGATCCGGCAGGAAGATATATATCACCCTGGTAATTGCCGTAGGCAATATTGTTTCTGTAAATTCGGGTTAATTCGTGTCCATCTGTATCATTAGTATTTCGTACAACAAATCCATAACCAGTAAAACCCGCCGAACCATTATGATAAGAAGTATTGTTATAGATATTCATATTCGATGTTGTTGAATATGATCCATCATTTGTATCAATGCCACTTGCTCTATTGTTCGCAGCAATGCAATTCTTAACTATCCGTTTAACAATTCCGTCATTTGGGGTTGAAATCCAACCTAACTTAAAACCCCATCCTTTACCTTCCAATATTCCATTATTGAATGACCAGCAACCTTCCCACTCAGTAGTTGAATATGATCCGGATGAAAAACCCTGATCGCCGCAATTCCATGCTCTGCAATATTTAAAATAGACGTGCTTATTTGTTGTTTCCTCATTGAAATCAAAGAAACCATTCCCATCATTGCCCGGTTTTGCACTGGTCAACGAATCACAAGCATTATAGACATCACAATTAATAAAATATGTATTATCATTCCAATAACTCTCAACAGCGTGCCCATCGATATCATGAACGATACAGTTTTCAATTACTACATGATTACATTCTGCCACCCTCAACCCGGTTGGTAAATACCCGGCGTATCTCTGTTGCACATTTCTTATAGTCAGTCCTTTTACTCTAACATAACTCACTCCATCCAAATTTAACGAATACATACGTGCAGAATATGGTGAAGTTATCGTATTGCAATCCAGTATTGGAACTTCCCCGGGATAATTAAAATAGTATATAGTATCTGACGCCGTCCCCGAACGTGTAGCGGAATAGCCTCTGCCATTAGTTATCGTATGAAAATAAACACCTCCTCTAAAATAGACTACGTCGCCAGGCTGTACTGAAGTTGAGGAAAATGCTTTACCCCAGGTCCCCCAGGGGCGGTCAATTGTTCCTGGATTTGAATCATTCCCAGAGGGAGCGACATAATAAGTTGTGGCGGAAACTATTGAACAATAAGCAAATAGAGTTACAAGGAAGAATCTTCTCATAGATCAGGCTTACTTTACGAATGTATATATTTTTTTGACGAACACACTTTGGGAACGACAAAAAGTTACCCGTTATTGCCTCTTCTATTTTTTTTAACATTTTTTCATTTGTCGGATTCCAGATTCTTCAAAAAAAAATCAGGTTCATATCTAAAATCCATCGTCATATCTCTATGATTTTCATAATAATATATTTTTATAGGAAAAGAAAGAGGAAGGTTATTTAGATTGAATATAAATAGATAATCGGGTTAAATCACGGAAAATTCCATAAAAAAACAGTTCTGAAGGGATTGAAGGTGCAACTCTTTGACTATCCGGAAATTGATTGTTCACAATATTTTTATGCTGAAAAAAAGGGAATGATTTCTTTAGAAATCATTCCCTTGTTCATAGTAAAAGTTATGCCTTATTATGCAAATTCCAAGCTAATGGATGACAACAAACTTTCTGACAGTCATTTTACCATTTAAGTTAACCTTACAGAAATAAATGCCATCAGGAAAATATTTTGTAACGACCGGCAATGAAAATTGTCCGTCATCAAATTTAAATTCCTCCTGAAAAATCAGCATGCCGCCCTTGTCGGTAATCAATACACTTCCGTTCAGGTATTCATTGTCCGACTCAACCACAATATTCGCAATTTCATTACTTGGATTTGGGTACAGAATAAAATCGTCTGAAACTCTATCGGCCACTTGCAAAACAGATTTAACAGCGCTCTGGCTTTTCTTTAATATGGTACCATTATCTCCAACAACATAATAGGTTTCGTCAATAGCAAAGGAGCTTTTCAGATCGTGTTGGACAAACGACCTTTCCCTGATCCACTTTCCCTCTTTATATGTCAATATCGTACCACTGTAACCAGCACATATTCCATCGTTTTCATTAAGGAAAGAAACAGAGACGAGAGATGGGAACCTGTCATTTAAAACAGTCTCCGTCCATTCAACTCCATTATAATGGAGCAGGGTACTTGGACTTCCGACTGCCCATCCGTTGTAAGGACTTAAAAAGAAAAAAGCGTTAATGGTGGCAAAAGGAGTAGATTCATATTTTAATAATGAAGCATCTTCGAGTGTCATTTTCATTATTGGAACATTTACACATTCAAGACCGCCTCCAAACCAGATATCATTCCCACTGAAGAAAGCTGAATGCAAATTACCCCTGATATTGCCTTCCGTAATGTTCCATTTGCCATTATCATACATCAATACTGTACCAAGCTCCCCAACAGCAACTCCATTCTCCGGGTCCCTGAAAAACACCGAATGCAGGTCCTTGCTTGTTGGACTGATAAAAGACTGCCAGCTCCTCCCGTCGAACCTTAAAATCGTTCCTCTTGCTCCAACTGCCCATCCATTATTCTCATCAAGCATATATATGCCATTGAGATTTTCATCAGTAGGCTTATTGCTTTCAATCCAACCGCTGCCAGACTTATAGAGGATCGTTCCATTGTCACCTGCAATCCAGCCTGAACTACCGCTGACAAAAAAAACAGCATTCAGGTTTTCCACGGTTCCACTCTTTTCAAATTTCCATTGTGATTCTGCAACCATGCAGTATAAAAGGCTGACCAAGGTTAATATGAATATTTTTCTTCCCATAATTGCCTTTGTTTTTATTTCAAAACTGTTACCGTATTTACCCCATTTGTCTGGGGAAGACTCACAAACGTGTAAGTTATCTGATTATCCTGTCCCGTAAACAGGTAACATTTTGTTGTCATATCATTAATCCCGTTATAGGTGATCTCGATATTTGAAATTGTCTCAACAACATTGGTTATTCTTATATTGTTTTTTGCCCGTATATACTGAACCGCATAGTCAGTTGAAGTATACTCGGGGTTATATACTGATATTGAAGACGTTATATTTTGGAGAATTGTACGAAGGTTAGATATGCTCATACTATCAAAGTAGTTTTCATGGGTAAACAGGGATGAAAGGACCATACTGTTTAGGGATCGTCTCAAATGCCTGATCCCTCTTGCAGAAGTATTGAATTCATCACTGTCGGGATACCATTCGTAACCTCCGTCATCCCTTATCTCAGTTAGACAATTAAAGAATGTCATGCCACTATAAGTATTATAATCAGCATAATAAACAGGTTTGTCCGCAGATGCACGCCCATTCCTGTTTGTCCGGAATGGTCCGTTATTTATCCATGACGATCCGTAATACGGATTATCGGGAAGCATATGTGTAGCAAGAAATTCAATACCCATATTTTGGATTTCAGCTAAAGCTGCCGAACTGTGTTCATAATAATGCGGAACAAGGTATTTTGACATCTTAAGGCCATTCTGTGTATAAAAATCCCGTGCGGCTCGTGTGTTTGCCGCCGGATCAAATGAACTCAGATTATTATGATTGAAATAAATAAAGGAAGTATTCGTGAAAGCATGAGGGGAGGCAGTGGCAAGATTATTATCCAGCAATGATTTTAAAGTTGGTATGTGCTCAGGTAGTATCCGGTCATTGAAGGTGCCTATCCAAGGTATAATTTCAAATTCATTGCATATTTTGATCCACTCAAAATTATTTGTCAATGTTGCACTCCTGCCTTCTGCATCATCAACTCTCATTGTGATAAACGGGGGCATCCCCTGCATTATGAATGGTTTTCTTGCCGACCACACAATTCCTCTCCAGAGCAGATCGTCCATTCCATAAACAGGTCCTAGTATATTGTCAAAAACCCAGTCGTACCCGTTCCATCTTACAATCCTGCCATTGCCAAAATTTGCAATCTGCATTAATGGAACACTCTGTCCGGTGATACCAAAAGATACCAGGTCAGTCCCGTTCACAAGATTGCTTCGCTGTACTACTGTCACGGAGCTTAAAAGGGTAACCTGGTCATTTGTCGGATTCCAGGTATCCGGAGTGTGATTTTTAGTTATGTAATGTGTATAGTCTGAAATGTTTACCTGATTTGAGTTTACTGATTGATTGGTAATAAGTGTATTGAATTCACTCGGAAAATCAAACAAATGGGGATCAAAACTATAAAGACCTACTCCACCAGCTACTGCAGCTTCAAGCTGAGCAATTGGGTAAGTAGTACTATATACATTTTTATGACTTAATATAATTATCGCATAATCATTTAACTCCGGTAAGCCTGTTGTGCTGACGTTTACAACATCATATGGAATCCCAAAATTGTCAAAGTAAGGTTTAATATAATTTAAGTAGTCCGAATAATTGGCTGACGTGGAGTTAACTGCCACAAGAGCCTTGTTTTTATTAACAATTATGTTCTGGTCCTCTGAAACAGTTATAATTATGCTAGATCCAAGGTCGTGAGCAGTGCATCCACTGGCATCAGTTACAGAAGTCAGTGAATAAGTATATGAACCAGTTGTTAAAATACCCGTCGGGATATCTGTCCCGCTGAAATAGTTATTTAACACTGGTTGCGCCACACCATTGAGTGAATAGTTTACGGTGTAGGGAGGAGTTCCTTCAGAAACGATTACATCGAAAGTTGTTGAAGTGTTGTTATAAATTGTTTTACTTTCAAAAAGTTGTGCATAAGTGAATACTGTTATTAAAACAGAATTGGTATAGGTTGAATTAAAGCTGCCGCTTGATACTTTAAGCCGGAAATAGGTTGATGTTATCAGAGGTTCTGGTGTATATTCAGAAAGGCTAGCTCCCGTAATATCCGTCCAGATTGAATTGTCGGGCGAACTTTGCCACTGATAAGTGTACGTGCCCATCCCTCCTGTCGGAGCCGTTAACTGGGTCAATGCAGCCGGTGAAGTGTTATAGCAAATTGTTTGAGGATTGCCGATCGATCCGGCCGTCAGACCTCCGCCTTCATCCGATAACGCAAAAACAATATCCCTGAAATAACAGCTCGAGCTGGATACCCTGTAAGGTACTGATCCAAGATTCGTGCTAAACAGCCCTCTCATGTACGTAATATACTGATTAACCGTAACAGGGATGAAAGATGGAGTTTTTACATAGAATTGATCGGTGCTGTTCGATATCGAGATGATATACCGCGTGTTGGCATTAACTGCAAAAGGTGCCGGTAAGTCGTATTCCTTCCAGCCCGCAACACCTGAGCTGAAGTTCCATGTGTATGGTCCTGCTGCCAGTACATAGGTTGATCCGTTGTACCTCCAGAGCCTGATATCGTGATCTCCTCCTTCATTGGCATGACTGTACAGGCGAGCTTTTAATATATATCCGTCTGATAATACCTGGAATTCTGTACCCAGTTCATACCTCTTGTCGCTGGCACTCGTTGACGGTACCTCAACGGTAAAAAGGGTTTCGGTCTGATTACCCGGGGGATTATTTTCTGTAACAGTGATTACTATTTCAGTCCCAAGGCTCTGGGCACTGCAGCCAGGCGCATCAGTTACTGATGTAAGTACATAAGTATAGACTCCCGTGGTGAGAACTCCTGTTGAAATATTGCTCCCGTTGACGTAATTATTGACTGCTGGCTGGGCAACTCCATTGCGTGTATAGTTAACTGTAAAGGGTGAAGTGCCGCCCGTAATTACAACATTGAAGTTCGCTGACGTGTTGTTGTCAATGGTCGCAGTTCCGTTCAGTTGTGCAAGAGTGATTTGCGGCGATACCGTTATAAGGACAATGTTGCTCTGTACCGGAGTGAAACCTTCGCTGCTAACAGTACGGCGGTAATATGTGTTTGCAGTAAGTGCCGGGGGGCTGTAACTTTCTGCCGTTGCTCCTCCAATGTCTGTCCACGCTGAGTTGTCAGGAGAGCTCTGCCACTGATAAGTGTACGTGCCCGTCCCTCCTGTCGGAGCCGTTAACTGGGTCAATGCAGCCGGTGCAGTGTTGTGGCAAATTGTTTGAGGATTGCCGATCGATCCGGCCGTCAGACCTCCGCCTTCATCCGATAACGCAAAAACAATATCCCTGAAATAACAGCTCGAGCTGGATACCCTGTAAGGTACTGATCCAAGATTCGTGCTAAACAGCCCTCTCATGTACGTAATATACTGATTAACCGTAACAGGGATGAAAGATGGAGTTTTTACATAGAATTGATCGGTGCTGTTCGATATCGAGATGATATACCGCGTGTTGGCATTAACTGCAAAAGGTGCCGGTAAGTCGTATTCCTTCCAGCCCGCAACACCTGAGCTGAAGTTCCATGTGTATGGTCCTGCTGCCAGTACATAGGTTGATCCGTTGTACCTCCAGAGCCTGATATCGTGATCTCCTCCTTCATTGGCATGACTGTACAGGCGAGCTTTTAATATATATCCGTCTGATAATACCTGGAATTCTGTACCCAGTTCATACCTCTTGTCGCTGGCACTCGTTGACGGTACCTCAACGGTAAAAAGGGTTTCGGTCTGATTACCCGGGGGATTATTTTCTGTAACAGTGATTACTATTTCAGTCCCAAGGCTCTGGGCACTGCAGCCAGGCGCATCAGTTACTGATGTAAGTACATAAGTATAGACTCCCGTGGTGAGAACTCCTGTTGAAATATTGCTCCCGTTGACGTAATTATTGACTGCTGGCTGGGCAACTCCATTGCGTGTATAGTTAACTGTAAAGGGTGAAGTGCCGCCCGTAATTACAACATTGAAGTTCGCTGACGTGTTGTTGTCAATGGTCGCAGTTCCGTTCAGTTGTGCAAGAGTGATTTGCGGCGATACCGTTATAAGGACAATGTTGCTCTGTACCGGAGTGAAACCTTCGCTGCTAACAGTACGGCGGTAATATGTGTTTGCAGTAAGTGCCGGGGGGCTGTAACTTTCTGCCGTTGCTCCTCCAATGTCTGTCCACGCTGAGTTGTCAGGAGAGCTCTGCCACTGATAAGTGTACGTGCCCGTCCCTCCTGTCGGAGCCGTTAACTGGGTCAATGCAGCCGGTGCAGTGTTATGGCAAATTGTTTGAGGATTGCCGATCGATCCGGCTGTCAGACCTCCGCCTTCATCCGATAACGCAAAAACAATATCCCTGAAATAACAGCCCGAGCTGGATACCCTGTAAGGTACTGATCCAAGATTCGTGCTAAACAGCCCTCTTATGTACGTAATATACTGATTAACCGTAACAGGGATGAAAGATGGAGTTTTTACATAGAATTGATCGGTGCTGTTCGATATCGAGATGATATACCGCGTGTTGGCATTAACTGCAAAAGGTGCCGGTAAGTCGTATTCCTTCCAGCCCGCAACACCTGAGCTGAAGTTCCATGTGTATGGTCCTGCTGCCAGTACATAGGTTGATCCGTTGTACCTCCAGAGCCTGATATCGTGATCCCCTCCTTCATTAGCATGACTGTACAGGCGAGCTTTTAATATATATCCGTCTGATAATACCTGGAATTCTGTACCCAGTTCATACCTCCTGTCGCTGGCACTCGTTGACGGTACTTCAACGGTAAAAAGGGTTTCGGTCTGGGCATTGACCAGTTGGATAGCCAAGGCAAGCATTATTACCCCCAGGAACATTCTTCGTTTCATCGTCTGCATTAATTTCCTTTACAATCATAAAATGTCAATTCACAATTTACTTTTTGCTAAATCTTTGGGGCAAAATTACCCTATAATTTAGAAATACCTCTGACCTCCATTTTCCAAGTTTGACCAATCCCATTAAAAGTTTGACCAATCGCTGTTAAAGCTTGACCAACAAGTGTTGATCCTATGTGGCCTTATTTTTGAAATCAGGACAATTTACAGAAGAATTAATTTGCTTACCTGTCCGAAAGGGAAACCAGTACAGATAGGTTGATCAGGCATCCATAAGCATTAAGGTTTAACTACTTTTGCTGTCCTCAATTTTTTCCCACTTGACAAAACAACGAAATAAATTCCCGGTGTGAGCCGTATATCATTAAAAACCAGAATATCACTATCAATAACCCGGTTTGCTAAAAGACTTCCGTGCAGAGTATATAATCCGGCATTCCATGAAGTATAGTTGTCGCTCAACAGGATTGTGATCCCGCCAGGATTTAAAATTATCTTTCCTACAGGATTATAAGTGCCAGTTCCACCCGATTGATTTGATATTGTGATCGTTAATTCTCCATATACCCCTGTACCATCGCTGGCAGTTCCCCGAACTACTACCGTGCCGTTACCCAAAGCTGTTACAAGACCTTCATTATTAATAAGTGCAAGAGCTTTACCTTCCGTTATTGACCAGATTAAAATCTGGTTAGTAGCATTAACGGGTGTTATTGCTGCATTCAGTTGCAGTGTGCCGTAGTCTGATGTTATGCTCGAAACTCCCCCTGCTCCTGTGATTGTAATTCCACTTACATGGATCATACCGGAATTATTCTCATAAACAATTGCGCCAACCTGCCATTGCCCATTTTGACGGACAGTATCAGGATACTGACCAACGCTCCAACGTGCAGTTGTTGCTAATCCATAATCAAATCCGTTACCCAGGTTCGTCCCGTAATCAATTCTTGCTGCCGGAACCAAAGTTGTTTCATCAAGAAAATCAGGATTCAAAATCCGGGAATGTACGTCATAACCCATGGCTCTCCATTCTTCCCACCTCTTGGTCACCCCGGCAACTTTAAATGAAGGTTTGTTATCAACACATTCCTCACACCAGAATATGTTGTAATCTGATTCAAAACCCTCGAGGCATGAAGTTTGATCTAATTGAATTGCAGGTCTATCATATTTTGAGTAAATAATGTTATTCTTGATTTTTACATTCCTGGATGGATTGTATGGCGTGCTTTGGTTGGTGCTGTTGTTTTCATAGATATGAATATTGTAAAAATTACTGTACCTGGAGTTGTAAAATGTGTTATTATATATTTTTACTCCACTCATACCCTTAATGTTCAGTGTTTTTGAATTCCGGTGTATATTGTAAGAATGCCCGCCGGAAGTCGATTCCATAGGCTCTTCATTCCCCGATTTGTAAACAAAGGAATAAGGTACGCCGTCAGTATAGTTATGTTTTACAACCTGATTTTTGTTCATTCCAAGCAAAACACCGTGCAAAATTGAACCCGGAAACTCATTATATCCGTTCCAAACGAATTTATTCCCGACTATTTTTGCTCCATCAAGGTGATTATCTCTCGTACCAACATAAGTATCATCGCCTGCAACCAGTAAATAGCCTTCATTGACACCCGAAGTAAACAGGCTTCTTTTAACTGTCAGTTTTATGGGAGATACCCGTGAGACACTGTAATAATTAGTATTTAACCCGTCGACTGTAAGTACGGACTGGGATTTTGAAATTAAAGGGAAGTAAATTAAAAGGAATAATGGAATCAAGTATCTTTTCATAAGTCGGACCGGCAATATTTCATTAAACAAATCTTCATCAGATAATGTTTAACCCGCAGAAACAAAATTAAGAACATTATTGCTGGAACCTTTCACTATTGTAGCTTAATCTGATAAATTGGCCTCTAAATATGAAAATACCTGAGTATCAGACATAGTAATTCCACAGTGTCAGGGTGAAATTCCCAAGACTGCGGAATAACTTTAAACTTTAATAATCAGGACTGACTTCAAACAACAACTCGGGTCGGGATGTCAGTTCCCGGGTATAATTACCTTACCAACCCACGAAATTGTTGATTTTGATAATACGACTATATACATTCCCGGCGTAAAAGATCCGGCGTCAATTGTAGATACATTGCTGTCAATCGCCCTGGTCATGACTAAATGACCCTGCAAATTGTATAAACTGATCTTGTCGTAAAGGAAACTGTCTCCGACAGAAATTCTGATTTGATCATCCTTTACATTAACAAATACTCTCTCACCAAGCTTTATTGTTATTTCAATTGTGCCATAAACTCCTGAATCATCATTCGCTGTTGCAATTGCTGTTACTGTGCCATCCGCAATCCCTGTTATCAGACCTGATCCGGTGATTGATGCCTGACCGGTACCATTTACGATCGACCAACTGACTGTCTGGTCAGTAGCATCCTCGGGCTCAATGACAGCGCTTAGCTGCATGTCACTGTTGTCTGAGGTCTTTGATGGCACGGATCCAACTACTGTGACTTTTATTCCCTTTACCCGTACTATCTGATTGGTGATGGTGATGGTAAGTGTCCCATACACTCCCGAACCATCGTTTGCGGTCGCTCTGACAGTAACCGTCCCATTTGATACAGCCCTGACAACACCTGATGAACTCATCGTAGCCTGGCCTGTACCGTTCACCAAGGTCCAGGTGATTGTCTTGTTAGTTGCATTAGTCGGTGTAATTGCTGCAATGAGTTTCAGGCTTCCGTTGTTTTTAGTGATTGTTGAAACACCTCCTTCTCCCGTGACAGATATCCCCGTTACGGGTACAACCTGATTTGAGATAGTTATTGAGAGTGTTCCAGAGATTCCGGAGCCATCATTTGCCGTGGCTTTTGCAATAACGGTCCCATTGGCTATGGATGCGACAAGTCCTGATGAGCTGACCGAGGCCTGGCCGGTACCATTGACCAGTGACCAGGTAACCGTACGGTTAGTTGCATTTGCCGGTGTTACTTCGGCGCTCAGTTGAAGGGTTCCGTTGTTTACAGTTATTGTTGATACCCCTCCTGCTCCGGTAACCGTTATCCCGGTCACCTTTATATTCTGCACAGAGATCGTTATCACCATCGTTCCATATATACCCGAGCCATCAGTCGCTGTCGCTCTTGCAGTAACTGTTCCTGCTGATATCGCCGTAACAAGTCCCGATGTACTGATTGAAGCCTGTCCTGTACCATTGACAAGCGACCATGTTACCGTCCTTGTTGTTGCATTTGCTGGTGTTACTGCTGCACTTAATTGAAGTGTGCCATCGGTTGATGCTATGGTTGAAGCGCCTCCGGCTCCTGCGACAGTTATTCCGGTTACCTGAATCACCTGGCCTGAGATGGTTATTACAAGTGTCCCGTAAAGTCCCGAACCATCGGTCGCTGTTGCTCTGGTGGTAACAGTACCATTGGATATAGCTGTGACAAGTCCAGTTGAGCTGATCGAAGCCTGACCGGTACCATTGACCAGCGACCATGTTACCGTCCTGGTTGTTGCATTTGTCGGGACCACCGTTGCACTAAGCTGTAACGTGGCGTTATCTGTGGTCACTATTGATGCGCCTCCCGCTCCGGTGACCGTTATTCCGGTTACAGGTATAATCTGATTCGAGATCGTGATTGAAAGTGTCCCAAAAACTCCCGAACCATCAGTTGACGTTGCTCTTGCTGTAACTGTACCTGTCGATATTGCAGTAACAAGGCCCGAAGAACTGATCGAAGCCTGACCGGTTCCATTGACCAGCGACCATGTTACCGTCCGGTTAGTTGCATCAGCCGGAGTAACTGCCGCACTCAACTGCAGTGTCCCGTTGTCTGCGGTAATTATTGATGTGCCTCCTGCTCCCGTAACCGTTATCCCGGTTACTGGTATCACCTGGCTGGAAATCGTGATCACAAATGTTCCATAAATCCCCGAACCATCAGTTGCTGTCGCCCTTGCTGTAACAGTACCATTAGCTATTGCAGTTACAAGGCCTGTTGTGCTGATCGAGGCCTGACCGGTACCATTGACCAGGGACCATGTAACAGTCCGGTTTGTGGCATTTGACGGAGTTACAGCGGCATTCATTTGCAGAGTTCCATTGTCAGTATTTATCGTTGATGCGCCTCCCGCCCCGGTAACAGTTATTCCGGTTACCGGTATGACCTGGCCGGAGATAGTGATCGTTAGTGTACCAAAAACCCCGGACCCATCAGTTGCCGTCGCCCTGGCCGTAACCGTACCTGAGGAAATAGCGGAAACAAGGCCTGATGTATTGATTGTTGCCTGACCAGTACCGTTGACAAGCGACCACGTAACTGTCCGGTTGGTTGCATTTGCCGGTAATACTGCTGCACTCAGCTGCAGGGTGCCGTTGTCGGTAGCTATTGTTGAAGCTCCACCCGTTCCCGTGACTGTTATTCCCGTTACAAGTATAATCTGACCGGAGATGGTTATTGCAAGTGTTCCGTAAACTCCCGAGCCATCGGTTGCAGTTGCTCTTGCCGTAACCGTACCATTAGATATTGCCGTGACAAGTCCTGTTGTACTTATCAAAGCCTGACCGGTACCATTCACCAGTGACCAGATAACCGTCTTGTTAGTTGCATTTGACGGGGTTACTGACGCACTCAGAAGAAGTGTGCCATTATCCGCAGTTATTGTTGATATACCCCCCGATCCCGTGACAATTATTCCTGTCACCGGTGTAGTCTGACCGGAGATCGTGACCGTAAATGTTCCATATACTCCAGAACCATCAGTTGCTGTTGCTCTTGCAGTTACTGTGCCGTTGGCTGATAGCCGTGACAAGGCCCGTTGAACTGATTGAAGCCTGACCGGTGCCGTTGACAACCGACCATGTTACCGTCTTGTTTGTTGCATTTGTCGGAGTTATCGCTGCGCTCAGTTGCAGTGTGCCTCTGCTGGTAGTTATTGTTGATGCACCTCCTGCTCCGGTGACAGTAATTCCCGTTACATTGATTGTACTTGATGTCCCCGCATAAAGAATTGCACCAACCTGCCATGTCCCGTTTTGCCTTACAGTGTCAGGGTATTGACCAACATTCCACCTTGCAGATGTTGCTAATCCGTATTCGAATGGAGCACCCAGGTTCGTCCCGTAGTCCATCCTTGCCGCCGGAACCAGAGTTGTTGCATCAATAAAATCAGGATTCATTATACGGGAATGAGTGTCATAACCCATGGCCCTCCATTGTTCCCATGTCTTAGTAACACCGGCAACACTAAATGAAGGTTTGTTATCAACACAATCCTCACACCAGAATATATTATAATCCGATTCAAATCCTGCAAGACATGTAGTTTGATCTACCTTGATTGCAGGTATATCATATTTCTGGTATATTATGTTATTCTTTATTTTTACATTTTTGGCCGGAAGATATGGCGTGGACTCACCTGAACTGTTATTTTCATAAACATGAATATTATAAAAATTACTGTATCGTGTATTATAAAATGTGTTGTTATATAATTTTACTCCACTCATACCTTTAATATTCAAAGTCTTTGAATTCCTGTGAATATTATATGAATGTCCTCCTTTTGTAGACTCCATGGGCTCATCTTTGGAAGCTTTGTAAACAAAAGAATATGGGGCTCCTTCAACATAATTGTGTTTTACAACCTGGTTTTTATTCATCCCAAGCAATACTCCATGCAATATCGAACCAGGATAATCTTCATAACCTGTCCACTCAAACTTGTTGCCGATTATTTTGGCACCATCCATATTATTATCTCTGGTAGTAACATATGTATCATCTCCCGCTACCAGAAGCATTGTTGTATTGGTACCATTTGAAAATCTGCTCCTCTTTACCGTAAGTAAAATCGGATCTGAACTTCTGGCATCATAATTAGTAACATTAACAGCATCAACTGTTACTACTGTCTGAGAATCTGATTTTAAGGGGAATATAAATGATAAAAACAATAATAGTGATAGGCTATATAAATATCTACTCATAAATATAAAATCTGCTTGACGAACTTAATTTACTTAACGAATACCGCGACACAAATCCAAACTCAAGTGCTGGATTTGTATATAATACGCAAAAGTACGAAGAATATTATAGGAACATATAATAAGTTATTAAAAATTACTTAAAATTGATCATAAAATATAATTAATGCATTGATCTTATTACAGATGACTTTTACAGAAGCCGGCAAAAAAGAAAGTTCCCCAGATACGTTTGATCCTGTAATCGAAGTCACCTTTCAGGTTTTTTTTTAAAAGGTAAAAGAGAAATCAAATCTATTTTAATACTTTAGATTTGTAACCAGGGAAACATAATGAAATTGCCGAAAATTAATATTTAAATAAAAATAACATGTTCCACATCGGTATTACCGGCCAGAGCGGATTCATAGGAACCCATCTTTACAACTTCTTCGGATTAATGAAGGAAGAAATTACCCGTGTTCCTTTCAATGACAACTATTTTGAAGATAACTCCAAACTTGAGGATTTCGTCGGAAAATGTGATGTCCTTATTCATCTTGCGGCGCTTAACAGGCATAATGATCCCCAGACCATCTATGATACCAATCTGATTCTGGTGAGGAAACTGTTGGCAGCCCTCGATGCAACCGGATCCAGGCCCCACATCCTCTTTTCCTCATCAACCCAGGAAGAGAGGGATAATATGTTCGGAAAATCCAAAAGGGAGGGAAGACAGTTGCTGGCCAGATGGGCAAAGGAAAACAATGCGAAATTTACCGGAATGATCGTTCCGAATGTTTTCGGACCTTTTGGAAACCCATATTATAATTCCGTAATAGCTACATTCTCTCATCAGCTTACCCATAACGAGCTGCCCAAAATAGAGATCGATGCACAACTGAAACTAATCTATGTCGGCGAACTGGTTGAATTGATCTGGAAAGTAATCAGGGACGGGTACTCAACTGAAGATTATAGAGTTCCTCATACTTCTGAGAAAAAGGTAACCGAAATCCTTGAGCTTCTTCAAAATTTCAAGACAGAATACTCCGATAAAGGGATCTTTCCGGTACTGAATGATAAATTCGAGACCAACCTGTTCAACACCTTCAGGTGCTACATGGATATTGCAAATCATTATCCGGTGAAGCTTGTGAAGAATACCGACGACAGGGGGACTTTCGTGGAGACAATCAAATCAGGCCTTGGCGGACAAATTTCCTTTTCAACAACAAAACCGGGAATCACCCGCGGCAACCACTTTCATACCAGGAAAATCGAAAGGTTTGCAGTTATTAAGGGGAAAGCCAGGATCCAGTTACGACGTATCGGAACTGATAGGGTAATGAACTTCGAACTGGATGGGTGCGAGCCTTCATATGTTGACATGCCAATCTGGTATACTCATAATATTACCAACGTGGGTGATGAGGAATTGTATACTATTTTCTGGATTAATGAGTTTTTTGATCCGGATGATCCTGATACGTTTTTTGAGTTAGTGTAGCTCTCAGCTGTCAGCTGTCAGCTATCAGCTATCAGCTATCAGCTATCAGCTATCAGCTATCAGCTATCAGTGTTAAAGTCTGGAAATGAGCAAAATAAATACTGACAACTTAAAACAAATAATTTCTAACCTATGAAAGATTTTCGTACATTAACCGTTTGGCAGAAAAGTCATAAACTTGTAGTTATGATCTACCAAAATACTAAAACATTCCCAAAAGAAGAACTATATGGAATCAGCTCACAGCTTCGAAGAGCGATAGTTTCAATCCCAACTAATATTGCTGAGGGTTGCGGTCGTGGAAGCGATAAAGATTTTGCTAAATTTGCGCAAATTGCTGTTGGATCAGCTAGCGAATCTGAATATTTAATCCTTCTTTCCAACGAGTAAAACTATTTAGAAAAAGATGTTTCTGAACAATTAATTGAACAAGTCTGCGAGATAAAAAGGATGTTAACTTCTTTAATTAAAAATTTACATAAATCAGCTGACCACTGACAGCTGATAGCTGATAGCTAAACTTAACTTTTATGCAAAAATCTAACCTCAAAGTCCTTACTGTAGTAGGTACACGTCCCGAAATAATCCGGTTATCGAGAGTTATTTCCCTTCTCGATGAGCATGTGACCCACATTATCGCCCACACCGGACAAAACTACGATTACGAATTGAACGAAATATTTTTCAGCGAACTGGAACTCCGGAAACCTGACTTCTTCCTGAATGTTGATGTCTCATCACTTGAGGCCTCGGTCGGCGATATAATCCGAAAATCAGGCGAACTCCTGAGAAAAGAAAGGCCAGATGCCCTTCTAGTCCTGGGCGATACAAACTCATGCCTGTCAGCTTATATGGCCAAACGCCTTCACATCCCGATCTTTCATATGGAAGCCGGGAACAGGTGCTTCGATTTCAATGTACCTGAAGAGATTAACAGGAGGGTCATCGATCATATATCCGACTTTAACCTGGTTTATACCGAACATGCACGCCGGCATCTCATAAGCGAGGGTCTTCCCCATCGCCGGATCTATCTCTCCGGCTCTCCGATGAACGAAGTCCTGAATTATTACAGGCCAAAAATTGAAGCTTCATCCATATTACAGGAATTATCACTATCATCCACCCGGCAACAGGCAATCAGTAACAAGCCGGCAACCAGGAACTACTTTCTCGTCTCAACCCACCGTGAAGAAAACGTCGACAACCCCGGAAACCTTGGTAAAATTATTATGGTATTAAACAAACTGGCTGAAAACTATGGTCTTCCGGTAATAGTGTCAACTCACCCGCGGACACGAAAGAGACTTGAAAGTCTTAATGATATGTCAATGAATCCTTTGATCACTTTCCTTAAACCCTTTGGATTTCTTGGCTATATTAAGCTGCAGATGAATGCCATCTGCACCGTGTCCGACTCTGGCACAATAAGTGAAGAATCAGCAATCCTTGATTTCCCTGCAGTGTCAATCCGCCAGTCCATGGAACGGCCTGAATCACAGGATGCCGGTACAATTATTCTGACTGGTTTTGATCCGGAAATTGTCCTTGACTCAATCGCCCTTGCCATCAGAGAGCATGACCTGCATGTCCCGAAATTGCCGTCTCCCGATTACATGGTACCCGATACTTCCTGGCGGGTACTTAAGCTTATTCTCGGACTTTCGAAACTGTCAAACAAATGGCACGGTATCGAGTAAAATAAAAAACCTGATGTCCCAACACATCAGGTTTTTTCATCACGGTTCTCCTTACACCATGTTCAGGGGAACACTTTCTAACATTCAATCCACCTAATCTGATTCACTTAATCCAATTCATATTTGCCGAACCTCCTCATATAATCACCCACTGAAGTTCCAAGACAATCCTCTTTATTTACCCTGCCGTTTGAAGCGAGATATAATTGGACAGTTCTTGCACCTCCCAGGTGCGACGCTGCTATAAGCCCGGATTTTGTTACAACAATTCCTTTAATTGTATCACCAACGAAGTGCTCATAATCCTTCAGTAAACTCAGGTTCACCTTTATCAGCGATTCCAGTGCTTTACGCTGCAGCTCCCTCGGGAAGATGCTTGAATCAGCTTTGAACTTTCTGAGTGTTACATTTTTGAAACCCAGAAACTGTACAGTTGATTCTGCAAATTGCCACTCGCCGAAACATCCTATACAGTTGACAGATAGCCAATTGTTTCCTGATTCTGTGAAACCCAGATCATTGACGAACCTTTTGAATTCCGATTCGTGGTGTTTGCTTTCGACTAATTCAATACCTTTCTGAATAATCATGAATTTCAAAATGAAATCTTTTGTCGGAGCGCAAACAATCCGGGTAACACACATGAAAAAGCATGACAGAAATATGATTTTCATGTTAGCCGAAAATACATTTTTTCTCATAACTTTTGGTGTCAGTTTATGAGTTAAAGGTATGGCTAAAGCATATGCATGTCAAGGCGTAAATGCCCATTTAATGGGAAAATGGGATTGATTTTAGGAGCGTTGGTCTAAAGTTTTCCACCGTTTGTTGCCACAACCTGACCATTAATAAAAATAGCTGGGATGTTCGTCAAAAAGAGAGGGAAATTTACAGGAAATTTAACTATATAAAAGTCAACCTGGCAATATCTGAATTATATATAACTGATTATCACATCTTAAAAGTCATAATGCGGGTTTGTACGTTAATCAGGCATCAAATTCAGGATTTTGACTAATTGACTGATATTCCTGACAGATATAATCCTGGTAATGCAATTTTTTAATGTGACCACTATTTGTATTCTCCCGTCATCCGTCTCTTTCTTCGGTCATCTGTCTTCTGTCTTCCGTCCTCTGTCGTTTACCGCTCAGGATGCATTTCAATATAATCAAGTACTATATCTTTAAGCATATTTGCAAACTTTACACAGGGAATTTCATCCCTTTTGAAATACCGGGGTCTCTCCCCTTCCAGCAGAGTAATCTCTTCAAGAGGCACATTAAATTTTGCATGGTAAATATATTTAATGTTCGGATATGCATCTCCTGCCAGGCAGGTGTATTCTTTGAAGAACCTGTAATCTTTCAGATCATAGTCCAGTTCTTCTTTCACCTCCCTGACCAGGGCTTCTTCGGGTGTTTCACCTTCCTCAACATGCCCCCCTATCAGATCCCAGTGCAGCGGGAAAGGGATACCCGGCTTGTTGTCTCTTAAATAGAGTAATAACTCTCCCTGATCATTTTCAAGAATTATGGCAGCTATCTTTTTCATATATATTTGGTTAGCAGTTTTATTGCATTAACCTCAGCGCACTAACTGTGTGCCGATGCGCCGCTTCTTATTTTGTCACAACCATATTATTATCGATCAGCCGGCTGTTATACGTCTGAATAACAGCCTTAAGCTTTTTTTCCATAACACTCATCAGTTCCGGTTTCTTTCCGACCAGGTTATTTTCGAGGAGCCGGTCATTCTTATAATTGTAAAAACCTACAGGAATATTATCAGTCATTTCAAGCAGGTGATCCTTCATATACAGATTGTAAATACATCCGGAAGTATTGAAGGCAAATGACTCAGTCGAATCATCGAAAACATTGTTCCCAAAAGCAATATATTCATCACCGAAATTAAGGTAGCTTAATATCGAGGGCATTATATCGATCTGCTGGACAACTTTGGCCTTTACTCCCTTAAGGTCACTCCCGGGTTTGTAGAATATTACTGGTACGCTGTACGATCCGAAATTATTCTGGAATTCCTTGTGGATCGACTCATTGGCATGGTCAGCCGTAATAACAAAAAGAGTGTTTTTGAACCAGGGCTGGCTGCCGGCTTCCTTAAAAAATTCCCGCAGGGCAAAGTCAGTATATCCGACGACTTCCAGTATAGGCGCAGGACCTTTTGCAAACCGGCCCTTATATTTTTCAGGCACCTCAAAAGGATGGTGAGAAGAAATCGAGAATACAGAGGCAAGGAAAGGCTCCCTGAATTCATTCAGTTTACCCGCGAAAAACCGGAAGAAAGGTTCATCCCAAACACCCCATATTCCGTCAAAATCCTTTTTATCAGGGTATTGATCAAGTCCAAAATAATCATCAAACCCTGCCATCTTTGAAAACGAGTCGAATCCCATAGATCCGTTTGGCGCTCCATGGAAAAATGCTGAATAGTAACCCTCTTTTTTAAGAAGTCCCGCAAGCCCGTTAATTGTATTTTTTCCATAAGGTGAAATTGAGTAAGGGGTCTCCAGTGAGGGAATCGAGGCAAGGATTGAAGACACCGCTTCAATTGACTTTTTCCCGTTGGCTATTGACACATCGAAAGTCAGGCTGTATTTCAATAAAGAATCCAGGAAAGGGGCATAACCTTTGTACATACCGTTGTCAAGATCCTTGTTTAGAGCTCCGACATATTCCCTGGCAAAACTTTCAAGAATAAAAATAACGACATTCTCTTTTTTGAAAACCGCTGTGTCAACCGGAACATAATGAGGATTATATATCCCTGCAAGCTTATCGCTTTCAAAAAACTCATATTTAACAAGCGTCTTCTTTCCGATGGTTCTTATCAGACTGAACGGAGTGTTCAGAACAATAGCGGCATCCCTGGGGTTTTCAACAAACCTGGCAGCATCGCCGATGCTTATGGGATGGGCTGAATACCGGTATTCCCCCCGTATACCCAGAATAACAAGCGCTGCAATAACCGGGATCAATATTATGTTGGCCACGGAATATGCGGATTTGCTCCCTGGCGAAGGTCTCATTACCTTTACCTGCTTGTAAAGAAGTATCATTATGAAAATCAACAGTAATCCAAATAACACAACCTGCCAGTAATCGACCTGGAATTTAAAGAACAGCTTTACAAGGTTCTGTTCATGCTCAAATGTCTGAAATATATCGGTAGTTGCCCTTGTAAGGACAAAACGGTAATAAATAAAATCAGCGCAGTTGGCTGCAATTGCTAAACCATTGATAATAAAGAACAGGTATTTTAGTATGTTCTGATAAAGCTGATCATATCTTACCTCCAATGGGATGACATGCACGAGGATTAAGATCAGGTTTATGTAAAGAATAGCAGAAATATCAAAAAGCAGCCCTCCCCCCATAATTGTCATCATTTCCTTAAATCCTATATCGGGGAACATCCGGAAATTAAAAACATAGAATCCGATCCGGCATACGGTAAAAATAAAGATCATTAACAAAATCCTGTATGCCAGAACAATAAAGACATTCCCGGATTTGAAGAGGTTTTTCATCCAATGACATAAAACAATCGCTGCTCACACAACCCTGTAAGGTTACAGAAGTTTCAATAAAACTGACAAATATACACAATTAAAAATGCCAGGCCCGGGTAATGTTTACCGGATCCTGGCTAGTGGGTATGAAATACTACTAATTATTTTCAGAGTCCTGGATCATTTCCTTAAGATCCTCATTACTAAAATCATCCATCAACCTGTTCATTTTTTTACGGGTACCCATCCCAATGATTGTGAAAAGTACCAGCAGCCCTGCAAGGACATACACAACTATCCTCGTCGTATCCGGTTTTGCCTTGAGAGTCTCCACAAGGCCGTGGTATAAAAGGTAAAGAGCATAGAGATTTACCGCAAGAGATATTATCATTCCCAGGGTTGAGTTTATTCCTCCAGTAAATCCAAGCAATGCATTAACAGGCATTATAACCATTGTTGAAGCAACAACCCTGGCATTGGCTTCAAAATCGGTGCTTCCCTTGCAGATCGAGGAGATCACCAGCAGAATCACGGCTCCAAGGAATAATCCGATTATTCCGGATATGATATACCAGACAAGTGCCATAACGCCTACAGTACCTCCAAGCATGCCCCCTCTGACAGCCCCCAGCCCAAGAAGACTCCACAGGAAAGCAATCAGTCCTGCCACAGCTCCATAGATGACAGCCTTTATCAATGGCTCGGCCATGCCGCCAGTTGTTTTGAGAGTCGAGAAGTAAGATTTCGGATTTACCAGGGTCTCTTTTGACTCCCTGATAAATACATTAAGATCGAATGATGAAGTAGAAGTTTCGTTCATAGTCAAATAAATTAAAAGGGTTATTAATCACGATCAGTCTGAAACGAATTGAGTACGTTAATTTAGAAAAAAATTCGAACTCAACAATCAATTGCCCGGAATTTTTAAAAGCATATCAACTACCGTAAAATTCCATTTCTCCATCCGGGGCTGGCCGGGTAGAAAATAAATACTGCCAAAGGCCATTCCGTACTGGATGGAGCGATTTTACCGAAGGTATAAAGATGCCTATTCCAGATAGGTATACCCGTATAAACCCGACCTGTAATTGGACAGGAATTCCTTACCTTCCTCCAGGGTGATTATCCCGGCTTTAACTGAAGATGTAACCCATGTCTCAACGGTTCGTACCATTTTTTTGGGATTATACTGGACATATTCCAGAACCTCTGCAACTGTTTCACCATCAATTACCTGATCAATCTTGTACCCGTTCTCATCAACCGATACATGAACGGCATTTGTATCACCGAACAGGTTATGCAGGTCGCCGAGTATTTCCTGGTATGCACCGACCAGGAAAACCCCGAGATAATATGGTTCCTTACTCCTGAAAGGATGGATGGGCAGGTGATAGGGTGAATTCCTGGTTGATATGAAATTATCGATCTTTCCATCCGAGTCACATGTCATGTCCTGGATGGTTGCTGATCTGACAGGTTCCTCATTCAGCCTGTGTATAGGCATGATGGGGAATATCTGGTCGATTGCCCATGCATCGGGCAACGATTGGAATAGCGAGAAGTTACAGAAGTATTTATCCGAAAGGATCCTTGAGATCTGCCTGAGTTCATCAGGTACATGTTTTGTAACTTTCGCGAGCTGGTAAACCCTTCTTGCAATCGACCAGAAAAGACGTTCAGTCTGGGCCCTGGTTTTCAGGTCGATCAATCCGAGACTGAACCTGTCCAGCGCTTCCTCCCTTATCTGCTGGGCGTCGTGCCACGTCTCAAGCATCCTGGGCTGGTTCACATTATCCCAAAGGAGGTAGAGTTCCTTCACCAGTTCATGGTCATTTTCTTCAATTGCCTCTTCATCATCCCATGACGGCAATTTTGTTGTTTCAAGAACTTCAAAGATCAATAACGAATGATGAGCTGTCAGCGACCTTCCTGATTCGGTAATGATATTCGGATGAGGAATATTATTCTTGTTGGCAGCGTCAACGAATGTGCTTATGGAATCATTGACATACTCCTGTATGGTATAATTCATGCTGCTTTCGCTGTTTGAAGAAGCGGTTCCGTCATAATCGACACCAAGTCCGCCGCCAATGTCGACAAATTCAACATTGAATCCCATTTTCCGGAGCTGTACATAAAACTGGGATGCTTCCCTCAACGCGACCTTGATCCGCCGTATTTTTGTGACCTGGCTCCCGATATGAAAATGAATCAGCCGGATACAATCCCTCATTTTATTCCTTTCAATGAAATCGATTGCTTCCAGGAGCTCACTCGAAGTGAGTCCGAATTTGCTGATATCCCCTCCCGATTCTTCCCATTTTCCGCTTCCCACGCTGGCCAGCTTAATGCGTATCCCCAGGTTCGGAGTGACCTTCAATCGCTTGGCAATAGTAGTAATGAGCTTAAGCTCATTCAGCTTTTCAACAACAAGGAAGATCCTTTTTCCCATCTTCTGAGCAAGCAGGGCAAGCTCAATATAATCTTCATCCTTGTAACCGTTGCAGATTATAAGCGACTCGGGATCAGTATTTATTGCGATAACCGCATGAAGCTCCGGTTTTGAGCCCGCCTCCAGACCGATATTGAATTTTTTCCCGTGACTCACGATCTCCTCCACAACAGGCCTCATCTGGTTTACCTTTATTGGATATATAATAAAGTTCTGGGCCTTGTAGTCATACTCTTCCGAAGCGGATCTGAAACAGTTTGAAATGTTGATGATCCGGTCATCAAGTATATCGGGAAACCTTACAAGAATTGGTGTTGAAACATCTGAAAGTATCAATTCATCAAGAAGTTCCTTAAGATCAACAGAAACACCGTTCTTCTGCGGCCTTACCTCCACATTTCCCTTCTGGTTTATTGAAAAATAATCAACACCCCATCCATTGATATTGTATAGTTCAGCCGAATCTTCAACTCTCCATTTCCTCATGATCTCTTTATTATCTTTTTTACAACCGGTATTATTCAGAAAATCAGCAAATTTTTTGCAATGTTATTAAATATTAAGGAGAATGGGATGGGAACAGGTAAATATTGTTGAATGGCCTCAGTCCCCGGGCCTTTCCTGATTTTAAAAGTAATACGTATTATAATACGTATTAAAAGACATATTATAATACGTATTTTATTATGGTTGTACCGTTGAAACATTGAACCTTTACGTCGTTGGACATTTACTTAAGCTCTTGCGTCCGGAGATCAGTTTTCTCCATAACCTTAAACACCGGGACCGGATAATATCCCCTTCCCCATTGCGGTACCAAATATCTGTCGAAATAATTCCAGGTAAGAAGTCCGTCATTCGACTGTGGTTCCAGGAGATAGGCGGCCAGACCGGCCAGTGGCTGAGCGGTCCTGACAACAATCGTTCCTGCCGGAAACTCAGCAGTTTCTCTGATGATCTTCCCTTTTACCGAATTTGTATAATGACCCTGGTTTAACCGTGGTGATGCCTTCAATTCACTGATTTCGAACCTTTCAACTTCAATGTCTGAGGCTTCACTTAGCTCCTCGAGCCTGATCCCCTGAATTTTAAGCAGACCCGTTATTTCAGGATCACGAACTGTCAGCAGGTAGGCATATGGATATCTTACACTTTCCGACGGGTAGAAATCAATATAATAGGGAACTGCAACTGTTTTCTGCCTGTCTGTTTTGCGATATTTCTTCCAACCGTCCTCTTCCCCATCGGGTTCTGCCTCAAATGTCTTTATTGTAACTTTTTCAGGCAAAGGTCGGACCTTATATTTAATTGCAAATGAGTCCTTTACCGAAGGCAAATTTCCCCTCCGGACTGTTCTTTGATCAGCATCTCTCACTATTTTCCTGATTTCTTCCCTGTGCGATGCAACATAATCACCAAGCGACCTGATCAGGTAATAGCATCCCATTACGCGCGACCTGTAATCGGCATAAACGTAGTTCTCATTCAGAATTCCCAGACGGTTGCGCAACCCATAATAATTACTCATATATCGAGGATCTGAGGCGTCATAAATCCATCCGCTTTCAGGTTTGAGCATGTCAATAAACTCGCCGTAAAAACAATTCTCAACATTGTATTTATCAAGAAGCATCGATGACATTGCAGGCATCATCCGGTCGCGCATGTATTGTATCAGGGTGTTATCGCCGTTTGGATTTACCATCCATGTAAAAGTTACAGGTTCAACATGAAATGACCCGTTGGTGGTATGGCAATCCATAAAGACCGCAGGATCCCACCTGTTGAACACCCTTGATATGACTCCCCTGACCTCTGGCGTTTCAGCCTTCATTGCATCCCTGTTCAGATCGAGGAACTGGCCGTTATGCCTTACACCCACCCCATTTACCGGTCCGTTCTGGTGAGTGCGGTTAAGTGGCGAAATCTGTTCATTCCCGTCAGGATTGAAGTTCGGGCATATCAGGACAACAGCATGTTTAAGAAGCTCCGGATCCTTTTCCTTTAAAAGATCTCTGGCAAACATAAGTGTGGCTTCCTTTCCTTCTACCTCCCCGGCATGTATATTTGCCTGGATATATATCACGATACGGTTGTCGCCGGCGAGCTCATCAGGCGATTGCGGCAGGGGGTCCCCTATTATGAGCATCGGGATATCGCGGCCTTCAATTGAGGTCCCGATACTTTCAACCCTGATCCTGGGTGATGGCTTTACCAGCCTTTCAATAAATACAGCTACATCCTGATAATCTGAGGTCGATTTAAAGTCCGATTTTTCCGCAACCGTAAGCAGGCTTTCCTGGCTGTTCAAACTGGAGGTTATGACAAACAGTACAGATGCAAAAGCCAATATTCTTTTATATCCTGATTCCATATTAAGTCGGGCATTATTAATTCAATGATCTGCGCAAAGGTTACAAAAAGTACTTTAAATTTTTATTCGGAATTTCAGAAATATTGTGTAGCTTGCGACCTTAATTTTTAAAACATATCAAAATGAACAAAGGAACAGTTAAATTTTTTAATGTATCAAAAGGATTCGGATTCATTAAAGATGCAGATTCAGATAATGAATATTTTGTGCATGCAACAGGGCTTATTGACAAGATTAAGGAGAATGACGAAGTTACATTCGAGCTTGCTGAGGGCAAAAAAGGAATTAATGCAGTTAATGTTAAACTAGCATAGTATTTTAACACTGAAGATCTTATAGCGGGAGGTTGTTAAGGCAACCTCCTTTTTTTATGCTCAAAATAATTATATAACCTGATTATTTCTATTTAATAATTGAATGTTGCAGGTTGCAGGTTTCAGGTTTTAAATGCACCTGCAACTTGCAACATGCAACACGTGAACCGGGCAAGGTCTATCTGCTCTTCTCAGCTTTCTTGGCTTTCTTCTCAGCCCGTTTTTCCTTTAGTGATTTTGTTGCCTGTTTTTTTACTTTAGTCTGCTCTTTAGCTTTTTCGTGTGACATGACTTTAAGGTTTAAAAGTTAAACAAGATGTTCAAATATAGAAAAAATTTAAATAATATCTAATGTGAAAAGGTCCTCATCCTTACCCAGCATTGATCCTGCTTCCTTATCAAGGTACCAGAACAGCTCCCCGTTAACAGGGAAAACATAAGAAGCAGGTAATTGTTTCATCTTCATGTTGTCATTAAGGATTTCATACACTATTTTTTCTTTGCTTTTTCCTGCAACCATGAAAATTATGCTTTCCGAATTATTGATCACTTTTCCTGTTAAGGTGATACGTACCTGCCCTGTTACAGGATGAACGGCAGGGATGCATAATTTCATTTCGTTGAAAAGCCTTTCATTTCCAGGAAAAACAGAAGCAGTGTGGCCATCCTCCCCCACCCCAAGAAGCATCAAATCAATACATGGCAATCCATCTCTTGATTTTGTGAACTTCTTTAATTCAGTTTCGTACCGTTTGGCCTCTTTTTCAGGATCCTCCTCCCCCCTTATCCTGTGGATATTTTCTTTAGGGATTTTTAATTTCGGGAAGAGTATCGCCTGAGCCATTCCAAAGTTGCTTTCGGTGTTACCGGGAGGGACACACCTTTCATCGACCCAGAAGAAGTGCACATGCTCCCAGTGGACTGCACCCGCAAAATGATCGCCAAGCACTGAAAAGAAAAGTTGGGGCGTCTTTCCGCCCGAAACCGCGATTGTATACATTGAGTTCTTCCTTCCGGCTTCTTTTACCCTATTAATTAGTTCAAGGGCAAGCGATTCGGCCATCTCAAATGGTGTCTGAAATATCTTTATTACAGGTTTCATACCCGGGTGTTAAAGTTCGCAATAGAGTTCCTCATCAGCCAGGTTCTTGCTGGGCTGACGCCATATACTCCCTTCGTCAAACAGATCATTGGCATGTTCCGGTCCCCAGGTTCCGGCGGCATATCCAAACACCTTGATTGACGGAGTATTAGCCCATGCATTCTGGATCGGTTCAATGAATTTCCATGCCGTCTCGATCTCATCATCCCGCGAGAAAAGAGTTGAATCACCAAGCATCACGTCATGCAGCAGTCTTTCATATGCCGAGGGTATCCTTGTATATGTAAGATCGCTGTAGTGAAAATCCATCTCAACATTCTTAACATTGAAGCCGGCTCCGGGTTCCTTCATGTCAAATTTCAGTAAGATGCCTTCGTCGGGCTGGATGCGGAGAATGAGCTGGTTACACATGAACTTGTCTGATGGTCGCTGAAAAAGGTGGTGGGGAGTTGGCTTGAAATGTATTACAACCTCCGTCACTCTCGTCGGAAGCCGTTTTCCTGTCCTTATGTAAAAAGGGACTCCCCCCCAGCGCCAGTTATTTATAAAGAACTTCATTGCAACATAGGTTTCTGTTCTTGAATGAACATCCACTCCCTTTTCATACCTGTAACCTGTAACGCAATCACCTCTTATCAGCGATGCAGTATACTGGCCCCTCATCACCTGTTTTTCTACATCCTCCTCTCTTATGGGCTGAAATGACTGAAATATCTTCAATACCTCATTCCGGATGGCATCGGCATCAAGCGACGATGGAGGCTCCATCGCAGTGAGCCCGACCATCTGCAGGAGATGGTTTGGGACCATATCCCTCAAAGCTCCTGCAGAATCATAATATCCGCCGCGATCTCCGACACCGATACTCTCAGCGGAAGTGACCTCAACATGATGGATGTAATTCCTGTTCCATAGGGGTTCGAAAACCCCGTTGGCAAACCGTGTAACAAGAAGATTCTGGACTGACTCTTTCCCCAGGTAATGATCTATCCTGTAGATTTGATCTTCCGCGATCAGTTCATGGAAGACCTTATTCAGTTCACGGCTTGATGCCAGGTCATAACCAAATGGCTTTTCAAAAATGAACCGTCTGAAACCGGCCTCCTGTGAAGCAAGTCCTGCCGCCGAAAGGTTTGATGAGATGACCCGGTAGAGGCTCGGAGGCACGGCCATATAGAAAATAATATTGCTCCTGATATGACATTTATCACAGACATTGCCGATAACATCCCTCAGTTTATCAAAATCTCCCGGAGTTGAGTAGTCAACGGAACAATAGTGGAAAGTGCTTGTAAAACCTGAAATCGTCTCAGGTGTAAGATCTTTCTCCTCCGAAAAGGTCTGAATTGCTTTTTCCATCTTTTTCCTGAATTCATCGGATGTCAGCTGTGATCTTCCGCTCCCGATCAGTGCAAAGGTTTCAGGCATCATGTTCAGGATCTTCAGTGAATAAAGTGCGGGTATGAGCATCCTTGAAGTAAGGTCGCCCGTTGCTCCAAAAATCACAAGAATAAGGTTGTCAGGTCTTTCCATTACTGCTTATAGATATTTGTTCTCCAGATGCCAAGATAGTAAAAAATTAAGGGCTGAAGCTATTTTTCCGTCGCTTCGTCAGATGCTGTATCAAAAGTTTCCTGCTCCCGGGGGGGTCGGGGGGGTGAATTCAGGCTTTAACGGTCAAATATGATAATTATTAGTTTTTTTATGCTTTTTTACGTCAATATGATAGATAATGTTATATATTTGCCAAATATTTATAGATGATGGTTAATTTTCATAATACGATTGCGTTTTCAGTCATGGGGAGGCAAAAGCCGCTTGACTGAGAATGGTGTTTTCATTGGATTAGGGATGACCGTTCTCTGCTGACTCAGGGGACGGTTTTTTTTGTTTAACTTGTAGGATTAATTAAAATAATAGAAATGAAGACTGGCCGACCAATAAAACAGGGCTTATACAGGCAGGAATTTGAACACGGGAGTTGCGGTATCGGGTTTGTGGCTCATCTGAAAGGGAAAAAATCACATTCGATAATCAAACAGGGCCTGGATATTTTAAGGAACATGACGCACAGGGGTGCTGAGGGGGCTGACAGTAAAACAGGTGACGGTGCCGGAGTGATGATCCAGGTGCCCCGTGATTTTTACCTCATCCAGGGATATTCTTTACCCCCTGAAGGCCGGTTTGGCACAGGTCTCATATTCCTGCCCCGGGATGAAAATGATGCCAAAAAATGTGAGGAGGTATTTTTAAGTACAATAAAGGAAGAGGGGGTAAATCTTATTGGTTTCCGCGATGTGCCAAGGGATAATTCCACCCTGGGTGAAATTGCCCGTGCTGCAGAACCTTATATCAAACAGATTCTGTTAAGCGCCGATATTCCACAGGATGATCTTGAAAGAAAATTATACATTATAAGAAAAAGAACTGAGAAGCTTATCCGAAATTCCGAAATCGGACAGAAGGATTTCTTCTATGTTCCCAGCCTTTCAACAAAAGTCCTTGTTTATAAAGGTATGTTAACCTCCATCCAGCTTGCTGATTATTACACTGATCTTACGGATGAAAGGCTTCAAAGTGCAATTGCACTTGTTCACTCAAGGTTCAGTACCAATACCTTTCCAAGCTGGGATCTTGCACAGCCTTTCCGGGTGCTGGGGCATAACGGGGAGATAAATACCATCAGGGGCAACAGGTTCTGGATGAAAGCAAGGGAATCGATTCTCAAATCGGATAAGCTCGGAGACCTTGAAAGATTATATCCCGTCATTGAACCAGGAAAAAGCGATTCAGCTTCCCTTGACAACGTTCTCGAGTTTCTTCTTATGAGCGGAAAATCACTTCCCTATGCAATGTCAATCCTTATCCCCGAATCAATTAATATTAAGAATCCAATCTCTCCGGAACTGCGCGACTTTTACCACTATCACTCGACTTTCATGGAACCGTGGGACGGACCTGCATCACTTATTTTCTCCGACGGACGGTATATCGGAGGTATGCTGGACAGGAACGGCCTTCGCCCATCGAGATATGTTATCACAACAAATGATCTTATTGTAATGGGATCGGAAGCCGGTGTTCAGACATTTCCACCAGAAGAAATAAAGGAGAAGGGGCGTTTGAAGCCAGGTAAAATTATGCTTGTCGATACTCTTGAAGGGAAGCTGCTTTATGATGCCGAACTAAAGAAGAAGCTTGCAGAAGATTTTCCTTACGGGGAGTGGATCAGGCAGAATATGGTAAAGCTTGAAGAGATTGAAACCGGACAGGTGGTATCACCTGATATGTGTGACCAATACCAGAATTACCTTACAGCGTTCAACTACTCCCACGAAGATATTGAAAAGATAATCAAGGAGATGGCAGCTACGGGAAAGGAGCCGATCGGCTCAATGGGGAATGATGTACCGGTTATGGTCCTTTCCAAGAAACCATACCGCCTCTTCAATTATTTCAAGCAGCAGTTTGCCCAGGTTACAAACCCACCAATTGATCCCATCAGGGAAGAACTTGTTATGACCCTCTCGGGGTATCTGGGTTCGCTGCAACAGAACCTTCTTGACGAAACCCCTGACCATGTAAAAATGGTAAGGTTCAGGAATCCGGTGATATCAAACACATATTTCGGGGTTGTAAAGAACCTCAGGTACAAAGGCTTCTCCGCCGCAACCCTGAACATGCTTTTTGAAGCTGAAAGGGGCGGAACAGGATTGCAGAACGCCCTCGAAACCCTGTGTTCTGATGCTGAAAGAGCAGTGGATGAGGGAAAAAACTATATAATATTGACCGACCGCGGTATTGATAAGGACAAGGCTCCAATACCGTCATTGCTTGCAGTGTCGGCTGTTCATCATCACCTGATACGCAAAAGGAAGCGTATGCAGATCGATATTGTGGTTGAATCGGCCGAACCACGTGAAGTAATGCACTTCGCACTTTTGTTCGGATATGGAGCCAGTATTATAAATCCATACATGAGCTTTGCGGTTATTGACAAGCTAGTAAAAGATAAAGCTATCCAGCTTGATTATCAGAAAGCTGAGGAGAATTACGTACACTCGATAAACAAGGGTATCCTGAAGATCATGTCAAAAATGGGGATCAGCACCCTCCGGAGTTACAGATCGTCACAGATCTTTGAAGCTGTCGGGATACATCAGGATGTTATAGACAGGTACTTTGAGGGCACCGTTTCAAGGATCGGGGGCAACGGTCTTGATGAAATTGCATCTGAGCTCCTCATACCGCACGGGAAAGCATTTTCAGATGAACAACAGTATGAAGTACTTGAAGAGGGTATTTATATGTACAGAAAACACGGCGAGCAGCATGCCTGGAATCCGGAATCAATATCCCTTCTTCAGTGGAGCACAAGGAATAACGACAGGGAAAAATTCAGGGAATATACTGAAAGGGCCGATAGCGATACTGTGAGTCCACTTTTTATCAGGGGAATGCTAAACTATAGGAAAAATCCGATTCCCGTTAGCGAAGTCGAACCGGCAGAGAATATCATGAAACGGTTTGTAACCGGCGCCATGTCATTCGGATCGATCAGCCGCGAGGCCCATGAAACACTTGCCATTGCAATGAACCGTATCGGAGGCAGGAGCAATACCGGAGAAGGAGGTGAAGACCCTGAACGCTTCAAGCCTCTCCCTAACGGCGATTCCCGGCGAAGTGCCATCAAACAGATAGCCAGTGGCAGGTTTGGGGTTACCACCGAATACCTTGTCAATGCCGATGAAATACAGATTAAGATCGCTCAGGGGGCTAAACCGGGAGAAGGAGGACAGCTCCCGGGCAACAAGGTCGATAAGATAATTGCAAGAACAAGATATTCAATCCCCGGCATAACTCTTATCTCGCCACCGCCGCATCACGATATATACTCAATTGAAGATCTGGCACAGCTGATATTTGACCTTAAAAACGTTAATCCTCAGGCCAGGATAAGTGTAAAGCTCGTTTCGGCGAGCGGAGTCGGAACAATTGCTGCCGGAGTTACAAAAGCAGGTGCTGACCTTATAACAATAAGCGGATATGAAGGCGGTACAGGCGCCAGTCCGGCATCGTCAATAAAGCACGCCGGCATCCCGCTCGAGCTGGGACTTTCAGAGACGCAGCAGACGCTTGTCATGAATAACCTGCGGAAAAAAGTGACACTTCAGACCGATGGACAGCTTAAAACCGGCAGGGATGTTATTATCGCTGCCATTCTTGGCGCTGAAGAATTTGGATTCGCCACAAGTGCACTTATTGTGCTCGGGTGTGTTATGATGCGGAAATGTCATCTTAATACATGCCCGGTTGGGGTAACTACACAGAATCCGGAGCTGAGAAAAAGGTTCACAGGCAAAGTGGACCACCTTGTTACATTCTTCAGCTTCCTGGCTGAGGATGTAAGAGAACATCTTGCCAGGATGGGATACAGGAGCCTGAATGAAATAATAGGCCGGCCCGATCTCCTTGAACGGAACCATGATGCAGATCACTGGAAAACAAAAAACCTCGATCTGTCCGGACTACTTACACTTCCTGATGAAGCCAGGTATAATCCAATACATTGCATTGAGAAACAAGGGAATAAAATCGACAATGTGCTTGATCTGGAACTTATTGCAGAAGCGGAAAAAGCTATAACAGACAAGGAGCCCGTTGTGCTCGAACGGACAATCAGGAATACCGACAGGACCACAGGCACCATGCTCTCCGGGACGATTGCCCGGTTATACGGGTCGGACGGTCTGCCTGACGGTACAATCAAATGCAGGTTCAAGGGTTCGGCCGGTCAGAGTTTCGGGGCTTTCCTGTCACCAGGTGTTGAACTGTTCCTTGAAGGGGAATCGAATGATTATCTGGGGAAGGGTTTATCGGGAGGAAGAATTATTGTTGTCCCGCCGGCAGGAGTATTGTTCGATGCAGATAAAAACATTATCATAGGTAATACGGTGCTCTACGGAGCAACAAGCGGAGAAGCATATATCTCCGGTGTTGCGGGCGAGAGATTCGCAGTAAGGAACAGTGGTGCCTCAGCCGTCGTTGAAGGCGTGGGGAACCATTGCTGTGAGTATATGACAGGCGGGCGGGTGGTAGTGCTTGGTTCGACCGGAAGTAACTTTGCCGCCGGTATGAGCGGGGGTATAGCCTATGTACTGAATGAAAACGGAAATTTTGACTATTTCTGCAATATGGGGATGGTTGAATTATCGCTCGTTGAAGATTACAACGATGTTCATGAACTTACCGGCCTTATAACCCGCCACCACTTCTATACAGGAAGCAAAAAAGCCGGAATAATACTCCAGGATCTCAATAAGTTCCTTCCGATGTTCATTAAGGTAATACCGTATGATTATAAGAAGGTTGTTCAGGAACAAAAGCTTGAGGAGATCCGCAAAAAGATTGCCGATGTTGAACTGGATCTGGAAATAGCGGCCAGCTAATGAATAATTAAAACAGTTATGGGAGATATTACAGGATTTTTGAAGATCAGGAGAAAAGAAGCAGGCAACAGGCCTCCCTGTGAAAGGATTTGCGACTTCAGCGAGGTTGAACAGGTACTGAACAGCGAAGACAGGATGCTTCAGGCGGCAAGGTGCATGGATTGCGGTGTTCCATTCTGCCAATGGGGTTGTCCGGTCGATAATTTAATTCCCGAATGGAACGATCTGCTGTTCAAAGGAGAATGGAAAGCAGCCTACGACAGGCTTTATGCTACCAATAATTTCCCTGAATTCACCGGCAGGATTTGCCCCTACCCTTGTGAACACTCATGTGTGCTTAATATCAGGGAGGAACCTGTAACAATTCGTGAAAATGAGGTTGCAATCGTTGAAAAAGCCTTCGCCGAAGGATATATTAAACCTGCGCCTCCAAGGAAAAGAACCGGGAAAAGTGTAGCCGTGATAGGAAGCGGCCCCGCAGGTCTGGCTGCTGCGGATACCTTAAATAAGAGAGGACATACAGTTACGGTTTTTGAAAAAGATGAAAAAGCGGGCGGACTTCTCAGGTTTGGAATACCTGACTTTAAGCTCAGCAAAACAACAATCGATCGAAGGGTTGACTTAATGAAACAGGAAGGGGTGGTTGTCCGGACCGGAACACACATCGGAAAAGACATATCTGCAAAAGAAATCATCGGGCAATTTGATGCTGTCTGTGTTGCCCTGGGAGCCGGGCAACCCCGCGATCTCAAAATCGAGGGGCGCGATTATGCCGGTATATACTTTGCCATGGATTTTCTTTCAAACCAAAACAGGATAAATTCGGGACAAATCCGCCTGAGTGAAAATAAGATAACGGCAGAAAACAAAAAGGTACTGGTTATCGGAGGAGGTGATACAGGTTCAGATTGTGTCGGGACAGCCATCCGGGGAAAAGCCAGGAGCGTCACCCAGATCGAGATACTGCCAGAGCCACCCGCTACCCGAACACCTGATAATCCATGGCCCTATTATGCCAGGACCCTTAAAACGACAACTTCGCATGAAGAGGGGTGTGAAAGGATCTGGAGCCTTTCAACAATCAGATTTATCGGTTCGGGTAATGAAGTCAAAGAAGTAGAAGTAGAAGAGGTGGAGTGGGAAAACATGGATGGAAAATATGTTATGAAACCGGTTCCGGGAACACTCAGGACCATTGAGGCGGATCTTGTTCTGCTTGCAATGGGATTTGTACATCCGGTACTTGATGATTTAATTTCGGAACTGGAACTGGAACTGGACGGCAGGAAAAATATAAAAGTCAACGGATCGCAGACAACAAATCTCCGGAAAGTGTTTGCTGCCGGCGATTCTGTAAGCGGTGCAAGCCTGGTAGTGAGCGCTATCGCATCGGGGAGAAAAGCTGCTTTCGAAATTGATAAATTCCTGAGGAATTCATAGTTAAAGGGATCGGGCGTTAAAAATCCCGCCAGTGGCGGGATTTAGCGCATCGCCTTCGACCCCGGGTATAGGCCGGCGTGCACGGGATATTTGTGGTTGGGGTTGGGAGTTATTCACGATCAGCCAGAGCCCTCATACCTTTCGCAGTTTCCATAAGTCT
Organism: uncultured Bacteroidales bacterium; assembly: GCA_963737255.1. Lineage (GTDB taxonomy): Bacteria > Bacteroidota > Bacteroidia > Bacteroidales > VadinHA17 > LD21. The sequence continues at coordinate 526,816 of CAVTSB010000005.1, forward strand.
TATAAACTCAGACCTGTATCCCTCATCATCATCGCCCCTCGCTGACTTCGCCAATTTAACCGCCTCATCGACAGTTGCACTTCCTGTATACTCAGAATTTCTCAGTATCATACCGAATTCAGAAACTGCAGCTGCGAACCTGAGGTTATCCGATGCATCCTCTATCTCATTTACATAGCCTTTTACTGACTTTTCCATGAGCATGCTTTTCATGCCATCGGGCTTCTTGTAACGCAGCTTGATCGTGAGATATTCATCCTGGGAATTCTCCCTGCCGCTTTCAAAGGTGGTTTTCGGTGTCTGGTATTTAAGAGGATCGACTGAGGGAACTTGTTCATCCGAACCGGCAGGAACAAGCTCATAAAGGGCCGTCACATTATGCCCTGATCCCATTTCTCCCGCATCTTTTGTATCGTCATTGAAGTCCTCATCATTCAGAAGCCTGTTTTCATAACCGACGAGCCGGTACGATTGCACTTTTACCGGATTAAATTCAATCTGGAATTTTACGTCTTTTGCAATGGTAAAGAGCGTTCCGCCAAACTCCCGTACCAAAACTCTCCTTGCTTCCTGAAGGTTATCAATATATGAATAGTTGCCATTCCCTTTATCAGCAATAATTTCCATCTTGTCATCCTTTATGTTACCCATACCGAAACCAAGTACTGTCATAAAAATTCCTCTTTCCCTGTTTTCTTCAACAAGTCTTTCCATTCCGCCATTGCTCGATTCCCCAACATTGAAATCGCCATCGGTGGCAAGGATGATCCTGTTGTTCCCGCCTTTTATATAGTTTTCCGTAGCTTTATTGTATGCCAGCCTCAGGCCTGCCCCACCTGCTGTTGAACCACCTGCTTCCAGGTTATTGATAGCATTCATTATTGCATCCTTCCTGTTCCCGGGTGTCGACTCCAGTACTAATCCGGCTGCGCCTGCATATACAACAATTGCTACACGGTCCTGTGGCCGCAATTCGCTGACAAGAAGTCCAAATGCGGATTTTAACAGTGGGAGCTTATTCGGGACGTTCATCGAGCCCGATACATCGATAAGGAAGACCAGGTTTGAAGGCTGAAGCGACGACTTTTCAATGCTCTTTCCGCGAAGTCCGACATGAAGTAGCTGATGTCTTGGATTCCAGGGACATACGGCCAACTCTGTATAAACCGAAAAAGGATGTTCACCATTTGGCTCAGGATAGCTGTATTTAAAATAGTTTATCATCTCCTCAATCCTGACTGCATCAGGAGGAGGTAAAACGCCTGAATTAATAAATCGCCTTACGTTGGAATAGGATGCATTATCAACGTCTATTGAGAATGTGGATAATGGATTGCTTTTTACATTTCTGAAGCCGTTTTCATCGACACCTGCATATCCTTCAGTATTAAAATTGTTATTAAACCTGTTGCCCGGCGTAAAAGAATGGTATCCATGACCGGCTTCGGCAGCCATTGAAACCGCCTTCGAAGCCATTTCCCGCTTCGACCCGTAACCTGCCACAACAATCTCATCCATGGCAACTGCCGCCTCAGACATAATAACATTTATTGTCGTTCTTTGTCCGATATTTTCCTGTTTGGTAATATAACCCACGAAAGAAAAGATAAGCACCTTATCCTGCTGATCGGGGGTTATTTTATAATTCCCGTTCGCATCGGTGAGGACACCTTTATTACTGCCTTTGATTGTTACGCTGACACCGGCCATAGGCTGCCCGCTGCCGTCAACAACTTTTCCGGTGATAATCCGTGACTGAATGAATGAAAGCATTATTGCTCCAATAATCACTATTCCAAAAATTGACAAACTGTTTTTCATAATTTTAATTTTTAAGTTGATTGTTTCCCATAGGATGCAGGTGTTTCAGGAATTCCATAAAAAATTCAGCAGATTTTTGCAATTGTTATACCTTTAAGAAGAATTGGTGATTTAAAATACTGATGTTATTCAGAATACCAGACAATAAGAAGCAAATAAGGACAGATGAGCAACTCCTTCAGGCGTTTCGTTCCGAAGGCGACCCCGAGGTTCTGGGAGAGCTTTACGGGAAGTATATGCACCTGGTATACGGCGTTTGCCTTAAGTATCTTAAAGACAGGGAAGAATCGATGGATGCTGTTATGCAAATATTTGAAAAGCTGATAATTGAGTTACCGGATCATGAGATCATAGACTTCAGGAGCTGGCTTCATGTTGTTACAAAAAATTTCTGCCTTATGCAGCTCAGATCTGAGAAATCAAAGAGTGAAAAATACATAAGGTGGCAAAAAGATGAGTCAGCTTTTATGGAAAACGTGACAGATCTGCATCCTGTTGACAGAGATGAAATAGATACTGACAGAGAGCTTGAAGATTGCATTTCAAAATTGAAAGATGAGCAGAGAGAGAGCATACGGCAGTTCTATTTTGAAAACAAGAGTTACAATGAGATAGCTTTTAACATGAGTATTGATGAAAAAAAGGTAAAGAGTCACCTTCAGAATGCAAAAAGAAATCTGAAACTTTGTCTCGAGGAAAAACATGTCAGGGAAAGATAAACATAGAAAAGACCGGTTGATTGATTTCATCCGCTACCTTCAATACAAAATGAAGGACAGGGAAAGGAATGCATTCGAAAGGAATCTGCAAAGGGATCCATTTGCTGAAGAGGCATTGGAAGGACTGGAAAAAATTGATCCGGTGAAAGCGGAAGAAGATATCCTGCAGTTGAAAAAAAGACTGAAAGGCATAACATCCGGAAAACGAAGGGTTATCTGGTATCAAATTGCGGCATCAGCAGCGGTGTTAATGCTTATTTCATCAATTATTCTAATCCAGGTCAGAAATCAGCCGCAGGAACAATTATCATATGCACCTCCCCCTGAACCTCAGGAAGGAATCATTGAGCGGCCAGCCCCGATAAGGGAACCTGAAAAAACTCAGGATGAAGTGTCTGCGACAAGGGTCATCGTTCCTGACAGAAAGGAACAGCAAATTGTTGAAACTCCGAAGGAAGAGATAATTTCTGACAGGGACGAAGTGGTAACTAAAGCCAAAGTTGAAGCAAAGAAGGCAGGTGCAGTCCGTGAAGCCGAAGTCAGGAAGGCTGAAAATATCCGGACAGATGTGCCTGCACCAAAATCAGCACTTGCAAAAAGAACTGCCCCGGTTTTTACCGGGATCAGGGGGAAAGTTATTTCATCGGAGGACAACCAGCCAATACCCGGTGTGAGTATCATTATTAAAGGTACAGACAAAGGGACAGTTACCGATACAAACGGAAGCTTCACTCTGAATTCAGCAGAGGCTCGGGGAAAAACGCTGGTAGCCAATTTCGTGGGGATGTTGTCACAGGAATTCAGCGCAGTCGGCGATTCGAGCATTGAAATAAAGCTTGAACCATCATCCATGGCCCTGAGTGAGGTTGTCGTTATCGGTTACGGAGCTGCCGGTGCGGAAGCCGCCAGGGATGCCGCCGGAACGACTTATACACCTCCCCGTCCTGTTACAGGAAGGGCAGACTTTGAAAAGTATATCCGGGAAAATATGAAAAGGCCCGATACAGCAACAGCCGGGCAGAGAGTTGTAGTTGTTGCCGGTTTCATAGTCCGGAAGAATGGGGAAAAAGACAGCATACGGATTATAAGAAGCCCGGCTGAGATATTCTCAAACGAGGCGATAAGGCTGATCAGGGAGGGCCCTGCCTGGAAACCCGGGGAACAGGATGGCAGGCCTATCGATGACGAAGTCAGGGTAAGGATCGTATTTAAATAAATCACCTGGCAATTTTCAGGAAATATCGCTCCCATCCTTTTTATTTGCCAAAAGTCATTACTTTTATTCGGTAAAAATCTGATCCCTTAACCATCAGGCATCTATGCTCAGAATAGCTACATATCTGTTCCCGCTCATTTTTTTACTTCATCTGAATCAGATAACATCAGGTCAGAAAATTGACTCAACTTCATTTGTACTTAATTCCAGACTTAGTTTTTATTCCTTCGAGAAAAGTGGTGAATTGTTGCTTCATATCCCGGCTAGTCTGACATGGACATCGCTGAATATTGACCTTAAGGCCGGGACGGAGGAAATAACATCCTGGAAGGGAGTCCCCGGGAAAAAAATATTACGCGTGCCCTTTAATATAAGCCTGAGACCCGGCGGTCACCTCGTTAAGGCGGAAATAACCTCTGCCAGGGGAACCATATATACCGCCAGTACAATTCTTACAATTCTGATCCCCAAAGAAAATGAGGTAAAGACCGACAGATTCACCGGCGGGCTGATAGTAAACAAAAGGATATTCTTTCCATTCGGATTTTATTGCTATTCACCCGTATACCCCGGCCTTCCCGAAGAGGAAACAGTAAAGGGCTTTAACATGATCTCCCCTTACCAGAAGATCCTTCCCGGGACTTTTAATGAAAGAAAAGCATACATGGACCGTTGTGCACAGCTTGGAATGAAAGTTCACTACAACCTTCTTTCAGTTTCCGGCGGCGGCGGTGTAAGTTCAAAGATCGAGGGACTTGCGGATGACAGGAAACGGGAGAGGCTGATTTCCGAGATCCTTGCCTTCAGGGATCATCCTGCACTTCTTGCCTGGTATATTTCCGATGAACCAACCGGAAATAGGATAACACCTGAGGATCTTGAAAAAGTCTATCGGATTGTAAAAGAAAATGATCCCTGGCACCCCGTTTCAATTGTATTTATGGCTCCTTTCCTTTCATCCAGAAAGTATGCAAATGCACTCGATATAGTTATGGCTGACCCATACCCGGTCCCGAACGCACCTATAACACAGGTCGGCACCGTTACCGGACAATTACGGTCGGAATTTGATGGTCAAAGACCCGTATGGATTGTTCCCCAGGCTTTCGGGGGAGGTGAGTGGTGGGGCCGGGAGCCCACTCTGCATGAATTAAGGTCAATGACTTACCAGTCAATTATTAACGGTGCAAGGGGAATTCAGTATTTTGTCAGGCACGGACTGAATTCTTTCCCGAAATCAACTGCAGCATGGAATGAGTGCGGACGGATGGCTCTTGAAATTGCGGAATTAACACCATGGCTTCTTTCAGACGAAGATCCGCTGCCGGTCCATTCGGGTTCAGGGAACATTCAGGTATCATCGGCGCTTCATGACGGACAGCTTCTTATTCTGGCTGTCAACAAGGCAAATACTCCACTGAAAGCTGAAATCAGAATATCAGGATGGGGATTCCGCTCGGCCAGGGTGCTGTTCGAAAACCGGACCATTTCAATTTCTTCCGGTGTGATTACCGATTACATTCCTGCCTTCGGATCACAAGCCTATATGGGGACGGTCAAATCGCGCAAGGAATCCATTCTTCCATTCAGGGGTAATCTCCTGAAGGATCCTGGTTTCGAGGATATCTCCACTCCGGGCGTACCGGCTTCGTGCTATGCCTGGAACGAGGGTGACAGGGGTGCAACTTTCTTCGTCGATTCAAGGGAACATATCGAAGGCGATCATTCAGTCAGGCTTATCACGCCGCAACAGGATATGGGCAGCCGGCTTAGATTCTTCCCTGTAAATGTCAGGAACGGCCGGACATATATGATATCGGTTTGGGCAAAAGCTGATGTTGGATCTGACAAAGGTGCAGGGAATAATTTAATTAACAGGGATTCAACAAAACATAAGCCAAAATCACCTTATTTTGAGATTGGTCTGGGAGAATTTGGTACGGAACGGTTTTACCCTGTTGAAGAGTGGCAACAATTTATGACATCAGTAACTATTCCTGTGGAAAATATCCTGCCTTACAGGCAGAATGTGATCCTTAGAATGCCAGGGGCAGGGACAGGGTGGTTTGACATGATTCAGATTTTCGAAGCAACTGATATCAACCGAAGCATAAACCCTGATCTGCTGGAAAGCTGGAGTACCCGAAGAAGATGAAAGGGAGAGGGGGAGAGAGGGAGAGGGGGAGAGACGGAGAGACTGAGAGACTGAGAGACGGAGAGACTGAGAGACGGAGAGACGGAGAGACGGAGGGCGATAAAACTTAAGGGACTTGGCAGTTAAATAAGAATACTAAGATGAAAAAAACAACTTCTATTTTATTATCCGTAATTATGCTATTGCTTATGGGATGCACTGAAAACAGCCAAAACATCAGTTACCCGGGAAATCCCGAACCATTGATGCAAAACGCATACATCAGGCTTCCGCTTGGAGCCATAAAGCCGGAAGGATGGCTCAGGTCGCAGCTTGAAGCACAGGCCGGCGGACTTACAGGCAATATTGATGATTTCTGGCCCGATCTCGTCAACTCATCCTGGCGGGGCGGTGAAGGCGAGGCCTGGGAAAGAGGCCCCTATTTTCTCGACGGCCTGGTTCCTCTGGCATGGCTCCTGGATGACGAAATACTTAAAAAGAAAGCAAGCAGCTGGATAGAACCCATTATATCGAGCAGCAGGGATTCAGGCTGGTATGGCCCTGCAAAAAACACTGACAGATGGCCGCTTGCAGTTGCAAATAAGGTTCTTATGCAATACTATGAAGCAACCAACGATAGCCGCGCACTCGAGGTGCTGAAGAACTATTTCAGATATCTTCACCAAACCCCTCCCGACTGGCCTGATAAGGACTGGAGAGGTGTAAGGGCTATGGAAAATGCCGTTACCGGTTACTGGCTTTACAGGCAGACAAAGGAACCCTGGATCCTTGAAGTCATCGAATCGATCCAGAAAAACAGTTCAGACTGGACAACCTATTACGAAAAATTCCCATGGGATTCAGCTGCAATTGCTGATAAGAAAATTCCTCTCAACTGGGGTCCTGAAGGCCTAACGGCTCATGTTGTAAATAATGCAATGGCTGTTAAATATCCCGGATTGTGGTACCAGCAATCAGGAGATGAACGGTTCAGGAATGCGGTTTTTGACGGCATTGGAAAGTACGATTTCAATCATGGACAAGCCGGCGGCAGGTTTTCGGGCGATGAACATCTTTCAGGAAATAGTCCTGACAGAGGCACTGAGTTGTGTGCTGTCGTTGAATATATGTACTCGCTCGGGGAACTTTACGCAATTTTTGGGGACAATAGCCTGGCGGACAGGCTTGAATTATTGACCTTCAACGCTTTGCCGGGTACAACAACACCCGATATGTGGGCGCATCAATATGATCAGCAGTCAAACCAGGTTTTGGTCGATGGGGAAGAAAGAGCATGGAGCACAAATGGGAAATATTCCAATATTTACGGACTGATGCCCAATTTTGCATGCTGCCTGGCCAATATGCACCAGGGCTGGCCAAAATTCACTGAAAGCCTGTGGATGGCAACAAACGACAACGGCCTGATTGCAGTCGCGTACAGCCCATGCGTTGTCAGGGCCAAAGCCGGAAAAGGTCATGAGGTAACAATTCATGAAGAGACCAATTATCCGTTCAGCGGTTCAGTGAAATTCAGGATCAAATTAAAGGAGCCGGCGAGATTCCCTGTTTATCTGAGAGTCCCGGGATGGGCTGACAGTGTTGTAATTGCATTCAGGAACAAAACCGTTTCCGGCAAGGCAGGCTCAACAGTCAGGCTGGCCGAGAAATGGACCGATGATGATGTAATTACAATGAATATCCCCATGGATATCAGAGTCGAAGAGAGATACAATAACTCCCTGTCCATACTACGTGGTCCTGTTTACTTTTCTTTGAGGATTGATAAAGAATTTAAAAGCGTTAATATCGGGTATGATAATTTTGGTTACAAAGGAAGCGTTGATTGGGAGATACACCCGTTAAGTGCATGGAACTACGGACTTATGATCGACAGGAACAGGCTTTCGAGGGGACTTGAGGTTACCGAGAATCAGTTAAGCGAGTACCCCTTCGCCGACAGGGGTGATATGATTTGGTTGGCAGACTCAGCAAAATATGTCAGATGGGATAAGGATGCAGCAGTGGTGATAACTACAAGGGGAATGAAAATCCCGGGATGGTCGCTAAAGAATAATTCTGCAGATATTCCGCCGCCGAGTCCCGTAAAGCCGGAAGGAACAGCTGAGGTCATTCAGCTGGTTCCGTACGGAAGTGCAAAACTGAGGATCACCGAATTTCCGGTTATTGACCTGAAACAGGTCGTTGATGTCTTACGTTAAAAACCTCAGTGGATCGGGACTGTTGAATAAGTCAAAATCCTTTAACCGCAGAGGGCGCAAAGGAAAGACGCAAAGTACGCAAAGAGCTTAATTTATGCGTTCTAGCTTTGCGTTCTTTGCGACATCTTAGCGTTCTCTGCGGTTAAAAAGGACTTTTTCAACAAAGCCAGGGACACAGAGGGATCATTAAAGGGGCTCGGTTTTTTCCTTAAGCCATATCTTTTCATCCGGAGAGAGGTGAGGCCCAAGCTTGTCATAGACTTCTGAATGATAGGAGTTCAGCCAGTCGATTTCTTTCTGGTCAAGGAGCGATTTATCGATCAATGCTTTATCAATATAACACAACGAAACAGTGTCAAATTTAAGAAACTGCCCGAATTCAGTCTCTTCATCCTCATAGCATAAAATCAGGTTTTCAATCCTGATCCCGTATTCCTGTTCCCTGTAAATTGCCGGTTCATTTGAAGTAAGCATGCCGGGTTCGATACAGGTCTTATTTTCAGCCTGGCTTATACTCTGGGGACCCTCATGGACATTCAGGCAAAAACCAACGCCGTGGCCCGTACCATGAGCATAATTCATACCTGACTCCCAAAGGGCCTTCCTTGCAGTGAAATCGAGCTGGCTGCCCCGTGTACCCGAAGGGAATTTTGCCAATGAAAGGTTTATATGTCCCTTTAGAACGAGCGTAAAGTCTTCCCTCTGCCGGGCCGATGGTATGCCGACAGGAACTGTCCTTGTAATGTCGGTTGTTCCCCCGGTATATTGTCCGCCTGAATCCACCAGGAGTATGCCCCTCTCCCCTATTTCCGATCCATACTGTGATTCGGGGGTGTAGTGAGGCAGTGCGCTGTTTTCATTGAATGCTGCAATTGCAGGAAAGGATTGTCCCAGAAAATCTTCCTGCTCAGCCCTGTATTCAAGCAGCTTATCAGACAACGAATTTTCTGTCATTTTCAGTTTCCCGCTGTTGCAGTAAAACCAGTAGAAAAATCTGGTCAGTGCAACTCCATCCTTTACCATTACATTTCCGATATTTTCAATTTCGGTTTTGTTCTTAATAGCTTTCAGACTGGCGGGAATGTTTATATCCTCAATAATTTTCGAATTTTTTGAAATTGAATTATAAAAAGTTACTGATGTTGTTGCCGGATTTATAAGCACTGAGGCTCCTTCGGCGACTGTTGCAGTTATTTCATATGCTTCATTATATGGCAGGATGACGATGCCAAGCCTGTCAAATTCACCTGCCAGTACTGGAGGTATCTTGCCTTCATCAATAAACAGCAGCATCTGATCATGTCCCACAAGGGCAAAAGACAACAACAAGGGACTGTATTTAAGGTCATTGCCACGGATGTTCAGCAGCCACATTATATCATCAGGTGATGTAAGAAGATGATAATCGACATTCCGACGACTCATCTGTTCCCGGACTTCACTGATCTTCACCGATCTGTCTCTGCCGCAAAACCTGACAAGATGATCAAACGCTGTGGAAAAAGGCAAAACCGGCCGGTCATTCCAAAGATCCACGATGGGATCAAAATCAGGTTCGATTAATACCTGGTTCCCCTTCAGCATTTTTTGCAGCCTACGGAATCTTGAGACTGAAAATATTCTCCCATCAATGGCAATCGTATTTCCCGGCTTTACGGTTTCATAAATGAAATCAACATAATCATTCCTCTGAAATGCCCGTGGCTTTACAAATTCAAATCCTGATCCTGCAAGTTGTCGTTCAGCCTGGATAAAATACCTTGAATCAGTCCACAAGCCTGCGAAAGAATCTGATACGACAACAGTTCCTGCAGAACCGGTAAACCCTGTAAGCCATTTGATTATCTGCCAGTGGTCGGGGGTATACTCTCCAAGGTGCGGATCGGTCGAGGGAATTATAAAGACATCAACGCCTTTTTCTTTCAGAACATTACGTAGAAGTTCAAGTTTTTCTTTTGAATGAACCATTTGCCCTGTTACAAATTCTTTATCTCATTCACCAGGCTTTGCAGAGTGTTTTTTGCATCACCAAACAACATTCTGGTCTTGTCGTTAAAAAACAGCATATTCTCAATCGCTGCATATCCCTTACCCATCCCGCGTTTCATCACTATTACATTTTTTGCATCCCTTGCCTTGATAATCGGCATGCCGTAAATCGGACTTGAAGGATCATCTTCCGCGGCAGGGTTAACAACATCGTTTGCGCCAATAACGATCAAAACATCAGTGTTCGGCAGGTCAGGATTGATCTCATCACTTTCAATAAGCTGTTCATAAGGTACATCGGCTTCTGCAAGAAGCACATTCATGTGCCCCGGCATCCTGCCGGCTACCGGATGAATTGCATATTTCACTTCGACTCCCTTCTCTTCCAGAAGCTTGTCAAGTTCATGACAGACGTGCTGAGCCTGTGCAACCGCAAGACCATAACCTGGCACAATGACAACCTTCTTTGAATAGCTGAGCAACACTGCGGCATCGGAAAGTGAAATTTCCTTCACCGTGCCTCCGGCTTCCGCATTCGATTTACCTCCTCCGCCAAAAACCCCCACTATGACGTTTAAGAGCGATCTGTTCATTGCCCGGCACATCAGGATAGTCAGTATAGTTCCTGCAGAGCCTACAAGTATCCCGCCTGTAAGCATTGCCTGATTATTGTACAGGAAACCTCCCATAGCGGCAGCAACCCCTGTAAATGAATTGAGCAGGGATATTACAACTGGCATATCAGCCCCGCCAATTGGCATAACGAACAGGACCCCATAGATCACTGCAATGCCAAAAACGATATAAATAAATGGAGTCAGTTCAGTGCTTGCCTGTACATCCCGGGTCATGATGAAGACGACTGACAGAACTATCAATGCGAGAATTGAAAGATTTACGTATTTCATCGCCTTTACCCTCAAATCACCGATACGGCCGTCGAGTTTTCCGAAAGCTACCATGCTTCCGGACCATGAAACAGTCCCTATTACGAGACCGAGAAGAATGGCAAGTACATGTCCGTTTGCCATTCCGCTGGTTGCGATAAGATCAGGGCTTACATGGGGAAATTCCATCAACGAAATCAGAGCCGCAGCAGCGCCGCCCATTCCATTAAAAAAGGATACAAGCTGGGGCATTGCTGTCATCTTTACTTTTTTGGCGATCACCCATCCAATAGTTGTACCGATGACAATTGCGCCAAGTATCCAGGGAATATTGCCAATAGGCTCCCCGTCTTTTTTATGAAAGATTATTGTGGCGACGATAGCAAATCCCATGCCGAATGCGGCCAGGATATTTCCCCTTCGTGCCGTGAGGGGATGGCTCAGCATTTTCAAACCGAGAATAAAAAGCACCGATGCAACTATATAAGTAATCTCCAGTATCGTGAGGCCAACAGGGAATTCTGAAATTTCGCTCATCCTGATAAAATTAATTTGATTTAACCTGTCAGATTACTTTTTCTTTTTAAACATTTCAAGCATCCTGTCGGTCACAACGAACCCTCCGACTACATTGAGTGTACCCAGGATAACTGCCAGGAATCCGAGGATCATTGATCCGGTTGTTTCGGCGTGCCCCATAACGATGATCGCACCTATTAAAACTACTCCATGGATTGCATTGGCGCCCGACATCAGGGGAGTGTGCAGGATTGCCGGTACGTGGCTGATCACCTCTATTCCGAGGAAAATCGAAAGGATGACGATAAATATAGCTTCCCTGTGCTGCAAGATGAAATCCAGAATGTTGTCCATGTTGTCTTTTATTTTATATTAAGAATTTGCCGTGCTTTCTGGCTTACATATTCATTTTTATGCACTGCTGTTGTGCAATTAATGATGTCATCCTGCATGTTCAGGTTTAGATTCCCGTTCTTATCGATCATTATTTTAAGCAGATTGATAATATTCGACCCGAACATCTTGCTTGCATCTGACGGCATATCGGAAGGAAAGTCGGACTTGCCGATTATAATGATCCCATTCACGGTAACCGTTTTACCATTTTGAGTCAGTTCACAGTTTCCGCCACTTGATGCAGCAATATCAACGATCACTGATCCGGGTTTCATTTTGGCTATCGTTTCCTTTAATATAAGCACGGGCGCCTTCTTACCTGGTATTTGTGCCGTTGTAATGATGACATCTGCCGCAACAGCCCTCTTCTGTATCAGTTCCTGCTGCTTCTTTTTGAATTCCTCGGTTTGCTCGACTGCATAACCCCCGGCAGCTGAATCTTCCCTGGCTCCTTCAACTTCGATAAATTTTCCTCCCAGGCTTTTCACCTCCTCCCTTACAGCCGAACGCACATCAAAAACCTCAACGATACCTCCAAGTTTCCTGGCTACGGCAACTGCCTGCAAACCGGCTACCCCGGCTCCGAGTATGAGAACTCTTGCCGGTTTGATTGTCCCGGCAGCTGACATAAACATGGGAAAGAATTTAGGCAGCTTTGAGGCTGCGGCAAGTACAGCCTTATAGCCGGTTACAGTACCCATCGACGAAAGAATATCCATCGACTGCGCCCTGGTGGTACGCGGAATAAGATCAAGGGCAAGCACTGTCAGCCCGTTTAACCTGGTCTGCTCAAGCCATTTACCATTTTCAGCAGGATTTAACAGGCAGCAAATCACCTGTCCTTCCCTGAAGGTTTTTATATCATCATTTAATGGAGGATTGACCGAAAGTAACATGGAAGATCGTGAAATGACCTCTTTCCTTTCATATGTTTTTCCGCCTGAGCCCTGGTAATCCTTATCAGATGCAAAGGCTCTTTCTCCGGCACCCTGCTCAATAACCACCTCAACCCCGAGTTTTAACAGCCCGGCCACTTCACCGGGCAGCATTGCTACCCTGTTTTCAGCCGGTGATTCCCTGAGTATCCCAATTACCATATCAGTGAGTTTGGAGTTAATTGTTAAAAATTTCACACTAATATAACAAACATATATCTACTCTCACTTTATTGGCTTAAGTTTCTAATCTTTACCAAAGAAATTCTTCAACCAGAAATTATTTGCCTCGACCCTCGAATGAATGGCTTTTGCTCCTCCCCATCCGTGACGCCCGTTCGGATAGAGCATGAACTGGAACGATTTGCCTTCATCCTGCAGGCGTGAAATGAGGTAAATTGAATTCTGCATATGGACATTATCATCCATATCACCGTGAGTCATATAGAGTTTCCCCTTGTAGTTCTTTGCCCATGTAAGGGAAGATCCATCCTTATATCCCTCAGGATTATCCCGGGGTGTGTCCATAAAGCGCTCAGTATAAATATTGTCGTACAATCTGTAATCGGTAACCGATGACCCCGCGAACCCGTGAGTCCAGTAATCCGCGCCCTTTGTAAGCGCAAGGCATGTCATATAACCGCCGTAAGAGCTGCCTGTGATGCCCATCCTTGAAGGATCAACAAAAGGTTTTGACTGTAACCATTTTACTGCATCTTCATAGTCGAGGATCTCCCATTTCCCAAGTGACCGGTAGAGATAATCAAGCCCTGCCTTCCCAAAATGTCCCGAACCACGATGGTCGACAGTGATCGTGATGATACCATTCTGGGCATACCATGAGGCATTCCCTCCCTGCCATCTGTTCGATGTGATATTCTTTGAATTCGGACCACCGTAAATTGTAAATATCACCGGATATTTCCCTGACTCATCAAACTTAACAGGATAGGTTATGATTGCCGGCATATCGAATAAACCGTCGGAAGTTTTGATCCTGAATAATTCAGCTCTTGCATTTATGGAGGCGTCAAACACCGGTTCTTCAAACTTATGGATAGTCCTGATTTCCATTCCTTTCCTGTCATACGCAATAATTGAACCAGGAGTTTTAATATTATTCCAGGTATCGATAAAATAACTGCCTTTCGGAGAAATACTTACGTTGTGAGTTCCTTCGGTTTTTGTAACCTGCAGAAGATTTTTCCCATCAAGTCCGATCCTGAAGAAATGGTCATCGGTCGATTCAGGTCCGGTACCCGTAAAATAGACCACTTTTGCTGCTTCGTCCACCCTGGATATCTCGTTTACTCTCCAGTTAAAATCCGTGATCCGGGAGATCAGCTTCCCATCCCAGCCATAAAAATACAGGTTCTCCCAATCATTTCTGTAACTTCTCACAATGAAACCTGAGCCGTTCTCCATTACATAAATGTCCTCATAAAATTCAACCCAGGTTTTTCTTTTTTCATTGTATATCTCCGTAAAATCTCCGGTTGCAGGATCAGCCAGTATGATTTTAATATCATTCTGGTCGCGGTTCACGACCTGGATAGCCAGCTTCCTGCTGTCAGGTGTCCAGAATGGCCATGCAATATACTGATCAACACTATAATCGGTTTTTACCCAGGTAGTTTTTCCACTGGCAATATCAGCAATTCCCATCTTAACCATAGGATTCGGATCTCCTGCTTTCGGGTAGGGAACCTGTTCGAGCAGGCCGTGAATTCCATCGGCCTCATCGAGCCTGTTCAGGGTAAATAACGGAACATCCTTTTCGTCAGTTCTCAGGTATGACAGTTTATTTCCGTCAGGCGACCACCAGAAGGCGGCATACCGGCTTGCTCTGCCCAGTATCTCTTCCATGTAAACCCATGATGCATAGCCGTTGTATATCCTGTCAGAAGCATCAAAGGTAAGCCTTATCTCTTTATTGACTGCGAGATCAAAAATATAAAGGTCTTTATTCCTGGTATAAGCTATCCTTCTTCCATCAGGGGAAAACCGTGCATTAACTTCAGGAATTGTATCATTCGTCAGCCTGCGCAGTTCCTTATCTCCAATTGAAAAATAATATAGATCATTGTCTTTCGCGAAAACTACACGACGGAAATCCGTGCTGACAGCATCATTAGTCCCGATCATGATTCCCGCGGGAAGTGATCCCGAAAGCAGTTCCATTTCCGTTTTTGCAGGGACCACATCTACACTCCTGCCGGTTCTGATATCAACGCTCCTTGTGACTGGTCTTTTGTTGTCATCAAGAGTCTGGAACAGATAGTGGGTATCATCAACCCAGCCGGTTATACGGAACGGGCTGCTGGGTCGTACCGGCATCTGGGCGAGTGATTTACTGTTGATTGACTGAACGCATAATAAAAGAATGATCAGAACATTCAGGGTAGACAACTTTTTCATAATGGAATATTTGTATATTATAAATTCGTCTCAGGGGAGCAAAAATAAGAATTTTCAAGCTGGCAGTTGCAAAAAGATTATATTAGCCTATTATTTTTAAGAGTACTTCAATGAAACGAATCCTGATCATGATCTGCAGCGCTTTGGTGCTGTTTACTGATGCCTATGAACAAACAGTTGCCTCCCCTGATGAATTTCTTGGTTACAGGCTTGGGACTCAGTTTACATTCTATCACAGGGCAATTGAATATTTCAGATATGTTGCCGACAGATCACCGCTTGCAGAATACCGTGAGTATGGTACCTCCTATGAGGGAAGACCCCTTGGAGTGTGCATTGTTTCGAGTGAAGAGAACATTGCTAATCTTGAGGAATACAGGGTGAACAATCTTGTCAAAACAGGATTGACCGATGGAAGGTTCACAGGCAAACAGATACCTTTTATCTGGCTGGGGTATAACGTGCACGGTAATGAAGCTGCCGGAATGGAGACAGCAATGAAGGCACTTTATACGCTTGTGACGGGTTCATATGATGGCGTCTCAGACTGGCTCAATTCGTGCATCATAGTGATCGATCCGTGCCAGAATCCCGATGGGCGGGATCTGTATTCCGGCAGGTTCCGGAACGCTCAAAATCTGCTTTCAAATCCCGACGGCAATTCATGGGAGCATAACCAGGGCTGGCCGGGATCAAGAACGAACCATTATATGTTTGATCTCAATCGTGACTGGGCATGGCAGACACAATCGGAGACCGTTCAACGCATAGCTCTCTATAATCAGTTTATGCCCCAGGTTTATGCAGATTTTCACGAAATGGGAGCTGAATCAACTTTCTTTTTCGCCCCGGGAGCCGAACCATGGCATGAGGTAATAACCACATGGCAGCATGAATTCCATAAACTTATGGGCAAAGGGAGTGCGGAATTATTCGATAAAATTTCCAGACTTTATTTCACAAAGGAAAATTATGACCTTTTCTGTCCGAGTTTCGGTGATACATGGCCGCTTTTCAACGGAGCAATGGGTTTTACATTTGAACAGGGAGGCGGGGGGTATTCAGGCCTGGCCTACAAACGGGAATCCGGTGATACTTTGACCCTTGAAAAAAGAATTGAAGGCCATTTCCTGTCAACAATGGCTACGTTAAAAGTATCATACGAAAACAGGGAAAAGCTGATCACTGAATTTAACAATTTCTTTTCTGAGAACAGGGAAAAACCTTCTTTCAGATATAAGTCAGTCATCATTAAGGGATCGAATGAGAAATCAAATCTCGGGAGTTTGTTGAGCTTGCTTGAAAAAAACCAGATAAGGTATGCCTATTCGGGAAACACAGGTAAAAAATACAGGGGTTTTGACTATTTGAAAAATAAGGAGAGCGAAGTGACTATTGAAAAGGGTGATATACTGGTGAGTGCTTACCAGCCTCAATCGCGGCTCGTACAGGTACTCTTCGAACCCGACAGCAAAGCCTCCGATTCACTCTCCTACGATCTCACTGCATGGGCCTTGCCCTACATATTTAATCTGAGGGCTTATGCAATAGCAGAACAGATCAGGCCTCTCGACGAAAAAGTGACTCCCCCGGAGGGCTCCAATAGTATGAATACTACTAAACCATATGGATATGCAATTAATTACACCGGCTTCAATGAAATGAGGTTTATTGCATCACTCCTGAGCAAAACTATAAATGTAAGATATGCGTTAAAGCCATTTACCATTTCAGGTACCGGTTTTAACAGGGGCAGCTTTATAATAACCCGTGATGACAACAGGAATACCGACAGCAGCCTTGACCGGATCGTAACCGATGAGGCTGACAGATTCATGGTAAAACTGACTGCCGTGAACTCGGGGCTGGCGGAGCAGGGAAAAGATTTCGGATCGAACTATTCACCGTTGATGAAAAAGATAAAGGCGGCTGTTTTATGCGGTGAAGGAACCTCATCGGGTCAGGTCGGGGAAATGTGGTATTTCTTCGAGAGAGAGCTTCAATATCCGCTATCGCTTATCAATACGGCTGATGTTGAAGATATTGACCTGAACGATTATGACTTGTTAATTCTTACATCAGGAACCTATTCAAAACTGAAGGACACGATAGTGGATTTTGCAAAAAAAGGCGGAAAGGTGGTGGCCATTGAAAATGCAATTTCACTTTTCGCAGAAGAGAAGTCGACCTCGCTTTTTAAAGCTGTTGAAATGCGGACTGCTGAGCAGAAAGCAGCAGAAAAAAAAGAAAAAAGCGATGATACAACCTTTCTCAGAAAATTTGAGGATGAAAGGAGGCACTCCCTCATGGAACGATCAGCCGGCAGCATTTATAAAGTTACTCTTGATGAAACCCATCCCTATGCCTTCGGGCTTGGAAAGGAATGGTTTATAATGAAACGGACTTCAGTTTACCCCTTTCTGAAGGAAGGCAGCAATATTGGCTATATACTTGATAAAGACCCGGTATCCGGATTTGCCGGCTACAAGTTCAGGCAAAAAGTGAAGAATACCCTGGTAATCGGATCGGAAAGGGTGGGATCAGGTGAAGTTGTGTATATCACTGATGACCCATATTTCAGGGCCTACTGGAAAAGCGGGAGGGTACTGCTTGGAAATGTCATCTTAAGATAAAGTCTAATAATACCTGCCATGCTAAATAAAATTTATCCACTGTTAATATCAGCATTTTTGCTCTCTTCTTGCACAAACGTAAACTCCGATCGTGACAAAGCTATGGAAAGCATAACCATTTCGGATCTGGAAATGCATATTAAAGACCTCGGGTCGGACAGCTTTTTGGGAAGGGAACCCTTCACTGAAGGTGAGGAGATTACTGTAAATTACCTGGCTGGCCAGCTTGAGAAGATTGGCTTTGAACCGGCTTTTAACGGCAGCTATTTTCAGGAGGTACCAATGGTTGAGATTAACTCTTCAGTCGGTGACATTGAGGTTAAATCAGGAAAATCAACCTTCAGGTTCAACACGCCCGATGATGTTGCAGTAATCTCTCCTCTGGAAGAAGAAGGGGTGGTCATAGAAAGTTCCGGGATGGTATTCGCAGGCTTCGGTATTGTTGCACCCGAATACGGCTGGAATGATTACGCCGGGCTGGATGTCAGGGGGAAGACTGTTTTGGTGATGGTAAATGATCCGGGATTATATACAGGCGATTCCTCCCTGTTCAAGGGAACGGAGATGACATATTACGGCAGGTGGACATATAAATATGAAGAAGCTGCCAGGCAGGGAGCACAGGGAATACTGATCATTCACGAGACAAAAGGCGCAGGATATTCATTTATGGTACCCAGGAAGAGTTCCCTAAACCAGAATCTGTACGAGCTGTCTGAAGGCACCGGTTCACCTCGCTGTCAGTTCACCGGATGGATAACTGCCGGGTCAGCGGAAATACTTATGAAAGAAAAAGGTCTCAACATAAGTGACCTCAGGTCAGAAGCCTGTAAAAAAGGATTTAAGGGATTCCCTCTCGATATGAAAATTTCATTATCAATCAGGAACAGAATCAAATACAGTAAGTCAAAGAATGTTGCAGGGATATTGAAGGGCGGAAGCAGATCTGATGAATGTATTATATATACCGCTCACTGGGACCATTTCGGCATCGGGGAGCCAGAAAACGGCGATTCGATCTATAACGGGGCAGTCGATAACGGTACTTCAATGGCATGGGCCCTGGCGATAGGAAAGGCCTTTTCAGGCCTGAAAAAGAAACCTGGAAGAAGTATCGTCCTTCTATTTCCGACTGCGGAAGAGCAGGGACTTGCCGGATCAAAATATTATACTGAGAACCCGCCAATACCAATCGAAAAAACAGTTGCCTGCCTGAACAACGATCTTATGCTTCCCATCGGCAGAATGAGGGATGTAATGATAACAGGACTCGGCCAGTCAGACCTTGATGACCTGGCAGGGAAGGCGGCTGCTGAACAGGACAGGTATATAACCGGTGACCCGAATTCACATACCGGGATGTATTTCAGGTCCGATCACTTTCCTTTTGCTAAAAAGGGAGTTCCTTCCCTATTCGCCAGAGGCAATGTTGAAAGCAGGGAGTTTGGAAAGGAATGGGCGGCACAGATGGAACAGGATTATATCGCAAACCGTTACCACCGTCCGGCAGACAACTATGAAGCGGATAAATGGAATCTTGAAGGAATTGCCGAAGATACGCGCCTTGCCTTCATGATAGGCTTCGAACTGGCAAACGGCGATTCATTTCCAAAATGGAAGTCAGGTTCAGAATTCAGAAATCTCCGGTGATCGTAAAAATCACCGCATATTTATAGTTTAAACCGGTTGTTTTTCAGTTAACATTATCTTGAATTCACCTTTTATCAGGCTTTATTTATAATCATTTTAAAATATTGTTATTTTTATAACATTGTTAATTATTTCACAATTAAATTTTAACTTTGCGATAATTTTAAACATATTTTGAAGCATTGAAAATGATTTTGCAGAGAACATGGTGATTATCTGTGATATAGAAAGAAGGTTAAGGTTCTACCGTTGCCTCCCGTTTCGACACGTGACCAGCTGGAGATTTTACACTAGTACTGACAATTCTCATAACTGCTGATTCTGAAATTGATTTTATTTGCAGCAAAACCGATTTTTTTTTAATTTTTGAGATTAACCATATTAGGCACATTAATTTGAATTAAACTAATAATTAGGAACATGTCACGAATCAAGTCACTCGCGGATCTGTCCAGGAAACGCGAAGAAATTAAAAAAGGACTGGGCGGAATGAAGAATGCAGCTGATCCCGGGCAAAATATCCAGGTGAAAGTTGCGACTGCAACCTGTGGTCTTGCTTCCGGAGCAAAAGCTGTCATGGATTTTTTCCTGGAGCAACTTGAGAGGAGAAATATTCCGGGAATTGTCACCCCGACCGGTTGTATGGGTTACTGCTATGCCGAACCAACTATTGAAGTTAAGCTTCCCGGACAGGACCCGGTTGTTTTCGGTTATGTGGATCTGAAAAGAGCAGATCAGATTATAGAAAAGTACATCAAAACAGGTGAGCTTGTTGATGGGATCATTCCTGTGAATTACGAAACAATCGATTCTAAATAATAGGAGGATAGGATATGTCAAAATACAGTAAGCATCTTCTGGTATGTGGCGGCACCAGCTGCCATTCTTCTGAAAGTGATGCTATTGTCTGGAATTTACGGGATGAGCTTGAAGCCAGGGGATTATCGGAAACCGTTCAGGTAATTGTTACCGGTTGCTTTGGCTTTTGCGAACACGGCCCGATTGTAAAAGTTCTGCCTGACAATACTTTATATGTAGGTGTAAAACCGGAGGATGCGCAGACGATCGTTGATGAGCACATAATTAAAGGAAGAAAAGTAACACATCTTCTCTACCATGATCCGGTGACTAAAGAAGTAATTGGTGAACAGGAACATAAGGGTATATTCAAAAAACAGCTTAGGATAGTGCTCAGGAATTGCGGAGTGATCAATCCTGAAAACATTGATGAATACATTGCCCGTGACGGCTATCTTGCGCTTGGCAAGGTGCTGACTGAAATGAACCCGGAACAGGTGATCAAGCTTGTCAGGGATTCAGGGCAAAGAGGCCGTGGCGGCGCCGGATTCCTGACCGGTCTTAAATGGGAATTCGCCAACAAGAATAAATCAGATGAGAAGTATGTGGTGTGCAATGCCGATGAAGGTGACCCCGGTGCATTCATGGACCGTTCCGTACTTGAAGGCGACCCACACTCGGTTCTTGAAGCAATGGCTATCTGCGGATACAGCATCGGAGCTTCAAAAGGTCTTATTTATATAAGGGCTGAATATCCGCTTGCAATACAGCGGCTTAAGATTGCCATCGCACAGGCAAAGGATTATGGCCTGCTCGGCAATGATATTTTCGGTACAGGCTTTAATTTTGACATATCTCTCAGGTACGGCGCCGGGGCATTTGTTTGCGGGGAAGAAACTGCATTGATCCATTCAATGGAGGGTCTTCGCGGAGAACCGACAATCAAGCCGCCATTCCCTGCCGAGGCCGGTTTCAGGGGCAAGCCCACCAATGTGAACAATGTTGAAACTTTTGCCGCAATACCTGTCATAATTCTTAAGGGTGCAGAATGGTACAGTAAAATCGGAACTGAAAAATCGAAGGGTACCAAAGTTTTTGCCCTTGCCGGTAAGATTAATAATGTGGGTCTTGTCGAAGTTCCGATGGGAACAACGCTGAGAGAAATAATCTTTGAAATAGGAGGAGGAATTAAAAACGGGAAGAAATTCAAAGCTGTTCAAACAGGTGGTCCCTCAGGAGGATGTCTGACTGAAAAGCATCTTGACGTACCTATCGATTTTGACAATCTTGTGGCAGCAGGTTCCATGATGGGATCAGGCGGTATGATAGTGATGGATGAAGATAACTGCATGGTCTCCATCGCAAAGTACTTTCTGGAGTTCACCGTTGATGAATCGTGCGGGAAATGTTCCCCCTGCAGAATCGGGAACAAACGTCTTTATGAACTGCTGAACCATATCTGTGATGGCAAAGGTACTCCGGCCGATCTTGACAGGCTGAGAAATATGAGCCTTGTCATTAAAGATACAGCTCTCTGCGGATTAGGTCAGACATCACCAAATCCCGTACTGTCCACACTTGATAATTTTATGAATGAGTATGTTGCACACGTTACTGACAAGAAATGTCCTGCCGGTGAATGCAAAAATCTCATGGTATATATTGTTAATGCTGAAAACTGTGTCGGATGCACCGCATGCGCAAGGGTTTGTCCGGTCAATGCAATTTCGGGTCAAAGGAAAGAAATTCATCATATCGATCCTGCAATCTGTATAAAATGCGGGGCATGTAAAGAGAAATGTAAGTTTGATGCTATTTATGTCAATTAATTAAAAAGTGATGGAAACAGTAAAGCTCTATATTGATAATAAAGAAATTGAAGTACCTAAGGGTACTACAGTATATAAGGCAGCCAAAGAACTCGGGATCAATATTCCAACACTGTGCTACATGGAGCTGCACGATCTGAACATTGAAAATAAGCCCGGAGGCTGCAGGATTTGCGTTGTTGAAATTCAGGGCAGGCGTAACCTTCCTCCCTCCTGCTCCACCAATTGCGAAAACGGCATGGTAGTAAAAACACACACACCCAGGGTCCTGAACGCCAGGAGGACTGTTATGGAATTTATCCTGTCGGATCATCCGAAGGATTGCCTGGTCTGTGCAAAATCGGGCAACTGCGACCTGCAAAGTATGGCTCATATGCTCGGTATCAGGGATATTCCCGGTGCTGAATATGCTGCAATGTCAACTTACAAACCCGATACATCACCCTCAATTAAAAGGGACCTTGACAAATGCATTATGTGCCGCCGCTGTGAAATGATGTGCAATACGGTACAAACTGTTGGCGCCCTGTCAGCTGTCAACCGCGGATTCATGGCAGCGGTTGCCCCTGCTTTCGAGCAGAATCTGGAGCATTCAACATGCACATATTGCGGCCAGTGCGTTGCAGTATGCCCAACAGGAGCTCTTACAGAGGTTGACAATACACCCGAGGTACTCCGTGCACTTGCCGACCCGACCAAAACGGTTGTTGTCCAGACAGCCCCTGCAGTGAGGGCAGCTCTCGGCGAAATGTTCGGTATGGAACCCGGAACACTTGTCACGGGCAAAATGGTTACCGCGTTGAGATCACTTGGATTTGACTATATTTTTGACACCGATTTTGCAGCCGACCTTACAATAATGGAAGAGGGAACTGAACTCCTCGACAGGTTGAACAGGCATCTGAAGGGCGATACAACCGCACGGATCCCGATTCTTACATCATGCTGCCCCGGCTGGGTCAATTTCTTCGAGGAATACTTTCCCGATCTGAAGGATGTGCCTTCTACAGCCAAATCACCCCAGCAGATGTTCGGCGCAATAGCAAAAAGCTACTTTGCCGGCAAATTAGGAATCAGCCGGAAAGACCTGGTGGTCGTATCAATTATGCCATGCCTGGCTAAAAAATATGAGTGCCAGAGGGAGGAATTTTCAACCGATAACAACAGGGATGTTGACTTTTCAATCTCCACAAGGGAACTTGCTGCCTTCATCAAACAGGCTAACATCGATCTGAATAATCTTGAAGAGAGTGATTTTGATGCACCGCTTGGCGAATCAACAGGTGCAGGCGTAATTTTCGGCACTACGGGTGGCGTGATTGAAGCAGCCGTCAGGACTGCCTATGAGATTCAAACAGGTAAAAAGCTTGAAAGGCTTGATTTTACCGAGCTAAGGGGCCTTGAAGGTGTTCGTGAGGCAACCATTGATTTTGATGGTCTGCCAATAAGGATTGGTATTGCACACGGACTGGGAAATGCCAGGAAGCTTCTCAACGATGTAAGGTCAGGCAAATCACAGTACCATGCAATTGAAGTTATGGCCTGCCCCGGCGGCTGTATCGGCGGAGGCGGACAACCTTTGCATCATGGCAACTCTGATATTATTAAAGCCAGGGCTGCTGCTCTCTATGCCGAAGACAGAAGCAAGCCGCTGAGAAAATCACATGAGAATCCCTTCATTATAAAGCTTTATGAAGAGTTCCTTGAAAAACCGAATAGTGAGAAAGCCCATCATCTGCTTCATACTCATTATTTTGACAAGAAGAAAAAGATAGTTGTAAAACAGTAGTTTACCTAACGGTATAAAATAAAATTCAAGACTATGTCAAGTATTAAAATAGAATTGAGAAGGGAAGATGTATCAAAGATCCAGGAGATTTGTGCATCTTTCAAAAATGACCCACAGGAACTTATTAATGTCCTGCATTCATGCCAGGAGCATTTCGGATATCTGCCGGCTGAAATCCAGGAAGTAGTATCAAGTGAGATGTCGGTACCTGTTGCAAAAATTTATGGTGTTGTCACCTTCTATTCATTTTTCACGATGACCCCGAAAGGCAAGCATCCGATCAGCATCTGCATGGGAACCGCATGTTACGTCAGAGGCGCGGAAAAAGTCCTTGAGGAATTTAAAAAAGAGACCGGACTTCAGGTCGGTCAGACATCACCCGACGGGAAGTTCTCGCTTTCCAACCTGAGGTGCGTTGGTGCATGCGGACTTGCTCCCGTTGTCCTTGTCGGCGACAAAACTTACGGCCGTGTTGCACCCGATGATGTGAAGAACATCCTTAAAGAGTACGAGTAGTGTTTTCCTATGATTGATTTAATTGTTTAGACAAAGGCCGGGACATTTTAGTCCCGGCTTTTTTTTCTGTACCAGAAGAAGAACTCTTTCTGACGTTTTTTTTCCTCGACCCGCCTGGCTGTATAAACCTTTCTTCCACTGACCGGATCAAAACCGGTATAATATAATAAAGTTGATGCTGTCATGGGGGTGGGTGTGAAATCCTGAACCTGTTCAGGCCTGATACCCAGACTCCTGACTTCCTGCGCCAGTTCTCTCATATCTGCATCAGTGCACCCCGGATGACCGGAAATAAAGTAAGGCACGATCTCATAATTAAGGCCATGCGAAGCGATGATAGCATCAAAACGGGCTTTCAGTTTTTTAAAAAGGTCGAACGGCACCTTCCTCATGTATTTTAAAACATCCGGGGAAGTATGTTCCGGAGCCACTTTTAACCTGCCTGATACATGGCTTGTGACAAGCTCCACAAGATACTCGCGTTCAGATTGGCCTGCTGAGGGATTCCATTCCCTGAATAAAAGATCGTATCGTATTCCACTCCCGATAAAGGCCTTCTTTATGCCTGCATGTGAGTTTACTTTCCGGTAAAGTGCCGTTAATTCCCTGTGACTTGTTTCAAGATTATTACAAACCGCCGGCCAGATGCACGATGGCCTTGAACACTTCCGGCAAAGCTCCATATTTTTCCCCTTCATCCTGTACATGTTGGCAGAGGGACCTCCCAGGTCGGTCAGATACCCTTTAAAGTCAGGTAATCCTGAAATTTTGTCTATCTCATTTATAATTGACTCTTCCGATCTGCTTACAATCTGCTTTCCCTGGTGGGCTGCAATGGCACAGAAACTGCAACCGCCAAAGCAACCCCGGTGAATATTGACAGAGAACTTTATCATTTCATACGCAGGTATATTGCCTTTCTTATAATATCTTGGATGCGGCAGATACATGTATGGAAGATCATATGTCCGGTCCGCCTCTTCCTCCGACGCGGGCAAAAATGGCGGATTTACAATTACATTATCGTCACCCGACGGTTCAATAAGCCTCGCCGGCTCAATCCTGTTCGATTCCTTTTCAAAAGCTGCAAAATTCGAAGCGAAAACTCTCTTGTCGGCCAGACACTCTTCATAAGAATTAAGTCTGATCTCTTTCCAGTTTTTATTCGGAGTAATGGATATGGTTTTTTTTCTTGAAAAGACAGTCTGTGGTATTGTTGTCAGAGATGCAAACGGGACTCCTCTTGAGAGAAGCCTGATCAGCTCCCGTACCGGCTGCTCACCCATCCCGTAAACAATTAGGTCAGCTCCGCTGCTTAGAATAAGTGAAGGTACAAGCTTATCCTTCCAGTAATCATAGTGTGTAAGCCGCCTCATCGAAGCTTCAATACCGCCTAAAACCACAGGCACATCAGGAAACAGATCCTTGAGTATCCGTGTGTAAACTATCGTAGGGTAATCAGGCCTGAAACCCGATTTACCTCCGGGAGTATAAGCGTCATTTGACCTTAGGCGGCGTGCAGCAGTATAATGATTTACCATCGAGTCCATGTTACCTGCTGTTACACCAAAAAAGTACTTCGGCCTTCCCATTTTACGGAAATCCCTCAAATCATCCTTCCAGTTAGGCTGGGGAACAATTGCCACCCGGAAACCTTCGTCCTCTATCACGCGTCCTATAACTGCTGTGCCGAAGGATGGATGATCAACATATGCATCACCACTGAAAATTATTACATCCGGCTCCTCCCAGCCCAGCGAATCAAGCTCCTTCCGTGTGGCAGGCAAAAATTCACCTCCTGAATTTTTAAGTTTTTTCACATCGCAAAATTAAGTAAATTTAGTGGCTTCCATTCAGGGTGCTGCCATTGTACCGGTTTTTAATATCACAGGTCATGCCATACGATCTAAATCCTTGTCTGAGAACTGTTTTCATTAACCTCCTGAAAATTACAGGTTCGATTCTGCTGTTTTTCCTCACCGGTACCTTAACATTTTCGCAGCCGGTAAACATCAGACCAAAGATCGGCCTGGCATTAAGCGGCGGTGGGGCAAAAGGCATGGCACATGTGGGGGTACTTAAAGTAATGGAGGAGGCCGGGCTCAGACCTGATTATATCTCAGGCGTCAGCATGGGCAGTATTATCGGCGGAATGTATGCAATAGGTTATTCCGCCGACAGTATTCATAAAATATTGAACAGTATGAACTGGGACCTGAGCTTTACCAGTATAATTCCGGAGAACAAGGTAATCTTCCCCGAAAAGGAACACTACAATAACAGCATTATTTCACTTCCGATATCGTCAAAAAGGGTTAAGCTTCCTTCAGGCCTGATTAATGGTCAGCAGATTGAAAATCAAATGAGTTATTACTCATGGCCCGCTGCCGGAATAAATGATTTTTCGAAATTGCCAATACCCTTCATGTGCCTGGCCACAGATATTCTGACAGGGAAAATAGTGGAATTAAAAACTGGATACCTGCCTGATGCCCTAAGAGCTAGCAGCGCTGTTCCAACTTTATTTACTCCTGTCAGGATCGATACGGCCATTCTGATTGACGGTGGTGTTCTCAGAAATTATGCCGCGGAAGAGGTCATTGAAATGGGCGCGGACTTTGTTATAGGATCCTACACCGGATTTCAGGTATACTCTGAAGAGCAGCTGCAGTCAATGCCGGGGATAGTAAGACAGCTCGTGTTTATGAATAGCAGGGAGGATTTTCTGAAACAAAAGAAATTGACGGACGTTATGATTGAGCCTGTCCTTAGAGGATATTCCTCAACCGTTTTTACCTATGTGGATTCAATAATTGAAAGAGGTTACAAAGCTGCCTTACCATATAAGGAATACTTCAGGAGGCTGGCCGATTCAATCAACCGGACAGGTGTTGCAAAGCCTGCTGAAAATATCCTCGACAGACAGTTCCATTCGTTCGACAAAATTGAGGTAACAGGTAATAAGCTGTACAGCGATTCCCAGATACTTGGGGTTCTCGGAATTGAGCCGGGAAAGAAAATTGATAAAAAGTCGCTGAGTGACAGAATTGACCTCCTGTATGGCAAAACATGGTTCGAAAAAGTAAAGTACAGGATAATGTCACGCAATGATTCACTCATCCTTTCAATCGAGTGTTCGGAAGAATCAAACTCGATGCTTTACGGTGGAATTTATTACGACAGATATATCAGAACGGGCCTGGTATTCAGGATAACCTTTAAAGACCTGATAAGTCCAAAATCCCTGCTGGATTTCGACACATTCATTGGTCAGTATTACAGGTTCCGACTCACGCTGCTGAAGTTCATCGACCGTAATCAAAAATTCGGAATTTCAACGGTTTTATATTCTGACAACACGCATCTGCCAATGCTTACCTTCAGAAATGAGACTGGCAGCATCTATGACCGCACCTTTTATTCCCGCTTTTCCATCAGCAAGTATTTAGGGTTAAATCATTTGATGAACGCTTCAATTATAGTTGAAAACAACACTTTTATCCCTGATTTTGTATCCCGGAACCATCTCAAAAAGTTAACATATAACTTCCTGACTGCACGTTATGATTACCAGGTTAATACCCTTGACAAAAAGAATTTTCCCGACAGGGGAACTCTTTCATACATATCAGCAGGTACATCAAAGCTGTTGTCAGGAGTTATCAGAACTGATTATGCGAAAGATACTTACAGGAAAGCTGATCCGGGAGAATTTTCATTTGGCCGATCATATTCCTTTACCGGGGGGGTCAGAAGTTACTTTTCAGTTTCAAAGGATCTGACCATTTCCCTGAAAGCCAACCTGCTCTATACTATTGATGCGGATTCAACTACTTCCCTTTACAATACGTACTATTTGGGCGGAGTTGATGTCCTTGCAGGGAAATCCATCCCGCTTGCAGGTTTTCATTCAAATGAGATTGCCGTTGATAAATGTGCCGGCATCGGAGCCGACTTTGACCTGGAGGTTATGAAAAATGTTCATCTGACTCTTATGACCGACTTTTTTGCCGCAAATGAGATCCATGATAATGAAAAATTCTCCCTGCTTGCCGGATACGGCCTGGAAGCAGCTTATATGTCAATGTTCGGACCAGTAAGGATCGGCTTTATGCATGGACTGAGCTCCAACGAAAGATATTATAACGCTGTTAAAGGATATATCAGCATTGGTTACAAATTCTAGGCTTACTCCAGTTTTACAGGGTGGTTCCGAAATGATGTCAGGATTATTTTCTTGATAATTAATTACTTCAAAATAAAATAATTGCGGCCTGATTGTTGCTTGCAATTTCATGAAACACAGTTATCAATTTTAGTTTCATATTAAGTCATGCTTGGGATGGATGCAAATAAAGTAATACAGCAGCATAAAAGGCTGTGCAAATTTGTTTCAGAAAAGAGGATTAAGCAAAGTCTTGATATTCTGAAAGATATGATTTCCGTATCTTCTCTGGGAGTTCTCCGGGACGAATACAACGACATTGTAATGACATACAGGAATATGCTCACCTATACCATTGAAGGCATTAATGATCCTGAACGCAATAAAGTATATTTTAAGCTGATACAATCAATACTCCGCCTGTCAGATCGCCTGAGACAGGACATATTGTCACATCATTCGGGATGGAATACCTACTGGGTAAAGCAGCAGATGGAAAAGGAACAACTCCTGTCAGGTAAAACAATCGTTGAAACAGTCGATGACCTGATGTTCAAATCAGAACTCGATGAGTGGCTTAAGCTGAGCCAGGAAATTAATCCTGATCCTGAATCTAAAATCTCCCTGATGCATAAGCATCTGATCAAAAATATTTTTAACCATTTATGGCTTACAGACTATTATGGGGAGGCTGAGAACAGTCTTATAAGAATAGTCATGACCTCGGGCAAGTTCAGGTGGTTTGAATCAAGCCTGTTTGTCAGTGCCATAACCCTCAGCGCTCTGCGAACATGGCAGACGGATAAATTACTCAGGCTGCTCGATTTTTATGAGGCAAAGCAGGAGCAGATTATGGAGCGGGCGCTTACCGGCCTTATCTTTAACCTGCACTATTACAACGGAAGGATCCTTCTTTATCCCGAGATAACTTCAAGGATAACAGCAATAAGTAAGAATAGTACATTTACCGAATACTGCAGGATAATTGTTTTGCAGACAATACGCTCGAGAGAAACGGAAAATCTCAGCAAAAAACTTCATGATGAAATTCTGCCGCAGGTTGCCAGGCTTAAACCAAGAATAGAAGAGAAGCTTGACCTTGATAATATTCTTCCGAAAGACAAGGATGAGGATAAAAATCCTGATTGGTCGGAAATGTTCAGCGAATCGGATGAAATATTCAAGACAATGGAAGAACTGACCAAGCTCCAGATGGAAGGAGCCGATGTCTATATGTCGGCTTTCGCAAACCTTAAGCATTTCGATTTTTTCAAGGACTTTCAAAACTGGTTTGTCCCATTCTATCCTGACCACGATGTTGTTAATGAGATTTTCAGGGACGAGATACTCGGTCCGGGCACCAATGAACTGGCTGAAGCCCTGTACAAAACTCCATTCATCTGCAATTCTGACAAGTATTCCCTTTTGCTTAACCTTAAATACCTTCCCTCATCCCAGAAGAGTATGATGCTGAAAGTATTCAGAATGGAGCTTGACGGGCTGAGGCAACTTGAGGATGATGAAAAGGTGATCGATCCGTACAGAAGCTTCAGAACAAACGTGACACAGTATCTGCAGGATCTGTACAGGTTCTTCAAGCTCTCGCCGTACAGGAAGGAGTTTGAAGATCTTTTCATGGGAAAACTTGATATATACAACTCAGAATTCTTCAAAATGACGGACAATTCTGCGGAAGCTGAGGCGGGACTGGCCGATTATTTCTTCAGTAAAAACTATTTCCCTGACGCCCTCGATCTCTTTCTGAAACAGGTCAGGAATAAGCCAGGTGACTCCCAGTTATACGAAAAGATAGCTTTTTGTTATCAGCAGGAGGAAAAATTTGAGGATGCGCTAAGGTATTACAGGATGGCAGAACTTATTGAGAGAAAAGAATGGACCCTGAAAAAGATCGGATTATGTCTTCGAAGGCTTGGGAAAAAAGAGGAAGCGCTTGACTATTATCTCCAGGCTGGCTCAATGGACCCTGAAAATGTTCACACAGCAATTATGACCGGACATTGTTATCTTGATTTGCACAATTATGAAGAAGCATTGAAGTATTATTTCAGGGTTGAGTATAACGATCCCGGGAACATAAAGATACTAAGGCCAATAGCATTCTGTTACCTTGCCCTGGGAAGGTTCGGGGATTCGGAAAAATATTATGAGAGGCTTTCATCGGGAAAGCTTAACGCCCATGATTATATAAATAACGGACATCTCGCATTATGCCAGGGGAAAAAGAAGGAGGCTGTTGATTTTTACAGGTTAAGCATAACAATTGGAGAAATTTCGAAAGAAAAATTCATGGCTGTATTTGAAGAGGACCGGGCACTCCTGTTATCGCTTGGAGTAAATCCCGATGATATCCCGATATTGCTTGATTACCTGTTATTTTCAATCGGGTAGCCTGACTGAATCAGCTTCTGTGTAAGGGTGTGGAGGAGGTCCTCCTGATCCGTGCCTCTGATCGGTACGGGGCGGTCGTCCATCCCTGAAATCTGCCGAATCGTTTCTTGGCCTTCTCCTCTCCTGTCGGATCATTTCCTGCCGGCGCTCATCCATCTCCTTTACCCTTGCAAGCTGCTCCTTTGTGAGGTTTGAATCGAGTTCCTTCCTCATTGCCTTGATATTCGAGTCAAACTCCTTTCTGAATCTTGACTGGGTGTCGCTGTTTATTCTGGCATACTTGTCAAGGATAATGTCAATTTTTGCTTTTTGCTTTTCATCTGGCTGGATTGTTTTGTAAAATCCCTCCCTGAACCGTTCTTCCGAGTAATAGAATCGCACCGGTTTCAGTTTTTGCAACCGCAGCTGGGCCGAAGTGAGCATCCCAAGAGTAAAACCTATAATCAGTGTAACAATGACAAGTAATATCAGTCTCGTTTTCATATATATATTTAATTTCCAGTCAGCAGATATATAATACTTTCATCATTACTGTTGCCCATACCCAGGAATGAATTTAGCGAGAGCGATCCTTCCATGAGGAAGATTGAGATAAGCAGCAAAAGGATGGCAGCTACTCCGGGAAGCGCAATCCGGTAAAAAACATAGTTCAGGCTTTTAACGAACTCAATGTCACGAACCACAGCAGATCCTGTACTGTAAATTTTATCCATTACCTTATCGTGGAAGTTTTCCCTGAAATTATAACTCACGCCTGCCGCTTCTATTTTGCCGGAGACTTCCAGAGGATCAGCGTCCTCATCCAGCGATCTGATTAATAAGTCTTTAAGTTTCGATATATTCATGACTTTATAATTTTTGCAAAATATCTTTAAGTTGTTCCTGTGCCCTTGATAATCTTGAAAGCACCGTTCCAAGGGGCAGATTGAGTATCTCAGCAGTCTCTTTGGTGGAATAGCCCTGCAGCATCCTCATTGCCACTATCACCCTGAATTTCGGTTCCATTGCCATAAGTGCCTTGTTAACAATTTCAGTTGCCTCCCTTGCTCCCTGCAGATCGTGATCGGCAACTTCAAATTCATGCATTTCACTATTTCCTTTCTGCGAAAACATTGAAAAGAACCTCTTTCTCCTTTTAATCTCGTTCAGGGTAAGGTTTACAGCAATCTTTTGAATATAGGTCGACAGCTTTGACTCGCCCCTGAATCCTGACAGTGAATAGAATAGTTTAATAAATACTTCCTGTCCAATGTCCTCTGAAAAGACCGAATCGCCAAGCATACTCTTAACTGTTCGTGCCACCATCTTCTGATGCCTCGTTACAATTTCTCCAAATGCCTGTGTATCACCATTCAAAGAAGCTTTTACGAGTTCAGCATCATCCTTCTGCCTGTACGATTCTTTGATCATACTTCCTTTAGACAATTAAAATGGTAATAATATTCCCTTTTGTTAATTTTTGTTAACAATTGATTTCCGGAGTGATTTTCAGTCAAAAGCTCCATGTGATTATTTCAGGGTATAGCCGCCCGAGTCCTTAACAAGCTCTAATTCGTAATTATTTGTATATCTGATCAGAAAGAGCTTCTGATTTTCGAATCCCTCATAAATGCTCCTACGCTTAAAATCAAATCCGGTATACAGAAGGTCAGGATTGTGAATTTCAGGGTGCAAAACAAATTCTTTTCCGTGAATGGCAAGTCCGCTCAAAAAATAATAAGCAATGTCATATCCTTCCCATGCATAGCTAATTTCGGACGGCTGAGTATGAAACTTTGACAGGAAATCAGAACAGAATTGCTTTACATCAGGACTTGAATAGTCAATCCAGTAGGGAGAATAAATCATCAGCCCAAGCTCAAAGAGAAATTTGGGGTCAATGTTTACAAGCTGTCTCATCTCGGGATATCCAATCACCTTAATGTCAAATTTCTTTGAAAGGTTATGAATATCCTGAACTGTTTCGATCATTACCGGGGCATCTTCTGAGGCGATAATCACAACATTCCCCCTGTTCTCCGTCAGGGTGTGTGATAAGCGGTTGACGGAATCGGCGCCATAAGCCGACCTGCTGTAAAAGATCATTTCCCTGAAGCTTATTTCCTCAACCGGCATCCTGGAACTGAGTCCGGCAAGTATCTTATTCCGGAATCCGCTGACATCGGGATTTGCAACTGATGTATCCGAATGGATAAAGACAATGTTGTGATCAAAATACTCTGCAACTTTCCCTGCGATCCGATCCTGAGCGACTGCCAGCGAGGAACTGGCCAGGAAGAGGCTTGGATTATTGGCAAGGACTGAATTTGTATAAAGCTGGACCGGAGAGACTACGGGTATTCCCAGCTGGCCGGCATAATTTGCGACTTTTAGCAGATTAGTTGAATAAACGGGACCGATAATCAGGTCCATCCTTTCAAGCCTGCCCGACCTGAGAAGTCTGGTAATTTCAACTGTATCGGATCTTATGTCGAAAACATGAAGGTTAATATTCATCCCAAGCGAACGAAGGGTGTCAGCCGCAAGCAGGATGCCTTCATACATTTCAATAAAACCAAGGCTCCCGGGGTAGATCCAGTCGCCCTGCATGCTTATTTCTGTATAGACTCTCTTCCCCTTGATTATCCTTGATGAATCGATCTCGTTTCTCCGGGTATTCTCATTCAGGTAAAACGGAAGTAAAACTGCAACATTTAACGATCCGCTGAGATTCGACACAGGTGTATACTCCGACGGACGCTCAAGGTATATTACCTCATCCCCCGGAATTTCCGGAACGCTGTCGGAGACAATCGCTTCCACAGGTTTTTCAATGGCTGTAACCTTGCCCGGGATCCTCAGTGAATCACCGACCTGGGGAAACCTTACATCCCGGTTTTCCCTTCTGAGCTCCCTCAGTGGAATTCTATAACGACGAGCTATTGAAGACAGAGTCTCACCCTTAACAACCTTGTGATAATAAGGCCTGGTTTCCTGAACCGTGAAATTTTGTTTCTGATTCATGAATGACTTCCGGGGAATGGCTATTTCATAACCCAGCGGCAACTTGTTTATGTCAATATCAGGGTTGCTCTGAACTATCTCATTTTCAGAAACACTGTATTTTTTTGATAAAAAATAAATGGTTTCACCCGGTTGAAGCTTATGATAAAGGAACCTGCTGTCATCCTTTGGTTTCTGTTTAACCTGCGAAAGTTCCGGCGTGGATGTCGTCGACACCAGCCTTGCAGGTATTCTGAGGCTCTGCCCTTCTTTAAGACCTTCAGTGACTGAAGGATTCTCCCTGGCCAGATCACTTGTGGTAATACCGTAAGTCCGGGCTATTGAATAAATTGTTTCACCTTTCCTTACAGGATGGATATAATAGGAAACACCCGCTATAACCACTTTGTCTTTTGACCTTTCAACCGCAACTTGTGTCCACCCGGGAGTGCAATGGATAAATATCAGTAACAGGAGAAATAATATTCTGAATGAAGTTTGTCTATTCATCTTAAAAATTGCTTCATCAAATAATATGCAAATTTAGCAAGAAAATGTACAATCAGCCAACGAAACAATCCGAAGCGTCAGCCAACCGGGTCAGCTGGTTAAAACCGGAGCGTCTTCAGGTACCTCAGGCAATTATCTTCAATCCTGTCCCTGACATTTGTTATATCTGCCCTGATAAACCTTTCGCCGGTAATTTTTTCGTAAAGTTCGATATACCTATCAGATACCTGACTGACAAATTCATCATTCATTTTCGGAACCTGCTGTCCTTCCTTTCCCTGAAATCCGTTCTCCATAAGCCATTCCCTCACAAACTCCTTTGACAGTTGTTTTTGAGGCAGTCCTTTTTCAAACCGGCCGGCATAATCATCTGCATAGAAATAACGCGATGAATCCGGGGTATTTATCTCATCGATCAGATATATCTTACCCTCTTTTTTCCCAAATTCATACTTGGTATCAACAAGTATCAGGCCCTGTTTTGAGGCAATCTCCGAACCACGGAGGAAAACTTCCATTGTGTATTTCTCAATCAATTCATATTCTTCCTCAGGGATCAGGCCTCTCTTTATAATCTCCTCCCGTGAAATATCTTCATCGTGCCTGCCCTGTTCGGCCTTGGTTGTTGGTGTGATTATCGGCACGTCGAACTGCTGATTTTCCCTCATTCCGTCAGGCAATGGAATTCCGCATATCTCCCTGGCTCCGGTCTTGTAGGTTCTCCATGAACTGCCGGTAAGATAGGCCCTGACAATCATTTCAACCGGATAGGGTTCGCATATGTAGCCTATTGTCACTGTCGGGTCAGGTGTTGCTATCTTCCAGTTCGGAACGATATCACTCGTCGCATCAAGGAATTTTGAAGCTATCTGATTAAGTACCTGCCCTTTAAATGGTATCCCCCTTGGGAGGACAACATCAAATGCCGAAATCCTGTCGGAAACGATCATCAGGAGATATTTATCGTCAATATTATATACATCCCTGACTTTGCCTTTATATACGCTCTTTTGCCGCGGGAAAATGAAATCTGAGGTAACGAGTGTCTTTTTCATGTATCTGTTGTTTTATTCTAAGGGAGGTTTGCTCACGTTTTCCTCCTGTTCATATGCTCTTACGATCTGTTTTACAAGCTTATGTCTTACAATATCCCGCTCATCGAATTTTATGACTGAAACGCCATCTATATTTCCAAGGATCCTCATAGCCTGAAGAAGGCCTGATTCTCCTCTTTTGGGCAGATCGATCTGAGTGGTGTCGCCGGTCATGATGAACTTGGAACTGACCCCCATTCTCGTAAGAAACATTTTAAGCTGGCTTACCGTTGCATTCTGAGCTTCGTCGAGTATTACAAATGCATTTTCAAGGGTTCTTCCCCGCATAAAGGCAAGAGGTGCTATCTGTACGGTACCATCTTCGATCCAGGTTTCCAGTTTTTTAAAGGGGATCATATCATGAAGTGCATCGTATAAGGGCTGCAGGTAAGGGTCAAGCTTTTCCTTTACGTCGCCCGGAAGAAATCCAAGCCGCTCCCCTGCTTCGACCGCAGGTCGTGTCAGAATGATCTTCTTTACCTCTCTTTCTCTCAAAGCCCTGACCGCCAAAGCTATGGAAGTATATGTTTTGCCAGTGCCCGCCGGTCCCTCCGCAATAACAAGATCATTAGTCTTATAATCACTGACAAGCAGCAACTGATTTACCGTACGCGCCCTGATAGGCTTCCCACTTGTTCCGAAAACTATCACCTCCTCGAAATCGCCGTTCGAAGCACTTTTCATATGCTCCCTGTCAAAAAAGTACTTTTCAATATCCTGCTCATCAAGCCGGTGATATTTCCTGTAATATTCGATCAGCTCGTTGAACTTTTCGGCAAAGATCGTAAGCTCTGCCTCTTCACCCATGCATTTCAATTCATTGCCCCTGGCAATCATTTTTATTTTCGGAAAGAAACTACGGATTTTATCAAGCAGGGAATTATTTGCACCGTAAAAGATTACAGGATCGATGTCCTCAAGGAATATTATTACTTCAGTCATAAAATCCTATGAAATGTTATTCTCCTTCTCCCATGATATTCCAGATGCAAAACCTTCCTGGTCAAAAAAAGATCTTCTGAACCCTGCAAAGTAAGCTTATTTTTTCTTTAGAAGATTATCTTTGTCTTAAGATTTTTCCCATGCCGGTTATTACCCTGACAACAGAATGGAAGCCAGATGATATTTACAACGGTATCATTAAGGGAAAACTATGCAGTATGTGTCCGGGAGCCATAATAGTCGATAATGCTGCAGGTATTCATCCGTTCAATATATCACATGCTTCATTTGTTATCAGGAATACATTTGCCAACTATCCCAACGGCACCATACATATTATATGCGTCCATTCCGAGGCCCACAGCGGAGAGGATCATCTTATAGTTAAGGCCAGGGATCATTACTTCATCGGAACTGATAACGGGATTTTCAATCTTATTCTCAATTCCGATCCGGATGAGATCATAAGGATTGAACGCGGAGGTTCAACAGACGAACTTGATATATTTGCCAGGGCTGCTTCCGGACTTTATGCCGGGCAGAGACCCGACCAGCTTGGCATGCCCCTTAAGAATCTGAGCGAGCGCATACCACTCAGAGCCACAATTGACAAGGAGGTGATTATAGGAAGTATTATTTTCATCGATTCCTATGGCAACGCAATATCAAATATTACCAGGGAAGTGTTCTTCAGGGTCTTCGAAAAGAAAGGTTTCCGCATATTTATTCAAAGCAATAATAATTTCACAGAAAATATTTCTCAAAATTACAGTGATGTACCTGTAGGTGAATTACTTGCCAGATTCAATCCGCTTGACCTCCTGGAAATTTCGATAAATGGTGCTGATGTATCCGAACTGCTCAGCCTTGAAATAGGTTCTGCAGTCAGGGTTGACCTGATCAACACCACGGCATCTGCCAATCAACTCTTTTAAAATTTATTATATGAGTGACAGAGAAAAAAGTTGCGGGGAGTTCTCCAGGCTCCTCGACATTATTGATGAACTCCGGGCAAAATGTCCCTGGGACATCAAACAGACAAATGAAAGTCTCCGGAAGCTGACAATTGAGGAAACATTTGAGCTTGCTGAAGCAATATTGTCAAAAAGCGACGAAGGAATAAAAAATGAGCTCGGCGATCTTATGCTTCACATAGTCTTCTACGCCAAAATAGGTTCTGAAAAACAAGCTTTTTCGATGAAAGATGTGCTGAGCGGTATAAATGAAAAACTCATATACAGGCATCCTCATGTATTTGGAGATGTTAAGGTATCAGGGGCTTCAGAAGTAGAGAAGAACTGGGAACATCTGAAGATAAGGGAGAATTCGGACTATAAGCCTGTTTTATCTGGGGTACCTTCATCACTGCCTGCAATTGTAAAAGCAAACAGGATCCAGGAAAAAGTAAGGGGGGTGGGATTTGACTGGGAAAAACGCGAACAGATCTGGGATAAAGTTCTGGAGGAAATAGCCGAATTGAAGGAAGAGGTTGAAAATCACGATTCGGAAAGTATCGAATCGGAACTCGGGGATGTCCTTTTTTCAATAATCAACGCATCCCGCCTCTATGGGATCGATCCCGAGGCAGCCCTCGAAAAAACCAACAGAAAATTCATTAAGCGCTTCAATTACCTGGAAAAAGAGACAATTGAAAAAGGAAGGTCGCTTCACGATATGAGTCTCGACGAAATGAATGAGATCTGGGAACAGGCAAAAAAGGAAGACTAAGCAAAAATGTAACTCAGCAGCTGATAGATAACTTTCGCAGCCACAAAATCCGGTGCTTTGTTCGAAGGATTCGGGCAGAGTTCGACAACATCAAAGCCGACAACGTTTCTTTTACCGGCAACCTCTTTTAGAAAATGCATGAGCTCGAAATAGTCAGGACCACCGGGTTCAGGTGTACCTGTGGAGGGCATCAGAGAAGGATCAAATACGTCAAGGTCAATTGTGATATAAACGTTTTCAGTCAGCTTCGCGATAGCGTCGGCATACAGTTTCTTATTCCCGTAAAGTTCATGCGCGAAAAATATCCTCCCGCGGTCGGCGAAAGGCAACTCTTCAGCCGACATGCTCCTGATCCCAACCTGGACCAGCTGTGCCGATTCCCTGGCTCTAGCCATCGCACAGGCATGGTTGAATGCCGATCCCTCATACTCCTGCCGTAAATCAGCATGTGCATCCAGCTGAAGAACTGAAAGGTTGTTGAAATTCTCGGAAAACGCCATTATCGATCCGATACTGACAGTGTGATTGCCACCCGCTATAACAGGGAATTTCTTTTCGGCCAGCAGAAGACTGATCTTATCGTGAACAGCCTTAACAAGCAATTCAGGGGAACTTTTTTCAGTCAGGGGCTCAATCGTGTGAATCCCTTTAAGATGAGCTTCTGAATTTGTTTCAACATCATAAAACTCAAGGTTCACGGAGGCTTCCATAATTGCATCCGGACCCCTGTCGGCGCCTTTCATCCAGGTGCTTGTTTCGTCGTATGGAACGGGTACAATGATGATCCGTGAGACAGAATAATCATATACCACCTCATTGCCTCCAAAATTCATGGCTGTCTGATTTAAATAAACTCCCCGGCTATTCCTTTTTCCCGGGTTTGGCACTCTCTGCCTTGCCTTTGCCTGTGGGTTTTTCCGGAACGCTCCCTTCAGCAGCGGGTTCAGTTGTTTTCTCAGGTTCCTCTTTTACAAGAAGATCTTTCTTCTGAAGAATATTATACCACAGGAAGACTTTCCTGATATCGCTCACATAGACCTTATCCTTTGAATAGTCCGGAACAATTTCCTCAAAATATTTCTTCAGCCTGTCCGGATCCGATTTTGCTTCTATTGCCTGGCCGCCTGATTCCTTTTCAAAGATCCTGTCAAACACCTTGCCCAGCGGCAGGTCTTCCCCGTCTGTAAAAATTGAAATATCCTCAAGCGAGCTTACTTTTGCTGAACTGAACGCGCTGCTTCTTTTTCCCGTTTCGACATGTTCAACAATCATTGCATTTTTCCCCTGGGCAACAAATTTGAAAAGCCCCTGTTCTCCGGAGATCGATAAAATATCCTTAAGTATCATTTTCTATTCCTTTTGTCGCAAATTTACTTTTTGTATTCCAAACGGTATCCTGGTTGTGTGTTTTTTTGAACTAATATTAATTCATATTCCTTTCCCTCTTGATCTTTTCGTATGCTTCATTGACCTTTTTGAATTTTTCATCAGCAGCTTTTCTGAATTCTTCTCCCAGATGACTGACTTTATCGGGGTGATACTTCATCGCCATTTTCCGGTAAGCTTTTTTAACTTCATCATCTGTTGCCGAGGTATCGATTTCGAGGATCTTATAGGATGAATCCGTTTCCGGGACGAACATATT
Organism: uncultured Bacteroidales bacterium; assembly: GCA_963737255.1. Taxonomy (GTDB): domain Bacteria; phylum Bacteroidota; class Bacteroidia; order Bacteroidales; family VadinHA17; genus LD21. Next base: position 566,762 of record CAVTSB010000005.1, read on the forward strand.
TCGTATTGAAAGATAATCTGGTCCGGATATTCCAAGATACCCTGAAATTCTTTCAATCGCTTCAAGCTCGGAGACATGAATGGCAGTATCAGCAACCGAAATGTTAAAAAGCAGGTGAATAAGCTGAAGTCTTGACGAATAGTCCATATTACCCCTGATCTGGTTGCAGACATCCATGACAGGTATTTCTTTTTTCAGAATATCCTTTAGCATCAAAAGTGCCTCGCTTGCGTTTGACTGGCCAAACTGAGAAACAAAAAACTTTTTGACGTAGTCAAGTTCGGACTTAACTACCTTACCGTCGGCTTTCATCATTGCTGCAACAAGGACAAGCAGACTCATTCCGAAGTCGCCCTGCCTGGTCTGGTAAGGTGTCGATGTCTGTGCCGTGGTGTAAATGCTGGTATTGTCGACCGCTGCTCCGACAACAAATCCTATGATAGCGCCAATTGGTCCGCCCATTACGAAACCCAGGCCGCCGCCCAACCACTTTGCAAAGCTTCCCATAGTTATCCGGTTCTTTTAAAATTGTTCACCAACGCCCTGTGAATTTTCAGGATGGCAGGAATGATCATATCATTTTCTGAATTATTGATAATATAATCTGATCTCGTTATCCTGAAGTTATCGTCAAACTGGTTCTTGATCCTTTCCATTACCTGGTCCCTGGTCAGTTTATTTCCCCTGGTAAGTCTTTCAATCCTTTCCTCCAGTGGAGTTACCACGGTCAGTACCTTGTCGACAAGCTTCGAAGCTCCGCTCTCAAAAAGTATTGCCGCCTCCATAATGACATATGAGGAAGTTTGCCTGCATGCCCATTCCGTGAAGGTTTTAAAAACCACAGGATGCACAATCGAATTAACATTTCCAAGAAGTTCCCTGTCATTGAAAATCAGCCTGGCAAGTTCTGCACGGTCGAGGTTACCCGCAGAATAAAGATCCTTTCCCGCCAGTGAATTTATTTTTTGCATTATTTCCCTGTCGCTTTCCATAATCTTTCTCGCTTCGATGTCAGTCGAAAAGACAGGTATCCCCAGAACAGCAAACACCCTGCAGACAGTAGTTTTGCCACTGCCTATCCCTCCGGTAACGCCAACCTTCAGAGCTGGTTTGAAAGATTCGTTCATTTGATTTTTCTTTCTATTAAGAAATCGACTTTGGAAGGGGAAACTCTCAGGGAGTTGACAAATGGCGGAATGTTTCGGAACTCAACGGGAATTTTTTCAGACGATTTGAGATTGGCTTTCCCCAGATCGAGGACCACTTCAAATGGAATCTCCTGGAATTTTTTATAATCACTTACCGCTACCAGGCCTTTTACGGTCACAGCGTCGGGGAAGATCCTGACCTCAATCGAATCAGGTTTATTCAATATTTTAACAGGAACGGTGGTTTCTGCTTCCGTGAACTGTTCGACCGGTATTGTAAGAACTACCTTTTTGGCCGACGTTTCGATGAATTTTGGGACCAAAAGGTTTATTCCCTTTTTCAAAGTGTCTCTCAGTCCAGAGTACTTTTTATGTTTTGTCCTGATATTGATTATCGTATCAAGCACATGTTCCGGACCTGATATTGTTACGCTATCCGGATCAGCAACAATAGCTCCTTTGACAAAATACTGCCTTTCAGTCAAAACTTCAATTGCCGGGAAAACGGGGACCTTCCTTGAAACAATCCTGTCGAGGGAAAAGAAGAGGGTATCAGGGCTGATCGACAATATGTCGCATTCAGCCCTTAATTGATTGTTTACACCTAGTATTAGCCCGGATGTAAGTATATAATAGTCAAGGGTTTTGCTCCCCGGCACTCTCCTGTAATTGATTGCTGATATGTCGAGAATGAGAGGCGCCCTGTTTCCCGACAGCCTGAGTTTCAGTATGGAATATCCCGGTCCTTTCAGGTAAAGATCGAGCCGGGCCGGAAGATCGTTTGTAAGAACCCTCTCCTTGGGAAGGTTGATATAACGCACCGGGTACTTTACTTCTGATTCGGTCTCCTTCCCCATCTCATTAAGGTACCAGAAGACGAACGAAAGAAAAAGGAAGAATGCGAAGACCATCAGATCTCTGTCAACCCGAATTCCTCCCTTTTCTTTAAGTTTAAGAAACCATATATTGTTTTTCCCTTTCACTCAGGGTAGAAGAAACTTAGTTCTGGTCACCGGAAGCAGGATCCCTGACAAGGGCACTCTTATCCACTTTAAGTTTGACATCACCACCAACTTCCATCATCACATAATTGTCTTTCACTTCGTAGATCCTGCCATAAATACCTCCCGTAGTTATGACTTTGTCACCCTTCTTAAGTGAATTCCTGTAATTGGTCATCTCTTTCTGTTTCTTCATCTGAGGCCTGATCATGAAGAAATAAAAGACAACAAACACAAGCAATAATGGTAAAAAAGTAACGAGTGCGTTACCCTGTCCGGCAGCTCCCCCGGTCGGCTGTCCCATAAGATACAAAAAAGCAAAGCTGGTCATCATTGTAATTATTAGTTATTATTACTATTTGGAAATTACTTCTGCAGTTATTTTCAGAACCACGACAGGTGTTTTTGAATTGGAATGTACTGAAACCGTTTTTGTCTGGGTTCCGCTTCGGGCCGAAGTATCAAAAACTACTTCAAGGCTTCCTCCTTTTCCCGGGGCTATAGGTTTCCTGTCGTATTTTGGCACTGTGCAACCGCAGCTTGTCGATGCCGAGGCAATGACAAGGTTACCCGGCCCGTTGTTGACAAATGAAAAGACATATGCAACTTTTTCACCCTCCGTTACTTTTCCGAAATCGTGTTCATATTCTGTGAAGCTTATGTCCGCAACCTCTCCTTCAACAGGCATTTCCTTCACTGTTCCCTTACTGCCCGAACCCGCATTGCATCCGGTAAGTATCAGTAACAGGACTAAAAATTGAAATTTGACTTCTGATCCCATATGGTATTTTATCTACTCTGTGTCTATTTTTTCACCGACCAAACCTCTTCCTGACTTATTGAAAAGTCCCTTTTCCCGGATCTCCTTTACAATGTTATCAAGAATTCCATTGACAAATGTACTGCTTTTTGAGGTACAGTAGTATTTCGAAATCTCAATGTATTCATTCAGAGTAACCTTCACCGGGATTTCAGGAAACTCAAGGATCTCGGTAATTGCAAGCTGCATTACAAGAATATCCATCAGGGCAATGCGTTCAACTTCCCAGTTAGTTGTATTATTATCAATAAGTTCGGAAGACTCTTTTGTATGAAGGACGGCTTTTCTGAACAGGATCCTGACGAATTCTTCATCTTCTTTATTCTTGAAGAGAGGCATCATCGCGACATTTTCTCCCGAATCCTGCTTAAATTTTTTCAGGGTTTTTTCTATCATGACAATGACATAATCTGTATCGTCATTCCAGTAAATGCTCTGTTCCTCAAAATTAGCTTCAAGATCCTCCGAAGATGCAAAAAACTCGGTTATCAGGCTAATAATGAACTTCTTATCCAGAACATAACTATGATCGGGGCTGGCCATGTAATCCTCATATTTCTTCCATATGAGCATTCGGTTATACATCAGTCTGGGAATATGGGAATTATTGATCCACGAAAGTTTTCGTGTTGAATTATAGGAATTGAAAGCCTTGTTTTTCCTTAACTGGCTGATGACCAAATTATCTATGAAACGCCGTTTTGGATTGAGATCTTCGTGAGTAGGCACTCTTTTCACGAGTCCCTGGTCAATTTTTTCAGCAGCAACATCGGCTACCTCTAAAACCAGCAGGAGAAGGTAATGATATAGATCATAGGTCTTTTCAATACTGAACATCAGTTCCGTTTCTGCCTTGGCCAGGTCTTCATCCTCCCTCCGGTTGAATGCATAAAGCGCCATAAGGGCTTTTATTCGCAATAATCTTCTGCTTATCATTTATTAAAGAACCTCAGATTTCCGTGCAAAAATAACTCTTTTACGTTACCATCAAAACAACAGATCAAAAATTGGATACATTTAAGGGTGCGTGTATTGTTTTCAAAATAATTGTTACATTTGAAAATCAAAACTCTAGCCTAACCTAAACTGACATTGAAATGGAAGAAGAAGCCGGAATTAAGGAAGTCATGATCGGGAATGACGAAAAAACTGTAAAGGAAGAGATTTATACCAAAATTGTAAGAGCGGGTAAGAGAACCTACTTTTTTGATGTTAAGGCAACCCGCAAGGAAGATTATTACCTGACCATTACCGAAAGTAAAAAGCGTCTGGGTAAAGAAGGAAAAGTATTTTATGAAAAGCACAAGATCTTCCTCTACAAGGAGGATTTTGACAAATTTACCGATGGATTGAAAGATGCCGTTACCTACATTGGGAATGGCAGCGGGGAGCTGAGAACCCAAATTTTGCATCAGACAGACGAAGTCAAACAGGAAGTTAGTGAACTCTCTGCAGAAGAATTCACCAATATCGATTTTGACGACCTTGGTAAAAAATAAAGAACCATTCTGCTGAATGTCTGATTATATACTGCTGATATTTGCAATTATTCTGATGGTACTCGGAATTATCGGGTGTCTTGTTCCCGTCCTTCCGGGTCCGCCGTTAAGTTTCCTTGGCCTGATCCTTCTTCATTTTTCCAAATTTGCGGATTTCTCCTCGACTATCCTTATCACAATGGCGGCAATTGCAGTTGTCGTAACGATACTCGACTATATTGTACCGGTCTGGGGTACGAAGAAATTCGGGGGATCAAAATATGGCACCCGGGGAGCGACAGTCGGATTGATAATCGGACTGTTCCTGGGTCCGGTCGGAATAATAATCGGCCCTTTTATTGGTGCGGTGGTCGGCGAACTGATCTTCAAGGACGACATGAAATATGCCATGAAGGCCGGGTTCGGAAGCCTGCTTGGATTTCTTACCGGAATAGGGCTTAAGCTTGCAGCTTCATTTGTAATGACATTCTATTTCGTGAGGGAGTGGATAAGGTAACTATCACTCTGCCTGACTATCTGTTCTTTAATAATTAAATATGTATTATAATGTGTATTAAAAGACATATTATAATACATATTATAATACGTATTACCCCAATGTGGCAACCATAATTGCCTTTATGGTATGAAGGCGGTTTTCCGCTTCGTCAAACACTATTGAATTTTCCGATTCAAATACATCCTCCGTTACTTCCATCCCGTCAAGTCCGTATTTCTGATATATCTCCTCACCTGCCCTGGTCTCCCTGTTATGGAAGGCGGGCAGACAATGCAGGAATTTAACACCCGGATTACCGGTTTTTTCAACCACCGACATGTTAACCTGGTAAGGACGGAGCAGTGCTATCCTCTCCTCCCAGACTGATTCCGGTTCGCCCATCGATACCCAGACGTCGGTGTACAGAAAATCGGCGCCATTTACCGCTTCGTCAATATTATCGGTAATATTGATCTTTGCTCCTGTTTTGGCGGCAATTGCCCGGCATGTTTCAACAAGCTCCCGGCCCTGCTGAAAAGCTGCAGGCGCTGCAGTCCTGAAATCCATTCCCATCTTGGCTGCGCCAACAAGAAGCGAGTTGCCCATATTGTACCGTGCATCGCCAAGATAACAGAATGAGATCCTGTTAAGAGGCTTGTCGGAGTGTTCGGCCATGGTCATCAGATCGGCAAGGACCTGTGTCGGATGGAATTCATTTGTAAGCCCGTTCCATACCGGTACTCCTGCATATTCAGCCAGTTCCTCGACGATCGCCTGGCCATAGCCCCTGTACTCGATCCCGTCGTACATCCTCCCAAGCACCCTGGCAGTGTCTTTCATTGATTCCTTTTGACCGATTTGTGATCCGGTTGGTCCGAGATAGGTAACATGGGCTCCCTGATCAAGGGCAGCAACTTCAAAGGCACACCTTGTACGGGTTGACGATTTCTCGAAGATCAGGGCAATGTTTTTGCCTTTAAGCATCTGTTGCTCGGTTCCCGAGTACTTAGCCTTTTTTAAAACAGAAGCCAGGTCGAGAAGGTATTTTATCTCCCCGGGCTTGAAGTCAAGAAGCTTAAGAAAGTGACGGTTACGTAAATTAACTGGCATGTTTTATAAGGTTGAATGGTTGAAAAGTATAACGGATTAAAATTAATAAATATTTAGTCTTCGTACTCCATTGTGATCTTGGAACCATATTTTTTATCCGCAAGCCTGAATGCCTCCGTTATCACACTCATCCTGCCGCCGCGGCATATGAAATTGAGGCATGCCTGTATCTTGGGAGCCATGCTCCCCTTCGCAAACTGGCCTTCGTTAAGATACTTAAGAGTATCAGCATAATTCAGGAACTCCTTTATTTCCTGGTCAGGCTTTTTATAGTTTATATAGATATATGGAACATCGGTAAGGATATAAAACTCGTCCGCACCAATCAGCGTGGCAAGGAGTGAAGATGCAAGGTCCTTGTCGATAACAACTTCGGCAGGCCTGACATCCTTCTTTTCATCAATATAGACAGGCACACCGCCTCCTCCGGCTGCAATGACAATATTACCCTGTGTAGCCAGGTCCCTGATAACCGAATGGTTCATGATACCGACAGGAACAGGAGAAGGAACAACACGCCTGAAGCCGCCTTCCATCTTTACCTCTTCCCTGAATATCCACCCTTTTTTCCGCGAAAGCTCATCAGCCTCAGCTGATGAACAGATCTTTCCGATCCTCTTCTGCGGATCATTGAACGCCGGATCATTTTTATCGACAACGACCTGGGTTACAATACATATCACATTCTTTTCTATCCCGTATTTATTGAGAACATTCCTGAACATCCTTTCAATCATATAACCAATCCCCCCCTGCGAATCGGCCACACAGATATCGACCGGCATCTGGGCTATATTATACATTTGTTCTCCCGCATCATTCCTCATAAGTATATTGCCAACCTGCGGCCCGTTTCCATGGGTTATGACAATATCATACCCTTCATTGATAAGGAAAACAAGATTTTCAAGGGTTCTGGTGGTGTTCTCCTCCTGCTCTTCAATTGTCCCGATCTGGTCGCCACGAAGAAGCGCATTGCCACCTAATGCCACAACAGCCAATTTATTACTCATAAATTTTCAGATAAATTTATCTTCTTAAAATTATGTTTTATAACATATTTTAACCGGAATATCATATTTCAAAGGAGTTCCGGTACAAGTTAAAAAAAATAATTACATTTACGCATTACTTCTTAAATTCTGGTTGGTGAGACTCAGATACAGTTTGCTCGTTGCAGTTTTGTCGGCTTTTTACGGGTGCTCCTGCGAAGATATGGGACGAAGACCCATTAACCAGGGAGAGATCCACTATAACGTAAATTACACGGGGCAGGTTACGCTCATGCCCAGGGAGCTTATGCCAAAGAACCTGGTGGTTGCCTTTAAAAAGGACAAAATAATATATGAATTGATTTCCCCGATCGGAAATTCGGGAATTACCAACCTTTGCAATCCGTCGAAAGAGATATACGACACATACCTCAGCCTCTTCACAATCAGATATTTCTATCCTTCAAAGCCAGGGGAAATATATCCGGGATTCGAAGCCATGAAAGGCATCGTGATTCAGGAAACATCCAAAACCAATACCATATGCGGTTTTAAATGCAAGAATGCCGAAGTTACATTTCCTCCCGACCGGTCCAAGATCTATAGTGTCTGGTACACCGATGATATCCATGTCGATAATCCGAATGCGTCAACTCCATTCAGGGAGATTGACGGAGTGCTGCTGAGCTTTTTCTTCTTCATCGGTAACTCGGAATTTCACTTTGAGGCAGAAAATGTCTACCATAAAGATATTCCTGATAAAACATTTGAGAGAAAAGAGAAATTTCTCAAGGTTTCGAAGAAAGATATCAATAAGTTTATTGACAAGATGGTAAGTCTGTAATGGCTCAGGCTTTGTCCACCGAAGCTGACCACAGGGAAGCGTAGGTGGAGCTCAGAGCCTGGATTTAGCAAAGATCACCAAAATAAATTCCGGCTTTTCTCAAAATTATTACCTTTGGAATGCCAATTTTTATACTCCGTTTACGTTGGACCATGGCATCCATTGATGAAACTACTGATCCGAAATGAAAAAAGAGAAGGAAGAAACAGGTAAAAAAACAAATAAGGGCAAGGCAAAATCCAAATCTTTTTTTACTGATGAAAGAATAAAGTTCGTTCTTGGAATACTTATCACCGGTTTTGCATTATATCTTCTTCTGGCCTGTGTTGCATATCTGTTCTGGTGGAAAACCGACCAGAGTCTGCCGGATGCTGAAACCATATCAGGCGCCGAGGTACAGGTAAAAAACTGGTCCGGCAAAAGCGGCCATTACCTTGCCAAGATGATAATCGGGTATGGATTCGGGTACGGAGCATTTTTTGTTCCGCTAATTATTGGAGCAATTGGTTTATACCTTCTCCACTTCCCCAGGATCAGTCTCTGGAAGCTTATTGTAAAATTTGCATTTGCTGCTATCATAATCTCTCTTATCCTGGGTTACATTTTTGGAAATGCCCATGGCTATCTGATAAGCGGGCCCGGAGGTGCCCAGGGGCTGGAGATTACCAGGTGGCTCAATTCATTTATGGGGAAAATCGGTACCGGCATCCTGTTGACCCTGATTACAGTTTCTTATCTCATTTTTGCCCTCAGGTTCAAACCCGAAACCTTCACTACGGGGATCCCTTCAAAGATAAGGCAGGTAATTCCCGGCATAAAATCGAACGGTACTCCCCAGTCTCCGGTTGATGAACCTGTTGCGGAGGATGGTGACACTGATGAAGTGGAACCGGATGAGGAACCGGATGAAGACGGAGAGAGGGAAATAAAATTCATCGTCAAGCGGCCGACCCAGGAAGAAGAGAATTCAGACGCACACCGGCGCGGTCCTATTATTCATGAGGTGGATAAGGATCATCTGACGGTACCCTCCGTAAAGGATGTACCTATAAATATAACGCGCCCGGAAATAAATGATATTTTGCCCGATCATGAGGTTGAGAGGATAATGGAGAATTATGATCCGAGGCTTGACCTTTCAAGATACAAGTTTCCTCCTGTCTCGATCCTCAAGGATCACAGGTCTGAAAACAGCTTTGACAATACCGAGGTCTTTGAAAATAAAGAGAACATAATAAAGACGCTTTCGGATCATAAGATCGCCATAAGCCAGATATCCGCAACCGTGGGGCCCACTGTCACATTGTATGAGATAGTACCGGAACGCGGAGTGAGAATAGCCAGGATCAAATCGCTTGAAAATGATATTGCACTTAGTCTTTCCGCCCTTGGGATAAGGATCATAGCACCCATACCGGGAAGGGGTACTGTGGGCATTGAGGTACCAAACAAGAATCCGGAGATAGTCTCAATGAAATCCCTGATCACCTCCAAATCATTTCAGGAGTCCAGGTACGATCTGGCCCTGGCGCTTGGCCGGACCATCACTAATGATCCGTACATACTTGATCTGACGAAGATGCCTCATCTTCTTGTTGCAGGGGCTACAGGTCAGGGTAAATCAGTGGGTATCAATGCAATAATAACTTCTATCCTTTATAAGAAACATCCTTCTGAGGTGAAATTCGTACTGATCGATCCAAAAAGGGTGGAATTGCCATTATACGCAAAGATAGAACGTCATTTCCTGGCCAAACTGCCGGGGGAGGAAGACGCAATAATAACTGATACACAAAAGGTCATAAATACTCTTAATTCGTTGTGCATTGAAATGGATAACCGCCTTGAGCTGCTGAAAGGGGCCCAGTCGCGTAACATTAAAGAGTATAATGAAAAATTCATTTCAAGAAGGCTGAACCCGGAAAAGGGTCACAGGTACCTGCCATACATTGTTCTTATCATTGATGAGTTTGCGGATCTTATCATGACTGCCGGCAGGGAGATCGAACCTCCGATCGGCAGGCTTGCACAGCTGGCAAGGGCAATCGGCATTCATCTTATTATCTCTACCCAGAGGCCTTCCACAAATATTATTACCGGATTTATTAAGGCAAATTTCCCGACAAGGATCGCTTTCAGGGTCTTCTCTTCCATTGATTCAAGGACAATTATTGATGCAACGGGAGCTGACCGTCTTGTTGGCCGGGGAGATATGCTGGTATCAACCGGCAGCGAACCCGTGAGGGTCCAGTGTGCTTTCATCGACACACCCGAGATCGAGGAACTTACTGAATTTATAGGATCGCAGCAGGGTTATCCCGATGCAATGCACCTGCCTGAATATATTGACGACAGCGATGCCGGTAACCAGGATATTGACCTGCGCAAGAGGGATCCTATGTTCGATGAAGCCGCAAGGCTCGTTGTTCAGCATCAGCAGGGATCGACCTCCCTGATCCAGAGAAAACTGTCAATTGGCTACAACAGGGCCGGCAGGATAATCGATCAGCTTGAGGCCGCGGGTATTGTCGGACCATTTGAAGGGAGTAAGGCCAGGGATGTTCTTTGTTCCGATTACACACGTTTGGAACAGATTTTGAAGGACCTGGAATAAACACTCGCGATGAGGACAATTATTTTAAGTTTTTCCCTTCTGTTTTTCATATTTGCGGGTGCTTTCCCGCAGAATGATCCTGATGCCGTTAAAATCCTCGACAGATTTTCCGCAGCGGCCCTCGGCGCTCCGTCAATCTCCATGAAATTCGATCTTGTGACAGCTGATCAGGTAGAGGGAACTACCAATACCAATTCCGGATCTATAATTCTGAACAAAGACAAATACAGACTTGATCTGAGTGACAATATTATCTGGTTCAATGGCGAAACTTCCTGGAATTATCTCCCCGATGAAAAGGAAGTGACAATAACAAAACCTGAGAAAGGCGACGACTCTTTTCAAACCCGGCCTTCCGCTGTCTTTTCATTATACAAAAAAGGCTACAAAAGCCGGCTGATTGAGAAAAAGACCGATTCATACCTTATCGATATATACCCTGAAGACCTTGAGAGCGATCATATAAGGATCAGGCTTTCAATAGGCAGCCAGAACCTCGATCTGAAAAGCCTGGAGTACAAGTATAAAAATGGTGTGACTGTTACCCTTAAAGTAAAGGAATATGACCTGAGCCGGAAACCCGATGGTTCGGAATTTGCCTTCTCTCCGGCGAAATACAAGGGGATTGAAATAGTCGATATGCGTTAACCTCGCAAAGTTTCCCTTTTCGGATAGGCAATCCTTGCATGGTAAATATTGGATAGCCTTTTTATGAAAACATTCTTGATATCGGTAATATCCTTAAATGTCAGCGGTGTCTCGGAAAACTGGCCATCCTGCTCCTGGATATAAATGATCCTTTCTACAAGCTCGCCTATATTCTCTTCCGAGTAGCTGGGAAGGCTCCTGGAAGCTGCTTCAACGGCATCAGCCATCATTACTATCGCAGTTTCTTTCGAGAATGGTTTCGGACCGGTGTATGCAAAGTCCTTTTCCATTTCCTGGGCCCTGGGGTTCTTGTCGAGAAATTTTTTGTAGAAGTAGTAGGCAACGGATGTCCCGTGGTGTGTCTGGATAAAGTCTATTATTGGCGAAGGAAGCTTGTATTTTTTTGCCAGTTCAACACCTCCCTTAACGTGGTCAATAATGATCCTGGAGCTTTTCAACGGATCGAGCTGGTCGTGGGGACTGAATCCCTCTGCCTGATTCTCAATAAAATACTCTGGATCAGCAGCCTTGCCTATATCATGGTAAAGAGCTCCGGTTCTTGCCAGGAGATTGTTTGCCCCGATCTCTCTTGCAGCTTCCTCAGCAAGGTTTGCAACCTGAAGGGAATGCTGAAATGACCCTGGCGCTTTTTCAGCCAGTTTTCTCAATAAAGGCTGATTGGTATCCGCTAATTCGAAAAGGGTAGCGTCGGACAAAAACTTGAATGCCTTTTCGAATACAAAGATCAGCGGGTAGCCCAACAGAAGAAGTACCCCGTTCCCGGCAAACCAGAAGTAATTTGTCCAATTCATGTTTTCAATGCTTCCCTCCTGCATTATCCCGATCCCAAAGTAAACAACCGAATATGTGAGAAAGGCTATAAATGCAGCGGAAAAAAGCTTAGCCCGTTTATATACATTTGTAAGTGAGACTATTACCATTACCCCGGCAATGTAACTGATAAAGATGAACTCAAATGAATTGGGGACAACAAATCCGGCCAGCATTATTGCAATAAGAAAAACAAATAGTGCAAGTCGCGAATCATAGAAGGTCCTTATTAAAATGGGTATAATGGCAAAGGGTATCAGAAAAATGCTGTTGTTGGGCATGTAGATCACCACCCGGGCGATTATAAAAAAGAGGAGAATGATAAGAATTATAAAAAAAGTCTTGTGGGTAGAACTGAGTATATCAAACCTGAAGTGATACATGAAAAGGTAGAGTGCCATGTAGCAGGACGTAACGAGTATTAATCTGCCAAGAATAACGAGCCATCTGTCGTACATCCCCAACCGCTTCTCAAATTCAATTCTAATCGACTCAAGGATCATGTATTTTGAATCATTTACAATCTCCCCACGCGAAATTATGAGTTCGCCTTCCTGAACCAGTCCCCTGGTCAGACTTATCTCCCTGACAAGTTTATCCCTGACGTTTGCCGATGTGGTTGCATCATAAAAAAGATTTGGTTTTATAAATGAATAGAAGGCAACGCGGGCGACAAAATCAAGCATTGTTTTGCCTGAAATGGAGGCCAGTTTTTTCCCGATCTCTTCTTTTTTGGTTTCAGCTGTCTGGTAAGCGCTCTTCTGGATGTAGAAGGAACTCAACGGTCTTTCCTCGGCTACATTGCCCCTGACAACCGTAATTTCGGAATATAAAGGCTCGGCGGCATTCGTTATGTCATTCGATTCCAGGATTCCCCTATCGTATAATTCCGAGAGAATGGAATTTAATTCCCTTTTAACTGTTATGAAAACCATTGGATTCAATGGCATTTTTTCCGCTTCGTAAACGACAAGCAGTTCATTAAGATATTTCTCAAACTCCTGGATTACTGTTGATTCAACTTCGGAGTCCATTTTAAAGTAAGGTGCAAAGTTTTTCAGAATACTATCCCGTTCCTTTGATATAACCTGATCGGGTTTAAGTATGGGAAAATCCCAGGGTGCGATAAGTGAAGCCTGAAGCCAGGGCTTCCCCTTTTCAAATTCATATTTGAATTTGCCCTCGCGAGGCGATATTGCCACTATTATCAGTATGCTGGCAATAAAAAATGCAATGTGGTAAACGTATTTTTTATTTGTCTTTACCTCAGGCGGTCTTCTGGATACAGCCATTACCTTTTAAATTAGATATAACTGATAATCAAAGGCAAAAATAGATAGTTTTAGCTGAATAACATCATTAATTTGTAATTTTGCAGAAAATGAATAAAATGGAAACCTATATATGCGGCAATGTTTTTGTTCCGCTCAGATCGGGACCTTCTCATAAGTCGGAGATGCTCAGCCAGGTGCTGTTCGGAGAGAAATACAAGATCCTGGATCAATCGGGCCATTGGTTTAAGGTAGTAACTCTGTTTGACAATTACCAGGGATGGATTGATGTGAATCACCTTCAGCAATCAGAGGATCAGGATAACCTGACAGGGAATGTTTTGAAAAAGCCTCTCCTCTGTCACAAAAATGACAATACAAAACTTGTTCTTGAGGCCGGATGCGAGATCTATAATCCTGATTTTGACAGCAAAACCTTTTCGGCGGGAAAAGATCTTTATACGGCGGGACCTGATTTCAACCCTTCATATATTGCCTGCGATGATTCCTTTGCCGATACCGCTATGAAGCTCATCAACAGTCCCTATATCTGGGGAGGCCGGATTCCTTCGGGGATTGACTGCTCCGGGCTAACCCAGCTGGTATACAAACTTCACGGGATCCCTGTTCCCCGCGACAGCTGGCAGCAGGCTGAAACCGGCGAAGATCCGGGATTTCTTGAGGAGGCGGCACCCGGTGATCTTGTTTTCTTTGATGATGACAGGGGCAAAATCTGCCATGTTGGAATGATACTTGCACAGGGTCTTGTAATCCATGCATCGGGAAGGGTGAGGATAGATACAATTGATCACCAGGGGATCTTTAAAAGTGAGATTAACGGGTATTCTCACCGGCTCAGGATGATAAGGAGGATTGTTTGAGGAAGTTGCTGAGACTGAGGGACGAAGGGACTGAGGGACTGAGGGACTGGGACGAGAGACGAAGAGACGAAGAGACAAAAAAAGCTGTCCGTATCAAAACCGGACAGCTTTTTATTATTAAAACTAAACAGCTTTTAGTTATTCGGGGTCATAAGCTTGTTGTAGTTGAGTTCGCTGGCCGGAACGGGCCAGATATAAGTTTGACCTGAAGAAGTGACAGCATCAATAAATCCCATATCAGCGGTACCTTTGGCGGGAATAGTCAAACCAAGCCTCATTAGATCCATGTTGCGGATGCCTTCACCAAGGAATTCCATGTTCCTTTCAAGAAGGATTGCATCGTAGAAAGCTGCAGCATCCGCGAAGCTTGCCGGGGTATAAGCGCCGGTCGCAAATGACCTGGTCCTCACGGCATTCAACAGATCAACAGCCTCCTGCGTAACAGCGCTGCCTGACCGTACGATTGCCTCAGCGCGATTGAGAAGGACTTCGGCATATCTTATCACAGGAGCATATTCAGCTCTTTCGGTTTGGTCGACCCACTTGGTAAGATAAACCTTTCCATCGACAGTTGACAACATCACCTTTCTTGCATCCGTTGACATCCATGGTTGCATAAACAGAACCGGGGACCTGTACAAGATGATAAGATTCACCTGACCCGGAAAAATAATAATGCGACAGGTTATTCTGTGTACCCGGGTTGTTAGTTGCTGTCATCGGCATCGAAAGTATCGATTCCTTAGTGGTGAAGGGAGTAGCGAAAATCCCGGCATATGAAGCATTCAATGCATTAGCCACTCCGCTTGTGGCTGTGAACGGGGCTGCTGACGATACAATCTTGGCAGATTCCGTAACAACCTGTGCCCAGTTTTGCATGTGCAGATAAACCCTTGTTTTCAATGCAATAATTGTATTCCTGTGTGCCCTGGTGACATTAAGGAGATCGTCATCATAATCAGCTATTGCAAGCGGTTCAGCATCATTCAGGTCTTTAAGTATCTGGGTGTATATTTCAGCCACCGTACTCGGTGCAAGGTCGTTCTCCTCGGCTGACTTCATGGCCTTGAGCCTGAGAGGCACACCCTGATTGGCGCCATTGCCAATATGATATGGTTTTGAATACATCTGCATAAGGTCAAAATAGCAAATTGCCCTCACGGTATAGGCTTCGCTGAGGTATTGATCAAACTCAGTCTGCGAGATAATACCATCAAGCTTGCCTTCTGTCATTGCAGCATTAAGTCCGTCGATGAACACATTGACTACGTTGATAGTTGTATAAATAGCTCCCCACAGGTTCTGAACCTCGTTGGTCGAGCTTAACACTGTATGGTTCCAGGTCTGATAATTAGTAACGCCATTATTACTGTTGGGTATGAAATTATCACATCTTACGTCATTATATACCTGGAATCTTCCGCCCAGATGAGCTCCGGACTTGAGCGATGCATACATTCCATTTACCTGGGCAATGATTCTGTCCTTTGTATCAAACACTGTAAGGTCGGAAAGCGACGTTACTGGTACCGGATCCAGATACTCCTTCGAGCATCCGGTTATCAACAATATAAACGCAAATATTATTGAACCTCTTAATATATTTTTCATATCTGTTTCTTGATTAATTAGTTAAAAACTTACGTTTATGCCAAAGGAATATGTCCTTGCCTGTGGGGCAGTGTTCCTGTCAATTCCGGGGGCAACGTTGGAATCAGAGTTTGTTGAGACCTCAGGGTCGGAACCGGAATAGTTGGTGAATACGTATGCGTTGAATACCTGGGCATATAACCGGAGCCTTTCAATATTAAGTACGCCCGGCAGCACATTCTTAAATGAATAGCCGGCAGATATGTTCCTTACTTTTACATAATTACCTTTTTCGATGTTCTCGGTTATAGGAATTGAAGAACCGTTTGAAACGTTATCGTTTATTACCGGCCTTGGGATGTTTGTTATGTCACCGGCATTTTTCCATGCTGTTTCATAAACTTCAACCGAGTTGTTCCACCATCTCTGATCCCTGAGCCCTGCCTTTGATCCGCAATAAACATAGAAACCAAGTGCATAGGTAAGGTTAACTGCAAGGTCAAAGTCTTTATAAGTAAAACTGTTATCAAGTCCGCCATAAACTTTTGGAAGAGGCGAGGCCCATGCTTTGCCATCGGCTGCCAGGGTTATCGGGCTTGCAACTTCTCCGTCTGACCTGTAGGTCCATTTATTTGTCGCAGCATGATTATAGAGGATCTCATCACCGGCAGCATTTACAAATACTCTTTGCCCAGTCTGGGGATCAACACCACGTGTTTCTACGGCGAGCAGGTTACCTACCGGTTTTCCAACTACGGTAATGTTTGTGGTTTCAAGATCACCGGTAGTTGAACGCAGTTCAGGAACACCAGGAGCCAGTTCCGTGACTTCATTCTTCAGCATTGTAATATTGAAGTTGGTTGTCCAGCTGAAATTGGTTTTTGCAATATTGTAGCTGGTCACCGAAAATTCCATACCTGTATTATACATCGATCCCACGTTGGCAGGGATAGAGTTACCGGGAATACCCTTCGACCGTGCCTGAGGCACATTAAGAATAAGGTTATTGATATCGTTATAGAACCAGTTAATGTCAGTCTGAATCTTATCGTTCAGTATCCCGAAGCTCAGACCCAGATCATATTTATCACTTGTTTCCCATTGCAGGTCAGCATTTCCTGCCTGTGAAAAGGCGAGAGTTGCCTGGTCTCCATAAAGGCCCGAGCCATAAAGGAACAGAGAACTGTAGTTTCCGATTCCGAACATATTACCGACACGACCGTAACTTGCCTTGAGCCTCAGATCAGAGAAAACGGTAGCAAGTCCTGTATTTGCAACGAACTGTTCATTTGAAATATTCCACATAATGGATCCTCCTCCGAAAAGTCCGAATTTATTGCCCTTTGAAAGACCGCTGAATCCATCACGGCGGATACTTGCCTCAATGTAGTATTTCTTGTTCCAGTTTGTATTGATACGTCCGAAATATGAGATAAAATAATTCTCGCCATAATTGCCTCCACCCATTCCTGCAGTAGTCCACGAACCCTGATATGTTGTAAAGAACGGGTCGGCAACATTTGTCATCTGACCGTCCCACGATGAAGCCACAGTTCTCTGTTCTTCTGTTCCTGCAAGGAAGCCAACATTCAGTTTTTCTTTTATTGACAGGTTGTAATTAAGGGTATTTGTCCAGGTCCATCTCTTGTTACGGCCCATATAATTATAGGCATAACCATTGTATGAATATCCGTCACCTGTAACCGGAGACCAGAAGGTTGTTCTCTCTGTTCCCATGTTATCGATTCCGAACACGGATTTAAGGATCAGTCCTTTTACTGGTTCGATAGTTCCTGATACGGTTGCCAGTATCCTGTCGGTTTCTGTGGTATGCTTATTCAGGTCGAAAATGGCTGCAGGGTTATGATAGCCGAGCGAAGATGCAAGACCTGTTCCCATACCGCCAATCCCCGAGCCATATATATTATATGAACCATCATTAAGGTACGGACCGATAATGGGAGGAAGCACGAAGGCGAGGCGGGCGGCGCCTGCAGTCGCAAAGGAGGCCCCGGTATTTGGAGACTCGGTATATCCATTTGTATATCCGACTGTCGCTCCAAGGGTGATATACTTGTTCAGTTTATGATCCACATTCATCCTGGCGTTCTTCCTGTTATAAAAGTTCTTTATTACCATACCGTCCTGATCGCTGTAACCGACCGAAAGGAAGTATGTGGTGGTAGGAGTTGAACCGGATACTGTAATTGCATGATTTTGCTGGAAACCTTTCCGGTAGATCAGATCTGACCATTTGGTTTCAATCGGCACACCATTGGCATCATTGACCCTGTTCAACCTATACGTTGAACCTGCGTTCTCATAAGCGAGATTCTTATGTTCAAGATACTGTTCGGCATTCATAAGATCAAACAGTCTGTACGGTTCTGTCCAGCCAGCATAACCTTCGTATGTTACGCTTGTTTTTGCACCTGAACCTTTTCTCGTGGTAATGATAATGACACCGTTCGCAGCCCGTGAGCCAAAGAGAGCTGTTGCAGATGCATCCTTTAAAACCTCCATTGATTCGATATCGGAGGGATTAATGTCCGCGAGGGCATTCTGGATTGCCGTACCTCCAACATTGCCTGTGAATACGGGTACTCCATCAACCACAACCAGAGGATTTGAAGAGGATGTGATTGAATTGAATCCTCTGATTCGAATGACCGGCGGGTTATTGAGCACACCGTTAGGCATGGTTATTGAAACACCGGCGGCCTTTCCCTGCAAAGCCTGGTCAAAGCTTTGAACAGGAACGCTCTTAATAGCGTCGCCATTAACTGTGGAAATAGCACCTGCTATATCCCTCTTTTGCTGGGTACCATAAGCAACAACAACAACTTCCTCAACGTTGAACAGGTCCTGCTCAAGAACGGCATCGATCCTTGCCCTGCCCTGGATCGCGATGTCCTGCGTTCTGAAGCCGATAAAACTGAAAGTTAATGCCTGTGCGTTGGAGGGAACTGAAATGGCATATCTGCCATCCGCATCGGATATTGCCCCGATCGTCGTTCCCTTAACAGTAATGTTTACCCCGGGTAATGCCAGTCCGTCGTCCGAACTTGTAACAGTACCCGTAATCTGCACCGTCTGGCTCATAACAAGCGTGCCTGTTATAAGAAACAGTGAAAAAATCAACAGGATTTTTTTCATAAATAATCAGGTTTAGGTTAAAAAAATTTGGTTGGCTAATATATTCATTAAATTTTAATGATAAAACTCAGGATTAAAAATTTTTAACATTTCGGTTAAATATTTTATAAAAAGGACTGATTTTACCTTCTGAAAGATCAATCTTAAGAAAATATATATGAATATCTAATATTTGAACAGGTATCTGACAACTTCGATTCGGATTTGTTAAAGTGCGTTATGTCACTTCTCATCCGGATTCAGATGTTTAAGAACAGGTTTTGACCGAAACATTAACTCATAAGCTAATTCCCCGGCTGCCTTCTGATTTTGGCTTCAGCATTGGAGATTGCGGCCTTTTCCTGTTCTACCGCTTCCGATTCCAAAACCTGCGCTTTGTTCAGAAGTTCTTCCACAAAGTTCATGTCATCAATGGCTGCGGCATTTATCCTGACATTGAGGCCGGCACCCCTTATGCAAGCCAGCAAAGCCAATGCTCCAACAGCTGCATCACTTACCGAACCCGGATTACCACTCTCGACCATAGTATTTATGAGTTCAAAACCTGAGTAAGCGGTCTCCATCACCTTAAGCGGCACCAGTGCGGCGTTTTTTGTAGCTTCCTGTATCCCCGCCTTCCTTATCATTGACTCTTCTCCTGTTTTTTTCGGCAAACTGTATGCATCTAAAATTTTATTGAATGCATTTGTATCTTCATCGACAAGATGGAGCAACTGATTCTGAATTGTTTTACCCTTCTGTGCCCAGTCTGAAAACTCCCTCCACCTGTCATCCCATCCACGTTTATGGGCTGAAAGATTGGCAACCATCGTTCCCAGTGAAACGCCCAGGGCACCAATATATGCGGAAACCGAGCCCCCACCTGGCGCCGGGGATTCCGAAGCGGTCTCATTCATGAATTCCCTGAGATCCATATCAATCAACTTTGAGCCCTTTTCCTCCATAACATATTCAATAATCTTCTCACCGGGTTTAAAAGGATGTACATCATTAAGTCCCAATGATTTAACTGCGATCTTTATAATTTCATCATCCGGAATGCCTGTTGAACGCTGCTGTTTTTCAAGGAAATATCTTCCGGCATCAAGGATTGACCTGAGAGGGATCAGACCCACAAGCTCAGAGCCGGTAACCCTCACTCCCCTGGCTTCCGCCATCCTGCAAACTTCATCAAAGGCAATATGGACAGGAGTAACCGAAATATTGGTCAGGTTCATTGAGATCTGGGCGATGCCGTATTCTTTTATGTACCACCCTATCGCCTTAACAGATTTTAATGATCCGGGTATCATGACCGGGTCTCCTGTTTCATCTCTCACAATACGGCCGTTTGACTGATCACCTTCCCTTTCTGGTCTTCCCTTTTCCC
Organism: uncultured Bacteroidales bacterium; assembly: GCA_963737255.1. Taxonomy (GTDB): domain Bacteria; phylum Bacteroidota; class Bacteroidia; order Bacteroidales; family VadinHA17; genus LD21. The sequence continues at coordinate 587,014 of CAVTSB010000005.1, forward strand.
GGACATCGTATGCAATTGCATTTGCCCTCCGTACCGATGTTGTGTTCAGGTTTACATTGAATGCAACCAGAAAATCCCTGGCGCCAACTGCGGTGGCGCCTGATCTTTTATTGAAAACAGCAGGACCGAAGTCGGGTTTCCATTCCGGATCAGCAAGTTTTTTTTCAAGCCCCTCGTACTCGCCAGCCCTGCAATTTGCGAGATTCCTTCTTATTTCCCGGGATGCAGCATTCTCATAGCAGTAAACAGGTATTTCAAGCTCAGTGCCAATTCGTTCTGCAAGTTTCCTGGCATAAACAGCAGTTTCATCCATTGAAATGCCCGAAACCGGCACCAGCGGACATACATCGGTTGCACCCATTCTGGGGTGTTCCCCGTGATGTTTCGACATATCAATCAGTTCAGCTGCCTTTTTTGCAGCAAGGAAGGCTGCTTCACATACAGCCTCAGGTTCACCGACAAAGGTAACGACTGTCCTGTTGGTATCACGCCCCGGGTCAACATCCAGAAGCCTGACTCCTTCAACGGATTCAACTGCATCTTTAATTTGTTTAATTATTCCCGTGTCCCTGCCTTCGCTGAAATTAGGAACGCATTCAATAATTCTTTTTTCCATAATCGAGAATCTATCCTGAATCACCTCTGTGGATCTCTGTGCTTTCTCTGCGTCCCGATAGCTATCGGGACACAGAGAAAGCACAGATTTCCACAGAGTTATGATATTATTTTGCCTTTTAATATAATTTTATCAATCAAATTACTCCCGTAAGCGTATGGTAAATACTCATATGAGGGTATATTTTTGGTAATAAACACATTAGCCACCTTTCCCTTTGCAACTGACCCATGTGTTTCTGACAATCCCATTGCATAGGCTGAATTTATAGTAACAGCATTAATAACCTCTTCCGGCGTCATTTTCAGCCTAATACATCCAAGCGACATTATCAGCTTCATATTCCCGGAAGGGGATGAGCCCGGATTGTAATCGGAAGCCAGAGCCACAGGCAGTCCTGCTTCTATCATCTTCCGGACAGGCGGATCGGGCAGGCCAAGGAAAAATACAGAACCGGGAAGAAGGGTTGGCATTGTCTCCGATCCCAGAAGCGCCCTTATCTCCTTTTCGCCCGTTCTTTCAAGATGGTCTACCGACACGGCATTATACCTGACACCGGTTTCGACACCACCTGAAAAACCAAGCTCGTTGGCATGCAGTTTAGGTATGAGCCCGTATTTCAGGCCCGCCATCAGTATCCGTTCAGTCTCTTCAACACTGAAAAAGCCGGTGTCGCAGAATACATCTATATAATCAGCCAGCTCTTCAGAAGCAATGACCGGGATCATTTCGTTTATTACAAGTTCAATATACTTCTCCCTTTTATTTTTATATGCGACCGGAATCGCATGAGCTCCGAGGAATGTGGCTTTTACTTCGACAGGTGAGTTTTCCCTGATCCTTCTGATAACCCTGAGCATCTTAATTTCATCGGCCGTGTTAAGACCGTAACCACTTTTAATCTCAACCGCACCCGTCCCGAAGCTTATAATTTCGTTGATCCTGGTAACTGACTGATCAAACAACTCATCTTCAGATGTTTCATGCAACAATTTTGCAGAATTAAGAATCCCTCCTCCCCTTCCGGCTATCTCCTGGTATGACATACCCTTTATTTTATCGGTGAATTCCTGCTCACGGCTCCCGGCATAAACCAGATGGGTGTGCGGATCACAAAATGACGGGAAAACAAACCGGCCTGAAACATCTATTACCTCAACAGGATCACCTGCCATATCCGGGGCTGGCATATCAAGGTCCGCCATCGGTCCGAAATCGCTGATGTATCCCCCATTTATTAAAAGATACGCATCCTTTATAGTATCCAGAGATGCCATACTTCTCCCTGAAATCATTGGTTTCGGAGTTTTTTCCGTCTGTACCAGGCAGCCGATATTTTTCAATAAGAGGGTCATAAGAGCAATTTTCGGGGATACAAGAAATAATCCGTCAAAGGTAATGCTTATGCTTGTTAAAGATAATCAGTCTTTTCAACTCATCAAAAATGATAAGCTTAATTGAATACATTTTTTCAACCTCACGGAAGTTCAATTTTATTTATGTAAAAGCTGATTATAAAATGTAAATAACTACATTTGTTTTCAGCTGAAGATTATTAATGCGATTAAGTCAATTTTAATTCATTTTCCGGTCCTGATTGCAGTAAAATTTGTAAAACAATACCTGATGAAAAGACTAAAATTTATCCTGTCGGTTTTTTTATTGGCTGCAGCAGGTTTATTAGCATTGCTATTTTCCGGGAAGAAAAACTCAAATTCCGGATTATCAATAAATTACCCGTTCAACAATGCTCTTTTTCCGCCCGAATTCCCCGCACCTTTCTTTGAATGGAAAAGTGATAATCCGGATTCACAGGTTTGGGAAGTGACGCTCTCCGCCGGCAACAGGAAATATAAAATAAAAGACGAAATTACAGGAACCAGATGGACACCGGGGAAGACAGAGTGGGACAGCATTAAATCATTGTCAGAATTTGGCAGGATCTATTTCAGTGTCGGCAAAAAGGGAGATGAAAAAAGATCTGACCGGATTTTAATCAGGATAAGCAGGGATAGCGTGGGCGCCCCGATATTATACAGGCAGATGCCTATACCATTTGCTCTTGCGGAAAAACAACTTGAGTCGATGAACTACGTGCTGATCGATCCGGGCAGCAACGACCCCCCACATGTTGCCATGAGAGGATTCCCGGTCTGCGGTAATTGTCATTCGTTCAGTGCTGACGGCAGCACCATCGGACTCGATCTCGATGCAGGACGCAGGGATAAAGGTGGTTATTTTATTTCTGAAATTCATGACACTATTCTCTTTGACACAATCACATACATGTCGTGGTCGAAGTTTGAAAAAAGAAGCACTTTCGGCCTCTTCTCGAAAATTTCCCCCGATGGCAGGTATGTTGCAACAACTTTAAAGGACAGGGTTGTTTCGATGAGCCCTGAATTAACCTCTCCTGAAGGTTTTATCTTTTCCCTTCTTTTCTTTCCCGTAAACGGAATCCTGGCAGTATATGACAGGCAGTCGAATGTGTTAAAGGAACTTCCCGGGGCTGATCTTGAAGAATATGTCCAAAGCAATGCATTCTGGACACCAGATGGGAAAAATATTATTTTTTCGAGAGCGAAAGCTTTGCCGAGGGACAGTGATATCTATAAACTTACCGTAGATGATAAGCAACTTCTTAAGCAGTTTGAAGAGAGGAAAATGCCGTTCAAATATGATCTCTACTCTGTCCCGTTCAATGGCGGGAACGGGGGAAAGGCTGAACCGGTAAAAGGAGCCTCGAACAACGGCAAAAGCAATTTCTTCCCGGCAGTATCCCCCGACGGGAAGTGGCTCGTCTATTGTCAGGCTGATAATTTTATGCATCTGATGCCTGACAGCCGTTTATATATAATTCCAGCGGGGGGCGGGAAAGCCAGAATGTTAAAATGCAACCTCTACTCAATGAATTCCTGGCATGCCTGGTCACCTAACAGCAAATGGATAGTATATTCCTCCAAAGGATTGAGTGTCTTCACAGATATGTTCCTGACACATATTGATGAAAAGGGCAATGCATCAATACCCGTGGTTCTTGATAAAGCAAGGGTGCCCGACAGGGTAACCAACTACCCCGAATTTGTAAACAGGAAACATGATGATACTTTTGTAATGGAATATGATTACGTTGAACTGGCCCACATCAGGATGGCATTAAGAGATAATGACACTGAAAAAGCCAGGCAGCTGTTCTACCGGTTCATGGACCAGCAACCCTTTCTTTTCAGCGAGGATTATGCAACTCTCAGCGATTTCCTTTACAGGATGGGATTAGCTGAAGAATCAAAAAAATATGCCGGACTGGCAAAAACCTCAGTTAATTCATTTGTACCTGAATAGCTGATCTGCCTGGCATTGACAAGAATTATTCTTACCCTAAATAATCATGAAAATAAACTTACTTGTAATTGCGGTATTGATTACCGTTTCATTTAAAATTGAAGCACAACCCGTCAAATTTCTTTTGCATGACAGTTGGAAGGCAAAAAGGGCAATTGATGTCAAAATTGACGGCACCGAAATCACTGACCCTGGTTTCAAGCCCACGGGATGGCTTGATGCAGTTATCCCGGGAACAATCCTAACAACGCTGCTGCATAATGACCTGATCCCGGATCCATTCTTCGGGATGAACAACAATCTGATCCCTGATGTGTATGAGACAGGAAGGGATTATTATACTTATTGGTTCTTCAATGAATTTGAAATTCCGGCTATTCGGGAAGGACAGGAGGTTTGGCTGAATTTCAGGGGAATAAACTACTTCGCGGAGATATTCCTTAACGGGAAACGGGTAAATACAAGTACGCATGAGGGAATGTACCTGAGAGAAAAATACCTCATTACTTCGCTTATCACTAAGGGTGGCCCGAATAAGCTGGCAGTGTGGGTTGCACCTCCCGATCCGGCCGGAAATGCAGCAGCCGGACAGGGCGGTGACGGGACCATTGGACGCAATGTAACCATGCAATGCACTGCAGGATGGGACTGGATTTGCCCCATACGCGATCGGAATACTGGTATATGGGATCAGGTATCAGTCGAAATTACCGGACCTGTAGATCTGAAAAATCCATTTATCGCGATAAGGGTTCCCGGAACAAGAATTCCCCGGCAAAAGCAGGATCCGGCCTATGTCACACCATCAGCAGAATTAAAGAACGTATCGTCACAGAAAATAAAAGGGGTATTAAGAGCGGAATTTGAAGGTTACAAGAATAGTGTGAAGGTTACACTTAATCCCGGGGAAGAAAAGCTGTTCACATTACCTGAGATGAAAATTGAAAATCCTCAACTATGGTGGCCTAACGGAATGGGCGGCCAGCCGTTATTTGAAATGAAGATGGACCTGCTTTCGGAGAATGGGTCAGGTCTGGACTCAGAAACAGTAGTTTTCGGGATCCGGGAGACGGGTAACTATTTCGATGAGAGAATCAAGGCAAAGGTTTTCACGGTAAATGGTCAGAAAGTATTCATCAAGGGCGGAAACTGGATAGCATCGGATGCCCTGCTACGGCTGTCAAAGGAGCGGTATGAAGCAGAGATAAGGCTTCATGCCGGGATGAATATGAACATGATAAGGGTGTGGGGAGGCGGATTGACAGAGCGTCCTGAATTTTACGACGCGTGCGATAAGTACGGCATACTGGTGTGGCAGGACCTCTGGATCTCCGGCGATTGCAACGGGGAATGGAATGATGCCACTAAAAAGGACTCACAGGCAAGGCGAAAGGCTTATCCCGACAACCACGATCTGTTCCTTGAATCAGCAATTGATCAGATCAGGATGCTGAGGAATCATCCAAGCCTGTATTTATGGTGCGGCGGGAATGAAACCCTTCCTCCCCCGGATATTCTGAAAGCTCTTAAAAGTGATGTTTTCCCGGTATATGACCCCGGAAGATTTTTTCTTGACATGTCCACCTCCCCTCTCCTTATGACGAACAGCATAGGAGGTGTCGGCGACGGACCTTACGGTATCCGGGAACCTGAAAAAATATTCACTGAAAGGTCATTCCCCTTTAATCCGGAGACTGGTTCAATAGGAATTCCGAATTATGAGGGCTTAAAAAAGATCATCCCCGAAAATGAGATGGCACCACCCCAATCAAACAGGGCCGGGAGATCATGGACATATCACAAATATCTGTCTTTGCAGGATTTTCCTGACCGGTACGGGAAAGTCAGGGACATACAGGACTTTTGCCTGAAAGCCCAGATTGTCAGCTATGAGCAATACCGTGCCCTGCAGGAAGGATTTAATTATAAAATGTGGGACTGGTATTCCGGAATGCTTGTATGGAAGAATCAGAATCCATGGACGGCTCTCCGCGGATTCTTCTACGACTATTTTCTTGATTGCACCGGCGGTTACTTCGGATATATGCACGGTGCGGCCCCGGTGCATATACAGCTTAACCTTAACGATTCAACGGTCTGTGTACTTAACCAGACAGCCCTCCCGGCAAATGGTATTACAGCAGGTATCCGGTTATATGATCTGCATGGTAAACTGGTGGCAGAACAGAAAAAGGAGGTAAATCTGAATGCGCATGACCTGGTTTTGCTTGAAAAGATTAATCTGCCAAAAACAGGCAGTGAAGTGTTCTTCCTGAAGTTGAATCTTAATTCCGCCAATAAGGTTCTTGATGAAAACCTGTACTGGCTTTCCGGCAAGCCCCGCTCCTATGAAAAGCTCAATGAACTCCAAAAAGTTGAAGTCAGAAGCGTAATCAAATCAGGCGACGGAAAGAAAGCAATAATCGGAGTTTCTAATCCCGGCAGCGAAACCGCTTTCTTCATCAGACTGAAAATAACGGATGACAATGGAGACCAGGTCCTCCCCTGCTACTTTTCCGATAACTACTTCACATTAATGCCAGGCGACGAAAAACAGATTGAACTTGATTACAGTTCGATAAACAATAAGGATAAGATTGATGGATTAAAGTTTATGGTCGAAGGTTGGAATGTTCTTCCCAGCGAAACAGAACTATATCGATTTGGAAAATGATCTTTTAATCAACAGTCCGGCAAAAATAATTGCTGCGCAGCCTCCGGGGATCATAACCGGCCAGTTTCCGACAAACGCGGCATTAGTTGCCATTACCAGGCCGAAACATGCTATTATGCCGATGATGCAATTGAATACCTGCGACCACAATTTATCGTCGGGGCCCGGCAGTGCGGGGTACTTTAACCTCAGCTTCTTCCATCCTGCCGGCGGACGACAGCGCAGATAAAAACGACTAAGAGTCTCATCAGACTCAGGCGGAGTGATGATTGTAACAAAGCTTATAACAAGCAATGCTATTAAGAACAGCATTCCTGTTCCCTGCCATATCGGCCTGTCCTGGAAACCGAGTATGAACCAGAAAAGGACTGTCAGGGGGATACCCAATACTGTTGCCGTCATTTCGCCCCAGACATTGAACCTTGACCAGAAGAATCTGAAATAGGCAAGCGGAAGCCAGAAGATCACAACCACCGAATTAATGAATACAAACCAGCTCACCATATCATCGACAAATAAAACGGCGATCAGAGAAGCAACTATGAACAGAACCAGGGTAGTAATCCGGCTTATTTTTATTTCCTTTCTCTTATCCGGATCAGGCTTTAATTCTTTGTAGAAATCATTTACGATAAAACTGCTGCCCCAATTAATCAAAGCGCTTAATGTTGACATGAAGGCAGCTACTTCCGTTGCAACCAATAAGCCGACAAATCCGGGAGGAAGGTGGCTTGCCTTAATCAGCTCGCCCCATGCAAAAGCAGGATCCTTTAGTATCTTAAATCCTTCAGGGGCCGCTCCGTATTTTGAGACAAGGTCGTCGGACCAGAACATCGTGATGCAGATAATACCCAGCCCGACAAGCGGAATGATCCTGACACACAGTGAAATAAATGTGCTGAAAAGCTGCCCGCCCATAGCATGCTTTTCATTTTTTGCAGCCATGAACCTTTGTGCCGTCATTCCTTCACCCGCCGTTGGTGAGCCCGCAAAGAACAATCCCAGGATCACAAACATCAGGAGGGTAAGAGGAGGAGTTATATCCGAGACCGGATTCAGCGACAGCGCATCCTGCCGGATACTCTGAACATCGGAAAGAACAGATGACCATCCTCCCTGTTGTGGAATAATGATTGCCAGAAATACCAGGCTTCCGGCAATCATGATTATCATCTGAACAACTGAGACCATTACCGATCCCATAAGTCCGCCGGTAAGTGTGTAAACAAGGGTTATAGTTCCGAACAAAAGAAGAATTGACTCAATTGACAATGGTACAAGGGGAGCGATGGTCTTGGCAAAAAAGCCGGTTATGTAGGCCATCGTGATAATTGAGAATAAACACATTATCAAAGCATAAGCTCTTCTTGCAATGACCGACATCCTGCCTCCGTAACGCAATGAGATCAGCTCCGCCGTAGTGACAATTTTCATTCTCTGCCACATTTTCGACCAAATAATCGCGACCAAAGGCATCCAGATGATCCATTGGGCCCACCACAGCCAGTTTCCTGAAAAGCCAAAAAGGAAGATCAGCATGACAAACGCCCCCAGGCCTGACTGATATGTTGCCGAATTTGAAATGCCAAGCGACCACCAGGGCAGATTCCTGTTGGCCGTAAAAAACCCTTCCTGCCCTTTTGCTGCAGCCGACCTGGTATAAAACAGGCCGATAACCATCGACAGAGCGGTGAATACTATTACTACTACCCAGTCAATTCTATTCATTCATTTATTATCAATTTATTGATCATCAGGCTTGCTTCTTCGATGTAGATCTTTTCGATTTCCGGGGTGAGCGGCGACGGCATCACCTCATAAATATAAGCCTGGTCGGCTTCATAGCTTTTATTTTCGAAAGCTTCCGAAGTGGGAATGTATGCCCCGATCCCGTGTACATATGCTATACAAAGCATATGGTAACCCGGGAAACGTTTTTTCAATTCAAGTTGATATTTTACAAACAATTCTCCCTGTGTAAGAAAAATGACACAATTCCCCAGCTTTACTGCATTTACCTTAAAAGGGAATGAATCTTTGACTTCATTTTTGCCGATCATTTCAAAGACTTTTATCTTCCACCGGTCAAGCATTTCATTCCAGGTAAAGAATTCCGTTATATCTAAGGCTTTTCTTTCGACCTCCTGTTCAATGTGCTTCTTTGTAATTACCCTGTCCCTGAACGGGATATGAATCACCCTGGCAGTCATGGCAAGATCGGGTTCACTGCCATATCCGACCAATTCTGCTGACAGCACTGCATTCCCGAGCTTCTCACCTTCGTTGTCAGCTATTGAAGGATCGACCTGATGTGCCAGGCGCGGATTGAGGTCCCCCGCAGCTCCGTTGAGAAAGACTGCCATGCCTCCATACTTACCTTCAACTACCTCACGTGCGCGTCCCGGGTAGTCAGTTGAAACATAATTGCTCTCATAACCCAGGATTACAGGGTGGCAGGCATAATTAAACAGTGTGACCTTCCTGATATGCTCATCATCTGTCAGTTGAATAATGCTTACTTCCCTGTCTTTAATTCCATCCGGATCGCCTACCCTGTAAGCCATCCCTCCGTCTTGACGGCTTAACATCCCTTCGGGCAATATTAATGTCACAAACAGCCTTGCCAAAGGCCTGAGCTGCCCTTCTGAACCGGGAGTCACCTTTAATGACATCGATCGCATTCCTGGCAACTGTATCGATAAGGAATCCTATATATCTGTCATTAGCGTCATTCCTTCCATATTCGGTTTCAGGCGCTGAATGAGTATGGATCGATGTGATGAGTATCGACGCCGGATCAATCCCGGTTTTTCCGATAATTTTCGCAATAATTATTCCGATTATTTTCGGATCTACATCCATCAGGTCGTTTGCGATCAGGCACACAATCGTCTGCTCCTGTTTCAGGACCACACACCTGGTTGTAAGCCGGCGGTGGACGCGCTGACGACAGTCCGGTCCGGTTTGCATAACCGGCCAGAAGCAGTGGTTCATCGGGCGTTATGTCAGCCAGACCATAATTAAAAAGCAAAGAGTCTCCAGGGTTAATTTCGTTGCTCAAAGCTTTAAACTATTCAGCAGCAGCAAACTGCAGGTTATTCATTTTCTCTGGAATTGTAACTGCTTCATCGTCAGCAGCATTATGATTAACCTGACGTACTCCGTACTGTCCGTACCAGTCAATTGTTTTGCCTTTCCCAAGGTGAGTCGGAATGCCGGCTTCAAAAAATTTTCCGCCTGAGATCACAGGGGAGGCGCAGATGGACCTTGGGTGACCAAAGTCAAGAACTTCTTCAAGAACTCCGTTTTCAGCATTGATCCGGAACAGTAGCCTGTTTTCCCTGACTGCAGATCCGGTATTATCAGTTATTGCGTAAATATAGCCGTTGCAATACACAACATCATGAATATTGGAGTAGTTGTATTTTGCCAGGCTCAGGTTCCATTTGGTCTTCCCGTTACGGATATCGAATGCTGTAATATACTTCCAATCGATCTTGTCTGTCAGCTGATTCTGAAAAGGATACCAACCCCCGCATTGAGCCGAGAACAATGTGCCATTGTAGTAACAGAGAGAAGAAAGCCGCTCAATAAGCCTGGTTTTCTTCCAGACAACATTCAGGGTACTGTCATATACGGTTACATCTCCATTCAGTAAATTTCCATTCCAGTTTGCGGCGGCAATAAAATATCCGTGTTCATCATCAGTCAGCAGAGTGTTCGAATGAGTTGTCATCGCATCAGGTATAGTATAAACCGATTTTAAAATTTTGCCTGTTTCAGCATCGATCTTTTCCACTCTTTCAAACGACTGGGAATAAATCCATCTGTTCTTCTGATCAACTGCAGGAATTGTTGAGTACCACGATTGAGCCGGGGTAAACCATAATTCATGCCCGTCTTCAATCGATAATGCATGAAGACCGTTTGAACCTTTTGCCAGAACAATTATCAGGCCGTCCTTATTCACATAAAAATTGAAACCGGTTCCTCCGATATAAGGAATATTATTGTCTGAGATCCAGGCTTCCCCGCCATTTGCAAGGTATAGGGCTTTGACCCTGCTGTTGGCCCTTTCATGTTCGATTACCAGCCAAGTTCCATCCTGAGTTTTTTCAACCATGGGCGATACATCATACATGTCTTCAAATTTATATGTCCAGAGCTCTTCGAAGCTGTTCAGGTCAACTGCCGTTACATCAGTACCGTTGGCATCCTGAAAATAGCCAATCCCATTAATAATATTCCCGTATTCCGAAGAGAGACCTGAAACACCTGAATGGTCGCGGGTGGTAAAACTCCTTACGGGTGATGATAAAGTACTCTTCCCATTTTTATATCCTGAAATTTTCCAGGAATAGGTTGTATTGAATTCCAGGCGTCCGGTGTTAAAAGTCTTGCCGGATAATGTCGACACTTTCTGGAGGTCGCTGCCGGGTCCAAGGTAAACATCGAATGAATCACAATCTGAAACCCATATAAGCCTTGCTGTAACAACATTCTGGCCTTCAGCCTTGTCTGAAGGTCCCGTCAGTTCTATCTTTTCCTGATTATTACAAGACTGGCTTGTCAGCAGAGTCAGAGTTGAAAGTAACAAAATCAAAAAGCCGTGTTTTTTCATATCAGGATATTTTATTTTTTAGTTGCTTCCCGTAATTCTCATTCATTTTATTGCCGGTAAAGTAAGCTATACCTGAAGCTCCGGCTTCCAGTGAAAGTCTTGCCGCCTGACCCAATTCCTCAGGAGACAACTGATACAGATGCAATCCGCTTAATAATGGAAACTTCCCTGCAAGGGCTCCGGTACCTTCCCTGACAGCCGTTCCAATCCATTCGACAGGCATGCTTTCATACTTCTGATAGATCATTGGCATCACATAGTCAAGTTTCCAGTTTACCCAATCCTGCCTTACCCTCAGCTTCGACAGACCGGGAGTTGGAAATACCGCCGCTGAGAGGATCTTATTGCTTTTATGCACCAACCCGTACAATTCATTAACAACAGTTGTGAGGCTGTTATGCCTGAATTCCCTCCATGCCTCATTCGTATCCTGATCGCTGATCATTAAAGGATCCAATCCTGATATTTGTTCAAATCCGGCTCTGCAAATATCACAATAGCAGTAATCAAACTGAGGATGTATAAGCTCATCCTGTGGTATATCGTACAATTTCCTGTGAGCCGGAGCAAGGATCACATCGGGATACCGGATATAATCGAGGTGTACCCCGGCCAGTTCATTATACGCACATAGCTCTGAAACTCTGCTCTTAATGAATTCTATTACTTCCGGATTAGAAGGGCACAACCAACGGTAATCATCTATATATGCAGGCTTGTCAATGCAGGATTCTCCTTTGCCATTGACCACATACCAGGAGGGGTGCTCCTTCATTGTTGCTTTATCGGGATACTCCATTGTGATTATCCAGCCATGCAATTCGATGCCGGTTCTCACTGCGATCGGCAGAACCTTATCAATGATTGATTTTTCTCTCACAAGAAGCAAAACAGAATCAACTCCCCACCCTTTCAGGTTTGTCAATAATTTTTCCCACTCACCCCCTGTGTCAGTATTGTCTGGCTGTTCCAGAGGATGCACCCATGCCCAGTTTTTACGCTCTCCGCTGCTTCCCCTGCTAAAGCAACCGGCGATCCCCGTCACGCAGGCCACCGTGCCAAGGGTACCGAACCCTAAGAATTTTATGAAATCACGTTTTTTCATATCACTAAAGATATATTGATAATCAAATACCTGAAGAAATTGCTCCAATCAGATTGACCTGGCCTTGCTTCCACCCCTGATCATTCTTTCAAGACTCAGGATATTCAGCATCAAATGGCGTGGATGATGGTAGTTTTCAATTCTCGTCCCTTCTTTTACAAATGTGACCTTCCTGTCGCCTTCGATATTCCAGAGCGAATAACCGTATTTCTTAAGCGGATATGTATCCAGAACATACCTGAACATCTTCTCAAACCAGTGGTAAGCCCACGGGTCACCGGTCTGTTCAATTAAAAACAATGTCCCGATCAGCACCTCCGCCTGTTCCCAAAGCACCTTGTCAACTTTCCAGATATTGTTGTCCACATTGTCAAGCGATCTGAACACACCGCCGTAAACATCATCCCAGGCGACCTCAACATGCCTTTTAAATTTTTCAGCGGCCGAATCAAACAACTTCCTGTCATTTATTCTGACCGCTTCGTACATAACCATCCACATTGTTTCAATTACATGTCCCGTATATACAAACTGGGAGAAGGGACCCTCCGGCCTGGTGAGGTCATGATTAAGCACTTCATTCATCAGATCATATTGAGGATTGAAATGATAGTTCATCAGGGCATCAACACAGCGCCTGGCAACAGTTTCAATTTCATTGTCGGGGCGATGGCTTAGCAGGCAATAGGCTGTTCTGAGAAGAACCATCCAGTGACCGCCTATCCTGGGTGCAGTTACTTCAGGAGCTTCGGGTCCGTAATAAACCTGATAGCTGAAATCATTGCTGTCGTAGAGATCGAGGCATTTTAACAGTATCTCCTTTGCGATCGTCATGTACTGAGGGGCCTTTGAGGCTTCTGAAAACTCGGCCAGTCCCTCGGCAATAAAAAGATCTCCGTAAATATCCACGGGAAAATCTTTCAGCTCTTTTCCTTCCCTCGTATATGATGCAGGCCATAAAGCTTTCCCTTCAGGTTTGATTTTCAGGACAAAATCCACTGTTTTCCCGGCTGTTTCCAGGTACGAAGGCTCTTTGCTTAAATTATTGTACAGAAAGGAATAGACCCAGATTCCCCTGCCATCGTACCAGGTCCGCTTGTTTGTTGTGATGTTATTGCCTGAACGGTCAGTATTCCAAAAGAAACCCCCAAGTTCATGGTCCGTAACATGCTTTCCCATAAACGGCAGAAAGTCCTCAAACAAAAAGCCCCTGTACAGGTCAGCCAACTCTTCAGGAGAATACCCTGCTATCTTCTGTGGTTTTCTCTTTTCATTTCCTGATATTTCTGAACAACCCCCGGGAACAAGGCTCTCATAAACCCGTCTATCAGCAACAGGTGACAAAGCAAAGGCCCCTGACAAACCCAGAAAATTTCTTCGCTTCATTTTTTATCATCAGTTAATGTTAACCTGACTGCAATAAAATCGTTCGGACTGATCATAATTTTAAATCCTTCAGTGTCACCCAATATTTTTTCGGTTATTTCTGTTTCCGACCGCAAGTCAACAAGGGAATGAAATCTGTCCCAATCCTTCATTAATGGTTTTACCATGACCTCAACCGGAATATCATTATAGTTGGCGATCACCAGGGAGGATTCCATATTGTTCCCATTCATCGCAACATCCATGTTATCACGCATTCCATAGACATCAAATGGCCGGATTATACCGTAATTGCCCAGCGCATCATCAATTATGTCCCTGACCAGGTCGGGAAACCCGTTTACCGCTTCATTCAGGCTCAGGGCAACCACATATGTCTTCCCCTTATTATATGGGCTTGAAAAAACAGCACAGGATCCATCCAAAAAATCGGCTATCCTTTTTTCAGTCGCCGGGTTCCACGATGTGGAGGTCTGAGGGGGCAGTTCAATAACCTGCTCCGGTCTGCTTCTGGTTCCGGGTGATCTTAAAATCCTTACCCCGTCGACCTTTAAACCAGCCTGAATCGGACTAATCTCACTTGCTCCCCAGAATTCCTCCCTGTTAAACCTGTCGCCGTATGGGATGCGTGGTCCGAAGGCAATGACCACACCGCCATTCCTTACAAATGCTTCAAGCATTTCACTGTCAGTCTCCTGCATGCCTGAAATGTCGGGCAGAATAAGAACGTACTTATTATCAATAAGATAATTCAGCTGTTCCTCATTTTTGTGCATAGGGTAATATGGCAGGATCTCTTCCCCTTTCTTAGGAATGAAAGGAATTATCTCTGTACTTATGCCCAGCCTGGCCATAGCATCCGTTGCGGGAAGGAAACAATTCGTCCATCGCTCTATGCACCAGTCATTATAAGGGATATAAAATGCCAGATGGCCTGATCTGTTTGCTGTTTCCCGTGATATCAGCCTGAAAGCCTTCATCCCGTCATCCACGGCGCTGGCAGCGACCGCGACTTTCGCCGGTAATTTTTTGGAATTGAAATAAATACAGGAGAAATAACTGAAGAATGTTATCCCGTCGGTGCCAAATGCAGATCCGACTGAAGGGAACTGGTTGAAAATATTAGCATAGTCAGTAAGGTAGGCTCCCCCGACATTATTTTCAAGGTACCCCATAAATTCTACGTGGGAAAGAGTGATCTTGTCGGTTATCCTTGTCGCTCCCGCTGAAAGTGAGGTAACGTCCTTTACCCTCCTGTTTGGAAATAACTTGCGGTTGTCGGGCCGGTAGGATGTCATTACAGGGGCCTGGTAATTTATTATGTCAAGTTCGTCAATGGCAGCAAGATATCCGGCAAGCAACGGATCATCAATATTTGGTGCACACATTGTCATCAAACCATGGTCGTTCTGTTTTACATTCCTGCAGAAATCACGGATATAATTTGCGAAATAAGTTCCGCTGCCTTCCTGGTAAGAATAAAACCCTGCCAGTGAAGGATGATGCCCGAACATTTTCCACATCTCGTCGGTGATATTATGAATGCTGTTTAAATAACCGGAATTTACCAATGTGCTATCGGTAAGATCCCATGAGACGCTCAAAAGGGAAGGAATGCCCATTTTGTCGGTCAGGTTGAGCATCATTTCAATCCGGTCGCCGGATCTGTCAACAGCTTTTTTACAAATTTCAGATGCCCAGACTGCCCTGATCGAGGAAGTACCTCCCCAGACCCTTTCAGTTGCCATATTCGCATGAAGGGTCAGGGCATTGCCTCCGGCCCTTGTGAATGTGCCAAGGTAACTTTCCATGTCTGCCAACGCAGCCGAATCATCAAAATTTGCCATTATTGCAAAATCCAGGACAACCTTGCCCGTAAGGAATGAGGCTTTCGCCGATATCTGCCTGTCACCGGTGCCGTGAACAGCAGTGACAACATAAAACCCTTCAGGACTTTCATCGTTCAGGATTATTCTCCCGGTAAATTTCACATCGGTCCCGGGGACTCTTTCAACAGCAAGTTTTTCAGTGCCTTTTGCCGGTATGACTATGAAGACCTCTGTCTGTCCTGGTTGCTTTAAGGAGTTCAGTGCAACCGTAAATACCACGGTATCTCCAGGGTTGGCGCGTTTTCTGTTGGCTGTGATTGTTATTGAGCCCTTTTTACTATCAATGCCGCCACCCGATTCGCAACTGCTGAAGACCAGGGCGAAAGTTGCGGCCAACATCAGGGAAGTTAGTATTGTTTTCAATTTATCCATGTCTGGAATCCTGGTTTGCATTATTTTTTATCATCCGGCAAAGCCAACGATAAACATTTCAGCCAGAAATTATTATAATGTTCCCAGTAAACAAAATTCAGTCCCCAGTGTGGGGCAGGATCTGACGTGTAGGCAACTACATGGCCTTTGCCGATATTTCTGACAGCAACAAGCGGATGTCCGGTCTCCTCAATAGTTACGAGGACTTCTCCTTCAGGAATGGTCTTTGTCTGGTTGTACCCCAGGAGGGGTGGCATTCCCTCGAAATCAGATTCGAAAAATACACTTTTCCCGGCTTCAGTTATTTTTGGATAATATCCTTCGGTGCTCTCGACAAGATCCTCATGCTCAAGACATTCCACAGGCAGAACATTCTTAAATGCCGTTCTCCCCCATCCGCCTTTGCCCAATTCTCCGGTGAACGAATACCATCCGCCGACCATTATCAGCCCTTTACCCTGCCTGACGGCTTCGATCGTTAGTTTTACCCTGTCGGGAAATGTCAGAACTTTCTTTCCGAATTCTTCACGTATAAAGAAATCCGGAGCAAGCTGGAAAAGCTTTCCCTCAACATCGCTAAAGATGAATACATCATATTCTTTAAGAATTTTTTCATATTCACCGGGAGGCAGCTTATAGAAATCCCAGCTGGGGACTGAATTTACCTGGTGTATCCCGTTCGATTCAAGGGCATCTTTCAGCCATTTCCCATAATTGAAGATTTCAAGTCCCTTTGGGGCAAACTGAAAAGGAGATTCAGCAAAGGTGGGTCCTGTAAGGACAGCCCAATCACCAACGTAATATACTTTTGCCATAATAAAATGGATTTAGTGTAATGTTAAACCTAATATGTTGCTGTTATGATCATTGCGGATTTCGGATTTTCGATTTCGAATTGTATTTTGTTTCTTATTCCGCAGTCCGCAATAATTTAAAAACTGATACTTTTAAGGTGTCACGCAATTCCTGGTTAAAGGAGTTGCCTGAGAAAAAAACCATTCCATTGGTTTTTTCTTCCCGGGTAATATTTACTTCTTTGACTATCAGCTCTTTGGTAATATTATTATGAGAAGTGAGCACTCCAATCCCCGGATAGACCCTGCAGTTGCCTTGCGACAGGTCAATGGCAGTCTTCAGATACTCATGAAACAGCCCCGGGTTGTTAGTGTAAAGCATCGGGCAGATAAAGTCAACGAGTCCCTCCTTTACCCATCGCCCCCATTCCTGGGCGATCAGTACGTCCGAAGTTACCGCATCCGGAAATACATCAGCTCCAAGAAGAACAGGCTTGCCGGATTCTTCTATTGCCTCCCTGATGCCTTTTACCAGTTGTGTAACCTGACGTGCATTCCATTTAATCCATTCGCACCAGATCATGCTACCGCAATCATGGGATACCTCGAGGGGCGAATACTGATATATTTTTTTAAAAGCTTCACATGTAAGGCTGTCGTAACTATAAACCTGTTCGAGGGGGACACGAATGTAGTCCAGATGGATCCCGCCGATATTATATTTAAGTACCGAAGAGATCCTGTCGACCCAGTATTTCTGAACCTCAGGGTTCGACAGGTTGAAGTGGGGCTGGTATTTACCCTCCATATCCCGGATAAGCCATCCGGGGTGGTCGACAAGCTCTTTTTCAAGGTTAATGTTGTAGCCGGGGTAAAAGATCGGGTGGATTGTTATGTTCTTTTTATTGCCTTCCCTTATAAGTGCAGCAAGGTAATCCCATTCAAAACTGTTTTCCTCAGGAGTAGCATTATAGCAGAAAAGATTGTTTATGCCGATTTCCCGGTAAAGTCCGAACAGGCTGTCCATCTGTACCGAGGCTCTGGATTCGTCCATGCTGAAGAGTCCGGTATGCAGCCATACCCCCCTGACCTCAGGTTGGAGTTCCGTTTTTTTATTGCACCCTGTGGAAATCATTATGATAAACGACAGGAGACCCAGACCCCTAATGCTTGTTTTCAATATTCTCATATCAGTAGTTATTTTAATTGTTTTTATTACGGGTAGCCTGGAAAGTTAAATAGGCGGTTTTTCTTGCAATCAGGTTATTTAGAATCAAGGTAATACCAGAAAGTATTCCTTAATTCTTTTTGAATTTCTGAACCTCCCGGAGGGTTGGTTCTGTCAGAATACATCATTGATGACAAATAATTTGAGAAACGGGATTCGGTTTCACTGCTTATTTTCAATCCATTCAGTTCAGGCAGCACCCCTATATTTGCCCTTAACAGAATTGCAGCCTCCTCTATATGCCTTGGAATTTCAGAGTAATTCATTCCGGCAAGTCCGTTCAATTCATTTACAATCCCTTCAATGTTTTTCTCGAGCATGAACCATGCCATATTATATTCAAAAGCCTTCTTATTACCGGGATTTGAATGCAACAAAGAAGTAAGATTTTTTTGCGGATTTCTGATCCTGACTATAAAATCATCCATCGGCTTTAGTTTTGCCTTATCCCCTAATTCCGGGTCAGAATAAATCAATTCCGGGTTAAGCAGCATGGCTTCATATTTTTTTACCCAGTTTCTGTAATGGAGGGTTTTCTTCAGGACATTTATATACTTTTCAGCAATTTTATAGTGTCCGTTAATCAGATCTGTCTTAATAAGCAATTTTATGTTTTCCGGACGGTATCCCTGGATAACCATTGATTCGAATGCCCAGCGGTGTGCCTCATTGATCAGGCCGATGGAATAGTAGAAATAAACACCCCTGAACAACTTGTTGATTGGTATCTGTGAGTTCCAGGGGATGCTGATTGATCCCGCACCATAATCCTGAGGGGCAAAGAATAACCGGTCACATAACATTCCATTTTCCGACAACGCAATATTATAATAGTATTGTGCCACCGGGTTTCCGGACCTGTACTTTTCCTGTTGCCTCATAACTCCATTCCAATCCCTGGCAAAAAACATCTTTTCAAGCCTGAACAGGTCAGCGACATCCTTGTTGTATATTATTGACAATAAGAAGATTGTAAGCAATATAGGAAGCAAAACCGAAGATATTGAAAAGGTCCTGACATAATTCTTCCTTATTTTTATTAATCCGGTCAGATTTAAAAGCGCGGGATAAGAAACAAAAAAAGAAAATAACAACCATAAAATCAAAGGGTTACTAAAATATGTTTTTAAAGGAAGCGGATAATATAATAATTCGGACCATGCCTGAAGGAAGATGATCGCTTTGAAAAGAACCAGGGACAGAACGGCAATTATAAGAAGGCATGCCGGGTAAATCAATTCCTTCCTTAAAAGGCTGTAAATAGCAAACATACCGAGGTAAATCCAGGAAAAGGTGCCGGTTATGTAGAAAAATAAAGGGAAAATAACCAGCACTAAAACACGGAAGATCTTTTTATCTGATGAAATGGAAAGTAAGAAATAAAGACCTGTTAAAAGAAATCCCAGGTTATGATGCATAAGGAAATTTATGTTTGTCTGCATCAGAATCAAAAAGCAGGATGCCAGGGCAGAAAACAGGAAAGAAAAGTTCGTTTCAGCAGAGAGCTTTTTATTAATGTTCAGAAAAACAATTGAAATTGAAGTAAAAACTGCAGACAGGACAAGAGTTCCGAAGAGGTTGTTAAAATAACCCTGACTGATGAAATTCCCGGCATATTCAAGCAATCCGCCTGGTTTTGAAGCAAATTGCATCAGGTATTCGCTTGAGAAAACAAATAAGGAAAGGTTTTGCTGATAAAAAAAAATGTGATTGCCGAACAGATAAAAATAGGCACCCGACAGAATAAAAATAGCGGCAGGTAATAAATAATTCCCCGGTTCCCGGACCTTTATTTCATCCTTTATTATTGCCGGCCGGGCCGATTGAGTATTTTTATTTGGATTCTTATTCATTGCATGGGGCATGTTTCATTAACTTGCAGGCAATCAGCTTTACTTTTGATTCCCAGCCCATTTAGCCTTTTCAGCTTCCTTTTTCGCGGCATGCTCATAATCACGTGGTCCTGATCTGATTCTGCCGGTTATAAACTCTGGCTTGTTAAAGGTCTTCACCAGTCTTTTGTACAGTGTAGGATCCTTCTGGGGCAAAACAAAAGGTTTTCCGACCTGATCAGCCGAACCGAACCAGGCAAAGTATGGTCTTGCAGTCAGGCCATCCTCTCTTTTACTGCTGAAAACAAGCCATTTCCCGTTTGAAGACCAGCTATGGTAACTTTCTGTTTCACTGCTGTTAATATTCATACGATCTGTTTTCCCGGTCTGGATATTGAGAAGATACAGGTCAGCTTCCTTGTGCCAAATAGAAAAATTGCCATTATTATGAAGAGTAAAAACAAGGTATTGGCCGTCAGGTGAAATCCTTGGAAAAGAAACGCTTTTATCAATCGAAAGGGCATCGAAAACAACCTCGGCTTTTCCAAACGAAAATGATCCCTGATCAAAAGCTTTCCTTACAAGGTTATATTTTATCCTGGCAAAGTCAGAAGTGTCATTTGTCTGAATGGCTCTGCAATAATACAGGTATCTGCCATCAGGTGACCATTCCGGAAAAGTTTCCATATACGTTACCGAATCATCTTCTTCTACAGCCGACATTTCATTCTTTTCAATATCATAAACAACAAGTGATGAAGCCAGATCAGTAACCTCAATATTGTATTCCTGAGATGCATGGAAACTCTGAACAATGCTGTTTGAGGAAAAGGCTGCAAATTGTCCGTTCGGGTGCCATGCAGGATATACGGCACCATATTTCATTTCAGGGGTTTTTAAATCTCTTCTGACAATTTTATTGCCTTCAGTGAAATAGGTTCCGCCAAGTGAACCCCTGATATGCAGAAGGTATTTATCCGGATTATTCCTGCAGAAGGAATGGCAATTTACGCAGTTGTTGTCAATTAATTGATTTTCAACCAGTGATCTTTCCCTGAAGCTTTCAGTGCTTCTTTGCACGATTTTTATCTGCAGGAAGGCTTCGTAGCCCGGATAAAGCAACCTGTAACACAACCAGGGATCGATGCGATCATTAACAACAAACAGATTAACGGGTCTGAATTTTGTGAGTGCTCCTTCTTCATCTTCAGATACAATATCAATGCTGATTTTACCGTCACTGTTGTTTGTCAGCAGCTTTTCCCATGATTTTCGGGGGAAACGGGCAATCCCGTCTGCAGATTTAACTGAGACCTTAAAACCATTTGCAGAGGAAACTGTAAGTCTGAAGTATTTTCCGGGTTCTATAATCTGGAAATTCAGGGGAGCAATATTTTGCGGAATGGTTACTCCCGAATAATCCGGTTCAATAGTTGGTTCACGGTCAATGCTATAAAAATCATCCTTGTTCGAATTACAACCCACAAGCAAAAATATTGTAAGCGCAAAACCAACTATTGACAGAAATGCAATCTTTTTACTCATACTTTTTTCTTTTTGCGGGATCTCTTTCTGAGTGCATTGTATATAGTAAAAATATGAATAAATTTTCACAAGGCAGGTGCTGAAGAAGCATAGAGTAAAAAAGGGGCCTGACAGCCCCTTTTTCATTTAGTTATTCGATTATTAATGCAATCATTCCGGACCACCGTCCCACCATACCTTACCAGTAAGCCTGTCGGGCTGTGTGGCTCCGGTTGGGTAATTTGGATTACCTGTAGCTTCGTATGCGGGAATCGTAAGCTTGGTCGGAATCTGGCCATTTGTAGCGTTTCCCTGGTAATTGGTCGGTACCAGCACCGGGAATCCTGTTCTCCTGTAGTCTGACCATGCATCCCACCAGTTCATCCATTTGCATGCCCACATCTGTTCCCCAATCATTTCCAGTTCATCTTTTGAACCCATAGGGATATAATGCCAGGTAGGCCGCTACCTTCCATCAGAGACAGCAAATGATGGATCGTACTTAGTATACATCTGCATTGCCAGTTTAACACCGTTGTTGTAATGTGTTTCTGCAGTACCTGAGATGCCTGAGCCAATCCCTCTTTCAAGAGCTTCTGCCTGGAGAAACTCCGATTCGGCAGCATTCATGATCTGGTAAGGTTCATCATCCTGCATCATCAGAGGATTAACAGCTGAAAAATGCTCGCGGGGAATTGTAGGGCCACCCATCAAGGCATCAAGCATAGCCCCGTCCAAGCCATTAGGCAGACCTCTTTGCAAAAGAGGATCCGTGACATTATACTCAACAGCATCGGCTGTCCATTGAATAATGCCACCGGTAAATATCATAAGCCTTGGATCATCATCAGCCGTACTGGCTTTGTTTGGCCCCATGAGCCAGTCAACAAGTGTTTTGCTGAGGAAGGAACTGGCCCATTGTCCTCCGTCACCTGGATAGAAGCCGCGTGAGATGCCATTCTGGTTAGTCCATTCGCTGGGACCAAGAGCCATGGTAGCAAACAAGTTGTCATCATTGCTTGACATCACTCCTCCGGCAACAGCTTTTGTAACGTAGGTATTGGCCATTGCAGCATCAACATCTGAAACCCTCATGGCCAACCTGAGCATCAGTGAGTAACCGAATTTTTTCCATTTGGCTATGTCGCCATTGTAGAAAAAGTCTGCATGCGGCGAATCCTTCATCAAGGTTTGAAGTACTGATCGCGGAACAGGCTTCATCAAGCTCTTTCAGCAGATCGGTATAGATGTCCTTCTGCTTGTCATACTTTGGCTGGAATATCCCTTCTATACCCTTGTTGGCTTCGGAATATGGTATACTGCCATACCAGTCTGTAAGACGGTGAAAACAGAGCACTCTGAGGATCCTGGCCGCATGACGGGTATTGATATTCTTCCCTTCTGCGTATCCTCCCGGACCGGTCTGCTTGATTATTTCGGCAGTTACCCTGCCATCACCGGCGAACATATGGTCCCAGGGAGCATTTGATGGTTCGACATCATTCTCCAGGTACTTGTCACCAACCGATATTGTACCTGTACTCGTGCTGGCAAGCTGCTGTATAGCGTGTGCGCACATGCCGATATTTGTTCTCCAGTCGGTATACCGGTCGTCACGAAGACCGTTATTGGCCGCACTGAGTTCAGCAGCAGTCAGGAAGTAGTTAACGTCAATCTGATTGACTGCATTGGGATTAATGTTCATCTCATGCAGTTCATCAGTATCGCATCCTGCCGCAATGAATATTATCAGCAACGCACTTTGGATAAGTCTAATTATATGTTTCATTTCTCTCAAGTTTTAAAGATTAGAATGTTACCCTCAAGTTAAAACCATAATTGCGGGTTCCGGGCATACCGAAATAATCCAGACCCTGTGCGTTACTATCCGTATAAGTGGATTCCGGATCAACATTGTCGATATTTTTGTAAAGGAGTGCAAGGTTCCTTCCGACAAATGACACTGAAAGATTAGTGAACGGCAGATTATTCAGGAGCCTGGGCGGCAGACTGTATTCCAGCGAAAGCTGTCTCAACTTTACAAATGAGGCATCGAACACAAAATTCTCCTGGGCGCGTTCTCCGAGGTTGCCCCAGTAATCCTGAGTCTCCTCCATGTTCAGAGTTTTGGTGAATGGTTCATAAACCGGGGTCCCACTGGCAGCGGTATTGATAACTCCTTCAACAACCATTCCTCCCTCACGGTTTACGAGAGTTTGCTTGTGCAAACCCCACTGTGTCAGACGAACATTGGTGCCTGAATAGATATCACCTCCGAACTTGAAATCAAGAAGTGCACTGAGAGTAATACGTTTCCAGCTTATAGAGTTGCTCAAACCGCCGGTAAAATCGGCGACCCCGTTACCAAGGATTTCGTAGACATCTCCCCTTGCAGGGGAACCGTTGGATTCATATACCAGGTTACCCTGGCCATCCGTCTTTTGTTTATAACCGGTTATCATTCCGAAGGGATAACCTACAATATGCTTGATCATGACGGTCCTTGTACGCGGTTCCTCAACGTTTAGCTCGGTAACTCCCTCACTAAGTGCAATCACCTTATTCTTGTTCTTTGCAATGTTCAGAGATATATCCCATGTTACGGCTCCCTGTACCGGAGTGGCGGAAACTAATATCTCGATACCCTTGTTCGACAGTTCACCGATATTGACCGAAGTCGACAGGAATCCTGATGTTCTGGAAATGGTTGCGGAAAGAATATCATCGGTTGTCTTTTGATCATAGTATGTAAATTCGAGGCCAAATCTTCCCTGGAAGAATCTCAGTTCTGTACCGATCTCAAGTTCAGTGGAAAGGGCCGGAGAAAGGTTCGGGTTTGGAATATTGTCACCCCCGGAGAATCCTCCCATCGCAAGACCAAGGTGCGGGTTTCCTAACAGACCGTAGGTAATGCTCGATGAATAAGCACCAACGTTGGCTGTTGCCACCTGTCCCCAGGCTGCTCTTATTTTACCAAAACTCAGAGCTTTGGGAATGTTCGGGAAAGCATCGGTAAATACAAAGCTGGCTCCGACTGAAGGGTAGAGCTTGCTGTTATTAGCCGGATTCAGTACCGAGAACCAGTCGTTCCTGGCTGTGGCGGTAAGAAACAGATAATTACCGTAACTAACCTCTGCAGAACCAAATAAGGAGTTGATTCCTGATTTGCTGTAACTATAGCCGAAAGACTTGTCTTTGGCATTGGTTATAGATGTATAGAAAGGAATATTGAAGCCGTTTGATCCGGTTGCGTTAATAGCTTCACTATCTCTAAGCATCTTATTGCCTCCGACAAATGCATTCACCCTGAACTTCCCGAATTCATGGTCTCCTCCAAGCATCCATTCCTGGTTTATTTCCCGTACAAAGTTTGAGGTTTCACTTTTGGCGCCTCCCCGCTGATATCCGGTACCCTGTGGAGTAAGGAAATTATTGTTCCTGGTGTACCAGTCCATACCTATCTGTCCCTGGATATACAACCATTTGAAGAAATTGTATCTAAGGTTTGCAGAAGTGATAAAGCGGTCCCTGATATTTTCGTTTTTAAACTGGTAAGCGACCCAATACGGATTCTGGAGCCAGTTGTTATCGGCCTGCTGAAATTCTTCACCGACGGATTTCAGGTCGGGAGTTGTAACACCGGGAGCCACTGCCCCGAGTTTTTCGGGGTCCCCTTTTAAATCTTCAATATTTACCGAAGTAGCAAGATTCCATACTGCCTGTGGAATATTTGCGGGACTGTCAGCAACGTATTGCCGGTTATTCACTTTTTCATTTGAATATAAAACCTTGGCATTGAAGGTTAACCTTTCACCATATTTCCCGTTGGTTGACAGGGAGAGATTTCTCCTCTTAAAGGTCTCGTTGGGTATTTTACCTTTATTATCCATATCCGAGAATGAGAACCTGAAGGTCTGTCTATCACTTCCACCCGAAAGGGAAACACTATTGGTCCAGGCGCTACCGGTCTCGTAAAAGCGTGCCCAGTTGTCGCCTGCATGAGAATATGGTCTTGAGACCCCATCGAACTGGATCACTGAGCTGCCGTCAAACTTCGGGCCCCACATTGAACCTGCTCCCCATCCGTAAGCCTGATCCCTTGAAACAGGTTTCGAATAGACCCTTTCACCGGAAGTGTTTTCGGCTATTCCCCCTGGTCCGTAAACGGTCTGAAGGTCCGAGAGGTTCCAAACCTTTTCAAAGACAAAGTTGGAATTGAACTCAATGCCAACTCCCTTGCGGGCTGTTCCCCTCTTTGTAATGATATTGATAACTCCATAACCTCCCCGTGAACCATAGAGTGCAGCAGCGGCAGCACCCTTGAGGACAGTTATTGACTCAATATCCTCAGGGTTGATACTTGTCATGCCGTCGCCCTGGTCGACTCCGCCCCATACGCCGGCGCGGCCGAACTGACTGTTATCCATCGGGATACCGTCGACAACATAGAGCGGCTGGTTACCTCCGCCGATCGACTTGTTACCCCTGATAATAACACGGGATGATCCTGCAGGACCTGTCCCGGAATTGGTTACGTTAACACCTGCAACACGTCCCTGGATAGATGAACCGAGGTTGTTTTCACGGGCTGCGGTAAGTTCCATCCCAGGAACTTTAGTGACGTTGTATTGAAGCGCTTTCTGGCTTCTTTCAACGCCAAGGGCAGTTACGACAACTTCTCCGAGCTGCGAAACCTCAACAGCCAGAGTTACGTCAATCGTTGACTGGGTGCCCACAGCAATTTCCTGCGGCTGATACCCGATAAACGAAAAGGAAAGGATGGCTTCAGGCCCAGCCTGAATAGTGTACCTTCCCTGGGCATTGGTAAGCGCTCCGGTCATAGTATTTTTTACTAAAACCGTAACGCCAACAAGAGCACTACCGTCTGAGTCTGTGACGGTTCCGGTTACTGTCCTTTCCTGTGCCAACAATGCATGAGAGCATATCAGCAACAATAAAAGGACCAGTACCCGTCGCGAAAAGTGGTCCAATTTTTCTAAAATCATTGGTCATGGTTTTTTTTAGGGAATCGAAAGTACTTTTTCCGACTCTGTTAATTAACAAATTTTAACATAAAAAAATTAAAAACCTAATTTTTTAGAGACTTTTATTCACCCAACGTGCCAAATTATGCACGTTTTTTTGTACATATTTAGTGAACAATATTTTAGGATGGTTGTATAATTTCATTCAACAACGATCTCATCGATATGCATGCGGGCGGGCTGTCCAGCTCCGGGATGTGATTCAGGAGTATTACCGATAGTATGCGCAACTACCCTTATAAATCTGGCATCCCTGGGTTGAAAGTCAACAATAAAGTCTCTCTGGAAGCTGTCATACTGGTCAATGGGCAGTGTATTCGTAACAATGCCCACACTGTCAAATCTTTTACCATCGGACGAGACAAAGAATTCAACATCTTCAGGAACAATGCTGAGCCAGGCCGCAAGCTGATAAAAGGCGCATTCTATATGCCGTACATCCTGCACTGTACCCAGATCAATAACAGCATCAAGATCGCGCCCCTGAAAATCAAACCAGTTATATTCCGGATCATGGCTCCCGCGTATTCCGTCAGTCAGCATCAGACGTTCCTCCTCCCGGATCGATGAAATATCCGGACTTAAGAATTTAACATCCCTGCCGTACGCGAGATGCTCATTCCTGCCCTGGTAGAAGAGTCTGTACATCGCCGAACGATAAGCTTCAGGCGTCGTGCTCCATTCTTTTATGCGGGTTACTCCCTGGCGTATGCAGAGATCAACGAACCTGTCAACCATCGATCTTATTTCAGGATTTACCACCCATTTTTCGCCGGTTTTCATGAATGTTCCATAGTCACCGTAAAAGTTCTTCTTTGCCTGTTCCATTATTGCAAAATCAAGCGGCAGTCGCGCTATCCTTACGCGCTCCAGAATATCAGCCGAGTCAGCCACAGCCGATTCCGCTTCATCGAACAGTCTCCTGTAATCATCTATCAACTGTCTTGTCAGGTAACTTCCGGATGCTTCATTAGGCGAACCGAAGATCCTTAATGGCTGGCCTGATGCCACCGAAGCTTCACGCATTATATCGATATAGCGACGTATGGACTTACCCCCTGCACCATAATAACCGTTCAGAAAATCATTCATCAGGGAGTCAACATTTTCATCGGGATCCCACATTAACTTTGAGATAAGGTATGATCGCAGCTCGGCAAATTCACCGCCAACCTCGCGGTTACCCTGCTCAAACATTGCATTAACCCCGTTCTCCGCGAAAAACTTCAGGTTGGGCTGTAATACATGAAGATTAGGGAAAGGGCTTATAAGATTAGGGAACTGGATAACATAATCCCACACAATGATATCATTTGCGATTTTGCTCCAATCCTTAACATCCCTCACGAATGCAGTGCTGACGGTATCGGTCGCTTGAGCAAAAGGCCGGTCGCGCCTCATTTCGATACTGCACAGCATTATGTTTATATTTTTTTCAGGTCGAAGGTTTTTTGGAGCCTTGCGTGAATATTCATAGGCCAGAGTGGAAATCATTTTGTCGGGAAACTGTTCAGCTACCTTGTTCACGAAACTAATTATCGAACCCGATGGAGATCCTTCCTGTTCATCGATCTCACGGCAACGTTCGCATGTACAATATTGCCTGTTGTCGTTCTGGCTGACTGACCAGTAAAGAGCTTCAGGATTAGCAGCCATTGCCTTGCGGAGATTCTGGATAGTGATCTTCAATACATCCGGGTTAGTGAGGCAGAGCTGGGTTGGTATCCGTTTCCCGTTCCGGAGGGCATAATATTCGGGATGATCGCTGAAATATGTTTCCGGCGGCACCAGGCTGCTGAAGGTATGTACCCATGAACCCCAGGCCGGTCTGTTGCCCCGCTCATTGTGGCTCAGCTTATGCCAGTCGGTATATTCCTGATCCCAGGTTACCCTGTAGTGGGTATCCCTGAACCTGATCGCAGGTATCTGCTTATCATTAATGGTCCCGAGGATGATATTCTCCAGCTCTGGAATGAATTTTACATCCGGACTGTACAACCTGCATCCCAGATACTTCTCAAGAAATGTATAAACACCATAAAGGGTCCCCTTTTCATTTCCCCCGGCAATAATCAACCTCATGCTGTCAGTCATGATAACAAAGCCATCGGCTTCAAGCTCATTGAGATTGATTCCTGTGTTAAGCCGGTCGAGACGGTCATTCTGTCCCAGTACGATTTCGAACCGGCTCCCTTTTTTGTCCGCAGTTAAAACTGGCAACGCAGTCCCTGAAATTTGAAGCAGGTATTCCTGAAGTACCTCAGCAGCTCTCTTTTCATGGATAGTGGCTGACACAGGGATCACTATCCTGTAAGCTGTCAATCCCTTATCTGCCAGTACAATACCAGGAATGACAGGTACTGAATTCAAGTTAGCTTTAACTGGTTCCGTTTTCCTGTTTTTCCTTCCCTGGGCTGATACCGGTATAACGACAGTCAGTATACCTATTATTATAAGTATAAGAATCCGGACGGATGATTCAGGCAAATGTTTTATCATATCCGATGATATTTTGACAGGTTATTTCTTTATTCTTGTTGATTTCACAGGCAACTGTACAGGATCAGGCAACCGTTCAAGAAGGAAAGCCAGATCCTCCCCGATATAGGAAGCGTGAGAGCCGGTTATCCGCATGTAAGGAACACCGAACGAGAGGGACCCATTGCTGCAAACCAGATCTCTTTCATCGATGAATACACCTCTCCATGTATGGAATAGCTTCAGCTTATATGTGCCGTTCCTTATTGAGGTGACTGTTACCTTGTCGCCAGCCACGTCAGCTCCGGGGCTGGCAACCCACCCGAAAACAAATTCATTGCTCTTAATCGCGAAGGCATCTCCCCTGGCACTTTTGATGTCGGCCGGAGCCAGTCCGGTAAGTTTTGAGAAAGGTATCCGGTCGGAAAATCTTCTTATGCCGGTTATCTGTGAAGTCAGAATATTGTCATTTACTGTCCTTGAATGAGCCCACCAGAACGGGGTCATTGCCGAGCCCGTTGCAAGTGCAACCCAGAGGGCGTTATGATACTGGGCGAGATAACCGGGCATTGAGGGCTCATAAAAGGTGTGGTCCCAGCCTGTCTCCCCGATAATTGACGGCTTTTCATACCCGTTCCACAGTTTTCTGATTTCCCGGGCATAGTTTGAATAGCTGCTTTTAAGCGGATGCACGGCGGCTGAGTCAATAGTTGAGGTTGTGTTTATCTGATATCCCTGGGCTTCATAGATCTCCCTGGCAGCTATATCGAATGTCTGGTATCCCTGATGCCAGAACTCCTGTATTCCGCCGCTTCGCGTCCCGGTTGTGGGATGGTTGTACGGGTCATTGGCTTTGAAATAATCATGTACTTTCCTTCCCCATGCAGATGCTGCGAGGCTGTCGCCGGTTACCCAGCCGTCGGTACCGTTAACCTCGTCGACAATAAACCATATGGCGAGTGCCCTGCTGTAACCCCAGCGGGCTATGAAATACCTGTATAGCTTTTCCTGGTATTTCCAGGCAGGATCGCTTCTGAAAAAATCCTTTGCGCTGGTAATCTGCTTATAGGGATTCGACCACCACCTTATGTTTCCGCCTCCCCAAACCGTTTCAGACAGGTACGAGTGAAACCAGATGTTCAGGCTCAACAGCATATCACGCTCTTCCAGCATTTCGATCAGCTCGTCAAGACGGCCGCATATATTCTGGTCGTAACGCCCCAATCCGCTGCCGGGCGTTTCAAGGGGTGTGATGAACGTGCCGATGAAATTTATTCCCAGCGATTTAAGATTGTCCAGCTCCTCTGCCCTGATGCTACCGCGGTTAAAAGCAGTATAGCTGTCGTTGTACCAAAGTCCGACACCAAAGAAAGCAGATCCGTTTCCATATTCCAGGTAGCGTTTGTTCAGAGATACCCGTATCGGGCCTTTCTTCGATGAACCGACAGCTACAAACGACATCGGATCTCCGGTAACTTCTCCTCCCTTGTCCCTGACAGTAATTGCATAATTCCATGTCCCGGCCTCATCCGGTGAAAACCTTATCTTCCAGAGCGTGCCCATGGAATAATAATAGAAGCCGGGAATTTTCCATTTCTTTCCGGAGGGTGATGTAAATACCGCGTTTATGTCTACCTCTTCAGGATCGAAGGGGTTGACATACTCATTTGCATTGTTAATGTTGAATGAAACTTCAAATCTTTCATAAAGGCCCACTGTATCAGGTCTTTGACGAAAATCCCGGATCTCAGGGACCGTAATTGGAAATGCATCGGCCGCAAAGATCACAAAAACCGCGGAAAGCAATACCTGCAGGTTTTTCATGGCATTGATTTTTAGTTTATCACTTTATGGCGGCAAGCTCATCCATGCGCTTGTACATCGCCCTGAAGGTATCCCAGGGATTCATCGACGGATCCTGCTGCCCGGAATTTGGTCTTGCATCAGTTGTCTTAATGCCGTAAAAGCCATTCATGAACCTTTCAGGATTTGACCATGTTGTCTGTACCATCCCATAATACCTGGGTTTCATCTCGGGCGTGGCATACTTCCTGAACCGCGCCATATCCTCGGCCTGAAGAACGGCAGTTGCCGGGGTTCTCCATGGACAGGTAACTACTCTGAAACCCTTCATGGCAAAATAGACAGCTGTCTGGTCGGGTCTTTCATAGTGCCAGTCGCAGATAACTACATCCTTCGGGATCATGTCAACTGCCCTGTATGTGTAATTGTAGCTGGCCTCCCATAAACCAATCCCCGTTGTTTTTCCATCAATGAGACGGTCGCCCCATATCCAGAGTTCCCTGTTTTTAAGGGCAAGATGGTCACGTAGCTTCCTGACTTCACCTGCGAACAGTTCTGCCTTGTCAACTCCTGAGCAACGCGGGCACTTTTCATCTCCCAGGTAAAAAACCTCGTCCATCCCCGCATGGAACGCATCGGTCTCATATACATCGCACAGTTCATCGATCAGAGCGAATACCACATTGTGGACCTCGGGATGAAGCGGACAATAGCTTTTGCAGTATAAGCCTTCGGGGTTTGGCCAGACGTACTTCTCCGGCATTTTAATATGCGGCGTTTCATCAAACACCGGAAAATGTGTCAGGAGCGGACCCAGGTTGTTGGACCATGACTGATGGCCAAGCATATTAATCTGCGGAATGATCCTTATGCTTTTCTTCCGGCAGGCATTTACAATTTTTTTGACTTCAGCCTTTGAGAGTGCCGCGGAGTCACTCAACTGAGGATAAGTTTGATACTGGTAATTGTACTCAACAAGCAGGATGAGCGTATTGACTCCCCTTGGGGCAAGCTCTTCATCGATAAATTTCACAAAACGGTCCAGTTGTCCTGAAGACGGGGCTCCTATGCAAAAGCCCTTTACAGGAAATAAAGTATCAGCTGATTCCTGCGACAGTAAATTCTGCTGATATCCAAAGATTATGAATAATACAGCAATAATGGGGGTTAGTTTTTTCATTCAATGATTGTATTTCTGGGTTATACACTTGGTTTTATCTTTTACTCCGGTGCAGCAGTCCTATTCTCCCCTGCCAGCAACTATATTCAGCCAGGGCTGAAGAGGGTTCCCCGAGCCGTCGACTATGCCAAATTCTCCTGATTTATAATTCCAGTTAGCATATGCCACGTTAAATTCCTCAAATATCGATATCATATCGTTGTACCAGGCTTTCTTTGCATCAGGGAAAAAGTCCCGGTATATTCCAAACTCGCCGCAATACAATGGAAGATTAAGATTGGAAGCCACCCGGAGTGGCTTCTCCATCATCCTTATCAGAGTGTCGCGGTTGTAAACCCGCAAATGCTCGGGAAGGTTGCTGTTAAGCACGATCTGTCCGGGATAATTCACTTCTCCCTTAAAATCCCTGAGATCGGTCCAGCCTGCCTGGTAATGGGTAAGGAAGAAAGGCTCGTAAAAATGATAGCTTAATATGATGTTTGTGTCATTCCTGGGCACTTTCAGTTCCTCAAATGTAGTAGCCGACTGCCAGCGGTTCGATCCGATGACCAGTACGCGTGAAGGCTCCCATTTTCTCAGGGAATCCACCAGCCTGGCGAGCAGCCTGTTCCATTCCTCCGGATCATCAGCAACCGGTTCGTTCATGGGTTCGTAGGCAACCATGGCTACCGGCCGTTCCTTCAGGAATCGTGACAGGTCCTTCCAGAATGCGATGAATTTAACCTGCTCGGCCGGATCGGTCCAGAGAGGCTTTACATCTTCATTAAAGTGATGCGAGCGAAGAATATGCAGATCAACCACAACCCGCAATCCCGCCTCCTGGCACCAGTCAAGGCAATTCTGCATTAGCGTGAATGCATCTTCATTCCGATTTCCGGCCTCATCCCACATCTGCTCCTCATCTACAGGTAAACGGACATGGTCAAATCCCACAGAGTCAATGAACTTAATATCCCTTTCAGTTATGAACGCTGCCCGTTCCGCTCCTCTCCGCTGGCTTTGGGATAACCAGTGGGCAAGGTTGGTACCTCTCATGATTTCAAACGATTCAAAGGGAAAATCCTTTGCTTTCTCTTTTGTTTTATTGCCCTGACAGGCTGCAAATAAAAGACATGTCGTCAGAACAGGAACGACTAACTTCAGTAAACGTTTCATAGATCAAGGATTTAAAAGGTTAATAGATTTCCGCACTCAGTCTCCGGCTCTCCCCGATATAAATTTAGGAAAATTAATGTGACGAAAGGACTCCCCCCTGTATATTTATTCTTTAGTTAATTTTTTTTCTTATTTTTATTTCTAATGAAATCATTACGCTGCCCGCTATGAAAAAACCGCTCATGATCACATTTTATATGCTTCTGGTTGCATTTACGGTTCTGCCATGCCATGCCCAGAGGATTTCAAGAGATTTGAATGTTGATCTTCTTGTCAACCAGGCCGGTTATGTTCCGGATGCAGGGAAAATGGTCGTCACAAAAGGGTTGAGAGATGCGCGCTTTGAGGTAATCTCGCTGGAAACCCGGAAAGTGGCTTTTACCGGAAAATTCAGGCCGGAGGAAGGCGATTTCGGAGAATATTCGGTGGGAGACTTCAGCCAGGTCAGAGGGGAAGGACATTATTACATCAAATGCGACACTCTCCGCTCCTACCCTTTTGAAATATCTTCATCGGCCTACCGTAAGCCCGTTGAAA
Organism: uncultured Bacteroidales bacterium; assembly: GCA_963737255.1. GTDB lineage: Bacteria > Bacteroidota > Bacteroidia > Bacteroidales > VadinHA17 > LD21. The sequence continues at coordinate 620,595 of CAVTSB010000005.1, forward strand.
AGATCGTCGGGTATTTCTCGCTGCAGCGATGTGGTTCAAGCACGACTGGTTACCTTTCACCCTGTCATCTCGACGACGGTATCAGGATGGATAACGGTAAGCACCAGGATGTAACCGGAGGATGGCACGATGCGAGTGATCTCAGAAAATGGGTCGGGGCAACCATTTATGGAATGATCGGTCTGTCAAAATCCTACGAACTTCTGGATGACGCTGATCCGTTCCTCGCAAAGATCCGGGATGAGCTCATGTGGGGAAACCAGTACTTCCTGAAAATGCAGGAGCCGGAAGGATATATAATGAATTTCGTTGGAGGAGATGTCAAAAAACACTCCGACAGCAATCGCTGGACAGATAATGTCGTGGGCAATGAAGGCGGTGAACTGGGGTTCGTAAAACCATCAGCCGGAAAATCGACCGCTGACATGCTTCTCTTCGGTTCAAACGACGACAGGGTTATCAGAACCGACCCTGTCGATCTGATCGCCCAGTATAATTTTGTTGCATCGGAAGCTATCATGACAAGGATCACGGGTGCAGACAACCCGGAGTACTCAAAGAAGTGCCTTGAGGCAGCCATTAAGTGCTTTGACTGGTGCCTGAAGACTGAAAGGGATATTGCCTCCGGAATAACCGGAGCCTCAGTTCATGCTGCATTGGAATTGTTTAAAACAACAAAGGAGGAAAAATACAGGGATTATGCTTTTGAAAAGGCCAGGCAGATAAAGAACCTGCAGGCTGTTAAACAGGAAAATGGCCCGGGGGGATTCCTCTATACATCGCAGTCCGACAGGGAACCTTACAGGGATATCTGGCACGGCTGCCTGGAATTCATTTCCCTCTGTGACCTGGCAGAAACATTTCCCGACAATGCCGGCCTGCCTGCCTGGAAAGCGATGATTTCAGCCTACGCCAGGCAGTACCTGGTATATTTGTCGGGCAGGAACAGTTTCGGGATTGTGCCTTTCGGGCTCTTTACTGGAAATGATCCGGGAGGGAACAGAAGGGCAGGTGAATACTGGTACAGATATTTCATGCAGCCTGAACAAGAATGGTGGGTCGGAGTGAATGCCAATCTCGCCTCGGCAGGAGTAGGATTGATGAAGGCCTCCAGGGTGCTTGACGATCCGGAACTGAAAGCTCTGGCCCAGAGGCAGCTCGATTGGATAACGGGAATAAATCCTTTCAACAGTTCAACGATTGTCGGTGTAGGGTATAACCATCCCAGACATTTTCCGGGGAGCACATTTCTTCCAAACACCCCGGTACTTCCCGGAGCAGTACTGAACGGGCTTGGCGGTGACAATACCGACCAGCCTGACATCGGGAACGGTGACTGGCAAATATCGGAATACTGGACACCAATGGTAGCCTATACGTTATGGCTGATGACAGAAATTTCGGAAACTGAATAACCTGACAGCCCGATGATCAAGAATCCGACAGGAACATTTACCCGGAAAATACGGCAAACGGCGATTCTTTTATTGATCCCCGTCTGCCTCAGCGGACAGGATTTCAAACTTTTTGAACCGGTGCCTTCCAAAAAGTCGGGGATTGCCTTCAAAAATACGATCACTGAAGATCAGAACCACAATGCATTGACGCACGAAAACCTTTATAACGGTGGTGGTGTTGCTGCAGGCGACATAAATAATGACGGACTCGATGATATCTTTTTCGTCTCAAACATGAAGTACAACAAGCTGTACCTCAACCTTGGCGGCCTTAAGTTCAGGGATATAACTGAAAGTGCAGGCGTGTCGGGAAGGCAAAGCTGGAAAACCGGGGTGACGATGGTGGATATCAACGGCGATAACCTGCTTGATATCTATGTTTGCTATTGCGGCAAGGAAAGTGTGGAAGAGAGGAGAAACCAGCTCTTTATCAACAAGGGCAACCTGAAATTCGAAGAAAAGGCAAGGGAATACGGGCTGGATGATCCCACATATTCAACGCTTGGTGCCTTCTTCGACTATGACCTCGACGGTGATCTCGATTTGTTCCTGGTAGCCACCAATGTCAAGGTGATCCGCGGCCTCGAATTTGAACAGGCAAGGGTGGGCGATGATCCGTATGCAGGCGATAAGCTGTTCAGAAACGATGGTGAACGTTTTGTTGATGTCACCAAACAGTCGGGAATCATTTCAAACGGGCTCGGATACGGCCTTGGAGTAGCCATTTCAGATATAAACAAAGATGGCCTGCCCGACATTTACATTACAAATGACTATATAGAGCCAGATTACCTTTATATAAACAACGGCAACGGAACCTTCACAAACAGGCTTACCGAATGCATCCAGCATATATCACAGTCGGCAATGGGAAATGAGATCAATGATTTCAACAATGATGCATGGCCCGATATCATAACGGCAGATATGCTGCCGGAGGATAATAAACGCCTCAAGCTACTCTACGGACCGGAAAACTACATGGAATATGCACTCGCGGTTATGGAGGGATTTTATCATTCAAGCATGCGTAACATGCTTCAGCTGAATAACGGCAACGGGACCTTCAGCGAGATCGGCCAGCTTGCAGGCATTTCGAATACCGACTGGAGCTGGGCCCCATTGTTCGCGGATTACGACAATGACGGCTGGAAGGATCTGTTTGTTACGAACGGGTATTTTAAGGATTATACAAACAGGGACTTCCTGAATTACAAATTTGATCACTATACACAGAAATCAAGGGCGAAGGAAAAAGCTGATACCTTTCAACTGGCAGGACTAATGTCATCGACACCCGTTCATAACTACATCTTTAAAAACAATAAAGATCTGACTTTTACCGATAAGAGCATGACCTGGGGATTCGACAGGAAAGGATTTTCAAACGGGGCGGTCTATTCAGATCTCGACAATGACGGTGATCTTGACCTCATTGTAAGCAACCAGAACGAAACCGCCACTCTGTACAAGAATCTCTCCAGCGAATCAAATCCCACAGCCAATTATATCAGTATCAGGTTAAAAGGTGCCGGGAAAAACACTTCGGGTCTGGGAAGCAAAGTCTATCTTTACACACCTCAGGGCGTGCAATATATTGAACAGATGCCTTCTCGGGGTTACCAGTCGTGTGTCAGCACAAAACTCCATTTCGGACTGGCCGGGAGAAACACGATAGATTCCATAAGGGTCGAGTGGCCGACAGGGATTGTCAGCCTGTCGAAAAATGTCAGGGCAGGCCAGTCAATTGTGATTTCCGAATACGGCGACAGGCAAAAAAAGCCGGAGAATACCCCGGCTCCCACGATATTCTCTCCTGTTATGTCACCAATAAACTACGAGCATACAGAATACGGATCGAACGATTTCGAGCGCCAGCCCCTGCTAACATCAATGCTGTCGATCTGTTCACCTGTAATGGCCACAGGCGACGTTAACGGTGATAAACTTACCGATGTATTTGTTGGCGGTACAAAGGAGAGCCCGGGGAAACTCTTTATTCAGACTGCCGGAGGAACCTTCGTTGCCTCCCGGGATTTTAATTTCATGCAGGACCTTAACTGTACCGATGCCGATGCCCTCTTTTTCGATGCCGACATGGACGGTGACAATGATCTTTATGTCGTGAGCGGAGGATATCATGATTATCGGAAAAACGACGGGGCTCTGCAGGACAGGCTCTACCTGAACAGCGGATCAGGCAAATTCACAAAAGCAGTAAATGCCCTCCCGCCGATGCCCGTTTCAAAGTCCTGCATATGCCCGGCAGATATTGATAAGGATGGTGACACCGATCTCTTTATCGGAGGCCGCCTGATGCCCGGGGATTATCCAAAGCCGCAGGAAAGCTATGTTCTTGTGAACAACGGGCAGGGCCGGTTCCAGAACATGACGCAGGTCATGCTTCCCGGTATGGCAACAGGGGGTATGATCACAGATGCCGAATGGATCGATCTGAACAAAGATTCCTGGCCCGATCTTGTAACAGCTGGTGAATTTATGCCTTTAAGGGTTTTCCTCAATGAAAGGGGGAATCTGTTCAGGGAGGCAACAAACACCTGGTTTGAAACACCGGAAGGAGGATTCTGGAATAATATTGCAGCTGCTGATCTCGACAGGGACGGTAATATTGACATCGTCGCCGGGAACTTCGGGACAAACTCGCAGTTAAAGGCCTCAGCCGTGGAACCGGTAAAGCTGACATTCAAGGACTTCGATAATAACGGATCAGTCGATCCGGTGCTGACTTACTACGTCCAGAAACAATCATATCCCTTTGCAAGCCGGAACGAGATGATTACCCAGATCAACAGTCTCAGGACGAAGTTCCCGACTTTTGAAAGCTATTCTGTTGCAAAGATCACCGATCTTTTTACTCCTGAAAATCTGAAGAGCGCAACTGTTCTTTCAGCCACCGAATTAAAAACAGTACTGTTCATGAATAACGGAACCAGGTTTGAAAAGCAGGCTCTCCCCCTCGAAGCTCAGTTTGCTCCTGTTCATGCCATTGAGATCCTGGATTACAACCTTGACGGAAACCCCGATCTGATCCTCGCCGGAAATCAGAATGCAATGTGCGTGCGGCTCGGTGTAATGGATGCAAGTTATGGTCAGCTTTTCAAGGGGAACGGGAAGGGAGGCTTCACCTATATTCCCCAGCCAGCTTCCGGGCTCGACATGACCGGTGATGTCCGGTCGCTTAAGCTGTTGACCGTTAAGGGTATCCGCTACCTGTTCGCAGGAATCAACAACATTGGAGTTATCACTTATAAGTTGAATTCAAAATGAAATTTTTTTCACTATTGTTATCCTGTTCCTTAAAATATCCGTCAATGGTTAAGCTGGCCGCCAGATTCCTGATAATCGTTTCCGTCATTTTCACCTGTTGCAGCAAGGATGAAAAACCTTTGACCTTCACTCCCATTGACCTTGAGGAATTCAGCTCGAAACTGAAAGGATTCAACCTTACCGGCAAAGTCGACGTGAACTGGTCAAACGGCGGCTTCCGGGAAGAAGAGTTTGAGATCATAAAGGACCTTGGCTTTAACTTTGCGAGGCTTCCTCTTGATTACAGGACATATACCGAAACGGGCAACTGGGATATTTTCCTGGCGGAAGAGATAGCCGAAATTGACAAAGCCGTCGAATGGGGCAAACAATACGGTGTCCATGTTTGCATCTGCCTTCACAGGGCCCCGGGGTACTGCGTTAATCCGTCAGATGTTCCCGCGGGCCAGGATCTTGACCTGTGGACCGATGATAAAGCCCAGGAGGCATTTGTAAATCACTGGGCTTATTTTGCAGAACGCTATAAGGATGTGCCATACAGTGAGCTGAGCTTCAATCTTGTGAACGAGCCCCGCGACATGGATGAAAGCACTTATGTAAAGGTGATGCAGAAAGCCATAAGAAAGATCCAGAGCATAAATCCCGACAGGGTAATATTCGTTGACGGCCTTAATTATGCCCGTAAAATTATGCTATCGCTGACCGAAGAAAAAAATATAATTCAGGCAATACATGTTTACGACCCCTTCACACTCACCCATTACAAGGCCGGCTGGGTGGATGGTTCCGATACATGGCCGTTGCCGTCATGGCCTATGATCGATATATCGCAATACCTCTACGGACCATGGCAAAGCGAATTTCAGTCATCCCTCGTTCTTGAAGGCAATTTTGAAAAGGATGCGCAGATAACTGTCAATGTTCAGCAAGTGTCGGTAACTTCAACACTTCAGATCAGGCTTGACGAAACGGAGATCTATAACAAGGAATTCATATGCGGATCCGACCCGGGTGAAGACTGGACAGAAATAATTCTTACCCAGTGGGGTTACCAGAATATCTCCGGAAAGGATTATTCAGCAGTTTTGCCTGCCGCAGGAACCCGGCTGACAATTGCAAATACAGCGGGAGACTGGATGTCGTTTAACAAAATAAGCATAAAATCGGGAACTGATGAGGTTGCTATTATTCCGGCCAGAACAGAATGGGGATCGAAGCAGGATACTTATAAGATAACCTCCGAAGGAAAGATCACTGATAAGGATGGCAATCCCATCCTTGCATTAACCGGCCTTACCAATACTCTTGAAACAGCCAGATCAGAAAATATTCCCATAATGGTCCAGGAATTCGGCGTTTTCAATCAGACTCCACATGATGTGACCATTTCCTACCTGGAAGATGTTGTTTCGGTCCTGAACGCGAACAATACAGGTTTTGCGATGTGGAATATGATCGGCACAATGGGAATTATCGACAGCGGTCGGGGCGATTGCCTGTATGAGCCGTACCGGGGAATGCAGCTGGACCGGGAAATGGTTGCCATTCTACAGGGCAATGGGAACTGATCCAGTGAGAAAATATCCTCTTCCGTGAGCGTCATTTCCATTTTTCTTTATCTTTATCACTGTTAACCAAACCTGTAGTCTATGAAAAAGATCCTTACCCTTTTCATCGTGGTATTTTTTGCCCTCAATGTTGAATCACAGGAGAACAAAGTAAAAACCGGATGGAAATTCGGAGGCGCCCTGCCCGCAATATCGTTTGACTCCGATCTCGGGTTCCAGTATGGAGCCCTTGTCGAATTCTACAATTATGGGGATGGAAGCACCTATCCTGATTTTTTCGATCATATTTACACCGAAATATCCCGTTATACGAAAGGAAGCGGCATCTACAGGCTGATGTATGAATCAAACCACCTTATTCCAGGGGTACATATGACAAGCGACCTCAGCTACCTTCCTGACCAGGCTAACCATTTCTACGGCTTTAACGGGTACGAGGCAATCTTCAACAAGGGCTGGATGGACGAAGAAGAAACTGACTACAGAACCCGCATGTTTTACCGGTTTGAAAGAAATCTGTTCAGGTTTAAAAATGATTTTCAGGGGAGGCTGGCGGGTGATCATTTCAAATGGACCGCTGGATTTGCTTTTCAGAATTTCAATGTCGGATCAGTTGATATTGACAAGCTTAACAAAGGTAAAGACGACAAACTGCCGGGTATTGATGAAGAACCCGGGCTGTTCGAGAGATACCAGGAACTGGGACTGATCTCAGAAAATGAAGCCAATGGGGGCTGGGTCAATACGTTAAAGGCGGGCATCGCCTGGGACAGCCGTGATAACAGGCCTAACCCGATGAAAGGCATCTGGACGGAACTGGGTGTTGAGGTTGCACCGGAATTTATTGGCAATGACTGGGGATTTTCAAAATTCTATATCACTCACCGTCAGTACTTCACGCTCGTGGAAAAGGATCTTGCACTTGTTTACAGACTTGGATACCAGACCACACTATCCGGCGATGTACCATTCTTTTACCAGTCGCAGGTGATCACTTCATTGCTCACGGGCGCAACAAGCGAAGGGCTCGGAGGAGCAAGTACCCTCAGAGGCGTTATGAGGAACAGGGTTATTGGTGATGCGTTTGTCCTGGGGAATGTTGAGCTTCGGTGGAAGCCGGTCTATTTCACACTCTTCAATCAGGATTGCTATATCGGACTCAACTTGTTCTATGATTTTGGAAGGACAGTGAACGGCCTGGATATGCCCGATAATCTGCAGTCCGTTTTCAACTCGAGGTATCCGCTCGAAAGTTTTGGTGATTATTTTGATCCGGATGGGGAAAAGCTTCACCAGAGCGCAGGTATAAGCATCATGCCGGTCATGAATCAGAACTTTGTGATTGCCATCGATATTGGAAAGGCTTTCAACAGCCAGGATGGGAATATCGGGTTTTCAATCGGGTTGAATTATTTGTTTTAATATGTATTATAATACGTATTATAAGACGTATTATAATACATATTTTTTTCAAAATCTCATCAGGAAATATCCCAATCCCACACCAAGGTAATTTCCAATAATATAACCGACTATACCTACTGTAATGCCGGTTATTATAACTTCCTTGTTTTTAAGTGCTGCTGCAACTACAGGTATAAATGGCGGGGAGTAGATAAATGCGGTTGTGGTAATAAGATAATCATCTGCGTTGACCCTGAATATTCTGGATAGTAAAAGGTGAAGCACCAGGGAACCGAAATATGCATACAGAACATAGCCGAAAAGGCCAAGATAACCGATATTGAATATTTTGCTCAAATCGGCCATTGATGCAACCGCAAATGAAAAAACAAGGACAAAGTACATTCCGAGCTGGAAGGTCTTTTCGATACGGTTGATCCATGGAATCAGCGAACCGATCACAGCAAGTGTTGTAATTAACAGTATGGCAACAGGCGTGAATGAGTTTTCAGGGAAGAGCATGGCAATTCCGGCAGACACCACAGCAATAAGCACGGAAATCCACATAGCTTTGAGCAATGGAAGCAGCCTGCCTTTCTTAAACATACCTGAGTAATCTTCAAAGCTTTCTGCTTCGGCTATTGCCTGGTCGGCATCGGAAGATTCGCCTAAATATCTGAAAGGTGGAAGAATTGCCCTGAAAACCCTGGGACCTGCTGTTATAAAAAAGATCAGTGTGACTGCTCCTACAACTATATCATAGGTATTGGTCATCATAAAGAGGTTGGGGTCTACATCAAGTGCGACGCTCAGAGAGGCGAGGTTTGGTGTGCCGCCGGTATAAACACCGACAAGCATCCCCGCTACTTTCCAATTGTCAGGGACAACATCTTTAAACAGAAAGTATCCCGAGCTGATTACTGCAACAACTGAAACCAGAGCAAGGATCATGCTTACAAAACCTGTTTTTGCATATTTCAGCCATTTCCTCACATTAAGCGAAAAAAGGATTAAGGGGAAAGCAAGCGGAATAGCCAGAGAAGTAAGAATATCCTGCACGTTTCGTATGGAATTTACAAAAACATCATCATTGCTGATGGTTCCTGATGCAATCAGGGAATCAATTTCCGCTTTTGGCAATGAGATTTTTTCCTGCAGGGCAAAGTAATAGTTATCGCTGCCTTTTGGAAGGATTCCTGATGCACCTAAAATCAATCCGAAGGCATAAGCAAGGGCTATTGATCCGAGTTTCCGCAGGAGTGACCACCGCCTGCACATATAAGTTATTACCAGGGGAAATGTGAAATATAGAATCAGAAGCAGTACAATTTCTATCATCGTTTCAGGGTTTGGTCAAACCAAAAATAAAAAAAGTCCCTCAATTGCAGTCCTCAAAACTCTTTTTATACTGCTCAATGGCCTTCAGGCTCATCCCCATACTGGAGAAACCGCCGTCGTGAAACAGGTTTTGCATTGTCACCTTGCGGGTCAGGTCTGAAAAGAGCACAACGCAATAATCGGCGCACTCCTCTGCCGTTGCGTTCCCGAGCGGGGACATCCGTTCGGAAAAATCGAGAAGCGATTCCATTCCGTGTATCCCGCTGCCTGCAGTGGTCGGGGTTGGGGATTGTGATATCGTATTGATCCTCACCTTCCTGTCGCGGCCGTAAATATAGCCAAATGACCGTGCTATCGATTCAAGCAGAGCCTTGGCATCTCCCATGTCATTATAACCTGTCAGGGTGCGGTGGGCAGCAACATACGACAATGCCAACACTGATCCCCACTCATTTAAAGCATCATACTTGTAAGCAGTCTGCAGTACTCTGTGAAAACTAAGCGCCGAGATATCAAAGGTCTTAAGCATGTTTTCGTAACTGGTGTTCTCATAAGGGATATCCTTTCTGACATTGGGTGACATTCCAATAGAATGGAGGATAAAATCGAATTTTCCGCCGAAAATTTCCAAACTCGCGGAAATGAGCTTATCGATATCCTCCATGCTTGTTGCATCGGCGGTAACGACAGGACTGCCGGTCAGGGCTGCAAGCTGGTCAATTGTACCCATCCTGACTGCTACGGGGGAATTTGTAAGGACCAGTTCCGCCCCATGCTGCCATGACTTCAGTGCCACCTGCCATGCTATCGACTTTTCGTTCAGGGCACCAAAAATAATGCCCTTTTTACCTTTTAGTAATTTTCCTTCCATATCAGTATTTTTTCGTAATAAAAGTTTTAATCCCTGTTTGCATCCCACGCTTCAGATGACGGGTAATTGTATGGGCAATGATTAATTGGAAGCAGATTTAAGCAGTTCCTTCGCATTTCTGATCGCTGTTTCTGTCACCTCGCTCCCGCTCAGTAATCTTGCGACCTCAAGGATCCTTTCATCCTCCGTTAACAATTTAATCCGCGTTATTGTTGAATCTCCGGTGTCTTCCTTGTAAACATGATAATGACTGGTTCCCCTCGATGCTACCTGAGGCAGGTGGGTAATATTCACAACCTGCATGTACCTGCCCATTGCCGAAAGTATCTGGCCAACCCTGTCGGCAACTTCCCCCGACACTCCGGAATCAATTTCGTCAAATATTATAGTGGGCAGATTGTTATTTTTTGTCAATAACGATTTAAGGCTCAGCATAACACGCGACAGTTCCCCGCCCGAAGCAATCCTTGCAAGGTTCTCCGGAGCGATCTGCCTGTTTGCCGAGAACAGGAAATCGGCAATATCGATCCCCGAAGGAGTAAAGTCGCCGGTCGCCGACAGGGAAATCCTGAATCTGGCATTTGGCATGCCAAGCTGCATTAACATTTCTGTAACCCTGGTTTCAATCCGCGATAAAACAGACCTCCTTCTGGCTGAAATTTCGCCTGAGAGCTTTATGAGTGATTCCTGTTCCTTCTTAAGAAGCAACGCTGTCTGTTCGAGCTTCTCATCACCGGTGACTATCAACCTTATTATGTTTCCGATCTCTTCCTTTTTGTCGAGCAGTTCATCGAGATCCTTAAGCCTGTGTTTCTGTACAAGCGAGTAGATCTGGTCAAGCCTGCTGTTCACCTTTATCAGTCTTCCCGGATCAGCTTCGATCTTCTGCGATAGCTTCTCAATTTCCGAGGCGATGTCATCAAGCTCAATAACCGCAGAATTAATCCTTGACCTGATTTCTTCACCACCGGGCAGGAATGATGTTATTTTGCCGACGAGGACCTTTACTTCTCCCATGCGGACAAGTACAGAGTTTTCCTCACCGGAGAGCAGCTCCGAGGAGAGGGTAAGTGTTTGTTTTATCTCTTCCGCGTGTTCAAGCAGTTCCTGTTCCTTTTCGAGTTCCTGCTGCTCGCCTTTCACAAGCTTTGCCTCTTCAAGCTGATTCAGCTGAAACCTGTAATATTCAAGGTCAGCCGCATTCCTGTCAGCCTTCTCCTTCATTGAGGCATATTCCTTCTGCAGTTTTTTGTAACCCTCAAAAACGCTGCTGTATTCGCTTACCTTTGCACCGGTACCCGCAAAGGAGTCAATAATGCCAAGCTGGAAGGTATTATCGTGAAGCATCAGGGTCTGGTGCTGCGAATGTATATCGATAAGTCTGTCGCCCAATTCCTTCATCAGGTTTATCGTCACGGGTGTATCGTTAATGAATGCCCTTGATTTACCGGCAGGGTTGATTTCTCTCCGGAGAACGGCAAAGTCATCATAATCAAGATCATTTACTGCAAAGAAATCTTTCAGACCGCTCCCCGCCGTCTGAAATGTTCCCTCAACAACACATTTTTCCTTTTTATCAAGAAGAACCGAAGTATCGGCCCTTGCGCCAAGTATCAGTGAAAGGGCTCCGAGAAGGATTGATTTCCCGGCTCCCGTTTCGCCGGTAATTATTGTAAGTCCGTCTCCCGGGTTAAAGTCGAGTTCCCTTATCAGTGCATAATTACGTACGGAAAGTCTGGAGAGCATGTTGGGATATTATAGTGTACTGGCAGTAGTTATCGCTTCATACTTCGATTTATTGGCAGGATCTATTTCAACAAGGATCTGAACAGCCCGGCTTTTCTCCTCAGGGAATGCTTCGGAAAAGATATTCACGAGTTCATCCGATTTTGATTCCATAACGATGGTGATCAGGTACATGAACGGATCGGGCTTGCGCCGGAACACTTCCTGGAGCAGTCTGAGGCTTTCGACCATGCTGGTCCTTGCTTCCGAGGTTCGCGACTCCATTCTGTCGAGGCCGTTGATATCATACTCATAAATGAATCTTCTTACTGCTTCGTATTCCGTATCGAGCAGATTTTTAACCAGCCAGTACCTGTTCCTGTTCCTGGAACCGTCATATGGCTTCCATCCGGGCTCAGGAGCATTCTGGGCGTTAGTCACAATTTTTTCCGCGACCTGGAAGAACTGGGTTCCTCCCTGGGGAGAATATGAATCGTAGTCAAAGCCAATAATGATATATGCATAATATGCAAGGACTGAGACCAGGCTCGACCTGTAGCTGTTCGGGTCAAATTCAAGCGGTTGAAACTCCACATATCTGAACTGCAGGTTATTGTCGACGAAATTCAGCATCGTGGAATTGTAAGTGGTATTAAAGACCGGGCGGCGCAATTGAATCGTGATCGTACCCCTGAATTCATCGGCCGACAGTTGATCCGTCAGGTTAATAAGAATATTGCAGTCAATCCTTTCGGCGTAGCTGAATACATGGTTGGTCCACACGGTACTGTTCATGAATTCATATATATCGCGCTGCATCGACTCGAAAACCTGCCGGTTCGAACCCTGTATCTTCTGGGCAGAGATCTGCACATTGCAATTCAGCTCCTGCGAATTGGCAAATCCCGGAGCGATTGCCAGAACAATCAGTAAATAATATTTTAAGAATTGCAATAATTTCATTCAGATAAACTTTTCATCATTGAAACAATTTTGTCGAGTATATCCTTTGCGGCTTCAACTTTAGATTTCAACTCAAATTTATTAATAATATTGTTCCTGTCAATTATTGTGATTTTGTTTGTGTCATACCCGAAGCCGGCCCCTTTTTCCTCAAGCGAGTTCAGAACTATCATGTCGAGGTTCTTCTGTCTGAGCTTTTCCGTTGCATTTTCAAATGCATTCTGAGTTTCCAGGGCGAAACCTGCGAGGATCTGGGAACTTTTTTTTGAGCGTCCCAGGGTCCCTGCGATATCCAATGTAGGTTTCAGTTTCAGTACAACCTCGTCGCCTTTTCTTTTAATCTTTTGACTTTCAACGATCTGTGGTGTAAAATCTGCAACAGCCGCGGCAAGGATCACTATGTCGCAGGCGGCGAACCTTGAGATACATTCCTCTGCCATCGATTCAGCAGAGGTAACATTGACAACCCGGACGGAATTATTTTCGGGCAGCCTGTCCACAGGTCCGAGCACGAGCGTTACGTCGGCTCCGTATCCGGCTGCTGCATCGGCAAGTGCGATACCCATTTTACCTGAAGAATAATTGCTTATATAGCGGACCGGGTCGATCGGCTCACGAGTGGGGCCTGCATTGATCAGGAGACGCTTTCCTGTCAGAGGCTTATAATTTTTTTTTTTGTAAAGAAGTCGTTGATCTCCCCTACTATATCTTCCGGTTCGGCCATTCTGCCTTTCCCTGTCAGTCCGCTGGCAAGCTCCCCTGAAGGGGCATCAAGGATGTGATTCCCGTATGAGGCAAGCGTTTCAATATTCTTTTTTACGGCCTTGTGGTTCAGCATATCCATGTCCATTGATGGTGCAACAAAGACCTGGCAGCGTGCTGAAAGGTATGTCGTCAGCAGGAGATTATCAGCTATGCCGTTGGCCATTTTAGCTATCGTATTTGCTGTTGCGGGAGCAATCAGGAAAAGATCAGCCCATAATCCAAGATCGATATGGCTGTTCCAGTTTCCGTTTCCGGGATCAAAGAATTCCGTAAGTACCGGATTCTTCGACAGGGTGGCAAAAGTCAGCGGTGAAATGAATTCTTTCGCATGCCCGGTCATCAGCACTTTAACTTCTGAACCTTCCTTAACAAGCAACCGGACGATAGTTGCAGTTTTATAGGCTGCAATACCTCCGGTTACACCAACAAGTATTTTTTTGCCTTTTAGCATTACTGCTAAATTTTACTTTTTCCGGCTCCTGAATCAGGGTTTCTGTAAAAAATTTTATCTTCCTCAAGTTCCTGCAGCGCAATAAGTGTTGGCTTGGGAAGGCGTTCATAGAATTTAGATATTTCTATCTGCTCCCGGTTTTCAAAGACTTCTTCAAGATTATCCGTATATGAAGCAAACTCTTCAAGTTTCTTGTTGAGTTCCTGTTTCATCTCCACGGAGATCTGATTGGCCCTTCTTGCAACAATGATCACAGTTTCATAGATATTGCCTGTGTCCCTTGTCAGCATGTCGAGGTTCCGGGTTACCGTGGTGGACGGTGCATTCGATTTTCTGTAATCCATAAATGTCTACTGATTATTAACTAAATTTTCCGTGTTTTCCAGTTTAAGGAATCTTGCGGTATCATCGTAAATTTTCTTCACTTCCCTGGAATATTTGCTTTCAGGGAACTCTTCCATGAAGGAAAAGTAATCATCGAGGGTAGCCTGATATCTCTCTGTCTGCTTGTTAAGATAACTGTTCGCAGCATAAAGGTACAGGGAATTCAGTTTCAGGAACATCATTTCTTCCCTGTATTTTGAATCGGAATACTCTTTCAGGCTGTTTGTCAGAGCGGTAATTGCTGCCTGGTACTCCTTCATATCGTAGTAAAGCCTTGCGCTCTGGTATGACTTTTCGACAAGGCGTTCCTGGAGTTCCTTGATTTTGGTCCTTGCTTCCGGAACCTTCGGACTCGACGGGTATTTGTTGATAAAAACATTGAATCCTTCAATTGCATCCCTGGAGCTTTGTTGGTCGAGCTGAGCCCTGGGGGCAACATTGTAATCGCAAAGGGCGGCCAGAAAAGATGCCTCTTCTGCAAATTTTCCGAAGGGATATTGCTCAACCAGCGATTTAAAATAGCTTCCCGCCACATCGTACTGCTTCATGCCATAGTAACTCTGGGAGTTAAGCCAGTTAAGCTCTTCGGCTTCCACTGAAGCCCTGAACCTCGGAATGATCTGGCCCAGCAGCTCGGATGATTTAACAAATTGCTTTGCATCAAAATATTCCCGTGCCCTGGTTTTCTTCAGCTCATAATCCGTACTCTTCAGCAGTTTTTCATACTCACCGCACGATACAGCCAAAACCGATAAAAGTATTAAAATATATGTCCTGAATTTCATACCTGCAAATGTTGCGCAAAATTACTTAATTTTTTCTAATACCGGCATAGAAACGTAATTTTTATCGCTTTCCCCCATCTCCCTCTCTCCCCATCCCCCCTTCTGTTCTTCACAATCTTCAGCAGTCCTTAACAGGCGAGGGGGAGAATGGGTGAAGGGGAGAAAGGGAGAAAGGGAGAAAGGGAGAAAGGGAGAAGGGGAGAGAAGAAGAATACCCTTCTGCTCTTTACCATCTTCAGCAGTCCTGAACAGAAGATGGGGAGAAAGGGAGAGATGGAGAATAGAGACGAAAGTGTGGGAAAAATGAAGAATTGGGATTGGGTTAAAAAAAAGAAGATTTTATTAGGCAAGAACAAAATCCCCCCATCTCCCTCTCTCCCCATCTCCGCTTCTGCTCTTCACCATCTTCAGCAGTTCTTAAGAGCCGAGGGGGAGAATGGGTGAAGGGGAGAAAGGGAGAGATGGAGAATAGAGACGAAAGTATGGGAGAAATGAAGAATTGGGATTGGGTAAAAAAAGAGAAGAATTGAACAGGAAAAAACAAAATCCCCCCTTCTCCGTCTCGCCCCTTCTCCCCTTCTGCTCTTTACCAACTGCAGCAGTCCTTAACAGCGGAGGGGGAGAATGGGGTTTTTAACAAATTAGGTATAAAATAGTATGCACCTGTACTTCTTAATTTCTACATTTGTGCAAACTTTTAAAAGCATTTCAAAAATGGACATCTTCGATAAATTCAAATCCGACCGGGGTGATCTTGGTCAGTATTCCGACTTTGCTTTCGGCTATTTCATGTTTCCAAAACTTGAGGGAGAAATAGCGCCAAGGATGAAATTCAGGGGAAAAGAGGTTCTGACATGGAGCCTCAATAACTATCTGGGACTTGCAAACAATGCCGAGATCAGAAAAACAGACGCCGAATATACGGTAAAGTACGGACTTGCCTATCCGATGGGTGCCAGGATGATGTCGGGGCATACGACAAATCATGAGAGATTCGAGAAGATGGCCGCCGAGTTCGAGGGGAAGGAAGATGCCTATCTTCTTAATTTCGGTTACCAGGGAATGATTTCAATAATTGACGCCCTGGTTGACAGGCACGATGTTATTGTTTACGATTCCGAATCGCACGCATGCATTATGGATGGTCTCCGGCTTCATTTCGGTAAGAGGTTCGTTTATGCACATAACGATATTGAAAGTTGTGAGAAGCAGCTTCAACGCGCAACAAAGCTTGTTGAAGAATCGGGCGGAGGGATCCTAGTAATAACAGAAGGCGTTTTCGGAATGGCGGGCGACCTCGGCAAACTTGACAAGATCACAGCCCTTAAGGAGAAGTACAGTTTCCGCATTCTTGTTGATGACGCTCATGGTTTCGGAACAATGGGAGCCAACGGGAAAGGTACGGGTGAACATTTTGGCGTTCAGGATAAAATTGACGTTTATTTCGCCACTTTTGCAAAAGCGATGGCCGGAATAGGCGGTTTCGTGGCAAGCTCAAAAGAAGTTATAAATTATCTCCGGTATAATCTCCGTTCACAGATCTATGCCAAGTCACTTCCGATGGCAATGACACTTGGAGCGATAAAAAGACTTGAGATCATCCAGGCTCATCCGGAATTCAGGGAAAAACTGTGGACCAATGTCCGTGCCCTGCAGAAAGGCCTGAAGGAGGCCGGACTTGATCTGGGCAGGACTGAATCACCGGTCACACCGGTATTCATGAAGGGAGGCGTAACCCAGAGCACCCAGATGATCTATGACCTGAGGGAGAACTACGGCATTTTCTGTTCAGTGGTTATTTATCCGGTTGTACCGAAGGACGTTGTTATGCTCCGTATCATACCGACTGCAGCGCATTCGCTTGAGGATGTGGAGTATACAATTAAGGCATTTAAAGAGATCAAAAGAAAGGTCGATAACGACGAATATCCTCACGAAATGGCCGATTTCACAAAATAATTTACCGGGAGAAGTAATAAACGAAGCTGTGCAAAATTGCACGGCTTTTTTTTCGAAAGATATTGAACAAATTTATAAATTGCCCGTTTACTCATTGTTACACCAGGTTAAAGTACCGGACTCCTATTCTCGAAGACTAACAGGTATGATTTATAAATGGAAACAAAACATGGTAAAAATCAAAATGCCATCCTGAAGGGTTATAACATGCTGCTCTACTTCGCCGGCAGCATGATTATGTATGAACCTGTAGAAGAATGTGTTGCAGATTTCTGGTCAAATGGGATGCTTAGCACTCTCCCAGTCTCAAGTACAAATCCGAGGTTTGTAAAGGCTGCATCGCAGCTCAGAGGCTCATGCGGGGATCCTGAGGTATGTATCAGCAGGTTACAGGAAGATTATAATAAACTATTTACCAGTACAGATTTACCCAGTGCCCTGCCAATAAAATCGAATTTTATCACCAATTATAGTTCGAATGGAAGGGAACCGGAAAAGGTAAGCGAGTTCTACAATTCCTACGGCTGGAAGAACCGGTCGCGCTACAATATTCCGGACGATCATTTAGGAATAGAACTTCTTTTTCTGACACTTCTTAATGACAAGTACATATCAATCGATGATGACGCCTGCAGGAAAGAGATGGGCAATGAGATAAGGCGATTCATCGAACAGCACATCCTTTCATGGCTGCCCGAATGGAATAACCTGATGCAGCAAAACTCTGAAACACTAAGCTATAAAGGGATCGCTACCCTGATTTATGCCAGCTGTGAAGATATATTTGCACTTCTGGGAGGGCAGGACGCGAACCTGGATTTTATGCTGGGATCTAAAAATTAGGATTAAAAAAGCTGATGATTGCCCCTATATAATATTCCCTCCACCCTTCGGCAATCTCAGCAAAATCATCATCAGGTATATTGGTTTGTTCAACTGTAACCATTGAATTCTCCCCATCCTTGCTGATATCAATTGTTACCACAGACTTTTCTGCCTGTTCTCCGAAATCCCATTCCTGGACTACTTTCCTGTCGGGTATGAACTCAAGGTTCCTGCCGGTTATATCACCTTCCCACAATGAGAAATCAGATCCCGGTTCAGTTGACATCTCAGCCGGGTAGCCCGACCATAGTTCGATGGTATAGGGGTTCGTCAGAGCAGCGTATACATCCGACGGCTCTGCATTGATTTTAAAGGCTTTCTTAAATGTTTTCATGGATTTCTCATTTCTCTGACAGGTAGCGTTCCGCATCAATTGCAGCCATGCAACCCGAGCCGGCAGCAGTTACGGCCTGACGGTAGTGCGGATCCTGAACGTCACCGGCCGCAAATACGCCCGGAACATTGGTTTTTGATGTGCCGGGAATTGTTTTTATATATCCCACCTGATCAGTTTCAAGGTAATCCAAAAATATCCCGGAATTAGGAGTATGGCCGATAGCAAGAAAGAAGCCGTCAATTTTCAGATTTACAGTCTCTTCCTCCGGGGATCCCTTTTTCTTTACAAGCGTTACTCCTTCAACGCCGTTTTCACCGTAAAGGTCGATAGCCTGATGCTCCCACAGGATCTCAATATTAGGAGAATTAAAAACCCTTGTCTGCATAGCCTTTGAAGCTCTCAGCACATCCCTTCTTACGATCAGGTAGACTTTCCGGCAAAGTCCTGCCAGATAAGTGGCCTCTTCAGCGGCAGTGTCACCGCCGCCGATGACTGCAACATCCTTTCCCCTGTAAAAGAAACCATCACATGTTGCACATGCCGATACGCCCATACCAGCATAACGCTTTTCTGCTTCCAGACCCAGGTATTTTGCCGTTGCACCGGTGGCAATTATCACAACATCAGCTTCAATTACCTTTTCTTCTTCAAATATCACCCTGTGCTTCGTCCC
Source organism: uncultured Bacteroidales bacterium (assembly GCA_963737255.1). Classification (GTDB taxonomy): domain Bacteria; phylum Bacteroidota; class Bacteroidia; order Bacteroidales; family VadinHA17; genus LD21. Next base: position 639,448 of record CAVTSB010000005.1, read on the forward strand.
CGAGAAGTCGGCTCCTGTAGCCATCCCGAACCTGACTTCACTTCCGAACCGTTCAGCCTGTTTCTTAAAATCCTCCATCATTTCAGGTCCCGTTATTCCATCGGGATAACCCGGATAGTTTTCTACTTCAGTTGTGGTTGTCAGCTGCCCTCCCATCTGAAGACCGGTATAAAGTACCGGTTTCAGGTTAGCCCTTGCTGCATAGATCGCTGCAGTATAACCGGCGGGTCCTGAACCGATTATGAGGCATTTTACCTTTTCAACATTCTCAATATCAGCACTCTGATTGTTAGCTTTAAGATCCAGCGGTTTAAATATGTCCATGAATATTCTTCTTTTATTTTACAATTTCAATAAGCAAATGGTTTTCAGCTTTTTTTCTGACAGTTTCATTATCCGACTTTATCCCGGCACCTGTCAGATCAGTTGCATTCCAGTGATGAAGGCCCAAAAAATCTGCAAATGTTTCACTATCCCTGAACTTTACTGATATTACGGTTCTGTCTGCGCTGTTCAGGATAAGGGCGCTATATCCTTCTGCTTCCTTAAAATAGTCCTCAAGGTCGGGAGAGCCGTTTACAACCCCAAGCCTGCCCTTTGCAAGAAAGCAGACTGATACTGCATTATCTTTTGAAATTCCCGGTATATATGCTGAAAGATCAATCCCGGGTTCTGAAATTTTGCCTGCAATTATCCTGCCAAGGCGTAACATATTGATACTGTCCGATTTCGTACCGCTGCCGTTGATAATGCTTATGTAATAAGGTCCCTTGCAATACTGAAGCTGGTATTTTGTCTGGCATGAATATTCAGCAACCCCGGGCATGGCTGTGCAACGGAATTTTGACACCGAGAATATTCCAAATGCCTCTTCAGGTCCGTTCATTTTATAGATCTCCGTTTTGTATTTTCCATCCGTCATTGCAATTTCAGTTATGACAGCGCCCGAAAATCCATATTCAAGGTAAAGTTCAGCTCCGCCGTTTATATAGCCGAAGAGCGAGGAGCCGGTAAAATTCCTCGGAGAAGAAAACCCGGCTTCCGGAAGGTCAATTGCAGTTATGACAGGATACCCTTCAGGAGTCTGGGAGAAGGAAACCTGGAATAAAAACAGAAGTATAAATGGCGCAATTGCACAACGGCGAAATGACACAATGTCAGAATGGAAAAGCAGATATATCATCCCAGATCAAGTTCTTTCAGGTCAATTTTAGCTTTGTTAGCGACACCCAGGCCAAGGGCTTCTGCTATTGAAAGAAAAGTAAGTCCTTCGGGGGCGGGTGCTTTCTGAAGGCCTTCGGCTATGCGTTTTCCTGCAATTATGTCATATCCGATCCTGTCCATTGCGACGGGATCCGAGGAAACCATAAGTGTGTTATAGTTGCATATGAACTGCGGATTGGCACCAGGTCCCCCGTTAAAGCAGCCCCTCAATCCGTCGCAGATATTGAGAACGACCTTATCGCGCAGGGGGGCGAAAGCACAAACTTCCGCGCATGTGTCGTTCCACAGTTTTGTGTGGAGCCTGCCTGTATTAGAAACCGACCCGAATGCAAGGTTTTTCATTGCATTGGTTATTGATCCGCCGGCGTTTTTAAGGATCGGAATGTTGATGATCTTATCAACTTCCTGCGTAACTATCCTTGTGAAATATGAAAATTTCCCGCCATTGACCATATAGGGCATCGTTTCTGCGTCATATTCACCTTCAACATCGGCCCAGTAATACCATTCCTTATCTATGTTCCTTTCACCGTAAAGCTTCCCTTCCCCATCAACAAACGATCCTTTTTCGTCCTGCATCTCCGTTCCCCTGATAGTGATACCCGGATAATTTTCCTGTGTGAATCCGGTATCTTTCAATTCCATATCTCTTCTGTCCCAGATGATTATATCTTTCCTGTCAATGCCGCTTTCAGTCAACTGATTTACAACCGATCTTACAACAGCATGGCTTGTCGTAAGAAGTTTGCCCGCAACCGGATTAACCTTGAGCCCGATCTTTTCCCCGGGATTTACAAAAGTTCTCCAGGCTTTTTTAAGATTTTTCTCGCCTGTAAGTTCGAGCATCGATCTTTGAAGCATCATATATGCAACAGCTTCAACAGGCATATCATTCACAACTGCATTCTGATTCCTCGCCACCACGACCCTTCCCGGATATTTTCCGGGCATGGAAGCCGGTTTCCTTTGTGTCTTTGCAGCATCGCTAATATTGGTAGCAGGTTTGGATGCGGTCTGAATCAGGCCTGAAGATAACCCTTCCAGAGGTTTGACGGCGAGGGCTGCGCTGCCGGCCCCCAGTATTGTAAAGAATCTTCTGCGGTTCAGAGATTTGCCATTCATGAAAGATGGGATTTAAAATTCGGGGTAAATATAATTAAATTACATTAGTTAGTAATAATCAGTTGTCGCTTGCTGGTTCCGGAGACTGCTTCCCGGCCTGGACTTTGTGGCTCGCCCTGAAATCGTCTTCGTTGTCGATTACAGGCGATTCAGACAGCGACTTCCACCTGAATTCCACATCGTACGGATCAAGGGCTTTTTGGGGATCGAATATCCGGCTGTCAACCATTTCTGCGTTGTAGGGTGTAAAGTCAGGATGGTCAGTGAAAAAATCCTGCAACAGGGTCGCAGTAGCATCAAACTGATTCAATGGCGGGATATCGCAAATATTATATATAGTTTTCAGGATTGCACCGAAATTTGAATGTTTATGCGAAACGTATCCCCTTTTGATCCAAGGGCTTATCATCATAAGCAATGAGCGGTGCGCATCGATGTGATCCTTCCGTCCTGGGCGTCGTCCTCGGTAACAATGATCAGCATTTCAGGCCACCATTTTGTGCGGCTCAGCTTCCCGACAACCCTGCCGAGCGCCAGGTCATTGTCGGCCATATAGGATTCCCTGAAAGGATAACCGTCACCGGGACGCTCGGAGGATCCATGGTCATTGGGTATGATCATGGTTATAACCGATGGGAATTCCTCTTTGCCCGACAGCCATTTCTCCTCAAGCTCCTCTTCAAACATATCGATCCGGAACTGATCAGGAACACTGGTATTGTATGTGGCATATTTCCGGGATGTCCTGTCAAACAGCGGTTTCGGCATCGGGAACATGACTCCCATTTTAATCCCTGTCAGCTTATGCCATTGCTCTTCCATGGTGCCGGAAAATTCAAAACCCTGGCCAAAATTGAAAAAGCTGACACCATTTCTTGAAAGGTGTTCCCACATCCCGCCTGCTTCATTGTAATCTTCAGGATAAACGGCTCCGGATGAACCTGCAACGTATTTTCTCCCGGGAGCGGAGCTGAACAGGTTCCTTGATATTTCCATCGAGCTGTTTATCTCAACCCACTCATTCGGATATGTTCCTACCATCCACCTGTGGCCGTGCACGGAAGCATCCGAATCACAATAGAAATTGTCGCTGACCGCAAATTCGGCTGCCAGCTTCTGATGGTTGGGCATCACATTTACACTCATGACCACCCGGGTATTGTCCCTGCTTGCAACATTTGCATTCCTGCCGTATCGTGCCAGCGATGAATCGCCTTCGGCGTTTTTCAGTTCTCCGTAAACTTCATCAAATGTCCTGTTTTCCTTTGTAATATACACAATATGCTTTATTGGGCTTTTCCTCAGGCCGGCAACCGGGGGAAGCGGATTCTTCCCGTCATCGCGGATCAGTACCTCCCTGAAAGTATTATTGATAACCTGTCCGGTCGTCATCTCCAGATTCGTCTTCTCAATATCGATCTTCTCAAATGTTCCGGACATAATATCGCCTACATAGGTTCCAGTCTTTGTAAGAACGAAGTTTTCACCCCCGTTTGGTCCCGATCCGAGACCACGTGCGGTAACAACATACAGAGTTTTATCATCCGGAGAGATCTGAAGCCTCGTCGGGAACCAGCCTGTCGGTATATATCCCAGGACGGACAGTGTCCTGGTGTCAATAACTCCAATGCTGTTGAGTCCTGAAAGCGCCACGAATAACCTGGTTCCGTCGTTGCTCAGCACGGTACCGAACGGGATCATACCCCTGAAGGGATCAATCCTGCTGTCGATTCCAAGTCTTGCAGTTGCTGTAACTTTCCCGGAAACTGGATCCAGAACGGAGATGTTATCGTTTGTGGCATTGCTTACGAAGACCTGATGTTCACCGGCTGCAATGGAGTTCGGGCTTGACCCTCCGACTATTTCAAGTCCCTCCACCATTTCTCCCATCCTGTAGCCGGTTTTCTCCCTCGAAACGACCTTGTTGCTGTCGAGGCTTATTGTCCAGACTGAAACCGCTTCAGGTACGCCGGGGCTACCGAGTCCGGGTATAAATCTGCCATTAATGTCGGCACCTTTCTCAGCCTCACTTGATGGCAGCCCATATGGAGGGAAGTCTAGGCCGGCTTCTTCAATGTTCTTTTCAGTCAGACCGGGAGCGACCGGATAGTCAAAAATGCCGGTGTTGGCAATGTAGGCGAACTTCCCATCGGGAGAAATATCAATTCCAAGCGGAAACCTGCCTACAGTTATGCTGTGTATGACATTGCCTGAATGGAGGTCCATGATCACCATCCTGAAATTGAACTGGTCAAGGATGAAAAGTCTTTTCTCATCACCGGAGAGCTTTATGTCTCCGGTGAAACTGTCTTTGTAATTTTTACCGTCACAGATGCCGTTAATGGTTATTCGTTTTACGTTTTCCAGGGTTGAAAGGTCCATAACTATTATATCCCCGTTGTCGCCTCCGCTCAGGTAAGCAGTCGTATTATCCTTTTTTATGGCAGCTCCCATATAGGAACCCTTGCCCTGGAAAGGAGTCAGTCCTTCCTTTGCGGTAAGATCACCGGTGTTTACCAGTGTGAGAAGGTTATTGTGGACGGTAAGTGCGATGGTCCCGTCGGGTGACAGAGCCAGTCCGAAGGGATCAGGGGGGATGCGTATAAAATCGCCGGAAGGTTTCACGAAGCGGCCGCTGGGGATAACGCTTTCACCGGCGGGATTAATTTCGCAATAGCGGTCCATTCCGGGGACCTGGAGGGTTGAGACTGTCTGATTTCCTCCGCAGGAGAAGAGCAGAAGCAGCACACCGGCACAAATTAACCTGTTTATAATGGTCATAGGGGTTTTCATCAGGCAAACATTAAAATTCTGTAATAAACGATAGTCAGACTCTGGTCAGTGCAAAGCAATTATTCAAAGTTAGGTTGTTTTTCCATACAGGTAATGGGCGGAAAATTTTTCTGTTCGGAATTCTTGATTAATTTTGCAGGAGTTTTACACCGCCTACGCCAAGGCTTCGGCGGTCGAAGCGGGGTGTGGTCACGCGAAGCGTGATAAACTCCGTTGGCTAGCGCATCACGCAGTGGCGTGAGGGTCGTCTGTTCGGGATGAAAAAATAGCCAGAAAGAAAATTCGGGGTGTGGTCACGCAGAGCGTGATAAACTCCGTTGGCTAGCGCATCACGCAGTGGCGTGAGGGTCGTCTGTTCGGGATGAAAAAATAGCCAGAAAGAAAATTCGGGGTGTGGTCACGCAGAGCGTGATAAACTTCGTTGGCTAGCGCATCACGCAGTGGCGTGAGGGTCGTCTGTTCGGGATGAAAAAATAGCCAGAAAGAAAATTCGGGGTGTGGTCACGCAGAGCGTGATAAACTTCGTTGGCTAGCGCATCACGCAGTGGCGTGAGGGTCGTCTGTTCGGGATGAAAAAATAGCCAGAAAGAAAATTCGGGGTGTGGCGCAGTTGGCTAGCGCACTTGCATGGGGTGCAAGGGGTCGTCTGTTCGAGTCAGATCACCCCGACAGGATTGGAGGGGCGGAATATTCCGCCCCTTCCTTGTATTAATAAATGTATGTTTATTACATATATCTTATATAGCACAAAAATTGATAAGTTTTACACCGGACAGACACTGGACATCGATCGCCGGTTGGAAGAACATAATCGTGGAAAAACTTCATTTTCAGCAAATGGAATGCCGTGGCAGCTTGTTTTTTCCAGGGAGTTTCCTTCGAGGCAAGAAGCAATACGTCTGGAAAAATTGATAAAAAAGAGAGGTGCTGCCAGGTTCCTAAATGACAACAATATAACAGTTGGCTAGCGCATCACGCTTGGGCGTGAGGGTCGTCACGCTGTAAGCGTGATCACCCCGACAGGATTGGAGGGGCGGAATATTCTGCCCCTTCCTTGTATTAATAAATGTATGTTTATTACATATATCTTATATAGCACAAAAATTGATAAGTTTTACACCGGACAGACACTGGACATCGATCGCCGGTTGGAAGAACATAATCGTGGAAAAACTTCATTTTCAGCAAATGGAATGCCGTGGCAGCTTGTTTTTTCCAGGGAGTTTCCTACGAGGCAAGAAGCAATACGTCTGGAAAAATTGATAAAAAAGAAAGGTGCTGCCAGGTTCCTAAATGACAACAATATAACAGTTGGCTAGCGCACCATGCAGTGGCCTGAGGGTCGTCTGTTCGAGTCAGGTCACCCCGACAAATTTAGAATCAGGGAGTTAGCGTAGCTTAACTACCTTTTAATTTTACATGTTTTCACAGGGGATTATTTGTGTAAGAGGTCGTAAGCCCCAGGAGATGATTTCCAGTGGCGGGCAATCTCATGCATCTCCTGATGGAATTGATTCCTGTTTACAAACTAATTTTATTTTGCCTGACCATAATTTTTTTCTGACCTTTGATATAAGCATAATTCAGAATTATTAATTTAAATTTAAAATTATGAAAGTATTAAACTGTATCGGTTGGATTTCTGCGGGAATTGGATTAGTTTTTGTTTTATTAGGACTGATTCAATTGCTGTTTGGGAAATTTATTCAGGGAACTGAATTAATAAATTATTTTCATGCTGCTAACAGCTTTTTCCTCATAACAATTGTATTGTTTCTTTATAATCATTTAAAACAGCATAAAAAGGAATAAGTCATTCTTGAATTGATAACGTAGTATTCCTGCAATTCTCCCTAAATGTTAAGTTAAACATTTAAAGTAATTTTCACTGAGGTTGTTTATAAATTTCATAAATTTAATAGGCCAAATTATCTATACCGTGAAATGTCTTTTCATTTTCCTATTTCTACTTCCTTTAATGGCTCCCGCACAAACCACCAGGACTGAAGAAATATTCACTGGCGGGCATTGCGCGGTGAGTTGCATGAAGACATTTAATAATGATTCTCTTGTTTCTGCTTATGTCACTTTTGATGCAAAAGATGACAGATTACCCACACTACAAAATTATTTTACGATATATTACGACACACCACAAAAAGTTTATAAATTTCTTACCGAATTAGAGAAGTTCAGCGCTAATAATTCCGCAATTCCTTCAGAGTTAAGCAGACACAAAGTTGAAATTGATAGAATCAAGGGGTACAAAGAAGTAAAAGTCTATGATGAACGCGGATTGATTTTTCACAGATTTCAACCAACATTAATCTCAAATGTTAAGACTAAGTTAAGTGAATGGGCTCTAAAGAACAATATAAATCTTGAATAGTTAAATAAATAAAACCTTAGGAGCATTTTGATTTTCGGATCAGTTACTTTAACAGGGCTTTCAATATTTTAGTCGCAAATTTTCCGGAATTATTTATGGCTCTGCTTTTTTTTCAGAACGGGAAACAAGCGATTAATCAGAAGTGAGATCGCTGATAATGACGCTTCAGGTGTAGCCAAAATTAAAAGCCCCCCGAATGGATTTCCCAGGGGTGGAACAACTGCTTTTGCTTATTTGAATTGATAAAATTCGACCCGGCTTTCCTGATTGCCATTGACAATCAGAAATAAAAATTGAAAACTTTAAACAGTTCAAGACCACAAGCGACGATTACCGTTTTAATCTTTTAAAGGATACAGGATCTCTTTTGCTTTTGCTCTGCCCCACCATAACAGAGCTGCAAGTACAAAAACAATTATTGCAGGTAAAACAGTGAACCACAGTTTTGCGCCTTCTTCACGATTGATTAATGCCCATAACAGACCAAGACCACAAAGAAGACATCCCAAAGCAATGGTTGTCACTAAGATACCCTGATGAAGCGGATTTGCATAAACAAGAATAGCACCTATTGCAAGAGCAATCAATACGCCCCCTGACCACCGCAGCCAGCCATGAAACACTGGTTGTCCTCCGGACATATTGACCATAAAATCAGGCACAAGCAGATAACCAATGCCATAGATAAGAGATACTATAGCATAGATTAACAAAACAACTTTCAAGAATCCAACATTTTTATTATCAGCCATACATATTCCTCCTTATATTTTACCGGGTCGAAATATTTACATTTACAGTCTCATTTATAATAGCTTAATGAGATAAAGTTAGATCAATAAACCGCCAAAGTCAATTTTTTTTTGAAATCCATTATAGAATGGTTTTATTTCACCTGCAAACCGCATAAACTAAGTGGAGATTCCAGGGCTGTCAGAGAAAGATGTTTATATTAATTCACCCGGCCACATGTGGTAAGTCTGCCAGGTTTTGACAACTATAACCTTAAATTCCGTCATTTTACCTCTCATTTTCAATAATCTTATTTAACTTGGGTTGATTTTGGGAAGATTAAAAGTCAGGCAAGCGTAATCAGGGGGGTATTCTGAAAGGGGGATGGATGTTGCTTTTGTGACTGACGGGGCATTGCTTAAGGGTAAAAAATTTACTATTTTTGGTTATCAATATTCTGCTCGCTGCAAAAAATGAAAACTGTGATTGTCCAAAGGGTAATTCACGAAGGAATAAAACGTGTCTCCCTCAGATTCCCCTTCGATGCTGAGTTGATTAAAGTTACAAGAGGGTTTCCAGGTTCAAAGTGGAGCAGGCAGATGAATTGCTGGCATGTTGCTGACACTCCTGACGTCATTACTTTGCTTTTAAAGACTTTTCATGGCGTGGCTTATATTGACTATTCGGCTATTAAACCGGGAACTGGTGAGAGTCAAGGGGGAAAAAGTGAGGAGTATAAAATCAAAAAATCAGGAAAAGCCGATGCCAGTCTGATTAGTGATCTGGCTCCGCTGTGCGGCAAAGGCAGGGAGGATATTGAAAAGTTCAGAAAATGGATGGAATCGCACCGGTATCCTGAAACCACAATAAGGACTTACACAGGGATGGCAGCGACATTCCTGAGATTCATAGCGCCTAAGGAGCCAGGGGAGTGTACATCTGATGATCTTGTACGGGTAGTAGATGAATATATATTACCGGCAGGTTTAAGCCATTCATATCAGAATCAGATGGTAAGCGCTATCAAAAAGTTCTATGGCAAGATTTACAGGTCGGTAATTGATCCGGGTGAGTTTACAAGACCGAGGCCGCAGCACCGGTTACCGAATGTATTAAGCAAGGAGGAGGTAAAGCGGGTGCTTGATGCTCCGGTGAATGAGAAGCACCGGGTTATGTTAAGTCTGATCTATGCATGCGGATTACGGAGAAGTGAGTTATTAGCATTGATACCGACTGACCTGCAACGTGACAGGAAGCTTCTACGTATTATACAGTCGAAAGGATTCAAGGACAGGGTAGTTCCGATATCAGAAAAGGTGATTGGGATGATTGATTCGTACTTAAAGCATTACAATCCAAAAAAGTATCTGTTTGAAGGGCAATACTCCGGCAACAGGTACAGTGCGAGCAGTCTGGACAAAGTATTTACTGAAGCGGTTAAGCGGGCCGGACTGAACAGGGAGGTTACGCTGCATGGATTAAGGCACAGTTATGCGACGCATCTGTTGGAGTCAGGTACTGACCTGAGGTATATACAGGAGTTATTGGGCCACAAGAGCAGCAGGACCACTGAAATCTACACGCATGTAACAACGCAGAGTATTCAGAAGATCAGGAGTCCGTTTGATGATCTTTAAAGTTTTTAAATGAAAAAACGATAATGTTGAAGACAATAAGGATTGCCAAGAATAAGTTATTATACAAAAGTGGCAAGAGTTTGAAAGTTTCCAGTAATATTTGAAATTAGTATAAAATGCACTCAGGTGGACAAAGTTTACAACCCGGCACAAGTAAATCCACCTTTTGATGATATATAACTAGTTAGGGTCGCATTGTCCGCCCCTATTTTTAACTGGAGTTACAATGTGGTCTAATGGGATATAGGTCGTTATCCGGGTTGAATGAAAATAAAGAAAAGGGGCTCCCGCGGCCATCGCTCATGGCACTTGCATATAGCATTCCGCGGTTTTGTAGGGAAGAAATATACAAAACCGGCCCATGAATGCTATCTGCAAGTGCCTGCCAACGCTGCCCGAGCTATCAACGCCGCCCTAACAAGCCGGTAAATGCCATGCTGGCTTTTGAACAAACAGAAATTTTTAATATTTACAAAACGATTGATAAACCGGAAGATACATCACTCTTTAAGCCGCACGGCACTTACCGGCTAAACGTTAGGGTCGCATTGTCCGCCCCTATTTTTAACTGGAGTTACGGTAATGTGGTCTAATGGGATATAGGGTGGTTATTCCGGGCTGACGTGAAAATAAAGAAAAGGGGCACCCGCGGCCATCGCTCATGGCACTTGCATATAGCATTCCGCGGTTTTGTAGGGAAGAAATATACAAAACCGGCCCATGAATGCTATCTGCAAGTGCCTGCCATCGCTGCCCGAGCTATCAACGCCGCCCTAACAAGCCGGTAAATGCCATGCTGGCTTTTGAACAAACAGAAATTTTTAATATTTACAAAACGATTGATAAACCGGAAGATACATCACCTTTTAGCCGCACGGCACTTACCGGCTAAACGTTAGGGTCGCATTGTCCGCCCCTCTTTTTAATGATTATGGTAATATAGCCTATGATATAAAGTGGCCTATTTCGGGCTGACATGAAAAAAAAGAAAGGGGCACCCGCGGCCATCGCTCATGGCACTTGCATATAACATTCTGCGGTTTTGTAGGGAAGAAATATACAAAACCGGCCCATGATTGCTATCTGCAAGTGCCTGCCAGAGCTGCCCGAGCTATCAACGCCGCCCTAACAAGCCGGTAAATGCCATGCTGGCTTTTGAACAAACGGAAATTTTTAATATTTACAAAACGATTGATAAACCGGAAGATACATCACCTTTTAGCCGCACGGCACTTACCGGCTAAACGTTAGGGTCGCATTGTCCGCCCCTATTTTTAACTGGAGTTACAATGTGGTCTAATGGGATATAGGTCGTTATCCGGGTTGAATGAAAATAAAGAAAAGGGGCTCCCGCTGCCATCGCTCATGGCACTTGCATATAGCATTCCGCGGTTTTGTAGGGAAGAAATGTACAAAACCGGCCCATGAATGCTATCTGCAAGTGCCGCCCATCGCTGCCCGAGCTATCAACGCCGCCCTAACAAGCCGGTAAATGCCATGCTTGCTTTTGAACAAACAGAAATTTTTAATATTTACAAAACGATTGATAAACCGGAAGATACATCACTTTTTTGCCGCACGGCACTTACCGGCTAAACGTTAGGGACGCATTGTCCGCCCCTATTTTTAATGAAGTTATTATGTGGTCTAATGGAATTACTGGAAGTTATGCACGGTTTGACGTGAAAAATAAAGAAAGGGGCACCCGCGGCCTGCGCGCCTGGCACTTGCATATAGCATTCCGCGGTTTTGTAGGGAAGAAATTTACAAAACCGGCCCATGATTGCTATCTGCAAGTGCCTGCCAGAGCTGCCCGAGCTATCAACGCCGCCCTAACAAGCCGGTAAATGCCATGCTGGCTTTTGAACAAACAGAAATTTTTAATATTTACAAAACGATTGATAAACCAGAAGATACATCACCTTTTATGCCGCACGGCACTTACCGGCTAAACGTTAGGGTCGCATTGTCCGCTCCTATTTTTAACTGGAGTTACAATGTGGTCTAATGGGATATAGGTCGTTATCCGGGTTGAATGAAAATAAAGAAAAGGGGCTCCCGCTGCCATCGCTCATGGCACTTGCATATAGCATTCCGCGGTTTTGTAGGGAAGAAATGTACAAAACCGGCCCATGAATGCTATCTGCAAGTGCCGCCCATCGCTGCCCGAGCTATCAACGCCGCCCTAACAAGCCGGTAAATGCCATGCTTGCTTTTGAACAAACAGAAATTTTTAATATTTACAAAACGATTGATAAACCGGAAGATACATCACTTTTTTGCCGCACGGCACTTACCGGCTAAACGTTAGCCACTATTTTACGGACACTTATGATGAATAGATACTTGATAATATTGGTGCTTTTCTTGACAAGTTCATGTGACTGTATAGTTAAGATAAAAGGGACAGTTATTTCATCCTCGACTGGAAAGCCAATAACAGGAGCTCTGGTTGAAATGATGAATCAGGACGAAACTGTTCTTACAGATTCTCTTGGGAAATTTCTTATTGTAAAACATACAGGTTTTTGTTTTGATCCTATAGTCAGTATAAGTAAGCCAGAATACAAACCTTTTAAGATAAAGATTGAAAGAAAATCAAATAATATAAGGTATTCAATTACTTATGATGCAGAGAGTTTTGATTTTGACAAGCCAATTTATCCTAACACAACTAACAAAAGAGTCTTCATTGTTGCATCATGGATTGAAAAATACAGTCGTAATTTTCAAGTAAAAAACGATAGTCTCTTCATTTATCTGGATGATTATAATCCTGAGAAAGAAAAGGAAACAATAAAAAATAAAATAAAAAACAGTGGCTAACAAACGGTATAGGTCATGGCTATCATTGTCTCTAACCAACATTTGTATACTTTAGAAAAATTGCAGCTTATCCCAGGAAATCGCCATCAAGCCGCCACGCCCCCATACCGTCAACCGTTGTGCAACATACTAAAAGACAGAACACGAACTGACAATCATAAAATAACTGACAATTAAAATGATTAAGAAAACATTTATAATCATAGGAATTTTCGGATTGATACAATTGATAATAATTGCATGTTGTCCAGACCCGAAAACGTATTATAATCGGATAACTGATATTGAATTTGCTAATTGTAGTCTTGTATCTGAACTAGCAGACAGCATGTCTGTTTCTCAAAATGATTTTCGCATTCGATTGATAATTAAGGAAGAGACATTTGCTCAAATTTTTAATCCTTCTTTTCTGATTAATTCAGCATATGCAACATCTTGCGAAGATAACTTTGTAGGATTAAAATCGGATATTGTTGATTTCAAAATTACTTGTAATAAAAATATTCTTGGGATTCAGTCTGGACAACCAATTGATTATAATAAGATTAATGTATATAAAATTGGATTTACAGTTGATTCAAAAAATCAACGAAAGACAATAACTGAATGGCTTGATATTTTAAATAACGGAGGATACCTTTTGGCTTTTGAGTGGTATTTCGAATTCAAAGAGACAATAGACTCAAATGATTATTTGAAACTTGAAATATTTATCAAGCAAGAAGATGGTACAGAATTTAAAACTGTAACAAACTCGATAAAAATTGAATAAAGTACGTTGCACAACACAGTGTATAAACCATAAGGGGTTCAGTGGTTTGTGAAGGTTTCTACTCGTTTGTAGCTTTTTCAACGACTGATAGTAACTCAACCTTTAAAACCCTTACGGTTCATACACTCAAACGTTAGGTGTCATAACCGAGCGGTCCAACAGTCTCTGCTTTAGGTAATTTTCTGCTTGATTAGTATGTTTCTCATACTTTAGAAAACCTTGACTCAGCATTTATCAAAATTTACCATGACAGGTAAACTTCGTCCACTTACCGGGACTTCGCCATCTATTAAATTTTGCTTGACATGACCGGCTTGCCCCAACGCGCCTTGCATATAATAATTCACGGTTTTGTTTTTATAATTTACAAAACCGGTTCATGAACATTATCTGCAAGTTGTCCACCGCTGAGCAAGCCTGGCTTCCATCCGTTTTCCAGGACTGAAAGAAAGGTTCCGCCACCTAACGGCAATTAAAAAGATTTATGCCCGGACGAATAACATCTTTGAGACCTAGACATAAAAAGAAACTTACACCGCTTCCAATATTTAGACTAAAACCCATGACTATACTTCAATCACTTCCGGTATAAATTTATCCGAGTAGAATGAAGGTAACTTCACCATCTCTTTCAGCAAATCAGCTATTCTTACGATTTCTGGATCGTATTCGACAGCGATAACCGAAATATTCTTTTGTTCCGTTAACGTGACCTCAAAAATCCCATGCTTTGCTTTTAAAACAGAACTGATTTCTTTGACACATTTATCACATTGAAAACCACATTCTGGGATTATTGGATTGCAGTCCAAATGAAAAAATGATTTATTTTTCATAATTGATTCTAAAAATATACAGACAAAATTATTAAATTCTTAAATCAATGTCAATTAGGGAAATTTAATCCATGACTAGAATAAAATTGTTACGAACACCTAACACGGATGGTATGGGTAATTGCCTTCGGCAGCCCGGACAACTTCGTAATCAGCTCCATAAAGTCTATGCGAGAAACATCAACTCAACTTATTAAATTTTGTGTACCCTGACTAATCCTGCTGCCGAGACAAAGTCAATAGGGCTGCCGGCCGACGCGCTGTTGTCATGGTTTTTGCATCGCCATCTGGACAATTTTATCGTGACGTGACAAATTCGTACCATTTATCGGGACTCAGCCATCTGGACAACTTTATCGTGACACGAAAATCCTGCCCACTTACCGGGACTTTGCAAAAACTCATGCCAACCCTGACACAGACGGCAACTCCCCATACCACCGGGCCGTTAGCATTCATGCGGAGGCCATCCTCATTGATAAATTACTTATAATTTACCAGTTACGTACCCAAGACAATGCGCACAAATGCTAACAGAAAAAGTAAATAATCACTGCCAATCAGCATTCCTAGATTGGTATGGAAATTGTGCTAGAACCAAGTTAAACTCCGTCAAACATGAAAAATAACATTACCTCGCTTTTAATATTCCTGATGTGCTGCACTCTAACTGCATATTCTCAAGATAAAAGGACTAAAATCAAAGACTATCTCAATAAGGAAATTTTGATTAAGGACAGGTTCGCTGGTCAAAGCATTACTTTAATAAAAGAACAAAACAAATATTTAATTCTTCGTAAAATTTTTGGTTCTGGCGTTCCTGTTGCAGGATCATTTAAATACGAAGTTGAATTCAACAGTGATTATCAAATTGCTTTTCCAAAAGAAAACGTACAGGATCCAATAAAACCAGGTAATTATAAAGGAGAAGTCTTTCTCCTATGTTCAGAAGATTCAGGGGTACGGTTATATTTGAATGGTTTAGAAGTTGTTGTAATGATAAAATAACATTGTCTAACTTGACAATTACTACATGTCATCTTGGACTTGTAACTCTGACTAATTTCCTATCGGGACAAATTCTTTGTAACCTTGACAGTTTTAAAATTTGCACAAATGCTAACTCGGACGGTTTAATTAATTGCCTTCGGCAGCCCGGACAGCTTCAGAGTCAGCCCTTAAAGTCTATGAGAGAAAAGTCACAGTTTTCTATTTAGTTTTCTGCACCATGACTAATCCTGCTACCGAGACAAAGTCTACGTCGGGCTGC
Organism: uncultured Bacteroidales bacterium; assembly: GCA_963737255.1. Taxonomy (GTDB): domain Bacteria; phylum Bacteroidota; class Bacteroidia; order Bacteroidales; family VadinHA17; genus LD21. Next base: position 655,049 of record CAVTSB010000005.1, read on the forward strand.
CGGCCGACGCGCTGGCGCCGTGTTTTTTGCTCGTCATCTAGACAGTTTCATCGTGACACAAAACTTCGCAGCCATCTATCGGGACTTATACCATTTTGACAATTTCATCGTGACCCGAAGCTCGCTACCATCTACCGGGATTGGCAAAAAACACGGCACCGCGACGCTGACGGCACCTAATTAAACCGCCGGGCCGTTAGCGCACATTAGAAAAAACGATGAATACGAGAAAACTTTTAGTTGTTAGTGTTTTCATAATGAGGTGTTTGATTACAGAGGGACAAGAATATTTGGCGAAAATGAAAATGGATTATGAATCTACTGAGTACCACGCTGGAGTAAAATTCAATAAGGATGAATTAATTGTTGTTTTCAAACCACACGAACAAAAAGAGAATTGGCCGGTATGGAAATCAAATGGGATAGACAGTTATTTAGATACTTTGTCTTTTCAAATTATTCCTAATCAACCAATCTTCAAATTAAAGTCTAACCCAAATATTTTAAAAAGTGTAGCCTGTGCAGTCCCTTGTAAAGAAGATTTTAGTTTAATCGGTGTGGACTATTGTAAGTTGATTAGCCGAATAATAAATAAGGACTCAAAAGCACTGACAGATTTTTTTGATTTAATTCCCAAGGTAGATGCTGCGTTATCAGAAATTCACTCAGAGCATACTTGGACGATAATAAATCTCTATACCGACTCTGAGCTTGTCTCCTGGTTGAAAACATTGGATAATGGAAGATTAAAGCAATTAATAAAGTATTTAAAAGAAGAGTATGTCGCTTATCCAATCTCTCGATATGCAGAGTACCTTAATTTGTACTATCCAAAGTCATGGATAATTTTAAAGAAATACGATTAGTAACTAACGTGCGCTAACAGGCGGTATATGTAATTGCCTGCGTCAGGCCTTGACAGATTGGTAATGACCCCAAACATCTCACGAGTTGCATTTCAACTATTTAGCAAGTTTATCTACCGGGACAACTTCCTGCCACCAAGACAGCATCATAGGCCTGCCGGCCGACGCGCATGCTGTCATGGTTTTTGCAGGCCATCTACATTGATTGCAGTGAAACCGAATTCCTGCCTTTACCGTGACTCTGCAAAAACACATGCCAGCCCGATGCGGACGGCAACTACACATACCGCCAACCGTTGTGCCCAATTAATGGCCACATCAGCACCATATACAAAATTGAAACCCCATAATATTATGAAAAAATCAATCTTAACAATCGGATTACTAATTGTCTACTCTACCCTTTTACTATGTCAGGCTGAAAAAGAGATCACCTCATCAATTAAGAGTATCACACTTTATACTCAAGGTGCTCAGATTGAAAATGAAGCTACTGTTTCATTACTACAAGGACAGATGGTTTTAAAATTTACCAAGACTATCTCCTTATATTAAAAAAGAAAGTATCAGGATTGAAGGAGACGGTTCATTTACTATCCAAAACGTTCAGCATCAAAACGACTTTGTAAATGAGCTTGAGAAAAATAAAGAAACAGCTGCAATTAGAACAAAGATTGAAGAATTCCAAGATAAGATTGAATACGAACAAACACTGATAAACATCCTTGTTGATAAACTGGACTTCTTAAAAACAAACAAGGAAATTACTGGCAAGGAGCAGGCTATAAATCCGGATGTTTTTAACTCTTTAAATTCAATTTACGGTAATAATATTGAATCTCTTACTCTAGAAAAACTAAAGAAAGAAAGGCTCCTTAAAGGAGTACAATAAAGAGATTAACAAACTAAACAATCAACTGAACTATTTGAATAACAGAATTGACTTACCTTCAGGTACAATAATAGTTTCAATTGATGCCAAGCAGACAAAAAGCTCGAAAATATTCATTCAGTTATCTTGTTGATAATGCAAGATGGTATCCATCATATGATATTCGCTTTACAAGTATTGACAAACCCCTTACTGTAACTTATAAGGCTAACATTAGCCAAAATACTGGAGTTGACTGGACAAATGTAAATATTGTCCTCTCGACTTCAAAAACAAATATTTCTGCTCAGATACCGACATTCTCTCCGTTCTACCTGCAATTCTATTATCCAAAGTATGATGTTACAAGCGCTTTACAAGGCAAAGTTGCCGGTGTTCAGATATCAGAAAGTCCAAATGCAATCAGAGCAAACAACATAATTAGTATAAGAGGTGCTGCCTCACTTGAATGGAAATAATAAACCTCTTTACGTTGTTGATGGTGTGCCACGTGATGATATTTCTTATTTAAATCCTGATGAGATAGGGAGCATAGAGGTATTAAAAGACGCCTCTGCAACAGCTATTTATGGTTCAAGAGGATCAAATGGAGTTGTTCTAGTTACAACAAAAAGTGGGGACTATGATGTTGAAGAAGAAAATGCCTCACTACCATTGACAATTACTTCCAAAAGAGAAATCTCAAATGAGTATTCTGTCGAGACGCCGCAAACTATTGTTTCGAACGATAAAACAAGCACAATAATCTTTAAAGAAACAAAGCTAAACTCAACATTTGAATATCAAACTATTCCATTGTTGACAGAACATGTATTTCTCATCGGCAAAATAAGCGACTGGTACAAAACTGACCTACTTGATGGAGAAGCAAATATTTATCTTGAGAATTCATATGTAGGTAAGTCTTTTATCAACACTCAACAATTTAATGACACATTAGATATTTCATTCGGAGTTGATAACAATATAAGTGTCAAGCGCGAGAAATTATCAGATTTCTCAGAAAGTCAATTAATTGGTTTGAACAGAAAAGTTACAGTTGCTTATAAGTTGACAATAAGAAATAATAAGACATATTCGATTACAGCTAAGGTTTTCGATCAGATCCCAGTAACTACTATAAAAGATATCCAAGTGGAAACCATTGATATCTCTGCTGGCAAGTCTAAATGCTAATACTGGTAAAGTGGAATGGGATTTAGAGCTTCAAGCCTAATGAGGTGAAAGACTTGATTATTAAGTATTCCGTTAAATACCCTAAGGACAAAAACGTAATAATTGAATAATAATTAACTGGGCACAACAGGTCGGTATATGCAATTGCCTGCGGCCAGCTCAAAGTAACTGAAAAAAACAGAATTCCGTAATAGCTGGCCGGCTGGCCCCGGCTGAACGCCGGGGCGCTCCCACAGGGTGTCATGGTTTTTGCACTTCTCGATGATTTCATGAACCTGAAAAATCTCCACATCTAGCACGAGGGCAAAAACC
>CAVTSB010000006.1:0-630739 GCA_963737255.1 uncultured Bacteroidales bacterium
CCCTTCTTCCACTGCCACGTCCTTTTGGTAGGTATAATTGACATTCGCATAAAGCCGGTATGCATCCGGCTCGGCGTTCCTGTAGGCCTCGACCGGAAACTCAAGGCGGGCGGAGGTCTGACCTTCTCGGATGCTGCCGGGAAAGGCCACTGCACGCTTGATGTCTATTGCGCTCCGGTTCTCGGCCCGCAGGAGGACGGAGACATCCTGGGCCACCGTTCTCTGCTTTTCCAGCTCCAGCTCACGCTGCGCCGCCAGAACCTCCTCCCTTTTGCCGGCTGCCGGCTCCTCGTTCACCTCGAAGGCTGTGACCCTTCCCCTGTTGGTGAGGGTCAGGAAGAGGGATGCCGTTTCACCCTGATCGATATCGGAGCGCTCAAGGGAAAGCGTCAGATTGGGCGTCCCATAAACCTTGTAGTAGTCGTCTCCGAACTCCTCAGGAGGGACCGGCGCTCCTGTCTCGAATGCGTGGGCGGGTTGAAGGCATGCCAGGAGAAGGAGGATGACCGGCAGGCAACATTTGCTGATTTTGGAAAGCTTTGGCAGGAACATGGGAACCTGTCTCCTGTATTCCTCATACTCCTCCCCGAACTCCTCTCTTAGCGTCTTCTCCTCATGAAGAGCACCCAGATAGAAGTAAGCCGTGGCAAGGATATTGAAGGCCAGAAGGCTCTCCGTCATCAGCGGCGAGAGCCACAAGAGGAGGACAGCAAAGAGGAAGAGGGGATTTCTGGTGCGGGCGTATAGGCCTCGTCGTCACCACCGCCCGCCTCTTTCTTTCGAAAAGAACTGGGAGAGCCCCAGGAACGATGCGGCTCCTGTCTGCCGCAGCGCCAGGAGCAGGGCTGCTGTGCTGAGAAGCTGGCAGACGATCATCAGGTAGCTCAAGGGAGACGGGACCAGGTAAAGCATTCTTCCCGGTAAGAAGATCAGAATAAAGAGAAAGGGCAGAATCATGATCATGGCGAGCAGATTGTAGGCCAGCTTATGCCAGCGGTCAAAGGGCGTGCCAAGGACGCTCCTCGACCACCTCTTGAAGGCGGGATCGGCTAGCAGGCTGTGCACCAAAGCGAAGAGTACTAAGTAGGCCGAGATGGCCAAGGGCCCCGATATTGTCATGAATTCCTCCTGATCATAAATCCTCAAAGGCTCAGCCCCGGGCCAGTGGCAGATAGAATATCACATCCTCATCCGGAACGCAGGCCACGGCAAAGCCACTCTCCTGGAGACGATAGCAGACGGCAACCATCAGTTCTTCCAGGCACTGGTTATGCTGCTCCACTGCCAGCCCCTTGAACTTTTCAAAGCCCCCGGTGATCATATTCTCCTCGAACTCCGCTTCTGGCAACAAGCACAATAATCTTTAAAGAAACAAAGCTAAACTCAACATTTGAATATCAAACTATTCCATTGTTGACAGAACATGTATTTCTCATCGGCAAAATAAGCGACTGGTACAAAACTGACCTACTTGATGGAGAAGCAAATATTTATCTTGAGAATTCATATGTAGGTAAGTCTTTTATCAACACTCAACAATTTAATGACACACTAGATATTTCATTCGGAGTTGATAACAATATAAGTGTCAAGCGCGAGAAATTATCAGATTTCTCAGAAAGTCAATTAATTGGTTTGAACAGAAAAGTTACAGTTGCTTATAAGTTGACAATAAGAAATAATAAGACATATTCGATTACAGCTAAGGTTTTCGATCAGATCCCAGTAACTACTATAAAAGATATCCAGGTGGAAACCATTGATATCTCTGCTGGCAGTCTAAATGCTAATACTGGTAAATTGGAATGGGATTTAGAGCTCAAGCCTAATGAGGTGAAAGACTTGATTATTAAGTATTCCGTTAAATACCCTAAGGACAAAAACGTAATAATTGAATAATAATTAACTGGGCACAACAGGTCGGTATATGCAATTGCCTTCGGCCAGCACTCAGAAACTGATAAAAACAGAATTCCGTAATAGCTGGCCGGCTGGCCCCGGCTGAACGCTGGGACGCTCCCACCTGGGGTCATGGTTTTTGCACTTCTCGATGATTTCGTGAACCTGAAAAATCTCATCATCTAGCACGAGGGCAAAAACCCATGCCAACCCCGACACAGACGGCAACTCCCTATACCACCGGGCCGTTAGCACAAATGCGGAGTGTCAAATTGGCCTCCCGCCGTTATTAGCGATATTTTACATGTATAGTAAATTCTCTACTTTTTATCATGACATTGCCCTTGCTCAGTTACCCTTTAGAACGTTTATTCTTGATAAAATTGTTTTGTTTCCCATGACAGATTTCGGTCTGGCCAATTTCTTTTTTAAACTCTTTTTCTACCCGCACTTGTTCTAACATTGAAAATCATTTATTAATTCGCAACCTTTATTCAATAGACTATTATTATGAAAAACATTAGTTTCACAAATACTGCAGTTTTTATCCTATTCTTTGGAGTCGCAGTTGTTGAAGCCATTCAAACCAAAAATTGGCTTAAAGTTGTTTTCTGGTTTGCCATAGGACTTGTATTCCTCCTTGGTGATTTAATAAAGAAAAAAACCAATATTCATGATGAAAAAAAACCATAAAGATATTCCTCCAAAAGGAACTGATAACATATTGATTAAATCCTGCACATGTGCTAACACGGACAATAAAGGTCATTTGTTTGTCACGGTTTTTGAACATACTACTTTCTTATAACATGACCCTTATGTAACTGTACCCGGACCCCGCACAAGTGCCGGCAATAAAGTTATTGTAACTTGACAAATTCCTAACTTCGTCGTCATTTTGTACCGCGACACTGCACCACTACCAATTTATAAAGCATCTGTAAGGTGACTAAATACCAATCACTTAGAAAGTTTGTACCGCGACACTCGTATAGGCCAGATAGTTTGTACCAGGACTCCAAAAACCGCGCCATGCTTCGCTCATTTCGGCCTAAGAGAGATACTGCTCCCACCGGTGGACACTACTCTCCGGCCTCCATTCGCTCAGCAACACAAACGCCCTTTATTGCCGGGCCGTTAGCATTCAGGCCCTCGGCGCGACCATTGGGACAATTTTCACATAGCGTGAAAATTCCTTAATGAAAATATATGGCCCGAAATGCTAACTAAAAAAGTATAATATCACTTTACAACCGGGATTCAAAATACTTTGTAACTTTTGTTAGTAGCAGATACTGATATGAAAATTCACCTCCTTTTTGTATATGCATTTCTTGTAACAAATCAACTTCTTGCACAAGATGTAGACAAGAACTATAAACCAAAAAATCTCGATGAAGCAGTACTACAACTTGACAAATTATTTCCTGATTCGACAAAGCAGAAAATAGTCCAAATGGAAGAAAATGATTTCTTAGGTAATTCTCATTTATCCACAGGAATGTGGATAAGAAATAATTGGGGTTTATGGAAAGGTGGGGAATTATCAAAATATTTTAATGAACTGGGTATATACCATCCTGATGATATGTCGGGGATTATTTTACGAAGTTTTTATCGACATCTTAAAGCTCAAGACTACGAACTTGATAATCAGATAAAATTTTATCAGGATTATTGGAAAAAAGCACAAGAGCATGAATACAAAATGAAAAATGATACAGCGTATGCCACGAAGTTTAATAGAGAAAATGACAGTATATATAAAGAAACTATAAAAGAGAAAACCAGTGATTTCAAACCTGGTACGAGAATTAGAGGCTGGGTGAATTACTCAGATGGAATACTCTCTGGAGGAAGAACCCAAATTGAGGGAGAAATAATAGAGTGGGAAGGAATAAAAGCAAGGATTAAAATTGACAAATTCCTTGACGATAGAAAGAAAAATAGAGTAATTCGATATAATAAAGTCAAAGACAATGAAATTTTTGTGAGCTATTATCTACTTGAAAAAATTTAATAAAAGTACTGTCGCCAACTTGGACAATTAAATAAATAAGTCCGTCATGCTTTTTGCGTGACTCTGAGCCGTATATCAAGACCTGTAACGGGGGACAAACTCAGATATCTCCACAGTAATACATAAAATCCGTAAACTGTGACTAAGCTCTCATCAAAATTGTATTGGACACCTGATATCATTTGAATGACTATTTGATTGCCAGTGACAATTTTAGAATTGGCCCGAAATGCTAACACGGACAATAAAGGTAAGTTGTTTGTCACATTTTTTGCTTTTAATGCTGCTACTAAGATAGGATAGTACCACTTGACAAACGCAGACCGCGCCACTGCCCCAATAAACTTAGCTGCACCTGGATAGTTGACTAACTCCTTGACAACTCTGTACCGAGACACTCGTAAAGGCCAAAAAGTTCGGTACCTGGACGGCAAAAAATGGCCCATACCCTCCTTTTCCGGCTTCATTGGCATTATCACTAAATCCCGGGACATTGCCTTCCAGCCGGAATGCGTCGGGTAACACAAACGCCCTTTATTGCCGTGCCGTTAGCATTAAGGGCCTGCTGCCCCCAGGTACCTTGACAAATTAGTTATGGTGATAAATACGTGACATAATTGAAGGCCCCTAAATGCTAACATAAAATCCTTATACATATTGATAATCAAGGATTTGCTATCGCTCCTTACTATGAATGTTTTGTATAACTTGATTACTTCATCTCTTGCACCGGGACTTGCCATCGCTTGACAATCGGCCCTCACACCCTCATTATAAAACTTCTGTTATATTATTAACAATACTGCTTTCTATCGGGATAGTCCCAACGCGCATTAACTGCTTTAAATGCTGAAAATTTTCTACATTGTAAGATTATGAAACCACTTATTCTTTTGGTTCTATTCTCTATAAGTATTGACCTCTCAGGTCAAAAATCAGTATTAACGTGGCAAGATGAATTATGTGTTTATGAAAGTAAATACAATTCAAGAAAATATAGTGAACAACAGATTAGAAATTGTCTTGGATTGGTAAATGGATATCACTTCAGGATTGATCATCTACCTTCAGTTTTTAATCCAGAAGATATTAAAAGATTAGTCTTAGATACTCTTGACAATGAATTCAATAAGAAAGTCAAAGAGCTAAGAAATCTAGATTTACCAAAATCTAAATATTGGACAAATCTACGCAATTGCATTATGTCAGAGCTTGAACAAGTTTATTCCTTGTCAAGAATTGCATATTCAAGTTATAAAGATCCCATTAGTCTTAAACTGTGGAATTATCAAGATCCATGCTTAAGAAAACATGCGGATGCTTTTATTATTGGAGGAGATAGTTTACTTAAAGATTGGTTCGAATTAACTTCTGAACTTGTCAAAAATAATTGTTGTCCTGATAAAGTTTGGCAAAATTACTCTAATCAAAGATCTTCAAAAGATAGCTTAATCTATGCTCAAGTTTATGTAAGTACTTTTGGATGGTGGAATTGCGCTATTAAATACGTTAATCGATGTCAGACTCATGACACAAAAGAATTTTTAAACCTATTTATTACGACAAAAACAATTGACTGTGACGAACCTTAACTTTTTAAATAAAATGAGTCGTGATAGTTGTTAAATTGGCCCCAAATGCTAACACGGATGGTTTAGTTAAGTGCCTTCTGCAGCCCGGACAGCTTCGTAATCAGTTCCATAAGTCTATGCGATTAAAATCAAACCAACTTATTAAAATTTGTACACCGGGACAAATCCTGCTTCCGAGACAAAGTCAATAGGGCTGCAGGCCGACGCTTTGGTGCCGCGTTTTTTGCTCGCCACCTAGACTATTTAATCGTGAAACCAAACTGCTCGTCCATCTATCGGGACATGGTACCGTCAAGACAATTTCACCGTGACACCAAACTCTCGTCCATCTACCGGGACAAGCAAAAAACGCGGCACCGCGACACAGACGTCACCTAACTAAACCACCGGGCCGTTAGCCTTAATGTGAAGGTGCGATACAGCAGTCGCTCTAACCATTGTATTATTATAACAACATTCCACAACTCGAGTTAACCTTCTGTTCCATCAGTTGAGCCTACCGGCACATGCATGGAGAGTGATTTCCGGATGTGGAGGGGCCGGGACAAAGTTCCCTTCGCACGCAGAATGACCACTTGATCTCGTATTGCCGGGGAACCTCGTTACCTTTAGAGTGCTTGAGCCATATGTGGTGAAAGTCGCAAGTATGGCTTAGGAGGGAAAGGCGGGATAACACACCCGACCTATCCGACTTTATCTCGTATTTTATATTTCACAACTTAATGACTTTACAATAACTCTTCATCTTTTTTAAAAGTTCCAAAGATTGGTCTAAACATTAACCTTGCATTAACTCAGAATTAACAGAATTGAAAATTAAATGACATTAACTTTATAGATTAAACATATCCTAATTACATACAAAAAAGGGTGATTATCATAAATCAAAAATCAATTCTTTTTATTTTATTTTCCGTATGTATTTCTATATCTGGAAAATCACAAGAAATATTTGATGCAGTTAAGAATAATGATTCATTGAAAATCAGGAAATTACTCTGCAAAGATATTAGTCAAAAAGATTTAAAAAATCAATCAGGTAATACGCCGCTGCACAATGCCGTTTTAAATGGTTCAACTGAAATAGTCAAATTGCTACTTGCAAATGGAGCTAACATAGGGGCCATGAACTTTCAAAAAGAAACCCCTTTGCAACTTTCTATAGATAATGATAAAAATAATATTTCAAAGCTACTTTTTGAAAACCTTCTAAGCAAACGAAATCAATATTTGACAATGGGGAAACAATCGTTTGACACATTAAAGAAGTATCCAAGTTTTTCTGAAAAAAAAATACAATATCCTATTGAAGTCAACTTCTTTTACGATGATTCCTCTGATAGCAACCTTAAAAGATTACGCGATACTTATAAGTTGGATTCAATTGCAGGTAAAGGTTCTGAAATGGAGCAAATAATAAATCTTATGACCTGGGTGTATAGCCTTACTGGGCATGCAAATGACCCTGTTTTTCCAAAAGAACTCAATGCCTTTAGCCTTATTCATTTGGCTAAAGTAGAGAAAATGGGAATGAATTGTTATATGAAAACAATTATTCTAAACGAGATATACCTTTCCATGGGTTACAAATCCAGGGAAACCCACCTTCTTCCTCATACTGGAGAAGAAAATGTAAGCCATTTTATTACCTCTGTTTACTCCTATACTCTAGGAAGATGGATTCTTATGGATCCAGATTTTGGAGTATATGTAACTGATGATACTGGGAACATACTTGGAATATCAGAGATTAGAAAAAAACTCATAAAAAATGAATCCTTGGTGGTAGTAAGTGTAGATACTGGTCAAAGTAAATCAGAATTAATGTGGGGTAACATATTCAACATGATTACAGGTACTGATTATTTTTGGTTTTTATCAAACTATATTTTTAAAATTCGCTGTCCACAAAATAGTATTTTCAATCAAGATACAGGTAGCTCTCGCAGAATATATTTTGAATTGCTTCCCGATAAGTATAAAGGTGATCAGGTGAATGATTTTAAAATGTTGCCAAAAAATATGAAAATATGTTTCATAAATAATGAAGAATTGTTTTGGCAAATACCAAATGATTGATATTTATTCAAAATACTTGAAATAAATAAGTCGAGTAGGTAAGGGGGAATTTCACCCCCGAACCACTCTCAGAACCGTACTTGAACCTCTCGACTCATACGGCTCTTCGAGCTCATACAACCAGTAAAGGTTGCAGGCAGAAGAAACAAGCTCATCCTCGCAAAATGAGTTGGCCAAATTAAAATAGCCTTGAGTCAGCTGACCCCTTCGTTACTAATGACATTACTCATTCATTTCCTGGGTAAAATCGCTACTATGAGTCAGTCCGCCACAAACAAACCCATCACTATCTCTACGGCCTTATAAAGATTGAAAATGAAAACGAAAAATCCTGCCTCGCCACCCCTGCAGTCGGGCACCTTCGCTAAAATTGCCCACCGGGCAATTTCTTAACGCTCGGTCCTGTTCCCTCAGCAACAAAAACGACTTTTATTGCCGTGCCGTTAGCGGGCATAACCCGAGAAATTCTCACCTAGATAAATCCGTTATAGATTGACAATTCCTGCTCCTTTATCGGGACTTTAACATCTCGACTATTATATCTCAACATGATAACTCCTTCCGTTTACCAGGACTTTTCAATCTAGACAACTTCAGACTGACTCTAAAGATTTGACACATTATAAAATTTACGCCCGCTAACTCAAAAAGCATATAGTTCGTAAAAACATGAGGTATTGGGCCCATTAACCTTCAACTGCAACTTCAAATCCGCCGTATGTAAAGCGCTGCATATCGAATGGCATCGAAAAATCCTTTGCATCTTTATATTTTTCGTTCATCTCGTCCATTACCTTTTTGTTTACCTCGTCGCGATGCTTTTTTGATTCAAATACAATAAAAGAAAACCAGACATTTTCACCAGGTTTGGAATTTGCCAGTTTTGTGAATTCAAGTGGTTTTCCGCCACCGGAATCCCGGGTCGTTAAATCATCACCCTTGCATTCAAAGTACGAAAGCGCTCCATGCTTCATCCATGAATTTCTTCCTTCTTCTGCCATTTTCGTGTATTCGGCTACCTTGTTGTCCGGTACTACCAGGACAAATCCATCTACATATTTTGCCATAACAATATCCTCCTTTTATTTAATTGAACGTTTGAGCAAATATTTTGTTCTCAGATAAAGTAAAAAACATAAATTGCTATCATGACTCAAAAAATCTTTGAAAAAGAGACTAGTTTCACGAACTCGAGACAATGCTCAATACTCCGAAGGATAAATAAGTTACGCCCTCTAACACGGACGGTATAATTAAGTGCCTTCTGCAGCCCGGACAAATTCGTAATCAGCTATTTACATCTATGCTCGTAACTTTAATTTACTTATTAAATTTTCTGCACCATGACTAATCCTGCTACCGAGACAAAGTCAATAGGGCTGCAGGCCGACGCGCAGTTGGCAGCGTTTTTTGCTCTCCGTTTATAAAATGCACCGTGACAAGTAAATTGCGTTTTCATTACCGGGACTCATACGTAATCGGCTTTACCGTGACAAGACAACTTCGCGCCACCTACCGGGACTGGCAAAAAACTCGCCAACCCTGACACAGACGGCACCTAATCAAACCGCCGGGCCGTTATAAGCAAAGTAATGTCTATCGCAGACATTGGCTTCTTTAATTCACTTAAATTATAATTATCATGAAACATTTAGTATTAATATCGATACTCGTCCTTTTTCTAGCTTGTGAGAAAGAGTCGAACGAATTTAAAAATGGCTTTTATATAGGAACTTTTAAGTATGATACTCTCCTTCTCTGGGAATCTCTTGGAATCACAGATGACCATTTTACTGAATACGCTTCAGGTGGTGTTCTTCAACAAAAATATCCTATCCACTGCTTGACAGAAGGGTCAATCTCAACCCACAACGATATTATTTCTTTTGGTAATATTCAAATTACTCAACCACCAAATAAATATCTTAATGAATGCGAAAGTGAATATTTATTAATTGGCAATTATAATATCGAAGAAGTATCTGATTCTATAATCTCATTTTGGAAAATTTCAAGACTAGGCAAGCAGGAATATAGATTAAAACTCTATTATCCTGAGTGATAATACAATAATAATTACTCTGCTTATAACACGGACAAGATGGGTAAGTTGTTTGTCACAGTTATTGAACATACTACTTTCTTATAACATGACCCTTATATAGCTGTACCCGGACTTCGCACAGTGCCGGCAATAAAGTAATTGTAACTTGACAAATTCCTAACTTCGTCGTCATTTTGTTGGCGACACTGCACCACTGCCCATTTATAAAGCATCTGTAAGGTGACTAAATACCAATCACTTAGAAAGTTGGTACCGCGACACTCGTATAGGCCAGATAGTTTGTACCAGGACTCCAAAAACCGCGCGCCATGCTTCGCTCATTTCGGCCTCAGAGAGATACTGCTCCCACCGGTGGACACTACTCTCCGGCCTCCATTCGCTCAGCAACACAAACGCCCTTTATTGCCGGGCCGTTAGGTGGCATAGCTGCTAACACTGCAGGTATCATTTTCTTTAAGAAATAATCGAACAGATTTGTAAATATCTAACTTATAAAATATATAATCTAATGTCCTACATGCTTGCCAAATTACTTCTGACTATTTTAACTTAATTAATGCTATCATTATATATAATTTATTTTTTACAGCTTCGAACATTAATTGACTTCCGATTTTTACTATCGTAATTTTGATAAATAAATTACTGGCATTCTCATAATTTTAAATAAAGACTGTAATAATGAAAAAGGTTATTTTTTTAAGTCTTATAATGGCACTCATAATCGAAGGTTGTGCTAAGGAAAAGAAATCACCAATTGAGGGTATATGGAAACTCAATTATGGAATGTGGTATAAGTGGAATCCTGGCGACACAATTACGTACCAGTTTCCCGGTAACATGGCTATTTATCATATCAAAATTTTTTCAAAGGAGAATGTCACTTTTGTAGGTTATTATAATTTAGACTCTTTGACTCATGATAATTATGGTGGTGGAACTTATACTCTTAAAGGAGACAGGTATGAAGAAAATCTGCTCTATGCAGGCAAATCCATATTTAATAAAAAAATAAGGATGCTCATGGAAGTTAAAAATGATACTTTAATTCAGAAATGGCCAGCAGATGAAAACTGGATGCTTGCTGAGAAATACAGTATTGAAAAATATATTCGGCTGAAATAATCTTATTATAACTAGCCGCCTGGTTCCGCAAAAACCATGCTCGCAAAAAGACTACCTACTATTTTGCCTACATCTTCAGATTTAAAAATAGATACAATTTTAAAAACTTGCCATATATTTATTACGACATCAGTTTATATTATCCTGACTAATAATGAATTGCTACGACCACCTAACACGGACAATAAAGGTAAGTTACTTGTCACGCTTTTTGCGAGGGCATTCTGCCTTCGAATGGGGACCGGTAATTCATCGGTAAGCGGACCGCTCCGCTACTCATAATTATAATTCAGTAAGGGGACAGATTCTGGCTTCGACTAACATTGTACCGCGACACCCGTATAAGCCAAAAAGTTTGTACCATAACTTGCAAAAAGCGCGCCATACCCTCCTTTGGACGCCGTAGCCTTGGTGAAGGTGTGCCTTGCACCGTGATCCTTCGCTCCGCTCAGGACTTCTGGCTAAAGTACCAGGTCCCGATAGCTATCGGGACTGCCCGGATGCTGCGTCGGGTAACGCATCCTCCCTTTATTGCCGGGCCGTTAGGGTTAATTTCTCAGCTCCTGCACGTTAGACAATTACAAAAGAACTAACCCTAACAGTAAAAGCAAAATTCTTTTACCGAGACACATACATCTACCGGGATTGTTGCCAATTCCAGAGAACTTCTTAATTTAAAAATAGGTTGTTACTTTACTAAAAACCAGACATTCAAATCAAAATAATATGTGATATGGAAAAAATGAAAGCAATTATATGCACAAAATACGGACCACCTGAAGTTCTTAAAATGAAAGAGGTTGAAAAACCAGCTCCTAAGGATGATGAAGTACTCATAAAAATCTTCGCTACAGCAGTAACAGCAAGTGACATTTTCATTCGGGGTTCTCAAATACCTATTCAATTTTGGATCCCGATGCGAATAATGATTGGGTTGACAAAACCGAGAAAGTCTATAATAGGTTTGGTGCTAGCAGGAAAAATAGAATCAGTAGGTAAAAACATAAAGAGATTTAAACCAGGTGACCAAGTCTATGGGCTCACAGGTTTTGGACTTGGTGCATATGCTGAGTACAAATGCATGAAAGAGACAGATTCGACATATGGATGCTTGGCACTAAAGCCAAATAATTTATCCTATGAAGAAGCGACTGTGGCAGCCTATGGTGGACTTTTAGCATTTCAATATATGGAAAAAGGAAATATTCAACGCGGACAAAAAGTGCTAATTTATGGAGCATCAGGAACCTCCGGAACTACAGCAGTCCAATTTGCTAAGTACCTTGGGGCGGAAGTTACTGGTGTATGCAGTACATCAAATATAGAACTGGTGAAATCTTTGGGAGCAGATTCAGTAATTGATTACACTAAAAAGGATTCTATTAACCTTATAAAGCAATATGATTTTATCCTTGATGCAGTTGGTAAAATTAAAACCTCAGAATTAAAGGAAACGTGCAAAAAGGCTCTAACCCCAAAGGGAAAATACGTATCAATTGATGATGGAAAACTAATATTAGACTCAAACCGTCTTGCTTTAATCAAAGAGCTGGTTGAAACTGGTCATATAAAACCAGTAGTTGATAGAAGTTATCCATTGGAACAAATTGTTGAAGCTCACGAATATGTGGGAAAAGGACACAAAAAAGGAGGTGTAGCAATAACTATATGTAAATAATTTGACCGGTATTAATTGTGCATCTAACAGATATTCAATTTCATAAAGAGAATTATCACGGACAACAAAATTTATAAGATCAATGAATAAATAAAATAAAACTAACCCTAACACGGACAATAAAAGTCATTTTTTTGTCACGGTTTTTGCGGGCTTCCTGCTTTCTAGTAAGTTCATCATGCTAAGTTGTACCGGATACCCAACTTCGCTTCGCTACGTCGGGCAAACGCTCATCTGCCCGCCAGCAAACTTCTGCACCGTGACAAATTATCGGCTCCGATTAAAATTGTACCGTGATACTGCACCAGTGCCCATTTACCAAATTCTGCACCGTGACTAATTTTCGCCACTTAGTAAGTTTGTACCGCGATCGCGCCAGCACGCAATTAAAAATTGTACCATTCCCGATAGCTATCGGGAGACAAAAACCGCGTCCCCGCCTCCGTTGCACTGCGGCGGGGCAGGCATGCTTCATTCTCTGCGGCCTTATAAAGATTGAAAATGAAAACGAAAAATCCTGCCTCGCCACCCCTGCAGTCGGGCACCTTCGCTAAAATTGCCCACCGGGCAATTTCTTAACGCTCGGTCCTGTTCCCTCAGCAACAAAAACGCCTTTTATTGCCAGGCCGTTAGCTGTTATATATCCTGCAAAAAGACAACTACAATCTACATCGAGAATCTATGATTAAAGACTTTCTTTCAATTTTTGGCATTTTTCTAGTCATTGGTTGCACAAGTAATCAAAAACCAAAATCACAAGCTGAGATTAATGATCTCAATGGTATCAATATTATTAAATATTCTGTAACAAAGACTTATCCTCATAGTATCAATTCCTATACAGAGGGACTGGTTTTTCATGATGACAAACTTTATGAAAGTACCGGTTCCCCGGAAAACTATCCAAATACAAAGTCTGTAATAGGACTTTTAAATCTTAAGACTGGTGAGATTGACGTTAAGGTGGAAATAGATCGTAACAAATATTTCGGTGAGGGTATTGTATTCTTAGATGATAGACTTTTCCAATTGACTTATAAAAACCAGATCGGATTCATTTATAATGCCAAAGATTTTAAACAGATTGGTTCATTCAGTTACAAAACCAAAGAAGGTTGGGGGATGACTACCGATGGACAATCAATAATAATGAGTGATGGGACTAATTATCTTTATTATCGGGATCCGGACAGCCTTACAGAAATAAAAAGGATCAATGTCACATATAATGGATCATCTGCCCTTTATGCTAATGAGTTGGAATATATAAATGGTTTTATCTACGCAAATATTTGGACAACTAATTTTATCGCAAAAATTGATCCAGCCAATGGTAAGATCGTGGCATTAATTGATTTAACAAACCTATCTATAAGAGCCAGAAAAGAAAATCCATTATCTGAAGCAACCAATGGCATAGCATATGACTCAAAAAGAGATAAAATATTTGTCACAGGCAAATTCTGGCCATATTTGTTTGAGATTAAATTACTTGATTAACAACAACATACAACAGCTAACACGGACAATAAAAGTCATTTTTTTGTCACGGTTTTTGCGGGTTTTCTGCTTTCTAGCAAGTTTATCATGCTATGACAGAAAGACAGCTTAAGCTTCTTTATGATATCAAAATTGCCATTGATGAGATCGATTCATATTTTGAGACTGAAGCAACTAAAACTTACGCAAATTACAAGACTAATTTTTTACTAAGGCGTGCTGTGGAAAGGAATCTCGAGATTTCCCTGAAGATTTCATGATTGAACTAAACAAGGAAGAATTTGAATCTTTGAGAACGCAATTTGCGACCTCAAAAAGGGGTGGAATTAGATATGCTCCTATGGCTTTTACAGAACAAGGAGTGGCAATGCTTTCCTCTGTCCTGAATTCTGAAAAAGCTATCAAAGTAAACATTGAAATAATGAGAGCTTTTGCGAAATATCGAGCATTATTAATTGAGAGCCTGGATTTAAGAAGTGAAATCAGGGCAATGGATGAGAAAATAATTAAAGTGTTTAAATATCTCCTCGACAAGATCGATGCTCTTCATCAAGACCACCAGATCATTTTTAAACGCTCGGCCCTCCATATTGCCGGGCCGTAAGCTGTAAGGCGAGAATAGCAAAACTAATAGGAATTTAAACAAATTGATAATTTTGAAAAGTATGCAAAATAAGAAAGTATTAGTGTTTCTGGCAAAAGGATTTGAAACTATGGAATTTAGTGTTTTTATAGATGTTCTTGGTTGGGCTAGAAATGATTATGGACATAATTTGTTCGTTGATACATGTGGTTTTACTGATAAAGTTATAAGCACTTTTAATGTACCTGTAATAGTAGATAAAACCATTGGAGAAATAAACGTTGACGAATATGACGCCTTAGCAATACCTGGTGGATTTGGGGAATTTGGTTTTTATGAAGAAGCATATGACGAAAGGTTTTTAAAATTAATTAAGGAATTTAATGCAAAAGGTAAAATCATTGCGACAATTTGTTCTGCGGCATTGCCCTTAGGAAAAAGTGGAGTTCTTAAGAATCGGAAAGCAACTACATACCACTTAAAAAACGGATATTGGCAAAAAAAACTGAAAGAATTTGGAGTGAATGTTGTGAATGAGCCAATTGTAGTTGATGGTAATATTATTACGTCTTATTGTCCTGAGACAGCTCCAAATGTTGCATTTGAATTATTAAAAATGCTGACTTCAGAAGAAGAAATGGCAGTAATAAAAAAAGCTATGGGATTTTAAGAAAAATGCTAACAAAATTATTGGTAGATTAAGTTATAGAAACGCCCAACTGCCAACACGGACAGTATAATTAATGGGCTTGTCACACTTTTTGCTTCGCTCCTGCACCTAAGACAGATTTGTAATGGTAGTTGCACCCGGACACCAGCCTTCGCTGAAGCTACGGCTTTCAAAGCGCTCATCTGCCCGCAATTAAGATCCTGCACCGTGACAGATTTCTGACTCCGAGACAGCTTATACCGCGACACTGCACCAGCGCCTGCAACCAGCTATGTAACCAGGGATATCCCGATAGCTATCAGGATCGCAACTCCGATCAAAATTGTACCACAACCGCGCCAAACCCTCCTTGCACCTTGACAGATTTCTGACTAAAGTACCAGGATAAATGTCCGGTGCTTGCGTCAGGTTACGCTTACTAAAACATAACGCCGGGCCGTTAGCACAAAGATCTAACATACTGACGATTACCCTCGCGCCCATATTAAAATATATTGTTAATAAAATAACAATCACAGTTTCAATTATGATAAGCCCTCGCATAAAATATCATCATAATACTTCTGCTAACAATGGTAATTAGTTTACATTAACAAGATGAAAAGAACAAATTTCAAAGTTGAATACATAATAATAATTCTTATAGTATTAATCAAAACTACTTTACATCTTATTGCAGATTCAAATTCAGGATTTGACGGTGATGAAGTATATCACATTGAAATAGGGAAACATCTTGCATTTGGATATATGGAATTTCCACCTCTTATTGGACTTATTTCCTGGATTCAAAATCTATTTAAGTCTGATTCAATCTATATCCATCACTTATTCGTGCACATTGCTACAGCTTTAATCCTCATTCTTTGCGGGCTGACAGTTATAAGGTTAGGGGGCAAATGGAAAGCTGTCCTTCTATGCCTGGGTTGCATACTTTCTGCCACTTGTTTTGGTAAAACACAGAATGCATTTCAACCCGTAGTATTTGATCAGCTGTTTTGGGTTCTAAGTTTTTATTCAGTTGTTTCCTTTCTCAAAACAAATAAAAACAAATACCTGATTCTTCTGAGCATCTCATTGGCTTTGGGTTTCCTGACAAAATATAGTATATTATTTTTTGTTGCTGGTTTCTTTATTTCGGTTTTTCTCTTCCAAAAAGAGTTATTGAAAGAGCGAAGATTTTGGATCGCATTTTTAATATTTATTCTCATTATTTCACCAAATATCATTTGGCAAATAAGTAATCGGTTACCAGTATTTGCACATTTTTCCCGGCTATATGAAGCACATCTTGATAAAACAAGTGTATTTCAAAACCTTGTTAGTCTCGTTTTGGATATTAATCCGTTTACGATATTTGTATGGATACCTGGTATGATAATAATACCCTTTAAATCATTCTATAAAAACTTCAGACCGGGTTTGTTTATAATTCTGTTTTCCTTCATTTTGATGTTTATAGCAAAAGGGAAGGCCTATTATTTCTATCCAATAGTCTTAATGAGTTTTGTGTCCGGGAGTGTAATTCTTGAGTATCTCTTAATAAATAAAAAATGGTTACTAATTGGTTATACTTCTTTCATCCTTTTAATGGCACCCATATGTATTTTAATCGGATTGCCCATTTTGTCGAAAGATCAATACATCAGATTCTTTGCAATTAAAAAAAATGAA
The DNA here is from genome assembly GCA_963737255.1 of uncultured Bacteroidales bacterium. Lineage (GTDB taxonomy): Bacteria > Bacteroidota > Bacteroidia > Bacteroidales > VadinHA17 > LD21. The sequence goes on from CAVTSB010000006.1 coordinate 16,886, forward strand.
GCAGATGTTACGCCTATAATGGATGCTTACTGTTATGGTGAAATGTGGACAAATCTAAATAGTTCCATTAGAAAAATTTATCTTGAGTTGCCCGAAAGTGAGAGGAAAAATTGTCTGATCTGGGGAGATACATATTCTTGGGCAAGTGCTGTTAATTTATATTCAGATAAAAATAATATCCCCAAAGCTTTTTCTTTTCATGGATCTTATCACTTGTGGATTCCGGAATTCTCCATTGGCATAGATGTAATTGCAATTTCTAACACAAAGACAAAAGAAGAGTATAAAACCAGATTAGAGTATTACAAAGAATACTTTGATGATGTAGAGTTAAAAGAACAATTGTTTAATCAGTACACAAATGATGAAACCGATTACTATTTTAACATATTCCTCTGCAGAGGCATTAAGTTCGATTCCAAAACTATGGCAATAAAAATGAAACATCGAGTATTTGAATAAACCGGATACAAAAACAGTCATATTAATTTCTCCTCCAAAATCAAAATAAAAAATACTACTTGTGCTAATACGGACAATAAAAGTCTTTTTTTTGTCACGGTTTTTGCGGGTTTTCTGCTTTCTAGAAAAGTCCTGCTGCGAGCCAGACCCGGGTACCCAACTTCGCTTCGCTACGTCGGGCAAAACGCGCATCTGCCCACCCGAAAGTTTGTACCGCGATGACGCCAACATGCAAGTCAGATTCTACCCGTGCCGATAGCTATCGGCAGGCAAAATCCCTATAACTATCGGTAGCGGCATGCTTCGCTCCCTTCGGCCTTATGAAACTCTTCACGAAAATGATGGATCCTGCCTCGCCACCCCTGCAGTCTGGCACCTCGCTATCCCGACATAGCATGTCGGGACTTAACGCTCGGCCCTCTTTATTGCCAGGCCGTTATAAGCAAGGTGGGTGGCCGTTTTTAAAATAACAACCTTTTCAAAATCTTTTCATATTTTATTATCTTTATGGTATCACAATTTGTGACACCATTTGATTATGAGTAAGTTACCTGTTCTTCGAGAAAAAACCATTGCTAGTTTTATCTTTTTTATCCGAAGAGAAAAAGTAATGCTTGATGCTGATTTAGCCAAGCTTTATAATGTAGAAACCAGAGTGTTAAAACAAGCTGTAAAAAGAAATCTCAATAGATTTCCCGCTGACTTTATGTTTGAATTAACAAATGATGAAATCGATAAGCTGGTATCACAAAATGTGATCCCATCTAAAAGTGTATTTGGCGGTGCAAAACCTTTTGCCTTCACCGAACAAGGGATTGCAATGTTATCAAGTGTTTTGAAAAGTAATATCGCAGTTCAGGTTAATATCGCAATCCTAAGGACTTTTGTAAAACTCAGACAACTACTCGAAGACCATAAAGACCTTGCTGATAAAATTGAAAAACTTGAGCAAAAATACGATGCAAAGTTTAAGATCGTCTTTACTGCAATTCAACAAATGCTTAAAGAAGATTCCAAAGCCAGACCAAAAATTGGCTATAGACAATCGGGGAAATAAACCCTGCTTATAACACGGACAATAAAGGGCATTTGTTTGTCACGGTTTTTGAAGATGCGTTAATCAGGGCAATAAAATGATTTACTCCCTGGGCAACTTAACAACTTGCACCATGAAAAATAAAAAACATGAGAAGGGAGCATGAGTAAAAGCTATCCCTCATATCGGTATAATTTTTGTAGATAGTAAATTAAACAAGCGTTTCAGAAAATATGTTTTCAACTAATCAACCAAATATTTTCTAATATGAAAAACCATACTTTCTTCAAAAGAGCTTTAATCTCATTCATGGGATTAGTTATTGTTCTTAATTGCACTGCCCAGACTCATAAAGAAAAAAGAGCAGAAAGAAATGTACTGAGGAAATCAGAACAACGGAATAACTTTGAGTCGATGAGTTCGTTGATTCATTCCCGAAATTTCGTCTTTAAGTCTGGTACGTCGGAAAGTAGACAAGTCAGCGATTTGTATGAAAAAAAAGAGTTTGGGAAGAGTGTAATCAGGATTAATGGTTCATTAGTTAAGATTACCGGATTAAATAGCTCCGAGTGGTGGAAGAAAACAAGTGGCAAAATAGATACCTGGGAGCTTACAGAAAATCCCGAAGAGCTCACATACTCAATATCGTTTATCGCACATACCCCAGATTCTAACACTGCAATTCTTATCAAAATATTCAGTGACAAAACAGCCATCGCCCAATTCGGGGGACGTGAATTCCGGGGGCAGGTAGCACGAAACTGATCAATATAAAGATGGAGGTCAAAGTGATTCCTTCTTGTAGCAAGCCCGATTACTTCTCGAAAAAAACCCATTTTTGAATGTTAAAATGAACTGACTATAACACAGTCAATAAAAGTCATTTTTTTTCTCGGTTTTTGCATCGCCACTCGGACAGTTTTATTATAACTTGACAACTTCGTACTATCAACCGGGATTCAGCCATCTGGACAAATCTGACTGGACAAGAAAACTCCTGGCCATTTATCGGGACTTTGCAAAAACCACCTTAGAGGATGAAAGCGGCTACACCTTTAAACAAATCAGGACCCCTACCAACAAAATTGATTACTTCTCATCATTGAGGATACTAGCAGATTCTTTGAGATTTACATATAGATTTTTATACCTCTGATTATGTTGATACTTAATAAACCAGGGCAGGTATATAAGCATTAATATTAAAATTCCTAACAGTGGTACCGGGAGAATTTCATTACTCCATGACAAATTCTTAATTCCGCTAATATCAGTTAAGTAGTTAATTATTATCAAGATTACCGACAGATAGAAAAATATAAGATAAGTTAGAAAATCAGTTATTTTTATTCTATCCAATTTCTTTCGAAAAAATAACAAAGACTCTTTTACTGTCATATTATCTGCTGTACTGGTGAGGATTTTAAATCTGTGTATTTCTGAGGTAGTTTTTATTACAAGAAATATATTAACTAAAGCCAGTGGAATTAATGAATTCATTGATAAACTCAACCCAAGATATACTAATGCATAGATCATTAATCCAATAAAAATTATCAAGACCAATAAATAAAGAAGGATTTTCAATTTTATGTCTGATAAAACTTTAGAGATTGATTTACTATGATTCAAGCTTAACGATTTTTGCATACTTACTTTATCGTAAATATTTTCCTTATTTAAAACGTGTGCATCTTGCCACAGTTTTTTCAAATCATTCTTGTCCATTTGCCAATATTTTAATTAGTTGACTCTTTATTCTGTTGATTTTGACACCGGTATTGCTTTCTGAAATTCCTATTATTTCTGCGATTTCCTTATAACTATAATCTTCCAAATACAAAATGATTATCGCTTTCTCTACATCGGATAAATGACTTATTGCTTGATAAAGTGTTTCCTTTTTTTCAGATTCGATGTAATGTTCTTGATCCGGTATATTATTTTCAATTTTTGAAAGTTCAGTGTGTACAGGTTGGAGATTTTCCTTACGAATTAGGTCAATCGCTGTATTTAAAGCAACTCTATATAGCCAGGTAGAAAAAGCTGATTGGTTTCTAAAACTTGGATAGGATTTCCAAAGCCTGATCAAAATTTCTTGATAATAATCCTCTTTGTATGGATTTCGAATGAAATAGACATTGCAAATCTTATGTAATATCCCTTGATGATTTCTAATTAATTCTATGAATTCCTTTTCCACCGTTAGATAGATTGTTTTTTCTTAAGTTAGTCGTATTCCTCGTATGGATTATTACAAAATAAGAATAATAAAATTCATCTGTAACTAGATCGGCAAAGTTAATTGCCCCAGCAAACAATAGATTTCTCACTTTTGGATAAATTACAGATGGACTCAAAACTTTAATATTTCCCCTAAACGTAACACGGACAATGCAAAGTAAATAAACTTGTCACGTCCCGATAGCTATCGGGACTGCCCGGTGCTTGCGTCGGGAAACACACCACCGCGACAGGCTGGCTACCCGCTAGAGCGGGACAGGCTCTTTGCTTAAATGATCCACCGGATCATTTTTAAACACTCGACCCTCCGTATTGCCGGGCCGTCAGCATTCAGGCCCACGAGCACGTAACCACTGACAATTCACACATAACGTGACAGTTACGTAACGAAGGCAGATGGCCCAAATGCTAACGGAAAAAGCATAATAACACTTGTCAACCAGGATTCAAAATACTTTATGACTTTGATTTTTAGCAGATTCTATATACAAGGCAGGTCCTCTTATTCAGATTAAATGAACAAAATTATTATTAAAAATGTTAAGAATAACCAGTGAGAATTTAATGAGCGACACTGCTTTCCAATCGGAATTTATACTGACATAATAGACAGAAAAAATGAGAAAACTGATAATGTGGAATGTCATAACCCTTGACGGTTACTTTGAAGGAAATCAAAACTGGGACTTGACTTTTCATAATGTTGTTTGGGGACAAGAACTTGAAAAACTAAGCGTTGAGCAATTACATTCAGCAGACTACCTTGTTTTTGGACGTGTAACCTATGAAGGCATGGCGGCATATTGGACTAAGGAAGCAGGAGAAATTGCCGACCTTATGAACAGAATCCCCAAACTTGTTTTCTCTAAAACACTAAAATCAGCCGATTGGAACAACACGACTCTAATAAGTGAAAATGCTTCTGACGAAATCAAGAAACTTAAGGTGAAAGGCGGTAAAGATTTGTATGTTTTCGGTAGTGCAAACCTTTCGGAGACTTTTATAAGTGACAACCTTTTTGACGAATACCGAATTGGAATTGCACCAGTTATTTTGGGTAGTGGAAGACCACTTTTCAGACAAGGTATTTCTCCTAAAAATTTATCCCTCGTTTCGACAAATCAACTATTAACAGGCGGAGTGATTTTGAAATATACGAAATGAAATCAGCTATTTATAGAACAGCCATAAACAAAAAATTATCTGTTGTTTTTTAATAAAAAAGGTTTTTTACCATGCCAAATATTATTGATTTTGAAAATGTATCCTTAGCGGGTTTAGAGTCATCACCTGTGTCGAAATCACTTGCAGGTTTACGAGCTAACGAATCAAGGTATTTTAAGAAAAAATACAATCATGATTTTACTGTTAGCCCTGCAGCGAAAAGCAAAGATATACTTGACTATGTTGAAAATATTCTTCTAACTGAACGTGATATTAAAATTTCATCAAAGCCTCTTGAAACATCAGAATTCGTGGTTGACGGTATAAAATGGACATACGTATTCTATGAAAGCGGACTTTCAATCAACATTATGTATACACTGAATGATCCTAAAAAAAGAGCAGTGGGCTTTAAGCTTTCAGAAGGTATGGAAGTACCAAAAGAGCTCGAAGAGAAATTCAAGTTTGCAAAACAAAAATCAAAACTTGCAGGAATAATCCGTGGTTCTTTTTTTGTAATTAAGGGGGAATATTAAGACTGTTGAATTATCATTTGACTGACTTACGCCGTTTTGGAAATCATCGAATAGTAGAAGAGCTTCAATCATTGAAAATGGAGTTTACTTCTTTTCGTCACGATTATATGCCTAAGATACAGGCAAATTTGAGTGTTGCACGGGAATTAAAAGAATTGTGATAGATACTAATGTATGATTCATTATATGCATATCAATTTTTTCAAAAAATTACCTTACTAGCACCAATGACTAATGAAAAAAATATTTTTCTAAACTTGATGATTTAGAAGTTGAACTGTTAAATCCTTAAAAATGAGAAAAAAAGAAATCATACCGATTGCTGCATTCCTGATGTTTTTCCTATTTAATGCTAAAGGCCAGTTGAAGGTTGCTTATTTGACCAAAGAATTTCTGAACTATTATGAGTTATCAAAAAATTTATCGGACGAACTGAAAATCAAATATTTTGGAACGGAAGTATATGATAAAGCACCATTGATTTATGAAAATATTTATAACGACATAAAATGGATTGGCCAGGTGCCTGATAACAGGATACTCAAGTATGTGAATGAGTTTAAAAGTATCGAAAAAAGCTTTAAAGAGTTAAGTAGTAAACTGAACGTTCAATTTGATTCTTCCTTAGCTAAATTTCAAAAATCATTTCCTGATTTTAAACATGATTTTGATGTTTGTATTTTACATAGTTTAGGAATACGTGCAGGCGGTCCGGTTAAAATACAAGATAAGACAGTATTAATGTTTGGCGTCGATCAAATGGCAAAATATTTCGACTTTCAGAATTTTAATCCTTTCTTCCAGCACGAACTGGCACACATTTACCATTCGCAACATTTCGCACCCGTTGATAATGAAAAATATTCAAGAGATGCAATTTACAACTTTCTCTGGAGAGAGGGATTGGCAGTATACATAAGTTCAGTTTTAAATCCGAATGCCAGAGAGATTGAAGTATTTATGGTTGACAGCCTGCCGCAAAAAACAAACAATGTAATTCAGATAATCGCCCACGACCTGGTTGAAAGTTTATATTCAACAGAAAAGAAATTGATAGAAAAATATTTTTGGAAGTCGTCTAAAGACACTATTATACCTCAAACTGCAGGTTATTATCTAGGATATCTCATGGTTAAGGAAATAGCTAAAGAATATTCATTGGTTGAATTAGTTAAACTTGAGGAAAAAGTATTTATTCCTAAATTGGAACAAATATTGAAAAACCTTTTAACTTAAATATCGATGAAGAACTTCAAAAACACAATCTAAAAGTCCTTACTCCTCCAAATTCTCCTTCAGAAAATATTAGAGTTGCTATGTTTGAACATGTCGAGGCCCCGATGAAAGGCAATGCCCCCAGTGTAAAGCGAATCTATGAAAAAAAACCTCTATAAATTTCTTAAAAAAATCCTATAAAATCACACCGCTATCTGTGGTCAGTAAAATTAGACTGCCGCAATCACTTGTCATTTTTTATTGTAAGCCTGCCTGCCCTCGCAGCAGGCTGGCCCCTCGTTATCCAAACACCAGGCCTTCTGAAGAATGAGTAAAATTTCGGGTATAGAGTTTTACTCATTTTTCATTTTAGCAGCTTTAAATTGATTTTAAACCTGACTTTTCTCAAATAGCTTATCATTATTAAAATACAATTTGGTTCTAAATGTTGCAGTATCAATTTTCCGGTCGACTTTTTAACAACACGAGCATAATTTTGTACCAAAGTTTTGTTCATTGTTATAAGGGAGAATAGGTTGGGTAAGACCAATTATCATTTTCTCTGCAAAAAGAGATGCAATTAATCTGATGTAAAACACAATTGACTTTGCATAACAATTTTTGTTTTGAAAAATGGTATATGAAAACATCTAATTTTTTTATCATGACAAGGAAAGTATTTGCCCACCCGAAACACACATAAAACAATATTTGAAACTGCCATGGGAAGACCATTCAGGGTAGAAATTGCTGAAAGTCTGAGAAGAGGTGGAAAAACCTGTCATTTCATAGTCTATCTTAATTAATAAAGGCTGATACAGTGCTATTAATTGATCAGAACGCCGGGTTAATCTAATGGCTATAAATATGCATTTAAACTATAATAATAATTGACTATAAACTTCTTATTTTTATGAAAAAAAGTCTTGTTACCATTTTCATTGTCATGATAATGTATCCCTTCTGTTATGGTTATCAGGTAGTTTCATCATATGTCACAAACGACAGTATTTCTGCCATCTATAAGGGTATTCCGGGAAACGGCATATTTAACAAATGGCTCATCTCAGGGCCTATCCCAATACTTCAGGGCAGTCTCGATTCTGAAGATCAGGCATTGCAGAAAGAGGAATTTGATAAAGACCAGATTTCCCCTTCCTCGGCATCTCAGTCAGTTAATAAAAAGAAAATATCTTCCCGAAACTCAGTGTATCAATGGCAGTTTGTTGAGAAAGATAATGGTATAATTGATTTATCTGAAGGAACCGGGGATCACACATATGCAATAAAACACGCTTACGCCAGGATTGATATGACTGAAGAACAAGCATTCATACTTGGAGTTGGGAGTGATGATGCGGTAAAAATTTGGGTCAACGGAGAACTAATTCATTCGAACTGGACTGCCAGGGGATTATTTATAGATAATGATCTTATCCATGTCAAATTAAAAAGTGGTAGAAATGATATTGTTGTCAAGATACAGAATCGTGGAGGATCATGGGCATTCGCCTGCCGGGCAGTATTTCCTGAACAATACACAGAGAAACTCATTTTTAATACCAAAATTGGTCAGATAGAAAATGTGAAGCAATTACTTAAAAGCGGGGCAGATATTAATGCCCTTTCAGAATTGGGTTTGACTCCGCTTCAAACTGCACTTATTTATGGACAGAATAAGTTAGTCAATTTATTTATAGAACAGGGGGCCGATTCTACAATCAAAATGCCACCCAAAGAGAAGATCGTTGATACATATTTTAACCATATTACACAAGAGTATTATCCCGGGGCAGCAGTACTTATTTCAAAAGAAGGAAGAATATTATATCAAAACGCATACGGATATGCAAACCTTGAAAATGATATTCCTTTTAAAACAGATGCCAAATTTCGTATAGGATCTGTTACAAAACAATTTACCGCAGCAGCCATTCTGAAACTTCATGAACAGGGTGTTCTTGATGTTAATGATAAAGTCTCAAAATATGTTCCTGAATTACCACGCGGCAACGAACTTACCATACATCATCTTTTGACTCATACATCCGGGCTGCAGGAGAGTTGGGATGAAGATTTGTATAAAAACATACCTGCAGAGTTTAAAACCGAGGATATGATAGGGGAAATAAAGAAATTAAAATATGTTTTTAATCCTGGTGAAAGCTGGGGATACAGTAATATGGGATACGTTGTTTTGAGTATAATTATCGAAAGGGTTTCAGGCATATCATACTATAATTTCCTCAAAGAGAACTTCTTTGAACCGATTGGAATGATAAATACCGGTATACCGCAGAAAATTGATTTATTCAGCAAAGAAATTCTCAAAAAGGAAGCCAGTGGATATATTTATGAAAACAGTAAAATCTACAGAGTTTTCAACCTTGACAGAGGTCAGGGGGCCGGAGCTCTTTATTCAACCCTCGAAGATCTTTTCAAATGGAATGAGGCAGTTTTTATCAATAAAGTTTTAAGCCGGGAAATTTTAAATGTTGCGTTTACACCTGTACAATCAAATGACGGAAGCCCGGGTAAATATGGTTTGTACTATGGGTGTGGCTGGTTTATAGATAAATTTAACGGATTTAAGCGTGTACATCACGGCGGAGCCATAGACGGATATGAATCAAGCTTAAACAGATATCCTGACAAGAATATGAGTATTATTGTTTTTGTTAACCGGTTTCCCTTTCCTCCGGGTATAAACGCTGGCATTATATCAGAGGAAATTGCCAGAATTTACCTGTGGGATTCAGAGAGAGGATTTTAAAGAGTCAGGCAAACAAGAGCACAAGCACCAACCATCAGTCAAGTTTTAAAATCTCCATTACCCTACCCTTCAGAGATTCTCCTTTTGTCCTTATAGTATCTGCAAGAACTATAACTATTGGCGCCATAGAGTTACAGCCACCAAAAGTATTAATGCTTTTAATGAGAACATTAGCCTGTTGCTCTAGCTCTGGCGAATCGATCATTATCATGTATGTCAATGGATACTTTTCCCGTATCTGACAAACAATTTTACCTACGGATAAAATATACAGTGAGCTAATAATGAAAATTATTACTAAATACTTTTTCTTCATTTTCCCTTTGCTTTATAGTGGATGAACTTATTGATATGTTTATAATCAACTCTTATTTTAAAATGAACAATGTATTGAATATCAAGTGCATCAGAAATCCTACCCAGTATTCTGTTTTTAAAATTCATTGTAATTCCTTCCTGTTTATAGGTATAGTATTTTCCCAATAATCTTAATCGCGGACTCCAAGATAAAATTGTATCAGTACTTTTCAGACCCCACTTAAGAAAAGATTTTTCATAAATCCCTGCTTTCTGAAGGACTCTGTTTGTAGCCCTAACACCTGAAGGAGAAGTAACATCGAACAACAATTCACAAGACTGGAACAGCAGGCTAAGTTTTATTAAAAAAGTCCTGATGACTTTTTCTTCATAAAAATAAAAAACTCCTCCGGCAATAAACAAAACATGTTCAGGATATCCGAGTTTCCTGTACCAGCTATTTTCCAGGAATGAACCGGCAATGAATTTCCTGTTTTTAGTTTCATTCATGAAAAGTTTTCTGAGTTCTATGACATCAGGCAGGTCCATATCATACCATTGAACCAATCCATTATCAACCCGTTCATAAGTAGTGTCGAGTCCACATCCTATGTTAACCACAGTTGCGCCAGGATATCTTCTCAGAAAATCTCTGATAAGTCTGTCAAAACAGGTAGATCTGACTATCCAGGCAATTCTGCTTAATTCCGTTATTGAGGAGATTAGTTTTGTGAAATTGTAGTTTATTTTCTCAACTATTTGCATGGCTGTTTTGTCAAAAAGCATCGGAGTTGACTTACTGGATTCCAATGCTCTCGCTACCACCGGTAAGAACAATGTTTTCTGAACCGGACCAAGTATGATATCTAATTTTTTTGTATCTGAGATCATAACGTTTTTATCTCCGCTATTCACAAGCTGTAAATGAGTTTCATCTAGGATTAAATTTTAATTTGCACAGTTTATATATCATAAATCCGTGTCAAAACTAATCCTTAGAAAAATTGAAATCGACCGGAAAACCTATTCTTCAATTTTCAGAACCAAATTATAATATGATTAATAGTTATATGTATTACCCCTGCTTGATATCGTGAGTTTTTAAACTGTTCTGATTGACGGAAATTACAATAAGTTTTATATTTGTTAAGAGATTGTATGGTAGGTTTGATAATAACTCTGACAATGAGAGAGTCGGGCTTACTTGACATTATAAATTCCATCGCTGTTACCCAGCTTATTTTTTTTACTCTATATCTTTTCATCAAAGGGAATAAGATCCCTTCCACTTTTTTCCTGAAAATTCATCTTATCTTCCAGCTTCTTTCATACAACAATTATCTGTACTTCATCACGGGATATCATATATCCAAGCCCTTACTTATTCTCTCTATACCAAGTGTTTTCCTCTGGGCGCCCACTTTCTACTTTTATATCCGTTCCCGGTTGTATATAAAGTTTGTACCCTCACTGAAGCTTATCATCCATGGATTACCAGCACTCCTGGCAGTGCTTTTTATTATGCTAAAAACCGGTTTTTTACATGAAAGACAAACGAATTTCGGGTATCTGTTTTACTTTAGCTATAAAATTCAGATGTTCGTTTACAATATTTATACTCTTTTCATTATTTATAAATATCAGAACGATTTAAAATATCAAACCTCAGCCAGCGAGCATCAAAAACTCAACTGGCTCCTCATTATAACATATGGGATAACTCTAAACTCACTGACCAGCTTCATTTTGAATTTCCTAACACAATATTCAACAATGAATTGGGAATACCTGATTTTTCTGATTTTCATTAATATTTTCTTCTTTAAGGCTATTATTCTGCCTGACCAGTTTCTTGGGATCGATGAAAAGAAATTATTGCCGGTTAATTTGGATAAAGATAAGAGTATCTGTTACTTCCAAAGTATTGAAGAAAGAATTAACTCTAATCAGCTGTTTCTCGATCCCGATCTCAGTCTTCATAACGTGGCACAGGCTGTAAAACTATCTGACAGGATAGTTTCGCAGTCTATTAAACAGAATGTTGGATTGAGCTTTAGTGATTACATTAATATAAAGCGGATCGATTATGCAAAAGAGGTGCTCCGGACAACAACCAAATCAGAGAAAAATGTACTTGAGATACTTTATGAAGCGGGTTTCAATTCCAAATCGGTTTTTAATACTCAATTTAAGAAGCATACAGGTCAATCACCTACTGACTTCAGAAATATGAATAATCCGATAATTTGATAGTAAAAAAACTTTAGAATCAATATATGATGAAGTACACGTGGTATGCATTTATTAATGCTTCAGGGAGTCAACAGGATTCATTGAGGCTTTAGATTAGAACCGTCCCTTCGCTGTCAGGCACATCACGCAAACAGAAAATTCCGTACCTCAAATTGATACATGAGTTTGCGTAAAGAGCCTTCCAGCCCGCCCCTGCCACTCGAGGAGCCAGGCGACTAAAGCAGAATATATTGTAATATCATTTCAAGCACAAAATCTGCCCGGCAGCTGACTTACTGGCAAATGTAATAAGTGATTAAAACCTTTTCCCTTATATTAATCAAATTATCTTATTGCACTTGCCAGTCATTCAAAAAACCATCATCCTTCATCGTATTTAAAGTCTGTTCTTCAGATGTTTAAAATTACAGAACATCCACTAATCATATTAAGGGAATATTTAATAAATTTATATTGTGATAGAGTCAAAAGTAATATAAGGCTTATATCTATCAATTAAATACCGACAAAACCGAGGTTGGTCCGCATGTGACTAACCCGGCGAAAGTTTGCCGGGACTTAATACCCCGTAACTTAAAAAGCATATCTTTAACATGACAAATAACTGCCGTCTGCCGCGTAATGTTAATAAAACTATGTACCCGTCCCGATAATGAAGTAAGGATGATAGACCTGTTTGTAGATAACCTTCCCATAAAAGATTATGGATTCAGAACAGACTTTACAGAAAATGGCCGTCCTGCTCCCGATCTCCAATGAGACGATTAATGCGCTCAGCAGTTGTTTCAACCTGCTTTACTACCATCCTCACTCCCTTTTTCATGATGCTTGCCAGGAAACGCGTACTGTAAATGCCGAAGTGACGTATCTTAACAAATCCCCTGGGAAGAATGTGCATGCAAAAACGCCTTAAAAACTCCTCTCCGCTAAGACTGGTTAGCTTTGACCTGCTCTTATCGCGGTAGTCCTTTAGAGAGAATGCGACCTGAGAATCTGAGATATCGACAATACGGTGATTTGTAATTGCTACCCGGTGAGTATACTGACCAAGGTAACCAACGACATGTTCAGGTTTTCCCATGGAAGGTTCACAAAAAACCACCCATGGTTTGCTCCATGCAGCTTTAACCTGATCCCTGTAATCCGTAAGAAGCTCCCTTTGCGTGAGATACTTCTTCACCTCGTCCATGAACCTTCCCCGGAACTTAAGACTCAGCTGAGTAACAGGGTAAAGATATTTGCCCGATTTACCGATATGTTTCATTTTGCCCCTGACCGAGTAACCAAGGGCCGGAACTATACAGTGTATATGGGGATGAAGACTCAGGTTCTGACCCCAGGTATGAAGTATGCAGATGGCTCCGCTCTCCACCGCGTAATGACCATAGCCAAACGATCGTAAAACATCCCAAACAGCCTGGAACAATTGATTATAGAACCACTTACTGTTGGTGGTACAGATTTCATTCAGTACCTCAGGAACAGTGAAAACAATATGATAATGCCTGACCGGATACGCACTTCTTATGCGGTCTTCAACCCAGAATGCCTGTTTCGCACTCTGGCATTTAGGACAATGACGGTTACGGCAGGAGTTATAGCTTATATGTTCACTTCCGCAATTATCGCATCGATACTTATGTCCGCCCAAAGCTGCCGTCCTGCACATGGACAAGGCTTTCAGAACGCGGAGTTGATACGCGTTTGGCTGATGATTGATGATAAAACTTTCGCCAAACCGCCGGATGATATCTGCAACTTCGTGTTCGGGGCGGCTCATAGAGCCTCCTTATAGAGGGTGTCCAACGGACTATGAGCTTTAATAACATCCAGGCGGGCAACATGCAAATAGATCATCGTAGTTGTAACATCAGCATGACCAAGGAGCTCTTTTACGGTGACGATATTTACGCCCTCTTCGAGGAGATGAGTAGCGTAGCTGTGACGAAGGGAATGAAGATTAACTTTTTTGCTGATGCCAGCATTTTTCCTGGCTTCATGCATAACCCATCCAAGACCTTCGAGGCTGTACCGTCCATCGGGTTCCTTGCCGTTGAAGAGATAGTCGTGAGGTTTTTCAACATGAAGGTATTTCTTCAATCCGCGGGACATGTAGTCGGAAAGAGGAACGATCCGATCCTTTAAGTATTTGCTTTGACGTATATGGATTGTCTTACGTTCGAAATCAATATCTGATATTTTGAGGTTAACAGCTTCCTGACGCCGGAGTCCGGCGGAATAGATAAGCGTAAGAATGATGCGATGCTTCAGAAGCTTTGGCGCTTTGAATAATGCCTTAAGTTCTGTGCGGTTAAGAATTACCGGCAGCGTGGCTTCTCTTTTAAGTGATGGCAGCTTAATAGCAAGATCTGTCTTGCCGACATGACGGAAATAATACCTCAGGCCATAAACCATGTGTTTGAATGCACTACGCGAAGGAGAACGGCTGTCGACTGCCAGTGAGGTGAGATACTCGTTGATCTCATCTTCGGAGATCCGGTCAGGGAGGCTGTTAAACCGCAGGCTGATTATGGCAATGCTGCGAAGATAGTTGCTCAGGGTACTTTCACTTTGTCCTTTGAGCTTAACCTGCTGAAAAAGAGATTTACAAACTTTATCAAAGCCTTCAATGGAGAGAGTGGCCTGTTCAACGATGGTGGGTAATGTTCTTTTTTTTCATGTTGATAAGATTTAAATTATGATTATGGCCTTAAATTACTTTAAATCTTAATTTTGAGTACAGTCCACAGAGGCCAGCCCGCGACAGCGGGATTTAGTTCAACACGGACCAGCCTACGCTGCTGCCAAATACATATTTTTTGCCTTATCGGACTTAAAACTCCATTCAATTAGCTGACCGATAACAGCATTAAGAACAATGAATCTCAACCTAATAATCCTTCAATGTTATCAATTGTACAAAGAGTGGAATTGAAAATATAGGTTTTTGGATATTTCACCTAATTATTCGAAATATTTAAAAATTTACTACATGATAGCAAACAAGAAAAAATCTACAAAAAAAATCAGAAATAATCATCACCAAGTAAATAATCCAATCACTTTAATCTATTTATAACCATTTCGCTTCATCAATAAAAAATTGAGTATATGGAAATTGAAGATTTACATAATGATTTGCCAAAAAAGATACCTACTGAGATATGTGATAAAATTCAATTTTTTTTGCGTTCACATGCAGACCAGCAAATGAGATTTGTTATTTTTTTGAGTCAACAGATTGATTTCAATATTATGAAAAAAGCTATGAGGTTGACTATTTATAATGAACCCATTTTTTCGTACTCATATAAGGAAAATATTAAAAATGCTTATTGGCAAAAAGAAGAAAAGATTGATTCTTCATTACTGATTGATTTGATTGAGACTGATGATGTTCTTATCGAGGTAGATCGTTTTCTGACACTTTCAATTTCTCCATTTGATTTTCCATTAGTCAAAACAAGAATTATTAGAAACGTCAGTAAAGATGTTATTTGTATTAATATGAATCACACACCAACCGATGGTGCAGGATTAAAAATTTTTGTTAAGATTCTGGCTTCTAATTATAATAATCTTTTGGAAAACCCAGATTATACTGGATATGCCAATATTAATGGTGATAGAAGTGTTAAGCAGGTATTGAAGAGTTTTACTTTTCTTCAAAAAATGAAATTTGCAAAACGAGGTTTTAAGAAACGCAGTAGGTCCCCAACGTGGTCATTCGACTGGAATAAGTCAGAGGACATGAACGAAAATATATTTTCGACGATTAAAATTACTGCTGAAACTTTTAAAAAAATAAAAGTATTTGGTAAACAACATAATGCAACCATAAATGACATAATTCTTTCCGCATTTATAAGAGTGTTTGTTACCACAAACCTTAAAAATGATAAAGTTGCTAAACCTGTTATTGTCCCGGTGGATTTAAGAAAACATATAAAATCTGGTCAGAATACCGCTATTTGTAGTTTAACAGGTTCTATGATTTGTAATATTGGTATTGATGTTGGAAAGTCATTTGTTGATACATTAGAAAAAGTGAGAGAAGAAATGATATTTAAGAAATCAATGCATGCAGAAATGAATATGCTATCTCCATTTTTGGTTTTATCTAAATTAATGCCATATGGTAAGCTAAAGGATAAAACAATGCAACGTAAAACGCCTCCTATTCCCCTGGTCACTAATGTTGGAATCATAAACTCCTCAGATATTAATTTCAATAATATACTTGTTGAGAATTCATATATAACAGGTGCGATCATTTACGGTGATTATTTTTGCATAGGTTATTCAACATTTAATAATGAAATAACTTTTAGTGTTGGTTTCACAGGTGGTAATTTACAGATACAAAAAGTAGATTTATTCTTAGACAAATTAAAAAAAGAGTTGGAGGATATATAATTAACAACCCGAAGAATCCTCGGCCATCTTGACAATTTTAAAACTAACACTACATATTACACGGATGGTGCTATCTGCAAATGCCTCTCATAGCTGCCCGAGCTTTCAACGCCGCCCTAACAAGTCGGTAAATGCCATGCTGGCTTTTAAATAGGGTCAGAACTTTTATTACGTTAACTGCCTAAACAATAAAACCAAATACACACTGCCTTTAATCCGCGCGGCACTTACCGCCTAACGTTAGGACGACAGCAAAACGACAGACAACTCACCCCCAGGACATTATAAAATAATTGAAAATAAATTTTGTGCAGTCAAATAATTGCATTATATTTGCAGTCAGATAATTGCATAAATGGAAGCTGCAGAGACATATTTCAGGCAATTGCTGACCCGACACGAAGGGCTATATTGAGTTTATTAGCAATTCAAGCAATGACACCGGGAGCCATTGCAGAAAACTTTGATTCCTCAAGACAGACTATTTCAAAGCATATTCAAATTCTTGACAGAATGTGAACTTGGTGAAGCAGGAGCAAAAAGGAAGAGAAATTTATTATCACATTAATGTAAATAAGATAAATGAGATAGATAAATGGGTTGAGCAATTCAAAAAGATTTTGGAAACTCAGTTCACTCAACTCGACAAAGTATTATTAACACTAAAAAAACAGAAAAAATGAAAAATAATTTGCTATTTGATTTTACCGTTGACAAAGCAACAAAAACGGTATTCATAACCAGAGAATTTGATGCCGATCTTTCACTGGTATGGGATGCTTTTACCAAACCAGAAATTCTTGACCAATGGGTGGCACCTAAACCATGGACGTCAAAGACAAAATTTATGGACTTCAAGGTTGGTGGACGAAGATTTTATGCGATGGTAAGCCCGGAAGGACATGAGCGTTGGTTAATTCAGAAATACACTTCCATCAGCCCAAAAACCAATTTCAAAATGTTTAATGCTTTTGCGGACAAAGATGAAAACCCTGAATTACCGGGTTCTGATTGGGATTACACTTTTAGCGAACAGAACGGAAAGACAACAGTGCGTATTACTATTTATAATGAATCTCTTGCCCGTATGGAGAAGATGATTGAAATGGGCTTTAAAGAAGGATTCACTATGAGCATGACCAACCTGGAAAATCTATTGGCATCCCGATAGCTTCCCGATAGCTATCGGGAGGGAATATCCAAAAAATGACAGGATTACAAAATATTCACAAACCTGCCTGCCGGCAGGCAGGTTTTACTTCAAAGAATTGGAATAAGAATGAACGTACAAGAACAAATCGAAGAGTATATTACTAGCCAACCTGAACCAAAACGCAGTGACATGCAAGAGTTGCACCGCATCATTCTGCGAAGTAATGCCAGCATGTAAATTATGGTTCCTGGATGGTAAAAACAGTGAAAATAAAACTGTTTCTAATCCTAATATAGGATATGGACTTCACACCATAAAATATGCTGATGGAAAAACCAGAGAGTTTTATCAAATTGGTATGAGTGCAAACAAAACCGGAATCTCTGTCTATATCCTTGGTATCAAAGATAAGACATACTTAGCCCAAACGTATGGGAAAAAACTAGGCAAGGCGAGTGTGAGCGGGTATTGCATTAGGTTCAAAACTCTAAAAGATATAAACATTGATATACTTGAAGCGGCAATACGATATGGGGTTGAGGTGAGGCAATAGAGAACTTATATGAATATGAGACGACAGACGACAAAAACAACGAACCGCTAACAGCACCTACCGGTAATTGGCGCGGACGAGGTAATAGAAAGTTTTGTATCTTTAAAAAAACATTTTTGGTTATAGACAGTTGAGTGTTCCAAACGCCAACTACTGGTCGCTGCAAAACGTTAGCGGTAAGCCAAATGGCTTCTGCCTGATTATTAACACCTAGACTAAAGTCCTGCCGCCAACTGCCTGCAAGTATTTCGCAAATCTGGAACCATCTTACCCTTTAAATTGTTTAAAATCTGACACCGGAAATTATACTATGAAAAAAGCTATCCTGACTACATCCTCAATCCTATTGACTTTCTTCTTAGGATTCTTTACCCGACAATTCTTACTGATAAAACAATTTGAATCTACAACTATGAAAAAAGAGACTGGAATTGGTGGTGTCTTTATCTAATTCAAAGACCATGATAAAGTAAAATTGTGTAAAATGGATTTAGAATCATTACTATTAAAATTAAAGGATGCATTGAACAAGCATGATATTAATTCATTTATTGAGTGCTTTGACGAGAACTATTTTAGTGAACAGCCTGTTCACCCTGACCGCACTTTCCTGGGACAGGAGCAAGTGAAGAAGAATTGGTCTTCGAATTTTGATGAAATGCCTGACTTTTCTGCGCAGCTATTGAGACATTTTATCAGCAATAACTCCATCTGGGCTGAATGGGAATGGCAGGGAACAAGAACGGATAAAAGCAGGTTGCTTATGCGGGGTGTGACTATAATGGGCGTTGAAAACGGAAAAATTAAATGGGGAAGATTGTATGTAGAACCGGTTGATGTGAATGGGAAAGGCATTGATGCTACGGTTAGAGAGGTAATGCAAGGAAAAAAGTGATACTAAATCCAGAATCTCTATCCATGAGTGCTTTGAAGCTACCTATTTACAATTTGCTCTTAATATTATGCATTGGCTTTTAGAATAACCTCAATTGGGATTGATTTCATTTCAATTATCAAATAAATAATAATCAAACAGGCAAACCGCTAACACGGACACGCTCATCTGCCAGCCCGAAAACTTGTACCACGATCGCGCCAGCATGCAAGTCAGATTGTACCCGTGCCGATAGTTATCGGCAGGCAAATCCCGATAGCTATCGGGATGCGCCATGCTTCGCTCCCTACGGCCTTATAAAACCTTTAACGGAAACGATGAATCCTGCCTCGCCATCCCTACAGTCTGGCACCTCGCTAAAATTGCCCACCGGGCAATTTTTAAATGCTCGGTCCTGGTCGACTCAGCAACAAAAACGAATTTTATTGCCGGGCGGTTAAAGTACATTTGCGATTCCGCCTGATCCAAAGATTGATCATGACAAACGTACTATAACTCCAGTATATGTTAATAAAGCAAACTTACATTCTGAGACAATTCATGCTACAAGTATTGTCAACCCAGACAATTTTGCTATGGTTTTTGCATTACCATCTGGACAATTTTATTTTTGATAAGAAAACTTCGCGCCGTATATCGGGACTCAGCCATCCAGACAACTTCATCCAGACAGGGAAACTCCTGTCCACATACCGGGACTGAGCAAAGACACACACCTGCCCTGATATCACCGTCAACTAACTAAACAGTAGGATTATTGAGCACAACCTTTATCGATATAAAATGGATATCAGCAACTTATAAAAATGAAAATTATTAACTAATTATTTATTTGTTTAACTAACATAATCGTTATAAATTTACTTACAACTAATTTCAGAATCATTTTCAAGAGGGTCATTTGATAAAATCATTCAGGTAGCAAATACAAGATTTAAAAGTTAAAACTATAATGCATTTTTAAATCTTTTGTAATAACTGAAATAAATCCGATACCTTAAAATTAACATCATGAAAAATTTACTTTTTGTACTGCTTTTTATGGGATTTTTTGGTGTTGTTTCGGCACAAACTATTATAGAAAATCCCAAATATGGGATGTCACCTACCAGTCATCTCAGATTGACAAAGATTGAACTGACACGTGAAGCAACAATATTATCATTTACCGTTAAAATTCCAATGGGTAATTGGGTTGCTGTACATCAGAAAAGCTACATCCAACCAGTTGGAGATACCACAAAGTTGTATGTGATAAAAGCAGAGGGCGTAGATATGACCAAAGTGATTAATTGGCAGGAGGGTAAAGATATAATTTCTTACCGCCTTTTCTTTCCGCGGCTTGATCCTAAAGTAAGTAAAATTGATTTCGGTGAACCTATAGAAAATGCATGGCAAATTTTTGATATTGTTATTAGGGAAAAAGCCATTCACTCACCAATTCCAAACCAATTACTTGGAAATTGGTTCTCCCCTGAGAATGGCCACTGGGCCTTTGGCTTTTTTGATTCCCTTGCCATATACAATAATAAGGTATGGCAATATGAATCGGTAAAACCGATCAACGATCTGTTGGAAATAATATTAACAAAGAACGGTCAGCAGACAAGGATATTTGTAAAATCAGATGGTAAAAGTATTTGCCAATCAGGTCCTTCAGAAAATGAACTTAACAGATTTACCAAAGATGTATCGATGCTGAAAAATTTCAAATATACTGATTCCAAAGCTTTCGAATCTCCCGTTTTGCAACCCGGGAAAGTTATCTATAGTGGTTTTATTAACGGATTTACTACTCGTCTGGCGATAAAAACAGGTCTAATTAGTTTTTATGACCAGTTAGCGAACCTTCAGAAATCCTATATTGTAAAAATAGCTGATGACGGGTCCTTCCATGTTGAGTTTCCGCTGGACTATCCCCAAAATATTTCAGTAAAATTACCATCAGGAACTGAAAGTATATTTTTTGAGCCCGGGAAAGATCTATTCCAGTTGATAAATTCGTGGATACCTGAATACCCATCGCTCTTCTCCGGCGAAAGTGCAGAGGTAAATTTTGGGCTTCGGGAAACCGAAACAATTTATTCCAATATGGGTTCGATTACAGATGGAATCACAGAAATGAGTCAGGATGAATATGTGGATCACGTATTGGCATTGAAGAAAGAGAAACAAGATATATTAAATGAGTTCAAAACTGATCAATCGGTTAGTGCTAAAATATTTCAAATACAAAACCTCAACATTGAATATTGGGCTGCTCGAAATATTATCTCCTTTAACCAAAACCTTAGAATAGCTAATTTTTATGCTAACAGATCATTAAAGCCAGAAGAGCAAAAACCCTTTATACCAGGAGAGATTGATATTAATTTACTGAGAAAAATAAAAGATACACCTATCAATAACGGTTGTGCCTTTATCAGCAGTGAATATTTTTATTTTTTACAGGCATTAAAATATGTGGATATAAATCGGCCACAAGGATCCAGCTTTTATTTAATTTCCGCATTAACTTCTCAGCTTGAAAAAGAAAAGGTTGAATTTACAGAAGAAGAAAAAGCTATGCTTGCATTTGTAAAAACGTCCCTGAGTAATAAGTATGATGATGTTATGGAAAAAAAATTCTATAACGACTATAGTATGACAATCCAAAAATTCCAGCAAAAATACAAGATTGAGTTATCTAAAATAGCTGATACATATTACCAGGAAAATCTGAATTCAAATCTTCAGCAGATTTTTGGAAGTACAAAAGGATTACCTGCTGATATTAATTTTCTGCAAAATTATCTTAAAAAAATAAAAGATTCTTCAGTGGCATTGAGTGAGGAAGACTTCAGGAAAGTAAAAAATGATATCGGTACTGATTATTTGAAGGAATACGCAATCTCAGAATTTTATCAGAAAAAGGCAAAGCTGGAAGTGAATGGTTCATCAAATGTTACAGAGGTAAAATCCGAAGGTGATAAGGTATTTGATTCAATCATTAAAAAGTTCAGGGGGAAAGTAATTTACGTTGATTTTTGGGCTACTTGGTGCGGTCCTTGCCGTGACGGTATTGAGCGAATCAAACCTCTAAAAGCTGAGTTAGCTGACAAAAACATTGTATTTGTTTATATTACTAATCCAACATCGCCGGAAAAAACATACAAAGAAATGATCCCAAATATCAGAGGAGAACATTTTCGGTTGTCACAAGATGAATGGAATTATCTTGTCCAAAAATTTAATATATATGGCATTCCTCACTATGAATTAGTTGACAAAACCGGCAAAATCATAAGTGGGGATTTAATTCGCCTGGATTATGATGGATTAAAGGATTTATTGGTTGAACAGATTAATAAATAAGGCTTGATTTATTATTCTTTTGAATGTCAACTAAGACTTGAAGATAAGTCTCATTGAATGAATAAATCAAAAGCTACGCATAACGGACAGTAAAGTAAATAAACTTGTCACGTCCTGATAGCTATTGGGATTTGCTTTTCGCCCCTGCTTCCGGGGACAACAAAGTAATGAATGATAAACCATATTTCCGGGCCGTCAGGTGTCAAAGCTCGGGTGACTAGCTGATGACTAATTCATTAATAAAGTGCAAATACGATCCAAAATATAAGCTGCCTTCCAGACCTCAGACCTTGACACAACACTTCGACATCTAACAGACTAAATATAATTTAACCATGACCACCTACAAACTAAGAAAAACCGGGATTGTCATTTCAATTGCCTTAGGAATAATTCTTACAGCTGCTGCAATTTGTTTTGCCATATCTGTAATCTGGCCAACGATTGATCTTAAGCTTGTTTCATTAATATCAAACAACTGGCTCATAACAATTTTTAAAATTCAAGCAAACATCATTAATAATCATGACAGTTTATTAGGTATAAATCTCTATGACACCGGTATTATTTTATTATTCATTTTCATAAGTCTTGCTCTCTTTGAAAAATTCAAGTATCAATATAAAGTGTGGTTCTTGATTTCCATCTCACTACTCGTTCTTGGCTTGGTAATTTTTATTGCAACAAATCTTGCTGGCCGAAGTGCTTTCATGGCTTCAGGGCTCATTATTTCTTCTCTTTTCTATGTAAAAAATATTCAAAATAAAATAGCTGGACTTACAGGTATAACCGCCAATATTCTTTTATTAACAGGAGATTTCGCAGTGGGTGTAAATATCAAAATAATCCCTTTCCTATTTGGTGTGGGATATTTATTACTGATAATATGGATCTTCATGATCGCAAGGATTTTAACCCTGACTGAAAAAGAGTAATCAAGATTAATATTGATCCAACCCGACTTTTAAATAACTGCTTCTGAAAAACGAACCATTTACTAATGCACTTCTTACTGGATTAATCCAAATGCTGAAAACGGATACCTCTCGCACGAGTTTTGGCAAACATTGTCAACAACTCAATTAAATGAAGTGAAGAACTTTTTATCTGAAGCATTTTTCATTACCGCGATTTGTATAGGATTGAATAAAGCTAAAATTGAAGAAACACAGCAGATACCAGGTAATTTCATGACTTTTAATTTAATTTTTTTAAACAAATATCTTAGACACAAATATGCGGTTTGATTTTCGGATAGTATGCTAAAAATTAAGAGTTTGAAGAGTTAACAAATAACCAACAGTTGATCAAAATGGAAAATTTAGACAGTTCAAAAGTTGCTTACCTTTTCGATGGGCTAAAAGGCTATATTCTGCCTGATGATGAAGCTAAAGCAATAACTTCTTTTATAATCACGGAAAATCTTTATTCATCTGCGGCACGGGAAATTAAAACCAAGCTTGAAAATCTGAATGATGAATTTAAACATGTAAAAGATCGCAACCCGATCCACCATATAAAATCAAGAATTAAAACGCCCAAGAGTATCATGGATAAGCTTAACAGGCTTGGTTGCGAACTCAGTGTTGAATCAGCCCGGAAAAACCTAACTGACATTGCCGGAATTAGGGTAATATGTTCATACATTGATGATATCTATCTGATTGCAAAACTGCTAACATCGCAGGATGATATAAAAGTCATCCGCACTTCTGATTACATTAAAAATCCGAAGCCGAATGGTTACCGAAGCCTCCATCTTATTGTGACAGTTCCGGTTTTTCTGTCAGATAGTAAAGAACTTGTCAAAGTTGAAATTCAGATTCGCACTATTGCAATGGATTTCTGGGCATCGCTGGATCATGAATTATCATTCAAGCTTACTGATAAAAAAATTGCAGCTGTCACACTGGAATTAAAAGAATGTGCTGACATTATTTCCGATATTGATAAAAGAATGCAAAATTTATATAATAACACATTACTTTTAGAAAAGAGTAAAAAGTAGGAGAGTACTTTTCAACTTCCGAATGGACGAGGACATGGATTGGCAGTGCAAACCGGCATGGAAACTGAAATGGGAAAAATAGCTCGTATGCTGGCCGTGATTCTGAGCCATTTACCTGGATCAGTACTTAGAGGGGCACCCGGATACGCGCCAGAGCCAGCAGAAGCTTAATTCTCTGCATTAAATTTATAAACTAATAATCATGATCCCTGATGACATTAAAGTCACAACTGAAATCCTCTGGAAAGGAGCTATATTTTTTGCCCTGATCGATGTTATTCTAGTGATTATCCTCACCCGAATCATCAAACGCGAGAATCTTTTTAGAATGAAGTGGAGACTGATAATTTTTATGGCTGTCTTCTTTTTTATCTTATTCGGATCAATTGTTAGCATAATCTTTTGGAATTCTGTTTATAGCTATGTTTTTCCGGTTTGGACCAGGTGGATAATTCCTCCTCTCTATGGTCTAATATTCTCGTTGGTTGGTTTATTGTTCTGGTGGCTTGCGCTTCATGTTCCCGTGAATCCTATAGTGAGTTTCTGTATTCTAGGAGGATTTTGGGGACTTATAACTCATATCTTAGCCATATATCGGGGGATACTGGATAAGCCACCAATGTTGCAAGATGCCAGCACTGTTTCAGCATTGACAGTAGCTACGTTTGAATTTATTTTTTACTGGAGCTTTTGTTTGGGTTTTACGTTCTTATTAGAACGCCTAAGATTAAGAATATCACGAAAAAATAATTCATAAATCCCCTTTCAAGATGAATAATTTTCCTGATACGATAATAAAACAGCTAACCATAACACGGTCAATAAAGGGACTTAACGCTCGGCCCTCTTTATTGCCGGGACGTTATGCACAAGTGGTGTTAACCGATTAGAAGACAACTGCAACCAATTTTCAAGTATTGCATTATATGACTAATGACAATTGATGAAGAAAGATTATTACTGCTTGAGATAAAAAGAGATTTGAGAAATTTCGGAATTCTCTTTGATACCTATTACAAACCAATTTTCAATTATATATGCAGACGTGTTGCAGAATATGACGTTTCAAGGGACATTGCTTCTGAAACCTTCTTAAAAGCATATTTAAATATCAACTCTTTTATCTGGAAAAAGATATCAATTTCATCCTGGCTCTACAGAATAGCAACTAATGAGATCAATCTCTACTTTCGAAAAGCAAAGAACTACCCTGTTTCACTTGACAAATTACTTGAAAATAATATGTTTGATCGACCTGAAACTGATAACTATCTCACTGAAAAAGAGTTAATTGAAAAAGAATTACATTTTCACCATGAATATATGGAAGTACAAAAGAATTTAACAAAACTGGATTCTAAATATCAGGAAGTACTCTCGCTCAGGTACTTCGAAAAAAAGACAATTATCGAGATCGCAGATATTCTTAATAAGAGAGAAGGAACCATAAAATCACTTTTATCAAGGGGGATTAATAAACTCAGAGATTCGCTTAATAATGCAACCTGAATTGAATTTCTGCATTATAAGAATAAACGATTAAAAAATGAAAGAAGATAAATTTGAAAAACGCCTGGATGATTTACAGGTTCCTCATATTAACGATATCAGGCATCAGCAAATCCTAAAATTCGCATTGCTCAACTCAAGAAAATCATCACAGATTGGAGTAGCTTTTATTGTCATCCCTTGTCTATTCCTTTTTTTCCAATTTATTAAAGAATGGTTTGGTCTTGATTTTCATTTTTTTTCAGCATTTGAGGAGTTTATGTCACACCTTGATAAAATTCCTCTTTTAAAATGGATTTTCCCAATAGTGTTAGTGGGATTGCCTATCGTTACTATTATAATAAACTCATTATCCATTGTGCATTTCCATTGGGATAAAATCAATAAGGAACTTCTGATTTCATTAAAATTTAAGCTATTCAACATTATCCTGATATTGATAAGCATCTTCATTGTATTGGTATTCCTCTTTTATTTGGTACATGAAAACATCTACGAGCAGGTAATAAGAAGTCTTGACTGATTATAATGATGATTAAATAACACCTGTGCATAACAGGGACAATAATATTTGTACGCGGACGGCAAAAACACGTGCCCTACCCTTCCTGCCTTCCGGCAGGCAGGCTTGCACCGTGCTCCGCCAACTGGCGGAGCTAAAGTACCTGGACCCTGCCCGGTGCTTGAGTCGGGTAACACGCCCTCGCGGCAGGCTGGCCTCTCGCCATACCGACATAGCATGTCGGGACTTAAAGCTCGGCCCTCCTTATGACTGGGCCGTTATGGTTAATTGTCAGTTAATCTGCACATTAGATAGACTTAAAAACAACTAACCATAACAGAAAAGCAAAATCAATTTATATAAGTATTATGAAAACAAAAGCCTTTATCCTTTTAGTCATTGGGATTATTCTTGTTGTCAGTTTCATAGTGATCCTGATTACATACAAAAAAGCTCTTTCAGTTAGTAGCTTCAAGACAAATGCTATTAAGTCATCAATCTTTAAATCTGAGGAAGGTGATATTGAATATATGCTGGAAGGAAGTGGTCCAACAATATTGATTTCACATGGAGTTACCGGGGGAATCGATCAGGGGATTGGTCTTACCAATATGTACCTCGGTCCAGGATACAGATACCTGTACCTTTCAAGGTTTGGCTATCTTAAATCCTCATTCCCGGACAATCCTTCTGCAAAACTTCAGGCTAAAGCATATAAAGACTTGTTAGATTATCTTGGTATTGATAGTGTATTCATATTGGGTAATTCAGCCGGAGGTACATCAGCAATTCATTTTGCAATTGACTACCCGGAAAAATGTAAAGGCTTAATTCTTATTTCCTCTGTTGTGCCAGGCGATACAAAAGCTTTACCACCGGAACAAATCATGAAAGTTGTATTCGGATGTGATTTCATTTATTGGAGCACTATTAAATTATTTGGCAGAAACATGCTACAAATGTTTGTCCCCAAATCTATTGATAATGAATTATCGAAACCAAAAAGGAGAGATTTGATTAACAATATTTTGTTATCTGGATTTCCTATATCATATCGTACAAAAGGTGTCCTGTTTGATACATATATTTCTAATATCTCAATAAATGAAGACATTCCATTTGAGAGCATTAAGTCACCTACTTTGGTTATTCATGCAATAGATGATCCTGCTCCTCCGATTGAAGGTGCACGAAAGGTTTCCGCAAGAATACCTGACTGTAACCTCGTTACCTTTGAAGTCGGAGGACATTTGATTTTAGATCATGAGCAAGAAATAAAAAAGAGCATCCATCTTTTCATTTCCCGATAGAAGAACTTTGGTTAATCGCATTTTAAAATCTGTTGTTGTGATCGAGATTGAAAAATCACAACTAACCATAATACGGACAACAAAATTTATAGGTTCGAATAGTATTTGCTTCCCAGCCTGCCGGCATTACCAAATTTGGATAAACCAAAGGGAATTGATAAATACTATAAATGGAAACGTTCTACTCGCCGGCCTCCATTCACTCAGCAACACAAACGCCCTTTATTGCCGGGCCGTTATAAACCGTTTGCCACGTATAGAGATACACTTTCTGATTTATATATCCTTGACTATTAAAGTCTTTTCAACTCCCTTTATATCAACCAAAGCTTCTGTTTAACAAATGCATTTAAATCAAATAGTAAAATAATAAATCTTAGAGCGTCTCCATTTTTGTAAGTTTCAATATTTTTACCCCATCTAACTTAATAAAACATAGAATTATACAAGAATATTAGTATTATCACAAAATAAAGCTATCCACTATGAGAATTCTATCATTGACACTTACGTCACTATTAATGACAATTGCTATTGAAGCACAAACTCAAGGCACCGCTTACGAATCAAAAACACTCTCTAGTAACATTTTAAAAATGGATCGCAAATTCTCGATCTATTTACCTGCAGGTTATGAATCTTCTGACCGTGTTTATCCGGTGTTATATCTTCTACATCCTGCTGGTCCTGCTAATACCATCCCTAACAATCAATCATGGTTATACTATGGAGAATTGAAACAATTTTTAGATAAAGCCATATTAGCCGGGGACATTGCACCTATGATTGTTGTTACTCCAGATGCTAACTTCGGATCAAAAAGAGTTAGTTATTTTAATGATCCTGAGGGAGATTTTAATTTCGAAGATTTCTTTTTTAAAGAATTCATTCCATTCATTGAAAAAAATTATCGTTGTCGCACAGAAAAAGGAAGTAGAGCTATTGCCGGGGCATCAATGGGAGGACAAGCTGCTATTCAGTATGCTTTGCATCAGCCTGACTTATTTTCGGTAACATGTGCATTAAGCGCTGCTGTGAGAAAGTACGAATCCGAATATTTTAAAAACAGATTTCCAGATGTTAGTGAAAAAACACTTATAGAATGGTATATACAATATGATGCTATCAGTTACTTTGAAAACCTTCCAGTAAATACGGAAAGTAAAACAAAATGGTATATCGTTTGTGGAGACGATGATCGATTATCAGCGAACAATTCATTGTTACATATTGCCATGAAATCCAAGGGCATACCACATGAATTCAGAATCCATAATGGAGCACATGACTGGTCATACTGGCGTAATGTTTTACCTGAATTTATGACGTACATATCAGATTCTTTCCGAAAATAACAACGGTTTATAACACGGACAATCTCATTTTTTTTCACAATTTTTGGATCCCGATGGCTATCGGGATGCACCTGCTTTCTAGATAGTATATCATGCCAGCTGTACCCGGATACACGCCACTGCCTGCCCGTAAACTTCTGTACCGTGACTCAAAAGTGGCTCCGACGCAGGCCTTCTGTGGCATACGCTATTGATATTTCTGCCTGGGATTTTTTCTTTGCTCTTTCAATGTTGTTTTTATCAGCAACATTCAGAAAAAAGGGTCTGGAAAAGTTGATACATATACTTTTAATAATGAGTGGATTTCTTTCTTTTATAGGACTTTTAGGTATTCCCATGAATAATATGCAGGTTCGGAATATTGGTATAATAGGTTATACCGTTTTTGCTATCGTTATTTTCTTTTTTCTTGGTATCGCTTTAAACCGAAGAGTACGCCAGTAGATTGGTTAATAGAAAGGTGAATTGAAGGGATAATCAAATTAAGACTGGTTAAAGATTAGAGAACCTGCTCAAAGTAGCATGGAGGGACTTAACGCTCGTTCCTCTTTATTGCCGGGCCTTTAGTAACCAGTTTACACTGGCAGTGGACGAGAAAAACGTCTTAACTTTAGAAAACATAATAGAAAACTACCCGGATGAAAATTGCTTGTGTAATACTCGGGACCAGGGGTGATGTTCAACCGATGGTCGCCCTGGCTGATGGTCTAATTAAAAGAGGCCATGAAGTAACAATATGTGCACCTTCTGAAAATGAGGAACTTATTTCCAGAGTAAATTGCCGCTTCATACCTTTTGGCCCAAGTCCAAAAAAGGCAGCAAAAGAAGACCCAAACAAACAAAAAGGAGGAGTTGTCGTAAAAATTTCCCCAAAAGATGGTAAAAAGGTTATCAGTGATCAAATCAACTTATTACCAAAAATCCTCTATGGAGCTGATCTGATTCTTGGTGTGGGAATTGTTTTTGGTGTTCACACAGCGGCTGACATTTTAAAGGTCCCATATCGCTTTGTGATATATTATCCAATTGTCCTTGGAACAACATCTGATGATCCGTTAAAAAATAGGATTATGTTTGGCTTTGGCAGATCGATGATTAACTTGTTTATTAAAGGTTTTATCAATAAAAATCGTGCAAATTTTTCACTCCCTCCTATCAAAGATGTTTGGTCGCACTGGCTGGGAGAAAAAGTTATTGTAGCTTGCGATCAGGAGTTAAATAAAGCTCGCGCTGGCGTCTCTTTTCCTTTTACCCAAACAGGATTTATGATGTTACCCTCAAAAAATGACTTGCCAGACAATGTGAAAAACTTCTGTAATTCGGGTAACCCTCCTGTTTATATTGGATTTGGCAGTAATCCTATAGCTGATACAGAAAAATTCAAACTAATCTTTGAAAAAGTTAGAAATGACACGAATCAACGCCTCATTATCTCCAAAGGATGGGCTGATTTACCTGAAAGCAATTCTTCAGATATATTATATGTTGATGAACTACCCTTTGATCTGTTATTCCCTAAATTAGCTGCAGCAATTTATCATGGAGGGACAGGTACTATGGCGTCGATTGCAAGAGCTGGAATACCACAAGCTGCCTTCCCCTTTATGGCAGATCAATTTGCAAATCGTGACAACATTTTTAAGCTGAGTATAGGTCCAAAGACTTGTAACTTTAAAGAAATGACAGCTGATTCAATTTCAACCGCGATAAATGAATGTATCAATAATAATACATTTAAGAATAATGCCATGGACCTTTCCAATAAATTAAATATTTCTAATGGGACTGAACAGACTATCCTTCTTATCGAGAAAGAATTCTTAAACCAAACCAGTTGCTAACACGGCAATGGTAAGTTGCTTGTCAGGGTTTTTACTTTCGGGTAACACGCCCTCGCGGCAGGCTGGCCCCTCGCTTTCCCGACATAGCATGTCGGGACTTAACGCGCATTCCTCTTTATTGCCAGGCCGTCAGGCTTAAATTACAGGCATCCTGCTGTCAAGGAGAGCATCTGGAAAGACAATTTTACATCATAAAATCCAGCTTCATTACGATTCGTACCAAAACAATTATGTGACTACAAGACGACAAGCGCCTAAGCATAACTCTCCGGATTAGAATTATATTTGTCACCCGAGACAATATATCAAATCTGCAACCTGATGAGAGAAATAATAAGGTTTATCTATTTAGCTCTAACAAAATGCACAATTTACGTGTTAACAATATTTATCACCTATTGCATCTCATGTTTTGTAGGAATAATTATGGTACACCATGGAAATAATTTTGCTCTTTCATACAGAGATAAAATTGTAGGTAAAGCTTTAACAACCGATAAAGCGTCATTAAATTATCAAAAAGGAAAAAACTTTTCAGCAGCGTTGCATGATTTTAAAGGAAATCTACTTTTTGGTGCAATACCTCAGACTATAATGGGACTTGGCATAGTTGTCCCTTATTTTACTGCATTAAAACAAGGTTGGATTGGAGGAATCGTTTCTGTAAATTCAGAACATAAAAGCAGATTTAAAAATTTCAAATCAACATTCTATTATTTTTTTGTTCTTTTACTACAATTTATCCCATATTCCTTAGCAATTGGTGCAGGTATCAAATTTGGTATTGATTTTTATAATTATAACAACATACATGGATGGCTGATGTGGAAATATAAAATTCAAAAAAGTAGTCTAATCGATTTAGGATATGTTTATCTGCTTGTTATTCCATTATTTTTTGTTGCTTCTTGTTTTGAATTTATATCAGCATGGAATATTTAAGCAGGTGAACTTAATAAAGGATTTAGATAATTTGCTTTTCAGAAATGACAACTTGGACAATCACAACATGACAACAAATATGCCGAAGCATAACGCGGACAATAAAGGTAAGTTCTTTGTAACACTTTTTGCTTTTCTGGGGCTGTTGAATAAGTCAAAATCCTTTAACCGCGGAGGGTGCAAAGGAAAGACGCAAAGTTCGCAAAGAGCTGAATTTATGTGTCTTAGCTTTGCGTTCTTTGCGACATCTTTGCGTTCTTTGCGGTTAAAAAGGACTTTTTCAACAATCCCAGCTTTGCACCGTGACAGCTTACATGTTAAAGAAATATGAACACAAACAATCGGCGTATCGCAAAAATGACCTTCGCCTCGGTCTATCCTATGTATCTCGCAAAAGTGGAGAAAAAAGGCAGAACTAAAGAAGAATTGCATCAGGTCATCGAGTGGTTAACAGGCTTCGATAACAAGAAGCTGCAGGAACTGATAAAAGAAAATGTGACATTTGAAACATTCTTCCAACATGCTTCGCTAAACCCCAATGCGCACCTCATCACCGGAGTAATCTGTGGGTATCGTGTGGAGGAAATCGAGGATCCCTTAACGCAGCAGGTTAGGTATTTGGACAAATTGGTGGATGAGTTGGCGAAAGGCAGGAAGATGGAGAAGATTTTGCGCAAAGGAACAGAGTAATACAAAATATGTATCCTGATATAATATATTGACTCCTCTTTTTTAACCCTTATTGCCGGGCGGTCAGACTGTCTAATAACTAAAATGAAGTCCCTGAGTATTGCATATTTAACAAAATTCTACTAAAATGAGAAACTTTCATCGCTGGATTACTGGAGACTTAGTATTCCTTTTCATTTTTAATATTGTGACTTTAGGACAGAAAGGCTTGTCAGAACCATGGGAGAGTGAAC
Source organism: uncultured Bacteroidales bacterium (assembly GCA_963737255.1). Lineage (GTDB taxonomy): Bacteria > Bacteroidota > Bacteroidia > Bacteroidales > VadinHA17 > LD21. Next base: position 49,627 of record CAVTSB010000006.1, read on the forward strand.
TTAATGTAAGACAACCTCCGGAAAGAGTATTAAATGCTATAGGCATAAAACCAGGTATGACTATTGGTGAATTAGGAGTTGGTCGCGGTAGATACACCGTTTTTATAGCTGATAAAATAGGAAATAGCGGAAAAGTCTTTGCTAATGATATTGATGAAGCCTCTCTTGCATACCTTAGAGGACGCTGCAGAAGGTTAGGAATTGATAATGTTGAGACCGTTGTCGGTAAAATGGATGATCCGTTATTTCCGGAAAGTTCAATTGATCTGGCTATTATGGTTCTGGTTTATCATATGATTGAAAACCCGGATAATCTACTGAAAAATCTTAAAAAGAGTCTTAAGCCCGGTGCAAAACTTGTAATAATTGATCCTCATGATGAATTGATCGACAGAGAGTTTGGTATTGACAGATCTAAAAACGATTTAAAAGTACCAACCATAAAAGAAAGAATTGAAAAAAGTTCAAAATCTGCAGGATATGAACTATTAAAAATAGAGACCTTTCTTCCATCTGATTATATTTTCATTCTGAAACCTATTTTTCCTGTTAAAAAAATTTCAGCTTATGATTTAATTAAAATGTCATTATTAGAGAAATGGATTAGATAGACGCAATTAGAGATTTCAATAACATAAAAAGCGACTCAATTCATTATGATATTTCAGAAAAGACTTTTATAAATCTTGGGTCTGAATTCATTGGGAGCCGATCCTATAAGGAAGCTATCGCGGTACTTAATATGGGATTAGAATTATATCCAAAATCCACAAGACTTTTTGGTGAGATTGGGGAAATCTATCTTCTGTCAGGAGAAAAAGAAAAAGCAAGAAGCTTTTATAGACTTTTTATTGAACATGGACCCGATAGTTTAAATGTTGACAAAATCATGCAAAATTTTGATGCAATGTATGAACAAATGCGTCAACAGATTGAAACTAAAGTTCCTTAAACCTGACACGGACTAAAGGTAAGTTGTTTGTCATGGTTTTTGCTTTCTGCTACTGCTACTAAGGAAGGGTCGTTCCACTTGACAAACCTGGACCGCGCAGGCTCTTTGCCGGAACAACCCACCGGGCTGTTCCTAAACGCCCGGCAGTCTTTATTGCCTGACCATTATAGGGCATTCCCCCTACCTGGATGATTTCCAGCTAAATCTGTAAGATATCGGTCAAATGAAAAGCAAAAAAATTACTTGTGATAAATTGTAACAATTATTACCTTTCTTGGACCGTTTGCTAAAATCCGGTAAAGTCTTAACACATTAAATAAATAGTAAAATAATAATAAATAGTAGAATAATAATCTTTTTCATTTTCTCAAATTAAATAGTATGGATAATTTTTTAAAAAAGCTGACCAGGAATAACATGTTAATGTTTTCACTGATTTTTGTTATTTCTATTGCTTTCTATTTTTTTAATATTGGGTTCAGCGATTTATGGAGTGATGAAACATACACCAAATCGATGTTGTATGGTACTTTATCTGACTTTTACGCCAAGTTTAAAACCGATTTACACCCACCATTATATTATCTTGGATTAAGATTGTACACTGGTTTGTTCGGTTTGTCAACAACATCGTTAAGGATATTTTCAGTTGTTGGAGTATTAGCGACTCTGTTATTAGGATATTTTGCCGGTCAACGTGTTTTTGGTAAACAAGGTGCGCTATATTTATGCCTGATGCTGATATCTGTTCCAATGCTGGCAGTATATTCGCACCAGGCCAGAATGTACAGCTGGGCTGCATTTTCTATAACCGGGGTATTTATATATTCCTGTTTATTCATAAGAACAGGGACAACCCGGGATTTGATTCTTCTTCTTATTTTCACGGTGGCAGCAATGTATATCCACTATTATAGCATGATTGCTGCATTTATGGCAAACTTGTTTGTTTTTCTTCATCTTGTACTTACTAAAAATAGAAAATGGCTTAATCACTTAATTTCATTACTAATTGCTGCCATACTGTTTCTCCCGTGGCTTTCTATGTTTATTGTTCAGGTAAAAAGAGTTCAAAATGCTTTTTGGGCTCCTGAAGTAAGTCTCCCAACTATTCTTTCCTGTTTTACAATTCCATTCACGGAACAATTCTGGACAACCGGTTATTCCAAATCTTTGACTATTTTGATGTACACCCTGATTGTTTTAACCATATTATTAAGTTTTACAAAATCGTTTTCTGAGTATCGATTAGTTCTGTGGTTGTCATTGTTTATTTTTCTTGGTACTTTATTTATTGCAACGATTATTTCCTTGTTCTCACAACCAATCCTATATTCCAGGTATGTCGCGGTCATAGTCACTATGCTTATTATACCGGTTACAATTCTTTTGACCCAGATGAAGATAAAATGGTTGAAAATAATTTTAATACCGGTTATCCTATTTCTGGGTATACGGATTTCTATTTCCGCTTTCTATTTTTCATACGGACCTTATAAACAAACCATCGAATATATCACCCACACCTATCCTGAGATTACTAAGATTTTACACATTACTGAAGTAACTGCCGGCCCAATGATAGAATACAATGGTAATTCGGGATTAAGTCATTACTGGCTTAAGGCAGAAATGTCGAACGTTGATGCCTTCCCCGAGATACAACAATACCAAAAGCCTGGAGAATTTTTAAAGTCCGGTGAGAAATTCTGTGTAGTCAAATTTCACAATCTGGAATTGAATCAAAAAAATCTTGACCTTGTTTTATCGGAATCGGAACTTATTAAAAAAGATACCGTATACGACAACAAGTTTGAAAACGGTATTTTTATGCAACTCTACCTTTTAAAATACAAAGGCAGTCAAGCTAATTGATATAATTTAAAATTTTCGGAATTGAAGATGTAAAAAATAACGTGACTTAAATTACCCCGATGCTGCACAAAAAAGCATTAACCTTAAATTCAGACATATACTACTGATTAGTTGTTAAATAACAACAATAAATAGCGTAATTACAACTAAATAGTATCTGTTTTTTATTGATTCCGGAAATGAATCCGAATATCTTTGTAGTGTCGACAAAATAAAATGGATAGTACAAATAAAATTAGTTAAATACAAAGAGATAGTAACTATGTTAACTACTAATGATTATTGGCAATAAAATTGCCGAAGCACGAAAGAAAATAAATATTTCTCAGGCCCAGCTTGCTCAGCGTCTATTCATCAGTTCACAGGCAGTCGGAAAGTGGGAGCGCGGAGAATCAATGCCGGACATCATTACTTTTAACCGTCTCGCGGAAATTCTGGGTGTTGACCTTAACTATTTTTCAGAAAGCTTCCAATCTGCGGCCACTGAATCCGAAATCTGATGCACCCGTTGAGTCTATGGTTAAGCAACCGATGAATTGACTTCGTCGATGCATGCAATTGCCATCCGGAAAGCATAACCTGCCTGCCGGCATGGCAGGGAAAAAGCTTAGCTGGGATATGTCACGCGGGAACTGGGTGGACGCTGACTTTTCCGGGTTGAAAAATCTGCATGAAAAATTCAGTTCCTCCAACATGCAGCGCTGCAAGTTTATCGGTTCAGATTTGTCGGGACTTCTTCTAAAAAGCAATAATGTTGATAGCTGTGACTTTTCAGGTTCCGACATCAGCAGCAGCCACATTCAGAGTTCCAACTTAGTCAACAATCTGTTTAAGGACTGTTCCCTGAAAGAAACTGAATTTTCAGAAAGCTATATCAACGGCTGCGATTTCACCGGCGCCGATTTTACCGGAGTGGAGTTCAAATCCGGCGGCTTTACCGGAGTGGCGGCTAAATCTGGTGACCTCGAGAAAAATACAATTGCTAATGCAGTGTGGAATCGCACCTCTTTTATTGCTATGCATATTGCCGATATAGTTTTCGATGGTACATTGGAGGACTGCTATTTTGAAAACTGCGCATTTACCAGGGTGACATTCCGGAACTTCAACGCTTATTAACACTTTCTTTAAAAACAAGAGTTTGAAACGGATCCGGTTTATTGACTGTCAGGCAGATCGGATGACCTACGAATTCCTGAAAAACGGGAAAGCAGATTTAACCGGTATCACGTTGCTAACCCATAAAGGAGGAAATGTATAATGTCGCAAATAATTAACATGCAAACGAACGCTTATTCCTAAAAAATGTTTAAAAATTTTAAAAAGATTGAGTAACCGGTTCAAATCGAAACGCTAAAACGGAACTCTGGAAACTTCCGTTAGCCGTTATTCGTAACATTCTGGTATGGTGACAGATTTCAAATGTTAAAGCTTTTGAATCTCTTTATAGAAGTTTCTACTAAATTTGAAATTTATCAGATTCTTATTACGAAATATTATCTATATGGAAACCTTCCAAAGTGACTTATCAAATAAGGGATTTCCGATCGCTGATAAAATCTCAGCAAAAACGATCCGACATACTATTTTGAGACTGATTCAGAAGGACAAACCCCAATTCTCTCGTGATAGTTATTTGTCTCGCAGTGAGTTAAACTTATACAGAGAAAAATACATTTCTGAATACCTTATTAAAGAGATTGGAGAACTTACTGAGTTGGAAAAAAAAGTTTTAGCTTCTTTGGTAAATAATACGACTTTAGCAGACAAAATAGAGGGAGAAGAACCGCAAATTTTAACCACTGGTCAAAAAATTGCTGACAAGGTCGCTTCGTTTGGTGGGAGTTGGACATTTATTATATCATTTGGTGTATTTATCTTCATATGGATTTCTATTAATGCCTTCTGGCTTGTTCATAAGAGTTTTGATCCATACCCTTTCATTCTTTTAAATTTAATCTTATCATGCCTTGCAGCTCTTCAAGCACCTGTTATTATGATGAGTCAGAACCGACAGGAAGAAAAAGACAGGCAAAGGGCAAAGAAAGATTATATGATAAACTTAAAGTCAGAATTAGAGATTAGAACATTGCACGAAAAAATTGACCATTTTATCATATATCAGCAACAGGAACTTTTAGAGATACAAAAAGTCCAGGTGGAAATGATGACTGATATTCTTAAACAAATTGAAAAAAACAACAGTTAGTTTTTCAGGTATAGTCAATACAATTACAGTTGTCAGGTAATGGCAGACAAATGGGCACATCATGTTTTGCATAGTCTGCCAAATGAAAACAAAAAGAATAAATTAATGTTTTTATTACTCAGTCTCGACGATTCTAAGGAAGTGGATGAAACTGCTCCGGCAGAAGCCTCAGTAGAAATAATTACAGAACATAAGCGAAAAAACCGATTTAACAAAACCACCATTGGTTTGTCTTAAGTAATAGAATGAAATCAGTTTTTGTAAAACATTTAATTGCCGACCCATAAACGTTTAATTCTGAAATCCAATAGAATTGGATCCAGGGTTTAGAAGATTATTGAATATAAAATCAGGAAGTTATGAAAACAATTATCATTCCCCTGGATTTTTCAGAGCAGTCATTAACCGGTTTAAATCTGGCATTTATGCTGGTAAAAATATGTAGTTCGAAGATACTCCTGCTTACTATCTTTGCTCACCAGATGATAAACAAAGCTTTTATCCCTGTTTTATCATTTCCTATTTATCATTTACGGATAACTGCAGAAGATATCTGGACTTTGGGAGCATTTAATCCCTGATTCCCCAATAAGAATGTACGTGAGCTGCTTAACAACATAATACGTATATGATAGGTGGCAATGAATTAGTATCAGCAATCAAAATATCATAAAAATTATATAACAAACATGAAAACAAATAAGGTAAGTAAAGTAATGATAGCGCTGGATTATAATCCAACTGCTCAGAAAGTTGCAGAGGCAGGCTTTTTAATGGCAAAATCCATGAATGCTGAGGTAGTATTGCTGCATGTAATAACAGATCCGGTATTTTATTCCACTGCAGGATATTCTCCCATAATGGGATTTACCGGTTACGGGTATATTGGCGTGGAACAATTAGAAAGTGTTGATGGACTGAAAAAAGCATCTCTGCAATATCTTGAAAAATCAAAACAGCACCTTGGAGATAATAATATTCAGACTATGGTAAAAGAAGGTGATTTTGCTGATACTATTCTGGAGACTGCAAAAGAGGTGAATGCAGATATTATTGTTATTGGATCTCACAGCCGGAAATGGCTGGAAAATATAGTCATGGGAAGTGTTACTGAGAAAGTTTTACGTCAGACTTCTATACCGCTTTTCATCATTCCGACTAAAAAAAGCAGTTAGCCAGGCTAAGGACATAATTCCAAAAACTTATTGGATTAGTAATTAATCAGGGAAAGATTTCATTAGAATACCGATAATATTCTTAAATCATGGAGGTAAGTACATATGCAGGAAAACCTGGTTACAGTTTTTTGTGGTCAGATCTTGAAGGAGTGGATTCTCTTGCAGAGCTTGCTCTCGATATGCGATGGTCATGGAATCATGAAGCCGATGAGGTCTGGCGGCAACTTGATCCTGCCCTTTGGGATCTTACACATAATCCATGGGTAGTTCTTCAGACAATTTCACGCGATCAGTTCCAATCTGCAATGAATGATACGGCGTTTCGGAACAAAATTGATACCCTTCTAAAGTTCAAAAAGGATTCAAATGCAGCTCCCGTCTGGTTTCAGCAAAATTATCCGCAGTCTTCTCTTACCTGTGTAGCTTATTTCAGCATGGAATTCATGTTAAGTGAAGCTCTTCCGATTTATTCAGGGGGTCTGGGCAATGTGGCCGGCGATCAGCTTAAGACCGCAAGTGATTTGGGTGTCCCTGTTATCGGTATCGGGCTTCTTTATCAGCAAGGCTATTTTCGTCAGGAAATCGACAAAAACGGTAAACAACAGGCGCTTTTTCCTTATAACGATCCGGGACAATTACCTGTTATTCCGCTGCGTCAACCAAATGGAGAATGGTTACGGCTGGAGATTGAATTGCCTGGTTATTCTGTCTGGGTACGTGCCTGGCAGGTTCAGGTCGGTAGGATCAAACTTTATCTGTTAGATAGCAACGATGCTGCAAATTTTCCTGCTCATCGTGGAATCACAAGTGAACTGTACGGCGGAGGACCTGAACTTCGACTTAAACAGGAACTGGTGCTTGGAATTGGAGGATGGCGACTGCTGCATGCTATTGGTATTCATCCACAGGTATGCCATCTCAATGAAGGGCACGCTGCATTTGCGATACTGGAACGGGCACTAAGTTTTATGAAAGAAACAGGGCAACCCTTTGATGTTGCCATTTCAACCACAAGAGCTGGCAACCTCTTTACATCACACACAGCAGTGGCAGCCGGATTTGATCGTTTCTCACCTACTCTGATTGAACAATATCTTGGTAAATACGCTGAGCAGAAACTTGGCATTACCCGTCACCAATTGTTAGCATTAGGTCGTAAGGATCCAGGGAACGATTCGGAAATGTTCAACATGGCCTATCTCGCGATCAGGGGATGTGGAGCAGTTAATGGTGTAAGTAGTCTTCACGGAGAAGTCAGTCGTCAAATCTTTGCACCGCTGTTTTCAAGATGGCCGGTCAATGAGGTACCTGTCAGGCATGTAACCAATGGCGTGCACATGCCATCGTGGGACTCCAAAGAAGCAGATGACATCTGGACTGAAGCTTGCGGAAAAGATCGCTGGTTGGGTACAATGGAAAACCTCGGACAAAATATCCGGAAAATCAGTGATGAAAGGCTGTGGCAGATGCGCACAAAATCACGTGCAACTTTGATCCGATATGCCCGGGAACGATTATCCCGGCAGTTGGAGGCTTCGGGGGAATCCACTGAGAAGGCTGAATATGTGAAAGATTTGTTTGACCAAAATACATTGACATTAGGTTTTGCACGTCGGTTTGCAACCTATAAGAGGCCGGATTTGTTGTTGCATGACCCTCAGCGTCTCATGCGTTTGCTCTCTAATCCTCAACATCCGGTGCAACTTATCCTTGCGGGCAAGGCTCATCCTGCGGATCAGCCGGGTCAGGATTTAATTACAAAATGGATTCATTTTATCAGGCAGCCTGAAGTTCGTCCCCATGTGATATTTTTAAGCGATTATGACATGCTTTTGACAGAACGCCTTGTAGAGGGTGTGGATGTATGGATTAATACGCCACGACGCCCATGGGAAGCAAGCGGTACAAGCGGTATGAAAGTACTTGTGAATGGAGGCATTAACTTATCAGAACTCGATGGCTGGTGGGCTGAGGCTTATACACCCGAAGTGGGATGGGCTATAGGTGATGGGAAGGAACATGGTGACGATCCTGCCTGGGATGCTACCGAAGCAAATGCCCTTTATGAACTGCTCGAACGGCAGGTTGTACCTGAGTTTTATAATCGAAGCGAAAAAGGCATTCCGGTTAACTGGTTAGAGCGAATACGAAAAAGCATGTCACAATTGACCCCGCGTTTTTCTGCCAATCGATCAGTGCGCGAATATACAGAAAAATATTACCTCCCGCTCTCTGCAGCTTACCAGGCACGTTCAGCCGAAAAAGGAAATAAAGGTAAACAGATAGTTGAATCGTTTAATGACTTTGCAGCAAAATTGGAGCACACTTCAATTTGGAGAGGTAAAAGTTAAAACTGAAGGAGATAAGCATATATTCGATATTCAGGTCTATCTTAATGACCTCGACCCGAAAGCTGTAGTAGTGGAGCTTTATGCTGAGGGAATTGATGGCGGTCCTCCCGTTCGACAGAAATTGGAACCTGTACAAATGAAGACAGAGACCAATAAACCGCATGTCTATCAAACAACTGTCTCTGCATCACGTTCCGCGACGGATTATACTCCACGGGCGATACCAAATTTCCCCGGCCTTTCAGTTCCGCTTGAAGCTGCTATGATTCTTTGGCAACATTAATCTTTATAGCATGGAAAAAATGAATTTAAAACAACTATATAAAGTTGGAATGGTGGGCTTAGGTGTCATGTGACGCAACCTTTTATTAAACATGGCCGATCATGGTCTCTCAGTAGCCGGTTATGATAATGACCCGGCCAAAGTCGAAGCCCTTCGAAAGGAAGCGGATAAAAGAGATATCCACTGCACCGGTAATCTTCAGGATTTTATCGCAAGCCTTCAAAAACCACGCTCAATTATCTTACTTGTCCCTGCAGGTGCCAGGCAGCTTTCCATGCAAAACCCGGGCTGTTGAACTTATTGCTCGACCCGAAAATCTCAGAAAAGATTAAAAAAAACTGGAGGATCTGCGTCAGATCGTTTGCCAGGCTGGAACCATGGGCATTCCTGTACCCGGTATTATGGCTTCTCTCGGGTATGTCGATGCATATCGCAATTCGTGGTTGCCGGCAAATCTTATCCAGGCGCAACGCGATTATTTTGGTGCTCACACATATGAACGTTTAGATGCCAAAGGAACCTTTCATACGGAATGGCAGAAATAATGAAATGCTAAATAATTATGAAAAAAACTCTGGTAAACCAGGGATCAATTCTTCTGTTAATGATGATTTAAAAAACCTTTCCATACCTGAACTGAAGAAGAAACCTGGTTCTTCACCTGAAGGTTTTACTCAGGAGGAGGCAAAGAAACGTCTTGACAAATACGGTCCAAATGAAATTGTAGAAAAAAAAACAAATCAGTTCCTGAAATTTCTGTCATATTTCTGGGATCCTATTCCATGGATGATTGAAGCTGCAGTGTTTCTTTCAGCAATAGTCCGGCACTGGCCGGATTTTGGTATAATACTGCATAAACTGGTGATGTGGAGCGCATTCTTATTCAAATGCCACACCATTATTTTGAAGCTTACACATACGAATGTATTGATTCAAAAGGAACAGTAGCGCTCGAAAATATGTGAATAATGTAACTTTTATTAGAAGTTTTGTAATGCTCACCCGGTTGTCTGTTCTTAACTTTAGAGCCTTAATCTTCCTTTATGAAAGAAATGATTTTAATAACGACCCGTGTTGTTAGTATGACGGGGTAAGACAGGTGCTTAAATCTGGCGATGATGATGGCTACTAAAACCAGAGTTAATATTCTATTCTAATTTTTTTCTGTATTTAATTAATATAAAATCATTATGAAAGCAACAATGATCAATTACACGACAAGAAATGTTGCATTAGTTGTTTTAATACCACTAATGGTAGCTTTTTCTACATCATGTGCCAGAAAAATGACTTTTTCTACATCATCAGTCGTTCCGGCAGCACAAGGTTCCGTAAAAGTAAGTAAAGACAATAACAAGAATAATGTTATTAAAATATCTATAACTGATCTAGCTGAGGTCGAACGGCTGCAGCCCTCAAAAAAAACGTATGTTGTATGGATGGTTACAAACGAAGGTCTGACAAAAAATATAGGTCAGTTAAATAGTTCGAAAAACTTTCTGTCGAAAAATTTGAAGGCCTCTTTAAAAACAGTATCCTCATTTAATCCGGTTAAAATATTTATAACGGCCGAAAATGATCCGGGTGTTCAATATCCGGGTAATCAGGTTGTCTTATCAACAGACCTGCTTTAGAACAGATCTTCAGTCGAATATGAAATTTTTCGTGGACACTAATGAAAAGTAATGTTAAAAAATAATGAATAAGATGACAGGCAAAGGAAAATCAGGATTAAGAATCATAACAGTAATCTGTTTTATCGTTTTTCCTGTTTTAGTGGCCGCCTGTGATAATACACAGGGAATGATGCAAGGAGAAGGAATTGGAAGGTCGATGGATATGGGGAATTGGAACTGGTTACAAATTCTGATTAGTTTAGGTATTGGTTTTCTTCTGGGTTATTTAGTTGCCAGGAGGAAGAGGTGATAGGGTTAATAAGATAAAATGATTGTCATTGGTATCTGCGATTAATGACAGTTTATCCATTTTCGAAGCCCGATGACGATGTTTTCCTGATAGCCCTCAATATTGAACAGGAACACTAAAGTTCCACTTTTTATCATTCCATCCAAAAAGGGAAATTAGTCTGAGCTACTAAAATGAAACCACATAAACAACTTCAGCCAACGATATTTGCCATTTTTGGAGGATCAGGAGATCTGACGTGGAGAAAGCTGGTGCCGTCTCTTTTTGACCTGTACCAGGATTTGAGCATGCCCCTGAATTTTTCGATAATAGCCCTTGACAGGATAAAACTCGACGATAAAGAATTGCATCAGCGTTTCCGTGAGGGAATTGAAAAGTTTTCACGAAAAGGTAAGGTCAACGATAAGGTTTGGTCAAAGTTTACAAGACATATTTATTACAAACAGGGAAATTTTACAGAACCGGGGATTTATACGGTACTGAAAGAGCAATGCGCAAACCTGGAAAAGCAGTGGAACGCCAAGGCTCAGCTCATCTTTTACATGGCCACACCTCCGGTAATGTTTGGAGAAATTCCAAAACATCTTAAAATAGCCGGATTGGTAAACAATCGGAAACGTGCCCGGATTGTGGTTGAAAAACCAATCGGGCATGACATTGAATCAACTTTAGAGCTAAATAAGATACTTACGGATAGTTTTACGGAATCTCAGATCTTCAGAATAGATCATTATCTGGGTAAAGAAACCGTTCAGAATATTCTTGCGTTCCGTTTTGCCAATCCTCTCTTTGAGCCAATTTGGAATCGGCGGTATGTGGATTATGTAACCATTACCGTAGCCGAGGATTTAGGTGTTGAACACCGTGGGGAGTATTACGAGAAGGCAGGAGCATTAAGAGATATGGTACAAAATCACCTGATGCAATTGCTGTGTCTTATAGCCATGGAACCCATGGTCTCGTTTGATGCCGATGAAATACGTAACAAGAAAGTGGATGTACTTCATGCTATAAGGCCAATTCCGCGTGATATGGTACATCAATCGGTAGTAAGGGGACAATATGGAAAGGGTCACATAAGTGGTAAAAAAGTATGTGGATATCGCAAAGAAAGCAAGGTTTCAAAGGATTCTATTACTGAGACATTTGTTGCATTAAAGCTTTTCGTTGATAACTGGAGGTGGCAGGATATACCTTTTTACCTTCGAACCGGAAAGCGCCTTCCGCGGCAGGTCTCGGAAGTTACTATACAATTCCGGGCGGTACCGCATAAATCCTTTCCTCCGGAAGCAACATCTGATTGGCAAACATCTTCTCTCATCCTGTCTATTCAACCTGATGAAGGTATTGTGCTTCGCTTTCAGGCAAAGCAACCAGGAACGAAGTTATTGTTACAACCAGTGACAATGCGATTCAATTATCAGGAAAGCTTTTCAATACCTATCCCGGATGCTTATGAAACATTACTCTGGGATGTGATGAACAACGATGCCACGCTTTTTATGCGTGCTGACCAGGTTGAGTCAGCATGGCAAATAATAATGCCTATCCTTGATGTCTGGCCGGGTAAGCCTCCGGTCGATTTCCCGAATTATGCTGCCGGTACCTGGGGACCCGAAGCAGCAAATAGGTTGCTTGATCACGGACACCATTGGCCATTACCAATGGAATTATCTGAAAAAGAAATATCTCCGGAATGAATCCTGCTTTAAATTGGGTTGACGGAAAAAAAGGTCTTATGTAGTTATGGAAAAACATTCTTTATTTTTATTCTTCTGCATTCTGGTTGGAAGTGTTTCGATCAATGCCAGAGACATACACGTTTCGGTTAAAGGGAGTGATGTAAATGATGGTACTGCTTCAAAGCCATACAAAACAATAAGTCGGGCAGCCCAGGTTGTTATGCCTGGCGATGTGATCACAGTACATGAAGGTGTATATCGAGAACAGATTACGCCTGCGCGAGGTGGAAACTCAGATAAAGAAAGAATTGTATATCATGCGGCTAAGGGTGAAAAGGTTGAGATAAAAGGATCTGAAATCATTAAAGGCTGGCAAAAGCTGGACAATGATACCTGGGTAGTTAAAATTCCAATTACCTTTTTCGGAAAATTCAATCCCTACAGCGATTTAATCCGCGGCGACTGGTTTTATCCTACTCCCAAAGAGCGCATTTACCACACGGGAGCCGTTTATCTGAATGGGGATTGGCTGATGGAAGCACAAAAAAAAGAAGAGGTAATGGGATCAGCTGACGGAAAAAATCCCCTTTGGTGGACAGAAACCGATTCAACCACAACTACAATATGGGCACAATTCACAAATGCAGATCCCAATATAGAAACAGTTGAAATCAATGTCCGTCAGACTATTTTCTATCCCGACAAACCATTCATCAATTACATTACGGTTTCCGGGTTTATTCTACAACACGCCGCTACTAATTGGGCTCCACCAACAGCAGAACAGATGGGACTTATAGGAACTCATTGGAGCCGTGGCTGGATTATCGAAAACAATACCATACAGTATTCGAAGTGCGTGGGCGTTGCATTAGGTAAATATGGTGATCAATTCGACAATAAAGATACCGAATCGGCTGAAGGCTATGTGGGTACGATTAACCGGGCACTGGCATTCGGTTGGAATAAAGGAACAGTAGGCGGTCATCTCGTTCGCAACAATACTATTGCTTATTGTGAGCAAACAGGTATTGTGGGAAGTATGGGTTGCGCTTTCAGTACCATTACCGGAAATACAATTCACGATATTCATGTCAGGCGGTTATTTTCGGGCGCTGAAATAGCAGGGATAAAACTTCATGGTGCCGTAGATGTAATCATTGAAAAGAACCATATTTATTCCGCAAATATGGGTATATGGCTCGACTGGATGGCACAGGGGGCACAGGTAAACAACAATCTGATGCACGATAATTTACTTGACATATTCCTTGAAGTAAATCACGGTCCTGTGTTGGTAAGCAACAATATCCTGCTTTCCACAGCTTGTCTGCTAATGAATTCCAGTGGTGCCGCATTTGTACATAACCTTTTTGGTGGCAAAATAGATGTGATTTCATATGATTCACGCCTTACCCCATACCACAAACCTCACTCAACTTATGTTGAAAATCTTCACGATAATCCCGGGGGTGATGTCCGGTTTATTAATAACCTCTTTGTAAACCATGGTGATGCAAGCCAATACAGTCAAGCGCTTTTACCGGTTATCTTTGAGGGAAACGTTTTTACCAAAGGAAGTATAAGACCGATTCCCGATAATGGGGAAAAGAAATTCGGCGAATTGAGTGAAGCTGGAAAAGAGAAGTTTAATCGTTCCACCCCGGTGAATGCAGTAGAACGAAATTCACTTGTTGAGCATAACTTTGACACTGAAATCAAACTGATAATCGGGAAGATCGATATTTATCTGGAACTTAACGTTGATAAGAATTGGGTTACAGGGGAAAAACGAAATATAGTAACTGCCGGTTTATTGGGAAGAGCCATCATCCCTGACCTCCCGTTCGAAAATGCCGATGGTTCACCCATTAAGATTGGCAATGATTATTTTGGCACGATGCGGAATACAGCCAATCCTTCACCCGGTCCCTTCGAAATAACTAAAAGTGGGAGGCAGAAACTAAAGGTTTGGTAAGAATATCGGAATAGTTATTCACATTTATGCAATTGAAATTTTAAGGAATAAATGGCTTTACAGGAGAACCCAAACGCAAATACTATGAATTTCGTAAATGGAACAAAGACATATTTTAAGAAAGAAGAGATCCAAATGAATTTTCAATCCTTCCAATGAACAATTTGGGCTGTAATTCCTTAAATAATAGAAACACACTGATCATGGCAGAATTAAAAACAAAACAAAACAATGCAGACGTTACTGAATTTATCAACTCGTTTGCCGATACGGAGCAAAAACGTAAAGACAGTTTTGAGTTAATAAAACTGATGCAGGATTTTACAGGGTTTGAACCCAGAATGTGGGGGCCATCCATTATAGGATTTGGCAGCTATCATTACAAATCCGAGAGAAGTCGTCAGGAAGGAGATTGGCCATTAGTGGGGTTCTCACCACGAAAGGCAGCTATTTCACTGTATGTGTACACAGGAGCTAAAGAGCATGAATATCTATTGGGAGGTTTAGGAAAATATAAAATGGGAAAAGCCTGCATTTACATTAAGAAGTTATCTGATATCAATCAGGAAGCGTTCAGGAAACTAATGAAAGAAACTATTGTTTTTTTGCAGTTGAAGTATAGAAAATAATACATAAAACCATGGATAAGGCAACACAGACAATGATGGAAAACCTTTATAAAAACACAGGTAAAACATTGGAACAATGGATCGCCATTGTAAAGAAAGAAAATTTTGAAAAACACGGTGAAACACTGAAGTTTCTAAAAGACACACATGGTCTGACATATGGTTTTGCAAACTTAATTGCTCATAAGGCAAAAGGATCTGACGCGGATTCTGCAGAAAACAAAGATGACCTTATTGAAAAGCAATTCAAAGGTAAAGAGCATTTTAAACCACTTTATGACAAGTTACTAAACGAAATTAAAAAGTTCGGTAGACGACTTTGAAATTGCTCCGAAAAATGCTTATGTGAGCTTAAGAAGAAAAAAACAATTTGCAGTACTTCAGCCGGCGACAAAAACTCGTTTTGAAATTGGCATTAACCTGAAAGGACAAGAACCGAAAGGAAAATTAGAAGCAATCAATTCTGCCAACGCAATGTGTTCTCACAAAATCAATTTATCAGACATTTCAGACATTGACAGGGAAATAATAGGCTGGTTAAAAACAGCTTATGACAATGCGGGATAAATAAACCAATACCCGGACAGCTTTAAAAATAAACTGAGGTTTTCTGATTGAATTTGAATTTTTCATAACTCAGGTCTAAATATTTTTCTAAATTATTCAAATTATCTCCACCGGGACAGAAATAAAAGCCTGCCTATAAATATCATAACCCAAATAAATCTCTAATTTAACGCGCTTTAAAATACCCGTGCATTATGTCTCAATGGAATTTATGTCACAGTTGGTGGTTCCATGATCCGACTTTTCCAGGCTTTGTTAATAGGGCCCTGGATTTCGAGGATCAGTAAAAGGAGCCCACAAAGGGAAAATAGTAATAACTGTGGAACATAACTACAAACTTTAAATGATAGTAACAACTAAAATCGTAAACACCAGCCGCTAAACTGAGTTAAAATCCGGGGATTCTAAAGAATTCACAATATTTTATGCAATTGAAAATACTTTAACACTTGAACATAAAACGGACAACATCCTGCGGCGGAGCAGGCTAACCACGACGAAACGAACGCTGACAGCTTAACAATTATATTTTTAAAAAATAAAAACTTAACCCTATGTGATTTTTAACGTGGATATGTTACTAATTGGGTAAAATGTGATCACAGAATAATTCATTAACCAAAAAAGTAACAGAATGACAAATGACAGAAAATAGACAACCGGACCTATTCCTTGATATTTTAGAGAAAAATATTGGGATCATTTTAAAGATTTCCAGAGCTTATACTAATTCGGTTCATGATAAAGAAGATTTAATAAATGACATTACACTTGAACTTTGGAAATCATTTGAACGGTTCAAAGGGGATTCCAAAATTTCTACCTGGATTTACCGCGTTGCAATTAACACTTCAATGAATTTTAACCGCAAAAGAAAAAGCGAAAAATTGTATTTTCCAACTGACTTGAAGCAATTTGAAAGTAAAAATTGGATAATGGATCCGCCTGACTCATCACCTTCTGAAATCTTATACCAGTGTATTGAAGAGTTAAATCAGTTAAATAAGGCAATAATCCTTCTTTACCTCGACGGTAATTCACATGATCAAATATCTGAGATTACCGGAATTTCAAAGACAAATGTCGGTACAAGGATAAGCAGAATCAAGGAACAGATAAAAAACTTGGCCACTTCAAAAATTTAACATCATGGAATTAACAGAATTACAGAACATATGGCAGGATTACGATAAAAAAATATCGGAAAATACCCGTCTTAATAAAGAGATACTGAGAATTATATTACTTGAAAAACCAAAAAGAAGATTAAACTGGATAAAAATCAAAGCAGGGATTTGGCTATTTTCTCCGGCTTTGTTTGTTTTCTTAATATTGATTCTAAACGTTCAGTTTAATATATCTACAAGATTTTTCCTCGGGTTAGGTCTGTTTCTGCCTGTTTATATTATCACCTATATCTGGGATATCAAATATTTCACCTTGATTCGTGGAATTGATTTCACAATGCCAGTATTATCTATAAAAAAAGTAATTGCAGAACTGGAAATGTATAAAATAAAAACAACAAAAATCAGATACCTGTTAATGCCCTTAGCCATGACAGGATTCCTGTTAATGATTATTCAAAAGATTACCTTCAGTATCAGCTTTTTCTCAATTTTACCCTTGCTATTGATTGTCCTGGTTTTCTTCTCATCAATGTATTTTACTTTTAAGTATTCAATTTACGAACGGTTTATAAAGCTAAACAAGGATATTGACGAGATAGAACACCTTGAACAAGAATAACAGGCAGGCAGGGCAGGCTATCAGAAAAACAATAAGAAGTAACAATTGTTATGATAGAAACGTCAATTAAAAATTGAAAGCCATGAATTCCAATGAACAACTTTATCGTATACTTATAGAAGATGGTTTCGGTAACGGGGATACAACAGTATTTGATAAGTATACTTCCCAGAGCTTTATAGAACACCAATATGGTTTTAATCCACCTAATGTGGAGGGGGTAAAAAAAGCTATTGTAAGTCTGCATAAAGCTTTTCCTGATTTTTCAATGATCATTGAAGACCTAATCGTTCAGGACGATAAAGTTTGGGGCCGGATGACTGCCCGGGGAACCCAAAAAGGACAATTCGGACCAATGCCCCCCACAGGCAAAAAGATGGAAATCACAGTAATTGATATTCTGCGATTCAAAGAAGGTAAACTTATTGAACATTGGGGTGTTCCTGACCGGTTTGCTTTAATGGAACAACTTGGTATGAAACCACCTCCTAAATTAATTATGAAGTTAATGAGCTTAGCCCGATGACATTTTTTAAACTTCAATATAAATATTGCTGCATAAAAACTAACATCTTATATTCTTAACATAAAAATTATGTCAAAGGTTGAAACAAAAAAGGAGTTGTCACCAGAACAACGTGAAGAACTGCTCAGAACATTGAAAGCCCGTTTTGAAAAAAACATGAACCGTCATAAGGGTCTTGAATGGGCTAAAGTACAAGCAAAGCTGGACCCCGGGTCCTCAAAAGAAAAAATTTGGTCACTCAACGAAATGGAAAGAACTGGCGGTGAACCTGATGTTGTTGGTTATGATAAAAAGACTGACGAATACATTTTTTATGATTGTTCACCGGAAAGTCCAAGGGGTCGCCGAAATGTATGTTACGACCATGAAGGGCAGGAGGCTAGGGAAAAGCAAGGGGTGTATCCGGGAGGTAACGCTATTGATATGGCCGCCGCTATTGGCATTGAACTTTTGACTGAAGAACAATACCGGGAGTTGCAGAAACTTGGAAATTTCGATACGAAAACGTCGAGCTGGGTGAAAACCCCTCCTGATATCAGAAAAGTTGGCGGTGCCCTCTTTACTGATCGCCGCTACGGCACTGTCTTCGTTTATCATAACAGTGCACCCTCGTTCTATAGCGTCAGGGCGTTCCGTGGCCTCCTCAGGGTCTGAACCGGAACTTTTTAAGATGAATTTATCCTAAAAGAACTTAATCTATAAATTTTAATATTGACTCCTCTTTTCAGATTGAGTTACAAGGCTTCCTTCCGTTCAGCATCGTTTTCTTACTTTATTGCCGGACAGGCCTTCTGGCGGCTTAGACCACAAAGTGAAAGTTCTCCCGTGTAAATAAAATTGACATTAATCCCATTTGGTTATAAATTAGTGCATTATTTACACATTCAAATGAAAAGAATTGAAATAGCAAAACGAATCAAATGGGTCTCTGCATGGGTCCTGTCATTGCTAGCTGCATTAATGTCAGCTGTAGTTATAGGTGTTCTCAACAATTATGTTGACGAGCCTCTGACTTATATCATATGGAGTCTCCTGCTTGTAAGTGCATCTTTCCTTATTTGTATAATCCATCCCATGCAAGTCTGGATTGTTCCAATTCTTTGCAATATCCTTTCCATCCTGCCGGCAGCCTGCGATAATTCATTCTGGACTACCTCCTTTGGGATTATCATTGGCTCAGGTGTTGCGTTGTCTTTTGTTATGGCCCAGATTGGAGCAATGATTGGCAGGCGAAGAGATCGTCAAAGTGCAAATTAGTCAATTACAAAATTGCCAGATTACTTCAATCCCCTTAACCGGGCAATGGTCATCTGCCAGCAACCCGGAGACGATGGTTGTATACGGACAAAGTAAAATCCTGATACAAAACTCAGAAATATAAATATCTTTACCTGACCGGACATCAGTGATCTGATGTCCTTATGTAAATTAAAACCAGATATGTTAAATAACCGGAGTTTTACCAGAAACACCTGAGTTTAAGAAATAAAAAAAAATGAAAAAACAAAATATCATACTGCCAACGATTTCACTGATCTTCATTTCAATCTTTTTTGGCATAATTCTGGAATCCCATATAACCATTTCAAAATCACGTGAATATTTGACACAAGGTACCTTAACAGGTACATGGCTGGGAGAACTCGAAATACCCAATTCCGCCAAACTGAGAATGGGGGTTTCAATTTCAAAAACCGCGGATAATGCTTATAAGGCGGTTCTGAACATTATAGATCAGGCAACGGGGGACATTCCCTGTGATGAAGTTATACATAAGAATGATTCGGTTATCATCAGGATTAACGGATTGGGTATTGAAATAGCCGGGGTCATGAATCCGGAGCATAATAGCATAATTTGCGAATTCAGGCAAGGTGGCGGAATACTTCCGGTTCTTTTCAATCGCGTTGACAAATTACCTGAATTATTACGACCTCAGGAGCCAACAAAACCTTATCCCTATAATGAAGAAGAGGTCGTCTTTGAAAACAAAAAAGCTGGTATTCACCTTGCAGGAACTTTAACAATTCCCGCATCAGGTGGTAATTTCCCGGCTGTAATTCTTGTCACCGGTTCAGGTCAGCAGGATAGAAATGAAAACATAGGCGGGCATAAACCGTTCTGGATAATAGCTGATCATTTAACCCGGAACGGGATTGCTGTATTACGGGTTGATGACAGAGGAATTGGCGGCTCGACCGGAAACTTCAACAAATCGACTACCCGGGATTTTTCTGAAGATGCACTTGCAGGAATCACTTTTTTAAAAAGCCGACGGGAAATAGATCCGGAAAAAATTGGAATCATAGGTCATAGTGAAGGAGGAATAGTGGCTCCGTTAGCGGCTTCAAATTCACCTGATGTTGCTTTTATTGTCTCCATGGCCGGTGTATTTGTTAATTTTGAAGATATAGTAATCGATCAAATCCTGAACCATCAAAAACAGCAGGGCAGAAATGATGATGATCTGGAATTAGAGCGTAAGTGGCGTACGAAAATTTATAGTCTGGCCAAAGAAAATACAGATTCTGTCACCGCTGCTAAAAAGCTTTGGAATCTTTACAGCGGGTTGACTGAAGATGAAATAAAAAGGCTGAATTGGCCCAAAGGAAGGCATGAAGCTCAGATAAGTCAGGTTCTGAGTCCGTGGTGGCGTTATGCTCTGAGTCTGGATAACAAAGCAGTCCTGATGAAGGTTAATTGCCCTGTTCTGGCATTACATGGGGAGCTGGATCAACAGGTAAATCCTGATACAAATATTCTGATTATTGAAGAATCAATGAAGGCTGGAAGCAATAAAAACATAACCGTGAAAAAGCTTCCCGGACTTAATCATCTCTTTCAAACAGCCAAAACAGGATCAGAATATGAATATATCAGGATCGAGGAGACTATATCAACTCAGGTACTCCAGATTATCACGGACTGGATTTTAATACAGGTGAGATAAATGGAAACTCCAGGGTTGCAGGCAGCCCCATCGGCAACCGACTCAGTATTTTAATTCCCGACTATTTTATTGATACCCTGCCTCCCCGGGATGAAGGCAAAAATACCAGGCAAAGTCAGCCCAAAATATTTTTTTATTCAGTGGAAAGTATATATTTGTGAAATAATTGAACAATTGTTCATATATAAAACTGATGACATTGCAAAATTCAGATCCTTCTGAACTATCCTGCGTAGAAAGAGAAAAAGTCAGATCGGTAATTAAAAATATGAAAACCGAACGTTTTTTTCACTCACTGGCTGAAACATTCAAGGCCATGAGCGATCCGACAAGGACAAAAATCATTTATGCCCTCTGCCAGGAAAATGAACTATGCGTGTGTGATCTTGCCACAATAATCGGAACGACAAATTCGGCCATTTCACATCAGCTCCGGACATTGCGGAATATGAAGCTTGTCAAGTACAATAAAGTAGGCAAATTAACCTATTATTCGCTTGATGACAAACACATTAATAATCTTTTTGCTGAAGGATTAAGGCATGTTGAAGAAGAATGATTTTTTTAGCTGAACAATTGAATATATGTTCATATATCGTCATAACTAACTTGAAATGAATAGCAAAACAAATGAAATATTATTAACTGAGCTGGAAGATGGTCAGAGTGGTTTTATAATTTCGGTGCACGGTGGCAAGATGCTTATAAAAAGGCTGGCCGACCTGGGACTTACTTCGGGAACATGGATAAAGGTAATAAGGCGAACCTTGTTCTCGGGTCCGGTTCAGGTTGAAGTGTGTGGTTCAAGGCTGGTCCTTGGCAAGGGATTGGCTTCAAAGATAATGGTTGAATTAAAATGACTGATGGGAAAAAGATCAATATTGTCCTGGCAGGGCAGGGTAACTCGGGAAAATCTGCCGTATTCAACTATTTGACAGGGCTCCATCAGCACATAGGCAACTGGGCAGGGAAGACGATCGAAAAGCGAGAGGGGACATTATTCTATAATGACTATACGATCGACGTGCTTGATCTGCCAGGTATTTATTCCCTCACAACCTATTCGGTGGAAGAAGTAATATCAAGGGAATATATCACGCATCAAAAGCCCGATTGCGTAATAAATATCGTTGATTCCACAAATCTCGAGAGAAACCTGATCTTCACTCTTCAGCTTATGGAACTTGAATGCCCTCTAATACTGGCTTTGAATATGATTGACCTTGCCAAAAAGAAAGGGATAACTATTGATTTCAAAAAGCTGCAGAAAATAATAAATGCCCCGGTAATAACGACAGTTGCGTCACGCGGATCGGGATTAACCAGTATTATTGATAAGGTAATCGAGCTTAAAAACGAAAAAAAGGATCACAAAATTAACAAGTATGGCAGGGAAATTGAATATTGCATACAGCAATTATCAGTATTACTGAAGGATATCAGTATCCGGTATCCGGTAAGATGGCTTGCGATAAAGCTTCTGGAAAAGGATATTGAGATAACAAAGCTGGTCGGTGGGCTGGATCCTGAAATCCTCGATATAGTTAAACAGCTATGTGAAAACCTTGAAGAAATGCACGGTCACGATTCCGCAGTTGTTATTGCTGATGAAAGAAGCCACCTCGCCTCTCAGATTACAAGGGAAATAGTAAAAATAACACCTGGCAGGAAAATTTCATTGAACGAAAAACTGGATGCCGTTACAACCCATAAATTCACCGGCTATCTTTTAATGATATTGATCCTGGGCGGAATGTTTTATACAGTGTTCAGTTTTGGCAACTGGCTTTCAGGTTGGTTCGACACCATATTTAAAGACTGGCACAGCTGGTGGATCAACAATGTGGGTATAACTTTTTTTGCAGCCGTGGGGTGGTCGGCGATCGAAAGTGTCCTTGCCCTTATTCAGATTGCACTTCCATATATTCTACCCTTCTATATCATTTTATATGTCCTGGAAGACTGGGGTTATATCGCAAGGATCTCATTCCTGATGGATAACCTGATGCATAAAATGGGCATCCACGGAAAGGGATGCATCTCCTTTATAATAGGATTTGGCTGCAATGTTCCGGGGTGCCTCTCCTGCCGGATTATGGAATCCAAACGGGAAAGGTTCATTACTGCCGTCCTGGTAACACTTGTGCCATGCTCAGCCGTTTCAGTTATCGTTTTTGGTCTTGTTGGAAAATATGTCGGGCTGGCGTGGGCCTTCGGCCTTTATGTGTTTGCAATGGCGCTTATATTTCTGGCAGGCCGGATATCGTCCAAACTGATTATCGGAGAACCCGTGGAACTTATAATGCCTATGCCGGATTATAAAACCCCTCAGTTAAAAACAATAATTTACCAGACATGGGATGCGCTAAAGGAATTTGTCTATATCGCAGCTCCAATAGTCGTAATACTGGGAGTGGTGATCCAGGTGATTAATTTAGCCGGATGGATGCCGGCGATTTCAGCCTTCCTGAGCCCTGTTACCGTTACATGGCTGGGTTTACCGGCAATAACCGGTATTCTGCTTATTTTCGGAATTCTGAGGAAGGAACTGATTCTTGTAATGCTCGCAGCATACCTGGGGACAGCTAATTTTTCTGACGCCCTCAGCTCCACAACAGATGATCACGCTTGCTGTTGTAAGCATGTTTTATATCCCTTGTGTTGCAACTATATCCGTCCTGTGGAAGGAATACGGATGGAAAAAAGCAATGGCAATATGCGTTCTCGAGATTCTTTTTGCCATTTTACTGGCAGGTCTCATTAAAAGGATTTTGGATTTTGTATTCTGAAAACCGGTAATAGTCAGTCTGATTAAAACCAGCTTTGAGCTAATACCTTGTTACCATATTGAAATTCACTTATCTCATACCAAACTTTTTCTTCACTGTCGTTTTCTATCTGGTAAATCCAAAAACCGAATAAACCGGGGGAGTTGTATGTCCTCCGGATATAAAGCCTATCACCAGGCTGGAATTCGCATTTTCTGGAATAAGCTGATATCTTCCCGTATATGCTGTCCTGGGTGGTCTTGATCCATACAATATGTGGCCCCCCGAATTCAGTCGGACTTGTATGTCTGAATTCGACAAAGTTCCCCACATATTTCCTGGTGACAAACATCTCATCCTCCGGAACCAGTCCGGATTTTTCAGTGGTGGCACATGACATGCACAACGCTGCCACCAAAATAAATCCTGATCTTTTCATCATGGCGCTATTTGTTTGGAAAGTGGTTCCTCCTCTGGTATGCCAGGTATTTAGCCGACGGCCTGGTGATTTTCTGTTTGTTTTTCCTGTCTTTATAGCAATTACAAACACCCTTAAGGTTTTTGTATTCATGCCGGTATTCCTTCTTTGCACTCTTTGAGTATTTTGGTTTTGGACCCGGTGCTGAATAAGCTGACAGAAAAACTGCGAGAAAAACCAATACTAAAAATTTAGATTTGTTTTGTAAAATTGTCCCCATAAGCTTCTGATTTTAGTTAATATCCCGGTATTTAATTTCTGAAAAAGAATCTATCCCATATTAAACGGCCCTTGTCAGATACCTGGTCAGGCCCTCAGTTCAACCTGCTTATGTACGGGTTTTGAATGAAAATATGTAATCCCGTCTATTTCAGTCATGTTGATAATCTTAAAGCCGTGCGATTCAAGCTGCTCTGAAACTTCCTTCTGATTAAGGCTGCGATCCGTCTTAGAATCGAGAATATTAATGAACCTGTTCAGCATCCTTGATGGCTGCAGAAAGAGATGCCTGCTGCCGTTTGGAGATTTGCTGTCGGAAAAGCAACCGATGAAGCTGGCGTCCGGGGGAAGAATACGCAGGAGGGTATCCAGGAACCTGTCAGGATGCTTGATCATGTTCAGTTTTTTGATGTTTACAAGCGTCTTTACACACTTGAGGTCAGTCTCATCATAGTAATAATGGTGTTTAGAGGAGAGTACCATTAAATTAGGCTCTTTTGAAAGACCTATATTGCTCAGGTAGCCAAGGAAGCCCAGACCTCCCTCTTCAATCATGTTAACTATTGCAGGACTGAAGTTTGTCCGGCCGTAAGTTACCGTGTCCCTGTTCAACCTGATCTCATCATTACCTTTCCTGATCAAAAGGGTGTTGTTCAACGCTGTTATGTTTTCCATCACTCTGCATTTAATGTTATGATGTAAAACTAATGCAGATTAACATCCCCGGCAAGTCGGAAACGCCCATCAAATGGGGAAATAGAGGAGTTTTACTTTATCCTTGTCAAAACATTCCGGCTGAATACGGTAACTATTATTCCGTTAGTGTCAGCAGGAAGGCTATTCGTCAAAATAGAGCTGAAATTTACCGGAAAACAGGTTTTATGCCCTCGCTGGAAGTAAAAACCAAGACAATAAGGTATTTATAATCAGATAAATAGATGGGTCTCTGATTTCCTGTCTGCAACTATTGGTTGAAAACCTGGTTTTGACGAATGACAAGATTGAGTTGACCAGATTCTGGCATTTAGTTCATCCCGGACTAATTTTTTACGGGTTTAGAAGGCCCGTAAGCGGTAAAACCGCGTATTTTCAGGATTTATACAGCTTAATTCCCATCCTGAGACCAAACAGAAAATTAACCCTTATACCGGATGACTCGCTCAGATTTAATTTTTTGAAATATTTGATGAATTCAGTGCCGGCCAATAAATATCCGGCATCTTCGATATACTGTATACCTGTATTTGTAACGTTCCTGTCCATGATCCCTACCCCTGCATACAGGTCTATCAATATTTTTTCGGAGAGCGATTTCTGAAATCCAATTATACAATTGACACCGTAGGTCTGATTTTTTACCCCGAAATCATCATCGATCCACCTGGGAGAATCAGCACTAAGCTTGTACGAGATGCTCGTATTAAACTGGTTTTGTGAATAGAATGGCCTCAAACCAAGGTATGCCCTGCCCAGCTTATCCGATAACCTTGAATTCCGCATTTCGGAAAGATAATACCTGAATTCAATATTAGCCTTAAAACCTCTTGGGGTGTAAAAGGTTGCTTCAGAATGGTGAAAATTATAAAACTGATAGCCGCCTTCAGCACTGAGGCTTATGTAGTCGGTAAATTGCTTTTCGACCGAAAGCTGAACAGTGGGAAATGTAAAAATATCAATCATTGAGGTTACATTTGCCTTGATAAACCATGTGCTTCTGCCATAATTCATCTGCGCAGTAAGCAAATTGGAAATGCCCAGAAAAAGGACCAGCAGTAATTTACATCTCATGGTTTTTTGCTTCTAAAAATGGTAGCGGTCAGCATTTCAGCCTATCAGGTTTCCCTTTGCAACGCACCCTAAAGGTAGAAAAAAATATTATTCAACAATATCTTACCAACCGTTAATTCAAACCTGTAATCGGTTAAACGGGTGTTTTATGTTATTGGAATATAGAATACTTTCGAAGAGTGAAAATGAAAATATGAAAAGAGGACAAATAGACAGTAAAGGAATTTTAAATTTTAAATTAATTTTTTTAGCCATGAAAAGAATGATTTTAGCAGCAGTACTTGTGATAGCATTTTGTACTGCATCCTTTGCGAGGAAAGTGATCGCTGAAGGGGCTTCATACACAGCCCTGGGAAACTACAAGATCGAATTGGCCGATAATCCTGTCACTGTGAACGGGGTTGAATACAAGGCCTATGTGATCAGCTATGAAAACTCTCCGATGGAGGTGACTGTTGCCGTATGCAAGGAACGCAAATGCAAGAAGTATATTACCATGAGCGACAATCTTTCCGTACAGTATGTTTGCAACGATCAATACTTCGGGGTTGAAAAGCTTGATAAAAGTTTTCAGAAAGATGGGCTAAAGACATCCGATGAAGCATTGAACAGGAGCGAGTATTTTCATCAGAAGGTACTTACACAGGGCCACAGTGGAGAACTTGAAGCCACACAGCTTATCGCTGCTTTTTTCCCAAGGCTCATCAATAATGAAGCCTCAATGATCGGCTCCTTTTAAAAGTCTTCAACAGGCCGTCCGGCCGCGAATCAATTCAGGTTTGATTTAACAATTGAAAGATATCTGTGGATATCTTTCTTTTTTTATTAATCCCCATTCTTTTACAATAGAGAGGGAGAATTGAATCGGAAAAGGATACAAAGGATAAAAAACAAAATTGATTTTTCGGGAAATAGTATTCAGCCCCGGAACCTTGCCATGTGTGCCAGGAATATATCCTTTTTATTTCTTGAGATTGGGATCAGCGAACCGTCATTCATTTCGATGTAACCACCCTCCTTGCGGATAAATTTCCTGACAAATTTAAGATTTACCAGATGAGAATTATGAGAACGGAAAAAGGAACGGTCGCCAAGCAGCTCCTGAAATTCTTTCAGATGCTTGGAAACGAGTATCTTCCTGCTTCCGGAAAGAAAGAACCATGAATAGCTCCGGTCGGCTTCAATCCGTATTATATCCTTTGGATTAAGGTATTCTGTGCCGTCAGCAGTAGGAATCGCCAGCCGTGAGGGCAAAGGCGACCTGATGTTTTCCATCAATGCTTTAAGTCCGTTATTGCTGTCTGAAGATCTTTCCGAATGTTTTTTGATCACCCTGGATACCGATTCGATAAACTCGCTGATATTTATTGGCTTGAGGATATAATCCACCGCGCTGAATTTGATCGCTTTTATTGCATAGTGGTTAAAAGCGGTAATGAATACCACGTCAAAGTCCTTTACAGGGAACCGTGCAAGAAGATCGAAGCCTGTGCCGTTTGGCATTTCCACATCAAGAAAAACAAGGTCCGGTTTTGATTCAGTTATTACTTCCACTCCCTGGGCAACATTATGGGCTTTGCCTACAACCTCCAGCGACGGGCAGTATTCTGCAATGATAGTGGTTATGAATTCCACGGCATCCTGCTCGTCATCGATAATAACAGTTTTCAGCTTCTCGTTCATGAAATAATAGGGATATGTATCTCAACGCGGGTTCCGACAGCTTCGCCTTTTCCGTTCTTAAGGTCAGTGTAAATGGTCTTTAAACTTGATCCGTACAGCGCATTTACCAGATCAAGCCGTGATGCGGCTATCTCAGTGCCCAGGGAATTGTGAACGGATTCCTTCCTGCCGTTCCTCTCCCTTGATGCTTCCCTTCCAATCCCGTTATCCTCGATCGAGCACAGAAGATGATCCTGCTTCAGCTTTATATCGATCTCAACAAATCCTTTCCCCTCCATCGGCACAAGCCCATGGTTGATCGAGTTCTCCACATACGGCTGAATAAGCATAGTCGGCACTTTATACATCAAAGGGTCAATCTCCTCATCGACATTTATTTTAAATTCAAACTTTTCCTTGAACCTGATGCATTCCAGCTCAAGGTAGAGTTTAAGCGCACCAAGGTCATCGGACAGCGGGACATATGTATGTCTTGAGTTATCAAGCACTTTCCGCATGAGGTTCGAGAACTTTGTAAGATAATTATTCGTGGCTAGCTTATCATGCTGGTACATATAGTATTGTATTGAATTTAGGGTATTGAAAATGAAATGCGGATTCATTTGCTGCCTCAGATTAGCCTGTGTTATTTCAGAGATTTGCCGGTTCATATCGCTGATACGCCGCTTGTCTTTAAGCCTTGCGGATCTTAAAAGCAGCAGTCCTATAACAACAATCATAATGATTAAAACAGCTAATCCATAATTCAACACCCTGTTTGTCTTCAGCCTGAGCGACAGTAACTCCACCTCTTTGTTACGGGTATCCGTCTCATACCTCAGCTTTGCATCCTCAAGCCCCTTCGTGTTTTCACCCGTTATGTAAATATCATTATATTTCTTGTAAAGCACATATGACCTGAAGGCATTTGATGTATCATGCTCCAGGAGATAAAGCTTGCTCATATCTTCATAAATCCATCTCAGGTTGTAAACATCATTGCCTTGCTCACCCTGTTCAATAGCTTTGGAATAATATGTAATTGCTTTGGCTGGTTCACCCAGATCCCGGTATATTGTGCCAATATTCCCCAGGGAATTGGCTGCACCTGAATAGTTCTTGCCGGGAAGGCTGGTTTTGAGGGATTTTTCATAATAATAGAGTGCAGAATCGTACATTTTTTCAAGATAGAAATTCCAGCCTGTATTGGCGAGGGAATATCCTGTACGGTATAAATCCCCGGTAGCCCTTGAGATCCGGACGCTCTGTTTAAGAAGGGAGTCGGCTTTCCTGAAATCCCTTACTGCAGAGGTATCAAACTCACCGCAGTATAAAGTACCCAGTTTTGAATATCCTTCCGCTGCGAGGACTGAGTCACCTTCCGTAAAGGCCTCATCTATGGCTGCCTGAAGATTACGGCTGTATCCGCTGAGGTCGCCAATTGACCGGAATACTGAAGCCTTTGCCAGCAGAACTTTCGGAATCATTCCCTTCAACTTCTCTTTCCTTGAAATTTCAATGCTGTTATCATAGTACTCCAGGCTTTCCTTATAGAATTTTGTAAGGTGATAATACTTTCCGAGGAATATATTGGTTCTTGCCAGAACTTTTAAATCACCCGAGGCGGCAGATTTTTTAAGTGCTTCAGAAGCTTCTTCAGATGCGGTCCTGAAATCGCCTGTCGAGTAGTGATATTCTGCTTTAAGAAGATGAAGAAGCGATGGTATTTCCAGATTCTTCTTCTCACAGATCAGCATGGCGCTGTCGATATATGCCTGCACCAGGTCGGGTTTTGAAAGAACACTGAAACCCTGCCTCGCAAAATTGTTTACAAGGGCCGTGTCTCTTTCGGCTTCAGTTGCTTTCCGTTGCAACCGTATGTCTGCAGGGACGGCTCCTGCAATTGTAAAAGCACAGAATAAGTGGAAAAGAAGTACTGATAATATCAGCCTGGAAGTTTTCATCTGAACTTGCAGAACATAAGCATTATACAAAATATTTTAAATCAACAATCCCGGAAAGTACGAATCCGGGTGATTGTCCGTACGATCCGGCCCTGATTTACAATCAAATATAAATATTCTCTCCACGAAAAGATCAATCCGGTTTACGAATTGCAGGTTTGAGTTTACAAATCACTGTTTTTGGTAAACCCTGACATAGTCGACAAAGACCGTATCGGGGAACACAGTTGTTTCATCCGGATTTTTTGGCCAGTTGCCACCAATTGCCAGATTCAGGATGATATAGAATGGTTTGTGAAATTCAGCAGTGCTGTTTATGCTGTCCTTAATACCCACCCCGTGATATTTTATCCCGTCGAGGAACCATTTAATTGAGTCCTTATCCCATTCAACCGTGTAATTGTGGAATTGCGTAACATCACATGGTGTTCTGGCTCCGTCGGATACATGCTTTTCATTATGCCAGTGAAGAGTTCCGTACAGGATATCTTCGTCATTAATATGTTCCATAATATCTATCTCACCGCACCTGGGCCATCCTTCCTGGTGAATATTCTGTCCGAGCATCCAGAAGGCCGGCCATATTCCCTGCCCCTTCGGAAGCTTCATCCGGGCTTCGATCTTTCCGTATTTCCAGCTGTGCTTGCCGTCTGTAGTCAGGCTGGCGGACGTATATTCAGCTGTATCGAAAGTCTCTTTCCTGCCGATTATCATCAGGTTCCCATTGGCTGCAACCGAGTTTTCAATCCTGCCCTGGGTGTAGTACTGAAGTTCGTTGTTCCTGATGAATCCGGCTTCATTTCCCCATTTTTCCGGATCAGGCAATCCTGAATAGTCAAATTCATCGGACCATACGAGGTTCCATGGTTGTTCAATATTCTGACTGCAGGCAGTGAGAACAATAAAAAACAGAAATGATAATTTTTTCATAGAAAATGGTTATTGCGTGATAATAATTAAATTCATGTCACTATTTTCACCGGGAAGAATGATTATACTACTCTTGTGATTAAACAAAATTATTCAAATAAAAATAACTATTGTCCCGATTTGTGTATTATCTGTTGATTTGCAAATATAAACTATGGATGCTGAGATAACGGTAATAGGGGCCGGAGTTGTCGGGCTGGCGATTGCAGAGAACCTCTCAGCCGATCACAGCGGCATGTTCGTTGTGGAAAAGCACACTGCATTCGGACAGGAAACGAGCAGCCGGAACAGTGAGGTTATCCATGCCGGTATATACTATCCGGAAGGAAGTCTTAAATCAAGGCTTTGCGTCGAAGGGAAGAAATTGCTGTACGATTACTGCAGGAAGTACGAAATACCTTTTAATAACTGTGGAAAACTGATTGTAGCCACCGCACCCGGGGAAATATCAATAATTGAGGGGATAAGGCAAACAGCCTTCAAAAACGGGGTCGACGATCTCATTATTCTGGATCAGGGTCAGGTACATGAAATGGAGCCTGCCATTTTTGCCCTGAAGGCCATTTTTTCGCCTTCAACAGGGATCATTGATTCACACAGCCTTATGAAGAGGTATGAGATCAATATATTGAATAACGGAGGACAGATAGCTTACGGCACTGAGGTTACCGGCATCAGGAAAATTGAAAACGGCTATCTTGTTTCCACCTTTGACCAGGAAAGCAAAAGGTTTGATTTTTCAACAAGGATCCTGATCAATTCGGCGGGGCTGACCTCCGACAAAGTATCGGAAATGGCAGGAATAGTTGATGAGAATCTTGTGATAAAGTTTTGCAAGGGAGAATATTTCAGGCTGAATCCCCCGAAGAACAGACTGATCAACAGGCTTGTCTATCCGGTCCCTGTTCATAACCTGGAAGGTATTGGCATACATGTCACCATAGATATGGGCGGCGGTGTAAAGCTGGGGCCTGATGTAACATATCTTGAATCAAATGTTTATGACTATAAGGTGTCGGCTGGAAAACAGGAGGCTTTTTTCAGGTCGGCATCGAAATTCCTTCCATTCCTTGAATTTGATGATTTATCCCCCGAAATGGCCGGAATTCGCCCAAAAATTCAGAAATCCGGCGAGCCGGTCAGGGATTTTTACATTCAGGAGGAAACAAAAAGAGGCTTTCCAGGTTTAATTAATCTCATAGGCATCGAATCACCCGGATTAACTTCTTCCCTGGCTATTGCAAACTATGTAAGAAATTTAATAAGCGTCTGATTTTAATTTTATAAATTTAATGCCAGTTTTACTTTCCCAAACATTTAAAAGGACATCCAAAATGAAGTCAAAAAAATTGTTCAGGAGAACATGTATTGTTCTGTTATTTTCAATGATTGTGTTCAATATAGGGGCACAGGAGCAGAATTCAGGAACAGGATTTGTTCCTCAGGTTGGTCAGCATGGAAAGGATGTTGTATGGGTGCCAACTCCTCAGGAACTTGTTGACAAAATGCTTGAAATCGCGAATGTTACACCTGCTGATTACGTAATTGACCTCGGCTCGGGTGACGGACGAACTGTTATAACTGCAGCGAAACTTGGAGCAAAGGCGCTGGGTGTGGAATATAATCCCGACATGGTAGCCCTGTCAAAAGAAAGCGCGGAAAAGCAGGGTGTCGCCGACAAGGCGAAATTCATGGAGGCGGATCTTTACACTATTGACCTTTCTGAAGCGACCGTGATAACAATGTTTCTTCTCCCCGATATTAATCTCAAGCTGCGGCCCAGGCTTCTTGATCTGAAACCAGGTACAAGGATTGTATCAAATACGTTTACGATGGGGGAATGGGAGGAAGACTATAAAGTAACGACAGAGGATAACTGGAACAGCTGGAATACTGCCTATCTGTGGATTATACCTGCCAAAGTGGAAGGAACATGGAAGTTGGGCAGGGATGAACTCAGCCTGACGCAGGAGTTTCAAATGGTAAAAGGTACATTGAACTCCGGAGGCAAATCAATTACCGTAAATGACGGAAGACTTAGCGGTGCTGAGATAACATTTACCATCAACGGAGAAAAATTCACCGGGACGGTAAATGGCGAAAAAATGCTGGGAACAGCGGTTAATACCTCAAAGGGTTCAATGAGAGACTGGACGGCCACCCGATGAATCAGCCGCAGATCGCAACCTTACTGCGATTTGTTTTTCAATAGCTTCTGGAGATCTGCGAGTTCATCGCGGAATCTTGCTGCCTGGATAAAATCAAGCTCCGAGGCAGCTTTTTCCATATTTTTCCTTGTTTTTTCAACTGCTTTTTCAAGGGCTTCCCGGTTCATGTATCTGATAACAGGATCAGCTGCAATATCAGGTCTTTCTGGCTCAACATAAGCCTTGACGGGAATACCCTGCTTGCTGAGTCCCCTCAGGATGGTCCCTGTTTTCTTCACTATCTGCGTGGGCGTGATCCCCATGCTTTCATTGTATTTCAGCTGTTTTTCCCTCCTCCTGTTTGTCTCATTGATGGTTTCCTTCATGCTTCCGGTTATCACATCGGCATACATGATTACTTTCCCGTTCAGGTTTCGCGCTGCCCTTCCTGCCGTCTGTGTCAGGGATCTTGCTGACCTCAGGAATCCCTCCTTGTCCGCATCCAGGATTGCAACAAGAGATACCTCCGGCAGATCAAGGCCTTCCCGGAGAAGATTGACCCCGACCAGTACATCGAAGTCGCCAGTTCTCAGGCCTTCCAGGATATCGATGCGTTCGAGTGTGTCGATGTCTGAATGGATATACCGGCATTTGATCCCGTATTTCAGAAGATAGGCCGCAAGTTCTTCCGCCATTCTTTTTGTTATGGTTGTCACCAGTGTCCTCTCCCCTGCCCCGGCCCTGGTTCTTATTTCACCCATCAGGTTATCGATCTGGTTGATGCTCGGCCTGACATCTATTGGCGGATCCAGCAGACCTGTGGGTCTGATTACCTGGTCAACAACAACTCCCTCGCTCTTCTCGAGCTCAAAATCCGCCGGAGTTGCGCTCACATAGATTGTCTGACCTGTAAGCGACTCGAATTCCTCTATCCTCATAGGCCGGTTATCAAGTGCGGCCGGCAACCTGAACCCGTATTCCACGAGGGTTTGCTTCCTCGAATGGTCCCCTCCGTACATGGCCCTGATCTGCGGCACACTTACGTGGCTTTCATCAATTACTGTAATGAAGTTATCGGGAAAGTAATCAAGGAGACAGAATGGTCTTGTTCCGGGATTTCTGCCGTCAAAATACCGCGAGTAATTTTCAATGCCGCTGCAATATCCAAGCTCCTTTATCATTTCCAGGTCATACGATACCCGCTGTTCAAGCCTTTTCGCTTCTTCTCGTTTTCCCGTGTCATTAAAATAGGTTACTTGCCTCATGAGGTCATCCTGGATCTGACCTATTGCCTGATTGATTCGTTCCCTGGTTGTCACGAAAATATTGGCCGGGTATATCATATACTCGTTTAAGACATCTATCCTGCGTCCGTCAGCCGGATCAAATGAACTGATTTCCTCAACCTCATCGCCAAAGAACGCTACACGAATGGCAATGTCAGTATAGGCCGGGAATATATCAACCGTATCACCCCTTACCCTGAAGGTGCCATGTTTGAATTCTAGCTCATTCCTGGAATAAAGGCTGTCCACCAGCTTCCTCAGGAAAAGGTTCCTTCCCACTGTTTGTCCCTGCCGGATATGTACCGTGTTTGAATGAAAATCGTCCGGATTGCCAATTCCATATATACATGAAATTGAGGAGACGACAATCACGTCCTTCCTGCCTGAGAGCAGGGCGGAGGTGGCGCTGAGCCTCAGTTTCTCTATTTCTTCATTTATTGAAAGATCCTTTTCAATATATATATCGGAGACCGGGAGATATGCTTCCGGTTGATAATAATCGTAATAGGATACAAAGTACTCAACCCTGTTCTCGGGGAAAAACTGCCTGAATTCCCCGTATAGCTGTGCGGCGAGAGTCTTGTTGTGGCTAAGTACAAGTACCGGGCGCTGAACCCTTTCAATCACGTTTGCGATTGTAAATGTTTTTCCTGATCCCGTAACGCCAAGGAGGGTCTGATACGGGACCCCCGTATTCAATCCGTTCACAAGCTGTGATATGGCTTCTGGCTGGTCGCCGGTCGGCTGAAAGTCGGAAATGAGTTTGAATTCCATAATAATTCAAAAATAACTTATCTTTTTGAAATATGTTAGGGATAAAAAAGGTTGAGTTTTTGTAATTTATTTGTTATATTGGTTTCCTGCTTCACGTTAACCGGCCTTGCGGATATTTTCGGAAATTGACCAAATATGAGGAGATCCTTCTTCGGAATGTTTTGCCTGACAATCTGGCTATTCAGTTTTGGATTGTTCCTGACTGAAATGACTTCAGCCCAAAATTTTAATATTCAAACGTTTACTACCAGGGATGGCCTGTCGCACAATGAGGTCAGGGGAGTAGCCCTCGATAGTCTTGGTTTCCTGTGGATCGCGACATGGGACGGTCTGAGCAGATATGACGGACATTCATTCAGAAATTATTTTCACAATCCGGATGACTCATTAACCCTCCCCTATATTTCTATTCATAACGTTCTCGTTGACGGAGGAGGCAATCTATGGCTGATAACAGATGTCGGAACGGTTGCCAGATATGACCGGGACAAAGATATTTTTAATACAATCGGGAATACCAAAGACAGGTTGCCGGAACAATTTAACAATATAAGCATTGATGAGTCAGGTTATATATGGCTTCTGGATTCAGCCAGGATTTTCAGGTATGATTACACAAAAAACATTTTTGAAAGATATGACCTTTGTGACCGGGATGGAAAAGTGTCGGAATTGCTATCCGGGGGATTAACTTATTCAGTTTCAACAATAGATGATAACAAGGTCTGGATCGTATCTTCAGAAATCATTGAGTTCGTCAAGTCATCCGACAATAAGTTAATTTTAAAAAACGAATACCGGATTTCTAAAAGTTATCAACTGGCCGGCAGAGATTTTGGCTTTTCCTATTGGTATAGGATATATCATTCAGAATCAGGCCGGAAGTGGATCTTTTCCAATGTGGGATTGTTTCTACTGGATGAAGAAACAGGAATCTTCAGGGAGTTCAGGGATCCTTTTCCCGGAAATGAATTCAGGGGCAGGGGCTGCCTTTTCTGGTCATGGTATGGCGGCGGTCTTTGGGTATATTGCATGGATGAAGCAAGGTTGTCGCATATACCTGATAATTACTGCCAGTTGCTGAGAGGGGCATTTTGGCAGAATAAAGATCTGATCTGGTTCTCGAGCCACTCTTTAACCGGAGCTGCCCTGGGCCTTACCAGGGTTGTTTTCACGCCCGATTATTTCAAAGACTACCCCCTGCCAGGGGAGGAAAACGATGTCCGGGCAGTATATGCCGTGGCAAGGGATAAAGAAAACAATATATGGGTGGGAATGAGGGGAAACGATCCCCTGATGCGTATAACACCTGAATCAAAGACTCTGAATGTCAGGATCCCGGATTATTCAGGTTGGACTGACGCCGGGGCTATCAGATCCATTACCGCAACAGATGAGGGAATATGGATCGGGTTTTTCAGGAAATTGCTCTTTTTTTACAGGTTCAGTTCAGGGGAGATTACAGGATATGATCCGGATGCACATTGGTACAGACCATTGGCAATTGATAACAACGGTGATCTTTACCTCAATGGCGGAAAGGTCAACAAAACGCTGATCAGATTTTGCCCTGATCTGCAGATGATAACTGACTCAGTTCCCTATTCCTTCGAATCCGCAATATTTAAAATTGTGATCGATCCCAACGGGATTGTTTGGTGTGCCATGAACCAAAGCTTAGTATTTAACTACGATCCGGCTACACGAAAGGTGGAATCCTTCATTTTGTCAAGAGGTAACTACAATGTAGAAGATATTTGCATCGGAGAAAAAGGTGAACTCTGGTTTGCACTTCTTGGAGGAGGAGTCTGCAACTTTGACCCGGTGACAGGCCGGAAGGTATTTTACACCACATCCAACGGACTCGCAAATAATATGACTTATTGTATCCTGAAAGACAACTCAGGCAATATATGGGTATCGACAAATACAGGGATATCAAGGATCAATCCGGAAACAGGTAATATCCGGAGCTTTGGCCTGAATGAAGGCCTGAACGTCATTGAATTCAACTCGGGCGCCTCGTATACCTGCAAGGATGGAGAATTCCTTATGGGAGGCATGGGTGGTCTGGTTGGCTTCTATCCTGACGAAATCAATAAAGCGGTATCCGAATCCGGCGACCAGAAAGTAATAGTTACCGAAGTAAGTGTTTCCGGTAGGGAAAAGCATTTCAGGCAGACACCGTGTGATCCGGATACCATTCTCTTCAATAAAGGGGATAACAATTTTAAACTCTATTTCTCTTCGTCTGATTTTGTCAATTCTGCAAATACATTATTCAGGTATAAGCTTTCAAATGTAAACAGGGATTGGGTTGAAGCAGATTCCAGGAACCGGAATATCAGCTATGCCAACCTGAAACCGGGATGGTATAACTTTCAGCTGCAGGCAACCGACCGTAATGGTTCCTGGGCAGCTTCAAGGGAGATCAGAATTAAATTTCCGGCTTATTTTTACCAGACTTTGTTATTTAAGATCTCCGTAACACTCTTTCTCCTTTTACTCGTCACCAGCATGATCCTTATCTATATCAGGCAGCTGAAACAGCGCGAAGCACAGAAACAGGATGCACTGAGACTACAGTCACTGAGGGGGCAGATGAATCCCCATTTTATTTTCAACTCGCTCAATTCAATAAATTATTTCATTTCAAATAATGATAAGCTCTCTGCAAACAGGTATATAGCCGATTTTTCAAAGCTTATCAGGTCAATACTGCACAACCTGAGTCATGATTACATCACCCTCGAAAAAGAGATCGAGTCGGTTGAGGATTATCTGAAGATAGAGCATCTGCGGTTTGGAGACAAGTTTGATTACCAGGTGATTGTTGAAAAAGCGAGCGGTTACGAAAATGTAAAGGTATCTCCTGGCCTTATCCAGCCCTTTATCGAGAATGCCATCTGGCATGGCGTAAGGGGTCTAGAAAACAGGAAAGGCAAGATCGAGGTCTGGTTTGGATACAAAGACGGACATCTCGCCTGTATGGTGAAGGATGACGGTATAGGAAGAAAAAAGGCTGAAATGCTCAGGTCCGCAAATGATCAGAAAAAATCAAAGGGGATTTTAATAGCGCATGAGAGACTGAGGATTATTAACGGACTACAGAAAAGCCGTTACATGATAGTTATTGCTGACTTATATCCGGACAGACCTGAAACTGGCACTTTGGTTGAAATCGATATCCCGGTTTTCAGGGAGTTGACTTAATAATACCTACCTGATCTTTAGTAATAAAAGATATATTAGCACCATTCGGGTCCTGCTGAATTTGTCAACTTCTGTTTGGAATACTTAATAACTTTAGCTAACTTAACATCCCGTTGGGCTAAGGTTGTGGCTTAAGTGGTACTATTCCTGAAAAAGTCGGTTTATGTTACGTACAATAGTCATAGATGACGAAAAGCTCTCCAGGGAAGTCCTGTACAACTATCTTAAAGAATATTGCACTGATATTGAGGTTATTGCAAAAGCCTCATCGGTAAAAACAGCATATAAAGCCATCAGGAAATTCTCACCTGATCTTATATTCCTCGATATTGAGATGGCGGACGGGAAAGGATTTGACCTGCTTACATTGTTTGACAGGATAGATTTCAAAATCATTTTCGTGACAGCCTATTCTGATTACGCGGTTAAGGCTTTCAGGTTCAGCGCCGTTGATTACCTGCTGAAGCCAGTTAAGATAGATGAGCTCAGGGATGCCGTTGAGAGGGTCAAAATATTGAACAAACATGTCCCTGAAACGCAAAACCTGACAGCTCTTATCAACAACATCAAAACAGGATCCAATGTAATGCCAACCCTGGTCATACCTCATTTAAAGGGCTTTGAGGTATTGAAGATCCACGAGATCATTATGTGCCAGGCTGAAGGATACTGTACAAATTTATACCTTACGGGGAACAGGAAGGTCATAAGCTCAAAGAACCTTAAACATTTTAACTCATTACTGGAGGACCACAATTTTCATAAGAGTCCACCACTCCTACCTCGTTAATGTCAATCATGTCACAAGTTTCACAAGGCAGGGAGAGATCATCCTTACGGGGGGTGTAAAGGCAAGCCTGGGAGACTCCTACAAAAATGATTTTGTAAGGGTTCTCGGCCGAAAATAATGCTTTTACGGAAACCTCCGTCGTATGGCCATCGGAAGCGATTTGTTTAATGTATGAAAAATGATCGGAATTTTCTGGTTAATCTGCTATCTTGTTCTTAATTTTGTCGTGAATATTCGTACCACAAATGTACAGATGAGAAGACTCGTTATCCTGGTGCTCTTATTGGCGACCGGACTTGTAAAGCTTCATGGGCAACCATCCCCTCCGGTACCTGGTGTTCCCACACAACCGACCTGCGAAACACCTTCGGGCAGCGTCGTTTTATCCGGTTTGCCCGAACCGGGAAGCTGGACAATTAATCCGGGATCAATTTCCGGATCGGGATCGACCACAACGATTTCGGGTCTCGGTCCCGGGACTTACAACTTTACGGTGACAAATGATGCATTAGAGACTTCGGCTGCATCAGCTGATGTGATCATCAATGCGTTACCAAACCCGCCTGAAGCAGCCACCGTTACCATCACACAACCGACCTGTGCGGTTACAACAGGTACGATAGTAATTCTGACCCCCGTGGGTGCATACGAATATAATATTGATGGAGGAGTCTGGCAGGCTTCGACAACTTTTGCCGGTGTATCGTCCGGCCTGCACACTCTGCTCGTGAGATCGGCCACCGACAATACCTGTGTATCATCACCGGCTTCAGCGACAATAGATGAACCGCCACCAGACCCGGCAGCTGCAACATTTGATATCACCCAACCCACTTGCGCGGAGCCCACAGGCACCATAATCATTACAGCTCCCACAGGCAGCTTCGAATATAATCTCGATGGAGGGACATGGCAGGCGGGAGTAACTTTCACCGGGGTACCAGCCGGCCTGCACACCATACTTGTCAGATCAACCACAGACAATGCATGTGTTTCCGATCCGGTCTCTGCAAATGTAGAATCACCTCCTTTAATACCGGATGCTCCCGTAGCCGGAACGATAACAGACCCGACATGTAACGTTTCTACAGGCAGTGTTGTACTTAACGGATTACCGGCCGCAGAAACCTGGACCCTGACCAGAGATCCAGGCGGCATTACTTCAACAGGAACAGGAACTACAACTACGGTAACAGGACTTTCTGCCGGAACCTACACATTTACGGTTACAGGTGCTTCTGGATGTACATCAGAATCATCAGGAAATGTTTTAATCAACCCCCAACCCTCAACACCCACAGCGC
Organism: uncultured Bacteroidales bacterium; assembly: GCA_963737255.1. GTDB lineage: Bacteria > Bacteroidota > Bacteroidia > Bacteroidales > VadinHA17 > LD21. The sequence continues at coordinate 89,805 of CAVTSB010000006.1, forward strand.
CCATTGTTGGAACAGTAACTCACCCAACCTGCACTGTGGCAACCGGCAGCGTAGCAATAAGCGGATTGCCTTCCTCAGGTACCTGGACCGTAACCGGAAATCCCGGTGCTGTAACCTCAACCGGAACAGGGACAGGCACAACTATATCAGGTCTGGTAGCAGGCACATATACCTTCACTGTAACAAATGAATCAGGCTGTATCTCTGGCGCTTCGGGCGATGCAGTTATAAATTCACAGCCTGCAACTCCTTCTGCACCTTCACCCGGTACTGTAACACAACCCACCTGCACAGTCCCAACCGGCAGTGTGGTGTTAAACGGATTGCCGGCAACAGGCACGTGGACCCTGACCAGAAATCCCGGAGGTATTACTTCAACCGGAACAGGGACAACCACTACGGTGACTGGACTTGCTGCCGGAACATACACATTTACAGTCGCCGGCACTTCGGGATGTACCTCAGGGTCGTCAGCGAATGTTGTTATCAATCCGCAACCAGCAACACCAACGGCGCCAACGGTAGGTACAATAACTCAGCCAACCTGCACAGTGGCGACCGGCAGCGTGGTATTAGGCGGATTGCCTGCAACAGGGACATGGACATTGACCAGGAACCCCGGTGGTAATACCTCGACCGGAACAGGTACAGGTACGACCGTATCGGGTCTGGTTGCAGGAACATACACCTTTACAGTTGCAAATGCTTCGGGCTGTATCTCACCCTCCACAGGCAATGTAGTTATAACTTCACAACCGTCAACACCCTCTGCCCCGGTCACCGGAACTGTAACACAACCCACCTGCACAGTTTCGACCGGCAGCGTAGCATTAAGCGGGTTGCCAGCCACAGGTACATGGACTTTGACAAGAAATCCAGGAGGTATTACTTCAACCGGAACAGGGACCACCACTACGGTAACTGGACTCGCTGCCGGAACGTACGCATTTACAGTCGCCGGCACTTCGGGATGTACCTCAGGGTCGTCAGCGAATGTTGTTATCAATCCGCAACCAGCAACACCAACGGCACCAACGGTAGGAACAATAACTCAGCCAACCTGCACAGTGGCGACCGGCAGCGTGGTATTAGGCGGATTGCCTGCAACAGGGACATGGACATTGACCAGGAACCCCGGTGGTAATACCTCGACCGGAACAGGTACAGGTACGACCGTATCGGGTCTGGTTGCAGGAACATACACCTTTACAGTTGCAAATGCTTCGGGCTGTATCTCACCCTCCACAGGCAATGTAGTTATAACTTCACAACCGTCAACACCCTCTGCCCCGGTCACCGGAACTGTAACACAACCCACCTGCACAGTTTCGACCGGCAGCGTAGCATTAAGCGGGTTGCCAGCCACAGGCACATGGACTTTGACAAGAAATCCGGGCGGAGTTACTTCTACAGGAACGGGAACCACAAATACTGTGTCAGGTCTTGCTGCAGGAACTTACACCTTTTCAGTTACAAATGCATCCGGATGTTCTTCAACTGCATCAGGCAGCGTTGTCATTAATTCACAGCCTCCTACACCGGCTGCCCCGTCGGTCGGAACAGCAACACAGCCTACCTGCTCGGTGGAAACCGGAAGCGTGGTTTTAAGCGGCTTGCCATCGGGAACATGGACTTTAACAAGAAATCCGGGCGGAATTACCACTACTGGAACCGGGACAAATACGACCATAACCGGGCTGTTTGAAGGAAGTTATACCTTCAGAGTGACAAATGTGTCAGGCTGTATCTCTGCCACAACAGGAAATGTGGTAATAGATGCACAACCACCGACGCCAGCAGCACCGGCAACCGGAACAGTAACACAGCCCTCCTGCACGGTTTCGACCGGCAGTGTTGTACTGAGCGGGTTGCCATCTACCGGCACGTGGACATTGACAAGAAATCCCGGAGGAGTTACCACGACAGGGACAGGCTCCGGCACAACAGTAACCGGGATCTCTGCAGGTACTTACACCTTTACCGTTACAAATGTTTACGGATGTACCTCAGACGCATCAGATAATGTGGTTATAAATGCACAACCGCCGGTACCAGCTGCTCCATCGGCCGGAACAGTTACACATCCAACCTGCACTGTGGCAACCGGAAGCGTGGTTTTAAGCGGCTTGCCCTCAGGAACATGGACATTGACAAGAAATCCGGGTGGAATTACCACTACGGGAACCGGGACAAGTACGACCATATCCGGACTTCTTGCCGGAACTTACACTTTTACGGTCACGAATGCATCAGGCTGTATCTCCACAGCTTCAGGCAATGTGGTTATAAATGCACAACCACCGACACCGGCAGCCCCGGCAACCGGAACAGTAACACAACCTGCCTGTGCAATCGCAACGGGTGGTGTGGTGTTAAACGGTCTGCCGGCAACAGGCACGTGGACCCTCACACAGACGCCTGGCGGAACTGCCACAACGGGAACCGGGACAACCGCCACTTTAACAGGGCTTAATCCGGGTACTTATTCTTTTTCAGTTACCAATGCTGCAGGCTGCACTTCAGGTACATCGGCAACTATTGTTATAAATCCGCAGCCAGTAACACCCACTGCCCCTGTCACAGGAGCCATCACCCAGCCTACCTGCTTTGTTGCGACCGGCAGCGTGGCCCTGAGCGGATTACCTTCAACAGGCACCTGGACTCTTAATAGAAGCCCCGGTGGAGCAAGTTCTACGGGATCAGGAACAACCACTACAGTTTCAGCCATTCCTTCCGGAACTTACACCTTCACCGTAACAAATGCTTCAGGTTGCACTTCCGCTCATTCGGGCAATATTGTTATAAATTTGAATCCGTCCACCCCGGCAGCTCCCGTCGCCGGCACTATTGTCCATCCGAATTGTACCGTTGCATCCGGAAGCGTAGTATTGAACGGTTTGCCGGCAACAGGAACCTGGACCCTGACAAGAATTCCCGGCAACATAGTGTCGACAGGAACTGGAACAAGTTCAACTGTGCCGGAGCTTGCTGCCGGATCATACACGTTCACGGTTACAAATGACCAGGGGTGTGATTCCCCGGCTTCAGGAACCGTTCTCATAAATGAACAACCATCAACTCCTGCCGCACCTGTTGCCGGACCAATAACTCAACCTACCTGCACGGTTGAAACGGGCAGCATGGTATTGAACGGTTTGCCGCTACCAGGTACATGGACGTTAACGGGAAGCCCCGGTAATATAACGGAGACGGGAACAGGCGTGAGTACAACAATACCAGGGCTTCAGGCAGGAACATATAGTTTCATTGTTACAAATGCCTCTGGCTGTACTTCTCCGGCATCGGCGAACATTGTTATCAATGCGCAGCCACTGACCCCAGCCGCTCCGGTTGTTGGAACGGTTACCCATCCAACCTGCACAAATGCCCTTGGCAGCGTGCTATTGTCAGGGCTTCCTGCCGCCGGTACATGGACAATAACCAGAAATCCGGGTGGGACAACTTCATCAGGTACGGGTGCAGTCACAACCATTACAGGAGTTGCTTCAGGAACCTATACTTTTACGGTAACCAATGCATCGGGATGCACTTCGGTGCCGTCAGGTAATGCTGTTATCAATGCCCAGCCGGCAACGTCCTCAGCGCCGGTGATCAATACCATTACCCAGCCGCTATCAGGTCCGGGTACCGGAAGTGTAGTATTAAACGGCCTGCCTCCATCAGGAACATGGACAGTAACAGTATCTCCGGGCGGCAGAACCGTCACGGGATCGGGGACCAGCACTACCATTCCGGGTCTGGATGCAGAATCATATACCTTTATGGTGACCAATACATTTGGCTGCATCTCACCGGCATCAGCCAGCGCTATCCTGTATTCCCTCAGGTTAAACGGGACTTCCGGCGAAATCCTCCGTGCAAATGACACCATAAGGATTGACAACTCCGATTCAGGATCACTTTCAATTAATGTTGACCTTAAGGCTGACTGGACTGTCCACGACAATTCTCTGTGGTTCCAGGCAGTTAAGGAAAGCGGCAGTTCAACGATCAGGGTAAATTATATGGAAAATATTTCGGCCATTGATAAAATAGCCCCGTTTATCCTTACATATGATATTGATAAGGAAATCCTTATCAATATCCGGCAAAAGGCCAGGATTTCGCATCTGAACGGAACTAAATTCAGGAATGTAAAATTATATCCCAATCCGGCTGGCGACTTCGTTTACCTGAATTTCGGAGAAGAGGAATTTAAGAAAATTGCGGTCTCTGTAACAAATATGCAGGGTCATCTTGTACTCACGAAAGAATTTACGGATCTGACACCTGGCATAACTATAGGTCTTTCAATATCCCGATTGCATGAAGGCCGGTACTTCATAAAAGTAAGCGATGGAACTGATCAGAGTATCTTTCAGATGATCAAGTACTAATAGCTGATCAGGTCATCGTCAGACCAATGAAACCGGAACATTCCCGGATTATCTGGCACCTGCATTTCCTATCTCAGAAGCCTGAATTGCTATGTCAAGAATATGATCAACCCTTAAACCGGTTATACCTGCTTTGAGACTGTTATGACCGTCACTCCCGATCGACAGCTTCCATGCAGGTGTGACGGCCTTTTCGGCTTCAAGATAAAAATACCCAGTTGCCCTGATAACCTGAACAGGGCTCCCGAACAGCCTGATGGTTATCTCCGGGCCTGAGAAGATCTTCAGGTCAGAATCGTCTGTTATAAGCGGCATTGAAAAATCAAAGGTTTCATTATGCGTCAACGGTTCTTCAGCCCATCTCGAATCACTGTAATTCATTCTGGATGTAATGGACCTGTCCTGCCGCACTCCTGTTGAAACTTCAGTTGAAACCCCCCCTTCGAATCCACAGATCAAACCGACTTCCGGTACAAAAACAAGACTGTCAATGACTATCGGGGAATGGATGAATTCAGCGGCAAGAATTTCCTCGCTCCCGCTGAATCCCGCGTTTGAAGTAACCGTAATTTCATCAATTTTATTCAGATCTGTAAAAATGTCAATTTCGTTTAATTCATTAAAGGAAAGATTTATTGCAATCCCTATTTCCGGGCTGATTCCTATCGCTCCTTCCAAAAAGGCAGAATGCGTCCCGTCACTGAAGATTCCGACGCTATCGAGTGTAACTGCCAAACCATCAAACGATTTTGCAGGTCCCTGCACATAAACCCCCTCAGCCAGCGATTTTAGCCTGAAATCTTTTTCAAGAAGCTTTTTCTGGAAACTGATGGTTCCATCCTTTATCGCATCAGCCAGCTCTGCATCAGTTGTGGTGAGGATTACTTCATTCCCGTTTGCCGTTATAGTGTTTACTTTCCGCAATGCCCCGTATGGTGTCTTTTCGGAAACGCCAATAACCAGTATACTCTTTCCCGAGATTTTTTCAATCCCCCCTGATCTGCCACTGAAAGTTATCCTGTCGTCCGTTATGTCTTTGATCAGCACGAGGTCTTCAGCTCCCAGAAAAACAACATTTCCGGAATAGGTAAGACTGCCTACTTTGGTACCCCAGTTGAATTCATCTCTTTCACAACCTGAAGGAAGGACAAAAATGAAGGCCAGGATACAATACCTTATACTATGTCTCAGATTCATATTACCGTGTTAAAATGTTACAAATCCCCAATTTTAACCAAATGTTTATGCTAAAAAGATTTATACATCTTCCTTGAAACGCTTTTCTTTTTTAAAGTTGAATGGACAAGGCCATATAATGATGTTAGTGAAAGTCCTACCACTATATAGGTATAATTATCATTCCTGGTGGTTTTGTCATAGTATTGTTTTGCCAGTTCCTCTGTTTCAGCAGTTTTTGACAAAGTATAGTAATGATCCGCTCTCGACCTGAAATAAATTGTGCCGGCACTGCCCAAAGCGATCACCGGAATGGTAATTATCTGAAGGACCTGGTTAAAATGCCTTTCTTTTGCAAGCTGCCTGTCGTATAGCAGGTTAAAGTCAATTTCAGGATAGGAATCATCTTCATAATCAAGCCGGGTCTGAACCCTGGTGGAGTTTAAATTTGTAAGATTTACAGTATAGGAACCTTTTTTACCTATTAGTTTAGCCATATCGGTATTGCGTTGAATCCTTGCAATAGATTTTCCGGAAAGTCCCTGAGCTGTTTTATTCCTGGTCGATGCTTTAAAATCCAGCAGCTTTATCGCCATATTAATATGGTTCATTTCGGAAGCAATAATCAGGGGAGTATACCCTGAATTCCCTTTCAGGTTAATATCGGCACCCCTTTTCAACAGATCATCCGTAACCTCCTCATCATTCAGGAATACGGCAAGGTGCAGGGGTGAAAGGTCCATTTTATTCTTAATATTCAGGTTAGCTCCCTGGTTTATCAGTGATCCGGCATACCTGCTTTTACCCGAAAGAATTGCGAGGTGCAGGGGGCTGTTTCCGTAGGTGTCTGTTTTATCAATAGAGATCCCGCTATTCTTAAGGATTCCGATCAACTCTTCGCTGGCAATTGTATCATCGAGTAAATGAAAAATGTTTCCTCCGTTTTCTCCCGTCAATGAAGCGTTGGCACCATTCTTAATCGATCTGCTGAATAAAGCTGAATCTTTGCTCTCTATTGCCCTTGCCAATAGATTGTCAAAATCCAACTCAGGGCTTTTTTCTGCGACTTCGATGCTTTCATACGGCTCAGGCGGAATAAATTCAGTATCAGCAACTATTTCAGGAATGTTGTTTACAGCAATTTTAACGTTGCTAAGATCCCCTACTTTTTCATTAATAGCTGCTTTTTCTTTTAAAATACTGTCGGTTGCAAGTTTTACCTGATCAACTGTTTCGCCTGCTGTTAAAGCAGCTGCCTGATCTGCAGCATTGTTTGTTTTTTTGAATGCATTATTATCAGACCCTGCGACGCTGGAAGTTTCTGTTGTTGCCCTTTCGGTCGCAGGTTGTGCCTTATTAACGGCTGTAACTTCACTGCCAGCCTGACTATCCTTGAAAACCAAAAATTGTTTTTCGTACCTTTTGGTTACGGTTCCTGACCGTGTCTGATATTCAATCATGAGCTTATAACTGCCTTCAACATCCAACCTGGGAACAACAATCTCCGTCAAGTCATCCTCAGACCATACAGACCAGTAAAGCAATTTTCGTTCAATCTTCGATTTATTTGCTTCAGGGACTTCAAGCTTGTATCTGTATGTGGCAATTAACGGACTTTTGAAAAAGCTGAGGTCAAGTTTGTCAAGAAGCAATATTTTGGAGGGAACGGGGCGGTAAAAATAGATTGGCTCCTGTTGAGGTGGAAAAAGTCCCGGGATTAAAAATTCAATACTCTTATAAGCGTAACTTATTTTAGTAAAGCTGGTTCCGTAAAATATCACTAAAAAGAATAAACAATATTTCATTATTCAAATGTGGTTTTCCCGCAAGTAAATCCATGTAAAAAATCCCAAATTGTTTACCAGTCTTTCAGCTTCATAAAGTTAAAGTTTCCTGTAAATATTTCATAATATAATTTCGATGACCAGTCTGAAAGGGAAGCTTCCAGAAACTGCCTCTCAAACGGGCCCCTGGATAATAAACAAAAAAGGGGATCTGTTAGTTAAAAACGGTAGTTTGTTGGTTCTCCGACCTGAGACCTGTAAAAAGTGATATTTTTATATCTGGTAATATTTCAATTTAGCGAAACAAAACAAAAGTAAATTACAACTTTCCCCTGCTCGCACCTTCCATGCAAGCGAGCAAATTAAAGATGAGCCTCTCCCCGGGGCTCATTTTGCGTTTGCCGTGTTATGACAGGAAATAATAGAAAAAAAACAGGGACATTACTTACAACGTCCCTGCATTACTATCTGCTCTGTTATCTTAACCCAGATAACCTTTGAGTAATCTGCTCCGGGAAGTATGTCTTAACCTCCTGATTGCTTTTTCTTTGATCTGACGGACTCTTTCCCGTGTAAGACCGAATTTTTCACCGATCTCTTCGAGAGTCATTTCCTGGCAGCCTATACCGAAGAAGAACCTGATAATGTCTCTTTCCCGTTCAGTAAGTGTGGCAAGCGCCCGGTAAATCTCTCTTGAAAGCGATTCGTCCATCAGGAGTTTATCTGCTACCGGTGAATCTGAATTTGTCAGGACATCAAGCAGGCTGTTGTCTTCACCCTCAATAAAAGGTGCATCGACTGAAACATGGCGACCCGATACTTTAAGCGTGTCAGTAACCTTCTCCTTGGGGAGCTCCAGTACATCGGCAAGTTCTTCGGGAGACGGCGTACGTTCATTCTCCTGTTCAAACCTTGAAAATGCTTTGTTTATCTTATTCAGTGAACCTACCTGGTTAAGCGGCAGCCTTACGATCCTTGATTGTTCCGCGAGAGCCTGTAGAATCGATTGTCTGATCCACCAGACGGCATATGATATGAATTTGAATCCCCTTGTTTCGTCAAACTTCTCAGCTGCTTTAATCAGCCCCAGATTACCTTCGTTTATCAGGTCCGGTAAACTCAATCCCTGATTCTGATACTGTTTTGCGACCGAGACTACAAACCTCAGGTTTGCCTTGGTAAGCTTCTCCAAAGCTGCCCTGTCGCCCTTCTTAATTCTCTGTGCAAGTTCAACTTCTTCTTCTACTGATATCAACTCCTCTTTACCAATCTCCTGCAAATATTTGTCGAGCGAAGCGCTCTCTCTGTTTGTTATGGATTTGGTAATCTTTAGCTGTCTCATTATACCTCCGAAAAAATTTCCGCAAATGTATTGCTTTATTATTGTATTAACAAATATAATCGAATAATGTTATGAACAGGGGATTTGCAGATGCAAATCCCCTGTATAACAAATGTTTACTATGTACCAATCCTTAGTCTCTGAATTGAAAGCTAAAGAATGTTCCGTTTGACTGAATACCTTCTATGGTTCTGAGATCGGTCTCATCATCAGTAGCCTGACGTACTTCGGAAGCGTTTTTAACCCTTCTTCCGTTAACACTCAGAATTATGGAACCTTTGCCTATGCCAATATCCTTGAACCGGCCATTGTTCAATTCGGTTACTTTAACTCCGTAATCGATGTTAAACTTATCCTTGTCAGATGATCCCAGTGATTCAAGCCGGGCTCCGTAAACCATACCGCCCTCGCCCATTCCCGGGGTTACAACGCTTGTGTTTCCTGCAACGTTCTTCAATACTATTGGCACAGTGGCTTCTTTACCGTTCCTGATATAGGTTATGTTTGCCTTGTCGCCGGGCCGGAATTTTCCAACCTGCTCCTGCAATTCCGAAGGAGTTGAAACATCAACACCATCAAATTTTACAATGATGTCATTCTCCTTAAGTCCTGCAGCTTCAGCTGAACCATCCTCTATAATATTTGATATCCGCGCACCTCTCACCATATTGAGCTTGTATTTTTCGGCATCTTCCTGGGTAACCTCAGTTATATTTACGCCAATGATCGCTCTCTGGACCTCACCGAATTCCTTCAGGTCCCCGACAACCTTCTTGACTATATTTACGGGTACGGCGAATGAATTTCCTGAATAGGCGCCGCTTGGAGACAAAATGGCCGAAGTAATTCCCACCAGCAACCCTTTTGTATTAACCAGTGCCCCGCCGCTGTTTCCCATATTGAGGGCCGCATCAGTCTGAATAAAGGATTCAATCCTGTAATCGCTTTCAAGTATACCCAGGTTCCTCCCTTTTGCACTAACAATACCTGCAGTAACAGTCGACGTCAGATTGAAAGGATTACCTACGGCAAGGACCCATTCCCCAAGCTTGAGCTGGTCGGAATCTCCATACCTTACAAACGGGAGGTTAGTTGCCTTGATCTTTAAAAGGGCAATATCTGTGCTTGGATCACGTCCGACGACCTCAGCATTGAAGGTCCTGTTGTCATTTAACTTCACCTCAACATCTTCAGCACTTTCAATAACATGATTATTTGTAATAATATATCCATCTGCTGAAATAATAACGCCGGAACCATATCCCCGCACTTCCCGCGGTCTGTTATACCGGTCACCGTAGAACCATTCCATTATCGGATTATCACCCTGTGATCCGGTCATCGATTTTGTCCTGACATGAACAACCCCATGAACGGTTTGTTCTGCCGCATATGTAAAGTCTATCTGGCCTTCCTGCTCCTGGAGGGATGTAAGGAGTGCTTCCGCATTCCTTAAATCCACATTTGAGCTATCCTTCAGGAGTGTTCCTGACGGCTTGTCAGTAATTTTTGAATATGCAAACAATGCAATTGCTGCCCCAAGAAGAGCCATAAATAACGCGCCCAAGTAATGCTTTGCTTTCATAATTGTTTTTGTTTAATTATTTGTTTTTTAATGGTTGTCATGTTTAATCAATCCTGCTTTATCGTCAAATACTATGCCTTGATAAAAGATTCATATCTTTACAACCTGTTTCAGAAACTATTGTTTAACAAAGTTCATGCATTTTTTAATTGTTTTTCATTAATTCACAAATATTTAACAACACTTTAACACTGAAGATAATGTCTTTTAACAAATGTAAGGGAACAGGGAACAACTTTATCTTAATAGACAACCGGGAGGACGTTTTTAATCCCCGGATCTTCGCCTATTGCTTTATTTCTGGCACGACATTTTGACAGGAGGATGGTGGAGGAGAGACGGAGAGAAGGAGAGACGAAGAGACGGATTTGGTAATAAGAAAAAATTATAGATTAAAGAAATTAATACAAGTTTTAGAATGAAAAGGGCATTGTTTATTCCATTAATGTTATTCTTTGTCTTTTCAGTTGATCTGGCGGCTCAACCCGGAAATACGGAACTGATGAATGCGATCAACGAAGCCGCTTCCAGCTTCGAAAGTCTTAATCACAGGCTTGATGTGGTTGAAAAGAAGATTGATGATGTTTACTGGTACAATAAAGTAGGGGATATTGCCTATATCGACAAGGTTTACATTACGGGCCCGCCGCTTGCTAAAGAGTCAAATCCCGAGGGTCAGGGTGCCGGAAATCCGGTAAAATTCTGGAATTATATCTTTATTCCCAGAGATGCGGATCCCGGGAAAAAATACCCGCTCCTTGTTTTTCCTCATGGAGGAGTGCATGCCAACTTCGACACCTACTATACGCATATAATCAGGGAAATGGTATCGCAGGGATATATAGTCACAGCTGCAGAATACAGGGGTTCAACCGGATATGGTGCATCTATGTACAATAAGATCGACTATGGAGGTCTTGAGGTTCAGGACGTTGACGCTAGCCGCCAGTATATGATCGATAATTATTCCCTGGTTGACAAGGAACGTGTCGGTATCATCGGCTGGAGCCATGGTGGTTATATTGCTCTCTTCAATATTTTCGAATATCCCGGCAACTATAAGGTAGCTTTTACCGGTGTCCCGGTAAGCGACCTTATTGCACGGATGGGATACAAGGACCAGGAATATCGCGATCTGTTTTCGGGCCAGGCTGCCATTGGAAAACCCGCAGATGAGAATGTTGGCGAATACCGTAAAAGATCGCCTGCCTGGCAGGTAAACAAATACCAGAATACTCCGCTTCTCATCCATACCAACACCAATGATGAGGATGTCAATGTGCTTGAAGTTGAGCATCTCATCAAATCGTTGAAAGCTGAAGGCAAGAAGAACTTTACTTATGAGATATTCAGGGACATGCCCGGAGGACACTCTTTCGACAGGATGGACTATATGGAGGCGAAAGAGATCAGGCTTAAAATCTATAACCATCTTAACAGGTACCTTGATCCGCCGAAACCTTTTAAATCGATAAAGGAGTTGCAGAAAGCAGGGTACGGGTTTGAATAGGGACTGAGGAACTGAGAGACTGAGAGACTGAGAGACTGAGAGACTGAGAGACTGAGGGACGAAGGGAATGCATGACTGCGAAACCAACGAAGGAGAGAATGCAAAAAGAGAAACTGTACGGCAAGACATTAAATGAGCTGATCGGTGTCACAAAGCGGCTCGGGATGCCGGGTTTTGCTGCCAGGCAGATTGCCGACTGGCTTTACAGGAAGGAGATCAATTCTGTTGAGGAGATGACCAACCTCTCGAAAATGATGAGGGAAAAGTTGTCGCTTGAGTATGAGATAGGTCTCTCAGCTCCTGAAAACTTCTCAAAAAGTGCTGACGAAACTAAGAAATATCTTTTTAAAGTTCAGAACGACAAATACATAGAAACGGCTTATATACCCGAAGACGACAGGGCAACAATCTGCGTCTCCTCGCAGGTAGGCTGCAAAATGGGCTGTATTTTCTGCATGACCGGAAAACAGGGCTTCCAGGGGAACCTCACATCAAATGAAATTCTCAACCAGTTCCGGAGCCTGCCCGAATTCAGGAAAATTACCAATATGGTCTTTATGGGTATGGGAGAACCGCTGGATAACATTACCGAGTTACTTAAGAGCCTTGACATACTGACATCCGAATGGGGTTATGGATGGAGCCCGACACGCATAACAGTGAGCACGGTTGGACTTAAAGCCGGCATTTCAGAGTTTCTTGAAAAGAGCAGGTGCCACCTGGCCGTCAGCCTTCACTCACCCTTTGATGATGAACGCAGGAAACTTATGCCTATCCAGAGAACCAACAGTGTTAAGGAGGTCCTCGACATAATACGCAACTTTGATTTTAATAATCAGCGCAGAGTATCGTTCGAGTACATCCTTTTCAATGGCCTTAACGATTCTACCAGGCATGTGAAGGAACTCGCGAGGATCCTGAACGGAATCAAATGCAGGATCAACCTGATCAGGTTCCACCCTGTGCCGGGTTCCCCATTCCGGAGTCCTGATATGTCAGCTGTGATAGCCTTCCGGGAAGCCCTCAATGCAAAAGGAATAATAACCACGGTACGGGCAAGCCGGGGTGAAGACATTCATGCCGCATGCGGACTCTTATCCACTCTGGAGCTTAACAAAAGCTGACATCCATGCTCAGGAAAAGTTTTTTACTGATCGGGGTCCTGATTTCCCTGGCAGCTGCCGGGCAGAATAAATCGCTTGATCTTCTGCTGTCTGACTCATCTATGACACATGCATCAGTTTCGTTTTGCATTCTGAATGCCTCTGACGGAAAACCCGTTTTTGAACACAATTCTCAAAAAAGCCTTATCCCTGCTTCAACAATGAAGCTTGTAACATCTTCAGCCGCACTCGAATTACTGGGACCAGAGCTTACATTTAAAACAACAATCGGGTACACCGGAACACTTGACAGAAGATCAGGCAGGCTTCATGGCGACATAGTTATCAGGGGCGGAGGCGATCCTGTACTTGGTTCGGAATATTTTAAGGATCATTACGGTGACTTTACCGGAATATGGTTAACTCAGATCATGAAGGCCGGAATTAAACAGATTGACGGAAGGATAATCACCGACGATTCCCGGTACGATTACCAGCCGGTTCCTGCCGGGTGGCTCTGGGAGGATTCCGGCAATTATTATGGCGCAGGGGCTCACGGTCTGTCGGTTTTTGACAATACATATGAAATTCATTTCCGCACCGGCGCAGAGAATTCATATCCGGTTCTGACAAAGATTGTCCCGGAAATATGCAGAAAAGATCTGAAAAATATGCTGGTTTCGTCGGGATACAGTGACGAGGGCTACGTTTTTGCTGCACCGTACAGTAACTCCGGATGGATCGCCGGATCAATCCCGGTGAACAGGAATGATTTTGTCCTTAAAGCCTCAATTCCCGACCCTCCTCTCCTGCTTGCAGAAATCATTGACAATAAGCTTGATTCCGCCGGCATAATCGTTTCGGGGAAACCGTCAACGGCCAGGCTTGAAAAAGACTTCAGCGTCAAGGAACTGACTGTAGTTTCAGAAACAATATCACCCCCGTTGAGTGCGATAATTGAAGTTTTGAACCATGAAAGTGTAAATCTGATCGCCGAACATCTTGTAAAGGAACTTGGAAGGGAATACAGGGGTCATGGCTCAACTGCCTCAGGGATTGAAGCGGTTTATGAGTTTTTAGATATGGCAGGCATCCCGGCTGATGGATTATTCATGGAAGACGGAAGCGGTTTGTCGCCCCTGAACTCCATAAATTCAGAAGTTATTGCGAAACTTCTGTTTCATATGAAAATAAGAGGGAAGTACTTTGATGACTTTTATTCGTCACTACCCGAAGCAGGAAAAGAGGGAACGCTGAAAAGCCGCTTTCATGACCCGCTCTTTGAACGGAACCTGAGAGCAAAGAGCGGGTCAATGACCAGGGTAATAAGCTATGCCGGATATTTCAGGGCCTCATCAGGGAAGGACTTGATATTCTGTATTATAATAAATAATTACTCAGGGCCTTCACAACAAATTATTGCACGAATAGAATCAGTCGTCAAAGAAACCATATTGGATGAATAACAGGTCGGTTGTCAGGGCCTGCGGAATTAAACGTCAATCTTGGCATATTTTGCATGTGCTTCGATAAACTCTCTTCTCGGAGGTACTTCATCACCCATCAGCATAGAGAATATATGATCAGCCTCGGCTGCGCTTTCGATCGTTATCTGCTTAAGTGTTCTTGTCTCGGGGTTCATTGTTGTTTGCCAGAGTTGTTCTGCATTCATCTCCCCCAGACCTTTGTACCTTTGAATACCTACCGAAGATTCTTTTCCCTGTCCAAATTCATTTATGGCGGCAAGACGTTCCTCTTCGGTCCAGCAATACTGCTCGTTCTTTCCTTTCTTTACAAGATAAAGGGGAGGCATAGCGATAAACAAATATCCTCCCTTGATCAGATCCTGCATATATCTGAAAAAGAAAGTCATAATAAGAGTATCAATATGGGATCCGTCAACATCGGCATCGGTCATGCATATTATTTTATGATAGCGCAGGCCCGTAAGGTTAAGCGCCTTGCTGTCCTCTTCCGTTCCAATATTGACACCCAGCGCTGTAAAGATGTTTTTTATTTCTTCGCTTTCGTAAATTCTGTGCTCCATTGCTTTTTCAACGTTCAGGATCTTTCCCCTGAGTGGAAGGATGGCCTGGAATTTACGGTCGCGGCCCTGTTTCGCGGTACCGCCGGCAGAATCACCTTCCACCAGAAACAACTCACATTTTTCAGGGTCCCGGTCAGAACAATCTGCAAGCTTACCAGGAAGACCTGAACCTGAGAGGACAGTCTTGCGCTGAACAAGTTCCCTTGCTTTTCTGGCAGCGTGGCGTGCTGTTGCGGCAAGTATTACTTTCTGAACAATAATCCTTGCATCTTTTGGATTCTCCTCAAGGTAATCAGTAAGCATGGCGCTTACTGCCTGATCGACAGCGCCCATCACTTCAGAGTTGCCAAGCTTGGTCTTTGTCTGGCCTTCAAACTGCGGTTCGGCAACCTTGACAGAAATTACTGCCGTAAGGCCTTCCCTGAAATCGTCTCCATTTATATCAAATTTAAGCTTTGAAGTGGCTCCCGAATCCTCGGCATATTTCTTCAGTGTGCGGGTTAATCCGCGCTTAAAACCTGCCAGATGAGTGCCGCCTTCAATCGTATTGATATTGTTTACGTATGAATGTACGTTCTCGGAAAATGAGTTGTTGTACTGTAGGGCAATCTCCACAGGAATCTCTGTTTTGTCGTAGGAAATATGAATCGGCGCTCCTATCAGCCGCTCCCTGTTGGAATCGAGATATTCAACGAATTCCTTGAGCCCCAGATCGGAACGGAACTCCTCATAGCGCTCTATTCCACCGTTCCCGTTCTCAACGAGTTCCCTTTCATCCTTTAAGGTCAGAAGGATACCCTTGTTCAGGAAGGCAAGCTCGCGAAGCCTGGCCGCAAGTATTTCAAAGTTGAAATCGGTAGTCTGAAAAATCGTATTATCGGGCGTGAATGTGATTGTTGTTCCGGATTTGTCCGATTCACCGATAACCTCAACCGGGGTCACTGGCTTACCCTTTTCATATTCCTGCTTGAAAATCTTTCCCTCTCTCATTACAATGGCATCGAGGTGGCTGGAAAGGGCATTCACGCATGAAACGCCCACACCATGAAGTCCTCCTGATACTTTGTACGAATCTTTATCAAACTTTCCACCCGCATGCAGTACTGTCATAACGACTTCAAGGGCTGATTTTTGCTCCTTCTCATGCAAGCCAGTCGGTATCCCGCGTCCATCATCAATGGTAGTTAAGGAACCATCCTCGTGAATAATAAGGTCAATCCTCGAGCAATAACCTGCCAGGGCCTCATCAATTGAATTGTCAATCACTTCATAAACAAGATGATGCAACCCCTTAATCCCAATGTCACCAATGTACATTGCAGGCCTCTTCCGAACAGCTTCAAGACCCTCCAGTACCTGAATACTCTCTGCAGAGTAATCTGAGCTGTCCTGCAATTTTTTTTCGTTCTCACTCATTCTTCAATAGATTTTTTTTATCATTTTTACAAATTTTTCACACACGCAAAACTCACTTTTTTTGGCTTATAAATTATTGATTATATGAATTTTAATTTAATAGACAAAGATACTTTTTTTTAATGATTTCTATAGTTAAAACTGGTTAAAAGTAATGCACAATTTGTTAAAGAAATTAACATCAGGGGATGTGCAGTCTGTCAGTCATGCAGTCTTAAAGTCATGAGGTATTACAGTACCGGGGTCGAAACGCCAGAACATGACACAAATTACAGGCTGTAGCTGAATCCAACCAGGAAATTGAACATCTGCGAAGGATAATAAACCCATTCGTAGTACCGGTTATACGAGATATTATTAACCTTGACCCAGAAGGAGAGTATTTTGGTATAGCGGTATTCAACGCTCAGTCCCAGATTTATGTGAAAAGGTTCAGTTGTCACAATGGGATCAAGAGTCATCCATCCTGCCGGACTTTCACTGCTCATGAGCTTCCTGCTGCCAAGGGCAGTAACCTCAGCTCCTGCCATGATCTTGTTTCTCAGATTGTAGTTCATGCCTATCCTGCCATCCCAGTCAGGTTTGTTCCATGCATACTGGTTTGCCGACAGGGTGTATTTGTAGTAGTTGCCTTTGGCATTGAACGAAAGCTTGTCAGTAATGTTCCCGCTTAATTCCCCGTGAATATTGAAAACTTCAGCTTCATCTGGGACGGCAATAAAGTGATTTCCCCTTTCAAGTCGGGCCCCGTTCCAGACAACCGGAACCGTGTCGGGGTAGACTATGTTGGCGAATAAAAGCATGTCATCGATCAGTGAGTAAGAGGCTGAGACCACGTAGTTTCCGCCCATACCGTTGTTACCCTTCAGACCGGCTGAGAAAGTGAGCGAATGGTCAGTATTCGGGATCCTGAATATACTTCCGTCCGGAACCAGGTAAGGATTCTCAGAAATAACATTAAGCGGATCATTGTTTTCCAGCCTGCCGCCAAGCTCGGCAAAGAATCTCATGTATTCGGGAACAATTGTGAATCCGAAATTTACATCGGGATACAGATGAAGTTTGGCCGCACTTGTCAGGTTCCTCTCCACAGCCAGCTGCAAACCGAGCTTAAAATTCCACTGGTCAGTGCTTTTCTTCAGGTAGGGACTAACCGAAAAGATATATTTCGGCTTTAAATTAAGTGAATCGGAGAGTCTATAATGGTCAAAATTCAGGCCCGAACCAACATAAAATCCTTCAAAGAGCTTTGCCATTCCGCCTGAAAAACCAATATGGTTCATGGTGCGATCTTTTGTGTTATGAAAGAAGTCATAAGAGAGCCCAAAGTCATATGAAAAATCTGCTGAATCAAGATTAAGTGATGAATAAGTGGCAGAGGCACCCAGGTCATAGTAATTAAGCCTGACATCCTTTTTAATCGGTTCAAACATGATATCTCCGGTTTTATAACCGTAAGCATACCTGGTTCTCTGAATAAAATTGGCAGAAATATCCAGCAGGCTTTTCCTGAAAAACTTCTTCCCGAAAAGCATTGCATCATTATCCATGAAGCCGGCAAAGACCCTCTGCCTGTTCTCAAGCGGTACCTTTCCGTTTGAGGAGTAGTGTTTTGCATAGAGTCCGAGCGCACCTTTCCTGGAACGATGGCTGGCAATGCTTATCTCCCCGAACGGCGTGTTGTTATTTCCAAGGCCCGCCTTTACATAGCCCTTATATAGTTTTGGAAGGGGATCGGAAAGAAGTGAAGCTGATTTTATCGTATTTATCGGATAAACCGGGGTGAATGGTTTCGTGATCACCTCATATCTGAATGACGGATTGATTTTTGCGGTATCATTTATTTCAGGCAGGTAACTTTTCTTCTTAACGTCGCGAAGCGACGGCTTGTACGGATTGTACAACGTTACTTCCCTTTTTAGATCAGCTTCCTCCTTAACCTGGGCATTGGCAGGTAATATAATTACAGCAATCAGGGCTAATATTGAAAAGCTTCTTCTTATCATTTTTCTTTCTCGTTTTTAGCAATTTTGTAATTCAGTCCGGGATCCGCTCCTGACAATTCTTTCTTATTGTCCTTCATCGAGTGATGCAAGTTTTGTCCTGACTTCATCGAGGATCCCGTCATTTCCAACAGTGTAGTATTCCTTAAGACTTTGCAGGGTGGCTCTTGCCTGAAGCGAATCTCCCTTTTTGATACTGATATCGGCCAGGAGGAGAAATACTTTTGCCATCCAGAACTGGTGAGGAGAATTCTGGTCAATGAACTGAGTCACCACTTTCTCCGATTCCTCAGTATTCCCATTCCTGAACAGCAGCTCCGCCACCCTGTATTTCGATTCAGCGCCTTCCACGCTAGTGATCTCTGTGGCAGTTTTCCTGAAGTCGACAAGCGCCTCATCAAATTCATTCAGGCTGTACCTTGCTTTCGCCCGTATAAACGTCGCTTCGCGAACGAGCTCAGCAGGCATGTTTGATGATGAGGTTATTTTATCGGATGCCGCAATGCTTTTCGAAGCATCTCCTTCCTGGTAAGCCGATCTGAGTTGTCCTCTGAGGGCGACCAGTTTGTTCTCGGAGGTCTCGGTTATCTTTTCAAGCCTCTGGTAATACTGGTACGCCTCCAGGAATTCCTCCATTCCGAAAAGGATTGATGAAGCTGCAATCAATGACTGTTCCATGAACTGATTATTCGGTGATGCCACTACTTCCCTGTATAGTTCAAGCGCTTCTTCAGGCTTGCCCGCCGAATTAAGACATTCTGCCAGGTAATACTGGGCATTCAGTCTGAAACTTCCGTTCCGGAACTCGTTAAGGTAGTTCCTGAACACCTCCGATGCCTTGTTGCAGTTGCCTGAGATATAAAGGTTTTCACCCGATGCGTAAAGGAGTGAATCCTTTTCAGTTATATTGACATCACCAAATCCGAGGCTCCTGACATAAGCAAAATAACTCTCTACGTCATTCATGTCCACATAGGCATTTTTCAGTCCGGTCATTGCATACCTCGCTTCGGGAGAGGACCTGTAATTTTCAATCACTTTCCTGAACTGTGCAACTGATTTTTCATTCTCTCCCTGGTTGTAATAGAGCAGACCAAGCTGAACGATCGCCCTTGGAACAAACGGGCTTGACTCATGATTGGCAATGACATTTATAAAATCCGCTTCTCCGCGCCGGTAATCCTCCAGCGCCTGGTAAGCCCTTCCGCGTTCAAAAATTGCATTCGGAACATATGAAGAGGACGGATACCGTGAGATCAGGGAAGTAAGGACATCAATCTTGCCCCTCTCGTTATTGGTAAGCCCAAGACAGAACCCTTTCTGGAACATGGCGTAATCGGCATCTGTTTTACCAAGATCAATGACCCTTTCATAATAACTGATTGCCAGCGGGTAGTTCGTGGTAATGAAATAACAGTCGGCAATCCTGGTTTTGGTATCGATCTGAATCTCCGGCCTGACATCGACGCCTCCCGATTCAAATGCCCTGAAATGGCTCAGGGCACCGTTGTAATCCCTGAGGTTGAAAAGTGCGTAACCAAGATTGTATCTTATCATTTCCGATTCAGAGTACCGGGATGAACCCGGAAGTCCCATGAATTGCTCATAATCATTCCTGGCATCTTCGTAAAGCCCAAGCCTGTAACTGGCTTCTCCTCTCCAGTATATTGCCCTGGTCCTGAACTCACTGTTGTATTTTTCATACTTTAGCGACCTGTTGAACATATCGATCGCCTCATCCATTTCCATATTGTTGAACAATTCAAGTCCCCTGAAAAAGGTAACACGCTGATAGGCTTCCTCCAGTCTGCTGTCCCTGGTTTTTATCTTTTCAAGTGCACTGAGGGCGGCCTGGTAATTCCTGATCTCTGTAAAAGTGGCAACGAGATAATTATAGGCTTCCCCGATCTTGTCTGACCCGGGATAAAGCTCAATATATTCCTGGAATGCTGCGATCGCTTCGCCAAAGGGAGAATAGGATGTTTCGTAGGTAAGCTTTGCATAGTTGAACAGCGATTCCTCCTTCAGTTTGGCGTCAAAATCCATTTTTGCCGCCTGCCCGAATGCGAACTGTGCTCTTTTCTTATCCCCTTTCTGCAGATAGCAATCGCCAAGGACATACCAGATATTCTGGCTAAGAACATCCGACCTGGCCCCCGTCCCGAGCAAAACCTTAATTGCCTGGTCAATATTGCCCGTACGGTAATAGCAGTATCCAAGCTGGTATTTATCCTCCCTGCCGCTTGCCTTTGAGCCTGCAGCAAATTGTTCAAGGTATTTCAAAGCTTCGGCATAATTTTCCTGGTTGTAATAGGCATCTCCGATGAATCGGTACATTTCGACGGCACGATCCTTCGGAGCCGATTTCAGGAGCTCGGGTGCGATTTCAAGTATCCCCTCATAGTCCTTGTCAAGGTAAAGGATCTGAACAATGTAAAACGGTACAATTGGACCAAATGTCTCATCATCTTTCAGCTTCATGAATCCTTCAAGCGCCCCCTGGTACATTTTCTGCTCATAAAGGATGTGTGAATAATAATAAAGGGCCGGTGCAGTGTATTCCGTGTCTATATCCTTTATTTCGGAGAACATCATTAGTGCCTTAGCCTTATCGCCTCTTACATAAAGCGAATATCCGTATCTGAAATAATATTCAGGAAGTTTTTCGCTGTCCACCTCCTGCCTGTTAACGATCTCATAGTATGTGGCTGCCTTCCTGTAAGTCTTGTTCTGGTAAAAATAATCAGCCAGGGCCAGCCTGGCATCATTGATCTCAGGGCTTTCAGGGTGGGTGGATATGTACATCAGCATCCTGTATTCGGAGTCGGGATTAAAAAGCATTAATGCCGATAAAGCTGCATAGTATTCCGCCTCATCGATCCTTATTACATCGGTCTGATCGCTGTTTTCAATATAAGAATCAAAAAGCTTGATGGCGGGGGCGTATTTTTCCTTATTGAAAAGATCCATCGCGCTGTTGAAATCCGAACCCAGATCACTTCCCGTAAAAGATACCTGCGACATTACACACGGGACAAGTGCAACCAGGAGGCTGAATATCAGTACTGTTTTTTTTCTGTTCATAACTTATGCTTTTTGGCTTGTCTTTTTTAAGATAATTCCGGAGCTCCGGTTCTTAATAAATTAATAATATATTAACAATAAGCCATTTACAACATTTTTTCAGAATTTTTTTATTGATGGTAAAATTACAATTATTAAACGGGGGCTGCCGGCCTTTATTACTGATTTTATCAACATATAAATGTTAATTATCAATTCTTTCACTAATTTGCACTTCAAATATTGAAATTATGGAGGATCCGACTTCCGGCAATAAAATTATTGAGCTGACTGACTGTAATATATGGCAACAGGATCATCTTGTGCTGACGGGTGTTAACCTGAGTATTGACAAGGGTGAATTTGTATATCTCGTTGGAAAAGTCGGAAGCGGTAAGACAAGCCTGATAAAGACAATCAATGCCCAGCTTCCGTTGAAGGAAGGTTCCGGATCAGTTGCGGGGTACAATCTATCGGGCATTAAACCGAAAGAGATCCCCTTCCTGAGACGGAAGCTGGGGATAGTCTTCCAGGATTTTCAGCTTCTTATCGACAGGTCAGTAAACGACAATCTTGAATTTGTACTCAGGGCCACCGGCTGGAAGAACCGGCAGGAGATTGAGGCACGGATAAATCAGGTTCTTGAAAAAGTGGGGCTCAGCCTCAAGGGGTATAAAATGCCTCATCAGCTCTCGGGAGGAGAACAGCAGCGGGTCGTTATCGGACGCGCTCTGCTCAATGACCCTGATATCATCCTTGCCGATGAACCTACAGGAAACCTTGATCCGGAAACATCGGAGGGGATTGTAAGGCTTCTTAAAGACATAAGCAGCACCGGAAGAGCAGTTGTGATCGCAACTCACAATTATACGATATTGAAAAAATTCAGCGGCCGGACAATCAAATGTGAAAACGGCAAGACGCTCGAGATCAGGGATGATGAGGAGATTGAGCTGGAACAACTCTGACACATCCTCTGAAGCTTTATCAATCCCGGCAAAACTTTATAAATCGGGGGAATATATATTATTTCCCAAATAAATAGTATCTTTGCGCCCTTAATCAATAAAGTGACTTCCTGAAAGCGTATAATTTCCTATTCCCCGGTCTGCTTTTGAGTTCATTAGTGCAGGGTTTACAGAACCACCTCTCCGGAACCACATCAAACAATTACAAATGATAAATTTTGAAGAATTGGGATTTACTCCCGGCATACTCAAGGCTGTCGGTGAGCTTGGATTCGATAGTGCCATGCCGGTGCAGGAGCAGGTTATTCCACTCATGCTCGGAGATGATTGCGATATTATAGCTCTGGCCCAGACAGGGACAGGGAAGACGGCAGCTTTCGGGCTTCCGCTGGTACAGACAACAGATACGGAACTTAATGCAACTCAATCGCTTATACTTTGCCCGACACGGGAACTTTGTATGCAGATCACCGGTGATCTGAACGATTATGCACGATATACGGGAAAGCTCAGGATACTGCCGGTTTACGGCGGCACCAGTTACGAGAATCAAATCAGCGCTTTAAAAAAAGGAGTACATATAATTGTTGCAACTCCCGGACGTCTTATAGACCTTATCCACCGCGGGGTTGTCAGACTCTCATCAGTGAGCTCGGTCATACTGGATGAGGCCGATGAAATGCTCAATATGGGCTTCCTTGACAGCATAAATGAGATCCTTGATGAGGTCCCCACGGGAAGGAGAACACTTCTGTTCTCTGCAACCATGTCATCTGAGATAGGGTCAATAGCCAGGAAATACATGAATAATCCTGTCGAAATAACAATCGGAACAAAAAATGCCTCTGCCGAAAATGTAAGCCATGGATATTACCTGGTTCATGCAAGGGATAAATACAAAGTGCTGAAACGTATTGCTGATTCAGAACCCGGGATCTATGGAATAATCTTCTGCCGTACGCGCAAGGAGACCCAGGAGGTGGCCAGCAACCTTATAAGCGACGGCTATAATGCCGATGCCCTTCATGGCGATCTGTCGCAGGCCCAGAGAGATACGGTTATGCAGAAGTTCCGCGTAAGGGCGTTGCAGCTACTGGTGGCAACTGATGTTGCTGCCCGCGGCCTCGATGTTGATGACCTTACCCATGTGATAAACTACAGCCTTCCGGAAGATACCGAAATATACACCCACCGGTGCGGACGTACGGGCAGAGCAGGGAAAACGGGAATTTCACTTTCACTCGTACATCTGCGAGAGAGACAAATCCTGCAACAGATAGAAAGAAAGGTAAAAAAACCGTTTAAGTCGCTTCAGATCCCCACAGGAGAGGAAATCTGCGGCAAACAGCTGTTTCACTGGGTCAAAAAGCTTGAAAATGTTGAAACTGAACATCAGGAAATTGAAAAATTTCTTCCCAAAATAAAAGAGAGGCTTTCCGCACATGACAGGGAAGAGCTTCTGCGCCGGGTAGTCTCGCTTGAATTTAACAGGTTCCTCAATGATTACCGCTCCGGAGAGGATCTTATATCGCCGGTTATTGAAAGGGGGTCGGGAAGAACGGAAAGAAATGATACTCGTCACAAAGGAACCGGGAACTGGACACGGTTATTTATAAATCTCGGAAAAACGGATGGCTTCTTCCCTGAGCAGCTGATCGAGCTGATCAATAAAAATACTAGGAGCAGAAAGATCCCAATCGGGAAAATCGACCTGATGAAAACCTTCTCATTCTTTGAAGTCGGTGAGAGTTATTCTGAGGAGCTTATCCAGGCCCTGAACAACTCAAAGTTCATGGACAGGAGGGTTGCAGTAGAGGTCGCCCAGCCAAAACCTGAATTTTCCTCAAATACGCATGATGAGAAGAGGAAAGGGAAAAAGACAGAGAAATGGCGTGAAAAAAAGAAGAGGGGCAAGCCGGTATTTCACCGCTTCAGATAATCATCGTACAATACCTGAAGGTAAGCTCTGCCTGACCTCCAGGCTTCCTCAGAGCGGGCACCGGTCTCAACGATCGGACGGCCCAGCTTATGGTCATATACCACAGACGCTTCCCCGGTGATAAAAGCGAATCCTTCATTAAAAGTATAGAAAGCAAATGAATTCGATTCCTTCGACAGAAGGTCCTTGCCGAAGGGAAAGCTGTTCCTTATGCCAAGCTGATCAAGAAGGGTTTCCGGAATATCGACCTGGGTGCCGAGTTTTTCAATTGTCAGCCCGGAAGTATTTAAAGCCCCCCCGACCCAGACCATCGGGATCTTGAAAATTTTATCCGAATAGACAAGCTCGTCGAGCGAATTCCGCCGGCAGTGATCGGCAACCAATATAACAAGTGTATTATCCCACCAGTCACACTTCTTTGCCCAGTCAATGAAATCACCGACACTCCTGTCGGCATAAAAAACCGAATTTTTGAATTTTGTCAGATCATCCCTGCCTTCAAAAACAGGTTGCATCGGGACCTCAAACGGCTCATGGCTCGAAAGGGTCAGAACCACTTTGAAAAAAGGCTCCTCGATAATTTTCATTGAATCCTTAAGAGCGTCAAACAGAACATGATCATGAACACCCCATTTTGAATTGTAATTTGAAGGATCGAAATTTTCCATCGTTATAATCTCATGAAAGCCCGACGCGATGACAAATGAGTTGAAATTAGCAAAGTTGATGTCGCCTCCGTACCAGAAAGAGGTATTATAGTCAAGGCTGTCCATGATCCTGACCAGGCTCGGGAGCGACTGCGTTTTTTTCGGCTCCTTTATGATTGATGTTGCCGGCTGGGCGGGGTATCCGTTCAGTATTGCAGGAAGGGCTTTGTCGGTGCGGTTACCCGATGCATAGAAATTTGAAAAGACAATTCCCTCATGAATAAGCTTGTTTAAGCGGGGTGTGGTGAGTGGATCGCCGCCCAGGGGTCCGACCAGCGTATTGCCGAACGATTCAAGGAGGATAAAAATGATGTTTGGTGAAGAATTATTGAGCACCTTCCGTGGATTACCCTTCTTCACTGTCAGTGAATCAACAACTGCCCGGGAGGATGACAGATCTCCGAATTCATAAGGGTTTTTAAGAGGTTTCCTGTTGAAGTACGAAGCACCTACATTCCAGACCACATTAATTGCAGTATGGTTGACAAACATATTTTCATTGAAATATACTGTTCCGGCATTTATCGGTGCAACGCCAAACCCTCCCCTGATCGGTATAATAAGTGAACCGAAAAAAAGCATGAAGAGAAGCGTTGCAAGGATCTTATGCCTGGTATCGACCGGGAATTCAAACAGGATGTCGATCCGCCTGAAATAGAGAATCGAGAAAAACAATGTTATCGCCGCAACGGAAAGGCAGACAGTTATGATTTTCAGTGTAGTCACCGAAGCTGCTGCCTCCTGCGGGGTTTTAAGGTACAAGAATGGCGTGTAGTCCATCCTGAATCCCCAGTAGGTGTACAAAACCGAATCTCCAACAATTATGGCTGAAGAGATAAAAAGAAGCAAAATAGTGTACCACCTGATGAAATACCTGAACCAGTGGCCTTTTATCCAGATAGCAGGCAGTGAAACCAGCAGCGGCAATATGAGGACATACCCCGTTGCGGACAGATCGAGCTTTAATCCATGAAAAAAGGTGGATGTAAGTAAATCTGCACCGAACTGAAATGATTCCTTATGGTGTGTCAGAATAAAGAACAGCCTGGCAAACCAGAAGAATGACAGCCAGAATAAAATGTAAACACCAAGCGACAGAAGCCTTTTTCTCATCCGGTCTTGATTTTTTCGGGTTTGGCGACGTGTACGGAATTACTAACATAGAACACTATCAATGAACCAGTTATAATTATCATGCCTGTTATTGTAAGCCATTCGGGACCTTCGCCTGGTACCATAAGCCAGCTGAGTATCGCGCCTACAACCGGGATTAAGAACTTCCACAAATTGAGTTCGGAAACCTTGACTCCCGGCCTCTGTAACAGCTTAAACCAGACCGAAAATGCAAATGCCGACATAAAGCTCAGCCATACCAGGTCGATCCAGTATTCAGTTGGCTTGACGGGATGGGCCGTTCCCTCAACAGCCAGTGAAAGAAGATATATTATCAACCCGCCGGTCCCGAGCGTGACCGAACTAAGAACGAAAGGATTCATACCCTTGCTTTTTAAAGAGACCACAACGTTACTCGTGGCCGTCGCAATATTAGCAATAAGAATCAATATCACTCCTAAGAACTCGATTGCCGTACCCATTTTCAGGGCCTGCCGCCCCGCACTGATCAGGATCACTCCGGAGATGCCGAAAATTATGGTGATTACCTTTGCCCTGGTTAGCTTGTCCTCCCTGTGCATGACGGCAGCTACAACCGCAGTAACAAGCGGCTGTGAACCTACTATGACCGCTCCCAGAGCACCCGGAACAAGATCCATGCCGATATAGAACAACATGTAGTTCATCAGGGTTTGAAGCCCTGTTACAATGATAACTACGTTCCGGTTTTCCCTTACCATTTTTACAAATTCCTTAGGTCTGACTGTAAATGGAAGGATCATCAGTCCGGATATAATAAACCTTATTCCTGCAAAGTGCAATGGAGTATCATATTGAAGCCCGAGTTTGATGCAAGGATAAGCTGTTGACCACAGGAGACAGGCAATAATTGCCCAGAATATTGTATTCCCCTTGTTGTTCAATTAAAATAATTTGGCCGCAAATATCAGAAAAAAATTACTTTTCCGCAATATTCCAGTCAGGGGGCTCCTGCCCCAGCAAATATTTTACGAAAAAATCACGACGTTTTCTTTCACCATATAAGCCTCCGCTTGTGTGCTTTGCTCCCGGAAGTAAAACATATTCAAATTCCTTGTTTGCCTTTATCAGGGAATTGACCAGCTGCTCCGTGGAGGCGGGATCCACGTTATTGTCCATTTCCCCGTTAAGCAGCAACAGCTTTCCCCTGAGCCTCCAGGCGTTTTCCACATTCGACGACCGGGCATATTCCTCACCCACGGGCCATCCCATCCACTGTTCATTCCACCACATCTTATCCATCCTGTTATCATGGCAGCCGCATGAAGCAACTGCAACCCGGTAAAACTCAGGATGGAAAAGCACCGCTCCTGCCGCATTCTGCCCTCCGGCGGACGTACCGTATACCCCTACCCTGTCCAGGTCCATATAAGGATATTTTTCCGCAGCTGCCCTTATCCAAAGAATCCTGTCAGGAAATCCTGCATCCCCGATGTTCTTCCAGCATATGTCGTGAAATGCCTTGGACCGGTTCGAGGTACCCATGCCGTCGATCTTAACGACAATAAAGCCCAGCTCCGCCAGCTGATGCATACCGGTTGCTACTGCCCGGAAACTCTTGGGTACAAAACTGCTGTGAGGTCCGGCATAAATATCTTCAATCACCGGATATTTTTTTGAAGGATCAAAATTTACAGGCCTTATTATTATTCCCCATATGTCGGTTCTTCCGTCCCTGCCTTTGGCATAAAATGTTTCAGGCAACCTTATTCCTGTCTCGAGCAATTTTGAGATATCCGCCTTCCCGATCAGCATGACCTGCGATCCATCCTCTGTCTTTCGCAGGACAGAAACCGGAGGAACATCAGCTTTAGACCAGATATCCACAAAGTACTTTTTGTCAGGAGAAAAATGTGCTTCGTGGGTGCCATCTCCTTCTGAGATCCGGATCATACCTGTTCCATCAAAATTTATCCTGTAATAATTTACAAAATATGGATCACCGGGCTCCTTCCCGCTGCCCTCAAAAACAATTTGCCTGTTCTTTTCATCCACGAACGAAACATTCCTGACAACCCATTCGCCTGAAGTTATCTGATTCTTCACCTCGCCGGTGGCAGCGTTATACAAATAGAGATGGTTCCAGCCATCCCTTTCGGAAGCCCAGATTATCTCATTCGAACTCTCGGCATCATATCTGTACTTCTTGCCGCTGTAATCAATGAAAGTGGGTGAGGATTCATTTATAATAACTTTCGATTCCCCGGTTTTTGCATCAACCCTGATAACCTGGTAGGTCTGATGTCCCCTTTTATTATATTCATAGGTAAAATAGCTGTTATCCTTGCCCCATGTGATATTATTTATCCAATACTGGTTCGGGATGCAGCTGTCGTCCACTTTAACAGGCGATTTTGATCCGACTTCAAAAAGCTGCGGGTATTTCTGGGGAATCGCATCTCCCGGTTTCTGGTACTCGTAAGCATAATGCCTGGGTTGAAGCTGATCGGCTGGAGAGGATTCAATATAATGGATCATGTGCTTTTCAGCAGGCTTAACCCTGTATGCAACAAGCTTTTTAGAATCGGGCGACCATTTTACTGACGAGGAATAATATTCCCCAAAGGCCCCATCGATGCTCAGCTTGTATTCTTTCTTATCTTCTGCAGACCGTATATATACATTAAAGTCCTTTATGAACGCTGTCCATTTCTTGTCGGGTGAATCAACCGGATCTCCGGAAAGTTCGTCCTTAAATCCCCAGTCCCATCCTCCCTGCCTGTTCCTGTCAGTTACCTTATCCCTGCGCACTATGCTGTAGTCGCGAAGAGTACATATCCAATTGTAATTATCATAACTGAAGGCAAAACTACTCATGCGGTCGGAAAACACAATATTTTTTATAGGCAGCTTCCCCGGTTCCGCCTTTTTCCCTGTGGCCTTTTCAAATGCAGCCGAAAACTTTTTCTGGTCAAATGCCTGCTTCCTGGTCAGGTTTTCAGTATTGACAACAATGTAATCGGTCCCTCCTGGTGTTATATTTTCATAAAGAAAATTGTTTGTATTCCCGATCCATGATGGATCGACATTCCCGTAAAACATTTTCCCGGTCGTTGATTTTACCAGGTCATCCGCTCTCCTGTAATCATCGGCCGTTACCTGCGACTGCACGATAAGTGTTGAGACGGCAATATTGAGTGCAAAAGCAATTGCCAGTTTACCTGTTTCCATTTCAGTCATTTTACTTAATGAAAGATGCGGTTAAAATTAATAGAATTTGAGTTCAGAAAAGATGTTCAAAAATATATTAAACATTATTAAGAGGCTTTAACCTGTTTTAACAAAAATACAAAACACTTCGTGAATGAAATTAAAAAATACGTATTATAATACGTATTATAATACGTATTAAAAGACATATTATAATACATATTAAAATAGTGCTGTTCAGAATACAACGAAAAAGTTTTTTCCATAATAATAAGCAACCCCTTTTATAAAAGAGGTTAAGGGCATTGCCGTTCTTAAGGAATTGGATAGCTTATGAATCAAACTTTATGTAACTGACATACAATATCTTACATTTGGGGCTGTTGAATAAGTCAAAATCCTTTAACCGCAGAGGGCGCAAAGGAAAGACGCAAAGTTCGCAAAGAGCTGAATTTATGTGTTTTAGCTTTGCGTTCTTTGCGACATCTTAGCGTTCTTTGCGGTTAAAAAGGACTTTTTCAACAATCCCAAACTTATTTAATTGTTTTTCTGCAAATTAACTCCATAAAACAGCTTCTGCATCAACCACCCCGGCCAGGGGTTAGGGGAGAGTTCGTGTGGATTTTCAAAATGTAATATTATTTAATAGATTTGTTTTTATATCCTGTTTTTTATGACAGTTGCAGAATACCTGGCAGATCAGCTGGCAGCCACGGGGGTACGATATGTCTTTGGGATTCCCGGAGGGCCATCTATCCCTTATATGGAAGCATTCAGGTCAGCCGGGATTGAGTTTATTCTCGTATCGCACGAATCCGCCGCGGGGATCATGGCCGACGTTTCAGCCAGGCTAACAGGAATTCCAGGGGTGTGCCATTCCACATTCGGTCCCGGAGCCACCAATCTTGCAACCGGTGCCGGCTGCGCGCTGCTCGACCGGTCGCCTGTCATCGTTCTGACAAGTGAGATTGAAGATGGTATGATCAACCGGACCACCCAGATGAACATTGATCATCAGAAACTTTATGAACCGCTTTCGAAGGGTACCTTCCGACTTACCCCCCTTAATGCACCGGAGGTGATCGAAAAAGCTGCCGCTCTCTGCAGGGAAGAGTATCCCGGGCCCGTCCATATAGGTCTTCCGGCGGATATCGCAAATGCAGAAATTCAGGCCGGACCAGTGCCCTCATTTCAACCTGAACCGGTGAGTGACACAAATGATGTCAGCCGGGTCATTTCCCTGCTTGAGAATTCCAGGAATCCGTTGCTGGCGGTTGGACTTACTGCTGCCCGACTGGGTGCCGGACCCGGATTGATGGCATTCCTTGAGAAGAAGAAGATACCGGTTGTTCTGACACCGATGGCAAAGGGAGTCCTCCCCGAAGATCATCAATGCTATGCCGGTGTGCTTTTTCATGCATTAAGCGACTATCTTGAAGATTTATTTGAACGGACTGACCTTGTTATCGGGATCGGTTATGATCCGGTGGAATATAATTATGAATCGTGGATGCCCGATGTACCGCTCATTCATTTCAATACCAGGATCACAGATATGCCCGTATCCGATAACATTGTTCAATACACCGGCATTCCCGGAGAATGGTTTGATATACTGGACAACCACTTTACGGTATATACAGAATTCAACAGCGCAGTCATAAATTCAGTACGGGATGAGATGGCCTCGGTTTTCGAAGGCTTTACCGATCATTTTGGTCCGGTAACAGCCCTTAAGGTCCTTATGGAGGAGTTACCTGATGATGCCATCATAACAGCCGATGTCGGATCGCATCTGCATCTGGCAGGACAGTACTGGAGAACTCATGGCAGGAGAAACCTGTTAATGACAAACGGCTGGTCAGGGATGGGATTCGGCATCCCTGCTGCATTGTCGGCGCAGCTTGTAAGTCCGGGAAGGACCGTAGCCTGCATAACAGGCGATGGGGGTTTCCTGATGACTGCCGGGGAGGTGATTACGGCAAGGAGATATAACCTGCCCGTGATAATCATTGTCCTGTCCGATGGCGAACTGAATCTTATAAGACTGAAACAATCATGGAAAAACATTGCGCCATATGGTACGGTGCTCTATTCAGGCGATCTGTTCGCTTCAGGTACGTTCCTGGGTGTAAAAGTGATCAATGCCGATTCGGAAACAGGCATGCGTGATGCAGTGAACGACGCACTCTTACTGAATGAACCTGTAATTATCAATGCAAGGATTGATCCTGAAGACTATACGTGGCTGGTCGTCAGAAAATAAATGATGAATTACTTGCTTGTTTTTTCCTTCTTTGGTTTGGCTTCCTTTGCTTCCTTTTTTTCCTTTGCAGCAACAGCATCCTTAGGTTCTTTCTTATGCGGGGCAGTTTTGGCTTCCTTTTTTTCAGGGGTTTCCTTTGACGGTTTTACCTCCTTTGCCGGCCTGGCTTCCGTTGCCTCCTTTACTACCTTCACTTCATTGAGAGGCTGAACTTCATTTACTTCAACAACTTCCTTAACCTCCTGTACCGTTTTCTTTTCTCTGGCCGGCTTTTTATCCTTAATTTCTTTTTCCTGAACTGCCATTACCTGTTTGATTCCCGGTTTGTCAGCTTTTTTCTTGCGACGTCTGACACCATAAGTACCAAGAATAATTTTCCCTCTTCTTGATTTTTTATCACCTTTTCCCATAATAATTGCTTTATATACTGTAAGATTCCTGTGAAATCTTTTTATTGCTGCCAAAGTTAATAATATTCTTTATTTTTATTTAAAAATTTAATCCTTTCATATGAGAAGAAAAGAGAGGGAAGTCGGCATTGAAGAGATGGAAGGGATAATTCTGCGGTCGGATGTATGCCGGATAGCATTGACAGACGGGACCACACCCTATATCGTGACAATGAATTTCGGATATGCGGGAGGGGCTGACAAAAAGCTCTATTTCCATTGTGCACCGGAGGGTAGAAAAATCGAAATGATCAGAAAGAACAACTATGTATGTTTTGAAATGGATACTGATCATGCGATTATTGAAGGCAATGAGGCCTGTGATTTTGGCATGAAATTCAGCAGTATTATCGGTTGGGGAAAGATTTTTATCCTTACTGATAATGAGAAGAAAAAAGAAGGATTGACTTCGATCATGCAGCACTATTCAAAAAGAAGCGGATTTAATTACCATCCTGAAGTCTTTGAAAGAACAACCGTATTACGGCTCGATATAATTTCAATGACCGGGAAAAAGATCTGACGTTAGCCGGAAGATCAGTTTTCAACTTTATAGTTTCTGAATATTCCCCGTGTTATCCACAGCATGATCCCTTCAGGGACAAATAATGCCAACCTGAAAACCAGTGTGGTGAACCTGCCTGGCATTACCACCTTTCTTCTTTTAAACATTCCATCAACAGCCTCATATGCAACCTCTTCAGCGACTCAGCGCCAGTTTTCGTGCGAACCACCCATTTCTTTCAATCCTGTCGAGTGTCATCCTGTTGGTTCTTACGGAAGCAGGCACCACGACACAGGTAAATGGCGAAGATCCTTGAAATTCCGATTCGAGAGCCCTTGTAAAAAAGTATATATATGATTTCGAGGCCAGATAAACGCTTTTATAAGCCGTTGGAAGATAACTCCCAAAGCTGCTGAGGTTCAAGATATAGGATTCGTTGTGCGATTTAAGTTCAGGAGTAAAAAAACTGGTCAGCAGTGTCAGAGCCCTGACGTTTAACAATAACATGTGATCGATCTGCTTTTTGGATATGCTTTCTATAGGACCTTCAAATCCTATTCCTGCATTGTTTACCAGAATGTTCACCTTAAGCCCTTTCTTCTGAACAAAATCAACCAGATTTTCAGGCCCGTGTTCGTGGGTCAGATCATTTTCAAAACAAAGAACCGATATTCTGTTTTCTGATTCCAGTTCTCTGCAATAGTCACCCAGCGACTGGCCAGGCAGTGAACTCAGAATCAGATTGTGTTTCCTTCTGGCCAGCTCACCTGCAATAGCCTTGCCAATGCCGCTGCTGGCTCCCGTAACTACCGCGTATGCGTTATTTTCTGACCCCATTTTGTTCCGTTTTTAACCATTTTATTGTTTCTGCAACCCCTTTACTGAAAGGAGTGATCGTGTAACCCAATTCATATTCCGCCTTTTTACTCGACATAATCCAGTCATTCAGGTATTTATCAAGCCAGTCCCTGGTTATCAAAGGCGGCTTCCCGGTGATTTTTGAAAAAAATACAGCAATATTGACAATCCATTTCATAAAACCAGCCGGAAAAGGAATTAAAACTCTTCTTTTCCCTGCCTCCTTTCCTATTTTTGCAAACAACTCCCTGAAAGAGAGATTTTCCCCACCGAGGATATATCGTTCGCCCGGCCTTCCTTTCATTGCAGCAAGTAAATGACCTTCAACAACATCGTCAATAAAAACATAATTCCCGACCGATCGCCATCTCCCGGCAGGATCCTCCAGAGACCTGAAATATAAATCTGATTATCTTGGTTAATGAGTTGCTCTTTGTAAGTTTTCCCGGACCATACACCCGGGTGGGATTAACAATTGAAACATTCAGTCCTTTTTTACTGAAGTCAATCGCCACCTTCTCGGCTTCTGCTTTTGATTTTTCATACAGAGTATTATATACGGGATCATAATTTGTCATTTCACCGACCGATTTACCATTTCGGGAATAACCCATTGTACCTCCGGTTGACGTAATGACGACTTTACTGACTTTACACTCCAGTGCAACTTCAAGGATATTGACAGTGCCCGTAACATTAGTCTTTGTAACCAGTGAAGGGTCGTCACTCCATGGTTTTGTGAATGCTGCCATGTGGAAAACGCAATCACACTCCCTCATCCCCTCCCGGAGAGCTTCCCCGTTGAAAATATCACCGGTCACAATGGCAGCTTTTTCCATGCCGGCGAACCTGCTTACGGCAGGATCCCTGACAAGCAGGGTAACGCTGTGATTCTCCAAAACAAGCCTTTCAGTCAATCTCGAACCTATGAATCCTGTTCCCCCTGTTATAAAAAACTTCATACATGCTGCGTCTTAAGGTGAACACGAATTTCAGGATTGTGATAGACAGAAAATAATCCGGTCATAACGGCAATTGTGGAATGAATAAAAAAAGCCGGCAGGAACGAACCGGTAAGATAACTTAAAAGACACAGTATAATACCGGTGGGGAGAGCCCCCAGAGCCATGAATTTGCCTTTACTTATATGGACAGCCGAATAGAGCAAAAGGTTTATCAGCAAGGCCGGCCAGAATCCGAAAGCCTCAAGAAAAGGGACCATAATATCCCCCTGAAAAGAAGCTCATATCCGAAGATATAAATTATCCATGCCGCAGAATATAAAACAAGGTGCCTCGGGTACCAGTTCCTTATCTTCAGGTCGGCTGACATTGCCTGAATACCGGGTTTCCTTGAAAATACGTATGAAAGCAGACAGGTAACCATCACAAGTATTATTATCAGGTACCGGAATTCAAAAGTCAACCCCATCTGAAGTCCAGCCCGCGAAGCGGGAATTCTCAGAACTCCGAGAAATAGAATGGCAGGAATAATTCCGGTAAAAATAATACCTCCCAGTTTTTCAGATAAAAATTCAAGGATTCCGTCTGAAAGGGACGGAAATGCAGGTCGCATTATCCTGTTCAGTATTACCTTCTGTTTACTTGTGAAATAATAAAGGTAAAACAATAATGCAACGCTG
Source organism: uncultured Bacteroidales bacterium (assembly GCA_963737255.1). Lineage (GTDB taxonomy): Bacteria > Bacteroidota > Bacteroidia > Bacteroidales > VadinHA17 > LD21. The sequence goes on from CAVTSB010000006.1 coordinate 124,867, forward strand.
AAGACGGCAAGGAAGGCAAGGGCTCCTGGTTTTAGTCTGATGATTTCCTCCATGGGTTTAAACCGGTTCCGGGTATTTAGCTAGAACAAATTAAAGTTAGTTAAGTTTTTCATATGCAGGTTGCCAAATTACCTCTGATTTTAGCGGATCTGCCTTAAATGCCCTAAAAAAGAGTAAATTGCGGAAAGTTTTAATTCGAATTTTTATGCAGACATTAAATGACCTGAGGCTGGCTGTACTGATTGATGCCGACAATATCCCCTACAGCAATGTAAAGGGGATGCTTGAGGAGATAGCAAAGTACGGGACTCCTACCTTTAAAAGGATCTATGGTGACTGGACAATACCAACGGTGGCGGGATGGAAATCCGTTCTTCTTGAAAATGCAATCACTCCGGTACAGCAATACAGTTACACCAGGGGGAAGAATTCAACTGATTCAGCGATGATAATTGACGCAATGGACATTCTTTATTCCGGTAAGGTTGACGGATTCTGCATTGTATCGAGCGACAGCGACTTTACAAGACTTGCAACGAGGTTAAGGGAAGCAGGAATGAAGGTGATCGGCATCGGCGAAAAAAAGACCCCGGCTCCTTTTATTGTAGCATGTGATAAATTCATTTACATTGAGATAATTAATGGACCGTCAGTTGTTGCAGAACCGCTGGTTGTCAGGAAAAAGGCAGGAAAGCCATCGCCCAGGAAACAAAAGAATGAAGAAAATGAAAGCCAGATCCAGATCAGGAAGGCAAAACGGCTAATAGCCACATCCATTGCTGATCTGGCTGATGAGAACGGATGGGCCTACCTGGGTGATGTAGGTAATCTGATACTTAAGAAACAGCCCGATTTCGATGCGAGGAACTATGGTTTCGCCAAGCTAACGCCTCTGATACGATCGCTCGATTTTGAGATAGATGAAAGGGATTCAGGACAAAGCGGGATAAAGCATATATATATAAGGAACAAGAAGTGAACAAGTATTTATTGCCAGCTGATCAAGGTCTGTCTTTGGATTAATTTGTGAGTCGCGGGGGTGTTTTATAAAAATTCAACAAATTTAAAATTTCCGGCTTTGAACTTCGAACAATTTTATTGTACCACTGTTAAATAAATAAATTGACTGTTTAACATGACTGAATTAACCCTGGCCTGTGGTCCCTGATGTGTCTTTCAGACCAAAAAACTGTTAAATTCCAATATATTATGAGTTTTATTTTCAGATTTCAAAAAAAAATATGACCTTTGAAACTGTTTTTAATTACTTAATTATTGAATTATGAACATTTATGTAGGAAGTCTTCATTTTAAAATGAGTGAAGCAGAATTAAAGGAAATCTTTGAAGAGTATGGCGAAGTAGGATCTGCTAAAATCATTATTGACAAGTACTCTGGGAAAAGTAAAGGATTTGGTTTCGTGGAAATGCCAAACGAAGCCGAAGCAAAGAAGGCCATTGAAGAACTTAATGGTGCTGAAGTTCAGGGCAGGAAAATTATTGTTAACGAATCTATTGAAAGGACCGACAGAAGAAGTAGATTTCCGAGGTGGAGATAACGACCGCAGAGGAGGAGGCGGAAACAGAAGGGATAATTACAGGTAGGTTACAAAAAACTCAAGAACTATGAAAGGTACTGTTAAATGGTATGACAGGGTAAAAGGTTACGGGTTTCTGCAGACTGAAGATCAAAAGGATATTTTTATCCATCGTTCAGGTCTTGAAGCTTCCCCACACCGAACTTGAAACAGGACAGGCAGTTGAGTTTGAAGTTGAAATGAGAGAAAAAGGACCTGTTGCTATCAAGGTTAAAAGAGTAGAATAATTTTTGCGAAATTATATCAAAAGAGGCTGCACTATTGTGCAGCCTCTTTTTATTTTATTGCCCTCCAGCCCCCTAAAGGAGGAGCTAAAAATTCTTAAAGTCCCCCACCGGCGGAGATTAAGGGGCGAAAATCATTATACCAGTTTCCACGGACTGCGTATTCATAGTGCAGGCGCTCTGGTAGCTTCGCCGTCAGAATCATCAATGAATGTTTCGGTTTCAGGATTCCATTTAATCGTTCTCTTGAGGTCACAGGCAATATTTCCAAGATGTGCAGACAGTACAGCTGCTGTGACCAATGTCGACAGAAGCGACAGGATCCTGACGCGACCTCACGCATTCAATAAAATTAACCTGATGCGGGATCCTTGTTTCATATGGTCCGTCATCAGTTGGAAGCGGCAGACCGGAGGATTGAATTTGGGATCAGAGGCATTGAAGTAACCCGCGTGATAACTTCAATCCAGCCGTTTTCTCCCCAGAATTTCACTCCCTTCGTGCGATTCGTCATCAAAAGGTTCTGAAGTCATTACCACTCCGTTTGCATATTTCCAGGAAATGAATTCTGTACCGTCTCCGATCGGAGAGATTTCGACCGGTCCGTTTTTATCCATTCCGAGTCCCCACTGGGCAATATCAAACATATGTGCTCCCCAGTCGGTTGTAAAGCCTCCGCCCATTTCCTTGTACCAGCGCCATGCACCCCATATCTCTTCATCCTTTTCAGGATCAAGCGAGATCAGAGGATCAAGCTGGTTATTGTAATGAATAGTTTGCAGGAAGAGGTCCGAGCCACAGATCCCAGTTCAGATCGGCAGGTAGCGGTTCTTCAGGAAGGTCATAGGGCTTCGGAGGTGCCCCGACGTAGGCATTCACCTTGGTGATCTTTACCAAGTGCGCCTGTCTGAACCAGGTTCACTGCATGCTGGAAACCGGAATCAGAACGCTGCTGACTTCCGACTGCAAGTACCCTGTTGTTTTGCACGAACAGCCTTTTTAAGTTCCTGCCCTTCATTAATTGTGAAAGTCATCGGTTTTTCAAGGTAAACATCCTTGCCTGCCTTGCAGTGCTGCAATCGCAATCATTGCATGATTATGATCAGGAACGGCAATGACAACTGCATCAATATCCGGTCCGTGCAAGTACATCCTGGTACTTTTCGTAGGTATCAACCTTGAACTCCTTGCCGGCTTTTGTATAAAAATCTGTTACCCTCTTTTCAAAACGTTGCGCTTGATGCCGTAAACATCACACCCGGCAACCACTTTTACTCCGGCCACCTGGAGAAAGCCACTGAGAAGGAACATAGCCTGTTGTCCCAGATCCAATGAAACCAAGTGTGATTTCATCGCCAGTCTTCTGATTCGGCTGCGGCTTTGTTTCCTCCTTTGCAGGAAGTTGCAAGACCCGGAATCACAACCATACCGGCCATTCCGAGTGCTGCGGAACCAAGGAACCGACGTCTTGACCATAAGGACTTTTGATCTTTCATAAATTAATTTTTGATTTTAGGTTAGTTAATGAAATGAATATTTATTTTATTTTATTATCCAATCAACAGGAAATTAGCCTATAAAATTAAACTTTTTTATTAAAACCAAAAACTGGATTGAATTTCTAAAATCTTCCGAAAATTGAGAATTTTTCGGTATTGCAATAAATTGATGAATAAAGTGAACAGACCATTAACATTGGTTTCCATTTTCCTTTCGAGATGAAGCACAGGCTGTCCTTTTTTCAAGCTTAAGGAACCTGCTTATTCTGGCGATGGCCGAAATTGCCTTGATCCTTTGTTCACCTCCTCTGATCTCAATGCTGTAATGTTCCCTCAGGATCCGGAACAGGGACCTGTTTTCAAACTGACGCGAAGTGATCCTCGGCAGGTTGATATTAGGCAGATAAGCTGATATCATAAAAAACAGGATTGTCGTTAAGTAGCCTTAGCCTCTCCAGATAAACGTAGCCTGATTCCTTTTCAAGTTCCGACAGCGGGAACATGAATTCTTCATTCCACTGTCTGCAGGACCGGTTTTACGATGATCCTCGTTTTCAGATTCCTGTCGCCTACTGCAGATGTAGTTCCCGAAACTGAAAGGATGCCTATTTCCCTGGGGATCAGATGAACTATGCTGCCTTTTCCCTGGTGCTTCCTGATATAGCCGTCGCTGGCAAGTGTGCTGAGCGACTGGCGAACAGTCGGACGAGTCATTCCGTAAATCTGGCAGAGCTCATTTTCCGAGGGAAGAAGATCACCCTCCTTATAGATCCCTTCGGCAATGTGCTTTCGAAGGATCTCATAAAGCCTCCTGTATTGCGGTACCGGCTTTGAAGAAACCATCGGTTAAATATTTTTTGTAAATATAGTGATATTCACTTGTAAATACAAGTTTATTTCTATAATTTTGTATCCATTGATTATTAATGATATTACTAATTATAAATTTAACATTTAATATACTTATTTTAACAAGTTAACAAGCAGTGACCGCTTACAAAATTCACTACCTGATAAAAGTCAGCCCGCTTCCCTCCCGGGTACCCGGGATTCTCCGAATGGGGAATGATTTAAGCCTTGACCAGGATTACAGTTACAAAAAAGAACCTGCAACCTGCAACCTGCAACCCGTAACCTGTAACCTGCAACCCGCAACCAGCATCCGGCAACCAATCACTAATCACTAATCACAACACGATGGCAATTCCCATAATAATGCCCAGGCAGGGGCAGTCAGTCGAAACCTGCATAATCACAAAATGGTTCAGGCAAAAAGGAGACCAGATCAAAACAGGAGATATATTGTTTTCTTACGAGACTGATAAGGCTGCATTCGATATGGAATCCCCGGCCGACGGCACACTGCTCGCGATTTTATATGAAGAAGGCTCGGAAGTTCCCGTATTGGTTAATGTTGCAGTAATAGGCAGCCGTGGCGAGGATATTTCATCTTTCCTGTCGGGGAAGCCGGTTGACGTTACAAATCAGGGAATCATCGTGGAACAACCTGATAGCAGGGAAACCGTTCCAGCAGCAGTGCAGCAGGAAATTACAGCCCTGCCGGGGTCTGCAAAGATCAGGATCTCCCCAAGGGCAAAACGGATGGCTGTTGAAGCAGGGGTGAATTACAACACTGTTAAGGGATCGGGTCCAAACGGAAGGATTATCTGCAGTGATATCGAAGAGTTCCTCAAAGGTGGGATGACAGCTTCAGCCGCCATTGAAGTTACTGGTGTTGAATTTACTGAGCTGCCATTGTCAAATGTACGGAAGATCATTGCCAGGGCAATGCACTCCTCTCTTCAGAATTCTGCCCAGCTGACCCACCATATGAGCGCCGATGTCAGGAGGTTGCTTGAAGCCAGAAGAAAGATCAAGGATGCGATCTCAAAAGGGGCCGGCAGGGATATCACCCTGAATGATATGGTATGCTGGTGCGTTATAAGAGCTCTCCGGAAATTTCCTGAAGCGAACAGCCACTACCTTGACGACAGGATCAGAACATTCAACAGGGTACACCTGGGGATCGCAGTCGATACACCGCGGGGACTAATGGTTCCGGCGGTCAGGAATGCTGATGGGATGGATCTTGAAATGTTGTCGGGCGAACTCAGGTCCGTTGCTGAAAGCTGCAAAAAGGGGAATATCAATCCCGAACTGCTTCAAAGCACGGCTGCCTCTTTTACAGTGTCAAACCTTGGCAATTATGGCGTTGAGATGTTCACGCCGGTAATTAACCTGCCCCAGGCAGCAATCCTCGGCGTGTGTACAATTATTAACAGACCGGCCGATCTCGGCAACAATACATTCGGATTCGTACCCTATATCGGACTGTCACTGACATACGATCACAGGGCCATCGACGGCGGACCGGCCACATTGTTCCTGAAGGAAATAAAGGAACAGATTGAAAGGTTTGAGATGTAAAGGAAGGGAGAGGGAGATGGGGAGAGAGGGTGATGGGGTGAGAGGGTGATGGGGAGAGAGGGTGATGGGGAGAGAGGGTGATGGGGAGAGAGGGTGATGGGGAGAGAGGGTGATGGGGAGAGAGGGTGATGGGGAGATGGGGAGAGAGGGAGATGGGAATTAAAAGATAAAAGATAAAAGATAAAAGACAAAAGATAAAAGACAAAAGACAAAAGACAAAAGACCAGTAGACTAAAATACTACAAGACCAAAAAAAGAAAATATGCCAAAGTGTCAGAACATTGAACCGGGGGTTGTACGCAAACCGGGTTTTATTGAATTCGGGAAGATCCCTGTAAACCAGTACAATAAATCAATCGTTGAAGAAAGAGGGAACTTCAGCAACGATGATTTCATCAGGATCTACCACGATATGGTAGTTATCAGGGAGTTTGAGACCATGCTGAACCTGATAAAAACAACCAACGAATACAGGGGAATAAAATACAATCATCCGGGGCCGGCCCATCTTTCAATCGGGCAGGAAGCATCAGCCGTGGGAATGGCCTATACACTGGGCACCGATGATTATATCTTCGGATCGCACAGGAGTCATGGAGAAATATTGGCAAAGGGACTGTCAGCCATTCATAAGCTTGATGAGGATACCCTGTATTCAATAATGAAAAACTATTTCGGGGGCTCAGCACTAAAGGTCGTTGAAAAGGGATTTACCGGCACAGTCAGGGAACTTGCAGTGCATTTCCTCCTTTACGGGGCTCTGGCTGAGATCTTTGCGCGTGAAAACGGATTCAACAAAGGTCTGGGAGGCTCAATGCATGCGTTCTTCACACCCTTCGGAATATATCCCAACAATGCCATAGTGGGAGGATCGGGAGATATCTCGGTCGGTGCCGCACTTTATAAAAAGATAAACATGAAGCCGGGCATTGTTGTCTGCAATATCGGAGATGCTTCCATGGGATGCGGACCTGTATGGGAAGGAATAACTTTTGCCACAATGGATCAGTACCGGACTTTATGGGAAGGTGATCACAACGGCGGTCTTCCCCTTATTTTCAACTTTATGAATAATCTCTATGGCATGGGCGGACAGACAATGGGTGAGACAATGGGTTATGGGATACTTGCCAGGATCGGAGCCGGAATCAACCCCGAAATGATGCATGCCGAACGTATCGATGGTTATAATCCGCTTGCGGTAATTGATGCCTTCAGGAGGAAAACGGAGATAATCAGGGATAAAAAGGGCCCGGTCCTTCTTGATACGCTGACCTACAGGATAAGCGGGCACTCTCCCAGCGATTCGTCATCATACAGGTCAAAGGAAGAAATTGAAGCCTGGCAGAAGGTCGATTCGATAGTTACATACGGTAAAAGCCTTGTTGATTGCGGTATCACCGGGCACGACATGCTTGATGAGATCAGGAACGATACGGCAGAAATTCTCACCCACATCCTGAAATTAAGCATAGATGATGAAGTATCACCGCATCTTGACCTGACAGCTGATCCGGACCGCATTGGAAAAATGATGTTCTCAAACCAGTCGCTCGACCGAATGGAAGAAGGCACTCCTGAGGTGCTCATCCCGATGCAGGAGAATCCGAGGGTTAAGTCACTGAAAACCAAAGAGAGGTATCATAAGGACAAGGAAGGCAATCAGGTTTCAAAAGCAAGGCTTTTCCAGCTCCGCGATGGAATTTTCGAAGCAATCATCGACCGCTTTTATAAAGATCCGACGCTGGCCGCCTGGGGAGAAGAAAACCGTGACTGGGGTGGCGCTTTTGCAGTTTACCGGGGATTGACCGAAGCCCTGCCATATCACAGGCTTTTCAACTCGCCTATCTCGGAAGGGGCAATTGTCGGAACTGCCATAGGTTACGGTATGTGCGGCGGCCGAGTTATAGCAGAGATAATGTACTGTGATTTTCTCGGGCGGTCGGGCGATGAAGTTTTCAACCAGCTCCCAAAATGGCAGGCAATGAGCGGTAATCTGATCAGGATGCCCGTTGTTGTCAGGGTTTCAGTCGGATCAAAATACGGAGCCCAGCATTCACAGGACTGGTCCTCGCTCGTGGCTCATATCCCTGGCCTGAAGGTTGTGTTCCCGGCGACACCTTACGATGCAAAAGGTCTGATGAACAGCGCATTGCAGGGGACTGACCCGGTGATCTTCTTCGAAAGTCAGAGGATCTATGATATCGGTGAGATGTTTCATGCATCAGGAGTGCCTGAGGGTTATTACGAGATACCTATTGGTGAACCCGATATTAAAAAGGAAGGCGAAGACATTACAATTCTTTCAATCGGGGCCACATTATATCCGGTTCTGAAAGCTGCCGGGATACTGGAAAAGAATTACGGTTTAAGCGCCGAAGTAATTGATGCCAGGACGCTCGTTCCTTTTAATTATGAAACTGTGATCGAGTCTGTCAGGAAGACAGGCAGAATTGTTCTTGCGAGCGATGCGTCTTCCCGCGGCTCATTTCTGAAAGAGCTTGCCCAGACTATCACTGAACTGGCTTTTGATGACCTTGATGCACCTCCGGTGGTTGTAGGTTCCCGGAATTGGATCATTCCCGCTCATGAAATGGAAAATTCCTTCTTTCCCCAACCGGAATGGATTATTGATGCAATTCATGAAAAGATAATACCCCTGAAAGGTCATATAAGCAAAACGGATTTCTCCGCCGGCAAGGCTATAAAATTAAACAGGGAGGGTGTATAAACTCCTTTTTGATATCTTTACGAAAGAAATAAATCAAAATGGAAAACATAGTTGAGAATATCAAGTCCAAATCCGGCTTTATAATTGATATGGATGGCGTTATCTATCATGGTAATATGCTGCTTCCGGGTGTCACTGAGTTTCTAAAATGGCTGGAAGAATCGGGCAAGCAATACCTCTTTCTGACCAATGCAAGCCAGCGGACGCCAAGGGAACTTCACGAAAAGCTTGAAAGACTGGGGATTAATGTTGGAGAAGAGCACTTTTACACCAGTGCACTTGCCACAGCGGGCTTTCTTGCCAGCCAGAAACCCAATGGCAGCGCATTCATTATCGGTGATGCAGGCCTTATTAACGCCATGTACAGTGTGGGCTACACAACAAATAATATCAATCCTGATTATGTAATTGTAGGTGATACAAATAGTTACAATTTTGAAAAAATAGAGGTTGCGGTAAATCTTGTTATAAGAGGCGCCCGGCTGATCGGAACAAACCCCGATATAAGCGGACCTGTCGAAAATGGGATTACTCCTTCAGTTAAAGCCCTTATAGCTCCCATTGAAATAGCTTCGGGGAAAAAAGCCTATTTTGTCGGAAAGCCCAATCCGCTTATGATGCGGATCGCACTAAAAAGGCTCGGGGTAAAAAGGGAAGATGCCATAGTCATCGGTGACCGGATGGATACTGATGTCAGGTGCGGACTTGAATCGGAGATCGATACCCTCCTTGTATTGAGTGGTATTACTTCAATGACTGAAATTGATAATTTCCCATACCGGCCCAGATATGTTCTTGGCGGAATTGCTGACCTTTTACAATAATCAATCTTATCATGGCGGAGGAAAACTTTAAAAAAGAACGCAAGGAGGTTGCCAGGTTCATGCGCCGGCTTTACAGGCATGGGCTTACAACCACCTCAGGAGGAAATATAAGTCTGAGGGCCGGTGAAGATAAAATAATAATAACACCTTCAGCAACCGACAAAGGTGAGATGCGGTGGAGAGAGGTCGGCATTATGACAATCGACGGAGAGAATCTGACACCGGAGCTTAAGCCCTCGATCGAACACAGAATGCATCTTGCAATCTATAAAAAGAAGGAAGGGATACTGGCTATAGTGCACGCTCATCCGGTCTATGCATCTGCCTACACGGCAATGAAGTGCAGTATTGACACCAGTTTAACCGCAGAAGCGCGGGCAATATGCGGTGATCCAAGGTTTGTCTCATATGCCCTGATGGGAACTGATGAACTGGCATTGCTCGCAGCAGAGAGCGTTGAATCATCCGATATACTCCTTCTTGAAAATCATGGCATCCTGACAACCGGAGCAAGCCTTCTGCAGGCATTTGATAAGCTCGAAGTTCTTGAAAATGCAGCCAGGATGACATTGATAACAGAACTGACAGGAAAGAAAAAGCCTCTTACCAAAACAAGAGTGCGTGAACTGGAAAAACTTTTCAGGTGACAGTAGGTTAAAACTGGTAAATTTTTAAACATTCAGAACCCTGTATGGCAAACAAACATTTTCTTTCAGATTTTCCCGAACCGGAAGAGCTCAGGAAAAGTCTGTTAAACAACAACTTTCCTTTATACAGGGAATCAAACGGGCACATTCACACCCCATTTTCGTTCAGCGCATTCCCTGACATGCACACAATCTTCTCGTCAGCAAAAAGCGAAAAAATTGCCGTACTGGGGATCAACGATTTTTTCGTAACTGAGGGATACAATTCCTTTTATCAGGGATCTGTCAGGAACAAGATATTCCCGTTGTTCAATATCGAATTTATCGGCCTTCTTAAAGAAGAACAGAAGAGGCGTATAAGGATAAATGATCCGAATAACCCGGGAAGGGTATACTTCAGCGGCAAGGGGCTCGATTACCCGTTTAATCCGGGCTGGTTTCAGAAGATGAAACTCAACAATGTAATCAGGGAGAGCCAGAACCAGATGAAAGCTATGATCTCAAAGCTGAATAAGCTGATCGAACCAATAAATCCTTCTCTTTCGCTGACATATGACGAGGTTAAAAGAAGGTTTGCCCGTGAACTTGTCCGCGAACGGCATCTTGCCAAGGCAGTCAGGTCAATGGCTGTGGAGAAATTTTCGAATCCCGAAGAGCAGGTTCGGTTTATCGAGTCGCTTTACGGAGGAATAAAATCGAAAGCTTCGCCGGGTGATGCCGCAAGGCTTGAAAATGAGATCCGGTCAAACCTGCTTAAAAGCGGAGGGGCTGCATTCGTGGAAGAGAATGAAAGTTCATTCCTTGATTTGAAAACGATCATAAATATAATAGTGAAAGCAGGAGGGATACCATGCTACCCGGTGTTGCTTGATGATGCCTCAGGTAAGTTTACCGAATATGAAAAAGATCGTGAAAAGCTTCATGCATCACTCACTGCTCTCAAGGTGGAATGTATCGAATTGATCCCGGGAAGGAACGATCTTGCAATTCTGAGGGATTTTGTTGAGTTTTTTGACGAAAAAGGGTATCTGATCATTTTCGGGACCGAGCACAACACACCCGAAATGATCCCGCTGACTGTTTCGGCACGCGGCCAGGAGATCCTTGACGAAGAATTAAAACAGATCGCATGGAACTCTGTTTGTGTTATAGCAGCACACCAGTATCTGAGGGCCCAGGGGCGCCAGGGATATGTAACACCTGAGGGGTCAACGCATGCCCGACAAAAAAGGGAACTGACATATCTGGGTAAGCTTGTAATTGAATACTTCCTTGCAAATAAAATCGAATATGACGCCTGAAATAAGTGAGCTTGTTGAGATATCAAGATACTACGGTAATAACAAGAACTTTGTTATTGCAGGAGGAGGAAACACCTCTTTCAAGAATGAGAGTTCCATCTGGATCAAGGCTAGCGGACAATCGCTTGCCGGACTTGATGAAGAAGGACTGGTTGTTCTCAGCAGGGAGAGGCTGCATACAGTTTCACAGAAGAATTATTCAGATGACCCCGTTTTACGTGAGGATCAGGTTAAAATTGATCTTTTCAGCAGCATTATTGATCCTGGCAGGAACAAAAGGCCATCTGTAGAGACATCACTTCATGAACTGATCAGGTACAGGTTTGTGGTTCACCTCCATCCCACACTTATCAATGGCATATTGTGCAGCAGGAATGCAAGAAACCTGACCCTTAAGCTGTTCGGAGAAAAAGTGCTATTTGTTCCGTATACCGATCCCGGATATACGCTTTTCAAAAGACTCGAATCCGAGATTACCTCCTACAGGGAAAAGTACGAGGAGGATCCTCATGTGATATTCCTTGAGAACCACGGGTCGTTTGTCAGCGCCGATTCAACACAGGAGATCAGAAAGATCTATGATGAGATCATTTCCGGTATTGAAACACATTTCGGACAATCTCCGGATGTCGAAAGCCTCCCGTTCAATCCAATAATGCATAAAGTTTTGCCGGGGATCAGGATGATCCTGGCTGGTGATCAGCCCAAAGTGATCAGGCAGCGGCATAATACGCTCATAGCCAAATACTACCAGAATCACCAGGAATTCCATAAAATTTCCTTGCCTGTTACTCCTGATATAATTGTTTACTGCAAGGCCAGGTATCTGTTCATTGAACAGGCAGGATCGGCAGAAAAGATCCTGGATTCCCTGAAACAGCAATTGCCACGTTTTCAGAATGAGTACGGATATCCGCCTAAAGTCATAATAATCAAGAATATGGGGGTATTTGCGGTTGAAGAATCGGTCTCCTCAGCCGATGCGGTACTTGATGTTTATGAAGATCTCATCAGGGTAAGTCATTATGCATCACTTGCCGGAGGGATTAAGTTCCTCAGCCCGGAACAGGTTAATTTCATCGACAGGTGGGAGGTGGAAAATTACAGGAGGAAAGTCGGCCGGAGTGATAAGCAGGATAATAAGCTGTGCAATAAAATTGCAGTGGTAACGGGAGGTGCACAGGGATTTGGCGCCGGTATAGCCGAGGCTCTTTTCAGATTGTCGGTGAATGTTGTTATCGCCGATCTGAATGAGGAAACCGGCAGCAGGTTCGCATCCTGCCTGATGTCAAAAAGTGTTTCGAACAAGGCACTATTCATAAGGACGGATGTGTCGGACCATGAATCGGTGAAACACCTGATAGAAGAAACGGTAAGTGAATTCGGGGGGATAGATATCCTGATCAGTAATGCCGGTGTTCTGAAAGCCGGGAGCCTCGATGAAATGGATCCCGGGGAATTCACTAAAACCACCGCGATAAACTACAACGGGTACTTCAACTGTGCCAAATATGTTTCCGAGGTTATGAAGCTTCAGCACCAGGAAAACCCGGAGTATTTTACCGATATTATCCAGATAAACTCAAAATCAGGCCTGCGGGGCAGCAACCGCAATTTTGCATACGCAGGGTCGAAGTTTGGCGGTATTGGTCTGACCCAGTCATTTGCACTCGAACTGGCACCTTTCAGGATCAAGGTAAATGCAATTTGCCCGGGCAATTTTTATGAAGGGCCGCTCTGGTCGGATCCGCGCAGCGGGTTATTCGTCCAGTACCTCAACACTGGGAAGGTTCCCGGTGCCAGGACTATTGATGATGTGAGAAAATACTATGAAGAACAGGTCCCTCTGAAACGGGGCTGCAGGCTTGAAGATGTTGTAAAGGCATTGCTCTACATCATCGACCAGGAGTATGAAACAGGGCAGGCTGTTCCGGTTACCGGCGGGCAGGTGATGCTTGGTTGAGGGCGAGGAAGCGGGGCAGCTGACAGGAGATGGGGAGATGGGGAGATGGGGCTCGGATTGATAAAAACTTGAATATTTATATGAGAACCAAAGCAGTACGAATTCACGGTAAGAAGGATTTGCGGCTCGACGAATTTGATCTTCCCGGGTTCAAGGACGATGAGATCCTTGCCAGGGTTGTTTCCGACAGCATTTGCATGTCGTCGCATAAAGCTGCTCTTCAGGGTGCTGAACACAAGCGGGTACCGGATGATGTTCACATAAATCCCACAATCCTCGGACACGAATTTGCGGGTGTGATCGTGGAAGCCGGAAAAAAATGGAAGCATAAGTTCCGTCCCGGACAAAAATTTTCAATCCAGCCTGCAATGGCTCATATGGGTACGCTCGACGCACCGGGCTATTCGTACCGTTATATCGGGGGTGATGCCACGTATATTATTATCCCCGACATTGTTATGGAAGCTGACTGCCTCCTGGAATATGAAGGGGAAGCGTTTTACCCCGCGTCATTATCCGAACCGATGTCGTGCATCGTAGGCGCTTTCCATGCGAGTTATCATGTACCACCTGGCACGTATAACCACTTGATGGGAATCAGGGAAGGAGGAAGCCTCGCAATACTGGCCGGAGTTGGTCCCATGGGCCTTGGTGCAATCGACTATGCATTGCATGGCGACAGGAAGCCGGCAACTATGGTTGTAACTGATATTGATGACAACCGGCTTTCAAGGGCTGCCTGCCTTTTCACACCTGAACACGCTGCAGAACAGGGGGTAAAGCTGATGTATGTCAATACCGCAAAAAAGGAACCTGTGAAATACCTGCGGAGCCTGACCGGGGGCAAAGGATTTGACGATGTCTTTGTATTTGCACCCGTGAAACAGGTTGTTGAACAGGGAGATGCGATACTCGGATTTGACGGTTGCCTGAACTTTTTCGCCGGCCCGACAAACCCGGAATTCAAAGCAGAATTTAACTTTTACAACGTTCATTATGCTTTTACCCATATTGTGGGAACCTCAGGAGGCAATACAGGTGATATGAGGGAATCGCTGAATCTGATGCAGGAGGGACGGATCAATCCGGCCGTGATGATCACTCATGTCGGGGGTCTGGATGCCGTGGTTGATACAACATTAAATCTTCCGAGGATACCCGGCGGTAAAAAACTAATCTACACCAATATTTCGATGCCGCTTGTTTCACTTTACGGACTGGAGGAAAAAGGCAGAAGCGATCCGTTTTATGCCGGTTTGCATGAGATCATCGCAAGGAATAACTTTATCTGGTGCAACGAAGCTGAAAAATACCTCCTCGAAAACGGTAAGCCGATCTAAGCCACCGGGGCTACAAAACAGGTTTTATCTTATCAGCGAATTCCCGGGAAATATAATTATCGTAACTCATACAAACCTCAGATGCGAAATCAACGCCCATTGAGATTACTTTGGTCCACTCCTCCTCTCCCATTCTTTCAAGCTGATCGCGTGTAATTCCCGATATGTAAATGGCAGCTATCATACCTGCATTGAAATTGTCGCCAGCCCCTATGGTACTTACAGGAGTGAGCTTTCTGACAGGGAATTTACCGCTGTAGCCTGTTGTTCTCACGGATACTCCTTCTGCGTTGGCAGTATATACAAGGCAACCGCAATAACGGTTCACAACTTTCCAGGCTTCATCGGGAGTTTCGCAGCTGAAAATATTCCTGAAATCCTCGTCCGATCCTCTTACTATTGCAGCCGTCCGCATGTTATCTGTAATTAATGGAACCAGCTTTTCAAGGTCGGAAGAATGAGTAGGCCTGAAATTCGGATCGTAGATTACAATGGCGCCGTTCTTCTTTGCAGCAGTTGTAAATGCCGTGAATTTATTGCGTATCTCTGAAGTTATGGCATAAATTGAGCCACACAGGATTATGTCATCTTTTTGTATAACCGGGAATTCAATATTGAGCCTTTTCACGGGATAGTTTTTATAAAAAGTATAAGAGGCATCATTCCTTTCGTCGAGAAAAGCAAGCGCCAATCCGGTTTTGCCGTCTGTAAAGCGATCGACAAAACCCGATTCCACACGGTTTTCCAATAGAAATTTGTCGATGAGGCTTCCGACATTGTCGTTCCCGTATTCACTGATAAAAGAAGCAGGCAAGCCCATGCGCCCCAGCGACACGGCGCTGTTCAGCATTGCTCCTCCCGGTTTGGCAGCCTGCGGCTGGCCGTTCTTGAAGATGATATCAAAAACTGTCTCTCCTATTGCATAAATTTTTCTCATTTTCCCAGTGTTATTTCTTTGTTTAAATCAGAATATGAATTTACAAAAATTATATTTGTTCCAATAATTAATTTTCGGACTATGAAAGCAATGAAGCTCACCGGCATAAGGCAGATGGAGATGAAGGAAATTCCTGAACCTGTCATTGCCGGACCGAAAGATGTCAAAATAAGAATGAGTGCTGTAGGTATTTGCGGTTCGGATATTCATTACTACACGCAGGGAAGGATAGGCTCGCAGAAAGTTGAATATCCTTTCACCGTCGGGCATGAAGGAGCGGGTGTCGTTGTTGAAACGGGATATGCGGTAAAAAAGGTAAAACCGGGTGATGCAATCGCCATTGAGCCGGCAATGCCATGCCGCGAGTGCGACCAATGCCTTGCAGGCAGACATCACACCTGCCGGAAACTGCGTTTTCTCGGCTGTCCGGGGCAGGCTGAGGGATGCCTGATGGAATATATAGTCATGCCTGAAGAAAGCTGTTTTCCGTTGCAGCAGAACCTTAACCATGATCATGGCGCCATATCCGAACCGCTTGCAATAGGAGTATATGCCGTTAAAAAATCCGGGAATGTCAGAAACCGGAGGGCAGGTATCCTTGGATTCGGACCGATCGGCATGAGTGTCATGCTTGCACTGAAAGCCGGCGGTGCAGACCGGATCTATGTAACAGATAAAATAGATGAAAGGCTTTCCATATCCGCAAAAGAAGGTGGTGCGCTCTCATCAAATCCGCTTAAGACTGATATTGTTTCAGGGATCCTTAATGAGGAACCGCTTGGACTGGATGTAGTGTTTGAATGCTGCGGACAACAGGAGGCTCTCGATCATGCCGTTACTCTTCTTAAACCCGGAGGCCAACTTATTGTTGTAGGAATTCCTGAATTCGACAGGTGGTCGCTTAATGTTGAAAATACCAGGCGAAAGGAGATTTCTATACAGTTTATCCGCAGGCAGGTTGATTGTGTTCAATTTTCGCTCGACATGATGAGTGAAGGGAAAATTCGGATCGAAGAAATGATCACCCACAGGTTCCCGTTTTCAAGGACAAAAGAGGCATTTGATCTGGTTGCCGCTTACAGCGACGGAGTGATGAAGGCAATGATAGACTTTTAAGACCCGGATTGCCGGTTATTCTTTTCTGATGTGTAATACCCAATCCTTGTAATCTCTGATACCGGGGTAAGATTCGGGGCAATGAAATTCCACAATTCCTGCACCGTTGACAGTTTTTGCCTCCGTACGGGTCCCGTTACCCGGATTGAACCAGTAAAAGTTATAAACTGATGAAGCTGAAGATTTGTCCATCGTCAGTTTTACGGTTCCTCCATACCTGAGGTATAATATATATTCCTGCCCAGGCCTTGCCAGGCAGAACGGCTGAGGATATTCCGCAACAAGTCCGGGAAGTGGTTTCATGTTCCACCACTCAATATCGCTGAAAAAATCTGCAAGGTGCTTCATCGACACTGCCCCTTCGTAATCGAGGGTATTCCGCCCGAATCCTTTTTCAAGCGGCCAGGATCCGCCACCGCCGGGTGATTCAGGCAGGTGGGCCAGCCATACGTGCCCCCCACCGTACGTATGGCCGGCAGCTCCGGACAGGATTGCCGACCATGCACCGAATCTTATATCGAGACCTGTCGGATTTCCCTCAATGAATTCATACCATGGTTCTGTTACAACGACCGGTTTTGAAGGTAATCGCTGATAATCCTCAGTAATTATAAGCGGGATCATCTCGTTGGCGTATCTTCCATGGCCAACCTGGCTTTGATTATAATCGAGCCATGATTCAGCATGCATAACACTGCCTGTGGACCACTGGGGCCCTTCTGCACCGCCGTCCCAGAACGGGGGCGTCGGATGAAGGCTTACAATCCTTTCATAGGGATCCTCTTCCTTTATCATTGCTCCCAGCTCCTTCCAGAAGTCAATGCTGAAGCCTCCATAATTGTACATATTGTATTCGCCTGAGACCACCCATATCACATTATATGCGCTGAACCTGTGTACCAGGTAACGCCAGTACCTCTTTATCTTCTCCTCTCCTATTTTTGAATTCATGTCTTCGCGGGTCCACCAGCCATGGATCCACACGGTGATTCCCCTGGAGTTGGCATATTGTATCATCTCTTCGACACGTTTTAAATGCTCTGTATCGGGTATTGTAAACGTCTCATCCAGTAGGGAGCTCTCCCTGCCCCAGCCGTTTGCGGCAACAAAAAGCTGGCCGACATTAAATCCCTTTTCTGCCCTGTCGTCGACAAGATTCCTGAAAGTTTCCGGGTTAATGCTCCTTTTGGTCCAGTTCCACCATGTATCTCCTATCCAGAGAAAGGGCCGGCCATCAGAGTATTCAAAGTAATGACCTGCATTTTCGCCTTTTTCGCATACCCTGACAAAACCCCGTCTGGTATTATTTTCCTTTTTTTCTGCATCACTCCAGCCTGCTACTTCCAGGCTTCCTCTCTTTCCATTCAGGCCCCTGTCAGCAGAAAAGCTTCTGTACTTCCAGACTCCGGTATATGGTGGAGCAAAATTCACCCTCCACTCATTTCCCCCGTTCCAGAAACCCGTGATCTTTATTTGTTTACCAGCTGCTTCGCCGGAGGACCCTTCAAAAGTTACATAAACGAGGTCGCCGCTTCCTGAGACAGGAATGCCGGCGTAGGGATTTTCATATTTTTTATCTGACACGATCGACAGGCTGAAAACCTCCCATTGCCGGACAGTAATTGCACTAACATCCTGAAAGCCTAAGCCAATCAGCATAAAAAACATGAGGCGGGTTGAAACAGAGTATTTTGATTTCATAATTAAAAATATGGTATTATGAATTATTAAAAAAACTTAAAATTAAGATTTCACAAGAGAAGATGATAGGAAAAACAGAAATTAAACACAATATTCGTACAGGATAATTCTGGCATTTTATCCGTTTTGGAATGGATGTGTGAGTTTAAAGGGTCTGACAACAGAGAATGTATGATATTTCTTTACTAAATTTAAAATTTATATGTATATTTCCTTATAGCTTCACAGTTAACCTAAACTTTTCTAACCTAATCTTTTCAATTATGAGAAAAATCGTGATTTCACTTGTATTCCTGCTGTTTGCGGGTTTACAGGTCGTGCTTGCACAAACGACAGTTACAGGCAGGGTTACAAGTTCTGTAGACGGGCTTGCCCTTCCGGGAGTTTCTGTATTATTGAAAGGGACTACCACGGGTATTGTTACCGATGCGGATGGGGATTTTTCCATCCAGGTGCCCGACAGCAGGGCTACCCTTCAGTTTTCATTTATCGGTTTTGGCACCCATGAGGTAGTAGTCGGAAACCAGACCGTAATCAATGTATCACTGGCAGAAACAATGACACAGATGGACGAAGTGGTTGTTACCGCACTTGGCATCAAAAGGCAAACCAAGGCTTTGAGCTACGCCGCAGCCGAAGTAAAGGGAAATGATATCCAGAAGGTTCCTGAACTAAACCTGATGAACTCGCTTCAGGGAAAAATTGCAGGAGTTGACATTAACATGGCAGGAACAGGTGCGGCAGGTTCCTCGAGGGTTACAATCCGTGGGAACACATCCATAAGCCGCGACAACAACCCGCTGTATGTTATTGACGGAGTTCCTATCACAAGAGCTTCCTCCAGTATCGGTGGACGTGACCTTGGTGATGCGCTTACCACCCTGAATCCGAATGATATTGAGAGCATGAGCGTACTGAAAGGTGCAGCTGCAACAGCATTATACGGCTCGAGGGCTTCAAATGGTGTTATCCTGATCACTACCAAATCAGGGACAAGCCAGAGAGGAGTAGGAATAACTTATAACGGAAGCTACGGTTTTGAGAACTATGTTAATCCCTACAGGGGACGGCAGACCCTGTACGGCAATTCAGGATCGAACGGAGATAACAGCGATGTCTATCAGACCACATGGAACCAGGAGGTTCACCGGAACTGGGGACCAAAATATGACGGAAGCAACCTTGGCATATTTTTTAATGATAATCCTGAAATTCCTGTTGTATATTCATACAGGGAAGACCACTGGGATGAATTCATGGAGACAGGTTCAACTCTCAGCAATGATATTTCATTTAACGGAGGAGGCGAGAACCAGAAGTTCCGGGTTTCCTTCTCAGATATGCGCTATAATTCGCCAATACCGAATTCCGACATGAACAGGCAGACTGTTAACCTGAACGCAAACAGCAAATTCGGTAAGAAAATAACACTTGAAGCCAGGGTCAACTATTCCACTTCAAGTAGTAAAAACAGAGTCAATCCTGCCCGTTACATCCAGATGCTATCACTTATTCCCACGTCATGGGATATTAACTGGCTCAAGGGCGACACTGATAAATGGGGTGCTAAGCCTGACGGATGGATGCTGCCATTCAGTACGAACGATTATTATCAGAATCCGTACTGGTCAGCGTACCAGGACTCAGAAAACGACAAAAGAGAAAGAGTTTCGGCATCGGCCAACGTTCGGTACGACTTCACAAGCTGGTTGTTTGCCACCGGGAGGATCGGGACAGAAACCAGCACCGTCAAGGTCACAAATATTGATGCCTACGGATTCCTTCGGGGCAATGTGGCCGGAACCGGGGCAGTACAGGAATATACGACGACAGATGTTCAGATGAATGCAGATTATTCCCTGGTCTTTAATAAATCATTCGGCTCCTTTGGTGTTAATGCAATGTTCGGAGGAAGCGTCACGAGGAGCAAGTACAACCGCGACGGGATCAGAGGTGATCAGCTTCTTATACCTTTTTATCATGTAATTACAAACGCCGGCCAGCTTTATACAGATGTAGGGTTCAGCCAGTCGGGAATAAACTCCCTTTACGGAAGCGCTGAAGTTTCCTATAAGGATATTGTTTACCTGACTGCAACTGGCAGGAATGACTGGTTCTCTACCCTTGCGCCTGCCAACAATAGTATCTTCTATCCGAGTGTAGGAGTAAGCTATCTTTTGAACAATCAGTTTACCCTGCCGGAATGGTGGTCATTTGCAAAACTAAGGGCATCATATGCGGAAGTGGGCGGAGGATCAAGTTCGTATTCAACCAAGATCGGTTACAACTTCGACGCCACCGGATATCTGGGAACGCCATTGCTTAGTCTGCCCGGAAGTATTGCCAATCCAAACCTGCTTCCTTATGAAACCCGGGAGTATGAGGTCGGATTTGACTTCCGATTCTTTAATAACCGGATCGGACTCGATTATGCATATTATGACAAAAAAACGACAAACGACATCGTTGGGGTAACCCTTCCTTCCAGCTCCGGCTATGGAAGTGCAACTGTTAACCTTGGAGCGATCGCAAATAAAGGTCATGAAATAATGCTGACCCTTGTGCCGGTAGCCGGGAAGGTTAACTGGGAACTCAACCTGGCTTATGCCCACAATGTGGGTGAAATACTCGACCTTGGAGGTGTCTCGGAAGTAAGCGCCGGATCAGTCGGCATCGGAGGAGGCATTGATGTTAAACAGATTGTCGGATCCCGTCCTTATGCAATATTCGGTTATACACAAAAGCAGGTAGACGGACAACCTGCATGGGACAGGTGGACATTCAACTATAACGGACAGGCCCACCAGTCATGGCGTCCGGCAAGGGATGCCCAAAAAACACTTCTGGGTTATGGGACACATCCGAATACTGCCAGCCTGACTTCAACGGTTACGTGGAAAGGATTTTCACTGACGGCTCAGATTGACGGCAAGTGGGGTGCAAAGGTGGCTTTTGAGGCAGAACAGGAAATGATTGAAAGAGGCCAGAGCATTCAGACTCTGCCGGGACGCGACGGGGGATTGTTCCTTTCCGGAGTTTATAATGCAGGGACGGCTGACAGCCCGGATTATCAAAATCTCTCCTCGGCCGAGGGATATACTATCAATGCGAATCCGGCTGCAAACCTGCCCAATGATGTTCCGGTTGCAGGCAACGAAATTCCATACCACGTAAAGCATTTTGAAAACTACTATCGTGAAGGATATACAAAACGCGTTTCGGAAATGGTAGTTTTTGATGCATCATATGCAAAATTCCGCCAGTTGATGCTTGGATACAATATACCAAAATCGGTTCTCAGGAACCTTCCCGTTCAGAATGTGAATGTGTCGCTTGTAGGACGTAACCTTTTCGATATCTATAATGACCTTCCGAACGGAGATCCAAGTACGGGAGGAGCCACCGGAATAAACAACCGTGCATTGCCGGCTTTACGCTCTTTCACGCTGAATCTGAATGTTAACTTCTAATAAGACTTACTATGAAAAATAAGATATTCCTCAGAATTATGTTTGCCGCAATGATACTGTTCGGCGGCTATTCATGCGATACGGATCTTCTGACCGACCTTGATGATCCAAAGTACCTTCTGACACCTGAAAATTCAGATATGTCGATGATGTTCACCAACCTTCTGATAAGCCATGGACGTGGCTCAACCGGAGGAAATCCGGTGCGGCTCGAAGGCGGGTATGTTAAATATTATGCCACATATTCCAATCTGATGCTGATGGGCGGCCTGTACCAGTTTGACCAGGGCCTTAATGACAGTCCATGGGGAGTCTACTCGGGAGCACTTAAAATGGCCGTTGCACTTGAAGATTACCTGGTAAAACAGGAAGACCCAAACCTGGTAAACAACCTTGCGATGACGCGTATCATGAAAGTTGCCGTTTTACAACGTCTAACTGACTTCTATGGAGATATCCCGGTTTCAGAAGCCTGCCAGGCATATATCAGCCAAAACATGAAACCAAAATATGACAAACAGCAGGATATTTACGAATATATGCTTCAGACACTCGATGCCGAAACTCAGGCAATCAGTGATGACGAAGCTCTCATTCCGTACAACTGGAAAGGGAACAATGATGCAAAGAAAACCAGGGATATCGTCTATAACGGAGATCTGAACAAATGGAAAAAATATGCATATTCCCTTATGCTGCGCCTGGCCATGAGAGCTTCAGCTGCTGATGCCGGCATGGCAAGAACATATGCAGAGAAAGCAATTGCCGGCGGAGTAATCACAGATAACGCCGACAACTGGACACTTCAGACAAAAGACGGGATGAACAGCGAAAAAAGCCCTTACAGTTCCTTCTTTGAAGGTTCTCCGTCAGGTGATCCTGAACGTTATGTAAAGCTTGGTGAATATTTTGTCAACTTCCTAAAGACCATGAATGATCCCAGAATGAAAGTAATATTCGGAGGCAGGCTTGATCCCTCAATCACAGCTGTTACGGCTTCCAATATGCAAACTTACTGGAGGGATGTCACAAAGTGGAACTGGGATCTTACACAGGCAACCGGAATGGTCCACGGAACGAATGCCAATCCCGCTCCATCGCTTGCTGAATATCACCAGATCTACACCAGCCCGAATCCATTCCTTTTCATAATGGATATGCCACTTGTAATCCTGACTGCGGCTGAAATGCATTATCTGATCGCCGAGGCTGCTGTGAACGGCTGGGCCACCGGGACAACTGCTGATGCTGCTTATGAAGCTGCTATTACTGCAAATATGACCCAGTTAAGTTCCTACAGCGGACTGCTTGAGACTCAAAGGATCACGCAGGACGAAATAACTGCATATTTAGCAGCACACCCGTTGGGAACCGATGCAGCAGCCAGACAAAGACTTGCTGAGGAAATGTGGGTTTCATTATACTTGAATCCGACTGAATCGTGGTTCAACGTGCGCCGGATGAACCTCAGCCTGCCTGATAACTCCGCCAGTGCGCACATGCCGGTAAGGTATGCATATGTTGAAAATGAGCGGTCGAACAATCTCGACAACCTTAATCTTGCCCTCACCAGCCTGGGCTGGAGTGCAAATATGTCGAGGGAAGAGGAAATTTCAAAACCGGTCTGGTGGGATGCAAATTAACCGGTATTTAATAATCCAATTTAAAACTAAATATTTATGAAGAAAACATCACTGATATTAATAGTATTCGTTGCTGGCAGCCTGTTCCTTGAAGCGCAGAATGTAGGGTCTTCACCTGAGTACATCAAAGCTCTTACCTCTGACTGGACCGGTGAACGATTCGCCGATGGCAGGCCAAAAGTATCGGATGCTTTGCTTGAAAGACTGAAAAACATCTCAATAGAAGAAGCCTGGGGTGTACTGCGCAATAAAGGGTACCAGAACCAGTTTGACGGCGACTGGCAGGTCATTAATCCTGACGAACCAATGACCGGCCGTGTTGTGACAGCACAGT
The DNA here is from genome assembly GCA_963737255.1 of uncultured Bacteroidales bacterium. Classification (GTDB taxonomy): domain Bacteria; phylum Bacteroidota; class Bacteroidia; order Bacteroidales; family VadinHA17; genus LD21. The sequence continues at coordinate 148,621 of CAVTSB010000006.1, forward strand.
ATATGCCGCTCAGGCCCGATCTTGAAAAGTACGTTAAAGCCCAGGGAAAGATCGAAAACAGGGCTCAGCAGGGTGGTACAAACTCCTGGCCTATCGATGTTCTGGTTGATGGTGATGTTTATGTTGCCGACAGCTATGGCAAGATCATTGACGGAACACTTATTGGTGATAATCTCGGCAATTCGATCTATGCAAAATCCAAAAGAGGCGTGATCTTCAACGGTTCCGTAAGGGACCAGGAGGGTTTAAGCGAAATAAAGGGATTCAATGGATGGATAAGGGGACAGGATCCTTCGTATATCATGCAGATGAGCCTGGTATCGATCAATGCTCCCATCCGTGTCGGAAGAGCCGTTGTTTTGCCTGGAGATGTTGTTCTGGCTAAGAAATACGGAATTATCTTCATTCCTTCCCATCTTGTTGAAGATCTGGTGATCACCTCCGAGGTAACGGCATTGCGCGATGAGTTCGGACATCTCAGGCTGCGCGAAGGAAAGTACAAGCCGGGTCAGATTGACAGCCAGTGGACCGATGAGATTAAAAAAGATTTCACGAACTGGCTTAATAACTATCCCGGAAAGCTTCCCATGACCAAAACGGAGCTTGACAACTACTTCAAGGAGCGGAATTGGTGATGAATTAAAGTTGCGGGTTGCGGGTTGCAGGTTGCGGGTTAAAAACATCCTGCAACCTGCAACCTGCATCCTGCATCCTGCAACATTTAAATACGTATTCAGCAATCAAATAATATAGAGTGATGAAAGAAACTATCAAAAAGATCAAAGAACAGAACAGACAGATGGAGAAGGTAGAAGCTGCCGCCATCCTGGCCGAGATCAATAATCCTGCTACAGACAAAAGCAGACGAAGCTTCCTCAAAAAAACCGCTCTTGGCGGGATTGCACTCGGCGGACTGATGCATCTTTCAATTGAAGATACTGTAGCTCAGACAACATCGAAAGTAAGCCGCTCGTCGAGTCCGTCGGAACTCAAGATAACCGATATGCGAATGGCACAGATCGCCAATAAATACATTATCAGGATCGATACCAACCAGGGGATTTACGGGCTTGGGGAAGTAAGGGACGGCGCTGATGGAAGGTATGCCTTGTTTCTGAAAAGCAGGATACTGGGACTCAACCCCTGCAATGTTGAAATGCTGTTTAAAATAATCAGACAGTATGGTTACCACGGGCGTCAGGGAGGCGGCGTGTGCGCCGTTGAGATGGCACTATGGGACCTTACAGGCAAAGCCTATAATGTTCCGGCCTGGCAGCTACTCGGTGGCAGGTATCGGGATAAAATCCGACTGTACGCCGACACTCCGGGCGCCAGGGATCCGCAGGCATTCGCTGAAACCATGAAAAAAAGAGTTGATGATCAAGGCTTTACCTGGCTTAAAATGGACCTTGGTATCCATGTTGTGGCTAATATTCCCGATGCTCTCGTAAATACCAAATTCTGGGACGGGGCAACCGGACAGTACGATCTGAGGGATTATATGGGCTACGGAAGCGCTTTGCACCCTTTCACCCAGGTACAGATCACGGACAAGGGATTGGCAGGTCTTGCGGAATATGTTGAATCGGTCAGAAATGCCGTCGGGTATGAGATGCCGTTGTGCGCCGATCATTTCGGGCATTTTGACATAAATAACTCCATCCGGTTTGCCAGGGCAATGGAGAAATACAGGCTTGCCTGGGTTGAAGACATGGTGCCATGGTTTTATACTGATCAATGGAAGATTGTTTCAGATGCGATCGAAACACCGACCTGTACCGGGGAGGATATTTACATGCTCAAAGGCGGGTTCAAGCCTCTTCTGGATGCAAGGGCTGTGGATATTATACAACCCGACCTGGGAACCTCAGGGGGGCTGCTGGAGACGAAGAGGATTGGTGATTATGCCGAAGAGGCTGGTGTTGCTATGGCGATGCACATGGCCGGTTCTCCGGTATGCTTCATGGCAAATGTACACTGTGCAGCAGCTACTCAGAATTTCCTTGCACTTGAACATCATAGTGTTGACACACCATGGTGGTCCAACCTGGTGAAAATGACAGGCATCAAACCAATGATCGAGCACGGTTTTGCCAACGTTCCCCTGGATTCACCGGGTCTTGGCGTGGAACTTAATGAGGAGGAGTGTAAAAAACATCTTGGCAAAGGGGCAGGGTGGTTTGAACCAACGCCTGACTGGGACCAGAAACGGTCGCACGACAGGCTTTGGAGTTAGTACTTTATGAAATTTAATAATGGGAAATGTTCTTTCAGGCAAACGTTGGCTTCGGTTAGTACCAATTGCCTTCATCACTTATAGCCTCGCTTATCTGGATCGTGCGAATTTTGGATTCGCTGCGGCAGGGGGAATGGCTGAAGATCTGAATATTACGGCAGCAATGTCATCCTTATTGGGATCCCTGTTCTTTCTGGGATATTTCTTCTTTCAGATACCCGGTGCTGTGTATGCTGCCAAAAAAAGTGCCAGGAAATTAATATTCTGGTCTTTAATCTTGTGGGGAGCGCTGGCGATGGCAACCGGTATGGTCAATAATGTAAATGCGCTTATTGTTATCAGATTTATGCTCGGTGTTGTTGAGAGCGCTGTAATGCCGTCGATGTTAGTATTTTTGAGCAGGTGGTTTACAAAATCCGAACGTTCACGTGCTAACACTTTTTTGATTCTTGGCAATCCCGCAACAATATTATGGATGTCTATTTTATCAGGTTATCTGGTAGACTCCGTTGGCTGGCGCTGGATGTTCATCCTGGAAGGTTTTCCCGCTATTCTTTGGGCATTTCTGTGGTGGCGGCTGGTTGTAGACAAGCCCGCAGATGCAAAATGGTTAACAAGTGATGAAAAGCATGATTTGCAGACACAGCTGGATATTGAGCAACAATCGATTAAACCAGTTAAAAACTACGGTGTGGCATTTAGATCCAGGGTCGTTATCCTGCTTTGTCTGCAATATGCTTTATGGTGCATAGGCGTGTACGGATTTGTGATGTGGCTGCCCTCCATTATTAATGCTGCTCCTGACTCGGATATAGTAAAAACAGGTTGGCTGGCCTCAGTTCCCTATCTTTTGGCGATTATCTGCATGTTAACTGCTTCTTATTTCTCCGATAAAACATTAAGAAGAAAATTGTTTATCTGGCCTTTTCTTTTAATAGGTTCATTAGCCTTCTATGGTTCGTACCTGATCGGTACAGGCAACTTCTGGCTATCATATCTGTTGCTTGTTATTGCAGGCGGGGCCATGTACGCACCATATGGACCATTCTTCGCAGTTATTACTGAAGTATTACCACGAAACGTATCAGCCGGTGCTATAGCACTGATAAATAGTCTGGGTGCTTTAGGTTCCTTTGTTGGGGCCTACATTGTAGGCTACTTAAATGGCACAACAGGAGGATTTGGTGCCTCTTATATTTTCATGGCCGGATCCCTTCTCGTTTCATCGGTATTAACAATTATTGCAATAAAAAGCCGTGAAACAAAGCCTGCCTTATGAGTTAACGTATTACCCTGCCCGATCCATCACCTTTCATAAGCTGTTCAACTTCTGAGACTGATACAAGGTTGAAATCGCCGTGAATTGTATGTTTAAGGCAGGATGCAGCTACGGCAAAATTCAATGCCTCCTGATCATCACCCGGATATGAAAGCAGGCCGTAGATCAATCCGCCCATAAAAGAGTCGCCTCCCCCTACCCTGTCGACTATATGGGTTATCTGGTATTCGGGGGCTTCAAACAATCTGGTCCCGTCCCAGAGAACACCTGACCATGTGTTATGATCGGCATTAATGGAGCCGCGCAGGGTAATGATGACCTTTTTTGCCTCAGGGAACTGCTTCATCAGTTTGTTGCAGACAGATACATACCCAGCAGCACTTAAATGTCCTTTTGAAACATCAGAATCTTCAGGTTTGATGCCGAATACCTTCTCCGCATCCTCTTCATTGCCGAGAATTATATCACAATGCTGAACAAGTGCAGGCATGATTTCCCTTGCTGTATTGCCCCATTTCCAGAGGTTCTTCCTGAAGTTAAGATCACAGGACACAGTTATCCCCTTTTGCTTTGCTGCCTTAATAGCTTCAAGGCATACTCCGGCCGCGCTTTCTGAAATGGCAGGTGTTATGCCTGTCCAGTGAAACCATCCGGCATCATTGAAAACGATGTTCCAGTCAATCATGCCCGGTTTAATCTCGGCAATTGACGAATTTGCCCTGTCGTAGATGACTTTGCCGGGCCGGGCAACAGATCCGGTTTCAAGATAGTAGATACCCAGCCTCCGCCCTCCGCGGATAATATGATTCGTGCCTACATTATGCTTTCTCAGGGTCATAAGACAAGCTTCGCCAATATCGTTATCAGGAAGGCGGGTTACATATTCAGTCTGCAGGCCGAAGTTGGCAAGTGAAACGGCCACATTGGCCTCACCCCCGCCAAAAGATGCATCGAAGGATGTAACCTGGGTGAATCGCTGATGATCAGGAGTGGCAAGACGAAGCATGATCTCACCGAATGATACTATCTTTTTTTCCATAAATCTATTTCACTTTTTACTTATTGATTTCAACTTTTTCTTTTCGGTCTTTATCCGTAACTCCGCCCATCGCATCTTCGTAAAGAGATTAATAATGTGCCGTGCTGGTTATGTTTTATGGCATCAAATTGTCTGGTAGTTATTACCGTATAAATATACTTATTTGGTCTGACACCCGCAGACAGGTTATTTATTTTTACAAGGCTGATTCTTAAAAACTATATTTAAAAAGAAAATTATATCTTAGTTTTTAATATTAAAGTTGATACTGAACATATTTTAATGGGCAAAATAATTATTATAGGAAGTTCCAATACCGATATGGTAGTGAAATGCAAAAAGCTGCCAACACCCGGAGAGACCATACTCGGCGGCATTTTTATGATGAATCCGGGAGGCAAGGGTGCAAACCAGGCAGTTGCGGCAGCCAGACTCAATGGAAATGTAACATTTGTTACAAAAACCGGGTTTGACCTTTTTGGAGAACAGGCAATGCATATTTTTGATGCTGAAGGAATTGAGACAAAATTTATAATCAGGGACAAAATAAATCCATCGGGGATCGCTTTGATCGCAGTCGATGAAAACGGGGAAAACAGCATAGTGGTTGCCCCCGGTTCCAATGCGGCCTTGTCGGCATATGACATTGACGACGCGGTTTATGGGAATGATCCTTCGGATGTTTTTCTGTTGCAGCTTGAGATCCCGGTAAGTACGGTTGAATTTGTCGCTCAAAAGGTTGCACAAAAGGGTAACAGGGTCATCTTAAATCCTGCACCGGCCCGTCAGCTTTCAAATGACCTGCTCAACTCCCTTTATTTAATTACCCCGAATGAGGTAGAGACCGAACTTTTGACAGGTATCCCGGTAACCGATGCTCTCTCTGCCGAAAAGGCGGCACACTGGATTCTGAAGAAAGGAGTCAGGAACGTTATTATCACCATGGGTGCAGCGGGTGCGTTTTTGCTCAATGAGAAAATATCAAAGTTGGTGCCCGTGGTCCCTGTCAAGCCGGTTGACACTACAGCTGCCGGTGATGTTTTTAACGGTGCGCTTGCAGTAGCAATCTCGGAAGGCAGGGATCTTGAGGATGCAGTAAAATTCGCCAACAGTGCAGCTTCCATTTCAGTTACACGTATGGGAGCACAGGCTTCGGCGCCATACAGGAAAGAAATTGACCACCCCTGAATCCCTTGAAGGAGACTTTAACTATATATATTAATTCAGATGAAAAGATTTGCGATATTGTTAGTAAGTTCATTATTCATTGTCTGTGGCTGTACAACGAAAGTTGCAGAAAAGAACAATGTTAAGATCATTTTTGACACCGATCTTGGTCCGGATTATGATGATGTCGGAGCGCTTGCTTTTCTTCATTCTATGGCTGACAGCGGGAAAGCTGAGATCCTTGCAACAATTTCATCAAACCGACATGAGCTTGTCGCACCGTCAATAGAGATAATAAATTCATATTTCAACCGTGGCGGCCTCCCTGTCGGTGCCCCGAAAACGGGAGGTGCAAATCTCGGATCTTCGCAACATTGGGCCGATTCTATTGTTGCAAAATACCCGCACAGGATAAATTCGACATCAGAAACAGATGATGCAGTGGACGTCTACAGGAAAATACTGAACACCCAACCCGACAACAGTGTGACAATTGTCACAGTCGGTTTCCTGACCAACCTCGCCGGCCTTCTCAAATCGCAACCCGATGATATCTCCTCTTTAAATGGGAAGGAACTGGTTCAAAATAAAGTAAAAAGGCTGGTATCGATGGCAGGCCGATTTCCGGAAGGGAAGGAATTTAATGTCCATATGGATTCAACTGCCTCAAAGTTTGTTTTTGAGAATTGGCCGGGAGAGGTCATTTTTACAGGGTTCGAAATCGGATGGGAGATCCGGACCGGTTTAAGGCTGATAAAATCTCCTGTACAGAACAGTCCTGTAAAGGATGTATTCAGCATAAGCATCCCGATGTCGGAGGAGGATAAAGACGGAAGGATGAGCTGGGACGAGACAGCAGTCCTGATCGGGGTTTACGGAACTGAAGGATTCTTCGACACAAAACGCGGGACTATCCTGGTCAATCCTGATGGAAGCAACGGATGGAAGGACGATCCTGAGGGAAAGCACAGCTACGTGATCCAAAAGATGCCCGCCCAGGATATGGCAATCTTTATCGAAGACAGAATGATGCATATTCCGGTTTCGCATCCTGACCCCTGAAAGGGGTTCTCAGTAGAATACCGGGTATAAGCTCCCCTCCCTCCAGCAGGAGGTCCGGGAGAGAGGTGCATGGGAATTTTCGGTTGTTAATCTTTTAATAGTTAGTAATATGAGTAAGAATTCTGGTTTGTTTACACTATTGTTGGCAGCATTGGTTTTGACAGCCTGTCAGAGCAACACTGAGGGATTTAAAACAATCAGGCCTGATGTTCTCATGGATAAGATCGCGGGAGGCTGGGCAGGGAAAATGATCGGTGTCACTTACGGTGCACCGACCGAGTTTCGTGCGCAGGGCAGGATATATGAGGACTCAATAAAATGGAAACCATCCGATATCAGGGGCAGCATGTGGCAGGACGACATTTATGTCCAGCTCACGTTTTTGATGTCAATGGATGAATATGGGATTGATGCTCCTGCAAAAAAATACCAGGAAATGTTCGCAAAAGCAGGCTACCCGCTGTGGCATGCGAACATGCAGGCAAGAAAGAACTATTACGATTCAATCTTTGCCCCGCTGTCAGGTAGTCCCGAATATAATATCCATGCCGATGATATCGATTTCCAGATTGAAGCCGACTATATCGGGTTCATGTGTCCCGGAATGCCGCTGACCGCATCGGGAATTGCAGATAAAATAGGACGGATAATGAACTATGGCGACGGGATTTATGGTGGTATTTTTGTTGCAGCCCTGTATGCGGAAGCATTTTTTGAGACAGATATTCCGAAGATCATTGATAAGGCTCTCCTGTCAGTTCCGTCCGAAAGCGATTACTATAAAATTGTCAGCGATGTGATCAGACTCCATCAGCATTATCCTTCTGACTGGCAGGCAGCATGGAAGGAGTTGGAGGGAAAGTGGGGCGATGTCGATATCTGCGGTGCAGGATCGACTTTCAATATAGATGCCAAGCTAAACGGAGCTTATATTGTCATGGGACTGCTTTACGGGGAGGGAGACCCACTGAAAACTCTCGAGATATCAACCCGCTGCGGGCAGGATTCCGACTGTAATCCTTCAAATGCAATGGCGGTTCTGGGAGTGATCAAAGGATTCACCGCACTGCCTGCAGAAATGCAGGATGGGGTGAATGCATTGGGTGACACATTGTTCATCAACACAACTTATTCATTCAACTCGGCTGTAAAAAACACCTTCAAATATGCCACCGGGCTGGTTGCCGGAAACGGAGGCACAGTAACCGAAAAAAAGATCATTGTTAAAACAGAGGAACCGGTTGCTCCCGTGAATGAAGTTTCTTTCCCCGATGTTGTTTTTGACAGGAAAGTTTCAGTGTTTGATGAGAATACCTGGGAGTTTAAAGGAGACTGGAAAACATTTGAAGTTATGGGCGGAAGGCCACGGCAGCTCCAGAAACAATCGATGTTCGCAGAAAAGAAGGGAGATGAGTTGATATTAAAATTCTCGGGCACGGGGATCTCCCTGACAGGGAACTGGTACAGGGACGGAGGTACTGCAGATGTATATGTAGACGGTACTTTACATCGCAGGATCGACACCTATTATGATTTTGCGAATCAACAACATACTGAAAGCATCTGGCATATTTTGAACCTGGAGCCGGGCGAACACACTGTAAAGCTTGTGGTGAACGGGGAAAAACGTCCGGAATCATCAGGAACAAGGGTTTATGTTACTTCTGCAACTATTTTCAGGACAGAAGCAAAGAAGAATGAGAACTTCAAATTCTCTTTTGAATAAGCTTCGTTGATACATCACCCGGGCTCCCTCAAGGGAGGAACTTAAAAACGTTTTTTCCTTTTATCTTTTTCCTTTTATCTTTTATCTTTAAAATAATGTTCATTCCACAAACTTACTCACTGGCTGTAATCCTTTGCATAATTACAATGTTGTGCTGGGGTTCATGGGGCAATACCCAGAAACTGGCAGGCAAGACCTGGCGATTCGAACTTTTTTACTGGGATTATGTGATCGGGATACTTCTGTTCTCGCTGGTTCTCGGCTTTACACTGGGAAGCTCCGGAGAGAACGGAAGAGGATTCCTGGATGATATTTCCCAGGCTGAATCAGGTAATATCTTCAAGGCCATCCTTGGAGGTGTGATCTTTAATGCATCGAACATCCTGCTGGTTGCCGCGATGGCTATCGCAGGGATGGCAGTTGCGTTTCCGGTTGGTGTTGGCATCGCTCTTGCCCTTGGTGTGGTTATCAATTATATATTTGCACCCAAAGGTGATCCGTTGCTTCTTTTCACCGGTCTTGCCTTTATAGTTGCCGCAATAGTGATTGATGCCGTCGCCTACAGGAAACACAGTGCATCATTGCAAAAAGTATCGGGAAAAGGCATTATGCTGTCAGTCTCGGCAGGGGTGCTTATGGCCTTGTTTTACAGATTTGTTGCCAGTTCCATGGTTACTGATTTTGTCGCTCCCGAACCCGGAAAGCTTACTCCGTATTCCGCAGTTTTCTTTTTTGCGATCGGTGTACTTGCAAGTAATTTTCTATTCAACTACATCATAATGAGAAAACCTTTCGAGGGAGAACCACTGTCTTTCAGTGATTATGCGAAAGGCAGTTTTGGAGTCCATCTTACGGGTATATTGGGCGGCGTGATCTGGAATATTGGAATGGCAATGAGCATACTTGCATCAGAAAAAGCAGGATTTGCAATTTCTTACGGATTGGGACAGGGTGCCACCCTGATTGCAGCTTTATGGGGCGTTTTCATATGGAAGGAATTCAAGGGTTCTTCAAGGTCAGTCAGTACACTAATTCTGTTAATGTTCCTGGCTTATCTTGCCGGACTGGTGCTTCTGGTATATGCCGGTACATAATACTATGTAATGCATAGCACTGAATTTTTACCTGGTGCCTATCGAAACATACTGTTTTCTGCCGTAAACATTTTTAAACGCAGGACGTATGATCCTTTTTGCTGAAAAGGTAAGTTCTTCTATTCTGTGGGCACACCATCCGGAAACCCTTGCGAGCGCGAATAAGGGTGTATATAGTTCCCGGGGGATGCCTATGCATGAGTAAACAAATCCTGAATAGAAGTCAACATTGATGCATACTACTTTGGTAGATTGTTCGCCCTTGAATTTCCTGAATACATCGGGTGTCGCTTCCTCTACCAGTGAATAGAGTTCAAATTCATCATCTCTGCCGGCTTCCATTGCCAGTTCTTTAGCTTTTTCCTTAAGAAGGATCGCTCTCGGATCAGAGATAGTATATACAGCGTGCCCGATCCCGTAGATTTTCCCCGAACGATCATTTGCATCTTTGTTCAGGATCCTGAGAAGGTAACCCTCGACCTCTTCCCTGTCTTTCCAGTTCTTTACATTTGATTTCAGGTCCTCCATCATATCCAGGACTTTCAGGTTTGCACCCCCGTGCAAAGGTCCTTTCAGTGAACCGATAGCCGATGTTACGGCCGAGTATATGTCTGTCTCGGTTGAACTTGTGACGCGCATTGTAAATGTTGAATTATTCCCTCCGCCATGTTCCGCATGAAGAACGAGGGCAAGATCAACCAGATCAGCCTGCAGCCTGGTGTATGAACCTTCCCCTTTTATAAGGTGAAGAAAGTTTTCTGCTGTCGTCAGGGAAGGCTGCGGATGACGGATTGACAAAGTTTTTCCTTTGTATGCATGCCTTAAAGCCTGGTAGGAATAGGCCACAATCGAAGGGAACTTGGCAATCAGATTCAACGATTGCCTCAACATATTGTCGAGCGTAATTTCATCGGGATGCTGGTCAAGGGTGTACAATCCGAGAACAGACCTTGCAAGCATATTGAGGACATCCTTGCCCTTGAGCGACAGTATCATATCATTTACAAAGCTGTCGGGCAATGACCTTAATGAAGCCAGGTAGGCTGAGAATTCTTCCAGCTCCTCTTTCTTTGGCAACCTGCCTGTCAATAGTAAAAACACTGTTTCATCAAAGCCATGCCTTTTCTCATTCTGGAATCCATGCGTTATCTCGGAAATTTCTATACCCCTGTAAAGCAATTTGCCGGGAATAGGAACGATCTTCCCGTTCTCCTTTTCATATCCGACAACATCACCAATATTGGTCAGGCCGACCAGGACTCCGGTACGGTCATTGTTCCTTAGTCCGCGCTTCACATCATATCTGTCAAACAATTCGCTGTCAATTATGCAGGAATCTCTGACCATTCCTTCCATCTTCCCAATGAATTTGTTCTCTTCCATTATCCGAACCTGTTTATCTCAGTTTAAAAATCGATCATAATTATACCCGTCTTTATCATTACAGTGTGTTATTCCCTGATGTGACCCTGTCCCTCAATTATCCATTTATAGGTTGTGAGCTCTTCGTGAGCCATGGGCCCGCGGGCATGAAGTTTCTGTGTAGAAATGCCTACTTCCGCTCCCAGGCCGAATTCGCCACCGTCGGTAAAAGCTGTAGAGGCATTTGAATAAACCGTGGATGCATCAACCATTTTTAAAAATCTCTCGATATTCCCTTTATCTTCAGAAATGATAGCTTCGCTGTGTTTTGAACCATATTTATCAATATGATCAAGAGCTTCCTTAATTGATGCAACTGTTTTAACAGCCATTTTGTACGACAGAAATTCTGTTCCGAATGAATCTCTGTCCGCCTTAAGAAGCAACTCCTGCGGATATTTGCCCCTGAGAGCATGTAATGCCTTTTCATCCGCAAAGATCTCAACATTCGATCCGGCACACAATTCAGTAAGATATCCGATATCATCGAGTCTGCTTTTATGTATGATCAGGCAATCGAGCGCATTGCAGACGCTTACCCTCCTCGTTTTTGCATTGTTTATTATAATCCTTCCCTTTTCCCTGTCGCCATATTCGTCAAAGTATGTATGGCAGACACCTGCGCCGGTTTCGATCACCGGAACACTTGAGTTGGCTCTGACAAAATCTATAAGTTCGCGGCTCCCCCTCGGAACCAGCAGGTCAACATAGCCGGCAGCATTCAGGAGCTGTGATGTCTCGGAGCGTCCTGCCGGAAGGAGGGTAACCACCTCGGGATCAATCCCTGCGGTTGCAAGCACACCCTTTATTATGGAGACTATAGCCATGTTTGAATTGATAGCATCGCTTCCTCCCTTAAGAATACATGCATTGCCGGATTTCAGACAGAGGGAAAAAACATCAAACGTGACATTGGGTCTGGATTCATAAATGACTCCGATCACACCAAACGGGACGGATATTTTAGAGATCTTTAATCCGTCAGGCCTCGAATATTCCGAAAGGATCTTTCCCAGCGGATTTGATAAATGGGCGACTTTCCTTAAATCAGAGATGATACCTTTAATTCTTTCAGTAGTGAGCAGCAGGCGGTCATATTTGGGATCGTTCCTGTTCATCCTGTCCAGATCCTTCTTGTTTTCAGAGATTATAAGTCCCGAATTCCTTTCTGTCTCTTCAGCAAGCAGCAGCAAAGCTCTGATAACAGCTTCATGATCAAGCATGCTCAAAGTCCGGCTGGCTTTCAATACTCTTTTAAATACAGATGTCAGATTCATATATACCTGTCAGATCAGAACATTCATATCCGGACATTTTTCTTTAAGTCCTCATTAATTACTAGGTAATCGTACTTAACAATTGGTTTGCTTTGCTTTTCACCAATATTCTGAATTGCTTTTTCAGAGTCATATTGTGATTTCCCCAGCCCGATGCTTTTGCCATTTTCATCCAGGATACTTACAATATCACCTCTTTTGAAGACACCTTCTATTTTTATAACTCCTATCATAAGCAGACTTGTGACTTTGTCATTCAGCAGAGCTTCTTTTGCACCCCTGTTTATATAAACAGCTCCCCTGGCAAATGTATCGGAGTGACTCAGCCATTTTTTCACGCTGTTCTGCTTATTGTCACTGGCAATAAAATGGGTAAACGGAACTTCTTTACCCTTCATGATATCAGTTACAATCGAATCGCGGGTTCCGTTGGCTATAAAAACCTCAATCCCCAGCAATGCTATTTTACGTGCCGTAGTGTATTTTGTCTGCATGCCTCCCCTTCCAAACCCTGATCTGTCAGGCAGAATAAATTTCCCGACATCTCCTGATTCACAGCCTATTTCCCTTATTATTTCTGCGCCCTCGCTTCCCGGAAGACCATTATATATTCCATCAACATTCGAAAGGATGAAAAGTGCTTCGCAATCCATTAATGACGAGATCAGACCTGATAGTTCATCATTGTCGGTAAACATAAGCTCATTGATTGAGATTGTGTCATTCTCATTTACAATTGGCAGCACTTTGTTTTCGATCATCGCTGAAATGCAGTTCTTCATGTTAAGATAATGCCTCCTGTCGCCGAAGCTCTCCTTTGTAGCAAGCAATTGACCTGTATGAATGCTGTATTTTCCAAATAAGAACTGATAGGTCGACATCAGGTTTACCTGGCCTATGGCCGCCCATACCTGCTTTGCTGCCACAATGTTCGTTTTTTTTGACGGCGAGATAACATTTCTTCCGGCAGCAACAGCGCCCGATGAAATAAGTATCACTTCTATCCCCTGCTTAAGAAGCACTGCAACATCCTCAACAATCCTTAGCATCCTGCCTACATTCAAAGTTCCGTCACTCTGAGTGATAACATTGCTTCCGACTTTGATTGCGATCTTACCGTATTTCCATTCCGACTTTTTCAATTTTTAACTAATTATGCCCAAAAAAAATTAAATTGTCGCAAAATTAATAGATTATGCGAATACTTTATAGTCCAATATTATTTTTGTGAATAAAACCTGCCTGAAAAGTCATAATATTAACCAAATGCGGCATGGTTTGAATTTATCATGCCGGTTCGGGCAGCTTATCTGATCGCAATTTCTCCCTGCAGCTTAACATCATCGGATGATGATCCGATAAAAAACCTCACAATTCCGGGTTCCAGTACGAATGCATTTTTATCAGGACTCCAGTAGGTCAGGTCTGATGCTTTTAAAGGCAGGGTCACAGAAACGGTCTCTCCTTTTGGTACAAATACACGCTTAAATCCTTTTAGTGCCAAAGGCGGACGTTTTATATCCGATCCCGGGAAACTGACGTAAAGCTGGGGTACTTCATCACTGCCAAAGTCACCAATGTTGTGGAGATTAAAGGTAAGGTTAACAGTTTCATCAGCCTCCACAATTTTCTTGTCGGATTTCAGTCCCGAATATCTGAAAGTTGTATACGTCAATCCAAATCCAAATGGGAAGAGGGGAACATCTTTGGTATACATATAAGTTCTTCCGTTCCGGATGTTGTAGTCAAGTATGAGAGGCAGCTGATCAATTGAAGTCAACCAGGTCTGGACAAGCCTGCCGGCGGGGCTTATATCCCCGAAAATCACATTTGCGAGAGCGTTCCCCGTTTCCTGGCTTGACTGGCTGATATGCAATATTGCAGGAACATTTTCCTTCGACCAGTTTATTGAATAGGGAAAGCTGGAAACCAAAACAAGTACAGTTCTGGGATTTGCTGCCATGACAAGCCTGACAAGATCTTCCTGCTCCAGAGAGATGGCCTGCCGGTCAACGTCCTCCCTCCCATCACTCGCTACATGGTTCTGGCCCCACCCCAGACCATAGCTTAGGGGATGATTGCCAATACAGACAATTGCCACATCACATTCCTTTGCTGCCATAACTGCGGAATCGGCTTTGTTGCTTGCCGCAAATCTGACAGACACATTGCTGCCCAGAGCATTTTTAATCCCTTTAAGAATGGTTACCCTGTATGGAGGGGTACCTGAATACCAGTCGGAGATTACTGCATTTGCCGATGGTCCGATAATTGCGATTGACTTTATTTTGTCTTTTTGAAGCGGAAGAAATTTGTCATCATTCTTTAAAAGGACAATTGACTTTTCAGTAGCCTTCCTTGCCAGGTCATGAACCTCCTTTCTGGTCCATGGTGCAATCGTATCGGTGATACCTATTTCAGAATACGGATTCTCCGGGGAGCTGTCAAGCAACCCCAGTTTCAGGACTACTCTCAGATTTCCGTATATGGCTTCTTCAATCTCCTTTTCAGATACTAATCCTTTTTCCAGAGCTTCCCTGACTGCTGCCCTGTAATCGTCGAGGAACATGGTGATGCCGGCTTTAATGCATTCGGCAGCTGCAACCGGCAATGAACTGAAATAGGCGTGGGTTGTCAGAAGTTGCTTAAAAGCGCCGCCGTCTGTACTTATTATTCCTCTTAATCCCCAATCGTTCATTGTTACGTTTCGCAATACCGGGTGAACCGTACAGGGAATTCCGTTGTATTTATTGTAAGCCGCCATAAATGCCTGTGATCCGCCTTCGGTCACCCCTTTGTAAAAGGCATAGGAATAGTACTCACGGAATAGCCTGTCATCAAAATCTGAACTGTTGTAGGTCCTGTTGTTTTCATTGCTGTTTGCCAGAAAATGTTTCATGAGCGAAGCTGTTTTCCAGTAAACCGGATCGCTTCCCTGCAAACCCCTGACAAAAGCTGTCACAAGAGTCCCGTTAAGAAAGGGGTCCTCGCCAAAGCACTCTTCTGTTCTTCCCCATCGAATGTCGCGGCCCATATCGGCATTAGGAGCAAAAACGATCAGCCCTGCGGTTCCGAATCTGCTGTTCTGAGCCAGGTAACGGGCTTCCGTTGCTTCCTGGTCCGCAATCTGTTGCAGCAGTTCCGGATCCCATGTCTGCGCAAGACCTATTGCCTGGGGAAAAGTTGTTGTCGGTGATGCCTTCGGTCCTTTGACTGCCCAGTTAGCCGGTCCGCTGTAGGCAAGCCCGTGAAGTCCCTCAACGGTCCGTGTACCCTTTACACCTAATCGAGGGACTGCAATTCGAGGTGAAAGACAACTTATCTTCTCATCCGTTGTCATCATTGAGATGAGATTTTTTATCCTTTCATCCTCGGGCAGGAGCGTATTCTGAAATGGGTACTCCTGGGCAGAAGAATACAGGATAAAGAAATTTGCGGATATGATCAGAGCGAGCTTTTTCATTTTCTGGTTGTGGTATTCGTGCATTAAAGGTGAAATAGCAAAATGGATTACTATTTGTTTTCAAGTTCTTTAACATAAGTGTCAAATCGTGCTGATAACTCAGGATCAAACCGGGCAAGCCGCTTCCAGTCATCAGAACCATAAACTCCCGCTTCTGAATAGTCGAAAGGAATGAACCTGATTTTTCTTGCCACCGACATTTTCTTAAAATTGAAGTCAAAAGCTGACGGATCAACGAAAAGCGGATCTGACACGATGGAATGAAGATCCTTCCCCTCCGCTTTCCACTCGGAGAATGATTTGTCATTGAATGTGATATCTTTTGTCCGTGTATCCCAGTAGCAGTTGTAGTCCGTGAAAAGATTAAACTTATGCCAGTTGCTTGTCAACAGGGTTCCCCTGTCAAACAAGATTATATTATTTGTGAATGAAAGCGACCGGTGTTCCTCGATCCTTGTTGCCTGAAGCTGGCCCCTTATATTAAATGCAAGGATGTTGTTCCGGATAATATTTTCCTTTCCATAATGCTGGTGAAAACCTGAATTCTTGCATGCATACACCAGGTTGTTTTCCATTGTAATCCCATATGATCCTTCATCGGTGTAGAGGCCCCATCCTCCATAGTCGAAGGAATGGACATGATGTATGTGGTTATTGGCGACAACCGTTCCTTCCGAAGCTCCCAGCGTATAAACACCTCCCATATCGCACAGCTCAGCCCAGCCCAGGTGATGAATATGATTGTAATTTATCTCATTGCGCTTTGTGGGGCTGAATGCATATCCCCAAACCCAACCGACAGATACCCCGGAATACCTTAAATCAGCTATCTCATTATGGGTAAGCTTGTTATCGCTGGCATTGAAAATTATGATACCTACGGCACAAGGGAAAACATGTCCTCCATCCCTGATAATATTGTTGTTAATTGTAATATGATTCGAAATCTCCTCCGGTTTTTGTCTGATCACAGTTTCACCTATTTTCACCCCTCCTGCTCCAAGATCATGCATATAACACTGATCCACAACGCAATTGCTGCATGCCTGCCTGAACCAGAAAGCATAGGTCCCTGTATGTGCTATTTCGCATTTCCTGAACTCAATGTTGTCTGTAAAATCAAGGGTAATAACTGCTTCGACAGGGGCAGCAGCCTGAGCAGGCTCATTTCCATCAGAGGGAGTATGGTATGCGGCTACCTCAAATACAAGGTTTTCAAAACGGATGTTTTCTACGCGTTTTCCTGAAACCGGGTCTCCTTTCAAAACAGCAAACTCCTTTAGAACAGGAACGACAGCCCTTGTTTTTTCGGGAGTTTCACCTTCCAGGGGTATATAAAAAAGATACCCGGAACGGTCGAGGAACCATTCACCGGGGGCATCGAGTGCTGCCCTGTAGTTTTCGACAAGGTACCTCGATTTATTATTGATCGGGTTCCATGGTTTCATTCCTTCACCGGCAGTATAAACGGATGGGCTCTGTTTGCTGAATCCGATAACCCGTTTTCTGGTGTTATCCCAGTTATGATAAAAGATCATGAGGGCATCCTGAAAGTCCTGCTCGGAAAATTGCTCAAAACCTGAAGTATCTGTACTGTCCAATTCAATTTTCTGCACAGCCAGTTCAGGCGATCTCCCTTCTCCTTTTTCCAGTATTGTTTCCGTAACATTTTTTACCCTGAAGAATCCGTCATTCGGAGTTTTGGCTCGCACAGCCCTGCGTCCGTTCACGTAAAGCTGTTCAAAATAATAATCATAGTAAGCAACCTGGGGGATAAAGGTTCTCCACAGTTTTTCGTTAACTTTTTCAAAACGGGCAAGCTCCGAACCTCCGCTGAAAATAACCTTTTTACCCTCTTCAGCTTTTAATACCAGCGGATTAGTCTTAGTACCCCCATCGCCGGCTGCCAGGATTAAGGGTTGAAACATAAAGTATTCACCCTCAAGTGCTATTATTTCATAAGGTTGCTCTGCCGTATTTGATTTCCGGTATTCCCTTATTTTATCACGGGCTCCGTTCAGTGTGGCAAGTGGCTTTTCCCTGGTACCCGGATTTGAGTCGTTTCCTGCCGGGGAAAGATATACAGCCTGGCCTGAGACAATTCCAAAGCCGGAGGCTAATAAGCAAAAAATCAGAGTGAAGAGGTGTATCTGTTTCATAGTCAGTCATTACATTAAGAACAGCTTTAGAATCCAATTCTGATGCCAATCACCTTCCAGTCAGGCATTTCAGAAGGCATAAAGATTACCAGGGCGTCTTCTTCCTGTTTCCATTTAGCTTTTTCACCGACTCCCAGAATGGAAACAGATCTTACTTTTTTATTGATCAGTTCAGAAGTCTTTCCCAGGGAAGTGATCCTTATGTCTCCGGCAGGCTTATCCATGCAGAAAGCATAAAGTGTGTCGCCTTTTGTCGTGAAACGTATATCGGCCGCCTCATATGCCCTGACATCTTTTACACCGCCGAATGTTCCTTTTTCCTGCTTTTCCATTGATGGTCCCTCTCCGTATACCTTCCATGGGCGCGATCCGTATATTCCTTCACCATTGACAGGAGTCCATGCTGCAATCTCTTCAAGGATATCCAAAACATCCTGTTCGAGGTCTCCTTCCGGGGTCTGGACCACATTCAGCAAAAGGTTTCCGTTTTTACTTACTATGTCAACCAGCATCTGGATCACTTCCGTTCCGGTCATATATTTCTGGCCGGTACGGTAATACCAGTCACCTATCGAGGTATCTGTCTGCCAGGGGTCAACACTTATCGAATCCATTGCTCCACGTTCAATATCCCTGACCCATCGGCCCTGTGATTCAAGGTGTTTGCAGGTGTAGATGGCTTCCAGGCTGCCATTGTTTTTAACAATATCCTGATTATAGAAATGTGAAAGCATTTCCCTTCCAACTTCACCGAAAGGCAATTCTCCATCGGAATAAAGAAGGTCAGGTTTATACATGTCGAGAAGTTCAGTGATGCTTGCAAGCCAGTTCTGCTGGTTGACGGAATCTTTGGTCAGCCATGCAAAATCATCAGGGGCTGTTTTCGGATGGTAAAGGTCCTGATACTCAGGATTGGCCCCATCGTAGGGTATGCCTTTCATCGGTCCGCTCTTATCGGCTCCGTGGCTTGGCTGAAACCATGTATAGCTTGCACCCAGGTGTTCAGAGACGCCAAATCTGAGACCTTCACTTTTTGCAGCCTGCTGCCATAAACCTACAACATCCTTCATGGGTCCCATTTTTACTGAATTCCATTTGTGGATCTTTGAATCCCAGAGGAAAAAATTATCATGATGGGTGGCCATGCTTACAAAATACCTGGCACCAACCCTTTTATAAAGGGCCATTAATTGACCTGGATCCCATCTTTCCGCTTTCCAGAGAGGTATTATATCCTTATAGCCGAATTTGGAAGGATGTCCATAATGTTCAAGGTGGTAAAGGTACTCCCTGCCCGGTTTACCCGTTGGCATCTGGGTCCGACGGTCAACAATGTCAGATTCATACATTTTTCTGGCATACCAGTCTCCCTGCCTCGGAACTGCCTGTGGACCCCAGTGTGACCAGATTCCGAATTTGGCATCACGAAACCACACAGGGTACTGATACTGGTTAAAGGATTCAATATCCGGAGTAAAGGAAGCTGAAAAAACTTTTGCCTCCGGCTTCGTCTGTCTGCTTGTACAGGCAATTGCCAGAAATACCAATCCTATCCCGTTGAGAATAATAAAAGCGGCTCGTTTAGTTTTCATAGGTCTATATTAATTAATACTCTGTTAAATGATAATATTATGTCTCAAACAATTGGGTTACAAATACTGGTCAAGATAACGCTTGCACAGTGTGAGTGAATATTTTCGGTCCTCCAGGGATCCTTCAAAAGCTTTGTCTTCAACTTCGACGCAAATAGCACCCCTGTAACGGATATCGTTCAGTGATGAGATGAATTTCCACCAGTTGATATCACCCAATCCGGGTAGCTTGGGAGTATGAAATTCAAGCGGAGCAGCCATGATCCCTACCTCGTTCAGCCTTTCGTGGTTAATAGTTGCATCCTTTAGATGAATATGGAAAAGCTTGTCTTTGAATTCATACAATGGCTTCAGATAATCCATTTGCATCCATAGCAGATGGGAAGGATCATAATTGAGTCCGAAATAATCGCCGGGGATCTCGCTGAACATCCTTCGCCACATGACCGGGGTGGTAGCCAGGTTATTGCCTCCGGGCCATTCATCGGATGTGAAGATCATTGGACAATTCTCGATCCCGACTTTTACCTTTTTTGATTCAGCGTACTGAATCAGGGGCTTCCAAACAGTTTTGAAAGTTTCAAAGTTCTCTTCAACCGGCTTGTTTTTATCGCGGCCGATAAATGTATTGATCCTGTTGACTCCAAGAAGAGCTGAAGCGTCAATAACTTTTTTAATATGCGAAATATAAAACCTGCTTTTTTCCGGATCAGGATCCAGGGGATTCGGATAATAACCGAGGGCTGAAATCTCTATTCCTTTGTCTTCAAGATATTTGTTAATAGCGACTGCCCGCTTTCCATCAAGGGTTTCTACATCTATATGAGTCACTCCTGCATATCGCCTTTCTGCTTTCCCGAGAGGCCAGCAGCAGACTTCAACACATTTATATCCGTTCTCGCCGGCAAGGTCAATTAATTCTTCAAATGTCAGTTCCGGCACAATCGCGCTTACAAATCCTAATTTCATAATTTGGTATTTATCTATCTAAATTAATAATTAAACTTGAAACCCTGCAAGATTAATACTGATGAAACAGACACATTGATGTCATTAATCAATAAGCGCTGATAGCGCGGCACCGATCAGGCTCGACTGCTCAACTTCGGCGAATTCAAAATAGCGCTTTCGATCACCGCTCAGATAATCAGTGAAATATCTTTCAAACTGGCTTTTAAGGTTATGAAGTTTATAAAATGTTGTGCCTTCAATGGTCATCAATACAGGCCTTTCCGGAGATTTTCCCTTTCCGGTTTTGAGAACCACGGCAGCCAGGTTTGCAGCAACAAGTTTCGCTGCCCGGTCTATCAGGGTATTTATGACCTCTTTACAGATTCTTTCATCCTCTTCATTGCTTTTGCAACCGTCAAAAAGATTATCAAATGAGAGTTCATTGCTTGCCAGGTTGCTTGCATCATTTGATGAAATCCCTGATATGGCTCTCAGGCACCCGTTAAACTGTTCCGAAAAAATGCCCTCCAATGCAGCTGCTCTCAGTACTGTAAGACACAACCCTCCAAAATATCCTCCCGAGAACATCTTTTCAAAGGTATAATTGCCGGGGTTCATGGTTGAATTGTCAAAAGCCGAATCAAGGCGGCTCCCGGGAGCTTTACCGAAATTGCCTGATTCGATATTTATGATCTGGCTTTTCCCCTGGTCAAGATCCTTGCTTTTAAGGATATTGCGATTTTGCTCAATATAGCATGTATTTGTACCTGTACCCAGGATATATCCGATAAAAGAGTCGTATGATTTATCCATCGATGCCGATTTACCAGCGAGAAGGGTAGCAACAGTATCATTCAGCAGGACAAGGTGTTTCCGCGGAGTACCGAGTGTTTCAAGAAGGTTCTTCCCGACCAGTTGTCCGATAACTTCCGGCGCCTGAACCTCCTTGCAGAATTGAATCAGTCTGCCGTCCCTGTTGGGTAGAATTTCTGTAGGATAGGAAAAGCAAAATCCGATCCTTTCCGTCTTCGCTGCAAGATCGCCTACGTAGCCGGCCATAGTGGCAAAGAATTCCCCTGAGGAAACTTCCTTTTCAAGTCCCGGCATTTTACGGTTAATGATATTATCATATTCAATCCTGCCTGCTGACGTGAACCTTATAAGTGCCGCCCTGAAGTTTGTTCCGCCGGCATCGATAGCCAGCACGGGGACATCAGTAAGAAAATCATTTTCAGCTTCAATATACGTCGGGATCATACGCAGGGAACTCCCCTGTCCTTCCAGCCCCTTTATCATCTCATCGGTAAAGGTCCCGACCAGCTTCTCCATGTCAATATCAGCGGCCCTCAGCCCCTGTTCCCTTAGAAATCTCTTTACATTGTCCATATTCTTTTCAGGTGGTTAGTTTTATAAGCGCCCTCAAAACTATTTGAAGATAAGTTTTTAAAAGCAGCTCTGATTTATTTTACCAAAGTATAAAATAAAATTATCTTAACTTTATACTTAAACTGCCAGCTTATATAAAATATCAGAAAATCAAATATCCATTATCACTTCTAACCTTATAAACAGAACCTGAATGAATAAAAAAATTACTGAAATAGCAAAAATGATCGACCATTCCATTCTACATCCGACTCTCACAGATGACGATCTGAGGAGGGAGTGCGGAGTGGCCAGAAAGTACAATGTGGCATCCGTATGCGTTAAGCCGTATGCTGTGAAACTGGCCGTCGAAGAACTTAAGGGAAGTGATGTTCTGGTCGGTTGCGTAATTGGCTTTCCGGCAGGAAATTCCTCAATCAAAGTCAAGGCATTTGAGACTGAAGCTGCCTGCAAGGATGGCGCTGCCGAAATTGATATGGTCATTAACATCGGCAAAGCTCTTCAGGAAGACTGGTCCTATGTGGAAGAGGAGATAAAAACTGTTGTGGATATTTCACACAGGTTCGGGGCAATAACTAAGGTAATTTTTGAAACTGACTTTGTTACCAGTGATGAGCACAAGATAAGGCTTTGCGAGATATGCTCAAAAGTTGGCGCTGATTATGTTAAAACATCGACCGGTTTTGGATTTGTCAAAGGCACTGATGGAAAGTACTCATATACAGGCGCCACGGCCCACGACCTGACTCTTATGAGAGAACACTCGGCACCTGCCGTAAAGATTAAGGCTGCGGGAGGAGTACGTACACTTTCGGACCTTCTGCGATATAAAGAAATCGGCATCTCAAGATGCGGCGCAACTGCAACAGCTGCAATGCTTGAGGAAGCCGGAAAACTATTCGGTGATCAGTAGAATCATTCGATTTCCATTAATCTGAGATATTAATATGTATAAACAGAGCATCGATATGAAAATATTCCGATTGGACATAAGTATAAGGAATTCCGGATCCGGTTTCCGGAAAATAATTTTAGTATTGTTTCTGGTTATCTGTTTCATTCAGTGGAACAGGGTTGCCGCTCAGGGCGAACGTGACCTGCTTATATTAAAGGAATCGGAAACCGTGATGCCTCTTGAAGAGGTCCTGGTTTATTCAGGGCAAACCGGTATTATATCAGTAAAAGATGGAATGGACCGTGAATATGCAAGGATCCCGGCAGCAGGAACGATACGGTTTAAAGCAGGAGGATCGCCCGGCAAACATACGGTTACCCTTCTTGATAAAAAAGGACGGGTTAAGGATTTTACATCCTTTAAGATGGAAGCAAAAACCTCAATTGATGATGGAGGAAGATTCGGGGAACTTTTCAACCTCCTGTACAACGGAATGCTTGTTTATTCACCGGCAGGGTACGAGGAGGTTACCTGGAAAGGCAAGCCCTACAGGTATTTCGTCAACTGGGTCCTTGATAATAATAATACAATGAAAGGGATGCAATATTTCAGTCCCTACAGCCGCGACCTGGTTGACCTTCTTCGTGAAAACCAGAAACCTGACGGAATGATCTGGAGCTTCGTTCAGCCGGACAGGCAGGACTTTCATTATTACGAAACCGCTTACTCCTATCTTGGTTATTTTGACCGGAATAACGGTGCATGGTTTGTCCGCCAGCCTGCGGAGAATCATGTTGAATATAATTATATTGGTATGATCTGGCAGCATTGGAAAGCCAGCGGCGACAATGACTGGATGAAAGCAAACCTTGATTGTGCAATGAGGGCTCTCGATTATTGCGTAACAGATACGCTTAAATGGTCAAAACGGTTCAGCCTCCTGAAACGTCCCTATTGCATCGATTCGTGGGATTTCCAGGTGGATGATGAATACACTCCCGAAGCTCCCTTGAGTCCGACTATGGTTGTAATCCCGGGCAAGACAAAATTCGGTATCTTCTTCGGCGATAACACAGGTTATTTTGAATCGTGCAACCAGCTTGCCGAAATGCTCAGTCATGCAGGCATGATGCAGGAAGCAGAAAAGTACAGAACAAGGGGAAAAGAGATACTTGAAAGGCTGATATCACTATCCTGGAACGGAAAATATTTTACCCATTTTATTGATGAGGATCCGGCAGTTAAACGCGACCTCGGGGTTGATGAAAAGAGCCAGATCGCACAGGGAAACATGTATTCTCTCAACCGGGGCCTTCCCGCTGAAATGAACAGATCAATAATCAACACCTATCTCGACCTTGCAAAAAGGCTTCCGGCCGGCTCACCAGGTGAATGGTATGCCATTTATCCTCCTTTTGAAAAGGGTTTCACAAACCACGACGCAAAATGGCAATATATGAACGGAGGTGTGGCAGGACATGCAATTGGCGAGATTGCCAGGGGAGCCTATGAGAACGGATATGAGGAATATGCTTCGGACGTTATGATCCGCATGCTCGATCTTATAAAAAAAACAGGCAACCGGCTCTGGTTTGCATATACGGGATCAATTCCGGCACCTCTACCACCACCGGAATATAAAATTATTGATATCTCCCAACAGGCAAATATGGACCTCTGGGATAAAGGCGGAACAGGTGCATTCAAATGGATGAATGCAACAAGGGAAGGCAATGATATGAGAGGATTGCCAACCGGGGAACAGGTGTTTAACAACATCAGTTTCAAGGTCATCGATCCGGAAATGAATGGAAGAAGGTCAGCTATTGGGTTATCATATGAGAAAGGATTTCCTGTGAATGCTGAAGTGCCTGTAAATGATATGGCCGGTTGTATCTGCCTTCTTCATTCTTCTTCCGACAATATTCCAGGCGCCTTTGCCGGAGCTGTTACCTTCAGGTATGCCGATGGAACGGAAATATCGAGAAACATCGTGAAATTCAGGGATGTTACAAACTGGTGGTTCTCGTCCCTGAAAAATGAAAGAGCAGGCGTCGCATGGGCCGGACCAAATCCGGTCAGCACAAGAGTCGGGGTATGCTGGGCAGCAATTGACAATCCTGAACCTGCAAAAAAGATTGAGAAGATTGTCTTTCATGCTCCCATTGAAGGAGGAATCTATGCAATACTCGGAGTAACACTGGCTGATCGGGAATATTACATTAAACCTAAAGTTGAATCATTCGGGGGACCTGACAACTGGGCAGCTGCAAACGGAATGGCGGCACTTGTCGAGGGTCTAGCGGGTGTTAAGAATGCGGGACTTGCATTCAATAAAGTGGTTCTCTCGCCCAGATGGTCCTCAACAGGAACAGATTCAGTGGATGTTTGTGTATCTTTTCCCGCATCAGGAGGTTATGTAAGCTATCGCTATTTAAATGATACTGATGAAAAGGAAATAGAATTACTGGTAACCGGTAGTGGTGAAGATTTGAACGGACATGTCCTTCTTCCGGAATTATCAGAAAAAATAATTTCAGTGATATGCGACGGAAATTCCATTCCTTCTGAAATAACCACGGTTGAAAATTCAAGGTATGTAGATTTTAAAATTCCGCTGAATAAATTACTAAGATTTAAAATTAAATATGGTACTGTTCAATAAAGTCCTGATCTTCTGTTTCTTACTGCCGTTTATGCTGGTGTAATCCTATCAGGAAAATTGAAAATATTGTTACAAAACTGCCCATAAAAAATGAAAAAACTAATTCTGCTGTCTTCATTTATCCTGATATCAAACTTTGTCAGGTCCGAACTGGTTGAACAATATACCGTTTTCGAACTGGTCCTTAAGGGACCTCCCGGAGGTAATCCTTTTACTGAGGTTCAGCTGACTGCCGAATTCAGCCTGATGAACAGATCGGTTTTCTGCGAGGGTTTTTATGACGGAGATGGTATTTACAGGATACGATTTATGCCCGATGAACCTGGAAAGTGGATTTACATAACTAAAAGCAATATAAAAGCGCTGGACTCAAAAAAAGGCAACTTTACATGTACTGTAAATACGTCCGGTAATCACGGACCTGTAAAAGTCCGTAACACCTATGATTTCGGTTATTCTGACGGAACACCATTTTATCCTGTTGGAACAACATGTTATGCCTGGGTTCACCAACCGGAAGAGCTTGTGAAACAAACGCTCGCAACCCTTACAAATACCAGTTTCAATAAGATCCGAATGACGGTAATGCCAAAAAACTACGATGTTTATATAAACAATGAACCTCCCTTTTATCCTTTTGAGGGATCAAAGGAAAAGGGATGGGATTTCTTCAGGCCAAACCCGGCATTTTTCAGAAATTTTGAACATAAAATTCTTGAATTGCAAAAGCTGGGTATCGAAGCAGATATTATTATTTTTCACCCTTATGACTATGGCAAATGGGACCTTGATAAAATGAACTCCGAACAATCTGTTTTTTACCTTCATTACCTCATTGCAAGGATTGCCTCCTTTCGTAATGTCTGGTGGTCGATGGCAAATGAATATGATATAATGAGAAAATCTGATGAGGAGTGGGAAAAATACTTCAGAATACTACAGACTTTTGATCCATACAACCATTTGTGCAGTATCCACAATGGTATGGCCTGGTATAACCATTCAAAACCATGGATAACCCATTTAAGCATTCAGACCGCTTATTTGCAGGATATTCAGGATTGGCGTGATTTGTACAGGAAACCTGTAATCATTGACGAATGCGTTTATGAAGGAAACATCCCCAACGACTGGGGGAATCTTACACCTGAAGAGATGGTCAACAGGTTTTGGATCGCATGGTGCAGAGGAGCTTACTGCACTCACGGAGAAACATATATTCATCCGCAGAATATTCTTTGGTGGTCAAAAGGCGGATTACTTTACGGACAAAGTCCCGAACGGATCTCTTTTCTTTATAAGATTATGAGAGAAGCTCCTCAGGAAGGGGTCTATCCTTTTCACAACCTCTGGAATAAAGAGACTTATCTGATAAAAGATAATGAATTTTATCTGCACTATTACGGGAACAGCCAGCAGGCAAAGGCAAGGATCAACCTCCCGAAAAATATCAGCTTCAGACTTGAAGTGATCGATGTTTGGAATATGACAATTACTCCGGTTCAGGGCGAATACAGCGGAATGACCGAAATAAAACTGCCCGGTACTCCCTGGATAGCCGTAAGGGCAAAATCAGTCAAATAGTACTTTAAAAACAAATGGAAATTAAAAAGTCCCTTTTAAAAACCATTCTGGTTCTTTTTACCTTTATTGGGTTTTTATCTGATTCTTTTTCTCAGGATTTTTTTCAGTTTACGGGGAGAGAATTAATTATTGATAACGGATCCATCAGAAGGATTATAGGCTGGAAAAATGATGGCGTTGGCTCGGAGAGCCTGTATCTTTCCGGGTATGAAAGGAATTATATCCGGGGGAGTTCACCTGAATTTCAGTTTCTCCTTAACGGAAATAAGGTCGCAGGAAATACGGGATGGGAAGTAGTGTCGTTCAATCCCATTCCGGATAATAATGGAGGCATAGGTGCATCATTACACCTGAAAGGGCATGGACCGGCTGATGGAATAGAGCTTACACTCTCATTTGCTGTTTATCCCGATCTGCCTGTTATCCGCAAATGGATAGTTTTCAGGAACACTTCATCCTCCGACATTAAGCTTGAGGCAGTTGATGTTGAATGCCTCAACCTTAATCTCGACTACGTTTCAACATGGGTTTATCACAATTATGCAAGGATGAAGCATCTCGGGCCATACACCGGGAACTGGGATGACCCTGTTATCGTGATTCATAATACAACTTTGCGGGCTGGTATAGCCCTCGGGAACGAAGCACCAGGTGTCCTGAAAAGGACTGCATTTCACACCTCTGACCGGAATGCTGAAATCGGACTTACCCATCCTGGCCAGGATTTCCCTTTCAGGAAATGGCTTAAACCGGGTGAGGAATGGGAATCGCCGCCTGCCTTCATTGCTCTCTATGAAGGTTCTGATGATGGATTCAATGTAGTTAATACCGTTATCAGCGATTTTGTAAGAAAACATCTCGGATCCAGGATATCAACTATTAAGAACAAACCACTTTTTGTTTATAATACCTGGTATCCGTTCAGAACTTTTGTCAGTGACTCCCTGATCCGGGAGGTTGCGAGGGCGGCGTCGGAATGCGGAATCCAGGAATTCATTATTGACGACGGCTGGCAGTACAATTCCGGCAGGAGATCTTCCGACAAAGGCTGGGGAGGGAATTACGGCGACTGGCTGGTTGACCTGAACAAGTTTCCTGGCTCCCTGTCGTCCACTTTTGATTATATTAAATCGCTCGGTATGAAACCCGGCTTATGGATAAGTATCGGCTCGGCTACATCCGATTCAAAGGTTTACAAAACCCATCCTGAATGGTTTATTAAAAATGCAGCGGGCAAACCGGGAAACAATCACACTGGTTCAGCCAATTCGGATTTCTTTACTAGTTGTCTTGGAACTGAATGGTGCAGTTATATCAAATCCGTTATTTTAAATCTTGTCAGGGATCACGGACTGGCATATGCAAAGCTTGACTTTTCCGTCGTTTCAAGTGCTTATATCAACGACCCGGCTAATTCAGGCTGCTATGCGGCGGATCATCCTTATCACCGTGATCACGAGGATTCATTCGTTGTGATCTACGAAAATGTGCTCAGGCTTTTTGATGAGCTGCATACCGAAGCCCCTGATCTCTTTATCGATTGCACATTCGAAACTGTGGGAAAGCTTCAGTTGCAGGATTATGCCTTTGCCAAACACGCGGAGGGGAACTGGCTTTCCAACATTGAGGACCCATTTCCGACGGGTGCCTTGAGAATGAGGCAGATGGCCTGGTGGCGATCACCGGCTCTGCCTGCAGGTTCACTGGTTATTGGTAATCTTCCCCTTGACAGCAAAAACTTCGATTTCGATCTTAAATCACTTATCGGAACACTTCCGATAGTCCTGGGTGATCCAAGAAAACTTCCCCCTCAACGCAGGGCTGATATAAAGAGATGGGCTGACTGGATGGTTCGCGCCCAGGAGGAATATGACTATATGTCTTTCAGGCAGGATCTTGCAGGATTTGGAGAACCTTCTGAAGGATCGTGGGACGGCTGGTCAAGGATCAACACAGAAAAAAAGAACGGTGGAATAATCGGAGTCTTCAGACAGGGGGCTAAAGAAAAATCCAGGACTCTCTTCATCAGTGACCTTGATCAGGGAAAGAAATATCAGGTGCTTTTGGCTCCCGAAAGTAAAGAGGTAGCATCGCTAACAGGGAAACAACTATCTTCTGAAGGATTTGTGGTAACCTTTGCTGAGGAATATGACGGTCATGTATTTGAGATTAAGGTTATTGATAAATGAATATATAGACCGGACTTTATAAAATACAGATAATGAACAAACAGCAACACTTTCAGGCACTTCTCAGGGGTGAAATCAGCAGGGAAAGAGTCTTTTTTCGGCCTATACTAATGCACTTTGCCGCAAGATTTAATAATACTACATACGGGAAATTTGCCTCTGACTATAAAACTTTAGTAGAGAGCAATATACGTGCAATGGAGTTCTTCGATACCGATATGGTCAGCCTGATCTCAGATCCATACCGGGAAACATCTGCATTTGGCGCTCCGATAAAATATATTGATGAAGGAGTTCCTCGCTGCCTTGAACTTATAGTAAATTCAATTGATGATGTAAGAAACCTTCCGAGGCCTGATGTGACCAGGTGTGAGCGTACTATGGACAGGATAAAGGGAGCCGGGTATTTTCAGGAATTGCTTAAGGGTACCGTACCCGTCAGTGGCTGGATAGAAGGACCATTGGCCGAAGCCTGCGACCTGGCGGGTGTTAATGAAATGCTTGTAAATCTGATGACTGACCCGGACTTTTCAAATCTTCTCATGGATAAATGCATGTTGACCGCCAAAGACTTTGCAAAAGCTCAGATTGAAGCAGGCTGCGATGTTATGGGTATTGGCGATGCTATCTGCTCCCAGATTGACAGGGATAGTTACGATCTCTACGTCAAACAAAGGCATACTGAACTGATCTCGTTTATTCACGATTGCGGCGCATCAGTTAAATTGCACATCTGCGGTGACACCACTCACCTTCTTGAATCACTGAAGAATCTTAAAGCCGATATTATCGATCTCGACTGGCAGGTGGATATTGATCTTGCGAGAAATATCCTTGGCGATGAAGTTGTGCTTGGAGGCAATATTAATCCCGTGCTTGTACAGGACAAGACTGTGGATGAAGTTTATAACCTTTCTAAAATGCTTGTAGACAAATATAAGGCGGAGAAGTTCCTTCTCGCCGCCGGTTGTGAAATAACAGTTCTTACTCCGCATCAGAACCTGACGGCAATGAGGAGAGCTTCAATTCTTTAAAATGAGAAAAAATCAACTAAAATCAAAAAACATGAACCGCAGAAGATTTGTCCGCAATACTGCAATTACCACGACAGGTATCGGTATCTCCTCGCTGATTCCGTCAGGAGTGTGGGCCCATGAGGTGCCGCCCTCCGACTCTCTGAATGTTGCACTCATCGGGTGCCGGAATATGGGCTTCGGAATACTCCAGCATCATCTTTCAAACAAGGGTGTTAATTGTGTCGCAATGTGTGACGTGGATTCGAATATTCTTAATGATAAGGCTGCAGACATCAAAAAGAATTTTGGCCAGGCACCGAAACTTTACAGCGATTTTCGTAAGCTGCTTGAGCAAAAGGATATAGATGCCGTAATCATCGGCACTCCCGATCACTGGCATTGCCTGATAACTGTCAATGCTCTTCAGGCCGGGAAACATGTATATGTCGAGAAACCAATGGCAAATACAATTGCTGAATGCAATATAATGGTTAAAGCAGCAGGTTATTATAGCGATCGCATCGTGCAGGTCGGACAGCAACAGAGAAGCGGAATTGTCTTTCAGAAGGCGATGGAGCTCATCAGAGGGGGAAAGATCGGAAAGCTGAGAAGGGTCAACATATGGGCAAATTTTGAGTATGGTGCAGGATCGAAGATAATTCCGGATGAGCCGGTTCCCCCGGGAGTCGATTTTGACATGTGGCTCGGCCCTGCTCCAAAGAGATCATTCAATCAGACCAGATTTCATGGAATGTGGCGCATGTTCTGGGATTACGGGGGCGGACTGATGTCTGACTGGGGTGTTCATCTTCTGGACATGGGAATTTGGGCCGGGGATATCACAGCCCCTCCTGAAACAGTCCTCGTTTATGGAGGCAATACATTTCATGAGAAAAGAAGCCGCGAAACCTTTGACTCGATGTCTGTAATATATCCAAATGATGATTTCGTAATCAACTGGGATATGACAGCCGGCATTTCTCATGGACCGTATGATTCTTCATACGGACTCGTGTTCATAGGTGACGACGCAACAATGGTTGTTGACCGCTCAAAAATAATATTGACCCCTGAATATGACAATGAAGCAAAGAAACCCAAAGCAGAAGAGTATAAGTTTACTGATGGAAAGGAATCGCATGCAGATCATGTACAAAATTTTATTGAATGCATTAAGACCGGGAAAAAGCCTGCATGTCCTCCTGAAACCGGGAGGGTAGCCGCACTTCACGTCCATATACCAAATATTGCAGCCAGGTGCGGCGAACCGATGCTGATATGGGACGATGCAAACAACAGGTTTACGAACAGCGATGCAGCAAATAACCTTATTACTCCGTTATACCGGCAGCCATGGAGACTACCGGTAATTTAACCTGATCCACTTAAAAAATTATAACATGATAACACGCAGAAGATTTATAGCCGGATCGGCGGCTGCAATGACTTTAACAATTTTCCCTTCCAACCTTATATCATGCACCGGAGGAACTAAATTAAAGAATCTGGGTTTTATATCCGGAATTATAGGGAAAGAGCTAGAGGGAGACTGGAAAAAAACCCTGGAACAGGTGCATGAATACGGATATACTGAAATTGAGACAGGAAATTATCTGGGAGAATCTGTTGAATCATTTGTCTCATTTCTAAAGCATACAGGTTTGACTCCCGTAGCAGGAGGAATTGACTTCTCTGCCAGTGATGACGATCTGAGGAAGAGCTTTACTCTTATAAACAACCTTCAGATGAAGTATGCTGTCGTTTACTGGCCCTGGTCCACCGGGGGACCTTTCAATCTTGAGGAGTGTAAGAAAAGCGCCGACAGGCTGAACTACCTGGGAAGAGATTGTAAAAACCACGGTCTGACACTCTGCTGGCATAATCATAACCTGGAATTTACCCCGATGGAAACAGGCCTCCCGTTTGACTTCCTGATGAATAACACCGATAAGAACCTGGTATCCTGTGAATTGGACTTATACTGGGTAAAAAAAGGAGGAGGAGACCCTCTGAACGTTTTAAAAAAACATTCCGGGAGATTCCCGATACTTCATGTCAAGGATATGGCTCCGGGGGATGCAATGGATTTTGAATGCCCTGGAAGCGGGATAATCGATTTCCCGGCAATCTTCAGGGAGGCATACAATCAGGACATTAAACACTACATGGTTGAAAGGGATAACGCTGAGGATGGAATGGCATGCCTCAGATCATCTGCTGAATATCTGAAGAATGTGGTTTTTTGAGATCGTTCTTTTTTCTTATTCCAATAGCTGAACTTGCCTTAAAGATTATCATAAATGAGCTCAGGAAACCTGAATAAACCAGGTGGAAAAATATCCGTTCTGAATGCGGGTACCCTTTCAATGATCTATGAGAAAGGATTCCTGAGATACATATCAACAGGCAGGGATGAGATTCTGAGGATGATATATTCTGCTGTCCGCGACAGGAACTGGCTTACCATCACTCCATTGATCGAAGATGAAAAGATTGAATCCGGACCCGACTCCTTTACAATAACCCTGCGATGTCTCTACCGGTCAGACGAAATAAACTTCAGGGCAGATTATGTGATTGAGGGTAATAATGACAACAGCCTGACCCTGACAATGAACGGGGAATATACCGGGAGATCTGAAAAGAACCGTATCGGGTTTTGCGTCCTCCATCCTGTTGAAGCGTGTGCAGGCACAATTTGTATTATCGGACACTCCGACGGATCTTTTGAAAAATCGGTTTTCCCTGAGGATATAAGCCCCAATCAGCCATTCATGGATATTAAAAAGATGGAGTGGCAGGCCGGGGATGCGAGATGCTTCCTTACTTTTTCAGGTGACATTTTTGAAACCGAAGACCAGAGAAACTGGACAGACGCGTCATTTAAAACTTACTCCACTCCCCTGTCGCTCCCATTTCCGGTAATTGTTGGTAAAGGAGAAAAGATTTTTCAGAAAATCGAATTGAGGGTAGAAATAACCGGTTCCGGAATAGTAAAAGAAATTGACAAAACAATACATTTCCAAATCGATTTGTCAAACCGGAGTATTTTGCCACAGGTTGGTACCGGTCATTCCTCCAGGGTGATACCCTTATCAGCAAACGAGGTTGCAATCCTTAAGAAAGCAGATCTGGATCATTACCGTGTTGACCTTCATCTCTACAATCCCTCCTGGAGACAGAATGCAGATTTTGCAGTCAATGATGCGGTCAATCTGGAGATCCCTGTTGAATTTGTTCTTTTTTTTAGTGAAGATGCAATTAATCAGGCAGTTGAATTCACTGATTGGGTTAATAACTCCCATCCTGAAATTGCACTTATAACAATTCTGGATAAGAATTCACAAACAACACCTTCTGAATTGGCTGATCCGGTCATTAAATTGATAAAGGGTGCGTTGCCGGGTGTCAGAACCTGCTGCGGCACAAACGCGAACTTTGCCCAGCTGAACAGGAATAAGCCTGAATCGGTCCTGAATGACTATATCTGTTATTCAATACATCCTCAGGAACACGCATCTGACGATACCACCCTGATTGAAAACCTGAAAGCCCAGGAATACACGGTGAAAAGTGCAAATAAATTTGCCAGCGGTAAGGGTATATGGATTTCCCCTGTTACTATCCAACGGCGGTTCAATGCCAATTTTACAAATTTTGAATTACCTTACAAAGGAGAAGGTGTCCCGCCCCAGGTTGATCCCCGCCTGATGTCACTCTTCGGCGCCTGCTGGGCAGCCGGGAGCCTGAAGTACCTCTGCGAATCAGCGGTAAGGGGGATAACGTATTTCGAGACAGCCGGAGAAAGAGGCATGATCCAGGGCGACTATCCATCCAGGTGGCCCGAAAAGTTTAATTCGACACAAGGAATGATATTTCCTGTATTTCATCTCTTCAGGTTTTTTCTTCATGACAAATCATTTGAAGTAATAAAGAGCCATTCCTCCGATTCCCTGAAAGCAGATGTCATTGCACTTTCGAATGGGAAACATATGAAAATTATTGTTATTAATTTCACAACAGAAACTCTGGAGGTTATTTTTACAGGGATAACAGGGGAGCTAAGGATAAGCCGGTTGAACGCGGAAACCTTTGCCAGAGCCGCCAGCGATCCTGACTGGATTGAAAATACAGAGGCTGCAGGGATTAGCTTTAATGAAAAAATTCCTATTGATCCATTTTCATTGAATTTCATTGATGATTTTTCGTAACTTTTATCATATTTTTATCAGTTCGGCAATCTTTATATAATAACTAACCTTAAAACCCTCATTATGGTACTTGTACAAAACTATGGCCTGGCAGTATTCCTATGCTTTGTCGCCATGATCTGCTGGGGTTCGTGGCAGAACACCCGGAACCTGATCGGGACAGAGTGGCGCTTTGAGCTCTTTTACTGGGACTATACTGCAGGCATTATACTTTTTGCCCTCATTATGGCATTTACCTTCGGAAGCTTTGGCAGCCTGGGCCGCAGCTTCATTCCCGACCTCGCCCAGGCTGATGCCCGGAATCTCCTGTCTGCAGCTCTTGGCGGATTCATCTGGAACATCGGAACCCTCCTTCTTGTTGCATCGATTTCCATCGCCGGCATGTCGGTTGCTTTTCCCATTGGCGGAGGGCTAGGCTGGGTATTGGGGATACTAATAAATTACATGGGAAAACCCGAAGGCAATCCCTGGTTGTTGTTTGGAGGGACCGCAGTGATCATCCTTGCAATCCTGCTCAGTATGCAGTCATACAGGAAACTGGCCAGCCACCAGAAAAAGCCTTCCCTGAAAGGGATCCTGCTCGCATTGATGGCAGGGATCTGCATCGCCTTCTTTTACAGGTTTGTGGCATCATCCATGGCTACTGACTTCACCCCCGAAGATGCTGGTAAGATAAGTTCATATACCGCAGTTGTCTTCTTCTCAGTCGGGGCGCTTGTAAGCACGGTATTGATAAATCCCCTATTCATGGCCAGGCCGGTGGAAGGTCGTGCTGTTAAAATGAATGAATGGTTTAAAGGAACATCAAAAGCGCATCTGCTTGGAATGCTGGGTGGTGCCATATGGTGCCTGGGAAATTCTGTCAGTTTCATGTCGGTCGGTGCAGCAAGCCCGGCAATTTCTTATGGATTAAGCAATGCAGCCCCGGTAGTGGCGGCGTTATGGGGAATATTTGTCTGGAAAGAATTTAAAGATGCCCCAAAAGGTACAAACCTCCTGCTTTCCATGATGTTTGTTTGTTACCTGATAGGATTGGGTTTGATAATTTATTCGAAATTCTAAAGACAGGATGATATTATGAAGAAGATTATCTTAATTCTGAGCATCATTTTACTCATTGCAGTAATTTCATATTCCCAGGAAAAACCCTGGAAAGGCCCGTCAGTCGATTTCAATCACGGTAAGTTAAAAGTGTCTGATAATAAGCGGTTTCTCATCCATGAAGATGGAACACCCTTCTTCTATCTGGGCGATACCGGCTGGGAACTCTTTCACCGGCTGAACAAGGCTGAAACTGAAAAATATCTCGAAAACCGCAGGGCAAAGGGATTCACGGTAATCCAGGCAGTAGCCCTGGCTGAACTCGACGGACTAAATACGCCTAATGCAGAAGGGAATAAGCCCTTATTGGACAATGATCCCCTGAAACCAAACGAAGCGTACTTTGCCCATGTCGATTGGGTGATCAGGAAAGCACAGGAGAAGGGGATCTGTATCGGACTGCTCCCCACATGGGGTGACAAAGTGGACAAAAGATGGGGTGTCGGACCCATTATATTCAATAAGGAAAATGCTTATAAATACGGACAGTGGATTGGCAACAGGTACAAGGATTATCCAAACATCATCTGGATAAATGGCGGTGACCGTGAAGGAGGAGGCGACAATAAACCCGTCTGGGACGCTTTGGCTGAAGGTATAAAGCTGGTCGATAAAAACCATCTGATGACATATCATCCGGGAGGGGAAACCAGTTCATCAAACTGGTTCCATGAATCTGCCTGGCTCGATTTCAATATGTGTCAGACGGGACACGCACAGAGAAGCTATGCAATATATAAACGAATTGTTGTCAGAGACTATGGTCTGCAACCCGTCAAACCCTGTTTTGACGGTGAGCCGCGTTATGAGGACCACCCTGTCAGGCTGGAATCCGGAAGTTCTCGGATGGTTCAATGATGCCGATGTAAGACAGGCAATGTACTGGAACCTTTTCAGCGGCGCGTTCGGTCATACCTACGGCTGCCACCCCATCTGGCAGATGAAATCATCCGACAAGGAAGCTGTCGGGCTTGCCAGAAACAACTGGTCCGATGTTATTGACCTTCCCGGCGCCGGCGACCTTATCCATGCGAGGAGACTGATCGAATCCCGGCCCTTCATCTCAAGGGTTCCCGACCAGTCGCTTATCGCCCCTGCTTACTTCCCTGAAACTGATTATGTTGTGGCAACCCGTGGTGACGGATATGCATTTGTCTATTTCCCGACCGGCTGGAGCGCCGAAATAATCCTCGATAAGATCGGAGCCAAAAGCATCAATGCATACTGGTATGATCCGCGTACCGGGGAAGCAAAATTCATTGAGACCTTTCCGGGAAAAGGCAGCAGGAATTTCACGCCACCGTCGGGCGGCCGGGGAAATGACTGGATACTGATACTTGACGATGCTTCAGGAAATTTTAAAGCTCCCGGATTTTAAAAAATGCAGCTCGGGATTAGTTCATATACATATACATGGGCAGTCGGTGTACCCGGTTCAATGCCGGTCCGGCCGTTGTCAGCATTTGACCTGGTTGATAAGGCATGTGCTGAGGGACTTAAGCTTGTGCAGATTGCAGATAACATGCCGCTTGAATCATGGCCCGATGAACAGCTTCTTGATCTGCATAACTATGCATCAAAACAGCAGGTCTCAATCGAGACGGGCAGCAGGGGGCTAACTGGCGGAACACACTTTTAAATGCCTTCTGACTGCAGAAATACTAAGTTCTCCGTTGCTCAGGATGGTAATTGATGCAGCGGCGTATGAACCTGATTTAAATAGTGTAATATCAATCATCAAAGATTTGGTGCCTGAATTTAAATCCCGGAAAATAAGGCTCGCAATTGAGAATCACGACCGTTTCAAAGCAATCGAATTTGAAAAAATAATTCTTTCTGCCGGCAGTGAATGGGTTGGTATCTGCCTCGATTCGGTAAATTCGATGGGAGCCGGAGAAGGTTTTGAGACTGTATCAGAGATCCTGATGCCCTATACGATTAACCTTCATCTCAAGGATTTTTCAATACGCCGGGTTTCGCACAAGATGGGGTTGGTTATAGAAGGCAGGCCTGCAGGAAAGGGGATGCTGAAAATCAGTGAAACAGTCGATAAGCTGAATGAGCTGAACCGCTGCCCCAGTGCTATCCTGGAACTCTGGACCCCCCCTGAAGCGGTTTTGGAAGAAACAATTTCAAAAGAAGAGGAATGGGCCAGGGAAAGCATCAAATTTCTTAAAACGATATTTTATAAAGAATGAATGAAATAATGGGAAAACTGAAATTTGCCGTGTTCGGTTGCGGTTTCTGGTCTAAATTCCAGATCGGGGCCTGGAGTGAAATTGAAGGTGCAGAACTCGTGGCCGTGTATAACCGCACAATCTCAAAAGCCGCGAAAATTGCCGAAGAGTTCAGGGTGCCCCGCGTATATGATGACCCGGAGAAGCTTTTTGCAAATGAAAAGCTTGATTTTGTCGATATTATTACTGACGTGGATACTCATGCCCGATTCGTTGAGATGGCTGCCGGCCATGGAATTAAGCATATTATTTGTCAGAAACCGATGGCTCCGGATTTCGCGACTGCGAAAAAGATGGTGACAACATGTAAAAATTCAGGCGCCCGGCTATATATCCATGAGAATTACCGATGGCAGGCTCCGGTAAGAAGATTTAAGCAGATTATCGATTCAGGAGTTATTGGTAAGCCGTTCAAGGCAAGGGTAACCTTTCTCTCGGGATTTCCTGTTTTCGATAATCAGCCTTTCCTTAGGGAACTCGATCATTTCATCCTGACTGATATGGGATCGCATATTTTCGACGTATGCAGGTTCCTGTTCGGGGAGTGTGAATCACTTTGGTGCCAGACGAAGGCCGTGAACCGCGGGATCAGGGGAGAGGACCTTGCTGTTATAATGATGGAGATGGAAAACGGAATGCCGGTCTATACTGAAATGTCATACGCTTCAATAGTGGAACATGACACTTTTTCAACCCTGCACATCCTGGCAGAAGGCGAAGAAGGATCTGTATTCCTGGGATCCCACTTCGGGATCCGGACAACTACCCGTCAGGGCACAACATCTGAAATAGTAAAATTCCCCTCCTACCCATGGGCCGATCCTGATTATATCGTCAACCACGAAAGCGGAATTCATATCAACAGGAATATTCTGAATGCGATCAGGGGTACGGGGAAGGCTGAAAATACAGGAGAGGATAATCTTGAAACAGTAAGGCTCATATGGGCGTCATATGAGTCAGCAAAATCAGGGGAAAAAATAATGATCAAAAACTTCAAATAATATGCATAAAGTAACATTAGTTGGCGCTGGCGGGAAAATGGGTCTTCGCCTTACGCACAACCTTAAGAATTCCGGTTACGCGATGTCGTATGTGGAGATCAGTCCTGCCGGCATCGTAAAACTCAAAGAAAAGGGCGTGACAGTATCTCCTGCGGAAAACAGTATCCCCGATGCAGATGTGGTAATACTGGCAGTGCCTGATGTAGCGCTGGAAAAAGTTTCCTCGGAAATCATCCCGGCAATGAAGAGCGGTGCCCTGGTGGTGACCCTTGATCCGGCAGCCGCCCTGGCTGGGAAACTGCATTTCAGGGACGATGTCGGATGTTTTATTACGCATCCCACCCACCCTTCGGTCTTTAACTGGGAACCTGTTGAAGAGAACATGAAGGATCATTTCGGGGGTATTGCCGCTAAGCAGTCGATCGTTTGTGCGCTGATGAGGGGATCAGCAGAGGATTACATCAAAGGGGAAGAGCTTGCCTGTATTTTTTATGCGCCCGTACTAAGATCCCATCGGATCACTGTTGAACAGATGGGCCTGCTTGAGCCGGCACTGGTCGAAACCCTTGCCTCTACATGTATTTATGTTATACGCCAGGGTCTTGAGGAAGTAATAAAACGGGGTGTTCCGGCTGATGCAGCACGCGACTTCCTTCTCGGGCACCTGCGTATCCAGATGGCAGTGCTTTTCAACGAGCTGCCAGGCGCCGTCTTCTCGGATGCAGCCAACAAGGCCCTGCAAAGAGGACTGAAAGAATTTATAAAAGATGACTGGAAAAAAGTTTTTGACCCAGACAATGTAAAGGATCAGATCGCATCAATTACCTGATTGGTTTAAATAACGTACACAAAGGACTTTTGGAAAGTACCGGCTGTAAAGACAATTAACCAGTTTATTCAACCCGTAATATTTTCTTAGCCGAAAATGGTTTTCCATCCGCCGTCATCCCCTGAATATTTATTTCAAAGTCCGATCTGAAATCTGATGACCAGAACTCTACCCTGGCTTTCCCTTCCGGATCAGGTTCAACCTTAGGATTCCAGTAAAGTGTATTTCTGTAATCAGGCACCCTGCTCTCTTTTGCTCCTGATGAAGAATATTCAGGTAAAATAAACCTGATTTCCGGATCATATGTCCTGTATGGTAATCTTACCGCATTCTTTGGCAAATCAAGGGAATTGAAATTCCCTTCTTTTGTGATAACATTCACAATACCGTAAAAATGGTAGCCTCCCGCAATATATTCGGTTCTCATAACCTCAATCCTTTCAACAATTTCGGTATTCATCCCCGCAATCAGAGAGGGATCAGAGATGATAATGCCGTCTATCATTAATGTTGCATCAGATTCATAAACTTTATTGTCCCGCGGATTTGAAACAGTTATTGAATTGCCTGTCCTTCCTGTTTTCAATGATACTCCGGGAACAAGTTCAAAAAAAACCTCCCTCATATCCGGGAGCAAAATGTAATCAGCCATCTTAAGCTCAAATTCAGGCGTTCCGTAAAACCTGAAAGGTATTTTGAATGCTCTGTCCGGAGTAACCTGCACCATCATTGATTTAATCCCGTACACCCTTCCAACCTGGTAATTGACACTCCACTCCCGGATATAAGGAGGTATTTCAAATAGGCTGTTCTCCGAAACTTCATTAAATGCTGCATAGCTTTCCCAGTAGGGAGAATTCAACCTGATGAGGTCATCATCCGGATTGCCGGCAACCTGAATCACCAGATCCTTTTGAAGAGAATCGTTTTCGATATAGAAGCTGAAATTCCCCTCTTTATCTGCTATTGCATACTGGAAAAAGGCTTCTTTTCCTGGAATCGATAGCAGCACAACCATATTCTCCCGGCTATTCTTTTGATTCTTATTGATTATTCTCCCGCTCAGATAGCGGCCTTCCTCCTCGGTTTTATTCATATAATCCCGGATTCCCGATCTGCCTGCTGACGCCTGATCAGACGCCTCAGATCTCACAGCTGATAAATATCCGCTGATTTCCATTGAGTCTCCCCAATTGGTCTCAGGCGAAACAGAAATGCTCAGATTAGGCTTCATGTCTCCTGAAACCAACGATTTATCCAGGTATATCCCAACGGTTACTTTTTCTCTCTGCTTGACCGTGGCCGGAGCTTCAATTCTGATCTTTTCCTCCGGATTACCTGATATAAAATTTGCGTTTCTTGAGTTCTTAAAGGCTGTTATGAAAATCAGCCCAGGTACCGGCTGTCTGCCGTATGCAGAAACAATCCTGAATTTATTATTCCCGAATGTATTGTAGATGAATATACATTTCATGAAGCACTGATCCGGAGGAAAATTCTTCATGAGATTGGTGTAAGCCCTTAATATGTAAGCTCCCGAACTTAGGGTATCAGGTATCAGGAAAACCCCGTTACCGGAACCATCTGCAATACTGATTGTTTTCTGCATGACCGGGATATTGTTGCTGTTTAATATCTCGATGTAAGCAGTTCTGCTTGCAATACCAGGCTCCGTGTCCTGCCGGTTGACAACGTATGCTGCATACCACAGATTTTCACCGGCAACATACTCATCCCGGTCAGTATGAATAAAAATGTCTTCCCGGATTAGGGAAGCATCCCTGCCGGGGTTCTTTCCTGCAGGGCTCTCGATTAGCGAACTGTTTTGCTGACTGCAAACCATCATTGGCAGGCAGGCTGATAAAAGAAGTTGCAAAATGGCTCTTACAGTTAACATTTTTTATCCGTTCCTTCTGTTCATTTAAAATCAGGCCAGAAATCAGGCTTCTCAGTTGTACCCCTTGTTGTGCAATCGGCACACCTTATCTGGTCGGTATAAGTTTTGGTTTGTTCATCCTCATTGACAATAATAACCCAGTACTGCGTACCGAGATAAGGGATTGTCCAGTTTTTCGGAACCGTGGCATACGGGCACGATGCGTAAAGGTTCTTGTAACCCTTGAAGATATCATCAATAAACAATCTTCCCGATGAAACCGAGGAGACGCTGAAATACCCCAGGACCTTTCCTTCGGGATCATCGAGCGGGTGAATGTTGCCTTCTATGGTCATTGGTGTTACATCATACAAGCCGCCTGATTCCTGTGCTATCTTCCCAATCTTTTCCCAGTACCTGTATTCATCCTCATTAAGTGAAAACTGATCAATCATGATACTGTATTTTTCTAACAGCCTGTCGTCAGTCTCAGTACCAATTTTCGTAAGGGGAAACCGGCTTATCTTCGACTCGGCAAGGTAGGCTGTATTCGCCAGAAGTATTTTGCCCGACCGCAGTGTTATCCAGCAGGCATTATTTGGCACGTTATAAGGAAGCCTGAAAAGCCAGGTTTCAGTGTAATCCCATCTGAAATACCTGGTTTTGCCTGACGGGTCATACGCGTCGAGATATATCTGGCAACCCTCCACAATCCCGCCCGCCGGATTGTACTTTATGAATTCTTTCTCGTAGTAAACGCTGTCGACCGGCGGAACTCCGACCAGTTCACAGTAGTCAGAGGCATAATTTCCCATAGGCGTATCGAGGAATAAAGCGTATTTTCTACCCGGAATCCCTCTGAAGCTGTCCGGATTTGTATAGTAAGAGCCCGGTTCTTTCTCTGTCAGGATATGGGATTCCCCAAGGTCATTCTGGATCCTGACATGCGCGCCGGAAACGGGTACGGGTGTTAAAGATTCGCCCAGTACTGTCGATGATGATAATTTAACACGGCTGGCTTCGTGCTGGTCCGTAATCAAACCTTCAACCACAAGCAGATGTTCCGATTCGGTAATTTCAGGCTCAAATTCGGTTACACAACCGTTTGCCAGTATAAAAATTATTAGGATTGAAATAATATAAAGCTTTTTCATCATATTAAAAATCAATACTATAGGTCACAGAAGGTATTGCCTGGGCAAATACCGACAACCTGTATCCGTTTACCTTGTTGTTCACTTCCTTAAAGTAAACTGAATAAACATTCTGACGGCCAAGAACATTGTAGAGTGAAAAAGTCCAGTTTGACTGTCCAAACTTTTTTTGCTTAAGGCTGCCGCTAACCCTTACCGAAAGATCGAGGCGTGAGTAGTCGGGTATTCTGTACTTATTCCTTTCGCTGTAAAATGGTACTGTAACGTCTCCTATCTCATACACTCCCACGGGGTACGTGATTGGTCTTCCTGTATTGTATGTATAACTTGCCGAAAAACTGAAACGCCTTGAAATAAGATAATTAAAAGTTGCAGCCAGGTCATGCGGCTTATCATAATTTGCAGGAAACCATTTTCCTGAGTTTATAAGCTCTTCCCTGAAATCAGTGACGCTCCTGATCATGATCCTTGACCAGGTATACCCTGCACTCCACCTCAGCCTGCCTTCCGTGCTCCTGATCATCAGTTCAACGCCATAAGCCCTGCCCCTGACATTTACGACCTCCGTTTCCATGCTTTCATTCATTATCAGCCTCGCACCCCCCTTGAAATCCACCATATTCCTTATGGTCTTGAAATAGATCTCGGCAGATGCTTCGATATTATTCCGGTAAAGCATCCTGTAATATCCGGCTGCTATCTGATCCCCAACCTGCGGTTTCAGGTGGTAATCGCTGGTCTTCCATGTATCTGTTGGTGAAATTGCAGTTGTATTTGTAAGAAGGTGCAGATACTGACGGGTTTTGTTGTAATTGATTTTCAAAGAGCTGTTATCTGAAAACTTAAAATTCAATGATAACCGGAATTCTGGTCCGGCATAGGTTTTTGCCAGCCTGTTCGCAGCTACTCTGAGGGTGTCAGTCACTGTGGAGATACTCATTGGCAATTCCGGATCATACAGCAATATATTTGCCGGCCCAAGGGCAAAGAATGAGGAAAACCTGAGCCCTGCATTAACCGAAAGGTAGCTCGTCAATACATACCTTTCTTCGAAATAAACAGCAGCTTCCATTGCCTTTTCCTTCATAATCCTCTGTGGAACCACAAGGGACGAATC
The DNA here is from genome assembly GCA_963737255.1 of uncultured Bacteroidales bacterium. Taxonomy (GTDB): domain Bacteria; phylum Bacteroidota; class Bacteroidia; order Bacteroidales; family VadinHA17; genus LD21. The sequence continues at coordinate 192,352 of CAVTSB010000006.1, forward strand.
GCCATATGGAAGATAATTCCCCGGTTCAAGTGAATACATGTTCAAATCAGCTCCGAAATTAAGTTCGCTTCTCCCCTCGGGATACAGCGTGAAATCAGCTTTTAACCCGGAGCTGTTGATTGAGTGCTCCAGATTGAATGCATCCTCAGCTACCCTGTCACTTGTAATGCTGTATTTATACCTGCTGCTGTTATACGAAAATTCTGAGAAGAACCTGTTGTTAAAGAAATGGCGCCATTTAACTGATGATATCCTGTTCCTGTATTTGTAAAGAGAGTCGGAGTTTAACCTGAAGCCATCATCGCTCAGGTAGGAAGAGAGTTCAACCTTGTTCCTTTTATCTAAATCATAAGAGATCCTGCCATTGATATCATAAAAAGATGCAAGGCTGTTTTGCAGGATGGGATTCTCGATCTGGCGGAAAATCCAATTTGAATAGGTACTGCGTCCGGTAATGATAAACGAGCATTTGTCCTTAATTATCGGAGCCTCAAGCATCAGGTGGGATGTAACAGGACTTATACCTGCATTTCCGTGAAATTCCTTTCTGTTGCCCTCCTTTGGGGTTATATCCATTACCGATGATATCCTGCCTCCAAAACGGGCCGGGATACCACCCTTGTAAAGCGCTACATCTTTGATTATATCGGAATTGACAGCAGAGAAAAAGCCGAAAAAATGATTTGGATTAAATAACGGAGCTCCGTAGAGAAGAATCAGGTTCTGGTCGGATGATCCGCCTCTTACATTGAAACCCGATGATCCTTCACCAACAACCTTAACACCGGGTACGAACAGAACACTCTTAATTATATCCGACTCACCCAGTGATGTTGGCAAAAGCCGGAGATTAACAATACTTATATTTTCCAGGCCCACCTCGAATCTTTGGATTGTCCTGTTCTTCTGAGCTGAAACTATGGCTTCCTTCAGTGGGATCAGGACACTTGTCATCTTAACATCAATCTCACCGTTTCCATACAGATTAACATTGATCCTCCTTTCCTTCAGACCAATAAAGGAATACTGTATTGAATAGCTTCCGCGCGGCATTGAAAGTGAATAAAATCCGTGAACATTTGTTATCGCGCCTGCCGAAAGTTTCTGATTGTATACTGTAACCCCCGCGATCGGTTCGCCTGTATTATCTGTTGTAACGTATCCTGAAATGATAACATTTCCCGGTTTATTTCTTTCCGATGGATTTCCGATATCAATAAAAAGGTTCTCCGATGTTTTCTGACTGGCCGTGATTTCACCTGGTATGTCGGAAGGAAGATATTTTTCAGTATCGATGTCTGCCGAATCAAAGCTTTTTATTATGAACCCCTTCGAAAGGATGATATCACCATGCCGGTTCATGAAATAATATAGATCAAGGCCTGGCAGGTAACGGTCAAGTACCCTGAATAATGATGGGGATTCTCCATAATCAGCCAGCAATATACCATCGACCCACTCTTCCCTGAAGAAGAACCTGAGACTGTAAATGTTTTCAGCTCTGGATACAAATTCATCGAAAGACTGACCCCTGTAATCCCACGTAACCGGGTAATCCCGGTCCTGACCGGCCAAACCGCATGGAACGGATAAAACAACAATAACAACAAGAATCCTGAATCTCATTATCAAACCTTTTGTTCCGGCAGGCTGTCGTAATACCTTAGCACCGGAATTATAGATCCGGGTTGCTCAGGCAGAATATTAAGCCTGTTGGTCCTTATAAAATTTCTGATTTCATTCCTCTTATCATCCAGAAGATCAAGCAGATCCTTCCTGTACCTGATGCGGTGTACCTGACCATTTTTATAAACATACAGATAATCTGTCTGGACAAACATATCCATGATCTTCTGGTATCCCAGGGGCATAAGTACTTTTACGGGTTTAAGAAGCAGGGCGGTTTTCCCTTCGTAGAGGCCAATCGCATAACCATTCATACCGTAGTTTCCCCTGCCCCTGAAATTCTTAAAATGGTATGAGTTGCCATCAGTAAACAATGTAAAGCCGGAGACCATTTCCCCGTTCATTGCAATGGCAACACCGTCGGACCTTCTGATGAGCAGCTCATCGTTCGCGATATCGTACCGGAGGCTCCTGACCCTGAAGGTTCGGCCCTTGATAGAGACTTCTCCGCTGACCCAGAGCGCAGTGGAGAAAAATTCATTGCCCCTTACGTTGGTATACCTTTTATACCAGGCCTTGCCGTTGTAAAGGACCTGACTGTCACGGTAAACCAGCAGTTCCTGGGGACAGAATCCGTTAAATTCTATAATTCCTGGATTTTTGTCATGACCTGACAAGGTAATAACGGGGAACAGCAAAAATAATATGGGAAGAAAACCTTCTCCCTTGAACATGTCAGTCAGAATTATCAGTAAAACAAATCAGGTTTAAATTCACCCGCAAAAATTGAGCCAAAGAGCATTCAGCCGACTTTTATCTTAATATTTTTTCTCAGGATTATTGTTTTACCGTCAGGGGTGATTCCCTGGATGTTAACAACATAATCTGTTGCATAGTCGGATGACCAGAATTCAATCCTGGCTTTTCCGCCGGCATCAGGCTTTACCTCCGGATTCCAGAAGAGGGTGTGTCTTAGATCAGGCAGGCGGCTTCCCCTTGCCCGTGCGTCAGAGTAAGCGGGTGACGAAAATACACGTACGGGATCTGCAACCCGGTAAGGCATTCTGATCGCATACTCAGGCAATTCCACACAGCTGTAATTACCAGCCCTGGAAATAATGTTTACTAGTCCATAAAATATATAATCTCCAACAGCATATCTCTCCTTCACTACATCTATCTGTTCAACAAGTTCCGGATCGAGATTCGCTATTACTGCCGGATCATGTACCACCACACCATCAACAAACAACACCGGGGGCTTTTCATATATCCTGATTTCAACAGGATCAGCAATTGTTACTTCATACTCTTCTCTTTTCTTCCTGAGCGAAACACCCGGCAGAAGTTCGAAAAACACCTCCTGCATCACCGGAAGCTTAATGTAATCATCCATGATGAGCTCAATGTCAGGCTTTCCATAGAACCTTTTCAATCCTCCTGCAAGAGCTGTTATTCCGGGATTTTTCTCCTCCATATCTGATCCGTAAATCTTAATAACCTGGTAATTGGCTCCCTGCCGTGAAATATAACTCCTGAAATCACCGGGAAGGGTATCGGGCACCGAAACGGTGGTGGGATAAGCTCCTGAAAAAGATGACTCCATTTTTATCGTGATATCCTTTTCGATCGATTCAGGCTGTATAATAATATCCCTGGGCTCCCCGGTCACAGGCAACGTAAAGCTGAAATTTCCCTGCTCATCCGTTTTTGCATACCTGAAGGAGGCTTTTTTCCCGGGTGTGGATAAAAAAACGTATTTATAGGCCCCGGGAACAGGAATATTCCTGTTCATCAACCTCCCGCTGAGGTAATGAAACTCTTTTTCTCCAGGATATTTCAGAACCGGATTGATGCCCGACAAAATAGATTTCCAATCGATCCAGGAACTCTTAATGGTTGCCAGAAAGCTCTCCATGATCCGGTCAGGGACATCACCGGTTAATGATCCTGATATTTCATCCGGGATAAACCCGAACTCCGATCCGAAAACTATATAATCGTCAATTCCCGGAGATGATTTTCCCGCCGATTCAGCTACAGAAATGCTGAACTCCGGAGATCCCAATTTTGTCAGCAGCTCCTTGTTAAGTTCAACTTCAATTGAAATTTTTTCTCTTTTTTTACAGCTTACAGGCGCTGTTATTGTAGCATTCCCCGATTTTCCGGCAGGTGTAAACAAATACTTCTCTGCTGCCGGCAATCCGGAGGCATCAAAAAATACCACCTGGCTTATTCCCGGAATGAAAGCAGTTCCCGGAAGATTGGTTACCGTAATATTATCGGAAAGGCTGATAGTGCTTTTGTAACTAATCCGGCCGCGCGATTGGATCAGCATATAGCATATGTTGTTATTGGCCAGGCGGAAATCGCTTGTTGTTTCTATGTTTAAAACACGGTTGCCGGAACCAGGTCCGCTGACCTGGATCCTAAAACCACCTTTATTGGAAGCATTAGAACCTCCGGGGTCAGCTTTATCAGCTGTAAGAGTCGTTAGTTTTGAGATGCTTTTGAACTCCTGATTGCTGAGCGCATTATAAACTATAATCTTCTTCATGAAGCAATTCGACGGAAGAAAGTTCCTCATCCTGTTCGTATATGCCCTGATTATATACTCGCCTGAACCCAGGGTATCAGATAATTGAATCTCCCCGGGTCCTGAGCCTTGTTCCAGCCTGATCCGCTTTTGAACTACAGGTCTGTTGTCGTAGTTCAGGATCTCAAAATAGACGATACTGCTTTCAGTCCCGGGCTTGCCACTCTGTCTGTCAATCAGATATGCATTAAACCATAGCTCTTCACCCGATATATATTCCTCCCTGTCGGTCTGAATATATATCTCTTCCCAGGGGTACTCCCTGCAATAATTCACAAATTTTTGAGAAATCCTGTCAAGGACACCGTTACCTTCCTGCCCCTTCACACCCAAACATAAAATAGTCAGGGAGATTAGAGTTGTAACCTGTCTGATATGTTTTCCTCTTCCGGTCATTTATCCTTACTCAACATTTATTATTTATTCCCCTGATCCCAGAAATCGGGCCTTGTTAATGAACCCCTTACAGTACAATCTGCACAGCCCTGTTTATTGGTTAAAACGGTATAAGCCGGAGTTGCTAACCAATTCTGTTCCAGTATCCATACGCTCACATTCACCCCCTGTATCGGATCTCTCCCATATATAGTGTCTGAAACACAGTCAGCATACGGATTGACGATACCTCTGAAAAAATCCTTTATGAATACTCTTTTGGAAGTTTTGGCTGAAACGCTGAAATAGCCAAGTACAGTCTCGGCAGGATCTTCAACGCAGTAAATATTACCCGGTATTGATGAAGGTGTCACATCGTAAAGGCTTCCGGTCTCTTCTGAAATAGTCTGAAGCTTTTCCCAATATACAAATTCATCCTCATTAAGGGAATACTGGTTCACCAGTAAGCTGTACCTTACCTTCAGCCTGTCAGATTCATTCGTAATAAGCTTCAGCGGGAAACTGCCTATCCTGTTTTCAGCCAGTCCTGAAACACTTTTGATATTGATGACACTCGAATTGTTTGTGATCCAGCATCTTGTATTGGGAGGGTAAGCGAAAGGCAACCGGAATTCCCATGTTTCAGCATAATCCCACCTGTAAAACTTGCACCTGCCATCCGGATCATGGGTGTTAAGCAGGATCTGGCAACCTTCCTTATTATAGCTGGGGATCGACCCCTCTTCAAGGGTTACCTTCGCATAAAAAACCGAGTCGATAGGCGGAACAGCCTTCATCTCCATTGGCAACGACCTGTATGTGCGGTCAGCCTGGACCTCCAGTGTGTACTTTCTCCCTGCCAAACCCTGGAAAGAACCTTCCGAATGATAAATTCCCGGAACTGTTTCAGGAAGATAAATGATGGCTCCTTTATCGTCTTTTATAAAGACCCGGCATCCGGTCAACGGTTTTGAAACATTCTTCTCGCCGAGCGGCTGTGAAATTGATACCTTAACCATGTTCTCACCCGGCTGATCAGTTATCAATCCTTCCACAACTACCAGTTCCCTCGCATCTTCCGTCTCAGGCATAAAAGGTGTTATGCATCCCGGTAGCAGGAAACAGAAAAACAATGCAATGATAAATACTTTTGATCTCATGTTTTAAAAGTCAAAGTTGAAACTGACCGACGGTATGGCCTGTCCGAAAACTGAAAGCTTGTAACCCTTAATTGTCTTGTTCTCATGTCTGAAATAGATCGAATAGACGTTCTTCCGGCCAAGCATGTTATAAACCGAAAAGATCCAGTGAGGATTAGCGATCTTGTTGGACTTCAGGTTTCCGCTAAGCTTAAAGGAGACATCGAGCCTCATATAATCAGGGATCCTGTATTTGTTCCTGTCAGAGTAGTGAGTAAGCAATATGTCTCCCATGTAGTATGTCGACACCGGATATGTTATCGGTCTCCCTGTACTCCAGGTGTAGTTTGTTGAAAGACTAATGCGGCGGGAGTACAGGAAGTTAAATGTGAACGTAAGGTCATGCGGCTTGTCATAGTTGGCAGGGAACCAATTTCCGCCATTTATAATTTCGTCACTGAACCTGCCTGTACTTTTCAGAAAAGTTCTTGAGTAGGTATAACCAAGGCTCCACCTGTACCTGCCCTCATCCTTGCTTATCGCCAGTTCCATTCCATACGCTTTTCCCTTTACCGGTACAAGGTCCTTTTCCACACTTTCATTCATAACCAGTTTCGTACCACCCTTGAAATCGACCATGTTCCTGATTTCCTTATAATATACTTCTGCAGAAGCTTCAATGCTTCCTTTGAATAACATCTGGTAGAATCCTGCTGCAAACTGGTCACCAATTTGAGGCTTAATGTAGTAATCGCTTAATTTCCAGGTATCTGTCGGGGAAATTGAAGTCGTGTTAGTTAACAGATGAAGGTATTGCCGTGTACTGTTGTAGTTTATCTTGAAGGAACTTCTCTGAGATGTCCTGAAATTCAATGATAACCTGAATTCAGGGCCCGCATAGCTTTTGTAGATCCCTCCTGAGCTATGATTGATCGTATCGTTTATTGTGGCGTTGCTTCTTGAAAGTTCCGGATCATAAATGCGTATTGATTTGGGTCCCATCGCGTGGAAGGAAGAAAACCTTATGCCCGCATTGACTGACAAATAATCGGTAACGGTAAACTTGTCATCGAAATAGACAGCTGTTTCAAGAGCTCTTTCCTTTTCGATGAATTCAGGGAGTATAATTGATGAATCGCCTGACGGGACATAATCCCCGGGAGATATTAAATATCTGGTCAGGTCAAGTCCGTAATTGATCTCATTCCTTCCCTGGTACATGTTGAAGTCGGCCTTAAGCCCTGTGCTGTTCATCCTGTGCGACATCGTAAAGCCTTCGTTGACAGTACCTTCACTCGAAATATCGTATTTATAATTACTGTTGTTAACCGAAATAAGCGAAAAAAACCTGCTGTTGAAGAAATGACGCCATCTTAATGAGACAATGTTATTATCGTAACTGTAGGCTGTGTCGGAATTAAACCTGAATGAATCGTGACTCAGGTACGAAGAAATATCAATCTTGTTGTTTCTGTCAATATCGTAGGTTACCCTTCCATTAAGATCATAGAATGAGGCTCTGCTGTTCTTAAGAGCAGCATTTTCGACAAGATTCAAAACCCAGTTTGAGTATGTGGTCCTTCCCGCCAGAATATATGTTAATGTGTCTTTCTTAATCGGTCCTTCTACCATCAGATGTGTGGTGATCGGACTTATACCTGCATTGCCTGCGAATTCCCTCCTGTTTCCATCCTTCGATGCAATGTCGAGCACCGACGATATCCTGCCTCCGTAACGTGCCGGTATGCCTCCCTTAAATAAAGTCGCATCTCTTATTATGTCGGAGTTTACAGCCGAAAAGAAACCAAAGAAATGGGATGAATTGTACACAGGCGCTCCATAAAGCAATATAAGGTTCTGGTCGGATGAACCGCCCCTGACATTAAATCCTGCCGACCCCTCCCCCACGGATTGTACACCGGGAATCAAAAGCACATTTTTGATTATATCCGATTCCCCCATAGAGGTCGGCATCAACCTGAAGGAAGTAATGTTTACCTTTTCAACTCCTACCTCAAACCGCTGGAAAATCACGTTTTTCTGGGCTGAAACTATTGTCTCCTTCAGTGGGATCAGCATGCTGTTCATTTCAACATTCAGGTCGCCGGGGCCGTAGAGGTTCACATTGATAAGCTTTTCCTTCATCCCAAGGAATGAAAACTGCAGAAGATGCACACCCCGTGGAAGATTCAGGTTATAAAATCCATATCCGTTCGAATAGGATCCGACAGAAAGCTTTTCAACAAACACTGTTGCTCCCGCAACTGGCTCCTTTGTGTCGCGGTCCGTGATATAACCTGTTACGGATACAATTCCCTGTTTGTATTTATCGGCCGGATTGCCGATATCAACATACAGGTTTTCCGACAAATCCTGCTTATCCCGGGAATCATAGTAATCAGTCGGGGCAAGAAAGGTCTGCTTTTCCACTGCCCTGGATGCCGGCCTCCTGACAGCAAAATCCTTAGTGACCAAAACATTGCCTGATTCATCAATGAAGTAGTAGAGAGATCTTCCGCCGAACAATTTGTCGAGCAGATCGGTCAATTGTATTAATCCCGGAAAATCACAGGGCTGCAGATCTTTTACCCACTCATCCCTGTAGAAGAACTTTAAACTATAAAGACTTTCGACCTTCGCGACAAGTTCATCAAAATTCTGATCCTTATAATCCCACGTAATTTTAATGTCCTCCTGTGCAATCATGCTGCCGGAGAAAAATAAAATCACTGTCAGGAAAAGAATCCTTAATTTCATTCCGGGTGTTCTAATTGTTAAGGGTTATATAATATTCAATAACCGGAACAAAATTCTCCGGGTTTTTCTTTGAGAGATTAAGGTTATTTTCCCTCATAAATCTTTTGACCTGCTTTTTCCTGTCCTTCATGATCCTCAGCAAATCGCTGTTGCCGGCGACAGAATAAAGCTTTCCATCCTTTTTGAGATAAATTTTATACGACTGCAGGAACTGGTCATATTTGTTGTCAACCGCCAGTAATATGATCTCTTTTTTATATTTTACAAAGAGTGAAAGCTCTCCGTCAAATAGCACATTTACATATCCTGAAATGGTATTAAGGGAATCCCGGTCAATTTTCATGAATTTATAGTCCCTGCCATCGTACCGGAAACTGAACATATCCACTATTTCCCTGTTCAGCTGAATTACCATGTTGCGGTCTGTTATAGTTATGATTTCATCATTGTAAATATCATATCTGATTGGCATATTACCATAGGTTTTTCCTCCTGTCGTCACTGTCCCGGTCATAAATTCACGGGTAAACAGGTATTGATCTCCTATTACCCTGGAATAGATGTTTCTCCAGACCCGTCCGCTGTAAAGGATTTGACGGTCGATGGTATCCTGCAAAACCTGTTCTGCACCTGTTGTCCGGGTAACGTAAAGCTCTGGCCCGTTTATTTCGGATGAAACAATGTTAAATAATAACAGAAATGCAATGAAGAAAGGTTTCGTCATGGCTTGTCGATGGTAATTTCGCTCCACCCGGATTTAATTCCGGCGTTTTGCGTTAAAGCATATTTTATCAGACAGTTGAAAACTAACAAGAAGGTATGAAACCTGTTGATATGCTATTTGATAACCGGAGTGAGCATAATATTCCTGTAAGCTACATTCCCGTGATCACCCTGCAGATATATGGGTCCCGCAGCAAATACATCCGATTTCATTGCACCACCCGTCGGGCCATATATCGGCTGGTTATCGATTATTTTGACTCCATTCAGAATTACCGTTGCATGTCTGTCGCACAGGGTGATATCGAGCGACTGCCATTCACCGGCCGGTTTTTCAGCTGCGACCACAGGCTTTATACGGCTGTAAACGGCGCCCATATTATGAGGATCAAGCTCTTTTTTATACGAATCAACAACCTGAATTTCATACATTCCCCTCAGGTAAACTCCGCTGTTGCTTCCCTTTGGAACATTAACCTCAAGCTTAAGGTTGAAGTCTTCAAATTCCTGTTCTGTTCTCAGGTTACCGTAGCTGATATGCGGTGCACCTTCCGTCTGAACAGGGTCATTGACAAGCTGTCCGTCAACTACCTTAAATCCATTTACCTGTTTTTCATTGATAAGCTTCCATCCGGTCAGATCTTTGCCATTAAAAAGGTTGATCGGTTCGCCGAATTTCAGGTTTGCGATATCGGGAGCAGCGGGTACGGGAGGAAGTTTTGTCCCGGAGAAAGTTGTTGTATCAACACTCAATCCATTCCTGCGCGGTGAGAGGAGTACACCTTCGATCTTGTCTCCGTTCCGGATGATTTCCATCCAGCTTGTAACCATCTGGCTTTTAACCGGATTGCCATTTGCATCCCTCTCTCTTACAACATTATTTGAACGTTGCACGGTCAGGACACGGTCCTGGGCGAGAAAGACTGACGATACAGGAAGAACGCTTCCGCCGCCCCACAGGACGTCGGCATCAAGATAACCGTCCGCCTGTCTTAGTTCCAGCCAGCCCACTGATCCGCCTTCAATATCTATTGTCCATTGTCCGGTGAATTCGGAAATATCGGTCTTTGGCATTGGTGTAACTGCAGCTTCTTTGGCAGGATTGGAGCAGGAGGTAAATATCACTGTTGCCAGGGCAGCTGTTAAAAGCAAAAAGAATTTTTTCATGGTTAAGGATTTAGGTTTAATATCTGGTAATTGGTAATTGGTAATTGGCAATTGGTGATTAGTGTTGTAAGGTTTTTATGTTCCGTGAAATTAGGGAATTATAGTATTCGTTATTTAATGTTGGCCTTAAAAAGTTTAAATGCCGTAATTATGCTGAATTATGAAGATCCTGTCATTTAATTATATTACTCAATTTGAAAACATATGCCTGCTGAAAATCATCAGGTGTTAGTTCCGGCGGAACAATCACGATGCCGTTCCCGGACCTTTTAACGCTTACAGGCACCGAAGATCCGAGCAGTACGGCTTTTATTGAACCTGATGGATTGATACCCTTAAGTAGGATATTGCTTTCCGGCCAGTTGGTCGAGATAATATAAAGATCACTCTCCTTCCTGGTGAAAAACAGGGTTTTGTTTGCCCCGGGATTTATTTGTTCGTCCTTCTTGTTCTTTATAAAAGCCCTTGTGCCATATATCGCCTCTCCATTGACTTCAAGCCACCTGCCAATTTCCATCAGGCGCTGCTGCATTATGACAGGAATGGTCCCGTCAGCGGCCGGTCCGATGTCAAGCAAAAGATTACCGCCGGCCGAAACCGTCGATACCAGCAGTTTTATCAGGTCTTCAGCGCTTGAATAGCTGTCAAGGTTTTCCGTCCTGTTAAAGCCAAATGATGTACCGATTCCCCTGCATTCCTCCCAGGGGTGCATCGGTGCTTCATCCATGCCCTCCTGACCTTCAACCAGTCCGTATTCGGTCGTGAAAATTCCGCCATGCCTGCTTCTTGTCTCATTTCCCCACCTGTCATTTACAACGACCGATGACTTTACAGGGGATTCATTATATAACCATGCCAGGAATTCCTCGCTCTTCCAATCCTTGCTAGGTTTGTCCCATTCACCATCTGTCCAGACGATATCAGGAGTGTACCTCGTTACCAGGTCCTTCATCTGGGGTATCATGTGATCGTCGACATAGCTCTGAAGGTCGGTCTGGTAAAGCGGATTGTACCATTCATACAGCGAATAATAAAATCCCATATGCAAACCATTCTTTTTCACTGATGCTGAAAGGTCACCGCAAAGGTCGCGGTGCGGACCAACATCAACGCTGTTCCAGTTCCAGCTCTGTGCACTCGGCCATAATGCAAATCCCTCGTGATGCTTCGAAGTAAGTACAACATACTTTGCTCCTGCTTTCTTAAACAGGTCGGCCCAGTAGTCGGGATTGAAGAGTTCCGCTTTGAACATCGGGGCAAAATCCTGGTATTTGAAGTTCGGGCCATAGGTCTTAAGGTGGAACCGGGAGAAATTCTTATTTACCTTGCTGCCGGTATTAATAAGTTTGTTCCAGTACCATTCCGAGTATTTGTCATAAACACCGATGCTGTCGCCCGTCGGACCCCACGAAGGTACCGAATAGACACCCCAGTGAATGAATATTCCGAATTTTGAATCTTCGAACCATTGGGGCACAGGACGTTTGTCAAGCGATTCCCATGCAGGCTGGTAAGTCTGTGCTGATAAGGTAAAAGAAGCTAACAACAAGGCTAAAGACAGTAAATGTTTAGTCATGGGGTTCTTATTTTCAGAGTTAAATTTTCGAATTCGTCTAGAATGAATTTTGTTAATCGGAAATAATAGAAGAACTTACACAGAGTTACACAGAGAAGACACAGAGCTACACAGAGATATTCCTCATTTCCTGTGCTCTGAGCACTGAGCACTGAGCTCTGAGCTCTGAGCTCTTAGCTCTGAGCTATAACCCCAGCCCTTCCTCCTGTATCTGCAGCAGCTCCATATTGTACTTCCTGTCTTCAAGTATCCTTACGTATCTGAGAGCCAGCTTTGTCCTGTAATCTTCCCAGGCTTTCTGGGCCCACCCCAGGGCTTCATCAAGGTAGCCATTTATTTCGTTTATAATCGCCATATTATAGCATGCCCGTCCGGCAATTTTCATGCTGGGGTTTGCAGTTTCTTTCTCCCATAGTATTCCGGCTTCATCCCATTTTCCCGTTTGTGCTTTCCGCTTTGCTATCTTGAAATTATCTGTTCCTTTAACATAATAATCACGTGTTACCCTCAGTCTGTAAGGCAGTATCCTCATTGCATAGGTGTGGCCTGCATTACGGCTCACCTCCCTGACGGCATCCTTGCGTCCCGTCAGCGCTGCGACAGCTACTGCCGGATTGATCCCTTTCCCTGAAAACACTAATGACTCGGCAAAACTGATCTCATCCAGGATGCTTTTTTCAACAGGGTCGTAAATTCTCCATCCCGTCTTGATTATTGTTTCCATTGAAGCAAGATGTTCAGGCACCGGGATTCCTCCGAGCGGGGTGTCCACCCTGGCTGCCCGGGTAGAATAATCAATCCTTGTATCGGTGTCGAACCGTTCCAGGGCAAAAAGTGCATCAGTTCCCGTGACCCTGCATATGCTGTCAACGAGCCGGGTTGTCAGGGGTGCCGGAAAGACGCCTATCCTTGATGCTTTGAGATCAATGTTATTCAATGGTTTTACTTCCGTAAACCTCTCATTGCCGCTTAACTCCTCCGCGAGCCCCGCTATACTTTCCCATGCACCGTCCCTGTCGAGGTCGGCTCCCTCGAGCGAGAGGACCTTATCTATTACATCAACAAGTTTTGTTTCATCAGTCGGAATGCTCCTGTTTATGACCCCGACCTTCTTGATATACGAAGGCAGCGTCACCGGAGCCGGTTGTAAAACATTAATATACAGCTCATTTGTCTTGCAGGAAGCAAAAACAGCTGCAATCAGGATAATCATCAGGTACTTAATCATAGCTATTGGTTGGTTAATCAATATTTTAGTCTTCTGGTCTTGCAGTTCCCTTAGTCACTTAGTCCCTTCGTCCCTTAGTCTCTTAGTCTCTTAGTCCCTTCGTCTCTTAGTCCCTTCGTCTCTTAGTCCCTTCGTCTCTCCCCATCTCCCCATCTCCCCTTCCCCCATCTCCCCATCACTTCTTCTATCCTCCCACCCTTTTCAGCCGTATATTCCTTATCGCACTGGTAGTCCTCCATGATGCGATACCAAATGGCCTTGACAGTTCCACCTCAGGACGGATCGAGATACTTCTTCCGCTTGTGGAAAAATCAACCACTATGGTATTGTCAATCCATGCCTTTATACTGTCGTTTGCAACCCTCAACCTTATATGATACCAGACGTCCCTGGTGAATCCCATCAGGATCGAGGTTTCGTTTTCAGAGGCATCGTATCCGTCAATACTGCTCAAGCCCACAACAGTTCCGCCCCATCCGCCTACAATCAGCGTACACGGGTCCTTTCCAACGGGGAAAGTCATTCCGCAGAAAAAATCATTGCCGTCAACCCGTTTTGCATCAAGGGTAACCTCAAACCCCGAAACCGGAAACTCATTTTTCCAGGTAACGCCGGTACATCCGTCACCCATGCCAAGGATAATAGCGCCGTCTGAAACATGGACCGGTCCCTGCGGACCGAAGTTTGTGATTTCCCACCCGTTAAGCGTTTTCCCGTCAAACAGATAACTGCTGTCGGTACCCTGTTCCGGGACGGAATCGCCGGTCAGTGCCTGTTGCCGTATATGGCCTTTCCGCGGGCAGCCGGTAAGGGAAGCTGCCAAAACCAATAAGATAAATAATCTGGTTACCATTCCGGAGGCCATTCTGAAAGGTTTTTAAAGAATTGCAGTTCTTTATAATAAGGTTTGGTCTTTTCCTCAATCGCAAGCATCCGTTCGGCGGTCAGAGGCTTGAAATCAAGCGCAATATTAATATTCTCCTCGAGCTGTGGTACATCATCTATCCCGATGATTATCGTACTTACAGGAAGGGTCATGACGTATTCCATTGCTTCCCTGATAGTTATGATACCTCCGTGAGCAAAGATCCTGTCGCGGGCAGGTATTTTCATTCCGACAATACCCATCTTTTTTTCAACGGCTGTCGGAAGGAATTTTTCAATGAAGGGGTCATAGTGTTTATCGGCAGCATTCAGTGCAACAAGCACATTGTCAAATTGATATCGTTCGGCCATGGCCTTCAGGACATCGGGATTTTCATGTCCGGTGAAGCCAATGAATCGTACAATTTTCTGATCGCGGGCTTTTTCCATCGCCTTTACCACACCATCGGCGGCAAACAGCTTATCAAGGTTTTCAAGTTCTGAGGCTCTTACATTATGAATCTGCCACAGATCGAGGTGATCGGTCTGGAGATTTTTCAATGACTTCTCAAGCAGCCTCATGGAGCCGTCATAAGTCCTGTCGTGGGTCTTTGAAGCAAGGAAGACCTCTTTGCGCCGGTACTTCATAACCTGACCCATATTGCGTTCGCTTGTGCCCATTGCATTTTCCTTTGTGATGGTTGCTGTGGCACGGCCGTAGGCAGCAGCAGTATCTATATAATTAATTCCAAGGTCAATTGCCCTGTTTATTATGGCCACCGAAATGTCCTCTTTCCCGGGAGTCTCGATGGAAGCCTGTCCGCCGAGACTGTAGATACCCACCATATGACCGGTCTTACCCAATGGCCTGAGGGGAAGCTTACTTTTCTGCTTCTTCAGACCCGGCGTCCCGGCACTGGTTTCAAGATATGGATATAATCCTGCCATTGCAGCAGCTGCAATTAATTTCTGAAGGAATTCACGACGATTGTTCAGGTTTGATTTTTCCATCTTCTTTTTTTATATAAAAATAGAAAAATAGCCGGTTTTTCAGGTTAAAATGAAAGAAATTTGTTTGTATTAGAAACAAAAGAGTAACTGTTTTATTGTCTGATACTGTGGATAGTTTAGGGGCAGGAAGGAAGAAAAAAAAAATTAGAAGAAATAAATAGAAATAGACAGAAATAGATAGAAATGAAAGAAATACGTATTATAATACATATTTTATTTTATAGAAATATGTATTATAATACGTATTTTAATCGCGTATATATGTTTTAAAAGGTTTTGCTTATGGAACGAGGAGATCCCTCGCTGGTGTTCGGGATAACATTCATAATCAGGATTTTAGGGGAAGAAACGGCGATTCGCACAAATTTACGGATAACGATGAAAATTCTGTATGCGAATCGCCGTTTCTTCCCCAAAACCCATACAACAACGGTCATCCTGAAGCGAAGCGAGGGACCTCTTAATATATTGGCTAAAAGTCTTTCCGGGGAAAGCTACTTTATAATAAACCAGCCATTTCCCGCCCCTGGTTCCTGATTATAAAAGATATAGATCATACAATGACACCCAATAAAAACTTATCTGCAGAAAAATGTGTATAGAGAGTGGTTGATGACTATCACTTATCCTGAAGCCATTACCTTAATCTTCTGCAGGATAATATGTACACATTCCGCTGTATTGAAAATCGGATAAAATATACTAATTTTGACATATCAATTCAAAACCATGGAATTCAACTGGGTTCTTGAATATAAGATCAAAATCAACAGGTCAGGACTCTGCTGACTCTTTCCGGGATAACCTCCCCTGTAATTTCATTTTTCAATCTTTACTTTTAGATTGATTCCCTGTTTTTAGTTATTCACCAGAATATCAATATAATCCATATGGAAAAGCTTATAATAACCGGTAATAACCTTGCTGTGAATGATGTTGTAAATGTAGCCCGCCACGGACAAAAAGTTGAACTGCATCCTGATGCAAGGAACAGGATAAACATCTGCAGGGCCATGCTTGAAAAGAAAATCGCTGCTCATGAAATAATGTACGGTGTGAATACCGGCATCGGTGAATTCTCCGAGATCGTCCTAAACGATGACCAGATAAAGGATTTTCAGAAATACCTTGTTTATAACCATGCGGCAGGAATCGGTGATCCTGCGCCTCTTGAAATCGTTAGGGGCGCCATGCTCGGGAGGATAAATGTACATGCCCACGGGAACTCGGGAAACCGGTTGGAGATAACCGAAACGCTTGTTAAGATGCTTAACCTGGGAGTTACTCCCTTTGTATGCCAGAAAGGCTCGGTAGGCGCTTCCGGCGATCTTGCCCCGATGTCGCAGATTGCCCTGCTCCTTCTCGGTGAGGGCAAAGCATACTATAAGGGTGAACTCCTTGATGGAGCCGAAGCCATGAAACGCGCCGGTATTGAGGTTCCCGGACTTCATGCACGTGACGGACTGGCCACAATAAACGGATCGAACATGCTTACGGCAATGAGCGCCATCTGGCTGGTTGATGCCAACAACTGGCTTAAACAGGCCGAGATAGCCGCAGCAATGTCGCTGGAGGCCCTGAAAGCCAACATGAAACCATATACTCCCCTGCTTCATGAGGTACGGGGATTCAAAGGAGCTGTCAGGAGCGCCAATTCAATAAATAAATGCGTCTCGGGCGGTGATCTGAAGGAAGGAAAAGTAAAATCAAAAGTGCAGGATGCCTATTCCATGCGCTCCACTCCGCAGGTAATCGGATCAGCCCACGATATGCTGGCATATGCAAGATCACAGGTGGAAATTGAGCTGAACGGCGTTGGCGATAACCCGATCTTTTTCCCCGATAAAAACATCCAGCTCTCGGGAGCTAATTTCCAGGGTTCTCCCGTATGTGTCCCGATGGACATGGCCGGAGCCTGCATGACAATGGTAAGCGTGATGTCGGAAAGACGGATGAACCGTCTAAACAACCAGGCGCTCAGCGTAGGTCTGCCTGATTTTCTTACAAAGGGAGCAGGAATGTTTTCGGGGATGATGCTGAGCCAGTATACGGCCGATACCCTTATCGTGGAGCAAAGGATCCTTTCAGTACCTGCATCGATTCAATCGATTCCGGCCGCTGCCGACCAGGAGGATTTTGTTTCAATGGGGATGAATACCTCCATCAAGAACAACCAGATCCTTGATTGCGCCTATGGAATCCTGGGTATCGAGTTTATGGCGGCCGCACAGGCGCTTGACTTCCGAAAGGAGGAATACAAATTCGGGAAGGGAGTTCAGACAGCCAAGGATGTCATCAGGAAACACGTTGAATTCCTCGACATTGACCGCCCGCTTTATCCTGACCATACTACAATGAAGGAGCTTGTAAAGTCGTGCGAGATCCTTCATGAGGTGGAAAAAGCCGTTGGTTCACTTGAATAAGCAGAAGAGTAGCTTTCTCTGCTCTTTATTGGATGTTCCTATCCATCTTTTTTCTAATTTAGCAATGTAACAAATTATTATTTATGAAACCCACATGATTGACAAAATCATGGACACAAATAAAATATAATTTTCAATCATGTGTGGTTCCCCCTGCCGAAGCGGGGCAAGCTATCATACCATTAAAAACAAAATTATATTATGATGAAAAGACTGATAACCTTAGTGATAATTCTGGGAATAATCCCGGTGTTCTGGTCATGCACCTCAAAACAGGAAAGAATGGAAAGCCGGTTGAGGAAATTTATCTCCGACTATGAAGCAAATGTGGTTCCCCTCTACCGTGAGGCGGCACTTGCTTCATGGAATGCAAATGTTAACGGTACGGATGAAAACTGGGCAATAAGCGAAAAAGCATCGTTCGGACTGGCAAAAGTATATACCGACAGCGCTGCCTATGCAGAATTAAAGGAAATAAAAGAATCGGGACTTGTGAAAGATTCCATCCTGGCACGACAGCTTGACCTGCTGTCAGATTATTACCTTGGAGGCCAGGTCGATCCTTCAATGCTGGCTGAACAGATCAGGATGGAGACTGAAATAAGCAAGAAATACTCAAATTTCAGAGCTACTGTAAACGGGACGGAGCTCACCGATAACCAGGTAGAAGAAATCCTCAGGAATTCGACAAGCAGCAAAGAACTCCAGGCTGCCTGGGAAGGACACAAGATGATCGGTCCTGTTGTCGCTGAAGATATCATCACGCTTGTTAAGCATCGCAATACGATTGCCAGGGAGATTGGCTTCAGCAACTACCACGAAATGACCCTTAAGCTTTCCGGGCAGGAACCTGCTGAAGTCACTGAGATATTTGATGAGCTCGACAACCTGACACGCGACAACTTTGCAGAGCTCAAGAATGAGATTGATGCCTATTTTGCAAAGCGGTATAAAATCGGAATTGCTGATCTGCGCCCATGGCACTATCAGAACAGGTACTTCCAGGAAGCACCTGAGATCTACCCGGTCGATTTCGATAAATACTATGAAAACCAGGATCCCGTAAAACTGGTGGCAGCTTTTTATGAGGGCATCGGATTGAATGTTGATCCGATTATTGGCAACAGTGACCTGTACGAGAAACCCGGAAAAAACCAGCATGCTTTCAGCACCGATATCGACCGTGCCGGCGATGTCAGAACGCTTGACAACGTCAAACCCGACTCTTACTGGATGAACACTTTACTGCATGAACTCGGACATGGCGTATATTCCTGGTACAATGACAGGAACCTCCCGTTTGTATTGAGGGATGCAGCACACACGTTTACGACCGAGGCCGTGGCCAATATGTTCGGACGATTCGCCACCGACCCCCGGTGGATGATGAAAATGGGAATCATCGACGAAGCCGAGAGCCAGAAAATCGCCGAAGTAAGCAAGAAGTCATTAAGGCTTCAGATGCTTGTCTTCAGCCGGTGGGCACAGGTTATGTACCGTTTTGAAAAATCAATGTATGAAAACCCTGACCAGGACCTTAACCAGCTCTGGTGGAACACCGTTGAGAAATACCAGATGCTGGCAAAACCTGAAGGACGCAATATGCCCGACTGGGCTACAAAGATCCATGTTGCACTTTACCCGTGTTACTATCACAATTACCTGCTCGGGGAACTGCTGGCATCGCAATGGTACAGTTACATAACAACCAATATCACTCAGGACCAATCGTTTGTGGGTGACAAGGCAGTGGGGGCCTACATGAAGCAAAAAATATTCATGCCCGGATCGAGGTATAAATGGAATGAGATGATTGAAAAATCAACCGGCGAAAAGCTGACTGCAAAATATTATGCAAAGCAGTTTGTGGAGTAGCTTTGGAGATGCTATGGGGAAATTGGGGCTGTTGAATAAGTCAAAATCCTTTAACCGCAGAGGGCGCAAAGGAAAGACGCAAAGTTCGCAAAGAGCTGAATTTATGCGTCTTAGCTTTGCGTTCTCTGCGACATCTTTGCGTTCTTTGCGGTTAAAAAGGACTTTTTCAACAATCCTAATGACCGGGGACCCAAATGGCTCCACACTCAGGAAGACCAGGGGTGGATTATAAATATTAAATGCAAATGATATTCAAATGAAAAAAATACTTTTCCTGTTCCTGGCAGCCATGACTGCCTGTTCATCCCCAAAGGATAAAACTGAATCCGGTACCGCTGCCGCATTTATTGATGAAACACTGATCATCGCCGCACTTGACAGTGTCCGCGCCGTTCAGACTCCAGCAGATCCAGCGATGCTCGAAAAGGGTGTCAGGCACGCGGCATCACTCTGGAGGGCTGAGGATGGCACACCGGCCCAGTTTGCTGCTTTTGTAAAGGATAACTATATAGCTGATCCTGAAAAACGCAAAGTTGTCTTCAGAAAGATAAGCGGTTATTTTGAATCGCTCAACGGTAACTTCAATGAGATCACCCTCGATCTTAAAAAAGTTCTGGATGAGGCCGCCGGAGAAATTGACGGGATTGACCGGATGTTCGGCAACTACTCGGTGAGCTCGCATCTGTCGGATGACTTCTATGCGAACAAGATCGCTTTTGTTGTTGCACTCAACTTTCCATATTACACACTGGAAGAAAAAGAGAATCTCGGGCCTTCCTGGACCCGGGAAGAATGGGCTATGGCCAGGCTGGGCGACTACTTCTTTTTAAGGGTTCCGGCCAACCTCAGTCAGGCCTTAAATACAGCAACCGGAAACGCTGAAATGTATATTGCCGAATACAACATCTGCATGGGTAAACTGCGCACCGATAAAGGTGAGCAGATCTTCCCCGACAACATGATATTGCTGTCGCACTGGAATCTCCGCGACGAATTGAAAGCTGATTATGCCGATAAGGAAAAGGGTCCTGAAAAACAGGAAATGATCTACAGGGTAATGGAGCATATTATTAGCCAGGATATTCCCGGGGTGGTTATCAATGATCCTGAATATGAATGGGCACCATTTGCTAATACTGTAACCAAAAACGGCAATCGTGTTGAAGCTGCCTCTGAACAGGATACCCGTTACAGTCATGTGGTGAACATCTTCAGGGCAATGAAGGATATTGATCCTTACTGTTCGGATATGAATACGGCAATCCTGCGTAAATTTTCCGTGGAAATGGAGATCTCACAGGAGGAGGTCGAAGCCCTATTTGATTCCTTCCTCAGCTCGCCTGAACTTGCAAAACTTGGTCTGCTGATCAGGGAGAGGCTTGGACGTGAACTCAGGCCATACGATATCTGGTATGACGGATTCAAAGCCCGGGGCGGGATAGATGAAGATCAGCTGAGTTCGAAAACCATGGCTCTTTATCCTGATCCGGATGCCTTCAGGGCGGGGATGCCTGCGATGCTGATGAAGCTCGGATGGAGCCGCGACAGGGCAAACTACCTGGCCGGTAAGATAGTTGTTGATCCGGCACGTGGTTCGGGTCACGCCTGGGGTGCAGCCATGAAGGGTTCAGTAGCCCACCTCCGCACCCGGATCTCGGAAAACGGAATGGATTATAAAGGTTACAACATTGCAGTACATGAATTCGGCCATAATATCGAACAAACAATTTCACTCTATGATGTTGATAATTATATAATGAGCGGAGTGCCGAACACCGCCATTACCGAAGCGCTGGCATTTGTGTTTCAGAACCGGAACCTTTCCCTCCTCGGTATCACCGGTGAAAATCCTGAAGCCGGGAAAATGGAGGTGTTTGATGCAGCCTGGTCGCTGATGGAAATAATGGGTGTAGGCATGGTCGATATGAAGACCTGGAAATGGCTCTATGAGAATCCGGAAGCTACTCCTGCAGAGTTGAAGGAAGCAGTTAAAACAATTGCTCTGGAAACATGGAATAAATACTTTGCACCGGTCCTTGGTGTTAAGGATTCTCCAGTACTCGCAATTTATTCCCATATGATCGATTCTCCCCTGTACCTTGCAAACTATTCGTACGGACATATTGTTCAGTTCCAGATCGAGGAGTACCTGAAAGGGAAAAACCTTTCTTCGGAGATTGACCGGATTTATAAACAGGGTCGCCTGACTCCCCAGCAGTGGATGAAGGGCGCTGTCGGGGAAAAAATCTCCGCCGCGCCTATCCTGAATGCTTTAAGTGAAGCACTGAAATGACAATATTTAACCACCTTTCTAATCCTGTTGAGGGAACTTTTACGCCGTCACCCCAGGTGGAATCCACGGGTACCCGTGGGGGAAGGTGGTTTAACGTTCTAAAAATTACAATAAAATGAAAATCAAGATCACAGATTACCCCACTTTCAATAAGGAGTGGGACAGAGAAAAAACTGAGGAGAAATCCAAAAAGATCCTGAAGAAGATTGGAAAGCTTCAAAACAAGATGCTGGCACAGAACAAGTTCAGCGTGCTTGTAGTACTTCAGGGAACCGATGCATCAGGCAAGGACGGGGTAACAAAGGGACTGGTGAAATTCTGTAATCCTATCGGTGTAAAAGTCTACAGCTTCAAGAAGCCTACCGAAAATGAATATGCACACGATTTTCTCTGGCGGGTTCATCAGGTAGTCCCGAGGAAAGGAGAGATGCAGGTATTCATACGCTCCCATTATGAAGACATCCTTGTCCCTTCGGTCGAAAAATTCATCCCCGGCGATGTGATCGAGAAGCGTTACAGGATGATAAATGATTTTGAAAAGCTGCTTGAGCATAACAATACAAAAGTTCTTAAGTTCTTTCTGAATGTCTCAAAAGAGGCCCAGGAAGAGAGGCTTATGGAGCGGATCGAACTGAAGGAAAAACACTGGAAGCATAAGGATGGGGATTGGGACACCCGCGGGAAGTTCGATGAGTATCTGGATGTCTATGAGAAGATTATAAACAACTGCAACGAGGTCCCATGGCATATTGTGCCATCCGACAAGAACTGGCAGAAGACCTGGTTTGTGGCCGATGTTGTGCTTAAGACGCTTGAAGATATGGATCTTAAATGGCCGGAACTGGTTACTGAAAGATTCAAACCTTCAAAGTGAAATATACAATTCCATGTTTTTAAGTTCCACAGAATACACAGAGAAGGCACAGAGAGGCACAGAGAGAAAGATTTCTCTTCCTCTGTGGAACTCAGTGCCTCCTCTGTGGACCTCTGTGTACCTATTATTAATCCATTCAAAAACTCCAATCATGACTAAAAGAATAATTCCAATTTTATTAATGCTGATAACCCTCTCATCAAAATCACAGTTACCCTACACACCCTCCGCTGAAAACCTTAAAGCCCGAGAGTGGTTCCAGGACGCCAAATTCGGAATGTTTATCCACTGGGGCGTTTACAGCGTGCTGGGTGACGGTGAATGGGTCATGAACAACCAGCGGATCGACAAACAAACCTACCAGAAGCTCCCGGCCTTCTTTAATCCGGTAAGTTTTGATCCGAAAGAATGGGTAGCCCTTGCCAAAGCAGCAGGGATGAAATACATAACAATAACCAGCAAGCACCATGACGGCTTTGCGATGTGGGACTCAAAACTAACCGACTGGGACATTGTCGACCGCACACCCTATAAAAAGGACGCCCTTAAAATGCTTGCCGATGAATGCAAAAAGGAGGGGATCAAACTCTGTTTCTATCATTCGCATCTCGACTGGTACCAGGAGAACTATTTTCCCAGGGGGAATACCGGTCAGACAACCGGCAGACCCGATTCCGGCGACTGGTACAAGTACCTCGATTACATGGATGGCCAGCTTCGGGAACTCCTTACCGGCTACGGAGAGATAGGTGCAATCTGGTTCGACGGGCACTGGGATAAAAAAGACTCTGACTGGAGGCTTGGGACTACATATAATATGATCCACTCCCTGCAGCCGGCCTGCCTGGTCGGGAACAACCACCACCTCGCTCCGTTCCCCGGCGAAGATTTCCAGATGTTTGAGAAAGATCTCCCGGGCCAGAAGACAACCGGATTCAATACTGAACAAAAAGTTGGAGAACTGCCCTTTGAAACCTGTGAGACCATGAACAACTCATGGGGATTTAACCTCCAGGATAAGAACTACAAATCAACAAAGACACTGATCCAGTACCTTGTAAAGGCAGCCGGCTACAATTCAAATTTCCTTCTTAATGTAGGTCCGATGCCTGACGGACGAATCCAGCCGGAATTTATCACAACACTGAATGAACTGGGCAAATGGATGGAAAAATTCGGAGAAACCGTATACGGCACACGCGGTGGTCCGGTTACCCCGAGGTCATGGGGTGTGACGACACGAAAGGGAACCAGGGTGTTTGTTCACATACTTAACCCAGAGGATAACAACCTGCTTATCCCGGATTTCGGGAAAAAGGTAAAAAGTGTTTCAGTATTTGATACAGGGGCAAAACTTAAATTCAAACAGGATGCCTTTGGGATTGCTGTTTCGGTTCCATCAGAAATACTTGATGAGACCGATACGGTATTGGTAATTGAAACATAACAATTACCAGTACCTGTAACAAAGCCTGCAACCTGTTTTACCAGCCGTAGCTTTCTTTGACCTCCGTAGCTTTAGCGAAGGAGGTAGCGAAGGCTGGCAACCCGCAACTATCTTAACATCACTTCCAGCACAGGAATTTCCACCGGCGGCTTCAGTACAGGAAGCTGGAGATTAAGATCATTTTTGGCTTCATCCCTGCCTGCGCTGTAACGGATCTCGGAAGCATCGTGAAGGAATTGAATATACTTAACCTTATCCCCCATGTTCTTAAGTGTCAGGCTGCCCATCGGGTATGCCAGAAGATGAACATATAGTCTCTTCGTTCCCGGATTATAGGTCAGCAGAGTGTTACCCGGTGCTGCAAATCCTTCAGGAGCTTCGGTACAATTATAGATCGACCGGCTGTTGAATTTCATCCATTCGCCCATTGCTTGGAGACTTTCCTGTGCCCTGTAGTCGAAAGAGCCGCGGGCTGTTGGCCCCACATTCAGCAAAAGGTTGCCCCCTTTGCTCACCGATTCAATAAGCAGCTCGATCAGCTGGGCAGGACTCTTCCAAGTGGTTTCATCACGGTAGTAGCCCCACGAGCCGGAGAACGTCTGGCATGTTTCCCAGGGAACTCTTTTGCCGTTCACCTCAGGCCATTTTGTAACCTTTACCTGCTCGGGAGTTGTAAAGTCAAAACCGCCCTCAACATCCCTGAGGTCGAGCCGGTCGTCGACGATTATTCCCGGCTGGAGCGATCTTGCCAGCTTTAGAAGATTTTCCGAATCCCAGTCAGCCCGTCCCTTTCCATTCTGACCCGGAAAAGAGAAGTCAAACCAGATGATGCTTATTTCACCGTAGTTGCTAAGTAGCTCCCTGACCTGATTCTTCATGTACTCCCTGTACCTTGTCATATCCCTGCCCTTGTTCAGCCTTGTATAAGCGGTGTCATAATCCTGCCTCTGCGGATGACGGCTGTCAATGGTATAATCAGGATGATGCCAGTCAATCAGTGAATAGTAGAAGCCGACCTTTAATCCTTCAGCCCGGAAGGCTTCGACATACTCCTTTATAAGGTCCTTTCCGATGGGTGTATTGGTCGATTTGTAATCGGTGAATTTCGAATCCCACAAACAGAATCCTTCATGATGCTTGGCCGTCAGGACAACATATTTCATTCCTGCATTTTTAGCCTTTCTTGCCCACTCCTTCGGATCGTACAGGTCGGGATTGAAGTTTTCAAAATACTTCTGATACTGCCCGTCAGTCATTCTTTCCCTGTTCTTTACCCATTCATGTCTGGCGGGTAAGGCATATAATCCCCAGTGAATGAACATTCCAAACCGCGAATCGGTCCACCACTTCATTCTGAGGGTTTTCTGAGCTTCAGTCTCTTTGGGGAGCTGTGACTTTGCAGGGTGTGAAACAAATAACAAACACGCTATCAGCGAAATAATAGCAAAAGTTTTGGTTTTCATAGGAATTAATATTGGATTACAAGTTAATAGTAAAGATATTTAAAAACTGGCAGAATTTTTACCCGAACGAATATTCTTTGTGTCCCGGCTTAAGGAGCTCTCTAAAAAAAAATTTTCGTTAACCACAGGTATATAGTTAAAATGAAAGCAAATTATCAACGAATTTCTTCATCTTTTCATAATGTGATCCTTCCCAATATACCCGTTCACATGACGGGCACTTCCTGAATTCGGTATAATACTTCCTGGTGCAGGGCTGCAGATGCCGGATAATCTCTTCCTTTGTTACATCTGATAACAAACCGTTGCATTCCATGCACCTTGAGAAAGGCTGAAGGCTTTTCCTGAGGTCAAACCGTGTCAGTACCTCAATCAGCTGTTCCCCGGGATTCTGTGATCTGATCCAGTAGCCGTGAGTCACCTTCCTGTTCTTGAGTATACCCCTGTCGCGTGTAAGTATTATCCTGCCTTCCGACAATGATACGTCAATTATCTCCCTGTCAGTGAAATGATTCCTGTAAACAGTATCCAGACCGCATAATCTCAGATACTTTGCCAGACGCCCCAGATGTACATCAAGGACAAACCTTGTCTCCCTGAGAGGTTTTGCCCGAAGCGGCGATACTCCTGATATATCGAAGCTTTCGAATACCGGATAAACTGAGATCCGGTCACTGTCCTTAAGTTTGTATGAAAAATCCACAGGATTGCCGTTTGCTAATATCATGTCTACATCCACATGAGGAACTCCAAGCGACTCGATTGCATCCTTTACCGCAGGGTTGCCGGTGACATAGTGGAGAAACGGCTTTCCTCTCTTTGCGGGCGGCAAAAAATCATTCAACTCCTCATAAAACCTGAACCATACTTCATTTTTATCCATTCCGGCATTATTTCAGGTAATTCCGGACTGTCATGCCGGATTAAATCCGCCTGGTGATTATTTCAATCAGTTCTTCACGGTCGAGTTTTGCCGGATTGTTTTTTATCTCAGTAATTGCACTGATCTCCCCGGCATCCTTTTCTTCAACCCCGTATTTATTTAACGCCGGTAATTGAAGATCTTCGGTAAGTTTTTGAAGATAATCAACAAATCCGTCAATGTAATAGTCATCAGGCTTGTTCCCATCGCCAAGGAAAAGTCGCCCGAGTCTGGCATATTTTACCAGTGCTGACGGATTATTGCCTGTTTTTCGGAGGTTGCTGACTGTTACTGCATTTGCAGGCGCCATAAGTGTTCCGCAAACTACGCCGTGTGGAATATTATATAATCCTCCGACAGAGGATGCAAAACCGTGCACGACCCCCAGACCTGCGTTGGCCAGGCAGATACCCGAAGAAAGGGCTGCAAACGACATTTGTGACCTGGCTTCGACATCCTCCCCGTGCAGATAGCATTGAACAAGTGATGTTTTTATTCCCTTCAGCCCCTCCCATGCCAGGGCATCAGTGTATTCATTCGATCGGTCGGAAAGGAATGATTCGGCGAGCTGCGTAAAACAGTCCATTCCGCTTGCAGCTGTAATTTCCGGAGGGCAATTAACGGTAAGTTCCGGGTCTACAAGTGCAATATCCGGAACGAAATTATCGTGCCGCAACGATTTTTTAAATCCATCCTTCCCGACTTGTGAAATAACGGCATTCTTCGTTGCTTCACTTCCGGTTCCCGATGTGGTCGGAACAGCTATAAACGGAAGTTTTGTCCCGGGATGATCCTTCTCCCCGACACCTTCAAGAAATGTCATTACAGGTTCATTCATGGTCATCATTGCGGAAATTGCCTTCCCTGCGTCCATCACACTGCCTCCGCCGATCGCAACAACTATATTAACACTCTTATCCCTGTACTTTCCCGTAATTGCATCGATCATCCCCGGTGATGGTTCCCCTGGTATCACGACATGATGAAATTCAATCCCCTCGCGGACAAATGAATCTGCAAGAACACTGTATTTGTCCGAGCCTGAAAAGGAATTTTTGCCTGTTGCAATTAAGACTTTCCTTCCATGTATCTTTACAAGCTCCGGCAGCATTGCAACTTTCCCCGGACCGAACCAGATTAGTGGCAAACGGCTGAATTGCAGAAGCTTTACCATCCCGACTTCTCCTTTGGCTCAATGACATAGTATTTAATCCCATACCTCGGTTCAGCCATCATATCCTTAACGGTTTCGCGCCATTTCAGGTAATGATCGGTGGTTTTATGAGCAGCAACCGACTCTTCCGACTCAAATGCCTCATAAAGCATGAAACGGGTCGGTTCGTCTGCCTGCTGTACAAAATCGAACCTGAGATTTCCCGGTTCTTTTACTGAACCATTGTGATTCAACACCGAAGCCTCAATAAAATCATTCACTGCCTCGGGTTTAACATGGACATGTACACAAGTTACGATCATGATATATTGATTTTCCAGCAAAGTTAAGCCTTATTGGGCTATCTCAATTTTTTTCTTCTCTTTAAAAAAGACGATGAAGCATACCAGTACTGCAGTGGCAATATAGGCGGGAATAAACCAGATGCTTCTCCACTGGTAAACCTGTCCTTCTGAATAATAAGTTGTTGTAAAGCCTGACACCCAGGTCCCGATGAACATACCCAATCCGTAAGTCACAAAAGTGAACAAGCCCTGGGCTGCATTTTTGATCCTTTCATTTGACTTCTTTTCAGTGTACATATAGCCTGTTACAAAGAAGAAATCATAGCATACGCCATGAAGTATGATCCCCATGTACAACATCCAGAGGCTTGCTCCCATATTGCCGAATGCAAAGCACAGGTAACGAAGGATCCAGGCAGTCATCCCGATCAGGAGCATCTTCTTTACGCCTATCCTGTTGAAGAGGAAAGGGATTGCCAGGATAAAGAGCCCTTCGGAGATCTGTCCCATAACCATCTTTCCTGCAGCATTTTCCATACCTGCCTGGTTAAGGAAGAGATTTGCAAATCCAAAATAGAAAGAAAGCGGAATGCAAACAAATATTGCAGCGATGAAAAAGATCAGGTATGATTTGTCCCTGAACAAAACGAATGCGTCGATACCGAGCACCGATCTTGCAGATGAAGGAGTCTGAGCCAGTGGAGGGGTATCCGGGAGCAGGAAGCTGAATACTCCAAGGCCGAGAGAGACTATTGCCGCCATATAAAATGTTCCCGGAGTCTGCTCAATGCCAAAGAGAGCGATCATGAATCCTGAAACAACCCAACCCACTGTACCGAAAACCCTGATTACCGGGAATTGCTTTCCGGGATCACTCATCTGCCTGAATGCCACGCTGTTTGAAAGGGCTATTGTGGGCATGTATGCCAGTGAGTATAAAAGGATTATCCAGTAAAAAGGCCCGTTGGTCGTAACCCTGGTAGCTATCAGAAGCAGGATCCCTCCCATGATGTGCAGGACTCCCATTACACGCTGTGCCGCAAAATACCTGTCGGCAATCATTCCGATGAAGAACGGCGAGATCATAGTTGCGATTGCAAGGGCACTGTAGGCTGCTCCTATCTGGATACCGGTGGAACCCAGGACTGTGCTCATGAAGGTACCCATGGTTACATACCAGGAGCCCCAGACGTAATACTGCAAAAACATCATGAATCCGAGGATTATTCCGGTCTTGGTCTTCATAGGATAGATTTGTTTAATGGTTTAAAACTGGGCTTAATTGTCAGGTCATTGGGGTTATAAATAAGCAAAATTATTTTGAAAACTCAAACAGTTTACTTAAAAATTGCTGATCCTGTATTATTTTCACACATCATGTTGTCAATTTATTAGACACTTCCAACTTTGTTGTATTTGCTAATATATTGATAATATGATATTTGTCGACATGGCATAATCTTTGGCATACAATAGTCAAGTGAAACAAAACTCATCGGAAGTAATGAAAAAACCTATCTGGATAGCAATTGTGTCGTTAGTATTAATGTTCCCCGATATTTCAGCCCAGGAGAAAAAATGGACGCTTGAGGATTGCATCACCTATGCGGTTTCGAACAACATAGGGCTACAGAGGCAGGTGCTTCAGACGGAGACCGCAGAAACCAACTATCTGAAGTCCAAAATGGATCTGTTGCCCTCCCTTAATTTCGGATCGGATGCACGCGTGGGATTTGGCAGGTCGATTGACCCGGTAACAAACCTTATCACCTTCAAGCAGAACATCAGCAATTCGTATGCCGTAAGCTCACAGCTTCAGATTTTCAGCGGTTTTGCCGCCCTGAATACGATTTCTGCAGGCAAGTTCATGCTTAAGGCAGGTATCGAAACTGAAAAGATTGCAAGAAATACCCTTGTTGTTGACATTATGGGACAGTATTACCAGGTGTTATATGCAAAAGGCCTTGAAAATGCATCGAAAATGCAGCTTGAACTCTCGGAGAACCAACTCTTCAGGATAAGTAAAATGGTTGAGACAGGAAGAGAGGCATTATCGAAGCTCTATGAGATGGAGAGCCAGGTTTCAGCCGATAAGCTCGCCTATACTGTCGCACTGAACTCGGCCAGCCAGGCAGTAACAACCCTTAAGCAGACGCTGCAGCTTGAACCCGGGACCGGATTTGACATCCTGATGCCCGATCTGAACAATATCCTGATAACGGATGAATATTATGCTGTCGACAGTATCTATAGCATAGCAACACAAACCCTTCCAAGGCTGAAAGCAATCAGTTATGAATTAAAGGCTTCACAAAAGCAGATTGCTGCAATGAAAGGGAGCATAGCTCCAAACCTGTCGGCCGGAGGCTCAGTATTTACAGGATTTTACAGGGTTTTGGGCGAGGATGTGGGCGACCAGGTCTCTTTTAAGGACCAGTTGAAAAACAATAACAGCCAGGCAGTTTATCTTTCACTGAATATACCGCTGTTCAATAACTATACTGTCGGACGAAATATCAGGCTTGCTAAGATCAGAAGGGACGACAATGAACTGAGACTCGAACTCGAAAAGAATGCCCTTTACACCGAGATCGAAAATGCCTGCCTTAATTATGACAGGGGTAAAGATGAATTCCTGGCGGCGGAAGCAAACCTTGAATTCAACAGGAAGTCATTTACCGGTGTTGAAAAGAAATTTGAGTCGGGACTCGTTGACGTAACCGATTACTCATCATCGAAGACCGCACTTTTCACCGCAGAGACAGAAGCCCTGAGAACAAAGCTCCAGCTGATTATCAGGAAATTCACCATCCAGTTCTACTCCACCGGGGAATATGATAAAATAATTATAAACTAAAATAAAACAGAAACAGAAATGGATACCCCACTTGAAACTATGGATAAACCTATTGCAAAGAAAAAAGGAATCCGGAAGAAACACATAGGTTTCATCGCACTGGGCATTGCCCTGATAGTGCTGATCTATATGGCGTTCTTCACTGACCGGACCTCAACATATAAGGTTGAAAAAGACAAGCTTATAATTGAAACCGTTATTGAGGACCAGTTCAACGATTATATCACTGTTCCAGGTACCGTGGAACCGATAAGTATTATTTTCCTCGATGCACAGGAAGGAGGCAGGGTTGAGGAGATCCTCATCGAGGAAGGCTCCATGGTTAATAAAGGGGATATAATCCTGAGACTCAGTAACCCGGACCTTTATCTCAATATTCTTGACAGCGAGGCACAACTCGCCGAGAAGGAAAACTTCCTCCGGAACACCCAGGTAACCATGGAACAGGAAAGGATCTCTATCAAACGGGAGCTACTGAACCTCAGGTTCGATATAGAAAGGAAGG
Source organism: uncultured Bacteroidales bacterium (assembly GCA_963737255.1). Classification (GTDB taxonomy): domain Bacteria; phylum Bacteroidota; class Bacteroidia; order Bacteroidales; family VadinHA17; genus LD21. Next base: position 223,531 of record CAVTSB010000006.1, read on the forward strand.
AACGTACTTATCAGCAAAATGCAATTCTGATAAAGGATAACCTTATTTCAAAGGAGGAGTTTATAAGGTGCAAGGAAGATCTTGACATGGCCATCAGCTCCCAGGAGCTTTTCAGGGAACGGCAGAAGCAGGATTCAATTTTCAGGTCGGTCCAGGTGGAAACACTCAAAGGCAACCTTGAAAATATGCGGAAAAACCTTGCCCTTGTCAGGCAGAGGGTCGAGAATCTGAACGTAAGGGCTACAGTTGACGGCCAGCTGGGACTTCTGGTCCCGGAAATCGGCCAGTCAATTTCACGCGGAGCCAATATGGGCCAGATAAATGTACTTACTTCCTACAAGGTCACCGCCCAGATAGATGAACATTACATCGACAGGGTCAGGACTCAGCTTACCGCAACCCTCGACAGGCAGGGAACCAAATTTGACCTTGTTGTCAAAAGGGTTTATCCTGAAGTCAGGGGCGGCACCTTCGAGATCGACATGACATTCACTGACACTGTACCGGATAATATCAGGACCGGACAAACTTACTACACGAGCCTGCAGTTGGGACAGCCAAAAATATCGGTTCTGGTACCGATCGGTGGCTTCTTCCAGGAAACTGGCGGCCAGTGGATTTTCGTTCTTGACCCTGATGAGTCAGTCGCCACAAAGCGCAATATCTCAATCGGACGAAAGAATCCTAAATACTATGAAGTACTGGAAGGCCTGCAGCCGGGTGAAAAAGTAATTGTTTCAGGCTATGAGACCTTCGGAAAGAATGAAAAGCTGATACTAAAATAGAGAAACTCATATTAAAAAGGTGCGGATGCGTTGGCGCATGGCGCAGGGCACAGGGGGAAAAAACCTTCCGGAACCAGACAACCAGCAACCAGCCATTAGTAAGCAAAAACACATAATTCAGAACTTAATTTACGTAACAATAAAAACCACAAGACAATGATTAAGACAAATGATCTGACAAAGATCTTCAGAACCGAGGAAGTTGAGACAACTGCTCTCAATAAAGTGACCCTAAACGTAAAAGGCGGCGAATATGTAGCTGTCATGGGGCCGTCGGGTTGCGGAAAATCAACCCTCCTGAATATCCTTGGATTACTCGATAATCCGTCAACAGGGAGTTATATCTTCAATGGCACGGAGGTTGCCAATCTGAAGGAACGGGACAGAACAATTTTCAGAAAAGGGAATATCGGTTTCGTCTTCCAGAGCTTTAACCTTATTGATGAACTCAATGTCTATGAAAATGTTGAGCTCCCCCTGATCTATCTTAAGATGAAGACCAGCGACAGGAAGAAACGGGTTCAGGATGTACTGGAGAGAATGAAGATCGGCCACAGGGCCAAACATTTTCCGCAGCAGCTGTCAGGCGGACAACAGCAGAGGGTGGCAATAGCCCGTGCGGTTGTTGCAAATCCGAAGCTGATACTTGCTGATGAGCCGACAGGTAACCTCGACTCAAAGAACGGGATCGAGGTGATCAACCTGCTTACAGAACTTAACAAGGAAGGTACGACGATCATAATGGTAACCCACTCTGACAGAGATGCCGGCTATGCCCACAGGATCGTCAACCTGTTCGACGGACAGATTGTATCGTAAATCCACAATCCCTGCATTACAGTAATCGAACCCATCCCCTTCCCGGTAGCTATCAGGAGGGGGGTGAGTTCATGAACTTAGTAAAGGGATCCGGGTTTATATCCCGTATTTCCTGATCTTGTTGTAGAGAGTTTGCCTGGTAATACCAAGCTTTGCCGCCACAACGCTCAGGTTGTTGCCGTTCCGCCTTACTGAATCGCTGATAGCTTTCCTCTCGACCTCCTCAAGTGTCAGGTCAGCTTCATGAGGGAGGCTCCCCTGCGAAGGGCTGAAAGTAAAATCAGAAGATTTCAAAACCTGAGAATCGCATAATATAACGGCTTTCTCAATTGCATGCTGCAATTCCCTTACATTCCCGGGCCAGTCATGATTCGCCAGCTTTTCAAGCGCGTGAGTGCTGAACTTCAGATAATTCTTGTCATACCGCTCCCCATTGACCTTGAGAAAATAGTTCGCCAGCACCGGTATATCGTCAACCCTGTCCCTTAACGGGGGCACCTCAATCATGATCGTATTAATCCTGTAGAAAAGATCCTCCCTGAATATCCCTTCCCTCACCATCTGAACAAGATTCCGGTTCGTTGCGCAAATAAGCCTGATGTTTACAGGCACCGGTCTGTTCGATCCTACCCTCACAACCTGCCTGTTCTGAAGTACGCTCAGCAGTTTTGCCTGCGACTGCTGCGACAGGTTCCCGATCTCATCCAGAAAAAGAGTACCGTTATCGGCCGCTTCGAACTTTCCTTTACGCTCCTCTCTTGCATCTGTAAATGCTCCCCTTACATGCCCGAAAAGTTCGCTCTCGAACAGTGTTTCAGTAATTGAACCCATATCAACAGTTACCATCAGCTCGGAAGTCCTGCCTGAAAGATTGTGGATTTCCCTGGCAACCAATTCCTTCCCTGTCCCGTTCTCACCTGTTATAAGCACATTCGCATCGGTAGCGGCAACTTTCCTGACAATATTCATAACGTTTATCATAGTCGGCGAAGCACCGGGCACAATCTTCTTCCCTGACCTGTTTATCTCCCTTTTTAACTGCCTGTTGTCGTTTTTCAGTGCAGCTGCCCTGAGGCTTGACATCCTGAGCTTCCAGGCAACGTTTAGTGCAGCCAGCACCCTCGCTGTTTCCCATGGTTTTGTTATGAAATCAACTGCTCCGGCCCTGATAGCCCTTACAGCAAGATCAATATCACCTGAAGCAGTGACAATGATCACACTGATATCGCCGTCGTGGTCAAATATTTCCTTCATCCAGAACAAGCCTTCATTTCCGTTATGCACCCCTGCCTTGAAGTTCATGTCGAGGATCACCACATCAACTTCATTCTTTTCCAATACCTTACGGATCCTCTCCGGAGAATTGATCGCTATGACGGTCTCAAACTCTTTTTTTGTTGCGATTTCAAGTGCCTTAAGACTATCCCTGTCAACATCCACGATCAGCAGAGTACCATTTATCATATCTGTCCGTTTTCTTAAAGGACGTCATAAAAAGACAAATGTGTTAAAATAATAGACATTTTTTTTTTGAAAAAAATTAAAACAAACGCATCATTTCCCGTAGTTAACCGTCTTTAGTATGTAAAATGATGCAGATAAATACTATTAAACAATTAACAGGCAACAAGCAACAAATAACTTAATCTAATAATCGGGATTACAACCTAAAAAATAAAACCATGACAGTAAAATTAAATTCAAATGAGGTGGTGCTCAAGGCAGGAGATACAAACCAGGTTGTTGATAACAAGACAATTGAAGGCAAATTTATCGTGACAAACCAGAGGATATATTTCAGAAGCTTAAAGGAAGAATGTGAAAGATTTAATCTTGAGATCCTCTTTGATAATATACTTGAGGTTATTTACTACAGCAAGGGATTTTTCGCGGTGAAGGGGCTGAATGTTGTAACCCGTGACGGGCAGAGTCTTTCATTCCCCCTGAAAAAGAGGGATGAATTCGGACAGCTTATCAATAAGATGTATTAATTCTGATACGACCCCCTTAATCCCCAATCGAATCAACTCCAATATTCCCCAGCCTGGAGGGCTTACCAATCTTTTTGGTCTGGTAAAGCCCCCCATTTGGGGGGTTGGGGGGTGCCCTGTTAAAAGGATTATCGGTTTTCATAAGGCTTGCCCGTTGAACTGGTGGCTCATTCATACCGCAGCGAAACGGCCGGATTCCTCATTGCAGACCTGGCAACCTTAAATATAAGTGTAAGAACTGTTGCCACTAACATAATCCCCGCTGCAGCAAGCAATATACCTGCTTTGATATCAACAAAATAATCCCATATGCTGTCAAGCAGCATGAGCGACATGTAGTATCCTCCGGCACAACCCAGAACCGATGCAATTAAAAGTATTATTACAAATTTCCTGCTCAGCAGGAACATTATAACCGGAACGGGTGCACCCTGGATCTTTCTTATCCCCACCTCCTTTGTCCTGCGGATTATGTCGATCGATACAAGGTTGAACATCCCTATAAGCGATAGAAATGTTGCGACGATGGCCAGGAAGAAATTGACTTTCAGTATACTCCCGTTAATATCCTTTTCTTCCTGCATCAGCTCTTCCTGTGCTCTTCCTCCGTAGATGCTGTTCGGGACAAGGCTTTTCCATGTTGTTCTCATGAATTCCAGCACATCAGGCTGGTCGGCAGGATTCGCCCTGATCGCCAGCGTATAATAGTTGTCATTACGGGCAAGCCTCAGCATTGCCGGCTCTATTTCCTCCCAAACGCCTCCGAGATAGAAATCTTTAACCACTCCGATAACTGTAAGCTTTGTTGTGTCATAAAGCGTTACAACTTTCCCGGTTCCTTCACTCCAGCCGAAATCACTTAACAATTTCTGATTCACTATTATCGATCCATTTTCACGGTCAGCCGACTCTCTCAGTTCATCAAAAAACCTTCCTTCCACAAGCCTGAGCCCCATAGTTTGTGCATAATCAGGACCAATATCCATCACATCAACTTCCAGCTGTTTTTCCTCATCTTTGATCGGCCTGCGGTAACTTCCGTAACCAATATGATTCTGTGTACCTGCTACTGATATTACTCTGGGGTCAGACCGGAATTCGGTTCTGAATGAGGCATATTTTTCGGGCGGAATCGGAAGAACAAGCACTTTGTCTCTGTCATATCCCAGATCGAGGGTCCGCTGATAGTCAGCATTCTTCGCAAAAACCAGTCCCATAACAAGTGCTGTTATTGAAATTGCGAATTGAAGTGTAAGAAGAACGGCTGAGAGCCTTCCTGATCCCCTGAAGGCCGAAGTGCCTCTAAAAACACCCGCCGGGCTGAATGAACTGACATAAATTGCCGGGTAAACCCCGGCTACAAACCCTGTTGCCAACAAAAGCAAAAGAAGAAAAATCCAGAAGAAACCATAACCCGTGAGGGTCATTTTTATCGACATGTAAGCCCACAGACTGCTGTATGCCGGAACAAGGAATTCAGCTATCACGATCCCTGTAAAAAGCGCCAGCAGGCATACTATCAGCGTTTCAAACATGAACTGTGTTACAAGTTGTTTCCGCTGCCCACCGAATGTTTTTCTCAGCCCTATCTCCTTTATCCTCTTGCCAAAAATTGCTATCGATGTATTTGCAAAATTAAAACAGGCAATAAGGAGGATAAATATTGCCATAAATGCCGGAGCAATCAACGCTGCCGGATGAAGTCCCGGGAAAAGTCCCGACGACCATATGTTCCTTGTATTCTCGCCGACATCATCAAGGGGAACGAGGGTGAAACGGTTTATCCTGAAATCTTCCCGGGCTTCATTCTGAACCGGCAGATACTCTTTCAAGCCTGCCGAAATTGAAGGGAGAAGTGATTTGTCAGAAACCTGGATAAAGAGGACGGTCGTCATAAACTTCCAGTCGGTATCCTTTACATCCCACATAAGCAGGAAGTTGTCGAAGTGTGAAAGAACATCGATCCGGAAGCTGGAATTCTCCGGAAGGTCTGTAAATACACCCCCGACAGTGAATGTAAATTCCCTGCTCTGATCGTTTACAACAGTGATTGCTTTACCAACCGGGAACTCCCCGCCGAAAAGCGTTTTCGCCATTGTCTCACTCACAAGCACATTACCCTGCCCCAAAATGGAATTCTTATCCCCATTGACAAGAGGGAAAGTAAAAATATCAAGGAATTCAGGGTCAATGTATGATACCTGTGCAGGAAATGCCTCATCTTCGTCACCCTTTACAGGCGAACCGGTCCTCATTAACCTGGCAGATCTTTCAATTCCCGGAATATCTTTTTTTATCTCGAGACCCAGGGTGGCTGGAACAATTCCATATTCCTGCTCCCTGCCCTGCATATCCCTGAAACTGTTTACCCTGTATATGCTCTTAAAATTTTCGTGGGTGCGGTCGAATTCATAGTTGAACATATGGTTGAAGAAAGCCACTATGCAAACCGAAAGAGCTATTCCAAGACCAAGTATATTTATGAAGGCAAAAAGCCGGTTTTTCCTGAGGTTCCTGAATGCAACCAGGAGGTAGTTCCTGAACATGTTTCAAGAATTATTATTCATACTTCAACGATTGGGCAGGATTTACCCTGGCAGCCTTCATGATCCTGTAGCTTATCGTCATAATTGCAATACCAAGCGCTATCAGTAAACCCGCGAACAAACTCAATACCCCAAGATTTATCCTGTAATAGAAATTCTCAAGCCAGTTCCCCCCGATATAATAGATCAGGGGCCAGGCAATCAGGGCTGATACTGACACAAGAATAAATATTTCCCTTGAAATGACGAAATAAATTCCCGGGATAGAAGATCCCATTGCTTTTCTGACGCCGATCTCCTTGGTTCTCTGTTCCACGGTGAATGATGTAAGCCCGAAAAGGCCGAGGGCTGCAACAAATATTGCAAGTATGGCAAAGATCACAGCCATCTGTGCATTCTGTTTCTCCTGGATATACATCTGTTCAAAATCTTCATCAACAAAATAGTACTGCAACGGATTGTTCGAAACATACTCCTTCCAGAGGTTTTCTATCGAAGCTATTGTCTTTGAATAATCCTTTGCCGACAGTCTTACCGTAAGATATCCCCAAAGCATTCCATCATTTTGGAACTTCATTATATAAGGGCCGATCGGGTTACGAAGCGACTGAAAATTGAAGTTCTCCACGACACCCAGAATTGGTAAATAAGCCCTTGACCCTGAATCTCCCGGCTCCATGAATCTTGTCTTTTCAAGGTCGGTAATATTAAAATCCTTCATGGCGGCCTCGTTGATAATGCAGCCCTCCCTGTCCGATGAGAACGATTCATTGAAACCTCTTCCTTTCACAAGTTTCATTTCATATGTATCAAGATAGTTGTAATCGACCCAGCTTGTCATGGACAGGAACGTTTCGTCCTTCCTCCCTTCTATCATATAGCCGTTATTGTTGTTGTTGCGTCCAGGTACCGCAGTTGAACTTGCAATATTGATCACCCCCGGGAGATTTTTCGCTGCCTCCTTGAACGATTTCATTTTTGTTCCCAGAGCCTCTGCCCTGTTGATAACTATAAGCTGCTCTTTATTGAATCCTACATCCTTATTAAGCATGAAGTTGATCTGCCTGTACATTATTAAAGTTCCTATTATGAGCAGGATCGAAACTGCGAACTGGAAAACAACGAGTACCCTTCTGAGCCGGCCATTGTTCTGGCTGTTCTTCACGTTCCCCTTAAGCACTTCATACGGGTTGAATGATGAAAGGAAAAAGGCAGGATAGCTTCCTGCAAGGATTCCCACCAGGACTGCAAAGACCATCAAACCAGGAATTGTGTACCAGTTATTAAAAAGGCTGAGGGAAAGGTTTGCCCCTAGAAGATCGTTGAAATAAGGTAGAGTGACCTTTACAATAAGCATGGCAAGCAGCAGTGATATAAGTGAGAGGATAAATGCTTCGGACAGGAACTGTGTTATGAGCATTCCCCTTGTTGAACCGGAAATCTTCTTGATTCCCACCTCTTTGGCCCTGCGTGATGCCTGGGCTGTTGAAAGATTCATGAAATTGACAGCGGCTATCAGAACGATAAGTATGGCAACGCTTCCGAATATGATGAGGAATTTCGGATCGCTTGCATCCTTAAATTCCTGCTGTATGGATGGATCGAGGTGGATATCGGCAAGGTTCTGAAGAAAAAACCTGTATGTGTTTCCCTGTTTAGTCCAGTCTTCAATGCTTATGCCCATATACTGTTGAACTTCGGGTCCCACATATTTTTCAAGCAAAGCCGGGAACTTCGCATCAATGGTTTCATAATTTGTATTTGGTTTTAGCAGGAGATAAGTACTGAAACTATTGCTCATCCATACAGGGTTTTCAGATCTCGGATTAGTCATCAATGATGAGACCATGTTCGCCTCAAAGTGCGAATTTCCGGGAACATCACCCATAACCCCCGATACTGTGTACCTGACAGTATCGGATCCGATCTTTATAGCTTTGTCGATCGGATTCTCGTCACCAAAGATCCTTTTAGCCGTTGACTCCGACAGGACAACCTTCCTGGGTGCATTAAGAAGGTTCTCCGCATCACCCTTAAGGACCGGAATCGAGAAGAAGTCAAAAAAAGACGAATCCGCCTCAATCACGTGATCTTCGGTGAATTGCTGGTTTTCATATTCGATTACTGTCGGCCCCCTCCCGCTCATTCTGAGAAAATCCTCGATCTCGGGAAACTCCCTGAGAAGAGTGGGCCCCATTATAGCCGGCGTGGCAAAGATGGTAACTTCCTGCCCCCCTATCTTCCCGTTAAGTATTGGTCTGAATATCCGGTCTTTTTTTGTGTTGAACTTGTCGTAACTGGCCTCGTTTATAACGAACAGAGCGATCAGCAGACTGCAGGCTATCCCTATTGAAAGACCCAGTATATTAATAATAATGTATGCACGCTGCCGTTTGAATGACCTTACACTGTGGGTGATCAGATTTTTTAACATAAACTTCTAAGGTAAAAAGGTTGATAAAAACAGATTAACAGAACAACAAATTGTATGATCTTTTTACATAGACGAAGAAAATCGATTTGTGCTGCAATCATTATATTACTTTTCTGTGATTATTTCATTTCCCCTGACCCTCCCTTTGTTAATCTTCTGTTAATGGGCGGATTTAATTTTGAATGCAATTAAAATTAAATTTACATTTACAACCATTCAAAGTTCAAATCACGGGGAAGGAAAATTAAATACACATGCTAAAAAACCTTATTAAGACAGCTGTCAGGCATATCCTGAAACACTTTGGTTACAGTATCCTGAATATACTGGGCCTCACTCTCGGCATCACGAGCACCCTATTCCTGGTGATCTATGTGGCCGATGAGATCAGTTATGACCGTTATCATGAAAAAGCTGATCGCATATACCGCGTCTCATCCAAAATAACCGAGCCCGATGACCAGTTCACCTGGATAGTGGCACAGATCCCTTTCGGACCCCAGGTGGTTCAGGATTACCCTGAAGTTGAGTCGTTTGTCAGGTTTATCAACATGCCGAGAGCGCTTTACAAGTATGAGGATAAGGAATTTAACGAGGAGAATTTTTACTATGTCGATTCTACGTTATTCGACATATTTACATACGAGATAATCAAGGGAGATGTAAAGGCTGCCATAACCGAACCGAACAAGATAGTTCTTACCGAAAGGATTGCGGACAGGTATTTCGGGAGCGCTGACCCTGTCGGAAAAACTCTTACGACAGGTAATTCAACATTTGAAGTAACAGGTGTAATAAAGGACCTTCCCACTAACTCTCATTTCAGGTTCGATGCCATCGCTTCACGGAATAACCTTCCTAAACAACTCGGAAGCTGGGGCAATTTCGGGGTATACACATATCTGCTGTTCCCTGATAAATTTGATATCAATGCATTCCAGACAAAAATGCAGGGAATTTCAGATGCAAACATAAAACCGATTTTTGGTCCGCTGAACATCACTGTTGAATACATTCTCGAACCCATAACAAGGATACATCTTTATTCAACAGCCGCCGGAGAACCCGAACCCACAGGAAGTATTACATATGTTTACATTTTCGGAATTGTTGCATTTTTCCTGCTTCTTATTGCAGCCATGAATTACATGAATCTTGCCACCGCCCGTTCAGCAGGCAGGGCTCGTGAAGTGGGACTTAGGAAAGTAGTGGGATCGCGCCGCGGGCCTCTGATCCTGCAGTTCCTCTCTGAATCGACACTTTTCACAATTGTATCGCTGATCCTGAGTATTGTCCTGATTATGGTTCTGCTCCCGAAATTTAACCTTCTGGCCGGCAAATCATTCACCCTGGATGTGATCTACAGTCCTGTAGTCTTACTGACCCTTCTGGGTGTCATCTTGGTTATAGGGATATTCGGAGGAAGCTACCCTGCTTTTTTCCTCTCACGCTTCAGCCCGGTTACGGTTCTGAAAGGTGAAATTACGCAGGGAACGGCAGGGAGTCTGTTCCGCAAAATACTGGTTGTTATTCAGTTTACGGTTTCAGTGGTTATGATAATCTGCACTATGGTTGTATTCAGGCAGTTAAATTATCTGAAGAGTATGGACCAGGGATTTAACCAGGAAAATGTGATTGGCCTGCAATTGAACAGGGGTATGGCCCAAAAGTATCCGGTTCTGAAACAGGCTCTTCTCGATAATCCAGAGATCAAATATGTAACAGCCACGGATACGCCGGTCGGCGAAGGATCCGGAAAGCTGATCTTCAATGTTGAAACTGACCAGGGAATGTCGCAGCGCGGGGTGAACTTTGCAGTTGTGGATCATGATTTTGTGGAAGCCCTTGGCATTAATATCGTGAAAGGACGCGATTTCCAACAGGATATGCCATCAGACACATTACTGGGTGTCATTGTAAATGAGACGTTTGTAAACCGGATGAGCTGGGCGGAGCCGATAGGCAAAAGGGTTGAGCTTGGTAATGACAGCACACTAAGGGCCAGGGTTATAGGAGTAATGAAAGACTATCATCAGACGGGAATGTATAACGAAATTGAATCACTCCTTCTTGCTTACCGGATGGTTAATAATATCGTGTATATCAAAATCGCTGACGAAAATATTGACCAGACGATGAGCTTTATCGAGACAAAATGGAAGGAGATCTTTCCGGATCAGCCATATACATATACTTTTCTTTCTGAAAGATTTAACAGGCAGTTTGAAGCTGATGAAAAACGCGGGCAGATATTCACCATATTCACCATTCTGGCGATCCTGATCGCCTGTCTCGGATTGTTTGGACTTGCATCCTATATGGTCGAGCAGAGAACAAAGGAGATAGGGATCAGGAAAGTGTTCGGAGCTAATGAAGGTACTATACTTGGACTGGTAGCCAAAGATTTTCTTATACTGGTAGCAATAGGAATTATTATTGCAGTGCCTGTTGCGTATTATTTTATGAACAACTGGCTTGAAAACTATGTATATAAGACAAATATCGGTACAGCGCTTCTGCTGTACGCCGGCCTGATTACACTGGCGATCACATTTATGACCGTAAGCTACAAAGCTTACCAGGCTGCAGTGATGAATCCGGCAGCTTCGCTTAAGACTGAATAGTAAATCCACTGATTAACATTGACTTACTAACATATTTTTAATTTCTGTACGTTGTGCAGCATAACATGTTTTTCAGAGTCTTTTTTCTGATATAGTGATTGTTTTCTAAAATAAGTTTATCATGCTAAAGAACTTTTTTACCTACGGTTTAAGGTTGGTCAGAAAACAACCCGGCTATATAATTTTAAATATCGGCGGACTTGCAATCGGGCTGGCCAGCTTCTTCTTCATAACACTGTATGTGATCAATGAGCTCAGTTACGACAGGTTCCATGAGAACTATGAGAATATTTACAGGGTGAAGGTTATCGGAAGGATGGCAGGCAGCGAACTTGATCAGGCCATAACTGCGGCACCCATGGCTCAGGCGATGCTAAAGGATTATCCTGAAGTTTTGCAGGCTACACGCGCCAGAGGGATGGGGGACTGGCTTATCAGGTTTGGCGATAAGAAATTTAATGAGGATGGAGTCCTTTTTGTTGATTCCACATTTTTCAATGTACTTGATTTCAAGATGATTAAGGGCGATCCCCAAACAGCATTGACACGACCCAGGTCGATGGTCCTTACCGAAGAATTCGCAAAAAAATATTTCGGGGAAATGGATCCTTTGGGGCAAAGGGTGAAAGTGGAAACGGATACTGCTCTTTATACGGTAACAGGTGTGGTCAGGGATGTTCCCGATAATTCCCATATTAAATTCGATATTCTGGCCTCACTGAGTACCTTCCCCGGTATGGCCAATAACCAGTTCTGGGTCAGTCATAATTTTTACACTTACATAGTTACAGCCGGGGGAACAAACAAGGATGAACTCCAGGAGAAATTCCAGGAAATGGTTATAAAATACGTCGGGCCCCAGTTGCAGGAGATCATCGGTCAGACGATCGATGATTTCAGGAAAGCCGGTAACGATTTCAGCTATGTGCTTGAACCATTAAAGGATATCCACCTTAAGGGAGCTCCGCAATATAATCTTGAACCTCCCGGTTCGCTTACAACAGTATATATTTTTGCTGTTATTGCAATACTGATCCTGGTGGTCGCAATAATAAACTATGTCAACCTGGCCACTGCAAAATCGGCGGGAAGGGCAAAAGAGATTGGCGTAAGGAAAGTTTCAGGTGCTAACAGGTCGGGACTGATGTTCCGGTTCCTTGGGGAATCATTTATAACTGTGACAATTGCGGCTCTGCTGGCCCTTCTGATTGTTTATGCCCTGACACCCTCCTTCAGCAGACTCATCGGTAAAGAAGTGTCGCTTAACCTTATTGAAAATGTGCCAGGCATACTTTCACTTATCGGGCTCGTGGTATTAACGGGTATAGCATCCGGGACCTATCCGGCTTTCGTGCTGGCCTCATTTGATCCTTCGGAGGTATTGAAAGGTACAATGAGTCCGGGAGCAATGTCGAAAAAGCTGAGGGGATTGCTTGTTATTTTTCAGTTTACCGTTTCAATCGTAATAATCATAGGTTCCATAATAGTGTATAACCAGTTGAATTTCATGACGAAAAAGGACATTGGTTTTGATAAGGAGAACCTTGTGGTAATCCGAAGGGTTGATGTGTTCTGGCAGCAGTTTGAAGCATTCCGGAATCAGCTGCTTGAAATTCCCGGGGTGAAGAATGCCGGCTTTTCGAGGGCGGTACCCGGAACAACTTTCAATAACAATGCTTTTTTTAAGGATGATGATCCTGAAAAGAACACTTATCTGCTCAATCAGACATCAGTGAGCTTTGATTTTCCTGAAGTTCTTGGGGTGCAGCTGGCAGACGGAAGGTTTTTCTCGCGTGAATTCAGTACTGATTCAACATCAGTAATAATAAATGAAGCTGCCGTAAAATCACTGGGATTACAGGATCCGGTTGGCAAATACCTGCTGCTGCCCACAGGGCCCCAGCAGTGGCAAAGACTTCAGATCATCGGTATTGCAAAAGATTTTAATATTGAATCGATGCATAAGGAAATCGCTCCTGTTTGTTTTACCGTTGAAGGCGGCGGCGGGGGTGATCAGTTTGCTACAGTCCGGATTGCCGGGCAGGATATTCCCGGCACTATCAGGGCAATAGAAGAGACCTGGCAAAAATTCACCTCGGATATGCCATTCCAGTATGACTTTTTTTCGGACAGATGGAACAATCTTTATTCGTCAGAAATTAAAACAGGAAGGATCTTCCTTATATTCTCATTCCTTGCGATCTTCATTGCGTGCATTGGACTTATCGGGTTAATTGCCTATATCACCAACAAAAGAACAAAGGAGATAGGGATAAGGAAGACCTACGGGGCATCGGGACAGGTTGTACTGGGCCTCCTGTCGAAAGAAGTTGTTTACCTTATAGCAATATCCTCACTGCTGGCCTACCCGGTTGCTTATTTCGGATCGGGATACTGGCTGGAGGGGTTTGCCAGCAAGGCAACCGTTAGCCCGGTGGTATATATCCTGGCAACCCTGGTGACATTATTTATAGGATGGCTGTCAATAAGTTTCCAGACAATCAGGGCAGCCAGGTATAATCCAGCCGAAGCACTGAGGATACCGTAAAGCGATTCCACATCCCCGCCGGTCAGGGCATTAACAAATTAAATATGTATTATAATATGTATTATAATATGTCTTATAATACGTATTATAATACGTATTTCCTGTAAAATTCAGTCGCTCCGTCGGAATTTTGAATTGTTCTCGGCGAGGTTTTGTCAATACAAATTGTAAATTTGATCCTATTGACAATAAACTTAAGAAATCATGAATCAAACCAATGAACCGCAACACCCTGCCATCGGAAGGCGCAGCTTCATAAAATCAGCCGGAGCCGGGGCTATAGGTGTTGCCTCATCCGGCATATTTACTTCAGCCGCAATAGCTGGTGATAATAAGCCTCCCAAACGAACCAGGGAAGAACGCCTGAAACAAATGGCCTCAAATTCCTACGCCGTCAACCAGCTGTTTAAGAGGCGCATCATGCCTGGAAGAGAGGAGCGTCCGGAAACCACAGCACTCAAGAAAAAATACGGTGAGCTCACCCTGCCTGACTTTCCGCAGTTCACCGGTGATACATACCCCGGTGTAATGGCGATGGATCTCTGGTCATCGCTGTTTGGGGATATTACCGATGATTCCATGTTTACCAGGATTGAAAGGGACGGACAAACACGTCTGGGCGACTTTGATCCTGGAGCATCGTCGTCAAAACGGTACCTCGAAAAACTTGCTGACAAAATATCTTCTTCAGGAATAAAGGCAGTTCATATTTCAAATAATGCGCCGCGAAACATAGCCGACCTTAATGAAGAACTAAGGCGTGAAGGAATCAGGGTTGCAAAACTTTGGCTCGATGCTGCCAAAATGATCGGTGTTGAGTCGATGAGAGTGAATACAGGCGGTCCTCAGATCATCCCTGCGTCGGTGATCAGCGGCGGATATCCACAGAACCAGGAGATTGTACCTTATTTAAAGAATGCCATAGAGTCATTTAAGGAAATGGCGGATTATGGAGGAAAAACAGGAGTGAAAGTCACAATCGAAAATCACTGGGGCCTGGCTGCTGATCCGATAAATATAAGGATCATCATAAATGAGGTAAACAGTCCATGGTGCGAAGCCTCCCCTGACTTCTGCAATTGGGAACATGAATATATGCTGTATCACGGACTTGAGGTTCTTATTCCGATGACCCGATCGATGTGTCATGCAAAACGGTGGACGCGTTTTCCTGATGTTGACATAAACAGGTGTGTAAAGGTGCTGAATGATGCCGGTTACAAAGGGTATATCTCATTTGAATACGAAGCTGGCGGCGATCCGGTAGAGGGTACAAGGAAGCTGATGGAGGACGTTGTTGAGGCACTTATTTAACCATCCATCCCTGACAGCGCTTTTTCTTTTGAAACAAGCCTGTTAAAGCTTTTCATAATGAACTATTTTACGGCATTTCGGTTTTACCTTATAGTTCAATATGAGTTGAATATATAAGGAGAGTGATGACAGCTGTGAAAATTGAATTTTAATCAATCTGACCGCAGCAGTTCACCCGAAGGAAGTCTGACTTCAGGCATCCTGAGGGTTCCGTAAAACTCAGAGTCCCGGAATTTAGCCGTGTGTTAAGATCCGCGGGGGTTTCTGAAGCGGAAGTTTGGAGAGTTTCAAGTTTATTGTAATTATTAAAATCAAATTCTATGTCAAGAGGCAGAATTTTTTTAGGGGCTCTGGCTGGTGTAGCTGCCGGAGCATTGATCGGAATTCTCTTCGCACCTGACAAGGGAACATCAACCCGGAAAAAAATAATCGATAAAGGCGAAGATTATGTCGAAAATCTGAAAGAGAGAATAAACGGACTTCTGCATGACGGGGTTAAAAGAGCTGAAAAAGTAATGGAAAGTGCAGTTTAAACATCCTGTGCTCGCATGGCCACGTATTTTCTATCAGCCCAGACATTGATTGGTCAGAATGGCAGGCATTAATGATAATTAATCATTATTCCTGCCATTTGTGTGCTATTCCTTTTCTTATGTTACACCTAATCCGGAATCAATAAAATGAAAGAGGATCCCACAGAAGTTGACACCCTATTTGAAAGGGTTACCCAATTTACCCTGACCTATATTGAACTATTTAAGCTTAAGACCATTAACAGGGTCACTGAAATAGCTTCCGCTGTCTTTCCGGATGTGATTGTCCTCTCAATGCTTTTCATATTCGCGCTTTTTGCCAACCTGGGATTAGCCTTCTGGCTGGGGGATCTTTTCGGGAAAGTATATCTCGGATTCCTGCTGGTTGCAGGTTTTTATTTAATTCTTGGCTGTGTTTCCCATCTTTTCATGCGCGGGTGGTTTAAAAAAATTGCCCTGAACTATTTAATAAAACAATTTTTCAGATAGGAAATAAAGTGTACAGAATAAGTAATTCAACGGATCTTAATGAAGCAATTCATCTGCTTGAGGATGAGCTGATTCAACAGAAGCAACTTGTTACTGACCAGGTTAATGTCATCTACGAAAATTTCAAGCCTGTAAATGTTGTCAGGGATGTCTTCCGGGAAGTCGTCTCTTCAGATGAATTCCGCAGCAATGTCCTCACTGCCGCTATAGGTATTTCCACCGGTTATGTAACAAAAAAATTAGTGGTCGGAAAAAGCAGCAATCTTCTGAAAGCGCTAGGCGGAAACCTCCTTCAGTACGGGATAGCAAATCTGATATTGCATCCTTCCAGGATAATGAAATCGGTAATTCTGCCAATACTGGGGATGCGTGATTTCAAGAGCAAAAAGAAGCAGGCTGACCAGATCTAAAATTTGTAAGCCAGACCCGCATTTAATCCGACCCATCCAAATATCCTGATCCCTGAATCACTGTTTACATTGGAGAAAAGGTGGTAAGGGATCTCCAGCGTACCATATTCGCCATCCACGATCTCTTCGGTAAGATACAAATTGAATGAGGGGCCTATCATCAGTGAGAAATGAGGTGTAATACCAAATTTGTAATTTATGTCAAGCTTATTCAGTAAATTCTGATCCATTCCAGTCCAGTCGTTCTTATAGACAATCTGGTTGCCGGAAGCATCAATGCTCAGCTTGCTTTTATCACTTATTCCAAAAGTCCCCCCGAAGCCCAGTCCAAAACTGTAAACAGGTTCCTGTTTAAAATAAGTGAGCCCTCCCTTAAAAATTGTGTAAAATTTTTCAATCCCCATTTTGTAATTGAGGTTCAGGTACATCACCTCCCCTCCTGTTACTTCAAGCTCGTAATGACCATTCCTCACAAAACTCAGGATTCCCACAGGGATCCCGTTATCTGCATTTCCGACTACATTGACTACACCCAGCTGTATTCCTTTCAGATTTCCTGCAAAATTCAGGACCCCCATCTGAATGCCTTTAAAATCACCGACAACGAAATTAGCTACGGCCGCCTGAAGTCCCATTGCATCACTCATATTTATATTTGAGACTCCGGCAAGCTGTATTCCTTCCATTCCTCCGGAGTTAAGATTTATTACTCCTGCCATCTGTATACCTTTTGTGTACCCGGTATTCAGATCAAGCACTCCGGACATTTGAATTCCTTTAACATTGCCCCTGTTGAAATTAATTATGCTTCCCATTTCAGCACCAAGCACACCTCCGTTTAATCCGTACAAAATGTTGAGTGAAAAATTGTTTGCATAATCCATCGAATTGATGCCGTTAGTTCCAAGTGGAAATCCGAAAGTTATCTGGACAGGCCTCACTTTGCCGGAACTTTCCTCCTGGGCAAAGATAATTTGCCCGATTAAGATGAGAAGCAAACCTGCTGATCCCCTTACACAAATTTTCATGATATTCAGTTTTAGTAAATATGCATTTGAAAATATAATTGTTAAACTGGAATACGGGTTACCTTCACTACTTTAACAAATATCAATTAGAATTGTTGACTTATGGTTTCTGCATAGAAATAAACATCCTGAACCAGGCAGATCATCCCGGAAGATGTTCCAAAAAAAAAGACCCCTGAAGCTAACGGGCGTTAACCGGGGTCTTTTTTTATCTGCGGGTTTGAGGACCCGATTAGATTGTGTTCGTCAATTAGTGCTAATTAGTCAAAATAGCCGTCAGTAAAACACCGGAACGGGTTATTTGTTCACCAGAAAAATGTTCAAATGTTAAAAATTCTTTATAATGACATCTGAAAATGTTGTCTTCAGTGTAACAAAGAGAAACTAATAATCAGAATACTAATCATATAGCTTTTTTTGCACAGGGGAACAAATGTGGTTCCTGGCATTTTTTAAACTATGCCATTCAGTAATTTTTTTTAAGTTTACCCGTTTTTAAAATGGGATTACTCCACACTACTAACTTGATCATGAAATTATCGTTAAAATCATTTTTTCATTCCTTTTTTATTTTCTTTGTCGTTTTCCTGATCGAATCATGTAAAAAAGATGAGCTGACACCAGTGCTTCTTACTACCGCCGAACCGGCAGAGATTACCCAGACCTCTGTGGTATCGGGAGGGAACATCAAATCAGATGAGGGAACCGAAATTATAATAGCAGGAGTTTGTTATAGCACCTCAGTTAATCCGTCGGTAAAGAATAAGCATACTAACGATGGAAGGTCGGCTGGCAGCTTTACAAGCAGTCTGACAGGACTGACCCCCAACACCAAATATTACATAAGAGCTTATGCATATACTGCTGCAGGTACTTCCTACGGCAATGAATTGTCATTTACAACAAGTCAGATTGCCGTGGCCACACTGACTACGGCAGAAGTTACTTCGATAACTGCAAATTCGGCAATATCGGGAGGCAATATAACCGGCGACGGAGGTGGCCTGGTTACCGGCAGGGGAGTTTGCTGGGGAATCAGCCCCAATCCGACAATTGAAGACAATAAAACAGAGGATGGCCAGGGGACGGGAAGCTTTACAAGTTACATGTCAGATCTTCAGCCTGTTACCATATATTATGTCAGGACCTATGCCACTAACAGTGCCGGAACCTCATATGGAAGCGAAATTTCATTTAAAACTCTTGCATCAGCTCCTGTTGTTACGACTGCAGACGTATCATTCATAACCGCTTTTACGGCAAAATCGGGCGGAACCGTATTATCCGATTGCGGAGGAGGGGCGATAACTGCGAAGGGTGTCTGCTGGGGCATCTTGGAGAATCCAACGACAGATGACGCCAAAACAGATGAGGGAGCGGGCATGGATACCTTTACAAGTATTCTTGCTGACCTTAAACCCAATACTGCTTATTACGTGCGTGCCTATGCCACAAACATTACGGGTACAGGGTACGGAAATCAGTTCAATTTTACCACCAGATCAGACACTATCGTGTTTAATGGGAACATCGAATATGAAAACATGAAGGATATTGACGGTAATATCTATAAGACGGTTCAGGCAGGTACACAGACATGGATGGCTGAAAATCTGAGAACCACTCACTTTAATGATGGCACGCCAATTTCTTACATTGAGGATAATCTTTTTTGGGATGTGAATGCCACTGGTGCATTTTGCTACTATGACAATGATTTCAGCAATAAGTACCTGTATGGTGCACTCTACAACTGGCAAACAGTTAATACCGGAAGCCTTTGTCCCGCCGGCTGGCATGTACCTTCTGATCAGGAGTGGAAAATCCTTTCAGACTTTCTTGGTGGAGTTCAGGGAGCAGGCGGCATGATGAAGGAAACCGGAATAATTCACTGGTCAAGCCCGAATACCGGCGCCACTAACGAGAGTGGATTTACTGCACTACCAGGGGGATATCGATTGCATGATTCCGGCTATTACTCTATTAAAAATGAGTGTTACTGGTGGTCGGCAACAGGGAACCCGGGTGAATTTGCCAGTTACTGTTCCCTTTCAGGTATAGATCAGATCATGAAAGCGCTGAGCGGCAACCGTAAGAATGGCTATTCAGTCAGGTGTGTCAAGGATTAAAAGATCTGAGGATTAACTGACCGGGAAATATAAAAATACCCTCCCTCCCGTCAGTTTAAGGCCGGGCATAAAAACTTTTACAATAATCGTAACTTATTGCCAGTCACAGACAAAGCTTAACATTTCCTGTTTCTGGGCTTCATTCTTCTTGTGCTGCTCCTGTACTTTCTGATTATGTTCCTGCAGCTTCCTGGCATTCTCTTCCAGTTGTTTTGCAAGGCTTAATTTATAAGCGCTGACATTAATTCCCTTGTTTAAATCTTGTTTTTCCATAAAATAGCGTTTACCGGATGATACAAAATTTCATACAGTTACACATATTAAACGTGTTTCGCGCTGAAATATTCTTGTTTGAACTCATTATATTCCGGGCAAAACCGTAAAATATAAATGCCATAAGGCCATGAATCATATTATCAAATTGTTAACCAGTACCTTATTGTACCTTTTCCATGGGTCATAAACAAAGTTAACAAGAGCAAATTGAGACAAAAAGGTGAGTAAAGAACAAAAAGACTGAGGTTTTAAACTGATAATCATTAAATTAATTCCCAAACCGGTATCCGATACCGGATTCGGTAATTAAAAGCTCTGGTTTTGAGGGATTGTCTTCTATTTTTTTTCTTAGCTGAGCTATAAAAACTCTGAGATATTGCGTCTGTTCAAGATAACTGTAGCCCCATATTTCTTTTAGTAAGAACTGATGAGTCAGCACTCTTCCCTGATTCCTGGCAAGGAGTGATAACAATGAAAACTCGGTGGTGGTAAGTCTTATAATTTCTTCATTTTTCCTTACAATATGGCTTACAAGGTCTATGCTCAGTGATCCGAATTCTAAAATCTGACTGTCAGTCTTTTCCATACTTAATCTTATCGCCGTGCGAATCCGGGCAAGAAGTTCTCCGCTCCGGAAAGGTTTCGTAAGATAGTCGTTTGCCCCTTTATCCAAAGCACTGATAATATCATCTTCAGAGTTTCTGACAGTTAATACTATAATTGGCTTTGTAAACCACTCCCTGAGCTTAACCAGAAGGTCCAGCCCATCAATATCAGGTAGTCCAAGATCCAGAATTATTAAAGACGGATTATAGGTAGCGGCCACGGTCATGCCATCCTTGCCCTCTGAAGCAAAAATGGTGCTGTACCCGTTTGAAGCAAGTGAGATTTCAAGAAGCCGACGGATCTGTATCTCGTCATCAATAATCAGTATGAGGTCGGTTTCATTCATATTTCAAGATCTATATTCTTCATATCAGGAATTGAGGTTGGAATTGTGATCGTAAATCGTGCACCGTGCTTCTCAAGATTTTCAACCTTTACAACCCCTTTGTGAGCTTCCGTCAGACCCTTAACAATAGATAATCCCAAACCGAGTCCACCGGCTTTTGAACTATCAACCCTGAAGAATTTATCGAACGCCCTATCCAACAATTCCGATGGAAATCCGGGGCCGTTGTCTTCAATGACCAAAACCAGATTACCATCCCTGTAAGCAGCCTCAAAACTAATAGTTGATCCGGCCGGTGCATACTGGCAGGAATTTAAAATCAGGTTGTAAATGACCTGTTCCATCAGTCCAAAATCAAGCCTGACCAACGGCATATCAGCAGGAATTGTACTTAACATATCAAATTGTTGCAACTCTTGTTTAAGGACCTTTGTAACATTGTTCAAAAGATCGTTAATATCGCACCAATCAAGGTGTGCGGAAATTTTGCCGCTCTCAAGACGTGACATATTTAAAAGGTTTTCCACAAGGTGATTCAATCTTGCCGAAGCCTTGAAGATCTCCCTGGTAAGCTGGGTCCTGTCTGCATCAGTTGCCGGAGAAATCAGCAGGGTATCTGAAGCACCCATAATTGTTGCAATGGGAATTCTGAATTCGTGAGAAAACAAAGTAAACAAGGTTTTGTATAACCTGTCTGATTCGCCGAGTAGCCGTGCCTTCAATGCCAATTCACTCAAATGTTCACGTTCCAGGGCGTTTGAAATCTGTGTTAAATAACCAGCCCAGAAGATCTCATTTTCCCCTGAAAGCGGCTTTTTAAATTCAATTGCCATTACACCGGGATTCATCTGTTTACCGGTCAATGGGTAATATGTCAAATCAGTCTCACTATAAAAATCAGTGAATCTTCCGGCTTTTATCGTATTCTTGAAAACCCATTCTGCTATTTTGTAATCCACTCTTGAATTTTCGTTCTCAGTTCCTTTTCTGGCCAATATTTCCACGGCGTTTTCCTTTTCCTTTAAAAAACAAAAAGATAAAACATCAAAGAACTTCCTCATATCCTTAAATGCCACATCCAATATTTCACTTACACTGCCTGAATTTGAAAGTTCCCTGGTAAGTTCAAAAATTGCGTTGGTCCGTTCTTCTCTTTCCAGGGCAAGCGCTTCCTGTCTTCGAATTCGATTTGTTAAAACCCCGTTAATCAGGGCAATAAAAAAGAAAGATCCAAACATCAGTTTGTCTTCGGTCCTTTCAATATGAAAGGCAAAGTGGGGAGGAATAAAAAAATAATTCCAGACGAGGGAACTGATTGTTGAAGCAACCAAAATTGGACCTATCCCCAAAAAAACCGCCATTATGGAAACAACAAAAAGCAGTATGAATGACACTATATAATATCCCTGTTGGTTATAAAGGGGTCGGCAAAGTAATGCAGTTAACGCAATAACAAGAATAACAATTAAATACTGGTTAAACTTATTGGTCAGGAGAGGGGATGGTATTCTTTTAATCAGGACCATTTAATTCATTTAATCTCAGTTAAATGCAAAATTAACTTAATAATGTCTAATTTATTCATTTTAAACAAATGAAATAAATTATACAACACAAATGCCTGATTAGCGAATGTCCCTTTAGGATCTTTATAAAATCTTTATACAATCGATTGTCTTCTTTCTAACTTCTTTATAAGGCTAATTCTATTTTTGCACGTTCAATTTGATACGAGAAAGATGGAGCGAGCCGGTAAGCATCCGGATATTAAGAAACTCTCTGTTGCAGGGGTCGTTGTTGCACTCGGAATTGTATTCGGCGACCTCGGGACCAGTCCTCTTTATGTAATGAAGGCTATTGTAAACGGAGGAAAGGAATTTAATGAGCTCCTTATATATGGTTCAATGTCATGTATTTTCTGGACCCTTACCCTGCAGACAACTATAAAGTATGTATTGATAACCATGAAAGCCGACAACAAGGGAGAAGGCGGAATTTATGCCCTGTTTGCCCTGTTAAGGCGAAAATCATCTTGGGCTGCAATTCTGACAATGATTGGGGCAAGTGCTCTCCTGGCTGACGGGGTCATAACTCCTGCAATTACAGTTACCTCTTCTATTGAAGGTTTGCGATTGTTTAACCCCGGAATACCTGTAATTGAAATAGTGCTTTTAATATTTGCCGTACTTTTCTTTATGCAGCAATATGGGACAAATGTAGTGGGAGTTTCTTTTGGCCCCATAATGGTGATATGGTTTTCGATGCTATCACTATTGGGTTTTACCCAGATCGTTAGTCACCCTGAAGTGCTTGGAGCCTTGAATCCTTATTATGCCATCCTCTTTTTAACAAAATACCCCGGGGCATTTATATTGCTGGGGGCTGTGTTCCTGGCCACAACAGGAGCCGAAGCGCTTTATTCAGATCTTGGGCACTGCGGCATAAAAAATATAAGGGTATCATGGATTTTCGTAAAAACTGCGCTTATTGTAAACTATCTAGGGCAGTGCGCATGGCTGACAGCCAATGGGGGTCTCCAAACCGGGATGAATCCATTTTATGAAATAATGCCAAAATGGTTCCTGGTTCCCGGAATTTTTATTGCCACGGCGGCAGCTATCATAGCCAGTCAGGCCATGATAACCGGATCTTTTACCCTTATCAGTGAAGCAATATCTCTTAATTTCTGGCCAAAGCTCAGAATTTTAAATCCTACCTTTTTGAAAGGGCAGGTTTACGTGCCTTATGTAAATTGGTTCTTATGGATTGCCTGCAGCCTGGTGGTATTCTTCTTCCGGGAATCATCAAATATGGAAGCGGCTTATGGACTCTCAATAACATTGACCATGATAATGACAACACTTTTGCTG
This sequence comes from uncultured Bacteroidales bacterium, assembly GCA_963737255.1. Taxonomy (GTDB): domain Bacteria; phylum Bacteroidota; class Bacteroidia; order Bacteroidales; family VadinHA17; genus LD21. The sequence goes on from CAVTSB010000006.1 coordinate 247,279, forward strand.
TCATATTATTTCTATCAAAAGGGGACAGATCTTAAGTTGATCCTCCTGCTATTACTTGTCTATTTAACGATAGAAGGAAGTTTCCTGATTGCCAATCTTCATAAATTCAGCGACGGAGGGTGGTTTACCCTATTTCTGGCGACCATGTTCTTCCTGCTAATGTTTGGATGGTATTTTGGCAGGAAACTAAAAAACCGATACGTAACCTTTATAAAACTAAGCAGGTATATTGAATTATTTAAGGCACTTGCAAATGACAAATCTGTCCCCAAGACTGCAACCAACCTTGTTTATATAATAAAGGCAAACATGCCCGATCAGGTTGAATCTAAAGTAATCTATTCAATCTTCCACAAACAACCCAAACGTGCAAGTACTTACTGGTTTATTCATATTGACAGGACTGACGAACCGGATACCTTTAAATACAGGGTGACAAATATTATCCCGGAAGTTCTGATCAGGATAGATTTTTATTTAGGGTTTAAAGTCGTACCCAAAATCAACTTTTATTTTAAGGAAGTTCTCGAAGACCTGGCCGAGTCGGGTGAGATCAGGCTTGAAAGCAGTTTTGATTCACTGAGAAAGCGGTCTTTCCCTTCAGATTTCCTTTATATTCTTATTGACAGAGTATTGGGCAGGGACTTTCAGCTTACAACACTTGAAAAGATAACGGTTGCTCTTCATAATGTTTCCAGATTAATATGCATTTCGGACGTAAAGGCTTTACATCTGGATTCAACCAACACAATTGAGGAAAAGGTGCCCATCACCATAGATCAGATTATACATGAACGAATTAAGCGGGTCCCCACGGAAGTATAATAACCCTGTTGAACGTTATAAAGGTCCGGGCCAGACAAGAAACCTGAGATATTGATTTGATAAATGCATTCAGACACCCCTTTTTACAATCATGTCACAGTTTCCAGAACGACCTTGTGAACAGGACATATACTGTAAAGATCTCCAGTCTCCCGACTATCATGATCAGACTTAAAACCAATTTATTAAAATCCGAGAACTGAGCATAATTATTCATCGGGCCTATTTTTCCGAGTCCCGGCCCGGCATTTCCCAGCGATGTGGCAACTGCACTGGCTCCGGTTACCGGGTCAAGTCCGGTAGAAACAACAATAATAGTTCCTATCAGAAAAATAAAAAAATATGTGACAACAAATATTAGAACTGAGGTATTGGCTTCTATCGGCAGAGGCCTATTATTAAGTCTGATCTGCGTCACCATATTCCGATGCATAAGCTTAACAAATGCGGTTCCTATACTTTTTATTACAACCAGATGCCTTAACATTTTGATACTTCCTGTGGTTGACCCTGTACTTGCACCGGCGAATAATAACACAAAAATCAGGCATAAACCGGCTGGCGGCCAGAGAATATAATCGGCGTTTACGTAACCTGTAGTAGTGATCATTGATATAACCTGAAAGAAGCCTTCCCTGAATGCAGGTTCAAGGGGTTTTGTGGTTTTAGCCAGAAGAATGGAGGTTGCAATTACTCCTGCAAATATGGTAGTTGCCAGGTAGAACCATAACTCCTCATTTTGTTTCACCTTTCTGAAATTCAGTTTGGCAATATAATAATAGATGACAAAGCTTACTCCTGATAAGAACATAAACAATCCAATAATATATTGTATATAAGCAGAGTAGCCTGCAATGCTATTATTTTTGGTTGAGAAGCCGCCAGTTGCTACCGTTCCGAATGTGTGGCAGATACTATCGAAAAGATTCATCCCGCCCAACAATAACAATATCACTTCCAATAAGGTCAGAACCAGATATATATATAATAATCGCAAACCGACGGACTTTGTTTTTGGATGAATCTTTACCTTAAGTGATGATTCAAGTCCTAAAAACTGAAACCGGGTAATATTAAGGGCGGGAATCAGAATTATTACGAGGACAATTATTCCAAGTCCGCCAATCCAGTGGGTAAGGCTCCTCCAGAAAAGTATTGAATACGGGAGAACTTCAACATCCTTAAATATTGAAGCGCCGGTAGTTGTAAATCCCGACGACGATTCAAAAAATGAATCAATGAAAGAAGGAGCCGTGCCGCTTAGAATATATGGCAGTCCGCCCAGAATGGTGAATAAGATCCAACCTAATGAAACGGACATAAATCCTTCCCTGTTGGTAATCTTATCAATCGACGTTTTGCGTCCACTGAGGTAAAAAGAAAGGGAAATAATAACTGTAATTAATGAGGACCAGAGAAATGGCAGGGGAGATTCTTTATAGATATAAGCTACCGGCACGCATGTCAGGTATGTTAACGTTTCCAGAAAAAGAAGTGTGCTAAGTATCCGGAGAACAACCAGGGGATTAAGCAGCTTCATACTCTATATCAGATAAAATAAACGGTCAAATATAAGCACAACTGTACTTTTTAGGCTTTTTCCGTGAAGTAATTATTTTCCTGGAATTGCTTTTTATTTCATTTCCTTTTCCTGTGATGGATAATCGCGAGTGGCTTATTGATCAGGAATAGCCTCATTATGAAGCAGGTTCTTTGCTTCAAAGGGTTCCTGTTTTTTCGATTGCGCATTAAAATAAAAAAAGACAGTTATATTAAGATCCCATAACTGTCTGATTTACTGTGTAGCGAGAGGGGGGAATGATCCCCGGACCTCATGATTATGACCTATTAAATATCTGACATACAAATCGTTAATGGTTTTCTTTGGCTTTCATTATAAAGGCTTTAACTTTATATTGATCCCTCTGTTTTCCTCAACGCCGAGCTTGCCGCCAGCCGGCTTTTCCAGGAAATTCAATCATATCAGCTAGAGAAACTTGTTTTACGCAGTCTCTAAATATTCGAACGGACAATTAACAATTTGTGATATTTCTTTTCCTGCCTCCAGCATATCTGAATCTTCCTCTTCATAATGCCATTTGATTACGACATTATAACCACTGTTCTTAATTCCGGCCAGAATTTTGCAAATATCGACTATTAATTTTGCTGAGGACGAATTAAAATAATCCAGATTGAATATAAAAATTATAGGATCATTATATTCTTTCGTACTTTTTAAGAAAATAGTGAATTCGTTCAGCCACGAAATGATCTGATTATAGAACTCCCTTACATCTGAAGGCCTTGACTGACCTGAAATCTGATAATTTCCTTCAGCCTGATCAAGAATAATGAGCGGCGTACTATCTGTTTTTTCAATAACTAACTTCTTCATTAAAATAGGATTGATTTGAACATTAGTGAGATCTTACTTGTATTTGATAAAGAACATAAATTAAAATAACTACCCTGGTTTGTACATTAATCAACCTCTCAGTTAAAATTCCCGGCTGTAACCAAGTGATGGCAAAGGTAAATCAATTTCATAATTAATACTTTATAAATCCACACAATGATTGAACCAATTTTAAAAGCTCTAATTCAATTATTTGTCCTTATCAGCGATATTCGTACCAAAAATGAAATATCTGGTAAGGAAAGAGATTTTGTTAAGTTATTTCTATCCCGTCAGCTGAATAATGAACAGGTGAACAGGTACATGGAAATGTTTGATGAATATCTCAGCCAGTATTATTCTGACAATATCGCCAGGGGAAGTATACGAGACATGAAGCGTACCTCTCTTATTTCAGTGAGGATAGTGGGAATATGCGAAAAAATAAATGAGGAGCTGCATTTAAAGCAGAAGTTGTATGTTTTAGTACAATTACTCGATTTTATTTCCTATGGTGCGGGGAGAACTGAAAATGAGATGGAATTTATCGAAACTGTATCAGTTGCTTTAAACATACCGTCGAAAGAATACCTGAACATCAGAAATTTCATTCTGGAATCTGTATCTGATGTTCCTGAAAAGGGTAAAGTGATGATCATTGACAATAACGATATTTGTGATCTTGCCGGAGTAAAGCATATTTTCAGGAAGAATCTTAAGGACAAAATTTACCTTCTCTATCTTTCAAGTATAAATACGTACATTCTGCGATATTCAGGCAATGTGGATCTTTATCTGAACGGACAGAATATTTTCACTTCACAGTCATATACATTTGATCATGGATCAACTATAAGAGGTTCCGGGATTTATGCAATTTATTATAATGATATAGACAATATATTCAGCGAGGAGAAACTTAAATTTAAAATATCACTCGATGCCAGGGATGTTAATCTCAGATTTAAAAACAGTGAAAATGGAATTCATAATTTCAATTTTCATGAAGATTCAGGTAATCTTATCGGTATTTTAGGCGGCAGTGGCGTAGGCAAAACTACAATCCTGAATGTCCTGAGTGGTATGACCAAACCACAAAACGGGGAAGTACTGATAAATGGATTCAATATTTATTCTAGCAAAAACAGGGACAAGTTAAAAGGCATTGTCGGATTTGTACCACAGGACGATCTTCTGATTGAAGAACTTACAGTTTATCAGAATCTCTATTACAGTGCTAAAATGTGTCTCGATAATTTTTCCGGCAATGAGCTTGAGGAAGCAGTTAATAAGACACTTAGTGAGCTGGACCTTGATGTTATAAGGGACCTGAAAGTGGGGAACAGCCTGAATAAGGTAATCAGTGGAGGCCAGAGAAAAAGACTGAATATTGCCCTTGAATTAATACGGGAACCAACAATACTTTTTGTTGATGAGCCGACATCAGGTCTTTCTTCGGTTGATTCCGAGGTGGTTTTAAATTTGCTCAAGGAACAGACCTACAGAGGTAAGCTGGTAATTATTAATATTCATCAGCCTGGTTCCGACCTGTACAAGATGTTTGATAAGATAATGATAATGGATAAAGGAGGCTATCCAGATTTTCTATGGGAATCCTTCAGAAGCGATAGTATACTTTAAAACAGAGTCAAGCCATGCCAATGCATGTGAGGATCAATGTATTACCTGTGGGAATATTAACTCTGATCAATTACTTCATATTATCGAGGCAAAAGTTGTGGATGAGAATGGAAGACTTACCGGTGTCAGAAAAGTTGCTCCTCATGAATGGGCAGAAAAATTCAAAAATAAAGTCGGCAGATTAAAAAACAAAGCAGGACAGGGAAATAATTCCCTGCCAGAAAATATGTATAGTGTACCGGGTCTTGTCAGGCAATCAGGAATTTATTTTATTCGCGACATACTATCCAAGATAGCAAACAGGCAATATGTTCTGATTTGCCTGTTCGGCTCTCCCCTGCTGGCTCTGGTCTTAGCTTATTTTACAAAATACACCTCGGGTGAAAATTACAATTTCAGTGAAAATGAGAACCTTCCCGTCTACCTGTTTATGAGCATCATTACTTCTTTGTTCCTCGGACTAATAATAAGTGCTGAGGAGATCATCAAAGACAGGAAAATTTTGAAGAGAGAATCCTTTCTTAATCTAAGCTGGTTCAGCTATCTGAATTCAAAAGTGATGATAATGTTTTTAATTTCTGCCATACAGACAATTTCTTTTATCGTTATTGGGAATTCTATCCTGGAAATTAAGGGCATGACTCTTTCATACTGGCTGATATTATTTACTACCTCCTGTTTTGCCGTTTTGATGGGACTTAATATCTCATCTGCCTTTAATTCAGCAGTTACCATTTATATTCTGATCCCTTTCTTTATCATTCCGCAGATATTGTTCAGTGGTGTTCTGGTAAAATTTGAAAGACTGCATCAAAGTAAGCATACAACTGATGAATATGTCCCGGTTATAGGTAATCTGATGGCTGCGCGCTGGGCATTTGAAGCACTTGCAGTTGAACAATTCAAAACCAACAATTACGAAAGGGACTTCTTTAAATACAACATGGAGAAAAGTCAGAATGACTGGTATGCCAATTTTCTCATTCCCGCCCTTAAAAAAAACCTGTGGGAATGCAGGATTTACAATGACAGCAGCAGCTACAGGCAAAGGGTGGATGATAATTTTTATAAATTGAATTACCATATCGACCAGCTTTCTTCCCTTGCAGGTTTTACAACTTTAAAAAGTTACTGGAAAGATAACCTGAATGCAGAAAAGTTCAATTCCGGTATAGCAAAAGAAGCTGAAAATTATCTTGATAGCCTGGCCGGTCGGTTCAGGTATTACAGAAAAGTAAATATGAACCTTCTTGATTCTGTTTCGAACTCCATTGCTTCAAGAATCGGGAAGAACGAAATGGTCAGGTTGAAGGAAACCTACTATAACAGAAGTCTCGAAGATATGGTCCTTACCAGGTCATCAATACTGAATAAAACATTTGAAACCGACAGGAAGATCATTCAGAAATTTGAACCGGGTTATATGAAACCAACCTCCAGATACGGGCTTGCACAGTTATATGAACCTTATAAACAAATAGGGAGCGTAACAATTGACACATACTGGTTCAATATAATTGTTTTATGGATAGTTACGTTAATTTTTTATTTAACATTATACTTCAAGGTTTTTCAGAATATTGTCAATGTCTTCTGAAAAAAAGATTATCATATCATAAACGTAATAATGGCCAGGTATCCCGAATGACATCGGATATTCATCTATGAATCCTGATAAGCTGGCAATTTCTGTGGATAATTACCAAAATCATGATTCATGTCATCCGCGACACCAAATTTGAATTTAATACCTATCACAAGAATATCGTCTATCTGTTCCGTATCTGCTTTCCATTCATCAAGGTTATTCTCCAACTTTTCCTTCTGAACGTCCATTGACAAATGACAATTATTTAACAAAAGTTCTTTGAATTTTTTCGATTTAAACGTTCTTTTATCGGGCCCTCCTATTTGATCAACATAACCATCACTGAACAAATAGACAATGTCATTTTTTCTTATTTCAACTTCTTTATTTGTGAAAGAATCCCTGGCATCAAAATGAATACCCAGGGGTGCTTTATCGCCTGACAGTTCAGTCAGTTGATTATCTCTTATCAGGTAAAGTGGACGTCGTGCGCCTGAAAACTGCAATATATTCTTTTCCGGATCAATTTTAAAAAGTGCCATTTCCATACCATCTCTCGTACTGCCCGGATCATTTTTCTGATGCAGTGTTTTTATGATATGATCCCTGAGCCTGGATAGTATCTCACTTGCATTTAATGGATCAGTATTGGTTACCAATTCATTCAGATAGGAAAGGCCGAGTACACTCATGAATGCTCCTGGCACACCATGCCCTGTACAGTCCGCTGCTGCAATATAAGTTGAATTATTTTTATTCCTGAACCAGTAAAAATCACCACTTACAAATATCAAGTGGTTTGAACAGGATAAAATACTCAAATAAAACCGGAGATAAGATACAATCTGATGGGAACATTGCTGTCTGGATACGCTCAGCATAATTAATACTGTCTGTCATGTTCTTATTCTGGATTTCAATTTTATTCTTTTGCCTGGCAAGGAGTTCATTTGTCCTTACCTTTCTGCGATAGTTCCTGTATGTCTGGATAGTTACGAGGATAGCAATAATAAATCCGATTATAAAAGTCAACTGAGTATACTTCTGTTTCTTGATAACTACATCCTGTAGCTCTTTGTCTTTAGTGAGTAAACTTATCTGAGTCTCCTTCTTTTCGAGCTCAAAGTTAAATTGAAGAGACTGGATTTTCTTATCGTTGGCAGCTACATATAATGTGTCCTTAATTTTTGTAAGCAGGGTCTGAAATTTAAATGCCCTGGCATAATCCGCCATCGATGAATAAGAGCTGGCCAGTCCCTCATAAACCTGTTTCAATTCATCTTTAGCTCCTATTTCCTCAGCAACCCTGAGGGCTTTGTTATATTCTTCTATTGCCGGTTTCAGCTTTCCGGCCTCTAAGTAAGTCCCGGCCAGCCCAAGCAGAGTGGAAGTCATATCCTTTCTTGCATTGGATTGTTTGGCAATCTTATAACCCTCCTCCTGAAACTCAATAGCCTTTTGAAATTCGCCTCTTTTCATATAGACTTTGCCAATGTTTGTCAGGGTATACGGGACATTCCCTGCATTAGATTTTCTGAATGCGTTCAGCGATTTATTATAGTAGTAGAGAGCTGTATCATAGGATTTATTTTGAAAATAGATCTCACCCAGGTTAACTGAAACAGTGCCTATTGCATCATTATCTCTCAGCCTTTCACTTAATGGCAGGGCCGACAGATTATATTTAAGAGCAATGTCATGCGTATTTGGATTTTTTAGATAGATAACTCCAATATTGATCATTGAAGTGACTATCCGGAGAGTATCTTTTGCCTCTTCGGCAGCCTTTAAAGATCTCAGGTGAAAATCAAGGGCTTTGACATTATCCCCCTGGGTTTCATACAGGGCACCAATGTTATTTAGCATATTGGAGACACCTATTTTATCATTTATCGCTTCAAATCTATCCAGGGATTGCTGCCAGAACACAATTGCCTCGGGATAATTACCAAGGATATAATAACCCATTCCAATATACTTAAGGGCATTTGCAGCTCCTTTTCCATACCCCAGTTTTTCAGACAGATTTAAAGCTTCTTTCCCATGAAAAATAGCGCTGTCCGGAGTTATCCTGCATTCATTCTGGCAAATAGCAATAATAGTATTAACCTTTAAAGTGTCCTCTTTGGAATCTTGCAGTATCAACTTCAGACTGTCGATAGCAGTGTACTGAGCTTCGCAAACCTGATAATATGCAAAAAAGACAATTAATAAACTCTTCGAGATATTATTCATTAAAGGCAGATTTTTTTCCCTTGCAATAAATTAACATAGAAGGCATCAATTTGTTTAATTATTAAATACTGCCTTATTGACAACATCAGCATTACCCCGGGTCAACATTCATGCGGTACAGTAAATATTTCTTTCACAACTCACAATAAATAAACTTTATTAACTTCTCACTGTTTACTCTCTAACACATTCATCGGGTGTCTTCGGAAATAAGTGGATTTCATAGGTTTCAATTGATGATGAGCCTCTACATACAAGTTTGGAAACCTTTATAATAGTGATTTTTTTTATTAACCGAACTAAACTATACTGCTGTGAAAAGACCTTTTTGCCTGTCGGGAATATACTTAAGAATAACATTATCCTTATTAATAATTAGTTTTTCCTTTCCTCTGGTATCCTTTAGTCAGAGGAAGGAATTCAATATAGTTGTCACCTGTGTAGAATATATCGGGAACGGGACCTTTAAGGCCAATTTCGGATATGATAACCCGGATACGAAGACAGTCACAGTTGATCAAACAAGCAGCGTTGTCACATATAATTACGGGCAGTCAAAGAAATTTGCCCTGAATACCTTTCTCCCCGGACAGCAGGAAAATGTTTTCAGCCAGGAGTTTTCGACAAAGGACAGGGTCGAATGGACAGTTACCTTACCCAGCGGGGCGGTAAAGGTTGCAACGGCTGATATAAATTCAAACCATTGCAGGGACGTCGGTGACATTATTCCTTATTATACCCCTCCTCCAGGAGGTAAGGTCAGTAAAAAGTCACTGATAGGTGCTGAACTGACGTCGCTGTATAATACATACATAAGTTTATACCCCAACTTCAATGCAAAATCAGATTTTATTTTCCAGCTCAGAGTAATTAATGGTGTTTACCAGGTATATATTGAGGCAATATCCATTGGACCTACGGCAAGTCTAAAGACCCAGCTTACAGACTGGGGTTTCAACCTGGCTTTTGAAAATGCCGCAACATTGCAATTAACAGGCTGGATGCCAATTGGCAAACTGCTGGATATGAACACCCTGACCAAGACCCTTAATTATGCCAGACCTGTTTATACGGGAGTTGGAAACTATATTGCTCCAAAGACCGGCCTGACTCAGAGTCAGGGCGATAAAGTTATGCGCTCGGATTTTACCAGGCTGGGATATGGTATTGACGGAACAGGTGTGAAGATCGGCGTGATCTCAAATAGTTACAACACCAGGGGTGCGGCAGCTACAGATGTTCAATACGGGGACCTGCCGGGATCAAATAACCCGAATGGTTATACAAAAAATGTAGATGTGCTTAAAGATATCGATCCGTCATCCGGAATTGTAATGTCCGACGAAGGTCGTGCTATGCTGCAGATCATCCATGATATTGCCCCAGGAGCAGAGCTGGCTTTCTACACCGGGTCGCTGGGAGAACAGGATATGGCTAACGGGATCAGGGCTCTTGCCGACCCCGCCAGAGGCAACTGTGATATAATTGTTGATGACATTAGTTATCTCACTGAACCATTCTTCCGCGACGGTATTGTTGCCAAAGCAGCAGATGAGGTTGCTGGCCAGGGAGTGACATTCTTTACGTCTGCAGGGAATTTCGGAGACTGGTCATACGAGGATATATTTTCACCGGGAACGGGTACTCCATCAATAATAAACGGTACAGCTCATAATTTTGGTGGAGGTGACATCTACCAGCTTGTGAACCTGGCTGAAGGAATATATACCATTGTATTGCAATGGGACGATGGTTCAGATCCGACCCAGGCAACTACACAAACTGATATGGACCTGTTTCTTTCAAACAGTAATGGATCGACAGTCCTGGGATTTAACCGTATCAATACAGGAGGAGCACCAATAGAGGTCATTCCCTTTTCAGTCAGAGCAGAAGGGGCAACTACAAACATCGTTATCAGCATGGTGTCAGGGAATGATGCACCTTTGCGTTTCAAATATATATTATTCAGGGGAGGAGATAAATTTGAAATTGCAGAACCTTTACAGAGAAAGGGTACTTCCACTATAGTAGGACATGCAAATGCTCTCGGAGCCATAGCTGTTGGCGCTGTAAGGTTTGATAATACTCCGCAGTACCATAAAGAACTTAAGGTTATGTCTTTCTCATCCCGGGGAGGAACGATGGTCAATGGTATCGTAAGACCTGACAAGCCGGCGTTCATAGCACCTAACGGGATAAATACAACTGTTGACCTCGGCAACGGAGACTGGCAGAAAGATGATAATAATGATGGTATTGTGGACCCGGATAATCCTGATCCTGATACAGATATGCCTAACTTCTTCGGCACTTCAGCTGCAGCACCCCATGCAGCAGCCGTTGCAGCACTTATTATTCAGGCAAAGATAAAATTTGACGGGACGAATGGTACTGGAAGCGGTTCAGCTCCAAGCCCTGCCGAAATACTGAATATTCTGAAAGTATCAGCTATAAATGCAGGTGATCCGGATGTCGCAGGCGCCGGATTGATTCAGGCAAATAGGGCAATTGGAACATTTGCCAATCCTGTGCCTTATATTTCAAATCTTGTATTAACGGGAGACGGGACACCAGAGGTGCCTTTTAGTTCGTTCACTGTTCTTGGTGATTTTTTCATTCCCGAGACAGGACCAGATGCAAATCCGGAATATTCCACGCAGGTATTCTTCAGGGATGTTAAACTTCCTGATGAAGTTGTTTACACTGCTTCTGAAGACACAATAGATGTGGAAAAGGATTTTCTGGGAAATCCGAAAATCTATGCTTATACACCCCCAAAATCAAGAAGTTTGACGGATGGTGGTATGTCTAACGTAAAGACACCTTCTGATCAGGAATTAATAACCATTACAATTACCTCAACTGACGTGCACAAGAAATTTGGAGAGGTCATGCCGGCATATTCTTCCACCTACAGCATCGAAACAGCCACAGGTACATATCTTTCGTTAGATGATGCAGTGATTGCCGGGAAAATATTACAATCCGAAGCAGAAAGGCTCGAACAACTCGAATATAGCATAATCTTTAATGATAAGGAGGTTGATGCTTTATCCGGAGTTGGGTCATACCCGATAATGCCTTCTTTAAAACCTTTCACAAGTACCGAGACAGAATTGAGCCTGGCTATTGCTGAAAAATATAATCTGATTTTCGATGATGCAGGCCATCTCATCATTGATAAACTTCAGTTGAAGATAACCCCGAAAGATATAACTATTGTGTATGGGAATATTTTACCGGATACTAAACCCGATTTTAATTACGAGATATTAAATGATCCTGACAACCCGGTGGTAATTGATAACCAGGATTCTCTCCTTTACCTTGTAAAAACATTACATACAAATGCATTAACAAATGGGATTTCCCTTGTAAACGGAATTTCACTTGTAAATGGAGTTCCGATTATAAATGGAATTTCACTGGTTAACGGCATCTCACTTGTTAATGGGATTTCAGTTGTCAACGGAATTGAGATCAGGGTGGATGTACATGATGGAGTTACAACTGTTTTTGTAGCCGGAGAACAGGTTGACAACGGGATTTCCCTTGTTAATGGTATTTCGCTTGTAAATGGTCTTCCTTTTGTCAGCATGACAGATATTGTGGAAGGAGATGCCCTTGTATCTGACGGGAATCTTATTTCTGTCAGAAATGGTTATATAACTTCAATTAACGGTATTTCTCTCGTCAACCAGGAAAATCCCAACGGTATTTCACTGGTGAATGGGATATCACTTGTAAACGGTATTTCACTGGTGAATGGAGTTGAAGTAAATATAGAAGGAACATCGGTTTCAGTCGGAGGAAGCACAATAGGGAACGGAATTTCTCTGGTGAACGGGGCTGAGTTGCTTAACATTAATGGTCTGGTCATTGTAAACAGTGATAATATCACAGATGGGACTGCACTGGTTAATGGAATGGCGGTCAAAATTAATAACGGGATCCCAAGGGTGAACGGGATATCCCTGGTTAATGGAATACCCTTTGGCTCAGATGATGTTGTAAAGGTGGCAAACCTGATCGTAGAGTTTGCTGATGGTAATTTCAGGGTATCGGAAATAACGGAGAATGGCATCTCCCTGGTAAACGGGATTTCGCTTGTAAATGGAATCTCACTTGTAAATGGCATATCACTGGTAAATGGGATCTCACTGGTAAATGGCATATCGCTTGTAAACGGGATTGCCGTTGAAGGTGACAATGGTCAGATTTCGAATGTTGTGGATCTTCAGAGTATGAATTTACTGGCAAGTGAAAATGCTATCGGCACTTTACCTAAAGTTAATGGAATATCACTTGTAAACGGATTGGCGGGGATTGACGGTAATTCTTTAAAAAATGCTTCCGACCCGTCACAAACAAATTTTGAGACTGAGTCAAATGGTATATCACTGGTAAATGGTATCTCACTTGTGAATGGAACTGCAACTATTAATGGAATATCGCTGGTCAACGGCATATCCCTTGTTAACTCATCAACAGTGAATGAAACCAGTAACGCAGGTGCAATATTTGTTTTCGACGCAACGGATATCCCGTCCAGTCCGGAGGAACAATTGAATGTCAGCCTTAGCCCAATCTGTTTTATAACAGGAACAAACGCCGGAAAACACTGGATTATACCGGGGACTTTTCTTTCCGACAATTTCGAAATAACTTATGGCCTCGGCACCCTTACTGTAGAAAAGGCAGATCTCGAAATCAGGGCTGATGATTCCGGCAAGAAGTATACTGAAGATGATCCTGAACTGAATTATGAAATCACAGGCCTCAAGGGGACTGATACGGTAACAGGCTCTTTAATACGTGCCCCCGGTGAAGATGCAGGTGTTTATGAAATCCATCAGGGAAGTCTGAATGCAGGTGATAATTACAACATTACCTTCATTCCCGGTACATTCACAATAGGGCAGAAAATATTAATTGTATCTGCATCGGGTGTTGATAAGGAATATGATGGTTCAAGAATTGCCCGGGTGATGTTTTCAGACGACAGAAATCTTGGTGATACCATTGAATTATCATATGAAGATGCATTATTTTCAGACAAAAATGTGGGAGATGACAAGGTAATAACAGTATCAGGGATCGATATAAAAGGAAATGATGCCTTGAATTACGCGATCAACAATGATATGGTGACCACCACCGCCAGTATTTTAGTTAAGAACTTTGATGTCGCTGCTCTTAAAGATATCCGGGAATACAACGGAGGAACAAGCTCGGATAGAGTACCTGTTGTTGATGCCTTGATGGATGGAGACCTGGTAGACTCCGCTCCGATCCAGGTATACGAGGACAAGAATGCCGGAACGGGGAAAACCTTGATTCCGTCGGGGCTGGTTATCAACGACGGCAATAACGGTTTAAACTATAATATCAGGTATCTCAATAACTATGAAGGAGTAATTACTCCTAAAGCATTGACTGTAACTCCATCTGTTCCGGTTCTTTTCATATATGAGCGAGACCCGCTGCCGCCCATTGACTTTAGTTATTCAGGATCTGTACCGGGTGATATTATTTCCTGTTCAGTAACAGTTTTACGCGACAGGGATAATGCCAATTATGATATCAATTCGTCTGAGTCAGCAGGAAAGTATTCTTTTAATCCTGTACTCTGCAATAGTAATTATTACTTTGCAGGTTTGACTTCGGGAATATTATATGTTAACCCTTCCGGACCCGGAACACGTGCAGTCAGACCGATCCTGAATTGTGTTGAGCAGCTTTTAAATGGTCCCGGATTAAATTATATTGCCAATTTTGAGTATCAGAATGACAATAGTGATGATGTTTATATACCTGTCGGAGAGAACAATCTGCTCCTTGGAAATTATGCGCCAAAAGATGCACAACCCGTATTGTTCAAATCAGGCGGTGGATTTTTCAGTGTAAATTTTGATGGTAATAATTTATCATGGACTGTTTCCAGCAGGGATGAGGATCATACCGTATCCATGGCAACAAATGCTAACTCTAAATCAACAAAATGTGGGCCGGCTTCAAAATCTGCCATAACATTACAACCTGATAAAGAAGATCAACATGATTACCAGTCTGTTGACCTGGTCGCATATCCCAATCCATTTACTGATAAGATAAATATTTCTATGCAGGGCATAGGGTATTATGACATGATACAGGTCTATGACTATTCCGGGAAGATCCAGCAAATCACATACACTGTAAGAAACCAGGACATGCTTGAAATTGATATGTCAGCTTTACCCTCAGGAACATTTTTTATACGGATAACCATTGGTTTTACATCCAGAATGTTTACAGTAATTAAAAAACAATTATAAAACCTGTATAGACATATTTTCCATGAAGAATTTAAAAAAGGGGCACAACGGCCAAACATTGTTCCCCTGAGAATGATCTTATAATGAGGCTTTCATTTCGGCAGGAAGTTTTCCATCACCCACAATTCTTCCCTGGTCCCATCATTGATGCTGAATGCAAAGTGGCGGTTGTCAGGATGAAGAGCGAAGAATTCCATTTTGGGAATGGAGAGGTCCATCTTCAGGGGTGTTCCTCCCTGCACAGGAATCCGCCAGATCTCACTGGTCGCGGCATACAATCCCGAAATGTTATCGAGTGCCTGGGCGATAATATTATGGCCATCCCTGGTCCACCTCAGGTCGTAATAATGAGTCAACCCGGGGAATAAATTTCTTGGCTCCCCTCCATTGAGCGACACTGTATATATAGTGCCATTCTCCTGGAACACCGCTGTCTGGCAGTCCGGTGAGAGATCGTTATAGTTGTTGAGTACTTTTGTCCCTGCTTTGACACCGACCGACTCTTCACCTGTGTCAAGGTTGCGTTTTGTGATACCTCCGTTGCCTATATAAACCATGGTCTTGCCGTCCGGACTGAGCCTGGGGGCCCAGCGTCCATCTGCTAATTTTGTTATCTCTCCTGTTTCAGTGTCAATCCGGAAGAGTGCATTTTCCTTTACTGTCATCCCCGATGCAAGGATTGAACGACTGTCCGGTGCCCAGTAGATATCCCAAATTTTAAGAAGACGCGTGGACAAAAAGTGTTCTTCCCCGGTTTCGTTGGACCGGATAGTGAGGTTGTTGTTTCCGTGATCAATTTCAAACCCTCCCGAAACGTAGAGCAGGCTCCTGCCATCGGGTGACCAGTTTATCCTGGATGGCGGACCATTAAACCTTGTTGTGATTTGTGCAGGTGGAACGAGTACCTTACCGGTTTCAAGGTCGACCTCACCAAAATAAAGGTTTCCTAAGGGTGTCAGAGTTTTGTAATAAAGGGAGCCATCGGGAGTAAATCCAAGAAACTTTGAACCCTTACCGAAGTCTTTTTTCAGCAGCTGTGGTTCTCCCTGCTGCTTTCCTTCGATGATCCGGATGCTCCAGATGTCCCAGGTTCCTGAGCGGTCGCTGAGAAAGAGAAGGCTTTTCCCATCCGGTGTCCATGCAAGCAGTTCATCCTCTGCAGGATGCCCGGCAACAATCACCTCATTACTACCATCAGCGGTCATAATGTACATTTCGCTTTGGGGTGGGTTTCCATCATTAACCAAACTGAACGCAATAGATCGCCCATCGGGCGAGAAACTGGCCCTTGTCAGCACATATGGACCCGATTCAATCTTCTTCAGGACGCGCACAGAGCTGTCCTTTGTCGAGATCAGCACCAGTTCCATCACATTTTCATTTATTAATCCGCGTAGTGCAAGTATGGACCCTGCGTCAGGCGACCAGTCAAAGGGAATGGTACTGTTCTCATCGTAAAGTGTGCGAAGGGTTGAACCATCCAGGTTTCTGATTAGCAGTTGAGGTTTCCCCTCAGTGGTATATCTGTCGAATGCGATTTGTTTTCCGTCGTGTGAGAATGCATAGCCCTCAACGTAGTAGAGTCTCTCGGTTCGGAGCCCTTTGTTGGTGATGCGGCTCGTTTGTCCACCCTCAACGTCTACCTCGATAACGTCACCCGTCTCCCAGTCAAGAGACCTGATAAATTTGCCGTCCGCGGTGAGGATCCCACGGACACCGGAGGCATCTGTGAGAACACGGCGTGTAACGAGTCCCCTGATGCTTTTGGTGACTCCTGGTTCACCAAGTTCAGCCAGCTTTGTTTTTGCCAGAGCTACCATCTCGGTTTGATCAGGATAAGAGTTAACCAGCCTGGTGAAATACTCACTGGCTTTTTGTTTCCCCATCTTTTCATTGACCAGTCCCAGATGGTACAGGGATTTAGCTGCTACCGGGCGGTCATTGGGGTATTTTTTCAGAATGTCCAGGTAGAGCTCAACAGCCTTATTTAGGTTGCCTGTTACTTCTTCCTCATAAATTGCTGTTGTCAGCGATACCGATGCTTTGTTTTCCTGGGCAGAAAGAAGTCCTGTCAGGAGCACAAAAACAATAATGAAAATCAAATACTTTTTCATAAAATATATTTTTGATAAAGGTACCGTCTGCTTGTGTTAACCATTTGAAGGTCTGGTTAAGTTTGGTTAAGATCCTGTTAAGATTATTCTGTATTGAATTTATATCCAGCACCACGTATACCTGAAATCCATTGTTCAGGATCATCCTCGATCTTCTTCCGCAGATTGGCAATATGGGTATCCACAGTTCTGGGTGTGACATAAACCTCATCACCCCAGATACTGCGAAGAATATCATCACGTTTGATTACATGTCCGGCATGCTGCATCAGCAGTTTCATCAATGCAAATTCAATGGTTGTGAGCTGAACCGGTTCGTTGTTTTTCGTAAACAGGTATTTTGAAGGATCCAGCTCAAAAGGGCAAATCTTTAGTGTGGTTGTGGCAGTCTGCTGATTCCTGATCTCTGACCTGCGCAGCAGGGCTTTGACACGGGCATGGAGCTCAAAAGGGCTGAATGGCTTGGTAATGTAATCGTCAGCTCCGAGCTCAAGTCCCAGCACTTTGTCGAATTCCTGGCTCCTGGCCGTCAGCATGATGATCGGAGTTCCGATATCGCGCCGCCGCAATTCTTTGCAGATCTCCAGCCCGTTCAGTTCCGGCAGCATCAGATCCAGAATAATGATATCAAGGTCCAGATCCATCGCCTTTTCAAGCCCTTCCAGACCATGTTGCTGCAGAATCGACCTGGTAACCTTCAAATTTGAAATCATCCTCCAGGGCCATCCGGATGTTCCGGGCATCTTCGATTATAAGGATCTTTTTCATGGGCATTTGTTTGCAATGTTGTTTTGAATGTCATTTGTACATTAACCATCTGAGGACAGGCGTCAGGCGTCAGGCGTCAGTCCTGGGAGCCTAACCGTAACCTTACTTCCCTGACCGACCTCGCTTTCAATATCAATTGTACCGCCATGAGCTTCGACTATCTGCTTCACGATCGTAAGCCCGATCCCACTTCCTTTAATTCCCAGCTTTTGGGGTTTATCGCCGCGATAGAATCTGTCAAATATTCTTTCCTTATCTTTCGCAGAAATACCTATTCCGTAATCCTTCACGCAAAACACTATTTCATTATCTCGTGGAGAAAGGGTGACGTCAATTACTCTTGATGTTCCGGAAAATTTTATTGCATTATCAAAAAGGTTATAGATAACCTGCAGAATGGCATCCCTGTCGCCCCTGATCAGAGGCACCTTGTCAGGATTATCATACCTGATATCAAAACCCTGTCCCTTTAGCCTTTCCCGGGTCGATTCGAGAAACTTCAGGAGTAGTTCATCCAGATCCACATCGATAAAAACATATTTTTTGCGGTCGTCGTCCATCCTTGAGAAGTCCAGGATATTATCTATCAGATGACTCAGGTGTTCGCTCTCCTCCAGCATCGCTGAGTAGTATGCCGATTTGCGTTCTTCCGTTTCTACCCGGTTGTGATGCAGCATCTCTGTCATCATGCGGATGGTGGTAAGAGGACTTTTTAATTCATGCGATACATTGGAAATGAATTCGGATTTCAGCTTATTCAGCCTGATTTCAACATTAAGAGTATACATGATAAAAGCAAAACCGAGTATCATGAAGAGTGCAATCAGAATAAAGACAAAAAGATATATACCGCTGCCTGTTCTAAATAAGGTTGCTATGAATCCAGGTTTATTTTCACTTAACAATAGTTCCCATTTCGGTAGATTTTCTGGAAAAGGGAAAGAGAGGTAACTGGTTTCTTCCTTAAGAACCTTTGAAAAAATAAGCTTGCCATCATCGTCTTCAATCTTTATGTTTATTGAAGAGTCCGGATCTAGTTTGTTGATCAGCTTTACTGATAATGATTTCAGATAGGCCGGGAAATCAATCACCAGGCCTGTTTGTGTGTCATTGTTTTTATTCCATGATATGAATACGGCTGCAAGATCAGATGAATTAACCGCCTTACTGGAAATCTCATTTTTGCCGTCAATAAGATGATCAATTACATTCGAGAAGGCCAATTCCGGTTCAGTGAGAATTCGGATAAGATAATCAGTTCTCGCACTCTGATTATCAAGCTGTTGAAAGAGGGAATCAATCATCGGATCGTTTTCAGGGATTATCTCTTTGAAAGAATGGTAAAACATGTTAAACTGATCCGGACTGTATTCACATGAAGGATTAAGTAAAAGGTTCAGGTATTGCTTGAGATTATTCTTTAGTTCGATAGTTTCTTTGGAAGCTATGTTTATCTTTATAATTTCCAGTCCGGACATCAATGCGAGTGGTATTTGTCCATTCAGAAGTTGTCCAGGGTAATCCTTCTGCATTTCATAATATAGAGTTTTAGCTTTATCAGGCTGGTTCATTTTGTTATACAACCGGGCAGAAGCAACCAGTGCCAGGATTTTCTCTTCCTGCTTCGTCGTTCTGAGGATTATTCCCTGATAAAATCTGAGTGCCTCTGCATATTTGCGTTCAACAAATTCCAACCGTGAACCCTCCTTCAGGCTGGAAGACCGGCCCGGTTGTTCCGGTTCGATGGTAAGCAGTTCGGCAGGAAGATAAAGCAATTGATGTGTAATTAGTTTTTTAGAACCGCTGGAGTCTTTGACAAAAAACACAAGGACCGAAGGATCATTCTTCCCGGCGCCGGAAAGCATCGGGTCAGCTGTTTGTTTATTTATGAACTGTACAAAGCTTGTATCTATTTCATTAAAGAAAGCCTGGCTGTTCATTTCAAGCCTTCTCCGGTTCTCCTTCTCGCGCAGAGCCTGGTCGTTCCGGATGCCCCGGTAGGCTAAATAGCCCAGTACAATACCAGGCAGCACTACAGCCAGGGTATAATAAAGTATTATTTTCCGTCTGCGTGATCCCGGTTTTACAGGTTTCATGAATACCTTATCGCTTACTACTATCAAATTTCAGAAAAATCAGGCAGTTAGGTGTTAAGAATCGAAGAAATTATGTTAAGAAATGAACAAGGTTGCAGAACCGGATTAAAAAAGGGGCACAATGATCAAACATTGTACCCGCCGATAATGCACTTAATTTTAGTTGTTATCTGGCTGGAAATTTTCGATAAGCCAGTTCTCAAAACGGCTTCTAAGGCGCTTCCTGGAATGGCATAAGAAAAAGATCCACAACAAAAAAATAATTCCCTCCAAGACGAGATTAATCAGATTTTGTGTATTTTTTTAATCTTCTTTTAATTTTCTTTTAATTTTCTTTTAATTTATTAATAAATTTACCTTCTGGTTTGTTTATACATGATTGACCCCGATTGGAATTAATAAGTAAATAATATGGATTCTCATAAATTCATAAATCCAATAACAGATCACAAATAAACTAATTAATTTACCATGAGAAAATTACTCAAAGTGTTCATGTTGCTATTGTTCTTTTTAGCAGGTACTGCGGGGGCTTATGCCCAAAGAACAGTGACTGGAACTGTAGTTGACGAAGATCAGCTACCAGTTACCGGAGCAAATGTTGTTGTGAAAGGAACTCAGGTAGGGGCGATAACGGATGTCCAGGGTAAGTATTCCATTACTGTTCCCTCTGCAGGAAATACCCTTATTATCAGCTTTATTGGCTACACTACACAGGAAGTGCCAATTGGAGCCAGCTCTGTTATCAATGTTACTCTTGAGTCAGAGTCTGCCTCGCTTGGTGAAGTCGTGGTTGTTGGTTATGGTACGCAGAGGAGGGGCGATGTGACCGGTGCTATTTCATCAGTAGCATCTGATAAGCTTATTGCTCTGCCTGCGTCAGGTCTTGACCAGGCATTGCAGGGACGTGCGGCAGGCTTGACGGTTATCACCAATGGTGCTCCGGGTGTTGATGCTACAATGAGGGTTAGGGGTATCAGTACGGTTAACGACGCCAATCCTTTGTTTGTTGTTGACGGTGTTGTTTCAACCACCATCAGTAACCTCAATCCTTCAGATATTGAACGCATTGAAGTTTTAAAAGACGCTTCCACAGCTGCTATTTATGGTTCACTCGGATCAAACGGTGTTATAATGGTTACCACCAAGAAAGGTAAACCCGGCAAGGTTACAGTTGATTTCGAAGGCTATTACGGAGTTCAGTATTCAAATAAAAGATATGATTTGCTGAATCCTGAGCAATATCGGGAATATGCCACAGGTGGAGCATTTACCGCACCTCCGGTCTATACAGATCCTCTATATGCAGATCGTTTAGCCGGTAAAAATCCAAGCCGGCCCGAGGGCGGTGAAACCGATTGGCAGGAGGAGATATACCAGAATGGTCCTATGCAAAATTATGACCTTGCTCTCTCCGGTGGTAATGAGAACAGCACTTTCAGATTGTCAACCGGTTATTTGAATCAACGGGGTATTGTTATAGAAACTGGTCTTGAAAGATACAACTTCAGGGCTAACAGTGATTTTAAAAAGGGTATTCTGAAAATCGGTGAGAACCTCAGCCTGTCCTATTCCTCACAGGATCCTCTGGCTGATAACGGCGGACGTTCCCTGTTGGAGCATGCCATTAAGATGGCTCCTTATCTGCCGGTTTACAATGAAGACAATCTGGGCGGATTTCAGGGTCCCAGGACCTCCGTTGACGGACAGGATGCTGAAAACCCCGTCAGAATTATGAAACTGAACAGCCGCCAGCGGAACACACTTGAGGTCCTTGGTAATCTCTACGGTGAAGTAGATATTATTAAAGGCCTGAAATTCAGGACCAATATTGGTCTCCAGGGTCAGGGCATACGTGACCAACAATTCTACCCCACATTCAATGATGATGATCTGGGGGGCAATACTCATCAGGCAACTTTTGCTAACATTTATAAAAACCAGGCTAACTATACTTCTCTGATATTTACCAACAGCTTAAATTATGGCCTGACACTTGCTGATAAACATAATTTTGAGGTGTTGGCACTGACTGAATACAGCGATGTTCACTCAGCGGTGCTGAATGCCAATTCACACAATACGATCACTAACGAGATTCGGGAATTGAGTAGCTCCGATGCTGCATTGAGCTCATCATCAATTGATTATTACAGAATTAGTTACCTGGGCAGATTAAACTATAACTATGACGGGAAGTACTTATTTTCGGCTTCATTAAGAACTGATGCTTCGTCAAGGTTTGGTGCTAACAATAGATGGGGTACATTCCCTTCAGTATCGGTGGGCTGGAATGTTGCCAAAGAAGCTTTCTTAAGCAACGTTCCTTCTATCAGCAACTTAAAAGTCAGAGCAAGCTGGGGTATGGCAGGTAATGACAAGATCACCGATTATGCCTATTCTTCATCCCTGACCTCAGATATGTATTATGTAATTGATGGTCTGCCAGTTGTTGGAACAACCCCGGGTGGTGCCGCAAATCCCGATTTAAAATGGGAGGAAACAACCATGACCAATATTGGATTGGATCTGGGTTTATTTAATAACCAATTTACCTTGTCGGCTGAATATTATCTGAATTCGAGCAATGACCTTCTGATGCAGGTACCTTTGACCCTGTCTACTGGTGATTACAGGGGTTCAATCAGCAAGAATGCAGGCTCCATGGATACAAGAGGGTTTGAATTGCAGTTGGGATACAACGATTTTGAAGGTGAATTCCAATGGTCAACGAGTTTAATTCTGGGCACTTTCAAGAATGAAGTTAAATCACTGGGTGGCGCCACCTATATTTCCGGATTTGGTTTTGAAGGTGAAGACCTGAACAGATGTCAGGTTGGAGAACAAGCTTTCTTCTTTTACGGATGGGCTTTCGACGGTATCTTCCAGACGGTTGCAGAAGCTGATGAGTATATGGACGGTACGCAAAAAGCGCTTTATGCTTCAACCGCAGGTGATTTCCGTATCAAAGATACCAATGGTGATGGCAAAATTACTGTAGAAGACAGAACAAATATCGGAAACCCCTTCCCCAAGGCTACGCTTGGTTTGGACATCAATGCTTCCTACATGGGCTTTGATCTGAACCTCTTTATCAGCGGTGTTTATGGGAACAAGCTTTATAACACCAATCTCTACGACTTACAGGCTATGCCCAGGTTATTTAATGCCGGTGTTGAGGTTCTTGACCGATGGACGCCAGATAATCCATCAAACACCGTTCCCAGGGCCGGTGATGTTTCTGTCAATGCCGAGGCATCCAGCCGTTTTGTCGAGGATGGTTCCTATACCAAATTGAAAAACATAACGCTTGGTTATAACATACCCGGAAATCTAACGAAGAACAAACTAACCAGGTTTAGGGTTTATGTTAGTGCACAAAACATGATTTGCATAACAAAATACTCCGGTTTAGATCCTGAGGTTGGCAAATACATCTCCAATGGAAATGCACCAACATTGAATCGAATTGGTACGCCTGAAACATCTGCTTCAAACTCTCAAAACTATACAAATGGAATTGATAGAGGGAATTATCCTATACCAAAATCAATTATTGGCGGTTTTCAAATTACCTTCTAACCTTTAAAACAGAATTATTATGAAAGGACTTAAAACATATTTTATACCTGCGCTAATTTTCAGTGCATTGGTTGTATTCTTTTCCTGTGATGCGGATAAGCTGGAGCTTAAGAATCCTAACGAACTTTCACCTGAAACTTATTTTACAAATCCGTCTCAGGTGCAGTCGGCTGTAAATGCTGTTTACGGAAGTTTGCAAACAACCGGTATGTACAACCGTTGCATGTGGTATAGTAGTGAAAATATGAGTCATGAAAATACATGTAATTCGCAGCAGGAGGCCGATAAACGTGAGTGGCTCAATTTCTCATTTGGTCCAAATCATGGTTTGATGGAAGCTTACTGGAATTCTTGCTACAGGGGCATTAACAAAGCCAATTTTGTTATCAATAATGAGCAGGCAATGACCGATAATATCCCTACCAGTATTATGTCTGAGGCCACAAGAGATAAGTATATTGGTGAGGCAAAATTCCTGAGGGCCTTGTATTATTTCTTCCTGGTTACCCGGTATGGTGATGTTCCCCTGTATCTCGGAATTGATCCTGCAGAGAAAGATGGTCTTGCCAGATCTCCTAAAGAAGATGTCTGGGCTCAAATAGAAGCCGACTGTGAAGACGCTGCAGCCAAATGTCTTCCCATAGCTGCTGAACAAGCCGGAAGGGCTACTTCCGGAGCTGCATGGGCGCTATTGGGTAAAGCACGTTTGTATCAGAAAAACTACCAGGGAGCACTGGACGCCTTTAATCAAATTACGGGTTATTCACTCGAACCTGAATATTTCAGAAATTTCATGGAAGAAACCGAGAATGGCCCGGAATCGCTCTTCGAAGTGCAGTTTAACATCGAAGCCGGTTATTCCCAGCAATGGAATTCCGACAGAACAGACGAGGGTAAAAACGAATCTACTTTCAGGGGACAGGAATATGGTTGTTTAAACTGGTTCAACGTATTCGTTTCAGAAGATCTGTGGAACGAATTTGAAACTGCCGCCGACAATGGGGTTAAAACCGATCCAAGACGCGGTTACTGCGCTTACCAGACCGGCGATTTGTTTAACAACAATACCATGACAATTACAGTTGATCCCGTGACCGTATATGATAAGGACGGTGTAACGGTTATTGATCAATATCAAAGAAGAGGCTGGAGAAAATACCAGAACTATTATAAAGCTGCTACTGAAGGAGCTGTTGCCGGAAATCAATCAGGTATCAACATGAAGGTGATCAGGTATGCCGATGTATTGCTGATGATGGCCGAAGCTGAAGCTAACCGCCCGGCAGGAAGCCTCGCTACCGCTATCGGATACATGAACCAGGTAAGGGCTAGAGCAGATGTTGATCTGCCATTATATGGCTCAGCTGGAATGAATGCCACATATCCTGTTTCCAATCTGGCTGAATTCATGGTTGCTTTGGAACATGAACGCAAGGTTGAATTATGCGGTGAGCAGGTTCGCTTCGCAGATCTTGTAAGATGGGGCAGACTTGCTGACTTTATGACCGAAGTTAAACCCAGTTGTCCCAAGGCCGACCAGGCTGCTTTGGTTTTCAATCCAGCCAGACATTATCTCTGGCCTATTCCCCAGAAGGAAATTGATGTTAACCCTAATATTGAACAGACAGATCAGAATCCGGGTTGGTAATAGATAGTAAATGTTATGATTCAAATAAATGGTCCTGCAAAACAGGACCATTTTTTTGGGTTAAATGAAGTACATTCAACCTTTCTTGCTTACAATTTTACAGTTATGATCAAGCTTTTAGAACCTGAATACTGTAAATGGATCTATCCCATAGTTGCATTGATTGCCGTACTTGGCAACTGTTACTCATGCAAACCTGAAAAAACAGGGGAAGATCCTGTCTTCACTAAATTATCCGCCCGGGTAACAAATATTAATTTCAGGAATTCGCTTACAGAAACCGATACTTTTAACTATTTCCTTTACCCCTACATGTATATGGGTGGCGGGGCCTCCGTTGGAGACTTCAATAACGACAGCCTGACGGATATTTATTTTACAGGTAACATGGTCAGCAACCGCTTGTATCTCAATATGGGAAATCTGAAATTTAAAGACGTTACCGAAATTTCCGGCACAGGCGGCGACAACCGATGGATGCTGGGTTCAACCATATGTGATATAAATGAGGATGGACTGCCCGATATTTACGTAAGTGTTTCCGGATTAAGGAACAATTGCAGAAACCTGCTTTTTGTAAACCTGGGAAACAATCCCGGGGGGATACCCGTGTTTAAAGAAGAAGCCGCCAAATATGGCCTTGACGATAACGGTAAAAGCTCACAGACAACATTCTTCGACTATGATAAAGACGGTGATCTCGACCTGTACGTTGCCAATTACCCCATCACCCAGTTCAAGGCACCTCCCTATTTTTACAGGCAAATGATGAACAATGCAAAAATAGATGAATCGGGACATTTATACAGAAATAATGGAGATGGCACGTTTACAAATGTCACGGTTGAAGCAGGTCTGTTGACTTTTGGTTTGTCGTTAAGCGCTACGGTCTCCGACCTGAACCAGGATGGATACGAGGACCTTTATGTTTCAAATGATTTCACCAGCCCTGACTTCTTTTTCTTCAATAACGGCGATGGAACATTTTCCGACAGGACAAAAGACGTAATTGGCCAAACCTCATTTTACGGTATGGGGAGTGATATTGCAGACTATAATAATGACGGTCTGCCTGATGTTATGCAAATTGATATGGCTCCTGAAGATAATCAAAGAGCCAAAGAAAATATGACCAGCATGAACCGGGAGGATTTTGAGGAAATGATAACTGAAGGACTTCACCATCAATACCGGTATAGTACGCTGCAACTGAACAGGGGAATCAGGGATAATGGCCTGCCATTCTTCAGCAATACTGCATGGATTGCAGGAGTAACATCAACAGACTGGAGCTGGGCTTCACTGTTTGCCGATTTTGACCTTGACGGATGGAAAGATCTGTTTATAACAAACGGCATCCGAAGGGATATCAATAACATTGATTACTTCAGCAAAATGAACGAATCAACGTATTTTGACAAAGGATTAAATAATAGCGAGTTATTAAAATGGGTACAGGATATGCCCTATAAACCGCTTGTAAATTATCTGTATAAAAATAACGGAGATCTCACTTTCTCAAAATACAGCACAGAATGGGGAATTAAGGAAGAAAGTTATTCAAATGGCGCTGCCTATGCTGATTTGGATAATGATGGAGACCTCGATCTTATCGTTAATAATGTTGACGAGGAAGCTCTGGTATACAGAAACCTTACCCGGGAAAAACAATTGGGCAATTACCTGAAAATTGATTTTGAAGGAACTCCAAAAAATAAGATGGGAATAGGCTCAAGAGTTACCCTGTGGAATGATGGAAAAATACAAATGGCAGAGCTGACCTTGTCAAGGGGGTATCAGTCTTCTGTGGAACCAATACTCTACTTTGGTCTTGCCAGGCATGAGAAGATAGATTCCATATGTGTAAAATGGCCCGATGGAAAGGTTCAATACCTTACGCAGGTAAATGCCAATCAAAAGCTGACGTTGCGATACCCTGATGCAAAGATGATCGTTTCAGTTCCGGCTGTCAGAGAAAAACTGTTCCGGGAGATTACTGACCAGGTCCAACCCGGCTTCATGCATAAAGAAAACAACTTTAACGACTTCGATTACCAGCCCCTTCTCCCTTACAAATTATCAATGACTGGTCCGTGCATTACAGTGGGAGATGTCAACAATGATATGCTTGAAGATTTCTTTATCGGAAACGCATCCAATAGCTCAGGTCAATTGTTCATTCAGAGAAATAATGGAACATTCAGCGTTCAACAGGGTCCCTGGGAAACTGATAACCGGTTTGAGGAAACGGGCTCGTTGCTTTTTGATGCCGACAATGATGGGGATCTCGATTTGTATGTAGTAAGCGGTGGCTATGAATTTCCGGAAGGTTCAAAAGAATACCAGGACCAGCTTTACCTAAATGATGGCAAGGGTAACTACATGAAAGATGAAAAGGCTTTGCCGGTAACCACTTCAAGCGGGTCATGCGTTAAAGCATTTGATTTTGACAAAGACGGTGACCTGGATCTGTTCGTGGGTGGAAGACAGGTGCCACAACAATATCCTTTCCCGGCTCAAAGCTACATACTCGAAAACAAATCGGGAAAAGGAATTGTGATATTTGTGGATGTTACAGATAAAGTTGCACCTGAACTCAGCAAAGCAGGAATGATTGCAGATGCCTTCTGCGCTGATATTGACAAGGATTCATGGCCCGATCTGATAGTAGCCGGAGAATGGATGCCTGTTTGCTATTATAGAAACATTAATGGAAAATTCAGCAAAACTGAAATAGCCGGGACCAAAGGCTGGTGGTTTAGCATTAAAGGTGCAGATTTCGATAAAGATGGCGACATTGACCTTGTTGCAGGCAACCTTGGCTTAAACTTCAGATATAAAGCTGGTTCCGACAAGACCTTTGATGTATTTGCTGCAGATTTTGACCATGATGGAAAATCAGACATTGCCCTCAGCTATTACCAGGGGAAGAGACAATATCCGGTGAGAAGCAGATCGTGCTTTGTAACGCAGAATCCGGGTCTCACGCTTAGATTCCCTACCTTTAAAAGCTTTGCAGAAGCAACGATTTCGGATGTCTATACCAGAAAAGTGCTGAAAGAATCCCTTCACTTGCAAGCCGAGACCTTTGCCAGCTGCTATTTTGAAAACACAGGAAATGGTGAGTTTGTCATGCGTAAATTGCCCAATGAGGCTCAATTATCATCTGTAAATGATGTGATCATTGATGATTTTGACGGCGACGGGCATCAGGATATTCTGGCGGCAGGCAATTTGTATAATGTAGAGGTGGTAACCCCAAGAAGCGACGGAGGTATCGGAATTTTTCTCAAAGGAGACGGGGAAGGCCATTTCATAGCTATACCTTATGAATCATCGGGATTCTTTGCCCCGGGTGACGTAAAAAGTCTGGCGTTAATTCATATTAATAATAAAGAGAAGGAAATTCTGGTTGGGAACAATAATGACGGACTTCAGATATTCAAGGTTAAATAAGAATTATAAAAGCTTACTGTTTAATTACCTGTGATTATAATATATTAGGCCCATAGATAATTTGATTCAGATTATGAAATTCCATTTCTGGTTAGTACTGATAATTCTTTCACTGTTTTCATGCAGCAAACTTTCAAAAGAAACCTTTGTAAAAGTATCCTCTTCCAGGTCGGGTATTGATTTTATTAATGAACTGGTAGAAAATGATACATTGAATTACACCAAATTCCCCTATATGTATATGGGCGGAGGAGTTTCGGTGGGCGATATCAATAATGACGGAATGGATGACATTTTCTTCACCGGGAATCTGGTTCCCAATAAACTCTACCTTAATAAGGGTAACATGAAATTTGAGGACATATCCGGAAAAGCAGGTATATCGGGTAATAATCAATGGTTCACAGGTTCAACCATGGCAGATGTGAACAATGATGGCTGGCTGGATATTTATGTATGCGTTTCAGGGAAATATCCGCCATCGGATAATCTGCTTTTTCTCAATAACAAAGACTTTACTTTTACGGAATGTGCAAAAGCTTATGGTATAAATGACAAAAGTTCTTCTGTACAGGCTACCTTTTTTGATTACAACAATGACAGCTTTCAGGATTTATATGTTGCCACTTACCCTATAATACTGGTAAGCATGGGTGCCGAATTTTATCACAACAAAATGATCGAGAATAAATTCGAAGAGTCGGGTCACTTGTATAAAAATAACGGGGACGGCACATTTACAGATGTGACTGACAAAGCAGGTGTACGGAATTTTGGAATGTCAATAGGTGTGGTTGCAATGGATTTTAATAATGATGGATGGAAAGATTTATACATTTCAAATGATTTCAATCCCCCTGATCTTTTTTATCTGAACAATGGTGATGGCACTTTCAGGGAGATAGTAAAAGAGGCGACATTTCAAACATCAATTTTTGGAATGGGCCTGGATGCAGCGGATTTCAATAATGATGAGCTGATTGATTTGTTCCAGATCGACATGACCCCTGAAGATCATTTTCGCAGAATGGTGAATGTAATCCCAATGAGTCAGAATACATTTGATTTAAGTGTTAATCTGGGCATGCATTATCAGTATATGCAGAATTCATTGCAGCTTAATAATGGAGTCTTTGATGGCATCCCGGTTTTTAGTAATATATCGCTGTTTTCAGGAGTTACCTATACTGATTGGAGTTGGGGTGGTGTTTTTCTTGATATGAATAATGATGGTAACAAGGATCTGTTTGTTACCAACGGTGTTCTGAGAGACATTAATCACCGCGATATCCTGGCAACTGATCCCAATAGTGTTTATTTCAGACAAGTGAAGGAATATCGTCCGGAGCTTTTTCCAAGTACCCCGGTAAGAAATTATGCCTTTGAAAACAATGGCGATTTAACTTTTACTGATAAATCAGTTTCCTGGGGATTTGAAGAGCCGACTTTCACAAATGGAATGGCATACGGTGACTTCGATAACGATGGCGATCTTGACATCGTTATCATTAATGTTAATGAGGAATCAGCAATCTATGAAAACAGAGTAGTTCACAAAGGCAATCATTATGTTAAAATCAACCTGGCTGGTCCGGTTAACAATTTGTTTGGTTTGGGAAGTATCGTTAAAGTAAAGTCAGGTGGCGTTACTCAAATTCAGGATTTTACCCTCACCAGAGGCTATCAGTCGAGTATGCCTGCTACAATTCATTTTGGTTTGGGCCAGAAAGATACAATTGATGAAATAACTGTTATATGGCCTGACAGGAAACAGCAGGTGATTAAGAAAATCATGGCGGACCAGACACTAAAAATTGAGTATAATGATGCAATTGCTGCAAAAGCTCAGGATACGAAAAAAAAGTATTTCAAAGACGTTACGAATCTGTACGGAATAACATTTGTTCATCACGAAGATAATTACAATGATTATGAATCTGAAGTGTTGCTTCCCTACAGGTATTCACAATTGGGCCCTGGTTTAACAACAGGGGACATTAACGGAGACAAGCTTGAAGATTTTTATGTCGGCAATGGAAAGGACTCTCCCGGAGCTATGTATTTGCAAACTGATAATGGTACTTTCAGAGAAATTCCCGGCCCATGGACAGGTGATTCAATTTATGAAGATACAGGCGCCCTTCTGTTTGATGCCGACAATGACGGGAGACCGGATCTTTATGTTGTCAGCGGAGGAAATGATTACACGAAAGGGGCATCCTTTTACCAGGACAGGTTATATCTGAATACGGGGCAAGGCTTTATTAAAAGCATCAATATTCTTCCTGCCGGTTTAAACCAAAGCGGCAAATGCGTAAAAGCTGCAGACTATGATAAAGACGGCGATCTCGATTTGTTTATCGGAGGACGCATTGTTCCTGGCAATTATCCACTGCCTGCAAGCAGTTATTTGCTGAGAAATAATGGAAAGAAAGGTGCTGATCTGAGATTTGAGAATGTAACAGAAGAAACAGCACCGGGACTTATGAATCCGGGACTTGTTACTGATGCTATCTGGGATG
Source organism: uncultured Bacteroidales bacterium (assembly GCA_963737255.1). Lineage (GTDB taxonomy): Bacteria > Bacteroidota > Bacteroidia > Bacteroidales > VadinHA17 > LD21. Next base: position 278,472 of record CAVTSB010000006.1, read on the forward strand.
ACTTTGACAGCGATGGTGATGTTGACCTTATTGTTGTCGGGGAATGGATGAAGATTTGCTTTTTTGAAAATAAACCGACCGGTTTTGATGATGTTACCGATAAGCTTGGATTTGGTGAAACAACCGGATGGTGGTTCAGTATAAACAGTTGTGATATTGATAAGGATGGTGATAACGATTATCTTGCAGGTAATCTTGGATTAAATAACAGGTACAAAGCTAACCGAAAATCAATATTTGAAATATACTCCAATGATTTTGATGTGAATGGTAAGATTGATATCGTTCTTGGTTACAGTGAAAACGGCATAGGTTATCCGGTCAACGGTTTTGATGGAACATCAAGGCAGATTCCGGCTATAGGACTAAGGTACAATAGCTACGAAGAATTTGCAAAAGCCACATTACAGGAGATATATGGAGAAGACATGTTGAAAAGCTCATTGCATTACAGGGTAAATACATTTGCCCATCAATGGATTGAAAATAAGGGAAAAGGAAAGTTCATTATGCATGTACTTCCAGACAGGACACAAATTTCCTCCATCAATGATATGGTTGAGATTAACTTTGCCGATAATGACTCTGCCATAATAATTGCTGGCAATTTATATGACACCGAGGCAGAGACACCAAGAAATGATGCAAGTATAGGACTTGTTTTGCAATCAGACCCGAAAGGTGAAATAAAGGTTATTCCTCCTGAAGAAAGCTCTCTTTTCATTAAAGGTGAGGTGAAGGCTATCAGGAAGATCAAATTGGCTTCCGGGAAAGATGCTTTTCTGTTTGCGATCAATAATGATTCATTGAAATTGGTTGAACTTGACATAAACCCTAAGTTGGACAAATAAAAAGCCATGCAATAATTTAATCAATATGAAAAGACTAACATTTTTGATCACTTGTAGTGCTGCTATTAGCGGCATTCAATTATGCTTCGGGCCAGGATTTGAAACTCAATGATCTTGAGTATTTCGAGACGCAGGGCGTCAATGTCCTTGTGTACAGTAACCTTTTTACCGGAGGTTTTAACGATGAGAAGACCGCCGGTATAGAATTGATTCACCATGGCGTCAGAACAGCACAAGGCGGCGCTGTGAGACTTTCCAACACTCCGGAGCAGTGGGATCTTGTTCCTGCAATACCAACCCGGAAGGTAGACAGTGCGTCGAAAACCATTGAGTCTATGTTAAGGTATGAAGATTACGATTTTGATTCGCGGGTGGTTGTCACGGCCAAGGGTAAAGGTGTTGAGATATCTGTTTACCTTGATAAACCTGTTCCCGCGGCACTTGAAGGGAGTGCCGGATTTAATCTTGAGTTTCTACCCTCGCAATATTGGGGAAAGACCTATCTGATGGATGGGCGTTACAATCGATTCCCTCGCTATGTGGTAGGTAACACCATTACGAAGCCTAACAGTGAAAAACCAAAGCAATTCAAGGGGTATGTAACTTCCGACGACAGGGGGACCGGCAGATTTATCGATCCGCTTCCTCTCGAAACCGGCCGTACCTTTCTTCTTGCACCCGATGAACCCGAACGTTTGGTAAAAATCACCTCGCCTGATGCCGATCTTATGCTTTTCGACGGCCGTGTGCTGGCACAAAACGGCTGGTTTGTAGTTCGCAGTTTACTTCCGGCAGGAAAAACAGGCAAGGTTTTGACCTGGACAGTTGAACCAAATGCCATTAAAGGTTGGATAAGAGAGCCAAATATCGGTTTCTCTCAGGTGGGCTACCTCCCTTCGCAACAAAAAGTCTCTGTCATTGAACTCGACAAGAAAGACAAACCGCTTGCAAAAGCATCGATATATAAAATAGGCGACGACGGCAAAGCTACCGAAGTATTCAGCGGCAAAATCGTACCCTGGGGTGACTATTATAAATATCACTATGTAAAATTCGATTTTTCTTCAGTTAACACCCCCGGTATATACTATATTCAGTATGGCGACTTTAAAACAAATAACTTTTTAATAGAAAATAACGTTTACGATAAGATCACCGACGCCACCAGCGATATATGGATCCCGATACATATGAATCACATGTTCGTAAACGAGGCTTACAGGGTGTGGCACGGCGAGCCTTTTAAGGAAGGTTATCTCCAGGCTCCGCCAACCACCGATCATTTCGACATGCACAGACAGGGACCAACAACCGATACCAGGTATAAAGCGCTGGAATTGATCCCCGGATTAAACATAGGCGGTTTTTTCGACGCCGGAGATTTTGATATCGAGACAGGATCGAATATTGGCGTGGTGCAGAACTTTGTCCAGACATGGGAATATTTCAAACCCTTACGCGATCAGACTTTTGTTGATCAGAAGCAACGTTATGTTGATCTTCACCGTCCGGATGGGACACCAGACGTGTTGCAGTTTATCGAGCATGGAACAATGAACCTTGTAGCTCAGGCAGAGATTATCGGCCACATGGCACAAACTCTCTCTAACTCTGTTCTCGATAATTACCATCACCTTGGTGACGCAGCCTCAATAACAGACGGTCTTCCTTATAATCCGAACCTTGGCCCTTACGAAGTAGCCCGTGACGGCCGGTCGAGCGGAGTTAAGGATGATATGTGGGCATTTACAAGCCGTAATCCCGGCCTCGATCTCAGGGCAGCAACGATGTTTGCCGCAGCAAGCCGGGCATTGAAGGGATATAACGACGATCTTTCGGCAAGAGCGTTGCAACAGTCAAAAAGACTTCTGAAAGAGGCAACGGAATTACTTGCCAATCAGCCGCAGGATCGCGCTGGCAGGGGCGGCGGATCAGCAGATATGGCCACCAATCTTCAACTGTACATCTCAACCGGGGAGAAACAATATGTCGATAAATTTCAGGAACTTTTATGGCCTGCACTTGACCGTAATGTTAGTGGCAACATATTGACGGCATTACATGCCATACCACACATGGACGCATCCTTCAAAGAAAAGCTCCGTCCGTATGTTGTAAAGTACAAAGAATATATCGACGGGCTTGAAAAGGATAATCCGTACGGAGTACCCATCGGCCTTGGTAACTGGGCAGGAAGCGGAGGCGTGGTGAGCTTTGGTACCACCATTTGCTTTGCCAGCAAACATTTCCCTGATATTATCGATGCCAGCCATGCTTTCAAGACCACCAACTGGCTGTTTGGCTGCCATCCGTATCACAATTATTCGTTAGTGGCAACGGTGGGCGCCGCTCGTCCCAAAGCAGTCTTTTATGGTAATAACAGGGCTGATTTCTCATTTATTCCGGGCAATGTTGCTCCGGGTATATTATTCAGACAACCCGACCACTTTGAAAACTACGACGACTGGCCATTTCTGTGGGGACAAAACGAGGGCACGATTGGTGGAAATACCAGTTATTTAATTTTTGGATCAGCTTTTAAGAATTTAGTAAAATAAACAGATTGTTTTTCATAGTTTTGAATCAGCCACTGATTCAACCTTGCAGAATTTAATCATTTTGTATACTTTTAGTTACGTTTTAGACCGTGGATGGTTGTGCCATTCTCCGGTGCATATTTATCAATCTGACAAAAGTATAATCCTAACAATCAAATGACCATGAAATCCGAAACAGGAAAACTTTCGTTCAGGGAGAAGCTGGGCTACAGTCTTGGAGACGGTGCTGCCAACTTCATCTTCCAGACTATGATGTTGCTTCAGCTGAGTTTTTATACGGACACCTTTGGACTTTCCGCGGGGGCAGCGGCAACGCTGTTCCTCATCGCCCGGCTCTGGGGGGCGGTCTGTGACCCCATCTTCGGGGCCCTGGCTGACCGCACAAACACCCGCTGGGGCAAGTTCCGGCCCTGGATATTGTGGACGGCAATACCCTTCGGCGTGCTGGGTTACCTTGCTTTCAGAACCCCTGACATGGGTGACACCGGCAAACTTGTGTATGCCTATGCCACCTACCTGCTGCTACTGACGGTATACTCTGCTAACAACAATCCTTACGCAGCACTGAGCGGAGTAATCACCGGCAACATGAAGGAACGCACAAGCCTCTCTTCAATAAGGTTCGTGGTTGTGACACTGGCAACAATAGCAATCATGGGATTCACACTGCCGATGGTCAACCACTTTGGTGCAGGTGACAGCGCGAGAGGTTACCAGGTTACGATGGGAATCTTCAGCGTGCTCGCGATACTGTTCTTCTTCATAACCTTCTTTTCCACGAAGGAGAGAATTGCTCCCCCGCCCCAGCAGAAGACATCCCTGAAGCAGGACCTCTCGGACCTCTTTCACAACAAGCAGTGGGTGATGATGTTCATCGTAATCCTCTTCATGTTCACCTTCCTCGCACTGCGAAACAGCGTTCTTCTGTACTACTTCAAGTACTATCTTGACCCTGAGAGCATGAGGCAGTTCCTGGTCAACATCGACAAGGGCCTGTTCGGGCTCCTCGAAGGGCTTAAGCTGACTGGCACCGGCGCCAATTATGCCGACAACAGCTTCAGCGTTATAAATATTATAGGTCAGCTTTGCGCGATCCCCGGGATAGCCGTTGGGAACGCACTGGCAAAACGGTTCGGCAAGAGAGACGTCTTCAGGACATGGCTGATAATTGCCGGCATAATGGCAGCCCTTTTCTACGTGGTGCCGCCCTCAGGTATCTGGGCTGTGCTGATACTCTCAATGCTCTTCAACTTCTCGTGGGGTGTGACAATGCCGCTTCCGTGGGCAATGATGGCGGACGTGGCCGACTATTCGGAATGGAAGTTCAACCGCCGCGCAACAGGCATCGTCTTTGCTGCAATAGTGGTAGGGCTTAAGGTCGGCCTCGCCATAGGCGGTGCAGTGGCCGGATGGCTCCTCAATTCATACGGGTATGTCGCCAACGTGGTGCAGACCCCCACAGCCGTTCAGGGCATCAGACTCTCAGTGAGCATATTCCCGGTCATTGCATTAATCCTCTGCGTCATAGCGCTCTTTATCTACGGCATAGGGAAGAAGGTTGAGTACCAGATGCAGGATGAACTGGCCGAAAGACGCAAGGCCTACACGGCATAAACAGTTAAAGACAATCACAATGAAAAAGATACTGATACCGGCTGTTGCAGCCTCAATGATACTTCTCTCATCTTGCGGTAATGATGAGATCAGCCTCAGCAAGGCCTATGAGGGTCACTTCCTGATTGGCACCGCCATGAACATGGTACAGGTCTCCGGGGCTGACCCCCGGGCCATGCCCTTCATTGTAAAGCATTTCAACTCCATAACCGCAGAAAATGCCATGAAGTGGGAACGGATCCATCCGGAACCGGGCAGATACGAGTTCGGCCTGGCCGACAGTATAGTAGACTTCGCGGAGCGAAACGGCATTAAGGTCATCGGGCATGTCCTGGTATGGCACTCACAGACACCTGACTGGGTTTTCCAGGACTCATTGGGCAACCAGCTGACGCGCGATGCTCTGCTTGAGAGGATGAAAGACCATATCAGCACCGTGGTGGGCCATTACAGGGGCTGCGTTCTTGGCTGGGATGTTGTTAATGAGGCTGTGGATGAGGATGGATCGCTGCGTCGCACGAAATGGCTGGAAATAATAGGCGAAGACTACATCGAAAAGGCTTTCATCTTCGCCCATGAGGCTGACCCCGATGCTGAGCTCTATTACAATGACTATAACAACGAGGAAAGAGCCAAGCGTTCCGGGGTGATCCCCATCATTAAAGACCTCCAGGCAAAGGGTATCCGCATCGACGGCGTAGGCATCCAGGGGCACTGGCACCTCGACTCCCCGGACATGGCAATCATAGATGAGAGCATTGGCGAGTATGCCGCACTGGGGATGAAATTAATGATCACCGAACTTGAGATAAACGTACTTCCCACCCCGGCATGGCTCTACGGGGCAGAGATCTCAAGAACCGCAGAGTACCGTGACTCTCTGAATCCTTACGTCGCAGGTCTTCCCAACTCTGTTGAGGCACAGCTTACGGACCGCTATGCGAAACTTTTCAGGATATTGCTGAAGCATGACGATGCTGTTACCCGCGTCACCTTCTGGGGAGTGCACGACGGCTACTCATGGAAGAACGGATGGCCTATACCGGGCCGCACAAACTACCCGCTTCTGTTTGACCGTGACTACAATCTGAAACCTGCCTGTCATGCCGTCATCGACGAGGCAGAAAAACTTAAATGACAGTTACTTAAAGAACGAAATATGAAAAAAACAGCAAAAGTGCCGTATAAGGACCCTTCTCTTCCAGTCAGAAAAAGAGTTGAGGACCTGATGGGGAGAATGACCCTTGAGGAGAAGTGTGCCCAGCTGACGGGCCTATGGAACGGAGGGGTTGAAGACTTCAAGCCTGAGATCTTCAGTGACCCCGCGAAGATGAAGGAGATCTTCGGTCTCGGATGCCACTCGGTTCATCCTGCTCCCTTCGGCATAAAGGACACTGTCAGGATGCGCAATACCATCCAGAAATATCTTGTTGAGGAGACCCGTCTAGGCATCCCGGCCCTCTTCGTTGACGAGGGTCAGCACGGGATGATGAGGCCCGAGGCCACAGTCTTCCCCCAGGCAATAGGGCTGGCATGCTCATGGGATACCGTCCTCTTTGAAAAAGTATACGGCGTGGTTGCACATGAGATGCGATCCCGTGGCACACATCAGGCACTGACGCCGGTGATAGATGTCTGTCGTGATCCGCGCTGGGGACGCACCGAGGAGACCTACGGCGAAGACCCGTACCTCAACGGGATGCTCTCAATAGCAGCAGTAAAGGGTCTGCAGGGAAGTGACAGGGGGAAGGTTGAAAAGAACAATGTTGCAGCTACACTCAAGCACCTGGCCGGCCACGGCGAATCAGAGGGCGGACTGAACCAGGGACCTGCAAATTACTCGATGAGGGTGCTGCGTGATTACCATCTGCCCCCCTTTAAGATGTGCATTGACCATGCTAAACCGGTATCGGTAATGCCCTCGTACAACGAGGTTGACGGCGTTCCCTCCCATGCCAACAGATGGCTCCTGCAGGATCTCCTTCGCGGTGAGTGGGGATACAGGGGGATGATAGTCTCCGACTACTACGGCGTAGACCAGCTGTTCAACAAACACTTTGTCTGTGCTGGCGCCGTGGATGCAGCCGCGACAGCGTTCAACTGCGGAGTGCAGTATGAGTTCCCCCAGGCAAACATGTACCGTATTCTTCCGGAACTGGTAAGGAAAAGAAAAGTCAAAAAGGAGGACATTAACTGTGCCGTTGAGCAGGCGCTGACCTTCAAGTTTAGCCTTGGCCTCTTTGAAAATCCCTATGTGGATGAGAAACAGGCCATTGCGGTAAGCAAATCACTGGTGCACAGGAAGACGGCGCTGAAGGCTGCACATGAGTCGATAGTCCTGCTGAAGAACGATGGCCTGCTTCCTCTGAAGAAGGGCAAGTATAAAAAGATCGCGGTCATTGGCCCCTGTGCTAAGGATCTCTGGTTCGGCGGCTACTCGGGTGAGCCGTATGAAAAGGTGAGTCTTCTTGACGGTATAAGGGCGAAGGCGGGGAACGGCACCGAGGTGCTCTTCGCACAGGGCTGCAGACTGACAATCAACACCCAGCTGAGCTATTTCAACTGGAAGTACGACGAGATCAAATTCGCCTCTCGAGATGAAAACCTCAAACTCATAAAGGAGGCCGTGAAAGTAGCCTCCGGGGCTGACCTGGTCATTCTTGCACTTGGCGAAAACGAGCATCTCTGCCGTGAGGCATGGGCCAAGAACCATATCGGCGACAACATGACCCTCGACCTCTTCGGTGAACAGAATGAGCTGGCAGATGCCATCACCGCCCTGGGTAAACCGGTCGTGCTTTACCTGGCGAACGGCAGACCCCTCTCCATCAATAAGCTGGCTGAGAAGGTGCCGGCAATAGTTGAGGGATGGTACATGGGACAGGAGACCGGTACCGCAGCCGCTGACATCCTATTCGGCGAAGTCAACCCCTCCGGCAAGCTGACCATCACCTTCCCGAAGTCGGCCGGACAATTGCCACTGTACTACAACCACAAGCCCAGCGCCCAGTTCATTAATTACCTGTCACAGGATGTCAAACCACTCTTCCACTTCGGTTACGGGCTCAGTTATAATAAATTCAAATATGGCAAGCCTGTTCTGAAGAAAACCACTGTAAAGAAGGTTGAGTCCACGAAGGTCACGGTCGATATCAAAAATACTGGAAAGATTGCCGGTGACGAGATTGTGCAGCTTTACATTCGCGATGTGGTGAGCAGCGTGACCCGTCCGGTAAAGGAGCTGAAGGGATTTGCACGGGTCTCCCTGAAGCCAGGTGAGACTAAGAAAGTTACCTTTGAGATTACGCCTGGGAAACTCGCCTTCCATAACATAGATATGAAATATGTTGTGGAACCCGGTGATTTTGAGATCATGACAGGCTCTTCATCCAGGGACGAGGATCTGCACAAAACACTTCTCACAGTAGTCTGAAAATAAGGATAGCCATCCTCATACCACTGTTTTAGTTTGCCGATGTCGCATACAATCCAAGCAAACAACCTGTAAATCCTCCTGCCACATCGGTTGAAAGAATATCGCCCGAAACAGTTCCTCCAACGTTCACAAAGTCGGTTCCGTTGGTTGAATAGCTAAATTCATAATCATCGCCTTCTGCTGACACCTTTAAACGAACAGGTTTGCTGATGTCGATTTTGGCGCTGGCAACAATTTTTGATTCAACTTCGCGGCTTCTTAATTTCCCTGAGGTTCTTTCCAGCAAAATATAATAATCGGCACCCTTTTTTGTGATGCCAAAAACATAATTGAACCTTTCGCTTTGCAACGCTACAATTCCGGCCAGGTCTTTTTCTGTTTCGGGTTTGTAATCAATGGTTGTCGTAAACGAAAAAGATTTGTGCATCTGTCTGTAAAAGAGTGTTGAAGTAGGTTTTACTTCCTTAATATTTGTTTCGAATGGTTTAATCTGCAAACCATTTTTTGATACCGAAACAAAATCTTCACGCGGTCCTCTCAGACCAATCCAGCGGTAATCAAGCTTTTCAGTGGTAAAATTGTCGGTAAAAGTGAAGTTACCACTGGGTAAGAATTGGTTCTGACCTGTTTTGTTTACGGTTACCCCTTTGGGCATTCTCAGTTTAGGTTCCATTGGAACAAGCCCGTTTTCAAAAACAGGAAATTCACCCGACCAATCCACCGGCAAAATAAAAGTCTCGCGGCCTGTATTCACCCTTTGTTTATCGTTCGGACGGACTGCAAGGAAAACTCCGTAATATTTTTGGTTGTCAGGCCCTAAAACCAGGTCGGCGTGACCAGCCCAGTCCACTTTGTTTTCCCTTTCTTTTGGAAAATGTCTTTGCGTAAGAATCGGATTACCGGGCGCCGGAACGTATGGTCCTTTCGGATTGTCGCTTACAAAAATCACTTCGCTGTGCCAGTCGCCGGTGCCACCTTCGGCACACATCAGGTAATACTTCCCGTTTTTCTTGTAAATGTGTGGAGCCTCAATCCAAATAGGCTTTTTCGCGAGGTCAACACCGCCATCCACAATAATTTTATCGGTTCCGGGGATAACTTTGTCGGTTGCAACATCATACTCCCAGATTTTAATAACGCGATTGCAAACGAAGAGTTTACCAGGTAATAATCGTCGCCTTTCCGGGTAATGCTCGGGTCGGGGTAGCAACCCTGCAAAATCGGGTTATAAAATTCATCCGGCTTCAGCGGAAAATCGTTGTAAACTTTATCGTTTCCCTGATAAGCGAAATTTGTAAACACGGGTGAATTGGTGGGCTGATTTCCTTTTTGATTTTTGTTTTGACTAATTCCTACAACAGCAACCAGGGTCATAAGGACGGTTAAAAAAACAATTTTCTTTCTTTTTACTGATGTTAAGCCGGTTTCAATTTTTTTCATCTCAAACTACTTTTATTATAATACAATCAACTATTTAACTATTAAAGAATAAGTTTTACCTGCCATTAAATTTAAGAAGATAAATCTGTATTATGATTCCGTTTTCAACCTTGTTGTCGCTCACGATATCTGTTTTGATAAGTTCCGATTCTGATAGAACAAGGTCAAGATTTCGTGGCCGCCATGACCGCCCGTATAATATTCATGTTCAATTAATTTTTAAACAGAAGCGGAGCAAGTTGATATAAACTGCGACGCCATGTAAGAAATTCGTGAGCAGTTCCTTCTGAAACATAAGAAACAGCATTGAATCCGGCTTCTTTCAGCGCGACTGCAGCATTCTTCACGCCGTCAGGTCTTTCTTTGCTTCCGCAACTCAGAAAAATAAGTTTAACTTTTGATTTGTCTTTGATATCAGCTGGAGAGTATGTTCCACCGCTTAATAACGCGTAATGAGAAAAAACTTCCGGCTTGTTCAGCGTAATAGTTTTGGTTTCCATGCCACCCATTGAAAGCCCTGCCATGGCGCGATGCGGCTGGTCGGCTATTGTTGCAAAATTGGCATCGATGTATGGAATCAGCTCATCAACTAAAACCGTTTGAAATGGTTTGATATCGAAGTTGCGTAACCCTCCAAATTTAATTTCGTTGGTCATTCCGTAGGTCATAACAATGATGAAAGGTTTGATTTTGCCGTCGGCAATCAGGTTATCCATAATCAGATTGGCGTGCCCCTGGTTACTCCAGGCTGTTTCATCTTCTCCCCAGCCGTGCTGCAGATACAAAACAGGGTAACGTTTATTTATGTCTTTTCCGTAAGCGGGAGGCGTGTAAACAAATGCTCTGCGTGAGGTATTTGTGCTGGGAGATGGGAAAAGGATCTGTTGCACATTACCATGAGGAACATTTTTCAACGCATAAAAATCCTTGTCGTGCGCCGGAATTTCAATTCCGCTCTCCCAACGGGTTGAACCGTAGAAATTCAAAGCTCCCGGGTCGTTAAAAACTCCACCGTCAATGGTCAGGTGATAATAATGAAAGCCTTCATCCATAGGGCCTTCGGTTGTTCCTACCCAAATGGTGTCAGCTCCTTTGGTAAGCTTGGTTCCGCCCCGGCCGCCAAGTCCGAGACTGACTATTACACTTTGGGCATTGGGAGCCTCGATGCGGAAACGGGCATAACCCTGCGAGTTTACCATTGGGTATTCTTTGCCAGGCTGATTCAGTGTAGAAGGTTTGAAATCTTCGATAATCGTTGCCTGGTTTGTCTGCGTAAAACACAACGGATCGGATAAAGTCAATATCAGAATGAAAGTAATAAGATGCTGTTTCATTGATTTTTGATTTTTAGACCCCTCCAAATCCCGAGTACTCGGGACTTAAAAGAGCAATGTTTTTAAGTTTTTTAGTATTTGAATAAAAGTGGTGCAAATTGGTATAAACTCCTCCGCCAGCTCTGCCACTCGTGCGCTGTTTGTGGAGAAACATAAAAATGGGTTTTAATTCCAGCTTCTTTCAGCGCATCCGTATTTGCTTTCGGGTCGCCACCGAAGCCAGCCCTGCGGTTTTCAAGTTCACGACTGCCATAACTGATGAACAGCAGTTTGTTTTTTTCTTTAAATCCGGGAGCATTGGTAACGTCTTCAATACTGATGCTGCCACCGCTAAACATTCCAACGTATGAAAACACATCAGGATTGGCCAGTGTAATAACACGGGTTTGCATGCCGCCCATTGAAAGTCCGGCCATAGCGCGATTCTGTTGATTAGCAAGTGTACGGAAGTGGGTATCAATCAAGGGAATGATATCCTCCAACAGGGTTTTTGTGAAACCCTCGGCCCATCCTTTGGGAGGCCATTCACCGGCAGGACGTTCACCTCTTGGGGGACCTTGCATACTCCAGGTGCCATTATCCATTACAATGATAAAGGGTTTAGCTTTTCCCTCTGCAATCAGGTTGTCCATGATAAGATTAGCGCGCCCCTGTTTCGACCAGCCGGTTTCATCTTCACCGCCGCCATGTTGCAGGTATAACACCGGGTAGCGTTTATTTGAATCTTCATCATAATCGGGTGGTGTATATACAAAACAAAGCCTCATTCTGTTGTTGCTTTTTGAAAAGTAGGGGAACTCCCGAACCTGGCCGTGGGGTACATTTTTCATTGCATAGAAATCCTGGTCTTTTGCCGGTATTTCTATACCACTGCCCCAACGGCTGGCACCATAAAAATACAAGCTACCGGGATCCGGCACTGCAGCGCCGTCAATCCAAAGCTGGTAGTAGTGGAAGCCCTCGTCCTGGGGTGCAGATTCACCTGTCCATACACCATTGTCATCTTTAACCAGGTCGTATTTTACAGCACTTATGTCTAACTGTACTTTGTGTGCTTCAGGTGCTGAAATCCGGGCACGTACTCGTCCTTCGGAGTTTACCTGCGGGTATTCTTTTCCCGGTTGATTTAATGATGAAGGTTTAAAATCTTCAATAACATTCGTTTGCGACTGTGCAGAACATATTCTGCCTGTTAACAATACTGCCAATAAAATAATCAGAACTTGATTTTTCATCATAATATAATTTTGAATTTAATGGTATGATAGCTTGTCCCGCTTCGGCGGGGGAACCGCACATGATTGAAAACCAATTATATTCATTCTTGTTTGTGATTTGATCAATCATGTGGGTTTCATATTAAGTTTTCTTTAGGTTAATCGGTGACTATTTTAATCCATTATTCTTTATGCGGAAGTAGTCGAACGAAACATCAAAAGGCGTGTCTGGTTTTGTGGTATCGGAATTAAACCAGAATGTACTTTTCATGTACTGCGTAACAATACCATCGCATACAATTAAGCCGGCCCTGATGTCTTTTAACAACATATTGGCGGTTCCGAGCAATTCGTAATTTTTTCCGTCAAGTGAATAATAAGCCGTGTAGTTACTTCCTTTTTTCTCCAGTTTAAGAGTCAATGCATTGTCGCCAATGATTTCATTTTTGAGGTTAAAGGTTGCCAAAGATTTTGCAATGCCGTTTTCTTCCATAACCAGGTCGATTGTGCCGGGTTGCACCCCCCTTGCCCGGGTTGTTTTAATCACGGCCCTGAACATCAGTTTCACAAAATTATCGTCGTTCTGATAAGCCAGGATTCCCGCATTCTCGGGCTGGGACGGAATTCTGGAGCAGACCAGCCGGGTTTCAATGGTCCAATCGTTATTGGCACTTTGCAACAGCAAATTCTTCGCGTTGTTGGTTGCCTCCAAAACACCTCCCGGTTCACTTGTGATGGTAAGCCAACCTGTTTTTCGGGATAAACTATGGGTTGTTTTGTTTTCACGGCCCCATTCCCACCGGGAGTCAACAGCGCCACCATTGAATTCATCGCTCACCGATTCTGCATCATAATTCAGGTAGTAGACATTCTTTTCGAGGGTGATATCGTCAATCAACTGAACTGTCGTGGTTCCCGGTATTGCTTTTGCTTGTTCAATTTCAACCGAAATACCGCTACCCAAGGCTTCAGCTTTCACTACCGGTATTTTGGAATTGCTTTTCAGCAGATAACTGTAAGCCTTGATTTCTTTATCGAAACCCTGTATTTTTTTCCCGTTAACTGTAACTGATTTGGGATTCAAATCGGGCATAACCTTTATCGGGTAACTGTTTGAAACGGTTGTTCCATCAATTGTAACATAAGCAAAAATCGATGCAACGCCCACGCCTGCAGCTGTTACTTTGCCCTTTTCGTCAACACTGGCAACCCTGGGGTTATTGCTTTTGTAAGTAATTTCAGCTTTTGTGATATCGTAGAAACTATCGTCAGACATACTCGCCGTAACATCTGTTTGCACAAAATTTCCAGGCCTTAAAACTACTTTGTCGCATTCGGCCACAACCGTGGTTAACACAGGGTTGTAGCTGCCATTCATTTTAGCTTCCACCTGTCCTTTTATGTCTCTTGAAGATGCCCCTATCTCAAAAACATACCTGCCCGGGTCGAAAGTAATTTTTCCTTTTTCTGTTTCCCAGAACCAAAGGTCCTGGCAGTCGATATCGATTGAAACTGTTTTTACCTGTCCCCGGGGTATGCTCACCCTTTGAAATCCCTTCAACCGTTTTATCGGTCTTTCAAGCGATGCGGGACTGTCGGGTGTTTTCACATAAATCTGCACCACTTCATCCCCGTCAACCGTTCCGGTGTTCTGAACATCAACGCTGACAGTGATTTTATCGTTTGGTGTAATGTCGGTTTTACTGATGGCAAAATTGCTGTATGCAAATGTGGTGTACGACAAACCAAATCCAAATTCGTACGAAACATCTTTGTTGAAATACCAGTAAGTGCGTCCGTTGGTGCCATCGCCGCGCAAATTATAATTGTTAAAATCAGGCAGGTCGTTCAATGATTTATGCCAGGTTACATTTAGCTTTCCGCCCGGATTTACATCGCCAAACAAAATTTTCACCATTGCCGTTCCCTGTGCCTGGCCGTTGTAACCTGTCCAGATAATACCGGAAATGTCGGGGAGATTTTTAAATTGTTCCACTTCAACCATTCCCATGGTTTGCATCACTACAACGGTATTGGGATTTACCGCAGCAACTGCTTTTATCAGTTCATTCTGATTGCCCGGTAAGGTAAGCGCAAAACGGTCTGATTCCTCTCTGCCAGTGGATTGGTCGGTACCCACAAAAATCAAAGCGACATCGCAACTGGCAGCCAGATTAAGTGTTTCAACGTCTATCTCCTTTTCTGCTGCTTCGCGATACACCAGTACAAGGGTTTGCGGGCCTGTTATACCCAGCGTGTTAATTTTCACAGGTACAACTTTGGGGCGTGCAAAACCTTGAAATCCTTCACTTTGCTGACCGCTGTTGATTTTTTCTGATGCCAATACATTTCCTGCAGCAGAGCCTACCCTCACTTCCAGAATGCCGCCCTCAGCGGATGCACTCAAATTGAACCTGATAGAATCGACATTTGCAATATCAATATTATCATAGGCAGTCCAGTCGCCATCCTTGATACCACTTATTGAAGTCCGTCCAAATCTTGAAGCTACAATAAGACCAGGAGCTGAGGAAACAAATTTTGTTGCATCGTATTCTTTTAACACTTCGCCATTCCGTACAATTGAAAAGGCGTTCACTGTTATAAAGTCAGTATTTCTATCGGTATTTCCGCTGACCATAGATACTATTTCGGTATTCAGATTATGCTCTTTAATGTAGTTTTTAATACCTTCCAGCGGCGAAATACTTAAATGAGGTTCAACCTGTCCCGAATAATCACCCAGCTCAACCTTGTCGGCCTGTGGTCCCAGTACAGCAATCTTTTTAACTTGTTTTAGATCAATCGGCAACGCTTTTTCACCAGTTTTTGTGATTGTGCTGTTTTTTAACAGCACGGGTGTTTTTGTTGCAATGTCAAGTGCGAGGTTATTATGAGAAGGGTCGTTAATTATTCCTGGTTTAATTCCGGCATAAGGAACAATTTCACGCGGGTCAAATTCTCCCATCCTCATTCTTATTGTGAACATATTCACAAGTGCCTTGTCAATTTCACCTTCGGTAAGTATTCCCTGTTGTACAGCTTTCAGGGCACTCGACTGGTAAACACCTCCGCAATCGGTATCAACACCAGCTTTAATTCCCAGTGCTGCGGCTGCTTCAGGACTTTCAGCATAATGATGGCCTCTTACAATATCGTCAATCGCACCACAGTCGCTTGTTACATAACCTTCCAATCCATAAGTTTTACGGGCAATCGTATCAACGAGGTACTTGCTCGCCGAAACCGGTACTCTGTTTACAGCGCTGTAGGCTGTCATGATTGCCGGAAGTTTAGCTTCCCTGATAAGGGTTCTGTAAGGTAAAAGATAAAATTCGCGCATATCGCGGTCGTCCATGTTTGCACTTCCGGAGTGGCGGTTAAACTCGGTGTTGTTTGCAAAATAGTGTTTTCCGCAGGGAACAGTTTTCAGGTAGGTCGGGTCGTCGCCCATTAAGCCCTGAATAAAACCTTTTCCAATTTGAGAAACAAGAAAAGGGTCTTCACCGAAAGTTTCGGCAGTTCGTCCCCAACGCGGGTCGCGGGCCGGTTCAATAACCGGCGACCAGTAGGTAAGTGTAAAAATAACGTCGTGATTAAAACCCCGGGCTTCGTCGGAAATCACTTTTGTTTCGCGTTTAATCAGCTCCGGGTCCCAGGTTGCACCAACGGCCACGCTGTTTGGGAAAGAAGTTGCAGTCATGCCGCTGTTGTTGTTTCTGCCCATAATTCCGTGCAGCGCTTCGCCCCAAACATCATAATGATTCACTCCCAAACGGGGAATGGGCGGCATTGTATTTCCCAACTGGCTTTGTTTCTCTTCGGGCGTCATCCTCGAAACAAGGTCGGCAGCCCTTTCTTTAAATGAATACGCGGGATTCAGGTATATTGGCTTTTTTGCTTTCTCGCCACCGGGCATAAAAGCCATCATCAGGATAGAAAATATAAATAAAACTGATATTTTATGTTGTTTGATTTTCATGGATGAAGCCGTTAAAAATTAGTTGTATGGTATTTCAATCTGAGTAAAGGAGTGAGCAGGAAAAGCGTGTTTAATTGAATTCCCTTTAAAACTTACCTGTTCTGTTTCAATTTTTATGGGTTGTTCCGTTCTGGTATTTCTGACATCCATGTTTTCAGCATTAATCAGATTAATGGTTGCTTTTCCTGAATAGGTTCCGGTTTGCAGGTCGATGTTTGTTTCAATATCCTTTGTTTCGTGCCTGTTTACCACATTTATCACTACTTTTTTTGATTCGGTATTTAGCACAGCCGTTACATCGAGGTATGGAATATTACTGAATATTGAGTTGTTGTATGTTTCGCAAATGGTTTTTACATCCAAAGCAGTTCCAAGCGCATTTTTTGAATACAACAAGAACGTGTAATACAACGGATTTTTAAAATCTCCTTCAGGCGAATTTCCAACCAGGTTGGTAATCATGGTTATATTGGCTATTTTAACTACATCGGCATGGCGGATAAATGAATTTAAGTGCTGCCCGAGCATCAGCGAACTGAGCAAACCTCCGAATCCGGGTGAATATTCATCAAACGAGATATAAACAGGGCGTTTGGAACCCGATTTCACCATTGCTTTTTGAATGAGCGCTTTGGTTGTTTCAATCTTTTCGTCAATATCCAGTCCTAATGACATGTGGTCGGAAAATACATTGTTGCTTCTGCCGCCAGGCAACGCTTCCGTTGCATAACGGTGTACCGACAGGAAGTCAATTTTTCCCACCAGCTTATTCAGAACATAGTCGTTCCATTCCACCCACTCATTCCCGGGCCTGTATAGTGATGCACCTGATGCTACAAGCTTGATGTTTTTATCCAATAAACTGATGAGCTTTCCTGCTTCCAAAGCGAATTTGCTGTAATCTTCGACACTTTTCTGTCCCATTTGCCAGGGTCCGTCCAACTCATTTCCAAGTGCTACATATTTTACATTGAAAGGTTTTTCGTTACCGTATTTGATTCTGAGGTCGGCATAGTAAGTGCCCTTTTCTCCGTTGCAATATTCCACCCAGTTACGCGCATCGTCAAGTGATCCGGTTCCTCCATTTACACATAAAAAGTTATCGGCGCCAATCAGGCTGCAGAATTTCACGTATTCATCGGTTCCCATCTGGTTGGTCTCAATCTGATTCCAGGCCAAATCCTTTTTTGCAGGCCTTTGATCTTTCGGACCAATGCCATCTTCCCAATTGTAACCTGACACAAAATTACCACCCGGCCATCTTACACTTCGTATGTCTAATTCTTTAACAAGCTCGATTAAATCTTTTCGAAAACCATTTTCATCGGCAAAAGGCGACTTTAGATCATAAATACTACCATAAACCACCGTTCTAATCGGCTCAACAAATGCACTGTATATGTTTGGATCTATCGTATCAATCTGCCGGTCGAAATCAATTTTTATAACAGCAGGTTGCTGAGCTGCCAATTTTCCTGTAACCAGGCTTGCCATAATCGTGCAGTACACGAAGTATCTTAAGTGTTTCATTTGCTTTGGTTTATTAATTATCAGTAAAACTGAGTCGAGTGTTTTTTTGTTTATCGTATTTTAATTTCCACAGATTAATAATAGTTCAGCACTAATTATGTGAATTAAGAGTTGAAAATCCAATAGTTATGCAAACAACTGAATGTCAAAAAAATATGTTTGGTTTATTTGTTTAAAGTCCTGAAGGTCAATATCTTAAAATGTAGTTCTCTGCCTTATGCCTATAAGCATGATTACCAAGGCAAAAGAACTAGAATTATATCTGTATATTTGCTTAAGGACTTAAACACCTCTTTCAGCGTTTCAGTAACAACAATGAGCCTGAGTTTACCGATCAGGAGGTTATTACCATTATCTTTATGTTAAGCAAGTGGAACAACAGTTAAAGATATAACAAATTCACAGTTTTACCAACGATTATCTTCTTTCCTGGTTTCCCCCTCTTCATTCATATGATACCAAATGGTACAGGATACTTGCTCGATTATGCTTGTGGCGGAGGACAAAGAAATTAAGCTTTAATAAAAAATAGCAGTTGAAGTCTATTATATGAAAGGAGGGTGATACCTTTTTTTTGTACCAAAATAGACCCTTAAATGATTTTGTGTATTCAATTGTCTATTCAAATAAAAAAGCAGTTATGTTAGTACTTCCATAACTGCTTTATTATCAAGTAGCGAGACGGGGGAATGATCCCCGGACCTCATGATTATGAATCATGCGCTCTAACCAACTGAGCTATCTCGCCAAATATGCACTCTAACCTCCCGATAGCTATCGGGATGAGCTATCTCGCCAGCTTTCCCGTTTTGAGCGTGCAAATATAAATAGATAATGCCTGAATTCCAATATGATTTTTTCTTTTAATAATTTTTTCTATATTGCAGATTAGTAAAGCATAAACCATTTTAAGAACGATGAGAATGCAGTACGAACTTGAATACTCCCTGAACTGTTCATCAAAGGTGCTCTTCTCAAGGCTCAGTACCCCTGAAGGACTCAGTGAATGGTTTGCAGATAATGTAACCGTAGAGGGAGATATTTTTACCTTTCACTGGAACAAAATAGAACATCAGGCGCGTCTGGTGGCGATGAAAGAGAATAAATATGTAAGGTTTGAGTGGACCGGCACTGAAGAAAAAGAGACCAATTATTTCGAATTCAAAATAAATGTTCATGATCTGACAGGCGACCTCCAACTGCTGATCACCGACTTTTCAGAACCTGATGAGAAGGAGGATGCGATATATCTTTGGGATTCACAGATATCAGACCTGAAACGGATACTGGGGATATAAGAAGGCTCTGCGTTGCAGTAATGCCTGACCTTCCTGTTAAACAAAAGCTTTCTAGTTATTGAGCCTTCGTGCCTTTGCGCCATTAACATATTTATGACCGGCAGCAAAATGACCCTGTCCCAGATGGTATATCTGGTAAAAATCAAGTAGCTTTGCCATTTGAAAAAACGGCACTGGTGAAAAAGCTCGACAAGTTCATATTAAAATCATTCATCGGACCACTCATACTCACATTCTTCATTGTGCTTATAATACTTATTCTGCAATTCCTGTGGATGTATGTTGATGAACTGGCCGGCAAGGGTCTGGAGCTGAAAATAGTTGCAGAGCTCCTTTTTCACTTCTCCCTTTCATTTGTTCCCATGGCACTTCCCCTCGCCATTCTCCTGGCGGCGCTTATGACATTCGGCAATATGGGTGAATACAGCGAACTGACTGCCATGAAATCATCAGGTATTCCACTCCAGCGGATTTTCAGGCCCCTGGTTTACCTTATCATTATTCTTACCGTAGTTTCGTTCTTCTTTTCGAATAATGTCCTGCCCTATGCCAACCGTCAGGCCAGAACACTTCTTTACGATATCCGCCGCAAGCGTCCCGACATTAATCTACAGGCCGGGACCTTCAATAACGACATCGACGGCTTTAGCATAAAGGTAACTTCGAGGGACCCTGTTAACAACCGCCTTGATAAGCTGTTCATATATGACCACCGTGATGCCAAGGGTAATATTGCAGTTATATATGCCGATTCGGGTTATTTGAGGGTCACGCCCGATGAAACGGCAATGACCATGGTGCTCTACAACGGCTACTCATACAATGAGATGCCTGAAAGACCGGAAAAGGGTCCTGAAAAAACATATCCTTTCCGGAAAGATGTATTCCGGGAGCAGACCCTTGTTGTGTCATTATCGGGATTTGACCTGGAAAGGACCGAAATAGACCTGTTTAAATCAAACGCTGCCATGAAAAAGATAGGGCAGCTGACATATGAAATCGATTCACTGAACAAAAGATATAACAACAGGGTCGACGGCCATTTCAAAGAGTTTAATTCTACTTTTCTTTATGCTGTAAAAGACCAGCGGGGTGATTTTTATCCGGAGGATGATTCCATTAGGAAAAATGCAAATAAGAGATTTGATGCTGTCGCTTTATTTGATACACTTTCCCTCCGCGAGAAAAAAACTATCCTTTCAACGGCGATCGGGAATATAAAGGAGTCTGCAAACTACCTGACCACACAGAGTGAATCGCTCCATACCGACGTCAGATTCATAAAGGGTTATGAAGTAAACTGGAACAAAAAATTCACTCTTTCGTTTGCCTGCCTT
The DNA here is from genome assembly GCA_963737255.1 of uncultured Bacteroidales bacterium. Lineage (GTDB taxonomy): Bacteria > Bacteroidota > Bacteroidia > Bacteroidales > VadinHA17 > LD21. The sequence continues at coordinate 299,069 of CAVTSB010000006.1, forward strand.
GTATTCTTTATGATAGGCGCTCCACTGGGGGCAATAATCAGGAAAGGCGGCCTCGGGACGCCTGCCGTCATCTCGGTACTCTTTTTTGTTATCTGGTACGTTATCTCACTCTCGGGCGAGAAACTTGTGGAAGAAAACCTGGTAAGCACTTTTGCCGGTATGTGGGCATCCACATACATACTGCTGCCTGTTGGTCTATTCCTGACTTACAAGGCCTCAACTGATTCTGTTATAATGAACATAGATACTTATCTGGCGTTTTTCAGGAAGATTAAGGATTACCTTTACAGGATTATGATCATTGGAACAAAACGCCATCCTGGTTTTGAAGATCAATAAAATAATTTTAAAAATGGACGAAATAAAGCTAAATACGATTGAAGAAGGAATTGAAGACATTAAGAATGGAAAACTTGTCATAGTCGTTGACGATGAAGACAGGGAAAATGAAGGTGATTTCATCTGTGCAGCTGAACTCATTACCCCCGAAATTGTAAATTTCATGGCCAGGCATGGCCGTGGACTGATTTGTGCAGCCCTGCCTGAAGAGAGATGCGAAGAACTCGAACTTGAGCTGATGGTGGGGAAAAATACTTCGATCCACGAAACCCAGTTCACAGTATCAGTCGACCTGCTCAGTCCTGAAACAACTACCGGCGTTTCCGCCAGGGACAGGGCACTGACAATCAAGGCATTGATTGACCCTTTAACAAAACCTTCCGACCTTGGTCGACCGGGCCATATTTTCCCGCTTAAGGCCAAAACGAAGGGAGTTCTCAGAAGAGCCGGTCATACCGAAGCTGTGGTTGACCTTACAGGCCTGGCCGGATTACGCCCGGGCGGTGCACTCGTCGAGATAATGAACGACGACGGTTCAATGGCTCGTTTACCCGACCTGGAAAAACTGAGAGATAAATTCAGTATAAAAATTATTTCAATCAGGGATCTTATTACTTATACACTTGAAAGAGATTCGATAATTGAAAAGGGTGAAAGAGTAAAGCTTCCCACCGAATATGGGGAATTTGAATTTATTGCATTCCGGCAGACAAGCAACGGAATTGAACATGCAGCACTGGTTAAAGGTACCTGGACCAAAGAGGAACCGGTTCTGGTACGGTTGCATTCATCCTGCTTTACCGGCGATATATTCGGATCAATGAGGTGTGATTGCGGTCCGCAGCTCCATAAGGCAATGCAGATGGTAGAAGCTGCAGGAAAAGGTGTTGTTATTTACCTGAGCCAGGAAGGAAGAGGTATCGGACTCCTGAACAAGATAAAAGCATACAAGCTGCAGGACGAAGGAATGGATACCGTCCAGGCAAATATTAAACTTGGATTCGGAGAAGATGAACGCGATTATGGGGTGGGTGCAAGTATAATGAGGGAACTGGGACTCGGTAAAGTGCGTCTTATCTCAAATAATCCGGTAAAAAGGGTTGGTCTTGAGGGATATGGCATAAAAATAGTTGAAACCATCCCGTTGGAGATCACTCCCAATCCTTACAATCAATTCTATCTTGAAACCAAGGCGAACAAAATGGGCCACAAACTTACCTGCTACAAACACATAGTGAAGGATTGATTTTTTTTGTAGATTTGTCAGATAAGCTGATCTGATAACATCTATGAAAAATCTCAGGGTAGTATTTATGGGGACGCCTGAGTTTGCGGTGGCTTCGCTTGGTTCTCTGCTCATGAACGGGTATAATGTCGTTTCAGTTGTTACCTCACCTGATAAACCCGCAGGGAGAGGACTCAGCATCTCAAAACCGGCTGTGAAAATATTTGCAGAGTCAAGTTATCTGCCTGTTCTTCAACCCGATAATCTGAAAGATCCGGTGTTCATCGGTCAATTGACAAGACTGAATGCTGATGTCTTTGTTGTTGTTGCATTCAGGATGCTTCCCGAAGAAGTATGGCGGATACCCCCAAAAGGTACAATCAACCTGCATGCCTCACTATTGCCTCAGTACCGGGGTGCCGCACCTATCAACCATGCAATAATCAATGGTGAGACCATTACAGGAGTCACAACATTTCTAATTGACGATAAAATAGATACCGGAAATATCCTGCTCAGGGACGAGGTATCGATCTTCCCGTTTGAAAATGCCGGGGACCTTCATAATAAACTTATGAAATACGGGGCCAGACTTATTATAAAGACCCTGACAGGCATAGCGGAAGAGTGTCTTAAGCCGCAGCCCCAGACAAATTTTATGATCCCTGGGGAAATCCTTCACAAAGCCCCCAGAATTTTCCCGACTGACTGTATTATCAACTGGGATAATGAACCGGCAAAGATCCACAATCTGATAAGGGGGCTTGCACCTTATCCCTGCGCAAGATCTGCATTCAGAAACCACAATAAAACCCTTACATACAAAATATTTGAAAGTCAGCCCGAAATGGTAAAGCATGCCAATAATCCGGGACTAATAATCTCCGATGGAAAGAAGTTTATTCAGGTCGCCTGCAAGGACGGATTTATAAGGATATTAAACTTGCAGCTCGAGGGTAAATCGAGGATGAATACCGAAGAATTCCTCAGGGGTTTCCGCATCTCTGATTATTCAGAATCTGTCAGTTGAGCGGTTTTATTTCCTGTAGCCAGATTTTCTGACCGGTAACAGGTTCAGCACTTTCCGTCATCCTGTTCAATTCGAGAAGGCTCTTCAGTCTGATCCCGTATTTCTGTGAAATCATGTGCATCGTCTCCCCGCCTTCGGCTGTATGAAACTCCTTCCCGGTTTCAGCCTTGTCCTTTTTTGGCTCAATATAGAGCATCTGACCAGCGACCGGGATAAAATCCTCATTAAGATCATTGTACCTGGCCAGATCACGCTTTAAAAGCTGGAATTCATTTTCAATTTTCTCCCGGGTTTCCCCGTCCTTTACTAAAATATATTGTACCCTGTTGTTCTCCATGACCCTGGGAGTACGAGCCATCACATCTCCAAAAGTGATTGTCGTTCCCGTTGCAGGGGGTGGCCCGGAAATTTTGGCTTCTGTTGATACCGGGGCAGGCATTGACTGAACACTTTCCTTTGGCTTTGCGGCAACATAGATAGCTCCCCGGTCAAGAAGATATAGATTATTCTCCTCAATTTTCCTGATTATCAAATTTGCATAATCAGGATTGGTTGCATATCCGGCTCTTTTCAGCCCATGCGCCCACGCCTTGTAATCCTCGGGATTGAGGTTGAACAGGAAACTGTATCGTGAACCCGATCTGAGAAAGTCAGAATGATCCTGAAACGATTCTTCAGGTCTCTGGTATTTTCTGAAGCATTCATTCCTACTGTCATCATGCTGCCTCATTGTCGGTCCTGTCCATCCATTATGGCATTTAATCCCGAAGTGATTGTTTGCCATTCTTGCCAGCGAACTCCGTCCGTAATCCGACTCAAGCATCCCCTGTGCAAGTGTAATGCTTGCTGGCACTCCGCTCCTTTTCATTTCATTTACAGCCAGATCCCTGTAGGCTTCAATATATGCAGCAGCAGAGCCATTAACAACTGCAGGTGCAGTTCCTGAAGGAACCCTTCCGGCTCTGCACGAAACAAGTCCGCTCAGCAGAAGAATTGCGATAACTTTGAGGGTTGTTTTTACCACATCTGTTTTATTTCCGGTAAAAATAAAGAAAACGTTTACCCCGTCAACTCTATTTTATTAACAGTGACATTTAACTAAACCGGAATTAGCTTTACCCAATTATTGCTAAATTTGAAACAATTACTGAATAAAGCACTTATGCCAACCACAAAAAACATTTCTTTTACTTACCTTGAATATGACATGCCCGAAGAGTTAGGTCCTGAGGATCAGGAACTTATTTCTGCTGCAAAAGCTGCAGCCGGAAAAGCTTATGCCCCCTATTCCCGATTCCGCGTAGGTGCCGCCCTAAGGCTTGAATCAGGTAAATTGTTGTCGGGATCGAATGTTGAAAACGCTGCCTTCCCATCGGGCATCTGTGCTGAAAGAACCGTACTTTCATATGCCATTTCAAACTGGCCCGATGATCATCCGCTGACACTTGCAATTGCGGCAATGAATGAGGAAGGGATAAGGGATAATGGTGTTTCTCCGTGCGGTAATTGCCGCCAGGTTATTGCAGAAGAAGAGATGCGCACGGGAAAGCACATAAGGATATTACTTGCCGGCGCTGACAGGGTCAGGGTCATTGAGAGCTGCAGTAACCTGCTTCCTCTGCAGTTCAGCAAAAAGGACCTCACATCTGATCATCCCTGATGATAAGCTGGAAACCCGCACCGTGAATATTTTTAATGTTAAGCCTTGGATCCTCCGATAAAAACTTCCTAAGCTTGGTTATATATACGTCCATGCTTCTGGCGGTAAAGTAATCATCTGACCCCCAGATCTTTTTTAACGCCATCTCCCTGCTTATCAATTCATTAGGATTTACCGCGAGCAACTCCAGCAACTGTGCTTCTTTTGGGGAGAGCTTTTTTTCATCGTCACCGCTGGTCAGGGTCCTAAGTCTGGCATTGAATACGAATTTGCCGATTTCAAAAATATCCCTTGTGCCGGATTGATAGTCACGCCTGGCAAGAATCGCCCTGATCTTCGCAAGCAAAATCTCAGTATCAAACGGTTTGGTGACGTAATCATCCCCTCCCGATCCATATCCTTTCAAAACATCCTCCTTCAGCTTTTTTGCAGTAAGAAAGATGATCGGGACGGTATTATTGATCTTTCGTATCTCACTGGCAATAGTGAAACCATCGACATGAGGAAGCATGACATCAAGGATGCAGATATCAAAAGCCCCCTTTCTGAAATGTTCCACGGCGTATTTACCGTCGTCAACCCAGTCAACTGAAAAGTCATTCAATTCAAGATACGATTTGAGCACTGAACCAAAGCTCAGATCATCTTCGACAAGAAAAATTTTTACGGATTTCATATTATATTTAGTTTTCCCAGTTGAAAGGTAAAAAGATCTCAAACCTGCTACCTTTTCCCGGCTCGCTGGTAACAACCACATTGCCCCTGTGCGCATCAATGATCGCCCTGACATAATTAAGACCTAGTCCGAATCCCTTGACATCGTGAATATTACCGGAACTTTGCCTGTAGAACCTTTCGAAAATCTTGCTCTGGACATTTTTAGACATTCCGATTCCCTTATCCTCAACCGATAATATAATTCCTTTTTCGTTGTTCCTTGTTTCTACCCTGATATCAGGCTTTTCAGGAGAATATTTTATGGCATTGTCAAGAAGGTTATTGACAAGATTTGTAAGGTGTTCCTGGTCGCCATAAATAACAGGTTCCTCCGCATTAAGGTTGAGGGTTATCTTTCCATTTTTCTGGTGTATCTGGATCTCAATTGTATCAACAGCCCTTTCAATGACCGAATGGAGCGACAGGTTCTCATATCTGAATTCAATCTCTTTCTTGTCGAGTGAGGCGATCTGAAGAATTGTCTCCACTTTTTTATTCATCCTGCTGTTCTCTTTTTTGATCATACCGATAAAGTGCCTGATACTGTTCTCGTCATTTATAACCTTTGGATTCGTAATGGTATCAGCTGCAAGCGAGATTGTCGCAATAGGTGTCTTGAATTCGTGAGTCATGTTGTTCAGGAAGTCAGATTTCATCTCGGAGATCTTTTTCTGCCTGATTATAAAGAAAAGGCTCATGGCAAATGTAGCCAGGATAATTAGTGAAAAGAGAAGAGAACCACCAAGTAGCCAGGTCATTGATCCAAGAACATAATTGGTGCGCTCCGGAAAGATCACTGATAATACCATTTCGCGCCCGATAATGTTGTCCGGAAACAGGCGGACCATATAGTTGCTTTTCAGAAAATCATTCTTGTCTGATTTGGTAAATGTTCCCTCTTCAACCTTCCCGTTATTGATTATTGCGAACTCAAAAGGAGTTTCTATCTTCAAAAAGAGAAATGAATTCTGAAGGGCAAAAGCAACCTCCGACTTATTCAGCTCCATGATCTTCTCTTCCTGGTAGATTTGCGATATCATCTCATTGCTCATAAAGCGGAATTCATTGGCCCGTTTGTTTACCCATTCGGCAAATTCCTGCCTGCCGGGGCTCAGGGAGCCGGGGTTTGCATTTGCCCCTTCATTTTCCCTTACTACACTTAACTCACCGGGTTTTAAGGGTGAAGTAATTAAATTGGTGCCCGAATCGGCGACGAATGTAGTATCTTTATGAGTAACAACCGACTTGTTAAGCTTCATCTTTCCTGACGAGTCGATTGTCCCCGTAACCGACTGGCTGGTAATACTGTACCTGAAATTAGTTCCATCGGTCGATGAATAGCTTCCGACACTCATATAGCTTGTAATATCACCTCCCGGTGTTGCAGGTAAAAGAGGATCGTTAAACATAAAATCATTATAGAAGCTCATCCTCCTGTTCGATTCAATAGTATTCGCAGCATCATTCAGGCTGGCTATTACTGCCCTGCCGAAATTCTCATTCAGAATGTCGAGCGCACTTCTGATCCAGACAATCTGGACCCAGATAATTCCCGTGAGAGATATCAGCATCATAAGGATCAGGCCTATGAACTTATTTTTGCTCATGATGCAAAAGTATGTTTTATACCTGTTTAATGTATTGTTTTTAACTTTTCCTTAACTCTTATTAACCTGATTTTAACTGAATAAGAAGGCGGTAGTAGTAAATTTGCAGGAAGATCAGATATAAAATTTCCGTTTCAGTTTTCATGACAAATCCGAAAATGAGCCCGAAATATCCGGCTCATTTTCTTTTACACTTCAGTATTGCTGAATAATTTCCAAACATCACCCTCAGGAAAATGGGCTGTGATGGTTATTTTTTCTTTTTTTACAGGGTGAACGAATTCGAGTCTTCTTGCCAGAAGGCTTATGCTTCCGTCTTCATTCGACCTTGGATATCCGTATTTCAGATCGCCTTTTATGGGACATCCTATTTTAGCGAGCTGAGCCCGGATCTGATGATGCCGGCCTGAATGAAGTTCTATTTCAAGTAAAAAGAATCTTTCCGACCTGCCTGCCAGCCTGTATGACAGTGAGGCTTCCTTCGAACCTTTTACTTCATTATCATACACATAGGTTTTGTTCTGGGCTTCATTCTTTTTAAGAAAATGGGAAAGTACAGCTTCGTCGTCAGGTGGTCTCTCCTTTACAATTGCCAGGTAGGTTTTTTTGACCTGCCTGGTCCTGAAAATCTCATTGAGCCTTTCAAGAGCTTTTGAAGTACGGGCGAAAAGTGTTACACCGCTCACCGGCCGATCGAGCCTGTGGACAAGACCCAAATACACATCTCCCGGTTTGTTATATTTTTTTGCCAGGTATTTCTTGATCTCCATGTCAAGCGACTCATCGCCGGTCCTGTCGCCCTGTGCGAGGTCCGAAGCTTTCTTATAGACTGCTATCAGGTGATTGTCCTCGTAAAGTACTTCAACCATTCGCGATGATGCTAGTATTGTTCCTTCTCATTTGGAAATGCCTGTGTTCTGACATCATTTATGTAAGTCTGAACTGCGCCTTTAATTTCAGCGTAAAGGTTATGGTATCTTCTCAGAAAACGGGGTGAAAATTCCTGTGTGATACCGAGCATATCGTGCAGTACAAGCACCTGTCCGTCCGTTTTTCCGCCTGCGCCAATGCCGATTACCGGGATCTTCAGGGTTGACGACACCTCTTCAGCCAGTCTGGCAGGAATCTTTTCAAGGACAATTGCAAAGCAGCCTGTTTTCTCAAGAAGGCGGGCATCCTCCATCAAGCGCCTTGCCTCCTCCTCTTCCCTGGCCCTGACTACGTAGGTACCGAACTTATGTATTGATTGAGGCGTCAGTCCCAGGTGCCCCATTACAGGAATCCCGGCGGAGAGTATCCGTTCGACCGACTCAATGATCTGCTGTCCTCCCTCAAGCTTAACGGCAGCAGCACCGGTCTCCTTCATGATCCTGATTGCCGATACCAGAGCCTCCTTTGAGTTTCCCTGATAGGTGCCAAACGGAAGATCCACGACAACAAGGGCTCTCTTTACAGCCCTGACTACCGATGCTGCATGGTAGATCATATTGTCGAGAGTAATCGGCAGGGTTGTATCATAACCTGCCATCACATTTGAAGCAGAATCACCAACAAGAATGACATCAATCTCAGCTTCATCAAGAATACGGGCGATTGAATAATCGTAAGCGGTGAGCATGGCGATCTTCTCCCCCTTTAGCTTCATCTCATTTAATACATGAGTTGTGACCCTTTTTACAGTATCATGCAGTGGCATAAGCGATTTTTTTAATGATTACAAAGTTAATATTTGCTGCGGATGAATTGTGTTCCATAGAATTTCTTTTTGTTTTGACAGTCGGATCAGCTGACTGTCGTTTTGTCATATACGGACGGTGCCATAATTACCTTTAAACAGAGTATTTTCCTTGTGGCATAATCATTGATGAATAATCTGTCATAAAAAAGGAAACTCATAAAAAACAATAAAATGGGAAAAATAATAGGAATTGACCTGGGAACAACTAACTCATGCGTAGCCGTAATGGAAGGAAATGAGCCTGTTGTTATCCCCAACAGCGAAGGTAAAAGGACTACCCCTTCAATAGTAGCTTTTGTGGAGAACGGCGAACGTAAGGTAGGTGATCCCGCAAAACGTCAAGCAATTACCAATGCTAAAAAGACAATTTATTCGATCAAAAGGTTCATGGGCGAGACGTTTGACAAGGTAAATACCGAAATTAAAAGAGTCACTTTTACAGTTGTCAAAGGCGATAATAACACACCCAGGGTAAAGATTGACAACAGGATGTATTCTCCTCAGGAGATTTCGGCCATGATCCTTCAAAAAATGAAGAAAACCGCTGAAGATTACCTTGGACAGGAAGTTACAGATGCCGTGATCACGGTTCCCGCATATTTCAGCGATTCCCAGCGTCAGGCGACCAAAGAAGCAGGTGAGATAGCCGGTCTGAATGTGAAAAGGATCATTAATGAGCCAACTGCAGCTTCGCTTGCATATGGGCTTGACAAGAAATCACAGGATTTGAAGATCGCAGTATTTGATCTTGGAGGCGGTACCTTTGACATTTCAATCCTGGAACTTGGCGACGGTGTATTCGAAGTTAAATCAACCAACGGCGACACCCACCTTGGCGGAGATGATTTTGACCATAAGATTATCGACTGGCTCGCAGAAGAATTCCTTAAAAGCGAAGGTATTGACCTGAGAAAGGATCCGATGGCAATGCAAAGATTGAAGGAGGCCGCGGAAAAAGCCAAGATCGAGCTTTCGAGTTCCACATCCACAGAGATCAACCTGCCGTATATAATGCCGGTTGACGGAATTCCAAAACACCTTGTAAAAACACTGACACGGTCGCAGTTCGAGCAGCTTTGCGACCCGCTTATCCAGGCATGTATTGAACCCTGCAGAAAAGCGCTTGCTGATTCCGGATTGAAAGCTTCTGATATTGATGAAGTTCTTCTTGTTGGCGGATCAACACGTATTCCGGCAATCCAGCAGCTTGTCGAAAAATTCTTTGGTAAGGTCCCGTCGAAGGGCGTTAATCCTGACGAGGTGGTTGCAGTCGGTGCTGCAATCCAGGGAGGTGTTCTGACAGGTGAAGTCAAGGATGTTCTCCTTCTCGACGTTACACCACTGTCGCTTGGTATAGAAACCATGGGCGGCGTAATGACAAAACTCATTGAATCGAATACAACGATTCCTACAAAAAAGACAGAAGTATTCACAACCGCTGCTGACAGTCAGCCTTCCGTCGAAATACACGTACTTCAGGGCGAAAGGCCGATAGCAGTCGGGAACAAGACTATCGGTCGGTTCCATCTCGACGGTATTCCTCCAGCCCCCAGGGGAATTCCCCAGATCGAGGTCACATTCGATATTGACGCAAATGGTATCCTTCATGTCACAGCGAAAGACAGGGGAACAGGAAGGGAACAAAGGATCCGGATCGAAGCTTCATCCGGACTAAGCGATGATGAGATCAGGAGAATGAGGGACGAAGCAAAAGCCAATGCCGAAGCTGACAGCAAAGCCAAGGAAAGAGTTGAAAAGCTAAACACTGCTGACAGCATGATCTTTTCCACTGAAAAACAGCTGAGGGAATTCGGGGACAAAGTTCCTGGCGATAAGAAAGCTTCCATCGAAAGCGCGCTCGCAAAACTAAAGGAAGCTCATAAAGCCCAGGATCTGCCCGAAATTGATAAGGCTCTTGCCGAACTGAATGCCGTTTGGCAGGTAGCATCGGAAGAGATGTATAAAACCGCCCAGAATCAGGGCGCCGGTGCAGGACAATCACAGCCGGGACCTGATCAACCGGGAAATGGCAAAACCCAATCGGGCAGCGACGAAGTTACTGATGTCGATTTTGAAGAGGTCAAGTAACAGATTTCCCAAAAATACATTCAAAGGAGGTTGGTTTAAAATCAACCTCCTTTTTTTTTGTACTTTTGTATCATATTCGTAACAGATACTGAATGAACTTTAGATTCCTGATATTAATAATGATCCCACTGCTTCCCGTACTGGCCTATTCACAGTCGGAACAACTTATTAACCAGACTGATAACATGGGGAAGAAACAAGGACACTGGATCAGAAAATATCCCGACGGGAATGTTATGTACGACGGATTTTTCAGGAATGATGTGCCTGTGGGCGAATTCAAAAGATATTACGAGGACAAGACATTGAAATCCCTTCTGGTCTTCAATGGAAATGGGACCGAGGCATCAGCTACCCTCTATTATCAAAATGGTTTTGCCGCCTCAAAGGGAAAATATGTTAACCAGCTGAAAGAGGGCCAGTGGCAATTTTTCTCGGTTTTGATTGAAGGAATGCTGATAAATGAGGAGAATTACCTCAATAATAAAAGGAATGGCCTTTCCCGCAAGTTTTACCCCGACAGCACTGTTGCTGAAACAATCAACTACAGGAATGATCTGATTCACGGGGAATGTCTTAAATATTATCCGGGGGGTGCATTGCATCTAAGGTCTAACTATACTGACGGGAGACTTAACGGGAAATTTGAAGCATTTTTCGAGGATGGCAAGCCTGAAATAACCGGTCAATATAAGAATAACCTTAAGGAGGGTGAGTGGATTATAAATAAAAAAGACGGGAGTCAGCGCTTCAGGGTTGTGTACACGGCAGGGATTCCGGACAACTCTGATATTGACATCTATGAAACAAATTACATAGATTCGCTCGAACAGGTTAAACCTAAGATACCTGATCCGGAAAAAACCGGTGAAAAATGGTAACCGGAAGTCCAAATCCTATCAGGGTAAAAGTTTTCCATACCCTGGTGATCCTGCTGATATGGACATATGGCACTGTTTCAGGTCAGGAAGTGGCCTTTAATTATTTTTACAGGATTTCATTCACTGATAAAGGAACAAATGAGCCGGGAAATTTCACTCTTTCCGGTCTTTTTGCTTCAAAGGCCGTGGAACGCCTGAATAAAGCAGGCATTCTTGCCCCTGACTTCAGGGATTTACCTGTTTATTCAAACTACCTTGATCAAATTTCCTCATTGGGATTATCCCTGCATTGTACTTCAAGATGGATGAACACTGCCCTCTTCAAAACAACTTTTCCCGCTGACGTCGAAGGCCTTTCCCGACTGCCATTTGTGAGTGAAGTCAGGATGGTCAAAAATCCCGGCAGTAAAAATGTTTCTTACGATAAGTTATCCTTCACAGTTGAAGAAAACGGCTTTCCGCCATACGACCAGCCTATTTCGATGGTCAACGGAATAATTGTACAAAACTCCGGATTTAATGGAAAGGGAGTGCTCGTTGCGGTACTGGATGCAGGATACCTGAATGCCGATAACATCACTTCACTGGAAGATCTTCGCTCCCGGAATGGAATTAAAGCCACATACGATTTCGTTAAAAACGCAGGTAATGTGTATGATTTCCATAGTCACGGAACAGCAGTACTTTCAATACTTTCAGGCTTTCTTTCGGGGTCAGTCGCCGGAACGGCTCCCGGTGCCGATTACCTGCTTCTCAGAACAGAAGATCCGGATTCCGAATATCCTGTCGAGGAAGATTTCTGGATTGCAGCTGCCGAATTTGCTGACAGCACAGGGGCCGACATTATCACCTCATCTCTGGGCTATTCCATGTTTGACGATCCGCTTCTGAACTATAAATATTCAGATATGGACGGGAACACCGCATTTATCAGCCAGGCGGCAGATATTGCAGCTTCCAGGGGAATTCTTGTTGTCTGCAGCGCCGGTAATGAAAGGGGGAATTCATGGAATCGCATCATTGCCCCTTCCGACGGAGATAGTGTTTTAGCCGTTGGTGCTGTTGACGGCAACAGATCCATTGCTTCATTTTCATCCGCCGGTCCGTCATATGATCGCCGTATCAAACCCGATGTGGCAGCACAGGGAGTCAGTGTTCCGGTTCAGACCCAGGTTTCGGTGGTTGTAAGAAGTAATGGTACCTCTTTCTCTTGCCCTGTTATAAGCGGAATGTGCGCCTGCGTCATGCAGGCAGTTCCCGAAGCAGTTGGTTATGATATAATCGCCGCCATACATTCTGTTTCCGACAGGTATAATTCCCCTGATTCATTATATGGTTATGGTATCCCCGATATGGCAGCACTGATAACCGGCCTGCAGGAAAAGCTTGTGGTTAAACCTGTAAATGAATCAGTGGTCAGCCCAAATCCATTCAGGGATGAACTTACTGTTACATTCATGAAACCTCCCGGCATGATAATCGCCGAGATCTTTAATTCCTCGGGAATTCTTTTGATTAAGAGGGAGTACCGGGATTATATAGGACGTTCATTTCAGTTAAACGATCTTGGTTTTCTTGATCCCGGCCTCTATTTTCTCAGGATCAGGAATGGGGAAAAAAAATTCATTTATAAGGTTTTAAAACCAGGCAGGTAAATATGAATGAAAAACTTTCATTGACCGAACTGCAACTGATCATCAAGGACTCGCTATATATGGCGTTACCGGGTATGTATTGGGTAATCGCCGAAATTTCGGACATCAAGGAGAATTACTCGGGACATTGTTACCTCGAACTTGTTGAAAAACATCCTGATGAACAAAGCATAAGGGCTCGCGTAAAGGGAGTGATATGGAGCAGCAGATACAGACTCCTTAAACCGGTCTTCGAAAATGCAACTGGTGAATCACTGAGGGAGGGGATAAAAATACTTGTCAGGGCAAAAGTTGAATATCATGAGATCTACGGGCTCAGCCTTGTAATTTCTGATATTGATCCTTCCTACACCCTGGGTGAGATGGCCCTGAAGCGTCAGCAAATACTTAAGAGACTTGAGGAGGAGGGCGTTCTGACAATGAATAAAGAGCTTGAGTTTCCTGTAGTTCCCCAAAGAATCGCAATTATTTCATCAAAAAACGCAGCCGGTTATGGAGATTTCATGAAGCATCTTGATGCCAACAGCTTTGGTTATGCATTCTATACTGTCCTGCTGGAGACACCATTGCAGGGCAGTGAAACCGAGGAGGGGGTCATAAGAGCTCTCGACAGAATCGCTGCCCGGATCGATTTATTTGATGCCGTTGTTATCATCAGGGGAGGAGGATCACAGACTGATTTGAGCTGGTTCGACAATTATAATATAGCCTACTATGTTACTCAATTTCCTTTACCGGTGCTGACAGGTATAGGTCATGAAAAGGATCTTTCGGTAACCGATATTGTGGCATTCAAATCGTTAAAAACGCCTACTGCGGTTGCTGATTTCCTTATTGAATGCATGAACGACGCAGAAAATCACATCAATGGAATGAGCACTGCGATCATTGAAGGCTCCAGGCTGATACTTGAAGTAAACAGACAGGGTATCGAAAACCACAGGATCAGGCTGATTCCGGTTGCCAGAATGATGATTTCTGAATTTAAGGAAGAATTGTCAGGGATGATAATCGAAATGATCAATATAGGCAAGGAATACATCGTAAGAGCAGGACTCTCTCCGGCAAATCAAAAGTCGAGGCTGCAAATGGCAGCACGATCGATGCTGGCTGGCAGGGATTCAGCGCTGAATCAGAAAAACCAGAATATGAAAACCGCTTCCGTAAACCTCCTTAATGGTAAAAGATCAAAGGTTGAGGGACTTGAAAATTCGCTGAAGATCCTTGACCCGGAAAATGTGTTAAGAAGAGGCTACACTATCACTTCCCTGGATGGAAGAATGCTGAAGTCGGCCGTCCAGGTGAAGGCTGATGATATTTTACAGACAAGGTTCAGCGACGGGACGGTCAGCAGCAAGGTAGTGGAGGGAGGAAAGGACGAGGAGACGAGGGAGCGGTGGAGCGATGGAGCATAAAATAATAAACTAAAAACTGGATATTATGGCTAAGAAGGAATTCTCATTCAACCAGGCAGTGAATGAAATTGAAAAGATCCTGCGGAATATTGAAAATGGCGACCTGGATGTTGACAGGTTATCCATTGAAGTCAAACGTGCCTCGGAACTGATCAGGCAGTGCCAGAAAAAGTTGAGATCGACCGAGGAGGAGATAAACAGTATCTTTAAGGATCTGGTATAAAAAATCCCGTGGCGTCTCTGCGCCACGGGATACTACTTTACTACCCTAAACCTAAATCCATGAAAAAAACTCACGTAACCGAACGGTTACAACCTCTGTTCATTAAACGCAGTGAATTATGAAATGTTTCATTTTACTTCATATATTTTTCAACAATTTCATTTTTTCTCTAAAATTATTTTTCTATCCCGAGAACATCCTTGAAAGCCATTATAAATGTCTCCTTTGGTATGGCTCCCAACGCCATCTGGGGTTGGCCTTCCGTAGGGACGAAAAGTATTGACGGGATATTTCTTATTCCAAAAATCGAAGCCAGTTCCATCTCTTCATCAGTATTCACCTTATAAAAATCAAGTTTGCCGTCAAAATCCTTTGCCAGCTCTTCGAGGATTGGCGCAACCATCTTACATGGTCCGCACCAGTCAGCATAGAAATCGATTACACAGGGCCTTTCCCCTTCAAATTTCCATATCCTGTTGGTTTCATAGTCAAACACCTTGCTTAGAAAAGTCTCCTTTGTTAAATGCGTCAGCATACGCTTTATTATTGTTGCTTAATTAACACAAAAAAGTAATCGTTGTTCACCGGCCATCTGTTCTTTATGGAGATTCTTCATCGCTATCCCACTTTTCTCATTATTGCTTATTAATTGTAACTTTGCCATGAATATTAAATAACTGCCAGTTCTGTTTATGCATGTATGTCTTAATGACAAGATTTTCCGGAAACTATCGGAGGTAATTACTTCCGAAAATGTTAAAGCGTGGGTTATAGGAGGGTATATAAGGGATTGCCTTCTTAAAAGGGAGCATCCGGAGAAGGATATTGATATCGTTGTTATCGGCAACGGAATTAATATTGCCAGGAAAGCTGCCCGCAGGCTTGATCCTGGCATAAGGGTAAATGTTTTTAAGAACTTCGGGACGGCCATGTTCAATTACGGTGACTATGAAATAGAATTTGTTGGTGCAAGGAAAGAATCCTACAACAGGGATTCAAGGAAACCGGTAGTTGAGGAAGGCACACTGGAAGATGACCAGAAGAGAAGGGATTTCACAATTAATGCCCTGGCTGTCAGCATCCATCATGACACCTGGGGAGAGTTCCTTGATCCTTTTGGCGGAGTGGAAGATCTCAAAAGAAAGATTATCAGAACACCGCTGGATCCTGATATTACATTTTCGGATGATCCTCTCAGGATGATGAGGGCGATCAGGTTTGCCACCCAGTTGAATTTCTCAATTGAAGAAAATACCTTCAGTTCGATAAAAGCCAACGCTGAAAGGATAAGCATCGTTTCGCCAGAAAGGATAATCACTGAGCTTAACAAGATAATTATGTGTGATCATCCCTCGCGCGGATTCATACTTTTGGAAAAGTCAGGACTGTTAGGGTTTATATTCCCTGAGCTTGAAGATCTGAAGGGTGTTGAGAAGAAAGACGGCAAAGCGCACAAGGATAATTTCCTGCACTCAGTTAAAGTCCTTGACAATATAAGCAAGAAGAGCGACAATATCTGGCTCAGATGGGCCGCGCTTCTGCATGATATCGGGAAATCAGCAACTAAAAAATATTTGCCGGAATCAGGCTGGTCGTTCCATGGGCATGAATTCATCGGGGGGAAAATGATACCTGATATTTTCAGAAGACTTAAGCTCCCGCTGAATGAAAAGATGAAATATGTCAGGAAGATCGTGGAGCTTCATCTCCGCCCAATCGCCCTCTCGCAGGAGCTGGTAACCGACTCCGCTGTCAGGAGGCTTTTGTTTGAAGCCGGCGATGACATAGATGACCTGATGCTTCTTTGCGAAGCTGACATTACTTCAAAAAACGAGGCTACAAAAGCAAAACATCTTGAAAACTTCAGTTTTGTCAGAAAGAAACTCAGGGAAATTGAGGAGAAGGATGCTGTAAGAAATTTTCAGCCTCCTGTCGACGGCAATGAAATAATTGAATACTTTGGAATCAACCCGGGCAGGGAAGTGGGTATAATTAAAAACGCAATCCGTGAAGCAATCCTGGACGGTGTTATTCCGAACGATCCCGTTGCCGCCAGGAAGCTGATGCTTGAAAAGGGGAAGGAACTGGGCCTTACTGCTGTCAGAAAACTATCGGGGGATGAGATCAAGCAAGACAGGTAGATGATCACTAAAACCACCTCTGTACCTGTAGCCTTTGTATGTGGGGAATGTGGTCAAACCGGGATATTTAGGATCATTTTCAAGAAGGAAGTCAGGTTTGAAGATCCTGAAATGCCTGTTGCCGGTAACTAATCCGTCAGGGCTGTTCAAAAGCCAGTCGGAGACAATCACCTGGTCGAGTTGTTCCCATGTCCCCAGGTACCTGTAAGTACCCGGATCAGCCAGGTCTCCGGTACCGGTCAGGTTAACAGGCGGAGGTGTGCCGGCAGTTTCTCCGGTGTCTTTCTGAACTGTAACAATGCTCATAACAGGGTCCTCGGGAGAACAGTTAAAGTCGCCAATTATGATGACCTTGGAATGTCCTCCCGAGATTCTGTCGAGGGAATCAGCAACCGATCTTATCATCACCGCAATTTCATTCCTCATTGATTCTCCCGCAAGCACCCCTCCCCTTCTCGACGGCCAGTGATTTATTAAGAGATGTATTGTATCGGTTAAAATTTCACATTTTGCATAAAGCACACTTCTCGTGCGAAAATCTTCCTTCCTGACTGTTGAGGGAATCAATGAACGGTAGCCTATAACATTCACCATATCTTTCCTGAAGATAAGACCCACATCAATTCCCCTTTCATCAGGAGACTCTTCGTGAATGATCCCATATCCGGAATTTGAGAGATAGGTTCCGTAAGCAAGATCCTCCAGCACTTTCCTGTTTTCAATTTCGCACAGGCCGACCAATGCCGGTGGACTCCAGTCTCCCGCAGCAATAATAGTCTTATATATCGAACCTAGTTTCTTTTTATACCTCGACTGATTCCACCTTCTTACCCCGGAAGGCAAAAACTCATCATCCTCCCTGAGCGTATCATCAATGGTATCAAACAGGTTTTCAACATTATAGAACATTATCCTTACAGACTCAGCTCCGCCATTGTTCTGGGAGTAGACCTGGATTCCGAAATAAATCAGCAGCACGAGGATGCCGGTCCTTTTCATAAAATTACCTAGAATGCATTAATCCACCTGTACCTCCGGGCGTTTGCTCCGAATTTTACAGCGAGAGTCAATTCATGTGATCCAAAACTTTGTTTTCTTATATCAGTTAATGTAAAGTCGTATGCGTAGGCAAAATAAAACCTGTTGTAGTTGATGCCAAGCAGGAGGATGAGGGCATCATTCGTCCTCCAGGACAATCCTGCCCAGTAATCATTTTTATAATAGATCCTGGAAGTGAGATCAAGCTGAATGGCTTTGAAGAGCATGTCAGAGGATTTAATAAATGCAGATGGTTCAATCACCCAGTCGGCAGAAATTGGAATTTTCACCCCGCCTGTTAAAAAATAATGGCCAAGCTCTGAATGCCTGTTCCCGGTTGAGTTGGAAAACATGACTGAGCCCCTGAGCAGGTTGGTCATTGACAGTCCGACATAATACCGGCGGGTCGCAAAACTCACTCCGAAATTGAAATCAGGAATGAACACCGATCTGTCGTAACTGTTGAGGTAAGGATCATCCGGATCATTCAGGATAAGCCCTTCGGTGTTGATCGCATACTGGTAGGCTGTAAGTGCAAGTCCGAAGGCAAGGTCCCTGTTCTCCTCCTCATCACTGCCAAGAGGAATATGGTAGGCGTAAGCCGCCTGGATCCCCGTGCGCCTCATAATACCATTATTGTCGCTGAATACATATCCGCCTGCTCCTACCCTTCCCCCCTTTGTCGGCTTTACGAGTTTTTTCCTTACAGTGGTTGATTTTGAAATGTAGCTGTTATTCAGCACCCTGGTTTGAAAACTAAGAGCATAGGTATTTGGCGCCTGGGCAAGACCTGACCATTGTTCCCTTACTGTAAGATTTACTGTTGTATAGCCGTCACGGCCTGCAAAGGAAGGATTCACCAGAAATCCATTCATGATATATTGACTATACATTGGAACCTGCTGTGCTTCAGATATCCCAAAAATAAAAATTAGAGGAAAGGCTGAAATTATACTTCTGAGGATTTTCATAGTTCTTTGCTTCATCTTTATAACATAATTACCTGATAACGCTTATTACACCCGATTTTGGCGCTGAACCGTCGTTCAGGTAAAGGATGTAATGGTATGAATCAGTCGGGACCAGCTTATCGTTCTGACTTCCATCCCATGGATTCGCTGATAGATTCTTTGTCCTGAAAACAAGTTTTCCCCACCTGTTGTAGATAAGCACTTCGGCCTCCGGGAAAATGTCAATGTTCCTGATTATCCATTCGTCATTGTATCCGTCATTATTGGGAGTTATGACCTGTGGTATTACAATACAGTTATAACTTGTGGCAAAGCCAACTTCCGCCTGAAGAGATTTCGCACAGAGGTTTTGGTCAGTTACAACAACGCTGTAGGTCCCCGGATTTAATCCGGAACGGTTCTGGGTTGTCGATCCGTCATGCCATAATACAATATACGGGCCTAAACCACCGGTAACTGTCAATATTATTGTCCCATCATCAGAATCCGGGCATGTCGCACTGGTCACTGTTGATGATAATGAAAGTTCCGGAGGCTCGGATAATGTAATATTTGCGGTTTCAATACAGCCATTCCCATCTGTGACCGTAACTGTGTAACTTCCAGGTCCGGTATTTGAAATGGCCGGTGTTGTCTGTTCCGGGGAGGTATCCCAGGAATAGGAATACGGAGTCATTCCTCCTGATGCCTCAACTGCGGCGCTCCCTGATCCGGCTCCGTAACACAGTATATCTTCTCCTGAAATTACCAGGACGAAGAGCTCAGGTTCGGAAATTGTAACCGGAATATTAAAGGATTCAAGGGAAGCGTCTCTCACAGCCAGATCATATGTTCCCGCACTTAAAGCGCTGAAAGTGCCTGATGATTGCCATGGTCCTTCGTCAATACTGTATTCGTACGGAGTGTAACCTCCCCAACCTGAAATTGTTACGCTTCCTGTAGAACCACCATTGCATGCCACATCCGATTGTGAAACAATATTAAGCTCAAGTGGTATCACCGGCTGGGCTATGGTAACGGTAATATCATAAGTACACATATTTGCATCCCTTAAAGTGACAGTATATATGCCTGCAACGAGTGTGGTAAATGTACCGGATGATTGAAAATCGCCTGAATTAAGACTGAATTCATACGGCGGTGTGCCTCCCGAACCCGCAACTGTCACACTGCCATCGTTGCCTCCGTAGACTGTTACATCGGTTTGCGATGTAACTGAACCGGAAAGTGCAGTAACCGGTTGACCTACAGTTGCATTCACACCAATGGTGCAGCCGTTGGCATCCTCAATGGTAACAGAGTAATTCCCTGATACCAGACCTGTAATATCTTCAGTAACAGATCCGTTGCTCCAAAGAAATGTGTAAGGAAGAATACCTCCGGTTATGGTCAGATCGCAAGTCCCCGTATTGCCGCCAAAGCAGATTGCATCTGAAATGACAATATTCCCTTCAAGCAGTCCGGGCTGATTTACAGTTGCACCCGCAACAGCCGAACATCCG
Source organism: uncultured Bacteroidales bacterium (assembly GCA_963737255.1). GTDB lineage: Bacteria > Bacteroidota > Bacteroidia > Bacteroidales > VadinHA17 > LD21. The sequence continues at coordinate 319,299 of CAVTSB010000006.1, forward strand.
TTGGCATCAGTAACGGTAACCGTATAAGCACCTGCAGGGATACCTGTCAGATCTTCTGTTACGGCACCATTGCTCCACAGGTATGTTATGGGTAATGTACCATTTATTACAGAAAGGGCAATCGAACCAGAAGATCCGCCGAAACATTCCACATCAGCTGCCAGCGCAACTGCAGCCAGTGCACCTGCAGGTTGGGATATTAATACATCAGAGGTTGTACTGCAGCCATTTAGATCTGTTACAGTTACTTCATAGCTTCCTGCTGAAAGCCCTGAAGCTGTCGGACCCGTTTGCACGGGCACACTATTCCACGAGTAAGTGTATGGGCTTGTTCCTCCTGAAGCAGTGGCAGTTGCATCGCCAGTCGATTGTCCGAAGCAGAGGACATCTGTTTTAGAAATTGTAACCATAAGGCCCGACGCCGGTTGTATAAGAGTTACCGGTATACTTACCTGGCACATATTCGCATCCTGGATCAAAATGTTGCCTGATCCTGCAGGGAGGTTATCAAATGTACCTGAAGGCTGGAATGGGCCTCCGTTAATAGAATATGTATAGGGTGAAGTGCCACCGCCGGCGGATACAGTTATGCTTCCGGTACTTTCACCAAAGCAACCGATATTTGTTTGCGATAAAATCGAGCCGGATAACGGAGCAGCGGGCTGTGATATGCTTACGGGTAAAGTGGCAATACAGAGATTATTGTCCCTTATTGCCAAAACATGTGGACCAAATGCCAGATTATTGAACTGACCCGGGGATTGGAAGCTTCCTCCATCGATGTTGTACTGATATGGGGGAGTACCGCCCGAAGCACTTGCCGTAACACTGCCTGTGGATTCTCCGAAGCACATGATATCAGTCTGTGAGGTGAGGCTTCCGCCAAGCACCGCGGCTGGTTCAGTTATTGTTACCGGTAAATCAAATGTGCACATATTTGCATCCCTTACAGTGATAGTGTACGCACCGGCTGGCAGGGAACCAAACAATCCGGAGGACTGGAATGATCCGGCATTCAGCCGGTATTCGTACGGGCCTGTTCCTCCCGTACCGTTAACTGTTATGCTGCCATTGCTTTCTCCCCTGCATAAAACATCGCTCTGTGAGCTGACAGTAACTCCCAGTGCAGCAGCGGGACCTGCAATGGTACCCGAAGCCGATGCGGTGCAACCATTGTCATCAGTGACGGTAACAGTATAATTCCCTGCAGTGAGACCGGAAATATCCTCAGTGGTTGCACCATTATTCCAGATGAAGGTATATGGAGGAGTTCCTCCTGTGACTTCCAGGTTCACCGATCCTGTTGACTCACCGTAACATAGAACATTAACAACCGTTGTGCTCCCTGAAAGAGCCGCAGCCGGTTGGGCTACAGAGGATGAAGCAGTGAAAGTGCAACCATTGGCATCAGTTATCACTACGGTGTAATTACCGGCAGCAACATTTATAATATCCTCCGTTGTTGCCCCATTATTCCAGACAAATGAATAAGGTGGTGTACCTCCTGCAACTGTCATGTCAATCCTGCCTGTTAGTCCGCCGAAACACAATACATCAATGACTGAAGGAGCGCCATCAAGAGGAGCGGCGGGCTGTACAACGGAAGCCGGGATATTCGCAGTACAATTATGGCTGTCGCGGATAGTAATAGTATAGGCGCCGGCAGCTAATCCTGAAAAGTTGTTCTGATCCTGAAAAGCACCCCCGTTAAGGCTGTACTGGTAAGGAGGAGTCCCTCCTGCTGCAGAAATGGCAAGGTATCCGTCGGTTCCCCCAAAACAGGATACTCCGGTAATGGATGAAATGGCACCTGACACAGTTTCAGGCTGGCTTATCATAAAAGGAAGATCAAATGTACAAAGCAGGGCATCCCTGATGCTCACTGTATGATTGCCAAGGGAGATGCCGTTAAAGGTTCCGGACGACTGCCAGGCGCCTCCATCAAGGGAATAGGAATAAGGTGGCTGGCCTGTTCCGGCAGCAGCCAGAGCCGTTACAGTTCCATCTGAATCGCCGTTGCAGGTAATGTCAGTCAGCGAGGTTATTGACCCGGAAAGATTAAATATTGATACATTTATTACAATTGAACCCATACAGAATGAATTACTCCCGGCGGATACCGATACACTACCTGCCGGCCCTGTACCCCATCTTACTGTCACATAATTGTCTTCAATATTTCCACCGCCTGTAATGGCACCTCCCGTAACCGTCCAAAGCTGAAAAGGATACGCATTTGTAAGGGTATAGGTAACATCCGATTCAGAACAAACGCTGGTGACCGGACCGGCAAAGGCCGGGACCGGGGATGGGCTTATTGTAACGCTATCAACAATGAATGATTCGCACAGCCCGCCCGGAAAGAATATGTTCGGTTCCTGAAGTGTTGCTGTTACCACCCCGATAATTACACCCATATCCCACCTTACATCTATCCTGTTTGTATTCTGGTCAGCTGTCAGAATCGTACCGTTGACCACCGACCAGGAATAAGCAGCATCAGGTTCATCATTGACGGAGTATGATATGACATCGCCTTCGCATGCTTCAGAATATCTTATTGTTGTATTATTAAAAACAAGACCTGTTTTTTCGATGCTTATATCGGAAGTATCAGTACAGCCGTTGCCGTCGGTTACAACAAGCCTGATATTGTAAAGTCCGTTGGCCATGGTGTTGTTGAAGAAAGGATTTTCAAAAACACTTGTATTAAAAAACTGAAGCGATGGAGGGAAAGGGATAATTACCATAAATGGCCGGGTAGTTTCATCAAGGCCTTTCCATAAATATGAATAGGTTCCGTTTCCACCTTCGATATCTGCCTTGAAAAGTGCAAGTGAAGGTGAAAGATCACAACTGCTCAGTGACATGCCTGTTATATCAAGTGTTGATGAAACGGCTACCATTGTTGTCCGGGAAGATGAATTTCCATGCTGATCAGTTGCGGTCACGGTGATCTGTCTGTTGCCAAGGTCGCTGCAATTGAAAGTGGTCCGGGAAAGTGATAAAGTCACAGGGCTGCAATTATCGAACGAACCATTATCTACATTTTCAGGTAGCAGGATACCGTTGCCGGAAGGATCAAGGACCATTTCAAATGGTTTTACGTTCACAACCGGAGCAGTTTTGTCTTCAACCGTTACGGTTGCATTGCATGACGAGCTTAATCCTTCGTTGTCGGTAGCGATGAGAGTCACAGAGTTGGGCCCAATTTTGGAACAGTCAAATACACTGGGCGTTACCATCAGGTTGGTGATTATGCCATCAGGATCATTGGAGCCTGAATCAACATCTGCCCCGGTAATTGTAACTGATCCGTCAGCACCGAGTTGAACTGAAATATTTTTGCATATTGCCACGGGAGGCAGTATGCTCTCATTGATCCCGGGAAATGCACGGAGATCTGCAGCATTGATAATTAAGAATAATGATGCAAGAAACAATTGCGGCTTCAGATAACCAGGCAGCCGGGTTTCAGATATAAGGAATCTGCCAAAACATTTCAGCTGTTTCATAAAGGTCAGGTTCAAGGTTAATCTAAAAAAGATACAACACACATATCAGGCGAATAAAGGAAAACCACTTTAGTATGCCCATCTTTCACAAATGATTTTACAACTCCCTGTTACAAATCCACACGAATTTATGAAATTTTCATACACCTCTCTCCTTTCATTTTTGACGGGTTTTCAACATATTAACAAGACTTATAAGTAATCCGTAGAATGTGCCAAGACCAGGCTGGTAAAACTCTATAGGAAGATCTGCTAAAACGGGATCAATTACCACATAAAAGAAATTTTTATTTGCAGAGAAGAAAAACTGAATTATATTTGCACGCGTTTGGGGCGATTAGCTCAGCTGGTTCAGAGCATCTGCCTTACAAGCAGAGGGTCGGGGGTTCGAATCCCTCATCGCCCACTAACCGACAAAAAAGAGGTCATCCTTCCGGAATGACCTCTTTTAGTTTTAAATCAATCTCTTAGTCTTTCAGACATCTTACATATTTTCCGGCGTTTTTATCCGCATTTGCTCTTTCAACTGTTTCGTGAGTACTGTCAAGCTGCCTCATAAAGGCACGTTCTGGAGTATCATCGGTAGCAGTCCAGAAGTAACTGATTGTTCCTTTGTGAAAGAATGACCCGTCAGTATAGATTCGAAATCCTCCGGGTAATGCAGAAAATCCACTGGTATTAGTCCCATTCCCCGTAGTCCATCCGGTATCATTTTTCAACTGGGTACCCTGATCAGTTCCGCGCCACGAAAAGGCTTCAGCCTGAGCTTGTGTCATTCCAAGGAACCGTTCAAGAGTCTGAAAATCAGCATCAGTAGGAACATGCCATCCTGTCGGGCAAAGGTTACCCGTATTTACAACAAACCAGTTGTACATTGCTCCATAAAGTTGCTTATTGGCCGTTTCATCATTATCGTACCAGCAATAAGCAGGAGTGGTAAGTGTAATCCAAGCTGCAGCATTTGTTTCATTAGGAATATCGGACTCATCGTTATATGTGACTGTTTTAAGGTTCTCAGCCATCCAGATCTGTGTTCCGATTGCTACAGTATTATAGATATTGTCTTCAATATCAGACATCTGAGTAAGCAGTTGCACCTGGGCTCCATAAGCTGTACCGGCACTATTTGTTACGTATGCACGTACATAATAAACCGTTCCTTCCTCGAGGCCAGTCAGGTTGCTCGCAAAAGCTCCTGTTGTAGCTCCGTCAGAAGTATGCGGACCGGTTGCAACCGGATTTGGAGCTGTGGCCCAGCAAACACCGCTTGCAGTAATCGTGCCACCCCCGTTGGAAGTGATATTCCCTCCTGAAACAGCAGCGACATTTGTTACAGAAGTAATTGGAGTCGTGGTAACTGCGCCAAGAAGAACAACGGTTGTCGAGAAAGTAACCTCTTCACCGTATGATGTTCCTGCGGTATTGGTAGCATAAGCCCTGACATGGTAAAGCGTTCCTGGGGTCAGGCCGCTAAGAGTGCTCACGAAGACGCCGTCACCGGTTCCATCCGTGGTATGTGGTCCTTCAACAGTTGGAAGTGCGGCTGTACCATAGCAAACTCCTCTTGCGGTTACAGGAGCACCGCCATTTGATGTAACGTTGCCACCTGTTGTTGCACCTGTCTGTGTTGGAGCTGTAGGTGCCGTGGTGGTAACTGTAGGCGCCACTGCCAGAGTTGTGAACGTTAAGTCGTTGCCATATGCTGTTCCCGAACTGTTTGTCGCATAAGCTCTTACGTGGTAAGCTGTACCTGGCGTTAATCCTGTCAGATTGCTTGTAAAAGTACCTGTTCCGGTTCCGACCGGGTCAGTCGTCTTGCTGTCAGCTATGGTTGGATTAAGGGTTGTTGACCAGCAAACACCTCTGCCAGTTATGGCAGCTCCGCCGTCAGACGTTATATTTCCTCCTGAAACTGCTGTTGTTGATGTAATTGTTCCGACTGCAGCGGTTGTCAGGGTAGCTCCAACGATTTGACTCGTGGTAAAAGAAACCTCATTTCCGTAAGATGTTCCTTCGCTGTTGGTAGCGTAGGCCCGTACATAATATAAGGTATTTGCCGTTAAACCTGCAATAGTGCTGACAAAACTACCGGTTCCTGTACCATCAGTGGTTTTTGAACCTGTAATAGTCGGGTTTGCGGAAGTTCCCCAGCAAACACCTCTGGCTGTAACATCAGCCCCGCCGTCGGAAGTAACGTTGCCGCCCGACTTCGCTCCGGTAACCGTAATGTCACTTATCGCAGCAGTTGTCAGCGTTGGCGGATCCGACTTCTCTTTGCATCCGTTCAGCATTACAATTCCTGAAACGAAAAAAACAAAAATTAATAATTTAAAAACTTTCTTCATGATTAAATGTGTTAGTGATTAGAATGTTAAATTATGGTTTGCTTATTTGATCTTAGCCGGACAAAATAGCTTTTCTTCGGAATTCAATTAATTGTAACATATCAACAATTTTCGAAAATCATTAACATTACTGGTTCTTCAGACATCTCACAAACTTTCCTCCGGATTTTCTTACTCCCTCCCTGTAAATGTCAGCATGATCAGTATCTAAACGGCGATATACACCTTTTGTTGCATCTGACCAGTGTAAACTGGAACTCCACCAATAGGCAAGCTTCCCTAAATCATTGAATGAACCATCAGCCCCATACCGGTAACCGCCAGCCAGAGCTCCAAAACCGCTGGTATTTGTGCCATTACCCGATGAAGGATACCATGTTGAAGTGTTTTTAAGTTGTGTCCCCTGATCAGTCCCTCTCCAACCAGAGTTATCGGCATCAACCTGAGACATTCCAAGGTATTGTTCAAGGGTTTTGAATTCACTATCGGAAGGCACATGCCATCCTTCTGGACAAAGGTTTTCTGTTTCCACAACGTAAAAGTTATATAATATACCATAAGTATTCCCGTAAGTGGCAGTGTTATCATACCAGCACCAGGCTGGCAATGTAGTATTTGCCCATTCGAAATTGTCGGTAATGTTAGGGATCGCGGTATCGTTGTTATATCTTGTTGTTTTAAGATCTGACTGCATCCATAGCTGACTTCCAATAAGCACTGTCCGGTAAACATTTCCTTCAATATCAGCAACTGAAGTACTGACTACCAACTGATTGCCATATCCTGTTCCTGCGCTGTTCGTGGCGTACGCCCTTAAATAGTACGCAGTGCCTGCGGACAAACCTGTGAGACTGCTTGTAAAGGCGCCTTCTCCTGTGCCGTTCGATGTTTTTTGGTTTACAATTGTAGGATTGCCCGTAGTATTCCAGCATACGCCGCGCTCGCTGACAGCCGCACCATTGTCATTCGTAACATTTCCTCCTGACAAGGCACTGTTAAGGGTAACTGAGGAAACGGAACCTGTTGTGACTGAAGGAATCTGGACAGGACTTGTAGTGAATGTCCTTTCGTTTCCGTATGAAGTACCTGCGCTGTTGGTTGCATATGCCCTGACATAATAAAATGTATTGGCAGTCAGACCCGTAAGGTTGCTTGCAAAGGATCCTGAGCCCGAGCCATCGGTTGAATGCGGTCCTGCGATTGTCGGACTGGCCGATGTGCCCCAGCATACTCCCCTGGCAGTTACATCAGCTCCTCCGTTTGAAGAGATGTTTCCGCCTGAAACCGCACTGTTCCGGGTAACTCCGGAAATTGTCGCTGTAGACAATGTTGCGGTAACAGCCGACGCGGTAAATGTAATATCATTTCCGTACGAGGTGCCAATATTGTTAGTTGCATATGCCCTGACATGGTAGGCTGTTCCCGGCAGTAAACCTGTTATGTTGGATGTAAAACTACCTGTACCTGTTCCGTTTGTGGTTTTATTGTCACTTATTGTGGGGTTGGCTGCAGTTGCCCAGCAGACTCCCCGGGCAGTCACTTCAGCACCTCCATCGGATGAAATGTTCCCCCCGGAGGTTGCGGATGAAGAACCTATGCCAGTCACCTCAGCAGTTGTGATAACCGGGGCAACTAGTGGTAATGTGGAAAATGAAACCTCGTTGCCATAAGCAGTTCCCGCCTCGTTCGCAGCATATGCTCTGGCATAATAGTTGGTATTTGGAGTAAGACCGGTCAGGTTGCTTTCAAAGTCCCCGGCCCCCTTACTGTCGGAAGTATGCTGGCCCGAAACATCAGGTTGGTGGGCAGTGCCCCAGCAAACTCCACGCGCAGTAACTTCGGCCCCGCCGTCAGATGTGATATTGCCGCCTGTAATCGCCGTGCTGATAGTAATTTCAGATACGGCTGATGTTGATAATGTCGGCATTACAGGATCTTCTTTACACCCTGAAAGAAAAGCGATTTCCCAAATCAATATTGTAATGAGAATAGCATTTACGGATCCGGACTTCATTTTCATTTTCTAAAAGATTTACACGTTAATAAACTAAATTCTTATGTTTTAATTGTATAATTTACAAATCAATTTTGTTACCTGGAAATGCTCCCAAAGCGCAACCAGTCAGGCAAATTAAGGCTTGTTTTTCGGCCTGACCAAAAAAATTTGATTATATGCTGCAGAGTGATGACGAATGACAGGAATTCGTCAACCTGAAAAAAGTATCAATTTCCACTGAAGCTCAAAACCAGAACTTTATAAGGCATTTAGTCCTTTATACACCGGACTGACATGCCTGTTTTCAATCCACCCTGATTAACCCTGAATACCCTGTCTTCATCTGAATTTATTCTTCTGTACCAGGCATTTGAAGTATCATATTTGTCTGCCGCCCACCAGAATCCGGAATTTCCAATTAATTCGAACGTACCGGTAGTATCAAGTCTCCGTCCGCCCGGGCGGGCTGTAAACCCGCTCTCATTTGTTGCCCCTGTATTGGGAGCCAGCCAGTGTGAGGTTCCTGTTTCCTTCAGCTTGCCTCCGGCCGGACTTGCTCCTCCCAGGTAATTTATCAGTACCAGCCATTCGGCATCGGTCGGAACATGCCAGCCGTCGGGACAAAGGTTACCTGCATCAACGGCGTGCCAGTTATAAAGAGCTCCATATACATCCTTGTTTGACTCATTGTTACCGTACCAGCAATATCCGGGTGTAGTGAGGCTGATCCAGGCAGCGTTACCTGTTACCAGCGGAATGGCTGTTCCGTCGTTAAAGTGAGTCGTTTTCAGGTTCTCCTTAATCCACACCTGGGTTCCGACCCTAATTACATTGTAATCGTTGTCATCATAATCCTGAATTGAAACCGGATCAGTTGTGAATGTCCTGTCTGTTCCATAGGCAGTCCCGACGCTGTTTGTTGCATAGGCCCTTACGTGGTACCTTGTATTGGGGGCCAGCCCTGTTATCTCACTTGTGAATGAGCCTGTACCGGTGCCGTTAATGGTTTTGTTACCTGAAATTGTCGGATTTGCCGATGTGCTCCAGCAAACTCCGCGTACAGTTACAGCTGAACCTCCGTCATTTGTAATATTTCCACCTCCTGAACCGGTGGTTGTGCCGGTTGCTGAGGGAATTTCCGTGGTTAACACAGCCAGTACTGATCCCGATATGAAAGAAATTTCCTGGCCGTAAGCTGTACCGATCGCGTTGGTTGCGTATGCCCTTACGTAATATCTTGTGTTTCCTGTCAGCCCTGTAATATTGCTGGAGAAAATACCTGCTCCTGTTCCGTTTGATGTCTTGGAATCAGCGAGTGTTGGTACCGCATGAGTACTCCAGCAAACACCCCTTTCAGCAATTTCGCTGCCGCCGTCAAAAGTAATATTACCTCCCGAAACAGCCGAGGTTTGAGTAATTCCGCTAATTGCTGCAGTTGTCAGCTCTGCAATTGAAAGCTCCCCCGTAGTAAAGGTCACCTGGTTTCCATAAGCCGTTCCTTCTTTGTTTGTCGCGTATGCCCTTACATAATAAACCGTATTCGGAATCAAATTAGTCAGGCTGCTTGTATAGGTTCCCACCCCATACCCGTCAGTTGTTCTCGTATCTTCGGTAGTAGGCGACTTTGATATGCTCCAGCAAACCCCTCTTACAAGAATATCCGTATTACCATCACTTGTTATGTTGCCGCCTGCCTTTGCAGTGTGTGGTTCAATTTCACTGACTGCAAGGGTTGTCAGGGACGGAGGTTTTACGATCTTGCACCCTGTGAAGAAGAGTGAAAAGAAACTAAGTGACAGAAATACATAAAAATTAAATCCGCTTTTCACTTTTAATAATTTTTTTCGATTAAAGAGATTTCAGTTGAAATCACACCTTTTCCTTTATTTCAATTATAAAGGTATAAAATTTTCAAATCTTTTGTTTAAACCTGCCGGAAATAATATGAACCTTATTGACAACCAGCATAATTTAGTCCTGTATAATCAGCGGCCTGTTTATTTTCTGTAAAACGTTAAAACAGAAGAGGTCAGTATATTACTGACCTCTTTTTTACATTTCTGCTAATTTAAACCGCTTAAAAAGCTATGAAGGGAAAAATTATGGCCTTACGGTGTCATCTTCTTGTACGTCATAAACCAGGCAACTTTATACACATCACTCATATTATCCATAGATTTATCGGAATCGGATTTTGGAAGATAAGGGATGAATACATCATTACCTGCCTTCCAGTCTGACGGAGTGAGTACGTTATGATCCCTGGCCGTCTGGAGGGCCGTTATCGTTCTTAACAGTTCTTCGGTGCTTCGTCCGACGTTGGAAGGGTAAAAATAAATAGCCTGAACAACATTTTCCGGATCAATTATAAAAACACCTCTGACATCCCTTGTGGTATTTGAGGGAGCGTGTATCATTCCATACAGTTTTGATACAACAAGATTTTCATCGTCAACAAGGGGAAACTTTATTGATGTTGGAGTCCTTCCCTTATATTCAATTGCCTCGAGGGCCTTTTTCCAGTCACGATGGGTTTCAACCGGGTCGGTGGAAAGCACTACCAGTTTAGTCTTAAGTTTATCAAAATCGCTCTGCAGATGAGCCAGTTCAAGTATTTCTGAAGAGCATACAGGCGTAAAGTCCTGTGGATGGCTGAATAAAATTTTCCAGGCGCGTCCGTAATCAGCCGGGAAATTAACAACTCCAGTTGTAGATTCAGCTGTGAATGAAGGTGCAAGTTCACCTATCAAAGGGATCCTGAATTTTCTGTCATCTCTGGTTTCCTGCGAAAATAATGTAGTCGCGGATAAAACTAATGCCAAAAATAAAAAGTACTTTTTCATATATCTAGAATATTAATTAGATTGATAAAACATATAAGGAGGAACCAATGTTCAAAAAGGCAGGGACTTTTTTTGAGACGGGAAACTTCGAAAATATGGATGGGATTCAGAGCGGGAAAAGGTATAAGATCCGGCAGACCAGGATGATCCTGATAGTAGGCGGGAGCCGTCTGTCCAAACCTCAGGCAATAGCCGTACCTGGCAAAATAAAATTACTGCGGGGTTTCAGGGATTTTATAGGGCAGTGTGAACCGGAATATTGTCCCTTCCCCGGGACGGGAGTTAACCCAGATCCTGCCGCCAAGAAGCTCAACATAAGCTTTGCAGATGGATAATCCGAGGCCCGTACCTCCAAACTTTCTTGAAATAAGATTATCAACCTGGAAAAACCGTTCGAATATTTTTTCGTGATGTTCAGGAGGAATTCCGATGCCTGTATCTTTCACAAAGAATTCCAGATAGCCGTCCTTTCTTTTATAGCCAAAATCAATGTTTCCCTCGCTGGTGAACTTTGTCGCGTTGTTGATGAGGTTGGAAAGTACCTGGATAAGCTTGGTGCTGTCAGTCATAATAACCGACTCTTCATCAGGCAATCCGGTTTTGAGGTTGATTGAGATGACATCAGGCTTCTCCTTATAACTGAATTGCTCATCAAGGCTCCGCAGGCATGAATTAAGGTTCATTTCCTTAATATTAAGCTTGGCCTGGCCGCTTTCAACGTTGGCTATATCAACAATATCATTTATTATTGAAAGAAGCTGGCTGCCGCTCTGGAATATAATATCAATAAACTGGTGTCTGTCAGCTTCAGTTGTGTCGGGTTCATTAAGAAGTGCAGAAAAACCGATAATGGCATTCATAGGGGTTCTGATTTCATGAGATACGTTGTGAAGGAAAGCGGTTTTAAGCCTGTCGCTTTCCTCTGCTTTTTCCTTAGCCGCTATCAGCTCCGCTTCCGCGCGTTTGCGTTCTGTAATATCCCGGAAGCTCCATACCCTTCCAACACTTCTTCCTGAAATCTTCTGCGGCTGCGAATAACGCTCGAACACCCTGCCATCCTTAAACTCAAGAAGGTCAGAAGTGGTGGCCTCCGGATCAGTATACAGCTGCTTGATCTGATTTACAAACTCTTCAGGATAAATCAGCTGATCCATCACAAATTTTATGGCATCGCTGTCATTTTTCGTTTCCATAACCGACTCTGGCATCCTCCACATCTCCATGAACTTATGATTATGCTGAACTATCTTCCCTCTTCCATCAACAACCAGGATCCCGTCGGCTGTTGATTCAAGAGTAGCCTTGATAAGTGAAAATGACTTCTCAAGCTCAGCTTCCGCCTTCTTCCGGAGAGTGATATCCTCCACCATTGCGAGAAAATACTGGACTTCATCATTATTATTCCTGATTATACTTATTGTCGCAGATCCCCATATTACAATCCCATCCTTTCGAATGTACTGTTTTTCCGTATGATACAACGGTATTTCCTCCGCAACCAGTTTCAACATTGAAACATCGTCCCCCTTGATATAGTCAGGATGAGTAAATTGCCTGAATGTAAAGGATTTGAGTTCCTCCTCCCTGTAGCCCAACATTTTACAAAAGGCAGAGTTTGCCCTGATTATTCCCAGGTCTTTGCCCGTCATTGCCATACTGAACGGACTCTCTTCAAATATCTTTCTGAACCTTTCCTCACTTTCCTTGAGGGTTTCTTCAGCAAATTTACGCTCAGTGATATCACGGCAGATCGACTGAAAGTAACTGACACCCTCAATTTCAACCTTCCTCGCACTGATTTCAACCGGGATGATAGTTCCGTCCCTCCTTATATGTGCGGTTTCGAAAGTGGCAAAGCCTTTTTCATCAAGGATGCGTTTTTCCTGCATCAACGCCCTGATAGTACCGGGTGCCCTGAGTTTTGAAATATTCGTGCCAATCAGCTCATTCCTGTCACACTGAAAAGTTTCAACAGCCCTGTCATTAGCTTCTATAATAATGAGATTCCGGTCAGTAAGGAAAATTATGTCATTGGCATATTTTAAGATGGAGTCAAAGTGCTTCCTGAGAGCCAGATGATCGAGCTCAGCTTCGTATTTCTCACGGTAGAACCTTACATTTTCATTCCACTCAAGAATCCCGAGCAGTAATCCGATCGTGAGGATAAACAGGATTATTATGATTATAATAAGGGTGATTTGTTTATTAAGTGTTGAGAATACCTCGTTATGATCAACCTTCGCTACCAGGTACCATGGGGAACCAGGCACTTTTTTCATTGCTGCAACAACCGATGCGCCTCTGTAATCCTCACCATTGATAGTTGCCTCAATTCCCCGAACCGCCATAGCTCCGGGCAATTTCTCCTCAGAAACCGATTTAACAAGCACCAATTCTGAGTTCTTCTTAAACCTGAGTTCATTCAGATAGACCACCTTATCCTCCTCCTGCCTGACAAGCAACGATTCAGCTGTTTTACTCGGTACAGGCCATGTTTGAATAAGGGGATGAAGCAGTTCATGAGGATCTATCCTGAGGGCAAGCAATCCAAAAGCACTTTTATCATTCCTCCAAACGTTTATGAGGGGTATGACCAGATCGAGATGGACATAACCAATATTATCAGCTGTGTGAAAGTCGGTCAACATACCTGTCCGAAGCCTCAGCAGATCTGGTAACAGCCTTCGCAGATTATTGCCTAATATTGAGTCCTGCTTCGGAAAGTTACCTCTGACTTTCCCTGTAGAATCGATCAGGATCACACTCTTGTAATCAAGGTTCCTGGTAAGCGAATTAAGGCTCGAAGTAATATCAGGCAGTAAAGCCGTACTCTCCGGAGAATGCAGATATTCCGACAATTGCTTAATAAACGGAACATTTTCGCCAAGCAAAATTGCATCCGCTACCCTCTCATTTCTCCATTGGGCTATCTGCCTCACTTTCAGGTCGGCTATGGCTGATAACTCAAGTTTTTTATCATTCAAAAGCCTTGCTTTCTGACTTTTATAATACAAAAACCCCAGCAAAATGGCACTTGCTGAAATAATTACAAATAGAACAATCAATAGCCACGGAGTAGCCGGTTTTTGCCTGTGCGAAATCATTATTAGATCGCCAATATGATTATAATGAATACTTTAACCCTTCACTTGTGCAATGTAAAAATAGTGTTTTGCTTTTATTTGCAGGCATAATTAACTTAAAATGAAAAAACAGTACTATTTCTTCTTTATCAGTAATGAGGCCAAAATAGAGATGACAAGTATGGAAATAATAATCGCCAGTGACATTAAAATCGGGATCTCAAAATGAAAATAAGATGCCAGCATCTTAAGTCCTACAAACGAAAGGACAAAAGCAAGCCCGGTTTTAAGGTACCGGAAATAGTCCATAATTCCCGAGACGGTAAAATATAACGACCTCAAACCCAGAATTGCAAAAATGTTTGATGTGTAAACAATAAATGTATCCTTGCTTATCGCCAACACGGCCGGAATACTGTCGACTGCAAAGATAAGATCGGATGATTCAATGACCAGAAGCACCAGGAAAAGAGGTGTTGCAAATATTTTATGCCCCTGCCTCACGAAAAGATGTGATCCCTGGATTGTATCTGTAACTGGAAAGAACTTTCTGAAAATCCTGACCACCGGGTTTTTATCAGGATCAACAGAAGTCTCCCTGTGGAAAAGCATCTTTATTCCCGTTATCAAAAGGAATCCCCCGAATATCAGGACTATCCAGTGAAACCTGTTTATGAGCGTCACTCCGGCAAAAATAAATATCCCCCTCATTATGAGGGCACCCAAAATTCCCCAAAATAAAATTTTATGCTGGTACTGCGGCTTTACTGAAAAATAAGTGAAGATCAGGATAAAGACGAATATATTGTCAACACTTAACGAATATTCAATAACATAACCGGTAAGGAACTCAAGGGCCTTGGTCTTGCCAAACTCATAAAAAACAAAAACACTGAATAATAATGCAAGCGAAATCCACGCCCCGGTCCACTTCAACGCCTCTTTAACCTCTATTTTATGTGCTTTCTTATTGAATACACCCAGGTCAAGGGCAAGCATAAAAAATATAAATGCATGAAATCCTATCCAAAAGTAAATACTGACACCCATAAACTTAAATTAATCTGCAAAGCTAAAAAAAATTTATCATCATCATTGTTAAATGCCTGAATCGACTTTATTCTACAGAACGACCGCAAACAGCCCTGCCAAAAATCAGTTAACTGAAAAACTTTTTTAATTTTATGCGCTATTTACTTTTATTTGCCATGACAACTATTAAAACACCCCGGTTGTGTCCTTTAATATTATTATTGGTTTTCACCGTCCCCCTTTTCAGCCAGAAAGCTTCAACGGGACCCGGAAGGATAAAAACAGATGACCTGGAAAGCCATTTGGCATTTCTTGCCTCCCCTTATCTTAAAGGCAGGGCAAATGGAGAGCCTGAACTAAATATTGCCACAAACTACCTGGCGGCACAGGCTAAACTTATGGGCCTCAGACCAGCTAACGGGACAAGCTACTTCCAGCCTTATTCAATAATCAGAAAATCAATTGACCAGGAAAAAACTACACTTCTCATTGTGAATGATAATAAGGAAAATGTTAAAATAAACAAACCACTGATCCAGCTCTTTCCAACAGGATCATCTGATTTTGAATTTGAGGGTGAGGTGGTGTTTGCCGGCTATGGCATCAAAGCTGACAAATATAATTACAATGATTTTGAGGATATTGATACCGAGGGGAAGATCATTCTTGCCATGAACCGTTCACCCCTATCGGAAGATGGAAACAATTTCCGGTTCGAAGAACCCGTATGGTCAACTTTCATGAGCATCCAGATAAAGCTTACAAGTCTTTTATTCTCCAAAGCCAGGGCTATACTCCTTGTTCCTGATCCAAAATCGGGTTATTCGTCTGTTGAGGATCAATATCCCGGTATAGCAAATGAGTTGAAATCAAGCAATTATCTAAAGGGTTCAAAACCATTGACAATTGAGCTCCCCGGTATGCCAAAAATAATTTTCGTCCACAGGGAGGTGGCTGATGAAATTCTGAGGGGAACCGGATATAATCTTGAAGAGTTGCAAAAGAGTATTGATTCAAGCCTTAAACCTCATTCCTTCGGCATTGCCGGGAAAAAGCTCAGAATAACAGAGGTTTCAAGAACCGACGAAGTGGTCCTTAATAATGTGGCAGCCTGGATTGAAGGAAGTGATCCGGTGCTTAGAAACGAATTTGTAATTTTCTCGGGCCATGCCGACCATACCGGCGGTTCAGGCGATAAAATCAACACAGGAGCCGATGATAATGCTTCAGGCTGTGCTGCTATGCTTGAAATTGCAGACGCATTTCAAAGCCTCGAGAAGAAGCCGCTACGATCACTTTTATTTCTTTGGGTAACAGGTGAAGAGATCGGTTTATTCGGTTCCCAATCCTACATCAATAATCCGATATTCCCGCTCGCGAATACTGTGGCCGACCTTAATATGGATATGATCGGCAGGGTAAAGGGTGTAGCAGATACAACCCCGGAAACACCTATGTCGGGACCCAACGGGATTTTTGTAATTACCGGCAATCAGAGCATCGAACTGATGAAAATTGCGGAAGAGGCTGACAAGAGATCACCTCTCGATTTTGATTACAGCCTGAGCGGGCGTGATGATCCTTTACAACTCTTTGCCCGGAGCGATCATTATAATTTTGTTAAAAAGGATATACCCGTCCTGTTCTTTACTACCGGATTGCATACTGACTATCATACACCGGGAGACGTAATCGAAAAAATTAGTTTTAATAAAATGGAACTCGTGGCAAAAACAGTCTACGATATTGGCTACACTATTGCAAACCGTAAGAACAGATTGGTAGTAGATAATCCTTTCAGCAAATGGTAAAACAGAAAATCAGCAGGAAAAAATTCCTGTCATCCGCTATCGCCGGATTTACCGGTATAAAACTGATGGCTAAAGATTTCAGCATTGGTCAGGTGGACAATTTTACAAAACGCACTGTTGGTTCGACAGGCATAATGGTGAGCCCAATCTGCTTTGGAGCCCCCAGGACTAACGACGAATCGCTGATCAGGTATGTGCTTGACAAGGGAATAAACTTTATTGATACCGGACGGACGTACGGTAACGGCAATAATGAAAAACTTGTCGGACGCTCAATAGCAGGGATCCGTGAAAATGTTGTAATCCAGTCAAAAATAAGAATGGATCCAAATGAATTGCCATCGGGAGGGAAGGGGAAAAAAGGCGCCGATGAAATCAGGAGCCTCATGAATTCTAAGATTGAAGCCAGTCTAAACGCATTAAACTCAAATTATATTGACATTCTTCTTTATCACGATGCAGCAGATGAAAATTTATTGTTCCATCCTGAAGTTATGAAAATATTTGACGGGTTAAAGAGTTCGGGAGTGATCAGAGCGCACGGATTCTCAGCGCATAATGACTATCTGAGCCTGCATGAAAGGAACAATACCGATCGCTTCTATGATGTTATAATGGTTCCCTTTAATAATAAAGGATCATTTATACATTCTGTTAATGGCAGATACTCTGAGTGGGATCAGGACAGATTGATAAAAGCGCTCTCGGAAGCCGGTTCGAGGGGAATTGGTGTAATCGCAATGAAGACATGTTCGGGCGGCAAATATTCACCCGCTCCCGGAATTGAGCCGAGCTTTCCGGAGGCGGTCAGGTGGGTCATTAATCATCCCTTTATCAGCGCTGCCGCAGTTGCAATGGCAAGTTTTGAGCAGGTGAATGAATATCTTCCTCTGGCCGGGGGATGATTAAACGGCCTCGGCGACAATAAAGGTACTCCCCCCGATAAAGATCAAATCCGTACCAGCAGCATCTGACCTTGCGGCATGCAGTGCAGTTTTTACATCAGGGAAGGAATCGCCAATGAGGCCAAACCTCCCGGCTTCAAGCTTAAGTTTCTTTTCATCAAGGGCTCTTGGTACAGCGGCCCGTGTAAAATAGTAAACTGCATCGGCAGGAAATAATGGTAAAACAGACCTGAGATCCTTGTCGTTTACAAATCCAAGCACAATCCGGAGCCTCGTTGCGGGAATTTTACCCATCTGACTGATAACATATTCCAAACCCTCCTTATTGTGACCCGTATCACAGATAGTCAGAGGTTTGCGGTCAAGTATCTGCCAGCGTCCCATCAGGCCGGTATTGGCAGTTACTTTCCCTATCCCGGTCAGTATGTTCTTCCCGGTGAAGCTAAAGGTTCCTCTCAAAACTTTAAATGACTGGAATACTGCCTGAATATTGGCAGACTGATAATCACCGCCAAGAGGGATCGATCCCTCAAAGGAAGAGTCGTCTGAAAGCTCTTTGACAATGAAATTCCTTCTCCCCTTAAGAATATCAAACTCGGCCAGTTCGCATAAATAATTCTGATCTGCGAAGGAAATCCGGGAACCTGATCTCTTTGCCCTGCTTAAAAAAACCGACCTTACTTCAGACTGGGTTTCACTTATGACAACAGGAATTTTGTCTTTAATTATGCCGGCCTTTTCAGCGGCGATTTTCTCCATTGTATCACCAAGAAGATCCATATGGTCATGCCCGATATTCGTAATAACCGAGAGCACCGGATTAATTATATTTGTTGAATCAAGCCTTCCCCCCAGTCCGACTTCAATTACTGCAACATCAACGCCGCATTCTGCAAAATAACTGAAGGCAAGTGCAACAGTCATTTCAAAGAACGAAGGTTCAAGAGCGCTAATGAATTTTTCGTGCTGCTTTACAAAGCCCGTTACGGCGCTTCTGGGTATCATTTTTCCGTTCACCCTGATGCGTTCACGGAAATCCTTAAGATGCGGAGAGGTGTAAAGCCCTGTCTTATAGCCGGCTTCCATTAATACAGAGGCGATCATATGCGATACGGAGCCTTTTCCGTTGGTCCCGCCTACGTGTATTGTCCTGTATTTTGTATGGGAATGGCCGAGGTACTCATCAAGAGCAAGGGTATTGTCGAGATCACTTTTATAGGCAGCTTTCCCGATCCTGTGATACGCAGGAAGGCGGGAATAAAGAAATTGCAATGTCTGGTCGTAATTCATTTAACGGGCATTTCAGATTACCACTTTTGTGTTACAAATTAACATACTTTCAACACATGCATCAATGTATTCTTTATTTTAGTTATTTTTGCAGATCGGTGAAGCATAGCGTATATCTACTGTAGTATACTGAATTTAAACCACTTAGTAATGAGAAAAAAACATAATAAGAAACTTTTTATTATCGACACTAATGTTCTCCTTCATGATTATAAATGCATTTACAATTTCGAGGAAAATGATGTTATAATTCCGATTGTTGTTCTTGAGGAGCTTGATAAATTTAAAAGGGGCAATGATATCATTAACTTCCACGCCAGGGAATTTAACAGGGAGCTTGACAAGCTCTCAGGCGATATGCTTCTGACTGCAAATATCCCTCTTGGTGAAAACCTTGGGAATCTTCATATTGAAACAGGCAAGGACTTTTCCGATAAGGTGAATCAGTCGTTCCCGGAAAGAACCGCCGACCACAGGATACTCGCAATAGCAGAATATGTCTGCAATTCAAACAAGGACAAAACGGTCGTCCTGATAACCAAGGACATTAATCTCAGGATGAAGGCCAAGTCGCTGGGCATAATGGCACAGGATTACCAGAACGACAAAGTTGCCAACATCGATGATCTGTATAAAGGAATACAGGTCCTTGAAGGCGTTGACCATGAGCTGATTGGCAAGCTTTATGAAATTCCTGAAGGGGTAAACTGCACAGATTTCAAGATTGACACCAAGCTTAAGGGGCATCAGTTCTTTATAATGAAGAACAGTGGCGCCAGTGCCCTTGCCCATTACAATCCTGTTAACAAAATGCTTAACAGGGTGATCAAACAAACGACTTACGGAATCGATCCAAGAAACGCCGAACAAACTTTTGCACTTGATGCATTGACAAATCCCGATATTCAGCTCGTTTCCCTGACAGGCAAGGCAGGTACAGGGAAGACACTGCTTGCCCTTGCTGCAGCTCTTCAGCAACACAAGAGATACAAACAGATTTTTCTGGCCCGGCCGATAGTACCGCTGGCAAACCGTGACCTTGGATTTCTTCCCGGCGACGTAAAGGAAAAGATGGATCCGTATATGCAGCCTTTATACGATAATCTTACGGTCATTAAGCATAAATTCAGCCACCAGAGTGCGGAATTCCTGAGGATCAACGATATGATGAAGGAAGAGAAGCTTGTTATCACCCCACTTGCCTATATCAGGGGAAGAAGCCTTTCAAGTATATTTTTCATTGTTGATGAAGCCCAGAACCTTACCCCGCACGAGATTAAAACAATCATTACCCGTGCAGGTGAAGGCACTAAAATGGTCTTCACAGGCGATATTGAACAGATCGACTCTCCTTATCTTGATACCGGATCGAATGGATTGAGTTACCTTTCGGACAAAATGAAGGATCAGGAGATATTTGCACATGTGAATCTCGTTAAGGGTGAACGCAGTTTCCTCGCCGAGCTTGCAAGCAGACTGCTCTAAGGTTGAAACTGAAATATCATAAGAAAATCTCTAATCAAATACAATTAACCATGACAACCAAATCAATCCGCTTTTCTTCAATCCTGCTGGTGATCCTACTTGGGAGCTTCACAGCGGTTTCGGCACAATCGAGGCAAAAAAACGCGAAAAGCCAGAAAGTTCGCCGGAATTCGAAAATTGAGAATATTCAGCTTTTCAATGGCAAGGACCTTTCAAACTGGTTATTCTATCTGAAGGACCAATCAGTTGATCCCGCTTCAGTCTTCACTGTTCAGAACGGGGTGATACATATTACGGGTAATCCTTTCGGCTATATGCGCACGAAGGACACCTATTCCGACTACAGGCTTCATGTTGAATGGCGATATCCGGTTGAAGCGACGAACAGCGGTGTCTTCATACATGCAACCCCGCCTGATGCAATCTGGATAAAATGTTTCGAATGCCAGCTTGCTGCAGGTAATGCAGGCGATTTTATCTGCATGAACGGGACCGATATGAATGAACGCAAGGATAAGACGAAGGGCGTTGTTAAAAAGTTGGCCGCTTCCTCAGAAAAGTCTGTGGGAGAATGGAATATAATGGAGGTGGTAGCAAGGGAAAATACCCTGGAGGTCTTTATAAACGGTGTTCTGCAAAATAAAGGAACAGCTATATCATCCACTAGCGGACATATCTGTCTGCAGAGTGAAGGAAAAGATATTGAATTCAAAAATGTATATCTGACAAATCTTAAGAAATCAGGACGCAGATAAAGTTTTAGTTTTTCGATGGTTCAATAGTGCTATGGTTTCGTAGCACCTTAATATAATGAATAATACTAAAAAAAAGGTAGCATTTCATACACTTGGCTGCAAGCTTAATTTTGCTGAGACATCTGCAATCTCCAGGTCATTTCCGGAAGATCGTTTCGATAAGGTACCGGCCAGTGAGGAAGCAGATGTTTATATAATAAATACCTGCTCAGTTACTGATGCTGCCGACAGAAAATGCAGGCAGGCCATCAGAAAATTTATTAACCGTTCGCCGGATGCCTTCATTGCCGTAGTCGGTTGTTACGCTCAGATGAAGCCGCAGGAAGTTTCCTCCATCCCCGGTGTTGACATGGTTCTTGGCACAAATGAGAAATTTGATATTGCCCGCTATCTTGACATAACATCGAAGAGGGAAAAGACGGAAATTCATTCCGGTGGGCTGGCCGGCAAAGTTGATTTTTACCCTTCTTTCTCATTCGGCGGCAGAACCCGGTCATTCCTCAAAGTGCAGGATGGCTGCGATTATGGTTGTTCCTACTGTACTGTGCCGCTTGCACGCGGTCAGAGCCGGAACCAGGCAGTGACTGAAATTGTTGCCGAAGCTGAAGAAATAGCCCGGAGAGGCATAAAAGAGGTGGTTCTTACAGGCGTTAATATCGGTGATTTCGGAAAATCAACAGGTGAATCCCTTTTGGATCTTCTTCGTGAACTTGTCAGGGTGCCGGGTCTGGAAAGATTCAGGATCTCCTCGATCGAACCGAATCTTTTAACGGATGAGATAATTGAACTGACGGCAGAAAGCGGGAAGATACTGCCGCATTTCCATATCCCCCTTCAGAGCGGGAGCAATAAGATCCTGGGCTTGATGAGAAGAAGATATAAAAGGGAGTTGTTTGCCGGAAAGATCGGGATGATTAGTGGGAAAATGCCTTATGCAGGCATTGGCGCTGATGTTATTGTCGGATTCCCGGGAGAAACTGACGCTGACTTCGAAGAAACCTGTGCCTTCCTCGCGGATATGCCCCTTTCATACCTGCATGTATTCAACTTTTCAGAACGGCCGGGAACCCATGCGGCACAATTATCCGGAAAAGTCCCCTCTGCTGTCAGGGATTTAAGAAGTAAAACATTAATTTCACTTTCAGAGAAAAAACATCTGGAGTTCTGCAAAATGAACATTGGAAGGATATCGGATGTACTTTTTGAACATGCAAGGGATAAGGGAATGATCACCGGTTTTACCGGGAACTATATTAAAACCGAACACCCGTGGGAAAACAGGCTTGCAGGTGCTATTGCCAGGGTTGTTCTCAGGGATGTTGCTCCATCGGGAAGGATGACTGCAGAATTAAAAGAATAGGTTATGACCGATCTTAAAGATTTATGTGCTGGAATTGAAAGTGCTGCCCGTGAGGCCGCCGTTTTTATATTAAAGGAGTCGGAACATTTTGATGTTTCCCGGACAGAGACAAAGGGGCTCAATAATTTTGTGACTTATGTTGACAAGGGATCCGAAAAGATGCTTGTCGAAAAACTCTCCGCCCTTGTGCCTGAAGCAGGATTCATTGCCGAAGAGGGCACCTCGACTAAAACAGGCGTTACATATAACTGGGTGGTCGATCCCCTTGACGGCACAACCAACTTTGTTCACAGGGTCCGCCCCTACGCTGTCAGCATCGGTCTTATGGAAGATGATGAAATTGTTGCAGGTGTCGTTCACAACATTGGCGGGGATGAAATCTTTACGGCATGGAAGGACGGAGGAGCGTGGTTAAACGGCAGAAGGATACATGTCTCAGGGACTACTGTTTTATCGGACTCCCTTATCGCTACCGGATTTCCATACAACCTGTTCGACAGACTGAATCCTTATATGGATCTTCTGAAGCACCTGGTTCAGAACAGCCACGGCGTAAGGAGACTCGGTTCAGCATCAGTTGACCTGGCCTACGTGGCATGCGGCAGGTTTGACGCCTTCTTTGAATACAATCTTAAACCATGGGACATTGCTGCAGGAATGCTCCTTGTAAGGGAAGCCGGGGGAAGGTTCAGTGATTTTTCAGGTAATATGAAAAAACTAACCGGCGACGAGGCCTTCGCAGCTAACGATCTTATCTATTCTGAATTACTTGAACTTATCGGCCGGATCATGAATAAAAAAACCATTTAACCCGGTGGGAGCCGTCGGATTCTATATTTTCTTCGTGATCAACTGGTTAATGACACTTTTACCTCTCCGGGTATTATATGTTTTTTCCGATTTCCTTTATCTCCTTCTCTATTACTTCCCATCATACCGCCGGAAAGTAGTTAAGCAGAATCTTAGGAATTCCTTTCCGGAAAAAACCGTGAAAGAACTTGTTCTGATAGAAAAAAAATTTTACAGGCATCTGGCCGATCTGGTAATAGAAACCCTTAAACTTACCCACTTAAGCAACAAAGAACTGGAAAGGAGATTCACATTAAGCAATCCGGAACTGCTTGAGAGACTTTATGACGCGGGCCGTGACCTTGCAATTGTCCACAGCCATTATAACAACTGGGAATGGCTGGTATGTATTCCCCGTTATACGCGCTATAAGTTAATCGGTGTTTATAAACCTCTTCAGAGTAAGCTTTTCGACAGGTTCATGAATAAGCACCGTACAAGAAACAGATCAGTGCCGACTCCCATGAAACATGTAATCAGGGATATAGTTGAAAACAGAAAGAACAATATCAGGGCTATGTACGGATTTGTTGCCGATCAGACCCCAGCAAAACCGGATATCAGGTATAGTACTGAATTTCTTAATCAGGATACTCCTGTATTTCTGGGAATTGAAAAAATAGCCGCAAAATATGACATGGCAGTAGTCTTCTTTAATGTCCAAAAAATAAAAAGGGGATTCTATAATCTCACGGTTGAACTGTTGTTTGAAAAGACAAAAGACCTTCCTGAGTATCTTGTTACCAATACACATGTTAAAAGACTGGAGAAGCTGATCTGTGAAAAGCCCGAATACTGGATCTGGACACACCGCAGATGGAAATATAACAAATCCAACATCAATGTATAAGACTGCAGTTGTAATATTGAACTGGAACGGACTCGGCTGGCTTAAAAAATTCCTGGCGATCGTTGTAAAATACTCAGCAGGAAAAGAAACGGTGGTATATGTTGCCGATAATGGCTCCACTGACGGATCAGCTGACTGGGTTGCCGGTAATTTCAAGGAGGTCAGGATTATAAGGCTGGAAAAAAACCATGGATTTGCAGGAGGGTATAACCTCGCCCTAAAGCAGGTCGATGCCAGGTATTATATTCTATTGAACTCCGATGTGGAAGTTACCCAGGACTGGATAAAACCCCTTATACAATTTATGGACAATAATCCTGATGTTGCATCGTGCCAGCCGAAGATCAGATCATTTGAAAAAAGGGATTATTTTGAATATGCAGGAGCCGCGGGAGGCTTTATTGACAAGCTGGGCTATACCTTTTGCAGGGGACGCATTTTTCATTTTGTCGAGAAAGATAATGGCCAGTATGATGATCAGAAAGACATCTTCTGGGCTACCGGAGCATGCATGGTTGTCAGGTCCGATGCCTGGGAAAAGTGCAAAGGCTTTGATGATGATTTTTTTGCACACATGGAAGAAGTCGATCTGTGCTGGAGGTTTCACAAATCAGGCTTCCGGGTCGTTTATGTTCCGGGATCAATGGTGTATCATGTAGGAGGCGGAATTCTCCCGTATGATTCGGAAATGAAAACCTATCTTAATTTCAGAAATAATTTATTCCTTTTATACAAGAACCTGCCTGACTTTGAGTTGCGCACAACTATCTTTAAGAGGAAATTACTCGATGGTCTGGCTGCACTCATGTTTCTTCTGAATGGAAATCTGAAGTGTGTCAGGGCCGTCCGCAATGCCCACAGAGATTTTCGCAGAAGCCGTAATAGCCTGAAGGAAAAAAGGTTGCAAAATATTGAACTGACAGTTACCTATCCGGCAAAACTCATTTTGAACAAGAGCATAGTTTCGGAGTTTTACATTAAGCGAAAAAAGACTTTTGATGCCCTGAATGCTTATCTGTGAATAATATGAAGAACTACCAGATGATTGTCTTCTTTACAGTTGTTCTGACAATCTACTCTCTCGCCAACACATATATTTATCTGAAAGGATACCATTCTATAGCGGCTTTCCGCACTTTCAAACCTCTTTACCTTCTTATTTTCATATTACTTGCTTCCACCTTCATCGCCGGAAAAATACTTGAAGTCAACCATTCATCAGTAGTATCAGATATTCTGAATATCATTGGCGGGTTCTGGATGGCATTCATGCTTTATGGTTTTCTGTTCCTGTTCCTTTCCGAAATAATTTCTGTGATACTCCGACTGGCAGGAGTAATAAATACCGGGAATATAGTGTCCTTTAAAAAATGGGCATATCTTTTTACAATTTCAGCTTCTTTTATTCTGATTACGGGCGGATTCATCAATGCCCTGATCCCAAAAGTCAGAAATTATGAAATTTCAATAGACAAGCCGGCTGACGGCCTCCGTGAACTTAAGGTAGCGGCAGTATCTGATATTCATCTGGGCAGCATTATCAGAAGAAGAAGCATGATAAAACTTTCGGGCATCCTCGACACCATAAGTCCCGATCTAGTGCTTCTTCTCGGTGACATTGTGGACGGGGAGATCGGCCCGGTTATAAGAGGAGATCTCTTAAAACACTTCACCTGTCCGCGATGCAGATACGGACTCTACGCCATCACGGGAAATCACGAATATATAGGAGGAGCCGCAAAAACGATACCCTATATTGAGGGAAAGGGCATAAGGATACTTAAAGACGAGGTAGTTGAAATAGGTAATGGAATACAGCTTATTGGAAGGCTTGACAGGGATTCAAAAATGTTTCACGGTACGGAAAGGAAGCCATTAAGTGCATTGATGCAGTTTACCGACTTATCAAAGCCTGCAATTCTTCTTGATCATCAGCCTGTTAACCTTGCTGAGTCTGAAAAAAACGGAATTGACCTGCAACTTTCAGGTCATACCCATAACGGTCAGATGTGGCCTTTGAATTATGTTACCCGGCGGATATTTGAATTGAGCTATGGTTACATGAAAAAGGGAAACACACAATTTATTGTTTCGTCAGGCTTCGGACTGTGGGGTCCGCGGGTGCGTTCGGGCAGCAGATCAGAGATACTTGTTATTAATATCAGATTCCGGGAAAAACCCTGAGCCGGAAATACCAGGGCTCACTAAAGAATGTCATAAAGCTTTTCAAGCGTCATTCCCCGGGAACCCTTTATTAAAATCAGGCTCCCTTTTAAAGGTTCGGTTTTAAGGAAATCCTTCAGACTTTCAACATCCGGGAATGATTTGAAACCGAATCCTGAGGAAGCCTTCTGAAAATGCGACCCGACAAGCAGAACCTTATCGGGATTGACCAGTCTGACATCACTGAGCAATTTTATATGCTCTTCTTCGCTTTTTTCACCCAGTTCAAGCATGTCGCCCAAAATGAGGATCCGTCTGGCGGCTTTAAGTTCCGAGAACGATTTGACGGCAACCTTCATACTTATCGGGTTCGCATTGTACGAGTCACAGATCAGTGTGTTGCCCTGTGCTGTCTTAACCACTTGCGACCTGTTATTCCCTGGCTGGTAATCCCTCAGGGCATCGGCGATATCATCCATTTCAACCCCAAGGAATAGTCCTGCTGCAATTGCTGCCTTTACATTTTCGAGGTTATAGGCGCCAAAAAGCCTGGTTTCAATAATATGTATTTTATTCTGATACTTCACTCTGACAATCAGGTTCAGATCCGAAGTTATGGCTTCCACAACAAGTTCAATTCCCGTGGGATCAGAATAGGGAACTGCCCTGTTTACAAATTTGAAGATCATTTCTGAAAGTAAAGGGTTTTTGTCATTGTAAATCGCGATTCCATTTACTTTCTGCAGATACTCATATAATTCGGTCTTGGCCTTCAAAACTCCGTCAAGCGAACCAAAACCCTCGATATGCGCCGTGCTTACATTCGTTACAATTCCATAATCGGGCCTTGCAATTGAACAGAGTGTACGGATTTCCCTCAGATGGCTGGCTCCCATTTCCAGGATCATCATCTCGGTATCTGCCGGTGCCGAAAGGATTGTCAAAGGCAGGCCTATCTCGTTGTTAAAGTTCCCTTTTGTAAAGTGAACCTTAAACTTCCTGGTCAGAATGGCAGCGGAAAGTTCCTTGGTAGTTGTCTTCCCGTTAGTACCCGTGATCGCAAGGACAGAAGCATTCAGTTCCTTCCGGTAATGGCCTGCAAGGGCCTGAAGTTCAAAGAGGCAATCATC
Organism: uncultured Bacteroidales bacterium; assembly: GCA_963737255.1. GTDB lineage: Bacteria > Bacteroidota > Bacteroidia > Bacteroidales > VadinHA17 > LD21. The sequence continues at coordinate 346,711 of CAVTSB010000006.1, forward strand.
AACAAGGATTGTTTTTCCCGTTTCATACATGGGATCGTCTATTACTGCGAATGAAGCGCCTTTATCAAGGGCCTCGGCAGCATATTTGTTCCCATTATAATTTTGTCCCCACAGTGCAAAAAAGATTTGATCCTTTTTTACTGTCCTTGAATCAGTTGCAATACCTTTAGACTCTTTGAATAATCCGTAAAGCAGTTCAGTTTTCATAAATCTAAAAAAATGCCTCATTATGTTAGCATAATGAGGCTATTAATAATTTCTTTCCTTTTAGTTATCAAAGACCTGCAGGACTCCCGACCCTGATCATTGCGCATCTGAATCCGATATCATCCCTTGCGCTCTCCTGGTCAAGGAATCTTCTTGTGGAAGGATTCAGCCAGTAGGCCCGGTCTTTCCATGATCCTCCTTTAAAAACTCTTGCTTTGTCATTAATAAGAGTAAAGTAATCATTAGTCTCCTGGGCATACATCCTCAGTGAACCCTGTTTATTGTCTTCGGTAGTCCAGTCGCCGCCTCCGACAATTGAAGACTGGAGGTCACCGTCACGGTAATTCCTGTAGTCACCTTTCTGATAATTATATCTGTTTGCAACATCACTATCCTTAACGGTATCGATATAAAGCTTGCCCAATTTGTCTTTTCCGATAACCTGTCCGTTGGCATCCCTCCTGAGGTCAGTGAAAACGTTGCCCCTGAATGGATTGAAACCATCGACATCTTCGGAGGTAAGTGGACGGTAGACATCCTGTACCCACTCATTGACATTGCCGGCCATGCAATAGAGTCCGTAATCATTAGGCCAATATGATTTTACATCAGTTGTGATGCTCCCATTGTCGTTAAGACTTCCGGCAACGCCCATCATGTCTCCCCTTCCGCGTACAAAATTACCCATCATCTCACCGCGGTTCCGCTTTTCGGAATTTCTTACATTATGGCCATCCCATGGATATATCCTTCTTTCATACACTCTCTCTTCGAAAGTGTTTCCCCTGAGCGCATATGCCGCAAACTCCCATTCAGCTTCGGTAGGAAGCCTGTAGGCCGGAAGCAGGATGCCATCCTCAAAGTTGGTACGCCTTTCGGTTTGATTGGGGTTAAGACTTTCACGCAGCTGGTTTACAACACCCTCATACTGGCCGGCCAGGTAAGCTTCAGTATTGAAGTTCTTTTCGTTCAGCTGATTTGGATCAGGGTTCAGTTCACCCTCATCGATAAGCAGCTGTTCGTTCACCCTGTCCGTTCTCCAAAGACAGTAATCATTTGCCTGAACCCAGCTAACACCCACAACCGGGTAATTATTATACGAAGGATGCCTGAAATAATACTGTACATACGGATCATTGAAACCCATCGGGCTTCTCCAGACCAGGGTGTCAGGTAATGCCCGCCTGAATACTTCGGGATAATCCCTGTAAACTCTTTTGATCCAGAACAAATATTCGCGGTAGTCAATATTCCTTACTTCGGTCTCATCCATATAAAAGGAAGATACCGTGACGGTACGCGGCTGATTATTCCAGTCAAACAGTACATCCTGCTGTACCCGGCCCATGGTGAAACGGCCGCCTTCAATAAGGACAAGGCCGGGACCTGTTTTCTGTTCAGCACCGAGTGCTACTTCAAATCCACCATTATCCGGATCATTATACCTCCACCCGGTGGTGGATGAAACATTGTCACCACCCTTACCACCTCCCTTGCAGGAAAAGAGGGTAAGTGCTGCAATAAGTACAACCGGCAAGGTTCTGAATTTTAACATAACTCCTTAGTTTTTATGGCATTTATGAATCTTCAAATATATAAAAATATCCTAAAAATTTTTCGGACATCAAATATAACTACAAATCAGGCATGTTTATTGTTCGGATTCTTATTCTTTTTTCAACATTGTTTAAACTGAAAGCCAGACCAGTCTGATGCAAAAGTGAGAATGGCAACATGGTATCTCCCGGTTTCAAACTGAACTTATAGTTATAAAAAACAGAGACTCTGTCTTTTTTTAGTGAAAATCCTGCCTGAAGATCAATATTACTGTAGTTATTAAAATACAACAGCGAATTAACTGAAAGATAGTTGCTCTCAACAACCGCTCCCGCGCAGGCTGAAAGATAGCTTCCCTGAATTTCCATTGCAGCAACAGGCCTGATCTTCAACTGGTTTTTTTTATCAAGTTCGTAATCAGCCGCAACACTTAAAAAGTATTTCCTGTGCATCCTGTCGGCCGGTGATCCATTTCCTCCAAGGTCAGGTTGCGTAAGATGAGTTATCCCGAATCCTCCGAAAAACCTTCTGTATATCAAAAGAAAACCTGTACCGATATCAAACACTGTCCTGCTCTTATTGCTTAGCATTTCCGTCGGGGGTATTGAAACCCGGCCCATCTGATCGATCTGTTCAGGCAAAACCGCATCTCCGAAATTAAAACCCCGGTGAAAGAATGAAGCAGTCAGACCGGCATTAATATAAAGTTCTTTCCCTGCCTGCAGAAAATATGAATATGATAAACCTCCTCTGACATCATTCATTATTCCTCCCAGATAATCATCTGAAACATAAATTCCAGCCCCTCCGTGCAATACGGGGAAGTATGAATCATAGGAAAAATATACTGAATGAAAATTATAGCTGTTCCCTGGATAGAAATTCAGGTACGAAAACCTCACCGACCCTTCATCGCTGCTGCCCGTAAAGGCAGGATTATTTAAAAGTATGGTCTGATACCCAGGCCCATAAGCTGTCTCCTGACCTGAAACCGGACAAAAAACAACAGATAAAAAAATAATTATGAGCCCTAAACCTTTTCTCATATCCCTTGAAACTGCATTATCAACGTAAATTCCCCGGCTGAAATTTTGTCGGGTTCCGATTTCACAGGACAAAATAAAGCAAAAACCGGAAGTACATGTTTATCTTTGCCGTAATAATGACTCTTTTTTTTAGAATATTGCCCTTTTTGCTCTTTACATTGCCTCTGAACATCCGGGCTCAGGTAACGAATGGAACATATAGTGAGGGTTCTGTTCTCTCTTCGGGCAAATGGTTTAAACTTGCTGTCACGGCTGATGGAATATACAGGATAGATTATGCCAGGATAAAGCAACTTGGACTTGATAATCCCTCTGATCCAAGGATCTTTGGTAATAACTATGGCCAATTGTCATTTTACAATGATGATTCAGGTCCGGATGACCTGAAGGAATTGGCTATTTTTCTTTCAAATGGAAACGATGATGTATTCAATGAAGGCGATTATCTCCTGTTTTATGGAAGAGGAACGGATCGGTGGGTCTTTAATCAGGGTTCAGGTGAATTTGATTACAAAAAACACTATTATTCCGATACAGCTTATTATTTTATCACTTCGGGGACGGGTAATGGTAAGAGAGTTACTGCTGCTATTGTTCCTGATTCCCCGCCCGGATTATACTCCTCATCATCTGATGCCCTTTTCATCCATGAAACTGATGCTGAAAATCTTATCAAGTCGGGAAGGGAATGGTTCCAGCCCGTTTCATACCTGAAGGATACTGAAACTGATCCGGAATGGAAGAACATCATAACTACGGAACCCCTGAAGTACAGCCTGAAGGTACTTGCACGATCGCAGTCTCCAACTCAGTTCAGGTTGTCATCTGGCGGAACAATCCTTGCCACAGTATCAGTCCCGGGGGTAAATATGGCCTCAACCACCGGAACCTATGCCCAGTCCGCTGCTAAAGACGGAGAAGCCACACCTCAGTCTTCCGGTCCGAAGTTTTCGATCAGCTTTCTAAATAATGGAGAAACATCTGCCAGGGGCTGGATCGATTACCTCAGGATAGAGGGAAGAAGGACAAATTCATTTGACGGACATACGACTCATTTCACAGATTCGAGGTCAGTCATGCCAGGTACTGTTGCAGAATTCATTGCCAAATCCACTGTTGAGGGGGTGTCTGTATGGGATGTAACAGATCCGTTTAATGCACGTTCAGTAAGCTATGTCCGGTCAGGTGATGAGATCAGGTTCAGAGCAGATGCGGATTCGCTCCGGACATTCGTGGCATTCACTGGTGCAAATGCCCCGATACCCCTCATAATCCCGGACCCGGTGGCGAATCAGGACCTTCATTCTTCCGGGCCTGCCGATATGGTAATCGTAACGCATCCTGTCTTTAAAAATTATGCCTCAGGACTTGCAGAACTCCATGCCGAAAACAGCGGCCTGACCTCACTTGTCGTAACGCCGGAACAGATCTACAATGAGTTCTCTGGCGGCATACCAGACATTGCTGCGATCAGAAATTTTCTCAGAATGAAATATATCAGGCAAAAGGGAACCTCCAGTCCCCTCAGATACCTGCTTCTTTTCGGCGACGGTTCATTTGAGAATAAAACCCCTCCTCCGGGAAACCCGAACTATGTTCCGACATGGCAGTCGCAAAATTCAACCGTAATAGTCTCATCGTTTGCCTCTGATGATTTTTATGGCCTTCTTGAGGAAGGAGAGGGAGAAGATTCCGGGACGGAGGACCTGGGAATCGGCCGGCTGCCTGTATCAGATACTGTCCAGGCAGGAATAATCCTCTCAAAAATTGCCGGTTATCTTGATCCTGTGAACACCGGGAACTGGAAAAACACCGTCACAATAATTGCCGACGATGAAGATGGGAACACCCACATTTCGGATGCAGAAGGGCTTGCTGATCTGCTTACCGACAGCGTTGCGGGGGTGAATATCGATAAGATCTATTTCGATGCTTTCAGCCAGGTTACGTCGGCCACGGGACAGTTCTATCCCGGTGTGTCACAGGCAATAAACGACAGGATCAATGCCGGAACATTGATTTTCGATTATATCGGACATGGGAATGAGAACAGCCTGGGGCACGAAAGAGTGCTTACCGAAGAGAATATTGAAGCATGGAAAAACAGGGAACGGCTCCCGCTTTTCATAACAGCTACCTGTGAATTCAGCAGGTTCGACGATATTGATATAAACACGGTCACTCATACTATCACTGAAAGGAGCTCAGCCGGAGAAAAAATCTTATTTAAGTCCGGAGGCGGCGGAATCGCCCTTATGTCAACAACACGGCTTGTATATTCCGCGCCAAACTATCAGTTGAACCGCAGTATATTTGATGTGGCTTTCGAGAGCGATGCCGATGGCAGGTCACTCCGCATGGGGGATATAATCAGGATTGCAAAAAACCGATCGGGAAGCGGCACCAACAAAAGGAACTTCGTGCTGCTGGGTGATCCGGCCGTCAGGCTCGCATATCCGATGCAGGGAAAAGTAATAACCGATTCAATAAACAATATCCCTGTCAGTGAGGCTTTGGATACACTTAAAGCTCTTTCGCGAATAACCGTTACGGGTCATATAGAAGATGCCTCCGGTAATCTGCTGGGCGATTTCAACGGGACCGTTGTACCCATAGTTTATGACAAGCCTTCGGTGGTTGAAACACTTGCAAATGATGGCGGCCCGAAAATGGAATTCAAACTGCAGAATAATATTCTCTTCAGCGGCAAAACGATGGCAAACAATGGAAAATTCAGTTTTACATTTATAGTTCCAAGGGATATTGATTACACCTATGGTGCCGGAAAGATAAGCTACTATGCAACAGGTCAGGGCAGGGAAATGAACGGTGATTTCAGCAAAATTGTGGCGGGAGGATTCAGCAATATCTCAGATTCAGATACTACAGGTCCTGAGATAAAGCTGTTTTTTAACGATACCTTGTTCCGCGACGGAGGTATAACTGATCCCGGTCCGCGACTCTATGCGATAGTCGCAGACGAGAGCGGTATCAATACAACAGGTTCTGGTTTGGGGCACGACCTGGTCTGCTGGCTTGACAATGACAGGAACAATTTTATAGTTCTAAATAATTTTTTCGAGCACGATGCCGGAAGTTCTTCCAGGGGGAGATTGTTTTACAGATTCTCAGACATAACGGAGGGGAGCCATACGCTGACAATGAAAGCATGGGACAATTATAACAATTCAACAGAGGAAGCCCTTCTGTTTCTCGTCGAAACGGGAGATGACTTTATTCTAAAAAACCTTCTAAATTTTCCAAATCCCTTTCATGATGAAACGAGGATCAGTGTCGAGCACAACAGACCAGATGACGTATTAACCATAATATTAAGGATTTACAGCCTCGATGGAAGACTGATAAGGATCATTGAAACTATCTCGGAAGCACAAGGTTACCGTCTTGATCCGGTGTTGTGGGACGGAAATGATTCAGGCGGAGCCAAAGCAGGCCGTGGAATCTATCCCTACAGTGTGACAATCACCGCCGGGTCAGGCGAAACTATCAGTATATCAGGCAAAATGATCATTTATTAACACATACACAATAAGTCACTTAAATATTTGTTTTATATTTGCAAAATCATAAAAAGATAATAATCAGAATGAAGAATAAAATCTTTTCATTAATTCTTTTCTCATTGGTATTTACCGGTGCAGCAAAAGTTTATTCCCAGGAATTAAATGCTATTCAGACTGTCGTTCCTTTTCTGACGATAGCTCCTGATTCCAGAGCCGGGGCGATGGGTGATGCAGGTGTTGCGACATCCCCTGATGTTTACAGCCAGCATTGGAATCCGGCAAAATATGCATTTATTGACGGCAAAGGAGGGGTGGGAATTTCATATTCACCTTGGCTCAGAAATCTTGTTCCCGATATTAACATCGCATATCTAACGGGATATTACCGGATCGACAGAAAACAGGTTGCAAGCGCCAGCCTTCTTTACTCGTCACTGGGCGATGTGCCATTCACCGATGATTTCGGTAACCTTGAACGGACCTTTAAACCGAATGAGCTTGCATTCGATCTTGGTTATTCGAGAGTATTTGCAGAGCATTTTTCAGGCGGTGTCGCGTTCCGTTTTATTTACTCCAATCTGACAGGAGGATCATATTCGGGCGGTGACGCCACAAAACCGGGTATTTCATTCGCAGCAGACATCTCGGGGTATTATAATAACAAAGAGATTACCCTGTTCAGCAAGGATGCAGAGATCGGATTCGGGCTGAATTTCTCAAATATCGGATCAAAAATGAGCTACTCCGACGGGCAGACTACAGATTTTATTCCCATGAATATGCGGGTAGGTACAGCCGGAACATTAAATCTTGATAATTTTAACAAGCTTACCCTTACTCTTGATCTTAACAAGCTTCTGGTTCCAACCCCGCCAATCTATAACAATGATATGGAGATTATTGACGGGAAGGATCCGAATGTCACGGTTCCCATTGCGATATTCCAGTCATTTTATGATGCACCAGGAGGATTCAAGGAGGAGCTTCATGAGATAACCTATTCGATTGGTACAGAATACTGGTATAACAACCAGTTTGCCATCAGGGCCGGTTATTTCAACGAAAATGCTTCGAAGGGTAACAGGAAGTACTTTACGACAGGTGCAGGCTTCAGGCTTAAAGGCTTTACCATTGACTTCTCGTACCTGATGCCGCTGGCCCAGAATCATCCGCTGGCAAGGACCCTGCGCTTTTCTATGTCATTCGATCTTAACAAGCTGCAATCGAACAGCGACGTAAACTAATGTCCAATATCAGGATCGGCCAGGGTATCGATTTCCACCGGCTTGAACCCGGTCGTGATCTATGGCTTGGAGGAGTCCTGATTCCTTCAGAACTCGGGGCGGTTGCCCACTCCGACGGGGATGTACTTTTACACGCAGTGTGCGATGCGTTGCTGGGAGCAGCCGGTCTCAGGGATATTGGCTATCATTTTCCCGATTCAGATCCTGAATTCAAAAACATCGACAGCAAGATCATTTTAAAACGGACCTTCGGCCTGATCAGTAATAAAGGTTTTAGCGTTGTGAATATCGATTCAACAGTTTGCCTTGAGAAGCCAAGGATATCTGACTTTATCCCGGAAATGAGTAAGAGGATCTCTGAAATCCTTGAAACCCATCCCGAAAATATTTCAATCAAAGCCACTACAACCGAGAAACTCGGCTTCACCGGCCGGGAGGAGGGTATTGTTGCACTGGCAGTTGTTCTGATAAAAAGTTGATCCCCTGCCTGCCTGCCTGCAGGCGTTAAGAAAATGCCTCATCAATAATTTTATCATCAGCAATATAAGGCACCGTCACTTTTAATCCCGGAGTTCTTTTCATTTCCCTGTCAAGAGTGAACATGGCTCCGCTGTTCCTCGCCCAGCTTCTCCTTGCTATGCCGTTGTTCACATCCCAACTGAGCATCATCATAAGCTTCCTTTCAGTTTCCCTGGTGCCATCAAGCACCATTCCGAAACCCCCGTTGATAACCTCCCCCCAGCCAACACCTCCGCCGTTATGCAGTGAAACCCATGTAGCACCCCTGAAAGCATCGCCGATCACATTCTGAACTGCCATGTCGGCAGTGAATCTCGATCCGTCATAAATATTCGAAGTTTCCCTGTAAGGCGAATCAGTCCCTGAAACATCATGATGGTCCCTCCCGATAACCACCGGCGCCGATACCAGCCCATTTTTAATTGCATGATTGAAGGCTTTTGCAATCTCTGTCCTGCCCTCAGCGTCAGCATAAAGTATCCTGGCCTGCGAACCTACTACCAGACGGTTCCTGCCGGCCTCCTTTATCCAGCGTATGTTATCAGCCGTCTGCTGCCTGATCTCATCAGGTGAGTTCAGTATTATTTTTTCGAGTGTCTCAGCAGCAATCCTGTCAGTCAGTTCAAGGTCAGCCGGATCGTTGGAACAGCAAACCCATCTGAAGGGACCGAAACCGTAATCAAAACACATCGGGCCCATAATGTCCTGAACATACGACGGGTACCTGAATTCGCCGGCTGCGTTCAGGATATCTGCTCCTGCCCTTGATGCTTCAAGAAGAAAGGCATTTCCGTAATCGAAGAAATAGGTTCCCTTTTCGCAATGCCTGTTAATGGCCCTTACCTGCCTTCTTAAAGATTCCCTGACCAGATCCCTGAATCTCTGCGGCTCTGATACCATCAGGAAGTTCGATTCCTCAAACGATATTCCTGCCGGATAGTAGCCGCCTGCCCATGGATTATGAAGTGATGTCTGGTCCGAACCGAGATCAACTTTTATTCCCCTTTCTGCAAATTGTTCCCACACATCAACGATGTTTCCCTGAAAGGCAATAGATACGGCTTTAGCTTCCCCTCTTGCCTCATCAACAAGCCTGACAAGAATATCCATGTCATCAGTCACTTCATCAACCCATCCCTGCGAATGCCTTGTCGCGATCGCCTTCGGATTGACTTCGGCAACCACTGAAATGATTCCGGCTATCTTTGCCGCTTTAGGCTGGGCACCCGACATTCCTCCAAGACCGGAGGATACAAATAGTTCTGGTTCGACAGGATTGCCGCCCTTTGAGATCATTCTGCAGGCATTGAGCAATGTTATGGTAGTTCCATGAACGATTCCCTGCGGGCCTATGTACATATAAGACCCTGCAGTCATCTGGCCATATTGTGAAACCCCGAGTGCGTTGAATCTCTCCAGGTGATCCTGTGATGAATAGTTTGGTATTACCATGCCGTTTGTTACAACCAGCCTTGGCGCGTCCTTAAATGAAGGGAATAAGCCCAACGGATGTCCGGAGTAAACTACAAGCGTCTGATCATCAGTCATTTCAGAAAGATACTTCATTGCAAGCCTGTACTGGGCCCAGTTCTGGAACACCGCACCATTGCCTCCGTACGTTATCAGTTCATGGGGATGCTGGGCCACATCCGGGTCAAGGTTATTTGAAATCATAAGCATTATTGCGGCTGCGTGCCTCGACCTGTGAGGAAAATCATCAATATGGTGCGCTTTTATTTCATACCCGGGCCGGAATCTGTACATGTATATTCGTCCGCGTTCAGCAAGTTCGCCCGCAAACTCTTTTGCCAGCACTTTATGAAAAGAGGGAGGGAAATACCTCAGGGCATTTTTTAACGCAAGCTTCTTCTCGTCGGGTGACAGAATATCCTTTCTCCCGGGAGCATGGTTCATATTCCTGTTGAATGGTTTTGGTTCTGGCAGAACTTCAGGAATGCCTTCGGAGATCATCCTTTTAAATTCAGCGGTGGTCATATTGACTGGAATAATGTTATAATTGTAAAGTTAGGCAATAAACAAAAAAGGCCGCCCTTCCCAGACAGCCTTCCGCTATTATTTATGATGAAATCATATCTTGCTTTCGCTGATTATCTCGTCATCAACAAGTATTCTGCCGCAGTATTCACAGACAATTATCTTTTTCCTTGATTTTATGTCAAGCTGCCGCTGAGGCGGGATCTGATTGAAGCATCCTCCGCAGGCGTCACGCTGGACAGGAACAACGGCAAGACCATTTCTTGCGTTCGATCTTATTCTTTTATAAGCTGTCAGAAGCCTTTCCTCAATAACTGACTGTATCTTTTCAGATTTACTATATAACCCCTCTTCCTCCTTCTGTGTGTCGGAAATTATTTCGTCGAGTTCGGCTTTCTTATTATCAAGGTCCGATTTGCGGTCAGCCAGGGTTGCTTCAGATTCAGCTATCACCACTTTCTTTTCTTCTATCTGAACATTGAACTCCCTGATTTTCTTATTGAAAAGTTCAATTTCAAGATTCTGATATTCAATTTCTTTTGATAGTGAATCAAACTCCCTGTTGTTCCTGACATTTTTCTGTTGTTCCTCATACTTTTTTATAAGGGCTTCAGATTCGGTTATTTCATTATTCTTCTTTAAAACAGCTTTGTCAAGGGTTACAACCTCCTCCCTCAGGTTGCCAAGCCTCGTTTCAAGTCCTGCAATCTCATCTTCAAGGTCCTGTACTTCGAGCGGCAACTCACCTCTCAACGTTTTGATCTTGTCAATTTCTGAATCAACAAGCTGAAGGCTGAATAATGCTCTGAGCCTATCTTCTACAGGAATCTCAGCATCATGTGTTTTTATTTTTTCCATATAGATAGTTTATCGGATTGGTATTTACTTTTGAAAACCGGAGTGCAAATTTAGGGAATTTTTTGATAATTAGGTCGTATAATATTTCAGTTGAGAATTTTTCTGACTCATAATGCCCGCAATCGACAAGAAGAATTTTGTCAGCTGCTTCAAAATAAGCATGATATTTAATATCTCCCGTCACGAATGCATCTGCTCTCGCTGCAATAGCTGCCCCAAGAAGTGAAGAGCCAGCGCCTCCGCAAAGGGCTACTTTTTTAATAGTTCTTCCCATCAGGCGGGTATGACGGATCCCCCGGGAGTCAAAAACACCTGATATCATTTCAAGAAAATCCTTTTCGCCCAGAGGTTCATTTAATTCCCCAAGGCAGCCGGTTCCGATATTTATATTGTCATTTTCAAGTGAATAAATATCATATGCCGGCTCTTCATAAGGGTGTGCAGCGAGGAGGGCGTTTACTACCGTATCTTTCTGATGTGAAAAAAGTATAGTTTCAAACCTCACCTCCTTTTCAAAATGAACGCTCCCCTTTTCGCCCACAAACGGATTCGTACCTTCCCCTGCCCTGAAACTTCCGGTTCCGGCAGCCGAATAGCCGCAATTGTCATAATTTCCTATCGTTCCTGCCCCTGTGTTGAATATTGCCTCACTTACCTTTGCAAAATGATCTTCCGGGATAAAGGTCACAAGCTTCAGTAACCTGTTTTTCAGTGGCGTAAGGACTTTTATGTTCAGAAGGCCGGCCTTCCCTGCCATTTTCATGCTCACGCCGTTATTAACAACGTCAAGATTTGTATGCGCCGAATAGATGGCGATGTCATTTTTAATTGCCCTGAAAATGATACGGCCGGCCAATGGACCGTCTGTAATCTTTTTTATACCGCCGAAAATAACAGGATGGTGTGAAATTATAATGTCGCAGCCTTCATTTATGGCCTCATCAATTATTTCTTCGGTAACATCGAGTGTTATCAGTGCAGAGTGGACCGCCTTATCGGGCTGTCCAACCTGCAGGCCGGAGTTGTCATATCCCTCCTGGAATGAAAGAGGAACAACCGAATCAAGATAAGAGCAAAGATCTTTTAATTTCATTCTGAAGTTAACTCATTGGTTCTCTGTGTTTGGAGTAACTTAGACAAAGGCGTATTAAATATTATCCCGCAAATCGATTAGTAAGTTTTTTATCTTTTGAAGCGACTCGTTGATTTCATAAATATGGTCAGCTTCATCGAGGTGTCCCCTGAGTTTCCTCTTTACACCCGAGAGCGTCATTCCCTCTTCCTTCAAAAGGCGATGTATTATCATCAGATTCTTAACATCGTTTGCAGTGAACATCCTGTTGCCCTTTTTATTCTTCATGGGTTTAAGGATGTCAAATTCATTTTCCCAGAACCTTACGGTAGAAACCGGGACCTCAAGCATCCGGGACACCTCCCCTATTGAATAATAGAGCTTTTCGATCTTCTTTTCCTTGTAGGGCATGTTCAGGCTTGTTGCGGGTTGGTTTTCTTTTAATCAAACGACTGACCCGTCTTTGAGGCAACCTCGATCATCATCTCATACTCCGCTGCGGTCAGGTCGTTGAAAAAATAGTTTACCGGGTCAACATTGGTATCGTTAAGCTTTATTTCATAATGCAGATGCGGCGCTACCGACAGTCCTGTATTCCCCACATATCCTATTACGTCACCCCTGCTGACCTTCTGCCCGTTCCTGGCGGCAAAACTGTCGAGATGAGCGTACGTTGAGGTGTAGCCAAAGCCATGGTCAATGATGATATAGTTACCCATACCTCTCCTGTTTGAAAAGACACCCGATATTGTTCCGTCACCCGAAGCATATATCTCGGTCCCCATTGGCGCCGTGAAATCCATACCGGCGTGGAACTTTGTTATCTTATATACCGGATGTATCCTCAATCCATATCCCGAAGCAATCCTTGTCAGATCTTTTGTCGAAATGGGAAGAATCGCCGGAATCGACCTGAGCATATCCTCCTTCTCCAGGGCAAGGGTTATCAGATCATCGAACGATTTTGACTGGATGTACAATTTTTTTCTGATGACATCAAGTCTTTTTGTTGTTCCGACAACTACCTTTGAATTACTGTATCCTTCAAGTTCAGTGTACCTGTTAACACCTCCGACTCCGCCCTGCCTGAGAGTTGCCGGAATGGGTTCAGCGCCAAAAATAGTGCGGTAAAGGTTATCATCAGTTTCCTGAAGGTGCCCGAGAACCTTTTCAAGATCTCCCATCTCCCTGTTAATTAATTCATACTGAAGGGTTAACTGGGCTATCTCCCTTTTAAGCGCTTTTTCCTTCGGAGAATCGATAAACAGGGCGAGTATAAAGCTATAAATAACGGCAATTATGACTGAACCGACAATATAAGCCAGGGTACGAAGCAGAACATCTCTGGCACCAAGACGTATTTTGTCAAAGCTGAGGGAGTCAGGATTAAACTTATACTTTGTTTTCGGCATTATGCAGCAAATATAAAAAAATCATGCCAAAAATGAAAACCATTGGACAAATTGGTTATACTGGGTAAGTCAGATAAAAGAGGGAACCTGCTATTTAAATTTGGTCTGGGCTGAAAGTGTCTGTATCATCTCAAAATACTCATCCTCAGTCAGATCATTATTGAAGAAGTAGAGGGGATTTTTGTGCTGGCCGTAAAGGTCGATCTGGTAGTGCAGATGCGGCCCCGAGGAGGTACCTGAACTCCCGGTAAGACCAAGCTTGTCGCCGCGTTTCACATTCATTCCCCTTGTAACTCTTATGTTGCTGAGATGTCCGTAAGTCGACCTGTAGCCGTAACCGTGGTCGATCACGATGCAGTTACCGAAACCACCGTTCCAACCCGCTTCTATTATCTTCCCCGAACCCGTGGCGAAGACTTCAGTCCCATAGGGAGTGCTTATATCCTGACCATGATGCCATCTCGGCGTTCCAAATACCGGGTGCTTTTCCCTGAATTTCATCCCGTCGCCAAGGCGGTATATCACATTGACCGGACTTATCAGCGGGAGGTGTTCCATCTCACGCTTCCATTCATCCTTTACTTCATCTATCTCCTTGAACGATTCATATTGAACTGTGGTCCTGTTTCTCAGATCTTCAACCTTTTTCCGGAAATTGATCATCATTTCCGAATTTTCGTACCCTTCCAGCTCTTCGTACCTGTTAACACCTCCGAATCCCATGCTCCTGAATGTCTGAGGTATCGTATCCATATCCAGTACAGGCCTGTAACGGTTCTCATCCGACAACTCAATATTGTTGATCAGTTTCACCGAATAATCTATCTCCCTTCCAACCAGGGAATACTTAAGCTTCAGGTTTTCAATCTCCTGGTTCAACACCCGTTCTTCGGGAGAACCAAATGCACTGTTAAAAAGGACACTGTAAATAATCGTCACGGCTACCGAACCCAGGAACCATAAACTAAAGCGGACAAGTTTACTTTTCCAGGGCAGCTTTACCTTTTTAAATTGCAGATCGGAAAGATCAAGAAAGTATTTGTGGTCAGGCATTCGGGTGTTTTGGGTTTTCTATTTTAATAGGTAGTCAACAAATCTATTACAAATAAATTAATTTTACAAACTCAAATTTAAGTAAGATATTGTATTTTATTATGACAATTACACTAAAAGGAAACGAACTCCGTCAGGCGTTTTTCGATTTTTTCCGCTCCAAAGGCCATGAAATTGTCCCTTCTGCCCCTATGGTCATTAAAAATGATCCAACCCTGATGTTCACAAACGCGGGGATGAACCAGTTCAAGGATATTTTCCTGGGAAACCAGCAGCCGGTGTCGCGAAGAGTGGCAAATTCCCAGAAATGTCTGAGGGTTTCCGGCAAGCACAACGATCTCGAAGAGGTCGGCCGCGATACCTATCACCATACTATGTTCGAAATGCTGGGTAACTGGTCATTCGGTGACTATTTCAAGAGAGAAGCGATCGGATGGGCCTGGGAATTTCTGACAGAAAGACTCGGAATACCTGAAGAGAGACTTTACACAACCATCTTTGAAGGCAGCAGCAAGGACAACGTTCCCCGGGATGATGATGCCTTTGCTTACTGGGAAAAATGTTTTTCAAATCCGGAAGGCAGGATACTGGAGGGTTCAAAGAAGGACAATTTCTGGGAGATGGGTGAAACCGGCCCGTGCGGCCCGTGCTCGGAAATACATGTTGATATAAGGGACGATGGTGAACGGGAAAAAATCCCCGGGAAAGACCTTGTCAATAAAGGACATCCTCAGGTAATAGAGATCTGGAACCTTGTTTTCATACAATACAACAGGCGCTCGGACGGGCAGCTTGAACAGCTTCCCTCAAAACATGTTGATACCGGCATGGGTTTCGAGAGGCTCTGCATGGTGGTCCAGGGGAAGAAATCGAACTACGATACCGATATCTTTCAATCGGTGATAGGTGAGATCTCAAAATTAACCGGCATGACATATGGTGTTGATGCAAATGTTGATGTTGCACTGAGAGTCATTGCCGATCATCTGAGAGCAGTCTCCTTTTCAATAGCCGACGGGCAGCTGCCCTCAAACAATAAAGCTGGTTATGTGATACGAAGGATACTCAGACGCGCAGTAAGATACGGGTATAACTACCTTGCGATTGAAGAGCCCTTCCTGTACAGGCTTGTTCCGGTGCTGGCAGATACCATGGGAAAAACATTTCCTGAATTACAGGCGAATCGCGATCAGATCGCAAAAATAATCCACGAGGAGGAATCATCCTTCCTTAAAACCCTGGGGAAAGGACTTAAAATGATTGAAAGGATGATCGCTGACCTCAGAAAAGAGAATAAGAATGTTTTACCCGGTAAAGTGGCTTTTGAACTTTATGATACATTTGGCTTCCCTGTCGATCTCACACAATTGATCCTTAAGGAACATGATATCGTTGTTGACCAGAGCGGTTTTGAAAATGAAATGAAAAGCCAGAAGGAAAGATCGAGGGAAGATGCTTCAGTCGAAGCCGGCGACTGGACAGTCGTTAGAGATATTGAAGGAACTGAATTCACCGGTTACGAAAAGACCGATGATGGAATTCTTATCACACGGTACCGCACCATCAAATATAAAGGGAAAGAAAGGCTCCAGCTCGTTTTTGACAAAACACCCTTTTATGCTGAGTCGGGAGGCCAGATGGGTGACTCGGGATATATAACTTCGGGTAATGAAAGGATAATTATTGAAGACACAATAAAGGAGAATAACCAGATCATCCATATAAGTCATGGTAAATTGAAGGATCCCGTTGCACAGTATCATGCATATGTAGATACTGATAAACGCCGGATGACGGCAAATAATCATACTGCAACGCATCTGCTTCATTATGCGCTGCGATCAGTCCTCGGGAAGCATGTTGAACAAAAGGGATCTCTGGTTACACCTGACCGCCTGAGATTCGACTTCAGTCATTTCGGCAGGCCTACCAGGGAAGAACTCCGCAGTGTTGAAAACCTTGCGAACAGGATGGTAAGGGAAAGCAGTAATATCAAAGTTACGGAGGGCGTAACGATGAACGAAGCCAAAGCAATGGGCGCCATGGCGCTTTTCGGGGAAAAGTACGGCGATAAGGTAAGGGTTGTTGCATTCGGAGATTCGGTCGAACTCTGCGGCGGAACACACGTAAACAATACAGGGACAATAGGGATAATCAAAATAGTTGCGGAAGGAGCCATTGCAGCTGGTGTGAGGAGACTGGAAGCAGTAACAGCCGAAAGGGCGGAAGAATATATCGATGAAAAAATCGATTCAGCCGATGAAATTGCATCACTGCTTAAAAGCACCGATATAAAAGAGAGCGTTGAAAAACTGCTTTCGGAGAACTCCTCGCTCAGGAAAAACCTGGAGAAATACCAGGCGCAATCTGCTGCAGCACATGTTCAGCATCTGCAGGAAGGGAGGAAGTCATTTAATAACATGGAATTTCTGTCGGGACAGATCGATACGGATTCAGCCGATGTTCTGAAAACAATTGCCTTTCAGATCAGAAAGTCGTCCGATAATGCGGTGCTGGTGACCGGTTCGGTCATTAATGGCAAGGCAAGCCTCCTGGTTATGGTAAGCGACAACCTCGTAAAGCAAAGGAATCTGAGCGCTGTCGCGATCATAAAGGAGATAGCCGGCGAGATAAGCGGCGGCGGAGGAGGACAACCATTCCTTGCAACAGCCGGCGGAAAAAATCCCGCAGGCATCCCGGCTGCGATCAAAAAAGCTGAAAAATATTTGAAAAATCTTTAAACAGCTTTTATAACCTTCTCATATTTAATGCTTTTAAAAATATCTACGTATTATAATATGTATTATAATACGTATTATAATACGTATTTCTTTAATTTACCTTCCGGGACAACACCTGCCGTCCCACGTCATTATAATTTCCTTTGCCCATTTCTCATTTTTATTTTTGTACTTTTGAACCTTTCACATAACACTGATGAGATTTATTTCAGCAGCAATATCAGTCATCATCTCAGCCTATTTAATTCTAACGGCATCCTGCACCCCCGCAGCATGCTTTGAAGAGACGAATGCATACGTAAAAGCCTCGCTGAACGATTTTGAAACAAAGAAAACAAAGGCTCCCGACAGCCTTACCGTTTACGGCACCGGGATGGAGGAGAAAAAAATCTATGACGGTGAAAAAGGCGTCCAGCCTGCACTCTTCCCCCTGAACACCTCAGCTGAAAATTGCTCGTTCGTAGTCAGCATAAACGGCGTGAATGATACGATCACGTTCAGGTACAGGAGCTATCCCCACCTTATCTCAAAGGAGTGCGGCTATACGTTCTATCATAATATCGATACGCCCATATTATATACAAAGCATACGATTGATTACATCTATACCAGCCAGAAAAACATTACTACCGAAAATGTTGAGAACCTTATCATATATTATTAGTCTCGTGATGCTGGTTTCCTCAGCTGCCCTGAGAGCTCAGGATACAGTCCAGTTTCCGCTGAAGATCAGGGCGGGAATAGATGTTTCGGGTCCTGTTATCTATTTCACGGATAAGAATAATCTGAGCCTTGAAGGATTTATTTCATTTGACCGGAATGAAAAAATGGCATATGTTCTGGAAGGTGGCTATCTCAATTATAAATATTCGCAGTATAATTATGATTACACCTGCAAGGGTATTTTCATGAGGGCAGGTGTTGATTTCAATCTTCTCAAGCCCGATGTATCAAAAGGAAAATATCAGGCCGGAGTGGGATTGCGTTACGGCCTTAGTATTTTCAATCCCGAGACGCCTCTCTTTAAGCATGAGAACTACTGGGGAACTGCCAGCTCGGCCATTCCGCAGAAAACAAGCCTTGGTCATTTTCTGGAGGTGGCTCCCGGTGTCAAGGCAGAGCTCTTCAAAAATTTCAGCATCGGATGGTCAATAAGGTTAAGGATGCTCATCTCCGGCGGTGGAGGAAAGGATCTCCGTCCGATCTACCTTCCGGGGTTTGGTACCGGAGGCAAAACCGTAAACGCCGGCTTCACCTACTTCCTCTCATGGAATATCCCTTTTAAAACAATAAGGGTAATAACGAAGCCTGAACCTGTGGAAGAGACCGAAGAGGAGACCGACGCGTTACAGAATTCCACGATCAGGTAATTGTAATCAGTTCCTCATCAGTGGTTAAAAACGCACTTTTTTCAAGGATGCACTGCATCACTTTTATGACTGAAAGCCAGCAACCCCATAAATGTAAGAAAACCATTTACGAGCAGCATTTCAAACCCGAATTTATATCCGTTGAACCATTCTTCCGAGTTCGCTCCGATTATATAACATATCACCGGGGAAAGGATAGCAATAGCGGGGGTCACCTTATCCTTGATCTGCCGGTTTGTAAAGAGTCCGAAACTATAGAGCCCCAGAAGGGGTCCGTAAGTGTATCCGGCAATTGTAAACAGCTTGTCGATCACGGCTCTGTCGTTCATCGCCTTGAATATCAGTATGCATACAAAGAATATTAAGGCAATCGTAATATGGACGACATAACGTATCTTTCTCTTTCTTAATTCTGTAAGTTCCTTCCTTTTTTCCAGTCCCAGGAAATCAATGGTGACCGAGGTAGTCAATGAAGTCAGTGCGCCGTCGGCACTTGGGAATGCTGCAGATATCAATCCTATCAGGAAAATCACACCTGCCACAGGACCGAGGTAATTCAGGGCGATTGTCGGGAACAGGTCGTCGGTGAATGCAACGGTTATCCCCTTGGTCTGCGCAAAGATCAACAGAAGGGCGCCGAGAAACAGGAAGAGCAGGACCACAAAGAAATTGATTCCGCTGAATGTGAACATATTCTTCTGCGCATCCCTTATATTTTTGCAGCTAAGGTTCTTTTGCATCATCTCCTGGTCAAGCCCGGTCATCACGATAGTTATGAACATCCCGCTGAAAAACTGTTTAATGAAGTGCCTTTCATGGTTCCAGTCGGTGATAAAAATTCTGGAAATCGAGCTGTCGTTGACCTGCGCTGCAAGATTAAATAAAGAAATATCCAGTTCCCGGCTGATAAAGACCACTGAAAGGACAAGCGCCAGCAACATGAAAGTCGTTTGAAGGGTGTCGGTCCAGATAATCGTTTTTATTCCTCCCTTCAGAGTATAGAGAATGATCAGGAAAATAAAGATCAATACATTGACCATGAAGGGTACGTTCCAGGCATCGAAAACAAAAACCTGAAGGACATTTATTACGAGGAACATGCGCAGTGAAGCGCCAAGGACCCTTGACAGGATGAAAAAACCGGCACCCGTCTTGTACGACCAGAATCCGAACCGCTGATCAAGATAGCTGTAAATCGAGGTAAGCCTCAGCCTGTAATATAACGGAAGCAGAACCAGTGCTATGATCATATAACCCGCAAGATAACCCATCGCAACCACCATGTAACTGAACTGTGTATCCTTCACCCAGCCCGGAACTGACATAAAGGTCACGCCCGACAGGGAAGCGCCGATCATCCCGTAGGCTACAACAAACCACGGGGAAACTCTGTTACCGATATAAAATGACTGATTGTCGGCTTTTCGTGATGTTATCCATGTAACCAGGAACAGCAGGGCTGTATACAGGAGGAAAATCCCCAGGATCAGGATTGGTTTCATAGTATCATAAAATAATTTGCAAGGATAAGAAAAAGTTGGCAGGCTAAAAAATTAAGGGGCTGTTTAGTTAAAGAGCCAATATTGGATTAATTTTGTCTAAAACCCCATGTGATGAGTTTTTCTGAGTATCCGTCAAAACTGCTTGAAAACGCAGTGAATGAGTTTGCGTCACTTCCCGGCATTGGCAGGAAAACCGCCTTCAGGCTTGTAATGAGCCTTCTGAAACGGAACAATGATGAGGTGCAGCGTTTTGGAGAAAGCATTATCAGGTTACGCAGCGAGATCCGTTACTGCAGGAACTGCCATAATATCTCCGACAATGAATTGTGCACCATATGCAGTGACGGGAAGCGGGACGGATCGCTGATCTGCGTGGTCGAAAACATCCAGGATGTTATGGCCATCGAAAATACCAGGCAGTACAAGGGACTTTATCATGTTCTCGGAGGCATCATTTCGCCTGTCGATGGTATTGGTCCTGCTGATCTGAAGATCGACAGCCTTGAGGAAAAGGTGAAAGCCGGAAGCGTCAGGGAAATTATCTTTGCCCTGAGCACAACAATGGAAGGTGATACCACAAATTTCTACCTTTACAAGAGGCTGAACAAATACAATGCCCTGCTCACAACGCTTGCAAGGGGAGTTGCCATAGGAGATGAGCTTGAATACACAGATGAGCTGACCCTGGGGCGTGCGATCAATAACCGAAATCCCTATCAACAATGATAAACTCAGCAGAAAGGTTCCTTTCCGAATCAGGCAAGAGCATGAAACGCTCTGCCATAAGGGAGATACTAAAGGTTATCCAGCGGCCGGGTATGATATCGTTTGCCGGCGGACTGCCGGCACCTGAAACTTTTCCGGTCGACGAGCTGAAACCTATAATCCTCGAAGTGCTTGAAAAAGACGGCGCCGGCGGACTGCAGTACGGTACAACGGAAGGCGATCCCGGCCTGAGAAGGATATTGGTTGAGAGGCACGCCAGACAGGGACTGGCAATTAAGGTTGAGAACCTGATCATCACTACCGGGTCACAGCAGGCAATCGACCTTATCGGCAGGATATTCATCGATCCGGGCGACTATGTACTATGCGGACTTCCCTCCTACCTCGGCGCTCTGAACACTTTCCTTGTATATGGCGCCAAAATGAAAGGTATAACCCTCGATAACGAGGGAATAGTACCTGATATGCTCGAAGAGACAATTGTCAGTCTCAGGGAGTACGGCCGGAAACTGAAATTGATCTATATTATTCCCGATTTCCAGAATCCCTCCGGAATAACATTACCGGAATCAAGGAGGAAACAGGTAATAGAGATCGCCGAGAAATATGATCTCCTGATAATTGAAGATAGTCCTTACAGGGAGATCAGGTTTAACGGAGAGCCGCAAAAGACAATGTATGAGCTTGACACCACCGGACGTGTAATAACGCTCTTCACATTCTCCAAGATCTTCGCCCCGGGCTTCAGGGTAGGCTGGGTGATAGGAAATCCGATTATTCTTGACAAGATAATAATGGCCAAACAAACCTCGGATCTTTGCACTGCACCATTCAATCAAAAAATAATCGCCAGGTACATCGAAAAGGGGCTCCTCGAAGAGAACCTGAAAAAGACAATTGCACTTTATAGCCAGCGGCGCGACCATATCATAAGCTGTTTCAGAAAATATATGCCTGAAAATGTTACATGGACTGAACCCGATGGAGGATTATTCCTGTTCGTTACGCTGCCGACAGGATTCGATGCAGATTTGATCCTCCAAAGAGCAATCGAAAAAAATATTGCATTTGTTTCAGGCTCGACATTCTTCTGTAACGGCTCAGGTCAGAATACAATGCGAATAAACTTTTCATATTCAAATAATAACGAGGCTGAAGAAGGGGTTATCAGACTGGCCGGAGTAATTAAGCAGGAAATGGGAATTATCTGAGGCATTACCTTCAGAAATAGTCTGTTTCAGATTTCAATTCAAATTTCAAACATTATCGGCCCGCTGTTGTTATAATGGTGTGAGACTTTGGTAAATTAAGAGGTTCGCCTCAACCCATTGTTCCCCGTCAGTATGTTAAGCTCATTCCATTAGCGTATCTGCCAGGGAGGGGGGATAAATTGAATTAAGACCTGAAACATTAAATAAACTGAACAGATGGCAAGGATGAATATAGTTCTTCCCGCGATGGGAGAAGGCGTTATTGAAGCAACAATCAACAAATGGCTTGTTAAGGAAGGGGCATCGGTTAATGAAGATGATCCCATAGTTGAAATTGCGACTGACAAGGTTGACACTGAGATCCCATCGCCTGCATCGGGCATCCTGGCGGAAATAAAGGCAGTTGAGGGATCAGTGATAAAAGTAGGTTCAACAATTGCAGTGATTGAGACTGAAGTGAAAGCCACCCCCGAAGGAACTAAGAAAGTTGAAAAGGAGGTTGAAAGGATCCGTGAAACCATCGAAGAAGTAAAAGAGGAAAAAAAGGAGGAAAAGAAAGCTCCACAGGAGATGAAAAGCCGTACTCCCTCCGGAAAGTTTTTGTCACCGCTTGTACGGAGCATTGCCTCCCGTGAAGGCATAAGCTATGATGAACTCGACACATTTCCAGGCACAGGAAAGGATGGAAGGATCACAAGGGACGATATTCTGAAATACCTGGAAGGAAGGAAAGGAACGGCAGTCACAGCATCTGAAGAAGAAAAAACCGGGGTGCAATCTGAAGAAGCAAAAACCGAAGTGCAGGCAGCCGCCGAAGAAGAACCCGAACCTGAAGTTGAAGAAAAGTCAACAATCAGTACCCCTGAGGTTTCTGAGGTCAGAAAAACGTCCGGCATTGGCGATGAGATAATCGAGATGGACAGGATACGTAAACTGACTGCTGAACATATGCTGATGTCAAAAAAGACATCCGCTCATGTAACGTCATTCATTGATGCCGATGTTACCGGCCTGATAAGGTGGAGAAACAGCGTAAAAGATAAATTCCTGGCGGCCGAAGGTCAGAAGCTTACCCTTACCCCGATATTCATTGATGCGGCAGCCAAGGCCATTTATGAACTGCCAATGCTTAATATTTCCGTCGAGGGAAACACAATTATAAAGAAGAAAAACATAAACATCGGAATGGCAACATCCCTTCCAAATGATAACCTGATTGTTCCGGTAATCCGCAATGCGAACGAGAAAAGCCTTACAGGCCTTGCACGGGCTGTGAACGACCTTGCCGAGAGAGCCAGGAAAAACAAGCTAAAACCCGATGAGATAACCGGGGGGACATTTACAGTCACCAATTTCGGAAGCTACAACAACCTTTCCGGAACTCCCATTATTAACCAGCCGCAGGTAGCAATACTCGGTACGGGCGCCGTGAGGAAAGTGCCTGCCGTCATTGAAACACCTGAAGGCGACGTTATCGCTATCAGGCACGTCATGATTCTTTCGCTCAGCTATGACCACAGGGTGATCGATGGAGCGCTTGCCGGGAAATTTCTCAATAAGATAAAAGATATTCTTGAGAACTATAATCCGGGTAATATCTGAACCGGGCCACCGGCAGTTTAGTCCCGGATAAACCCGTTCCGGTTTACCGACTGAGTGCTCATGCCCGACCATTCAGAATTACGTGAAGCCACATTTAATCAGCTGGTAATAATTTTAATAATTTTGATTATTAAAAATTACTATATTTGTTTTAATGTTAAGTTTCAGGAAAAAAATACTTAGCCTGCTGTTGCAGCTAATTATTCTGATGGGTTTTCCGTTTGGTGCCTCCGGACAATCAAATGCGGAAATTAAAAAGATTTTTGCGGAAGCTGAATCGTACAATCTTTTCGAAGAATATGAGCTAGCAGTGCCGTTATACCTGATGATTGACAGCCCTGAAAATTATAATATACAATATAAGATAGGCGCGGCTTACCTTAATATCCCGGGTGAAAAGGAAAAGTCGTTACCCTATCTCGAAAAGGCAGCTGAACATTCAAGTTACGATGCCAGAACCCATTCCGTCAGAGAAAAAAGAGCCCCTCTTGACTCGTACTTTTTTCTTGCAAGATCCTATTTGATCAATAATCAACTCGAGAAGGCGCTGAAAACGTTTGAGACCTTCAGGGAACTTGCCGTGGCTACCGAGAGCAAGGGAGGAATGAAAAACCTGGCATATATTGACCAGCAGATCGAATCGTGTAAAAATGCCATGACTTACCGGGAAACACCATATTTTGTCAGCAAAAGACTGGTTGACAAGGACTTCAGTCAGGGTTCACTAAATGAGAACCCGGCAGTAAGTTTCGACGGCAATACAATGGTATATACTGAACGGCGGGGACTCAACAATGCAATAATGTTCTCAAAAAAACTAAATGGCAAATGGCAGCCGCCAGTTGAAATAAATTCACAGCTTAATTCCGGTGATGATTGCTCATCCAGTTCACTGAACGCGGACGGTACGCTGCTATTCCTTTACAAAACAGACACCTTTGACGGGAATATTTACTCGTCTGAATTTGTAAATGGTACCTGGACGCCGATCATTGAACTGAACAGGAATATAAATACGAAATATTTCGAATCGCATGCAGCAATCTCTGCTGACAATAAGAAGCTGTACTTTACGAGCAACAGGGAAGGCGGCAAGGGAGGGCTTGATATTTATGTTTCCGAAAAAGACACAGCAGGTGACTGGGGCCTGGCAATGAACCTCGGCAACGCTGTAAATACAGTTTACAATGAGGATACTCCGTTTATCACGCTGAATGATTCTATCCTTTATTTCAGTTCCGAAGGTCACAGCGGGATGGGAGGTTACGATATTTACAGGAGCCTGGAATCGGGTGCTTCCTGGAATACTCCGCAGAATCTGGGCTTCCCGCTGAACTCAACCGATGATGACCGGTTTTTCCAGCCCTTCAATAACGATGAGAATGGATACTATTCACTCGTTACCGGATATAAAAAGAAAGAGATCTTTTTTATCACTCTTGCAACGCCGCGGCTAAACCGTATTTTTGAAATTAAAGGGAATTACAGCCTGAAGGATACAGTCGTCACCTTCGATGAAAACAATTCTATTTACCTTATTGACAGATCTTTCGGAGACACACTCGATATCTCCAATCCTGATGCGGTAACCGGTGATTATAATTTCGTCGTTACGCCAGGAAAATACAGGCTTGTTTATACCTCTCCAGGCTATTATCCGCAGCACGTCGATACCACTATTGTATTGGATAATCCTTCAAAGATAATTGAGATTGAGGACATTATACTTGACACTAATTCTCCGGCCTCCGGGCAGTATGCTTACGAGAAGCTTGATCTTTCGGATATACCTGAGGTAACTGCGATTGACCCCTCTATCCTGATCAGGAATCTTCAGGTCCTTGATGTGACTGAAACCGATGTTGCCGACAGCTCGGTCCTGTACTATACGGTCCAGGTGATGGCTCTTTATAATCCGGTTGATGTCAGTTATTTCAAATATGTAAATGATATAAAGGTGTTCTATAACGAGAATGACCTTTTCTACAGATATACAACTGGCCGCTTTGATGACAAGGGAGAGGCCTATACACATAAATCAGACCTTATGATCAAAGGATATCCCGATGATCTGTTCGTGAAGAAAGTTACTAGAATGACGGGTGACAAACCTGTTGCTGACCAGAAATATTACACAATACAGCTGAAGGTTACAACAACTCCGGTGAATGTAAAAACTGTGTTTGCAGGTTTGAAGGGAGTTATGGAATCCAAAGAAATGGATGGGCTGTATCATTATCTTTATGGCAGGTATACATCACTTACTGAAGTCGAATCAGCCCTCGGGAGAGCTAAACAAACAGGATTCAGTGATGCATTTATCAGGGAGATAAGTGTATTGATAAAAAAATAGTTTAACTTGGTTAACTTATTGTGTCTTAGAAGATAATCAACAAACCAACTGGAAACTCCGTTTTTGTTAATTTAAAACACCAAAATAATGAAACACATCTACTCAATGAGAAGATTTTTCGTCTTTTCAATTTTAGTTACGGGTTTCGTCTCGCTTACTGCCCAGGAAACATCCAGAGCATTTATTAAAGCTTTTCAGAATGCTGACATGTACTACTATTACGATGGAAATTACCTGAGAGCTGCAGAATTGTATGAACCTCTGGCCAGGGAGCATCCGGATAACTATAATCTTGCTGCCAAGTTGGGGATCTGTTACCTGAATCTTGAAGGCAGGAACAATGATGCATTGCAGCTTCTGAAAAAAGCTTCCAGGGGAGTTGTTTCAAGCGAGAAGGAATATAAGCAGACAGGTGAAATGGCACCGCTCGATACTTATCTGTACCTGGCAATTGCATTTCACCGGACTGACAGCCTTGAACAGGCGCTGACCTTTTTTAACGACGCCAAAAAGCGGCTTGCAGATTCCGATACTTACCAGGGCGATTTCATCGACCTGCAGATCAGGAATTGCAGATATGCCATGGAGATGAAAAAGAGGCCGCTCAGGATCATTTCCGACTTCTTTGCCCCCTGGCTCAAAGACTATCCGGGAGCATCCAATCCGGTATTGGCAAAGAATGATTCCGTTTTTGTCTTTACGGTTAAGAACGAAGGCATAACACAGGTCTATTGCTCGTATAAAAACCAGACATGGCAAAGACCTTCAAACATTACCAGACAGCTTGGCGGCTTCGACAGATTCTACACTAATTCAATGACAGCCGACGGACGAACGCTCATTATTTACATGGACGACGGGGGGGATGGAAATCTTTACTACAGCACAAGGAGGGACACCACCTGGACAAAAATAAAAAGTGTAGGGAAGTTTGTAAACTCAATCTACTGGGAAGATTTTGGATTTATCACTCCTGACGGGCAAACAATGTACTTCTCAACGAACAGGCCTGGCGGTGAGGGGAACTTGATATCTGGACATCGAACAGGATTGACGACGATTCATGGGAAAGGCCGGTCAACCTTGGCAACGTGATCAATACACCTTACGATGAAAGCTCACCATTTTTTGATCCTGATAATAATGCATTGCTGTTCAGCTCCATAGGCCAAATCAGCATGGGAGCTTATGACGTCTTCAGATCGATAAAGAGGGGCGATACATGGACGCAGCCCGTCGGAATGCCGTATGCCTTCAACACCGTGACGGAAAACAGGGATTTTATACTGAACAACAATGCTCCGGGATTTGTGGCAAGCCGCTTCGATGACAAAACAAGTACAAGGAATATCTATGCAATTGTTGCAGTTGATCCTGCTGATGAAGTAACAAAGGCTTCAGGTAAAATTCTGCTTGAAGACGGAATGCAGGTCGATCCCAAAGTATCTCTGATAACGGTAAAAAATATAAAAACCGGTGAAATAATCCAGAAAATTGCGATTAACCCCGACGGCACATTTAATTTCGATATTAAACCAGGCGAATATGAGGTTTATGTAAGCCACGACGGTTATGGGACTGATACGATCAACTTCAGCCTGCCGTTATATTTCAGCGGAAATTACCTTGCAGTAAACCCGTCGCTGACACCTGATAAGGTCTCGGCCGGTGATTTCCTGTCAATAAAGAACATACTCTTTGAATTCGATAGCTACGCGCTGACGGAGGAGGCAACTCCAAGCCTTGAACTTCTGAAAAACATAATGATCAACTATCCGGAACTTACAATTGAGGTTGCAGGTTATACCGATGCGCTTGGCAGCACATCGTATAATACCAGACTTGCCGACAAACGTGCACAGGCTGTAATCGATTACTTTAGTCCATCGGGAATAGATCCGACAAAATTTGTAAAGAAAGCTTTCGGCGAGTCAAATTTTGCCGCGGTCAACAGGAATCCTGACGGGACCGACAATCCCGAAGGTAGAAAATACAACCGAAGGGTCACGTTTGGAATTGTGAATCCAAAAACCGGAGTGGTACTGAGGCAGGAAGCTTACACACCTGAACATTTACGCCAGGCGTCTTCGATGAAATACAGCATTGTATTGAAGCAGACCAGGGAAAAACTTTATCCGGGATATTTTAGCAACCTTATCAAGGATGAAATGCTTTTCGTCAGGACAGTGGAAACTGACAGCCTTAACCTGTATGCTCTTGGTGTATTCTACAACAGGCCTGATGCTGTAGCATACCTGGGGTATTTAAGGGAGACCGGTCTTGAAGATGCCTATATCATCAACCAGTACAACCTTAATAACAATCCGGAACGGGCTGCAGCTGAATCGGAACTCGATGAAAATGCCGCACTGACGAGGAAAGTATTCACAATACAGATGAAAGCGACTAAGAGCCCCATCGATGTAACCAGGATCTTCCCGGGATACCGCAACATCAAGGAGGTTTATTCCGGCGATGGATTCTATAAATATACCTACGGTGAATTTAACACTATTGCCGCGGCTAAAGTGGCTCTTGAAGATGTCCAAAGAGATTATGCCGATGCATTTATCAAAGAAATTAGTGTGGTGGTAGAAAAATAATTTGTCTCCATGAAACATAAAGACGTCATGCTTCGGGCCCTGGAACCGGAGGATCTGGAATTATTGTATGAATGGGAGAACAATGAGATATACTGGACCCTCAGCAATACCGTTGCCCCTTTTTCGAAATTCATACTGAAGCGCTACCTTAAAAATGCTCACAAGAATATCTATGAAACAGGTCAGCTGCGTTTGATGATTGACCACATCCCTGATGCTAAAACTGTCGGAACCATAGATATCTTTGATTTTGATCCGTTCCATAACCGGGCCGGAATCGGGATCCTGATAGCCGATGAGGAATACCGCCGAAAGGGACTGGCATCGATGTCACTGAAATGCCTGGTTGATTATTGCTTCGGTACGCTGCAACTTCATCAGTTGTACTGCAATATTCTTGCAAACAATTGTGTAAGTATGGATTTGTTCAAAAAACAGGGATTTGAACAATCAGGTATTAAAAAAGAGTGGGTTAAAACCTCCGATGGTTATATGGACGAATACATATTTCAGTTATTGAATAACAAATAGATAATAAAATCTGGAAATTATTTTAATCCTGACGCCAATAACCCGCATGCCGCCGAGATATCAACTCCTCTCGATTTACGTACGGAAGCAGAGATGCCTGACATGATAAGCTCATGTTTATAGTATTGCATCTTCTCGGCCGGGGATGAGATATTTACATCACCTGGTACGGGATGGTAAGGCAGCAGATTGATCCTTATCCTTGTTCCCGTCAGCATACTCTTTAGTTCTTCAAGAT
Source organism: uncultured Bacteroidales bacterium (assembly GCA_963737255.1). Lineage (GTDB taxonomy): Bacteria > Bacteroidota > Bacteroidia > Bacteroidales > VadinHA17 > LD21. Next base: position 376,075 of record CAVTSB010000006.1, read on the forward strand.
GGTTTTCGGAATCGTTTACTCCGCTGATCATTACATAAGCAATGCTCATCCTTCTCTTTTTTAGTACCGGAGAGTTTTTCATAATATCAATGATCGCCCTGAAAGGATTCCTGTTTTCGGCAGGTATTATCTTTCTTCTTTCTTCGGCAAAAGGAGAATGAAGGCTGAGGGTCAGATTACAGTTTGACTCATCCAGAAATCTCTTAACACCATCGGTGATCCCCACTGTTGAAACCGTCACATTCCGCGGACTGACGGCAAGGCCCCATTCCGATGTTATTATTCTGCAAGCCTTCAGCACATTATCCAGATTATCAATTGGCTCACCCATTCCCATAAAAACCACATGGGTAATCCTTTCTGCACCGGGAAGGCTAATTACCTGGTTCACCATATCCCTCGCCTCCAGATTGCCATGAAATCCGTATCTCCCGGTTAAGCAGAAGGGACAGCCCATACGACATCCTGACTGAGTCGAAACACATACTGTAATCCTTTTCTTTTCAGGCAGATATACAGTTTCGTACTCAAGCCCGTCCTCATTTCTGAAAAGATACTTGACGGTCCCGTCTGATGACTTTTCAGAAGCAACCGGATCAAAAATACCGGCAAATGCAATTTCAGTAAGTTGTTTCTTCAACATTTTCGGGATCCGTGGGAAACGAGAGATATCATTTATCTTTTTTTTGTAGACCGAGTTAGATATGGAAATTGAATGTGCAATATTAATACGGCCATGGCCGGCAAGATCAGAGATCTCTTCAATTGTTAATCCGCACAGACTTGTTCGTGTCATAAAAAAAGATATTTACAAAATTAAACCGATTATCAATATATTAGTATTTAAATTTATGTATTCAAAGCCGCTCCTTCTGACAAAAAATAAGAGATAAATGAAAGGAATCGTAATTACAGCTATTTGCATGATGCTGCTGACATCTTGCAATTCTTCGGGTAATGCAGGTAAAAACAAAAAGCAAGTCGATATGGCAACAGACAGTTTAAAGCAGTACGGTTATAACCTCAGTTTCCTTAAAAAATATGTTGAAGTAATTGAATTGAATAACGGGAATTCAGGCATTGCCATAGTCCCGTCATGGCAGGGAAGGGTTATGACAAGCACCTCCGATGGGGATGAGGGATTCAGTTTTGGCTGGATAAACCATGACCTGGTTTCGTCGGGCAAACCAGTTCCGCATATCAATCCCTATGGAGGGGAAGAAAGAATATGGCTGGGTCCGGAAGGAGGCCAGTTTTCCATTTACTTTAAGAAAGGGAAAGAATTTGTGTATGACAACTGGCAGGTTCCCGGATTCCTTGACACCCTGCTTTTTGAAATTGCCGCCCGAACCGATTCGTCGGTGAAGTTTACACATGAAACTGAGGTAGTTAATTACAGCGGTACAGCCTTTAAACTGAAAATCGGAAGGGAGGTTAAAATTCTATCTACCGCGCAAATCCTCATAGAGACGGGCATAAATACCGCGGGTACAAACTGTGTTGCCTATAAATCGGAGAACACTCTGACAAACCTGGGAAACAATGAATGGAAAAAAAAGACAGGTCTTCTTTCTATATGGATGCTCGGGATGTTTACCCCTTCTCCGGGAGTTACTGTAATAATTCCTTTCCGGCAGGGAAGCGAAGAGGAACTGGGTGTTGCAGTAAATGATGATTACTTCGGGAAGATTGCGATCGACAGGCTAAAAGTTGCCGGCGGTAATATTTATTTCAGGGCAGATGGCAAAAGCAGGGGCAAGATTGGTATACCGCCTCTTAGGGCAACAGGTACAATGGGAAGTTACGATTTCGATAATAACATTCTGACGCTGCTCATTTGCAGACTGCCTGAAGGTAAAACGGAATATGTAAATTCCGCATGGCAGATCCAGGATAATCCTTACTCTGGCGACGCTCTCAATTCATATAACGACGGTCCGCTGGAAGACGGATCGCAGATGGGACCATTTTATGAACTTGAGACTTCCTCCCCTGCTGCAGCTTTAAAGCCGGGAGAAAGTCTCAGCCATATCCAGTTCACCATGCATCTTACGGGTGATACCGTAAACCTTGACAAAATTGTGCGCTCTGTCTTTGGGGTCAGCCTTGAAGAGATCAGAACAATATTTTAATTTTCAACAGCGGGTATCAATCCACGGTTCCTGAGGAGCGGTTCAATCTGAGGTTCGCGGCCGCGGAAGTTTAAGTACATCTGCATGGCATCCATTGTACCGTCTTTCTCAAGAATGTTCCTGCGGAATGATTCGGCCACTGTTTTGTCGAACACACCCTTCTCCCTGAAAGCTTCAAATGCATCGTTATCGAGAACGGCAGCCCATGTGTAGCTGTAGTATCCTGAATCGTACCCGTCGATAATATGAAGGAAATAGGTGCTCCTGTAGCGGGAAACGATTTCGGGGATCAGTCCGATTTTGCCGAAAAACTCTTTCTCAAAGCTTTGAATATCGACGATTGCCGGGGGTTCCAGCGTATAATATGCCATATCGAGAAGTGAAGCCGCCAGAAGTTCAGTATTTATGAATCCCTGGTTGAAATACTTGCTGTTGTCTATTTTCTTCACCAGGGCTGTCGGAATTGGTTCACCGGTGACATAGTGCCTTGCGTACACATTAAGCAGTTCAGGTTCCGTTACCCAGTGTTCCATGATCTGAGAGGGAAGCTCAACAAAGTCCCAGGCAATAAAGGATGAGTTATACTGGTTTTTGCAGAAGAGGCCTTCAAGTGCGTGGCCGAATTCATGGAAAAGGGTTTCAACCTCTTCAAGATTAAGAAGTGCAGGCAGTTCCCCCGAGGGCCGGGTAAAGTTACAGACCACCGTCACCACTGGTGTAACCGGCTTCCCATCAACAAGATGGTAGTTACGGTAACCGCCGCACCATGCACCCTGGCGCTTGCTGTCGCGAGGGTGGAAATCAAGGTAGAGCACACCTGTATGGGAACCATCTGCTTCCTTCACTTCATATGCCTGGGCTTCGGGGTGGGGAAGCGGGCAGCCTGAAATGGGTTCGAAGGTGATCCCGTATAGCCTGTTGGCACAGGTAAATACTCCCTCCCGGACATTATCAAGCTTGAAGTAAGGCCTGAGCTCATTATCATCGAGGTCGTACTTCTGTTTCCTGAGCTTCTCAGCATAATACCACCAGTCGGACGGTTCAAGCCTGAATTTTCCACCTTCCCTGTCAATGATCTTCTGCATCTCCTTAACCTCGTTCTGTGCAACAGGGATTGCTTTTTCCCACAGGCTGTTAAGCAGGTCGAAAACATTTTTGGGTGTTTTTGCCATCCTTGGTTCAAGTACATAATCGGAATGGGTTTTATATCCAAGCAATCTGGCACGCTGGGCGCGAAGCCTGATTATATCTGAAAGTATCTTATTGTTATCGAATTCATTGCCGTTATTGCCGCGGTTCGTATAGGCATTGAAAAGTTCCCGGCGAAGCTCCCGGTTCTGAGAATACTGAAGAAACGGAAAAATGCTTGGCCGCTGGGTTGTAAAAGCATATTTTCCTTCCCGGCCTGCGGCTTTGGCAACCTCGGCAGCTGAATTGATCAGCGATTCGGGCAAACCGGCAAGATCGTCCTTTTCAACGAACAGTTTGTAGCTGTTTGTTTCTTCAAGTACATTCTGGTTAAATTTCACTCCAAGGACCGAAAGCTCCTGGTTGATCTTCCTGAGGGTATCCTGATCCTGCTTATTTAGATTTGCACCCGCCCTTACAAACCTCTTGTAGACGTTTTCAAGAATGAATTTTTGTTCGGGGTTCAGATTGATTTCATCCTGATTGTCATAGACTGATTTCACTCTTTTAAAGAGATCGGGATTTAAGCTGATCTCATCGTTAAATGCGGCGAGCTTTGGTGATATTTCAACTTCAATATTCTGGAGCGAATCATTCGTATTCGCGGAGGTCTGGGCAAAGAACACAAGGGAGACTCTTGTAATCAGATCACCTGACTTGTCAAGCGCCGCAATTGTATTTTCGAATGTCGGCTTTTCCCTGTTTCCCGCGAGGACTTCTATCTCCTTCCTGCCGTCGGCCATCCCCTTTTCGAAAGCAGGCATATAATGTCTGGCCATGATTTTTTCAAAAGGCGGTACATTGAATGGAGTATTGTACTCCGAGTAGAAAGGATTGCTCATATCGGTTTCGGGTTTATTTTTACAGGCTGTTAACAGCATGCCGGCTATTCCGCATAGCAGGAACATCTTAAAAAGATTTTTCACAATTAAAATTATTTGGGTTATTAATTAATCTTCTGATCATTGTGCAAAATAAGTTTATAAAAAACTGTTATCAAAAGAAATACTGATTATTTTTGTCAGCGTTTCAGGATCAGGGCTCCGGCTTTCCGTCTTCAGTCTTTTAGGAGAGATGGTCCCGCGGAGCGGGATAAACTCCGCGGTGAATGCTGTGTAAGATATATAATTGGAGAGATGGTCCCGCGGAGCGGGATAAACTCCGCGGTGAATGCTGTGTAAGATATATAATTGGAGAGATGGTCCCGCGGAGCGGGATAAACTCCGCGGTGAATGCTGTGTAAGATATATAATTGGAGAGATGGTCCCGCGGAGCGGGATAAACTCCGCGGTGAATGCTGTGTAAGATATATAATTGGAGAGATGGCAGAGCGGTCGAATGCGGCGGTCTCGAAAACCGTTGTCCGCCTATCGGTGGACCGGGGGTTCGAATCCCCCTCTCTCCGCCAAAGACAAAATAATCCCCCGGCATAGCCGTGGGATTTTTATTTTGGGGGTAGGCGAGCCATGCTTGCATGAGCGAGGAAAGCCACAAAATAAAAAGACCATACGAGTGAAACGAGTAAGGGATTATTTTGGCTTTGAAGCTCCCCCCATGGGGATCAACGAAGTTAATCCCCCGCCAAAGACAAAATAATCCCCCGGCATAGCCGTGGGATTTTTATTTTGGGGGTAGACGAGCCATGCTTGCATGAGCGAGGAAACCCACAAAATAAAAAGACCATACGAGTGAAACGAGTAAGGGATTATTTTGGCTTTGAAGCTCCCCCCATGGGGATCAACGAAGTTAATCCCCGAAAACCTGCCCCCAACCCCCTGAAGGGGGCTATTAGCCGGCCCAAGTTAACAGGATTGCTTTGGCTTTGAAGCCTCCCCCCCTAGTCCCCCGGAGTTGATTTCCGAGGGCTGTTGTTAGTTTTATAAAGATTTAGAATTATTCAATGGACTTGGTATATAAAACAGCAAGTCACTAAGTGTATAGCGCCTGACGAATAATTGAACCAGGCCAGCAAAGCATGTCTGGCTCTAAAGTTGGGCTCACTTCACTTGGATATATGCAGAAAACTCTGAAGTATTCCCGTTAGCATCAGTGGCATTTGCCGTAATGAGCGTGCCCGGTTTAACAATTGGCAGAGTTGCGTTTATTTCTCCCTGTGAATTAGGTTGGTAGCTCCCCAAATAAATTGCACCTTCTCCATACCCTGATGGATCACCACCTGGATTCGGAACCGGATTAGCAAAAAATTCAATGGTAACGGTTTCCGGATTTTGTGTATCTATGGTTCCCTTGACATGCAGTTTACCCTGGGTCACTTTAGCATCATCAAGCAGAGGATAATTCATCAGATTATTTGGTCCAGTATCTCCATCTCCAAGATCATTAGGAGTAACACCATCCATGTTTATATCAATCCCTAACCCATTATTAGAATAAATCATATTGCGGCTAATTCTAATCCCGGTACATGGATTATCATTATCAGTCATTCTTATTCCAGGGCCATTATTCCCAGCAATAAGATTCCCTGAATTTATTTCAGAACCGCCAATTATATTATTTGTTGAATTAGAAAATATTCCAATTCCAGTTGTACCGTTACCTAAAGTAGGCTGACCAGATATGTCAGTCCCAATATAGTTTCCAATGATTTTATTACCATATATTTGATCTCCCATTTGTATCCCAGCTTCTTTATTTGCAGAAATAATATTTCTTTCAATTTTACTTGTACCACCAATAATATTATTATAACAGTTTGTCCATAGACGTATTCCTCGTAAATTACCTAAAGCTTTAGTCCCAGTTATATCTGTACCAATTAGATTTCCAATTATGGAATTACTATATGCATTCCAAAATGAAATCCCAAAATACGAATTCGACGAAATAACATTTCTCTCAATAATGTTATTAAATGCACCTTCTCTAAGCTCAATACCTAAATTGTTGTTTCCTAACGCCATTTTTCCTGTCACATCAGTGCCAATAAGGTTACCTGTTATTCTGTTGTTAGAACATTCACGAATTGTAAGACCAATAAAATTATTTCCAGAAATTACGTTCCCTTCCCCAATTTTATCTCCTCCAATGATATTATTTGAAGAACCTACGATTGAGATACCACACACATTTGGTAATGGTATAGTCCCGGTATAATCTGTACCTATAAAATTGCCAATAACAGTATTACCAGTAGTAATATTCGGACTTAAGGGATCAAGTGTAATAACAATACCATCTCTAAAATTACCGGATATAATATTACGATCATCAGCAGTTGTTCCACCAATTATATTATATGAAGCACCATCTTTCATAGTAATGCCATGTTCACCCCCATGTTGTCCAGTCCCATTTCCTGTAATGAAACAACCTGAAATTTTATTATAATTTGCATTAGGGCCTTTTATTTGAATGCCCATAACCTGCGCATTACAAATGATTAAACTGTGAATCATATTATTAGAAGATCCAATAGTAATTCCACAACCATCACCTTGTAAAGAGAAATCAATTTTTATCACCGGACCTGTTTCATTTGCATTGTCAGTAAGCTTCGTCTGGGTTGAACCATCGATAAAAGTACCGTTATCAGAAAGCTCTGGTAAGATAGAACTTGGTCTTATAGTAAATACACCGTCTTCAAGACCTGGATCATCTGTTGGAATATTAAATGCAATTAATTGAACCCCAGAAGTATTATTAGCAGCAATCATTGCCTCACGTAATGTCACAAGCCCATCTGAACCAGGTAAATCTTCAACTTGCTGAGGGTCGCTGAAATCCAGAACATCTGAAGTCGTGTTTACAATGATGTCAGGTTTACCTGATAAGCCTTTGGTCAATGCGCTTTTTAGTAAAGATTGTTGTATATCTGTATTTTCAACTGCCGTGGATGATTCCTCTCCCATCTTCACACAACTGATAAAAGGGAAGGTGGTAATCAAAAATAGTAGGATTACCCTAATGTATATACTGTTTATTAACATGGCTTATTCCTCCTATTTTTAATATTCATACTGGAATTAACAATTGCTTTCATAATTGAAAGATTTTAGTTTATAAAAAGAAGTTAATGAGATTATAAAATATATTCTACGGGATATATTTGTGAATTTCTAAAATATCCTGCTAAGTCAATTTTTGTTAAACAAATTCTTATATAAAGTTCAACTATCATATTACCGAAGTCAATACCATTTGTCAAATAAAATGACAGTTTGGTCACTTTTTCAGCCAAATTAGGGGGATCTTTTTCAATAATGTATTTTTAAGGCAAACATACAGTTCGGTAAAAGCAAATGTCAGTATACGATAGAAGAATCTATCCACCAGAGTCTTTTCAGAACTGATCGATGGAAAACGGAATATGGTTTTGAGAACTTAAAGTTGAGTAGAACCATCTTAGTATGGCGGTAAAGAAAATGCAGCTGCGTTCTGCCAAGGACTAATATTACAGATTCCTCCTAAAATAACTTTATGATGCTTTTGAGAAAAAACTAAACAACCTTATTTCTATGGATTCTTCAAGAAGAATTCGAATAGCCCCCTCATCGGTTTTTATATAATGACATCAATTTTCGCATATATTGCCATGAGCAGACGCATACGGACTTATTTATGAACTGGGAAATTATCAAGAGATTGTGGAAATCTATTCCTTTGGCGTAACACAAAAAGTCGAACCCAAAAGCTTGAATAAGTGACCTCACTTATTGTGGGAATACATGAGGTCAATAATAGGTCACGAATTCAAAAAGATGATAATTTGAAAAGAAATTCATTCATATTCTTTTATCATAGATAAATTCCTAATGAAGCTGAAGAGGCATTATTCAATGATTCGATTAATATTATTAGAGAAAGCGTTTTTACCTGACATGTTTAGCGATAACCCATAACTGAATTATGTATATATTTAAAGAGCCTATTAAAGTAAAATACCTGTGTATCTATATTGTTAATTCAAATACATGAAAAATATATTTATGTGTTTTATTATCGGTGTTAGAATCCCTCTCTCCGCCAAAGACAAAATAATTCCCGGGCACAGCCATGGGATTTTTATTTTGGGGGTAGACGAGCCATGCTTGCATGAGCGAGGAAACCCCCAAAATAAAAAGACCATACGAGTGAAACGAGTAAGGGATTATTTTGGCTTTGAAGCTCCCCATGGGGATCAACGAAGTTAATCCCCCGCCAAAGACAAAATAATTCCCGGGCACAGCCATGGGATTTTTATTTTGGGGGTAGACGAGCCATGCTTGCATGAGCGAGGAAACCCACAAAATAAAAAGACCATACGAGTGAAACGAGTAAGGGATTATTTTGGTTTTGAAGCTCCCCCATGGGGATCAACGAAGTTAATCCCCCGCCAAAGCCAAAATAATCCCCCGGCATAGCCGTGGGATTTTTATTTTGGAGGTGGACGAGCCATGCATGCATGAGCGAGGAAAGGGGGATCAACGAAGTTAATCCCTACATTAAAATCCCAGCCAGAGTGGCTGATATATATGAAGCCATTGTACCGCAGATCATTGCTTTGAATCCCAGCCTCGCAAGGTCAGCCTTCCTGTTCGGTACCATCGCACCTATCCCGCCAAGCTGTATCGCAATTGAGCTGAAATTTGCGAAGCCGCAAAGTGCAAAACTTGCTATCACGATCGATTTTGCACTTAAAGCACCCTGTGCAATCATGGGTGAAAGGTCACTATATGCAACAAACTCGTTGATAACCATTTTTGTACCCATGAGCGATCCGACAGTGAACGATTCGGAAGGCGGAACTCCCATAATAATTGCAAACAATGAGAAGAATGCTCCAAAAACGTCTTTTAAACGAAGATTATCGACATTAAGGCCAATAAAATCAAGCGATAAGCCGGTCCAGCTCAGAAACAGACCGAAATATCCAAGGAGTGCATCAACCAGGGCGACAAGAGCTATGACCCCGATCAGCATGGCGATCACATTTATTGATATCTTCATTCCATCAGAAGCTCCGTGGGAAATGGCATCCATTATATTTACATGCTCCTTCTTCACCTCAAGCTTTACTTTTCCTTTGGTTTCCGACTCCTGTGTTTCGGGAAAAACGATCTTCGAAATGACAAGTGCCCCCGGGGCGGCCATAAGGCTGGCGGCAAGAAGATAGGATGCCGGCACTCCCATTGAGATATAGACTGCCATCACGCCGCCTGCAATACAGGCCATGCTGCCAGTCATCGATGCCAGCAATTCCGACATTGTCATTCCGGAAAGATAGGGCCGTATCATTATCTGCGCCTCAACCTGCCCTACAAAAGCGCTGGCGACATTTGAAAGCGCCTCGCTTCCGCTTACCCTCATCGCCCAGTGGACAAACCGTGCCAGGACTGCAACAATTCTCTGCATCAGGCCTACATGGTATGCCATTGCAACCAGTACGCAAACGAAAATTATTGTTGGTATAAGAATAAAAAGGAAAACCCCTGCGCTGACCACACCCGGAGGGAGAATCTGTGAGATCCTGGTAAGGTCGCCAAAAACGAAAAATGCTCCCTCCTGCGAAAAATCAAGAAGCTTATTGATCGCCTTTCCGAGCCAGTAAAAAATATCCTGACCTATGGGTACCTTAAGTATAAAGATGGCAAGGGCAACCTGTAGACCAAGACCTGTCAGAACAAGTCTGTAATTAATTGCTTTCCTGTTATTTGACCATAGCCAGGCCAGGGCAAGTATTACAATAATGCCGATTATACCTGTAAATCGTCCCATGGAAGATTGAATTAGTTAGTCTCAGAGTCAGATTCAAACCTACATTTTTTTTTGAATCTGAAATATGATATTGGCCAAAAAGATTCTAAATATTGACTGCTACCTGCCCTTTCCTTGGAATGGCCCGGTAAATAATTTTTGCATCAGCCCTTGGCATCCTTAATTTTATATATGGCCGGTATTCAGGGACTTTAAAAACTGTTACCTTTTTCATTGAACTCCAGGTGTTTCTCATCCTGTCCTTCAGGTCGAACATCCTCAGCTGCCTCCTGTCGGGCGCAGTATCCTGCTCAGCCTGGTAAATAAAGATCCTCAATCCTCTTTCCATTTCGAGGATATAGCCTACGGGTTCATAATCAGATGTATCGGGAATGATATCGGGTTTGAATTCAGAGGTATCTTTAGGAGCCATCTTGATCATCAGCGGTTCCTTTTTTATCGTGGCAAAATCACGCACGATATTGCCTGGGGTGGCAAGCATCGAAGTGATAAGGTTTACATCGCCTGAACGGAGTATCCTGCTCATCTGAATTTCCCTTATTTTAGCAGTATGCACCATCACTCCGTTTATTTCCAGAATTGCCGTGCTGTCAGAAAGATTGAGCGACAGGCTGACTGAATCGGTTTCGGCCATGGCGATTCTTGCCTGAAGGAATGCTTTTTGCTTCATCATGCTCACATAGATCGAATCATTGAAAAACCCCTCGCCTACAGGATTTTCTTCAGCAGGTTGAACTCCGTACCTGGATTTTAAACCAGCCATTGTTTTCGCCGGACCCATCATCGACATCACAGCATAATAAACCAGGAATGCAATTATAATAGAAATCACAACCATCAGGGTGGTCCTTCTTCCCGAATCAGCTTTTTTTACTTCGTTCTCCATTCAGACTGTAATTTCTTTCTTGTCAGAAAATGTAAACTTTCGAACCTACGCTTAATGTATGATAGATTGCTTCAAGATCCTCGTCATTAAGCCTTACACAGCCATGAGTCACAGGCATTCCAAGGAACCGTTTATAGAGTGTTCCGTGAATAAGATAGCCGTCGCCGATGCTTAGAGCGTAATCTCCAAGCACTCCGTACTCCCATCTTGAGGGATGGTTTGCGGACGGGATCGGTAATCCTTCTTCAACAAAGGCCCAGTCGGGTCTTCTCCAGACAGGCGAGGTGATCTTTCCCTGTATCCTGTATTTTCCCTTTGGTGTTTTAAAGATCCACTTTTGTTCGCCTTCGGTTTTCAGCATTGTATAGCTGCCGGAACTGCAAAATCCTTCCCGGATAAGTTTCTTATTTCTGTAAAGGAAGAACCTGTTATCGGTTGTGTTGATCACGATGTATGATAAACCTGATGTATATGAACTGAACTTTCTTGAGAGCCGCTGAACATCTTTCTGAAGAAGGGATACCTGTTTCTTATATTTTTGATCCTCCTGCAGGCTGCTGTTTATCGTCATTTTTGCACCTGCTCCCGAAGGGATCTCCTGCATGACCGGGACAAGATAAAAAAGAAATAAAAAGATAAGGAAAACTGACATAAGGGTTCCAAGACTGACAATGACAATCCGGAGAACCTTCCTCAGTTTCCTGTCCGCCAGTGTTTTTTGCAGGAACGATCTTATTTTGCCTCTAAAATCATCCGTGACACTCAGGTCGGATCTGTTCTGATCGTTCATTTCTGCGTCTTGTGAGCCAATTTCGTTTTGTTCCCCGTTTGTCATAAGTTTATTATATTCAGTTGAGAACCTCTTCAAGTTTAAGGATTGACCCGACAATCGTAACCGGAGTTCCCACGCTTGCAGCCTTGTACACCACATCCATCTCCGAATCAGATAAGGCAACACATCCATCAGTCCAGTCAACGCCTTTGCCACCGTTCCCGTGGATCTCGATCAGGCTGCCCAATTTTGCAGTCCGGGGCAGCGAACCCTTTGCAATCTCTTTTTTAAATTCTGCCCTGTCAACATCATTGGGATAATCGATTAACAGTGCTTTGTAGTATTTGGTCCTGTTGCTGTTAAGCTTCTTTGTTATCTTGTACATACCCTCTGGTGTGGCTTTATCGCCTCTTATCCGCTTATGGCCAACCCAGTTCGCTCCAAGCTCAATATCATATTCATACTTCTTGACGCCGCTAAGGTAAACAATGCACTTTTTTGAGAATTTGTCAATTATTATCGAATATGACTTATTCTGCCGTGAATCCCTGATGGTTTTATCCACCCATTTGTTCCAGATGGAATAGGAACCAAAATACTCTTCCAGGCTTTCGTATGCTTTTTCGTACGAACCTGCCAGCAGGGCCTCTGAATCGTTGATCTTCCTTTCTGCCTGTACGTACTGGCCTTTGTTATAGGCTATTTCAGATTCTTTCAGCAACATATGCCCCCTTGAGATTTTTTTCCACAAGTCGGATGATAACGGATAAGCCTTAAAAACACTATTAATACTTTTTACAAGCCTATTCAGGGAATCAATTTTATGCTTGATAGTTACTTCCAGGGTTGCAACGCTGACTTTTGAGTTCTCAATAGCCTGTCCGGCTTTTTTTGCTGAAAGTCCGGCATAACGTCCAACCTCGTCGTAATTCCTGAAGAAAATAAACCGCTTGTTTTCATTTTGCCAGCTTATCATTGCTGAGTCGTATAATGCCCTGGCTTCATTATACAACTGTTTTGAATATATGGCGGCATCGCTTGAGCCTGCCCGGGAGAGCGTCAGTCTGGCATACTCGACTTTGTCACCTGGAGGTTTGGGAGCCAGCCGGACAAGCAGAAAAATGGCAAGCGGAATAAACAGGAGTCCTGCGATAATTCCGGCTGTGTATTTTCCTGCTCTTGATAATCTCATTCCTTAAAACCCTAAAAAAATCCCCGGGGAAACCCGGGGATTTTTAAAATTATAGCTTTGATACAAAATTAAAATCTGATCCTGGCCTTCGTCAGAACTTCTTTTACTTCTGCATTCAGACTGTCAGCTTTTTCTTTAGCAGCATTGATCTTATTAAGTGCATCCATATAGGAACCTTTGTCGAACAGGCCCTGAGCTTCCACTACAGAAGCATCAACGGTAGCAACATCAGCCTTAATCTGCTCAATAACTTCAGCTCCTTCCTTACCCCTCGGAAGTTTTGGGATAAGCTTGCCGTTTTCTTCGATAACGGTTTTGATGCCCGTCAGCAAATTGGCAACTTCTGCCTTAACTTCTTCTTTCTTGACAGCTGCGTTCGAAGCAACCTGGTTTGCAAGTGTTACAACAGAAGCCAGTTTTTCTTTAGCAGTACCAAAATTCTTGAATAATTTTGATTCCTGGGCAGTTATATCAGCCATCACAGCATTCAGGCTATCCTGAACAGCTGCAAATTCGGCGGGTAAATAAACCGATGCTTCAGCGGTCTGTGCAGCCTGGATGGCAGCATTTGCAGCATCAATTTCAACCTGAGGTTTCTTTCCGCAACTTGAAAGGACTGCAACCATTGCGAGTGCTGCTAATCCCATTAAAATTTTGTTCTTCATTTTTCTAATTTTTAAATACTTTGTTTGTTAACTTCCGATTATATGATTTTAACCGTTTTTCTTAAAAAAAAATCGGTGCGAAGATAAGCTATTTTAAGAACATAGAGTTAAAATTTATCAAATATTTTTATGATTCTTTAACATTTAAATTTGGCAAAACCACTTGAAAATCCCAGTCAATGCGGGTTTGGTGCAGTCAGTTTACAATCGAAAACATCGCCTTCACCGTTGTGTCAGAATTGGTCCCTATGAAAATTTCAAACTCTCCGGCATCAAAAGTACAGCTCATATCCTGATGATAATACGAAAGGTCATCAGGTGTAATTCTAAATGTAACAGTCAGAGTCTGACCTTTTTTAATAAGTATTTTCCTGAATCCTTTAAGTTCCCTGACCGGACGGGTAACATCCCCAACCAGGTCCCTCACATACAGCTGTACGATCTCCTCTCCGTCCATATCTCCCGTATTTGTCACCTCTACTGAGGCAATGATCTCATCGTTTGCCCCGAATGTCTGGCTGTTAAGTTTGATTTCGGAATACCCGAATGTGGTATAGCTCAATCCATAGCCGAACGGGTAAAGAGGTGTGTTGGGACTGTCGAGATAATTTGACCTGTATTTTTCATAAGGATTTTCGGGATTTATCGGCCTTCCGGTATTCTTCGAGTTATAGAACAACGGTACCTGTCCCACATTCCTCGGGAATGTCATTGTAAGTTTCCCTGACGGATTGACGTCGCCAAACAGGACATCGGCAATTCCGTTTCCCGCCTCGGTTCCCCCGTACCATGATTCGAGTATAGCCGGAGCCATCCGGTCGAGTTCGGGTATTGTGAGCGGCCGGCCGTTGAACAGGACCACTGCAACCGGTTTTCCTGTCATGATGACTGCCTCGGCAAGCTCCATCTGAACCCCCGGCAATGAGATATTTGTACGGCTTGCAGCTTCTCCGGACATTGAACTGCTCTCACCCAACGCAAGGATTACGAAATCGGAACGACGGGCAACGGATACTGCCCTGTCGATGCCGCTTTTGTTCTGATCATTTACCTCACAGCCTTTTTCAGTCAATATTTTAACAGTACTCCCCACTTTGTTTTGTATACCTTCACGAAGTGTAACGCATTTCTCCCACTGGCCCGCTGCCGACCATGACCCCAGCATATCAGGCTTTGAATCAGACAGGGGTCCGATGATTGCCAGTGTCCTGACCGATTTTGGCACAGGCAGGGTTCTGTTTTCATTCTTGAGCAGAACACATGATTTTGCTGCAACCTCCCTTGCAAAGGCAAGGGATAAGGGTGTCATGATCTCCTCTTCTTCACGCTTATTATCGCAATACCTGTAGGGGTCATCGAACAGTCCGAGCTTGTATTTTGCTTCAAGCACTCTTCTTACCGCACTGTTTATTGTCAGTTCACTGACCTTTCCCGAGCTTAGAAGGCCGCCCAGATGGTTCAGGAAAGCGCTACCCTGCATGTCCATATCAACTCCTGCATTTATTGACAGTTCAGATGCATTCTCCAGGTCCCTTGCAACTCCATGCGGAACCAGTTCGTTCAGTGAAGTGTAATCAGTCACAATGAATCCTTCGAATCCCCAATCATCCCTGAGCAGGCTGGTAAGGAGCCACCTGTTCGACGTTGAGGGAACACCGGCTATCTCATTGAAAGAAGTCATGACTGAAGCCACGCCGGCATCCACAGCAGCCTTGTAGACCGGAAGGTACCACTCATACAACGACCGTTCCGACATATCCACCGTATGGTAATCGCGGCCAGCCTGGGGTGCTCCGTATGCGGCAAAATGCTTTACACATGCAAGGAGTGTATTATTGTCTGACAACGACTTCCCCTGGAATCCCCTGACCCTTGCGGCAGCAATCAGTCCGCCCAGAAATGTATCTTCTCCGCCACCTTCCATTACACGTCCCCACCTGGGATCGCGGGCTATGTCGACCATCGGCGCAAATGTCCAGTTAAGCCCTTCCGCTGTGGCTTCAATGGCGGCAATACGTTCGGCTTTCTCAATCATGGCTGTGTCCCATGTTGATGACTGCCCAAGCGGAACCGGAAAAATTGTCCTGTGACCATGGATAACATCATATCCGAATATTAATGGTATATGAAGCCTGGTTTCTTCAACTGCGGTCTTTTGAAGATTCCTGACAAAATCAACTGTATATGCGTTGAAGATCGACCCGGCTTTACCCTGACGGATAAGGTCAAGATAGTCGTTGCGCATTGTGGGGCCGGTCGATGACCAGTCGCTGGTGAAAAGCGACAACTGACCGATCTTTTCATCAGGAGTCATCTGTTTGATAAGATCATTCACAAACAGATCCATTTTCCTGTCACCGGCAGTCTCGTTTTGCCTTCGGCACGAAAAGAGGACCAGTACAGTTAAAATGCATAAAAGAACGATTTTTGAAGTCTTCATATAGAGTTATTGGATTCGGTAAGAAATTTGAATTCAATTTAAGAAATTTCCGCTAATCGGCAGAAAATTCAAATCCAAGTTTTGTCAATCCGTTCCTGACATCAGGCGACCGCATAAAAAGATCCCACAATAGTCCGGTCCTGTAATTTTCCATCATAACAACAGCAGGTCCCTGATCAATTGCAAGGTAGCGTTGCGGGTACCAGTCGTTCTGTTCGCTGAAAGCATCATAAAATCCATAAATACCGAAGATCTTGTCTCCAAGGTTAAAGTAAAAATCCTTCAGGGCAGCCATTGATTTTTCAGGTGTATAGGGAAATGAAGAGAGGGCTGCTGTCGGTGAAATAACACCGAGATCGTTCCTTTCGCCCGGGGCGTGGGCCGAATAGCCATTTACAGAATAGCTTGCCGTCAGTCCCCAGCGGCTCGCGGAATAGCCCTTGTAATGGTTCGGGTTCTCAGCACACCACTTCCAGTTTATCAGTGTATGGTTGGTGTTCTCCTCCCAATAGTCAGCATATTTGTCTTTTAAATGCCGGGGATCGAGCCCCAGGTATGAATAGTGCGACCAGAACAAGGGTCCGCCATATTCTTCAGCTCCATTATGCTTCAATGTCAGTTTATAACCGTATTTGCCGGCTGATGTCACAATGCCACCCGATCGTGCCCACCCTTTGTGGTAAGCTGTGGCAGGCACCGGAAAAGTTGGTGAAGATGCGGCAAGCACATAAAGAATAAGGCATTCATTGTAACCCTCGACCGGGAAGTTCATTTTCCAGCCATGGTCGGGTGACCAGTGCCAGTATATTACATCTTCCCCTCCTTTTGTGAACCAGCTCCACTCCACATCACGCCAGAGCCTGTCAATATCTTCTGCAAACTTCCTTTCCGGTTCATTGCCATTGACAAAGTACTCTTTTGCTGCCAGCAGCCCCTGAATCAGATATGCTGTTTCAACCAGGTCAGCGCCATTGTCGTTCGGAGAGAAGGGTTTGACCCTGCCTGTTTCACCATAGATCCAGTGCGGCCAGGCGCCATGAAACCTGTCAGCTTTCCCAAGGAATGCAACGAGCTTCTGCAGCCTTGCCAGCCCCTCTTCCCTGGTAATAAACCCCCTTTCGATCCCCGCCACGATTGCCATTACACCAAAGCCCGTACCTCCTGAGGTAATAACATTCATGTCATTCTCAGGATAAACGCCATCGACATGAAATCTTTCCCGGGCACCCCCCGAGACCGGTTCGGCACCATCCCAGAAATACTGAAAGGTCCGGTACTGAACCAGTGTGAAAAGAGAATCATCTGATATTTTATCCGGAAGAGTTGCAGGTTTTTTTTTTGCGCTTTTGTCAGAATTCCCGGCTGAACAGGCAACCATTACCGCAAAAGCAGCCAATACGAGTAATCTCAATGTGTTTTTCATATCTCTAATAGGTAAATCCGAGTTTATCAAGCCCATTTCTTACGTCACGGTTCGACATAAAAAGATCCCAGAGCAGTCCGCTCCTGTAATTTTCTATCATACAGACTATCGGACCCTGATCAATGGCGAGATAAGAATTTGCAAACCACGGTGAAGAGAGGTTAAAGGAATCATGGAAGCCATATTCGTCCCAGATCTTATCACCAAGAGTATAGTAAAAGAATTTCAGCGCTTTCATGCTCTCAACAGGTGTATAAGGAAAGGAAGATATGGCAGCAGTGGGAGCAATTACCCCAAGATCGTTTGTCGGCGAGCTTGCACTGTAACCATTCTGGATGTCGCTGGCGGAAAGTCCCCAGCACTCGTCACCGTAACCTGCCCTTTTCTTCGGATTGGCAACGCAATACTCGTAATTTATTCTTGAATGTGCGATATTCTGCGTCCAATAGTCTGCATATTGATCCTCAAGGTTTCTCGGATCGAGTCCGAGAAATGAATAATGTGCAAAGAAGAGAGGACCGCCGAAATCCTCACCAAGGGGAAGCCGGATATCATAGAACGATTTGCCATTCAGCATAGGGTAGGCTCCGTTCCTGGCCCAGCCCTCATCGTATACTGTTTTCGGAATTGAACTTGTTGGAGAAGCAGCAGCAAGCACGTAAACGATAAGCGCTTCGTTCCATCCGGTTACCGGCATATTAATTTCCCAGGCATAGTCCGGTGACCAATGCCAGTAGAGTTTATTCTGATCATTCTGCCTGTACCAGTCCCATTCGACCCCTTCCCATATCTTCTGAATTGTGTCGCACATTGAAAGCTCCTCCTGAGGACCGCGGCTGAAATACTCTTTAGCAGTGAGCAATCCCTGGATCAGGAATGCCGTCTCAACAAGGTCGCCGCCGTTATCTTTCGCACTGAACGGTATGGTTTTGCCGGTCGTGCCGTTTAACCAGTGCGGGAAGGCCCCATGAAACCTGTCGGTGCCAGGCTCGTTCAGAAAATTTACAATTTTCAAAATTCGCTCAAATCCCTCCCTCCGGGTAATAAATCCCCGTTCGATACCGGTAACTATTGCCATTAATCCGAAGCCGCTCCCTCCCGAAGTCACAAGATCTCCTGAACCAAAGCGTTCCCTGGCAAGTCCGGAAACCGGGTGTGCGTGATCCCAGAAATATCCAAACGTCTGCTTCTGTACAAGTGTAAGAAGTGAGTCATCGGATATTTCCGGAAATTTTGGCGTATCATCAAATCTGGTATGGAATGAGGCAGTAAAGCTTCCAAAAATGATGCCTCCCATATTCTCACCAAAATCAACAAAAATCCTGTACGAATTAAGGGGTAAAAGAGGAGCCTCCGGTATTACCAGAAGCTCCTTCGAATCTTTTCTGAAACTGTATGAATAATCTTCCGCTCCGTTCCCTGAAATTATGATACCATCCCTGCTGAACCTGAGGGTATCGACGGGGTCTTTAAAGCGGATATTTACAACAACATTTTCATAATCAATGTTTTGCAGGACAGAATTATTAGGTGCATAAATATCATTTACGAAAACGGAATCGATAACAATCTCCTCCGGGACCGAAACTGATGGTTTACTGCACCCGGCAAAACATGTCATAAAAAAGGTCAAAAACACTATATCCCTCATTTTCGTGAAGGTACGATAAATAGCAAACAGGACCCATGAAAAAGGGCTGAAGGTCAAACTATGACCTCCGGGGTCAATCAAGCTGTGTTACTTCAGCATCAAAAAGCGATTTTACTTCAGCAGCTGTTAATCCCTTGTCATAGAGCCTGAGTTCGTCCATCTGCCCGGTAAAATTGCCCATCCAGACATCATTTGCCCCTCCTGTCACTTTAGCATGCCAGCCTCCTATGACAAACTGTGTCACGTTGTTAAAAACCAGATCACCAAGAGGCGGACGTGGAGATGCTTCAGGCGGTTCTGCCCATCTGTCGGTAATGCCTGCATCAAGGTCGAGGGGTTCACCGTTCACATAGACCATATATTTCGATGTTGCATTATCGTATGTAAATGCCAGATGTAACCAGAGGTTCTCTGTGAATTCCGGTTTTGAAAAACCGACAAACTGATTGTTCCACGTTACACCTTCCTTATGGAATACCATCTTTATATTCAGGGAATCGACTTCAGGTGCCATCCTGTCCTGTGTCAGCATAAGATTGCCCCACACTGCATCCGATGTTCCGTTTAACTGGAGGATTCCGGGAACTGCATCTACCCCCTGCAGGGCCGGTGTACCATAAAACCACATTGCTACAGTAAAGGCTTTCAAAGTTTTCAGCTTGCTTGCGGCAGGCAGATCATAAAGGTAAAAAGCTCCCTCAGAACCCTGGTAGGCCTTCCCTCTCTGACCGTTGATATATGCCACTCCGGGCTGCTGTACCGGCATCGTACCCGACACTTCATCCTCTCCAGTGTCCTCAAAGGGGAAGTGTGCAACCAGATTCGCTGTTGCAACAGTATTGGGGTCGGTTTTACCGTTATTGTTGCCATCATCATTATCATCCTTGCAGGATGAAACTGCCAGTCCTGTGATCAGCATTACGTATAATAATGCCTTACTTAGTTTTCCAATCTTTTTCATACTTTTTCTAAAATTAATTAAACAACTACTTTAAAAACAATCAATTGTATCCCTGATTCTGAGTCAGGTTCCCGTTAAGCTGGATTTGTGCGGCTGGAATGGGGAACAATTCATTCCTTCCGGACATGAATCCCTTGCCTGAAAGAACGTTTGCTGCCCGGGCTGTCCTGATGAGATCAAAAAACCGATCCTCCTCAAGCGCCAGTTCAGCACGCCTTTCATCCAGTATCTGTTGGAGGGTTGCTCCGCTGAGTGGTGTCAGTCCCGCTCTCTGCCTTACAAGATTAACAGCGTCATCCGCGCTCAGTCCCGCTTCATCCTGTACCACAACCCCCCTGACCCTGGCTTCCGCATACATCAGCAGAATATCAGAGTACCGGAGGATGCGAATATTGTGGTCGAATCCATACCCGTTAAAATTCCATTTATTGTAAATCAAAGGAGTGTACACCTTTCCATTATAAACAGGATTTGAACAGATCGTCTGGATGCTGTCTCCTTCAGGCGTTTTGGTTCCTCTGTACAATAAGGTTGTTGCAGGCCTGACCTCCTCTCCCCTGGCAGTGAAAAAACTGATAAGATCCTGACTGGGCGTGCAGAATCCCCATCCCTGCATTCCGGGAGGATTATTGCCTCTTGGCCCCTGTACATATGCATATTCAATAAAGGTCTGATCACCTGTCGATCTGCCCAGAGTCGAGCTCTGGATCTCAAACAATGACTCCCTGCTGTTTTCACCATCGATGCTGAATACATCCCTGAAATTCTGGAGAAGTCCATACCTTCCTGAAGCAATAATTCGTCCTGTAAGGGTCACAACTGAATCCCATTCCTGCTGATACAGGTGCACCTTGGCTTTTAAGCCCATGGCAGTGTACCTGGTTATCCTTCCTGCCCATTCCCTCGTATAGGAAGCTGGAAGCAACGGGATGGCCTCAGCAAGGTCCTTTTCTATGAAATCATAAAGCTGCGATGTATTCGCCTGGCCTAAAGAGGCAAGTTCTTCGGATGAAAGTGTAGTGTCGACAATGGGAACTCTGCCAAACAACCGTGTCAGATTAAAATATGCGTATGCCCTCAGCGTCTTTGCCTCTGCCTGGCACTGTCGCGTGGTGAGCTTGTCGGAGGCATTTGGAAGAGCAGCCTCGAAGAGCGGCATCTGATGAATTGCATGGTTTGCTCCGCTCACAATATCAAAATATGCTATCCACAGGTCATTTATCAGACCGTTTGCCGGTTCATAAGTAAAATTATCCAATTCACCCATAGGGGGATTATCCTCAGGAGTGCTGCCCTTATCGGCATTATCGGAAGTTATCTCAAAAGCGCCGATATATGGGAAAACATGAGCGCCGTAGTTGCGGAGCTTTGCATAGGCTGCGCTCACGGGAAGCATTATGTTCTCCGATTTTGTGTAATCCAAACCTGACGAAGGAACAGTCGCTTCAGGACGGATATCCAGAAAATCTTCGCAACCTGTTGTGCTCACGAATGCTAAAACTATAAGTATGAACCCTTTCTTTTTCATCGCAAAATCAATAAATATTAAAAGCTCATCTTTGCCCCAACGGTGTAAATTGACTGCATAGGGTAAACGGAATTGTCAATCCCACTGCTTATTGGCGAACCTCCTACCTCCGGGGTGAACCCCCTGTAGGTAAAAAATGTGTATGGCCGCTGCGCCGAAATGTAGATCCGCAACGTGGGAATAAAACCCAGATCTTTTATGTTGTATCCGATCTGGACATTCTGGATCCGGATATATCCCCCGTTTTCAACAAAAAAATCATTCGCCTGCTGGATGAATGAAAAGTTATAAGCTTCCGCAGAGGGGTAGTCTGATGAAATCCGTTCGGGTGACCACCGGTTCTCAAAGAAGTCCTTATCATAATTACCGTCAACAAATACATCCCTGTTCATCCTCTTGGCATTAAGGATCTTATTGCCGTACTGACCCTGCAGGGCCAGATTTATGTCAAAATTCCGGTAACTGAATCCGAGGTCAATGCCTCCTATCAGCCACGGGACCGGACTTCCAAGAAATACTTTGTCGCTTTCATTAATTACCTCATCGCCATTCTGATCCTTATACCTGAAGAAACCTGCACCTTTAACAGCCTGACTTTGAGGGTCAAGAAAAGCTTCGGACTGCGACTCATAAACACGGTCAACTTCAAATCCGTAGAACGATCCTATCGGCTCCCCCACCTGCGTTCTGGTTGTATAATTTCCCCTGACAAGTGCACCCGGAATGTAATCACGGCCTTGAAGCTTTGTCACCTTGTTACCTATGGTTGTAACATTGAGACCGATATTATAAGTTGAAAAGTCGGAAATCTTCTTCTTCAAGGTGAGGTTCAGTTCTATGCCCTGGTTAAGCACGCTTCCGTTATTGCCAAGGAGCTCCGCTGCACCTCCCCCAGTCGCAATCGGAGCAAAGAAGACAACATTGTTTGTTAGGCGGTAGTAATAATCGACGTTTCCGGATAGAGTGTAATCGAACAAAGCGAAATCGAGTCCGGCATCAAATTCATTGACAACTTCCCATTCCAGATAATTCTGCACCACGGTTTGAGCACCCACACCCGTTACCAGCCTGTCACCAAATATTGCCGAACTGCCTGCACCGGTCTGGCCAAGCGTTACCGCCGAATTTGCCGGCACATTATCATTTCCCAGCAATCCCCAGCTGGCTCTCAGCTTCAGGAAATCAAGCTTTTCCCATTTTTCCATAAAAAGCTCATCCGAAATTACCCAGCCGAGGCCCAATGATGGAAAATATCCCCACTTCTGCTGGTATTTTGAGCTTGCATCTGCCCTGAATGTCAGTGTTAACAGGTACTTGTCGCTATAGTTGTAGGTCGCCCTGGTGAACAGCGATAATCCGTTGAACGCAGAAGCCCCGTCGGTAGCGTTCCGGTCGCTGAATGAGCCGGTAACTATATACTTTGACTGTTCATCAAACCCCGGAACATCCACCGCAGAACCTGTAAGGAATCCCGTCTTCTCAATCCTGGTCGACTGTCCCGCCATCAGTGAGAAGTTATTTTTTCCTGAACTGCCAGACCATGTAACCAGATTATCTATAATTTGCCTGGTGGCATTTCCTGAGGTCTTTGAGAGACTCGATTTAAGAACGCCCTGTGATCCGCCAACATGGAACTGGGGAGTGTAGCTTCTTCTGTTGTAATAATTTAAGTCAGTGTTATATGATACTTTGTAAACAAGCTTGTCAGGGATCAGGTTAAATTCCGCATACGTACTGAAAACCATCTGTATCCCGTTCTCAAGATTATCATAATAATACGCGGCAGCAACCGGATTACCGTACTGGTTTCCAAATCCATACTGCTGCGGCGACGCAAATCTGACGGGATATGCTACTGTGTTGTTCTCATCATAAATTGAATATAGAGGCGGATTGACATATGCCCCGAAAAAGGCGCCATCGTTTGGAATGTGTTTTCCATATTTTGAAAGAAGGCTGTTCAGTCCGATCTTAACAGTTTTATTGACAGTCTGATCAAGCCTCCCCCTGAAATTATACCTGTTAAAATCATTCTTAATATCCATTATCCCCTGTTGAAAATAATAACTGCTGCCTATTGAATAGGAAGTCTTCCCGGCAGATCCTGAAATATCGAGGGTATGATTTGTGATAGCTGCAGGCCTGACCAGTTCCTGATACCAGTCTGTTGAGGCGGGATAGTCAGAAGCTTCCCTTGGTACATACCCCGGCGAATTAATGTTGGCCTCATTAACGAGCTCAATATACTGTTCCCTTGTTGCCATTGGCAGGATATTCACTGGAAGCTGGTACCCGAAATAACCGTCATAGTTAATGACAGGTTTTTCTGATGTCCCCTTTTTTGTAGTAATCAATATTACACCATTTGCAGCCCTTACACCGTAAATGGCGGCAGATGATGCATCCTTAAGCACTGTAAGATCTTCTATATCACCTGAACTAAGGAAGTCGATATTGTCCACGAATACTCCATCGACCACATATAACGGATTGGCAAAATCGCCGATGGATCCGACTCCGCGAATCTTTACCCGCGAACTCCCTCCCGGAATGCCGCTGTTTATTACCTGAACCCCGGTAATCCTTCCCTGCAGGGCCTGAACCGGATTTGAGGTGATCTGCCTTGAGAGGTCCTCACCTTTTATCGTTACAATAGGTGCCGTAAGATCCCTTAACTTTTGAGAACCGTATCCCACAACAACCACTTCATCAAGAATTGAAGCCTGAATAAGAAGTTTCACGTTGATTGTTGTCCGGCTGCCAACAGGAATTTCCTGCTGAGCCATTCCAACCATCGAGAACACCAGTGTGTCATTCGGGCCTGCGGCTATGGTATATTCACCCTCAATCCCTGAAAATGTACCCCGCAATGTATTTTTTACCTGGACCGAGACTCCCGGCAATGGATCATCCTTGTCGTCGGTTACTGTTCCCGTGATGGCCTGCTGGGCATTCAGCTGGAAAAAGCTGAAAATCGAAAGGGGAACAAGTATCAGCTTTTTAGCACGATAAACAAATTTTATGAACATTTCCGCGAAATGGGTTTAAAAACCAGTTTTACTTTCACTCTGCTACTTCAATAATACCCTACCGCATGACAGGCATTGCCAGGCATGATTGAACATCCTTTAATAGAACACATGTAAAGGGTTTTTGTTTGGTGTGCAGGGAGAAAGTGTAAAACACAAACTTACCCCTGCAGGGCTATCGAAAAAGTAGAAACCGGGTAACAACGAGGCGCGCAGAGGATTAGCACGGGAGAGCAAAGAAGGGAATCCCCAGCTTCTGATACTTGTTTTTCGCCAGCGGGTTATAGGTCAAATACTCAACTGGTATCGCACCATTCAATCCGACAACAAAGTCCCGGATGTTTTCCAGGTTTTCTGCGGAATCAGTTATTCCCCGGATTAGCGGCACCCTGACGATGATCTCCTTCCCGGCATCAGCCAGGTATTTCAGATTCTCCTTAATGACATTGTTTGATTTCCCGGCGTATTGTTCATGTTTTGCCGGATCATATATTTTCATGTCAACAATGAAAAGGTCGGTCCGGTTCAGCATACTTACAAGCACTTCTCTCTCGCAGAGAAGGGATGTTTCAATTGCAGTATCTATCTTTTCAGCTTTGCACGCCTTGAGAATTTCAAGACAAAACTCCGGCTGGAATAAAGGCTCTCCTCCGGTAATTGTCACGCCGCCTCCCGATCTTATATAGAAAATGGTATCCCTTCTTACTTCTTCCATGATCGCACTGACGGAATAAATCCTTCCTGTAAATTCAATTGCTCCTGAGGGACAAGCTCTTACACAATCACCATTCAGGGTGCAAAGACCCCGGTCAATACTGATAAACCTGTTTTCAGCCGAATTGAAGCCCAGGGCATTCTGCCGGCATGCCGTGATGCATTCTCCGCATGAGATACAGATATTCCTGTTATACCAGATGGTGACTGCGGAGTCGATGCCTTCGGGATTATGGCACCAGATGCAGTTAAGCGGACATCCCTTCAGGAATATGCTGGTCCTGATCCCGGGCCCGTCGTGAACGGAAAATCTTTTAATGTTGAAGACAGTACCAGTTGTTTCTTTAGATGCTTTCTCCATGAGTGGTCCGTTGAATTATCTCATTCTGAAGATCTTCTGCCAGCTCGGTAAAATAGGCGGTATATCCCGCGACGCGGATTGTTAATCCCCGGTATGAGTCAGGATCGGATTTCGCCTTAATCAGATCCTCTGCATTGACAACATTAAACTGGACATGATGTATCCCGAGGTCAATGATAGTCCTGATCATAGCTGAAAACTTGTTACGGTCGCTTTCTGTGTTGAAAAAAGAGGGTAGAAATTTCATATTCAGCAGTGTTCCGTTTTGGGCAAGACCAAATGGAAGACGTGAAACTGAATTAAGCACCGCTGTTGGACCGGCTTTATCCCGTCCATACATCGGGGAGACACCTCCGTCAGCGAGCGGCATTCCAGCAAGCCTTCCATCGGGTGTTGCCCCGACATTAGCACCCATTGGCACATGGGCTGAAACAGTATAGAGCCCCATATGGTATGCACCTCCCCTGTAATTCCTGAAATTCTTAAGCTTTCCTGCAAAATATCTTAACCAGTCTGCTCCGGTGCTGTCAACCCACTCTATATCATTTCCGTATTTTGGGACTTTGTTTATGCACATCTGCCTCATTATCTCGTTGCCGGAAAAATTACCGCGCAGGGCTTCAAGCATCTTCTCTCTGCTGACAGTGCTGCTATCAAATACCAGTTGCTTCAAAACCGCCAGGCTGTCTGCAATGTTTGCCACCTGTATTGCCTGAATGCCCGAAAAATTGTACCTCGCTCCCCCGGCAGTAACATCCTTTCCTGACTGCAAACAATCGTCAACTACTGCCGACAGGAAAGGTGATGGAAGGTGAAGCTGATGTATTTTTTCAACATGTTCACAGGCGCCGGCCATCTTATTCAGAAAGTAATCAATCTGAACTGAATATGCATCCCTGAAAGCGGCATAGTTCTCAAAGGCTGTCAGATCGCCTGTCTCCGGACCCAGCTGCTTCCCCGTAAGCATGCAAACACCATCGTTAAGTGTCAGCTCCAGGATTTTGACAAGGTTGAACATTGCTGCATCACTCCATCCAAGGAAGTTGCCCTGGGTGCTTAGTTCCACGCATCCTACAACCGCGTAATCCATTGCATCTTTATGGCTGACACCTGATGCTTCCAGGGCAGGGATTATGCTCTCATCGTTTACTATCTGCGGCATCCCGGAACCCAGGCCGATTACTCGGGTGCATTCATTTACAAACTCCTCAGGCGAAGAATTATGCAGCCTTGCCGTAAGATTTGGCTGTGGCAGCCTTACATGATCCTGGGCCTTAAGAAAGAGAAAAGAAAGATCATTGACGGCATCCCCGCCATTCTCGGTCTGACCTCCGATTGCAATATTAAATCCTATCGGAAATCCGGCGAAGTATTTCGCGCTTTGGGCATTGCGCAAATAGACTATCTGGTTGAACTTTATGAAAATTGCATCGATCAGCTCAAGGGCTGAATACATGGTTAACCTTCCCCGGCTTATGTCCTGTATGAAATAGGGATAGAGATACTGGTCCATTCTTCCGGGAGAAAAGGAGGAAGCGTTCGACTCCATGTGAAGGATTACAAACAGAAACCAAACCGATTGCAAAGCCTCACGGAAACCTGAAGGCGGATTTTGTGAAAGGTTTTCACAGATTGAAGAAATTTCTTTAAGGTTGCCGGAGAGAAGAGGGTCAGAATGCCTTTCCGAAAGCTCCCTTGCAAGATTTGAATATCTGAGTATGAAATCACATGACGCTTCGAGGGTTATAATCACACTCCTGTAAAATTCAACCTGATCCGGATCTGCCTTTTCAAGCTCCTCCCAGACACTATTCAGAAGTCCGGCAGGACCCAGTTCAAGCCATTTCCTGACATTGGGGCAGATATGCCCCTGTGCATGATCCTTCTGGTTTATCCTGACAACTTTTTCAATTGCCCGAAGCTCTCCATCATAATCTGAATAAATGTGATCCTCAAGTGTTTTACCTCTCCAGTAAGGTTCAATCACATTCCTGAAAAAGGTTATGTCCTCATTGTTTACATTAAACTGATCCTGGGGCCTTCCCGGAAGAGTATCGATTTCCTTTCCCAGCCATGATATCCCTGCTTCCGGGAAGACAACTCCGGCTCTGATGCCCGGGGTCCGGTTTCCGATAATCAATTCTTCCGGATCGATAGTGATTGGCATCTCTCTCAGCGATTCTGCCAGTGCTCCCGCACGCTTAAGGCAGATGGGAAGAGCCTCATTTTCCCTGTAAAAGCGGGTGATTATTCCGGCCTGCTCGAGGGAAAGGGATCTTTTCGCTGACCTGGTCTTTTCCTTCAGCGACTGTATCCGGCCTGATATTTGAATGTTCAGGGGGTCTTCGATCATAGGTCGAATTTAGTAAAAAATAAGAGAATTCTGTGCCGTGGGATATCGTATTGTGATTTCGGCCAGTACCTCGTACCTGCCGGGTTCCCGGCCGCGCGGGACCCTTCTCCTTCAAGCCCTGAACATCCCTGGTCTAGCCCTTGTCTTTCATAAAATCAAATGCTCCTTTTCTTAGATTGATCCCATATTCAAGATACGCTTTCAGGCAAGCAAGGAAATTCGCCCAGCCTTCGGTATTCCCTTTGAGCCAGTTGATCCCGGCTTCATCATTGTTTCTGCTTTTTTCCGTAACCGTTACGAGAGTCGAGCTGTTTCCTCTTGGCGTCAGGGTTATTTCAACAAGAAGTTCAATTCCGTCCGAATCCCAGTAGAAGGATATGTATTTATCCTTTTCGATCTGTCCGACCCTGACCGGGAATTCATCGTCAAATTCAGGGAACTTCCACATGACCTGCATCCCTTCTATCATCCGTCCGCTCCCTTTGGAGATAAAATAATTTGACATTTTTGAAGGATCAACGATGGCTTCAAATACCTCACCTGAAGGTTTTTGTATCTGAAGGGCTGCTTTGATTTCAAGAAGTTGGTTTCCCATTTTATGAAGTTTAGTAAGTTTCTGAAATTATTAACGACATAACCGTTACAAAGTTCGCAATTTTTAAAATTCAATAGACATTAGTATTGTATGAAAACGCGTTCATACCGGCACATTTGCCTGGTTCCATTTCTACAACTACTGATACTGAGCATCCAGTTTTTTCACCGTCCCCTCGCCAACCCTATCTATCAGATTCTTAAGCTCCTCTATATGATTAAGATAAACACCGCGGGGATTTGTACCGTACTTTTTGCAAAGCGAGGCTGCATACCCGGCGGCAACACCCATCTGCCCCGTGGTATTCATCACCCTGGGGCCGCCAAGCCCTGCATGCGAACAGCTGAAACATCTTCCGGCCATAAGAAGGTTCCGGATATTCCTGGAATAGAGCGAGCGGTACGGTATGTAGTAATGGTCAACCTTATAGTAAAGAGCTTCAGAAAGGAAATCGGGCTTTGACGAATCCTTAAGATTCTGCTGGTAGTGAACATCAATGTCTCTCTTTTCCATGGCAACAGCATCGGGGAATTCAGTCATGTTCTTCTCATCGCCAAAAGTGTAAATATAATCACCCACCAGTCTGCGTGACTCCCTTTTCCCGACAAGATACGATGTCCATTCCAGCTCCAGGTTTGCATTTTCAGGCTTCTTCTTTGCATTTGAAAATGAACTGTAGATTGCCTTGAGCATATGGTCGCGTATCTGCTCGGCATCGTCAACCTGGTGCAGGCCATCTCTTGAATACTCCCAGTTCCATGTGCCCGTTGTTGCCGAATAATCACCCGCCACATCCATTGCCCATGGCACTGCCGGGAATTCAACAGGTTCTCCCCTGTCTGCAGTTCTCCACAGCACTGAGGAACCCATTACCCTTCCGTCTGCAACGGCAGGACTCCACAATTCTTTATGAAGGTCCCAGTTCTCTTTATATTGTGATGAATCTTCCCTTCCATACATCCACTCTGCACCTGCCCAATAACCGATCCACCCGTCGCCCGTGCAGTCGATGAAGAGCGGGGCAGCGAACCGGATCGTTTCACCGGTGGAGGTATGACGCGCATCGACTGATGTTATTGAATCCGATTCAGAATTCGCATTATAAGCCCGCCAGTTAAGGAATACCGCTATGTTCTCGTATTTTGAAATATTGTCATGACGCTTCTTGTCGTCAAGGACAGCATCGGGCGATCCGTTCGGCCACCAAACTGTGTTCAGCATGTTTATAATCCTTTCCGATTTCCATGTGATTCCTTCCGTATGGACGCGGA
Source organism: uncultured Bacteroidales bacterium (assembly GCA_963737255.1). Lineage (GTDB taxonomy): Bacteria > Bacteroidota > Bacteroidia > Bacteroidales > VadinHA17 > LD21. Next base: position 405,953 of record CAVTSB010000006.1, read on the forward strand.
TTTCACTGCTGGCGTTACCCCCGAGCACCGGGCGGTCATGAACCAGCGCAACCTTTAATCCCTGTTCTGCAGCAGCTATTGATGCTGCACAGCCTGCAATTCCTCCGCCGACGACGACCAGGTCAAACGACTCCGTTTTCAGGGGAACGTCACTTTCACCTGACACTTCCCTTCGCCATCGGTTTAGTTCTTTCCCTTCGGATGGAGGCATCTCCTTCCCCGTACTGAAGAATATCGCATCGCAGCGTCCGTCGAAGCCAGTCAGGTCCTTAAGCTCCAAATTCACCGTATCATCCCTGAAATTCAAGGCACCGGCATATTGCCAGTTCCATCCATCAACCGTTCCGAGGATTGTTGCCAGCTCGATCCCGTTGATAACAAGAAGGAATCTCCCCGGGGCCTCCCAATTGCCGGGAGCCCAGTTTTTTGTCCTTACCCATATGTTATATCTGCCTTTTGAAGGAAGACTGAATTCGGTACCTGCATTTCCGACAGGCTTTCCCAATCCGTGTGCCAGCAGATAAGGGGATCCCATCTGCTCTACAAACTGGGGATCGACAACCCAGCCGCCTTTAGTACCGAAACTCTCGGCTTCAACAAGTTTTTGGTAATTTTCGCGGCTGCAGGATGCGAAGATGGTCAAAATCAAAACTGTTGACAGAAAGGTTATTTTTGTTTTCACCTGGAATTGAATTATATGAACTAAAAATTAATCGTAAGACAACTGATTTAATCCGGTTCCTTAAGTCAGGTAAAATTAACAACTTCAGGGCCTGTTTTTGTACAATCCGCCAATTTTTTAAAAGCAACATTGCTTTAACCTGACTTATTTAGTACTTTCGGTCAGTTTACAAAAAAAAGCAACTATCGGGGCAACCACACCGGAAGTCGCCCATTTTTACTAACTTTGATCAATATTCAAAAACAACATAAAATATGAAAACAAAGTCTCTCTTAACCGTTTTTCTATTAACCGCATTTATTTATTGCGATTTGCTTGCCCAGGAGCCGGCATTTAAGATTTCACTGGCCGAATGGTCATTGAACCGTACTTTGAGGAAAGGAACCATTGTGAACATGGACTTCCCGAGGATCACAAAGGAAACGTACGGTCTTGATGCAGTGGAATACGTTTCAACTTTTTTCAGGGATAAGGCTGAAGACAATGAATATCTCACAAAGCTGAAGAATGAATGCGAAAAATACGGCGTAAAGAGCCTGCTGATAATGGTCGACGGAGAAGGGAACCTGGCCGACACCTCACTGGCAGCCAGGACAAAAGCTGTGGAAAATCATTATAAATGGGTAAAGGCAGCAAAATTTCTGGGTTGTCATTCCATAAGGGTGAATGCCGGGGGCAGAGGGACAATGGGAGAGATGCAGGCAGCAGCCATCGATGGTTTGGGAAGGTTATCTGCTTATGCCGCCGATTACGGGATAAATGTTATTGTGGAGAATCACGGCGGAAATTCATCTTATGGGAAATGGCTGGCAGAGATCATGAAAGCCGTCAACAAGCCTAATTGTGGCACTTTACCCGATCTGGGAAACTTTTATGAATATGACCGCTACAAGGGTGTGGCTGATTTATTGCCGTTTGCAAAGGGAGTCAGCGGGAAAACCCATGATTTTGATGAAAATGGAAATGAGACGCAGATCGATTACGTAAAGATGATGAAGATCATTTCCGATTCAGGATATAAAGGGTACATTGATGTTGAGTACGAGGGTAACAAGCTGAGCGAGGATGAAGGGATAAAAGCAACGATAGCGCTGCTCAAAAGGGTTATTGAACCGTACAACAAATAAGGATCCTGCGGCCCGATTGAAGAGAGAAGGGGAGATGGGGAGAAAGGGAGATGGGTAGAAAAGAAAGGGAGAAGGGGAGATGGGGAGATGGGGAGAGGATTGATTTTGGATTTGTCAGAAGTTCTACCCCGGTTCATATGAGTAAAACTCTTCAAGGAGACTCCCATCCCCGCTTATTATGAATTCGATGCAGGAACCATCGATGTACGGTATATTCCCGGAATAAGAAGTAAAATATACTGAAACCACCAATTTCCCTGTTTTTCCGGGGATACCGGTTATAATCCTTTTTTGTAACCAGGACTGGGGGAAAAAATATCCAAGATCACTGCCGGTCATTCCAACCCTGATCTTCTGCCCGTTTGTTCCCGATAAAATGTATTTGTCACTCCTGATATGAAAAATTATTTTCCCTTCCCTGTCATCTTCATCAGGGATATAAAGTTCCAGCCCGTCGTCATACACTACTCCTGTATACGGTTTTTCATTAAAGCTGTTCATGTACCTTGTGGCAATATAGTTTGAACCGAAGAGCTGTTCAACAATCTTGATGCTTCGTATTTCCGGTAGGCTGATTTTCAGAGAGTCGTTCTCTTTCCGGCCAGTTTTAATGATATAGAATTCATCACGGTCGATACGATCATGATAAAGTTGTGCCTCTGTTCTCAATGATAAAGAAAACAGGATTACAACCAGAATGAATCTGTTGATCGAGATAAAATTTAATCCCCTGTTCATGACATTGCCTCGCGCTGCCACAAGGGGCAACCAATTATTTATCATTTAAAGGTAATAATTTACATTGAGCGGTTGGTGAATACCATAAATGTATTTGCGGAGTCATGGTCGTTGGACGCAACCAGCTCGTTATGAAAAGAATTAAAGGCAACTGGAACAGGAATGTCATTCTTTAAAACATTTAGGATCGAATCTGAACAATTTAAGAAACTTAAGGTTTGAAATAATTGTTAAAGATTGGCAACTTAATGCTAAATATTTATGAAATCAAAATTATTTCCAACTATTGTTCTTGCATTGACTTTTCTTTCCTCCTGCGAAAAAAATGAAAATGGAAGACAGATCGATTTAAACTACAATCCGGATATTGATCCACAAAACTTTGTAGAGAATGTAACAAATAGTTATTTCCCTTTAGTGCCGGGTACAAAATTTACATACCAATCACAAACTGAAGATGGCCTTGAGACTATTGTAGTAACTGTACTTTCTGAAAAAAAGACAGTTGCAGATGTGAATTGTACTGTTGTAAGAGATGTTGTTAGTCTTGAAGGACAGGTGATTGAGGATACGTATGATTGGTATGCACAAGACGAAGATGGCAATGTCTGGTATTTTGGGGAGGATGTAAGCAATTATGAGAATGGAGATTTCACAGACAAAGAAGGCTCTTTTGAGGCCGGGGTAGATGGTGCAAAACCAGGAATTATAATGCTGGCAAATCCCGTTGTTGAATTGCCTTATCGACAGGAATATTATTTCAATAGTGCAGAAGATTGGGGTAAGGTTCTTGCAAAAGGTGTTACGGTAACAACGACCTTCAGAATGTTTGACAATTGCCTTAAGACAGCTGACTGGAATGCTCTGGAGCCTGATGCACCGCTTGAATACAAGTATTATGCTCCTGGTATAGGTATGGTAAAGGAGGAAATTGAGGGCAGCGATGAATTTGTTGATTTAATATCGATCGAATAATCAGGCATATCCTATGGCCTCACGTATTAAATTTAATATTATCTTTTACCTGTAGTAAATTTGTTGAGCAAATTTGATACAGATTTTGATGGTATTTAAATTAAAGATTACTTATGCTTCGAGAGTGATTGAGATACCTATTCGGATCAGGAACGAGGAAAAAGTACTTATAAAGGGGCTGAAAGGATATGAAGAATACATGAAGCGGGTGAAATACAGGCTCATACCTTATCTCTGGTGATTCCGGATTGCGCCTGCCTGGCCGGCAGGCAGGGATTTTTGATTGCGGATTAAGAAAAAATACAATCCGAAATCCTAAATCCAAAATCCGAAATCCAAAATTCTTTACGTCAGTTACAGAATAGTCACCTCCAGTATCCCGCCGATCCCCACTTTGTCATCCTTTATTATAACAACGGAAATTACTCCCGGTTTTTGAAGCATCTGTTCAGTTACTTCCGTTACCATCTCCTGACCCTTCACCTCATTGCAGCAAGCCGTGGCAAAAGCATCTGCCAACGCTCCTGAACTGCAGGCAATCACACAAGCATCAGCTGTCCCAAAACTAAGGGAGTGCCCCAGAGTACCGGAAGAACAACATACTGAAAGCGGAGTCTGCTCCGGTTTTATTATCATCCCGATCTTATCTGAAAGTGGCGATTCGCCGGCATAAACGGAAATTGTTGCAGGATGCATAAGCTTCATGAATATATCACCGCCATTCTCCACCACAACCTCCGGGAATCCGAATTGAGCAATAAGATCAATGCAGATATACTCGGCAAAAGTTCCGGCAACAGCGCTCATAGGTCCTGTCCCTGCCGCTTCTGAAGCCTTATACATGTCATGGAGAAGGGGATGCAGACCTGGTTTATCCATCAGGGGAGTCAGGGAAACAAGAAACTCCGGGATTTCCTTTATGTGTGCCTCCAGAATACCCCGGTAGAATTTTATTCTGGACATTGAATAATCTTTTGCCGAAGGATCGTACCTGTGGGCACTGACAGCTATCCAGAGATCAGTTTCCATATAATCGACCCTGAAGCTTTTCCATCGTGCATTACCCATAAGCTCGCGATAGAAACGGGGCGTATATGCTCTGGTCTTAGTCAATGTCGATTGAAAACAGTTTAAGCGGGCACGATTTCAGACAGAGTTCACAGACTACACATTTCTCTGCATCAAAAGAGAGCTCTGCCGACTCCCGCCCCATGGTGAGAGCACCGGCGAAGCAGACGGATGTACATGCCCCGCAATGGATGCAAAGATCCTTCCTGTAGTATATCTTTTTTTCAATCGGCTCACAATCAACATTCTGCTGCCTGATATATGCCATCCCTTCCTTCAGCACCTTAGCCGGTGCGGTCATTTCCATTACCAGGTGGCCAATTTTCCCCGGCGAAATATCAGCCTTCACAATATTGACCATAATATTATATTTTCTGATCAGGTTGAATGTTATTGGTTCCCCTGTCGTAGCCGGCGGAAATGTCAATACAAATCTTTTGCTTATCATGGTATCCTTTGAATTGTTATAAATTACTGCCTTATCTCCAGCTTATTTAGTCCTGTTGTCTTTGGAAAAAGAGCAACAGGTTCAGTGAGAAAAAACCGGCCTTCAGTGATCTCTTTTTTCAGGAACCCTGCAATCTCTCTTGCCACTTTAACGCTTGATAGTGGTGCAGTCCTTATCTTCTTGCCGCTGAGAACAATTTCACCCGAAAAAAGAGTCTCATAGTCAGTCCGTCCAAGTATCTCGAAATTACCTGAACCATAATCAATTATATTAGTCTCAATCTGGGCGTTCCTGATTGACAGTCTTCTCGCCATCTCTTCGTCCAGGACCGGAACTGGTATGCCTATACCCACGTACAATGAAACTCCGTATTTTTCAAAATAGGCAGCCTTGATGAATCCCGGGTTCATTTGTTTGGCGTCACCTATGAGAGCCAGTGTGGCGGCATTGCCTACCGGTATGCCATGCTCATTCAGTGGTTTACCGGTATTAAACTGTGTCCCGTTCCATGCCACGTAACCAATAGCCCCACCCAATATTATACGGGTACCAATGCCGATCGTACGCAACTCCGGATCATTCAGCAAAGGACTGAGCTCACCTGATGTTGAAAAATTGGCATTTCCAAATACCGGCAACAATGTTCCCATGTATGTGAACTTCAGCTTCGGTGTGCTGTTCACCGCCACATTATAATTCTGGTAGGCATTTCGTGGATTGAACATGATAAACTCATTGATTGAGCTTTTATTGATCAGAGTCTTTATCTCTGTTCGCGGATAACAGTCAGTTCCTTTGGCTGAAGCCTGGAGCAGCACATCCCTGCCCGCAATAAGATCTTCAATTACATGCGCCCCGCCATATGTATCATGCGGCATTGCCGTTTCCGTTGCGCCGATATAAGCGTCAACGGCCGCTATACCACCGTAAGCAGGAACGTTGTTAAGGGTGATCTTTTCCATCCGGATCGGCGGATTGGGATGACCAAAGTTTATGAAAGCGCCTGATGAGCACATGGGACCAAATGTGGCAGTAGTCACTACATCAACCTTCTGAGCAATTTCTGCGTGCGTCATCTCTTTCCCCATGGCCGAAACCTGTTCGGCGGTCAGAACAACAGCCTTTCCGTTGCGGATCTTATCGTTGATCTCCTCAATGCTCCTTTTTTTCGACATAAATGTAAAATTAAAGTGTTCATATTCAGAACCGTCAAGTTATTCATGCTGCAGGCGGACAAATATAATGCTTTTCTCTAAGAAATATTTTGACATCAGGAATTGCAGTAAAGCCGCGAATCGACCCGCCATCTACATTTCTGCAGCTGACCCACTCCACAGATTCCACGTACTCACCTCGTTAATCCCTATAGCCGATCTTAAGAATCAGTTTTAGACTAAGGATTATATTTAGCAGAAATACAATTATATAAGTTTCCCCTACTTATTTTAAGCTAATCCTTATTCACATTTTTTACATCTCACCCCGAGACCTCCTGAACACCTCCCAAACCCTCCCCTTAAGGCTAAGGGGTGGACTTTCTGCCTCTAAATTCTTGCGCTACTGCTCCCCTGAACTTCTCACTATTCTTAAGGCTTGGGTGAGAGCTTTTGCACTTGGAATTCAGGTTATTGCCGGGGATTAGGTTCAGAAACTATATGGAACCAATAATGATTTGTGATGAAAGATTAGCTTAAGCTATCCTATTCCTTAAGCTGACTGCCATGGGGAAGCGGGGGATGAGTATTTGGGTTTCAGGGTGGCGCGGCTCAGCGTTTATATATGTAGATACTGCTGACTGAGTATTTCTTTGCGATGCATTTGGGAATATCTTTCTTCGAACGTCCAGAGTAGCCCGTATATACTCTTTCGGAACAGGAGGAAATGACTATAAAGGATATTATCAGGATCAAATACAGGGTGCATTTGATCTTTACTTGTTTGTGTTGCATTTAGTTTTCTATAATTTAATAACAAAAAGACGAATAGTTGCAGACGCTTGCGAACGGATAAAAATAGAATATATAGGGTTCCGTTGGTGTTTTATTTGTCATGATTTTGACTAACATTCAAAATAGAGGGGCGAACAGCATAAATTTGGATGTCACGGGACTGAAACTCCACAAGCCTCTTCCCTGCCTCCGCAATCCATTAACAGCAGAAGGCGCAAAGGATCTGCACCAAAAGAAAGTAAAGAATTATAGAAGAAATAGATATAAGTCCCTGAATTATCTTAAATTTAATAGCTGAACCAGATTTCCCGGTACATAAATGCCGGGTGCTTTTTATTGACACACGGTGTGAACCGATAGTCATTTAAATCAGTATAAACCAACTAAATCCTTCCCTATGAAAAACTTAAGGTTTCTGGTTTTGGTTCTGCCGGTCTTTCTCTGCATTGGCTGCCGGAACGATACCGGCAAGACGACCTGGACTATCAATGACCAGGAGTACCTCGAAACCCCTGGCTTCAACGTGCTCGTATTCCATAACTTCTACCCCATTGGCGATCAGGGCGGCATCGAATTCATCCACCACGATAACCGTACTGCTTCAAACGGATTTGTCAATGTTAGCCTCCCGGGCGGACAGGAATTTCCCAGGCCTGAAGTGGCCGGCAGGGTAGTCGACTCTGAAAAAGGTGAGATCCGTGCTACCGTTAAAGTCCCTGACTTCAATTTTAATTACGATGTGAGAATATGGCCTGAGGATAACACGATCCATCTGGCCCTCGACCTCGAAAAACCAATCCCGGGTGAATGGATTGGAAAGGCAACCTTCGACCTTCAGCTATTCCCCGTTACATATACGGGTAAGACCTTTCATCTGGGTAATCAGTCGGGGGTAATACCTCCGGAGGCGCTCGGCCCCATGGTCCCATATCCCGGAGGGACTGCCAGGGCACTGCCATTGGCGACCGGATCCAAACTGATTATCGCACCGGAAGATCCAATGATCAGTCTGCAGATCGAACAACTTAACGGCAAGCTTGCTCTCATTGATGAACGGAACACCAGGCTAGGAGGATGGATCCTCGTAAGCTCTGAGATACCGGAGGGCATCGGCAAAGGCGCCGTTGAATGGATCATAACTCCTTCAATAATGCCCGGATGGATGCACAAGCCTGTCATCAGCATTTCGCAGGTCGGCTATCATCCCGGTCAGCCTAAAAAAGCCATGATCGAACTCGATAAGCGTTCTTCCGGAGTTAAAAAAACCATTCTGAAGAGGACCGGGAATGATGGAAAAATCACAACAGTAAAATCAGCCGCCCCCGAGGTATGGGGCGACTTCCTGAGATACAAATATGCAATTTTCGATTTTTCGGATATTACTGATCCCGGACTATATACCATCAGTTATGGGGACGTCACAAGTGAACCTTTCAGCATAGGCTGGGATGTGTACCAGAAGTCTGTCTGGCAACCGACCCTTGAGATATACTTCCCTGTACAGATGTGCCATATGCGGATCCGCGACCGGGGACGTGTATGGCACGGGGCATGTCATCTCGATGATGCCCTGCAGGCTCCGGTTAACACAATGCATGTCGACGGATACCAGACTTACGAAACCACCGAAACCGGATACAAGCCGTTTACCACTGTACCCGGACTGAACCGGGGTGGCTGGCACGATGCCGGCGATAACGACCTTGCAGCAGGATCGCAGGCCCAGACAACTCTGTTCCTGGCTCTGGCCGGAGAGGAATTCGGGATAAATGTCGATCAGACTACCATAGAGCAGGATGCACTCTTTGTCGAATTGCGCCGGCCCGATGGAATACCCGACCTCCAGCAGCAAATAGAACACGGTGTGATCAACCTGCTTACGGGCTACCGGGCTTCAGATCACTCTTTTGTCGGGATAATCGAGAACAGGGAGGGCAGAAACTTCCTGGGCGATGTTGCTTCAGTTACTGATCAGCTTCTTTATAACTCCTCACTGAAGCCGGGCGAGAAAAGAGGTAGTAGTTCCGGTACAAACGACGACAGATGGGTGGTCACAAACAAGGACACATCACTTGAATATGAGGTGATGACCGCACTGATTGCCGCCAGCAGGCTTCTCAGGGGATTCAATGACAAACTGGCTGATGAATGCCTGAGCACAGCCATCAAAGCATGGAACTATGAGCAGACACACGACCCTGTTATTCAACCAAATGCATATATCCCCCGGCATCATGAGCGACAGGAGGTTCTTGCAACCTGCGAACTGTTGATAACGACCGGAGAAAAGGGATACGCCGCCAGGCTCACGGAATTGCTTCCCGTAATTAAGGAGGCTCCGGGTGAAGTGGGCTGGTCAGTCGCCCGTACCTTTAAATATATTGATGATGCCGGATTTAAGGATGAAGTTAAAAATGCACTGCAGGATTATAAGGTAACATTGGACAGCGCCCTCGCAACCAATCCGTTCGGTGTGCCCTGGAAGCCGGCTATCTGGGGTATCGGCTGGGATATCCAGGAATATGCAGTCGGACAATATTACCTGTGCCGTGCTTTTCCCGACCTGTTTGGAAAGGAGAACGTGTTCAATGTACTGAATTATGTACTCGGATGCCATCCGGGTTCAAGCACTTCACTGGTATCAGCTGTAGGGGCCCACTCAATTATACCGGCTTACGGCTTCAACATGCACTGGTGGTCGTACATCCCGGGCGGAATGGTCTCGGGGACTGCACTGATAAGACCTGACTTTCCGGAGATGAAGGAACCCTTCCCATACCTCTGGCAACAAACCGAATACGTTATGCCTGGTGCCGCAACATACATTTTCTGCGTGCTGGCTGCTGATGAATTATTAAATGACGGGGCAGTGTGACAGTAAAATATCCTTAGTTATGAGAACCGAAATTCATGTAGGTATATTTGATGTATTCATCTTCCTCGGGATATTCCAGGGACTTCTCCTTTCATGGTTCTTCATTAAAAACAGCCAGAACAACAGGAAAGCAAACCTTTACCAGGGATTATTATTGCTTTCCATGTCACTGGCGATATTTGAGGAGTGGCTTAACAATACAGGTTTTATTGTCAGGGTGTTGTCACTGACTAATTTCAGTGAATCATTGAATTTTGTTTTTGGCCCTCTCCTCTACCTTTATATCCGGACCAGCCTGGAGCCTGAAGACAGGAAAAATGACCTTGTTCATTTCATTCCCTTCTTTTTCTGGCTCTTTTATATGGTTTTCGCATTTGTCCAGCCCGATGAATTCAAGTACAACTCCTATGTGGAAACAAAACATCCCGAATGGGGATATCTTGAAGTTACAACCAGGATCCCGGATGATCCGCTCGACATAAGGGGATATGTCAATCAGCTTATGGTGATCCAGCTTGTTTCATATTTCTGCGCAGGGATAATCACTCTGCTTAAAAAATTCAGGTCGCTGAACCAGTCACTCTTCGCGACTGACAACGAACTTCTGAAAATTCTGAGAAACACCACTATCCAGTTTCTTGTGTTGATCGCAATTCTACTGGGAACAAAATTATACTTCGGCATGAGAAGCGATATAGGCGGATACCTGGTAGCTTCATATGTGTCTTTTATGATATATGCGACAACCTGGCAGATACTGAACCGTTCCGATTTTTTTGACAAGCCCGGGTCATTTTTCTCTTTCCCTCCGATAAAATATCAGAAATCATCCCTTTCCGAAGAGGATAAAGAATTGATACTGGCAAAGATCATAAAGGAGATGGATTCAGAGAACTATTTCACAAATAACCTGGCCTCACTGTCAGGTCTGGCAAAGCAGATAAACGAATCCTCCCATCATGTATCGCAGGTCATAAATGAGAAGCTTAACAAGAGCTTCTTCGAATTGCTTGCATATTACAGGGTGGAGCATGCAAAAAAGCTGATACGCGGGGATAAAAATTCTAAACTGACGGTTGAGGAACTTGCTGAACTCGTCGGCTATAATTCAAAATCATCCTTTAACAGCGCATTTAAAAAATATTCGTCGAAAACACCTTCAGAATACCGGAAATCTTTATTCGGCAATTAATTTGCTGAATATCTGATATTTATCATTCTTGAATTCCCCTGATTCCGTCTTTTCCTATAGGCGCGTACATCGTTCCTATAGGCTGATTCGTTCCACCCGGTGAATCGATTTTATGTTTGCAGGAGAAAACAAAAACCGGCAAAATGAAATCAGTCATGGGTCATAGAAAAGAACGAAGCAGTACTGGGATAATATTACTGATAGCTGCCTCGATCATTCTGTTTCCGGCAATGTTCATACTTCCATTTATAAACGAACCCGCCCACTCTTTAATCAGGAATACCCTCAGTCAGCTCGGTGCGCAGTCTTCCCGGTCTTCATGGATTATGAATTCAATAATCCTGCTCCTTTCATTCAGTTCATTAATCTCGGGCTGGGAATGCTTTAAAGGTTTTTCCTTTCATCGTTTCATCCTTGTGCTTTTCGCCGTTTCGCTGGCACTGTCCGCCATTTTTAATAACGCTCCGGAAACTCCTGATACAAACCATAATATCAGTGAAGCCGGGTGGCAACTGTATTTTAGCTCCACTGCCTGGCTTACCTTCATAATCCTGGCTTTTTCCACAGCAGCAGTCCTTGAGAATCAGAAATTCAGGCACCTGGCGATATTCACCGGACTGCTTGCCATTCTATTAATGCTTCTGGTAACCGAAGCCCCTGAGACTGCCGGCATCTGGGAAAGGCTTCTTTTCATAATCTCGTTCGGATGGATGATTTCCACTTTCAGGATGCTGGGAAAGGAAAAAGAAAAGAGGGTGTTTGACCAGTTACTTTAACTATTTAGCTTAATTATCAACCACTTACAATAGTATTAAACTTAAAAAACAAAGAAATGAAAACAAGAATTGAAAATCAGAAAATGAATGTAAACGGATTATTTTTCGTTTTGGTTGCCGTATTGATGTTCGCGTCTTCGGAAACATTTGCACAGGATTATGATTCCACTGAGGCATTATTCAGCCCGGGGACGAAAGTAACTGAAATCTGGACGCCTGAAATCAAAATCAATTCAATACAGGGTGATCTGGGAACGCTTATCGGGGTTTACGGAGGCGCATTGATCAACCGTTCCTTCCTGATTGGCATCGCCGGCGGGGTAAACCTTGGGCATCCAAGTGTCAATTACGGGTATTTCGGAGGCATATGCCAATTTATTTATGAACCTGCAAACCTCGTCCACTACAGTGGTCAGCTGGTGCTGGCTTACGGATCGACAAAAGACTATGAGAATCCGAAGACAGGACTTTTTGATAATTTCTGGAATATCTCAGGGGTCCACTTTTTTATGATGGAACCGGGTGTGAATCTTGAAGTGAACCTCAGCAGCAGGTTTACGCTTGTTGCAGGTGTAAGTTACCGGTATGTTACAGGACTCAACGAGGACAATGGGGAGGTGTCAATAACCCATGTCACCAACAGGGAGATGAGCGGATTGAATTTCAATATCGGGATGAAGATCGGAAAAAAGCCCAAGGTCAATTAGTTGCTTCGTCCGGATGGTGACTGACATAATCAGTACCGGAAAAATAAAATACGTATTATAATACATATTAAAATAAAAAGAAATACGTCTTATAATACGTATTTCTTTTTTTGCTTAAGAGACATTGGGATTAAAAGAAAGGGAAGGCAACATAGGAAGTTATCGGTTTCTTTTTTAAATTTGAAGACACCTTATTCAATGAATTCCATGAAGCTCGACTTAATCAGATGAAAGTGTCATTATAAATAGTCTGAAACCATATGAAACGAAGTGAAATAAACTTATTAATTAAGGAATCGATTGCTTTTTTTAACCTGATGAATTTTAAGCTTCCCCCCTGGGCTTTCTGGCAACCGGAAGAGTGGAAAGGCAAATATCGTGTGTGTAGCGAAATCATCGACAATATGCTCGGCTGGGATCTCACCGATTTTGGAAGCGGCGATTTCCATCGGTGCGGACTTATTCTTTTTACGCTCCGTAACGGAAATTTTAAAAAAGACAGGAAAATTTATGCTGAAAAAGCAATGATAGTTGAAGAGTTACAGGAAACACCAATGCATTTCCACTGGAGTAAAATGGAGGATATCATAAATCGGGGCGGAGGAAATTTAGTAATTGAATTATACAGTTCGGATGAGAAGGAAAGCATCTCTGATAAACCTTTCGAACTTAGAACCGACGGAATATTGCGAAAAGTAAATCCCGGCGATTCCGTAATACTTGCACCAGGTGAAAGTATTTGTCTGGAACAGCGTGTATATCACCGTTTTTATGGTGAAAAGGGCAAGGGTAAAGTATTTGTAGGGGAAGTGAGCGCCGTTAACGACGACACTTCCGATAACAGGTTTTATAAACCTGTCGGCCGTTTTCCAGAGATTATCGAGGATGAAATGCCCCTTCACCTGCTGGCTTCAGATTATTATAAATATTTATAAGGCATGCAGGAGGGCAAAATCGTTATATCGGGTACCGGATGTGCACTTGCTGATTTTTTGTATTCCCCGGTTTCATTTGGAAGCGAAGGATTTTCCAGGTTCTTATCAAAAAATCCCGGCGACGGAGGATTAAGTCCCGGAAAACTTGTTTTCACCGAAGATCTGGAAAAATTCTCCCGACGGCCCTATGAGGAAATATTAAATGAAATAACCGGAAATAAACCGCCGGTAGCTTTCAATATCGGAGGACCGGGACTTGTATCGGTGATCCATGCATCGCAATTACTTGGTAATAAAGATTTTGAAGTGAATTTTTTCGGAAGCCTGGGATATGATAAAACTGCTCAGCTGATCATTGATAAATTGAAGCAAACACCCCTTAATTTAAAAAACTATCGAATTGTTGGCAATAAGCCTACTCCCTTTACAGATGTTTTTTCCGACCCTGATTATGAATATGGAAATGGTGAACGTACTTTTGTAAACAATATTGGGGCAGCCTGGGATTATACACCTGCAATGCTGACGGACGATTTTTTCGGTTCGCATATCGTATGTTTCGGAGGCACTGCCCTGGTACCCCTGATTCACGATTATTTAACAAGTCTTCTTGCAAAAGCCAGGTTACACAAATGTATCAACATTGTCAGTACGGTATATGATTTCCGCAATGAAAAGAACAACTCCGGAATTCCATGGCCTTTGGGCGATGGTTCCGGGAGTTATCAATGGATTGATGTCCTGATAATGGATCGGGAGGAGGCCCTGAAAATAAGCGGACAGAATAGTCTGGCTGAAGCAGTATCCTGGTTTAAGAATACTGATGTTAAATCATTTATTATTACCAACGGGGCTGATCCTGTAACAGCTTACTCAAACGGGCTGTTGTTTGGCGCAAACGGTACTTTTACTTTTCCGGTTTCGTCGAAGGTAAACGGCGAATTCAGAAAGAATGGTGACACAACCGGTTGCGGCGACAATTTTACGGGTGGAATAATTTTTTCTCTTGCTGAACAGCTTAAATACGGCACAAATAACAAATTTGATTTAAATGAAGCCCTGTCGTGGGCAATAGCTTCCGGGGGTTTTACCTGTTCATACCTTGGAGGCACCTATTTTGAGAAAGAAGCCGGTGAAAAAAGATCCCGCATCCGGGAATTCATGAATATCTGAAAGTGTTCTCATTCATGCAAGCTTGGCTCGTCAACCCCCAAAATAAAAATCCCACGGCTATGCCGGGGGATTATTTTGTCTTTGGCGGAGAGAGGGGGATTAACTTCGTTGATCCCCATGGGGGGAGCTTCAAAGCCAAAATAATCCCTTACTCGTTTCACTCGTATGGTCTTTTTATTTTGTGGGTTTCCTCGCTCATGCAAGCATGGCTCGCCTACCCCCAAAATAAAAATCCCACGGCTATGCCGGGGGATTATTTTGTCTTTGGCGGAGAGAGGGGGATTCGAACCCCCGGTACAGTTTCCCATACGGCAGTTTAGCAAACTGCTGGTTTAAGCCACTCACCCATCTCTCCAATATCTTTAACCTGATTAGCCACCTTCGCCCTCCGTAGCCTTGGCGAAGGAGGGTCACCCATCTCTCCTGTTCCCTCAAGTGCGCGACAAAAATAGGAAAACAACCATAAACTGCAAAATCCCGGCTGAATTATTTAAGGGCTTTGAGAAGGTCGGTTAAAAGTTTGAAGTTTTCCAGGGTCTCTTCATCAAAATCAGTAAACGTTATCTCACCCGATCGTGCCTTGCTCAGCAATTTGGATAGCACAAAATTCCTGGGTACTTCCTTATCCCTGACATATACCGAATTTGATACCGTGATCCCTTCGCGTGTGTTCAGAACAAAATTCTTAAAATCGAGTGTGGATAACAAGTCCTCCGCATTCTGGAAAGATTCGGGAAGCTTTAAGATCAGATCCTTCCTGCCGGTCTCTGTATTGAAGACCGTCTCCCTGAGTTTCTGCTCAATCTGATTTTCCTTCTCATTATCAAAGAGCAGGATCCCGAAATCCATTCCCCAGCCCATGAGAATATTGCATAACAGGGGCATTGAAGAAATATCAGTTGAGGGAATCAGGCTTATGTTACCCCGAAACCCCGTCAGATGTATAATTGCATTAATCAGATAAAAGGTTCCGGTATCGTTGACGATAAGGTTGAAATTCCTTGTTGAGAATCCATCCGGAGTCATCGGATTGCCCAGGATGCTGTGCAAAGGGGTCAGGGTATCGGGTGTTGCCGATGACAACCTTAATGGATCGAGAATACGGGTAGTGCTCCTGTAATTGTCAACATCATCGCGCTGAACAGCAAGAACCCGGTGAAGCTTGTTTATCTCGACAAGGTGGGGGGAGTGGGTTGTATATATAACCTGAATCTTCTGGCTTATGTCGTCAAAAACTTTCAGTACATCCTCCTGTGCCCTGGCATGCAGACTCACCCCGGGTTCGTCAATAAGCAGAACCATCGGCTTGCTATTGTCACATGCTGAAGCTTTCAGCTCCATATAGAAAGACAGGAACCATCGTACACCCCGACTTCTCTGTTTTGGATAGAGTCTTTCCCTTTCATCCTTTATCCAGAATTCAAGGTAAGGCTTCCCGGCTTTTCCTGAATTATCGGAGCTGTAATGGTCAAGTTCAAACTGAATGTTGATCTTGTTATTACGCCCGATCGACTGCTGCCAGAAATCCTGGAAATTGCAGGTAAGCGAATGATTAAGGTTTTCGATCTTCTGTTTAAGGATCCTGGTTGATGGCTGTTCAAAGAAAGAATAATCGAGCTGGGCAAGCGTCAGGAAGTTCCGGGCCGCTTTATAACCCTCCACCTGGTCATTGCCAGATATGATATCTGCCAGGTCGATCCTGTTGGGCAGCAGACTTCCGAAGTCCTCGAATATCTCAAAAACAGGACAATGCTCAAAATATCTCCTGCCAAGTATCTGGCTGTTAAGATGCGATTTATACAGGCTTTCAATCTCCCTGACTTTTTTGGCTGCCTGATCCTCAGGCACTCCTTCCATTAGATAGCCCGACATTGCAATATGCCGGTTGAGGTCCCCGGTTCTTTGTTCCTTTTCATCACGGGTTTTTCTGTAGTCGTTAAGTATATTGTTCCACTCAAGATCTTCGCCGTTGTCGACGGGCCTCATGAGCAGAGTCATCTTTTGATGCCGCTCCTCAAGCTTTACTGCAATTTCCCTGAGATGACGGTCCACAGCCGAACACCTTGCTTCCAGCTTATCCCAGGTTTCGCCGGCCCTGCTTAAAACCTGATATTTTAAAAGTTCCCTGGAAGCCTCCTCTTCGTTCTTCTTCAGATCGGTAAGCTGGTTTTTCAAAAGAGGGTAATGTGTTTCTGGTGCGGAAATCAGGTCGACTGCCTTTTTGCCAAAGAGGGAGAAACCTTTCCTGCTCCCTTTGGCCTGGAGTATCTTTTCTTTCGTCTCTGCGATTTCAGTTGCAAGGTTACTTAGTTTAAGCTTTTTTTCATTTATCAGCTTTACAACATTACCAAATTTGTCTTTTACATCTTCCAGATAATGTTTCCAGTCATCCTCCACCGATTCAAGATACTGATTGATAGTCCCGTCTACAGTAATCTCGGAAGAGAGATCGGCAATCCATTTCCGGGTAAGTTCAAACTCGGTCAGACCCGCCAGAAGCTCCTTAAGGTCTGCCCCCGGATTATCTGTCGCCTTTAACAGCCATCCTTCAGGAACACTGAATCTGCAGCTTATCTCGGGAAGTGAAAGATCGCTTCTCAGGACATCTTCGGAAATAACTCCTGTATAGAAAGCCTCAAGAGCCTCAAGGATTGAGGTTTTGCCTGATTCATTCTGACCGATAAGGCATGTAATATTATCGGGTGACAGATTCTGCCAGTCAGTATCCAGAACAGATCTGAAATTCTTTATCCTGAAAGCTAAGAGCCTCATAATGTATTGATATCATACCTGGAATCCAAAAACGAGGACATCATCATTTTGTTGTGACTTCCCTTTCCATTCCCTGAAAGAATACTCAAGCGTCTCTTTCTGTGATGCCAATGGAAGCCCCGTCATTGATAACAGGATCTGTTTTAACTGGTTGTATTTGAATTTTTTATCAGTAATTTCTCCAAACTGGTCAGCAAAGCCGTCCGAAAAAAGGTAAAAGGTATCAAATGGCTGTGTATCGATGATTGTGTTGGAAAAAGGCTTCTCTGCCAGTGGGGCGATGCCGATTGTCATCTTATCGGGTTTAAATTCAGTCAGTTCGCCGTTCCTCATCCTTATCAGCGGACGGTCGGCACCGGCAAACTGCAACGATCCCGGTCCGATGATGCAAAGCCCGATATCAATACTGTCTTTTGTCTCCTCCACATCACCGGTCTGGTTCAGGGCTTTCATTACCTTTTCCCTCATCTGGTTCAGAACCCGGTTAGCCCTGATATTACCCTTCGATTGAAGTATCTCATTCAGGAAGCTTATTCCCAGGATACTCATCAGTGCTCCCGGTACTCCGTGCCCGGTGCAGTCGCCAGCCGCAATACAGGTAAACTGACGACTTGAAAATGTATAGTAGAAATCGCCGCTGACAATGTCGCGCGGAAGAAAAAGGACAAATAAATCCCTAAGGATGCCCTTAAGTAAATAAGGATCAGGCATTAATGCACGCTGTATCATACCTGCATAACGAAGACTTGCAAGATGTTCCTCAGCATCCTGGTCGTTCAGGTCCGAAAGATCCGCAGGTCTGTTGTCAAATTCCCTCATTCCCGGAAGTCTTTTAAACAAAACTATCTGATAAACTGATTTTTATCCGTGAATATTGTGGATTAAGCCATTTATAGTATGAACTTCTCCAGAAGCACTATATTTTCCACGTGATGGGTTTGGGGGAACATATCAACCGGCTGAACCGCAGCTACCCTGTATTGCCCGGCCATCAACGAGATATCGCGCGCCTGGGTCGCCGGGTTGCAACTGATGTAAACCACCCTCCCCGGCGCGGCTGATAAAATTGATTTAACAACATCTTCATGCATCCCCGCTCTCGGCGGATCGGTGATTATCACATCAGGATTCCCGTTTGCCGTGGTAAATTCCCGGTTGAGGATTGCTTTTATATCCCCTGCAAAAAATATCGAATTCTTTATACCGTTAATCTCCGAATTCATAACAGCATCCCTCACTGCCTCCTCAACATATTCAATCCCAATGACTTTCGAAGCCATCCCAGAAACGAAATTTGCAATGGTCCCGGTGCCGGAATAGAGATCGTAAACGATTTCATTCCCTGTTAATCCGGCAAATTCTTTTGCTTTTCTGTAAAGTGTTATTGCCTGCCTGGTATTCGTCTGGTAAAATGACTTGGGCCCGATCCGGAACTTAAGCCCGTCCATTTCCTCCGTCAGGTGATCAGCCCCCCTGTAAAGTATCGGTTGCTGGTCGGCAAGCGAATCATTCCTTTTTGAATTGATGACATAGAACATCGATGTGATCTGAGGAAATTTCCCGTCTATAAAATCCATCAATCCCTCCCTCCTCTTTTCATCTTCGTAAAAAAACACAAATATCACCATCACATCACCCGATAATGTATTCCGGACGACCAGATTCCTAAGAAAACCAGTCTGTTCCCTGAGATTGAAAAAGGTAAGTCTGTCCTTATGGGCATACTCTCTCACTGCATTCCTGATAAGGTTTGATGGTTCAGGCTGAAGATGGCATTCCCTTATATCAAGCACCTTATCGAACAGGCCTGGTATATGGAATCCGATAGCGTCCTCCTTTGCGAATTCATTATCCGAAGCCACCTCCTCGCGTGTCAGCCACCGCTTGTCGGAGAATGTGAACTCAAGCTTGTTCCTGTAAAAATAAATATCGGGCGATCCGGTTACCGGCGCGATTTCAGGGAGCGCGGTCTTTCCAATACGCTCAAGATTATCCCTCACCTGCTTTCCCTTATGAAAAAGCTGAAGGTTATACGGGAGATGCTGCCATTTGCATCCACCGCAGATCCCGAAATGTATGCAGGGCGCCTTGATCCTGTCCGGAGAATATTCATGGAATCGGATCACGCTCCCTTCCATGTATTTTTTTCTTTTCCTTGTTATCCTGATATCGACAACGTCACCGGGCACCAGCATTGGTACAAAAACAACCATATTATCGACCCTGGCGACAGCGTTACCTTCCGAACCTATATCGGTGATCCTCACCTTTTCCAGTATCTGTAATTCTTTTCTTCGACCCACTTAAATCAGATTTAATGTAATCAGGCGCTTTATCTTTCCCTTTCAATCTCAATTAAAAAC
Source organism: uncultured Bacteroidales bacterium (assembly GCA_963737255.1). Taxonomy (GTDB): domain Bacteria; phylum Bacteroidota; class Bacteroidia; order Bacteroidales; family VadinHA17; genus LD21. The sequence goes on from CAVTSB010000006.1 coordinate 425,733, forward strand.
TTCAGTCCCTTTACCATCGCGGGAACGACCGCTCCCCCATGATCCAGACCCGGAAGGATCTCTTTGGTGCATATGGCAGTGGAAGTACCTGCTGAGATCATTGCGTCATAAATATTATCAGTGGCTGACGGGGCAACATAGCTATCGCTTCCCCCGTGAATGAGGTACAGAGGTTTCTCCGTTTCCCATGCGGTGACACTGTTTGCAGCAAGTGCCTCCCTGACAGATGAATATTGCGGTGATGTGTCAAATCCTGACAGAAATGCCGGAGTAAGAAGGTCAGGGATCGAGGTTGTCAGCTGTTCATTGATCTCGTCTGAGTCGAGCAATCCTGTGTAAAGGGAGCTCAGACGTGTAGCGTATGGTTCGTCAAGTATATCTGAAACAGGATTGGTATACTGATGGTAAGCGGTATAGGCATTCACTATGTATCCGATGTAAACGGGCATAGGATAGGAAGCAACCCCTGCCATCCCGCTGAAGAGATGCGTCAGGCTGTAAGGGCCGGCTCCGCATACGCTGCCCATCAGATTAAAATCTTCAGCAAAGTCAATCTCCAGGGCTTTATGCAGCGAAAGTGTCGCCCAACCTCCCTGTGAATAACCTAGGAGATAATAATCATTTAAAACTGCAACATCTTCGAGTTCACCCGCCACAAATTCATTTACCGAAAAAAGCATGTCGGTTATTGACCTGACTGTTGGCTCAGCAATAAGATAAGGATGCGCAATTTGCGCCGATGCACCGAAACCCGGATAATCGGGTATTACAACAATATATCCCATCGATGCTACTGCTTCAACCATCTGGAGAACAGGATTAAGAGGGTATTCGGTCGGGGCATATGAGTTAAGGGTGTTGGTCCCGTTCTGGAAACATATTACAGGGTATTCTCCCGGGGAAGAAGGAACACAAACAAGTCCCGAAGCATTTATACTTTCATCATCAACAACAGTTTCGTAAATAAGCTTATGAACTGTAAAATCGGATGTAATGTATTGCCTCAGCTCATCTATTTCCGGATAGCTGTTTGATGCGTAATCGAGTATATAGTTAATGTAGCCGATATCAAAGGTAGTCACGAATTCATCAGAAACAAGATATTTATATGCTGGTTCCTCTTCCTTCCTGCACGAAGTTATGGCCATTATCAGAACTGCAAGAAACATTCCTGACTTGCCTGTAAACCTGTTAATCCTTATCATACCTGATTGTTTTAATTTTTATGCAATATGTATTAAGCGAGAGATGGGAACCATTATGATCCTTCCATTACAAAGATAGCTCTTCTTAACCTAACCTCCCGCTACAGGCTTCTATATCTTTTCCTATATTTGCGGTTAATATTTTTGACATGGTTTCGGTCCAGGATGTTTCGGTTTCTTTTGGCAGTTTTGACCTGTTGTCCAATATTTCATTTCTGATAAATGAACAGGACAGGATAGGGTTGACAGGGAAAAACGGAGCAGGAAAATCAACGCTCCTTAAAGTGATCTCAGGTTTGCAGAGCCCGACATCGGGACTGGTCGACATGTCGAAAGAGGTAACCATTGGATACCTCCCGCAGCAAATGGCAGTGGATGATTCAACAACCGTATTAAACGAAACGCTTACTGCATTTGCAGAATTGATCGGCCTGGAAAAGGAGATTGAGAGCTGCAGTATTGAGGTCGCCAGCAGGCAGGATTATGAATCCGCTGATTACCTTAAGTTGTGTGACAGGTTGAACGAAACCGAAGAAAGGTTCCGTATGCTGGGCGGGACCGGTTATATGGGCGAGACCGAACAGACACTCACCGGATTGGGCTTTGAAAGAAAGGAGTTTGACAGGCCTACAAGGGAACTAAGCGGTGGATGGCGAATGAGGATAGAACTTGCAAAGCTGATTCTGAGAAAACCATCGCTTTTTCTTCTTGATGAACCAACAAACCACCTCGATATCGAGTCGATCCAATGGCTCGAATCATTTCTGTCGTCATATCCGGGAGCAGTAATGATGGTGTCGCACGACCGTGCTTTCCTTGATAATATCACCACCAGAACAATTGAAATTTCGCTCGGCAAAATCTACGACTATAAAGCCTCCTGGTCAAAATATGTTGAGCTGAGAAAGGAAAGAAGAGAGCAGCAGATTGCCGCTTACCGCAACCAGCAGAAAATGATCGAAGACACCGAGAAATTCATTGAGCGGTTCAGATACAAGGCAACAAAGGCTGTCCAGGTGCAGTCGAAGATCAAGCAGCTTGACAAGGTTGAAAGGATCGAGGTGGATGAAGAGGATACAAGTTCAATAAACCTGAGGTTCCCGCCGGCTCCGAGATCAGGCACCGTGGTGGTAGAAGCGGAAAGCCTTTCCAAAAGCTTTGGATCGCACGTCGTTTTAAGAAAGATCGCTATCACCATCACCAGGGGCGAGAAAGTGGCATTTGTGGGCAGGAACGGTGAAGGTAAAACCACATTCTCAAGGATCATAACAGGTGAATTGGATCATGAAGGTATGCTTAAAACAGGGCATAATGTTAAGATCGGATATTTTGCACAGAATCAGGATGAACTCCTTGATGAGAACAGGACTGTCCTGCAGACGATTGATGATGCTGCAGTCGGTGATATAAGAACAAAGATCCGCGATTTGCTTGGGGCCTTCCTATTCAGGGGAGAGGACGTCGAAAAGAAAGTCAGGGTGCTTTCGGGCGGGGAGCGGTCGAGGCTGGCCCTGGTCAAACTGCTGCTGGAGCCTACCAACCTGCTTATACTTGACGAACCGACGAACCACCTCGATATGCGCTCAAAGGATATCCTGAAACAGGCCCTGATCAAATATGATGGCACATTAATTGTGGTGTCACATGACAGGGATTTCCTCGACGGTCTTGTAACAAAAGTTTATGAATTCAGGCGCAACAGGATAAAAGAGAGCATCGGCGGGATCTATGACTTCCTCCGTAAAAAGAAGATTGAAAACCTGAGGGATATAGAGAGAAAGGATAAGGCGTCAGGGGAAACTAAAAGGGAAGACAACACAACCAACAAGCAAAGATACCTTGATAAGAAGGAGTTTGACAGAAACATCAGAAAGCTTCGCAGGAGACTTGAAGACGCCGAGTTGAAAATTGAAAGCATGGAAGAGGAATTGCGGAAGATGGACAGGCAACTTGCAGATACTTCAAACCCGGGCGACAGCGGGGAGGTCTACAGGAAGTATGAGGAACTTAAGCACAACCTGAATGAAGAGATGAACAGGTGGACGCAATACTCACACGAAATAGAGCTTTTTTTAAGAAACAATAACTGAAATGGCCCTCAATTTTCTTGAAAAAGATTACAGGATACATGTTTATGAGACCGGTCCGGATGGAAAACTCAGTCTTTATTCGTTGTTTGATTACTTTCAGGATATTGCATCGGACCATGCCGTACAGCTTGGTTTTGGAAGAGATGACCTTGTAAAGAAAAACCACTTCTGGGTACTGTCACGGATATATGCGGTAATATATGAATTGCCGGTCTGGGGAGATAAGATCACTTTAAGGACATGGCCAAAGGGAACCGACAGGATATTTGCCCTGAGGGATTATGAGGCATTTTTCGGGGATGGCCGGCCTGCTGCATCGGCTTCATCATCATGGCTGATAATTGACCAGACCAGCAAAAAGATACAGAGACCTGACGACACCCTGTCGAGGTATAATTCCGGGACTCAAAAAAAGGACTCCCTTCCGAGGAATGCCGGCAGGCTTGATCCGTTTGACAACAGTGGACGGATCGCTTCAAGTTTCAACGTAAGGGTAAGTGATCTGGATATAAATCAACATACCAACAATGTGAAATACCTTAAATGGGTTATCGATAGCTACGACCTTGATTTCTTGCTGAATAATGTTCCTTTTTCGGCTGAAATAAACTATCTTGCCGAATCGCGGTTTAATGAGAACATAGTTATCAGGATCGCAGAAGACAAGGCTGACGGAAATGTTTTCAACAATTCAATCCTGCGCCTTCCGGATAATACCGAACTCTGCAGAATCAGGATTAGCTGGAAAAAGAATCATTATAAAGTAAACAGAGCAGTAATATGAACAGGAATATTTCTTTCAGGATATACGGAATATCGTTTTTAACCGCGCTGGCCTTCCTGGGGATAACTTCATGCAAAACATCACAGCCGGCCGTTGACTCAAAGGATCTGTCCTATCTTTACAATCCAACAAAAAGCTCAATAAAACCGAGGTTTTCAGTTTTAAATGAGACTGATGAATCGGCGGTCCTTTCAGTTAAGTTTTTTGCATCCGAGCTATTCTTTTCAGAAGCAAATCCACAGGGTATAGCGACAGCACAGATGCTGATGAGCGTAAGGCTTTATAGTCTTGGAGAAGGAAGAACTCTCGCCGACACTGCGAACTTCAGCATTAGCATTGTAAAGGAGGAAGCAAGACGCGAATATGTCTACCGGATACCGCTGAGGGTTCAGCCGGGTGCGAAATATATGGCTGAGGTTAAAATACTTGACAGACTGAGGCTTGAGGTTATCCAGTCCTTTGTACCTTTCAACACTTTGTCACCCGGTAACCGGTATCATTTCACCGCACGAGGTTATTTTGCCAAAAACGAGCTCTTCAATCCGGTCGTTAAGGTCAATGAATATGTGAATCTCCAGTACAGGGGGATGCCGATTGACAGCCTTTACATCTCATACTATCAGCCGCTTAGGGATGTGCCTTATCCTCCTTCGATGCTGCTCCCTGAAAAAACAATTGATTACGATCCCGATACGGTGATCTCCTTTGTTTATTCCGACACTATTCCGTTAATGCTGTCAAACGAGGGCATCTATTTTTGCACAATAGACAGGGAAGCCACCGAAGGATTCACATTCATGAATTTCGGGGAGACATATCCGTCTATGATAAATCCGGAAGTGATGATAGAACCACTTGCTTATATTGCATCGCAGGAGGAACTGAACACCCTTCGGACATCCGCAAAGCCAAAACTGGCGCTGGATGATTTCTGGATCAAATGTGCGGGCAACGTCGAAAAGGCAAGAGAGCTGATAAGGATCTACTATACCAGGATCCTCTACTCAAACTATTATTTCACATCTTATAAGGAGGGCTGGAGGACCGAACGCGGAATGATTTACACAATCTACGGCCCTCCCGACAAAGTGTACAAAACGTCTGACGGGGAAAGCTGGGGATACCGGAAACCCGTGCTTAAGTCCTCATGGGGGGGAAGAGTCCATTTGCAGGAGAATTACCTCTGGTTTAACTTCCGTATAAGGGATGGCAAATTTTCCGATAACGACTTCTACCTAAGCCGGAGCGAAACACTTGTAACACTGTGGGATCAGGCAGTCGCCAGCTGGAAGAAGGGAATTGTTTTCAGGCTCGATAACCCGGAAGATCTTTAACCGACATGCAGAAGGAAACGGATTGTATTTTTGGCCTGAGAGCTGTAATCGAGGCGGTCAGGGCCGGTAAGCAGATCGACCGGCTGCTGATAAAACAGGGCCTTCAGGGAGCATTATACCATGAACTGATGGTAGAGGTCAGGAACCATAACATTGCCTATCAGATTGTACCTCTCGAAAGGATTGAGCTTGTCACCCGGAAGAATCACCAGGGAGTACTTGCCTGGTTATCGCTGATTGAGTTCCAGTCGATCTCAAATCTTCTGCCCATGGTCTTCGAAAAAGGTGAAGATCCCCTTATCGTTGCACTCGACGGGGTGTCGGATGTGAGGAACTTTGGCGCCATTGTCAGGAGCGCCGAGTGCCTTGGGGCACATGCAGTTCTGATCCCCGAGAAAGGATCGGCCAGGATAACGGCCGATGCCATTAAAACCTCAGCGGGCGCCCTGCATACATTCCCTGTCTGCAGGGAAAAAAGCATCGTGCGCTCAATTGAATACCTGAAGGAATCAGGGCTGAGAGTGATCTGTGCCGGGGAAGGATCAGGGGAAGCAGCTTCTAAGGCTGTGCTGACAGGTCCTGTTGTACTGATTCTCGGATCGGAGGACAAAGGAATCAGCAGAGAGCTTTTATCACTGGCCGACAGCCGGGTAAAGGTTCCGATGATCGGTAAGATCGGTTCGCTTAATGTTTCAGTAGCTGCAGGTATCCTGCTGTATGAAATACTAAGGCAGCGTTCCGCCTGAATCAGCCAATTATATTTTCGATCCGCTGATCAAGCAGGTCCTGGTCAGACTTGAAAGAGGCCAGTCCGGCAAGCGTAAGCAGTGTATCAGGTGCTATCTTCCCATCCTTAATTTTTTGTTCCCACCTCGTGAATACCGGGATTTTTCCGTCGGATGCCAGGGCTGCCTTTTCATCTTTTGTAAGCGAAGGAAACATGTCGCCGCAGCCCTCTTCCTGGGCTATGTGTACAAGTTCGGCACCCGATCCGGGGATCTTGGCAGTCACCCGCTCAGCAAGTGCGAGCACTTTATCGTCAACTTTCCAGAATTTTTCAATTTGAGCTTCTTCAGCCGAAGAATAGAGTTTAACATCATAGTTCTCATGGATTTTTGACGAAAACTTCCCGGTCAATTCCTTTTTACCGGCAGATGCCACTTTTGGCGGAATTGTGAAAACATCGGTACCCGCAAGCATCTCCAGCTGGCTGTGGTGCCTGAGACTGGCAGCAATCAGCTTTGTCTGCCAGGGATTCTGAGCCGACAGGCCGGTAACCCAGTTCTGGGAAGCTATCACAGCCATTTCGCCGGCACCCGAACCGTCGCCAAGCTTATTGTTGAAAATGAATGCCCCAATCCTTCCGAGGAATACATTAAGATAATCGGGACGGGCAAGGCTCGTAACAAGAACATTCTGCCTTGCACTGAATTCGAGGGTGAGGTTTATCCTGACACCGGCGTCCCTGAGGCGCCTTGCTCCTATCAGCCCTTCTGCGGTATAAGGTACCTTTACAATGAACTGGTCGGGACAGATATCATGCAGTCTCCTGCCAAAGTATTCAATAGCCTTTATATCATGGGAAGCATCAGTATGGAGCTCAACGCTTACCAGACCGCCGAATTTTGATGCGAGCCTGAGGCCGTGCCTTGCATTCACAATAAATGCAATCTCCTTTACCCTTTCTTCATTGGGGAGTTCCCTGACAATACTTTTGGCTTCCGAAATAAAAATATCGTAGATGCCTTTTTGTATCTCATTATTAAGCAGTGTGTTATTAGTAGTGAGGGCGCTCATCTCAGAAGACCAGTTTGCTTCGGCTTCTTCAATGTCGCCGGTATCGAGCCAGATTTCAGTACCCGCCTCACGCAGCGATTCCCAAAAGGGATCTTTTCTGCCGTTCACATGCTTTTCGTTCAGATCTTTCCAGATATAATCGCTTATTCTGGTATTCAGGTCAGCCATTATTTTAATTTTTTGTTGTTAAACATCCAATAGACTATTTTGTTTCTTAAAATTCATGAAAGTCGTCGCCTGTCGGTTACCGGAACACTTTCAGGTTAAATTCGGGAAGCATTGCCAGCAGGTCCGAAGGCCATATTCCCTGATCATTTGGAAACCGCATATCTGATTAAATATTAAGCAGGGGCAAAATTATATAAATTATTCACCTAATCACTGATAATTTTTAGCTTTACACCATTAATAAATTCAATCACGTTATGAGATTCTTTTTATCACTTGCCCTTATCTTCTGCCAAATATCTGTTACTGCGCAAAACAATTTTGAGAAGTTTTTCACTGATAAGGTTCTGCGTTTTGATTTTATGCTGGCCGGCAACTTTCAAAAGACTGTTGTCTACCCTGTTGGAATGAAGGAGGAACCATTCTGGGGAGGTTCATTGACCAACCTTATCGATCCGTTTAACTACGGTAATTTCAAATATGAGGTTTTTGATGCTTCCGGCAACACCCTGATATATTCACGCGGGTTCTGCACCCTTTTCCAGGAATGGCAGACCACACCTGAGGCAAAAACCATGGAACGGACATTTTATGAGGTTGCAACAATACCCTACCCCAGGGACAGGATCAGGTTTGTCATCAGCATCAGGGAAAGGAGCGGTTCTTTCACAAAACTCTATGAAACCGAAATAGATCCTTCCGACTATTTTATAAGAAAGGAAAAGCCGGCTGCAGCAGGGGTAACAAGGATACATTATTCGGGTGATCCCCATACCTGCGTCGACCTTGCATTTATTGCCGAGGGTTACAGTGCGGATGAAATGGAAAAGTTCAGGGGTGATGTGGAAAAGATGAAGGAGATTCTTTTCGCTGAGGAGCCCTTCACAGGATATAAAAACAAGATCAATATCTGGGCAGTGGAAGCAGTTTCGGCTGATTCAGGGACAGATATTCCGGGTGAAAAAATCTATCTGAATACAGTCCTGAATTCAAGCTTTTACACTTTCAATCTCGACAGGTACCTCACGACTCACGATATTAAAGCCGTAAACGACTATGCAGCTTCCGTTCCGCACGATAACATCATTGTTCTGATAAACAGTCCCAGGTACGGGGGCGGCGGGGTGTACAACTATTACAGCGGAACTACAACAGATCATCCGCTTTCGCCGAAGGTATTTATTCATGAATTCGGCCACGGCTTTGCAGGGCTGGCTGATGAATATTACTCATCTGAAGTGGCATATGATGAGTTTTATCCTTTAAACGTCGAACCATGGGAACCTAATATAACCACCAGGGTAGACTTTGCTTCAAAATGGAAGGATCTGATCTCCAAAGGGACCCCGGTTCCGACTCCTGCAGTGGAACAGTACCATAATTCTACAGGACTGTTTGAAGGCGGCGGGTATTCGTCAAAAGGGATCTTCAGGCCGGAGTACGATTGCAGGATGAAGAGTAATGCTGATAAAGGATATTGTTCCGTTTGCCGTGAAGCAGTAAGAAGGATGATTGAGTTTTATACAAAATAAATGGTAGAGACGTTGGAGGCAACGTCTCTACCATTCAATATTAATTATTTGATTTTTCTGTCAATCAGATAGAACAACACCAGGCTCAGTCCACCGAAGAAAAAGATCATTGCCGGGTACATGGCATCTTCATCAAGCATACCTGCATTCGAAAGAATTGCTCCAACGATTATACCAACAGCAATTCCCATTGCGAGCATCCCGAACTTAAGGGTAAATTTGCTCCAGTTAAGAGAGCTCTTCATTCCTTCTTTCCCGGTACTGAACAGGCTGGCATCAGCTCCCTTTTCAATAAGGGCCAGCCGCTCCTTGTGCCGGGTCGAATAAAAGATATACATTATGCCGAATGTTGCGGCAATTAAGGCGATAAATACGATAGCTGTTTCCATGATTATTGTTTTAAATTTGTACTTGATTCGAACATTTAGACACGGGGTAAAGGGGAATGGTTACAAAATGTCTGAAAAATTATTTAATATAATTATTTTTACGGTTTCGTGGTAACCATATCATAGCTTTGCGCGTCAAAGAACCAGTATGGATTATAAAGGTGATATATTCTATATAGAGCAGGTCCTGGAAGGCAAAATTAATGCATTCTCCTATCTTGTTGATAAACATAAGGATAAGGCATTCAACCTTGCCTTCAGGATCTGCGGAAACCGTGAAGAGGCAGAAGAGATAGCTCAGGATGCATTTCTCAAGGCATACAGGGCGCTCAAAGGCTTCAGGATGAAGAGCAGATTTGATACCTGGCTTTACCGTATCGTTTACAATACGGCCATTTCACTGATCAGGTCAAGAAAGAAGGGGATACTCTCAGTTGAGGATTTTCCCGCCGATGCAATTGACTTTCTTACATTTCATCCAAACGAGGAGGAGGCTGAAAATGAGTTCCGGAATTCACTTGTCAGCTTTGCACTGCAAAAGATGAATGAAGAAGAGAGAGCGTTGATAAGCCTGTTTTACTATGATGAAAAGAATGTAACGGAGATCTCCGAAGTAACGGGCATCAGCAAATCGAATATCAAAGTGAAATTATTCAGGGCCAGGCGGAAAATGACTGAAATAATAAGTAAAGTTGAAAAGAAAAACACTGTATACAATGAACAAGCAGGATCAGTATGAAGAAGATATTCTAAGGCAGTATATTAATCCTGAAAGGATTGAGAAAGCCCCCGAAGGATTCACTGCCAAGACCATGACCAGGATCCGGATTGAAACACAATCGGTAAAGGTACACCGGAGGCTCTTCAGAAATCCGGTAGTGCTGGTATCTGTTATTATTACAGCAGTATTGATATTGGCTGTTGTATTTATCCCGGCAAACTCCTCTGAATCAATCGGTATGTCAGTCTTAAAATGGGCCGGGGATCCGAAAATCTCATTCCCTTTGCTGGATTTTAAACCTCTCCCCGATCTCGGGCTGCCGGGCTGGGGAATATATGCACTTATAGGAGTTCTTTTCCTTGCATTTTTCGACAAGGGCCTGTCAGTTATATTCAAAAAAGAAAAGAATTAGTTGAAAGTCCTTAAAGTCAATCGTTTAGCTGACTTTGCGGACTATAGGACTTTGTAGATATTACAGATTTTCGACTCTTGAATTCAGGCCTTTGGCATTAAGCGACCTGCTCATGACCTGGAGAACTTCCTTAATACCAAGCTTGATTTCGCAGCTTCCCTTAAGATGGACAATAAGGGCGCATTGTTCAGCCTGTGTGGCATCATGACCGCAGACCTCGACCAGTGATTTGATGACATGGTCAAAAGTATTCACTTCATCATTATAGAGGATAAGTGAATGTTTTTCCCCGTGGTCCTTCAGTTTGTTATGTTTATGTAATGTTCTCTCTTTCATTCAATTTTCTCAAATAATTGTTTTGCGGATTCAACCGGTATCTCCCTGTTACCCAGGTAAGCTACAACTTTTGCATCACGGTAACCGTTCCTGTTAAGAAGGCCGGCATAGTCGGATGCACTTTCAAAGGTAATGAATTTTCCAATCAGATATACACTGGTTCCGTCTTCCAATGTTAAAATTTCAAAACCGCGGTTGCCTGACATTTTCCTGTACGAGTCCACCACATCTTCCTTCCCGGGTTTTGCTGCCCGTGCAATTTCCACCCTGTAACTGAGGGTCGGCGGACCTGTTTCTTCGGATGGATACTTTTGTTCCGTCACCGCCAATTCATTAAGTGGCTTCTGTCCCCATTCCTTTTCAAGAAGTGAGGCTCTTTCGAATGAAACAGGCGAGCCGTTATAGATGGCAACAAGAAATGAGTCCTTAAACCCGTGTTGCTTTATCCTTAGCAGAGCCTTGTTTGCATCATCCATCCTTCTGAACATCCCGGCAAAGTACCTGATCATTCCTGAGGAGGGTACCTTAAAGCCAATAACCGGGGTGATGCCCTTGAAAAAGGTGGGTGCAACAGTTTTGCTGAAGACCCCCATCTGTATTCTGTATATCAATCCTGAAGGTAATACCGGATCGATTTCAATCTTCTGACTGTTGATCGCTGCCGGACTGGTTAATATATCAAAAAGAGAAAACACAGCAACAGTTCCCCCTGCCTGTGGTTTGGATGCATCCGTTGATTTCCCGTTCACGGCATCATTCACAGGCGATATTGCCTGACCATGAACAGGCTTAGCTGTTTGAGCGGATTCTTTCACTGCCGCCGTGACATCCTTATTGACATTCATCATGTTTGTATCAGCTCCGAGTTTCTGATCAGCCTGCTTCTGGTATTCGGCTGCAAGCGAATCAGTTGCGGTGATCCTTTTACTATATGCCTGTTGTTGCTCTTCAGGAAGTCTGTTAAAAGTCTTCCTGTATTCAGTTGAAACAGCATTAAGCGAGTCAGCTTTAATCTGGTAATTCATTCCATCAGTCAGGATTTTGTCGTATTCGTCGGGAAGCTTCTCCCTTTGCACAAAAGTTTTATTCCCGGATGGCAGGTCTTGAGCTCTTTCCGGTTGCTTGCTGACGGGAATGACCGCCGCTTCCTGCTTTTTTAAAATATCAGCATGAAGAGTTCCCGGGTTGTTTAGTTTTCCTCGTCCCTCCCTGCATTCCTGAATAAATTGTGAAAGGTTGTATCCCCTGGCGTCCTTCTTCCCAGCCTTTGATACAAACTCATCAAATGAGCGTATTGCTTCATTGAACCTGCCTGACATTTGCTGCGACCTGCCAAGGTAGAACCATGCATCATCAGGAACAGGCTTGATCTCCAGTGAGCCGCTTACGGCATCCTGGAGGTAACCGGCAGCTGTCCCGGGATCGCTGTTCAGCCTGACAAGGCAAACGCCCGAATAATATTTGTACAGCGGGTCCTTCGTATAATTTTCCATAAGGATCATGAATTCAGCGTATGCCTGTTCATAATTCCCTGAGGAGTATAAATTGAGTGCTGTCTGACGGGAAGCTTTTTGAGGTGTACCCTGTGCCACCAGATCTGTAACCGCCAGAGTCGCAATCAAAACAAGCATTAACCAGCCAGCTCTGCCTGTCATTCTCATTCCCGGTCTTATCGTGTATTGCATAATTATCTTATTATCAATTTTTTAATTCTGTTGAAATTTATTCTTTCAAACAATTCATGTTGATAATAATTGTTTTATCTTTTTTCAGATTACGGTTCAAACTTCGTAAATTTACCTCTAATAACAAAATCAATAATTAATCAATAGTATGAGCAACGAACGAAAAGAGATCAACAAGGATAAACTGAAAGCCCTTGAGGTAACACTCGGTAAAATTGAAAAGGATTTCGGCAAGGGTACAATTATGAAACTGGGTGATCACGCAATAGAGAACATCCAGGTTATTTCAACCGGATCAATCGGCCTCGATGCCGCCCTTGGGATAGGAGGCTTTCCGAGGGGACGCGTTATAGAAATTTACGGTCCTGAGGCATCCGGAAAGACAACCCTGGCAATTCATGCCATTGCAGAAGCGCAGAAAAACGGAGGGATAGCTGCAATTATAGATGCTGAGCATACATTCGACAGGAATTATGCCGAAAAGCTTGGAGTTGATGTTGAAAACCTGCTGATATCACAGCCCGATAACGGTGAACAGGCTCTTGAGATCACCGATAACCTGATACGGTCGGGAGCACTCGATATTATTGTGATCGATTCTGTCGCCGCTCTTACACCAAAAGCTGAAATTGAAGGCGAAATGGGTGATTCAAAAATGGGCCTGCAGGCCAGACTGATGTCCCAGGCTCTTCGTAAGCTGACAGCGAACATCAGCAAAACCAATACTTCGTGCGTCTTTATTAACCAGCTCAGGGAAAAAATCGGAGTTATGTTCGGCAATCCGGAGACAACTACCGGAGGGAACGCGCTGAAATTTTACGCTTCGGTCAGGGTCGATATCCGAAAAACAACTCAGCTGAAGGAGGGGGAAGAGATCATTGGAAACAGGACCAGGGTAAAAATAGTAAAGAATAAACTTGCACCGCCGTTCAGGAAAGCTGACTTTGACATTCTCTACGGCGAAGGAATATCCCAGCTTGGAGAGATTGTTGACCTTGGCGTCGATTTTGAAATTATAAAGAAAAGCGGTTCGTGGTTCAGCTACGGTGATACAAAGCTCGGACAGGGTCGTGATGCCGTAAAACAGATCATAAAGGATAATCCGGAATTGTATGATGAGCTGAAAACCAAAATCTTCGAAGCGCTTAAGAAATAATATCCCAATCCACACACCTTTTACTATGAAAAGATCTCCATTCCTGCTGATGATCGCTGTCATCCTGCTCTCTGTTTCATGCAGACAAAAAGAGCCTGTCGTAAGAGATGAGACAAAACCGGTTCAAATAAACAACCAGCTTACGGAAGAAGAAAAATCAGGGGGGGTGATGACACCTGAAATTCTCTGGAAATTCGGGCGTTTGGGCACATTTGCCCTGTCACCCGACGGATTAACGGTTTTATACACCGTTACATCGATAGATGTTCAGAGTGAGGCCAGGGAAACCAACATCTTTAAAATATCATCAGCAGGAGGCGATCCGCAACAACTCACTACAGCGGGAGGAAACTCTCCCCAATGGTTCGACAATGGTGGCAGGATCGCCTTTGTCAGGGGAACAGACCTTTTCACAATGAAAGCCGATGGATCTGAACAGATGAGAGTGGAAGGTATAGGGGTCTTTGAAGCTTTCAGGATATCTCCTGACAGCAAGGCGATCTTCTTTACCAGAAGGGTCAAGCTTGACCAGACCGCAAATGAAAAGCACCACCTGCCAAATGCAAATGTCAGGATAATCGATGATCTTATGTACAGGCACTGGAATACCTGGAGCGACTACTCTTACAGCCATATATTCACAGCCTCATTCAACGGGTCAGAGGTGCTGGATGAGAAGGACATAATGGAGGGACAGAAGTTTGAATCACCTGATGCCCCATATTACGATGACGGTGAAATTGCATGGAGTCCGGATGGAAAATATATTGCCTATACAACAAAAAGACTCACTGGCAAAGACTATTCGCTCAGCACCAATTCAGATATCTACCTCTATGAACTGAATTCGGGAAAAGAGATAAATATTTCAGAGGGGAACAGGGGTTATGACCGATACCCCGTCTTTTCGCCCGACGGAACTAAAATAGCATTTCAGAGCATGGAACGCGACGGCTATGAATCAGACCTTGACAGGTTATTCGTTTATGACATCAGGGCCCGAAAGCGTACCTGGCTTTCAAAGGGATTTGAGTTTGATATTGAAAGCATAAACTGGGCCGACGATCAGAATATCCTATTTACCTGCTCTTACCTGGGTACCGCCCAGATATTCAGGATCAACACAGGCGATGCTAAAATCATTAAAATCACCGAAGGCGTCCACGATCTGGGACCAATCAGCATTAAGTCGGGAACCCTCGTAGCCGGCATTGTGTCAATGTCGATGGCACCTGAATTATCCGTAGTTGACGTGAATACCGGTGCTGTAAAACAGTTAACCTCGATCAACAAGCAGATCTATGAGGCAGTCAAAATGGGGAAGGTTGAGGAACGCTACATCAAGACGAAAGATAACATGGACCTTCAGATGTGGATTGTTTATCCCCCTGACTTTGATCCCTCAAAGAAATATCCTGCGCTGCTTTTCTGCAATGGCGGTCCGCAAACACCTGTCAGCCAGTTCTGGTCGTACCGATGGAATTTCCAGATGATGGCTTCGCAGGGTTATATTGTCTTTGCTCCTAACCGGCGGGGTAACTCGGGATTCGGGCAGGCCTGGAAAGAACAGATCTCGGGTGATTATGGAGGCCTGAACATGCAGGATTATCTCGATGCAACGGATGCAATGGCAAATGAACCATTCGTCAATGCAAATAAACTGGGTGCGGTCGGAGCAAGTTATGGCGGCTTTTCCGTCTTCTACCTGGCAGGAATTCACGGTGGCCGTTTCCAGACCTTTATTTCGCATTGCGGCACATTCAATTTTACAAGCTGGTACGGTTCGACGGAAGAGCTGTGGTTTCCCAATAAAGACCTTGAAGGCCCCTATTGGATCAACCCGAAAAGCTACAGCTACTCTCCTCATCTCAGGGTTGAAGAGTGGGATACACCCATACTTATAATAACCGGAGCAAATGACTTCAGGATCCCCTATACCCAGAGCCTGGAAGCATTTCAGGCGGCTCAGCTGCTGAATATTCCAACCAAACTCCTCTTTTTCGAGGATGAAACACATTTTGTGCTTAAACCACAGAATGCTATAATATGGCAAAGGGAGTTTTTTGAGTGGCTTGATCAGTATCTAAAGTAGATTCAATACCAGGTCCACTTTCTCGTCCATCGGCAATTCCCCGTCGATCCACTGGATTGCAATACCACGCCGTTCCATCCCCCTGAACCAGGTCATCTGACGTTTGGCAAACTGATGTATAGCCGTTTCAAGCCTTTTGAGCATCTCATCGTACATAAGTTTGCCGGTTAAATGCAAAGTGATGTACTTATATTCGAGTCCATAGTATATCAGATCGCAGGGAGCCAGGCCGCCTGCAAGCAACGCTTTCACCTCAGCGACCATTCCGTTTTCCAGCCGTTGTTTCAGCCGCCGGGTGATCCTTTCGCGCCTGACAAGCCTGTCGGTCATCAGTCCGACAACGAGAGGCTTTATCTCAGGGAATTGGGTTTGCCGTTTCTTCGGGTTGCTTTTGTAATATTCAATCTCAATTGCTCTTATTGCCCTTTTTTTGGTATCAATGTCGGTAACATTATGCAGATCGCGGTAAGTGGAAAGAATCTCAGTAAGTTCCGCAAGGCTCTTTTTTTCAAGGGCTGTCCTGAAAACCGGATCGGGCGGCACTTCAAACATCCTGTAACCCGAAACAATGCTGTCGAGGTACATCCCTGAACCACCGCAAACTACCGGAAATTTGGTTTCCGATCTCAGCTGTTTGTAAACCTTAAGGAAATCGCGCTGGTATTCAAACACATTATATTTATAACCGGGATCGACTATATCGATCAGATGGTAAGCAACCTTAGTGCCATTAACAATATAGTCATTATAGTCCTTTCCCGTGCCGAGGTTCATTCTTCTGTATACCTGCCGTGAATCAGCGCTTACCACCTCTCCTCCGAGACGGAAAGCCAGGGCAGCTGCAAGGGAAGTCTTGCCTGAAGCTGTCGGCCCCGTAACTACCAGTAAATCAAACCCCTGGTTCTTGTCTAATCTCATTTTAACAACAAACGGATCATTACAAGCAAGTTAATATAAATTTATTTAATTTTGGGGCACTAAAACCTGGTAAGAATGAATTTAAAATTTTTGGCAAGCAGGAGAAGAAATATTATAATTAATCCTGTGAAAGCCTGGGATACAATATATTCCGAAAACAAATCGCTGGGGTATGTAACTGCCAATTTCTTTATCCCGCTTGTGCTCCTTGTTGCCGTTTCGGCATTCTTTGGAGCTAAGCTGTTCACTCATTCGGGGTTTTCGGGAGCTTATGCAGTCCTGGCCGGAATAAAATACTTCATCGTAATGACTCTTGCGATCTATGCCACGGCTTATTTCCTCAGCGAGATTACAAAGTCATCGGAAACATCTGCGGATTTTACTGTCTCCTTCAAGATTGTTTTATGCTCCGTGGTTCCGTTGCTCCTGTGTCAGATGCTAAGCAACCTTTTTGAGTCGTTAATCTTCGTGAATGTGCTCGCTCTTTATGGCCTGTATATTTTCTGGACAGGTGCGGAAAAGATGCTGGATCCTCCGCAACCAAAAAAGATCATGTTCATGTTTTTGACCTTTGCCGCTTTCATTATTTTTTACGCTGCGGCAAACCGTCTGCTGACAATTCTGTCTGAAGAACTTTACTTTGCTTTATTTGTCTGATCAATAATGAGGAAAGCAGGCACATCAGATATTACGATCAGGAACAAGAAGGCTTCACACGATTATGAGTTCCTCGAAAAATTTATCGCAGGCATCAAACTGACAGGCACCGAAATAAAATCCTTAAGAGCGGGAAAGGCTACACTTACTGATTCATTTTGCGTATTCAGGGATGGAGAACTATATATTAAAGGTATGCATATATCCGAATACTGGTGGGGCAACCTTAATAACCATGATCCTCTGAGAGAACGCAAGCTCCTGCTCAATGCCCGTGAATTGAGAAAAATAGAGAGAAAAGTCAGGGAGGCCGGACTGACTGTCATTGCAATTAAAGTCTTCATCAATGAACGGGGTCTCGCAAAAGCTGAAATTGCAATCTCAAAGGGTAAAAAGGAATATGACAAGCGCGAGACCCTGAAACGCAGGGATTCTGACCGGGAACTTGACAGGGCAAGGAAGAAGTAGTTAAAAGTTGGGGCTCAGCAGGTAACGCGAGTAGAAACTGACAATATTTTCAACGGCTTCATCCGAGGTGTCGACAAGTGTAAAAAGATCCAGGTCGTGGGGTGAGATAGCACGCTCCTCTACAAGCATTACTTCTTTGATCCATTCAATGAGTCCGCCCCAGTATTTTTTCCCTACGAGTATTATTGGAAATTTACCGATCTTCCTTGTCTGGATGAGGGTGATAGCTTCAAAAAGTTCATCGAAGGTCCCGAATCCGCCCGGAAGGACAATAAATCCCTGGGCATATTTCATGAACATGACCTTCCTGACAAAGAAATGGTCGAAGGTTATAAGCTTGTCGGCATCAATAAAAGTATTAGGCCTTTGTTCAAAAGGCAGGTCGATATTGATCCCAACTGATTTTCCGTTACCGCGTCTGGCTCCCTTGTTTGCAGCTTCCATTATGCCCGGACCGCCGCCTGTGATAACGCCATAGCCGTTCTGCACCAGTTTAAAGGCTATATCTTCGGCCATCCTGTAATACTTATCGTTATAATGAGTCCGGGCAGAGCCAAAGACCGAGACACACGGCCCGATGCGTGAAAGCTTCTCAAAACCTTCAACCAGTTCCGAGATTATTTTAAATACACGCCATGAATCAGTGGTATGTATCTCTTGCCATGTTTTCTGTTCAAATGCATCCTTTATGAGGTCAGCAGGTTTCTCCATTATGTAATGTAAAATTTTATCTTCCAAATATAACTAAAATCTATACCTTAAGTTCGGGTCCCAGATATAAACCGGTATAGCTCTCCCGGCACTTCACAAGGTTTTCGGGTGTACCTTCAAAGATAACATCGCCCCCCTCCTTCCCGCCTTCCCTGCCAAGATCAATTATATAATCAGCCATCTTGATAACGTCCATGTTGTGCTCTATCACGATGACCGTGTTTCCCCTGTCAACGAGCTTATTAAGTACTTCGAGCAGGACTCTTACATCTTCAAAATGGAGTCCGGTAGTAGGTTCATCCAGTATATAAAGTGTTTTGCCTGTATCCCTGCGGGCAAGCTCAGTGGCAAGCTTCACACGCTGAGCTTCCCCTCCCGAAAGTGTCGTTGACTGCTGTCCGAGCCTGATATAACCAAGTCCGACATCCTGAAGGGTTTTTATCTTGTGATAGATCGATGGCACATTGGCAAAAAAGTCAACGGCCATATTGACTGTCATCTCGAGGATATCGCTGATCGATTTCCCCTTGTATTTGACCTCAAGGGTTTCACGGTTGTACCTTTTACCGTTACATTCGGTACAGTGAACATAAACATCCGGCAGAAAATTCATTTCAATTGTTTTCACTCCGGCACCCTCGCATCCTTCACAGCGTCCTCCCCTGACATTAAAGGAGAACCTTCCCGAATTGAAACCCCTTATTTTAGCTTCGGTCGTCTGTTCGAACAGCTTCCTGATATCGGTAAAAACACCTGTATAGGTTGCAGGATTCGAGCGCGGAGTCTTGCCAATCGGCGACTGATCCACCTCAATTACCTTGTCAAGATGTTGAAGTCCTGAGATATCCTTATAAGGAAGTGCCGTCTTCCCCGAGTTATGGAACCTTTTCGCAAGTGCAGGATGAAGTGTCTGGTTTATCAATGAGGATTTCCCGCTTCCCGAGACACCGGTTACACAGATAAAAGTCCCAAGCGGCATCACAACATCGACATTGTTCAGGTTATGTCCTGTAGCTCCGGTCATTACAAGAGAATTGCCATTCCCCGTCCTTCTGGTTTCAGGTATTTTGAATTTTTTCCTGTTATTAAGGTAGTTCGAGGTAAGGGTATCTTTCGATTTTATTTCATCAGGAGTGCCGGTGGCTACAATATGTCCCCCATGCCTTCCTGCACCGGGCCCAATATCGATTATATGATCGGCTGAAAGAATCATTTCCCTGTCGTGTTCAACTACAATTACTGAATTACCCGAGTCACGTAATTGCTTCAGGGAAGCGATTAGTCGCCTGTTGTCCCTCTGATGCAATCCTATGCTTGGTTCGTCAAGTATGTACAAAACATTGACGAGCCTTGATCCGATCTGCGTGGCCAGTCTTATCCTCTGACTTTCACCGCCTGAAAGGGTCCGTGCCCCTCTGTTCAGTGAAAGGTATTCAAGTCCTACTTCAAGAAGAAAGCCAAGCCTTGCCCTGATCTCCTTAAGGATCTCTGTTGCGATAATCCTTTGATTGCCTGTCATTTTCTCTTCAACTTCAGTTAAAAAGGACGATAATTCCCTGATATCCATCGAAGCCAGTTCACCGATATTCCTACCGGCTATCCTGAACCAGAGCGCTTCTTTCCTGAGCCTTGTCCCGTTGCATTCGGGACAAACATCATATTGCACATACTGGTCCCTGATGCGGGTGCCATTTTTCTTTCCGTTGATCACTTCAATATTCCCTACAAAATTAACGACACCCTCAAACGTCAGGAAATAATTTGATGTCATCCCCAATGGAGTATTTGAGAGCTTAAGGATCTCATCCGAACCGTATAGCACCTTATTCAACGCTTCTTCGGGAATATCCCTTACCGGGGTATCAAGTGTGAATCCGTTTTTTTCGGCAATAGCTTCGATTTGCCAGAATATCCAGACATTCTTGTATTTCCCGAGAGGTTCAATGCCCCCTTTCCTGATACTCAGGTCAGGATCGGGGATCAGTTTTTTGATATCTATGCTTGAAACTTCCCCGAGGCCGTTGCAATGAGGGCAGGCACCCTGAGGCGAGTTGAATGAAAAGGTATGCGGAGCCGGGTCATTATATGAGATGCCTGTTACGGGACACATCAGATGCCGGCTGAAGTATCTGGGTTCCGGGTTGTCGGTGTCGAGTACCATCATCACCCCATCACCCTGGTCAAGGGCAATCATTACCGAGTCGTGCAGGCGTTTGTCAGTTATCTCGCCAACCCTGAACTTGTCAACAACCAGTTCGATGAAATGAGTTTTATAACGGTCAAGTTTCATCCCGTGTGAAAGTTCCTTTATTTCACCATTGATCCTTACATTGAGAAAACCTTTTCTCCTAAGTTGTTCAAACAATTCCTTGTAATGGCCTTTCCTGCCTTTTACAATTGGTGCAAGAAAGTAGACTTTTTGCCCGGAAAACCGTTCCTTGATAAGATCGAGTATCTGATCATCTGTGTATTTGATCATTTTTTCACCGGAAGCCCAGGAATATGCATCGGCTGCTCTTGCATACAGGAGCCTCAGAAAATCATATATTTCAGTAATGGTTCCGACGGTAGACCTCGGATTTTTGTTGGTTGTTTTTTGCTCGATGGAGATGACGGGACTCAATCCGGTAATTTTATCAACGTCGGGCCGTTCCATACCTCCCAGGAACTGCCTTGCATATGCCGAAAGCGTCTCCATATAACGTCTCTGACCCTCAGCGTATATTGTATCAAATGCAAGCGATGATTTCCCGCTGCCGCTTAAGCCGGTTATCACAACCAGTTTGTTGCGGGGAATTGTCACATCAATATTCTGAAGATTATTGACCCTGGCTCCAAGAACTAGTATTTCATCATTCATCATTCTTCGAAATTCCGGCGATCAGTTAACATTGTCAATTTTCTCGATGGAACGCATGCCGGGGGAAGGTATTTTTATCAGGTATTCCTTGTTAGGTCGGGGTGTCAGATATGGTTTTCTGAGCCATGGATTCAGAAATTTCAGAAGCTTATAATTTGTCCCGTATTGTTTTGCAAACGTAGAAAAATCACTCACTGCCGTATCGACCTTTACCTCGTAATAGTCGAGTGGCGGATAGAGCTCACTTTTGTCAATTGTAAATCCGTATTCCTCCGGATCGTTGATGACAAGCTTATAGGCAACTGCCCTGAAGATGTACCTGGCTGTCTCCTCGTTCAGAAGAAGGTCATAATAATTGAATTCACGCTGGATCTTAATCTGTTCGTCAAGCCCTGCCCTTCCCCCGTTGTAAGAAGCTGCAGCAAGGGTCCAGTTTCCGTATTTCTCATACGATTTCAGAAAATACTTGCATGCAAACTCGGTCGATTTGCCGACATCATACCGTTCATCAACTACATTATTTATCTCCATTCCTTCTTCCCTGCCGGTTGCTGCCATGATCTGCCAGAAACCTGTTGCGGTTGCGGGAGAAATCACATTGCTGTATTCGCTTTCGGCTGCCACCAGGTATTTGAAGTCATCGGGGACATTGTACCTGCTGAGTATTTTTTCAATTTCGGGAAGGTACCGGTTGGCCTTTTTAATTATCATGATAGTTGACGAGTGCCTGTATGCACTTGTAAGTATTTCCCTGTCAAGACTCTCGCGCGTGTCAAAATTCTCAAGAGGCATCCTTTCCCCTGCAAAGGTTACATTATCCGGCAATTTATATGGCTTGTTGAAAAAAACCGTATCGGATACTGAAATTTCATCAGTAGCCCTGCTGGAATCCTTAAAACCCTGGTTTACAACACTAATAGTTGCTATGAGAAAGATCAGAACCAGCCCTGCAATCACAGATTTCCTATTTGATCCCATCATATTCAAAGCGATTTTTGAAACAAATTGCAAAGGTAATGTTTTTGGAACTTATAAATAAGCCAATACATGCTAAAAACAAAAAGAAGTAACAGGAAGTTTGAAAGGAGAAAAAATAATATCCCGCTATCAGAATTTGAAGGAGAGCCCCGAGAATATCCCAAATGAATATGGGTGAGCTTTCATACCGGGCACCGAGCCGATAGGATTCAGGTAATATCTGAATGTTGGTTCAAGATTAAGCGAGAATTTCTCCGTGAGGTTATATTCCATCCCCATCCCCAGTGAGCTGCTGATCATAAAGGGATTCAGATCGGTAGTCCCAACCTCATACCTGTCCTTGCCCATCATTGCATGTACGGAATTGTTTACCAGGAGATTATAGGATAAGCCGCCGATAAGATTGAAGTCAAATGTCTTGTCAACCAGCTTGTACCGCAGTATCACCGGCATTTCAAGGTAACTGAAATTCTGATAAAGGGTGCTGTTTATATATGAAAGGTTGGCTTTTGCCGGATCAAAAATATCATTTGTATAAAGGGTCACGACCCTGTCGCCTGATCTGTCGATCAGGAAGACGTCGGTGTTACTTGTGCGGATCAGTCCGCTGGAGGTCATTACTTTAAAATTCTCATCACCCTTCGTATAATCATAGGGGCGAAATCCGCCGAATGAGCTGATGCCGCTGACCTCCTGCCCCATGGTGGAGTAGTAGATCCCTGACTGAATGCTGAATCTCCTGCTGATATTGTATGCGAAAGCCACACCTCCCGAATAGGAGATCCTTGATTGCTCGGAGGAGCTTATCTGTTTTGAGATATCGTCAGATCCCTGAAGTTGATTCATATAATATGTCGGTGATGCCATTGCGGTTACAGACCATCTGTTTGTCTTTTCCCCCGGCACCTCATATGAAAGCACACCAGGATTGTCATAACCGGTACCGGCGCTGTTCTCCAGCCCGTAATTACTTATCAGATTGTTGTCAGACAACAGGAAATTTCTGCGGAAGTCAATTCTGTTGTTTTCAAACGTGAAGCCTGTATCTGTAACGGTTATATTCTCTTCAACCGGCACCAGGATTGAATCATATTGATCAGCAAAAACCCTGCCATCTGACTGGTCGGCCCCGGGAACCAGAATTCTGCTATTTCGTACCGGTCTGCGGGTTGCCGTACTGCCAGGTAACTGAACCGGCTCTTCACCCAGGGCAAGTTCAGGACCTATAACCGTAATCGTCATTTCACGGCTCCACTGGTAGGCAAGGAAACCGATTGAGAGAAGAACAGCTATAAGTGCAGCACTTCTCAGGAAAAGTAGCGGTTTCTGCCTTTTCCTGATAACAGGAAGGATCTGGCCCCATGTCTCAACCGGGGGAAGGACCTCAAGATCTTTAAGTCCATTCCTGAAAAGGAGATCAATATTTGCTTCCTTATTAGCCATTTACCACGCTTTTATTCAAACCGGTATAGAGGTTCACTTTCTTCTGAAGGATGATTCTTGCGCGCGAAAGATTCGATTTTGAAGTACCCTCAGAGATCTTCACCATCTGGCTTATCTCCTTGTGGGAATAACCTTCTATCGCAAAAAGGTTAAATACCATCCTGTACTTTGGAGGCAATTCCCTGATAATATCGAGCAGGTCAACTGCTTCCAGACCAGAATAATCGGTATTTTCCGGATTGGCCTCCGGTTCGGGTATCAGATCAATATCCTCCACCCTGTACAACATGTGCTTGCTCCGGTACTTCTCAAGTGCGGTGTTAACCACTATCCTGCGCATCCAGCCTTCAAAAGAACCCTCATGCTTGTAAAAAATGAGGTTCTCGAATATCTTGATAAATCCATCCTGCAAGATATCCCTGGCTTCCTCATCATTACCAGAATACTGAAGGCACACTGCGTAAAGCTTACCTGCATGCCTCCTGTACAGAAGTTCCTGATCTCTTCTGTTACCGGCAAGACAACCTTTTATTATATTCTTTATATCAGGCAAAGGGGGTAACCTTTAAAACGATTATAAAAATAAATAAAATTTGTCTCAATCACCAGCAATTCGTTAAAATATGATGCAAAAAGGTTAAAAAAGGTTGCGTTCTGCCGTATTAAAGGTTAACAGCTTCACCAAAAGCATCGGCAGCAGCTTCCATTATAGCCTCTGACATAGTAGGATGCGGATGAATTGACTTAATTAATTCGTGGCCGGTTGCTTCAAGCTTACGTGCAACAACGAGTTCGGATATCAGCTCCGTAACATTGTCGCCCATCAGATGTGCACCAAGCAGCTCACCATAGGCGCTGTCAAAAATAAGTTTCACAAATCCCTCCCGGGAACCTGCAGCCCTCGCTTTACCGGATGCGGTGAAAGGGAACTTGCCAACCTTTACATCGTATCCCGCCTCCCTGGCTGCTGCCTCGGTAAATCCGACCGAAGCGATTTCGGGACTGGTATATGTACAAGCAGGAATATTATTATAATCAAGCGGCTCGGGGCTTAGTCCGGCAATTTTCTCCACGCATATTATCCCTTCGGCTGATGCTACATGCGCCAGGGCCGGACCATGAACAATGTCTCCGATGGCAAAGACTCCCGGAACATTTGTATTGAAGAAGTCATCAACAACAATTTTCCCCTTTTCGATTTTCACTCCTGCCTTTTCAAGGCCTATACCCTCGAGGTTCGTACTGACACCGACGGCTGACAGTACGATATCAGCTTCAACAAACTCCTCTCCCTTAGGTGTTTTGATCTTTACCCTGCATGTATCGCCGACTTCCGCCGATTCGACAGTTGAATTTGTAAGAACCTTCATTTTAAGCTTCTTAAAGACCTTTTCAAGTTGCTTTGAGATCTCCTCATCTTCGTTGGGAACAATCCTGGGAAGAAACTCCACAAGGGTCACACTGGTACCTATCGACTGGTAGAAGTTCGCAAATTCGCTTCCTATGGCTCCCGATCCGACTATAACCATCGATCCCGGCTGCTTGTCGAGCGACATGGCTTCACGGTATCCGATGATTTTTTTACCATCCTGCTTCAGATCAGGGAGCTCTTTTGACCTCGCACCGGTTGCAAGGATTATGTTTTTGGCAGTATAGGTCTTCTTGCCTCCTGAAGCGTCCTCAACCTCAACAGTCGAGTTACCATTCAACCTGCCAAAACCTTTTATCGTCTCAACATTGTTTTTCCTGAAAAGGAACTGAACGCCCTTGCTCATTCCGTCAGCCACACTGCGGCTCCTGGCGATCATAGCGCTGAAATCCGCCTTTATGGTCCCTTCAACGCTGATACCATAATCAGCTGCATGGTTCAGGTATTCAATCACCTGTGAACTTTTAAGCAGCGATTTGGTGGGTATGCATCCCCAGTTAAGGCAGACACCTCCTATTTCTGCCTTTTCAACCACAGCCACTTTCATTTTAAGCTGCGAAGCCCTGATAGCAGCCACATATCCGCCGGGCCCGCTTCCAATAACTATTAGGTCGTAATCCATGATTCTGTTATTTAGTTTATAAATAGTAACCCTTCAATTCCCGTCGGTTTTAACCGACGGTGGTTTTAACCGACGGCGTGGTTTTAACCGACGTCGGCGGATTTACTCGACGGACCTTTTTCCCAGACCAGAGAACCCCCTTGCAAACTGCCCATATCACTGCCAGCGTAAAAATAATTGTTGCTCCCACAGGTATACCTGCAAAGTATGAAATCGTATAACCGGCAGCAGTGCCGGCAAAACCGGCAATAATTGACCAGAGCACTATCTTCCGGTAGACCTTTGTGAACAGCATCGCAATATTCGGAGGGATGGTCAGAAGCGATATAACCAGTACAACTCCGGCCATCCTGATATTCAATACTATGGTCAATGCAATCAGAGCTGTTGTTGTATATTTGAAAACATTTACATACGATGAATAGGTCCTTGCAAAAACCTCATCAAATGAAATATAAAGGATAGTCCTGTAAAAGAATCCGAAATAAAGTATCATCAGGATTGACATTACTCCCAGGGCAATTATGTCGGCATAAGTTACTGTAAGAATGCTTCCGAACAGATAGCTCATCAGGTCGGGGGTATATCCTGGCGTCATATAAATGAAAATTATGCCAGTTGCCATCCCGAATGCCCATAATATGCCAATAGCGGAGTCCTCCCTTATCTTTTGCCTCACCGAAAGGTATTCAACCCCAAGTGCAGACAGTATACTGAAAACGGCTGCTCCGGCAACAGGGTTTATTCCGGCAAAATATCCAATCCCTATCCCGCCGAATGATGCATGGGCAATACCTCCGCTTAAAAAGACGAGCCGCTTTGAAACTATATAAGTTCCGGCCAATCCTGCTGTAATGCTTGCAAAGATCGCTCCGAGCAATCCTTTCACTATGAATTCATATTCGAAAATAGTTCCTTCCAATGTCAATGGTTTTTTAGAACTGTATGAGGCACGGGGCCATGTGTTACCAGCTGAATGGGGCAATCGTAGGCAAGCAGTTCCTGATTTGTGATCTCCGATGAAGGATGGTAATGCAGGCTGCGGTTAACGCATGCAAATGACTTGATATGAGCAGAGATCGTTCCGATATCGTGGGAAACCATAAGTATAGCCATGCGGTTATTCAGCTCTTTCAGCTTTTCGTAAAAATCCTTTTCAAAATTGGCATCCACAAAATTGCCCGGTTCATCAAGGAGCAACAGTTTCGGATCTCCTATTGCGGCGCGTCCGAGAAGCACCCTTTGCTGCTGGCCGCCCGACAATTCGTTCAGGGAGGAGTCGGCAAAACCGGCCAGTCCAAATTCATCAATGACAAGATCGGCTTTTTTCTTATCCGATACCGACATCCCCGATATAAGACTCTTCCGTATCATTAATCCGGACAATATAACATCCCTGACTGTAACAGGAAATGTGTTATCGGCGGTTGAGATCTGGGGAAGGTACCCAATTCTGCTTCCATTCATGAGATCGTGATTGAATATCAACTGACCTCTGACAGGCTTCACAAGGCCAAGTATTACCTTTAAAAGTGTTGTTTTCCCTCCCCCGTTCGGACCGATCACGCCTATGAAATCATTCTCGAAGACCTTGAATTCAACATCATTAAGGACAATTTCCGCTCCGTAGGAGGCAGAAAGATTTTTCATTTCAAGAAGGTATGCTCCCATAAAAATATCAATTCATTTTCTTATCAAAACTTTTCCGGAGAATATCTATTATGCCCGTAGTGGCAGTGAGCCAGTCCTCCGATAAGGGATCAATGATCACAATTTCCGAGGAGATCTCATCAGCTATAACCCTTGCATTTCTCGTATCATATTCACGCTGAACGAGAATAACATTCAGTCTCTCCCTTTTCGCAATGTCAACAAGTTCCTTCATCCTTGAGGGAGTGGGTTCCTTCCCTTCAAATTCAACACTGATCTCTTCCAGACCATAGTCGCGAGCCAGATATGCCAGGTTCGGATGATAGATCATAAAAGACTTTTTGCCGCCCGGTACAGACAGCTCCCTGGCTTTCAGGTCAACACCGTTTATCTTTTCGGATAATATTTTAAAATTCTCCTCATATTTCTCCCTGCCCTCCGGATCGAGCTCAATCAGGAAGTCCCTGATTGAAGATGCCATAACGGCAGCACAAACCGGTGAAACCCAGTAGTGCGGATCGGCCCCTTCAGTGTGATCTCCGTCGTGATGTTCCGATTCGATCGGATCAATTTTTTCTCCAAGCGAAAGCCTTTTCATTTTTCTGTTGACCTCATAAAAGCGATCAAGCCAGGTCATTTCAAAACCAAGGTACCCGTTGCTTATGTAAGCAACAGATTGCCGAAGCCTGATTATCTGCTCAGGATATGGTTCGTATATGTGTGGATTTGAACCGGCCGGCACCATAACATTGACAGTGAAATTATCGCCTGCTATCGCTTCAACAAAATATTTAAAGGGTGGTATGCTGACCGTTATTATTCTGCCCCCGGGTTCTGCACTCCTCCTGCCGCATGAATTGACTGATACCAGAAGAAGAAGAAGGTAGAATAATCTTTTCATTTATAAGTAACTTGAATCAGATTACAAATTTAACACTTACGATGTGAAAAGGTTTAGGTGTTGGAAATAAATTAATATCTGCTATTTTTGATCACAAAATAACACTATCAGCCTCCTTATCGTAAAAAATCACATTTAAAGATGAAAATCCGCTTAAGAATCTTTATCGTGGCACTGGTTGTCATGATTTATCCTTCGTTGGCTTCAGGACAGGATCAGTACTCTGATCATACGCAATTGTCGCAGAAGATCGATCTCCTCGGCAAAAAATACCCTGGCCTCTGTAACGTCAGGTCGCTTGCAAAAACCGCAGGCGGAAAAGATATCTGGCTTCTTGCTATCGGCACCGGTGACAGAGACAGCAAACCGGCAGTAGCTATCTTTGGAGGTGTCGAGGGCAATTACCTTCTTGGCAGGGAACTCGCCCTCGGGGTCGCGGATAATATTCTGAAAAACTCAGGGTCTGGGGAGATCAAAGATCTTTTGGACAAGATTACATTCTATTTTCTGCCCGATGTAAGCCCTGACGCAACCGGCCAGTTCTTCGACGCCGTTAAATATGAAAGAAAATCCAACACCAGGTCTGGTGATGACGACAGGGACTTCAGGGTAAATGAAGATCCTTTTGAGGATCTTAACAGCGACAGGTATATTTCACAGGTGAGGATACCGGATCCGGCCGGCACTTTTGTTGAAAGTGATGAAGACAAAAGAGTGATGGTGCAGGCCGATCTGTCGAAAGGGCAGTCAGGGACTTATCTTGTTTTAAGTGAAGGTATTGACAATGACAGGGATGAAAGATGGAATGAGGACGGAGAAGGAGGTGTGAACTTTAACAGGAATTTTACTTACAATTACGAGGAGTTCGGGACAGGTGCAGGACTGCATCCGGTATCGGAACCCGAAACCAAAGCCGTTTCAGATTTTCTTTTCGACAGGTTTAACATATATGCTGTTTTTTCATTTGGTCCTCAGGATAACCTGGGACAACCTATGAAAGCACAGGAACAAACGGGCCGGCAGGGAGCCGATCAGCCTCCTCAGCAACCTTCGGGCCCGATGCCGCAGAGAATGCGCATGAACAGGAAGTTTACATCGGTCCTGAAAACCGATGAGGTCATAAACAAGCTTGTGTCGGACAGGTACCACGAAATTACAGGTGCCAAAGGATCACCACCGACACAGAATGTTCCGGGTAATTTTATGGAATGGGCATATTTTCATTACGGGAGATACAGCTTTGGTACTCCCGGCTGGTGGTTTCCTGTCGAAAAGGGAAAGAACCCGGAAGCTGAATTTCTAAAATTTGCCGTAAAACAGAAAATGAACGATGTGTTTATCCCCTGGACAGAGGTTCGGCATCCCGATTTTCCTGGAAAAAAAGTTGAAATCGGAGGACTCAAACCTTTTGCCATGATAAATCCTCCTGTCGATACCCTGGGTGATCTTATTAATTCCCACTACAAATTTTTAACAGCCGTATCAGCCATGCATCCTGAGCTTGAGTTCCTCGATATCACGACTGAAGATGCCGGAGAGAGTATTTTCAGACTGACCCTTAAGATCCATAATAAAGGTGTATTTGCCACATGCGCTGAAGCCGGAGAGCAGAATATCTGGACAAGGATCATGAGGATGACCCTCGAACCCGGAAAGGGACAGTCGATCATCAGCGGACTTAAGGTTCAGAATATAAAGAGATTGCAGGGGGATGAAACAGCAGAGTTCAGCTGGCTCATTTCCGGGAGGGGGCAGGTTGCCATTACTGCCGGCGCCGCAAATACCGGAACTGTAAAAACCATTATCAATTTGAAATAATAACTGAACAAAACATGCAATTATGAAACCCGCACGCATTTCAATTTCAGTCACAATATTGTTCTTCTCTTTCCTGACGATAGCTCCACCGCTTTATTCCCAATCGCCCGAGCTGTTTTTCAAGGCAGCTGGCTCTCCCGTAAATCCGAAAGTACAGGTCTCGTGGAACAAGTACAACACAAACGACGGTATAGCCGATATCTGCAAAAAACTTGCCAGGGCGTATCCCGACCTTGTGACAATGGAGGCAGCCGGTAAATCATTTATGGGCAGGGACATCATTGCCCTGACAATTTCAGATAAGAAAAATCAGGACCCTGACCACAAGCCCGGCTATTATATCGACGGAAACATTCATTCAAATGAGATCCAGGGAACCGAAATGGCCCTCTATACAGCCTGGTACCTGTGCGAAATGTTCAATGAGAATACATTCATCAACCAGCTGCTTAAGGACAAGGTATTTTACATTTTACCGACAATTAATCCCGACGCACGCCAATACTACATGGATGAACCGAACACTGCAAGTTCACCGAGGTCAGGATTGGTGCCGATGGACAACGACCGGGACGGATTGTATGATGAGGACAAGCCTGACGACCTCAACAATGACGGAATAATAAGCCAGATGCGAAGGAAAAGTCCAAAAGGCACCTACAGGGCTGATATTAAGGATCCAAGACGTATGATACGGGTGCAGCCGGGGGAAACGGGGGATTTTGAGATACTTGGTCAGGAAGGGATCGATAACGATGGCGACGGTCTTGTCAATGAGGATGGGATTGGCGGCTATGATCCGAACCGCGATTTTGGATTCAACTGGGAGCCCGCATATGTTCAGCAGGGGGCAGGGAAATACCCGTTCACATACCCCGAAAATCAGGCAGTGCGCGATTTCAGCATAAAGCACCCCAACATTGCCGGGTCGCAGTCGTTCCATAATTCAGGTGGACTGATCCTGCGGGGACCATCGATCGAGGGTGGAGGAGCTGAAGTCTATTCACGTTCCGATGAAGCTGTCATGAATACTGCCGGGAAAAAAGGGGAAGAGATAATCCCGGGGTACAAGTTCATTACAATCTGGAAAGATATGTATACAGTATATGGAGGAGAGCTTGACTGGTGGTATGGTGCAAGGGGAAGCTATGTTTTTTCAAATGAACTGTGGAACGATTTCATGATGTTTTATGATACTTCGAATACCGACACATACGAGTTTGACAGATATCTGCTATTTGAAGACGCCTTTGTTCCGTGGCAGGAGGTTGATCACCCGGTGTACGGAAGGGTTGAAATCGGAGGGTTCAATAAGAATTTTGGCCGTACTCACCCCGGTTTCCTGCTCGAAAGCGATTCCCACCGGAATGCCGCATTCTGTATTTACAATGCCTGGGTTACCCCAAAGCTGGAGATAACAGGAATAAAAGTAAAAAATCTTGGAGGAGGATTGAAAGAGGTAACCGCTTCGATTGCCAACCGGCAGCTCATGCCCACGCATTCGGGGACCAACCTTAGGTATAAGATCGATCAGCCCGACTATGTTTATCTTGATGGCGGAAAAGTAATTGCCGGAATGGTTGTTACGGATGCTGACATGAATCTGGCCAGGGAACAAAAAAACAATCCCCAGCGGATTGAAATAGACAACATTGATGGTTACCAGCATATCGACGTACGATGGATTGTAAAGGACGGATCAGGGTTTACGGTGAGGGTTGAAAGCGTAAAAGGGGGCCGGACTTCGATGCAGTCAGAATAAAATAAAAAAGAGGCTGGCACCGCCGGCCAGCCTCCTTTATCAGGAATGAAAATTAATAAGTCTGAAGAGAAATCTTGAAATAACCTGTTGCTTTGTCTGCGTTAACCTGAAACTTCCATTTCCCTGCCTTATCCCTGTTTTCCTCTTCAGATATCTTGAATGATTTTCTCCAGTTGAGATTGCCAAATTCATCTATAACTATGTCAGAATATGTTTTGCCGTTTGGTGTTACTATTTTGATGCGGATCTCCCCTGCCTTGCAGTCGCCATTGACCGACATCGACACATTTTCAGCCGTTTGCTCCACTTCGAAATCATAGT
The DNA here is from genome assembly GCA_963737255.1 of uncultured Bacteroidales bacterium. Lineage (GTDB taxonomy): Bacteria > Bacteroidota > Bacteroidia > Bacteroidales > VadinHA17 > LD21. The sequence goes on from CAVTSB010000006.1 coordinate 457,972, forward strand.
CGCCTGAGAAAGAATTTTCCTTCAGCGATTTGCTGAAATCCCATGTGGTTCTTTCATCATCCCGATCAAAGGAATGAAATACGAAAGGTGCATCAGGAACGTTCGGAACAGCTAATACAAAATCCTCAGAGTTAAACCGCGGAAAATTGCCGTCTCTCTTATAGATCCTTACCATATCCCTGTACTGATCGGCGGCTTCGATCTCTTGCTGCGCTTCCTTCATTGCTTCATCAATATCCTTCTGAGACTCTTCCAGTTCCCTGGTCATCTCCTCCTGGGCTTTTTTCTGCTCGGCAAGCGCCCTCTTTTGCGCTTTGATCTCCTCCTGCATTCTAAATTCCTTTTCCTTTTCATCCCGGGTTTTTTCCTGAGCGCCTGCAGGCTGATATAAGGAACTGACCGAAACCAGTAAAACAACTGTTAATAGAAACCTGAACTTTTTCATGACTACCCTTTTTTTAATTTCCTGATTCAAAGATAGTGCCCGATTTACAATCTTTTTGTTAATGCCGGGTTAACACAGGGTTAATGTTTTGCCGATAGCTCAAGTATATTGATAATTTGAATAATTTTGAGGAAACAAAATGCGAAGATGAAAAAAAGAAATACCATTCTGCTGTTTGGTATCCTCTCAATAATAATACTTGCCACAGTACAGGTCATTATCATCAGTGGCGTATGGTGGCAGAAAGATGAAATGTTCAACCTCAGGTACAGACTCCTTTCTCAGGATGCCCTGTCAGTCATGAACAGGAGATGGGGGACAGACGGTTTTGATACAGCAAGGCTGGTCATAAGCGCACAATCGGACAAATGGGTAAGGGAAATTACCAGTATTAAAGATGATACCCTTTCCACGGTAAAAAAGCAGGATATGCTTCTATATGTAAAAATGGCCCTGAACAATGAACAGGATCTGTCTCCGTTCCTGTCAGATTTCTTTGAAAGGAATGGAGTTGACAGCAAATTTAATTATAAGATCAGGGTTAACAGATTTGAATTGATCAGGAATGATACCATAATTCCCGTTTATGCCAGTGAAGAATTCTCCAGCCGGATCAACCGCAGGCCACCGCGGCCGGACCCAGATCGTCAGCGACAAAAGGCAAAAAGCGTCTCAGAGATCTATGTGAAGGGTGCCGGATGGGAGGATAATAATTTCAGACTCGACTTTGATTATTTCATTGACTTTACCGACAAACAGAATATAATATTGAGGGAAACATCTGCTTCGCTGGCCCTCAGCCTTTTCAGCATCCTTGTAGTAGTGGGCTTATTCCTTATAACCTACCGGAACCTCATGGAAGAAAAAAGGTTGTCGAACCTTAAAACCGACTTCATCAACAATATGACACATGAGCTCAAGACGCCCCTGTCGACAATCACCGTCGCAGGCAGGACACTCGAAATGCCCCAGATAAGGTCGAACGACGAAAAGATACTTGAAACGGCAAAAATGATTGGCAAGCAGAGTGTCCATCTGAATCAGCTTATCAACATGATACTTGAGATAAGCATGTGGGAAAGAACGCAGTTCCAGGTCGATAAGAAAAAGGTTGATATGGAGGAATTAATGAAGGATATTGTAGGAAGCTTCAGGACAGGATCCACTAATTGCACCCTTTCGCAGAAGTACAATTTTAACGGAGCTGAAGTAGATCTTGACGCAGTCTATTTCACAACCCTGATAAACAACCTGCTGTCGAATGCGGTGAAGTACTCCGAAAAGGATCCGGTGATCGATATTGAAGGATTTACTGAAGACAGTAAGGTATGCATTAAAATAGCGGACAACGGAATCGGGATAAGCAAAAATGACCAGAAACACATCTTTGACAAATTCTACAGGGCTTCAACCGGGAACATACATAAATACAAAGGCCTCGGCCTCGGCCTCTATTATGTGAAAAAAATTGCGGAAGCCCATGGAGGAGATGTGGCAGTGAGCAGCAAACCGGGAAAAGGTAGTATATTTACAGTAACAATACCTTATTAATATTTATTTACCAGTTTATGAAAGTACTATTAGCTGAAGATGACAGGGACTTCGGGAATATTTTGTCCCAGTATATTTCCATAAGCGGTTTCGAGGTTATACTAGGCCGCGATGGTAAGGAGGCCTGGGAACTTTTCAGCCACGATAAGCCGGATATCTGCGTTCTGGATGTCATGATGCCCGAAATGGATGGATTCACTCTGGGCGAAAAAATAAAGGAGGCGCAGCCTGATGTTCCAATCATCTTCCTGACAGCAAAGAGTCTGAAGGAGGACATAGTAAGAGGCCTGAAGATCGGGGCTGACGATTATATTACCAAACCTTTTGACCCTGAAGTACTGATATTAAGAATCAATAATATCCTCAAAAGGGCATATTCATCGATGAATGATGAGTTCAAGGTATCGAACACAATACTGAAGTTCAATACCCTTGAGCTTATCTGCGGCAACACAAGGGAGAAGCTTACCCTGAAAGAGGCACAGTTGCTTAAATATTTCATTATCAACAAGAACAAAATACTTGCGAGGGAAGATATTTTAACAGAAATCTGGGGTGAAGATGATTATTTTCTGGGCAGGAGCATGGATGTTTTCATAAGCAGGTTAAGAAAGTATATTTCCGAAGATAAGAATATCGATATCCGCACCGTAAGGGGCACCGGGTTTATCCTCAAGGAAAAGAAACCGGGCGAGGAGTTTAACGGTGATGAAGGATAAATAAAAAATCCGGCTGGATAAGCCGGGTATATTTAAATTTTGGATTGACAAGGGGTAATTATTCTCCCAAAACCTCTTTCACCTTTTCGTACAGAGCCTCCTCCCTCAGGTTCTTGCCTATTATCGTTCCGGTTTCGTCGAGAAGGAAATTAGCCGGGATCGAATTAACTGCATACATCTTTGCTGCGGCATTGTTCCAGTACTGCAGATCCGATACATGTGTCCAGGTCAGTTTGTCATCATTAATAGCTTTGAGCCAGTCTTCCTTACTCTGGTCGAGAGATACGCCGAACACATCAAATCCCTTTTTATTGAATTCCTTATAAACTTTGACAACATTCGGATTTTCCTTGCGGCAGGGTCCGCACCATGCAGCCCAGAAATCGACCAGCAGCAATTTTGGTCCGAACTTTGAGGAGAGCGATACGGGATTGCCTTCCGCATCATTCATTGTGAAATCCGGAGCTTTTTGTCCGATAGCCACGGTTTTCATAATTGCAACCCTATCCTTAAGCTCCTTCACGATCGGAGTGTTTGCAACTGCAGTATCCATAGCGTTTATGTAGGATTCTATCTCGTTACCCTCCATTTCATAACTCAGGCTTCTCAGTATTGAGGGAGCTACGAACGAAGCAGGATTGTTTTTTACAAAATCTTTCTGGAGGGCCGTCATTTCATTCTGTATTTTCTCGGCCTCTTTTTCAAGCTGTGAAACCCTTGCGGAGTCTCCATCCTGATTTGCAGTCTGGTAGTCGTTATAGATCTGCGAGTACCTGTCGTTCAGTTGTTTATTGGAATCGACAAATACCTGGTATTCATCCTGCGTTTTTGATCCTGTAATTGTTGCCTTGAACAATGAATCCAGCGTTCCTGTAACCGTTATCTCTGAGTTCTCCAGATAAAAAGAGGTACGCATTCTTGTATTTTTTGCCACAAGCATAACCATTTCAGGGTATTTGACAGCTCCTCCCTTCATTTTGAAAGAACCCTTTTGTGCAATTGCCGAATCGATATTTACCATTTGTCCGGCCTCTCTCTTCTGCAGAAGAAAAACCACGCTGTCGGCTCCGTCAATTTTCCCGTTTACCACGTAATGCGGTTCAGACGAACAGGCAGCCATAATAACTGCAACGAAAACAAGGTACATCAGTCTTTTCATGTTCTATAATTTGAATTTTTGATTTTTTACTAAACGGCGCTAATATATGAATTTGTTATCAACTCCTTTCACTTTTTGAAATAATAATCAAGTAGTTTAATAGCTGCCTGGTATGAGGTGATCTTTCCCTCATAGAGCTGGCGTTCAAGCTCCGGCCTGAGAAGTTTTATCTTTTGATGGCTGTAGAATGAGTTGTTCAGGTATTCTGAAATTGTGTCATGCATCCTGAGAACAGCCTGCTGTCTTCTGAATTCTTCAAAACACCCGCAGTTCATGTTAAAAGTCACATATTCGGTGATCAGATCCCATATCTCTCCTATTCCGGCGTTCTCACGCGCCGAACAGGACAGAATCCTTGGTTTCCATCCCGACACCTGCGGCGGAAACAGGTTCAGGGCATTCTGAAAAGCCACCCTTGTTCCTTCCGCTGGAATTTTATTCGCACCGTCAGCCTTGGTAATGGCAATGGCATCGGCAATTTCCATTATGCCTCTCTTAATTCCCTGAAGTTCATCACCGGCTCCGGCAAGCATCAGCAGGAGGAAAAAGTCGACCATTGTATGAACGGCTGTTTCTGACTGACCTACCCCGACTGTCTCAACGAGTATTGTGTCAAAGCCTGCCGCCTCACAAAGGATAATCGTCTCCCTGGTTTTCCGTGCGACACCTCCCAGTGTTCCTGCAGAGGGTGACGGTCTTATGAATGCGTTTGGATGAATGCTCAGCTTTTCCATCCTCGATTTATCGCCCAGGATGCTTCCCCTTGTAAGTTCGCTGCTGGGATCGATTGCCAGAACTGCGAGTTTCTTCCCCGAATTCACCGCCTGCAATCCGAATGTCTCAATGAATGTACTCTTACCGACACCGGGAACTCCTGTGATCCCTATCCTTACCGACCGGGCGCTCAGTGGAAGGCACTTTTCAATTATTGCCTGCGAAATGTCATAGTGTTCGGGTAACGAACTTTCGATCAATGTGATAGCTTGACTTAAAATAGTCCTGTTGCCTGTAGCAATTCCGGAAACATATTCATCAATTGAATATTTTTTCCGCATTTTCCTTCCCGCCTTAGTAGTCAGATACGGATTGATGCTTGGCGGCTGAGGTATGCCCTCCTGGATTTTAAGTGCGCTACTCGATTCGTGTTTTTCTGACAAGGATTCTATTTGTTTGCAGTGCCCTGCTGAACATCTGCTGTGAGCATCAGTACAACCTCGGAGTTTTTCGGATCGTTGGTATATACGTAAATTGCTTTTGTTGTCTTTCCTTTATAACTTCCCGAATTAAAGGTTGCCTTGATGGAACTTGAATCGCCGGGTTTGATACCCTGCCCCTGGGAACCCTGCTGTATTGCAGTGCATCCGCAGGTGGCCCTTATGTGACGGATGACAAGATCATTCTTCCCGTTGTTTGTGAACCTGAATTCAACTTCATTTGCCGTAGCTCCGGGAATTTTTCCCAGATCAACGGTTGTTGACTCTACCTTGAAAACGGGAGCATTGTCGAGCTCTTCCTTTGAAAGTTTTGAAAAGTCCTCAACAAGGTTTGCCGATACCGCATAGTATACTTTATCATTAACTGTTCCGTTAATCTTGACTTTCACCATACTGGTTACATTTCCCCAAGAATCGTTCTTTGTTGCATCAAAAGTACCTTCGATAACGCCCTTCTGCCCGGGCTTCAGGGTTTCGGGATTGGCCTTAAGGGTAAGATGTGCCGGTACATTATCAAACTCAATCTTTGCTGGCTCCGTAGAAGTGTTTACTACCTGCATGACTCTGATCTTCTTTTCATTCTTTTTTATATTCGTGAATGCGAGATGATTGCTCTCGAACCGGACCGGTCCGACAGGAAAAGTAAACAACTCTTCGACGGTCTTTTCCCGTGGGACAACTTCACCTTTGATTACAAGAACCGTCACCTCGGGCTTGGAGTTTGTGTATACTGAAAGTGTTTTATTGAAGGGTCCGGGTCTGTTCACCGGATCGTAGATCGCCTTGATCGTTCCTGTACCTTTGGGAGGGATCGGGCTCTTCGTCCATTCAGGTGTCGTACATCCGCATGACGCTACAATGTTCTGGATCACAAGCGGCTGATTTCCCGTATTTAACACAACAAAATCAAATGCCTGACGGCCTGCTTCTTCCTTGAATTTGCCGAAATCGTGTTCTGATTTCGATACTTTCATCAAGGGCTGAGCAAAAATCGTTGCACCGCCAAGTACAAATGTGAGGATTAAAATTAACCTTTTCATATCTTTTAGTGTTTAATTCCCGGAATACAGGTCTTTAAAAAAATATAATATTATCAAAATAATTTTAAAAACGTTTATATAACAGGTTTTTATACAAAATATTTTCTAAGTGACTAACAAAAACCAGGCCATTATCAAAAACGCCTGATTACTACGCAAAAATAATAAAGTTTAATGTTCCTGCCATTTTTATTAAAGAATATCTTAGTTTTGTTCCATGGCATTGGCCATTTGGAACAATATTTGCGGAATAAAAGTCCGTTCCCGTTACTGAAAGTATTGTTAATGAAAAATACTTACAGATTTATCTTTGTATTAATTACGAGCATGTTCTTCCTGAATGCGGAGGGTCAGTTTTATAACGGCCATCAGATGTCTTTCGGGAAAAACAGGGTTCAGTATTTCGACTATTACTGGTCATTTTACAGATTTGAGGATTTTGACTGTTACTTCAATGAATACGGCCGTGACCTGGCCCAATTCACTGCCGACTACGCATTCAGGAAACTTGATGAGATCGAGGATTACTTCGACTATACCCTTGAGAAAAGGCTGATATTCATCATTTATAACAAGAATAACGAATATCGCCAGTCAAATATAGGCCTTACCACGTTTGATGAAGATACTTACAACACCGGTGGATTCAGCAGGATAATAAAGAATAAGGTTATGCTTTACTACGAAGGCGACCATGTTGACTATCAAAGGCAGATCGCGGAATCGATCACTGAAGTGATCATCAATGAAATGCTCTATAACGCTGAATTCAAGGACCGTGTTTCAAGTTCTTCAGTGATATACATGCCCGAATGGTACCTCAAAGGCCTTATCAGGTATGTTTCGCATGGCTGGGACATTGAGGTGGAAAACAGGGTCAAGGACGGGATCAAATCGGGAAAATACAAAAACATAAGCCATCTCGAGTCTGATGATGCAGTCTATGCCGGACAGTCGTTCTGGAGGTTTATCGGAAGGAAATACGGGGATGCCTTAATTCCCAACATTATTTACCTCACAAAGGTTTATAAGAATGTGGAAGATGGTTTCCTTTATGTCCTTGGCGTTGATTTGAAGGATCTCCTGAAGGAATGGAAAACATTTTATAATGAAGAGTATGCTTCGGACAGAAACCTCCCGGGAGAAGATGGAAATGTCGTTAAAAAATCAAAAAAGGAACAACTGTACCAGCAGGTAAAGGTAAGTCCCGATGGGAGATACATCGCCTATGTAACCAACGACTGGGGCAGGAAGAAGATATGGCTCTACGATCAGACAACCGGCAAGCAGAAGTCAATTTTCAGGGCGGAACCCAAATATGAGCACAAGACCGATAACACATACCCTGTCATTGGATGGCACCCGAGCGGCAGGATACTTACGTACATCAACGAGGAAAAGGCCGGCATGGTGATCTATTTCTACAGGGTTGATGAACACAAGACCGAAAACCGGAATTTCCTTTATTTTGATAAGGTCCTGGCCTTCTCATATTCACCCGAAGGATCACGGATAGTGCTTTCGGCTGTAAAGGATGGGGTAACTGATATTTATATCCATACCGTTTCTTCCGGGACCAATGAGCAAATAACCAGGGATGTTGCAGATGATCTCGATCCTTCCTATCTTAAGGATTCTCCGGGCGAGATTCTGTTTTCATCGAACCGTTTAAGTGACACCCTCTCCAACTCAGCCGATCCTTTTGAAAGGCTTTCTCCTCAATTCGACCTCTTTACCTATAATGTTGAAAATAAGAGCAACGTTCTTATGCGGCTTTCGGAAGGCCGGTATGCAAGCAGGTTCCAGGCTTCAGGAACAGGAAAAAACAGGTTCTCATATATTGCCGACAACAACGGCATAATGAACAGGTACACTGCAGTTTTCGACAGTACAATAAGCTATGTCGACACCACGACACACTATCGCTATTTCATCAATTCGGTTCCGGTTACCAACTACGACAGGAACATATTGAACCAGTCGGTGTCGAACAGTGCAAGCCCGTACGGTGAGGTTTTATTCAGCACAGGCAGATACAAGCTGAGGAAAAGCTCTGCTGGCGGGCTCACCCCTATCCCGGAAAATGAAATTGTAAAGACCAGCTTCAGAAAAGAGCAGGAGAAGCTTTTCCATAAGAACGACAGCATCGAACAGATCAGAAAGTGGCTTATCGCGGAGGACAAAAAAAGAAGGGATACCCTTACCAAACCTCTTTATGAATATTATACAAAGAATGAACCCATCGATATCAATCACTATATCTTCGAGAAGGAGAAACAGAACTTCTATGAGCAGCAATGGCGCAAAGAGTATATGGACATTGACCTCGATACCGGGACAATCGATCTCCCGCTTATCAGGATCTATGAGACTTCTTTTTACAACAACTACATCGCAAACCAGATTGATTTCACATTCCTGAACAATTCATACCAGGTGTTCAATGGAGGAGCCCCATATTTCAATCCGGGTATCAACATGCTTACAAGGTTCGGGATACTTGACCTTTTCGAAGACTACAGGCTGACAGCCGGGTTCAGGTTCTCGGGTAATTTTGACAGCAATGAATATCTTCTGAGCTTCGAAAATCTCAAGGGCAATTTTGATAAGCAGATCATCTTTCACAGACAGGCCTTTTTCAGCTCAAACGATACCGATCTTTTCAAATCGCATACCCATAATGTTTATCTTTCCTTTTCAAAGCCCATCACTCCTGTTTTTGCACTTAAGGGAACTTTAACCTACAGATACGACCGACATGTTGTTCTTTCGCAGGATATTATCTCCCTGGCCGGAGGTTCATTCTCAAAGCACTGGGCCAGCCTGAAGGGGGAAGCGATCTTTGACAACACAAGGAAACGGAGTGTCAATATCTACTTTGGAACACGGTTTAAGGTTTTCGGAGAATACTACAGGCAGATAACAAGTAAAAAATCGGATATGTTCGTTATCGGCGGCGATTTCAGGCATTACACCCGGATACACAGAGAACTGATCTGGGCAAACCGTTTTGCTGCCAGCACTTCGTTCGGACCGACAAAGCTAGTTTATTACCTCGGTGGTGTTGACAACTGGATGGGATACCTGTTTGCCAGGACTCCGATGTTCGACCAGACCATTCCTGTTAGTCCCACTGAGAATTATGGCTTCCAGGCCCTGGCCACCAACATGAGGGGATTCACACAAAATATAAGGAACGGGAACAGCTTTGCCCTGATCAACAGTGAGGTCAGATGGCCATTCGTGAGATATATAGCAGGGCATCCCTTAAGATCAAATTTCCTTAACAGCCTCCAGATAGTCGGATTCGGAGATATCGGAGCTGCCTGGACGGGCCGCAGTCCATGGTCGGGCGTCAATGCCTATGACACCGAAGTTTACAAGAGCGGTACGGTTACGGTCACTCTCGATTCGCACAGGGAGCCTATAGTTGCAGGTTTCGGGGCAGGACTGAGGGCCCAGCTAATGGGTTATTTTATCAGAGCTGACTGGGCGTGGGGAATTGAAAACAGGTTTATTCTTCCCAGGATATTCTATTTGTCATTCAGCCTCGACTTCTAAAATCTGCTTCATATCTTTAATATTATGAACGGGATAAAGGGAACTATCCTGGATAAATCATTTTTACTTAAAGTGGTAAGGTTTAAGGAAGAAATACTCCGGAATTTGACATTGACGAGGATGGTCCCGGGCCAGGGATGGCTGGCATGTCATGGCTTGTATATAGTTTTCCTTCAGAAGATTCGCCCGAAATGAAGAAATTTTAGAATAATTGCAAAGATCCTTTTTCAATTGAAAAATTTAGAATATGTTTGCACAATTGATCTTATAGTTAAATTAAAAAAATAGAAATGGCTTACAAAATTAACGAAGATTGTACTGCTTGCGGAACATGCATAGATGAGTGTCCTGTCGAAGCAATATCAGAAGGTGACATCTATAAAATTGATCCTGATATATGCACTGATTGCGGTGCATGTGCTGATGTTTGCCCGGTTGAGGCAATTCATCCCGAATAGTATGACAATCAGATGAGATAAAGGGACCCCTGTGGTCCCTTTTTTATTGAGGATTGTACCTGGCTTCTTCAAGGATTCCCTGAACATTAACGTTGCTCATCAGGCTGGCCAGGCTTTCATCCTGATTCTTCATCATATACGACTCCACGATACGGAAGCCGATCCAGACGGCAGCCTTCCCTGGTGATTCATTTGTAAAATAGCCTGTAAACGGAGCTTCACCCGTAAGCTTTGTTATGGTAAACTGATCGGTCTTGAAAATCATATCATTCTCAATAAGATACATCCACATTCTTGATTCATTATTGGTGCAGAAATTCATCTGGCCCGGATTGAAACCGAAAATTACGCTGTCGGGTGTCTCCGGGAGCATGCACTTTTGGAAATATTTCAGCTTGCCCTCGTGGATCATAACTGAAAGAACATTCTCCTCAGCGTAATCAAGGGAACTGAAATCCCACTCAGTTGCTGCCCATCCGTACATGCAGTCAGGAACAATATACCGGGGAGTCATCTTTGCGGTAAGGTAATTATAAATACCAAGCTGCCTGTAATACCTGCAACCGGCTCCCAGATACCGGTCCAGACCTATCCCGAGAATTGAATCACCGGTAATAATGCTTGAATTGAAACCCGTAATACACGAAAATACCGAAGGAATCCTTTTTTCAGGGAAATAATAAAGGTAATGGCTGAATGCCTCCCCGAGCTCATTTTCAATATCGTCGAGATCAGGAAACATGCTCATTGTCAAAACATAAACATCATTGTTCTGACGGTCGGTGCAAAATCGCTGCAAGAAAATCTCCGAAAGAAGGATCATTAATTTCTCCGGTGTTGATGACATAACTGAAAAGCTGAAGAAATTCCCCGTATTTGCTCTTTAAAAAGCCTGACTTCCCTGCAATTTCATCAGGATCTGTGGCAAACAGATCCTGTTCCAGGCGAATGATCTCTATGTCAGCCTTTATGGAAGATGTATTGACCCTGTAATGATTCTTTTTACAGGAAGCCAGACCTCCTGCTGTCAGCAGAAAGATAAAAAGGTAAATAAGCCGTATTTTCATAAAAACTTTCAAACTTCTAAAATAGTTACTTTTAATTTAATTATAACAATCCGGAACGTCACAGTAACTTCTGTTTATATTTGTTATTTTTGGGATATATTATAGTATTACCAGAGAAATATCAGTGGGCGCAGGAACTGATTGATACTGATTTGAGGATTTTCTAAATTTATTGATATGAGACCATTGACAGAATCAAAAGTACGAAAGGAAGCGGTTTTATTTTTACTGTTCCTTCTGCTCCCGGGGAAATCAATGTTTGCCCAGGACTACAGGCTTGGGGTTTTTCTCAGCCCCCTCATCTCCTGGTTCAATACGGATATTGTTGAAGTCAGGAACGAAGGATCAAGGGCAGGCATTAATTTAAACCTCACGGTTGAGAAATATCTCAGTGACAGATTTTCAGTGGTTGGAGGAATGAGCCTGTCCGGTACGGGCGGCAGGACTGTAAGCCGTAATCCGGTAATGTTCAGGTTTCCGGGTTACACTTCAGTCATTGCGGCAAACAATCCTGTTATCTATAAGATTCGATACCTCTCCATACCGGTAGGAATAAAGTTCAAAACATATGAGATGGGGCTCTTCAGCTACTGGGGGGAATTTGGATTTGACCCGAAAATAGTGGTCAGAGGCAGGGTCGATATCCCTTCAATCGATATTGACGGACAAAAGGCTATGAGCGAGATCAAAAGGTTCAACATTGGATATCACCTGCACGGGGGCATTGATTACTCGATCGACGGATCGACCTCACTTGTTGTCGGACTGGGATTTGAAAGCAATATGTTCGATATCACAAAAGATATTGGAGATCAGGAAACCGACCGAACATCACATAAATTTCTGAAATTCGTTTTCGGAGTTAATTTTGAATTATAATATATGAAGATCTCCGTTGCACAACTTAACTATCATATTGGTAATTTCGAGCGAAATAAGTATCTGATCTGCAAGGCGATTGATAAAGCGAAGGCAGACGATTCCGATCTTGTTGTTTTTTCAGAGTTGTGCATACCGGGGTACCCTCCGCTCGATCTTCTCGACAGAGTCGACTTTGTTAAAAAATGCGACAGGACGGTAGCTGAAATTGCAGCCTATTGCAGCGGAATAACTGCAATTGTCGGATCTCCGACCTTTAACACCAACCCTGAAGGGAAGAAACTCTTTAACTCCGCTCTTGTGATCTCGGAAGGCAAAGTGGTTTTTAAGGCGCATAAGGCTCTTCTCCCTACCTATGACATATTTGATGAGTACAGATATTTTGAACCTGAGAAGAACTTCCGGACCTTTTCATTCAGGGGGCTGAAGATCGCCCTGACAATCTGCGAGGATCTGTGGGACGAACAACCGTTTGACAATAAGTTTGAGAAGTCAAGATTATATACGGTTTCCCCCATGGAGGAGCTTGCAAGGCAAAACCCCGATCTTGTAATAAATATTTCGGCCTCCCCATTCTCTTATACAAAAACCGAGGCCAAGGAAAATATCTTTATTTCCAAGGCAAAAAAGTACAGGATCCCTGTCATTTCAGTCAATCAGACAGGTGCCAACACCGAGCTTATCTTCGACGGTGCGTCAATTATAGTTAACAGGGAGGGCAGCATCTTCAGGCACCTCGAATACTTTAAGGAGGAACTGTTCACTTTTTCAACCGACGACCTGATGAATGGCACCATTGCTGAACAGGAACAAAAGCCTGATCCCATATCGCTGATCCATAAGGCACTGGTGACCGGAATCAGGGATTACTTTTCAAAAACGGGTTTTAAAAAATGCATTCTCGGACTTTCGGGCGGACTCGATTCAGCGGTTTCCACCTGTCTTGCCGCTGAAGCACTGGGAAGCGATAATGTCAGGGTCCTGCTAATGCCCTCCCGTTATTCATCGGGCCATTCGGTAACTGACTCAGTCGCCCTTGCTGTAAATACCGGCGTTGGTTATGAGATAATAAATATTGAAAAGCCGTTCGCAGCATTCGAAGAAATCCTTGTACCGGCATTTGCAGGGAAAAAATGCGATGTTACCGAAGAGAACATACAGGCCAGGATAAGAGCAATATTGCTGATGGCTTATGCCAATAAATTTGGTTACATACTGCTGAACACCTCCAATAAAAGTGAAGCAGCCGTGGGTTACGGAACTCTTTACGGTGATATGGCCGGGGGCCTTTCTGTAATCGGGGATGTTTATAAAACTGATGTTTACAGGCTTGCCAGGTATATCAACAGGAATGGTGAAATCATTCCGGAAAATATTCTCAGGAAAGCACCCTCAGCTGAGCTAAAGCCCGGCCAGCTCGATACCGATTCCCTTCCCGAATATGCAATCCTCGACTCAATATTGTATCAGTATATTGAACTTCAGCGACCGGCCGCTGAAATTGAACTGACCGGGTGTGATGGATCAGTTCTTGATAAAGTTCTTAAAATGATCAATAACAACGAGTACAAAAGATACCAGGCCCCTCCTGTTTTAAGGATCTCTTCAAAAGCCTTCGGCGACGGGAGGAAGATGCCATTGGTTGCCAGATATTAAATTATTATTTCACTTTTACAAGTAACTGAATGTGAATGTGTTAAAAAATGTTAATTTAGTTGAGCTAAAATTTTATTGTTAAATTTGCGCATAATTTTATTTTCGTTTTCATGCAATATAAGGACCCCTATATAGAAATTTGCATTGAAGGGCAGAACTCGATATTTAAGGGACTTCCCCAGGCTGATAAAGAACAGATTGACACGTACCATGAGGTAGCATATTACAGGAAGGGCGATGTTATGGTAAGGGAAGGGGCGAGAACACATGGCCTCGTTTGCCTTGCCTCAGGGAAAGCAAAGGTTTTCAAAGTCGGGGCAGGACAAAGGGAACAGATAATCAGGATGCTCAGGCCTCAGAACTTTATCAGTTACCGCTCTCTCTTTTCGGAGAATCAATACCCTTTTACGGTGACTGCTATTGAAGATTCGGCAATCGTGATCTTTGAAAAGCACAGCATGTCACGGATCCTTAAGCAGAATGCTGAACTGGCAACCAAATTCATCAAAGCAATTTCCGAAGAGCTTCTATATTCAAACAACAGACTGATATCACTTACGCAGAAGCATGTGAGGGGTCGTATTGCCGAGTCGATTCTTTTGCTCCGCGACACCTACGGAGTTGAAGTCGACGGAAGGACTTTACGGGTATTGATAACCAGGGAAGATATGGCCCATCTATCAAACATGACAACATCCAATGCAATCCGCACTTTGTCAGGCTTTGCTGCCGAAGGATTGATCGGACTCGATGGGAGAAAAATAATTATCCTTGATGTCGATATGCTCGAATCGATAAGTGAATCAGGACAATAAGCAATTTCTACTCCCTGTAAAACACTCTTTTGACCCTTCCCGGTATCGATGTAAGTATCTCATAAGGAATTGTCGTGCACTGAAGTGCAAGTTCATCTATCGGAATATTCCGGCCGAATATTTCCGCTTCGTCGCCTTCCCTGATATCTGAGCCCGTAATGTCGGCCATGCACATATCCATGCAAATATTGCCTATCAGGGGAACACGTTTTCCCTTAATGTAGAGGTTGCCATTCCTGTTCCCGAGCTTCCTGTTGAGCCCGTCGGCATAACCCACCGGAAGTATCGCAATGGTCCGCTCCGTTTCAGACCTTTCGAGGCATCCGTAACCTACAGAGTCTCCGGCAGGGATCTTTTTTACCTGTGATATCTTTGTCTTGAATTTTCCGACCGGACGCAGATCAATTCCCTCAAAGACTCCCACGCCATAAATACCTATTCCAGGTCTGACCATGTCGAACTGGTATTGCGGAAAGCGTGCAATACCTGATGTGTTGAGGATATGTCTCAGGAAGGGGTATCCCACCGCTGCTCTTATTTTACTCACAGCTTCAAGGAACACCCTGACCTGACGGTGTGTAAATTCGTCGAGAGAAGGATCTTCGCTGCCTGCCAGGTGGGAAAAAACAGAAACAATTTTAAGGCAATCAAGGCCTTTAATCGACTCTGCAAGCTTATCAATATCCTCCGGCATGAAACCAAGCCTGTGCATTCCCGTATCAATCTTGATATGCACCGGGTATTGTGAAAGCCCATACCTGGAAGCGACCCCGGCAAAGTCGTCAAGTGATGAAAAGCTGTATATTTCAGGTTCAAGATTGTACTGTATCATTAATGATGCCGATGAAGGGTCAGGATTCATGACCATTACGGGCAGAGTAACGCCTGCATTTCTCAGTTCAACTCCCTCATCGGAGTATGCAACCGCCAGATAGCTTACCCTGTGATATTCAAGCAAACCGGCAATTTCAGCAGGTCCGGCGCCATAGGCGAATGCTTTAACCATTGCCATGATGCGGGTCCCGTGATCAAGGCGCCTCCGGAACTCATTAAGGTTGTGCGAAATTGCATCCAGGTTTATCTCCAGAACGGTAATATGGATCTGTTGTTCAAGCAGTTTGCCTATCTTTTCAAATTCAAATATCCTGGCTCCCTTTAAAAGTATAATTTGATTATTGAACCATGAAGTGTTCATGCTATGGATGAAATCGTCAGTTGTGAAAAAGAACATAGCCTCTTTTCCGAAAAGTGCGCTGTTCCGCTTAAGCGCCTGCCCGATGCCGATTAACTTATCTATCCCGGTTTTCCCGACCAGGGCTGCAACTTCGCTGTAAAGTTCCGCTTCATTCCTTCCGCTCTGAACAAAATCAGAAAGTATAAGCGTAGTCTTCCTGTTGTTCATCGATTTCAGGTATTCAAGGGCCATAACAAGCGATCCGGGATCAGAATTGTAAAAGTCCTCGATAAGATGGCAATTGTTTATACCATTTTTCAATTCCATTCTCATGGCTACCGGGGTAAGTTCTGAAAGACCATTCCCGATGCTTTCAGGATCAATTCCCAGGGCAAAGCAGGCGGCAGCAACGGTTGCTGCATTTTCCACTGAAGCCCTGTCGCTGAAGGGGATTTCAAAACTATACCGGGTATCCTCGTAAACCATATCGAGGCCGGTCCGGCCTCCCGGCAACCTTGTTTTCTCAACGAATACCCTTGAATTGCGATCGCCTGCCGACCAGTCGATAAGATTCTTGTCTTTCAGGACGGCATCGTTCAAAATAAGATCCCTTATCAGAGAATGATCACTGCAATAGATTATCGTTGATGCGTCTGCGAAAAGTTTCAGCTTTTCCCGTGCTTTCGATTCATTATCAGGAAAATTCTCGCTGTGAGCATCACCAATATTTGTTATTATGCCAATATCCGGGGCAATTATCGCCTGCAGTTTCCCCATCTCACCGGGGTATGAGATGCCTGCTTCAAATATCCCGAATCTGAATTTATCTTCAAGCTTTACAACTGAAAGAGGAACCCCGATCTGTGAGTTGTAACTTTTTGGGCTTCTGACAACAGGGACGGTACGGCCGATAACCTCGGCAAGCCATTCCTTGACAATTGTTTTCCCCGAACTCCCGGTCACCGCTATAACCGGCGATCTGAATCCCTTTCTGACATCGGCTGCAAGCATTTGCAGAGCTTCTACTGTATTGGAATTTACAACAAAAGCGGCATCTGAATAACTGCCGGCATCGGCGGGCAGATCGCTCACTATGAAAACCTTAACGCCTTTCCGGTAAAGCGATTCGATATACTTATGTCCGTCATGATTTTCTCCCCTGATGGCAATAAATGCAACGCCCTCCGCAAAGCTTACCTGCCTGCTGTCGGTTGCAAGCTCAGTGACTTCAAGGTCCGGAGGGCCGTAAAGTCTGCTTTTTGTTATTGCCGAAATATCTAGTGATGTCAGTTTCACTGTTCTTTTCTTAATGCTTTAATATAACAGCTCCTGCAGAGAGGCTCGTATTTATCCTTTTCGCCCAGGAGGACAACCTGCGACTCTTCGGACTTTCGGTACGAATAGTGTGCAAGGTTCCCGCATCTCAGGCAGATGGCATGAACTTTTGTAACAAACTCGGCAATTGAAAGCAAAGCAGGCATCGGACCAAACGGATTTCCCATGAAATCAATATCAAGCCCTGCGACAATTACTCTGATTCCATTATCAGCCAAACTGTTGCAAACATTTATAAGCGAATTGTCAAAAAACTGCGCCTCATCGATCGCAATCACATCCACATCTCCGGCAAGTAATAAGATGGACGAAGCATTTTCGACCGGAGTCGACACTATTGATTTTTCGTCGTGCGAAACTATCCTGTTTTCGGAATACCGCTTATCGAGCGAAGGCTTGAAAATCTCCACCTTCAGGCCTGCATATTGGGCTCTCCTGAGCCGGCGGATAAGCTCCTCGGTTTTTCCTGAGAACATAGATCCGGTAATGACCTCAATTGATCCTCTTTTGCCGAATGTTCTGGATGTGGTCTCGATAAAATCCATTTTGCTATTATCCTGATTCCAGGAATGCTAAATGTGCGATTATTCCGTTATGACTTATAGAATTATATTTACTTTTGCAAAATAAGGAAAATGGTTTGTTATATTACACCAAACAGCATGGATTTAAATGTAGCCATTGATATAATAATTAAAGACCTCAACGAAGCAAGGGAAATTATTGAGGACCTGAAGAGATACCCCGGAGTACCGGCTTTTCAGGTGGAACTGGCTAAATCGAAGTGCAGAAGTGCTGCAGAAGTCCTTTCGCTTCTTAAAGATCTGCCGGAAAAGATCAATTCAGCAAGGGAAAATTCACAGGAGAAGAAGGAGGAAAAACCTCCGGAAATAAAGAAAGAACCTGTCGTACCAGAAGTTAAGCCGCCTGTTGGTATTTTAGCCGGCGCACCTCTGGAGATCAGGAATGAAACTAAAGTAGTCATATCTCAGGAACACAAGCCTGCAATAAATTTCGAGCCTAAACCTGCAACAAGGAAACCATCTGAAAATGCAATACTTGCGGATCAGTTCAGCGGTATGGACGAAAGCTTCAACGATAAAATGGGGAACGTGAAGCATGAAGACGACATTGTTGAAATGATGAAGTCAAAACCACTGGCCAACCTGTCGGAAGCTATTGGGATCAATGACAGGTTTCTTTTTATCAGGGAGATATTCAATGGTGACCAGGATTCATATAACGCAACGATCATCAGGCTCGATTCCGCCCCAAGCCTCACAGATGCAAAGGCGATGATAGAGGATTACACCAGAGATAATATTGATAATGAAGCTGTTAAACAGCTTATGGATCTTCTGAAACGAAAGTTCCATTCTAATGAGTAGGCTTTTCCTTGTTCCAACTCCGATTGGCAACCTGCGCGATATAACATTCAGGGCTGTCGAAGTGCTGGGACAGGTAGATCTTATTCTTGCCGAGGATACCCGGCAGGCCGGAAAACTGCTTGGTCACTACAAAATATCATCGCCCCTTCAGTCGCATCATATGTTCAATGAGCATAAGAGTGTCGAGGCCATCTGCAAAAAAATCGCTTCAGGCATTAATGTGGCACTTATCTCTGATGCAGGTACCCCGGGGATCTCCGATCCGGGATTCCTGCTAGTCAGGACCTGCATTGAAAACGGAATAGAAGTCGAGACACTGCCGGGAGCGACAGCGCTCATTCCCGCACTTGTAGATTCAGGACTGCCCTGCGAAAGATTCTGCTTCGAAGGATTCCTTCCCCCTAAAAAAGGCAGGAATAAAAGGCTTACCGCCCTGGCAGACGAATCAAGAACCATGATATTCTATGAATCGCCCTACCGGCTTGTTAAAACACTCGGCGATCTGGCTTCCGTACTGGGGATTGAACGTGAAGCATCGGTCGCCCGCGAGCTTACAAAGGTTTTTGAAGAAAATAAAAGAGGGACATTGTCATTCCTTTCGGAACATTATAAAGCCCATCCGCCCAAAGGTGAAATTGTAATTGTTGTTGCAGGTAATAAATCATGACCCTGAAATATCCTGTCCATATACTTTTTGTGGGAAAGTCCCTTGTCCTGGGCTTCCTTTTGTTATTTCTAACCAACCTGACTACTGAATCACAGGTACTTAAAGGAAGAATAACCGATAAATCAGGCCAGCCTGTACAGTATGCAACGGTTTTCATCCAGGAATTAAGACAGGGCACGACATCAAATACAAAAGGCGATTATGAAGTCAGGCTTCCGGCAGGCAAATACACTGTTTTATACCAGAGCCTCGGATATGAGCCGGTTATGATGGATATACGACTCTCCGACACTCTGGTTGTCCGCGATGTAATTTTAACGGAGCAGTACTATGAAATTCCGGAGGTAAGGATCACACGTTCGGGGGAGGATCCGGCATATGTTATAATGAGAAGGGCGATCGGTCTTGCCCCGTATTATCTCAACCAGGTCAATTATTATAAAGCGAATGTCTATCTGAAGGGAAACCTGCTGATAAACAGAATT
This sequence comes from uncultured Bacteroidales bacterium, assembly GCA_963737255.1. GTDB lineage: Bacteria > Bacteroidota > Bacteroidia > Bacteroidales > VadinHA17 > LD21. Next base: position 477,585 of record CAVTSB010000006.1, read on the forward strand.
CCGAAACTGCTCCAACGGTCAATGAGAATGAACACCTCAGAGGAATCCACTTCGGTTTCGGCCGGAGGAAAACCTGAGTCCGACGCCCGCGTACTGAAGGAAGGCGATTCATTCCTGATGGAGTCATTCAATGAAATAGAATTCACTGCACCTGATAAATATGTTCAGAGGGTGATATCATTCAACAGCACCTTCCCGGATCAGGGAAATGATGTCTCCCCGATGGACTACATCAACGCCAGCTTCTATCAGCCTGTACTGGTCGATATGGCAATCTCACCATTGTCGCCCCAGGCATTTTCACATTACAACTTCAAATATCTTGGTGCTTCCCTCCAGGGAAATTATACTGTCAACAAGATACAGGTCATTCCGAAACGGAAAAGTCAGCAGCTTTTTTCAGGGACAATATTCCTGGTAGAGGATCTGTGGTGCCTTCACAGCGTGGATCTGACAAACGAGAACCTCGCCGGCAAAATAAGGGTAAGGGAATTATATGTCCCTTTCGATCAGGATATCTGGATGCCTGTAAGTCACCAGTTCGACATTGACCTGGCAATCCTGGGCATCAGGGCCGATGTCGGTTACGGGAGCTCTGTAAAATACCTCGATGTTAAACCGAACAGCGATCTTCAAAAACCTTCCGAAATAGCCTCGGGCACAGGCGGGACCACCTTTGCCGGTGATACGGTGAAATCCAGGTCAGCCCTTCAGATAGAAAAGATACTTCAGAAGGAGGAGATGACCAACCGCGATATGATGAAGCTTGCCAACCTGCTGGAGAAGGAAACTGAAAAAAGCGTTCACGATACCATCAAAAAGAATCTTGAAATTAAAGATAACACAACCCGTATAATCGAGAAGGATGCAGGCGTGAAAGACAGTGCATACTGGGCTGAAATACGGCCCATACCTTTATCGGATATTGACTTGAGGAGCATGAGGAAGAACGACAGCCTTAAGGCAGTTTCTTCAGGAATTACCAGGCCTGCAAACGATACCACTGCCGGAAAAACAAAAAGCAAAGGCAAATTCAGGCGGACATTTAACAATATTGCCTTTGGCCACACATGGACCGATACTACTGGATTCAGGTTCACAAACGGAGGCATTATTGACGTTGAGAAATTCAGCTTCAACACGGTTGACGGATTTATATGCGGCATGGATTTCAGGATCTCCAAAAGATTCAGGGACCGAAGTAATCTGTCATTCTATCCCGACATCAGATATGCCTTCAGCAGGGATAAGATCATGTGGAGGTTGAATGCGAACTACTCAATGGCAGGAATAAATCCCGGGCGCTTCTATATAAACTCGGGGATGGCCAGCAGGGATATCAATACCGGAGGAGGAATAAATCCTTTTATTAATACCGTATCGTCACTAGTCAGGAGAAGAAATTTCATGAAGCTTTACGAAAGCAGGTTCCTTACCCTCGGGTATGCGAAGGAGGCCGCCAACGGGCTGGAACTTGAGTTCAATGCCGGATTTGAAGACAGGAGGTTGCTTGAAAACAATACTGATTTTTCCATTTTCAGGCCGGAAAGGGATTTCAGCGACAACATTCCTGATAACCGATTCCTTGAGTCAGATTCAATTGCGCCGGGTCTTTTTACCGACCAGAAACATTTTGAATTTACGGCAAACGTCACATATACGCCTTTCAGGAAGTACAGGATGTTCAACGGCAACAAGGTAGCTGCCGGGTCGGACTGGCCGGAATTCAAATTCATCTGGAAGCACGGAATGAATCAGATACCCCGGGGATCGGACAAATACATGCACTTCGATATGTTCAGGCTCGAAGTGTCGCAGCGGAAAGAGATCCCGGCTTTCAGTGAATTCAGGTGGAAAATCAGAACAGGCGCCGTTACAGGGAAACGGAACCTGCCCTACTTCGATTTCTTCCATTTCAATGCCCAGCCGCCGTATATTCTGATTGACGATTACAGCGACGCCTTCATGCTGCCGGAATACTATTCGCTGAGCACTCCGGAAATGTTCGCGGAACTGCATGTAAGATATACATCGCCTTACATCCTGCTGAAACTTTTGCCCGGACTGAGCAATACTCTTATGCGCGAAAATCTTTCACTGTCATTTCTCGGTTCCCGCTTTCACCCTGCATACACAGAGATCGGGTACAGCCTGAGCGAAATCTTCTTTGTTGCCGAACTGGGAGTGTTTGCCGGATTTAACGACTTCAAATACTCATCTGCGGGGATAAAAATTATTTTCAGGCTAAACTGACCTATACGAAGGGCGGTTCGTTAAGCATATCCGATTCGTGGTCGAATCCGCTGCCAAGATTCCTCATCTTGTCGTGATTCATTTTCGAACCAAGCGTTATGCTGGGTGCGCTTTCACTCAGTTCCGGATTTCCTTCGATATCAAAATCATCAATATCGGTGAACTGGGCTTTCTCTTCGCGGAATCTCAATTTGACATCATCAACGGGACCGTTCCTGTTCTTGGCTAGTATGATCTCGGCTATACCCTTTGTTGAGGAGCCATCCTCGAATGTAAGCATGCCGAACTTTTCCTGCCTGTGGATAAACACTACCATATCGGCGTCCTGCTCTATCGCGCCCGATTCACGAAGGTCCGACAGCAGGGGCCTCTTTGCTCCTCCCCTCATCTCAACCGAACGATTAAGCTGCGAAAGCGCCAGGATCGGAACATTCAGCTCCTTGGCTATGCTCTTCAGCGACCGGGAAATGTTGCTTACCTCCTGTTCGCGGCTCCCGGCATTTTCAGGTCCCGACATCAGCTGAAGGTAGTCAACTATCACAATATCGAGCTTATGCTGTGCCATAAGGCGCCGGCATTTGGCCCTCAGTTCAAAAATTGAGATTGCAGGGGTATCATCGATGAAGATGGGAGCCTGCACCAGTTTCTTGATCCTGGTATCAAGCTGCTTCCATTCTTCTTCAGTGAGCCTGCCATTTTTAATCTTTTCACCCGCTATGTCGGTTTCTGCAATTATCAACCTGTTTACAAGCTGTATCGAAGACATTTCGCAGGAGAAGATTGCAACCTTCTTGTCATGATCAATCGCCATATTCCTTGCCATTGAAAGTGCAAACGCGGTTTTCCCCATCGATGGTCTGGCGGCAATTATCACAAGTTCGGACTTCTGCCAGCCCGAAGTAAGCCTGTCGAGCTTCGTAAAACCCGAGGGAATCCCGACAAGGGCATCTTCCCTCTTGCCTGCTTCCTCGATTTCCCTGATCGCATCCTTTATGACCAGGTTTATCGGCGAAACTTCCCGTTTTATGTTCCCTTCCGCAATCTGGAAAAGGGCATTTTCGGAATAATCAAGCAGCTCGGTCACATCTATTGAATCGTCGAACGATCGCGTCTGGATCTCTGTTGAAACCCTTATAAGCTCTCTCTGGATATACTTCTGGGCAACAATTCTCGCATGGTAATCGACGTTGGCAGCTGAAACGATCTTGGAGGTGAGCTGGGTAAGATAGACCGGGCCGCCTACGCTCTCAAGCTCCATATGTGCCCTGAGTTCCTCAGTTACAGTATAAAGGTCGACCGGATACTCCCTTGCTGAAAGATCGGAGACCGCCTTGAAGATTTTCTGATTTGCTTCCTTGTAAAAACTTTCAGGCCTGAGGATATCAAGAATGGTGATTACTGCCTCCTTTTCAAGCATTATGGCACCAAGCACCGCCTCCTCCATATCGATTGCCTGGGGAGGGACCTTCCCAAAATCAGGTAATTGCGCAATAAATGTTCCGGTACTGGGTTTTTGTCTTACCATCAATTATATATTATTGATTTATTGGTTTTTGATAGATACACTGGAAAAATAGTCAGGTAGTCCAAAGGTAAACGAAACCTCTTTGCACGGTTCAAATCAATCTCTATTCTTACAAACATTCTTCTGTTAAAAACTTGTTGAAAATCCATTTTTCCGGTTAACCGGCATCAAAATCCAATCCATATGATAATTTTGCAGGAAATATGCGCGGATGGTCATTTTTCCAAAAGCGAAGATAAACCTGGGGTTACTTATTTCAGGTCGGCGTTGTGACGGGTATCATGATATTGAAACTGTCTTTTATCCTCTTCCCCTCAGCGATGCTCTGGAAATGGTGCCAAAGGTAAAAGGAATTAAAAAAGACATCCTTACCCTTACCGGTATGAGGCTGCAGGGGAAAAAAGGGGAAAACCTCGTGCTAAGGGCAGTAAAGAAACTAAGGGAGACTTTCCCGGTACCTTATCTGAAAATACATCTTCACAAGGCCATTCCTTCCGGAGCCGGGCTTGGAGGAGGATCATCCGATGCGGGATTTTTACTGAGCGCAATAAACCGGCTCTTTGGGTTCGCGTGCAGCAGGGATGAACTTATGAGGATGGCCGGCGAACTTGGCAGCGACTGTCCTTTTTTTATAGAATGCAAACCGTCGCTTGCCACCGGAAGAGGGGAACTCATTAAGCCTGTTGAAAATGTTCTGGATGGCTACACGTTGCTGCTAATTAATCCCGGTATAAACATTTCTACAAAAGAGGCTTATGAGAATTGCAAACCGGGTAATCCGGGAATCAGTCCCGGAAAAGTAATAACCATGCCGGTTCCGGAATGGAAGGAGCTATTGGTCAATGATTTTGAAAGGACAGTCTTCAGGAAGCACCCGGTTATTGCTTCATTCAAGGATAAATTGTACCAGGCAGGAGCAGTGTACAGCTCGATGTCGGGAAGCGGTTCCTCTGTTTACGGGATCTTCACGGGTGAACCGGTTGTTCCGGATGAGATGAAGAAATTTGTGATTTATCAGGGAAGTTTCTAGGATCGGCCATTAATCCTGCGGACACACTTCCGTCTAATCCATTTCTATCAATAGTGTTCCTTTCGACACTTTATCTCCCTTTTTTACGGGGATATTCCTGATCTTTCCGTCGACAGGCGATTTAAGCTTATTCTGCATCTTCATCGCATCGAGGATCATCAGATCATCACCTTTTGATACGGGCTGATCCGCATTTACGAGGATATCCAGGACAGTTCCGGGGATAAAGCTGAGGATCATTTTAGGATCGGCAGGTTTATAGAGTTTCCTCCCGGTAAACTTTTTGCTCAACCGGGTTTTATATGAAATGTTGTTTATGTTTAAGATTCTTATATCCTTATCGTTATCCATATTTCTTGCATTTATTGTTGTGTCAGAACGGAGGCAGTCCGTGTTTCTTTTCGGGCATTGTGACAAGCTTGCTTTCCGACATCTCGATCGCGTGCAACAGAAATTTCCTTGTTTCCCTGGGTTCAATTACCGCGTCGACATATCCGCGTGAAGCTGCAACATAGGGATTTGCGAATTTCGACTTATACTCCTCAACCTTCTGTTTTCTCGTGATATCAGGATCGTCCGATGACGTTATCTCCTTTCTGAATATAATATTTGCGGCGCCTTCGGGACCCATTACAGCAATCTCCGCCGATGGCCAGGCAAAAACAAAATCAGCCCGCAGGTGCCTTGAACTCATCGCTATGTAGCCGCCGCCATACGCCTTCCTTAATATCACTGTCAGTTTGGGGACTGTCGCCTCGCTGTATGCATAAAGCACCTTTGCGCCGTGACGTATAACCCCGGCATGTTCCTGGTCGACACCCGGCAGGTAGCCAGGAAGATCCACAAACGTTATTATCGGAATGTTGAATGCATCACAGTACCTGATGAACCGCGCAGCCTTGTCGGATGAATCCACATCCAGGACACCTGCCATTTCAAGAGGCTGGTTGGCCACAAAACCGGTTGTCCTCCCCCCCATCCTTCCGAAACCAATCACAATATTTTTTGCATATAGCTCCATGATCTCAAAGAAATCTGAATTATCAACAACTGCCCTGATGACATCCCTTACATCATAAGGCAGGGTGGGATCGTCAGGTACAATCCGTTCAATATTGAATTTCTTGTCAGGTTCACCGGGCTCAAAGGCTTTTGCCTTCCTGCTGTTGTTCCACGGGATGAAAGTTATGAGCTTCTTGATCTGTTCAAAGCACTCATCCTCGCTCATGGCAAAAAAATGCGCGTTACCCGTTATTTCACTGTGTACCCTTGCTCCGCCCAGATCCTCCATCGAGATTTCTTCACCGAGGACAGTTTTTATTACCTCAGGACCTGTAATGAACATTTTTGAAATATTGTCGACAACAAAGACGAAATCGGTCAGGGCAGGAGAATAAACTGCACCGCCGGCGCACGGACCAAGGATTACAGAGATCTGCGGGATCACCCCGCTTGAGATGGTATTCCTGAAAAATATCTCACCATAGCCTGCCAGGGAGTTGACTCCCTCCTGTATCCTCGCGCCTCCCGAATCATTTATCCCGATAAGCGGTATTCTCATCTTAAGTGCATGATCCATTATCTTGGTGATCTTCCTGGAGTGCATGAGACCAAGAGAACCACCTGCAACTGTAAAATCCTGTGCAAAGATGGCAACAGGAGCCCCGTAAATGGTTCCTGATCCGATGATCACCCCGTCGCTGGGAAGTGACTTCTTATCCATGTCAAAATCACGTGCATCATGCTCAACGAACAGGTCATATTCGATAAAGGAATCTCCATCAAGGAGGGCCATAATACGTTCACGGGCAGTCCGTTTTCCCATTGCCTTCTGCTTCTCAATAGCCTGCTCCCCGCCTCCCAGAAGTACCTTTTCCCTTTTCTCCTGAAGTTCCCGAATCTTTTTATTTACCGGCATGATTTTCTGTTATTGGTTTACTTTTTGTTGTTGGCTTAAATAAGGATACAATTTTAAAACAATTGTTTGAGGAAGAAAATTATTTCGGTGCAATTTTATACAATGCAAAAGCAATGCCCGAATATATAATGTTCGGGATCCACATTGCAAGCATCGGGTCGAGGTTCCCTTTAAGCGAGAACTGTGCAGCGAACTGCAGGAACAGTATATATGAAAAGCTGAGCCCCAATCCGATACCGATATTCATCCCGATGCCTCCCCTCACCTTTTTGGATGACAGGGAAACCCCTATAAGGGTAAGAATGAAAACTGCAAATGGATTTGAGAAGCGGCGGTGCTTTTCGACGAGGAAGATTTTCAGCTCATCAGAGCCCTGAAGCTTAAGCTGGTCAATATAATCGTTCAGCTCGTTATATTTCATAGTGCCAACATATCCCGGACCCCGTGACAGGTCTTCAGGCTTTATTAACAGTGTGGTGTCGAGCCTTTCACCTTTTGTAATTACCTCTTCATTACCTTCCATTTCCCTTACATAGTAATTCATCACAAGCCATTTGCTTGTTGCCGTATCATATTTAACCATGTTACCCGACAGCTTTGACTCAAGCCGGCCTGAATCGTTGAACTTCTCGATTGTGAACGAACGGCCTGCCTGGCTTATCGGATTGAATGATTCCATATAGATCAGCACGTTTTTGGAGACCTGCCGGTGAATATTCATTACAGGCACTCTCCTCGCTGAAGGTCTGTAGTATTTATCTTCAAAGCTTATCCTTTTCATGTTCGACTGGGGAATGACAAAATTTGTTAACACGAAAGAAAGCATGGCTATTACAAGAGCTGAGATGAAATATGGCCACATCATCCTTCTAAAGCTCATACCGCAGTTCAGAATGGCAATGATCTCAGTGTTGGCCGCCATTTTTGAGGTAAAGAAGATTACGGATATAAAGACAAACAATGGGGAGAAAAGAGTAGCGAAGTATGGAATGAAATTCAGGTAGTAATCGAAGATTATTGCCTTTACCGGGGCCTCCCGTTCCATGAAATTGTCGATCTTCTCGGCAAAGTCAAAAACAACGGCAATAGTCAGTATCAGGATAATGCTGAGGAAGAAGGTGCCCAGGAATTTCCGAATAATATATTTGTCAATAATTTTCATTCCCGCTTGTTACATTCGTTCCGAAAGTTTTTTTATCATATGGTTTTTCCATTGTCTGAAGGTGCCCTTCCCTATCTGATTCCTTGCTTCTGTAACCAGCCGCATATAAAATGCCAGGTTGTGTATGCTTGCAATCTGCGCTCCCAGAATTTCGCCCGAAATCACGAGGTGTCTGAGATATGCCTTTGAATAGTAAAGACTTACCGGTGAGGGACCATCCGGATCAATCGGGCTGAAATCATCTATCCATTTCCTGTTCCTTATGTTGATGATTCCCTCTCCGGTAAAAAGCATCCCGTTTCTTCCGTTTCTGGTCGGCATAACGCAATCGAACATGTCAATACCCCTTTCAATGGCCTCCAGGATATTCACGGGAGTTCCCACACCCATAAGATATCGCGGTTTGTCTTCAGGAAGTATCTCATTTACAATCTCAATGATCCTGTACATCTCTTCGGCCGGTTCGCCTACAGACAATCCTCCGATAGCATTGCCGGCCAAAGATACGGACGCAATCTTTTCAGCTGATTTTTTCCTGAGGTCATCAAATGTGCTTCCCTGAACAATCGGGAAAAGAGCCTGATCATAACCCCATAAAGGATCCGTTTCCCGGAACCTTGTAACAGCCCTGTCGAGCCATTGGTGTGTTAGTTCGATCGATTTCCGGGCATATTTATAATCGCAGGGAAACGGAGCGCATTCATCAAGCGCCATTATTACGTCGCCTCCTATGATCCTCTGAATATCGACAGTATTCTCAGGAGAAAAGACATGCTTCGAACCGTCGATATGCGATTTGAAAATAGCGCCCTCGCTTGTAAGCTTCCTGTTCCCTGTCAGTGAAAAGACCTGGTACCCGCCACTGTCGGTCAGTATGGGCCCGTTCCAGCTCATGAACTTATGTAGCCCGCCCGATGCCTTCAGTATCTCAGTACCAGGCCTCAGATAAAGATGATAAGTATTTCCGAGAATGATCCTGGCGCCTATTTCATCAATCAGGTCCTGCTGCAGAATGCCCTTCACGGTACCTGCGGTGCCAACCGGCATAAAGACGGGAGTAGGAATATCGCCATGACCGGTTTTCAAAATTCCCGACCTTGCTCTGGTCTCTTTATCCCTGCTCTCAATTTCAAACATAAAACCTCTTGTTCAGGATGCACAAAGGTAATTCATTCATTTACCTGTTAAAATTAATGGCAATAATTTTTGCGCCCCGATTCCGTTTTAACAGATGATTATTACAGGGTCCGTATTTGCATTCTGATTATCTTATTAATTTTGAGCATTATTTGAAAGTCAAATGAGTATCAATGACAACCCTCTTCTTCTGACGGTATTTATAATTTGCAGCATCTCCGCTGCAGTCCAGCTGTTCTACTACCTTTATTTTTACCTTAAGCCCGCCTTGTATAAACCGGCAGAAATAAATCAGCGGGAGGATCCTGTTTCTGTCATAATCTGTGCAAGAAATGAAGAGGAGAACCTGAGAAATTTCCTGCCTGCTGTTCTTGAGCAGGAGTACCCCGATTTTGAGGTTATTGTGGTTAATGATTGCTCCGATGATGATACTTTTGATGTTCTTGGTGAATTCATCGGCAGGTATCCAAACCTTAAGGTATCCAATATCACCAAAGACCCCAAGTTTGCTCATAATAAGAAGTTTGCGCAGTTCATTGGCATTAAGGCGTCAAAGAACGAACTGATGCTTTTCATTGACGCTGATTGCCGTCCCGAATCAAAAAAATGGCTTGGTACAATGGTTTCACATTTTAATGCCGGGACTGATTTCGTACTGGGATACGGAGGCTATCTGATTCAAAAAGGATTTTTGAACAAGTACATACGTCACGATTCAATGTTTATTGCCATTCAGTACCTTGGTATGGCACTACGCGGTATGCCCTACATGGGAGTGGGAAGAAATCTTGCATACCGGAGATCACTTTTTTTTAGTAAAAAAGGTTTCAGCGGGCACAGTCACCTGGCGTCGGGAGATGATGACCTGTTTGTGAACTCAAATTCTACAAAGGATAATGTGGCAGTTGAATTCAGAAAAGAGGCCCATACGCGGTCCGTTCCGGCAACATCAACCAGGGTATTTTACAAGCAGAAGAAGAGACACTTTACAACAGCCGTGCACTATAAGTTCAGGGATAAGTTATTCTTAACCGTTGAGCCTGCAAGCAGGATTCTTTTCTATGTTTCGTTTATAATACTGGTTTCATTTCTTTTCCTACTCCCTGCCGTTATCGGAATTTTTGTGATAAGGCTTGCAGTACAGACAGTTATACTTGCAATTAACCAGAAGAAGTTTAATGAACCGGGATTGCTGCCATGGTCGCTTTTATTTGATATAATAGCTCCTTTTATAAATTCACTTATTTTTATATCAAATTTCGGGCAGGATTCCCGTAAGATCAAATGGAATTAGGCAACGGATTATCGGAAAAGGCAAGGAGCGATCTCATTCTTGTGGAGATGGCAAGGGAGGGCAACGAAAAAGCTTTTGCCGGCCTTATGAACCGGTACAGGGATTCCATCTATTTCATGCTTCTGAAAATGGTCAATAACTCATCCGATGCTGAAGACCTGACAATTGAGGCCTTCGGTAAGGCTTTTCATAACCTTGAATCGTTTACTCCCGAATTTGCTTTCAGCACATGGCTGTTTAAAATAGCTACAAACAACTGCATCGATTTCATAAGAAAGAAACAAACCTCCCCTGCAGCAATTGATCAGCTCGATGATGACCTTGACAACATTACCGTAAATATCCAGTCGGATCTTCCCGATCCCGAAGAGGCCCTTATCAATGATCAGAAAATCAAAGTCCTGCGGGATATTGTCAACCAGCTCAAACCGCGTTACCGGCAGCTGATCGAATTGAGATACTTCAAGGAATATTCCTACGAAGAGATTGCTTCTGAGCTTAATCTTCCGATCGGCACTGTAAAAGCCCAGCTTTACAGGGCTAAAAATCTGTTATATAACATATTTATTAAAACCGGGAACCAGTAATGGTGGAAGCCGTTTTAAGATATTTCCCGGACCTGTCACAAAAGCAGGTTGATCAGTTTACAATACTTAAAACCATTTATCTGGATTGGAACAGCATGATAAATGTGATTTCAAGGAAGGATATTTATAATTTTTTCGTTCATCATGTTCTTCATTCACTTGCAATTGCAAAATTCATAACCTTCAGTCCCGGCACAAAGGTGCTCGATGTGGGTACAGGAGGCGGCTTTCCCGGAATACCCCTGGCAATAATGTTCCCTGATGCCGGGTTTACTCTCCTCGATTCAATTGAAAAAAAGATCAGGGTGGTTTCATCAGTTTCAGACGAACTCGGTCTGAAAAATGTTAATCCTCTCAGGAAAAGAGCCGAGGAAGAAAAAGCCTGCTATGATTTCGTTGTTAGCCGGGCTGTTTCTGAAATCTCTGCATTTGTAAAACTTACCGGAAAAAATATCGATCCGGTCAGCCGGAACAATCGCCCCAACGGGATCATATACCTTAAAGGAGGTGATCTTGAGGGTGAACTGGCCCCTTTCCGTGACAGAGCTGTTATTGTGGATATAAAGGATTATTTCGTTGAGCCATTCTTCGAAACAAAGAAGATAGTGTATCTCCCTTTCTCCCATTCTCCCATTCTCCCCCTCGGCTGATGGCTGATAAAAGTCTGCATAAAAAAAAGAAAATCATACCATCCGTTGTTATTATTCAAAAAATAAATATCTTTGCGATCTCAAAATAAAACAGAAAGAACATTTAAAAACGCCGGATATGAAAAGGACATTTCAACCTTCGAGGAGAAAGAGAGCAAACAAGCATGGATTCAGGGAAAGAATGTCCACACCGAACGGCAGGAGAGTTCTTGCAGCACGAAGGGCAAAGGGAAGAAAAAAGCTTACTGTCTCTCCTGAACTTAAGCTGAAGTAATCAATGCTATTGATATTGACTGAAGGGTGCCTCATAACAAGGCACCTTTTTTTTCATTAATTTTACCTGCCATCTGAATCTAAAATGACGGACCTTACAAACTATATCGACGATCGCGACCTGAACAAAACAGCCGTAAAGGTTCTGAACAGCATCCGCATTTCCCCCGAAGAGGGCTTGCTGCTTTATACAAAAGCTGATCTGCCGTTACTCGGATTACTTGCAGGAGCAGTAAGGAGGAGGCTTAACGGCAACAATGCCTGCTTCAACAGGAATTTCCACATCGAACCAACCAATAAATGCATTTACAACTGCCGCTTCTGTTCTTATCATAAGGCTGACAACGATCCTGAAAGCTGGGAGTACAGCCAGGAGGAAATGCTCGACATTGTAAGGGGATTCGACAACAAGGAAGTTACAGAGGTCCATATTGTCGGGGGAGTACATCCCGCCAGGGACATTCATTATTACTGTCAGCTGATCAAAAAAATAAAGAAACATCGTCCGGCACTGCACATTAAAGCTTTTTCCGCTATTGAGCTTGAATATATGATAAACCGTTCAGGGCTGAATTTAAAGGAGGGGCTCAGCATGCTTAAGGAGTGCGGTCTGGAGTCAATCCCCGGAGGCGGGGCTGAAATATTCAATGAAGAAGTAAGGAGCAGGATCTGTCCGGAAAAGACATCTTCGGAGATTTGGCTGGCAATCCATGAAGCGGCGCATACGCTCGGAATCGCCTCAAACGCCACAATGCTTTACGGACATATCGAGTCGTATGACCACAGGATCGATCACATGGAACGGCTGCGGAAGCTGCAGGACAAGACTCACGGATTCAATGCCTTCATCCCGCTCAAGTACAAAAAGGCGAATAATTCAATGTCACATCTCGGAGAGGTCAGCATAATTGAGGATCTCAGGAATTATGCAGTCTCCAGGATCTACCTCGACAACATCAGGCATATCAAAGCCTACTGGCCGATGACCGGAAAAGCGGCAGCCCAGATAAGCCTCTCTTTCGGTGCTGATGACCTCGACGGCACCATTGATGATACTACCAGGATCTATTCGATGGCAGGAGCCGCAGATAAGAATCCGGAAATGACAACAGATGAAATTTGCAGGCTTATCCGGGAGGCCGGATTTGAACCTGTTGAACGGGATTCTGTTTATAATTTTATCAATACATTTGCGTTATAACTTCAGTTCAACAGCCGGTATGAGCATTAAAAACTTTATTTTCAGCAAAACATTCCTAAAGAACCTCGGGCTGGCCGCAGTATTTGTTGTCGGCCTGGTAATGATTCTGCTCGTATGGCTTAACTTCTATACCCGTCACGGGCAGAGCAAACCTGTTCCCGATTTTATCGGCCTCCCGGTGGATGAAACAATGAAGCTTGCCCGTAAAAACAAGGTCAGGTACCAGATAATTGACTCGGTTTATACGTCGGAAGTACCCCGGGGATGTATTGCCGAACAGAACCCAAAGCCCGGCTTTAAGGTAAAAAAAGGAAGGAGCATAATACTTACAATCAATGCTTTTAACCCTGAGATGGTTGCCGTGCCCAACCTGGTGAACCTCCCAAAACGGCAGGCAAAAGTACTTATTGAAAACTCGGGGCTGCAAATGGGTAAACTGATGTACATACCCGATATATCATACGATGTTGTTATAAGGCAGCTTTACAACGGGAAAGAGGTCGAGGAGGGTGATTCGCTGCAGAAGAGCTCTGAAATTGACCTTGTCCTTGGAAAAGGACTGAGCAATCAGAAAACTGCCGTTCCCGACCTGACCGGGCTTGACCTGGCTTCAGCAAAGGATAAGATCTTGGGAGCCTCCCTGACCCTTGTTACTTCTATCTTTGATAACACAGTCAAAACAGGTGCCGATTCTGCTAATGCTTTTGTATACAGGCAAAATCCACAATTCAGCTACGAACCAACACTTCAGCTCGGTTCATCAATTTACCTGTGGCTCACAACCGACTCGGCAAAGCTTCAGAAAGATTCGGCCAGATTTGTTATAGACACCATTCCCATGGCAATGAGGGATCAGTTTGAATAACATTATGCTAAAAAAAATACATGCATATATTGCAATATTCTTTTTAATCCCTTTATTTTCTTCAGGCCAGGAAATCATTACGGGTCTTCAGACCAATCAGCTGATTTTAAATAATAATGATATCCTTCAAACCAAGGGTGTAGCAGACACCCTTGAGCTTCCATTCTTTGATGATTTTTCAGGCAGATCGTATATCCCGGTAACCGCAAGGTGGAGCGATAATTTTGCCTTCGTGAATAACACTTATTCCGATCAGCAAATAACGACCGGCATTGCAACACTTGATGCGATCGATAACACGGGACGGCTTTATGAATCCGCTTCATCATGGGGATTCGAAGCAGATCACCTGACTTCACAGCCCATGAATCTCGAATTCACTCCGGCTGCAAATATCTGGATCAGCTTCTATTACCAGCCGGGCGGACTTGGTGACGAGCCGGAGTTGGGTGACAGCCTCACCTTGCAGTTTTATGCCCCTGATGAGGCGACCTGGCATTCGGTATGGAAAGCCCCGGGTGTACCGGCACACAAATTCAAACCGGTGATCATAAGGATTGATAATCCCCGGTTCCTTAAAAGAGGTTTCCAGTTCCGGTTTGTAAACTGGGCCAGCCTCAGTGCCAACATCAATGACCCGTCGATGATCGGAAATTGCGACCACTGGAATATAGATTATGTAATTCTCGACAGGAACAGGAACGAGTCTGATACTGCCCTTACCGACGTTGCCTTCAGGGCTCCGTTAAGGTCGATCCTGAAGACTCATGAGGCTATGCCCTGGAAACAGTTCAGAGAGGTCTACCTTCAGGAAATGGGCGCTGCAATTCCGGTTAAATACAGAAATAATGACATTATAGTGAGGAACGTAACAAGGAACTTCCTGATAAGGGATCTTTATACGAATGTCGTGACGCATTCATTCTCTGCAGGGGCAACCAACATAAGTCCGTTTACCAACGTTGATTACAATGCAAGCCTTATATATACCTTCAATTCGGCTAATGCTGATTCAGCCCTCTTCAGGATTACCTGCTCGCTGGTTACTGATGTATTTGATCCCAAAGCAAACGATACTATCCATTATGATCAGGTATTCAAAAACTATTTTGCATTCGATGACGGAACCTCCGAAGGTGGTTACGGCATCAATGGCCAGGGCTCTAGAAATGCAATGGTTGCCTACAGGTTTGAGTCATTTATTCAGGACACAATCAGGGCGGTTCAAATCGCTTTCAACGACACTTACCTCAACAGTAACCTGAGGGCATTCGACCTTGTAATCTGGAATGATAATAACGGATTGCCCGGGGATATTGTATATACAGCCGATGAACAGATTGTTGTCAAGGATGAAGGGATCAACGGCTTTTATACATATATGCTGCCTGATCCAATCATGGTTGATGATGTTTTTTATGTCGGGTGGAGACAGCGCACAGAAACCTTTCTTAATGCAGGATATGATGTAAATACCCCGCATAACGGAAGACAATTCTACTGGCTCAACGGAGAATGGTACCTGTCGCAGGTTAATGGAAGCATTATGATACGGCCTGTGATGGGCAAAACAATCAAACCTGTTGGAGTTGATGATACATACCCTGACGAAGAGCATAGCTTCAGACTCTGGCCCAATCCTGCATCCGGGATTATTAACCTGGAATCCGAAGAACTGGCGTCGTCATCCTCATCCTATGTAACAGTCATAGACCTCTACGGCCGGGAAATAATGAAAGTCCGCTTTAGTGAGCGCATTGATATTTCCTCGCTTAAGCCCGGTGTCTATACTGTCATTACCTCACTTAACGGCAGAACCGCCGGTTATAAACGACTCATTAAAGTAAGGTAGATACGGTATGGACTGAAGAAGAATTAATTGACCAGCAGGAACTGTTTGAACATTTCAGGTTTAACGTTGATCCCGGACAGTCGCTGCTGAGGATTGACAAATTCCTGTCACTCCGTATCGAAAACGCATCCCGCACCAGGATCCAGGCTGCTGCAAATGCCGGAAACATACTTGTGAACAGTGTTGCGGTTAAGCCAAATTACAGGGTTAAACCCGGTGATATTGTCCAGGTGGTACTTCCAAATCCCCCCAGGGAAATCGAGCTGATCCCTGAGAATATACCATTGAACATCGTTTATGAGGACGACGATGTGGTTGTTATCAATAAGGAAGCAGGAATGGTCGTTCATCCTGCTTATGGAAATTATACCGGTACCCTGGTAAACGCCCTGATGTGGCATTTTAAGGATCTGCCGTTGTTTCAGACAGGCGAAATTCGTCCCGGACTGGTTCACAGGCTTGACAAGAACACTTCAGGCATCCTGGTTATGGCAAAGAATGAGCTTTCGCTTAACAGGCTTTCAAAGCAGTTTTACGACAGGACCACCGACCGGAAGTATGTTGCGCTTGTATGGGGTACTCCGGAGCCTCCCGAAGGAACCATCGAGGGAAATGTGGGAAGGAATCTGCGCGACAGGAAGATAATGCAGGTGTTCCCCGACGGGAGCCAGGGCAAAACTGCCATCACGCATTATAAGGTCATTGAAGATTTTGGTTACATATCCATTGTGGAATGCAAACTGGAGACCGGGCGCACTCATCAGATCAGGGTTCACTTCAGTTTCATAAAGCACCCGTTATTCAATGACGGGGAATATGGCGGCAACAGAATCCTGAAAGGCACCACCTTTGCGAAATACCAGCAATTTGTAAGGAATTGCTTCAATATACTTCCGCGACAGGCACTGCATGCCAAATCGCTTGCTTTCGATCATCCGGTGACCGGGAAAAGATTGTCGTTCGACTCCGGATTACCGGCTGATATGTCAACTGTTATTGAAAGGTGGAAGAATTATCTTTCAGGCAGGGATCTTTAAGAAATTGGCTCAGAGCCCTGCGCCCTCTGCTACCAGCTTCCGCCGGCGCCGCCTCCGCCAAAGCTTCCGCCGCCAAAGCCGCCAAAGCCCCCGCCGCCTCCTCCGCCAATTCCACCTCCTCCTCCGGAGAATCCTCCCCAGCTTCCCCGATGTTTATTGCCGGCCGAGTTCATCATCGCGAGGAGCATCCACAGGGGTAATCCCTTGTCGCTGATATGTTTCTGGTTCGAACCTCCGCTGCTGCGGAAGAACATTATTATTATCGCCAGAATAATAATGAATATGATCGCCCCGATCCCCGAATTGCCTCCTTTCCCCTTGCCATACTGATCGGCCGGGAATTCACCCCTGGCAAGCGCCATGAGCACATCCGTGGCCTTATCAAGACCTTCATAGTATTGTTCGTTCCTGAAAGCCGGTAATATCTCATTGTCAACTATCTGCCCGCAAACAATGTCGGGAATTACACCTTCCAGGCCATAGCCCTGAACGATCTGGACCTCACCTCTCGACGATTCCGTAGTCTTTGGCTTGACAAGGATAAGTACCCCGTTATCAAGGCCCTTCTGCCCTATACCCCACTTTTCGGCAAGTCGCTGGGCATAATCAGCCTTGTTGTACCCGTGAAGGTCGGTAACAGTTACAATTGCTATCTGTGTCGATGATGAATCATTAAATGCGACCAGCTTGCGTTCAAGCGCATTAACTTCCTGATCTGAAAGCATGCCGGCAAAATCGTTGACAAGCCGCGGAGGAACAGGTTTTTCAGGAAAGTCCTGCTGGGCATTCCTGAATGATAGCAGGCTTATAAGCAGAAGAAGCCCGAATACCGGTCCGATAGTTCTCCTTGTCATATTGTTGCCGGTTTTTCAGGATCATCAAACGAAATTTCATCAGGAAGCTCATTGACATCATCCTTCATCCGGGGGAAATGTTCCCGCAACTGCTTCCCTGTAAGCAATATGCCTTCAATCAGCCCTTCGGTGAATCGTCCTGTCCTGAAGTTCTCCTGAAGGATCTCCATGATCCGGTTCCAAAAGCCGGCCGGCACAACTGAATTGATACCACCGTCGCCGATAACGGCAAACTCCCTGTTTGTTACGGCAAGGTAGAACAATACACCATTATGGCTGTCGGTTGCGTGCATTCCGATTTTCCGGAAGATCCAGGCTGCACGGTCCAGAACACTGCCGTTGAGCTTTGTTTCGATATGGACCCTTATCTCCCCTGAGGTCTCTTTTTCAGCCTCTGCGATCGCAGAACGTATTTGTTCGTGTTGTTCCCTGCTGAAGAAGGTTGAGGCTTTAACTTCCATCGGTTCAGGATTTGTTAAAATTGAACCTGTGGAGCTTTATCAGCACCTTCAAGTGATTCAAAATAGGGACGTGCGGTAAAGTCGAACATACCGGCAATTATCTTTGCAGGGAATTGCCTGATATAGGTATTGAACGACAGGGCAACTTCGTTGAATTTCCTTCTTTCAACCGAAATCCTGTTTTCAGTGCCTTCAAGCTCTATCTGGAGGTCCCTGAAATTCTGGGTTGCTTTTAGTTCGGGGTATTTTTCGACAACGACCATCAGTCTTGACAGGGCGGAACTGAGTTCTCCCTGGGCCTGCTGGAACTGCTGCATATTCTCTGCGGTCATATTTGTCGGATCGAGTGTGATCTGCGTGGCTTTGGCTCTTGCCTCGATCACCTGCGTGAGTGTTTCCTGCTCAAATGCTGCTGCACCTTTTACCGTGTTTACAAAATTCGGGATCAGGTCAGCCCTCCTCTGATATTGGGTTTCAACATTCCCCCACTGGCTTGTCACTCCCTCCTGCTTTGAAACCATGTTGTTATAGGCTTTTGTGCCCCAGGAAATTAATCCAATTGCGACAAGGGCTATGATAACCCCCACAATTATCCAGACTAAGCAACCTTTTTTCATAACTGTAATTTTAGAATTTTTTTTCAAAGTTAATATATCTGATGTTTATTTACCAATTACCTGACACAATAATTCCTGACAAGATGTGTACAATCTGCACTTCTCCCCTCCCGGTTGCTGCCGGAACCTTCCCGAGTGCAGGGAGGGACTTAAAAGCTAATGGTTTAAAGGGGCTGGGATTGAGTACTTGAAATCATCTGAATGAATGAGCTGCAATCCACAAAAAATATACGTATTATAATACATATTTTATTTTTTAGTAATACGTATTATAATACGTATTATAATACATATTTCCTGATGCATGGTGAACTTTCCCCGTCCGGAGTTGTCAAAAAAGCGGTGTTTGTATTTTCCGTGTTTCCAAATTACTTAATTTTAGCACGTAAAAATTAAAAGATGAGAACAATCGCAATTGCCGCCGGAGGCGATTCCTCTGAATATGAGATCTCCCTTAAAAGCGCCGGGGAAGTTTGCAGGTTACTGTCGACGCGATACCTGACCTATATAATAATCATAAAAGGGACAAACTGGTATTGGGAAGACAATAAAGGGCGTTACCACAATGTTGACAAGAACGATTTCACGCTCAGGACTGATGATTTCAAAGTAAGGTTTGATGGTGTTTTTATTGCAATTCACGGAACACCTGGGGAAAACGGTCTTTTGCAGGGATACTTTGACATGCTGAAGATACCTTACACAAGCTGTGGCGCTTTTTGTTCAGCCCTCACATTCAATAAACAGGCCACGAAACTGTACCTTAAGGAATATGGCATCCCGATGGCTGATGCTGTTCTGATCAGAAAGGAGGATAGTTATGACACCGATGCCATAATAAGGCAAACGGGTCTCCCCTGTTTTGTAAAACCAAACGACAGCGGTTCAAGCTTTGGTGTAACAAAGGTCAAGAGCCCTGAGGATCTCCCGGCCGCACTCGAAACGGCATTCAGGGAGAGCCGTGAAGTGATGATTGAAGCATTTATGCAGGGACGCGAAGTGGCATGCGGAGTGGTAAAAGTGAATGGCAGGGCCATAGTACTTCCCGTTACCGAGATAATCAGTAAAAACGAATTTTTTGATTACGAGGCCAAATATACACCCGGCAAATCGGACGAAATCACACCGGCTGTGATGCCATCCCAAATCACCGAAGAGATCCAGGATCTTAGTTCGAAGGTTTATGATCTGCTGGGATGCAGGGGGATTGTAAGGGTTGACTTCATTGTGATCGGGGGAAAGCCTTATTTCCTTGAGATCAATACCGTTCCCGGAATGACGGGAGAAAGTATTTTTCCCAAACAGGCTAATGCTGCCGGAATTGAATTGTCGGAGCTCTACTCAATGGTGGTTGAGGATCTTTTCAGATTCAGTTGAGGCTTTCGTTATTCCCTTGCTTTTGCCAATGCCGACGTAGTTGTAAAGTACTTGGTGACCATTCCCGGTACTTCCCATTCCGGAAGGCGGCCCTGGTTAAGGTATTCCAGGAACCTGGCAGTAACCTGCCCGAAATGCTCTTCATGAGAAACCCTGTATTTCTGAGGGATATTGATTTTTAAAGCATCCCTCCCGCCCGAAACAACTTCGAGGCTGTCGTACGGAAGCGAACTCATCGCTTCCTTCAGCCTTGCGGTAAAGCGGTTTAAATCTCCTTTTATGTTCTCGATGTAAAGGGTAGGAACATACTTTTCATCGGCTCCCTGTTTGATCACAAGGTCACATACCGAACCATGCATCACCGAATAATGCGTATCACCGGCGCCTGCAGGCGGCATATAATTCCATGTAACCGACACTTTGGCAAAGACTCCCCTGAGCTGGTATGTCATTTCGCCGTTTGAAAAAACACTGAGTTTACCATCCTTTACATCTTTTTGAAGATAAGCGGGGAAGTCATCAAATCCGGTTACCCCTTTAAATTCTTCCTTTGTAAGTATAGTCGGCCACCTTCTGGCCGAAATAATTGAAACATCCGAAGGGTTCAGGATCTGTTCCGGGAAGCACTCCCACTGAACAAGGTCGACGAGATGGGTGGTGACATCAACTATACCTTCACCCTGCTGTTCAACATCAAAGAACCAGGCTGGCCTCTGAAGCGGAGTACCCGAAACTATCTTTGAAAAATGATGAACACTCACTTTGGTAACTCCGGGATCATCCTTCGTGCCCCGACTGAGTGTTCCGAATATCTCCTCCTTTTGCGACAGCAGCTTCTGCAGTATCGTGGTTACCTCATATCTTTCCGTCATGATATCATAAAGAATGGTACCCTTCTCCTCAGCTGTTCTGAATGCTGTCTCAAGCTTTGGAAAATCGGCAGCTGAAATGATCATCGGTTTATCGGCCAGCACATTAAAGCCCTCATTGATTGACCTGGTAATATATTCTGCCTTCTTTCCGTTGTTGCCTGACAGAACAACAACATTACCCGGTCTTTCGGACAGCATTTTCTCAAAGAAATCATCGCCCTTGTATACGATCTCGTTCCATGATGTCGGGTCAACCTCTCTTGAGTTGTATGATGTTATCCTTCCAAGATGCTGTGTTACATCAGGACCTTCAGGTGCATAAACATGAACCTCGGGTGAAACCTGCGGGTACATCGTCTTCTGAACCAGGGCGGCATGAAAGTGCCCCGGATCGACTGTCATAAGCTTTACCTGGTAATTATTTTCCATTGAGACATTTGATTTTTCCTCAGATTGTTTCTTTGATCCCCCCGATCCGCATGATACAAGGATCAGGCAAGATGCCAACAGTATGAATAACTTTTTCATTTTTCTATTTTATTTCTACCTGTTTCTACTTATTTCCTTTTATCTCCATTTATTCCCCTTTACTGCCCCTATAAAAGCCTCAATGTTCTCATCCTTTACCTCCGGAGCCATTCCCCCGCCGACCGACCAGATGATTCTTCCATAATCATCTATTTCGCTGAAAGCCTTGTGAACTGCTTCCGTAACCTGTTCCGGCCGGCCGGAGGCCATTACATCCCTTGGCGGAATATTCCCGACAAGTACAACATCAGGTCCTGCAAGCTCGCGGATCAATCCCATCGGATGGTTAAAGGAAAAGTTGAACATATTAACGCCCATCTCTTTAAGGTTTCCGGCAGTGATCAATCCGTCTGCGTCATTGTGAAGAAACCGGACTTTTGCTCCCGTGACGCTGAATATCCTTTTAAAGTAAGGAAGAACAAATTCATTAAATTCTGATTCTCCGACAAAGCCCATAATATCATCCAGGACAAGAACACCATTGATTGACGGGAAGCACTCCTTCTGCCACGAGAGCCAATCGCAGATAAAATCGGTGATTTTCTGAAGGAGCTTGTGCGAGGAGTCGGGATTGAGTGCGAGCGACAGCATGAATTCGGTAGTTCCCATCAGGAAGCTGGCAATATTCAGGGGTCCCCTTGCCACGGCAAACCGCACCTGGTGATCAGCGTTCCTGATTGCACATTCGCAATTCCGGAGCCTGTTTATCATAAAAGGAAGCAAACCGTCAGTCTTCACGTTTGGCTGGGGTAACCTGTCGGTATCCATAATGTCTGAAAGTACCTTTTCGGCATGGGGAAGGTTATCCTCCATAAAAACCATCCTTGAACCAAACGCCGAAGGTTCGGTACACATACCGTATTCTGACCAGAATCCCGGCATGAACCAGACTTCAGGAAATGAATTTATCGCTTTAAGGTTTGACTTAAGCCACAGATCATCCGATGAAAAATAGTTGGTTTTGGAGATCCCGTACCAGCCGGGTATCCACGGACTGTCAATTATGAAGCCGACCGGCCGGTAACCCGGATCTTTGCCGTCAATAAGAGCAATAAGATCGTTCCAGGAAGAGTTTCGCATCGGATTTTACATTTGGCAGTTTATGTTCAGACAATAAATTTGATAATTAATTTGTAGAGAAAAAAATTTATTACCGGTGAGTTCGCGGATTCACTATATTTTCATGGTATCGGATCTGTACGAATCGATCGGATCGCATGTACATACAAGGTTCCGGTCGCCGTAACCATCGTCGATCCGTCCAACGGAAGGCCAGAATTTATTTTCAACAACCCATTTTCTCGGAAATGCAGCTTTCTGCCTGTCGTAGCTGTGGTTCCACTGATCAGCGGTTAAAACCCTGACGGTGTGGGGTGCATTATGCAATACGTTGTCGTCCCTGTCAGCCTTTCCCTCCGCGATCTCCCGGATCTCAGTCCAGATCGATTTCAATGCATCGATAAACTTGTCAAGCTCACTGAGCGATTCGGATTCTGTTGGTTCGACCATAAGCGTCCCGTGTACCGGAAATGAAAGAGTGGGAGCATGGAAACCATAATCCATCAGTCTTTTGGCAATATCAGCCTCGGTTATTCCGGCCTCAGCCTTGAAATTCCGGCAGTCCAGAATCATCTCATGAGCGACATATCCCCGGGTTCCCGTGTAAAGCGTATTGTACCAGCCCTTCAATGATGCAGCAATATAATTTGCATTTAAGATTGCAAACCTGGTTGCCTGCGTAAGACCGTCGGGCCCCATCATCATAACATATGCATGTGATATTGCAAGGATATGTCCGCTGCCGAAGGGGGCTCCGGCAACAGCAGTCGTACCATGGCTGCCGCCTGTTTTTACAACGGGATGAGAAGGCAGAAACTCAGCAAGCCTGTCGCTCACAAGTATGGGTCCAGCTCCGGGACCGCCCCCGCCATGAGGTATTGCGAATGTCTTATGAAGGTTCAGGTGACACACGTCGGCGCCGATATGTCCGGGATTTGTCAGACCTACCTGGGCATTCATGTTCGCACCGTCCATATAGACCAGCCCGCCGTTGGCGTGGATAATTTCCGACATTTCCACGACTGCCGCCTCAAAGACCCCATGTGTTGAGGGATAGGTGATCATGAATGCGGCCAGCTTCTCGCTGTTCTGCTCAGCTTTGTTCTTAAGGTCATCAACATTAATGTTGCCTTTTTCGTCGCATTCAACAACAACAACCTGCATACCGGCCATGACAGCGCTGGCCGGATTTGTACCATGGGCTGAACGCGGGATCAGGACAACATTCCTGTACCCCTCGCCCCTGCTGATATGATATTCACGTATCACCATCAGTCCGGTGTACTCTCCCGCAGCTCCCGAATTAGGCTGAAATGATATGGCTGAAAAACCGGTGATCTCTTTCAGCGCTTCTCCAAGTTCATCCATAAGCTGATAATAACCCTGTGCCTGATCTTTGGGAACGAACGGGTGTATGTTGCCGAACTCCGGCCAGCTCATTGGGAACATTGAGGTTGCAGGATTAAGCTTCATGGTGCACGATCCAAGTGAGATCATACTGTGCGTGAGCGAAAAATCCTTCCTTTCAAGAAGCTTGATGTAGCGCATCATCCCGGTCTCACTATGGTAAATGTTAAAGCAGGATGCTTTCAGGACCGGAGTTTTTCTCTGAAAGGATTCCTCCAGGATATTACAATCGCATAGCGAATCAACGGGTTTGTTTTCTCTTCCTGCCGCCTTTGCAAAAACCCCCGTGATGGCATTTATTTCGGCAATTGTTGTAACCTCATCTGTACTCAGGACAACATGACCATCGGCCGGATAGAAAAGGTTAATTTTCGCAGTAAGGGCCAGATCTCTTATCATCTCCTGACTTATGCCTGCAGGCAGCTCAATTCTCAGAGTATCGAAGAACCGGGTATTTGACTGGTTATACCCAAGCTTCTTCAGTGAATCACTTATTGTACATGCACACCTGTGAATATGTCCTGCAATATTTTTCAATCCGTCCGGACCATGATACTGCGCATACAACCCTGACATTGTAGCCAGAAGAGCCTGGGCTGTGCAAATATTTGACGTAGCACGCTCCCGTTTTATGTGCTGCTCCCGGGTTTGAAGAGCCATCCTCAGAGCCTGGTTTCCCTGCGCATCAACCGAGACTCCGATAATTCGTCCGGGCATACTTCTCTTCAGCTCATCCCTTGTTGCAAAAAAACCTGCATGCGGACCGCCAAAGCTCATCGGCAGTCCAAATCGCTGGTTTGAACCCGTAACTATATCGGAACCCCATTCACCCGGGGGTGTCAGCAGTGTAAGGCTCATCAGGTCAGCGGCAACTCCGACAAGCGAGCCGGCAGCATGTGCCTTCCCCGCAAATTCCCTGTAATCCCTTATCTGTCCTGATGCTGTTGGGTATTGAACAAAAGCACCGAAGAATCTGTCGTCAAATACGGCTTCATTATATTTCCCCACAACGAGTTCAATACCCAGCGGTTTCGATCGTGTGGTAATAACATCCAGGGTCTGTATAAAAACATCCTCATCAACGAAAAACCTTTTGGCCCCGGACTTCACAGCTGCCCTTGACCTGGAATTGAACATCATTATCATTGCCTCTGCAGCTGCTGTCGATTCATCAAGAAGCGAAGCGTTGGCTATCTGCATGCCTGTAAGGTCAATTATCATGGTCTGGAAATTCAGAAGCGCTTCAAGACGGCCCTGCGAAATCTCGGCCTGGTAAGGGGTATAGGAAGTGTACCACGAAGGATTCTCCAGAACATTCCTTACAATAACCGACAACAAAGCAACGCCATAATAACCCTGTCCGATGAATGACCGGTACAGCTTATTTTTTGATCCGATATTCCTTATATGCCCAAGATATTCATATTCGCTCATTGCAGCCGGGAGTCTGAGTGGTTCCGTTAATCTGATCCGTTCAGGAACGGTGTTATCAATCAAATCGTCCAGCGAAGCTGCTCCGATTACCTTAAGCATCTGTGGCAGTTCATGTTCACGTGGTCCATTGTGGCGGTTAACAAATTTATCTGATGGCATTTTTAGTATGGTTTAAAGAGATCTGCAAAAATAGCAATATGCAATAATTTAAAAAACCGGATTGGTCAGGCTGGAAAGAAATACGGATTTGTTTTCAATTCGGTTCCGATAGTCGTGGGATTGCCATGACCGGGATAAACGACAGTTTGAGGAGGCAGGGTAAATAGTTTGGTCCTGATGCTGTTCAAAAGTGTCTCATAATTTCCTCCCTGCAGGTCTGTCCGTCCAATACTTCCGGCAAACAAGGCATCGCCGGTAAAAACCACGGAATTGGCTGCAGAATAAAATGCCAGGCTCCCTCTTGAATGACCCGGCACATGAAGGACTTTAAGCTCCGTTTCTCCGAAAGAGACTTTCTGGCCGTCGATAAGAAAACCTGATGGTACCGGAGGAGCCTCCATCGACAATCCGAAAAATACGGCATGCTGCACGGCGTTTTCACGGTTTTGTTCATCATCCTTATGACAGAAAGCACCCAGTTTGTACTCTTCAAGGATGAAGTTATTGCCAAAGATATGATCAAGATGGCAATGGGTGTTCAATAGTAATACAGGCTTCAGGTTTTTTTCTTTGATAAGGTCTGTGAGCCGGATGAATTCGTCCCTGTCGTAACTGCCGCAGTCGATTATTGCGCAATTGCCGGAAGAATCGGCGAGTACATATGTATTAACATCTATCGGAGAAAAAACAAGTTTAAATATTTCCATAATCAGTTAATTTCCGTTTACAATTCCTTTCAGCATTGGAACAAAAACAAAATTGCCGTGAGAGGAATATTGAAATTCCTCATCGTCCGTACGGATAACAAGCGTCATAACCTGCGATATCCTGTCGCCGAGTGGTACAACAAGCCTGCCCCCGGTTTTAAGCTGATGAAGGAGCTTTTCTGGCACCTCGCGTGTTGCTGCCGTAATGACTATTCCATCGAATGGCCCATACTGAGGCTTACCTTCGTTGCCGTCGCCAAAGAAAAAATCGGCAGAGTAACCAAGCGATGCCAGCGTTCTTTGAGCTTTCAGGTAAAGTTCCCTGTAGCGCTCAATCGTGTAGACCTTTGCTCCCATCTCGGCCAGTATCGCAGCCTGATAACCCGAGCCGGTCCCGATCTCGAGGATCCTGTCCCTCTTTTTCACCTGCAGTAGCGAGGTCTGGACAGCCACAGTATATGGTTGTGAGATTGTTTGTCCCGATGAGATGGGAAAGGCTTTGTCAACATACGCATGGCTCAGGAAGGCCGGATCCATGAAGTCGTGCCTGGGTACCTTGTTGACAGCTTTCAGAACCTCTTCATCGGTGATCCCTTTCTTCCTGAGTTCATCAACAAGTTTCTTCCTTTTGCCTTTTGCTTCAAATGAATCTGACATCACATAACCGCCTTTCGATTTTTAATAAACAAAAATAGAAAAATAGT
Source organism: uncultured Bacteroidales bacterium (assembly GCA_963737255.1). GTDB lineage: Bacteria > Bacteroidota > Bacteroidia > Bacteroidales > VadinHA17 > LD21. The sequence continues at coordinate 504,548 of CAVTSB010000006.1, forward strand.
AGTTCGAAAAAGAGGTGATTGGTGATTGGTGATTGGCGAATTATTCAATATCTTATCTTATCCCAGGCTGAATTTCCCCAATGGCTTGTAGATGGGACCTGTTTGCTGAAGGATACTTTCGAAAAGAATAACCTCTGAGACCTGAACCTTCTGGAATTCTTCTTTATATTTTTCCAGGACATTCCTGAGATACCCGGCATCCCTGACCGACCTTATACGGCCTACAGTCAGATGAGGCTTGAATGGACGCTCTTCAACAGGGAAACCGGATTCCTTCAATCCTGCAATTATTGAATTATTCAGTAATGCCAGCTTCTCCGTGGCCTTTATTCCAGTCCAGATCACTCTGGGATCACTGAACGATTTAAAGACCCCTGTTCCTGTAAGTACAAACTCAAATTCACCAAAGCCGGTGCATTTTTCAGTCAGCATTTCTGAAAGCAGCTTTATTCTCTTTTCCTCCGTATCGCCCAGGAAAGACAATGTAAGATGAAGATTTGCCGGATCGACCCATTTGATGTTTTCCTTACCCAGCAGGACTTTTATTGAGGAAATCATCTCTAAAAGGCCGGCTTCCGGCTCTGTCTTTATTGCAATGAAAGTTCTTTTCATATTGGGTTTACAATGCTTTCATGATCAGAGATTTCCTGATTCAATCTCCTGGAGGATTATTTCAATAATTATATCGTTGCCGTAAGGATCATATTCCGCTTTGAGGTCTGTGCCGAAAAGACGGGCAATGCTTTGCCAGAATGCTGCAGATATGGTGCCTTTGTATTCCCGGATCAATGTATATGAAGTATTCATTGTTTCCCTGTCGATAAGCTTTATCAGAAGTCTCCCCTGGGTGATGGTCATATCCCGTACATCATCCTCATATTCGCCAAAAATATCCTTTTCAACCTGCCTCAGATACCTCTTCTTCTCCCTTTCACCTGGTATCTTTTCAAGTTCATCATTTATCGCCTGAAGCTTGCCACGGACAACAAGCGCATACGGGTAAACTTTTTTCAGGTTGTATACGAGGCGCTGGTATCTCCAGAAGGGGAATTTCCTTGAGTTTGACTGGCGGCCGATGATTACTACCTCCTTAATGTTTATTTCAGGCAGGGTGATGCCATCCCTTTCAACAGTATGCAACCTGAAATAGCTCTCGGGAAGTGTGTCATTTACAGGCCTGGTTGTATCAGACTGGCCTGACGCACCGGCTGAGAACGCAATGAGGATCAATATGACAAAAACAAATCTCACCACCCCTGAAATTTCTTACAAAGGTATCAAATAACGGACCATTTGATAAAACAGTGTTTTTTATGATTTCTGATTTCTGATTTCATCAGATATCTGTCAAAATTAATTACATAAAGCCTGTTATTTCGTAAATTTTTCCTAAATTGTTTAGATTAAGATCGGCTTAACCAAACCTGCATACCCGTGAAGTCCAACATTTTAAATAAAATGGACAAATGGCTGACCAGGGCGCTCAGCTATCCGGGTATTAATAAAGACTCTCTTGCCCAGGAAAAATTGTACTGGATAGCGAGCGTTGCGGTCACAACGATGATACTGGGCCTGACAATTGTTTATCATATTGTCTTTCCTCAATTAAGGATAATTATCTATTATGGTTTGTTCCTTACTGTCATTTATATACAGGGCGTTATTCTCCCGCTGATTATACACAGTGTGGGTGTTCGGTGGCAGTTCATTAATTCAGTTCTGGTGGAGGTGGCAACTTTAGTCTGCATTCTGAAGCTCGGAGGCATTCCCAATTCAGGGGGACTCATCTTTGTTGGTCTGGCCATTGTATTCTTTACCCTCAATTTCCGTGAAAAGAGTCATTCAGTATGGATTTTCATCATTTATGTAATTACGATTATAATTGCCGGGATACTTCATCCGTATCTTACTGTTCCAGCCGAGATGACGCCGGCTGTTAACATATCGCTTTTTGTCATTAACCTCCTGTGGATCTCCGGCTTTGCCGGGATTTTTATTATGAATTTCATTTCACAACGGGTAAAGCTTGAACAATTTGAGTCTTTTCGCCTCAGGGAACTTGATGAAGCCAGGACAAAGCTATATACAAATATGACACATGAGTTCAGAACACCGCTTACTATCATACTCGGCATGGCTGACCTGATTGCGGAAAAACCTGAAAAGTGGCTGGACGAAGGTTTAAAAAAGATTGAAAACAACAGCAAGATCCTGCTTCATCTTGTAAATCAGATGCTTGATCTTTCCAAACTCGAGAAGGGTGTGATGCCAGTTAATATGATCCAGGGAGATATCGTCCTTTATATAAGATACCTGATAGAATTATTCAACTCAGTAGCCGAAAGTAAACAAATCTCCTTAAAATATTTGCCTCATCCCGGTCATCTTATAATTGATTATGATCCGGACAAGATTCTGGAGATTGTATCAAATATTATTTCAAACGCATTAAAATATACACAGACAGGCGGTCACGTTGAGGTCAGAACGGATCTGGCAGGAAAAACAGATCAAAATTTCAGGATTATTATAAGCGATAATGGTCCCGGAATTCCGGAGGACAAGGTTCCATACATTTTTGACAGGTTTTTCAGGATTGAGAACCCGGCTATTCCAAGTGTCAGGGGATCAGGTTTAGGACTAGCCCTGACCCAGGAACTGGTAAAATTGTTAAATGGATCTATCGGAGTAGAAAGTGCCCCCGGAGTGGGGACAGAATTCATTGTCAGCCTGCCCGTTACAAACAATGCACCATTCTTTGATGATACAAGGCCTGTTGAAATAAAGAGTGTTTCGACATTTTTAACCCATCATGAACAATTAACTCCCGCACCGGGATCAGGGAAGGCTATCCGACCCAATAAGCCTTTGCTGCTTATTGTAGAAGACAGCCGTGACGTAATTCAGTACCTTTACCACTTACTTGAACCTGATTTTAATGTTCTGACAGCTTTAAACGGCCGTGAAGGAGTGAATAAAGCTGTCGAATTTGTTCCTGATATTATTCTCAGCGACATTATGATGCCGGAAATGGATGGTATTGAATTACTGGACAGCATTAAAAATGATGTACGCACAAGTCATATTCCCGTTGTAATTCTTACTGCCAGGGCAGATATTGCTTCCAGGATAGAAGGTCTGAAAAAAGGAGCAGACGCATACATTGCCAAACCGTTCAACAAGGAGGAACTTCAATTGCAGCTAAAGAAACTTATTGAACTCAGGATGAAAATGCAGGAAAGATATGCTATAGGCCATTTTATTGAACACACTGATGAGGAGCATGAACTGGAGGATTCATTCATGCAAAAGATACACAGTATCATGACCGAAAAGCTTAATGACGAAAAGTTCAATATACAGATACTCTGTCATGATCTGGCTATGAGCAGGACGCAGGTATACCGGAAATTCAAATCACTGACAAACAAAACGGTAAGTGACTATCTGCGTTCGCTCAGGCTCCATAAAGCCAGGGAGATCCTTATGACTTCAAAATATAACGTCACAGAGGCAGCTTACATGACGGGATTCAAAAACCTGTCGCATTTCAGCAAAGTTTTCACCCGGGAGTTTGGAATAAAACCAAGCGATTTCAACAAATAATACATTAGGCCGAAGGATATCTCTCAGTCCCTCATTCTTTGAGTCGCTCAGTCGTCAATTTGCCCCTTCGCCTCTTCCACAAGATGGTACTAAGGGCAAAAAATTCGGGACGCTCGACAAAATACTATTCATGATGATTACTTAACTTTTCCGGATTAACACATTCGTAAACCTGAAATAATATTGTTATGAAGACACTTGGAAAAACAATGCTATTTGCAGCAGGCCTTTTACTTCTGTTTTCCTGCAGCAAACTAGACCAGACAGAGTTTGGTATGAACGGGTTGTCAGGACATAATTCAAAAGGTTCTGCCATTCTGCAGGAAGGATTCTTTGTTGTTGAGCCAAACGGGATCGATGAAACGACGGCCCTGAAGGAGGCATTTGATCAGGCTATTGACTTCGGGCCGGAGGCTGTGGTCCAGCTGACAGCAGGTGAGTTTCATCTGAATTTCATGGAAATCAGGGAGTTCCATGGCACTTTCAAAGGTGAAGGTAAAGGTACGACTGTCATCACCCCGATTGACGGTCTTGACATAGCCCCGCTTACCAGTCAGCTCCTTAATACATTCCTGATCAAGTTTGTGGGTGGGGATGTATGTTTGAGCGACATGACAATCAAGACACCTCCCGGAGTTCTGACCACAGATCCCGATGAATGGTGGATAGAAGGGCTGGTGAATTTTTCTGCACGAACCCGCCAATACACTTCCCGGGAGGACTATATCAGGGTTAATGTGAACAATATCGAATTTATTGCCGGGAATGAACCGGTCTCTGGCTGGAGATCAAATTGTAACCAGGCCGTCATGGCCGGATTTGACAGCAGGTATGTCCAGATTCCTGGCGGATGGCCGCTTTCTCCCGCCGACATTACAATTACGAATTGCAGTTTCGACAATTTCGATATATATGGTGTGCTAATCGCCTACATCAATAAGGGAAAAATTGTTGCCGGAACCAGGAACAACCCAAATAAATTCTATAACAATTCCACTTACGCGTATGGATATGGCGGGTCGCTCGCCTTCTGGCACAATAATGATCTGGATGTGTCGATAACCGGCAATAATTTTACGGATCCGGGTGGAGCCCGCTTCGGCGTTGAGGCATCAAGTGCCCCGTGGCCTGAATTCCTGTCCCAGGTAACTCAGACGAAACCATCGGTATTCAATATAGGGCAAAATGAATTCAATATCATTGGAGGGACCGGAGGAGTATTAGTGAATGATCAGCGTCGGGTTATCTACTCGGATGCTGTTCCCATGGTCGTTCAGGTACATAACAATCGTTTCAGTATGAGTGAAGGAGCATTTACAGGTATTGGCTGCTTCAATATGAATGGGATGGTGATAAGGAATAATTTGTTTAAAGGCAGTGCATCATATGGGGTCAGGATCATGAGGGTTGGAATGGTCCTGAATGAAAATGGGCTTTTGCTTGGCAACAACTTTTCAAACTCGGAATACTCTGTGACTACAATCCTTCTGAACCCCGGGAGCACAAACTGGACCATTGTGGGAGGTGATCTTGGCGAAAGCGTTACTAATCTTGGTACAGACAATTTGATTACCGGATTTAATGTAAATACTTCTGAAGAGCCATTTGGTCAAACCATTGTAGACAACCTCGGGGAGATGAGAGCAGTAATTAAGGAACTGAAGGGTCATTAGGGGAATTGACCGATGACCGGGGACCGATGACCGATGACCGGAGGCTTGCCAAAGGGAGATCTTCTTAAATTGAATTTTAGAATTTTGTCCAATTCTTTCCTTAAAACGACTAAATTTGAGGAAAGCTTCCCTTATGGCATTGAAGGCTGAAGAACTGGATGATATTTCAAAATACAGGCAGATACTTAAAATACCGTATGACGAACTTGTAACCTTTGTCATCGATTACATCAGAAGAAGATCAGGTCTTATGATCTTTTTCTGGTCAATATGTATAATCTTCCTGGGTATTGCGATCACTGTCAGGTTTAACATAGCCGGTTATTTCAGCTTCAGGAATATTTTTCTCCATACTTGTCTGGGATTGATCATTTTTCCCCTGCTCTGTATTCCCTTTCATGAATTACTTCATATTGTCCCCTATTTTCTTTCCGGAGCCAAAAATATCAGGGTAGGAATGGACCTGAGCCAGTATATGTTTTACGTTACAGCCCACAAATATGTCACCACGGCTAATCAGTTCCGGGTTGTGGCAGCAGCTCCGTTCCTTCTGGTGAGCCTGGTTCTTCTTTTCCTGGTGCTTCTTCTGCCTGGCTTATGGAAGTGGAGTCTGTCACTTTTACTCTTTGTTCACGCAACAATGTGCGCCGGAGATTTTGCAATGCTCAATTTCTATTTTCTGAACAGGAGAAAGAAAATTTATACCTGGGATGATTTTGATAAGAAGGTGGCATATTTTTATGAGGAGCTGTAGAAGAAGGAGGGGGAGAGGGGGAGAGGGGGAGACGAAGAGACGATAAGACTGAGGGACAAAGAGACTGAGGGACGAAGGGACTGAGGGACGAAGAGACTGATTTATTAAAACATTAAATATTTATGAAGAAGTGCACCTCAATTTTATTGCTGATCGCTGCTTTCAGCTTCTCGGTGTATGGACAGAGGAAGATTGTCAATCTTCCCGATCTGCCGGGCTATGTTACCCTTAAGTGTGATTTTCACCTTCATACAGTCTTTTCCGACGGGAGTGTATGGCCACTGGTCAGGGTTGGTGAGGCTTACCGCGACGGGCTTGACGCCATCGCCATCACTGACCATCTTGAATATACACCCGGAAAGGCTTTCATCCCGGTCAACCACAACGCAGCATGGGAGATTTCGAAAAATATGGCACAGGATTACAACATCATGCTGGTTCAAGGCGCTGAAATTACACGCGACATGCCTCCAGGACATATAAATGCATTATTCATACGGGATGCTTCACTTCTGGCAGTTGATTCGGTAATGGATGTCTGTGAGGCTGCCATTAAACAGGGGGCATTCCTTCAATGGAATCATCCCGGATGGAAATCGCAGGAACCCGACGGAATTCCAAAAATGTATGAGATACATAAGAAACTGATAGAAAAAGGATGGCTCCACGGCATCGAGTTTTTCAACCATTACGAATACTATCCTCTTGTTATGACATTCTGCAAACAGAACAACCTTGCAGTCATTGCAAACAGTGATGACCATCACGTTATTAGCGAGGATTACAAAGAGCCTGAATATACAAACAGGCCTATGACACTTGTCTTAGCAAAGGAGCGGACCTATGATGCCCTCAGAGAAGCATTGTTTGAAGGAAGGACCCTTGCATATTTCAGGGATGTTATTGCTGGCAGGGAGGAATATGCGAAACCATTCTTTAATGAGTGTATTTCCGTTGGTAAGCCTTACTACCAGAATGAAAGGAGTATATTCCTTGAAATTGTGAACAGGTCGGATGTGCCGTTTTATCTTATAAACGGCGTGCACGAGGCTCCTCCGTCCATTAATTTGCCGGCCAATTCGATAACCAGGTTGGCGATAAGCAGGAAAGCTGCCTCTCCCCTCAACTATGATGTTAAAAACGTTATTACAGGTGAAAACGAAGTACTTAAGATCGAAATAAAGTATTAGTTCCACCCCCTGCCCTCCTGAAGAGAGGGATTGGGGGGTAACCTTAAAATCTCTCCTTTGCCAGTTTCAGTATATCATCCTCTTTTACGACCGGCCGCATTCTGAAAGAATACTCATATTTCATATCCAGAAGCCGGTATTGAGGATGGATCATGGCTCCCCATGAATCATCCCCGCCAACACCCATCTGACCCAGGTCGACATTAAGATTTACGAGATCGCGCGGTTTTATATCATTGGTATGAGTGTTTGCACTTTTTGCATCCTTTCGGTACTGGGACAGTTTACCGGGTGATTCAAAATCATCATGAACATTCTTAAGGGCAGCAAAGCATATAACGGGATTGCCGCAGATAAGGAGTCCCGTACCGGTCTCATCGGTAAGGGTAAGCCAGCGGGTATCGGTCTTGTATCCGTTTTCCTGCGGCCTGATATAAGGCACATACTGGTCGTCGACAGTGCTTTCGTAAATCCCCACATCAGCCGAGGTCTTCCTGTCAACGTAATTTTCGTGAGGTCCGCGACCCAGCCACTTCAGGTTCATGAACTCCTCGGGAAGTTGCATCTGCATCCCCATCCTTGGTATTTCAGGTACTTTTGCAGTGACTTTTGAAAGTTGATTCTTTATTATAACATCTGCAGAACCGTAAATTGTATATGTGGTCGTAAAAACTGCAATCTTTTCACCATCATTCCCGGGGATATCATAATTAAATGTCATTACAACCTTCCCAAGTCCGGGCTGACTGATTTCCACCTTTTTAACCTTGCTCCTCTCTCCTGCTTTCTTCCATACTCCCAGCGACATGTCCATTCCGTAACCGTAATCATTATCAGTCGGTGGTCTCCAGAAATCAGGTTCCGGCCCTTTTTTCAAAAGCTCTTTCCCTTTGTAATTAAATGATTCCATCCTGCCTGTCTCAAGGTTGAAGACGACCTTCATGTCAGTTCCGGTCACTTCATAACTGGTGCCGGAAGTATTGGTCTGAAGGATGGCAAGTTCATCCAGTTTTGCCGGAACTGCTATTCCTTCAACCGGGAGCTTAAACTGTGCAGATGCATATACGTGGTCCTCAGGCACATAGTTCCATTCATCGCTTCTTGAAACTTTTATATTCAGGAAATATTCAGCACCAGGCTCCGGAACGAGTTCAGGTACGGGGAATGTGATAAGCGTATCCTGCCTTGGCTGAAGATCTGTAAAAGTCAATTTACCTGATTTTACGGGTATCCCGTCCGATACTATTTCCCAATCAAATGCAAAAGGTGAGAGGTTCGTGAAGTCGTATTTGTTTGTGATCCTGACAACTCCCTTACCGAGATTAACTGGTTCAAATCCGATATACTGATATACCTTTTTAACCTCGCTTAATCCGGGTTTTCCCGTCCTGTCGGGCCAGGTCAGACCGTTGATACAGAAATTGCCATCGCTTGGCATCCCTTCCTCACCGTAATCGCCGCCGTAATTCCAGTACTTTTCCCCTGTTTCATCAGTCTGCAAAAGTCCCTGGTCGACCCAGTCCCAAACAAATCCGCCCTGGAGTTTCGGATATTTTTCAATAACATCCCAGTAATCCTGAAGGTTTCCCGTTGAGTTACCCATTGCATGAGCATATTCACACAGGATCAGAGGCCTGTCGCTCTTCGGGTCCCTGGCAAAGGCTTCTATCTGAGCAATTCGTGCGTACATCGGACAAACAATATCGGTATGACGCTCGGTTGTGTTCGTGCTTTTTTCTGCACGTTCATACTGAACCGGTCTGGTTCTGTCCCTTTCCTTCGTCCATCTGTAATTGCTGAGGAAATTATGTCCGTCGCCGGCTTCATTTCCAAGTGACCAGATTATGACCGACGGGTGGTTTTTATCCCGTTCAACCATTCGCTGCATCCTGTCCAAATGAGCTGCAGCCCATTCCTGTTTATCGGCAATTGTTACATCTTTATCGTAACCGATGCCGTGCGATTCGATATCTGCCTCATCAACAAGGTAAAGTCCGTATTTGTCACACATTTCGTACCAGAGCTCCTGCTGGGGATAATGAGAAGTTCTAACGGCATTTATATTGTTGCTTTTCATCACCCTTATATCCTTCAGAATAGTTGCTTCGTCAATTACATGGCCGTTAACATCATTATGTTCATGCATATTTGTACCCTTAAGGAGAACAGCAACTCCATTGACAAGGAGCTGTGAATTGGCAATTTCAACTGTTCTGAATCCCACTTTTGCACTTATGCTTTCAAGAATATTCCCGGAATTATCCTTAAGGGTTAAAACCAGTGTGTAGAGCTCAGGGGTTTCAGCCGACCAGCGTCTGACTGAAGGAAACTGCTTTGTAAAACTGATCAGAGCCTTGTTTTCTGAGAGTGTCACTTCCTTTGATTCGGAAAAGATCTTCTGATCATTTTCAAACAACGAAGCCTCAACTGCAAAGCCTCCCTGGTTGCTTTCCGTGCTCTTAAGATCGACATCAACTTTCAGGAGTCCGTCGCTGAAGTTGTTCTCAAGATCACCGACAGCAAAGAAATCACCAATAAAGGTTTTCGGGCGGGCATGAAGGAAGACAGTACGCTGTATCCCGCTTAGTCTCCAGAAGTCCTGGTCCTCAAGATAACTGCCATCACTCCATCTGTAAACCTCGACGGCAAGTGAGTTGTTTCCCTTCTTCAGATACTTTGTAATATTGAATTCGGCAGGCACCTTGCTATCCTCGCTGTATCCGACAAGCTGTTCATTTACCCAGACATAAAAGGCTGAGCTGACAGCTCCAAAGTGAAGAAAAACTTCTTTGCCGGTCCAGTCGGCAGGTACCTTGAAGCTCCGTTTATATGAGCCTACCGGATTCCATTCGTGATGTATATATGGTGGATTCATCTTGAACGGGTACCCGATATTAACGTAAAGCGGCACATCGTAACCTTTCATTTGCCAGTTTGACGGCACTTCAATCTCATCCCAGTCGCGAATGTCATAATCATCCTTGAAGAACCAGTAAGGCCTTTCATCCGGCGATTTTACAAAGTTGAACTTCCACATGCCGTCAAGGGAAAGATAATTCGGCGAAGTAGTCCTGTCAGCCTCTAACGCTGTTAGTTCGCTCGGGAAGCTGATCATTGTTGCGTGGGGTGCCTCCCTGTTCTGGTTAAACATTCCCGGGTTCTCCCAGTCGCGCGGTTCAGTCTCAGTGAAGGAAATACCCTCATACTTGCTGTACCTTTTACAAGCCGAAAATAAAAGTGTTATCAAAAGAACATAAACCGGCAGTTTCTTCATATCTGTATGTTTTTGTTTTTATTTAATCCTGTTCAGACGGGGTAAGGATGCAAAATTGAAATTCATCGTCCTGAAAACCTGTAACCAACTGAAAACTGAACCAGCTTGTTAGTCCACGGTTCAATATACTGCACTTCATTTGTGGCAGATGTTAATCCATATACATATCTGAGGGTCAGGTTTATCTTATTCGGAAGGTTGGCTTCGACGCCACCGGTAAGGCAATATTCCGAAAAATTATAATAGTCCTTTATGTCGGCCCTGATACCGGTCTTCAAATCTTTTTGCCTTGCAGAAAGCCTGAAGCCTGCCTGAACTCCCATATGAACATTAATAAATCTGGCAGGCTGGTATTTTATAAGCAGTGGTATATCAAGATAAGTAATGATATCCTTCATATCATCGTAGAAATCGGACCAGTGGGCACCCTTCCCCGATAGCATCAATTCAGCCTGTACCCCCAGTAATTTTAAGGGAAAATAGTTGCAGTAGCCACCTGCATTTATTCCCAGGATGTTTTTCACATTAATATCCGCACTCTGAGCTGAACTTGACTGATATGCCATATTAACCCCTGCTTTGATGCCATAACCAAACTTTGATTCTAACTTTTTGTAATTATATCTGTTCCCCTGAGCATAAACATCTGAAGTGTCAATCAACATTAATAGAAAAATAATAAGAAGAGGAAAGCTTTTTTTCATATTGAATAAATCTTATATCTAATGATTGCTAAAAGTAGCCAAAAATTAAATTTCAGCAAAAAGTTGTACTGTTTCTCTGAAAATGAAACGGTAATCATCAGGGGAAGAGACCAAATAAGCTGGTTCACTGAAGATTATAATGTTTTGAATTATCTGCCGATAAACCTGTAGCCGACCGAAAACTGAAAGAAATTATTCTTCCACGGATCAATGTATTCATCCTCGGTTGTTACAGAAATCAAGCCTATTACATATCTGACGGTAAGGTTGATCCTTGCAGGCAGATTGGCCTCGATCCCCACCACCAAACCAAGATCAGGTTTTTTGTAGTAGTCATTTATATCAACGGTCTCACCGGAATCATTATCCTTCTGTTTGGCAGAGATAAGCAAACCGGCCTGCGGGCCCGCATGAATATTCAGCATGTCAATAACCTGATACCTCAACAGGACAGGCAGATCGATGTAAGTAAGGAGATCCGCAACATCAACAAGCGGATCATCCCAGTCTGACCCTTTTCCGGATATCAGCAATTCCGGCTGGACAGCCAGCTTATCAAGGAAAAAATAGTTGAAATAAGCTCCGCCATTGAACCTCATGAGGCCGTTTATATTCACAAATTCCCCGCTGCCGGAAGTAAACTGATCGGAAATATTTATCCCGGCTTTGACCCCAATGCCGAAATCAGATTGCGCATCAACCCTGGTACCCGTCATCACACTGAATATGACCGCGAGTGTAAAGAGAATCTTTTTCATGATCCGGAAAATTATAGTTAATACTCGAGTGGATATCAAATCCGAATAAAAACGTTCAATATCAGGCATTTATTATCCAGATTCATGTGTATTTAAACCTTCGAGGTCAGAAGGAGAATTTATATTTGTCAGAGCAGTTAATGTATTGGGGGTATTATCGAGGTCAATAAAGTTCACATTAATCAGGTTAAAAAAACGCCTGACTGATAAATCGCTGCCTTTCGAAATAAATTTCTCAAGTTCGGTCAGAACTGAAACATTATAAATTGAATGCAATGGTTCAATATTCCCATTAACCCGTGGTACAAGTATTTGACAATCGACTGAACGGTATTTTGCAATCAACTTGTCTATCAGCTTTTTATCAGGGAAGGGCATATCTCCTGCGATTATAAAGACCGAATCATTTGAAGCTGCCTTAAGTGCTGCGTGTATTCCGCCAAGGGGACCTGCATCCTTTACCTCATCAACTGTTATTCTGAACCTGTTGTAAGCCTGAAATTCCCCGGGCGTGTTTGTGACAATAATTATCTCATTAAATATTTCACCAATAACTTCAATTATCCGTGAAATAACAGGCTTCCCGCCGACAAGCAGGTTTGCTTTTGTAACACCATTGAAGCGCCTGTTGGCACCTCCGGCAAGTATTGCTCCTGATATTCTTCCAGACATACAACCACTCATGACCGATATTTGGCAAAGGTATTCATAAAGGACAAGGTGTATTTGCCATAAATGATAATTTTGGATGAAATTGAAGTATTTCGTATTTTTAATAACTTTAATTTTTACCTTGATAAAACCCGACATTTATGGACAGAAAAATCACTGACCTTTACAAAGACTACAGGAATGGGGGGACCGACAGGCGCTCTTTCCTGAAAAAGCTCACATTATTTGCCGGAGGGACAGCTGCAGCACTTGCATTACTGCCTGTGCTGGAGGAAAATGAATTGAAAGCCTCAACTCCTCCCCAGGATGATCCGGACCTTGTGACGGAATTCATAACCTATCCAGCCGAGACCGGTGAAATGAGGGCCTATCTTGCCAGGCCAAAGGATGGGAAGAAGCTTCCGGCTGTAATTGTGATCCACGAGAACAGGGGACTGGTTCCGCACATCCAGGATGTAACAAGAAGGATGGCCAGGGAAGGTTTTCTTGCCATCGGACCTGATGCGCTTTCTCCGCTCGGCGGAACCCCTGAGGACATAACCAACGTAGGTGCAATGTTCAAACAACTCGATGGGGAAAAAACGACAAAAAACTTCGTGGCAGCTGTGAAATATCTTAAGACCCATCCCATTTCAAATGGCAAAGTCGGATGTACCGGATTTTGCTGGGGCGGGGCAATGACCAACCAGGTTGCCGTGAATTCTCCGGATCTTAATGCAGCTGTACCATACTATGGGAGACAGCCTGTGGAAGCGGATGTTGCGAAGATCAAAGCTCCCATTATGGCCCACTATGCTGAAAATGACGAAGGAATAAATGCAGGCATCGCGGCTTTTGAAGAAGCTCTTAAAAAATACAAAAAGGAGTATCAGATCTTCAAATATGAAGGAACAGGTCACGGCTTCAACAACGACACGAATGCCGGGAGATATAACGAGGCTGCAGCAAAGCTGGCATGGTCAAGGACTATAGGATTCTTTAAAGAGAAGTTGAAATAAATCACAAGTCCTTCCCGGGGGTCCCGTCCCGTCCCGTCCCGATAGCTATCGGGAGCTATCGGGAGCTATCGGGAGCTATCGGGAGCTGTCGGGCCAGGGGTGTTCCACATATCCGCCACAGCATTTATGAAGGGCAAGGCGTGGTTAAAGAAATATCTGTATCCTTCACACAGGTAATTTAACCCGTCTTCCCCTCCGGGCGTCTTTATAAAGCGGTTTTTCGGGCATTCCCCGTTGCACATCGGCCTGACTTCGCAATTCCTGCAGAATTGGGGAAGGGTGTTGTATTTTGCCTCACCGAAAGCCTGCTGCCTTTCTCCGTCAAGGAATCCGGCAATTGACCCATCTTTAATATTCCCGACAAGATGATCATTATCAACATAATGATCGCATGAATAAAAATCACCGTTACGTTCCACCACAGGCACCCCGCCGCATTTCTCCCTGAAAATACATAAGGTATGCTCCTGGCGGAATGCAGGCCTAATCATTTCTTCAAACAACTGTATTTTGACGATTCCTATATCATTATCAACCCATTCATCAAAAACCTCACCCAGAAACCGTCCAAAACCCGCGGATGATACTGAATCGGAGCTTACTCCTGTCCCGGAATCCATATCACGGTTCACGAGCGGTAAAAAAGTCAGAAAACCTGCTCCCAGCTTCCTGAAAAAATGGTAAACATCAAGCGGATGCCCTTCGTTCCCCGAACTTACAACACAAAGTATCTCAGTCGGGATATTATATTTTTGCAACAATTCATAACCCTTCATTACCGCGCTGAAAGTGCCGCTGCCATCAGCTTTTGTCCGGTAAAGGTCATGCAGATGCCCCGGACCGTCGATGCTGATGCCAACAATGAAGTTATTATTTTTCAGGAATCTGCACCAGGCATCATTGATCAGCGTTCCGTTGGTTTGAATGCCATTTATTATTTTCCGTCCTGCGGGCACGAGTTTTTGCTGCAATTCAACGACCTTTTTAAAGAACGGGGTACCAGCCAGTAATGGTTCGCCTCCATGCCATGAGAAATTAACAGTATCATCAGTCGAAGCCTCTATGTTCTGGACAATATATCTTGCAAGAACCTCGTCCGGCATAACACCTTTTTTCCCGGGAGTGTAAAGGCACTTATTCTTCAGGTAGTAGCAATAACCGCAATTGAGATTGCACCGTGGCGCCCGCCGGCTTAACAAATATCTGAAAATCACGCAATTTTACAGGCATCACTGTCTCAGCTTAACATTGTGGTCCGTTCTCTCCCATTTTATTAATTCCATTTCACTGTTTTCAGGGATATTCATCCTGATCCGCCATTCCACGGGAAAATAGTTGTTTATTCTGGAACCTATATTATTTGCAAAACCCAGGTTGATTCCCTTATGCCCGACAAGGAACCAGCCTGCAGGAGCACCGGATATATCCGGATTTCCGCGCTTAAGATAAGCAATAGCCTGCTTATGGTCAAGTTCCACGTACGGGAAAGCGCCATCCTTCAGCCCGGCCGAAAGTGCAAGTTCATGAGATGGCAAATGATCTTTTTTCTTTACAGTGAATATTTTTATCCCGGCTTTAATAACCCTGAGATTTTGCAATAGAATCGCGGTATCGGTAAAGCTCCAGGGCAATGCCGTCACGTCGTCACCAGTACGAATCAGGCAATCATCCGGAAAATTGGAAAACCTCCCAGCCGAGGCCAGTTCATCCCTTGTAACTTTCACCTGACTGTCATATCTGATAGTATTCCTGCTCCTTTCAGGTATTCCGTTTTTTCTGATAACCGAGAAAAAAAGTCCCTCTCCTTTTATCTTGTCAGGGTAAAAGCCGTAACATTTCAATCCATTGCTGTCAATTTCAGCAATACCCTGAAAACTGTCAACGTTCAACTGTACTGTTGAAGCATCGACCCTGCCTGCAAGCCATTTTACATTATCCTCATTTTCAGCCGGATTATAAGTACAGGTGCTGTAAATCAAAATCCCATCCTTACTCAGGGCAGGCCACACATCCATCAATATCCTTTTCTGGCGCTCCGAACAGAGCCGTGCGTTTTCCTCCGACCATTCATTCCTGGCAACAGGGTCCCTGAACATTCCTTCACCAGAACAGGGAGCATCAACAAGTATGATATCAAAAAATCCTGTAAGGGTGGCAAAAGCTGCCGGATCGCTTTGTGTGACCATTGTGTTCGGTATCCCCCATCTGGTGATGTTTTCTGCAAGTATGGAAGCCCTGGATCTGATCACTTCATTTGCCACCAGAAAACCGTTCTGCCCGATCATGGAAGAGAGATGTGTACTCTTGCCTCCCGGCGCGCCGCAAAGATCAAGAACCCTGAGTTTAACACCGTTGCCTGCACCCTGCCTGAACACCTGCTCAAGGAACATCCCTGAGGCTTCCTGCGGGTAATAACATCCCGAATGGAACAGGGGATCAAGAGTATATGAAGGTCTCGACGGAAGATAATAGCCGGTACTGCACCAGGGAACCGGGTCAGCATCAGCCGGGGATAATTGCCATTTGGATGAATTAATCCTGATGCTTACCGGTGATGGTTCATCCAGCGCTTTCAGAAGCGCCTCTGAGTTAATGTAATCCTGAGTCCTGATCCGTTTTATAAATCCATCCGGCAACGTCATCGTAAGATGCAAGTTTTTATAGTTACACAGAGAGGCACAGAGATCCACCGGATTTTTTCTCTGTGGAACTCTTTGTCTGCTCAGAGTCCCGATAGCTCCCAATAACTATCGGGACGGGACTCTGTGTAAAAAATATGGCTTCTACTTTAGTTTCATTTTATTGGAATCCGGAATAACGTAATACTCGCAGGGCCGACCTTAAGCCTCTCATTGAATTTTAAAGCCTCAGGGCCTTCAATGACTACCGAAGGCTCTCTTCCGGGTTCATTCGTTGACATTATATCAGGGGCGGTCACTCTCCAGACCTCTGCATCGGTAAGCTGACTGCTTCCCGTCACTTCAAGGGGAAATTCAACCGTTTCCCATGAGGGATTAACAACCGACAATGTCAATGTATCGCCTCCGGATGTTAGTGTGGCTCCCAAATCGAGCGGCCTCGTTTCACCTGATATCTCAACGGGAATAGATCCGAATTTATGGCGGTAAAGCTTTAGCACCTGTCCTGTGGCATCAAAAACCGAATGTGTGGTATTGGTTTTGATGCAACCTATAACATTTACGGTCTGTGCATAGTTGGCCATATAAATGATGTCCGAATTCTTTGAAAATTCATTCAGTCCGGCCGCAATACCCATTGCGTCGCGGAAAAAGTACCTTGTCCCCAGTTCGCCGTAAATGTGCGGGCCGTACCAGTAATTCCATTCATCCATGCAGATCCTGATATCTTTTCCCTTCAGCGACCCGATGGTCTGCCTGTATTCCCTGTGTGCAACTGCCTTTTCGGCAATGGCTTCGGGTATTTGCTTTATGTGGGTCATCAAGCCGCCGCCATGGTAGTCCTGCTTGTAGAAATGTTCACTTATATAATCCATTTTATCGGCACAGTTTGCCAGGATCATTCTATCCCAGTCACCGAGATCGCCAACGGCTATGAGTTTGATCGACGGGTCTGCTGATTTCATCCTGTCGGCAAATTCATTGTTCTTTTTCACGAATTCATCGGTCGACATATGTCCGAGCTGCCAGTTGCCGTACATCTCATTCCCGATCGACCACCATTTGACTTTCCAGGGTTCAGGATGGCCATTTGCTGCCCTCAGTTTTCCCATGGGGGTCTCAAGTCCTGCGTTAGTGTACAGCACCTCAGCCATAGCCTCATCGGAATTGCCCAGGCCGGCGTTTACGGCGATATAAGGCTCTGTGCCAAGTAACTCACAGAACCTCATGAATTCATGAATTCCAACGTCATTTGCTTCCACACCCTGCCATGCAGGATTTTTCCTTGGCGGACGCTGATCCCGGTCCCCGATGCCATCACGCCAGTTATAACCGCTAACAAAGTTGCCGCCCGGCCAGCGGTAAACAGGCGAGTTGAGTTCGTGCAAAAGTGCCATGACATCGCTCCTGAAGCCTTCAATATTATCGGCCGGCATCAGGGAAACAGTACCTACCCAAAGTTTCCCCTGCCCTACAGGTTCGATTGATAGCACGGCATCATGAACAAGGGAAGAAGACCTGAATTTTAACGGATATGTTGCAAACTTGTTTGTTAATCCGGTTATCTCGGCTTTTTCTTCCTTATCATTCCACTTCAGGGTTACGACAGCCTTTTCTATTCCGCCGGAAGACTTAAGTACAATTCGTCCCGTATAGTCAAGATTCTCTTTTAATCCAAGATTTTCCTGAACAAGTATCGCTTTTTTATCATTTTCCGAAGCCAGCACAGGTGTCTGTGAACCGGTAAATGGATCGCGGGTATCCATTGAAAGGAGCGTTCCTTCACCGGCAATCCTCCATTCCGACTCCCTGGTTCCCGGGACATACCAGAACTTGCGGTCACCGATCATTTCAGCCCAGATGCCACCATATATGCAGCGTCCAAGATGCTCTATGAACTGGCCGTAAATATAGACAGGCATCTCTCCGGACCTGTTAAGTGTGTTTATTTTTATATTGGTCTCAAAATTTTCGGACGAGATAAGTTCAAGATTCATATCATCAAACCATGCCCTTCCCTTTGAATTTCCTCCAATATCGAGAACACAGACTATCATCGCGCAGTCATCATTTCCGGTTTCAAACTCACAGCTCACCTGCGTCCAGTCGTTTGTGCCCGTCAGACCTTCGGATTCAGCATCAGGTCCCGTCAGGATGAATCCTGCACCTTTTCCGTTTTCAGTAATTATATTCTCGGTTTTGACCCATCCCGAGAACCTGTATTTTGACCAGGGTTTAAGCAGGACTTTCGTCGACCAGCGGCCGTTGGTGAACCTGTCAGCCTTGATAAACAGGCTTTTGGCTCCTGAATGGGCAATATTATCATAGAAATGGACAGCATATCTGGCACGAGGTTCGCTTATCCAGCCCGTTATAGTGGAACCTTCTGTCATTTCAGCTGAGGGATTCTGTATTTTCCCGGTTTCGGGTCCGTTTTGAGACAAATTTTGGGGTGTGCAGGCCGCAAGGGTCAGGAATGCAGTTAATGTAAGCTTAATTACTGGTTTCATCATTTATGGTATAAAGGTAAACTTGAAATTACTCCTCTAATTTAATAAAAATCCGATGAAGGGTACGGGGTTTTAAGCATCCTCATTGCCAGCTTTCCGGGAAAACTTCTTCCATAGATAATAGACCGGAATTCCCAGCAAAACAATTACTAATCCGGGGAAGGTATAATTCGGCTTGTAGATCAGCAATATCACCATAATGAATGTTGTGATCACAATATAGAGAGCCGGTACCACCGGATATCCCCATGCTTTATATGGCCGTGGAATTTCGGGCCGTTTTACCCTAAGTATAAAAATGGCGAAGATTGTCAGAGAAAAGAATATGAGAACCGCAAAAATCACATAATCAAGCAGATCGCTATAGGTACCCGATAAGCAGAGCAATACAGCCCAGACACCCTGGATTACAATTGCAAACCCGGGAACGCCCTTTCTATTGATCTCTCCCACCCTCCTGAAGAACAAACCATCCCTGGCCATCGCATAATAAACCCTTGGGCCCGCAAGGATTAGTCCGTGATTACATCCAAAAGTGCTGACCATTACGAACACCGCCATGATTATTGCGGCATAATCGCCAAAAACAACACTCATTGCAGAAGTTGCAACCCTGTCATCAGTTGCAAACTGCATACCCCTTGCCAGTACATCCGCCCCATCGGGTGAACCCGTAAGCGGAAGGATCCTGATATATACCCAGTTTGTAAAAAGATATATTACGGAGACGATCAGAGTTCCGAAGATAAGGCTCAGCGGAACCGTGCGTTTTGGGTTGATGACCTCGCCCGAAATATAGGTGACATTGTACCATGCATCAGACGAAAACAATGAGCCCACCAGTGCTGTCCCGACAGCTGCGACAAGTGCAAATCCGGTCAGGGAAATGATCTGTCCGTTACCTCCGATTCTGCCTGCCTCCCAGAAAACGTCCTTGTTTATCTGCCATGATGTTATCCCTTTTGTTGCGAGAAATCCGATCAGGATAAATCCGAAAAGAGCAAGTACTTTTGTTGAGGTGAAAATATTAACTACGGTCTTCCCGGTCACGATTCCCCTGGTATTCAGCCACGTAAGAAATATTATCATCGATATTGCAACCACCATCGTGCTGTTGATATTCAGCGGTCCGAGCTGAAGCAGAATATTCCTGTCGGATATCCATGGTATCAGGACGCCGGAGAACTTTGCAAAGGCGACCGCAACAGCCGCAATTGAGCCGCACTGAATAACAAGAAAAGTGGTCCAGCCGAAAAGGAATCCTATGAGAGGGTGATATGCTTCCCTCAGATAAACATATTGTCCCCCGACACTGGGCATCATCGAAGCCAGTTCACCATAGCTTATTGCGCCAATTACCGTAATGATACCCGTTATAAGCCATACAACCATCAGCCATCCCGGCGACCCTACGCTTCTGGCGATATCCGCGCTGGTAATAAAGATCCCGGATCCGATCATAGCACCGGCAACTATTGAAATCCCGTCAAAAAGGTTTACACGTTCCTTGAGGAGATTGTTTTCAGGCTGCATCTTTATTTTATAGGTCAACAACAAATGTAATTAAACAATTGAAAAATGATAAATTAACGAAATAAATTTACATCGACTGATGTCTAATAGACAAACCTTTTCAAATAAAAAGATCCAGTTTTTAAATCAATTTGAACAAACCTATGAAAAAGTACATGTTCCTGGTTGTCGCAGCATTTGTATTTACAAGTGCAAATGCCCAGAAGTTTGATCAGCTCGCCAAAACCCCTCCCATGGGATGGAACAGCTGGAATAAATTTGGTTGTAATGTCAGTGAAACATTAATTATGCAAATGGCTGACGAAATGGTAAGCAACGGGATGAAGGATGCCGGATATGATTACATTGTTATTGATGATTGCTGGCAGATCGACCGCGATGAGAACGGAGAGATTGTACCGGACAAGGAACGGTTCCCCCACGGGATGAAATATGTTGCTGACTATGTCCATTCCCTTGGTCTTAAATTCGGAATTTATTCAAGTGCAGGGGCAGTAACGTGCCAGAGGCGTCCCGGAGGTTTTGGTCATGAATATCAGGATGCAAGGACATATGCCCGTTACGGAGTTGATTACCTTAAATATGACTGGTGCGGATCAACAACCCAGAATGCTCAGTCTTCATACACAAATATGAGAAACGCCCTGTTCACTGCAGGCCGGCCGATTGTATTCAGCATTTGTGAATGGGGGTCGAGCAAGCCATGGGAATGGGCGGGAACAGTCGGACATCTCTGGAGAACCACAGGTGATATAAGCGATAACTGGAACAGTATGATCGACATTTTCAACAAACAAAGAGAACTTGCCCGATATGCCGGTCCGGGTGGATGGAATGACCCTGATATGCTTGAAGTAGGTAACGGAGGGATGACAAATGAGGAATATAAGACCCATTTTTCACTCTGGTGCATGCTCGCATCGCCTCTAATGGCTGGTAATGATCTTCAGAAAATGACACCTGAAAGCAGGGAGATCCTTCTGAATAAAGAGCTGATCGCGATCGACCAGGATACACTCGGACGTCAGGCAACATGCTACAGGGATAACGGAGATTATCAGATCTGGGTTAAAACACTCAGTAACAATGAAAAAGCGATATGCCTTCTAAATAGTAGCGATGAGAAGAAATCAGTGCTGGTTGACTTTGCCCTTTTGGCTCAGATACGGTCGTTCGGAAGGAGATTTGGAGGTTTCCCGCCAGCCGGTGGACCAGGCGGAGCACCGGGAGCACCCGGAGCAGCAGTTCCTGGAGGTGCGCAGGGCGGAGCAGGAAGACCTGCTTCGGCCGGAGTGCCGGCAGCTCAGGGAGTTCAGGGAGTATCGGCAAGGACACCTGGAGCAGGTGGAATGCCAGCGGTCGGACCGGGCGGACAACCCAGGATGGCTCCGCTTACTCTTGATAATTACAGGGTGAGGGATCTATGGGAACATAAAGACCTGACATTGAAGGAAACATCGATGTATGTCGATATGCCGCCCCATTCAGTAAAAGTCTACAGATTTATAAGAAAATAATTTAGTGTTCAGTTAGCGAAAGGGACTTCCTTACCTGTTAACCTTATCCTCCCGGTAAGGACCTGAGTGAACTGAGGGTCAAGATATCCCTTGAAACCGGGCTGTTTGCCCCCGACTGATATTGTGAAATAGCCAGGTTCTGTGACTCTTTTATCTTTCTTACTGATAATTGAAAACTGCCTTGGCTCAAGTGTGAATTCAACCTCCCTGCTCTCTCCGGGTTTGAGAGTGATCCTGGCAAATCCTTCAAGCTGACGGATGGGTCTCGGAGTTGATGCCTTTTCATCGGTCAGATAGAGCTGAACGACCTCATCACCTGGTACACTGCCTGAGTTGAATATTGTCGCCTTCACCGTTACCTCCCCGCCGGCGACAGCTTTTTCAGGCACGACCAGGTTACTATAAGTGAAAGTTGTATAACTAAGCCCGTATCCGAACGGATAGAGTGGTTCCTGCGTAAAAAACCTGTAAGTCCTTCCGGTCATATTATAATCTTCAAAAGGGGGCAGCTGTTCAATAGATTTGTAATAAGTGACAGGCAACCTGCCGGCCGGGTTATAGTCACCGAACAGAACATCAGCGACTGCATTCCCCCCCTGCTGCCCGGGATAACCTGCAAGGAGGATTGCCGCAGCCTTTTCATGGACACCGTTTACAGAGAGTGCACCACCGTTCATCAGAACGACAATCACAGGTTTCCCGGTTGCCGCCACCGAATTAAGGAGGTCTTCCTGGGTGCCGGGCAGGTTGAGATTAGTCCTGTCTCCCCCGAGGAATCCATCGATCCTGATGCTCATCTCTTCCCCTTCGAGTCGTTGCGATAATCCCAGGACAAGGATAACCACATCCGCCTCCTTTGCTGCCAAAACCGCCTGCTCTTTCATATTCAGCCTGGGAGGCGCCCACAGGAGCTTAATATCGGCATCACCGGAATAGTTTTTATATAGAACCTCTATTTTGTATTTTTTACCAGCTTCAAGGTTAACCCCATATTCCCTGTGAAAAGCGTGATGGTCTCCCCTTACTTTAATAATGCTTTTGCCGTCAAGCAGTATTTCATATCCTGATGAGCCCCATCCCCCCAGGAAATATGCACCCGACTCCGGAGGGATAAGATATGTGGTCCATTTAATTCCGAAATCATCATCAGGCATATCAGCCCGGGGAGAGGAATGTTCCCAGTAGAAGCTTATCCGGTCGTCAATCCTTGTAAAAACAGGTTCTCCATTCATGTCCCTGTTGTCAAAATACTCGCCCAGGGCACCCTGCCGTCCATCAGGTGCCTGCAGGTACCCTGAGGGGATAACGGTCAGATTATGAATACCATCAGCCAGGTCGCTCCCCTCCGAATAAACGACCCTCGTTTCAGGAGTGACCTTGTTCATTATGCCTTTCAGCACGGTCACAGGATCTCTGGGAATGCCATTGTAATTACCTATCAGCGATTCGAAATTATCTGCATTAGGGCCGATCACGGCTATTGTTTTTAATTCTTTTTTAAGCGGCAGGATATTGTCTGAATTTTTAAGGAGCACCACAGATTCCTGTGCAGCTCTTCTGGCAAGTGTATTATTGAAATCCGAGCAATTAACGAAGAAAGGGATCTGGGCATAAGGTACCAGACCATCGGGATCGAACATGCCCAGCTTAAACCTGGCAGTAAAGACCCTTCCGGCAGCAAGGTCGATATCATCCTCTGTCAGCAGACCACGCTCAAGGGCAGTAATAAGGTTCTTGTAATCGACGCCGCATTCCAGATCAGTTCCGGCCTTTACTGCCTGTGCAGCAGCTTCGGCAGCATCTTTTGCAAATCCCGTGAACTTATAAAAATCGGAAATAGCCCAGCAATCGGAGACTATATAACCTTTAAATCCCCAGTCATTTCTAAGGATCCCGTAAAGCACCGGGTTTGCGCAGCATGGAAAATCCCTGAACATATTATATGCTCCCATAACCGAATATGCTCCGGCATCGACGATGAGGGTTCTGAATGCAGGCAGATAGGTCTCATGCAGATCAACTTCGCTTACTTTTGCATTGAATGAGTGCCTAAGGGGCTCAGGGCCAGAGTGAACTGCATAATGCTTCGCCGTTGCAACAGTCTTCAGGTACTTCGGATCATCCCCCTGCATCCCTTTTACAAATTGCAGCCCCATCCTTCCTGTCAGGAAGGGATCCTCACCGTAGGTTTCATGTCCCCTTCCCCACCTGGGATCGCGGAAGATGTTTATATTGGGTGACCAGAATGTAAGGCCCTGGTAAATACCAGTTTTACCTCTCCTTTGAAATTCATGGTACTTTGCCCTGGCCTCGTCTGAGATAGCGTTGGCCACATTGTACATAAGGCCCTCGTCCCATGAGTTGGCTATTGTGATTGATTGAGGAAAAACTGTGGCATAACCAGCCCTGGCAACGCCATGGAGAGCCTCATTCCACCAATTATAGGATGGTATTCCAAGGCGTGGGATTGATGGAGCTGTGTAAAGAAGCTGGTCAGCTTTTTCCTTTACCGTCATACGCGACAGAAGATCAGCGACCCTTGCATCGGTCGGAAGTGAAGGGTCCCTAAACGGGAATTCATAGGCAGCCTGCTGGCCGCTGACGGTATTCAAAGCTGTAATTAATGCCAGCGTCAGGAAAACTGTAAATATTTTTCTCATTGAGTTGGAAATTTTACGATTACTCAAAGGAAAGTTATAAAAAAAACGGAAACGCAAGATACAACCCCGTAGTTGCCCGTCATAAAAAATGGGTAGCTGATCTTACTTGTAAAGACAAAGGGCCATTTCAAAATCACCGATTTCGGGTACAATATACTCAATCCAGTCACCGCTCCGGGTAAAACCGATACTCAGTCCTGACCTTATCAGCCTGACTTCACCTACCGGTTTTAATGGTTTAAGGCGAACAGTGGTATTATGGATTGTAACAGGTTCACGGAAGGAAGTACCTAAGAATCCCGAATGATTTATGAATCCCACCCATTCGAATGCTCCGTTCAGGTTTGCCAGATGGGTCATTTCGATCACCGGTGAAGCATCTGTTTCAATCCGGTTTTCAACCTTCAGGATGTTTTTAAGTGAGGCGAGAAATAATGCTCTTTGGGAATAGTTGCCTTTTGCATCGTATTCCGAGCCGATCATCCAGGGTATGTAGACCGTCATCCCCGTACCGTATCTGAAAAAAACGGCTCCCGGGAAACCTGTAATTTCATCCTCCGAATAATATGTTTTTTCAGCAGGACCGTACATATTACTTGGTAAAAGTCGCAAATAACCCTGCGCATTTTCCTTTACTTTACATTTCAGGAACCTTGAATTCATCATCATCAGGGTGAAGTCAGCAAACTCCTCCTGACCAAGAGCTTGCTTATCGCTCGCGGAAACCTTCAAATAAGTGGCCCCGGTCTGAGGGAACACTTCATATTCCGGTTCAACACCGAGCGATTTAAGCCTGATCCTGTTCAAGGGGGCACGGCTTCCATCATTTGTCGATGTAGCCCCGGTTACCAACAGCTTACCTCCATTCCCGACATAATTATCGAGCCTTGCAACAAGCTCATCGCTCATATTTACGATATCGTCCAGAATTATTGCATCATAATCTTCAAGTGGGCGCGGAGTCCTGTCACTACCCAGAAGTGAAGGAATGATCACGTCAAACATGATGTGTTCCTCTGATAGAAGCTTCATTATCCCCTGATACTCAGCTTCAGGACCCTGAATCAGGGCAATACTGTTTATTGCCTGGACGTTTGTGAACAATTTTTCGTTGGCCTTATGAAATCCAAACAGTTCGTTAACAACAGGAATAAACCGCCGGTCTTCATAATGGACTAGTGTACCGACCACTACAAAAGCTACCGGAGCTCCGTGCAGCATGTTTTCAAGCCACCAGGTCCTCAAAAGGTTTGGGGAACTCATTATGTTCCTGTACCCAATAGCCTGAAATCCCATGATAAGATTGACAGGCATCCTGTCCTTATATGACCCGAGGGTCTTTTTGACATTGCCTGTCGCATGATAAATATTATCAATCCCCGGTCTCATTGACGCTCCCGATTCCGACGCAATCCATGAGGTACCCACATCGTTATAGTTATAAACGATCAGATCAGGGTTCTGCTGTTTAATGAAATCAGTCACCTTCCTGTACAATTCATCGGACGTATCCTGCTGAAACCGCCGGTATACCTCCAATGAAGGATCGGAATTGTTCACAGGAAGCTTCAACCCTGTAGCTTCCCGGAATCGCTTTTTACAATTTTCACACTGGCAGATGCCATAGTTGGTGCCGGAATAGGTGGAGCCGGTGTATCCCATCATATTGAAGAATATTCCGTCAATGTCATAGTTGGCAATGACCTCCTTAAGTATTTCAAAAGCGTATTCCTGGTAGTACCCTCCGTTAATACAGGCAGCTACGGTCCCGTTAAACTCCAGGTTCCTGCCATTTGTACCTACATACAGCCATTCCGGCTTCAGGACTGCAATGGTCTTATCAACCTTGCTGAAATCGAAACGCGCAATGTACTTTATGCCTCTATCATGCAGCTTTTCCAACAATTCGGCGACCAGGTCCCTGTCTCCCATCATGGGGTTCTTCCATTCATAAGGCAGTTTGGTCTGGTAGTTGGCAACTATCCCTCCCGTATTAAAAAGTACCGTATTGGCTGAAGCTTCCTCTACTGACCTGACATAATCATCCACATCCATGCCGGCATAGATCTCAGGAAAATTAGTCTGCACCAGTCTTACAGGTGTACGGTTCCACCAGGTTCCGTCGTAGGAACCCGGATCAATGGATTCAATTGTGCCAGGGTATGACTGATTACAGCAGGTCAATAACCAGCTGATACAACCTGCAATTAATAATATTTGATATTTCATATTAACTACTCATCCGCTCTATTTCCTTAATACCGGATACGGCCTGTCATACCCTTTCACCGCATGCCATATGATCCTGTTGAAGGTATCATCATCAATCCGGTCCACATTTTCAAGGTCCTGTTCAAGTGATTTCTTGGCCCAGTAAAGCTGATCTCCGCTCAACGAAACGAGAGCCGGATTGAGACGGTCAAGCGGGATATTGTTCTTTACGGCTTTATATGGGGTAAAATCGGGCTTAGCTGTAAAACACTCTGTCATAGCTTCTGCCGACAGGTCAAGCTGGTTCATTGGCGGTATGCCCAGAATGTTTTCAATGGTCCTTACCATGTTTATCTGGGAATAATAGGTTGATATGACCTCACCCCTTCTGGTATAGGGACTGATTACCAATCCCACGGTACGGTGACCGTCGACATGGTCAAGTCCATTCTGGGGATCATCTTCGGTAACCAGGATACATGTCTCCTTCCAGTATTTGCTTGATGAGATCGCTTCCACAATCTTTCCCAGGGCAAGGTCATTATCGGCTACTGCAGCCTGCGGTGTCGGCATACCCGGACGCGTTCCCGAGGTATGATCATTGGGCAGCAGCATTATTATGAAGTTCGGGAAATCACCGTTTTTCTCATATTCTCCAAGCTCCTTTACGAATTCAGCTGCACGGTACTGGTCTGTAACTTTGTTGGGAAATCCGATATAAGTCGGGCACAGATAGGTTTGAAGCTGCTCAAGATTTGCCTTTGCACTGATCTTTACCCTGCCTGCACCGCTCGTGAAATCCTGATATATTTCAGAAAATGTTGCATTTGCGGGTTCAATTTCAGCGCTCACAAACTCTCCGTAATTACGGAACGATAATCCATGTCTCAAAACATTATCCCAGATAAAACCCGAACTGGAATATGCAAGTGCATCATCGCCATCGTAAGGATAGCTTCTTGTAAAGCCGCCGAATGATTTTTCAAGATAATCGGTCACATACGCCTCATCAGTCCACTGATGACCGTCAGCGCTCAGGATACCGCTGCAATAGAAATTATCGAGCAGGACAAATGATTCTGCAAGAAGATGATGATTCGGCGTGACCTCGCGTCCAAACTGGACGAGACTGGTATCTCCGTCTCCCTGTGCCATGTCACCAAAAACCTGATCGTAGGTCCGGTTTTCCTTAATTATGTAGACAACATGCCTGAAAACCGACTTCTGACCTGGCAAAACCGGAACAGGCACTTTACCCTTATGGGCTTTTACCGGTTTTGAATTTTCATGTTTAAGGGCAGGGGCGTTATTAAGGCTTACCGTTTCAGTCATTTTTTCAAGCTCACGATCACCGGGCAATAGGATAATAGATACGGATCCAAGGTGATCATGAGAATTGTAGCCCTCCCGGGAGGTAAGCTGATTCCGTGATCCGACCCCCTTTACATTTGCCACGTAAAGAGTATTGCCGGCTTTATTTAGTATCACAGTTCCCGGATACCATCCTGTCGGGATATACCCGACTTTGCCTTTGTTCCCCGTTTCAATCACACATATTGCATTATCAGTTCCGTTGGCAACATAAAGATATTTACCATCAGGGGAAACGGCGAGGTCGTTTGGTGAACTGCCGAACGGCACACCTTCCGCGCTATGTACGGAAATATTATCAACAACCTCATCCGCCTCCGTATCGATTACTGTAATTATGTCGCTGTTGGAACAGGCAACATAAAGTCGTCCGCCATCGGGACTCAATGCCATCCCGCACGGATGAAGCCCTGTTTCAATCACTTTTACCTCCTCATTCTTAGCTAAATCCACAACCGATACTGTTCCGTTGTTTGCAATCCCCGTCTCCGGATCTACAAGCACCTTGCTGCCTGATGAATTATAAACAGCTTCGCCTTCGACCGGACGCCTTCCTCCCCAGTTGCTTACATATGCTTTTGTTTCTGAAGCAAGTACAACATCATATGGGGCGATGCCGACTGGTATCTCCGAAATTGATTTGTTCGAAAGGTTTACGACTGCCAGGGTATTGTTCCGGCTTAGTGTGGCATAAATCCTGCTTCCCGGTTCATTCAGTGCAAGTCCGCCGGGGTAAGGTGAATCGCCGATTTCCGGACCTGGCAGTAAAATTGGATCTTTCCACTGCAGTATATTGTTTTCGTCAATATATGCAACGCATATCCGGTTGTCGGCATCGGTTACATAAACAGTTTTCCCGTCGGATGAAACCGACAAACCAGTAAAAGATGCCCCGCTCTGTTTGAAAGGGAGGGTCTGCAGCAGTGTTCTGTCTGACAATCTTATAAGATCGAGATCGGCCTTGTTCTTAACAAGAAGGAATCGCCCGTCGGGTGTCAGGGCAAGGTCGACCGGACGGCCCGGGAGCCCAATCTGCAGTCCTGCCGGACGCAGGAGCTGGTTTGAGGGGACCAGGATGCTCCCGTCGGGTTGTGGTCCGACCCTGGGATTGATGAGTTCACTCCGGGTTTGGTTTCTGCAGCCTGCAAGAGCGATAAGAATGAAGGCTAAACCGGTGATTGAGATTTTCAGTTTATTCATCTTCATATTTTTAAAATAATATGTATTATAATACGTATTTTAATACGTATTAATTCAAATTAAAATATGTATTATAATACGTATTTCCCGTCAAGAGCCTCTCCACTTCCGATAGCTTCTGATAGCTATCGGGACGGAACCCTCGATCAGGGTGGAAGGGGCTTCCCCCTCTCACCCGGGAGAGGGGGATCAAGGGGGTGAGGTGTAAATACGGTTTAATTTATCTTACGCAATTATAATACGTATTTTAATACGTATTTATTCAATCTTTTCTCTCCTTGTCCTGATCGTATGCGAACGGGAGTCAGTCAACCTTAACGATTTTCAGAGCAATATCCTCAACATAGTCCGGTGAAGTAACTGCAGCCCACCCGCCTGAATGATCCGTAAGCTTCGCAGCTGTTTCGTCCGCATTTTTTGTATCGATCCAGTTTAATTTATAGGAACCGGCGGATAAATTAATTTCAAAAGAGGTACTTGTTCTGATGGTGTCATTTCCTGAGAAATAGAGAGCAATAACTTTATCATCATCAATAAGTCCCTGAACAGTAGTGTTTCCCTGGTCAGAAAGCCTTACAAGCCCACCGGTAATGGGCTTCATGTCAACATAGTTGAGGGATTCCATAAAACCGGCGAGTATGCCAAGCTGACTTCGCAGTGCTTTGGTCCCTCCTCCTGGCTGACCTTTCTTTATGATATAGCTTCCGTCTTCATTATCAGCGGTGAAAGAATAATCGAGGTGATTGAAGAGCGCCCCTCCGGCCAGAATAAAATTCCAGGCTTCCATCCTGTAAGTTGCATCTTCTATTCCGTCAAATCCGGTTTCGTTGTCGCCCAGAGCCATATTAAGGTGATAGTTCATAGCTACGGTAACCGGAGGGCTCGCATAGTGAAAATTGTAGACCGAGACTCCTTTCCTGGGAACGGGAACCAGCCGCCGATGATTAGCTATATTATTTGAAATAAGGTGCTTGTGTTCAAATCCCTTTTCTGCATCCATTACAACACCGGTCATATGGTCTTCCCATTCCCTGAGTGCGGTCGTATCACCGAAATATGGTTCATTGCAAACTTCATAATACAGATTATCAAAGCCCTTAAGTTCGTCCGCTATTTTTCTGACCATTTTTTCCTGTATATCAAGTATTTCAGGATGCCGGAGGGAAAGTATCTCCTTTTGGTCCCTTATATTTCCGATCCCGTTTACATTGTTAGCGGAATTCAGCGGAGATATTTTCCATTGAAGCGTATCGTAAAAATTTGAAAACAGGTCAAGTTCAACTATAATATTTCTCTTTCCGGCCTCCGTGACAAAGTCCCTGAGCCTGAAAAAATAGTCCGGGTCCCATTTTGTCAGGTCAAACTTATTTCCGCCCACGGCATACCCTTCCTCCGGACTTCTTGCCCATGGACAAATAAAACGTCCTGTATCCGGTGCAAGGGTATTCCCCTTTATACCGAATACCCCTTCCGGTTCAACATAGATCCCTGAAAAAGTACGTGTTACATTCATCCCGGATACGGCAAGTTCATCAAGGTACTTTACATAGTCAAAATCAAGATTCATGACTGCCCCGTAATGTTCGGTCGATCCGATAAGGATTTCAGGTTTTTCGCGGAAGAGGAAATAGTGGGGATTCCGGGGATGCAGACTGAGGGGTGCAGGGGAATTGGCAGATGGTCCGCACCCGGCCAGCAGCCAGACAGGAAGAACAGCATATAACAGATTTACGGGTTTCATAGTCCAGCGGGTTTCTATTTATTGATATCAATCAGTTCGCAAACTGTGAAATGCCTGGATAGGCTAAACAACCGGTAGTTTCCACGGATCCCTGTAATCGGGGACCAGGAAATTGTTTGCTTCGGTATCGTTTGTAAATTTCTTTCCATCCCAGACCAGTTTTTTGCCTGTGCGGTAAGCAATATTGCCCAGCGCCGAGAATTTAGCTATATGTGCACCGATCTCAATGCTGGCGTTTGTTTTTGGATTGCGGCTTTTGATGCAATCAAGATGGTTCTGTACATGATTTTTCAAACCTTCTCCGGTTCCTTTCTTCAGCGGCACAGCGTCCATGCGGATCTTATTATTTACCTTTTCAGGTATTACCTCCCAGCCGCCACGGTCAAGAACCAGTGTTCCGTTTTCTCCCACGAAACCCAGACCATGATTACGGCCATAAGCTCCGTCATCAATTCCTATTGCATGATCCCAGAGTACATTGAAGCCATCAAATTCATAGATCGTTTGCAGGCTGTCGGGAGTTTCACACGCGTCGTCGGGATAGCCATATTTGCCTCCCATGGCCATTATTGATTTTGGGGCCGTTACATTCATGCCGTAAAGCGCGTAGTCGAGCAAATGCACTCCCCAGTCAGTCATCAGTCCGCCTGCATAATCCCAGAACCACCTGAATGTGAAGTGAAAGCGGTTTCTGTTGAATGGTCGTTTTGTAGCCGGGCCGAGCCACATGTCATAATCTACTCCTGCGGGTACAGCCTCATCGGGTAAGACCGGGATAGAAGGGCACCAGCCCTGGTAGGAAAAGACTCTTACCAGCCGTATTTTACCCAGTTTACCGGTATTTATGAAATTAACGGCATCCTGCCAGTGCGGATCACTTCTCTGCCACTGACCCACCTGGACAATGCTCTTGTATTTTTCTGCAGCCTTTACCATCAGGTTGCATTCTTCTATCGTTCTTCCGATCGGCTTCTCTACAAAAACATCCTTTCCGGCTTCACATGCTGCAACCATCTGCATACAATGCCAGTGATCGGGAGTCCCAACGATCACAAGATTGATATCCTTGTTCTCGATCAGCTTTCTCCAGTCTTTATAGAGGTTTGCCGGTTTTTTTCCTTTTATTTTTTCAACATTGGCTGCCCTGCGGTTCAGCACGCTTTCGTCAATGTCGCACAAAGCAAGACATTCAACTTCAGGGTGCTTTAAAAACTCGCTCAGGTCGCTCCAACCCTGACCGTTGCAGCCGATAAGACCAACATTTATCCTGTCGCCGGCGGGGGAACTGATTATGGAACCTGATATTGAAGGAGCCAGGCCAAGTCCTGCAGCGGCGATAGCAGTGTTTCTCAGAAATACACGTCGTGTTGCCATAATTATAAAGAGTTAATTGTTATTAATTTTTCCGAAAAAAGAGAGAACAGGTTTATTTCGTTACAAATACAAGTGTCGGATCGAGCGGATATCTTCCGAATTTCGCACCATAGACAGCCAGCCCTCCCGGCATAGACTCGTCGACTTCAAATCGTACTGTGACTGTTCTGGCAGGTGAACCGGAGATAAGCTTTATGGGTATTTTAGCATTTAAAAGGTAACCGTAGGAGCCTGCTTCATTAAGCTTATTATCCCTGGGTTGTGAATACCATGACAATATACCGCGGTGATCGGCCGGATCATCCTCAAGCATACAGTTCCCGACTACTTCACCGTTTACCACGATCCTTACCTGGCCGGGGAATTTTTGTTCATCGGTCATCGGGTATGAATTGGGATTCAGACTGTTGTCGAAAGTGCCTTTACCTCGCATATAGTCACCGCCCATCGGACCGCTTTCCGGATTATCCTTGCCGAATAATTGTTTTGAGGATGCCTCAAAAACGATTGAAACACTTTCTGTATTTGAAAGATCGATGTTTTCCGGAATATCAACCTTATATTCAAAATAGCCATAACCTGCACCATTAACTTTAAGGCCGTCAAGGATGTTCCACTGCTTTCCGCTCCACTTTGCAGAGGTAAATGCTGAAGGCCTGAATGATACCAGGGCAGCTTTCCTTTCGCCAATGTCAATGGTCCGGTTAGATGGATTAGTTTCATTTTCAACTAAAAAGCTGATAAAGTTGTGATGGAGCGGATTACCGGCGGCATCCATGAGTGTAAGCCGAAGGAGGGCAAGGCAAGGCTTTGACGGCATGTTAAAGGGCATTGCTGCAATATCCTCATTCATCCACGGTTTGTATGGGAGGGGAATAATATCCGAAGAATAGTGTTCAAACCGTCCGAGCTGATCCCATCCGACAAGTTCAGTTTTCAGATATACATACTGTCCGTAATCATAATCTGTCATGAATGACGCGAAAAACGGGATCATCAGTGTCTCGCCGGGATTTGTCTTCCTGCACAGGTCACCTGTGGTAGCGATATACATGTCAGAGTGAAAATCGTTCAGCGTCATACCGGGAACCAGGTCTTCCAGCCCTGTATATTTATTTGACCTGTCGAATTTATAGTAGCCGTTCCATTCGTTAATAACATCGTGATGTTCGGTATAGAGCCATCCGCTTATCTTCGGATGCATCCGGAACTCATTCATCATAATGTGATAGTCCCAGCTCCAGTCCACATCGCCGGTACTGCCGCTGTATCCCCATACATTGCCGCATTCGCTGTTCAGCATAGGCTCTTTGCCCTGCTTGTTGTCACCTATAAAATTCCACGCAGAACCTTCGTATGTCTCTTTGGTTGCATTATCAAGGAATTCCTTCCATTTATATCCCGGGAGATAAGCATGCCATGTGTTCAGGTCGGTTATAACATGATCGTAGTTGCAGGCGGAGTTGTCCTCGATCAGTCTCGAAGGATCAAGCTGTTTTGCCTGCCTGTACATTTCTGCAACCCAGCTCTGGGTTGAAGGCAGGTATTGGCGCCGCCTTTTTTCTTTATCGGTGGTGGTAAACAAACCCCAGGTTTCATTGAACAAGACCCATGAGAAAATAGCCGGGTGGTTATAGTCGCGGTTTATCAGTCCGCGCATTGCCACTTCCCATTCTTTTTGCTGAGTCTCATCAGGTTCTCCCCACGAGTTGGGAACATCGGCCATTATAAGCAATCCAAGCTTATCGGCCCAATAGAGCTTGCGGGGTACTTCAACCTTTATGTGTATACGGTTGCCGTTCAAACCTATTCTTTTTGACCGGAGTATCTCATCACGCATGAACTCATCCGACGGAAAGGTGTAAAAGCCATCAGGGTGGTAGCTCTGATCAAGGGTAAGCTGCAGATACACAGGTTTGTTGTTTAGCGCCACATAAGGGTAGCCCAGTCCGGGAAGATTTACCGTACTTATTTTTCTCATTCCGAAATAGCTGATTACCTTATCGGTCTCCCCGCTTTTATTTGCAAGCGAAACCTCCACATCATAAAGGAACGGATCGTTGAGATCCCAGAGGTGCATTTTTTCAACAGCTATCTGAAACTGCAATTCCGAAACACCTTTCTTAATTTTTTGAAGAACTTCGGGATTCGTCTGACCGCCATTCAGGAACCTGACCCTGAGGGTCATGGCTTCAGCGGCAGGAACGTTTAAGTGAGCGCTGACCTGAACAAGCGATTTATCAATATCGGGGGTGAAGTGAACATTTTTAATAGCCGCCTTTCCGCGTGCTTCCAGGTAAACAGTCTGCCATATCCCTTTGGCTTCGCCGTATCCCTGTTTCCCCTCAAGCTTAAAGGGGTGAGGAGTGTCGTCAACCTTAACGACGAGTGTCTGCGCCTGACCTTTTTTCAGAAACGGAGTAAGATCGAATTCAAATGGTGTATAGCCTCCCTGGAATGTTCCAAGGCTCTGTCCGTCGAGCCAGGCGGTTGTTTTCCAGTCGCAGGCTCCAAAGACGATAAAGACATTTTTTCCGTCCCATTCCGGAGGCACTTTAATTGTCCTTGAATACCAGGCTATATCAGCTTCATTCGTTACACCCGAAAGATTTGAGCCCCAGGGAAAAGGGACAAGAATTTTTTTCCCGAATGACTCCCTGCCTGAGAACCATTCTCCTGCTTCTCCTATGTTTTCCTTGTCGAAGCTGAAATCCCACAAGCCGTTGAGGTTGATCCACTGACTTCGCATAAAATCGGGACGGGGGTGCTCGGGTAACGGGATGGTATCAGGTTTTTGGGAATAGGTTCGGGAAGTGGAAGCGATTATGAAAATTGCTGAAAAGAATAATGACAGGAGTTGTTTCATGACAGAATTTTAAAAAAAGTTTTTGCTCTCAAAAAAATACCGGATATGAACCGCAATTATCTATTTCATATCCGGCATTTATACATGGTTATTCTCTACTTAACGGAGAATCTGTAGATAGTTTTTGTAACCAGTGTATTGCCGGGATCCAGGACAGTTGTCGGAAAATCCGGATGATTAGGACTGTCGGGATAGTGGCCTGATTCAAGGCAGAAACCTGACCTGTAATTAAAAGCCTTTCCACCATGTCCTGTCTTAGTGCCGTCGAGGAAGTTGCCGGTATAAAGCTGCATCCCGGGCTGGTCTGTTATCACTTCGAGCATGCGGCCGCTATCGGGATCGTACACGATTACATCGGGTTCTTCCCTGTTATCAAGAATAAAATTATGATCGTATCCTTTTCCCAGGATCAGCTGGTCATATTCTTCACCGATCCTTTCACCGATTGCGTGAGGAGTTGTAAAATCGAACGGTGTACCCGCAACAGGACGAATCTCACCGGTAGGAATCATAACAGAGTCCACGGGTGTGAATGCCGAAGCTTTCAGTGTGACTTCATGGTCAAGAATATCACCGTTTCCTGCTCCGTGAAAGTTGAAATAGGCGTGGTTTGTAACGTTTACCACGGTTTTTTTGTCGGTGGTGCATTTGTAATCCATTACAATTTCATTGTTGTCGGTCCAGGTGTAGACGACTTCCACATCAACGTTTCCCGGGAATCCCATTTCCATGTCAGGACTGTGATATGTGAGCTTCACCGCCGGGGCTTCGCTGTTTTTTAGTACTTCGGAATCCCAGACAACACTGTGCCAGCCGCCGGGGCCGCCGTGGAGGGTATTTGGTCCGTTATTGGCAGGGAGAGTGTATTCGACACCATCGAGGGTAAATTTACCATTAGCGATCCTGTTGGCATACCGTCCGACTATTGAACCGAATGACATGTCGCCTTTTACAGTTTCCTCAAAGGTGTCATATCCGAATGTTATATTATCTTTCTTACCGTTCCGGTCAGGTACCTCAATCCAGTTGATCTTGGCGCCAAAGTTTGTGATCCTTATTACATTCCCTGCTTTATTGGTCAGGGTGAAAAGGTAGACTTCCTTTCCCTGATGAGTTCCGAAAACCTCTTTCCTTACCTTTTCACCTTCTGATTGCTTGCATCCCGGGATCAGAATCCCTGCAGTCAGACTGAGCGACAATAACATTACTTTTTGCATCAACATAAAAATATTTTTTTATAAAATTAATAAACTTTCCTGTGCGCAAATATCTTTTAAAACTATTCTTTTGTCCTGAACTGCAGGGCAGGAAGTCCGGCCCCGTTGAATAGCGAGGCAACTGCGCCGTTGCGCCAGCAATATCTGACTGAAACCGGATCTTTTACTCCCGGGGCGGAAACCAGCACTCCATCGGTAACGATAGTTGCAT
The DNA here is from genome assembly GCA_963737255.1 of uncultured Bacteroidales bacterium. Taxonomy (GTDB): domain Bacteria; phylum Bacteroidota; class Bacteroidia; order Bacteroidales; family VadinHA17; genus LD21. The sequence continues at coordinate 541,227 of CAVTSB010000006.1, forward strand.
CAGCCTTTACAAATCTGCCATCATTCCCTGCAATTTCAAATTCCGACAATTTTCCACCCTTTGCTGTCAGCCCCCCTTCCACGTTTTCAAATTGGATTTTTATCGAAATTCCATCTTTTGACATCGATTTATATACAGGCCCGTACACTCCGATGTCCTTCGCGTAATCATTCCTGAGAGCCAGGTTTGCGAGCCTGTCGCCCACCTCTTTTTTAAACGGGGGGTGTATATTCATCACAGTGGCGATATCGAGTGCAACTACCATTCCGGTATTTTCGATTTTCAGTGCGCTTTCCTGGGCTTCACGCAGATATCCCGATTCTGTGGAGTCAACATTTGAATATACGTATGGTGCTATCTGTACAAAGTAGAATGGAAAATCCCGAATACCCCAGGCTTCCCTCCAGTTCTTTATCATCAGGGGAAAGATCTTCGAGTACTGATCAGCCCTTCCTACATTGGCTTCACCCTGGTACCATATTGCACCCTTTATAGGGTAGTTTATCACCGGATGAACCATTGCATTGTAAAGGGAGGAGGGGGATGAAGGTCCTACAGCCGGGGGTCTTTTTCTGCCAGAAAATTCATTTGTCGCCAGATCGAAAACATAGAATTTATTGCCGATAAGTTCGGCAACCGGCTGGAATTTCCACTCACCGTCGAGCAGGATCTGTTTCCGGGGATTCTCTTTCAATGCAATTCTCATTGAACCCGGTTGGCCCCATATACCGCCGCCACCCTGGTTATCAAGAACACGTACCGCAATTGTATTTATACCCTCTTTCACAAGGTCTGCCGGGATGTCGTAATTCCTCTCTGCCTGCCACATGCCTGAGACCTCATGCGCACCCACAGGCTTCCCGTTAACGTATGCTATATCCATATCGTCGATCGGACCTAATGAAAGGATCATCTCTTTCCCTGCAAGTTCCGCTGGTACTTCAATATTTTTCCTGAACCAGACGGCTCCGTCAAAATCTCCTGTTACAGGCTCAAACTGTCCCGGGAGCTTCATCACCGGCCAGTTAACATCATTAAACCCGGGCAATGGCGCACCTTCATCATTGAAATTGAGGTTTTTCCACTGGTTATCGCCGGAAAGTCCTGCTTCAATCTGCGGGTGCGAACTGAGCCATGACTGGTATTCCTCCATAATCGGCCCTGATTCCCTGATTGCAGTAAGTTCCTGAACAAATTCACCTGCACTTTCAAGTACATCTGCCGACATCCACGCTTCTGCGGGCGTACCTCCCCAGGCCGATTCAATCAGTCCTACCGGGATACCCAGCTCGTCATAGAGCTTTTTTCCGAAGAAATATGCTGTTGCGCTGAAGGGACTGACTGATGCCGGAGTACATACCTCCCATCTTCCTATGCACTCTTCAAGCGGTTCGCCGGAAACTTTTCTCTGAACATTAAACAGACGTATTTCCGGTATTGAAGCATTGGCAATAGCTGCGGCGGAATGCATGACGGTATCGACCGGTGGCCAACCGGCCAGCGGCATTTCCATATTTGACTGACCCGAGCAAAACCACACCTCTCCGATCAGGACATTATTGATTGTCAGGCTGGTATCTCTGCCGGAAATTGAGATCGTATACGGGCCGCCCGCCCCGGGTGTACGGATTGCGACTGACCACCGTCCATCTTCACCGGCTTTGGCTTTCCCTTCCGCATTCCAGCTCGCTGAGACAGCAATTTTATAACCCGGGGCTGCCTTTCCCCAGATCTTAACATCGGTGTTTTGCTGCATAAGCATATTGTCTCCGATGAGCGAGGGCAGCCCGATGTTTCCAGGTCCGTTGCTGCATCCTGCAAGCAAGGTGAGCATAAAAAGTATACTAAAACTTTTTTTCATATCCAAAATATTTAGTCAGATTGAAATATTTCTTCTATAAATCATGTCATCTGTTATTTCCAAGCAACCGGAGCTTATATGTAAATGATGCAGGCGCTGCATATACCACATACTGGGTCAATGGCCGCGGACCGCAGCTTGCAGATCCCACCCCAAGGGTCCTGTAGCTAAGGCAGAACACCGATTCATCGCCCGGGGGCAGATCAACCCTGTATTCCACGGGTTCCATTACCTCATCGCGATATGGAATCGCCGTGAACTGCAGGAGAGTGGAATCGCACATTGCTTTCAGTCCTGTCCCGCCTGAATTCGTAATTTGCACCCACCTGACGTCCTCGTGGTTCCCTGCGTCCATGGGTTTCTCATACGGAGTAAGAAGTTCCTTAACAGTGCTTCTGTAAATCCCGATATCAAATCCGCGCTTGCGGTCGGCATAATTTTCCATCGGACCGCGGCCAAAGTATTCAACCTCCTCAAATTGTTTATCAAGCAGCATCCTGACGCCAATCCGGGCAACCACCTGCTGGGGATTGCTTGAGTTGATGCTGTTCAAAGAGGTTATTAATCCGTCACCGTTTATTGTATAGACAACGTCGTGGTTCACCGTGAATTTATTCATCCCTTCTCCAAGCAGCTTAACCGATATTTTTACCTCTGACGGATTTGACTGTTCCACCGATGTTGCACTGACGCTCCACCTGAGTTCTTTCAGACCTGTATTCATCCAGCTCCTGTCAGCCCACATATCATCGTTCCGGTGTGGTGTCCTCCACAGATGAAGTCTCGGCCCTCCGCCCGGTTTAAGGATGTTCAATCCGTTCCGTTCAAGCCTGGAGAAAGTGCCGGCTGCCATGTCGAAAACTGCTGTAAAACCATCTCCCTTTAATGTTATCTCTTTTTCCCCCTGAACCATTGTCAGAGGTTTGGATGAACTTTCAATCCTGGCGGCAGGTGACTTAACAGGGAGTACAAACTGCTGAGATGCAATCTCGTACCCTTTCCCGGCCCAGATCTCATCCTTTGCAAGCGAGAAAGAGACGCGGAGGAAATACTCAGCTCCCTCTTTAACCTTTTCAATCTCATACGGTACCTGAACGGAAATCTCCTTACCCGGCTTCACATCAAATGCGGGGAGAGTTCCGGAAGCAATAACCATCCCGTTTTCCGACAGGGTCCATGCACTTGTAAAACCTTTCAGATCAACGAACTGGTACTTGTTTCTTATCTTTATAATACCATCATCAAGATTTCCTTCAGATATACCTATCCATTGATAAACATGCTTCATTTCGGGATAATGAGGTTTCAGGCCACGTTCGGATGAGACAACCCCCTTGTGAATAAAGTAACGGTCGTTGGGAAACTCCCCGAATCCTCCGCCATAAGCCAGGATTACATGGCCCGGATCACGCCTGTTCCATATACCCTGGTCCTGCCATTCCCAGATAGCGCCGCCAAGTAGTGTCTCATATTTATCGAAAACATCGTTATACTCTCCTATTGCACCCATTGAGTTGAACATTGCGTGGGCATATTCGCACATGTAGAATGGCTTATGGAAGGAGGTATCATTTGCGATACGCTCCACTTCGGCCACTGCCGTATACATCCGGCTGTCGAGATCGGCGGGATTATTTTTTCCGATGCCAAAACCCTCATAATGGACCGGACGTGTATTGTCGATTGCTTTAATTGTTGCCATAGCAGCCCTGAAGTTTGATCCTCCCCTCCCATTTTCATTTCCCAGCGACCAGAGTATTATCGACGGGTGGTTTTTGAAGTTTTCAGCGTTGGCGACATTCCTGTCAATTATGGCCGCCTTCATTGAAGGTTCCTCATCAAACCTGCCCGAGTTGCCGTGACATTCAACGTTTGCCTCGCCGACAAGCCATATCCCCCATTCATCGCATAATTCATACCAGCGGGGATCATCTGAATAATGGCTGGTACGGACATGGTTGCAGTTGCCCTGTTTGATAAGTTCAAGATCACGGATCATCTGTGCTTCAGTTACAGCGTGACCAACATCGGGCCAGTTCTCATGACGGTTGACTCCCTTAAGCTTGATAGGAGTGCCATTCAGAAGAAATAGCCTTCCCCTGATCTCAATCTCCCTGAATCCGGTTCTTGCAGACAATGTTTCGGTAATTTTTTTCCCGGTTTTCAGCATAAGAACTGTGGTATAGAGCTTTGGCGTTTCAGCAGTCCATTTGTCAGGATTCTGTACCTTGAAGGCGAGCCTGACGGGAACCTCTTCACCCGGTTTCAGGGCAGGCACCATGCTTTCGGCCATAGCTGAAGAGACAGGTTTATCACCGTCATACAGAGTTGCTTCCAAAACTGAGGCTTTTGTAGATATGGTCCCGTAATTTTTAACTTTGGCAGTGATCTCAACATTGGCATCGCGATATTGACCGTCAAGGTCGGTCTTCACAAAAAAGTCACGGACATGCTGTTGGGGGGCACTCCATATGCCTACGTTACGAAAAATCCCGCTTAGCCTCCACATATCCTGATCTTCAAGATAGCTGCCGGAATTGTACCTGTAGACCTCAACGGCAACCATATTCTTTCCCGGTTTCACAAATTTTGTTACATCGAATTCTGCAACATTACGACTGTTGACACTGTAGCCGACCTTCTGCCCGTTGATCCAGAGGAAGAAGCCTGCATCGACTCCATCAAAAGCAATGAATATCTGACGTCCCTTCCATTCTGCAGGGACCTCAAAATCCCTCCTGTAACTTCCGACAGGATTTCTCTCTTCGTAAGCAGTGTAGGTTCGCGGGGGTGTACTCATCACTTTCGGAAAATCGCGCTTGAAAGTGTAGCCAAGATTTCTGTAATAAGGTGTCCCGTAGCCAAACAATTGCCAGTTGGATGGAACTGGGATCTCTTTCCAGGAGGATACATTGTATGTTGTTTTGTAAAAATCGACAGGCCGTGCCTGTGGCCAGGAAACCCAGTTGAATTTCCAGGTCCCGTTAAGGCTTTTATACCAGGATGATGCATGCCTGCGGGCAGCAAGCGCTTGAGACAGATCTGCATACGGCATGAGGGTGGCATGTGCAGGCTCCTTGTTGATGCCTGTGCATTCCGGATTCTCAATTTCAGGCGGTACGGGTGCACCGCCAAGCGAATCTCTTATTGATGCCACCTGGGCATCAATATTAAAAGCCATAAACAGGAAAAGAATGCAGAATGTAAAGAATGATTTGCTTTTCATAGGGATTATTTGCAGATAATTATTATAAAGAAGATTTTAGGTCCATTAAAGGTAGCAGGAATTATTTAAAATGATCAGCCGGAGTTAAAAACTATTAAAAGGAACTTTTGACGGGTTGTCGGTAAGCCAAAATCCATTAACCTTCCTTAAGCTCCGTTGACAAATACCGCTATTCAGGTTTTGCAACAATCATCTTATTCCCTTCGTAGGTGACGGAAGCGTGTGGTTTGATATCCGGATCAAATGCAACCGGATGATCCCTGTCAATCCAGACAATATTGAATATCCTATTAACCGCCAGACCGTTATATTCCCCGTTGCGGTCGGCAATTGTCAGGGCACCGGTGGAATTGTCAAAGCTGAATTTTATAGTACTGCATTCGCCCTTTTCATAATTGTAATTTGTCCCTTCATCCTCGTATAAAGTAAAAGAACAGTTTCTTCCGGCATAAACAAAAAAGGTCAGGGGATCACCGGGTTTTTCATCAGTGAATTGAATATCAGGGCCAATTGGGATTATGGAACCCTCTTTAACAAAAAGAGGCATCCGTTCGTAGCCGGCATCAACGTTCAGCTTATGACCGCTGAAGATATAATCTCCCGTATACAGATCATACCATCCGACGGCGGATGGAAAATAAACTTCCCGGCTCCTGGCTTTGTATTTATAGACCGGTGCTACGAGAATCGAAGGACCAAACATAAATTGATCACCAATATTCACGACCTCCCTGTCGTCGCTGAAATCCATTACCATTGCACGCATGATTGTGTAATCATTGAAATAGGTGAGTCCTGCCAGTGAATAGAGGTAGGGCATCAGGCGGTATCTCAGATTATCGTAATAGACCATGCTTTTATAGGCAGGATGGGTTTCCGGTGAAATGTTGAATATTTCACGGTAAGGGAATTGCCCATGACTCCGGAAAAGAGGACAGAATGATCCGAACTGGAACCAACGCGTATTGAGTTCCCTCCATTCCTCCAGGTCTTCCGATCCCTCCTGAGCCCTCGTGTATCTGTTCTCGACGCAGAAGCCGCCGATGTCGAAAGTCCAGTAAGGGATGCCTGACATTGCAAAATTGAGTCCGGCAGGTATCTGAGCTTTCATATCTTCCCAGCGCGTACCAATATCGCCGCTCCAGGTTGCGGTTGAATATCGCTGAAGTCCGGCAAAGCCCGAACGGGTAAGAAGGAATACGCGCCTGCCCGGGTCGGCGCTTCGTTGTCCTTCGTAGATTGCCATTGCGTTCATCAGGGCATATGTGTTGAAATATCTGGTTGAAGGACCCATTGCCGTCGGAGTTGAAAGCTGTTTCCTGTATTCGATGCCGGCGTTTGACAGAATGTCAGGTTCGGAAGCGTCCATCCACCAGGCATCGAATCCTTTCGGATAGAGGTGCTCCATCATCTGTCCCCAGAAGAGGTCGCGTGCGCCCTGGCTGTAAGGATCATAGAATGACCCGATATACCCCTTTCCGATCCAGTCCCTTACACTGTCCCTGACGGCACGGGTGTACATCCAGCCCTTACTGTCGAACTCCTTATAGTGTTCGGTTGTATAATAAAATTTTGGCCAGACTGATATCATTATTTTTGCATTCAGGTTGTGCACCTCATCTACCATGCCTGAGGGATCGGGAAAGAATTTCGGGTCAAATTCGTGAGAACCCCACGAATCGACCGGCCAGTATGACCAGTCAAGCACAATATTGTCGATCGGGATCTTCCGCTTCCTGTACTCTTTTAAAACATCGAGAAGTTCTGTCTGCGACCTGTACCTTTCCCGGCTCTGCCAGAATCCGAGAGCCCACTTCGGCAATATCCGGGCTTTTCCTGTAAGCGTCCGGTAACCGCTGATCACCCTGTCTATATTTTCCCCGTGAATGAAATAGTAATCTATCTGGTCGCCCATCTCCGAAGTCAGCGACAGCATTCCCTGTTCCGCGGGAGACCTGGGGCTCAGGGCTTTTAGCCCGATATATGAAATACCGCCGTCAGGCTTCCATTCAAGCCTTATGGAGTATTTGCGGCCTTTCTCAAGCTCCCTTGCAAATTTATAGGTATTGGGATTCCATGCTGTCCTCCACCTTTCAGGAACTACCGGTTCACCGTCGAAATAAACTTTCGTGTAGCCGGCATAGTAGAGCCTGAAGTGGAAAAGGCCTGATTCCTGCGGTTCAATCTTTCCTGTCCAGGTAATGGTTGACCCGTAAAACGGAAATTTTTCAGGGAAGTTCTTTACGGATGTCAGGGTTTCATAATCGATGGCTGACTCTTTTCGCCGGATGAATATCCTTGCTGTATCGGAGTTTAAATAATAGGTGGCCGTCAGGCCGCCTTCCTCCCCTGTGTCATCATACAACCTGAACAGATCCATTTGGGAGTAATCACGGGGATCGCCGAATTTTGTAAGGGAATAATTATCCCAGAGAATCCCGTAGTTTTTATTCGAAACCACAAAGGGAACCGAAACCTTGGTATTATACTGGTAAAGGCTCTCATTAAGTCCCTTATAATTGAATTCCTCCGACTGATGCTGGCCAAGCCCGTAGAAGGCCTCGTCAGCAGGCGATTCAAAAGACTGGCCCAGGGCGTAACCTGCAGTTTCCTCAACAGTTACCGGGGCAAATGACCTCGCTCTCTCCGGAGGTTCCCCAAGCAGAACTTTTCCCGTGCTGTCGGCAAATATTACCTGACCCGTTGCCAGTGAAACACTTGCCCTGATTTTACCAGTCGATACTATTACCGATCCATTCACCTGTTTTACGTCGAATTCCGGAACCGGCAGGTTTAAATCAATAACACAAAGACTTTTAGCTGCCGAAAACTCCTTACCCGGAGATGCAACAACATGGATGATCTCATCATTTACCACCTCAAGCTTCAGCAATCTCGTTTCTGTATTTACAGGCTTCAGTTTAATAACAACCATGTTATCCCTCTTATTCCATGAGGGCTGGGAACACATGGTGAAAAGGAAAAGGGCTGAAGCCAACAGGAATTTTATTTTCATCTGACTTTTAAAATATGGTGAATAATCTGAACCGAAAGTGATTGAAAAGTTAATTCCTTTAGTTAAAACGAGCAGGATTAAACACTAAAATAAATATTCTGCCTCAATTTCCGTAAGGAGATCGTCGCGGCAGATATCTGACTCAATATATATTGCGGGCACTTCAGGAAAGTGGTTGCTGCAAATAGATCTTACCCCGGCGAAATCTTCCTGGTTCCTGATATACACCCTGATAAGTGAATATCTGCCCCGGAAAAGATCAGCGTTTCCCAGTATCCGGCTTACATACTCAGCATTTGTAAGCTTGTTTATATTTTCTATTGTTACCATTGTCTGTTCCCTGACATCACCCTTCCCGATGGTTTCCTGTCCTATTATTGATGCAGTCCCTGAAATGAACATGCTCAGGTTTGATTTATTCACCAGGAGAAGCGCCCGTTCAAATTGTGGAGGTTTTTTGACATTTTTTCCTTTGTCTGTCAATCCTTTCAATACCTGTTGCCCATATTCATATGCATTGACCTGATTGGGATTGTTGACGGCCATTATCCGGAGATCTTCATCAGCCTTCACGGCGCAGAAATCGAGAAAAACCCCGCCATATTTCATGCCTATGCCGGTGGCTGCGGGGAAACTGCTGATCGTCCTGTACTTTTCGTAGTACTCGCTCCTTACCTCATTAAAAATCTGATAGTTCTGAAACCCCCCCTCAACTTTCAGAATTTCCCCGATATAATTCCATTGTCTGACAACATTTTGAAGGGACATGTCCTCGCCGGCCAGGATTCCGACAACCGAATCAAAAGCAGCAGCGGCAGCTTTTCTTGTGTCATCATGGTAAAGATCATCGCCAAGGCCGGCCCCCCAGATTTCAGTGTACAAACCTGATTTAACCGCAACATAGGGAACCGATTTCCAGAATTTTGTTTCAACTTCCGCAGACCCAGCCTGAACGAATAGTCCCTCAACACCGATCTTCCATGGTTTTTCGGGTGGATGAATAGTAATATTGAATGACGGGCACCGGTCCCTGAATGTATCTAATACCGATCGTCCAATCTGCTTTTTTACAGTGATATATGAGGAATAATCAGGCTGGCTGACAAAAATGTTCAGCTTAACAGGAAGAAAACCTGCGCTGCAGGTTTCTTTAATCTGATCGAGACACTGCCACCATTCATCCTCTGTATTTCCCTGAAGATGGGGCATGTAAACAAAATGACTCTTCACCATAAAAAATCAGTTTTCAATCTCAAAATTAACATTTTTAGCCGGTGATGCAATACTCTTCTTCATACTCCTGCCGTCGGTGGTTATCTTTCCAGTTACAAACTCCGGCACGTTAAATGATTTAAGTGATTCTTCATAGTAATCAGGGTCCTTTTGAGGTATCATGAATGGTTTGCTGAAATTGCCGTTTTTGTCAGTATATGAAATAAATGGACGGGTATAGAGACCATCTGTTCTCCGGCTGCTGAAAACCAGCCAGCTGCCATTCGACGACCATGAATGATAACTTTCCGTTTCGGTGCTGTTTATGGCGACAACAGGCTGGTAATTGCCATCTGCAAGATCGAGAAGGTAAAGATCGGCTTCCCTGTGCCAGATGGGAAAAGTACCGTAATCCGAAAGCGTGAACACCAGGTGTCTCCCATCAGGTGAAATCCGTGGAAATGAGATGCTTTTACCTGTCCGGGCTGCACTCACCAGGGTATCAATACTATTGCCGAAAGAGCCTTTTAACGGGTCAAATGATATGCTGCACAAGCTGTATTTTAATTTGCTGTAATTATCTGGCATGGTATCGCTTTCAGCGCTGCAGAATATGAGCTTGTTCCCATCGGGAGAAAATGCCGGAAAAGTTTCTAAACTGCCTTCCGATGAGATTATGCCGGTAGTAATCAATTTGTTTGCCTTAATATCATACACCACAAGATCGGATTTCGTATCGAAGACTTCGATCCTTTTCTCTTTCCGGGAATGAAAGACCTGAGAAGTTGTGTTGACCGAAAAGGCGATATAGTCTCCGGAAGGATGCCAGTAAGGGTAGACGCAATTGGAAATAGTTTCGGCTGTCTTTGTATTAAGCCTTTGCACTGTTCCATCCTTTATCAGCATAGTGCCGCCAACATTCCCTCTAATATGGAAAACCATGGTGCCCGGGGAATTAGCCCTGAAAGAATGGCAGTTCATGCATGCTCCGGGCAAAAGCCTGTTATCGATAATGGATTCCGATTTAAAGGAAGTCAGATCACGCTGATATATCCCCATGTCGCTCCATGACTCGTAACCCGGGGCGATCAGCCTGTAAGCAAGCCATGGATCAACCGGTTCGTGCTTTATATGAATTCCAAACGATTTGAACATTTTCCATACCTTTTCATAACTGCCGTATACTGTCACTTTCAGACTATCACCGTCATTTTTTCCAAGAAACCTGTGCCATTTCCTGACCGGGATATGGATCCTGTCCTTTCCGTTAATCTCAATTTTGCCATTAATCCCCTCCATCACAACAAGGACTTTCCGGGGTCTGTCAATAAGCTTGAAGTTTAATGGAGCAATATTTACAGGGACAGAAACACCGCAATAATCCGGGAATATCCGGGGCAGGGAATCTCCCTGCACAAGATCCTTTCCGGGCCGGCTGCATGAAGCAAGCATCATTAATCCGGCAAGGATGACTTTAAATCTTCTCAGATCCGTGTTAATTTTCAATCTCATTTTTATCACTTTTGTTCCTGACCTGTTTCCAGTTCTTTAAAATGCAGATAATACCAATAAGTTCCTGCAAAATTACTTTTCAACCGGTCCGGGGCATCAGGATAGGAGGTGTATATATCTGAATAAGCTTTCATTCTTGCTTTTGTTCCCTGGCTAATATATGCGGGAGAATTGGCAAAAGGATCCTGATCATTTAATCCGATAATATAAAGGATCGCTTCCTGGTAGGAGACCGGAATGTTCCTGTAACCTATTTTTTCCATAACAGGGATACAGTTCATGAAATTCCTCAGATCCTTGTTGATCATGTAGAATGCCATAAGATATTCAAAAGCGATCCTGTTATCGGGATGCTCTTTAACCATTCTGTTCAGGGAGGCTTCCATGTTCTGAACATGAAAGAAATAGTCACTCCGCACCATGAATTTCCTTTTTTCTCCCCAGTCAGGATGATTATTTATTTTCTCTTCATTAAACAGGCAGCCCATCGCTTCCTTAGCCCACGTCCTGTAAAAAATCGTTTTCTCCAGCAGATTCAGATACCTGGCCGAAACCGCATACTGGCCGTTTATGAGATTTGTTTCAGCCAGTCTTTTGAGGAGCCTTGCTGATTTACCCATATTCGGAATAGTTTCCATACTTTCAAAGGCATATTCCTGGGACGCGTTTGTAAGTCCCAGATGATAAAAAATTTCGCTGCCCATTGCGGGTGCAACATATTCTTTATTGAATGGAAGGAAAAGCCCGTTTATACCATGTTGGTCGTAATTGAACATCCTGTTCCCGAGCTGATCAGTTTTTGCAAGGGAGAGATTGAGCATAGCAAGAGAAAGGAAGTTCCGTGGCGGTTTATCTTCAGCGTATTCAAGCACATCCTGCCATCTTTCATTACGCACAAGGTAATCGTATGTCATTACCTCCTCAGCTTCAAAATTCGGAAACGCTATAAAACCGAAGAAAGCCAGAGCCAATAACATAGTGATCTGAACGGGCAATGTAATTCTTATATTCTTCTCCATTGAAGGAATAATATATACCAATCCGGTTAATAAAGCCGGCAGCATGAACAATAACAATACTGCAGAAGGGATCCCTGTAAGTATGTTATAATAGAATTCACTCATAAATGTCATCCTAACGGGCTGAAGAATAAGAAATTGACTCACCAGAAGCGGCAATCCGGCGCCAATAGCCAGATATGCTGTAAAATACCAGCACTTAAGTTTATACGTCCGGAAATTCTTTTTGAGTGATTTAATATAAACAAGCATCTCAAATACAAGCATAAGTAACAGGAGGCTCATATATGATCCACCGGCAAGCCAATAAGTGACGGGAATTAGTCCCAATCCTGCAATAAACCTTGATTTATCAATCTTTATAGTGACATAAATCCATCCTGCCAGCATTGCAATAATGAAGCCCGTGAGTGCGGACAACGGGTAAAACTCATTGCATAATATAAATGCAGAAAGCAGCGAGGGCAGAAAGCTCAAGGGAAAGAGAGTTTTATCAGAATTAATTTTGGAGGTGATCCTGATCATTACCTGCTGAAGTACAAATAAAAGTGAGGAAATGACAAGTGGCCCTGCCCAGGCAATGTAATAGAATTGTGTGAGAAATCCACCCAGATATCCTGAGAATCCGCCGGGACGACTGAGCTTCTCAAGAAAAAAATCATCAGTCAGCAGGAAAAGCTGGAACTGTTCTATAAAATGGAGATGACTGTTGTAAAAGAAGGCAAAAAAGATATAGATCCCGGTAAAAAATAGTCCGGAAAACAAAAAATTCAAATAAGTAACAACCTTTTTAATTTCCATCGGTTAATGAAGGAGCTCCGGTGGCAAATCTACATTTATTAAATTATTTTCCCTCAATCAGATTATCTGCTGCAAGAACGAGGAACATAAAATTGGTAGCTCCTCCGCCCATAACATATTCCTGCTGCTGCCACAGGTATGGCCAGTCGAGGAGTTCCGGAAAATCAGGACGTATCAGGGCAGTACCCGAAGAGACTCCGCCCGGTATATAGGACTCGTCGGCCCTGTTTACCCCGTAAGCCACCGTTGTGGACCTGGCCCCAACGCCTGAAGCAAAGGATGAGGTGTTTTCACCAGGGTGTACCCCGAGGATGAAATTCAGGGCGTTAAAGACAGGGGCCGAAGAGAAAAGTCCTGGGAAAGCCTTATGGAGATAATACTGTCTTACTCCGAAGCTCTGGATATCCCAGCCCGCACCCCATATCTGAGGCCTGTAGGGAACGCCGAAGGGAGTCTCGGCAGCCTGTTTGGCAATATCATCGGAAAGAGGTTTCATGGCCGCTGTAACAGCAGCAGTGAATTCATTATCATTGATCTCGGGCAGTGTACGCCCTATCAGCCAGCCAAGCTCGCGGATACCTTTTACTACTGCTTCCCTGTTTTGAAGGATATAATTTTTATACTGAACATCGCCGGTTGCCAGAAAGAGTTCGGAAGCTGCATGGATCTTTGAGTTTGCCGTCCTGCCCGATAACTGGTAATCGTGCAGGAAAATAGCTTTTGACACCTCAAGGCACTCTGCGCTCAGTTCATCATTGAATCCTTTAAGGACCCTTGCGGCAGCAGCCAGGTGAGCAGCCGTGGAAAGTTCCCTTGAAGGATTATCCTCCGTAAACACCCAGCGGTCGTCACCCGGAGAGGAATGAGTTCCTGTGCGTTCACCGGATTTCAGACCTGCGTCATGGATGAGTCCGTCGGTCATTGTTGAACCATCGCCCAATAAGACATACTGCCGCTTTTCAGCTTCGATTATCCCCCGGTAAAGCCTTCCAAGGTTTTTATAACCCCCCAAGACTGAAAGAACACCATGTTCAATCTGCTGAAGGATATCGGGTTTGCCGTCGGGCTGGTGTATTTCAACGATACGGGTTGTCTGGTCAATTGATGTCTCATCATACGTGATACCGAAAGCCTCGTATGCCATAACCAAAATATATGCTTCGCCGCTCTGCGACTCGACCCGAAGATCATAATCGCCTGCGTCGTGCCAGCCTCCGATATTAAGGCCTGGTACATGGTCGCCTGATTTAAAGTCAGTAAGTGTTGATTCACCCTGGATATATCCGTCGAAATGATTGTGGTTGACAGGTGCCATCCTTGCATCATCCATGTGACATAATCCATGCCATACGCGGTATTTTTCATTCACCCTCATATGGCACATCTGAACAGGGAGAAAGTATTCAAGAGTCGGCTGCCATACATTGCGGAGGTAGACATCAGAAGCAATTCTGAAAGGTTGTGATTGCTGGTCACCGTATTTAACATAGTAAATACCCTCTTCCTTAACAGAAGAGAAGTCAAATTTAAGGTACTTATAACGCAGGAAAGTTCCCCATTCTGAAGATTTGGCTGGGGAAAGAGTATTTATCGTACCGTCTCCTTTAAGGCTGACCAGGACAGGTGACTCCAGGGCAGTCTCATTCTTGTCGACTTCAATTATGGCTACCTTTTCCTGGCCGGGATGATATCCGATCTGAGAAACGTGGACCACAGGAGTGCTTTTCCAACCACTCACCATATTCGGTGTAATGATCCATTCGACTGCCTTCGCCGAAGCTCCTTCAGCAACGAGTGACCTGACCACGAACCAGCCGTTGTTGTGAACGTATCTGCCGTCGAGAAGCTGAAGGTCACCCGTTTTCGATTCTATTGTCATCCGAAGATACCTGTCTTCCGGAGCAACTACCAGTTTCTTTCCGGTTGCCATGGCTTTTGCTGCAACAATTTCGCCGTTGTTGTCGAAAAGAGCGGGTCCATTAGCCTGGCGGGGGAAAATCCCTGAATAGTTGTCCATATTCCAGGTCTTCCCGAACAATATTCCCGGGAAAAGCTCCATATTAAAACCCACTTTGCCGATAAATTCCTTTGGAACAGCATTATCAAGGTCAACAGTAACGACGATTGATTCACCCTGTACTCTTACCCTGACGGTATAATTCAGGTTGAGATCGGGATATTCAATAGGATTGAATCCCTTTCTGTTTCTTGCCGGGTCGGGATAGGCAAGCTTTACTGTGATCGAACCTGTTGCCGGATCGACTAATCTTTCCAGTTGTTTTGGTATCGGCTGCCACTGGCCCGGGGTCTCATCGAGGCGGATATCACCATTGGTAGCAAGACGCTTCCCGTGCATTATGACTGCAACTCCTCCCTGGTGGCCATCGGGATAAATATCCTGAAATGCCATTACATTTACTCCTCCTTTTTCGAAATACTCAAGTTTATTAAGTGTAAAAGACGACTGCTGGGAAAAGCCGATCTGAAGAATTAAAATAAACGCCAGGAAAAGGGATGTCTTTTTCATCGTATTAAATATCTGTTATTTGGTAAGTTTTTTGGTCAATGTCAAAGTTACAATTTTTCTTGTATCCTCAGCCTGTAATATGAATCAGGTTGGAAATAAAAAAGGGGCTTATAGCAAGCCCCTTTTTTTATTAACCGGAATGATCAGTTCCAGTTATTATTAACCTGTGCATCCAGAAGAGGATTTGCATCCCTTTCTGATTGCGGTATTGGAAGCAGAACGTGGTAATCCTTGACTGGCTGAACTGATTCCACGATCTGTTTCTCAGCATTGACAGTGGATACCAGGGCTCCCCAGCGGACAAGGTCGAAGTATCTTGCCTGTTCTCCGGCGAGTTCAAGCCGGCGCTCGCGGCGCAGAATCGTCCGTGCCTCATCCTGCGTTCCCAGCGAGATATACTCAAACGCACCCGAACGTTCCCGGACACGATTAATAAGGGGAAGCGCATTGGAGACAGCATTTGTTTCAATATATGATTCTGCGAGCATTAACAGGACATCGGCAAACCTGATTACCTGGCTGTTGATATAACTATCAGGCTGTCCATAGTTATGTCGCTGTTCATACAATTCATATTTACGCCATGAGAATATCGGACCCACAGTACCAACCGCCTCGGCATAGGATTCAATGCCGTCGGGGCACTCATCACAATACTGTTCATCTCCACCTTTGGTCCCCAGATTGTCGTAAAAGGTAACGGCTGCACGCGGATCGGTATAAGTATTGCCCGATTCGTCAGGGTAAGTAAATGCATCCACAAGGGTCGGAGCAACCAGAACGTTCCACCAGTCGTTAAATCCATATTCCATTGCGCGTCCGCTATGGGTAAATTTAGCTCCCCACGTTTCCTGACCTCCGAACATCCCGTATGCATTGCCGACACCCCAGCCCTGCCATTCGCCATGCATCACTGCAAAGACTGTCTCTTCTGTTTTAAGGTCATGTATAAACATATCATCCAGAGAGCTGGCCAGGTCATATTCATAAGGAGCGTTTAGCAGCTTTGTGAATTCTGTTATTGCCTCACTGTGTTTTCCCTGATAAAGATACACTTTGCCCAGCAGGGCAACAGCAGCTCCCCTGGTGGCTCTTCCATAATCTGAAGCTGCATAATCCTGTGCAAGTGGCAATTTTGCTATTGCATCTGCAAGATTGGTTTCGATGTCAGTCCAGATCTCTGCTTTGGGTGTCCTTTCCATCTGGAGCACATAGTGGTCTTCAAGATTTTTTCTGAGAGGAACATCACCAAAACAGTTGACAAGCCAGAAATATCCCAGGGCTTTAAGGAACTTTGCTTCGCCTTCTATGCGTGTTTTCAATTCGGCATCGGCATCAGTGGTTGTTTCCCAGTTTTCGCACATATTGATCACAAAATTCGTCCTGAAGATCAATTTGTAGCAGGAATTGAAGAAATAGTTCATCTCACCCGTATTGGGGTTATGAGTATATGCCGAAATTTCGAGCAATGAGCCCTGCAACGGAAAGTTTTTGAAAGCGTCGTAACCTAAAAGGTCAAAAATGAAGTAGAATTCACGCTCAAACATTCCCTGATACAGGAGAGGGCTGTACATGGCCGTGGATGCTTCAACAGCCGTGGTGGCGTTTGTAAAGAATGAATTGCCGTCATAGCTGTTTTCATTATTTACATCCAAAATGCTTTCACTGCAGGAACTCAGAAATAGTGCAATGACAAGTGAATATATTAATATCCTTTTCATATGATATGGTTTTAGAAGGTTAATTGTACTCCAAATCTTACAATACGTGGATTCGGACGTTGATACATGTCAATTCCGCGCTCAAATATGTAGTTATCGTTGTCATTGGGTGAGCTGGAAGATATTTCAGGATCGTAACCGGAGTACTTTGTCAGTGTCAATGCATTCTGCACGGCTGCGTAGACTCTTAACTTCTCAAATGCGTTATTCAGGAGAGCCTGCGGAATTGTATATCCTACTGAAATATTCTTCAGTCGCAGGTAACTGCCATTTTCAACATACCATGTAGAGAAGTTCAGGTTGGCTCCTGAGTTCTGGCCTGCCCTGGGGATATCGGTTATATCACCGGGCTCCCTCCACCTGGTCAGTACTTCAGCAGTCTGATTAAACGGTTTTGACATACCTTCCCACCAGTATCGGGAACCATTTACTGCGTCAACACCTGCAACACCGTGGATGAGCATCTGCAAATCGAAGTTTTTAAAGAATGCATTGAATACTACCCCATACTGCCATTTTGGCGAAGGGTTACCGATGAAAGTACGGTCATCAGCATTAATATATCCATTCCCGTCCACATCTTTCCAGACACGGTCGCCGGGAAGTGCGTTAACCTGATATTCCGTAACTTCTCCCTCTGTGGCATCGCTGGCTGATTCATTCAATGCGTCGAGGTCAGCCTGATCCACAATTACATGATCATATATATAACCATAGTATGAACCGAGCGGGTGACCAATATCGGTCCTTGAGGCATTTCCGACACCTGTCATAAATTCTCCCTTGGATATCGGAAGATCTCCAATTGTTCCCAGCGCGGTCACTTCGTTTACACTGTATGTGGCGTTGAGTGAGAGATCCCACCTGAAAATGTTTGAAGTGCTGAAGTAAGTAAAGGAAGCTTCAAAACCTGAGTTCTTCATACTTGCTGCATTTATCCACTGTGTTCCTACCAACCCGGGATTTCCAAGTCCGGTTGTCAATGGCAGCTGTGTCTCAATCAGCAGGTCTTCATTCGACCTGTTATAATAATCGAAGGTAATTGCTATTCTGTCACGCATCAGTCCCAAATCAAAACCAATGTCAAACTGGGTTGTTTCCTCCCATTTCAGGTCAGGGTTGGGAACACTGTTAACGATTGATCCTGTGGCAAAAGTCAGGTCATCGCCAAAGGAATAGACTATATTGTTGCCATCTCCTTTCCAGACATTTGATGAAGTGAGGAATGCCGGTATGTTGTCATTTCCGGTCTTTCCATAGCTGGTCCTAAGCTTCAGGTTGGATATTGATGAGAATGAACTCATGAAATCCTCCTTCGAAATGGTCCAGGCAAGACCGACTCCATAGAAAGTTCCCCAGCGGTTGTTGACACCAAAAACACTTGAGGCGTCTCTCCTGAGACTGGCATTCAAAACATATTTTTCCTTATAGGTATAGCCGATCCTGCCAAAGTACGAAAGGCGTGATTTCCCGCTATTGACTGCGGATCCAGTAACTGAAGTGGAATTGGCAAGGGCGAGGTTCTGGATTGCATCACTTGTATAGTTCGACCCGGCTGCAGAAATACTGCGGTAGACTCCGGCAGGGTCATAGGTGTTTCCAAGTGTGGCGCTCAGGTCATGATTGCCAAAATTCCTGTTGAATGAAAAATAGTTTTCAAGTATGAAGCCATAGCTGAAATTGTAATATTCATTTATATCAGAAGTGGCCCTGTTAAAGTTCCCCCCGTTACACGGATAGTTAAAGGTCATATTATGATTATTCCCTCCTGACAGGCGCCCCTGCGATTTGAACGACAGCCCTGTCAACAGCTTTATTTCTCCCGAAAGATCAAGTTCAAGGCCTAAACCCCTGCTATCGTAATCGGTGTTTCCGATGGAGTTGTAAGGGTTATTGGCGTCCTGCAGGTCAGTAACTTTATCGGTGCGGGCATATCCGCCAAGGTTATTTTCATCGTAAATCCCGATATACGGAGGCATCCTCAAAGCTTCGTTCAGGCTTGCCAGAACGCCTTTGTTGATATCATTCCTGACCCTCAGATTCTGGGTGAGTGCTACCCTTTTCGAAAAAAGACTTTCCGTCATTTTTGCACCGACTGTAAGACGCTGGAAATTCCTGTCGATCACAGTTGATCCCTGATTCTGATACCCTGCAGAAAATGCATATGTAACAAAATCTGTACCTCCGCTGAATCTCAGATTGTGGTCGGTTGTGAATGCATTCTGAAAAGTTACATCCTGCCAATCGGTACGGTCGATGCGAACGTCGGCTGATTTCAGCTTCTCAGTTATTTCAAGGCTGTTCGAGTGCTGAATATCGGTAACCATATCAACGTATTCCGCAGCATTTAACATATCAAGCCTCCTGGTGACACTGGCAACCCCGGCCGAGCCCTCATAATCCACCTTCATGTTTCCTTTTCTTCCGCTTTTTGTTGTAATCATAACAACCCCGTTGGCAGCGGCCGATCCATATATTGCTGTGGTGGATGCATCCTTAAGGATAGTGATGTTTTCTATGTCCTGGGTTGCTATTGAATTAAGATTTCCACCCTGGATCCCGTCAATGACATAAAGCGGATCAGTATTTGAGAATGAGCCCATTCCACGGATTACAATTCTTGCTCCGGCGCCCGGGTCACCGCTGTTGTTTGTAACCTGGACCCCGGCAATTTTACCCTGAAGAACCTGACGCGGGTCGGTTGTGGAGAGTCCGACTATCTCGTTACTCTTCAGAGCCGAAGTTGCGGCTGCGACATTTCTCCTGATCGCAGAACCATACCCGACGACAACAACTTCATCAAGGCCCGTCAATTCGCCCTCGAGCTGCACATCGATCACTGATCTTCCATTCAGTGGTATTTCCTGTACAACATAACCAATAAAGGAAAAAGCCAGAATAGCGTTCCCATCCACGGAAGCAAATGAGTACCTGCCCTGTACATCTGTTATGGAACCAAGCGCAGATCCTTTCACAACGACGTTTACACCCGGCATAGGTTCACCGGTAGAGGCATCTGTAACAGTACCCCTGACAGAAATGCCCTGGAGCTCAACTGCATTGGAGGGCTTTTCACCTCCCGATATTGCAGCAGCCGGACTGTTTGTCAGAGAAAACATCAACAAAACTGCTAAATTCCAAGTAAACAGGAACTTGCATTTTTTTCTCAAGTGAAAATTTTCCATAGGTTTAGAATTTGTTTGTAAGTAAAAATAGATGAAATATGCTTAGAAGAATAGTCATCCAAGCCAGGAGCTTAAATATTCGCAGTAAAATTGACACCGGAATACACTTGATTGTAGGCAGAGTAAATTTATAAAGAAAGAATCATTTGCAATAATTTATTTTCAGTGATTGTAGAAACAGGTCAGAATTACGTAAAGACAGGTCAGAATTACGTAAAGACAGGTCCGAATTACGTAGAGACAGGTCTCTACAACATTTCATGAATACCGGGTTCAGGACCTTCTCCCAACGGAACAGGATTTCCAAAAAAATCCCGGGCAGGAAGATCAATCCCGGGCAGAGGTGTAGAGACAGGTCTGAGACCTGTCTCTACACCTCTGTTTCTTAAGGGTGAATCAGGTTTTAATTTATACCCGGTAAGATCCCCAAGCCGGTACGGATCGGTAATTTTTGTGAGGAACGGGCCTGTTAATCCGGGATCTGCCTGTAACCCGGTAATCCTTCCGTTTGTCATTTCCTGTCCGGTTGCCCGCGACCAATCTGAAAGTGACCGGTAGCTCATAAACCTGATGCCGGGCTCGGAACCCCACCAGACATTCCCTGAAAATGAACTGCCCTTATTGTCACCGCTTATCATCTGTCCTGTACCCAGGAAAATATTATTGGAGAAGAAGAAATTCTGATGTTCCGAAGCATTCTCGAAGCTTACAACCGGTGCTGCGGTATTATATGCAACATTGTTATAAATATAACAATCGCGGAGCTGCCTGCTCTCATTCGATCCGTTCCAGATAAAGAAGCTGCCTGAACCTTCGGTCGTATGCCCATCGTTTATGCTCACACAGTACCTTATTACATTATTTGACCAGTCCGAAGCACCCCGATACTGGAAAAGCCCGTAACCTGCACCCTGGTTTTCGTAGGAAAGGCAGTATTGGATCAGAGAATTTGTAACACCTCCGTCAAGATCAAATCCCCCTCCGTCTTTCCCCCGCTTTGAAGTTTTGTTACGATAGCTTATACAATACTGTATTGTGATATGATCGCTCTGCCAGGTCCAGATACCAACAGGGCCATTTCCATCCCTTGGCATATCCCAACCGTTGCCGGTCGCGGTGCAATGATCTATTGTAACACTGTCGGAGACACCAACCAGAATCCCGTTCCCGGAATGATTATCAAGCATTGTGGGATCACCCGGATTATTTTCAGCTCTGCAATCGCGGATAAGTATGTTCCCTGAAAGATCCTTATCCGATCCCATAACGTTTATACCGCAGAAACCATTATAGAGGGCAAGTACTTTCAGTACCCTGATGTTCCTGCAATTGTAAAGATCCACACCGGATTTCTGGAATCCTTCCGAGATAACATCTATAATTATGCAATTTTCGGAGTTCACCAGCTGAAGTCCATTTGTTGTATTCCCATCCTTTCGCCCTGAACCGGTCAGATAGAGGTTCCCCACGCTAACAAATCTGCAGTTTTCAATCCGTATCGCTTCATTATTGCCTCCATTGACAACAGCCTGATCGTTTCCATAGGATTCTATTTTAACAGTAAAAGAATCCGAACCCTGGATACCGTTAAGGGAAAGGGTACCGTCAAAAACCTGTCCGCCTGCAAATGAGACGCATGATGGCTTTTTCTGAAGCCGTCTATTTACCTCAGAAATTGTTTTTATTGGTTTTCTGATCGTTCCCGGATTCCTGTTGTCACCTGAAATTCTATTGACATACAATGTAGAGACAGTTCTGAGACCTGTCTCTACATTATTTTTTTTATTACAACCAATAATAATTGCAAGAAATATCAGACCGGTCGCCCGGATGATGTTATTCAACAATCCATTCATAAATCCCGGATGAATATTCCTTATTCAATTTTACCCTGATTTTGACGGACGAAGTCCGTACCGGTTTAAATTCAACAACATCCCATCCGTCTTTGGTAACTGTATATTTTGTTTTTGCACTGACGGGTTTCCAGGTATTTCCTGAAAGGTAAAGGATCTCCCACTCACCGGGAATACGGCAGCCCCCATCGGGTCCATCATCGAACCAGTATACTTTTGTCCTGGAAATAGTTGCAGGCTTTTCGAAATCATACTGGACAAATTCCCACTGTGCCTTGTCAGGCCACCAGTGGTAATATGGTACGGAGCGATCATTTGAGCTCTGAGGTTCCATCTGATCATTCACTGCCATAAGCGCTTTTGTCACCTTGCTTGCTTTCATGCGGCTCCTGAAAGCAATGGTTGGTGCCGGCAATGGTTTGGAGGCTTCCGGTCTGACCGGAAGCCATACCATCATCTGGCCGGGACCCCTGTTATTCCACAGGGCATAAGGAATCAGGGTCAATTGTTCTTCTTCAAGGGTTTCTATCTTTCCGTCTACAGTTTTCTTTGTCTGAAAGCCTGAGGTTTTGATTACCTCTGTTCCCCCCAGGAGGGTGGGGACAAATTCACTTGTTAAAGCCTTATCCTGATTGATCACCATATTAAGAACATTTCCCGAACCGTTATCCGGCCATTCGGCGCAAAAGATTACCGGGCCGCGCTGCACGGAGACCTTCCCGGCATCATCCCTGATCCTTTCATCCGCCATCACCTTACGAACAGGCATAGGCAATTCAAGTTCAATTTTATTCCCCGGCTTCCATTTTCCCTCAACCACTGCATATCCGTCAATTACTTCTGATACAAATGGTTCGCCGTTAACTGACAGCTTAAAGCTATCATAGCTGGTCTCTGTAAATTTATATAGTCCTCCGGGCATCGCTTCATTTCGTGCCCATCCCGGAATGCGGAGCCTCACGGCAAACTTCCCGGCAGATCCGGGATCAACCGATATCTTCACCTTTCCGTCCCATGGGAAATTGGCTTCCTGGGTTATTTTTACATGCTTCCTTCCCATCGCAATATCGGCTTCATTTGAAACATAAAGATTCACGTACAAATCCTTATCTGTCACCGCGTAGATATACCCTGGTATTGCCGGAACAAATCTGGCCACATTCGAAGGGCAGCAGGCACATCCGAACCAGGCCTGACGCTCATGCTGGCCATTTGATTCAAGAGGATTAGGATAGAAAAACCTGTCGGCTGACAAGGAGACCCCTGAAAGCATCGAATTATATAGTGTCTTTTCGAGTATGTCCATATACTTCCCATCACCGTGCAGGAGGAACAATCTGTGATTTGTAAAGATATTTCCTATCGAGGCGCAGGTTTCGCAGTAAGCCGACATATTAGGCAGGATGAACGGATCGGCAAATCCCTCATTACCGCCCGTGGCGCCGATGCCTCCGGTGATATACATTTTGCCGTATACAATGTCCTCCCAGATCCTTGTAATTGCATTCAGGTATTCTTCATTTTTTTCGATTGCGGCAATATCGGCCATCCCGGAATACATATATGTAGCCCTTACCGAATGACCGACAGCTTCTGCCTGGTCCACCACCCTCCTGTGTGCCTGGTTATATGCATCCCCGTGCGGGCCCCTGACATCGAGGAAAAATTTTGCCAGATCGAGGTATTTCTTTTCGCCGGTTGTACGGTAAAGCCTGACCAGTCCCATTTCGATCACCTGATGTCCGGGATATACTTTTACCCCGTCCCATCCAAAGTCCTTATCGACGAGGTCGGCTGATTTGATCGCAATATCCAGAAGCGAGCGTTTGCCCGTAGCCTGGTAATGAGCAACCGCTGCCTCGTACAAATGGCCGAGGTTGTAAAGTTCATGGCTAAGAACCGTATCAAGCATCCACCTGTCCTTACTTGCCCATTCATGCAAACCTTCACCTCCATGCATTTCGGCGATTGTCCGGTTTGTATAAAGATAGCCGTCGTCTTCCTGGGCAAGGCCGATCTTATTGATCAGAGTATCGAGATATGCGTCAAGCTCCGGATCAGGATACGTCAGGAGCGAATAGCTTGCACCTTCAATTATCTTGAATACATCCGAATCATCAAAGGGATAGATGGTCCCGAATCTTCCCGTATCAAGACCGGCAGCTATCTCAAAGTTTTTCACCCTTCCTGACGATTCGCAATACGAAAAGGCAATCGGAATTGTAACCGTTGCATTTTTTCTGATCCTTGGAGCCCAGAAATTATCAGTAAGCTTTACTGATGTAAACGGAACCGGCTGAATAGGATAATCAGCTTCGGTACTTCCGGTACATCCTGAGATTAAAAGAACAATTACCGAAGTTATTACCTGGAATGTGTAAAGTTTTTTCATCACTGTTCCGATTAATGTTAATTAATACTTCCATACACAAAATATCCCTCCGCCAGGTCGGCTTCATCCTCTTTAAACCAGCGAGGTTATTTTGTCAATTCAAGTACAACAACCGACTTTGCAGGTAAAGTTATGTTTAATACTCCGTCTTTATAGGTGAATCCGCTGAAGACCCCCGGTTTTACAGTTTCAGGCTGTTCAAAGGTATTCATTGCATTCATTCCGGCTGTCAGGATTTCGCCTGTGATTTTTTTGTAAGTTTCACCTATCACAGGGCAGGTTACTGTAATCTGCTTGTTTGGGTTTACGTTTGCCATTGAAATGTGTACTTTACCATCCTTATCAACTGATGCTGATGCTGATAAAGCAGGTATCCTCCTGTCGCCGTAAATATAATCTTCACATCTCAGGTCAGTATTAAGAAGCTGAGCCTCCTGATGGACCCTGAACATCCTGAAAACATGATATGTGGGTGTAAGCACCATATTGTTCTCCTTAGTAAGGATCACCGATTGCAGAACATTGACCATCTGGGCAAGGTTGGCAACTTTGATCCTGTCGGCATGATTATTGAAAATATTGAGATGAATGGCTGCCGTAAGTGCATCCCTCAAAGTGTTCTGCTGGTAAAGGAATCCGGGATTTGTCCCTGGTTCCACATTGAACCAGTTGCCCCATTCATCAACAACAAGGCCTTTTGTCTTCTGAGGATCATACCGGTCCATGATTGCCGCATGACCCTTTATTATCGGGTCCATCTGGAAGTTTGCCCTCATTGTCTGGAACCATTGCCTTTCATCAAAATCGGTTGCCGAGCCTTTGTTGTTCCAGCCATCGACAAGTGAATAATAATGTATTGATAAACCCTGGAAGCGGCTGCGGGTGTTTCCGTCCTTCATCAGGGTTTCGGTCCATGCAACATTATAGTCTGACGGACCGCATGCAACCCGGTAAAGCCTGTTCTCAGCATAGTTGTTAAGGTAAGTTGAGAACTGCCTCATGACATTGGCATAATACTCATCCGTCATATTCCCTCCGCAACCCCAGTTTTCATTGCCGATTGCAAAGTACTTTACTTTCCATGGCTCGTCCCTCCCATTCTCCTTTCGCAGCCTGGTCATAGGACTGTCAGAATCAGAGGTGAGATATTCGACCCATTCGGCCATCTCCCTTACGGTTCCTGATCCGACATTCCCGTTTATATAAGCATCACATCCGAGCAATTCAGTCAGTTTCATGAATTCGTGGGTTCCGAATGAATTATCTTCGGTCACTCCCCCCCAGTGTGTGTTAACTATCGATGCCCTTTTTTCCTGGGGACCGATCCCATCCCTCCAGTGGTAGGTGTCGGCAAAGCATCCTCCAGGCCAGCGCAGGTTCGGGACCCTGATTTCTCTCAGGGCAAACAGGACATCATTCCTGATTCCATAGGTATTCGGGATTTTTGAGTCTGTCCCAACCCATAATCCCTCATAGATACATCGACCGAGATGCTCAGAGAAATGACCATAGATATCCTTACTGATAACGGGACCAGAGTGATTAGCTATAACAACCAGTTGATTTACAGTAACAAGATCTGCATTTTGAGCCGATGTAATGAAGCTCACCTGAAAAAGGAAAACTAAACTAACATAAAGTGATTTTCGCATTGTGTTAAAAATTAAGTTCTTTCTCTATAAATAAACCAAGTTTTTTATACCTGCGATAGAGTTCATCATATTTCTTTGCGCTCACAGGGTCAGGATGATACTCCTTTTCGAATCCGCTGCCCATTGCTTTCTGCGCAGAAGGGATATCCGGATGAATTCCTGCCACGACCGAAGCCGCCATTGCAGATCCGAGTGCGCAGGTCTGGTCGGAGCTGGCAACCTTAATGGGCATATTCAGGACATCCGCCACTACCTGCATTACAAAAGGATTCTTTTTCGCGACTCCGCCGACCGCGATAACTCCGTCGATCCTGACGCCCTCTGAGATAAACCGTTCATTTATCATCCTGGAACCAAAGGCAGTAGCCTCGACAAGAGCTTTAAATATCTTTGGAGCGTCTGTGCCAAGGGATAGTCCGGCAATTGCACCTTTAAGAGCCTGGTTAGCGTCGGGAGTACGCCTCCCATTAAGCCAGTCGAGTGCGGTCAGGGCGGTCTCATTGCCGGAAATTGCTTCCGCTTTTTTGCTTAGTTCAGCAATCATTTTCTCTGCCGTCTCTTTGCGTATTCTTTCACTTACCTGTCCGTCAAGCCATGTCATCCCTGAAATGATCTCATTTACAGGCCACATCAGAAGGTTTCCAAACCAGGCATAAACATCACCGAAAGCCGATTGGCCGGCTTCGAGTCCGAGCATACCCGGGAGTATCGAACCATCAACCTGCCCGCAGATGCCTGCCACAAGCTTATGTCCGGCTTCATCTGCAGGTGATACCATCATATCGCAGGTTGAAGTACCCATAACCTTCACCAGCTGATTTGGTTTGATTTCACCTCCCACAGCCCCAAGGTGAGCGTCAAAAGCGCCTGCGCCGATCTTTACATCCGGTGGCAGTCCCAACCTGTCTGCCCATTCTCTGGTGATTGTACCGGCTTGAACATCACAGGCATAGGTTGACGAGAAAAGTCTGTCACGCAATCCGGCAAGAACAGGGTCGAGTTTTACAAGGAATTCCTCATCGGGCAATCCGTTGAAATCTTCATGCCACATCGCCTTATGACCTGCAGCGCAGCGGCTTCTCTTCAATGTCAGGGGATCAGTATTCCCGGTCAGCATGGCGGGAATCCAGTCGCAATGCTCCACCCACGACCAGGCGGCATCCCTGACTTTTTCATTGCTCCTGAGAACATGAAGGATCTTTGCCCAGAACCATTCGGATGAATAGATACCCCCTTCATACTTTGTAAAGTCTGTCCCGCCCCAGTTCTTTGCCAGTTCATTGATCTCCGCAGCTTCATTGACAGCGGTGTGGTCTTTCCATAAAACGAACATGGCATCAGGATTGTCCTCAAACCCGGGTTTCAGCGAAAGTGGAACCCCCGCCTTATCAACTGCCACAGGGGTTGAACCTGTTGTGTCGACCGTAATACCTGCTATGTTGTTTATGACTTCGGCACCCAGTCCCTTAAGCGCTCCCTTAACCGATTGTTCCAGCCCCTCGGTGTAATCGAGAGGATGCTGACGGAACCTGTTTATTGAAGGGTCGCAATAGAGTCCCCTCTTCCATCTTGGATATTCAAAAACCGATGTTCCGGTGATATCACCATTAGCAGTATTCACAACAACAGACCTGACAGAGTCAGTCCCATAATCAATACCGATAACAAATTTCGTTGCCATATAGAATATTTTATTTGTTTTTACTGCCCTGCCCGTAGTAGGCATTTTTCCCGTGTTTACGCTGAAAATGCTTGTCAAGCAGGTCCCTGTCAATAGGGGACTTCTGCTTGAGCAGGACTGTATAGAATGCCATTCTGGCGATCTCCTCAAGCGCAATTGCATTAAACACCGCCTCTCCGGCACTTGTACCCCAGCAGAATGGTCCGTGACAGCTTACCAGGGCTGATGGGACAGTCAACGGATCAAGATCACCCAGTCGTTCGGCAATGACCTTGCCGGTATTCAGCTCATAGTCGGTTTTTATTTCATTGCTGCTGAGTTTCCTGGTACATGGGACCTCACCATAAAAATGATCGGCATGTGTGGTTCCGAACGGCGGAATATCCCTGCATGCCTGTGCCCAGGCAGTGGCGAACGAAGAATGTGTATGGACCACTCCCGATATCGATGGCCAGCACTTATATAGCCACAGATGGGTCGGAGCATCCATGGAAGGTTTATAGTAGCCTTCCACTATTTTTCCTTCAGGATCGATTACAACCATATCATCGGGCTTCATCGATTTATAACTTACCCCCGAAGGCTTGATAACTATCAGACCGCTATCCCTGTCGCGTCCGCTTGCATTTCCCCATGTATGGATCACAAGTCCGTTTGATACCAGCTCAATGTTTGCTTCGAAAACTTTTGTTTTTAATTCTTCAAGCATAGTAATGATAATTATTCCGTTAAAACTCAGTTAACATCAAGATTGAAATAGAATCCAAGGTCCCTGAAAATTTTATATCTCTCCCTGTTAAACTGATAGTAATAAGCACCTTTCCTTGAAGTCTCCTTTTCCTTTTCTTCAAGCTTTTCAAGAATATTCATTGACAGTATCTTCTTCCTGAAATTCCTTTTATCTATACTCTTCTGATAGATGGCTTCGTAGAGATCCTGAAGCTGAACCAGGGTAAATTTTTCAGGCAACAGGGCGAAGCCGACAGGTTTGACCTTGATCTGCATCTGAAGCTCCCAAAGAGATCTTTCGACCATCTGGCAGTGATCGAATATCAGGTGCGGCAACCGCGAAATGGACTGCCAGTGCGCCCCATTCTGCTCTTTAAGATCCCTGTCAATATCCTGGATTTTGATCAGGGTGCTGTAAGCCACTGAGACTACCCTTGCGCCAGGATCTCTGTTTACTTCTCCATATGTGTAGGATTGCTCCATATAAACTCCCCGTAACCCAGTAAGTTTAAGAAGGATCCTGCTCGCAGCATCATCCAGGCTTTCGTTTTCCCTTACGAAGCCTCCCGCCAGCGACCATTTCCCCTTTGCTGGTTCAAAGCTTCGTTTAATAAGCAGGAGTTTTATCTGTTTCTCCAATATATCATACCCGAAAATAATACAATCGACAGCAACAAGATGCTTTGAGTGTCCGATATAGAGTTTCATAGTAAGAGACCGAAAATATTAAGAAAATAAGCCGGCCTCAGTATTATTTGATCCCGCCGGAGATATGATAATATGCTTCATTCCACATTATCTCCCTTTTAAAGGATGCAAGGTCGCATTGCTCATTGATAAGCAGTAATTCAATCCCGAGCATTGTTGTGAAATCCTCAATGTATTCTTCATCAATTGCTGTGCTGAACCCCGTATGGTGAGCCCCTCCTGCAAGGATCCAGGCAGCAGCACCTGTTTTCAGGTCGGGCATTGGCTTCCAGAGTACGCTTGCCACCGGCAGATTGGGCATATCGGGACAATCGACAACTTCAACCTTGTTTACTATCATCCGGAACCTGTTGCCCAGATCGATAAGGGAGGCGGCTATTGCGCTGCCTGTAGCTGTCTTAAATACAAGCCTGGCCGGATCAGCCTTGCCACCGATCGAAAGAGGATGGACTTCAAGATAGGGCTTATCTGCCGCGATTGAAGGGCAGACTTCCAGCATATGAGCGCCCAGAATCCTCATACCTGCAGGATCAAAATGATAGGTATAGTCCTCCATGAACGATGTGCCTCCCGGCAGTTTCGTTGCCATAACTTTCATTGATCTGACAAGGGCTGCAGTTTTCCAGTCACCTTCCGCTCCAAATCCGTATCCCTTTTCCATCAGTCTCTGAACTGCAAGCCCAGGTAGCTGTTTCAACCCATGAAGATCCTCAAAGGTTGTCGTAAAAGCTTTAAAGTTACCGGATTTAAGAAATTTTTCGAGCCCAATTTCTATCTGAGCGGCATCTTTCAGGGCAGCCGACCGTTCAACATCCCGGGTCAGATTATAAGTCGATCTGTATTCTTCAATCAAAGAAACAACTTCACTGTCAGTCACATCATTGACGACTGCAACAAGATCGCCGGTACCAAAACCCGAGACGGAATATCCCATCTGCATCTGGGCGCTTACCTTATTCCCCTCCGTGACTGCAACGTCACGCATATTATCACCAATACGTGCTATTTTCATATTCCGCGAATCATTCAGGGCAGCAGCAGCCCTTGCCCATACGGCAATCCTGTCGATGGTCGCGGGATCTTCCCAATGTCCGACCACCACTTTGCGGTTCAGCCTCATCCGTGAACAAATGAATCCGAATTCACGGTCCCCATGTGCTGACTGATTAAGATTCATAAAATCCATGTCAATTGTTTCCCATGGAATATCCCGGTTCATCTGTGTATGAAAATGAAGAAACGGTTTGGTGAGGACAGAGAGGCCTTTTATCCACATTTTTGCCGGAGAAAAGGTGTGCATCCAGGTTATAAGGCCAAGGCAGTTTTTATTGATATTTGCTTCTGAGCAGAGTTCAAAAATAGAGTCGGCGGTTGTAAGGACAGGCTTGAAAATTATTCTTACAGGAATCTTCACTGAATTATCCAGCGCTTCCGAGATTGATCTGGAATCTGCATTTACCTGCCTGAGCGTATCGGGGCCATATAAGTGCTGGCTGCCCGTTACAAACCAGATCTCCATGTTATTCAGGTTATCCATATCTTAATAAGTGTTTTAAGTTAGACTGATCCTACCAGAAATATGCATAAAATGCCACAATAACCACAATTATCAATCCTGAGAAGAACAGGTCCCAGTTATTCCAGCTGGCACGGGTGATAGCTTTTTGTTCAGGAGTCGCAGAGCCGAAGTACAATCCCTTTATTTTTAAGGGATCGGCTTTAGGAGTAAGCGCGCTTGTCACTATCATTAATACTATTACAAGGAAGAACAATACTATTTCATAATGCAATCCGTTCGGTTTCAGGAAAATCTGATACAGAATATTATCCTGGTCCATACCTGAACCCAATACCTTAAATGCCAATCTTGTCATCCCCAGGACAAATCCGGTTAAAAGTCCGATAAGTCCGGCTTTCGGAGTAATCCATTTAGATGTCACACCCAGCAGGAATACCGCTGCGATACCCGGAGCCAGCATCGACTGGACATCCTGCAGGTAAGCATACAGGGCTTTCCCGAGGCCTTTCATTACCGGTATCCAGAGGATCCCGAGTACCACAACAACCACAGTAGCAATTCTTCCGACCTTTACAAGCTCCTTTTCGGGTGCATCTGGCCTGTATTTCTGATAGAAATCGACTGTGAACAGAGTAGCTGAAGAATTAAATAATGAGGCAAGAGAGCTCATCAGTGCAGCGAGAATCCCGCCCACGACCAGTCCTTTGAAGCCAAGAGGAAGTAATTCCTTAACAAGAACCGAATATGCCGAATCAGGTTCCGGAAGATTGATCATACCTTTAATGTTAAGAGAATAGGCTATCATACCAGGTATGAGGAAAATAAATACAGGTGAAAGCTTAAATCCCGCTCCGAGAATTGCTCCCCTGCGTGATTCTTTCTGATTCCGGCCTGAAAGTACTCTCTGAACAATGAACTGGTCAGTGCACCAGTACCAGAAGCCAATTATTGCAGACCCGAGTATTACTCCTGTCCAGGGATACTCGGGGTCATTCGCTGACCGCATAAGCTGAGTCATCGTATCACCGTCGGCATTCACGGGAACAGCCCTGCATATTTCCATCATCTCCGACCATCCGCCGAGCTTTATCAGGCCGATTACAAGAATTGCAAGTGAACCTACCAGCAGAATAGGTGTTTGCAGTACAGAGGTCCATAAGACAGCCTTCATGCCTCCCAGCGTGGTATAAATTCCGGTAAGGACAACGAGTCCGACAGCGCTGATCCAGAAGAAGTCTATCCCAAAAATGGATTCTATGCCAAAAACCTGTTTAAATACAATTCCTCCCGCATAAACCGTTACAGCGACTTTTGTGAAAACATAGCTGACAAGGGAGATTATTGAAAGGACGCTCCGCGAGCCTTTATTGTAACGTTTCTCGAGGAACTCGGGCATCGTAAATACTCCGCTCCGGGCATAAAATGGGACAAAAAACCAGCCAAGAATGAGTATCAGCCACCCGTGCATCTCCCAGTGGGCCATGGCCATTCCCGTAGAAGCTCCGGCTCCGGCCAGGCCGACCAGATGTTCAGAACCGATATTGGATGCAAAGATTGATGAACCGATAGCCAGCCAGGTGGCATCCCTCCCGGCCAGAAAATAATCAGTAGATGTGTCGTTTTTCTTTCTTGCAACCCAGATAATGATCCATACCAGGCCGGCACAAAATAGTCCCAGAACTATCCAGTCTAATGTTCCCATAATCAAGTACTTTTAATTATTAATACCAGTATTTATGAAGCTAATGAAACTCAGGTTAAAGGAAAAGCCGGCTTAGTGAGCTTTCTTCAAATTTAAATATTTTATTTAAATGTACCTTTTACACTTAAAAAAAAATGAGAAAAAATTATTTCTTCTGTTCCCACTCTTTGAGAGAGGACTGGATAAAGTCTATAATCTTCTGGTTTTCAGTTTTCCCACTGCCTGAAACAGAGAAAGGTTCTCCGAATTTGAAATAGATTGTTTTTTTGTGATCAAGGGGTCCAAGTTCCTTTATGAGCTTTCCCTGGCCCCAGAAATCTGTCTTCAGGGCAATCGGGACAACCTTAACGCCTGCCTTTTTTGCAAGCTTTACGCCAAGTGAATTAAATTCTTCAGGTTTAAAATCAACACTTCGGGTACTCTGAGGAAAAATAACAATTGAAGTTCCTTTTGACAGAAGCTGCATCCCCTTTGTCATCACTTCTTCAAAATCCTTCCTCGGATCAGTCCTTCCGACAACTATCGGATCCCTCGATCTCATAACGTGACCAAAAAGAGGATGCTTCACAAGGCTCTCCTTGACGACAAATGTAACTTCACGGAGTGGAGCGATAAGACCCGGCAGAACCATTGTTTCGAGGGTACTCATGTGATTCCCGATGAAAACAACCGGAGCGGGATCGCCGGCGATATTTTCCATGCCGGAGATACTGTAATTACCTCCTGCTTTTTCGACGAATCTGAAGATGTAAATTGATGAATCAGCCCATGCTTTTGTATCATATTTCCCACGTACGGCATCATTTCTTGTTTTTAAAACTATTACCGCATACTTCAGGGTAAAATACAATCTGTTGCAATGGATTATTTTATCCCAAAGACTTTTTTCCCCCTTTACCGGACTTTCGTACGAATATGAATCAAAATATCCATGCTTCATCAGAACCAGTTTTTGAACTATCAAATATTTTCAGTAATCCTGAAGCTATATCAGTCTGCTCCTTTCGTCCTGGTATAATTTTATAGCGTCAGTAATAACATTATAAGCTTCTTTCCGGGTTATAAACTCCTCAACGGTTACGTTTTTGTGTTCAAGGTTCTTGTAATCCTCAAAAAACTTCCTGAGTTCGACAAGCGTATGAGGCGGTAATTCAGAAAGTTCGTTAATATAGTTTACCGACATATCATTTCTGGCAACTGCAATTATCTTGGAATCTTTCTCCTGTCCGTCAATCATCTGCATGGCGCCTATCACTTTCGCTTCAATCAAACACATCGGATAAACATCAATGGAACAGATTACAAGGATATCGAGCGGGTCGTGATCATCACAATACGTTTGTGGGATAAATCCGTAATTGGCCGGGTAATGGACAGAGGAAAAAAGTACCCTGTCGAGCCTCAGCATACCTGACTCCTTGTCAATTTCATATTTGCCCTTTGACCATTTCGGAATCTCTATGAAGCTGTTAACACAAACCGGCGATTCTTTACCCGGATCAATACTGTGCCAGGGATGTGCAGTTGATATCTTGGCAGGCATAATTCAGATGACTCAGTACTTTAATTCTATCAGAAATATACTTACACAAATCTAATATTAAAATTGTAAATTTATCCGGTTTTATTGTTTCATCAGGTTTCAAGTTTTGTAGATGAACCTCTCTTTCCTGGATGCAGTTGTTTTTTTTATTCTTGTTTTTGGGAATGTTGTTTTGGGTGCCAGCTTCTATTTCAGAAATAAGACATCTGATCAGTTCACCACCGGCGGGAAAAAGATCCCTTCATGGGTGGTTGGAATGTCAATTTTTGCAACTTTTGTTAGCAGCATAAGTTTCCTGGCTTTGCCCGGAAAAGCATACATGTCGGACTGGAACGCATTTGTTTTCAGTCTGTCGATACCGGTAGCCTCATGGGCTGCCGTAAAATTCTTTGTGCCGCATTACAGGAAAATCGGAAATGTCTCAGCTTACTATTACCTTGAGCAACGCTTCGGTTCCTGGGCACGCATATACGCATCGTCATGCTATATTCTGACCCAACTGATGCGCACCGGAGCGATTTTGCTACTGCTTGCGCTCCCTTTAAATGCCCTTTTCGGATGGAATATGAAAACAGTGATTGTCATCACCGGTCTTGCAGTTATGATTTATTCAATGCTTGGCGGGATCCAGGCAGTTATATGGACGGATACCATTCAGGGAATAATCCTTATTGCGGGAGCGATAACATGTGCGGTCCTCCTTACTTTTTCGATGCCGGAAGGGCCGCGCCAGCTGTTTGAAATTGCATCGGCAAATAATAAGTTCAGCCTCGGAAGCCTTGGTCCGGGTCTGAAGGATTCAACATTCTGGGTCGTTCTTATCTACGGACTGTTTATCAATATTCAGAATTACGGAATTGACCAGAACTATGTGCAGCGATATATGACCACAAGCACCGATAAGGGAGCAAAAAACTCGGCATTGTTTGGCTCCCTGTTATATATACCCGTTTCACTGGTTTTCTTCTATATAGGGAGTGCCCTTTTTTCTTATTATACTGCCCGGCCTGACCTTCTGCCCGCTGATTTAAAATTACCCGGATCAGGTGATAAGGTATTCCCGTATTTTATTGCAACAGGTTTGCCCGCTGGGGTGACCGGATTACTTATTGCAGCTATTGTTTCAGCCGGGATGAGCACTGTTTCAACAAGTTTGAACAGCACTGCAACTATCGTACTTTCAGATTACTATAAAAAGTATTTAAACAAATATGCCAGTGAGAAATCATCGATGAGGGTTCTCTATATTTCATCTTTCATTACAGGTATTCTGGGAATTATTATTGCACTTGCGCTTGCAGGCGTTGAAAGTGTTCTGGATGCATGGTGGAGCCTGGCATCAATTTTCAGCGGTGGCATGCTCGGTTTATTCCTGCTTGGCTTTATCTCGAAGAGGACCGGAAAGATCGAAGCCGCAACGGGAGTAATTGCGGGTGTGATGCTTATAATCTGGATGAGCTTATCGCCGGTCTGTATTACCGAAGGAAAACTACTGGTATTCAGGAGCCCATTCCACAGTAACCTGACTATAGTTTTCGGTACGATCACGATTTTCCTCGTGGGGTTTGTGATGAGCAAGGTTATTCACCGAAATTAAAAATCACCAATATGAAAACACTCTCAGCCGTCTTTTACCTGATTTGTTCCACAACCGCGATCATTGCCCAAAATCCTTATCAGGGGGGCAAATGCATTGTCAAATCAGAATTCATTTATCAGCAGGGTGACGTGAACTTCCCTAGCTGCCATGCGTCAACAATAGCCCAAACTTCAGACGGACTCATTGCTGCATGGTTTGGAGGAACAGCCGAAAAAAATGCGGATGTCGGGATATGGATCAGCAGGTTCACGGATGGACGATGGTCAAAGCCTGAAGAAGCGGCAAACGGAATAAGGAACGGCAAACGGTATCCATGCTGGAATCCTGTCCTTTTCAACTCAGGGGAAGAAATACTTTTGTTCTATAAAGTGGGGCCGAGTCCTTCCACCTGGTGGGGGGAACTGATCACTTCAAGCGACAATGGCATTTCATGGTCTGCATCAAAAAGGCTGCCGCAAGGTATTATCGGTCCCGTAAAAAACAAGCCCGTAATGCTGGGGAACGGAATGCTCCTGTGCCCATCGAGCACAGAAAATGACGGGTGGAGGGTTCATATGGAAATGACACCGGATTTCGGCGACACGTGGGAAAGGACGCCTGCATTGAATGAAAAGAACCTGGGTGCCATTCAGCCTTCGATCCTGATTCATCATTCTGGAAAAATTCAGATCCTGTGCCGAAGCAGGCAGGAGATGATACTAACTTCACAGTCGGAAGATTACGGCAAAACCTGGAGTGACCTGGTTCCCTCGAATCTGCCTAATAACAATTCCGGACTCGATGCCGTAACACTGAAGGATGGCAGGCACCTGCTGATATATAATCATCTTAAGGAAGGCCGCAATATGCTCAATGTATCAATATCGGACGACGGAGTAAACTGGAAAGCAGCCGCAATACTTGAAAATAAGGAAAAAGGAACTGAATTTT
The DNA here is from genome assembly GCA_963737255.1 of uncultured Bacteroidales bacterium. Taxonomy (GTDB): domain Bacteria; phylum Bacteroidota; class Bacteroidia; order Bacteroidales; family VadinHA17; genus LD21. Next base: position 577,619 of record CAVTSB010000006.1, read on the forward strand.
CCTATCCTGCCGTTATTCAGTCGGATGACAACCTTGTCCACGTTACATACACCTGGAACCGCAAGCTCATCAGGCACGTTGTGATCAATCCTGATCTTATTGAATCAAAGCTGTTTGTAAATGAAAATTGGCCTCCGGAATAGCAACAGAGCCATCACTTGCTGATAACCGGAATTACCAGGAGTGCCAGCGATAAAATAACAAGTATCCCGACCGCACCCCAGCCAATTATATTCTGGAAAGGCTTATTGGTATAATTCCCCATTATCTTCTTGTTATTGATCAGCAATATCATGCTTACTAGAACAACAGGCAGGAGTATTCCATTAAGTACCTGCGACCAGATTGAAATATCAATGAGTGGTGCATTTGGAATGAGGATGATGATTGCCGAAATAAGAAGTATTCCTGTATACAATATATAAAACTCCTTTGCCTCGTTCCAGTCCCTGTCGATGCCAGATTCAAAGCCAAAAGCTTCACAGATATAGTAGGCAGTCGCAAGAGGCAGTATCGTTGCAGAGAAAACTGAAGCAACAAACAATCCGAATGCAAATACCTGGGATGCAATTTCACCGGCAAGGGGTTTCAACGACAGGGCAGCATCCTTTGCTTCGTTGATAACTATCCCGTTTGGATGCAATGTAGAACCGCAGGCAACCATGATAAAGAAAGCCACAACAACTGTAATAATGCAACCGATAAAAATATCGATAAGTGTAAACCTGTAGTCCTTCATCTTAAGACCCTTTTCAATTACCGACGACTGCATATAAAACTGCATCCAGGGAGCAATAGTAGTCCCGACAAGGGCTATTATCACAGTCAGACTCTGTGTATTCATTGTGATCCCCGGCCTGATGATCGCAGATCCTATCTCACCCCAGTCGGGCTTTGCCATCAATGCCGAAATAACGTATGTAAGGAGTGACGCGCTGAAGATCAGGAATATGCGTTCAGCGATAAGATATGTGCCCTTAACCACAAGAATCCATACAAAAAAGGCGACAACAGGTACTGAAATATACTTGCTCACCCCAAAGATCTCCATGCTGCCCGCAACACCTGCGAATTCTGTGGTTGTGTTTCCTATATTCGAAAGCAGAAGTCCTATGAAAATAAAGAATGTGATTTTAAACCCGGCATTTTCCCGTATAAGATCTGAAAGGCCTTTACCGGTCACAATACCCATTCTTGCATTCATTTCCTGGATGACAAGCAGAACGATCAGAGAGGGTATGAGCGTCCAGATCATCCTGTAGCCATACATCGCTCCGGCAACAGAGTAGGTTGTTATACCGCCGGCATCATTATCCACGCTTCCTGTAATAATACCTGGACCCAGTAAGGCAAGGAAAATCCCCATGTTCCTGTAAAAACTTGATTTCCCGAATCTGGTCTTGAACATAACCGGTCAGTTTAGCGCTTATTAGTCCTTCTTTTATTTATCAGATCCTCAACAACATCATCGACAACCACCATTCCCTGGAGCAGGTTTTGCCTGTCGACGACCGGTACAGCCAGGAGGTTGTATTTTGAGATTGTTTCGGCGATGTCGTCCACTTTCTGGTCGTCGTACAGGAAGACAGGCTCTGACCTCATAATCAGGCTGATGGCAGATTCAGGCTTCGAAACGACAAGGTCGCGAAGCGTGAATGTCCCAACCAGTTCATCGTTACTTTCAGTTACAAAAAGGGAATATAATTCAGACGGTTCCGGTTTCTTTATCCTTAGTTCCCTGATCACTTCATCAACTGTCAATCCCGGCTTAAATGCCAGAACATCGGTGGTCATAAGGCTTCCTGCCGTGTTATAAGGGTATTCGAGCAGTTCCCTGACTTCCTGCGACGATTCGCTGTCCATCTCTTTAAGAAGCATCTCAGCCTTTTCATCTTCAATTTCGTCAAGGATGTCAGCCACCTCATCAGCCGGCATTTTTTCAAGAACATCGGCTGCTTTGTGAACTGGAAGGCTTTCAATGATATGGATCTGCGCATGAGTTTCGAGTTCCTCCAGAACATCAGCTGCCTTTTCTTCGTCAAGCGCCGAGAAAACTGACGTACTTGATTTTTTACCCAGGTCCTCTAAAATGTCAGCCAGATCAGATGGATGCAGGGTGTGAAGCTTTGCGTAGCTTTTCGATAATTTGATATTCAGGTTCGAGAAATCGATAGCCTGCACATCATCCCAGAGAATAAATTTGGCGGGAATATTTACTCTGAAGACCGAAAGGAACTTTTTAATAGGCAATGATATGCCAATCCTTCGCAGAAGTCCTTCAATTCCAATATCAACCGCTACAACAAAGGTCCCTGTAGGAAGCGTCGCAAGTCTTACATCATTTACCCTTACAAGTTTCCGGCCATTAAGATCAACTATCTGTTTGTCAAGGATATTTTCTACCAGCAGTAATCCGTTGTTAACCTCGTCCCTGTGGAGCTCAATCAGGTCGGTGCAAGTTACATTGATCATTTCGCGTGCTTTTACAACACGGAAAGTATTAAAGGAATAGAAATTAATCTCTTTCCCGATTTTAAGTTTTATCCCCAGGACAAGCTGTTGGTTCGGATCATTCAATCCCGACGGGACTGCGCTGATGAGCAAATCCTTAATTACTCCGATAGCATCACCGTCGGTTCCGAATACCTCCTTACCGATTATTCCGCTTAAATAAAATGTTGTGAGTGAAGTCATATGTCACCTCCTTGCCATTACCGATACAGCAGGAAGTAACCAGATGAACAGGTAGCCTCCTCTATATCAAATTATTAATTACTATATACGCAGGGCCGTCGTCCATTATTGATTTAAAAAGTTGATTTCGGGCATAAAAGTATATTTCATATGAATATCATCCAAACAAATAAAAAAGAATCTGAATTTTATTTTTCACCAACTATGAACTTAAGTTTGGAGTGAGCTAGAGTTTGGAGTGAGCTAAAGTTTGGAGCACTTAAAGTTGCAACTCCAGGCACTCCAGGCACTTACTAGATAATAAATGGCAAAACCGCCTTCCGGTTTGCAGGGTACTCAGGAAACTTCTCTCTGTACCATTTATGCGAACTTACTGCTCTCGGAAAGAGATTGGCAAAAGTAAAGACAAAAAATGCCAGTCCGGGCAGTGACCATGTCATGACCGCCCATCCTGCCCATTCTGTTATTTCGCCAAAATAGTGCGGGCTTGAAATATAATCAAAGAGCCAGCCACGGGGGATAACATAATCGGAACCTCCCTGCTTTCTGAACTCCATGAGCTTTTCATCTGAAATTTTGTTTATGGCAAATCCGGCTGCAAACAGAAAAATTCCGCAGATAGACTGCCAGCTAAGAAGCCAGGAAAGATCGTATGAGTAAACATTAAAAACACCATATCCATTAATAAATCCGTTCAGGATATTGAAAAAAAATGCCATCGCAACCAAAATGACGGGGTAAGCCTTTTCTTTTCCGGTGTGTCGGAAGGGATAAATAAATGTACGGTGCGAATAATGAGTGAGCCAAAGCAACAAAAAAACAAGCAGGGTAAGGTTTTTCTGTTCGGATGCAACAAAAAAGGAGAGCATCAGAGCGGGTGAGGGAAATTCCATTATCATCCAGGCCCATTTTGACTTAATTGCAGGACCCCATCCTTTCCTCCGGAATTTCCCGTATGGAGCTGAGACAAAAAACAGAATGACAAAAACAATCACTGCCAATATAAAAATCAGTAAAACGGAAAATTCATATATATTGGTCATTTTGAACTGCCTGTATATTTACCTTTTTGTTACACAGAGGGACACAGAGAAGACTTTGTATTCAGTTTGGATAACATTCATTGTATTTATGCTTTTCTGTTTAACCGGGTAACAGTGCAATTTATAAACAAATATTCGATATTTTTACCACTTCAGGAATTGCCGGATAATTTTGAAAGTTAATGTCAGAGCTCGAAAGATACTTCAACAGGTTCAGGGAAAACATAATAGGGATCAACCTGGAGATTGAAACGCCATTGGGAGTCAGAAAGCTCATATATGCTGACTGGGTCGCGAGCGGCAGGCTATACAGGCCGATTGAAAATAGGATTACTGATGAGATCGGTCCAATGGTCGGGAATACCCACTCGGAGTCGACGGCAACGGGCAAGGCCATGACTGACGCATATCATCTTGCACAAAAGATAGTCAAGCGTCACATTAATGCAGACGAGAACGATTTGTTGCTATTCACCGGTACGGGTATGACTTCGGCAATCGCCAAGCTGCAGAGGCTTCTCGGGCTGAAAGTTCCGGAACAGGCCATTAATTTCTGTGGATTCAACCACGGGGAGTACAAAACATGCAGGGATATTCCAAATGAAAACAGGCCGGTGGTTTTTCTAACCCACACTGAGCATCATTCGAATCATACTTCCTGGTTTGAAACCCTGGCTGATGTTGTGGTACTTGAGCCCTCGGACGACCTTAAGGTTGATCCGGAAATCCTTCGCAGGGAGATAGTTAAATACAGAAGCCGGCCTTTGCTTATCGGGTCATTTACAGCGTGTTCGAATGTTACGGGCTATATGCCGCCGTTTTACGAACTGGCAAGGATAATGCATGAAAACAATGGATTTTGTTTTGTCGATTTTGCAGCCTCAGCCCCGTATGTTGAAATTGACATGCATCCTGCCGACAAAATGGAGCATCTCGATGCGGTTTTTTTCTCTCCCCATAAATTTCTGGGTGGTCCCGGCAGTGCAGGCGTTCTGGTCTTTAACAAACAGCTTTACAGAAATGAAACACCAGACGCTCCCGGCGGCGGAACTGTAAAATGGACAAACAGATGGGGCGGATACAGCTACATAACCGATATCGAGGTGAAGGAAGATGGCGGGACGCCTGGCTTCCTGCAGGGTATCAGGGCTGCCCTTGCCGTAACCCTGAAGGAAAAAATGGGTACTGAAAAGATCAGGCAACGTGAAAAAGAACTTATTGATCTGGCTTTTAAAGAACTGTCGGTTATAAAAGGGCTGCATATACTTGCTGATAACATCATTGAACGGCTTGGAGTATTTTCCTTCTTTATTGACAATGTTCATCATAACCTGGTCACAAAGCTTCTCAACGACAGGTTCGGCATCCAGGTCAGGGGTGGTTGCTCCTGTGCCGGCACATATGGTCACTTTCTTCTGAATGTCGATTTCAATCTTTCAAGGGAAATAACTGAGCGGATCGAAGCCGGGGATCTCTCGATGAAACCGGGATGGGTAAGACTATCACTGCATCCCACAATGACAGATGACGAATTGCTGTTTATCAGCGATGCTATCCGACAGGTAGCGGAAAACGGTAACGAATGGGGTAAGGACTACATTTATGACCCGCATACGAATGAGTACAATCATAAACATTTCCCAATTTCAAACCGTGCCGCGATAAACGGATGGTTCAAAATCGGGCAATAGGATCCGGAATTAAGAGGTATTTCTGCAAAATAATCCTTCCAACGGTTAAAATCTTTTCCTGGCATAAAATTCTTGCATTAGTTTTATTATTTTTGCAACCTTGAATATTTCCGGCCCGTAGCTCAGCTGGCAGAGCAGCTGACTCTTAATCAGCGGGTCGAGGGTTCGAGTCCCTCCGGGCCGACAAGTAAGCAGCGCAAACATTTATTTATTAAATGTTTGCGTTTTTATCTGATGTTAAAAAGCGGGTGTTTCAGAGCACTTATTCGTCAGGCAGCGGTGCCTGGTCAGGAATTATAGTTAACAAACAATTTTTATCAGGTAATAAATCTTATTATCCGGGAATTTTAGTAATTTGAGGCATGAAGCTTTCCGGAAAAGCAGTACCAAATATTTTAAAATACCTGAAACTTAAAACAATGAATTATGGGACAAAAAGGAAGAGAAATAGTACGGATGAATGTTGATGAATTGCTCAACTTGCTTAACAAAGCATTATCTGACGAATGGCTCGCATACTACCAGTACTGGATCGGTGCAAAGGTTGTAAAGGGCCCAATGAAAGATGCCGTGATTGCTGAACTGACACTCCATGCAACGGAAGAGCTCAGCCATGCAGAGCTGATTGCCGCGAGGATCATCCAGCTTGGAGGCATACCCGTCCTGTCACCGGCAGACTGGTTTAAGATGACTAATTGCGGGTATGAGGCACCTGTGGATCACTATGTAGAAGAAGTGCTCAATCAGAATATCAAAGGGGAACAGTGCGCTATCCGTGTCTATAGTGCCCTGCTGGACACAACAAGAGAGGCAGATCCTGTGACTTATAACATGGTCCTTACTATCCTTTCACAGGAGGTGGAGCATGAGGAAGATCTTTCAGCTTTGAAAGAAGACCTTGAACTGATGCTGTCAAGAGGAAAGTAGGGCATCCTGTTCTGATAATTTTACAGGCATTACACCCCTTATTTGCTTTGTAATAAATCAAAATTTGACAAATACTATTGCAAAGTAATTTGATGTATTTTTGCAGATAATAGAAAAGGGTCACCAAAAAAGCAGCATAAATTTTGCAGTGACCCTTTTAACTTATTTAAATCTTTGGAATCATGGAAATTACATTTGACGGAGGGAAAATCATTACCGCGCATACGCAGGGCCATTCTATAAAGACCGACCAGCCTTTAAAAGACGGAGGTGAGAACTCGGCACCGTCGCCTTTTGTATTGTATATGGCGTCAATCGGAACCTGTGCCGGTATCTACGTGAAATCCTTCTGCGACAACAGGAATATACCAACCGATAAAATAAGGATAATTCAGGATGCAGAATATAGCAAGGAAACGGGGCTTCCGACGAATATAACTCTTGATATTCAGCTGCCTCCCGATTTCCCGGAGAAGTATATTGCATCAGTGATCCACGTGGCGGAATTGTGCAAGGTAAAGAAGTCTATTTTCAGTCCTCCCGTTATCAAAATTTTTACTTCAACAAATAACTGAACCAAAATCGCAAATTACAGATACATGTTGATCAGTTGCTCATAGAGCTCCTGTTTTCCGCTTCTCGTTTCAGGTTCACCCGTTTTTGAAGCAATTTCCCTCAGATCCTCAAGGGTAAGCTTACCAGCTTCAAAATCCCTGCCTTTACCCTGATCGAACGATTCATACCTTTTTTTCCTCATCTTGAGATAGTCGCTCTCCTTCAGGATTTTATCGGCGGTCACCAAAGCCCTTGCAAACGTATCCATCCCGCTGATATGGGCGATGAACAGGTCTTCAGTATCGGTTGAGTTCCGCCTGATCTTTGCATCGAAATTAATACCGCCTGAAGTAAAGCCTCCTGCCTGCAAAATAACCATCATTGCTTCAGTAAGCTCGTAAACATTCGTAGGGAACTCGTCGGTATCCCATCCGTTCTGGTAGTCACCCTTGTTTGCATCAATGCTCCCCAGCAGTCCGGCATTGGCAGCAACCTGAAGCTCATGCTGGAATGTATGCCCTGCCAGAGTTGCATGGTTAACCTCTATATTCAGCTTGAAATCCTTATCCAGCTTATGCTCGCGAAGAAATCCGATAATTGTCGCCACATCATAATCGTATTGGTGTTTTGTCGGTTCCATGGGTTTGGGCTCGACAAGGAAAGTACCTTTAAATCCGTTCTTACGGCCATAATCACGCGCCATCGACAGCATCATACCCATGTGGGCAAGTTCCCTTTTCATATCGGTATTGTGAAGGCTCATGTAACCTTCTCTTCCTCCCCAGAAAACATAATTCTCACCTCCAAGCTCAATCGTGGCATGAATTGCATTCCTGAGCTGCGCACCGGCATTGGCAACAACCGTAAAATCAGGATTTGTTGAAGCACCATTCATATATCGCAGATCTGAAAAGAGGTTTGCTGTCCCCCAGAGCAATTTCACTCCTGTCTGGTCCTGCATTTTTTTCATAACCGGGACAAACTTTTCAAGACGCTTCTCGATCTCAAGGACCGAGCCCCCCCCAACTACATCAACATCATGAAAACAATAATAACCAGCTCCGATTTTGGTCATGAACTCGAAAGCGGCATCAAGTCTCATTTTTACCCTATCATCATTATTCGCAGCATTCTTCCATGGAAAGAGATGCGTTTCGTCTCCGAAAGGATCACTGCCGTCGCCGCAGAATGAATGCCAGAATGCAATTGCAAAACGGAGATGATCCTTCATCTTTCTACCTGATACAACCTCTTCAGGATTATACCATCTGAATGCCAGGGGATTTTTTGAATTTTTTCCCTCGTATTCAATTTTCCCGATACCGGGATATGCCTCTGTTATGCCTTTGTAAATCATGTTATTATTTTTATAGGGTTATACATTATTTGCTTTTCCTAACCGCAAAGTACTCAAAGTTTTTGCAAAGAACGCTACGGATTATCAGGAAATTAACATGTTAATAAGTATTCTTTCCATCTTGTATAGGCTTCTTCATACAGCCCTGCCTTCAATTTGTCAGGCTCTGTGATGCCCACAGCCGCAAGTCCGTTAAAAGCTTCTTTCGCAGACTTATAATACCTGCATCCGATCCCTGCACCTCTCGCGGCACCGATGGAGCCGTCAGTATTGTAAAGATGGATTGTTGCACCTGTAATGGCCGAAAGGGCTTCCCTGAAAACAGGACTGAGGAACATGTTTGCTTCTCCGGCGCGTATAAGATGCGGATCAATTCCCGCTTCCTTCATTATGTCGAGGCCATATCTGAACGAGAACACTATTCCTTCCTGGGCGGCCCTGTAAAGATGTGCATCTGAGTGCCTGTTAAAGTCCAGCCCCATTATCCGGCAACCAATATCCCTGTTCATAAGTATCCGTTCAGCACCATTGCCAAACGGGAGTACGGTGAGACCTTCCGAACCGGGAGGAACACTGCCGGCTGAATCATTCATCTGATTATATGTCAGGGCACTACCCGTGTATTTTCTTAACCATGAATTTAATATCCCGGTCCCGTTTATGCACAATAATACCCCCAGCCGTTGTTTTTCCAGACTGTGATTTACATGCAGGAAAGTGTTGACACGCGACTGCGGATCATATTTTTTCTGATCGGTGACTCCATAGATCACACCTGAAGTGCCGGCTGTTGCAGCAACTTCGCCCGGATCAAGAACGTTCAGCGAAAGTGCATTGTTTGGCTGGTCGCCAGCCCTGTATGAAACAACAATTTTCTCATTTAGTCCAAGTTCACCGGCAGCTGTCCTGGTCAGTTTTCCCTGAGTTGAAAAGGAACTGACCGCATCAGGCAATATCCCGGGATCAAATCCAAAATATTCCATAAGTTCATCGGACACCCCGTTTTTGGTGAAATCCCAGAAGATGCCTTCCGACAAACCGGTGAATGAAGTATGTGTTTCTCCTGTCAGCCGCATTGCAATGAAATCGCCGGGGAGCATTATCTTATCGATCTTTTCAAAAATGTCAGGCTCTTTGTCCTTTACCCAGGCAAGCTTGGCCGCGGTAAAATTACCGGGGGAATTTAACAGGTGTGAAAGACAAAAATCCCTGCCGAGCCCCTTAAGAGCTTTATCACCGTATTCCACAGACCTGCTGTCGCACCAGATTATTGAGGGACGCAGGATTTTGCCTTCCTTATCGACTGAAACAAGTCCGTGCATCTGGTATGATATCCCGATGGCGCCGATATCATTTTTCCCGGGCCCGACTTTCAAAAGGCATCCCGCAACTGCATTTTTCAGATTTTTCCACCAATCTTCAGGATCCTGTTCTGCCCAGCCCGGTTGCGGGGCTATAATCTTCATTTCTTCCTTCGGATAAAATTCCGAGGCAAGGCATTTGCCTGATTCGCCGTCAATTACTGAAGCCTTAACAGAAGAGCTTCCCAGGTCAATTCCTAATAGCAGCATAGTTTTAAAGAATTAATTAATCAATATCCCGATGTTTATCAGTCGTTTGCCGTCAGGTATTCCGGATGTACCAGAACAGCAATAATGGATAGAAAAATATATATCCGGATTTTTTGCTCTTGCCATAGATTGTTATCCTTTTCTTAGAGATGACTGACGGATTATCAGTGAATGCTTCAGGACGATTGTGGTCACGCTGACCTGTTGGGGGTTAATCAATTTATTTATAAGTGAGGTGGCTGCGACCTCACCGATTTCCCTTGCCGGATAATCGATAGATGTAAGGTTTGGCCGGATCACCCTGCTTGCAGGTTCATTGTTAAATCCCACAACCGCAATATCATTCGGTATCAACAGGCCGGAGTTCTGAAATTCAACCATGGCTGCAACAGCCGTTGTGTCATTTGCTGTAAAAAGACCATCGGGCCGTGGATTCATCCTGATTATCTTTTTTGCGATGGCTTTTGATGATTCTTCTGTTAAATCGCTGATAAAGACCAATTTCTGATTGAATTCAATTCCATTGTCGGTTAATGCCTGCCTGTAACCTCTGAATCGTTCCGAATATACATTTCGCAGAATGTTCCCCCCCATGTGAACGATCCTTTTGCAGCCCTGCTCTATCAGGTGGGAAGTAGCCTCATAACCGGCCCTGTAATTATCAATCACCACACTCATGCAGCCATGACATTCTGCAACCCTGTCAAAGAATACTACAGGGATACCCTTATTAAATAGGATGTCGAAATGTTCCATGCTTCCTGTATCAAATGCCAGAGAAATCAGGATCCCGTCAACCCTGCTGTTAAAAAGAGTGGAGATACAGGAGATCTCATGTTTTCCCGATTCCTGCGACTGGCTGATTATGAGTCCATAGCCGTGCATATTCGTTATCTTCTCCATCCCGGCGATCACGGTCGCCATAAAGTAGCTGTTTAGCTTGGGGACAACAACACCGATTGTTTCTGTGCTTCTTTTACGTAAACTGCTTGCAAACTTGTTCTGCTGGTATCCCATCTCAATGGCAACCGCTTTAATCTTCTTCTTTGTCTCCTTTTTAACATGTGGATGATCCTGTAATCCCCGGCTGACTGTTGAAGGTGAAATATTAAGGGCTTTGGCCACGTCATAGATGGTGACATCTCTGGTGTTTCTCATTTCAAGGGAGGTAAACAAACAAATTTAGTATAAAAAGCCGGAAGCAGAAATAAAATGTATAAAAAACTGCAACCGATTGCAGTTTTTTATTGTATTTTTATCATATATAAAAAATAGACCCGGCAAATTTAAAGGAAGAAACCTGAAGTTCTCATTTCAATCTTTATGCATTCATTCAGAGATTCAAATTAAAGAATTATTTTTTTGATAAATATTTTTAAGAGGTATTAATTAAAAGTCCGGACAGCAGACCTGGTCTGGCAGGAGATTGTCTAACCATAAAAAATATCAGGATCATGCAGAAAGCAATATTCAGAAGAGTCAAATTTTCAGCCATTTTATGCCTGATGGCAGCAGGTGCATTTTCCCAGAAAGTCGCAACCCTTGAAGTGGTACTTCCAAAACCAGCCTTTGGATTGGATATTCCGGCAAGTTTCAATCTAGATGACGTAACATATTTATATGATACCCTGTTGGTTTTATATGAAGTGAAGGGCGGTGCCAGAACTGAAGTCCCGTTCCAGGTAGAACCCGGTGACCAGCGTAAAATTCACTGGATGATAACCGGGGCAAAAACTTCAGGTGAAAAGAGGCTCTATGAACTTGTGCAGGGAAAACTAATGAAAAACGGTGGCGTAACAACATCAGTCAATGATGGCGCACTTATTTTAAAACAGGATGGCAGGAGTCTTCTTCAATATTGTTTCGGGACAGTCTATCCACCTGCAGGTGTGGATACAGCTTACAAAAGAAGCGGTTTCATACATCCATTATGGTCACCGAAGGGACAGGTCCTGACCAGGATCCAGCCCCCTGATCATTATCATCACTACGGTATCTGGAATCCATGGACGCATGTTGCCTACGAGGGAGATACAATTGATTTCTGGAATATCAATACCAAACAGGGAACGGTCAGATTTGCAAATTTTACATCAATCGATGAAGGACCCGTATACGGTGAATTTGATGCCCTTCACGAACATATAGTATTCACAAAGTCGGGTGGAACAAAGGTTGCACTGAATGAGCTGCAAAGTGTCAGGGTCTTCAGGCTGCAGAAGGATGAGGATTTCTTTGCAGTTGACTTTAATATACAACTTAACTGTGCAGATAAAAGTCCGGTCAAACTTCTTGAATACAGGTATGCGGGCCTTGGATGGAGGACAACTGAAAAGTGGGATAATAAAAACAGCATGGTTCTTACTTCGGAAGGCATGACACGGAAAGATGCCGACGGATCCAAAGCCCGCTGGTGCATCGTGCAGGGTGCCATTGACAATGAATATGCAGGTGTTGTAATGATGTCTTTCCCGACAAATTACAACTACCCCGAGCCCTTGCGTATCTGGCCTGAGAATCAGTATAACCGCGGAGATATGTTTGCAAATTTCTGCCCTACAAAAGACATGGACTGGCTCCTGGATCCGGGGAAAAATTATGTGCTGAAATACCGTTTCCTTGTTTTCAACGGAAAGATCGACAGGGACAGGGCTGAGAGCGCATGGTATTATTTCGCTTATCCACCAAAGGTTACAATCAAGTCAGAAAAATAAGGTTCAAAACCAAAAAATAAATCTTTTAACATTCATTAACTTTTTTTCGCAACCGATTGCAGAATTAAAGATTTAATAATATATTTGACATACCCGGTTTGTTGCAGAGGGAAAATACCTTTTGGGGAATCAACCGGCTGATTTGATTTGAAGTAGATTGATCCCGGTAATAGTTCATGAATTAAAGTGATAGATTACTCCTAATTTATAATAACTAAATTCATTATCATTCTTCAACCCTTCAATTAAAATCTATGAGAAAACTAATCCTGATTTCATTTATGCTCATCGGATTCCTTGGGAGTTCGCTGGCGCAAAAAACCATTACCGGCAAGGTAACGGATGAGGAACAGAATCCCATTGTCGGGGCGACCGTCCTTGCAAAGGGAGCCCTAGTGAAAGGAATGGTAGTCGGAACTCTGACGGATGGGGAAGGAAAATTCCTGTTATCTGTCCCTGAAGAAACCAATATGCTTTCCTTTTCTTTCATCGGCATGAAACCTATGGATCTGGAGATCGGCAGTCAGACATCATTCAACGTCGTAATGCAGGTTGATGTCGGCATGCTTGAAGAAGTTATCGTAATTGGTTATGGTACAGTCAAGAAAAAAGATCTTACGGGTGCAGTTTCGAGGATCGACGCAGAAGACCTGCAAACGGAAGCAACATCGAATGTAACGACAATGCTGAGGGGAGCGATTCCTGGTCTGGCCGTCAGCCTGAATACAAGTGCCAAGGGAATAAGCAGCACGGCTGACATGCTGATCAGGGGAGACCACTCCCTGAGGGCTGATGACAGCAACGGGACAGATCTGCCCCAGAGACAAGCCAATGCACCTCTCGTCGTGGTTGACGGCATGATATATTACGGTGATCTCGCGGATCTCAACCCGGTCGATATCGAAACATTTGATATTCTTAAAGATGCATCGTCTGCAGCTATTTATGGTGCACGTGCCACCAACGGGGTTATTCTGATCACAACAAAAAGAGGCGTTAAGGGAAAACCTGTGATCAATGTGAGCACAAGTACAGGGCTTGCATATATTTCCCATGCACATTATGACATGATGACCGGGGAACAGCATATCGCACGAAGGATAGCAGGTTTTGAGGCGAATGAACGCCGCCAGACCACGATTGGTCCGGGCTATTATAACAGTTATGAAAACCTTCCCTCAGGAGTATCCCTTGATCAATGGAAAGCATATGACGGTTCGACTGAGGCACCCGACCTGGATGAGGTCTGGTTATCAAGGATCGGTTTTGCCCCGATTGAAATTAATAATTATCAAGAGGGGAAGTTAACTGATTTCAAACAATATACCTGGCAGAACGGGATGACGCAGGATTATAATCTGAGCCTTTCGGGCAGCGGTGATGCCGTTTCATATTACTGGTCTGTCGGATTTACCGACAATGAAGGGATCAGGTACAATGAAGAATTCAACACAATCCGTTCAAGACTTAATCTTGAGGCAGCTGTTAATAACTGGCTGACAGGTCGGAATCAACACTCAGATGGCCTTCAGGGATGAAAGTCCGATATCCCCGGGAAACAGTCTTTTCAATACCCCATATTCTTCGATGTTTGAGGATGACGGAGAGACACTAATGCTGACTCCATCGGGTTATATCAATGCTCCCAATTTCTGGCTGGAGATGAGGTTTCGCGACCGTTACCGGAAATACAACACATTGAACAGCAAAATCTATGGAACAGTAACTCTTCCCTATGGATTTTCATTCACATCAGAATTTATTCCGCGGTATAACTGGAACAGGGATTATAACTCCTACTCTTCCGGTCATTTTGAATGGGCGCTGCAGGGAGGAAGAGCTTCAAGGGAAAACACTACCATTTTTGAGTGGCAGATAAACAATATGCTGAAATGGAACAAAACTTTCGGTGATCATGCTTTCGATGCAACGTTCGTTCAGAATGCCGAAAAATACAATTACTGGTTTGAATATATGGAAAGACAGAATTTCCAGCCTTCCGATGTGCTTGGTTATCACAGGATACAGGCAGCAACCGAGGATGTATCTCTGACAAGTGATGATCAGGTAAGTACCGGTGATGCTCTGCTTGCCCGTCTTAATTACACATATAAATCAAGGTATAACCTGACAGGATCTTTCCGTCGTGATGGTTATTCTGCCTTTGGCCAGGCAAACCCCAGAGCTAATTTCTGGTCAGTCGCAGCAGGATGGACACTAAGTGAAGAAAACTTTTTCAATGTTGACTGGATCGATCAGTTAAAATTCAGGCTGTCATACGGTGTAAACGGTAACCGCGGTGTGGGAATTTATGATGCGCTTTCCAACCTGAACTTCGGGCAAGTTCCTGCTTATTGAAGGCGGTGTTGAACAATATGTATCCCAGCTATATACAGACCGTATGGCTAACGCCAACCTGAAATGGGAAAAGACATCCGCCTATAACGGAGGTATTGACTTCTCAGTCTTTAAAGGCCGTCTCAGAGGAAGCCTTGAAACATATTACTCAATAACGGAAGACCTTATTATACCACGACAATTGCCAAATGTCACAGGTTACACCAGTGTATTCTCCAATATGGGACAGGTAAATAACGTGGGAATTGAACTTACCCTGAACTCGGTTAACATTGCAACAAATGACTTTTACATGGACTTCCGATTTTGCGGTTTCACATAACAAGAACAAAATTGTACATCTTTTCGGAGACTATGTAACTGATGCAGTTACAGGAAAACAGAGGGAAGTTGATGATATCACAAATGAATGGTTTATCGGACATGCAGTTGATGAAGTCTGGGACTACAGAACACTTGGAATCTGGCAGACAGCTGAATCCGATGAGGCTACCACTTATTCCCGCTCGGTCGGTGATTATAAGCTTGAGGATGTAAATGACGACGGAAAATACACCAATGAAGACAAGCAATTCCTGGGCTACAGAAGACCAAAGGTCAGATTGAGCCTCAGGAACGAAATCCAGTATAAAAACTGGCAGTTATCGGTAAAAATGTATTCCTACCTTGGTCATCTTAAAGCCAACAACTTCCTGAGAAACAATGAAGCATTTTATGACAGGGGAACATATTACAACGTTCCTTACTGGACTCCTGAGAATCCGGGCAATAAATGGGCCAGGGTTGACAGCTATGAGACCAACTTCAATGTCTGGGAGAAGAATTCGTTTATCAGGCTGGATAATGTATCATTATCCTACAATCTTCCTGCCAGTCTGCTCTCAAGGACAAGAGTTACAAGTTGCAGGTTGTCTGTTGTGGCCGATAATCCACTTGTTTATGCTCCCCAATGGTCATGGATGGATCCGGAAAATGATGCATACACTCCGTCCTATATTTCATTTAAAGTGAATATTACCCTTTAATATTACCGGATATGAAAAAGATAAGTTTAATATTTCTGCTATTGATGGTTATGGTTTTTATCGGTCCCCGGTGTTCTGAGGACTTCCTTACACCGAAACCATTATCATTCTATGCACCTGAAAACACCTTTGTTAACGCCGAAGGATTCAATGCGGCATTGATTGCATGCTTACGAAATGCAAGGCATGAAATGTACGGTGATACACCTCCGTTTATTTCGGAAGGTATCTTTTCTGATATTGCGGTGGAGGGCACTACTGATAAAACCGGGATCCATATGGATATGCCTGCAGTTATCCTGCCTGATGCCAACTTCAATTACGGTGACGTTACGAAGCTTGGAAATTACTGGACAGAAGCATACAACAGGATAAAGTATGCCAATGTTGTTATTTCACGCATTGACAATGCCGAGTGGAAAACTGATGAAGAGCGGAACAATATTCTCGGAAAGGCATATTTCCACAGGGCAAATGTATATTACAGACTGGTTCATCAGTTTGGCGACGTTCCGCTTGATCCTGGAAGAAATAACGCAGCCCAAGCTTGATTTCTACTCATGCACCCGTGAAAGCATTCTTCAGAAATGCAAAAAGGATCTTGATTTTGCAGCTCAATGGGTGGAATCTGATGCTCCAATCGGAGATATAAGTAAAGCTGCTGTCAATCATCTGCTTACAAAAGTCAACCTTGCGCTTCTGGAATTCGATGATGCAATCGAATCCTCAAGCGCGGTCATCAACGACGGCATCCATGCATTGATGACGACCAGGTTCGGATCGTACAGGAATGATCCGACACACGATCTTATCTGGGATCTTCACCAGGAAGAAAATAAGGCTCTTGCCGAGAACACCGAAACGATCTGGTTATTTGTCTGCAGTGAAACGATGACGGAGGATGGTGCCAGCGAGAAGTTAAGGATCATGCGCCAGGCTGTTCCGTACTGGGGTGGTGCCGGAAAGGTAAAAACTCCGACAGGCCAGACCGGAACCACTGATCAGCCTCTGGGCGCACTTGTCGGAGGTGTGCCGGTTGAGATTGATCAGGTGGGCATGTTCGGAAGGGGAATCGGACGTCTTCGTCCTTCACCCTGGTATCAGCATGATCTCTGGGATGATCCTAACGACATGCGTCACAAGTATCCGAACTGGATGAGAATGGAGGACATGGTTTACAATGTACCCGGATTGAAGGCTTCAGGCGACCCCTACTATAATCAAAAGCTTCAGCTTTTTGATGCCGGCGGCGGTATTCTTTGCACAGATACGATCAGGTCCTGGTTCGACTGGCCGCATTACAAGCTGTATGTAATCGATCCTACCGACAACACACCGGACGGCGGATTTGGGGACTGGTATGCATTCAGGCTTGCTGAAACATACCTCCTCAGATCAGAAGCCTATTTCTGGAAAGACAACCTGGATCAGGCAGCCGCTGATTTAAACGCTGTAAGGACCAGAGCCGGATGTGCACCTTATACCAGTGACCAGATCAATATTGGCACAATCCTTGACGAGCGCGCACGTGAACTTTATTATGAGGAACCCAGGAAAACCGAACTTACCCGCATAGCCTATATTCTGGCAAAAACCGGTAAGCCGTGCTATAATGGGAAAACCTACAGCATGAACAGTTTTACGACGGATAATTTCTGGTACGACAGGACTATCGAGAAAAATGTCTTTTACAGGGACCAGGTAAAAGCCCCGTTCTATAATTACAAGGTTGCCCCATATATTGTGCTGTGGCCGGTTCTCGCATCCGCAATAAATGCAAACAGTCTCGGTCATATCAATCAAAATCCTGGCTATCCCGGAGCAGAAACCAATATAACACCAATGAAATGGATCGATGGCCCGGGTGAAGGTGAAATTGTTGAGCAATAAGTTGTGAAAATAATTAATGAGAAGACTGCCTCCTTTTGAGGCAGTCTCTCTTTAAATTCCGATATTTATTGTAAATATTTTTTCTGTTAACTTGACATTCATAATTTCAAAAAATAAATCATGAAAAGAAGACAATTTATTTCAAAATCGGTGTCAGCAACGGCCGGAGCCATTATCCTGCCTACAATTGTTCCTGCGGGCGTTGTCGGGAAAAATCCGCCCAGCGATAAGATCAACATCGGGTGGATCGGTTGCGGCAGGCAGGGAAGGGGCGACATTTCAGAAACCATGAGGTTTGATGCAGCCATGGTGGCAGCTGTCGCTGACGTGGATTCAAACAGGATGACACTTGGCAAACAAATGGTTGAAGGCTTTTACACCAAAAAGACCGGAAACAGTAATTATGTCTCTGTAAAAACTTATGGAGACTACAAAGAGATGCTTCTCGATAAATCCATAGATGCGGTTATGATCACTACACCCGACCACTGGCATTCCCAGCCTGCTATCGAAGCTGCACTTGCTGGCAAGGATATTTATCTGGAGAAACCAACCTCGCTTACTATAGCAGAAGGAAGGTTATTAAGTGATGTTGTAAAAAGCAAAAAAGTTATCCTCCAGGTTGGGACGCAGCAGCGCTCCAGCGCGCAATGGAGAGTTGCTGCAGAACTGGTCAGGAATGGAAGGATAGGAAAACTTCATACAGTAAAAATTGGACTCCCGGGAGATCCGGCCGGCCCTGAAGCGCCAGAAATGCCTGTCCCCAAAAACCTGAACTATGATATGTGGCTAGGATCAACTCCGGAAGTATATTATACCGAGATACGCGTACATCCGCAAAAGGATTTCGACCGTCCCGGATGGCTGAGATGTGAGCAGTTCGGAGCAGGGATGATTACAGGATGGGGACAGCACCATTTTGACTCGGCAGCCTGGGGTATGGATACCGAATTAACGGGTCCGGTCTCAATAGATGCTGTTGCTCAATTCCCGAAATCAGGTCTATGGGATGTTCATGGAGATTTCATGTCAATAGCAGAATATAAGAACGGGATTACACAGCTCACCAGCGGAAGTTATCCCAACGGAGTAAGGTACGAAGGAACAGAGGGATGGATCTTCGTGACACGTGGCGGCTACACGGCAACTGCAAGCGATCCTGTTGTCCAGGATCGTAATACAAAAGCGCTTGATGCCAGTGATCCCAAAATTCTGACTTCAGTTATCAGACCTGATGAAATACATCTTTATGTGAGCGAATCGCAACAGGGCAACTGGCTCGATTGTATCAAATCGCGTAAGGAACCGATATCACCTGTGGAAATCGGCCATCGTGCTTGTACTGTCTGCCTTGTCACCCATATTGCAATGAAACTTGGAAGAAAGCTTAACTGGGATCCGGATACTGAAAAATTTGTGAACGATGCAGAGGCAAATTCAATGCTTTCACGTCCGCAAAGGGCTCCCTACGGGACCAATTTTATCAAGATGTAAATAGATTATTATGAGAAAGACTAATTTGGAATGCCCTGCTGGTTATGGCAGGCGCCATGATTGTTTTGCCCGCATCAGCAGCTAAGATCACAGCAGTTAAAGTCGGCTCAAAGATCAATGTTACAATCGATGGCAAGTATTTTACAAGCTATATCTTCTCGGAAGATGAAAAGTATCCGTTTTTCTATCCTGTCAATGGTCCGGTTTCAGGAGGATCTGTAACCTCCATGAGAAACGCAGTTTATCCCCATCATACTTCACTCTTTTTCGGGTGCGACCTGGTAAACGGAGGAAATTACTGGCAGGAAGGGCTGGAGCGCGGCAGAATAATCTCGGTCAATGCACAGATTGAAAAACAGGGAGGCGATTCGTGTAGTAATTACCGACGAATGCATCTGGAGCCGGCCCGGAGCACTGTCACCCGTCAGGGATACCCGCAGGATCATAATCACATCCCCTTCGGCAACAATGACTCAGATCGATGTGGAAATAACTATGGAAATGCTGATGGATGTTCATATCCTGAAGACCAACCATTCACTCTTCAGCGCCAGGATGGCTGCTGACCTGGCAGTTACAAACGGCGGCACCATGATCAATGCGGAAGGCGCAAGGAGTGAAAAGGAAACCTTTGGAAAAGGTTCCCCATGGATCGATTTTTATGGTAAAAGGGGTAACGCAGTGGAGGGGCTGGCCATCATGCAGCATCCTTCAAATCCATGGTATCCGTCACCATGGTTTACCCGCGATTACGGGTTCATGTCGCCTACACCCATGTACTGGCCCCGGGACGATAAAGAAACATTCATGAAAAAAGGGACTGAGTTAGTGCTGAAATACCGGGTCCTTGTTCACGCGGGTACCCATCTTGATGCTAAAATTGCTGAGCAATTCGCAAAATACAGATCGGAATAAAACAGAAAAGATTTTTACGCTCATTAACCCTGCCTGCGCCTGTAAATACAGTCCTTCATATCACACAGCCTGCATGTATATTGATTATACTTTACATGTTCCCCGATCCCGATAAATCCGCTTACCGATTTAACAGGATCCATCAGGGCTGATGGTGTAAGCCTGATTCCGCAGTAATTATCAGGAAAGAACGTGAACAATTTGTGCTGTTCTTCAACATTCCATCCGCAATATCCGGGGCTGTAACGGTTTGTGATCTTCCTTTCCTCATCCGACATTTCGCGCTCCAGGTCAGCCTGCATAAGATCGCAAGCAGCCTCAACCATCTCGCTTCCGATAACGTCATAGATGTAACCCGTCAGCAGATCTCCTTCTTTCATTGCACGTCGGCTCCTGTTACCTAATTCACTCCCGGCGGTACAAAGAAAGATTGCAATGGAATCCGCCCTCTTTATCTGAGCATAAACAATCTTTTTCAGGTCAAAGACAACATTATCTATTTTAACTGATCTCTCCTGATCATTGAATGTTACCGTATCGAATACAGTATATTCAGCTTTAATGCTGACAAAGGATCCGGCCTCCCTCAACAACCTTGCTGTAAGTTCATAAACAGATTCATCCGATTCCCCTTCTTTATACCCCATGAATCGTTCAATCTGAGTTGTATTGATTTTCAGATCTGAGAAGCTGTACTGAAAAGTGGCTCTGCGCATTACACTTTCCGTTGAGGGGTTTGTACTGTCCACCCCTCCGGGGGGTTGGGGAGCAGGCTCTCCGGGGTGGCCGGGGAATATAGCCCGGACTCTTTCACAATCCTTTCAACGACCGATTCCCAGCCCAGGGTCATCAGGTGAATGCCGTTCACTCCTTTCATTTTCTTTATTTTATCAATAACCTCCAGTGCAATATTGATTCCCTCCTCACTTGCCCCGTTACCTGCTTTTTCCATTCGGGCGAGTATGCCTGGCGGCAAATATACTCCCGGGACCTTTTCATGAAGATATAGCGCTGCTTTAAGGCTCTTAAGCGGAGTTAAACCAACTAAAATAAATACCTTATTCAAAACATCCCTCTTATCAAGTTCTTCAAGCCACCGGGCAAGACGCTCAGGATCGAAGATCAGGTTTGTCTGAAAAAACTGGGCTCCGGCATTTACCTTTTTCTGGTCCCTGATTGCCTGCAGCTGCAGGATCGGACGCAAGCGGAGAAGTCGCAGCACCCAGGAAGTATTTTGGCGGGTATTTCATCTTTCTTCCATCGAGATAGATGCCGTCGTCCCTCATCCTGCGGAGAATCCACAGCATCTGGACCGAGTCGAGATCGACAATATTCATATCGCTTGTCGGTGATGGCCCTACCCTGGGATTATCGCCGGTGACGCAGAGTATATTCCTTATCCCAAATTGTCCCGCTCCAATTACATCTGACTGAAGACCTGTCCGGGTTGTATCGCGTGACGCAATCTGAAAAACTGCTTCAGCTCCCAGATCACCGGCAACCTTACAGCAGGCGAGACCCGACATTTTAGGAATTGCAGATGACGCATCCGTAAAGTTTATGCTGCGACCCAGGGCTTTACAAGTTCAATATCCCTGACAAGCTTTTGACGTTCAGCGCTTAATGGTGGAGTAACCTCGGTTGCAATTACAAAATCACCATTTCTTAAGCGTTTCTCAAGACTTGAAACAGGATCAGTGGAAGACCGCCGGATGATATTCCGAGTCGCCGTTCCACCAGCCGGGCTGACGGAGACTTTTAAAAACCGAATCCCAGTTTCCCGATCTTTCTGCCTTATCTTTTGAAATTACTCCCCTCAAAAACCTGACGGTACCAACCTTCCGGATCTGCCTTATTACATCCCCCCAGGTTTCGGTACCCGCCTTGTTCCAGTCGAGAGGCGGCAGTACCTCCAGAAGTGTTTTTTCCCTGCCTTTTTTAAGAGCTCTTTTATAAATATGGTCCCATACACATTTGCGTGTCTCATCAACATAGCATTTCCCGTCAGGAGTTACCCCGCCGCAGGGACCGTTCCGAATGCCTTTCGGACATTCCATCGGACACACAAATGCCGTCTCCTGTAAGAGGCAATTACCGCACATCCGGCAACCAAAGACCGGCCCTTTTATTACCAGCTCAGTCCTGGCAAGAAGTCGTTTTCCGAATTTTTCTTTTTTAAACGGATAAAAAGCGGGTTGCCATCTCCGGGCTGGTTTAATTCCTGACATTTATATCTTAATATATCGATCAGCCTGACATTAAATCATAACTGGCTTTGAAAATATCCGACAAACCTCACCGCAAAATCGTCTCTCCCAAGGATCAGGTCGGTTGCACGTACAGCGGAGGTTATTTTCTCCGGATTTGCTATCGGGCATGTCAGTCCGCTAAGTACTGACATGGCCATAAATGAAGAATTCAGCGATTCCCTGTCGGGCAATCCGAAAGAAATATTGCTTGCTCCCAACGTGATATTATGGCCAAGCTTATCATGCACCAGCCTTATCGTTTCAAGGGTTACCATACATGCCGCCGGATCAGCACTTACTGCCATTGCAAGAGGATCAACCACAACGTCCCCGGGTTTAAGGCCCTCACGGATTGCTCTTTCAATTATTTTTTCAGCGATCCTGAGTCTTTTCTCCGGTTCATTGGTTATTCCCTCATCATCCATGCACAGCCCAATAATTGCTGCACCAAACTCCATCGCAACCGGGATAAGGGAACTCATTGACGATTCTTTACCGTTAACAGAATTAATAAGACATTTCCCCGATGCCACCTTCAGGGCAGCCTCAATCGCTTTAGGATTCGGAGAATCAAGACAAAGAGGAATATCAAAATTACTCTGAATGGCAATGACTGCTTCAGGAAGTAGTTTCTCGTCGTCAACTCCCGGAAATCCGACATTTACATCAAGAACATCTGCTCCGGCCTTTATCTGGCATGCGGCAAGTTCAAGAACGTAGCCAAAATTATTAGCCTGAAGGGTAGAGACCAGCTTTTTCCTCCTTGTGGGATTGATTGATTCACCGATGATTACCACAGGTCCGTTAGTATCAATAACAACCTCACTGGACCTGCCTCTAAGAATTGTTTTCATCTTATTTAAGTATTTGCCCCGTTTCTGCGATCTCCCAGGGAGGACAGGTCAGGTTTTCCTCCGAATGTTCTGCTTATCATTCTTAATCTACGACACCATCTCCTTCAGAAAATTTACTGCACCCTGCGGATCGGGTGAATAGAAATCGGCATTGATCTTCAAACAATACTCATTAGTTACCGGAGCTCCGCCAACCAGAATTTTGGTCTCAGGGTGTTTCTCTTTAACGACAGAAACAATTTTCTTCATGTTTTCCATGGTAGTTGTGAGGAGAGCAGACAGACCAATAAAAGCGCCGGGATTATCATCCAGAGTCTTAAGGAATTTCTCGGCACTGACATCAACTCCAAGATCAATAACCTCCCATCCGCCACCTTCTATCATCATGGATACCAGGTTTTTTCCAATATCATGAAGGTCGCCCGAAACGGTTCCGATTATAAATTTGCCTTTTCTTTTCGTCTCTCCTGACAGAAAATAGGGTTTCAGGTGCTTCATGGCACTATTCATAGCCTTGGCAGCCATTAGCATCTGAGGTACATAAATCTCTTTCCGGCTGAACCTGTCCCCCACAACCGCCATTGCAGGTATCAGGGCATTTTCAAGTATTTCATCAGGTTTTATTCCCTCTTCCAGTGCCATCCTGGCAAGTTCGTCGGCGCCATCCTGCCCTTTCATATCGGGCGGATAGGGTGTAGCTTTATCAATCTTCCCTGTCTCCACGCATTTTGCGATTTTACTAAGAATATCATTCATTGAGTTGACGATTTAGAAAGAAGTATATTTTGAGTTTAAAAATAGCTGTTCCCGGCTGATATAATGTCAAAAATATGAATTTATTTTGTTAATGCAACCGATTGCAGAAGATTTTAAAATAAGCAAAGAGGCAATTGCAGATACTAATTTCAAAATAATTAACTTTAAGCATTAATTAATCCCGGCTATGAAATATATATTCACTCTTAACCTGCTTTTTTCTGATCAACGCATCGATGGCACAGGATGTATCAACAGGAATCTTTAACAACAGTGCCGACATTGGTAATCCGAAAAAATCCGGGATCCGCAACATATAACAGCGGTGATCAGTCGTATTCCATCAGAGGATCAGGTTATAATATCTGGTTCGAAAGGGATGAATTCCATTACCTTTACAATAAGATCAAGGGCGATTTTATTCTGACCGCAAATTTTAGATTTGAAGGAAAAGGTACTGACCCGCACAGAAAAACCGGGTGGATGCTCAGAGGATCGACCGGTGAAAAATCGCTTCATATTTCTGCAGTTCTCCATGGCGATGGATTAACAGTTTTGCAATGGAGGGATTTTGACGGGGCTGAAATGAAAGACCCTGAAGATGAGATATTTTGCAACCGGTGCGAACTATGAAGATCCTGCAGATTGAAAGATCGGGAAAGGTCATTTTTATGAGGGCCGCGCTTCCCGGCAAACCTCTTCGAGACTATTGGTTCTTACGAAATGATAAACCTGCCGGATGAGATCCTGGCAGGGCCATTTGTGTGTTCACACAATGTTGATATAACTGAGGAGGCAACTATTTTCAATTTAAGGTTAGATAAGCCAGTCGGAGAAAATTATAATCAGGCAAGGGACGGAGCAGTTGGCTGCAGGCTTGAGACCATGAACGTTTTTACAGGGAAGAGAATGGTTATTTATGAGAAGCAGGGCAGGTTCGAGGCCCCGAACTGGATGCCTGACGGCAACCAGCTTTTATTTAATATGGAAGGGTTGTTATATAAGATACCGGTAACCGGCGGTGATCTTGTTAAACTTAATACGGGTCAGGTTACCAGAAGTAATAACGATCATGGTATCTCCTTCAATGGCAAGTTACTGGCTATCAGTAGTTCGCGGCCTGACGTGCAGGGAAAGTGGCTCAGCTGTTTACGTTTTACCCCTTAAAGGCGGGAAGCCAAAGCTGGTTACCCCGGAAACACCTTCATACTGGCACGGCTGGGCTCCGAATAATAAAGAATTGGTGTATGTTGCACAGCGTGGTGGTAAAAATATATATAATATTTACCGCAATTCGAAAAAGGGAGGTAAAGAGGTTGCCCTGACAGATCTCAAGCCCGGTGAACATGTGGATGGCTGTGAATATTCACCCGATGGCAGGTATATTTACTTCAACGGAAGCCAATCGGGCAATATGCAACTCTGGAGAATGAATCCCGACGGGTCCGGAATGGAACAGCTGACTTTTGATGAATACAGAAACTGGTTCCCTCATATTTCTCCCGACGGAAAATGGATAGCCTTTATATCATTTCCTCCTGATATTGAAAAGAACAGCCATCCTTCTTATAAGCGTGTAATGCTGAGGCTTATGCCTGCTTCCGGAGGTGAACCAAAAGTGATTGCCTGGCTGTATGGCGGACAGGGGACCATCAATGTTCCATCATGGTCACCCGACAGCCAGCAAATAGCTTTTGTGAGCAACTCAGGAAGATGATCTTCTGAACTTACCACTTTGTAAAAAAATTATTTACAGGCGTTACTGCTTGTCCGGCCGTAATCTCTACTCCTTATTAATTTCCTTTACACTTATCTCGCCAAAAACTACATCGAGAAATGGTTCTCCGTTTTTAAGGCCCGCATTCCCGAATCCGGTCTCCGTTGAAATAAAACCTGTGAAATCACCGATCCGGGAATCAATATGCATCGTCTGGGTAAGGGCATCATACCTGACACCTGTAAGTCCCTCGATCAGCGCATAGCTTGACAACGCCCTTGCATACCAGTGGCCGCATTCATATTCGTCGAAAGGATTCCTTATCGTACCATCGTACCTGTCCCTTGCTGCTCTCACAATATCCAGTCCTTTTTCAACCTCACCCGAGAACATCAGGTGTGAAGCCACCTGATATTCAATCCCTGTCCAGACTTCGTTGCTGTAAACAAACGGAAGCGATAACATTCCTCCCTTTGGCCAGGTGCAAAGCAACAGTCCGCCATCGTCGCCAAATGCATAAGAGGGTCGCTGGGGATTTGAGTGATTGTTAAGGTTTTCCCTGAAATTATACTTATAAACCGAATTCAAGTGACTTTTTACTTTAACTGAATCTATCACATTTTTCAATCCGCAAACCTCTCCGATCCAGGCTCCAAGAACTCCATCCGAGAGGCATCCGGTACCATACTGGTATTTGGGTCCTTCATTCCTGAGCAAAGCTTTGGCCTCATCGGAATAATCGGAACTCCACGAACCTTCCGATGCCTTCACGGGATCAGGGGAATTCAATCCCCGCCATTTTATCTTTTGTATGAAATATTCCCCGTCGAAAAGTTCCGTTTCAATTGCCTGTTTCCCTTTGTCATAAAGTTCCTTATACTTTAAAATATCCTCCCCCAAAAATCCGCCCATCTCTGATATTGCCTTCAGAGCCCCAAGGTAAAAGCTTGTACACATCCCGTCGGGTCCCCAGAACTCAATATCGTAGGTATTATGATGCGGTTCTTCAAGGGTGCCGGTGTTTCTCGGGTCCCATGTCCTGATGCAATAGTCAATGCTCTGAATAACCCTGGGATACATTTTTTTCATCCATTCCGTGTTTCCGCTGATATGCCAGTCGCGGTAGACTTTCATTATGCCACCCAGCTGACCATCGGAGGCAGCATAAAATGTTGATGCAACCGGACGTACAGGCAGTGCTGACCTGAACGTCTGGTGCCCTTCTTTGTCCTGACTTTGTGTAAACTCAGTCTCCCTGAGTGTGCGTTCAAGGGATGGAAAGAGATGCG
Organism: uncultured Bacteroidales bacterium; assembly: GCA_963737255.1. Lineage (GTDB taxonomy): Bacteria > Bacteroidota > Bacteroidia > Bacteroidales > VadinHA17 > LD21. The sequence continues at coordinate 604,718 of CAVTSB010000006.1, forward strand.
GGATTGCCTGGGCATAGTTCCACACATGTGTGCAAGATCCTGCACAACAACCCGAATTATCGCTGCAACCTTCCCAGTTCCAGAGTCTTCCGTCAGGCTGGCGTAAAACTGTCGGTGATTTTAAAATTGTCAGATTGGCAGCCACAGCTTCCACCACTTCGGAAGGAAGTGTAACGGAATAAAACGCTTCGGTGAAAAGCCCTGATTTCCTGTTAAGCTCGTCATAATTTGTTTTCCAGTAGTTTACAACCTCTTCAATCCCTGCGAATTTTTTCGAATACCAGGGTTTGTAGAATGGATCCTTGCATGAACAGTCCGGATCAGTGCACTCTTCCTCCCCGGGATTTTCGGGGTCCTGTCCGTATCTCAGATCAGTATCAGGAACATACCATGCCATCATAAGGTGTATGACCTTTGTTTCCCCCGGCCCGAGACTAAAAGGGACAAACAGGGAAGCTCCCGGGGCAGACTTTTCAACCGGAGCCCTTTTGGTGGTTTCCCCTTTCAGGATTGTGTTCCAGGTCATAGTCAGAGGATCCCACCAGCCGCCCCGGAACCAGCAATGATCTACTACTGTTCCCGGTTCATTTGTAAAGATTGCGAAATCACCTTTTGTTTCAGGCTTGTCCTTTACACCATTTTCAGAAAGGATAAAACCGTTCATTAAAGGTTTTATTGAGGCGAGTCCGCCACTTTTTGCCATGAAATTCGATGAATTATATGAAAAAACGGCTTCGATTTTCGAGGACCCCGAATTCCTGAATGAATACTCAATTCCTCCGGCGGGAAGGCTGGAATTATCCGCATCGGTCGGAATAAATGGGCTCCAGCCTGTGACCTTAACCTCCAGCGGCAGATCGGGGTCTTTCAGATTGATATGGGCAAAGGGGAATCTGGCCAGGAAATCAGCATTTTCAAAACGGGGAAGCCCATAAGTTGAACCCCCGGAACCATTACCGGAGTTTGGAGTGCCAAATTTTTTCCACCCGGGGACCGGACCCTCTATCACGAGTGCACCGTTTTCAAATCCTTTAACAGAAATTGCCGCGAACATGGCAGGCTCGTTGAATACCTCCGGACGGTTTCGTACCGACATGTGCGAAATGGCACCGGTCCCTTCAATACAAAACATTCCGGCACCGATGCCCCCGACAGGAAAAGCTATCCTGTCGAGATATTTGCCGGTATAGGTTCCGTTGTATTCATGTCCTTTTTCTTTGCTTACCTGATCATTCCGGGAGCAGGAGGAAAAAGGTATTGTTAAAATAAAAGCAAGGGCAGAACCAATTAAAATAGTCTTTTTCATTTTACCAGCTTTCAAGTATAAGTTTTAATCTGTCGCTGAGATCCTTCAGGCCTTCCGGAGTATCGCCTCCGCCCATTTCAATGTTCGCCCATCCGCCCTGGTAACCCGTATCAGCCAGGGCTTTCATCACAGCACTCCAGTTCACATCACCTTCCCTGAGTTTAACATCGAACCCTTTTGATTTGCCCTGGGAGTCGGCAATCTTGCGACTGTACTCCTTAATATGGATTTTTGCAATCCTTTTACCGAGGATTTTGATCCATTGTTCAGGCCAGCCAAAGGCCAGGATATTTCCAATATCAAAATAAGCGCCTACATAAGGAGACTGGAACTGGTCAATATACCTTGCAGCTTCCAATGGACTTAAAAGAAAACTGTTCCAGACATTTTCAACGGCAATCTTTACTTTTATTTTCTCTGCGAAAGGTACAGCTTTACGTATCCCTTCAGCTGATCGGTCCCAGCATTCATCATAACCGACGCTTTCGGTAACCCTTCCGGGAACCAGCAGAACAGTGTCGGCTCCAAAGGTACTGGCATCTTCAAGTGCAACCTTCAATGCTTCAATGCCATTCTCCCTTACCACCGGATCGGGGCTCGATAAGAGAAGAGTCCAATGCTTTGAATCACAAACACTTGGGACAGCCAGCCCGGTTGCATCACGGGCTTTAAGTACCTCATTCCTGTCAAGATGGCTGTCAACCTCTATTCCATCAAAGCCCGCCTGTTTTGCAGCCTGAAATCTCTCCATTATGGTTTTGCCGACCCTGACTCCTCCCCACATAATGCCTTTTTTCAAACTCATTGGAGGCATTGTTGTTAAATGTGAAAATCCCGGGAGAGAAGCTGATGAGAGAAATGCCGATGCAATTGCTGTTCGCTTTGCAAATTGTCGTCTGTTCATTATGTTGAAAATTATTTATCAGGTTTATATAAAAGTTGCTGTTTTTTGCTTTTCTTTTTGGTCAGTCCTTTGGAATTGCGTAACATGTATACAGGCACTTAGCACTGGTACGGAATAAATTCATTTATGAGAGTTTAGGTTCCGCACCGATTACCGGCGGTGTTTCCGGAATACCGGGAACAGGACCGAACTCATAAGTTTTTGGCCCGAGATAAAGGTCTGAGTTCATTACTTCTTCCCAGGTTACATCCTTACCGGTATAAGCCGACATGCGTCCCATGATTGTTATGAGTGTTGAGTTTATCTGTGCTTCGGCATCGCTTATGGCATTGCCCCTGCGTATACCTGTTATAAGATTGATATGCTCCTGGACATAAGGATCTGTCACCTTCCATGTTTCATCGGTGGAACCTTCTTCCGGTTGCGGATACTTCCAGATCTCCTCCCCTTTCAGATTATAAATCATGCCTCTTGCATTTGCAAAACCCTTTGTGCCGACAATGAACTGTTCTGTCAGGTTGCTGCAGCCCGTAATCTGCCTGGCTGCGCAATGGGTATGCATTCCATTGTCATAGACATATTCGATGCTGAAAAAATCATACTGGTCGCCAGTTACCCTTCTTTGCCGTCCACCCCAGCCCATAGCCTTAACCGGAATTTTGCCCAGGTACCAGTTCATTACATCCACCTCATGGATGAACTGTTCCACGATATGATCGCCTGAAAGCCAGCAGAAATTTGCCCAGTTGCGCAGCATGTATTCCATATCGGTCCAACCCGGCTGTCTCTGGATCACCCACAGAGATCCTCCGTTCCTTGTAATATGAGCGCTTACAATTTCTCCAATCTCCCCGTTTGCCACCCTGCGCCACGTTTCAACAAAATCCTTCTGGACACGCCTGATCGTACCGCTTATGATGCAAAGGCCTTTTTCTTTGGCCCTGGCTGCTGAAACCATTACACTCCGGGCACCTACCGGGTCAACAGCAATCGGTTTTTCCATAAAAATATGCTTCCCGGCATTAACGGCAGCTGCAACATGGACCGGCCTGAAATGAGGAGGAGTGCATAAAAGAACGACATCCACCCCTGAGTCAATCACTTTCTCATAACTGTCGAATCCGACGAAGCATTTTTCATCAGCTATCTCAACATTCTTTTCTTTTTTCAGTTGTTCACGGCACTGATCCAGTCTATCCCGGAAAACATCACCGAGAGCTGTGATCTGAAGGTTGGGGCCTGCATCAAGGTAATTAATCGCTGCTCCTGTACCGCGTCCGCCGCATCCGATCAGTCCGGCTTTAAGTATTTGCCCGTCAGGAGCTTTGGTCAGGAATTCAGGAAGTTTGACCTCCTCCTTCCCGGGTTCACCTGAACATGAACTCAATAAGTTTGAGACTCCTGCTGCACCGATTGCAGCAAGAGTAGTTTTCGTGATGAAACTGCGCCGGTCGATGCCTTCATTTACCGCTTTTTCATTATTAGTTATCTTTCCCATTTTGATCAGATTTTATATTTATAATATTAATATACTTCAAGTCCCTTCCAATCAGGCAATTTCGGAAATTTTACGTGCGGATCATTCTGATACCAGTAGCAGACGGAAGCAATATCCGATTTCTGGGCCAGGTATCTTCCACCCTGTCTCCACCCCAGATCCTGAATGGTTACCCTGAGGTCTTTTTCAAACCTGACCGGATCCATGATATGCCATCTGTACATGCCGAAACGCTGCATTACACTGTAATGCCCGTCACCACGGATAACCTGATGCAAACCCGAATAAGGGGTACAAAACTCTGTGTAATTGACTTCTTCGATACCCGCTGCATTTTTCTTTCGTGTGTCAAAATCATAGGAGCCGCATATATAATCTTCTGTTCCCGTTCCGCAAATGGTCGGGTATTTTGTGTCGCCGTCGATAAAAAACTTAATCTCGCCTTCGCCCCACCATCCGTTGTTATTGACACCCCAGGCCAGGTAAACGCCGACATAATGTCCTTTGCCTTTTATTCCGTCAACGATAGTATAATCGGAGGAGCTGTTTGGGTTAAGCCGTCTGAACTGTGCATGAAAATAAGCTGCATCAGCTGGTACCTCGGTGAGGGTATAATCAATCTGATAAAACAGGGTCATCGGATCTGCATCACTCACATTTTCCATAGTAATCCTGCACTTTTTCCTGAAAGGCATTACCCAGTAGCAGTTAAAAGCGCTTCCGGGATTTACACAGACAGCCGATGAGACAAGCGGTGCATATTGGTTCCAGCCCATACCAAAGAAATCACCCACCGGGCATTCCACTGAAGGCTCAGTTTCATCATCCCAATAAATCCGTATAATTGAATATCGCCATTTCCCTGTTGGAGTCATCCAGATATGCTGAATAGCGCCAGGACCGTCGATCACAGCCATTGTAAAGGTCTCACCCGGCTGGATGCGGACATAAGGATTCACTTTCCATCCCTGGCCCAGGTCACGGGAGGCATTGAAAGCATTGGCAGTATTCGGCTTGTCCTTATCTGCCGGATCAGCCATCCCACCCTTACCTTTTTCACCCGTAAAATTCTCAGGGCTGATGGAACGGGTTTTTGCATCGGACAACCGATACAGATTGCCCATGTTCATATCAAGCCCGTTAAATTTATTTTGGGCTACTGCCATTAACGGCATTAGCGAGAGAAGGAAAATAATCGTCAGGATTCTTTTCATTTTATTAAGATTAGATTGAGGTTAACAATTCAATCTAAAATTAATAAATAGGAAGGAATAGAACGGGAATAATCTGATATAAATTTGGAAAAAAATTGTGGGATACTACAAACAGGTCGCTCCCCGCAAAGCGGGGCAGGTTCTACGGAGTTGCAATAAATCCTGGAGATCCCTCGCTTCGATCGGGATGACATTCAGTTTCAGGGTCATAAGGGAAACCCGGCAGGGGTGACCTGTTGATCTTATTATCAGAAAATATACCTGATCGAAAAGGCACCTCCGTCACCCCAGAAACCGGTATATCCCGAGAGATTGAATGCGGGTTTCCAGTCAAGGCCCAGGTTTATCGGGATCTCCTTGAAATTGTATTCTATTCCGAGAATACCGTCAATACCTATTACAGTATAGTTTACATTTTCATCACCCCAGTACTTGTGAGTATAATCACCATTCCAGAAACCAATGTGGGCTCCGACGCCATAGTACCAGTTCAGCCTGTTGACGTCAAATGCGGTATTGTGAACTTCATAAAGTCCGGTTATTTCGAAGCCTCTCCATCGCGTTGCAAATAATCCCTCCACGGCATGTCTCTGACTGACGAAATGCTTAATTGTCAAACCGTTTGTAAGACCTGCTCTGAGCCCTATACCGGTGTTGTAATCCTGTGCATTTACTGAAATTAGCAGGAAAGTAGTGAGGGTCAGGGTTATAAGTATCCTTTTCATCATTAAGTATTTTGGTTAGAATGCAAATTTAATAATATCTGCTGAAAAACGGGATAATCAATGCAAACAGAGGTAGCCAAAAAAGCCGGAACGGGTCATACCGGCCTCTCCAATTAAATCCCCGCTTCAAAAAAAAAGAGAAGAATTACCCCCAATTCTTCTCTTTAAACACGAGCCGGACTTATCCGGAACGAGCTCAACAAACCTAATTTAACCTTTTCTGACCTGATCAACTAACAAAAAACATATACTTATACGTAAACCCATTTTCACGTAACCACCAGCGCAGCGCTTTTGCGATCTTCCTCCTTTTTAGCAGGACTGTTCCTATTTCCTGCGATGATATCCTGTAAAAAGTTTTCATTACCCTTATGCTTTTTCGTTTTAATAATCAATAATCCATGTGTGTAAAAATAGGCTAAAGCAAAACATCACACAATACGTTAACGCCCAATCTATGGGGATTCTGGAACATATTCAGGTGATTTTGTCAACGGAATTGTGAATGTTGTTTATTCTATTTAACGTTTGATAAACAGATTATGTTCATTCGTCAAAAAGAGGCCTGAATTTACCGGAAAACGGTAAAATCCAGGGCATCCAATAACTTTTAAAAGACATATTGTATTGATTATCTGAATATTTTGACAAATGCAATGGATTATCACAGGAAAATGCTGATTTTGACAAACATGGTTAATTGCTTGACATGTTTAGCGGAAATTAATGCTCTTTTAATAGAAAATTAATCCAGTCAGGTATCCTGAAAGTCACAAAAAAGGGAAATTTCACAGGAAGATCTAAAACATGGACGAAGTGAAACGCGGAATTTGGCAGGAAATAGTTTACTAAAAAATGTATCTTTAAAATAAAATTCAGAGAAATGTTCTTAAAGCTTTACCTTATTGCCCTGCCTGTGTTTTTTATAATTGACATGGCATGGCTTGTTCTTATCGCGAAAAAATTCTACCAGGTGCACCTGGGCTTTTTAATGAAGCCCGAAGTTAACTGGTTAGCCGCGGTTGCGTTTTACCTCTTGTTTATTGCCGGACTTGTGGTATTTGTTATTCAGCCTGCAGTTGAAAAGCAATCCTGGTCAAATGCACTTCTGGCCGGTGCCCTCTTTGGACTGGTTGCCTATGCCACCTATGATCTGACCAATCTTGCAACCCTGAAGGATTGGCCGGTAATGGTAACTGTAATTGATCTGATCTGGGGAAGTGTGCTTGCAGCCTCAGTATCTGTATTAACATATTTAATTTCTGTCAGGATCTGACAGAAGACATCCGAAAATGAATATAGAAATCCTTAAGAACATCGTAATAATTTTTGCACTCTCGACCCTTGTGAACCTGATATTTACAAGGATCAAAGTGCCAACTGTCATCGGTTACCTGCTGACAGGGATCATAGCGGGTCCTCATCTGCTATCGCTGGTAGGCGCAGGCAATGAAATTGAACTGATGGCCGAAATAGGTGTTGTGTTGCTGCTTTTTACCATAGGATTGGAATTCTCGCTTAAGCACCTCCTTAAAATCAGAAGGATAGTCTTTTTCGGCGGTTTTTTACAGGTTATAGTAACCGCAGGTGTTTTCTACCTGGTAACCCGTATTTACGGGATGAGCGCGAAGGCAGGTCTGTTCATAAGCTTCCTTGCGGCATTAAGCAGCTCGGCACTGGTACTGAAACTGCTGCAGGATCGTTCAGAAATTACTTCGAATTATGGCCGGACAGTTGTCGGCATCCTGATTTTTCAGGACCTTCTGCTGGTTCCGCTTTTACTGTTCACAAATATTCTCTCTGATAATTCGGTTAATCTTCCACGGGAATTACTGATACTGGTTGCCAAGGTTATATTTATTATAGGCATGGTCTATGCCGGTAACAGGTGGCTTGTGCCCAGGTTGCTGAACCTGATTGCGATGACGAAGAACCAGGAACTCTTCCTGATGAGCATCTTCCTGATCTGCTTTGCAGTTGCATTGCTGACTTCAAAACTGGGAATGTCACTCGCAATAGGCGCTTTCCTGGCCGGCTTAATGATCTCCGATTCAGAATACAGCCATAACGCTTTCGGGGATTTTAAACCTTTCAAGGATATTTTCACAAGTTTCTTTTTTGTTTCGATAGGGATGCTGCTCGACATCTCATTTGTTCTTGAGAACTTCAGCCTTGTCGTTGCGAGCGTGCTCATGGTTATTGTTATTAAAACCCTGGTCGCAGGAGGGACAGGTTTTTTGCTGGGACATACTTTCCAGGGAACAATTTTGATCGGGCTTTCGCTGAGCCAGGTTGGGGAGTTTTCTTTCATCCTGGCCAAACTGGGCTTTGACAATGCTATCCTGTCTGATTTCTTCTACCAGCTGTTCCTGGCAGTCGCAGTTATAACGATGGCCTTCACACCCTTCATGATCCGCCTGGCAAAGCCGGTTACCAAAAGTCTTCTGAAACTGCCATTGCCAAAGGTTGTAATCAACGGATTATTCCCTCTGCCAGAGCCGGAAATTCCTGAATTTAAAAACCATCTTGTAGTTATCGGCAAGGATGCCAGCGCTCTTAAACTGTCGGCAATGGCAAAATACAACAGGATCCGTCATATTTCAATTGTATTTGATCCTGCGATTGCAAGAGAGAAAATGAAAAACGGAGATCTTGTTGTCTACGGGGATGCTGTTAATGAACCGGTTCTCAAAAAAGCACATGTCGACAAGGCAGATATAGTAGTTATATCTGTGGGAAACATTATTCCGTCAATGTCAATTATCGAAAAAGTAAGGAAAATGAACAAGAGCGTCTTTATTCTGGTCAGGTCTCCCCTTATTCAGAATATCGAACAGCTCTATAAAATCGGGGCAGACCAGGTACTGCCTGAGAAATTCGAAATTGCAGTCGACATGCTGAACATAATTCTTTTCAGATGGCTGATACCGCAAAAGCAGATAAACCGCATAATAACACATATCAGGAACACCAATCTCGGAGCCTTCACTGAAAAGGACCTTATTAATCAGCCTTCAATCCTGGACGACTTTTCACACATTAAAATTTCTGCCATTAAGGTGGAAGAAGACTCTGCCGCAGAAGGGCATTCACCAATAGACATCGATCTGCGTAAAAGAACCGGGGTGACACTTCTGGCTATAGAAAGGGACCATTTAATACTCGAAAATCCGGTGCCTGAAACAGTATTTGAGAAGGACGATATCGCCTATGTGCTGGGAGATCCCGAACAGGTCAACTTTGCCTCCGAATTGCTGCTTAAGAAAGCCTGATGGTCTTTTTTAACAAGCGATTTACGCATAATCTTACCGGTGAAAATAAACAGGAAATCTTCTCACTAACCGAAGCCTATCGCACTACTGCGTAAATGTTGACGCCTTCGAGATTTACATGAATAATCGAATGTCCCCTCCCTGCAGGTCTTACCTCAATATTTCTTTTCTCATCGCCAAGTTCAGGGCTCAGTATCACCTGATCGGAAAAGATTATGCTGGATGAGTTAATTTCATATCCAAGGTTATTGTCTTCAATTTTTGATTTAAGATCTTTCAGGATCGGAATCCCCGGAATATCCTTAAGTGTCGGGTGAGGTACTGCATCAAGAGCTGTATTTAAAAAATGAATAACTGGTTTTCCCCTGTAATTTCTTATCCTCGCAGCCCACCTCCGATCACCGGTAAGTTGTCTCAAAACAGGACGAAAAACATCTTTTTTAATAATCCGGTCAAAAAAGTCAGATGTGTTTTCAGTCCCCTTCATGATTAAATTCCTGTGCCCCGAATTCAGTAATTCAGCAGACAGATGAACTGATCGTGCAAACCCTCTTTCATCATGTGTACCAAAGGGCAGGCAAAGCCATACCTTACCTCCGTTCGAAAGAAAATTCTTTATGGCAGCAAACTGGGCGTCCGAGACACATCCGAGTCCATCTAAAATAAGGGGGGTTTTCTCTTTAACCAGGGCTTCGGTGTCTGATAACTCCACAGAACGTACAAAACGATAGCCTATGTTGTTTTTCACCAGACATGCGGACCAATCCTTAATCCTGTCCCAATGTTCCAGTCCCTCCGGATCCCTCCACCCGTTATCCCTGCAAAGGCTGTTGCTTACAAGTCTGACCTCTGCCAAATCCTCACCATCGGCATAATTCAGATCACTGTTTTTTAATTCCCAATTGTTAATTGGTCCTATAATTTCTTCAATTTCCAAAGCATCAACCGGATCTTCTTCCATTCGCTGGTTGAGAGTGCTGCTCCAGTTTGCAACTCCCCAGAAGCGGCTCAGGCACCATCCAAGATAGCCACCATCCCTGTAAACTGTGTAGCTCAGTGCCATTGCAGGAGCATTTCCTCTTTTCTGCGCAATATCTTTCTGCTGCATCGCTTCGGCATCCATCTTTACCCAATCGGCACAATTGATATTCAGCCCCACATTTTCGAGCATAAAATAGTCAAGATATGGAGCCATTCTTTCAAGGTTAAGGGCAACGGAATTCAAAGTAATCGGACCAGTGCTTGAACAACAGGTCATAAGGGGTTTCTCGCCTATCAGACCTTTGACAATCTTTACGTGATCCGCAACAGAATCCATCTTCATCCTGATCCAGTCCCTGAAAACCGGATTTTCATAATTACCCCACAGAAGCATATTTTTTGCAGTGTCGCCCCAGAAGCTGCTATCTCCAAACGGCGGGATCTCATGGCCATACTCCTTTTTAAACCTGCTCCTGCAATGGCTGCATCCGCACGTTGTAAGGCCGGCATAATCACACATGTCATCTACCTGCATCCCATCAAGCGGAACTTCATTCAAAAGCCGCTTCAGGTATTTCCCGTGCATTTCAAGAAAATCCGGATTATTATGGCAGAACACCTCCATCTGGTACTGCCTTGCATAGCCCCTGGTCCCGTCGCGCAGATCAACCTCACATATATCCTTGAAAAAATGACCTTCGTATTGAGCATAATCAGCAGCCACAGGGTCGTGAAACAACAAAATATGATGACGCTGTCCCTTGTGTACTTTCCTGATTTCATCTTCACCCCTTGGCCGTTCAACGTGGTTGCAGGAATAGTGATCCATGAATTTTATGTCATATTTATGAAGTTCCTCGCATACATTGGCATAATACCCGTGCAACTGGCCAAAGTAATTTGAAAAGTCAAAGCGAATATGAAAGCCAAAATTTATTGCCGTATCGATGCTGGACTTTGAAAAAGCTTCAGCCCTGCGCCTAATTTTGTCCACAACCTGTTTTTGAGGCCACAGGATGTCCTCCAGGGTGCACCACCAGCTTGCAATATGGCGAGGTACAAAGCCCGAATCAGGTCCTGCATTTTTAACTTTCCCCGTTTCAGGCAGCTCCGTCATGTATGCCTCCCCCAACAGAGGGATCTTACCTGCAATTCCAATGCCTAACGCGTTTAGGGCGGAAGTTTTTACAAATTGACGCCGGGAATAGATTGGGTTCATGATATTGCTCTTCTGGATGTCAGTAGTTTAAATTCTTAATACGGGTTCAGTTTTCCGCAATGGCGACCGGTCCGGGTATTCTTACCAGGTCGGTCCTCGTTTTTCCATTCTCAGAAATTCTTGCCAGTGTATAAACTGAACCGTCCTTTCCTACAGCTATTGAATTCACATAGAGCGGGCGCTGTCCGTCAGGATAAAAAACCGGTCCATTATCTTTGAATCTCCCGGTCGGAATGTCGTAAGTGATCAGATGAAGATTCTCCAATCCCTTTGCTTCACCCATGGCCGTTGAACTTTTACCGGCAACCCGTCTGCCGTTCTCGTAAACAGGTCCGCCTGTCAGATAATATAAGGTTCGTCCGTCGGGGCCGAGTGTGAAGCCAAGATAACCATAACTGAACTGGTCGAACATTCCGCTTCGCTGCGACGGGAGAGAGGTGATCCTGTCGAGCACTTCAACCCTGGGGACTGACGGATCAAAACTGAAAAGATAACCGGAATTGCCATGGACACCGTAGAATTTCTTCCCATCCCTATGCCAGATGACCTGCCGCCAGTTGTAACCCATATTCCCGCTTGATGAGGGTTCATAAAGGCCGAAGTAATCTTTCTTCATATCTTCACCCTCAACTTCTTCTATGGTATCCAGCCCTGACCTGCAGCGTAAGATTTTTCCTTCAGATGTAGTCATATACGCGGTTCCATCCTCCGGGTTAATGGCGATTGAACGGCAAAGAACACGGAATGATGCTCCCTTGCCATTCTCTCCTTCACCTGTTACAGGTCCAAGATCTTTCAGTTCCCCGGAGGCCAGATCATATCGCAGAAAATAGCCAGTAGGCCAGGTGATGCAGTAAATCACACCCCTGACAGTATCCATATTCATTGCCAGTATCCCTTCACCGTGAGGTTCAATTGCAAGGTCCTGAAACTTGCCGCTTTCAATATCATACGACAATAAATGACCTCCCGGATAAGTTTTGTATCCCTCAGGCGGTATCCCCATTTTTTCCATCCCGTCAACAATGCTGTAATATCCTATATGCGTTGCAAAATAGAGCCTGCCTCCTGACTCGACAAAGTTCACATGACTTTTCCCCTGGACAATTGTTTTAAGGCCTTTTTCACCGCAGACTCCGGTAAGGTCGCATAAATGCTGAATTTTACCTGTAACAGGGTCGAAAGAGTACATTTGTCCGCCTTCATCAATTGATTGGGAACATAGGACATAGTAGATTTTCCCGTCGCTTGCTGCCGACATGCCATTGTAGGTATCGTGAGCAAGGGAAAATCCCGAATTGTAGGTTTGGGCTGTTATTGTCCCGCCGGGTTCTGCATTATCCTTGTCTGCTGATGCTATATCCTTTTTATTGCTGCAACCTCCAATGGTAAGGCAAATCACCAGTAGAAGTCCGGCATAGAATGATACTTGATGGAATTGTACCAAAACAGGCTTAGTTTTCATTTGATTTTGATTATCGACAACTTTATGAACTTTAGAACCTGCAACCCGCTTTCGCCTGAAACTTAATCAGGCTTTTCAGGGTATACAGGAGGCTGCGATAGTAAAGTTACAAATTGAAAAAGGGGAAATCAATTTTATAGCAACAAATCGGACGATCTGGCTTGAAAAATACTTAAGTGGATCAGATTATAACCTGACAACAAGAATTTAATCGAAATCTACTGATCAGGATTGGAAGTGCTCAATATCTCCTGTACCAATCTTGTAACACTGCGGAAATCTATCTTCCCGGTACTCATCATTGGTAACTCCTTAATAACTATAAATTGCCTTGGAAGAGCGATAATAGGTAACTCTTTCAGCATCTTCCTGAGAATTTCTGTCTTGTTTACTTCCTCGGAAACTGTTGCCACAATATATGATCCCTTCTTATCATCCGGTATCTCAACAACACAACAGGATACACCTTCGGGAAGCAATTTCTCCAGATATATTCTCAACTTTAACAAGTGAGACCATTTCTCCCCCAACTTTCGCAAATCTCTTAAAACGGCCTGCATGCCAGAGAAAGCCATCTTCATCGAAAAACCCCATGTCACCGGTATTATACCAGCCGTCAATAAGGACCTCAGCGGTGAGATCCAGGATCATCATAATACCCTTTCATCACAGAGTCGCCTTTTACAAGATATCTTGCCGACTTCCCTGGTTTTGCATCCTCACCTGTTTCAAAATTCTCAATCCTGACCTGTACATTAGGAATAACTTTCCCAGTGCTTCCAGGTCTGTTAAACTCAAGAGAGTTAACTGATATCACAGGAGATGTTTCAGTCGCTCCATAACCCTCAAGCAAAGTGACTCCATGTTTCTTCATAATACCCTTCCCTGAGGGCATCAGGACATTTATCAGCACCTGCAACCATTAACCTGAGCGATTTGAAATCACCGGGTTCTGATTTATTAAGATAGCCCCAGAAGAAACTTGGAGTTCCAACCATTATTGTTGGTTTCTCATCACGTGCAATATTGCTTATAGTCTGGAAATCAAGAGGATTGGCATAGGAGACCATTGTCATTCCGTAATAAAATGATACCCAAAGATTTACAGTCAAACCAAAGACATGAAAGAATACCAGGTTTGCTAGTATTATATCTGATTCAGAAATCTTTACATAAGTGCCAAAATTCTCAATATTTGAAGAAATATTACGGTGTGATCAGCTGGACTGCCTTCGGATCTTTTTCACTTCCGCTGGTAAATAATATTACAGCTGTATCATCTTCATCTCCCTTTTGAATAGTATTGAAAATCATGCTGACAGGAAGTTTTGTTGTCAGAGCAGCCTTAAGCTTGTCTGCTGTTGTTACGCCTTCCATTATATCCTCAATCATTACCATGCCGTCTATAACAGGACAGTTGATCTTTTCCAGCAATGCTTTCGAAGTAATTATTGTTTTGAATTTGCATTTATTCTGGGCATACCTTGCATTCGCCTCAGCACCTGTTGAATAGTTTATCATCACAGGTATTCTGCCGCTCATCAGCGCTCCGACTGTAGCCAGTGCACAACCGGCGGAGGTAGGGATCATTATACCGATGAATCCCTTATCATACCTGTTAAATTTTGAACTCAGGATTAGAGCTCCGATCAATGCCCTGGAATAAGTAACATTCTTACCGGTTGTTTTGTCAATAACTGCCAACTTACTGGCATGTTTCTTTGCCATGCGAACAAATTGCTGATGAAGTAACATAATTTAAAGCAGGTATTAAAGTTTTACTGAATTGGTTTATAGGCCGAATATAATGAAATATGTTTTATCTCAAACTGAATTAATAAAACCATTCTAAAATTCCAGACTACGCCCAACCATTGTATTTACCTGTTATTATGTTGATTATGTATCTTAGCCTGATTATTTAAAATTGAAAATTTCTCTCCGGTCGAAAATCAGTAACCACTTTTCTGCCTCCGTTAATACTCAAAATCCAGCAGATCATTGATCTTGCGGGATTTACGGTTTAGAATGTGCTTCAAACAATCTCAAAAAAATATTAAAGCAGTTACCTGATTAGTCGACAATACGGCCGTTTGTTTAGTTCACAATAACGGTCGCTGTCATCGCCGGATGTGGCGTGCAATGATATGGGAACGTGCCTGTAGTATTAAATTGTCTGGTGAAAGTACCACCATTACCTATTAATCCACTGTCAAATAATCCGGTATCACTGGTGACCGAATGGCTGACACCATCTTTGTTTGTCCATCTTATTGTAGTACCGGCAGCAACTGTTATCGTCGCCGGTTTGAATGCCATATCCTCGATTGAGACTTCAATTGTTCCGGTTACTGAAACCGTTGTAAAAGTTACCTGGTTCCCATAGGCTGTACCAGCACTGTTTGTTGCATAAGCCCTTACATAATAATCCGTACCTGCAGTTAATCCGCTGATGCTGCTCGTAAAGGTTCCTGTTCCTATTCCATCTGTTGTATGTAAACCTGTAACAACAGGATTAGCATCAGTACTCCAGCAAACGCCTCTTGCAGTTATGTCGCTGCCGTTATCATCGGTTATATCCCCACCAGAGACCGAAGTAGTCGTGGTAATTAATGTAACTGCTGTCGTTATAAGTTCTGCTAAAGAGGCAGAGGTTGTTGTAAATGTCAGTTCATTGCCGTAGGCAGTTCCGGCACTATTTGTTGCATAAGCTCTTACATAATAAACAGTACCGGCATTTAATCCGGTAATGGTACTCGTAAAAGTTCCTGTTGCTGTTCCGTCAGTTGTATGTAAGCCTGTAACAACAGGATTAGAAGCAGTACCCCAGCAAACACCTCTTGCAGTTATGTCACTACCGCTATCATCGGTTATATTTCCTCCTGAAACCGCACTTGTTTGGGTAATTCCCGAGATATTTACAGTTTCCAGAACAGGAGGTGTCGGGTCATTTTCTTTTTTGCAGGAATTCACTATTGAGAGTAATCCTAAAAAAAGGACAATTATGGCTGATGTTTGTAAAAAGTTTTTCACCGCTTTAATCTTATTGCCTTACAAATAAATTGTAATTAGATAATAACATTTTGATTTATGAATTTGTTCGTTCGAAATAAACCTGTTATGATACTTATTAAAAAATGCTGATATGCTGGTCTCAAAATCAGGCACCAATTCCCTGCCTGCTGCACTTCCTCAAAGCGCCGATTAAGGAAATAATATCGATTACCATGATTTTGGCTTCTGTCTTTTGTGGACCGAAGCAAGCAAAATATTTGTCAAAACAGGACAAAATAGTAATTTAGCTATAGTTTAAATCCTTAAATCTGTTCTTATGCCAAAAACTTCGGAAATCCTCAATGCCCTGCAGGCAATCGTCAATAATTATTCTTCATTTGCGATTATGTGGCATTTTGCTATTTATTTGTTATTAGGTTGTATTATCGCCGGATGGCACCCAACAAACAAGGTAATGATCATTTTGCTTAGCCTTCCAATTGTCTCAGTTGCAGTCTTTGCATGGATATCAGGAAATCCTTTTAACGGAACTCTTTTTATAATACTGACTATCCTAGTACTCATATTTGGGCTAAGAGCTTCAACAAATCTTATAAGCTATTCAAACCTGCCATTTCTAATAGCAGGGATTATTTTGGTGGGTTTTGGCCTCGTTTATCCTCATTTTGTCAGTGCAGATTCATCATTAAGATATTTATATGCTTCTCCGGTGGGATTAATTCCCTGTCCTACTTTATCACTGATTATCGGATTTGCTCTTATCTTTAACGGATTCAACTCTCAGTCTATTACAATAAGTCTTATTGCTTTCGGTTTGTTCTATGGAGTTTTTGGTGTATTAAAACTTGCTGTTCACCTGGATCTCTTTCTATTGTTTGGAACACTGACTCTGCTGATAAAATATATTCTTTCAATCAGGAATCCTGCATTATAACAGATATATAAACAGAAAACTATATTTTTTCTATTCTATTTGTTTTCTAAATGTGGACATGAAAATCAGATCGATTATAGCCGGTTTGCTTGCGGGTATACTTTTTGGGGTGGCTGCACCACTCAGTAAAATCTTATTGTCCGGTCTTAATAGTTTCCAGTTAGCAGGGCTGTTATATTTAGGTGCTGGATTTGCATTTCTTCCATTTGTAGTCAAAAACCGGAAAATTGAACGTACTGCTTTAAAGCTAACCGGCAAAAAGAAACATTTAGCGGGCATCATTTTCTTTGGCGGAATTCTGGGTCCAATGTTTTTAATGTTTGGCCTAAAAGCCGCCAATGCAATGTCAGTTTCCATATGGCTGAATATGGAGCTGGCAGCAACAACAATATTAGGTGTCCTGATCTTTAAGGATTACATTGACCGGCTCGCAGTAACAGGAGTATTATTGACATTAAGCGCCGGAATAATAATATCGGTTCAGGAGCCCGGCAGTGGAATCGTATCTGCCTTGTTTATCTTGTTTGCCTGCATATTCTGGGGATTGGACAACCATCTGTCTGCATTAATTGACGGAGTTACCCCGCAGACGATAACTTTTGTAAAAGGTTTTATTGGAGGAATTACAAATCTGGCGATAGGCATGTTTTTAAATAAGTGGCAGATTCAATTTAACTTGATTCCGGCAGCTGTTTTAATCGGAGTATTCTCGTATGGTATAAGTATTGTTCTCTTTGTTATTTCGGCTCAGGATCTGGGCGCGACAAGAAGTCAGGTATTATTTAGCACAGCACCGTTCTGGGGAATATTGGCAGCATGGATTATTCTTGGAGAATCAATAAACCTGATCGTTATATTTTCATTCCTGATCCTCGCATCAGGAATAATATTGACAACTTTAGCCTCGCACCAACATGGACATTATCATAAAAGGATGGTTCATATTCACATTCATAATCATGATGATGGACATCATGATCATAAACATGATGAAGATGTTGAGTCCGGGATTCCTCATTCCCACATTCATGAACATAAAGAATATATTCATACCCATAAACATTTTCCTGATATTCACCATCGGCATGAGCATTAGATGGTAACAATAAATTATTTTATCATATGATTATCTCTTCGTTAAACTCTTCAGAATTAAAGTTTTCAGGAATGATCTTCTTCATGTCCATTTAATGTCAGGTAATATCATTCTGATGCCGTTGATTGAACACTCTCGTGGCAGTATCCAAAATAATTTACCATAAATATGGAATAATCTTATGCCGGGTTTTATGTGAATATTCAATATAACCCTTTAGTTCATTTTTTAAAGTATTGTCTTCCAATTGTGTTCTGACCAATAAAAAAACAATCAAAATAAATACTGGGATTATACTCCAAAGAGAACCAAATAATAAAGGAAAACCTATTGCCTGTATTATTGACCCCAGGTAAGCAGGATGCCTTACAACTTTGTACAGACCGGTATCGCAAACTGTGTGACCTCTGTTGGTTTGAATCCGTACTGTACTGGAAAAAAACTTGTTTTGCTTTTGTGCTATAAGAAAAAGTAGTTGCCCGCCAAATGTTAAGATTATTCCAGGAATATAAACGCTCCAGTGAAAATTTGGAGACCAATGAAAGCGTCCGGAATCAAGGCCGGCAATAATATACATGATAATAGTAACCAAAAAAGTTAATCCTAATATTAGCTTATCCCATGTTTTGGCACCTTCACCTGGCCGGGATCGTTCCTCCGACAATTCAGAATCTATTTTAAACACGGTAAAATTCATAATGAACATAAATAAACCAATAATTACATATGCCCAGCCTTGCCAATAGAATAACCTGCCGGCACTAACAAAAATGACTGCAAAAAACAATAAAGTACCAGACACTTGCTTAATAAAAAGGCTTGTTTTCATATTCTCAGGATTAAAAATTCTCAAAGTTCACGCAAGAAATGACTGCTAAAGTAAAAACTTATCGGATGATGTAAAACAATCAATTAATACTTATTTTTAATCACCCAATTGTCAAAAAAATGTTACTGATAGTAAATAAGAAAAGTAAGGAAACAGTATTTAGCCAGATTTACAGCCATATATCATCAGAGCTCCTTATTTTAATCCATTCTTAAATTGACCACTAATATATATCGTTATCTTTGAGTGTTGTATCAGATGAAATAAACTGTTAGTACGATAAGCGACAATATGGCTGACGTCTCAGTTTCCCTGAATTCAATTCTTGGTATTGACATCGGCTCTGTATCGCTTTATATAGTTCAAATGGATACAGAAGGCAAAATTTTACGCACGGTTCTGTCAGTTCCATAAAGGTAATATCAGGGATGCCTTTTCAGAAGCAGAGAAAGATATTTGATCTGTCTCAGATAGAGTGCTATTGCATGCACTTCTTCTTCAATATTGTTTAAATAAAAAACTGGTTCAGTCATTATAATGCCCAGGTAGCGATTATGGCAGCTGCAAGGCATTTTTGTCCCGATGCTGTATCGGTATTGCATATTGGTGCTGAGAAATTCATGCTTATTAAATTTGATTCAAATGGTAATTATCAATCTGCAAAAGTAAATTCATCCTGTGCTGCCGGGACAGGCAGCTTTCTCGATCAGCAGGCTGTCAGGTTAAACCTTTCCGGAATTGAAGAACTTTGTGATAAGGCATTGAAAAACACTGAAGAGATTCCCGGTATAGCATCACGTTGTGCAGTATTTTCCAAAACAGATATTATTCATGCCCAGCAGAGAGGCTTTTCTGTAAATGCAATATGCAACAGCCTTTGCAAAGGACTTGCTGAAAACATAATCAACACTGTTTTTAACAGGGAACCTCCTGCTTTGCCTATCCTTCTGACCGGTGGTGTTTCAAGGAATTTAGTTGTCAGAGGATATCTGGAAAAACAACTAAAAACCAAATTTTTATATCAACGAGGATTCTCATTTTTTTGGAGCAATTGGTGCAGGACTTTATGCTTCTTAAAGAAAATGACGGATATCATTCCACTTGAACATTATCTCTTTTGAAGATATTCTGATACAATCAGATACTGAAAAACAATATTTTCATAAACCCTTGTCATTAAGCTTAAGCAAATATCCCGATTTCTCAAGTGAGGAATCATTCCGGTTTAATCCTGAAATTTCATTGCATCCTTCCGAAGTGGAGGTTGATATTTATTCTGAATTAGTGCCTGATACTAAATTACAGGGTATATGCAGGTATTGATATTGGCTCAACAAGTACAAAGGCTATTTTAATTGATGAAACAAAAAAACCGGTTGCCGGCTTTTATACTTACACTGCCGGGAAGCCATTATCTGCTGTCAAATCCATCCTGGAAGCCATTGAAAATATTTCCAGGACAAAAGAAAATTGAGTTTTGTCATGAAAGGTGTCGGCACTACCGGTTCAGGAAGAAAGTTTATCGGGAAAATTTTAAATGCCGATCTTAGTTATTGATGAGATTACCTCACATGCGAGGGCAGCATTATGAACTGAATCCGCTTACAGATACAATAATTGAGATAGGCGGACAGGATGCCAAGTTTACACTGATGCATAACGGCAGTGTTACATTTTCACAGATGAATAGCGTCTGTGCAGCAGGTACAGGAAGTTTCCTGCAGGAACAGGCTGAGAAAGCTTGGCTGCTCAGTATCTGATTATGCACAAATGGTTGAAAATGTCGATGCCCCTCTGGCAAGCGACCGATGTGCTGTTTTTATGGAAAGGGATATCAGCCAGCTGCTTAATAATGGTTACTCTGTTAACGAAATTCTTGCAACTGCACTGCATTCAGTTACTGAGAACTATATGCAAAAGGTTGCTACAGAAGCATCTATCGGAAATAATATTTGTTTTCAGGGTGCAACAGCAAAAAACAGATCGCTGATTGCAGCTTTTGAACAAAGATTGAAGAAACCAATATATGTATCAAAATATTGTCACCTGACAGGTGCTCTTGGTACAGCTCTTATACTTCATGAAGCAAATATATTGAAGAGCGGTTTCAGAGGAATCGATCTGTACCGTGAAGAAATTGCTGTCGATACCGAAACCTGCTACAATCTGCACAAATAATTGCTGTATAAGCCTGGCAACTGTTTCAGGAGAAAAGGTTGCCTATGGTTTTATGTGCGGACGCGATTACGATACACATCATTTCACTTCCAGAAACAAGACAGGTTTCGATCTTTTAAAAAACAGGAATAAAATATTTTCATTTAAACCGGCAACTGCCTTCAGGGAGGATATTATAATCGGAATACCTGCTTCACTTCATCTCTTCGAGGAATTATCTGCTCTGGAAAAGGTTCTTTAATAATCTGTCAATAAGAACTATAACCAGTGAAGATTATCATGATCCTGTGAAAACAGGCAAATGCCTGGCAGGAGCTGAGTTCTGTTCTCCTGTAAATTCAATCTTTGGTCATGTGGTTTATCTCTCCGATAAAGTTGATTATATCTTTCTGCCTGTGCTGCTTCAGACACGTGAAAATTCAAAAGAAGACAAAGGCCATTATTGTTACTATACCCAGTTTAGTGCATCACTGGTTTATACCCTGAAGATTAATGATATTCAGAATAAATGCTTATCCCCGTTGTTAAGCTTCCCGAAGAGGTAAATATCATGTGGCACAGAAGCTTCATCAATGCTTAAAACCTTTATTAAAAAACGGTATCAGTTATTTTACTGTATTCAATGCTTTTAATGAGGCATTATCTTTCTATTCCGGTCAAAGAAACAGCTTTGGGTGAAGTATTTAAAAAACAATTTCAACCTGATAAAGATATCTCCGTTGTTTTGCTTGGGAGACCATATATAGTACTTTCAAATACACTTAATAAAGGGATCCCCGATATTTTTAACAGCCTGGGAATTAAATCTTTTTATCAGGATATGATTTCTTCAGATGATATTGATACAGGAAGATATTTCAATTTTGTTGAAGAGGGTTCCATGGTATTTTGTTACTAAAATACTTGAAGTTGCTAAAATAGTAGCTGAGACCAGGAATCTTTATCCGGTATTGATCACTGCATTTAAATGCGCTCCTGATTCTTTCATTATTGAATATTTTAAGAAGATATTCAACAGTTGTCAGAAACCATATCTTATTCTTCAGATTGATGAGCATGATTCGAACATGGGTTATGAGACCAGGATTGAAGCCGCTGTACGATCATTTAAAAATCATGCATCAGCTTCTGAGGAAATGCCAAAATCCGATGCAAGACAGATATCCTCCCTCAGATATCAAAAGAGATTGCAGGCAAGACACTGCTGTTCCCGATGTGGGACCCCATTGTATCCCCTCTTCTGGTTTCCAATCTGAAAAGAATCGGTATTGATGCCCGTTTAATGAAATCGAGTGATCTGATTATTAAAAAGAGCATGGCACATAATTCGGGACAATGTCTGCCGATCAATATAATTGCCCAGGAATTTATCGATTACATAACTGAACAAAAACTGGAACCTGAGAATACCATGCTATGGGCAATTGAATCAAAGCTTTCCTGTAATCTCAGGCTCTACCCCGAGTATATAAAAAGCATTCTTGAGAATTAGGGGCAGGGTTTGGAGAAAGCACATGTCTACAGCGGTTTGCTCACACATCTTGAGATATCGCTAAGTGCTTGTTATTATGCATATTTCGCTTATCTGCTGGGAGGTTTGATACGAATGATGGGGTACAGGATAAGGCCATATGAGATAAATAAAGGTGATACTGACAAGGTATTAAAGGGAACCGTTGGAATTCTTGAAGAGGCATTTCTTGGTAAAAAATCGATGGAAAAAGCTGTTTCTGAAGTTATTTGCATATTTGACAAGATCCCCCGGACGGATGGGAACAAGCCTAAAGTTGCATTATTTGGCGACTTTTATATCTGCGACAACGACCTGATGAATCAGGACTTGAGTCATACCATCGAAGAATCAGGGGGTGAAGTTATAACAACACCCTATACTGATCAGGTAAAAATGTCAATGGACAATGTGTTACGCCGGACTGTTTACAGAGGAGAATATATTACTGCAGCACAGCAAAGAGTGATCAGCTCATGTCTGAACCTTCTGGAGGATAAATATTACAGGTATTTTGAAAAATATCTTGGTCCGCAGAAAATAATTAATCCTAAAAAGCTTGAAAAATATCTTGGCAGGTTCAATATTAAACCCTATCATTCAGGTGAGTCATATGAAAATATTCTAAAAATATTTTATTTCATTGAAAACTACCCCGATATTTCACTTTTTGTTCAGGCAAATCCTGCTTTTTGCTGCCCCTCATTGGTTACCGAGGCCATGACCAGTGAAATCACCAGATATAACAGGAGTTCCTGTTGTTACAATAACATATGATGGTACTAATGATTATAAAAATGATGTAATAATTCCCTATTTGCAGAGTAAATTAATAAATTAGACTTTGATCTTAGGGGCTCTGCGCCAGCTAAAAAGCAACAAGAGTATTATTCTCCAGCTTAACAAAGGCTGAAAATTTCTAAAAAAAAATAAAAAAATCACATTCTGGTCGTGGACTTAAGTAATCTTAAAGAATCCCGGATCTATTCAATTTTCCCGTCTCCAACCAAATTACATTCATAGACATCCCCATGATAAGAAGTCCATTCACCATTAGCATTGACTGTATAATGGTATGCAAAATGTATGATTGCAATCAGATTACCGTCCCTTGATAAATGATAAATTCCCGGCTGGGTGAAAGTTATTGCTTTCTGCCCCCATTCATCCCATCTTACATCATCAATATCCGGAGTCAAATTGCTTATAATTTCCATATAATACTCCAGTCCATCTGATCCTGTCATAGTGCCATAAACCTTGATCTGGCGATGATTATTCATAAAAGCCCTTTCAACAGTCAGCACCCCTGTTAAGGTTAGATCCATACATTCAAAATAAAATTCGTAATAATTAGGAAACTCTTCCCTGACAGGTTTCTGACCTTTGACGTCAGTAGAGGCAAAACCTGCAATCAGCAGAAAAACTGCAACAATTCTGAGTGTTTTCATAGTGATTTCTTTTAGTTAAACAATAATTTACTTATATCACAAAGGTCGGACAGGAACAGGGGTAACATATAGCAACTATGTTTCAAATTGCTTAAATTTTAGTACAAGTACTTAAACTATGTTTCATTAGCATGAGAAATCAATCCTATCTGGCTTTTCTTTTATGGTACGGAGCAAGTCCTGCCTTTTCGATAATAGCGAGGAATCGTGGATCATCCCGCAGAATATCAAAATCGGGATTATTGGCTATAAGATTGAAATAATGAAGAGGTTTCGTTTCGGCTTCGCTGGCCTTTTCGAACCAGTAAATTGATTCCTCCCTGTTGCCTAAAATTGCATACCACCATGCAATGTAATAAGGGTGCCCGTTCAGGCCTTCAAGAGGTATGGGTCTGTTAATATTAAAATCGATCAGCCATGTGAAGATGCCTTTGATACCCGATTCGTTAAAGGCATCCATGATCTCATCAGCATAATGGCTGGTGGCCTGATTCCTGCTGAAACTGTCATGAAGTACCTTTGCTGCTTTCTCTCCTTCACCCAGCTTAACATAATGAAGAACGAATAACCAGTTGTTGTCACTTGAATTCGGATTAAGGTCCAGGCCTGTAAAGCAGGCATCCAGGCCTTCCTGATATTTTTCTTCAAAGTAATAGATCCAGGAATTCAGGTTATGGACAACCCAGAAATAGGGTTCCATCTCCAGGGCACGGTCGATATGTACACGAGCTTCTTCAATGGGTCCTGTAATCATCATTAACTGGGCATACCATTGATGAGCTGTGGAGAAATTCGGATTCAACTGAAGGGAAACCTGTAATTCCCTGCGGGCTTCCCCGAGTTTGAATTCCGGATAAATAAGATAAACACCCTTTACAGCATGAGCCTCTGCACAATCAGGATCGATTTCCAGGGCTTTGTTGCTGAAGTCTCTTGCTTTTTGTACTCCTTCATAATATGGCTTATACCAGCCCCAGGCGCAAAGATTGTACCATGCGTTTGCAAGACCTGCGTAAGCTTCGGCAAAATTACTGTCTGCTGCAATAGCTTTCTCATAATAAGGAATGCTTGCTGTAAGCCCCTGCTTACTGATATCTAACCGTTGTACATCATTTGATTTATGAAGTAAAAACCTGGCTTTCAGATAATAATCATAAGCTTCAAAGCTTTGGGTAGGTTTACTTTCTATCTTACCAATCTCAGCATTAGTAAGGACTGCTTCAAGTACATTAGCAATTTTCTTAGCTATATCGCTTTGAAGCTCAAAGATATTAGTCATATCATCCTCATACTTTTCCGACAGGATATGCTGGTCATTCCGGGCATCAATCAGCTGAACAAATAATTTTATTTTATTTTCAGATCTGTAAACACTTCCTTCAAGGACATAGTTAACATTCAGTTTCCTCGCAATCTCAGGTGATGTAATGAGATTTCCGCGAAAAGACTCCGCAGTAGTTCTGGAAATTACCCTCAACTCCTTTATTCTGAAAAGATGATTAAGTATATCCTCCGTTATACCATCTGCAAAGTACTGATTTTCAGAATCGTCAGAGAGGTTTTTAAATGGAAGCACAACTATAGATCTTTCAGGGTACTTAGCGTCCGGTCTGATGCCTGAATCCTTTATCACCATGACATATAGAAAAAAAATTACCAGCAATCCGGATAAAATTCCAAATGAGGCAATCAGTAAATTTTTGTTTTTAATCCTTTTTGAAAGTGATTTAATGTCAGGCTTTGATTTTAGATTTTTATGAATACCTGATTCCCCATTTTGTCCATCAGTAAGATTATTCAGAGATTTTTCATTTACAATTTTTCTGACTTCCCCCGGAGGGAAACCATAATAATCGTGAAAGCATTTAATAAAATATGTCGGACTGCCAAAACCGATTCTGAAAGCAATATCAGCGACTGAGCCCTCATGATTCTGAAGCATTTCCATAGCGCGCTGAAGGCGGACAACCCTTATAAACTGACTTACATCCTGGCGTTTAATGGATCGAACCCTGCGGTAAAGTGTAATACGGGTAATGCCTGCTTTTTTTGCAAGTTTTTCAACATTGAAATTCCCATCTGTCAGATTAGCAAGTACAATTTCTGTAAGCTTACTGATAAATGCCTGATCCACTGAATGGTGCTCTTCCATTTAGGATATCCTCGATTAACAGTTTTTCAAACAACGTAATCTTATATCAAATTTCCTATATTTAAACTGTATCTGCAAATTGAAATAGCCTTACATTGGAGTAGCTACTTTTAATCCCTTAAATATGATTAACTTGGTATTAGATTAATATACTGATTATATGACCATTGCAAAATCCATCCCCGAATCCGTCACCCTCTTTAAAACAAAAAACCCGCAAGATGTTGATCTTACGGGATTTGCGGTTCAGGATAGTGGTGCCACCAGCCCCCA
>CAVTSB010000007.1:0-140687 GCA_963737255.1 uncultured Bacteroidales bacterium
ATCACGGGTATAATATCAAGCAGGATAATTGAATCCTGCGACCCATCATCTGTTCCTGCCGCCCAATCAGTTGCTGAACTTGAAGCTCTTGGCCTCGATATAAGCGATAATTGCACCTCCGATGAAGATCTTACAATATCCAGCTCTGATGAAATCACAAGTGGCTGTTCGATATTCATCACGAGAACTTATATAATAGCTGACAATTGTGGTAACTCAACTACAGCTATACAATCCATAACGTTAAATCGACCGGACTTTACAATGCTTCCAGACGATGGTTCAAACATCTTCTGTATCACCGATGCCCATGAACCGATTCCGCCGACAGTAACCGATGCATGCGGTAACATTCTCACCCCAACCGCTCCTGTTATCGGTGGCACATTTAACGGACGCAGAGGAACCAGAACATTTACCTGGACTTACATTGACTGTGCCGGACATAACCACGACTGGACCTATACCTACACTATAGATCCAAGAGATTTCACAATGCCGGATGATGAGGAAGAAACAGTTGAATGCTACAGTGATGTCTATGAACCCGTTCCTCCTGTTGTCTATGATGATTGCAGCTCACAGATTACTCCGGAAGGACCAGTAATCGGTGGCACTTATGATGGTGTTTGTGAAGGGACAGTAACATATTCATGGACTTATACGGATGAAGCAGGATTTAGCCATGAATGGATTTACACATTCGTAATACACGATAATACACTACCGGTAATAACTACTATTGCGGAAAGCGGAGCTATTCCTGGTTGCAATCCAACAATCTCAGCGCCTGAATTTACAGGAACTGATAATTGTGAGGGTACTATTATTCCGATTGTTACTACTACTGGTCCTTCTAACACCGGATGTGCTTTCACCCAGACCTGGACAGCTAACTATACTGATGCTTGCGGCAATGCTGCTGAACCCGTATCTATTACTTACACCTGGACTCAGGACAACGAACTGCCGGTGATCTCTACCACCGCCGTCAGCGGTCCGCTCGCAGACTGCAACCCGGCTGTCGACGAGCCTGTATTCACCGGTACCGACAACTGCGAGGGTACTATTATTCCGATTGTTACTACTACTGGTCCTTCTAACACCGGATGTGCTTTCACCCAGACATGGACAGCTAACTATACTGATGCTTGCGGCAATGCTGCTGAACCCGTATCTATTACTTACACCTGGACTCAGGACAACGAACTGCCGGTGATCTCTACCACCGCCGTCAGCGGTCCGCTCGCAGACTGCAACCCGGCTGTCGACGAGCCTGTATTCACCGGTACCGACAACTGCGAGGGTACTATTATTCCGATTGTTACTACTACTGGTCCTTCTAACACCGGATGTGCTTTCACCCAGACATGGACAGCTAACTATACTGATGCTTGCGGCAATGCTGCTGAACCCGTATCTATTACTTACACCTGGACTCAGGACAACGAACTGCCGGTGATCTCTACCACCGCCGTCAGCGGTCCGCTCGCAGACTGCAACCCGGCTGTCGACGAGCCTGTATTCACCGGTACCGACAACTGCGAGGGTACTATTATTCCGATTGTTACTACTACTGGTCCTTCTAACACCGGATGTGCTTTCACCCAGACATGGACAGCTAACTATACTGATGCTTGCGGCAATGCTGCTGAACCCGTATCTATTACTTACACCTGGACTCAGGACAACGAACTGCCGGTGATCTCTACCACCGCCGTCAGCGGTCCGCTCGCAGACTGCAACCCGGCTGTCGACGAGCCTGTATTCACCGGTACCGACAACTGCGAGGGTACTATTATTCCGATTGTTACTACTACTGGTCCTTCTAACACCGGATGTGCTTTCACCCAGACATGGACAGCTAACTATACTGATGCTTGCGGCAATGCTGCTGAACCCGTATCTATTACTTACACCTGGACTCAGGACAACGAACTGCCGGTGATCTCTACCACCGCCGTCAGCGGTCCGCTCGCAGACTGCAACCCGGCTGTCGACGAGCCTGTATTCACCGGTACCGACAACTGCGAGGGTACTATTATTCCGATTGTTACTACTACTGGTCCTTCTAACACCGGATGTGCTTTCACCCAGACATGGACAGCTAACTATACTGATGCTTGCGGCAATGCTGCTGAACCCGTATCTATTACTTACACCTGGACTCAGGACAACGAACTGCCGGTGATCTCTACCACCGCCGTCAGCGGTCCGCTCGCAGACTGCAACCCGGCTGTCGACGAGCCTGTATTCACCGGTACCGACAACTGCGAGGGTACTATTATTCCGATTGTTACTACTACTGGTCCTTCTAACACCGGATGTGCTTTCACCCAGACATGGACAGCTAACTATACTGATGCTTGCGGCAATGCTGCTGAACCCGTATCTATTACTTACACCTGGACTCAGGACAACGAACTGCCGGTGATCTCTACCACCGCCGTCAGCGGTCCGCTCGCAGACTGCAACCCGGCTGTCGACGAGCCTGTATTCACCGGTACCGACAACTGCGAGGGTACTATTATTCCGATTGTTACTACTACTGGTCCTTCTAACACCGGATGTGCTTTCACCCAGACATGGACAGCTAACTATACTGATGCTTGCGGCAATGCTGCTGAACCCGTATCTATTACTTACACCTGGACTCAGGACAACGAACTGCCGGTGATCTCTACCACCGCCGTCAGCGGTCCGCTCGCAGACTGCAACCCGGCTGTCGACGAGCCTGTATTCACCGGTACCGACAACTGCGAGGGTACTATTATTCCGATTGTTACTACTACTGGTCCTTCTAACACCGGATGTGCTTTCACCCAGACATGGACAGCTAACTATACTGATGCTTGCGGCAATGCTGCTGAACCCGTATCTATTACTTACACCTGGACTCAGGACAACGAACTGCCGGTGATCTCTACCACCGCCGTCAGCGGTCCGCTCGCAGACTGCAACCCGGCTGTCGACGAGCCTGTATTCACCGGTACCGACAACTGCGAGGGTACTATTATTCCGATTGTTACTACTACTGGTCCTTCTAACACCGGATGTGCTTTCACCCAGACATGGACAGCTAACTATACTGATGCTTGCGGCAATGCTGCTGAACCCGTATCTATTACTTACACCTGGACTCAGGACAACGAACTGCCGGTGATCTCTACCACCGCCGTCAGCGGTCCGCTCGCAGACTGCAACCCGGCTGTCGACGAGCCTGTATTCACCGGTACCGACAACTGCGAGGGTACTATTATTCCGATTGTTACTACTACTGGTCCTTCTAACACCGGATGTGCTTTCACCCAGACATGGACAGCTAACTATACTGATGCTTGCGGCAATGCTGCTGAACCCGTATCTATTACTTACACCTGGACTCAGGACAACGAACTGCCGGTGATCTCTACCACCGCCGTCAGCGGTCCGCTCGCAGACTGCAACCCGGCTGTCGACGAGCCTGTATTCACCGGTACCGACAACTGCGAGGGTACTATTATTCCGATTGTTACTACTACTGGTCCTTCTAACACCGGATGTGCTTTCACCCAGACATGGACAGCTAACTATACTGATGCTTGCGGCAATGCTGCTGAACCCGTATCTATTACTTACACCTGGACTCAGGACAACGAACTGCCGGTGATCTCTACCACCGCCGTCAGCGGTCCGCTCGCAGACTGCAACCCGGCTGTCGACGAGCCTGTATTCACCGGTACCGACAACTGCGAGGGTACTATTATTCCGATTGTTACTACTACTGGTCCTTCTAACACCGGATGTGCTTTCACCCAGACATGGACAGCTAACTATACTGATGCTTGCGGCAATGCTGCTGAACCCGTATCTATTACTTACACCTGGACTCAGGACAACGAACTGCCGGTGATCTCTACCACCGCCGTCAGCGGTCCGCTCGCAGACTGCAACCCGGCTGTCGACGAGCCTGTATTCACCGGTACCGACAACTGCGAGGGTACTATTATTCCGATTGTTACTACTACTGGTCCTTCTAACACCGGATGTGCTTTCACCCAGACATGGACAGCTAACTATACTGATGCTTGCGGCAATGCTGCTGAACCCGTATCTATTACTTACACCTGGACTCAGGACAACGAACTGCCGGTGATCTCTACCACCGCCGTCAGCGGTCCGCTCGCAGACTGCAACCCGGCTGTCGACGAGCCTGTATTCACCGGTACCGACAACTGCGAGGGTACTATTATTCCGATTGTTACTACTACTGGTCCTTCTAACACCGGATGTGCTTTCACCCAGACATGGACAGCTAACTATACTGATGCTTGCGGCAATGCTGCTGAACCCGTATCTATTACTTACACCTGGACTCAGGACAACGAACTGCCGGTGATCTCTACCACCGCCGTCAGCGGTCCGCTCGCAGACTGCAACCCGGCTGTCGACGAGCCTGTATTCACCGGTACCGACAACTGCGAGGGTACTATTATTCCGATTGTTACTACTACTGGTCCTTCTAACACCGGATGTGCTTTCACCCAGACATGGACAGCTAACTATACTGATGCTTGCGGCAATGCTGCTGAACCCGTATCTATTACTTACACCTGGACTCAGGACAACGAACTGCCGGTGATCTCTACCACCGCCGTCAGCGGTCCGCTCGCAGACTGCAACCCGGCTGTCGACGAGCCTGTATTCACCGGTACCGACAACTGCGAGGGTACTATTATTCCGATTGTTACTACTACTGGTCCTTCTAACACCGGATGTGCTTTCACCCAGACATGGACAGCTAACTATACTGATGCTTGCGGCAATGCTGCTGAACCCGTATCTATTACTTACACCTGGACTCAGGACAACGAACTGCCGGTGATAACGACTTGTCCACCTGACCAAATATTCTGTGAAGAACCAGGCAATTCATATACAATACCTTTATTAATAGCAACAGACAATTGCAGCAGTTCTTTGAATATAAGTTATCAGATTACCGGAACAACAAATCGCGAGGGAATTGGAAACGATGCCAGTGGAATATTTAATTTGGGGATATCAAACATTGCATGGACCGTAATAGATGCTTGTGGCAATAGTTCAACTTGTACAAAAATAATTACAATTATTAGCAATGTGACTCCGACATTCGACCCGATCGGCCCGCTCTGCCAGAACTCTGCGGCTCCCGACCTGCCTCTGGTTTCTACTAATACAACTCCTGTTACTGGTACCTGGAACCCGGATGCTATTTCTACTGCTGTCGCCGGTACATTTACTTTCACATTTACTCCTGATGCCGGACAATGTGCAACACCAACGACGTTAACAATTACTGTTAATCCACTGCCAACAGCCATCGTAAACACAACCAATGCTTTATGTTTTGATGAGGCCAGTGGAATTATTGATCTTACTGTAATAAGCGGTGCTGCCCCATACACTTTCCTGTGGAGCAACGGCGCAACAACCGAAGACGTTAATGGTCTGGCTGCCGGAACTTACTCTGTTATAATTACGGATGCAAACAGTTGCGAAATAACACTTTCTGAAATTGTAATTGCCCAACCGACTGAACTCACTGCCGTAGTTACAGGTACTTCTGATGCCACCTGCGACGGAATAGATGACGGTTCAATCAATATCACAGTATCCGGAGGAACTGAACCATATTCCTTCCTATGGAGTAATGGTGAAACTACTGAAGATGTAACAGACCTGCCGGCCGGCACCTACTCAGTCACAATTACCGATGCCAACGGATGCGAAGTTTCACTCCTTGATATTATAATAGCCCAGCCATCAACACTGGAGGTTGAAGTGACCACCGTGACCGAAGCCTCCTGCAATGCTGCCAATGAAGGAACAATCGATATTACTGTAACCGGTGGGACAGAACCTTATTCTTACCTGTGGAGCAATGGTGCCACAACTGAAGACCTTGCGGTGCTTTCTGCCGGGACTTATTCAGTGACTGTTACTGATGCCCACGGTTGTACGGCTGTCGCTTCAGCTACCGTACAAAATATTTGCATAACCCTCGAAAAATCCGGAATTATCGATCTGGGTGTCACACCTCCTGCCTCCCGTGCCGATGCCGGTG
Source organism: uncultured Bacteroidales bacterium (assembly GCA_963737255.1). Classification (GTDB taxonomy): domain Bacteria; phylum Bacteroidota; class Bacteroidia; order Bacteroidales; family VadinHA17; genus LD21. The sequence continues at coordinate 6,089 of CAVTSB010000007.1, forward strand.
ACCAGATAACATATACATTCACTGTTACAAATACCGGAAGTGTCCAACTTACAAATATCGTGATCACTGATCCGTTGATCATCGTGACCGGCGGTCCGCTTGGTTCGCTTGCTCCCGGCGCTTCCGATGCAACCACATTTACAGGTATCTACACTCTGACCCAGGCCGACATTGATGCAGGCACATTCACAAATACCGCTGAAGTACAGGGTACTTACAACAACACTCAGTATACCGATACCGATTATGATATCCAGACATTCCCGCCAACACCGTCAATCGAACTGGTAAAGACCGGTATCTACAACGATACCAATAATGACAACATTTACAGTGAGGGCGACGAGATACTTTACGAATTCTCCGTGACAAACACCGGTAATGTTACCCTAAGCCAGGTTTCGATATCTGACCCGTCGGTTACTGTAGCCGGTGGCCCGCTGCCTTCACTTGAGCCTGGAGAAACAGATAACACAACATTTACAGGTATCTACACTCTGACCCAGGCCGACATCGATGCAGGCACCTTTACAAACACGGCAACCGCTACAGGCCGTTACCGGAGCGATGAATACAATGATACTGACGATGACATTCAGACATTCACTCTTACCCCGCGTATCGAATTTATCAAGTCAGGTACCTACTCAGATACCAACAATGATGCCCGGTACAGTACAGGCGACCAGATTACATACGTATTTACCGTCACCAACACGGGTAATGTAACTCTTACCAATGTAACGGTTTCCGATGTTGACCCTGACGTAATAGTAACAGGTGGACCGCTTGCTTCACTCGCTCCGGGTGCATCCGATGCAACTACATTCACTGGTACTTATACCCTGACCCAGGCTGACATTGACGCTGGCACATTCACGAATATCGCCACGGCAACCGGTACTGCTGATGGCGCTACCTATACTGATGACGACGACGACGTTCAGACAATCACGAGAGTACCTGCCCTCACCATCACCAAATCAGCCGACCCGTTAACCTATACCGCAGTTGATCAGGTAATAACCTACACCATTGTAGTCGAAAACGTTGGTAATGTAACTCTTACAGATATCTCAGTAACCGACCCGCTGACAGGACTTATTGAATCTATTGCTTCCCTCGCTCCGGGTGAATCAGATTCATTCACAACAACATATACGATCGTCCAGAATGACCTGATAACAGGTGAAGTTGAAAATATTGCATATGCACGGTTCACCTTCGCTGGTGAAAATTATGAAGAAGAAGCCCGGGTAACCGTTACTGTAATACCTGATCCACAGATTACTATCACCAAGGTTGCAGACGAAGAAAGTTACTCTGAAGTCGGTGATATCATACACTATACAATTGTTGTAACAAACACCGGCAACGTTCCTCTTACTAATGTCGTAGTAACTGATCCGCTGACCAGCCTTAACCATATCATCGCCGATCTGCCGGTGGGCACAGCTGTTACGCTTACTGCTACTTATACCGTCGACCAGGATGACCTGGATGCCGGTGAGGTTGAAAACACTGCAACAGCCACATTCACATATAATAATGAAGAAGAGACTGTAGAAGCTGTAGAAAATGTTGATGCCGTCCAGGATCCTGCACTTACAATTGAAAAGGTTGCAACCGAAACAAGCTTCTCAGCTGTCGGAGATGTTATACATTATACAATCACCGTTACCAATACAGGCAATGTAACCCTTACCGATATAACTGTAGTCGACCCATTGACTGACCTAGACCAGATCATTGCGAGCCTGGCCCCTGGAGAGTTCGAAACCATTATCACATCCTATACGGTCGACCTGGATGACCTGAATGCCGGCGAGGTGGAAAATACGGCAACTGCATCATCCACATTTGAAGGTCATGATTATTATGATAGCGATACCGAGAATGTGCCTGCTGTGACAACACCTGTCTGGACCCTGACCAAAGAAGCTGATGAGGTTGCTTACAATGAAGTCGGCGATGTTCTCCATTACACTCTCACACTCGATAACACTGGAAATATCTCAATATCCGTCGTATCCGTTACTGATCCCGGCGCCGACGCCGGCAGCATCAGCTTTGAATCAGGCGATGCAAACAATAACAATATTCTCGACCCGGGTGAGATCTGGACCTACAGCGCTGAACATACGATTGTACAGGATGACATGAGTGCAGGCCATTACTCTAATACAGCAACTGCCAGCGGAACTCCTGCCACCGGTACACTCCAACCCATCTCCGCCACCGAGGATGTTCCTGCAGTCTTTGAACCTGCAATCAGGATAACCAAAACGGCTCAGGAAACCAGTTACTCGGCAGTCGGACAAACAATTAACTATACTATTGTCGTAACCAATATAAGCAATATTACCCTTGAAGATGTTGTTGTTACGGACGATCTGACCGGAATGTCAATGACTATCGATTATCTGGAATCGGGTGAGGGAAATGCTGAGATAATTAACACAGTTTATGTAATAACACAGGAAGATCTTGACCTGGGCTTCGTTGAAAATACAGCAACCGCCGTCTACTCTTATGCCGGAGACACCTTCGAACAGGAAGCTCATTGGACTGTCGATGGAATACCTGATCCGGAGATTACTATCACCAAGGATGCCGCAGAAACCAGCTTTGCACTTGTTGGTGACGTGATTAACTACACTATCGTGGTAACCAACACCGGAAATGTAACCTTAACAAATGTTACCGTCATCGATCCGCTTACAGGACTTGATGTAGCTATCGGTACACTGGCTCCGGGGGAAACCAGAAACTATACCCAGCAGCACACCGTCACCCAGACTGATGTTGAGGCAACAGTGGTCATGAATACAGCAACTGCCGCCGGAACGTACGGAACTGAAACCGTTAGTGATACAGATGACGAAATAGTCAATTCCACTCCTGCTCCTGCCATTTCGATCGAAAAAGTTGTTGACCTGACCGAAATAGGCGCTCCTGGTCCTCTTACCTATACAATTACCATTACCAATACTGGTAACGTTGTCCTGACAGGTATCACAGTCATTGATGCATTTGCCGGAGGCGCAACCTACGTTTCGGGTGATGCTAACAGTAACAACAGCCTTGACCTGACAGAAACCTGGACATACACAGCAACATACTCCGTTTCACAGACTGACATTGATTCCGGTGAGGATCTTGTCAACATTGCCACTGTCGACACCGACCAGACAGGCTCTGAAGAGGATGAGGCCACCACAGAAATATCTCAGGAAGCAAGCCTGACAATTGAAAAGGATGTCGACATTGACGAGATAGGCGCTCCCGGAACACTGACCTACACTATTACAGTTGAGAATACAGGTTCAGTCAGCCTGACCAATGTGGAGCTGGCGGATGACTTTGCCACAACCGGACCGACATTAATAGCCGGGGATAATGGGGATGGTATCCTGCAGGTTGATGAGACATGGACATACACAGCCACATATAATGTAACCCAGGGCGACATTAACCAGGGAGACGATCTGGTCAATACTGCAATTGTAGATACAGATCAAACCGGACCGGAGGAGGATGAGGTCACAACTACAATAACTCAGGATGCTGACCTGACAATTCAAAAGGTTGTTGATATTGACGAGATTTCCGCACCCGGAACTCTGACCTACACTATAACGGTTGAAAATACAGGTTCTGTAAGTCTGACCAATGTCGAGCTGACGGATGACTTTGCCACAACCGGACCGACATTAACCGGTGGCGATGATGGCGATGGTATCCTGCAGGTTGATGAGACATGGACATACACAGCCACATATAATGTAACCCAGGGCGACATTAACCAGGGAGACGATCTGGTCAATACTGCAATTGTAGATACAGATCAAACCGGACCGGAGGAGGATGAGGTCACAACTACAATAACTCAGGATGCTGACCTGACAGTTCAAAAGGTTGTTGATATTAACGAGATTTCCGCACCCGGAACTCTGACCTACACTATAACGGTTGAAAATACAGGTTCTGTAAGTCTGACCAATGTCGAGCTGACGGATGACTTTGCCACAACCGGACCGACATTAATAGCCGGTGATAATGGCGATGGTATCCTGCAGGTTGATGAGACCTGGACATACACAGCCACATATAATGTAACCCAGGGCGACATTAACCAGGGAGACAATCTGGTCAATACTGCAATTGTTGATACAGATCAGACTGAACCCGAGCAGGATGATGCTGTTACAACAATCATGGGAACATCTTCACTTAATGTAACAAAAACAGTCAATCCGACTTCTATCTCTGCTCCGGTAACACTGAACTATACAATTTCAGTTACAAACACCGGAACGGTGGGTCTGACACGAGTCACTGTCACCGATGTATTTGCCGGTGGTGCAGTATACGAATCCGGTGATGCAGATGGTGATGATGTCCTTGACCTGACTGAAACATGGATCTACAGAGCCGACTACCAGGCAACTCAGGCTGATGTCGATGCAGGTATACCGCTTGTCAATACGGTAAGCGTTGTAAGCGCTGAGGTCACAACTCCAAGGACCGCCCAGGCAACAACAACAATTGCCCATGGTCCGCAACTGACTGTCGATAAGTTCCAGACCAGCACCGCTCCGGTAACTGCGGCCGGCCAGACTATCACTTACGGTATTATTATAACAAATACAGGAAACATCAGCCTGACCAACGGTGTAGCTACCGAAACATTCCCCGGAGCCGGTGCAGGAGTACTTAGTGATCCTGTTGAAAGTATATCAGACGGATGACATACTTGAGGTTGGAGAGACATGGACCCATACCGCAACGTATGTGGTAACCCAGGCTGATATAGACGCAGGAATAGGTCTTGTCAATACGATCAGTGTTGTCACCAGGGAAACACCTGAGCCGGTAGTTGACAGAGTTACAACACCTGTTGCAGGTGGTGCATCCCTGACCATTGACAAAACAGCTCAGGAAACCGGCTTTGATGATGTGGGGGATGTTATCCATTACACAATCATTGTGACAAACACCGGGAACGCCACTTTGACCAATATAACAGTCACCGACCCGACGACAAGAATGAATGAGAGGATCCCAAGCCTTGCCCCTGGAGAATCTGCAACACTATATACAACCTATACAGTAACCCAGGGCGACCTGAATACAGGCAGGGTCGATAACACAGCAACTGCAACATACACCTATGCAGGCAGGACAACTAACGTTAGGGATAGTGTGACGGTTCCAGGTTCTCAGGGTCCGGATCTTGCAATTACAAAGACACCATCACCTACAACCTATTCAGCTGTAGATGAAACGATCCATTATACAATAACAGTCACCAATACGGGTAACGTCACTCTTACCAATATCCTTGTAACTGATCCGCAGACAGGCCTGAGTCAAACGATTGCTACTCTGGCTCCGGGTCTCAGCAGAAGTTTTAATCCTGTTCACAGGATCACCCAGGATGATCTTAACAGGGGTTATTTTGACAATACAGCAACAGCAAGAGTCAGCAATATCAACCGGACAGCCAGTGCAAGGGTTACAGCCAATATCGGACCCGAAATAGATATTACAAAGAGGGCACAGGAAAGCAGCTATTCCTCAGCCGGAACTATTATCCACTATACACTTGTGGTGACAAATACAGGGAATGTTACTCTTTCGGAGTATCATTGTTACTGATCCGCTTACCGGCCTTGACCGAAATATCGGAAGCCTTGCTCCCGGGTGTATCAAGTACGATAACCGAAAACTATACTGTCACCCTGGCTGATCTCAACAGTGGACAGATTGACAATACAGCCACTGCTACAGGCACCTATGGCGGAGATACATACACTGATCAGGCCAGCGTAACCGTTCCGGGCACCCAGGATCCCGAAATAAGGATCGTTAAGACTGCTCAGGAAACCAGCTTTACAGCTCCCGGCCAGACAATTAACTATACTTTGACCGTAACAAATACCGGTAACGTAACCCTGACAGGTGTAACAGTGAGCGACCCGAATGCGGTTGTTTCATGCCCGGGAGATCCGTATACCCTCGCTCCCGGCCAGACAGTAACCTGTACGGCTACCCATACAGTTACCTCTGCAGATGTAACTGCTCAAAGGATCACGAATGTCGCAACGGTTACAGGAAATCCTCCTTCGGGTCCTCCTGTTACTGACGACAGCGAAGCAGTTGTATCGCTGAGCAACCAGGCTCCTGTAATTCAATGTCCGCCAGTAATAGTAACAGGTACAAGTCCTTCTACGTGCGATATCACGATAAACACAGGCCTGAGTGCAACATTCTCTGATCCGAATGGTAACGTTGAATCACTCACCTGGGTAATGACCGGGGCAACAACCGGCCAGTCTACTGCCAGCGGTATCAACAATATTGGAAGTCATACCTTTAACCTGGGTGTCACGACAGTTACATACACAGTGACCGATGCGCTCGGACTCTCCGCAACCTGCAGCTTTACGGTAACTGTTATTGACGATGTAATACCGGTTGCTTTATGTGCTGATATTGATGTTTACCTCGATCCCGAAACCGGGGAAGTAACAATAGATGTGGACGATATTGATGACGGAAGCATTGACAACTGCGGGATCGCTTCAATGACAATCAGTGACGATCACTTTGACTGTACAGACATTGCAGAAATTCAGCTTGTGACCCTTACAGTGACCGACAATGCAGGTAATGTGGGAACATGTATTGCCCACGTCACAGTACATTACGCAGAGCCTCCTGATCCAAGGGCTACCCCGGCTGCAGATGTTATTTGCAACGGAGAAACCATTAACCTTGTTCTTTCGAGCAATCTTCCAACAGTCACCTGGACATGGACTGCTTCCGTATCGCCACAAATCTCCGGGGCAAGCGGGGATGACAGCGGCCTGCTCTCAGCGATAAACCAGACATTGACCAATTCGGATGTCGCAGCCCATAATGTTATCTATACAATTACTCCGACACTCTACGGTCAGTGTGTGCTTTCACCTGTCACTGCAGAGGTTTGGGTGAATCCCACACCGCAGATCAGTGTCAGCCCCAACAATCAGACTATATGTTATGGCGAAAGTGTTTCAATTATTGTCAATGAAATGAATGGGGATGTCAGGGGTCAGTGGATGTACGATCTTAGTGTCAGACGCGATCCGCATATAGATGGAAATACCTCCAACGGAACCTATACCGAACCGGTGAATCTTACCGAGACCCTGGTCAATGAAGGTACTGAGATAGAACAGGTGGTCTACACGTTCACTCCGCGCATTGCCCAGGAGGATGGCGGAAATGATTGCATCGGACCGGAACAGACTGTCACAATATCTGTTTACCCGAGAGTACGCTATGAAAAGTTATTGTCGGATTACAATGGATATAACGTAAGCTGTTTCGGAAAGTCCAACGGCTTTATCCGGATTACTCCTTCTGAGGGACTGGGTCCGTATACATACGCCTGGACCGGTCTGAACGGATTCACTGCAACATCAAAAGATATTTCAGGGCTCATTGCCGGAGAATATACGATGGCTATCACCGATGCCCACAATTGCACTGTCTCAGAAACATTCGTACTGGATCAGCCTGACGAACTGAGCGTGGTAATGGTTCCTTCCGTAAGCATGGACGGAGCCTATAATATAAATTGCTATGGCGCCAGCACGGGATCGATAGCTGCAACTGCTGCCAACGGAGTCGGCAAGGTTGATTATCTGTGGATTGACGGTGCAGTCGGAAGCAACAGGACAAATCTTTCTGCCGGAAGTTATAAGGTAATTGTAACTGATTCAAATAACTGCCAGGCTGATGAATCAGTGACTCTTACTGAACCTGAAAAGATAAGGGTTGCCTTCGAAGTGATCAATACATTCTGCCCCGATTCAAGGGATGGCGCCATAAGTGTCGATGCAACCGGAGGAGTTCCGGGCAACGAATATACCTACCTCTGGTCTGATAACTCGACCGGGCAGTCCATCACGAATCTGCCGGTTGGACGCCATCAGGTTATCGTCACCGACATGAACCTCTGTTCAGTGAGAGACTCCGCCGCTGTCAGGTCTATGCATGAGATCTGTCTGATCATCCCGGATGCATTCTCACCAAACGATGACCTTGTCAATGACACCTGGGTGATCGGCAATATTGAACTCTATAAAGATGCTGTCATTACAATCTACAACAGGTGGGGTCAGGAGCTTTGGGAATCAGAGCGCGGCTATCCAAACGCCTGGGATGGCAGAAGCAAGGGTATCAACATGCCAATGGACGGATATCACTACGTCATCGATCTGCACAACGGCTACAAGCTTATCGTCGGCGACGTAACACTGGTCAGGTAAATCTCTTTGGCTCCCCTTCCCGGAGAGCTAATCTTTATACACATCTTCTTAAAATTCTGGTATATAGTTTATTAATGATGCTATAAACAGTTTATGTTTCAAAGCCGGAGGCTTTAAAGTCCAATATCCCCAGTAACATACGGGGTAGAGGCAGCCCTTATTGTGTTTTAAAGCCGGAGGCTTTAAAGTCCAATATCCCCGGTAACATCCGGGGTAGAGGCAGCCCATTATTTCAACCCCGGGAGTGGGTTGAAGTCATTTCTTCAACACTTCCGGTGTTGACAAACATATTTGACCGTTTACCATGGATGTAACCATGGATATTGGACTTCCAGCCTTCCAGGCTGGCACTTTATTTAGGCCTCCGGAGGATCGTCTGAAAGCATCGCTTATTAAAACTGTAAGGGAACTTACTCCCAACTTACTCCAGGTTTAATTGTAATCTTTTGTAACGCCAATGATCTTTGTTTCCCTCAAAACAAAAGATGTATATAAAAATTAGCTTCCCGGAGGGGCCGGGGTGTGTTCCTCCTGGAAGAAGTGCCTGTTTTGAGGTTATCCAGTTATGCTGTATTATGATTATTGGCTTCTGTCTCGGGACTTCGGTCTTCCGTCTTCCGTCTCCGGTCTTCCTGACCTAAAACCTATCCACCCACCTGAATCTCTTCAGGTGGTCACCAAATTTAAGCGCAATCGTCACCTCATGGGTACCATAGGTTGCGTTCTGGATCTTATTGAGGGTATAATCGAATGCATACCCTGCATACATGGTTGTCAGCATAACACGGCTGGGGATAAACCGGAACCTGATATTAGCGACAATTGCTCCCCCCGTTCCGGTCCTGTAAGCCAATCCTGCCCAGAATGCCTGGTCCCAGCAATATGTAAATCCTACATTGGCCTGGGGCCTCAGCTGTTCCGACATTTTCACCATTAACGAAGGTTGCAACTCAGCCTTGGTACCTGATTCAAAGTTATATAAACCAAAGAGATAGAAGTGCCTGTCGAGGTAGTAGTTCTTATAAGCCTCATCACCGATCTTGGCAGATGCCCCGAAAAGCTGAAGTGCCGAAAAGCCGACTTCAAATTTGGGATCCAGAAGATATATTCCGAAATCAACATCCGGGATAAAAACCCCTTTGCGCAGATCATTATTCAGCCAGGGTTCATTCGGATCATAAAAATTTATTGCCGTGGCGTTTATTACATAATGGTATCCGGTAAATGCCATTCCCATTGAAAGCTGGGTATAATCATGAAGCCACATATGGTAGGAATAGCAAAGCTGAAAGCCAGTCTTCTGAATGAGGCCGTTCTTATCGCTGAAAACATATCCGCCAAAACCTATTTTTCCGTCAGTTTTTGGCCTGTAAACTGTCCGGTTGAAAATATTCTGGTTCAGCCTGTAGCTTTTCTTAAGTATCCTGGTCTGCCAGCTAAGTGAATAGGTACGGGGTGCGCCGGTATAACCGACCCATTGCTCCCTCGCCGTAAGGTTTATGCTTGTAAATCCGTCGCTCCCTGCCTGGGCGGGATTAATCAGGAATTTGTTGTAAAGATACTGGCTGTACAATGGAAGCTGCTGGGCGAATGACATTTGCCCGATGACAACAAACAATAATATGTAGATCAGCCTTTTCAACCTGCAGGAACCTGTTATCTGGTATTTGGAACAAGGAATAACGATATAAATCTTGTTGTATCTGAAAGTGATGCCGTCTTTTCAAGCATCTCGACCGGCATAATTTTCTCACTGATAACCTGTATATTATAATCTCCGGGTTCCTGAATAAAAAATGATCCCAGGAATGAATCAGCCCTGAAGAACGGGAATGAAATACCTTCCGAGTTTTGAACCACTTTATCGCAAACCGGATCTACTTCCAGCTGTCTGTCCAGGAAGGAAACCTTCACTGTATTTTGATAGTTCAGAACAAGTGTATCCCTGGTTGCACTTGAAAGCCACAGGTTATACCTTCCCGGCTTTGAAATGGACATTGTCCATTCCGCAGTATTGCTTGACGGATCGTTAGCATCGCTGTAACAGGCAGCTTTTTCAAGTTTAAGGGAAATTGTCCCGTCAGCCTCCTGCAATATTGTATTGTCTACACTCGTCAATCCTTTTTTATCGGTTTGATTGTTGCAGCTTAAAAAGAAGAGTGAAACACATACAATGGAGAGTAGTAGATCTGTTTTCATTGGTTATTTCTTAATAATTAAACATCTTTAATGTTGAAATGGTTAACTCCGTTTCAGTAAATAGTTATGACAAAATTCTCATTCAGGATATTTTAAAAAGGCGCAACCATTACCCTTGAAACCTTACAGTTTTCACTAAAATACCTGAACAAATAACTTGATAAAACTAGCGATTAAGTATATATCTTCCAATCAGATAAACCCCAATTACCGGTTTAGTACGATTGAATCACAGCAAATTTATCCAATATATTCCTTTATACATTGATCAATGCATTTTATTGATCTAATAAAAAAGTGGGTTCGTCAAAAAAATTTTAAAATTGACGTGAAATTTGTGCAAACTCCAGATAAATCTGTTCAATTATTTTATCCTGATCAACCAAAATACTGATAGTTTGATAATTCGTGTAAGAGAATGGGGTAATCAAAGTTATTTATCTGAAAAACAGGTTTTTGACAAATTTTTAAAGGCTGTTGACAAATATTCAGTCATTTTCAGTTCAGGACACCTTATTCACGCTGCCCTCTTTTTACAAACCATTATTTTTAAGTCCATCTGGTCCCGACCTGGTTAAGCTAAAGCTGCTTTATTTGATCCTGATCCAAATTAAATATGTATTAAAATACGTATTATAAGACGTATTTTTTTAAAAAGAAATACGTCTTATAATACGTATTTCTTCAGTCAGACAAGACAAATAAACTCACCCACTGTCCCCTCACTTAGTCTTGAGAGATGGGATGTAACAGACTTATTATCAACATATTTACGCTCCTACCCTTACAACGTAAAAGTGTATGTGTACTTCAGCAAAACCGACCTGCTGTTGAACAATGGCAGTCTGGGCTCGTCAACGTCCCTGTAAGTGCTTCTTCCCTCATTGATTACAATATAGAGATCATTGCCTTCCCTGGGATTATACCTGAACCTGAAATTTGTTATCAGATTGTTTTCAGAGCTGTTATATTGCAGAAATGTGCTGATCGACAGTTTCGTCGTGGCCATGACCAGCGCCTTGAATCCGGCCACACCTCCGGAAAAAGACTGACGGCGTTCCTTGAAATTCAGAAAATTATGGTCATAGGTCAAAGCCAGCTGTAATGTTGATCCGACATTCCAGGCGGGTTCAAGGCCAAAAGAATAACGGGTACCGTCATAAAACGATCCTGCAAAAAAGTCAACTCCCATTATAAACCGTTTCGTCTGTGGAGAATTCAGATGAGTCTCAAACATATAAAAAGCGTATTGACCCGACGGTACATAGGCATCCTTTGAAAAACTGAAAGTATCAATAACATTTTCATACATCCTTAAAAATGATCCAACGCCGTTGTAATCTGATTTAAACCTGAATTCGTATGATAACTCTGCCTCAACCGACTGCGCTGAATGATCCTGATTATCAAAATAGGTCACTGCCCTTAAACCCACTTTATGATTGAGGAGAGGGGAGCTTTCGCCGGGGATCCACCCATATCCGATACCCCCGAAGTAATGAGTAAAATCCGAACGCATCTGGAATCCGATCTTTGGATCAAAGTGTTTTCCGCTCCTGCCCCAGGTGAAGCCATAATTCAATCCTTTGTCATTCTCTCTCATCCAGTTGAAGTGTATCCGGGTCTGATCCAGGCTGAATGCCCTGTTCCGGATCGAGTTATCAATGATCTGGGCTGCTTTTACGTTTATATAGTCATTCTCAAATATCTTGAATATACCATCCAATCCGAATCCTGTATTATATGATCCATCTGTACCCGATCCGTGAAGTGATGATCCCTCCCACGTAGCTGTTCTCATTTATGACCTGTCGCCGTACACGGAATATTCCAAAGTTTTCTGACGCGAGTTCATGGTCATGCCTGTCCGACAATTTCAAGGCCTGAGTTTGCATGTCCAGTAAACCCAGGTCCCATTTGCCTGCCATGCCGGTTATTCTTCCTCCCCCAAGGATAGGAACCTGCTCGCCTTCATAGAGTCCGATCCTCCGGCTGTAAAAAAGACTGGCCTGCGGTTCAAAATCAAATGCAAAAACACTTGAACGCTCCTGGAAGAAGGTCCTTTTTTCGGGGAAAAAAAGTGAAAATCTGGTAAGGTTGATCTGCTCATCATCCGCCTCAACCTGTGCAAAATCTGTGTTGACCGTTAAATCGAGGGTAAGATTGTTGGTCAGTCCGTATTTAACATCGAGTCCACCGGTGAATTTCGGGCTTTTATCCAGCTTATACCCTGTTCCATAATCATTCATAATGTAATCCTGCTGCATGCCTCCGATAGCATAGGGCGCTATATAAAAAGGCTTCCTCGATTCGAGCCCTTCAAACACCACTTCCTGCGCTTTCGATGGCCTGAACACGCTTGATTCGCCCCAATTCGGCGGAATTGAAGGAAACACATTCACCTCATTCTTATGCGCAATCATTCGTATGCAGGTCAGACCCATAACAGCAATGCCATCCTTTACCTTGAAACGTATGCTTGAAAACGGTATCCGGATTTCAGCAAACCATCCCTCATCATTTATTGATGTTTTTACATCCCAGAATGTATTCCAGCTCATGTTAAGGGGCCCCTCGTGCGGGTCACCACCCAACGCATCCTTCGAAACTGTAAAATCTGACCTCAAACCGGTCGGCGTCGTTGCAAATCCGAGTCCGTTTTCCTTGTCATTGAATGAATCCAGGACTAGACCCAGCGCCTCGGTCGCAACTTCAGATTCATCACGCCTTTTGGAGGAAATAAGCATCTCGGACGGATTAGAATCAAAAAGCCTGGCTCCAATATATAAATATGTATTATCATGGCAGATCATTATCTCGCTTCTTTCGGTTGGTTGATTGCCAAATGTGGGTGTGTGCATTACCAGTGGAATCGGTTCGATATCCAGCCAGCATGGATCATTAACTATCCCGTCGAACTCATTTTCTCCCTGAATTCTTGGAATTTTAATTTGTCCCTGTGAGAACAGGCAGGACAGCTGAACAGACAAAATGGTGATAATCAACAGTATTTTATTCCGTTTCTTCATATGGCCTTCAGGTAATTGTTCAGGTTTTTCAGGGCGAATATAAAAGAAGTTAGAATTACTTTACCAACTAATTTGAAACTAATTCCCTGATCTTGTCTGCATCCACCACCACTTCCGGATTAAATTCGCTGCTGTTCATATACTCCAGCATCGAACCCAGAAGTTGTCTTGATGACAACCTTTCATCTTTTAAATCATTTAAATCAATACTGCAGACCATCAGTTTTCCTCCGCCTGTCCTGGCCTCAAATGCCAGCGCAAGCCGCCTGTTCTCAAACCATGTATCGATAGGCTGGATCAGGGGCTTAAGACCCGGTGGAAAATTGTCCAGTATCATCGCCTGTGAATGGGAAACAGGATCCCACCACTGCCAGTTGCTGTGGAATTCGGTTGGAAAGCTTCTGAACAATGGATTCTGCGGATCGCATAATATTCCCAGCGTATGCGGAGCCTGGTTATTAGTCCAGGCAGTATTCCAGAAAATGCTTGAGAATCCGATAGCGACCTGTGCACCTTTTGTCTGCCCGATTTTTCCGTATGGAAGGAACAGCACTGATCCTCCTCGTTTCAGAACAACCTCAGCTTCTCCGTCAAACCTGTCAGTAATATAAACATTCCCCGGTGCAGGACCCTGTTGTTCGGGGTACACCCAGAAATCCCATCTGTTCCGGTAAGGGGTGTTTTCAATTGCAACCTCGAGGGTAAGTTTCTGCGCCGATGAAATGCTATCAAGCCTTATTGACACGGGACTAACGGTAATACAATTACCGTAATCGATCCTGAATCCTGAAAATTTCTGGTTGAAGATTGTTTCCCCTGCCTGGTTCACGATCCTGCATATGATAGTCTGATTTACCAGCGGTTCCGGACCAAAATGTGCCAGCTCAATATCAGCCTTGAATATCTCCTTACTGCTGTAAACAAGTTTCTCAATCCTGGCCAGAGGCACCGTCTGGTTGCAGAACATCCTGAATTCTTCAGGATTAACATATCCCTTGGACTCAAAGAATGGATTCAGGATCCCCACAAGTGCTGTTCCCTGTCCGGGAAAATCGTGAAGCTGAAGCATTTGAAAACCTGCAAAACCCGGAGTACGGAAGGCTGCTTCGATTTCAGCTTTATAACATAACGCCTGGAGCTTTCCCGACGCTTTCAGAAAATCCTCAGACTGTCCTGCCATGTTGTTTTCCGAGAGTGACTCCCGGAAGATTTCGAAGTTTGTGGCCTTTAAAACCCCAGTGTACTTTTCAATCTCCTTAAAGTCGGGATAAACACACCATTGCCCTATCTCATGACTGACTACAGGCACCCCGTATCTTGAAACAAAGTCTCTGAAATCGTACAATGTACCGGGCGGCTCTGCATTTATGATACTTTTTAATCCCTCTCCCCAATGCTGTATCCTTGGCTCGGAGGTGAGGTGGTAATCATTTTCAGGAATTACCGGCCAGCCGGCAGCTGAGGTATAAACCCGTCTGTCATCCTTTGACTTCCAGTAGGTCAGAAGCTTCCCAAGATATTCGTTCTGATTTTTCCCCCCGGGTTCATTCCCGTAAGCAAGCATGCAGAATGACGGATGATTTCCGTACTCTTTCAGGATCCTGTCACCCTCCTCATAAATGAATTTATCTATTTTACCTCCGTCTCCGATCGAAGTTCCCTGGTTGGCCCACGAACTGCACTCTATATGAAAATATATCCCCAATTTGTCTGCTGCAATGAATGCAGCTTCAGGCGGACAAAATGAATGGAACCTGACATGGTTCAGGCCATAATCCCTGCAGGCCTGCAGAACCTTTTCCCATGAGGCAACATCAGTTGGGGGATACCCTGTCAGGGGAAATATACAGCATTCGGTGGTTCCCCTTAAAAAGACAGGCTTGCCGTTCACTTCGAACCTCGTTCCGCCGGCTTTAAATTTGCGCATCCCGAAATCCACTGACCGTTGATCAATAATTTCCCTGTCCCTTTCCTTCAGATCAATTGAAAGCTTATACATTGCAGGGTTGAATTCACTCCAAAGTTGTTGATTAAGAATCTTATAGGTTAATTCAACCCGTTGAGAATCCGATTTCATCAAGAACTTTACTTTTTTCCTGGCCAGTTCCTGTTTGATATCCGAATTAAAACTCCCGATCTGCATGGTGAGGCTCCCTTCAAAGTCAGCGTTGCCGGGGTTTTTAATATTCACAATGATCTGTGCCGCTTTTTTCTCAATATCAGGATATACCTGTATATCGTCGATAAATACTCCGGAGGTTGTTCTGAGCCCAGATCTCTCCAACAACTCCGTTCCAGTTCGATTGTGTATGATCGCTGATGCTGTGCGAATTGACACCAACCGGGACAATTACCCTGTTGTCAATCCTTAATGAAATTACATTTGAACCGGGCTTCAGTAATGGGGTTATTTCGTATTCATGCGGGGTCGACAGACTGTTCCGGTTTCCTGCAGGTTTTCCATTAACATACACCGTTGATTCCCAATGGCACCTCTCCAGGAAAAGTATTACACGTCTCCCCTCCCATCCTGCCGGCAGATCGAACTCTTTCTGATACCATGCCGGTCCTTTGTAATACTTAACGGGCTTGAGCCAGAATGGAATTTTTATATTGCCCGGCTGCCTGTATTTTTCATACTTTTTGTCTTTGAAATATGACTGGTCAATAATATCCCCGGTCCAATCTGTACTGACGGTAACCTCTTCTCCTTTCCCATTCTCTGCCATTGAACCCGGAAGAGTAACGGTTTCATCAAATTCCAGTGTAAACCATTCCTGGTCAATGCCCTGATCGAGCGAATCAATTCTGAACTTCCATTCGCCTGCCAGATCGAGCTTTTCACTGATTGTCTCCTTGTTTGCCGTGCAGGCAGCCATAAGGAAAAGAAAAAATACTGCTTTCTTCATAATGGGATCTTCTTTAATATGTTATACACCGGTTCGCGGTAATTTACTATTTTACTGTGACAGAAGTAAGTTCAAAACCCATTATCCCTTCGTTGCCCTCAACAGGGACCACCATCTGTATCCGTTCAATCTCTTTCAGATTGAAGCTTTTTTTCAAATCACCTGTGTACCAGAAAGGCAGAAATCCCGGGTATGGCCTGGGAAGAAGGAACAGGCGTCCTTCTGTTAAGTCGCTGAAAGGTATTATTTGCGAACCTTGATCACTGCGGAGGATTGTCCTGCCGGTGTATGCATTCCCGTCCTTATTGATAAGCGAAACCTCCATCGTTACAGGCTTGCCGGTTGCCTTCCCGTTAATGATAATGACCGAGTATTTGTCTGCATAACCTGATATGCATTCTATTGCATCAAGGATGTAGTTCTGCAACACATAATTAACCCCTGAATTGTTGGGCCTGCCCTGCGGACTATCTGGTGCGTTTACTGTGAATTTGAGCTTTGATCCTCCGGTAACACCTGACAGTTCAACGCTGCTCCTCATACCAGGATTACCCGAAAATGTTACTGATTGTCCGTATGATCCGGCGGAAAACAACTCAGTTTCGCTTCCGGCAGGAAGAACTTTTACCGAATATGATTCCGGGTTGTAATAATCCCAGGCTGTAACCGGGCCCTTAACACCACCCGGGAATACGGTTACTTCTCCTGAATCAGATTCAGCAAGAATTGTGTATGTCAACACACCCTGCCTGACGAGTGAATCAGGGATGACGCCTTTGAATTGATATTCATCAGTACGTTCCATGGGGACCAAAACCGGTCTGAAGCCTCCACGCCCTCTTAAACCGCCTGCAGAAGACTGAACGACAAGGCTCCTGACAGGAGTGGTAAATGACATTGCTTTGACCGTTATCTCAACCGGCTGGCGTTCCGAAACCTGGACGGGAGCCTCATGAAGAAAATAGAAGCTTTCGTTCGTTTCAGGCGGAGCATAATACTCACTTACCGTTATGGCGCCCATTTTCAGGTTTTTAATATCTTCAGCCATCGGCCCGGCTGAAAGAATATAAGTTCCGGGAGTTACCATGAATGTCCCATCCCCGGCAGTCGCGGATAAGTTGTTTCCAGGGTTTGCTCCTGTAACCTGAAAACTGTTACCCAGACCGGGCAGGTCGATGTCCATTTCATGCCCTGTCCATTTTATCACAACATTTTCAATCCTCGGTGTTGCCCGTGAAAATGGATCGCGGACCCATACGGCATCAGGCATCACTTCGAGCCTCCACAGGCCATCTTTTATTTTGTCAAGAAAATATGCCCCGCTACCCCGGTAGGAGATGACGGGTGACGTTCCGTAACCTGCTATTGATTTCAGGGTTTCCTTGTCAGGAGGAAGGGTTGAGGTGCTGTTGGTATAGTAGAACAATTCATCTGTTGTGAGTTCAGATCTATCGTCATCGTAACTTATTTTTAAACCATTTGTTTCAAAAGGCGTTTTTTCATTCAGCCTGTCCCTCGAAAACTCGGGATTCCTGAAGACTTCACCGGCTATTTTAAAACCTACAGCTTTCTGCGGAGAATAAACCATGTTAAGGAAGTGAGTCTGGTATTCGGTATTTGAAGCTGCTATAACCATTGGATCGTATGCGAACATTGTAACCCATTGCATCCCCGCCTCCTTGAACGAGAGCGCAATCGGAGGATACAGATAGGACCTTCCGACATCGGCTGCATCAAATTCATAAACCAGTCTGGCCTGATCTTTAAAGTATTCTTCGTTTTTGAATGGCATATCGTATTTATCAACGTGCGGAAGATAATTCCCGGGGATCTCATGATTTGCAACAAGTCCGGCAGGATACCATTGAAAGGTAACCCCGTCAGTTCCGCCCTTAATAAATTCTTCAAGAAGATTAATGCTCTGAGTAACATTGTAGAATACGGGTTTTGTGCATCCGGTTGACTTTATGGCTTTTATCATCCTTTTAACAAATGTGGTTGTTTCAACCGGTTTTGAGTGGCCGGGCTCATTGCAGACTTCAAATCCTATAATCATCGGATCACTCTTGTATGATTTCCGGGTATAGGGATTAATATGATTTACAAACAGTTTCAGGTATCTCTCCTGAGCTTCGACAGCCTCGGGCTCAAGGTATACATTGCTTTTATTGAATTTCATCGAAAACCCGGGCAACTGCTCATTTGGTTCCGGGTATCCGTTTCCCCAGTATGCAATGGGTGTAAGAAAAATATAGATTCCCCTCTGCTCGAGCTTGTGTATCAGATAGTCAAGAAGATCAAGATGGTCATTCGCAAAGAGGTTGCCATCCCCGTCACTTATCTCACAGTCCCAGACATGGATCCTGTAGGCATTTATTCCAAGCCGTGAAAGGTGATAGGTATCTGCATCGATCGCCTCTTTCCTGTCGTGGCCCAAACGCCCAATCTGCCTGTATGCATGTGCAAACGGAGCAGTATAATTCACTCCCCAGAAATATGCTTCCTGATTATTGCTTTTCCATACCATCCTTCCGTTTTTGCCGATCTTGATGAGATCGGTGTTTTTTTGCGCCGAAACGGGGGGAATTGCAATTACAAAAAGAAGCAGTACAAATCTGATTTGTGAAATGAAGCTTTTCATTTGCAAAAATTTTTGAATTTAACGTATACACTGAGTTGCTCAGAGTGAAAACGGAGGATCACGGTTTAATTAATCTCGTGAAACTCCGTGTCAGACTCCGTGTAATCCCTTGGATAATAAAAAAGTACGATTCTTAAACACGTGTCAGTTCCTTTTCAATCTGCTCAAGCGATTTCTTCTTCGTCTCTGGCAACTTTTTGAAAATGAACCAGAAACCGAAAACACATATCAACCCATAGAGCCAGAACGTTCCCGAAGCCTTCAACACTTTATTAAGCAGGGGGAATGTATACGTAAGCACAAAACATGCCGCCCATAATGCAAAGGTCGAAACTGACATTGCAAAACCCCTTATCCTGTTTGGAAAGATCTCTGAAAGCAGCACCCAGGTTACCGGGGCAAGCGACATTGCATAACATGCTATCGACATTACCACCATGATCAGCAGGGGTAATCCCTTCATCTGAACAAAGTACATCGTTCCCAGAACGGCAAAGATGCCGGCGAGTCCCCCGGCACCAAGGAGCATCAGGGCTTTCCTTCCCAGCCTGTCAACCAGGAACATGCCAACAAACGTGAAAATCAGGTTTACACTTCCTGTAATTACGATATTGAAAAGTATATCTGAAACACTGTAACCTGCACTTGAAAACACTTCCTGGGCATAATTAAAAATGACATTTATCCCGCACCATTGCTGGAAAACTGCAATAACGATCCCGATGATAAGTAATTTCCTGATACCCGGATTTTTAAAAAGGCTGAAACCGCTTTCTTCCGATTTAGCGTTTAATGTCTCCCTGATAGATTCTATTTCTTTATCAGCATATTCTTCCCCTCCTGCCATGGCAAGTATACGGTGGACCTTTGCCTTGTTGCTTTGATTTCTGGCAAGCCATCTTGGGCTTTCCGGCACCAGCCACATCAGGATAAAAAACAATGAGGCCGGAATTGCGCAGGCGTAGAACATCCAGCGCCAGCCTGTCTGTCCGTTCCATGAATTCAGAATATCCGGAATCGTAGCCCCTGCTGCTACAGGTTCGGCAATCCTCCAGTTGATGATCTGTGCAGACAGGATCCCGATAACAATTGTCAGCTGATTTAACGAAACAAATCTTCCCCTGACACTTGCCGGGGTGATCTCAGCGATATACATGGGAGAAAGGTTTGAGGCTAGTCCTATTCCGATACCCCCCAGGATCCGGAACAGCACAAACGCTCCGAATGCATTCGCCGAACCTGTTCCCAGTGAAGCAGCAATAAACAGCATTGCAGAAAGGATAAGCAGTTTTTTCCTTCCGAACCTGTCGCTCAGCCACCCTGAAAGAACCGCGCCGCCAAGGCATCCTGTCAGGGCACAGCTCATGGCCCAGCCTTGCAAACCGGGATTATCCGTAATTCCGAAAAATGGTTCATAAAATGGCTTGGCTCCACCTATTACAACGTAGTCGTATCCGAAAAGCAATCCGCCCAGAGCCGATATCAGTGAAATCCCAAGGAGATAACCCCAGTTATAGTTTTTCTCCGTCATTAAGGTTAATTATTTCTTAACCACTGATTTACACGGAGTTTAATACGGAGTTGCACGGATCTCCTTTTCAAAAACTCTGTGAACCTCCGTTTAACTCTGTGTTAATCTGTGGTTTAATGGATTTATCTTGGTTCTAGAGTTCTTTCAAAGCTTCCAGCATCGCAATTACATTCCCGAATGGAACATTTGCCTGGATGTTATGCACCGTATTGAACACGAACCCGCCGTTTTCATTCAGGATGGAGCATTGCCTTTTCACCTGTTCCTTAACCTGCTGCGGGGTTCCAAAAGCGAATACACCCTGTGTATCAACGCCGCCGCCCCAGAAAATTATCCGGTCACCATATTTCTTCTTTAGTTCCACCGGATCCATCCTTTCGGCGTTGATCTGCACGGGATTAATAATATCGAATCCGGCTTCTATGAACAGGTCCATCAAAGGTTCAATAGCGCCGCATGAGTGTTTGAAAGTCTTCCATCCGGTATTCTCGTGGATCCAGTCATTTACTTTTTTATAATATGGGACCCACACTCTTTTAAAGGTTTCCGGCGAACAGAATGTCGAGTTTTGCGTTCCCATATCGGCTCCGCAGATATATACCACATCGATCCTGTTCTCTATTACTTTGGAGAGATCCCTGAGGTTTTCAACTGCTATGTCAGTTTCCCTGTCATAAATTTCCCTGATGAAATCTTCTCTCATCAGGGTTGAAATATACCATTCCGTCACTCCCCTGATACCCTTTGGATTTTTCAGCTGTACTGCCGGAACAAGCGCGATATCGCCAAGGGCCGTTCCTCCAAGGTTTGCAAGCACACCCTTGCCGGAGTTTTCAACAGATTTGACCTGCACTTCCCAATACTTCAGGTCATGTTCTGTAACCCTTGAAAATTCTTCCAGGTTATCCTCCACTTTAAGCGTTGAATCATCGATCGGTCCCTGTCTGTCAAGGGCATCAAAGAAATACCCGGTTTTGGGCATCATAGCGCTCGGAGCAACAGAGGTATCTCCTCCAGGATGTATCAGTATATCACCGTTGCTGTTAAAAGTGTAGTTGAATTCCCCCGGGAAAAGCACCTCCTGTCCCCAGAAGGTTTTGTGTATTTTCCAGCCTTTGTTTGGAATTCCGAACATGTTGTTTTCACCGCCAAGGCCGATTACGTCAACACCCATTTCCCTGATAAGATCATCGTCCAGTTCACCCAGCATCTGGTAAGGCTCGATGATCTTAACCGGTTTTTTCTCCAGTCCGTAATATTCGCGCAGCTTTTCTACAATAACGGCATGTATTCCGGTAACGGGCGAGGAGCCAAAATCAACCACAACCCTGTCAGGTTGCTTATGATTGATTGTCGCTTTGAAATTTTGCTTCGAAGAAGAAGTCATAATGATCGGTTTTGGATTTTTGCATGTCCTAAAGTTAATTGTTTCCCGAAATTAAAGTAATTCTGGATAAAATATTGTATATTTTCATTCCATAAGAACCATTAATCCATTCTCTATGAGGATCGATGACAAGATACCTGAACCACTTCTTTTCAATCCCGTTAAACACTATCTTCCCTTCATCAGGGATTTCATCAGCTTTTATATCACAGGCTGCCTGGATCAGGATCCAAAATTTCTTATCAGGGAATTGAAGCATCTGGGCACCTCGGTCATGGACGTGTATACAGGTGATCTTTCGCTGGATCAGATATTTCAGGAAATAATCGGATTCCTGAGTTCAATGGACCTGAACGCAAAGGAAATTTTTGAATCGTGGGCCGGCAGGGAGAATAATGACTTTAAAATAACCACGATTTCTGACGGTTCTCAATGGACTTTGAAATTTCATGACAGTGAAAAAAGGTTTGTCCATATTTTTCCTGCCCGGCAAAGCCCTCACACCTTCAGGGTAAAATCAAATACCCTGAAATCGGCAATTCTATACCTGGTTCTTATCGGCAAGGATTTTGTCACGGAGGATGATCTGAACAGGGCGCGTGCTCTGACAGGTCTCTCACCCGTAAAAGAGGTGGCCGACACTGAGGCCGTTACAGAGATGATTGAGATTTTGAGAAGTTAAAATTTCCGGAACTTTTAACAACTTTTTATTATAGATTTTTGTCTTACTTATATCTCAAAAAACATGAACGAAACCGAAAAACTAAAGAATATTGTGCTGGCGCCATACATAATCAGGGCAACCGCTCTGATCGGCAAGCAAAGGGGTGTTGGTGGTAATCAGTTTCGTCATGCCCTGGCAACCATGGCAATTCTCATGGATTACAAGTATTTCGATGATTATGTTCTTCTTAAAGCAGCTGTGATACACGACCTGATTGAGGATGTGCCTGGAACGGATGCGCAGGAATTGCGTATGATCGATGACCAGGGAAATGAGGTTGTAGATCTTGTGCTGGAAGTTACCAGGCCGGTTGGAATGACCAAAGAGGATTACCTTAAAAGAATAGTTGAAAAGGGTTCAATAAGAGCAAAAATACTAAAAGTGGCCGACAGGATAAGCAATCTGACTGATCTTCACAGGGACCAGTATCCAAGGAGGAATATGAGCGATTATCTCAGCCAGACTGAAAAATATGTTCTGCCAATGGCATTGGAGGTGAATAAGGACATGGCTACAGAACTGAAAGACCTGATAGAGAAAAGAAGAAAACAGATGAATCTTTTAAATTTCCCGGGATTGCTTGGATTATAGCCTGTCAGCATCTTCAATAGTGAAAACGCAACAATATTGCTAAGCAACATGTTGCGTTTTGTTTTCGTGATCCCGGAGAGACTCGAACTCTCAACCAACAGAACCGGAATCTGTCATTCTATCCATTGAACTACGGGACCGGATTGTACTGCAAAAATAAGACCAATAGCCCGGTTTTACAACTAAGTCAATAGAATAATGCTAAAGTTTTTCTATTTTCGCATCCCTGGAGGAGACGGAAGACGGAAGAAAGAAAAGACCGGAGACGGGAGACGGAAGACGGAAGAAAGAAAAGACCGGAGACGGGAGACGGAAGACGGAAGAAAGAAAAGACCGGAGACAGAAGACCGAAGACGGGAGAAAGAAAAGAACGGGGATAAAGGAATAAGAAGATGGAACAAATAATGAAATTTAAGTTTGAAAAGCTTATTATCTGGCAGAAAGCAATGGATTATGGCGAAAATATATTTCAATTGTCAAAACAATTCCCTAAAGAAGAAATATATAATCTTACTTCCCAGATAAGGAGAGCTGTGGATTCTGTTGCACTGAATATTTCGGAAGGGTCGATAGGACAGACTAATCCTGAACATAAAAGATTTATTGGCATGGCGATCCGTTCACTGGCTGAAGTGGTTACGTGCTTGCATAAAGCGTCCAGGAGAAAATATATTTCAGAGGTAGAATTTAATGATCACTACGAATATGCTTTCAACCTGATGAATATGATCATATCCTTTAAGGTAAAAATAACCTGACTTCTTCCTTCCGTCTTCGGTCTTCGGTCTTCCGTCTATCTACTAAATTACTAATGCATCAATAAAATTTCATCACAAATTAAATGGAATACAACTTCAAAGAGATCGAGAAAAAGTGGCAAAAATACTGGGAGGAAAATAAAACATTCAAAACTCCGGAAGACCTGACCAATCCCAACAAATGCTATGTTCTTGATATGTACCCCTATCCTTCCGGAGCCGGACTGCATGTAGGTCATCCCGAAGGATATACAGCAACAGATATTTTCAGCAGATATAAAAGGATGAAAGGATACAATGTCCTTCACCCCATGGGCTGGGATGCATTTGGTCTTCCTGCCGAACAGTATGCCATCCAGACAGGGACACATCCTTCAATAACCACAAAAAACAATTGCGATACTTTCAGAAGACAGATCAAGGAACTCGGACTGAGCTACGACTGGGACAAAGAGATAAATACCACCGATCCGGATTACTTTAAATGGACACAGTGGATCTTCATTCAGCTCTATAATACCTGGTTTGATGAGAAACTTCAGAAGGGCAGACCATGTCAGGGAATTGCCGATACCCGCTGAGATTTCAAAACAAGGTAAAAAGGAGATTGACCGGTATGTAAACTCCAGGCGGCTTGCATACTACGACGATGCAATGGTATGGTGGTGCCCGAGCTGCCGGATCGTATGCGCCAATGAGGAGGTGCTGAACGACGGTACCCATGAGAAATGCGGAAATGTGGTTGAGAAAAGGAACCTGAAGCAATGGATGCTCCGGATCCCGCTTTATGCCGAAAGACTTCTCAAGGGTATAGATGACCTCGACTGGCCTGAGGGGATAAAGGATATGCAGAGAAACTGGATCGGACGTTCAACAGGCGCCGAAGTCGATTTCAAAATTGAAGGACTGAATGAAAAACTGACAGTATTCACTACCCGCCCCGATACACTGTTTGGCGCCACTTATATGGTTATTGCCCCGGAACATCAGCTGGTGAGAAAAATAACCACCATTGCTCATACCGCCGCAGTTAACGATTACATAAAGGCATCTGCACTTAAATCAGATCTCGACAGGACTGACCTTGCAAAGGAAAAAACAGGCGTCTTTACAGGAAGATATGCTGTAAATCCGGTAAATAACAAACGGATCCCCGTCTGGGTTGCCGACTATGTTCTTACGGGATACGGAACCGGGGCAATAATGGCAGTTCCCGCCCACGATACGCGTGACTTTGAGTTCGCAGAAAAATTCAGCCTCCCCATACTATGCATCCAGGACCCAGATGTTTCTGATCCTGAACAGCGTAAGAGAATTATTGAAGGAAGGGAGTGCTGGACTGAGGACGGAAAGTACATAAACTCTTCTGATTCCTCAACCGGAATAGATATCAACGGCATGAATAAGGAAGCAGGAATTGCGAAAATTATCGCATGGCTTGTTGCGAATAATCTCGGAAGTGCAAAGATAAACTATAAGCTTCGCGACTGGCTGTTCAGCAGGCAGCGCTACTGGGGTGAACCATTCCCAATCATACACTGGGAAGATGGCGAGATAACGGTCCTGGATGAAAAGGAACTGCCCCTTGAGCTTCCCGAACTTGAAAAATACCAGCCGGGGGAATCAGGGGAATCACCCCTTTCAAATGCAGGCGACTGGCTGAACGTAACTGACACCAATGGCCGCAGGGGAAGAAGGGAAACCAACACTATGCCTCAATGGGCGGGATCGTGCTGGTATTACCTACGGTTCATCGATCCTGAAAATGATAACCGGATCTTCGACAACGAAAAGGAAAAATACTGGATGCCCGTTGATCTTTATATCGGTGGGGCGGAACACGCTGTACTTCATCTACTTTACAGCCGGTTCTGGCATAAGGTCCTTTTTGATCTTGGGATTGCTTCAACAGACGAGCCGTACAGAAGGTTATTCAACCAGGGTATGATACTTGCCTTTGCCTATGAAAATGAAGGCGGCGCCAAAGTAGCCGCTGATCAGGTAGAAGAGAGGGACGGAAAATTCTTTAATACGGAAAATGGCGGAGAATTAAGGCAGATAGTGGCAAAAATGTCAAAATCACTTAAGAATGTCGTTAATCCCGATGATGTTGTCAGGAGGTATGGAGCCGACTCACTGAGGTTGTATGAAATGTTCATGGGGCCCCTCGATGTGATGAAACCCTGGGATGACAGAAATGTGAAGGGAGTGTTCGGATTCCTTGGCAGGGCTTTCAGGTTCTTCTCAAATCCCGCATCTTTTAAAACCGGGGAAGAAGATCCTGAGATCCTTAAAGGACTTCACAAGACTATAAGGAAAGTTGAAGAGGATATCCAAAATCTCAAATTCAACACGGCGATATCTGAGATGATGATCTTCCTTAACCTGGTTTATAAGAAAGAAAAGGTAACAGAGCAAACAGCCGGTAAATTTATCCTCATTCTCTCCCCGTTTGCTCCGCACCTTGCCGAAGAGCTCTGGAGCATGCGGGGGAACGGAAAAACCCTGGCTTATGAACCATGGCCGCTTGTTATCGAAGAGTATCTGATAGAAGATGTCTTTGAATACCCGGTCTCATTCAACGGCAAAATGAGGTTCAAGATTACTCTTCCGGCCGGCGCAACCAGGGAGGAAATAATAAACAGCGTCCTTGCCGACGAAAGATCCGCAAAATGGATAGGTGCTTCAACTCCTTCGAATATTATTGTTGTGCCAAACAGGATTGTGAATATCGTTCTTAAATAGAATTATCATCTGTGTTAAAGAGTTCCTTTTTATTAAAATTGCATTCATGTCAATCAGGATAAAACTACTTTTGTCAATTTCAATCATCTTTACAGTGATCTCATGCAGGGATTCTGCAAGGATCACTCCTTTAGATATATCCCAAATTTCAGATACAATTGCTGTCGAAAAACCTGACACCACCCGCTTCATGTATGGTATACCAGCCGATTCATTCGAGCTGGTAACGGGTCACATTAAAAGAAACGGATTCCTTTCGACAATTCTTCTGGAACATGGGATAACCATGCAGGAGATTGACCAGGTCCTGAAAAATTCATCCTCGGTATTTGACGTCAGAAAGATACGGTCGGGGAACGTTTACACCCTGTTTTGCAGCAAGGATAGCATTGGCCGGGCCGGGTACCTGGTCTATGAACACGATCCGTCGACCTGTTATGTATTCAGTTTCAATGATTCATTGAACATAACCCCTTTCAGGAAAGAGGTCAAAAAGATCATAAAGTATGCTTCCGCGACGGTGGAAACATCACTCTGGGATGCAATGGTGGAAGGAGGACTGCATCCAACCCTGGTTGCCGGATTGTCTGAGATCTATGCCTGGACTGTTGATTTTTTCGGCCTGCAAAAGGGTGACTCATTTAAAGTGATCTATGAAGAGATTTTGATTGACGAACAACCGATGGGTGTCGGAAAAATTTTCGGGGCACAGTTTACAGGCTCCGGCTCAACTATATACGCTATTCCCTTTATCCAGGACAGTGTGGAGAGTTTTTACGACAGTGACGGGAACAGTCTGCGAAAAGCCTTTCTCAAAGCGCCGCTGCAGTTCTCCAGGGTTTCTTCACGGTTCTCATCCTCAAGGCTGCACCCTGTTCTGAGGATCCGCCGGCCACATTATGGCGTAGATTATGCGGCACCAGTCGGAACACCTGTCCATTCAATAGGCGACGGACGGGTTACGCGGGCCGGGTTTGAAAACGGTTCGGGTAGAATTGTAAGGATAACTCATAACAGCGTTTATTCAACAGCCTATCTCCATTTAAGCAGATTCGCTCCGGGTATCAATGCCGGCGCAATTGTGAAGCAGGGAGATATTATTGGGTATGTGGGGAGCAGCGGTCTTTCGACCGGGCCACATCTTGATTTCAGATTCTACAGGAACGGTTCGCCTGTCGACCCTCTGAAAGTCGAAGCTCCGCCCGTCGAACCGGTTTTTGAGAAGAACAAATCAGATTTCGAGAAATCCAAAACAGTTGTTCTGAGCCTTCTGAACACCTTCTAGGAAATATCAGGCAACTTAGCCACCAGTTCTTCAACGACGCGCGGATAATGTTCATACTCAAGGGCATGCACCCTGGAAGCAAGCGATTCGGGCGTATCTGAAGGTTCCACACTGCATTCAGCCTGGAAAATAATATCCCCCTCGTCATATTTTCCGTTAACATAATGGATTGTAATGCCTGACACTTTTTCACGACTCGCAATGACGCTCTCATGGACAATATCCCCGTACATTCCTTTTCCGCCGTGCCGGGGCAATAATGCCGGATGTATATTTATTATCCTATTTTCGTAGGCAGTGAGGATATTATCGGGGATAAGCCACAGGAATCCGGCAAGAACAATAAAGTCAATTTTGTAAAAGGAAAGGTATCTCAGCACTTTATCGGTAACATATAGCTCCTTACGGTCGAAAAAAACTGACCTTATATTTAATGCTGCAGCGCGCTTAAAAACATAGGCTTCACGCCTGTTTGACAGAATCAGGCTAACCTGTGCAGTATTTCTGTTCGAAAAGTACCTGATTATATTTTCAGCATTGGTGCCGGAACCAGAGGCAAAAATTGCTATATTCCTCATTATTTGAAACTTAACTGCTTTTTAGTAATATGGTAATATATTTTTTTAAATTAATATTATTTTATTAATTATCAATATATTATATTGCATTCAAAATAAAAAAACACCAAATCATTTGAAAAATAAAGACAAATATATTTCTTTGCAGGGTTTTTAATCATTATTAATTAAAATTTATAATTATGTCCGACATTGCCACAAGAGTAAAAGAGATAATAGTAGACAAACTTGGAGTTGACGAATCAGAAGTAACTCCTGAAGCCAGTTTCACGAACGACCTTGGAGCTGATTCTCTTGATACTGTTGAGTTGATCATGGAGTTTGAAAAAGAATTCAATATCGGTATTCCTGACGATCAGGCTGAAAGCATCAGCACTGTGGGTGATGCCATCAAGTACATTGAGGAGAATGCAAAATAGATTTGCATTTAAAATAATCCATTTATGAGAAGAGTCGTTGTTACCGGACTTGGAGCGTTAACTCCACTTGGAAATAATTTGGCTGAATTTTGGGAAGGACTTAAAGAAGGCAGGAGCGGGTCGGTAATGATCACCCGCTTCAATACCGAAAAGTTCAAAACCAAATTCGCATGTGAATTAAAAGGTTACGACTACTCCAATTATTTCGACAGAAAAGAAGCCAGCAAACTTGATCTCTACTCCCAATATGCGCTTGTTGCTGCAGGGGAGGCAATCAATGATTCAGGAATTAATCTTGATAAGGTAGACAGGGACAGGGTTGGAGTGATCTGGGCATCCGGAATCGGCGGCCTTGATACTTTTTACAAGTCCATAAAAGATTACGTGGAAGGGGACGGGACTCCGCGTTTTAGTCCCTTTTTTATTCCAAAAATGATCAGCGATATTGCAGCAGGGGTTATCTCGATAAAATATGGTTTCAGGGGACCTAATTTTTCCACTGTTTCTGCTTGTGCATCTTCAACGAATTCGATTATAGATGCCATAAACTACATCCGCTGGGGAAAAGCTGATATTTTTGTTACCGGCGGTTCAGAAGCTGCTGTCAACGAACCCGGGATAGGGGGTTTTAATGCACTTCAGGCCCTTTCGACAAATAATGCCGAGTTTAAAACTGCTTCCAGACCCTTTGATAAAACCCGCGACGGTTTCGTGCTTGGCGAAGGCGCAGGAGCCCTCATTGTTGAGGCCTATGAGCATGCAGTTGCCAGAGGCGCCAGGATCTATGCAGAGTTTGTTGGCACCGGCATGACGGCGGACGCATACCATGTCACTGCTCCACACCCCGAAGGCCTCGGAGCCACCAATGTTATGAAGCTTGCCATCAGCGACGCATGCATTCAGCCCGAAGATGTGGATTATATAAACGTCCACGGAACTGCTACACCACTTGGCGATATTTCCGAGACAAAAGCCATTAAGAATGTTTTCGGGGAACATACTTACAAGCTTAATATTAGTTCAACCAAATCAATGACCGGCCATCTGCTGGGCGCCGCAGGTGCAGTCGAGGCGATTGCTTCCATAATGGCTGTTGTCAATGATACCGTACCGCCAACAATTAACTTTTCGACACCTGACCCGGAAATTGATCAGAAACTGAATCTTACCCTTAATAAAGCGCAGTTCAGAAAAATCGGGTATGCAATAAGTAACACTTTTGGCTTCGGAGGCCACAATGCTTCGATAGTTATAAAAAAAGCTGATTTTTAGTGTCTCTCTTCCAGACAAAAAAGAACGGAACTTATTTATTGAACAAGCAGGAATTCAGTTCCCGCCTGAAAAGAATTACGGGTATCCGGACCAGTAATTTGAGAATATACGAAGCAGCTTTTATACACCGTTCAGCAACCTATTCCCTTCCTGACGGGAAAAAGATCAATAACGAAAGGCTTGAATTTCTGGGTGATGCCGTACTTGATGCAATTCTCTCGGATTACCTTTTTGACAAATTTCCCGATGCCCGCGAGGGATTCCTTACCAAAATACGTTCAAGGGTCGTAAACCGTGAAGTGCTTAATCAGCTGGCTCTTTCGATGGGATTGGATAAGCTCCTTGTGAGCAACGTCAGTTCCACGCATCCTACCAGAAACCTGTACGGTGATGCCCTTGAGGCGCTGATAGGGGCAACTTTCCTCGACAAGGGCTTTAAAAAAACAAAAAAGCTCTTTATAAGCAGGGTTTTTAACAAGTATCTCGATCTCCAGAACATCGTAAATACTGACACCGATTATAAAAGCCTGGTCTTCGAATGGGTGCAGAAGCATAAAACCAGTCTTACCTTCACCTATAACGAGGATTACGACTTTAATCTGAAACAATCGGTCTTCTCAACCACCCTGATAATCAACAGGGAAGAATTCGGGAAAGGCCAGGGCGCTTCGAAAAAGGAAGCTGAACAGGAGGCTGCCGGAATAGCATGGGCTAAACTCAAAAAAATCACTGCCGGACAGCTTTCCGATTTTGAACTGTTCCATACTTCATAACACCAGTCAATCGTAATGAAGGGCCCCCAAAAGATAACCCGTGTACACCTGGATGTAAATGATCAGGATGAACCTTCAGTTTTTGGAATTGTAACTGCAGATCCTGATTATAAGTTTACATTGAAACTGAATAGGAAGCTCCATATTCTCTTAAAAGCCTTCGATCCGGTAAAGATCCGTGATAATGAAGGAAAAGAATTGATATTCAGTAAATTCTCCGATAAGAAAGGTGCTCCGGAACTGGTTTTTGACCTTTTTTCAAACAGGTCGGGGAAAAATTTTCTTGTTAAAAAGCTGGAGAATGTCGATTTTTTATTCATGGTTCATGATCATGAAAAAAATTGGCAGAGCGAAGATCTCACCACCCAACTGCGTGAAATTGATAATGTTACGGCTGTATTTAATCTTGATTTTAAAACTCTGAAAGATAAGAATCTGAAGTATCTGATATAATGGTTTTGACTTGAATGAGGTAAAAAAGAAGAGCCGCCGGGCGGCGGCTCACTTTTGATAACCCTAAAACTAACCTAACCTATGAAAAAAACCTCTATTAAGACTAAAACAAATATCATGCCAAAACCTTTACAAAGATAAAACCTAAATTTGTAATAAAAAAGTTTTTTTCACTCTGCAATGTGAAATTAACAATACTTTAATGAATTGTTAAAATTTTTCACTTTTTTGCGGTATTGTAAACAGCAAGAAAGTACTTCTACCTGCCTTTACTGTTGTTAAAGTAAGTTAAAGAGTGGGTTAATACAAGATATACAAGTATTTTTGTAACTGTATGAAACGGAAAACTATAGTATTCCTTGCTGTGTTTTTCTTTCTGGTCATTTCCGGCCTGATTCTGATTCAGCTCTACTGGATCAGAAATGCCATTGATATTAATGATCAGCAGTTCCGATACAATGCAAACAAAGCTCTCGAATCGGTTGTCCTCGACCTTGAAGAACAGGAACTGATCGACCGGATCATTGATGAGATCGATCCCGCCTCCTCCGATTCCGTCACGCTCCTTGTACCTGCTAATTCCCCCCTGGCAAAAAAGTTGCAGGGTTATCAGCCCGATTCCAAGCTACTTGAGATGTATGGCCTCGATAATCCGGAACGACCGATTGAAATAACAAGCTCGGGCCAGAAAATTTATATTTCAGCAATGGAAATGTCTCCGTTCCCTGAAGAAGAAATAACTGAACCATCGGCTCAGACCATAAGCGCCGGGATCACCGGCAGGGTTACAAATAAAATAGTGTTTCTCGAAACCATAATGGAAAAGATCCTGAAAGCGACCCCTGACATCAGAGACAGGATCAATCCTGAAAAAGTTTATGCCCAGCTGCGTACTGCCCTGAACAATGTAGGTATCCATCTCGATTTTGAGTTTTCAATCCGTTCGGGAAGGCTGGGAACAATCTGGAGTACCCCGGGTTTTACCGACGCACCGGGGACGAACAAGTTCATAATACAGCTTTTTCCAAACGATCCTGTGCCAGGACAAGCCCAGATAGTACTTTACTGTCTCCAGGAACAGCAATATAAATTTGACAAGATTGGAAGGCTTGGAGGCCTTTCCCTTTTGTTCACGCTGCTTCTTATCCTTCTTTCTACCGGAACTTTTATCGTGATTTTCAGGCAGAAAAAGATGTCGGAAATAAGAAGTGATTTCATCAATAATATGACCCACGAGCTGAAGACACCTATTTCAACCATCTCGCTGGCTTCGCAAATGATGGCCGACAAAACCATCCCTGCGAGGAATAAGGATATCGATCACCTGGCCAATGTAATTTCAGACGAAAGCATGCGTCTTAAATTCCAGGTCGAGAAAGTGCTTCAGATGGCTATTTTTGAGAAGGTTAACACAAAACTCTCCTTTTCCCGGACAGACATTCACAGCATTATTGACAGGGCAGTTGACAGTTTTGCGCTTCAGTGTGAAACCAGGAAAGCATCAATCAAAAAGGATTTTTCGGCTTCCAATCCCGAAGCTATGGTCGATGAGATCCATTTTCTCAATGCAATTTCAAATCTGATCGACAATGCCCTGAAATATTCTTCCGCGAATCCGAAGATCTCAATTACAACGCGTAACTACAGGCATGGCATACTAATAGCAGTTGAAGACAACGGTATTGGCATCAGCAAAGAAAACCAGAAGAGGATCTTTGATAAGTTTTACCGGGTTCATTCAGGAAATGTCCATAATGTTAAAGGATTTGGACTGGGGTTAACCTATGTAAAAAAGATCGTAGAGGAACATAACGGGAACATAAAGATCGAAAGCCAGGTTAACAAAGGAACAAAATTCACTGTTTATATTCCACAAAACGGATTAAGATGAACAAAAAAATTCTATTGGCTGAAGATGACAGCAACCTTGGTTCTCTGCTAAGGAATTATCTTGATGCAAAGAATTATGAAACGACGTTATTTATAACCGGAAAGGCAGCCTTATCCGGTTTTTCGGCAGAAAAGTTTGACCTGTGCATTCTCGATATAATGATGCCTGAGATGGACGGCCTCACTCTGGCAAAAGCTGTCCGGGATATCAACCCGGCAATACCTGTCATCTTCCTGACTGCCAGAAATCAGAAGGAAGATGTACTTGAGGGATTCAGGACAGGGGGAGATGACTATATCACCAAACCCTTTTCAATGGAGGAGCTCCTTTACAGGATCGAGGTGATATTCAGAAGAACGGCAGGGTCAGCGACACCCGCTGAAGAGGGACTCTTCCAGATTGGTGCATATTTATTTGACAGCAAGCGGCAGCTGCTTCTTTACAACGATGAGCGCATAAACCTTACCACAAAGGAATCAGAGCTGCTGAGCCTGCTGTACAACCATAAGAATGAGATCCTTGAGCGTAATTTTGCCCTGAAAAACATTTGGATTGATGATAACTACTTCAATGCCAGGAGCATGGATGTCTATATTACCAGATTGAGGAAGTACCTTAAGAAGGATCCTTCCGTAAAGATCCTGAATATCCATGGCAAGGGTTACAGGCTGATTTGTTAGCCGGATTACTTTCGGGCGGCGGACGCTTAATCGAGTTTCAGCACTGCGAGAAAAGCCTGCTGGGGAACTTCCACATTACCAACCTGGCGCATCCGTTTCTTTCCCTTCTTCTGCTTCTCAAGAAGCTTCCGCTTTCTGGTTATATCGCCTCCGTAGCATTTTGCAGTAACATCTTTCCTCACCGCTTTTACAGTTTCCCTTGAGATTATCTTGGCGCCAATGGCAGCCTGGATCGCAATATCGAACTGTTGCCTCGGTATAAGCTCTTTAAGCTTTACACACATCTTCCGGCCGAAATCATAGGCGTGCCCCCTGTAGATCAGGGTTGACAAAGCATCGACCATCTCACCGTTCAGCAGAATATCGAGCCGTACGAGGTCCGCTTTCTGATAAGTGGTATAATAATAATCGAACGATGCATAACCTTTGGAAATGCTCTTAAGCTTATCATAAAAGTCAAATACAATTTCGGAAAGGGGCATTTCAAACGTCAGTTCGACCCTGTCGCGGGTAAGATAGACCTGGTTTTTAAGGACTCCCCTCCTGTCTATACAAAGGTTCATGATCGGACCAACATAATCGGCAAGGGTGATAACCTGGGCAACGATATATGGTTCTTCAATCCTTTCGATATAATTCAGCCCCGGCATGCCGGAAGGATTATGAACGTCGATTTCCTCACCTTTTGTTGTATAGACCTTAAACGAGACGTTTGGGACGGTCGTAATTACATCCATGTTGAATTCCCTGTCGAGCCGTTCCTGGATTATTTCCATATGCAGAAGACCAAGGAATCCGCATCTGAAACCGAAGCCGAGAGCTGCGGAAGATTCCGGAACAAATGTAAGTGAGGCATCATTCAACTGGAGCTTTTCTATAGAGCTCCTCAGATCCTCATATTCATCGGCATCAACCGGATAGATTCCTGCAAAAACCATGGGCTTGACATCTTCAAATCCTGAAATTGCCCTGTCGCAGGGGTTTTTAACCTGGGTAATGGTATCACCAACCTTGACCTCGGAGGAGACCTTGATTCCCGAAATTATGTATCCGACATCGCCCGCCCCCATTTCTTCCCTGGGGTCCTGTTTAAGTTTCAGTACGCCTATCTCCTCGGCGTTGTACTCATGCCCGGTGCTGAAAAACTTTACCCTGTCGCCCCTCCTTATCGTACCGTTCACAATTTTGAAATAGGCAATGATCCCCCTGAATGAATTGAATATTGAATCGAAGATCAAAGCCTGCAGCGGCGCTTCCGGATCTCCCGGAGGCGGCGGGATTCGTGTTACGATATCCGTAAGGATCCTGTCGATCCCCATCCCTGTCTTTGCGCTTGCTTCAATAATATCAGTCCTGTTGCAGCCGACAAGGTCGACGATCTGGTCTTTAACCTCTTCCGGCATTGCATTTATCATATCCATCTTATTGAGAACAGGTATGATCTCCAGGTTGTGATCGATGGCCATGTAAAGGTTAGAGATTGTCTGCGCCTGGATCCCCTGTGTGGCATCGATCACGAGTAACGCTCCCTCACATGCCGCTATTGATCTTGAAACCTCATATGAGAAGTCAACGTGGCCGGGTGTATCAATAAGGTTAAGGAAATACTTCTCGCCATTATGGAGATACTCCATCTGGATGGCATGACTTTTTATTGTAATGCCTCTTTCCCTTTCAAGATCCATATTATCAAGGATCTGGTCCTGGTATTCCCGTTCTGTAATTGTATTGGTTATTTCAAGCAGCCGGTCAGCCAGGGTGCTTTTCCCATGATCTATGTGCGCGATAATACAGAAGTTACGGATCCTGTGCATCAATCTTTAAGACATAATAAGGTGCAAATATATAAAATTATCGGCATTCACCCCCGAACCCCGTAGTCGGGACCATATAATTCCTGCATGGAAAACGACGGGCCAGGAGAAAAACATGGAAACGGGAAAAAAAATGCAGAGACAGGCAAAAAACGTAGAGACAGGTCTGAGACCTGTCTCTACAATCAATTCAATATTTCGTTAAATCCCCATCAGGGGGTGTGAAAATTTTACATCATTCCCGGCATTCCGCCACCCATTCCTTGTGGAGGCATTGCAGGATGTTCTTCCTTTTCTTCAACAACAACAGCCTCGGTGGTAAGGAACATACCGGCAATTGAAGCTGCATTCTCAAGAGCTATACGGACAACCTTGACAGGATCAATAACACCCGATGTCATGAGTTTTTCATACTTGTCAGTCTGAGCATTATAGCCGTAATCACCTTTGCCTGCCTTTACATTCTGGGCAACAACGGCACCTTCTTTGCCTGAGTTGATTGCAATCTGGCGCAAAGGTTCTTCAATGGCACGCTTTATTATTTCAATACCTGTCGTCTGGTCTTCGTTTTCTCCTTTAAGTTTTTCAAGGGCCGAAACTGCGCGGATATAAGCAACGCCGCCACCCGGTACAATACCCTCTTCGATTGCGGCACGGGTTGCATGAAGTGAATCATCAACACGGTCTTTCTTTTCCTTCATTTCAACTTCCGAAGCAGCACCGATATAGAGAACGGCAACACCGCCTGACAATTTTGCAAGACGTTCCTGGAGTTTTTCCTTGTCGTAGTCGGAAGTAGTGGTTGTCATCTGTTGTTTGATCTGGCCGATACGACCTTTGATCATCTCTTTGTCGCCATAACCGTTCACTACTGTGGTATTCTCCTTGTTCACCGTGATTTTTTCAGCAGTGCCCAGCATATCCAGGGTAGTATGTTCAAGTTTCAGTCCCTTTTCTTCAGAAATGACCGTACCGCCTGTCAGAATGGCAATATCTTCGAGCATTTCTTTTCTCCTGTCACCAAAACCCGGAGCTTTAACGGCACAGACTTTAAGTGATCCGCGGAGGCGGTTCACAACAAGTGTTGCCAGCGCTTCACCTTCAACATCCTCTGAAATAATAAGGAGCGGGCGTCCGGTCTGGGCAGTTGCTTCGAGAACGGGAAGCATATCTTTCATTGTTGAGACCTTCTTGTCATAAATCAGAACGTATGGATTCTCAAGTTCGGCTTCCATCTTCTCTGCATTGGTGACGAAATAGGCTGAAATATAGCCGCGGTCGAATTGCATACCTTCGACAACCTCTACAGAAGTGGTGGTACCTTTTGATTCTTCAACGGTTATGACACCTTCCTTTTTGACTTTACTCATGGCTTCAGCGATGAGCTTTCCAATCTCCTTGTCATCATTTGCAGAAATCCTTGCAACCTGTTCAATTTTTTTCAGATCGTCACCAATAACCTGGGCCTGCGAAGCAAGATGCTTGACTACAGCTGCAACAGCCAGGTCAATACCTCTTTTAACATCCATGGGATTTGCACCGGCAGTTATATTTTTTAATCCAACATTAATTATCGACTGGGCAAGAACTGTTGCAGTGGTAGTACCGTCACCGGCCACATCACCTGTCTTTGAAGCGACTTCCTTAACCATCTGTGCCCCCATATTCCTGTAAGGATCAGATAGCTCTATATCCTTTGCAACGGTAACACCATCTTTCGTGATCTGGGGAGCGCCGAATTTCTTTTCAAGCACTACGTGACGGCCCTTTGGACCAAGTGTAACTTTTACTGCATCTGCCAGCTGGTCAACACCTTCTTTAAGAAGAGAGCGGGCATCAATATTGAATTTAATCTCTTTTGCCATTTTATTATAAAATTTATTGGTTGCGTAAATTAAGCTATGAATAGAATATCTGTCTGTGAAATAAGAAGGTAATCTTCGTTATCAATTGTCAGTTCCTGACCTGAATATTTACCGTAAAGAACCACATCACCCTTCTTTACTTCCATTTCTTCATCCTTCTTTGGTCCGCCTACCAGTACAATAGTACCCTGACGAGGTTTTTCCTTTGCTGAGTCCGGGATTATAATTCCGCTTGCAGTTTTTGCTTCAGCTTCATGAGGTTTAACAAGAACTTTTCCTGCCAATACTTTTCCTTTTAATTGTGCCATTTCTATTTAGTTTTAAAGTTAGACATCGTTTTCCGACTTCATCCCTTAGCATAATTTATGCCAAATGGAAAATTCGTTGAATTTTGAACTGCATGCCGACATTTTATCTTATGCAATCTGCCAATGAACTGGTAACGCAAATTGATATTTTTCATAAGTAGCTATATATAAGCTTTTTACTTGATTAAAAATAAAGTGTCAGTTTATGACAAACTGACACTTTATTGTAAATATCACTTTTTTACCCGGTTATTTTGGTTGCTGTTCTCCCGTTGCCGGTGTAGTTTCAGTAGCCGGGGGTATAGCAGTCGGAAGCGTTGGGATTGCACTGGGGTCAACGGCATTCTGTATCTGGTTTTCAATCCTGGAACGCTCTGTTACGGAACCTCTCGGGATAGTGGCAGTGGCTACAACGCAGAGGATAAGGATTGTTGCAGCGAGTGTCCATGTTGCTTTTTCAAGGAAATCAGCTGTTTTCCTGATCCCCATGCTCTGACCCGCAGAAGTGAAGTTGGCAGCCAATCCGCCTCCCTTTGAATTCTGTACCAGGACTATTAATACCTGAAGTATGCAGGCTATTATAACAAGGATCGAAATAAAAATATAAATTCCCATCTGTCAATTATTTAATGATCGCTTTAATTCTTTCAATTTGAGTCGCAAAGTAACTACTTTTTTCCGGAAATTTCAAACACAATTTTTCATAAATATCTATTGCCTTTGAGTAATATCCCTGGTTAAGGTAGATCCTTGCCAGTGTTTCGGTGACAAACCCCCCGGTTTCCTCTACGTAAGGAACTGACAAATCTTCAGCGGGACCCTCCGGCTTTTCCCTTCTCGGCTCAATTCTCGGATTTAACGATATGAACTTATCTATAAGGTCTGCCTGTACCTGTTTTTTAACAGCACTCTCACCTTCACCACCTCCCGGAGGGGGTTCGAAGATTGATCCGGTTACAAGCGGGGGCTGAGGTTCGGTTTCGGGTTCAGGTTCGATTTCCGGTTCGAGGTTCGGTTCGATTTCTGGTTCGATTTCCGGTTCGATTTCCGGTTCAGTCTGGGCGACAGGTTGTGCTTCAGGTTCAGATACAGGTTGAGCAGCAGGTTCCTGTTCTGCTATATCTGCCGGTTCCGCGACTGAGAAGCCAGGATCCATATAGAAGATCTTATCTTCCTCATCTTCGGGTTCATCATTTATAATGAACACCGTATCAAGCGGTTCATCAAAATCTGATTCTGCTGAAATCAGGATCGGGCGGCTATAAAGCAAATCGCCGTACTTTGCAGGCTGATCAGAAGCATCCGATAACGATTCCTTCTCATATTCACTGATCAGATCCTCACTGTTCCTGGCAGATTCAATTACTGTCTGCCCGATAGCATCAGCTCCGGATTCAAAATGAGGCTCAGTCGCTGTCTCGGTCCGTAACTGTTCCGGGGGTTCGGGCTCAGGCGCTGGCTCGGTTCGTAACTGTTCCGGGGGTTCAGGCTCAGGCGCTGTCTCGGTCCGTAACTGTTCCGGGGGTTCGGGCTCAGGCGCTGGCTCGGTTCGTAACTGCTCCGGGGATTCTTCCGGCTGAATTTCGTGCAGATGTTCAGCCCGGAGCTCCTCCGATGGCTGCACCGGTGTTTCCGCATGAGATTCGGATACTGAAGAAACCTCAGGCTCCGGTTTGGGTTCAGGTGCAGGCTGGGCCTCCTGGTCTGCCGCCGGTTCAGGCTGAGGCAACAATTCAGGTCTCGGTTCAACCCTCAGGAGATTATATAAAACCTCCCTGTCGGCAACGTGTATCGCAGAACTCCTGAGCTGACTCTCAAATTTAACATCTGAATTATCCTGAAGCCCTTTGAGGAACAACAGGTGTGCGGTCTGGAAATATGGGAAAATATGGATAAGTTCATTAATCTCCGACAACATTTGCCGGTCTAATGGGGAACTGGTACCGATCAAACTTAAGAAGTCGTTCTTATTCATAAGAGTCACCAGTTTACGAAAGCCCTGTTAAAGATGTCTTCCACAAGAAGTTCAATTATATCCTCTGTCAGTTCT
Organism: uncultured Bacteroidales bacterium; assembly: GCA_963737255.1. Lineage (GTDB taxonomy): Bacteria > Bacteroidota > Bacteroidia > Bacteroidales > VadinHA17 > LD21. The sequence continues at coordinate 46,312 of CAVTSB010000007.1, forward strand.
GACTCAACCTGGCTCAGTTCAAGGGTGCTGTCGTAATCAGCGTACCTCGAAAATGTCTGCTCAAAACTATTATCGGGATTTACGGAATTTGTGAACTTGACTTTTACTGAAATTGTAAACCTGTTCACAGCTGCCTGCGCATCGGCCGATACTGTAAGCGGTTTGGTGTTGTAGTCCGAAATCTCACCTTCAAAACTTGAATCGCCAAGCCCATTGACAATTCCAAGATTGGTTTGCGATTTGCATTTGTCTATTAAGGCATCTGTCAGGGTTTGGCTTAATCCCGGCTGAACAAGGCTTGCCCTGTTCTGGAAATACTGAATACTGACCGTATTCAGACCTTCCGTGCTTGCACCTGTAAATGAATAGCTTACCTTGCAGCCATTCTCTAAAAGAAGTAAAACGGCAAATGCGGCAAATAAGATCACATTGCGGATTGCAGAAATAATATTTTTATGTATCAATCCCATACTCTTTTATTTTTCTGTAGAGGGTCCGCTCTGATATTCCAAGTTCCTGGGCAGCCATTTTTCTTTTTCCGTTATATTTATCGAGCGCTTTTCTTATCATCTCAACCTCTTTCCCGGCAAGTGAAAGTGATTCTTCAACCACTTCCTCCGTATCCTGTATATTGCTCCGTTCATGCCTGTGAGGGAACTCAACCGTTGATTTATCGGGCACTCCTGCAACCGGGTTATCATGGACGGCATCACTGAAAAGATTCTTCAACGCACCGGAGTTCGTTTCCCTGAAGTCGATATCAACATCTCCTGATTTGATAAGGTCCAAAACAAGCTTTTTCAGGTCGTTCATATCGCTCTTCATGTCAAACAGGACCTTGTAAAGGATTTCACGTTCAGTCGAAAATGACTTTTCCTCATCTCTTTTGATGACCGCCGGCAGTTTGACACTGGTATAATCGGGCAGATAATCACGAAGCACTTCGGCAGTGATCTCCCTTTCACTTTCAATTATGGATATCTGTTCGGTGATATTCTTCAGTTGCCTTACATTCCCGGGCCACGAGTAGTTAAGAAGGATATTTTTTGCTTCATTGCCAAGCCGGATAGCGGGCATCCTGTATTTTTCGGCAAAATCGACCGCAAATTTTCTGAAGAGAAGGAATATATCCTCTCCCCTTTCCCTGAGAGCAGGGATCTTTATCGGCACCGTGTTGAGCCTGTAAAACAGATCTTCCCTGAACCTGTCCTGGTCAATAGCTCTGACAACATCCACGTTGCTGGCAGCGATTACCCTGACATTGGTTTTCTGGACTTTCGACGAACCAACCCGTATGAATTCACCCGTTTCCAGGACCCTGAGCAGCCTCACCTGCGTAGAGAGGGGCAGCTCCGCCACCTCATCAAGAAAGATTGTTCCGCCGTCGGCAACTTCAAAGTAACCCTTTCTGCTTTCGGTAGCGCCTGTAAATGAGCCCTTTTCGTGGCCGAACAATTCTGAATCAATTGTTCCTTCCGGAATTGCACCGCAGTTTACAGCGATGTATTGTCCATGCTTTCTTGCACTGTAACCATGAATGACCTGCGGAAAAGATTCCTTACCGGTTCCGCTCTCCCCGGTGATAAGCACGGAAAGATCGGTGGGAGCCACCTGCACCGCGATATCGATAGCCCGGTTAAGCCCCTCGTAATTGCCTATTATACCAAACCGCTGCTTTATGTTCTGAAGATCCCTCATACTTTGTTAAACAATGGTGCGAATTTAAGATATTTTTAAAACATAGGGAAATCCTATTTTCGTAACTTCGCCCTATGAAAAGCACGGACGGACTTCATTTCGCAGGCATTATACCTGCACGATATGCATCTACGAGATTTCCGGGGAAACCGCTCGTGACCATCGGTGACAAACCGATGATAAGGATGGTGTATGAACAGGCTTCCAGGTCGCTTGATGCTGTATATGTCGCAACGGATGATGAAAGGATTTACGATGTCGTTTCTGGTTTCGGAGGAAGGGCTATAATGACATCGCCTCATCATCAGAGCGGCACTGACCGCTGTGCCGAGGCAGTTGACAAGATTGAAGCGGTGACGGGAGCGAAAGTTGACATTGTTGTCAACATCCAGGGCGACGAACCCTTTATCAGGCCGGAACAAATTGACAGCATCACTGCCTGCTTTTCGGATCCCACAGTCGAGATTGCGACTCTTATCAGAAAAGCAAGGCCCGAAGAGGACATATTCAATCCGAACCAGCCAAAAGTAATTCTCGATATTTCAGGTAATGCAATTTATTTCAGCCGTGCTGCAATTCCATTCCAGAGAGACTCCGACAGGAGTGATTGGCCGAAGAGACATATATACTTCAAACACGTGGGGATGTACGCTTACAGGAAAGCAACCTTAAAAGCCCTCACCCTGCTGCCAAGGAGTTCGCTTGAAATTGCTGAATCACTGGAACAGAACAGGTGGATTGAAAACGGATATAGAATCAGGACCGGTATAACAACATGGGAAAGTATAAGTATTGACACTCCTGACGACCTTGAAAAAGCAAGATTATTTTTTTACGGTATTGAATAATTATTCCTATCTTTAGCACAGTTTTTGCTAGTGGTAATTAAATTGGCATTTATGAAGAAAAGTCTACTCCTTTTCTCTCTTTTAATGGTTACTTTTTCCCTTCTGGCTCAGAAGGATAGTATCCGTGTTGCCAATACCCGCTCAAAAAAAACCTTCATCAGGGAAGCTACTGTTCCAAATATCAATATTTACCCGGTCCCGGTAAGGGAAAACGCCTTTTCAATTAAAACAGACAGGGATATGACCCTTGTAAAAGTAACTAATATGATCGGTCAGGAAATTTACAGGTCCCAGTATAAAAGCCCGCTTTCATTTACTAAGGTACAACTTCAGAATCCCACCCGCGGAATTTACCTGGTGACCATTTCATTTATTGACGGAACAAGGATTGTTAAGAAGATAATGGTAGAAGATCCGGAATAGGAATCATTCCTCATTTTATATAACAGCGGAATAGGGGAATTGTCCGCAAATAACACAAACTATTTTATACTGAGTCAAAAAGAACAATCAGCAATTTGATTTGTTTATCAATATTGGAGATAAGTCGGTACAAATTCAATATATATTCTTACTGGCATGGAAGAGGGGATAAATGTTTTTTCAATTAAAGACCTTGAGAACTTTTCAGGCATCAAGGCACATACTATCCGGATTTGGGAGAAAAGGTACAGGATCCTTGAACCTGACAGAACGGATTCAAATATAAGAACTTACAACGAGACAGAATTAAAAAAGATACTTAATGTTGCTTACCTGAACAGAAACGGACTAAAAATATCAAGGATTGCCCAGTTGAATGAGGACGAACTGACAAGGCAGGTAATGGTTGTCAGCAGTCAGGATGAGACAAGGGATCAGAATTTCCAGCCGGGAAAGATCCTTATGACAGCAATAAGGTTTAATGAGCAGCAATTCAAGGACTCGCTTCTGCCTTACATCAAACATTTTGGCATAGAAGAGGCCTACATCAGGTTTTTCCATCCGTTGCTTGAAAAATCGAGGATCCTCTGGCAGACAGGCAGCCTGTCAAGATCGCAGGAGCAATTTGTCAGGAGTACGATCAGGCAGATAATGATTATTGAAGACAACTCCCTGACTCCGTTGCCGTCTAAGCCAAAAGCTTCTGTAGCAATGATCAATACCTCTGATAACCTGTCAGATAATAATTTCCTTTTCTACAAATACGCACTCAAGAAACGGGGTTTTGATGTTATTTTCACGGGCGGAATTCTTCCTGCTTCGGAAGTAATTGAAATTCACAAGATCAAGGCTTATGAATACCTGGTTGTCAATTCAAGTGCTTTCGATTTCGCTCGCAAGAGGATCGGATACTTCAGCAGTATCGGTAAATCGCTGTTAATCAAGAAAATCATTTTGACCGACTTCCCGGAACCACCCGAGAAACGGCTTCCCGAGAACATCCTCATAACCAAAACACCTGAGGATTTCTTAAAGACAATACATCAACTCGCCTGAATAGCAACAATCTGCCTGTAACTTGTTTATTACAGTTGCTTGCTATTTCACCCTCACAATAATTGAATCCGCTATCTGCAAAGCAGTTGTAAGCGTGCTCAGATCGCTGAACAATTCTCCCGTCCTACCCGAATAATGACTGTGGCCTACAGGCTTCATTAAATACGATCGTCCCGGCTCACGCGGATCCACAACAGCCTCATAAACAAGGGCAGGCTGGCATGACCACTTGTAGTTTTCATCATCCGGATACTTGTTGTTGGTCCAGTATTCGTTCCAATCCCAGTTCTGGTTTATTTCAAGCATAACCCTGACGGTTTCGTTCAGCATTCTGTCAGTCCGTGAAGCGATAACGAATCCTGTGACAGGAGTCGCGCCCGTATACGCATCAGGGACCGCAGTTTGTTCGTCAGGCACAAAAAGCCCGTCAGATGCCTTTATCCCTCTCTTATGTGCCCAGTATGGCAACGACTGCGGCGCCCTCTTTGGTGCCGTGATCCATTTGTTGTTCTCCTGCCTGGCATATTTGAAAATGCCGGTTGCAACCGATTCGGCCACATAAAGTGTCTGGATGTATTTTCCGGCGTTATCTTCAATCCAGATTGCAAAAAGTGGATAATAAAACGATTCGCCTCTTGAGAGTTCAATACTTATCTCCTGCCCTTTCCCCTCAGGGTTTGTTGCGAGAAGGGTTTTCTCCTCAGCCTTATCGCCGCTTGTTTTCATCTTGCCGGTTGAACAGGCAGCTGCTGCCAATAAAATTGATAATAAAATTATTCTGTTCATATGTACCGGATTTTAAAATTCTATGATCACCCCTATAGTCGGTAATACTGTGCCCGATTCACTCTCAAGGAACTTAAGCAGGTATCTCTCAGGGTCAACCGGATCGGTAACCGGAATACCTGCTGAATCGGATTCCCTTACCAAGATTGAAGGCTGATCGGCTTTGTGGTTATAAATGTTCTGCACATCGGTATAAAGCATCAGCGACCATCCCTTGAAAAAAAATTGCTTGTCGATCCTTACGTCAAGCTGATGGAATGCCCTGAGTCTTTCACTGTTAAACAATGAATAATCGAGATAGCCCTGTCCCTGAAGGTCCCAGGCTGATTTCAGCGCTGAGAGTTCAAGATCAAAGGGAGTATAGGGAGCACCCCCGACAAATCTCCATTTGAATCCGAAATCCCAGTTTCTGTTGAATTTCTTCGTTGCTGTCAGATTAAAAAGATGACGGTTATCCCATGATGACGGGATCCATTCATCTGTCAGGTCCTTGAATTCACTCCTTACAAAGGTGTACGAGAATACCATGTTTATTTTCCTGAATTCCTTAAACCTGCCGAGCAGCTCAATGCCATAGGCTCTGCCATCAGAAACAGATATCAGCTCTTCGTCCCCGAATATTCCATACCCGGCACTTTTGCTCGAGAGCGGAACCTGATCCCTTACAGAAAAGGGATAGTTGGAATACCCTTTATAGAAGCTCTCCAGGGTGAGCTGAATATTTTCAGAAGGCACAAACTCAAATCCGGCAACTATATGATCTGCCTTTATGTATTTCAGGTTTTCCTTATTCACCAGTACGTCCGAATTGCTTGTATAGCCCATTGCCGTATAGGGAGGTAGCTGATAATACCGGCCGATGTTGAAATTCAGGTTCACTTTTTCGCTGATAGCCAGTGAAGCCGAGAAACGTGGCGAGAATTGCTTCAGCGGATTCGACATCAGTTTGGAGTATGTTGAAAAATCCGTACGTGCTCCAAGCGAAAGCTTTAACCTCTCATCAAGGTACGACTTGCTTACCTGGCCGAACAGATTGATCTTGCCAAGCTTCAGGTTCGAATCATAGCTGATTACCGTTTCGTCGGAACCGGCAAAAATGCGGCGGTAGGTCTTGTTCCTGTAATGGGCATATTCATATCCAGCACCAAAGTTTACGCGAAATCCCTTATCTCCTATAATTGTTCTTTCGAACCTGGTCTTTATCTCACCCTCCCCGGAAAGGTAATCAAGGATTTTGTTGGTGTCAGCCTCAATATTGCCGGCATATTTGTACTGGGAATTATTCAGGTAATTCCTGCTTAAGACCCAGGTATCGTAACCATTCTTCCTGAAATGCTTGTAGACCAGGCCAGTAACATAACTATACTGTTCCTGGACAGGGATATAATCGAGGAGATAGCGCTGATAATCAGTATCATTTGCCTTAAGGTTCAGTTTAAAGTCATCCTTTGCCCCTAGTCCGATGATTGTAAGTTCATTCTTGTCATCAAGCCTGACCCTGTACTTGAACTGAAGATCGGTATAATTAGGCAGGAACGGGAGGCCAAGGGTACTGAAAAGAAGCTTCAGGTACGAACGCCGTACTGAAAAAAGCAGGCTGCTGTTCTTACCGGTCGGCCCGTCAATTGTAAGCCCCAGATCGGAAGCTCCGACAGTGGCACGGAATTTCATCTTATCCCTGTTGCCGTCGAGAAATGTAAAATTGAGCACAGAGCTCAGGGCATTTCCTTTGGAAGCCGGAAACGCCCCTGAGATGAAATCAACCGATTGTACAAAGTCGACGTTTATTATCCCGACAGGTCCGCCGGATGCTCCCTGCGTTGAAAAATGGTTGAGGTAAGGGATTTCGATATTGTCGACATAAAACCTGCTTTCATTAGGTCCTCCTCCCCTGACGATCACGTCATTACGGAAAGCAGGAGTCGATGCAACACCGGGAAATGACTGGATAACCTTTGAAATATCCCGGTTGCCGCCCGGATTTTTCTCGATCTCGTCAATACCTATAATCCTTGCTGAAATCGGAGATTCGATCTTTTTAGCAAACGGAGAAGCCCTTATCACAACTTCATCAATCCCTATTGCAAGTTCTTCGAGCGGTATCTCAAGGTTGACCTGGTTGCTGTTGGTAACCAGTATTGCAGATGAAATAAATGGTTTGTAGCCAATGGAGGAGGCTCTCAGTTCGACATATCCCGGATTGATGCCGGTGAACAGGTAATTGCCGTCAAAGTCGGTCACCGCACCGATGGTGGTTCCCCATATCTGCACGGTTGCAAAGGGCACGCCTTCATTTGTCTTCGAATTAAAGACACGTCCTTTAATGACACCCGAGTTGGTTTGTGCTGAAAAAATGGTAAAATTGAAAATAAAAAGCAGAACTGTCAGGCAGAATCTTTCCATAGTTTAGGTTTTGTTTCACAAACATCAAACGCATACAGATTGTTCAGGAATTTTTCCGCGGTTGTGAATTTTTTTTTAAAACCTCTGAAGGTCAGTAAAATACTTTTTTTCATTTTCAAGATCGATCCCGGGAGCTTTCCTGAGAACAGCGTCGATCCTGCCGAGTATCTTTTCAGCAAAAAGCTTTATCTTTTCCGCTGAACCGTTTTGTATCTGGTGCGAAACAGCCTTTGTGATCTTGCTTACCTCCTGCCATAGTTCCGCTGTTTTTTCATCGAAGTAGCAACTTTTAAAGGCATTCCATATATAGTTAACCGCTGAGCTGTTCACGTGCAGCATATCTTCATCATAAAACCTGTAATCGCGCAGATCGTCCATAACAATTTCATAGGCAGGAAAATATTCGGGACGCGAGATATGATTCAGGAGTTCTTCAACAGCCAGGAATAAAACCGATTTGCTTACCTGGTTTTCATGAGCACCATCCTTCCAGTGCCTGATCGGGCTGATAGTGAACACAACTTTCAGTTCCGGGAACAGTGAATGAAGCTTGTCAAGCTGTCCGGCCCAGATCGAAACTATGTCATTTACCGAAAGGAGCTCATGTGTGAATTCAGAGGCAGGAAGTTTGTGGCAGTTTGAGACGATTTTTTCGGTTTTTTTCAATCGGTATACCCTTGCAGTTCCGAAGGTGATGAAAAGGAAACGCGCTTCAGATAGAAACCGGAGTGCATCTTCCCGGCTCTTGTTTATCTTTTCAAGCACTCTTGCCGGATCAGACCCGGTAAAATCGGTATAATGGTTGAAACTTAACCAGGTCCCCCCATAGTTATACATATCATCAATCGTATAGCTTTTTCTTTGATTGATCGTGTTGAGGGTATTTGAGACTGAAACAGGATTATAAACAGTACCTGACGGATTTATCAAAACCGGGAAACGGGCTGTATCAAATTGTTTGCCGATCGAGGTTGAAAAACAGGAGCCGATAAACATTACCGGATCCATCCAGGTAATTTTTCTTGAGGAGGGTATTATATTAAAGGTTGTCCGGAATTCCATTGTGCTGTATTATTATTGTTTTCCGATCCTGACATTGATCCAGTGTATTATATAATCAAAGACATCCTTATAGAATACCTCATTATGAAGCTCATGGTACCCATTTTCCCAAATCTTCAGCTCTGCATTTTTTGTTTTTGACACAAATTCCCGGCTTCCTTCGGGTGAGCATATCTGGTCATCTGCTCCGTGCAGAATGAGAAGCGGTATTTTCAGGGTAGAGGCATTCTTCAATGTGAATGCGGCAGCGCTCATGGTTGCATGGAACAGACTGACTGAAATCTTATCATGAATGAGGGGGTCATTCCTGTATTTTTCAACTACTTCCCTGTCGTGCGAAATATGATCGATCACCAGGCCCGACGGGCTGACCATTCCGGGGTATATATTTTTCATGACAGCAGCCATATTAACCTTCGATTTTGCAGGTTCAAATGAAAGCCTGAGCCATGGCGATGTAACAACAGCTCCCCTGAGCCTGGGTTCCTTTCGTATGAGGTAGTTAAGCACAAAGCCGCCGCCAAGGCTGTGACCATACAGGAAAAGGGGTATCGCAGGAAAGGTCTTTCTGCATTCATTTATCAGGATGTCAGTCATCTCGTCGAGTACGGCATACGACTTGATATGACCTCTTTTCCCTTCTGTACGTCCGTGCCCCGGAAGGTCGACTCCTGCAAATCCTATCCCTGCCTCATTGAACATATCGGCCCATGAAGAATAGCGCTGAATATGCTCCCCGAGCCCGTGTACCATTATTATTACAGCCTGCAGATGCTCACCGGGACTTTTAATGATACCCCTGAGTACCTGCCGGTTGCTTAGTTCTATGTTGAAATCCATGCTCCTGATTTTCGGTATCAGGCAAAGTTAGATCAAAAATATTTCTGAACAACCTGATTAGCTTAAAAGGTGGAGAGAAAATTGGTGCGAATCGCCGCTTCTTCCCCCAAAACCTGAATATGAATATAATCCCGAACGCCAGCGAGGGATCTCCCTGCTGTGATTGCCGGCCTCTTACCCTTATTTAAATATTATTTAGAATACCCTCTTCAGATCAAAATTATATCACTGTTTTACAGCCTGTTATGCAGATATTATTTTTTAGAATTTTTCTTTAAAATAGGGATATTAAGATATTAAGATTTGTTTATCTTTATATATCTGTGTAAATTTGTTTCAACAATCAAAAAATAATGAGTTATGACAGCTTATGAATTTAACAACAGTCTGATCGAGATGAAGAGCAATCTCCACAGGTTTGCAATGAGTCTTACCTCAGATCGCGACACAGCCCTCGATCTTGTTCAGGACACTTATCTTAAAGCGATAACGTACAAGGATAAATTTGTTGATTACACAAATTTAAAAGCATGGGTTTTCACAATTATGAAAAACACCTTTATCAACAACTACAGGAGGAATATTAAGGAGAATACGATTATTGACGGAACGCAGGATCTTTATTATCTTAATGCCCCGCACGATAAAGGATTCATTTCGCCCGAGTCAAATTATGCCGAGGGTGAGATCTATAAGGCTATTGATTCGTTAAGTGACGAATTCAGGATTCCGTTCATGATGCACCTCGACGGTTTTAAATACCATGAGATAGCAGAGAAACTCGGCTTAAAGATCGGAACAGTTAAAAGCAGGATATTTTTTACAAGGCAGAAATTAATGCTGATGTTAAAGGACTATAATCGGTAGTGTCAGATGGTTAGTAATTGGGTTTTAGGTAGGAAGAAAGGCTGAGTTTCTCAGCCTTTCTCTTTTTTAGTGAGTATTATCCCGGTAATGACAAACAATACAAACAGGCCTGAAACTATCCATGCCCACCAGTTAGGGACTTTCGATTCCGTCCACATTATATAGGGTTCGGTTAAAAAGTAATCGGAGATGACAGGCCATAATAAAGTACTGGTTGAATCAATAAACCCATTGGTAGCCGTTACTCTCCCGGGCATGACATTTTTAACCGTATAGTCGCTGAATGAAACTAAAACCTTTTCAGTAACCAGGTTAATAGATGAATCGGCTGCTTCCTCAAATTTGAGCGCATTCCCTTCTCCAATGAATTCTTTTAACAACATTCCGTTGGTCCATAAACTATCAAAATCGTCTTCATTTTTCATGATAATTTTAAAAAAGTCATTCTCCTTTGTTTTTAAAGCTTCGAATGAAAGACCTTCGGTTCCCCTCACTTCCGGAAATGAGGTAAACTCGCCGATCCACTCCGATATAATGCTTTTTATCATCCAGAGATCAGACTTCGAATCAACGGTATCGCTAAGCGCCTTGAATTTCAGGCTGTCGGGTCCGCCTAAGCTCATATCCCTGACATTTTCAGGCGAATAAAACCAGACAAGTTCCTCATTGTTAAGAAAATCAGAAACGGGGTAACCATTTTTCATGCTTTTATCAATAATTTCCTCAAACCTGTAGTCAGTATGGAACCACCTGAACTTTTTCGTGAACGATGCTCTCCGGGAGAGGAATTTGTTTGCGCTGCTGTCTGAAGCATAATCCCGGTTGATGTCATTCACAGATGCAAACCATTTTTCAGCCCTCTTAACCAGGATTGTATCCTTTCCATCCAGCAGTTCAACGGAGTCCCTTACTGTCCATGTGCTGTCGAAAGGGACCTGAATATCCGACCCACTGAATTTATCCTCAAGGCTTTTCATTTCAATCCTGCGGGTTACCGATCCGTCGGGATGAATAATATTGGTCACGATGGTCTCAGGGTCATTGCATGAGGCAGTTAAGACCAGCACCATTACAATTGAAAGTTTTAATTTCCTGTTTTTCATTACTTTAAAGATTTGGAATTTTGTTTTTGTCTTCCCCGAGCCTCTCCTCAATATACTCTTTAAGTACGGGATCTTCCTCAATGATCCTTATAAGATCGATGTATTTGTCCTGCAGTTCATTATATGAATCCAGCAGCTGTTCAATACGCTTTTCTGTGATCTTCAGTCCGCCCGTCGACATTCCCCGGCTGGTCAGCTTCAGCATCCTCACCTGTTTGTCCAGCTCATCATAGGTTCCTGTAAATGCATCCGGCCCGGTGACAATTTCCCTCTTGTTTATGTCATTTACTCCTTTCAGAATCATTGTCTGCTGGTATGCGAAAAAGACGACCAGCAAAACTGAAGCAGTTACCAGGCTTCTTCTTACCCAGCCGATATAAATCCAGGCGAACAGATTTTCGACCACCTCCGTAAGTGGATTGTGCTTTGCCCCTCCTTTTCTGATCCTGCCAATCACATTGTCCTGTATCAGATCAATGCCCTTCAACTCAGGCTTTGATCCCCTGAGGATCGCCAATATCTTTTTATATTTTTCTCTTTCTGCAGTCATTACGTGAAATATTTGTCGAGCATTTTGCCAATCTGTTTTCTTGCATGGTAAAGATTTGATTTGACCAGGGTTTTACTCATCCCGGTGATTTCCGAAATTTCATCCGCCGGCATCTCCTCAATTTCAGACAGCACAAACACCGCTTTCTGTTTGGGACTCAGTTTCCCGGTCATCAAATTTATAACCCTTGCAATCTCTTCATTCTCAAGCTCTGAGGAAGGCCTTTCTGAGACGTGGTTTGAAATAAGCTCCCATGTTTTTTCATCGGGCCTGAATTCAGGTTCTCTCTTATTCTTTCGTAACTGATCATAACATTTATTGATCACAATCCTGTAAAGCCATGTTTTAAAACTGCCGGCTGAATTTATTTTTTTCAACTTTTGCCATAATGTCACCATTGTATCCTGGACAATATCTTTTGCCAGTTCTTCATCTCCAAGAACCCTGAAAGCCACAGAAAATGCAAATGGCGAGACCGATTCAATAAGCTCCCTGAAACTCTGCAAATCACCATCTTTGCATTTTTCTATAATTTTCTGCTCTACCAAAAGCCTGTTAGTTGTTTATTATAAGACGTGAATTTAAAGGGAAGGTAAAAAACAATTCGTAATTTTAGTATAAAAGTAAATAAGGGATCATGCAAAAGGTAATCAGTATCAGGACAGGCTGCAAAAGCGGGCTTTATGATATTACTGCCGAAGTGGCAGGAATAGTAAATGAAAGCGGAATTAGAACAGGCATTGTATCGGTATATGCAAGGGGTTCGACTACCGGAATAATGATTCAGGAGAACTGGGATCAATCGGTGCAGAATGATGTGATAACCCTGCTTGGCAGGCTCATACCATCAGGTATATGGGAACATGACCGTCAGGATAATAACGGGGATGCACATCTTAAATCGGGACTGGTCGGTGCATCAGAGAGCATCCCGGTTATTGACGGCAAACCGGGACTTTCGACGTGGCAGAATATTTTTTTCTGCGAATTTGATGGCCCACGCCAGCAACGGGAAATAGTTGTTACCGTTATCGGGGATAAATAAAATACGTATTATAATACGTATTATAATACATATTTCTTTCCGGGGCAACCTGCAACCCGATCAACCCTGCAACCTGCAACCTCATTATTCGACCCATTATTCATCTGCCGTCGGTGTTGTGGCCCCCATCACATCCCTTATATTTCTGACAAACTGCTCATATTTAACTCTTTCCACGGCAGATCCTGCGAATAACCGCGAAAATTGCTCCTTTGTCAGGTTCAACCACTCATCGGAACTCATTTCAGCGACCTCTTCATTCAGCGTAAATTCAGTAGTTGTGCTTGGTACAGCTTTTTTATTCCAGGGACAGACTTCCTGACACCTGTCGCAGCCATAAATCCTTCTTCCCATAAGATGAATAATTTCCTGAGGTATAGGACCCCTGTTTTCAATTGTCAGGTTTGCTATACACCTTCTTGCGTCTATTGTCCTGTTTTCATTGATGGCTCCGGTAGGACACGCATCAATGCATATTCTGCATTCTTTGCAATATTCCTCACTGTACGGAGAGTCCGATTCAAGTTCAAGATTCAGAATAAGGGAGCCTATAAAGAAGAATGAGCCGATTTTTTTGTTTATCAGTACCGAGTGCCGTCCCTGCCATCCAAGCCCCGCTTCCCTTGCCCAGGCTTTTTCCAATAGTGGTGCCGAATCCACGACAGATCTTCCTTCAGCCTCAGGTTCAATACTTTTGATCCAGGCAAAAAGCTGCCCCAGCTTTTCAAAGATCACATCATGATAGTTGACCCCATACGCATATCTTGAGAGTACAGGAGCATCGGGATGTTTCTGCCTGTTTCCCGAATAATAGCTAAGTCCTGTAATCACCATCGATCTTGCTCCCTTAAGCAAATTCCCGGGATCAAGCCGCTTTTCAATATCCCTGGCGAGATATTCCATTTTGTCATTCATCCCTTCCCTGACCCAGGCTTTCAGGCGGGGGCCATATTCCTCAAGCGGTCTGGCTTTTGCAATTCCGCATAAATCGAAACCGAGTTGATGAGCTTTTTGCTTTATCAGTTCCGGGAGGCTGTTGGTTTGCTGATCCTTCATATCTGATTTAAAGAAAACCAAGTTCAAGCTTTGCTTCCTCACTTAGCATGTTTTTGTCCCATGGAGGATTAAAAGTGAGTTTCAGATCACAGTCCTGAACCCCTTTTATCCCGGCAACCTTATACCTGACCTCTTCGATAAGGTCCTCAGCCATCGGACAATTTGGGGCTGTCAGGGTCATGGTAATGTGAACGATATGGTCATCTCCCAGATCTATAGTGTAAATAAGTCCGAGATCATATATATTAACAGGTATCTCGGGATCATAAATGCTTTTCAGTACCCCGACTATCCTGGTTTCTATTTCAAGTTGTTCAGTTGGATCCATGGTGTGATTGTTGATTTCGGATTTCGGATTTTTGATTGCGGATTTATAAATCCTAAATCGGCAATCCGCAATCCGAAATATTAGTTTTTCTTAGCTTTATATGCCATAGCGTAGAGTTTCATCTGTCGTACCATCGACAATAACCCGTTCGACCGGGTAGGCGACAGATTCTGCCTCAGCCCGATCCTGTCGATAAAGTAAAGGTCCGATCCTATTATCTCGTCAGGTGTGCGGTCCGAGAGTACTTTTATCAAAAGCGCTATAATACCCTTTGTAATAATAGCATCACTGTCGGCAGTAAAAGAGATCCTGTCACCGTCAAAATCGGGATGCAGCCATACTTTTGACTGGCATCCTTCTATCAGGTAATCGTTTGTTTTGAACCTGGTATCGATTACAGGCAACCCTCTCCCAAGGTCAATAAGAAGGTTATACTTGTCCATCCAGTCATCAAAAATCGAAAACTCCTCAATTATACTATCCTGAACCTCATTAAGCCCCATGATACCTTTTATGAAAACATGCTTAAAACCTTTTCAATTCCTGTGCCAAGAATATCAATTTCTTCAGTTGTATTGTAGAAGCACATTGAAACCCTTACCGTGCCCTCAATTCCGAACCGTTGCATTACCGGCTGTGCACAGTGGGTACCGGTGCGGACAGCTATTCCCATCTTGTCGAGTACCATACCGGTGTCGTACTGATGAATATTGTCAAGCAGAAATGATATTGTCGGGATCTTGTTTTCAGAATTGCCAAAAATCCTAAGCTTATTTATTGCTGATAACCTTTCATTTGCATAATGCAGAAGCATTTTTTCCCTTGAGGCTATATCCTCCCTGCCAATTGAAAGGACATAATCAAGGGCCTTACCGAGCCCGATAGCGCCGGCATAATTTATTGTACCTGCTTCAAACTTGAATGGAAGCTGGTTAAATGTTGTCTTTTCAAAAGTCACTTTTTCAACCATATCGCCTCCCCCCTGGTATGGCGGCAATTCCGACAGCCATTTTTCCTTGCCATAAAGTACACCTATACCGGTCGGACCGTAAATTTTATGCCCGGAAAAGGCGTAAAAATCACAATCATTCGTAGTTACATCAGTAATACCGTGCTGAGCACCCTGTGCACCGTCAATAAGAACCGGGATGTTCATTGAATGTGCCGATTTGATTATATCATCGATCGGCAGGATTGTACCAAGCGCATTTGAGACCTGGGCAACCGCGACAATCCTGGTTTTTGCCGAAAGCAGTTTGTAATACTCATCAAGTATGATCTCTCCCCTCTCATCTACCGGAATTACTTTCAGTACAGCCCCTTTGCGTTCGCACATCATTTGCCACGGGACAATATTTGCATGATGTTCGAGGGTGCTTAAAATTACTTCGTCGCCAGGTTTAATATACCTTTCTCCGAATGAAAAGGCAACGCAGTTTATCGAGCCTGTGGTTCCGGACGTAAAAACAATTTCCTCCCTCTTGCCGGCATTAATGAATGATCTCACCTTTTCCCGCGCATTTTCGAAGGCTTCGGATGTCAGGTCGCTCATTGCATGGACTCCCCTGTGAACATTTCCATTATATGTAGTATAAACCTCCCTGACGGCGTCAAGAACACTCATCGGTTTCTGGGTGGTGGCTCCGTTATCGAAATAGACAAGCGGCTTGTCATAAATTTTCCTGGCCAGCAACGGGAAATCACTCCTTATTTCAGCTATGTTTTTCACTTAAACCTTTATTAGCCGCATTTAACCAGACAAAAAGCACAACGCGAAAGTTCGCCTCTCAACCGCTGCATGACCAGGCCATCCATCCTATCCCTAAGAGCCTCAACCTTAATATTCTGGATCACCTCGTGTGCAAATCCGAACATTAGCATCAGCTTTGCCTCGCGCTTATTGATCCCCCTCGACTGAAGATAGAAAAGTGCGTCGTCATCAAGCTGGCCCACAGTCGCACCATGACTGCATTTTACATCGTCGGCATAGATCTCAAGCTGAGGCTTGCTATCCATTTTGGCATCGTCAGTCAGCAGAATATTATTATTCCTCTGGTAAGCCAGAGTACCCTGTGAATCCTGGGCCACATAAATGCGCCCGTTAAAGGCCCCGGTCGACATATCATCAAGAACTCCCTTGAACAGCTGATCGCTTTTGCAATTCGGGGAAGCGTGTTCGACGTTTACAAAGTTGTCGACATGCTGCCATTTGTCAGCAAGGTAAAGTCCGAATGAATTGGTTTCAGCTCCCTCGCCTGCGAGGTAATGATAGGTGCTGTTCCGCACAAGCCCGCCGTGAAGTGTTATGTTGTTCGACGAAACGACACTGTTGGCTTCCTGGTGGATAAATGTATGCGTTATCTTGCAGGCATTATTGTGTTCATTCTGCACCCTGATCAGGTCAAAGTGTGAATTCTCGCCGACATGAACCTCTGTAACCGCATTTGTAAGGAACTTCTGAGGTGAGAGTGTATGGTCGCAGATTATCAAGGTAAATTCGGCATTTTTCCCGACCAGGATAAGGTTACGGTGCTGATTGAATATATCTTCAACTGAGTCTACGAGATTAACAACCTGTACCGGCTTTTTAAGTACTGCCCCGTCGGGTACATAAACAAATACCCCGTCAGAAGCCATGGCTGTGTTCAGGTGTATCAATCCGTCCGAATCACTTTTTGCGTATTTCCCGTAATGCTCCTCAACCAGGCTCCCGAATTTCCTGGCTGCCTCATTAAGGCTTCCGATCCATATGCCGCCGGGCAGTTCGCGAAGTTTCCCGTTAAGGGTGGGATAAAATCCATTTATCAGGACAATTCCGTGTGTATCAAGGCCTGCAACATCGCACCTGAACTCCTCGGCTTTAATATAATCATCCTTTCCGGGAATGAAATAGCTGTGGTAATCATTCTTAAAGAAGATATCCAGATTGGTGTACTTATAAGCTTCATTCTTCCTTGTCGGAATTCCCAGCTCGTCAAATTTCTTTATAGCAGGTTCCCTGAAGGAATTTATAAAAGCGGTTGATCCCCCTTTAATCTTCCCGATATTCTCCGTATAAAGATTTAAATATTTCTCTGTTGTTTCAGTTGTGACGTTCATCTCAATATTTATTGTCTGCCTCTTTCTTAATCCAGTCGTAACCTTTTTCCTCGAGCTCAAGGGCCAGTTCCTTGCCTGCTGTTTTTACCAGACGCCCATCGTACATGACATGGACAATATCCGGTACAATGTAATCGAGAAGCCTCTGGTAATGTGTAATAACTATAGTTGAATTATCAGGGCGCCTGAGTTTATTGACACCATTTGCAACAATCCGGAGTGCATCTATATCAAGGCCCGAGTCAGTTTCATCCAGAATTGCCAGTTTCGGTTCCAGCATTGCCATCTGGAAGATCTCATTTTTCTTTTTTTCACCACCCGAATAACCTTCATTTACCGACCTGTTCGCCAATTTGGAATCAATCTCCACAAGCTCCTTTTTTTCGCGCATCAGCTTCAGGAAATCGGATGCGGAAAGAGGCTCAAGCCCTTTATGTTTCCTGTGTTCGTTAACTGCAGTCTTCATGAAGTTGACCATACTTACGCCGGGGATTTCGATGGGATATTGAAATCCGAGGAATATCCCCTCTTTTGATCTGTCTTCAGGCGACATTTCCAGAAGGTTTTTTCCGAAATAAGTAACACTGCCCTCAGTAACTTCAACAAGTTCCCTGCCGACAAGGACAGATGCAAGAGTGCTTTTGCCCGATCCGTTCGGACCCATAATAGCGTGAATTTCTCCGGGTTTTACCTCAAGACTGATGCCCTTAAGTATGGCTTTCCCTTCAATCCCGGCTTTTAAATCTTTTATAATAAGCATGATATAATGAAATTGTATTAATTGTTTTAACCAACGCTTCCTTCGAGACTGATCTGCAGGAGTTTCTGTGCTTCCACTGCAAATTCCATCGGAAGTTTGTTTATTACTTCCCTGGCATAACCATTTACAATCAGGCCGACGGCATCCTCGGTTGAAATTCCACGCTGGTTGCAGTAGAAGATCTGGTCCTCTCCTATTTTTGATGTGGTTGCTTCATGTTCCACTCTCGCGCTCTGGTTGTCAACCTCCAGGTATGGAAAGGTGTGTGCCCCGCATCTGTTACCCAGCAGCAGTGAATCGCACTGCGAAAAGTTCCTGGCATTTGTGGCATTCTTAAGGACTTTGACAAGGCCCCTGTAACTGTTCTGGCCATGACCCGCAGCTATACCTTTGGAAACGATTGTGCTTTTTGTGTTTTTACCGATATGGGTCATTTTTGATCCTGTATCAGCCTGCTGGTAGTTGTTGGTAACAGCAACCGAGTAAAACTCTCCGGTTGAATTATCGCCACGAAGGATACATGAAGGATACTTCCAGGTTATTGCCGAACCCGTTTCAACCTGAGTCCATGAGATTTTGGAGTTTTCACCCCGGCACATGCCTCTTTTTGTAACAAAATTTAATATTCCTCCTTTACCATTCTTGTCGCCAGGATACCAGTTTTGTACAGTTGAGTATTTTACCTCGGCATTTTTTTCTGCAATTATCTCCACTACTGCAGCATGAAGCTGATTCTCATCCCTCATAGGGGCTGTACATCCTTCAAGATAGCTGACATATGCCTCATCGTCAGCCACAAGCAGGGTCCGTTCAAACTGACCCGTGTTTGCGGAATTAATCCTGAAATAAGTTGATAGCTCCATCGGGCATCTGACCCCCTTGGGGATATAGCAGAACGATCCGTCGCTGAAAACAGCTGAATTGAGTGATGCAAAGAAATTATCGGTGTAGGGAACAACTGATCCCATGTATCTTTTTACAAGTTCGGGATACTCTTTGACCGCTTCACTGAAGGAACAGAAAACTATTCCCAGCTCAGCAAGGGTTTCCTTGAAAGTCGTTTTTACCGAGACACTATCGAGAACCGCATCAACTGCCACTCCTGAAAGGTATTTCTGTTCCTCGAGCGGAATCCCGAGCCTGTCGAAGGTTCTCTTCAGCTCGGGATCAATTTCGCCATTGCCGGCCGCGGAAATTTTCTGTTTTGGAGCCGCATAATATATTATGTCCTGGTAGTCAATCGGTGGTATTTTAAGATTTGCCCATCGTGGCATTTTCATTGTCTGCCAGAAACGGAATGCTTTCAGCCGGAATTCAAGGAGCCAGTCAGGCTCATTTTTCTTTCCCGAAATCATCCGGATAACATCTTCATTCAGCCCTTTTCCGATCCTTTCTGTTTCAATATCCGAATAGAATCCATACTTGTATTCACCTGAAGTAACGTCGTTAATTATCTTATCCTGATCTTTTTCCATCAAATTATATTATTCAATTGACAGACTGACAGCCTATATTTAATTCATCAATCTGCTAATTATAATTAATCTAAATAAACACAGCAAAAATATTAAAAAAAATCGAGTTTTTGATACTAATGCAAAGTTAAACCTATTATGTTGCAATTATGATCATTTGGGATTTCGGATTTGGGTTTTCGGATTTGGGATTGTATTTGCTTTTTAATCCGAAATCAAAAACCTCTGCCTGCCGGCCAGGCGCAATCCGCAATAATAGTCCGGAAGGTGTTGCTTACCAATTTCCATGACAAAGATCATCACAGGATTACAATAATTTTTGTTCAGGGAATAAGGAATATATTTAAATTAGCGCCCTGTTAAAGAACTTTAAATCACCCAAAAACGCTTTTTATGGATAAGATTTCCGGTTTCTTCCCGGGTAAAAACCTGAAAAGGCTTTTCCTCCTGGCAGCTGTTTTATTTGCGCCCGCCTGCCTCCTGGCATCTTCCGGAGGCACCGCTCCTTCAATCGGATCTGTACGGATTGAGTTCATAATTTTCGGACTAATCCTTCTGTGTGTTGCACTGTTTCACAAACAGACATTCTGGGTTGCAGTTACCGGACTGACAGTACTGCTCACATTTAAGCTTCTCTTCGCTGAAGGATTCAACCTGGCCGACCATTTCTTCGGCACAACTCCGATGGCCGACCAGATCATGGACAAGGAGCTGCGGCAGGGTGAATGGGGAATAATTCTGAACCTTCTGGGTCTTTTGCTTGGGTTTGCGGTCCTTTCAAAAATTTTCGAAGAATCGCGGGTTCCCGATATATTGCCAAAGTATCTGCCGGATGACTGGAAAGGGCCTTTCCTCCTGCTGGTGTTTGTTTTTATCCTTTCATCCTTCCTTGATAATATTGCTGCAGCCCTGATCGGAGGTACAATTGCACTTGTAGTTTTTAAGAAGAAGGTGCATATTGGATATATTGCAGCAATTGTGGCTGCAAGCAATGCCGGTGGATCCGGAAGTGTGGTCGGTGACACTACAACCACAATGATGTGGATCGACGGGGTTTCAGCTTTAAATGTTCTACATGCCTATGTTGCTGCAGGTACGGCACTGATCTTCTTTGCCTGGTTTGCAGCACATCAGCAGGATAAATTTCAGCCGATCCTGAAGGATCCGGTTGATAATGTAAAAATTGACTGGGTAAAGATCTTCAACGTTGCCTTGATACTGACCGGAGCCATCATTTCAAACATTGTTTATGACATGCCTGCCCTCGGGGTCTGGATAGCTATTGTTATCGGTGCATTTCTGCGGCCTGTGCCATGGAAAGAAGTACCGGGAGCTATTAAAGGAACTGTTTTCCTGCTCTGCCTGGTGACCTGTGCATCTATGATGCCGGTAGAAGAACTTCCCAACGCCTCATGGGTAACTGCATTTGCGCTCGGCTTCCTCTCAGCTGTTTTCGATAATATCCCGCTTACAAAGCTATGTCTTGACCAGGGTCATTTTGACTGGGGTATGCTTGCCTATACCGTTGGATTCGGCGGATCGATGATATGGTTTGGCTCTTCGGCAGGTGTGGCTATCACGAATAAATTTCCACAGGGACGTGACGTGGTCGCCTGGGTCAAAAACGGATGGCACGTTGCAGTTGCATACGTACTTGGGTTCTTAGCCCTGTACCTTTTGCTTGGATGGGAACCTGCCGACAACAATGAACACAAGATTATCAATTGCCCTGTTCCGGGCTGCCCTTTGGCAAATAAGACGGAAGCGATGGCTGATCCGGGAACAGTGGGGTATTTTGAAGTGATGAAATAATCAGAAGGTCACTTGCTTTCCCTGTACTCCTTCAGCAACGACCGGAATACCTCTCTCACTGATGAGATCTTACTGGCTTTGTATGCATTTGCACCTGCGAAAGCGTAACCGCTCTCGAAGTTTCCTTTCAGGGCATTTATAAGCGCGACAATAATGCAATATGGGCTTTTTTCAATGTCACATGTCCGAATGCATTTGAAAGGGCATTTTTTAGGCTGCTTTTTACCTTCCCTGACCTTGGTTATGAAGTTGCTCAGGATTGCCCTGCCTGGCATTCCGACAGGACTTTTTATGATCTGAATATCTTTTTCGGTTGCATTGATGTACGATTCCTTGAAAGCAGCCGAAGCGTCGCATTCATTCGTGGTTACAAATATCGTTCCCATCTGCACTCCCGATGCACCGAGCCTCATGATATCCCTGATATCAGTGCCGGTATAGATTCCTCCGGCTGCAATCAGCGGGATTGCCTGATCATATTTTTCTTCGAATGTTTTTAGCTCCGTGACGATCTCCGGGACAAGCTTTTCCAGCTTATAATCGCTGTCGGTTATCTGTTCTTCTTTAAATCCCAGATGCCCTCCTGCTTTTGGTCCTTCGACAATAACGGCATCAGGAAGGTAATCGTAATTTGATTTCCACTTCTCGCAGATTATCCTGGCCGCCCTGGCTGAAGAAACTATCGGGATCAGTTTCGTGTTATTCCCTTTTTTCAGGAAAGAAGGCAGATCTAGCGGAAGCCCGGCACCGGCAATTATTATGTCAACTTTTTCAGATATGGCTGTCCGGATCATATCTGCAAAATTCGACATTGCCACCATCACGTTGACCCCAATCACTCCCTGTGTTTTTTCCCTTGCCTTTCGTATCTCCTCTTTAAGTCCGAGAATACTCGCTTCCAGAAAATCCTTTGAAAAATCCTTGTATAACAGACCAAGCCCGGCACTCGAGATAACTCCAACTCCTCCTTCATTTGCAACTGCAGAGGCAAGTCCCGAAAGGGAAATTCCGACACCCATGCCACCCTGTATTATTGGAACGGCAACTGCAATGTTACCGATTTTCAAACCCTTCATTACTATTATAATTTGCTCAAAAGTAGACTAATAAAGACAGATACGAACGGAAAAAGAATAATTAACATGAAATATATTTCGAAATTCACTTTATTTAACAATTCCCACTGGCCCCAAAATTGCTAAAGCCATTTTAATTAAAAATCCTACCTTTAACGTTTTATGAACCTTATTAAAGAATTTAAGCTATACAACATGAAAAATCTTTCGCTGATTTTGATATTCCTGCTGTCAGCATCTTCCAATCTGCTGGCAGACACCGAAAAAGACATCAAGGCAACTCTGAAACATGTTACCGTTTATCCCGACCGCGCCCAGCTTACCCATGAAGCAGCTTTTGAAGTTCAGGCAGGAAATTCGACCCTCAGGCTTGGCGGCCTGTCACCCTACATTGATGCGCAGAGTATTCAGGTGAAGGGTTTCGGAAATTTTACAATAATGTCGGTAAACCAGCAGAATAATTTTCTTGAGAATCTCGAGGATATACCTGAAGTTAAGTCCATCAGAAGTCAGATCGAAGCCCTTCAGCTGAAAGTTGAAGATGAAAAGGCAGCCATTACCGTGCTTAAGGAAAAGGAAGCTTTCCTGGTTGCCAACAGGGCAATACTTGTGAAGGAGACAACATTTTCACTTGAGCAGCTCAGGAGCGTTATGGATCTGTATACCAATAATATGGACCAGGTTACAACTTCAGTCCTTAAGAAAAACAGGCTCATCATCGATTATGAAAAACAGATTACAGTCCTTCAGCAGCAGATAGCCGACAAATTCGGGAAGCAGCGTCTTCCATCCGGTGAAATAACCGTGACAGTATCTGCAGAAAAGCCCGTATCAGGCAGGATGACATTCAGCTATGTTGTGACGAATGCCGGCTGGTATCCTTCCTATGATATCCGTGTTGACGATATAACCAAACCGGTTACATTGTTCTACAAGGCAAATATCTTCCAGAATACAGGCGTCACGTGGAACAACGTGAGTTTAAGCTTCTCCAACGCCACACCATGGGTTGCCGGGAATGTTCCGGTACTAAACCCGTGGTTCATTGATTTTTTTACTCCCATCCCAATTACCAGAGGCCGGGCAGCCAATTACCAGCGGAAAGCGGAAATGCCGATGATGATGGTTGAAGAAGCTAAGGCAGCTGATGCGATGGAAATGGAGGAAGTTGTTCCAGTTGCGGTACAGAGGCAGGTGGGAGAGACCACCGTATCGTTCGATGTTGCTGTCCCATATACCATATTGTCTGACGGAAAAATTCAGACAATTGAGATACAACGGACTACCACACCTGCCGAGTACAAGTATGCTACGGTACCAAAGATATCACCGCTTGCCTATCTCACGGGGAATATCACCGGCTGGGCAGAGCAGAGTCTCATAAGAGGTGAAGCAACGCTTTATTTTGAAAACACCTATGTTGGGAAATCATTCCTGGATGCCAATCAGATGACTGACACGATGACCCTTTCGCTGGGTAACGACAACAGCATACTTGTAAAAAGGGAGAAAAGACAGGACTTCACAAGCAAGAGGGTCCTCGGTTCAAATAAAACCGAGACCTACTCATTCCTGATAACTGTACGAAATAACAAGTCAAACCCTGTAAGGATAACCGTAAACGACCAGATCCCAATATCATCGAACAGCGATATTGAAGTAGAGGCTATTGACCTTTCAGGAGGAAAGCACAATGCACAAACGGGTGAAATCAGATGGGACCTTAATATCAAGCCGCAGGAAACAAGGCAGCTGATCCTTACTTACTCGGTAAAATATCCTAAAGACAAAAATGTAATCCTCGAATAAAACTGACTCCTCAATGAAAATACTTGGCAATTTAATCTGGCTGATCTTTGGTGGTATTCTCATAGCCATTGAATATTTTATTGGCAGCCTGATCCTTATGATAACGATCATTGGCATACCCTTTGGCCTTCAGACTCTCAAAATGGCATCCCTTTCGATATGGCCGTTTGGCCGGACAAGTTACGTCCAAACGAGGGCTTCGGGTTGCCTGTATATATTTATGAATGTACTCTGGCTTCTGTGCGGGGGGATCTGGATCGCGATCACACATGCATTCTTCGGGGTTTTGCTGTGCATTACCATAATCGGCATCCCGTTCGGAATACAGCATTTCAAGCTTACGGAAGTAGCAATCAATCCCTTCGGGAGAACCATCGGGCATATCGGATGAACTTATGAAGGAATCGGAAAGCAGCAAGACTCCTATCGGGAAGTTTGGCAAATTTGGTCTTATCGGCCATATCACAAATGGTATAAAGCCTCAGAATAAAAGTACTTTATCAGTGATTGGTTTTGATGCTTCAGTGATTGATACCGGTGACAATCTGACTCTTGTCTCGACTGATCTGCTTCTTGAAGGCATACACTTTAATCTTATTTACACTCCGCTGAAGCATCTTGGCTACAAGGCTGTTATAAGAGCAATATCTGACATATATGCAATGAACGGAAATCCCGGACAGGTATTGATCGCCGTTGGCATAAGTTCAAAATTCACCGTTGAACAGGTCGATGAACTTTATGAGGGGATAAAGCTGGCCTGCAGCAGGTACACTGTTGATATCGCAGGGGGAGATACAACAAGTTCACTCACAGGGCTTACTATTGGTGTTACAGCGATAGGGTCGGTCGCAGGAAACAGCCTGGTAAAGAGGGATGGAGCCAGTCCAAATGACCTGATATGTGTAACCGGTAACTTCGGTGCAGCATTCATGGGACTTCAGGTTCTTGAAAGGGAAAGAAGGCTCTTCGAAAAAAACAAGGATTTTAAGCCTGATCTGGCAGGCTATGAATATATTATTGAGAGACAGCTTAAACCGGAATTCCCTTCCCATATCATCACTGATCTGAGTGATCGCGGAATTTTGCCGTCCTCAATGATCGATGTTTCAGAAGGACTTGCATCCGACCTGCTACAGATCTGCAAACTGTCGCATACCGGCTGCAGGGTTTTTTATGACAGGATCCCTATCGATACGGAAACCAGCCGTGCTGCAGGGGAATTTGAAATTGATCCTGTCACCACGGCGCTGAACGGGGGTGAGGACTATGAAATCCTGTTTACCGTTCCGCTTGAGAATCTTGAAAAGGTCAGGGATATTCCCGGAGTAAAATTAATCGGACATCTTACGCACCATGATCAGGGTTGTTACGTGGTAAGTGAAGCGGGTACTGAAATCGAGCTCAAGGCTCAGGGCTGGGAAACAGCCGATTGATTTACTTCTATCTGGGGCCTCTTATTATCCCGCGTTCGGATTTTCTTATGAATTCAAGAATATAATCCCTGTCGTCGGATTGGCTGAATTTAGCTTCAATAAGATCAAGAGCCTGCGATATATTCATTCCGTTCTGATAGATCACCCTGTACATGTCATGAATGCAATTGATCCTTTCATTTTCAAATCCCCGCCTGGTTAGTCCGACAGTGTTAAGTCCCATATATGAAAGCGGATCCCTGTCAGCTTTTATAAATGGAGGTACGTCGGTTCTTACCTTCGATCCGCCTCCGATCATAACATGTCCTCCGATCCGGGCAAACTGGTGTACCAGGGTACCGGCACTTAATATAGCCCAGTCATCAACCCTCACCTCACCGGCAAGTCCGCAACCGTTGCCAAGGATGCAGTTATTCCCGATTATACAATCGTGTCCGACATGTGCATATGTCATTATAAGGCAGTTTTTTCCCACGATCGTTTTACCAGCCGAAGCTGTACCCCTGTTCACAGTCGCCCCTTCGCGGATTGTGGAATTATCCCCAATTATTGCCACAGTGTCCTCGCCCCTGAATTTGAGATCCTGTGGAATAGCCGAGATCACGGCACAGGGAAAGATACGGCAGTTCTTTCCTATCCTTGCGCCATACAGGATTGTAGCATTTGGCCCGATCCAGGTTCCTTCCCCGATCTCAACATTATCTGCAATATAGGCAAAGGCTTCAACTGTTACATTTTCTGCAAGCCGGGCATCGGGATGGATGTATGCTAAATTTGAAATCATTGGACCATCATTTGTTTTTAACAATCTGGGCAACCAGTTCTCCTTCAAGTACCAGATGATTCCCGACAAAAGCCTGGCCGAACATTGAAACTATCCCTCTCCGTATCGGCTCTATCAGTTCCATCTTCAAAATCAGTGTGTCGCCGGGTACCACCTTGTGCTTGAATTTTAACTTATCTATTTTGAGGAAATAGGTAGAATATTTTGATGGTTCGTCAACTGTGCTCAAAACCAGTAACCCCCCCGATTGGGCCAGGGCTTCAACCAGCAATACTCCCGGCATAACAGGTTCGTCAGGAAAGTGACCCTGGAAGAAGGGTTCATCAAAGGTAACATTTTTTATCCCTACAACACTGTTTTCATCAAGCGCTATTATTTTGTCAACCAGGAGAAAAGGATATCTGTGAGGTAATCGTCTTCTTATTTCTTCTATATTGTAGATGGGGGGCTGGGACGGATCATAAACAGGTATATTTAACTTGGAATGTGCTTTCTTTATTTCCTGCCTTACAAGCCTGGCAAGCCGGGTATTCGCCAGATGACCCGGACGGGTCGCCACGACTTTTCCCTTGATTGGCTGACCGATCAGCGCAAGATCACCCATAATGTCAAGCAGTTTATGTCGGGCAGGTTCGTTCGGATACCGCAGTTCCGTGTTGTTAAGGATGCCGGCCGTATGCTTGTTGATCCCGGGCCTGTTAAAAAGATGTGCAATCCGGTCAATCTCTTCCTGTTCAACTTCTTTTTCCAGTATAACCACCGCATTATCAAGATCACCCCCTCTTATGAGTCCAAGCTTATAAAGAGGTTCAAGCTCATGAAAGAATACAAAGGTGCGGCTTCTGCTTATTTCCTTTTCAAAATCATCTATCGTATCCAGAATGGCATACTGGTTCCCCAGGATTTTCGAATTGTAGTCGATAAGGACGTTAATGCTGAGATGGTCATCAGGATAAATAATAAGATCGACCCCGTGTTCTTCATCGGAATATACTATTTTCTCCTTTATGACAAAATAATTCCGGTCTTCCCTAAGTTCCTGAAAACCAGCATCCTTAATTGCTTCAGTAAATGACCAGGCGGCGCCTCCCATTATCGGAGCTTCCGGCCCGTTCAGCTCTATCAGTGCATTATCGACGCGTAATCCGTGCAGGGCCGCGAGTGCGTGTTCAATGGTTGCAACTGATGCATTGTTCTGCACAAGCGTGGTACCTCTTGATGTATCCGTAACATTTTCGGCGAGAGCATCGATCACAGGTTTTCCCGGAAGGTCGGTCCTGCAAAATTTATATCCATGGTTAGCCGGAGCGGGTTTGAAAATAATGGTGACACCAATTCCTGAGTGTAGTCCCTTCCCCGTAAGGCTTACCTCTTTTGCAAGCGTCCTTTGTTTCTCGCTCATTAGTCTGTAATCAAAGTTTTAGATTCGGGTACAAAAAAATTAAAAAAATCTGAACAATGCAATAACATGACTTCAGAGAGGGGCAATTTAAGTATTTATTATTAATTTATTCTTTTTTCTTAAGGCGTTCCATTTCTTTTTCAAGCTTTTCCACCTTTAAACTAAGATCAGGCAATCTTTTGAAAATAACACTCGATCTGAAGAAATCCCTGAGATCGATTGCGGGATATCCCAGCAACACTGCGTTTTCCTTCCTTATGTCCCCTGATATTCCCGACTGCGCACCGATTTTTACTCCATCAGCAACCTTGAGATGGCCGGCAATGCCAACCTGTCCTCCAAACATGCAGTTTTTGCCGATCTTTGATGATCCGGCAATACCTGTCTGGCCTGCCATCACCGTATTCTCACCAACTTCAACATTATGCCCTATCTGTATAAGATTGTCAAGCTTCACCCCTTTCCGGATCACCGTTGAGCCCATTGTTGCGCGGTCAATGGCTACATTGGCACCAATCTCAACGTGATCCTCTATCACAACATTCCCCAGTTGCGGGATCTTCATGAATTCACTCTCCGACTGCGGTGCAAATCCGAACCCGTCGCTTCCGATAACTGTTCCGGCATGTATTATGCAATATTCCCCGACAACGCATTCATGATAGATCTTGACACCCGGATTGATCGTGCAGTTCCTGCCGATGCGTGTATTGTCGCCGACATAGACATGAGGGTATATCGCACATTCATCACCGATAATGCAATTATCTCCAATATAGGTAAAAGGTCCGATATACACATCGCTGCCAATTGTTGCGGTTGGTTCAATTAAGGCTGAAGGATGTATCCCCTTCTTCCGGGGCCGTGCCTTGTCAACAAGCTGAAGGAGTGATGCAAATGCATCATATGCATTGTCAACCCTTATGAGCGTGGCTTCAACCCTTGCCGACGCGACAAAATTCCTGTTTACGAGTACTATCGAAGATTTTGTAGTGTAGAGATAATGTTCATATTTCGGATTGGCAAGAAATGACAGAGCGCCAGGCTTCCCCTCCTCTATTTTTGCAACAGTATTAACTGTTGCTCCCGGATCTCCCTCTATTTCACCCTTAAGAAATCCGGCAATCGTTGTGGCATTAAACTCCATAGTTAATAATATTTATTGCCTGCATTCTTTGGGGTAACAAAGAAAATACTTGGTTACCCTTTCTGAAAGCAGCCTGTGGTCAAACATGTCTGATACCGAAGTTATATCGGCAGTAGTGCCATTTTTAAGCAATATTCTGACCTGGGGAGCATCAGGTGCATAGGTCAGGTTATAAATGCTGTTCGTAAAGACATAATAATTTGTCATCTCTCTGCTGATATTCATCCTGTCGCCTGCAATTTTCTTCAATCGTTCAAGCCTTTCTTCCGGGAATGGTTCATTCTGAAGTTCTATTGCAAGAAGATTCCTGCTCATAAGCCTGCCGGCCAGATCGGACAAAACTTTATCCTTGTGGTCTGACCAGTATTTTGCCGATGCAAAGATATCATTATCATCGAGCCGTGTGAAATTTGCAGCTACAATTCCCGGGGAAAAAAGGCCATCTTCCGCCAGATCACCTGGCCCTATCGTATTATAAAGGAAGAATCTGAGGGCAGGAGTTGCAAAGAGCTCGATCCCTTCCGATGCCAGCTCCTTTGCCCGCTTCAAAACATTGACCAGGAGGCATTCGGATGTAAGAACGGTCTTGTGCATATATACCTGCCAGTACATAAGCCTGCGGGCTATAAGGAACTTTTCGAGTGAATAGATACCTTTTTCGTCAACCACCAGGGTGTCGTTTACAACATTCAGCATCATTATTATTCGGTCCGACCCAACCGAGCCTTCGATAACCCCTGTAAAGAACGAATCCCTCCTTAAATAATCGAGCCTGTCCATATCCATCTGCCCGGTTACCAGCTCATGAAAAAACTTTCTCCGGTAGGTTCCTTTGAATATCTCAATCGCCATATCGAGCCTGCCCCCGAAAGCTACATTCATTCTCTTCATAAGAAGCCATGAAAGATCTTCATGGGTGATCCCGTGAATCAGCGAATTTTCAAGAGCGTGGGAAAACGGGCCGTGACCGATGTCGTGAAGGAGTATTGCGGTCAGGGTAGCCTCCTCTTCCTCCTTCGAAATATCCACCCCCTTGTTTTTCAAGGCTTTGAGGGCATTATCCATAAGATGAAGGGCTCCCAGGCAATGCTGGAATCTGCTGTGATTGGCCCCGGGGTACACAAAACTCGTAAGGCCCAGTTGCTTGATGTTCCTCAGCCTTTGAAACCACGGGTGTTCAATTATATCATATATAATATCGCCGGGTATGCTTATAAAGCCGTACACCGGATCGTTTATAATCTTGCGTTTGTTTGTTTTGTAGACCACCCGGGAAATTCTTAATTTACAAAATTATGAATTTGTTTGAATTGGAGGATCAGATTCCGGAACGCTCTTTCCATGTTAATTTCAGAAAAATGCTAAATTTCTTAACTTTTTATTGCCACATTTGAAATTTTCTTCGTCTTTTATACGTCAGAGTAACCGTGACTCCCCCAGAACAAACCGGATCAGTATATGAAAATTGAAATTCAACGACTAGATAAGATATATCCGAACGGAAATCATGCACTGAAGGATATAAACCTTGTATTCGGAACGGGCATGTTCGGGCTATTGGGACCAAATGGTGCAGGGAAGTCGAGCCTGATGCGAATCATGGTAACACTGATGAAACCCTCATCAGGGCAGGTGCTTGTTGATGGAGAGGATATCCAGAAAATCCGGAAGGAATTAAGAAAGATCCTTGGCTACCTGCCACAGGATTTCCGGTTCTTTTCTTCACTGAGGACCTGGGAGTTTCTCGATTACTCGGGATCGCTGGCCGGGATGAAGAACAGGAAGGAGAGACTTAACGAAGTTGACAGGCTGCTCGACCAGGTTGGACTCCTTGAAGTGCGCGACCGGCAGGCAAACAGGCTCTCGGGAGGAATGAAACGGCGGCTTGGAATTGCACAGGCTCTTATCGGGAACCCCCGGATCATTATTGTGGATGAACCGACCACCGGGCTTGATCCTGATGAAAGAATCAGATTCAGGAACATTTTGTCGCAGCTCAGCCAGAATGATGTTACCATTATCCTGTCAACTCATATTGTGGGTGATATCTCATCCACGTGCCAGGGAATGGCGCTGCTTAGCAGGGGAGAACTTGTGTTCTCGGGCTCTCCCGAAGATCTGGTAAAGCAGGCCTGGGGACATGTATTCAGACTTCACCTCACACCCTATGAATATGAGAAGGTAAAAGAGCGTTACAATGTCATATCAACAATACCAGTTGAAACGGGATGGGAGGTCCAGGTAGTCTCAGACGATCCTCCGGAATACGCCTCAACCGCCATAATTCCCGATATTGAACACGCCTATGTTTACTATATGGAACATAAGCTGAAAACAACGATAATAGATTAATAAAAGTACCTCTTTATGCCATTTCTGCATAATATCAGAACAGTAGCCCTGTACGAAGCCAAAACCCTGAGACGAAGCTGGTTCTTCAGGCTCTTCTCAATAGGAGCGATTGTGATCCTTACATTCATGAATATAGGGCTATTTTCTCCAATAGGCGACGAGGACTGGGTATTGATGGCCATTCCTTCAGCCCTGCCTCTTGTCAATCTTTACCTTTTGAATATAGGTCAGGCTATAGTTGTTATTTTCCTTGCCGCTGATTTTCTCAAACGCGACAAAAAACTCGATACAAATGAGGTCCTCTATACCCGCTCAATGTCAAATTTTGAATATATAACGGGAAAAACACTCGGAATACTCAGGCTATTCCTCGGCCTCAACGTTGTGATCCTCTGCATTGGCCTGATCATTAATATAATTGCAAAGAACATGGCGGTGGATATCATGTCGTACCTTAGTTACCTGCTGATAATTTCAGTCCCCACCCTTGTATTCAGCCTTGGCCTGGCGTTCATGCTCATGCAGGTTCTAAGGAACCAGGCAATTACATTTATGATCCTTCTCGGCTATGCGGTGCTTGATATGTTTTATCTTTTTTACAGGGCAGGATCGATCCTTGACTACATGGCATTCGGCATTCCGGTTTTCAAATCGGGAATAGTTGGTTTTGACAATCTTGAATTAATAATGAATCAGCGGTTGCTTTACTTTTTCCTGGGAATGGCTATGGTAATGGGAACCATTCTGTTATTCAAGCGCCTGCCTCAGTCAAAATTTCATACAACCCTCACGATTGTCCTGCTGACCATGTTCGCCACGGGTGCACTAATAACCGGATCAAATACCTGGTCGATCCACTCGCATAAAGCCAGGGATAAAAAACTGACGGTCGAGGTAAACAGGAAATTTGAGAATCAGAAGTTCCCGGTAGTCACTGATGCCCATATTGATCTTGTGCATACAGGGGAGTCATTTGAAGCATCTGCCGATCTCTGGATAATCAACAGGAATGACCAGCCCCTTCAGAATTATCTTTTCTCGCTTAATCCTACCCTTGAAGTCTCTGCCATAACTTCCGGAGGCAGAGAACTACCATTCCGGAGAATAAACCATATAATTGAGGTCGACCCCGGGAAATTGCTTGTGAAGGATCAGTCTGACAGTTTAAGAATATCCTATTCCGGAACCATCAATGAATCTTTTTGTTATCCCGACTATAACGACAACCTGAAGGAGAATTACTACCGCGCCGAAATGCTGAATATCAATAAGCGACAGGTTTTCCTTACAGAAGATTATGTTCTTCTGACACCCGAAGCCCACTGGTATCCCGTTGCAGCCCTGAATTATTATCCGTCAAATCCTGCCAGGATCAAAGTAGACTTCGCGATGTATACTCTTAACGTGCATCCGATAAACGGCCTTTCGGCTGTGTCGCAGGGGAAGCCGGTGAGGAAGGATGAAAGTTTCACCTTCAGACCCGGCCTCCCGTTGACCGGGCTGACCCTGGCCATAGGCAATTATCTGTCAGACACGCTGACTGTTGATTCGGTTGAATTCATCAGTTATCATTACCCGGGAAATGACTATTACAAAAAAGATCTTGCCGAACTTAAAGATACATTGCCCTTCCTGGTCTCCGGCATTTTAAGGGAACTTGAAACAAACTTCACCACAGAATATCCCTTCAATACACTCAGCATCCTGGAAGTTCCGGTTCAGTACTATTCATTCCCGAAGAGAAGCACTCAGACAAGGGCGGAACTTCAGCCTTCCATGGTGCTGGTGCCCGAAAAATTCGTAACCTTAAGGGATGCGGGATTTTACAAGAGATTCAAAAGACAGAAGAAAAATTTTGCCAGGAACAACCAGGTTATTACCGACAAAGAACTTCAGGTCAGACTGTTCAATGATTTTGTGCGCAATACTTTTATCAGTGGTGATCAATTCAGGTATGTCAATGGGGTTGCCTGGAATGAACCTACCCGCTACCGGCTCGGACCCAGCTTCTATTTTTTTAAAAATAATTTCTACTCCGATGAATATCCTGTGATCAACGCTGTATTTGAAACCCATCTTCAAAAGATTAAAGCCCCTACCGACGATTTCGGCTTTATCAGCTTCTTCGGAAACCTCTCCGAGAATGACAGGGCAAACCTTGTCCTGCGGAAGAAGCCATTTAATGTTCTGCTGGCACAAAATCCGGGGGGAGATACATTGAGAACTGTTCTGACACTGAAAGGTGATTACATTTTTAACCTCCTGAGATCGAAAGCAGGCATTGAAGAATTCAACGGGTGGTTTAAGAAATTTACCGATGAAAACAGGTTCAGAAGTGTTAACATTATTGAATTCAATGAAGAAATAAAACAGAAATTCGGATTCGAATTTTATTCATTCCTTAATGATTGGTTCAACAGGATGGATCAGCCGGGCTTTCTTTTTTCAAATCTTCAGGCAAGAGAAATTATTGCCGGCGACAGGGTAAGATACCAGTTGACCTTTATAGCATCAAACCCTGAACCCGTCAGCGGATTATTTAACATTTCGGTACGGACAGGCGACGAGGGAACGGGAAGTCAGACCAGGGGAATAGTGACCCAGAGGCCCGGAGGTGGAACCAGCCTCACTATTGCTACTCAGGGCCGGGGGATGGAAGCTGCCGATATTTCGAAAATAATATTTCTCGGTCCCGGAGAAGCCCGGAGTATCGGGCTCATCCTCGATTCCCCGCCCAGGGAATTGCTGATCAATACCCTTGTTTCAAAGAATATTCCCGGTCAGATCACCCTCCCGGTAACCGAAATAATAAAATCGAAGGTGCGATTGTCCGACTTCCAGGATGAAAAGATTCTGGAGTCTTTCCCTGAAGTTTTTGATCCCTCGGAGATCATCGTTGACAATGAAGATTCCGGGTTCATAAAAAGCACCCAGGATATGGTGAGCCCATTAAAAAAGTTACTCGGGATTCAAAGCCGTAACGGGGAGAACTATGAAGAAATAAGGATGTATAACACACCCGAATACTGGCAGCCGGCGGTTAAGTCGGAATATTTCGGTAAATACATTCTTTCATCAGTTTACACGCGAAGCGGTACAGGTGACAGGATTGTAAAATGGACAACTCCGATCGCCAGGGCCGGATATTATGATATTTACTGCTATGTAGGCAAACCGATTGACAGGATCCTTATAGGTACTTCAGGATCAGCTCCCGCGCCTCCCCCGCCGCCGGGCGAACCGGGCGGGAAAAGTCCTTATCAGGATATGCATTACAGGATTTATCACGATGAAGGGATGGACGAGATCACGCTCGATTATGAAAATGCGGAAAGCGGCTGGAATAACCTTGGAAGATATTATCTCAGGGGCGACACGGCAAAGGTGGAATTGACAAACCAGTCGGCAGGAAGACTCGTTATCGGCGACGCAATAAAATGGGTGCTGCAGGAGTAGGAAGCGGAGAGGGGGAGAAAGGGAGAGGGGGAGATGGGGAGAGGGGGAGAGACGGAGATGGGGAGAATATGGTAAAACAAAAAAAATAAGATCTAATATACTGAATATGAAACCTTTTAACATCAAGACCCGAATCATCATTATTGTATTTCTCATATTCACCATCCCGGGTTATTCCCAGGAGGGACTCACAATAGAGCAGGCAATGGACATTGCCGAAACGAACAGCCCCACGCTGAAAAAAACAAGGCTCAGCCTTGTAAGGAGCCAGGAGAATCTGAATGCTCAGAGAGCCTCGCTCAAGTCGAACTTTTCTCTCACGATCAATCCTCTGGAATATAGCCAGAACCGCTCTTTCATTGACCTTATTTCACAGTGGAACACTACCAAAACGACAGAGAGTTTCGGGTTGTTTACGATATCCCAGCCAATTGTTTACACTGATGCAAGGATCTCTCTGGTAAACAGGTTTGGCTACAATGATTCATACAGTGAATTTACTGATCAGACCACAAAGGGTTTTTATAATAACCTCGCACTGAATCTCAACCAGCCGCTCTTCACCTACAACAGGACCAAGCTCATGCTTAAGGAACTTGAACTTGCTCTTGAGAATTCTCAGCTCGGTTACAACATCCAGCTCCTGTCGCTCGAAAGGGGAGTCACTCAGGCATTTTATTATGTTTATCAGCAACAAAAAAGCCTTGAGATTGCCAACCAGGCATTTCAAAACATGCAGCAAAGCTACGAGGTTATCAGGACAAAGGTCGATGCCGGCATATCCGCCCGCGAGGAGATGTTCCAGGCTGAACTGAACCTTGCTACCACAAAATCGGATTACGAAAATAAACAGGTACTTCTCGAAAATGCAAAGGATGAATTTAAGCTCATGATAGGCATGAGCCTCTATGAAGATATAATTGTACTGCCGAATATTGAAGTCGATACGGTGGAGGTTGATATCAGTTTCGCTATCGACCAGGGACTGGCTAACAGGATGGAGCTGAGGCAAAGAGCCATCTCGATCGAAAGCTCCCAGTTCGATCTTATTCGGACAAAGGCCCTGAATGAATTCAAAGGGAGCCTTGATCTGTCGGTCGGCCTCTTCGGTGATAATGAGAACTTCGGCGATATCTATGCCAGCCCTACCGATAATGAAAGCGTTTCCTTATCGCTGACGATCCCTCTGTGGGACTGGGGAGAAAAGAAATCAAGGATCAGGGCCTCGGAGGCTTCGATAGAATCTGAAACAATAAGCCTCGAAGAGGAACAGAACAACATCATTCTTGATGTAAGGAAAGTGTACAGAAACCTTTTAAACCTCATGAACCAGATAGGAATTGCACGCCAGTCGGTTACCAACGCCCAGCTGACATACGACCTTAACCTGGAGAAATACAGGAACGGCGACCTGACGGGAATGGATCTCAACATCTTTCAGAACCAGTTATCCGAAAAACAGCTGGCATATACAAATGCCCTCATCTCCTACAAGCTTGAATTACTGAATCTCAAGATCCAGACACTTTACGACTTTGAAAAAAACTCCCCGGTAACACCGGCAATGACATCAGATAACCAGAGATAAAAATAACAATACATAAAATGAAAAAGAGTCTTTTACTTATACCAGTTGCGATATTGGCAATGACAGGTTGCAGGAACAGGGACGAGAACCTGACAGCCGATGTTGAAATCCCGGTCTCAGTCGAGGAGATCAGGTTAAAATCTGTTGAAGAATATGTTAACACTACAGGGACCGCTTTCCCGAAGGGAGAAGTGGAGATCAAATCAGAGATAACTGCAACCTATTTTCTTGAAAAAAATCCCCGGACCGGCAGGCAATGGCAGCTTGGAGACAGGATCGAGGCAGGCGGCCTGATTGCGCGCCTCGAGGACAGGGAATATATCAACTCAGTTAAACTTGAAACAACCCGGCTTAACCTTGAACTTTCAGAAAGCGAGTTAAGAAAACAGGAATCACTCTATGAAAAGGGAGGTGTCACGCTGAAGGAGCTGAAGACGGCAGGAATAAATTATGAAAATGCCAAAACCAACCTGGAAACTGCCGTGCTCCAGCTTGAAAAGACCAGGATAACCGCCCCGATCAGCGGAGTAATTGTTGACCTTCCATATTATACCCAGGCAACCCAGGTTGAGACAGGAAAGGTCATAGCAAAAATAATGGACTACAAAACGATGTATATGGAAGTCCAGCTTCCCGAGAAATATATTAGTGACATAAAACCGGGCCAGCCGGTTAAGCTTACAAACTACACGATTCCTGATGACACCATAGCAGGAAGTATTACTCAATTATCCCCTGCAATTAACCCTGACACGAGGACATTTCAGGGGAATATTTCAATCGATAATACGGAATATCTGTTAAGGCCGGGGATGTTTGTCAAGGCTGATATAGTAACCAGCCGTAAAGATTCGGCAATAGTGATCCCCAGGAACATAGTCCTGTCACGTCAGAAAGGCAAGACCGTATTTGTGGTCGACCGCGGCGTAGCCGCCGAGAGGATAATTGAAACAGGTCTTGAGAATGTCACTGAAGTTGAAGTCCTGAAGGGACTTACCAAAAATGAACGTGTTGTCACATCGGGTTTTGAAACCCTCAGCAACCGGTCGAAAGTAAAAATCATTAAGTAACCGGTATGTACAAAATTGCACAATTTGCTGTCAGATACCCGGTCACGGTACTTATGCTGGTGCTGGGAATAGTACTGCTCGGGTTCATATCGTTCGGCAGACTTGGCACCGATCTGTTCCCTGATCTCAATAATCCGAAGATCTATATTGAACTCAGTGCAGGTGAAAGGCCTCCCGAGGAGATAGAAAATAATTATGTCGATCAGATAGAATCCCTTGCCATGCGGCAGAGCGATGTAACACAGGTCTCATCGGTCTCAAGGGTCGGATCGGCAACAATAACCGTTGAATACGACTGGAACAAGGATATGGACGAAGCTTTCCTTGACCTTCAGAAAGAGCTTAATTCGTTCAGTCAGAATTCGGACCTTGAGGATTTTACAATCTCGCAGTACGATCCGAACGCTGCCCCTGTAATGATCGTCGGATTGAAAAACGACCGGATCACCAATATGGACGAACTGAGGCAAATCGCCGACAACTATATCAGGAATGAGCTTGTCAGGATTGAAGGGGTGGCTGATGTCAGGCTGACCGGCAAGGAGGAGAGCGAAGTGGTTATCGAAACCAACAAATATATCCTCGAATCCTTCGGTCTCACTTCCGACGCCATAGCCCTGCAAATCAGTAACTATAACAGGAATGTCTCGGGAGGTTCAATTGTCGATATGGGCCTTAAATATGTGGTTAAGGGAGTTAGTGTTCTGAAGGACCTGAGCGACCTCGAAAACATAATTGTCGGATTTAAGCAGGCCGAATCAACTGCATCACCCCTTACTTCCGGAAGCGCAACTGCTTCCACATCCGAAAGGATTCCGGTTTACCTTCGCGATGTGGCCTCTGTACAATTTAACAACAAGGATCCCGAAAACATAGTGACTATCAACGGTGAACGCTGCGTGGGACTGTCGGTCTATAAGGAACCGAAATTCAACACAGTTGACGCTGTCAAAAGTCTTGATGCTGCTTTTGCCGATCTTGGGAAAGCTCTGCCGGGCTATGAATTCATTAAAGTGCAGGACCAGGGCGACTATATTCATAATGCGATAACTGAAGTCCAGAATACGCTTCTCATCGGAATACTTCTTGCGGTATTCGTCCTGTATATCTTCCTCAGGAGGATGGGCACAACCCTGGTTATCAGTGCGGCAATTCCGGTTTCAATCATAGCCACCTTCAACCTGATGTACTTTAACCATCTGACCCTTAATATAATGACCCTTGGAGGACTTGCGCTCGGGGCAGGTATGCTGGTTGACAACGCGATTGTTGTGCTCGAAAACATAACGAGGAACCGCGAGGAGGGAAAATCATTGAAAGAAGCCGTTATTAAGGGAACGGGTGAAGTCGGTGGTGCAATCACCGCTTCAACGGTTACAACAATAGTGGTCTTTCTTCCGATCGTTTATCTGCACGGGGCTTCAGGCGAGTTGTTCAAGGACCAGGCATGGACCGTAGCCTTTGCGTTGATTTCCTCACTGGTGGTGGCTATGCTGGTGATACCCATGCTGGTATCAACTTTATTTCCCGATAAGGAAAAATATGAAAAAAAATCAGCCCCGGTAAAGTTTACCTGGTATAAAAGATTTCTTGAAAAAACTATTGAGAAAAGGGGATTGGTAATAATACTTTCTATCCTTGTTCTGGGTGTTTCCGCCCTGCTGGTAACACAACTTGGAAGTGAGTTTATGCCAGGGTCGGAATCGGCGGAATTTACTGTAAACCTGAAACTGCCGGAGGGAACAAGCCTCGAAAGGACCTTCAGCACGGCCTCCAGGACAGAAGAGATCATCCGCGGCCTGCTTCCTGATAAGGTGAAAATGATATATACCCAGACAGGTGAAGATAAAACATCGACAATAAATACGTCTTCAGGACTGAGCGGGGAAAACAGCGCAAAGCTGAAAGTGATCCTGAATGATGATTTTGCCACTCAAACCGAAAAAGCGATAGCGCTTGTGGAAACCTATCTTAAGACAATTCCTGATCTTGAAGTCAGTTTTACAAGGGAGGAGAGCGCACTTCAGTCCTCGCTGGGAACAACAACCTCGCCGTTTGCAGTCGAGATATCCGGCGAGGAATACGCTGAACTTGAGAGGATAATGAGTGAAGCCAGGGGTATACTTGGTGAAAATCAGGGGCTTTTTAACCTGACCTCATCCATCGACGAAGGATCACCTGAGGTTGAGGTTGCAATCGACAGATTCAAGACCAGCTTTTATAATGTGACCGTTGAAAATGTAATAAGCCAGATCAAAAGTTACCTCCAGGGATCTTCCGCTGGAAACTTCGAAAAAGACGGCGAAATGAAGGACATAACCATCAGGCTCGGGGATATAACGCTCAATCAGCTGAAAGACCTGATGATCACTGCCGGAAATGTCAGGGTCCCGTTGAGTGAACTGGCGAATGTTAAGACAGTTATCAGTCCGGGGGAGATAACAAGAAGGAACCAGTCGCGGACATGCTATCTGTATGCCATGGTTAAAGATAATATACCTTTCGATCAGGTTGTAAGGGAGTCCGAATCATCTTTAAGAAATATCGCCCTCCCGACTGATTATAAGATAGAATTTACGGGAGAAGAGCTCAAGCGGAGGGAGTCGATGTCGAACCTTACTTTTGCTCTGATCCTTTCACTCGTTCTTGTGTTCATGGTTCTGGCAGCCCAGTTTGAGTCGATAATCCAGCCTTTTACAATTATGCTGACAATTCCTCTCGCCGGAGTAGGCACAGTTCTGACATTCTTTATCCTTGGTAAAAATCTTAACATGATGGCATATATCGGTATAATAATGCTTGGCGGTATAGCCGTCAACAATGCCATTCTGCTGATCGACCGGATAAACCAGCTCCGCGAAGGGGGAATGGGGAAGAGGGAGGCGATAGTCCTGGCCGGAACACAGAGGATAAGACCGATCTTAATGACAAGCCTGACTACCATCCTTGCGCTGATCCCACTGACGATCGGGATCGGTGAAAGTGCATCATTAAGATCCCCGATGGCGCTGGCAGTAATTGGCGGGCTGGTTTCTTCGACAATCCTGACCCTTATTGTGATTCCATGTGTATACTGGGTATTTGACAGCTTAAGCAAATTGATAACAGGTGAGAAACAACAGATAAAGGGCTGACAAATCAATTAATAAACTGCTATGAATTTTGTATTGAAAAGAAGGGTCCTTATCAGTATGCTCTTTCTGGGGCTTTCACTGCTTGGTTATGTCTCGTATAAGAAGCTGAATATCGAACTGTTCCCGAATGCCCAGCTTCCGACCCTTATTGTACAGGTGGCCACACCTCTTGAAATGGATCCCTCATATATCGAAACCCAGGCTATCATACCAATTGAAGGGTCAGTTGGAACGCTAGAAGGGATTGAGAAAATAGAATCTAACGTTACTTCAAGGTATGGTACCATCCTGATATACTATAACCAGAATGCCAACCTGAAATATGCCAACCTGAAGCTTCAGGAAAAAATAGATATTGTCAGGAATTCAATCCCTGAAGAGTTTATTATCAATGTGATAAAGATCGACCTTGAACAGCTTACCAACCAGTTCATGGAGCTTCAGGTGAGAGGTGAAGGAGGAATCGACAGGATAAGGAATATCGCCGAAAGGGAAATAAAACCCGAATTTGAGAATATTGACGGGATAGCAGGAGTTCAGGTTTATGGCGGCAGGGAAAACTCAATTGAAGTAAGACTTAATGAAAAAGCCTGCAAATCGTTTGGAATATCGATGGGTCAGGTCAGAAACCTCCTGAACAATAATGGGAAAGATAAAACCTTCGTCGGAAAGGTTGTTGACGGGTCGAATGAGATGTTTGTAAATGTTTCCTCGGAATATACGGATGTCAGTGAAATCGGAAGCATTATCGTCAGCAGGGACGGGCCTGTTTTGCTGAAGGATATCGCTGAGATCTTTTTCGGAGTTAAGGAAGAAAGTTCCTATAGCAGGGTGAACGGGCTCGATGCGGTCACGATGACCCTGGTAAACGATAACCAGGCAAACCTGATCAGTCTGTCACATGATGCGGTTGCCCAGGTAGTAGAACTAAATAAGCGGCTTGCCTCAGGCGGTGTTGAGATCGTTGTTCAGAACAACAGCGCCGAGATAATGGAAAAGAATATCAACCAGATCATCAACCTTGCCATCACAGGCGGACTACTGGCTGTTCTGATTCTCTGGTTCTTCCTGAGGAATATAAGACTGGTAACAATAATTGCTCTCTCAATTCCGATCTCTGTCTATTCTGCGTTTAATTTTTTCTATGCCGCAGGGATTTCGATCAATAGCCTGACCCTTGTAGGAATGGCGCTGGCAATCGGTATGCTTGTCGATAATTCGGTGGTAGTGCTCGAAAACACCTACAGGCTGGCCGGTCTGGGAAAGGACCCGGAAACTGCTGTAAAGCAAGGGACTGCTGAGGTCTGGAAATCAATCTTTGCATCAACGCTCACAACACTGATAGTCTTCCTCCCCTTTATTTTCTCAACAAATTTCCTGGTCAGGATGATAGGGAAAAATATAGGCGTCTCTATCATTTCGACGCTCCTGATATCACTTGTGGTCGCAGTTCTCTTCATCCCGATGGCCACCTATTATCTGCTTTCGGGAACAAAAAACAGCGAGTCGACAATTTTCCAGCGGCTCTCAATACATGGCCGCCTTATTCAGACCTACTATCTTATCCTGAAGGCCTGTATGAGGAAACCCGCAACTACCATCATTGGCACCCTGGTTGTCTTCTTTGCTGCTCTTCTCATCAGCCTCACTCTCAGCATAAGCTCAAACCAGGAAATCGAAGCGCCCGATTTCAGGCTGAGCGTAACTATGCCCGGCGGATCAACACTCGAAAAAACAGACGCGGTTGTAACAGAAATTGAATCGCGACTGGCCTCCCTTCCTGAAAAAGAGGACATCATAAGCCGCATTGAAGAAGAGCGGGCGATAGTTACAATCAGTCTGCCCAAAGACTGGGATAAAAAGAGCAAGCGAAGCCTGCCCGAGATTAAAAACGATATTTCGGAAAAGACAAAAAACATCTCTTCCGCCGAAATAAGTATGGACGGATTATCAGCAAGCGGCGGATTCTCCAGCGGTGAAGGCGGAGGCGATACCTACAATCCCGGATCGGATTTCATGAACCTTCTCGGGATTGGCTCCCGGAAGGAAAGCGTGATAATAAAGGGAGAGAATTTCACACAGATGAAAAACCTGGCTGATGACGTAAGATCTTATATCGACAGGCTTTCAACAATTGACAATACCGGCATAAATGTCCAGGAAAACAGGCCCGAGGTGCACCTTATGTTTGATATGGAATACCTGGGAAGGAACAATTTCACCCTTGCTAATCTCGCTCTCGCGTTGTCGACCTTCGGAAGGGAATACTCTTCGGGCGCAACTTTCCGCCAGGGAACTGAAACCTATGATATTATAATTAAATACGCTGATGTTAACGGTGAAGTGGAAAATAATCCTGAAAAGACGATCGACGATCTCAAGCGCCTTGAAGTTGTAAGTTCAACAGGTCTGGTGATGGAAATGGATGAACTGGCCGATATTATTTTTACTTCGGGAATGGGGAACATTCACCGTGAAAACCAGGAGAAGAGAATTACGGTCACGTACAATTTCACTGAAGAAATAAATAATTCCAAAGATCTTGTAGGAGGGGCCAGGGCTGAAATTGAATCGATTGTCGCCGGATTGAATATCCCCTCCGGGCTGGCAGTTGAGGTTGTCCATGAAGAGAATCAGTTTAAAGACTTCTACTATCTTATCGGTATAGCTTTCCTGCTTATTTATATGATCCTTGCAGCAGTTTTCGAATCACTTGCGACCCCGGTCGTTTTGATGTTCAGTATCCCGCTGGCTGCCCTCGGGTCGTTGATCGCACTTATACTGACGGGAAATTCGCTGCTGAATGCCAATACGCTGACCGGATTCCTCATACTTATCGGAATTGTGGTTAACAATGGCATAATACTCATTGATTACACAAATATCCTCAGGAAGAGGGGAAACCGGAGGCAAAGGGCGCTGATGACCGCAGGTGTGGCAAGGCTCCGGCCTATTCTGATCACTGCGTCGACAACAGTTATCGCGATGGTCCCGCTTGCAATGGGACAGGCCGAATATGTTTCGGTGATCGGAGCCTCGTTCGCCATAACAGTGATCGGAGGTCTTTCTCTCAGCACCCTCCTGACGCTGATCTTTATCCCCAC
This sequence comes from uncultured Bacteroidales bacterium, assembly GCA_963737255.1. Taxonomy (GTDB): domain Bacteria; phylum Bacteroidota; class Bacteroidia; order Bacteroidales; family VadinHA17; genus LD21. The sequence continues at coordinate 89,881 of CAVTSB010000007.1, forward strand.
ATTCTATTCAGGGCTTGAAAACTCGATAAACTGGTTCAAATCACTTGGGTGGAAGAACAAAATCACGCAGATCATGATCTTTGCCATTCTAACATTCCTTATCTACACGTTTATCGACAAGTTTCTCTGGAAGATGATAACTACAATTCTTGCCCTGATACTTGTGCCTGCAGGATCATGGTTTATCATGAACAGCCTGAGAAAGGCCAGGGAAATGGTGATCCCTCCTGATGAACCGATTAACATTTACGTCCAGAGCCTGGTTAAGATTTATGAGAGAGACAGCAGATGGGCCAGGGAATGGAAAGCCGGCGCCAGGATCAGGGAAAGACTCGGCCTGCATCACCATTATACTGCATGGAAGGATATGAGTCAAATCGCCTGGCAGATACCGATCTTCGGCTTCCTTGTTTACTTCACATATTTCTACCTCAATAATGGATTCTGGATATTCATTTTCAGCATATTGACCTGGTTCTTCCTGTCGGCAATATGGTCTTCTTTTAAGGAACTCTTTTCAAATCTGACCGCCGGCGGAAAAAAAATATGGCTCAGAAGATTATCAGGTCTCCCCGATATTGCCGTCTTCTGGTTAATACCTCTCATGAATCTTATATGGTTTCAGCTCAAATGGGAAAATCTTGCAGTTGTCCTGATACTGGGGTTATTGTGGTTTGCAGGACTCTTTATCTATAAAACAGGGCAGAAGCTCACGAAGGAAAACATTGATATCTACAGGCTCGAGGGCCGCTTCAAAAACCTGAGAAAGACTGTTTACAAGCTGGTTGCCGCAGTTCCGCTTATTGGAAGGAAGAAAAAACCGTTCAAGGCCCTGAGTTGTGTCTCCATGAAGATTGGCAACGGTATGTTCGGCTTGCTCGGGCCAAATGGCGCCGGCAAGACGACCCTGATGAGGATCATTTGCGGGATTTTGGAACAAAGCTATGGCAAGGTCTGGATCAACGGGCTCGACTCACAGCTGAAGCGTGAAGAGCTCCAGGGACTGATCGGTTACCTTCCGCAGGAGTTCGGCACATACGAAAACATGTCGGCGCACGAGTACCTGCACTATATGGCAATGCTCAAGAATATAATCGATCCGAAGGTAAGAGAGGAAAGGGTAACGTACGTCCTGCAAGCTGTTCATATGGTTGAGCACAGGCACGAGAAGATAGGATCTTACTCGGGAGGCATGAAACAAAGGATGGGAATAGCGCAGATACTTCTGCATCTGCCCAGGATACTTGTGGTTGATGAACCAACAGCCGGACTGGATCCAAGGGAGCGCATCAGGTTCAGGAATCTTCTTGTTGAACTGGGCCGCGAAAGGGTAGTTATTTTCTCGACTCATATAATCGAGGATATTTCAAGCTCGTGCAACCAGGTGGCGGTGTTGAACAAGGGTAAGCTGAAATACCTGGGCAAGCCGATTGATATGACAATGGAAGCTGAAGGGCATGTATGGCAGTTTAATATCCCGGCGAAGGAATTCGGCACTTTTGTCGAAGAGCATCTTGTCGTACACCATATGTCGGAGGGAGAAAACATCAGGGTCAGGGTTGTTGAGGAAAACAAACCCTGGGAAAATGCAGTGAGTGCAAGTCCGAGCCTGGAGGATGCATATCTCTGGCTCCTGAGAAAAAAAGAAAATAACGGATCGCATGAAAAAACTTAGAATAACCAACCTTATTGATCTCATTTTCAGAATGGTCAACTACAACCTGAGAATCATCTTTGCAAATAAGTTTGTGTGGTTCCTGGCAGGATCGGTACTTTTTTACATGGGTCTGTCAGTGATTTACACCTTTGAAAACGACGTTTCGAGGATGAATGACCTTTATGGTGTTTTCATCTTTTCAGGAGTCCTTCTTGTATTCTACCCCTCAGTTTTTGGTGTTCAGAATGACCAGGATGCACGGACGATAGAGATCCTGTTCGGAATACCCAACTACAGGTACAAAGTATGGCTTGTCAGGATCATCCTGATCTTTGTCATCGCATTTCTGATAATGCTTGTATTCACCTTCCTCTCATCAGTGATGATAGTAAAATTCCGTTTTGTTAATGTAACCATCCAGGTCATGCTGCCTGTATTGTTTCTCGGGATGATGTCCTTCATGCTTTCCACAGTGATCCGGAACGGCAATGGAACAGCCGTTGTCATGATAATCTTCGGCCTCTTCTTTCTGATCCTTAGCGATCCCCTCCGGAAAAGCCAGTGGAATGTATTCCTCAATCCCTTCAGGGTGCCATATGACGTGAATGAAACAGCATGGGCGATTATTATGCTTAAAAACCGCATTATCCTTATAACCGGATCAATACTTTTTCTGCTGGCGGCATTATTCAATCTGCAGAAGAGGGAGAAGTTTATGTAGGGATGAAGGTTGCAGTCCCTTGTCTCTTAGTCCCTTAGTCTCTTAGTCCCTTAGTCTTCCCACAACTACCTGCCAAACGCCCAATTAATCCCCATCACTACCAATGGAAGGGTAACAACACTCAGAAGTGTGGATATAAAAACATTTGCAACTGCAAGGTTGTCATCGGCCCCGAATTCCTTTGCCATTATAACCACCGTAGCCATGCATGGCATCGACGCCTCCAGGATAATTACGGATGTGACGAGCCTGTCGGGAGCCAGGCCGGTCAGCGCGGCGATCAGATAAAATACCGAGATCAGGATCGCCGGTACAAATACAAGCCTGTTGAAGCTGATGAGGTAAGGGCTTCTCCGTCTAAGAAGCCCGCCCACGCTTGAAAAGGCAAGCATTGCACCTATATAGAGCATCGACAGCCACGTGTTTGCGGAACCAAGTTCCGAAAGAGGAGTTATAAGAAGCTTCGGAAGCTTAATTGAAAGAAGAAAGAAAACCAGCCCGGTCACCATCGCTATTGTATTGGGATTAAGAACTTTCAGAAGGTTCTTTTTCCACGAAATGCCATTACCGCGGGTAAGCACAACAACACCGAGCGTCCACATGGTGATGTTTGAAATGAGCTGGAACATGCTTGCGTAAAGCAATCCCTCCTCACCATAAAGGGAGGAAATCAGCGGGAATCCAAGAAAAATTGTATTGCCGAACATCGAATGGACGCGGAACACTGCAGCTTCGCTTCCCCTGAACCTGAATACCCTTGATGCGGCCAGTCCGAAAAGCAGCATAAAGAGGATCACCAGTGCCGATATCCCAACAACTATGAAGCTGTTTGCTATCAGTCGCGGCGTGGCCTCAAGCTTGAGAAAATTGGTGAAAAGCATGAGGGGCAGGGAGATATTGAATATCACCTTCGAAAGCATGTCTTTCGATTCGCGGGTCAAAACCCTGAATTTTGCAGCAACAGCTCCGATAAGTACTACTATGGCAAGAATGAATATCTGGGAAATTATAATTCTGGTTTCCATTGGTCGGGTTCAGCAGTAAATGTAATAATATAAGATTGGTAATTATTCAAAAGGGTTCTCCTTACTGAAATCCGGCCTGTAATTCTGATAACTGTCCATATCCTGCACCCAGCCGTTGCGAAAGCCAAGATCGTGCATCGTTTTTACGGCAGTCTCATACTCCGGTCTATAAAGTGCCCTGCCTAATTGATCGTGATCTTTTACATAAGGCGTCGGATGATACTGCGACATAAGTGATATATTTACCCCTGTTGAAATTTCTTCGGCAATAGTTGCAAGGACCTTTTTGCTCTCCTCTACATGTCCCGGGAGAACGAGATGCCTTATTAGAATTCCGTTCTCCGCCCTTCCCTCTTCATCCGTTACAAGAACTGACCCTTTCTGGTAGAACATCTCCCTGAGAGCAGACAGAACCACCCCGGGGTAGTCGGCTGCATCGGAAAATTCCCCGGCAATGTCAGAGTTTGCATACTTATAATCAGGAAGATAAACATCGATCATCCCGTCAAGGCTTCTGATTGTCTCCCTCTTATCATAACCATTAGTATTATAAATGGTTATCGGTTTATAACCAAGGCAGTTCAGAGCTTTGATCAGGGCCTTCACCTGTGGTACAACATGGGAAGGAGATACAAATCCCACGGCTGTAATGCCGCCGTGGAGTATCCGGGTTATTGTTTTTATCGCTTCTTCAAAATCCACGGCGTCTGGCCTGCAGCCGGCTCCATGACGGCTTATTTCATGATTCTGGCAAAAAACACATCTGAGGTTGCATCCCGAGAAAAAAATGTTGCAGATACCTCCCGGGCCGCTTATTGATGGCTCCTCTCCCCTGTGAATACAGATCGAGGCAATATTCATTCCGGCATCGGATCTGCAATAACCATTCCCCCCGCTGAACCTGTCCACGCCGCATTCCCGCGGGCATAACGTGCAGTTTGAAAGGAGCTTTATATCCTCTTCGTCGTAGAAGGTTTCTATTTTCAATTCAGGCATTTGGAATTCTATTTGAGAACAGAAGTAAATCCATTAGCTGCAAAGATCGCAAAGAAAATAAAACTTTCATCAATTCCCAATACCGGACAATGAATGATTCTTCAAAAGAAATACGTATTATAATACGTATTTCTTTTTGATTTAATATGTCTTATAATACGTATTAAAATTACGCATATTTAAATTTATACGCGTTTGCGCCTCACCCCTTTATCTCCCTCTCCCGGGTGACTAATCTCTGTACACATCATTTTATTAATAAGTTTTCCTTGGGAGTTAGCATCTGATTTATGTCTTTTGTGATCAAGGATACCCGGTACAACAGGGGATTACAGGTGCCGGTAACCTGAGCCGTAGCCTTTATAAGGCTTAACAAAAACACCACATTAGTGGTGTAATATGAGTAACCCCCGGTGCAACCGGGGTGAGTGACCCACACAGATATCGAGCCCTGAAGGGGCGGGATATGGCCTGTTTCTTAAAAAGAGCAAGGGAACTAATTAATGGATTACGGCATTAATGCCAGTAATGGATATTTGTGGCCACCAATATATTCAACTCCTTCAGAGTTGAGAAGCACAGTGTGATCGCCGGGGATTGTTGAAAAAGTCCTTTTTAACCGCAAAGAACGCAAAGATGTCGCAAAGAACGCAAAGCTAAGACACATAACTTCAGCTCTTTGCGATCTTTGCGCCTTTCCTTTGCGCCCTCTGCGGTTAAAGGATTTTGACTTATTCAACAGCCCCTTATTCATATTCTGTCATATTCATGACTTTCTTTTTAAATCCTTCCAGGGTTAAAGAAAGCGAGATGTGTGTAAAGGGTAGCCCGGGTGAGAGGGGGACTTAAACCAAAGCTCCGTCTCTGATGCTGTTTCAAAATCAATTTATGGGGGAGGGAGTAAAGAATTATATTCTCAATTTTGCTATTTCCAAAACATTACTTACCTTTGCATCCGAATTGAGGGGCAATTGATACCTAGGGGACCAGAGTCCCCTATTTTGTTATCGGTTTTCAGATTATGATTGACAGGGAAAAGATAGAAAAATCGGTAAGGGAGTACATAAGCGGGACACCACTGTTCCTTGTTGCTGTTAAGGTAAGCAGTTCAAACAAAATAACGATCCTTGCTGATAAGAAAGAGGGGATCACTATTGACGAATGCGCAGGGCTTCATCGTCATATTGAAAAGGACCTCGACCGGAATGTTGAGGATTTTGAACTGCAGGTATCTTCACCGGGGCTCGAAATGCCTTTTGGCGTCATCGATCAGTATTACAAGAATGAAGGCAGAAAAGTGGACGTCGTTGATACGGAGGGGCAGAAATACTCAGGTAAGCTGAAGAATGTAACGACCGGGGGATTTGACCTGGAAACAGAAGTAAAAGTAAAGGGAAAAAGTAAAGAGATAATGGATGTCTCATTTAATTTCGACCACGTAAAAACGACAAAAGTAGTATTAACTATAAAATAAATCATGGAGTTTACACCAGATGGAAAATGTTAATTTGATCGATACATTTGCGGAGTTCAAAGAGCTGAAAAATATTGACCGTCCTACAATGATGAGTGTCCTTGAGGATGTGTTCAGAGGTATGCTTATAAAAAGGTATGGCTCGGCCGACAATTTTGACATTATCGTCAACATTGACAAGGGTGACTTTGAAATTTGGAGGAACAGGGTGGTTGTTGAGGATGAAGAGCTTACGGATCCCAATACACAGATCCCCCTTTCGTCTGCCAAAAAGATTGATGAGGATTATGAAGTGGGCGAAGAGGTTTCCGACGAGGTCAAATTCCTTGATTTTGGAAGAAGGGCGATTCTCTCGCTCAGACAGAACCTCACAGCCAGGATCCTTGACCTGGAAAAGAACAATATCTATATCAAGTACAAGGACAGGATAGGTGAGATAGTCACCGGCGAGGTTTACCAGGTGTGGAAAAGAGAGATACTTGTTCTTGACGACGACGGGAATGAACTCATAATACCGAAAAGCGAACAGATACCATCCGATCATTTCCGTAAAGGCGACTCCATCAGGGCAGTTGTGATTAAAGTGGAGATGAGGAACAATACTCCTTTCATCATTCTCAGCCGTACTTCCCCTGTATTCCTTGAAAGGCTTTTCGAACTTGAAGTGCCTGAGATTTTCGACGGTCTAATAACTATCAAAAAGATAGTCAGGGTGCCGGGCGAAAGAGCCAAAGTTGCAGTTGAATCGTATGATGAAAGAATTGACCCGGTCGGCGCCTGCGTGGGTATGAAAGGTTCAAGGATCCACGGGATCGTCCGGGAGCTTCGCAATGAGAATATTGATGTAATTAATTACACATCAAATAACCAGCTCTTTATACAGAGGGCTCTGAGTCCTGCAAAAATTACGTCCATCAAGCTGATTGAAGAGACCAAGAGAGCTGAGATTTACCTTAAACCCAATGAAGTATCGTTAGCAATCGGGAAAGGCGGCCTTAACATTAAGCTGGCAAGCCAGCTTACCGGTTATGAGATCGATGTTTACAGGGAACCGGGCGGCGAAGATGAGGAAGATGTCAATCTTGAGGAATTCTCCGATGAGATTGAAGAATGGATAATCGATGAACTCAAGGCCATTGGCTGCGACACTGCAAGAAGTGTTCTGAATCTCTCGATCAGCGACCTCGTTAAGAGGACAGATCTCGAGGAGGAAACTGTCAAAGAGGTTGTTAATATCCTGAGAGCTGAATTTGAATAGTATTATAAACCAAAAACCGGCTTTATTTTTGAAGTTTTAAGAAAGACAGGAATTATTTATGACAGATGATATTAAGGCAACAAGATTAAGTAAGGCAGCCCGTGAATTCAACGTGGGGATCTCCACTATTGTGGAATTCCTGCATAAGAAGGGATTTGATCTTGATCCAAATCCGAACACCAAGCTTCCTCACGATGCTTACCTTTTGCTTTTAAAAGAATTCAGCAGCGATATCAATGTAAAGAAGGAGTCGGAGAAGCTGATTCTGAAGGACCTTCACAGGAAGAAGGAAACTGTCTCCATTGACGATATTGAAAAGAGTGCCGATGAAGATCAGGACAGGGATGAGGATTTCATTGTAAAGGAGATTTCTGTCCCCAAGAAAACGATTGATATTCGAACAGAGATCAAAAAACCCGATATTAAACTGGTCGGGAAGATCGATCTTGAAAAAACATTAAAACCTAAGGTTGAAGTTCCCGAACCACCGAAACCGGTTCAGGAAAAGAAAGTACAGGCAGAGCCTGCACCAGAAGAAGCGCCTGAAAAGAAAAAGGCTCCTGCAGAAAAGCCAAAAGCTGCTCCCGGGGAGGCCGTTAAGGAAGAAAAGGTCAAGTCGTCGATCGATCTTCATATTGTAGGAAAAATAGATCTTGACTCTGTTGCCAGGGAAACAAAGGCTCCAAAGAAGGAAGAAAGTGCAAAACCGGCGGAAAAGCCCAAAGTTGAGGAACCTGCCCCGCAGAAAGAAGACAAACATCCGGTGAAGGAGACAAAGAAAGAGGTGCCGGAAAAGAAACCTGAACCTTTACCAGCCGATGTAGAGTCAGGCAACGGGGAACCCGCTGTTCCTGTACCTGAACAGGGGGAAGAGGATGTAGTTGAACTATACAAGCCCGAGATACAAAAGCTGTCAGGTCTTACAGTTGTTGGAAAGATCAACCTCCCAGTCGAGGAAAAGAAGAAACCTGTTCCATACCAGCAGGTACAGCTTAACGGCGACTCCGATTTCAGAAGGAAAAAGAAGAGGAAAAGGATTACAAAGGAAAAGGAAAATGTTCCTGTAGTTAAACCGGTTCCTACCGATAAAAAAGACAAATCGGTCAAGAAAGTAATAAAAAAACGGTCGGTCAGAGCTGAAGTTGATGAAGAAGAAGTTCAGAAACAGATAAAGGAAACACTTGCAAGGCTTACAACAAAAGGTAAATCGAAGGGTTCGAGGTACCGCAGGGAGAAAAGGGAGGCAATAAGCCAGAAACACCGTGAAGTAGAGGACAGGATCGAACTGGAAAAGAATATTCTGAAGGTGACTGAATTCGTTTCTGTCAACGAACTCGCTTCGATGATGAATATCCCGGTTACGGAGATCATATCCACCTGTATGAACCTTGGTCTGTTTGTGTCGATAAACCAGCGTCTTGACGCCGAAACGATGGCACTCCTTGCCGATGAATTCGGGTACAAGGTAGAGTTTGTAAGCGCTGAGCTGCTTGAAGCAGTGAGGGAGGAAGAGGACACGGAGGAGGAATTAAAGCCCAGACCGCCGATTGTAACGGTAATGGGGCACGTCGACCACGGCAAAACAAAACTGCTTGACTATATCCGCCGAACAAACGTCATCGCAGGTGAAGCAGGTGGTATAACCCAGCATATCGGTGCATACAGTGTTAACCTTGACGACGGCCGCCAGATAACATTCCTTGATACTCCGGGTCATGAGGCTTTTACTGCAATGCGTGCAAGGGGTGCACAAATAACCGACATTGCAATCATTGTTGTGGCTGCTGATGACGGAGTGATGCCGCAGACCGTTGAAGCAATAAACCATGCTTCAGCTGCCGGTGTCCCTATCGTTTTTGCCATCAACAAGATTGACAAGCCCACTTCCAATCCGGAAAAGATCAAGGAAGCGCTTGCAAATATGAATTACCTGGTCGAAGACTGGGGAGGCAAATACCAGTCGCAGGAGATTTCGGCCAAATCGGGGCTCAACATTGACCTGCTGCTTGAAAAGGTACTTCTTGAGGCAGAAATGCTTGATCTCAAAGCAAATCCCGACAAACCTGCCATAGGCACGCTTATAGAATCTTCGCTCGATAAGGGCCGGGGATTTACTGCAACTGTTTTAGTGAAGGCCGGGACACTTCGGGTAGGTGATATCATGCTTGCAGGTGGGAGTTATGGTCACATCAAGGCAATGTACAACGAAAGGGGCAATAAGATTGATGAAGTCGGCCCTGCAACACCAGCCCTTATCCTAGGATTGAACGGTGCGCCCCAGGCAGGCGATAAGTTCAATGTCATGAGCAGCGACCGCGAAGCAAAGGATATTGCCACGAAACGTACACAACTTCAGCGTGAACAGGGATTGCGCACACAGAAGCATATTACACTCGATGAGATTGGACGCCGAATTGCAATCGGCAACTTCCAGGAACTCAATATAATTGTAAAAGGTGATGTCGACGGTTCAATAGAAGCCCTGAGCGACTCGCTTATCAAGCTGTCGACACCGGAAATTCAGCTGAATGTTATTCATAAGGCAGTCGGCCAGATCTCCGAATCGGATATTCTGCTCGCTGCCGCATCAAATGCCATTATCGTGGGATTCCAGGTTAGGCCTTCTCTGAATGCCCGCAGACTCGCTGAAAAGGAAGAGATTGATATCAGGTTGTACTCAATTATCTACGATGCGATCGAAGAGATCAGATCAGCCATGGAAGGCATGCTTTCGCCCGAAGTGAAAGAGGAGATAGTTGCAACTCTTGAGATCAGGGAAATATTCAAGGTCACAAAGGTTGGAACCGTGGCGGGATGCTATGTCAAGGAAGGAAAGATAACACGGAACACAAGGGTCCGCATCATCCGCGACGGCATAGTAATATACACAGGGGAACTTGGTTCACTGAAGCGTTTCAAGGACGATGTGAAGGAAGTTGTCGGCGGATATGAATGCGGCCTTAATATCTCCAACTTCAATGATATAAAAGTCGGCGATATAGTTGAAGGTTACCAGGAATTCGAGGTGAAAAAGACGTTATAAAAGCGCCTGGTACTTTTCAGCTGTAAGTAGGCTTTCAGCTTCCGAGAGATCAGTGATCTTTATTTTGATCATCCAGCCTTCACCATACGGATCTTTATTCACTACAGCAGGAGAATCTTCAAGTGCGGGATTTACTTCCAGCACCTCTCCCCCTACCGGCATAAACATGTCAGATACTGTCTTTACCGCCTCAATCGTTCCGAACACATCTTCTTTATTAAGGGTCTCTCCGAGGGTTTCTACCTCAACAAAAACAACATCCCCCAATTCACCCTGCGCAAAATCGGTAACTCCCACATACCCGAAGTCGCCCTCGATACGCAGCCATTCATGATCTTTAGTGTACAATAAGTTTTCCGGTAGGTTCATTTTCCAGGTTATTTAAATTAGTATTTAGGTATCTGTTCTTTAGTTAATGTTGCTGGCTGCCTGCTAATGGTAAGTCAGCTGGTAAAATTAAATCTTTTTTTTTCAGACGCATGAATTTTATTGAAAAACTATTGCCTTTTTGTTGAACCCACCTGTCTGCCCTGCCTGCCGGCAATCAGGCGGCTGGCAGGGAGGAGGCAGAGAGTCACAGAAAGTTGGTGTATGCTATTTCAACTCGATAATCATTACCGACTTAGGAGCAATCTTAAATGATGAAAGATCATTTATTTCCTGCCCTGTTAAAACTTCTGTGCCGCCGGTAAACCCGTTCAAAGCTTCAGAATATTTTTCCCCTGAAATTGTAAGGGTCTCCTTCTCACTGTTATTTAGGACCACCATAACCGACTCAGTGTCGTTATACCTGAAGTAAACATACAATCCGTTTTCAGGAACAAAATGCTTAAGTTTTCCGTTGTGGATAACCTCTTTCCCCTTTCTCCAGTTCAGCAGCTTTTTTGTAAAAGCCAGGTTTTCCGTTTCAGTCTCACTGAGCTGCTGGCCGGTAAATACATTTTTGGTGTCACCCGGCCATCCGCCCGGGAAATCCTCCCTCAGGTATCCATCGCCGCGGTTTTTATCGCCTTCCATAACTATCTCGGTGCCATAGTAAAACTGTGGTATACCTCGTGTTGTGAGGATAAATGTAAGAGCCATCCTATAAATCTCAGGCCTCTTCCCGGTCTGTGTATAGAACCGGGTCAGGTCATGGTTGTCAAGGAAGATCACGTTTCGGAAAGGATCTGAATAGAGAAAATCCTGCGAAAGGACAAGGTAAAGCCTTGCCAGTCCGTCGGTCCAGTTATCAGGTTCGGTGAAGGCACGGTGGGTGGAAAGCGACAGCGGAAAATCAGTAACCGACGGAAGGTTCGATTTATATCCGTCGCTGTTTTCGCTGCCGTACGACCAGTAAGCAGTTGGTGCCTCCTGCTGGTACCACACCTCTCCTACTATAAAGAATCCGGGGAACTCATCAGTTACCCGTTTTGCCCATCTCGCCATCATATTCTTTTCAGGATAAGGATACGTATCCATCCTTATTCCGTCGATGCCAAAGGTGGCTATCCACCACATGCTGTTCTGGATAAGGTAAGTCTCGACAAGCGGATTATCCTGGTTAAGGTCAGGCATTGTGCGATCAAACCACCCTTTTTCCATCAGGTCAGCATCGCTTTTTGCAGCATAAGGATCCATATATGTCGATCCCCTGTAATTGGTGCGCGTAAAGTTATCGAACTGATGCACCCAGTCGGATGACGGCAGATCTTTCATCCACCAGTGTCCCGATCCAATATGGTTGAATATCATGTCCATCATCAGCTTTAAGCCCATGCTGTGTGCCCTGGTTGTCAGATTCATGAAGTCTTCATTGCTTCCATACCTCGGATCAACCCGGTACAGATCGGTGATAGAATAGCCATGGTAGGAAAAAGCCTTCTGATTGTTCTCAAGGAACGGGTTGAGCCATAGACCTGTTACACCCAGATCCTTAATATAGTCAAGATGATCTGAAATACCCCTGAGATCTCCTCCGTGCCGCCCGTTGGGGTTGGTTCTGCTGACCTGCTCAAGCATCCCCTCAACATTATCATTCCCGGGATCACCGTTTGCAAACCTGTCGGGCATAAGAAGGTAAATCACATCCGAAGAGTTAAAGCCCCTGGCAGGCCCGGAAGGATGTGCCAGCAGCGGATAATTGTGTGTCAGCTTTTGATTTCCGCTTGTAAAAACAAGCGGGATATTTCCGGGTAGCGCTTTACTGTTTATGTCAAGATTGACAAAAAGGTAGTTCGGGTTACCGGTCTTTACGAGTGTTGCGACTTTAACGCCCGGGTAACCGGTGGTAACATCATATGATGCCAATTCCTGCCCGTAAACCATCAGTTGCAAAGCAGTCTCCTTCATTCCCGTGAACCATGAAGGCGGCTCAACCCTCTCAATTTTCTGGGCTGTGGATAGACTGCCGAATGACGCAAAAAGCAGTAATGCTGCTAAATGTCCGAATGTTTTTTTCAGTGGAAATTGCATACTTTTGTCTTATTACTTTTGTCTTTTTACTTTTGTCTTTTTACTTTTGTCTTTTATCTTAGATATACTTTAAACCCCCAGGCCTCCAGATTCAACCTGGCCTTTGTCTGCAGATCAATTTTCGTTCCGGCAAAATAATCGGAGTATTCCCCTTCAAGCCCTTTAACATCGGGTTTAAAGCTCACATCCCTTCTGGTAAGATTCAGAAAGACCAGAACCCTGCTGCCATCCTTTTCCCTGTAATATGAAAACACCTTTTTTTGCCTGTTTGTTCTTACCTTCACCATCGGACCGCCGAATTCACCATTCCAGAGGGCCCGGTTATCAGTTTTAAGCCTTATCAGTTTTTCATAAAAACCCGTAAGCTTGCATGTATCCCATCCGATCGGATCCCTCTCGAAGAACTTCAGTTTCTTATCGAGGCATGCTTCCTGACCGCTGTAAATGAGCGGGACTCCCCTTGCGGTGAAGATTAGTGTTGCGAATGGCATCTGGGCGCCGCCCATAAGCGAATCAACCGTGCCCAGCCAGGAATTCTCGTCATGGTTTGTCAGGAACATTAACCTGTAAACATTGTCGGGATATGTTGCCAGTTCCTTGTCAAAGTATTTATGAATGGCCTTCACCCTGTTTTTACCCTGGGCAATACCGTTCATCAGATGAAAAAGCTCCCATGAATAATTCATATCAAAGCCTTTTTCCGTGAAGAGACTTCCCTCATGTTCGGCCAGCATAAGTACAGGCTTTATTGCACTGAGCCCGGTCCTGGTCCTCGCCCAGAATTCTGCCGGAGTATTGTGAGGATGATCAACCCTGAAACCGTCAGCCCCAAGCTCTACCCAGAATTTAAGGGCTTCGATCGTATAATCCCATAATTCCTTCTTTGACCAGTCAAGCTGGATCACGTCGGTCCAGTCGGTGCCGATCGGAGGGGTGAATTTCCCGTGCGCGTCAGTCATGTACCATTCAGGATGCTCTTCAGTAAGCGGATTGTCCCATGAGGTATGGTTAGGCACCCAGTCAAGCAGCACGTGCATTCCCAGTTCATGAGCCTTGGCCGCAACTTTGCTGAAATCTTGAAGGGTACCGAATTCAGGATTGACATCCCGGTAATCTTTTACCGAATAGTAGCTTCCAAGCTCGCCTTTCCTGTTCACAACCCCGATCGGGTAAATTGGCATAAACCATAATACATCTATTCCCAGGGCTTTCAGCCGCGGAAGGTGTTCCGCAAATGCATCGAGAGTGCCCTCTTCAGTGAACTGCCTCAGGTTCACTTCATAAATTACCGCGTCTTTTGACCAGTCGGGATGGATAACTTCGCTCGTAAAAGGCTTTATCTCCTTTCTTTTGCCAAAAAAGGAACAGCCTGCAGCGGTAATCACAACCGTGAGTATTATTATTAGCAGGATTTCGGGCATTTTTTCCATGGTGCTCCTATTGATGAGTTCGTTGCTATAGTTTGAAAAGTTGCTGGCATGAACCGGAAATATTTAATTCAGTATCCGAGACCATAACCGCCAGAGGTTTGTCCGACAGGTTTTTTATAATTGCATCTTCATGGGTCACGGTAACTTTAAAAAGGACACCCCTGAACCTTGCATGAAAGGAATATGATATCCATTGCTCAGGGATAAGGGGCTGGAAGAGCACCCTGTCATCCCTGATCCTCATACCGCCAAAACCTTCCACAACTGCCAGCCAGGTACCGGCCATACTTGTTATGTGCAGACCGTCGCCGACTTCGTTGTTATAATCGTCAAGATCAAGTCTTGCAGTACGGAGATAGAGTTCATAAGCTTTTGGGAGGTTGCCAATCCTCGAGGCGACTATTGAATGGATGCACGCCGATAACGATGACTCATGGACGGTCATTGGTTCATAGAAATCAAAATTACGCCTGATAGTCGCTGTATCATATTTGTCTTCAAAAACATAAATACCGTGAAGGACATCCGCCTGCTTGATATAGCACGACCGGAGTATCCTGTCCCATGACCAGTGCTGGTTAACCGGCCTTTCACCTGAGGGGATTTCAGACGCAGGAATCAATTCCTTATCGAGGAACCCATCTTGCTGAAGAAAAACTTTTCTGTCCCTGTCATAAGGAAGATAAATATCGTCAATCAGCTTCTTCCAGCGCGATGTCTCCTCACCGGATTTAAGATCAGTTTTCCTGATGATCTCCCTGTATTTACCGGGTGCTGTATTTTCGATTTCCGACAATGTGCTCAATGTATATGACAATGTCCATACTGCAAGTGAATTGGTGTACCAGTTATTGTTTACATTATTCTCATATTCATTTGGCCCGGTAACACCAAGAATTACAAATTTCTTCCTGTTTTCCGACCAGGTGGCCCTCTGGCTCCAGAACCTTGAGATCCCGATCAATACTTCAATCCCGTAGTCAGCAAGGTAATTCCTGTCGCCAGTATGCCTCACGTAATTGTATATTGCAAAAGCAATTGCGCCGTTCCTGTGGATCTCTTCAAATGTAATTTCCCACTCATTATGACACTCTTCCCCGTTCATTGTTACCATCGGGTAGAGTGCAGCCCCGCTCCTGAATCCGAGCTTTGCGGCATTTTTAATGCTTTCTCCAAGATGCTTATACCTGTAAAGAAGAAGGTTCCTTGCAACTTTCTGATCTGCAGTTTTTAAGAAGAAAGGAAGGGCAAATGCCTCTGTATCCCAATATGTTCCTCCGCCGTATTTCTCACCGGTAAACCCTTTTGGCCCTATGTTCAGCCTCTCATCTTTTCCGGTATAGGTTTGATTCAGCTGGAAAATATTGAACCTGATCGCCTGTTGAGCATCCATATCTCCCTCAATAACAACATCTGAGGCCTCCCATATCCTCTCCCATTCCTTTTTGTGTGACAAAAAAAGCTTGTCATATCCCTTCAGCGCTATTTCCTTCAGCCTTGCTTTCACATCCTTCATCAGGCTCTCCTTCTGATTGTTGAGGGAAGAAAGAATTGATGCGAACTTGATAACAGTAAGCTCCTCACCCGGTTTTATTTTTCGCCGGAAGGTATTTGAGACGTAATCCTTACGGCTGATCAAGGATGGTGTGACTTTTACAGGCTTCATGTTTTTAAGTAGTTCCCAGCACATACCCGTTGCCACGTAAAAATTAGTTTTCAGGGTTCGGGTAATGATAACTCCATCACCTGAGGTCACATCCCTTTCTACTTCCTTCCAGAATTTTTTCCCGTAATTGGCATCTTCATTCCGTACATCGGCATCAATATAAACATTGAATTCAACCTCTCCCTCAAAATCCAATGACTTTACCGAATATCTTATTATTCCGGCATCAGATTCCGACATGCTCAGGAATCTTCGTGAATCGATCTCAATGGATCTTTTCCCAGGCAGGTTTAACCTGAAACTTCTTTCCAGACAGCCTTCTTTCATATTCAGGATCCTGCTGAATGTGCTGATCTCAGCAGTTGAAAGATCGACAGGTTTCCCGTTAATGGAAACGTCAATACCGATCCAGTTTGGAGCGTTAAGGACTTTTGCAAAATATTCCGGATAGCCGTTTTTCCACCATCCCACTTTCGTTTTATCGGGATAGTAAACACCAGCAATGTAGTTTCCCCTTAGAGTGTCGCCGGAGTACCGCTCTTCAAAATTTCCCCTCTGCCCCATATAACCGTTCCCTATCGAAAAGATGCTTTCCGATTCCCTGTTTCTCCCGGGGTGAAAACCCTCCTCGATTATCCGCCATTCATCCGATTTATAAACTCTATTCATTCGCTGCTGATTTTATAATTTTAACCAACTTTCCGAGGTTCATCTTATCCAATCCTGAAACCACACTTTGTGCCTCTGCCAATATATCAGCCGACCCGATACCTACCGCGATCATACCTGCCTTAAGGGCTGCCTCGATTCCAGCAGTTGCATCCTCAAATACAACACATTCAGCGGGCTGAACGCCAAGCATCTGAGCTGCAGTAACGAACACCTCCGGATCAGGCTTGGCCTTGCTTACAATATTCCCGTCAACGACTGCATCGAACAGGTTCCCGATGCCGAGCCGGCCCAGGATTAAAGGCGTGTTTTTGCTCGCTGATCCGAGGGCTGTCTTTATACCCGCATTCTTAAGCTCTGAAATGAACTCAAGGCTTCCGGGAAGTATCTCTGCGGGGGTCATGGTATTAATATATTCGAGATACCAATTATTCTTAAAGTTTGCATACTCTTCCTTCATGGTATCTTTGATTGTCAGTCCTCCTATTTCCAGGATTATGTCGAGGGAGGCTATTCTGCTTACCCCTTTCAGCCGTTCATTATCCTTTTCGGTAAAATTAATATTTAACAGGCCGGCTAGCTTTTTCCACGCCAGGTAATGGTACTTTGCGGTATCAACAATTACACCGTCAAGGTCAAAAATGCATGCCCTGAAACAGACCGGTGAGCTACTTCTTTTTTTCATCAACATCTTTCACAAAAAGTATAAGGACTGAGGCAATAAGCATTGATACTCCCCCGGTTACAAGGGCATAAATGCTCTCGCCTCCGAACAGGCCTTTAACCATGAATCCAAGGATACTTGCAGCCAGTATTTGCGGTATCACTATAAAAAAGTTAAAGATCCCCATATATGTACCCATTTTCTGAGCGGGAAGAGAGCCAGTAAGTATTGCATATGGCATTGAAAGTATGCTCGCCCAGGCCAGTCCTACACCTAACATTGATAATAACAAAAGGTACTGGTTCCTGAATACGATGATGGAGATAAGGCCGAAGGCTCCTGCAACGAGGCTTATTGAATGGGTAATGCGGCGGTTGGTATGCCGGGCAATAACAGGGAGAAGAAATGCAACAACAGCGGCAAAACCGTTGTAAAGGGCAAAAAGAACCCCCACCCAGTTTGCGCCCTGGTTATAGAGTTCGGTTGTCGGATCCTTTGTCCCAAAGACATGACTCGTGACTGCCGACGTTGTATAAATCCACATGGCGAAGAGTGCAAACCACGTAAAAAACTGCACAATAGCCAGTTGCCCCATTGTTTTTGGCATCATGACCAGATCCCTTAAAACAACTACCAAACCACCCCTGGTTCTGCCGGCAGAGATCAGTCCGCCAGAAATAATCTGGATCAGCCCGAATCCTGCAATCCCGATTGACAGGATATATAATTCCTTTTCAACCGAAACATATCTGATAAGTATGCTGATAGCAATCCCTGCCAGTAGCCAGTATATACCCCTTCTGTAAAAAGCATTGCTGCCAAGGGATTTAACCGGGTTAAGATCTTCTTCTTCTCCCGCCTGCTCCGCCGAGGAAAATTCGCGAAGTTCCTCAGGAGAATATTCTTTTGTTCTCAATATAGTCCAGAGCACTGCCGATATGAATACTATCCCTCCGATATAGAAAGACAGCTTGACTGAGAGAGGGATCTCTCCTTCCGGTGCAGTATTGGGAACATTAAAAAGATTTGTGAGGACATACGGCAGAATTGAAGCTATAACTGCGCCGGTCCCGATAAAGAAACTCTGAGTGGCGAAGCCAGCCGTACGCTGTTCTGAAGGAAGCATGTCGCCGACAAATGCCCTGAATGGTTCCATGGAGATATTTATTGATGCGTCCATGATCCATAACATTCCGGCGGCGACCCAGAGCACGGGAGAGTTTGGCATTATTATAAGGGCGAGCGATGCAAGGATAGCCCCGGTAAGAAAATAGGGACGCCTGCGGCCCAGCCTGTTCCATGTGTTGTCGCTCATATGCCCGATAATAGGCTGAATAATAAGCCCGGTAACGGGGGCAGCAATCCAGAGGATTGGTATGTCATCCACCTTTGCCCCCAGGGTTTCAAAAATCCTGCTCACATTCGCATTTTGGAGAGCAAAGCCAAACTGGATTCCCAGAAATCCAAAACTCATATTCCAGATCTGCCAGAAGCTCAGTCGCGGTTTAGATTTTTTCATGAGGATAGAGTTATGTTGAAGAAAATTCAGGTAAAAGCGCTGGAACAATGTTCAAAATTAGGAAAATGATCTGAAACTAATTCACTGTATGTCATTTATTTTCACGGAGATTCGCTGATTTCGTGAAAGAAATCGGGATGACTTTGTTTCAAACGTTTTCTAAAAAAAATCACCCCCTTCATTGGTCCCGACAGCTCCCGATAGCTCCCGATAGCTCCCGATAGCTATCGGGACGGGACGGGACGGGACTGAGGCAAACACCAAATTTACTGCGCCAGTGTAAATTTCAGGCTGAAACCGAAGTTTGTGTTTGATGTCGGGAATGTATTGGCCACAAAGGGATTGTTCATTGTATGGTCGGCGAAAAGCTGAAGATTGAACCTGTCGCTTAAGACATAGTCAGCGGTTGCTCCAAGTGAAAATACTTTTATCCCTGCAACAGGCTGGTTCACATCTTCCACCAGTTTTCTGACGATTGTCTTGTTATCCCTGATTGAAAGATCAAGTCTTAGATTAAGGTCACTTTTCAGGGCTCTCTGTGCCCCGCCCGTCCTGAGAATTATCTGTACATCGTCGAACCTGTAACCGGCTCCGAAAACAAGTTCATTGATCCGGTAATCCGAAACCTGGTTGCTCGTAAGATTGAGCGAAACTGTTCGTGATTTCCTCCATTCAAACCTTGACGTGAGATTGTTTTTCCAGTTCATGTCGAGATTTATAAGAGGACTGAACTGTTCACTGACTGTAACGACGTTAATCTCATATTGCTGAATAAAGTTCTTCTGCAGGTCTCTTATGCTGTTTACCCCGCTGCCATCAGCGATATAGTTCAGGTTTGTTGTAAATGACCCTATCTGGTAAACACTTCTGTACTGGTGTGTCAGGTTTACGGATCTGAATACTTTCTGGACAAATTCAAACTTCGACAAGCCATCGAAGGTAATGCGCCAGTTGGGCATCATTTTAAAAGCCGACGGGAAAGTGGCCAGATCAACCTTTTTCGGATCCGTCTTCGTGTACGCCGCATAAAATGCCGGTATCAGCACCTCCCTCGAGGTTTTTCCGTAACCGCTTTTAAATTCTCCCTCTATTGGCTGTCCGGTAACAGGATCTATATCAGGATTATATGACGGATCTATCTGTTGCCGGTCATTTGCCCTTCTTCCGGAAATTGTCACGGCATATTTTTTGAAATTTTCGAAAGTCTGTGAGACGTAATCATTGTCCTTGGATATTTTTTCGAAGGCTGTTCCCCATGAAATGATTGAAATTGAGAAGTTGCCGGTAATGATCCTGTTTCGCGTACTGTCGGGGAAATTGCCATTCAGATCCGCGGTATAATATGAACTTTCATTTTCAAGGAACCTCCTGTCGGCATTTAAATCGATCTTAAGACCGGGGAAAGGCTCGATGACGCTTCGCAATGACAGGTCGATCTTGTTGTTATACATTGCAGGTGTATTCAGCAGAGTATCGGTTGTGATCCAGCCGTTCCTGGCAGCCTTGCCAAAGAAGTCCTTTTCGCTGAAACCGAGGATGAAGGGCAGCCCCGGAGCCGACATATTGCTTCGTGACATGCCCAGAAATCCAGCTTCGGGCAAAAAGCCCGGAAGGAACTGTCCCTGCGATGATGTGTAGGTCAGGCTCACCGACCTTATTCCCATCATTGCACGCAGCATATATTCGCCTGTTACCGTAAGCGGATTACGTTTTTTCGGGATCCTGCCCTCAATCGAGACCTGGGCACCATCGGCCGATTCCGAAGCCGTGAAGTTCACCCTGTTATCGGATACAATATCAAGCTTGCCCGGGAGCTCGGTACCGTCCTTCCTGAGAATCGACACCTTCACATCTCTGGTCCTCAGGTTATGGGTTAGCCCCCTGACGATATTTTCCCTGAAATTAACATTTGCCCTGTTAAAGGTTACTGTCTTGTATTCGGTTTTCATCCTCTGAACAGCACCGGGTCTGGCATTGTTCTCAATGTTTTTGAGAAACTTCGATTTGCTGTAGAGGTTTGCCAGGTTAGCTGTTCCGGAAAATGTAAGCTCATTGTGGTTCTTGATTAAATTTCCGAGGTTAATATTCAGGGAATCAGGGTATAAGGCTCCGGCAACCCAGGAATAGTCAGAACCGAACCTTGCGTTTGCAGTAACCCATGAGAGCATGGGAAGCTTGTTAATCGGCAGGTTATATGTCACATTGAAATAATGGTTGTACGAGGTTGTTCTTCCGAAATTCTTCAGGTTGGTAAGGACCGAATCGCGCCAGTTATCATAATCGCTCCTGTACCTTTTGCGGTCAACTCCGCCTTCCGGCTCATCGATCCTTGAAATATTTGTTGATGTGAAGTCGATTTTAAGCTGGCGGGTTACATCATATTTAATATCGAACATCCTGCTCCATTCCATGTCTTTCCTGAAGGTTGGCTTTATTAGAAGATAAGGATTGTTAATGTTCCTTGTCTTGACCTCATTGTAATACCTCGACAGATCGGTTCGGAAAGAGATGCTCCTTGGGAAAGGATAGAAATTGATATCTTTTATTATCCTGAAAATAGGTGCATTAAGGAACTTCACGTTCTTGAATGGCATTATGTTCTTAGGCTGGGCTTCAAAATTATAATTGATCCCTCCCCTGTAATTCTTTTCAACGTCAATCTCAGTTCTGGTGTTGCTCCTGTAGGTTTCGTTGTAAGTATAGTTTACGCTGAAGTTGGCAAGATCCCATGCCTGTGGTTTCTCACCCCGTTTTGTTATACCGGCGTTATTTACCGAAACTGTTTTCCTTCTTGAATAATCTTCAGAAATTGCCTTCAGGGAATCCCTGGCCTGTTTATCGGGAGCCTCATCCAGAGCCTCCTTTAGTTTAATATCAGGATCGAGGGGATTATACTGCGGTTTGATCCGTGTTTCGGAAAAACCCACATAAACGGGAAGGCGTACACCCAACTTCTCAGGGAAGAACTTGCCGAGTTCAAGTGTTGAGGAAAGGTCATACTTCAGCACCTCTTCCTTGCTTCTCTCGTTCACTTTCTTGTCAATACTTCCCCATCCCGGAGTGCTCGCCTGTCCTACAATATCAACAGTCCCGAGATCGGCCAGTCTTGCCTGCAAATGCGCATTGGCGGCCCACCCGCCATTCTCTATAAAATCGCTCAGTCTTAATTCATTAACCCAAACCTCACCTGATTTCGGATCCCCGGTATCAAGATTAGGATTTCTTGTCCTGATTGGATTCCTGATACCTACCATTATCACTTTTATATTGCTCAGGTTTGGATTTCCGCACACATAAACCTTGTTTGAATCATCCGCAAATGCAAACACATCCGACAGGCTCAGCGACGAACCCGGAGCCTGCATCTGCCTGTTCCGCTCTTTCTTGGCTTCCTGAAGTACTGAAAGGTCTATATTGAACCTGTTGGCTTCGGGCCAGACGATGGCTCTCGATTCATCCGAACTGTTGTCATATCCGCCTGATGGTTTCGGGGGTGTAAGCTTCAGGGGCACTTCATACTCGTAAAAGTTCGATTTGTAATCGGTACCTATCCTTACAAACGCAGTAATTTCGTCATCGTAAAGCGGTTGTCCGATAAGTGCTTCGGCATGAACTTCCATCCTGAGGCTGCGGTACTGCCTTACATCAAGGTTAACATTTCGATAGGCTGCACGTGCATCCCCGTCGGCAAGATCCTGCACCTTGAGTACCATCGACTGTTCATCAAGCTGCCTCAGCTGCGGATTCTGGGGATCAACGATCCTGTCAAACCCGGGAGGCAATACATAATTCACGGGGTCTTTTCCCGCATTTTCCTCAATGCTCACCGAACTTATCCCAAATGATCCGTCAGTTGGTTCGGGAATAGTTATCCTCTCACCACCCTCCATAAAGGTTATGTTGTATTTCCTCCACTCTGCCCTTACAAGATTTAGTTCAGCAAAACGCATGATAACGGGCTGACTAAAATCTTTCAGGAACAACCTCATGAAACGTATTGATTTAAAATCACTGATCATTCCGACCGTCCTCTGGTATTCAGTAATCGGGATCTTGAACTGATACCATTTTACTCTTGATTTGGTTCCGTTTGCTAGGGTTGCCTCGTGTTCAATTTCATCTACAATAAAATTTGAGCCAATCACCATGTTCCCGGGACGTAAACTAACCTTGTACTGATAATAGCTTTCAGTTTCACTAAGCGTATTGTCGCGGTTTATATCCTCCATGTCAGGTAATGTCGAACCGGTTGTCGGGTATGGTTCCGTCGACATTTCGGATGTCGGTGAATTGCCCTCAAGTCCGTTATATTTTTTATACCGTTCAAGTATTCCAAGCTGGTCGAAATCAAAATCGGATCCCCTGAAATAATGAAAGTCATCACTTGCCGGGTCCTTAAGAATATCAGTGTATGTTTCGGAATTGGTGATTGCCTGCGCCCTTTGAAGATAATCAGAGAAAAATGTCTGCTCATCCTGATCCATAAGACCGTCAAGCCCGACATCCTGGTACCTTCTTGACTCCGAATCATTGTCAAAAGCATGGACAACCGACTGAACCGTTGGCACCCTTCCCCATGAGGTTGTATCGACGTTCTGAAGGTCGGGTGAGCCGGGGAGCCCGTTCTCAAAACTCTTCCGTGAATCACGGAGGATATCTTCCGAAATATTTCCAAGGTTGAAATAGAGATCACCTCCCTGATGGGTGGGATCTTCCGTAAATGGATCCATCAGCCAGAATTCTATATACTGGATATTTGCAGTTTCAAAATCGCTTGTCAGAACCTCCCTCATGATTCCACCCCACCGGGTTTCGGGATTATTCAGCTTCCCCTCAGTGTTAATACCCAGCGAATATGTTCCGGGCTCAGCATCGAAGTTGTAGGGTCCCTTATCTTCAGGATAATAGGCAAGGTTAAGTACTGAGATGGTTGTTGGTATTCCGCTTGCACTCTCCCTGTTTGGAAAGATCTCATTCTCATAGATCTCCCGGACAAAATGGCTCGACTGCTGGTTTGGATCATTCTTGATATGGCCAGGTGTTGATGAACCGTTCCTGAGAAATAACGGATCGATCACATACCACGATATTTTTGCCCTGTTATTTCCGGCCCCGATGTTGTTGTTGAGCCTTGCTTCGGGAAAAAGCTGATCCTGCCCCTGCGGAATACTTGATACGGACCAGGCATTGAATGATTTCAGATCGAGCGGGATCTCACTCGATTCAAAATCATCAATGTATGAATTCCCTGCACTTGAGATTGCCCTCGAATGCCCGGGTATAAGGTCGGCAAATTCACCAGTGAATGCTATTGCTGAAGGCGTACTGGTTTCGAGCAGGGGTATTTTGTCGAGCAGCTTTGTAAGTAATTGCGATTCTGATCTGTAGGAGGTATTAAGCCCCCAGATTGTATTTGAGATGGGCTCTTCGCCAAAATTCACTTTCTGGGTATACGGCCGCTCATTCAGATGCAGTATTGTACCACCGATATTGAAATTATTCGAGAATTTGTAATCGAGGTGCGTCCCGAGAAGTGTTTTTGTCTGGAATCCGAAAAACTGGTTGCTTTCAAGCGAAACCTGGATGGGGGTCTGAGATTCAATAAGTGCCGAATTTATGATTGTCACTGTTCCGAGGTTGTAATCGACTGTAAAATCAACATTTTCAGTCAGCACCACACCTCCGGCGGTGACCTTGACACCTCCTGCAGGAATATTTGTTGCATTAAGCCGGATCTCCGACCCTGACTCGGAAGTAAACTGGCCCGTCATCCTGAACTTATTTTTCTCAGCCATCTGGCGTGCGA
Source organism: uncultured Bacteroidales bacterium (assembly GCA_963737255.1). Taxonomy (GTDB): domain Bacteria; phylum Bacteroidota; class Bacteroidia; order Bacteroidales; family VadinHA17; genus LD21. The sequence continues at coordinate 114,263 of CAVTSB010000007.1, forward strand.
GCGTCTGGGTTGAATCATAAAGTTCCTGGAAAACATATTTATTGGCAATCAGCGGGTCCCCGATCTGTCTTCGGAGATGACTTCCGAATGGTTCCACAACGGGGAAAATGATCTTGCCCCTTGCCATATTGACGGTAACGCCATCGATAAAGTCAAAATAGCCGTCCGATTCATGATCCAGTTGCGAATTCAGGTTATCAAGCCCAAGAACCTGCAGAAGAATTTTGTTTCCCATTCCCCCTTCAGGAAGGTAATTAATTGCATTGCCTGTCTTGTCATCCTCGTAAAGTACATTCAACTGGAAATTTTTGCTTTCGAGCTTTCCCGAACCTAGTGAATATACGTTTTTCATCATGAGGTTCCAGGTAGGATATTTAGGGCTTAGAGTGGTCCCCTTCAGGAGTTTCAGGATAAGGGTCTGCGGGGCTGTAATACCGTCGGTTGAAAATTCACCTACCTTATAAACCTGGCCGTTGAAAGTATATTCAAAGGCAACGGCAAGAACCTCATCGGTATTAAGTGCGGTATTAAGGGATATATATCCGAGCTGGGTGTTAATTGTGTACTCACGGTCATTCAGCTTTCTTGCATTTTCTATCTTTTCGAAATCGCGGCCGATCTGAAATCCCGGATAAAGGGCATTGAATGCATTTGTGACCTGGTCAACATCCCTCAACGATGAATAGTTGATAGTCACCTGATCATACAGATTATTACTGCCGTTATCCGGGTTTCGGGAGGCTCCGGCCCCGGCCTGAAATTCAGGAATTTTATTGTAAATATGACTGCTGTTCTCAGCCAGGTCGGCAAAGGCAACTATATTTCTTGTTTCATCATAGCTCGATGTCTTATTTGTAATCCAGACCTCAATGCGCTCTATATTCACACCTGAGCTGACAGCAGGAAGGCTCTTGAGTGCGTCGTCATATATGTCCCTGAAGAAATGTGAAAGGAAGAAGTGCCTGTTTGCCTCATAATCATCGGCGTAAAGTTCAAATTCCCCTATCTGAGCTCCGCCCTCCACGTCTATTACCGACGATTCACCTTTCTGCTGCGACAATACTGTTGTAACGTTCAGCTTTCCGAACTGAAGCTCGGTTTTAAGTCCGAAAAGGCTGTAGCTTCCAGTTATGAGGGTTCCGGTCAGAGGCAAGGTCACATCACCGGCCTCCACTTTTTTCACTATCTCGTCCTCCTTGCCCGAATACTGAAGCTTGGTCCGGTTTTCAAACTCGAACATGGCATCGGTATTATAGTTGACCCCGAGCTGCATTTTATCCCCGATGGTGCCTGTTACATTCATCTGGATCTTCTCCTTGAAGTCGAAAGTGGGGATGGTCCTGAGCTTTTCGGACAGCGCCGGGTTCTGGGTACGTGAAATATTGATCCCGAAGATCAGCTCAGCCGATCCCTGGGGAATTATATTGATCACATTGCTGCCAAAGATCTTGTCAAAAGCGGCCCCACCGACTTCAATCTGGGGAATGAGGTTTGACTTGAATCCCGAAACGTCGCCCCTAACCCTGGAATCCCAGTAATCGCGCATTTCCTTGTTGAACTGATATTTGCGGAATTCATCGGGGGTCATATGGACAGGAGTCCTGTAGTCGAAAGCCCCTACTTTCTGATAAATGATGTACTCATTCTTATCAGTATCGTAAGTAATGGTGGTTTTTATGTTTGAGGGATTGTCGAGGAACAAGGGGGCCTTTTGAGCCGACTCCCAAGGTATGCCAGATACATCCTTCAGTTTCAGGGGAGATTTTTTTGTTGTATCGCCCACAGAGGTCTGGCCTGTAACCTGGCCTTCTGCCCTGGCTGACCAGAGGAACAAAACAGAGACGATTACAAAATATGATAGTTTCAGTAGATTTTTATATGATATCCCTGATCCCAAACCAGCTTTATTCGTATTTACAGATTCTTAAGCGCTCTCTTTATTAAATCCTCCACTGTCAGGGATTTTTCTTCTCTGATAATTTTGTCAAGGACTTTTACGACAGTGCTTTTGCCAAACCCAAGCATTACTAATGCTGATAACGCCTCTTCACGCTTAGTATTGTCTGCAAATGCAAATATTTCGCCTGTTCCGGAGTGTTTACCAAGTTTGTCTTTAAGATCAACAATAATCCTTTGAGCCGTCTTCAGACCAATGCCTTTAACCCCTTTCAGAATATTGACTTCCGAGCTTATAATTGCCTTCTCAATTTCCAGGGGATTTAATGAGGAAAGCATCATCCTGGCAGTGTTGGCTCCCACACCTGAAACAGAGATGAGCGATCTGAAAATATCACGCTCTTCTTTATCCGCAAACCCGAAAAGCACGTGGGCATCCTCCCTTATCACTTCCATGACAAGGATTTTAAATTCCTCCTTACCTTCAAGTTTAGAAAAGGTGGTCAGCGAAATATTTAGGAAATAACCTATTCCTCCGTTTTCCACAATTACGTAGGTCGGGGTCAGATCGGCTATTTTTCCCCTGATATAATCAATCATAACGGCTGTTCTGAATTATAGATATCAGGGGGAAGTTCATCGACCCTGTCGTTGTGGTGGATTTCAATCTCCTGATGCTTAAGCGGATTGCGTGTTATCTCGGAATAGAGCTTCCTGTTCCAGTAAATATCACACGCCAGATAGAGGGCATGCCTGAAAGAGCCTTCTGATGCTTCGCCTTTCCCGGCTATCTGGAATGCCGTCCCATGGGCCGGTGACGTCCTGATAAATGGCAAACCGGCTGTAAAATTCACCCCGGTGTCAAACGACAGAGCTTTGAAAGGTGCCAGACCCTGATCGTGGTACATCGCAAGGATCCCGTCAAATTTCGAGAAGGACCCGGCACCGAAAAATCCGTCGGCGGGATAAGGCCCGAAAGCAAGTATTCCCTCCTTCACAGCCTGGCCGACAGCAGGCTCAATTACCTGAGCTTCTTCATTGCCGATCAGTGAGTTATCGCCCGCATGAGGATTCAGTCCAAGTACAGCTATCTTCGGCTTACGTACCGCGAAATCCATTATCAGCGATTGATTCATCAGCCTCAGTTTTCTCAACAAGAGGTCAACAGTTATCATCTCCGGAACTGCACTAAGAGGTACGTGATCGGTTGCCAGACCTAATCTCATGCTCTCCCCTATCATGAACATCAGGACGTCCGGCGCTCCGGCCTTTATCCTTAGATATTCGGTGTGACCGTTGAAATGAAAGTTTTCCGATTGAATATTATTCTTATCTATCGGAGCTGTGACAAGTACGTTAATTTTTCCGCTTTTCAGGTCTTCCACCGCTTTCTCGAGTGATTCAAGAGCTGCTTCACCTCCCTGCCGGGTCGATTTCCCAAGTTCCACCCGTATATCATCGCCCAGGCAGTTGATCATGTTTGCCTTTTTCGGATGCGCTTCCTCCGCCGTTCTTATGTTATTGAAACTGAAATTATTTATATTCAGAGCTTTACGATGGTACGCTGCCACCTTGGGTGATCCGTAGACTACCGGAACACATATGTCGTTGATCGTTGGTTCCATCAGGGCTTTTATGATTACCTCATACCCGATACCATTGATATCACCATGCGAGATACCCGCAATTATTGTTTTTTTCTCCATAATAGTTTCATTTCTTCGCTTTGTATCCCTCAGCGAGACGTTTTAAAAATGTTGCCAGGAGTCTTAATCCTGCACCGGGACCATCCTTTAACCTGTAGAAATCATCCTTTTTCAACCCGCCCGTACCTGCAATATCCATGTGGATCAAAGGATATTCGGTGAAATGTTCGAGGAATTTGCCAGCCGTTATTGCTCCGGCTTCCCTTCCGCCAACATTCTTGATGTCGGCATTATCCGATTTGATAAATTCACCATATTCTTCCCAGAAGGGCAGCTCTGCAATCCTTTCATAAACCTCATTACCGCAATCTTCAAGCAGTTTAAAATATTTTCTGTCGGCATTCCCCATAACGGCGATGGCCTGATTTCCAAAGGTCATTGCAGCCGAGCCGGTAAGCGTGGCGATATCAATAATAAGTTCAGGCTTGAATCTTGACGCATAGCTGATTGCATCTGCCAGGATCAGCCTTCCTTCTGCATCGGTATTGGCAACTTCAACACTCATTTTGTTGTGCATCGTTATAATGTCGCCCTGTGTGTAGGCATTGCCGCCCGGACGGTTATCAGTTGCAGGTACGAGGGCGATAACGTGAAGCGGAAGCCCTGTCCTGGCAATGGTGTACATCACCCCGGTAACTGCAGCGCCTCCGGCCATATCCCCCTTCATATTGTCCATATAATCGCCTGTCTTGATGTTGAGGCCTCCAGTGTCATACACTATACCTTTGCCGACCAGAACAAGGGGATCGCTGTTCAGGTACTTTTCAGGCTTCCACTCAAGTATGCAAAACACGGGGGGGTCAACGCTCCCCTTATTGACTGCCAGTAATCCGCCCATTTTCAGGGCCTCGATCTTTCCCCTGGTCAGAACCTCCACCATAAATCCGCCGCTGCTGCCAATTTTCTTAATCTCTTCAGCAAAAGCGGGAGCATTAAGATGGTTAACAGGCTCATTTATCAGATCACGGATTATGTAAACCGCATCCGTAAGGTCAATAAGCCAGTTAATTTCCTTATCTTCAATATCTCCGTGCAGATGGAGCTTCGACGGATAGTTCTTTTTATCCCCGTTTTCCTTTCGGGTTTTATATTTGTCAAAGGAATAAAAGCTTAAAACCAGCCCCTCGGTAAATGCTTCCACAACTCCCTTAGGAGCCTGATCGGAGGTGATCACCAATTCGGAATGATTATTCGATTTGATGAATGTCCGCAAAATAGAAGCTGTCTTACGGAGTTCCTCCATGACTTTGTAGTCTTTTACACCGTCTTTTGTCCTGACTATGTATGTGGTTTTAAAATAGGAATTTATAATCACGTACTCATCCCTAGCAGCAATCTTCTTTTTGGCAAATTCCTTTTCGGGCTTGCTCAGTTTAAGACTTTCAGGGATTTCATTTTTCCCAAGGATGCATACAACAGACTGATCGGGAGATATTTGTGATACCCGTGATATTTCTGGTTTCATAGATTTTATCTTCGGATTTAAAGGATGTAAAGTTAATCAAATTATTGATTGTTTAGAACCTAAAGAGTTACCTTTATACGGGATTTAACAGGTCCCGATTTGCCGATAAAATAAGACTCATACAATGGATTTTGGAGAACTATATAAAAAAGCCATCGATCTCATTCCCCTGACAGTGGAGGAGGGAACTGCACTTTATCAGGAAGCCCCTCTGGAGGAGTTGATATTCATCGGCAATAAGCTTCGCCAGATTCATAATCCTGGAAGTTATGCCGGCTGGATGATCGACAGAAATGTGAACATCACCAACATTTGTTTTTCTCAATGTTCCTTCTGCAATTTCTGCAGGAAAAAGGGATCGGACGAAGCCTATATTACTTCCGAGGATGAATATACAGAGAAGATCGATGAACTGATAGCCCTCGGAGGCGATCAGCTCCTCCTTCAGGGCGGCATGAACCCCGCCCTGGGAATCGGTTTTTACGCCAGACTTTTCTGCAGGCTCAAGGAGTTATATCCCGATTTGAAACTCCATGCACTTGGGCCGCCCGAAATAGCATTTCTTTCAAAAAAGGAAAAGCTGTCGTATAACAAAGTCCTTTCCAGACTTATGGAAGCAGGACTTGACAGTCTCCCGGGAGCCGGCGCTGAAATTCTGTCGGACAGGGTCCGCCGGATTGTCTCTCCCGCAAAGGCGACAGTCAGCGAATGGCTTGGGGTTATGCGGGAAGCCCACAAACTTAATCTGCCGACTTCTGCAACAATGATGTACGGACATGTTGAAACCATTGCCGAGAGGATTGAGCATCTGGTTATGATCAGGAAGCTCCAGAGTGAAAAACAAACAGATAACTACGGGTTTATAACGTTCATACCATGGCCCTTTCAGCATGAAGGAACCGTACTTTCGGAGAAATCAGGAATAAAAAGCAGCTATAACGGTCCCGATTATATCCGTCTTATTTCCATTAGCCGGATAATGCTTAACAATATCCGGAATATCCAGGCCTCTCTTCTGACGGTAGGAAAGGAAATTGCAATGCTTTCGCTGAATTCCGGTGCAAATGACCTGGGTTCGATCATGATCGAGGAAAATGTGGTAAGCTCTGCAGGAGCAGGTTACCGTGTTGATGCAGTTGAAATTCAGTCAATAATCAGGGAAGCCGGGTTTGAGCCCCGGAGGAGAAATCAGAAATATGAACCTGTTTAAAAAACCACCACCTTCCCGTAATTGGGGGCTAAACAAAAAAGGGCTGCATTAACTGACAGCCCCGACAATCTCATAAATATTCTAGATCAGATATTTTCTTTCCCTTACGGCTTACTTTGTCTCTTCAGTTGAATCGACCTTCGAAGCTTTTTTGAATTCTTTCATTCCCTGACCAATGCCTTTCATCAACTCAGGAATTTTGCGGCCACCGAAAAGCAGAACTACTACCAGTAAAATAAGTATGATCTCAGTTACACCTATCTTTCCCATTTCATTTAGAGTTTGAATTTGTGCAAAGTTAGAAATACTTATGTTATTTCCAAGAAACGCAATAATAATTATTGTTAAAATGACCTGAGAAGGAAGTAAGAAAAGTTCTAAAGTCTTTTAATTCAGCTAAAGATGAAGCTTTCGTCTTTATGGACTTTCGTCTTAAATTCTATTTCCGGATGAGTCGTAAAATATCGTTCCCGTTCGCGAAGATCAGCAGGCCAAACAGTATCACCATTCCCGCTATCTGGGCATATTCAAGGAATTTGTCACTCGGTTTTCTCCCGGTGATGACCTCATACAGCAGGAACATCACGTGTCCTCCGTCAAGTGCCGGTATCGGGAGTATATTCATTACCGCCAGGATTATCGAAAGAAGCGCTGTAAGATTCCAGAACGACTGCCAGTCCCAGATCCCCGGGAAGATGCTGCCAATTGTTATAAATCCTCCCAGCGATTCATAGGCTTTAGTATCTTTTGAGAAGATCAGCTTGAACTGTTTCAGGTAATCGCCCACGGTCTTGAATCCCTTTGATATACCTGCCGGGATTGACTCGAAGAAACCATACTTTACCGTTTTCAGCTCGAATATCATATCATATGTTCTTGAACTCATTATTCCGAGAAACCCTGCCTCCGTGGGAACTACGGGTATGTCAACGTTCACGCTGTCGCGCAATACATTTACGGCAACAGGTATCGACTTTCGTTGGGCGATATAATTCTGAAACTCGTCGTACCATTCAAATCTTAATCCGTCAAGTCCCAGCACTTCATCACCTTCCAGTAATCCTGCCTGTTTCCCCGGTGACTCTTTTAAAAAGCCTGAAATGACATAAGGTCCGAAAGGCGTTCTCGGATCGATTCGTCCGCTGCCCTTAAGCATCCTGGCAACATATGTCTCGGGAATGGTGATATCGAGGATTTCTCCGTTCCTGTCAACCTGGATCGATTTGCGGTCATTCAGGACAATATCAGAGGTGATCTGGGCAAAATTTTCAATTTTCTGGTTATCGATGGAGAGGATCTTGTCGCCATTTCTTAATCCCATTGAATATCCGACCGAATCGGTTACGATGCCATATTTTACGTTTGATGTCGGGAGATATGTCTCTCCCCAGGCATAAAGCACAGCCACATAGATGAGTACTGCAAAAATCAGGTTGAAAAGAACGCCTGCTATCATGATCATCAGTCTTTGTCCCGAGCTCTTTGACCGGAACTCCCAGGGCTGCGGGGGTTGTTTCATCTGCTCCTTGTCCATCGATTCATCTATCATCCCCGAGATCTTAACATAGCCGCCCAGGGGCAGCCAGCCCAGGCCATACTCAGTTTCACCTTTCCTGAACTTAAAAAGAGAAAACCAGGGATCAAAAAACAGATAGAATTTTTCAACACGCACCTTAAAGAGCTTGGCAAAGATAAAATGCCCGAATTCGTGTACTATTACAAGTATTGAAAGGCTGAGTATAAGTTGCAGTATCTTGATAAGTATCGTCATGATTTTCTGTGTAGTTCGTTAATATATTTCGTTGCTATTTCCCTGGCTTTTATATCGGATGTTTCCAGGTATCCGAGTCCCGGCGACATAAAATATTCTGCCGTTTCCATCGTGTGTTCCACTATATCGGACATTTGCAGAAATCCAACCTTGCCTGCAAGGAAAGCATTCACTGCCACTTCATTTGCAGCATTCATGATGCATGGCATATTGCCCCCCTGTCTGAGGGCACCATAAGCGATTGAAAGATTCCGGAACCTTGTCATATCAGGTTCACAAAAAGTCAGGGTCTGATGCAGGCTCAGATCAAGTTTTGGTAGATCCGAGATAAATCTGTCGGGCCAGGTCAGGGCATACAGAATTGGTACTCTCATGTCGGGCATTCCCATCTGAGCCTTGATCGATCCGTCTGCAAAATGGACCATGGAGTGGATTATCGACTGGGGATGGATCACCACTTTAATCTGATCGGGACTGAGGTCGAAAAGCCATTTTGCTTCTATTACCTCAAGTCCTTTATTCATAAGCGATGCCGAATCAATTGTCACCTTGTTTCCCATCTCCCAGTTGGGGTGTTTAAGTGCTTCCTGGGGCTTTACAACCTGCAGCATCTCGCGGGTAAAATTCAGAAAGGGTCCTCCGGAAGCTGTCAGGGTGATTTTATCTATCGGATTACCGGCCTCACCGGCAAGGCACTGGAAAATTGCAGAGTGTTCAGAATCAACCGGTATTATCCGGCTTCCGGACTGTTTAACAAGTTTTTTGATTATCTCACCTGCAACAACGAGGGTTTCCTTATTTGCAAGCGCGATCTTCTTCCCTGCTTTAATAGCGGCCACAGTTGGCCGTAATCCGGAGTAGCCGACCATGGCAGCAACGACTATGTCAACATCTGAACCAGTCACAATTTGTTCAATTGCATCGTCGCCTGCCAGAACTTTTACCGGCGTATCTTTTAGCGCCTCCTTCAGCTGTAGGTAATGGGTGCGGTTTCCGATAACCACAGTATCGGGGATGAATTTTTTTGCCTGCTGCGCCAGCAATTTAATATTATTCCCTGCCGTCAGCACTTCGATCCTGAATTCACCGGGGTATCTTGAAATTACATCCAGGGTTTGAGTACCTATCGATCCTGTTGAACCTAATAATGCGATTCTTTTTGGCATAACGGCATCCCTGATTTTAGAATATTATATGCTTTTCGGGATCGAGAGGGCTTCCCTTATACCATATTTCAAAATGGAGATGGGGTCCTGATGTGTACATTTCACCGGAATCGCCTACAATTCCGATTGCCTCCCCTGTCCGCACAAGATCGCCGGTCTCTTTCAGAAGGCTGGCATTATGCTTATAGACTGAAACAATATTATTCGAATGCTGAACCTCTATTACGAATCCGGTCTCCATCGTCCAACCGGTAAAAATCACTGTCCCATCGAGCGCAGCATTGACAGGCGATTTTGGGTTTGTCACCAGGTCGGTGCCAAAGTGTTTCAGCCTTGGGTCAAATTTTCCCGACACGATTCCCTTGACTGGCGGAAAGAAATGGAGCCCTGCAAGGCTTGTCACGGGATCGGGTGAAACAGGACCAAGTGAAAGATTATACCTGTCCTCCTTCTCCACCTGCGATCTTAACGCAGAGTCTTCAGGCGAGTTGCGGAAGCTTATTGAATTATAATTTCTTGATGTGTCGATACCTGCATAAAGATCAAAAGGTTCCTTACCTGAAATTATTGCATTCAGGTTGTTGAAATACTTATCCCTGAGGTTAAGCTCCCTTTCGAGCGAGTCGAGGCGGATGGCGCTGGCAAGTATGTTCCGCCGCATTGTGACATCAGGATAACCCGGGATGAACTCCCTGATATTCGTAAAAGCAATAAGCAGTGTTGTGGCCCCGATTATAAAAAATACAAGGAAAGTAAAGAGCAGAAATGAATTGTACTTTGTAAGCCTGATCCGCCAGATCTCTTCAAAAGTGGTATCGTTGCTGACGGCAAACCGGTATTTATCGCGCCAGCTTCGTTTTTTCTTTTCGTTCTTGGGCATATTAATGTTATGTGATGCCTGCAAAGATAACAATCCTCCGGCATTCATAAATGAATGGCAGGAAAAAGAGTGTAATTACCGCATCATTAAACAACTTTCACAGGCTTTTCTTCACTCTGCCAAAGTCCGTGCTTTGAACAGACCGACATGGCTGAAAGGTTCATTGATACTTCGGGGGCTACGATATAGAAATCGATTTCGACATGTGAAGGGAGATTACCGTAAACTCCGGGAGTATAGCGGGCTTCAGCAAGCAGGGTTTCGCGGTTCCATAGCTGAATGAGGCTTATGGAATGGTCGTACTCATCGGGATGAGGGTAATCTTCGCCGATTTTTACCTTAACAGCGAATTTTTTCCCGCGTTCAACCTGGTCGGGACAAATTACATGAGGCATGTGTCTGTCGAGGTAATCGCGTTTTATTTCCTTCTCCTCGTTTTCAATATCGGTGGCTTTAAATACTCGTGGCATGACTTGCTTATATTAATGATTACTGCAGATAATAGATCAGGTTGCGGTTTAGGGTGTAGTTGGCAGTTGGCAGTTGGCAAAAATCAGTTGGCAAAAAGTTTATATTACTAGATTTGGTTTCTCGGACGATATTTTTCAGGATTTTCAATCATATGATTCAGCATTCGACCCACTTCTGAAACTAACTTGGATTTTCAAATCCCTGTTTAATTAATTGCACATTTACCAAGCTATTTTTTTGCCAACTGCCAACTGCCAACTGCTATTTTCTTTAAACTAGCGAACCTTAAATTTAAATAAAATCAAGAAACAATAAATAAAAAATTAAATCATATTTGCTAATTCTAGTATAATTAGTAAATTTGCACCCACATTGCGGGGTGGAGTCCCGAGTACTCGGGATAGCTCGTTGGGCTGAAGTTATTTGGTTTATTAAAATATATTGCGGGGTGGAGCAGTGGTAGCTCGTTGGGCTCATAACCCAAAGGTCGGAGGTTCGAATCCTCCCTCCGCTACACCGAAAAAGCCTTGGTGCGAATGCACCAGGGCTTAATTATTTTCAGACCGTCAAATGCTTGCATTTGTAAGGGATGAAAATAATTAAGCCCGTAGCAGCGCGCCAGCGCTGCAAGGCTTTTTCGGTGTTAAGCACCCCCAAGAGGATCAAGCCGAACGCAGTGAGGCTTAATCCTCCTGTCCTTTTTGCCCCCAAACCCCCCTAAAGGGGGCTTAAATACTATGTAAGATTATAATAATGCAGAAGGCGGATGTAAGGCTTTTTCGTTGTTAAGCACCCCTTCAAAGGATCATGAAATAATCCTCCCTCCGCTACTGAAGAGGATTCCTCATCATTTTTGATGGGGAGTTTTTCTTTTTTAACTCCTGAAGTTCTCATAAAATCACGCTTTAAGGAAAAGAGACTATTAACTCAGGAGCTATTGCATAAAGGATATATAAAATCACCATCACAAGCTGATAATTGACCAGAACTCAATATAACTCCTCTGGCAATAACAGTAGTTTGACAATCCAAAACCCTCATTATTTTAGCAATAATGAGAGTGATTTTTGTCGTTATTTCAGCTGCTTTTAATAAGAAATCTTTGATATTTCAATTTAAATCAAGCATTTCGATAAAATATCTTCATCGAGTGTCATTTTAATATAATATCTCTAATATTAGTTGCAATGACACATAGAAAACTGCAACTTTACTTTTTAGGGGATACATTATTTTAATACTCCCTTTAGCACTATATGAGTACTCCATCCACATGAAGGAATGCAGCGAAACAAAAAGTACGGCCTTCTTAATTTGTTCTCTGTATTTTACTAAATTTGATATTCTTGATTCCAGTTTAATAGTTCATAATTATAGGAAAATGTATGAGGCAATTATTAAATTAAAGACACCAGAGGAATGTATACTATTTGCAAATAAGTGCACTGACCTTGCCCTAGAGGCTCGTCGCCGTCCAATTGAGCTTCGTGCTTTAACACACACTAATGTTAGTCTGGTGGAAACAGAATTATGGAAAGCCCTGTATGCATACGAAGAAATACTTACCAAAAAACATAAGAGAAGAACTCTTGCTGGTAGAACCAGGCAAATGATTACTCGCTATGGGATCATTGGTACAGCGGAGAGAGCAGTAAATAGAAAGATTGAGGCAATGGGATATAAGGTACTTGTCGAAATGGGTATGCAGGATTTGACTTTTGAATCTGTCATCATTAAATTTCCAAATTCTTTTAATAAAGATATAGTAAAGCTTTGTAAGGAACGAATAGAAGAATTAAGCAGCATAAAGTAACTGTTTAAATCTGAGTCTTCACCAAGTCAGAATCATAAAGCATGGAGTGATACTAAACTTGCAACCATTTTCTTTATTTTTCATAAAAGGGTACTATATCTACTTGCGCAAATGGTTCGTAATGGTTATTCCGAATCAACGCTCTCATCGGTTGTTGATTTGGGAGCAGGCTCATAACGCCCTCTTTGGTGCTTTTGTCAGTAACTCCAAAATTATCTGCCATAAATTTGGCATCTTCTCCCTCTAACTGTAATGCAATTTTAGTTCCCATGTTTTCAAATACCACCGTTGCAAAATCCCTGACACTTTGAGATGCTAAAATGAAACCTACTCCATATTTTCTTGCTTCACGAATAAGATCTGTTAGTGTTTGATCATAGGATAACTTGTGTGCCTCATCAATAACAACATAGAGCTTTATTTTTTGAGATGGCCCTTCAGCTAACATTCTATTATAAACTGCCTGAAGAATAAACCGTGCGACCGATTTCATCAGTTCTGGTGTATGCAAAGCTGAAAGGTTAATAACAGAATTTTGCTTAAGAATTTCAGATATTGAAATACTACTTTCACCTGAAATAAAAATATTGTTTTCAAACAGTGGTTCTATTCTGTATTTGAGATTACGCACATTAGATCCTTCATTTTCCTCCATGAATTCAAGGATCGCCCAAATATCTTGAAACTGAGGCGGCTCATTGTTCCATGTTGTCCTATCAGATACTGAAAATCCCTTCTCCTGATATGCCCTTTTAATGGCATCTTTTAATACTGGATGTTGAATATCACCCAGACCGAAAATGTTTTTAAGGATGGATGAAACCTGATACACATTATTCATATACCCCACTTTTTCACCAGTATTACCATTTACTGAAAGCTCCAATGGATTTACATCCATCCCATATGATGGGTCTAGTGCTACTGCATTCGTTGCCTCAAGGAAGGATTCCCCATTTGAATTTGATAAAACGCTTGATATGTACTCACCCTGAAAGTCAAGAGTGAGAAATGGGATTTTCTGTTTACTTAATTCATAAAGGAAACTGCTTGTAGTTTGTGATTTGCCTGCCCCAGACTTTCCTACTATTAAAAGATGTTGGTTTGCTAATTTTTTTGGGTTAAGTGTACTTGGGTCAAAAACGACATCCTTGCCATTATCTACATTTTTCCCCAATAAAATGCGTGGAATTGATAATGTGGTAGCTGGTTCATCAATAATTTCCGGATTCCCAGAATTTTTAGTTTTCGATTTTTCAATTATTGTAGGCTCCTTCTTTTTACTTGTAATATCCTCCTTTTCAATTCCTTTTTCTTCTTTTTTAGGAATAACGTAAGGTTTTACAACTGCTGGAACTTCATGCTCCTTGTCAATCGGATCTTCAATTTCTGTTTCCCTGATTTCAAGTAATTCAGCTATTTCAATGTTACCCAATTCATGAATCTTATTGCCTTTGTAATTATCAACAGGTTTGGTAGCACCTGCCCAGTGGAAAATATACCCGGATTTCTCAAATTCGACTTGGTAATCACCAATGTTAATAGCTTCAATTATATGCCTTAGTTCATCAGAATTACTACAAAAATTGTGACGGATGGCCCGCTCTAAATAAAAACCAATAAGTGTAGAAAGTGATTTATTCGAAAGGTGAACATCAATCTTAGGATTCGTATCATCTGAAATAAACTTTGTTCTAAAGGCTTTTTCAGAGTTTTCATTTTTCTTGACAATCTCTTCTTTTAAGGCAAGGCTTTCTGTTATAGACCCTTCACCAGAACGAAACTTAACTTCAATTAAATTCAAGTTCAATTTTCCGTTTTTAACTGAAACTAAAATCAAGTCACTTCGTTTTACAGTTATCTCTTCATCACAGTTTCTTCGTTTACTTTGAGTAAACATATCAACATGTGTGTCTACAGGAATAAGCACTCCATTATTCATTAACCCTTCTTTTTCCAATGCCAAGCGAGTTATAGCCAAACCAATTATTTCTCTGGCATTGTTTGGGTTGTTTATGAGTTTTAATGCCAGTTTTCCTGAAACTGATTTAATAATGTCTAAGATTTTGACTGCTCTAAATGAAGAAGTAGGGATATTGATTTTATTCAAACCATCTTCAATCAATTTTTCAATTTCACTTAACCAACCTGTTGAAACTATTAAACGGTGACCTACCCCATCCATAAATTTAGGAGTATAGTCAATCAAATAACTTTTCAGATTTGGGTTTGCATCTGCTGGATTATCAAAATATTCTATTCCAAAATTTCTGTCAATTATAAATACCCAATCGCTCCTATCATGTATCTGAGAAAGTATATGACGATCTTGATTATCTAATTCTAATTGGATGGTCGGTAAATGATTAATGGATTTTCCCCAATCAAAATAGGAGCAACTCAATCCAAGAAAATTAAGCCCAATTCGGTAAATCAAATCACTTATTTCATTTCCTTCTGATACTTCAGCGGTTAGTGATGGAACGACTTTTCTACTCCAGGTAACTGCATCTCTCATTACATTAAACTCTGAACGATATTCTGCTAAAAGACCGTACAGAAAATAACACCCCGGAATATTCCCTACTGGCCTTGATATTGTTTTAGTAACAAACTGGTCAATAATTACGGTAACATTAGCCTCTTTGAACTGAACATCTGTCCATTTATCTGCAACTACTTTTACTTTAGAAAAAAACAGTTTTGGAAATAGAGGATTGTGGCTTGGTTCTAATAATTCATCATCCACTTCAGGACGGCTCCCTTCAGTTAGAATATTGTCATTCATTAATTCATCAAAAGCACAGCCCATTAGTTTATAACCCAAAGTACCATAAAATGTAATATCATAACGCAAGTTCTTGAAATCATCCATTTTTTGCAATTCTCGAATGGTATTTAAAAACAATAAACCATCACCGGGGTTAAGAACATTTAATTTTAAGGTCTTGATATAAGGATGATGTCTTAGGTATCGCCAAAGCCTATCGGCTATTTGTGCCGGAGTAACAGAAGAAATATTTCCCAAATCGTCTTTGTAACCTAACGCTTTCGAAATCATAGCCACCACTTTTCTTATGTCAGTCGTAGTGCTTTTCGGAAAGATGCTCCAAAACAAATCCAAAACATCTGTATTTACATAGAAACTATTTTTCTCAAAAGATAATGCGTTGGGCAAATTAAGAGGCAAAATCTTTTCAAATCCCTCAATATCTATAGCTTTACGAATTGAATCTTCGCTCATGCCTGTCATTTGATTGCTCCAATCGAACAACATCAACTGGTACTGTAACAACCACAGCATTTTTAGTGGATGCGTAGGTGCAAGTAATATCATTTCTTCTGGTTCTTCGATTGAACCCAATTTGAAATGAATGGTATCTAACTTGTTTAATGAATATGTATTTGTAAGTAAATTGTTTACTTCTGCATCTGGTGAATTGTTAACCGCATTAGCAATACTTTGAGTGAGGGTCTGATATGCTTTTGCATAATCAACTATTTGAGACTGGTAGTTTCTCAAATCCAATGTTTCAATTACTGCACCATCATCGGCGGATGTGATAGAGTGAAACAATTCTCTTCTTGATTCTAAAAAAGAATTAAACTCCGTTTTAAAAACTGAAAGAGCAATTTTCCCATTTATGAAATCACTCTGTTCAATAAACCCTCTATTGATGATATCTACTTCATAAGCGCCACCCCTGAAGGGGTCTTGCAAAGTTTTCCGTTCTAATTCATACAATAAATCATTGAGGGGGATCTGATATGTTTCTCTTGGATTGGTTTTAATACGATACATCAATATTTTACCAGTCTCTAATCCCTGACTTTCAATCTCAATTTCTTTTCTAAAACGATAGGTGGCTTTGAATGTCGCTTCGGCTACATTCCGAATTTTGTTAAATCGTTTTGTTTCCCCACTTGTAGTGTCACTATCTTCACCTCTTAAATAAAAAGGTTCGCTGGTATCCTCAGCAATTTTTGCTTTATTTTCATCTAATGCAACTACCCTTATCTGTACCAACCATTCTTCCCCTGGTTCAAGCTCAACATCTTTAAATGGGAAATTGGCTTGTTCTGTAGTTCCTTTTGCAGTTTTGCGATGTAGTTCGTTACTGGCATCAGTATTTTCTTCTCTTTCTAAAATTATTACAAATTGTGAAACCTTAGGTGTTTTTCTAGGATTAGTTCTCCATTTCACTTTTAATTTACTATTGCTGGTTGCCAACAAATTATCACCTTCTAAAGTTAAACCAGTTGTACTAAGAGGATTGCCATCTTTATCTCTAAAGGGGTCTAAATAAAGTTCTATCTGCTCACCAGCAAGGTCTTTAAACTTCCATTTATCAAAACTTATTTTTTTAAGCCACTCTGGTTCTTGTAAGATTCTCTCAGTCCATTCCTTTACCTGTACCTGATTTTGATAACGAAAAAATTCCAGGAGATGCGATTTAACTTTGTTATGTTCAGGATCTAACCCCTTATTCACTAAAGCATCTATGGCTAAGAATATAGTTTTATCAGCATCACTAAGGTTTTCTACACACTCACCATTTCGAAGCAAGCGAGCCTGCACATCTTCTTCTTTCAACTTCAAATCAGGTATAAGATTGAGATGGTATAGATATGCCCCTGCTGTTTCCCAGGTACATTCATCTTTTTTAAGAGCCAACAAATAACGTAATTGATTCTCAATTCGTTGTTTCCTTGCTGCTGATGTGTCAAAAACTGTTTTTACGATTTTTTGTCGTTCTTCAGTAAATTCTGAAATCAATTCCTTTTTATGATCATTTAATACTCCTGCTAAGTCATAAGCTTCAAAGGTGTGTATATCATAACTATCTTCGGCTGCACCTTTAAATCCCTGGGGAATAAATACTACCAACACTCCAAATTCCAAACGGTTACGCAACTCAATTAACCTGCCACTTTCTACATCACATTGGTTTTGTTTTTTGTCAGTAAGTATGTATGCCTCAACCTCCTTAGATTTTAAATCTGCATCAAGATTTAATTTCCCGCAAGTGTAGTTCATTACTGCTTCAGGCAGATAATCTACTCTTAGGCAGTGGTTTTTTTGCTTTAATAAAAGTTTAGTTTTCAAATCATTGAAAACAGCTTTGGCTATCTCTTCGAAGAATATTTCTTGCGTTATTGTAACCATAATATTTTAATTTATTCTTTAGTAAGAGCTTTAGTTAAAAGAGTTTGGGCTTCGTCTTCTAAACGAATGGCTTCAGCTCTTAAATTAAAAGCTTGGCGAATTAAGTCACCTATTTGTTTCTGTTGGATTTCATTTGGAATTGGGACGAGTAATTTACTCATATCTGTGTCATCAATTTCATCGATTAATGCTCCCCACCTATATCTTGTAATACATACATATCCATAATCAGAACTTAAATACGCATACAAATAGCCTGAGTCGATTATATCCTCATTTGCGATAATCCTAAGTATATGTTGAGATGCAGCGAAATCTTCAAAATTATTATAGACAAATCCTGCCTTCCCAAATGTACCCCCTAATGATCCAGAACAAGCAATAAGAATCATATTTTTCTTTAGCATCAAATCACTCATAAAACCAATCTCAGAATTTGATAAGTACTTCAATTCTGTAGGTCTTATTTGAAGAATATTCTTGCTTCCGATGAAGGGTGTCCCGTGGTCTGATTCAACATAATTTCTCTTAAAACGCTTACCAATAATAATGTCTCTAGTTGCTTCCGAAAGCGGTAAATAATAGTTTGATTTTTCTTGAATATTATTTAAAACTATTTTGGCAATTGGATTATAGAAATGAGAATCTAATCTGAAATCATCTATAATTTCAGTCAAATTATTTTCTATAGCTAAAGTGTAGGTTTGGTTTTCTGATAACTCTGGAAGATTATTGTACTTAAGTACAAGATAACGTGCTTGTTTAATAAGTTTGTTTGCATCATCTCTATTATTTAAAGCAGTCAATACAAGCTCATTCATTTTCAATTTGCTACTATTGTCAATGATTGGAGTTTTTAATTTTGCCAACTGAAAGCCTCTAACTCTTTTTATGATTGCCCCATAGGCGAGGTTTGATAATTCGTTTGCTCCAAAAGAACTTGTAAGATAAGTGAATACAAATCCAAGATTTGTTTCAGCCCCAACATTTATTCTTAAGATATCACTTGTGCCAGCCACACCGCCCAATTCTTTCGTGGCCAGAACTATGCTCCCGACAGTTCCAGCGGCACTTACTAAGATCTGTCCTCTCTTAATTATGTACTGATTGATGTTGGCTGTTAACGCTTTTGAAATGAACCTCGAATTAACAGGTGGTTCTATTTCTGACATTTCTGAAGAAGAAATATAAGGTATACCGAATTTCTTATCACAATAAATTCTTGTAAAAAGTTTTGGTTCCTCAACATCATCAATGAAATCGCTTAAAGTAGTAAATTGAATATTTTCATTCAGTATAATATTTGAATCATCCACAAAATGGGATGAATCAAGTCGCATGTCACCCTCAAAAGCTTTTAGGGAATCCACAATAAAACCAACCTGAACATTATCAAAGAGATTAAAAAAAGTATCACTTTTCATATTTATGTTCAGCTTTAAATTTATCAAACTCATTTGACACCAATGGCAATTCATCATCCACAACTCGGCCACTAGTATCTATGGTCGGTAAAAAATCTAAGATGGTTGATGTCGAATATTCAAGATACAGCTCTCTCATTAAGATTTCTTTACCTTGATTGTCTTTACGATAAATAAAACTACCCCTTCTATCTTTTCCAACGGTTCTAGGAGAAGCCATAAAAATAACATACGGAGCCATCTGACCACTCATGCTTTCCATCAGCTTTTCCTGGTCGCTTTTCCTTCGGAGGATCAGTACACTTGTTTGTGTTCCTGTCCGTGGCAAAAAAGTCTCTACTGGCAAATCTACACTTGCAAGAACCTGACAGTTTTGCAAAATCCAATATCTAACAAAAGCGTAACCTGGATTGCTAAGGATGCTATCTGGTAATACTATACCGCATCTGCCAGTACCTGGTTTCAATAGTTTAATACACCTCTCAATAAATAGTACTTCAGGTTCCATTGCATTGCGGACATTGGATTCTTGTTGCCATTTACCATCTTCCATTTTGCTCCAGCCATGGGCCAAATCGTAATGTTCCAAAATTTCACGACCTTCGATTTTAATTTTTGCACCAAATGGTGGATTTGCCATTACAAAATCCATACTCCCAAGCTGAATTTTTTGGCTTACCTCCTTTGGCCACTCATCTGGATTCTTTAAGGAATTAACAGAGTATAAACCACCCCTGCCATCGTTATTCATTATCATATTCATTTGAGCAGCCTTGACTAAATTGCTGTTAAAATCAGTGCCAAAAATGTTATGGCCTGCTTCGTGGACATCATCAAAGAGCGCTTTCTCCTCTGCTTCAGTAGGTTTATTAGGATTCCCCCATTTAGATCTATGTTTTTGCCTTAGCTTTTCACTAACATAATTGAACGCAATTACAATAAATCCACCTGTGCCACAAGCAGGGTCATAAATACGATCACCAGGATTTGGGCTAAGCATTTTTACGGTCATCTTTACTACGTTTCGTGGTGTAAAAAACTCACCCTTCGTTCCTTCCAAGGTTGGTCCTACAATGGTTTCATAAGCTACTCCTTTTACATCCACCGATGAGTGTATGAAATCGTATTTCTCTAACTGAGCAACAATATATGAAACAGTACCATGATTGAATAGAATACCTTCTGCTGTTGAATCAAACAACCCCTTTAATTCAGGGCGATCTTTTACTTCCTTAAATAGCTTCTCAATCCTGTCTTTAACTTCTTTCTGACCGTCAGTATCGTTTCGTTCCTCTGCACTTCGAATTGCAAATCTGGGCCTACCAGAATGCCCTTCATCTTCGATTTTTGCAAATAGCAATTTGAGAAACTCCCAGAAAATCTGCTCCTTACTACCTCCTTGATTGGCATGAATATAATCGTGGCAACGTTTGAAAGCGTATAATAGATTATTACCGGTTGCAACTCTTAACCTTCTTCTATCTGTTGTGTAAATTGAAGATGCATCTTCACCAAAACGAGGAAAATCATTGACAGGGAAAACATCAGTTTCAAATTTTGATTTCTTTTTTTGAAAATAGATGGTTTCAATACCATTCGTCCAACATCCGAAATCAGCAGTTGGCACATCTACTAACCACTGTTCTAATTCTGGTGCTCCACTTGATTTGTCAGTTGGGGTTGCTTTAGCATTTGCAATAAGGATCAATACATATGGTTCTTCTTTACCTTCTTGCATCACTGCGAGAGCAGCTTTTTTTGTTTTTTGCTTATCACCATCCCAAACTTTGATTGAAAAATCAACCCGGATGTCTATGACTTTGTATTCATATTCTTCTACCAGAGTACGCTCAAAATTTTGACGCACTTGTTCCTGTTCCGTCTCTTTCACCCACTTCCCTGTGATGTAATCAGCAATTTTACCATCAGGAATTTCAACTTCCTCAAATTTATCTATTGCCTCTTCATTTTTTTTATTACCCATATACAAGTTCTTGAATTAATTTATCGTTGGTTCTATATTGAATCTTGGTTTTATTACCTGAGAATTGGAAGCATCAGAAAGGTCTGTATAGAAACCTAACTGCCTTAACCTTTCTTTGAGTGCTAAATAATTATTATTTAACGCTTTTGCTGTTTCTGGACTGTCAGAACCTGTTATCCATTCGTTTATGTAAATACCATAACGGTTTTTAACCCATTCTATAAAAGAAACTATGGTTATAGGTTGCGTTTTGAAACCTCTAGGATCAGCACTTACTACTGCTAATTGGACCAAAACTTCCAAGAGCAAATTGCCCATCACATATTTTCGTTGCCTGCCTCTACCGCCTTGTAGGAAACCATCTTCACGATTTATGTTGCAAAGCCCACTCATCAATTTTTTATGTCTTGCCACTAAATTCTTCCAGTTTGATTTATCATTGCATAAAATCTCAACATACTTGTCTATAGCTGGAATATTCATTTGCAGTATGGCTTGAACATCGGGATCGTCTTTTAAATCTTCATCTACTGTAATATCTGCTAACTTGTAATTAAAAAAGCCTTCTAAAGCAGGGTTAGTCAAATAGCCTGAAAGCTGTTCAACTGTTGGGCTTTGGTTACCTTGTGTTTTTGCAAATTCACTCAGCTTGACCAATTTGTAATGCGATTTAAAATATTTATACATTTTATTGTAATCACTCTCTACATTTTTCTTAGAAAGCGTATCACAAAGACGATCCTGCCCCAAGGTTAAATCAACAAATAATTTTGGCTGGAAATCGCATTTACAGAGTTTGTAAAAATCACCTTCCCCCTTGATGGTCACACATGTATTACATTTGAACTTTTGAGTTTCAACCAATGAGTTGATTTGAGTAAAAGTCTTAATCGCAAAAAGTGCAGTGTGGAAATTAAAAAGAACCGTTATATAATGAAACAATTCTCTTCGGGGAACAGAACTTTTATATACCAACAATTTCATTGTGTCAGTAAGAAATTGTTTTTGGGTAGCTTCGCATAGAAATTTGTAATCAGCCACTAAGTTGGCATTTGTAGAAGGAAGATCTATTTTGAAATTATCTAAAAGTCTTAATAAAAACTGTGTTTCGATATCTAAATCATTAAACTTTAGTTCATCTGCAACCAGGTTAAATTGACCTTCACGTTTTGTTCCTTCCAAGAGGTAAGACATTAAATAATCGCTATCACTTGCAACAGCTGTACCTTTGAAAACATTATATAAAAAAATGCTTACATCCCTATCCTGGCTTCTTATTCTTGGATCAAGTAACTTAATTGTGCTTAGATGAAGTGGTTTCAGGTTAGAAATTCTTGGTCTACCCTGCCTCCCTTTCCCTTCAATTACAGTTGTTGCAAAATCGGATGAAATCCAATTTTTGATTAACCGTTCACGAATGGGGTCCGTAATACCTTCAAAGTGGGTCTTATTCTCCTTAACAATTTCAACTAATGATTCAGGATAGAGGGTGTCTTTATTTGTTTTGGCGATTACTTTTCCTTTAGTATGTAACAGTACCAACAATCTCACTACTGCCTGCTCAAAGTTAATGTTGTTAGCATCAAACGGCATGACCGGAAAGTATCTGAATGCTTTTTGTTTTCTATCAAGAGCCATAATTATTGCATTAAATTTTACTTAATACCAATTTACCAGAAGTTGACTTTTCAAATGAGTACAAATTGGAATCATCCTCAGTAAGGAAAACTTTAGAAGAACGTTTCGCTAAAACTCGACGCTTAAACATCTCAAGATTTAAGAAAAAGGTCTGATTTCAATAGATGTAGGAACATACCCTTCTTTAATTCGCATCAGAATTTCAAACAAGTCAATATTTATCTCTAATGATACTTTTTTGTCCGTGTGTCTGAAAATAATGTGGTCAGGAAAGTATTCAATATAGTCAGTTTGTCCACCAACATTTGGCAAGACCACTTCAAAATCGGCTGATTTAAAACCATAGAAGGCTTTAGTCGTAGATTTTTTCAAGCCACTGCTACTTATACAAACATTTTCTCTTCCAACTTCTTCATTATAAATTTTTTCGGATTTACTAATAGCTAAAACCAAATCGTCCCTTAACATATAGTTTGTATCAATCCCAGTTTTGAGGAAAGCCACAAATCGTTCGAAATATTTGTAAGGCAAAAATGAGTAGTGCGTCACAGCAAACTGTTCTTCCATATATTTATCATCACCTTCAAAGAAAAACTTCCGTTTAATGGCAGACAAAAACAAATCGGCACTTTCTTTTTTATGCTCTTCCCTGTCGCTTGTACCCTCAGGTTTATTGAGGAAATGTTTCTCCAAATAACTTAAGTCGGGATTAGCAATTAAATCGCCTTTTTCAAAAAGAGCATCTGCTAATTCAGTTTTAGGATTAAGAAAATAGAGTCTGTTTTCTAATTTTGGTAATGGCATATCGGCAACATCTACTTCCTTAAGGATGGATATCATTCTATCCTTTTCTTCTTTGTTGAAGGAGTTATTATAATAAAATCTGTCTAACAAATTTTCCCCAATAACAATGCTTTCTTGAAGCTGGCTACAAGTAAATTTGTTAAATAGGATAAACGAGATGAGAGAACGAATATCCCTCATTGTGATATGCTTTTCTTTCTTTAAGTAGATGGCTAATACAATCTCTTTTAATCTGTGCTTAACTACATTTCCCTTTTTCTTGTCTTTTAAGGAATCAACATTATACTTGATATAGCATCGGTCTGCAAACTCACAATTCTCAGCTGTACAAGCAGCCCAGGTATTGTTCTTTTCATTGGTATCCAAAAAAATGTTAAGCAATTCATCGAAAATTGAGCTTGGGTTCTCAATTTCCACAATGGCTCTGTTGTTAAGGTTAATGAATGATAGTGAATCTGGCAATCTATAATTTTCAAATTTCAAATAATGATGGACTTGTTTACCCAACCAATTATATTCTCTTTTGGTCAATAAAAAATCCCTGAGCTTGCCCTTCATTTATGGCAATGATTTTTACTATGTGGGAATTGTGGTTCATTGTTACCTTCAAAGGGTTTAAAAAATTCTTTAAGTAATTGATCATTTGTTTTGCCTTCAAAATCCTGACTGCCATCATAGAGTGTTTCAAACTCAAAATCGTTGTATTTGAATTTACAGCCATTGTCTGTCGTGGATATGAATTGACCACCTTTGTTTTTTGCCTCAGCTTCGATCAACTGAATAAAAGCTGTTTTACCATCTCCAGCATTCCCGGTTAGAACGACCAGTTTCTTTTTGCCTGTGACTACATCTTCCTTAAGTGAAGTATCCAACCTGGTTGGGATGTATGTACTTTCATCCAATCCTCTTGTAAGACCTGTGCTTAAGAGGCTTTGAGAGTAGATTTTCAGAAAATTATCAACGAAGGGATTATAATTTGCTTTTGCCATTGATTTTTTTGTATTATGCTAATTAAGTGCTCTTTAGCCAGAATATATATCGCATCAACTTAAAAATATTGATTTTTCTTGGTAAAAATCTTAAAGTTACTGAATCGCTGTCAAATAGTGGCAGGATTTTACCGGCAAATTTAACAACCTCCAACAGGTTGAATTGACCACACTTAAGCAAAGTTCAGGTCTTGTATATACAATAGCACATAATCATACAAAACAAATGAAGCTAAATGGACTATATTTTTGTAACCATTCCTGGTACTTGTTATACATTTTTGGATTATTCATATTCTATTCATTTTTTTTAAAGCTTAATTCTTCATTTCTAAGGTTATGTTGAATTTTCTTTACCTTTTCTTTCCTTAAATAATTTTTACAATAATCAGTCATTATAATGTTTATAATATCAGTCATTTCCGAAATAAATTTTCCATCAAGTTTAAATAGTGAGTAATCTTCACGAATCAGCTTTCGCTTTATAACTAAATATATATATTCCTTAACCGTATTGGAGTAATATTTACTCTGTCCTTTTAGGAGGTTTTTCATTACAATATCATCGACATATTTTCTAAGGGTCTTACAATTTCCTAGTCCTCCTATATTCATAATTTAATTTATTGTTTTTTCTCTTTTAGCACAGAAAAGGCAGAAAGTTTAATTTTTTAAAAAAAAAATCATTCCTGCTCAAATTCATGAACATGGACATATGGATTAACAAGAAAATATCCTGCTACCTCAAATCACCTTAAAATCTTCGATAGAAGAAAAAAGGTAGAAAAAATATTAAACAAAAAACAGTCATTTACTAATTAATGAAATCCTTTTAAGGTTTACCAGACTCTCATTAGATTAGCCATGGCAAGAGATAATACTATTGGCTACATCTAACTCCCACCAGACATTTATTACTTAACCAGATTATGGTCAATGCTCTTTTGTTACTTAAGTAACACGCTCATTAATAATGGATTTATGAATACAAATAGAAAACTGAAAAAAAAGTATACTTAATTCTCAAACTTTATGCTTTTCGTATGATATAAGATAATAAAGAACTTAAAAAATAATTTGTAAACCAGTGAAAACAAAACGTGATGATTTTTATACAATTAAACCACTGAAAAATGGTTATTACTCTCTGACTATTAGAACTGATAAAGATTTAGCAGTTATGTTGAGAAGACTTATTAAGGAGGATAAGTTTAATGAAAGAAAGTTTGAGGAAATGATGATTTTTGAATATGGCTGCTATTACCCAGGGTGGGATTGTTATCATAATGATGATGATTATGATGAGGATATTAACGACTCGAATGAGTTAGATGGTTATCTGGAAGCCAAGAGAGATTGTGAAATAGTGGAAAATGATAAAAGAGTAGTAAACCAGTATGATGAAAACAACTTTGAACTCTTAGAATGGGTTAAATACTATAAATATATGATAAGATATACATTAAATCCTGGTCATAAGGAAAGACTGTGGAAGCTGAATATAATTAGGAAGATTATGAAGGGAAAATAGTTGATCTCATACCACTTTTAAATAAAACCGTCTATTATGTTGGTTTTATTTTTAAACATCATCTATACAATGGACAATGGTAAAAATAATTCACAATAAATTCCACTTTTCAATACGGTTTTTGATCTCAGATATCAATTCCATATTGTTGCGATATACTATATTATTTTCCACAAGGTTGTTGATTTTAAGAATTGCCTCTGATTTCCTGATTAGTTCATGGTCTATTAACATGTCGAAGATCCAAAGCATCCCATGATATTCAATTGCACTTGCTTTGGCAAAATTACGGACAGCCTTATCACTACTTAAAATCATGGCATTATTTCTCTGAGCTACAAGAATAACCGATTTATCGACATCTGAAAGTGATCTGGGGAATGCCGTATTTTTAAGCTCCAGTTTATCCATCGGTGATAAATTATGAATAATAAGTTTCCCCGTAGATTGATAAGCTCTAAGTACTTCTTGTTGTTCAGGATATAACTCATTAAAGACATCCAGTGTTGT
>CAVTSB010000008.1:0-292349 GCA_963737255.1 uncultured Bacteroidales bacterium
ATAAGTATTGCCCTCTGTCTCCTAATATCATGCATTAAAGTTGTCAACATTGAAAAATTGATTTGTCCGTATAAAATATTTACGCGGGTAGTGGTCATTGTGCACTTGTGTACCAGTTAATATCCTGAAAATTAAGTATATCGTTATTGTCGGCTGAAGAACAGTATAATTCGAAATAATCGTCTTTAGCAACATCCTCGATATATATTACTGTTGAAAACTGGTAAGGCTGGAGCGCTGTGGTGATTCGAAGGGCCGTTTCTCCGTACCTGGTGGTTGTCACACCGTTTTTTACAATACTTAATGTTACGACCCTGTTGTTGAAGTTTACAGTTAGGTCACCGGAAACAATAATAACTATATCACGGGACTTGACCGGCTGGTAGGTTATTTTATTATTGTCTATTCTAAGGTTGGTTGTAAGAGAAGAAGTGTTGACCCAGTTGGCTTTATACCAGTTGTTTGCCAACAGGCAGGTTGTGGTCAGGGCATTATTAACCACGTTGATCTTACAATGAGGCTTCTCATCCTCAACCCCGGCATTATTTTCGATAAAAGCATCTGCGTCACGCCCGTCAGCTCTCGAAAAATCAAAACCCGAGATACCGGTCCCGATAAAATTCCAGGAATTTCCGGTAATAATCAGGTTTGCAAAGGAAAATGTTGATGGGTTATAGAGGATTGCGATGTCGGTGCTGTTTGTATTTGAGTAGAATCCTGAATTCAATGTCACAGTTGTTCCGGATCCGGATAACAGATTAACCCCCACCGGATTGCCGGCAAAATCCGTTTCAGAAACCTTAACAACGGTCCCGGGGGAACCGCTGTCTAACATCAGCCCGGTGTTGGCAGAATTATTAATATCACATTCAAATAACCATAGTTCAGCGTCTGAAAGACAGGCAACGGCGGTATAAAAACCATCGAATGAGCAATCCTTGATCTCATAATATGCGCCGGCGCCGGTAAGATGAATTGCGTCTTCATCCTGGGCAGATCCGTATCCGGTCAAAGTACTACCATCGAAAATGATCATTTTAAATGAACAATCCGTTACGCACTCAAACAATGGTTTGCCTGTCATTCCTGATCCGGGGCCGACCGTCACGGCTCCGTAAGATGGTCCCTCAACGGTTACCGGAAATGGCAGGTCAACTATTATGGTTTCCGGCATTGTGTTCACTTCGGAAGTCAACAGAACAACTGAAGGAGCAGAAATATGTTCCGAAAGGAATTCCATTGCCTCCGCTATGGATGTGAAGCTCTCGTCAGCCGCGACTATGACCATATTATTATTCCACCGATTTCTATTTTTTGTGATCCAGTTACCGTCCCTGGCAACATACGTTTGTGAATGCCACCTTGTCAGCGATGAATTGGCAGATCCGTCAATTAAAGCCCCGGAGTTTCCCTCAACGGTTATTAAGTCGAGGTAGGTGCCGGTGTTCTTAACAGTAATTGCCAGACCGTCATCTGCACCCGTGACTGCAGGCAGAGTTAATGTAATATCACCTGTAGCGAGTACGAATGTTTCGCTTTTCAATAATACGGCCGATCCTGACTTTGAAAAAAGAGTTTCTGCCACGTGGAAGCTTATCCATTTGCTGCCGTTCCAAAAATAATAACCGTCTGCAACCAGCCCTCCCGTGCTATAAACAAGCATTCCTGCAGGTACAGGATCTGCAAGGGGATCAGGGTCATCCAGATTATTAACGGCCACTCGTGGCACCAGTAATCCTTTATTGGAACTTTCCAGCTCCAGGATGGAATTTACATTTGGTATCAGGTCAGCACCGTCGGTGATCTTTACCTGGGCTGACAGAATTGAAAACAGGCCTGAAAACAAGCTTGTTATCAGAATTATTGCCAACTTAATCCTATTCATAATTAAAATGCAGATTCAATGTGTTTTACTTTGACTTCCCCATGGCAGACACATTTCCCTCGAACGGTATCCCACTATGTAAAAATTTTCGCCCGGACGACAGGAAACGACAATCTGGTCCATTTTGCAGTTTAATTGCAATGGCCTGCATTTTGTTACCTGTTTCAGTTGACCGCGCAAACCAGCACATCTGTCAGTCCTGATTTAATCATTGCTGATCCGATAAGATCAGGTCCGGTTTGTGTTTCAATATATGCAGGACTGTTAAATTCTTTGTGATCCTTTAAACAAAAAGGGCATAATACAAGTCTTGTGTGAAACATCCTGCCTCCCCTTATTGCATCTGAAGGTGACCGAAAAAATCCCGTCAGTATCCTTCTTCCGGGGTCGGGCAAAAACGGACAATCATGCCTGTGAACAGTATAATTCCCATCAATTCCGGGTTTTGTTCTTATGTAATATTTTAGGGTCACTTTTCAGTTTAAAATTTATTTAGAATATTATAAGAATTCTTTTATCAGGATTTAACGAACAATCATTTTCAAGGAGCAGATACATTGTTTAATTGAAAATCGCTGTGTTTTGTTACCTGTCAAATTTCTGTTCACAATTTAATTCCCCCCTGAACCGCTTCTGTCGAATTTTTAACTGCCTTAATGCAGGATTAAGTGAATTTAAAAATATGCCCTGCCTGAGTGTTTCTTTTAAGCTTTTTTAACAGTGACCCGGAAAAGATACAGGTAACAATCGTGCAGGTATTAAAATTAAACTTTAAAACTTAACCATAAATTTTAAAGAATATGAAACGGACAGACAAATCAGCAATGGCAGTAAAAGACCTGAATGAGTTGATCTCAGTATTATCAAATGATGAAATCCTGAGTGAACACGAAATGCAATCAGTAAGGGGCGGCGACGGAGATGGCGGCGGTGATATTATTCTTTTTCCCAAACCACCAGCCGGCGGGGTATAGAAAGCGAATGTAATCTGCAGTGACTAAAGGGCTTTGTTGAAGGCCCTTTTTTTATCACTAGTTTGATATTTTTAAAATCTTTTTTCTGAAATTGTCACTTTATTCTAACGGAGTAAATGGCAATCTTCAAAAAGATAATATCTGTTCTCATTATATATTCATTTTACTTTTCAACAGGTCTGGCGGTTGAGCAACAGGACACTATTTATAAAATGTTCGTTAAGTTCAGTGAATTATACAACTCAGGAGATTTCTCAGGAGCTGAAAAATGTATGCTTTCTGTCATTAATTCAGATAAAGAACTACCGGCAGATTATTTAATTTCAGCTTTCAACAATGCCGGGTTGGTTAAAAAGAGCCTTGGAATGTTTTCGGAGGCGCTTGATTACTACAATAAAGCCGAAAAATATACGATCAGATAAAAATGAAAACCTTTTAACTCTTGCGGGGATTTACAACAATAAATCAAGGATTTATACCTTTCAAAAGTCATTTCCGACTGCTATCGGATACCTTGAAAAGTCGGTCAGGATATATCAGGGGATTGAAAATCCGGACAATTCAGTTTTCACATAGTTTGTCGACAGCCTGGTTAAATCTGGGAATTATTTATTATGAGATGGGCGACTATGGTTCGGCTTTGAGCAACCTTGAAAAAAGCGCCGGTCTTAAGCAGAAGTATAATTTACCCGAAGCTGAATTGACATTCTTAAACCTTGCCAAAACTTATGACCAATCCGGCAGTCCGGACAAAGCCGAAGAATTTTTCACAAAATGTTTAAACATAATTAAAAGCAAGTTTGGTGAGAAATATTACCGGATGAGCGAGGTTTATTTCGGCTACGGTAATTTTCTTTACAAGACCGGAAGGGTCAAAGAGGCGCTTGATGCACACCTTAGTGCCCTGAATATTTGCCTTGAGAATTACGGCGAAAAACATTCCCTGGTCGCATTATCCTGGAAACAGCTGGCCGATTATTACATTGATCAGACTGAGTACGCGACCGGGACTTAAGTGCTATCAGAAGGCACTGATTGCTATTGATCCCGCTTTTAACAACAATGATATATTTACAAATCCTGTCATCGATTCTTCACTTTTTGATATCCGTCTTCTCGATATCCTGAAAAATAAATCAAAAGCATTTGAATTATATGCAGAAAGTGAGAAAGAGGAGGAGCTGAAACTTAAGCTTTTAAATGCAGGCCTCTCTACCGTTAACCTTGCATTTCACCTCACGGACAGGATCAGGAACAGCTACCTTAGTGAGGAAAGCCGCATGTATCTTGCCGGTAACGGGAAGGAGATGTATATGACCGGTGTGGAGACCGCCTGTTCGCTGTATAATATTACCGGTGAAGATTCATTTAAACACATAATGTACGATATAGCACAGCAAGCCAAAGCGGCTGTTCTAAGGAACGATATAACCGTAAAGGAAATGTACGGTGCGGCAGGCATTCCGGACAGTACGCGTGAAAAACGTAACCGGCTCGCCAACAATATCGCAGCTTATTCCATGCTGATATCCGGTGAATCGAGAGTTCCGGATCCCGACAGCAGCAAGCTGCAGAAGTGGAAGGAAGAACTCTTCACCCTGAACAGGGAGATGGAAAAACTAACAGGTGAGATAGACCTGGATTACCCTCAATATCGTGATCTTATCCGTAAAACCGAACCTGTTGAACTGGAAGAGATCCGGAAACATCTTCACAGAAATGAGACAATAATCGATTACCTGGTTTCAAATCCAAAAAGGGATGGGAAAAGAGATCTTTTTTTGTTCGTTATTACTCATAATAACCTTGAATTCCGCGAAATAATCCTCGATTCACTTTTTTCAATAAATGCGGGGATTATCCGTAATGCATGCCAGCGTCCCGACTATAATAATTTCATGGAATTTACAGGCGCTCTTGAATACATGTGCCGTAACCTGATAGTACCGGTTGAAAAGCTTTTTGCAGGTAAAAAACTAATTGTCATTCCTGATGAAGAGATTGCATGGCTGCCCTTTGATATTTTGTTGCGTGATAAACCGGGGCCGGACGATGCGGATTATGAGGCACTTCAATATCTTATTCATGATTATTCGATTTCTTACAGTTACTCCTCATCACTTTTTTCCTGGAAGAGATTTACTTTCCTGAAAAGTCCAAAGGTCCTTTCATTCCTTCCTCGGTATAATGAAAATAATAAGCCGGGATCTGTTGCACTCTTACTCACCGGAACAGGCAGCGAGACAAGATCAATTTACAAATGGTTCAGGGGCAGAATTTTTGAAGGGAACCAGGCAACTGAGACAAATTTCAGGGTTGAGATGCGCCGACAGGCAATTTTTCATCTTGCCATGCACTCCGTTGCCGATACGGCAGATTCAAGATTTTCCTACCTGCAATTTGATACCGGAAGCGGTTCAGCGGAGGATGGGAAGCTGTATAATTATGAAATAAGTCTGTCGGATTTTAGATCGCCTATGGTTGTACTGAGCGCCTGTAATTCGGGCACGGGTACTTTATACCACGGAGAGGGGCTGATGAGCCTTGCACGGGGATTTATACTTGCAGGTGCGTCGTCAGTTATCATGACTTCCTGGGAGGTCAATGACGAGATAAGCGCTGAAATTGTTTCCCGATTTTATAAAAACTTGTCCAGGGGCCTGGATAAGGACGATGCCCTGCGACTTGCAAAACTGGAATATTTAAAGGACTCCCCTCCGGTTTATTCAAATCCCTATTTCTGGGCGGCCTATGAAGTTCTTGGCAGTAATACACCCATAAGATTGCGTATTTTTAATCCTTTACTGATTGCAGGAATGGCGGTGGTATTTGTTGCTTCAGGACTGATCTTCTACTTAAGGCGTCGTAAAATTTTTTCCGCCCGGGTACTGTAAAAACCCGGGGATCCTGCCAGCAATCGAAATCGCTCAGAGGCCTTCTCCGTATCGCCCGACTTCAGATATGCCAGGCCGAGATACCAGGTTGCCTCATTTGAAAATTCACCCTTTCCTTCTTCAACTATACCAAGCATTTCTATCGCCCTGGCGGTGTTTCCGGTTTCAAGGTCAGCGATACCCAGAAAAAAAAGGGATGACACGGATGCCGGGTCACTTTGCGTTTCCAGGGCAAATCCGGCGGCAGCAGCTTTAAAATCTCCTTTTTTATAATTATCAATTGCTTCTGAGAAATTTTCACTCCCGGTTGCGTTCGTGCTCCTGGTTGCGGTTGACACTGCGGCGAAGGGTTCATAAAATCTAGAGAACAACTTCCGGGAATCGTCCGGGAAAAGAAGCGGTCGGAACAGAAAAAATACACCTGTTATTGCCGCTGCAGCCAGGAAGGGTTTCAGGATCACAATCGCTTTCTTAAATCCCTGGTACCTGACATTGCCCGTATCTGTTTTCCCGACTTTCTCTTTCTGTTCAAACGCACCCGTTATGAAATCCCTGATCTCTGCTCTCTTTTCATCAGCATCTTTCTCGGATCCTCCCGTTTCGTTCCACCCCCTGACCCACTCAGAAGCAGTCTCATCAACGTTTTTTTTGTCTATCTCATCCTGCATTTCCCTGATCTCACCGAGAAGAATATTTTCCTTTTCATTAACAGCTATACTTTTCATACTACGGCTGATTCTTGCAAAAAGGGCAGAATCATCAGATGAATGAATAACACCGGAGTCAGGGTTATCCCAGAAATTATCAATCAGTTTTGCTTTAGGTCTTTTGGTGACGGGCATATCCTTCCTTTTCATCATTTTCAGGGTCAGGTTTAGCTTTGATTGATTCAGGTTAATTGTTCAAAGATACTAATGGTTTACCAAACATTTCTTATTTCAACGTTTTATTATCTCAGTATATTACATTCCTGGCAACAATTCCCGAGTTAATAATTTTTTGATATTCCGGATGCTTTTTTATCTTTTCGGTCAGTTCAGCCTGTGCCTCACATTTCTTCTTTCTTACGTATCCGTAACTATATCCCAGTTTCCCTGCAATTTCAATTGGTGACATATCTTCCCAGTAAAGTTTCAGTATATTTTTTCCCACGGTATCAAGTGTGTCAAATACACGGATGAATAACTCCCTGCATAAATTATCATCAATAATTTCGGAAAGATCCGTATCTTCTTCAGGTTCAGTTCTGCGAATGAAATAATTGGATGCTGACTGTCTTTTTTTTAAAGCCATTTTCCAAAGGTTTTCGCATATACAGTACAGGAAAGTTTTGAATTTGCAGGTAAGTGCAAACTTATTATCATCAATCTTCTCCAGCATTATCATCAGACCTTCCTGGAAAAGGTCCCTTGCATCTTCCGAACTACCGCCCATTTGAGTGACCATATGCCTTATCATTGGCAGGTATTTATCGGACAGATAATGAACAACATAGCTCTGCCTGTTACGTAAGCACTCAACAATCTCTTTATCAGTATATTCCTTCAAAGCGGCCAACGAATTTCAGTAACAAAAACCAGATGTAAACCTAACCATTTTTAAATACAAACGGTATAAAGTTATCCACACAAAGGTAACATTTATAAGTATATCACAATTAAACTATGTTTTTACTAACAAAGTAAGAGCAGATTTGGCAATCGAATGAATCAGGCACTCTAACTGACCAGTTGAAAAACGGGCCGGTTAGGAGATATTCTGTTTTAATCAGGGCACTGACATGATGGAGAAAAAAATGAAAGCCGGAAAGGTAGAAACTCTGTACAATAAAGAAATTTACACCGGCAGGGATGCCAGGGTAAAATTACCCGGCAAAGCGGCATATTATTGCAAAGCAATAGAAAATGCAGGCAGCGTACCATTTCATCTCATTTTTGGTCAGGAACCCGGGGATGGATTTTATAACTGGAAGGGTGCATTGATTGAGCCGATGCTTGGGATTCTGCCTGAAAATTTCACTGAAAAGGCATTTGAGGATATGATAGAGGAGATTGTTCCTCTCTGCGGGGATGTCCGGTATGAGCTTTCAGAGGTGCATAGTAAACTAAGGAGCGGTGAGATAAAAAACTTCACGGCCGAGATACTTGTCAGGACAGTAAATGATGAAAAAAAATGGATCAGTTATTCCGCCTTGCCTGTGACAGATGAGGAAACAGGAATAATTACCGGCATTTTCGGGATACTCAAAGACATTACCGAAAACAGGCTAATGCGAAAAAACATGGCAGAGATCAGGCAGAAGGAGGAGGAAGTTGAAAGGCTGAAGGCATCTTTTCTTCAGAATATATCGCATGAGATAAGGACCCCTTTGAATGCCATAGTTGGATTCTCGGCGCTTATCGGTGAATGTCATGACGGTATTTTCCCCGGGAAGTGGGACGAGTTCAGGGAGATCATAATCAGCAACAGCGACCATTTGCTTGAGGTTATAGACAACATCCTTGAGATATCAAAAATAGAGGCCGGAAAGGCAAGAGTTAAAAAAGAAAAAGCTAATCTTAACTGGATCCTTCTTAAAGTATATGCGCAATTCAGGATCGATGCCACTGAAAAGGGTATACAGCTAGGTTATGTGCCCGGACTTCCCGACCGTGATTCGGATATTAACACTGACAGGTTCAGGTTGACCCAGGTGATTACCAATCTTGTGGACAACGCGGTCAAGTTCACAGACAGTGGCAGGGTTGATTTCGGCTATGAGGTAAAAGAAACAAAGATTGAGTTTTTCGTTTCCGATACAGGGATTGGCATCCCCCCGGAATATCAGGAAGGAGTGTTCAGGATGTTTTACCAGGCCGAGAACGGTTTTAAACGCAGCTACGGAGGCATTGGCCTGGGGCTCGCCATTTCGAAAGCCTACGTTGAGATGCTCGGAGGGGAGATGTGGCTGACTTCGAAACCTGGTGAAGGATCGGTGTTCCGGTTTACGATACCGTATGAGAGCGGGGATGAAGGTGCCTGACAGGTGCAGGGCTTCCGACCCGGCATATCCCTTGAAGGGGAGAAGAAATCAGGTGAATTGAACTGGATTTCAAATCGCAGAAGTTCTTCTATTCTTCTCTTTTAAACAATATATTTTATCTTTGGGAGTCTTAACCGGGAACCTGAAAATGAGACTTACAGCTTCGATTTTACTTATTCTGGTTTTTTACGTATTTCAGGACACTCTGCTTTCAGGACAGGAAGTACCTCATCCTGTTAACAATACAGGCGTTTACGACTTTCTCGATGAGCTGGCATCGATTAAAATAATTGAGATCAATTCAGCGGTTAAACCCTTCTCAAGATTATTGATAGCTGCCCGACTGAAGGAAGCAGATGAGCAGAGGGACCTGCTTAACCCACGGCAACAGAAGGAACTCGATTTCTACCTGATGGACTTCGGAAAAGAGATGGGAAGATGGGGAGATGGGGAGATGGGGAGAGGGAGAGAGGGAGCGAGGGAGCGAGGGAGCGAGGGAGCGATGGTGTTATGGTTAGGTGGGAGGAGATCGGGCGATGCGACAAGACCAAAAATACGAAGGGATTTGTTCTATTATAAGGACTCATTGTTTTCTTTAACTGTAAATCCGATCATTGGCGGAGAGGTATTTTTCAATTCTGCCGGAAAGGCAACATATGCAAGAAATTTCGGGGAAGCCAGGGCTTATGTGCAGAACTGGGGGTTTTATGCCTCGCTGCGGGATAACCATGAAAAACCATTCCTCGGGCGGCCGGATTACCTTACCAGCAGGGAGGGAGGGCATGTCAAGAACGGCACCGACTGGAGCGAGATGCAGGCAGGGATCACCTGGGCATGGAAATGGGGCAATATGGGATTTGTAAAAGAGCGGCTGCAATGGGGAAATAACT
Organism: uncultured Bacteroidales bacterium; assembly: GCA_963737255.1. Classification (GTDB taxonomy): domain Bacteria; phylum Bacteroidota; class Bacteroidia; order Bacteroidales; family VadinHA17; genus LD21. The sequence goes on from CAVTSB010000008.1 coordinate 9,666, forward strand.
ACAATGGTGCGAATATTTTCGGAGGAAATAATCCGACATTTCTCGCAATCAAACTTAACCTGAAACCTGTCAGGTGGTTTGAATTCAACTATTTCCACGGGTGGCTCAACTCGATGGTAGTTGACAGCTCCCGCTCCTACTGGGTGAGCAACAGCTACGGAACAGATTACAGGGAGGTGTACCACAAGAAGTACATTGCCGCAAATATGTTTACATTCACACCAATCAGAAATCTCAATATCTCCGCCGGCAACAGCATTGTCTATACGGACAGGCATTTCAATCCGGTGTACCTGATGCCGCTCTTCTTCTATAAATCAGTCGATCACTCCTATACATCCGGCGTCGAGAATATGAATTCCCAGACGTTCATCGACGTGAGCTCGAGGAATATCAGGAACCTTCACCTGTATGCCACTCTGTTCATCGATGAGCTCTCAGTTTCCAGGTTTACAAAAGATGATGAGTGGAACTTCTTCAGCTGGAAGACAGGATTCAGATTGTACAATTTACCGTTACAAAATCTTTCAATCACTACAGAATTCACATACACCTATCCACTGTCGTACCAGCATTATGTCCCGACACTGACTTTCGAAAATGCAGGATATAATCTCGGTCATTACATGAGAGATAACTCAAGGGAGTGGTACCTGGCGATCGATTATAAGCCGGTAAGGACACTTAAAGCAGGGCTATACTTTATCGACGCGATCCGCGGCCCGGATTATACGGAACTTGGTACCCCCAGGGTAGGGAACCCTCCGCTGGCTAGTATAGAGTGGCGGCACCGGGTGTTTGGGGTCAGGGGGTCGTACCAGGTGATCAACGACCTGTACACCTGGTTCGATATCAGCTTCAGCGATATGAGCGGCGACATCCGTTGGGGGCCGGAGTATCTTTACGGATCAAAATCAACGGTTAATTTAGGGGCGACTTTTGGGTTCTGAGGTTGAGGGCTCAGGGCTCAGAGCGCAGAGCGCAGTGAAGGAATAGGAAGGCTCAGGGCCCAGAGCGCGAGTGCAGCAGGCTCAGGACTCAGCTGCAGGGCTCAGAGGAAATTCGGATTATTGTCCCATCTTTAAGAGCCGAATAATTAATATGCCTAATTTTAGGTTTGAGAAACTTGATATCTGGATTGATTCTATTGAGATCTCTGAATATCCTTTTTGATTACGTGAAAAGTCTGATGAAAGAAGATTTTATAAATTTGCAGATCAATTGCGAGCTTCTACGATGAGCATTTCAAATAATATTGCTGAGGGTTCAGGCTCGTTACTCTGACAAAAATTCGCAAGTCTTTCTCAATATTTCTCGAAGGTCAGTTTTTGAACGTGCAAATATTCTATATATTTTTGAACGAAGGAAAATCATTGAGCAATCTGAAAGAAAATCCATTTATTCCAGGTTACTCACACTGAGCGATTTTAAGAAAAATCACTAAGTTTCACGTGGAAAAACACTTAATTAATTTATACTTCACTGAGCTCTGCGCCTTGAGCTTTTCCACTGGCACTGCGCCTTGCGCTGAAGCTTCTTCCCCGAGCTCCTTCAGCTCCTCCCTCCGGTCGGCTATGGCTGGCAAAGCCTGCACCCTGAGCTTCTTCCCCTGAGCTCTGTGCTCGGAGCCCTGAGCTCTCAGCCGCACGCCGGATCCTACTACTCACCCGTTCATTGTTTAATCGGCCCGTCTTGTTAGTTTAAACAAAATTTCTGTTATTTTCTGGGAGCATAATCGTATATTTGTGTAATTTCACATTCAGGAATAAATTACCTGACCTAAAGTTAATGAAGGTCCGTCGATTCAGGATAATCACGTTATTTGCTGATATTGTTATTCTTGCAGTATCATTCCTTATCATGGCTGCTACCAAGCCCTCTGGTCTTAAGGGATATATACCCACTCATGGCATCTTCTTCGCCGGACTGGGGGTGATCTGGCTTACGGTATCCCTGATCAACGGTAAGATGCACCGCGGAAAGATCATCAATTTCAAATCAATGATCAACCGTGTGATCGGAAGCAACCTTGTCGCGATTGCAATTACCACTCTACTGATGTACGCCCTCAGGCAGGACGCATTTTCCAGAACGATAGTTCTGGGAACGGCCATTGTTGCTACAATAATTGAATTAGTGATCGGCACTCTCTATGTTTCATACAAAAAAGCCACTGTACAGGATTATGAAAATTATCGCGACTATAAGGCAGCCAGAAAAAAGACCGAAGAGGAGCTTGTTAAGAAGGTAAACGGGAACGGAAACGGAAATGGCAACGGGGGAAAACATGTCACAGCTTCAATGGTCAACCCGAGGGTGCTGGCGTCAATTGAAAAAGAAGCAGGAGCGGAGATGGCACGGGCAATACTGGAAATATCAGGTACCAGGCTCAATGAGCGGACAGCCGTACTGTCCACCACAACAGTCTTTAATATTTCAAGCCTGCCTAACGAAAAATACGATTATATAATCAACCTCCGGAGGATCAACGATATAGAAAGACTTAATGATTTCCTGGATGAAGTGAACTCAAAGCTCGACAACAAAGGGCAGTTCCTGTGCTGCGTCGAGACCAAGGACCAGAGAAAAGCAAGGATTCTGAAGAAATATCCGCCTGTCTTTAACTATATTTATTATTCGATCGATTTTATCTATAAAAGGATCTTCCCCAAACTCAAGGTCACAAACGCAATCTATAAATACCTGACCCATGGTGCAAACAAGGTCCTATCCCGTGCCGAAGCGCTTGGCAGGCTCTCCAGGGCAGGGTTCATGATAAGCCAGGAATCATTTGTCGGCAATCACCTGTGCATCGAGGGAGTAAAGGTCGGAGATCCGATACCGATGAACGGCACGAACTATGGTCCGCTCATTGCCCTTCAGAGGATAGGCAGGAACGGGGAATTAATAAAGGTATATAAGCTTCGCACGATGCATCCCTATTCCGAGTTCATCCAGGACTATGTCTACAAGCAGCACGATCTTCAGCAGGGCGGCAAGTTCAATGATGATTTCAGGATTACATCGTGGGGAGGAGTGGCAAGGAAGGTATGGCTGGATGAGTTTCCGATGTTCATCAACTTCTTCAAGGGGAACATGAAGCTTGTCGGGGTGAGGCCTCTCAGCAAGCACTACTTTGAATTATATAACGAAAAACTCCGGGACAGGAGGATCAAATACAAGCCCGGGCTCGTCCCTCCATTTTATGCCGATATGCCCTCCGATCTGGAGGAGATACAGGAGTCGGAGATGAGGTATCTTGATTCATATGACAGGAATCCGGTTCTGACGGATCTCAGGTATCTGGCGAAATCGTCGTGGAATATTCTCTTTAAGAAGGCGAGGTCGAATTAGAAGGTGGGCGGCTTGCGGTGTCTTAGTCTTTTAGTCTCTTAGTCTCTTCGTCTCTTAGTCTCTTCGTCTCTTCGTCTCTTCGTCTCTTCGTCGCTTCGTCTCTTCGTCGCTCCCTCCCTTCTTACCGGACAGGGATTCCGTTTCAAATCACTGCTGCTAATCAAGCACGAAAATCCTCTCCACCAGCTCCCATTTCTCCGGCGTGGCTGACTTCGCTCCCGCCTGCTGGAACTCGGAGACATACTGCTCCCATTCCTTCTGCATCGGCTTGTCTGCAAGTTCCTTCATCGCCTTGTCGTGATCGAATCCGGGAACGGTATCCATTATCATGAAGACTGTGGTTCCATGGATATAGATCTCCATATCGAGGATCCCCACCTCGCGGATGCCCTTTGTAACGATTGGCCATACGTTGTTCGGCTTATGAACTTCCTTGTATTTCTCTATTAATTCAGGATTGTCCTGGAGGGTAAGGATCTTGCAGTAGCGATTGAAGGTTGTATAATTGTTTTTTTTCAAATAGGCTTTCATAGGAATTTTCTATAAAATTTTTCAAACTTGAAATTTATCTTTTAAAGTTATATGTTTTTTCTTGTTCTTTCTTTGTTCGTCCAAAGAAAGAACCAAAGAAAGGGCGCCGGAAACGAAAAATTAAGCCTTTTTGTCCGCCCGCTACACGAGGCCTTATTGGCGCCACCAAAAAGGCTTAATTTCGCGCCGTTTCCGGTTTGCCTTCGCACCACCAACTCCTAGATTTTTTAGCAAAAAAAAATTGCTGTTTATTGTCATCGTGAGAAGTCTAACCTGGTGGGTTAATCTCCGCGACGAAGAAATCTCACTCACCATCGAGCAAAAGCATTTAGAGATCAGGCCGTAGGCCTTAAAGACTTTGGCCATGGGTAAGCCGCGGTACGAGGCGCAACCCATGGTAGGAGCTAACTCTCAATTTAACCCTCCGTAAAAAGGTCTTTGTTCATTTTTAGCACGCCCAAAAAATGAACCAAAAAAGGGCGCCGGAAACGAGAGCATTGCGCTACATACCCTCTCCAGGGGAGCCAAGAGGTCCCACACTGTGCCCTGTGCGCTCCACCTACGCTTCCCTGCGGTCAGCTTCGGTGGACAAAGCCTGAGCTTCCTTCTACCCACCTCTGCCCAGGAAATATTCTAATTGTCCCGGCAGCGGCCCGTTTTTTTTTCTGATAATCAAAATAGAACTAAACAATAACCTATGGCATCTGTTTAAAACTTACATAGTTTCTAAAATGATACTTATTGACCCCAAATTGATTTACCCTTCACTCCCGAACGATCTCACAATTCAGAATTAATTCGAGGTTAAACATATTTTAAATCAATCAGTCATGAAAACAATAAAGGTCCCGGGCAGAGCCTGCAAACCAGGGATAATTATCTTCTTCTCCATCATGTTGTCAGCACTGACCGTAACCAGCCTGACAGCACAGAAGAGCAACGCAAAGACCACAATAACAGGCAGAGTGGTCGATGCATCCATGTACCCCGTGCCTAATGCGATTGTTATGATCGACGGGCGGCACGCCAATGTTCTTACCGACAGCGATGGCAAATACAAGGTCAGAGTCGACGGAAATGCCGACATGATCGGCATACTAACATCCAAAGAAGGATTCATGGAGCTCCCCGTCAACGGGATGAAAAGGATAAATTTCCAGTTCAGTAATAATCTTGCAGGACAACCGCAGGAATTGAAACCCGATACAGGCGATGAAGATGTCAATATCGGATACGGGACAATCAAAAGGAAACATCTTACGTCACAGGCCTCCACACTTGATAAGCCTGCTGCGAAAAATGATCCCTATTCAAACATTTACGAGATGATACAGGAAGAAGCTGCAGGCGTGAGGGTTAATGGAACCGACATAATAATACCGGGAGCAAGCTACTACCAGGAGGCAGTACCGCCGCTACTAGTCGTAGATGGGGTAACAGTCAACACTCTTTCGGGAATACCGCCGTCGGCAGTAGAGTCGATCACAGTGCTCAAATCGGCGTCTGCGACGATCTACGGAACAAGGGGGTATGGCGGCGCTGTTGTTGTAACGACGAAAGGGGGAAGATGAAGAAGGACGAAGAGACGAAGTGACGAAGAGACTGAGGGACCTTAATTCTGCGATTCTGCGATTCTGCGATTCTCCAATTGAATTACAACAGGATTGCAGAATGGCATGATTGCACGATTGCACGATTGAACTCTGAGCTCTTCGCCCTACGGACTGAGTCCTCCGCCGCAAGCCGCAAGCCGCAAGCCGCATGCCCTGCCTGCCGGCTGAAAGAAGCACTGGGCGGGGAAGGGAGAGATGATTGCTGTGAAGGCAGAATTACAGGACTGTTTTTGGATAGAGAGCGAGACCGGGGTTTATGGAATTTCCCTATATTTGCTTTCACCAAATACAAACCACCTGACTAAATGACCGGAAAGAAAAAGAAAGTCTTCGTTTCAGGCTGCTTCGATATGCTGCACTCGGGACATATCGCATTCCTCCAGGAGGCCGCCGGATACGGGGATCTGTATATCGGACTCGGTTCCGACAAAACCATCAGGGAACTTAAGGGAAGAGAGACAATCAATTCGGAAGAGGAAAGAATGTACATCCTGAATGCCCTTGAATGCGTTCATAAAGCCACAGTGAACAAAGGCAGCGGACTTCTCGATTTCGTAGGGGATATGAAAAGTCTTGATCCCGATATCTTTATTGTTAATGAAGACGGACACTCCCCTGAAAAAGAACAATTATGCAAAGAACTGGGAATTGAATATAAGGTCCTGAAAAGGATCCCGCATGCCAATCTGCCCGCACGATCCACCACAGCGCTTCGTTCAGTAAAACCAATGCCGTACAGGATCGACCTTGCCGGCACATGGATCGACCAGCCGTACGTATCGAAATACTGGCCCGGAGCTGCCATCACAGCTTCAATCGAACCTACTATCGAGTTCAACGAACGGTCGGGAATGGCAACCTCTACCCGCAAGAAAGCCATTGAGCTCTGGAACGATCACCTGCCCCCTGAGAAACCTGAGAAGCTTGCGAAAACACTCTTCAGATATGATAATGATCCGGGTACCCAGGAGGTAAGCGGCTCTCAGGATTCGATCGGCATCACAATGCCCGGGATAAATAAATTCTTCTACGATAAAGGCAAATACTGGCCCTCGAAATTCGATACAATCTCAGACCTTGAAACCATACACTGGCTTGAAGACAGGTTGTACATGCTCACGCTGTGGCCTCGTCCGGATAACTACAAAGTACTCGACGATACATATATAAATACCGAAAATGTCCGTAAGCTTACCGAAGCGGCCGAGCTTGCCTGGGATGGGCTGGTTTCAAGGGACATTAAAACTTTCTCGAAGGGATTTATTGATTCTTTCCATTCACAGATCCGGATGTTCCCCAGGATGATGAATCAGGATATCGAAAAGGTTATCGGCAGGTACCACGATAAGGCCCTTGCATGGAAGCTGTCGGGCGCCGGAGGAGGAGGGTATCTGATCCTCATAAGCGAGGAGAAGATCGAGAATGCGTTTAAGGTGAAGATCAGGGTGAAGGATTTGTGGATGTAAGGAAGTTTTGCTTTTACTTTCTTTTTGCGCAAAAAGGTCTTTGTTCATTTTTTGCTCGCCCAAATTCATTCCTTTACTTTCTTTTATCCGTAAAAGAAAGTAACAAAGAAAAGCGGCCGGAAATGATAAGTTCAGTCTGTTTCTACGCCCGCTACACAAGGCCGTAATGGCGCCACGAAACAGACTGAACTTCGCGCCGTTTCAGGTTTTCCACCGCACCGATGCTAATTATGTGATGCTTGTAGAACACAGGGTCATTGCGAGGATCCCGCGGACGCGGGAGCTGAAGCAATCTCTTAATCGGTTTCAGTGGAGACTATAAGAAAGGTGCACATTAACAGATGGAAACTTAAAGGAAGAAACCCACCCCCGGCCTCTTCCAAGGAGGGGAGCTAAGAGTGTCCACCCTGAGCCCTGTGCTCTGTGCCCTGCGCTTCCTTCCACCTACCTCCGGCCAGCCTAAAGGAGGGAAGCCGGGATGCTGTTTAATCAATTTTATCCGATTTCTAAACATTCTCCCGATTTATCTGTAATTTAATCTGAAAAGCATCGTTATTATTTATTAAATCGATTAAAATCAACTATGTCAAAGTCAGCATTAATAACCGGTGTTACTGGACAGGATGGCGCGTACCTTGCCGAGTACCTGCTTAAAAAGGGCTATGTGGTACATGGCATCAAGAGGCGCAGCTCAATGTTCAACACAGAAAGGATCGACCATCTTTACCAGGACCCTCATGTCGAAAAACGGAACTTCATCCTTCACTACGGCGACCTGACCGACTCGATGAATATCACCAAGATAATCCAGGAGTGCCAGCCCGATGAGATCTATAACCTCGCGGCAATGAGCCACGTGAAGGTGAGCTTCGATACCCCTGAATACACCGCCAATGCCGACGGTATAGGCACCCTCAGGATACTCGAGGCCGTACGCCTGCTGGGACTGACCCAAAAATCAAGGATCTACCAGGCATCGACAAGCGAACTATACGGGCTTGTCCAGGAGGTGCCTCAAACTGAAAAAACACCTTTCTACCCCAGAAGCCCGTATGGTGTTGCGAAACTCTATGCCTACTGGATAACGATAAATTACCGCGAAGCATACGGTCTGCATGCAAGCAACGGGATACTCTTCAATCATGAGTCGCCCATAAGGGGTGAGACTTTCGTCACCCGGAAGATCTCAAGGGCGATGGCGAAAATATCACTCGGGATGCAGGATTGCCTCTACATGGGTAACCTGTCGTCACGCCGCGACTGGGGTCATGCCAAGGATTACATAAAGGCGATGTACCTGATCCTCCAGCAGGATAAGCCCGATGATTACGTCATAGCCACAGGGGTGACTACTTCGATAAGAGAGTTCATACATAAGACATTCGCAGCTGCAGGGATGGAGATCAGCTTCGCTGGTGAAAATGAGAATGAAACCGGCAATATTGTGAACGTCGATGATAAGCTTTTCAGTGAAAAAGTTGGTCCGGAGTTCATCGACGCTGTGAAGAAAAGGATAACCGATGATCCCGTAATGGTCAGGATCGACAGGAACTACTTCAGGCCGACGGAAGTTGACCTTCTGATAGGTGATTCAACAAAGGCAAGGACGAAGCTCGGGTGGATACCGAAATATGATCTCAACGGGCTCATTGAGGATATGATAACATCCGATATCAATATGATGAAGAAGGAGAACCATATTAAGAACGGGGGGTTCAGGACGTTTAACTACTTCGAGTAGGTGAACTGCCTGACTAAACTACATTATGGTTACCAGGGGATTGACGAAGGGACTGAGAGACGAAGGGACGAAGAGACGAAGAGACGAAGAGACTTAGGGACTAAGGGCGAAGAAATGTATAATGAGAAATTATGAAAAAAGATTCAAAAATATATGTTGCAGGGCATACTGGCCTTGTCGGGTCGGCAATAACCGGAACACTCCGTTCGAAGGGGTACGAGAACCTGCTGGTCCGGACCATGGAGCAGCTTGACCTGACCGATCAGAAGCTTGTAGATTCATTCTTCGCGGCGGAGCGTCCGGAGTATGTGTTCATTGCTGCCGCCAAGGTCGGAGGGATTGTGGCCAATAACACCCTGAGGGCCGATTTTATTTATATTAATCTGATGATCCAGAATAATATAATCCATGCAGCCTGGAAATACGGGGTAAAGAAGCTGCTGTTCCTGGGATCGACCTGCATTTACCCGAAAAATGTACCCCAGCCGCTTAAGGAAGATTACCTTCTCACTTCACAGCTTGAATACACCAACGAACCTTATGCAATAGCAAAGATTGCAGGATTAAAAGTTTGTGAATCGTTTAATATCCAGTACAACACTGATTTCATTGCAGTGATGCCCACCAACCTTTATGGTTTCGGGGATAATTATGACCTGGGGAAATCGCATGTCCTGCCTGCCCTGCTCCGAAAGTTCCACCTCGGGAAATGCCTTGAGTATGATGACTGGACAGCGATCAGGAAGGACCTGAACAGGTATCCTGTAGATAATGTAACCGGGGATGCCGATGAGAAGAGCATCCTTTCAACCCTCGACAAAAACGGGATCAGGTTGAAAGAGACCGGCAAGCCGGGGAAGAAAAAGGTCTCGGTTTCAATCTGGGGGACAGGCACTCCCCTAAGGGAATTCATGAATTCTCAGGACATGGCTGAAGCATGTGTTTTTGTTGTGGAAAAAATTGATGTAAAGGATATAATTGCAATACATAGCAAAGGAAAAACAGATCCTGATTACTTTCCGCCGCACTTTATCAATATCGGCACCGGTGAAGAGATCAGCATAAAGGATCTGGCAATGAAAATCAGGTCACTGACAGGTTTTACAGGGGAGGTCCTTTTCGATTCGTCAAAACCCGATGGAACGATGAGGAAGATAACTGATGTTTCGGCATTGCATGGTTTGGGATATCAGCATAAGATTGGGCTGGATGAAGGCTTGGCGAAGGTGTATGTTCAGTATCTGAAGTATTTTTAGCAGTCTGGCGGCTTTATTGTTTTTTTACTTTCGTACTGCTGTGAAAAAGTCTTTGTTCATTTTTTGTGCGCCCAAAATTGTTCTCTTACTTTCTTTTTGCGCAAAAAGAAAGTAACAAAGAAAAGGCGCCGGAAATGACAAATTTAATCCTGCCTTTCGCCCGCTACACAAGGCCGTAAAGGCGCAAGAGGCATGATTAAATTTCGCACCATTTCCGGTTTGCCCTCGCACCCCACAGAATAAGAAGGCGGGTAAAAAATAAGGTCATTGCGGGGATCCCGCGCAGCGGGAGACGAAGCAATCTTAACCTCCCGGCACTAAGGCAATTAGAAAAAATCAATTGCCACGGCCTTCAGGCCGTGGTTGCAAGAGTTTGTGGTAATCAGCGCCAGACCAGTGAATTTTTTATGAATAGCATGTTGTACCGGCGCAACGGAAATGAAAGCATTCCTCTACACAAGGCCGTGAAGGCCCAACAGGCAGGATTAAATTTGGCTTCGTCGAGCTCGTCAGGCTAAAGCCTTCCTCGGTTCGCACCATTTCCGGTTTGCCTGCCGGCAGGCTGCGGAGAATTGTTGCCGGGGCATAGGGTGTAGAGTTTTGGTTAATGTATTTTGGTTTTTTTCACCCGTTTCTTATCAACTTGCATCTTCTCATTCCTCCAGGCATTAATGCCTCCGTCCAGGACGACCAGCTTACGGAAACCGGCATCATACAACTTTTCGGCAACCCTGATGCTCCTGTAGTCGGTTGTGCAGTAGAGGAAATATGTCAGGTCATGGTTTAAAGTGTCTGCTGATTTTTCAATATTCCCGGAAGAGGGGATATTTATCGCACCCCTTATCCTCCTGCCCCTGAATTCAAATGGTTCCCTGACATCAATCAACAGGGAAGAATCTGTCCTGAGATACTGAAGATGAAAATCGTATGGTTCAAGAAGGGTGTATTTCGAGGTATCAGGTACCTGAGCGGTCAGGGACAGGAAGCCTGAGGCACAGCAAAGTAAAAAAACCGTAGTAAGTTTCATCGCTTGTTTAATTTAATGTAAAGTAAATAAATTTCTTCATCTCCCTTAATCACTTCGACAATCTTCCCGTATCGCCCATAAAACATAATGCATCTCTTTTTTTATTATCTTTGTCGGGTTTTTAAAAAGGGTATTCATTTATAACTAACTGAGTCAATGGGGAAACGGTTTCCTGAATACAAAGGTCTTGATCTCTCGCTTGTTAACAAGGATATTTTAAAACTGTGGGAGAAGAACGACACATTTCACAGAAGCATCCGCGAGCTTAACGGAAAGGGAGAATTTGTGTTTTATGAAGGTCCCCCTTCCGCAAACGGCATGCCGGGCATTCATCATGTCATGTCGAGGACGATCAAGGATGCCATTTGCCGTTTCAAGGCCCAGTGCGGTTATGAAGTGAAACGCAAAGCAGGATGGGATACCCACGGACTGCCTGTCGAGCTCGGAGTTGAAAAAACCCTTGGAATTACAAAGGAGGATATAGGGACTAAGATCTCCATAGAGGAATACAATAAAGCCTGCAAGGTCGATGTGATGAAGTACACCGATATGTGGGAAGAGCTTACGCACCGGATGGGATACTGGATCAACATGGATCATCCTTACGTAACTTACGATAACAGGTATATTGAAACTCTCTGGTGGCTGCTTAAACAACTCTATTCGGGCGGATTTCTCTACCAGGGATTCACAATACAGCCATATTCACCTGCTGCCGGCACCGGACTGAGCTCCCATGAGCTCAACCTGCCCGGATGCTACCGCGATGTGAAGGACACTACATGCATTGCCCAGTTCAGGCTTGTAAAAGATAAGAAATCGGAATTCCTCTTTAAGAATATTGACACAGCCGATGTGCATATGATGGCCTGGACGACCACCCCATGGACACTTCCTTCAAATACCGCACTGGCTGTAGGCAGGGAAATAAGTTACATTAAAGTCCGTAGTTTCAATCCATATACGGGCGACCCGATAACAGTGGTGATAGCAAAAGATCTTCTGCATTCAATGTTCCCCGAAGCAAATGCCGGCGCTGAGTTTTCGGAATACAGGCAAGGCGACAAGAAGATACCTTTCAGGGTTCTCGATGAATTTTCCGGAAGCCGGCTGGAGGGGATCACCTATGAGCAGCTTATCGACTGGGTGAAGCCTGATAAAGGAGCTTTCAGGGTTGTTACGGGTGATTTCGTAACCACAGAGGATGGTACGGGCATTGTTCATATCGCACCCACATTCGGCGCCGACGACTACCGCGTATCGAAGGAGTTTGGCTTACCGCCGATGCTTGTTAAGAGAAAAGACGGGACGATGGGTCCGATGGTCGACAAAAGAGGCTATATGGTTCCAATTTCGGATCTTGATATACAGTTTGTTAGGGAGCGTGTCAATCCGCTTTCATATAAAGGTTTTGAAGGGCGCCCCGTTAAGAATGAGTATGACCCGAACATACCGCCTGAAGCCGATACGCTTGATGTTGATATTGCTGTGATGCTTAAGCAGCAGGGCAAGGTTTTCAGGATCGAAAAGCAGATCCACAGTTACCCGCACTGCTGGAGGACTGATAAGCCAGTGCTTTATTATCCGATGGATGCATGGTTTATCCGAACCACCGCTTTCCGCGAAAGGTTGATAGAACTGAACAACACTATCAACTGGAATCCTAAGTCGACCGGATCGGGAAGGTTCGGCAAGTGGCTCGAGAACCTTGTCGACTGGAACCTTTCACGCTCGAGGTTCTGGGGTACACCGCTTCCCATATGGTTAACAGAGGACAGAAAAGAGGAAAAGTGCATTGGCTCGGCAGGAGAACTCAGGTCTGAAATTGAGAAATCGATAAATGCAGGATTCATGAAAAGAAATCCCCTCGGCGATTTCAGGGAGGGTGATAATTCAGCTGAGAACTACGATAAATTCGATCTGCACAGGCCTTATGTTGATGATATAATACTTGTCAGCGAATCAGGCAGGAAGATGTTCCGCGAACCCGATCTGATCGATGTATGGTTCGATTCGGGAGCGATGCCTTATGCCCAGGCGCATTATCCGTTTGAAAACAAGGATAATTTCAAAGATATGTTCCCGGCAGATTTCATTGCTGAGGGAGTTGACCAGACCAGGGGATGGTTCTTTACCCTTCATGCTATTGCCGTAATGATTTCCGATTCTGTTGCATTTAAAAACATAATATCAAACGGGCTTGTGCTTGACAAGAACGGGAACAAGATGTCGAAGCGGCTGGGTAATGCTGTCGATCCCTTCGTTTCGATCGAGGAGCATGGTTCGGATCCTCTCAGGTGGTATCTTCTTACGAATTCCCAGCCCTGGGATAACCTTAAGTTTGATGAGGCAGGCGTTGATGAGGTTAAAAGGAAGTTCTTCGGAACGCTTTACAATACCTATTCATTCTTTGCGCTATATGCGAATGTTGACAACTTCAGGTATGCTGAGGAAGAGATACCGGTGAATGAACGTCCGGAGATAGACAGGTGGATCATCTCGCTACTCAACTCGCTTGTTAAGGAGGTCGGGAGCTGCTACGAAGATTATGATCTGACCCGTGCAGGGCGTGCCATCCACGATTTCGTTACGGAGAACCTTAGCAACTGGTATGTAAGGCTTAACAGGAAGCGTTACTGGGGCGGCGAATATGACAGGGACAAGCTTGCCGCATACCAGACGCTTTATACATGTCTGGAAACCGTCTGCAAGCTTATGGCACCCATTGCACCGTTCTATGCCGACCGGCTGTTTACGGATCTTAACAATACCACCGGCAGATACAGTGAAGACTCAGTACACCTGGTGCTCTTCCCGGGATTTGACCAGTCGTTGATCGATGCAAATCTTGAGGAGAGGATGGATATTGCACAGAAGGTATCGTCGATGGTACTCGGATTGCGCCGGAAAGTAAGCATTAAGGTACGTCAGCCTCTTGCAAGGATCATGGTGCCTGTAACCGAGAAATCGTTCAGGGATAAGTTTGAAGCTGTAAAGGATCTTATTCTGGCTGAGGTCAATGTGAAGAACGTAGAATATATTGATGATACTGCAGAGATCCTTGTTAAAAAGATAAAACCGAATTTCAAGACACTGGGTCCGCGTTACGGCCGGCTCATGAAGGATATAAGCAATGCGGTTTCGGGACTGACGCGTCAGGAGATAGCCGCATTTGAGAGCACAGGCGTCCACACGTTCAGGATCAACGGTCAGGAAGTCAATCTGACCACCGATGATGTGGAGATCATTTCCGAGGACATCCCCGGCTGGCAGGTTGCCAATGACGGCAGGCTGACCGTGGCGCTTGACGTGACTATTACAGATGATCTCCGCTACGAAGGGATAGCGAGGGAGTTTGTGAACAGGATACAGAATATAAGGAAAGAGAGTGGATTTGATGTGACGGATAAGATCACTGTCCTGATCGGGGATCATGATCTGATACGGGAGGCTGTGAAGCGGCATGCGGCTTACATCGGGTCGCAGACGCTTGCTTCGGAGGTCAGGGTGGTTTCCGGATTCTCAGGTGGTGATTTCCGGGAGATTGAAATTGATGATCTGGTGGTGAGGATTGGGGTGAAGAAGAATTAGATGAAGACCCCCTCTGCCTCCTTCGTCGGCATCTCCCCCATTGTCCCTTCTGGACACTTCAAGACCCCCTCTGCCTCCTTCGTCGGCATCTCCCCCGGAGGGGGAGAAAGCCCTGTTTCACTACAAAGCTCAGTTACGTCCAGAAGTATTTCCCCCCTCCGGGGGGAATCAAAGGGGGGAGCCTGAATCAGGCTGAAATGCCTGCCTCTTCGTCGGCACTCCCAGAGGGGGAGAAGGCCAGGCAGAACTGCAATAATAAAGCCGTCTCATCACTGAAACGGCTTCATATATATATTTCTGCTTCTGTTCCTTTACTTCTGCCTCATCTTGGCGTCGATCGACAGAGTGGCATGAGGTACTGCCCTGAGCCTCTCCTTGGAGATAAGCTTCCCGGTCTCGCGGCATATGCCGTAAGTTTTGTTTTCTATCCGCACGAGTGCAGCCTGCAGATGCTGAATGAACTTCAGCTGCCTCTGGGCCAGTCTGCCTGCCTCCTCCTTCGATAAAGTTGTTGCTCCTTCTTCGAGCACCTTGAATGTGGGAGAGGTATCCATTGTATCATTGCTCTCCTCATGGGTTATGCTGGACTTAAGAATTTCGTAATCCCTTTTGGCCTTATCCAGCTTTGAAAGGATGATTTGACGGAACTCTTCAAGCTCCTCATCCGAATATCTAGTCTTCTCAGCCATCACAATAAATGTTAATAATATCGCGCAAAGGTACTCTTTTTTGTATAATAAAAAAATCGGTTAAAAATTGTTAAAGAAAGATACATATTTTCTTTTAACCATAAAAGAAATGTAACAAAGAACCGTATCCCGCCTCAGCGGGATGAGCTCGCGAACGAAGTGAGCAAAACCCACTCCCGCCCTCATTGATCTCATTGAAAAAAGATAAAACATCCTTATCTTTGCCGCTGCTGAAAACTCAATGTTCGAATGGATACAGTCGTTAACGGAAAGCCTAAAACGGAAGGTACCTCAAAGAAAAACACCGATCCGAAATGGTACGCGATATATACAAATCCGAGGGCCGAAAAACTGGTGAGAGACAGGCTTCTCGAAGCTGAAGTTGATGTCTTTTTACCGCTTCACAAGACATACAGGATCTGGAGCGACAGGAAAAAACTGGTTGAAGTCCCGTTGCTTACTTCATACGTGTTTGTAAAGGTCTGCCCGGTTACTTTCCCGAAAGTTTACCAGACACCTGGTGTTGTAAGGTTTGTAACTTTTGAGGGACAGCCGGCATCCATTCCTCAGAACCAGATCGATAACCTCCGGCTGCTGATAAACAGTAATGAGAAAATAGAAATCTCATCCGAGAAATTTGAAAAAGGCGACAATGTGGAGGTTATCCGCGGCTCACTTGTCGGACTTACCGGTGAACTGATCAACACCGGCAGGAAGAACAGGGTGGTTGTTCGTATCGACAGGCTTGACCAGAATCTTATTGTTGATATTCCGTTGACTTTCCTCAGAAGACTGTAACTAGTGATGCAGTTTTCCGGTGTTCCAATTTTAATTACTTTTACAAACCACACTAAAAAGAGAGACTCATGTTTTCGGGAATAGTAGAGGAAGCCGCTCCGGTTGTCAGACTCGAGAAAGAGCTGGACAACCTTCATATAACGATGAAGTGCTCATTTACAGATGAGCTGAAAATCGACCAGAGCATTTCACACAATGGCGTCTGCCTTACAGTCGTCAAAAAGGACAAGGAGACCTACACCGTCACAGCCATTAAAGAGACACTCGAAAAGACAAACCTCAGCCGCCTTAAGCCAGGCGATAGGGTCAATCTTGAAAGAAGCACCCGGCTCGACGGGCGGCTTGACGGACATATGGTGCAGGGACATGTCGACCAGACCGCGGTTTGCACGGAAGTCAGTGAGGCAGGCGGGAGCTGGTACTACACATTTGAATATGAGCCTCTTCAGGATGATTATCTTACCGTTGAAAAAGGATCAGTATCAGTAAACGGTGTCAGCCTTACAGTCGTCAATTCAAAGCCGAAATCATTCCAGGTAGCGATCATCCCCTTTACTCATGAAGTGACAAACTTTCATCAGATCATAAAGGGTAGTGTTGTAAATATTGAGTTTGATATCCTCGGGAAGTATATTGCGAAGATCGTGAAACAGGTATTGGGAAGATAGACGAAGAGAAGAAGAGACGTAGGGACGAAGAGACTAAGAGACGAAGAGACGAAGAGATGAAGAGACGGAGAGACGCAGGTCTGAGCTAAGGAGGATGGAGCGAGGGAGCGATCTTAGTCCCTTAGTCTCTTAGTCTCTCAGTCCCTCAGTCCCTTAGTCTTTCCAAAGGATCTTCCTCCCAAACCCAAGCCTGTTATCAGTCATTTTGATCAGGTTCAGATGTACCACCCAGAGCCGGGTTTCCATAAGCATGGCAACCGGGAAGCGTTTGAGGTAGGCATTGTTCACTTTTTCTGCCAGCTCCCCTTCCGGCTCAGAGACAATCCCCTGGAACTGTATTCCCCGGATCTTTCCGACGACCGGCGTCTCGAGGACCACCGAACCTGCGACAAGCTTGTTCTTCAGAAATTCCTGCGCGTGCCGGGTTTCCGGGTCAGATGTAAAGACAAGGGCATTTTCATCTTCCAGGTAAACATAAAAGCAATTGGCGCACCATGGCTCATTATCCACACTTGTAGAAATGGTGAGGACATGATGCTTCCTCAAGAACCTGATTATTTTTTCGTCAATCATTTTCCATCCAGCGGTATGAAGCGGCATCTAAACCGGCAAGTGAAATTATCCTGTCGACAACTGTCATTACGAGGTCGTTGATTGTCTGCGGTTTACTGTAGAATGACGGAGTCGCCGGACATATGACAGCACCGGCAAGGGTAAGGTTTTCCATATTTCTTAAATGGATAAGGTTGTATGGCGTTTCCCTCGGAACAAGTATAAGTCTTCTCCTCTCTTTCAGCATAACATCGGCAGCCCTTGTTATAAGATCATCCGAGATGCCGTTGGCGATGCGCCCGATGATTCCCATCGATGCAGGACAGATGATCATTGTGGTATAGTCTGATGACCCTGAGGCGAATGGCGCAAAAAAATCGTCGTTTTGAAATTCCTTCGCAGGATCGGCGGTTTTGAATATTGATCCCGTTTCGTATTCCCATATCTCACGGGCTGTGGCTGAGAACACTACGGCGATGGTGGAAAGAGGCGGATTGAGGGTGCTCAGCTTCCCGATGAGCTTCTGAGCATATACCGATCCGCTGGCGCCGGTAATTGCGAGGATTATTTTGTTCATAGCGGGATAAAGGTAGGGAAAATTGTCTAATGGTCATATGCTCCACTGGTCTTGCAGTCCCTCTTAAATTTTATTTGTGGTTATTCTGAGCTTTCTTTTTTACCGCTTAGAACGCAAAGAGTTACCGCAGAGTTCGCAGAGTTTTCATACTCTGCGTCCTTTGCGAAACCTTGGCGCCCTCTGCGGTTAAAGGACCTCTGTTCTTTAAGATCCCGAATCACAATTATTACTACTTTTAGTCTTTACAATAATTCTACAATGAAAAATCTTATCATTCTTACCGGTGCGGGGATGAGCTCGGAGAGCGGTATCCGGACTTTCAGGGATTCGGACGGGCTCTGGGAGGAGTATGATGTCCACGATGTTGCCACTCCGATGGCCTGGTTCAAAAACAGGGATCTTGTCCTGAGGTTCTATAATGAAAGGCGGGCCCAGCTTGCCACAAGTGAACCCAACGCCGGACATTTTGGTCTGGCAGCGCTTGAGAAATACTTCAACGTTCATATCATAACCCAGAATATCGATAACCTGCATGAAAGAGCGGGGAGTTCAAAGGTGCTGCACCTCCACGGAGAACTTACAAAAGCGAGAAGCACTGCCGATCCTGCCTTGATATACGACATCGGCTACAATGACATTAAACCCGGTGACCAATGTGCAAAGGGCAGCCAGTTGCGGCCTCATATTGTCTGGTTCGGTGAGGCTGTCCCGATGATGGATGAGGCGATACAGATAACCTCCGCTGCCGATATATTTGTTGTTATCGGCTCTTCACTGAATGTATATCCGGCAGCCGGGTTGATCCAATATGCTCCCGACAGGGCTTCACTGTGGCTGATTGACCCCAAGGATGTTTATGCCCCGGGCTACAGGAAAATTGAGGTCATCAAAGAACCGGCGACCAGGGGGGTGGAGGTATTGAGTGAGAGGTTGAGGGCGGAAGTGTGAACTGTTGTTGATATATTACCTCATCCCTTTCCAAAAATACCCGTTTTACTGATATCTTTGACCTATGATTGACCGCCAGACAATAGAACGGATACTTGATGCCGCAGAGATAGTTGATGTGGTACAGGAGTTTGTGCCGCTCAAGAGACGCGGGGTTAACTATTTGGGATTGTGCCCGTTCCATAATGAGAAGACACCTTCGTTCACAGTCTCCCCATCCAAGGAGATCTTCAAATGCTTCGGCTGCGGTAAGGTAGGCAACTCGGTCAACTTCATAATGGAGCATGAACACCTGACCTACCCTGAGGCACTGAAATACCTCGCACGAAAATATCACATCGAAGTCGTTGAAAAGGAGAAGACTCCTGAGGAGGTCGAAAAGCAAAATGAAAGGGAAAGCCTCCTCGTGGTCTCTGCTTACGCTGCCAGACAATTCACCGAAAACCTGTTGCATTCTGATGAAGGCATTTCTGTCGGGCTGGCCTATTTCAAGGAGAGGGGTTTCAACCAGGCCACCCTTAAGAAATTCGAGGTTGGTTACAGCTTCGAACAGCGCGATGCATTTACAAAAAAAGCGCTCGAAGATGGCTACAGAAAAGATTTCCTGGTAAAGACCGGCCTGACGATACAGCATGAGGACCGGACATTCGACAGGTTCAGCGGAAGGGTCATGTTCCCTATCCACTCCCTGTCGGGACAGGTGTTGGGCTTCGGCGGCAGAATACTGAAAGCCGACCACAAAACTGCAAAATACCTCAACTCGCCCGAGTCGGAGATCTACCACAAGAGCCGGATCCTCTACGGGATATACCAGGCAAGGAAGGCCATCACACAGGAGGACAGGTGCTACCTTGTCGAGGGATATACCGACGTGATGTCGCTCCACGAGGTGAACATCGAAAACGTTGTCGCTTCATCCGGCACCTCGCTCACCCAGGAACAGGTCAGGCTCATAAAAAGGTTCACGCAGAACATTACGATCCTCTATGACGGCGATGCTGCAGGGATCAAAGCCTCTATCAGGGGTATCGACCTTGTACTTGAGGAGGGAATGAATGTCAGGATAGTTCTTCTTCCCGATGGGGAAGATCCCGATTCCTATTCGAAAAAGGTAAGCAACCAGGAGTTTTCAAAATATATAAAGGATAACGAGACCGATTTCATAAGGTTCAAAACACAGCTTCTCCTTTCGGAAGCAAGCAATGATCCGGTAAAAAAAGCCAACCTTATAAAGGATGTTGTAAAGTCCATCGCCGTTATTCCTGAAGCGATCACCAGGACCGTTTACATCAAGGAGTGCAGTGTTGTCCTTGAAGTGGCGGAGCCTGTTCTCTATCATGAAGTTAACAAGCTGCGGCAGCAAAAGAGCTTCCAGGAAAGGAACAAATATCCCGGACCGGAAGTGCTGCAGATCCCTCCTCCTGAGATCGTAAAGCCTGTCCAGCATAAGGCTTTATCGTACTATTCCGAAAAAGAGCTTACCCGCCTTTTACTTAAATTCGGAAGCGAGGTGCTTGAGCGGAGGATCAGCAGTGAGGACGGGAAAGAGGAGGCAATAACAGTTTCCGACTATATCGTAAGGGAAATAACAACCGATGACCTCAACTTCGACGACAGGATCTGCGCAATGATATTCGCCGATTTCAGGTTTCATGCCGAGCAGGGACTCTTTCCGGGTGACAAGCATTTTGTAAAGCATGAGGATCCGGAGATCTCGCAACTTTCGGCCGACCTCCTCTCCGATTCCCATGAGCTGAGCAAGATCTGGAAGAATAAGCAGACTTATGTCGAGACCGAGGAAATGAAGCTGAAGGAGATAGTTCCCGATGCAGTGCTCAAATTCAAGAGCGACAAGATAATCGAACGGCAAAAGGAGATCATGGGTCTCCTTGAGGAGGCAGTGAAAACGAATGATCAGGAAAAGATACTGGCTCTTCAGAAAAGATATAATAACCTCAGCATTGCGCTGGGGATGATTTCAAAACAGCTTGGAGGTAGGATACTGTTGTAGCCGTGCGGTCTTCCTGTCCAGGTTTGATGTTATTTGTGCAAATTCAAAGTGCTCTTTTTAACCGCAGAGTTCGCAGAGTTTTCACCCTCCGCGTCCTTTGCGAAAACTTAGCGCTCTCTGTGGTTAATAGATTTCCAATCTGAAAAATCTTCGTAACTTTAATCTTATTTTCAGCTCTGCCCCGTTTTGTGAAAGAATCATGAATCATTTTAAATAATCTGATCCGATATTATGAAAGCTGCAAAACTGTTACTGCCAGTATTGATGCTTGCCATTATCTCTTCATGCGGAAACAAAGAGAAGGCCCCTGTAAAATTCATCCTGAAAAAACAGGAAACCGGGGATCTGATCGTTCCCATTGACCAGGGATTCAGCGAATACATCACGGGATACACATCGGGTATCGTGTCGGTCAGCTCGACAATTGAGATACGTTTCACTCCGGGATTTGCCGTAAAGGCAAACAGACAAACCCCTGCGGGACTATTCATGTTTGAACCGGTATTGCGTGGGAAGACCGAATGGAAGGACGATCTGACACTCGTCTTCACTCCCGCAAAAATCCTGGATCCCGGCACTACGTATTCAGGAAAACTGAATCTGGACAGGCTTGCAGAAGTAAAGGAAAATCTGAAAGCCTTCCCGATCAGGATCAGGACGATCAGGAAAGATTTCATCGTAACAACAGGGACTCTCGAGTCTTCTCCCGAAGGAAACAAATACTCCCTCCACGGGGAGATAACCGCATCCGATTATATAACTTCATCCGAGGTAGAATCATATCTGCAGGCAAAACTCGGAAGGAAGAAGATGGAGATCTCATGGAACCATTCGGATATTCACGCGCATAAATTCACAGTCGTAAATATAGACCGGACAGACAAAGCCCAGAAACTTGACCTTGCATGGGAGGGCTCACATGCAGGGGTCAGGCAGAAAGGCTCTGCAACAGTCAACATACCTCCTACAACAGTATTTTCGGTCATCGATATCCTTGTAAATCAAGGGGAAAATCAGGGAATCGACATTGTATTTTCCGATCCTCTCGAAGCCACACAGGAGACTGAAGGGCTGATCCGGCTTAGTCCGGATAAAGAGGCTACACTCAGCATCAACTCCAACATTGTCAGCCTTTTTCCGGCATCACGGCCGGAAGGCATAACAGAACTGGTTATAGAGCAGGCAGTCAGGAACTTCAAGGGAGCTGTTCTCTCCTCATCTTTCAGTAAATCCATCGACTTCTCCCCTGTCCCGCCGTCAATCGAACTCGTCGGCAACGGGGTCATACTGCCGGCATCCCAGAACCTTATCTTCCCTTTCAAAGCCGCAAACCTGAAGGCTGTTGATCTTAAGATAATCAAAATCTTTGAGAACAACCTGCCCTACTTCCTCCAGGAAAATGAGATCAATTCAGGCTATTCGGTAAAACGGTTCGGCAGACCCGTCTATACCGGCCGTGTCGATCTTGTTATTCCTGCGGGAAGCCCGGCCGGAGCATGGAACCTTTACACCCTTGACCTTGCCGGGTATATCGATGCAGAACCGGGAGTCCTGTACAAGGTTGAACTCAGCATGAGGCCTTCATACTCGCTCTTCCCCTGCACAGGCGGAGAGGATTTTGAAAAATACGAGGAGTTGCTCAAAATGTCGGAAGAAAAAAGCCGTGAGTTCTGGGATGATCCGGAAAATTATTATTCCGACAGCGACGATTACCTTTATTACTCATTCGACTTCAACTGGAGAGATCGCGACAATCCCTGCAAAGCGGCATATTTCAATCCCGAAAGGAAATTAACAAGGAACATCCTTGCATCAAATTTCGGTATAATTGCAAAAAAGGATCCGGATAATGTCCTTAAGGTTTTTGTGAACGATCTCCTCACTGCCTTGCCGCTGAGCGAAGTAAGCATCGACGTGTATGATTTCCAGCTTCAGCAGATCATCACCGGGAAAACCGGCCAGAACGGTTCGGTTTCGCTTGCATGCGAAAGGAAGCCATTTCTTCTTATCGCCAAAAAAGATAAGGACAGAAATTACCTTAAACTGAATGACGGTGCATCGCTTTCGGTGAGTTCCTTCGATGTCTCAGGGAACAAGCCGGAAAACGGCATTAAGGCCTTTATTTACGGGGAGCGAGACGTATGGCGTCCTGGCGACTCTATCTTCCTTTCCCTCTTTATAAGAGACATGAAAAACGGGCTTCCTTCCGATCATCCGGTCCAGTTTGAGTTGGTGAATCCGATGGAACAGAGGACGGATCAGCAGGTCCAGAATCCTGAAGGCAGGAACCTGCTGGTTTTCAGGACGCTCACAAAACCCGATGCAGTAACAGGCAACTATACCGCACGCTTCACCCTCGGGGGAGCAACCTTCACCAAAAGGGTGAGGATCGAAACCGTGAAGCCAAACCGTCTTAAGATAGAACTTGATTTTCCGGGGGAATTACTGGGAGGTACAAAACCTGCCACCAGGGGCACCCTGAAGGTGAAATGGCTGAACGGGTCCGTGGCGGGAAATCTTAAATCATCTGTTGAATATATCCTTCAGAATACAAAAACCGAATTCAAAAAATACCCGCAGTACAATTTCGATGATCCGGCTATAAGCTTTTACTCTGAAACTGTTAACATGTTCGATGGCTCAGTTGACGCAAACGGAGATGCTGTGGTAACCTTTGAACCAGGTAATGAGATTAATGCCCCCGGGATGCTGAACGCAGTCTTTACAGCCAGGGTTATGGAAAAGGGAGGGGACGAAAGCATAACCAGGGTTTCCAAAAAATTTGCACCGTATCCTGTCTTTACGGGAATAAACCTGCCCGGACTTAAGGCAAAAGAGCGCACGTTGCTGACAGATGCAGATAATGAAGTCAGGATTGTTACTGTTGATCCGGAGGGTAACCCGGTAAACAGCGGGGTTGAGATAACGATCTATAAAATATCGTACAGGTGGTGGTGGGAATCCGACCAGGAGAACCTGGCAGACTATATCTCGAATAATATCTATAAGCCTGTCATTACAAAACAGATAAAAACGTCGAACGGGGAAGGCGCCTTCGAATTCAGGATTGACAGGAATGAATGGGGCAGGTACCTGATCAGAGCTACATCGTCCGAAGGTCATTCGACTGGAAAAATAATCCTGGTCGACTGGCCGTGGGAGTACGGAATGAAGGGAAATACAGAGGGAGCCACTCTTCTTTCTATAAATACGGATAAGGAGAAATATAATCCGGGCGATGAAGTGAAGCTTTCGTTTCCCGCTCCGGAGAATGCTGCAGCGATTGTAACACTTGAAAACGCAACTTCAGTTCTTGAGGAGATACGCGCAACCACAACAAAGGGCAATACGGTGGTCAGCTTCAGGGTGAGACCTGAAATGGCTCCGAATATTTATGCTTATGTTACTGTCATCCAACCTCATGCTCAAACCATAAACGATATGCCCATGAGGCTTTACGGGATCGTCCCGGTAATGGTCGAAGACCCGGAAACGCGCCTGGGGCCACAGATCTCTGCTCCGGATGAGGTCAGGTCGGGGAAAGGTTTCAACATAACTGTCAGCGAGGCAAAAAAGAAACCGATGACCTATACGATAGCCGTTGTGGATGAAGGGCTGCTGGACATTACAGGCTTTAAAACACCTGATCCGTGGAATTATTTCTATGCAAGGGAAGCTCTTGGCATTCAGACATGGGATCTTTATGACCTTGTTCTGGGGGCATTTGGCGGGACGCTTGAAAGGATCTTTGCCATCGGAGGCGACCAGGCGCTCATTGACCAGTCTGCCAATAAGGCCAGGCGGTTTGTTCCTGTTGTAAAGTTCCTCGGACCCTTTACCCTTGGTCCGGGAAAGAGTGCAACCCATAATATTACCCTGCCGCAATACACGGGTTCGGTAAAGGTAATGGTCATTGCCGGGAACGACAGGGCTTTCGGTATTGCCGAAAAGAATATCCTTGTGAAAGATCCGCTAATGATCCTTGTAACGGCGCCAAGGGTTGTAAGTCCGGGAGAGAAAGTAGCACTGCCCGTTACCATCTTCGTGCAAAAGGCAGGTATAAGCAATGTGGAACTGGCGGTTGAATCAGCCGGATTGCTCTCTTTCGATGAAAAGGTTAAGAAAGTTCCGGTGACGGGCCTGGGAGAAACGGACACCGGGTTTTCATTTACGGCGGGCGAAACCACAGGCATGGCAAACATTAAAGTAACTGCCTCGGGCGGCGGCGAGAGCGCAGAATATGAAATGAACCTTGAGATCAGAAGTCCCAATCCTCCCGAAACAAGGGCTGAACTGATACTGCTGAGGAAAAGCGAAAAGTGGGAGACATCCTTTATGCCGTTCGGGATTGCCGGAACCGATGCCGCTTCACTTGAGGCATCCACACTACCCTCCGTTAACCTGGAAAAGCGGCTCGCCTATCTGCTCGAATATCCTCATGGATGTACGGAACAGATCACTTCCGCAGCATTTCCCCAGCTCTGGCTTAAGGATCTTTCAGGCGGCGACGCAACAACAGCAGAGAAAGCCGCATCAAATATAAGGGAGGCTGTTACATCGATAATTTCAAGGCAAATGGGCAATGGCGGCATTGCCATGTGGCCAGGCAACTACCAGCCCGACAACTGGGTAACCTCATATTCAGGTCATTTCATGACAGAAGCTGAGAGAAAGGGCTTCAGCGTTCCATCAGATTTCAGGCAGAAATGGCTGAGCTTTCAGAGAAGGACTGCCCAGGATTGGCGATATGATCCGAAGTTCAAACAATCGGCCAATGATCAGGCTTACCGGCTATTTACCCTGGCGCTTGCAGGGGAACCCGAACGCGGGGCAATGAACCGGCTCCGTGAGTCGCAGGGAATACCGCAGGTATCGAAATGGTTCCTGGCAGCCGCATTTGCCTTATCAGGAAGAACCGAAGCGGCTGATGATCTCCTGGACATGAGAAATACCGGCACCGAGGAAGAATATTCGGGTCACTATTACGGAAGCATGATGCGCGACAGGGCAATAGTCCTTTATACTCTTTCTATCCTAAAGAAAGAAGAAGAAGCACTGCCCCTGCTAAAGGCAATCTGCGATGAGATGAACCAGGACGAATGGTATAGTACTCAATCGCTTGCATGGGGGCTCATTTCGTATATGAAATTCGCTGAGTTGGCATCAGGTGATGCCGTTGCACAGGCAACCATGAACATCATCTTTAACAACGAGAGGAGTGATCAGACGCTTCAGTCCGGTAAAGTTCTTCTGAAAGACCTGAAAGTGAAACAGGGAAGCAACACCCTTGTTGTTGAAAATACCTCCGATCAGCCCCTTTATATAAATCTTGTCCGGAAAGGTACGCCCCTGGTGACTGACGATACAAGGGTCGACAGAGGATTACAGATGAGGGTTGATTATGCTGATCTGGCAATGAATCCCGTCGATCCGAAAAACCTTGAACAGGGATCAGACTTCATGATGGTGGCGAGGGTAACAAACAATACATTCATGGAAGTCGGAAATATTGCCCTGACCCAGATGGTTCCTTCGGGTTGGGAGATCCGCAATGTCAGGCTTTTCGAGGCTGATTTCGGAATAAAGGAGAGCAGCTTCGATTACCGCGACTACAGGGATGACAGGGTTAATACCTACTTCGGACTTGACCGGGGAGAGACAAAAACCTTCGTGCTGATACTCAATGCTGCCTACAAGGGCGATTTTTACCAGCCGCCGGTATGGTGCGAAGCGATGTACACCGGAAATTGCTATTCCAGGGTTCCGGGCGGCAGGGTAAAAGTAACTGGCCAGAGAGTTGAGTAGAAAAACGACAATAATACTGATTGCAGCCGGGGTAATGATTATCCCGGTTTTGCTTTCACCCTTGCCGCGGTTCGAAGTCCCGCTCTCGACCATCGTCGAGGCACGGGAAGGAAGCCTCCTGGGTGCAAGGATTGCCGGTGACGGTCAGTGGAGATTTCCATCAACGGACACTATCCCTGAAAAGTTTGAAAAAGCATTGCTGACATTCGAGGACAGGTATTTTTATTTCCATCCGGGAATTAATCCCGTCTCGATTTTCAGGGCCTTATCGGACAATATCAAAGCCGGGGAAATTGTAAGCGGCGGAAGCACAATTACTATGCAGGTTGCAAGGTTATCGCGGGGAAACAGACCGCGCACTTACGGCGAAAAGTTAGTCGAGGTGCTGGGCGCCCTTAAGCTTGAACTTTTAAGGTCAAAAAGAGCGATTTTGAAAATGTATACCGCCAATGCCCCGTTCGGCGGCAATAATGTAGGTCTCGATGCCGCTTCGTGGAGATATTCCGGGAAGCCCTCTTCCGAGATGACCTGGGCCGAGGCTGCTGCGCTGGCCATCCTGCCCAACTCCCCTGCCCTGGTTTATCCGGGCAGGAACCAGGAGATACTGAAATCGAGGCGTGATGATCTTCTCCGCCGTTTGTACAAAAGGGAGTACTTCGATTCCCTGACGCTGGTCCTTTCACTTGATGAACCGCTTCCCGGCGAACCGAAGCCATTGCCTGCCAGGGCGCCTCATCTGACAGATATGTTTTATCTCAGGAACAGGGGCGAAAGGATCAGGACAACAATTGATCCTCTTCTTCAGGAGAGGGTGACTGAGATCATCAATTCGCACCAGAAGCAGCTTGCCGGTAATTTCATCTACAACTCGGCTGCCCTGATTGTCAGTGTTGAGTCGGGAGAGGTTCTGGCATATGCAGGCAACAGCAGCACCGGTGATGTTAAGGATCACGGCGGCGATGTTGACATCATACAATCGCCGAGAAGCACCGGAAGCATCCTGAAGCCATTGCTTTATGCGGCATTGCAGCAATCGGGAGAGATCCTGCCCAATACACTTATTCCCGACATACCCACACGTTTTCCGGGATTCACGCCGCAGAACTTCGATCAGAGCTTCAGCGGGGCGGTTACAGCAGGGAGTGCACTTTCGCAGTCGCTTAATATCCCCGCTGTCAGGCTGTTGCAGATGGAGAGCCCTGAAAGATTCCTTGAATTGCTTCACAAAACCGGATTTACCACTTTCAACAAGCCGGCCGATCACTACGGCCTCTCCCTGATACTTGGCGGCGGCGAGACCACTCTGTGGGAACTGACCGGGGTTTATGCATCACTTTCGCGTGTTCTGAAGAGATACAACAGGGATAAAAAATATGCTCAGGGAGATTACCATCCGCCTCTACTCGTAAAGGACCTGATAACACCCGGGGAAACGGTCGAAGACAAGGCACCTCAGCTTTCGGCAGCTTCAATATGGCTTACCTATGAAGCATTGCAGAAGGTAAACCGTCCCGAAACTGAGACCGGGTGGCAGTATTTCGACTCAGCTCCTGAGATTGCCTGGAAGACAGGCACCAGTTTCGGATTCAGGGATGCCTGGGCAGTGGGGACAACCCCTGAATATGTGATTGGCGTCTGGGCCGGTAATGCAGACGGTGAAGGAAGGCCCGGGCTTACCGGGATCACGGCAGCCGCACCCATCCTGTTCGACCTGGTCAATATCATGAAACCGGGCGGTTGGTTCGCTCCGCCACATGAAGAGATGACAACTGTGAAAGTTTGCAGCAGCAGCGGTTACAGGGCAGGACCCGATTGTCCGGATACACGGGAGGAATCCGTCTGCCTCAACGGACTGAGAAGTGAGATGTGTCCGTATCACAGGATGGTGCACCTTGACAGGACGGGACGATACCAGGTTACAGCGGATTGTGCTCCGGCATCAGAGATCATCAATGAGCCGTGGTTCGTTCTGCCGCCTGCTGTTGAATATTTCTACAGACAGAAGCATCCGGGATACAGGCCTCTCCCCCTCTATGCACCAGGATGCGGAAATGAAGCCGGTGTGCAGGTGATGGAGTTCATCTATCCGACTCAGGGGATAAAGATCTTTATTCCCCGCGACCATACCGGTGAACTGACAAGGATCATTCCGGAGGTGGTGCACAGGGATCCTTCGGCAAAGATCTTCTGGCATCTTGATAAAAATTTCCTGGGAACAACAAAGTCGATCCACCAGATTGAGATCCTTGCCTCTCCGGGAGATCATGTGATCACTGTTGTGGATGAGGAGGGGAACAGGGTGAGGTGCGGGTTTAGTATTACAGGAGGTTAAGGATAAGAATTTTCTTATTTTTACCTTATTATGAAAGACTCCCAACCAGAAGAATGGTTCCCAATAGTCGATGAAGACGGCAACGAGATCTCCCGGGCGCCACGAAGCGTGTGCCACGACGGGAAGAGCATGCTTCTCCATCCCGTTGTGCATCTTCATCTTTTTAACGGAAAAGGCGAACTCTTCCTGCAGAAGAGGGCAATGACAAAAGATCTCCTTCCCGGGTACTGGGACACCTCGGTGGGCGGGCATGTGGCACCGGGAGAGCGTATCGACGAAGCCATCAAAAGAGAAGCAATGGAAGAGCTGGGACTGACCGGCTTTGAATATGAGTTTAAAAAGAAATATACCTGGGAATCGAAGCGGGAAAAAGAACTGGTATATTCCTTCACCGGAAAATCAGAAATCGTACCTTTGATAAACAGGGATGAAATAGAGGAAGGAAGGTTCTGGACGATGACGGAGATAATGAGTAACCTGGGGAAAAACATATTCACTCCCAATTTTGAGCACGAATTTCAAACAGTAATTGCATCTGAGGGAGAACAATAATCAGTATCTTTTGTCTGAATTGATATAAAATTGTTTTTAAACCAGCTGATGTTCCATGAAAACTGAAATCCGGCTGACGAAAGTATTCTCCTGATCAACCTAAAGAACTGTTCCCGCTATGAAAAGATCAAGCATCCTGCTCACACTAGTGCTGCTGCTCCCTGTTTTTTATTTATCATGCGTTTACAACAGCGAAGAAGATCTATATCCTGAAGAGTGTAACACCGTAAATGTTACCTTCAGCGGTACTATCAGGCCAATCCTTGCAAACAACTGCCTTACCTGCCATTCAAATGCGAATGCAGCGGGTTCAGCGAACGGGATCCGGCTTGAAGATTACGTCGATGTCCAGGCAAGGGCATCGTTAATTTCAGCGGCGATAAATCATACCGGTACTTACCCTATGCCCAAGAACAGCGCCAAGCTTAAACCCTGTTTAATAGACCAGTTTGATACATGGTTGTCGGAGGGCGCGCTAAACAACTGATCTTAAACTTCAAATTACATATTATGAGAAGGTTATCTGTTTTTTTATTGATTTCCCTGGTCCCTTTTGTCATGTCAGCCCAGGAAGGCCTGATGGATCTCCTGAACGCTGACTCCGTACCTGAAATAAATTATACTACTGCAACCTTTAAGTCAACAAGGATCATGAACGGGCATTCTGTCGAAAGAATGCCGTCAGGACAGCTCGATTTCAGGGTATCGCACAGGTTTGGAAGGATCAATACCGGAGCGTATGAATTTTTCGGTCTCGATCAGTCAAATTCGCACCTCTCCCTCGAGTACGGTATACTTGACTGGTTTATGGCCGGCATAGGAAGGGGAGCATACGAAAAGACATTCGACGGATTTGCGAAGTTCACCGTCCTGAGGCAATCAACAGCCGCGAGGGTCATGCCGGTAACCGTTTCCCTGATGACCTCGGTGGCCTTGAAATCGGTAAAGTGGGCTGATCCTGAAAGAGATAACCTGTTTTCATCGCGGTTATCCTATGTCGGACAAGTGCTTGTAGGAAGGAAGATCAACCAGGCCGTTTCCCTACAGGTTATGCCGTCAGTTATTCACCGTAACCTGGTTGAGACAGAGCTTGATCCAAACGATCTGTTTGCAATCGGCGCCGGAGGAAGGATCAAAATTACCAAAAGGATCAGTTTCAATGCGGAGTACTATTACATGGTCAATCCGAATGATGAGGCGAGCCTGAAGGTCTATGACCCGTTGTCGATGGGATTTGATATTGAAACAGGGGGGCATGTATTCCAGCTGATCTTTACAAATTCGGTAGCGATGATCGAGAAGGGGTTTATTGGAGAGACAACAGGAAGCTGGGGGAAGGGGGATGTGCATTTTGGGTTTAATATTTCGAGAGTGTTCACTTTAAAATGATGATCCTACCTGCCCGGGGAGGGGGGGGAGATGGGGAGAGGGGGCGACTAAGAGACGAAGGGACGAAGAGACAGGACGACCTTTTTCGTATTATGGAACAGTTTTTGATGGGTAATCAGATTAACCATTAAGAAAGTCAAAATGAAGCGATTAGCAATTTTTATTGTTCTTGGGATACTCTGCTTTAATGCAAATGCCCAGAAATACATGACCAAAAATGGCTATATCGGTTTTTTTTCACATACCCCGCTCGAAGACATCAAAGCCGATAACAACCAGGTTGCAAGCGTGCTTGATGCTTCATCCGGAGAGCTTGTCTTTCAGGTTCTGATAAAGTCATTCCATTTTACGAAAGCACTGATGGAAACACATTTCAATGAGAGCTTCCTGGAGTCGGAAAAATACCCGAAGGCCACCTTCACCGGAAAGATCACAAATATCCCGGAGGTGAAGTTGTCGGAAAAAGGCACATACGACGCTACAGTCGAAGGAGATCTTACAATACATAATGTTACCAGAAAGCTAAGTGCAAAGGGTACAGTTGAGGTTCTGCAGGACGGCATAAATGCAAACTCAAAGTTTACGCTTCAGCCCGAGGATTTCAATATTACAATCCCGGCGGTTGTCCGGAACAATATTGCGAAGACGATTGAGGTGACGGTGATCATGAAGTATGCGGCTGTTGGAAAATAAGCGATGCTGCATCTCCCCTGCAGGCTCTGGTATTTGATGAATTTCACCCCCTCTGCCTCCTGCGTCGGCATCTCCTCCAATTGTCCTTTTTGGACACTTCTTAGACCCCCTCTGCCTCCTGCGTCGGCATCTCCCCCAGTGGGGGAGAAGACCCTGTTTCACCACAAAGCTTAGTTATGTCCGGAAATATTTCCCCCCTCCGGGGGGAATCAAAGGGGGGTGCCTGAGTTATGCAGAATTGCCTTTGGGGGAAATCAAAGGGGGACCATGTTAGGAATATTAAACTACCTTTGGGGTATGCGGATAAGGGAATTTTAAGTTGCAAAAAAATGAAACCTTCTGTAAAAATATCAATCCTTGTTGCCTGGTTGATGGGCCTGGTTGGATTATTTATCGGGCTATACATGTACAATCTTGAAGCTGAGGACCTTCAGAAGGCGAAGCCTGAATTCGTCATCACGGCGGCCGGTCTTCAGAAAGCTTTTGAGGATAACGAGGCAGCCGCAAATACAAAGTATTCTGATAAAATAATTGAAGTCTCGGGAATTATCGAGTCGGTAAAACCGGGCGAAGATGAGGCGGTAAGCATTACGCTGAAGACTGAAAGCCCTCTTTCGGCTGTAATATGTACATTCCAGTCAGGAACAGCTCCAGCGGTATTCAAGATTGGGGATCAGATCACCGTGAGGGGTAAATACTCGGGTTTCCTGATGGATATCCTTCTGAATAATTGTGTTGTCGTTAAGTAGAAAATCATTTGAGACTAAGCAACACTGCATACTCTGTAGCTAAAAAGTATCTCTTCAGATGCTCAAAATAAACTCCTGTTCTTAAGTCTCACTCCCGCTTTATTGCTTTTTTTTTGTCACAAAGCCGTTAAGGCATGAAGATCTGGGAGAATTACATTATATTGGTAAGCATGATGCCGAAAAAAATAACTGTTGTTTTATTTATTATTCTGTACCCGTTGGTTTCCTGGTCACAGAATATTCAAAATGATGGTTCAAAAGTATCAAGGCATGAAGTGATATTTCCAAAACCCATTGATCCCCAGATTGTTCAGGATCAGGATGACATGACATGGGATGATTATCGCCCCATCCCGGGAAAAAACTGGGCGGATCCCTCCCTGGTCCCCGAACGGAAATTCAGGATGGCGCTTGTAGCTGTCGATTTCCCTGACCAGCCGTTTGTAATTACTCTGCCGAAGTATTCCGACCTTTTTGGGAATCCGCAGATCGACCCTGTAAAGAGGGAGGATGTTCCGCGGTTCTATTCGGATTTCTGGCTTAAGCCTTCACCAGTCAACCATGGGCAGACGATAAACGGCTACTGGATGGAGCAGTCGAGGGGCAAATTCGGAATAACAGCCCTCGATGCTTTCGGTCCTTACAGGATGCCCAAAAAGCTCTGGGAATACGGCCTCAATGAGTATAACCAGAATATTTCAACGCCTGACGGCAGCAGGGCGAACAGCAGGATGGAACCTGATGTTGACAGTCTCTGGGCAGAGGCCGCCGGAAACATTAAATCGGGTTATGATGCCATTCTCAGGATTTACGCAGGTTATGATGAAACGGGGGTGTGGCAGGAGTTTGGAGAGATGAAATTCCTTTCGAAGGAGGAAATCCCCCCGGGATGGGGTAATCCCGACACCTCAAAACCGCCCTGGATACCAACGCGTTATGTCCCATGGACATCGTGGAAAGCAGGGCAGATGCAATGGGGCCTCTCTTCGATCAGGCAGGGAGAAAACTCCGGAACAATCACTCACGAGCTTGGTCACTTTGCATTCAGGACAGGCGACAACAACAACAACCCCTATGTCATGCCATACCGAAGGGTTGGTTCCGGACCATGGGACATGATGGACAGGGGATCATTCAATGGTCCGGGCGGTCCCCATATGCGATGGGTGATCCCGGCCTCGATGGGAGCTGCCATGCCGGCCGGACTGATGCTCAGGAACAGGATGGTGAACGGCTTCATTTCCCCAAACCAGGTCCTGACACTCAGCCGCGACGATCTGGCCAGATCAGGACCCGTCGTGGCAATGATTACCGCCAGGGCGGTTGAGCCTCCTGGCGACAGTTACGCGGGCATTATAGTCAGACTCGATGGCCCGGAGCCTCACGACAGGACACCTGCGGACGATCCTGCAACAAATCCGCTATCTCCGGGGAACCCTGATTTTGATTTTTATTCAGTTGAAGTTGTACAAAGGATCGGGTACGACTCATTCTGTCCCGATAATGGTGTCCTTCTTGCAAAAAACAGGGAAAAAGAGAGGCGGAATGGCGGTCCAAACGGATTCAACTGTTTCAACTGGGTGATCGATGCCCATCCGGAAGATATAAATAAGGTCGATTTCATAAAACCTGACGGAGCGACGGTATTGCGGACCATTGCCGACTACAGGCAGCTGAATGATGCGCTTTTCCATGCGGGGATCAATTCAGGGAGTCTGTATGAATGGGAAGATCCGCACAACAGGCTGCATTTCTATATTATAAACATGGAAAGGAATGAAGAGGGAATCCTTTCATACAAAGTTTGCGTCAGGTCACTCGATGGAGCAGGTTTTGACAAACTAAGTTTTGAGGTTACTTCCCCTGAAATTAAGAAAATCAAAGGATCAGGAGAATACGCATTTTTCACAGTAAAAAATACGGGTGAGCCATACATTTCTGATCAGACCCTTCACTTGCAGAATACAGTCAGGTGGTTAAACAGTGATATTTACAGGTTGGAGGTGAGCGTAGAAGGAAAGGGATGGAATGCTCAGCTTTTAAACGGGCTGTTATCGCTTGAGCCCGGGTTTTCGGAACGGG
Source organism: uncultured Bacteroidales bacterium (assembly GCA_963737255.1). Taxonomy (GTDB): domain Bacteria; phylum Bacteroidota; class Bacteroidia; order Bacteroidales; family VadinHA17; genus LD21. Next base: position 44,090 of record CAVTSB010000008.1, read on the forward strand.
TGCCTGTATTCCTGTCCCATGAAAAAGACGCGTCCGGAAGGGCAAAGGTGAGTCTGGTGGTTCAGTCGGAGATTGATCCTCAGAAGAGGATTGCAAAGGTGTTTTCGGTAAATAAGAAAAAAGAATGATTACCTTCGCAGTCAAACAGAACAGTAATGGAAAAAGCCGTTAAAATACTTGCCCTTGAGAACGAAATGGATGCAATCCTTCTTGACGGACTGCTTACAGAAAAGGGCATTCCCCATCTGATCCGGTCATATCACGATTCGGCGATGGATGGCTTATGGCAGCTTCAGTCGGGATGGGGCCACCTGGAGGCTCCCGAGGAATATCGGGAAGATATAATGAAAATTTATGAAGGGATGGCAATAGATCCCGAAGCTTCAGTTTAGTCCTTCAGTTTCTTACGCGAAAATATTCTCTTCTCAAGTCCGCCTATAAAGATGTAATTTATACCCCCAATAATTACCATTGCGACAATGAAGAGCGGGTATGAGATTTTCCAGTTATCCGGACCTGTCATCATGGTCCATTCCGACATGCCGCCAATGCCCGCGATAAGGGTCAGGGGCATGAAGACCGTTGCAATCATTGTCAATCGCCTGACAGAAGCATTTGTTTCATTCGACATCTGGGTCATCTTATTGTTCAGTAGGGAGGTATACAATTCCATGAGGCTGGTTTCAATTTCACGGTATGTTTCAGTCAGTTCAAAGAATTTTGACAGATGGTCATAAATATCGCGGTAACCGGCGATTGCTTTTTCAGGAATAAAAGGACAATCGAGCCTGTTGATCCTGACAAGGATCTCCCGTTCATGATAAAGGCTCTTTCTCAGGCTCACCAGGTTCCGCCTCATATGCAAAAGCTGTATCGGCGCAAATCCTGCCACATCCTCCAGTAGTGAATCTTCAGACACTTCAAGCTCGTCCTCCATTATATCAAACGCGGCATATTTCCGATCAACTATCTGGTCGAGTATCTTGTGCATGAGATACGCCGGCCCGATCCTGGCATTTGTCGGATCATTCCCCATTGCCTCCACAATGTCCCGTAAAGGATTTCTGTCGTCAGATTTATAGCCGCTGACGGTGATCAGGAAATTTTTTCCAATAAAAAGGTTGATCTCATCAGTGAAAAGGGTTTTGTCATTGTAACTGTACGCATTGAAAAGAATAAATGAATTATTCTGGAAATGTTCAATTTTTGGTATCTGTTTTTCATCAAAACAATCCTCGACTGATAATGGATGGATTCCCAGCAGGTCGACCAGCACGCTGAGATCCTGCTTTTCTGGTTTGTAATAATTTAGCCAGATAAAACCGCCTTCGCTCAATGTTGCGATGGCAACTGCAAGGGATTCAACACCGTAGAATAATCCTGATTTCGAAAAATGGTAAAATTTTGCTTCCGGAATGGCATTCATTTTAACTGGTTTGTAATTGTTTGAAACTGATCTGGATAAAATCAGATTCCAAATTACAACAAAAAAGGATAACATGGAATAATCTTATAAGATCATAAGGAGTGAACATTTAAGGCTGGAGCATGTTTAAGAATTAACAAAATCTGTGATAAACTTGGGATTGGCCGGAAATTCTAAATCCAATAATCGCAAAGACCGCAAAGTCCCGGTAGCTATCGGGATAAATCAGAGTTCCCGGAGTTTTGACTATTTGCGTCCTTTGCTGAACCTCCGCGACCTCGTGTAGTTAAAAAGGATTTTTTAATCAATCTCATCAGGAAAAATAATAATCTATGAACAATGCTATTTACAATTTCCGGGAACCTGCAAATGAACAGGTTCTGTCGTATTCATCGGGAACTCCGGAGCGCAGGCTTATCGAAGCCGAACTGGCCGATCAGAGCAGCAAAGTGATCGATATCCCGCTTATCATCGGAGGAAAGGAGGTGAGGACAGGTATAACCGGAAGGGTTGTCAAGCCAACCGATCACAATCATCTCCTTGCCACCTACCACATGGCGACCGAAAAGGAAGCAGGGCTCGCCATTAAAGCAGCCCTGGATGCCAAATGCGAATGGATGAGCCTTGCCTGGATCGACAGGGCTGCGATCATGATAAAAGCTGCAGAACTTATATCAAAAAAATACAGGTACCTTATAAATGCTGCAACAATGCTTGGCCAGGGGAAAAATGTCTATCAGGCTGAGATCGATGCTGCCTGCGAAGTAATTGATTACCTGCGGTTCAATGCATTTTTTGCATCGCTTATTTACAGGGAGCAGCCGGTTTCCGGAAGTCAGAGCATCAACCGTCTGGAGTACCGTCCGCTTGAAGGATTTGTCTTTGCCATTTCTCCATTTAACTTCACGGCGATAGCTTCAAACCTTAATACAAGCGTTGCCCTGATGGGTAACACAACAGTTTGGAAACCGGCCTCGACCTCCCTGCTTTCAAGTTACTACCTGATGAAAGTACTAATGGAAGCCGGACTGCCCGACGGGGTGATCAATTTTGTTCCCGGACAGGGTTCTCTTATCAGCAGTGTTGTATTGAAACACAGGGATCTTGCCGGGATCCATTTTACAGGTTCCAATGCCACCTTCAACTCGATCTGGAGAATGGTCTGTGAGAACCTGACAAACTTCAGGTCGTATCCTAAGCTTGTCGGAGAGACGGGGGGAAAAGGATTCATTTTTGCCCACAGTTCGGCTTCATCTCCGGCACTCGCGGCAGCTATTGCCAGAGGAGGATTTGAATACCAGGGACAAAAATGCTCTGCGGCTTCACGTGCCTATATACCCAGGTCGCTCTGGCCTGAAACGGAAAAACTTCTTCTTGATATGATACAGAAGATGGAGATGGGAGATGTGACCGACTTCAGCAATACTATAAATGCAGTGATAGACGAGACAGCGTTTGACAGGATCATGACCTACATCGATAAGGCAAGGTCGTCGGGAGATACGGTTATTATTGCCGGCGGAAACGGCGATAAAACAAAGGGATTCTTTATTGAACCCACGGTAATAGTAACCCGGAATCCTCATTTCATAACAATGGAAGAGGAGATTTTCGGTCCGGTCATGACTATTTATGTGTATGATGATGACAAGTTCGAAGAAACACTCAGGCTTTGCGACGAGACATCTCCATTCGGTCTGACCGGAGCGGTTTTCAGCAATGACAAGTATGCGATGATCAAAGCCTGGCGTTTATTGCGCTACGCTGCAGGAAATTTCTACCTGAACGACAAGCCAACAGGAGCCATGGTAGGTCAGCAGCCATTTGGAGGGGCAAGGGCATCTGGTACCAATGACAAAGCCGGCAGTCATCTTAACCTTATAAGATGGGTAAGTCCGAGAACCATCAAGGAGACGCTGATACCCTCAACTGATTTCAGGTATCCGTTTATGGAGTAGATATTCCGAATTAATTTCTTCCCCGGAAGTATCAAAATGTCAGAAATGCGACTATTTTTATGGTGACTTTAACTACGGGAGTCCTCTAATTTTATCTGACATTATCAATGCTTTCACCTGAACACCTTAACTGGCTGCAACATTGCGTGGTAATTTTCTTTATGACCTTTATCCACGAAGATGCTGCAATCCTGGCTGCCGCTTTCTCTACAGTTGAACACCAGCTACCAATCTGGATGGCATTTGTGAGCGTTTACCTGGGCATAGTAACCGGCGATCTGCTGATCTACGGGCTTGGACACCTGGCACAACGGAACAAATGGCTTCGCTCAAGGATAATCGGTCCAAAAGTGGAGCGATTAAAACTCTGGCTCGAAACCCATCTTATCCGTGTGCTGATACTCTGCCGGATAACTCCGGGCTTGCTCTTCCCCACTTTTGTAGCGTGCGGCTGGTTCAGGATACCACTTATGAGATTTGCAAAGGTGTCAATCCTTGCGGGCGCCATATACTCATCTGTTGTACTGACTATTGTGATAATTTTCGGAGATCTTGTATTAAATAATCTCGGTTATTGGGCCTGGGGTCTTCTTGCGCTGGTTTTGGTGGCGTTTGCCATAAGAAACTCTTTCAAACCGCGCTGGAGCAAAGCTACCGAAAAAGCGATGGGCGGCCTTCCTCCATCATTCCTCTCCGTCTTCAAAAAGTATATGCCTGCCCTGAAAAATAGATTCCATGGCATGCCTTCCCTCGATGATCTCAGAAGGAGAGTCTCCTTTGCCGAACATATACCGAACAGCATACTGTATATTCCTGTCGGTCTTTATTACATCTTGCTGGGAATCCGATACCGCAGCCTTACCCTGCCTTCTGCCTCCAATCCCAAAATTGAAACGGGAGGTTTTATGGGAGAATCGAAGGCTTCGGTGATGAGGCAGGTGGGGAACGATCAGCAATCATGGATTGCAGAATTTGTCCTGATGCACCGGAATGGCGTCCCTCCGGAAAAAGACCTCGAAAATGCACTTCAGCTGATGAGCCAAAAAGATCTGAAATTTCCGGTTGTTGCCAAACCTGACATAGGATGGAATGGATACGGGGTAAGGCTTGTTGAGGATGAAAGTCATCTCCTGAAGTATATTATTTCATTCCCTCATGAGGAGAAGATGATACTTCAGCGGCCCGTTACCTTCGATGGTGAAGCCGGGATTTTCTACGTGAGAATACCCGGGGAGCCGGCGGGGAAAATATATTCGATCACCCTTAGATATTTCCCCTTTGTGACAGGCGACGGAAAATCGACATTGAGAGAGCTTATAAAGAATGACCGGCGGACAAAACTGAGGGCAGGCTATTATCTCGGTGACAAGCCTGAACATGTAGGATTCGGCAATGACGATCTTGACCAGGTGCCACAGGACGGGGAGCTCATCCGCTTATCGTTCATCGGAAGCCTCAGGGTAGGAGGACTTTACCGTAATGCAAGTCATCTGATAACACCCGAGCTCTCGGACCGCTTCGATGCAATTGCCCGCAGCATGCCTGAATTCTATTTCGGCAGGTTTGATGTGAGGTTTGAATCGATCGATCTTCTGAAGAAAGGTGAAGGATTTTCGATAATTGAAATAAATGGCGCAGGCGCTGAAGCAATACAGGCCTGGGACCCTCATGTTTCACTCTTCAGGCTTTACGGTGAGTTCTTCAAGGCATACAGGCTTCTGTTCAAAATAGGAGACCTCAACAGAAGCCGTGGATATAATCCAATGACTTTAAAGGAATTTTTGAAGGCTGTAAGGCATCAAAACCGGCTGATTGAGCAGTATCCTCCTGCAGGGTAAACAAATTTTATTACTTTTACCCTGATTAGAAATTTTTTATGCCGCAATCAACAGGGTACAACAAGGCGCTTTTTATCCTCAATCCATATGCAGGTGTGCCTCCTGTAAAGTATATAATTTCGAAGGAGCTGAGCCGGCGCAAACATGAGCTTTCCTTCTACAAATCGCTGTCAATAGACGAGTCGGGAACACTGATCAAAAATAACTTTGAGAAATATGAGATTTTCGTGGCAGCCGGGGGTGACGGAACAGTTCACACGATTGCCAGTGAACTTATAGGTAAAGAAAAGCTGCTCGGAGTACTTCCTATTGGCTCAGGAAACGGTTTTGCAAAGGAGCTGGGATTCAGGACAAATATTAAATCTCTTTTGCGCGATATCGAGAAGAAGGAGAGCCTGACCATCGATGTGATAGTGGTAAACAATAACCTTTGCCTGAACGTAACAGGGGTAGGACTCGACAGTTTCGTGGCACATTCATTCGACAAGCTTAAAAACCGTGGATTCTGGTCATATGTCTCGACCACCATTGTTAATTTCTTCCGACTCCGGCCCTTCAAAGTAACTGTCTCGATCGGCGGAGAAGTGATCCACACCGGCGATCTTTTCGTTCTGACGGTGGCGAATACAAGACAGTTCGGCAACAATGCGTTCATCTCACCCGATGCCCTTCCCAATGACGGGATGATGGATATCGTCATGATAAGGCCATTCCCGAAAATGATGGCCCCCTTCTTCATCTACCGGTTGTTTACAAAAAAAATCAACAAGTCGAAGTTTGTCAGAAATGTCAGGACTGCAAAGGATATAACGATCAATACTGATGAGACAAGGTTTCACATTGACGGTGAGCCGGTTACATTTTCCGGGGATGTTATACTCAAGATCCGGAGGGATGCTTTGAAGGTGCTGAAGACAAGGTATAATAGGTTGTAGGAAACCCGTTCTCACCCCCCTGACCTTCTTTGTGAACTTTACGCTTAAAAGGTTATCTTTAAAAAACTTTAATCATCTATAAAATTTGCCCGGTTATGAAAAAAACATGCCTGCTCCTTTTCCTGTTAGCCATAACTTTTCATCTTAATTCCCAAACACTTACAGAGATTGAATCGCAGAGGGTATCACTGCCGAACGGCTGGCAGCTCACCCCGGTCGGAAAGATAGTTCCGCTGGGCGACCTGCCTCTGAACATCGCCATTTCCCCTGACCGGAAACTGGCAGCCGTTACCAACAACGGCCAGAGCGATCAGTCGATCGAACTCATTGATATCAAAAAGGGGAAGGTAATTCAAACACTTCCGATCAAAAAAGCATGGCTGGGACTCGCCTTTTCTGATGACGGCAAGTCAATTTATGCTTCCGGAGGCAATGACAATATCATCATAAGGTATGCCGTGAGCAAAAAGCAGATGGTGGCTGCCGATACGATACGGATAGGAAAACCATGGCCCGAAAGGATCTCCATTGCCGGGCTGGCTGTCGATGATTCAAAACAAAGGCTTTATGTCGTCACCAAGGAGAATAATTCGCTTTATGTAATTGATACTAAAGCAAAAAAGGTGATCTCACAGCATCCGCTGGGAGGAGAAGGATATACCTGCATTTTATCGCCTGACCGCAGGACACTTTATGCCTCATGCTGGGGATGCGACAGAATCGTAATCTTTGATACTGAAGGGCAGAAGATCACAGGCTCAATTACCGTCGGAGACAATCCCAATGACATGTGTATCACCCGGAGCGGACAATTCCTGTTTGTGGCAAATGCCAACGATAACAATGTCTCGGTGATAAGTACCGGGGAAATGAAAGTTATAGAAACACTCAACACCGCCCTGTATCCCGATGCACCTTCAGGGTCAACCACAAACAGCCTTGCACTGAGCAGGGATGAGAAGACATTATTTATCGCCAATGCCGACAACAATTGCCTGGCTGTGTTCGATGTAAGCATTCCGGGTGAAAGCAAGGGTAAAGGATTTATCCCGACAGCCTGGTATCCTTCCTGCGTCAGGGTTGCAAAAAACAGGATACTTGTAAGTAATGGCAAGGGTATGACCTCGCTGGCAAATCCGTACGGACCTAACCCTGTAAGAAGGGGTGAAGAGGTTGTTTATCAGGAAGGAGGCCAGGAACAAACGATAAAAGTGCAATACATCGGAGGTCTCTTCAGGGGGACCATGAGCATCATCAATGTTCCGGATGAAAGTCAGATGGGTATTTATTCGAAAGCTGTCTATAACAATACACCATATACCAAGACAAAAGAACTTGCCTCTGACGGGGTAGCCGGGAATCCGATACCTCAGAAGGTAGGCGATCCCTCCGCCATTAAATACGTGTTCTATATTATTAAGGAAAACAGGACTTACGACCAGGTCCTTGGCGACATACCTGAAGGCAACGGTGATCCAAACCTTGCCCTGTTCGGTGAGAAGATCAGTCCGAATCACCATGCGATTGCACGGGAGTTTGTTCTGCTCGACAATTTCTATGTCAACGGAGAAGTGAGCGCCGATGGCCATAACTGGACAATGGGGGGATATGCCACCGATTACCTTGAAAAGAACTGGCCAACCAGCTATGGCGGACGGGGCGGAGATTACCCGGGTGAAGGAGGAAAGGCTATTGCAAATAATAAACTGTTCTTCTGGGATCTCTGTAAACGGAGTGGTGTCAGTTACAGGACCTATGGTGAATTCGTGGGGGATGGCGGACCCTCACTGGCGGTTTTAAAGGATAATTATTGCAAAAACTTCACCCCATGGGTGCAGTCGGTCCGCGATACAGTCCGCTTCAGGCAGTGGAAACATGATTTTGACTCACTCCTGGCCATCAATGCCGTTCCAAGGTTCAACACGATAAGGCTGATAAATGATCATACCGAAGGATTAAGTCTCAATAAACCCACCCCTTTTGCACATATGGCAGATAATGATCTTGCGCTGGGAATGCTCATCGATTACCTGAGTCACAGTCCGCTATGGAAGGAGAGTGTTGTTATCTCCGTTGAGGATGATGCGCAGAACGGTCCCGATCATGTCGATGCCCACCGGAGCGTGGCACTGATCGCCGGGGGATTTGTGAAGCAGGGGTATGTTGATCATACCCCCTATACAACTACCTCACTTCTGCGTACAATGGAACTCATCCTTGGCCTTCCCCCGATGACCCAGTACGATGCTGCGGCCAACTCATTGTGGAGGTGCTTCAACAGCACACCTGATCATCCACCTTACAAAGCACGGCCGAACCAGGTTGATCTTAATGAAAAAAATACCGGTCAGAACAAGTGGCAGGCCCTGAGTGAGACATTCGATTTCAGCGTGGAGGACAGGGTCAATGATTTCCAGTTCAATGAAGTTATCTGGAGGGCAGTGAAGGGATTGGATTCCCCGTGTCCGCCATCGGTGAGGGCAGCGTTTTTGAAGACGGAGGGAGAGTGACTATAAGTTAAATGTTTCTGGTTACTGCTTGTTGCGGGTTGCAGGTAGCGGGTTGCAGGTTGCGGGTTGCTTAATTGGTTTCCGGAGCCACAAAATTAACGGGTACCATATACCACACGGGAACTGCTTTTCCGCCCTGCCTCCCCGGAATGAACTGGGGCAAATCGCTCACAACACGTAGTGCTTCCCTGTCAAGTGCCGGATGAACGCCCTTCAATACTGACAGATCCTCAACATTTCCATCGGTATTGACCGCAAACCTTATGATCACCTTCCCGGATATTTTTTTATCCAATAATTCTTCGGGATATTTGGCATTTGATCCGATAAAATCAAGAAGTTCCTTTTCTCCTCCCGGAAACATCGGCATCTGTTCAACGACAACGAATGGCTCCTCTGGAACGAATGACTCAACTTTTCTTATCTGATCAGGCCGCACTGGACTGACGGCTGCTGTGTCCGGCTTAATAGTATCCGGCGGAGTGCCGCGCTTCTTTGTTGTAATTTCAATTACCCCATCCTTACCTTTTTCACCATATTTACCAATGGCAGGCTCATCTTTCAGGACAGACACTGAAAGAATTGCATCAGGATCGACTTTCCCCACACCTTCCCCATTGATCACGCCGTCGACAACGACCAACGCTTTTACCGGCGATCCGTCGGAAGTATGAATTGAGATCTCCTCCTTATAATCAGGGTCTTTTACCAGCTTTACATACAGATTCCTGTTTGATGCCGTGAGCGGCGGCATTATATATGTCTTGTATCCCTTGCATGAAAATATAAGAGAAGAGCCGTTCGGTATCCTGCTGACCGAGAACCGGCCATTGCTGTCGGTAACAACACTTATTGCCGAAGCCGAAACTACTACAGTTGCACCAGGGAGAGGCTTCCCGTCTTCTTTTACAACAACGCCCCTGGCCTCCTTTTGAATTTGATCGGGGGCAAGTGCTGTATTCAATGGTTCAAAGGAAGATTCGGCATATTGATAAACCGGGGTAGCAAAGGTATACAATACGATCGCAAAGACCGGGAGGATCATCAGAACCTTCATCTTCCTGTAAGGCGACGGCACTATATTTTTCATCATCTCAAACCGTTTTCTGTTTATTGAATAATTGAATGAATTCGACAGGCTGAGTATCCGTGAATTGAAAAGCTGGTTTACAAGGACCGCCTTATAAACAGCCGGATCGGATGTACGTTGAAGTGCCATCTCATCGGCAATATATTCATGATTCTCCCTGATAAACCGCGAATAGATCCAGGCAAACGGATTTATCCACTGGAACAGACGCATCAATTCAACAAGCAGAAGGTCGAACCAATGCTTCTGATTAACGTGGACGAGCTCGTGGTTCATGATCATCTCAAGCTCTGTTTTATTCAATGAAGGATTGACAAAAACATAATTGAAGAATGAGAATGAGTCCCTGAAACCTGAATTTCTCACAACCCTTGCGTTATCAATCATATCCCCGCCAGCCCTGTTTATTGTTTTTAGCAGGAAACTGACGTGCAGTGCAAGTTTGAATGCAAAGAAAACTATCCCTGATAAATACAGAAGGAACAGGATATGCCGGTAATTAAATCTTTCCCAGGCTCCGATCTGGAGACCGCCTGCATCAGCCGGATCAGCCGGTGCAATACCGGCCGCATCCAAAACGGGTGACGGCAGCTCGATCCGGTAATGGACAGTGAAGAGTGGAAGAATGAATGATATCAGTATACCGGCAATAAGGTATATCCTTTTAAGCAGGAAGTACCGCTCATTCCGGAGGAAAAGGAAATAGACAAGGGCAAAGCCTGTAAGCCAGATTGCCGATTTAAAAAAATAGAAGGCAAAAGCTTCCATCACTTCCTCTTTTTGGTTTTGGATTTGGATTTGGTCTTTGATCTGGAGATTTCCTTTTTGGTATCCTCAAGAATTTCTTCAAGTTCCTGGATCGACAGGTCTTTTTCCCTTGCAAAGAATGATGCGAGTGCAGGAAATGAATTGTTAAAATAACCTTCCATCAACCCGAAAAGCTGACTCTTCGAGTACTCTTCCTTCGAGACCAGAGGATGGTAAAGGTGGACGTTCCCATAGGCCTGGTGCCCGACGAATCCTTTTCTCTCAAGGACCCGGACTACTGTTGAAACCGTATTACGCGCCGGTTTCGGATCATTGAATCTGTTGCGGATATCCTTCACGATCCCCGCCTTCATGTCCCATAAGATCTGCATTATCTGTTCTTCAGCTTTAGTTAATTGCATAATTGATTATTTAAAAAGTTAATTAATTCTTGTTTCGTAATCAGTAATTAGTCAAATCTTCCGTCTTCCGTCTTCCGTCTTCCGTCTTCCGTCTATAAAGTTCTCAAATATACAACTATTTATGTAGTCGCACAAAAATATTTTAAAAAATTCACACAGGTTTGAATGTATACAGTTTTCAGGACCGGAAAGCGTTCAGTTCGGGTTTTTTTATTAATTTGCATTAATTTAAAACTAACCATACAATGAAAAGAAATATCAGATTATCACTGGCTTTGGCCGCATTAATGGTTTTCTGCGCAACCGCATCAGGACAGAAGGTCAACCAGCTTACAGGAAACGAGAAGAAAGCCGGATGGGTGCTGTTATTCAACGGCAAGGACTTCACCGGATGGAGACAGTGCAATGGAACTGAAATGCCAAAAAACTGGATCATTGAAGATAACGCCATGAAAGTCTTCACGGCTGCCGGCAAAAAGCCGGGTCAGGGATCTGACGGAGATATAATCTATGCCACCAGCAAATTTAAAAACTTCGAGCTTTCTATCGACTGGAAGACAAGCAAGATGGGGAACTCCGGCATCTTCTTCAATGTCCGCGAAGTGCCCGGGAAAGCAATCTATTATGCTGCCCCGGAAGTGCAGATCCTTGACAATGTCGATGCCACCGACAACAAGATCGACAGCCACCTTGCAGGTTCCCTGTACGATATGATAGCAGCTGATCCTGAAACCGTAAAACCAGCAGGTGAATGGAATACGATTGTAATTTCAGTTAAAGACGGGAAAGTAATCCATACACAGAACGGGGTAAAGGTTGTTGAGTATACGCTCTGGACCCCGGAATGGGATAAACTCGTCGCAAACAGCAAATTCAAAACATTTCCCGGTTTTACCGAAGGGATTGCCAGGGAAGGTTTTGTAGGGCTCCAGGATCACGGTTACGATATCTGGTTCAGGAATATTAAACTGAGAGAACTTTAGGAGAAGGAAGGACTGAGGGACGAAGAGACTGAGAGACTGAGGGACTGAGGGACTGAGGGACTGAGGGACTGAGGGACTGAGGGACTGAGGGACGAAGGGACGGAGAGACTTAGAAATAAAGTGGGTGAGAGAAAAATGGCAAGGTGGTGAAGAGAATTTTTTTAATATGTAAATCATTTTAATGTACTAACATACAATAAAATCTGTATCTTTGCACTGCGGTTTAATTTTAGACCTGATACATAAATTCGTCATATACCAAAACAGATTTTTGACCGTTTACTTAATGTCGATCGTCAAATCTACTGATATTATTAATTTATGAGACAAACCTTCATACTGATAATTTTTATCCTTAATGCATGTTTGCTATCAGCACAGGTTACAATTACAAGGGAAGGAACTACCATTAACAATACAACTTCCGGATTCTGGGAGGGCTTGAATATCTCAAGGTCGGTACCTGCCAAAGTTTCTGTCCTTAATAATTCCATTACATCAGTCAATGCTTCCGGCTATTTATTACAGGCGGGTGATGAAGCTCCTCTTTCAACTAATAACAATATTGACGGAGCGGTATTAACCGGGAACAGGCTGACATGGAACGGAACTGATGCTGCATCGATCACCCACGGAATGTTCATAGGTTATAATATTAATTATACCGTGCGGTATAATTATCTTGACAAAACGCCATACGGGATCCTTTTTAAATCGGGGACCGACGGGGGGACCAATATGACATATTCTTCGGGTTACGGGGCTGCTTACAATATTGTAAAGAATTCAAAACTGTCGCTGAGGATGAAAGGTATAAACGGTGTCCAGGTTTACAATAATACCTTTTATTCAAACCAGAGATCAGGATCCGTTATCCTTATTGATGCAAACCATGACAGGACAACCCCTGCACCATCGACAGGGGCTAAAATCAAGAACAATATTTTCTATACCGTTTACCAGATACCCAATATTTCGATTGAGAGCGCGTGCCTTTCTAATTTTGAAAGCGACTACAACCTATTCTTCTGTGAGTCGGGTACTCCCGTGTTTACGGTAAGCGGTTCACAAAAAACATTTGCCCAGTGGCAGGCTATGGGTTATGACCTTCATTCGGTCGTGGTCAACCCAAATTTTAATAATACTACTGATTTTGTTCCAGGATCAAGATTGAATAACGGAACAAACCTGGGAACCACCTGGCAGACTGGATTATCAACAAGTGCCAGCTGGGTGGCAGGTTCAGCTCCCGCAACGGCAAATCAGAACGGGACCTGGCAGGTTGGCGCCAGAATATACTCTGAAGTCACCGCACCGCCTCCGCCGATTCCCGTATATTCCGCCTCTTCGGTTGAAAATGCAACTCCTTCAGTCGTTGAAATGACCTATAATCTCAGCCTTGCAAACATAGTCCCGGCCATTTCAGCTTTTTCTGTCAGGGTAAATTCTACGGCCAGGAATATAAATTCGGTTGCAGTTTCCGGGACAAAGGTCCTGCTAACTCTTTCGAGTCCCGTTGTCAACGGGAATACCGTGACCGTTGCATATACCAAACCGGCGGTAAACCCTTTGCAGACAGCTGCCGGCGGACAGGCAGCGACGATCACTGCCCAGGCTGTAACAAATAGAGTAAATCCTGTCATCGTCAATCCGGTTTTTGTCAGCGCCGCAATAGGAGATGCCACCCCATCAAGAATCGATCTTTCATACAATTTAAGCCTGGCGAATATTATCCCTGCAGCATCATCATTTGCGGTAAGGGTCAATTCGGTTGCCAGGGCCGTCAACTCGGTGACCATTTCCGGAACTGTTGTCCTGCTTACGCTTGCCAGTCCTGTTGTTTACGGCGATGTGGTGACTTTGGCATATACCAAACCGGCAAGTAATCCTTTACAGACTCCTGCCGGGGGACAGGCAATAACCATAACTGCCCAATCTGTCACAAATAAAGTCAGTCAGGTCATTGTTAATCCTGTTTATGTCAGTTCTTCAGTTGAAAATGCAACACCTTCAGTGGTGGAAATGACTTATAATTCAACTCTTGCAAATATCGTTCCTGCAGTTTCAGCTTTTTCGGTTATGGTCAATTCTACTGCCAGGAATGTAAATTCTGTTACGATTTCCGGGACAAAGGTCCTGCTCACCCTTGCTGGTCCCGTTGTCAACGGGAATGCTGTAACCGTTGCATATACCAAACCGGCAGCAAGCCCTTTGCAGACAACTGCCGGCGGACAGGCAGCGACGATCACTGCCCAGGCTGTGACAAACAGAGTAAATCCTGTCATCGTCAATCCGGTTTTTGTCAGCGCCGCAATTGGAGATGCCACCCCTTCAAGAATCGACCTTTCATACAATTTAAGCCTGGCGAATATTATCCCCGCAGCATCATCATTTGCGGTAAGAGTCAATTCGGTTGCCAGGGCCGTTAACTCGGTGACCATTTCCGGAACTGCTGTCCTGCTTACGCTTGCCAGTACTGTTGTTTACGGAGATGTGGTGACTGTGGCATATACCAAACCGGCAAGTAATCCTTTACAGACTTCCTCCGGCGGTCAGGCTGCAACGATTTCTGCCCAGCCGGTAACCAATAAAATTGCTCCACCTGTTCCGGTATATGTAAGTTCTGCCATTGAGAATGCCGCACCTGCCGTTATAACGATGACATATAATCTGAGCCTTGCAGCAAAAGTTCCGGCTGCTTCTGCATTTTCGGTCCTGGTTAATTCAGTGGCAAGGAATATAAGCTCAGTCTCTGTTTCAGGCACAAAAGTCATGCTTACGCTTGCTTCTCCGGTCATTTATGGTGATGTTGTAACCATCGCATACACCAGGCCATCGACAAACCCCCTGCAGACTAACTCAGGTGCGCAGGCGGCAACTATTAGTGCAAAAGCTGTTACAAACGGGGTCGCAAAGGTGGCAACGCCTGTGGTAAATACGGCTCCGGTGGTTGTTATAAATTCCCCGCCTAGCGCATTGTCGGGATTTGTAGCGGAACTTGATGCGACCGGCAGCTTCGATGCAAACAAAGATAATCTGACGTATAACTGGGTGGTGCCGGCTAATATAGCTGTTTCGTCCACGATCGGGTCAAAAATCGAATTCCTCAGTCCTGTTGTAAATTCAGCCCAGACAGTGGAATTCAAATTAAATATCAGCGATGGGAAAGTGGTTCAGTCCAAATCGGTAAAAGTTGAAATATTGCCGTACGAACCGGATCTGGAGGTTGCAGAAGTGGTTAGTATAGAGGCAAGCGACTTTCAGTCACCCAATTACCCGTATAATATAATTGATGGAAACATCGGTACCATGTGGTCGGCCAATGGCGATAACCAGTGGCTTGTCCTTGAACTGAAGGAACCCTTTTCAGTTGAGCATGTAATGGTATCCTTTCAACCCGGACAAAAGAAGGAATCCTATTTTGATGTTATGGGATCGGCCGACAGTGTGACCTGGGAACCAATCCTGACAAAGTCGGCCTCGTGTGCTTTTTCCGGAGATCTCCAGGTATTTGATTTCCCGCCCTCGAAAGCCGGGGTGGAATTTAATTTTGTCAAATTTGTCGGACACAAAAATTCGGTTGACTCATGGAATCATATTTCGGAGTTTAAGATTTTCGGGTATAAACACCGGAATCCGACTAGCTATGAAGAACAGGTGGTGAAATTATATCCCAATCCTGCACGGGAATTTGTCAATATCCGTATAGACGACAGCACGCTTAATCCTGATTTTATAAGGGTTATAAGCCTTTCGGGCAGGGTCCTTTTCGAGCAGAAGGTCGATCCGGGCATTCTTTTGCTCAGGCTCCCGATCGATCTGGAAAGAGGCGTTTATATAGTCCAGTTAGGTACCGGCGATCTGACCCTCTTCACCCAGAAACTGGTCGTAAATATCTGACGGGAAAATTCAACAACTTATCGGAATTTTATCAGATCGTGGTTCAACCATTGATCTGTCATTAATCAGATGCCATAAGCAGGCCTGAAATGCAATTTGATTTATTCAAAACAAAGTAATCTGTATTTTGTTTAAGAATAAATATTAAACTATTAAGCGATTTAAACTAAAAGACAATGAAAAAAATGTTTCCTGTAGTTCATTTTGAAATGCCTGCAGAAGACAGGCAAAGAATGGCAGATTTCTATTCAAGCGTATTCGGCTGGCAATCAAAAATGCTGGGAGAAGAGATGGGCAATTATGTAACGGTATCCACTACCGAGACCGATGAGACAACCGGCCGGCCTAAAACACCCGGGGCAATCAACGGGGGATTTTTTCCTAAAAGGGAAGATTCACCATCACAACACCCCTCCCTGGTAATCGCAGTTGATGATATAAAGGAATCGCTTGAAGCCCTGACAAAAGCCGGGGGTAAATCGCTTGGTGATCCGGTTGAAATTCCAGGGGTAGGTACCTATGCTTCGTTCCGCGATACGGAAGGAAATGTTGTTGGCCTGCTGCGGCCTCTGATGGGCTGATATTGCATTAATTATCAGGTATTATTTATTGCATTTCCGGAACCGGTTCCTTAAAGTCTATATTTTCGTTTTATTATTTTAGAAATTGCGGGAAGCCATCGTTTGATAACTTTCGTTAAATATGCTGCAATTGCCGGGAACTGTCTTTTTGTATTGTGGATTTTATACAACGGCATAAATGAGGGATTCACCGGAACAACATTTGAAATATTATCCTATATCGGACTGCTTGCGCTTCTGACAGTCAATAGTTTTCTCATTATTTTTTCAATACGGCCCAAAGAGTAAAAACTATCACATTCAGATCTGCCTGATTGGTTAATTATTGTACCTTGCAATAATAAAGGTCATTTGCACTTACCAGGGAGATTTGAATTGAAACCTCGGATTAAAATCTGTTGTATCGAAAGCATCATTGAAGCAAGAACTGCCATTGAAGCCGGAGCGTCAGCAATTGGATTAGTAGGAAGGATGCCCAGCGGACCCGGACCGATCGCTGATGATCTTATCAGGGAGATCGCCAGGAAAATCCCCCCTCCCGTCGCCACCTTCCTGCTGACCAGTGAAACTTCTGTGAAAGGGATAATAAAACATCACGGACGGACCAATACCAACACCATTCAGATTGTTGATATGCTGTCGTCCGGAACTTATTCAGAACTTAAGGCTGCCCTTCCTTCGGTCAGGATTGTGCAGGTAATCCATGTTATAGACGAAGATTCGGTTAATATGGCCCTTGAAATATCACGGCAGGTTGATGCCATACTACTTGACAGCGGTAATCCCCGATTAAAAATAAAGGAGCTTGGAGGAACGGGCCGGGTCCATGACTGGAAGTTAAGCAGACAAATCCGCGAGGGCTGCGGATGTCCGGTTTTTCTTGCCGGCGGACTTAAACCTGACAACGTAAAACAGGCCATAGAAGAGGTCCAGCCGTTTGGAGTCGATGTATGCAGCGGGGTGAGAACCGACGGCAAACTGGACAGAAAGAAACTGTATGATTTTATTCAACAGGTTCTATCCCAGGAATAATCAATTCGCAGAAGTTAAGTTGTAAATGGAATCCAGATAGATACCGATATGAAGACTAAAATCCTTGCACTTTCCTTACTGATCCTGACCGGGTGCAATCCCGCCACCTATCCAGGTAAGTCTGATACCCAAAATATAAAAGACTGGGCTTTGCTTGATTTTGTCAAGACTGACAGTATAAACCCGATAATGGAACCCTCAGCCGGTCAGAAATTTTTTTGTCCGCTTACTAAGAAGGAGATCCAGTGGGAAGAGAGAAATGTCCTCAACCCTTCGGCGATAGTTAAGGATGACAAAGTTTATATGATTTACCGGGCGCAGGACAGGGAAATGACTTCAAGGCTTGGATTGGCTGTAAGCGATGATGGATTGCATTTTAAAAAACTCCCTGCTCCCGTTCTATACCCTGACAGCGACGACATGTATAAGTATGAATGGAAAGGCGGCGTTGAAGATCCGCGGGTTGTGGAAGGAGAAAACGGGACCTACATTCTGACCTATACTTCTTACGATGGAAAAACCGCCAGGCTCTGCCTTGCAAGCTCGAAGGATCTGGTGAACTGGACAAAACACGGACTGGTTCTGGGTGATGGGAAATACAGGGACACATGGTCGAAGTCGGGAGCCATAGTTTCGACGCTGGATCAGGGACACATAAGAGCCGTGAAGATCAAAAATAAATACTGGATGTATTTTGGGGATACCGATTTGTTTATTGCAACTTCGGATGACCTGATTCACTGGGAGGTGGCAGAAAATGAAGAAAGCAGGGAAATGATCGCGGTCCTGCATCCGCGCCCGGGATATTTTGACAGCCGTCTGGTTGAACCCGGACCGTATGCATTATTGCGGGATGAGGGGATCCTGCTGATCTATAACAGCAGCAATGCAGCCAGCTACAACTACCCGGGTCTGCCCAAGTTTGCGTATGCTGCCGGGCAGGCGTTGTTTGACCGCGACAATCCCTTCAGGCTGATCGAACAGGATGGATGATTACTTCATTTACCCCGACAAGCCGTATGAGAAAACCGGTGAAGTGAACAATGTTTGTTTTGTGGAAGGATTAGTCTTTTTCAGAAGTCGTTGGTTCCTTTACTATGGCACAGCTGATTCAAAAATTGCGGTGGCTGTTAAAGAATGACTGACCGGGGACGGGAGTAAAATCACTAATCACTAATTACAATTCTCCAGATAAATGCCTGCCTGCCGGCAGGCAGGCGAAATTGTAAATCCGAAATCCGAATTCTTAGGACTTCTCAGGGAAGGCGCAAACTTCAAAGAGTAAGCATAAATCCAATATATTCTGTAAATTATTATCCTTATTACTTCCCATTTCCATATATTGTCTAATTTCGATAACAATTGAAAGTCAGGCAATCGCATCAAGCATTTGTTGGGTTGAGGTTTGAAGGGAAGTTGCTCTTGTGACTGACCAGGCGGAGCTTTGTAAAAACATACGGCTTATACTATTATCTGACATCCTATAACTATAAACAAAATTGTTATTTTCTTTAACCTTAAAACAAGTTGATCGTAAACTGTTACGAGATAGATAGTTATATGCAAACTGTAACATATTAATAATGATTGATGTCTAAGAATATAAACTAAACAAAATGACAAATAATAGATTTCTCATTTTAAAAAAAATTCTATTTGGATTTTTTTTCTCTTTTATAAGCATTTGCATCTTCCCCCAAAACAACAATCCCAAAGAAAATTATATCTATTTTGTCAAATACTTAACTGAACATTATGGATTGTTTCCATATAAAAATATCAATTGGGATTCTTTAGGTACTCATTATTCCAGGTTCATAAATAATGAAACATCTTCTGATTCATTATTTTTCACCATTTGCAGACTTGCAAGCCATTTAAAAGATAAACATTTATGGATTGACAATGATAAATATGCTTATAACTACTCGATAGGCAAAGTAGTCAGCATCAAACAAGCAGATTCAATTTTTTCCTCAAGAAAGATATATAAAAATACAGATTTAATAAAATCAAAATATCTTGGTAATCAATATCTTTCATTAAAAACAAATAATTTTTTAGTGGGAAAAATGGGTACTAATATAGGATATCTATCATTGGACTGGTTTGACAATAATATTCATGTAGTAGATTCCATAACAACGAATATTATTGATTCGTTTTCAGATTGTATTTACCTGATTGTTGATATCCGTAATAATATTGGAGGGACTGATTCATCTGCCTTAGCAATTGCAAATCATTTAGTAAAAACAAATAATTGTTATTTAATCTCAAAAATCAGAAGTGGTGATCAGGCTGATTCCTATACGGATCCCATTTACTGGAAAACTACATTTCAAACTGTTTCTTTTAGTAAACCGATTTTAGTACTAATTAATAGATTTTCTATCAGTGCAGCAGAAACTTTTTCATTAGCACTTAAAAACCAGACAAATATAAAATTCTTAGGAGAACCAACCGCAGGGGCATTTTCTGATTCAGAAGACGCGTATTTGCCCAATGGTTGGCATTTTACATATTCAATTGGCGTCTGGACAGATTGTAAAGGATATCTATGGGAAGAGAAAGGAATTCAACCAGACATCAGATTAAAAGACATTCATGAAGAAATCAAAAACATTGACCCCTATCTGGAACAAGCACTAATAGAATTTAAAAAAGTAAAAAATGCCTCCGGCTAATACGGACAATTAAAGTAAATAAGTTCATCATGCTTTTTGTGCAAGAAGGTGTGGACAGATATCGAGTCTTCACTCCTTTTTTATTTGATGATGGTGATTCACTTGCGATAATTTTAAAGAAGCTAGGACCTGATTGGTTTCTTACTTGTAACGCGACACACGTATAGCTCAATAAAATTTGTGCCTGGACGGCAAAAACACGTGCCATACCCTCCCTACCTGCCGGCAGGCAGGCTTGCATCGTGAAAGGTTTCTGGCTAAAGTACCATCCCGAGTACTCAGGACTGCCCGGTGCTTGCGTCTGGTAACACAACCTCCCCTTATTGCCGGGTCGTTATGTTTAAGCCGAAGGGGCTGCATCAAGACAGTAACATCCCGACTACCAGGACCTAAACATAACCTCGTAAAACAAATTTTTCAATTAACTTGCCAAATCTATAATAATGAATCGATTTTTACTTATTCCAACTTTCATCCTAATTTTGGGATGCACAAACCAAAAAGGAGAAAAAAATCACACTGATCTTATTCAATCCAGTAATTCATTCTACACTATTGACTTCCCTAAAATTCTGGAAAACAAGAGGGAGATTCAAATTTCAGAAATCGCAAATAACGTTGAATACATACTTCTTGAGTCTAAAGGTGAATCTGTTTTAGGAAGGATACATGATGCTGCATTTACGAAGGATTACATTTTCATTTCTGCCTTTGGGACACCCCTTCTGGCTCAATTTGACCAAAAAGGTAATTTCAAACGATTTATTGGTAAGATAGGTAGAGGTCCTGAAGAATATGATCTAGTTAGACAATTTAGTATAGATGAAGAATCAGAATTAATCTACATACAACCTAATTGGATAAGGAATATTTTAGTTTATTCCTTTGATGGCAAATATGTTAAAACTATTAAGCTTAATCGTGATGAAAGATCAATCGTATGGGATAGAGATAGTATATTCATGTGCTATAGTGAACCTTCAATAGGTAATGAAAAATTTGTGTTCACAGAGACAAGCCCTAATGGAGATACACTTCAAACAGTAACGAATTATTGTTCATGGAAAGATCCCCCTCCATTTGGACGTATGATGATTTATCCGGGTCAACGTTTTTTCTATCGTATGAATAATCGTTTACATTTTAAAGGAATGTACAATGATACAGTATATACGTACAATGACGATTATAAAATTATTCCGAAGTTGTCGGTTAATTTGGGTAAATTCAAATTGCCAGAAGAGATGATCTATGAAAGAGGATTGGTAAAACGAATCCCGACTGAATATTATTGGTTTTCTGTCAATGAATCATCAAGCTATGTCTTTCTGTACTACAGTGCATATGATACTGAGGGTAATCAGGGTCCGGGCAATGAAATATTAAAAGCGGGACACATAATCTATGATAAAAAATCAGGATTAGGGACAGCTTTAAAAAATAATGAAGGGAAAATGATATTATTCAATATTGTTGGAAAATGGGGTTTTAAAAATAACATTGACGGAGGGCCAGAATTAATCACTGAATACACAAATGACTCAACAGCATTTCATTTTATAAGTTCACTATCAATGAAAAAATATCTTGCATCTGATGAGTTCAAAAATTCAACTCCGAGGGATCAAAATAAAAAGAAAAAGTTGATGGATCAGATGTCTGGCTTGAAAGAGAACGATAATGATATATTAATGGTGGTCAGGTTAAAATGAGGACAAATTTCGCAATCTAATTCTCTATAAGGTATAACCTTTACCATGACTAAAATAGAGTTCTTTACCATGACAATTTCCAATTTTAAGAGAGATCTAATACCGGCCTAAACATAACACGGATATTCGTTCAGTCTTACTGCATCTTAATAGATCAACTTTCTCAAAGGTTTTTGCATCATTATCAGGACAGTTTTATCTTGACGTGACAAATTCGCGCCGTTTATCGGGACTGGCAAAAACCTCAATAAAACGAGATACAAGCCACTAATAAGTAATATTTTGTTGAATTCTAAGTTCATGAAATAATAATAACAACTCAAATTTGTTACTTTCCCAGACGACAAAATAACTCTAAGGTTTAACCAAAATTACCTTGATGATTTATAAGAATATAATAGTTTTATCGACTTTCCATTCTGATCTAATTTTGCATTAGAATTCATTTCAGAAAAATTAATCTATACCGGAGAAAATAAATATTCTAAGGAATTGAAGAAGAACAAACCAAATATTCCTGATTTTGATGATCTGATATTTGAATCACGGAATAAGGATTATGGTGCATATCGGCTACGCAAAAGATATAATTCTGTTGTCATAACTGGGATAATAATTGCATCATTAATAGGTTGTTTCGTAGTAATTTTCCCATTTACTATTAAACCTTCTTCAGACCAAATTTTGATTGGAGGTTACAGATCTGTCCAATTACATTTGGATAATCTTGAACTTCCAAATGAAATGATTTATGTCCCTCCTTCACCTTCTCCTCCTAAATTAAAAAATATCCAAGATATAGTTACATATGTTGCACCAGAGGTTATCGACACTATACTACCAATTGCAAATGCTCTCGCTACTCCAGATGAAATTCTTGCATTGACCGAAAACAACACCTCTGATTTAAACTATAACGGCACTGGTGATGACAACTCATACGGCGTAGACGGATTTGCGTTGGACGGGTCATTTGTTATGGTAGAGGTTATGCCCACTTTCAAAGGGGGTAATGATCTAAAATTTCGAGAGTGGGTCCAAAGAAGAACCAACTATCCTCAGGAAGCAATAGATAAAAAAATCAAAGGAACAGTTTTTATCATATTCATAATTGAAAAAGATGGTTCAGTAAGTAATGTAAGCATTGTAAAAGGAGTGGATCCATTATTGGATAATGAAGCAGTAAAAGTAATTTCTGAATCACCCAAATGGAGCCCAGGTCTTCAACAAGGACAACCAGGAAGAGTAAGGTTTTTAATACCTCTTGTTTTCTAACCTACTTAATATCAAATGGATAATCAATCTCTACGAGACTGAATTGTGAATAAATTAAAGCAAACTTTTACCCTGACAAATTCCGAATGTAAAATAGCTTTAATCTCGGCCTAAAACATAACACGGATGGTACGGGTAATTGCCTTCAGCAGCCCGGACAACTTTATAATCAGCTCCAAAAGTCTATGCGATCAAATTTAATCTCACTTATAAAACTTTCAGTACCGTGAGTAATCCTGCTACCGTGACAACGTCAATAGGGCTGCTGGCCGACGCGCTGTTGTCATGGTTTTTGCATCTCCATCTTAGACAGTTTTATCGTGACGGGACAACTTCGTACCATTTATCGGGACTCAGCTCATCTGGACAACTTTGTCGTGACACGGAAATCCTGCCCGCTTACCGGGACTTTGCAAAAACACATGCCAACCCTAACACAGACGGCAACTCCCCATACCGCCGGGCCGTCAGACTGTCTAATAACTAAAATGAAGTCCCTGAGAATCGAATATTTGAAATTTTTCATGTACAGGTATCCAAAGAAATAAGTAAGCAAAATGGGTTATTAGACAGACTCCCGTTATGGGCAATTGCACTGACTACATGATGGTTATCTGGACATTTTACTAACCTTGACAATCTCGATTGATTAATTAATATCCATAAAAGTGCAACATACCTATAACAGATGGCATAATTGTTGTTCCTTTATTGTTCAAACAAACCCAGACAGTACATTATTCATTGGCATGTTACCATTTATAGGACTACAATGAAAAATCTCAGCTTAATAGTCATCTTGACTTTAATCATCTCAGGCTCATGTGAATTAAATAAGATAAAGGATGACCCAAAACCTTTGGTTAATGTCGAAGAACTTATCAAGAGTAACCTTGCTAAAATTTCCATTACCTCAGGCACAGCAGGGACGTTATTAAAGAAAGAGGGAAATTGTATGCCTATGATTGGAGGGTCCTCGACTTGTATTTCCTATCCGGTAAAAAGGACTATTCTGATTTATGATTATACCACTAGCAGTAAGGTGGAAGGATGGGGTCCCTTATATAATTCCGTTAATTCAAAATTAATAACTCGGTGTGATACGGATAAAGATGGATTTTTTCAGATAATACTTAATCCTGGTCAGTACTCGGTCTTTATTTCCGAAACTAATAAGTTTTATGCTAATAGCTCCGATGGACAAGGGGGAATTAATCCATTAATTGTTAAAAATGACAGCGTCAGTATTATCAGACTGAATCTGGATTATGCCGTTTATTAGAAGTCAATCATTAATAAAAAACAAAACAACAGCCCATAATACATAGGGTTTTAGACGGTGCGTATCACCCGGTGTTAAGCTTTTGATTGAATTAAATCCCCCATAAAAAGGCATTCAGTCCCTGCATATTAGATTAATTTCATCCGTATATAATTTATTTTTAAAGGTCGGATAGCTTGCCCCGCTTCGGCGGGGGAACCGCACATGATTGAAAATGAATTATATTCATTCGTGTTTGTGATTGTCGTCAAACATGTGGGTTTCATATTATTATTTCTACTTTGACAGATTATAAAGCCATAGAAAAATCAACCTGATTTACCCCTATCCCCAAGGGGTGCAGGTTGATTATTCTGCTTTCTCCCTTTAGGGTCAGGGGTAAAAAAGCAGAAAAATCAGATCAAAAGCTAATCTGTCAAAGTAGAATTATTTTTTAAGAATAAATTCAGAATATAAGATTAACATCTTCCAAAAATGAAAAATTTACAATTTTCAGTAATTCTGATTGTTATACTTTCTGCATGTAATAGATCCAGTACAGATAAAAGTGAATTAATGGAATCAAGTTTATCAAACCCTGATAGTACGTTGTTCAAATCCCTGGTTTCTCAATACACCGAATCTATTGATAAAGCAGATACTGCCCTTGGTGCAAAATTGTGGTCTCATGTTGATGAAATCTCTTTTATAAATCCAAGGGGACACGAACATGGCTGGGATGAAATCAAAAATATTTACAACTTCTTCAGAATCAATTTCTCTGAAAGAAAGCTTTCATTCTATAGTTTAAAAACATCAGTATACCATGATTTTGCATGGTTAGAATTTTACTGGGTTTTTGATGCCGTGACTAAAGTGGATAACAGTAAAGTTCAGACCAAAGGACGTGAAACTCAAATTTGGTGGAAAATAGACAGTGATTGGCGTCTGATTCATGTGCATTATTCTGGGATGCCGGCGACAGGTCAAGTGCAGGGCTTATAATATACCAGCTTCCTGCAATCGAGACAGCTTCCCGGCCACTTATCAAACTTGTACCGCGACACACGTAATGCTCAATTAAATTTGCACTTGTCCCGCCCATCTTGGTTTTTGCCTTCCTCAATCTTCCAAAGCATTTTATACCGTTTTGTTTACCTTTACACTTTAGTAACCGAGGCTATAGAGGATTATTTTTATTATCAGAATCCAAAGACATTACTTTATTTCGTAATTATCAAATATTTATGGCAGCATATCTTTATATTAAAACCATTACCTAATTTTTAATAAAAATATGATCTTTAAGGTTCCTTCATTTGTTTACTTAATACAAAAAGAAGTTTGAATCATTTGGTCAGTAAGGAACGATTATGAAAAGGATATTCTTCCAATTGCTTATGCTTGGATTATTATTTGTGGGGTGTAAAGTTCTTGCTCACCCCGGTTCAGGGATAGTTGTGGATCGACAAGGTAACGTTTACTTCGTTGATACAGGCTCTGGTGTGTGGAAGATAGATCAGATGGGCAAACTTACACATCTTTCAGGTCCAGCGTTTCACTGGATGGCCATTGACATCGAAGGTCGATTGGCAAATGTAACTTTGCCACACTTCTCTTCTGATGATGCGACTGTTACTCGAGTAGGGACTAATCCGACACTGCTCCTTTCAAGCGACTTTCCCATCTGTGTCGGAAGAGATGGTAGCCTATTCTATTTGTGGTCTCGTTCCTCAGATCAGGTGCAAATTTTTCGTCTTGAGCCTTCCGGAAAAACTACAGTAGTGAAAACACTCCCTCCGGTCCGATCGGAAAGCGGTGAACTCCGCTGGCGAAATGGCATCACAACATCAAAAGATGGTTCCATTTACTATTCGGAAGACAGAGCAATTCGAAAAATTACACCGCAGGGTGATTTGATTACTATTGTTAATAACCTTAATCTTCCCCGTTCTGGATCTACGCCTGGTGTTGAATCCGAACTGGGCCCGTACTGCCGTGGCCTTGACGTTGACACGGAAGGCACTGTCTACGTTGCAGCCACTGGTTGTGGAGCAGTCTTGAGGATCACCGCAAACAAGAAAATTTCAACTGTTATACGAACGGAAAGCCCGTGGTCGCCAACTGGAGTTGCATTGTACGGAAGCGATCTTTATGTTCTTGAATACCTCCACACAACTGGCGAAAACCGACGTGAATGGTTGCCCAGGGTGAGAAAAGTTTCTCCCGATGGCACTGTTGTAACAATTGCAGCCATTGACCGGAGATAACCAACAATAGCACCTGACACGGACAATTAAGGTCATTTGTTTGTCACGGTTACAGACTCCCGTTAGGCAACCTGGATAGTGCCTATCCGATGTGCGCAGTATATAGAAATGGAGCCCCGGTTGAACCCACGTGCACCGCAAATTAAAATCCACAGGTGGCTTAAATCAGCTTTGAGAAGGTTAGTTCCGGCAAATAGCGGCAGGTTTTTGGAAGATTATTTGTTGCAACCATACTACACCCGGATAAAATAAAAAAGAGTTAAGGTATCCTTAACTCTCCGATGTACACTGTGGGTTGTACTGGATTCGAACCGGTGACCCCTACCCTGTCAAGGTAATGCTCTAAACCAACTGAGCTAACAACCCATAATATTTAAAAGAACCTGTCTTTCCCTACCAAGTCATCCGCCAGCTGGCGAACTGAACCTCCCGATATTTATCGGGATGAGCTAACGTCCCTTTTGTGTTCCCAAAAATAGTAAAATTATTTTTCAATCGGGAAGTTGTGATGAGATTGTTATTTTCTGATTAAATTGCGTCAGAAAATCATTGATCCAAACCTTATCTTCTCATCCTATGAAATCAATTTCCGGCTTAAGCAGGGTAAGCATCTGGCTTCTCACAATTATCAGGATAGCAATCGGATGGCATTTTCTTTATGAAGGAATAGTCAAAGCTCCCTGCCGGCACCTGGAGCTCGGCCCCTATCTTGCAGGGTCGAGATGGATCTTTGCTCCCCTGTTTCAATGGATGGCTGACAGTTCAGGCATCATTGCCGTCGTTGATTTTCTGAATATCTGGGGAATGATCCTGATCGGCCTCGGACTGATGCTGGGTTTGTTTACGCGATGGGCAAGCGCGGGCGGAGCGTTGATGCTCATTTTCTATTTCCTGGCATATCCGCCGATACCGGGCTATATGATTGGTGTTCCTATTGAAGGCAGCTATCTATGGGTTAACAGGACCCTCATTGAACTTTTGGTACTTCTGGCTTTCATATTTATCTCGTCCGTTGACCATTTCGGTATCGACCGGCTCTTTACGCGATGGAGGGAGGAGAAGGCACGGAAGCCTGTTTCTGACCTTCCCTCAGATGCACGGCAGGGGATCGGGCCGCCGTGAGGCTATCAGGGACCTTATTTCAATTCCTGCCCTCGGTGCTTTCGCTTATGCACTTTACAGAAAAAATAAATGGGATAGTTTTGAAGAAAGGTTCCTGAATGTCGAGGGAATGGATGCCAATTCGGGTGCAACACTTCTTAAGTTCAACTATTCAACACTTAAGGATCTTAAGGGAAAGGTTCCCACAACTTTCATCAATTACACTGACAAATCGGGACAACCGGCAAAATTCGAACTCAGCCGGCTCATAATGGGAGGAAACCTGATCGGCGGTTGGGCTCATGCACGCGACCTTATTTATGTTTCGAAACTTGTAAAGACATATCATTCCGATGAAAAAGTGATGCAGACACTGGCGCTGGCTGAAAAATGCGGCATCAATGCAATTATTACCAACCCCCAGCTTGGAAGGATCCACCAGAAATACAAGCATGAATTCAAGAGCAACATGAAATTCATTTCGGATTGCGGGATAGATCTCGATTTTCAGAAGGGAATTGAAATGTCGCTTGCCACCGATTCGGATGCCCTCTATTGCCAGGGTGAAATAACCGACCGTTGGACAAATCCGGAATACGATGATGGCACGGGCAGGACTGTTCCGCAACGCATGGAGCTTATCAGACAGGGTCTTGAAGAGATCCGAAGTCATGGAAAACCTGCCGGAATAGGAGCACACAGGATTGAAGCCATTAAAGTTTGTGTTGAATATGGATTAAAACCCGATTTCTGGGTTAAGACCTGTCATAGCCATAATTACTGGTCGGCCCAGCCAGGAACTGAATGGAAGGATAATATGTTCGATTATGATCCGGAAGAGACAGTCAGGTTTATGGCTACACTGAAGGAACCATGGATCGCATTCAAAGTGCTGGCTGCCGGAGCTATAATGCCTGAGGAAGGTTTGAAATATGCGTTCAATAACGGAGCCGATTTTGTCTGCCTCGGGATGTATGATTTTCAGATAGTTGAGGATGTGAATATTGCACTTGAAGCATATGCAGGTTCAAAAAACAGATCCAGACCCTGGATGGCTTAGTTCCTGAATACTCTTTGGCCCCTAAATCCCCTGAAGGGGACTTGTACTCCCTTAGTGGTTAAAAAAGACCTGGGTTAAGAAAAATCGAATCCGGAGATATATGCCGGAGCATCATAAAAACATTCCTTTTCCTCGTCGGTAAGGTTTATAAACCTTGTGTAGACGAGTCCCGGTTTAGCATTCAGCATACGGTTAAGGGCTCCCATTTTGACTCCCGACCTCAGACTGTCGTATAATTCGCTGCGGTCGTCGAGCCATGTAAGGCCGGTATAGTATCCTTCGGAAGCACATACCGATTCAAGAAGCACGGCAAGATCCTTCTCCCTCCCCTTCCTGCAATAAATTGCATCAAAAACCAGGTGCCTGAACTCTTCGGGATGGAACAATCTTTTGAACCAGGGTGCTCCCGGCAGAATTTTCATTATCACCCATCCCCATATCCCTGGCATATCGTAGATCTTGTAGACGGAAGGAATGGCATTGACCCCGGCAATGATCTCATTACCCTCCTTCAGAACATAATATTTATCTCCGTAAAATGCATAGTCGGTACTGAAAAATGCATAATCCCTGTAGTAATCAAGCAGCAGGGATTCCATCTTTTTCTTCTCTTCCGGTAAAATGATCCTCGAAACTCTTTCATCAGGTTTCGGTGAAAACCTGCTGAATGCGACTGTCAAAAAAGATCTGATATATTCATATCCGGCCTGGCTTACCAGATTTTTTGACCGTTCGTTCATGCTTTCAAGAAAGGCATACATAATATGCTTTTCACCTTCTTCCGTTTTCTTATAGTCGAGAAGATGAGGCTTGCTGAATATTTCAAGCGTTTTTTGCTTAAAGGAATCATCTTTTTCAGGCCTGATGACTGCTTTTCTTTTCTTTTCCCAGATTATATCCGACTGGTAAGTTGACTGGAATGCAAGATATCTTAAATAGGAAGATGGATAACGGAGCTTTCCCTGACCGGTCAGCCTGTAACACGAACCGACGGTACCCATGATCTGATTCTTCTTGTAAAGGGAAACGAATCTTATCTGATCATTGTATGCGGCTATCCTTGAAGCCACGTTCTGGAGCTGGAATCTTAAACCGCCCTCGGATCCCTGGACAGAATGGTTCAGTATCTCAAGGATCCCCTGATTTGCATAATCAGAAATCCTGACCTCAAGTCCTTCCTGTGTTACTAAATTGCGTTCAAACATCTTTCCCCGTTCAGTAGGTTTACTTATTATCAAGAGATCCGAAGACCCTTTTCAACAATGGGGTAACCCTTGCTGAAACCTCTGTCCTGATCTTCAACTCTTCGGCCTCCACCTTCAAAAACATCCCGTCAAGGGCTTTTGTCGTAAGGAAATCATCAAGATTGGTGTTAACTGCTTTAACTCCAGCAAGCTTCCCTGCAACCGAATTGGCAAAGCTGTTCCATTTTCCCGTCAGTGCAAGCCAGGAATCCTTTGCTGAAACGCTCCCGATTATATCTTTTTCAGTGGAGCCCTGGATCTTTGGCTTGTACAAAGTGTACAATTCATTGTAGGTTGTGGCTCTCAGATAACTTGTTGCAGCATTTTTTTCTCCGTTGAGTATATTAAAGGCTTCCCTGATCGTCATCTGCCTTATGCTTCCGATAAATATCGGTGCAACTTCCCTGGCGGCATCTTCGGCAGCCCTGTTGATGCTCAGGATAACATCCTCCATCAGTTGTTGTCCGCCCGGTATTTTGGAAATGTTATCAACTATTATCTTTGCTTCTCCGGGCAAAAGGATCTTTACAAGGGCATCGCCATAGTATCCATTTTCAGCTGACAGGCGGTCAGCAGAATTTTTTGCGCCGGTGGAAAGAGCCTCTTTCAGACCGTTTATCACTTCATCCTCCGTAAGCGGGATATTGACCGGTGACTGAAGGACGGTCATTAATTCGGCACATCCTGCCAGGAATAAAATTATAGCTGCCAATAGAAGATACCTGACTTTCATATCTAAACCTTTTAAAATTCCCTGCAAGATACAAATTAGAATGAAAGTCAGGAAATGGTGGGTAAAAGTGAGGCGGAAATGATAAGATCTTCAGGATTCGTGATCTTTATGTTCTCTCTGTTGCCCTCAACCAGATGAATTGCATGGCCTGTCTTTTCCAGGACAGTTGCATCGTCAGTAAAATCGGGATTGTACTCCTGAAGATATGCCTGCCTGATAAGTGCGGTATTAAAGACCTGCGGTGTTTGTATAATTTTAATATCCTGCCTGTTGACGGGTTTATTGGTCTCACCGGTAACCATCCTCAGAGAATCGGCCGGACTGATAACCGGGACCGCATTCCCATATTTTTCAGCTGCTTCAAAGCATCTGCGTATTGTTTCGCTGCTCACAAGGGGTCTTACACCATCGTGAATGGCAACGAGACCGGTTTCGCGGATAAGATTAAGGCCGTTCTTTACCGAAAGGAATCTTGAATCGCCGCCTGTTACAAGGGTATGGGGGATGCAAAATGAATACTCCTTTTGCAGGAAGTTCCAGTATTCTAATTGAATTTCAGGCAGGACTGCAATTATTTCAATTGAATTATCAAAGGACCAGAATCTTTCAATCGTATGCATGAGTACCGGTTTACCGGCCAGGTCAAGAAACTGCTTGGCAACCTCTGTTCCCATCCTGCTCCCTGAACCCCCGGCGACTATCAGTGCATACCGTTTCATTTTAATGGCCCTTCGATCTCTTTCACCTCTTTTCCCGGTTTTTGCTCCCGTACCAACCTTCCTATTCTTTAGTATACAGAAACCTCTTTATACTCCTCTTCGGTGTTTTTGCAAACTCCTCGGGATGTATCCTGAATTTATGAACAGCCATGAAATCAGGCAGCTTTTCATTTACTGCTTTCCTTGCTTCATCAAAGATGGCAAGCATCTGATCCTCAGAGATATTATTCTTTTTCATCATTTCAAAATCAGGATAAATGAGTCCTATCAGCTTATTATCCTCCGAGATGACAAGTGATTCCGAAATATAATCCATGTTGTTTATCACGGCTTCGATTTCCTCAGGATATACGTTCTTGCCCGACGGGCCAAGCAGCATGCTTTTGCTCCGGCCTCTGATGAAAATGTTCCCTTCCTTATCCATTATCCCGAGATCGCCTGTATGCATCCAGCCCTTTTCGTCGATTATTTCACGGGTGGCTTTCTCATTCTTGAAGTACCCCACCATTACATTTTCACCTCTAAGTATGATCTCTCCAACCAGTTTCAGGGGATCAGGTGAATCAATTGTTACTTCGAGAGTATCAACCGGTCTTCCTGAAGCGCCTATTTTGGTAGTATCCCATGATGCGTAACTTATCAGGGGTCCACATTCGGTCATACCGTAACCAACACTGAACCTGAAGCCAATTTTTGCAAAAAACCGCTCAGCTTCGGGATTAAATGCTGCACCTCCAATGACTATCTCATGGAACTTGCCTCCGAAAGTTTCAACCAGTTTCTCCCTTATCTTTTTATGAAGTATCTTGTTCACTCCGGGAATTGCCAGGAGGACTTTCATATGCGGTTTGCTGATCACGGGAAGCAGCTGTTTTTTGAATATTTTTTCAATGACGAGCGGGACAGAAAGTATCAGGCGCGGTTTAATATCCTTGAAAGCCTGAATTATAACCTGTGGTGATGGTGTTTTTGAAAGAATTGTAATATGGCAGCCAATAGAAAACGGGAAAAGGAATTCAAAAGCACAACCATAGGTATGAGCCAGCGGAAGGAATGAGACAATAGGGTCGCCCGGCTTCAACGGCATATTATTCTGAGCATACCTCACATTGGCAGCGAGGCTGTTATGAGTTATCATGACCCCCTTTGAAAAGCCTGTAGTTCCCCCGGTATAGCTGATCACGGCAACCTTGTCATTGGTTATATCGGAGAAGTGAATATCCTCCGGTTTAAGGTGAGGATATGCCTTTGAAAATTTCTCATTTATCTCCGGGAAGATCTCCTTTATGGCAGGGCTCCCTGATGTGATCAATGAAAAATCATCAACTGAAATAACGCCTTTAATGGCAGGCAATTTTGAAAGATCAAGGGTCTCAAATAATTTGTCATCGATAAAAAGAACAACTGAGTCCGAATGGTTTATAAGATTTGTCAGGTCATCCGGCTTAAAATCGGGAAGGATCGGAACAATAACAGCTCCATATGTAACTGCAGCCAGGTATATGACACACCAGTTTGCCGAGTTCCTGCCAACGAGGGCAACCTTGTCTCCCTCTTTAATACCGGCTTCCCTGAAGAAAATCTGAATCTTCAGCATCTTCTCGGCCATCTCCTTATACGAATATCCCTTTTCCCTGTAATTCGACAGAGCCTCAATATCCCAGTTTTGTCTGATGCTCTGTTCAATGTACCCTATTAAGCGTTCCTTGATCATGGTTTCGGGTTTTAGTTATTTATTTAAAATTACGAACCAAATTTGAATTTTTGTGATGATCCATTAAATAAAATACATTAAAAGAATTGCAATCACCGACAGCAGGTTAACAGCTGTAAAAAAGTAGTTGTATCCTTCCCGCTTTTTACTGAATTGTCCCAGTTTCCTTCCGAAGATTCCGATTGTCGGGACAAACAGCACCAGCAGAAAGACAAAAAACTCCACGCCGTAAAAAACTTTATCGAGACCTCCCCTGACAAGGGCAGACAAATATACAATTATACTTAAAACAAAAAGGTAGAACAGGTAGCTGAGCTTAAGTACCAGTGTCGACACGAGCCTGCGTTTATGCAGCTGATGAGGTTTCAGGTATGCATATGCAACTGAGAGGATGATTATTATAAACACCGCTCCGAGAATATAATTTAAAATCTCATTGAAGTTTGCCATGTCAGCAGGTAATAATTTCAGGTTCATGCTTCCTTTATTGTCCATATCAATGAGCTGGCTCCAAGCACTGCAGCATTCTGTGTGCTGAGTTCTGACGGAAGCAGCTTAACCTTTCCCTTGTAAATATGAAGAAGGTTCTCTTCCATAAATTCCTTTGCCGGCTCAAATATCAGCTCCTTGGCAAGTGCCAGTCCTCCGAACAGGAATATTGCCTCGGGATTAGTATGCGCCACAACGTCTGCAAGCTTGAATCCCAGCATCCTGCCGGTATGATCAAATGCACGCTTTGCCAATTCGTCGCCCCGTTTTGCAGCTTCATGGATCAGTTCGGCATCCAGTTCATCGAAGCTGTATTTTCTCAGTTCACTCGGTTGAATGCTGTCGGCCATTATTTTCAGGAGGGTTCTTTTCAGGCCGGTCGCTGAAACATATGTCTCGAGGCATCCCTTTCTGCCGCATCCGCATTCGCGGTTCGATGGCCCGGGCCTGATCGCAGTATGCCCGAGCTCTCCGGCAAAGCCGTCGTGGCCATAAACCAGTTTGCCGTCAATTACAAAACCGCTGCCAAGGCCGGTTCCCAGGGTTATGACAACAAAATTCTTCATTTCCTTTGCCCCGCCATAGATCATTTCACCGACAGCCGCGGCATTGGCATCATTAGTGACCATAACCGGAAGGTCGGTATGACGCCTGAAAAGATCCGCCAGTGGGATTATTCCTTTCCATGGAAGTCCGGCAGCATATTCGATCGTTCCCTTGTTTATGTTACCCATGGGGGCGCCTATCCCGAATCCAATCAGTTCGTGACCGGGTGGTACCCGCTGATTGGTCAGCATGATCTTTTCATATAATGCGGCGACATACACCTCTATTTCGTCATAATAAGTAGTTTTTATTCTGTCCTCAGCGAGAATATTTCCTTCCCGGTCAACAAAACCGAAAACGGTATTGGTCCCGCCAATATCTATCCCTACCACCAGTTGCTTATTTGCCATACTCTATACCAGACTAATTAATATTAATAAATTATACCAAATTCAAAAGCGCCTGCAGCTTTGCCCTCCTTCGTCCGTTCATCTGCCCGCTCCATCTTACCTTCGAGGCAGCGTGGGCTGATTATTCGGGCTCGTACTCATTCCCGACCTTCCTTGCCCGCTTCGGATGATCAAGATCTATATCCATGGCAATTCCGGTCTCAACGAGGATATTCCACCCGGCGGCAATCTGCACATATTCGGCATACTCGCCTCCATCCGGGATAATGATTGCCGGGAACAGTGACTGTTGCTTTGAGATCGTTATCACATTTATGCCAACTCCTTTCACAAGGCATTCCATGAACTTATCCTGATCAACATCGAACGGATCGACCCAGATAAGAACATCACCCTTATCCATTATTTCTTCAATTCCGTGAAGAGCAAAGGTTCCCTCGAGGAATACCGATTTTTTCCTTGTGATCTCGCAGGTTTTAAGCGCCAGTTCGGCTGCAACCCCATTGTCGCGCCCTGCGTAATAAACAATGGAGGAGTTGCGTATCATGTTAATTATATCCGTGTCAATTTTTGCAGTAAGCACAGAATTGAACTGTTCAGCTGCCCTGCTTAAGCCTTCCATCTTTTCCCCCCTCAGATTACGCATAAGGGAATCGTAAAACAGACCCTGTTCAACAACCGATTTGGTGGCAGCTACGGCATTCTCCCTCCCGCAGGATAGAACATGGGAATCGTGGGCGAATTCCTCCAGTTTTGTATTTGTGTTTGCCGTCAGTCCGAAGATCGTGTTATGCTTCCCTTGTTTAAGATTATTTACGAGCCTGATAACCTCCTTTGTCTGACCGGAGTTTGAAGCTGCAAACACGGCAAAATCATCGAGGTTGTACTCACGGGCCTGGGTACAACCTTCAGTCAGTACAGGAAACGTGAATTTCTTTTTCATTTGGGTATATATGGCCCGTTTGGCCGGAAAGAGCCTGCTGCTTCCTTCACCGGTAAGGAATAATCCTTTCTTGGATTGAATTGGTTTAACAAATCTCTCCGACACCCCGGGGTCGAAAGATTTAATAATGACAGCAGTCTCCATCATTTCCTTCACCAGGGCATATTTACTGTACTTTTCTTCCTGAAGATTCATAATTATTTGATTTTGTTTAATAGAAATTCTGAAAGATCATTCTGAACCTGCGGGTCTTTTTGAAATCCGCCTCCAAGATGCTGCCAGTAGACCTCTGCATATTCAACGCCTGCCATTTTGCCGTAGTTCCGGTTCCCTTCAAGTACATAACCGAAGAAATCATCGATCTTATGCATATGCTTCATAAGCTCGATCTGGGAAATATGGTACTGGAGCATCTTTTTCTTTGTTCCGATAACCGAAGTAACATCAACATAAAAATGAGGGGGCACTATTTCTGATCCCATCGGGTCGGTGAGGGTCAGCGGTGAGGAATGATAAAGGAGGGGCGTGATAGGAACTGCCTTTTCTTTAACGGGCACTGTGCCAAGGGAAGCAACCATTGCTCCGGCTTCAACAATATTGGCCGTCATGCGGTGATCGGTATGATAGTCAGTCGACAGATGGGTAAAGATAATCCCTGCCTTTACCTTCCTGATAAGTGAGATAACCTTCAGCCGCATCTCCTTGGTATCGTAAAGGAAACCATCAGTGCCTCCAAGGGAGTAATACTCAGCGTCAAGCACCGCTGCTGCTTTTTTTGCCTCTTCATACCTCACCCTGGCGGTCTCTTCCATATCCATTTCGCAGCCGCCAAGATCACCGCCCGTCAATGTTGCTATTACTATATGATAACCTTTATCCTTTAAAAGCTTAAGGACGCCCGCGTTCCACGCTTCAGCATCATCGGGATGGGCATTGATTGATAATGCGACTTTATTGAATTTATGTTTCATCCGTATATAATTTATCTTTATAGGTCGGATGGAACCGCACATGATTGAAAGTGAATTATATTCATTCGTGTATGTGTTTTTAATCAATCATGTGGGTTTCATGCTTTTTGCTTATAAATATTCCGGACCTTTTTTCCAGCTGGTTCCGGCTGAAAATATAATTATATGAACTTTAACATTCCGAAATATTCGGGCCGGTGATAATCAGGCTTTTCGGTTTTTACAGGATTCCATGTCAGATAGTGGGGAGTGGTAAGCCTATCGCCGCATTTGTAGAAATTAGCCCTGAATTCCTTCCCTCTCAAATCTGCTATCTTATGATGAAAAAATAGACTGCCCGGGATCGCAAGGGTTATCGTCCATGAGAACTCCCCGCTTTGTTCACTGATAGGTTCAGTCCCGGCAGAAGTGAGCCGCCTGATCCCGGAAATAATCCCGGGATCGGCACGGCGACTGTTTTCCCTTGCAGTTCCCGATCCCATCAGGCAGGTCCCGATAGCATTGAACTCAAGGTTATAGTAGATCCCATCGTCGGCAGGTGAGACAAAAAACTCGACGCAGGAATCTTCATACACATCCTGGTTTGATTCTGTTTTCTCGGCCTTGAACCAGTTCTCAGTGATATAGTACTTCAGAAGAATTTCATTTTCAGTATACCCTGTTGAAAACTTAACATCGGGCCTGTAGCTGAAATCTTCCCAGTTTACCACATCCAAAGGATTTTTAGTACTCAGCGTGTCAAGTTTTTCCGATATTTCCCCGAGGCCGGGGTATACAGTACTGAACTCAAGCTTTCTAACTTCTAAAGTTTTCATTTGCCGGTTCATCATATGTCAGAGCAAAACAGCCCAAAATTAGAACAAAATCACATCTAAACCAACATTAAGGCTTGTGAATAGAGTTACGAAAGTTCATTCAGAATCAGGGCAGCGGCTCCGAGAACGGCACCGTTACTCTCTGAAATGCCTGACGGTAGTATTTTGACTGTATTCCTGAATAGCACATAATTATTCTTTTCAAGATACTCCCTTACAGGCTTGAACAGCATTTCGCCTGCCTGGGCAAGTCCGCCGAACAGAAATATTGCCTCAGGGCTTGTGAACACTATCGTATTGACAATTCCGTAACCTAGCATTTCAGCTGTATATTCCATTGCCTTAACAGCAACCGGATCTTTTTTAGCTGCAGCTTCTGATATCTGTTTTGCAGTTAGCTTTGACGGCGGGATATCCCTCAGAACGCTCTCATCCCTCATTTCGCTGAGCAGGTGCGAAACAGTTTTGACCAATCCGGTTGCAGAAGCATATGCCTCAAAACATCCAAGACGTCCGCAGCCGCACTCCCTGCCTCCGGGCACGATTGTCATGTGACCAACCTCACCCGCAAAGCCTGTATGACCGTAAACCATCTTCCCGTCGACAACGATCCCGCTGCCAAGTCCTGTTCCAAGGGTCAGGACAACAAAATCTTTCATATTCTTAGCGCCGCCAAAAACCATTTCCCCCATTGCAGCAGCATTGGCATCATTTGTAAGAACAACCGGAACATTCAGTTCCTTTTTCATAAGGTCAGCCAGCGGGACGATTCCCTTCCATGCAAGGTTTGGTGCATGCTCGATCGTTCCCCTGTGGAAGTTGGCATCAGGAGCGCCAATACCAACTCCTGCCAGTGCAACATCTTTCTGCCCTCCCAGCATCTTATTGATTCCGGAAGCCAAAGCCCTGACGAAATTTTCGACTACAGGATAGTCAGTTGTTGTGAGATGGCCTTCAGCCAATACCTTGCCTTCTTTATCAACAATCCCGAATACTGTGTTTGTTCCTCCGATATCGACACCTACGACTACATTTTTCATTTTGATAAATTTTTAATTATTAATATATTATTACTAATTGCCCGGATTTTAAGGGGCATTTCTTCCGTTATCGAAATATATTGGTTTTATGTCAATATTCCTGAATTATCTGCCTGTTGTTTTTATTTTCTGCAGTTTCGGTTCCTTATAATTCTTTTTCCCAAGGTCCCATGGATGAGGCTGGATCACATCCCAGTTTTCCTTTATTTCTATCTCTTCCGGATAAAACGTAACGGGTTCCGGCTGCCTGTGAGTGTCAAAATCTCCCGTCGTCCATTTCCTGTCACCATTAGGGTCAAATATAGCCTTAACCCTGTAAAAACCCTTTTCAAGCAGCGGAAATTTAATTTTCCCGTTACCCTCCATATAGGTTTCCCTTCTTAGTTTTTCGGAATTGTCAAGCAATTGGATAATTGCACCTCCTTCATGGTTTATGACATCCAATGTCAGACTACCGAACTGCTCAGGAACCATTACCGAAAACCTGGCTGCCGTTGAATCTGAATATTCCCCGTAAATACTTCCGAAAGCTGCAGAATCGGCA
This sequence comes from uncultured Bacteroidales bacterium, assembly GCA_963737255.1. GTDB lineage: Bacteria > Bacteroidota > Bacteroidia > Bacteroidales > VadinHA17 > LD21. Next base: position 83,046 of record CAVTSB010000008.1, read on the forward strand.
ATCAGGAGATAGCTTTTCCCCGAGGCAATCCGGGTGTTCAGGAAATACCTGCAGGAATTGGCTGTGTCTTTTTTAAGAATATACGGGACCCTGATCCTGGCATCCTTCAGTACCTCATAGAACAATATTTTTGATGTATCGACACGTCCAAAGGGCGTGGGGGACGTCAGAACTATTTGTTTATCAGGCCTTACCTGTCCTGAAAGATTACCCATATTTACCACATACGACGTCCGCTTCACAACTTTCGAGCGTGTGGGTCTGGGGGCAGTGTATCTCATAACGATTGTATCGGTCTTATAGCCGACGAAGCCAAGTGTGTCGGTAAACGGGAACCGTACAATTGTTGAAAGCTGCGGCCTGTTATAAACGGAACTGTCGGTCAGCCAGATTGTTATTGTATCTCTGTTAAGGTTCTTTTCAATAAACCAGGCTTCCTCTCTTGCCTCAGGAACAGAAAAGTCAAACTCAAGCGAATCGGGTGGAAGCGACAGTGTATAAACAATGTTATATGCAAGTTTACGTGTTGAAGATGTAAGGTACCTGTCCTTCTTTTCCGCCTGGAAAAGAATCAATGCATATTCACCGATCTCAGGAGGCTTAACAGGGACTTTTCCTGCACCTGCGACAGGGACAACAACAGTCGTATCTTTTTTAACTGGAAGAAAGTTCTTTCCGGGAGTGATTTCAATAATGGTATCCAGGAAAGCAAACTCCTCGTCGCGCCGATTGTAATTTTTGCTGTTATCACCATCCTTTAATCCGTAAAGCCTGAATTTCCCGGGATTTACATTATCGATCCGGAATTCCCCGTTCTGTTCAACACGGGTTATATAGTCGGGAAGCTGTTTTACGACCGACGAGTCTTCCATCTGACGGTAAAGCATGACCAGGGTATTTTCAGGCGGATCAAGGGTCAATGCAGAGTAAACATTTCCGGTAACTGAAAGTGAGTCGATGAATGGTCCGGTTGAAAAGACAAACTGGTAATTATTTATAGGGTTCCCCTCATTAAGATCGCGTATTGCATCCTGAAAGTAAAAAGTATATGTTGTGCTGTCCCTGAGCTTCTCCTCGAATCTGATGCGCATGCTTTTTCCCCTTATGACTATTTCCGGTTTCTTTGCCATGGGAGGGGAAACCATGAATTTTTCATTTATATTTTCAAGTACAACATACTCATTGAATGAGACGGTGATCTCTTTTTCACTGAAATTCACCGTGCCATTTTCAGGAACGCTTTTGACAATAACCGGGCTTGTTTTGTCCTTGGGCCCGCCCGAAGGAGAGCTGATCTTTGCACACCCCGCTATGAGCAGCCAGGCCGTAATCAGAAATAATAAGCTTATGACGTGGCTCTTGCTCATCAGGTTAATAAATTTCGAAATACAAACATACATTTTTTTAAAGACAGTTGGGACAGGAGGAATTAAAGGCTTTATTTATAAACTCAGATTATGTTTATTTTTTACCTTTGGCAATTATTACAACCTTTCTTATGCAACTACTTATAATTACGTGGGATGTAAATCCTGAGATTTTCAGAATAGGTTCCTTTGCAGTCAGGTGGTACGGGTTACTGTTTGCCTCCTCATTCCTGTTCGGATATATCATAATGAACAAGATGTTCAAAAATGAAAATCTTCCCGAGTCGGTACTTGACAGGCTTACTGTCTATATGGCTCTCGGTACCATAATCGGTGCACGGCTGGGTCATTGCTTCTTTTATGAGCCTGGTTACTATCTCAGCAATCCGATTGAAATATTCAAGATCTGGCGCGGCGGACTTGCAAGCCACGGAGCCGCCATAGGTATCCTGATAGCGCTGTGGCTGTTCGTAAGGAAGGAAAAGAAGGATTATGCCTGGGTAATTGACCGGATCGCGATTGTAGTCGCCATTTCAGGCTTCTTTATCAGAACGGGAAACCTCATGAACTCGGAGATTTACGGAGTTGAGACAACAGTACCATGGGGATTTGTCTTCCTCAGGAACGGCGAAACGGCGCCAAAGCATCCCACCCAGATCTATGAAGCCCTCGCCTATCTCGCGGTGTTCATACTGCTCTACAAGATCTACTGGAATAAAAAAGGTGAGCATATCCAGGGCATCCTTATCAGCCTTTTTCTGATATTCGTTTTCACTTCCAGGTTCTTCATTGAGTTCCTCAAAGAAGACCAGGTTGCTTTTGAATCGGCAATGAAGCTCAACATGGGACAATGGCTGAGCATCCCGTTTGTGATCGGGGGGTTTGTGTGGCTGTTTTACAGCCTGAAGCAGAAGAAGAGGGCTGTAATCAAAAGAAAGTAGGTGCAGGTAATCACTTCCTCAGTATCCCGCTAAACAACACTTCCAGTATTGCATTCAGCCGGTCCTCAATGTGCATTTCCTTCTTTTTCCAGAAGAGCGGAACTTCAAGCCCCTTCAGGGTTGTCTGAACAGCAAGCGCTGTATATTCACTGTTCCTGATGGTGAATACTTTCTCCCTGGCCCCGTGATAAAGGATAAGACGAAGAATTGCCAGCTCCTCCCTGTCATATTTCTCACGTATCTTCTCTATAAATTCGAAATGATCAAGGTTCTTATCAAAGATCGCATTATAGTAATTCGAAAGTTTTTCGAACGATTTCATCCTGACAAAAACATAATTTTTCATTTTATCGATCGGCGATTCCACCGATTTTATTGCTTTAGTCAGCTCATTTCTAAGGAGATTGGCCTCATAGAGTACTACCGCCTCAAATATCTCTTCCTTGCTGTCGAAATAATAATATACCGAGCTCTTACCCATTTGGAGGGCTTTGGCAATCTCATCCATCGTGGTTTTTTTAAAACCAAACCGGCTGAATATCTGGCCCGCCGTGATAACAATCTCCTTTCTAAACTCGTCTTTATTAACCATTTAGCATTTATGATATAATGAAGTCTGTTTCATGCAAATTTAGGATTTTAAAAATTCTTTTCAAAATCTTCGAACAGAACGGTCGATAATTCGAATCGCTGCGCATGAGGGTGATCCCCTTTATTCTGCTTGCAACATTTGAATATCAGATCCATCTTATTTTTGTAAATTTGGCATTCAAATAATTATTGCCTGTAGCAAAATAAGAATGTATATAGACGGCAAAGATTACAGGACCATCTGGCTCGATGATAATGACACCACTGTTGTAATGGTTATAGACCAGCAGAGACTGCCTTTTTTTTTCGGGACAAAAGAGCTGCGTTCGGTCGAGGATGTCTGGACTGCTATAAGGGAAATGACCGTTAGGGGAGCCCCGCTTATCGGAGTTGCAGGCGCATTCGGCATGTATCTGGCAACTCTTGAGATAAATACCCGTACAAATGTGCATGAACACCTTTCAAATGCTGCCAGATACCTGATCTCCTGCAGACCGACCGCCGTAAACCTGTCATGGGCCGTCAACAGGGTACTTGATAAACTGATGAAAATTCCCGATCCGCGTTTACTTTCGGAGGCAGCATTAAAAGAAGCAACGGAAATATCTGATAATGAAAGGGAAAACTGCCGTAAAATAGGTGAATACGGTGTTAAGATCATAGAAAAGATCAGCACTTCCCGGAATGGGGCACCGGTTAATATTCTTACACACTGCAACGCGGGTTGGCTGGCCTGCATCGATTACGGAACGGCAACTGCGCCGGTTTACCTGGCAAGGGAGAAAGGCATCCCCGTTCATGTATGGGTCGATGAAACAAGACCAATGAACCAGGGAGCACGACTGACTTCATGGGAGCTTGGGAAGCAGGGTGTACCATATACTCTCATAGCTGACAACTCCGGCGGACACCTGATGCAGAAGGGGATGGTTGATCTTGTCATTGTCGGATGCGACAGGGCCACAGCCAAAGGAGATGTTGCCAACAAGATAGGCACTTACCTGAAAGCCCTGGCGGCATTTGACAATAAAGTGCCCTTTTATGCTGCACTGCCATCATCATCGTTCGATCTGAGCATAGGCGATGGATTGAAGGATATAGTTATTGAAGAAAGGGAACCCGAAGAAGTCACATCCGTATCAGGATTTTCCGACGGGGAGATCAGGACGGTAAGGATATCGCCAGAAGATGCAAAGGCCGGGAACTGGGGATTTGATATTACACCTGCGCGACTGGTAACTGGTTTTATAACCGAAAAAGGAATCTGCAGGGCGAAAGAAAGTGATATAAGAAAAATGTTTTCAGATAAAATAATATAAAATGGAAGGTGTAGTAAAATTCAATTGTCACTGGAGCCAGTCAGGACCCATAATCTCCGATGAACAGTATGAAATTATAAATTACTGGAGGGAGATCCTTTACAATATGGATCTTATCGGAGCATATGAGAACGGGGTCGGATTCGGGAACATCAGCATGCGGATAAAGGGCGGCAACCAGTTTGTGATAACAGGTTCGGCAACCGGGGAGATACCCGAACTTGAGCCCGGACATTATGTCAAGGTCAATTCCTTCAATATCGACGACAATGCTGTTCAGTGTACCGGGCCCCTGAAAGCTTCATCAGAATCGCTGACTCATGCTGCCATTTACCTTGCTGATCCGGGCGCCAATGCAGTAATCCATGTGCACAGTATTGACCTGTGGAACGAACTTATCTACAAGGTTCCCACTACGAATCCATCGATGGATTACGGAACCGTTTGCCTGGCAAAAGACATCACGAGACTTTTCCAGGAAGCAGATGTAATTGAAAAAAGGATTATCGTGATGGCGGGCGACAGGGCAGGCATACTAACCTATGGCCACGACATGGATGAGGCAGCCAATGTGCTGATGCAATATCTCAGGACCGAAGAATGACAAAAATTGCCATAATCGGGGGATCCGGACTTGAGGATCCCAAAATTCCGGACTCACCCGAAGAAAAACATTATGATACTCCTTATGGCTGGCCATCATCTCCGCTGCTTTGCGGAAATATCAGCGGTACAGGGGTAGTTATTCTTTCAAGGCACGGGAAAGACCATAAAATTCCCCCGTCGCAGGTCAATAACCGTGCAAACATTTACGCACTTAAGAACGAGGGATGCACCCACATCCTGGCAACCACTGCATGCGGCAGCCTCAGGGAAGAGGTCCGCATGGGCGATATCGTAATACCTGACCAGTTCATCGATTTTACAAGACACAGAAACATTACTTTTTTCGAAGAGTTTGAACCTGGAAAGATGAAACATACTCAGATGGCTGATCCGTTTGATAAAACACTGCGCGAGCTTCTGGTCGCCACAGCCTGGAATAACGGGATAGGAGTACATGATAAGGGAACCCTGTTAACCATTGAGGGTCCCAGGTTTTCAACAAGGGCAGAGTCGAAGATGTTCAGGCTGTGGGGAGCCGACATAATCAATATGTCAGTCGCACCTGAAGTGATCCTTGCCAACGAGATCAACATCCCCTATGCCGCGATAGCGATGAGCACCGATTATGATTCCTGGAAGGAAGACGAAATTCCGGTCACGTGGGAAAGTGTAATTGAAGTTTTTAATAAGAATATCAGTCAGGTACTTAAGCTGCTCCTCGATGTTATTCCGAGGATAAGCTGAAGTACTTTGACTTTAATTTCATTGCTACATCACTCAGCATTTGCCGCCGCATCCGCAACCACAGTCAACAGGTTTTTCTGCTGAAACTGTAATGCTGTATATTCCGGTATCGCCGGTACGATAAGAATTTAACTGATCCTGGTCATTTAGTTCTGACAATATAGATTCAGGAAGTTTTATTTCCTTTTGTTTATGGACCTTGATTTTGAAAAAACCGGAATCATCAATAATCTTCAGGTATTCATTCATCTCACTTGCCCCCGAAACGCATCCGGCATACATTTCGGCGTCCTTCTGCATCTTTTCCGAAAGGGTGCCTTTGATCACAACGTCTGATACGCTGAAGTGCCCGCCCGGCTTCAATACCCTGAATATCTCCGAAAAAGCTTTAGTTTTATCAGGCACGAGATTCAGCACGCAGTTTGAAATTATAACATCGAAAATGTTACCCTCAAACGGCATTGCTTCAATATCGCCTGGTACAAATTCAACATTTTGGTAGTTCAGTTTAGCACAGTTCTCCCTGGCTTTTTTAATCATTTGTTCAGTGAGATCAATCCCGGTAACCTTACCTTCATCCCCGACTATCGCCCTGGCCACAAAACAGTCATTTCCGGCCCCGCTGCCAAGGTCCAGGACATGGTCGCCTTTTCTGATCCCCGCATAATCGGTCGGTATACCGCAGCCAAGATTAAGATCGGTCTCAGGGTTATAGCCTTCCTTCTTATCATACTTTTCGCTGAAAACGGTATAATCGACATCACTTCCGCAGCATGATGAACTGCAGCACGATGAATTTTCGTCGCTACCCTGTTCGGCAATCCTGCCATATTTTTCCTTTACAATCAGCTTCAATTCTTCTTTGCTCATAACATTGGTTTTATATTATTTATATAGAGAGAGAAGAATCCGCTTTTTATTTCATCCCTTACTCTGCGAAACTCACTTAAAATAAATTCTTCAGGTCCTTTCACTTTTGAAGGATCTTCAAACATAATATGCAAACGATGCTTAACCTTCCCGGTAAAAAACGGACAGGCTTCATTTGCATCATCACATACCGTAATAACATAGTCCCATTGATCATTCAGAAAATCATCCACAGGTTTCGGATAATTCTTACTGATGTCAACTCCCGTTTCAGCCATTACTTCAATGGCTCGCGGATTTACTTTTGCAGCCGGCGAAACTCCGGCAGATTGCACCTCAATATTGCTGTCGAACGACTGCAAAAAACCCTGTGCCATCTGACTCCTGCAACTGTTACCCGTACAAAGGATCAGTATCTTCATTTGAATTATCTTTAATTTCGTATTGAATCCGGAGCAAATATAAAAACATTTCGTATATTTACGAAATATAAAAATAAAAAACTTTATAAAAATGCCAGGCAAACTCGAATTTAGTCAGGAAGTGCAGGAGATCGCCAGAATTTCGAAAGCCCTGAGTCATCCTGCGAGAGTATATATCCTCCAGAAGCTTTCAAAAATGAACTCATGCTGCTACAGTGGCGATCTTGTCGAAGAGCTGCCGATAGGACGCTCAACCCTTTCGCAGCATTTAAAAGAATTGAAATATGCCGGACTGATACAGGGTGAAATCAATCCTCCCTTTATTAAATACTGCATAAACAGGGAGAACTGGGAAAGAGCAAAAACACTGCTTGACAGTCTTCTGCACGAAAATCAACCGGCGAAAATTATATGCAAGTAAAGTTGATCCTCTCCCCTTCCATAGCTCCCGATAACTATCGGGACGGAAGCCTACGCAAGGCAACAGGGGCATAAAGACGGAAGCTATTGAACCTGGAAAAATGATCAAACAAATGCCAATAATAGATATATTTGAGCTTGCGGAAAAATTGTTGAAAAGTGAATTGTGATAATTCTTTCCGTCTAAACTTCTTAATATGTTCCACTAAGGTCTGTCATACAGGGATGATCAGATAAATGAAAAAGATAGTCTTACTCCTTCCCTTTTTGATTTTCCTCAGCCAGGCTTCTATATGCCAGGTTGATCCGACCCGATTTAAATTCGACCTTTCGGTTCGCTACCGTTTTGAGCTCTGGGACGGAATGAATGCAAAAAATTACGGGGATGACAGCGGGGATGCATTCGGTGATCTTAATGATAAAATCCTGTTGCAGAGAATTATTCCCGGAATAACATATTCCGGTTCGAAAATCAGTGCAGCTTTCCATATTCAGGATTCCCGCGCATTCGGATGGTCACTGCAGAGGAAAAATTACCCGGACCTTTATAATATCTGCCAGGACGAAACGATGTCACCGTATTATACGATGAATCCGCAGGAAGAGTATTTCGAAATATATGATCTGTACTTTGAATACAGGGAGCTTTTTAAAAATGTTACTGTAAAGGTTGGCCGGCAGAAGATCTTTTATGGCGATTACCGAATTTTCGAACCTTCATTATGGGGCAATACAGGGCGCTGGACTTGGGATGCAGTTAAGTTCTCTTATAAAAAAGGGGAAACCTATGTAGACATTTTCGGGGGCGGAACCAAAATACATAACCCGCTTAAAACTTCAATCCCTTTTACAAATACCGAGTTTTGGGGTGGCGGGTTGTATTCACATTTCCGCATAACAGAGTGGCTGAATGCCGAGCCTTTTTACGCATTGAAAATCCAGGGTTCTGCTAAATATATCAAAAACCTGCAAATAAACAGGAACTGGATCGGGTTGCGGCTTGCAAGTCCTGAACATCAACACCTTATTTATGATCTGCTCTATGCATATGAATTCGGAAGTGAAGACGGCAAACGGATCGATGCATTTGGTTGCATCGTAAAAGCCGGATACAGGGTCGCTTCTTTGCCAGCCCATCCAACCCTAAATTTCCGCTATAATTACGCTTCCGGGGGAAAGGAGAGTGACAATATGATTCACACATTTGATCCTGCGTATGGTGCGAGAGCAAAATTCTACGGCTGGATGAGTATTGCACACTGGTCGAATATCAGCTTTCCTGAATTTGCCCTGGAATTGTCACCATTGAGGGAAAACATGCAGATTGAAATAAAGTACAGCCGCTTCAGAATTCCCGAAACTGAAGATTGCCTGATGATAAACACCATGAAATTGAAAGAGGGTAAAAACTTTTTGGGTGATGAGCTGGATATCTTCGTTCGCTATCAGCCATCCGGCAGATGGCAGTATACAGGAATTGTCGGATATTTTAATCCGGGCGACCTTGAAAATATAAACTCCAGGCCCCCAAAAGATGCCTTATGTTTAACATTTCAGGTACTGTTCACTTTAGGCGATTAAAAATGTATCATGCTTAATACAATGAATAAAACAATGATTATTGTCGGCGCAGGCATATCCGGATTATCGACCGGGTGCTATGCACAGATGAACGGTTTCAAAACAGAAATCTTTGAAATGCATAAGATCGCGGGAGGTTTGTGCACGGCATGGCGTAGAAAAGGATATAACTTCGACATCAGTATGCATCTGCTGACGGGTTCGGCTTCCGGACCTTTTCACCGGATGTGGGGGGAACTTGGTATTACGGAAAAATTTAAATTTCATTACCACGATCACCTATCCCGGATCGAGGGCATGGGGAAAAAGCTCACTCTCTCCGTCGACAGGAAAAAGCTTGAAGAGGATATGATCGCAATATCTCCCGATGACTCAAAATTGATAAAGGAATTTACAAGTCTTCTTTTCGGACCCGACATGATGAAAGCAGTTTCACTGAAACCGGCAGAAACAAAGAATCTGTATGACAAAATCAGGGTAATTCCCCTTGTATTTCCTCTTTTGAGAACTTTTATCAAATACAATGGTGTTACGCTTCAGCAATTTGCATCCCGCTTTAAGGATCCTTTTCTGCGTGAAGCGGTCAGATTTACTGCTGATTCACCGGGCTGGCCCATGCCTCATTTCCCCATGGCAGTTCTTGCCGGCTTTATAAAGAACGGCGTAACCGAAGCAGGAGCACCACAGGGCGGGTCACAACAGGTAGTGTACCATATTGCTGATCTTTATAAAAAGCTGGGTGGTGAGATCCATTTTAACAATCATGTGACAGACCTTATGTTGGACAAGGACAGGGTTCTTGGCATCAGGCTTAAAGATGGTACCGAACACCGGGCTGATTATGTAGTCTGGGCAGGCGATGGTCATACCCTGATCTTCGATATCCTTAAGGAGAAATATGTGAATGAAAAGATCAGGAAAATCTATGATGAATGGATACCTGTGAAACCAATCCTTCACGTGATGATCGGGGTAAACCGTGATCTCTCCAAAGAGCCTCATAATCTTGTTATCGAACTCGACAAACCGGTCACTGTTGCCGGAAGGGAGCATAAATGGCTAACCCTGATCCATCACTGTTTCGACAGGTCCATGGCTCCTGCCGGAAAATCGGCAGTTGAAGCCTGGTTCAGTACAGAATACGAATACTGGAATGAACTGGTGCGTGACAGGGAGAAATATGATGCTGAGAAACAGCGCATTTCCGGAGAGACTATAAGTCATCTGGAAAAACGGTGGCCCGGTTTTGCCTCACAGGTTGAAGTGATTGATATACCCACTCCTGCAACTTACAGGCGATTTACAGGCAACTGGCAAGGCTCACCGGATGGATGGTATCTGACAACTGATAATTTTACTGACATGAAACCTGTCAGGAATTTACCCGGACTTGAAGGGTTACATATGGTCGGCCAATGGACATCACCGTATACGGGAACCGTTATTGCAGCTCTTTCAGGGAGGCAACTTGTCGAGCTGATGTGCAAAAAAGAGGGAAGGGAGTTCGTGTGTCAGGGAGTCTGACTGACCTCCTCAACATCAAATATCCTGTTCCTGTCCCACTCCAGCCAGTAATTCAATGCATTTTGCCGGATCAGTTTCCAGTATCCGTCATCCATCAGCCCGAATTTCAGGATACCCTCATTTATATCTGCATCGACCTTATCGAGGTACTCCTTTTTCAGGGTGATCCTTACTGAACGGCCCTTGTGAGTAAAGACACCTGACGGCTTTACAATTGAGTCGGCCGCCAGGCTGATGGTACCCATTCCCAATGTTGCTCCCGTACTTACCTGGATGCCGTCGGTCAGGCAGCTGTATGGCGGCCTGGTCCCGGCATAAGTTGTTACCCGTAGCTCATCGGGTCCGACGCCGAATATTTCACGGGCTCTTATTCCCATTTTGGCCCCAACAATTGAAAACACGCCAAGGTGACCATGAAACTCATCCGTCATGACGTTTGCCTTCCATTCTTCCGGGCCGTACCGGGCGATTGCAGAATCCATTATGGGACGTACATCGTAATTAAACATTTCACGCTGTGCCGGAAACCTGTTAAAGACAACATTACGTTCCGAAACATATACACCTTTTATCATATCGCCGAAGGCTTCCTTCACTCCACGTGTATCATAAACTGTGTTATACCTGACATTCAATCTGTCAGTACTCGTATTGATGCTGAACAGCTCGGGATTCAACAGATAAATTGATACGAGATCATCGGTCAGCCTGAAGTGTTTTTGCTTCAGTTTCTCAATTACCGCATTCTGGCTGTGAACATTGTATAAAGCTGATCCCAGATCAGTTTTTGACTCTCCTGCCAGATTCAGAAAGGATTGATCGAAAAGGGCATCAACATAATCAAGATTTGATATCACATCAATTCTTACACCTGATCTGAAAACCACACCTGCATTTTCCTCATCGCATTCATAATTGAATCCCTGCAATGGCTTTACAGATTCATTGTACCAGATAATACGTTCAATTTCAGGGACAAGGCCCGGATCCATGCTTATCATCTGTCCGATGTTTGTCAGCGGACCAAGGCAAATCAGGATTATTCTTTCATTTGAACCCTTTAATTCCTCAGCAAGAACGGCGACAGCTTTTTTAGGTCCTATGGATGGTATTACTTCCCTGCCCCAGGAAATTTTGTCATTAAAATCACGCCATGGGGGATTGACACCTTTCAGTACCGACCCGCCGGCAACCGGAATGTCGTCGCGCCGGAACTCATGCAGAAGCGACCTAGCTTTGACAGTTCCCTTTCCCGGCGGCAGCGATCCGTCAGAAATCAATATTGCCTTAATGGTCACTTCAGGACGTGAAAGCAGAAGGCTTATTGCCCTCATATCGTCAATTGCGCAGTCGGTGTCGATTATGACTGAGTGCTTCAACCTGAAGGGTAACGGCTGCGCTGTCATTATCCATGCCGGAAGGGCAAAAACAAGTGAAATAAAAAATTTTCTCATCGGCTTTTCCGTTAATCTCATTACAAATTAACGTTAAAATTTCCGGATGGAAACTCTATTTATTTCTCAGCTTTTCCGAATTCTCCTTCAATCTGAACTTCACAATCCGGGTAATCAGATCAAATGGAATCGGCCTGTCAACAGGAAATTGGATTGTTCCTTTACCCGAAGTTTTGTAAGATGAAAAATCCTTTTCAAATTCCACATTGTGCCTGGGCACGGGATATAACCCGATGTGCTTTTTATATGCCGCAAAGTAGACCAGATATCTTCCCCTGTCTGAAAAGCCCGGCATCCCATAGCTGATTATCTCCTCAGCTTCAGGGGCTGCCTTTTTGATCACTTTGCGAATTTCTTCCAGGATTTTCTGAGTCTCTGCGGAAAATCGTGAGATATACTGATCAACGTTTTCAGGTTTCTTAATTGCTTCCTTCGTCATTATGCAGGCTTTATATTACTTAAACAAAGTTTGGAAAGGTTAGTTAAAATCTAAAATTAAATACACCGGGTATCATGTATTACAGGCGATAGACGATGTACGCCCGGGTCAAAACTATATCCGGGAAAAAGTAAAATAGCTACTGATTAAATTTAATTTTTTGGTAAATTTGGAGAATTCACTAAATATTCAATCCCAATCAACATTTTTAAAGCCATGGAAAAAAATAACCGCAGGGATTTCATTAAAAAGAGTTTAATCGGTGTTTCAGGGGCTGCCATTTTACCCGGGAGCCTCGATGAATTAAGCACTCTGCTTTCAAATGGGGAATCCGCACCTGAACTGCCTGCACGCTTACTTGGACGGACAGGGATCAAAACCCCACTTATCAGCCTCGGTGCAGCTGGTGTTACCGAGCCAAACTTTGTAAAAGCAGGATATGAGTCAGGTATCAAACTCTTTTTTTCCGCCACATATTATGGCGAGGGGAACAATGAGAAACTCGTCGGTGAGAGTCTGAAAGGCCTCCCGCGCGATTCGTTTGTGGTTGGCACCGCAGTCCCGCCTGATGGTCTGGATAACCGGACAGGCAAATTTACGGGGTCATTCGACTCCGATGCATATTTAAAGAAAGCTGAAGGCAGCCTGAGTCGGTTCGGACTCGACTATGTCGATATCTTCCTTTTCCCTTACGCCGGGAAAAAGGAAACCGTATTGAATGAAGGTGTACTGAAAGCCCTGGAGCAGCTGAAAAAGCAGGGAAAAGCCCGGTTTGTTGGGATCGCATCACACAGCGATACTGAAGAGGCCCTGAGAGCTGCAGCTGACTCAGGTATTTATGACGTTGCAATGATCTCCTACAATTTCAAGATCAGTAATAAGGTATCGCTTGATTCAGCGATAACCTATGCTGCAAAGGCAGGAATGGGTATTGTGGCAATGAAGACCACTGCAGGATCATTCACGAAAAAAACAGGTCCGGCCGTGAACTCCGATTCCGCTCTCAAATGGGTACTCCAAAACGAAAATATAACATCAATCGTCTCAGGAATGTCATCACTGGAACAGCTTCAGAAAAACCTGGCTATGATCAGGAATCTTAAACTCTCTGAAGAGGAACTGAAAGGTCTGAACCTGGCAGCTCTCGATCAGGAAACAGGATTGTATTGCCAGCAGTGTAAGCGGTGCATTCCACAATGCCCTCACAATCTGGATATACCCACCATCATGCGGAGCTACATGTATGCCTACGGGTATAAAAACAGCACACAGGCATGGCACACGTTAGCCGATGCAAATATTACCGGAAAACCCTGCGAATCGTGTGATGCCTGCAGTGTGAAATGCTCTTCCCGGTTTGATATCAGGAAAAAGATAACAGATATTGCAAGGCTCAGGGATGTTCCTGAAGAATTCCTTGCAGGCTGATTATTTATTCGTTTAAAGTAACCGCATTCTCTGGAAAATGTCAGGTAATTACGGATTTATATTTATTTGATCTAAAATATTATCATAATGTTTATCGATTATTATAAGATCCTGGGAATCGATAAAAGCGCCACTCAGGAAGAGATCAAAAAGGCTTATCGCAAGCTGGCCCGGAAATATCATCCCGATCTTAATCCTAATGATAAAAATGCCAAATCGAAATTTCAGCAGATCAATGAAGCCAATGAAGTACTGAGCGATAAGGAAAAACGCCAGAAGTTTGATAAGTATGGAGAAGATTGGAAGCATGCCGAACAATTTGAAAAAGCACAACAGGAACGACAACAACCAGCCGGTTCATATACCACAGGCTTTACAGAAACTCAGTCTGAGGGTGATTTCTCTGACTTTTTCAAATCAATGTTTGGAGAAGCTTCAGGTTCAGGCAGAAGCAAACATCTTAAATTCAGGGGAGAGGATTATACTGCAGAACTAAATCTCGATCTCATCGACGCTTATGAGACTCACAGGCAAACCTTAAAAGTAAACGGTAAAAATATCAGAATTACCGTCCCCGCCGGAATTGAAAACGGTCAGACCATTAAAATTGCAGGGCATGGAGGTCCGGGGATAAACGGAGGACCAAACGGCGATTTATATATCACATTCAGGATCGGTAACCACCCGAAATTTAAGCGTTTAGGCAATAACTTATATACAACTGCAGATTTGAATCTGTATGTGGCCGTTCTTGGAGGCGAAATCACAATTGATACCCTGAAAGGAAAGGTAAAACTGAAAATCAAGCCGGAAACTCAAAACGGAAGCAGAATAAAACTAAAAGGGAAAGGATTCCCTGTTTATAAGAATGATGGTCAATACGGGGATTTATACATAACCTTTTCCATTTTAATTCCAGGTAACTTAACAGCAAAACAAAAGGAACTGTTTGAAGAATTGTCCAGAACTTAACTAAAAACCGGAGTGCCGTAAATGAAAAAACTGATACCTGCAACAGAGCTTTGTGCAAATTACAACATCGGGATTTCATTTATCCGATCCCTTCAGGAATCCGGGCTCATTGAGATCACGACCGTGGAAGAAACGGAATATATATATGTGAACCAGCTAAAGGATTTAGAGAGAATTGTCCGTTTATATTTTGAACTTGACATAAACCTTGAAGGCATAGAGACCATCAATCATTTAATGCAACATATTGATCACCTGGAGGAAGAAATAGCAAAACTCCGAAACCGGCTTCGCCTCTATGAGGAAACCGAACAGGAAGATTAACAGCCGGTTCTATGCTTTGTGAGATCAAGATTCAGGGCATTATCCCGACTGCTCTCTCCATTCTTTTTAAGAAGCCTGCCAATTCCCTCTTCAACTTTTTTAAGTCCTTCATCGATGGATTAAGAATGCGTGACCGGAGTTGAAAGATTCTTTGTTAATTTGTAAGATTATTTATAATCTGATCATTTAAATGAATCCAAAGGTAAAAGTTGCCCGCCTGTCGATAGCCTCAAACAGCTTCCTGATAATAATGAAGCTGATTGTGGGTATTATAAGCGGTAGTGTAAGCATCATTTCCGAAGCCATTCATTCATTTATGGACCTGCTGGCAGCCCTGATAGCCTTCTTTTCTGTCAGGGTTTCGGATAATCCTCCCGATTCAAGGCATCCCTACGGACACGGGAAAGTCGAGAACATTTCAGGAGTTATAGAAGCTCTTCTGATCTTCCTGGCTGCTGCATTGATCGTTACAGAAGCTGTGAAGAAACTTGCAGGAAAACCCTACGATCTTGAAATACTCTGGGTTGGCTCGCTGGTAATGGTTATTTCCGCAGTCATTAATTCTATTGTATCTCATAAGCTCTACAAAACTGCCCGCGAAACAAAATCAATTGCACTTGAAGCGGATGCATTGCATCTTAAGACTGATGTTTATACATCGCTGGGGGTTGCTGCCGGCCTGGGACTTATAGCAATAACCGGCATCAAATGGCTCGACCCGGTCGTTGCCATCCTGGTTGCATGCCTGATAATTTATGAATCTTACAGCCTCCTCAAAAGGGCGTTCTCACCTCTTCTTGATACTGCCTGGAGTGAAGATGAAATAAGAGTCCTTGAGGGAAAACTAAGGGATATGAAGGTGAATTACCATGATCTCAGAACACGCATAGCAGGCAATTACAGGTTTATTGACCTGCACGTGGTAATACCTGAGAATGAATCGGTCGGGGATGCTCACAAGTATTGTGACATGATTGAAGACGAGCTGTCAAAATGCTACGACAAGCTAAGTGTAACCTCACATGTTGAGCCCAGCTAGAAAGTTGTGGCCGGACGAACTTGCTTTCCCCGCGTACTACCTATAACCATCGGGACTTAGCGACCTTAGCGCCTGCCTGCCGATAGGCAGGACAGCCAGGGTTAAAGGATTTCAACTTTTTCGACAACCCCTCTTGATTTTTTTCAATTCCCATTGAAAAATATATCTTAGCGGTGCACTTAAAATTACTCACTAATAGCGCTATGATCGACAAATCAAAGGAACTTAACGCATCGGTTTGCCTTGTAAACCAAAAACTTCAGTTTATGGGAAATGTTGAAAACAATGACCCCGTTTCCATCGATTATACCCCACCGCTGGGTGATAATCTGGGTTACACATCCCTTGAACTCCTGCTTCTCAGTCTCTCTTCATGTATCGGAACCGCGGTTTTGACATTTTTGCGTAAAATGAAAAAGACCATTAATGGCTGTGAAATAACTGCAAGTGGTATCCGCAGGGAAGAGCATCCAACCTGCTTCAGGACAATTTTTCTGACAATTAATCTTAAATCGCCCGACACTTCAAGTGACGACTTTCAAAAGGTCCTGAAACTGTCTGAGGAGACTTACTGTCCGGTTTGGGCATTGCTTAAAGGAAATGTTGAAATCGATGTAAAATGCAAAATAAGCAGCTGATGCGAACCATTCTGACGGCACTTTCATTTTTTCTGCTCATCACATACATTACCGCCCAGGACAATATCATTATAAGAAAGTCATTCTTATCCGTAAACTATTTGCAGGTCAGGGAAAGTGCCAATTTCGGACTGGTTTTCAAAGGGGCGGGGCTTGACCATGGAATGGCATGGAGTCTGGATAATGACAGAAGCAGAATGATATATGAGTATGAACTTGGCCTGGGCATACTCTTTTCAAGGGAGATACCGGCATTGGGATTTCACCTTAAACCTGTGGATATTGCCTATCTGTTTAAGCTCAGGGTTCAGAATAGCCTTTTTCATATAGGCCCTGACCTCCGGGTTGAATATAATTACAATCTATACCCTGATCTGCAGTCAGGATTCGATTACTGGTTCACGAATTTAAGCCTTGGCATAAATGTCATGTACGACTTCAGTTATGCCAACTCCGCTTTTTATATAAAGCTGTCTTCTTCTGTGGCAGGCTTTACTTCACGGCAACCTGATTACCGCGATCCTTACTTTTATGATCTCGGGGTAAAACATGCAATAAGACATCTGAACCAGGATCTGACTTTCGGGTTAATCAACAAGTTCAATTCCACTAATCTTGAAATCAGTTGGAAGCCGAATCCCGATTCAAGGCTGACATTTGGTTATGTACTTAAATACTCCGGGTATTTCATGGCACCGGAGATTACAATGGTGAACCATAGCATTAAATTGATAGTCAATAAAAAACAAAAACAGAATGATTAGAAACGTTCTTATTCTGTTATCTTTCTTCCTCCTTTCTTCCTGTTTGAAGGAGGAAGAATTAAAGAAACCCTTTACATCGAGCGATCCCGCCATCCTTGATGACGGATGGGAGGTATCGACTCCCGCCGCAGAAAATATTGATCCCACCGGTTTGTCAGAGATCTACCGTGACTTTCATAATGATGATGATATCTGGCAGGCGCGAAGCCTTCTTGTTTTCAGGAACGGGAAGCTTGTGGCAGAGAGTTATACAAAGGATGACAGCGATATCATTACTCCCAGAGCAATCTGGAGTGCTACGAAGCAGGTGCTGGGCCTGCTGACCGGCATCGCCCTGGATAATCAGATCATTAAAAGTGTCAATGACCCGCTCTCCGATTACCTTACCGAGACTGAAATCTACCAGGATAAGAAAGATATAAGTATCGAAGACCTGCTGACCATGCGGTCGGGAATTTCATACAGCAATGACGGAATTGGCGGACAAACCGATGATATCCTCAGACAATTACCTGATAAAATTACAAGTTATATCCTGGGATTACCCCTTGTAAATAGTCCTGGTGAGATAGTTCAATACAAAGATTGTGATCCTCAGCTGGTTTCGGCATCCATCCAGGCGAAATGCGGAAAACCTGTAAGCGAATGGGCAAAAGTGGTTCTTTTTGATAAGCTTGAGATAAAAAACCTTATATGGAACAACTATAAGGATGGAGTAACCCTTGGAGGCTTTGGAATCCTGACCACTCCGCGCGAAATGGCTAAATTCGGTCAGTGTGTCCTTGACAGCGGTCAATGGAAGGGATCAACCATTGTGAGCAGGGAGTGGATAAGGCAGATGACTGCCGTGAAGGTCGGGAATATCTATGGATATCAGTTTGGCTATTTGTGGTGGAAGGATCCGGGCAGGGGAATGACATATATGAGCGGCCATGGGGGACAATACGTATGCATAATCCCCTCCAGAAAGCTTATTGTGGCAATGACTGCCGAAGTCAACACACAGGGTGAATTCCAGTTCGGGAAGCAGGCTTTCGACTGGGTAGACAGAATAGTTCAGATTTCAAAATAAATTTCACCGATATTACTATTCATTCCGGTGAATCCGGTAACAATCACTTTGATTTTCATATTCATAAAATTTTATATATTCCTTATTTTTTCTTGTTTAATATGCCAGTTCTGCGACGATATTTCATAAATTACCCGGGAATCCCGAAAAACTATTAACTTACACCGGAACAAACGCAAGTTAACTTTGTTGAATGATTTCAGATCAAAGTATTATGAGCAGTAGAATTACCAGATGGGTTAACACTTTAGTTGCGGTATTGGTTTTAAGTCAGGCTTTGAGTCAGGTCGCAGCCCAGGGATTTGAGATCAGGGGGAAGATCACTGAGGCAGGATCGGGTGAACCGATGACCGGTGTGAACGTTACAATCAAGGATAACCTGTATGGTACCATCTCAGGAAATGACGGAAATTTCTTACTAAAAACGCATTTGGCGCCGCCCCTGGTACTGAAAATCTCATTTGTGGGTTTTGCACCGCAGGAAATTGAAATAACAGGCGAAACCTCATTCCTTAATATCAAAATGGAGGAACAATATATCCTGGGGCAGGAAGTGGTAATTTCAGCAAGCCGGGTTGAAGAGAATATTTTAAGGTCACCTGTAACCGTTGAGAAAATGGATTTGCAGGATCTGAAACAGGTTTCCGCTGCAAACTTTTACGATGGTTTATATCAGCTGAAGGGGGTTGACATGAATGTTCATGGCCTTACCTTCCGCCTTCCAAATACCAGGGGATTCAACGACTACACCAATTACAGGATGAACCAGATCATCGATGGTGTGGAGAACATTTCCCCCGGATTGAGTTTCTCCGCAGGTAATATTTTCGGACTCCCGCAGATTGATGTCAAAAGCGTGGAAATGGTAGTCGGGGCTTCAACCGTATTGTATGGTCCGGGCGGAATGAACGGAACCCTGGTTATGCAGAGCAAAGACCCCTTTAAGTACCAGGGGCTCTCCTTTTCACTCCAGCCGGGGGTGATGAACATAGGTTCACGGACAGTTGAAAGACTGACACCGGTACTTGAAGCAAATATCAGGTATGCCAAAGCTTTCAGTGACCGTTTTGCCTTGAAATTTACAGGCTCCTATCTTAAGGCTACCGACTGGTATGCAAATGACATGCGCGACCGGTCTGATCTTCAGGATCCCTCACTTAGCAGGGCTAGCAATCCGGGATACGATGGAGTGAATACCTATGGTGATGAATCGCTGGTGTCAGTGAACCTGAAGGATGTTGGCCCGGCAGTTATAGATGGTATAGCGGAATCGCAGGGAATAACACCCGGTTCTCCCGAATATGATGCGCTCTTTAATAATGCAATCCAATATTTCCCCGACCAGCTCGTAACACGAACAGGATGGATTGAAAGCGATCTGGCCGGTGATAAAACACAGAATCTCAGATTTTCCGGATCATTTCATTATTTTATAAACGAGCGTACCGAAGCGGTTGCACAGGCTAATTATGCTCAGGGTACAAGTGTATATACAGCCCAGAATCGTTTTGCTGCCAGTGAGTTCGATATCCTTTCCGGAAAAATGGAAATCAATCACCCCGATTATTTTATCAGGGCATGGGGTGTGACCGAAAATTCCGGATCATCGTACGATATCGGAGGTGCTGCACTTCTGCTGAACGAAGAATGGAAACCATCGGAATCATGGTTCTCCGATTACCTTACAGCATACACGCAAACCGCCCTCACGACCGGTGATATGAATAATGCCCACCTGTTTGCACGTCTGGCAGCCGATAACAGGGATCCCGAAACAGGGAATGTTTTTGACAAATCCAAACCAGCCATTCCCGTGCATGGTTCGCCGGAATTTGTTTCAATGATGGATAAAATAACTTCAAACTCCATCAATGACGGCGGGGCCAGGGTCTTTGACAACAGCAGGATATACCATGTGGAGGGCATGTACAATTTCAGCAAACTTATCCGCTTTATGGAGGTGCAACTCGGGGTATCGAACCGTATATATTTTGTCAACAGCAATGGAACCGTATTTGCTGATAAACCTGGTCAGCCAATAAGGATAAATCAGTTCGGGACTTTTATCCAGATCAACAAGAACCTGGCAAATGAGCAGCTAAGGTTAACCGGAGCATTCCGGTATGATAAGAATCAAAAATTCGAGGCTCAGTATACACCCAGGTTTTCACTGATCTGCTTCCTGGATAAGAAGATGGAGCACAGCCTCAGAGGAACCTTTCAGACAGCTTACCGGTTCCCTTCCATCGCTGATCAATGGGTGGATATAAATGCAGGGATATTCAGAACTATAGGAGGAATGCCGGAAGTGCAGGATAAGTATAATTTCAGTTCGATCCCGCTCTATCCGATGTCGGGAAGAAATCCCGTCAAAGACAAGCCTGTCACAGAAAATGGCCCGATCGTATTACCCGGATTAAGTCCTGAGAAAGTCGCCTCCTCGGAGATCGGCTATAAGGGACTCTTCCTGGAGAAAAAGCTGTTCCTGGATATGTATGCTTTCTATAATCGGTACAAGGGATTTGAGGCTGTTCAGCTGGTTGCCCAGCTTGCTTCGGATGCAGGTACTGAAAAAGATCAGCTCTACCAGACATATTTCTCGACCGACCAGCCGGTAAGGTCATTCGGTTGGGCAGTCGGCCTTGACTATATGACCTCGATAGGAGTATTGATCAGGAGCAACGTGGCCTTCAACAGGCTTCTCGAAAGCATTGATGCTCCCGGTGTGGAAGCCGGATTCAATTCACCTGAATACCGTGCAAACCTTTCCATCGGTCATCATGAAATCATTCCAAATATCGGCTTCAATCTGAATTTCCACTGGCAGGACAGGTTTACATGGGAGTCAGCTTTTGGGGCCGGGGAAATTCCGGCATTTACCACCATTGACTTTCATATATCCTACAAGCTCTCATCGCTCAATACAGTGCTAAAACTCGGCGGATCGAACGTTCTGAACAATTATTATACCACCAGTTTCGGTAGTGCACAAATTGGCGGATTATACTATATCAGCCTCATCTATGAGGACATGAGCGGTATTTTTGGTGGTAACAGGAATTAAAACTTCCTAAGAAACCTTCTTAAGCTATTTTTTCTGGAATTCTATTGAAAACTTTGCCACAAAGATTACCGGTGCAGCATCTGTCAGAGTTAATTGCATAGGTGCAATAAGGGCTGCAACCATGGGCTTTGGCAGTGGCACACTGGCCTTTCCGGTCAAATTTCCTCCGGTAATTACAATCTCTGTCACCGTCAGTACAAATCCGGTAGGTGAAGAAGGTATGGCTGCATTGTTAAGGTTCAGTTTCAATGAAGTGGCCGAAACCTCATCCCAGGTTCCCGCATCCAGCGGATCTGAGCCTTCGCAGCTCAGGTACAACGAAAAGTCCTCCCTTAATTCAACATATGATTTATCAGCCGACGAACAGGTTACTGCACTCAAAAGGGCAGTTTGTATAGCCTGTGTAATATCTGTACCAGCGGGAAGAGGAACGTCACCGGATTCATTCGTTGGCACAGTCAATGCCTCAGCCAGTTCAGCCTGAACTATTACATAATTTCCGACGAATTGTGATGGATCCTTATCGTCATCCTTACAACCCGGTGCCAGTGCAATAAGGGCCAGGAATATTGCAAACCGTGCGAAATTCAAAGTTCTCATAATTTTAATGTTTTTACTGGTTAATACTCTCAATGCTATTCAGATAAAAATAATTTGGCGACTTAAAGATAAACAAATTACTCAGTTCCGCCAGTTGCCAATTTTTGAAAAGTTACACTATTTAACACACCCGGCAGAGGATTGTTCTGCAATTATTGAAAAGGTGGTTCGCGCGTAACCGTAAAAGCATTGTTGAACACTACTCCTTTTCATTCGCTCCCGGACAAATCCACCAGGTATAGTTTGTTGTTGATTTAAATGAGGGATCATTAATACCTTTAATCTCTGCAATATGCTTTTTCGTATGTTCCAGCTCCATGTGAGCATTATGGTCACCTTTTGTTGCCCAGGCTTCAGTCAGACAGAACAACGTACTGTCGTTATATGACTGGAATAACGAATAGTCGAGACAGCCCGGCTCTTTTGCCAATACCTCCGCCTTGCAACTATCGAAGGATTGTTTAAAAAAAGTAACGAACTCAGGTTTAACCTTCCGCTCAAAGCGCATAACAACAATCATTGAATCCTTGTTATATGTACAGTAATCCTTTGAAATGCTGCTTTTAGGTCCGCTTGTGCAGGAACCGATAAATAACAATCCGATAAACAAAAAGAGATTTTTCATAGTAGTAGTTTTTGAAAACTGGTAAAATTATATCAGGAATAAATTTATGCATATATTCCAATAAAAAAAATCATGCTTCTTTGCATCAGGAAAATCATTCCGGTTCTTGGGAGACATATAATTTCGTTTAACTTTGTTAAACACCTCACGCTTTTACAACGAGATCACAACCAGGAGTCATGAATGATCCAATAATTGAAGCAGGCAATCTCTCAAAATACTATGGGAAGGCCAGGGGAATTGAAAGCGTTAACCTTGAAATAGGTGAAGGAGAGATTTTTGGTTTTATCGGACCGAACGGAGCCGGAAAATCCACCACCATAAGGATCCTGATGAACCTGATATTCCCGACCAGCGGGAGTGCAAGGATAATGGGCCTTGATGTGATCAGGCAAACCAAAGAGATTAAGCAAAAAGTCGGATATATACCTTCAGATGCGAATGCCTATTCGCGGATGGACGTTAATGAATTCCTCAACTATTGCCTCAGATTCTATAAGGTGCGGAATGGAAGCAGCAGGATTTCAGAATTATCAGGAATATTTGAACTCGACCTGAAACGAAAAATTGCCGACCTGTCAATGGGAAACCGTAAAAAAGTTTCCATTATTCAAAGCCTCATCCACAATCCCCGGCTGCTGATCATGGATGAACCGACAACCGGACTTGATCCTCTCATGCAATCAGTTTTTTTCGAGCTTTTGCGTTCAGAAAACCTGAAAGGGACAACTATCTTTTTCTCATCGCATATTCTCAGCGAGGTCCAGTTTTTATGCAAGAGGGTGGCAATCATAAAAGAAGGGAAAATAATCCAGATCGAGGATATAGGTAACCTGAGAAAGAAGCAGCTGAAAAGAATTTTTATAGAATTCGGGGAACCGGTCAGACCGGAAAACATTAGCATCCCGGGTGCTGAAAATCTGAATATCGGTCCGGGTAATGCTCTGTCATTCTTTTATTCAGGGGATATTAATGAACTTGTAAGATCCCTGTCCGGGAAAAAACTGAATAATCTTATGATTGAAGAACCATCGCTCGATGAAATATTCATGCACTATTACAAGATCTAAAGCGTCAGGCAAATGAACGGGAACCTCTTTAAAATGGAAATCAGAAGGAATTCATTCAGCCTCATACTGTGGACGATTGTCATTGCTGTGCTGATAACCCTGACTATGTCAGTCTACCGGACGTTCATTGAAAACCAGTCAAAGGTAATGGGAATGTTCAGCCTGATCCCCAAGGAAGTCATGCAGTTCAAAGGCATCTCAAATTTCAACGATCTGCTTTCGGTGCTCGGGTTCTATGCCGTCAACAATGTCATCTATATGATGGTGCTTGGCAGTATTTATGCAATCGTCCTCTCTTCCAATATTCTGCTGAAGGAAGAATACAATAAAACCGCAGAGTACCTGCTGACCCGTCCCCTTACCCGCAGTGAGATCTTCTTCAGCAAGTTATCCGTTCTGTTGGTTAATGTGTTTATATTGAACGCGGTTACTACCCTTGCGGGATTGATCTCCATTGAACTGGTAAAGAACAATCCATTCAGCCTGAAGGCATTTTTTATTCTGTCGCTTTTTACCTTTCTGCTGAATTTTCTGTTTGGTGCAGCCGGGCTGTTTTTGTCGACGATCGTCAAAAGACCAAAGCCTGTCACCATTTTCTCCATCGGACTTGTATTGATCCTGTATTTTGTTTATACGATCTCAAAGATCACCGACAGCGTTTCAAACATCGGCTATCTGAGTCCTTTCAAATTCGTCAATCTGGATGTTACTAATCCTTCTTACGGGGTTGACCTTGTGAACCTTCTCTATTTCGCAGGCATATCGCTGCTGCTTATATTCCTGTCATACAGGCTCTATCTGCGTCGGGATATTTATACGTAAATTACCTTCAACCCCAACTTGCGATTGCCAGTCAAGCTTGTGTTGAACAAAATACCGGGATCACAGGTTAACCTGAAGTAATTCAGACGATTTTCCCTCAGGAGCTACAAATATTTTCCAGTGAAGCAGTCATGTTTTATATTCACCCTGTTTCTGAACCTTGCTATCTCATCGTGCCTGGATGGAAATTGCCCCTGGAAATCTGAACCATCCTGGTTTGATTTTCTGCAAACTGATACACTTAAGGAGAATAAAGGTCTTTTCAATGGAAGAGTATGGAAAAATATGTATTTCAGGGTAATTGAAAGTCCTTTTCTATTCTCAATGGAACATTTGCCGGGATCTGTTACAATGAACGGAAAAACATTTGATAATATAAAAATCAGGTATGATATTTATAAAGATGAGCTCCTTACTCCGTTCAGCTCCGCCGGAATCCTGCAACTTAATAAGGAAATGGTGGATAGTTTTTCCATCCTCTTATTGAATGTTGAAATGAATAGTATACTGATCCCGATAAAGGAGGCTGTCGTTTATGCTCAGAAAAATATATTACTGCAGCGGTTTGAGGTTGGAGTGGAGAAGGTCAACATGACCTCTTTCAGATTGTCTCCAAACTCATTGGGGGAATCGGATATTTTAAAAAATATAATATTAATGCCTGGTGTTCAGTCTGTTGGAGAGGGGTCAGCAGGATTTAACGTAAGAGGCGGCTCGGCCGATCAGAACCTAATTCTTCTTTATGGAGCCCCTGTCTACAATTCTTCTCATTTTTTTGGATTCTTTTCGGCAATCAATTCCGACATAATAAAGGATGTCACCCTCTATAAGGGCGGAATCCCCGGCAGATATGGAGGAAGGATCTCATCAATACTTGACATCGGAACAAAAGACGGAAACAGGAAAGAATTTGTGGGCAGCGCAGGAATAAGTCCGATAACTACTCACATATTAATAGAAGGCCCTTTAATGCGAGATACCCTTACCTATATTCTAACCGCGCGAACTACTTATTCAAACTGGATATTCAGATTGCTTAACAGGCCTGCTTTTCAAAACAGCATAGCATCATTCCACGATATAAACGGTAAGATAACCTATGAATTAAATGATAACAACAAAATAAATATATCGGCATACAACAGTCACGACCTTTTCCGTTTGCATTCCGATACCGCATACAGTTACAGCAATAGCATTTTTGCACTTAACTGGCGTCATTTTTTCACAAACAGGTTGTTTTCATCCCTTTTAATTAATAACAGCTTCCATAAATTTGAAGTTTCGAGTCAGAGTGTTGCTGCGGAGGCATTTGCGCTTTCTCATAAAATAAACAGCACCGGTATCAAAGCAGATTTTAACTGGTTTCTCAGTAGAAATGAGTTTAATTTCGGACTTGACCTTACAAGATATTCCGTATCACCCGGAAGTTACCTGCCAAAAAGCGATTCATCGAATGTAATACCCCGTACGCTTGAAAAAGAGCGGGCATTTGAGGGGGCATTATATATCGATGACAAATTAACCCTGACAAATTTTTTATCCATAAGTATTGGCTTAAGATTTTCAACATTTTATTTCCTGTGGAAAACATGACATGCTGGGTATCGGACAGTTCGGAAAACATTAATATAAAGAATACCGTTGCGTTTGAGGATGTCAGTATATACCGCCACCCCATAATATACATTTCAAACTTCACTGACAGGCTTAAAAAGAAATACAGTCTTGAAGTAAATCAATATTCCCTGAATGAAATTGAATACAGCTACTGGGAGAAAATGCAAAAGCTTACTGATCAGACCGGAAGCCTTTATGATGTCATTCCCTCTTCCATCCCAGGCAATATCATTTGTTTGGAGAAACCGGACGAAAAGGTTTTAGGCTTTTTCAGCGTTTCTGCAGTATCGTCCAAAAGGATTTTCATACAGGATAAATTTAAAGGCATTGTTGACCAGTACAGCCATTGTCCAACAGATACTATTTATGGGGACTATGATCCTCCGGAGTTGGGCATATCGAGGTGGGTTATTTCCGATATACCCTATCCTGCCCCCCGGACAAGAATACTTACAGATGACTTGAATTGTGCAGATTGTACAACAAGGGGAACAAAAACAAGGCCTGATTTCTGGATAGGAGAGTAATATTTGTAAAGCAATGCATATGGGAAAAAAGACAAAACCGGCCCTTCTCCTGTTGACCTATATTCTGTTCATTCAGCCAGTATTTTCTCAGTTGCAGGATGGTTTTCCGGATTCCCTTGTGCAAAGATTTCTCAGGTATGTTGGTAAGGTGCCCCGGGAGGAGATCTTTATACACTCCGACAGGGAAGAATATATTTCGGGAGAGGATTTTTGGTTCAGTGTTTATTTAATTGACAGGCAGAGCTTTAAACCATCCCTAATTAGCAGGATTGTATATTTTGAACTTTTGAATCCTGAAAACATGCTGGTTGTACAAAAAAGAGTCCTTGTTGACAAAGGTTTTGGACCAGGGCATTTTGTCCTGCCCGACACTTTAAGTACAGGTGCTTACACCATAAGGGCATATACGAACTGGATGAAAAATTCTCTCCCTTATAATTGCTTCATTAAGGAGATTAAGATCTTTAATGCCTTAATTAACAATGAATTTAAGGGAAAAGTATATTCGGATAAAACCAGCGGGGAGACTGGCCAAACCAATCAAATGGCAGGTAATGCCGGAGTGTCCTTGAGAGTAAATAACCTGAACCCGGAGTTTATTGAACTATTGGTCAGTGCAGATAATAATTTCAGGACGGAAAACAAGAATCTTCTCTTCATAATTATACAAACAAGAGGTAACATTAACTATGTACATAACGGAACGATGGCTGGAGCAACAACCACTATAGCTGTTCCCAGAAAAGTGTTGATTCCGGGAGTCAATCAGATTACAATTTTTAATTCGCAAGGCAAGCCTGTTTCAGAAAGGTTGATCTATACTCCTGCTGATGAAACAAGCCCCGTAACCATCAGCTCAGCCGACAGCTGCAACTTAAGGGAAAAATTCACACTCAAATTTGAGCCCGGAACAGAGGCGTCAGATGCGGATAATTTAACAAATCTGAGTATATCGGTATCTCCCCCGACATGTGACAGGGAAATCACCGGTATTTGTGATTATATGCTATTTGGTACGGAATTTGGATCAATCCCCTGGAATAAAATTAAGGATAAAAAGACCAGAAAGATCAATCCCGACGTGATTGACAGTCTTCTTCAAAATGTTAAAAGCAACTGGATTAGATGGGAAACGATAGTATCCGGGGAACTTCCTCATTTCAGGTACCGGTTCGAAAAAGAAGATCATCTTCTCACTGGAAAACTTTTTAAAAGCGATCAGCAGGCATTTACTTCAGCCGAAAGACTTCTACTCTGTATCCCCGGGAAAGTGGCTGGATTTCAAAATACCACGACTGACAGCAATGGTAATTTTAGCTTTAACCTCCATATCGATGAAGGACTTAAAGACTTAATTATCATGCCTGATGATATCAGTAAAAAAAGCAAATTCAGTATTGAATCATCCTTTTCCGAAAATTATCCTCAGTCGGGAACATTGATTGATTCAATTAAAAAACATATGCCTCCGCAAATCCCTGATTGGAGTGCCAATTATCAGGTGAGGAAAATCTACGGTATTGCCTCTGATGGAAGCCTGCTGAAACCGGTTTTCCCACCGCTTAAACCAATAAGATTCTACGGAAAACCCGACATCGAGTTGATTATGGCTGAATACGTCAAACTGCCACAAATGGAGGAGGTCTTTTTTGAAATTTTACCTGATGTTTCCCTGAAAATGAGAAATTCCTCATTTGAAATATTAATAACTGAACGTGTTGATGACGATCTGAATGTTTTTTCACCTTGTTTAATGATAGATGGAGTAATAATAAAAGATCCCTCGTTAATAGTCAATCTTGATCCCGAGATTGTTGAAAAAATTGATGTAATTAAAGAAAAATACCTTGCAGGAGACTATTTTTTCACCGGCATATTAAATGTAATTACCAGGTCGGGAGATTTCAGTTGTGTTTCACTCCCTGACTATATGGTCCGATTACCCTACCGAGTGATAGATCCGGTAAGCTTATTTGCTTCATTTGATTATTCATCTCCTGAAATGAAGGATAGTTCGATACCTGATTTCAGAAATACCCTGTACTGGAATCCATCCCTAAGACCTGATAAGGAAGGCGCTTTCAGGGTTGAATTCTGGACATCGGATGTTGAATCTGAGTATGAAATTATTATACAGGGAATTACACCCGAAGGGAAACTAATTTACCAAAAGAAAACCTTCAGGGTAGAATAGATGCCAACCTGCATATGCAGCCAACCCTTTCAAAGTCTTAATATATTGTAATTGGTACAAGTCAGGCGTTATAATTCCAGGCTTCAAAAGAACCGTCATTTTGCCAATAGAATTTTTACACGATTATTAAGGACCGAAGGTATAATCGACTGTTTCAAAATACTCCAGGATTGTAACGTCACCGGTAGAATCAGCAATTTTAATTTTCAATTGATCCACTACCATTTCCGATTCGCCGGAAGTAATTGTAAAAGTTACATCCCTGCTTCCCGCACCTTTAATTAAGGGAGAAGAAGTATAGGAATATTTTGGTGAGATTAACCCGTCGGAATATGGCATAACCCATATTCTGACACCTTCAGGTTCCAAAACTTCATAATCATATGAAATTGTAACTCTTTGTCCAAATGAAAGAGATGCCGGCGATTGAGGGTTAATTGTAACAATGGTTACCTTACTGACCGCTTCAGGGTCATCATTTTTGCTGCAGCCAAAAATTAGAGCTAACAATACCGGTAACAAAGAAGTTTTGCGCATTCTTCTTATAAAGTGCTTGCTGCCTTCAATTGATTTCATCTTTTTAAGCTTTAAAGTTCCTGCCTCTGTACTTAGAAAAATTCTTCTCAATTAATTTAAATAGTAACATTATGTAAACATGAATTGTTCTGCAAAACCCGCTATTTCAGCAAAAAAATCCATATATTTTACTTTAAGATACTTGCGGTTTATCTGCTCTGGATATATCATACTGTTAGGCTATTGGCTGTCCATTTTTATGAAATCATCTGCGTTTCCGGTCCGGTCATTTCTGAGTTGCAGAATTTTTAAATATTAAGTATCTTAACTTCCAACTTCAATTAAACAATTTCCTGGTAATTATATCCAAATTTCAACGAGAATACACGTTATGAAAACAACAAGACGTAACTTCATCAAAACGGCGGCTTCACCGCTGATTGCTGTACCTCTGATCCTCCCTTCACGATTGTGGGCATTTCCGCCCAGCAGCCGCATTAACATGGGTTTTGTGGGGACGGGCAAGCAAACGCAATACCTGCTAACCAAATTTATGCCCCTGGCACAGGTCCTTGCTGTTTGCGACGTAGATACCACCCGCCGGACCGACGCACAACAAAGAGTTAATAAGTTCTATTCTGACAATAAGGACAAAGGTGTGGCAGACTGCAGGACGTACACTGACTACCAGGAACTTATAGAGCGCAGGGATATCGACACGGTAAGTATTGCAACACCTGATCACTGGCATGCTTTGCCTGTATTGTTGTCGCTTAAAAAGGGTAAGGATGTTTATTGTGAGAAACCACTGACCCACAATATCCGGGAAGCAATTGATATTATAAATACCGTTGATAAAAACAAGCGTGTACTCCAGACCGGTTCCATGCAGCGTTCAAGCAAGGAATTCAGGATAGCATGTGAACTGGTTCGCAATGGCTGCATAGGAAAGATCGACCACGTTGAGTGCAGCTTCGGAGGACCGCCCCAATACTGCGATCTGGCAGAAGAGCCCATGGAACCGGGACTGGACTGGAATATGTGGCTTGGTCCGGCTCCATTACGCCCATATAATTCAATATTAAGCCCCCGCGGAGTGCACACACATTTCCCGCTCTGGCGATCCTACAGGGAATATGGAACGGGAGACGTCGGTGACTGGGGCGCCCATCATCTTGACATAGCACAATGGGGACTCGGAATGGATGAAAGCGGTCCCGTTGAGCTTAGTTTGGTCAATAATGAGGCTGTTCTGGTATATTCGAATGGCATTCCGGTGTTCCACAAAAAGAGTGGTTTTGGCATTCACTTTTTTGGCAGCGAGGGAGAAGTTATGGTAAACAGGGGCAGATTCAGGGTGATAGTCAAAGGCCAGACAATTGCTTCCTATGCCGGTACGGAAAACAAAGAGACTACCTGCCAGGCAGAGGTCGATAAAGCTGAAAAGCTTCTCCTGAAGGATGCCGGAATCAGGCTTTATGAAAGCAATTCACACTACGAAGATTTCCTGTCATGTGTCAAAAGCCGCAAAAAACCTGTTGCAAGTGAACAGATCGGAGGCCGTACAGTCATTTCCTGTCACCTCATAAATCAGCTTTATTTCAATAAGTCTGATATTAAATGGGATCCTGTCAGGTTCAGCTTTACCGGAGGTACAGGTGATCCTGCCTGGCTTACTGACAACTACAGGGATTGGAATAAAGCGAAATAATTCCACCAGGATGAAAGCTGATGTGGACGGACTTGTTCCTGTTCATGAAAATCCCTGCATTTTTTTATTTGAAGTTTTCAAGTAATTCCAGGATGCACCCAATTTCATTTGAACTGTCGATATAACTGTAAGCTCCCCCATCCCAGCCGCCTCTCTGAATTGTCGGCATATTAACCGATGAAAATTCTTTTTCAACCCGGTCAATATCTTTTACCTGAAAAGCTATGTGGTGAACGCCTTCCCCATTCTTCTCAAGGTATTCCTGCCAGGTGCTTTTCCCTCCAAGAGGCTGAATCAACTCGATTTGCAGATTGTCCATCGCAAAAAAGGCAAGTTTCGCTTTTGCATCAGAGGGATTTCCTTTATAAAGTGTTGGCCGGGAAAAGTGAGATTCTGCAACACTCACCTCAGGGGCCGTTACTCCTAACATTTGAGCCCAGGCAACGCGGGCTTTATCAATGTCTCTCACAATTATCCCTACTTGTGTAACTTCTTTTGAAGCTATCAGGGATTCAGTCTGACTCTTTTCTATTGAAAAGAAAGAGACAGAAATAAGGCTTATTGCCAGAACAAGGATCAGAATATTCTTTTTCATGGCTGCAGGATTTTTGTTAAATTAATTTGTTTTTAGTTCTTTTCTCCATTGTAAAAGTATGAACATTTCCTCATTTCTGTTCCTAAAATAAGCGGACATTAAAAAACTCCTCCCCAGGTTTCGCTGGGGGTTATTCATATCACCACTGTCGTGGTTCTGGAATTGTTTAAAAAAGGCCACTTCGTGGCTTTGGATTCTATAAATCGATGATCGCAAAAGTAGATGTGAATAATTATGTATTGTAAGTATTACAGTTAAAGTAATACGTATTATAATACATATTTCTTTAAATTTAAATACGTATTATAATACGTATTTCCTTTGATTGGGAAGTGCTTCTGTATGCCTGCATAAAAGATGATGAGATTCCATTCCGTCGGAATGACAGGTTCGGTATTGCCGGTTGGGAAGGGTGACAGGTATTATGCCCGCCTGCTTTTTAACATTCCGATACGCCGGATGATTAAAATTTAGTAACTTTAGTCCTGTGCGCAGAATGCCTGCACAAAAAATCTCAAAGTTCTTTAAAAGCACAGAAAAATTGTAAGCACCAAAACCATGAAACTATCCTCCCTATTCCTCATGTTTGCTTTCACTTTTTTTGCATATACTGCCAGAGGTCAGGAAGTAATTCCTCCCTCACTGATTATTACTGCAATCAAAGAAAAGGATTGCGCTGCTGCATTAAAAATGCTGAGCAGGGCATATGACCTCAATTACCAGGATAATGCCGGGGGAACCATGCTAATGCATAGCTCGATTGCCGGATGCATAGACGTTGCAAGCGAACTTGTGAAAAAAGGCGCCAGGGTCGATTTAAAGACAAATGAAGGATTTACCGCGCTGCATATGGCTTCAAGAAACGGGCATTTTGAAATAGCGGATATACTGCTGAAAAATGGCGCAAAGGCAGATCTGCTGACCAACAATGGAACTACAGCACTTTATCTGGCTTCACTTAAAGGTCATACGAAAACAATTGAACTCCTGGTTGAAAACGGAGCAAAAATTGACTTTCAATCGAACAAGGAATTCACCGCCTTATTTATTGCTTCACAAAACGGTCACGTCGAAGCTGTAAAATTATTGATCGAAAAAGGAGCAGATCCGGAAATCCCGACAAGCAGAGGTGCTACAGCTCTGTTTATAGCATCTTCATCCGGATTTACTGAGGTTGTGAAGATATTGCTTGATAATGGTGCAAATATTGAAGCAAAAACCAGGAGAGGCGCAACTCCTCTTTTTGTTTCCTCCCAAAACGGCCATACTGACGTGGTCAGATTGCTGACCAGACGTGGTGCTGAGATCAACAGGAGGACTAATGACGGGATGGCACCACTTGCAGCTGCTTGTGTAAGAGGCCACTATGAGATTATTAAGCTCCTGCTGGAGAATGATGCAGATGTCGATATTCTCACAAGTGAGGGAACCACTCCCTTAATGATCGCTGCTGCAAATGGCCACACTGAAGTTGTAAGGTTATTGCTTGAAAAAGGTGCAAATACCTCCCTGAGGAATAAAAATGGTAAATCAGCAGCTGATGTGGCTGCAAGTGAAGACATCAGGACCCTTGTTATTACTCAGGCTGGCAACCCGAACCTGAAAATCTGAACCTGGTTTATTTATATCTGATCCTGAAGAACTTAATATAGAGCGAAATTCCTGGAGTGAGCATGACGGCTAATAAAAGAACACAAGAAATGAATTTTTGACAAAAAGTTAGGTATTTTAGCCCCGATATTTATATATGCCAATCTTAGAATGAACTCCCGGCTCGGGAGCATAACGCACTTAAATTAAATCATTTAAGGAAGTTAAGAACTTTTCTTATTTATTGCAGGTGCGGAGGCTTAATGATACCGGTAGAAAAATCCGCTCAGATTTCAGCGGAAGCAGGTGAAATATGAGAAGGAAAAGTAATCCGGTTTTCAGAAAAGGATTGGTTGATCAGGCGGAGCTGGTGAGGTTAAAGGCAATCGAAGAACAAAACAAAAACTTAAAAAATTGATTATGATCTGGAGACTGTTAATAAAGACAGATAAGAGGTGCCTGCACAAATTCATATATAACCTTGGTTTTAAAGGACTCAAGACAAGTATCCGGTTCCGGAAACAAAATGCGAAAGGAAATTTTTTCCCCGCCTTCCAGTTTATCTCGGTTACGGACAATTGCAATCTGAGCTGCCAGGGATGCTGGGTGCCCGGGAAGAAAAAAAACAATACTATGGCTCCCGAAACGCTTGATGGAATTATCAGTCAGTCAAAAAAGAAGGGAAGTTACTTTTTTGGCATTTTGGGTGGGGAACCGCTGCTTTATAAACCTCTTTTTGAGGTCCTGAAAAAACATGATGACTGCTATTTCCAGCTTTTCACAAACGGAACATTACTAACGCCTCATGTTGCCCAGGGAATGCGCATACTTTCAAATATTACGCCATTGATCAGTTTTGAAGGTGACGAGGTTGGTGCAGATATAAGGCGGGGAGGCTCCCGGGTATATAAGAGAACAATGGATGCCATCCTCAATTCCACAAGGGCCGGACTGATAACCGGAGTTGCTGTAAGCGTTTGCAAATCAAATTATAAATATGCAATGTCCGACGCATTTATAAAACCCCTAATCAGAAATGGTGTGGCATACCTGTGGTATTATATCTACAGACCGATGGGAAAAAATCCAATGCCTGAACTGTGCCTGTCAGGGGAAGAGATCCGGAAATTGAGGATGTTCCTGGTCGAGGGCCGCAAAAAGTACGATATTGCAATAATAGACTCTTACTGGGATGATAAGGGAAACGGCCTTTGTCCGGCAGCAACAGGCTTAAGTCACCATATAAACGCTGAAGGTAAT
The DNA here is from genome assembly GCA_963737255.1 of uncultured Bacteroidales bacterium. GTDB lineage: Bacteria > Bacteroidota > Bacteroidia > Bacteroidales > VadinHA17 > LD21. The sequence goes on from CAVTSB010000008.1 coordinate 117,755, forward strand.
GTTGAGCCTTGTCCGCTCATCCAGTTTGCCTGCGATAATGTGAAGGATAAATCGCTTGAAGAGATCTATGCCAATTCTTCGTTTTTAAATGAATTCCGTATTGAGATACCCGCCCGTACCTCCGGATGCATAGTAATGGAAAATCCTCAATGGCTGATAAGCTATGTGAAGATGCATAATGCAACCGACACGTCAGGGCGCAACAATGAAGCTGAACGGCTTTCGGAAATGGCAGCAGTGTCCAGTCATGCTTCAGCGCCAAAAATAAGGGAAAAAACCTGGCTATACAGATTTGCGAAAAAGAGGGCTTTCTTTGGACTTGGAGCCTATGGTTGAACGTAACCTGAATGTTTCGGATGAATTCGATTCTTACTATTGTCCTGGTTAAGAAAATTCAAACAATACCAAAACCTATATCATGAAAAACCTTAAACTTTCCTTATTTATCCTGGCCTGTCTGGCAGGTTCGCTGTACTTTACAGGCTGCAAAAAGTGGAGTGAGTCAGGAACGGGCTCCCTGAGGCTTATAACCAACGAGGGAGGACAAAACCTGGGGTACGACACCACTTCGGGGGTAATAATATTAACATCTGACAGGTTAGCTTTCAAGGATCTTAATAAGAACGGGAAACTTGATGTTTACGAAGACTGGCGTAAAGGCGCAGATGATCGCGCAAAGGATCTGGCATCAAAAATGACCATTGAACAGATTGCCGGATTAATGCTTTACAGCGCACATCAGTCAATTCCATCGGGAAGCACCAGGTTTGGAGCCAGCACTTACGGCGGCAAGCCTTTTGCAGAGAGCGGAGCAAAGTCTTATGATCTCAGTGACAATCAGATCAAATTCCTTACGGAGGACAATCTCCGCCATGTTCTTGTCACGACAGTGGAAAGCCCTGAGGTTGCAGCTCTGTGGAGCAATAAGGTTCAATCCCTTTGTGAAGGTATCGGGTTGGGCATTCCGTCCAACAACAGCTCCGATCCCAGGCACCGCGCAACATCCAATGCTGAATATTATGTTGGTTCTGCAGGACAGATATCTATGTGGCCAGGTTCACTCGGAATGGCTGCCACCTTTGATCCGGCGGTCGTAAAACTGTTTGGTCAGATTGCTTCCCGGGAATACCGTGCTTTAGGCATTTCCACCGCATTGTCGCCGCAGATCGACCTTGCAACAGAGCCCCGCTGGGGAAGGTTCAACGGCACTTTTGGTGAGCATCCCCAACTGACAGCCGATATGGCCCGTGCGTACGCCGATGGTTTCCAGACATCCCCCGCTGATAAGGTAATTTCCGGAGGCTGGGGTTATACCAGCGTCAATGCAATGGTCAAGCACTGGCCTGGCGGCGGACCTGAGGAGGGTGGCCGTGATGCCCATTATGGTTTCGGGAAGTTTGCTGTCTATCCTGGAAATAACCTGTCCGATAATCTGATCCCTTTTACGGAAGGTGCATTTAACCTTGAAGGTGAAACAAAAACAGCTTCAGCTGTAATGCCTTATTATACAATATCGTATGGAATCGATACAGTATACAACGAGAATGTCGGAAATGCCTTCAGCAAGTATATTATCAATGATCTTTTAAGAGGAAAATACGGATTTGAAGGCGTGGTTTGCACAGACTGGGGTGTGACGAAAGATGAAACGGCAGTCGATGGGTTTGGAACAACATGCTGGGGAGTTGAAGAATTATCAGTCGCTGAAAGGCACTATAAACTGATAATGGCAGGAGTGGACCAGTTTGGAGGCAACAATGATGCCGGTCCTGTGATAGAAGCATACAAAATGGGAGTAAAGGAATTTGGTGAAGAGTTCATGAGAACCAGATTGGAGCAGTCCGCAGTTCGTCTTCTGAAAAATATTTTCCGTACCGGGCTCTTCGAAAATCCTTACCTGTTTGTTGAAGAGACCAGGAAGATAGTCGGGAATGAACAATTTATGAAGGCAGGGTATGAAGCACAGCTGAAGTCGGTTGTAATGCTGAAGAATAAGAACAACGTGCTGCCTGTTGAAAAGCAGAAAACAGTATACATTCCCAAAAGGGCTACCCCTGCAGGCAGGGATTTCTTTGGCGGACAAAGGCCGGGGGCTGTCGATTATCCGGTTAATATTGAACTAACCGGGAAATATTTCAGGGTTACTGATAATCCGTCTGAAGCCGATTTTGCACTTGTTGTTATACGGAGCCCTGATTCGGGCAGCGGATATGATCGTGCCGATGCAGAAAAGGGAGGGAACGGTTATGTGCCCATCAGCCTTCAGTACAGTCCATACCGGGCGGTGGATGCCCGCGAACAGAGCATTGCAGGAGGTGATCCGTTTGAAAAGTTCACGAACCGTACATTCAGAAATAAAACCATTGCAACTTCAAATGCCACTGACTTGAAAATGGTGATTGACGCAAGGAAAGCAATGAAGGATAAACCGGTCATTGTATCAATATCTGTTTCCAGACCAATGGTATTCAGCGAATTTGAAAAAGATGCAAGTGCCATTCTTGTTACATTCGATGTGCAGGATCAGGTGATCCTTGATATACTTACCGGTGCATATGAGCCCTCGGGATTATTGCCGATGCAGATGCCTGCCGGCATGAAAACCGTTGAGCTGCAAAAGGAAGATGTTCCGTTTGACATGGAATGCCATGTCGATACGGAAGGGAACAAATACGATTTTGGCTTTGGATTGAACTGGAAAGGTGTTATAAAGGATTCACGGGTTGAAAAATACCACGTGATTCCGAAATAACCATACAGCCAGTTTGTCTCGCCGGTAAATTTACTGTTGACGGGGAACCGGGAATTAAATTCATGCCGGCAAAATGGGAGTCACCGCCGCTTCCATTGCCTTCGGTCTCTCTGATTATTTCGACGTCTGAAATCACCTTTCTCAGATTTTACCGGCGAAGGTGAGTGGCCGGTACTCCTGTCAGGTTTATCGGCTAAAAGGGCCGGAAGCGGGGCATTGTAAACTTCGTAGCCTATTAATTTTTCAATTCGCTGCATCTTGGGCACATCCGACCTGTTGACGAGCGTTACCGCAACACCTGTTGTTTCGGCGCGTGCTGTGCGGCCAACACGATGCACATAATCCTCTGCATCTGACGGGGTATCAAAATTTACCACAAGATTAATATCCTTGATATCGATCCCGCGGCTCAGCACATCGGTAGCCACCAATACACGACACCTGCGCGATTTGAACCGCTGCAGCATATCTTCCCTTTCCTTCTGATCAAGATCGGATGAAATGCCCTCAACCAGGTAGTTTTTTGATCGAAGACCCCGCACAATCGCACTTACCTTCTTTTTTGTGGAGCTGAATATCAAAATGCTGTGGTATTCCGGATTGCCGGATATCAGGCTGTTGATCAGCGGTAATTTCTGGCTATCGCTAAGCTTATAAACAGCTTGAATGACACCATCGGCAGGCTTCGACATTTCAAGGGCAATTTCCACCGGATTTTTCATTATGTGCTTTGACATCGACCGGATCTTCGGCGGCATCGTAGCGCTGAACATCAAAGTCTGACGTTTTTTCGGCACATAGGAAATTATATGCATAATATCATCGTAGAATCCGATATCGAGCATACGGTCAGCTTCGTCCAGGACCAGTACCTCTATCTCGTTAAATTTCACATAGCCCTGGTTAAGATGTGAGATCAGCCTGCCGGGAGTAGCCACAATTATATCGGCGCCTTTCGAGAGGGCAGCCCTTTCCTGCTCCCATCCGCTCCCATCGCCGCCTCCGTATACTGCAATGGATGTAATGTTCAATGTGTAAGCAAATCCCTGGATCTGCTGATCAATCTGCAAGGCCAGCTCACGTGTCGGAACCAATATCAGGGTGTGAGTATGGTCGCGGCGTTTTTCTGAAATGCTGTTCATGACGGGTAACAGGTAGGCCGCGGTTTTTCCGGTACCTGTTTGTGCGCAGCCAATAAGGTCCCTGCCCGAAAGTATGACCGGTATAGCCTGTTCCTGTATAGGTGTGGTTTCGCTAAAACCCATGTAATTAATGGCTTCCAGCAATTCCGGATTCAGATCTAAAACATCAAATACCATTTACGCCTTTTGATTTATTTTCATGTCTGGGATTCGACAAAGATAGGAAAAAAGGCGTAAGAGGTAATGTTGCACAAAACCCGCAGTCATGAACACATTTTGACCTGTTTTATTTACCTGAATGGAAAAGAGAAATGTAAATTCCTCACTGGTCCCTTTAATAAAAGGCTTAACGGGTACACATTTAAATGTGTCTGGAGTCATCAATGATGAATAAGTTCATGACTTACTTCTTCTCCTTCAGCATATTTGAAGAATTTGACATAGACTTCAACATATTCTCTTCCGGCCTCAACATTGTTGACATCATAATTCCGTAACGCAATTACTTTTTCAAATCGTTCCGTCAGTCCGGGCAGCATTTCATCTGAAACTTTATCCTTTAAAGGTGACATGTTCCCGGCCTCAATTGACTTATCAGCAGCCAGGATTTTTTCCTCTACCGGAGTTCCTGATGGTTTTACACCCGAATAGGGAACTCCTTCTCCACTCCTGTGAAGCCTGACAAGCGTCTCAAATAAATACTTATCAGCTAAAGCTTTAGCATCGGTACTGAGCTTCCTGACCTTCATTGAAAGAATAAAAGCATCACTTAATTCGGCTTCATTTTCCTTCTGAACCCATTTGAGAATGTAGTTTGCATTATTTTTTTCGATGGCAATTCTGGCATCCTTAATAACAGGGCCATCCATTGTGTCGCAATGGGCAAATGTTACATTCGTAGAAAGAGATAACCCTGAAAGAGTAAACAGCATTGTCAGAGCAAACCTCAGACAACTTTTTCTTTTTGGATTGAGATTCAAATTGTCGGATGAATTTTCATTTTCACGTGTTTTCATTTTATAAATGTTTAATTAGTAAATAATAAAATCATCATTAAAAATCCGTGTTAAAATTACAGCGGGAAAAAGGGAATGTCGCTCCGGTTTATAAAACGGGACGTCTTAAATGTGTTTAGCAGTTCCGGGTTTATAAAGTGGGACTTTTAGAAATAAGCAATAAATCCGGGAATTTTGGTCAGACTGTTTTTTTATACTCTGAAGGAGTAATGCCTGTAGCTCGTTTGAATATCCTGTTGAAAGCTGTTTTTGAATTGAATCCGCATTCCAGGGCAATCCCCAGCAATGAAAAATTCCTGTAAGCGGGATCTGCAACTCTTTCTTTAAATATCTCTACCCTGTAGCGGTTTACATAATCAAAAAAATTGAGATTAAACTGTTCATTGATCACCTGTGAAAGATAATGGCTCGAAATACGGAGTTCCGAAGCCAGTTGAGGAAGGGTCAGTTCAGGATTTAAATACGGTTTTGCTGATATCATATGATCCGTCAGCTTTCCGGCATATTGTTTGGCTTCGGACCCTGAGAGCCGGGAACCTGAATATCTTGGAAGAGTTTTCGTAGTATCTGCCGCCACAATTATATCTTCAGAAGAAAAAATTACCTTTTGTTTCAGGCCAAAATAGCCAGCCAGAATTACAAAAACAGACAAAGAAAGAAATAGTCCGTCAGTGCAAAAGACCATTGAAAACATGTTAAATATGTGGTGGATTACCGTAACTGATATTAACGCTGTCCAAACAATTCCAAATATAAGGACCAGTTTTTTGAGCCAATCCGGGTCAATATGCGCCGTTGATGAATAATTATTAAATATGCTAATGTCGAGTTTCCTGAACTGCTTTATCGTAAGTAAAAAATAAGCCGTTCCGGAGATTGCGGTTAAGATCAGAAAAAACAGAAATAAGAATGGAGGGTCATATTGCTTTGTAAGTCTTTCAATATTTAATTTTTCAGATGTACCAGGATAAAATGAAGAAATCAGAATATACGAATTGAACAAAATAAATGGCATAAGATGTAACAGATCGCTCCAAAATAATTTCCGGTTACCGGAAACGAGGGTCAGAATATAAAAATACAGGAATGGTCCATGCAGCAATAAAAAAGAAATCAGGCTTATTGACAGTAATTTAAAATGAGTGAACAGATCATGAGAGTAAAAAGAATATACACCGATATAAAATCCCAGGTATATCAGCCAACATATCAGTATCTTATCATGGAGTTCCCTGGGTTTTTTCTGGGACAACAGCAATGCAAAAAATAAAGCGTTAAATGCAGCTATAAGAAAGATGTATTTCATACATACAAAGTTATTATTCCTTATAGAAATACCCTTCCTTTTTATCTTATGGAATTACACCATGGTAAAAACTTAACAATACATGAAAGGTCAGGCAGTTCATGAATAAACTGCCTGACCGTGAAATAATCGAAATTGATGTTAATTGTCCTTCTCCCCAACCGTATCAGATAATGCGGCCTTTTTGAAAACATCCAGATTGCTGGCCAGTTTCATTATTACAGCCAACAACAGGAACAATCCGATATTGCCGGCCAGGTAGGCATAATCATTCAGCGTCAGCAGAACGAATATGAACGAGTATAAAACCACCAGCATCCCGGATACGATCAAAGCCGTCTTTTTTTCCCGGAAAAGAGCACCAGTAAAAACAGAGATCAGCAAAATTGTTGCAACTGATGAGATAAGGTAGGCAAGATTAAAACCAACCTGCTCACTGAGGGAATTCAGAAGTGAGAAAAAGAGTACAAGTCCCAGCGCGACCAGGAAATAGTGGAAAATATGAATTGCTTCCTTCCTTGTGATTTCCAGAAAGATAAGAACAAGAAAAGTGAGCGCTATGAAAAGTATTCCATATCTGGAACTCCTCCACGACTTCTGGTAGTGGTCAACCGGTTGAAAAAGATCCAGGCCAAATGAACTATCCAGGGGCTGGAATGCGTTTCCTGTCCAGTTCTGTGGATAATTCCTGTTCAGGTGAGTCACTTCCCAATCAGCAGCGAATCCTGTTTCATCCACAATTCTTTTTATCGGCAGGAAGCTCCCGTTAAAGCTTGGAGAGGTCCATTCCGATTGAAGATGTGCAAATGTTGACTTTCCCAGGGGAGTCAACTGCAATCCTTCGGATCCTGACAGGTTGATGCTCATATCTATACTTACCTTGCTGCCGGGAATGAGAACAGGACTAATAAAAGAAATACCTGACTGAAAGATATCATTATCCCTGACTCCGGGCTCTGCTTCCAGTTCCGTTGAATCAGTTTTCAGTATGATCTTGCCTTTAAGACCCCTGTTATCTGAAATACCTGCTGTATAGTATGCCTCTTTCCATAAAACTTCATAGTTTTTTAAAACACCCTCTGCCGGGATAATGAAAAATCCTTTGATAGTCAATTCAGAATCATAAACAACCGACTGATAAATACCCCTGTATCTTATTTCCGGCTTAATAAATCCGGTTATATTAAGATTTTCAGGTAAAATATGCCATAATCTGGTTATTGATTTCTCATCCTGTTCAGACGGGATGGTACGGATGGGGATATTAATCACGGGGCCTGAAAAGCATTGTTTTGCAGCCCATTGATCTGATATTTCCTTCTTAACCTTTTCAGCATTCAATTGCCTTTCCCTGATAATCTGATTGATCATCTGGAGAGGGACAAGCAGGAGCAGCCCGAGAATTGCAAGTAATGCAAGTTTTATCGTCAGGGACTGGTGCCATACATTCTGGTTTGTGATTTCAATTTTCATAGTTTCATTTATTATGTTTAAAAAGTACTTTGAATTACAAAGTATAGGTTCAAAAAAAATTATCCTCCAATCAGGTTTTCCAGGGCTTTTAAATGTTGCCTGAATTCAGCGATCCCCGTTTCGGTTGCTGAGTAGGATGTATTTGGCTTACGGCCGATGAATTGTTTATTGACCTTTATCATCCCTCGTTCCTCCAGGGCTTTCAGATGACTTGCAAGATTCCCGTCAGTTACATCCAGGGTCTCTTTCAGGCTGTTAAAATCATAGGTTTCGTTTACCATAAGGACTGACATAATCCCCAATCTAACCCTGCTTTCAAAAACCTTGTTTATGTCCGAAATAAGTCCTTTCATGCCTCGTATTTTCTGTACATTACCAGTCCATAGATTATATGAAGGATGCCAAACCCAAATATCCAGAATATCACACCCCAGCCAGGAAAGAAGGCTGATACAAGGCCGGTAATTATTTCAAGTATCCCGAGGTAAAAAATCTCACTAAAAGTGAACTTCCCGGCATTTACCAGCGCCAGACCGTAAAAAATCAAAAAAACCGGAACTATCAGCTGGATATGATTCTGATATAGGAGTACAATAACAAAAATACCTCCCGTAGCCAGGGGAATAAGCAGGTTTATGAGCATTCTTCTGGAGACAGGAGTCCAGAAGTTCTTTCCATCTCTCTTTGCCTTTTTTATGGAAAAATAAAGAGAAAACAATATAGAAAGCACAAGCACTGAAGCAGCATCCGCAATAAGCTGCCATCTGAGCGAAAAAGTCTCTTTTGCAGAAAGGCTTCTGAAGTATTCGTCATAGTGAATACTCCCATTGTCCAGAATAAAAAAATACGCAACAAGTGCCCCCGCTATTGCCGTAACCCCTGCAAATACTCCTGAAAGGCCGCTGAGAGAAAGAAATCTTGAAGACTCTTCCATTATTTTCCTGATTGCCTTTATGTCATCAATGGATTTTGTATCGCTTTTCATGCTATAAAAGTACTTTGAATTGCAAAGTAAAACATAAATTACTTACGTTCCAAGTATTTTTAGAATTATTTCTATTATGATCCAAACCTATTTAACCTCTTTAATCGCATTGACCGGGGAATATTTTCAGGATTTCTGATGTCTGTTTTATAAAGACATTAATCCTGTAATTGAATAAGAATGAACATCTTCAAATTTTTTCTTAGCCTAACTGCCACAATAGCAATGCTTTTGCTGATGGATCCAGGATCATTCCATGGCCTGGTCTTTCATGAATGGGCAGGGCTGATTATCGGACTATTTTTCATATTACACAAGGTCCTTAACTGGGGCTGGATAAAGAAAGTCACAGTGGGCTTTTTCGGAAAATGTACTGTGACAGCAAGAGTTAATTATGTACTTGATGTCTTGCTCCTGGCAGGAATCATACTTATGATACTTAGCGGAATAGCAATAGCAAGGACAATTGATTTTTCGTGGCTCAATCTGGGCGGCTCACGAACATTCTGGAGAGTAATGCATACCAGTTCGTCATTTTTAACGCTGGCATTGTTTGGCATCCATCTTGGCTTTCACTGGAACTGGGTTCTGCTGAGGTTACGCATAAAAAAATTAAAAAATGGTAAAGAAAATTAGCTTCTTCATATTATCAGTCGCGATTCTGGTTATTGGTGTAAAAGCATTCGGGAAACTAAACTATTGGGACAGAAGCGTCAGGATATTCAGCTTCAGCTCAAACGGCCACTTTGAAGGAAGAGGCGGCAGAGGTCCTGAAGGCAGGAGAGAATTTACCCGGCCTGACATGCGTGAGCTCCCTGACAGCACAAGGGCAAGATTCGAGGCCAGGGAAGGCCGTCAGGTCCGGGGAAGGAGAGAAGGAAATATCCCCGACAGCTTGAGGCAGCAGTTCGGCCCGCGGGATGGGGAGCGGATGGGAAGAGGACGCTCGGAAGGAGGAATAAGAAGTGGAGAAGGCCGGGGAAGAGGTGAATTCGCCCCGGGCAAAAAAGTAAACCTGAGAAACGTGCTCTGGTTCCTGGCTGTTTTCGCATCCTTTACCGTACCTGCCATTTATCTTGAAAAAGCGCTAAACCTGATCCGGAAAAGAAAATTCAGGTAATCATGGGAGATAATAAAGAAAGCTCATCTGAGCCTGAGTTCCCCTGGTAAAATTAAACTGGTTTATCAAATAAAGATCAGACGACTTGTCTGGTGTTTTAAATACTGAATAATCTTATATCACATGGGTGAATTCTAAAGCATATGAATATATCTTATTAGCCAGTATTTCAGCATCTTCCCTTATTCCGAGAATGATTGCCGACTTTCGTTTACGAAGCCACGGAAGGCCCAGAAAGTATAATCCCTCAATATCCGAAATTCCGTCATGGTGCTTTAATATCCCGGAACCATCGAAAACAGGTAGCTTCAGGTAGCTGAAATCGCCGGTAAATCCGGTTGCCCATATAATTGATGTTATATTGTTCTCTGCAAGGTTGAGTGTTGCAGCAGCAGATGCAAAAATTGCGGAACGATCAGGTTGATCCTCAGGATCCTCTTCAGGTGGCGGAGCGTTAAGCTTTGATTTCTTTATATATTCATCAATCATCTCCTTTACCTTGCTCGATGTTTCATCTCCAAATTTAATATGAGATGCCGCATCACTCCTGAGAAAAGCGGTTGTGGAATCAGTAAATTCTGTTTTCCCCAGGATAGTGGCTCCTTTCCGTGCAAGTGACTGCAGGCTCACAGTATGTCCCCGCGGTCCGACAGTTGAAACCTGAGGTTGTTTCATGCCTAAAATCCGGGAATCAGTAACTTCAGTCGTTCGCTGATCAAAAAATCCTGTAAGGATAAGCCAGTCAGTTATATCCTTCCCGCGGTATCTTCTTGGCATCCTGCTTACCTGACTTGTTGAGATAAAAACGTTCCTTCCCTTGTCAATAAGATCTTCAGCTATCTGGATTCCGGATTGCGCACAGCCAACAACGAGAACACCGCCATCAGGCAGCAGGGAACCATTTTTGTATTCACTGGCATGCAACTGAAGGATAACAGGCGATATGTTCCCTGAAAATGATGGCTTAATCATTATATTCTGGCTACCTGAAGCAACTACGATTTGTCTGGTCCTGTAATTTTTTTCATACCCATTTTCCGAGATACGAACAGAAAAACCTTTAGGATCAGTAACGCTTTCTACCGATAAAACCCTTGAACTCTCAATCAGCGGCAGCTGAAATTCTTCTGAATATCGTTCAAGAAAAGAGACAAATTCCGTTGCTGAACTGAATCCTTCCGGGTCAGGGAAAATATTTTCCTGTCCTGGCAATAAATTTATTTTATTCGGAGTGTTTAATTTAAATGAATCCCATCGCTGGCTTCGCCACGTACTTCCAATTTTACGCTGCTCAAATACTATATGACTCAGATTAAGTTTCTTCAGGTGGTAACTGATGCTTAGTCCCGCATGCCCTCCACCAATAACTATAACGTCCAGAACAGAAGTATTCATACATTAGCAATTAAGCCACCCCTTCCCCATAAGCGGTCACCTGAATAACAGAAATCCTATTATTTGGTTTAGTCATATATCAAATATTGTTACAGAAAACTCAACAGGTATCCCAGGACGGAGCTGCACAAAACCACTAAGGCTGTATTGATTTTCTTAAAGCCAAAAACTATAGCCAGACTTATTGCTGCAATAACAACTGAACGCCAGTCGATCAGAGCGTCCTTCCCCATTTTAAGGCAGATATCTGCGATTATGGCTATTGATGCCACGTTTACTCCATCGAGGAACACGGAAAGAAGCCTGGAATTTCGCAATCTGCGGACAAGCGGATTAAGCAGAGCCACAAACAAAAAGGCGGGCAGAAAAATACCAATTGTTGCAGCCAGAGCTCCTGCCGCATTGTTGATCTGATATCCGATAAACGTTGCGGATGAAAATACCGGTCCGGGGGTCAGCTGTCCAACTGCTATGGCATCTATTAACTGCTGCCTTGAAATAATCCCTTTTGCTACCAGCTCGGTATCAAGAAAAGCAAATAAAACGTAACCGCTTCCATAAAGTACCGCACCTATTTTCAGGAAAGTGAAAAATAAGCCAAAGCTGCCTGTGCTCAGGATCCCGGTGCCTAACAGACTTAACGGGGAAAAAATATGCACCGAATTCTTCTTTCTATTTCGTAAGGCAGTAAATGCCATTGTAAAAAAACCTGTTCCAAATAAAACGTAAATCTCGTTAACCCCGCTCAGGCAGAAGACAAAAGACATAATGCCAATAATTCCCAATTCCACCGATTTGAATGATTTTCTTGCAAGCGGGTAAACCGCAGCTATGATGACAGCTATAATAGCTGGTTTAATGCCATAGATGAATGGCTGAATTTCAGGCAATTGACCGTATTTCTTATAAAATGCTGCAAAAACTCCGGTGATAAGAATGGCAGGAAGGATAAAGCATAGCCCAGCCACCATCAAACCTTTCCACCCGGCCCGTTCACGGCCGATATGAATTGCCATTTCCGTACTGTTTGGTCCGGGGATAAGGTTGGTTGCTCCTATTAAGTCGAGGAAATGCTGCTCATCAATCCATTTCCGTTTGTGAACAACTTCGTTTTGCATCATGGCAATATGGGCAGCAGGGCCGCCGAATCCGATTGTTCCCAGCATTAGAAACAGCTTTGCGATTTCAGTTAATTCTTTTTTCAAAATCTCTACAATATAACTCTTCCGTTAGGGGCTGCAACCTAACAAATAAGCACTATCAAGTGTTTTCATTAAATTGGATATTAAGTTAAGGATAAATGACTAAAACTCTTTTGTTGATAATTGCATGCTCCTTCACTTTGCTTTCGCGGGGTCAGAATTCATTCAGGGCAGTCATAACAGACGGGAAAACAAGAGACCCTCTAATCGGTGCCAGCGTGGTTGTAAAAGGTACTGCAATCGGCAGCAGGACCGGCCCGGATGGATTGGTTCAGATCAATAACATACCTGACGGGGAGCGGGTCGTTGTTTTCAGTTACGTCGGTTATAAGGAAAAGGCCGATACGATAAGATTCCCGGTTACACAGATTGAACCATACAAGGTATTCCTGGTTAGCGATGAGGAGGTAATTGACGAAGTATTTGTAACGGCAACCCGTTCCAGGAGGACTATTGAGGATATTCCGACCAGGATCGAAGCTATTACAGGGGAGGAGCTCGAGGAAAAAGGGAACATGAAGCCGGGTGATATCAGGATGATGCTTAATGAAAGCACCGGAATCCAGATGCAGCAGGTATCAGCAACGTCCAACAACTCGAGTATCCGTATTCAGGGACTTGACGGCAGGTATACCCAGATGCTGAGGGATGGATTTCCATTGTATTCAGGATTTTCGGGCGGATTAGGTCTTCTGCAGATTGTTCCGCTCGACTTAAAACAAGTTGAAGTAATCAAGGGAGCATCGTCAACTTTGTATGGCGGAGGAGCAATTGCCGGTCTGGTGAATCTCGTTTCAAAAACTCCGGGGGATGAGAGGGAAATAAATTTTCTCCTGAATGCGACATCAGCATTGGGTTTGGATTTGAGCGGTTTTTATTCACAGAAATTTGAAAAGATCGGCCTGACAGTATTTACATCATATAATTCGGGCGAGCCTTACGACCCTGCTGACATCGGCCTGACGGCCATCCCGGAATTTAACCGCATTACATTTAATCCAAAGCTGTTCGTTTATTTCAATCCCGGAACAACAGTTCAAATTGGGTTAAACAGTACCGTTGAAGACCGGATTGGAGGTGATATGCTTTTTATCAAGGGTAAAGGTGACAGCATCCATACATATTTTGAAAAGAATAAAACCAACAGGCATAGCACCCAGGTTGGATTTTCTCATTTAACATCATCCGGTGCTGAAATAAAAATTAAAAACAGCATTAGCTATTACGACCGGAAAATTGAAATCCCGGGCTTCGGTTTCTCAGGTCTCCAAACCTCATCATTTACCGAAGGCTCGTACGGAACTACACAAAACTCACATGAATGGATTTTCGGTCTTAATCTTTGGACAGAACAATTCAGGCAGGAGGGAAATGACACCATGAATAAGGTTAACTACAGCCATTTGACTTTTGGGGCATTTGTCCAGAATACCTGGAACGTTTCACAATTAATTACATTGGAGGCCGGATTGAGAGGCGATTTTCAAAATGAATTTGGGCTCTTCATTCTCCCGAGGCTGTCTGCATTATTCAGGTTTAATTCAAGGTTTTCTGCAAGGCTCGGAGGAGGGTTAGGTTATAAAACCCCGACTGTATTTACGGAAGATGCGGAACGCATTCAATTCAGAAATGTTCTGCCTGTTGATGTTTCAAAAACCGAATCGGAGAGATCAGTTGGGGGTAACCTGGATGTTAATTACCGGACAACTATCGGAAATGAGGCTACATTCAATATAAACTCACTTTTTTTCTATACGCGGATTTTACATCCCTTGTTCCTGACTGATACGGGAAACGGTCTTTATGAATTCCTGCAACCGGATGGTTCGACAGATACCAGGGGGATAGAAACCAATATAAAGTTCAGCTTCGAGAAAATAAAGCTGTTCATTGGATATACCCTGACCGATGTTAACCAGCGTATAAGTGGGAACTCATCTCAATTCCCCCTGGTTGCCCGACACAGGCTGAACAATATCTTGCTGTATGAGATTGAAGAAAGGTTGAAGATCGGTATTGAGGCCTATTACTACAGCAGACAAAAGTTAAATGATGGCAGTACAGGAAGATCATATTGGCTTTGCGGAATGATGGCAGAAAAACTATGGAAGCGTTTTTCAGTTTTTATAAATTTTGAAAACATACTGGATATAAGACAAACGAATTTCGACACAATTTTTACGGGCTCGGTTACCAATCCGGTCTTCAGGGATATTTATGCCCCTGTCGACGGATTTGTTATTAATGGCGGTATAAAAATCCGGTTATAAAACCGCTCATGGTTATTTGCATAACTAACCAGGAAGGCCTTTTTAGGTCAGCTGCCAAATCGATAACCTATTCCCGATTCAGTATTTAATAATTTTGGTTTTGAAGGATTGTCTTCAATCTTTTTACGTAACTGGGCAATGAATACACGCAGGTATTGGGTTTGTTCAATATAACCCATCCCCCAGACTTCTTTCAGAATGTACTGATGTGTCAAAACCCTGCCTTCATTCCGGGCTAATAATGTAAGCAGGGAAAATTCCGTCGAGGTGAGTTTTAATATTATCCCATTCTTACGTACAATGTGGTTGGCCAAATCAATACTCAAAGAGCCAAATTCCAAAATTGACTTGTCGGAAATATTCTGATTTTGCCGGGTTGCGACCCGGATGCGAGCTAGTAATTCACCTGTGCGAAAGGGTTTTGTAAGATAATCGTTAGCTCCGTTATCCAGAGCATGGATTATGTCTTCTTCTGAGTTCCGTACTGAAAGAATAATGATTGGTCTCGAATACCATTCCCTTAATTTTTTAAGTATTGCAAAACCGTCAGTATCGGGTAATCCCAGGTCAAGGATAATAAGTGCAGGATTCTGGCTGGCAGCTGCAACCATTCCTTCTTTGCCTGATGAAGCCTCAGAAATCTTATATCCATTAGAAGAAAGTGTAATTTCGAGCAAACGTCTGATTTGCACTTCGTCGTCAACTATTAATATTGTCTCGGATAGGTCCATAATTTGATTTCAATTATTCTTTAAAATCATATTTTAGAATTTCTGTTGGGATCCTGATAGTAAAAATTGCTCCGCCGTTCCTCCTGTTTTCTACAGTTATTGAACCTTTATGTGATTCAACAAAGCCTTTTACAATTGAAAGACCCAGTCCGGTGCCACCGGCTTTCGAACCTTCCAGCCTGTAAAACTTATTAAAAATAAGTGATATTTCCTTTTTGGGGAAACCGGGTCCTCTGTCCATTACCTGTAATGTCAGCATTCCATTGTCATAAAACGCCTTAACCCTGATATTTGTTGAAGGATCAGCATACTGTGTGGCGTTATGAATAAGGTTAAAAAGTACCTGCTCCATTAATCCGAAGTCGATTTTTACAAACGGCATTTCCTCAGGGATTACTATGTGAAGTGTAAATGGCTCGAGTTCTTCGTGGAGGTTCTCTGTAACTTTGTTTAAAAGATCATGGAGGTCGCACCAATCCAGCCGGGGCGTGATCCGGCCGCTTTCGAGCCGCGACATGTTCAGGAGATTCTCGATGAGCCGGTTCAGGCGGGTTGATGCTTTGAATATTTCACCGGAGAGTTCGGTGAGAATTTCATTTGAATGTTGCGATGAAAGGAGAGAGTCGGATGCTCCAAGTATTGTTGCCACCGGGATCCTGAGTTCATGTGATATGGAATTAAAAAGGGTTTTATAAAGCTTATCGGATTCATCAAGGAATCGGGCTTTTCTGGCAAAATCATTCAAAAATTCCCGTTCAATGGCGCTGGAAATCTGGGTCAGGAAAGTATCCCAGAATTCATCTTTATCAGCCTGAAGCGGTTCGGTATGCTTAACGGCCATGATACCCGGTTTTACGTTGTTCCCTGCAAGCGGATAAAAAGTAAAATTGTTCGATGGTAATGTATCAGTAAATTTACCGGCCCTGCGGGTATGCCGGAATACCCATTCAGCGACACTCATTTCGCTCTCCGATAGTTTTTTTGTTGCAGGATTTCTTGAATACTCCGAAAGATGATTAATGCCATCCTGTAAAATAAAGACAACATCCAGATCAAAATGTTTTTTAATATTTTTTACTGCAATTTCTATCAGTTCGTCCATGTTTCCTGCACCAGCTAATTCTTTTGTAAGCCGGTAAAGTGCATTGGTACGTTCTTCACGGTCGCGGGTCAGCCTTTCCTGACGACGAACGCGTTCAGTCAGTACTCCGTTTACAAGGGCAATGATAAAAAACATAACAAACATTAAGGCATCTTCTGTTTTTTCAATTTGTAAAGTAAATTGGGGCGGAATGAAAAAAAAGTTCCAGACGAATGCACTCAGGGAGGACGCAACCAGGATCGGCCCGATTCCCATAAATGTCGCCAGAATTGAGACCACAAACAGCAAAATAAAAGACACCGATTGATACCCAAGGTAGTCGGCAAGAGGGAAACAAATTGCTGAACTTATTATAACTATCAGAGTAGCAATAATATACTGAACAATTCCCGAGGTAAAAACAGGGAATGTCAGTGGCTGCCTGAAATGGCGGTTGTCGCTGGAAATATCGGATCCCAGAACGTAAACATCTATATTCCCGCTATATCTAATGAGTTTCTGAATGAAGTTTCCAAGTGTAAAAAGTGAATAAAAATTCCTCCGCCTTGGTTTTCCGATAATAATATGAGTTATATTCTCCTTACGGGCAGTTGTCAGAATTGCTTTTACCAGATCATCACCTGATGCAGTGATAATTTCCGCTCCAAGCTGTCTTGCGAGGCTCAGATTCTTGTTGAGTTGTATCTTTTGCTCAGCATTCAGGGGTTTTGAAGTTTCTACTGTCAGCGCGGTTAAACTTGCGCCCATTGTATAGGAGAGGTTTTTTGCCCATCTGATCAATCTTGCAGAATGAGGGCTCGGACCAATACCAGCCAGAAGATGCATACCTGACTTCCAGGGTCCGGGTATTCGTTTCTTTTGCATATAAATCCGAAGCTGCCTGTCAACTCTGTCTGCAACAATTCTTAAAGACATCTCACGAAGAGCAGTAATATTTCCTTTTCTGAAGAAATTCCGGACAGCCTCCTTTGAACGCTCAGGGGTATATACCTTACCCTCTGCAAACCTGTCAAGCAGATCATCAGGCGTAATATCCACCAGTTCCACATCATCGGCAGTCTCAAAAATTTCATCAGGCAGAGTTTCCCTTATCGTGATGCCGGTTATCTGCGATACCGTATCACTGCGACTCTCCAGATGTTGAACATTCAGAGTGGTATATACATTAATGCCGTTATCCAGAATTTCCTGTACATCCTGAAATCGTTTCAGGTGCCTCGATCCCGGGGCATTTGTATGAGCCAGTTCATCAACCAGAACAATCTGAGGTTTACGTTCGATGATTCTGTCAAGATCCATCTCATGCAGGGTGGTTCCCTTATACACGGTTTGCTTTTTTGGAATCAATTCCAGTCCTTCAATAAGAGCAAGTGTCTCCTTCCTGTTATGTGGCTCAACGTAACCAATTACGACGTCAAATCCTTTTGCTTTATCGGCTAACGCAAACCGGAGCATTGAATACGTCTTGCCAACTCCGGCACACATGCCAAAAAATATCTTCAGTTTTCCCCGTTTGTTGAGTTCTTCTTCCTTTTTTATCGAGGCAAGTATATCATCAGGATCAGGGCGATTATCATTCAGATCGTTCATTTTATTCTGTCAAGATTTAAATTCAAGAGAAAAACGTTAATCCGTCTTTCACCAAACAAATGAAATTGAGGTGATTCTGTCAGACTGTCGATAAGATTTATAATTTCCTCCTTCTGTACCCTGTTGAAGCTGCGGGCTGTTACGATCCGGTCCATCTGTAATATGGCCGATTCGGGCGAAATATGCGGATCAAGTCCGCTTCCTGAAGCGAAGATCATCTCGGAAGGAATTGCCGTTGAACCTGAAACTGAGTTTTTTGCAGCAAAAAAAACACGTCGTTGAGTTACCTGATCTTTAAGGATGCTGCTTGTTGGCCCGAGATTAGAAGCTGCAGACGGGACCGGATTGTAGTTAATAGCAGAAGGCCTCGTCCAGAAATAAATAGTGCTGTCGAACTTCTGACCAACTAACCCCGATCCAACAATTTTGCTGTCTTTTGTAACCAGGCTGCCATTTGCCTTTGCGCGAAAAACCAGCTGTGCCACTCCGGTAATGAACAGCGGATAAATAATCCCCGTAAGGAGGGTCATAACAAGCAAAAATTTCAAGGCCGGTTTTATTATTGGATCCATATTATTATTCTTTTTAGATATTGGGTTTATCATTGGATCACATGGGTGAAAACAATCAGAATGTCGATCAGCTTGATCCCGATGAAAGGTATTATTAATCCGCCGATGCCGTAAATTACGATATTAAAACCGAGAACCCGGTTTGCCGAAATTGGCCTGTATTTAACGCCTTTCAGGGCAAGCGGAATAAGTGCGACAATTATCAGGGCATTGAATATTACTGCGCTTAAAATTGCACTTTCAGGGGTTGACAGATTCATAATATTGAGGGTGTGTAACGGAGCAACTCCCAGGGAGGTGACGTAAAGCGAGGAAGCTATTGCCGGAATTATCGCGAAATATTTGGCCACGTCATTTGCAATGCTGAATGTTGTCAATGCCCCTCTTGTCATAAGAAGCTGCTTGCCTGTTTCAACCACTTCGATAAGCTTGGTCGGATTACTATCCAGATCAACCATGTTGCCTGCCTCCCTGGCGGCCTGTGTACCGGTATTCATTGCCAGGCCAACATCAGCCTGCGCAAGTGCCGGAGCATCGTTGGTACCATCCCCGATCATTCCGACCAGATGTCCATTGGTTTGTTCCTGGCGGATTCGAAAAAGCTTATCCTCCGGTTTTGCTTCGGCAAGGAAATCATCCACACCGGCTTCGGCAGCAATAGCGGCAGCAGTCTGTGGATTGTCTCCCGTGATCATTACGGTTCGTATACCCATCTTCCGGAGTTGTGCAAAGCGTTGCTTAATTCCGCCCTTTACAACATCTTTAAGGTGTATGATACCGAGGATATGGTTATTTTCTGCAACCACTAACGGGGTTGCTCCCTGCCTTGAAAGGTCGGATACAACTTCTTCCACTTTTTTAGGAAAGAACCCATCATTGTTTTGAACAAAGGTTTTGATAGCATCCGGGGCACCCTTCCGGATGCTTCGCATGCGGCCCCCGGGTTTTCCCAGGTCAACTCCGCTCATTCTGGTCTGGGCGGTAAACGGAATAAATAAAGTATCTGATGGATCCATTACTCTTCCCCTGATATTAAACTGTTCTTTTGCCAGAACAACGATTGAACGGCCTTCTGGTGTTTCATCAGCAAGTGATGCCAGTTGGGCGGCATCAGCAAGTTGCTCCTTCTTAAAGCCATCCGCCGGTATAAATTCTGCCGCCATTCTGTTCCCCAGAGTAATAGTACCGGTTTTATCGAGCAACAACACATCCGTATCTCCAGCTGCTTCAATTGCTTTACCACTGGTTGCAATTACATTCTTCCGCAGTAATCTGTCCATCCCGCTTATGCCTATTGCACTCAGCAAACCGCCGATCGTTGTGGGAATAAGACATACCAGCAACGATATCAGAACCGGCAAAGTCAGGTTGTGTTGCCCTGAAACACCTGATGCATTGAGACTATAGCCAAAATAAGCAGGCAAAGCCACTACAACCAGAAGGAAAATTATTGTAAGCCCTGATAAGAGTATTGTAAGTGCAATTTCATTCGGGGTTTTCTGGCGTTTTGCACCTTCAACAAGTGCAATCATCCGATCGAGGAAAGTATTGCCCGGCCCGGATGTCACCTTAATGATTATCCGGTCACTGATTACTTTTGTACCGCCGGTCACGGCGCTGCGATCGCCGCCACTTTCACGAATGACCGGTGCAGATTCGCCTGTAATGGCAGATTCGTCAACGCTGGCTATCCCCTCGATCACATCCCCATCGGCGGGTATGATATCTCCTGTTTCGCAAACCACAACATCTTCCTTCTCCAGATCTGCTGCCAAAACAATTTCTACTTTATCAGAAACAAGTCGCTTTGCTTTTGTTTGGGTCCGGCTTTTACGCAAGCTATCTGCCTGTGCTTTCCCCCTTCCTTCGGCAACTGACTCTGCGAAATTGGCAAACAGTACCGTAAACCATAACCATATTGATATCTGGAAGTTGAAAGAGGAATATTGGTTTGTCAGTATATCAAGTACCACAATGGCACTTGTTAAAAGTGCCCCGATCGCCACAATAAAAATAACAGGATTTTTAATCAGGGCAGCCGGATTCAGTTTCACAAAAGAATCTTTTACTGCCTGGAATGCAATCTTCCCTGAAAACAGGTGCATTATATTTTGTTGTTTCAATCTTTTCATCTCTGGCAATAATTTAGAAAGTGACTCCCAGATTCATTAATAAATGTTCGGCAATAGGTCCGAAAGCCAGTGGAGGGAAAAAAGTCAATCCTCCTACAATCAAAATAACGCCCATAAGCAGTATGACAAAAAGCCAGTTGTCAGTTCTGAATGTTCCGGCTGAAACCGGAGTTATTTTTTTCCTGGCCATGTTTCCTGCAATAGCTAATACGGGAACGATAATTCCAAAGCGGCCTAACAACATACCAGATCCGAGCATCAGGTTGTAGAAAACAGTGTTGGCATTTAGCCCGGCGAAAGCACTCCCATTATTGCCCCCTGCAGAGCTGAAAGCATATAGTATTTCGGAAAGGCCATGAGGCCCGGCATTGGTGAGACTCCCAAGGCCGGCATCTGTCGAACATGCGATTGCTGAAAATAGCTTTATCACGATATTGGGAGCTAAAACGGCGATGATTGCCATTTTGACTTCAAATGCTTCCACTTTTTTACCCAGGAATTCAGGTGTACGTCCAACCATCAGACCAGCAATAAAAACAGTAAGTATGATAAAAATAACCATGCCGTAAAGGCCGGAGCCTACACCACCAAAAATGACTTCACCCAACATAATGTTGAACATTGAGACCATTCCGGATAAGGGGGACAGGCTGTCATGCATCGAATTCACTGCTCCACAGGAGGTGGCGGTGGTGGCAACCGAGAAAAGTACACTGTTCATAACACCAAAACGAGTTTCTTTTCCTTCCATACTGCCTATAACGTTAAGTATATTGTTATTGCCGTATTCTGACCAGAGCGAAATGGAAAGGCCTGCGGTAAACAGAATAAGCATGGCGATAAAGATCGTCCATGCCTGACGCTTTGATTTCACAAAATAACCGTAAGTAAATACTAAACCGGCCGGGATAATGATGAGGGCAAACATTTCCAGAAAATTGGAGAAGGGCGTCGGATTCTCGAACGGATGAGCGCTGTTCGCACTAAAGAAACCGCCCCCATTGGTACCAAGAAGCTTGATTGCGATCTGTGACGCAGCCGGCCCGACCGGAATTACCTGTTCTGCTCCCTGAAGCGTGGTTGCATGAACATAATGTGAAAATGTCTGAACAACCCCCTGCCCCACTAAAGCAAAAGATAGAATAATTGCCAGCGGCAACAAAACATAAACAATGCTTCTGGTAAGATCTACCCAAAAGCTGCCAAGCCTATCGGTGGTGTTCCTTGTTAATCCCCGGATCAGGGCAAGAACTGCGGCAATTCCTGTACCTGCACTTACAAAGTTCTGAACTGTCAGTCCAAGCATCTGAACCAGATAGCTCAGGGTGTTTTCACCGCTGTATGATTGCCAGTTGGTATTGGTCACAAAACTCACTGCAGTATTATATGCCAGGTGCCACGAAACATTTGGCACTCCTTCCGGATTCATTGGCAGATAACCCTGGAACAATTGCAGAAGAAACAAAAGGACCAAACCAAATAAGTTGAAAAGCAGCAGGCTGTTAGTATATTTCTTCCAGTTCATTTCTTCGGTGCTGTCGATTCCGGTTGTTTTGTACACCATTCTTTCAAGCCAACCGAAAACAGGCTTTATTATATGGCTTTCCCCCATAAAAACCTTTCCCATATACTTTCCAAGTACAGGAGCCAGGACAATCAGGGCTGACATGAAAATTATCAGTTGAATCGCTTCTTGCATTTTTCCGTATTTTGATCTTTCCAGAATCTGTCAAATTTGAAGAGGTGACCAACAACCAATCCAATCCCAAAAATGAGAATCAATCCGCCAAATAACTCTAATATCAATACGGTTGCATCCATACATCTCAAGATTTTGGAATTCAGAATTTTTCGGGTTTAATCAGAGCATAGAGAAGATACCCGATTAATAAAAGGGCTATTATTGCCCCTATTATATACTCCGTATTTGAAGTAACTTCCATCGATTCCGGTATTTTTAACACTCATTGAAAACTGAGATATTCCTTTGCAAAATTGCACCTGAAATCATAAGCATTTTGTAATGATTAATCCCCGGTGCATAAAGATTTTATAAAGTCCCCCGACTTCTTAATTCAGGGACCCACTGTTCAGTAATATGATTTACTATTATAATTCCCTACCGGGGGTCATCTCAATTACGATTCCTGCGGGAATTACGGCTGCACTGGCCGTAATAATCCAGGTTGTAAAATTTTGAAATCGTCATGAATTTGTTCCCCGGATTGGTATTTTAAATAATATTTCTATATTTAGGGCTTTAAAAGAAAAAAATGTATATAATAACCTGATAATCTGTATTAAAATGAATATGAAAATAATGAGAAAGTTTGCGGGGATTCTGGTCGTCTCTGCTGTAATCGGTACAAGTCTTCATGCTCAGGAGCGGAATGATGTAATACAGGCATATAATGAAGGAGCGAAGTCGATGCAAACTGATGCCCAGGCTGCCATTGCTTCATTTGAAAAAGTAGTTACCCTTTCCGAACAGGTTGGCGAGACCGCCAATGACCTTAAGCAAAAAGCTGTCCAGGTTTTGCCGGGATTGTATTTAAGAGTTGCGAATGCCAGCCTCAAGGAAAACAAACCGGCTGCTGAAATAATCCAGGCTGCAAAGAAAGCCTCTGCAGCTGCAGAAAAATATGGAAACGCCACGGTTAAGGAAAATGCCGGAAAGGTCTTGGTTCAGGGCTATAATGCAATGGGTACCGGATTTTTTACCAAAAAAGATTATGAGAATGCTTTGCTTGCTTTCGACAGTCTTTTATTGATCAACCCCGGTTATGTCAATGCAATTTATAATAAGGCTTTGATATACAGAAGCCAGAATAATCCGGCAGCTTTTGAAGAAACGATTGATCTGTTCCTGGGAAAGCTCGAAAGCGGAAAGGATGATGAAAGAAAAAAACAGGCATCCGCCTCAGCCCTTGAGTATTTCCGTGCCGCAGGGTCACAGGCAAGCCAGGCAGAGAAGCTTGATGAAGCGCTTGCCCTGTTGAATAAAGCCGCAAAATACGGCGATGACAAGGACCTTTTTTACTACTTTGCCGATGTTTATAACAAACAGAAGAACTTCAACAGCGGTGCAGAATATGCCCAAAAAGGCCTGGACCTTGAGACGGGCAATGCCGAAGCCAAAGCGAAATTTTACTATCAGCTTGCTGTTGCACAGGTTGGCAAAGGCCAGACCGCAGAAGCCTGCGCTTCATTCAAGAATGCTTTGTACGGAGCTTTTGCCGAGGCATCAAAAGCGCAAAGAACTAACCTGAAATGTGAATAGGTCCGGCCGGTTAGCAAGATTTTGACTTGTATTCTTCTACAGGAGTATACCGGACAGCCCCGGTCGTGGTTGGGATTCTTATTCCTTCCTCGTACTTAAACCAATTAGCCGGTAAAGCGGGCAGAATCCGATAACGCTTGTCAGAACAAGAATTCCAGCCAGAATCAGGAGGATGATTGCCAGTGTACCGGAAATTACGCTGGTAAAATACAATACTAAAACGACGACAGCTGCCAGTATCCTGACTACTTTGTCAACGCCACTCATGTTTTTCTTCATTTTAAAAGTTTTTTGATAATACATCCAATAATTGAAGCCTGGTATGCACCCCTGCCTGCTTATATTTGATTTCCCCGTTTTTGAAAATCATTAGCGTAGGGACACCCCGAATATTGTAGCGGCTCGCTATTTCAGGATTCCTGTCAACATCAATCTTTATCACTTTGATCCTATCCCCAAGTTCAGCTGCTACCTCTTTTAAAATTGGAGTTTGGATCTTACAGGGAGCACACCACGTTGCATGAAAATCGACAACGACCGGATGAACATCCCTGATCAATTCATTAAAATTACCCTTCATTTTATTTTCAAAATTATCGATTGTAAATTAAATTGTTGATAATTGTTTTAGTTAATTTTCATTTCGCTCAAATAACCTGGTCCGGCCTGACCGGCCCCCGGCATTATAGCATTAACATGATATTTATATTTATAATTTATGTTACAAAAGTACTGTGCATTACTTCACAAAAAAAGAAAAGTAAGGTTTTGCTGCACAACTTGCGGATTGAAACCGGACAACTTTTTTATTGATTTAGATTAACTTTACCTCCACCTCAAGGGATAAAATGACTGACAGCGAAGTAATAAAGCTGATCCTGCAGGGCGACAAGGACAAGTTCCGGATGCTTGTGGAACAATATCAGCAGATGGTATTCAGAACCTGTATGGGTTTTTTACACAATAAAGACGATGCTGATGATCTGACTCAGGATGTTTTTATCCGGACTTATCAGTCGTTATCACCGTTTTAAAGGCGATTCAGCTTTTTCTACCTGGCTCTACAGGATTGCCGTCAATGCTTCACTTAATAAGATCAGAAAGTCACCCTTGAAGATGATATTTCAACGGTTTGAAAATATTGCAGGCGGTAAAAATGAAAAAGAAAGATACCAGCTTATTTCAATATGAAGAAGATCCGGAGAACATTTTAATCCGCCAGGAACATATTGAATGGGTTCAGACGGGCGCTTGACACCCTGCCTGAAAATCAGCGCACTGCAATTGTACTGAGCAAGTATGATGATCTTTCACAAAAAGAAATTGCAGAAATAATGAACACTACTGAAGGGGCGGTAGAGGCACTTTTACAGCGTGCAAAGAAAGAACCTTCGTGAAAAATTATCTGCTCAAAGAAAAAATAAATGAAAATCAACCGTAGGAAAAAAGTAAGTTTTGTTTCTAACCATAAAAATCACTAAAATGAATTG
This sequence comes from uncultured Bacteroidales bacterium, assembly GCA_963737255.1. Classification (GTDB taxonomy): domain Bacteria; phylum Bacteroidota; class Bacteroidia; order Bacteroidales; family VadinHA17; genus LD21. Next base: position 143,313 of record CAVTSB010000008.1, read on the forward strand.
TCAGTTATGTCAGAAAGAATTGGATGCCTATCGCGAAGGGAAATTACCCCGCGATATGAATGACTCAGGTTGAGTCTCACCTGAAAGCATGTAAAACATGTTCCGAGATTTACAGACTGCAGATACTTGCAGACAAAGTCATCGATCAGGAAAAAGAGCTTACAGCCTGATCCTTTCCTTGCAACCCGGGTCATGGCCGGAATTGATAATCTTGAAGGTTCCGGTATCCAAGCCTGAAACTGTATTTATAAGGATACTGAAACCTGCACTGATGACTGTATCAATGGCTGCAGCAATTTTCTTCGGGATCATGCTGGGTAATCTTTCGCAGCCTGTTACAGACAGAGTGAAAATACCGGTTGAGCTTGCACTTATTGATGATGCAGCCATTGAATCAGTTAATATCCTTTTAAACGAATAACAGAAACCAATGAAAACTGAAAACAAAATACAGCTGGATGGTCTGGGCAATAGTTATTCTTGCTGTCATGAATATTGCAACAATAATAACTGTACTCTATAACAGAAACCAGACCCGGAAGGAGATAGTTGTTGCTGAATACGAGCCAGCCTGGATCAGAAACTACGTCAATAAGATACAGCGGACGCTGGTTTCGTGATCAGTTAAATTTCAGCAGTGAGCAGATGGACAGGTTTGCGGAATTTAATCCGGCTTTCAGGGAAAATGTGAGGAATATTAACATGAATTTAAATCTTCTGAGACAGAAAATGCTTTCTGTGATGGCGTCAGAAAAATATGATACAATCAGACTAAACATATTGTCTGATTCAATAGGAATTCTGCATGCAGATCTTAAAAAAGTAACTTATAAATATTATATCGATATAAAAAATATCTGCGATCAGCAGCAGCAGGAGAAGCTCGAACAGTTGTTCGGCGGAATGTTTGCAAGCGACGGCCGGATGGGACAATTTGGAAAAGGAGGCCAGCAGGGCAGACGTCGCGGCAGGCAATTCAATAATTGATTAATTTTTAAATTTTAAAACTTTTATGGAAATGAAAACAAAACTTTTAATTACAGGATTAGCTTTCTTAGCTTTAACAACAATTGTAAATGCCCAGAATAAAACAACTGTGCAGAATCAGCAAACCACACCACCAATTACAACCGGAAGTTACGTTGATGCAAATAATGATGGTATCTGTGATAACATAGGAACAGCATCATCATACAATAGAAATGGCCGAAGAATGGAAAATGCATCGGCAACCGGAAACAGAAGAGGAATGGTAGCCGGCCAGGGTCGGGGAACTGCCCGTGGTCAGGGACGTGGCATGCGACCAGGCCATGGCCAGGGACGTTTGCATGGTGGAGGTAATTTTGTCGATGCCGACAAGAACGGAATATGTGATTTTCGTGAAGCACCTGCAAACAATTAGTCCTCGGACTCCAGGGTTGCCGACCGACTTTGAAAAAGCAGTGAAGAAAATGACCGGTTTATCAATTCACCGAATGCAGATGAACGGTAGGCGAAACTTAAGAAACGGACAGAGGCTAGATTGATAATAAAGGGGTTACGACCATAATTTGAAGGTTGTAACCCCTCTTTTCATCTGTTCTTCATTTCAGTATTTTATTTTTGTTTTTTTACAAGGCAATTCCTTTAGACAGATTTATTGGAATTGATAAATTTTAAGGTTTTAAATCTGATTTGAAGCAAGTTATACTTTAAGATGCAATGATAAATGCGGGGAAAATATTTTTTATTATCGTGCTTATGATTTTTGCCGTAAAAACCAGCTATTCGCAGAATTCGTCTCATCAGTCTGATACGCTTAAACCGGGTTCGGCTGTAAGTCAATATGATAAGGATGTCAAAACCCAGACCGCAAAAGGAACGGAAACCGGGCAAACAGGGCCAGACGGAATGAGCAACGGGATCCAGACTGCCAAGCAGATTAGAGGCGGTCGCCCGGATATGAGCAAAGCAAGGGGAGCACGTCCACCTCTGGTTGTCAGGCCATCAGGATCAGGTATTCCAAAGGGTGCCGGCAAACCGGGTGGAGCGGGAAGATACGGCGGTAGGTAATTTAATAACTGAAATCATGAAACGATCACAGTTACTTCGGGAGTTGATATTGTCAATATTGTTAATCCTGACCATTACAGCGTTTTCTTATTCACAGAATAATGCCATAAATTCTGTGCAAAAAGCCGACTCCATATCCCCAGCTTCCAAAGAGCCGCCTCATACAATGTTCACGGGGGCAGGATATGGAACCAACATGATATACCTGGGTTCTACAATCTCCGGCAACCAGCCTTTTTCATACAGTGCATTTACTTACGGTTTCAGGAGTGAGTTTTATGCAACTGCCTCAGCTATTCATCTTTCAAACGTTGATCCTTTCCTGGCTTTCTACCTGGGATCAATAAATTATAATCATGTCTTTAATTCGTGGTTTGATATCTCCACCGGGGTATACAGGTACGAGGTGGCCCCGGCACTGGCGGATACCCTTTTCAGCAGCTTCACATATGGGGATTTTACACTGGGTATTGACTGGAGGCTTATTTATACCAGGTTATCGGCGGGCGTTCTTTTGTCTGAAGACAACCTCTCCTATTTTCAGATCAGGAACTCAAGGTATTTTCAAACACCTGAATTCTTAAAGAAAAAAGTCAATATTTCGTTTGATCCTTATATAAATTTACTTTTAGGAAGTCTTTATAAAAGTGAAACCACTACCGAAACTTTCATTACCACCTCTTTAACAACCCCAATGTGGAGAGGGGCTATTCAAGGCAATTCAAATACAACAAAGACGTCAAATACCTCTGCAGTTCCTGTTACGACCAGTACTTCAAATACTGCTTTTGCCAGGTCTTTTGGACTAATGGAAGTAGATTTCGGACTTCCTGTTGCCCTAAATTCCGACCGTTTTACAATTGAGGTTGAAGCCAGCTATGTTTTGCCTTTATATAATGATTCATTTTTCCCCGGGCCCAGGGGATTTGTAACGATGTTTAGCGGGATTTTCAGAATTTTTTAAAAGTCCCCTGATTATTTCCTGAATTTTAGTAAAATTCATTAGTTGTTCATCTTCACGGATATACATTTGACTTGTATACAATTTAAACCAAATAATTAAGATAATGAAAAGGACAATTTTTTTGAGTGCCCTTGCACTTTTAATCAGTGCCGGCATAACAGCTCAGAGTACCAATCAGACTCAGAACCAGACACAGACACAGGTGCAGACCGGCTCCCGGACTCAGACGCAGCTGCAGAATGGAACCCAGACGCAATTGCAGAACGGAACCCAGACACAACTGCAGAACGGAACCCAGACACAGACGCAACTGCAGAACGGAACCCAGACACAGACACAACTGCAGGATGGTACCCAGAATCAGACACAACTGCAGGATGGTACCCAGAATCAGACACAACTGCAGGATGGTACCCAGAATCAGACACAGGTACAGAACGCAACTCAGAACCAGCCGCAATCCCCAACCGGCGATCAGAGTCAGCTTCAGACGCGCAGAAGGGACCAGCTTCGCACGCATGACCAGACCGGAACCGGTGATCAGATCCGCAAAAGGGATCAGACCAGGTTGCAGGAGCCTTCCAAAACAATGTCGCAGACAGGAACACAAAATGCTCAGGTACACTCACGGAACGCATCACAGGCCCGCAGAATGCAGACAATTGATGGTGCACGGTCAGGTGTTATGAATCAAAACATGAGAATGTCAACAATGTCGGGAGCAAGACGCAGATAAGAGTTTAAGAACAATCAAAAGAAAAGGGGCATCATATGATTGCCCCTTTTTCATTACCAGCCGTACCAATTATTTTCTTCCCGGGCCTCTGTTTCCTGAGACTTTTGCAGCATTACGCTGAGGTGTTGCAGCACGAGCCCCTTTGTTTACAGAAGCTGCCCTTCCCTGCTCCTTGAATTGTTCACGATTCCGGGCAGATTCCTGTTTTTTCATCTCTTTCTGCTGCTTTTTCAACGCCTTCTGCTGTTTTTTCAGCTCTTTATTTTGTTTTTTCAGGGCTTTTCTTTCCTCATTCCTGGCCTGTTTCTGTTCGCTGGTCATCTGACCTTTATTCTGATACTGGCCTTGTGTCTGTTCCTGGATCGTAGCAGCTGATTGATTTTGCTTTTCAGTCCGGGTTTGAGCCTGGGCCCTTTTACCAGCCTGAGTTTGTGTCCGGGTTTCTGTTGCATTCTGAGCTGTAATGCATATACTGATCAGAAAGGCAACTGCTGACATTAACATTTTACATTTCATTTTTTTGATAATTAGGTTATAAATTACTCAACAATATTATATTGATAACTATGAAGTATTTATGAATTTTTCATTAAAGTCATAGTGAATTAAAAAAATCTGAAATAAAATCACGATTGAAAAGTAATGACTAAAGGAGTCAGAATATCAGGTTAAGAATATGCCGGAAGGATAATTATGATTCTGTTATAAGTCAACAATCCATTGATGAAGAATTAATTAGCTTTTATAATGATTAAAAACCTGGTAAAATATTCCAGCCCTGACCAGAAAATCAGGAATAAATTTGCATAATGAACCTACGTTCATTATATTTGTAGCGAACTATTGCTCATAACCTATGTCGCCACGACCATTCAGATTAAGAAAAGTCAGCGATCCCCCTTCGTTCTCAGGATTTAAGCCCTATGGCAAAAAGAAAAATACCGGTAACTCTGAAACAGTTTTTCTTCTTTTGGAAGAATATGAGTCAATCCGACTGTGTGACTTTGAGATGCTTGATCAACACCAGGCATCTTACCTGATGGCGGTATCAAGACCAACCCTCACACGTATTTATGCAAGAGCCAGAAAAAAAATTGCAGAAGCTTTTGTCCTGGGTAAACAAATTATCATTGAGGGAGGCAAAATTTATTTTGACAGCGAATGGTTCCGGTGCAAATCATGCGGATGTTATTTCAACAATCCGGATAAACAGATGGAAATAAATAAATGTCCGTTATGCGGCAGCGCTAATTTTTTAAACTATGCCCATATGAAAAACGAATCAGAGGGATCGCTGATGCGCTGCCGGGATGTCTGCCTATGTCCGGTGTGCGGATTTGAAAAACCCCATCGGTTTGAGTGCCCGTGTAAAGAAGAAGTTTGTCCTGAATGTGGCACAAATATGGTCAGAAAAGGTGCTCCATACGTAAGAAGTCATTAATTTTTACACCATGAAGATAGCAATTACAAGTACCGGAAACAGCCTTGAAAGTAAATTGGATCAACGTTTTGGTCGTTGCGGATTCTTTATTATTTATGATAATGAAACTCAAGGTATAGAATTCCTGCCAAATCCCAATAAAGATACTCTGGAAGGGGCAGGGCCTGCCTCAGTACAACTGGTTGCCTCACGAAAGGTTAATAAGATAATATCAGGTGAATTCGGAATAAAAATTAAATCATTGCTCGATAGTCTGAAAATTCAGATGATAATACTGAAAGAACCAGAGAAAACTATCAGCGAAATTATCAATATGTTAAACAGTTAATAAAAAAAAATTATGCCAGGATTCAATCAAACAGGACCAATGGGACAGGGTTCCAAGACAGGACGCAAAATGGGCCGCTGCACCAATTATGGAGCAAGACTGAGAAATCAGAATGATCCAACATCTGACGACAAGGGAGAAGATCAATCCGGAAATTTATCAGGAAGAGGTCTCGGTCCGGGTATGGGAAGAGGTAGCAGAGGACGTGGTCCGGGACGGCAAAACCGTTTCAGGAGCGGATTTTAGTTTATCAGAGAGTCGACTCATTCTTCTCACTGATGTGAATTTTATCATTTAAATTTTAATTATAATATGAAAAAAAGAATTGCCATTCCGTTGGAAAGCGGGATATTGTGCTCGCATTTTGGTCATTGTCAGCAATTTGCAATAATAGAAACTGACAACACCTCAGTCACAGATGAAAAACTTATAACACCGCCTCCGCATGAGCCGGGATTATTGCCGGGCTGGCTGGCTGAAAAAGGAGTTACTGATGTTATAGCGGGAGGAATGGGGCAGAGAGCTATAAATTTATTCAATCAGCAGAATATCAATGTTTTTGTTGGCGCACCGATAAAAAAGCCTGCAGACCTGGCAAAAGATCTTCTGAACAACACGCTTGTTGCAGGAGCAAATTATTGCGACCATTAATTTTAAAGGGGACATGATATCAGATTATCGTTGTTTTTTCTGCCTGGTAAAATCCTTTGAGAAGCTACTTGAAAAGGAGTCAATTTCAGTCCAGGCGAAGAACCGTTTTACTATGGACATGATAAATCTCTACAAAACTAATCAGGAGAAAACAGGCTCACCGGAATTTGCCCGTAACCTTCACTGGATTTTAAAAGGCTATACAAATAACCCCGACCCTTATAAAGCGGAAAAAAGGAAAAGCAATATTCAGGCTCTTAAAATGCTTCCCGAAATGGGGGATATTATCAGGCAATCCTGTGATCCGTTCATTACAGCGTTGAAGCTTGCTATTGCCGGAAATGTAATTGATTATGCAGCCAGCCAGAACTTCAATCTGGAAAATACGATCAGCAAATCCCTCAAATCAGGTTTTGCTATACAATATTGTCTCTCCAAAAACCTGCTCATATAATTGTATTTATTGCCAGGTTGGAAAGACATTAGTAAAAAGCTGCAAAAGAGAAACCTTTTACAAACCTCAGATTATTTATGAAGAGGTTGTGAGGCATTTGGATCAGCTCAACAAAGAGAGTCATCCTGATTATCTGACTTTTGTTTCTAATGGAGAACCTACACTTGATGAAAACCTTGGGAAAACTATTAAACTATTAAAAAAAACAGGTATTCCTGTAGCAGTTATTTCCAATGCTTCTTTATTGTTTTATGATTCGGTCAGGGAGGATCTTAATATGGCAGACTGGGTGTCATTAAAAATGGATGCAGGTGATATTATTACCTGGTTCCTGATTAACAGACCGGTTACCGGACTGAACTTTGAAAGGACTTTAGAAAATATTAGTCTGTTTAATGATGAGTACAAAGGTAAATTGTGCACAGAAACAATGATTATTCATGGAATTAACGATTCAATTGAAAACATTACCGCACTTGCCGAAAGGATTACTGCAATAAAACCCGAGCGGGCATATCTGGCGATTCCAACCCGGCCCCCGGTTGAGAAATTCATTAAAGCATCTGATCCGGAAAAGCTGAACCTGGCCTGGCAAATCTTTAACAAAATGCAAATAAATACAGAATTCCTGACCGGTTATGAAGGTTCCGACACAGGCTATACCGGGAACATTTATGAGGATATCCTGAATATTACTGCTGTACATCCTTTAAGGGAAGATGCTTTACTTAAACTATTGCATAATGACAATGCCGGTTATGAAGTTGTAACCTCTCTTCTAAGTCAAAAGTTGATCAGAGTCTCCATTTATGAAGGAAATAAATTTTATGTAAGGGATCATCATCTTAATATTTGATTACCATGGATATGACCTTGTATGAACAGCTTGAAGAAGATGTACGATTCAGGGAGGGACTGAAATCGTGTATGAATTGCGGCGTTTGCACTGCAATTTGTCCTGCAGCAGAGGTAAGTGATTATGATCCCCGGATAGTTATGAATATTGTCCAGGAAAGAGATGAAGCTGAGCTTGAAAAACTTCTTAAAAGCGATACAATCTGGAGATGCGGGGAGTGCCTGTCGTGTAAAACAAGATGTCCCCGTGGAAATGTTCCCTGTTACATTATTCAGGCATTACGGGCTTTGTCAATCGAAACCGGTATGTTTACCGAAAGTGAACAGGGAAGGAAACAACTGGCCATTAAACGGACCGTAGGAGATCATATTCTCAAATACGGATATTGCGTATATATTGATGAAGTTGATCATGAAACCTATCCTGAACAGGGACCTGTATGGAAATGGATGAGGAATAACAGGAAGGCAATGATGAAACGTCTCGGTACAAGCTATGGAGAAGACAGGTCCGGAACACTTCGCAATACATCGCAGGAATCGCTTGACGATCTGAAAAAGATCTTTGATGAAACAGGTGGCACAGAGAGGTTGGAAAAGATCGAGAAATATTCATCTGAAAAGGCGAAAGAACTTAATAAGAATTTGATAAGGGGAAAGATGAATATTTGAAATTTCTGTATAATGAATAATCTAACGATCTGATTACGAACTAAAATATTGCACGTGAATACAAGGAAAAATGAGATCTGGGCATCATACCAGAAGGAAATAGCAGATGATCAATATTATTTTGCCCGCAGCTGTATCAGGCAGAACATTTTCCCTGCTGCTGAAAATCTGTATATAAATATTCTTAGGAATGTACTTGGGAAAGACATTTATGACGACATCAGACAAACTACCTGCACGGGAATTGCATATCATTCAGGTTTGATACCGATTGAGACAACAATGACTGTTAGTTGCCCGTCAGTTTGCACTCATGAATGAAGCCGGCTATGAAAATTTTGTTGTTTCTTGCGTCACTTCATTCGGGATCTATATCGAAATGCTGGAAACATGGAAGCATTTTCCGGAAACAGAACAAAAAACCCGGGAAGCCCTTAAGAGGGCAACAGGAAAAGACTTTTTCAATACCGAAAAATCTCGTTCATGCCAGCGATGTTATCTATAAATTCCGTAAAGAAATTGCAGCAAAGGCAAAATACAGACTGATAAATGCAAATACCGGTGAACCTCTTAAAGTTGTTGATCATATCGGGTGCCATTATGCCAAGATCTTTCCATCGCATGGAATAGGAGGAGCTGAATATCCATATGTACTTGCAGGATTGATTGATGAATGGGGAGGCCAACAGGTTGATTACCCGGAACGGCGTCATTGCTGCGGATTCGGATTCAGGCAATACCTTCTCAAATCGAACAGAGGATATTCTGTTTCAAATTCAAAAAAGAAATTCGATTCGATGCTAGCCTTTTAAACCTGATCTTATAATTGCCAACTGTCCGGGTTGTACCTTTTTTCTTGACCGGTGGCAATATGTTATTGCTGAAATGGAAGGTAAAACTTATGGTGAAAATGGTTATGGAATCCCGGTTTTAACATATGAAGAACTTGCCGGACTTCTTCTGGGTTATAATCCATGGGATATAGGTCTGCAGACTCACCAGGTAACAGTTGAACCTTTGCTTGATAAACTTGGAATAAAATATGATCCGGATATGAAATATAAAGGACTGAATGGAGAGGATATTAGGCAAACCAGAACAGCCATTGGTTTTGAAATGCATATAAAAGTCATATAAAAAACATAAACATTCTTTAAAATAATTAAAAATGAAAACAACAGATGTATTAATTATCGGAGGAAGTGCTGCTGGAATGGTTGCTGCCCTGACCGGAAAGTCATCATGGCCAAAGAAAAGTTTTATTCTTGTTAAGAAACAAAAAGAAATGATGGTTCCCTGTGGAATACCTTATATTTTCGGAACACTTGACAGCAGCTGACCAGAATATTATGCCGGTTGATGCAATGCTTGAAAAAAACGGTATTGAATCGCTGGTTGATGAAGTAACTATCAATAAATAAAGAGGATAAAACGGTTACTCTTGCAAGCGGTGAAAAAATAAAATATGAGAAACTTGTAATTGCAACCGGATCAACTCCGGTTAAACCAAAATGGCTGGTTGGAGGAGATAAAGAGAATGTTTTTGTAATTCCAAAAGATAAAGTCTACCTCGACGAAATGAAGGATCAAACTGAACATCCTGTAAGAAAGTTGTTGTAATCGGAGCCGGATTTATTGGTGTTGAATTTTCTGATGAACTTATTAAACATGGCCATGAAGTTACTCTGGTCGAAAAACAGCCTGATATTCTCAGTCTTGCATTTGATGTTGAACTCTCCAAAAAAATTGCAGAAATACTTGTTAATGAGAGGTGTTAAAATAATAACCGGGAACGGAATAAAGGAAATTACTGGGGAAAACAAAAGTTGAAGCAGTAAAACTTGAAAACGGAGAACTGATTGAAGTCTGATGCAGTGATTCTTACGGTAGGTTACAAACCCAATACCAAACTGGCCCGGGAATCAGAGATATATGTTGATGAAAGTGGGTTTATTGCAGTAGATGAATATATGCGTACCCATGTTAAGGATATTTTTGCTATTGGCGATTGTGCCCAGAAACGCGATTTTGTTACACGCAGCCGGGTTTCAACCATGCTTGCTTCAACAGCTTGTGCTGAAGCACGAATTGCAGGAATGAACCTGTTTCAACCTGAATGTTGTGAAAACTTTTAGCGGAACAATTGCGATTTATTCAACTGCCATCGGTGAATACCGGTTTCGGAACAGCAGGAGTTACTGAAGCCAGGGCTAAAGAAGAAGGCATTGATTCAATAACAGGAACATTTGAAGGGATGGACCGCCATCCCGGGAAACCTGCCTGATGCACATAAACAACTTGTAAAACTTATAGCAGCCCGTCAATCCGGTGTAATAATCGGAGGTGAAGTTATTGGAGGATTAAGTGCAGGAGAACTCACAAATGTAATTGGACTTGCTATCCAGAACCGGATGTCTGTCAATTCATTGTTAACATCCCAGATTGGAACACATCCATGCCTGACTGCTTCACCTGCAGGTTATCCTTTAATTAAAGCAGCAGAAATAATTCATGGTAAAATGAGAAACAGATAATGAATTCATTTCAGACAGCATCACAGGGTTTCATATTCCGATACTGACCAGATGGGATTCATGCACCATTCAAACTACCTTAAATACTATGAAACGGCCAGATGGGAACTTTTCAGAAGTATCGGAATACCCTACCCTGAAATAGAAGAAGAGGGCATAATTTTACCTGTAATAAATGCTTCGGTTAAATTCATTAAACCTGCTTTTTATGATCAGGAAATAATGATAAGCACTATGATAAAATCATTTAAGGGTGCAAGGATAGTTTTTGAATATCAGGCAATAAATGAGACCGGAGAGATCATTAATGAAGCACAGATCACTGTTGCCTGCGTAAGAAAGAGCACAGGCAAGGCTTGTTTTCCGTCAAAAAGGATATCAGATACCTTGAAAGAACTAACTGATAAATAACTGAATTATATGGAAAAATTAAAATAGGAATTATCATCTGTGACAGGTACAATACCTGTGCCGGCGGAAAATGTTTCAGATCAGCAGCTAACAGGGAAGGGGCATTTTCTCTTTATAAAGATAATGAGATTGAAATAGCAGGATTCACAACATGCGGCGGATGCCCCGGAGGTAATATAGAATATGCTCCGGAGGAAATGAAGAAAAACGGCATAACTCATATCCATTTTGCAACCGGATTCCTTGTTGGTTATCCACCCTGTCCTTATATGGAGCATTTCAAAAACTTCATAGAGGAGAAATATGGAATGAAAGTAATTTTCGGGACACATCCTATTCCTCAGAAATACTATATCACACAAAAGAATCTGAATACATGGAACAGTAAATTTCTTTCAGAATCTATAAAACCCACCCTGACAGATGAATTAACCCGCCTCAATTATGATTAAAATTGCCATCGCCAGCGGGAAAGGTGGAACAGGCAAGACATTTGTTGCAACAAACATCTTTCAATCCCTGGTCAGGAATCAAATTGATGCGGTTCTCGTTGATTGTGATGCTGAAGCGCCAAATGCTGTTGCTTTCTTTGAAACAAAGCAGATAAGCACTATTGAAGTAACTCAACTGGTACCGGTTATAAATACCGTTGCCTGTACTTTTTGCGGAAAATGTCATGAGTACTGCAACTATAATGCCATTTTCATCCTGCCTCCGATGAAGATTATCAATGTAATTGAAGATCTCTGTCATGGTTGCGGAGCATGCAGTGTTGCATGCACCTTTAACGCAATTACCGAAAAGCCGGTTTCTCTGGGCATGATTAATTTATATTCAAACAATGGCCACCCGTCAATTATCGAAGCACGGATGAATATCGGGGTAATGTCACCGGTTCCCGTTATCAAGGCAGCTGTTAAACAAATTAATAACCAGGCAGAAATTGCAATCCTTGATTCTCCACCCGGCACCTCATGTCCTTTTATTCAAACAGTATCGGCTTCTGATTACGTAATTCTTGTTACAGAGCCTACTCCGTTTGGATTGAGTGATTTGAAACAAAGCGTTGATACTCTCAATACTATTGAGAAACCCTATGGAGTAATAATAAACCGGGCAGGAATCGGTAATATGGAGGTTTACAACTGGCTTAAGGAGAATAATATTGTTTTATTGATGGAAATTCCTTTTGATGAGGAAATTGCACGTATTTATTCCGAGGGCAGGATCCTGACTGAAGAAAATTCTAATTACAGGAGCCAATTCCTGGATCTGGCAAAGAAGATTTATCAAACGGAAAACTAAGGAAATGACCCAGATAGCAGTAATAAGCGGTAAAGGCGGTACAGGGAAATCGAGTATAAGTGCCGCATTTGCAACATTGAACGGCCATGTTGTTCTTGCCGACTGTGATGTTGACGCGGCAAACCTTTATTTACTGTTTAATCCGACCCATGAAGAAGAAATAGTCTATATCGCAGGTCATAAGGCAGTTGTAAATCATGATTTATGCACCGGTTGCGGCATCTGCGAAAGTTATTGCCGGTTTGATGCAATATCAGTTATTGACGGAAGGGTGGTAATTTCAGCAATATCCTGCGATGGCTGTTTCCTTTGTTCACGTATATGCCCTGAAAACGCCATAAAAATGGTTCAGAATGATAAAAGCAGGATGTATTCAGGATCATTCCGCAATGGGAAAATGGTGTACGGCCGGCTTGCACCGGGTGAAGAGAACTCAGGGAAACTGGTGAATATGGTTCGTGAGAAAGCGAAAGAGACTGCTGCCAAAAATGAATTGGATACTATTATACTTGACGGACCTCCCGGAATCGGCTGTCCTGTAATATCTACAATAACAGGTGTTGATAAGGTCGTAATCGTTACTGAACCAACCATTTCCGGTCTTCACGATATGCAAAGAACAATTGAGATTGTTCAAAAATTTAGTCTGCCCGCATTTGTTATCATCAACAAATATGATCTCAATTCTTCAATGAGCAAACAAATTGAAGAGTGGTGTAACCAAAATGAAATTGAAATCGCCGGTAAACTGCCTTTTGACAGGCAAATGACAGAGGCAATGGTACAGTCAAAAAGCATAACAGAATTTAATCCTGATCTTGATATCAGTAATAAAATAGAAATAATATGGAAAAAAATCCTGAATCAAAAGAAATGAACGATCTGTTTGAAAAAATCCCGATGGAAGGGGTTAAGAACATTATTGTTGTTGCATCGGGCAAGGGCGGTGTTGGAAAATCAACTGTGGCAGCCAATCTGGCAATTGCATTTGCCAGAAACGGACTTAGTACCGCTCTCGTTGATGCGGATATTTTCGGACCATCTATTCCGAAAATGTTCGGAATCGAAGATGAGAAACCTGATGTTACGGCTTTAGGGAATAAGGAAATGATCTTCCCTGTAGAGAAATACGGGGTTAAAATAATGTCAATAGGGTTTTTTATCGACCGGAATCAATCACTTATCTGGAGGGGACCCATGGCCGGCAAAGCTGTTACCCAGCTTTTTGAAGACACCCAGTGGGGTGAGATTGACTACATGATAATTGATTTCCCGCCCGGAACAAGTGATATACAGCTCACAACAGTTCAAAAGCTTAAACTGACGGGCGCTTTAATTGTAACCACACCACAGGAAATATCCCTGAACGATGCACGCAAAGCATCCTCAATGTTTACCAACCCTGATCTCAAAGTCCCGATCCTGGGTGTAATTGAGAATATGTCGTGGTTCACACCTGAAAAACACCCTGATGAGATATATTACATTTTTGGCAAAGGAGGCGGATTAAAACTGGCAAAAGAGTTCGATACAGTGTTGCTTGGACAAATACCTCTTGTGCTTGAACTTGGAGAAGCAGCCGATAAAGGCCTGAGCGTTTTCAGCCAGAAGAATAAATCTGTTGTAACTGCATTTGAAAATATTGCGGCACTTATTGTTTCGAAAGTCGAATAAATATTACCTTATACAAAATCGTATTACTGTGGGTGTCGTGCGGTTCCCTGATTTTATCTGCTATAAAACCGTTGATAATTATTCCTTCTCCTTTTCCAGTTCCCCCAGTCGTTTTTCAATCTCTTTTTGAGAGCGGCTGAGTGCGTCTGCCTGAGATTTTAGGAGCTTTATTTCATCTTCTTTACTAATCGATTGCATCCACGGGTAACCTGTCATAAATCCAGGATTAAAGGTACCAAACCCAATGGTGCGGCCGAAACCCCTTCCCCTGCTCATACCTTTACCGAATCCGATGCCTCTTCCCATACCTCCACCTGCACCCTTCTTGTAACCTGGTGAATCACATCCATAACAATATCCAAATGCTCCTCCGGTTCCGGGACCTAGTCCCAGTGGTCCGGTACGATCTCCTCCTGGCATAATTCTTAATTTTAAAGTTTAATAATTAATTTGATAAATATTAGCCAATTAACCAGACAAACATATCTGATCCGTGGTAAAATATTATACAAATATATAAATTAAAATGAACATATGTTCATTTTAATTACAATATTCTATCATTTTCAGGTGGTGATTTGAGTTTGCTTTATTGATTGGTGACTACAGAGCAAGTACTGATATTCTCGTAAAAGTTTTTATTCAAATTTAGTTTCCCTTAGCAGGTTTAATATTTAGGGGGATAATATTGTCAGAATCGCATTTTCTGCAGTTCTTTGATGGTTTTATTGTGACCATTGTTTCGTGGCAATCTTCACATCTGTACCAGTAATCATCAGTAACGAATGTTCCTCCCTTAATGATGATTGCTTTACCTTCAACAAATGCTTTTGCAATACTTTTTCGTGCCTTATCATAAAGCCGTGTAAAGGTGGGTCGTGAAATATTCATTTTCTTTGAAGCCTCCTCCTGTGTGAGGTTCTCATAGTCCGCAAGCCGCAAAGCCTCATATTCTTCGAACAGGAGATCGACCGATTCCAGTTCACGCATCGGGATCCCGAATGGTTTGAATCCCTCCATTGCCGGCGGCATTTTAATTCTTCTGAATCTTCTTCTGTTAGGCATATTACATCTGATTGCCGGTTATAATAATGATCATTTTCAACCGAAACAAATTTAATCACTTAAATTTAAATCATCATGTTAACCTTTTGAGCTACTTTTTTTGCGATGTAGGCACATTGGAGCACGCAGCGGCCGGATTTATAGTTTTCCACGTCTTTTTTAACGGATAAATTAAACCTCCAGATTTCATGGCAGGCAGTAGAACCGAATTCACTCCTGAACCAGGTGCCTAATTCTTCACTATAATTTATTGCCCGGTTAAAATTATTTATCTCTTCATTCATTGCTTCATTGTTCTTATTCCTTAGCAAGCGGTTCATCCTTGCAACCCTTGAATAGCTGTTCTCAATTTTTGCAGTAGCTGAGCTTAATGCCAGAACTCCCGCAGTAAGGGCACCACAAGTAAGATTAAGAAAGGCTATACCTCCGATAAATACCCACGAAGCGTCAAGAAGTTCTTTTGTTATTAAGAACTTCCTATCAAGGTCATTCAGAACGTTATAGGCACAATGGAATTTATTATCATCAAATGTCTTAAGCAGCAGTGAATATGATTCTTTTGCCTCATCCGTCAAAGGAGCAGGGCTTCTGACAGCTTTTGAGTATGGCTTGTCAAAGTTGCGGATAGTTTTCATGCATGCCGAAAAACCTCCCTGTCGGATCCTTCCGCAAATTATTGAACCATTAAAGGCAGTAAACTCATTTATATATGACTGAGCTTTAGTGATAACATCAAGTTTTCCTGAAATGTCAGTAAGGTTATTGTTCCGGAAACCAATAAACATCAAAGGTGCAGTCAGGGCTCCGCACTCCATGGTTGACCCTGCAATACCTCCGGACATAGCTCCTGCATACAGGACCATATTGTCATCCTGAACATTATTGCTATCAAGAAGCGTCTGCATTACACTTGGAGCACAATGCCCCATCCTGCGGACATTATTTATAGCTCTTAGTTTATTTTTATTAAAAAAGCCGTAACCGATTAGTCCGGCTGTACCTGCGGCTGCAATTGCAAGGATACTTTTCCTGGTAAAATCCCTCCTGCTTAATGATCTTCTATATGGGTTAATGTCATTACTTTTCATACAAAATTATATCATCAAAAACAAAACCCTTCCGCAAGCTGTTTTTGGTTAGTTCAAAAATATGAAATAGCTTGAAATCTCTGGCAAAATTCAATGAAATACCGTATTTTGTTGCCAGTTGCGTGCCATTAAAGTACTGGTAAACCGGCAAGTCTGCCAATACTGAAATGTTCCATTTTTCCCTGATGGTATAGTTAATCTGCGGTGAAAAGTAAAATATGGTACTACCCGAAGATTCTTTCCAGCCGTTAACTGTCTTATCCTTATTCCGTATTTCATTCCTTATCTGCAGAATTGTTGTCCAGTCTCCCTTCAACCATGAAAATATAAGGTGTTGCCCACTAGAGCTTTAGGCCATACCGAGACCATGCAGCCGCAGGATGTGCGCACATTCCGGATAATCAGCGGTACTTTTCCGAACTTAAGCTTTTAGTGAACCTGTGCTCATAAATTGAAATATTTTTACTATTTTTATGTACCTGAATTCAGACCAACAGCTCAGCTGAAAAAGAATGTTACGGATAATCTCTAATGTTCACTCTCAAACTACTATAATAAATGTTTTTATTGTTGAATTATAAAAATCAGATTACAATGGAAGAAAAAATCTATTCTATGCCGCGGATCGGTGAAGCTGCCCCCGAATTTAAAGCGGTCACAACCCAGGGTGAAATTAATTTTCCGGGTGATTACAAGGGAAGCTGGGTAATTCTGTTCAGTCACCCTGCAGATTTCACACCTGTTTGCACGTCTGAATTCATGACATTTGCGACAATGGAGAGCCAGTTTAATAAAGCTAACTGTAAACTGGTTGGTTTGTCTGTGGATGGTATTTACAGTCATATCGCCTGGTTACGTACCATTAAAGATAAAATTGCATACAAAGGGATGAAAGACGTTGAAGTTAAATTCCCTTTGATTGAAGACATTACAATGGAGATTGCCAAGAAATACGGGATGATGATGCCGGGCGAAAGCAACACGAAAGCAGTAAGGGCAGTATTTATCATCGATCCCAAAGGGATCATTCGTACAATAATTTATTATCCGTTAAGTCTTGGTCGTAACTTTGACGAACTTTACAGGGCGATAATCGGTTTGCAAACGGCTGATGCCTTTTCCGTTGCGCTTCCAGCCGACTGGAGACCGGGGGACGATGTTATTGTTCCTACAGCTGGTTCCTGCGGAGTTGCAAAAGAACGGATGGAAAGTAAAAATGGAATGACATGTTACGACTGGTTCTTCTGCACAAAAAAACTTGAAAAGGAAAAAGTGCTGGAAACGGTCCTCAGCAAATAAATTAAAGTTATACCTGGTCAGACTCTGTGAAATTCTGTATCAGCGATGAACTCCGGGAATAATTATTTGTTACCCATGAGTCAAAAAGGCAATTGAGTCACAGAGTTTTTAATTAATTGTTATGAACGAATTTGATATCAAAGCAGCCGAATGGGACAAAAATCCGATGCATTGGGATCGCTCCGAAGCTGTTGCAAATGCGATAAAGGAAATGATCACTTTAAATACGGAAATGAGAGTCCTGGAGTACGGCGCAGGGACAGGAATTACCAGTTTTTTGCTGAAGGATCTTGTAAAAGAGATCACATTGATGGATAACTCATCCCAGATGCTAAATGTTATAAACGAAAAAATCAAAACATCAGGAGTAAGAAATCTTAAGACCTGTATATTTCAATCTCGAAAATGCCGATTATATAAATGAAAAGTTTGACCTGATCTTTACACAGATGGTTCTTCATCACGTTACTGAAATCGATTCAATTATATCCCGTTTTAATAAGCTGCTGAATCCCGGCGGATACCTCGCCATTGCTGATCTTTATGAAGAGGATGGCACATTTCACGGGGAAGGATTTAACGGACATCGTGGATTTGAGATCGAAAAACTGTCAGGAATTCTCAGAAAAAATAACTTTTCAAATATTTCTCATAAAACCTGTTTTACGATCGAACATAAAATTTCAGATACAAATTCCTTAAAGTATGATGTGTTCTTGCTTACCGGGAAAAATTCAATCATTACAGATAACAATAATTCCTGAATAACCGGGCCGGACAACTGAAGTTCTGTCAAAAAAGTTGAATTTTGTTAGGATTATGAACGCAGGTTCACTATCTTTATACAAATAATCAACTATGAAAGCCTCATTCTTCATTAAACTGTTCTTTGTGCTTCCATTGATACTATTTGTTGATTACATAATAATGGCTATAATAGGGTGTACCACCTGCCTGTTTGGTCCTGGAGATGGATTTTATTGCGGTCCTTTTTGTCTGGCCGGAAAAATAATCCTAGCTTTGTCGGCAGTATTCTTCGGGTATCTCATTTATCCCGATATCAAAACAATCTTCAAACCAAAAAGGAATGGCACGTCCGCATAAAAGCAGGAAGATATCCAATCCGCCCAAAATGAAGGGCTTCAAACCCTATGGGATGCCAATGTGCAAAGTCGAACCCGTCATCCTGAAATTTGAGGAATACGAAAGTATCAGGTTGATAAACTACGAAAAACTTTCACAGGATCAGGCAGCTTTACTGATGAATGTTTCACGTCCTACCTTTACCCGGATTTATAACAGGGCATTAAAACAAATTGCCAAATCTTTTGTGGAGGGAAAAGCTATTGAGATTGAGGGTGGAAATTATCTTTTGGAAAAAGAGTGGTACAGGTGCAAAAAATGTTATAAGCTTATTGAGGGGTTGGGAAATCACTTCAAATGCAAGGATTGCACGGCTTATGGAGAAAATGAGCTGATAAAACTCAATTTAAATATCTGAAATCTAATATCAAAAGTCTATGACCAGGAACAAATTTGTTATTGAAAAGCCAAGCAAATATGACTTTGACAAAACAGTTGATCACCTTGTTGCCGAAGCTGAACGAAGGGAATGGAAGGTCCCTGCAATTCATGATCTTCAGCAGTCACTTGCAAAATCCGGAAAAACAGTAAAGCCGGTCAAGGTAATTGAAATATGTAAGCCTGCCTATTCTGGCCAGATGCTGGAACTCAACGACGAACGGATCATGTCGGTTATGATGCCGTGCAGGATTTCAGTCTATGTCAAGGATGACGGTAAGATCTATATGGCTCTGGTTGATGGAGCTGAAATGGCTGCCGGACAACCCGGGAAAATAGCACAGGTCATGAAGGCAGCGTCAGACGAAACATTTGAAATAGTAAAATCAGCAGCCGGGTAAGCTCTATTAAATATTTTCTTTATTGACCTCTTATTTCTCCCTTATTCCTGCAGGACACTAAGAACATTTTTTCCTGTCTGTAAAATAGTTCATTTCGATGTTTCCCATAAAATTCTTACTGAATTGTGGAGTGATTATCAATCAGTCCAGGTCCTCAAAATAAAAAAATTAGTGATATTAAAAAGATTTAGGTGATACTATTGCGATTTAATTATTTTATTTTTTATCTTTGCACCGAAAATTAAAATAAAATATATGGATTCAAATTGCACAGTCACTCCAAAACCAAAGTCAGTAAAAGAGTTTTTCAAATCATGGTATTTCTGGAAACCTTTTCTTGGTGTTGCCATTGGCGGATTGGGAGGCTTTCTTTATTACTATTTTGTAGGTTGTACCTCAGGGACTTGTGCAATTACCAGCAATCCTTACGGGAGTATGATCATGGGTGGTTTTCTTGGTTTTTTCCTGACAGGTTCGCCATGTCAGCGGAGCAAGTAGTATAAGCAGGAGAACTCCAATTAAATAATTATAGATAAACATGATCAAAATGAATTATCCGGAAATAGATAAAAGGTACAGCGATCTGGCTGAATCAAGTTGCTGCCTTTCCTGCGGAGGAGCAATAAACTTATTCCGAGGCGGCTGAAGGAGAAATATGTGTTGATCTCGGCAGCGGACGGGGTACCGATGTTCTCAGGCTGGCCGGAAACGTCGGGAACAATGGATTCGTCTATGGAATTGATATCTCTGCAGGGAATGCTTCAGAAAGCAAGGAATACGGCTGACCGGCTTGGTATTACAAATGCTGAATTTATTAACAGCCCCCTTGAAAAGATCAATCTTGCCGATTCTATTGCTGACCTTGTGATATCAAACTGTACAATCAATCACTCATCCGACAAACAGGCAGTCTGGAACGAGGTATTCCGGATTCTCAAGAAAGGCGGCAGGTTTGTGGTAAGTGATATTTATTCCGTCAATCCGATCCCGGAAGAATACAGGAACGATCCTGTCGCAGTATCAGAATGCTGGGCCGGATCAGTGACCCGTAATGAGTATCTGGATCAGCTCGGGAAAGCAGGATTCACTTCAGTGCAGATTATTGAAGAATCGGCTCCGTATGAAAAAGGTAAAGTCAATGGTGTCAAGCTGGACTATTACCGGCAGAAAACAATCCGAAATGCAAAATCGAAATCCGAAATGATCATAATAGCAACATAACAGGTTTAACTTTAAATTAGATATCCATAAAATGAAAAAAATTCTATTCCTTTTAGTAATTATTATACCGTTTGTTTTCACTGAATGTAAAGCGGATAATCCAGATGATCCCGGAACGAAAAGTGCAAAAACTTCGGGTACAACAGCCGGAACCGTTGTGCAACTCACAGACAGCGACTTTAAGAAGTTGATTTTCAATTATGAGCTGAATAAAGAATGGAAATATGAAGGGAACAAACCCGCAATAATTGATTTTTATGCCGACTGGTGTGCTCCGTGCAGGCAGTTATCGCCACTTGTTGAAGAAATTGCAAAGGAATATTCAGGTAAAATTGATATCTTTAAGGTTGATACTGAGAAAGAAAGGAACCTTGCCCAGAAGCTTGGAATAACCGGATTACCAACCCTGCTGTTTATTCCCGCAAAAGGTAAACCGCAGGTCACAATGGGGGCACTTCCGAAAGAGAGTTTAGTAAAAGCAATAAATGAAATTTTATTAATCAAATAATTCTAAAGATAAATGAAAAGTCTTGTTAAAAACAGAGTAAATAAAGTCAAAGCCAAAGTTGCACAGTGCTGTGCAAAAATATCCAGAACAATTGCCGGTTGTCACGACTAAAAATATGAATCTTGCGGAAACAAATTCATGTTTTTTGATGTCCCGGCCATCCTGTTTTTGACGATAAACAGATAATGAAATATTCAAAATATAATATTCTCTCAAAGATCAGAGATTCTGAAAATCATTTCATAGTAAATCTGCTTATCGGGCAATGCTGATATTCTCGACAGTTCTGATGCCGAAAAGATAGAGGCAATAAGAAAAGGAGAAGATCTTCACGATAGGGAATTCCTGGACGAACTTACGGAAAAAGGTTACATATCTGATGAATCTGAGGAGAAAAGAGAATTCAGAAAGAAATATCTTGATTTTATCGATTCAAGGGAAAAGGATGAAATTCAGATATTTTTTGTAACAAATTACAGCTGCAATTTCGCCTGCCCGTATTGTTACCAGGACCAGTACAAGAATCCAGGGAACAAGCTTAATAAGGATGTAATTGACGCTTTTTTCAGTTATGTAAAAAAAGAATTTGCATCCCGTAGAAAATACATTACAATTTTTGGCGGAGAACCTTTACTTAACAGCCCGTGTCCAAAAGGAATAAAATTGCTTACATCATTGATAAGGCAAATGAAGCTGATCTTTCACTCTGTTTTGTAACCAACGGTTATTACCTTGAAGAGTATATTCCATATCTGCTAAAAGGAAAAATCAGGGAGATCCAGGTAACACTTGATGGTACCGGACCGGTACATAATGCACGCAGGTTCCTGAAAGGAGGAGGAGAAACATTTGAAAAAATTGTAAAAGGAATCGATGCCTGTCTTAAGAGTAACATTGATGTCAATCTCAGGATGGTCATTGATAAGGAAAACATAAACAGCTTATCTGACCTTGCCCAATTTGCAATTGACAAAGGCTGGACAAAAAGCAGGTATTTTAAAACCCAGATCGGGAGAAATTATGAATTGCATCACTGCCAGTCATCTCCGGATAAGCTTTTTGACAGGATATCGCTTTACGAAAGTATATATGAGATGACAAAGGATCATCCTCATATCCTGGAATTTTACAAACCGGCATATTCCATTACAAAGTTCCTGTCCGAAAACGGGGAACTTCCCGAACCACTTTTTGATTCATGTCCTGCCTGCAAAACTGAATGGGCATTTGATTACACAGGAAATATTTATTCCTGCACAGCTACTGTCGGTAAGGCTGATGAATCTCTGGGAACTTTTTACCCCGAAATTACCCGGAAAGATATGATTATTGAACAATGGGAATCCCGCGATGTGACTTCAATACCTGAATGCAGGGAATGTTCCGTCCAGCTTGCCTGTGGCGGAGGTTGCGGTTCAGTTGCAAAAAACAGGACAGGAACTATCTGTTCACCAGACTGCAGGCCTGTTAAGGAATTAATGGAACTGGGATTTAAAGCATATTTTGAAAGAACACCCGCAGGAGCGATAAACAAATGGAAATATTAAAAGATTATGAAAGAGATTAATTCATCCGAATTCGAAAAAGAAGTTTTGCAATCAGATAAAGTGATCCTCGATTTTTATTCAACCGAGTGTCCTCCCTGCGAAGCCCTTGCTTCAAAATTTGAAGATCTTTCGCGGCTTTATGGAAATGATGTCAGATTCCTCAAGATCTTCCGTCAGCAAAACCGGGAACTTGCTGAAAAGCTGGGAGTTAAATCTTCACCGACATTGCTGTTCTTTAATAAGGGCCAGGAGGTTGCCGGCAGATTGACAGGGGGGATAAAAAGAAGCGAGATAATCCGGAACCTTGACTCTCTTTTGGACGCAGATAGGGTGAAAGAGATCAAATCGCAGATCAAACCAACAGTCTCAGAATTTGATGTTATTATTCTTGGTGCGGGTCCCGGCGGATTGACGGCAGGATTATACCTCTGCCAGTCTAAAATAAATACTGTTCTGATTGACATTGCCCTTCCCGGGGGTCATGTATCAACGACCCATGAAGTTTCAAACTACCCTGGTTTTATTGAACCCCAGGCCGGATATATGCTTTCACACAATATGAGTGAACAGACAAAACTTTGCGGAACGATTTACAAGGTGGCGGTTGATGTCACAAAGGTTGATCTTGAGAAAAAAGAAGTTGTGATTGACGAGTATGAAACAGTCAAAGCAAAAAGAATAGTAATTGCCACGGGAACTACGCCCAATCTGACCGGTGCCCCGGGAGAGAAGGAACTTAAGGGTAAAGGTATCTCCTATTGCGCAACATGTGATGCCAAATATTACAATGACAAGGAAGTAGTCGTAATCGGAGGCGGTAATTCGGCGGTTGAAGAATCTGAGTATATTACAAGATTTGTCACCAAGCTGACCATTGTTCACCAGTTTGATAAACTTACAGCTAATAAGCAGGCACAGGAAAAGGCATTAAAGAATCCAAAGATCAATATACTTTTTGAAAACGAACCAAGGGCATTTATAAGGGAAGGCGACAAAATCATAACCGAAGTGGAGAATGTTAAAACAAAGGTTCGTCAGAAGCTTGTAAGCGACGGAGTGTTTATTTTTATTGGTATGAAACCCAATATCGAGCTGTTTAAGGATAAGCTGGAGCTTGATCAGTGGGGATATATCAAAACTGATCAGGATATGCGTACAAGCATCAAGGGGGTTTATGCTGTCGGGGATGTGATCAGCAAAAAATACCGCCAGATAACAACCGCTGTAGCTGATGGCACAATAGCTGCCATGGCAATTTCAAAGGAGCTGGAATAAAAAGGGCAGATTTCAGATCGGACCATTTGCCGACTTACTAAAATGGTTGGCTCTACATTAAAAGAATCTAAGAACTAAAACCATAGATTCTTTATACCCAATGCAATAAAATTCTTCAGATGTTGGTCAAATTGCCGGTCCTGACAGTTAATTCCGTCAGGGGATGGTTTATTGTAATTAAAATTAACCGGGACAAAAAAGAAAAAACACCGTCTTTGCAATTAAAGCCGTTGGCACAATTCGCAATTTTAAATTCTCAAAAAAAGTTAAATGTGTATGAAAACAAAATCATTTCTATTACTATCGATACTTTTTGCAGGTGGTTGTGGCACTAATCAGAAAGTCTCACAAGACTCACTCGATAAAATTTTCACCAGCCACTACAGGCATAGTATTATATCGAAAGGAGACAATCTTCCGGATTTTGACAGAAAGAAGGATAGCCTTGACTTGTTTCTTATAGCCTTACAACAGGGAATTGAACCAAAGGAATTTCAGAAAAAAGCGGGTTGGTCGGATGGAATGATGAAGGAAAAGACTCAACTTCTGATAGATAAAGGATGGTTGATAAATGATGATAAGGGGCTCAGACCTACAATATTTATAGCTTCAGATAAACAGGGAAATGAACTATTCGAGTACGGTGAACCTCTGGCCAATGATATTGCTCAATCTATTGAAAAGGAAATTCCCTCTATCAGGGAGAAGTTAAGATCAACAGGTCTATCCGAAAGATATGATTTTGACTCAATGTCTTTTCTGGTATTAAGTGATGTCTTGCTTGATAATTGGCAAATCATGGAAATGGAAGCAACATATTTAAAGAAAGAAAACCGTCCCGAAAGGCATGGTAAATTCTATTATGCCTCAATAATGGAACACGCCAATACTGACTTTGAGCCGTTTGGAATTTACGGGAATCAAGTTGGAAGAATCAATGACAGTACCTACCTGAGCATTTATGGAAAGAACAGAATTATCGTAAATGAAAAATTGAGGAATGATCGTACTTTTGGTGACTCTATCCTGAATGTGGCTCTTAAACTTACACCTGAACTCAACAACTTCTTTTACGAAATTGCAAAGGACTATAAACCAGAACTCATGAAAATACTTGAGACACAGACAGACTATTCGCATAAAGTGTATGAAAAGTCCGGGTATTCGGACCAAATAGCTTATGAAGAATTTTTTATCTGGTGGTATCACTTTATTTATACGAGTGCAACAAATATTTTGGCAGAAAGGAATTATCTTACAATCCCCCCGGAAGGAAATTTTTATTATAAACAATGACTTTCGGGTGAAAATTCCAGCTTTCGTTACTTATGGGCCATTGGCGGTCGACCTGATCAGATTATTGAAAATGAATCAATTTCAACCTGAAAAAGGTTGATTGAACCCTCATTGAAGTTAAAATCTCAACATCTGCGGATAGAATTTCACTCATAGGAAAGGCAGGTTCAATCCTGATTTCTCCTGTTTCACTGACTTTTTTCAGCTGCATCCCCTATCCGGGTATACTTTTGAAAAAAATCCGAAGAATATGAAAACACTTAAACTTTTTTGCATTACTATTTGTGTTCTCATTGCAGGAGCAATCAATCAGGGACAACTCAGGGCGCAGGATCTGAAAAACAATACCTCTCTCGATGAAAAGGTAAAAAAATTTCTCTCGGACCATTCAGGGCAATGGCGCGATCTTAATATTTCAGCAGCTGACGGTCAATTACTTTATGATATTATTATCAAAGGCAATTATAAAAGTGCACTTGAAATTGGCACCTCAACAGGCCACTCAGGTATTTGGATAGCATGGGCACTGAGTAAAACCGGTGGTAAACTCATTACTATCGAATATGACGAATTAAGGCATAAAACTGCACTGCAGAACTTTAAGGAAGCAGGGCTTTCGGAATACATCGATGCAAGACGTGCAGATGCCCATTCATTGGTTAAGGAGCTCAAGGGCCCGTTTGATTTTGTCTTTAGCGATGCAGACAAGGACTGGTATAAAAACTATTTTATTGAGATTGATCCCAAACTTAAAGTAGGTGGATGTTACACGACCCATAATATTTCCGACAGAAACATGGGTGGATATGGAAGACAGGGAGGAGGGAGAGGAAGCGGAGGTTCAGGAGATTACCTCGAATACGTCAGGAGTTTAAATAATTATGAAACCACATTGAACCGCGGAACACTAATCAGCTATAAAAGAGCTGAAAGTAACCGGAAATAATCTGATATTTAATAATATACATTGGAAATGTTTATTTTTGAATTTAATGAAAAGAAATTCAACAAAACAATATTTCATAATCGCATTACTCCTCTCTTTGGCAATCGCGATAACAATTCATTTCCCGGTTGTTCTGGAATATTTTTTTCGGGACGAAGGAGGCAGAGACAGGCATAGATTCTTAATGAGCTTTACACACCTGGGAGGGCATCTTTTTATAACCTATATTGTTGCACTCCTTATGTTTACCCTGAATTTCTTAATTTTAAAACCGGTAGAGACACACGGGAAACTCAAATTATTGAATGTTTTCCTGGCAATTATACTGACAGTTTTTTCGGTTTATATATTGAATGAGCTGTTATTTTCATTACAGGACATGATTGATGCCGAACCCCGTCCGAGAGGTCGGGGACGCAGAGATGAGTTTGACTATGCTAATTTTTTTGTTTCGGGTCTGGTTATCGGCTGTGTATTGATCATCAGACTGATTTTTCAGAAGCAGACAATCTCACTTGAGAATGAGACATTAAAAAGGGAAGCCCTGCAAAGCCAGTTTGAGTCTTTAAAGAATCAGCTGAGCCCGCATTTTCTTTTCAATTCACTGACAGCTCTTAAAATGCTGATCAAAGAGGCACCTGATACTGCCCAGAATTATGTTAACAGCCTCTCCAAAGCTCTCCGGTATACGCTGAAAAGCAATGAAAAACAGCTTGTACCTCTCAGGGAGGAAATGGAGTTTATAGAATCTTATTTGTTTCTTATAAGGATGAGGTTCGGCGATAATCTGTCCATAATCACAAGCATAAATGAGGATCTTTTATCGCACACTTTGCCGCCTCTCACCATCCAGACCCTTGTGGAAAATGCTATCAAGCATAACGAGATCAGTAAACGGAAGCCTCTCAGGATCAATATTCTGACAACTGAGAATGAAAGCCTTGTTATTGTTAATGATATACAGAAGAAAATCACTGCTGAAGAAGGTACCGGCATTGGGTTGATAAACCTGGCGAAGCAGTTTCAATTGCTTGTTAATAAAGAAATTACTATCCGCATGGAAAACAACAATTTCAGTGTGGAAGTCCCTTTAATAAGACCATAACAA
Organism: uncultured Bacteroidales bacterium; assembly: GCA_963737255.1. Lineage (GTDB taxonomy): Bacteria > Bacteroidota > Bacteroidia > Bacteroidales > VadinHA17 > LD21. The sequence continues at coordinate 170,665 of CAVTSB010000008.1, forward strand.
ATGAAGGCGTTAATAATTGAAGATGAAATTCCTGCATCAAAGCATCTGTTGCAGGTTCTTGATGAGGTTGGAAATATGTCAGTAATCGCTGTTCTGGAATCCATAACTGAAACAATTGAATGGTTCGGACAAAATCCTCAGCCGGATATTGTATTCATGGATATTCACCTGGCTGATGGTTTAGCATTTGAGATATTCAAACATATAACTATCAGTTGCCCCATTGTCTTTACTACCGCTTATGACGAATATGCCCTTAAAGCCTTTGAAGTTAACAGCATTGATTATCTCCTGAAGCCAATTGAAGCAGGTGATGTGCAGGATGCTTTAAAAAAGTTAAAAGGTCTTTCAACACCTGAAAGCTTTAAGACTGCACTGAATAACCTCATTGCATCCTACGGCAGAACTTCAAAATATAAAAAGCACTTTCTGATACCCTCCAAAGGAGACAAGCTGATACCGGTCCAGGCCAGTGACCTTGCTTGTTTCTATATTGATTCCGGGGTTATTAAAGCAGTCTCAATTGACAGTAAAACTTACAGGTTTGATCATACACTTGATGAACTTGAAGACCTGCTGGATCCTGAATTATTTTTCCGCGCCAATCGCCAATATATAATTTCGAGGTCATCAGTAAAAGACATCGATATCTGGTTCAATAGCCGCCTTTCAGTGAATTTGAAAATAACTGTTCCTGAAAAAATCCTTATCAGCAAAGCCAGGATAAGCGAATTTAAAAAATGGTTCGGTGAATAGGGGATTTCACCTCTCTCCTGGTACGGTTCAACATCGATTTTTTCAGCTTCAATATGTTTTTTAATCCCTGACAAATTATATCTGATAGATTTGGATATAATAAATAAACCATAATCAGATATGAGAGCATTATCAGTGAAATCAACAAAAGCAGTTTTTCGCATTTTGATTGTAGTTTTATTGTCGGGTCTTCATAACAACCTCATCAGTCAGGAAGCTTTAAAAATTAAAAGGATCCTGGCCCCTGTTGAATTTGATGGAATGCCTGAGGAAGAAGCCTGGCAGGCTCTTGATCTTTTTAATCTTACGATGCATAAGCCAAATTTTGGAGCTCAGCCTTCCGAAAAAAGTGAAGTCAGGATCGGTTATGATGATGAATTCCTTTGGGTGGGTGCCAGGCTTTACATGCAGGATGCATCAAAGATTTTTGCGGTGACCAAGAAAAGGGATGAAGAGCTTTTTGATTATGATGCTTTTGGAATTATTCTCGATACATATAATGACAATGAAAACGGGCTGGCGTTTTTTACAACGCCCACCGGCCTGAGGACCGATTATACAATTTCCAATGATGCCGCACAAAATGGCGGTGGCCCCGGGATGAATTCTGCAATGAATACAAGCTGGAACACATTCTGGGACGTGAAAACAACAAGGGATGATAACGGATGGTATGTGGAAATGAGAATTCCCTTTTCAAGCCTGAAATTCAAACCCCGGAATGATATTGCTACTATGGGGCTTATAATTACACGCAATATAAGTTCGAACAATGAGAGGGACACTTATCCGTCCATCGATCCGAAGTATGGTTTTATGGCACCCAATAAACCCTCATTGGCCGGTACAATTGCAATCGAAGGAGCAAGACCCAAAAAACCTGTATATATTTCGCCATATATTATTGGAGGTATATCACGGGACTGGTCTCTCGATGAAGAGGAGATTGCATATGTTAAAGAGGATGATCCGGAGTACAATGCCGGGATTGATGTAAAATACAATATAAACAGCAATCTTACTCTTGACCTTACTGCAAACACCGATTTTGCGCAGGTGGAAGCTGACGACCAGCAGGTAAACCTGACAAGGTATTCACTTTTCTTCCCTGAGAAAAGGATGTTCTTCCAGGAACGGTCAAGCCTTTTCGATTTCAGTCTGGGGGGACATTCCGACAACCTGTTTTACAGCAGAAATATCGGAATCGCCGGCCGTGATCTTATAAGAATTTATGGAGGTGCGAGGTTAACAGGCAGGATGGGAAAATGGGACATGGGATTTATGAATATGCAAACCGAAAAACATGAAGAGACACCAGGGGAGAATTTTGGTGTTCTGAGAATGCGCAGACAGGTTATAAATCCGAACAGCTATGTCGGAGGTATTATTACCTCCAGGCTCGGCATGAATGGTGAGCAGAATATTGCTTACGGTCTCGATGGCATTTTTAGGCTTTTCGGTGATGACTATCTGAATGTAAAGTGGTCTCAAACCTATGACAGTAAGATCGGCAACAAATTGAATTCATTCAATCCATCTTTTATAATGGTCAATTGGGAGCGAAGGTCAGAAGAGGGATTTGCATATAATCTGAACTATACTTATGCCGGTCAGGAATTCAACCCGGGCGTTGGATTCGTTATGAGAAAGGGTGTTCAGGGTGTGAATGCTGGGATGTTATACGGCTGGATTCCCGGGGAGAAGTCAAAACTGTTTAATTATAATATCAATGTCAGGGCTGAAAGATATTCAAGACTGGAAGATGGAAATCTGGAATCCATGCAGATCTCTCCCGGCCTTGAAATCAACACGAAGAAAAATTTTCATGCAGAAATTTCTCTGGAATATCAGGAGGAAGGAGTACTGCATAATTTCCCTATAGCCGAAAATATCTGGATAAATGCCGGGAATTATTCTTTCCTGGGATTTGAAGGCCGATTCGGGACTTCAGAATCCAGAATCCTCTCATTAGGGGGGGAAATATTCGGCGGACAGTTTTATGATGGAAACAGGATTGGCTGCGAACTGGAATCCAATATTAATTTCTCATCGAGTTTTAAACTTACGGGCGGATATGAATTCAATGCAATAAGGTTTCCTGAACGGGAGATCAATAATTCGCTCAATATCCACTCTGTTAACATGAAAGCACTCTATATGTTCAGTACAAAACTGTCGGCAACATTGCTCACCCAGTATGTCAATACAGAAGATGAACTGATTACCAATTTCAGATTGCGGTATAATCCGCGTGAAGGGAATGATTTTTACCTGGTATTTAACGATTTCAGGGGTATATCTGACAGCTATTCAATACCGGAACGACCTAAATTCTTCAGCAAAACGATCATGTTCAAATATACCCATACTTTCATATTGTGAGGCCCGTTACGGCTGTCCTGCAGGACGAGACCATTAAAAACGGGATGGGTCACTAAGCGGAAGGGATTAATTACCAAATGTTCCGGTTCTTATATCTCCCGATCTTTTATAATTTGCTATGATTACACCAGCTGGTGAAGTCTTGCTTTCAACGAGTTCAAAACCTCCTGCGAAGTCTCCATCGGCAAACAGGCGTTTACCGGAACCAGCGGCAACCGGAAAGATCTTTAACCAAAGTTCGTCAACCAGGTTGTTTTTCCACAGGGTTTGAATCAGATTACCGCTTCCATGAACCTGTATTTCAGGACCATCTGCTTCTTTAAGTTTTCTGATTTCTTGCGGTACGTGATCTTTAATGATAATAGAATTGTTCCAGTCAGGTTTTCCCAATGATCCCGAAACAACATATTTTCTCGCCTTATTGATCCCGGCAGCTATGGGATCTTTTTCAGTATCCTGAAAAGGCCAGTAGGAGGCAAAAATCTCGAACGTCTTCCTGCCAAGTAACAGATCAAAGTCATGGTTCATCTGTCCGTCCATTATGTTCCCCATAAAATCATCAAAGAATGGAACTACCCAACCACCGTACCTGAATCCGCCGGAAGTATCTTCCTCCACCCCTCCCGGAGCCTGCATTACCCCATCCAGTGTCATAAATGATAAGACTACAAGTTTTCTCATGATTTATTGTATTAATAATTTTCGACCAAATAGCAAGACTTCATCCTCTATAACAATTGAAATGCAATTAAGTGCGTCGATGTTTGCACTGAACTGATTTGCAGGTAATTGACAGGATCGCGTCCGGTTTCAACATTTAACCGCCTTCCGGTCTTTCTCGTTTATGAATCTTTCGGGAGTTTAGAGGCGTGAAGCAAATCAAATAAAGGATTATTTTTTTGATTACCAAATTGTATTGAAACTAAATGTTATTAGCTTCGTATAACAATTCCGGAATGATAAGGACTGTAATAATTAAGGTTTTCCTGATCGGTAGCCTTTTAACCTCCTGTAGTAAGGAAACACTTATTCCTGGCCTTGAGGGAAGCCTGGTAGGTTATGTTTATACATTCGATGAATTCGCAAACAGGCTCCGCGACCGGAGCGGTGTACAAGTCACGGCCCATGGCCTCAGGCAGTACACCACCCTGACTGATGATGCAGGAAGGTTTGAATTCACCCGTCTCCCGACCGGCACATACGAGCTGCGCTTTTACAAGCAGGGATTCGGAGGGTTGAAGTACCCGGGAGTTGTCCATCTGGGTGGGATGCCAACCACACTCGGACTAAGCTATACGCCTTCCATCAACAGCCAGGCATTTTTTATCTACCGGATCCCTGAAACCCGGATCGCCGACCTGTCGGTCGGGAACGATACTCTCACAGCAACCTTTGATTTTAAGGCTGTCCAGCCCGAACGTATGGCTATACAGGTTTACCTTTCCGGCGTGTCAGGCTTTACTTCAGCGGATGCAAGCCAGACAATAACATGTCATATGCTTCCGGACAATGGAAAATTCAAATGCAAAATGAATTTCAGCAACCTCAGCTTTGAAAGCGGCATGAAGGTCTGGTTCAAGGCGGCCATCCTAAACAGGAAGATTTCCGTTTACGATTTAGGCGGCCGGATAGTCGCAGGCATTGATACCTATATCGATTATACTACATATAAAACAGTTTATCCTAACCTTGGCGATGAATCGAATCAATTTTCGTTTGTCATGCCCTGACCTCCCGGCTCTTTCAGGTTGGCTGGCAGTCATTTTGATAATAAGCGCCTGTGATGAGGTGTCCGGACCAATGACTGTCAACAGTGTCATTACAGGTGGTGCTTATATTGCCGCCCCTGGTACTGAAGAAGGCATTCTGGTTGTTGCCCATGGCCCTTATGGGCAGGGATCAGCGGTAACTGACACCTATGGGAATTTCACGATCTCAGGACTCGCTAATGGTACTTATTACCTTGAATACAGCATGGATGGCTATGGCACCATGCGGCAATATGACATCAGGCTTTACGGCAACGATACTGCCAGGGCGGTATACACCCAGCTTTACGAAAAACCTCCGGCACTCAAATTGCCTGCACTGAAGAAAGCCTATATCGGCGAACGGCCCAGGAATAACCCGGAACCGGTCTGGATATGCTTTGATACGGACATCCGGCGACAAAATATCGCTGACTACGGCCTACAGTTCATGCTATGCATGAGCACTGATGCAAATGTTTCCTGGGATAACTACGAAATATGCGATTTTACCTGGAGCGGCCAGTTCAATTGGGATGCATATTTACAATATGATGTATATTCAATATATATTGACATACGGATCCTGAAAAATGCATATCCGGAGATATTCCCTTTCGCAAGCGGCCACAGGGTATATGTAAAGGGTTATTCCTGCAACAAGGGGGAATCGGGCGGTTACCTCGATACCTACCTGGGTGTGAGACAGTTTTCAACACTTGACAAAACGCGATCGACCAACACAATCAGCTTTATAATGCCATGATCAGCTTATGGTGAAATCAATCAGGATATTGCTGGCACTATTGGTCCTCCTTCAGGCATGCAGTGAGGAAGAAGAACTTATCACGGGGACTATAACCGGGAGAATTGGTATATATGATCAAACCCGCATATCAGTCCCCGACCGTTCGGGGGTTGAAGTGAGCCTTCTTCGCGAGGGTGTAATACTGGCTAGCGATATCACTGAAGGGAACGGGATTTATCTTTTTGAGAATGTCCCCTATGGAAAGTACAGGATCCGCCTTAAGAAAGATAAGTATGTCCAGGGCTGGAACCCGCCATTTTTCAATCATGTGGGAGGATACAGCCCCACTTATGCCGGTTTAAACATCTATGAAGTACCCGTGTATGTTTTAAGTCTTGACAGCATAGGTTATTATCAGCCTGACAATGCCCTTATTGTCTACCTTAAAGTGGACGGTGATTCCGTTATTACAGGGTATTCAAATAGTTACCCGGTTATAGCATATGCAGGAAGTTCTCCCGATGTGTCAAAGGACAATTATGCCACCATGGGAAAAGGATTTCTAAGGGACTATTGGATATTTTATAATTCTCCCAAAGTAGCAGTGTATGGTAAGCTAAGCCTCTATGATATCTGGCCTCCAATTAATGATGTCATCGATGGGCCTGTGTTCCTGAGGATCTATCCTCTGGCAAATGGACAGGGATACGGTAACACCCAGTTCTATCCCGATGCACTGGGCAAACCTTCAAATGTGATCAGTTTTGACTGGAATGATCTTATAGGGAAATAAGCAGCTTTTGCTGCCGGAATCCACAAATGAAATGGTAAATTTCATTTAGGCCGCGATTGTGTTAACAAATTATTTGTCTGACAGGATGGAAATAAAAGGTGAAATACTCCACATATATACAAGAATTGAATGGCGAAATTGGCTGGAAAAGAATTTCAGGGCTGAAAAAGAAGTCTGGCTGGTTTTCGCGAAAAAATCAAGCGGGGAAAAACGTATCCCGTACAATGATGCTGTTGAGGAGGCGTTATGTTTTGGATGGATAGACAGCACCAATAAATCATTGGACACAAACCATACAGTACAACGGTTTACACCAAGAAATCCTAAAACCGGATACTCTCAGACTAATATCGAGAGGTTGCGCTGGCTGGCTGATAATAAGCTGATCCACAAATCGCTTGCAGATTCAATTCAGGGAATACTCGTTAAGGAATTTATTTTCCCTGATGACATCATGACTGAAATCGAAAAGGAAAAAATTGTCCTGAAAAATTTTAATAATTTCTCAGATTCATACAAACGTATCCGGGTCGCATATATAGATAGCGCCAGAAACCGTCCGGATGAGTTCAAAAAAAGACTTGATAATTTCATAAATAAGACCCGTCAGAATAAGCTGATCGGAGGTTTTGGAGGGGTTGAAAAATATTATTAGCCAATTAATACTGCCGGGGATCCGGGAATGCGGAAGACAAAAAATTTCTCGGTATTGTTGAAAAAGTCCTTTTTAACCGCAAAGAACGCAAAGATGTCGCAAAGAACGCAAAGCTAAGACACATAAATTCAGATCTTTGCGAACTTTGCGTCTTTCCTTTGCGCCCTCTGCGGTTAAAGGATTTTGACTTATTCAACAGCCTCTTATTCATATTTGTCCCGTTCCGGGACAGTTATTGGGATAATGACCTCTTTCAGAGGCAGTATAAAGCTGTTATCTGTTCCAATTCAGATTTTTAAGTCTTTCTATAGCTCTGAGAACGTTTTCATGAGCAGCGAACGAAGAAAACCTGAAATACCCTTCACCCGATGGGCCAAAACCTACTCCGGGAGTACCAACGACCTGGGCTTCATTCAACAGTTTATCAAAAAGATCCCACGATTTAATGCCCCGTCCTGAGTTAACCCAGACATACGGGGCATTGATCCCCCCATAAACCTGAAAGCCCATTCCGGCAAGGTTTTCACGGAGGATCCTGGCATTGTTCATGTAATAACCAATGGATGATTTCACTTCCTTTTTTCCCTCCGGGGTATAGATTGCGGCGGCGGCTTTCTGCACCGGGTATGATACTCCATTGAACTTGGTGGCTTGCCTTCTCGACCAGAGCGGGTGCAAAGGCTTTTCGGATCCATCGGAAGTTGAGGCAACAAGGCTTTTTGGGATAACAGTGAATGCGCAACGGGTTCCGGTAAATCCTGCGGTTTTTGAAAAGGAGTGGAATTCGATGGCCACTTCCCTGGCGCCATCAATTTCATAAATGGTGTGAGGTATACCGGGGTCGGAAATGTATGCTTCGTAAGCAGCATCATAAAGAATAATGGCTTTATTTCTTATTGCATAATCGACCCATTTTTTCAATTCCTGTTTGCTGACTGTTGTGCCTGTGGGATTGTTTGGATAACAAAGAAAGACAATATCAACTCTCTCCTTCGGTATTTCCGGAATAAAACCGTTTTCGGCGGTGCACCGCAGGTATACAAGCCTGTCATAATACCCGTTCTCCAGATATTTACCGGTACGGCCTGTCATCACGCTTGTATCGACATACACCGGATATACCGGATCCTGTACGGCAATGATATTATGCTGTCCAAAAATCTCGAGAATATTACCGGTATCGGATTTTGATCCGTCTGAAACAAAAATTTCATCGGCATAAATATCAGCGCCACGGTCCTGGTAATCGTTCTTTGCAATGGCTTCACGCAGAAAATCATAGCCCTGGTCTGGTCCATATCCTTTAAACGTCTCTGCCCTGGACATCTCTTCAACACCCTCATGAAAAGCACGAACAACAGCCGGGGTAAGCGGCAGGGTAACATCGCCAATCCCCATTCTTATTATGTCGTCCCTGGGATGTTCCTGCTGATATTCACTGACCCGCCGGCTGATTTCAGGAAAGAGATAACCTCCCTGAAGTTTAAAATAATTTTCGTTAATCTGTGCCATTGTTTATTTTTGCCGTAAATATATTAAAGTTATCTTTCTCTCAATATCCACGATTTTTAAAAGAGAGTGAAGCATGACAGGAAACTCATGGAAAGAAACAGCTTTATAAAAATGCACGGACTGGGCAATGAATACATTGTCATGGAGAGTGCGAACATTGATTTCCATCTCACGCCTCAGGCGATCAGGCGATTGTGTAATGTTCATTTCGGGATCGGCTCTGACGGAATTGTGATGAAGGTCCCGGGAATCAAAGCTGATTTTGGCTTCAGGGTATATAACCCCGATGGTTCAGAAGCAGAGAAAAGCGGAAACGGACTCAGGATCTTTTGCAAGTACCTTTATGATTACGGGTTTGCAAAAAGAAGGCAGTTTTCTGTGGAAACACTTACCGATGTTGTATATGCTGATATTGTTCAGGAAGAAAAAGGGAAAGCTGTGCTGATAAAGATGGATATGGGGAAGGCAATTTTTTCAACACGCCATATCCCGGTTGATTCGGATAAACCGGAATTCATCGCACAGAAGATTAAAGCCGGTGACAGGGAATTTGAGGTGAATTGTGTGTCGGTCGGGAATCCTCATTGTGTTGTGATTAAACAGGATCTGGATGAGCAGGAAATCCGGAAATACGGCCCATTACTGGAAAACCATCCACTGTTTCCCAACCGCATTAATGTGCAATTTGCCAAAGTTCTTTCTGATCATGATGCCCGGATCCTGATCTGGGAGCGGGGAGCCGGCTACACCCTGGCCTCAGGGAGTTCATCATGTGCGGCTTCCTGTGTTCTTGTAAAAAGGGGTCTGGTAAAAGGCGATCTGACGATGCATATGCAGGGAGGAACGCTTAAAATACAAATTGACAATGACTGGAACATCCGTATGACCGGTGAAGTGCGGGAAATCGCAAGGGGCGTTCTGGGTAATGAGCTGGTGGAAGATCTGAACAAACCTTTTGCAGGCTGAAAAAATATTAACGTTTTGATGAAATTGAATTTTTGCAGTCTTAGCAGCGGAAGCAGCGGAAATTGTTACTACCTGGGCAACGAGTTCCATGGAATTTTGATAGATGCAGGTATTTCAGCAACTTCCATACGGAAGTTCCTGAAGAATATGGATATTTCCATGCAGACTATAATGGGCGTTCTGATAACGCACAATCATATAGATCATATAAAAGGGCTGGAGGTGCTAACCAGGAAAAACTCAATACCTGCGTTCACCACAAATAAAATCTGGAAAAGCATTCTCAATCCCCGAAAGAAAATATCATCTGACTGTATCCGCGAGATTCCCCTGAAGCAAAAATTCCATCTTGCAGGTTTTGATATCGAGGCATTTCCGGTTTGTCACGATGCTCCTGAAACCATCGGATTCCACATTTGTGCCGGAGATAAAAAAATCACAATTGCTACCGACCTTGGTCATATCTGCCAGACTGCTGCCCCATACATCAAAGCTGCTAACCTGCTTGTCATAGAGTCCAATTATGATGAGCAGATGCTGGTAAATGGCAGTTATCCTCATTTTTTAAAAGCAAGGATACAGTCAGACTATGGTCATTTGGGGAATCATCAAACCTCTGCTTTCCTGGCCGATATAGTCAGTGACAACCTCAGTAATATCTGCCTGGCCCATCTTAGTAAAAACAATAATACTCCCGAATTGGTACTACAGACACTGAAACAGACTTTCCTGGAAAGGGGCATTATCCTGAACGGTCAGACCGCAAATATCAATTCTGAACCGCAATATGCCAGGCGATATGATAAGTTTGATTTGATAATCAAACAGTTTTTAAAGCCTCTCCTCTTTTTAAAGTTCTTCCAGGGTCTTCATTCAAATCAGGGTTGGTAATTTCAAACTCCTTGTTTACAGGGTAAGACTTTGAATTATATGCGAATGATGAAAATATAAACCTCCATTAATCTTTAGTGCCCATGAACAAAAGCCCGGGGTAGTTGTTTCTATTTCACCCTTTGGAATAACCTGCACTGTGGATATTAAGTTAATTGTAACGAAATCTTTATCAGTACTTTAATATGAAAACTAGTGCATTTGCTCTGCTTTTACTCATTGGTTTCGGTATAAGTGAAAAAATAACATGTGCCGTTCAGACAACCTATACGAATGAAAACCTTGCAAATCCGGGAGGAAGTAACCTTATCAGTGACTGGATCACTGTGCATATAAAAACTATCAGATCAAGTAAAGTACTTTCCCAGCATTTCCGCCAGCTGGCATATACAGGTGTAGCCCTTTACGAATCAGTTGTATCGGGTGATAGGAATTACAGATCACTTGCCGGCCAGCTGAACGGGTTTCAGCCACCCGCAATACTTTCCGCGACCGGCAACATTTGCTGGCCAGCAAGTGCCAATGCGGCTATGGCCGATATGTTCCGTTTTTTTTACCCTCAAAACCCGGCTGACATTACAAGGTTTGATTCTCTCGAAAATGCATGGAAAAAACGTTTGCTGAGCGAAGGCAACAGTGAAACCGCTGTTGATGCAGGCGAAAAATACGGATCACAAGTTGCCCTTACAGTCATTGATTGGAGTAAGGGCGACGGCTTTGACAAAGCAAATAAACCGTATATCGTGCCTCAGGGTCAGGGGTTATGGGAACCTGCGCCGCCCCTGTTCATAGCTCCGATCTTTCCTTACCTGGGGAATGTAAGGACCTTCGTAGCCGGGAGCACGGACAATGCAACTCCGCCCCCGCCACCCCCCTTTTCAGCTCAAAGCGAGTCGGATTTCTACAAAATGAATCAGGAGGTGCTACTTATATCCCAACAGATGGATGAGGAAAGGAAAGCTACTGTAATTTTCTGGGATGACTTCCCCGATGGACTGACAGTCACAGCAGGCGGCCATTGGGCTTCCATACTGAAAACTTTGTTGAATGACCTGAATGCTTCACTAATTGAAGGTGCCCGTCTGTATGCCGGATTGTTTATTACAATGAATGATGCAATTATAGGGTGCTTCAGGGCAAAGTATATGTATAATCAAATTCGTCCGGTAACATATATCCGGAAGTATATGGATCAGAAGGACTGGCTTCCGATCATCATAACGCCTCCTCATCCTGAATACCCGGCTGCTCATGCGGTAGTATCAATGGCCAGCGCAACAATTTTAACAAAAATGCTGGGTGACAATATATCAATTACAGATAACACTTACAGCTACAGGGGATACAAAGCGCATCATTTTAATAGTTTTGTAGAGGCGGGTAGGGAGGCAGGAATGTCAAGACTTTACGGGGGTATTCATTACAGGAATTCAATTGAAGCGGGTTTCAGCCAGGGAGAACAAATAGCTGGCTTTATCGGTAATAAGCTGGCTTTTAAAAACTCAATAAAATAAATTTTTCATTTGACATTGATGCCCCTCGGGCGATGAATGGACATGTGCCGGTTTCTTTATCCTGAAAGAAATCCTATTATGATGGAACCACTCCGTGGTTCGAATGATATTACCGGTTAAACCACTATCATGATGGAACCACTCCGTGGTTCATAAGATTTTACCTGCTAAATACTTTGATGATGGATGCGCTCCGTGGTTCGGGAAGAACCCGGTAGAATACAATTATTAAGCTGAACTTCGGAGAGGTTCCCTCATATTAGTGTTGTGTTAATTATGAATTGACGAATCATGTTTAGAGCAGAAAGAGGAAATAATCGGTTAAATTATTGCGGATTGCGATCATATTAGCGACATAACAGGTTTAACTTTACACTAGGATAAACGTAATAAACAGGAGATGAACCCCGGAGGGATTCCATCATATTAGGGAAATGAAACACATATGAAATGAACCCCGGAGGGGTTCCATCATTTTAGCGAAAATGCAATGCGTTTGTTATGAACCCCGGAGGGGTTCCATCATACTAGCGAATATGTAACACGTTTGTTATGAACCCCGGAGGGGTTCCATAAACAAATCACTAAACAAATAAAATACGTATTATAAGACATATTTCTTTTTTAAATAATACGTATTATAATACGTATTTTATTGTACCACTCAAAAATACAACGTGGTGGTTTTGTTTCATTTTGTAAGGGATCCCTTGCCGGAACCCGTGTACGGTTACTGATTTCAAGTTGACCAGGGATTGAGATCTGAGAAGATTCCCAGGCAACGGATCAGGGAAGTAAAAACCTTTCAAATATATTTTTTTACAGTTCAGAATCCAAAATTGCTGCTTCACTATAATTTATCAGAGTCATGGTTACCCATTCAATAGATTTGCAGAGTATTTCAGGAATATTCAGAATGAAACAGTTCATAGAAATTGGTCCGGTTATTTTCATTTCTGTTAAAAGGTATCATTCTAAAAGCGCAGCCTGAAATTTAAAATCTACTTGAACGAAACAAAACCGATTATCAACAAACAGAGTATTTTAGTATGGAAAACAAAGAAAAAAAGTCAATAAATCAAACCATTCGTATTCTGCACAGAAATATAGGATTCTTTATACTGGGATTTGTTTTAATTTATGCATTAAGCGGAATAACTCTTATTTACAGAGATTCTGATTTTCATGAAACATGAAAGAACAATAAAGGTAAACCTGCCGGTTGAAACAAAACCTGCAGAGGTTGGTCCGGCTCTTAAATTAAGGGATTTTAAAATACTCAAAACTGAAGGGGATGTAATTTATTTCCAGGGAGGATCATTCAATACGGCAACCGGGGAGGCTATATATTCGGTAAAAGAACTTATTTTCCCGTTTAACAAGCTTACAACACTTCACAAAACACCAAGCAAAAATCCATTTCACTGGTTTACCCTGGTCTTTGGTGTGCTTATGCTTTTTATGGCTATTTCGTCATTATGGATGTTCAGCACAAAATCGAAAATATTTCGGAAAGGTATCTATATTGTACTGACAGGATTTGTTTTTGCGATTATACTTCTCTTATTTTTAAATTAGTAGTATTTTAGGATGACCCCTGAAATAAAGAATCAATGTTTAAAAGTTGTCAGATTTCATTGGCATTTACAGCTGTATGTTTCTTCGTATGGGAGACCGCAGGCAGCCAGACCAATAGATCCACTTTTGTTCCCAAAAGACAACTTTACGGTGGAGACAAAAATGGTGAAGACCTCAACAGGTGAAAAGAAAATCACCTACCACTCCTATTTGCACATTCCCTATGTTGCGAATCCCATTGACAAGGATTATCAGAGCATGAATGTAAGTGTTCCTGTCAAGGTGGACGATGCAGCTGTTGATGCTGCAAATGCACCTATACTTTTTGTAATTGGAGTAGGAGGTTATATGTCGGTAAATAACGCACGCACCGTTACCGGAAACTCTCGTGCGGCAATGCTGATCTGGCTCTGGCAGCAGGTTATGTGGTAGTCTCTCCCGGCTGTCGCGGACGTGACAATAAGGCCGCAGATGGCACATTGTACGGAAAGGCGCCTGCTGCAATTGTGGATCTGAAGGCAGCCATCCGCTATATCCGACACAACCAGGGTGTTATTCCGGGCAATGTCAACTGGATCTTCTCTACCGGTGTCAGTGCAGGAGGAGCTCTCTCCGCGCTTCTCGGATCTTCAGGCAACAGCCATTTATATGATTCTTATCTTAAGGAAATCGGTGCTGCCGATGCATCAGATAATATCTTTGGCAGTGCCTGCTTCTGCCCGATCACTGATCTGGAGCACGCCGACGGGGCCTATGAGTGGATGTATGGCACAATACCAACCAGATCGGGCCTTGTGGATCAGGAGCTTTCAAAACAACTGAAAGCCATCTAATACCGGGTATCAGGCTTCGTCTAAACCTTCAGGGTAAAAATGGCTTTGGAACCCATCACTGCTGATAACTACGATAAATACCTGTTGCAATATTACCTGATCCCATCGGCAAATAAGTACCTGAGAAACCTGACCGGATGAAAAACGCAAGTGAATATCTGGCAAATAACAAATGGATCACATGGACTGATAAAGGGGCCGTATTTGACTTTACAGACTATGTAACGCATGTTGGCAGAATGAAAGGCCTTCCGGCTTTTGACGATTTTGACATGAGGCAGCCCGAACCCAATTTGTTCGGTAACACAACAACCGGTAGCCAGGCACTTTACCAGTTTCAGCCTACGGCAATCTACGGGTAACAAGAATGCTGAGATTGACAACGACGTAAAAATGCTGGTGAACCTGATGAATGCCATGTACTTCATCGGTCAGAACAAGAGTGGCTGTGCCAAATACTGGTGGCTCCGCCAGGGCACTTCTGACAACCACACCTCACAGACTGTCATTGCCAACCTGGCCACAAGCCTGGAGAACCGGAACAAGGATGTGAATACCTTTCTATACTGGGACGCAGGACATGGTGCAGATCAGGATGCGGAGGATTTCATTGCATGGATAGGCAATGTTACCGGTTTTTCCAAACATCCCAATTCAAATCATTAATTGACCATCCTCACAACCCGGCCAGAGGGATAGGGGTCCACGGCGAATTAATAACCAAAATGAAAACCATTATGTATTCCAAATTGAGAAAACTTTTATTATTTGTCTGCATAATTGCAGGGGCTGCGGAGCTATCCGCGCAAAAGAATGTGATCCGCCCGAAGGAAATTTGGCCGGATAAATCCGGAAACCATATACAGGCTCATGGCGGAGGCATCATTAAGGCAGGCAAAAATTACTATTGGTATGGAGAAGAAAGACGGCAGGGACTGGATCCCGCTTATCGCTATGTAAGCTGTTATTCATCCAAAGACCTCGTTAACTGGGAGTTTAAAGGGGATGTGCTTAAAATGTCCGACCCTGACAGCATTGGGAAAACATGGGTGCTGGAGCGTCCAAAAGTATATTACAATGCCGGCACAAAGAAATATGTGATGTATATGCACCTTGACGGTCCAAAGGGAGGGAAATCCGGTTACGCCTATGCAAGGGTAGGTGTGGCAATAAGTGATAAGGCCACCGGTCCGTTCAGGTATATCCGTTCGTTTCGTCCATTGGGTTTCGAAAGCCGCGATATCGGACAGTTTATTGACGATGATGGTACGGCTTACCTTATTTTTGAAGACAGACCCAATGGTTTTCACATTGCCAGACTTTCAGCGGATTATCTTGACGTTGAAAAAGATATGTGCCTGCTTAAAGCACCAATAGAAGGTGGTGCCATTGTCCATTACAAAGGGTTGTACTATGTTCTGGGTTCTGCTCTTACAGGATGGGCACCCAATCCCAACAAATATGCCACGGCTGAAAACCTCGAAGGCCCATGGAGCGAATTCAGGGATGTGGCGCCACCCGAATCACGTACCTACGGTTCGCAATCAACCATGCTGTTGAAAGTTGCAGGGAAAAAAGACACCACAGTTATATTTATGGGAGATGTATGGAAGCCTTCAACCCAGTGGGATTCAAGGTACCTTTGGATGCCTGTGGAAATAGGAGATGGAAAACTCTGGCTGCCCGAACCCAAACCATGGACAATAAATGTGAAGACAGGTGAGCGGGCTATGTAATTCCAAATGGATTGAAATGAGTTGCTTCGGAAAAATCCGGCATAGGGCTGAGATTAAAAGGTGATCCCTATCCGGAATGATAACAATTTATGGGAAACCATATCCCATAACTGGTCTCCTTTATCGCTCGTAATGTCAAGGAGGTTATTGTCAAATCCAATACCGGCCACAATGTTATTATTTCCTCCGAGAGGATATTCCATACCCGCCATAATATGGTATGAAAGGTTGAATGATTTCAGTTCTGCCAGAGCATTGCCTCCTAATATGTTGAGTGAAGGTATGTCAGCCTTGCCCCCGATAACGATTTTTGGATCGAATCCTAGATCCACGAAAAATATCCCATAACCGGTCCGGCTTGTCTGGAGTTTTAATCCCAGAGGTATTGACAGATAGCTTATTTTATAAGTGATTGCTTCTCCGGGCTCGACGGTAAAAATTTCACTATAATAATTTTTCAGCTTGAAGCTGGTGGCCTTCCGGCTGACAAGTCTTCCACCGGCATGAATTATGTTTACCCCTGAAGAAAAGGAATAGTTGGGACCAAAATACTTGTTGTATGAAACACCGAAATTGAATCCGGGAATCGCCCCGTCGCTTCGGGTATCATAATTATCAGTTGAAAACCAGCTGATAAGCGGATCAAGATGAATGCCCAGGCTTATGAAAGGCTGATCGCCTCCCATCCGGAATCTTGGATCATAATCCTGCCGGCTTTGATTGCGTGAGTATGGGCGATCGCCCGACTGGTATGGTGATATACGCAACCTTGGGCGATAGCCTGGCTGAGAAATTGAATTCTCGCACAATAATATCAGGAAAACAGCAAGTATTGCTATTTTGATTCCTGTCGCACGTTTATGATTGTTTTTCATTTCTGGTAAGTAAAAATCAAATTATCAAATAATCTGACTGTACAATAAGTATTATCCTGAAGTAAAAAATACAAATATTAAGCCAAGTTTTAGTTTTGTTGATAAGCGGAATAATTTAGAACCGGGTAACGCCCGGTTTAAAGGATCATATTCCACAATCTCAGCCCCGTAGAGGCGGAATAATTTAGAACCGGGAGTTAGAATAATTATAAAATAGGGTCAGTACAAAAGTCCTTTCGCTTGCAATTTTTGCAGTATTTGCCCATCCAGACTTCATCAAACTGGTCCATAATCTCCTTAATCATTTTGGGATCGGTTGTAACAAAGCCTGATTCAAAGTTCCGGGTATTCGGGCTTTTCATGCCTAATCCTGCCCCCGTAAGATTTGCAGAACCTGTATACGCAAACCTGCCATCAATAATAATGTGCTTGAAATGAACCCTTGGGCATAGCTGCCTCTCCATATTTTTCCAAAGCAAAGGGTATTTATCAAAACTTTTTCTAAAGTTAACACCAGGATCTTTTGCATGTAAAAGGCGAATGGCTACTTTCTTTTTTGCTAAACCATCCAGTACAGCCAGGAAAGATTGAACGGCTCCTTTGTGGTGCACATGTAAATCTTTTATATCGGCCGTACCGATCCAGACAAAAGAGGTTGCACCTGCAACTGGCTCTATAGCCTGCTTATATAATTGTTCGTTGGTTATAAAATTTGTACTCATGTTCCCGCACACTTTTGGGCAGCCCTTTTAGACTGCACCCTCCGTCACCTGGTTTTGTTTAACCTGTACCTTCTCCGTTTCATAACATCGGGATTAAACGTATTGACTGGCTGGCTAATTGTTATTTCTATTATTCTGGTTATTTTCCTGGAGTGTCAGTAATTTTTCATTATAAAATCTTAACATATTTGCTATGTTTTCTGTAGAAGGATTTTCTTTTAATTGCTTCTTTAAAACTTCATAGGTCAAATCAAATGTTTGAAGTTCTGATTTAAAATCAGCCTTTTCTTCCGGAGTATTAAAAGAACTATAAGTAAGTCGGATACTTCGGTTTATCTGATGTTTATAGTCATGTTCCGCTTTCCAGTATTTAAAAGAAATACGTGACAGCGGAGGACATAAATAGGCTTTCCATAAAAGGAAAGATAAAATAAAGATCAGTATTGTTGCTATACCCACTTTTACCAGATAAGGCACTATACTTATAACTTCCTTAAATTTCTTTATTAATTTATTCAGGAAATGCTGATTATGCCCGGGTTCAGGTTGATATACGTCGAACTTGTCTTTATTTTCCCTTATAAATTTTTCCAGATTTTCTTCTTTCCACTTATCCATATTGCTGTAAGTTATTAATCCAAAATGCACCATTTAAGATCATAAGCCAGGGCATGTAAATGTAAAGATATTTCAAATTCTCACATGATTCAATCCCGGAGGGGAGTATGATCGTGATTTCAATTTACTTTGTAAGCAATTCATGCTTCCCCGGGAAACGATTGTAAACTTATTTTGTGTAAGTTTAAGGGAAAACTGTAATAAGACAGGGTGTTTGGCCGGAACAATTATTGATAATGGTTTTACCGGAAAAGGTTAAATAGATTTTAATTATTTCAAATTACGAAGATACTATTTATGAAGAAGAGATCTTTACTAGTGGTGCTGATGACATTTGCCTCAATGGTCATGATGGCGCAGACAGGGACTGAAACCTCACAGGAGCTGCCTCAAATAAAACAGAATGGATTGGTAAAGCAGATATTCGTGGACGGCAAACCCTTTATCATGCTTTCAGGTGAATTGCATAACTCGAGCGCCTCCAGTATCGGGTATATGAAACCGATCTGGGATAAACTGTCCGCAATGCACCTTAACACGGTTATTTCGACAGTAAGCTGGGAACTGTTGGAGCCGGAAGAAGGCAAGTTCAATTTTGAACTCGTGGATGCACAAATAAAGGAGGCACGGGATAGGGATATTCGTCTCGTAATCATCTGGTTTGCTTCCTGGAAAAACGGGGGATCCAACTATACCCCCTTATGGGTAAAAACAAATTCTCAACGATTTCCTGTCCAGGCCAGGAAACCTGTGACCACAGGGAATAGCAGCATGTTCCTTGAAGCAGACAGGACTATGCCCTTAAGTCCGCTCGGAGAGGCGTCGATGCTGGCCGAAGCCAGAGCGTTTCGTGCATTGATGCGTCACATCAGGGAGGTAGATCCACAGCACACGGTTATCATGATGCAGGTTGATAACGAGATGGGACTGCTGGGCGACAGCCGTGACCGCTCAAAGCTGGCGGATGCTGCATGGGCTAAACCTGTACCGGCACAATTAATAAATTATTTTACAAGGAATAAGGCAGCTCTTCTTCCGGAAATGAAGGAACTATGGGGTCGCAACGGATACAAGACTTCTGGAACATGGTCCGAGGTTTTCGGAACGGACGAATGGGCGGAAGAGGTATTCATGGCATGGTATTATTCAGTGTATATCAATAAGGTGATCGTTGAAGGGAAAGCGGAGCTGAACATACCAATGTATGTAAACGCATGGCTGGGACCGCAGCCCGGGCAATTGCTACCCGGGGACTATCCCAGCGGCGGTCCGGTTGCCCGCGTGATGGATGTATGGCGGGCCGGTGCTCCGGACAACGATCTTCTGGCCCCCGACATCTATGTACAGGATTTCAAGGGTGTACTTGCTGAGTATTCAAGGTCGGGTAACCCGCTCTGGATACCTGAGGCGAGGGACGAAGCAGGCAATCTGTTTTGGGCTCTGGGCAATCATTCCGCGTTGGGTTGGGCGATTTTTGGAATAGAAGATCTCAATGAGAATAGTCAGGTTGCAAAAGCTTATGGCTTATTGGGTGACATGTTGCCGCAACTGTGCGAGTGGCAGGCCGCAGGCAAGGTCGCCGGTGTGCTTCTGAAAGACGGAGAAGAAACCCAGGTTATATCGTTGGGTGGTTATAAAGTAACAATCACAAGGCCCCGTCAGCGAGGATCAGCCCCGTCAGCGACTCCGGCAGCATCAGTTACCGCACAACCAGGTCCGGGCGGGGTTTCGCCGGGCAGTCGTGCCATGCCGGATGATACGAGGCCTTTTGGTCTTGTAATCAACACCGCCCGGGATGAGTTCCTCATTATCGGGTCAAATCTTACCCCGGGTTTTTCAGCTGACTCCCCGCAATCAATAAGGGTAGCCATTGGGTCGATCGACGAAGGCCATTATGAGAAGGGAAGCTGGATCGCGGGCCGCCGGCTAAACGGTGACGAAGGCAGGCCCTCTTTAAGGAGCGGTACTATTGAAATATTGAAAATACGGTTGCTCAAATATTAGGAGGCAGTAAAACCAGGGTGGCAAGATGTAAGAAGGTGATCCTTGTTACCGGTTGAGTTTTAAATTGTAGTAAATGACAATAACAGAACTAAATCAGAAGCTCACCGAAGCTTATACAGTCAGTAATTTGAATAATATATCCCTTACACTGATTAACTTATTCAGAGACCAAAAATATTCTGTACTTCAAAAAATCTCTGAAATTATAAGTGACTATGTTGATATTAAAATTACAGATGAAGGGAAAGGTTTTTCCAAATTTATGATGTTGTATCATCCGGACAGGGCTGGTTATCATATTAAAGAAATTAACCGGCTCACAGAGCAGAACAATTTTGATGCTTTATTGGAATATTCCCATATATTGAAGCTGGAAAGAATCGAAGAAATAGCTGCTTCCCTGAATAGTTATGAAGATATCGATTATGCTCCGGTATATGACTGGGATATAAATACTGAGGGTTTCAGTATTGTTGATGATAGCCAGCAGGATGAATATGTCAAAATAAAAACAAACACAAAATTAATCGGATATTCCTTTTATGATGCCATTAAAATCAGAGAATATGGCGATACAGAAGTTGAATATCCCTCATTTTACCTTGAGGATATTGAGGAGTTTGAATTGTCTTCCTCCGATATTATCGATCTCGATGGTGTACAATATTGTATTAATGCTAAAATCATCGATGTATCAGACAACCGGATAACAGATCTCATGCCATTTATTGGCCTTAGGAATCTGGAGGAATTGAACCTCTCGGATAACCAGATTGGATATATAGATGTTTTAAGTTCTCTGAAGAGCCTCAAAATTATTCGATTATCTAATAATTATATCGAAGATATTTCACCGCTTTTTGAATTGGGAAAGCTTGAATATGTTGAGCTTTCAGGAAATAAGGTTGATATTGAACAAATTAACAAATTGACTGAATTGGGGATCACTGTCGACTATCAGTAAGGATTAAAAAAAGCCATTTGTAATTGTAAATTACCAAATGGCTTTTTTAATGGCTTCAGGAAGGGGCCCTGTTAATAAAAGATTCTTGCTGTATACTATTTCACAAAAGTTGAATTCAAAAGATAATCAGCACTTTGCTTGATCCCTTCGAGGGATGTTTTAAGCTGTTCAGCCTGTACCTTCGGATCCCGGTTACCGGAACCTGCCTGAGGAGCACCCTGACCAGCTGGTCTTCCCTGTCCTGGAGCAGCACCCTGAGCACCTTGCTGCTGACCACCCTGGGCAGTTTGTCTGCCCTGACCGGGAGCACCACCCTGCGGGCCTGCCTGCTGACCACCCTGGGCCTGCCTCTGCTTCATCTGCTCCATCCTGGCCAGATTCTGTTCCATTTGTTCTTTGGTCATTTTAGCTTCCATCTCAACGAACCAATCCTCATATCCATTTTTATAAAACTGATTGAAAATTGCTTCATAATTCAGCTTGCCACTCTCTCCAACGACATATTCATCTTTTATATGAAGCACCTTGAAGCGGGTGGGATACTTCTTCAGGTAAGCAACCGGATCCTGACCGCCAACCATAATCCAGTATACATCCATCTGGAAAAATACTTTGTCGGGGTCTGTATTGGCTATCAGGAAATCTTCATATAGCTGGCCTGTATTGGCTAATGTGGCGAACTCAAAATTATGGTTATGATAGCCGAATTTAATGCCTCTTTTGTTGGCCTCTGCACCGATCTTGTTCATCAGATCGCACTCCGCCTTTACTCCTTCAACAGTACCAGCCCATGTATACATCGGAAAAATAACATATTTGCAGCCCATGGCTTTGTGGTCGTCAAAAACCTTTCCCCATGCTGACAGAGTTCCTTCAACGTCCTTCACGTCAAACTTTGCACGTGCATGGCTTGAAATAATATCAATTCCGTACTTCTCCGCCAAAGCGGCATAATCAGCAGGTTTGTAACCGGCAACAGTGCCAGCGCCGGCGTTATAGTTTGAAATCTCCATTACAACATATCCATCGTCGGCAAGCGCCTTGAAGGAGCCCTCGATGTCCGATTCGAGCCCTTTTACGGAATATGTAGCTATACCGAGGTGCTTTTTCGGAGCGGGTGTTCCGGAAAAAGAAGGAACTGTAACGGACAGTGCCAGAACAGATGCCACAACCAAACAAGAAAATTTTCTCATAATTCTTAAAAGTTTAAAAACCATTTAAATAAAAATATATTCATCATTTATATAACCATATTACATCACTTCATAGTAATGAATGCAAATGTATTATTTTAAATTTAATTCCTTATAAAGTACAGAATTACGAAATCCTCTTAGTTGAAACCACATTTACAGTGAATTGTTTAACCGCAGGAAAGACACATAAGTCACTTGTTTCCCGTAATTAATTTATTAAATCTTGCCGTTGTTCCAGGGAGTATTCTCCGGATGGCAGACTTTTTGGTAAAGAGAACGGTCATGCCAGTGGAAAAACAGTGAACAATTAATATCAAATAAAAGATCGAATTATTGGCAGAAATAATAATTAAGATAACTTTGTGTAGATCAAGACCGCTGACTGCTTTCATATATCTATATTATTTGTGTCATTGAACACGTCAAAGATAAATTGCAGCAGCGGTCCGATTTTTATGGAGTCTATGTATAAATGGGATTTTTATGTAAGTTTGATAAAGAAAACCTGTTAAAATAAGATTTTAACTGATCACACTATATAAGATTGTACAATAGATTGTTAGTTTTTGGTAAAGCTCAGGTCTCTGCTTTTTTAGGAAGTATTGTTGATTATCTCCTGATGATTTCTATTACTGAGATTTTTGGATTGCATTACACAATCTCAATAGCTATTGGAGGAATTGCCGGAGCATACATTAATTTTTTACTGAACAGAAGGTGGACATTCCGTTCAAAAGATATCACTTATCACAATTCATTTTTAAATCAGATATCAAAATTCCTGATTGTAGTAATAACCAGCATATTAATAAAATCTTCGGGCACTTTTTACATTACCTCGTATTTTAATATCGACTATAAAATCAGCCGTATATTGACAGATCTGCTTGTCTCGCTTCTCCTTAACTATAACCTCCAAAAGCGTTGGGTATTTAAAAAAGTAAATAGCTAATATCTGATTATACTCCCATTGGGAAGGAGTATATGCCAAATTTTAATTATGCTAAATTCGAATATGCTCAAAACAGGAATAAATGATAAACATGGTTTTTTCACGAAGAGAATTTGTAAGGCTTTTTACGGGAGGAACCGCCGTAATGCTTATCTCCTTTAATACCGCCTGCAGGAATAAGATCAGTCAGTGGCGTTATCTCAATGAAGAAGAAATTACCCTGCTGGATGCAATTGTTGAACAGATAATTCCGACGGATGATTTCCCGGGTGGGAAATGGGCTAATGTGTCAAATTTTATCGATAAGCAACTTGACACCTATTACAGTAAACATAAGTCTGCATATCGCGAGGGTCTTGCTGCCTTTCAAAAAACTGTGATTCAGGTGAAGGGTAAAAAGTTTGAAGAACTTCCTTTCGCAGAACAAACGGCAATGCTTGAAAAGATGGAGGCGGGGGAATTCCCAGGTGATTATTGGAAGGACCACCCTCCTGCTAATTTCTTTAATCTGGTCAGGGAGCATTCAATGCAGGGTTTTTATGGAAGTCCTGTTCATGGAGGAAACCGTGGTTATATCAGCTATCAAATGCTCCGACTTGATTATCCTAATGTCATCGGGCAAAACAGGTACAACGATTTAAGCTGGCGTAAATACAATCCTAAATCCCTCGAAAATGGCAAATAAACATGTTAATGCGGTTGTTGTCGGCGCAGGAGCGGGAGGTGGAGTAGCAGCCAAGGAACTTGCTGTTGGAGGTTTAACTGTAGTGCTCTTTGAACGTGGAAGATGGCATACCTACGACGAGCATGGGGATGATGAACTGACTTCTCAACGGACTTTTCCTCTCAAATGCGGCTATGGTCCGGATAATGAGCGCAACTGGAGAATGGCTCCTGATGGAAAAAATGGATGGATAAAGGTTTTCCCGAACCAGTGGAGCTACGGAAATAATGCTGCCTGTGTTGGCAGCGGTACAGTCAGTTATGGAGCGATGGCCTGGAGATTTCAGCCCGAAGACTTCCATCTTAAAACCAAATATGGTGCAGTACCAGGCAGCACTCTCGATGATTGGCCTTTGAGTTACGACGAACTGGAACCATACTATGAGAAAGCCGAATATGAGTTAGGTGTAGCCGGCGATCCGACAAATGATCCTTTCGTACCTCCCAGAAAGAAGCCTTATCCAATGCCAGCGTTTTCTTTTAACAGGGAAGGTGTTATTCTTGAAAAGGCCGCTAAAAGACTTGGTTTGCATCCTTTTCCAATCCCCATGCTGCGAAATTCGGTGCCTTATAATGGTCGCCCTGCCTGTATTCGCATGAGAACATGCGTAGGATATGCCTGTCCGGTGAGCGCCAAGGCCGGCACACAAAATACTGTTATTCCTGTTGCGTTAAAAACGGGAAATTGTGAACTTCGGATCAACTGTATGGTCAGTGAAATACTGGTCGACGAAAGTGGTAAGGCGAAAGGAATCAGGTATTTTGATGAAGATAACAAACTGCAGGAACAAACTTCAGACCTGGTGGTTGTGGCAGCCTCCGCCAGCGAGACCGCAAGACTTCTGTTAAATTCCAGATCAAAGCTATTTCCCAATGGAGCAGGTAATAATAACGGCTGGGTAGGTAAGAATATCCAGGATCATGCATATACAGGAGCATATGGCCTTTTTGAGGATGAAGTGTATGATGATGTAGGCCCGGGTGCCTGTATAGCAGTAAATGATTTCAATCATCGCTTTCCTGACGTTATCGGAGGCGGGGTATTATGCAACGAATTTATTCGAATGCCCTATCAGTTTACATCGATACGCCCAGCTGGCAGCAGGAGGTGGGGAAAGGATCATAAAGATTTTCAGAAGCAAAATTTTAAGAGACATATCGGGATACACGGACCTGTACAGGAAATGCCGGTATTTGAGAAAATGGTTGAAGTAGATCCTGTAGTAAGGGATTTCTGGGGGATACCTGTTGCCCGGATTAGTGGTTTAAGGCACGATAATGATATTAAAGTGGGACATTTCCTGGCCGATAAAGCAGAAGAATGGCTAAAGGAAGCAGGGGCCATTTATACCTGGCAGGGTGTTCCCGGTAAGGAAAGTACTCCCAGCCAGCATCAGAGCGGGACCTGCCGAATGGGTAATGACCCTAAATCCTCCGTAACCAACAGATATGGCCAGCTGCATGAAATCGACAATATATTCATTGCTGATGGCAGTCTTCATGTGACCAATGGCGGTTATAACCCGGCACTTACCATACTTGCTCTTGGTTATTGGGTTGGAGGCCATATTACTGCAATGTGGAAGGGTACAAAGATGAAATAGTCGGAATAATTTCTGACCTCGGGTTTTTGAATTTTAAAGAGTCGGCCAAATGAAAAGGATTTTTATAATAAGTTCAAGTCTCCTCCTGTTAGTTGTGGCATTGCTTGTTTCTTACTCTGGCTGGAATACGGCTCCGCCGGCAAAAACCTGTGCAAGCTGCCACGAAATTGCTCATTCGGTCGACCTTTGGGCAGAGTCGACACACAGGAACACAGCATGTAAGGATTGCCACGGTACGGCTCTGAGTGAAGGTGTGCACAGTCTGAAAGAAAAGGGTGCCATGCTTTTTCAACATACCAGCAAAACCATACCTGACGATATAAGAAGCTCCGAAGCTCAGCTTCTGGAGGTGATGGAAAGGTGCACAGGCTGTCATCAGACAGAGTATGCCAAATGGAACTCAGGCGGGCACGCGATGAATTATTCCGAGGTTTTCTTAAATACTGATCACAACAAAGCTGAAGCTATTTATGACGATTGCCTCCGTTGCCATGGTATGTTTTATGACAATGGCACTGCTGTTGATATTGTCGAACCGCTTGATACTGCCGGCCCCTGGAAATTAAAAAATGAAAGCCTCGCAGATCGTCCCGCAATTCCTTGTTTTGCCTGCCACCAGGTTCATCAGCCGGGTTATCCGGGAAAAAGACAGAATCTCGAAACACCTGCCTCCCTGCATTATTCAAGGATGAAAAAAACACTTACCTCATTCTATTACAGACGCGACAAAATGTATTTTCCTGTTTTATCGCTTACTTCTCAGGAGCTAAATTACCAGTCAGCGTCAGTTAAAATTTCACAGGATCCCAATCAGAGCCTGTGCATTCAGTGCCATTCACCCAATGCATTCAATATGGCGGGAACGTCTGACGATCGCACTCCCAGGGGAGTTCATGAAGGGATAAGCTGTCTGGCATGCCATGATTCGCATTCCAACTCAGCAATAGCTTCCTGCAAAAACTGCCACCCTGCCATTTCCAACTGCAAACTGGATGTGGAGAAGATGAACACCACCTATATTGATCAATCAAGCAAAAATAACATTCATTTTGTTGCATGCACAGACTGCCATGTTTCAGGAAGGCCGGCTAAACCCCTATAATGATGGAACCACTCCGTGGTTCGAATTGCATTACCTGCGAAATTGCTATAATGATGGAACCACGCCGTGGTTCGAATGGCATTACTGCGAAACTACTATAATGATGGAACCTCCCCTTGGTTCGAAAGACATTACATACCAAAACGCTATAATGATGGAACCTCCCCTTGGTTCGAAAGACATTACATACCAAAACGCTATAATGATGGAACCTCTTCGTGATTCGAATGGCATTACTGCGAAACTACTATAATAATGGAACCTCCCCGTGGTTCGAATGGCATTACTGCGAAACTACTATAATGATGGAACCTCCCCGTGGTTCGAATGGCATTACTGCGAAACTACAATAATGATGGAACCTCCCCGTGGTTCGAATGGCATTACTGCGAAACTACTATAATGATGGAACCTCCCCGTGGTTCGAAAGGCATTACTGCGAAACTACTATAATGATGGAACCTCCCCGTGGTTCGAAAGACATTACATACCAAAACGCTATAATGATGGAACCACGCCGTGGTTCGAAAGGCATTACTGCGAAACTACTATAATGATGGAACTTCCCCGTGGTTCGAGCGGCATTACTGCGAAACTACAATAATGATGGAACCTCCCCGTGGTTCGAATGGCATTACTTCGAAACTATTATAATGATGGAACCTCCCCGTGGTTCGAATTGCATTACTGCGAAACTACTATAATGATGGAACCTCCCCGTGGTTCGAAAGGCATTACTGCGAAACTACAATAATGATGGAACCTCCCCGTGGTTCGAAAGACATTACATACCAAAACGCTATAATGATGGAACCTCCCCGTGGTTCGAATGGCATTACTGCGAAACTACTATAATGATGGAACCTCCCCGTGATTGGAATGAAAGAAGGTAAAATTCAATGACTTTGCCTTGAACCTCGGAGAGGTTCCACTATTATAGGTAAAATGAAACATTTACGGAATGAACCCCGGAGGGGTTCCATATACAAGCACTAAAAGAATAAAATACGTGTTATAATACGTATTTCTTTTTTTAATAATACGTATTATAATACGTATTTCATTTTTAATAATCACGGATTATTGTGATATCCTGTTTGATTTATATAATTAATTACATAGTAGATTCTGCACATAAGCGTTTTCTGGGAAAAAACCCTACCTTTGCCTGATCTAAAAACTTTGGATGTTTAAATTTAACACGGATTTGGTGAAGTAAATAACCTTTGGTATTCTGCCCAGGGTTATCCCTTAATTAAACTCAGGCATATTCCTGCCGGAGTTATTTTTATTTCTATGTATTAATAATCGAGTTGAGGCCAGCAAGGGTACTATTGTATTCTTATGCCATGGTTTCAATAATATAAATTTAAACATCATGAGTAACGAAAATAAATCAATTCACGAATTCGACTTCAATTTAATCTGCGAATATTTTTCAGGCCTAGAACGACAAGGGCCCGGTAGCCCCGAAGTAACCATTAAAGCATTGAGCTTTATCGATAATCTTACCAACGAATCCACTATTGCCGACATTGGTTGCGGAACAGGCGGTCAGACAATGGTGCTGGCACAGCATGCACCGGGATATATTACAGGTATCGACCTGTTTCCCGCTTTTATCGACCTGTTCAACTTTAATGCCGGTAAACTGAATCTTCAGGATAGAGTAAAAGGTATTGTCGGTTCAATGGATAACCTTCCTTTTCAGAATGAAGAATTAGACCTGATCTGGTCGGAAGGAGCAATCTATAATATCGGTTTTGAACGAGGACTGAACGAGTGGCGGAAATTCCTGAAAACAGGAGGCTATATTGCCGTTTCAGAAGCATCGTGGTTTACCGAAGAACGACCTGCTGAAATCGATGAGTTCTGGAAGGATGCTTATCCTGAGATAGACACTATTCCAAATAAGGTTGCCCAGATGCAAAAGGCCGGATATATTCCGGTTGCAACCTTTATCCTGCCTGAAAACTGCTGGACAGAACATTTCTATACTCCGCAGGTTAAGGCACAGGAAGCCTTTCTGAAGAAATATGAAGGAAATAAAACTGCTGAAGAGTTCATAGCAAACGAACGGCATGAAGCTCAATTATATTACAGGTATAAAGAGTATTACGGCTATGTGTTCTATATCGGGAAGAAGATTTAAATAATAAAGGAAAAAGGTTATGAACAAATAATGCTGGCATGTCGGGCCACTAGTTTCCATTGTCCATCTATTTTCATCCATATATTGGTATATCGCCTGTTGATAGTCTTACCTGAATCTGGTGATTTTCCTTTAGGCACTACTATTTCCTTTCCCATTAAAATAGCAGTATTTTCATATATTTTTACGGCTTCACATATTCGCTGAAATGATTTATAGGTAACAGTTCCATTGCGAATCCTGTCAGCTTTGTCAATTTCATTAAATGGATTGGTTACCATAAAGTCTTTTGTCCAGTATTTATCCATTTCCTTAAGATCCCCACTTAATACTGCGGCGGCATGCAGACTGTCAAGTCTTCTAACTTCTATTTCAATGATTTTTTTTTCTTTGTCAATTTGTGCAGAAACAACTGATATGGAACTACAAACCAGAATAATTGTCAACAGGATGGATTTTATCATTTTGATTTTGATTTGATGTAAAACAGTTATCAGATCATAATGTTTATATTACTGACTTGTTGGGCGTTCGTGTTAAACACTGTTATGCAAATACTATTTTATATTTACATCTCTGGTCCCCCTTGCGAATTGATGAAATAACTGTTGCCGATACTGATGTCCCGGAGACGGTAGAAAACATTTTTTCAGCAAAACCTTCTGAACAATAACATATTGCAGATGTATCTGCTCCCTTCGTGTAATTAATTATCGGACAAACACAGTGATTCTTATTTTCATCTGCTATTAATGTCTTTGTTGTTTCATCGAAGTCAATTTTCCAGTCCCATTTTTCTTTTAGAAAATCAATAAAACTCTCTAAATCATTAATATAAGGAGACAATATTTCATCCATTTTTAATTTATCATAATGTATTACGGAACACTTCTTTAAAACATTTTTAATTCCATTCTCATCGAATTCTCCATTTAAATTTGATATTAAATTTGATATCCAATCCTGGATCATTGTCTGATTGTTATCCTGAAGCCCGGCAGTCGGATCAAAATTCTCATTCTCTCTGTCAGAAAAAGCAATGGAGCTAAATCCGCACATGCAGGCTCCTGAAAAACAAACCTTCTTAAAGAAATCTTTTCTATTTAGTGACATTTTATACCGTTATAGAATTAAAAGTAATTAAAAATAATTATTGATGAAGAAGCTTTTAAGATTCAGCAATGGTAATTTATGAATTGCCGGTTTCACTTTGTTTTGAGGTCTCTGTAAGTTAAGATTTTTTTTTACCTTTAAAAGGGGGTAACTACTATGAAAATTGATAATCACCCGGATAAGATATCATGCCTTTCTGACTTTAATAATTCTCCTGTTTAGCAACTGTTGATACCAGCACAGGCGCCATGTTAAAAAACTATCTTAAATCAGCGCTGCGATTTATAAAGCACAATAAAGTATTTGCCGGGATAAACTTATTGGGTCTTTCGATAGCTCTTGCTGCTTCGTTTATAATGTTGCTTTTTGTAATTAATGAACTCAGTTACGACAATTGCCACAAAAACAATAAACGCGTCTTTAGAGTTCTCAACTATTATGTCGATTTTAAAAACACCATGTCAGGAACACCATACATTCTGGCAACCGCTTTGAAAGAAGAATTCCCACAGATTGAGAAAGCTGCCAGAGTAAGATATATGCGTGGATTCAGTCTGAAGATTGAAGAGGAGGCTTTCGCCGTGAACGATGCTATTGCGACTGATTCAGACATATTTGACATTTTTACTCTTCCATTGATCAGCGGTACTTCTGATAAGAACCTGCTTGATGATCAGAATTCCATTGTTCTGTCGCGCCTCCTCGCTGAAAAGGTTTTCCCGGAACAGGATCCTGTCGGACAGGAAATTATAGGAATTGTAAACAACACTGAACAGGTTTTGATGGTACGCGGGGTATTCGAAGATCTGCCTGAGAACTCAACTTTCAGGACTCAGTGCTTAATTAACAGCAGGTGGACACTTGATCCGATAAATAAAACTTTTGGGATAACTAATGCAGATGTGAACTGGACCCAAAATTTCTGGAATACCTGGGTGCTTCTTTCGAAAGATTGTAGCGTTAAGGTTCTGGAAGATCGATTCAGAGCCTTCGAGGTTAAAAATATAAGTGAGAAACCGCCTATTTCAGTATTCACTTCAGAATCTGGGTGAGGTTTACCTGGGTTCTGAAGATGTCGCAAACGCCGGAATAACAGGAAATAAAAGTAACGTAAGGCTCTTTTCTGTTATAGCATTCCTTATTGTGGTTGTTGCGGCAATTAATTATATCATCCTCTCAACCGCAGTATCAACCGGAAGACGGTTGGAGGTAGGAATAAGAAAAACATTTGGTGCCGTTAACCGGATAATTAAAAACCAGCTTCTGAGCGAATCCGTATTGCTGTCGCTGATCGTACTTCCCTTTGCCCTTATTTTAATGAGGATTGCGCTTCCGTTCGCGGCAAAATTGTTTCAGACAAATCTGCATATAATCAATTCAAATATAATTATTTACATAAGTGTTTACCTCGCTTTGACAATAATAATAGGAATTGTTTCGGGTATATATACCTCATCATATTTATCTGCACTGAAGGTCATGGATATTATTAAAAGTACCTCATATTCAGGTAAGAGGAAACAGTTTTTCAGATCTTCCCTTATAGTTCTGCAACTTGTTATTTTCTGCTCATTTGTTTCCTCAACACTTATCATCCGATCGCAATATAATTATGCCCTGAATAAAGATCCCGGTTACTATAATGAAGATATTCTGATGATTGAACTGGGGCGTGATTTCAAGGGCTATTCTGCCTTCATTAACAGTATTAAATCATATCCTGATGTGATTATGGCAGGCGGTGTTATGGATGGTCTTCCGATGCAGGGATCAATGTCCTCAATGTATCCGCATTCTCAGGATAACACATTACAGGTAAAGGTGGAGGGGCTGGGTGTTGATTATGACTTTGTTCAAACGATGGGTATTAAAATACTCAAAGGCCGTGAATTTTCACAGGAATTCGGGAGCGACCTGAAACAATCAGTAATGCTCAATGAATCAGCAGTTAAGCAGCTTGGAATTACTGATCCTCTTGGAAAGCAGATTGGAAATTGGACAATTATCGGAATAGTAAAAGACTTCAACCTTCATTCAATTCATTCCGATATTCCACCGCTAATGATCAGTATGACAGACAGATATATCCAGCAGGTTGCCGTTCATTATAAACCGGGGACACTCAACAGTCTGCTTCCCAGGTTCGAGGCTGAATGGAAGAAAACTTCACCCAACAAGCCATTCCGTTTCACAACAATTGAAGGGATAATTAAAAACATCTATTCCTCCGAAAGAAATTTAAGTACGATTGTTTCAATATTCGCTCTCTTTACCCTCCTGATTGCCGCATTTGGGTTATTTGGCCTTACATTGTTCACAGCCCGATCGAGGATAAAGGAAATAGGTGTTAAAAAGGCATTTGGAAGTTCGGGGCAGTCAATAATCTTATCATTTCTCAGATACAATCTGATCCTTGTCTTTGTGGCTGCCATGCTTTCTGTTCCTGTGACCATTCACTTTATGACAAAATGGTTAAATAACTTTGCATTCAGTACAAATATAGATTGGCGGGTATTTATTATCTCTTTTGCAGTTGCAGCAGTTGTTGTTCTTTTAACAGTATTCATCCATTCTTATAAAGCATCACGTATTAATCCTGTTAAATCCTTGAGGCATGAGTGATAAACAATGTATAATATGCTATTCAGCCCGTTACCAGAGTAAATGATGCTTCGATGAAAAAAGAATTGCTTCCTGTTGCTGGATTACTGGTCATGTTGACAATAAATGGTTCTTCATATGCTTGCATAAAAGAGGAATCCAATGGCGAAGCAAAGCCAGTATTACAAGATACCTTATCATTAAAGAAAGCAAGGCTGGCAGGTGTTATTTCAGGGGCTTCGGCGCTTTACATTGGATCTATGGCTTATTTACAATATATCTGGTATAAAGATCACGAAAGAGTTCCATTTGAATTTTATAATGACCTGGGTGGTTACAATCAGATAGACAAATTTGGTCATATTTATGGTTCCTATCTGGAAAGTTATATCGGATTTCATTCTTTACTTTGGGCCGGTGTTTCAAGAAAAAAGGCAGTTATTATATGGCGGCAGCCTTGGATTTATTATGCAATTGCCCATTGAAATATGGGATGGAATGTATGAAGGATGGGGATTTTCATGGAGCGACGTAGGCGCTAATACAATAGGTTCTTTGCTGGTCATCGGGCAGGAACTTGCATTTCATGACCAGATTGTGAAGTACAAGTTTACATTTAGTCATTCTCCCTATGCACCCCAGGCTAATGGTTACCTGGGAGATGGCTTTGACGAATTGTTTTACGACTACAATGGGTACACTTACTGGTTGAGTACCGGCATTAACAGGTTGATTAAAAACGATATAATTCCGGATTGGGTAAACCTGGCCATTGGCTACAGCGCCGGAGGGATGTTTGGCGAATTTGAAAACAAAACCCATTATGGGGGGGTGACAATACCGGCAACAGAACGATACCGGCAATTCTTATTTTCCTTTGATATTGATTTCTGTAAAATACCTGCCAGAAACAAGAATCTCAAAAGACTTTTTAATAGTTTGTTTATGATTAAAGTCCCTTTCCCGGCCATTGAAATAAATACCAAAGGTCAGTTCAGATTTCATCCACTTTACTACTAAAGAACCTTCTTATTCCAGGGTGTGGCTATTACTTTCAGCCTTAAATAAAAGCCGGCCAAACGTGGTCAATGCTGGTGTGGCTTATGCATAGCCATTTTAAGCTTTTTTCCCAAAACCCCCGGTAACCAGGGAGGCAGGATCATTGTGTTTATTTAAACTCTTCTTCTTTCATGCTACCTGCTGTTTCAAGGAGCTTATCTATATATTCTTGTGTAAAGTCATAGTATATTATAGGAGCACTTGTCGAATCAGGCAAATCAGGTACGTGAGACCCTGTAATTGGATTATCTGAGTTAGTCAAACTTTCCGGATACCCAAAATCAAAATATATTATATAATTCCCCTTCTCCCAAAAATATATCTTATCCATTACCCATCTTCCTTTTGGACCCGGGAAATATACATTTGATATTTTTTTTGATAACCAGTCATATTTTTCCCCCTGGTCAAGTAAGGTTGGTTTTCCATATTTTTCTCTATATAATTCAAATAAACTTTCAAGTTCATTCAGGTCACAGTTATATGAAAATCTCTGTTCTCCGTTTTTTGACTTATTGCATAGAGTCAATTGAATACTGGTTAACCTTTGATCAACTATATATGTCCCCCTGAGGTTGACTTTTGCACTAAGAAAAGGACTTATTTCCGAAAAATCACAGTATAAGCTTTTTTGTTTATTCCCAACCAGATCTGCAGTTTCAAAATATTGCAATTCACTGATGTTTAGCAGAGAATCCATTATACTTTTTACTTTTAAATAGTCCATATCAAGATAAAACCCAAGAAAACCAATTTTCCCGGCCTGATGTTCTGAATTGTTTGATTTTGTATTACAGGAAGTTAAAATAAATGCCTGCATAACAATTATGGCATAGATAAGAAGACCGTATTTGTAACTGACGAATTTCATATTGAAAGGTTTACAACGGGAGTTCATCTATGTGTGGTTTTGCAAGTCGCGATAAGCAGCTGCTGCCTTTTAGTCATACCATCTTCTTCTTGTTGCGTAACTACCACCACCACCGCCAAGAAGAAGAACAACACCCAAAATATATCCCAGCCAATATAATGAACCTGTATTATTTTCGGCATACAATCCAATTTTCGCCCCAAAAAATTTCCCAATCAATACGAAAGGGGAAATGAATCCGTGAATAATGCCGTATATGAAACCATATTCCTCTTTGGACATGCCAACAGGAGCACAGGAAGTAACAAAAAACAGAACCAGCAATAATAATAACCCAATAAATACTCTTTTTGTTTTCATATAGATTATATTTTAAAAAGTTTTTACCCGTTATTTGATATAAATTTGATGTATATGAAAAATGTCAAAATATTTCCATTCAGGATTTTATCAAAGTAATGCCGGAAAATCTTAAAGAGAGCCTGGCATAGAACAAAAAGGGGAAATTATTTAAGAAAATTATCTGTCAATTGATTATAAAGGTGAACATATTTATACTGAAAAGTGTTACACAACTTTACAAAAAAATTACATAATTCACACTAAGGGCTGACCCAAAAGCCTCTACTGTTGTTGTGTGGTACCTGCCTGGCTGTCACCGCCACTTTTTACATCATCGTTTTTAATACCACGGCGGGCTTTTTTCACCTGAAGATCCATCTTACCGAAATTATATGTCACACTTAAACGAACGTTTTGTGCAGGATAGGAATACTCAATATATGAATAGAAGGTAATGTCTTTCGATTCGTTGTTATATTTTTTCCTGTACCAGAATGGATCGGTCGTGGAAACACTTAGCATCAATTTACGTTTTAAGAAGTATTGCGACACACCCAGACTGGTATAATAAAAGGAAGAAGACTTTCCCTGCAGCATGATGCTGGATGAATAGATTCCAATGTTGGCATTTACGGAACCATCTTTCCAGAGAGTCCATCGTCCACCCAGCGATCCTCTGTAGCTGAAACCCTTCGTTTGTAATGGAATAGCCGTTATTGGCTTCCAGTTTGCTGTAATTACCTCCTCCGTTAAAAAAGATATTGAGTTTACCGGAAGGACGATATGAAAAATAAAGGTTTAATCCGTAGATTCTGATCCTTTCCGATATTTTCATAAGTGCTTACAGTAGCCCCGTTGGATTCAACTTTTGAAATTCTCTCGATTGAATTATTCACAAAAGAGGAAGAAGAAGTGGCTGAGAAATTGAATTTAGGAGTAAAATGGGTATAGCCTAACTCGAATGAATGCGACACTTCCGATTTCAACAAAGGATTCCCATAACTGATATTCATAGAATCACTATTGTTGACATACGGATTCAGGTACCAGATGCCGGGACGTGAAAGACGCTGGGTATAGGACAATTTTATGGTTCGTCCCTGTTTGGGCATAAATGAGAAGGTAACATACGGCACCAGGTTAAAAAGCCGGTTGGTAAAATCAGTATTGATTCCTGAAGTTTTCGAATGTCCCGTCATTCCAGGTCCGTTCGAGACGCAACCCGGCTTTTGTGCTCAGCTTTTTCCATTTAAACAGATAACCGGCATACAATCCCATTATGTACTGATCATAATCCAGATCGTTCACGTTGTTGAGTTTCACGTATGTCGCGAAAAATTTCAGAGTTGCTTGTGTTCTGCCGTAAGATGAATTTTACACCACCTTCCATCTGGTGCATTTTGGTTAAGGGATCATAATAATCTGCCTGGAATGTCTGCTCACGTCCAACAGCATCATTTTCCGATCGTTGGCTATAAGAGGGATAATTAGTAATTCCGTCTATGTCGGTAGTATTTCTTGTTGTTCTGGGATTGTTATCGAGTTTGTAGGAAAAGGTAAGTGATTTGTCGGGTTTCTTATAAGTCTTTTGATAATCGATATTTCCGGAAAGGGAGCCAAAGCTGTTTCTGCTGTTTATGTGATTATTATACATCCGGGTAATATCATTATCAGTGTTCATATATTGCGTTTCATTAAAGCCATTGTTTTCGTAAGAACCCTGGTATCCCCAGAAAGAAAGGCTGATAAGGTTCAGTGAATCAATCTCATAACTTGCTTCACCGGAAAAGCCGTTGGATAATCCTTTGTAGGTGCTGTTACCATTCGAGCTTGAATAATGATAATCGGTATTATTAAAATATTCGGTTCCAACTGCTTGTACTCGATTCGGGCTGTATGAACTGGCTACCGTAATAACGTGATGAGAAACTGAACTTTTTAATTTTTGTGGCCAGATAAGCACTCCAGTTGAGACTTCCCCGGGCATCTACCCCCGAGCTTACACTGCCATTGTATCCGTTGATAGTTTTTTTGGTGGTGATGATGTTGATGATTCCGCCGACTCCTTCTGCATCGTATTTCGACGAAGGATTGGTGATTACTTCTATGTCTTTGATTGTATTTGCCGGAAGGCTTTTAAGCACTTCCTTGAAGTTTGTCGACATCATCGAAGAGCTTTTGCCGTTTACCAGCACTTTAAAATTGGATTGCCCGTTAACGGTTATGTTTTCTTCGGCATCAACAGTGATCAGCGGTACTTTACGAAGCATTTCCAGAGCATTATTGGCTTGTGCTTCCGGATCTGACTCCATACTGTAAACGATCTTGTCAGGATCTATTTTTACCAGAGGTTTTTGTGCCGTTATGGTAACTTCTTTTAATTCGACTCCTTCTTCCATCAGATAGTTTTCCCGAGATCGGTTTTCAGCTCTGAGACAGTTAAGGGATGCTGAATTCTTTATATCCGACTGAGGAAACAGTTATAATATATTTGAACGGAGCATTCAGGTTCAATTGAAAAATGTCCTGAAACATCACAAGCCTGTGCCTTCTTCTCTTTGATACTGTCGTTTTTAATAATTACCGTGGCAAAGGGAACTCCATTACCCGTGATTTTTTCGACAATCTGACCGCTAACCTGGTAATTGGTAACTTTATTTTGTGCCAGCTAACGATAAGGAAATCGAAAAGCTTAGTAATAACAAACATAAATTTTTCATAACATAACCTGTCAGGCTTTGTTTTTAAAAATTGGGATTACTAAACAAATTTATAACTATTTACTTAGGCTAACAACTATAATTATAAATATTTTTTAAATGCTGTAAGCTCCATAATGGTTTCCTGACAAAAGGCCATGAATTTCAACCTGGTAAAAAGAGGATTTTATTTTTCGGCCAATTCCTTACAGAAAATAAGATCAATTATACTATTTTAGACAATGGTAATAAGTCAAAAAAGAGGGAATACAGGATGAACGAAATTCTAAAAACAGCTAAGAATTGCAGACACTATGCAATGTGCAAAATAGATTTTTTGGGTACCGGATTATGCGAGTCAGGGGCGGAAAGACATTATGTAAGTTTTTATCCCCAGGGGAGGATGGATCTATATGCTGCTTTGGCGGAGAACAGAATTCCCGTAACTGAAAAGTGTATTGAGATTGCTGAAAGCTGTGACCTTTGTGGAAGATGCGACTACCAGTGCTATTTTGTTACAGAAATGAAACCATCCGCTGTAATGAAGGCATTGAAGGAGCAAATAAGACTATATCTGGATAATAATGGGGAAGTGCTTAAAGCTGATAAGGATCCTACCCTTGATAAACTTAAGGAGATAGTAGGTGACTATTGGGCAACAAGTGACCGTGCGGTTGCACTTACATATTCTCATGATCCCTGCCCGGTAGCGGAGCCCCGGATGCCAGATTATGTGGTTATGCCTGAAACAACCGCAGAAATTTCTGCTGTGATTAAACTTCTGAACATTCAAAAAATTAAGTATGCTGTCAGGGGAAACGGATCAAGTGTAATGGGTTTTGTAATGAGCGAAGGCGCGGTTATTGATCTTGGCAGGATGAAGACAATTGACTTTGATGAGAAGAACTGGATTGTCAAAGTGGGTCCGGGTGTTGCTGCTTTCGATCTTCAGAAAGCTGCTGTGAACCGGGGATTAAGAGTAAATGTAGCGGAGCCCTCGGCACTTGTTTGTGCAAACATTATGTGTTCAGGAATATTCTCTTTATTCTCGGCGAGCTATGGTACGGCGGCTGATAATTATATTGATGCCGAATTTGTTGGACACGACGGCGAGGTGTTCAGGCTGAGCGATAAATCTGCGCCGAACCTCTTTGCATTTAAAAAGGAGGATTCGGGAATACCGGGTATATGCACATGTGCTTATATCAGGCTTCATCCAATCACTTCTGATGAAGAAGCAGCATTTGTGCCATTCGAGTCGCTTGAACGGGCACTTAATTTTGCAAGGGAGTGTGCCATGCGGCGCATTGGACTTGCAATAGGTGTTCTTGGCGGAGAGTATATTTCGGCTTTTCTTTCTCCCACGAAAAAACTGGCGTCCAAAGTAAAGGAGACATTCAGGGATAAGCTAAAGATTGAATACCTTGTTCTTGTAATCGGTGACAAATACTCTCTCAGGTCGATTAAAGAAATGGGATATAACTTCTTTGACAACCGCATGTTCAGGATCCTGAATCTGGGTCTTCCTTCACTCACCGCTGCTAAATGGCTAGACCTCCTTAATGAATTTACCGACGAGGAACCATTCTCGTACCTGCGACTTAAGCATTTCGCTGACCTGGCTGAGGCAGCGCTTGTACCTTCACCTGAACAACTTGTGCGTGACGTAGATCCTGAACTCCGGTCTTTTTTTAAGGACCTTTATTCAAGACCTGAAATGACTGACCCGGTATGGCTTAACATGTTCAGGATAATAAGTTCACGAATGGGGCGGGAAAAGCACGCACTTGCAATGATTATATATCTTCCTATTGACAGTATACTTATAAAAGAGATTTGCAGTGAGTTCAAACGTATCGCAGACAGCCATGGATTAAAGAATGATTATGGCTTCATAACCCCTCTCGATAATGGCAAACGGTGCGTGTTTGAATATGACTATTACCTTGACCAGAACGATCGGGCTGAAAGGAAGGAGATACAACAGGCAATGATGGAGGCCGGAATGATGATTGAGAAATACTCTGCTGAAACAGGGACTGTGACCTGGATAAGGTACGTGTTTTGCCAGGGCTTCAGCAGAAAGGAGAGTTTTTTATACACAGCAGACGATGTAAAAGGATGACAGAGATAAAAACACGGGATGATGAGAGGTATCTTCTTACCGGTTCCACAGGGTTCCTGGGGAGCCATATCATGGCAGCCCTTCTCCTGAAAGGCAGGGGTGTTGTCATTTTGGGGCGGCCGTCGGGAAGTGAATCCTTAAAGAAGAGAATCGTCAGGCTGCTTAATTGGTTCGGAATTGAAAACCTGATGGAGTTACTTGAGTTTTATGAAGTCGATTTTCAAAAAACAAGGATGGGACTCAGCGAGGATGATTATGAGAACTTATGCAGCCGGAGCTTAAGCATAATTCACTGTGCATCGGATACCAGCTTTGCTGAAAAGAATCGGGAAAGCGTGATGAAATCCAATGTTGAAAGTCTTTCAGAGATACTGAATTTTACAATTAAAAGCAGACCACCCTTCTTTCATTTAATCAGCTCTGCATATGCAGCAGGTACCGACCAGATAGAATGTCAGGAGGCTCCGGTGCATTCAGTACATTTTACCAATGTTTATGAAGAAAGCAAGGCAATTGCTGAAAAATTTGTGTCAAAAAAGTGCAGTGAAGGCAAGATTCAATATACAATCATACGCCCCTCAATCGTATATGGGGATTCAGTAACCGGAAGATCTCTTAAATTTAACGCACTCTATTTCCCGGTCAGATGCACGCAGTATATAAGGGATATATATCTCGATGATATAAAGATTAATAACGGGGTAAAATCTGCAAAGTATGGCATTTACATCAATAACGGAGAGGTACTTCATCTTCCCATCAGGATATTCATTCCGAATGATGGCAATATAAATCTTATTCCTGTAGATTATTTTACCAGGACAGTTCTGTCTATAATAGAAAAACCTGTAGCCGGCACATTTTATCACATAACCAGCAATAATCCTGTAAGCATGTCAGGATTAGCCTCATATACTGAACGTTTTTTCAACTTAACCGGGATTGAGGTTGTACTTGATACACCGGATGCGGAAAAAGTAAGGAATCCACCAGAAGAGCTTCTGTATCATTTCATTAAGCCATACCTGCCCTATATTTCTGATAAAAGAATTTTTATCAGGGAAAATACTGACCGGATAACCTGTAATGATCTCCCGCCAGATCTGGATTACGAGATTTTCCGGAAGTGCATGAATTATGCTGTTTCGGCTGACTGGGGAGAAACTTTTTTATTAGAAGCATTGCATTCATTATCAGCAAACTGTCGGTTGAAAGCCAGAATCCGTCCTTCTTTGACCACTTTAATCGGGTCTGATTTCACTTAACATTCAAAAATTAATAACAGGGATTTAACTCAGGCCCGGGATGGGCAATATTTATCAGCCGCAAATGGTCATGGCCAATTATTAATCCAATTGCAGCACGACAATTTTTTTATCGTCTATTGTAAAATCAAGGTTCTTAATAAACTTGGTAACCTCTTAAAAAAATAATGACTTACCCATACTCCAGTAAAACGGAAATATATGTTAAAAAATCTTATCAGGCTCAGCTTAAGGTCTTTTAAAAGACAACGTGTATACATTATAATAAATATCCTTGGACTCTCAATTGGTATAGCTTGTAGCCTTTTGATTGCATTATATGTAATTAATGAAGCCGGTTATGATAAGTTTAATACCAAAAGAGACAGGATATACAGGACAATCCTTAACGGGAAGATTGGAGGGCAGGAAATTACTGCATCATCGTCTCCGGCAATAATGGGCCCTACAATGGTAAAGGAATTTCCGGAAATCGAAGACTTCCTTCGGATGAACAATAATGGTCCGACTGTTCTGGAGTTTAATAGCCAGACATTTACTGAGGATCATCTGGTGGAGGCAGACTCTTCATTCTTTAATTTCTTTTCAATACCAGTTTTAAAAGGCGATCTTAAAAACCTGCTTAACGCTCCCAGGAAAGTGGTTTTGTCAGAATCAACAGCAAAAAAGATCTTTGGAGATGAAAATCCGATTGACAAACCGATCAAGATAGGATCTGATACCGTAAGATACATCATCACAGGAGTTTTTGCCGATGTTCCTCACAATTCTCATTTTGAAGCAAATGTTATTTCCTCATTTATAACCAATCCAAGGTCTAAAAATCCGACATGGATGAGTAATAGCTTCAGCACATACCTGCTGTTAAAGCCAAATACATCCTATAAGACTGTTGATGCTAAATTTCCAGCATTAATGCAGAAATATGTTGGTCCGGAAATCCAGCAATATACTGGTATTTCACTTGACGATTTTATTGAACAGGGCAACAAATACAGGTTTTACCTGCAGAATCTTACCGATATTCACACCGATACAACCATTCAGCAGGATTTCAAAGCTCCCATTGATCCCAAATACCTTACAATATTCGGAAGCATTGCCATACTTATTGTTTTAATAGCAGCCATAAATTTTATGAACCTCTCTACTGCTCAAGCCTCCAGACGAGCGAAAGAAGTAGGAATAAAGAAAGTGGGAGGTTCGACAACAGGCATGCTTATCGCCCAGTTCCTTTTTGAATCATTTATACTTACATTTGTATCGCTGATATTATCAATAATATTTATAAAAGTAACACTCCCTTATTTCAATAATCTGCTCGGGGCAAATCTGGCACTAAATCTTTTTGCTTCGTGGTATGCAATACCTTCACTTATCCTGTTCGCCCTTTTTGTCGGTTTTCTTTCAGGAGCTTATCCGGCTCTTTTCCTTTCTTCATTTAACCCGTACGAAGTACTTAAAGGAAGTGTACAAAACAGTACCCGGAACGGGCGCCTCAGAAGGCTTCTGGTTGTATTTCAGTTCGCAGTTTCAATTCTGCTTATTGTAGGTACACTGATAATGTACCGGCAGATTAAATATATGCTGAACAAGGATTTAGGATTCAACAAAGAACAATTGATTGTGATTAACAGGGCAGGAGCGCTTGGCACAAAAATGAAGTCCTTTAAGGAAATTGTAAAGAATATACCCGGAGTGGTAAATATTTCAAGCTCTACAGCAATTCCAGGGCGCACTAACAATAATAACGGCTACATGATGGAAGGAAGAAAGGATGAGACTTTCCTTATGGCAACCAGCTGGGTGGATTACAATTTCCTGGACACTTATGGAATGACCCTGACATCAGGAAGATCATTTAATGAGTCATTCACTTCCGATAAGGATGCCTGTATTATTAATGAAACTGCCCGGAAGGATTTTAATGTTACCGATATCGATAAGACAAGATTTATGGAACCGGGCGATTCAGGGAAAGTAAATTATTTACCTGTTATCGGTATTGTAAAAAATTTTAATTTCGAATCGCTTCGCAATCCGATTGGCCCATATATTTTAAAATTGCAGAATGATAACATGTTGTGGGGGTATATTACTGTAAGGCTTTCACCTCATAACTATTCCAAAACCATAAGTGCAATTGAAGATAAATGGAAAGAGTTTGTTTCAAATAACCCTTTGCAATATTATTTTCTTGACGCTGATTTTGAACTGATGTACAAACAGGAAAAACAGAATGCACAGATGGCAGTCATCTTTTCAATATTGGCAATTTTTATTGCATCGCTTGGACTTTTCGGGCTCACTTCATTTACAGTTGAACAGCGTACAAAGGAAATTGGTGTAAGAAAAGCCATGGGCTCTTCAGTGGCAGGCATCTGCGTGGTAATTTCCAAAGAGATCGTTATACTTGTCTCAGTTTCAGCTCTTATAGCCTGGCCGGTCGTCTATTATTGGTCAGGTAACTGGCTTGAGAACTTTTATTATAAAATAAATC
This sequence comes from uncultured Bacteroidales bacterium, assembly GCA_963737255.1. GTDB lineage: Bacteria > Bacteroidota > Bacteroidia > Bacteroidales > VadinHA17 > LD21. The sequence goes on from CAVTSB010000008.1 coordinate 214,264, forward strand.
CCGGAATATTCACTTTTGTAACAGGATTGGCAATTGCACTTGGTATTGCAATCCTTACTATCAGCTATCGGGTTTTGAAAGCAGCCAGAGTAAATCCTGCACGATCGCTTACATACGAATAAAAACACCGGCACTTTAACTAGTGTTTAATGTTGATAAAAAGTGTCTGTCGATGAATCGTGATTGTTCTTAACATTGTCGCAAAATCTGCGAATTCATCCCTTTTGATTATGGTTTCAGCTTTTGCAGGGCATGAACTGCTTTTTAAAGCATATAAAACCACTGTTAAAGAACTATTGATATCGATTATCGTCATCCTAAACTATCCGGGATGTCAGCAATTTAGTACTTTTATAACAGGTAATTGGTTACTAACCAAATCTTCAAAAAATGAAAATACTTCACCTTCTCCCGTTAATTCTTCTGATTTTCAGTTGCACTCAGAATGTTTACCAGAAAATAAATCCTGTCAGTGTTGATGCAGAAATTAAAGCTACCCTTGTAAATGAGAACTTCGGGGGAGTAGGATTTGATGTCTTCGACCATATGCATAATGCGTCACGCTGGCATTATGAGCAGATTTTTGCCAAGAGATGGCGTGAACTGAATCCCTCTTTTGCCAGGGTGCCGGATGACTGCGGATGGGATTTCAGGAAAATTGACGAGGTTTCCTGGTTTCTTGATGTACTGAAAGAGACCAATACAGAGATCTACATTACCACATTCAGAAATAATTGTCTGAAGAAAGACAAAAATGAAATGGAGTATGTAAAACATGAGGTAGATAATCTTGAATACCTTAAAAAGGTAAAGGGATTTGATAAAATAACATACTACTGCATGGCTAATGAATTATCCCTGGATCAATGGGCATCGATGGTAACGGACCTGGATTTTTTCAAAAAGATTCATGGTCTTTTTTATAATGAAATAAAATCAAGAGGATTGGACATTAAGCTGTTAGCATCTGACTCATCCCCTTTCGAATACTGGCATACCATTGAATGGGCTGCAAATAATATGGACAGCATAACAGGCATTTACGGAGGACATCACTATATTAACGACCGTGACCTGTTTGACAACACATTCTATAAGTATTTCTATGACAAGATCAAATGGGGGACAGATCTGTCAAAAAGTAAAAACAAGAGATTCATCGTCGGTGAATTCGGTGCAAAACAGAACAGCAATATTATTGACTCAGTCATGCACGATGCAAACATGTACAACCAGACTCCTCTCGAGAAGTATATGGGCATCCAGGTTTCCGAAGCTATCCTTGCGATGATAAATGCCGGAGTTTATGGGTGCGGATACTGGACTTTCAGTGATTTCCCATTCCCCGCCAACGGTCATCGTACAAATAAGTGGGGACTGTACCACTGGGAAATCGACAATTATACCACAAAACCAAGTTATTACTGCCTGGGTTTACTTACAAAGTTTTTCAGAGGTCCGTCAGAGGCCTATGAAATTGTATCATCCGATTCGCTTGTCAGGACAGCAGTATTGAAAAATAAAGAGAACGGATCAATTTCTGTGGCTGTGATCAACAGAAATGATCGTCCTGCAAATGTCAGGATTAACATGGGTGCGCTTTCCGGTGATAAACCCTTCAGGAAGTACCTGTATGATCCTGAAAATGTACCATTTAACTATTTTGGTGATCTGCAGGATCCATGCGGCAAGATACCTCTGAAAAACAATAGTCTCTCCGACCTGATACCGCCTCAGTCGATGGTAGTATATACCACTTGTTATGATGAAGATCCTCCTGCAGATATAAAGGGATTGAAGATTGAGAAAATGAAAGAAAATGGCCGCGAAAGGGCTGTCCTTACCTGGGAACCAAATACCGAAAATGACTTCTGCTATTACAGGATCTACAGATCTGAAAAACCCGATGTTGAAATTTCACCCCGAAAAGAAATCGGAACAACCATAGCCAACTCTTTCAGTGATATCTCTGTACATGATATGCCCGAATATTACTATCATTTAGTTGCTGTTGATCAGTCGGGGAATGCGAGTAAGTGAATCAGTCTTAAGGGCTTATTTACATATCGATGAAATGTTTTAAAACAAAGTGTATACAGTAAAAACTCCTTAATTGAAATGGATTACGAACAAAATATAGAAAACAAAAGTGAACGCCGAGCCGAAAAAATGATGCGTATTGGTGTTGCGGCCGATCATGGAGGTTTTGAGTTGAAAACGCTGCTGACTGTGGCCCTTAAAACAGCTGGTTATAAGGTTATAGATTTCGGTGCCAAAAAGCTGGTTAAAGAAGATGACTACCCTGATTTTGTGGTGCCTTTAGCCCGGGCAGTTACGCGAGGTGAAGTCTCACGCGGTTTGGCCATCTGTGGAAGCGGTGTAGGGGCTTGTGTTGCAGCCAACAAAATACCCGGTGTTCGTGCAGCATTGATAACGGATCCCTTTTCTGCTCATCAGGGAGTGGAAGACGATGATATGAACATAATGTGCCTGGGTGGACGTGTTACCGGATATGCCCTTTCATGGGATTTGGTACAGACCTTTCTCAAAGCCCGTTTTAAAAGCGATGAACGTTTCATCCGGCGTCTTTCAAAAATATCGGATCTGGAAGGCAATAAATCAGAATTATAATTGGTGTAATTGTCACTGGCTTTAAGTCGTCATGGGCTTCATACCCGAAGTAAACCAGAAACCTCTTATTCAACCGATCTTCTGATATTCTGGGTTCTCAAATATGTTAATCCGTTAATCAATGTCATGTCAAGAACCTTAAAACCATGCGATTCAAGAAGCTTTGAAACTCTATCCCTATCTAATTTTCTGTTTATTCTTGAATCTAATAAATTAGTGAATCCTTTATTCAACCTGGAAATTAATCCTGATCCTTTTTGAGCATTAGATTCAATAAAGTAACCGATAAAGTTAGCACCGGGAGATAAAACAAAATGTAAAACCTGTAAAAAACTATCAATATGCTGAATAAGATTCAACTTTTTCAGAATTATCAATGTGGTTGTATAATTTAATTCGTTGTGATCATAGTAATAATGATGCTTTGAAGAGAGAACCAGTAAATTGGGATCAGTTGTCAATCCCTGCCATTTCAGGTAACGATAAAAAGTTTTACCACCCTCTGCAAGCAACTTAACGATTTCAGGAGATTTATTGTTTCTTTCATCTGAAATAAAAGCTCCATCGTAATTTGTTCTTGCTTTGCTATCAGCGGTGATGTCAACCTGGTTTAAAAATGTTGTGTCTTCCATTAATTAAGGGTTTTATTACCTGATTATGGAAGGCCTTTTTATTTTTATAGTAACAATTCTTTTCCCGCCCTGCATAGCCATTATTGAAATAAGTTTTAACATTCACATCTCCTCCAAAGAGTAGCATCTTTGGCACTCAAGTTTTTTGAAATAACACTAAATCAAAAATATGCCAACAAAAATTATATGAGATTAGGATCAGATTAATCCTTAATTAAGAAAAAATTAAGAACTCCGAAAATCTTCCACCTGAAAATTCATGAACCCACTTTTACCATTACCTTTTTTTACTGGTACCGGATGATCTCCTATAAAATTGACAGCAACTGCAGGTCAAACTTTATCTTGTTGATCTTCTTTGAAATGTTTAATTTTAAAGAATTAATACTCAGATACCTGGAAAATACTATTTAGTCAGATTCAATTCGGGAAATAAAATCTGGTTTTCATATAATTGTGATGCTGAATGAATTCAAATTAAAGGAACATTTCCTGAAAACGGAGAAGAGAAGAGATCCGGCCTTTTTGATAAAAAATGGGATTAAAGAAATAATACTTGAAAAGAAATTCTTCTTACTCCTTTTAGGTGTCGACATTTTCGGACTTTTGCTACGACTTATTTGGGTTAAGTATGGTAATACTGATCTTTTTGCGGAGGAGGCACAATATTGGCTGTGGTCGAGAAATCTTGATCTTTCATATTACTCGAAACCACCGCTGATTGCATACGTGAATTTTTTATCCACTTCCTTAATAGGTGCTACTGAGCTTGGGGTCAGAATTAACGCAATAATCATCGGGTTTATTCTGCCTTTGCTTATTTTTCAATTTTCTAAAATCCTTTCCCTTTCTGACAGGATTGCTTTTTTTGCTGCTATAATATTAATGGTTATGCCATTTTATAATATTATTTCATTGGTATTTACAACCGATTCTTTAGTTGTCATTTTCTGGTTATTAACCCAGATATATTTGTTCAAGGCGTTTAAGACAAATCGTTTGAAATTTTGGCTTTTTGCAGGCATTTTTCTTGGTTTAGCCAATCTAAGCAAGCCTATAGCACTGCTTTACTACCCTATAATAATCCTTTATCTATTTAATTTTAAAAGAGAGTTAATCAAGACGAGAGGATTTTGTGTATTTATAATTACATCAGTTCTTCTAATTTCTCCGGTAATAATCTGGCTTGCTAAAAATAATTGGTTGATGATTAAACACATTTTTGCACTTTCTGGTATCCAGAAAGGAAATATTCCTTTGATAAAGTCACTTCAAAATATTGGAGAATATATTGTTGGACAAATTTTAATATTATCGCCGTTTTTTCTTGGCATTGTATTTATTTTTTTTAAAAAATCTGTAAAAGTCTCAGTCAGGGAAACTAAGGAAAATCTGAACTTCATAATATTCCCTCTGTTATTTATTTGGCTGTTTTTCTTCTTTGTTTCAATAAAAAAAATTGAAGTAAACTGGTTGTTTTTCGCATATCCTTCTATATCTGTCTTATTAAGCTATTTCTATTTTCATCTTAAGGCAAATAGGAATCTGTATATCTCTATATTTGCTACAGCCGCAATAGTTTTCCTGCTTACTTATCCCCGGGTTTTTGATACTTTAGGTATTTCTGATCTATACCCTCCAAGAATTGATACCTTTCACAGGATGTATGGCTGGCGGGAGTTAGGTCACAATGTTTCCTCCCTGGTAAAAAATGAGAAACAGAAAAAGATTTTTATATTCAGTGACAGTTATCAGGTGGCTTCAGAATTAGCCTTCTATGTTGAAGACAATCCTCAAACATATTGCATAAATACCGGACGCAGGATGAATCAGTTTGACTTGTGGAAAGGATTGGATCAGTTTTATGATCAAGGGTATAATGGCATTTATGTATCATCAGAAGCAGCCGGTCAAAATATATTGAGTTCTTTCATTGGTCCGATAAATCATTATGTTTTTACCACTTACTATCGCGATAAATACCCGATTAAATACCATGTTTATTATCTAAACGGGTTCAAAAAATTTCACGACGAAATTATTAACAAATTCTGAAAAAGGGTTTCTGAAGTATCAAAGGTTAACAAGAATTACTAATTAGCACAATGCCAGTTATCAAAAATAAGGGACTAAAGATTAAGTCATTTTATCATAAAATTATTTGAAAGACTAATATATTAGTCGTAAATTTGATCTTGTATTGACCAGATAAGTTGATGTATAAAACTCTTAAAACAATGAACGATGAAAAAACCAGTTGTAATTTTCACATTGGCAACACTGTTTTTAGCAACAGCTATCGCTATCGTGGCTTTTATAAGCCCCAACTCTGGTCTGGCCTGAAGCTGCAGATTCAATAGTTGGAACCTGGCAGCTGGATTCCTATAAATATGGTGTGACACCAAGTTCATTTACAAGGATCACTGCTGACAGGCCTCATATTAAACTTATTACTGAGAACAGGTTTTTGTGGGTGACATATGATGCCGCAACAAAAAAAATCCTTGAATCGGCGGGAGGAATCTATATCCTTGATGGAGAAAACTATTTGGAATCAATCGATTACGGGTACAATATGGATAGTTACCTTGGAACCAAAAGCACCTTCAAAATTAAGGTCGAAGACGGAATGTTTTACATGTCCGGAGTACTTTCAGATGGGTACAAAATTGAAGAAATTTGGCAAAAAGTAAAATAAAGGCAGTTATGAAAAAGAAAAGCGAATTGCAGCTTACAAGGGCAGAGGAGCAGATAATGCAGATCCTATGGGAGCTTGGGGAAGGGTTGGTAAAGGATGTGCGTGAGCAGTTCCCTGACCCGAAACCTGTCAGAAATACTGTATCAACCATAATCAGGATATTGGAAAAAAAAGGTTATGTGGGGCACAAGGCTTATGGGAATGTATATGTTTATTATCCCCTGGTTTCAAAAGGACTATATTCCAAAAACCAGCTTTTGGGCTTGATGGAAAATTATTTCGATAATTCATTCCCGGCCATGGTGTCGTTCTTTGCCAAAGAAACTGATCTCACAATCGACGATCTGGACAAAATTCTGAAGGATTTAAAAAATGAATTGTAATGGAGGAATGAATATGTCTGAATTTGGAATATACCTTTTAAAATCAGCCTGCTGGCTTACAGGGTTTGCACTGGTCTATTTTCTGTTCCTCAGGAATGAACGTTTCTTCGCATTAAAACGTATCTTCCTGGTTTCAGGGATCCTGGTATCATTGATCTTCCCTTTTATTTCGTTTCATTACCAGGTTGAATTGCCGCCTCCTGATTTCTCAACTCTCAACCAGGAACAAAGTATCCTATCGTATTCACCTGGTGTTCAGCAGGTAATCACGGGAAATAAATTTGATTTCAAGGATCTGATCCTGTGTGTTTATCTCGCAGGTTTATTTTTAATTCCGGCCTGCAAAGCCGGCCATCTGTTCCATCTGGTCAAGGCTATATACAGGAACCGGCTAGACAGAAAAGACCCGGTGAAGGTGATAAGGGCTTCAGAATTCCGATCGTCATTTTCCTTTTTCAATTATGTTTTTATTGATCCTTCCGTAGGGGAAAATGAATCGAGGGAAATATTGATTCACGAATTGGTGCATGTCAGGCAAAAACACTGGCTTGACCTTCTTCTTGCAGAATTTTTGAGGATACTGCAATGGGCAAATCCAGTTGCATGGATTTATACCGGGTTTATAAGGCTTAACCACGAACATCTTGCAGACAAAGAGGCTTTGGAACATTCATCTAATCCTGCAATTTACAAAGTGGCTCTCCTGAACCAGATTTACAGGACCCCTCTATTCGGTTTATCAAACCCATTCAATTATTCCTTAAACAAAAATCGTTTTGAAATGATGAAAAAAATAATCACATCACCTTACCGGAAACTGAAGGTGCTACTCGTTATTCCGGTTTTTGCATTTCTGTTTTATGCTTTTGCCGAGCCCGAATTCATCTACTCAGAGCAGATCAATAATTCCATTAAGGAAGCAAGTCTTTCAATGGCCGGGGATATCAGGGGAATTGTCCTGAAAGAGGATGGACAGCCATTTCCCGGTGTTCAGATAGCAATTACGGGAACGGACATCAGGGGAGCGACTGATCCTTCAGGAAATTTTACGCTTTCCGGTGTTCCGGAAGACTCACATATTGTTTTCTCTTACCGCGGCTGCATTACACAGGTTCTTAAGCCGCAATTCTCCGGATCAATGTCGGTCAGGCTGCTAAAAGATCCCGATTATCCGGGGATCAGGATAAGCAGTTCTTATCAAAATGCGATTGTCATAGTTGACGGTGTGATTTCGGAAAAGCCACAGGCTGAAGTTCTGAGAGACTATTGATGAGGATCAGATAGCAAGAATGTCAGTATTACCGGGGAAAGATGCATTGTCTAAATACGGGGAAAAGGGGAAAGATGGAGCTGTTGAAATAACCACAAGGAAGAAAGCTGCGGAACTTGGGATTAAAGTTCCGTTCCGCAGGCAAAATCCCGAAGATTATCCAACATTCCAGAATGAAAGTTTTTTAAAGTTCGGCAACTGGCTTTCCTGGCAGGATCAAATATCCTGCCGATGCTATTGCCGGGAAAAAAGAAGGCAGGGTAACCCTGAATTTTGTGATTCAGCCGGATGGAAGCCTTACCAACCCGACAATTATGAGCGCCCCCGACCCGGTACTGGGAGAGGGAGTAATAAATGCCGTGAAGGAATCGCCCCAATGGGAACCTGCTAAAAACACCGAAGTCCAGGATCCTTTCAGCACCTCAGTGACAGTACGATTTGAATTGCCTGATAAGGTCATGCCTGATGATACTTATATTGTTGTTGAACAGATGCCTGAATATCCTGGCGGCAGTTCGGCATTGCTCGAATTTATTAAAAATAACCTGAGATACCCACAGGCTGCAGTTACTGACAAAATTGAGGGAAGGGTAATCCTCCGGTTTGTTGTAAACACTAAAGGCATGGTCGAAGATGTGGTTGTCTTAAAAGGCGTGCATCCCCTGCTTGATGCTGAAGCAATAAGGGTAGTCAATCAATTGTCCGGGTGGCTGCCTGGTGCGCAGGGGGGAAAACCGGTGAATGTATGGTATATGGTGCCGGTAAATTTCTCCCTCAGTCCTGAGACAATAGGTGTCAAAGCTCCGGAACCTTTCGGTCAGGCTCCGTTCGTAAATCCTGAACAGATGCCTCAGTTTCCCGGTGGTCCCCAGGCTATGTTCATGGCAATTGCCGATCGGTCTCAGTACCCGGAAGAGGCAAAAAAGCAGAAACAGCAAGGGAGGGTTTTGGTAAGGTTTATTGTCACATCAGAGGGTAAGGTCAAAGATCCGATCGTCACAGAAAGTGTATATCCTCTGCTTGATGCGGAAGCCATCAGGGTTGTAGGTACATTGCCTGACTTCAAGCCCGGGATGCAGGGAGGAAAACCAGTGGATGCGTATTTTACTGTGCCCATTACGTTCACTTTAAAATAAATGGTTAGGTTACAGGGTAAAAGGTGCGGGAAGATCCCGCACCTTTTTAATTTAGAATCTTATAAATCTCAGCCTCCCCTTTTCCGGATGGCTGGCTCGATTTTTGTGGTAATTATTTCTAACCTAACCGATTAAATTCATGAGAAAGATAGTTTGGTCCCTGATTCTGATCAGTTCGGGAATAATTTTTTCATGTAGTGAGGATTTTCTGATAAAAGAACCCCCCGGGGCTGCAGCAGGATCTGTTATCACATCTCCTGACGGGATTGAAGCAGTGCTTACCGGCACATATGCAGCCATGAGAGGTAAAGGTATGTTCGGAGGTGCAATGGTAACCGATTGGACTTATGGGAGTATCGTCTCTGATGATTGTTATAAAGGCACTTCCGCCGGCGATGCCACCTACTTCCATATGATTGAAAGGTTTGAATGCTTCCCCGGTATATCATACCTGTATGAAAGATGGAGAGACTGCTATGAAGGTGTTGCCAGGGCAAATTCCACCCTTGACTTCCTGGCTGTGGCGCAGGCAGGAAAAACACCTCTTCCTCCCATGAGGGCTTCCCGGATAGAAGCAGAAGCAAGGTTCCTGAGAGCCTGGTTCCATTTCCAGGCAAACAAGGTTTTTGAAAGGATTCCTTACATAAAGACTAAATCTGAACTTGCTCCGATACTCCCTGAACAGGTTCCAAACTCCGGTCCTGGCTGGGACGGGATTGAGGAAGATCTTCAGTTTGCTATAGATAATCTCCCCGGGAATTTCCCTGGCGAGCCGGGCCGTGCGGATAAATATTCCGCTGAAGCCGTTAAAGCTCACGCTCATATGTTTCAGAAGGAATTTAGCCAGGCAAAACTGCTGCTCGACGACATAATAAATAATGGCGGATTTGAACTTGCCGGCAACTTCTATGACAATTACGACATGACACATGAGAATAACCGGGAATCCATTTTTGAAATACAGGCATCTACAACATCAACTGGTTCTACATCAATTTTGATTTCAGGTTGTGTATTTCACCAGAAAGGGCCGGCAAGCTGCGGCGGGTGGGGATTCTTTCAACCCTCACAGTGCCTTTTCGAAGCATTTCAGGTCACTCCTGACGGGTTGCCGGTTCCGGATATTGAAAACCGGGAGCCTCTCGAAAACGATATGCGGAAAGGAAGCAGGGAAACATTCGTTCCTACCGGCCATCTTCTTGATCCCCGTGTTGACTGGACAATTGCCCGTCGCGGCATAGACTTCCTTGGATGGGGTATACATCCGGGTAACGACTGGATCCGTGAGCAGGCAAATGGCGGGCCTTACATGACCAAAAAGTATATGCACCTCAAGTCGGAACAGAGCCTTAATAACTACGGAACCGGCTTCAGCAACGGCAAGAACTACAGGTTGTACCGGCTCACAAATATAGTACTCTGGAGAGCAGAAGTTGCGGTTGAGGAGAATGACCTGGAACTTGCAAGGATCCTTGTGAACCAGATACGCGACAGGGCCAAAGGCAGTACTCCGGTAATGGGTCTGTGTCTGAGCTTCGAAAACCTTAGTACCGATCCGGTTGTGGACTGGACCAAACCTGCAGCAAATTACAGGATTGAACCGTACCCTCCGGGCCATCCCGCATTCACATCACAAGACGAAGCCAGAAAAGCAGTAAGGATGGAAATCAGGCTTGAATTTGCGACCGAAGGGCACCGTTTCTTTGACCTTCGGCGCTGGGGCGAAGATGATGAGGTCCTCAACGATTATATTGCCAGGGACCTGACATTCCGGACTTATTTGCAGGGAAGTGTCTATAATCCTGAAGAAGATGACTACTGGCCGTTACCCCCTGACCAGATAAACCTTCAGAAAGGAGTTTTAAAGCAGGATTCATCCTATCTCAAATTCAAGTATTGACGTCCCTGAGGCTTTGTTTGCAGAGGGAATGATGAATGAAATACCAGGAATTATCCGACAATTTCCAGTGCTGCCTTATCAATCAACGCGGGTTTTAGCTTTTCAGACTCTAAAGCTCTAACAATAACAGGTAAAAAAAGTGCTTCCCGGACAGGTCCAATTAAAATATCTGATTTTTCGGTATTGGACATTAAAATTATTCTTGCAAGAAAACATAAACAATGCTTAACCTGAAGCGGGTCACTTCTTCCTTAAATTATTGTAGTCTATATAGTACAAAACTTTAAGTGAAAAACTATTGAACTGATCTGATTCCAGTATATTACGAAGGTTCTCACCATACCTTTTAAGGACAATTTTCTGATTATCAAAGACAGAATTCTTCCAGGCAAATGTAAGTTCTGACCCGGGTGCAAAAACCCATCTGAACAGTAAATCGATATTCAATAAGTTGAAATTCTCATCATGATTTGATAAATATGAAGGATCAGGATCAAGTTTGCCTTCTTCATTCAGGCGGAAGTATTCTTTATATGAGGCACCAGACCAATAATGCCTGACCCTGAGATTTACACCCGCTTTATTGTTAAAAGTAAAGGCCGCAGAGATTGAGTTTTCGATTGTTTTAATATCTCGTCTTGCAAAAATAATAGTATCACTCGTTCCCTGGAATCCTGCAAAACCGCGGTTATTCTTCTCACTATTTATCTCTGTACCGTAAAACGCCTGGAATTTTTTCCCCAGACGGAGACCACCGCCTATGCTTAATCCTCTTGAATACCTGTCGAACCTGTCCGGATTCATGCCTTTTATTATTATATGTCCGAAGAATGGTTTCCGTTGATCCGAGAAAAAGCCAAATTCGTACTTGAAGTTCTGAGGTTCATAGTAATACCTGCCATCGACCCTTGGTTCATAGAAATCATATTTGTTGCCATTAAACCACAGATTAATCAAAGCACAATAATTGTTTTTAAACACCGAAAATGAATTCAGGAAAAGCGAATTTCCGGAAAATGCAAGGTTCCTGAACATCCTGTTATGGTCCCAGGTCAAATAATTTTGAGTCTCCTTAAATATCCAGAATGGCTCCCGGATTTTATAAAAGATATATGCATTAGTTGCAAATTCATTATTCCTTTGCAAATATCCCAGGTCGTTTGGATTGAACTTATCTGAATAGATCCGCTGGGATATCCCGAAATTCAATTTTCCGCTATTTTTTTCTATCCCCAGGGTTGAGAAGAATCCTGTCTCCTTTTCATTCCCATTTCTTATACTGATTCCTCCTTTTCCCTTGAGTGCTATTGATTTTCCCTTATTGCGCAGCTGAAAATCAGTTGCGGTAACATTAGCTGAAAACGGATTATCTGCCATAATGACATTGGAGTTGACCAGGCTTACGTATGAATTATTCTTTAATGTTTTGTCAATTACAGATACATTATAATTTGTAAGTGGCTGTACAAGAATGTTTCTTTTCCCGCCACTGATTGTATCATTAAGTACAGCGTAGGAAGGAAGTGATAATGAATTGAGTAATCCTAATCCCCAGCCATTCTGCGTGCGACCGGATAGCTTTGTTGCATTAAGGAGCTGAGTCTCTGATGGATTGAATTCCAGAACCTCATTTTCCGATAATTCCTGATTTAATTTTCCGGAAAATTTTGGTGAAGCACCGATCCGTCTTGAATAAAATATATCACCACGATTAAACAGTTCAGTACCCTCTGTAAAAAACTGCCTTTTTTCGGAATAGTATAATTCGTATGGGGAAAGGTTTAGCTGCTTATCATCCGATTGGATCTGCCCAAAATCGGGGATCAGCATCATATCCAGAGTAAAGCTCTCATTAATACCATACTTCAGATCCATTCCTCCTTTATATTTCAGATCGGGTGAAGAGAGACCGGACATTGATTGGGTATATAGGGCTGAGAACGGACTTATTGATAACCGTACCGGGGGTTTGAGATTCTTTATTCCCGTCATCTGTCCCTCCTGGTGGATTATTCCGGCTATCTCTAGATTAATCCTGTTCCAGGAATTATTGGAACTATATCGTCTGATGTTTCTGAACATATTCAGTCCCCAGGTACCCCCGCCATTCTCCGGAAACCGTAGCGCCGAATAAGGAATCCTCATTTCAGCAATCCAGCCTTCATCGGTTAATCTTGTCCTGCTCTGCCAGACAGCATTCCAGTTTACATCCTCATAATCACGATCGCTTTTCACTGCTTTCAGATCGGTCTGTACTCCGGCCGGGGTAATAAAGAAACCATATGCAACCTGGCCCTGATTGTAGGGATCAAAGTAAATTCCGAAATAGTCAGACATACCAATGTTATCACGCTCGGAAAGGAAATTAAATATACTGTCGGGAGCGCTGTCATACAATATGGCGCCAACATATAGTGCAGTTTGATCGTAAAAAATATACACTTCCGATTCCTGCATGGAAGGCCTTCCATTGTAAGGAAGCAACTGAACAAAATCCTTTGCCGGTTCAGCTAATGAATAACAGGTCTCATCAATCACTCCATCAATTACCAGAGGCGTTTTGATATTTATTGCTTCCGCAGATTTCTTTTCCTGTGCAGAAAGAAGGATGGAACTTAAGATTGCCAATAAGCTGCAAATTAATTTCATACTAATATTTATTCATTGGTTTACAGATGATATCCGGGAACAAAACTAATCCGGGAAATCCGGGAAGTCGACCGGATATGTGATCCTGCAATTTTCAGGACCATTTTTCCGCTCAGCTTATTAACCGGGAACAAAAACAATAATATTGTTTCCAATTCACCCTGAATGACAGGTATATTTAATAGGTTGGCATATTTGTTTGAAGAAATTATAACAGATAAAATTTTATGAATCGGATTATGGCAAGAATCAGGCATTCTTTTACTCGTACCTCAGCGCATCAACAGGATTTCTGGTTGCAGCGAACGAGATATGGAAACCAAGTGTGACGAGAGACAGACTTAAAATAATAAGACTTGCCAGCACAAATATTATTGGATTCAGTTCTATGCGATATGCAAAACCAGTCAGCCAGTGGTTGAGAAAAATCCATGCAACAGGCCATGCCAGCAGAGAAGAGATTATTATCAATTTTAAAGTTTCGGAAGAGAGAAGAACTACAATACTTCTGACCGTGGCTCCCATTATTTTCCGTACTCCTATCTCCTTTGTCCGTTGAGCCGTAGTATATGAGATAAGGCCAAGCAAACCAAGACACGCAATAAAAATGGCCAGTAATGTAAAAGTCATTGAAAGGCTACTTGTTCGCGTTTCCTCTTCATAAAGGTTTTTCAGATCTTCATCAAGAAAACTATATTCCAGTGGCCGGTCATTTGAATATTTTTTCCAGGTATTTTCGATCAACTGAATAGATTTAGTTTTATCACCGTCACTCAAACGAATACTTACATAACCACCCCAATTGGCTTTGTCACGCTTAATAAACATTAAAAAGGGTTGAACTGCTTTGTGTAATGACTGAAAATTAAAATCTTTAACTACACCTACAACAGAATAATAAGTGTAATTCCCATTTTGATCAGGACGCATCAGTCTCGTTCCGAAAGGATTATTCAGTTCCAACTTTTTAACAGCGGCTTCATTGACGATAACGGCCATGCTGTCAGAACCAAAATCCTGACTAAAATTCCGTCCATCAATTATTTTCATTTTTAAAGTGTTTATATAGGAATAATCTACCCAGGAAGTTTGCAAAACATATGTTTCCGACCGGTTTCTACCCTCAACTATATAAGCATCATCCCCAATGGGAAATCCCGGTATGCCATTTGAATTTGTAACATCAACAATTCCGGGATCTTTTTTTAATTCTTCCATAAACGTACTCAGATGTTTATTCAGGGCATTCGAACGTCCAATAACCAGAACATTTTTCTTGTCAAATCCCAGATCTTTGATCTGTACAAATTTTAGTTGTTGGTAAATTACCAGTGTGCATGATAAAATCACAATAGCACAAAAAAACTGAATTATAACAAGAATACGTCTGAGAGTTCTTCCTTTGCTTCCAGTTCTAAGTTTGCCTTTAAGTACAGAGGTAGTATTAAAAGAGGATAGAAAAAACGCCGGATAGAAACCTGCGATGATACCGATAATTACCACAGAACAAAGCAGCAAAGTTATCAGTACGGGGATATTTAATTCGGATATACTGAGGGACAGGTCAGTCATTTTGTTAAAATACGGAAGAAATATTCCGACCACGCCCAGTGCAACTACCAGCGAAAATAAACTGACCAAAAGTGATTCGGAAAGAAACTGCCATATCAGTTTTTTTCGGGATGATCCGAAAACCTTGCGCAAACCTATCTCACAAGCACGTGTTGCAGACCGGGCTGTAGACAAATTTATGAAGTTTATCCCTGCAATGAGAAGGATAAAAATCCCGATCAGGCTGAAAATATACAGGTATTTTCTGTTACCTGAAGGTTTCAAGCCATGGTTTATGGATGTGTTAAGGTGAATATCACTGATTGGCTGGAGCTTATATTCCAGATAATTACCTTTGCTGTTGAAGTCCTGCATACTGAAACCAAGTACCTGCTGAAACTGTGGTCCGATATACTTTTTTATCATCTCAGGAAATTTTTCTTCAAGCTTTTGAAATGGAAATCCATCCTGAAGTAAAACATAGGTGTTCAGGTTGTTCCTCAACCAGAAGTTTGAATTATAGTCCCAAAAGGCATCCATGGAAATCAACATTTCATACGTAAAATGTGAATTTTCTGGTGGATCAAGGCAAATTCCGGTCACCCGGAAATAACCTGTATCGTTTTCAAGCCTGATCATTCTGTCAATTGGATCCTGCTTTTCAAATATCTTTCTGGCGACGGATTCAGTCAGGACAACAGACCGGGGTTCAGACAGCACTGAAGTTCGATCACCATATAAAAGATTGAATGAGAATACATTGAAAAAGGAAGAATCAACAAATAAGGCATGCTTAATATTAAAAACCCTCTGGTCGGCAATTGTAAAAATATTATCCGACTGGTACATACGAACCGCATTTAATACTTCAGGGTAGTCGGATATAAGTGTTGCAGCCATAGGAACGGGAGT
This sequence comes from uncultured Bacteroidales bacterium, assembly GCA_963737255.1. GTDB lineage: Bacteria > Bacteroidota > Bacteroidia > Bacteroidales > VadinHA17 > LD21. Next base: position 230,026 of record CAVTSB010000008.1, read on the forward strand.
AAATGCATCCATTGATCCTTCACCGTTGACCATTGAGTGTTGATAGATCTTGTAGATATTATTGCCATTTTTATGAAAGTTGTCATAATTTATTTCATGGAAAACAAACAGGAAAATGATCAGGCCGGTGGCTAATCCAATTGACAATCCAATGATGTTGATAAGCGAAGAGCCTTTTTGCCTCAATAAATTGCGCATGCCAAATGTTAAAAAACTATGATTCATTTTCCTTAAATTATTTAACCGAATAAAAGCATTGAGGTATATATTTGTAATTTACTGTCTCCGGAGGTCCAGATCAAAGTGACCCTGCGATTGGGAACAAAGCTAAACTTGTTGGATTTAAAAGTCGACCTGATTATTGATACTGCAATTTTCAGAACCATTTTTCCGGTCAGATCTGTAACAAGGAAAATAAACCGGAATATTGTATTTAATCCATTAACAGGAGATACTATTACCAATTAGTGGGTATATTTGTTTGAAGAAATTATCGAACAGCGGATAATATCTGATATATATGAAGGAATCAGGGATCCTTGATATTATTAATTCGATTGCAGTATTTCAACTTCTTTTTTTCACTGTTTATCTGTTCATCAGGGGTAATAAGATCCCATCCACTTTTTTCCTGAAGATTCATCTCATCTTTCAGCTCATTTCATACATTAATTATCTGTACTACAGCCGTGAGTATAGTATGCTCCGACCTTTACTTCTGCTCTCTATACCAAGCACCCTTCTCTGGGCTCCAACTTTTTATTTCTATATCCGGTCAAGATTATATATAAAATTCACACCGTCCCTTAAGCTTATGATACATGGGGTACCCGCAATACTACTGATGATTTATATAGTGACTTTATTGATTCAAGGTGAGCTCTTTCATGAAAGAGTTACGCAACTGGGAAAGGTTTTATATTACTTTTATAAGATTCAGCTTCTGGTTTACAACATTTACACTCTGTTCATTATTTATAAATATCAGCATGATATAAAATTCCAAACCTCTGCCAGCGAAAGTCAAAAACTCAGCTGGCTCTTCCTCATAACTTATGGTATAACAATTAACTCGCTGACTGGCTTTGTACTTAATTTTATAACACAGTTTACAACGATGTATTGGGGATACCTCTTTTTCCTGATTTTCATAAATATTTTCTTCTTTAAAGCAATTATCCAGCCTGACCAGTTTCTTGGGATTGATGAAAAGAAACTATTACCGGTAAAATTGACTAAAGATAAGATTATTAATTACTTCCAAAGAATTGAAGAAATCATTAACTCCCATCAGTTATTTCTTGATCCAGATCTCAATCTTCATAATGTGGCTCATGCTGTAAAACTTTCTGACCGCATAGTTTCACAAGCCATTAAACAGAAGGTTGGTTTGAATTTCACTGATTACATTAACCGGAAACGTATTGATTATGCAAAGGATATGCTCAGGTCTACTACCAAATCGGAAAAAAATGTCCTTGAAATACTTTATGAAGCAGGATTTAATTCCAAATCTGTTTTTAATTCGCAGTTTAAAAAGCATACCGGTCAATCACCAACTGATTACCGCAATTTGAACACCATAAATAACTAGTGTTATGTTAATTATAAATTGGCGAATTATTGCGGATTGCGGATTTTTGATTGCGGATTAAGAAACAAATATTATCAGGAATCCGAAATCACAAATCCGAAATCCGAAATGATCAAAATAGCGATATAATAGGTTTAACTTTACACTAGAACTTCTTTCAATAAAAATCTTCTATTCCATTTTATGCCTGGGCATTGGAAAAATTTATTTTTCCCAGGCAGTTGACCTGTAATCAAATTATCAGGGCACAAACAATATCCAATCTAAAACCGGCCTGATTAATTCATGAATACTCCTTGAACGGTACCAATTACAGTACTCCAATTATGATGTGATTTTTAAACACATTTTTGTGAGAACAAAACCACATTTGGAAGGCCAGGCAGATCAGGAAACCGATCAGAAAAATTGTTCAGGCATATTTCAGCACCAAATATTTGGTCCTGCTTTCTGTTTTGTCATTTTTCCGGTCGATTTCACCTATCCTGCGGGTTTACTTTTGTGCTGAAGATTTATTAATAATTTAAATCAAACATTATGAAATCATCGGGTAGTTTATTCAGAAGTCTGGCTTTTATGTGTTTTCTCATTTGCAAAGTGTCAGACTGTAACGCACAGGTACCGAATGTAAGAAAGGAATATACTTCTATTGAACCTCTCTGGGAGAAGATTGATGAATTATGCAGGGAATCCGAGAGCAGGGTGATTGCCTGGCGCAGGGATATCCATCAACACCCCGAGCTGGGGAACCGTGAATTCCGTACTTCAAAACTTATTGCAGAACATCTTGAAAAACTTGGACTGGAAGTAAAAACTGGAATTGCACATACCGGAGTGGTCGGCATCCTGAAAGGAAAATCTGAAGGTCCGGTAATTGCCCTTCGTGCGGATATGGATGCTTTACCTGTCAAAGAACTGGTTGATCTGCCTTTTGCTTCAAAAGTGACGGCTAATGTGAACGGACAAGAAGTTCCTGTAATGCATGCCTGTGGTCATGATGCACATGTTGCTATATTAATGGGTGTTGCAGAAGTATTGTCACAGGTCCGTAATGAATTACCGGGGAGTGTTAAGTTTATATTTCAGCCAGCAGAGGATAGTAATCCTGATGGGTTGGAAGGGGGTGCACCTTTAATGATAAAAGAGGGCGTTCTGGAAAATCCGAAAGTCGATGCTATTCTGGGCCTCCATGTTGTTCCCTATCCTGCTTCTTCAATAAGCTGCCGTGCAGGAGGAATATTCGCTGCTGTAGATAATTTCAATATTACAATAAAAGGGAGGCAAACTCACGGGGCCCTCCCATGGACCGGAATTGACGCTATTACAATTTCAGCTCAGATCGTTTTAGGATTACAGACGATCATAAGCCGCCAGATTGACCTGACTGAGGCTCCGGCTTTTTTAACGATTGGTACTATACATGGAGGTACACAGGTTAACATTTTATCAGGGGAAGTTAAGCTGGAAGGCACTGTTAGAACTTTTTCCGCAACCATGAAAAAGGAAATTCAGGAACGAATCAGGCAAACGGCTGCGAATATTGCTGAAAGCGCAGGGGCGACTGCCGATGTTTTATTTATTCCTGGTGTACCGGTCGTTTATAATGATCCCGTATTGACGGATATGATGAGCGGCACTTTAACCGCGGTTGCCAGAGGCACGGGAATCTCAATTGCACGCCCGATCACGGTAGGCGATGATTTCGCATTCTATACTCAAAATTTGCCTGGTATGTACTTTCTTTTAGGTATTCTTCCTGAAGGTGTCGATCCTTATAAATCTATCAATCATTCTCCTTTCTTCGTTATAGATGAAAGTGCCCTGAAAAAAGGTGTTGAAGCTATGTCACAGATGGCATGCACTTACTTATGGGAAAATAAATAATTATCATTATTACTTTGATTATATATTAATTAAACAGGTATCCTTTCCCTTTTAACAACTGAATAAGAATTCATCCATACATCTTTTAGTTCAGGATAAATCAGGCATCACATTCAAATGTATTTCGTCTTTTAATAGTTAAACAAACAATTGATTACTAATACCTAACTTAATGCTGTCAAACTACCTTAAAATCGCATTACGGAACATTCGCAGACAGAAATTTTATGCTTTTATAAATATAACCGGATTAACTATCGGATTAGTTGCAAGTCTGTTGATCATACTTTATATTGCCGATGAATTCAGTTTTGACAGGTTCCACGAGGATGCCGGCAAAATATACCGGATTAATCTGATGGGACGCATGTCAGGACAGGAATTCAACTCACCTAATACATCCGCTCCTGTTGCATCGGGATTCATGAACGAAATACCCGGGGTGGAACAGGCCTGCCGGATTGCTCTCTGGGAAGATATGGCAATCGAACACGGGGAAGATCTGTTTACTGAAAAAACAGTACTTGTTGCAGATTCAAATTTCTTCAATTTCTTTAGTTTTAAACTTCTTTCCGGCGATCCGGTAAATGTCCTCGCAAAACCAAATTCCATAGTACTGACAGAAACAGCTGCAAATAGAATATTCGGGTATTCAGGACCAGGGGATAACAGCTGTATCGGGCAGAGTCTGGAATTTGGAAATGAAAAACGTGTCTGTAACATTACCGGCATTTGTGAAGATCCTCCTCCAAATTCACACTTCCACTTCAGTATGATCCTTTCCATGGAATCCTGGGATTATAGTCATAGCTCTGTCTGGGTATCCAACTCCCTGCTTACGTATATCAGGCTTGGTGAGGACCTGGATCAGGATCTGGTAGAATCTCAAATTCAGGAGCTTGTAAAAAAACACATAGGCCCGCAGGCCCAGAAATATCTTGGGATGTCATTTGAGGAATTCCTGGAAAAGGGGGGAGCATATGGTTTTTACCTGCAGCCATTGACCGGGATTCATTTTGCATCAGATGTTGATCTTCACCTCGAGCCGGGCGGCAATATGAAAACAATCTATCTATTGGCTGGGATTGTGGTCTTTATCATTGTAATAGCCTGCATTAATTTCATGAATCTCTCAACCGCAAGGTATTCCGGAAGGGCAAAAGAAGTTGGCATAAGAAAATCTATGGGAAGTGCAACCGGCAGGCTCCGGACACAGTTTCTCACAGAGTCGGTTTTATACACACTGCTATCTTTACTTCTTGCCCAGCTTATTCTCATATTAATACTTCCGCAATTCAATATCCTGTCTGGCAAACTTCTTAACCTGAAGGCATTATTTAATTTTTACTATATCTCCGCCATTATCTGCCTTGTTGTGATAACAGGCATTATTGCAGGCAGCTATCCGGCATTCTATCTTACGTCATTCAAACCAGTTGACACTTTAAGAGGTAAACTCAAAGCCGGGATAAAAAGTAAAGGTATCAGGCAAATACTTGTGATCTTCCAGTTTACAATGTCAACAGGATTAATAATTTGTACGCTCCTTATATATAAGCAGTTACAATTTATTCAAAACAAAGACACCGGCTTTGATAAAAATAACCTGATAGTACTTAAAAACGCAGGATCACCTGGCACGAATGCAAATGCCTTTAAGGAGGAACTCTTAAAAATGATGGAGGTTGAAGATGTAAGCATCTGTAACCTGGTTCCTCCGGATATCAGTTATTCTGATATATTCCGGCCTGTTGGAGAGGACACGCAGGAACGGGGCAGCAACTATTGTATTGCAGATGAGGATCTTATGTCTACACTAAAGCTGACTTTGGTCGATGGCAGATTCTTTTCAAAAGAGTTTTCCTCCGATGTTAACGGAGTTGTAATTAATGAGGCGGCAGCCCGGCTTTTCGGTTTTGACAATCCGGTTGGAGAAAAGATACAGACATTCTGGAAAGAGAACAATCTGGATACACGCGAAATAATCGGTGTGGTTAAGGATTATAATTTTCAGTCATTGGAAGAAGAGATAACATCCCTTCTCATATTCCCGGGGAAAGAGGGTGATAAAATTGTTGTCAGACTTACACCTGGTGATATAAACAAAAAGATAAGCCAGATTGAATCAAAATGGAAATCCTTCCCGGAAAGCGGTTCATTTGACTATTCTTTCATTTCGGATGATTTCAGTGCAAAATTCCGAAAAGAACAGCAGTTGGGAAGGATCTTTCTTGTATTTACCCTCCTGGCGATTGTTATAGCGTCAATGGGATTGTTTGGCCTGACATCCTTTACCGCAGAACAGAGATCCAAAGAGATTGGCATACGTAAAGCTATGGGATCATCCTCAGAAGGTATAATAAAATTATTATCGATGGAATACCTGAATCTTGTTTTTATTTCGTTTTTTATTGCCGCTCTGCTGTCGTATTTAATAATAAGCTGGTGGCTGAATAATTTTGCTTATAAAACTAACATTGGTACTTATCCCTTTATTGCCGGAGGAATTATATCCGGATTAATAGCGATTTTATCAGTAGGTTATCAATCGCTAAAAGCAGCCTCAAGGAATCCGGTTGATTCCCTGAAGTATGAATAACCATAATTAAAAATTCCAAACCTGACGAAGACTTGTGTTTAAGTAAATTTAATAAATCAATACTATGTTTTTCCAGTTTTTTAAAACCTCATTACGGATATTTATCAGGGAAAGAGTTTATTCCATCCTTAACGTACTGGGACTCTCGACCGGAATTGCCGTTGCCCTCATCATTTTTCTTTATCTGCAAAATGATCTTACCTATGACAGATATAATGATAATGCAAAGAATATTTACCGTGTCAATTCAATTTACATTTCGTCAGGCAAAGAGAATAAATTTGCCCTGTCTCCGGTTTCCTTCGGACCAAGAATAAAGGAGGAACTACCGGAGGTAAGATCTTATACGAGGATTGCAGGTTTGGGAAAAAGAATGTTAAGCCCTGGTGATGAGAAATTTTATGAAGAAGGCATATACGTGGCTGATTCAACAATTTTTGATGTTTTTACTCATCACTTTATTTTTGGCAGTCCGGGGACATGCCTAAGATCGCCCAATAGTATTGTCCTGACTGAAACCCTTTCCAGGAAATACTTCGGGGATAATAATCCCATTGGAGAGATCCTGATTCTTGATAAATCTCAATCGTTTCAAGTTACAGGGGTGATTAAGGATCTTCCTGAAAATGCACATCTTCGTTATGATGCACTGTTGCCGTTTAAACTGTATGATCCCAACGGGGAATCAAAAAATGCATCTTTCTTTGACATTAATGTGTATACTTACCTTTTGATGCCTGATGATTATGATCTCCAACAGTTTAATGAAAAATTTCCTTCATTTTATGAAAAATATGCAGCGGGTTTAGGTAAAAAGCTCAACCAGCAGTATAAAGCTGTCCTCCAGCCTTTCCTGAAAATCCATTTTTCAAAGGAATGGTCATATGATCTTCCGAATGGTAACAGAACGTATATTATAGCTTTTCTGATAATAGGATTGTTGGTATTGACCCTGTCGTGTATAAATTATCTGAACCTCACAACAGCAAGGGCTGAAAGCAGAAGAAAAGAGATTGCCGTAAAGAAGATATTGGGATCAAAACGTTCCGACCTGGTGAAGCAGTTTCTTGGCGAATCGATTCTTCTTGCAATTGCAGGCATGATACTGGCACTTGGAATTGCACAGTTCGTACTTGGATTCACTTCATTTAACCAGTTAATAGATAAGAATCTCCAGATAGAAGTGAACAGGAATACCTTTCTACTGGCAGCTATTATTTTATTGACAATGCTTGTCGGTCTGGCTTCGGGTTCCTATCCGGCCTTTTATTTATCTCATGTACACCCGTTAAGGTCAATGCAGAGAAATTTTGAGCATTCTCCAATTTCATTCAGGAAATTGCTGGTGATATTACAAATTGTTATTTCTACAGGTGTAATAATCTGCACTAATTTAATTAACCTGCAGATAGAATTTGTCAGGACGACGGACCTTGGCATTAATAAACAGAATCTTCTCATCGTGCCTTTGCGTGATACGCTCGTGTCCAATCATATCAGCGCACTAAAGGAGAAACTTAAATTAAATACAGCAATTGAGTCGGTATCAACCGCGTATTCCCTGCCGGCAGGAGGACTGGGAAACAACCTTTACAGGGCTGAAACGGAAAACGGAATGGAAGAAAACAATTTTTACAGCCTTTACGCCAGTTATGATTTTATCAGGACTATGGGAATAACATTATTGGCAGGAAGAGACTTTAACCGTGAAATTCCATCTGATTTCAGGTCAGCGTTCATTATAAATGAAACACTTGCAAAAAAAATGATGTGGAATGAACCACTCGGAAAGAGGTTACAGCAAAATTTCGGAGCCGAGGGAATACCGTTTTTTGACGGTGCTGTAATTGGAGTTGTGAAGGATTTCAATTATGCCTCATTACATAATCCGATCGAACCTATGGTTCTCAGGTTACAGGGTCAGGAAGGTGGACAGTTGCTTGTTAAAATGACAGGGCAAGACCTGATGAAGTCCATGAAATACATTGAAACAACATGGAAGGAGTTTTCGGATGAGTTTCCTTCAGATTATTCTTTTATTGACAGGAATTTTGACATGCTGTATAAAAAAGACCAGCAGCAGAACAGACTGGTGAAAATTTTTTCATGGATTTGTATCCTGATCTCTGTTCTGGGCTTATTAAGCCTTTCATCTTATATTACGAAGACAAAGACAAAGGAGATTGCTATCCGCAAAGTGTATGGTGCATCCGTCAAAAATGTAGTACTGATGCTATACCGTGAAATACTGATACTTGTGCTGGTTGCAGCAATTATTGCGGCACCTCTGTCATACTGGCTGACAGGGAAGCTTCTAAATGCCTTTGCATACAGGGTGGGATTCAGTATCAAAACGGCCCTCATCACAGTGACCGGGGCAATTATACTGGCGCTTGGAACGGTAACCTATCACTCACTTAAAGCTTCATATACAAATCCGGCAAAATCGCTTAAGTACGAATGAAAGAATTTTTGTGTGCCTTCCAGGATTTATAAAAAAAGAAATTAAATTGCCTTCCTTCAGAGGGGGGCATCTGATTTCGGAATGGATGATCGCATAAACGATAAGGAAGATTCCCGGGTATTGAGATGAGCAATGGATGATTAAGGGATTGTTGAAAAAGTCCTTTTTAACCGCATAGAACGCAAAGCTAAGACACATAAATTCAGCGCTTTGCGAACTTTGCGTCTTTCCTTTGCGCTCTCTGCGGTTAAAGGATTTTGACTTAATTAACAGCCCCTTAATTTTTCCTGATCTTTGTTTATGAATCCTATTAATTGAAATTGAAGATGAAATATTGTATGACACTCTTTCGTATTATATTAATAGCTCTATTACTGCAATCTGCAGGGGTCAATTGTTTTTCAGTCCCAGGTAAACCAAAAGGCGGAAAGCATTACCTGAAAATCAAATCGCCTGATGATCTCAAGGCTATGTTCCGATATACAGGCGACAGCGTTTGTTTCATAAGCTCTCACCGCGGAGGACCTGAAAATCACCTTTGCGAGAACTCCATTGCGACATTTGAGAATACGCTTAAGCACACATATTCCATGATGGAGATCGATCCTCACTGGACAAAGGACAGTATTCTGGTAGTCATGCACGATCCCACCCTACAGCGCACATCGACAGGGAAAGGCCGTATTTCTGATTTTACACTGAAGGAACTTAAGGATCTCCGGCTGAAGGATGTAAAAGGAAATGTTACTGATAATAAGATCCATACACTGAAAGAGGTATTGAATTGGGCAAAGGGCAGGGCGATCCTTGTGATGGACAAAAAGGAAGTTTCAATGCAGGACAGGGTGAGGGCAGTCGAAGAAAGCAAGGCGGAGGCTTATACAATAATAATGGCCTATACATTCGATGAGGCAAAGATCTGCTATAACATGAACAAGAATATAATGATGCAGGTCTTCATACCAAACCCTGAAAAGTTGAAGGAATTCGATCAGACAGGAGTACCGTGGTCGAATGTGGTTGCTTTTGTAAGCCACCAGATGCCTGCCGATAACAGGATCTTCGACATGATCCATCAGAAAGGCACACTTTGCATCCTTGGTACATCGAGGAATCTCGATCTTGAGGTTATAAGAGGCCGTGTACCGGATATTCGTGACCTGGAAAAAGATTACGTCGACTATTACAGGAAGGGTGCAGACATTCTTGAAACAGATATTCCGGTCGAAGTTAGCAAGGTTGTTGCTCGCAGAATGTCATCACCAACATACCGGGCTAAGTTCCTGAAATGAAATTGATAAAAAATCGAAACTATGAAAGAATCCTCACTCCTTTATACAGGATTGGCAGCACTGGTACTCCTACCCGTGAGCAATAACAGCTGGGCACAGGGCAGACCTTCGAAACCGAATATTATATTCATCATGGCCGACGATCTGGGCTATGGCGATATTGCATGCTATGGATCGAAATACATCAGGACCCCGAATATCGACCGCATGGCACAGGAAGGCATAAGGTTCACACAGCATTATTCCTCTGCGCCTGTCTCAGCCCCGGCAAGGTGCTGCCTGATGACAGGGAAGCACCTGGGGCACAGCTATGTCAGGAACAATTTCGAGATAAAGAGCGAAAATCCTGCGGAACAAGGTCAGATGCCGCTTCCTGAAAATACGGAAACGGTTGCAAAAATGCTCAGAAGAGCAGGTTATTCCACTGCAATTATCGGAAAGTGGGGACTTGGTTCCATGAATTCCACCGGGGCTCCCGGCAAACAGGGATTTGATTTCTTTTACGGATACAACGACCAGAATCATGCCCACAACCACTATCCTTCATTCCTTTGGAGGAATAATAAGATGGAAAAGCTCGATAATCCTGAGTTTACAGTGCATCCTAAATTCGACCGTAATGCTCCTCATGGACCGGATGAATACAAAGAATACCAGGGCAATGCCTATTCCCTCGACTTAATGTCGGATGAAGCGCTGAAATATATTGAACAAAATAAGAACAATCCTTTCTTCCTTTACCTTGCAGTTGTGGTTCCACATAAAGCACTTCAGGTGCCTGATGAAAGCCTGGTCATGTACAATGGTGTTTTCAATGAAAAGCCATATATAGGTGGCGGGGGTTATACACCTCATCCAAGGCCGAATTCCGCTTATGCAGCAATGATATCGAGAATGGATCACAAAATTGGTCTGATCCTCAGCAAGCTTAAGGAGCTTGGTATCGAAAAAAACACCATTGTTGTATTCACTGGAGACAACGGACCTGCAGGAGGAGGAGGGACCGATTCGAGATTCTTCAACAGCTCAGGAGGGTTGAGGGGATCAAAAAGCCAGGTATACGAGGGCGGAATACGCGAACCTTTCGTTGTATGGTGGCCCGGAAAGATTAAACCAGGAAGTGTAACTGACCTTGTTTCGGCTCATTACGACTTTATGGCAACAGCAGCTGAGATAGCAGGACTCAAGCTGACACAGACCGACGGTGTATCATATCTTCCCACGCTGCTCGGCAGGCAAAAGAAACAAAAACAGCATGAATACCTCTATTGGGAATTCGGCGGCCAACTTGCAATAAGAATGGGTAATCTTAAAGGAGTAAAACGTGTATTGAGGAATCCTCAACCAAAATGGGAAATTTATGATCTTTCAAGCGATCCGGCCGAAACCACTGACGTTTCAGAAAAATATCCTGAACTGGCCGGAAAATTTGATGAGATTGTAAACATGAGGACTCCGTCGCATCATGAACCCTGGAACTTTATGACAACAAATATAACAGCCAACTGATGCGATGAAGAGAACCGGCATCCTGATCTTGTCATTCCTCCTCATTCTGTGCACCGGATCTGCTGTAAATGCACAATGCTGGAGAACGGACATCATCAGGTACATCAGCAGTCATGAAAAATCCGATGGGGGATACGGGTGGGAAGATCAGCCCGATTCACATCTTACACCCACATATGCAGTAACCGGAATACTGCACAATCTCGGGATGCTGCCTGAAAACAGGAAGCCGCTGGCTGAGTTCATCCTTACCCACCATCCGCAAAAAGGGCCCAACAGGGAAGCAGGCCCGAGCGGCACCGAAATGAGAAACCTTGTTTATCAGCAGATACAGGCAATCCTGTGGCTGGGAGGTGAGGTCTCTTCTTTTAACGAAGATGTAAAAAACTGGAAATCGCAGGCAGGAATGCTTGCAAACTATGAGAGTCATAATTTCGCCGGGCTGTACCAGGAAACAATGACTCCGATCTGCAACAAGCTGCTGGGGCTGACAATGAAGCAGGGACAGGAATTCATTAAATATCTTGAATCCTGCCGGCGGGGAAATGGGAGCTTCAATAACGCCCCGGCACCTTTTGGAGGTGATGGAAATATCCTGAATACGTACTGGAGTCTGTATGCGCTCGAAGCTCTCGGGGCTTCAGGCAAAATGACAAATGAAACAATTACCTGGCTGCAATCGTGCCAGATGAAGAATGGCGGCTTTACACATCAGCCTGAACCCACCATAGGTACAAACGATGATGTAATATATGCCTGGGCTGGTATCAAAGCATTGAAACTGATGGGAGCAAAGCCACGGAACGTAAGGCGTGCGGTAAAATATTTGCTGTCACTGCGGAATGCTGATGGCGGATTCGGCGACCGCCCCGGGCTTCATTCAACACCTGTTGCCTCTTTCTATGCTGTCGATGCCCTTAAAGAGCTCGACATGCTTTCAGCCCTTGACAGATCGAAAAAGCCGAAAGCAATGCCGGCAGAAAAGCCAGATTTTATAGGTTACAAAATTTTCACCGTTCAGTTCCAGGCTCAGGGACAGGGTAGTCCCATGGAAGCTGTTATGCTAGCAGACAGCCTTAATATTGACCTTTGGGGAGTGAAATATCCTGTGGATGGCTGGGTAAAGGAAGCTCAGAGGATAGCTAATGAGAAAATGGTTCCGGTCACTTTTTTCATGTCGAACGAACCCCACGACAACCTTGTGACTGTTCCCGGTATGGGATCTTTCAACCATGTACTTGACTATATCGCTCCTGCCAATGCCGGGATTGTTTTTGCTGAAAATGCAACGTTTGAAAAGCTTAAAAGCACAACCCTGAAGCAGCTTAAGGAGGTGAACGGCGGACTGCTGCTGCAGGTAAGCAACAACGAGCCGCTTGCCCGCATGCTGATAGATGAATCGATTAACAATGATTATGGCTATCTGGGACTTCATACGGTGCATTTCGGACAAAATTTCATGTTCTGGCTTCCTTATCTTGCTGAATACAGGTACCGTTTGCCACTTGTTACGCTTCAGGATGCACATGGTACAGAATCATGGATATGGGCCGATGAACTGATCAATCACAGAAATCTTTTCATTGCAAAAAATGCGACATACGATGAAATGGTCAGTTCCCTGAGGAAGAACTGGATAGTTGGAGTGAGACATGACAGCGTCTCCGGCTTCAGAACCCGCATGCTCGGTGGCACTTCAGCTGCAAGAAAATTTATTTCGGACAGGGAGAAAGAATGGAAATGGTGGGATGACAACAATAACCCGGACAGGCCGCTTGCAGCAATCACAGTTGTTGACAGCAATGACTTGTTCGAAGCCGGCAAGCCTGATGAATTCTACAATATCAGGATAAGAACACGATGGAACAGTATACGCCAGGCGCTGAGATCACCTGCAGTTGTCCTTGAAGAGCTCAGGGTCGACGGACAGGTTGTGGAAACCAGGCTTATCAATGTTGGTCGCGCCAGACCTTCAGATTCCTATTATCTTTATCATTGGACAAATCCTTCAAAAGGCACGCACACCATCGTGGCCATGGTAAGAAATCTGAAGGACAACGAGCCGGCAGTATATTCGACAACTTATACTGTAGAATAAACATGAAGAAATTATTTGTGTTTGGGATGGGTATAGCATCCCTGAGCCCGGTTGTTGCAACGACGGCCGGCGAAAAACCGGACAGGAGGTTCGGACAGATGACTTCAACAATCAGGTTTATTGCAGCCGGGATCATTATCCTCGCTGCAATGGGATGCGGTCGGAAACCGGAAGAGATAATTGCCTGCGGCGACGACAAGGTGATAATAATAGACAGCGAAGCATCAGATGGTGAAGACGTTAATATCCTGTGGATCTGGAAGATAGCTGAAACCACCGACCTTCCTGAAAAATATCAGAAGATCCTGAGTCCTACCGACGAATGCAAGCCTGTAGGCAGGGAAAAGATACTTATTACTTCCTCCGGAGGAGGAGTTGTACTGGTTGACCGCGAGACAAAGAAAAGTCTCTTCTGGGCACATTCGCCGATGGCTCACTCTGCGGAGATGCTGCCCAACGGCAGGGTTGTTGTCGCACTTTCAACTCATGCTGCCGGTAACAGTATTGAGGTATATGATCTCGATACTCCGGAGAAAGTTGTTTTCAGTGACAGCCTCTATTCAGGCCACGGTGTGGTATGGATCGATAAACTGGAGTCCCTGTTTGCTCTGGGTTACAATGAATTGAGAAGATATTCCCTTAAGGACTGGGATTCAGATAAACCCTCCCTTCAGCTTGAAGAAAAATGGACTTTGCCCGAAAACGGAGGACATGATCTTTTTGGCGTATCCGATTCCAGGCTTTTATTGTCAACCTCAAACAGCGTTTGGAGTTTCAGCATTCCTGAAGGAAAATTCATTCCTTTTGATCCGATTGCCCGGACTGCCAATGTCAAATCAGTAAATTACAATCAATCGACCGAACGGCTTGTTTATACAAAGGGTGAGATCAGTTGGTGGACCCATAACATTTATTGTAAGAATCCTGATAAAACAATTGTAATACCGGGTATCAATCTTTATAAAGTCAGGGTTCTTGAGTAACTTTATAGATTGTTCCCGGATCAAAGACAGTAAAAGCCATTCGATATTTCATTTAATTGCATCTGCAGGGTACAATCCTATTTTCACTTCGGTTAATGTCAGGCTGTCAAGCTCATAACGGAATCTGGTTTTATTAAGTCCGCAGGTATTGTAAATGATAATCTGAATAACTTATGGCTACTAAAATTAAACAACCTTTAAGGGGCGGCCTTTTTGCGGTTATAATTTCAGTTTTAACCGTTGTTATTACTCATGTTAAAGTTGTAAACATAATTTTTTTTATATTTGAATACCCCGGCTTTTCCGTGGCTTTAACCAACACCCCAAACCAGTGGCTCTGTTAATCATTGCAATAGTGGTAGTATGCGGAGGATTTTCCCTTTACATATACAACCGGCTTGTCAGACTTGTGAATTATGTCAGGGAAGCCTGGAGCGGCATCGATGTGCAGCTTAAAAAACGTCACGACCTGATTCCCCGCCTGGTCGAGACGGTTCAGGGATATGCATCCCACGAGCGAAACCTCCTCGAAGCAATTACCAGTCTCCGGACACAGGGCATGTCTGCCTCTTCCGTTAAAGATACGGAGACGGCTGAAGTAGGACTGTCAAAAGCCCTGGGAAAGCTTTTCGTGGTGGTGGAGAACTATCCTGAGCTCAAAGCCAGCCAGAATTTCCTGGAACTGCAGAGGGATATTTCGAAGGTTGAAAATGATCTGCAGAAGGCCCGCCGTTATTATAACGGTACGGTACGCAATTACAACATCCTCATTGAACAATTCCCATCAAGCCTTATTGCAGGAGTTGCAGGGCACAGGCAGCGGGAATTCTTTGATATAGGCAATGAATCAGAAAGATCAGCGCCTGAATTCAAGATGTAATATCTCCTGAATGAAAAGAATTATATTATGCCTCCTTTTGATTTTCACTGTGCTTTCAGTGAATTCACAGGAAAGGATCCTTTCATACGATATACTCGCGGAAGTTGAAAAAGACGGCACGCTTCTGGTTCGTGAACAGATCAGTGTTGTGGCTGAGGGAAATGTTATAAAAAGGGGCATATACAGGAGTTTCCCCACCAAATACAAAGACAGGTTTGGTAACCGTTTCAAGGCAGGGTTTGAGGTTACAGGAGTTCTGAAGAACGATGTCCCGGAGCCCTGGTTCACCGAAGAAAAAGCCAATGGTGTGATTGTTTATATCGGAGATAAGGACGTTGACCTGATGCCTGGAATATACACCTATACCCTTTCCTTCAAAACGACCCGTCAGATAGGTTTCTTTGATGACTATGATGAACTATATTACAATGCCATTGGCGGCGACTGGGCTTTTCCGATTGAAGCTGCAACAGTCACAATCAGGGCTCCTGAAGGATCCGGGATTATCCAGAAGGCCGCTTATTCCGGATATGCCGGATCGTCAGAGTGCGATTGTGAATTAACAAGTGAGGGGAATGTTGTAAAGCTCACTACCACGAGACCCTTGCAGCCGCAGGAACAGCTGACGATAGCAGCAGCCTGGCAAAGGGGATTTGTTACCCGGCCGTCAGCCATGAGCAAACTGATAAATTTCCTGAAGGATAATCTGCACATTCTGTTTGCCCTGGCTGGACTTGCCGGAGCGATAATGCTCTACTACAGGAAATGGAAGACCGCCGGGAAAGACCCCGCCAAAGGAACAATAATTCCCCTTTTTGATCCTCCCGAAGGTTTCAGTCCTGCCGCAACAGGATACCTTGCCGCAATGGGCATGAAAGACGAGGTAATAACGGCAGCACTTGTTAACATGGCTGTAAGTGGTTATCTGAAAATCACCCGTACAAAGAAAAAATACTCCCTTGAACTGGTTCCCGGTGCGGCTGCGGAACTCACCCCCGAGGAAAAATCTCTGGCTTCGGTTCTTTTTACAGGAAGCCCGGAAATAGACCTTGACAATAAAAACCACGAGTTGTTCCAGAAAGCAAGGAGTGAGGCAGAAAAAACTCTCAAGGTGAAAATGATACCGGAATATTTCAACCTCAACGCCAGACAGCTGTTACCTGGTATTATCTTTTCGGTGGTCTGGATTTTACTTACTTTTTTAATATCTCCCTCGCCTGCCGTTCCTGTTATTCTGATTATTCTCCTTGTTGGATCTGGCATTCTTTTCTCATGGCTTATGAAAGCACCGACCCACCGGGGAAGGTCATTGATGGATGAGGCAGAGGGTTTTAAAATGTACCTTTCGGTAGCTGAAAAGGATCAGCTAAACCTGATGCATGAACCCGAACTTACAGTCGAACGTTTTGAAAAGCTTCTTCCCTTTGCCATTGCTCTCGGGGTTGAGAACCGGTGGGGCAGGAAGTTTGAAAATGCGCTAAGGCAATCTATGCAGGATACCAAAACTTACAACCCTTCATGGTACACAGGTGCGGGGGAGCCGCAGCATTTTCTCCGGTGAATTTCACCTCAACGATGGGCAAAAGCTTTTCGTCGGCCATTTCTTCGGCATCCACTCCTCCCGGATCATCATCGGGCAGCGGAGGAGGCGGAAGTTCCGGCGGCGGTGGCGGCGGTGGCGGCGGTGGCGGCTGGTAAGACCTCAAAAAAAGAGGTCAAAAATGACCTCTCAGAATTCATATTACGAACTTCTGATAGTTTAAGTCCAGGAGAATTTTGTTTTAAAAGCAAGGGCTACATTAACCAGAAGAATTAACACAGGAACCTCTACCAATGGGCCAATAACCGTTGCAAAAGCTGCCTGGGAATTAATACCAAATACTGCAACTGCGACTGCAATTGCGAGTTCGAAATCATTACTTCCTGCCGTGAAAGCCATTGTTGTTGATTTTTCGTATCCGTTCCCCATCCATTTTGCAATGAAAAATGTGGAGAAGAACATTACGGCAAAATAAATTGTATACGGAATTGCAACCCTGAGGACATCCATTGGTAATTTAATAATGTTTTCACCTTTAAGCGAGAACATCACAAATATTGTGAACAAGAGAGCTATGGGAGTAAGCCATGATACTTTTGGAATGAATTTACCGTAATACCAATCATCATTTTTAACTCTTCTTAAAACTGTATTTGTTATTAATCCGGCAAAGAAAGGTATACCGAGGTAGATCAGGACTGTCACTGCAATTTCGGATATAGATACTTCAACAATAGAACCGCTTAATCCGAACAAAGGTGGAAGAATTGTTATGAAAATATAGGCATATACGGAGTAGAGGAACACCTGGAACAATGCATTGAAGGCAACCAGACCTGCAGCCAATTCTGTATCACCTTTAGCCAGGTCGTTCCATACAAGTACCATGGCAATGCAGCGTGCAAGACCAACCAGGATTACACCTACCATCAATCCGGGATGATTATGAAGAAAGAATATGGCAAGAAGAAACATCACGATCGGGCCGATTATCCAGTTCATTGATAACGACAAGCCTAATAGTTTGAGGTTTTTGAAAACCAAAGGAAGCTTTTCATACCTGACTTTTGCAAGAGGCGGATACATCATTAGAATAAGACCAATAGCAATCGGAATGTTAGTAGTTCCGGAACTTAATGAATTCCAGAAACCTGAGATTCCCGGAATGAAGTAGCCAATAATCACACCTGCAAACATTACCAGAAAAATCCATAGTGTCAGGTAGCGATCAAAAAACGATAATTGTTTGGTTGTTCCCATTGAATTATTGAGATTCAGGTTAGCATTTACCTCCGTAACCGCAACCACAATCGACAGGTTTTTCTGATCCACCAGAATGCACTTCAATATTCTTTTCGAATGATTGCAGGAAACCCTGTGACATCCGGCTTCGGCAACTGTTTCCGGTACAAATAATAAGTATTTTCATGTTCCTCTTTTGATACATTTTTATCAGAATTAATAAACAAATATAAAAACATTTCGTATATTTGCGAAACATCAAAATAAAAATCTTAATACCTGATGATTTTCTTAACAACTCATTCCCTTAATTTTTCATATGCAGAATCAGAAACTCTTATTCATAAATAATTTTTTATCAACCAATTAGTTTATTCATTTATAAGAAACCAATTATGGAAATTAAAATCTTAGGCCCCGGATGTCCTAAATGCAAAACACTGGAAAAAGTGACACGGGAAGCAGTTACAGAAGCAGGTATTACTGCAACGATAGAAAAAGTTGAAGATATCGTTAAGATAATGGAATATCATGTAATGCATACACCTGTACTTGTCATAAACGGGAAGGTCGTACTAAGCGGACAAGTACCTACATTGAAACAGGTAAAGGAAATACTAACCAAATATCAATCATAACAATTATGAAACCCACATGATTGACCACAATCACAAACACGAAGAAAAAATAATTTTCAATCATGTGTGGTTCCCCCGCCGAAGCGGGGCAAGCTATCATACCATTAAAAACAAAATTATATTATGATGAAAACTTTCAGATTATTGGTAACGCTTTTGTTGATTTTCCCTTTTCTTGCATGTTCCGGACAGCCTGCGAAAAGAGAAGATAAGGAGTCTGCCGGCAATTCTGACAAAATTGAGGCTTACTACTTTCATTTCACTGCCAGATGTGTTACTTGCAAAACCATTGAGGCTAAAGCCAAAGAAAACCTGGAAACTCTTTATCCAAACCAGTTTAAACAGGGTTTAATAACATTTCAGTCAATAAACCTGGAGGAAGCATCAAGCAAACCTCTGGCTGAAAGACTTGGAGTATCAGGCCAGACACTTCTTATTGTAAGGGGTGATCAAAAGGTCAATCTCACAAATGAAGGATTCATGTACGCAGTAGTCAAACCAGAGAAATTCAAAGAGATAATTAACGAAAAGGTTGATGGTTTGATGATCAAATAACTGAATGGAATTTCTCACAAACCTATTAGATAATAGCACAATGCCGTGGCTTACGGCATTGTTGCTGGGTTTAATGACTGCCATAAGTCCTTGTCCCCTTGCAACAAATATTACAGCCATAGGATTTATAAGCCGCGATATCGAAAATCGGAATCGGGTTTTCATCAACGGATTGCTTTATACTATCGGCAGGGCAATAACTTATACTGCTATTGCATTGATAATTCTCCTTGGAGCTGACCAGCTGAAGTTTGGCGGCTTTTTTCAGCGCTATGGTGAAAAGATTGTCGGACCATTGCTGATCATAATTGGATTATTTATGCTCGATTTATTCAAAATAAAATTCCCGGGATTTAACAGACTGACATCAGGGATGCAGGATAAAAAGAAGTGGGGATATTTTGATGCATTACTGCTTGGTTTGCTCTTTGCCCTTGCATTCTGTCCATACAGCGGCGTACTTTATTTCGGGATGCTTGTTCCCCTTACAGTTTCAAGTGCCTCAGGGCTCTACCTCCCGGTCATCTTTGCAGTGGCAACGGGAATTCCGGTGATAATTATCGCATGGATACTCGCTTATACAGTTTCAGGGATCGGTAATGTATATAACAAGGTCAAATCATTTGAACTCTGGTTCAGGCGGATCATAGCTGTTCTGTTTATTGCTGTCGGGCTTTATTATATAATCAGAGTTTATCTCTAATTTTTTTATTATAAATATTTCGTTATTTCACGAAATGATAACACTTTATTTTCATACTTTCCCACTTTCAAACTAACAAAATGGAACTCAAAAAAGAATTAAAAATACTTGGAGGGATTGCCGTAGTTTTCGCATTTGCATTTTTCCTTCCCATTGAGAGCGCCCGTTTTAACACTGCCATTGCAGCAACCCTCGACCTTGTAAAATGGTATGCCCGTGAACATGTGATTTTATGTCTCCTTCCTGCATTTTTTATTGCAGGAGTAATATCTGTTTTTATTAGTCAGGCATCAGTGTTAAAGTATTTTGGCGCCCAGGCAAAGAAGTGGGTTGCATATACTGTAGCATCCGTTTCCGGTACAATCCTGGCCGTATGCTCATGTACGATCCTTCCACTGTTTTCAAGCATACATAAAAGAGGTGCCGGCCTTGGACCGGCAATTGCGTTCTTATATTCAGGACCTGCAATTAATATACTTGCAATTATACTTACAGCACGAATACTCGGCTTCGAAATGGGTGTTGCACGGACAATAGGAGCAGTCTCTTTTAGTATAATCATCGGTTCAATAATGGCTGTTATCTATCGGAAGGAGGAAAAAGCCAAAAAGGAAGAGCAGATGAATATTGTTCCTCCACCTGAAAAACGACCAATATGGCAAACATCCCTTCATTTCTTCACACTGGTTCTGATCCTTGTTTTTGCCAACTGGGGTAAACCTGCTGAAGGAGATAGTTCAAGTACCTGGTATTATATATGGCATTATAAATGGTGGATTACAGGATTTTTCAGTCTTGTTTTGGGGTATTCGCTTATTAAAATTCTTAAAATCAAATGGCAATGGGTCCTTGGTGCTGTAATTGTAGTAATTGCATCAGTAATTCTGTCAAATAACCTGATTGAAAGTGATAAACTGAGGCCTCTTGTACCAATGCTCGTCGGAATTATTGCATTGAGTGTTGTCACAATCCTCGATAAAGTCGATGAAGAAAACAAAGCATGGACAATAGCAACATGGGATTTTGCAAAACAGATACTCCCATTACTTGCCATTGGTGTGGTTACTGCCGGTTTCCTGCTCGGATCAACCCATGACGGGAAGGTCATCGCCGGAGTGATCCCTAATGAATGGATATCTGCGCTCGTCGGCGGTAATTCAGTATTTTCCAACTTTTTTGCATCAATTGTAGGGGCATTCATGTACTTCGCAACCCTGACTGAAGTGCCAATTCTGCAGGGTTTGATTGCATCCGGTATGGGAAAGGGACCGGCCCTCGCCCTGCTTCTCGCCGGCCCATCATTATCATTGCCTAATATGCTGGTTATAAGAGGTATTATCGGCACACAAAAAACAGTAGTTTATGTAAGTCTTGTGGTTGTAATGGCTACAATTACCGGTTTGATATATGGTTCAATTTTTTAAATATTAATTACTTTCTAATTAGAACTATATGAAAATATCTAAAAAACAGGAAATGAAGAACTCCCTGACGATCATCGTCCTCATAATGACTTCTGTAGTTACTTTTGTCAGTGCATCAATTAATTTTGGATATCATTCAAAATTTGTTACCGAATAACTTAAATTCCGAATTATGGAACAGTTCAAACATCTTGATCCAAAAACAATTGAATTAGCTGGTATATCAGCATCTGTTGCAGGTGGGTGTCGTTCCTGTCTTGATTATCATTTCAAAAAGGCACTGGAAGTTGGGTGCAATCCTGATCAGGTTAAAGAAGCTATAGAACTGGGTAAAATGATAAAGCAAAGACCAATAAAAGATATTTACGAGCAGGCTGAAAAACTGTTCGGAAATATAAACAAAGTATAATGTTATTTATTAATAATCATATAATTAGAGGTAAAATGAAATTAATAAGGAAATCTTTTTTGCTATTTGTGATACTGACCACAATTATTATAAACACAGACTGTTCAGGACAATCTTCAAAAGCAGGAGAAAAAGCAAACAAGGGGACAGAGAAGTACAAGGTTACTTTTATTGAGCTTGGTTCTGTTAAATGTATTCCCTGTCAGCAGATGCAGCCGGTAATGAAATCCATCGAAGAGAAGTATGGCAAACAGGTAAAGGTTGTGTTCCATGATGTATGGACAGAAGCAGGAGCACCATACGGACAAAAGTATGGTATCGAAGCAATTCCCACCCAGATCTTCCTTGATGAGAGTGGAAATGAGTATTTCAGGCATGTCGGATTCTTCCCGGAAGAAGAATTGGTGAAAGTTCTGAATCAGAAGGGAGTAAAGTAAATATCGTCTATTGATCAGGCAGTAGTGTCATTCATTCTGCCGAAGTCAGCAACGTAAACAGGAATGACAGGTGACGCTTTAACGAAATCCTGCGTACTACCATATATCCGGAGATCTTCATTTCCCATCTTAAGTAAGGCATGCTTGCTTACTTCATAAAGAAACCAACCGTATGATTTCAACACATAAATGTCATATTCATACCAGTTTTTTGCTGCGGGTACTGTCCTGAATCCCTCCGGCCTGTTTATTCCGTAAGCTGCCCACAGCAGACATGATACTTTTAAATGCCAACTGCCCAATGCCAACTGCCAACTAACATTAAATTCAGGGTTTAATCTTTTCAAACAAACCAATCAGCTTTGTTTTATAGATCTCAGCTATCTGAGGTTCATGTTCCCCGATCGGTTTTACCGGTATCAGATCTATTACCTCCGAAGCAGATAAACCGGATTTGTACATCAGGTCAAGAGATGCAATAATTGTTTCATAGATCGATTTTTTGCTCTCTTCATCAGAAAGGCCAATTTTCCCTCCTATTTCAGCAAGTTCCCTCCACTGGAACCAGAAATATGTGGGAAGCATGGCAGACATTATTGCATAGCTTTCAAGCTTTTCTTCAGAAACTTCAAAAGTGGTTCCAAGGGAACTCAACAGATCCATAACTTCTTTCTTCCCTGAAGGATCAAATCCTGCAGCAAATGTCACCGGATTATACCCCTCGTTAATGTATGAAGTGGCGTTGGGGATCAATCTGGCCAGGTTCTTAACATGACCTAATTTCATTGATAACTTTGGCAGATTGATCTTTGGAGCCAGGGAGATTACAATTGCTTCTGCTTTCACATCATTTTTAATAAGCTCCAGCGTATCCATAACCACCGGAGGATGAAGTGCAATAAAAACAATATCCTGGCCGGCAGCAGCTTTTGCATCAGACGATTCAACCTCCGGGAACTGTTTTTTCAGATTTGCTAAAACTTCCGGGTTGGTGTCGGTCACTACAATCTTATCGAATTTCACATTTTTATTTTTAAAACCCTGCAGAAGGATCTTTGTCACCCTTCCGCCACCGATAAAACCAATTGAATTATTCATAATGTTTCTATTTTAATTATTTATGGTTTTGTTTTTCTATTTTCCCTTGCTTTAAGCTGACACATGCATGATACCTGACAAGCGGTTGCTGATGTCTGTTGTCAGCGGTAATCCGTCTCTCTCCCAGTCGACAATACCTCCAGCCATATTCGCTATATTGTCATATCCATGTGAATTCATAAACAAGAACTCCTTCCCGGCTTCTCAATCCTACAGCATCGGCAAAAATCAAAGGTTGATCGGGAGGGAGTTCCGTATATAACTTACTGAGTTCACTATATGGTAAGCATATTACCCTGATGACATCAAACATCTTAAGATTATTAATGTAAGATTCCCTGACATCAACTATTATTGCACCTTTCTTACATAATTCATAGCTTTCTTTTGGAGTCAGGTTAAGAACTCCATTAGCAATAAATCCTATTTTAAACCAGATGTTCACATTAGCAGAGTTTACTTACTTTTCTCGTACTTAACTATCTTAATATGTGCTAATTCTTTAAAGTGTTTCCTGAGTATCTTCCAGTTCTCGTAGTTAATGCAATATTGAAGTTTTGGTGGTTCAATATTGCCCTTTATCAATCCTGCTTTTTTAAGCTCCGCAAGATGCTGTGATACTGTTGAGTTTGCGAGTGGAAATTCATTTGATATCTCAGTGAAACGGCATGTTTCAAGTGAAGCAAGATGTTTAATAATCCCAATTCTTGCAGGGTGTCCGAGTGCTTTAGCAAATCGTGCAATCTTTACATCTTCAGGTGGGTAATTGTTTTTATCCGATGATTTCATGCCTTTCAACTTAATAATTCAGATTCTACACTACGCAGGCTTTTCGTAAATTTACGAAAAGTTTTATTATATAGCTAAATGTGGAATTTGAAACCTTAAATTAATTACGGGAGTTTTCCCGGAGGGCCTCTTCGGTCTGCCTGGCTACTTTTTCTGCTATTATCTTACAGGTGGTTAATGAACCATTATCGATATAGCGGTGTACATCCCCTAAAGAAGAAAAGTCACACTGTGTGATTTCACGGCATAAGGTACTTCCGAACTCTTTTTTGAACCACTTCGACATCCTATGGCCTATGTTCAAGAGCCTGTTGAACTTGTTCATGTGGTCGGCCAGGGCATTACCACCAGCGATCATGGTCGCTAACATCCGGATGACCCGAAGGTAACTGTCTTCAATTTCACCAAGTTTCAGGCCGACAGCCATCAGGCCAGCGGTAAAAGCACTGCAGGTCAGTCCTTTGAACGCCGTTCCACCGATAAAACCGCTGGTTCCATCCAGTAGTTCCCGGGTTACGGGAATAGTGTCACCCAGATGCTTCAGGACGGCATGGGCACAGTGAAAACCATTGGCGGACAGGTGAGAATACAAAAGGTGAAAGGCTTCTCTGGTCTCGCCTGAAATAGCCTCGGTGTTGTCTTTGCAGTCGGTTTGTCTGTAAAGCTCCGGGGCATGACGGACGACCTTTATGCATGGCAGAGGGACTCGCCGGTCGCCGAGGATTTCCTTGCACAAGAGTGAGTTGTTGCACTTCTGAAATCGATGGAAATAGTCGTGCCCTGCATAGATAACGGTGGGCAGTCCGTCATGCTTTGCACTGAGACCATGCTCCAGCCCGAACTGAATCAGCGGAGCTGTAATTCCTCCACATTCAAATCCGGTATTGCCTATTCCACCGGGCAGTCCGGCAGTCATCTTAACCAGCCATTCTTCTTTAGTATTCCCCAGATCCAGAAGGGTCTGCATGACGGCCGGAGCACAATGGCCCATCTTCAAGCAAGTTGGACAAGCCGCGACGGCGATACATCCTTTTGGTTCTGTTACTCAGGACAGGGGAAACCAATGTGGATTTTTCAGGGTTTATTTGTGATGTTGTTTTTGTCATACTAACATTTTCTTGCTTTGGGTTTATTTGTTTAATAATTAATTCATTGCCATGTACCCAGGATGAATCCGGAAATACCCCTTTGACCATTCATTTCCAAACAACTTAGGCTGAAACCACAATAATCCCGTTGCAGTATGGATTATCCATGCACCTAAGACCACATTAAAGTTAATGTCTGTAATATGGAAAGTATTCATATTCTTATAAGTGTTTACCTTTTAAATAAGCGATTTCAAGATACTTTTTACGTGTGTCATTATCCACTGCCAGTATAGAATGGAAGTAGATATGGTCGACAGTTTGAATTCCGGGGTATTTCAGGCTCCAGTTATCAATAATTTTTTCCATGGACTCTCTGAATCCCTTTTCCCTGTACACTATTTCGTTGAAGAAAGTAGGATGCATTACAATAGCTTTCTTAATTTTCAATAAAGGAATTCTGCCATCCGGATCACCATGCCATCCGCTTTCATTCAATCTGTATGCAAATCCGTAAGAAAAAACACGTTCCAACCACCCCTTCATTATCGCAGGAAAGTGCATCCAGATCACCTGTGTTATGAAAACGAGCACATCCGCCTCTGCTACTTTCTTTTGCTGTACCAGCACATCCCTGGGTTTTTGAGAACTAATAAGCTCACGCAGATCATCATCACTCTTGTTCTTAATATACAATTTTGCAACCAACCTTCTTACAGGTCCACCTGCAAGCTCGATTATCATCTTCCTCATGTCCATTTGCCTGAAAAGCCATTCAGGCATATCTTTATCCACAAAAAAAGCAGAATCCTTATCCTGCAAAACGGGGTTGAACTTTATTTTGTACAAATCGACAATTTCATATTGATGTCCGGCCTCGTTAAGGCCTCTTACAAAATTGTCAAGAATTGCATGAGTAAAGGACATCGGATTAGGATGAGCATAAATGATTAATACTTTCATTGTTATAATGTTAATAAGTTATGCAGTTACTTGCAAAAACTGTAAAAGTGAAATCAGCCGCTGGAATAAATCAGGCATCTGAGGTATATTTCATTATGCAAAGTTACACCTTGTTTAAACAAAAGTCAAGTTGCTTTCAGTTTGTGCGAAGTAAAGTGACTTAGATTTTATTGACTTCGGATTTTTGGTGGCGTATCTTTGAAAATAGATATAAAACTTGAAGAAGATTTTCTTTTTCCACGATTCGAGAAGGCAAACCAATTAACCGACCTGGTGCAGGTTTTGCGAAAACAACACAAGGCTGGACGGATCCTGACAGACGTGATATTACAATTTGGTAAAATGAAATCGCTTACAAATACGGATGAAACTCAAAAACTGATAAAACTGCTCAGTGATTTCAATGGGATGTACCGTCCACACGAAGCACGGGAAGATACTGTACTATTTCCTGCTATGCGGAAAATAGTCTCAGAAGACGAATATTTTGCACTGGGCGAGCATTTCGAAGACAGAGAGCATGAATTATTTGGCGAAGACGGATTCGAAACAATGGTCGAAAAAGTTGCCAACATTGAGAAACAATTGGGTATTTATGATTTATCGAGGTTTACTCCGATAATTTAAAGGCTGTAAAATTCATTGAACTTTTCGATACTTTTTTCCGGTCAAAAACATCTATTTTCGTTCAAAACCTGGCTTAAAACTGGCGCATAGGGAAAAAACCTTTACAACTTAAGTACAATCCCGACCGGACAATGATCAGAGCCGGTCATATGTTCGAGAATAAAGGAATTTTCAACAGCCGGCATGAGCCATTCACTGACCAGAAAATAATCGATCCTCCAGCCTATGTTCTTTGACCTGGCTCCCGCCCTGTAGCTCCACCAGGAGTACCTGCCGGTCTCATCAGGATATAAACGCCTGAATGTATCTGCAAATCCGCCCCCGGCAATCCTGTCCATTCCGTCTATCTCCTCCTGCATATAACCGGCTGTCTTGTTATAATTGGCCTTCGGATGTGCAAGGTCAACCGGTTTATGAGCAACATTTAAGTCGCCGCAGACAATAACTGGTTTGACCCTTTCAAGATCTTTCAGATATTTATAAAAAGCTTTATCCCATTCCTGTCTGTAACTTAATCTCTTAAGCTCACTGCCCGAATTAGGTACATAGGCATTTACGAGAAAAAAGGTGTCTAACTCAAGGCATAGTACCCGGCCTTCATTATCATGCTCTTTTACATTAATGCCTTTTGTCACATTCAGGGGCCGGATATTTGAGACAATTGTTGTGCCCGAGTAACCGGGCCTTACAGCTGAGTTTGAATAGATATGACGGCCATTCAGGGGCTTAAGGGCTTCGGCAACCTGATTGTCCTGTGCTTTAGTTTCCTGCAGGCATACAATATCCGCCCCAAGTAATTCAAGATCGGTAAAAAAGGATCTTTTTGCTATGGCACGAATTCCGTTAACATTCCACGATACAATTTTCATATTCTCAATATGTTTTGAATTTCTATTTTTCTTCCTTCCGGCAAAAAATCCCCGAAAATTCCCGGTTAATCTTTTTCAGACCTTGTAAGCCTGTCCAGTTCTTTTACAAGGATGTCAATGTCTCCCTTCCCGTTTTCAATTCCGAAACTGATCCTCACCACACCCGGCAGGCTCAGCCCCGGGAAGACTTTTAAAAGTATGCCCTGGAACTCAGCCAGGAAACGGGGAACATTAAGGAAGTGCTTAACCAGCATGTGGGCGCAATGGCAGCCATAACGAACCCCTATTCCATTTCCGGCAAGTACGGATGCAATTTTCCCCGGCAGTTTTTTCTTCAGACTAAAAGATATTACACCTCCCTTGCTGCTGAATGCCGGTGAATCCGGGTCACTGATCCCGTGTACCATTATTCCCCTGATCCCCGAAATACTCTTAAGTGCATATCCTGTAAGCCTGGATTCCTCCTCCCGGATGAGATCAAAACCTATTCGCCGGAGAAGCAAAAGTGATTTACCAAGTGCGGCGATACCACCTGCATTTTCCTCACCTGATGCATTTATCCCGGCAAGCTCACTCCTGTCAAATTTAAGAAAGCCTTTCCTTGCCACAAGCACACCGGTGCCAAAGGGAGCATAGACTTTGTGTGCGGAAAAAGCAAGGTAATCAACACCCCAATCCTGCATATCAACCCGGCGATGTGCAACCATTTGTGCCCCGTCGACAAGTAACCGGGCTCCATACTTATGTGCCACTCTGCTGATTTTTTTAAGATCATTAAATGTTCCGAGGACATTTGATGCCCCGCTCACGGCTACGAGCCTGATCCTTGCCACCTCATCCCGGGAACCGTCATTATGGCTCTTCAGTACATTTTCAAGCTCATCCAGATTGATGTATCCAGCAGGATCGGCCATTACTCTGACAAGGGCTATCTTTCCGCCGTCCCGCCATGGCAGATCATTTGAGTTGTGCTCAAGGATCGTATTGAGTACTGTAATACCCGTCTCTGCCTCGTTCGACAGGCTCTCCGCAACAAGATTGATCGATTCGGTTGTATTTGAAGTAAAGATTACATCATAATCTGTAAGCGGTGCTCCCAGGGTTTCCGATATTACCGACCTCACCTCTCCTGCTATTTCCCCATGGCTTCCGGGGCTCAGTCTCCATGTCATTCGTACGGTGTCCCAGACAGCTTTAAAAGTTCGTGTGCTGGCAGCATTATCCAGGTTTATAAAAGTCCTTGGGCCATTTTTTGTATTCACAATGACCTCTCTGCCGATAAGAGTCTCTCTGAGCTTTTCAAGAAGCGCCCTCCCCGAAAGAGCACCGAATTCATCATCTTTTAAAATACCTCCGTCAAAGTTACCGGGACCTCTTTCCGAACTGAAGATGTGTGGGCCGTTTTGCCTGATCATCTTCAGAGCCTCAGCGAAAGCAATTATATTGACAATTGCCGGCGTACCGGGTTCAAACCGTTCCGGTGCTTTAGCCCATATTACCCAGGCGGGCGAAACAAGGCGGGCAGTTCCTCCCCCACTCATGAATGGTACCAATCCGGGCAGAGCCTTCTTTTTAACTGCGATCGCTCTGACACCCAAAGAAAGGCCGGTTTCCGTATCCGAAACCATCCTGTATTTTTCAGGATCAAGTTTCTTACAAAGGATTGCAGCTCTTCGCGGAGTGCAAAAAATTACTATATATTTCTTATTGTCAAGGCCAAGGTATTCAAGCACGGTATTCCTTGACCTGTCGTATAGTCCCGAAGTCACAACCGAATTGTGTCCGCTTCCCCGGTGAATATTGGAATAGGTTTGGAGTACCGGGAATATCTTCTTCTCCAGCAGGTCAATTGCTGATTCTTTTTGACCGTATATCGATGCCTCCACGTTTTTCATTTCTTAAATTTTATTTAAGATCATGTCAGTCCTTTTGATCATTTCCGACGACCAGATATGAAAATACCTCTTCAAGCGGCTTATTGAAAACCCTTGCGATCCTGAAAGCCAGCTCAAGCGAAGGAGAATACTTACCCTGTTCAATTGCAACTATGGTCTGCCGTGTCACTCCTGTCCTGTCAGCCAGTTCCTGCTGCGTCATCTCGTTATTGTGAAAACGCATCACCCTGATATTGTTACCGATATTACACCTGCTCATTTCACACCCCCCTGTGGTAAAAGTAAAGTTTGGCGCCTTCTGAAATAATTCCTGACAGAAAGCCTGAAGCTATAAGCGTGATGAACATAACCGAGAGCTCCATCTTCAAAGCCTGCGATCCCATGGCAACCATAAAACCAAGGGTAAAGATCCAGTGTGAAATTCTTATTGATTTCAGCTCAATCAGCTTGTCACGTTCATCATCTTTTGAAGGAATATCCTCATTGGTGACCGCCTTGTTCACAATTGCGAATATTATATGGATGATGATCTGTGCAACAATTGCCACCGGGATAAGCAGCAGGAAAGCCTTGCCCCAGAAGCTGGAGTTGTTTATAATTTCAGGATCTGGCGATATATACCTGTTATAAACAAATAACGAATAGACTACAAATATCAATATCGTTGCCAGTATGGTTACGAGTACCTGTCTTTCTTTCTGGTCCATTTCAACCTCCTTTGTAATTTAATTTAGACATTATGTATAATATATTCGACTCAAAGATAATTATATTTTACATATTGTCAAATATATTATACATTTATTTTAATTAAAAGTGAGTTTGACACTCCCAGCCTCACCATAATCACCCCCTCCCGATAGCTATCGGGACCCTCTCTACTTCGTAACTACGATTTATACACATCTCTCTTTTTTCTTGTACTTTCTTTTGGGCGGCAAAAGAAAGTACCAAAGAAAAACCGCCCAAAAATCCAACCGAATGGCTTTGTTGTCCCGCATGCCATACCCCACATGGGGCCCAAAGCCATCCGGTTCGCACATTTTTGGGGTTGCCTGCGCGCCGCTAAAGAAGTAACCATCTGCCTGAAGAATTCTTCTGAACTTATCTTTTAAAGATAATTTAAGCTTATCCAAAATTCATCTTATGTGTCGTGCGGTGGCAAAACCGAAAATGGTGCGAACTGCAGCCGCTTTTCGTGGCGGGTAAAGGCAATGTGTAGCGGGCGGAGAAAACGGCTGAAGTTGGCATTTTCGGGGCCTTTTTCTTTGCTTCGTTTCTTTTTGGGCAAGCAAAAAGAAATGAAGAATATTATAAGAGAAATAGATGTGTATAAAGGGTAGACTTCGTAAAGAGGGGTGACTATGGAATTGTCTCCGGTGAAATAACAGAATTACGGATTCCTCGCAACTACCTCGGTGGCTCTCTGGCAGGGGGCGGGAGGCAGGGGGCGGGGATATTAGCCCTTACTTCATTTCTTTTTCGCCGTAGGCGATTAATTATTGTAGAAAAAACAATCACCATATTTATTTTTACCGCGGTTAAACAATTGCTTGGAATGATTATGTTCAATATCTTAAAAAACGTGAAATGGAATCTAATGAACAATTCTTATATGAATTCCGGGAAAACCCTGTTTAACCTCTACGAGGTAAAAAATCATCTCTTGAATCTTCGGCTACAATAGTTTAAGCCCTACGGGCTAGATTTAACCTCCAGCTGTGCAAAACTTTGCGCCCTCTATGCCTGCCTGACGGTAGGCAGTGTTAATGGATTTTGCTTGTCGTTGCTAAAATGCTGTTACTTTAAAACCCCCCCAAAAACATGGTAACAATTCCACCCCATCGCCATTAATGAGGTGAATCCCGGCAATCCTGGTGTGCCGTACTTGAGGTTGTCTCAAAAGCCCTTTGTGTCCTTAGTGAGAACCTTTGTGTACCTTTGTGGTTAGTTCTAAATCAATACCACAAAGGATCACAAAGGAAAGCTTATAAACATAAGTTTAGCTTAAGTTGAATCTGCCTGCGATAATAAAAAACAAAGAGTTTGGTTTCATAATAAGAAAAAATCGTTCCAACTATAAATGAGGTTTACTGTTAAAAAAATTATTCTAATAAGTTCTATGCTATTACTCAGCATTTTTGCTGCTGCCCAAAGAAAGACAATAAATGACTATTATGAAGATGGGAAATTAAAATCCAAAGGACAAACTTATACTTACCCGATATTCTATGAAGACAAAAGGATTCCAAAGAGTATGCCTTTTGCAAATTTTGAGAAGAAAATAAAAAAATGGGAATACTGGTATCAAAACGGAATATTACAAAGAGTTGAACAATATAAGTTAGTCAAGGATAAAGATCTCCATAACCTGCCGGATGGAAAATGGGTGTATTTCACTCAGACCGGAACAAAATACAAAGAGGAGATCTATAACAATGGAATCCTCACAATAACTGCGAAAGAAGTATTTCGGGATTCAAAGTACGTTGGCCGTGTTTCACTGAATAATGGTGTTACCGATACAGCAATTGATGTACCGGTTACCAGGGGCAATAATCTTGTAATAAATCCGGATTTTGATCTTTTTTACTATAAACCAGTCCTTATTACTTACCATGGGGAAACCAGGATCGAAGACTGGATCCCATACTGGACAACTCCAGGCCAATATACACCTGATTATTTAAGCGACCTGCGATATATTGATGTTTTCAGCTATTACTATATTTTCGATATGCCCTTGCCTGATAAGTTTACTTTTACCGGTATTGCACTTTATAAAGAATCCGACAGCTATTCGGAATACATACAGGGTAAATTGATTTCGCCGTTAATAAAAGGAAAGCTATATTGTCTGCGAACCTCAATTAACTTCTGTTCCTATTCCAAATACTCTGTAAACAGACTTGCATTCCATTTGTCCGCATCTCCGGTTTCAGTAAATTATAAAAACGAAAGTATGTTCTCACCCCAGGTCATTTTTTCTGATTTACCCGTTGAAAATAAACACTTTACAACTTTGTGTGACTATTTCATTGCAGGTGGAGGTGAGCAGTTTGTTACCGTTGGCAGGTTTACCGGGCCGGAGGATATGAATCCGGTATTAAGAGAAAAATACGTGCAGGGATTTTTCGGACTTGAAAAAGCTTCCTATTATATTTTTGATGATATAGAACTTTTTGAAATTCAAGATACTTCAGAGTGCAACTGCAAATCAGAAACTTTACCGGTAAATCCTGTAGAAATCAAACCAAAAGTGCTGTATGAAACTGACTTAAACAAGCTAAAACAAGGAATACCGGTGATACTTGAAAATGTAAACTTCAGGTTTGACAGATATGATCTTTTACCTGATTCCGAAGATATCCTTAATAAACTCCTGACTTATCTGGAAAACAATCCGGAAATAAATATAAGTATCGGGGGCCATACTGATGAAATCGGTACAGAACAATATAATGATCTGCTTTCAATTAACAGGGCTAAATCAGTATATAATTGGTTAATTGATAAGGGTATTGACTCAAAACGACTTAGTTTCACAGGATTTGGAAAAAATCTCCCGATTTTCAAAGAGAATGACGTGGAACATCGGGCCCTCAATAGAAGAGTTGAGATAAGATTAATAAAAAATTAACCGGATAAAGAGACTTTTAAAATATACCTGAGCATAAGCCGGACGATAAAGGTAAATTGTTCAGCCTCCGCTTGCTATTCCTCCTTTCCGGAGAATAAAAACGAGTTGGAACAGATAATAGGCCTGATAAGCTTATCCACGGTGGTTCAGGTCCCTTCCCGCCAGCCCGATTCCCAGGTTAGGATCCCGGGTATGACAGAGGTTCTTCCTTTTTATATTCCAAAATATCACCTGGCTGACATTCCAAAGCCTTGCAAATTGCCTCCAGCGTTAAGAGGCGAATTGCTTTTGCCTTTCCGTTTTTCAATACGGAAATGTTGGCCATTGTGATGCCGACTTTCTCGGATAGCTCTGTGACGCTCATCTTCCGCTTCGCCAACATGACGTCGATGTTAATAATAATTGCCATGGCATTAAACGGTTAAGTCGTTCTCAGTCTTGATATCCACAGCATTTTGCACAATTCTTTCAAACACCCCGGCTGCGGTGGCGATTACGACAAACACAAAAATCATAAGAAGACCCATCATAACACCTCCCGCAATGTCATCCTTGCCACGCACGACTATAAAGAAGTAGGCTTCCGCTCCCATAATAAATGCAACAAGGGTCATTGCGCAATATTTTATTGTTCGCAAAGCCTTCACCGAACGTTGTGAAAATACTTCATTTCGTCCAATGTACCCCAATAACCTGAATGCCTGATATAACGCCACGAAAAAGGCAATGGATCCGGTATACATATAAGCCAGAAAGGGATCTTTGAAGTAAATCTCAGAGAGCGTGGCATTCGCATTCCTGCCCTCAATGTGGGGTTCCCAGAGCAAAAGGGCAAGAGCGCCGATGCCAATGAGTACAATGACTACCTGAAGAAATATTGTTGAGCTTTTTTTCATTGGAATTGATTTTAATGTTTCTATGGTAATTTTAGTTAAATATATTTTACAAATATAATATAAAATTATTGATATGCAATATATATATCATGTTATACAATATAAATATAATGTTTTATACGATATGTCTTCCATATTCTACCTGCCGGAAAGGATTTCGGGCAAATGGAGCCCGTGTAAAAGAGTTCAAAAACAAGTCCCTGCGGCAGTCAGGAAGCAACTCTGCAGCCCCGAAAGGTTTGAAATTGCTTTTACAGGGCCCTATAATTCCGATAAATTTCGGAAGTATTATTCCGAATATCTTCGTAATTTGAGATAGCGGGTGAACCCAGGCCCATTATAGGCTCTTAGAGGTTGAACAATTTTCACCCTTTAGTGTTTTTTTAAAAACCCTGTTTATGACTTATGTAAAGACAGGAATAGACCAGCCTGGAATCGTGGAGCTTCTGTTTTACAAAGGCCCCACGGGGAAAGCTTTAGCAAGGCTGGCCCAAACGCTGTTACATGGGCCCTCCCCGCTTACCCCGGGGGAACGTGAATTGATAGCATCTTATGTGTCGGCTCTGAATAAATGCGAATTCTGTCATGAATCCCACAGTGCATCGTCCGGTTTCCATCTCAATGACGGGGGCAGCACTGCAGTTTCAATAAAGACTGACCTCGAAAATTCAGCAGTATCCGAGAAAATGAAAGCCTTGCTTAAGATCGCAGCCCTGGTTCAGAAAAGCGGCCGTGAAGTTACCCCTCAGATGATAGAAGCTGCGAGGCTCAAAGGAGCTTCCGATGAGGATATCCATGATACTGTTCTGATTGCTGCTGCTTTTTGTATGTATAACCGATATGTTGACGGATTGGGTACAAACCTGCCTGCAGAAAAGAGTGATTACATACCCATGGGGAAAAGAATGGCGCAGATCGGCTATAAGTATCCCCCGCTTTTCTTAAGGAAATTTGTTATCTGGATTATGAAGAGAAATGCTAAAAAAAAAGTACGCATTACCAGTTAGAATAATAGTTACAGCCATTTTTGCCGGGCTGCTCGGCATACCTGCATTTCTTACAGGTTTATCATACAGATCAGCCGGAAAATCCTATTCAATGCCGGCAGATACAGCAATTAAAACATACGGATTTTATTTTACCGAAGTCTCACGGCAGTCGGGTATAGATTTTATTCACAGATCCCCGATGCTTGATCCCCGGATCGATCCAATACTTCCCCAGATAGCATCAATGGGGGCATCAGTCTCGGTGTGTGATTTTGACAATGACGGATGGAACGATCTTTATGTTACAAACAGCTGTTTCGGCTACAGTAATGCCCTGTATCATAACCAGAAAGACGGTAGTTTTTCTGATGTTGCCAGAGGCATGGGTGTGGCCGACCTCAACAGGGAAGGTTCGGGAGTAAGTATGGGATCTGTCTGGGCCGACTATGACAATGACGGTTATGAAGATTTATTTGTCTATAGGTGGGGGAAACCCGAATTATTTAAGAACGTTGAAGGCAAACAGTT
The DNA here is from genome assembly GCA_963737255.1 of uncultured Bacteroidales bacterium. Taxonomy (GTDB): domain Bacteria; phylum Bacteroidota; class Bacteroidia; order Bacteroidales; family VadinHA17; genus LD21. Next base: position 265,659 of record CAVTSB010000008.1, read on the forward strand.
TATCAGAGCAGACAAATGCGGTCTGCCGTCATGGATCAATGCGAATACTGCAATCTGGTTCGATTACAATTCTGACGGTCATATAGATCTGTTCATCGGCGGATATTTCCCGGAAGATGTTGATCTCTGGAACCTTAAGAGTACAAAAATCCTGACGGAGAGTTTTGAATACTCACAAAACGGTGGAAGAAATTACCTGTTTAAAAATAACGGTAACGGAACATTCACCGATGTGACGGTCGAAGCCGGATTGACCTCGACACGCTGGACTCTTGCTGCCGGTGCAGCAGATTTTAAACAGGATGGTCATCCTGACCTCTTTATAGCAAATGACTATGGGATCAATGAATTATATGTGAATGAAGACGGAAAGAAATTTCATGAAACAGGAGAAAATGCACTTATCGGTCTAACTCCCAAAAGCGGAATGAACGTCTCTTTCGGTGATATCTACAACAAGGGGCAGCTGGGGATCTATGTTTCAAATATAACCGAAGAAGGCATTCTGTTGCAGGGCAACAACTTCTGGGTACCAATGCCTGTTAAAGAAAAATACCTTTACGCCAATCTTGCCCAGGAGGCCGGAATAGAATCAGGCGGATGGAGCTACGGTGCCCAGTTCGGTGATTTCAATAACGACGGTTTCAATGATCTGTACCTGGCGAACGGATATATCTCGGGAAAGAAAACAACAAGCTACTGGTATGATTATTCAAAAGTTACCGGTGGTAATAAAGCCATAATTTCAGATATAAAAAACTGGCCTGCAATGAGAGGCAGGAGCCAGAGCGGATTTCAGACAAACAGGATCTGGCTCAATGACGGATCGGGGCATTTCAGGGATGTGGCAAAGTATGTTGGCGGCTATGAGCAGCTTGACAGCCGGGCTGTTGCCATAGCTGACCTCTGGAACAGGGGAGTGCTCGACATTATAGTTGCCAACCAGAATAACAACCTGCTGGTTTACAAAAATAATGTGGAGAACGGAAATCACTGGATCGCTTTTGAATTTGAGGGAATCCGCGGGAACAGGAGTGCCATCGGTACAATTGTCAGCCTGTACCGCGATTCGCAAACGCAGATGCAGATCGTGTCGGGCGGTATGGGCTTCTGCTCCCAGAACCAGCGCAGGCTGCATTTTGGACTGGGCAAAAGCCCCGGGGTTGATAAAGCGGTCATTACATGGCCTGACGGGAAACAACAAATTCTGGAGGATCTGCAGGTTGATCGGTTGGTTAAAATAAGGGAACCGGAATGAATACTTCAAAAACTGCTTCACCAGTAACGAAAGGAAATACTTTTTTCAGTTTTAAGTATGTCCCTCCTTTGTTAATAACACTTATACTATTTGCCGGACATTTAACATTCGGCATCCTCCAGGGATATAAAAATATCCTGGTCTCGATTGGTTCCGCTATGCTCACCGAGTTGGTACTTGCCAGACTGATATTAGGAACCTGGAGAAATCTGTCAAGCGCCTATATCACAGGTATCAGTGTCGGCATCCTGATCCGGTCTCCTTTTCTATGGCCTTTTGCCCTTACTGCAATCATATCCATAATGTCGAAATATGTATTACGGTACAGGAATACTCACATCTGGAATCCATCGAATTTTGGTATAACCTGGATGTTTGCCCTGCTTCCGTTTGGTGTTGCAGGACTAAGCATACAATGGGGTAACAATATATGGCCTATGCTTATTATCTGGACATTGGGTCTTATCATTGTCTGGAGAGTAAAACGCTTGCATATCACACTCACCTATGTTATAAGCTTTGTCTTCTTTTCGTTATTACGAAGCCTTATAACGGGAGATTCTTTTTTAACGGAAGTAGCTCCACTCACAGGTCCCATGTATCAGCTGTTCGTCTTTTTCATGATCACCGATCCTGCCACCACTGTGAAAAGCAGAAATGGGCAGATACTCGTTGCCTTTCTGATTGCCTTTGTCGAATTTGTTTTCAGGCTGAACCAGATGATCTATGCACCGTTTTATGCACTATTCATCGTAGGACCGCTGTCAATGATAATCTCGATGAGGTTTAGAGAGCTCATCGGGGCATCCCGACCGGTCAGGGGGCAGGCAGGTTAAGGAAGGACAGGTCATGATCTGTCCCTGTAATTGCGATATAATTCGGAAGATTTATTGCGATACTTTTCGTATAAGGTGTTTGGACCGCTTTATAGGTTTGCGGCATACAGCAATACATTGATATATAATCCTTTGTGAACTTTGCGTTATATCTTTGCGACCTCTGCGGTTAATGGATCTCAACCTCACTGTTGAGAACCTCCGGCAGCTTAGTTATCGAAGCTATCCTGATGTTCCTGTAATATACTTCTGCTCCCTCCGACTGGATCTGGATCTTACCCTTTGTAAGCGGGATTTCCTTTCCGTCATCAACCTGTCTCGAATTGTGAATCACCATATTGACGACACCGTTCACCATATGTATACTTGTGCCGCCGAAGCACCACAGATCGATTGTGTTCCATTCCCCTGAGGGTTTTTCCCCATCGGCCGATTTGATACACCGGCGTCCGTTGGGACTGCTGTTGCTGAATGTGAACATTTCACCGGCTTCGTCGAAGATGTATTTATCCCCATCCTTCCTGGCCCTGGCGTCATAAACTGCCCCGGAACAAGCCCAGCAATCACCGCAATCACCCTCCTGGATCTGGAGCTCCTGCGATCTCATCCAGTTGCCTCCGTCGGCGCCATGAGGACCAACTGCATAATACATCAGACCGCTGTCGCGCTTGCCGGTTTTCCTCGGGAACCATTTCAGCGAGCCCCATCTGAATTGCAACTGCAGGTGGAAATTTTCGAATTCATCCACCGTTGAGATGCCTCCGAAATTTTCTCCCGATATTCTGATCAGTTTCTCTCCTTCCAGGTCCACAACTGTAAATACTCTGGCAGGGTCATTATTGAGTCCTATGGCCTCCTGATTCCGCTTTTTCAAAACAGTATCGTATGCAGGACCCAGGTAAGTGTCCCAGCCAGTCAGGTCCCTGCCGTTATAAAGTGACTGCCATTTTTCAGAATTTTTCGCACAGCCGCATAAAAGGAAAAGCAATGCAAGGACGGATAAGTTTCTGTAAGTCATAGTAAAGAATGTTTTGCCAGAATTAATAGTTTGGAAAAAGCTGACTGGTTTGTTCAAATATATAATTGTTTTTCCTTCTGTCATATTTTTTACTACTGAAGCCGCGTGCCGCGTAGCTTTTTTAACAATTTAAGTTCATTTTTGTTAGAAGTATAAATGATAGGATAAATTATGAAAGCCTGGTTTTGTAAAATCACAATTTTACTTTTAACATCATTCCCCATTTACGGTCAGAAAACTCTTTCAGTTGGTGACAATGTTCCCATTTTCAAAGCTGTTTCCGATGATGGTTCAACCTGGGATATCAGTAAGTTTATTGGCAAAGATTACATTGTGATCTACTTTTTCCCGGGTGCAATGACTGGCGGATGTACGAAGCAGGCATGCTCTTATCGTGATCATCAGTACGATCTGGCATCCGCTAAGGCCATAGTCGTTGGTATTAGTGGTGATGAAATTGAGAGTCTTAAACTATTCAAACAGGCAGAGAATCTTAACTTTCCACTATTATCAGATAAAAAGGGTACAATCGCAGGCAGTTTCGGGGTTCCAGTCGGTGAAGGCGCATCGATAAAACGTACTGTCGGCGGGATCGAACATGAACTTGTCCGTGACATAACTTTAAAAAGATGGACTTTTATTGTAGGAAAGGACGGGAAGATCATTTACAAGAATGATGCTGTCAATGCAGAAAAGGACTCTGAAGAGGTTCTTAATTTCCTCAGTATGCAGAAATAAATGATTCCATTTAAGCTGCGCTGATAATAATCCACGAAAAAATATTTGATCTTCTGTCCGGGTGTCTCGATGACTACCTGATATTATCTTGTTTTCAGTACAAGATAAATTGATTCAGAAGCTGTTTCGGTTAAACAATTTCGCGGGGCTTTTTGGAATATTTGCAACAATTGGTTAATATTGCAATCCGTTTTGAGATTTGTTGCAAGTTACGGGTTGCAGGTTGCAACACCACCGGGCCCATAGCTCATCCCGATAGCTATCGGGAGGTTAGGGCCCCTGAGATATTTGAAAATTACTGTTTTGAAAGGGCCCATAGCTCAGACGGTTAGAGCACCTGACTCATAATCAGGGAGTCGCTGGTTCGATCCCAGCTGGGCCCACCTTCGCCCGCCATAGCTTTAGCGACGGCGGGCTTCGCTTTTTTAAATAAGATATATTACTGCTAAAGCTCTGTCGGGCTACGGCGGGCAAAGCCCACACTTCTTCCGCCATAGCTTTCTTTGACCGACGAAGCTTTCTTTGACCGACGAAGCTTTAGCGAAGTCGGTAGCGAAGTCGGTAGCGACGGCGGGTTTTTTATTTATCTTTTCAATCACGATATATTACTGCTAAAGCTCTGTCGGGCTACGGCGGGCAAAGCCCACACTTCTTCCGCCATAGCTTTCTTTGACCGACGAAGCTTTCTTTGAGCCGACGAAGCTTTAGCGAAGTCGGTAGCGAAGTCGGTAGCGACGGCGGGCTTCGCTTTTTTAAATAAGATATATTACTGCTAAAGCTCTGTCGGGCTTCGCTTTTTTAAATAAGATATATTACTGCTAAAGCTCTGTCGGGCTACGGCGGGCAAAGCCCACACTTCTTCCGCCATAGCTTTCTTTGACCGACGAAGCTTTCTTTGACCGACGAAGCTTTAGCGAAGTCGGTAGCGAAGTCGGTAGCGACGGCGGGTTTTTTTATTTATCTTTGTGCAATCTCGTTGTTTAACTAATACAAAGAACATGGCGGGCTACGGCGGGCAAAGCCCACTTTCGCAACAATATTGGTATGTCTATATTTTAAAATGCAGCAACGGAAGTATTTATACTGGATGTACTAATAATTTGGAAGACAGGATGAAACGACATAATCAAGGACAGGTTCTCGCCACAAAAAATATTCTACCTGTAGAGGTTGTTACCTATATCGCATTTACAAATAAATATAAGGCATATGCTTTTGAAAGATATCTTAAACTTGGGTCGGGTAGAGCCTTTTCTAAAAGACATCTGATTTAAGGGCTAAAATAAATACAACCTCAAAAATTGTAACTTTTTTTTTGGTGCCAGTTTGGTGCCAGGATTTGGGGGAAAATGGTTTTATTTGGCAACCATTCAAGATTCCATGACAATTTTTAAATCACAGCAATCATGTCCCTGCATCAAAGTTTTTTCTCTGATTAATTTCATATTCGGATTATACGCTTTTATTGCTGAATAATCAGTATAGCAAATTCCTGCATAACCAATTTCTGCTGCATCGGCTTCTCTAAATGTTTTTGCCCAAATACATTCTGTACATTTCACTTCCAAAACATTCTCCTCAGATTGTATGAATTCAACTGTATTGCGCTGTTTATAAAATCCTTCTACTGATTTTTTATAACCATCTGTAAATGCAGTTATTGTCCGTTCATTATAATTAATGGCAGCATTTTTATCGGTTTCATTAAGCATATCAGAAGATTTCTTTAGCATCTCAAGAAATTTTTCTCTTCAATCTGAGCCATGATGTTTTTCATGGCAGGAATATACCACTCCTTATATGCAAAGTCGTATACTTGTCCAAGTTAAATCCTTGTTGTTTCAAATGTATGTTAAGTCTTTTCAGACCTTCTTTTGAAGTGGTCAAAGAAGGACGGATTTGGAAGAAAATCAAACACCGATAAACCCCAATTGATGGGGTTATTATCTAATCAAATAAATATGCAATTTACACCAACAAAAAGCTGAAGTCAAATATATCTAAGTCACCTCCTTATGAATCATGATATTAAAACCCGCTTGGCACAAGGCTTTGGATGAAAACAGGATGTTTTTAGACAAAATAATGATGCAGAATCAATCCTCCCCCCTCAAGAGCATTATTAGACGAATAATGATGACTTAATTTATGCTACGCAAATCAAAATTTGTCAAGACTTATTATAGGCCTCAAGATCGATCATAAAGTTAATCATTATCGGGCCATCCACTAGTATCTTAAAAAAATCCATTTCGCCTGGCACTTTGTGTAATCCTACTATATGTGTATGTGCAAACAGTTTATTACCATCAAAATAGCCCATATAATTCAAAGTATTTTTATTTATTCCTTCACCAAAAAGAGCCATGCCTGTATGTCCACGAACTTGTGCAAGTATGTCCTTTTTCCCTTGTAATATACCTTCAGCTCCCAATTCAAACCAAGTTTCTGGCCAAGGATACTTTAACAGGCCATTGGGTGTCATTACACCATTGAAAGTTATTTCCCTGTACATTATTGGAGAATCAGGAATAAATTCCTTTGTATGAAGCACAAAATTCTGTTTATCATTGAACATCAGTTCGGCTGTACATTTAAGAAAATTCATTGAATAACCGTCAGTTATGATCCTGCCTTCCTTTTGTGCAGTAAAAGCAAACCGTGTAAAACCTTGAAGAGTAATTGTACCTTCAGGGATAACCAGTATTTTCTGATTATTTTCATCAAGATTGCTCATTTTGAAAGATATTGGTTAATAGAAAAGAAATTTGAGAAAGGGATTCAACATCAATTCCAAGGATCATTATCAAACTGATTCTCATATAAAGATATACAGAAGTATTACACAGGTCAAGTTTATTTTACAGCAATTTCAGTATTATCCAATTAAGTATACTTTGAACAGTATTTATGTCTATTGAAAATATTTAGATATGTATTTAATTTTTGTCCCATCAAAAACGGCAACCAAGAAATTATTTTCGCTATAAAGTGGTCGTAACAGATTAATATCCATTGTATTAAGGGATTTTTCAAAAGTTTGATACTGAGCTTGAACTTCTTTTTCAATTGTGGCCTTAAGCTCATCTGTGAGTTCTGTTTTTTGTTGACAGGAAACAGCTACTACAATTTGTACACTCATAAAAGAATTGAAAGAAATCGTGGCATCGTCTTTCCTTCTTAAATCCGCATTCAGGACAGGTTATAATTGATTCAGTATTAATTCCTTATTCAAAGTTGACACAAATTACAAAAGTTTTGAAATGTCTGTTTAACCGCACAGATCAACAACATTTAAAAGAATCGAATGAATGTTTAGTGTTTTCAGACCTTCTTTTGAAGTGGTCAAAGAAGGACGGATTTTCTACTTCGTTTCAGGATGCAAGAAGTTTGAGGTTACAATTGATTCAGCATAATATTCTAAGATAAGACACTCCTTAATCTATAATTTTCGTTTAGGAATAAAAAAATCATCTTTTGTCAACCCACATTCCTTTGCCATATTAATTGACCAGGTTATATCACCTGCACCAAGCCCATGTGTGTTTGACCCAAATGTAAAATGTGCTCCAGCAGCTTTAGCCATTTTAATAAATTTAGCATTTGGGATTTTAAATGTGGAATTTATCTCGATAGCAACATTATTTTTTATTGCAGCATCAATCAGGCTTTTCATTCGAGCATTTGTCCATAATTCATCATACCTGGATTTTAGTGCATCGGGGAGATAAGTCGGATTAGCCCAGATATTGATAGGTTCTGCCAGAACTTTTAGATTATGAGCAACATAGCGTTCCATGAATTCTTGTGGTTCACCCAATTGAGTGTTTGGAATCCATATTCGCATCATTCTTCCATCTTTGTCAGGAAATATCATTGCATCGGCAAGGATATAATCAACCTTCTTTAAGACCTCTTTTGAAAAGATATTAAGCCAATCCCGCCGACTTACCTGTAAAGCTAAATAGAGAGAGTTTTTCTTAGCTAATGTAATACGATCAAGGATTAGACTGTCATTGATTTTGATATTGTCATTAACGAATTCTTCTGCAATTCCTAATATAACACCTTTTTCTTTTGAGAGAGCAGAAGCCTTTTCATAAACAAGGGCCGCGTTAGCCAATGATTGTCCTTCATAATTTAAATGAAAGTGAAGATCCATTTTGGGTAATTCCGTGTTTTGAGGACTCATCTTGAGAAAATCATTTTTATAGCTGTTTAATAACAAACCAACTATAATTAAACCAGAGAGCATAGATAATTTCTTCATGATGCTTGGTATTGATTTATTTTTATGATAATAAGAGATCTTAATCTAAAGGTAGAAAATTTTTGGAATCTTAATAAGGCTACCAACTATCGGAGTTAAATCCTTGTTGTTTCCAAATGTATGTTAAGTGTTTTCAGACCTTCTTTTGAAGTGGTCAAAGAAGGACGGATTTTGAAGAAATTCAAACACTTACAAAAAGTGTCATTTTTTTACGCCAGGTTTTGGGTGATTTTCTGTGAATCAATTTATGGCTGAGGAAGGGTTTGGGAGTTAAAGGTTTGAGAATTCCTGACTTCCTTCAGGTGATAGGTAAGGGAGAGAAAGGTTCTTATAAAGTTTTAAAATACTCTACTGCCATTTCATGAATTTGATCAATGATCTGTTGTGGAGCAGTACCTATGAAAGCGGTTAAATTAAATACAAATTCATTAGTATTATATAACGACATAAATGGCTCATAATTATGTAAGTACATAAGTCTCGCTACTGTTGCTGTATTATGGCCTAACGCGAAATAACTGTAATAATCTATTAGAGATTTTTCATTGTCATAGACCTCCAGGCTCCAGCCAAAAAGTGTTTTTTGATCGTCCCGATCAAGATTTTCCAGATTACTGTATTGATTTATAAATATTTCAAGGTAGACTCCTCTGGCCATATAACGGCCAATTTCAAGATTTTCCCAGGATGGATCTATGCCTAAAGGATCCCATGACATATATTTTTTTAATAATTCCTGGCCTCTGTCTATCCTAGTTTCCAGAACACCTGGGCCGTTAAAATGATTCTTTAATAGCTCATATCCCCCGTCGCCTGTATGGTGGGCAAAAATTAAGCCTACATACGGGTATGTTAAAATGCTTTCTATAAGACCTTCAGTTGAAATACATTCAGCAATATCCTGAGGTATACAGAAGAATTTATCAACTTCATCGCTAGTCATAGTATGATTTTCAGGAAGTTCGGGATATTGATAAACTCCATTTTTAAGATCTTTGCAAGGATTGCGTTCACAGCTCAGGAACAGCGAACAGAGTAAGATGACCAGCAGTGAGGTCTTCATAAATGTTTAAATTAACTTATTTCTTTTGAGGATTATATGTGGTCTCTTCGCCAAACCACTTTTCTCTTTATAGCATTTTTCTGGAAATCTATAATATTATCGTTGGTCCAGACATGTTTGATACCCTGATAAGTGTAAAATTCGCACATCATGCACGATGATATCGGGATGGATATCCAATAGTAGAAGTCACCATGCCATTCATATAGATATATTTCTGTGCCAAAATAATAATCAGCTGTGTCCATCTGGGCAATTTTATCATTCAGCCAATCTGGATTATCAGGATACTCATGAAATTTCTTGCACGAAATTGCGAGGAAAACCAGTAATATAAAAAGTATTCTTTCTTTCATATTCCTGTTAGGGTCTTAGTCTATTCGGTCTAAGTGTGATATTATAATAAGGTTTCGCCATCAGAAATTGGCAAGAATTGTTTTAATGTTAACATTTTCATATCAAAAATCAAGCCAGTGCAATCTCGATATCACTGAATTAAAATGAGCACCCTTCTCACTCCATTTAGGGGTTACTTACTAATTCCACTCCTTAATTTAATGTTTTCCTCGTAATTTCCTCATGTATGTTAAATCTTTTCAGACCTTCCCTTGAAGTGGTCAGAGAAGGACGGATTTTGAAGTAAATCAAACACTTACAAAAAGTGTCATTTTTTTCGCCAGGTTTACGCCAGATTTTGGGTGGTTTTCGGTTAAATCTACCCACAAATTTTTCTCATTTAACTGATCAGATAGTTGTTTAACTGATTAAATAGTCATATATTTGATAATACCTAATCTCCACAAAATGAAAATACTTATCCAGCCTTCAACCAGATTCCGGATCGCTCTAATGTTTTTGGCAGGCATCCTTCTCTTTACCGTCAGAGCGGAAGGTCAGCCAATTAAAGTTGACCTAAAGAAATTACCGGAAAGAAGAACTCTGAAGCTATCTGAAATCGGAGTAACGGATGTACAGTACATTCCGCTGGAAACCTCCCCGGAATGTTTGATTAAAAGTATCAGAAATGTGATTTTCGGAAAGGACTTTTTCCTGACTCAGTATTTTGCTGAAATCAATATGTTCCGTTATGATGGGTCATTTGTTACAAAAATCGGAACTATTGGTCGAGGGCCAAATGAGTTTACTGTCGCACATTGTACAGACATTAATCCCAGAACAGGATCAATTTATGTAGCTGATGGTTTCCAGCAAAAATTTCTGGTCTATAATAAAAGCGGAAAAGTATTAAGGACTTTTAAAACTCCAATAACCGGACCTTTGAGTTTTGCTTTTAATGATGATGGGATTCTTTGCTACTACCAGAATCATATGGGGACAGTTGAAAATAGTTATATACTCATTGATACACTGGGAAATATCCTCAGGAATTTCCCAAACAGGTATCCGTGGAAAAGAACTGTCCCGAATGTGATTTACATGGGAGAAAATATTTTTTACCGTTTCAATGGGAATTTGCTTAAGAAGGAGATATATACCGATACCGTGTATGCATACAGGAACAAAGGGTTTACGCCAAATTTGGTAATCGATGTCGGAAAGCTTCGCCTTACTCCTGAGATAAGGGAAAAGAACGATGCAAAATATATAATGAGTAATTTCCTGACTCCAATGAACTTATTTGAATTTGGCAAATACATATATTATGAAATGGTTATACCGTGGGAGGGCGAAACTGAGGGGTTATCATGGATCGGTTCCAAAGATGGCAAATTCAGTGTATTATTTGATCCGGAAATTGACCTGATAAATGATTTTGATGGAGGACCAAAAATATGGCCCAGAACTGTAAGAGAAAATTCAACCATGGTAAGTTGGACTGATGCAATAAATTTCAAGCAGTATATTAACTCATCCGATTTTAAGGCATTAAATCCTTTAAACACAGAAAGGAAGAAGCAACTTGAAAAGTTAGCGATTTCTGTAGATGAGACTGATAACCCAATTATTATGTTGATTAAGATTAAATAATTCGTGAAATCTTCACGCCGGAGGAGGGGTTTTATTATGACTTCTGATTTTGAGAATTCGGTGACTGTCTGTTAAATCCTCGTTGTTTCCTAATGTATGTTAAGTGTTCCCAGACCTTCTTTTGAATTGGTCAGAGAAGGTCGGATTTTGAAGAAAATCAAACATTTATAAGACCGATTGTGGGTGTAGTTTTGGCTGGGGCCAGTTTGTTGCCAGGATTTGTGGGAAAATGGGGTAATTTTACGGTAATTCACTTTTTATAATAATTTTGTGAACCCGATTAAAAAGCGATTCCACATTGACAATTGAAAAATGAAAACATTTTACTTTATTATGCTCTTAGCATTTACTCAAACTCTTGCTGCGCAGAGTCCTGATGGTCATGGAAATTCCGATAATCATAAAAATGAGATTGGAATAGCAAATTCTCCGATCTATATAATAAAAGAAAAGGAATTTGCATATGGTTTGCACGCACATTATATCAGAGGTCTGAAAGAAACTAAGTTCGGGATTGGTGTCGGTTATGAAAGAATTTTCGATGAACATAAACACAATACAATAGGAGTTATCCTCAGTTATGCACCAATCGAACATCTTGCCCTGAGCCTCTCACCTGGAATCACTTTCAATGACAATAATGCATCAGACTTAAATTTCGGTCTTCACCTTGAAACCCTGTATGAATTTGAAATTGGAATTTTTCATATAGGCCCTGTTGCTGAATTTGCATATGCTGTTGAGGATTATCATGTAAGTTTAGGCCTGCATCTTGGTTTTGGGTTCTGATAAGACCTTCTTTTGAAGTGGTCAAAGAAGGACGGATTTACCAGACATGGATTTCCCCAGACCTATAATAAATCACCTTTTGGCTGGCTCAGAAAGACGATCATCTCTGAACCATACAAAGCCCAAGCTCATCTGATGATGCTGTCTCCAGAATCAAATTTGATGGTTTTATGGAGTTCTAAATAAAATTGCACCACTTTTCTCGAAAACGAGAAAAGTTGTGGTTTCTCGATGTATGTTAAGAGTTTTCAGACATTCTTTTGAAGTGGTCAACAAGGGACGGATTTTAAACAAAATTTCCCGTTCATCCAAAACCACAGTTTATTTGCAGTAGAAAAGACTTTTTTAAAATTAATTATTGGGTATTGATGATTACAGTATCAAATTCAATGTTTCTTAGATATGAATTTCTTAGTTAAACAATTAGTAAATTCTTCTGTTCTTTATAGGAGTAATAATTGCGATCGAAATGTTTTCTGGAAATTTATGTTTATTGGAATATGAATTATCTGTATTTTGTACATTGATTTAATATTTAATTGTCTTGTATGATTTTTATTGCCGGAGGTACTTTAGCTTTCTTTTTTGAGCTCTTACTGCTGGGGAAGAAGCCAAAATCTCTGTCAGATAAGATTTTGACATTCTGGATGTTTATTATTGGACTGCATTTGTTTTTATACTATTTCTTCACAAAAGGAATTGATTTTAAATACCCGCATTTGTTAGGCATTGCTAATCCATTACCCCTTATTCATGGCCCTTTGTTATTTCTTTATACCGGTTGCTTAACCAGATTATTTCCCAAAATGGAAACCAAAGTATTTCCTGCACTTTTTACCTGTGATAATCTTTTATTGCTATTACTTTGACTTTTTTATTTCAACAGGACAAGAAAAAATTGAATTTGTAAGAAAATTTTATATAAAGCCCGACATTTTCCAGTTATTTGTTTTTCCCGCGATCATATTATCAGGGTTCTCCTATATTTTTCTTACCTTTTTATTGTTAAGGAAACATCGCCGGAACATTCTAAACAACCTTTCAAACTCCAATGAAAAAAATAATTTACACTGGCTTCGGAATTTACTAATAGGCTTACTGGTAATTTGGCTGGCTGTGCTTTTTGATAATTTTGTGCTTGAATCTTCATTGACAGACGCGGCCATTTATGTTTCCGTATCATTATTTGTGGCGTTCACAGGTTTTTTCGGGCTTCGGCAGGGGAATATATTTATGAATCTGCCAAATGGTTTTTTGCCTGCAGAATTGACAGTTGAAGACCAACAACGTTATTCAAAATCCGGATTGAAGGAAGAGCGTGCAGCCGAAATAAAGCAGCTTCTTGCAAAATTAATGGAAGAGAAAAAACTCTTTCTTGATGAAAACATCTCTTTGCCTCAACTGGCAGAGATGCTGAACATACTTCCTAATTATCTTTCACAGGTTATCAATGAAAGATTTCAAAAAAATTTCTACGATTTTATTAATTCCTATCGCGATCGAAGAGTTTAAGCGTCTGATTGCTTTGGGAAAAAACAAAAATAAAACCTTTTTTGCTTTAGCATTAGATTGTGGTTTTAACTCAAAAGCCTCGTTCAATAATTCTTTTAAGAAAATTACAGGCACAACCCCTTCCGAATTCGTAAAATCATTGTAATCCCTTTTCTTACTTTTCATCATATATATCTGATTATATATTAATTAGATGTATTCCCTTGTAAGATGAGACATCATTCTGGTCTTGCCTTACAAGGATTGTCGTTGTTCGGGAACAGCCATTCTACATTTGTTGCATAATTTTAAACTTCAAACAAATGAAATCAAAAAGAAAAATTTTAATGCTGGCATTCACTGCCTTACTGTTCTTCTCATGTGAAAAAGAGCGGTTTATTAATGAACCCGGAAATCTTGGTTCCGAAAACTGTGGACCAGGACCCGAGCCTTCCATCCATAACTGTAAATGGCGCCATGCTTCATTCAGAGGCATTTGGTCATCCTGACAGTACAATGATTGTTGTGCCTTCATGGCGGTCCTGGCGGTGATTACCGTTATCTTTTAAACTGCAAAGATCTTGCTGATTATGGTTACAGGGTAGTGTTCTACGACCAGAGAGGTTCAGGGCTCTCGCAAAGGTTTCCTAAAAGTCCTATACCTCATTGGGATTAGGCGCTCTGGATTTGATCTATGATGAATTAAGTGGTGTGATTGCTCATTACAGAACAAGCCCCAATCAAAAAGTATTTCTGATAGGACATTCCTGGGGTGCCATGTTAGCTACGGCTTATGCCGGCAAATATCCAAATGCAATACAGGGCTTGGTAGTTTGTGAACCCGGTGGATTGAAATGGGATGATGTGATGGAATTTGTTAAAAAATCACGTTCATTCAGATCTGTCGGGGAATTATCGAATGATGCTACTTATTTGGATCAGTTTATTACGGGTAAAGAAGATCAGCATGAAATACTGGATTATAAGCTGGCTATGCTGGCCAGTAAAAATGATATTACAGGAGATGATGATACAGAGCCCGGCAGCTTTTGGAGGACAGGTGCTGTTATAAACTCTGCACTTTTTGAAATAGGATGAAGTATAAACCTGACTTCTCTGAAGGTATCAGCAATTTCAATGTACCTGTGCTTTTTTTCTACAGTGAAAAAAATAAGGCATATCCTGATTCCTGGGCTCAAAAATATCGTGCTGTTTTTAATTCGAGGTAGATCTTTATAAAGTAACGGGTATCGGACATTATGGTATTATCACTGATAAAAAAGCATGGACAGAAATAACTCTACCCAAAATGCTCACCTACTTTAATTCACTTTAATCTAATTACATAGAAAATTAAATGAAAACAATGAAAACATTATAAAAATACATACTTATATCAGCATTAATACTAATTATCCGTTCAGTGAATGCCCAAACTATTAACTGGGCAAGTCTGAAAGAAGAAAACAAACATATTGTTAATGCCAGCTTTGGTCTGGAATATGGTGTTATATATGGATTGGGATATGGTTATCAAATCAAAACCAGATTATTTCCCATTGTTGCCAATCTTGAATACTCCTTTCCATCAGGTAATAAGATTTTTGACGATTTCAAAACTAAAATCGGAGGGCAGATCCGATGGATTGAATATCATGGTTTTCAATTCAGCACCAAAATATATGGTGTTTTCCGCAGGTATGAGAATGATTTTGTCCGGTTGGTTAATTTTGGGAGTGATATGTCTGGCATTATCGGATACTATCGCCCCAAATTGTTTGTTGCCGGTGAAGTTGGTTTTGATAAAGCGATTGTAACACACTTCAAGCATTCAAAAGCATACAAAGATCAATATCCGGATGTTGTGGATGGCTGGTACGAACCTGCAACAGGCGGAAACTTTTATTACGGGTTACAGGCAGGATTTTCCTTCAGGAAGCAGGATATCTATTTAAGAGCAGGAAAAATTCTTACACAGGATTTCAAAACCACGCCAATGGTACCAATCTATGGTCAGCTTGGGTATAACATAAAATTTTAAAAATAGCCCTTCTATAATTCCTTCAAATAATTAAATCTTTATAAATATGAAAAGTAAGAATTTTATTTTAGCAATGGTTGCATCAGGAATGTCCTTCTTCACATATGCAACATATGGACAAAATAATGGCGGTGATGTGTACTGGCATCTCGATCCAAGTATAAAAACCTGTTCAATGGTTATTGATCCTTCACTGACGCAGGATCAGTGGAAGAGATACACTATGCAACTTGGCGAGATCTCATCTTTTAAATCAATGGCATCTGCAGAAACTATTGGTAAAAAGCATTTTAGTATTGCCATCGATTACTCAGTCACACCTGTTAACCAACATGATCTAGCCTGGATCAACACATTTGTCCATCCGGATGAAAACTGTCCTTTAGGTGATAAGATAATGCTACCTATGCTTCGGGTAAAATTCGGTGTCTCTGGTAAAATAGAAATCGGGGCTAAATGGGCTACTGTGCCTGGCGCCAATTATGGTATGATTGGAGGAGAATTAAAATATGCATTCCTGGAAGAAACAAAAAAAACGCCTGCAGCAGCAGTAAGAGCCTCCTTTACTGCGCTGACAGGAGTTGCTGACTATAATATTAGCCTAGGTAGCATTGATTTATTGGTAAGCAAAAAAGTCGCAGTGGTATCTCCATATTTAGGGATAAAAGAGAGTTTGATAATGGGCACTGAAACCACTTCTAAAGTTGATCTTGATAAAGAAAGTCTTTTGGTTACACAAGGATTTATTGGCGTTGCATATTCAATCTGGAGGATCAACCTGGCAGCAGAATATAATATTTCCAATGTAAACACATTTTCATTTTTGATTGGTTTCAAGCCATTTAAATATAAATAGCGGGAATGCCAGTGACTTTGGCCACTCCATTAAGGTAAATCATAATGAAAATTTCCAGAAAGCTTTACAATGAAACACATACTAAAAATCAAGAGTAAACTATTAGTTCCTCTGATTTATGTTATAAGCATCATAATATTGATGTACCTGTTATTTATTTCATTTAAAGATCTCATTAAATGATCTTTAAGTGAAGGGATTTTAATTTGTAATCTACATATGTTAAGAGAGTTCAGAAGAATTAAAAAAAATCAATCATGCGATACAGTCGGGACGAATGGAGATAGTATCCTAAAACCAGCCTTACCGCCAGTAATGACCAAAATAAATATAAAAAATGAAAACTTATAAAGTATAGAATTAGTAAAAGCAAAGTCCAGTTCGATGGAATTTATATCTCATTGATTATGACGGTTTCATGTTAGCTTTTATTTTAAGTATATTGATTATAATTGCCATAATGCCCATAAACCCAAATGCAGCGATTTTATACAAAATACGGAATTTATTGAATTTCGAAAACTGATGTTAGATCCTTCGCGTCTCGTTATCTATGTTAATTGTTATAAGAGCTTCTTTTGAAGTGGTCAAAGAAGGACGGATTTTGAGGAAAATCAAAAAATTACAATCCCAGATTGTAGGTATTTTTTATATTTAACCTATTATTTGTCAGAGCAATTACTAATACTAAATGGTTAATAGATTTTTAAATATTGCTCTCCCATCGTTACAGGTAATAAAACTGATTCTTATCCTGTTTATCCTGGACTTTTTCTTTCCGGGTTGCAAAAGGGAAAATATCCAATCCGAAGATGGTATGCCAAAAATATGGGTGACTCAGCTTCCTGCTGAAAACTATTATTGCTCACCTGCCTTGAGCATTGATGAGAAAATTGTCTATTTTGGGACATCAGCGCTTCTCGATATCCACAAAAAGAGCCAGTATTTCGTTGCATTGGATGCCGAAACAGGCAAAGAAGTCTGGAGATTGCAACTTGGGATCAATGAGGTTCGCTCTGCCCCGGCAATATCTTCCGATAATTCAATTTATTTCACTGTTGAGACACGCGACCCACTTAATGGTACAATTCAAGGGGATGAATTATGGCATATCTCCAGTGATGGTCATCTTATCTGGAAATATGATATAAACCCAAGCAAATTAACCTCAGAGGTAGGTTTATCAATTCCAACAATAGGGTCAGATGGGACTATATATGTTGGAGGTGATAAACTATATGCAATTGATAAAGATGGGTCCCTCCGATGGTCATTTTCGGGCCAATGGCCGGAAGCTATCCGCAATGCACCTGTAATCGGGAAAGACGGGACAATTTATTTCGTCTATCATAATATCCCTCTTACTGCTATTAGATCCGAACGATGGTTCTGTTAAATGGGCTCTTCATCTTGGTGTGGCTCCTGGTGAGGATGACCATTGCTTTTCATCACCAGCCATCGGAGCTGATGGAACAATCTATGTGGCAACACAGCCAGGAATCCTTTATGCAGTTTCAAATTCTGGTCAGTTATTATGGACATTTGATATAGCTTCCGCAGGATTCACAGGTGCATTCAGATCTTCACCATCAATTGACTCAAATGGATCAATCTATTTTGGTTTGAATATTGGAAATCCTTCATCAGCGTTTTTTGCGGTTAGTTCGAATGGCACTTTAAAGTGGGTGTTTGAGCCCGATGACCTTCCTGATGATACTCCAAGAGATCATTTTGACATTTACTCTTCTCCAGCCATAGGTTCAGACGGATTAGTTTATTTCGGACAGGAGTTTGGAAGAGTATATGCACTTAATTCTTCTGATGGATCCCTTGTATCATTGACAACCACAGAAACTGGTATTACATGGTCTTCACCTGCAATCAATAAGAAGGGTGTTCTTTTTATAAGTGATTTAAGTGGAAAGGTATATGCACTACAAACTGGAAGCAAGGGATTAGATCCATTAGCCCAATGGCCGAAGTTTCGGTACGATAACCAAAATGGCGGAAGATTAGACTAACTATAACTTACTTTCCAATTATTTTACTTACTGCGAAAGTTAAAATATTATCTCAAGTTCAAATTTTGACCTGAGATAGATGCCAGCCAAGATCCAAAGTTAAATCCTTGTTGTTTCCATATGTATGTTAAAGTTTTCAGACCTTCTTTTGAAGTGGTCAAAGAAGGACGGATTTTGAAGAAAATCAAATAATTATAAACCCAGGTGTGAATATTTCTTATTCGGTTCCAGATTTTGGATAAAACCTATAAAGGAAAATCACCAAGGTATGAGTCTAAATAGGATGGGGCCACTCTGATTCTGTATGATTTTGCCCACTTGATCATCTGATCACAAGCATACTGGCTATCTGGTTCTACATATATATAGTTTTCAGCATCAAATCCATTCATTTGGTAATAAGTAAAAACACCGTTTTGCATAGTCTTATCACCATCATATGAATAGGAGGTTTTGTTAGACGCAACTGAGATAACTCTCCCGACAGAATTGAGGTCTGTTAGCCATGGCACCTATTTGGCAGGCATCGAAGCAAAACATCATTTTACTGCTTGTCGAATTTGCGAATTTAGTCTTGAACCATTTACTGGAAAAGCCGGTGTCCATGACCACTTGACGTCGGATATAATTGACCACATCCTGCCGGAGTTAATCCTTTGATAAATAAACAAATATTAAAATGTGATTATGACCGGCCTAATGTGGTCAAGGCCTCCGGCTTTTGCAGTCTGGCCCTTAAAATAGCCCCCCGGGCAATTACTAATTGGTAAAAGGTTATACTGAAAAGGGTGTGAAACTGGCTTGATGTGAAGGGATGCTGTGACTTGGGTGTTAAACTTTCGATTTTTTCGTTTACTTGTTGTTGCCACGCTGTAATTTTTCTTTTTCTATGATTTTTTGTAAATCTATTTGGTTTTGTGGAAGATTATTTTTTGCAATTTCCCAAAGCATCTCGTAATCAATTCCAAAATATTCGTGGGAAATTAAATTCCTTAGTCCATACATTTTTCTCCAGGGAATTTCCGTATATTTTTCCTGTGTGGATAATGGGATTCTTTTTGATGCTTCGCCCGCCGCGGGTATCGCATGGGTCGTAATGGTCGCGGCGCTGGTGGCGGGGTTGGCGCCACTGAGTTTCTGACGCCGGTAATCGCCGAGCTAGCGATATGCGCGGCGGCGCCCTCTGTCGCCCCTCCGGGGCTCCAGATAGGGGCGGTGCTAACCCAGGGCTTGCACCCTGGGCTACAGTCTTGCGCCCCTACCGGGGCTGGGATTGGCGCGGTGCGTGGCCCGGCGCGCTTCGTGGTCCGCATAGCGGACCCTACACTGTCTGGGACTGCGTAGCGGATGCAACGCCGTCGAGTCGCGCACTTTCTGGCCCTCTACGGCCGACGCGAACGTCGGCCGCTACGGCGGCGCGTCGTGCGCTTTCTGGTTTTTGTCGGCCGGGACGGAGCCCGCTACGGCGCGTTTCGTGTGTTTCTGTTCTTCGTCGGCCGGGACGGAGCCCGGCCGCTACCGCGGCTTCGCCGCGATTTGGTCTGAATGATAGCTGACGGCTGACCGCTGACGGCTCATCCCGGCGCGGGACTGACGGCTTCTTTTCGGAGTTCCCCTTGGCTAAGAAATCTAAGCAAGCCGCGACCACCGCTTCGAAATCGGTTGCCGGCAGTCTCAAGACCGCGGCCGGCGGTCGCAAACCTGCCGCTACCAGCCGGGATCGTGCCGCTGCCGGCGAACGCATTGTTAAGATGGGGCTCGCGACATTGTTGGCGTCGTGCATGCGGGCGCGAGGACCCCTTCGTCGACATCCCCGCCCGCACGCTCTCCAACGTGCAGTTCAACGAGAAAAAGGGCATCATCGAGCTGCTCGACGGCAAGCAGCGGCGGTCCTTCTTCAGCCTGCTCGGCCGGCGCAAGGGCGAGGGCAGCCAGGCCAAGAAGTTCATGCAGACCGATCCGCGTCGCCGAGGTCTGCAAACGGCTGATCGACGCCAACGACTCGACCAGCATCCGCGACCTGTTCTACAACCTGCAAGGTCCCGATCACACCCTCGAGGGCAAGCCGGCAAGGAACTCATCTTCGACGAGCAGACCGAGAGCGACCCGATCATCGAGGACATCGAGGTCGCCGTCGGCAGCCTGCGCGAGGAACTCGGGCGTCCACGCCGAGACCAAGGGCTCCATGGTCGGCCCGATGACCATCGTCGACAACGGCGACACCATCGACCTGCGCCGCATGGGCTCCGGCGGCTGGGCCGTGCCGAGCATCGTCGAGCCCGACGTCATCCAGTTCGAGAAGCACGAGGCCGAGTACATCCTGCTGATCGAAAAAGGCGCCATCTGGAAGCGCTTCAACAAGGACCGCTTCTGGGAGCAAGCACAAGTGCATGATCATCCACGGCGGAGGCCAGCCGCCGCGCGGCGTGCGCCGGCTGGTCTACCGCATGCACAACGAGCTGAAGCTGCCGGTGTACGTGCTGATCGACAACGACCCGTGGGGCTACTACATCTACAGCGTGGTCAAGCAGGGCTCGATCAACCTGGCGTTCGAGAGCCAGCGCATGGCCATCCCCGCGGCCCGCTTCATCGGCATGAGCAGCTTCGACGTGGACCGGTTCGACATTCCCGTCGCACGTGCCGATGCGCGCTGACGGAGGAAGACCGCCGCCGGGCCAAGGAGATCCGGGAATACCCGTGGTTCCAGAAGAAGGAGTGGCAGAAGGAGATCAAGCACATGGAGGCGCTGGGCGTGAAGCTGGAACTGGAAGCGCTGTCCAACAAGCACTTCAGCTTCATCACCGAGACGTACCTGCCGGAGAAGCTGAAGGAGAAGCAGTGGCTGGATTGATCGAAGGGCGGTAGTGTGGGATCTTTGGTCGCGCGAATTGGCCGCAGGAACGCGTAGGCCGCCTTTTGAACGCGAAGGCGGCCGCGCGGGGGTTCGAATTCGTAAATAGCAGAAATACTACACCCACAAACCCCTCTATCTTCTAATACAAAAAACGTGCTGATTTTTGGTCCGAAATTGGAATTACGGGGAACCCGTGCCTAGAGTTCGCCAGAGAGTACATTGTGTTTTGGGTCGAAGTTCGGGCTAGTTTTCGGTAAGAATGCGCCCCCCTGGGCGAAAATAGAACACCTTGGAGGTGAAGAATGGCGAATCGTTTACTGATTGCGGGGCTGTTGTTGTCGCTCGTGGCGGCTCCGGCGTTGGCCGGCATCCAACTGCCCGCCGTGCAGATCACCTGTTGGGCGGATGGCGCAACCCCGACGACTTGGATGCCCCAGGGTCGTGACAACGGCGACGGCACGTTCACGTATTTTGGCGAATTGGCCGGCCCCGACGGTGCGTGGAACCTGGTATTGCAGGACATGCTCGTGCGTCCGGACCCGTTCGTGAACGCGGTCTACGGGATCACGAACAACAGCGGCAGCACGCAGAATATCACGCTGTCGGTGTCGCTCCCCATCTTTCCGTGCTGCCCGGTGCGACGCTGATGGGCGGCTCGACGGGCGGCTCGTTGAATGACGCGAACTTTGACGGCGTCGGCACCCTCGCCACCGTCGCGCCCGTCGCCGTTCTACGCCGGCATGATTGACGGCGTCGCGGCGTTGCCGATTTACGCTGACCCGTTTAGCGTGTCGGTACCGTTCGCGGGTGGCACGGTCGCGATTCCGCCGGTGAACCTGGGCCTGCCGGGCCCGACGATCCCCGGCCCCGCGGCCCTGTCGACGATCGGGATCGATCATCGCTTCAGCCTGACGTCGCACGACACCGCGGCGATCACGAGCTTTTTTCGTCGTGACGCCGGAGCCGGCTGTCGCTGCTGTTGATCGGCTTCGGCGCGACCGGTGCTTCGCCGTCGCGGAACGGCCGACCCGTCTATCCGCGAGTTACGAATGACGCCACCCTGGCGGCCAACCGCCGGGGTGGTTCTTTTTGGGGGCGGCGGCGCCATCGTGAACGGCTGGTGTGGCGGGAATCGGGTATGACCGTTTTCGGTGTCGTCGTGATGGCGTGGCGGCAATGTGCGCCGCGGTATTGAAGCCATGAATTCACAGGCCGGCCTCGATACTGATCGTGCTGCCCGTCATGCGGGGTATCGCCGCACGGCGCGGGTGCATTTTGACCGTTGGTGCTGGGGTACGATCGTTCGCGGCTCAACGAGCTGGTGTTTTACCCGGCGATTCGCGGCGTGTCAGGAAGAAATCACGCCGGCAGGCGGGCGCGGCGAACGGCCGTTTCGGCTGCTGACGTGGGTGGCGGCACGGGACGCTGATCAATCTGCTCGCGCCGCGGCCGGATATCGAGCGGCTGGTGGGGCTCGATTATTCGCCGGTGATGGTTCGCCACATGGCCGAGAAGATCGCGCATCGGGTACGACGATAAGTTGCACGCCCTGGTTGCGGATTCCGAGCGGTTGCCGGTGGCCGACGAGTCGTTCGACGTTGTCACCACGTGCTGCAATTCGTTTCACCATTACCCGCATCAGGCGGCTGTGATTCAGGGGTTTCGACGGCGTGCTGCGGCCCGGCGGGATGTTGATTCTGATTGATGGGTTTCGCGACAACGTGATTGGGTGGCTGATTTTCGACGTTGTGGTAACGGGCGTGGAGGGGAACGTGCATCACGCCGCCTGGAGCGAGGTGCGACTTGATTAACGCGGCTGGGTTTGCGACGTTGCAGCAGCGGAAGCTTAACGTGCTGGCGCCACTGCTGGTGAGCGTGGCGACGGGTGACTGCGCTAGTCGTCGCGGGGATGCCGCTTCCAGAGGGCCGACCCGGCCGTGCACGACCGGTCGGAGACCGGTGCCACAAACACGGAACCACCGTCGGAGACCGGTGCCGCAATCACGGCACCACCTGGTCGGAGACCGCCGCCGCACACACGGCCGTGGCACGTGGGGCTATACTGCGTGAATTCAGGAGCCCGACTGTGTTTGACTGGTGGTACGCCCAGACCCGCTGTGCGACAGATTGCCCTTTGGTCGGCGGGGTTTATCGTGTCGGTTATTGTGCTCTGCGCGGTCGGCCGGCGGCGTGCGGCGAAGGCGACGGCCCGGCGGCAAGCGGAGTTGCGGCGCGACTATGACGTCGTGCGGTTGCAGCAGGAGGAGATTAAGAAGCTCGCCAGCCAGATTCTGACGACGAGTTCGTCGCCGCGGCTGATGGGGTTTGCGATTGTGCGGCAGGTGGAGGCGGTGTTTACTGACGGGGTGCACGTCGGTCGCGGTGCTGGACCTTGCGAAGGCGTTGCCGCGCGGAAGGGGGCGAACGCGATCATCAATCTTCGCACTCAACAGACGCCGACGGGCAAGTGGGTGGCGGGTGGGGATGCGGTGCTGGTGAAGGTGCTGGGACGGCCGCCGGAGGGGAAGAAGTAGGCACGCCCGCGGCGTTTCGCCCGGCCGCCGTGTTACGTTGTTCCCCCTCCGCGACGCCGCGATCACCTTATCGCCTGTTCACGCGGCCGGCCCGCGAGGCAGATCAGCACGCCGATCGTCGTCACGATTGCGGCGCCGGTGAGCCAAATCGTCGGCGGCATGGCGCTTTCGGCGAACCCCGCTTGCGTCAGGAAGGGCTTGAGGACGTCGTTGTGCTCGGCGAGCACGCTGATGCTGTTGTGCAGCAGATGGGCCATCATGGCCGGCCAGATCGACCGGTACTGAATCGACCAGCAGCCCAGCAGCGACGCCAGCACCGCACGTCATCGGCAGGCGGCAGCACGGTGTGGTGCGTTCACGCCGAAGGCCGCCGCGACGACCAGCGATGGCGGCCACTTTGCCCAGCGTGCCGCGCAGACCGCTCAGCGCGTAGCCGCGGAAGAACAGCTCCTCGCACACGCCGGCACGAGGGCCAGCAGCAGCACGGCGACGCCTAGGGGCTGACGATTCAGCGATTTCGCCGAGTTTTCGCCATTGGCGTCTGAATTCCGTCGGCATCGGCAGCCACGGCTTTGCACGTACATAGACGCCATCGCCAGCACCCAGGTCGAGCGCCCCAGACAGATCGGCCAAGAGGCCCAGCGCGGGCGGGCGGCTGCAGGGCGAAAGGTCGTGCGCAGGTATCGCGCTTCACGTAGATCGCCGTTGCGATCGGCACGACGCCGCACAGCACGAGCATGATCGCGGCCAGCCGCCGAGAAACGGGCCAGCACCACGTTTTCAGGCCCATGATCGTGGGCAGGCACCTCAGCGGTGCAGGAAGAAGTTCAGCGAGAACACCAGCGCGAGCATGAGGAAGGCCTGCGCCGGCGTTGGGATGCGGAATGCACTTGAAGAATCGTCGTTGGAACAGCGTCTTGATGGAGCCGGTGTCGGCGAACAGGACCGCTTCCTGGCCGAAGAAGGCTCGCCGCGATCGCGACCGCCGCCCCGGCGTAGAAGGTGGTCGAGAGCGGTCACCCAGATGACCGCCGGAGTCGAATTTGTCGGTGAAAAGGTCGCGCGTCAGGATCACGATGTTCGTGACCGGCATGATGAGCAGCGGGCCTTCGAGCCGCGTGCCCGGCAGCACGCCGACCACCGCGGGGATTAGGGCCCGACCATGACCGGCATGACGTAGTTTTGGGCCTCTTTGAAGCTGCGGGCGAAGCTGCTCACGGCGAGCAGGAGGGCGCTGAACATCACCGCCAGCGGGATCAGCACCAGCAGCACCCATGGCAGCAGGTGCAGCGGAATGACGACCGGTCGCCGCGGGCGAGCAAAGCGGCCCAGACCGCCGAGGTAGATCGTGCCGCCGATGGAGAGCAGGTTCAGGGCCGCGCTGAGCATGCCGATGAGCGCGAACGATGACGAATTTGCCGGTGATGAGATCGACCGCCGGCAGCGCGTCCACCATCAGCGTTTCGAGCGTGCCGCGTTCGCGTTCGCCGGCGGTCAGGTCGATGGCGGGGTAGATCGCACCGGTGATCGTCATGATGATGAGGATCAGCGGCACGATTTGGCCAAGGATCGACCCGCCGACTTTTGCCGGCGTGGCGACGGATTCTGTTGGATGTGCAGCGGGTTGATGAAGCCCGGTCGCGCTAGATGCGCTTGGCCGCAGGCGTCGCAGCAACCTGGAGCTGCTGCGCGGCCGAGGATCGCTTTCGAAGCCGGCCGGCGGCGAGTCTCGCTGCGAATGTCGGTTTGGTCCATGACCAGGGTAAGGGCACCGATGGCGGGCCCGGGCCGTCCTTTGGGCGAGGGCAGGCCGCGCCGGCCCAGAGCCCGCACGTGGCCCAGGCCGGTCGACCTCCCACAGGACGTCGTCGGGTGCCGTGCAGGATGTCGATCTCGTACGCCGGCGGAGCACGGCGACGTCGGTCGGGCGGCGTGGCCGCGGATTCTTCGACTCCGGCCGGGCGATTCGGCGGATCTTCCGGGCAATTCGCGTGCTTGGCCGCTTTTCCACCAGTTCTTCGGCGGGGTGCCGTTTTCCGCCCGGGTGCCGAGCAGGGTCGGTATCGATCACGGTCCGCAGCCAGCGGCCGACTTCTTCCGCCGGCACGGGCGTGTGGCCATCGGGCGCCACGCGTGCTCACCGCCACGCGGTAGCCGTCTTGTTTGAGGCTGCTGATCTGGTAGCTCGAAGCCCTCCAGCGAGCCGAGGATCATGGCGGGATAGAGCGCGATCGGCACCAGGATCATCGCGATCAACGTGCGTCGATCGCGGAGCGTGTCGATCAGCTCTTGCGCCAGATGGTGTTGATGCGGTTAGACGGCTCATCCGGCGTTTCCTAAGGGGCCAAGGGGCCAAGGGGCCAAGGGGCCGAGTGTCCGAACCCCACCCGCAGGGGCGTGGGCTCTTCGCGTTCGTCGGGACGCGATTACCACGCGGCCTTGTGAACATGTGACAAGGAAACAAGGTAACAAAGTGACAACGGGTGCATTCCCGTGCATGAGACGTCTGCACATCAGGGGCAACGCTCCCTTGGTCACTTTGTCACCTTGTCACTTTGTGACCCGGTCACCTGATCACTACTCGGCTGCTTCACGCTATCGCGTGCAAATACCGGCGTTTCGGCACCGACGTACTGTGAGGAACACTTCGCTCAGGCGTTGGCGGCCGGTCTGTTGCCGTAGCACGTCGAGTTCGCCCTCCGCGACCAGACGCCCGTTGTGGATCAGGCCCATGCGCTTGCACATCGTGTCGATTTCGTCGAGTGCGTGGGTTGAGAGCAGGACCGCCTTTCCCGCGGCGGCTTGCGTACGGATGAATTCGAGGATCAGCCGGTTGCTGAGTACGTCGAGGCCGAGCGTCGGTTCGTCGAGCACGAGGATGCTGGGGTCGGCGATGAGTGTGCGTGCGATGTTGACGCGTTGTTTTTGTCCGG
>CAVTSB010000009.1:0-4304 GCA_963737255.1 uncultured Bacteroidales bacterium
ATCTGAAGATCGAAAGAGCATGGTTACACTTAGCAAAACATTTTTTCTGAATCTTCCCATTTTCCTGAATATGGTTCAAGGTTTTTGCGCAACAATTATGCCAAAACGACATCTTTACCAGCCTTCGCATTAAAAACAATATTTATGACATCTTAATTTAATGCCATACCCTCCGGTTTAGAAACGTACGGTTTTTTCTATCGTCCATTGAGTGTGGGATAGTTTTGATAAAGGCTTCCCAACATTGTCCATAAATTACTGAATTGTTCCAATACTTAATCCATACATTTAACGTTGTCTTTTGACAAATTGATAATTGGAGCTTGTGAGAGAATTTCTGATATGATTACGGGATAAAGCCATTATTTTTATTTTTGGTTGGGGGAAAGTCAATTTTACACATTTTAAATAGCCTTTTATGAATAAAATGATTGTTATTTTGTCAGTTTTTTGTTGCATTAATTCAGGAATCTATGGACAGAAAGGCCCGATAAAGTATGGCGAAGTAAGTTTGGAAGAACTTGAAATGCGAACTTACACTCCGGATACGTCAGCATCAGCCGTAATTTTGTGTGACTATGGGTATTTTAATTCTACTACTGCCCAATTTATCAGAACCCAAAGAATAAAAATTCTTAAAAAGGATGGCTTTAAATGGGCTAATAGCAGCTACCCTTGCGACTTTAACACTCAAATAAAGGGAATAACCACAAACCTTGAGAACGGTAAAGCTATTACTGCGAGGTTAAAGAACGAATCGATTTTTAAAGACGAAATTACAAAAGGCAGATATGTAATGAGGATAGCGATGCCGGACGTAAAAGTAGGTTCGGTAATTGATCTGCAATTCTCTTTTGTGGGGATTATGCCGGAATGGAAGTTTCAGGAAATGATACCGGTACAATACAGCGAATTGATTTTGCCGGATGCCCGAAATGCCAGGTTCTCATATAATTTTTTTGGATATGAACCTTTGTTCCTTTCTACTCCTGACAGGTGGATTGCCAGGAACATGCCTTCATTTAAGGAAGAACCCTTTATGAGCTCAAAGGAAAACTATCTGACCAAGCTTGAGTTTGATATTCTCGACATTGGTTTTCAGTCATTTACAGCAACATGGGAAAATATAACCAACATTTTATTGAAGGAAACGAAATTTGGACAGGCAATCAACAACTCCGGGTATCTGAATAGTGTGGCTAAAACCATTGAAGATCAAAACAGTAACAGGGAGGAGATATTAAAAATGGCTTACGAGACAGTAAAATCAACAGTGAAATGGAATGAAGAAGAAGCGGTTGTTGCTTCGACACCCGCCCTGAGTTTCGTATACAAGATGAAGATTGGAAATTCCGCGGATATTAATCTGATTCTTCTTCAGTTATTGAAAAAACTTGATTTTGATGCAACACCTGTTGTATTAAGCACACGGGAAAATGGATTTCTTTCACCCGCTTCTCCCAGTATCCGAAAATTAAATTATATAGTAGTCCTCGCGAAAATTGGCGATAAATCCTACCTGCTTGATGCATCTGAACCTTCTATGCCCTATCACCTGATTCCTTTCCGGTGTCTGAATTGTACCGGAAGAATAATTAGTGAAAAAAGTAACGACGAGGTCGTCCTGAGTTCAGAATATAAGGAAAAGGATTTAATTACATACCAACTTAAAATGAACGAAGACCGAAGTCTGGAAGGTTCCCTGATTTTAAGAAGTATCGATTATTCAGCCCTGAATTTAAGAAAAAAGTACCGGACATTCAATAGCAGTGAAGGGTATCTCGAAGATTTCAAAAAAGACAAAATCGGGCTTGTGATCAAAGACTCCAGAATTGAAAACATCGATAGCGTATATCTGCCTGTAATAGAAGATTATAAGATAATAATGAATAACCAGATGAATGTAATTGGCAATGAGATATATATTATTCCGATGTTTTACCATCAGTTTAACGAAAATCCTTTTAAAATGGATATAAGGAAATATCCCGTGGATTATGGATACAATATTGAAAAGACAATAACTTCAATATTAGAAGTCCCTCAAAACTATGAAGTATCACAATTGCCGTCCTCCGTTAATATTAAGTTGCCCGGGAATGCCGGCTCACTTACTTATATTGCAGCCCAAACGGGAAATACTGTCAATATCAAGTCTGTCTTTTCAATAAATAAATCCATATTCCTTCCGGATGAGTATAAAAGTCTGAAAGAATTTTATAACCAGGTGATTAAAAAGCACTCAGAACCAATAATTCTTAAAAAGATCTGAAATGAATTCAGCATTGAAAACAGGTGTGGCCTTAATGATCACTCTTAATCTTTTTATAATAACTGTCAATGCAACTGACATTAAATATAAGGCCTCGGATATTCCAGTGAACCTGCTCACTGATGCAAAAGCAGTGATTCGAAACAGCGAGATCGTATTTGAAATTACCGATATTAACAAAGCTGTTATGAAGGTCAAATAT
This sequence comes from uncultured Bacteroidales bacterium, assembly GCA_963737255.1. Classification (GTDB taxonomy): domain Bacteria; phylum Bacteroidota; class Bacteroidia; order Bacteroidales; family VadinHA17; genus LD21. The sequence goes on from CAVTSB010000009.1 coordinate 2,475, forward strand.
GCAATTACAATACTTAATGAAAACGGTATCAGGAATTCAGTTTTAACAGAATTCTATGATAAATTCCTTACAATCAGAAAAATAGAGTCTGATCTCTTTGACAGGAACGGAGTTGCCATTAAAAACGGAGCCAATGTTGAGGTCCTGGACTACTCCGCCAATGCCGGCTATTCTCTGTATGAGGATAACAGGGTAAAATTCCTGGACCCGAAATATCGTACCACACCTTTTACTGTTGAATATACTTACGAGACAGCCTTTGATGGTCTTTTTTATTATCCCGAATGGAGTGTTTATGACGATTACAATGTTTCTGTGGAAAAATCAACTTTTACAATAATCACCCCTAATGGATTCAAACTTAGGTATCGGGAAAAAAACATTGAAAGAAAATGCACTATTACTACAGAAAAGGATAAAACAAAATATACATGGATATATGAGAATATGCCTGCCATTAAAAGTGAACCCTTTGGTACATCCTTTAAAGAGTATACTCCGGTGGTGCTTTCTGCCCCTTCTGATTTTGAAATCGGTGGCTACAAAGGGAACCTGGAATCATGGAACAATTTTGGAAAATGGATTTATAACCTGGGGAAGAATAGAAATGTTCTCGATACGGAAACAAATGAAAAAGTAAAGAACATGGTTTCAGGACTTAAGACTGATACGGAAAAAATATGGGTTTTGTACCAATATCTTCAAAACAAAGTCAGATATGTCAGTGTCCAGAAAGGGATTGGAAGCTGGCAGACAATTGAGGCTGAGAAGGTTGACAGAGTTTCATATGGTGATTGCAAAGCTCTTTCAAATTATATGAAATCGCTTCTGGATGTTGCCGGGATTAAAAGTTTTTATACACTGGCAGGAGCAGGTGAATCTGCCCCCCCTATAAATGCTGATTTCCCCTCCAATCAGTTTAATCATGTAATTCTCTGCATTCCTGTTGAACATGATACTCTCTGGCTTGAATGTACAAGCCAGAATATTCCATTCGGTTATCTGGGAACTTTTACAGACGACAGGCATGTACTCCTTACAGGCGATGAGGGCGGAACTCTGGTTAAAACAAAGAGATATGCTTATGGTGATAATAAGCAAATCAGAAATATTATCGTCGCTCTCGGACCTGATGGAAGTGCTGCTTCAACGATCCGGACAGAATACAGAGGTACGCTGTATGACAGGATATCTGAGGTCCTTCAAATGGATGAGACAGATAAAAGAAAATTTATTCAGTCACAGATCTCAATCAATAGTTATAATCTTGTTGGTTTTTCTTTTTCAGATGAAAAGAACATGATTCCAGCAATAATAGAAGATCTGAAGCTAAGGTTCCAGAACCTGGGAATTGTTATGGGGAACAGGATCATTTTGAAACCGAACTTAATGACAGCAATTGATAATCTGCCTTATAGAACAAAAGATAGAAAATCAGAAATCAGCATAAGGAGGGGATATTGTAAAATAGATACAGTAACATACACAATACCTGTTGGTTTTAAGATCGACCAGGTTCCTGAAAAAATCTCCGTGGTAACCAGGTTCGGAGAGTATACATCCGAAATACTAACTGATAACCTGGGGCTGAAATATATTAGAGCTTTAAAGCTTTTCAGTGGTACTTATCCTGCAACTGATTACCCTGAATTTGTTGATTTTTTCGAGCGGATATCTGTATCTGACGAAATTAAAATAATTATTGTCAAAATTATCTGAATCCATACAATTTGATTTTAACATCGAACTCAGACCTGAATCCCCTCAATCAATTTCAGAAAATCATAGCCTTTTCCAGAAGTGACACATATCATTTTGTCCAGGCTGAAA
>CAVTSB010000010.1:0-484870 GCA_963737255.1 uncultured Bacteroidales bacterium
TATTCCGGCCAATGTGTACAACGATTCCGGAGTATATTGTACAATCCAAAAAGGGATTGATTTGTAACATAAATATAACTTATTTTTTCTTTCTCAGCGATTCTCCTTTTAAATCAATTCGATGTGCATTTACTGCCAATCTGTCCATAATTGCATCAGCAATTGTGGATTCTCCGATATACTCGTGCCATTTCGGAACCGGCAGCTGTGAGGTAATTATCACTGACTTTTTACCATACCTGTCCTCGAGGATCTGCAGCAATGCAAGTCTTGTTGTTCCGTCCAATGGATGTAGGCCAAAGTCGTCTAATATTAAAAGATGAGTCTTCTCGATCTGGTTTAAGAGCTTTATAAATGAGCCATCTAATTTTGCGTTGGATATCCTTTCAAGGAAACGATTTATTCCAAAATACAATGTCCTGTATCCGAACGAGCATGCCTGCCGGCCAATGGCGCAAGCCAGGTAACTCTTACCGCAACCAGTGGCCCCGGTGATTAAAAGATTTTCAGCACGATTAATAAAACTGCAATCGGCTAACATCATCAATTTCTCACGGGAAAGATTTCTTTCAGGATTACATTGTACTTGTTCCAGAACTGCATGGTATCTCAGCTTACTTTGAAGCAGGAACTTTTCCGTTCTTTTGTGAGTGCGTTCCTGTATTTCTGCTTCAGCCAGCCGGGCAATAAATTGGTTAATGGATGGATGCTCCTGTACAGGCATTGTTAGCACAGCCTGATAAGCACGAGCCATCCCATGGAGTTTTAGTTCCGTTAGATGATCGAGTGTGATTTGTGTATTCATAGGTTTGATTTAAATGGTTTTGTAAAATCTGATTAATTGTAATTCTGAGGGCCGCGTATATTTTCATGGTCAGGAAGAAAGAACAGGGCTGGATCAGGTTCTTCCTGCTTATCCAAATTGTTCGCAAGAATGTTTTTTACCATACCATAGGTTACCCTACTGCCTTTTAATGCTCTTCTGCATGCAGTGTCAAAACGGATTGATCCGTAAATTTCAGAAAGCCTTTTTAGTCCAATGCAGGCATTATAGGTCTGCTCAACAAAATCCTTGGAAGCAAGTATTTTCTTAAAAACCTCCGCTGAGCTTTCCCCGATCTTTGAAGCAACTGAGACAAAGTAGTCTGCATCCCATCCAAGGGTCTCATTGTATTTAAGATGCTTTTCAGGCATGTGTTCTGCCAGTGTTGTATAGCCATGTTTGCGATAGTCCCTCTTATGAAGAGCTATCCTTTGAAAACCAATATAGATTTCCACATCATGCTCATCGTAAATGATTTTTGTGTTTTGTCCGATATACTGGTATGGTACACTGTATTGATGTTTGTCCTCACCTAAAACAATATGATAGTTCATCTGTACCTTCCCTGTTGTGATATGCTTAATGACGAATGGTTCCTGGGGGAGTGGTTTCAAAAAAGGTTTTTCGATATTCAGGAACCGTTCCAACCGGCTTCCGGAAAGCTTTTGGAATGGTGTCTGGTTGAAAGTTGACAGCAGTTCCATTATCCTCACATTCATTTCAAAAACACTATTGAACTCTTCATTGCGCATCCTTGCATAGATCCTGAGGTAGGACAGGTAAACGCTATTTTCAACATTAGGTTTGTCCTTTGGTTTGTGGGGTCGGGTTGCTACAAGATTTGTATTATTATGCACTGCCCATTGATCAGCTAATTCCTGGAACCTGTATTCATAACGCAGGTTCTTGTTAACGACCTGTTTCATATTGTCAGTTAAAACATTGCGGGGAACCCCGCCAAAGTATTGCAGACACCTGTTCAAGGCGCAGAACAGATTCTCCTGACTGGCAGATGACAAAGCTTCAACATAGGTATATCCACTAAATGGTAAGGTACATATCAGTACCGGGCATGATATGATCTCCCCCGTTTCAGCATCAATGTAACTAAGCTCTTTCCCGGCAAAATCAACCTGAAGAAACTCTCCGGCACGATGCAAAAAATGCATAGTGGCTTTTGTGCTCCTGACATGCCTGGCAAAATGTTCACAAAACTGGGTGTAATGGTATCCCTCAGGGTAAGCTTGATGGTACTCTTCCCAAAGAATCTTGCGTGTTACGCCTGGCCGGGAAAGTTCCTCCTGAAAGTAGTCCAGGTGTTTCTTTAAATCTTCGATTCGACTGTCAGCCTTGGGAACTTTTGGTTCACTATAAACTAAAGCTGTTAGCTGTTCATCATTTAATTCTACTAATTCAGAAAAGCTTTTTTCGCTGGCGGTTAATCTGGTAAGATAATTATCAAGAGTGGCCCGGTGAATATGAAGCGACTGAGATATCTTTAGCTTGCTTAAACCTTCTGTTTTTAATTGTATTATACGTCGTACCTGTGTCATGTTGATTGATTTGTTAGCCATAGCGCCTTATTTTTGTAAGGCACGAATGTCACAAATCATTCCCTTTTATTTACCGCTATTGTACACTTTACTGCGGAACCAGTTGTACACTTTATGCCGGAATGTCACCCGTAGTTTGTGCTGCGCACCCTGGCAAAAAATCATTTTAAAAAAAAACTACCTTTAAAAAGTTGTACACTTTGCTCCGGAATCAGTTGTACACTTTACTCCGGAATTAATTGTACAGTATAGTCCGAAATACTCAATAGGGTTTACCTGCGTAATCTTTATAATATTCTGGACTAAAAATGAACTTAGTTACGATAAATTTCATATAAACAGGGATAAAATTTATCGTGTTCACAGATATTTTTATGATGCCAACGGGACAGAGAACCTTCACCTTCCTTATGTTGCACCGGTCATTGCCCCGCTGTTAAAAGATGAATTTCCGGAAATCAGGAACATCACAAGAGTTTATCATACGGATCTGGTTTTATCAGCGGGCGACCTGAAACTGAACAGTAAAGTCAGTTTTGCAGAGCCTGACGTACTGAAAATTTTTGATTTTGTAGGATTGCCTGCCGACACTGTTCTTCTTGCCGAACCGTTCACTGTAATAATATCACGGGAAACTGCAGAGAAATATTTCCATGGTGATGATGTGATCGGAAAAACATTTGAGTTCAAGGATGAAACAGCCAAAAAGTACGCATTCAGGGTTAAGGGGGTTTTTAAAACCTGGGAGGGGAACAATCATTTTAATCCCGGTCTTTTAATATCCTTCAGTACCCTTGAATCCTTCTTCGGGGAAGCTGAGTTTAAAAACTGGGGCAGTAATAATTATGAAACATATGCACTGATTCCTGTTTTATCACCGGATATAGATAAAAAGCTGGATTTATTCATTGATGAGTATTATACAGGTACCTCCAAAGCATCAAAGATCCGGTTCGAAGCACTGAAGGACATTCATTTTAACTGGTATGGAAGCCGTTCCTATGTATTAATTCTGATATCAATTGCCATCCTTATCCTGACTCTGGGCAGTATCAATTATATGAATCTGAGCGCAGCTTTATTTTTCAAGCGGCTCAGGGAAATAAAGATCAGAAAGGTCATTGGTGCATCCCAGAATATACTTGCAATGCAGTTACTGGCTGAGACTGTGCTGTATTGTTTTATTGCGGTGGTATTGGCCCTTATTATAGTCTCGGCAATTTCAGGGTTCATAAGAATTTCCGATAATCCTCTTAAATTCAATATTGGAGGAAATATTGAAATGACAATTGGTTTCATAGTTCTGTCGGTGATAACAGGATTTCTTTCAGGAATTTACCCTGCCTTAACAATATCATCATATAAACCTGTCATGATTAACACTGTTGAATCTGTAATGAAGCGAAGAACAGCTTTCCGGAATGTACTGGTTGTATTTCAGTTTGTTGTTTCAACAGGATTAATTATCTCCTTTCTTCTGGTATCGAAACAATTGAATTATTTAAAGGGTAAAGAACTGGGGCTGGACAAAGAGAATGTAATAATAATCCCCGCTACAAGGAATCTTGTGGAAAAACTGGATGCATTCCGACAGGAATTGATCCAAAATCCAAATATAATATCATTATCCGCATCCAAGAGGGTGCCCTCTGACGGGTTACTGGATTCCGGCGGAGCAAGTATTATATCAGATAATAATAATATTACTCCGGTCGGATTCAGGATTGCGCATGTGCGTGTTGACGGTCAATTTATTAACACCTATAAATTAACGCTCCTTGCCGGCAGAAATTTTGATGAATATATTTCCACGGGTAATGGATACATCATAAATGAAATTGCTGTGAAGAAAATAGGGTGGAAATCACCGGAAGATGCCATTGGAAGAGTAATAGAATACAGTGGCAGAAGAGGAAGCGTCATCGGTGTTGTAAATGATTTTCACTACGAATCATTGCACAATCCTGTAAATCCTGTTCTAATGAGTTATGATCCTTCATCTTTTAATCTAGTGGCAATTAGGGTCATCCCTGGTGAAATTTCCGGGAGCATCGCTTTTGTTGAAAAAATCTGGCAGACTTACAACATTTCCGACGAACCGTTTTACTTCGAATATCTTACAGACAGGTATAACAAACTTTATAAAGCAGAAGACAGGATAAAAATGATATTCGGGAATTTTATGATGCTTGCAATTTCAATTGCAGTACTGGGAATGGCAGGATTATCACTTCTCATTATTGAACGTCGAATAAAGGAAATAGGAATTCGTAAGATAAATGGTGCCACAGTAACTGAACTGATGTTATTGCTGAACTGGGATTTTGTGAAATGGGTATTCATCGCATTCATCGTCTCAGCCCCGATCGCCTACTATTCAATGCACAAATGGCTGGAAAACTTTGCCTATAAAACTAACCTTAGCGTATTAATTTTTGTGTTCTCACTGATTATAGCTTCCGGGATAGCTCTTCTCACAGTGAGCTGGCAAAGCTGGCGCGCATCAACGGGAAATCCTGTAAATACTTTAAGGAATGAATAAAAATTTTCTTTTGCCTGGATAATATTTTTTTGAAATTCCATTTTATTTGGAACGTACGGCGTGGTTTTGGCTTCCCGTCCTGATAGTTATACGGGAGCTATTGTGAACAAGTTACAGGTTTTGTGAGCTATACGATTGTCGCAGCACAAGTTTAATGTAAATGCTATATTATATGTGTCAGGTACTTGCGTATTAGTTTCAATTTTGTACTGTATACCTGCTCAAAATATTGTTATTAAATTGTTTAAGGTCATCTATTGACAGGATCTGACCATGCCCCTCAATTACTTTTTCAATTCTGTTTATCCGTTTTTGTATCCAGGCTATTGCCTGCATCCATCTTATTTCATCTGCTTTTTGATAAGTTAATACCTGGTCTTCCATACTTTGAAAACAAATCTCCGGTAAAAATCAGTTTAAGTTCAGGTATATAAATGACTATATCACTATTAGAATGGGATTTACCAAAGTAGATCATTTCAAATTTAGTGTCTCCAACCTCAAGGGTCATACTGTCAGAGAATGTAATATCAGGTAGTCTGGCAGGTACACGGTTCTTTACATCCGAATAAGCACTCTGGTATCTGATTTTTTGAGTGAAAATGTCATTCCATCCGGCACTATTTGGAGCAGATTGCTGAAGTTGCCGGTCATAATCTTCGATAATTTTGCCTAAGCTTATCATTGATTTAGAAGGATCAGTCCATCTTTCAGAAACATCTGTTGAACAACTATCGTGTCCGACAACTTTAGCTTGTGAGAAAACATTATTCCCCCCGATATGATCATGGTGTCCATGTGTGTTGATCACATAAATAAAATCATCTGTATGAAACACATTTTCAATGAGTTTCCTGTATTTGGCAGTTAGTCCGGTAGAAATTCCTGCGTCCACAATAACAATACCCTGATCTGTTTCAACTGCAGTTATTGCATCATAACCAAAATTTACCAGAAGTGTACGGCTATTTATTTTCTGAACTTTTATTAATGAGTCAACTTTCTTTGAATCAATGTCTTTAAAGTTGTTTTGCTTTGAACAGCACCCTGACAAAGAGTACAACCAGACACAAAAGAATAAGCTGATAAGAGGTCCCTGATTAATCATTATACCGGGTGTTTATTTTAATAATCAGATTCTACTATTTGATAGAAGTCCTCAGCACCGCTTGTGCCTGACCGGAGTCTGTATTTGAACAGGTAAGTTATTAATTATTTTAAGTTAAAGTAAACATAGTCTTTTTTTAAAGGTTATATAAAAAAAATATCAGTATGGAAGAGGTCACGGTAAAAGGATTACGTATTGCTTTCCAACGAAAAGGTAAAGGACAGGAACTTGTACTTCTGCATGGAGCGCTAAGCGATAGCAGAGTATGGAAAAATCAGATTGATGAGCTTTCAAAGGATTTTTCGGTTATTGCATGGGATAATCCGGGTTGCGGGCTATCGGAGGATCCTCCGGATACCTTTCATCTAAAGGATTTCGCCGATTGCCTGGCTTTATTTATTGAGAAAATAAAATTAGAACACCCTCATATTCTTGGTTTGTCTTTTGGCTCGGGTTTGGCTCTGGAATTCTATCATCATTATCCTGAAATACCAAAAACACTAATTTTGGTTTCAGCTTATGCAGGCTGGGCCGGATCATTGCCTCCTGAAATTGTTAGTGAACGCTTGAGACAAGGAATCCGGCAATCTGCCTTACCTCCGGGAGAAGTGGTTGCGGAATGGATTCCAACACTTTTTAGCGAATCTGTTCCAGTGGAGATTGTCCGGAAGGCTGCTTCAATTATGTCTGATTTTCATCCTGCCGGAATGAGGGTTATGCTTTCGGCATTTGCTGAAGCTGATCTTAGAGAAATGCTTTCAACAATAACTATCCCTACATTGCTGCTATATGGGGATCAGGATAAACGTTCTCCGTTAAATGTTGCGAAAGCACTACATGAAAATATTCCCACATCAAAGCTTGTCATAATAACTGGTGTTGGTCATGAAATTAATCTTGAAACACCGGATGAGTTTAATAACGAAGTTCGCAAATACATTATTTCCAACAGTTAGCAGATTGCCTTCCTGTATTTGTGCTACAAGACCGCCACCGGGTGCTACGCACCGTTTAAAGCCCTGTGTAATACGATTAAACGTTTTAAGTTATTATTTTTCCACCTTATGGTTTTTCAGAAGTATCCGGGCATACATTGTTGGCATGGCGTACTGTCAACCGCCACTTACCATCCTGATTCATCCAAACATTTGTATAACGACGTTTCAATGAAATCCCGGCATTCGGAGCTCCCCGGGCCGGGACAACTATCTCACTACCCATGACTATAACCATGTCTTTAAAGAATAAAAAAGTTTCGGGATAACGCTCGAATGAGGTATATCGGATTATGCCCTGTCGGATGAGATCCAGTAACTCCTTTTTTTCTTTAACAATCCTGTTTGTAGGATGGTTAACTGTAACATCATCATCCATTAAACTATCCAATGCTTCTGCATCACCATTGAAAATTGCTGCAGCATGAGCCATCTCCAGTTTTCTGATTTCTTCACGCAGTAAATCGTTGTCATTCTGAGCAGCTAATCCCGGAACAAATAAAAACACTGCAATCGCAAGTAATGTATTTTTAATCATTGTATCTTTTTTAATTTAACTTTAACAATAATGGATTCTTTTTGTTGCTCTTTCCTGTTCCCCGCTTTACAGGAATTCTACATGACCCCCGATTCCATTTACACTACCAACAGCCACATGTTCAAACGGGTATTTTATTACCCATATTTCCCTGGTTTAAAAAGGAAGGGATAATGAGAAAGAGCAGGGGAGGAGAGGTGTCAGGTTCTTTCATAGAAAAGCAGCTATCGCTATTGGTGAAATGTCAGCTGGAAGCCGGAACAGAATTTACTATTGATTTTTTAATTTACATTCGCGAAATTTGCCCCACTACTAGTAAATGATATGAAAAGACCAGAATTCCTGTTATCAATTGTCCTGCTCCTGAATGCAGTTATATCATGCACAAATCCCAATTCAGACAAAGCCCGGAGATCGGGTGGTAAGACGGACTTAAACCCCTTCATTGAAAAATACCATGGGGGCTATTTGATTGAAGTGGATGGGACCAGTCTCAGCGAGGATATGCAGTTCTACCTGTTAAGTAAAAACGGCACTGCCCGGTGGACATCGATGAGGATCGGGCAAAACGGAAAAACAAGCATACTATCGGAGAAGTCAGGTGATTGGAACGCCACTGAGAACAGCATAACTGTTACCCTGAAGGATAAAACAGGTGATACAACTACAGTTTATACCTTTATCGGTGATAAATTCTTTTCGGCAGACCACACCAGGTCGCTTAAGAAAACTCCTTAACCAAAGCCGGAGGCTTTGAAGTCTCATATCCCCGGTAACATCCGGGGCAAGATGCTTCTCTTAATTTCAACCCCGGAGCGGTTTGAAGGCATTTCTTCAACACCTCCGGTGTTGACATACTTTTTTAACCGTTTACCATGGATGTAACCATGGATATTGGACTTACAGCCTTCCAGGCTGGCACTTTACATTGACCTCCGGAGGCTAGTCTGAAAGCAACGCGTATTAAGGCTGTAATGGAATTTACTTCCAACTTACTGCAGGTTTAATTGGTATTTTTTGTACCTCTAATGATCTTTATTTCCCTCAGGAACAAAAGATGTTTATTAAGATTAGCTTCTCAAGTAGGGGAATCTTATTTAATTGTATTTCTGCTAGTTAATTAATTCTCATTCTAAAACTGATTTTCAAATTGAAGGCTATGGGTAACATCCGGGGTAGTTGTCTCGTTTCAGGCATCAAAGCCGAAGGCTTTGAAGTCCAATATCCCCGGTAACATCCGGGGCAATTGTCTCGTTTCAGGCACCAAAGCCGGAGGCTTTGAAGTCAAATATCCCCGGTAACATCCGGGGCAATTGTCTCGTTTCAGGCATCAAAGCTGGAGGCTTTGAAGTCCAATATCCCCGGTAACATCCGGGGTAGTTGTATCGTTTCAGGCATCAAAGCTGGAGGCTTTGAAGTCCAATATCCCCGGTAACATCCGGGGCAGGATGCTTCTCTTAATTTCAACCCCGGAGCGGTTTGAAGGTATTTCTTCAACACCTCCGGTGTTGACATACTTTTTTAACCGATTGCCATGGATGTAACCATGGATATTGGACTTCCAGCCTTCCAGGCTGGCGCTTTACATTAACCTCCGGAGGCTAGTCTGAAGGCAACTCGTATTAAAGCTGTAATGGAATTTACTTCCAACTTACTCCAGGTTTAATTGGTCTCTTTTGTACCTCTAATGATCTTTATTTCCCTCAAAACAAAAGATGTTTATTAAGATTAGCTTCTCAAGTAGGGGAATCTTATTTAATTGTATTTCTGCTAATTAATTAATTCTCATTCTAAAACTGATTTTCAAATTGAAGGCTATGGGTAACATCCGTGGTAGTTGTCTCGTTTCAGGCACCAAAGCCGAAGGCTTTGAAGTCCAATATCCCCGGTAACATCCGGGGCAATTGTCTCGTTTCAGGCACCAAAGCCGGAGGCTTTGAATTCCAATATCCCCGGTAACATCCGGGGCAATTGTCTCGTTTCAGGCACCAAAGCCAGAGGCTTTGAATTCCAATATCCCCGGTAACATCCGGGGTAGTTGTCTCGTTTCAGGCACCAAAGCCGAAGGCTTTGAAGTCCAATATCCCCGGTAACATGCGGGGCAGGATGCATCTTTTAAATTTCAATCCCGGAGCGGGTTGAAGTTGTAAATCTAGGCTTTTATTTGTACATTTATTCCCGTGCTAAATATGTGGAAAATATGTCAACTTACACTCAGTTTTTATACCAGTTTGTTTTTGGCAGTAAGGATCATGTTCCGTTCCTCTCGTCAAAAAATCAGGAAATCCTATTTGGATACATAGCAGGTATCCTTAAAAAGAAATCGTGCCATTCTTATATTGTTGGCGGAGCATGTAATCATATTCATATCATTACCCATATTCACCCTGCTCTGGCTCCTGCTTATCTGATTAAAGATATCAAGGAAGCTTGCCATGCGATGATTTGCAGGGAAAGATTGCTGTTTCAGCTTTTCCCCGGATGGCAGGTTGGTTATAGTGGATTTACCTATCACATTTCCAGTAAGGATGCTTTGATTAAATATGTTTTGAATCAATCTGAGCATCATAGAACAATCTCTTATAAAGAAGAGCTGATCATTTTGCTAAGAGATAACTATGTGGATTTCAAGGAGGACTACTTATTCATTTAATTCATTCTTCAACACCTCCGGTGTTGATCTCAGTGACTAACCATAACCCATGGATGTAACCATGGATATTGGACTTTGATGCCTCCGGCATCTGATTAAAAATTGAACCGGGTACTTTAATATCAAATAGTCATACAACATCCATACCGAATATCCATGTTTGAATTCATGTAATGGCAGAATCTACCACGCCGGACATGGGTCTTGAAGACCAACTCTATCTGCTTCATCCTCAGTAAAAGATTTCTATTGAATTCTTGAACCCGAAGTGCTTTTTTAACCCTGGTGCGGCTTTGAATTTCATTTAAAAAGCTGTATCGATCCTCTGTACGAAGCTGGCAAATTTCGTTTTTCAGATTAAAAACCGGAGCTTTTAAATTCCAATGTTTCCGGTAAAATCCGGGCAATTGTCTTATTTCAAGCACCAAAGCCCGAAGCTTTGAAGTCTAATATCCCCGGTAACATCCGGGGTAGTTGTCTCGTTTTAAGCATCAAAGCCGGAGGCTTTGAAGTCCAATATCCCCGGTAACATCCGGAGCAGGATGCTTCTTTTTAATTTCAATCCCCGGCGGGTTGAAGCATCTTAATGCTGACTTTGCTCATGACCGCTCTAACCATAAGGCATGCAACTACTTTGCCGGGATTTCAATCAAAACAATTCTTCCGGACCAATGAACTTTATCGGTTGCGTAGTGTTTATTGCCTGATAAGATATAACAATCTGCCAGAAGTTACCCCTTTACACCAGCCCCTGAGTCACTGCAGCATCCATCCTCACCTGTTCTGTACCTTGTAAAGCAGAGAGTTTTATCCAAAGTACATTGACATGCATTTAACAATTGACGTGCATTTAACAAAGGAGCATAATGAAAAGAATCATATTGAGATTGAGTATAATAACGGTTATTGTAACAGGATTGACAGCATGCAGTAAATTTTCGGATACTGAGCTGATCCGGCCGCTCATGCCTGATATACCGACAGTCGAAACTTTCGCACCTCAAAGGGTAACAACAAACGCCGCCGAACTTGGCGGACGCATCCTCTTAACCGGTGGCGGCAATATTACTGAGAGCGGGATCTATATTTATGCATCAGGGTCGCCTTCAACTCCCGGTCAGACACCACCGCCCAGGTTCAGTGAAAAAAGACTTTCGCAGCTTACAGTGGAAGGAGTTTTCTCTGTTAACCTTCGGGGCCTGCGACCGAATACCAATTACCATTACAGGGCTTTTGCGACAAATGAAGCCGGTACAGCCTACGGCGAAATGGGAATCCTGGTTACATCATCCGGCTTCGTTTCAGACAATGAAGGCAACCAGTACCAGACAATCAGGATCGGCGACCAGACCTGGATGCGCGAGAACCTGAGGTCGGGGAAATATACCGATGGGACCAGCATAAAGGGAAACTGTGACCCACCTCAAGGGTATGCTTTCGGAAAGTATTATTCCTGGCAGGCTGTAAAAGGGATAAATCCCGATATCCTGGTAAATAAGGATATCTGCCCCGAGGGATGGCGCGTTCCGGGTGATGAGGATTGGAAGCAACTTTTGAAATATATCGGCGTACCTGCTGATCAGCTTGACAAAACAGGACCGATAGGTACAGACCAGGCAATAATGCTGAAGAATTCAGGATCAGATTACTGGACCGGTGGCCTGATATTGAACAGTACCGGGTTTTCTGCCCTGCCTGCAGGTGTATGCACCGGCACGGAAGAAACATCCTCCCTGCAGGCTGCTTTCTGGACGTCAACACCATACGTTTATTACGGGTTTCAGAAAGGATCTGATAAAATCATCAGGGGGAATGATCCGTTAAATGATTCCGGTTACTCCGTCCGATGCATTCAAAACTGAAGCACCTCACCCCTTCCGTCCCGATAGCTATCGGGAGCTATCGGAACTTTCCCCCGGGGTTGGAGGGGCTTAAAAACCAATTGTGTATCTTCCTTTTGAAAATCCGAGGCAGCTGTCCCCCTCTCACACCGGGAGAGGGGGATTAAGGGGGTGAGGCACACGCTCGTATTAGTTGCAAATCCTCGGCAACCTGGATTATGTCCCCCTCTCACACCGGGCTACCCTTTAAACATATCTATTTCTCTTATATTATTCTTCATTTCTTTTTGCTTGCCCAAAAAGAAACGAAGCAAAGAAAAAAGGCCCCGCACAACTCATAAGATGAATTTTGGATCAGCTTGAATTATCTTTAAAAGATAAGTTCAGAAGAATTCTTCAGGCAGATGGTTACTGCTTAAGCGGCGCGCAGGCAACCCCAAAAATGTGCGAACTGAATGGCTTTGGGCCCCATGTGGGGTAAGGCATGCGGGTAACAAAGCCATTCGGTTGGATTTTTGGGCGGTTATTCTTTGGTACTTTCTTTTGCCGCCAAAAGAAAGTACAAGAAAAAAGAGAGATGTGTATAAAGGGTAGCACACCGGGAGAGGGGGATAAAGGGGGTGAGGTATAATACGTTTTTAAATTATAACTAATACGTATTATAATACGTATTATAAGACATATTATAATACGTATTTTATTTTTTTGATATAATTAATATTGAGATATTTACCCTGAAATAATCAAAGTCTTTTAAAGGGAACGAACCTGACGGATGTCAGGCGGCTTTTTACTAGTTTGCCGTTCTTTTTCTCAATTTGTATCAATTCCTGGACTGCCATCGGTTCCCCTACGGGAATGACAAGCCTTCCGTTCTCAGCAAGCTGTTCAACCAGCGGAGCCGGGATCTGGTCTGCTGCCGCCGTAACAATTATTATATCAAACGGAGCGTGCTCGGGCCACCCCAGGTACCCGTCGCCGTATTTGACGGTAATATTCCTGTATCCAAGCTTCTGAAGCCTTTCATATGACTCCAGGGCCAGCTCCGGCACTATTTCAATACTGTATACGTGGCTGATTATTTCAGCAAGGACCGCTGCCTGGTATCCTGATCCGGTTCCGATCTCCAGTGCTTTCTTTTTGATGGTTGGCCTGACAACCTCGGTCATATAGGCAACAATATAGGGCTGCGAGATTGTCTGGTTATAACCAATGGGCAGGGGATAGTCTTCATATGCCTGGTCGG
Organism: uncultured Bacteroidales bacterium; assembly: GCA_963737255.1. Taxonomy (GTDB): domain Bacteria; phylum Bacteroidota; class Bacteroidia; order Bacteroidales; family VadinHA17; genus LD21. The sequence continues at coordinate 13,300 of CAVTSB010000010.1, forward strand.
AATATTCCTGCGGGATAAATAGATGCCGGGGAACCTTCCTCATAGCCCTCAGCACACCGGGATCGGTAACTCCGCGGTCCTCGATCTGGATCCTCACCATCCTCAGCCGTGCGGTCTCATACCTGTCGGTCTGCAATGTGCTGGAACCTTCCATAAGCAATCATTTTAAATCCTGATTGATTTCCAGTCAGAAGTCAAACTAAAAAACAAAGTTAACACCTTATTTTAAGGTAACGGAGAATAATCAGGGATTTTAAAGACCGGCAACCGGATTATCACATAAAAAGTCCGTTGAGCAGTGAAAGAAGACCGTTCCCCAGGAAATTGATGACCGGCCAGATCGGCAGAAGATTGATCTTCGTAAAGATCATGACCAGGATTATGCCGAAAAACGCATACGAACCATATTTATAAAGCGCCTCATAAACTTTGGGAGATCTCTTGAAATAATTGAGCAGGAGATGTGATCCGTCGAGAGGGGGGATAGGTAACAGATTAAAAACGAACAATCCCCAGTTGATATATATGGCATATAACAATACCTCATCAAGTACCTTTACAACATTGCTTTGATAAACCGGCAGAAAATTGAAAAGAACTACATAGAGAATTGAAATGACAATTGCCGTAACTGCATTTGAAATTGGTCCTGCAACTGCTATTTTGATAACATCCCTTCGCGGGTTTTTAAGGTTATGCTCATTGAACTCAACCGGCTTGGCCCAGCCAAAACCTGCCACAAGGAGCATAATAAAACCCATGAGATCAATATGCCTGAGCGGATTAAGCGTGACCCTTCCCATATCCCTGGCGGTCGTGTCACCACACCTGCTGGCAATATAAGCATGACTGAATTCATGGACCGTCAGGCCAAGAATGATTCCCGGCAAAAACTTTAAAATTCTTGCTAATGCAAATTCTTCCATTTTCAGAAGTTATTTCCTGACCGCTGCCCCAGGTTTCAGCCGCCGGCTGATCAGTTACGGTTCTTTTTCACAGGCATGAAGAAATCACTTTCGCTCAGCTTGCAATCCCTGATCATTTGGAGTGCATACTCAGCGCCTGAAAAATTCTCATCCGCGTTATTGGTTCCAACTGTGAACTTAACACCGGCTTTCTTAGCTCTTTTAATGAAGTCAGCTGACGGTATTTTGTACCTGTTGTTAATTTCGATTGCAATGTTATTTGCTTTTGCGGCTGCTATAACCTTGTCCATTCTTTCCGCTGTCCAGAACTGGTCGTAACGGTCTGCCAGCTGTTCGGGAAGAAAAGTTGAATTTACATATATATCAATAGGTTCGGTGTTGAGTATTGTGACAAGTGTGTTCACCAGGTAATCCATGAATTGTTCTTCATCATCAATCCACGTCTCGTTCTTCATCCAGATCCTGTTACGCCTTCCCTTTTCATCGGTAAAGGTCATGGCATCCGTAAAAACGTAGTCAAACTTCTCAATTGATTCCTTTGAGAAGTTATTTACCCATTCCCTTCCTTCGGCCTGCATTGCCACAAAAAACTGGGGATAACCACTGAAAAGCGCCAGAACCGAATCGATCTGACTGTCCTTGTGAACCGGGAACCCAACCCCGCAGTTGACAGCTATACCGTAGTTTATGTTCTCACTTTTTGATTTTGCCGCGGCATCGTCGATTGTAAGATTACCTTTCAGATGTATATGAAGATCAGTGATCGGGAACGTTTGCTCATTTGTACAACTAATTGAAATTAAAAATATTACAACAGATGCAAGCAATAATTGTTTTTTCATGTTTTTGTCAGTTTTTTATGGGATAATGGTTCTGTATGCTGTTAAAAAAATAATGAATATAACCGGCATAAATCTATATAAAAAGGAGAGATCTGGCAACAGGGTTTCTCATATTAATTCCCCGTGACCTCCCTGAGCAGGTTGAAGATCCCTTCATAAGTTGGCTTCCCGTTGATCCAAAACTGTTCACCTTTGATCTCAACTGTTGTCTTTCTGTTTTTCTGGCCGTTACAGGTTAAAGAGAAGATCAGTATTGAGAACAATAATAAAAATAATGATTTGTTCATATGGTTCGGTTTAAAGTTACCTGGTCTGCCAGGATCGTCCGTTCAATATTCCCATTGTTAATGCAATAAAGCAAAAAAATCGATCAGTGGTGCTTTTGTTAAGCTTTATCAGGGAGTTTCAATTCTCAACTTTTTACTTTTGTCTTTTATCTTTTATCTTTGATCCCCAGTAATCGGACTCTCAATGAAAAAAGCTCTTACACTACTTGCCCTCATTCTGGCAAGCTTTACCCCGGACCTGAGATCACAGGAAGCAACGCCACCGGAAATATATCTTCTGACCTGCGGTCCGGGAACCGAAACATATTCCCATTACGGACACAGCGCGCTGAGAATAGTAATTCCGGAATCAGGGAGCGACCTTGTTTATAACTGGGGGGTTTTTGATTTCAGTACAAAAGCTTTTGCCTGGAAATTTGCAAAAGGCCGTCTTGAATACAATCTTGGCGTCAATTCTTACGAATCGTTCCTGAGCGATTATATATTCGAAGAGAGGTGGGTCATTTCGCAGAGGGTCAATCTTGAGGAAAACGAAATACGTGAACTCTTCTCACTTATCACTGAAAACCTTAAACCTGAGAACGTAAAGTACCGCTACGATTTTTTCTACGATGACTGCTCAACGAGGATCCGTGACCTGTTTGAAAAAGCAATAGGAGCGAACCTGCTCTATCCTGTTGAGTTACCTGAAAAAGAATTGCCCACATTCAGGCAGCTGACCGGCGAGTTTCAGGCAGGTTATCCCTGGCTCAATTTAGGCATCGATCTGTTGATGGGTTCCCCCGGCGAAAAGAAAGCTTCGTTTCGCGACCAGATGTTCCTTCCGCTTTATCTTCAGTCAGGTTTGTCATCGCTCGAAGTAAGGAGGGATGGAAAGATGATACCGTTACTCCGGGATCCGGAGGTAGTTGTGGATTTGCCCAATATTGTCAAAAAGGAAAATTTCCTGGCATCACCTGTTTTTATCTTTACCATACTGCTTATTATCATGATATTCCTGACGGCAAAGTTCAGGGGAAAAACGTTCAACCGTATATTGGATATCGTTGTTTTCCTGATCTTTTCCGTACTCGCGATAATGATGATATTCTTCAATTTCTTTACTGATCACCAGCAGATGAAGTGGAACCTGAACATAATATGGCTTAATCCTTTTATAATATTGTGCCTTGTCAGCCTTATCCTGAACAAGGACTGGCGCGGCTGGTTCCGTGCAACGTTTTATCTTGTCGCTTTCTACCTCGCTTTTATTGTGATCCTTCCGCAGGACCTTAACCAGGCATTTGTCCCCATTGCAGGCATTCTGTTGTTACGGACCTCCGTCAGATCTGAATTCGGCTGGAATCCTCTTACGCTGCCTTATTTAACAGAACTTTAACATTTCTTAACTCGAAATTAGAATTTTGCCTGCTTCCTTTGTGAATTATTTTAAGCGACCTCTTCAGGGTCTGTAAACGTCACATTTAAATACTTTTGCTACTTAAACAAAATAAGCTATGGAGCAAACAGCAGATATCAGGATATTAAATGAAAAGATCGAAAAAGAGAGCTCATTTGTCGATATCATCAGGATGGAAATGAATAAGGTAATTATTGGCCAGAAGCACCTGACTGACTCTCTTATGATCGGACTTCTTGCAATGGTCATATTCTTCTGGAAGGTGTGCCTGGTCTGGCCAAAACACTTGCAATCAAATCGCTTGCATCGATCATTGATGCCAAGCTTCAGCAGGATCCAGTTTACACCCGATCTTCTTCCGGCTGACCTTATCGGGACGATGATCTACAGTCAGAAGAAAGAAGAGTTCTATGTCAAAAAAGGTCCGATCTTTGCCAATTTCATCCTTGCCGATGAGATAAACAGGTCGCCGGCAAAAGTCCAGAGTGCATTGCTCGAAGCTATGCAGGAAAGACAGGTCACTATCGGAGAGATCGACCTACCAACTTGATGAACCTTTCCTGGTTCTGGCAACACAGAATCCGATAGAGCAGGAGGGAACTTATCCTCTTCCTGAGGCCCAGGTCGACAGGTTCATGATGAAAGTCCTTATCGACTATCCGTCGATGGAAGAAGAAAAACTTATTGTAAGGGAGAACCTGGCGAAGGATTTTCCGACAGCAAACACTGTTCTGAAGACTGATGATATTATCAGGGCGCGGAATGTTGTAAGGGAAGTTTATATGGATGAGAAGATTGAGAACTATATTCTCAATATTGTCTTCGCCAGCCGTAATCCTGAGAAATATCGGGCTTCCTGCATTTACAGAACATGATCTCCTACGGTGCATCACCAAGTGCCTCGATAAATCTTTCACTTGCTTCAAAAGCCTATGCTTTCATAAGGAGAAGAGGATATGTCATTCCGGAAGATGTAAGAACCGTTTGCGCTGATGTTATGAGGCACAGGATCGGACTTACATATGAGGCCGAAGCTGAAAATGTAAACCAGGATAAGATTATTGCCGAAATACTTAATGTTGTTGAAGTACCCTGATAGCTGTATTTCCCCGGCATATTAACGGGTAGCCCGAAGAGAATTCGGAAAGCCAACAATCACAGGATGAAAAAGTGGAAGCAACAGAATTATTAAAGAAGGTAAGAAGGATTGAGATCAAGACACGCGGTCTGACCAGGCATATTTTTGCCGGTGAGTACCACAGTGCATTCAAGGGCCGGGGAATTGCTTTCAGCGAGGTAAGGGAATATCAGTATGGCGATGACATCAGAAGCATCGACTGGAATGTTACTGCAAGGTTCAATCATCCATATGTAAAGATATATGAAGAGGAAAGGGAACTGACAGTAATGCTTCTGATTGATGTAAGCGGTTCAGGCAACTTCGGCACCGCCACTGAGCTTTAAACGGGATATCATGACCGAGGTTGCTGCTGTTCTTTCATTTTCAGCAATCTCATAATAATGATAAGATAGGTGTAATCTTTTTTACCGACAAGTGTTGAGAAGTTCATTCCGCCCCAGAAGGGAAGAAAACATATTCTCAGGATCATCAGGGAACTTCTCGATTTCAGACCACAAAGCAACAAGACAAACCTGAGCGAGCCGCTCAGGTTTCTGACAAATGCGATTAAAAAGAGATGCACCGCATTTGTAATTTCCGATTTTATGGCTCCCGAATTTGAGGAGGCACTGAGGATAGCATCAAACAAACATGATGTTGTTGCTCTGAAGGTGTCTGATCCTCTTGAGAAGGCACTTCCTGATGTCGGACTTATGAAAGTGATGGATTCGGAAACAGGATCTGAAAAATGGATCGACACCGCTTCGGCGAATATCAGGAAAATCTATTCAGACTGGTGGAACAATCATATGGAGACAATCAGGAACACTTTTAAAAAGTGCGGGGTCGATTTTACTGAACTTAGTACCAAAGAGGACTATGTAAGACCGCTGATCAAATTGTTTGAAAGCAGATAATGATTATGAAGAGACTGAATATCTGTACGCTGATTCTTACTGTTACTTTGCACGGTCCTGCTGAACGGACAGGATATTATCAGTCAGGGCTGCTTTTGATACAACGAGGATACTATACGGCGACCAGATCAATTTTTCTGTAACGGTCGATCAGCCGGCTGGTGTTGAAGCTGACGCTTCCTTTTTTCAGGGATTCGCTTAGTAAAAATATTGAGATACTTTCAGGCCCCTGACCGATAGTTCTGTTATTGAAGACAACAAGATCAGGATCACGGAAAAATATCTTGTTACCTCCTTCGATTCCGGAATGTATTTTGTGAAACCTGTTTTTGCCGAAATGAAGGATGAGGGCGGGGTCAAAAGATTTTTTTCCGATTATTCATTCCTTGAAGTGGCAAGGGTTAAAATGGCTCCTCCCGATACTTCATCAAAGATATTTGATATTGCAGCACCTTACAGGGCTCCTCTTACACTGGGGGAATTACTGCCCTGGATCCTTCTTGTCCTGCTCGTTTCCCTAATTATCTGGCTGATCTATCAAATTATAAAGGAAAATTCAGAAAGAAACAGAGAAGCTAAAATGCCTGGATCATTTCGAACCTGCTCATGTTATTGCTTTCCGTGAACTTGAAAAGCTTAAGGACGAGAAGCTGTGGCAGAATGGGGAAACAAAGAAATACTACATCCGGCTTACAGAGATAATCAGGCAGTATCTTGAAAACAGGTTTAGGGTCAATTCGCTTGAGCTGACAACTTCTGAAACTCTTGATGCCCTTGTTAAGAACAGGATTCAAAAAAGATGAATCATACAATGTACTCAGGTCTGTACTTACAGGAGGCCGACCTTGTGAAATTTGCCAAATACAAACCTGAACCTGCAGAAAATGACTTCAGCTTCTGAGAATTCATGGGATTTTGTGTGAGCAACAAAAGTCGAAGGAAAAGCAGTTCCGAGTCGCAATTGACGGAAATCAGGGAAGGAAGACGGCGTATGAACAGAATAACATTTGCAGATCCCTGTTCCTTTACCTGTTGCTGCTGTTTCCGGCAATGATAGCCTTTTATATCCTGAAACAGCATAAGGCATTTGCATCGCTCCGGATGCCGGGACTTAAACCGCTTGAGAAGTCAGGGACCACATTCAGGAATTATCTCAGGCATATTCTGTTTGCGATCCAGGATGATTGCGGTTCTGATACTTATAATAGTCCTTGCACGGCCCCAGACTACCGATAGATTCCAGGATGTCTCAACGGAAGGTATCGATATAATCCTTGCACTTGATATTTCGGGAAGCATGCTTGCCCGCGATTTCAAACCCGACAGGCTCGAAGCTTCAAAGAATGTGGCTACGGAATTTATTTCAGGGAGACCTTACGACCGTATCGGACTTGTTGTATTCAGCGGAGAGAGCTTTACCCAGTGCCCGCTTACAACCGATCATGCAGTCCTTATAAACCTTCTGCGGGAGATCGAGAGCGGAATGATAGAGGATGGAACTGCAATCGGGATGGGGCTGGCAAATGCAGTCAACAGGATAAAGGATTCGGAAGCCAAGAGCAAGGTCATAATTCTGCTGACCGACGGAGTAAACAACAGGGGAGAGGTAGCTCCTGCGACAGCCGCCGGTATTGCAAAAACTTTCGGTGTAAGGGTTTATACAATCGGGGTCGGAACTAGGGGAAATGCTCCATATCCTGTTCAGACACCCTTCGGAACCCAGTATCAGAATATGCCTGTTGAGATTGATGAGGCTATACTGAAGGAAATAGCTCAGAAGACCGGAGGAAGATATTTCAGGGCTACTGATAATGATAAGCTTGTTCAGGTCTACGGCGAAATTGATAAGCTTGAGAAATCTAAGATAGATGTGAGGCAATTCACAAGGAAAGAAGAGAAATATCTTATCCCTGCAATAATTGCCTTCTGTCTGATCGTCCTGGAAATCCTGGTCAGGAACTCACTTTTCAGGAACCTTACATAACAAAAGAGGAAAAAGAAAATGCAACTTTTCAGATTTGCAAATCCTGAATTCCTGTACCTGATGCTTTTGCTTCCGGTCATGGTCCTTTTGTTCATTTTCAATACCTACAGAAGAAAAAGGTCTCTGAAAAAACTTGGTGATTCTGCACTTATGACAAGGCTGATGCCGGAAATATCGGAGACCCGGCCCTTGTTAAATTCCTTCTCCTCTGTCCTGGCCATTTCAGCCTCGTGATCATGCTTGCACGACCGCAATACGGTTCCAGGCTTGAAGAGGTAAAGAAGCAGGGGGTAGAGGTGATAATTGCTCTCGATGTAAGCAATTCGATGCTTGCCGAAGATATCCAGCCCAACAGGCTTACAAGGGCAAAACAGGCAATTCGAGCGTCTTGTCGACAATCTTGAAAATGACAAGATAGGGTTGATAGTATTTGCCGGTGATGCCTATACCCAGATACCAATAACCACTGATTACATTTCTGCAAAAATGTTCCTGTCGACAATTGGTCCCGATATGGTCCCGAAACAGGGAACAGCAATAGGAGCGGCAATAAGCCTGGCTATCAGGTCATTCACTCCTGGAGAAGGAAAAAGCAAGGCAATTATAATAATCACCGACGGGGAGAACCATGAGGATGATCCCGTGACTGCAGCGAGCGAAGCTTCTGAAGCGGGTATTGTTATCCATACAATCGGAATTGGTTCAACTGAGGGAGTTCCGGTACCTGTATTTACGGGATCCAGGAGGGATTACCTCAAGGATCCCGACGGTACAACCGTGATAACAAAGCTCGATGAGAACATACTTAAAAAGATAGCTGTAAGCACGGGAGGTAATTATATCAGGGCAAGCAGTTCGAGTATCGGGCTTGACGAGATATTCAGTGATATCAGGAAAATGAAAACCGATGAGCTTGAAAGCAAAATGTACACTGAATACAATGACCAGTTTACTATATTTGCCGCAATTGCCCTGTTGTTCCTGCTCATCGATTTCATTATTATGGAAAGGAAGAACAGGAAGCTGGCAAACGTAAGATTGTTTAAATTTAAAGTCTGATTTAAAAGTCCAAAATAAATGCAGAGGCCGGGATTTAGTATATCGGGAAAATTGAAAGAAAGGCAGGTTGCCTTATTCGTTCTGCTTCTTTTTACCCGTCGTTCTCAGTGCGCAGGCAGAAAAAAAATATCTAAGGCAGGGCAACCGGGAATACGAAAAGGAAAAGTACTCTGAGTCTGAAATATCCTACCGCAGGGCTATGGATAAGAATAAGACTTTCGCCGATGCTGTTTTCAATTCGGGCGATGCCCTCTACAAGCAGAAGAAATATGAAGATGCCGGAAAACAGTTTGCAGGTAATTCACAATGAATGAGGACAGAACAAAGAAATCAGATGCCCTGTATAATCTGGGAAATTCACTGCTTATGGCAAACAAGGTTAAGGAAAGCATTGAAGCTTATAAAAACTCGCTTAAGCTCGATCCCGGCAATATGGAAGCAAAGTATAATCTTGCCTATGCCCAGGACCTTCTGAAACAACAACAGCAGCAGCAGCAGCAACAACAACAGCAAAATCAGGATAATAAGGACAAGAACAAGGATCAAAATAAGGACCAGGAAAATAAAGACGAACAGGATCAGCAGAAGAAGGATCAGCAGAAAAATGATCAGCAGCAGCAGGAACAGCAGCAGCAGAAAATCTCGAAGGAGGATGCAGAAAGGCTTCTGAATGCAATTGCAAATGATGAGAAAGAGGTACAGGAAAAAGTAAAGCTTGAAAAAGCAGCAAAAGCAAGGGTAAAAACCATGAAAAACTGGTAGGTTGAGAATAATGAAAACTGGAAGACTGATACTGTTTTCAATCATCCTGACGCTGCCATTACTTTTGGCAGGACAGGAAATTTCCGTCACCGTTGACTATCCGGAAGTGGTGAGGGTTGGCGAGCAGTTTGCCGTCTCATGGACAGTCAATTCGGGTGGCGGTGAGTTTTCGCCTCCCCCCTTTGGCAGCTTTTACAAGCTTATGGGACCCCAGACATCTTACAGTTCAAGTACCCAGATAATCAACGGTAAAATTTCAAGAGAAACATCATATACATATGTCTATTACATCCAGGCTACGGAAGAGGGAAGGTTTGTTATTCCGCCGGCTAATTTCACTGTTAAGAATAAGACATACAGTTCCGATTCGCTGAGAATTGAAGTCATAGGAAGCGCAGCTACACAGCAGTAACGGTTCCGGGCGCAGCAGGAGATGCAGTTGAAAGTCTGAACCGGTCAGGGAGACAGGTGAAGACATCTTTGTGAACCTGTCGCTCAACAGGAAGGAAGTCTTTGTCGGTGAACATATCGTTGTGACTATAAAGATCTTTACCCGTGTGGATATCTCGGGAATCAATGAAATCAAATTTCCGGGATTTGAGGGATTCCTGAAAACTGATCTTGAAACACCACCGCTTACTTCGCTCCGGCGTGAAAATGTCAACGGGACCATTTATGGAACCGGTATAGTCCAGCAATTTCTTCTCTATCCCCAGATCTCGGGCGACATTAAGATTGATCCTGTGCAGATATCGGTCCTGATTCAGCAAAAGTCAGGAAACTCCGATCCTTTCTTCGGTGATTTCTTTTCAACGTATACTACAATACCAAAAGCTATTGCCAGCCTTCCGGTGACAGTTAAGGTGAATCCGTTGCCCGGTGCAAGGCCTGCTGATTTTTCAGGTATCGTGGGAAAGGCATCCATCACGGCTTCGCTCGACAAAGATTCCGTTACTGTAAATGATCCGGTGAATCTGAAACTTGTATTATCGGGCAATGGGAATCTTAAGATTGCAAATGCACCTGAGCTGAAGCTTCCTGCCGATATAGAGATATATGACCCTAAGATAACCGACAATCTGAAGAACGGGATCGGCGGAACATCAGGACAGAAAGTATTTGAGTATCTTCTTAATACCCCGCCATTACGGCGATTACAAAATACCTCCGGTGACTTATTCATTCTTCAATATTTCAACAAGGCAGTATGAGCATCTCACAACCCCGGAATTGCATTTCTATGCCAGGAAGGGGAGTGATCAGAATACCGGGATCACTGTTTATGGAGGTGTTGCAAAGGAGGATGTAAGGTATCTGGGCAAGGATATCAGGTTTATCAGGACCAGACCGGGACTGTTAAAGAAATCGGGTAACATCATTTCATCAAAAAGGTCATTTTACAGCATTTATGCCCTTGCTGCGCTACTTTTCCTTATTATCCTTTTTGTCAGGAGAGAGCATATCAGGAGAAACTCCGACTTAATGGCGGTTAAGAACAGGAAAGCTGCCAGGGTTGCAGGGAAGAGACTGAAAGAGGCTTCCCTTTGCCTGAAAAATAATACAATGGATAAATTCTATGAGGAAATACTCAGGGCGATATGGGGGTATCTGAGTGACAAGCTCAGTATTCCGGTTTCTGATCTGAACAGGACCAGGGCAATTGATACACTCAGGGAAAAGGGAATTGATGAACAGGAGCTGGTGAATCTGACGTCAATTCTCGATACCTGCGAGTTTGCAAGGTATGCACCCTCTTCCTCCGGAACCGAAGCTGAAAAGATCTACGAGGGCACAGCAGGATTTATCAGGGTAGTCGAAAATTCAATGCTGAGAGCAATGAATTCAACGCGGAAATATTTTGCAATTCTGATACTGCTTATACTGGCAGCCGGCCAGGGTTTTTCGCAGGATGACCGCAACGCGAAATTCAGTAAGGGAGTTGAGTTGTATACAGCCGGGAATTATGAAGGAGCTCTTATTGAGTGGACTGAGATCTATGAAACAGGGTATCGTTCGGCGGCGCTTAATTACAATATCGGTAATGCACATTTCAAACTAAACAATGTTCCCGAATCGATTCTCTTCTATGAAAGGGCGCTTTTGCTTAAACCGGGTGATGATAACATAAAATATAACCTTCAGATAGCCAAGACCCTTGTTGTCGATAAATTTGACGAGATCCCAAGACTGTTCTTTGCAAGATGGTTTGATTTCCTCTCGCTTATTTTCTCAGCCAACGGATGGGCTGTTATCAGCATAATCACATTCATACTGTTCCTTTTGCTGCTGTCGGTTTATATCTATTCATCGAGATACAGAAATAAAGTGCTGGGCTTCTGGGCGGCAATACTGTTTTTATTGATATCAGGTTCTTCACTGGCTTTGACCCTCCGCAATAAATCCCTTGTTTACGACAGCCGCCAGGCGGTGATCTTCTCCCCGTCGGTGAACGGGAAAAGTTCTCCCGACGACAGCGGAACCGACCTGTTCGTTCTTCATGAGGGGTCGAAGGTTTCAATTGAGGACGAAGTGGGCGAATGGTATGAAATCAAACTCTCCGATGGCAATAAAGGCTGGATACCTTCAAACAGTCTTGAAATAATTTAACGCCTGAACCAACTTATTTCTTAATTTTCCTGTCAGAAATTTACTGGTTATCCCGAATACATGGAAGAATTCCTGACAGCTTGTCCCAGAAACTGTTACAGCACGTGCTCATTCATTGTGCAGATCGAAAACAATTCGATCAAAAGGATACTCCCGTACCGGGGTAATCTCGCAACACCTGAGGGGCCATGCATAAAAGGACTCTCATACATTGAACGAATTAATTCACCCGCAAGGATAATTCATCCATTGATACGGCGGCCTGACGGCACTTTTCAACAAATTCCGTCACAGGAAGCCCTGGAAATTATTGCTGAAAAGCTTAACGGGATAAGGCAAAAATACGGATCGCAGAGTGTTTTGTGGTATAGGGGCAGTGGGATGTCGGGACTGACAAATGAGATAGGGACCTCATTCTGGAGATCATTCGGGGGAACTACCACAACTTATGGAAACCTTTGCTGGCCGGCAGGACTGGAAGCCACCAGGCTCACTCTCGGTTCGGTCAAACACAATGTTCCCTGGGATCTTGAAAACTCAAGGCTTATAATTATCTGGGGCAAAAATCCTGCAGAGACAAATATCCAGGAAATGGCTTTCATTGCCAGGGCAAGGGGACGCGGCGCATTAATAATCGTGATCGATCCCCTGAGAACTCCGACTGCCGACAAAGCTGATATTTTGTTTTCCCCGTTACCCGGGACCGATGGGGCGCTTGCTCTGGCAATAGCGGGAATTTTAATTCGTGAATCCCTGATCGACAAGCCCTTTATTGAAAAACATGTAAAGGGTTTTAAAGAGTTCAGGGCATCATTGAATATTTCTCCCCGGGAAGCGGAAAAAATAACAGGTATTCCGGCAAACAATATAGTTGAGCTTGCCCATCAGATAGGGCAGGTGAAGCCGGTTACCATTTTGCCGGGATATGGGCTCCAGCGTCACTACAATGGCGGCCAGACCATAAGGGCAATACTCAGTCTGATTGCAATCACAGGAAATATCGGCAAATCAGGAGCCGGGTTCAATTATGCAAACCTCCAGAGCTATATTTATGATGATCCTAAGGAGCCGTTGTCGTACTATCCCGACCCGGACAAGGACGAACCGTTCAGGAGGATCATTTCAATGGCCAAACTGGGTAACGACATCCTGAATGCAACAAATCCGAAAATCAAGGCTGCCTGGATTGAGAGGGGCAATCCTGTCCTTCAGGCTCCGGACACCACCCCGGTTGTCAGGGCTTTTTCAGGACTTGAATTCAAGGTAGTTGTTGAACAGTTCATGACCGACACGGCTGAAATCGCAGATATAATCCTTCCTGCCAAGGATATGTTCGGGCAGTCGGATATAATAGGTTCATACTGGTCGCCCTACATTCAGTACAAACCGAAAATTCTTGATCAGCCCGGAGAAGTAATGCCTGAGAGTGAGATTTACTATCATCTTGATAAATTGTTAAGTCTGGGCAACGACAGCAGCTCAATTCCTGAACCGGGGGACAACAATATTGAGGAGTGGCTGCGAAAGAGGATTGCAGACAAAACAGCCTTAACCCTTGATGATCTGAAACAGGGGCCTGTACTTGTCCCCGGTCTCCGGGAAATTGCATGGGATGATCTGAAATTCGACACTCCCTCGGGTAAAATCGAACTGATTTCGGATCAGGCCTCACGGATATGGGGTGTTGATTCACTGCCTGATTATTCCAATTCCGTATCAGGTGAAAATGAAAATGCATTTCCATTGGTTTTCATCACACCCAATACAGGAAGCAGGATTCACTCCCAGTTCGGGAACCTTGATATCATCAGGAAAACGGTTGAAAATCCTGCAGCAGTTGCGATCTCTCCCGGCGATGCTTCAGCACGCAACATAAAGACCGGAGACAAAATCAGAGTCTATAATTCCAGGGGTGAGATCCACAGTCTGGCAAGGATCTCGAACAGGATACCCCCGGGGTGTGTGGTACTGCCGAACGGGATCCGGATCAATGAAGGCGGAGGTGGAAATCGTCTTGTAAGCGCTGTTGAGACGGATATGGGGTTCGGAGCAGCTTTTCATGATACCAGGGTTGAAGTTGAAAGAACAGTCTGACATGGAGAAAGGATTTATTTTCAACGATCTTCTGTGCGTTGACTGCAAGGCCTGCAGTGCTGCCTGCATCCTGGAGAACGGATGGACGACCCGTCCAAGAGAGATTTTTACATTCAATACCGATGTGCTGCCTTGCCTTCCGGTGATCAATCTTTCGCTTGCGTGCAATCATTGTGAAAAACCGGTATGCCTTGAAGGGTGTCCTTCTGCCGCATATTCACGGGAATCCGGGTCGGGTGCCGTTGTTGTTGATGAGGATAAATGCCTGGGATGCAGCTACTGTAAATGGAATTGCCCATACGATGCTCCAAAAATCACGGCAAAAGGTACTATCGAAAAATGCAACCTTTGTTACCCGAGGATTTCGGAGGGCCTGGAACCGGCCTGTACATCAGCTTGTCCCACAGGGGCTCTGGCATTTGGTCCCATGTCCCCGGTCTCTAATCCGGTCCATAAACCTGCTGCCGCTCCGGAGTGGTTTCCTGATAAAAAACTTAATCCCGGAATATCTTTTAGCGGATCAGGTAAAAGAAACAGCCTGAAGATCGTCCCCGGGGACCTGTTCAGTAATGAAATGCCTGAAGAAGTTAATAAAGCAAATCCATTTTTTTCATCGTGGAGTCTTATTGCTTTTACTTTTCTGACAACAACGGCAGTTTCGCTGGTCTGTTCATCCCTGATCGGCGAAACTGTCATCGATCTCCGGATGCTATCAGCCCTTTTATCAATATCAGCGGTTGCATCTCTTTTTCATCTGGGACGTAAATTCAGGGCGTGGAGAGCAGTTTTTAATATCAGGACTTCACCGCTGAGTCGTGAAATTGCCATGTTTATAACGTTTTCAGCCGTTTCAATAATTTCAATCCTTACGGGAAGTCCCGGAGTGCTTGTAGCTGCTTCGATAACCGGACTTGCTTTACTCCTGGTGATTGATTCGGTCTATGCGTTCTCAGATAATTCTGTAAAAACAAGGCTCCATGCCGGACAGACATTCATTATCGGATTGGTACTGACGTCAGTTTTATCAGGTGCAGTCGTTCCGTTCATCTTTCTGGCAGTCATAAAAACAGGACTCTCGGTAAGAAATATTGCATCTGAAACCAGGGGATCACCCATATTTACACTGAAATTTTTCAGGATCGTCCTGCTTCTTATTTCAGTTGCGGGTCTTGCTTCAGTCCTTGGCCCAGACTCGGCTATTCTACTTTTAATGATCTTTACGGGGGAGCTCATAGACAGGCTGCTCTTTTACTACGATTTTGATCCGGTTAATATAAGAACATCTATAGATAAAAATTTAAATAGAGCCAAAGATGAAAAGAAAAATGGTTAACACTTCCCGCACACCGGTATACAGGGATGCAGGTTTTGAACTATATGATGCCGAAACCACAAAGGATACTTTTGCGAAGGAGGCTGAACATGAAAGGATACCTGACCTCTACATATATTCAAGGTACCGTAATCCGACTGTCATTGCTGCGGAGGAGGAGATCATGAAACTTGAGGAGTGCCGGTGGGCTCTGCTTACCGAATCGGGTATGTCGTCAGTCGATACAGCTGTTTCGGTGTTTCAGAAGGGAAGATCTACAGGTCCGTGGCTCTTTTTCAGCGAAATATACGGGGGAACGATCTCATTCATCGACTCAGTGCTGAAGGGAAGGAGGGGACTTGACATTCACACTTTCAGTCCGGCAAATGAAAAATATGATCTGCAGGAATTTGAAAAACTGATGGCTTCTGTCAGGCCAGAGCTTGTTTATATTGAGGCAATATCGAATCCGATGCTGATAGTTACCGATGCGCCTGCGGTAATTACGTCAGCACATAAATATGGGGCGAAGGTAATTGTAGACAATACATTTGCCACACCTTCACTCTGGAGACCGCTTAAAAGCGGTGCGGATGTTGTTATCCATAGCGCAACAAAATACCTTTCGGGTCATGGAGATATTACAGCCGGAGTTGTTTGCGGAAATGATCCGGAGATAATGAGATCAGCAATTGAATACAGGAAATTCGTCGGGCACATGCTTTCACCCGATGACGCCTACAGGCTTTCATCCAATATCCAGACATTTGATTTACGGTTCAGACAGCAGTGTTTAAATGCGGCAAGGATATGTGTCGTGCTCAAACAGCATCCTGCTGTACGAAAAGTATGGTATCCGGGACTTGATGAGCACCCGACTCACCTGGAAGCAGTGAAATTATTCGGGAAACGGGGATTTGGAGGGATGATTACATTTGATTTTGATGGCAGCAACGAATCAGAAAAAAAGAGGAAACGTGATAAATTCATTAAAGCAGTTTCGGAAAAGATAAAGCTGATTCCATCGCTCGGCGACCCGAAGAGTATCCTTATGCCTGTTGAATCGGTATGGGGAACAAAGTATCCCGAACCGGGAATGATAAGACTATCGGCAGGTTTTGAAGACACAGATAATCTCGAAGAGACAATTATCAGGGGACTGGAGAGTGCAAACAGCGGCCAGTAGTCAGTTACACCCAATTTATCGGCTCGATCCCGTTCCTGATCAGGTATTCGTTACAACGGCTGAAGTGTTTGTTCCCAAAGAAGCCCCTGGCGGCAGAAAGGGGAGAGGGGTGTACCGATTCGAGCACCAGGTGCTTTGACCTGTCAATCGATTCTCCCTTTTTCTGAGCATAAGCGCCCCAAAGAAAAAAAACCAGATTCTTTTTTTCATTATTAAGAATCCTGACGACAGAGTCGGTAAACTCCTCCCATCCTTTTTTCTGATGCGATCCGGCCTGATGTGCCTTTACGGTAAGCGTTGCATTCAGCAGAAGGACACCCTGTTCTGCCCATCTGCCAAGATCGCCCGACTTTGCCGGCGATACTCCAAGGTCACTTTCTATCTCCCTGAAGATATTGACAAGACTTGGCGGATAGTCAACACCCTCGCGTACTGAGAAGCATAAGCCATGTGCCTGGCCGGGACCATGATAGGGATCCTGGCCAAGGATGACAGCTTTCACCTTTCCGAACGGGCAAAGATTAAAAGCATTAAATATAAGGGAACCCGGAGGATAAACAGTTGCGGAGCGATATTCGTCCCTCACAAAACCGGTGAGTCGTTCAAAATAATCTTTTTCAAATTCGGTATTCAGCCTTGATTTCCAGCTTGCTTCTATCCTGATATCCATTTTATAACAATATGATTACAATTCTTCAGGTTAAAACAGAATTCAACCCGGTGAGCATCCGCTAATTTACCGGTTTTTATCAAATGTCAGAAAAAAAATGGACTGGCTGTTACAAAATGCCAGTCCATACTCTTCTACCCGTCTGCACAACCTAAAACTAAGAAACCTACCTGCACAGGTATTGTGTCCGGTTAAGTATACAATTACCTGATATTCTTTAGTATAATTCTATTATATTTTGAAAGATCGTCGACGGTATTTATACCAAACTTATTATAAAAAGTATTAAAATCCTAATAATTCATGCAGAACTAATGAAAAAAATATCAGAGTAATAGTTAAGTGCCTGCATTCCGGCAAATTACTAACTTTACCAAAAAAAAATGGGAAAGGAAATTGAACGGAAATTTCTGGTTAAGGGTGAATTTAAAAGCCTGTCGGTAAAAGAAATTAATGTTACCCAGGCATATTTTTCGGTTGATCCTGAAAGAACGATAAGGCTGAGGATAACTGACACTGAATCATATCTTACGATCAAGACTTCTCCCGGAAAATCAAAACTGACCCGCAATGAATGGGAGATCAGGATCCCGTCAGCAACAGCTAATGAACTACTGGAAGTCTGCCTGCCGGGCAGGATAGAAAAAACAAGACATTTAATCCCTTTTCAAAATCATATTTTTGAGGTGGATGTATTCCATGGCAGGCATGAGGGGCTGGTCATTGCCGAGATCGAACTTGCTGATGAAAATGAAAAATTTGACATGCCGGGGTGGCTTGGTGAAGAGGTTACAGGCAGGCCGGAATATTATAATTCCAATCTTATATGAAAACTGATCAGAGCGTCTTCGAATAGATCTGTTTTGGGTCGCCGGGTCCGTAAAATTCCGGGAGGCTTGCCTGGAGCTTATATCCATTTCTCTGATAGAACTTTTCGGTTGGTGTATAAAGAGGCCGGCCTGATGTCTCAATCCACAGGATTTTCCCGCCCATTTTTTTCACTTCTTCTTCCACTCCTTTTAAAAGAAGGCTTCCCAGCTTCTTGTTTCTCGAGTTTTGATGAACTGCGATCCAGTAGAGGTCCCATGAGTGGGTTGAAAAAGCGTTTTTGCCAAAATTGGCAAATGCCACCAGGCCGTCTTCATCTGTAGCTTTCAGCCAGAAATAACCACAGTTTTCACTGCCATTGGCAAGAGTTTCGTCGGCAATCTCCAGGGCAGTCTGAATTTCGAATTCATAGAAGAAATCTGTAGAGCGAAGAATTTCTTCAATAGTTATTCTGTCGTCATGTAAAATGCCCGCTGTAACGGAAACCATATGAAATTAATTATTTAAATCGCTTATAATCCTCCTTATGACTTCTGAACCCGGAATTCCTGCCTCGGTGGTTGCAGCAACAAGGCCGCTGTCGGGTGACATGCATGGATTCGCATTTACCTCAATGACATAAGGATGGTTATACTTATCGACCCTCATATCAACCCTTGCATATCCCTTAAGTCCGAATACATGCCAGCATTTCAGAGCAATTTCATTTATTTTCCCCGAAAGTACGGGATCAAGATCATTACCCGGGAATTCCCGCTTCGTGTTTTCATACTCAAAGCTCTCTTCCACCCATTTTGCCTTGAAATCCACAATTTTTGGCTTGTTGCCTTTAAAATTATGGAAGACCATTTCTGCAGGCGGCATCACCTGCGGGCCGTTCTCGCTGAACAGAATGCTGATATTGAATTCCCTGCCATCGATATAGTCCTGGATAATCCAGTGTCCGTCATCAAATTTTGTGAAGTTCTTTTCATACCCCGGAACAAAAGTAAAGACTGAATCAACAGTAATTCCCAATGATCCGTCTTCCCATATTGGCTTTATAATATAGTGGTTGCCAGGCTTAAGCATTTTGTGCTGCGAAGGATAATAATAGCCGGGAGTGCTTATACCTTCACGGAGTAAGATCTGACTTGTCAGGGCTTTGCTGGTAGTTATGAACATTGCTTCCAGCGGATTCCCTGAATATGGTATCGCATAGACATTCAGCAATGCAGGAACAAAATAGTTCAGTTCTCCCTTATTGTTTATCGACTCTACAAGGTTGAATACAAAATCAGGTTTGTTTACCGCAATTGAAGCAACCTCGTCCATGAAGTTCATGGTTATGCCTTTTCTTGATGTAATGATACCGATTTCATTCAGGTTTTTTTCCACATAATCCACCTGGTCAAGAACATCAAGTTCATCAGCAAGCGCCCCCTCGCGGGGTTCATTGTAAATAATGCAGCAGCTACCTTTTGTCATACTGTCAGGTGATGTCTTTTTATGGCTGATCTCATTATCATTTCGAGCAACTCCTGGTATTCAATGCCGGTCATCCTTGAAAGAATAGGAAGATCGGAATGAACAGGATGAAGGCCTGCCAGCGGATTAACCTCCATGAAGCACATCCTGCCGTTCCTGTCGGCTTTTACATCGACCCTTCCGCCGTCAACGCCGCCAAGGGCCTTCCATACATCCAGGGCCAGGGCTTTACACTCTCCGGTGAATTCTTTTGCCATCGGAGAATATTTACAGTATTCCTGGTAGTTTTCCTTGAATTCAACCGAATAGGGGAGATTATCCCTGCATTCGATCTCCATTCCGCCAATAGCTACGGCATCATCACCGCTACCTACAACTCCGATAGTAAACTCACGGCCGGGAAGATATTCTTCGACAAGAGCCGGCTGGTCAAATCTTTTGAGAAGGTATTCAGCCATTTCTTTAAGTTCAGCCGGGGAGTTAACAAGGCTTTTTTCAGTAATCCCTTTCCCGGTGCCCTCCGATACGGGTTTTATAAAGAGGGGATACTTCAAATTGCATTTCTCGACATCCTTCGGTTCAGAGATCAGCATTCCCGGGCTTACGGGCACACCTGCAGCCGATACAATCAGCCGGGTCAGATGCTTGTTAAGCGAAATGCCGAGAATAACAGGTCCGCTGAAAACGTATGGAATTTTATACTGGTCAAGTATTGCCGGTATGACCGATTCCCTTCCGTCGCCGTATAGTCCTTCTGCAATGTTGAAAACAAGGTCCCACTTTTTGCCGGCGGCAAGTGCTTCAATTACCTGAAAGCAATTGCCGATCTGTTCAGTTTCGAATCCCATCTTAATGAGAGCAGCTTCGATGGCATCGACAGTCTCCTGCTTGTCAAACTCTGCGGTATCTTCCATAGAATAACCACGGTCAAGATACCAGGACCGCAAATCATACGTCAAACCGATTTTCATCTTATGACCTATTTTTCAGGATATTCACATAAAACACCCTTGTAATTCCGCAGAACTATATGCTCATCGTTATGTTCAACCACATAATCGGGCAGGAGCGGGATTTTACCGCCTCCGCCGGGGGCGTCAATAACGAATGTCGGAACTGCGTAACCACTGGTAAAGCCTCTCAGTCCTTTTATTATTTCAAGTCCCTTCTTAACGGTTGTCCTGAAATGACCGGAACCCGGGATAAGGTCGCATTGATAAAGATAATATGGTCTGACTCTAACCTTCAGCAACTTATGCATGAGATCCTTCATCACGGGTACGTTATCGTTTATCCCCTTGAGAAGAACTGTCTGGCTTCCGAGCGGAAAACCGCCATCAGCAAGCTTATTGCAGGCTTTTGCACACTCTTCGGTAATCTCCAGGGGATGCGAAAAATGCAGGCTGATAAAGAGTGGATGGTATTTCCTGAGCACGTTGATCAATCCGTCGGTTATACGTTGTGGCAGAACCACAGGTATCCTTGTACCGATCCGGATTATTTCGACATGTTCAATCCTTCGTATATTTGAGAGTATATAATCAAGCGTATCATCAGTCAGGGTAAGCGGATCACCTCCGCTGATCAGGACGTCCCTTACTTCCTTGTGTGACGATATATAATTAAAAGCCTTTTCATAGTCCTGTCTTCCCAGTTTGTCGAGCCTTCCGACAGAATGGGAGCGCGTACAATACCTGCAGTAATTAGAACAGACCTGGGTAACAGTAAACAGAACCCTGTCGGGATATCTGTGAACAATTCCCTTAACAGGAGAAAATGATTTCTCATGAAGAGGGTCTGATTGCTCACTGCTTGTCTCAAGCAATTCTTCAACGACAGGCACAACATTTCGACGAAGCGGATGCCCTGGCTTTGTGTCGTAAATCAAAGATGCAAAATAGGGAGTGATACGCAAAGGAAGCCGGCCTTTAAGATTATTAATGGCCATGATCTCCTTTTCGGATAAACGCATGATTTTCTTCAGGTCTTCGATGCTGGTAAAAGCATTTCGAAGCTGCCATTTCCAATCATTCCAGGATTCTAGTGTTGTCAGGGGGAAGTAGCGGTGCATGAACTCCGCACTTCGGTTGCTAACTGACTGGTTTGGGATTCCGTTTTGCGAAAAAATCGTGGTTTTCGCGCCAGGCTCTTCGTCAGAAGAGCAACCCACGAGGCGGCCCTCTCCGTGGAGGGCGACAACCTCATTATTGTTAGCGTTCATAAAAGTAGATGAAATTTTTCACCTTTAACTTAGTTTTCTTGTTTTAAATCCGGTATTAGTTTATAATAAATCGGGACGAAAATATATATTCTATGAATACATTGTACAAAATGACCCCTATAAATATTAACATGAAAAACAAATTATTAACATTTGCCTGATCAATTATTGACATACTATTGTTTATGTTATTTACTATCAATATATTACGCTGTTTAATCCAATGAAATAATTTCTTTGCCCGACTGGTATTTTTCTGACATTGAAACTTAAATTTTTTACCATGCTGACTAAAAAAAAATACATATAAAAAATTACTTTTAAAATAAAATTATCAGGAATGCTGTTTCACAATAATCATGCCACTTCCTTAATAAATGATAAATGTCACCTGGCTGAGTTTCAAATGCATCCATAAGTAAAAAAATGACATGCATAATAACGCAGTTAGCAACATTTAATTATCCTGAAGATAAAAAAACTGCAAATAATTAATGTTAGTCGACTACCTCTGCATCTGACAACAAAATGGGAATATAGAGGCCTGGTACCTCATCAGACTACTACTCAATAATTACTTTTTTCGTTACCATCTTTAAACCTGATTGTATTATAAGGACATACACACCTTTAGGCAATTCTTCTATGTTCATTGTAACTAATGTTTCGCTGGTTTTTTTGCTAATTACTTTTCTTGAAAGCGAGTTGTAAAGTGAAAGTTCAAAATCCTGACTTTCAAGATCATTAATTTTAATGCTCAGGTATTTAGAAGCAGGATTCGGAAATACTGTTATTTCATTGTCTGCAAAGGTTGTTGCAACAGCTTCATTTTTCACCTCATTATCTTCAAAAGCCAATGCAAAATTTTCGGCCTGGTCTGCTATTGCAATTGATTCACTAAAAGTAATATCCCGGAAGTAGTTGGTGTTAAGATAGGACCTTGTCGGAAATGACCCCGCTGAATACACATAAACGCCGTTGGAGCCTGCAACACTGCTCAATGGGCCGCTGGTAATGACTGATTGAAGTCCATACACTGTGGAAAAATAACTAATATTAGAGTTTACCGAAACGATATAGACCGTATTTGCATTAGTAGTATAAGGAGTACTCAAAATAGCCTCCTGCCACCCTGTTGAGGTTTCATTCAGAAAGTTTGCAGAGGCCAAATGGGAACCGCTTGCTGACCACAATCTTCCGACATGAGCACCGCTTTCGGAAGTTGACTTGTAATAACGGATTTTTGTGATTTGTCCTGCCACCGATGAGGTAAATTTCATCCCAAATTCACCGGATCTGTTAATTCGTAATGTAGCAGGAGTAAGAGAAGCAAGGAGATTGTAAGAGTATGATTCACCTACAGGAAACAGAGTGGCAATGGAAATTAAAAGATTGCCATAAATACCAGAACCATCATTTGCTGTTGCTCTTGCATTTACTGTGCCAACTGCAGTAGCAGTTACAAGCCCCGTTGGACTGATTGAAGCCTGACCGGTGCCATTGACAACCGACCATGTAACCGTCTTGCTGGTTGCATTTGTCGGAGTTACTGCTGCACTCAGTTGCAGGGACACGTTTTCTGCTGATATTGTTGATGCACCTCCTGCTCCGGTGACAGTAATACCCGTTACATTGATTGTACTTGATGGTCCCGCATAAAGAACTGCTCCAACCTGCCATGTCCCGTTTTGCCTTACAGTATCAGGGTATTGACCAACATTCCACCTTGCAGATGTTGCTAATCCGTATTCGAATGCGGCACCCAGGTTCGTCCCGTAGTCCATCCTTGCCGCCGGAACCAGAGTTGTTGCATCAATAAAATTTGGATTCCTTACCTGTGAATGAGTGTCATAACCCATGGCTCTCCATTGTTCCCATGTCTTGGTAACACCGGCAACACTAAATGAAGGTTTGTTATCAACACAATCCTCACACCAGAATATATTATAATCCGATTCAAATCCTGCAAGACATGTAGTTTGATCTACCTTGATTGCGGGTATATTATATTTCTGGTATATTATGTTATTCTTTATTTTTACATTTTTGGCCGGAAGATATGGCTTGGACTCACCTGAACTGTTATTTTCATAAACATGAATATTATAGAAATTCCTGTATCGTGTATTGTAAAATGTGTTATTATACACTTTTACTCCACTCATACCTTTGATATTAAAAGTCTTTGAATTCCTGTGAATATTATATGAATGCCCTCCTGTTGTCGATTCCATAGGCTCCTTTTGCGAAGCTTTGTAAACAAAAGAATATGGAGCTCCTTCAACATAATTGTGTTTTACAACCTGGTTTTTATTCATCCCAAGCAATACTCCATGCAATATCGAACCAGGATAATCTTCATAACCTGTCCACTCAAACTTGTTGCCGATTATTTTGGCACCATCCATATTATTATCTCTGATAGTAACATATGTATCATCTCCCGCTACCAGAAGCATTGTTGTATTGGTACCATTTGAAAATCTGCTCCTCTTTACCGTAAGTAAAATCGGATTTGAACTTCTGGCATCATAATTGGTAACATTAACAGCATCAACTGTCACTATTGTCTGGGAAAAAGATGATACTGACAATAATAATACTAATGGTATTATATATAACTTTTTCATAATTCCTGGTTTTAAATTTCTTTTCAAACAAATCTTAGCTTTCAGCTCAAAAGAGCACTTTTTTATACTATTCTGTTAAACAGCAATCGGCTTCAAAGATATGGTAAGGGGTATATGGAATAGTTACAAGTTCTTTATTAATATTTACATAATTCACATACACCCTATTCATTGCCTGAAATAGGGAAAATATTCATTGTCAGTTACTTTGTCTGGGAATCAGCAATGCCGCGCCGATCGGTGCCGAACGGAACCGGGGTGAGAAAAAACGCATAAAAACAGGTAAATAGAGGTCTGAAACCCCACAGGATTGCTACTCAAGAATTACCTTTTTCACAACCATCCTCATATTTGATTTAATAATAAGGACATATAAGCCTTTTTGAAAATCTTCAATATTAAATGTGATAAGTGTTTCCCTGGATCTCAGACCAACCATCTTTTGCGAAAGCGAATTATATAAGGAAAGTTCATATTCCTCACCTTCCAGGTTATTGAATTTAACGTTTAAAAGCTTTGAAGCAGGATTGGGAAATACTATTATTTCATTCTCCGAAAAAGAGGTACCGGCTGTTTTCCTTTTGGATAATACATCTCCATCGAAAGCAAGCTTATCTGTTTGCTCCCCTTTTGATTCTGAAGCTGTAAAAGTCACATCCCGGAAATAGTTTGAATTTCTGTTGGTATATGCCGGAAATAAACCTGACGGATAATTATATACGCCATTGGACCCTTCAATACTGTACAGTGGACCGTTCGTAACGACCGACAGAAGCCCATTTCTGGAATAAACATACCTGTTATTGGAGTTAACAGAAACTACATAAATTGTATCGGCATATATTGTAAACGGGGAATTCAATACAGCTTCCTGCCATCCCGAAGTTGTTTCGGCCGAAAAGCCTGCACTGGCTAACAGAATCCCCTTTGCCGACCATAATCTACCAACATGGGATCCCCCTTCACCGGAAGGTTTGTAATAACGGATCCTGATGATTTGACCCGGGACAGAGGAGCTGAATTTCATCCCAAACTCACCCGGCCTCTCTGTCCGGGATGCAACAGGAGCCTGAGAGGTAAAGAGGTTGAAAGGGGATGCCTCAGTAACGGTAATCACACTGGAAGCAGTAAAATTGCCATCAAGTGTGGTCACTGAAATTGTTGCTGAGCCAAATGAAATGCCGGTGATCAACCCGCTGTCATCAACTGATACTACAGCTGCATCGCTCGAACTCCAGGTCGTGGCCTGGTTAGATGCATAGGGAGGTGAAATTGCTGCTGTCAGTTGCTGTGTTTCTCCGATGCCGACAGTTACAGTGGCCGGGCGTAAATTTACAGAAGTCGGGTGAGCCGTGGATGCATTAAAAGTAATATCCCGGAAGTAATTGGAGTTCCTGTATGAATCAACCGGGAATGACTCAGGAGCATAGATAAAAACACCATTGCCACCTGCAATGCTCCTTACCGGACCGTTTGCAACAACTGATTGAAGTCCGTTTCTTGTATAAACAAACCTGCTATTGGAGTTTACTGAAACTACATAGATTGAATCGGCATATATCGGATATGGGGAATTCAATGAAGCTTCCTGCCACCCCGAGGAGGTTTCGGATGAAAAATTCGCACTGGCCAGCAAATGGCCATTTGCTGACCATAATCTTCCGGTATGTGTGCCGTTCTCCCCAGAGGGTTTGTAATAGCGGATCGTGGTAATTTGGCCGGGGACAGAGGAAGTAAATTTCATCCCAAATTCACCCGGTCTTTCGGTCCTGGATGAAGCGGGAATCTGTGTGGAAAAGAGGTTATAAGAAGATGCGCCGACAACAGTAATAATACTGGAAGCAGTATAGCTGCCGTCAACAGTAGTAGCAGTTATAGTTGTTGAACCAACTGCTGCTCCGGTAACCAGCCCGGTGGAATTAACTGTGGCAATGGTTCCATTTCCCGATATCCAGGTTACATTTTTGTTTGACGCGTTTGAAGGTAAAATGGTCGCTGTCAGTTGATAGGTCTCCCCAATACCAATGACTGCATCGGGTGTGTTCGAGCCCGAACTGGTAAGAGTAATGCCAGTTACCCCGACCGGACCTGATGAAGGCGCATAAACAATAGCACCAACCTGCCATGTGCCGTTTTGCTGTACGGTATCAGGATATTGTCCGACGTTCCACCGTGCTGTTGTAGCCAATCCATAATCGAATCCCGTGCCCAGGTTCGTCCCGTAATCCATTCTTGCTGACGGAACAAGGCTTAATGCATCAATAAATTTCGGATCCATTACCTGTGAATGCGTGTCATAACCCAGGGCTCTCCATTCTTCCCACGTCCTTGTGACACCGGCAACTTTAAATGTTGGTTTGTGATCAACACATTCCTCACACCAGAATATATTATAATCCGATTCAAAACCCTGCAGACATGTAGTCTGATCTACCTGAATTGCAGGTATATCATATTTCTGATAAATGATGTTATTCTTGATTTTTACATTTTTGGCCGCATTATATGGTCTGGTCTCACCGGAGCTGTTGTTTTCATAAATATGAATATTATAAAAATTACTGTACCGTGTGTTATAAAATGTGTTATTAAACACTTTTACTCCACTCATACCCTTAATATTCAGTGTTTTCGCATTCCTGTGAATATTATATGAATGCCCTCCTGTTGTAGATTCCATAGGCTCAGCTTTCGCAGATTTGTAAACAAAAGAATATGGTACTCCTTCAACATAATTATGCTTTACAATCTGGTTTTTATTCATTCCCAGCAACACTCCATGCAAGATCGAACGGGGATAATTAGTATATCCGGTCCAGACGAACTTGTTTCCGATTATCATTGCCCCATCAAGGTAGTTATCTCTTATTGCAACATACGCATCATCGCCCGCGACCAGTATATAGCCTTCATTTGCACCGGAACTAAACAGGCTTCTTTTTACGATCAGTTTAGCCGGGTCGGATCTTGATACGCTGTAATAGTTAGTATTTATACCATCAACTATTAGAGCGGCTTGTGAAAAAGAGATGAGTGGGAAGGTTAATAATATTGCAAATGAAACAAAAAGGTGTTTTTTCATAAATCTTGGTTTCCCAGTTTAATATTAAACAAATCTTTAGCAAGTAAGTTTAATCTCGAATATACATTCCTGATACAAAGATCAGAATTTGGGACTCCATCAGGCAATTTTCGGCCCGATCATGATTCGGACAGCCATGTCCGGATCAGTAAGAAAACAGAAGCATAAATATCTAAATTTTTCAGGGAATAATGACCTTGCCAACTCTATTTAATTTGGATTTTTTTAAGATCAATATGATAAACTTAATACTGGATCAGGGGCTTCCGGTTATTCTGCTGGTGCTTGATCCAAATCCTTTCTCATTTTTTTAATCAGGCTCCGTTTTCTTTTTTCTTCGAGTCTTTCCAGTCGTGATTTTTTGGTTGGAGAGGTTGATTTGCGACCAGGCTTTTCAGTCAGGGCAACCGATAGCATTTTATACAATTTCTCCACGGCTTTTGTCCTGTTCCTCAACTGCGAACGTTCAGACTGAGAAGTTGTTATGAGATCTCCTTCGGAGTTTATTTTATTTTTTAACTCAATGAATATAAGGTTCTTCTCAATATCTGTCAGGTTAGGGGAGGCAATTATGTTAAACCGGATTTCAACCCTTGTGTTTACCTTGTTTACATTCTGCCCGCCCGGACCGCTGCTTCGGGAGGCTGAGATGATGAACTCACTTTCAGGGATTCTGTTTCTTATTTCGTCAGGTGTCATCGCAGTAATTCTGTGAATTGCATCCCGCAACCAATTTAAATAAAGAACATCGCCACTCCTCCCACGCTTATTATTGCTCCGGCCACTTCAGCAAATGTCACTTTCTGCCTGTAAAGTATGACTGCCGGAAGGATAATCAGGACCGGTACCAGGGCCATAATTGTTGAAGCAATTCCCGCTTCGGTGTATTTTATAGCGATCAGTGAAAAGGATACTCCTAAAAAAGGACCAAAAAAAGCGCCCACCGAGGTTGGTATCATCGCCGGTTTATTCGACAAAGCGACCGAAACGGTGTTCCATCGTTTTAAAACTGTGACCAGGATGGCAAAACCGGCAATTCCTGCCATAATTCTTATCTGGGTTGCTGCAAACGGATCATAATCCCTGATCCCCAGTTTACTGAGTATCAGACCGAGAGCCTGTCCGACGGCACCTCCGAAAGCATACAGGACCCCTTTTGGCGACAGCTTGAGTGACAATCTTTCACCCTTGCCTTTTCTGCTGAAAATAGCCAGTGAAATACCCAGAAAGGTCAATGTCATACCCAGTAAGTTGAACATCGTTAACCTCTCGCCAAGGATGACAAAACCAAAAAATGCAGTAATGGGAGGGACGAGCGTCATGATAAGCATTGCAAACCTCGATCCTATGACTGTATATGATTTAAACAGGAAGAGATCGCCAAAAACAAAACCGACAAGCCCCGACAGTACCAGCCAGAACCAGTTATCAGGACCTGCATCTGTTGGAAAGAATCTTCCGCGATTGATGAGAGTGAAGAGACTCAGGAAGATAAAACCGATAACAAGCCTTAGTATATTGACCGCAACCGATCCAATCTTTTTGCTGGCCGATTCAAATGATAAAGAGGTAACTGTCCAGAAACATGCCGTCAGCAAGGCTGCAAACTCCCCCAGGTGATTCTCAAAAAAGGTCATATAAACAGGTAACAAAATGAGGCTGAATGTACTCAAAAATCAAATAAACAATTCCCTTACCTCATAAATGTACCTGATTTTTATGCTGAAACCGGTACTGTCAAAACGCACTGTTTTTCAAAGCCCCCGATCAGGTTTAAATTTGTCTTTTTTTATTCAGTTATTTCAAAAGCATACTCACCTGAACCTGAATCAATCAGAACATTATCATCGCGGGTCCTGATATTCGACAGATTAATGTTTGCCGACAGAGCAATGCCTCCTATGGTTACTTTTTCAGCCGATCTGACAGGAAGGCAGATTGTTGCTTTCGTATTTGCGGGTATTCTGACTGTTATAAGAACTTTACCGTCCTTTCTTTCCCATCCCGAGGCTACCTGTCCGTACGGACTTTCGAACGAGGCTTTTGAATATTTGATTTTATCCGATGGATGGGGCTGGATCAACAAATTCCTGTAACCCGGCTCCATTGTCTCAATCCCTGCCGATACCCTGTACATCCAGTCGCCGATCGCTCCATAAGCATAGTGATTAAAAGAGTTCATACCCGGATCCTGGAAAGTACTGTCGGTTTTCTGACCGTCCCAGCGTTCCCAGATGGTGGTAGCACCCATTTTTACCGGGTACAGCCACGAAGGATAGGTTTCCTGAAGTAAAAGGTCATATGCCACATCAGCATAACCATTATCTGTAAGGACATGGCAAAGGAAAGGGGTGCCCAGGAAACCTGTGGAAAGATGGTTTCTCCTGCTTTTTATATCGCTTACAAGAAATGCTGCAGCCTTGCTTCGCAGTTCTTCAGGAAGAAGGTCAAACATGAGGGCAAGCACATATGATGTCTGTGAGTTGGTGCCAACACGGCCGGTCGGGGTAACGTATTCTTCATTGAAGACAATGCTGATTTTATTGAAAAGATCATTGTAGAATTTCTCATCTTCGGTTTTCCCGAGTTCCTTTGCTGCTTTTGCCATCAGGCTGGCTGAATATGCATAGAATGCTGTGGCAATGAAATCGTGTTCGGTATGTCCGTCCGGCTCTGAATGATTATTCACCGGCGGATGATAGAACAGCCAGTCACCATATTTACTGCCGCCTTTCCAAATGAAGGAATCGCCGGCTTTCTTCCTGATATATTCGACCCAGGCCTTCATGCTCGGATATTGGGTCTCAAGGAGTTTCTTATCGCCATATACGGTATACATCGTCCATGGAACAATTACAGCCACATCACCCCATCCTGCTGAAGGAGCCGCTGTCTTTGCATCCTGCCTGTTAAGTACATCAGGTATGACATCCGGAACTTCGCCCCCGGGTTTCTGATCGGCTGCATACATCTTTAAGCCATTTTGTGAAGAATGACGACACATCAAAATTAAAAGCTGCCGTCCGGCTGAATGCCTGTGCATCACCGGTCCAGCCCAGCCTTTCATCCCTCTGCGGACAGTCGGTCGGTACATCAACAAAATTGCCTTTCTGTCCCCACTGAATATTATGCTGAAGCTGGTTAAGCAGAGCGTTTGAACTTTCGTAGGTTCCGGTTACAGGCATGTCGGAATGAATAACAACTCCGGTTATGTTATCAGTTGTGAGTTCCCCGGGAAATCCTGTCACTTCCACAAAACGGAATCCCATAAATGTAAATCTTGGTTCATAGACTTCTTCTCCTGTTCCTGCAAGTGTGTAGTTAAGCTCACATTTTGCAACCCGCAGGTTTTCAGTATAGAATTCACCGTATTTATCGAGCACTTCAGCATGACGAATTCTGACCACTGTTCCTTTAGGTCCCGTTACCTTAAGCCTTATCCAGCCAACCATATTCTGACCCATATCAACAAGAAGGCTTCCCTTTGGTGATCTGAAGATCTTCACAGGTTTTATTTCCTCTATCTTTCTTACAGGTACACCTTCTGAAGCGATCAGGTTATGTTTGATAATTGCCTGTCACTCACGCTTTTCCAGTTTGCATCATTATAACCTGGCAGATTCCATCCTGT
The DNA here is from genome assembly GCA_963737255.1 of uncultured Bacteroidales bacterium. Lineage (GTDB taxonomy): Bacteria > Bacteroidota > Bacteroidia > Bacteroidales > VadinHA17 > LD21. The sequence goes on from CAVTSB010000010.1 coordinate 44,324, forward strand.
AAGCTTTTTCGTTGCATCATAAGTTTCACCGTTATAAATATCATTCATTCTGATAGCCCCGTCGTTATTGCCTTTCCATGATTCATCAGTTATTATGAGCGATTCAGTTCCATCGGTATAGGTTATCTTCAATCTGCATCAGAAGTCCGAGCCTTTTGCCGTAAATAGCCCAGTTATTTCCCCAGGCGAGTGTTCCCCTGTACCATCCGTCGCCAAGAACTGCACCTACTGCGTTTTCTCCCTTTACAAGTAACAGAAGTTACATCATAAACCTGGTACTGAAGTCTTTTCAGGTATGAAGTCCAGCCCGGAGTAAGTACCTGATCGCCCACTTTTTTACCGTTCAGATGAAGCTCATAAAATCCATGGGATGTAACATAAACTCTGCTGAGGCAACGGTTTTTGATACCGTGAATTCCTTTCTGAAATGAGGTGAAGGGGAATACCTGTTGGTATCACCGCTCCATTTCAATCCATTTTGCTTTCCAGTTCGCAGGTGATAAGCAATCCGGTTTCCCAGAATGCTGTTTCGCTCCACTTTGATGTCTCTTCCCTTGTTATCCCATACTTTTACCTGCCAGTAATATCTCTGTCCGGGATTTAGTTCAGAGCCTTCATAAGGAATGAGCACAGATTCTCCCGAGGTCACCTTCCCTGATCACCCAGATGGTTTTTGATGCAGGGAATCTCTGATCTGTCGATACCCTGATCGAGATATGCCGTTTGCATAACATTGAAAGCCGGGGCTCTTGATCTTCCACGAAAATCGGGGCTGTGAATCGTCAATCCCGAGAGGATTCTTTTTATGTTCAATTGTCAGGTCGTAAACCGAAAGATCCTGGGCAAACAGGCTTCCGTAAGCCATGATCAGGATAAGTAAAAGTTTAAGTGATTTCATGATAAAGTTTTAATAAAATTCAGGTTTTGAAATTTATCCAATTTTATCGGATTTCGGAAAGGTAAAATCACTAATTTTATGTTTTTTCGGAAACCAACCTTAACCTAACAATTTATCTGATGAATCCTGTTGCTGGTATTTTGCTGATAGCGCTGGGCAGTATTGGAGCTGCCAGCTTTTATGTACCGTTTAAGAAAGTAAAGGAGTGGGCATGGGAATCCTACTGGTTGTCGCAGGGTGTGGCAGCCTGGCTGATCGCCCCATGGCTTTTTGCATTGATTTTTATTCCAGAGGGTGAACTCCTGCCAATTCTCAGGGAATCTCCTTCTTCAGCAAAACTAATGGCGATGTTTTTTGGCGTTTTATGGGGATTCGGGGGACTCACCTTCGGATTGAGCATGCGTTACCTGGGGGTTGCCCTCGGACAAAGCATAGCACTTGGATTATGCGCAGCATTCGGTACACTAATTCCGGCAATAGTAAATGGTCAGGACTTGTTTTCAACAAGAGCAGGCATCCTCACCGTCGTTGGTGTGTCACTGACTGTAGCAGGTATTGCAGTCATCGGTTATGCGGGAGCACTTAAAAGCAGGGAGATGACAGAAGAAGACAGAAGGGCTGCCGTAAAGGAGTTTGCTCTGAAAAAAGGGATCCTGATAGCCATTTTTGCCGGTATAATGAGCGCCTGCTTTAATTTCGGATTTGAGGCAGGAAAACCTATTGAGGATGTAGCACTTGCACATGGGACCAATCCGCTGTTTCAGAAAAATCCAACTTTGATATTCATTCTGCTCGGAGGGTTTATTACCAATCTGGTATATTGCGGATATCTAAATATCAGGAACAGGACATACAGGGATTACTTCTCGGTTCCGGAAACGTACTTCTTAATAACCTAGCTCTTTACCTTCCTTGCAGGATTTTTATGGTTTCTCCAATTTCACTTCTTTGGGATGGGTTCAAGCAAATTGCCCGAAAGTATGGCAGTTTTCGGATGGAGTATCCTGATGGCGCTTAATATTGCTATCAGCAATATCTGGGGAATAATTCTGAACGAATGGAAAGGAGCCAAGAGCAAAACAATTATAGTTCTTATAATCGGGATTATTGTTCTTATCCTTTCAACGTTTGTGGTTAAACTAAGTTAATCTTCGAAATATGAAAAGATTTGGATTTAAAATGAAACTCTATCCCGGCTTTAAGGAAGAGTATAAAAAGAGACATGGCGAAATCTGGCCTGAACTTGTAACACTTCTGAAAAACGAGGGAATAGGCAATTATTCAATTTTTCTGGATGAGGAGACCGATACCCTGTTTGCCTACCAGGAACAATCGGGCGAGAGTTCTTCCCAGGACCTTGGCACAACTGAAGTTGTAAAAAAGTGGTGGAAATATATGGCTGATATTATGGAAACAAATCCCGACAATTCACCGGTGTCAATACCTCTTGAACAGCTTTTTTATATGGAATAAATCAAATTGTTGTTTATATTTGATTCATTAACAATATTTAAACAAAAAATTATGAAACCCACATGATTGACCTAAACTCAAACACGTATGAAAATAATTCAATTTCAACCGAGCCCCGGTTTATCGGGGCGAGCTCAACGAAGTTAATCATGTGCGGTTCCCCCGCCGAAGCGGGGCAGGCATCTGACCTTTAAAATTAAATTATATACAGATGAAAAAAGAACTCATTAAAAACTCATATCAGCTCGCAAGGGAACATTATGCAGCACTGGGAGTTGACACAGACAAGATTATAGAGAAAATGGATAAGATTGTAATCAGTCTGCATTGCTGGCAAACTGACGATGTGGGAGGTTTTGAAAGAGAAGGAGCCGAACTGGGAGGCGGAGGCATACAGGCAACCGGTAACTTTCCGGGTAAAGCCAGGACAATTGACCAGATGAGGGATGATCTTGATAAGGTAATGTCGCTGGTTCCCGGCAGGCAAAGGCTGAATCTTCATGCCATCTACGGCGAGTTCGGAGGAAAGAAGGTTGACCGCGACCAGATAGAGGTAAAACATTTCCAGGGATGGATTGACTGGGCGAAGAAGAGAGAAATCGGACTCGATTTTAACTGTACCTGCTTTTCTCACCCGCTTGCGGACGACGGTTTCACCCTTTCGAGTAAAAATCCGAAAGTAAGGAAGTTCTGGGTTGAACATACAAAAAGATGCAGGGCAATAGCTGCAGAAATGGGAAAGCAGCTCGGAACTCCGGCCGTTCATAATATATGGATCCCCGATGGTTCGAAAGATACGCCGGTTGACAGATATACCCTGCGAAAGCTTCTAAAAAAATCGCTTGATGAGATCTTTTCTGAAAAATATCCAAAAAAATATCTTAAGGATTCCGTTGAAAGCAAATTATTTGGCATTGGATCCGAATCAATGGTTGTTGGATCGCACGATTTCTATCTTGGATACGCCATTAAGAACAACACAATGATTACTCTTGATAATGGCCATTTCCATCCCACAGAACAGGTGGGGGATAAGATCTCATCCATCCTGCTTTATATTGATGAGCTTCTTCTGCATCTTACCAGGGGTGTAAGATGGGACAGCGATCATGTGGTAACCTTTAATGATGAGATTAACCTGATAGCACAGGAGATTGTCAGGGCAAAGGCTCTGGGCAGAGTCAATATCGGACTCGATTTCTTCGATGCAAGTCTGAACAGAATCGGGGCATATGTTATTGGTACAAGGGCTGCGCAGCTGGCGTTTATGAATGCTCTTCTCGAACCTCATGAAACACTCGTTAAATTCGAGGAGGAAGGAAAAACATTTGAACGGCTTTCGTTGCTCGAGCTTATGAAAACAAAACCGTTAGGTGCGGTTTGGGATTATTACTGCCTGAAAAATAAAGTTCCTGTTGGTCAGGATTATATAGAAGAAATCAGCAGTTACGAAAAAGAAGTATTGCTGAAGAGATAAAAAAATATATTTTTGCTCCGATTGCTGAAATTCTGCAATCCCGAAGCGGGGAGAGGAAATAAATAACAGCTTGTAATGTAGTTATTCCGGGAAAACGAGGGATATGAAAGAGAAAGTTATTGCGATATTCGATATTGGAAAAACCAACAAGAAAATTCTCCTGTTCGACTATAATCTGAAGGTTTTGCTTGAAGAGGAAACCAGGTTTGAGGAAAAACTTGATGACGATGGATTCGAATGCGACAATATCGAACATATTGAAGAATGGATTAAGGATGAAATTAGCTCTCTGATCCATTCGGATAAATTTGACCTGACTGCCGTAAATTTTGCCACATACGGCGCAACTCTTATTTACCTTGATTCAGCAGGAAAGCGGCTTACACCTGCCTATAATTACCTGAAGCCAATAGATGATAAGATACCCGAAAGGCTATACCGAAGATATGGAGGGCAGGATGAATTCTGCAGGAGAACAGCCTCACCCGCACTGGGGATGCTGAATTCGGGGATTCAGGTGTTGTGGCTGAGGACCGAAAAACCGGAAATATTTTCCAAAGTGAGGCATATTCTTCATTTCCCGCAGTATATGTCTTATCTTATAACAGGAAAGCTATATACCGAGCATACTTCCATAGGGTGTCATACAGGATTGTGGGACTTTGACAATATGGATTATCATCCATGGACATATGATTATGGACTGAACCTTCCTCAGCCAGTTCCGGTAGAAACGGTAAATGAAATCTCAATCGAGGGCAAAAGCCTCTATTCGGGAATAGGTATTCATGACAGCTCAGCCTCCCTGGCGCCTTACTTTACCGGCAACAGGGGTAAATTCCTTCTTGCTTCAACGGGAACCTGGTGCATCAGCATGAATCCTTTTAATTCGGAAAAACTGACAGTTGAACAGCTCGACAGGGATTGCCTCTGTTATATGAGCGTTACCAGGCAGCCCGTTAAATCATCAAGGCTGTTTCTCGGACATATTCATGAGACCGGCGTAAAAATGCTGAACGAACATTTCAGGACAACCGATGACTTTTACAAAAATGTGAAGTACGATCCTGATCTGCTGAAAGTGCTGAAAGAAAGATACAGCGGGGACAAAAGAGCATTTTTTGAAAGCGGTCCGGGAGCAAGGGAATTCAGGGACAGGATTGACCTGTTTGACTTTAAATCGTTTGATGAAGCTTATCATCAGCTGATGATGGAACTCGGTGATCTTACAATTGACTCGGTCAGGCTTATCCTCCCGCAAAAGGATGATACCGAAAATATCTATATAACAGGAGGATTTGCTAAAAACAGGATCTTTATCAAACTCATGGCGAGAGCTTTTCCGTCCAAAAAGGTTTATACCTCGGAAATAAGTAATGCCACTGCACTTGGGGCCGCCCTCGTTCTTTTCAATTCCCTGGGTCATAAAGTTCCTGAACTCAACCTCGGACTGACCGAATGTACAATCTGATCTGTATAAAAACTCCTGCATAAGACCTAAACCCAGCATGGTTAGCAATTCAAAGGGGACAACAGAACACAATGAAATAATTTCAGCGCTTGATTCATTCGATACAGTCCCTTTATATAATATGAGCAAGGCCAGTCTGATGAACAGGACAGATACAAAGTATTTGCTGTCAGTCAGGATCTTACCTGAATTGCTTCACCACCTGACCGGTAGTTATAAGGTTATGGAGATTTTCCAGGATAAGGTCTTCCCTTACAGGACCACATACTATGATACTGATGATTTCCTTTTTTATCACCAGCACATGACCGGCAAACTGGAAAGACACAAGATAAGATACAGAAAATATGAATCTTCCGGAGTTTCTTATCTTGAAATCAAGAAGAAGACCAATAAGAACAGGACTGAAAAGATCCGTATTGTGAATTCACTGAATCCTGATGGATTTGATGACAGGGCGTCATGTTTTATTGTGGCCAATTCACCATATGTCCCCGGGTGTCTTAAACCTCAGCTTATAAACACTTTTACAAGAACCACCCTGGTAAATCTGGAAACTAATGAAAGGATTACTTTTGATTTTGATCTGACCTTTTCTGACATTAAGGGGAAAAAAGTAGAGCTCCCTTTTATTTCTGTGGCTGAACTGAAAAAAGAGGGGTTGTCAAATCAATCTGATTTTCTTGGTGTTGTAAAAGATTTCCGTATCAGGCCGACTGGGTTCAGCAAATACTGTTTTGGAAGTCATTTCATACGCGGGATGCCACGTACAAATCTGCTTAAGCCCAAATTATTACTAATCAACAAAATAAAAAATGATTACTTTAAATCTCCTGCAACCTGATGCAATCAGTGAGGTCGGATCGACGATCCTCAATAATTCAGGCTTAATCAGGCTGATCCTGAAGTTTGCCCTGAACTTTGCAGTGGTTATGGTACTTGCCAGGTGGTTGTACTATTCCGTGACCAGGCGAAAGGATTACTTATTCACCTATATATTAATCTCAACCATCGTCTTTTTCCTGTGCTACTCACTTGAAAATGTAAACCTGCAGCTTGGATTTGCCCTTGGATTATTTGCCATTTTTGGCATCCTGAGATACAGGACCGACGCTATGCCGATAAAGGAAATGACGTATTTATTCATTATAATCGGCATTTCCGTAATCAATTCCCTGTCAAATGAACAGACAGGAATATGGGTGGTGTTATTCATAAACATTGTTATCATTTTGATAACAATAAGTATGGAAAAGGTATGGCTCCTGAAACATGAAGCCTCAAAACTCGTTCTTTATGAGAAGATAAACCTGATCAACCCGGAAAATTCCCAGGACCTGCTGGAAGACCTTCAGAAAAGGACCGGGATCAAAAAGATAAACAGGTTTGAAATAGGTAAGATTGATTTTTTACGCGACACATGCGAGATTAAAATATTTTATGACGTAACAGACCCTGAAAGCACAATATCTTACAGGAACGGGAATAAAAACAATGATGATGATGATTAGAAAAACTGCAATATTTTTCATGTTTATCCTTCTTGCCCGCAATGCCTCCTCACAGGAAAAGGATTTCGGGATATGGTACGGCGCTCAGGCTGAATTCGAAATCATTAAAAATCTGGACCTCGACCTGTCAACCTGCCTGAGAACCTTTGACGGGGGATCGAAGATGGATGAGGTTTACCTTGAGGCCGGAGCAATGTATAAGTTCAATGATTATTTTGCAGCAGGAGCCTCTTACAGGATAAGCAGGAACATTGAAAAGGATGATGCCTACTACATCCGCCATAAATTGTTTGCGGAACTGAAAGGGACACTTCCTTTAGGAGATTTTAAATTTTCATTGCGGGCACGGTTTCAGGAGCGGTATAAAACTTATATTGATGATGAAGATGATCCAAATCCTGTTTCTCATATCAGGGGACGACTGAAAGCCCAGTACGACATTCCGTCATTTCCCTTTAATCCGTATTTGTCAGGAGAATTATTTTTCCCTGTTACATCAAAAGCAGATGAGACCATTGATAAGAAGAGGTTTATGGTCGGAATGGAATATAAATTTTCAAAGAAGCACGGCATTGAGCTTGAATATATCTTCCAGCGTGACTATCACCCCCGGTTATCAGATATGAATATAATTTCTCTCAATTACTTTATAAAACTCTGAATTTCTTATTCCTGAACGTAATAATCATATTTTAATAAAACAACCTTCCCTTATGAAATCCAAAGCTGAGTTCATAGTTCCAGTACTTATGCTGATTTTCTGCCTGACCGGTGCATCAGCCCAGACCCCGGCACGTCAGTGGCCTGTTTACCGCGGTTATATGTCATCAGGCGTACTTGACAATGCGAATCTTCCTGAGACTTTTGACTTTACAAGCGGGCAAAATATAAAATGGAAGACTGAAATTCCCGGAATGGGAATCTCCAGTCCGGTAATATGGGGTAATAAATTGTTTATTACTACAGCAGTGAGCGAATCAGATAAAGCCGGATTCAAGCCCGGGATCTTCGGTGATGTGACTCCGGTCAACGATTCCTCTATGCATGAATGGAAAGTAATCTGCATTGAGAAAAATACCGGAAAGATTCTGTGGGAAAGGGTTTCCTGCAAAGGTATCCCAAAAGTAAAGAGACATCCGAAATCGACGCATGCGAATACAACAGCGGCCACCGATGGAAATTTTGTTGTAGCCTTCTTTGGATCGGAAGGGCTCTATTGCTATGATATGACAGGTAACCTTAAGTGGCAGAAAAACTTCGGAATATTAAAATCTGCATTCTTCATAATGAAAAATGCGGAATGGGAGTTTGCAAGCTCACCTGTTATTCATGATGGTGTCGTGATAATTCAGTGCGACGTGCTTGAAAACTCTTTTGTTGCCGCCTATGACCTCAAAACCGGAAAGGAGAAATGGAAGACGATGAGGGATGAGTATCCGGGCTGGTGTACTCCCAATATTTACAAAAATGGAGGGAAGACATACATTGCAGTGAACGGTTTCAAGCATCGCGGAGGATACGATTTTGAAACAGGCAGGGAAATCTGGAAGATGTCGGGAGGTGGTGATATTCAGATCCCGACGCCCGTGGTCGGGAACGATCTTATTTATTTTAACAGCGCACATGGAAAAAGCTCCCCTATAATGGCTGTACAAACCGGGGCATCAGGCGATATAACACTGAAGGAGGGTGAAACATCAAATAATTTTATAAAGTGGTACCTGCCAAGAGGAGGCTCATACATGCATACCATGCTTCTTTACCACGAAAGGCTTTACAACGTTAACTGGAACGGAACAGTCAACTGCTATGATCCCCTTACAGGCAAAGAGATCTATAACGGAAAGCTCGGCAAGGCAGGCAGCTTCATTGCATCACCTGTAGCCTCGGATGGAAAAATCTATATTGTCGATGAAGCAGGAACAGTTTACATAATTCAGGATGGCGATACATTTAACAAGCTGGCTGAAATTCCTCTAAACGACATCTGCATGACCGCCCCTGCCATCACCGATGGAATGATATACTTCAGAACTCAGAAAAACCTGATTTGTGTAGGCAGGAACTGAATATTATTCTCTCCGGAGCTGACCGGCCAGCGACTGGTCTTTAACCATCCTTGCAGCAAGGAACAGCGCCCCGAGCCCTACAGCGGTGATGCATACTATCATTCCTCCTACCAGGCTCCAGGGGATCTCCGATCCGCTCCTGAGCGACGGAAGGGTAGAAATCAGTCCTGAAACAGTACCTGTTAGAATTCCCCATAATAGTATGATTATCTGATCGTTCAGCAGTAGCCTCCGTATCTTTTTTACGGAATATCCTGTTGCGAGCATTAGTGCAAATTCCCGTTTTCTCTGGTTGAAATTACGAATCAGGATAAAACCCATCCCGGCTACGCCGAGGATCATTCCAAAGGCGCCAAGGACTGTAAAAACATCAAGGTAAGTATTCGACACTTCAAAAAATGAAGCGAGCTTTTCACCCGCCGGCTCAACCGATACACCATACCCGGAGAATCTTTCCCCGAGCAAACCCATGTACCGGTCCTTCATTTCCGGGTTGCCGTCAATCAGAAAGACTGAACTTCCGGCCACCGAAGGATAATACTTTCCCAGGTTTCCCCGGTCAATGATCAAATGTCCCTGGAATACCGATGATTTGAGCCCGCCGCAAATTATTATATTCAGTTGCTGACCATTCTCAGCCCTGTATTTAAGGGTATCCCCGGTCTTCAATTTCAGACCCCACTGAAGTACCGTCTGATCAGCAATACCATAAATTGTATGGGTTCCGGGAGTATCATCAAGCAGTTCCCATGGGTTCTTATTTCGTGCGGATTTAAGCACCGTGGCAAACGAAAACGAACCTTTCTTTATGAATTCTCCGGCATCCAGTCCCAGAAGCGGCGGGGAGGTGACATGATTCAGGTTAAGACAGCTGGCATCGTCTCCTGCAAGTTTCCCTGCCTGGACAAATCTCAGGTCTTCCAATTCCGGTTCATCAAGACCAAATTCAAGCCTTCCGGCCTCAAGGTTCAGGTCTTCCTTAACCGGAATGGCCGACTCCATCCAAAACTGATACCCCCCGGTACCTCCGGGAGGAAGCAGCATGCTCCCGTTTAAGCCCTGCCTGTTCGATCCCGTAATCATAACTGCAAATATCCCGGCTGCTATAAAAAATGCAGGGGTAACTGCCTGTGCCGGAAAGAAAGAGTAATATTTCCGGGAATATTGGTTCTCAGCATGCTTTTGATAATCGGCCGGCCTTATTATCCGGAGATAATACTGCCGGAGTGACATGATAAGTGCTGCGAAGAAAAGGGCTCCTGCAACAAATGAAAGTACAATGGAGTAGTTTTGCAGGATGAGCGACAAAACCAGAGTGATTACGGCAGCAGGGAAGGAGAGGAGGATAATAGTTAAATTACGGCCTGACCTGCGGATATTTAATCCTTTGGTTCCGGGATCTTTAAGCTCTTTCAAAAATCTGCCGCTTTTAATGAGCAACAGGAGGCCTGAGATCAGAATGGTTGTAACAAATCCTGAAATGAGAGGAAATGCTCCAAAATGAGGGGTCAGGGTATCAGTTTGTACGGCTCCGATCCAAACCGAATTTAACGCATTGATGATCATCGTATTGATCAGGTACCCCAAAAAGATCCCTGGCACTGCTCCTGCAACCGTCTGGAGCAGGCTCTCAAGGAATAATTGGTTTCGGATGAAGGAATTCTTAAAACCGAGTGCATAATATGTTCTAACCTGCTCCTTCCTTGAATCAAAATACATCGATACGGCGAGCGACAGTAATATTATGCATGAAGTCAGGATAAACATGCTCAGCGACAGGAAAAGCGAGCTGAAATCGACCCCGCTTGAGGCTGCATCCATACTACCTGCACTGATATCTGTAATTCTAAATCCGGTTATCCCCGGATCAAGAAATCCCTTGAGCTTAATATTGATCTGTTCAGGGTTCATCGTCCGGGGAAACCTTATAGCTGTTGCCGGTCCGAAATTGTTGCCCCAGATCTCTCTGCCCGAAGTGTAACTTATGAATGCTTTTGGTGTTCCCCGGTATTTATTCCAGTACTCTTCATCCTTTTCCCTGATATTATCCAGAAGGATCGGTACGCCGGCATCCCAGCCTGAACAGGTGGCGCTCCCTGCAATTCCGGGGAAATCAGGCATCAGCGAAGGATCTGCCAGATCACTCTCCTGATCCAGCACTGCGCAGATGATGAAATCCCTGCTTCTTTCTTTCAGAAGCGGCCCGGTACCGGGGTCGAACCATGTCATTTTCAACGTATCACCAACTCCAGCACCCGTATCTTCAGCAACCCAGGTGCTGATCATTATTTCATTTTCCGAAACCTGCCTTGCTCCCTGCGAAGGTATGGCTGTAACGAAGGAATAGGGGGTTAAACTACCCTCGACCTCCATAGAATTGGCCAGATAGGTTATCAACGGCCAGGCTTCGGGGATCTTCTGAAGTACCATCGATACAATGGCACTGTCGATAAAAATTCTGTCGGAAATCAATTCAGGCTCTCCCGATCTTTCGGATCGCCTTATTGAAAGACCTATGTCGTCTATTGTCAACAACTCTGAAATTACTGTCACAATTGAATCAACGGGATACTCCATGGCGTTATCTATCAGCAGCCGGTTGGCTGTACTTTTGCTGCCGCCCTTATCCAGATCAATGAGATTGATAAATACATTCATCGGTACCACCTGGCTGATCCCAAGTGAAAAGTTACCTGACTGACCTTCTGTCAGGATCTTTGCGACCTTCAAAACAATCTGACCTTTATCTTCCTTTGACGGGGCAAAGGGAGCATTTGACGGTAACGGATCCAGTTCCCTGAACCGAATAATGATCTCTTCACCTTCCGAGATGCCGAGATGTTTTGCCAGGCGGTCATTTATGGCTGCGGTCCCGGGATCAACCGATATTGAATCTGATTCCATAAATTGGAAGAAATCATCGCCGATCCCGTATATCTTTGCATTAAGGGCTGTAACACCGGTTGAAAAGTTCTGAATATATCCGTCGGATTCATAAACAGAAATTGCCTTTTCATTAATCCTGCCGCCAATTCTGCCAGCAAGCGAAGCATCAAAAAATCTTAAACCGGAACTTATAACAATGCCTGTCTTACCGAGTTTTTCAGCTGCTTTTTGTTTGAGGCTGGCGCGGACCGAATAACCGGTGAGAAGCGACCCGGTAATCACGGCAGCAAGCAGGGCAACAATAATAACTTGATTAACAGATGATTTACTGTAAAAAATCAGTGATCTGGCTGCAATTCTTAAATTGATAAATCTCATCAGATCAGTTGTTATATATCAATTTATCAGTTGTCCGTTCTCGAGACGGAGATGCTTTTTCATTTTCGATGCAAGGTTTTCAGAGTGGGTGGCAACGATCAGAGTAAGACCGAATTCCGTGTTCAGCCCCGTTAGCAGTTCACCCAGAAGCCCGGCATTTTTTGAGTCGAGCGAACCAGTAGGTTCATCAGCCAGAAGCAGTGAAGGCTTGTTTATGAGCGCCCTTACCAGCGTTGCACGCTGAGCTTCACCTCCTGAAATGGTAAAAGGATATTTTTCCGAAATATCGCTGATCCCGGTTCTTTCCATGAGAAACCTGCAGTATTTTTCTTTTTCCCGGTAATCATTTTTTGAGACCGGCCTTGCAAATACCGGCAAAAGAATGTTTTCCATTACAGTCAGATGCGGGAAAAGCATATGATCCTGGAATACAAATCCAAGATTGGTATTTCTGTACAGGGCAGATTGATCGGGAGTGTAATTAAGGATTGAATCACCCCTGAAGAATATATCACCCGAATCGGGCCGGTCAAGCAGGCTTATTATATTCATCAGGGTGGTTTTTCCTGAACCTGAGGGTCCGGTAATTGCAATAGAATCACCTTCACTGACATTAATTTCCAGCTTGTCTAGGACAATTCCCCTGCCGGTAAACGATCTTGTTATATTAGAGAGTCTTAGCATCTACTTTTCCCTTATTTCCTTTATTTCTCTTATTTCTTTTATTTCTTTTATTCATTCATATCTGGTTATAGACTCCCGAAAGTCCGACCGACATTTTTTCGAGTGAGAGCTCTCTCTTAACAGTATCCTGACCCGTCCTTCCAAGGCGGGTTCTCAGCTCTTTATCATTCAGTACCCGGAGAAGGGTTGTTGCAAGTTCTTCAACCGTATCAGGAGAATATATGATACCTCCTCCGGTAATATCCACAATTTCGGGGAAGGCGCCTGTTGACGGTTGAACCACAGGTATTCCGGCACTGTTTGCCTCAAGGATGTATAATCCGTATCCGTCATATTTTCTTACAGGGACGCTGATGACATCCACGTTACTGAAGAATTCCATCTTCTTGTTCCCCTGGAATTCCGGATAGATCCTGACGCTTTTCTGAAATCCGTGTCCTTTTATCTTCTTTATCTGTTCAGAAATAAAGGGTTTGTCATCACCTGTGTATCCGCCGCAAACATTCAGGGTAAGCCCGGGTATGCTGTTTTCCGATTTGAGCTTAATGAATGCATCGGCCAGCTTGTCAAATCCGTTCATATGGCTGACGCGGCAAAAATAACCGATAGCCGGAGGCCTCGGCTTTAAAGGCTTGTCAGGAAATTCCTGGGGATCAAATCCAAGGGGAATAACGCTTATATTGTCGCCTTTAATGCCTGTTTTTTTGATGAAGAGGTTTTTATAATATTGACTAGGTGTGATAAATCTGTCAACATGAACAGCCTCCTTCGCAATCATTTTCCATGCGTTTCCCCTGTATGGCTCCTTCATTTCATCGATCCAGTCATCTTCATTAAGCAGGGAACAGACTATCCTGATGTCAAGCCTTTTTTTTAATTGTCTCGCGAGACCGAGTATTAATGCATTTGAAAGGTGAATGACATCCGGCTTGCCATCTTTGACCAGGTATCTCACGAGTCTGTCAACCTCATTCTTCCTGAAGGCATTGTCGCCTTCAATCATGTTCAGGGTCAGATCCTCGAGCCCATCGGTCCTTGTTGTTCCTGCCATGCCTGCAGCAAGCTTTAAAAATGGTTTTGAGTCGAAAAATTTTTCAAAAAAGACAGGCATATTTCTGAGAAAACCGACTTTTTCCCTGAGAAACATTGATATTGCTCCGAAAAAAACTTCATCTTCAAAACTGTTTGCTGAAGTCGCTTTATCAGGTGGAAGGTAAAGGGGAATTCCACTGGCTGAAATGCCGGGCACTTTCCTGATCGCACGAAGGTAGATCATATCACGGTAGCAGTTGCCGCAATAGAATGATCCGCCTGACCCTGTTATAAGATATACTATTTTCAATCTTATTAATATTTGATCTCTGCGGATCTCTGTGATCTTCTCTGTGTAACTCTGTGTAACTTAAAACTTACACAGAGTCTCCACGGAGGTTCACAGAGGGGCACAGAGGTATGTTATTTTATTCCGAAAGCCAGCAGCCTCCCGTCCTCAGTCAGGAAATAAAACCTGTCGCCCGTTACGGCCGGAGAGCTGCTCACAGGAGCTCCGGCATTAAAGCTCCATATCTTCTTTCCGTCTTTCAGTCCAAGCATATAAATATTCCCGTCGGTGCTTCCGAAAAGAACTTTAGTTGGCGTTACAACTGCAGAACCTGTTATCCGGCCGTTTGTCCTGAATTTCCAGACAAGCTTCCCTGAAGTGGTGTTATAACAGTAAATATATTTATCATCGGTGCCGACAACAACATAGTTTCCCCTGACTGCCGGAATTGAAAGGATCGAACCGGAATTTCCGTCTGCAGGGATTTCCCATAGTACTTTCCGCGTGTTCAGGTCAAGACAATAAAACGCTCCGTCATAATCTCCGAAATATGCTTTTCCACCAGAAAGGGCAGGAGAAGCTGCTATATAGACTCCGATCTCAATGGTGTCTTTCTCTTTTCCTGTCAGCGGATCTGCGATCCTGATTATTCCGTCACATCCGCCGAACACAATGCTGTTATTCGCAAGTGCCGGAGTACCGTTGACATAATTATCGGTTTCAATCTTCCACAACGGTTTTCCGGTCGCCGGATCGATGCAATGCAGGTAATAATCATAGCTGCCGAAAAAGATCCCGGATCCTTTGGCTGACGTCCATACATTCGCTGATCCCACAATCTGGTTATCGGTTTCATATGACCAGATCAGCTTCCCGGTTGACTTATTGTTTGCCCGGAGTACACCGTCATAACCGCCCGTGATAACTTTATCGGAATAAACAAGGGGCGGGGCTTCGATCGGATCATCTGTTTTAAATGTCCATTTTATTTTCCCGTCGCCGCCTGCAGCGATAAGCCTGCCTTCATCATTACCAAAATAAACAACCCCGTCGCTGATCACCGGCGATGATTTGCTTCTTTCGCCTGTCGGAAGGCTCCATAGCAACACAGGTGATGCCGGAAACTCATAGTCAGTATTCCCCGAGAGATCGCTATTCCCCCTGAAAACAGACCAGTTCTGGCCTGTCTTCTGTCCAATCGAAACTGAACAGAACAAAAAGGAAAGCAAATACGGAGCTGAAAAATCTCATGACTAACATATTGTTAAAACCGGCTTAAAGCACCTGTCGGACAAATATCAATACAAATTTCTGATTTCGTTGCCAGAATATCGTCAAACTCTTCAGTCAGTGGCTCAGATATTATTGATACGAATCCCCTGTTTAAAAAGCACAATGCCGGTTCATCCTTGCTGTCTTCGCACACCCTTACACAGAGTCCGCATTTAATACACTTTGCGTTTTCAAAAATCAGGCCGGTTTTATGATTGATCTTTTTTACGGCAGGAGCACTGACAAACTTACCTTTTGGATCCTTAACCGATAAATTCTGTGACAGATCGCGCAGTCTGCAATCCCCTGCAGCCCGGCAGTCGCAATGCATGCAGCTTCCGGCTTCGCTGCCCGCCGTTTCAAAATCTGTGATCTCCCTGAATCGCAGGAGATCATCACTGCACTCCTTAAGCCATTCCTTAAGCTCTGACTCTGCCAGCACGCCGATGCGTGATGAAAACCTCTTTCTGACTTCCGGGACTCCTGTTTCAACAGGCATTTTCTCAGCGACTTTGGCACTATCGAGATGGGCTGAAACAAAAAGCTGTAAATTCTTTATCGAAACTGGCTGATCGACTTTCTTTCTGCGGCAGGCGTTTTCACAATAACCCGGACAGGTCTTGCATCTGATTTCCGAACCCGTAAGTTCCGAAAGCGAAAGTTCAAGGGCGCCTTCAATATTACCTGAAGCTAAAAGCCTGTTCATCAGCGGTATATTATATCCTGCAGGACAAACAATCCTGCATTGAGCCTCACATTCTGCCCTGTGCTCAAGAAGAAGAAGCTCTAACGCTTTTTTCCGCAGTTTTATGACATCTTCTCCTGAAGCGTCTATGTCCATTCCATCGCTGACCGTCGCTGAGCAGGAGGGGATAAAACTGCCTGTCTTATTGTCCTTTACAAGACAAACCATGCATGATGAATAATGTTCAATGCCATCCTTGTGGCAAAGCGTTGGAATGGAGATCCCTGCTTTTCCGGCAGCACCAAGGATTGTCTGACCCTCCCCGGCTTCAATTTCAATATTATTAATCCTTACCCTGATCATTTGCATTTACTATTTCCACTGCTTTTACCGGGCACACAATCCTGCAAGTATCGCACTTTGTACAGATTGCCTGATCGATTTCATGTTTTTCATAAGGTTTGAAGGCGATTGCATTTACCGGGCACTCCTGCGAGCATTTTGTACAGCCTGTACATTTATCGGTAATTGTATATTTTATAAGATCAACGCACTTCCTGGCGGGACAATAACCTTTGGCGTGGGCCTCATATTCTTCCCTGAAGTACTTTATTCCGGTAAGTACCGGATTTGGTGCCGTTTTCCCAAGTCCGCAAAGACTTCCGTTCTTAACATCTGCACAGAGTTCGTTAAGTTCATCTATCTCGCGGAGATCAGCTTTCCCTTCACTCAGCCTTGTAATGATATCAAGCATCTTAGTCGTTCCGACCCTGCAGAATGTGCATTTGCCGCATGACTGTTTTTGTGTGAAAGTCAGAAAGTACTTTGCTATGTCAACCATACAATCGGCATCATCAAGAACCACCATTCCCCCCGAACCCATCATAGCGCCCATCTTTGTAAGCTCTTCATAATCAACAGGTGTATCGGCCATACCTGCAGGAATACATCCGCCTGACGGCCCGCCTATCTGAACCGCCTTAAAAGTCCGCCCTTCGGCAACGCCATCCCCGATCTTTTCGACTATTTCCCTTATTGTTATACCCATTGGAACCTCAACAAGTCCGCCTTTCGATACTTTTCCTGCCAGTGCAAACACCTTTGTTCCCCTGCTTTTAACTGTACCAGTTGAGCTGAAAGCTTCTGCACCGTTGTTTATGATCCAGGTCACAAGTGCAAAGGTCTCAACATTGTTCACAAGGGTTGGCTTTCCCCGGAATCCCTTTACAGCGGGGTAGGGGGGTCTTAAATGCGGTGTGCCGCGCTTTCCCTCAAGTGATGCTATCAGAGCCGTCTCCTCTCCGCAGACAAAAGCTCCGGCGCCTTCAAATATCGTTGCATCGAATGAAAAGCCTGTCCCGAAAATATTCTTCCCGAGAATTCCCCTTTCATGACATAGATTGATTGCATTTCGTACCCTTGTTACGGCCAGGGGGTATTCGGCCCTGATATAAAAGATGCCCTCAGAAGCGCCTGTGGCATATCCTGCCACCAGCATTCCCTCGATAATCCTGAAAGGAAATGATTCAAGGATCATCCTGTCCATAAAAGCTCCGGGATCACCCTCATCCCCATTGCAAACAATAAACTTTACATTTTCCTCCTGTTCGGAGAATATTTCCCATTTTTTCCCTGTTGGAAAGCCGGCTCCGCCACGCCCCCTTAATCCGCTTTCAGTTATCAGATGCCTTATACCGGCCGGGTCGGATGAACCGAGGCACTTCTTAATGCCTTCAAATCCGCCAGTAAGAATATATTCTTCAATCGATACAGGAGACAGCATGCCACCGTTCATAGTGGCCATGTGAACCTGCGAACTTAGAAAGCTCCTGAGGTATTTTTCCCTTTGCTCTCCCGTAAGATTAATCGGACTACCGACCTTCTCATCCGAAACGAATGAATCAGCAAGGTCATTCAGTCTGTATCTGATCATTTTATTCAGCGACCCTGGTTTTATGTGCTTGAGAAGTATCTCTTCAACCTGATCCTTTCTTACGTTCGTATATCTTGAACTTAAATTTCCGTTGGTGATGATTTCAAGTAACGGCGTCTGGTTGCATACCCCGACGCATCCTACGGGTTTCAGCCTGATATTAAGGTCATAATCCTCCTTTACTTCAATCAGCCTCGATAGTATTTCCCTGCTTCCCCCTGCGACACAGCACGAGCCCAGCCCGATCCGTACCTCGGACTGAACGTCGTTTGTTTCTTCCTCATTTTGTGAAGATACCCTGGAGCTTTTCAGCGAAAGGAAATCCTTTATAATATTTTCTGCCTGGGTTGGTTTGACATGCCCATAGGTTTTTCCGTCAATCTGGACAACCGGAGCAAGTGTGCAGCACCCTAGACATGCTACCTCCTCAATCGAAAAAAGTCCATCGGGAGAACTGTTCTTCAGATCGCTGATCTCCAGCACCCGTTTAAATGCATCGGAGATCAGCGGGGCTCCCTTAACATGGCAGGCTGTTCCGGCGCAGATTTTAATTGTGTGTTTGCCGACGGGAAGATGCCTGAACTGGGAATAGAATGTTGAAACTCCCGATATCTGGCCGGGAGTAATTTCAGTAACCCTGCAGATATGCTTCAGGGCCTCCGATGGCAGATAGTTAAGGCGCTTCTGAACCTCCTGCAGGATAAGTATGACCTTCTCCTTTTCACTGCCCGTGAGCCTGACCACTTCATCAACAACTGAAACGATATCGCTTTCAGTCACAGTCTGACAGTTGCATTCACCTGTTTCAATATGTTTTTCGTCTCTGTTCAATTTCCTGAAATACAATAAAGATTGTTCCTTCCTCTCAAATAAATCTTCTTATCAGAAAATGCCGGAGTGCAATCAGCATTTTCTCCAAGCGGTGATTCGGCTAAAAGCTCATACTGACCAGTTGCTTTCACAATATGCATAGTACCTGAACGGTCAAGAATATAGACCTTCTTATCTGCAATAACAGGTGAAGCATAAAACTGCTGGGCAAAATAGTGCGTCCAGAGTGTGTCTCCTGCCTGGGCATTATAACAAGCCACATCGCCGTTACCCGTTGCAAGAAACAGGAATTCGTTGTTGGCGACCGGACTTGATACATCGGGAGTGAACATGTTATCCTCCCAGACTATTGATGCCCCGGTTCCGGCTTTTATTGCAGCAAGTCTTGCATAATCGGTTACCGCATAAGCCATTGTGCTGTTCACTGCAAGTGAAGGTGCAACATCTCCTGTAAGGCACTCGATTGACCACAATTCATCTCCGGTCTCAGCATCGAAGGAGGTTACATATGGATTGCCATTTATAACAACCTGCTGTTTGCCATTGAAATTTGCCATTACGGGGGATGACCAGACAGGCCTTCCGTTCCTTAAAGTTTCCCACTTCAATTCACCCGTCTCGGTATCATAACCCATGAGTGACACTTTTTCCTGGGCATCGTACTGAACGATCAGGGTATTGTCGTAGATTAGAAGAGAAGAGGAATAACCATAAACATTTTCGGGAAGACCAATATTTATGGCCCATTTTCTGTTGCCGTCATGATCGAGACTAATAAGATTTCCGTTTGCAAAGATCGCACAAACGGAATTCTTGTTTACCGCAGCAGATGAAACAGCCAGACCTGCGTCCTGATCCATTTCGGGCAGTACTGCCGGCTCACCGGCAATATCTGATACTGGAGCCGTCCAGAGGATTTCTCCTGTCTCCTTATCGAGGCAATAGACCTCGCCTGTTCTTCCCTCAGCACCCGTAACGAATAGTTTCTTTCCCCATATTACAGGCGAGCTTTTCCCACCTTTAGGGATTGCGGTCTTCCATTTGATATTTCTTCCTTCCTCGCCGTTCCAATCAACCGGGTATCCTGATCCGCCAGCAATTCCACGGCTGTCCTGGCCCCTGAAAAAGGGATAATTTGTTTCATCGGGCTTAAATTCTTTTCCGGCAATCCTTCCACCTTTCTTCTCAGGAGGTCGCGGGATTACCATTCCCTGAAAGGTCAGGCAGATTGCTCCTGAGCAGGAATGATGAAACTATCGCTCCCGCCAGAATAACTGATGCCGAAATGAGCAAATATTTTCTGTATTTTGCTCCTGAACCTATCTGGTCAGGTTTAACTCCGGGTATTGATGGCACTACTTTTTCGTTTCCGGCTATAAGCCTGCTGCAAAAAATAAAGACAACAGCTCCGGCCAGAAGCAGGTAGGATCCTGTTTCAACCTGCCGCCTTGTTGCGAAGTAAGCTTTCCTTGCCATAAGGTCCATGGCACGCACCTGTTCCGCAATATTACCCGCACCGGGATCCTTATCATACTGTTCTTTGACTGAAAGAAGTGCCGGATTATCAAGCGGATTGATTGTTTTAAGCTGTATATAACTGAAGATCATTGTAAATCCGACGATCAAAGTGAAAATACCGGCGATCAGGCTTATTCCCCTGATTATTTTTAACTCTTTTTCTGTAAATTTCATCTTCATACAGTTTTTTCAGGTTGCACCGGGCAATATTTGAAGCATCGGCCGCAGCTGTAGCACTTGCCCCGGTGAGGTACATAACCCGTTCTTCTTCTTGTGGTTGTAAGCGAAACCATGGCCAAACCAAGTGAAAGTCCGAGAAATACGCCGGCCCATGGTGAAGCCTTTTTAAACCTTGAAACTATTGTAAGTTCATTAGCGAACAATTCCTCTTCAGTCTTGCCGGCTTCCTTAAATGCCACAGCGGCTTTTGAAACTGCTTCAACCCCTGTCTCCTTCTCGAGCCTGATCTCCCTGGCCAGACGAACATCATTATGCATCGTGGCCAATGCCGGAGCCAGGTTGTTGAGTATTATGCCGCCGGCAGCCGCAAAAACAGGCACAAGCAACAGGTAGACATAAAACCTTTTCCTTGGTTTTGCAGGCTCTTCCTTTCCGCCTGAATCATTTGACGGAAGAATTGCATCGTAAGGGCATACATCCTCACAAAGTCTGCAGTTAATACATTCGGCGGGTGTGATTGTCAGATGCCGGCTGGAGAACCTGGAAAACAGATTGAGCAGGACTCCGTAGGGGCAGAGATATCTGCAATAAGGCCTGTTAACAAAAATCCCGGCAAGAAGGAGCAGGGCTCCAAAGATAATCATTGTATAAGGTGCATCAAGCCTGAATATTCCGACGAACGGATCGTATCTGCAAATGATAAACTGACTTTCCATCGCTGCAAATAAAACAGCAAGTCCCAGGTAGATAAAAGGGACAGCAGCCATTATCGATTCCACTGTCTTTGGCAGTTTGACGGGCCTGATTCCGGTAAGTTCCTGAATTGCACCCAGCGGACAAACACCTGCACAAAAGACCCTCCCGGCGAAAAGTGCGAATATCAGCGGGATAAGAAAGAATAGAAGAGCTGTTAAGGGTATTGTGTAACTATTGTTGAAAAGGGCAAGCGAAACATTCTGAACTGAACCAACGGCACAAATGCATCCTTCGCGGTAAAATCCGAAATAGGCTAGTGAAAACACCGACATCCACACCAGTCCCTGCCTTGAGCGCTTTTTCAACGCAAGCCATGTTGTAACCGAAAGTGCCATAATAAGAACTGCCACATCAATATATTCCCAGGCGACAGATCTCTGCTGGGGCATCTGATCGACAGGGTAAACATATCCCGTTTCAAATTCCGGCCTTGGAAACCTGTCCTGTGCAAATACCGCAGCATGCCAGATCAATAATATCAATAAAAGAATATATGGTACTTTCTTGCTCATCCCCTGCTTTTATCTTTTGGTATGTATTGCTGTGCCGCCGGCACCCTCGATATCGCCTGCGACGGACAGGTTCTTGCGATCGAACAGTCATTGCAGTCGACACACAGGTCCTGCTTTATCTGCATGTACAATGAACCGTTCCCGAAATTCACGCAGCCCAGGACGCACTTTGCGCAACCGTCGCACAGATCCTCATCAATCGTATACTGAAAGTATGGCTCTTCAACAAAGCTGCGTGTAATTGCACCCGTTGGACAAAGCTGATTCTCAGCTCCGGTGCTTATCGTCTTGGCACCCTGCCGAAGATATCCGCCGCACAGGTCACAATAACCGCACATCACATATGCATGTACGCATTTTGATGCAGATGGTGTCAGAACACAGTTAGTCTTGCACTGGCCGCACTGCGTGCACTTCATGGGATCGATCTGCCAGACGTAACCGGAAGCATTCGTTTTCTTTCCCAGTGCAAACGGCAATGCTACTAGGGGAGCAATGACCAGGACTTTCCCGGCTCTCCTCACAAACTCCCTCCGCGACTGGTATTTATTTTTCCCCTCTTTCATTGCCTGCTGTTTATTTTACCCTCAGATTCTTCAACTTTGCGCTTGAAAATCTCACAATCATTTGCCCCGGTGCATTTTCCCCTGAGGCCGCAGCCGGAGCATTCGTTTGCTGAAACTATCCTGCCGCCAAGTGCAAATGACACCAGCCCCAGGATCAGCAGAAGTGCTGTTCTCACAACTTTCTTTAAAAAATCATTTCTTGTCATTTTGCTTTTATATCGTTACAAATTTTTTTATTTTCTTCCTCCTACCCAATGGAAAGGCCGGGAAAGGAGTCACTTACGTTTAAATACATACAACCTCGAATCCGCCGGATTAGCCGCGTAAACCGTTTCCGCGTCAATAGCTGCAATATCAAGAGGAATGGAAGCTGTGAAACCGTTCACTGACGATACAAATTCACTGAATTTACCGTTCCGGGCTACGATCTTTAACCTGTTTATTCCCTTCTCAGCCGTAATAAAGCCTTCGGGCAGAACTGCAAAGTGAGCCGGATTGCAGCACCCGCAAAAAGCTCCCGGAGCTGATCCTGGTTCCCCGAAATATTCAAGAAGCTTGCCATCGGTGCTCCAGGTTTCGACCCTTCGCATTCCGGTATTTGCAATAAAGATCCTGTTGTCTCCCGAAAGAGCCACATCGAAATAGGGGCTCGGAATAATGAACTTCTCATCCGACTGTCCCATCATTGATCGGACCTCTCCGGTTTTCCCGAGCAAAAAGACCCTTTTTGTTCCCGCATCTGCAAACGCTACATAATTTTTGTCAGCCGAGACCGACGTGATAATGCTGTTTACCTCAAACGGTCCCCACTCATCCAACAGGGTCCCGTCAGTTCTGACAAGGTTTATCGTTTCAGTGGATGCTGCATAGAGAGTATCACCCGAGACTGACAACGCCGTAATTTTAAAGCTTGTTTTCAGATCCCAGTCCCTCGACAGATCCTGATTAAGACAGATAATAAATGAATCGCCGCCGAGGTAGATCTTTCCATCAAGACCAGCAGCAATTGAAGTCAGGTCACCATCATCTATGAGGACTTCATCCGATACCATCCATTTATCTTCAACGGCAGGATCGGCAGAAACCACTTTGACCGGACCGGAGTCAGGCTGCGATTTAACTGAATCGTAGATTATATAACCTATGAAGGTCAGTATTATCACAACTGAAAAAAGAGCAGCTATTTTCTTATTCATGAGTCAGTTCTTTTACCAATATAAAGGCATACGAGGTTTCTTGCATCCCTCAGAATGAGGTAATTATCGGCCAGGGCCATCGGGCCCCATGCTTCAATTCCATCCATGATTGTGTGTTTCGAGATAAGGGAAGCGGCTGAGTTTTCAAGCCTGAAGATATAAAGATTAGCATCATCATCAAGCAGGAACAACTGATCGCCCCTTAAGATATAAGGTCCGAGGCCTCGCCCGAACCGGTTCTCCTTTCCGCTTGTCCAAACGGGTTTTTTCAGATCAGAATTGTTGTAGCATACGAGCTGTTTCTTTAGAGGACCGGCATTTTCGGGCATAACGGTCCAGATATTATTGCCGTTCAGGATAGGTGTCTGTTGATCGCTGGCCATGCCCTCTGTGGCTTTGTGCATTTCAACAACTGTTACGGAAAAACCTGAACCGTCATAGTTGATTTTAAGCTTCGCCCCGCCGGCTCCGTAACTGCCGAATACTGCAATTTCACTGTTCCCGATGAGAAGGGGAGAGGCTGCCACCACAGACGGATTCCAATCCCTGGTCAGCCAGAGTAATTGGCCGGTATCGTCACCCTCGGCAGATATACCGCAAACTCCGCCTATCGCATTGTAGACATACATCTTCTTGCCATAAATGACCATTGGCATTACTGAACAATGCGACATCCTCAAGCTGTCGCGATTGGGTGTTTCCCATAAAATACTGCCGGTAGCACAATCGACACCTATCATCAACGCCTTGCCTCCCGGAGCAATAATTGCCACATCATTATCGATAAGAGGGCACTGGCCGGAATAAAAATCAGGTGTAATTTTTCCCTTTTCCGTGCCTTCGATCCCGTAGGTCTTTTCAAGATCGATACTCCATAACAGATCACCGGTCACCGGATCCAGGCACATTACGTGCGAACGCGGGCCAATTGAAACAAGATACTTGTCTGTGACAGCAGGGATAGTACGTGAATAGCCATGATTCCGCTTCAGATCGACATAATACCACCTCCTCCACAGCTCTGTACCTGATTTAAGCGAGAAGCACCTCAGGACATCCGCTTTTCGCCTTTCGTTGTAATCGAGGATATAAACCCTTCCTTTGTACACTGCAGGGCCGGCATATCCCTCACCAAGCGTGGCCTTCCATTCTACCGGAGGACCCGTGGAGTCCCAGCCGGAAGCAAGCGGAACCGTGTCCCTGCTTATATTGTCGAAGTAAGTTCCCCTGAACCTGGGCCAGCTGCCTGGAACTTCTCCGTCGAACAGATTAAGCGTGTCAAAAAACTCACCGATAATAACAGAATCAGATCTTGGTACAATTTCAGGCCTGTTATCCATTCCCGGTATCCGCAAAACGACATCCGACGGATAATGGTCATCCAGCAGCCACCACAGCAGCACGCCGCCAAAAAGGCCTGCTATGATCGCGGTAATGATGATTTTATTTGGTTTAATCGGTATCAATTTATAATCGTGTGTCTAAAACTTCGCAATCGTGTGTCTGAAACTTCGCATAGATACAAAAACTAACTTCCCCGGTTTTCTCCCTGATCTTCTCTGTGGCTCTCTGTGTCTTCTCTGTGGATCTCTGTGTAACTGGAAAGGGTTGAAGAATTTACATCAAGCCGGGAGGGCACTGGTGCCCTTTATTATTATTTATATTGCTATTGCCACCAGAATCTTTTTAGTTATTGCTGCATTCATCCGAACAATCTGTTTTTTGTGAGGCTGCAATTTAGAAACACATTTCATATTTTTTAACGAGAAGTGATTAATTAAGACCTCTTTAACAGGGTTTTTAATGATTTTTAACAACTTTTTGGATTAAATTAAAACTATATATCGCTCACTATCCATGCTTTAAACTCAGCAGCTTTGTTTTTACTTATATAAATCCGCTCCGGAGGTTCGATATCGAGTTGTTATAAGTAAACGGCTATCGAACCAGATCGTTATATTTTTTACACTGTTCCGTGCAATAATGAACTGTTTATTGGCCCGGATAAAGTCCTTCGGATTCAAATGATCCTTCAACTTGTTCCAATGTTTTTGAATAGGAAAAGATATTCCCATCCTTAAGATATATTCTGGTGTTTCTGTCTGTAGTGTAAAAGAATGAAATTTCATTAAGATCAACAGGCTGCAATTTATCTTTTACAGGTATCAGGAGCTTATCCTTATATGCCGGCATAGGTGTTAATAATGACAGTTGGGAAAGATACTTCAGAATATCCTGCCGGTTAAGCTTTCTGAACTTATCCAGGGCTCGCCTCACATCCTCAGTCCTGATCGGCTTAAGAAGATAATCTATGCTGTTGACTTTAAATGCCTCAATGGCATATTCATCATAAGCCGTGGTGAATATCACAGGAGTCTCAAGCCTGATCTTGTCGAATATTGAAAAAGCCGAACCATCTGACAGGTGAATATCCATAAGGATCAGATCGGGCATCTTATTTGCCTTTAACCACTTTATGGTCTGACTTATGCTTTCTGTATATCCGGCTATCTCAATTCCGGGGTCGATTTCCCGAAGGATTTCGACCAGGTTTTCGTAGGCTGCAGTTTCATCTTCAACTATCAATAATCTCATTTTAATCTATTTTAGAGGCAGGTAAACAGAGAAGATATTTCCATCGTTTTCAATCCTGATCTTTTTATTCATCAGCAAGGAAAAACGGCTTTCAAGGTTTTTAAGTCCTGTCCCGTTTGTATCGGGCGGAATGAGTTTCGGGATAAACAGGACATGATACCACCAGCTCCGTATCTATCATTAAGCCATATTTTTACTTCCATTTTATGCTCGCTGTCGATCGTATTATGAACAGCCACATTCTCAATCAGCGGAAGCAGGGAAAGGACGGGAATTTTCAGATCCCTCTTTTCAGCGGGAACGTCAATATTATATCCGAGCTTGTTCGCAAAACGGACTTCCATCATGTAGCTGAATGCCCTGACAAACTCCAGTTCTTCCCCAAGCGTCACAAGTACTTTTTTATCACTCTGAAGTATGTACCGGAAGACATCAGACAGCTTATTGACATAGGCGAGGGTAATATCCTCATTTTTCCTGCGTATCAGCCAGGTAAGACTGTTTAGCGAGTTAAAGAAGAAATGAGGATTGATCTGCTGGGTGAGAGCATCATAACGGCTTTGGAGGTTTTCGAGCTTCAGCTGTTCAATTTCCTGCTCATTTTGTCTCTGATCGGAATAAAGATTGATAACCTGTCCAAACAGGGTACAGTAAATAAACATGATCAGGAACTGAAACAGCATTATGCTTGAAAGCCATTCGTGTTTCGGGCTTAAGGTAATGGAAAAACCAACGTAAATAAGGTACGCAGCGAAAGTTATGATGAACGATTGTCCCCATCTTTTGGTGACAGAATTAGTCTTGAGCTTGAGGATATTGTGCCTCAGTAAAATCCAGATAAATGCAGAAAAATAGAGATACCTGAATATAAAGTACAACAGATGAACCGTATGCTTTTCTTCACCAAGGTATTCACGCTCCATCGAGAACATGGTAATATTCGGATAGATGAAGAAAATAGCGCTGATCAGACTTACCACCAGTAAGTTTGTACGGGGAGTACTTCTCAAAAAAATCAAATTTGCAGCCTGTCTTGCCATGTCAATTTTTTTCTTCTAATTGGCCGGATCTCTTTAAAGCATTACGATAATACGTGTATACATGCATCACCTTGCAACTTTGACACACATTAACCTGCTTTGATCACGGATCAGAAGCCTGCCGTTGGCAAGTGCCAGCGGTGCCCAGTTTTGGGTTGGAAATCTTTGATCGCCTGATTCTCCCTTGAGCAGTTCTGATGTTGCAACCGGTTTAAAAGCTGAAGGATCAGGTTCAATAAGATACAACTTACTGGCTCCATCGGTGGCGAGTAGCAAACCATCTGCGAGAATAATACCACCCTTATCAAATAACGGAGCCCTCATGGTTTTCCATTTAATCTGGCCGTCCATACTCATACAAACCATGCCGTCTTTTCTTTCGTTGGTTGAATACTGTGCATAAAAATAGCCATTAACCAGAACCGGAGGTTGTGTATGTGCACCAAAATCTGCATTTTTATAAAGTTCTGTAACACCAAAGCTGCCATCTGTTTTCTTATCAATTTTTATCATTGCTGCACCGGCCTTGTATCCGCCTGTGATCAGTACTTTTCCTTCGCCTGCATCAACTGCACCCGGGACTGGAATTGCACATTGCCAGTTCGTATATTCCCACTAGTATTTTCCCTGTAAGCGGGTCAATTCCAACAACTTTACCACCACTTGCTGATGGTCCGCGACCGGCTGAAGCAGTTATCATAACTACATGGTCCTCTTTCCCGACTTTAACTATTGCCGGACTGACATATCCTACAGGACCAAGAGAGGGTGTTGACCACTTAACCTTGCCGGTTAGCTTTTCATAAGCAACAACTCCTGCCTGGGGAGCCTGTGAAGCAATTATAACCAAGTCGCCATAAACTAAAGGACACTGGGTGATTGCCCATGTAGGAATCTTTACTACCGCCGAAATCTGTCCAGACATTTTTATTCCAGAGTGGCTTGTGCGTATTGATGTCTATGCAATAAAGGTCTCCATTAGGACCGCAGGAATAAATTCGATTGCCGTCCAGAGCCGGTACACTTCGTGAACCGGGAAACATTACAGATCCTGGAGATGCATAACCAAAATTCCAGAGTTCCTTTCCGCTGGAAAGATCAAAACATCTCATTTTATCACCGACCTTGTCATCTCTGTCAAGTAAATAGACCTTACCATCTTTGACAACAGGTCCTCCATAACCGGCGCCCACATTAACTGTCCAAAGGACTTCAGGACCTTTCTCCGGCCATGTGCGCAAAATACCTTTCTGGTCGGATGTGCTGTTTCTGTTGGGTCCCAGGTACTGGGGCCAGTCCTGGGCGCTTCCGTTAGCAATGCCAGCTATCATTAAAACTGCCGCAATATAGATCTTACTCTGTTTCATTTTGTTTACTCCTGTCATTTTTATTATGTAATTTATTATTCAATTAATTATGATTCCGGTGTTCCGGATACAGAATTCTGCAAAATTTAATCAATTAGTTCACAGCCGGGTGACGCAATAGTGACAAAAAGAAAAAACCTTACCTGATCACGAAACCAGGGGCAGCTTCCTTAAGTTCCGCGCAATTCAGTCAGGTGAGACTTGTTTTTATCATTACTGATTTACTAAAATCTCCATCCTAAAGTTGTTCCAAACATTCGGGGGGGGCCAGGTATCTGTGTAGGTGCACCAAATAAACTACCGGTATTTCCCGCGCTGACAATGTACTCTTCTCCTGAAAGGTTATGTCCCCAAAAAGCAAGGGTAATATTTTTATATTCAATTCCTCCCCTGAAATTCAGAAGCCCGTATCCCTTTTGTTCCAATCCGGGGGTATTGGCATCCTCAAAAAATATTTTTGTTTTGTAAGAGTAGGAAGGGATTCCGAACAGGAATGTCTCCCCGGGTAATTTAATCCGGGCATTCAAACCAAATGCAAAACTGTGCTCAGGTGTCAGTCTGAACATGTTATTGGCGTAAGCCTGTTCATCTCCATCAACATCCTTATCTGCAAAACGGGCATGGATATATGCGTAATTACCAAATAGATCCAATTCTTTTAAAAGTGCAAATTTTAAAGTCGCTTCTGCCCCATAGCCATCTGCTTTACCTCCATCCTTTACTATATAATTGAATTCTCCGGTACTGGCATCTGCGACCCAGGCTGTTGTCTGGAAATTGAGGTAGCCGTAATAAAAGAGGCCAAGATCAAGCCATAAACGCTGTTGAATGGCAGTTTTGAACCCGAGATCGAAGCTGTTTACAATTTCGGCATCAAGAATCTGTTCTTCACCTGCTGATGTAAATTGAAGAACTTTTGGACGGCGCCCCTTCGAATAATTGGCAAAAAGAATGGTGTTTTCGCTGATTGAATATTTAAGACCTCCACGCCAGGTAAAAGCAAGGTCTGCGATGCTGATTTCCTTCTTATCGCCAGGTTTAAAAAATAAGTTTGGGTAGTTGCCCGAGAGAAATCCAAGTGTTGAAGGGCTACCCCCGGTCATTTGTGCCATGTTGCTCAGGTCAATCCACTCCTTAATGACACGCACTCCAGCTGTGAAGCTTAGTTTACCGGTCAGCTGATAATTGGCATCAGCAAACCCCTCAATTGCCCGGTTGGATGCATTGTTATAGTTTTCTTCCTGATGGTCAGTTACCAGGGGAAGACCAGCCAGAGGACCTAATTGCGGGTCGGGAGGAAGGTTAGTTACCGGAGCAGGCTGGCCGTCGGGTGTAACCAAATAGCCGGTGTTAAAAAAAAGATGGAACATATCCTGCTCGTTTGGAGAGAACCAGTAATCCTGGGTTGCTTTTTCACTCCAGAAGCTTCCGCCTATACTACCGTTAAGCTTATTCCTTATTGAGTAGTTGTACCTGATCTCCTGGAAAAACTGTCCGGCACCATTATCTTCACTCATATCGATTGCTGCTGCTGCAGTTCCGTCTCCGTCCCAGCGTGAATAGGAATCAATATTACGGTAAGAACTAATTGATGTCAGGTAGTTATTCTCATTAAAGGAATGTTTCATGGTCAGGGTTGCATCAAAGATATCCCTCTGAATTTTAAGTCCGTTGCCCTGTTCAAGAGATGCCACATAACCAAACGGATTTGTACTGCTTTCCGTATTGGGATAGTTCATACTCATAAAGCCAAGTCCCGGATTATCGTCTTTCTGATAGTTCAGCACGAAGTCTATTTTATTTTTGACAGTTGGCAGATAACTGGCCGAAAACCTGCCAGCTATTGTGTTTTCTCCGTTCAATTTACCGTTAAAAGTGTTTTTTATGTAACCATCCCGGAAATCATAAATTCCGGCAACACGGAACTGCAATTTGTTTTTAATGACCGGTATATTTACAGCTCCTGTCAGTTCTCTCTGACTTAGATTTCCAAATCCTGCCCTGATAAAACCGTTGAAATCCCCACCTGGTTTTTTACTGATATAATTGATTGCACCAATTTCTGCGCCTCTTCCAAAAAGGGTTCCCTGGGGGCCTTTCAGTACGTCGATCTGTTGCATATCGAAGAGTTTCACGGCTGCACCGTCCGCACGGCTGACAGGAACATTATTATAGAATACTGAGATTCGAGGCTGGGCAGCCGGACTTACCTCATCACTTGTAAGTCCCCGGATGACAAAACTCGGACGATTGGGACCCTGCATTCTGATCAGCAAACCCGGAACAAATTCTGATAGTTCATCAAGTTCTTTGATGTTGTTATCTTCAATAAACCTGGTATTTATCACGCTCATGGTAATAGGAACATCCAGAATCTGCTGCTCCCTTTTCTGGGCCACTACTGTTACCCCATCCAATTTAATCTCATCGGCCGATAATGTCAGATCCAGGTAATTCTGACCAGGTTGAACATCAAAATCGGTGATTAAGGTTTTAAAACCGACAAATGATACACGCAATTTTAAGTTGCCGGCCGGTATCTGATCAAAAAGATAATCACCTGTTTCGTTTGCATTTACTCCATAATTAGTACCAACAATTATAACACTTGCTCCGGGAAGGATATTCTTATTTGTATCCAGGATTTTCCCGTGAATTTTGTTTTGTTGAGTCTGAGCATTGATTGTAAGAATGAGTAAAAAGAGAATAAAAGTTGAAGCAATATGTTTCATTATGTTTTTAGGTTTAAAAGATTGAGTTAATAATATTTCGATGACCAATCCTCAGTGAAAGCAATGGGAATAATCCATGAACATTCAATTTCCGGTATTTTTTGCCAAAAATTAATCCGGGAACTCCTCCCTTAAAATTTTGACCGGATCGTGGTCACTATAAATCATCTGGCGACTTTGACACACATCAGTCTTTTCTGATCCCTGATCAGGAGCCTGCCGTTGGAAAGTGCAATCGGAGCCCAGTTTTGAGTTGTTCCTCCGATCCTTGAGGCCATCGGATCATTGCCTGATGTTTCTCCTTCTGCAAACACCTCGGCAGATGCAAGAGGCTTAAATCCGTCTGGGGATGGTTCTATGACGTACAATGATCTCCTTCCGTCTGTGGCAAGGATCACTCCGTCGACAAGTATCATGCTGCCCTTATCGAAGAGTGGTTCTCTTGTTGTTTTCCACATAATCTTTCCATCCATATCCATACAGACAAGGCCATCGCGACGGCTGTTTGTCGTGAATTGTGCATAGAAATATCCGTTATGCATTATCGGCGGTTTGGTATGATCACCGAACTCGTTATGCTTGAAAAGTTCTGTTACACCATAGATGCCATCACTCTTTTTTTCAACTTTTAACATAACAACACCGTGTTCATATCCGCCTGCAACAAGCACTTTATTGTT
Organism: uncultured Bacteroidales bacterium; assembly: GCA_963737255.1. Lineage (GTDB taxonomy): Bacteria > Bacteroidota > Bacteroidia > Bacteroidales > VadinHA17 > LD21. Next base: position 76,355 of record CAVTSB010000010.1, read on the forward strand.
ACCGGCATCAACTGCGCTGGGCACTGAAATATGGCATAACCAGTCATTGTATTCCCAGAGGATTTTTCCTGTAAGGGGTTCCATACCTACAACCCTGCCGGGTGTCTGGGGCAGATCACGATTGCCGATAGGATTTGTGGAAGAAACCACAGCCACAATGTGATCTTTACCCTCTATTTTTACGACAGAAGGACTGGCAGTAGGATTCATTCCCGAGATAGGGAGTTTTCCAGACAATTTTGCCTGTGCCCTTGTTAAAAGCAATTACACCTGCTTCCGGAGCCTGCGGAGCGACAATCACCAGATCACCATAGACAAGAGGACACTGGGGAATTGCCCAGATTGGAAGCTTGGTTCCTCCGAAATCGGTCCAGATGTTTTTGTTCCAGACAGGTTTATGGGTATTGATATCGATGCAATACAGGTCGCCGTTATGACCGCAGGAATATACATATTTGCCGTCCACGGCAGGTACGCTGCGTGATCCGGGGAACATAACTGATCCGGGTGCATCATAGCTGAATTTCCAGAGCTCCTTACCGTTTGAGAAGTCAAAACATCTTAAAAGATCACCTGTCTTGTCATCTCTGTCAAGCAGATAAACCTTACCGTCTTTTATTACCGGTCCGCCATATCCCGGACCAACATTTACGGTCCAGAGGACTTCAGGTCCGCCCACAGGCCAGGATCGCAAGATGCCCTTCTGAGGGGATGTACTGTTCCTGTTTGGTCCAAGGAATTGAGGCCAGTCCTGTGCACAAACATTCGAATGAAGTGCTGATTATAAGACAAGTGCAGTCAAAAGTGAGATTAATTCTTTTCATAGGTATTTTATTTAAATAAAACTATTTGGCAACTTCTAACACACATTAACCTGCTTTGATCCCGGATTAAGTAATTTGCCATCGACAAGGGCTATCGGACCCCAGTTTTGACCCATTTCAAGGATCTCAGCAGAAGCCAGAGGCTTGAATCCTGCAGGATCCGGTTGTATGAGATACAAGGTTTTATTGCCATCGGTAGCCAGTATCAGCCCGTCGGCCAGTATCATACTGCCTTTATCAAAAAGCGGGTTACGCATCGTTTTCCACATAACCTTGCCATCCATGCTCATACAGCACAGACCATCGCGTTTGCTGTTTGTTGAGAACTGGCCGTAGAAATAACCATTGTGCAATATTGGCGGTTTGGTATGATCACCGAAATCATTATGCTTGAAAAGTTCATTTACTGTATAGCTGCCATCTGCCTTTTTTTCGACTTTTATCATTGCTGTTCCAAGTTCATATCCTCCCACTGCAAGGATTCTGCCTTCACCGGCATCAAGAGCCGGAGATGTCTGAATCATATTCTCCCAGTTATTGTATTCCCAGAGAATTTGCCCTGTTTGTGGTTTCAGACCGATTATCCTGCCCTTGGACTTGCTCACTTCCTTGTGCATAAAGGTATTCGTGGATGAAAATACCATTACGATATGATCCTCTCCCGCAATCTTTGCGACTGACGGGCTGGCATAAGTTTCATTTCCGATAGCTTCTGTCTTCCATGCGATGTCTCCGGTCAGTTTATTATATGCAACCAGTCCGGAATTAGGATCCTGTGAGTAAGACACGATAAGCAGGTCACCGTAAACAAGCGGGCATTGGGATATCGCCCATACAGGTGGTTTGGATCCCCCGAAATCTTTCATTATGTTCTTGTTCCATATGGGCTTATGTGTTTTGATATCAATGCAGTACAGGTCACCGTAAGGACCGGAGGAATAGACCCTGTTGCCATCGAGGGTCGGAACACTTCTTGAACCCGGATATGAAACTGATCCTGGTGCATTATAACTGTAGTTCCATAATTCCTTTCCGGTGTTAAAATCAAAACACCTCATAATATCACCTGTTTTATCATCCCTGTCGAGCAAATATACTTTGCCCGTCTTTTATGACCGGGCCGCCGTATCCGGGGCCGACATTTACGTTGTCCAAAGAACTTCCGGTCCACTCGGCAGGCCAGGATCGCAGAATGCCCTTCTGAGGGGATGTACTGTTCCTGTTTGGTCCAAGGAACTGGGGCCAGTCCTGTGCACAAACATTCGCAATGAAGGCGAATAAGACAACTGCAGTTAAAAGGAAATTAATTCTTTTCATATTTTTTATTTTTTAAAGTTATAAATAACAGATTCATGGTAGTCTTTTAATACATCAAAGAGAAAAAACATTGTTCTATGCCGAATTTGCCCGGACTCATCTTTTACTTCCTACTGATCATCACTGCTAACATATCACTTCAATTGCATCCTGAGAAATTGATTACTTTTTGGTTCTATGACATTATTGTTATCGCGCTTCGATGTATTTTTTATTAAAAGTATAACTCAGACCTATATTCCAGAGAAAATCATACTCGGATGGAATATTTGATTTCAGTGATTTATTTATCAATCCCGAGACTGAAAGAGGAAAATTGTTCTTACTGATTAAAAATCCGGTGTTTAAATACACTCCATCATTATCATCCATTTTCAGGTAGTAAATTTCCGGATTAAGCCTTGCAGCAATATTCTTTGTGATGGGAATGTTTGAAATGCTGGGTCTGAATGAAGCCATCCAGGTGTTCCTGGTTATAAATTTTTCTATGCCCCAGTTATAAAAAAGGTACAATCCGACACCCAGGTGCTTGTTAAATTGAAAATTAGGCGATATCGCACCAACCAGATACCTTGTTGTCCTGATAATTTCCTGAGAATCTCCCGTAGATGTATAGGAAGTAATGGTCTTGTAGGAGAAGGAGTAATTTGTATGCAGAGTCACTTTAAGCTTGTCACTGACCGATCCGTAATATCTCCACCAGAAAACCATGGCCCAGGGTTTCCCGTCAAGGGCAAAACGAAATTGCGGTTCGAAAGTCAGTTTTCGTCCCAGTTTCATATCAAAAACGGCCGCGGGTTTCCCCAATGTAAGGTTTGGAATTGTGGAGATACCCTTGCTTTGAACGGTGACAACACCGGTAAAACTGCTTATTTTGGCAACGGTACTGTCATTTTTTTGGGCTGACAGAGAATAAGAAAGGCAGATAAAAAGAAATGATATTGTGATTTCTATCTGTAAACCGTGGGTTCTGTTGTTTGCCATATCTGCCACTTAAATACCATTTGGCTGCAGCTTATCTCCAAGGTTCACTGCCTTTTCAATCACGTCGAGTCTTGCCTTCCTTGGATCTGGTTTTGCAACTGGTTTACCATCGGATTGCACATCGAGTATCTGGTTTGTTTTCGGATTGTAAAGCGGCCAAATCGGAAGTCCGTCACCATTTGGGTTCCCGGTTTTAGCAAAATTTACCCAGTAACCATTCATAATCCTTGCTACTTCTTTGTCTCCGGGGTCTGCAGTCCCTCCTTCCGGTACTCTGAGATTATCGAACACAAAGGAAATATCAGTTCCGTGCCCTGGGCCAAAACGCATCCTTTCTTTCATTGCAGCGGGAACATAAGAGAAAAGAAAAATGTACGCCGGATCGCCTTTCGCAGCTACTGATTGAGCTGCAAATCTGGCAGGCTCACCCCAGACTTTGTCTGTGTTAAATCTTGTCTGAACCTCTGCAAAATCTTTTAAATCATCAGGATCAAAGGCAGCCTTTGCCTCTTCTTTCAGTTCCCCGAACATTGAAAACAATTCTTCCTTTGAACTACTGGCATTTACAAAGGCTCCGCCTATTTCCGCACTGTTATTCCCTATCATGAGCGGGACTCTTGCCTGCCTGCCTGCATTATATGCATCCGAACAATTTTCAACGACAAGCTTACCGTCCAGAATTGGTCCTGAGTAGATTCTGGGTCCGCCCTGGCCATCATTTTCCTGCCCTCCGTCAACAATCTCTTCAACTTTCAGAGCCCGCAGTCTGGCCAGAGCAGTTGCATCTGTACCCTCGATACCGTGTTTCCGTGCAAAGTTTATTCCGATTGTTTCCGCTGAAACAGGGTAGTATTGAGATGCATTTTCCTTGCTGATCGGTCTGCCTGTCAGAACGCCATCCCTTCCTCCGCTTGAATGGCCGATTGCCTTTTGGAACAGTCCGTGGGCCGATGGAATGGTCATCAGGGAATGTATCGAAACGCCTCCTGCAGAGAAGCCAAAAATTGTAACATTCTTCGGATCGCCGCCGAATGATGCAATGTTTTGCTTAACCCAGGTGAGGGCAGCAATCTGATCCATGAATGCATAGCTGCCTTTTGGTTCCTCGGGATGTTCGGCAGACAATGCCGGAAAGGCAAAATGACCCAGGCGGCCAAGACGGTAATTAATGCTGACAAGGATTACCCCTCTGGTGGCGAAGCCATTTCCGGAAGTATTGCCCGATCCTCCGACAAATGCCCCACCGTGAATCCACACCATAACAGGCAGCTTTGCTCCCTGCCTGGCGCCCGCAGGCTTCCATACATTCAGATAAAGGCAATCTTCAGATGATCCCTGGGAAATTGCCCCCTGGCCACCGCCAAATCCGGCCTGGGCACAGCTTGGTCCAAACTCTTTTGCATCAAGCACACCTTCCCATGGAGCAACGTGGCTGGGGAGGTCTCCAGCGAAATTCGCCCACAGGCGGGGCGGCAAACGGAATACCTCTGAAAATGCCCACATCCCCTTCTTTCACACCTCGCACCATACCTGAGGCGGTTCGGACAATAAGTTCATCCTGTGCAGCATTGGTTGCCGGTTTCTGAGCACTGCACGAGCAGAACATTATGATCGCTATACTTATTAATGCTGTTTTCATCATGATAATTATTTAGATTTTAATAAATTACAATTGACGAAGGTTTTATTTCCAGATTAATCCAGTCCTTTTTCTTTAAGCCATTCCGACATCAAATCAGCTATTTCAATATTGTTCAGATCGGAAAACGGGAAGTGGGTATTGCCTTTAATTCCGATTTCAGGCAGATGAACCACTGTAACATCACCGCCATGATGGTTTACAGCATCCCTCCACAATCTAGCCATTTCAAGACGGGCCCGCCATCCATCCTGGCCAGGGTTATCAATTGGTTTTTCGGGAATAAAGTCACCATAGTAAATAATGATGGGTATTCTGGTAAGCTTCATAAAATCTGATAATGGCACTCCAAACGCGGTGAGCGTACCTCCGGCCATTGGGATAGGTGCGGGCACTTCTCCTTCGGGAAAAAGAAAGCCGCTTCCAGGCTCGTAAGAAACGATGGCTTTTATATTTTGATTTTTGATAACTGTTGCCCAACCCATGCCACCTGAATGAGAATGCGTAACGAGAATTGCCGGACCGATTTTATTGAAGAGTGCTGATACGGCATCTGCATTGACATTAATATCAATTGGTCCGATGTTGGGTACCATCTGACGAAAATACTGGTTCAGAGTCTCCGGGTCACGCCCGAACTGAACACCCTCAAAATAGTCTGGCCAGATACCTACACGAAAAGTACCAAACCACCCCTGTTCGTCGGGTGTTGGTGCAATACTTGCTTCCACCGTGCTGCGGCCTGCATTGCCTCTTCTCGGCTGGTCTATGAGATAAACCCCGAAACGCCTGCGCAGGAAAATATTCTGAAAACCTTCCCTTCCGTCGGGTGTTGTTTCCCAGGTTTTGGAAAACAGACCGATACCATGCCACATAACAAGCGGAAATTTGCGGGAATTAACCGGAATCTGGTAAAAAACATAAGCATGATCCCCGTGAAAGGTTTGTCCTGAAGGAGTTTGATTATATTGATTGAAAGCGCCGGGATTTGTAATCACTGTTCCGCCAACTGCAAAGCTTCCTTGTTCCTGAATAAGTAAAGGCCCTTTGTCTTTGCTTTCATCATTGGCAGAACAAGAAGTAATAAGAGCAGAGACATTGATTAATAAGAGAAACAGGTAAATTCCCGGAATGTATATTTTTGCTTTACTCATAAATATTGCTTTATGGTTATATATCATTTAACCTATATTCGTTATTATAGCATCGGGAACGGACTTTTCACATTCATTAAGGCCGGTAACCTGAAATAGTCCGAAACCCAAAATGGGCATTTCAGCACCATTATTTAAGATAACATTTTGCATTCTAAATTAAATAACCTCCATGCAACATATAATTTACGATACAAAGTTGGGACTAATTTCAGGCGATGACTTATACGGATTACTGTTTTTTGTATCCGGATTACTGATAATTCATTTCAGTGTTTATCATATAGATAAATATACTTTACATTTGAGAATATTTAAAATACAGAGTTATGAACGATATAATTAAACTGGATTATATTTCCCAATTCAATACCTTGAGGGGGATTGAAACATTTCATCCTTTAGTCAGTGTATTTGAGTTTTCAAAAATGAAACTCATTCCGGAAGCAAGGGCTCACTACGGGTTTTATTGTGTTTTCCTGAAAGAAGCGAAATGCGGCGATTTGAAATACGGGTGTAATTATTACGATTACCAGGAAGGTACACTGGTGTTTATTGCCCCTGGCCAGATAGTCGGGATAGGGAGCAAACCCGCGGCTGCCATGCCCAAAGGCTGGGGACTCCTCTTTCATCCCGATTTGATCCGGGGAACTTCGCTTGGGCAGAATATTAAAAAGTATAATTTCTTCTCATACGAAGTCAATGAAGCACTTCACGTTTCGGAAAAGGAAAGACAGGTTGTATTAGACTGCCTGAATAACATCGATCATGAGCTGAGGCAATCAATTGATAAACATAGTAAAATACTGATCGCAAATAATATCGAGTTGCTTCTCAATTATTGCATGAGATATTACGACCGGCAGTTCATTACCCGAAGTCTTATAAACAAAGATATATTGGGAAGATTCGAGAAATTGCTCGACAATTATTTTCATTCCGAGCTCGTCCACACCATTGGTTTGCCAACAGTTAAGTATTGCGCTGACCAGTTGCATCTGTCGGCCAATTATTTTGGAGACCTGATAAAGAAGGAAACAGGGAAATCCGCTCAGGAAAATATCCAGTTATGGGTAATGTCACTTGCCAAGGAGAGAATCTATGACAATAGTAAAACCTTTAGCGAAATAGCGTATGAGCTAGGATTTAAAAGTCCCCAGCATTTTAGCCGTATGTTTAAAAATGAAACCGGACAAACCCCAAATGAATACCGGACTTTAAACTAATTGCCAGGTTTTACTGATTCTGCAGGCGGCGGCTGACTTAAAGCATTTTATTTTGGTTACGGATCAGAAGCCTGTCTTTTTTGCAAGGCAAACTTAACTGGCCTTTATATTGTAAGCCATCAGGGCATTGGAGTGCCTTATATAAAGAATTCCGTTGTGGATTACAGGGTGTGCCCAGAATGGTCCGGAACTGCCCTGTGTAATCTGAAAACTGCTGACAAGGTCGAATTTTTCAGGATTAGCCCTCAGAAGACCCACGTTCCCGCTTTTTTCATCATAAATGTAAAGCATACCTTCCGCGGAAATAATGGAGCCTTTATTATTCCAGTGTTCTTCCCACATTTTTTTGCCTGTGTTCCATTCAATGCAGCACCAGTTGCCGTTACCGTTATTCAGCCAGTTTGAACCGTATATATACCCGTTAACAAGCACAACTCCTCCATGGTGAACATCGAGCACATCGTCCGTCCAGACTGTAGTTGCGCTTTTCCCATCTTTACCGATTTCGACCATCATGCCGCCTGTATCATATCCGCCCGTAACATATACTCTTCCGTTATAGAATATCGGGGTTACACATTTGATAAGATCCCTTCCACCTGCTCTGGCCAGATGAGCCACTTTCCAGAGAATTTCGCCATTAGAAGCATCTACTGCGAAAACATGTCCCAATGAAACGTTTATGATCATTTTCTTTCCTGCATAGGTAATAAGGATAGGCGAAACATAGCCCGGCTTATCATTCAGACTTGCAGATTTCCAGATAAGTTTTCCCGTTGTTTTATTAAGGGCAATTGTCATTGTCTCGGGCCCCCCTGGTGAATAATATACCTTGTCGCCATCAATCAGAAGCGATTCTGCTATGCCCCAGCTTCCATAGGTTCCCTTGTGAAGCTCGCTGGCCTTGTACGACCAGATAATTTTGCCGGAATTCCCGTCAACGCAGGCAAGATCGCCAGATCCGCTAGTACAATAAACCCTGTTACCTTCCACTGTAGGAGTAGCCCTGCTTTCCGGATTGGATTGGGTCCAGGACCGGCCAAAAATAGTCTTCCACAGTATCTTTCCGTTCAAATCCAAAGCATAAAGTACGTCGTCATTGCCTATGTTTCCTGTTGTATATATTTTATTGTTCCCAAATGAAACCGATGAGTAACCCCTGGCAAGATCGATGTTTGACCACAGCAGTGAAGGTCCGTTTGCAGGCCATGATTTTAGAAGTCCTGTCTCTGCGGAGATTCCCGTACGGTTTTCTTCACGCCACTCACTTATTTCCTGCGCTCCGACAACACCTGAAACCATTGAAAAAAGAATTATTGATAAAGTTGCATTTCTCATTTTTTTCAGTTTTTGTTATTTGTTAATTCAATTTTGAATGTAGCCTTTTTCAAACCGCAAATATCATAAAATCATACTTCGAAAAGAATAGAATTATATTAAATAGTAAAAAAACGTCTTAATCACGAAAAAAACAGCTGGGAACCGTAGTTTAATAATCCAGCATTCCGTACCCGAAGCCCCGCACAAACAAAATACTTAATTAATATATTAAACCTAAACAGCATTATTTCTTAATATATGATATATAATATCTCTTTTTACTATCATTTATTATTTATAAGTTGATAATTATTTTATATTAATTATTTTTATGAATCATTTTAATTATTAGTTTTGCACCCGGGCGAGCTTTAAAAGATAGCCAGGTGGGCTATTTGAGCGAAGGCGCCAGTCTGAATGGGAGGAACGAGAAAACAGAAATACTAAAACAGTTAAGATTATGTGTGGGATCGTGGGAGTTTTTGACCTGAAGGTCAATCATACGGAACTGAAGACAACTGTCCTGAAAATGTCTAAAAAAGTGAGGCATCGAGGTCCTGACTGGTCAGGGATCTTTTGTTGTGAAAAAGCAATAATGGCTCATGAAAGGCTCTCAATAGTTGATCCCCAGTCAGGCGGACAGCCGCTCTACAGCAGCGACAGGAACCTGATACTGGCGGTGAACGGTGAAATATATAACCATCAGGAGATCAGGAAACGCTATGAAAGCACATACGAGTTCCAGACTCATTCTGATTGTGAGGTTATACTTCCACTTTACCGTGAAAAGGGTCCGGAATTCCTTGAAGAAATGAACGGTATTTTTGCTTTTGCCTTGTATGATAGGGTAAAGGATTGTTATTTCATTGCACGTGATCATATAGGAATAGTTCCTCTCTATATGGGTTGGGATGAGAAAGGCAATTTCTACGTGGCGTCGGAGCTTAAGGCCCTTGAAGGTGTCTGCAGAAAAATACAGGAGTTTTTACCCGGCCATTACCTTTACAGTAAGGATGGCGTGATGAAAAAATGGTACACCCGCGACTGGATGAAGTTTGATGCTGTCAGGGATAATGTAACCTCAATCGACGATCTGAGGGCCGCTCTCGAAAAGTCCGTTCACCGGCAACTGATGTCCGACGTGCCCTATGGCGTACTTCTTTCCGGTGGACTCGATTCTTCGGTTGTATCTGCCATTGCCAGGAAATTTGCTCCCAAAAGAATAGAGTCGGGTGACACAACTGAAGCCTGGTGGCCTCAATTGCACTCATTTGCCGTCGGACTCACCGGATCACCCGACCTTGCTGCTGCAAGAAAAGTTGCTGACCACATCGGCACCGTTCATCATGAGATCAATTTCACTGTTGAGGAGGGTCTTGATGCAATCCGGGATGTGATTTACCATATTGAAACTTACGATGTAACCACTGTAAGAGCTTCAACACCTATGTATCTCCTGGCAAGGGTTATAAAATCTATGGGAGTGAAGATGGTCCTTTCAGGTGAAGGCGCTGATGAAATCTTCGGCGGATATCTTTATTTTCATAAGGCTCCAAGTGCTGAAGCTCTGCATGAGGAAACCGTTAGAAAACTCAGCAAATTACATCTTTATGACTGTCTGAGGGCCAATAAATCACTCGCTGCCTGGGGCGTTGAAGGGAGGGTACCTTTCCTTGACAAGGAATTCATGGATGTGGCAATGCGGCTCAATCCAAAAGACAAGATGTCGTCAAAGGACCGTATGGAAAAGTGGGTCCTAAGGAAAGCTTTCGAGGATTACCTTCCGGCCAGTGTTGCCTGGAGGCAGAAAGAACAGTTTTCCGATGGTGTAGGATATAACTGGATAGATACACTTAAAGCACTTTCTTCGGGGGAAGTATCGGATGAACAGCTTGCAAATGCCGCATACCGTTTCCCTGTTAACCCTCCTATGTCAAAGGAAGAGTATTTCTACAGGTCGATATTCGCTGAACATTTTCCGTCCGATCAGGCAGCAGCATGCGTACCTTCAGTCCCGTCAGTTGCATGCAGCACTGCTGAAGCACTTGCGTGGGATGCATCTTTCAGCAAGATGAACGACCCTTCAGGAAGAGCTGTTAAAAATGTGCATATTGATTCTTACAAATAAACCTGCTTTTAAAAATCCATTGTCTTTTATCCGGGAAATATTATAATTTAACGCAGTCGTTAAATTAATATCCCTGACGTATGGAAGATGAAGATCTCAAGATACTTAAAATACTGATTTACATTATTATATTCCTGCTTTTCGGAATAATAATAATTACCTGTAAACCCGGGCCTGTTGATTATATAATAACTGTCAACGGTCAGATTCCGGCTACAGAAATGGGCCGTACACTTGAGCATGAACATATCCTTGTCGATTTTATCGGCGCCGACAGCACAGGATATTTTCGCTGGAATAAAGAAAGGGTTATTGAAAAAGTTATGCCCTTCGTTGCGGAAGCAAAAGAAAAAGGACTGCAAACATTTATTGAGTGCACTCCTGTCTTTCTTGGACGTGATCCGCTTCTGTTGAAAGAGCTTTCCGAAAAAACAGGAATAAAATTCATTACTAACACAGGATATTACGGCGCCAGAAGCAACCTTTTCATTCCCGATAGCTTCCATTCTTCAGATGCATCACAGGTGGCTGACCTGTGGATCAGGGAGTTTGAAAAAGGGATTGATGATTCAGGTATCAGGCCCGGATTCATCAAGATCGGGGTCAATCCGGATGACACCCTGTCTCCAGAACACGTTAAGATAATAACTGCGGCCGCACTTACTCATCTTAAGACCGGAATGGTGATTTCCTCACATACCGGATCGGATGGTCCGGCTTTTGAGCAGATTGCCATATTAAAGGAAATGGGCGTCGATCCGTCTGCCTTTATCTGGGTGCATGCCCAGGGAGGAACATCTGAAGGAAACATTCGGGCAGCAAAGGAGGGGGCCTGGATCTCGCTTGATAATGTCCGGTCCAGGGCAGATTCAAATCCGGGTGAACCAGGTACAATAGAGTGGTACTGTAACAGGATATCTGAACTGAAGAAGAACGGATTGCTTCACAAGATCCTTATTTCTCATGATTCGGGGTGGTACGATCCTGCAAAGCCTGAGGGGGGTACAATCAACGGCTATACCGATATTTTTGACTCTCTGATCCCTGCCCTTAAGTCATCCGGATTTACCGATGATGAAATTGACCAGATCCTTATCACAAATCCTGCCGAAGCATTTAAAATCAAGATTCGAAAACTATAATATATTATTTATTTACTGATACATAACTAAATTAATTAAAGTATTTGTTCATTCCTGAAGACTATTTTAATTTTTACTTTTATCTTTTTCCTTTTATCTTTTATCTTTTATTATTTGAATCTTAAACCATGATGAACCTCCGAATACCCGGCGCTCTGTGCGCTTCTGTTGCCCTTGTCTCATGCAGCCAGTCAAACAAGGAGAAACCGGTTCCCAACATAATCTACATTCTTGCTGATGATCTTGGTTACGGCGACCTCAGCTGTTACGGTCAGACCAGATTCTCAACACCAAATATTGACAGGCTGGCTCAACAGGGGATGCTTTTCCGCCAGCATTACACCGGGTGTACGGTCAGCGCTCCATCACGCTCGTGCCTGATGACAGGCCTTCATACCGGACATACACCTATCCGGGGGAACAGGGAATGGGAAACAGAAGGACAATGGCCATTGCCGGCAGCTTCGGTAACAGTCGCTGAAATGCTGAAGACCAGGGGTTATACAACAGGAGCCTTCGGAAAATGGGGCCTGGGATTTATCGATACTGAAGGTGATCCCAATTCGCAGGGCTTTGATGAGTTCTTCGGATATAACTGCCAGCGGCTTGCACATAACTACTATCCTGATCATCTGTGGCACAATCAGAGAGAAGATTATTCTTCATGAAAATGATTCAGGAATGACCGGGATCTACAGTCCTGACATAATTCATAAGGCAGCACTCGACTTCCTCGAAGCTAATAAAAGCAAGCCGTTCTTCCTGTTTTACCCTACCACCATACCTCATGCAGAACTCTTTGCAAAAGAAGAATATATGAAAAGGTTCAGAAGTAAATTTCAACCTGAAAAACAATTTGAAGGAACCGATGGCGGACCAGATTTCAGGCTTGGTCCTTATGGATCGCAGCCCGAAGCACATGCTGCATTTGCGGCCATGGTAACTGAGCTCGATGATTATGTTGGTGAAATTCTGTCAAAGCTTGAGGAACTAGGGCTTGAGAAAAACACAATTGTGATCTTTGCCTCTGATAACGGCCCGCATCTTGAAGGTGGCGCCGATCCTGATTATTTTAACAGTAATGGAAACCTTCAGGGATATAAACGCGATATGTACGAAGGTGGAATAAGAACTTCAATGCTTGTACGCTGGCCTGAAAAGATCAAACCCGGATCAGTATCAGACCATATCTCGGCTTTCTGGGATATCAAGCCGACCTTTGCAGAAATCACGGGCGCGGAAATGTCCGGCGAAACTGACGGAATATCTTTCCTTCCTGCTCTCCTTGGTAAGAATAGTCTTCAGAAACAGCACGAGTATCTTTACTGGGAGTTCCATGAACAGGGCGGCAAGGTTGCAGCCAGAATGGGCAACTGGAAGGCTGTACTGCGTGATTTTAACAAAATCCCCAGGGGTGCCACCGAACTTTATGACCTTACGAAGGATATCGGAGAAACAAATGATGTATCATCATCAAATCCGGAAATCGTAAAAAAAATGGAGGAAATTTTTAAAAATGCCCATACTCCATCTGAAATATTTCCCTTCTCGAATGAAGTCAAAAACTAATTCCTGCTACACAATGAAAAAACTTAACCTCCTGACAGGCGCTATAGGACTTGTTTCTGCTGCCACTATTCAGACAAGCTGTACACAACAGGTTGAAAAACCAAACGTAATTCTGATAGTTGCCGACGACCTGGGCTATGGGGATGTCAGCTGCTACGGGGCGACAAGCCTTAAAACGCCAAATATTGACAGGCTTGCGAGCCGGGGCTTACGGTTTACAAATGCCCATTGCACATCGGCAACCAGCACACCTTCGCGATACTCTCTCCTCACCGGGGAATATGCATGGCGAAGGGAAGGGACAAATGTCCTGCCCGGCGATGCTTCAGCCATTATTCTTCCCGGGCGCACAACCATTGCAACGGTGATGAAGAATGCAGGTTACACAACAGGGGTGGTCGGTAAATGGCACCTTGGACTCGGTCCTGAAGGAGGTCCTGACTGGAATGGGGAAATCTATGTCTGGTCCGTTGGATATTGGATTTGACTATAATTTCCTTATTCCTGCAACCGGCGACAGGGTGCCCTGTGTCTTCGTTGAGAACAGGAGGAGTTGTCAACCTGGATCCTGCTGATCCGATTACGGTCAACTATAATAAGAAAGTCGGTGACTGGCCTACAGGCACGGAGAATCCGGAATTGCTGAAAATGCACCCCAGTCATGGACACGACATGACAATCGTGAACGGGATGAGCCGGATTGGATTATATGACCGGCGGAAGATCCGCCCTGTGGGTTGATGAGGATATTGCCGATGTTATTACCGGAAAGGCAGTTAATTTCATAGAAGAAAACAGAGATAATCCATTCTTCCTGTATTTTGCAACCCACGACATCCATGTACCCAGGATGCCAAATCAAAGGTTTGAAGGTAAAAGCGGGATGGGTCCAAGGGGAGATGCCATCCTTGAATTCGACTGGTCAGTGGGTGAGATCATGAAAACGGTTGAGGAACTTGAGTCTTTCAGAGAATACAATAATCATTGTAACAAGCGATAATGGACCTGTTGTTGATGACGGGTACAGGGATCAGGCTGTGGAACTTCTCGGCAGTCATAAACCAGCCGGCCCGCTGCGCGGTGGCAAATACAGTGCTTTCGACGGTGGAACGCGTGTCATCTTTATAACCAGCTGGAATGGACAAATAAAAGCAGGTGAATCGGATGCACTCTTCAGCCAGATTGATCTGATGGCTTCATTTGCAGAACTTACGGGGCAGACACTTGCAGATGGAGACGGACCCGACAGTTTCAGCCACCTCAATGCCCTCCTGGGAAAATCAGAGACCGGAAGAGAATGGCTTGTCGAACAGCAAGCGAGAAACAAACTTGGTTTGATAAGGGATGACTGGAAATATATTGAACCCGGAAGAGGCCCTAAGATCCAGGTCAATACAAATACCGAAACCGGGAATGATCCAGTTCCTCAGCTTTATAATCTCAAAACCGATCTCGGCGAAAGGAATAATGTTGCATTAGAGAATCCTGCTATTGTTAAGTGAATTAACTGATCTTGCTAAAAAACGTAAGAGAGGGAACAATGGTTAACAAATTAATTCCTCCCGATAACTATGATTAACCTTAGATCTGCAATTGGTTTAGGAGTTCTTGCATCAACACCCCTGACTCTTTCAACCGCAGCCGGAAAATCCGAAAAGCCAAAACCAAATGTTATCTTCATCCTTCTCGATGACTTTGGTTATTCAGACCTTGGCTGCTACGGCAGCAGGTTTTACGAAACACCGAATATTGACCGTCTTGCAAGTCAGGGAATCAGATTTACAGATGCCTATGCAGCCTGTCCGGTTTCATCACCGACCAGGGCTTCAATATTGACCGGAAGATATCCTGTCAACACCGGTATCACCGACTGGATACCGGGAAGACAGGCTACAAACAGCGGTTCTCCTGCTGATAAGCTGATCGCACTGCCATTCAAGCTGCAACTTGATAGCTTGAAGAGGTAACTATTGCCGAAATCCTTAAGAAAAACGGCTACACGACAATGATTTCAGGTAAATGGCATCTGGGCGAAACCGAAGAATACTGGCCTGAAAACCAGGGATTCGATATGAACAAAGGAGGATTCAGCAAAGGGGCAGCCACAGAAAAACAGCAAATGCAAACGGATACTTTTCTCCTTATGGAAATCCAAGGCTTGAAGATGGTCCTGAAGGTGAATATCTTACTGATCGGCAGACAGATGAAGCAATCAAATTCATTGAAAAGATCAGGGGATGAGACCATTCTTCCTTTATCTTTCATATCTATGCTGTTCATAATCCGATGCAGGGAAAGGAGGAGCACATTGCAGAAATTCACTGCCAAAGCTGATTCAATGGGGCTCTCACAGGCGTTGATCCTTTTACAAGGGATAAGGATTGGATCAGGCCATCGATGAGCGATAACTTCAAGGAAAGAATTATCCAGAGCAATCCTGTATATGCTGCAATGATATACAGTGTTGATGAGAATATAGGAAAACTTGTTGCGGAACTTGAAGCCTTCGGTCTTGATGAAAACACTGTGATAATTTTTACTTCGGATAATGGCGGACTCTCAACTTCTGAAGGCTCTCCAACATGCAATTCTCCGCTGAGGGCAGGGAAAGGATGGCTTTATGAGGGAGGTATCAGGGTGCCTCTTATAATAAAATATCCCGGTAAAGATCAGGGCAGGTTCTGAAAGGAAAACACCTGTCTCATCAGTTGATTTCTTCTCAACAATTGTTGAATTTACAGGTTCGGATAACTTCCTACGGACAAACTGATGGTGTCAGCATGGTACCGCTGTTCAAGAAGGACAGAATGAAGGAGCGTCCTATTTTCTGGCATTATCCGCATTATTCAAATCAGGGTGTCGAGCCGGGAAGCGCAGTGAGACTCGGGAAATACAAGCTCATTGACAATTTCGAAAAAGGAAGACAGGAACTTTATGATCTTGAGAATGATCTTTCCGAAACAAAGGATATTTCTGCTCAAATTCCGGAAAAAACAAAGGAATTGTTTAAATTGCTTAAAGACTGGAGAATGAAACAAATGCAAAAATGATGGTGCCAAATCCGCCTGGAATGGTTCATCCACAACCCACTGATGGGAGCTGGCTAAAGTGAACGGATCCGTGGTTGCCGTATAAACCGGAATTCACTCTTCTGCCTCCCGGGAGGGTTAAAATACACTGTGTAAACGAAAATAGAGTCCTATGATAAACCTTAAATCTGCAATAGGCATCGGAACTGCTTCACTGGCTGCATTTCCGGTATTCAGCCCAGAAACCAGCTGCCGTAAAACCGGCATCTCCAAATATTGTCCTTATCCTTATGGACGATATGGGTTATGGCGATATTGGCAGAACAGGCGCAAACCAGTATGAAACACCCAATCTTAACAGTCTTGCAATCCAGGGAATGCAATTCACCTGGTACTATTGCCCTCAGGCTGTGAGCAGCGCCTCCAGGGCCGGACTTGCTGACAGGCTGTTATCCTAACCGTGTTGGTATCTCAGGTGCTCTGATGCCATGGGCACAGAACGGAATCAATCCGGAAGAGACTACAATTGCTGAAGTGCTTAAAACGAAAGGTTATCATACCGGTATTATCGGGAAATGGCACCTTGGTCATCATAAAGAATTCCTTCCTCTTCAGCATGGATTCGATGAATATTACGGGATACCATATTCAAACGATATGTGGCCGGTCGATTTCGACGGCGTTCCGATCCATCTGAAGGATACTACAAGCACAAAGATGAAATATCCTGTCCTTCCTCTGATTGAAGGAAATGAGAAGGTGGGAGAGGTGAGGGATCTTGCCGACCAGGATAAGCTAACGACTGAATATACCGAACGAGCCGTCAGGTTCATTGAAAACCATAAAAAGGAACATTTCTTTCTATACCTGCCTCATTCAATGGTGCATATACCTCTTGGAGTATCGGAAAAATTCAGGGGCAAAAGCAAACAGGGATTGTATCGGCGATGTAATGATGGAGGTCGACTGGTCGGTAGGAGAGATAATGAAAGCGCTTGAAAGAAACGGTCTTGAGAAGAATACACTTGTAATATTCACAAGCGATAACGGACCCTGGCTCAATTTCGGAAATCATGCCGGAACCACAGGCGGATTGCGTGAAGGAAAAGGTACAAGCTGGGAAGGTGGACAGAGGGTTCCATGCATAATGAGATGGCCTGGCGTTATTCCTGCCGGTGAAATCTGCAATCAGCTTGCATCCTCTATCGATATTCTTCCCACACTTGCAGAAATAACAGGAGCAACACTTCCTGAAAAGAAAATCGACGGAGTAAGCATTCTTCCTCTTATGCTGGAGTAGAAAACTGCATCACCCCGACATGAGTTTTATTATTATTATGAGCAAAACAGCCTTGAAGCAGTTCAGCGCGATTTCTGGAAACTTGTTCTTCCTCATAAAAGCCGAACCTACAGGGGTCATGAAGCCGGGAGCTGACGGATGGCCGGGACCAACAGGAACACTGAAACCGTTAAGTAACCTCAGCTTTATGATCTCCGACGCGATCCGGGGGAATGGTATGATGTAGCGCAATATTATCCGGAAAAAGTAAAGGAACTCCAGGCACTGGCAGAAGAAGCAAGAAAAGATCTTGGGGATGACCTGACAAATTCTCCGGGAAAAAACAGAAGAAAAGCAGGATCAATTAAATAATTAATATGACAAACATAAAACCATTACTTGGAATTGGAGCGGCTTCTTTGGTTTCCCTGAATGGAGCCGGTCAGCAGCCACAAAAACGACCTAATATACTCTGGATTTCAACCGAAGATCTGAGCCCTCACTTCGGTTGTTATGGTGACAAAGTGGCAAAAACACCAAATATCGACAGACTTGCATCCCAGGGTATACGGTATACACAATGTATTTACAACAGCAGCCATCAGTGCTCCGGTCAGGGCAGGAATAATTACAGGGATGTACCAGACATCAATAGGATGTATGCACATGAGAACAACATCATACCGGAGATCAGTGGAGAATCCTGTCGAATTTACTGCTGTACCTCCTCATTATGTAAAAGCATTCACTGAATATATGAGAACAGCAGGTTATTATTGCACAAATAACAACAAAACCGATTACCAGTTTGCAAAGGATCCTGTACCGGCAAGCATCTGGGATGAATGCAGCAAGAATGCACATTACAGGAACAGTCCTGATAAAAGCCAGCCATTTTTTGCCGTGTTTAACTGGACTGGGCACCCATGAAAGCCAGAACTGGGATATTACCAAAGTAAAAACTGATCCGGCAAAAGTGATAGGTTCCTCCGTATTATCCTGATAATGAAATAATAAGAAGAAATATCGCAAAAATGTACGATAATATTGCCAGTCTCGATTCAGTTGTCGGAGTACTTTTGAACGAGCTTGAAAAGGAGGGCGAACTGGATAATACAATAATCTTCTTCTGGGGCGATCATGGCGATGGTCTTCCAAGAGCAAAAAGATGGCTTTATGATTCCGGACTGAATATTCCTCTGATAATCAAATGTCCCGGCAGGATAAATGCCGGAACAGTTGATGACAGGCTGATCAGTTCAATTGATTTTGGACCGACAGTACTTTCACTGGCCGGGATTCCTGTTCCTGCACATATGCAGGGAATTCCATTCCTTGGTAACCAGGCAGGGAACCCACAGAGATGCTGTATTTGCAGCCCGCGACAGGGTTGATGAATCATATGATATGATCCGTTCGGTACGTACCAAAGACTATCTGTATATACGTAATTATTATCCGAACGAACCATTCCCGATCTGGGTTCCATATCTGAGCAATATGCCAATTTACAAGGAGATGCTCAGGCTCGATGCAGAAGGAAAGCTGACAGGTCCCCAGAAAAGCTGGATGGCATATTCACGACCGCCTGAGGAACTCTATGATGTAAAGGCAGATCCTTTCCAGATAAAAAATCTGGTAAATGATCTCAATTAAAAGCAGTTATTTCCGGATCTGCGGCAACGTCATGAAAAATGGACTCTTGAAACAGGTGATATGGGTCATCTGAATGAGCCTGAAATGATCGAACAGATGTGGCCGGGAGGGATACAGCCGGTAACCGATATTCCGTATTTCATTATCAACTCACCTGAAGAACGTGCATCTAAAAAATTACCGGACAGGAGGAACATATTCATCTCCGATGACCCTGGGATTTTATTGTCCGACTCATGGAGCTTCAATGGTATATACTCTTGAAGAAAAAGAAAATCCTCACTGGCTTCTTTACTCAGGTCCTCTGCACCTCAAGCCGGGAACTTATAATATCCGGGTAAAAGCAGTCAGGTATGGCTATAAGGACAGCGAAGAATTAAAAGGTTCTTTTCGGATAAATTAACTATATTTAACCACGAAGTCGCACAAAGTTTGCACTATGTACCTCAATTTCAGATACACCGCTCTATTGGGAATGGGTGCAGTATTTTGCCAGAACGCCTCATCTCAAAATACATCCCAGCAACGTCCCAATATTATCTACATTATGTCGGATGACCATGCATACCAGGCTATCAGCGCTTATGGAGGGGCTCTGAAGGATCTGGCTTCGACACCGAACATTGACCGCATCGCCAGGGATGGCATGCGGTTCGACAGGTGCCTTGTTACAAATTCAATATCAGGTCCATGCAGGGCAGTGATACTGACAGGTAAATACAGTCACCTCAACGGATTTGTTAAGAATGAAGGGCAGGAGCCATTTGACGGATCGCAGCAGACTTTCCCGAAAATTCTGCAGAAAGCCGGTTATTCAACGGCTATGATCGGCAAATGGCATCTTGGCTCCGATCCAACCGGATTCGACCATTGGGAGATACTTCCCGGGCAGGGCAATTATTATAATCCGGATTTCATTACAAGCGATGGCCGTCATACCGAAAAGGGCTATGTCACTGAACTTATTACCGAAAAATGTATCAGGTGGCTGAAGGATGCCGGGAAGTCAGGGAAGCCTTTCATGCTGATGATGCATCACAAGGCTCCTCACCGAGAATGGCAGCCCGGACCCAATGAACTTTCTCTCTATAAAGATGTAAAATTTCCCGAACCGGCAACGCTTTTCGATGATTATGCCAACAGGGGTACAGCTGAGAAAACACAGGATATGACAATCTCAAAGACAATGAGGATCGAAGAGGATCTCAAACTCTACAGGGATAAATCGAAAATGAAGAATACCGGACTTATGCGGATGGATTCGTCCCAGATGGCGGACTGGAACGCGGTTTACGATCCGATAATCAGGCACTTTTATGAGTCGGGGCTTACCGGGAATGAGCTGATCCGGTATAAATACCAGCGCTATCTCCAGGATTATCTTGCGTGTATTGCGGCAGTTGATAAAAGCGTGGGAGAGGTGCTTGATTTTTTGAATGAAAGCGGACTGGACAAGAACACTATAGTGATTTATGCATCCGACCAGGGATTCTATCTTGGTGAGCATGGCTGGTTCGATAAACGCTGGATGTTTGAAGAATCATACCGGACACCGCTTCTTATTCAGTGGCCGGGTGTTATTAAACCTGGTAGTGTAAATGATGATATGGTTTCAAACATCGATCTTCCGGAAACATTCCTTGAAATGGCGGGAGTTGAAGTTCCGTCCGATATGCAGGGTAGGAGCATGGTTCCGATTTTAAAGGGAAAGACTCCAGGGAACTGGAGAAAAGAACACTACTATCATTATTATGAATATCCCGGAGCTCATATGGTCAAGCGTCATTACGGCATGAGTACCGAAAGATATAAGCTGATGCACTATTATTACGATATTGACGAATGGGAGATGTACGACCGTGAGAGCGATCCTCTTGAAATGAGGAATGTTTACAACGATCCTGAGTACAAATCAGTGAAAAAGCACTTGCATAAGAGGCTCGCAAAACTTATGTTAAAATTTGGGGATAGCGAGGAGCTGGCGAAATCGTTTCTGCCGGATTAAAGTGTAATGGCCGTTGCACCGTTATAACGAAAACCAGTACGATAACTTAACCAGGAAGATATTCTGCGGAGTGGTTGAAAACAACTCTTTCATATCATAACCATATGAAAATTTCCCAATGTTATCCGAGCTGGTCCTTCCCTGTGACCATACAAGATATAGTGTCGACCCCGGCAGGTATTCCCATCTTACAACAAGATTTGAACGGAACTGACGGAAATTGAAATCAGGCCGGCCAAAAGAATAATCATTCGTTCCCTCCCCGTCTTCATCAACAATATAAATGTCGTTTGCTTCATCAAGTCTTATCTCCTGATCGTTGAACAGATGATACCTGTCTCTGTAGGATTCTGCATCGGGATCGGTGATGATTTTGAAATTACTGTATTTACCTGCAGAAACAAACGGTTGTCCATAGTATTCAATTGTAAGCTCGGGATTAATTGTAAAATTGATTCGCATTGTCATACTGAGGGTTTTCTGATCAAGCTCCCCGAATACATACCGCGGTTCACTATTAAAAATTTTGCCTGTCAGGTATTGAAGCTTTATGTTCTGAGAGGTATATTCAGGTTCTGCTGATATTGACAATGAATTCATGGGCTTCAGATCAAAGCCGCCCCAGAAAGCATGAATCCTGATACTGTTCAGGTCTCCAAAATCGTGATAGGTGCCTGTGTATAACACTATCTTTTTCGACCTGTCGGTACGTAGATTAAGGTTAAACGAGATATCCCCCGGGTTCAGGAAAGAGGGTCCTCCCCTGAGCAGCGACCTTGATATGTTCTCGCTCTGCCTGTTAAACGATCCGTTGATCGACCACCTGTTTTTGAACTGTGAATTGAAATTCAAGTTCGTATTGAAAGAAAGCAGCTTGCCTGAATAATCGAGGTAAAGCCAGTAATTCGTATTGAGGTAGAAATTGTTGAAGATCGCAAATGGATTCCTGATATAATAGGCAGCCCACGATCCATGATGAATCACATCGGAGTACCTCATGTAGCCGATATCGTTGAACTCGAGCCCTGGTGACCGCATGGTAAGACTTGTCTCAAACTGCAGCTTTTTCTCGCTTAAACGGCCGACTTTGACGGTTCCTCCGATTCCTGCGAGTGAGGTTCTTGCTGAATCAACAGACAGGTAACCGGCATCAGGCCTCTGAAAATACCTTGCCGAAGAGGTCTGCAGGCCGGTAATGGAGTTTTCAGTACCTCGTATGCTGCTGAATTCGGTGTTCCCTGATACATACCAGGTCCTTTTCTTCCAATAATGCTTAAAATCAAAACCGCCTGTAACAGCAGAATTCGGCAGGTAATTAAGTGCAGGAGTTGTGATATCGCGGTTCACTGAAGTTATTATTCCTCCTATGACGGTTTCACCTTTGTTGAAGTCCTGCTGAAGCCTGCCGACGAAAAAGTTAGTCAGCGGTTCCACCGGCTCCTTTCTTCTGACTCCTGAATTATCGATTGTCGCATTTTCCTCAGCAGTTAAGCTTTCAAGGATCCCTATCGACAGGCCTTTCCTGGTTTTGCCCGACAATTTCGCAGCGCCAAGGATTGTCGTCGATTCAGGCATGTCAGCATATTCACCTTCTGAGAGGGAAGGGTAGTTGTGCGGGTATCTTCCTATCCTCCTTGAATAGAAAAGATTGTCGGAGTACATATTGTGGATCACGATTGTCTGGCTGGGCTGGAACTGGAAGATGTTACTGCCCTCGATAAAGAAGGGGCGCCGTTCGGAAAAAAAAGTTTCAAAAGCCGAGAGGTTGACTTCCGACGGGTCGGCTTCGACCTGGCCGAAGTCCGGATTGACCGTCAGATCGAGGGTAAGATCATTTGTAATGCCGAATTTACCGTCAAGTCCTGCTGATAACCTGTTGGTTTTTCCTGTGAGGAACGGATTGCCTGCTTCCTTTTCAAACCTTTCGGTTTTAGCAACAACGTAGGGAAGAAGCTCTACCTGTTTCTTCGGCTTTATGTTCTTTATACCGTGAAGTTCGCCGTAAAGATGAATTATACCAGGGGAACCTTTCGGGATATACTGCCATGTTGACCGTTCCTCAAGCCTGTATATCTGCCGCATTACCTGGATGCCCCACTGCTGTTCCTCCTTCTTGCCAAACCGTAACTGACTGTACGGGATCCGTATTTCAGCATTCCATCCCTCATCATCAATGGATGTCCCAAGATACCAGACCGGATTCCAGCTTGAATCCCAGTTGTTGCCATCCTCTGACGCTGCCTCATCACCTTTGGCTCCGGATGCCAGTGCAGTAAATACGAATGCAGTTTGATGGTCAAAATAACTGTCGATGGCAATCGATACCATATCCCCCGTAAAATAATCCCTTCTTGTCAGGATCCGGCTTATCTTCCCGGCTTCCGTGTCGAGAGCCCTGATAAAAATATACAGGTTATTGTCGTCAAACAAAATCTTGAAACGGGTCTCCTGGGATGGCGGCTTATTCTCCTCGGGCGACATCTGAATAAAACCACCTTCCCATTCCACCGTGCTCCAGCAATCGTCGTTCAAAAGGCCATCGATAACGGGGGGCGCAGTTGCAAACTTTGTATTATATATTTTCTTTTCAATAGCTTCCTGAGAATAACCCCGTAACGCACCTGTTATTAACAGTATTATTAAAATTCCCCCACGTAATATTGATTTCATTTTATTGCGGCGTTTCAGACTTACAGAATATAGAAAAGACAGTTAAAAACTTAAATTGTTGCAATCCCCGTGCCCGATTCTCAGTTTTCTTTTCACTGCGTATGAACATTAACCTTTACCCTTACTTCCCTGGATATAAACCTTAAGGAATGCACCGGACCATAAGCTATTTCAATTGGTTTTCCTGAGAAAAATATCCCCGCTGATGGTCCCGAGCGTTATAGGTGTACCTCCGTCATTCAGTTTTTCCTTTATTACTGATTGTCCGATCTTATTGTCCCGGTCAGCGGTGAGATCGTGATTTGTATAAACCGTTCCCGTAATCGTTGAAAGCTCAAGATCAGCCTTTATGGTCTGGGGTACTGCAAGGTCGATAAAACCGCTTATCGACTTTACCTTCATCTCGTCAGTGCGTCCCACTATTGTAACATTCCCGTTGATGGTCTCAAGAAAGAAAGGGGTACGCTCCGGAATAAAGACCTGCCAGTAGATCTCAGATTCGTTACAGCAGTCATCCCTGTCTTTAAAATAGTCTTTTTTGAAGTTTGCTTTTATATCAACCACGTCGCCGCTCTCCGTAAAAGAAATCTGATACGCATCATTATCCTTATTGTCATTGATTTTTACCGAGGCGGTGACATATACTTCATTTTTCTGCCAGGTCTGGATATCAATTGAATCGGCTATCTGGATGTTAAGATCGACTGATTCCTTCCCGGAAAAGCTGATATGCTTTTCTGTTTTAGCCTGAGCATGGGTTGCAGTAATGCTAACCAATGCTGCAATGATTATTGCAATTGTTCTCATTGAATTTAATATGAATTACTTAATTACTCAAAGGGGAAGGGTATCAGTTACCCTTCCTGATAAAAACATTCCCGCTGATTGTGGCAATGCTGAATTTTGGGCCTCCTCCGTTCAGGGCATAGCCAACTTCATTACCTCCTACCTTTTTAAGATTATCCCGTGTTTCGGAGAAATCGAAGTCGGACCAGAAACTGCCGGTCACCGTTCTGAGTTCAAGGTTTGCTGCTGTTTTGGCAGGAAGTGTGATGTCAATTTCTCCGCTTACTGCGTTAATTGACATGGGTCGGTCAGGGGCCAGATTGCTGAACGATATATTAATGTCCCCGCTTATTGTAGAAAGAACAATCGGACCGGTCACATTCCTGAGATCGATGCCGTGGCAATTCTGTATTTCAATTTCATTTTTCATATTGGCAACAGAGATGTTGCTCGACCGTTCACATCCGCTTTCGATTTCAAGCGAAAGATTATCAGGCACCCTGATCTTGTAATCAGCGTGTCTGGTTATAGGAAGTATGCAGACAACAGAAATAGTGCTGCCGCTTTTCTCCACTGAAAGCCCAATGCCGGAATTATCATTTCCTCCGGGATAGACCGGTTTCAATCCTTTTGCTCTTTCAGGAGGAACAAATTCCCCGTTTTCGGCTGAAATAACTACTTCATTTCCGCTGTAGCCTTCAATTGGAAGGTCATTCGGAAAGTTCATCAGGATAAGCTTTGCTTCCCTGGTATTCTGTACCGAAATTTTGTGCTCCTGCGCTGAAATTATTCCGGCAGATAGGAGCATCGTTAATACCAGCATCTTTAATCTCATGTTTGTCATAATGTTTTTTAGTTTTGAATGATCTGATAAACCCGGCATTTACCTGATCGGTTAATTATTGAATTCAATTTTATTTTAAATATCATATAAGCATCTTAACCCCTTTCTCGGCTACGCTTCTCACTTCGTCAAGAGTGTTATCGTCGGAGATTATCCGTTCAATGGGTTTAATGGCGTTCTTCTCTCCAATCCCCACAAGAATATTAATCAGTGTCACCTGCAGGATCGGATCATCCTGCCTCTGAAGTGAGCTGACAAGTGAATCGCACACGGATCGCTGTGACGTAAATTTTGATAGAGCGAATGCCGCGGTCATTCTTACATTTACATTCTTGTCGTTGTTAAGCGTTTCGACAAGCGCATTTATAATGTTTTCATCCGGGGCATCAATTTCCTCAGCATAATTGACAGCCTGGATCCTGTAGCTCGATGATTCATTCTTAAGCATCGCGAAAATCGAATTTACCTTCAGGGAATTGATTTCTGACTGCATCCCTGCAATTTCCTTCATCTGGCCCGATCGGGCAATAAGGGAATAAAAGACCACGCCAATAAGAGTGCCTGCAATGAGGAGCGCAATACCTGCTGCTATCCTGTAAATACTCCTTCCATACCAGGGGATATGCGATTCCTTCACAGCAGCCCTTCTTCCGGTTTCGTTTCTTTTTATTTCGCTGTGCAGCATGTGATAGAAATTTATCCGCATGGAATCATCAGGCTTTTTCATTTCTTCCTTCGATATCAGCTGCAATATTTCCTTCAGGTCCCTCAAGTCGTCGAGGCATTTTTCGCATGTCTCAAGATGCCTTTCAATCTCGCCCGTCTTTTCCGGGGCGAGGTTCATATCAAGGTAGTCAATCATCAGGGGTTCCACATCTTCACACTTCATACCGCGTATTTTTAATATTGTTTCATAAAGATGGTCTTCAACTGTTTCATTGCCCGGTGCATTGCAACCTTTATGGCAGGCACCGACTGGTTTATCATCGACGAGATCTCTTCATACTTAAGTCCCTGGTATCTGCTCAGGATAATAATCTCCCTCTGCACATTGTTGAGTTTGGAGAAGGCCTTTTCAAGCCGTTCAAAGTCCTCTTCCGGAAAAGCTTCGGTCAGATCGGCCATCACATCAGGATATGTTTCAGTCTGCATAAAAATGTTATCATCCTTCTTCTGATGGTTGCAGTAATCAGCATGAAGGTTCCGTGCTATCTGGTAAATCCACGATTTAACGCTGCTTCCTGTCTTGTATGAATGCCTGTACTTTATCATCCTGTAAAACAAATTCTGGGTAAGATCCTGACTTGGTTCCCTTTTAAGTCCCATTTTCAGAAAAAAATTGAAAAGCCTCAGATGATACCTTTCAAAAAGGACTGCCATCCCGGAGAGATTTCCATTTTTAACGTTCAGCATCAAAGTTTCGTCAGGAATATTCTCAGCCATGTTAATAAGGGTTTCTGTAATGGTTACCTGTAAAGTTATAAATGGTTACACTCAAAGGCCTGAAATTTTTTAATATTTCGGCGAATCCAGTAGTGAACTGTTAAAAGTTATATAGCAATCCTTTTACTTCAGGAATTTCATAATTTTTTCCGGGCAGATACTTTTGAGGAATAATACGTATTATAAGACATATTATAATACGTTTTATATTGGCGCCTATATAAATTTATGCGCGTTTGTACCACACCCACTTTTTCCCCCTCTCCCGGTGTTTTAACCGCAAAGAACGCAAAGATGTCGCAAAGAACGCAAAGCTAAGGCACATAAATTCAGCTCTTTGCGAACTTTGCGTCTTTCCTTTGCGCCCTCTGCGGTTAATGGATTTTGACTTATTCAACAGCCCCCAGGCACTCCTTAAAAAAAGGGGACCGACCGTAAAGAAATTGCCCGATGGAGGAGCCAGATTGGAGCGATGGTCGGGAGGGGCCAGCTTAAAGGGGTGGAATGTGGAATCCACATTTTATGCGGGTTACAGCTGCATTCAATGATGCTGTTTAAGGTTCTTCCGGATAGGTAAAACTAACAAACAAATCCATCTGAACATTGTTAGTACTTCATAATTTCTTAACCGTAAAAATCAAAACTATGGAAGCAAAAATTTTTGTAAACCTGCCGGTAAAGGATTTGAAAAGGACGATGGATTTCTTTTCAGGTCTGGGGTTTTCCTATAATCCCCAATTTACTGACGAAAAAGCAGCATGCATGATTATCAATCAGGATAGCAACGTCATGCTTCTGAGGGAAGATTTCTTCAAAAGTTTCACAAAAAAGGGGATTGTAAATGCGCATAACTGCACCGAAGTGCTCACTTCCATCTCGACTGAAAGCAGGGAGAGGGTAGATGATATTGTGAATAAGGCGATTTCCCTTGGTGCCACCGAAGCGCGTGAACCCGATGACTACGATTACATGTTTACACGCAGTTTCAATGATCCTGATGGACACATATGGGAAGTCAGCTGGATGGACATTGATGCCATGCCGCAAGCGTAATTCCAAAAAAGGAATAGCTGACGTGCATGAATAATATCCTCATGTATGTCAGCTCTTTTTTACATTTGTTGCTGTAAGCCCCTTGGGACTTCGTTCCACTTCGAATGTTACCTTGTTGCCTTCTGCGATCGGTTCGGTTAAGACATTTACATGAACAAATACACTCTCCCGGGTTTCCTCATCCCTTATAAAACCATACCCTTTTGAATTGTTGAAATAGGTTACCACTCCCTTGTGAATAGTTTCCAATGGTTCGGGTTCTTTCACTTTATGTCCCGTTATATCAATATCTTCTGCATTAACAACGGTTCGTTTTGACATGTCCGGAGGTGTTGGGCTCAGATTGCCAAATTCATCAACATAAGCAATCATGTCATCAAGGTTGTTTCCGTCCCTGCTCTTTGTTTTTCTTTCAAGCCTCTTTTTTTCTTTTTCCTTTCTATTCTGTTCCTGTTTCTTTCTTACCTCTTTCTTGCTGCTAGTTTCATTCGATCTTCCCATAAGCTGTTTGCGATTTTAAATGACTTTTTTGTTTGTTTATTTCCGGAACATCCCATCGGGTAAATAGCTTTAAAAAAGTGAAATCCTGAATGGGTTGATCACTACAAAGATAACCTAAATTGCCTTCGTTTGAAAATTAATAATATATCATCCTTTAATTTAAGCTATTCTACCTTTACCATCAACGGGCTTTATTCCCGCATCCTGCGGTCAGGTAAATGATACCTATGAAGATTTTGAGATATCTGCAATCGTCGAAAAATAACAGGCTTACCTACTTCAGAAGATTAGCTCTTCCAGTTCCGGTATAATGGAGTTCCCATACAGCAGTTCTTGAACTTTTTGCCGCTGCCGCACGGACACGGATCGTTCCGCTCGGGCATAACAGGCTTTATTACCTGGCTGTCCCTGTTTCTGATCCAGTTCATTACGTTTGCAGGTGGACGCTTGTTCTTTAGCTCTTTCGCCATGAACTCCATATAGGGTTCAACATGATGAAAGAATATCTTATAGCCCTGGCACAGATAATTAAGTCCCGGTTTTCCGTCGACAGTCTTCAGAAACCTGTGTTTTGGGCACTCGCCGTGACATGCATACCTGACATCGCACTGAAGGCATTGACGTGGAAGGCTGTTGCGCTTGTCGATCCCAAAATCAAACTGCTTCTGCAACGCAGCCAGATCGCGAAGGGGAGTCCCACTGATATTTCCCAGAAGATATTCAGGATAAACAAAATGATCGCACGAGAAGACATCCCCGTTATGCTCCATTACCAGGGCTTCTCCGCAAGTGTCATTAAAAACGCACAATCCCGGATTCTCACCTGTATAGTTGGCAAGTGTGGCATCGAATATCTGAACGAAATACCGACCGACATCGTTCCTTACCCATTCGTCAAATACGGTTACCAGGAAACTGCCAAAATCCCATGCACCGACCGACCATTCAGTGACCTCAGCATTCTCTTCATGGATTGGAGCAATAAGCTTGAGATCATCATTCTTACTTCTCCCTGAAACATGCTCCACCACGGGAAGGAACTGTATAAATCCGCTTCCTGTCTTTTTGAGGAACCTGTATGTTTCCGATGCGTAATGAACATTATAATCGTTTACGACGCTCAGAGTATTGAATTCCACCCGGTTTTTATGAAGCAGTTCTATCCCTTTCATAACTTTCCTGAAAGTCGGCCCGTCTGACATTGTCTTTCTGTAATGGTCGTGATTATGTTCTTCACCATCGATTGAGATACCCACAAGTATGTTATTGTCTGCAAAGAATTTACACCAGTCATTATTCAGCCTGGTCCCGTTTGTCTGGAAAGCATTTTCAATCTGCTTTCCCCCCGAGTATTTTTTCTGCAGTTCCAACGCCTTCCTGAAGAAATCAAGGCCCATGAGGGTCGGTTCTCCTCCCTGCCAGGTAAAAGTAACAACCGGGACTTCTTGCGCTTCAATAAATTGCCTTGTGAAGTTTTCGAGCAACTCATCAGTCATCCTGAGGCTGCTGCCGTCAGCATACAATTTCTTCTTTTCGAGGTAATAGCAATACGTGCAGTTAAGATTGCATGAGGGTCCTGCAGGTTTCAGCATCACATGAAAAGCATTCGGTCTTTTCAGCCTAAGGGCATCTGTGAAGAGAAGAGTTTGTTTCATCCGATATCGGTTGCTGCAAAAATACGATTATTGACAAACAATAAGGCAAATGTGATATGTATTATGGGCGACAGATTGAGGTACCGGTTGCAGCAGTAGATTGAGGATTAAATAATATTTTTTAAATTAGTCAAAATTTAATCTGATAAATTGTTATCCTGATATGAAAAGAAGAAAATTCATTGAAATAACCTCGCTGGGCTCAGCAGGCGTGGCAACCTCCTTCTATATTCCATCTGCTCCGCAGGATCGTAAACTCAGGGTCGGGCTTATCGGTTCGGGATGGTATGGGATGGTCGATCTTAAAGCTGCTCTGAACGTTGGCGGTGTTGAAGTCATTGCGATAAGCGATGTGGACTCCGAACATCTGTCAAAAAGCGCAGAAGAGCTCGAAAAGCTTCAGGGCAGCAAACCAAAGTCTTTTAAATATTTTGGCGATCTGCTTGACATGAAGGGGATGGATGCTCTCTTTATCGGCACTATTCCTCACTGGCATGCCCTGCAATTCATAGCTGCCTGCGAGAAAGGTCTCGATATCTATTGTGAGAAACCGCTTGCCTATGATGTTAAAGAAGGCCTTGCGATGGTCAATGCTGCAAATAAAGCCGGGAACATTGTACAGGTTGGCTTTCAGCGAAGACAGGCAGCTTCATTCCGGAAAGCAAAAGAACTTCTTGAATCGGGCAGGGTAGGGACGGTTCGTGAGATAGTCGCCCAGATACATTATAATCCGGTTCCCCAGGATACCAAAATACAACCGCCGCCTGCTTCGCTCGATTGGGAAGAGTGGTGCGGTCCTGCTCCAAAACTCGATTACAGGCCAAGTATAGGGCACATGTCGTGGAGGCTTGAGAAGGAGTATGGCAATGGTCATCTTGTCGATTGGGGGATACATCACATTGACATAATCCGTAAAATAATGGATGAAGAAATGCCGCAGGAAGTTTACGCGTCGGGAGGACTCTTTAACCTCAGGGATCAGATCACAACGCCCGATACTCTGACTGCCCGGTTCAAATTCTCCAAAGTGAATCTTACATGGCAGCACAGGCTCTGGGGGCCAGGCGATGTGACTCGCGAATTCAATAACGGTATCTTCTTTTACGGTGATAAGGGAACCCTCTTTGCCGATGACTCAAAAGTTGTCATTTTTCCGGCAGGCAAAGATGCAAAGAGGGAGGATATGCCGGTCCCTACGCAGCAGATGCAGGAAAAGCATGTCGAAAATTTCCTTAAAGCAGTCCGTGCTAAAAATAAAAGCCTTATAAACTGCACTATTGAAGATGCATTCAGGTCAACAGCAACGGTTCAGCTTGCGATGATCTCATATAATACCGGTTCCATTGTAAGGTGGGATCAGAAAACCAACGGGATAACAGGGAATCCACCTGCAGAAGCTCTGCTTAAAAGGGAATACAGGGGAAAATACAGGCATCCCTGAAGGAACCTGTATCCCTGTATAAATTATTATGATTTGACAACTGCCCTGCGGGCATGATAACGGCTCAATGCTTCCTCGGGGTCAGCATCCAGTGCAATATATATTTTAGTTCTGTGATCAACCACAACAGCCTGCAATTTATTCAGATCGGGCGATTTAAAAACTACTTGCTTTTTTTCGTACATAACATTCTTCATTTGATTAATTGTTAAATTCCAAAAATTTTCCCTTAATCCATTTCCGGTAAAAAACTTCATAAATTCTGAAAAACTGAAAATAATTGTCTACCGGATATCACAAAAAAGTCCCGCTCCTGGCGGGACCAAAAACATTAAATCATTAATATAGATAAACTATGCAAGTTTAACATTTACTGCATTTAATCCTTTTTTACCCTGTTCCAGGTCAAAAGTTACTTCATCATTCTCAGAGATAGTATCCTTTAAACCCGTTGAATGCACAAAATACTCTTTTGTAGAATTCTCCTCTTTAATGAATCCAAATCCTTTTGATTCATTAAAAAATTTTACTGTTCCTTTATTCATAATGTGATTTTATTAATTCGGCGCAATGTACGCTTTATTTTCGTGATATCGCATTTATTTTCAATATATTATTATAATTCATCAATATGGAGCAATTACAATCCCGGAAACTGATACGCAGAATGCTGCCAGATTTGGCATTGCACCGATAATATCAGGCGGCGGGAGGAAAGCAGAAAGGACTGCAGATTTGGATTCATTTTGGCACTTTCCCCTGAAAATGAAACCAGAAGAACAGAAAATGTTACAAAAGTGGTAGACTTTGTTTGTAAGGGAGCCGACCTTTGTATTAGAATATTGCTTTGGCGATACCTTAACAAATTATACCATGAAAACACTCAGCAGATCCATTTCCTTTTACTTAACAACCTGTTTATTGGTAAGTCTGGTTAGTGTTCACAAAATTAATTCACAACCTGTAGACGCCGTTCAGGCCAAATTAGTAGCAAAAAGCTTTTTTGAAGAAAGATTATCGCGGAGCAGAGACGGTGCCATAAAAGGCATTTCGTCCCAGGATCTTGAATTTCTTTTAGTCCATAAGGAAAATGCGGGTGAGGGAAATGATCCTAAAAAAGGCAGTGAAGCCATGCTTGTTTATTACATTTTTAACGTAAAGGATAAAACTAATCTAAAAGATAAAAAAGGTTTTATCATAATATCAGCTGATCAAAGGGTGCCTGCGGTATTAGGATATTCTTTTACTGAAGAATTTTCTGAAAATGATGAGAAATCTGCGTATAAGGACTGGATGGATCACTATAAAGAACAGATTAACTATGCCGTTGAAAACAATTTAGAACCTGATCCTGAGGTCACTGATAACTGGAAGAAATATTCAGGAATAATTGAACTAAAGGGAGTTGAGCAGCTAACCGAAGTTACACCCTTACTATCAACAATATGGAACCAGAATGGGTACTGTAATAATCTTTGTCCTGAAGATGAAGATTGTATCAATGCCTTAAATGGTCACGTCCCAGCTGGCTGTGTTGCAGTTGCGATGGCTCAAATAATGAAACGTTGGAATTACCCCGATGCAAATA
The DNA here is from genome assembly GCA_963737255.1 of uncultured Bacteroidales bacterium. Lineage (GTDB taxonomy): Bacteria > Bacteroidota > Bacteroidia > Bacteroidales > VadinHA17 > LD21. Next base: position 109,608 of record CAVTSB010000010.1, read on the forward strand.
ATCCAATACCAGGCTACAATTCAACCAATTATGGATGGCAACCGGATATTCCTGCTACTCCATATAATTGGTCCTTGATGCGTGATAACATAGACTTTTTTAATCCGGATCAACCCACAAGTGCCCAAATAGAAGCTGTTTCAACACTTATTTATCACTGCGGAGTGTCTGTTCAGATGAAATATGGACCAGGTGCGTCAGGGGCAGGTTCACCTGTAAATGCATTTATAGATTATTTTAAATATTCTCCAGAGATTCGAGATGTTGATAGAAGTGTATATTCTGATAGTGACTGGGAAGACATGCTAAGAGGCGAATTAAATGAAGAGAGACCTGTCTATTACTCAGGATACAAAAACGAACAACAGGAAGAAGGGCATGCATTTGTTTGTGATGGGTACCAGGATGTTGAACCTTACTTTCATTTTAATTGGGGTTTGGGGCCTGGCCCTGATGGTTATTATTATCTCAGTGACCTGACACCTGGAAGTCATGACTTCAGGTTTGTGCAATGGGCAATTATTGGTATAACTCCTGGTTCAGGTTCAGGTTCAACAGTTTCAGATAATGATGGGAATATTTACAATACTGTTACTATTGGTGAGCAGACCTGGATGGTTGAAAATCTGAAAACCACGAAGTATAATGATGCAACAGGCATTGCTTATCCGGGGACTAACAATGATGCCTGGTTAAATACTTCATCAGGGGCTTATGCCTGGTATGGTAATAATATTGCTAACAAAGATCCGTATGGAGCTCTGTACAATTGGTATGCTGTAAACACAGGAAAATTATGCCCCGCAGGCTGGCATGTGCCTACTGACGATGAGTGGAAACAATTGGAAACTTTCATGGGAATGACCCCCGAAGAGCTTGAAAGATATTCTTACTTTCGTGGAACCGATGAAGGTGGAAAACTGAAGGAGGCAGGAACAGATTACTGGCAAAGTCCTAATAATTGTGCAACCAATACATACGGGTTTACTGCACTCCCTGGCGGTTTTCGTATTGGTGATGGTTGGTACAATTATATCAGTGAAAACGGTTTTTGGTGGACCTCTTCCAGGAACAATGAGTATGATGCAACCGGCTGGAGCCGGTACATGAATAATAATAATTGTGGAGTGTTCAGGGGCATTACATGGGTAAACGATGGATTTTCAGTCCGGTGCTTATTGGGGGAATTGGTGGAAACCATTCCGGGTGATGCGGGAGCATTTGCATATGGATATATCGGTTCTGCAGAAGAAGAGAAATGGTATAGATTCCTGACCGGTCCGGCAGGTTCTTATGTCATTCAAACCTACGGGAACACTGATACATACATGTATCTCTACAATAGTGAAAAAAACACAATTTTAGCTGAAGATAATAATGGGGGCGAAGGAGCCGGCAATTCAAGGATTATTAAGGATCTGAGTGCAGATACCTGGTATTATGTAAAAATAAGGGGATATGATAACAACGTCACAGGAAGCTACTCGATAAATTTTGTTCCGTTACCGGCAGCGCCAACTGCTAAGGACCAGACGGTCTGCTCCGACGGCACAGGCAACCAGACATTAATGGCAAATGCAACTGCACCTGAAGGTTCAAGCGTAGTCTGGTTCACAACTCCGGATGGTTCAGTTTCAACAGAAAACCCCATACAGGCAGGAGTTGGGAGCATAACATATTATGCAGCTTCATATAATGGCACATCAGAATGCTACAGTATGACACGGACTCCCGTAACCCTGACTATTAATGGATTACCAACAGCAGTAATTTCAGGAACTGCTTTGATCTGCGAGGGTAATTCCGCTGAATTGTCCCTTTCTTTTACCGGAGAACCACCCTGGAGTATCACCTATACTGACGGGACTACTCCCGTAACATTATCAGGTATTTCAGTAAGTCCTTATCTGATAACAGTTGCACCTTTTGCCACAACAACTTACTCCCTTCTTGCTGTAGGTGATGCAAATTGTTCACAGGAACTTTCAGGTATTAGTGCATTCGTAACCATAAATAGTAATCCTGAAATTACCGGCATTACAGCTGATCAGGTTGATCCGGTTCCATTGCAAAATGAAGAAGCAACAGTTTATATTACTGCAGGGTTTTCAGACGTGGACAATAATCTGATATCTGTAGCATTTGATTTTGGTGACGGGTCAAGTCCTGAAACCACGGCGCTGGCTGGAACCGAGACTTCGATCCAGGTTTCCCATACATACAGCAAAACGGGAGTATTTGTTGTTGAAGTTACTCTTTCGGATGAATGTTCCTCAGTTTCAATGCCATACAATTATGTCGTCATATACGATCCCGCCGGAGGCTTTGTCACCGGCGGCGGATGGATAGTTTCACCGGCCGGAGCTTATGTTCCCGATCCGGCCCTGATGGGCAAAGCCACATTTGGATTTGAATCCAGGTATAAGAAAGGCGCAAATGTTCCTTCTGGTAACACAGAATTCCAATTCCATGCTGCCGGAATGAATTTTAAAAGCCAATCCTATGAATGGCTTGTAGTTGCCGGTTCGAAAGCCAGGTTCAAGGGTTCAGGTACTATTAATGATGCCGGTTGTTACAGTTTCATGTTGTCTGCGATTGATGGTACACCGGATAAATTCAGGATAAGGATCTGGGATCCGGAAACAGAAACAACTGTCTATGATAACGAGATGAGTGCTTCTGATATCTCCGAACCAGTTACGGCAATCTCAGCCGGATCAATAGTTGTCCATAGTCCAAAGGGTAAATACAATATGATGGCTTCCGATTTTGGTATTAAAGCATACCCAAATCCATTCAATGATCATATCTATTTTGATATTCGCATGATGATCGATTCTGAAGTCACTCTCGAAATTTTCGATGCGGACGGATCAAAGATTGCTACTGTTTACAATGACATTGTGGTCGCTTATGAAAACTACACGTTTGAATATGTACCTGAAAACTTAAGGAGTGGCATACTGATATACCGTTTTACAGTCAACGGAAAACAGATGTTCTCAGGAAGGCTGATACATCATTAATAGACGTTTACGGAATATAAGCCTCAGGTCATCATCGGAGATTTGAATCTACTTTTTTCGATTATTCAGGATTCTCCAAAAGACTATTCCGAGCACAACCGGAATCCCGATTGCCATTAAATGCCTGACAAACGGCAATGATGGCTCGCTGATTATCGTATAGGTTATCTGGGCCAGGCTTAGTACCGAAAGAGCAAACAGGATAATATTCAGCCTCCTTTCATATAGCTTCTCAACAACTTCATGCCTTTCCACTTCATCTTCATGGAATTGACGCTCCAGATTGTTTAATTCTGTTAACTCATCTTTCAATTCAGAACGCAACTCATTGATCTGCAGCTCTTTTATTAGCATATCATAAATATCATTGTGCTGATGATAAACTGAGATTTTCGAAAAGATCGCTTTCAGGGAAATCCTGGTATACCGTTTCAGGTACTTTTTGATCTTTTCATGATCATCCGGATCAACGTCAGTAACTTCTTTCATAAGCTGAAGGAAAATTGACCTTTGAATCATTCCAAGGATCACAACCCACAGGCTGTTTTTAAAAGAACCTGAATAATATGTCCTTATAAATTCCGGATCTGATTCTCCCGAATTGTTAAAAATAACCGATCCTTCAATGCTTGCAGCGAAGTAGATCTGCCTGTAGGGGTGAAGGATATCCTTATCGGATTGCAGGACTGAAGGGGACGGGGTAAAATCAAAGTCATATACATTTCGCAGGTAAAAAATGGCACTACGTATAAGGCTTTCATCGCCAATTTCAGCAAAAGTCTGAAAATAACTGAATGGCACAAAATGAAACGGAGTGACAAATTGAATCTCGCTGGTTTTATTTATTTCACAAAGCAAATAATTAACAAGATCCCCTGGTCTCCAGCCGGCTTCCGGATTCACGGAATCAGCTTTTGGGAATAAGGGATTGCCGTTTGTTTTCAAAAGCAAAGCAGCCTTGCCTCTTTCCTCCGGTTTCTCATTCTGTGAAATGAGAAACGCTTCATTACTACGGCCAAACATTCGCAGAAGATAATTCATCCTCACAAAATCAGCCAGGTCTGGCACATTCTTGTTCCTGGCCGGTTTAATGAGCTCGATGCTAAACAAAAGTATGGCAATGCCTGTGTAGGAATGGTAAATTATCCTGAACGATGCAGGATCAATAAAAACCGCAAGTTTAATAAGTTTTTCAGGGCTTGCAGCAACATCGAACGGTTTATTCGACAACCAGTAGTTTTTGTTATTGAACATCCTGACAGGCAGTGCGTTATTTCTTAACTTTAGTAACAGGCAGGCCGATTTGTCCGGCTTATTCCTTTTAATGTTCTTCGTAAAAAACTCTTTTACATGATCAAGAAGGAAATCAAGATGCGGAGTCTCTTCCTCAATTTTGGTCCAGACCTCATTTTCAACCGCTGCGTCATGGGATTCTTTTGAATTGAGCCGGAAAGGAAGCATCAGGTGAATTACTCCCTTTTCCAGTTTTATTGCGTTCATGTTGAAAAAGAATTTAGGTTTGTCAATTGATATATACGTACACATTTCTGACTTATCCACCTGCCTCCATTCTCTGGTCACCCCACTCTGACCCCGATGACCAGTATATCATCTCTCTGGGGATATTCACCCATCCAATTTCCAAGGGATTTCTCCAGTTTTTTCCTTTGTTCAGGCATAGGCTGATCATGGATCTCCATAAGCAATTTTTTGAATTTTGCGCTGGTGAACCTGGAATTGTCATGTCCGCCGCCCTGGTCAATGAAACCATCTGAAAAAATATAAAAGGCATCACCTGCTTCAAGCTGAATCTCATGATTGGTAAATGGTTTATCATGAGAAAGATGGACTCCCACCGGCATCGGATCTGCTTTTATCTCCCTAAGTACCGATTCCCCGTTATTATTCTTTATGATATACAATGGGTTATGTGCGCCTGAATACTGCATTGTGTTCTTCTTACTGTCAATCACACATAAAGCTATATCCATACCATCCCTCGATTCCTCTTTATCCGCAGTCTGCCTTAGCGATAGTTTAATCTGCTTCCTTAGTTCATTAAGGATCTGATTTGCCTGCGTAACCTCCCGTCTCTGAACAATTTCAGTCAGGTAACTCATTCCGAGCATGCTCATAAAGGCTGCGGGTACACCATGACCGGTGCAATCAGCGGAAACCACTATGATATATTGCTTTACCTTTCTTATCCAGTAGAAATCACCGCTTACAATGTCTTTCGGTCTGTAAAAGATGAAATTATCCTTCAGTAATTCATTTATGTCTGTTTCCGGGGGCAGGATCGCTGACTGTATTCTCTGCGCATAGAGTATGCTGGTGATTATTTCATCCTTCTGTCTGTTAGTGGTCTCATTCAACTCTTTTAATACTTCATTGGTTTTAATGATCTTCTCATTTTGTTCTGTGATCTTTTTGTTATCTTTTCTTTTCTGGGCATAGGCAAAAGCAATTACAATTACTATAAGTGCAATAGCACTTAATCCGCCGATCAGGGCATTCCTGAAAGTTTTCTGCTGTTTAATCCTGGCATCCTTGGCAATTAACTGCGATTCCTGCAATTCTATCTGTTGCTGTTTCTTTTCAGTTTCATATCTGGTATTCATTTCCTGGATTACCCTGGTTTTATCTTCGGCAAATAAACTGTCCTGAGTTGAAATAAGTATACCGGCAAATTCAATTGCTTTTTTATAGTTGCCAAGCTTGCTATAAGCAGTCATAAGCGAATTTGAAGCATCTTTTACTGTTGGTAATAGTTTCATCTCCATAGCATCTTTAAGTGATTTGCTGGCATAAGAGATTGCCTGATTAAGAAATTCACGTTTCTGACCTGCCGTTTCAGCCGCGGAATCGGCCTTGGAAACATTTAAATTGGCTAAGCCGATACCTGTTACCGCTGTTCCCCATTTGTCACCAAGTTGTTCATATAATTCAAGCGCTTTGAGATAATATTCAGTCGCTTTGTCAAAAGATCCCTGTAGCAGGTGAGTTTCACCAAGATTGTGATAACTACCGGAAATACCTCTCTTGTTGCCAAGTTCTTCAAACAGCAAAAGGGCTTTATTATACCCTTTGGCTGCTTCCTCATAGAAGCCCTGTTTATTGTAGATATTACCAATATTATTGTAACATAATGACATTCCTCTTTTATCACCCATTTCTTCCCGTAATGCAAGAGCCTTTCTTAAATATTCAATCGCTTTATCATATGTACCCTGAGCATAGTGAACAAGACCGATATTGTTGTATGCGGCGGCCATATCCCTCTTTTCGCCAAGTTCTTCATAAATTTTAAGAGCTTTAAGATAAGACTCGATCGATTTTTCATATGATCCCTGATCGTAGTAAACAATGCCAAGACTATTACAACTCCTTGACATTCCTATTTTAAAATTAATTTTCTCAGCTGTTTCCAGAGATTTGGTATAATCTTCAATTGCTTTATCATATAGACCCTTATCATGGTCGATATGGCCGATATTCAAATAAATAGTTGATATTTTCTCTTCGTCACCTATTTCTTCGGATATCTTAAGAGCCCTTTCAAAGTACTCAATTGCATTATCAAACGATTCTTTGGTCCCGAGATTTGCACCAACAGCAATCAGGCATTGGGCAATGTACTTTTTTGCATTGATGCTTTCAGCAACTTTAAGGGCTTCCAGGTAGTAGTACAACCCTGTATCGGGTAGCGTACTTCTGTATTGGTCCCCGAGCGCATAGAACAGTTTAACTTTATTGGTATCATTCCGTGCAACTACAACAGCGTTTTTCAATGAGTCGATTAAGCGCTGGTCCTGTGAAAAAGCTTCTGAACAGGGCAGGAAGCCTGCGATAAATAAAACCAATATTGATTTTAGGAAAAACTTTAGCTGGTTTTTCATAGATTGGAACATTGGTAATCTAAGACTATATGATATTCAATAATTTACCACTATGTATTTCCAGTCAATAAAGTTACAACATGTTAAAATCAAAGTCAATTTTATTTTGTCGGAGAATCCTTAAATTTCGCAGGTTTATTTTGCTGATATACAGGTCACATTTTAATTAGCAAACAGCTTCCTCAATATTATGGAAGTTGCTTGGCTTTGACGTTCGGATAACCTAAATTTACATCAATAAATCCGGCTTAAGTCAGTTGAATTTGCCAAAAGATTTAAGAGAATCAACCGGGAAGACTGAATTATTCTGAAATCATGCAAATCTGGTCCGCCGAAATAAAAAACATTGAGAAGCTTTATGAATCCTTTAAAGGTCACTTGCCTGATCTGGAAAAGGAACTGGTTCCTTTGATTGTAACGGATGATCCCAACGTTGTACTTCTCTATTCCAGAAGGTGCATGGAAGTTATCATTACCGATCTTTGTGAGTATGAATTAAAAAGGTCCCGCAAGACAGAGCCATTGAAAGGAATCATTGATAAGCTGAACAAGGAAGAAAAGGTTCCCTCACATATAATCACTTCGATGGACAGCCTGAACAGCCTGTCGACTTTTGGCACCCATCCTAAGGATTATGACCCGGATCAGGTGAGACCTGTGTTAATATTTCTTGCAACAATTCTAAAGTGGTATCTGAAATATAAAAATGCCAGGTTTACCGGACTGACCGGGAATGAAACGAATGAGGCGACAACAGCTTCTTCAGGGGATGCCTTCCTGTTAGATGGACAGAGAGATCTTTTTGAATATAAGGGGAGAATTGATCCTGAGACGACAGATAAAATTTTAAAAGAACTGACACAATCCAGGGGCTTCGAAAACCTTGACAAAACCACTGGTAAAAGGGTGTATGCAATTGTAGTGGAGTGTGTTGATAATATTTCAAGACACTCAGTTAAAAGGGCGTTTGATAAAAATTTACCGGATCCATATCTATTCGTGAGAAAAGAGAGGAAGGGGGTAATGATTATAGCCGGCAATCCTGTGTCTGAAAGCTGCAAAAGCCAGCTTACAGTCAGGTTGGATCAGATAAACAAGTCAGATAAGGGATCACTGAAAGCTTTATATGAAGAAAGAATGAACAGGGAACTTTCATGTGATGAAAAAAGCGCCGGACTTGGATTTATTCTGATGGCATTAAAATCCGGAAGCGGAATAGAATACAGTTTCAACGATACTGATCAAAACTATCCGGTTTTTGAGGTAAGGATTTCCATTGATGATCATATTGTCAAAAAGCTTCTTATCGAAAAAACTGACAGTTCGCCGGAAATCCGGTTTGACTATAATAATAACACATTTGAAATATGCGGCGAATCAAGGCCAAATGATGTTGCCGGATTCTATGGTACTTTATTGAAATGGCTCGACGATTTCATTTCATATCTTGCAGGTCAGAATAGTGTTACTGAGCCTCTTAATTTCAACTTCAGGATTGACTACTTTAATTCATCCTCAGCAAAATATATTCTTGATTTCTGCAAAAAACTTGCCAGAATGCGTGCCTGTGGATATAACGTGAATGTAAAATGGCACTATAAAGAAGATGATGAGGATATGCTTGATGCAGGTAAGGAGATGTCGGGAATGGCAAAGCTTCCGTTCAGCTTTATTCAGATTAAAGTATAAAATAACGTTTTCAAAAAAGCTTGAAAGAGCTATATATAGCCCGGTCTAAACAAAACTATCATAAGGTTTGTTTAACTTAGGCAAAAATAAATCTTATTCATGGCCCGAATTCATGGTATTACAAAGACGTTAAGCACACCCCAGGGACAGTTCAGGTACTGGGATCTTACCAATCTTGTGTCTGAAGGATATGACATTGAACAACTTCCATTCTCAATCAGGATCATTCTTGAAAATATTCTAAGAAACCAGAATGGCCTGACATTTAATGAAACTCATCTTGAACACATCCTGGGATGGGATCCTTCACCCTCTCAGAATGAGATCCCTTTTCTGCCGGCGAGGGTACTGATGCAGGATTTTACGGGAGTACCGGCTATTGTGGATATTGCCTCCATCAGGTCGGAAGTTGCACGAAAGGGAGGGAATGCCGCGCTTATCAATCCAATTGTCCCTGTTGACCTGATAATAGACCATTCGGTTCAGGTCGATTTTTTTGGTACAGACTACTCGTACCTGAGGAATGTTGAGCTTGAGTATGCCCGTAATAGTGAACGGTATGAGCTGCTGAAATGGGCGAAGTCGTCATTCACAAATTTTAATGTCCTCCCCCCCGGAATGGGTATCTGCCACCAGGTGAACCTTGAATACCTTGCGCAGGTTGTAATTTCAAGGGAAGGGACTCTTTTCCCGGATACACTTGTGGGGACCGATTCACATACCCCCATGGTAAACGGTATCGGAGTTGTGGGATGGGGAGTCGGAGGGATCGAGGCTGAGGCTGTTATGCTGGGACAGCCGGTCTATTTTATGCTTCCGGAGGTTATCGGATTAAAGCTCACGGGGAATTTAAAGGAAGGAACAACCACTACCGACCTGGTTCTGGCTGTTGCAGAGCTTTTACGGGAAAAAGGGGTCGTCGATAAATTTGTCGAGGTCTTTGGTCCCGGTCTCAATAACCTTACGGTACCCGACAGGGCAACCATTTCAAACATGTCTCCTGAGTTCGGATGTACTGTAACATATTTTCCCCCGGATGTCAAAACCCTTGAATACCTGGGCATAACCGGCAGGAATAAGAAGCATATCGATACCGTTGAAGCTTATCTCAAGGCAAACCTGATGTGGCGCGAAAATGAGGATAAAATAAGATTTTCAGAGGTAGTTGAACTCAATTTAAGCGGAATCGAGCCCTCGGTTGCCGGGCCAAAACGGCCGCAGGACAAGATCCTGCTTGCAAAAGTGAAAGGAATGTTCATCGACATACTAAAGAATAGCTATGAAAGGGAATACATTTCAGCCGATGAAAGGGCAGAAACCGAATGGTCAAATGAAGGAGGGCATGTCAACGGATTCAGGACTGATGCCGGTGATGAAAATAAAAAGATAGAAAGTGCAGGAATAGAAATTGATAAAAAACAGGAAAGGAGACCCGGACTTAAAAGTGTCAGGGTAAAATTTGGCCACTCGGGTTTTCAGGTAAGTGACGGATCGGTTGTGATTGCCGCCATCACAAGCTGTACCAACACCTCCAATCCAACGGTAATGATTGGGGCGGGACTGGTTGCAAAGAAAGCGGTCGAAAAAGGACTCTCGGCCAAACCCTGGGTAAAGACAAGCCTGGCGCCCGGATCAAAAGTGGTTACAGTTTACCTTGAAAAAGCAGGTCTGACACCTTACCTCGATGCACTCGGCTTTCATACTGTCGGATATGGTTGTACCACCTGTATAGGAAACAGCGGACCCTTGCCAGCTCATATTAACAAAGCCGTTGTTGAAAATGAGCTGGTTGTGGCTTCAGTCCTTTCCGGGAACAGGAATTTCGAAGCAAGGATACACCCGCTCGTTAAAATGAATTTTCTGGCATCACCCTTGCTGGTGGTCGCTTATGCAATTGCAGGGTGCATCGATATTGACTTTTATAGCGAGCCTCTCGGTTTTGATCCGAACTTTGAACCTGTTTTTCTGCGCGACATCTGGCCCGATTCGGGGGAGATCCAGGAAGCAATGAAACAGGCGCTCGATTCGAAGGATTTCATTTCTAACTATCAGGCCATTTTCAATGGAGATGAAAAGTGGGAGCAGTTGAGGAGCAAGACAAGTGAAGTCTATCAATGGGATGTAAATTCATCTTATATCCGCGAAGCATCCTTCTTCAAAAATATATCCGATGAACCGGGTAAAACATCAGATATAAAATCCGCGAGAGTGCTTTTAAAGCTTGGCGATTCGATCACTACTGATCATATTTCACCTGCAGGATCAATTTCGGAGAACTCACCGGCAGGCCGATATCTTATTACTCAGGGAATTGACTGGAAGGATTTCAATTCCTACGGCTCCCGCAGGGGCAACCACGAGGTTATGGTAAGAGGAACTTTCGCCAATGTCAGACTTAAAAATGAACTTGTTGACAGGGAAGGGGGATGGACCCTGCACCATGATAGCGCCAGGGTGATACCTGTGTTTGATGCAGCCAGGGAATACCAGGCAACCGGAACTCCATTAATCGTTCTTGCAGGCAGGGAATATGGCAGCGGCTCTTCCCGCGACTGGGCAGCAAAAGGCGCTTCGCTCCTGGGAGTCCGGGCAATAATTGCAAGGAGCTTCGAGAGGATCCACCGGAGTAATCTGGTCGGAACTGGCATTCTGCCGCTGCAGTTCAGAGAAGGAGAGACCTGTGAAACCCTTGGCCTGACCGGTGATGAGAAATTTGATATTTTAAACCTTGACGGGCTCAAGCCTAACAGTGAGCTGAAGGTCATAGCGGTTAAACCTTCAGGTATCAGGCTGGAATTCAGTGTTAAAGCAAGACTTGACTCTGAAATAGAAGTGGCCTATTGGAGAAATGGCGGCATTCTGCAATATGTCCTGAGAGGTTTTTTCAGGAAGAAGGGAAACAATTGATTTTTTGTGATAACCCTGTTTTGTTTTAAATTATTATACTCAGTATTTCACAACTGCCAATGCTAACCTTAAATGTAATTGTTTTCTGGCCCTTTCTTGTCTACGCGGCAGCAGTATTGGTCATTGTTGCAATTATGCTCGGGCTTTCACATATACTCGGGGAAAGACATAAGGAAAAACTGACAGGTGAGCCATTCGAATCAGGCATAGCTCCGACCGGAGACGCCCGCTTAAGGTTCTCATCCCATTTCTATCTGATTGCCATCTTTTTCGTTATCTTCGATCTGGATGCAATCTTCATACTTGCCTGGGCTATATCGTTCCGTGAACTGGGGCTGGAAGGATACATCGGCATAGTTGTGTTTATCGGGATACTGATTGCTGTCCTGGCATATGAAATTGGCATTAAGGCACTTGATTTCGGTCCGAAAGGTAAGCAGATTCTGAAAGGTAAAAACAAATTATCAGTATGACTCCAAAACTACGCGAATCGTCAGGCGATTCATCTGCTAGCGAATCAATACTTCTCACGCGTCTTGAGGATCTGATTGCCTGGGGAAGAAAGAATTCGATCTGGCCCTTCAATTTTGGCCTTTCGTGCTGTTTTGTCGAGATGGCCACTTCAATTACAAGCCGCTATGACATTTCAAGGTTCGGGGGCGAGGTCATACGGGGTACTCCGCGTGAGGCTGACATGATGGTCATTGCAGGCACCGTGTTCATCAAAATGGCTCCTATCATTAAACGGCTCTATGAGCAGATGATGGCACCAAGGTGGGTGATCTCAATGGGCTCATGTGCCAACTCGGGTGGGATGTACGACATTTACAGCGTTGTTCAGGGAGTGGATAAATTCATGCCTGTCGATGTTTATGTATCTGGTTGTCCTCCGCGTCCCGACGCCTTTCTGGAAGGATTACTGCTGCTACGTGATTCCATCGGCAAGGAAAAAAGGCCCCTCAGCTGGATGTTGGGACCGCAGGGCATCATCCGGCCGGAAAAATCCTCGATCAGGGACCTTAAGAATGACGAAAGAATGAAAATGGAGAAATTAAGACCGATGAACGAGATATAATTATTCTTATAAAATTACTTATCGATTAAAGGTATTTCCATGGTTGAAGATCTTCCTCTCCTTGCTTCCCTTAAGGAAAGATATGACGAAAAGGTGATATTTGACAGTCAGGTCACCGCCGACAATACTTTGACCATATGGGTCTTCAGCGAAAAAGTGGCCGGACTTTTAAGGTTTCTGAAATATGAAATAAACAGGCCCTTCAGGATGCTTTTTGACCTGACTGCAATTGATGAAAGGAGAAGATCGGGAGGGAGCATACCTCAAAGTGCTGATTTTACTATTGTATATCATCTTACTTCATTTGAAAGAAATGAAGATATCCGTATCAAAGTGCCTTTGAATGGCGTATTTCCATCACTCGAAAGCATAACCGGAATATGGCCTTCAGCCAACTGGTACGAGCGTGAGATATTTGATATGTTCGGCATTAAATTCACAGGTCATCCATATATGCACCGGATCCTCATGCCAAAATCATGGGAGGGCTATCCCCTGAGGAAAGAGTATCCTGCCAGGGCAACCGAGATGGGACCGTATGTCCTGGAGGACCAGATGAGGGAGATTGCTGACAGTGACCTTAAATTCAATCCCGAAGAATGGGGAATGAAACAGCAGGCTGAGGATACCGATTTCATGTTCCTGAACATCGGACCTCAGCATCCCGGAACTCATGGCTTGCTGAGACTCGTACTCCAGCTCGACGGGGAGGATATTGTAGATATTGTACCCGATATCGGTTTTCATCACCGGGGAGCTGAAAAGATGGGCGAACGGCAATCATGGCATACCTTTATCCCCTACACCGACAGGATCGATTACCTCGGCGGGGTTATCAACAACCTTGCATATCTGCTTTCAGTTGAGAAGCTTGCAGGAATACAGGTTCCGGAGAGGGCTAATGTCATCAGGGTTATGATGACTGAGCTCTTCCGTATTGCAAGCCATCTTGTATGGCTTGGAACTTATGCCCAGGACCTCGGGCAGATGTCCCCGGTATTCTTTGCCTTCAATGACAGGGAAAGAATCTATGATATAGTCGGGGCAATAACGGGCGGACGGATGCACCCTTCATGGTTCAGGATCGGCGGCGTCGCCCACGATCTTCCTGATGGATGGAACAAACTCATTCAGAGTTTCATTGATTATTTTCCGGCAAGACTTAAGGAATTTGAGAAGGTTGTAATCAGGAACAGGATATTTAAGGCGAGAACTGTAGGAATAGGGGCGTTCACTTCACAGGAAGCCATTGAATGGGGCGTAACCGGTCCGGGACTCCGTTCGGCCGGGGTTGAATGGGACTATCGCAAAAAACGTCCATGTTCGGGATATGAAAACTTTGAATTTGATATACCCGTCGGAAACAATGGCGACTGCTTCGACCGGTCACTTATAAGGATGGAGGAGATGCGCCAGAGCCTTAAAATAGTCCAGCAGTGCGTAAATAATATGCCCGGAGGTCCGTATAAATCAAGCCACCCCCTTACAACCCCGCCCCTTAAAGAAGACACCATGCAGGATATTGAAACCCTTATTACCCATTTTCTGGGGGTTACGTGGGGTCCGGTAATACCTGCCGGCGAGGCAATGGTCCCGGTGGAAGCGGCTAAAGGCTGCAATGGGTACTATCTTGTCAGTGACGGAGGTACTTCTGCATACCGCTCAAGGATCCGTACACCATCCTTCCCTCACATCCAGATGATACCTTTTATGGCACGAGGCTATACAATACCCGACTTGTTATCAATACTTGGTGCACTGGATTTTGTCCTTGCAGATCTTGACAGATAATAGTGTATCTATAATAATATCAAATAATTAATAATGCTGACAGACAAAGAACTTGAAGAGATTAACGAAGAAAAAAAGCTTTATCCGTACCCCGGAGCAGCCTGTATCGATGCATTGAAAATTGTGCAGCATCACCGTGGATGGATTTCCGATGAGGCTGTGGAAGATATTGCTGCTGAGCTTAAGCTGGCAACAGATGAAGTAGACGGTGTGGCAACCTTCTATACAAGGATATACCGCAAGCCGGTGGGAAGGAACATTATCCTTGTGTGCGAAGGGATCAGCTGTATGATAATGGGTTACGAATCCCTCTACGGTTATATTTCGAAAAAGCTGAATATAGGCTTTGGAGAGACCACCGGCGACGGGCGCTTCACCCTCTTGCCGGTCTCCTGCCTCGGCGACTGCGATCATGCGCCGGTGTTGATGGTAAATGATGACCATTACCGTAACCTGACTATTGAACAAATTGATAGCATTCTTGACAGTTACATGTAACATATTGTGGAAAAACCTCTGACTGAACATATTATACCTGACAAGCTTCCTCCCGGATTAAAGGAATACAGGAAAGCAGGCGGCTTTTCCGGCGTCGAGAAAGCACTTAAAGGAATGACGCCTGATGATATCATAAATCTTGTGAAAACTTCCGGGCTTACCGGGAGGGGAGGTGCCGGCTTCCCGACCGGACTGAAATGGAGCTTTGTCCCAAGGAACCCGGGTGACGGCTATACGTATCTGATAGCCAATGCTGATGAAATGGAACCGGGCACATACAAAGACAGATACCTTCTCGAAGGGAATCCACATCAATTGATCGCCGGTATGATAATCGCCTCATATGCCATCCAGGCGCAAAAAGCATACATTTTTATACGGTGGGCATACAAGAAAGCTGAAACTCTTATCAGGAAGGCAATCGCAGAAGCATATGAAGCCGGTTATCTTGGAAATAATATCCTTGGAACAGGTTACAATCTCGATCTTTACCTTCATTCCAGCGCAGGGCGCTATATATGCGGTGAAGAAACCGCACTTATCAATTCGCTTGAAGGCAGGAGAGGGATACCCAGGACTAAACCTCCGTTCCCTGCAGTAAGCGGATTGTTCGGTCGTCCGACGGTTGTCAACAATGTGGAAACACTCTGCTGGATTCCTCACATTGTTAATAAAGGGGCGGAATGGTTCGTGAAGCTGAGCCTGACAGGGGAGGGTGGTACAAAATTGTACGGTGTAAGCGGAAGGGTCAGGCGGCCAGGTCTTTGGGAACTCCCGATGGGTACTCCCCTGCGGGAGATCATTCTTGATCATGCCGGAGGGATGCAGGAGGGGTACAGCTTAAGGGGCATCATTCCAGGCGGGGCATCAACCGATTTTATGACTGAGGATCACCTCGATACGCCGATGGATTTTGCTTCCGTCAGGAAGACAGGAAGCAGGCTGGGAACCGGTACCATGATCATACTTGATGACAAAACCTGCCCCGTTGCCTTCATCCGCAATCTGATCAGGTTCTTTGCCGATGAGAGTTGCGGATGGTGCACCCCCTGCCGTGAAGGCCTCCCCTGGGTTGAAAAGATCCTCGCCTCCTTTGAATCAGGTGAAGCGAAACACAGCGATATGGCGATCCTTGAGTTCCACACATGGTATATGGGCCCTGGCAACACATTCTGCGCCCATGCACCGGGAGCCGTTGAACCATTGCAGAGCGGCCTGAAATATTTCCGCGAGGATTTCATGAAACATATTAATGAGAAACATTGCCCATGGAAACAGAAAGCCTGAAGATTAATATCGACGGGAAGGAATATGAGGTAAAGCCTGGTGATAACCTGCTCCAGACATGCCTTGCACTTGGTTTTGATATTCCGTATTTCTGCTTCCACCCTGCAATGGGTTCAGTCGGAGCCTGCCGGCAATGCGCAGTCAAAAAATTCGCAAATGCTGAAGATAAAAGAGGAAAGATTGTAATGTCGTGCATGGAGCCAGTCACTGAGGGTCTGATAATATCCACAACTGATCCGGAAGTAAAGGCTTTCCGGGCAGCGGTGATCGAAAGTCTCATGACCAATCACCCGCACGATTGCCCGATTTGCGACGAAGGCGGCGAGTGCCATCTTCAGGATATGACAGTTATGACCGGGCATGCCTACAGGCGTTTTGAATTCAGGAAACGGACTTACAACAATCAATACCTCGGGCCATTCATACATCATGAAATGAACCGGTGCATCCAGTGTTACAGGTGTGTCAGGTTCTACAGGGATTATGCCGGGGGAAATGACTTTGATGTAATGGGATCGGCAAACCGTGTATATTTCGGGAGATTTCAGGAAGGGACACTTGAGAGTGAATTCAGCGGAAACCTTGTCGAAGTGTGCCCCACCGGGGTATTTACTGATAAACCGCTGAAGGATCATTACACCCGTAAATGGGATCTGACAAATGCGCCTTCGGTATGTATCCACTGCAGTCTTGGCTGCAATACTATTATTGGTGAAAGATACGGCACCGTACGACGGGTGCTGAGCCGGTATAACGGTGAGGTGAACGGGTACTTCCTTTGCGACAGGGGAAGATTTGGTTATGATTTCCTTAACAGTCAGGGGCGTATCAAAAAAATAATGGCAAAAGTTGAAGGTCAGGAGAAACCTGGCGGAATAAATGAAGAAGAATACAGGGCTCTGGCCGGAAAAATGCTGAACAACCGGAAACTGGCCGGGATAGGCTCTCCCAGGGCATCGCTTGAAGCAAATTTTGCCCTTGAGACTCTTGTCGGCACGAAAAATTTCTTTCACGGGATTTCAGGAGAACAATTCAGGCTTGTTGACGCTGCACTGAAGATCCTGAACAGTACAACCGTTCACTCTCCATCGCTGAAGGAAATTGAAAAGCATGATGCCATACTTATCCTGGGAGAAGACCTGACAAACACCGCACCGATGCTTGCACTGGCAGTACGGCAAGCTTTGAGGAACAAATCATTTGAGAAAGCTTCTGCTGCCGGAATACCTCTCTGGAATGATGCTCCCGTCCGGGATTTGGCTCAGGAAACCAGAAGTCCGCTGTTTATTGCTTCGCCATGCAGCACCAAACTTGATGATGTAGCGGAGGGTATTTTCCGCGCCGCTCCGGCAGAGATTTCAAGACTGGGATTTACAATAGCCTCGTTGATCGATAGATCGGCACCCGGACCTGAAAAGACTTCAGGCACAATGATCAAAACCGCTAAAACAATAGCATCATCACTAATAAATGCAGAAAATCCCCTGATCATAACCGGACTGCAGAGCAACGACATTTTGCTACTCAATTCGGTAGCGAACATCGCCCGGGCTTTATCGAATGCAGGGAAAATAGCGTCAGTTTCCATGGTTTTTCCTGAAGCAAACAGTGCGGGCCTCGGACTTATGGCCGGCAAAGCTCTTGACGGGCTGAAAGCAGCTGCACTGAATGGTGAAATTGACACACTGATCATTCTTGAAAACGACCTTTACCGGAGAACTGCAAGGGAGGAGATTGATTCAATCATCGACAGCTGTAAAAACATAATAGTTCTCGATTATCTCGAAAATGAGACAACAATGAAAGCCGGCCTGCTGCTGCCTTCAGGACCATTTGCGGAATCAACCGGCACAATTGTCAGTAACGAGGGAAGGGCACAGAGGTATTACCGTGTTTTACCGGAAGAGGGTATGATAAGGGAGAACTGGAAAATATTATCAGAATTTATTGAAATTGCTGTTAGGGGCAATGATAAAAAATGGCAGGGTTTCGATGATATAGTTAATTCATTTACTGAAACATATCCTCTTTTTAATAAAGTAATGGATGAGATGCCGGACTCAGGCTTCCGGCTGATCAATGAAAAGGTTGCGAGGCAGAGTGCAAGGTTCAGCGGCAGGACAGCTATGAATGCAGCCCGGGAGGTCAGTGAACCCAGGCCACCTCAGGACGAAGATTCGCCATTGACTTTCAGTATGGAAGGTTTCAAAGGTGTTTCCCCATCTTCCTACCTTGTCCCTTACTACTGGGCGCCGGGCTGGAATTCAGTCCAGGCAATGAATAAATATACTGATGAACCTGGAGGATCATACATATCAGGTGATCCTGGAGTCCTGCTTTTCAACGGTACAATCGGTCCTGTTCAGGATTTCTTCAAAGAAATTCCCGGGCCGTTCATACCAGAAAAGGGGAAATTGCTGATTGTACCTGTCAGCCTTATCTTCGGATCTGAGGAACTGAGCAGTGAAAGCAAACCTGTTTCAGAATTGATGCCGGAACCTTTTCTCCTTATTAATAAGGATGATGTTTCCGCGTTAACTTTGACTGAAGATAACTATACTAATATCACTATTAATCAAATAAATATAAAGTTAAAGGTTAGGATTGACTATTCAATTCCAGCTGGTATCGCCGGTTTATCATACATGCTGCCCGGAATGCCTTATGTAAAGCTGCCATACCTCTGCGGGATTGAAAAAGCCGGCATACAGGAAAAAAAGGAAAAATAGTTAAAACTGCATAATGAAATATGCATTTATAATAGCGGGTGTTTTACTTATCGCCCTTACGATAGCGGCCGGATTGATCTGGGTTGAACGGAGGCTGCTTGCCCTTTTTCAGGACAGGCAGGGGCCGAATCGGGTAGGTCCTCTGGGACTAGCCCAGGTTCTGGCCGACGTGGTCAAGATCTTTTTCAAGGAAGACTGGATCCCTCCGTTTGCTGACAAAGCCGTGTTCGTAGCGGCTCCGGGCATCCTGATAGGCACAATCCTGCTTACTTTCGCGGTTATACCGTTCACGGATACTTTCCTTGTCCTTGATTCCAATATTGGGATACTTTTCTTCCTGGGAAATTCATCGCTTGGGGTTTACAGCATTGTGCTCGGAGGCTGGGCATCGAACAACAAATACTCCCTGCTCGGGTCGATAAGGGCATCCGCACAGATGCTTACTTATGAAGTATTTATGGGGCTTTCGCTTGCGGGCGTTGTGATGATGGCCGACAGCTTCAGCCTTCGCGAGATTGTGGAGGCACAGCGCGGCGGATGGTTTTTCATTCCCCAGTTTGTTGCATTTGTAATATTCTTTATTGCCGGTATTGCCGAAACCCACCGTACTCCTTTCGATATACCAGAGGCTGAAGGAGAACTTATCGCCGGATATCATTCAGAGTATTCAGGAATGAAATTCGGAATGTTTTTCGTCGGGGAGTACCTTGGAGTAACGCTTATTTCTTCGCTGATAGCTACTTTATTTTTCGGCGGCTGGCTTGGACCTGCTTTTCTTCCGCCTGCCTTCTGGTTCTTTTTCAAGACAGCTTTTTTTATCTGCCTTTTCATACTGATACGGGCTTCATTGCCGCGGCTGCGATATGACCAGCTTATGGAATTCGGCTGGAAGATCCTGCTTCCGCTGGTTCTTCTTAATATCCTGATCACTGGCGCCGTGATCATATTTATGATTCCAAAATAGTGGAGGTTGAGTTATAAGTAAATAAATCAATAATGATCAGCATCTTAAGAAGCATCTGGTATACATTTCTCCATTCATTTCACAGGCGGGAAACCCTCGGTTACCCAGAGAAAAAACCTTATTTGCCTCCAAGGTACAGGGGCAGGATCATTCTTTCCCGCGACGATGAAGGAAAAGAAAGATGCGTTGCATGCTACCTGTGCGCTGCTGCCTGTCCGGTTGACTGCATTGCCCTCCAGGCGGCAAATGACACGGACGGAAGAAGATACCCTGAATTCTTCAGGATTAATTTTTCGAGGTGCATCTTCTGCGGTTTTTGCGAAGAGGCATGTCCGACGTATGCAATACAGCTGATCCCCGATTTTGAAATGGGTGAATATGACAGACAGAATATGGTTTATGAGAAAAATAACCTTCTGATCAATGGCGAAGGCAAATATCACGGATACAATTTTTACAGGGTAGCCGGAGCGGAAATGGGAGTGAAGGGGATAGGAAAAGGGGATAATGAGGAGCCTCCGGTGGATTTGAAAAGCTTAATACATTAACTTCCATGAACACGATTTTCTACATATCAGCAGCAACAGCCTTACTCTCTTCAATTCTTGCCATTACCAACCGCAACGCGATTCATGCACTCCTTTACCTTATCATCTCGCTGCTGTCGATTTCAGTGATATTTTACATCCTTGGTGCGCATCTTATTGCCGCTCTTGAAGTTATTGTTTATGCAGGCGCAATAATGGTTCTTTTCATTTTTGTAGTCATGATGCTGAACATCGGCATGGAAGAAGAGACTGAAAAGAAATGGCTTACTCCTGGAATGTGGATAGTTCCGGCCATTCTTGCTTCAGTATTGCTGGTTATTTTCATTTATGTCCTTAAGGCATTTGAATATGAACGGGCAGCTACAGAGATCATTGGTCCCAAACAGGTGGGAGTGTCGCTCTTCACCACTTATCTTCTGGCGGTTGAGATAGCGGGGATACTACTGATGGCAGGCATTGTTGGAGGATATCATCTTGGTAAGCAAAAGAAAAAAGTTATTCACAGATTTATGGTAAAGGATGGGGAGCGGAAATAAATAGAAACAGGTGGAAATATTGAAAATCAGAAGTATAAGAACATGAGTACATTAGGACAGTAAGAAGATGAGATTATGGTGACAATATCGATGGAAATACAGATTTTATTTGCTGCCTTGCTTTTTCTGATCGGGTTGATTGGTTTTCTGGTTCGCAGGAATATTATATTCATGCTGATGTCGATCGAGATCATGCTTAACAGCGCTGCGCTGGTGTTTGTTATAGCGGGTGCACACTGGCTTCAGGCCGACGGACAGGTTATGTTCATTTTTATACTTACTGTTTCGGCTGCCGAAGTATCAGTCGGACTGGCGCTTATTCTTCAGATGTACCACCATTTCAAGACTCTTGATGCCGACGCCCTGAGAAAATTGCGCGACAGCAGGGAAAATGAAGATATACCGCAATGAGAATCCTGATACCGCTGATACCTGCCATTCCCCTCCTGAGCTTTCTGATAATCGCTCTGGCAGGCAGGTTTATTTCCAAAAAGGCGGTTGGAGCCATTGGTACGGGATCGGTCATTTTTTCTGCCCTAATTACAATTGCTGCAGGGCTATATTTCCTGTCATCAGATGAGGAGGGAGCGGTCACATCATCTGTTTATTCATGGATCAATACCGGGGGCTTTTCTGCCGGAATTTCATTTCTTCTTGATCCGCTGTCGCTTGTATTTTGTTTCGTAATAACTTTTGTCGGAGCGCTCATCCATCTCTACTCGATTGAATTTATGAGAGATGATGACGGATTCAGGCGCTTTTTTGCTTATATGAACCTCTTTGTGGGTTCAATGCTGATACTTGTACTGGCCGACAATTTGCTTCTCCTATACCTGGGATGGGAAGGAGTGGGGTTGTGCAGTTATCTTCTGATCGGATTCTGGTATAAGGAGCCTGAAAATGGCTATGCTGCCAGAAAGGCATTTATTGTAACAAGGATAGGCGATACAGCAATGATCCTTGGGCTTTTCCTGCTGCTTATCAGTTTCGGAACTTTGAATATACAGGATCTGATGCAGCAGGCTTCCGGGAGATGGGCTGCCGGGTCACCGCTGGCAGTTATTTCTGCCGTGCTGCTCCTGGGCGGTGCGCTGGGAAAATCAGCCCAGCTGCCTCTTCAGACCTGGCTTCCCGACGCCATGGCAGGGCCGTCGCCTGTCAGCGCTTTGATCCATGCTGCCACTATGGTAACTGCAGGCGTATATTTGATTACCAGGACGCATGTACTCTTTACGCTTGCCCCTGTTGTAATGACGGCAATTGCCGTAATCGGTGCCATAACCCTGCTGATTGCAGGCTTCAGCGCCCTGGCCCAGCACGACCTGAAACGCGTCCTGGCCTATTCGACGATCAGCCAGATCGGGTATATGTTCCTTGCAATGGGGATCGGTGCCTGGTCGGCGGCTGTTTTCCACTTTATGATCCACGCTTTTTTTAAAGCTCTTCTTTTTCTCTCTGCCGGGGCAGTAATACATCTTCTCCACCACGAACACGATATGTTCAGGATGGGCGGTTTACACAAAAAAATGCCATTAATCTTTTACACCTTCCTGACAGGTGCCGCATCCCTTTCGGCACTGCCTCTGATTACTGCCGGATTCTACAGCAAGGATCAGATCCTGTGGTTTGGCTGGACTTCCGCTTCAAGCAGCCACTGGCTTTGGCTGGCAGGCATTACCGGGGCTCTGCTCACTTCATTGTATACATTCAGGATGGTCTTCATTACATTTTATGGAGAACTTAAGACTGAACCACATGAAAAAGCGGGGGCACTCATGACAGCCCCATTAATAATCCTGGCGATACTCTCTGCTGCAGGTGGTTTTATTGAATTGCCTGAAAATTTCGGACCGGTTCACCTGTTTTCAAGGTTGTTTGAAACTGTCCTTCCCTCAGTTGCAATAGAGGAAGGAAGTTCAGAATTGATATTCCAGATCGTGTCAGCCGTGATAACCCTGGGCGGAATTTACCTGGCATACCTGCTTTTTTTCAGGAATTCGCCAATAGTAAAAAGGATAAGGGGTACCCGGTTAAGTGATTTCTTTTATTCAGGATGGGGATTTGACTGGCTATACAACTTCCTGTTTGTCAAGCCTGTAGTATGGTTTTCCGAAGTTGACAGGAAAGATTTTATTGATGCCGTCTACACTTCCATTGCAAGAATGACAGGGTATTTCAACGTACTCATAAGCAGGTCACAGAACGGGAAATTGAGGTGGTATGTCCTGTTTCTCACGGCGGGTATTACTGTATTGCTTGTTGTTATATTAAGCTTATGATCCTTTTGTACCTGATATTGATCTTAATGGCAGGCGGAATTATTGCCTGGATCATCGGCAAACGGAATCCACTGACGGCCAGAATAATTTCACTGCTCACTGTGGCAACTGATCTTGCCCTTCTGTTAGCTTTGTCCTTCCGGTACGGTTCAGTCAGTGAGACGGAATGGCTGCTTGAATATTCAGCCCTCTGGGTGCACAGGTTTGGGATCGGAATCCATCTCGCACTTGACGGTCTGAGTCTGTTGATGCTTTTCCTTACATTAATTATTGGGCTGCTTGCCATACTGATATCATGGAATGAGATTAAAGTTGATCCGGGTTTCTTCCATTTCAATATTCTTTGGATATTATCAGGAATTACGGGAGTATTTCTTTCAATTGACCTGTTTCTATTCTATTTCTTCTGGGAGGTGATGCTTATCCCGATGTATTTCCTCATTTTGATCTGGGGACATGAAAACCGTGTTTACGCCTCCTACAAATTTTTCATTTTTACCCAGGCCAGCGGTCTGATGATGTTTCTGGCGATCCTGGGGCTATACCTGGTCCATGGAAAAAACACCGGAGTATATACTTTTGATTATCAGCAGCTTTTGGGAACAAACATGACACCGTCGATGGAAATGCTCCTGATGGGAGGATTCCTTGCCGCGTTCCTTGTAAAGCTGCCGGCTTTCCCCTTCCATAACTGGCTGCCTGATGCCCATACCGAAGCGCCGACGGCAGGAAGCCTGATCCTTGCTTCACTGATGCTGAAAACCGGGGCTTACGGACTTATCAGGTTTGCAGTTCCTCTCTTTCCTGATGCTTCACGGATTTTTGCCCCGGTTGGAATGTTTCTTGGAGTAGCCGGTATCCTATATGGTGCAAAACTAGCCTATGCACAAACTGACCTGAAGCGCCTGGTGGCCTACACAAGCGTCAGCCACATGGGTTTTGTGATCCTGGGGGTATATGCCTTCAATGAGATGGCGTACCAGGGAGTTGTGATGCAGATGATAGCGCACGGAATAAGTACTGGAGCCCTGTTCATTATCGTGGGACAGCTGTATGAGAGGCTACATACACGAGACCTGAATAAAATGGGAGGGTTGTGGGCGAAGTTCCCTGCCATGGGAGCAATGGGACTTATATTCTCAATGGCTTCACTGGGTCTTCCCGGTCTGGGGAATTTTGTCGCTGAATTCCTGACTCTGGCAGGGGCTTTTAAGGCAAGCATACTCTTTGCTTCGCTTGCAAGCCTTGGATTGATTGCCGCCACCATATATTCACTCAGGATACTTCAGAAGGTTTTTTATGGAAGGACAGGGATTGAAACCACTGTTAAGGATCTCTCGGTTCGTGAATCGGTAGTGCTTGGCTCGCTGGTTCTGGCCATAGTATTTACCGGATTGTACCCCCAGCCGGTAATTGACCGGGCACGACCTGCAATTGAAAAGACGATTAACCGGGAAACATCATCCGGTGCCAAAGAGACAAAACCGGTTTTAGTCCCTGACCCGGTTCCGCCCCTGACTGAACTGAGGGAAGTTGTTGAATAATGCTATATTATTATGACGAGAATTGATTTCCTGTGTCTGGCCCCCTTACTCATAGTTGCAACAGCGCCTATCGTCATAATGCTCACCGTCGCGATTAAAAGGAACTTCAGGGTTGTCTGCATTTTCTCTCTGCTTATGTTTATTCTTGCTTTTCTTTCGCTCTTCCTTGTGTTGCCTCACACCACCAGGCATTTTTATCCCT
The DNA here is from genome assembly GCA_963737255.1 of uncultured Bacteroidales bacterium. Lineage (GTDB taxonomy): Bacteria > Bacteroidota > Bacteroidia > Bacteroidales > VadinHA17 > LD21. Next base: position 134,582 of record CAVTSB010000010.1, read on the forward strand.
TGCTTTTGTTTGATAATTACAGTCTGCTTTTCCTTGGTATAATTTATTTTACGAGTATTGTCGTCACAATGCTTTCATATGGGTATCTCAAACAACAAGGCGGGGAGCGCGAAGAATACTTCATAGTGTTGTTTGTTGCAGTACTGGGAGCTTCAGTACTGGTTACGGCTGAGCATTTTGTTTCATTTTTTCTGGGACTTGAAACCCTGAGTATCTCACTGTACATACTGGTAGCCTATCTGCGATCGCGCGATCAATGCATTGAAGCAGGGGTGAAGTTCCTGGTCATTGCATCGCTGGCCACGGCTTTTTTGCTTTTCGGGATGGGACTGGTCTATGCCGGAACAGGGACCATGAACTTTCGTGAAATATCTCCTGAAGAAAATACCGGTGCGATACCGCCATTAATGCTTGCAGGGTTCGGGTTAATGCTTGCCGGAATAGGTTTTAAACTGGCAGTTGTTCCCTTTCACATGTGGACGCCGGATATATACGAGGGTGCTCCGGTTCCTGTTACAACATTCATTGCAACAATTTCAAAAGGTGCGGTTCTGGCCCTTGGTTTAAGATTTTTCATCGACACACGAAGCTATGAAAACGGCCAGCTTGTAATTGTCATATCACTAATTTCAATCCTGTCGATGTTTACAGGAAACCTCCTGGCGTTGAGGCAGGTTAATCTGAAGAGGCTGCTGGCCTATTCTTCGATCGCCCACCTGGGTTATCTGCTCATTCCTCTGCTAACGGGGACCAGGGCAGGAGTAGAGTCCGCTGTTTTTTACCTTGCCGCATATGTTATTACAACCCTGGGGGCATTTGGAGTAATATCAGCACTGTCGGTAAGTGACAGGGATGCCGATGATATAAATGACCTGAAAGGTTTGTTCCACCGCGATCCGCTTATTGCAGGAGTTCTGACACTGGCATTACTCTCGCTCGCCGGACTGCCGCTTACTGCGGGGTTTATGTCGAAGTTTTTCCTGGTACTGGCCGGTGTAAAATCCGGGTTATGGCTTCTGGCATTCTCCCTTATCATTAACAGTGTGATAAGCCTCTATTATTACCTTAGGGTAGTAAAAATCATGTTCACTGATGCGGAATCTGACCGGGAGGTTCAGATATCATTGATTACCAGGATTATATTGGTTTTAATAGCGGCAGGAATTCTCATTATCGGGATATTGCCGTCATATCTGGCTGAACTTATCGGTACGTTTTCAGGGATTAATTAGGGGAGTTGGTTGCGGGTTGCAGGTTGCGGGTTGCGGGTTGCGGGTTGGTAAGCAGTAAGAAGTAGGTAGTAAGAAGTAGGGAGTAAGCAGACAGGAATAGTTTAATCAATAATTTTTACTCAGGGAAGATAAAACCGGGAAAAAAGAGGTCGATTCTTAATAACTATTTACAACTGTTTATAACTTTTGATTAACTTAAATTCCACATTAGTGTTCAATCCGTAATTTTGGAATCGCCGGCACTTTCAGAGTTGACGAATATTTGACGAATGATTGACTAACACAATTTTTTTCTTCTTATAACTCAGTGCCGGCTTCTTTTATTGTGTAACATTCTCTTTCAATCCCACAAAAATCTGTTCACTTTCCGATGCAGAAGTTATTAAAAATATTCCCAGGAATCTCATCTGTAGTGATTTGCCCGGTGATTTCGCCAGGATAGTGGATTGCCTGGCGGATATCAGTTGCAATCAGGTCGGAAGGGATACCCTTATCAATCCCCATGCTTATTTCCGGCGTTAATGTTGATTGTATCTGGTAATTGCGTACTTTGTTATTAAGGTTCCCTCATCATTTACAATTTCATAACTGATCAGGCGAAGTTCAACATCAAGCTTTTCCTCTGTAACAAAATTGCCACCGATCCCGAATATCTTTGGTTCGACAGTGAGCCATAGTTCATCAACAAGTTTCTCCTTAAAGAAAGAAGCTGCTATGCGGGGACCGCCGACCAGAAGCATACGGGAATGCCCTTCCTTTTCAAGACGAGAACAGAGCTGTGAAGGGGATTCACTGGTGAATTCCAGCTGGCCGCCTGCCTCATAATATTTATAATCCGATGGGCGGTGAGTCATGACGACAAGAAGATGCTTTGGAGAAGGCTTCAGCGGATCAGCATCAAAGCTTTTGCTTCCCATAACAATCAGCTTTGATTCATCCCATACTTTGCTGAAGTATTTCTGGTCACTTTTTGAGGACCATGATCTGACCATGGGATTACCCCATTTTGTTACTTTACCGTCGAGGGTAGAAACAAATACAAGAATTATTTTCACTTGATAAAGTTTGATTAATCAGGCTCAAGATGTTGCGGAAGCTATTAGGGGAACCGTGGGATCATATCGCATTTACTGAAATATTTTCATCATTATATAAACTCTCCTGAATCAGAATTGTTCATCACTTGGTAAGAACAACTTTCTAAAAATGACCTCTATAACATGTGAATAGATTTATTGAAACAACAATAGGAATAAGACAAAAGGAGGGAGGAAATGCAGGAAATATTACTTGCCGATGCAGAAGTTTTTAAAAATATTCCCAAGGATCTCATCCGTAGTGATTTGCCCCGTGATTTCACCAAGATAGTGGATTGCCTGCCGAATATCAGTTGCAATCAGGTCGGAGGGGATACCCTTATCAAATCCTGAAATGATCCTGTCAAGACTCTCAGAAACATGTACGAGAGCATCATAATGTCTGAGATTGGTGATTATCACACCCTCCTGCTCAATCCTGTCAGCCCCGACAGCCCCGGATAGTGCTGTCCTTAATTCATCAAGCCCGGTCAGCTCCTTCGCTGAAATGAACAGGATGGAATCCTTTTCATCAAGTTTTATCTGCTGCCGAAAATTCTCATAATCCGGTTGTGCGCTTTCGTCGATCTTGTTAATAAGAAGAATCAGTTTTTTATCTGATCCCCTGACCAGATCCCGAATACTTTCTGCCCTTAAATTTATGATTTCGGGTGAATCGGTTACTTCGTCCACCAGGAGAATAACCGAGGCCTGCATTATTTTTTCATGGGTTTTCATAATCCCCATGCTTTCGATAATATCTGAAGTATCACGTAAGCCGGCAGTATCTATAAACCTGTATTCCAATCCGTTAATTACAATGGTGTCTTCGATTGCATCCCGTGTCGTACCGGGAATCTCAGAAACGATAGCTCTCTCTTCATTCAGAAGCGCATTCAGTAATGTTGACTTGCCTGAATTTGGTTTTCCCACGATTGCTACAGGAATTCCGTTCTTTATTACGTTACCAAGTCTGAATGAAGAAGCAAGTCCATCCGTAACTTCCTTTACCTTCAATATAATCGATCTTAATTCCTTCCTGTCGGCAAATTCGACATCCTCTTCCCCGAAATCGAGTTCAAGCTCAATCAACGATGCAAATCTCAGTAATTCTGACCTTAGCCCGGCAATCTCGGTAGAAAAGCCTCCGCGCATCTGACTCAACGCTACTCTGTGAGCCGCTCTGGATTCTGAAGCCACAAGGTCGGCAACTGCCTCAGCCTGGGAAAGGTCCATTTTTCCGTTCAGGAACGCCCTCTGTGTGAATTCACCGGGAAAAGCAGCATGAGTCCCGTTTTTTATCAGCAGTTCAAGTATCCTTGTGATTATATATTTCGATCCATGACATGAGATCTCAGCTGAATCTTCGCCTGTGTAGGAGTGGGGAGCTCTGAAGATGCTCACCAGGACATCGTCTATTATTTCCTGACCGTCACGGATCAATCCATAAACTACTTTAAATCCCTCCTGTTTCCTTATATTCAGCTTTTTATCTGAAGGAAAAAATATTTTTTCACAAATGGCAAGACTATCCGGTCCGCTCAATCTAATAACCGAAATAGCTCCTCCCGGCGGTGTTGCCGGTGCACAGATCGTTTTTCCCTTCCTGATCATAATGTAAAATCTTTGGACGTAAAATTATAAAACTTTGATTGTATGCCAGCATCGAAAATCCATCTGAAAAATAGATAACGTATTATAAAACGTATTATAATACATATTTCTTTTATATGTTATTGATTTACAATGACAAATAAACATTTAAAATCACGAAGTGCGGATAAATACGGAATATCGTATTTTTACTCGTGATGTTTGGCTTCTTTTGAAGTAAAAAAATTGCTTAAATTTAAGATGGCAATAAAAACATCTCATATGGGGCAGTACGATCGCCGTAACTTTATCAGGACATCACTGCTGGCAGGTACAGCATTCGCCCTGAATAAACCTGTCAGGGCAATATCACCTTTCGGGGAGCAGGTTATGACGGGCACGACCGTTTCCCTCACTGCGGGCAGCAACAGGGCTGACATGGTATTCCGCGCCCTGCAGCCATTTGCAGGGGAAATAAGGCAGGCAATCGGAAACAGGATGGTCGTTCTTAAGCCAAATAATGTTCTCATTTATGTTCCTCTCGCCTGTACTCATGTCGATACGCTGGAAGGTATCCTCGAATTCCTGAAGTCGATTAACAAGTTAAATAAAGTGATCATTGCCGAATCATCGGCAAGCGGATCAACGCTTGAAGGCTTCGGGAATTACGGTTATATGAGCCTGCTTGCAAAATACCCGGTTAAGCTTATTGACCTCGATGATGAACCTTTTGATATAATGCACGTAGCTGATGAACGTGATTTCCGGCCGCATCCTGTAAGGGTTTCCTCTATTATGCTCGATCGCGGTTCATATATTGTGTCAGTTGCAAGGATGAAGACACACAACACCGTTGGCGCCAGTCTATCGCTTAAAAATATTGTACTTGGTGCACCTGTCAAGGACAAGGGCTTTACACTTTATAATGAGGATAAGAGGTTTTCTCCCCTGGCAACTGAATCGAAAGCGGGATCGGTGAGTTACAAAAGATTTATCCACGGCAACGGATTTCATGCAATTAACTATAACATGGCGATGATGGCGCAGAGGCTTCATCCCGATCTTGCCGTTATAGATGGTTATGAGGGGATGGAGGGAAACGGACCGACTGTAGGGACTGCGATTGACCACAGGATATGCATCGCAAGCCCTGACTGGCTGGCTGCCGACAGGGTGGGTGTTGAGCTGATGGGTATTGATTTTTCGACAATCGGGTATCTGAATTATAGTGCACAGATGGGACTTGGCAACGCAGATCTGGAAAAAATTACTATTACGGGTGAAAACCTGAAAGAACATATAAGGACCTACAGGCTTCCTGATAATATCGACAGGCAGAGAGCCTGGATGAAACCCAAAACAACCTAATAATAATAATCTGATCATGGAAAAAACCGAAACTCAATCCGAAATCAACCGCAGGGAAGCATTGAAATTACTGACTGCCGGATCAGCAGCCGGCCTCCTGGGTCTGTTCTCAAGTCCCGAAGCAAGGGCGGAGACCCGCGTAACACCTTCATATGCTGCAGGTGTTCCGCCGGTTAAGATTAAAAGTGTCAGAGCAATTTCAACCGCACCCGAGGGGTCAAACCTGATTGTTGTTAAAGTTGAAACAACGGAGCCCGGCCTGTACGGACTTGGGTGTGCAACCTTTACGCAGCGTGCAGTGGCAGTGATCCCGGCAATTGACAGCTATCTGAACGATTTTTGCGTGGGCAAGGATGTTGATAATATTGAAGATATGTGGCAATCGGCTTATGTCAGCTCCTACTGGAGAAACGGGCCTGTTCTGAACAATGCCCTTTGCGGATTGGATGAAGCATTGTGGGACATAAAGGGGAAAAGGGCTAATATGCCTGTATACCAACTTCTTGGAGGTAAAAGCAGGATTGCAGTCGATTGTTATGCCCATGCAAGCGGCAATACGCCGGAAGCCCTTGCAGAGCGGGTTCAGCAATTCATGGACCAGGGATTCCGTCACGTCCGGATCCAACAGGGAGGCTATGGAGGTGTAGGGACAATGCCGAAGCCGCCTGACTTCATAGAGGCCGGGTTCGGAAGGGAGCAGGACCAGTATATGGACCAGCGAACTTATCTTAAAAGAGTTCCTGAAATGTTTGAATTCATAAGGAAAAAGTGCGGCGAGGATGTGGAGCTTCTGCATGACATCCATGAACGGGTGGAACCGATTGATGCCATCAACATGATAAAGGAGCTTGAACAATACCATCCTTATTTCATCGAGGATCCCTTTTCTCCCGAAAACATGAAATGGTTCAAAATACTGAGAGAGACCACCACCGTCCCAATCGCGATGGGTGAATTGTTCAATAACATAAATGAGTTCAGGGATTATATGGTTGACCAGCTATTCGATTTTATCAGGGTTCATATCTCGCAGATCGGGGGGATTACCCCTGCTATGAAGATAGCCAGGCTGGGAGAGTGGTTCAATGTCAGGACTGCCTGGCACGGACCCGGCGATGTTTCCCCCGTCGGGCATGCGGCAAATGCACACATCGACCTGGCAGTCTGGAATTTCGGGATACAGGAATCGCACTTCTGGTCGGAAAAGGCACAGGAGGTCTTTTCAGGCTGCCAGACCTATAAAAACGGGTATATGTATATCAACGAGGCTCCCGGACTGGGTGTTGACATCGATGAAAAGGCAGCAGCCAAATACCCGATAGGCACCAGGTCGAACTGGACGCTCAGAAAGAGTGACGGTACTATAATCAGGCCATAGGATAACATCTGGTACTCACATCATTCCTCCCCCAGGGGCATGCATGCGCGATCTTAAGAATCAGTGTTAAATCGAGTATTTTTAACTAGCAGAAATACAATTACATAAGTTTGGGGCTGTTGAATAAGTCAAAATCCTTTAACCGCAGAGGGCGCAAAGGAAAGACGCAAAGTTCGCAAAGAGCTGAATTTATGTGTCTTATCTTTGCGTTCTTTGCGACATCTTTGCGTTCTTTGCGGTTAAAGGGGTTGCATTCGTTAATTGATAATTACCTTTCCAGGTTCTGAACACTGAAAAAGGAATCATCGATAGCAACACCATCCCTGATATTATTGAAAACTATCTCGGATGTTCTGCTGTTTAAAAGATTGCTGGCAATCATATCCTTAATCATATACTTACCTCCCGGAAGAGGGTGTACACTCTTGATCTCAAGTACCTTAAAGACCTCATTGTCAAAATTACAAAACTCTATTTTTGTAATCCGGAAACTGTCCTTATCAATATAGCTTACCTTCCTTGAAAAGCCATAATCGTCAGCTATTGCCTCATTCAGAGGTGTGCTTTCGATGATCCACATGTTATCCGTCCCTGATCCTGACAGATGCTTGTTAATGAAATCGGAGAGGGGCGGTGATGTGAGGTCCGAATTTGAAAATTCAGAGCTCATGAAAGTCTTGCCTTTTTCCGAAGCCACTATCCGCCTGGTTTTTTTCAGTGCCGGCAGGTAAACCCATATCTCGTCGGCGCTGTTGCTGTTATCGACGATCAGCATCGCCGTTCCCCTTACTTCTGCAGGTTCGACAAATTTTATGAATCTTTTTTCCAGGCCACCCGGAAAGCTCTTTGTGGTCATCGTGAACACCCGGTTCCTTACAGAACCACTTTTCTCAGCGATCGAAAGGCTGAGATCTGCACTCAATGATCCGGTAATTGTCAGATTGCGGCTTTTACTCATTATACTGCCTGCGTCAGGCAATTGAGCCACTGCCGGTAAAAGCGGCAGCAGTAACATCGGCAATGTCATTATTTTTTTCATTTTTCCTGTGTTTTGTAATTGAGGTTTCAAATCCAATGAAACGCGGTCGGTATTTCATTAAAATGGCAGGTACTATTACAATTGCACCGATCAGGCACGACCCTATCGATACAAGAACAAGGTACCCGAAGAACCTTATTGACATAAACCCTGAAAAGATCAGCGCCGAAAATCCTGCCATAACACTTAATGCATTGATAATAATGCTTCTGCCAATGGTATTCAAAGCTGAGCTGGTGGCTTCGGGGTATGTCAGGCCGTTTTTGATCTGCAGATTGAAACACCAGATATATTGAATTGTAAAGTCGACCCCGACACCTATCATTACTGAGGACAGAAGGGCAGTGGCCGCATCAATCGCAATGCCTGCAAATCCCATAAAACCAAACAGGATAAGGACCGATGCAACAAGGGGAACAGAGCCGATCATACCCCCCCTGAACGATTTGAAGATGATAGAAAGCAGGATCAGAACTGCAACAACAGCAAAAAGAAGCGAAGAGACCTGTCCCCGGAAGATCGAATTGGCAAAATCGGTCATAATAATGGCATAGCCTCCGACTGTGACCTTAGCGGGGATGCCGGATGTCAGCCTGGTTATCCTGTCCTTTACACGTGTTATAACCTTGTTTTCGGGATCAGCGATCCTTATAAGGACGTGGGCTGCAGTATTCTCAGGATTCATCAGCTGTTTCAGATCGTCCGGGTCACCGCTCATGTTGTAAAGCTCAAACATCTGCGTAATCGCATTCCTGGTCCCGGGAATCATGTCATATCCATCTTCACCGCTGCTGAAGATAGCCTTGCTCATCTCCCTTATTACCAGTGATATCGAAATAACGCTTCCAACCCCTGCCTCAATTTCTGCCTGCCTTGTCAGATTGTCAATACCCTTCATCACCTCAGGATCGTAAATATCGCCTTCGATCATTACAGAAATTGTCTGTGAACCGCCAAACTTTGTATTGATCTCTTCCGATGCCTGCCGTACGGAGTGCCCGGCTGGAAAATATGTCTCCTGGTTGGTATTGATCCTGAGAATAAATATTCCTGTTGAAATTATGAGTATTGAAATTCCGGATATCACCAGTATCCTGCCCGGATTTTTGATTATTACCTCTGATAACCAGGTCAGTACATTAATGAACAAATGCGTTTTATCATTTCTGGTCGTTTACCGAGGGCAACCCCGTCATTGCAAATAAAAATCAGAGCGGGAATAAGTATCAGGCTCAGGAGGAGCGCGAGCGAAACGCCTGCCGCGGCCAGAATTCCTACCTGCCTGGCGGGGATAATCGAGTGTGCCAGCAAACCCAGTATACCGGCGATTGTTGTCAGTCCGCTGAAAAGTATCGGGATTTTCAGCGATCCTGTCAGTAATTTCACAAGTTCCCGCTTTGAAGCGTTGCAGTCAGCCCTTTTCAGTTCCTGGTACCTTGCCACAAGGTAAATTCCGTAATTGTTGGCGACAGCAACCAGGATCACCGGTAGAAGCAGTGTAACCATCGACATCTTCCAGCCCAGGACCGGGATCAGGGCAAGACTGAACAGGGTGGAAAGTAAAACAACTGAAAACGGTATTGCAACCGACCGCCATGAGCCGAGATTGAACTTCAGGACGAGAAGCATCACAATCAGGGCCAGCGGTACAAGGAAAACAGCATCTTTCGAAACATCCTTCATTACACTTTGCCTGATATAAGGGAGGCCTCCCTTCAGTACTTTTGACGTGCCAGGATTGGAACTTATCACCGAGTCGATCCTGTGAAGGACCGTTAATTCGGTTTCCGTGTTGCTAATTGTGGCAGTAATCGAAGCCGTGGTAAGATCAGATGAAATTACATTACCCCTGGCAAACCTGTTATTTAGTATCTCATTGCCCAGTTTCCACAGCTCAGATGAGTCTACAGGTATACTTCTGATCAACGGGTCCACAACCATCATCCCGTCCTCATTCCTGATGCTGCACACTGTAAATGGAGACACAACTCCCGATATTCCATTAATTCTTGATATAGACCTGTCTATATTCTTGATTTGATTGAGGTTATCAGTGGTAATAATACAGCTGTCCGAGAACATGATCATGACCATATCCTGTACGCCAAACTGCCTTTCGATCTTGTCTGTCTCAATTCTTGAACCGATAAAAGGAGGAACATAATTCCTCATTTCCGGATCAACACTGATCTTCGGGATAACCAGAGCTGAAACCACCCCGGTCAATCCGCAGATTATGACAATGATCCACCTGTATCTGAAGATAAATCCAGACATAATATTAAAAATCGACTCTCATGGAAACATAAAAACCGTTCATAAAATCATTTACCAGATCATACAGCGAATCTTTTCTTCCGCAGTATATCTCAGCGCCTGCGGTAACAGCAAGACCGTCCGACGGCTTGATCCTGATTTCCGGGATCACAAGCAGATCGCCTGAAGTAAAGTTATACAAGGCAAAGAGAGACGGCAGCAGCTTTCCGTAAACCAATTCCCCTTCTGCCCTTAATCCTGCAGAATGGTATATCCTTTCCTCCTGGTAATTGTAGAGCCTGTTAAATGCCGCAACCTGCTGCCGGGTATATGCCTGCGGATCAAAATCAGGAATAGCCAGCAACTCTGCCAGCTCCATATAATCAAGTTCTGTCCCGATGAGCGGATCGACGCCGGAGGGTTTGAAACCGGAGATCAGCTTCCCGCTGTATTCCGCTGTAATCCTGAATAAGCCTGATGACCAGTCAAAGCCTGCAACCCAGTTAATTTCAGATGACGGGACATATTCATTCGAATCAGATGAAAGGGCAGGCTGTGACCATGCCGCCTCGCCCCGCAGGCCCAGAACACCCGCGGCAGCTTCGAAACCGCAGGTCAGAACCCTGTTCCTCCAGGGCTTAAGCGAGAGTTGTATATCCGCAACCACCGGTTGAACCAGGTTAAGGTTAAATTCAGAAAGTGCAATCCCGGGCATAGGATCGAAGCCGTCGAACCATGCCAGTCCCCAGTCAAATCCTTTCAGGTGGAAATCGGCCCTGATTCCGTAGCTGAACATTTCCTTTCCGGTTTCAAGTGATCTCAATTTGTTGATCGTCACATATTCAGGCAAAGGAACAGGATCAATTATCAGCCGCGACGACCTGTAAAAAGGCACCACAACAGCTTCCAGGCTTATTTTCTGCAGTGGATATATTTTAGCAGAGGCAAGAAGGTTACCCATATCCATATCCTCCCGGTCAGGAGATCTTGACAACAGATCCACCGGATTCAGCTTCCCTGAGGGATTGGTGAAATCACACCATCCCCATTTAACTATTTCCTGGCCGGCCGAGATATCCCATTTTTTGCCGTTCACCTTAACATAGGCCTCCCGGATCGCAAATTGGCTGACCGGTTCAAGGAATTCCGTGCCATACCTGAACCTCAGGTCGGCAAAAGCCCTGAAATTTAATCCGTTTCCTGTTTCAGCCTTTATACCGAAATCGGAGAAGGCGCTTGAAACGTATGGTTTATTATCTGCATCATCAATCCATGAATAAAATCCGCCTCTTACAAAACCTGATAGCAGGCTGCTATTGGTTTCTCTGGTTTCAGGATTAAATGTCAGTGAATCCTGGCCGACTGAGGGTAAATGATACAGAAACAACGATATCAGTAAGAGGACAGACTTCTTCATTGAAGCTTTTTCCCGCAAAGGACGGATAATAACAAAAACCAGTCGTCTTAACCGCTCAGTTTGAACCCATATTGATGCAATTAGTTGTCCGGTCCGTCAGGATCATACCCGGTCTATTGTGGGATGCCGGTGTGCTTTTCCCTGTATTTACTGGGGGTTAAGCCTTTCTGGCTCTTGAAGATCGAATTGAATGTAGCCTTTGAATTGAAACCAGCGTCAAGGGCGATGGCGAGTATTGTATAATGATTGCATTTCGGATCGTTGAACCGTTCTATTACCTCTTTCACGCGATATTCATTAATAAAAGTAAAGAAATTCCTGTTATGCTTTTCATTAAGGACCTGGGTGATGTGATGACGTGAAATTCCCGTGATGTCGGACAGATCCTGTATTGTAAGCTCCCGGTTTAGGTAAGGCTTTTGAGTTTCCATGCAGGAGATCAGCTTCTTCAGGTATTTTTCTGCCTGCGGGTCCTTCAATCCGCTTTTCTGGTATTTTTCAGTTTCTTTCTTCTCAATGTCAGTCTCCCGTACCACCTCACCGAAGATCGCGGGCTGACTGACGCCATAGAAGCTATAGACAAATGTGAAAAGGGTAATGAAACCAAAAATAACAAAATATGGATCGAACGGGATAATGTTCCCGATCATGTTCAGTCCGCCAAGTATAAACAGGATCAGAAATGCAATATAAAAGCTTATTGAGATCACTTTCAGCCAGTTAAGGGTAACAACACCTGATGTATAGGAAATAAGGTTCCTCAGGTTAAACTGGTGTTTCCTTATTTCAATGAATGCAAGAATACTGTACACGGTAACAGAAAGGAATAAACACGCGGCATAAACAATTCTCAAAGATATGAACCTGTCGGGGGCAAAAAAGGTTCTCAGGTCTTTCATCAGCGGCACTGACCTGAAAATAACGGAAACTGTAAAGAACACTATAAAGGGTATGAAATGCAACAGGGACAGCCAGTTGAACTTCCTTTGCGGATTTGTCATGAACATGATATAAAGATACAAAAGGGGTCCGTAAGTGAAGGCAACAAAGTAGTAGGAATACATCTCCAGTACGGTGATGTTAATCAGGGCAAAGCTTAACTCTACGCAGATCAGGAACAGCCATGCAGCCATCAGCCGGTTGGCTGTCGTGAAGGGTCTTTTCGTAGAAAGGAGCAGTCCTGCAAAAAATGACTGTGAGATCCCGATCCAGAGTACCGGTTCAATGCCGATCATGAGGCGTAGTGCACTTTAATGTAACTTGAGGAAGACAGATGACGGTCATCGGTCTTTCTCAAACTAATAATCAAATTTAGTAAAATTTAACCATAAATAAGGTATATTTGATGAGCAGAAACCCCCTGCGGTTAAATCCCGGTCAGCCCGGTGAGTAATTTATTTCATTAAATATCTGATTCTTATGAGCATTCTTGTCAATAAAGATTCCAAAATTCTGATACAGGGATTTACAGGCAGCGAAGGCACTTTTCACTCTACACAAATGATTGAATACGGGACAAGTGTAGTGGGAGGGGTCACTCCCGGGAAGGGAGGGATGATCCATCTGGGACTGCCGGTTTTTAACAGTGTCAGGGAAGCGGTAAAAACGACGGGTGCGGATGTTTCTGTGATTTTTGTACCTCCTGCCGTAGGTGCGGATGCAATCATGGAAGCCGCTGAGGGCGGAATAAGGATCATTGTGGCGATCACCGAAGGGATCCCGGTCTCTGATATGGTAACCGTAAAAGAGTACCTTAAATCATTTGATTGCAGGCTTATCGGGCCAAATTGTCCGGGCATAATAACGCCTGGTGAAACAAAAGTCGGTATTATGCCGGGATTCATACATAAAAAGGGCAGCGTGGGCATCATTTCCAGATCCGGGACTCTTGCCTATGAAGCAGTTGACCAGGTGACCAGACTTGGTATGGGGCAGTCGACCGGTGTGGGAATAGGAGGGGATCCCATTATCGGAAGCTCAATACTTGACATCGTGAAACTCCTGATGGATGATCCGGAAACCGAAGCAATAGTCATTATCGGGGAAATTGGAGGCGGCATGGAAACCGAGGCAGCTGAATGGATAAAGGAAAACGGCTCCAAACCTGTCATCGGATTCATTGCCGGGCAGACGGCCCCGAAGGGACGGAGAATGGGGCATGCAGGCGCGATAATCGGGGGGAAGGCTGATACAGCTGCTGCCAAGATTGAAATAATGAGGAGTTGCGGCATTCATGTTGTGCAGTCGCCGGCAGATATCGGGGCAACCGTATTGAAAGTAATGGGAAACAGGGAAGGATTAAGAGACTAAGAGACTAAGAGACTAAGGGACGGAGGGACGAAGGGACTGTTTAAAATTATTTTATCTTTACCGGTCACAAAAATTCAAACTGATATTTTATGAAATTACTAGACGGAAAAACGGCTCTTATCACAGGCGCTTCGAGGGGTATAGGAAAGGCTATCGCTCATAAATTCGCAAAAGAAGGTGCATCAATTGCGATTACGAACATTGCAGAGGATGAAGATTTCATCAACACGATTGATGAACTCAGCCTTCTGAATATCAAAGTAAAAGGCTATGTTTCGAATGCTTCCAGTTTTGAAGATTCACAGAGAGTCATCAATGAGATCCTGAAGGATTTTGATAAGATAGATATCCTGGTAAACAATGCAGGGATAACAAGGGACACCCTGTTGATGAGGATGACAGAAGACCAGTGGGATGCAGTTATTTCAGTCAACCTTAAATCGGTGTTTAACCTGACAAAGGCAGTACTCCAGACGATGCTGAAGCAGAGGAAGGGTTCAATAATTAACATGAGCTCGGTAGTAGGGGTTTCAGGCAATGCCGGTCAAAGCAACTATTCGGCGTCAAAGGCAGGGATACTGGGATTCACAAAAAGCGTTGCGAAGGAGCTTGGATCAAGAAATATCAGGTGCAATGCCATTGCTCCCGGATTTATTTTAACCGAAATGACAGAAAATTTGCCTCCGGATATAAAAAGTGAGTGGATAAACAAGATCCCTCTGAAGCGCGGTGGAACCCCTGAGGATGTGGCAAATACAGCTTTATTCCTTGCCTCTGATTTATCATCTTATATAAGCGGACAAACAATTCATGTGTGCGGAGGTATGCTAACATAAAAATATTTTATTATATTTGTAAAACCGCAGGGCGCCTATCCTTATAGCACGAGGAAATGCAGCGAGACATATTTATTCCACACTTATTTTAAACAGGCGCCCTGCTTCTTTTTTTATAATAGCTTGCTGTACAATGTATAATATTGTTTATTTCCTTATCATCGCCATCCCTGTCCTGGGCTTCCTGCTTGAAAGATACCTCGAGCACCTTAATTCAGAAATGCGCTCCGAAACTCTTCCTGAAAAACTTAAGGGGATCTGTGATGAGGAGGAGTACAGGAAAACACAGCGCTACGAAAAAGATAATAAGAAACTTGACTTCTGGTCCTCTCTGTTCAATCTTGCCGTTATCCTTATAATGATAACTGCCGGCGGATTTGCATGGGTTGACTCTATCGCCCGGTCGGTCAGCAGCCAGATCATTGTAGTATCACTCATTTTCTTTGGCATCATCGGGCTTGGGTCTGATCTTATAAATATCCCGTTCAGCTTGTATGACCAGTTTGTTATTGAAAAAAAGTTTGGATTTAACACAATGACTCACAGGATATTTATAACAGATCACCTGAAGTCGTGGTTTATTGCTCTGATAATCGGGATTCCGGTTCTGGGACTGATAACCTGGCTCTATTACAAAACCGGAACAGGATTCTGGCTCTACGCCTGGGGGATGATAACGCTCTTATCGGTTTTTATTAACCTGTTCTACTCCGAGCTTATTGTGCCATTATTCAATAAGCAGACCCCTCTGGGGGAGGGACCGCTCAGGAAAATGATCGAGGAATTTGCAGTGAAGACCGGCTTCATGCTCAGAAACATATATGTGATCGACGGATCAAAAAGGAGCACAAAAGCCAATGCCTACTTTTCTGGATTCGGGCCAAAAAAAAGGATAGTACTATACGACACGCTGCTAAAGGAATTTACAGCTGAAGAGATTGTTGCAATTCTGGCCCATGAAATCGGCCATTATAAGAAGAAACATGTCCTCAGGGGCCTGGTACTCTCCGTTATTTTGACCGGGCTGATGCTCTTCCTGTTTTCGCTCGTTGTAGGCAGCCCAATGCTATCAAAGGCACTGGGTGCGGAATCTCCCGGCTTCCATCTCGGGCTGGTGGTCTTCGGAATACTCTACAGCCCGCTTTCATTGTTGATCGGACTTGTAACAAATTATATCTCCAGAAGGAATGAATTTGAGGCCGACAGGTTTGTAAAAGTCAACTACGGGAGAGAACCGCTTGCCTCCGCGCTGAAAAAGTTGTCGGTAAAAAATCTTTCCAACATGATGCCGCATCCTGCGTATGTTTTTTTTCATTATTCGCACCCGCCTCTGCTTGACAGGCTGGCAGAATTGGAATGAATTCCTATATTTGCAGAAAATTTGCCTCCTTAGCTCAGCCGGTAGAGCAGCTCATTCGTAATGAGCAGGTCGTGGGTTCGAGTCCCATTGGAGGCTCATGAGATTGCGGATTGCGGATGGGAGATTGCGGATTGCGGATTGGAGATTGCGGATTTATTGTTAGTTTCGC
This sequence comes from uncultured Bacteroidales bacterium, assembly GCA_963737255.1. GTDB lineage: Bacteria > Bacteroidota > Bacteroidia > Bacteroidales > VadinHA17 > LD21. Next base: position 150,616 of record CAVTSB010000010.1, read on the forward strand.
GAACTGTACGCAAAATCCGAAATCACAAATCCGAAATCCGAAATAACAAAAATGCGGGAGTAGCTCAGTGGTAGTCCCGAAGCCTCGGGATCCCAATCTGAGGATCGTTTAAAATAATATTGCGGGAGTAGCTCAGTGGTAGAGCATCAGCTTCCCAAGCTGAGGGTCGCGGGTTCGACCCCCGTTTCCCGCTCACAGATAATCAAGAAGTTAGATAGTACCTGACTTCTTTTTTATTTTTTATCGGTTGCAAGATCACTTCAACCCCCTCCCCGAACAATCAACTTGTTAGAGTTACGGTGGTGCCCTTTCTCAAAGTCTTATGAATTTCTGCAATCTGGTCCGTATGGGCGATAAGCCTTTCTATATCAATGGATGATTCATTAGACCACGGAGCTGTGTCCCGATAGCTATCGGGATTATCCCCGGTTGCAAATCTGGTGGCGGGCACTGGCCATGTCCGTATTAGCAGTTGTAATTTGTTTATTTTTTCCCGATAGGGCAGACACTTACACAAAGTCCACAAATATGTTCATCTACATTTAGTCTTTGTTTTGCTAATTCACCACATTTTTCTCTGCATTTGAAAGCATTAAAGAAATTGTCACGGTGGACTTTAATATTCCAAAGTATTCCATTAGCTGCATGGGCAGGGCATTTTTCCACACAAATATTACATTTACCACATTTACTTTTGTCAATGGGAATAGCTGTTGTCCCCGGATCACGATCCAGAAGTATAGTAACTAACCTAAGTCTGGGGCCAAATTTTTTTGAGATTAATAAATCAGTTTTACCTATCCATCCGAGGCCTGCTCTTGTGGCTACCATTTTATGTGAGATATCATATGAAAGGGATTTCAAATATTTCCCAGAATTGCTGGATCCTAATGAGATAGTTGGTTTAATACGGATTGAGTTAATTTTAATATTGTGCAAGTCTTCATGGATTCTTTGAGTAAGGTCGGCAAGGTCCTTATTAATATTGTTGTAGTGATTGTAATAATCAAGAGTCGGTCCTTCAACTAAATTATCTAAGATACTATCATCTAGCTTTTTACCTATAGATATCCCAAATGGGTAATTTGAAAATTTGGGATTTAGCAAACCGCGGAGGTCCGCAAATCCGAAAATGAATTCACCCTTTGGTATGAGATGTTTCTCAATAAGGCTACCTATCATGTGGTGGGTTCTTTATGACCTCTAACGTTTAGCATAAGAATAGTAGCCGACTGCGTGGCACTTTTCTATCAAGTTACACGAAATTTGTAGCGGGCTACACCCCTGGAATTTACTACTGTCACGGCTATTATTTTTATACATTGTTGGCTGTTGGGCGTTTATATAACTTAATCTTCCAATAATCTTGTTAGCATTTTTCTTAAAATCCCATAGCTTTTTTTATTACTGCCATTTCTTCTTCTGAAGTCAGCATTTTTAATAATTCAAATGTAACATTTGGAGCTGTCTCAGGACAATAATACGTAAAAATATTACCATCAACTACAATTGGCTCATTCCGTCAGATAAGGGAAAAGGATCCGGGAATATGACAGAGAGCTTTATACATTATTAAAATCAGTATCAGGAATAGGTCCGCTAACTGCATCAGCATTAATAACAGAACTGGGCGATATTAACCGATTTACGAACATTGATCAGTTAGGTAGTTATGTTGGACTCATTCCCAGGATAAGAGAGAGAGGAGAGACAATACGGATGGATCCTGCATTGATGCAATACTATCATGCGCATCTGATAAATAACAAAGGACATAAAGTAGTGATCAAGGTGGCACGTAAACTATTAAATCGAATCAGATATGTTATGAAAAACAGGAAGCCATACGTAACAGGTGTGGTATAAGAAACAAAACCTATAAGGTCAAAAGAGTTGAGGGATAACGTAAAACACGGCAGGTAACTGAATGATTACAACCCATAGCATACGTACCCTTACTATAAAAAATGACAAGTGATTGCGGCAGAAAAAAATCTGACCACAGATAGCAGTGTGATTTTATAGTGTTTTTAAAGTTTATAGAGGTTTTTTTCATAGATTCGCTGGACCCGGGGCGATTGCTCCCGCAAAGCGGGACAAGTTGTTCATAGCATTGTCCGTGTTAGCCGCTGGCATTTTTATTTAGAATCTAACAAGTCATTCAAATTAATTATTTTACTGCCATTTTTTTCGTAATAATTCAGCATTTCGTCAATTTTCCTTTTATCATAACTCGTAATACAATCTGATAAGACTGTAACTTTGTAGTTTTCCTTGCACATATTAAATACGGTTGATTTCACGCAGGCAATGGCGTCTGCTCCTGTAATGTAAAATTCGCTTATTTCATTTTTCTTGATAAAGTCAGCAAAATCTTCGCTGGTCAATGCGTTGCCTTTGGATTTTTCAAAAATGTTTTTGGAAACCAATTTCATGTCCGAAACTAATTCAGACCCACGAGTATTAGGTTTGAAAGTCCTTGTGCCGTCAGATAAGTTATAATGCCTTATGTAAACGACATGAATTTCATTTTCCACTGCCCAATCTATTGACCGATTAACATTGTCAATGATTTCTTTGTAGTTTTTGGTAATGTCATTTTGAATGTCAATTACCACTAAAGACTTTTTCTGCATGGGATTTCCTTCTTTTATTTTTATGTTTTAATTCAATTTTCTATTTCATTGTCCATCGCACTGTCGCTTGTTCGCTTGCGGCTAACGGTTTATAAATCATCAAAAGGGCGCTTAATTTCTGCGGTGTTGTAAACTTTGTTATCCTGAATTGAATATATACATGTAGAAACAGTGTCCCGGAAAACCTAGGTTCTTATTACTCACGGATCCGGCTCAGATCAGTCACCGATTCAAACAGTTATGTGGCATAATTGTGCCTTAACGGTTTTATTATAGCACTGCCCCGTCAGTCACAAAAGCAACTTCCCTTCAAACCGTAACCCTTCCAATGCCTGATGCGATTGCCTGACTTTCTACGATTATCGAAATTACACAATATGCGAGGAAATGGGAAGTAATAAAGAAAATAAATATGCGAAAAATAACAGCAGGATAGCAACAAACAAAACGAAGGGTCGCGGGTTCGACCTCCGTTTAATGGCTCCGTTAAAAGCCCTATGTGTCCGTTGCAGGTATTTTTATTCAGACGATCTGTTCAGAGTATAGCTATGGTCACCATTCCCAACCATAAGATTCCAGTCCCTGTCAAGAAAAAAAAGAATATTATCATCCGCTTTCAGAAACGCCAGAGATTCTTGTGATCCACGGCCAGCTGGTCTCAGCAGGTAAACGAAAGTGCTCGAATCGGTCTCGCTTCCCTGAATTACTTCCCAATTTCCTGTCCTGGTATATACTGTATCGGAGATGCCTACATAAACAACAATGAGTTGAAAGGTTGTCGGAATATTCTTTTTGGGATCCTGATAAAGGATAAGTCGCCACTTGATCCGCTGGCAGCCAGCCGCTGAAATCCCGTTTAATTCCAGATGCTCAGGGCTGCAAACAGTTCTTCCGTCAAAAACGCCAATTGTATCAGAGGTGACTGTTGTAAGCAATGATGCAGGGGCAACTGAAACAAACCTTGAGGAGGAATCCGGTACAGGATTGATGCGGCTTAGTGTATAACTCCATCCTCCATTACCAATCATAAGCCGGTTTTTCGGCGTTAATAAATGCAACAGATTTTGATTAAGTCTGATCACCCGGATTTCGTCGGGTAGGTTTCGGCATTTTAAATGAAATATTTCTCCAGTGGGTTTCCCGTTCTTGTTTTGAGACATCGTGTATTCCCCTTCAAAAGAAAGTTTTTCTCCACCTCCTTTAAAGCCAGGGGTATTTGGTTGCGACTCCCCAAAAACAACAGCCAGTGAGAAAGTACCCTGATTTGAATTATTACTGTTCAAGATCAATTCCCATCTGATGAAATCTACTTTGGAATCAGATCGTATCGTCAATAACGATTTGATAAGGTCATCGCCCGGAGTGCTGCCAACAAATACCACCTGAGAAACAGGACTTCCTGCTCCTGTACAGGAACCGGTTAATAAAAGGCACTGTAAAAGCAAAGCATATGATAGTATTGATGTAAATTGTTTCATCATGTTTCAATTAAGTTAATTCTCACTGAAATGATTACCCTACATCACACAATCAGCTTCTGTCTCGATCAACCAGTCATCTTTAATAAATCCCTTTACCTCAACAAAAGTAGAAGCAGGCCTTATTTCGGAAAAATATTCCCCGTGCGCTTTCGCCGCCTTTTCCCAATCAGAGATGTCCCTGAGGAAAAACCTGGTTCTGATTACATTCTCCAGTTGACCGCCCGCTTCAATGATCGCTTTTTCCATGATCTCCAGACACCTTTTTGTCTGATTGTACAGATCATTTGGGCTGTGAGTCGTACCATCAGTCGCTATCGGAGCTGTCCCGGAAACCGAGATTATACTGCCAATCCTGACCGCTCTTGAAAAACCAATCGGTTTTTCATACTTTGAGCCTGACGAAATATTAATTCTTTTCATATACAATTATTTTTCAGTGACTACTTTTATACCCATTATTTCTTAATACGGTCAACGCTTATCTATATACTGGTTTTTAACTAAAATGTAATCAGTATCATAAGTCCAAACCATAAATACGGGTATTTTGTTTTCAGCAATCAGGCCGGCGATAATCGCAAAGACCCCGTTTAACTATTAGATACTTCACTGAGTTGGGTTGGGGATGAAAATTTGCCGTTGGAGTAAATCCACTTATCGGATTAATCATAAATTTGAGGCAGAATTTCTGAAGAGTTGAATATGAAAGCACAAATAATAACAATAGGGGATGAGCTTCTGATCGGTCAGACAATCGATACAAACTCAGCCTGGATCGGCGCTGAACTGAGCATGGCCGGCTTCGATATCCAGAGGAAGACTTCGATCCATGACAACCGGTCCGATATCCTTAAAGCACTCTCGGAAGCCACAGGAAAGGCAGACGTTATAATCATCACCGGCGGACTGGGTCCGACAAGCGATGACATAACCAGGCAAACCCTGTGCGAATTCTTCGGAACAAAACTCGTGCTCAACAGGGAGGTGCTTGAAATGATCGAAAAGATGATGCTCCGGCGAAAGATTCCAATGAATGAAAATAACAGGAAACAGGCTGAAGTCCCGGAAGCTTGCAAGGTCCTTAAAAACAGGGCCGGTACGGCACCGGGATTGTGGTTCGAAAAGGATAAATCAATCTTCATATCAATGCCCGGTGTTCCCTATGAAATGAAAACCATTATGGCCGATCATGTCCTGCCGCGCCTGATGAAACGCTTCAGATCGCAGGCCATAATTCACAAAAACATAATGACATATGGCCTTCCTGAAGCCCGTCTCGCGGAGATGCTCAAAGAGTTTGAAGCAGCCCTCCCCGAAAACATCAGGCTCGCCTACCTGCCTTCATTTGGAGTGATAAAGCTCAGGCTGACAGGCACTGGAAAAGACCGGGAGATTCTAAAGAAACAGGTTGAAGAACATGTAAGAAACCTCTCCTCAATTATCCCCGATCTGATTTTCAGCGAAAAAGAGGATACTTTTGAATCTGTTCTCGGACTTTTGCTTCTTGAAAGGAAAGAAACAATGTGTACTGCTGAAAGCTGCACCGGCGGAAATATTGCACACCTGATAACCACTATCCCGGGCAGTTCCTACTATTTCAAAGGTTCGGTGGTAGCTTATTCAAACGCGGTCAAGGAAAAGCTGCTAGGGGTCGACGGCAAGATCATCGAGGAGGAGGGTGCGGTAAGCGAACCTGTCGTGAGAGCTATGGCCGAAGGAGCCAGGAGACTGCTCAATACCGATTATGCCCTCGCTACTTCAGGAATTGCCGGACCTGAGGGAGGGACGGACGAAAAACCTGTCGGGACACTCTGGATCGCTGCCGCATCCGCAAACGGCACTTACTCGGAACAGTATACCTACGGCGGCGACCGTATCACAAACATAATGCGGTTTTCAAATGCAGCGATGAATCTGCTTAGAAAACAGATAATCAAAGAATAACCTTCAATTTTAGTCACAGTTGAAAAAAATTGACATAAAAATTTGGTTAATAAGATAAAAATCACGTATTTTGCGCTTCGTTTTAAAAAAGACAAACGTTAGCTAAGAAGTAAAAAACCGAAGAGATGTCAAAGATTTGTCAGGTTACAGGGAAGAAAGCAATGGTCGGAAACAATGTTTCGCATTCAAAGAGAAGGACAAAAAGGAAATTTTACCCAAATCTGTTCACCAAGAGGTTTTTCCTCCCGGAAGAAAGCAGATGGATTTCCCTTAAGATATCAACTTCCGGCATACGCCTTATAAATAAAAAAGGACTCACATCGGTTCTTAAGGAAGCAAAGGAAAAAGGTTACATTCTGAATTATTAATTACCGGATAGAAATGGCAAAGAAGGCAAAAGGAAACAGACAGCAGGTTATACTCGAATGTACCGAACATAAGGAAAGCGGTCAGCCCGGAACATCACGGTATATTACGACAAAGAACAGGAAGAACACCCCTGACCGTTTGGAAAGGATGAAATACAATCCCATACTTAAGAAATATACATTACACAGAGAAATTAAGTAAACCGATCACACCATGGCAAAGAAAGTTGTTGCAGCGCTTAAAACAGGAACGGGAAGACTATTCACCAAATGCATTAAAATGACAAAATCCGAAAAGTCTGGTGCATACCAGTTTAAGGAAGAGATTGTTCATAATGATCACATCAAAGATTTCTTTTCGAAAAAGTGAACCTGAAAGCTGTCAGGATATTTAAGAGCTTTCTTCCATAACGGAGAGAGCTCTTTTTTTATTTATATTTGTGATTCAATTAATTATAAATGCAATGGGTTGGTTTGGAATAGGAAACAAGGAGAAAAAGGAGGTACTTGATAAAGGGCTTGAAAAGACAAAGGAGAATGTCTTTTCAAAACTGTCACGTGCTGTAATCGGCAAATCAAAAGTCGACGAGGAGGTGCTTGACAACCTGGAGGAGGTACTCGTTTCATCCGATGTTGGGGTTGACACGACACTAAGGATAATTGATCGGATTGAAGCCAGGGTAGCAAGGGATAAATACCTGAATACCGGTGAACTCAATACGATACTGAAGGAGGAAATTGTGGCCCTTCTCGAAAAAAACAACACCGGACCCGAAACCGATTTTTCCTCGCCTCTGCCCGCAAGTCCATATGTAATTATGGTTGTCGGTGTAAACGGCTCGGGTAAAACCACCACCATTGCCAAGATTGCCCACCAGTACAAGGCAGCAGGGAAGAGGGTGCTTCTTGGGGCTGCAGACACCTTCAGGGCCGCTGCCATTGAGCAGCTGCAGATATGGGCCGACAGGGCAGGGGTACAGCTTGTCAGGCAGAATATGGGGTCTGACCCGGCATCAGTTGCTTACGATACAGTTAAGTCGGGCGCTGCGGGAAAATATGACGTGGTAATAATCGATACGGCGGGCCGTCTGCATAACAAGATCAACCTGATGACGGAGCTGTCGAAAATTAAACGGGTGATGGAAAAAGTGATCCCTGAAGCACCGCATGAGGTCCTTCTGGTCCTCGACGGTTCGACCGGACAGAACGCTTTTGAGCAGGCAAAGCAGTTTACAGCATCAACAAGCGTAACAGCCATGGCAATAACCAAGCTCGACGGCACTGCAAAAGGGGGAGTTGTTATAGGTATTTCCGACCAGTTCAAAATTCCGGTGAAATATATCGGCCTCGGCGAAAAACTTGACGACCTGCAGGTCTTCAACCCATTCGAATTCGTTGATTCGTTGTTTTCCGGTGAAAAATAAGAAAATAAATATTGTAACCCTCGGCTGTTCAAAGAATCTCGTTGATTCCGAGAAGCTTATGAAGCAAATCGAAGCAGGCGGCTACGAGGTTATCTACGATTCCGTCGACCTGTCGGCATCGACTGTCATCATTAATACCTGCGGTTTCATCAATGACGCAAAGAAACAAAGTATCGAAACCATCCTCAGGTTTATAAATGCAGACCGGTCGGGCCAGATAGAGAATCTGTTTGTAATGGGCTGTCTTTCTGAAAGATACATGACCACACTTAAAACCGAGATTCCTGAAGTCGACAAATATTTCGGCGTGAACAACATGAATGAAATATTGAATGAGCTTGGAATCGGTTTCAGAAAGGAGCTCCGTCTGGAAAGAAAGCTCACGGGAGGGCATTATGCTTATCTTAAAGTATCGGAAGGGTGTGACCGTACATGTGCATTCTGCTCAATACCCCGGATCAGGGGAAAATGTATCTCGCGGCCCGTTGAAGAGCTCGTTGAAGAGGCAGAATTCCTTGGAAGACAGGGCGTTAGGGAACTTATTCTTGTAGCCCAGGACTTAAGCTACTACGGGCTTGATCTTTACAGGACCCAAAAGCTTCCCGACCTGATCAGAGAGCTTCTTAAGATCAATTCATTTGAATGGATCAGGTTGCATTACCTTTACGCTGCAAATTTTCCAATGCAAATCATTGAGTTAATGAAGGAGAACCGGAGGATCTGCAGGTATATTGATATGCCGGTCCAGCATATTTCCGACAGGATGCTTGGATTAATGAAGCGTTCACATAATGAAAAGGAAACGAGGGAGTTGCTTAATACAATAAGAAGAGAGATTCCTGATGCGGTGATCAGGACGACACTGATAACCGGACATCCGGGTGAAACCCGGAAAGAGTTCAGGCAACTCAGGGATCTTGTAACCGAATTCAGATTTGACAGGCTCGGGGTTTTTGCCTACTCGCACGAAGAAGGCACATTTGCATTCAATAATTATAAGGATGAGATATCGTCAAAGGTCAAGAGCTCAAGGGTAGCGGAGCTGATGGCTCTTCAGCAGCCTGTCTCGGAAGAGCTGAACAGGAGACTGATCGGGAAAGTCCTGAAAGTGATCATAGACAGGAGGGAAGGAGATTTCTTTATCGGAAGGACCGAGTACGACAGTCCCGAGGTTGACCAGGAGGTTCTGATCAGCGCTGATCATAAAATAAACCCGGGCAACTTCTATGATATTCTCATTACCCGGGTTTCAGATTTCGATTTATTCGGTATACCTTCCGTCTAAGCCGGTGAGGCTGGCGGCAGCTGCAGTTCATTTTTCTTCACGATCTTGATCTTGATCTCCGATTTTGCTGTGTTGAATCCAACATGAACCGTGTCGCCCTCAAGCAGTTCGGCTTTGATCAGGACTTCAGCCATAGGATCTTCGAGATACTTCTGGATTGCACGCTTTAACGGCCGTGCACCATAATTGGGATCGAATCCCCTCTCGGCGATGAAATCCCTGGCTGCCGGAGCAATTTTAAGCTGATAGCCAAGCGATTTAACCCTGTCATAAAGGCCCTTGAGTTCAAGGTCAATAATTTTGTTGATCTCTTCCTTGCCAAGTGAATTGAACATGATCACATCATCGATCCTGTTGAGGAATTCGGGTGCGAATGTTTTTTGAAGGGCTTTCTGGAGTATGCTTTTCGTCTGCTCATCCCTGGTGGTCCTCTTGGCAGAGGTATCAAAGCCTATGCCATGGCCGAATTCGGATATCTGCCTGGTTCCGATATTGGAAGTAAGTATGACAATCGTGTTCCTGAAATCAACGCGGCGGCCGAGACTATCGGTAAGCTGGCCTTCATCAAGCACCTGGAGCATGATATGGAATACATCCGGATGTGCCTTTTCAATTTCGTCAAGAAGCACTACGGAGTATGGTTTTCTTCTTACCTTTTCGGTAAGCTGTCCGCCTTCCTCATATCCGACATATCCGGGAGGTGCTCCGACAAGCCTTGAGACCGAGAACTTTTCCATGTATTCGCTCATGTCGATCCTGATAAGGTTATCAGTCGTATCGAACAGGAACTTTGCAAGTACCTTTGCGAGCTGTGTCTTTCCGACTCCAGTAGGTCCGAGGAAAATAAATGTTCCGATCGGTTTGTTCGGATCTTTCAAACCCGCCCTGTTGCGCTGGATCGACTTCACTACTTTCTGAATGGCTTCATCCTGTCCGATAACGCTGCCTTTCAGTTCGTCGGCCATATGCAGGAGCCGCGTTCCCTCCGTCTGTGCGATACGCTGGACAGGAACACCGGTCATCATTGCGACTACTTCTGCAACCTTCTCGGCATCAACTGTTTCACGGTTGACAGCCAGCTCTTTCTCCCATTTTTTCTTCTCAAGTTCGATCATATCGAGAAGATCTTTTTCCCTGTCGCGGAAGCTGGCAGCTTTTTCGAAATTCTGGTTTTTCACCGCCATCATTTTTTCCTTCTTGGTATCATCCAGCTGTTTCTCGAGCGAAAGTATCTTTTCAGGAACAACTATGTTTGATATATGGACTCTCGATCCCGATTCATCAAGCGCATCAATTGCTTTATCAGGAAGGTGCCTGTCTGAAATATACCTGTTTGTAAGTTTAACGCAGGCATCTATTGCGTCATCGGTATAAATGACATTGTGATGCTCTTCATATCTCTCCTTAATATTATGAAGGATATGGATAGTCTCCTCAATTGAAGTCGGTTCAACAATTACTTTCTGAAACCTTCTTTCAAGTGCTCCGTCCTTTTCGATATGCTGACGGTATTCATCGAGTGTTGTAGCGCCTATGCATTGTATCTCACCTCTTGCAAGAGCAGGTTTAAGCATATTGGCAGCATCGAGTGAACCTGTTGCTCCACCGGCGCCGACAATGGTATGAATCTCATCAATGAAAAGAATGATATTGTCATTCTTCGACAATTCATTAAGGATGGCTTTCATCCTCTCCTCAAACTGCCCGCGGTATTTCGTACCAGCTACGATCGAGGCAAGGTCAAGGGCAACAACCCGTTTATTGAAAAGTACCCTCGAGACATTCTTTTTAGTAATGCGAAGAGCAAGACCTTCGGCAATTGCCGATTTTCCTACCCCGGGTTCACCGATAAGCACGGGATTGTTCTTTTTCCTTCTTGAGAGGATCTGCGCGAGCCTTTCAATTTCTCTTTCACGGCCTACGACAGGATCGAGCCTTCCTTCTTCTGCGGCTTTCGTAAGGTCGATGCCAAAGTTGTCGAGCACGGGAGTGTCGGACGATGGCTTTGAGGAAGCAGAGGATTGTCCTTTACCCGGAGTGCCGAATGCCTGGCCTTCATCATCTTCTTCCCTGGGAAAATCGGCCTTTGCCGACGGATATCCGCCTTCCACGACCCTGCGGACTGACTGGTAATCGACATCGAGTTCAGTCAGAAACCTTGTAACAAGAGCGTTTTCATCCTTCAGAATTGCCAGAAGGAGATGCTCTGAATCGATTGTGTTGCTTTTCAGCGATTTAGCTTCCAGATATACGAGTTTTAGTATTCTTTCAGTGCTTCTGAGAAGTGGAATAACTTCATGATCTGCAACAGGTACCGGGCTCTCGACTTTAATGCTCTTTTCGAGGGAGCCTTTGAGTACCAGCAGGTCAATTCCCTGGTTAAGAAGGATCTCTACCGCAACACCTTCACCATCCCTTAGAATTCCAAGAAAAAGATGTTCAGGACTGATATGACTGTTTCCCAGCCGTATAGCCTCCTCTTTACTGTATCCCAGAATATCTTTTACCCTTTGCGAAAATTGTGAATCCATATATTTTTCGTTCAAAATTTTTGAAATTACTGGTTACAGGCCATTCTGTCAGTATTTTTAAGACAAAACTACATTTGACCTGATAATCAAAGTTAAATCTAATACAATTTACATACGGCAATATTCATGCCCATTTATAAACAATTGATGTTAAAAAGTCCCCATATAAAAACGTCAAAATTAACCAAATATTCACTATTTTCGTAATCAAAATTAGCCAGCGCTATTTTTTTTACATCTACTTAATTTATAATTATTTATGTCAGAGAGAGAAAGGGTTGTCCAGGTAAACATTGAGGAGGAGATGAAATCGGCATATATCGATTACTCGATGTCGGTGATCGTGTCGAGGGCTTTGCCGGATGTCAGGGATGGTCTAAAACCTGTTCACAGGCGTGTTCTTTTTGGAATGTCGGAACTTGGTGTCCTGTCAAACAGACCGTATAAAAAATCAGCCAGGATAGTAGGGGAGGTGCTTGGCAAGTTCCATCCCCATGGCGACACATCAGTATACGATGCAATGGTAAGGATGGCGCAGGAGTGGTCGCTCAGGTATCCGCTTGTAGACGGACAGGGGAACTTCGGTTCGGTCGACGGCGACAGTCCGGCTGCGATGAGGTATACTGAAGCAAGATTAAAGCGGATTGCTGAAGAGGTACTTTCAGATATTGAAAAGGATACTGTTGATTTCCAGCCCAATTTCGATGACTCACTTTCAGAGCCTGTTGTTCTTCCAACAAGGATCCCGATCCTGCTTGTAAACGGAGCTTCCGGGATTGCCGTAGGGATGGCCACAAACATGGCCCCGCATAACCTGACTGAAGTTATTGATGCGACTGTAGCATTCATTGAGAACCGCGACATTACAACCGAAGAAATACTGAAATATATCAAAGGACCCGATTTCCCTACAGGCGGGATAATTTACGGAGAGCAGGGCATACGGGATGCATGCGAAACGGGCAGGGGAAGAATACTGGTGAGGGCTAAAACGGAAATAGAGCTTACCCATTCGGGACGTGAATGCATTATTGTCACCGAGATACCATATATGGTCAACAAGGCGGAGATGATCCGGAAAATTGCTGACCTTATTAATGAGAAAAAACTCGAGGGGATCTCATATATCAATGATGAATCGGACAGGAACGGCATGAGGGTGGTGATCATCCTGAAAAAAGACGCCAGCGCCAATGTTGTTCTGAATAACCTTTATAAATTCACATCCCTTCAAACCTCTTTTAGTGTGAACAATGTCGCACTTGTCAGGGGCAGGCCGAGGACGCTGAGTACCAGGGATCTGATCAGCCATTTTGTCCACCACAGGCATGATGTTGTTGTACGGAGGACCAAATTTGATCTTGACCAGGCTGAAAAGAGGGCACATATCCTTCAGGGACTGATAATTGCCAGCGATAACATCGACGAGGTAATAGCAATAATCAAATCGTCCAAAACACCCGATCAGGCAAGGGAAAGGCTTATGGAGCGATTCGAGCTTTCAGACATCCAGGCAAGGGCGATAGTGGAAATGAGGCTACGACAGCTGACTGGTCTTGAACAGGAGAAGCTGAGGGCTGAATATGCAGATGTTATGGCGCTTATCGAACATCTGAAAAGCATACTTGCCAGTGAGGAATTGCAAATGAAAATAATTAAGGATGAGCTTCTTGAGATAAAAGAAAAGTACGGTGACAAGCGCCGCACCGAAATTATCCCGAATGCTGAGGAATTCAATCCCGAAGATTTCTATGCCGATGATGAAATGGTGATAACCATATCTCATCTCGGATATATCAAAAGGACACCTCTGACTGAATTCCGCCGCCAGAACAGGGGAGGTACCGGTGCCAAAGGCGGTGCCACCCGGGATGAGGACTTCATCGAGTACCTTTATATAGCAACAATGCATAACACGATGCTCTTCTTTACGGCCAAAGGAAAATGCTACTGGCTGAAGGTCTACAACATACCCGAAGGTTCCAAAACTTCCAAGGGACGGGCAATGCAGAACCTTATAAGCATTGAGCCTGATGATAATGTCAGGGCATTCATAAATGTAAAAAACCTTAGTGATGAAGATTATATAAATAACAATTTCATAGTTCTCTGCACTACAAAAGGCATCATCAAGAAAACTTCGCTCGAAGCGTATTCCAGGCCCAGAACAAATGGTGTAAATGCAATTACGGTAAGGGAAGGCGACGAGCTTCTGGAAGCCAGGATGACCAATGGCAAACATCAAATTATGCTGGCAGTCAAATCAGGAAGAGCCATACGGTTCCCTGAGGAAAAAGTCAGACCGATGGGAAGAACCGCATCAGGCGTGAGGGGGATCAGGCTGGCAGATGATGTTACCGATATTGTCATAGGAATGATAACCATCGAGAATAAAGAGAGGGAAGTACTTGTCGTTTCGGAGAAGGGATACGGCAAAAGATCGGATATTGATAATTACCGCATTACCAACAGGGGAGGCAAGGGTGTAAAAACAATAAATATTACGGATAAAACCGGATCGCTTATCTCGCTGAAAGATGTGACCGACAAACACGATCTTATGATCATCACCCAGTTTGGAAATATCCTGAGAAGTCCCGTATCAGCTTTAAGGGTAATGGGCAGGGCAACGCAGGGTGTCAGACTCATAAATTTAAGGGAGAATGATATCATTGCATCTGTCGCATGTGTGCTTGTAAATGAGGTTGAAGAGGCCGGTGAAATCGACGACACAGATCAAAATGATCAAAATGCAAAGGAAAATGGCAAAGAATTTGATGATTAATAAGTAATGTTATAAATTTGAAAAATTATTAATGACAATCTAAATTAAACAAGAATTATAATTATGAAAAAATTGTTTCTGCTTTTAACCGTAATCAGTATTTCTTTCAGCGCTATTGCTCAAAAAGGTAAAGTAACCAGCGCTCTGAGTTTTATCGATCAGGGAACTCTTGACAAAGCAAAGGAAGCCATTGACCAGGCCATGGTTAACGAAAAGACAATGAACTGGTTCAATACCTATTTTGCAAAAGGTAAACTCTGCCAGGCTGTTTATAAATCGGAAGATCCCAAATTCAAGGCATACTATACCGATCCGCTGGGAGAAGCATATGCTGCTTATGAGAAAGCTATGGCACTCGATACCAAGGGTAGCACAAAAAAGAAAATTATCACAAACATGGTCTACAACTCCCTCGCCCTTGATCTCTATTCACAGGGGGGAGACCAGTTTGAGGCAAAGGATTTCGATGGAGCTTTAAAATCATTTGAAACCCAGATCAAGATCACTGAAAGTGATAATTATGTTGGTATTACCGATACCGGGATGTATTACAATGCGGGTCTTGCTGCTGCAAACTCAGGAAAACATACTGAGGCCATCAAGTATTTTGAAAAATGCGCAGAAATGCAGTACCTGGGTGTAACACCTTATTTTCAGATCTCACAGAGTTACCTTGAAATGGGTGATACACTAAAAGCTGAAGAGTTACTGAAAGGGCTGGAAACCAAGTATGCCGGTGATAAAAACGTGACACTTCAGCTTATCGACCTGTATATAAAGGCAGGCAAGAACGACGAAGCTCTCAAATATCTCCAGGTCGCCAAGGCAGCCGATCCTGAAAATTTCAGCCTCTGGTTTGCCGAAGGTATAATCTACCTTAACCAGTCCAAATATGATGAGTCAATTACCAACCTGACAAAATCAATTGAGCTTAAATCGGATCTTTATGACAGCCAGTACGGACTTGGAGCTGCCTATATCAATAAAGCATCCGATATGTTCCTTAAAGCCAACGATATAATGGATGTTAACAAGTATAATGCAGCTATCGAAGAGGCAATGTCCGTTTTCGGAAAAGCACTTCCTTACATGGAAAAGGCATATGAGCTGAAACCGGATGATATTTTTGCAATGAGAAGTCTTAAAGAGTTGTATTACAGGCTTAAAATGACTGAAAAATACGATGCAATAAAAGCAAAGCTTGATGTACTGGAACAGAAGTAAGATAAAGTGATATAAAGTAAAAGCCTTTCCATCAAACGGAAAGGCTTTTTTATTATTAATTTTTTTCCTTATTTTGTCAGATAATCCTAAAGGATCGCATGAATAGGAAAATTTTCCTCATTACAGCAGTGTTTCTTTTAATTGCAGGATGTTCGAAGCCCGATGAACCGTTACCCGGGGATGAAGGCAGGATCATCGTGCTGATGTATCACCGGATCGTTAGCGGGGAAGCAACAAATTTATACGAAAGAAGCGTTGAGGATTTTGAAGCTGATCTTAAATATCTCAGGGACAATGATATTAATGTGATCAGTTTCAATGATTTAGAAAATGTTGCATCAACCGGGAAGATGCCCGAAGGGCATTCGGCGATAATCACATTTGATGATGGCGACCATTCATGGTATACGCTTGTAAAGCCTTTGCTGCTTGAATACAGGATGAAAGCAACATTTTTTCTCTGGACATATATGATTGGTCAGAATTCATTCCTTAACTGGAATGAGATTGAGGATATGAGCTATTATACACTTGCCACCGGAGAGCGGCCATTTGTTTTCGGATCACACACATTCTCGCACGCGTATCTGCTTCAGCGCAAAGCCGGGTTCGGGACTATTGCCGAATACAATTCCTTTCTTGATTATGAATTTAGGGAATCCAGGGCAATGATAGAAACTTATTCTCCTGACGCGGTTACAGTGCTTTCACTTCCGTATGGCGATGGAGCAGGGGATGAAGGAATTATTTCAGCGGCAAAAAGGAACGGGTTCAAATTTATCCGGACTTCAGTCTGGGCAGCTGTGACCGATGCATCTGTAAATCTTTTTGCAATCCCGAGTCTGCCAATCCTTGATTCCACAGAACCAGATCTGATAGGAGATTATCTGGGTTTATAAGCAATTTCAGTTTACCGGACAGCAAAACAGGGGAGGATTAATCAATGGTATTAATTTTGCCGGGAATTCAATATCAGATTATTCTATTTGACATAATATTAATTATAGGAAATTTCAATTTAACTGAATAGACGACCTTTCCTTAGGAATTTTCAATTTAACTGAATAGACGACCTTTCCTGAGGTTTGAAGCTTATTCCCTCCGGTCAGTCAAAGGCTGACAATCCTGTGAAATTGGGATAAAACTGAAAATATCCCATGCTGTTTTGATACTGGATCGTGCCGTCCAGTTCTATTGTTTTGTCATACTCAACACAGATTGTCTGTTTCCCGAATGTGGATCCCAACCGCCGTACCTGGACCAGATATGCCGGCAATGCCCTGTTCGCACCGGTTTCAAAATATTTTTGCAGTGAATAAATCTCTGTCCTTTCACCATTGATTTTTATATTCAAATCCTTTATATCCAGCTCAGGCGCAATATCAATCAGGGTAAACTCTTTTCCATCAATCGTCTGCTTACCGCTTGTTTCCCTGTTAGTTTTTATCAGTACCATCGGGCGAAACGAGAGCAGAAACGTACCAAATCCGCCATTGTTAGACCAGACATTCAGGTTGTATACTTCGCCGGTTCCTATCCTGAAATCAAGTTCCTGGTCATCATCCACAATCATATGCCAGGCCCAGGCTTCCAGAGTGGTTGACTTATAATTTCCGTCATTAACATAGAATGTATTGTACGTTCTTTCGGGCAGATCAATTTCATAATACCCTTTCGCATCGCTCCATACACCACTAACCTCACTAAAATCATCAGGCTTGATCAGAATAAAGGCTTTTAACGCATTCCCTCTAAAATCACTTGTATGACCAAATATTCTGTGATATTTGCAGGCAACCCACTTTTCCAGAAGGGTCTCAGAAGAATATATGGTTACTTTAATCCTGTCCGGATTGTTGCTTAATTGATCAACAGAAGATGTGAGCCTGAAATAATCATTCACGATATCGACTTTGTAATCCTTGTTTTCCTCCCTTCCATTAAGGAAATAATTATTTACATAGACCAGGTTGCTGTCAGGAAGAAAGACCTCAACTTTAACATAAAACGAATCTGATATTGCCGGACCATATACCTGAAGCGATGAATGTAAAAAGGTAGTGTCTTTTATTGCGGCTTCAACGGCTATATCACGTTTACAGTTGTACCAGTACGCTAATACAGATGACTGGCCCTCCCCTTCTTTAAAAGGGAAATATACCTGACCCATGCCGGATAAACTGGTACCCAGGACCAGGACTAAAAAACAAAATACTTTTCTCATTGATTTTTACTTTTCAGTTTTGCAGAATTCATTAAATGCAGGTCATTTAATGCAGTCCGTGAATATTTGTGAAAAACATCAGCCCTTTCTTAACCCTTTATTCAAATGAATACCTGTCTCCTTTAAATACGTTGAAATATTTTAAAGGCTGCATCTCAATTACATTGCTTTTGCAATTTTTCTGAATGCCCGTGATCTTTAAATTACTGGTATAAGCAGGATTTCAGCCTTTGATTGCATTTATGGCAACAAATGGAATGCTGAGCTTAATTCCCCCAAGGATCAATGACCGGTCATTAAGCCTCGATTCAATGATGTCGAATATCTGTTCTGTTTTATCAGCCGGAAGGATCTTAATCCATGAATCCATAAAAGCCAGCCGGATGAAATAATGCCTGAGCATTGCCGATCCGTTTGTAAATCTGTAATTGAATTGATCATGCTCAATGTCCTTGACGATAAAACCATGCTTCTGAAGCATGGAGATGATTTTTTCAACCGGTTTGCGCTTCTGATAAATATGACGGTACATCAGATCTATCTCCTTGTCCAGGTGCATTTCCGACAATACCTGCTCCAACTGGTCATAAAACTCGAACATGCTCTTATCCAGATTCATTGTCTGAACAAATTGTCCGCCTGCCTTTATTATCCGTGAACACTCCGAAATAACCCTTTCCATATCTCTGACGTTATTCAGGCCGTTATTGCTGACAATCAGATCAATAGAGCCATTATCCAGTGGAATTTCCTCTGCGGTCCCCTCAAAAATCCTTATGTTTGTCAGCCCGTAGTGGCTGATCTTCTCATTAGCCCGTGCAATCGCTGTTTTCCACGGATCGATGCCGTAAACTGTTGAACTGTCGCCAAGCCTCATTGCTAATTCAGTCAAAGGGAATCCGGTCCCGAACCCGATATCAATGGCTGAAATAGCCGGTTTATAATCAATAAGGTCCAGCAATTTTAGTCCGAATGGCGCTGACCAGAACGGCAATTCATCGGCAACCCGGACATGTTCATCCAGGTCAGGAAGGTGACTCAGGTAATTTTTCATGAATGTTATGAGTTGAGATTTTTTGCACTATTCAATCGGTTTTGCGTTTTGCCCCTCTCCCATCCTCAATTTTCATTTAATATACACTTATCGCTCCCTGCTCTACGCTCTACGCTCTACGCTCTACGCTCTCCACTATCCGCTCTCAGCTCCTGCAGCCCTTAAAATGACATCGATGGCGCCTTGAAAGTATTGGGAGCGTTGTTTAAGCCATGTTTATAATTAATCACTTCCAGGGTTTCCGGCACAATCCTGATAAGTACAAATATCTCCTGCCAGTTTGACATCCCACTCCAGTATTCACGCTTCATTTTTACCAGCAGCTCCTTGTCGTCAATGACTTCGGCTTTACCGGTAATGTTAACATAGCCTTTCGCAGAAATATGATCGGCATAATAGACGCATACTTTCGGATTGTTCCTTATTTCCCGCACTTTCCGGCTGTTTCTTGCAGTGGCGAACCAGGTGATCAGTTCATCATTCGGAGGAAAAGGATTCATGGTACGGATCTGGGGCTGGCCGGTGGAATCGACGGTTACAAGGGCACAATAGGTTGTCTGGCTTATTATTTCACGGGCAGCGACAAGTAATGTATCCTTATTTACTGAGGACTGAGCATCGAGTACCGGAGCACTGATTATCCATAAAACAAGCAAAGCTCCAATTGCAGTAAACGTAGTTGTCTTTTTCATATAAGTTGGTTTGAGGTTAGCCGGATAATGCCCGGTATTTAATATTAAAATATTGAGTTCGCTATTATGACCATTCTGAATGGGTTTACACTATCCTTTTTCTTAAGGATTTTCGTAAAATTATTGATTTGTCATATGCACCTCACCCCCTTTATCCCCCTCTCCCGGGTGCGAGGGGGACTTAAACCCAAAGCTGCAGAGGATTTACGAGCGGAACGTAAACAATTGGTTTTCAAGCCCCTCCCACCCCGGAGGAGAGCCTGTCCCGCAAAGCGGGAGGTTGGGGAGAGGTATTTGACGGGAAATACGAAGTTGGGGGAGAGTTATTTGTAACTTAAAGAGTAAAATAGTATTAAGAAGATTATCTTAACAAAGAAAAATGGATTACTGTCGGTCGAGGATTATGCGCTATAAAATTTTATAGAGTCATTATAATACGTATTATAATACGTATTAAAAGACATATTATAATACATATTTATTTGTGTAATTGCGCTATATTTCTTTCAGCCACAATGAATTTCACGATCGTGTGTGAGGTATGATTTTCATTTGCCAGGCATCCGAGAAATTCCTCCTTCAGCCTGTAAAAGACGTCCCCTCCGAGGTACTCCTTGAACATATTCATTCTCTCAAATCTGCACTCCCATGAAAACAATACATCGGTATCACCGGGACCATTGAAGGATAATTCCCTGTCGGAGCGGTTTTCTTCGTGAATTATTGAAAGCCCGGCACCGGTTAAAAAGTCCTTAAGCTTTGAACCCATTTCAAAATCATAGATGTTTGTTTTCAGCTGCCGGTCATAATATTCCCTGAACGTATTATGTGCAGAACTGCTCATAGGATCGTGGCCAAACAGATCACTGATTTCGACAACAGCTATCCATCCGCCAGGTTTTAAAAATCCAAGCCAGGTCCCCAGGACAGGTGAAAAGTCAGGGAAATAAGCCGGGACAAAGCTTGACCAGATTCCATCGGCAAGGGGTAAATCCTTATTTTTCAGGGAACTGATATCGTCAAGCCTGTATATAATGTTATCTGAAGAATTGGTATGGGTGGCTTCGTCCAGGAGTTCGGAATTATTGTCAATTCCATAAACCTTCGATGCCTTTTTAGCGAGCATTTTTGTAACAACCCCTATACTGCAACCGAGGTCGAAGATGGTATCATCCGGTTTAACCGGAAGAGCCTGGACATATGAGTCCCAGTTTCTCCATTTGCTTTGCCGCTTATATTCATCAGTAAGGTTCATAATCGCTTTTCATTCAGAGTTATAATCTGATCGCCGATACCCCGCTCCCCTCCCCCTTCGATTGCCTGCTCTGTTAAAGCAAATAACATCATTCATGCGTTAAATGTTTTCCTTGCCTGGTCTTTCCTGTCAGGAAACTCAGCTTTTATCAAAATCGTCAATATTGGCGGTCTTTTGATCGGGAACATCGCCATCAGAGGCTTTAGGAAAAGCTTCGCCACTGACAATATTCTAAGGCATGAAAATGCAATGCCACGTCAGTCACAATGGTAGGATGTAATTAACGTGCCTGATAACACGCTCTTACAACAATCATAGTCTGATTTCCCCCCTCACATAAAAATAAAATTAAGAAAAAATTAGTTGAAAAGTCGATTTTGGCAACGAATTTTTGTAACTTTTTGAAATCAGCGGAGTTTTTAAAATAAATACTGTAAGATATCAATAAAGAGCACCCGGATGATATGGCAATAATGTCTCAGGTCATTGACGGTGAGATAGATAAAATGGGCATTCTGTATGAAAGATACAAGATGCCCATATATGCGTATTTTTTCAGGGTAACATGCGGCGACAGGGAGGCAAGCGAGGATCTCGTTCATACCGTATTTTACAGGGCGATAAGATACAGGTACTCCTTCACGGGTGAGGGAAGCTTTGCAAAATGGATTTTCAGGATCGCCAGGAATTCGGCGATTGACTTTAACAGGAAAATGAAGAACTCTTTCAGTCATGACGCTGATTCCGGATCGGTTCAGCAGATAATTGATGAAGACTATGACCATGACCGGAAGGAAAAGATCGAGCAGCTCTATTATGCTATGAAAAAGCTTGAACCAGAGGAAAGGGAGATCATTGTTCTGGGGAAAATAGAATGCCTGAAGTACAGGGAGATTGCAGACATCCTTGGAACTACCGAGGGCAGCGTCAAGATCCGCATGTTCAGGGTTTTGAGAAAGCTTAAGGATATGCTAATAAAAATTGAAAAAATTCAGATATGAAAAAAAAGGATCCGGAAGAGAAAATAATTGATCTCCTTCATGATAAACTGTCACCGGATGAGGCTGGGGAGGTCATTGCCAGCCTTAGGGAATCCGGCATTGGTGAAGATGAGATTGAATCGATCAGCAAGGTCAACCGGCTTATAGATGAGTCTGTTACGGACGAGCCATCATCACGGATGGACAGCAGATTCTATGAAATGCTTGCAGATGAAAAGAATGCAGCTTCCGACCAGGTTAAAGTCCATTCCGGGAATCGATTGATAAGGAACTCATCCTTAATCACACTTTTAAAGGTTGCCGCGGGCATTGCCTTATTCCTGATGGGATGGTTTACCGCTTCCATTGCAGGACAGAGATTCAACTCTGACAAGGAACTGGCTGATCTTTCCGGAAGGGTTACCGACCTAAAGGAAACGCTTGTACTCACTTTGATGCAGCAAAATTCCACCCTTGAGAGGATCAGGGCAGTGAATATGGTCAATGAGTTTGAAACACCCGATGAAAGGATCATCCAGGGACTCCTGGCGGCACTGAACCATGATGAAAATGACAATGTAAGGCTGCTTGCGCTCGAAGCCCTGATAAGATATCCGGATAACAGCGCTGTACGCGAAGGTCTGATAGCATCGATCGAAAATCAATCGTCCCCGATGTTGCAGCTGAGGCTGGCGGAGGTAATGGTTGCGTTAAATGAAAGAAAAGCTGCACCCGAATTTCAAAAGATCCTGACCAATGCTGCCCTGAATTACAGCGTCAGGAGCAAAATAAATGAAGCAGTAACTGTTTTGTTGTAGTAAAGTGGTATGGTACGAAAACTAACAGTCATATATATCTTTCTCCTGATGCCGCTCATTAAGGGGCTGGGCCAGGAAGAACAGCTTGTCATAAACCTCGCCCCCGGACAGAGCAACAGGATCTTTACTTTCGAAAATCCAAAGGGCTCAATTAAGGTTACAGGCTATGAGGGTACCGACATCGTCGTAACCGCAGCTCCCAGGTTCGGCAGACCGGAAAAAGCGGCCGGAAACGAAATAAAACGGATCGGCCGGGATGAATCTTACCTGTCAGTGGAATCGGATGGGAGATCTGTAATCCTTTACAACGGGACGTCAGATAAGACAGTGGATTTCGATATTAAGATCCCAGGGGATTTCTCGCTGAAGCTGAAATCGCTCGATAACGGTACCATCCAGGTCATCAATATCAACGGGGAGATAGTGGCAGAAAATGCAAGCGGTGATATCCTGCTGGAAAATATTACCGGGTCGTCAGTGTTAAGTACCGTTTACGGTCAGATCTCGGCGACCTTCAGGCAGGTGAAACCTGATTCCCCGATGATGTTCACCTCCTTTGAGGGCGATATCTCAATCGAATTTCCAGCTACTGTGAATGCAACCCTTAAGATGAAAAGCGGGACCGGTGAGATCCAAACTGATTTTGAACTCCTCCCGGTAAGGAAGCAGCCCGCTGTAAAAAATGCAGGGAATACAAAAGCAATTACCCTGGAGGACTGGATCACCGGAAGGATAAATGCCGGGGGACCCGAATATGTCATAAGGAGCTATAACGGCGACATTACCATAAGGAAAAAACAGGGTTTTAAGTAACTTTTTAAAAAACAGAAGGTTTTTACTTAAAAGTATAATCAATAAAAAAGTTAAAACCATGAAAAGAAACATTCAATTATTGTTAATCAGCATTTGTTCCCTGCTGCTATTTACTTTTACTGCCAATGGACAATCAGGTACCGGCACACTGGAAGGAACATGGACTGTCGAGCCTGAAGAAAACGATCTTCTCTTTGAATTTTCAGCAGTTTCCGATAAGCTCAAAGGGAGCATGACCCTTTCGGAGGTGGTCACAAGATCAGAGCTGACCGGCTTCAGCAACGGGACCGGGATCAGCTTTTCTCTGAAAAAAAAAGGTGGAGTAATAAGCATGAAAGGTGATATTTCGTCAGACAGGGGAAAAGGCACTTTTACATACACGCCGGATGATGGTTTTGTAAAAGCTATTGGTAATGAAGGATTTGACGAACTGGCACCCAGAACCCTCTTCCTTTTCACTTTAAAGGAAGTTGACGCGGACTATATAAAGAGTCTTAAAAGCCTGGGATACAGGGATATTTCGGAGGAGAACCTTATCGGACTTGCCGCCCTTGGGGTAACTCCTGATTATATTAAGGAAATCCATAAAAGCGGATTCACCGACATTTCAGTCAGTAAATTATTAGGTTTCAAGGCTTTAAATATCGAGCCCTCGTATATTGCAGGTATAAGGAAACTGATGGGCAGCGATGTTTCAACAGAGGACATAATGTCGTTTGCTGCACTCAAAATCGATGAGGAATACGCTTCAGCTATGTACAAATCAGGATACAAACTGTCAGGCAAGGATCTTATTACATTCAAGGCTATGGGGATCACTCCGGAATATGTGAGGGAGATTGCATCTTATGGTTATGAGGGACTGTCACACGATGCAATTGTACAGTTTAAGGCACAGGGAATAAGCCCGGATTATATAAAGGAAGTTAAAAGCATGGGATTAAAGGAAGAGCTTACCGCTGATCTTGTAGTAAAGCTTAAAATATTCAAAATTACGAAGCAGTATATCGAAGAAATGAGGAGTGCAGGATACCCGGAATTGCCGGCGGATAAACTTGTTGAATTTAAAATCTTCAACATTGATAAGGCATTTATTGAAAAAGCAACAAAATTCACAGGATCAAAACCTTCGCCTGAAAAGCTTATCCAGCTCAAGGTAGCTGAGGGAGGTTCGGGGAATCGTTCTAATTAAGCGGTAATATGTTGGTCGAATGTCAGGATATTATCGTCGGCTCCTGCTTGATGATCTGACCCGTCATGGCATCGACATATATCAGGTAAAAAACGGGCGACGGGATATTCACCTGCCAGGCCAGGCGAAGTTCCGTCGTTTCCCCGGTCCGGATAGGGACGACCATAAGCTTTGCAGCACTCCAGTTCAACGATTCCCTGGTAATTGTGACATTATATGGGTTCCCTGCGATGTTAAAATGAGTTACCGTCATGTCAGGCAGGATATCCCTCGCTTCCCCTGCAGTTACATTGATCATTTTTGGAACATAAACTTCAGGATACCAGTTACCGGTGCATGAATAAACTTCCCTGCATCTGATGGTTATGATTATCTGTGTCGATAATACATCGAGAGTATCCTTTTTCTGAAGGGTACTGTAAAGATGCCATCTTGCGGATCCGTCAGAATGGCCGGTGGTTCTTTTAAAATTAGTAAACCTCAGATCAGCAGTATCCCTGACTCCCGTAAATTGCGAGTTTTTGGCAATAAATCTTTTGGCAAGGGCAATTGCCTCAGCCTGTGATGAGACAGTATCTCCCGCAGGTGTCATGGGTGCAAAGTAATCTTCAGGCGGCGCACAGAATCCAAATTCATTCAGCGATGAGAATAGATAAATATTCGTCCCTGAGAATTCCGTTCTCATTTCGGTAAGAACGAATGGATCAATTTTTCTGATTATTGTGGGATAATATGGGTCGTTATCGATTAAGTAGCTGGATTTCTCGCAGTTGTTTAAAAGAATCGTAATAAAAAGGATTATCAGTAATACTTTTTTCATTTAAGGTCAGGAATAATCCTCTTTGCATCAAAAATCGTTCCGTTATTTAGATGCGGTTTAGAAAATAAATACCCCTACCCTTTCCGGATCTCGTCCTTGATCCGCTGAATGTGGCCGCGGCCAAGTCCCTTGACCTCACATCCCAGCTGGAAGTACCGTTTAATCTTTTCGTCTGTCAATATCCCGAAACAATCGATTATGGCAGCCGGTTGACCGATGGCCTTAACCACTTCGTCAGGAACAAGATCGAGGTAAACCTTATGAGGAACGGCAAGTATAACTGCATCAGCATGGTCAAGAGCCTTATCGAGATCCTGTTCAACACGTATCTCCTTCAGTTTATCCTGGTTACGGAAAAATTGAGATTTGCTCTGTCCGATACCGGGATAAGTCTCCTGCTGTTCAAATTCCCACCAGTGTTCAACATAGGGATCATGTACTCTTATTTCAGCTCCCATTTCGGCAAGTTTCCGGATCACGATCTCCGAGCCGCTGTAACGGGTGTCACCTACATCTTCACGGTATGCAGCTCCAAGCACCAGTATATCAGCTGCAGCAATGGGCTGCCCCATATTGCGAAGGGCATCACGGGTAAGCTGTCCGACATGCAATCCGCGGGTATCGTTTATATCAATTGCAAGCGGAGTGATCTTGAAAATATCATCCTCAAAGCCAAGGATGTGCTTATACGCCCAGACACCCAACCCGCCATCCTTCGGCAGGCAGTAGCCCCCTATTCCCGGTCCCGGGAAAATGATGTTGCTGTGTGTCGGACGCATTTTAATTGCCTTGATCACCTTCATCAGGTCAACGCCGTTATGTTCAGCAAACAGGCTCCACTCATCAAGAAAAGCAAGTATTGTAGCCCTGTAACTGTTCTCAACTATTTTGGCAGTTTCAGATTCAATGGGACGGTCCATTACAGTCAGGGGAAATTTATCGGTATTAAGAACTTCGTTCAGGAATTTCACAACCCGTTCCCTGGCTCCCTGGTTGATCCCGCTGCAAACTCTCCAGAAATCACGGATACTGGCAACGTAATTTCGACCCGGCATAACCCTTTCATAACTGTGTGCAAGCAGCGGATCAGATTCTAAACCGCGCTTTTTAAACACTTTCTTCATTATCGGATAGGCAACCTGTTCGGTCGTCCCGGGAGCAACCGTAGTTTCTATAAGTACAAGTGCTGAGGGAGGAATATGCTCGGCAATGACTCCAAGGGAAGATTCAAGCGCAGCCATATCAGTCTGTCCGTTGCGCACATTACCAAGGTCCTCCTTGAGATAATCGCATTGAACATCAACCACAACAACATCAGCCAGTTTCAGGACATCATAGGTAAAGGTCGCAATGAGTGTTTTTTTCTCATTAACGCAGCGTGAGATCATAGGATCCACTTCAGGATCTTCAGCTTTAACCGGGGAAATGCCGCGGTTAAGCATAGGGATCTTCCAGAAGCTCCGTGCGCTGGGGCGTTGCATTCCAATGACAAACTTTGAGGGCTTGCCTGTTTTTTTGTCAACAGTGTCGGCAACAATAGCTGCCATAACCGCACCTACGAACCCGATTCCCATTACCACAACGATTTCCCGGTTATTAGCCCTTTCCTGTTCTACCCGGACTTTAAGCTTTTCAAATTCTGACTTGTAGTCTTCGGGATTTGGCAACGGAAATTTCTCTCCACTGGGGCTGGTTGAAAATTTTTCACTCATAAAATTTTTACACTTAGGGTTATATAAAAAGATTAGTTACAAAGGACCTAAATTTACAAAAAGTCGACAAATTTTCACCTTACCTGATTAATAATTATATCAGTAACGAATATTTTGTCGTTGCATAATAAATATTTATAATTGCTGTTAATAACATGTGCAGATTATTGCCTTTTAAAAGTTAGCTGTTCGTCAGATTGTTTTTATATTGTCAAAGTTTAACGTTCATTTAGGTCAAAATGTTCCTGTCGCGATATAATAAGTTTATTTTCAGTGTTTTTTCAGAGACTAATGATTGTTTGATCCTGACAATTTATTTAAACCGGACCGGGAAGACCTATGATGCATTTCTGCATGCCCATTGTTCCAAATTCAATTCTGCCGGCAATCACCTTACCTCCTTTGTTTTCAAGACTGAACTCGAAGTAATTGACATTACATCAAGGGTAATAACATTTTCAAAAGGCAAGATGATCTTTATGGATGATTCACTAAAGGCCGATTTTAATTCTGACATGATAATGTTCTATCTGAATTACACCTGGTGTCATGGAAACGAAAAACCGTTTGAGTTTCTTGCTAAGGAAACCGGCGAAATAACCGTTCCGGCATGGGATTCATATAATTTCAAATGCGTGGTTAAAGGTAATTTCATCAGTCCCAATATAAGTTCGGAGTTTAAAGCAGCTACAGGAAGCCTGGATCTATTACGTTCGGAAGTTATCCCGGAGAAGGTACACGGACTTCTCTGGACCCGATTGCATAACAAAGATCTTGACCTGGCATATTCACTGGTGTTCAATGGTTCGACCAGGCTGCATTCAAAGCTTTCGATACTATATGGTAATAAGCAGGAGGAGTTTACGGATGTGGAGTATAAGATAAATAAGGAAATTAAAAGTCCGAGGTCAGGTTTAAAGTACCCGGGCAATGTTAATTTAATTGCAAGGAATGATAATTGCCAGATTTCGGTGAATTTGCGCGATCAGAAGGAAATAGTTGCCAGTGTACTTTCAGCTGAATCCAACTTTTTCGGGAAGCTGGCAAAAACCATCTCGGGGATGAGCTCCAGAATTCCCAGGGCATTAAAGCTGCAGGCAATTGTCGATGTTACGATACATGACAATTCGTCCCATAATGAATTCAAAGGGATCAATTCGATAAGCGAATACATAAATGTGGCAAAAGTACCCGGAAACTGATTTTGCCCGGGGGCCAACCTAAACGGTGCCAAGAATATCTTTCAGAAGTCTGTCAAAATCTATAACATTATCGGGTTTCGGGGAATACCCGAGTACAACTACAATAAGGTCATTTGAGGGCAGAATGAAAATCTGCTGCCCGTCATGACCCGAGCACATATACATATCCTGAGGCGCTGAAGGGAACTTCCCGCTATCATTAAGCCAGAACAATGAGCCATATTCACCTCCGGAGGCGGAAGCCGGCGTTGTTGTATAACCGACC
The DNA here is from genome assembly GCA_963737255.1 of uncultured Bacteroidales bacterium. Classification (GTDB taxonomy): domain Bacteria; phylum Bacteroidota; class Bacteroidia; order Bacteroidales; family VadinHA17; genus LD21. The sequence goes on from CAVTSB010000010.1 coordinate 179,321, forward strand.
CAGCCTTCCGGAAGGATCCTTTCGGAATTGAATACACCGTCGTTAAGGTAAAGCAAAGCGAACCTTGCATAATCGCGGGCTGTTGCATAGAGGTAGGAAGAACCTACAAAATCTCCCGAAGGATCGACCTCAAAAACAGCATCTGTAATCCCGATCTTCTCAAAAAACTTATCCTGCATAAAAGCATAGCAGGATGTATCTGTTTCGAATTCCTTCCGTATCAGGCTGCTAATTATGTTTGCTGTACCCGAGGAATACTTCCAGTTGGTTCCGGCAGGATACTCAATTGTTCTGGAAATCGCATACCCGCTCATATCCCCTTCATTGAAAAGCATCAGATTAACATCAGACCTGCTGCCGTAGTCCTCATTCCATTCCAGTCCGCTTTGCATTTGCATCAGTTCATTCAAAGAGATCCGGCTCCTTTCATCATTTTGCCATTCATCGATTTTAACCGGCTTATTTACATCAATCCTCCCCTCTCTGACAAGAACTCCAACAATACCGTTCAAAAAGCTTTTTGCCATCGACCAGCTAAGGAACCTGGTATTTTTGTCGAACTCCGGCTTGTAAGCTTCGGCAACGGGGATCCCTTTGTGTATAACCAGGAAAGCAAACGGATTTCCATTATATGAGTGGCTGACAATGAATTGTTCCGTTATTTTGGCCAGTGCCTCTTTATCTATCCCTGTCGAATCGGTTTCAGGAATTAAATCCCCGAGAGGCCATAAAGTTGAATCTGGCATATATCCGGGATCAGTATCCGGCGGATATACGGCTCTGCGAAGCGTTTCCTCCGGAATATCCCTAATCAGCGTCGCTCCGAATCCTTCCCTGTATATTGCTTTTGCTTTTCCCCATAGAAAACTGCTGAGAACACTCTTTTCCTCATAGTCGACTTTATTTTTAGTATACTTAATAAATGAAAAATTAAGATCGACCGCTTCGATGCTTCCTGGTTCCCTCCCCGATACAAAAACATTGGAACAAAGATTCTTTGCAGCATACCCGGTTATTATGGGGAGTACTGAATTAAGATAGACGCAGCCGCCTGCCACGATTAAGCCAAGAAGTATCAGAACTCCATAAAGTACTTTTTTCATTGCCTTCTTTGATGAGATTACAGGTTTACCTACTCAAAGCTAATAAATTTATCAGATTCTCTGATATTTTTAAAACCTCTGTCTGTGTTTTAACCGGATTGAACAGGAAAATACTGATCTTTGAACTAATCTAAACCCTTCCTTATGTTTAAATCTTATTATATGCTGCTGCCGTTGTCCGGACTTTTGCTTTTCCCCTGCTGTTACCCCGGAAATTCCCCTGCAAAAGTCAACAACCTGATGTGTGAAAACCTGCAGAATCCCGTCGGGATAGGAACAATTGTCCCGAGGCTGAGCTGGAATCTGAGCTCCACCCAAAAGGGAACATCCCAGGAAGCTTACCAGATACTTGCCGCAACCAGGACTGATCTTCTTGATGAGAACAGTGCTGATTTATGGAATACAGGTAAAGTGGCTTCTTCAGATTGCGTCCTTGTTCCCTGGCAGGGTAAAATGCTCGCTTCTATGTCATTCTGCTCCTGGAAGGTAAGGGTCTGGGATGAAGCCGGCAAAGTATCCGAATGGAGCGAACCTGCAGTTTTTACAACCGGATTGCTTAAAAAGGATGACTGGAAAGGAGGATATATAGGACTGCCTGGCGATACTGAATATTGTGAAAGCCCCCAGCTCAGAAAAACATTTACCCTGAATGGAAAAACTGACAGGTTTATCCTTCATGTCAACTCGCTGGGATATCATGAGATCTGGATCAATGGGCAAAAAGCCGGTGATCATGTCCTTGTCCCGGCAGTTTCGCAGTTTGATAAAAGATCGCTGTCTGTTTCATACGATATTTCTCCGATGGTAAAGGAGGGCCGTAACGACCTTATAATATGGACAGGTCAGGGCTGGTACAGTAAAGGCCTGCCGGGAGTCGCGGGCGATGGTCCGCTTGTAAGGGCACAACTCGAAAGCTATGACGGCCTGGGAAGTGAAACCATTCTCTGCACCGACAGCACCTGGACAGGAAGAAAGAGTGGCTATTCAACAATCGGGACATGGCGGCCCGGTAAATTCGGAGGTGAAATTGTTGATGCTTCGCTCATACTCGCAGATCTCTCCCCTGAATCGATTGATAAAGCTGACTGGATACCTGTTAAAACAGTCATTGTCCCCGACCATGAGATAACTCCGCAAATGGCCGAAAAGAATACTTTAGCCGCTATAGTTAATCCCGACACGATCTATTCATTGGGAAACAACTCGTGGCTAATCGACATGGGAACTACTCTTACAGGCTGGTTTGAAATAGATTTTGCCGGGCTCAGGATGGGGCAGGAAGTTGTGCTGGAGTACTCGGATCATTTCAGTGATAATGGCATGATTGCAGACCAGGGGCAAATTGACAGGTATTTTGCATCAGGAAATGAGGCAGATCATTTCATTAACAAATTCAACTATCATGGTTACCGCTATGTGAAAATTTCAAATCTTGAAAAAGAGCCGGTTAGGAGCGGAATAAAGGGGTATCTCATTCACACCGGGTACAGCACTGCGTCTTCTTTTGAGTGTTCCGATGATGAGTTGAACACTATCCATGACATGATATCGTATACGGTAAAGTGCCTCTCCCTCGGAGGATACCTCGTTGATTGTCCCCAGATCGAACGGCTGGGTTATGGTGGCGACGGGAATGCATCAACACAGACAGCCCAGACGATGTACGATCTGGGACCGCTTTATGGTAACTGGATGCAGGCCTGGAGCGATTGCATACGCGACGACGGAGGGATGCCGCATACCGCTCCCAACCCTTATCCTGCCGGAGGCGGTCCTTATTGGTGCGGTTTCATCATTACCGCATCATGGCGGACCTATATTAATTATGGTGATATGCGGTTCCTGGAAGAGTACTATCCGGTGATGCAAAAATGGCTCGGATACGCTGCCAGATATACTTCGGGAAATCTTCTCAGACCATGGCCTGACACAGGGTACAGAGGCTGGTACCTTGGAGACTGGGCCACTCCGGAAGGAGTGGATCAGACAGATGAATCCTCCGTGGATCTTGTCAATAACTGTTTTATGATAGTATGCTATGAAACAATGTCAAAAATCGCAGGCGTTCTTGGAAAAAGCGAAGATGAAGATAAATACCTGAGGCTGAAAGAATCAGTTATTGAAAGCATCAATAAAGAGTTCCTTGATCTCCGGAACAGCAGCTATGCAAGCGGATCACAAATCGATCTGGCTTACCCGCTTCTGGCAGGCGTTGTACCAGATACCCTCAAAGATAAGGTAACTGCAAACCTCCTGAATTTAATCAAAATTGTTAAAAAAGGACATATTGCATGCGGTCTTGTCGGTATCCCGGTTTTTACCGAATGGTCCGTCAACAACAATCAGGCCGACCTGTTTTATTCAATACTCAAGAAGAAGGATTATCCGGGTTATTTATACATGATTGAAAACGGAGCAACGACTACCTGGGAACACTGGAATGGATCCAGGAGCAGGATCCACAACTGCTATAACGGCATCGGTTCATGGTTTTACCAGGCCCTGGGAGGAATCAGGACTGACGAGAATTTCCCCGGCTACAGGCACGTAATTATTGATCCCCAGGTGCCTGTTGGAGTCTCGTGGGCAAACGTGACCAAGGACACACCTTACGGTTCCCTTGCTGTGAACTGGAAAAAGGATGAGGGCACTTTCCGTATTGAGCTGAAAATTCCTGTCGGATGCACTGCAAGTGTCAGAATCCCCGATGAGATTGAAATTTATAAGCTTGATGGTAAAAAATTTGACAGGTTAACCGCCTTCGCCGATTTGAAAAGCGGCAATTATATAATTGAATATTAGTTATTAAAAAGGCCACTTCTTCCCCGCAAATTCTATTATGAAATATAAAAATGTCAGGATAGTTACAAAAATTACCATTGCTCCCAGTTCATTAATAGGGATATTCGACAACAGCCAGATTATCACAATGGCTGACAATGAGGGAACCAGGTAGCCCCCCGGAATTTTATAGGTTCCCTGTTCACCTTTCCCTTTAAACCTGAATTTGATAACCGAAAGCACCACGCCCAGATAAATCAGTAAATATGATGCGCTTGAGAGCAGGGCAAGCTGCCTGAATTCGCCCACTGATGCGAATACGAATCCAAGAAGAGCATAGCATATTATTGAAACGTGAGGAGTTCTGAATTCAGGATGAACCCTGGCCAGGGCTGATGACGGTATGACTTTGTCCCTGGCGGCGGCAAAGAGCACTCTGGGCATATTGAGTACCATTCCGCTAAGATTGCCAAACATCGAAAAGGAAGCTCCGATAATAACTATCGTCGCTCCTGCCGGTCCTATCATCCTCCTGGCAGTCTCAGCCAGGGGAGCATCACGGAATTCCGTAATCGACTGACCAAGTGTTCCCTGAACGGTGATCTGAATAAGAATATAAAGTATCACCACTATCATGACACTAAGCAATATCGCTCCGGGAATAGTCTTCCGCGGATTTTTGATTTCACCGCTGACGTTGAGGGCGGTCTCTGCTCCCACAAATGCAAAGATCAGGATCAGGGACATCTCACCCAGATCGGGTACCGAACTGACATTAGTTGCGGCAAGATTTGAAGGAGCTATGAAAAACAAGCCGAAAAGTGCAATGAACAACAGAGGGGTCAGCTTGGCAATTGTGTTGAATTTAACTATAATAATTGCATTCCTGACACCTTTTACATTCGAATAAGCAAGGCCGCCGAAAATCAAAGCAAAGAGCAAAATCCTGACCATTGTCATTTTAAAAACCGGAAAGAAATAAGAGAGTGTATCTGCAAGCCCGTTGGCTACAGCGGCATTTGCCATTACGGCCGCCCCGAAAATGAAAATATTTGCAGTGATAAACCCGGTGTATTTGCCAAATGCCTCTTCAATATAAGAATAGGCACCACCGGTGCGGATGATCTTTGTTCCGACCTCGGCAAAGCAGAGCATTATCAGCATCATCAGGGAACCGCACACTACATAAGCCCATATACTACCGGTTCCCAACCGCTCCGCCATAATGACGGGAAGGATGAAAATCCCGGCTCCTATTATAATATTGATTGAGTTGGATACCAGTCCCCAGGTGCCAATCTCCCGCTTTAAACCTTCATCATCTAATGCTCCCACTATATGCAGTTTTCCTTGAACAGTCCAAAACTAATTAAAATAACCAATAATCAAATAAGCAGGAAAATGTTCTCGTGAAATATTATTACCTGAAAGTTTAGTAAACTTGCATTAGCAAAAATAATGTCCGGATTCATTATGGTACAGATTCAGAATTCCACGCTCCAGTTTCTGTCTGAGCTGAAATGCAACAATAACAGGGACTGGTTTATTCAGAACCGAAAAAAGTATGATGCTGCGAAGAAAAACTATGAGACGTTTATCCAGGCGGTAATTGATGCAATTACAGCCTTCGATCCCATTTTAAAGGGTCTTGAGGCCAGAAACTGCATGTACAGGATCAATCGCGATATCAGGTTCTCCCCCGATAAAACACTGTATAAAACCCATCTTGGTGCTTTTATCGTAAGAGGCGGCAGAAAAAACGGAGACAGGTTTGCAGGATACTACATTCATGTCGAACCGGGCGGTAACAGCATGATAGCCGGAGGCGCGTATCTCCCGCCAATGCCCTGGCTGACTGCGATAAGGGAAAAAATTGATGAGGAGGGAGAAAGGTTTTTGAAAATAATAAACGACAAACAGTTTAAAAAGATATTTGGCGAGCTTGAGGGAGAAAGACTTAAAACCGCTCCTAAGGGATTTCCGAAGGATCACCAGCATATTGAGCTGCTTAAAATGAAGAGTTATCTGGTTTCAAGGATGGTCTCAGATAAGGAAGTAGTGAGCGGGGATTTTCCTGATTCGGTTTTCACAGCATCAAAAGCCATGAAGCCGCTTAACGATTTTTTTAACGAATATCTCCTTTAGGCTCACTTTATACATTTTGTTGTCATTTTGGTTACTGTTGTAATGCCGCTGCTTTCCTCAGTTGTGGTTTTGGTGTTACGAAGTTCATATTCGATCTTTTCATCTTCTGTCATATCACAAAACTCCTGGGTATCAGAAGTTGACCAGGTGCTTGTTTCGCCCTGGTAGTGCTGGGTAATATCAAATGTAACTGTGCATTTAAAGCATGCTTTTTCTTTTTCGCAGGAGAATAATAAAACCAGGAGAACGGCAAAAATCGCTTTGATTGCAAACTTCAGGATCGTCCTGTAATTCTTCATGATTTCAATATATTTACGATAGTTTATACTGCCCCGGTATTTTTCTCATCCTGAGATTAAGGGGAGTAACCTCAAGATATTCATCATCCTTTATCTGTTCCATAGATTCCTCCAGTGAGTACTTGAGTTTTGGGGCGATCCTGTAGCTTTCATCCGATCCGGAAGCCCTCATATTGGTGAGCTTCTTTCCTTTTACAACATTGACCTCAATATCACCCGGACGGGTGTATTCTCCGATCACCTGGCCTTTATAAACATTTTCTCCCGGATCGATGTAGAATCTGCCCCTGTCCTGAAGCCTGTCGATGGCATAACCGGTTGCCATTCCATGCTCAATGGAAATGATTGACCCGTTTTGCTTCTGCATGAGGTCGTCACCCTTGTATTTATCATAAGCCCTGAACCGGTGGTACATAACGGCTTCTCCCGATGTGGCTGTAAGCATGTTGTTCCTTAAGCCGATCAGTCCGCGGGAAGGAATATCAAATTCGATATGTATAAGATCACCTTTTGGCTCGATCTTCGTCATCTCTCCCTTTCTTATCGTGACCAATTCGATTACCTTTCCTGAAAAATCGGAAGGAACGTCGACTGAAAGGATTTCATAAGGTTCTGATTTAATGCCGTCTATATCCTTAAGAATAACCTTTGGTTTTCCAACCTGAAATTCGTATCCTTCTCTTCTCATCGTTTCAATTAGTATTGAAAGATGAAGAATGCCTCTGCCATACACATTAAAAGTGTCTTCCGATTTTGTATCCTCAACTTTTAAGGCCAGGTTCTTCTCAGTTTCCTTGAACAGCCTGTTTCTCAGATGCCTCGAAGTAACGAATTTCCCCTCCTTCCCGAAAAGAGGCGAATTGTTGATTGTGAAAACCATGCTCATGGTCGGTTCATCGACCTCGATCCGCTGTAAAGCCTCCGGTTCCAGAAGATCCGCGAGGGTATCCCCTATTTCAAAATCCTCGAGACCTATGACTGCACAAAGATCACCGCAGCGAACGCTATCCGTTTTGACTCTTCCGAGCCCTTCAAAAACATACAGTTCCCTGACTTTGACTTTTTTGATCTCACCTCCTTTTTTGCACAGGGTATAATCCTTTCCCGTCACTATCTCCCCCCTGAAAACCCTGCCGATGGCAATCCTGCCGACATAGCTTGAATAGTCGAGAGAGGCCACCTGCATCTGAGCCGTGCCTTCAACAAAAAGCGGTTCGGGTATCTCCTCAAGTATCGTATCGAGCAATACCTTTATGTCGGTTGAAGGCTTCTTCCAGTCCTTGCTCATCCAACCGTATTTCGATGATCCGAATACAGTTTCAAAATCTAGCTGCTCCTCGGAGGCATCGAGGTTGAACATCAGGTCAAAGATATCCTGTTGAACATCATCCGGACGGCAATTTTCCTTGTCAACTTTGTTAACAACGACAATAGGTTTCAGACCGAGTATTATGGCTTTACCAAGTACAAACCTGGTCTGCGGCATTGGTCCTTCGAATGCATCGACAAGCAACAGAACACCGTCAGCCATCTTCAGGACTCTCTCTACCTCGCCTCCGAAATCGGCATGCCCGGGGGTATCTATAATGTTTATTTTAACTCCTTTATAGTTAACAGAGACATTCTTCGATATAATTGTTATGCCTCTTTCCCGTTCAAGATCGCTACTGTCGAGAATCAGATCTCCCGCTTCCTTCCTCTGGTCAAGGACCTTGCACTCCTGAATGATTCTGTCGACCAGTGTGGTCTTTCCGTGATCTACGTGGGCAATGATCGCAATATTTCTTATCGGCTGCATAAAGAATTTTAAGACCTGCAAAAGTAATACTGTTACCGCATATATATACGAAAATCGTGATTTATATGCAAAAAACACTGAAAATTACTTTGTAATGAAAATTTTATATATTACGCTAAATTTTAAATTTACAGATATGAAAAAACTGATCCTCACCATTTTCTTCGCGTCTTTGACAGTGATTTCATCATTTGCCCAGAACGGCAAGCTCGAAGTCGGAATGAAAGCTCCTGACTGGGTCTTCACAGATGCCGACAAAAAAGAATTTACCATGGATTCCTGGGCAGGCAAGGTACTGCAGATCAATTATGTGGATCCTGATGAATCAGACATGAATGATCCGTTCAACGATGCTGTCAACAAAGCCGCTGACGTTGACAAAATCATTAACCGGGACTTTTTCAAGGGATTCGGTATTGTTGATACAAAATCGACCTGGAAACCCAACGGGCTTATCAGGATGATTGCAGGAAACAAGGCAAAAAAATATAATACGACAATTCTCTTCGATTACAAGGGCATATTGCATGAATCGTGGGGTCTGACAAAAGACAATTACACTGTTGTTATTCTTGACAAGAACAGGGTCTGCAGAGCTCTTTTTGAGGGTAAGATCCCCGAAACGGAGAATCAGAAGATCATTGACCTGATAATAGAACTTACAAAAGAGCAATAATCATCGATCTTAACTCAGTGTCTCTCTGTGACTCCTCTGTGGAACTCTGTGAAAGTTTTTAAAATTTAATTCTTACACAGAGAAACACAGAGGAGACACAGAGTATTTCTATAATATGGTAGTACCGAATCTCCTTATAATAGCCGGCACAGGAAACAAATCAGGTAAGACAACTCTGGCCTGCAGGATAATTGAGCAGTTCAGGAACCTCAATCTGATATCCGTTAAAATTACCCCCCATTTTCATGAAACTACGCCCGGCCTTAATCTGTTAAAAGAAGATACCGGTTATTCGGTCTATGAAGAGACTAATCCGGAAACCACTAAAGATACCTCCAGGATGTTGAAGTCCGGGGCCCTGAAGGTATTTTTTGCCAAGGTAACGGACGAATCTCTTTTCGAAGCATTTAAACAGATACTGAATCTTATCCCGCCAGGTACACCGGTAATCTGCGAATCACCTGCGTTGCGATATTATGTTGAACCTGGCCTGTTTGTCATAATGATTTCGCCTGACCAGAACAACCAAAAGAATATCAGCAGCTTACTGACCTTACCTCATGTGAAATTGAACCTTGAATTACTGTCAGAAAGCAAAATATTACCAGTTGACTTCAGAGATGGAAAATGGATCAGCCTGTAGTTTTATGGTTATCAGTTTTCCTCGTTAATATCTGAAATATCCTTTCCAAGTTTTGCCTTGATTCTTTCAAGATCGTGCTTCATAACTGCGATTGACTGAAAGATCTGTTTCCCGGGCATGACCGGTTCGGGGATCTCGCTGGAGATATAATTCACAAATTTCCAGATCTCCCTTACCTCATTGACATGCACTTCATAAGGTTCGTAAAGGGGATTCAGGGAATAAAGGACCAGTTTTCCATCCCTCGCGATGTTGTTTTCAAGGATCTTGAAGACAATCCCGTCATTGAGGGTAAACACCACATAAGCCTTGCCGCTTATGATGTTCATCCAGTCCTGCAGGAACTCCCCGGTGACCCATGATCCATCCGGAATAGGAAGCATTGAATCGCCTTTCAGCTGAAATGTCCTGTATTTTCTCTTATCAGAAAGAAAGGGCAGTCTGAATACGGGCAGTTCGCCAATATATTCCGGGTCGGCATAACCGGTGGTGTAGCCTGCCTTTGCCTTTTCTGCCACCAGTTCGATGTTTTCCCTGTTTCCGGGGTCGACTGTTGTGGTCAGCACCCTCAGGTTGCTTCCCTTTATATAGGCATCGTAGCCTCTTTCAAGTTCCCCGAGCTGGCTTTCCGACAATTTTGTAATATCAATCTTGAGCAGTGTGTCGATTGACATGTTGAAGTACCCGGAAAATGCCACAAGGACTTCTATTCCCGGCTGGGCGACCCCGTTCTCGTAACCGCTGAGGGTTGAACGTTTCAGGTTAAGGGCAACGGCAACATCATCCTGCGTCCTGTCCCTCCTTTTTCTTAAAAATTTTATGTTGGTAGCGAAATACATATGAAGAAATTGATTATATTGTAATCATAAGTTTGATTAATTTTTAATCAAAAGTAAAACTTAATTGTTATATATACAAATTATTTGAAGAAAAAAGTTAGAGTGAATTGAAAAGTTTGGAGTGAGCTAAAGTTTGGAGTACTTAAAGTTTTAAAAAATGGAAAATAAAGAGTTTAGCAAGAAGCTTGAGTGGCACTCCAGGCACTCTAGGCACTCTAGGCACTCTAGTCACTCTAGTCACTCTAGTCACTTATTACTTACGCTATGCTTCTCTCAGGCAACATAGAACGCTCCGTCCTTCATCTCGACCTCGATACATTCTTCGTATCGGTTGAGAGGCTCAGGAACAGCAGGCTGAACGGCAAGCCCGTCATAATAGGTGGCATGTCGGACCGCGGTGTGGTGTCGAGTTGCAGCTATGAGGCAAGGAAATACGGTGTAAGCTCTGCAATGCCCATGAAGATGGCCAGGAACATGTGTCCGGATGCAATTGTGATAAGGGGCGACATGGAAATGTACAGCAACTATTCAAACATGGTTACTGAAATAATTGCCGGACGGTCGCCGCTGTACGAAAAAGCTTCAGTTGATGAGCATTACATCGATCTGACGGGTATGGACCGCTTTTACGGATGCTACAAATGGTCGCACGAACTCAGGCAGTATATAATAAAGGAGACAGGGCTGCCCATATCGATCGGGCTTTCGGTCAACAAAACAGTCTCGAAAATCGCAACAGGCGAAGCAAAGCCCAACGGGGAAATAGAGGTGAAAAAAGAGATCGTCCTCCCCTTTCTTGACCCTCTGTCGATAAGCAAGATCCCCATGATTGGTCAGAAAACGTATCATACGCTTCGCTCCATGGGCATTGCAACAATATACACCCTCAGGAACATCCCTGCGGAGATGCTTGAAAAGCTGATGGGCCGGAACGGGATCGAGATATGGAAAAGAGCCAACGGAATAGACTCCTCCCCTGTCATAAGCTATTCCGAACAGAAATCGATAAGCACCGAGCACACCTTTGAAAAAGATACAACCGACATGGCAAGGCTCAATCAGCTTCTGACAAGCATGGTGGAAAAGATCGCCTATGAGCTCAGAAAACATGAAAAGCTGACATCGTGCGTAACCGTGAAGATAAGGTACTCAAACTTCGACACCCATACCCTGCAGAAAAGGATACCATATACAGCTTTCGACCATGTACTCACGGATATCGCAAAGGAGCTGTTCGCCCGGCTCTACCAGCGGCGAATGCTTATAAGGCTTATCGGGGTCAGGTTCAGCCATATGGTACGGGGAGTCCAGCAGCTAGACATGTTCGACGACACCCCTGAAAAGGTAAACCTCTATATGGCCATGGATAAGCTGCGGAACCGTTTCGGACGCGATGCAGTGCGGAGAGCTGCCGGAGTAATGACTGTCAGGGAACGGGAGGAAAAAGTCCTCAGACAGCTTGAAAATGCGCTGAATGAGCAGACGATGATGGAGGAGAGACTGAAAGGTTATATGATGTATGGAGGAAGATGAGTGAGAAAGTTTGGAGTGAGCTAGAGTTTGGAGTGAGCTAAAGTTTGGAGTGAGCTAAAGTTTGGAGTGAGCTAAAGTTTGGAGTACTTAAAGTTTAAAAAAATGGAAAATAAAGAGTTTAGCAAGAAGCTTGAGCAAAGAACAAAAGCTTTTGCAATAAGGATCATCAGATTATCCAGCCTTCTGCCTGACAGTGTTGAAGGAAAGATAATAAGAAACCAATTAACCAAGTCTGGAACCAGCATTGGGGCTAATTACCGTGAGGCAAACAGGGCAAGAAGCAGAGCCGATTTCAAAAACAAAATTAAAATCTGCGAAAGCGAAGCTAATGAAACATGCTATTGGCTAGAGATCATTGATGAATTGAAATGGATCGAGAGCTAATGAATCAGAATCTGTTCTTGTTGAAGCAAATGAGCTGTTAGCGATTTTTACTTCTATTGGTAAAAACTTAAGCCTCTGAAAAAAGTTGGGAGTAAGTACTCTAGGCACTCTAGGCACTCGACTCTAGGCACTCTAGGCACTCCAAACTTACAACTATGTATCTTAACTGCCACTCATATTACAGTCTGCGCTACGGAATGATGTCCGTGGCGCAGTTGGTGCAGAACGCGGTTGCTGCAGGTGCCGGCGCCATTGCAATGACCGACATCAACAATTCGACCGGAATACCGGAATTTGCAGGGGAGTGCGCCGGAAACAGCATAAGGCCTGTGGCAGGCATCGAATTCAGGAACGGGAATGAGCTGCAGTATATAGGGCTGGCACGTAACAATAAAGGCTTCAGGGAACTGAATGAATTCCTGTCAAAATGCAATTTTGAAAAAACAGAGATCCCTTTTCCGGCACCCAGGTTTTCAGAGGCCTACTCCATATATTCCCTTAAAAAGCTGCCCGAAAGAAAACTATTTGACAATGAACGCATTGGAATAAAACCCAATGAGATCAATAAACTGCTTACACTGCCACGCTCCATCGACAGAAACTCAATGGTTCTTCTGCATCCGGTTACTTTTTCAGGTGCAGACGACATCTCTATCCACAAAAGCCTCAGGGCGGTCGATAACAATATCCTTCTGAGCCATCTCCAGGCATCGCAATGTGCGGCTGATGATGAGTTCTTTAAGACGCCCTCATTTGAAAAACAAATCAAAGATCAGAACCCCTGGCTTGTAAAAAATACAAATGAATTGATTAATGACTGCGCGCTCGATTTTGACAGCAAAAGCCTGAAGAACAAGAAGATCTTTTCTGCCAGCAGGTACGACGACAAGCTTTTGCTCGAAAAGCTTGCGTGGGACGGCATGGTTTACAGGTATGGCAAGCAGAACAGCGAAGCAAAAAAAAGGATTGCTCATGAACTTGAGATCATCGATAAACTGGGATTTTCAGCATATTTCCTTATAACATGGGATATTGTCAGGTATTCGATGGCAAGAGGCTTTTATCATGTCGGACGCGGCAGCGGGGCCAACTCGATCATCGCCTATTGCCTGAAAATCACCAATGTCGACCCGATCGACCTGAACCTCTACTTTGAGCGCTTCATAAACCCCAAACGAAGCAGTCCGCCTGACTTCGATATCGACTATTCCTGGAAAGAGAGGGATGAGGTCATCGATTATATCTTCAGGAGGTACGGATACCATCATACCGCTCTTCTCGGGATGATGAGCACCTTCAGGGGCAAGTCAATAGTACGGGAGCTTGGAAAGGTTCATGGATTGCCAAAGGAAGAAATTGATGCCCTTATCGACAATCCTTCTTCGGAGAGCAACAGGAATGATATTACCGAAACTATTTTTTCGACAGGCCTGAAAATAGCCGATTTCCCCAACATGAGAAGCATTCACGCAGGCGGGATACTTATTTCGGAAGAGCCGGTGACGTGCTATACCGCACTCGATATGCCTCCGAAAGGCTTTCCGACAACGCAATGGGATATGTACACGGCCGAGGAGATCGGCTTCGAAAAGCTCGATATACTGAGCCAGAGGGGCATCGGACATATCCGTGAAAGCGCTGAGATAATCATGAGGAACCGTGCAATCGATGTGGATGTTCATGCAATACATAAGTTCAAAAACGATTCAAAGGTCAAAGAGTACCTCAGGACAGGTGAGACAAAAGGATGCTTTTACATCGAGAGCCCTTCGATGAGAGGCCTGCTGCAGAAGCTTCAGTGTGAAGATTATCCGACGCTTGTCGCGGCAAGCTCGATCATCAGACCGGGCGTTGCACGCTCGGGGATGATGCGGGAATATATTTACAGGTTCCATAATCCCGATAAATTCGAATATATACATCCCGTGATGAAGGAGCAGCTTGAAGAGACTTTCGGGGTCATGGTTTACCAGGAGGATGTACTGAAGGTCTGCCATCATTTTGCCGGCCTCGATCTGGCCGACGCCGATACCCTTCGCCGTGCCATGAGCGGGAAATACAGGTCGAAACAGGAGATGCAGAGGATTGTTGACAAATTCTTTTCAAACTGCCGCGAAAAAGGATACACCGAGGAAATAACAAAAGAGGTCTGGAGACAGATCGAATCTTTTGCAGGTTACTCATTTTCAAAGGCGCACTCAGCCTCCTACGCCGTCGAGAGCTTTCAGAGCCTCTGGCTTAAAGCTCATTTTCCTCTTGAATTCATGGTGGCAGTGATAAACAACTTCGGGGGGTTTTACAGAACCTGGGTATATGTGCACGAAGCAACAAGATTTGGAGGTAAAATACTCCCGCCCTGTGTAAACAAAAGCACATATAAGACAACTATTTATGGCACGGATATATACCTGGGCTTCATCCACATTCTCAGTCTTGAGGATAAGCTGGCCAGGTCGATAGAGGAGATCAGGAACAGTGAGGGACCCTTTGCCGACCTGAATGATTTTGTAACCAGGGTATGCCCGGGACTGGAGCAGGTCATCCTTCTCATCAGGACCGGCGCATTCAGGTTTACGGGGAAGAATAAGGCAAACCTGTTGTGGGAAGCCCATATGATGATGAACAGGAGCAAACAGGAAAGCATACGTCCGCTCTTTTCCCAGCCGGTACGCGATTTTACCCTCCCCGAGCTTGTTCACGGAGACCTCGATGATGCATACGATGAAATAGAGCTGTTTGGCTTTCCCGTGACCATAAACTGGTTCGATATGCTCGAAACATCTTTCAGGGGAGAAGTATCTGCCAGGGATCTGATCAGGCATGTCGGGAAGAAAGTAAGGATGGTAGGTCATCTGGTCACGATCAAATATATTAAGACGATAAAAAAGGAGTGGATGAACTTCGGATGTTTCATCGATGCCGAAGGCAATTTTTTCGATACAACACATTTTTCCCAGTCGCTGAAAAACTATCCCTTCAAGGGCAGCGGAACTTATCTTATCCTGGGCAAAGTGGTTGAAGAATTCGGCTTTCCTTCGCTTGAAGTGGAAAAACTGGCCAAACTCCCTGTCAGGCCCGATAAAAGGTATGGTTGAAACCAGAGAATCGGGATATAATCACCATTATTCAGATCATCTGTTCATCGTTCTGAAGATTGATGCATCCGACAGCTGATTCATCTTCCGGAATCCGATGATCCAGAAATAGATGAAAACCGGGACAAATGCCGTCAGAAGAAGCGGGGAATTCCCCATCAGCAAAAAATCATATAATCCATGGAAAACAAACGGCAGGAAGAAAGCCATGAAACTATAAATGATCCGCCGCTGCGGAATGAAACGGGCAAGCCCGAAGTAGAATCCCATTACAATTCCGAAGAGGGCGTGAGCCGGCACCGCGGTCAGGGCACGGACAAGTCCGACACCAACACCGCCGATAAACACATACAGAATATTTTCGATCCCTGCAAAACCCAGTGCAATATAAACAGCGTATACAATCCCGTCAAATTTTTCATTGAAGTTCCTGTCTGTCCGGAAGAATATGTAAAATGCCAGGAATTTCATACCCTCCTCGGTAAAAGCCGCTACCACAAATGCCACATAAGCAGCCGACTGCAGCCCTTCGAGCCCCTGGTTGAAGCTGATCGAGGAACTTTTCTACAAGAACGACTGGCAATACGATAACAACACCCGCGAACAGGGCTTTCATCAATACTGAAAAGGGTTCTTTTTCGTATTTGTCGCGGTTATAGATATAGAAGCCAATAATTAAGACCGGGGCAAGGCTGATGAAGAGCAGGTTGTTTATCATGTTTTAATTACTCAATAACCTCGTAGCTTTAAGGACCCCTTTAATGGAATGGATTTTCCTGATTATCCCATACAGTACATCACTATTAGGGACCATTATGTTAAGGGAACCTTCGAAAATTCCGTCATCCAGACTGTAGTTAAAGTTACGGACGCTTACATTATATGTTGACAGTATATCGCTGATCTTATTGACAATTCTGATATCCTCTATCCCTGTGATCTTTACTTTTGCGGTGAACGAATCCATTGCCTTTGCTTTGGACCACCTGGCAGCAACGACCCTGTAAGGATACCTTGCCATCATATTTTGTGCATTCGGACAGCCTGTCCGGTGGATCTTGATACCTTCGGAGATTGTTACAAATCCGAAATACGGCATCACCGAATACCGGATTACAGCATTTTGCCAGCTTGTAATCGAGTCCCTCCACCCTGTCCTCAATCACAAGGTAATCTGAAAACCGTGAGCGTCAACCTCTTTTAATTCTTTTTCCGGCACTTCATGAGTCAGCTTCCGGTAGTTGCAGGTGTATCGTCCTTTGAGAAGTACTTCCTTTATCTGGAAGAGGTCGATTTTACCTGCTTCAATCAGATAGTAAAGATCCTGTGCGGTTTTAAAGTTATAATGAATTATAAGTTTCTGAATAACGGCATCACCATAGGCAATTTTCCAGTTTTTAAGCCTCCGCATTAGTACCTCCTTGCCTTCAGCGGCAGCCCGGGTTCTCTCCTCATTCAGTGCCTGCTTTATTTTCGATTTGGCCTTGCTGGTGACAACGAATGAGAGCCAGTCCTGCTTTGGCCTCTGATTCTTTGATCTTATAATAGAAACATGGTCGCCATTCTGAAGTACATATTTAATTGTAACATTTTTTCCGTTTACCTTTCCTCCCACACATGAAGCCCCCACCGCTGTGTGTATATCGAAGGCAAAGTCGAGTACGGTTGCTCCGGCCGGAAGCTGCCGGAGGTCCCCATTTGGAGTAAAGACAAAGACCTCGTCAGTATATAGTCCTGATCTCACCTGGTCAAGAAATGCATCATCCTCCTTTTCAGATGATTCAAGGATCTCACGCATTTTTGTCAGCCAGGTATCGAGTCCGCCTTCTCCCTTTATTCCCTTATACTTGAAGTGAGCGGCAAGTCCCTTTTCAGCTATCTCATCCATCCTTGACCGATCTGATCTGAACTTCCACCCATTTTCCCCTTGGTCCTACAACAGTGGTATGCAAGCGATTCATAACCGTTCGACTTTGGGTACGGAGATCCAGTCGCGCATCCGGCTCGGATTTGGCTGATAGAGATCGGTTACTATAGAGTAGGCCCTCCAGATGTCGGATTTTTCATTCTCGGGATCGCTCACAAGGATTATCCTGACAGCAAAAAGATCGAATACCTCATCAAATTCCACACCCTGCTGTTTCATTTTGAGCATTACGGAATGCACCGATTTGGTGCGGCTTTTTATTGTGAAGTTAAAGCCCTGTTTATCAAGAGCATCGCTGAGGGGTGCAGAAAACTCCCTGTATAAGCTTATTCCTCGAGGCTGTTGTTTGCTTTAGTCTTTCTTCAACATAATTATACTGTTCGGGTTCGAGATACTTGACTGCAAGGTCCTCCATTTCCGACTTGATGTTATAGTATCCCAGCCTGTGAGCCAGAGGTGCGTACAGAAAATAGGTTTCCGATGCAAGTGGCAGACGCTCCTTTTCCGGCGCATTATCAAGATTCCGCATATATTCAAGCCGCTCGACAAGCTTTATAAGAATGACCCTTACATCATCGGCAAGACTTAAGAGAAGCTTTCTGAAGTTCTCAGCCTGATAAGACGATTGCATGGAATTTATGCCTGTTATCCGGGAAAATCCCTGCAGTATCTCCACAACCTTCTTCCCAAACTCTTTTTCAAGTTCCTGAGGGGTTATTTCAAGTCTGTCGTATGAGTCATGAAGGATGGCAGTAATTATTGATGTGGGACCAAGCCCCATTTCACTGGCAACAATGGAAGCAACTGATAAAGAGTGAAGTATTTCCGGTTCACCGGTAATTGTCGAATTATCCCTGCAAGCTTTCAAAGCAAGATCCAGCGCTCTTCTGATCTTCAGATTATCACCCGGGGCAAGAGTTGTTTTAGCCGCTTTCAGTAAAGACCTGTAGGCAGTATTGATCTTTTGTGCTTCCAATTATCAGATCTTGTTTTAAGCATTAAACACCTAAAATTAACTAATATAGATGCACATTAACAATTTTTAACAATTTTATTGATACGCCAATAGCCGCAGGATATATAAAGAATTAATTTTCAGGACTTTTCTTTTCGATGTCGTCAAGTTCCTTAAGTTCGTCTATTCCGGTGCTTTTTGAAAGCTCGGAGATCATTTTCATGTCCAGGTCGCCGGTGATCGAAATTAACGTATTTTCACCAGGGCCTCCTGTGATCATAATCAGTTCGGTAATTATATCCCCTTTCTGACGGATCAGGAATTTGGTCACATTACCTCCCTCCCTGACCGCCATAAGTTCTTCAAAAGCCGACAGGTCCTGCTTGCCTGACAGCTCCTTGTAGAAATTTACGGTGTTGTTCAGCAGCGAGTCCTCAACAGAAAGGATCCTTATCGATTTCAGCCGGACCGCAATATTGTTACCCTCCTTTGATTTATCCCCGGCAAAAAGGCTCAGCAATTTGCTGGAGATATAAACTGTGGTAAATCCATCCCTTTCCGAATATTTATCAAACATCTCATCAATTGCCCTGGTCTGGGCCTGGAGCGTCGTGACCATGCAAGCAATAATCCCGATTAAAATCAACTTCTTCATATTTTCTTTTGTTTTTTCAACTCTTTATTTCTATCTATTTCCACCTGTTTCCATCTATTTCCACCTATTTCTACCTATTTCAATTATTTCCCCATACTTCAACTTTTCATCTCCTTCGATCCATATCATTTACAACCTCCATTGTTTTCCTGAACCTGTCAAGGGGCTTCAGTTTTTTTTCAATCACCTCAGCCGGCTTATTTATCAGTTCAAGACTTTTGCCTGTAATTTCCTCCATTCTGCCTACGGATTCCAGGCCCTCCATTCCGGAATTTAGCTTTACTGAAACGTCATAGAGGATTTTCATCGTCTCGGCATAAGCAATCTCAGGATCAGAATAGGTATCACGTGGTCCGGATTCTTTGGCCAGGAATAAATATGTGGCTGTAAGGACCAGTAAACCAGCAGCAATCGAGGATAATGTTAAATAGATCCTCCTTGTGCGAGGTCCTTTGGATTCGCCGCCATCATGCCTGATCGAATCCATAATTTTCTTCTCAAGGTCGTCTGAAGGTCCCTTTATGCCTGACAGCTGATCAAAGCCCTGAAAGATCGCCCTTTCTTCCCTGAGATCATCCGGAATATCGTCGCCGCTGAGAAACCTTCGCAATTCAATTTCTTCCTTTTCCGAGGTTTCAGCATTATAATATTTCTCCAGCAGTTTCCTTATTTCCTCCCCGTTCATTACTAAATTTTATAAATTTATTTTTTACAATCTTTCTTGCCCTTGACAGGTTTACTCTCAGGGTATTAACATTCATTCCTGTCTTTTCCGATATCTCATCGTACGAAAATCCGTCAATATCCCTCAGTCTTATCAATTCCCTGTAATTCTCCGGTAAATCCTGAATAATTCCGTCGAGTATATACATTGTTTCATTTCTCTCCATCTGGTCAAGCGGCGACGGTTCTGCTGCCTGGTGGAACGCAAGGCTGTCAGAACCTTCACCTTCCATGTGTTTATTTCTCCGCAGATGATCGATACACTGGTTTTTTACCATTGTTGCAGCCAGTGCATCGATACTGTTGTATTCCCCAAGGTTCGTATTCATTTTCCAGAGTTTTAAAAAGACCTCTTGAACTGCATCTTCTGCACCCTCCTGATCTTTTAGGATACGGTAGGCATATATGTACAATCTGCGGCTTAATTTCTTAACAAGGTCGCTGAATTCATCCCTGGTCATTCAGAGGAAAGCATTTATTCATGGCAAAGATAGATATCCCGGATTAATTATTGTTCGAAAACATATTCCTGCCGTTATCTTTCCTTGCGTCGGAAGAAATTTTCTCTGCATCCTCCCTCGTAAGGTCCCCCTTTATCTGGACGACCAGATTATCTTCCCCTCCGCCAATGAGCAGGAATTCCTTAACTCTTTCGCCACTGGTCCTCACAAGCATCCTAAGGTCCTGGTCCGATTTCTTAACTCTCATGAATTCCTCATAATCATTTAGATTAAGGTCCTTCATTACAAGATCATAAAAGTTTTCAACCCGCATTGCCTCATCGTCCTGAACAAGAATCCTTATCTCAGTGATCTTACCTTTCAGTCTGTTCAGATCATCGTCATCATCAAATTCACAGGCCAGCTTCAAAAGGTCGCCGCTGAGGGTCACAGTTATAAAACCATCTTTTCCGGCATAGCGGTTGAACAGTCCGTCGATTGATTTCTGAGCATACGTTGCAGTGAGTGCAGTAAACAGAATCATCATTCCTAATAATCTTTTCATGGAAGTCAATTTTAAGTGTTTAACAAATTGGTTTTTATTAGCAAGACGCAGGCCTGTGAATTTCATTACAGGAAATCCGGAAAAAAAAAGACAGCCGTAAGGCTGCCTTGTGATCCAGCTTGGGGTCTCGAACCCAGGACCGCATCCTTAAAAGGGATGTGCTCTACCAACTGAGCTACTGAATCAAATCTACAAATACTCTCGAACCCAGGACCCTCCCGCAAGGCGGGATGCTCTACCAACTGAGCTACTGAATCCTCCTTTTAAAATTTGCGGTGCAAAGTTAGAAGAAAATAATTCCAATGCAAATTGACAAAATGCAAAATAAATTCCATCTTTATCAACCTGAAATGGAACACTTGGGAAATAAGGTGCAATAAGCTCTGACTGGATCCCAGCCGGATCACAAAGAAGTCAAACCAATTGTAACTATTTCATGAGGTTTGATCTTAATCCTTACAGAATTGCCGTTAACAACCGGTTTATCGGTATTCAGCAGCGGCATTTCCAGAATATTCAATCTGCGTGCCGCTTTAATGCTGACCGGAAGTGTCAGATTCACAGTGGTCTCTTTGCCAAAAACCTCATTCAGTCTTATGATAAGTTCATTCCCTTCCTCGGACTGCTTCATGCCTGTCATTACTACACCGGGGGCATCAACAGCGAAGAATGAAGCTTCTTCAGGACGTGAAGCATGAGCCTTAACAAGCGCCAGTGACGGAGGTTCAGCAGCATATACCGGAATATTAAAGTCTTCTCCCTCAGCCCATACCCCGTTCATCCAGTCGCCTGCATGCGGAAAAAGCGAATAGCTTATATTGAATTTGCCGAGATTCGGATAAATATCCGGGTCACCGGCCGACCTCATAAGTGTAATCCTCAGGTCGCCACGACTGTACGAATGACCATATTTTGTTTTATTCAGAAGGGCTATACCAACCTTCCCGTCAGTAACATCCACCCATTTCTGAGCTGGTACCTCCTGTCCGTCATCACCCTCCGCCTTATTTCCGTAAGCATCAGCATGTTTAAGCCAGGATGGTGCATCTTTTCCATTCATCTTCCCATCTACCGGTCTCTCTACGACATCAAAAGGAACCTGCGAATGGAATTTTGAGTTGGCTATTTCGATCGGGAATACTGCCCTCAGCATCGGGGAATCTGTCGAATCACTTCCTGTTTCAAGCCAGTGAACCTCCAGATCATAATCGATACGGGGATATGAACGGTAAAGGTATGTACGCTCTATAAACCTCGATTTGCCCCAGGTCTTGACAGTTTCAACACAAGCCCTTACCGGGCCGTATTCTACCACCTTAACACTTTTAACGTTTGTTACATCTTCCTGTCCGACAAACTTGTTGATTGTCCATGACTTCATACCTCCCTTTTTGTCTTCAAGGTACATTCTTAGCTTGTTAAGGCGTTCTCCCTCCCTGACAAATTCCTTCCCGGTTCGTTTGTCAAACAGGCTGGTGATCCCTCCGGATCTCATATCGAACTTAACAATAAAGAAATCAGTTTCGAAGGTATTGTTGGTGAAGGGGATTGCTTCAATGTATGCGCCCTTACTGGTCATATCAACATAAAAGGTCTTATAACCGCCGGCGGGCATGTTATCAACAATAAACTGGACTTTTGAGGTAAATCCGGGAGGTGTTGGTTTTGACCAGACAATTTGTGCCGGATAGGTTTGACCCGAAGCGTCGCGAACTAAAACCGTTGCCAGACTTCCCGTTGAACCAACCTGCTTTGATTTAAAATCAGCGGCAAGAAAATTCTCATTTTGAGCTCCGTTTTTTGCAGCAGGTTGCGATTTATCAACCGGGAAAAAGTTCTTTCCGTAATAGTTCGCCCCCCAAGAAGCCACTTTCACTGAAACAGGTTCTTCATGAGAATAAACGGTGGCTTCAACTATTGCCTTCCGGCTGTAAGGCTGAAGGTTATAGGCAACTACCGGCTGACCTATACCCTCCTGAAATTTGACCTCATCGGCCATTTTCCGGAAAGCATTGTTGCGTAATTCTGTTGCTTTACGAAGAACTTCGCTGTACCGTGCGACTGCTTCCCTGTTTGCTTCATTTATTGCTGATCCGGGCAGGATATCATGGAACTGGTTAAATGTAACCGTCTGCCACAGGTCATGAAATTCCGCGGCAGGATAATTGTCACCATTGAGCCATCGCAGGGTGTTGAAAAACTCACTCGCATAAAGGGCATTTTCACTGTTCCTGTTGCCCTCTTTAATACCGGCAACGTTGGTATAGCAGCCTTCAAAAATAAATTGCATTTCACCCCTGTGCGTCGGCCGGCCATCCATCTCCAGGGAAGCCTTTTTGAAGAACTCACCGGCAGTAGTGAATTTAACAGCGGGATAACCTGGTGTCTTATCGAGCTTATGCACCATTTCAATATTAGCACGGGTCGGGCCACCGCCATGATCACCAACACCTGTAATATGAAGTATCCTGCGCTTGTCGGGAGAGAATTTCTGAACCTCATTCTTTCAGTTCTGGGGTAATATCGCCATTATAGGTATCGTTTGCATAGCACAGCACCCTTGATGAATCCGGAGCAATCCACCAGAAAGTACCTGTATATGGTTTGGTGCGGTGAAAATAGAAATAATCACATCCGGCAAGTTTAAGTATCTGGGGCATTTGTGAAATATGCCCGAAATTGTCGGGCAGCCAGCCTATATTAGCCATTTTTCCGAAGCGGCTCTGAAAATATCTCTGACCCAGAAGAAATGAACGGGTTATTGCCTCCCCCGATGAAAGGTTCATCGTCGCCTTCGGTCCACATCCCACCTGCAAGCTCGAGTCGTCCGGATCTGACATATTTTTTGACCTGTTCAAGAAGCGGAGGATCGACCATCTCTACAAAATTATAGACCGAAGCCTGACTCTGAAGCATCGTATAATCGGGATACTCATCCATAAAAGCCACAGTCTGACGGAGGTTGTCGTTGCACATCTGCATGGTTTCGGAATAAGTCCAGAGCCAGTTCATATCCATATGAGCATGACCTACCACATGTATGGTATCAGCTGGCAGGACTTTTTTGGTTCCGGCACTTCGCCTTTGTCCGTATATATTTGTATATGTGCATACTACAAATACAAATAAAATTAACAATGAGAAATTTTTCTTCATGATTCGGGTTTCTTAATTTAATGCACGTTCAGGTGTTCAATTTCTTTTATTTAAAAAATTATCCTAAAACACAGATCTGCTTTTCCCAACAGGAAAAAATTATTCATTAAGCCGCTTGAATAATTTTAAAAACTAAATAAAATTAACTAAATTTCCTTAATATTAGTCAGGAATCATATTCTGTAGGCCAGATAGATAATCGGGTTGGATCTTCTCAGCCGGGGCTGCCGTAATGAGGCAGCCTTTTTTGTTTCCAGGACAAATCTCTGTCCGGTTAGTTTATAATATTATCCAAAAGCTTTCGTTGTGTTTCATTTTTTAATATTTTTAAGAAACAAACTAATAATCTTTTATATTTTTATCGATATTTCTTTAAAATATAAATAAAATAACTATTTTTGCTTCCATAAAATAAAATTACAAGCTGGCAATTTATGGAGAAGGAACTCACAAAGGTTGAAATTTCAACAGTTTCAGATATTTTGAGAACGGAGCAGGCAATCTGCTTTATTAAGGAAAGGTTCAGGGCAAGGCTGGCGCATAATCTGAACCTTTTTAATGTTTCGGCACCTGTTGCTGTCCCCGACGGGACCGGTATCAATGATGATCTTAACGGGGTTGAAAAGCCTGTCAGCTTTGAAATCAAGGGTATAAGGGGAAGGAAGATCACTATAGTTCAATCACTGGCGAAATGGAAACGCATTCGTCTCAGGGAATTCGGTATTGAACCCGGCAAAGGCATCCTGACCGATATGAGGGCAATCAGACCTGATGAGGACCTTAGTCCTGTTCATTCAGTTTATGTTGATCAATGGGATTGGGAAAAGTGTATTACTCCTGATCAGCGGGGTCTTTTTTATTTGAAATCAACTGTTGAGTCAATCTATGAAGCCCTGAAATCGGCAGAAAAAGATTTGTACCACATGTACCCGGATCTGACGCCCGTTCTGCCTGACAAAATACACTTTGTCCATGCTGAAGAACTGTTAAGACAATTTCCGGAGCTTACTCCCAAGCAGAGGGAATCGATGATTGCAAGGAAGTATGGAGCAGTATTTATTATTGGCATCGGAGCCAAGCTGAGCAATGGAGAACCTCATGACGGAAGGGCGCCTGATTATGACGACTGGAGTACCCTGAATGAAGACGGGTACAGCGGACTTAATGGTGATATAATCCTATGGTATCCTACCATGGGATCAGCACTTGAGATTTCCTCAATGGGCATCCGGGTCAGCGGCGAATCACTTGAAAGGCAGCTTGAACTTAAGGGATGCACCGACCGTAAACGACTACTTTTCCACAGGATGCTGCTCAATAATGAGTTGCCGGCCTGTATCGGAGGTGGCATCGGTCAGTCAAGGCTGTGCATGTTCCTGCTGAAGAAAACTCACATCGGAGAGGTTCAGTCCTCAATCTGGCCCGATGAGATACTTGAACAATCAGAAAACAATGGAATAAGGCTCCTTTAGTTAAGACCTGAGATTTCCACCTGAGGCTTCTCCCCTCTTGTCTCCGTCTTGCTGAAATTGCGGGCATCGGAGTTGTCGCCAGGCAGAAGCTTCGTAGCCAGACCCCTTGATACAATCATTGTTTCTCATACACCATAGTCTCCGACATATCGCCGTAAGATGAGGATGCAGAGGATTCAATGACCATATTGGGGCCATCCATCTTTAAGACTTCAATGATAGTCATTTCACCGCCATCGCCGATATTAAGCTTCGAAGTGATCTTCATTGATAGCTTGTCATCAGCCCAGGCAACCGTTGATTTCTTCTGAGAATCCTGCCATCCCGTATTGACGCATTCCTTGCCGTCGAGGGTGAATTTATCGGTGGTTGTGAATTCCTGATCCTGAAAGCTTGAATGCTTTTCAACTGCAAGATCATTATCTTTCTGGGTAATTATGATCTCTCTCGGAGCCATGCTGAACTGGTCCCCCAGCTTGCTTTTTGAAGCGTTGAGCTTCCAGGTTCCGGTAAAGTCAGGTCCCTGTGCCGATACCAGGACAGAGATCATTAGTGTTGCTGAAAGAAGTAAAATTTTTTTCATAAGACAATAGAGTTTAGGAAAGTGAATGTTAAGAGAAGGTATTAATGAGATTAAGGATTAAAGTTGATAAAAAAGGAGAAGATGGCCTAATAAAATGTAAAAAATCTAAAACTCAAATCCCTTCTCCCTTAATTTGAATACTTCAATCGCATTTTCCCTGAAGATCCGGTCGATTATTTCAATCGCGACATCTTCCGTAAGAAAACCTCTTGCCACTCTTTTAGCAAGCACTTCCGACACCACATCCTTTGCAAAAATAAGTGATCCGGCCGATTCTTCAATCAGCCCGCAATCGCCGCCCCAAAAAAACTTATTGTAAGGAACGCAATCGAGCATAACATCAAGTGCACTTACCGCCTCTTCCCTTGAAATCTGGGGCAGCCAGACCAGGTCGATGTACACGTTCGGGAACATCTTCGCAAGAGCGGCAATCTCGCCAGTCCAGGGAAAACCTCCATGGAAAAGAACAAATTTTGCGCCCGGATATTTAAGCATCAGGTTGTTCAGTTTGACCGGCTGCCCGTTATCAAGGACGTTCCCGTTACCAGCCAGATAGCCTGTGTGGATCTGAACCGGAAGATCATATTCAATGGCTTTCTGAATGATCCGGTGAAATATGAAATCCTCAATCATTTTTGCTTCAACCGGCGTAAGTTCAGATGAAGGCTTTTTAAACAGCTCAGATGCAACGTCGTATGGAACATCTTCATAATAAAGGGTCCGTGAATAGGCCTGTGAGTTCTTTATGCAGACTGCATTCTTTTCAACATTTTTCTTAAAAAGAATGTCGCAGATTGCCAGGTAATCGTCGATATCACTGATCTCAATACCTTCCTCGTCTGCAATCCTGTAAACCGATCTGTGTTCAGCGTCCTTTCCCGGTTTCAGTCTTGATTCAGTCACCAGAGAGCCAATATTGAAAGCCAGGGCAAAATATCTCTTGTCGATGTCAACATTGAAAGGTTTCCAATACTGATCAATGAACATCAATTCATATCCCGTTTTCTGAAAAGCCTCATCAAACCAGGAGCTGTAATCATCATAGTTTTTTTCTATCCTTCCCGATAGTTCTTCAATATTATCCTTTGTGAAATATGGTTCATTGAACCCGTATAATCTCCTGAATCCCTCAACAAAATGACTGTAATAACTGGTGCTGCGTGTGAAATCAAGCGCTCTGCCATAGATGTTCCAGAGTTCGTCGAGACTTAATGAGTCAATCAACTTCCAGTCATATGCATTTGCCCCCGCTGTGCTGACATCAGATGCCAGGTAACTTGCAGCTACAAGATGGTAAAAGCGGAAATTGTAATTGCCATACTCTTCCGGAGCATGCTGATGTTCATGAGTATTGATTATTTTAATCTGGCCGGCATGATCCCTGATCCGGCTGTATACTGCATTTTCACCAGCTCCGCACCGGTTAAGAAGGAGAAGTGAGATGACAGTAAAAAAGAATATGCCGGCTGATGAGGTTTTTAGCTGTTTCATGGCTGAGGGAACCCCTGTGTAAGAGTTATTTTGAAAGAACAGGGATCTGCCTGTTTATTGATTCCTCAAGCGATATAAGGGTTTCGGTCCGGACCACCCCCGGAATATTCTGGATCTTATCGGTCAATATATCACGAAGATGCTCATTATCACGGGTATAAACTTTCAGGAACAATGAATAATTTCCTGTCGTGTAGTGGCATTCGATTATTTCGGGAATCTCCCTGAATTTTTTTATTATATCACGGTAATGACCCGGATGATCGAGATAAACTCCGATATATGCACATGTTTTAAAACCAACCAGGGCTGGATCAACCTTAAATTCCGACCCGCGTATTACTCCTGTTTTGATCAGTCTCTGAACGCGCTGATGAATTGCAGCCCCTGAAACATTGCATTCACGCGCCACTTCGAGATAAGGTATCCTTGCGTTCTTTGTTATGATATCAAGGATTTTTTTATCAAGGTTATCTATCTGAACGCTTTCTGTCATTTTGTTTGAAATTAGTTAGTGGATGGTTTATTTTGGTTTATGGCTGTTACAAATCTATCTTTTTTTGTTAACTATTCCAACTATTTCCTTAATATCACCATATCCTTTGTCGCTCAGATATTTTTCGATTCCCTCAAGAACAGTAACCGAGGCCTGCGGATCAGTGAAGGATGCCGTGCCGATCTGCACCGCATCAGCTCCTGCCATAAAGAATTCAAGTGCATCGCCGGCATTCATTATCCCTCCCATACCTATAACGGGTATTTTAACTGTATTTGCAACCTGCCAGACCATTCTTAAAGCAACCGGTTTAACAGCGGGACCGGAGAGACCTCCGGTAATTGTGGCGAGCGATGGCTTCAGCGCTGCTATATCCACCTTCATTCCGAGAAGAGTGTTTATAAGTGAAACGGAATCAGCACCCTCTTCTTCGGCAATCCTCGCAAATTCGGTGATATCCGTAACGTTTGGCGATAGCTTCACGATAAGGATTTTCGAATATACAGCCCTTACTCCTCTTACCACCGCCCTGGCTGAATCGGGATTGGTTCCGAAGGCCATCCCTCCCATTTTTACATTGGGGCATGAAATGTTAAGCTCAATGGCAGTGATTTTTTCGAGTTTATTAAACCGTTCCGCCAATGCTATATAGTCTTCAATATAGCTTCCGTTGATATTAGCAATCACATTGGTATCGTAATTCATTACCTTCGGATAGATGTGTTCCTCAAAGTACTCAATACCTTTGTTTTGCAGGCCGACCGAGTTAAGCATCCCGGCCGCTGTTTCAGCCATCCTGGGATAGGGATTACCCTCCCTTGGCTCCAGGGTGGTGCCTTTAAGAATGATGCCTCCCAGCCGGGATACATCAAAAAAATCATCAAACTCCGATCCATAGCCAAAAGTGCCTGATGCCGTAAGCACCGGATTCTTGAAGTGCAGAGCGCCGATTGAAAAGCCAAGGTTTACCATTTTAACTCCTTTATGTTAAATACCGGACCATCCGTACAGGTGCAGAGATTTCCCCTGACTGTATCGACAACGCAGCACAGGCAGACACCTATTCCGCATGCCATGAGGTTTTCGAGCGAAACTTCACACTCCGTGTTATTCCGCTGACAGTATCCGGCAACAGCTTGCAGCATTGAATGCGGGCCGCAGCAATAAATGCGGTCAAAATGTTCGTTTTTCAGTACGGAATGGCTGGTGACATACCCTTTTTCACCTTCCGAACCATCTTCAGTTGTCAGGTAAACCGGCCCAATTGACTGATATTCGTCCAGTTCAATAATCCTGTCACGGTTTCTGAAACCGAGCAGTATTTCTGGCGAGTAACCCTGCACTAGCAGGTGTTTTGCGAGGAACAGCAGGGGAGCAACGCCGCAGCCGCCACCAACCAGGAGAAAGTGTTCATTCTCTTCAGGCATGCTGAAGGAATTGCCCAAAGGGTAAATTATATTGATTTTTTCGCCTGTTTTAAGCATTGAAAGCTTCTCAGTTCCTTTACCGGCTATCTGAACGAGAAGCTTTATCGAATTTGTATCGCGATCAACATCATGGATTGACAATGGCCGTCTCAGGAATGTCTCAGGACTCCCGTCAATCCGAACTTCCACAAACTGTCCGGGCCTGAGCTCAGGAAGATAACTGTTCCCTGAAATTTCAAGGACGAATATGTCATTACTAAGTCTCCTGTTTTCCCTGATCGTGAAGTCTTCAATTCTCTTTGCCATCTGAGGAGTTGTTTGGTGCAAAGATAATCAATGATCATTTAAGGTGTTAATCTGTCAACCTTTCCTGGGAGAAAATTCTTCAAAACTGTTGTCTTCGTAAAACCATACTATTTTTTTAATCCCGTGTAACTCATTTTCAGGTCGTACCGGGGGATTATCCTCAAAATCCAGGGGTTTTTCCAGCTCAGTTCCACTCCTGGTTTCAGATTTTTCATCCTTAAGAGGGAAATCAGCCGGAAAATCGTTTGCGATATTGTCAAAAAGTGTAGGCATCTTGTTTCCCCTGTACATTGTTCCTTTTCCGAACAGTAACCATTCAGTAGAGAGAAAAGGATACTTTTCAAGCATTTTAATCACGAAATCAAGACTTGGCTTATTTCGTCCCGAAAGTATATGGGAAATCCCCGAAGGCTGAACTCCGATTTCTTCAGCAAAATGAACAGAAGATTTGTTTTCCCTTCTGAGAAACTCAAGGATTCTTTCTTTCATGACTATTTATTTTGATATTACAAATGTAAATAATATTATAGTTACATTCATAACATTTGTTGATTTACAATTGTAAATACAGAAATATCGCTCATTTGCCAGATAATATTTAATTATATAACAGATTGCATTACAGCTATTTGAAAATGGAATAATTCTAAAGCTATTATTTAGTTTAGGTATGTATATGCCTGGTATTCTTAGCTGTATATCAAATAATGGCGCGTTTCTAAACATTATTTGACGGAAAACAGCAAAACGTCTTAATCAAAGGAGTAAATATCTGTTATATCTATATTGATTTATAATGCATTATTAATATGGTGATTTTACCTGAAGATTTTTATAGACTTGTAACTTTATTTAATTAAACTTTGTAGTTACCTCTGTAATTTTACTCGGTTAACTCTGAGTTTACAAATGTAAACCGAAGAATTTCTTTAAAAAATTACAGCAATTGTCCTGTTACGGTTTTCCGGGTTTATCTCCTTCCGGACAGGTAGTATGTCCTGTATTTCAAAAAAAAGAATCCTGCCTTTTTTTACGTGTCAATGTCCGGCCAATTTCAAATATTGAATTGTGGAAGGTTTAAGAAAAGGAAAAATAGTTCCTGATTTGAAAGGAATTATCGCAAAGTTTTTTTTCCTTTATCAGCCTAAACCTGATTTCATGGCCCGATCAAAATTTAAAATCCCTCTCCACTTCCAGATCCTGATAATGCTATTTGCCGGCGGATTATTTGGATACTACTTTACTTCCGCAACTGAATACACAAACTGGATCGGGGAAGTCTTTCTCAGAGCTCTGAATATGATAATCGTGCCGCTTATTCTCTTTTCGATATCAACCGGGGTCGCAAGCGTTGGAAGCAGCGGTAACCTTGGGAGACTGGGATTAAAGACTATTGGGTATTACGTTTTTTCGACCCTGGCAGCAATTGTTACCGGATATCTTCTTGTAACCACCATAAAACCAGGAGTCGGGGCTGACCTGGGCTTTAAAGTACCTGTTGAAGATATTGCCGCGGCATCGGACAGCTTCGGGCAAACTCTTATAAAGATAGTTCCAACGAATATTGTCAATGCCCTGGCCCAGGGAGAGATGCTGGCGATAATTTTCTTTGCCATCCTTTTCGGCTTTTTCATTACAAAGATCAACGACAAACCGAGTCACCTGCTGTTGGATGTCCTTAACGCTGCACTCGATGTGATAATGAAGATCACGCTTTTTGTAATCAGGTTCACTCCGCTCGGCATTTTCAGCATAACGGCAAGGGTAATAGCCCAACAGGTCAATCTTGGAAATGACATTAGCGAGGTGATAAGCAGGCTGGGATTATATTTTATAACAGTTCTTGCCGGCCTGGTCTTTCATGGGTTTGTAACGCTTCCACTCTCAGTAAAACTGCTCGGACGTGCTAATCCGTTAAAGCATTTCAGAAATATGGCAGCTCCGATTCTGACGGCATTTTCTACCTCATCCTCAAACGCCACACTGCCTCTTACAATGAAGGCAGTGGAAGAAGAGGACGGCGTGTCGAACAAGATTGCAAGTTTCACCCTACCTCTCGGGGCAACCGTAAATATGAACGGAACCGCTCTCTATGAATGTGTGGCCGTGATGTTCATTGCACAGGCATATGGCATTGATCTCACTGTCGGACAGCAGCTGGTCGTAATATTTACTGCCCTGCTGGCCGCAATCGGCTCTGCAGGGATCCCGATGGCGGGGCTTGTAATGATGGCGGTTGTGCTGAAGGCAGTAGGATTGCCTCTTGAGGGCATCGGTCTTATACTTGCTGTCGACCGTATTCTTGACATGTTCCGGACAGCAATAAATGTTTATGGCGATACATGCGCCGCGGTAATAATTGCAAAATCTGAGGGTGAAAAGCTGAAGGTTTGATCCTCTCAACTGCCGCAGGATGAACAGCCTGCCTCTTTTTCGTGGCTGCCGCAGGTTGAGCACGAATGATTCATGCCCGCAATCTCATCATCTGTAGCATTTCTGACATCCAGAATTTTACCGGTAAAATACAGGTTGATCCCTGCCATAGGATGGTTGAAATCCATCTTAACGGATTTGTCTGCAATTTCACATATGAATCCGGTCAGCGGATGTCCCTCCGAATCCATCATGGGAACTTCATTTCCAACCCTGCAGATCTCTTCGTCAACTTTCCCGTCTTTTTCAAAAACCGACATCGGAAGGTCGATAATCATCTCCTCTCTCCTTTCCCCGTAGGCATTTTCGGAGTTCAGGGCAAAACTGAAATTGTCACCCTTGCTCAGCGGTGACAGATTTGATTCAAATTCAGGCAGAAGCCTTCCCGTACCGAATATGAAGTTGAGAGGCCTTTTATCATCCAATGATTCAATTACTTTCCCTTCATGATCATTTTCCCTCAGTTCGTAAATGAGGGATACCATTGTATTTTTTTCGATTTTCATCAAAGTCCGTTTTCAATTTTAAGGGTGTAAAGATAAAATATTTATTTGATACCACACAACGCAACTTCCCCCCGCGAAGAGTACCGGGGCATCCAGGGAGATCCCTTAATATATTTGTACAAATCCTTTCCCGGGAAACCTTGAGGTGAGGCAGAAAACATTGAATAAAGAAATACGTATTATAATATGTCTTTTAATAAGTATTATAATACGTATTTCTTTCCATTGGGGGCTAGGGATTTGCCACAGCTGCAGGCAATATTTTACCATTGAAGAATTTGCTGCCGTTAACTGCAAAATCAGCAATAAACCGTGCGATTTCCTTTGCGCTTACGGGAGCTTTTGAACCCGGAAATGCCTTCTCGAACATTTCAGTCTGCACTGACCCGAGCGCCAGGCAGTTCACACGAATGCCCAAATCACGGAATTCTTCAGCGAGACATTCGGTGAGACAGGCCATCGCTGCCTTAGAAGCACTGTAATAAGCTAATCCCCTGTATTTTGAGCTGCCCTGGAATCCGCCCATACTCGAGATATTCACAATATGCGAACCGTCACACATCAGCGGAACCACCAATTTTATAAATGTGGCCGGACCAAAGAAATTGGACTCCATCATCTCCCTGGCTTCCCTGTCTGGCACATTGAGGAATTCCTTTACGACAAGATTCCCCGCAGTGTTGATAAGTATATCCACCTTACTGAAGCGGTTATATATCTGGTCTTTAATTGCCTTAATATCATTGGCAATGGTCGAGAGATCCATCGTGATGGATGAGACATTGCCCATTTTAGTGCTGCCGGTTATTTCTTTCAGGTTTTTCTCATTTCGTCCGGTTACCAATATCTGGTTATCCTTGTCTCCTGCCATATGAAGGACAATCTCCCTGCCGATCCCTCTCGATCCGCCATTTACAATTATATTCATAGCATCGGGTATGTTTTGATAATTTTTTTTTCGTTTATTTGTGGTCCTTTTATGTAAAGTTACAAATTTGTTTTTATGAAACCCACATGATTGACCAAAACACAAACACGTTTGAATATAATTCACTATCAATCAAGTGCGGTTCTATCTGACCTTAAAAATTTAATTATATTCAGATGAAACCCATAAATGGAAAAAGATACGGACCTGCGAAGGTTTTCAGAAAGGCCGGATTATTACTGGTTATCCTGATCATTTCATTTGCAACTGCAAACGGACAGCAGGCAGATGTACCGTTTGAAAACCAGAGAGCATCAAGGGTCAGGCCAACATTCAGGGAAAGACTTTTTTATGGAGGTAACCTGGGACTGCAGTTCGGAACTTTCACTGATATTCAGGTCTCTCCTGTAATCGGCCTTTGGGTTTTGCCCAGGATTGGTGTTGCCGTAGGGCCCAATTTCAGGTATTACAAGGATCCTTTTAACAGCACTGTCATTTACGGAGGCAAATCGTACATCGAGTATTTATTCCTTCAGGACATCCACAATATAATACCGCTTGGTATACATGCCGGTCTTTTCCTACATTTTGAAGATGAAGTACTTAGCCTGGAATCAGGTGTTTTCAGAGATCCGGCTTCAACAGGGAGATTCACGACAAATACCCTGCTTGCCGGAGGTGGGGTCAGGCAGCCTTTGGGTCAGAGATCCTCACTTAACCTCACTTTTCTTTGGGCTTTAAATGATTCGGGCTATGGGATCTACAGCAATCCGGAGATTAGGATATCAGTGATTTTCTGAAACGCCCGAGGTTACTCGTAATTTCTGATCCCGATCTTTCCATCGAGGGCAAGCAAACCGTTGAATGCCAGCGCTTCGATCTCATTCTCACCGGGATAGACAACCACTTTTGCAATAAACCCTACCATCGATCTGATCCTTTCAACGTGTGATTCCTGGAATGCCAGTCCGCCGGTAAGTATTATGGCATCAACCCTTCCGTGAAGGACGGAAGCCATCGCTCCAATCTCCTTTCCTGTCTGATATGCAAGTGCCTCACGGATCAGAATTGCCTTCTGATCGCCGTTATCTGCTTTCCGGCATACCTCAATGAAATTATTTGTTCCCAGGTATGCTACCATTCCTCCCTTCCCGGCGATCATCGATTTAAGCTCTGAATGGGTGAATCTTCCGCTGAAGCACAGGTCAATCAGCTGTCCGGATGGAAGGCCTCCTGAACGCTCGGGCGAAAAGGGGCCGTCGCCATTAAGGGCGTTGTTGACATCAACCACTTTCCTCTGATTATGTGCTCCGACACTGATCCCTCCTCCCATATGAGCAATTATAAGATTCAGCTCTTCATATTTCTTATTCACGGAGGCTGCATATTTCCGTGCGATCGCTTTCTGGTTAAGGGCATGAAAAATGGATACCCTTTCGATCTCGGGATGCCCTGAAATCCTTGCCACAGGCTGCAGTTCATCAACAACCACAGGGTCAACAATAAATGCAATTGATCCGGGCAGCGAAGAGGCGAGATCATCGGCTATCAATCCCCCCAGATTACTGGCATGCTGCCCGAGGATCCCGTTTTGAAGATCATCCTTCATTCTTTTGTTGACAGGATAAATTCCCGATTCGATGGGTTTCACCAGTCCACCACGTCCGACAATTGCCGCAATCCGCGAAACATCAACTCCACGCTCCGCCAGCTCTTTCATTATAAGATCTTTCCTGAAATGGAGCTGGGCGGTTATTTTTTCAAAGCCTGAAAGTTCCTCAGAGGTATGCCTGAGTGTCTTTTCAAAGACAAGGTTCTCTTCTTCAAAAAGCGCAAATTTTGTTGATGTTGATCCGGGATTGATGGCCAGGATTAGTCGTCTGCTCATAAAAATATATTTGGAACAATGCTTAAGTTTTTTAGCCTTAAATCATGACATCAGGCATGCCAGGGCAATGCAATAATATTTCGATTTTTCGCTTTCGCTTCTCGACATGACGATAACAGGTTTGACGGTCCCGCGTATCAGTCCTGCGAGTTCAGCGCCGGCAAAAAGCATCAATCCTTTATAAAACGGATTTGATGATTCGAGCGAGGGGAACAGGAGAATATCCGCATCGCCATCTACAGGAGTTTTAACTCCCTTTATTTCAATACTTTTCTTATCGCATGCAAGAAAAACATCAAGTGGTCCGTCCATTATGCAGTTGTTGAACTCTCCCCGCTGTGCCATTTTGCACATGGTTGCATATTCAAAGGAGCTCTCAAAATGAGGGCTCATCTTTTCGGAAGCCCCTATAAGCGCCAGCCTGGGCTGATCGATCCCGAACCTGCCTGCCATTTCGATCGCATAGCGTGCCATTGCGATTTTTTGTTCCAGGGATGGGAACGGAATTACGGCCGGGTCGGTTATGAAAAGAAGCTTGTGATAGGACGGAATGTCAAGTGCGCAGACATAGCTCAGAACAGCACCTGGAAGCATTAGTCCGTTGTTCTTTTCCATAACTGCCTTCAGGAACTTATCGGTACCTACCAGGCCTTTCATAAGTATATCGGCTTCGTCGGACCGGACAAGCCTTACAGCCTCGGCCGAAGCGGTAATTTCATTTTCAGAATCAACTATTCGAAACAGGCGCGGATCGATTCCTGAATTTTTGCATGTTTTAACTATCTCCGCTGATGATCCAACCATAATAGCCTCAGCAAGTCCGTCAGTTACAGCCTTGTTGATCGCGCCAACAGTATTTGCATCCTGTGCCCAGGCCACGGCAATCCGGTGCCTCTTTTTAAAGGTGAGCACCTTTTTCACCATCTCATCAAGTCGGATCATAGGTAAGCTATTAGCTTGCAGCTGCTGAGAGAAGTATACTGTCATATTTTGCCTGCTCCGAATCGGATCTGGACGTAAGCACTATCGGGACCAGGGCTCCGAGGATAATTGATGCGACTTTTGCTTTGGCGAAGAAGACCAGCGATTTATAAAGCACATTCCCGACCTCGATGTCAGGCATTAGCAGGAGATCGGTATCACCTGCAACCTCACTTCTTATACCTTTTTGCCGGGCGCTTTCAAGGCTGATGGCATTGTCGAATGCCAGAGGTCCGTCGATGATACAGTTTTTTATCTGGTCGCGCTGGTTCATTTTTGAGAGGAGTGCAGCATCAAGGGTTGCTTCCATATTCTCGTTAACCATCTCAACAGCGCCCAAAACAGCTACTTTCGGCATTACATAACCAAGCTTGCAAAGGAATGAGACGGAATTATTCAATATGGCAATTTTTTCCTTAAGGGTCGGAGCAATGTTCATAGCCACGTCGGTAACGGCAATCAGTTTATGGTATGTCTCAACCTCAAACAATGCAATATGTGAAAGCAGATTGCCGGTCCGGAGCCCCCACTCCTTATTCAGGACGCTTTTAAGCAACATGGAAGTACCGACCTTCCCTTTCATAAGAACATCAGCCTGCTTTGCACTGAGCATTTTAATGGCCATTTCAACAGCCTTGTCGGTATCAGGCTCATGTATGACCCTCAATCCCGAAATATTGTAACCGTTTTCAGCACATATGGTCTGGATCCTATCGTTATCGCCAATCAGGACAGGTTCAATTATGTTATCATTCCATGCTCTTAAAACCGCACCCAGTGATTGCTGGTCCTGTGCGGCAGCGAGTACCAGTTTTTTCCTCGGCTTGCCTGCCACAATGCCTTTAAGGTCCGACATGCTTCTTAATACCATGGAGCTTCAATTAAAAGTTAGTAATTAAACTGTATGATGTTCAACAATATAGCTTGTTTCAGAAGCGATAACCAGTTCCTCATCAGTTGTAACGCACATGATTTTCACCATGGAATCGGTCGCAGATATCAGCTGGTCTTTGCTTCTTACCCCGTCATTTGCTTTAAAATCAAATTTAATTCCGAGGTTTTCCATATCTGAACAGATCATGGCCCTCATTTTGAAATCGTTCTCTCCCACTCCGCCTGTAAACACCAGAAGATCAAGACCATTCAGGACAGCAATATATGAACCAATAAATTTCTTGACTTTATAGGCATACATATTCAGTGCCAGTAATGCTTTTTCATTTCCTTCAGCCGCTGCCAATTCCAGATCGCGCATATCGGATGAGATCTGTGAAATGCCGGCAACTCCGCTCTTTTTATTTATGAGGTTATTGACACCCGCAACATTAAGATGTTCCTTGTCTG
The DNA here is from genome assembly GCA_963737255.1 of uncultured Bacteroidales bacterium. Lineage (GTDB taxonomy): Bacteria > Bacteroidota > Bacteroidia > Bacteroidales > VadinHA17 > LD21. The sequence continues at coordinate 216,893 of CAVTSB010000010.1, forward strand.
CAATATATATAAGGACCCCGGGATCAATCTCTCCTGTTCTGGTGCCCATGATAAGTCCGTCGACAGGGGTAAAACCCATAGAGGTATCGATCGACCTTCCGTTCTGTATTGCAGTGATAGAAGCACCATTGCCCAGGTGGCAGGTAATTATCTTAAGCTTTTTAACATCAAGATCAAGCAGCCTGGCAGCTTTTGAAGCGACAAATTTATGGCTGGTGCCATGATATCCGTATTTTCTGATCTTGTACTTCTCGTAGTATTCATAAGGGAGAGCATACATGTATGCATAATCAGGCATGGTCTGATGGAACGAAGTATCGAAAACAGCAATCTGGGGAATACCGGGGCAAAGCTTTTCGACGGATAGTATCCCCTTTAGGTTCGCAGGATTATGAAGAGGTGCAAGTTCACTGCAGAGCTCGATCTGCCTTTTCACTTCATTATCAACAAGTACACTCTCCTTATAACTTTCCCCGCCATTGACTACCCTGTGGCCGACTGCCCTTATTTCGCCGACATGCTTTATAACCCCGTGTTTCGGATCAGTCAGGGCTGCCATAACCATGTTTATTCCAATGGTATGGTCCGGGACATCACTTATGACCTTATAAGGCTCACCTCCCGCGGGTTTATGAGTCAGAACACTGTCGTTCAGGCCTATCCGCTCAAGAAGCCCTTTTGCCAGCAGCTCACTGCCATTCTGCATATTGAACAATTGGTATTTAATAGAAGAGCTGCCGCAATTCAGTACGAGTATAATCATTTGTATGTATGGATTTAAGAATAATCAATAGTTTACTTTTTTGCTGCAGCCTGATTGGCAGTGATGGCGATCATACTTACGATATCGCTTACGGAACAGCCTCGCGAGAGGTCGTTTATCGGAGCCGCCATTCCCTGTAGAATGGGGCCTATCGCTTCAGCATGAGCCAGACGCTGTACAAGCTTATAGGCAATATTTCCGCAGTCGAGGTTTGGAAATATAAGCACATTGGCTTTCCCGGCAATTTTACTCCCGGGGGCTTTCTTCTGTCCGATTGCTTCAACAAGAGCTGCATCGCCCTGAAGTTCACCGTCGATCATCAGTTCCGGCGCCATCTCCTGTGCAATCTTTGTGGCACTGACAACCTTATCGACCAATTCATGCTTTGCACTTCCCTTTGTTGAAAAGCTCAACAGAGCAATCCTCGGTTCAAATCCTGCAAGCGCTTTGGCAGTATTTGCTGTGGCAACTGCGATTTCAGCCAGTTCCCTGTCTGTGGGATCGGGGTGTACGGCCCCATCGGCAAAAATAATTACGCCATCCTCACCGAATTTCCTGTCAGGAAGGATCATTAGGAAAGCACCCGAAACAACCGAAATACCGGGAGCGGTTTTAACATAGTGGAATGCCGGCCTGAGTACATCACCTGTCGCGTGGTCGGCACCTGAAACCTCACCATCGGCATCTCCGTTCTTTATCATTAGAACACCCAGGTAAAGGGGATCTTCGATAAGCCTGGAGGCCTCTTCCTTTGTCATCCCTTTATTCTTCCTCAGCTCAACCATCATTTCGATGTAATGCGATTTGTTTTTATGCGATTTCGGATTGACTATCGTGGCTTTAGAAATATTCTTTAATCCAAGTTTTGAAGCGTGTGATGAAATTTCGTCAGGATCACCTATCAGAATGATCTGTGCCAGGCCCTCTGAAATAGCTTCATCGGCTGCTTTTATTGTCCTCTCCTCATAACCTTCGGGGAGTACTATACGCATGTTATGTTTCCTGGCATTTAGTTTAATGCGGTCCAATAATTCCATTGTGTTTCAGCAATTTAGTTAATTCTACTATCCGGTCTAAATGTACGAAAAAAAAGTCCGATTAAACAATCATGTATGTCATGATTATTAATGGGATACTACTTTTTTTAATAAAATAAAGTCAGGTGAACAGAAATCTTAAAAAAGATAATGAAATCATTTCATAAATTTGCGATTTAAAATAAAAAGCAAATGGATTCTATCAATAACAGGTTGGATACGCTTAAGGGAAGTCTTGAAGGTGACCTGAAATATGACATTATTACAAAAACAATCTATTCAACTGATGCATCTGATTATAAGGAACAACCAACAGCTGTAGCCTGGCCGAAGGGGATAGAGGATATTAAAAGGGTACTCTCATTCGCCAGGCAGGAGAAGATCGGAGTGACCCTAAGGGCAGCAGGGACATCTCTTGCAGGGCAGGTCGTGGCCTCCGGGATCATTGTCGACATTTCAAGGTACATGAACAGGATCATTGAGCTGAACAGCGAAGAAAAATGGGTCAGGGTAGAACCCGGCGTCGTCCTTGATGAGCTGAACATGTTCCTGAAGCCTCACGGTTTGTTTTTCGGGCCCGAGACTTCCACTTCAAGCAGGTGCAATATGGGGGGAATGGCTGGCAATAACTCATGCGGATCCCACTCGCTTGTGTACGGATCAACAAGGGATCACACCATTTCAATGAAGACTATTCTCAGCGATGGAAGTGAAGTTGTATTTGGTCCGGTAGATAAATCAATATTTGAAGAAAAGAGCAGTCTTGAAACCCTGGAAGGAGAAATTTACAGGAATATAAAAGCAATCCTGACCGATAACACGAACAGAAAAAGCATAACTGAAGGCTATCCCGATCCGCGGATCCCGAGACGAAATACAGGGTATGCCCTTGACCTTCTCCTTGATACAGAAATTTTTGACGGGAAATCACAGAAACAGTTTAACTTCTGCAAGCTCCTGACAGGATCAGAGGGAACACTGGCAATTACAACGGAAATAAAGCTGAACCTTGTTCCTCTGCCTCCACCGCATAAAACACTTGTATGTGTGCACCACAGGGACAGGGACGAGGCATTCAAAGCAAACCTGATAGCTCTGAAATTCAAGCCGACAGCCGTTGAACTTACCGATGACAGGATACTTGAACTTACCAGGGACAATTTAAGTCAGAAAAATAACCGATTCTTCCTCGATGGTGATCCGGGAGCGGTTATGATGGTTGAATTTGCCAGGGAAACGGAAGAAGAGGCTGAAATGGTAACAAGTGAGATGATCGATGCGCTCAGGAAGGCCGGGTATGGCTATTCATATCCCGTGGTAAGGGGGCCGGACATGGCCAGGGTATGGGAACTCAGAAAGGCAGGACTTGGTGTTCTCGGGAATATGAAAGGTGATAGCAAAACGGTTTCACTTGTAGAAGATACCGCTGTCAGAGTCGAAGATCTTCCGGCTTATATGGATGATTTTGCAAAATTACTTGCTGCATATGGGAAAGATTCTGTTTATCATGCCCATATAGGCACGGGTGAGCTTCATATCCGGCCGGTGCTGAATCTCAAGGACCCAAAGGATGTTGAGCTGTTCAGAACCATTGGACTTGAGACGGCAATGCTGGTGAAAAAATACCGTGGTTCGCTGAGCGGGGAGCATGGCGACGGAAGATTAAGAGGGGAATTCATTCCCCTGATGCTGGGCGAACATAACTATGGCCTGCTTAAGAAGGTAAAGCACTGCTGGGATCCTGAAAATCTTCTCAATCCCGGAAAAATTACCGACACACCAAAAATGAACACCTTCCTGAGGTTTGAACCGGGAATGGAAATACCGGAAATAGGAACAATATTTGATTTCTCATCGACTGAGGGAATAATAAGGGCAGCAGGTAAGTGCAACGGTTCAGGCGATTGCCGCAAATCGGTCAAACTGGGCGGTACGATGTGTCCCAGTTACATGGCAACAATGGATGAGGATAAAACCACAAGGGCGCGCGCCAATATTCTGCGGGAATTCATGAGCATGAAAAACGGAGATCCCTGGGATCATAAGGAGATTTATCAGATCCTTGACCTTTGTCTGGGTTGCAAAGGCTGCAAATCAGAGTGTCCGTCGGGTGTCGACATTGCAAAGATGAAGTCCGAATTCCTCCAGCACTGGTACGATAAACACGGGGTTCCGTTCAGAACATGGCTGATCGCCTATATCTCAACATTCAATAAGATTGGGTCATACGTTCCGGTATTTTACAACTTCTTCCTGAAAAACAAAACCTTGTCAAATCTTATAAAGAGGACGATCGGGTTTGCCACTGAACGATCAATTCCGCTTGTCCACAAAACCAGCCTGAAAAGATGGGCCGGAAAGAACCTTTCCGGGATAAATCCTGCAAAGCCGGCAGGTTCTGTCTGCTTCTTTGTTGATGAATTCACTAATTACAACGACACACCAGCGGGGATCGCTGTAATGAAGCTACTGACGGGATTGAATTACAAGGTGATAGTCGTCAATCATGATATCAGCGCCAGAACATTCATCTCGAAAGGGCTGGTAAGAAAGGCCCGGAAAATTGCTGAAAAAAATATAAAGGCGCTGTCAGGAATAGTAAACGAAAACATGCCTCTGATAGGGGTTGAGCCATCAGCGATTCTGGGATTCCGTGACGAGTACCCTGAGCTTGTGGGACCCCGCCTCAGGGAAGAGGCGGCTAAAATCGGGCGGAACAGTTATCTGATTGATGAATTCATAACGAATGAGTTCAAATCAGGCAGGATAAGCCGGGATTCGTTTACTGAAAGAAGCCTCGAATTACTTGTGCATGCACACTGTCAGCAAAAGGCTGTTGCATCGTCGGCCTGCACGGTTGAGATGCTCTCGATACCGAAAGGATATTCGGTCAGGGAGATACCCTCGGGCTGCTGCGGAATGGCCGGCTCATTCGGGTATGAGAAGGAGCATTTTGAACTCTCAAACAAGGTAGGAGAACTGGTTCTCTTCCCGGAGATCAGGAATTCAGCCAGGGAAACGGAGATCGCCGCACCGGGCACAAGCTGCCGCCATCAGATAAAGGACGGTACCGGCAGGACTGCAAAACACCCTGCAGAGATCTTGTACGAAGCCCTGAAGAAATAATTTCTCCTATTAGAGTTTAATAAATTCCACCCTTCGGTTAAGCGCTTTGTTTGAGGGGGAATCGTTCGGGGCAACCGGCTGGCCTTCGCCCATGCCGTCAGTTTCAAGACGCGGTGCGCTCACGCCAAATTTACCGGAGAGTTCATTCTTTACCGAAGCAGCTCTGCGCTTTGAAAGATCGAGGTTGGAAGCATCATCCCCGTCGGCATCGGTAAATCCGACTATTTTTACCTTTACTTCAGGATTCTCATTCAGAACAGTTGCTATTTCCTTGAGGGTACCGTACGATTCAGGCTTCACTATATCCTTATTGACATCAAAGTAAATGCCGTATGTCACAAGCTTTCCTTCAGTGAGAAGTTTATTGCGTGTATCAGGAGCCCCGACTGCAATCCTGATATTACTTACCATTGCGGCACCATACTCAAACCGTAGCCGGTCCATTTTTACCGATGAGAGAGGAAAAGCCTTGGGCAGGTCGAACATTTTTGTTTCGCCCTGGTAAAGTCTGATTCTCGATTTCTGAACCCAGAGTGCAATATGGTACATTTTGTTGAGTGCCTGATATGATGATTTGCTTTCAGAATATCCGCCCAAACCAAGTCCCTGGCCCTCGTTACCGTTTATGTATGTCCTGTACCCGGGTCTCCCGAAATATTCAACTGAAAAATCAAAACCTGCTTTGCCCGGAACGGATCCTGAATCCCAGGCCCTTGGATTTATACATTGAAAAAGTCTGAAAGAATAGCCGGCCATTCCTTCCCCCTCTTCTCCTTTTGTTGGAATTACATCAAACTCAATTGTGTAGTTTTCAGGCAGGGTCAGAAGATTGTCGGTCCAGACACACTTATCTCCTGAAAATTTCATCCACTTTCCCGGGAAAAGGTTAGTTGTAACGACCTCGGCTGAACCATTGGTATTCCAGAGTGCGGGGAAATCTCCCACCGCATCCTGGCTGAAATCTTCAAAGAATATAACCTTCTGACCAGGTACAAAATCATATTTTGAATATGACTCAAGAGACGGGGCATCTTCTTTTACTGGTTTTTCTGCTTCATTTGCGGCATTTCCGTCATTCGTTGCCTGGTTTCCGGCATTCTGGTTATCCTGACTCTGCTCACCTGTCGCCTCCTTTTTCTTCAAAGCATCTTTTATTCCGCCTTCAATGGCATCCAGTCCCCTGTTTACACCCTGATCGGTCCTCTGGTTTGCGCGGTTGTTTGTCTGGGTTTTAATTTTATTCTTAAGATTGATCTGACTGGTGACTGTCAAGGGAATGCTAAACAGTACTAACAGAATAAGTAGTTTCGTGAGTGATTTCATTTGATAGTGGATTTAAATTAGCGACACATCTAGGGTTAACAGGCATAAATTTGGCACAAAAAAATGAATTCTCCAATATTATTTTACCAATTTCTTAAACCTGCTCATGACGTCATGAACTATGTCATGATCCCAGGGTAAAGGTGTCGCCATCCTTCAGAACCGGAAATTTTTCTCTGAAATCATTCAGGTCATCAATCCTGATATCACCGGTTATGAAGCACTCAACACCCGATCGGGAAGAAGTGATGATCTCTCCCCGGGGGCCAATAATCATTGAATCGCCTGAGTATCTGATCCCTGTCCCGTCAATCCCCACCCTGTTTGCGCCAGCCACATAGCACTGATTCTCTATGGCCCTGGCTTTCAGAAGGGTGATCCACACATCCCTCCTGCTTCCGGGCCAGTTTGCCGAATTGACAAGCAGGTCATAATCATTGCGATTTCTGCTCCATACGGGGAAACGGAGGTCATAGCAGATATTCGGGCAAATTCTTATTCCCCTGAAACTGAAAACTATGCGTTCCTGTCCATGAGTGAACAGCCTGTCCTCGCTTCCAGGGCTGAAAAGATGTCGCTTATCGTAAGAATAAACATCTGCCTGATGTGAAACAAACAATAAGGTGTTATAGTACAGGTTATCCCGTTCTATGATATAGCTGCCACAAATACCGCACTTACGGTCTCCCGCAATCCTCTTCATCCATTCAAAAGTTTGCGAACCGGGAGGCTCAGCCAGTTCACCCGGATTCATTGAGAAGCCTGTGTTAAACATTTCAGGTAGAATAATAATATCTGTACCGTCAGGGATTGCCGAGATTAATCTCCCGAGCTTTTCAAAATTTTTCAACTTATCTTCCCAGATGATATCGGGCTGCACAATTGCAATTACCATAGCATTTTGACAATTATGCGGAAATATAGTTTAAAAATCAATAAAAAAAAAGGACAGACCGGCATGGTCTGTCCTTTGGAGACTAATATAGCCGGTTGGGTTTATCTGGCGTTCAGTGAAGAATAATAATCGGTAAAGATCGAATTTATGAGCGGTCTGTAGTACAGCCAGAAGAATCTGCGGGTGTCATCGGGTTTATCTGAATAAAGGATACCTTTAAGCCTGGGGAATCCTTTAATCCTGGAAGTGCCGTAACATACATCATTGTTTGCAAAATCACCAGAGAAATAGTAGGTTCTCTGATCCACAGGCTCCTGGATAACAGCCGGGAACTCATTGCCCAGCATGAAACTGCTCAGGGTTGTATCTCCGATTGCGGTGGTTTCAAGCCTGAATTTTGAGATTACATTGCTTTGAAGCGGATCTATAATGTCAAACCAGTTTTCGAAGGCAACTGATGACGGGACCTTGTACTTTGTGCAATTTGCTTCATCAGTGACAATATGAGGGAACGGATTTATCAGATCTGTTCCCTGTTCAAGGACAAGGATATTCTTTTCGGTCAGGAGCACTATCCCCGGTTTTGAAAAAGTCCACGGCTTCTTATATTGTTTCCTGTACATTGCCGTCATCCAGATAGGGAAATTTTTGGAAGTGGAATCAAGTTCTTCGAAGTATTTGCCTGACCAGCCTGTATACTTGATACCAAGCTTTTCCTGTGTCCTGTACGACTCAAATGCCGGTGTCGGATAATCGAACGTATTGTATTCCAGTATTATAAGTTTATTCCTGTTCCTCATTTCATTAATAAGGAGGTAATCGGTATTGTTCAGACCGCCGTATATTTTTCTTGATTTGCGGCTTTTGTTGATCCCGGCATACCAGTCATTGAAAAAGACCCCGTAGGTATCGGTGAAATAAATTGCGTCTACCTGTTCGGGAAGATCCATCATTTCCGACAGATGGTATTCCTTCCTGGTGCTCCCGTATTCCTTGAGCGGCCGGGTCGGTGCGAAGCCATAGTAGTCTTTTTTGTACGAATAACCTGTCTTCTTTTCTTTTTTAACAAACCGTTCATTTGTAAGTATCCAGTTGAAGGATTTATGGTTCAAGCGGTCAAGGGTCGGCACTGTTTTGTCAAGAATAACTATATCAATCGGCTTTTTCTCCTGAAATGACCAACGGATAAAATTTATCAAAGGCAGGATCAAAATAATTATCAGAACGATAATTGTTATAAGAAGAGGTTTTTTCATAACTGGATAAATATCTGAAAAAATTCAAATACTATATTAATATATACACCTTTAGACAGCTTTATAAACTGTTAAAAGTATCAATTTATTTTGTACTGTAGTAAATAAATTTAAGGCAATTTAATAAAAAATATTAAAATGCAAAGCCCTTTAATAGCCACATGCAGAATTATTACCCCGTATATCGGCTCCGCCGGCCCTTCTTCCGTCGGGCAGGATCATAATGGCATTGACCCTTCCGATTGAGCTCCGGGGATTAAGGTTATGCCCTGATTCCCTGAGTTTTCTGATGGTCAGGGTGTCGAGGCTGTTCTTTTCATAGCTTATGTAATCGGGCAGCCATTGATGATGGAACCGGCCCGTATCGACTGCCTGCCTGATATCCATTCCAAAATCAATGACATTGACTATAACCTGCAGCACCGAAGTGGGAATTGTTGAGCCTCCGGGTGATCCGGCGATCATAAACAGCGCACCGTCTTTTTCAACGATTGCAGGGGTCATAGAACTGAGCATTCTCTTGCCCGGATAAACTGAATTGGCTTCACCGCCAATCAGTCCGTACATATTTGGTACACCCGGCTTGATTGAAAAATCATCCATCTCGTTATTCAGAAGAAAGCCTGCACTGTCAACAACAATGCAGTTGCCGAATGTCCCGTTAAGGGTTGTTGTTGCTGCCACCGCATTGCCCATTGCATCGACCACTGAATAATGGGTTGTTTCCTCACCGGCATCAGCAACTGGGGTTCCCGGATTGATCAGCAGCGACGGCGTGGCTGAATTTGCACTGAAGCTCCTCATCCGTTCCTTTAAATAGTCATTGTTCAAAAACCGTGAAACGGAAATTTCGGTGAAACCCGGATCGCCATAGAAATAAGACCGGTCGGCAAATGCTCTCCTTGAGGCTTCAGCCATCAGGTGAACAGACTGCCAGGAATGAAATCCCATTTGTCCAGGGTTATACGGCTCAATCATACCGAGTATCTGAAGCAGGATCAGGCCACCCCCCGAGGGTGGGGAGGCTGTGGTGATCTTGTAACCCCTGTAACGGGATGATACCGGATCCCTGAAAGCAGCGCTGTACTCCTCAAGGTCCTGTTCTGTTATCATTCCGTTCCCCATCTTCATTTTTTCTGCTATTAATCGTGCGGTCCGGCCTGAATAAAATCCATCCCGCCCGTTGTCCCTTATCCTTTCAAGGGTTTGGGCCAGATCAGGCTGCGTTAGTATATCTCCCTCCTTCCACAATGAATCTTTAACAAATGCCGGTCGTACATCATTCCTTGCAACGAATCTTTCCCTGTTGGAATTCAGGTCAGAAGCCTGTCCTGCAGTTATTGGAAAACCGTTTACGGCAAGATCGATGGCAGGTCCGATAACTTCCCTGAAGGGAAGTATCCCGTACTTTGAATGTATGTTCAGCATCCCGTCAACTGTACCCGGAACGCCTGACGCCAGTTGTGTATCGGTGCTTAATCCCTCAATTACTTCGCCTGCAGGATTAAGATACATGTCACGGGAAGCTCCGCCCGGCGCTTTTTCGCGGTAGTCGATCATGTCATACGTCCCGTCAGCGGTCCTGATCACCATAAAACCGCCTCCTCCTATATTTCCGGCTTCAGGGTAGCAAACTGCAAGTGCAAGCTCTGTTGCCACTGCTGCATCGATAGCATTGCCCCCCTTCCTGAGGATATCGACACCAATCCGGGAACTCTCACGATGAGCAGAGACTACCATCCCGCTGTCCGCAATGATGTTGCGCCCCTCCAAAATCACTTTTTCCCGGCTGTCACTGTTTCCCTGGCAACTGAAAAGTATTGACGCCAGTAATCCAAAAAAAACAAAAGTTCTTGTCATTTTTCCTTAACAATAAGCTGCAATATACCATTTTTCGTATAAATGGTCGTGCGGCCTTGCGGTCTCTTCGTCTCTTAGTCACTTCGTCCCTCAGTCTTTCTTCATGTCTTCGAATGTTTTTGCTATTTTTGCACAAACATTTGACTATGCTGGCCAATCAACCACTTGCTGAAAGGTTACGGCCCCTCAATCTTGAGGAGTTCTGCGGACAGGAGCACCTTGTAGGGAAAACAGGCGTTTTGCGTAAGGCAATAGAGTCGGGCAAAATACCTTCCTTTATATTATGGGGCCCTCCGGGTGTGGGCAAGACTACGCTGGCACGGATCATAGCAAATAACCTTAAAAGACCCTTCTTTCAGCTCAGTGCGGTACATTCGGGGGTGAAGGATGTAAGGGAGACCATTGAAAAGGCAAAGAAACAGCAGTTTTTTGACCAGCCTAATCCCATCCTTTTTATCGATGAAATACACCGTTTTAATAAATCACAGCAGGATTCATTGCTGAGCGCCGTTGAGCAGGGGATCATAACACTAATAGGTGCCACAACCGAGAATCCTTCATTTGAGGTCATCTCCCCCCTGCTATCACGATGTCAGGTTTATGTCATGAATCCTCTTGGAGAAGAGGAACTGACAGAACTTCTCAACAAGGCGTTGAAGAAGGACCCTTACCTTGCAAAGTACGATATTGAAATATCCGAATATGAAGCATTCCTGAGGGTATCAGGCGGCGATGCCCGGAAACTGTACAACGCCGTCGAACTGGTTGTAGCTTCAGAAGCTGATGAAACAGGATCGGAAAAGATCAAAATCGACAATGAAAAGGTTTTAAAGCATGTACAGAAGAATCTGGCCATGTATGACAAGAACGGGGAACAGCATTATGACATAATCTCTGCCTTCATCAAATCGATGAGGGGCAGTGATCCGAATGCAACCGTTTACTGGCTCGCCAGGATGGTCGAGGGGGGTGAGGACCCCAAGTTCATTGCCAGGCGTATGCTGATCCTCGCGGCTGAGGACATAGGTCTTGCAAATCCGAATGCCCTCCTGCTTGCGCAGACCTGTTTTGAAGCCGTTAATGTAATAGGATGGCCCGAATCGAGGATCATACTGTCGGAGGTGGCGGTGTATCTTGCCACATCCCCAAAGAGCAATGCATCATACATGGCAATTGAAGGGGCAATTGAAGCGGTCGGCGAGCATGGAGACCTTCCGGTACCCCTTCACATCAGGAACGCCCCGACTAAGCTGATGAAGGATCTCGGATACCATAAGGATTACAAATATGCGCACAGCTTCGAGGGCAACTTTGTACGCGATAATTTCCTTCCGGAAGAAATAAAAGGGACAAAATTCTATGATCCGGGAGCCAATCCCAAAGAGGAAGAGATCAGAAAGAGACTCGCCAATCTGTGGAAGGATCACTATAGCTATGGCAGGTAGATTTATAATTTAGTTATTGCGGATTGCGGATTTTTGATTGCGGATTAAAAAACAAATAAAATCCAAAATCCAAAATCCGAAATCCGAAATGATTATAATAGCAACATAACAGGTTTGACTTTACATTAGTTATCTTTACAGGCATATGTTAAAAAGTGGAATAGATATCCCCGGGCTCAGATACGCTGAAACCGGCAATTTCCTTCTGATAGCCGGCCCATGCGTGGTTGAAAGTGAAGAGGTGGTCTTCATCACTGCTGCTCATCTTGCAGAACTATCCGATCAATACAAAGTACCTTTTGTTTTCAAATCATCATACAGGAAAGCGAACAGGTCAAAAGCTGATTCCTTCTCAGGCATCGGTGATCTGAAAGCCCTGAGAATCCTGTCGGAGGTCAGACGTAAGTTTTCGATTCCCGTGGTAACTGATATTCACAATCCGGATGAAGCTGAAATGGCTGCCGACTATGTTGACGTCCTGCAGATACCGGCGTTTTTGTGTCGTCAGACCGATCTGCTGGTTGCTGCAGCAAAGACCGGTAAATGGATAAACATTAAGAAAGGGCAGTTCCTTTCAGGTGCATCCATGAGGTTTGCAATTGAAAAAGTGAGGGAATCGGGAAACAATAATATAATGGTAACCGACAGGGGCAATACTTTCGGATACCAGGATCTTGTTGTGGATTTCAGGAATATTCCAATAATGCAGGAGACGGGAGTCCCGGTTATCATGGATATCACACATTCCCTTCAGCAACCCAACCAGGACTCGGGTGTTTCGGGCGGAAATCCCGCGATGATCGAAACCATCGGGAAGGCTGCCATTAGCGTTGGAGCAGATGGTATCTTCATCGAGACGCATCCCGATCCGGCAATTGCGAAATCGGATGGAGCCAATATGCTTAAGCTTTCGGAATTCGAATCTCTTCTGATCAGACTTACAGCACTCAGAAAAACAATAAATTCCTTTAAATAATTACAGAAACTTAATTCAATTTTTATGAAAAAGCTCATTCTCCTCATGTCGGCACTTATTGCAGTCACTGTTATAAATGCACAATCGATTGATGATATAGTTAAAAAGTATTCGGCGGCAATCCATGCCGATCAGCTTGCCAAGGTATCAACAATTATGATCACAGGAAAAATGTCGTCGATGGGCATGGAAATGCCCCTGACAATGATAATGAAAAACCCGAATAAGATAAAGGTGGCTTACAGCTTTAACGGGCAGGAAATGGTTTCGGTGTTTGACGGCGAAAAGGGTTACATGATCAATCCAATGACCGGTTCAAGCCAACCCGTCGAACTTACCCCTGATCAGCTGAGGTCGGTTCAGAGCAGCAATGCATTTTCAAACGAGATGCTCAATTATTTCAGGAACGGGAAACTCGTCCTTGAAGGAGAAGAAAGCGTCAACGGAAAGCCTGCATTCAAGCTGAAAGCCTCTCCCGAGGGAGCCAACCCGGTTTACATGTTCCTTGACAAGGATTCCTATATGCTCGTAAAATCCACAACAACCGTCGAACAGATGGGAACATCGATGAATGTTGATTCATTCATGAGCGATTACGTGGACATTCAGGGGGTTGTGATTCCAAAGAAAACAACGGCCATGGCTAACGGCATGGAGGCTGCTGTAATTACCTTCGACAAGATAGAGATCAATGTTCCGGTTGAGGACAGTGTTTTCAAACTAAAGTAGCACCAACACGTCTTCCTTTAGAAGGCGCGAGGGCAAACCGGAAAAGGTGCGAACCTCGCCCTTTTTTGTGGCGCCAATATGGCCTTGTGTAGCGAGCGGAAAAAAAGGGCAAGGTTGTATTTTCCGGACTCCTTTTCTTTGGTTCGTTTCTTTTGGAGGAGCAAAAGAAATGAACATAATTCAAAAAAAGAAAGAGGGTGCCCTTTTGAGCCACCCTCTTTTTTTCTTTGATGCAGCTGATCTGTAAGCCGGATTCTGTTCCGGTCCGGACATCTGCGCGAGATTATTGGACCGGTTTCCATCATTTATCTGGTCCCGTCATTGCTGGCGGGATCGTACGACCTACCCCCCGGCATCGGGCGAGCAGCCCTGACCGCCGGTATACATGGTCTTTCAACCCATAAGGTGTACGGCTGCCTGTGTCACCACCGGCACCGGTGAGCTCTTGCCTCACCTTTTCACCCTTATCACGCCGGAGCGTGACGGTTATTTTCTGTTACACTACTATACCCTCACGGATATCTTCCCGTTAGGAAGCATGGTGCTCTGTGTTGTCCGGACTTTCCTTACCCCGTCAAGCGTGGCACGATGGAACAACCAACTGCGATTCAAAGGTAAGGAAATTGCCCGGAAAAATGGTTAATTTTGCCGTGGCCCAGCTGCATTGGGAAGAAAATTATAACAGGTAGAAGAAGATAGCTGATATGTTTTTGAGGGAGCGAGGGAGCGAGGGAGCGAGGGAGCGAGGGAGCGAGAGAGCGAGGGTTAACAATAAGATACTGATGATCGATATTGACATTAATGAATATGACTATGACCTTCCGGAGGAAAGGATCGCACAATTTCCGCTTAAGGAAAGAGACAGGTCGAAGCTGCTGCTTTTTGATGGCCGTGACATCTCAACAGCTGTTTTCAGCGAATATCGACAGGTTTCTTCCTTCAGGTTCATTGCTCGTATTCAATAATACCAGGGTTATAAGGGCACGGCTGCTCTTCGCAAAAACCTCGGGTGCAAATATTGAGGTGCTTTGCCTTGAGCCCCTCTTTCCTGCCGGCTATGAAAGCTCTTTTGCATCAAATGAAGGGGTGGAATGGAAATGCATGATCGGCAATCTGAAAAAATGGAAGACAGGTCGCAATATCTTGGATTTGAGATCCGCAACAAAAAAAACACTCTTTGTGCCGAGAAGATTTGTCCCGAAGGTGATGCCTGGAGGATCAGGTTATCGTGGGATAACCCGGATCTCAGTTTCAGTGAAGTGATTGAAGCAACGGGCCATATCCCTCTCCCACCCTACATTACAAGGGAGGATGAACCAGATGACAGCGTAAGATACCAGACGATCTACTCAACCGTAAAGGGATCGGTGGCCGCTCCAACCGCAGGGCTCCACTTTACGGAAAACATACTGTCGAAACTGGATCAAAGAAGCATTCAGCTGGCTGAACTCACACTGCATGTGGGGGCAGGGACATTTCAGCCTGTAAGGAATGCGAAAATTTCAGCTCATGAGATGCACGCCGAACACTTTTTCATAACACAGGATACGCTCAGAACCATAATTGAAAACACGGGGAAGATCATTGCCGTGGGAACCACATCGGTAAGGACGCTTGAAAGCCTTTACTGGCTTGGCGTAAAAACTTTTTACAATCCATTAAACAATTTTGATGAACTGGTTGTTGATCAATGGGAACCGTATGTCTCCAGGTGCAGGGAACCAGTTTCCGTGATGGAGTCACTTGAGACAATTTATGAACTGATGAAAAGGAAGAACCGGCCTGTTCTGGCAGCTTCGACAAAGCTGATCATTATCCCTGGATATGAATTCAGGATCATTGACGGCATGATCACAAATTTCCACCAGCCGCGCAGCACGCTGCTACTTCTGGTCTCTGCATGGGCCGGGTCGAAATGGAAAGAAATTTACAGGTACGCACTTGAAAGTAATTTCAGGTTTTTAAGTTACGGCGATGCTTCATTGTTAACCCGGCAAAAAACATGACTAATGATCAGACAGTTAAGATAATTGAAAAAAATCTTTGATTGTACGATGATTATTCGTTTATTTGTTAACTAAAACATTCGGTATGGAAGGCAACAGGATAATGGAACAGATAAATGCTATTTTCAGTACCTTTATGGTGTTTTTTTACCTTGGAATAGGGATATATCTGTTGTTTTATTTTGAATCGCAGTGGGACAAAGCTCTGGTCAATTTAATGGGGGGGACATTTGTTTTTTTCGGAATATTCAGGGCCTTCAGGGCTTATTCTAAAATTGTTGAGGTTTTCTTCTCCGGGAAAAAGGAAGAATAATGGAAAATATTTTAAAGGCAGATTAACGGGTTGGCATGCACTTTGCAGTAATTCAATAAGATATTTTTCAACTTGCAAAATTTAAAAGAATATGAGCAATGTAAATATTTATCAAAATTTTATTATTATTGCGACTCATAAAACCTTTTCAAAGATCTTTTCATTTGTGAGGAAATTCAATGCAAATATTTTAAGATCAGGAATCATTTCCCTGTATTTTGTGTTATTTGTGTCCCTGCATTCATGCAGCAACTCCGGTCCCAGGGTATCGGACGAAACACCTACGCGAGGTGATATAAAGATCTCCGTTGATGAATCGTTCCAGCCTATTATCGATTCGGAGGTCTATACCTTCACCTCATTATACGAGAACGCCAGGGTAAAACCCATGTACAAACCGGAATTTGATGTCGTTAGTGATTTCATGAATGATTCCGTGAAAGTAATGGTAACAAGCAGGAAACTCTCGGACAACCAGATCCAGTATCTGCGCGATACACTTGTGGTTGCCCGGACTATTACCTTTGCATATGATGCCCTCGCACTTATCACGAACCGTGAAAACAAGGATACCCTGCTTAAATATGATTTGGTCAGGGACATTTTTAAAGGCAGGATAAAATCGTGGAATGAAATAAATCCAAAATCAAAGCTCGGGGATATAAACATCATCTTTGATAACAACAAGTCAGGAAACATAAGATACTTCAGGGAGAAGTTTGAAATTGAGAGTGATCTTGGCGATAATTTCTTTGCGGTAAACAACAACCCTGAGGTTATCGATTTTGTTTCAAAGAATCCCAATGCCCTCGGGATCATCAGTGTTAACTGGATCA
This sequence comes from uncultured Bacteroidales bacterium, assembly GCA_963737255.1. Lineage (GTDB taxonomy): Bacteria > Bacteroidota > Bacteroidia > Bacteroidales > VadinHA17 > LD21. Next base: position 233,458 of record CAVTSB010000010.1, read on the forward strand.
GCGATAAGGATGACTCGCTCAGCCAGAGCTTTATTAATAAAGTGAATATTCTCGCAATTTCACAACAGTTTGTTAACGATGGAACGTTTTACCGTCCACACCAGGGTTTCATATATGATAAATCATATCCGTTTGTAAGGGAAGTTTACCTGATCTCGAGAGAAACATTCAAAGGTCTCGGTTCGGGGTTCATCCAATGGGCGACAGCCGAGCAGGGTCAGAGGATAGTTCTTAAATCAGGACTTGTACCAGCGACGATGCCAATCAGATTGGTTCAGATAAAACAATAGATATAGAGAAGAAGGGAAATAAAGATATAAAGAAAAAAAATAGATAAAGTAGGGATAAATGATTTAGAATTGGAAAAGAGAAATAAATTACATAAACTGATATCAAAAAGTAAAGCTATGAAACGTTCAATGTTAAGACCTGCTCTTTTGCTGGCAGGTGTGTTCTCGATTGTTCTGACGGGCAATCTTCAGGCACAGGATCTGGTTTCCGCCATCAAACTTACGAGGAGTGAACAGTACGACAAATCGGAGGAGATGCTGAAGGCACTGATACAGAAAGAACCATCAAACGGCAAAAATTATTTTTACCTCGGTGAAAATTATTTACTTGATTATTTTGCAGATACAATATCCAATTCTCTGGTTATAGCTACACAGGCAGCACAGGAAGCGTTTAATAAGGGTGTAAGTACCGCCCCGGGTGATCCACTTAATTACATCGGTCTTGCCAAAGTGGCAAACTATCTTGGCGATGATACAAAGGCAAATGAAATGCGTGCAAAGGCGAAAAGCTTCCTTCTTCCGTACAAGAAGATCAAAAAGATCATGCCTCCTGCAAAAGAATATGCATTTGCCCTGGCCAAAATAGCAGAGTCGTATGCAAAGGACGGGATGGTTGACACTGCAAAGGCACTTCCCCTGATCAGGGAAGCAATCAGGATCGACTCAAAAAATGCTGAGATCTATCTGATTGCCGGTGATCTTTATATGATGGTAAATGACGGATCAAATGCAATAAAGAACTATAACCTCGCTCAGTTTGCTGATCCCACGTCTTCGACAGCCAATATGAAAATCGGTTATGTATATGTTAAAGGTCGTGCATTGCAGCAGGCTATTCCCCCTTTTGAAGAAGCAATTAAGCTGAACGCCAACTATGCACCTGCTTACCGTGAGCTAGGACAGCTCTACGCTCGTGCAGGAAGGCTTGAACAGTCGAAAGAGAATTTCAAGAAATATCTCGAACTTACTGCCGGGAATACCCCTGCAAAGATAAGATATGTGACATCTCTCTTTTATTCAGGAGACTATGAAGAAGTCATAAAGAATGTGGAAGAAATACTCGCAGTTGACCAGTCAAGATCGTATATGAACCGTATTGCAGGCTATTCCGCCTATGAAAAAGAAAATCCTGACCTGGATAAGGCTCTGAGTTATATGGAGAAGCTGTTTGCCACAGTAGAATCTGCCCGTATTCTTAAAAAAGACTACCACTATCTGGCCAGGATTCTTGCCAAAAAAAATCAGAACTACCCGAAAATGGTTGAAGAACTGGCCAGCCTGAAAACACAGCTTGACAGGGAGAAATCAAGATTCGTGACCGCTTCAGCCGCGGACAAGCCCAAGTTTAAGGCATCAGTTGATGACCTTACAAAAAAAATAGCAGATCTGGAAACAAGTGTTGCAAAGGCCGACCAGGAGATCACCAGGGCATTTGGAGAATACAATAAAGCCTTCAATTTTGACAAGAAAGATCAGGCCGGCACGGAGCTGACTTCACAGGATCGTGCGCTGCTGAGCGAAATGGCAACCACTTTCTATAATTTCAGAAGATACAATGAAGCCGCTAAAACATGGGCAAAACTGATTGATCCGGCTGCTGAGAATAACACTTCAGGATACATGCAGGTCGGAAGGGCATTCTATAACGGCGAAAAATACAAATCGGCTGATTCGATCTTTAATATTGTAATAAAGAAATCACCCGATTACCTGCCTGCATATACTTACACTGCACGTACATATTCAAAAATGGATCCTGATACGAAACTCGGGCTGGCCAAGCCAAAGTTTGAAAAATTACTTCAGATAGCAGGCAAGGACTCTGTAAAGAATGAGGGCGAGATGATCGAAGCATTGACCTATCTCGGGTATCTTAATATGGAGAACGGCAACTACACGGTTGCCAAAGGCTTATATAACAGAATGATCAACCTTAATCCTGCCAGCAAGGAGAATAAGATCAGAGGTTATAACGGGGTTGCAAACCTTGAAACAAAAGCTACAGCCTCAGAAAAAACCCTTGAAGGCAAGCTTTCTTTCCTGGCAAAGGCATCCGAAGCATATCAGAGCATTCTGAGCATTGATCCTGCAAATGCTTCCGCGAAGGGCAATCTTAAGTGGATCCAGGATTACCAGGCATCAGTAAAGAAAGGGATTAACCCCAATGAAATTAAGGGGATTGTCACGAATGCGTCAGGACAACCGATCCCGTATGCCTCAGTAAGGGTTAAGGATACTGCAGCAGAAAACCTGACAAATGCAAAAGGCGAATACAAGTTCGAGATACCGCAGGGGTCAGAAATACTGATTATCAGTGCCAAGGGGTATACTTCTCAGGAAATTGCGATTACCAAATCAAGGGTTTATAATGTTAAGCTTGCTCAGTAATTTGTATTGATAAGATAAAAGACAAAAGTATAAAGATAAAAGTAAAAAGGCATAAGTACAATGTTTCCCCCTTGAGCGGGGAAGGGGAAATAAAAAGGAGAATATTTTAGTAAACCCTTATTATTTAATAGGGTGAATGGTATAGATGGATGTCTTGTTTAATAGAACAATTATAAACTATATTAAAAGTAAAACAATATTTTTTTAGGCTATTGGAAAAAAACAATTGAAGATATATATTTGCAAATCGTAAAATCTTAACCTAAACAAAATCGATAAAAATGAGTAAACAAGGAAGTTCGTTTAAAGAAACACTGCAGAATGTGTTCGCAGTAAGTGCTATTTTAATAGCTTTTGTGGTTTCCTATTTATTGTTCGTCAAAATAATGGGTAACCCTGTTAATTTCGAAGGCGGCAATCCGCATGGACAACCGCTCGAAGGAAACTTTTTGGGTATAATATTTAAAGGTGGTTTCATTGTGCCTGTTCTTATGACCTGTGTGTTGACACTTATCATTTTTGTAATTGAAAGGGTCATTACTCTTTCAAGGGCAAAAGGCAAGGGAAGGTTAAATTCATTTGTTCATAATCTTCAGAATCTTCTTGCTGAAGACAAGATTGAAGAAGCAATGGAAGCCTGCGACAGGCAAAAGGGTTCACTTGCAAATGTTATGAAAGCCGGTCTGTTGCGCTACCGTGATCTTCAAAAAGACACTGAGCTCGAAAAAGACCAGAAGATCGTATCAATACAGAAGTCATTTGAAGAGGCAACTGCTCTCGAACTTCCAATGCTTTCAAAGAACATGGTTATTTTCTCAACACTTGCATCGGTTTCCGTGCTTATCGGTCTTATCGGTACAGTTCTCGGAATGATCCGTGCATTTGCTGCTCTTGCTCAATCAGGTGCCCCTGACGCCCTTGCCCTTTCACAGGGTATTTCAGAAGCCCTTGTCAACACGGCATTCGGTATTACAGGATCAACATTGGCGATCCTTGCATTCAATTATTTCTCATCAACAATTGACGCATACACTTTTAAAATTGATGAAGCTGGGTTTAGCCTGATCCAGAATTTTGCAGCATCATTGAAATCAAAATAATCAATGATCTATCTTTTGGTTAAATCTTAAAAAAAGCTACAATGCCAAAGATTAAATTACCAACTAAGTCACCCCGCATCGACATGACGCCGATGGTTGATACATTTGCCGTGATCCTGATATTCCTGATGCTTACCACGCAAATGCGACAGCCTGAACCCGCCACTGTCGATACTCCCTTTTCAATATCAGAGAAACCAACTCCTGATTTTAATACGATGACCTTCCTGTTATCGGTTGACGACAAGATATTCCTTAACTTTGACAACGGACCCGACACCCTTCTGGCATTCAGACCAAAAGTTCTGCAGGAAATGGGAAAAAGGTACAATATTGAGTTCACCGATAAAGAGCTGAGGGAATTCCAGAAATATCCCTCCTCCATTGGTGTTTCAATGCAAAACATGAAGGAATTTCTGAATTCGGATGATAGCAATGCCAGGAAAGCCATGCAACTTGGGATCCCGATCGATTCAACTGACAACCAGCTTGCTGCCTGGATCGTTGCAATACGTACGATTAATCCCAACGTTCAGGCCTGCATCAAGGGAGACTCCGAAACAGGTTTCCCCATCGTAAAGAAAACCCTCGATATCCTTCAGGAGAGGAACGTTAACAGGTTTAATCTGATTACCAGTCTTGAAGCAACTAAAATAAACCTGGAAGAAATACAACAGTGATATGGCAGAAATAATTCAAGAAGAAAAAAGCGGCGGAAAAAAGAAAGCTAAAAAACTGCTTCCGCATATTGATATGACACCGATGGTGGACCTCATGATGCTGCTGATCACATTCTTTATGCTTACGACAGCTTTCAATAAGGCCAAGATCATGGAAATTGTTCTTCCCGAGAAGATCAAGGATCCGACAAAACAGGAGGCTCCGAGGATTGTTGCGAGCCGTACTCTAAATATTGTCCTGGGACCGGAAAACAAAGTTTACTGGTACGTAGGAGCAGTAAAACCAGAGGAATACAATAGTCTGCCCCCGTTAAATGAGACAGATTACAGTGCTACAGGTATCCGTCAGGAATTGCTTGGCAGGAACAAGACGCTTGCAAGGAGAATTGCAGAATTTAACCAGCAGGTTCTATCCGGGAAAATTCCTATTTCGCAGGACTCCGCCAGGAACTTTGTAAGCAAGATGAAAACTGATGACGATACTGGTCCAATTGTGCTTATAAAAGCTTACAAAGAAGCCAATTACGGAAATTTTGTTGATATTCTCGACGAGATGAATATCTGCGGAATCGCCCGTTATACGTTTGTTGAAATGGCATGGTATGAAGACAGAATGGTGGAAATTGCTGCAGGAATAACTCCAACAGCTACCGCTACTTCAACCAATTAACCGTAAACCTTTAAAACAATGGCAAAAGAAAAAGATAAAGCGCCTGCCTTTGACGATATAGTGTTCGAAGACAGGAACAAGGAGTACGGAGCTTACAGATTACGGAAGAAGTATAACCGCAATGTTCTTATCGCACTGCTCATTGGTACCATCATATTGGGTACAGCAGTGATCACTCCTTACCTTAATGCCAAAGCTGCGGAAAACAGGACCAAGAGGCAGGAAAGACAGGTCGAAATAAAGATGGAAAATCTGGACCAGCCGGTTGATGCGGTTGCTCCCCCTCCTCCCCCGCCACCTCCTCCACAAGATGTTGCGCAGCAGGCTAAATACGTTCCACCTGTAGTTGTGGACTCAGTCAAACCCGAAGAAGTGGTGCAGCTTATGACCGCTGATCAGGCACAGGTTGAAGTTCAGGACGAAGAGGTCGTTGAAATTGTAGAAGTCGTTAAGGAAGAGGTTGAGGAAGATGATCCCGAAGCCGAACCATTTGTGGTTGTTGAGGAAATGCCCATGTTCCCCGGTGGTGAAGTAGAACTACTGAAATGGATTATGGAACATACCCAGTACCCGGAAGTTGCTAAGGAAAACAATATCCAGGGAAAAGTCATTGTAAGATTCTGTGTAACCTCAAAAGGCACTGTCGACAGGGTTAGCATACTTAAAGGTGTTGATACCGAACTCGATAAGGAAGCCATCAGGGTTGTTCAACAACTTCCGGCATTCAAACCAGGTAAGCAGGGCGGGAAACCGGTTCCTGTATGGTATATGGTGCCAATAAACTTTACTCTCAAATAGATAATTTCCATATTATCATTTAAAAAGCCGGGTTACCTAATCCGGCTTTTTTTTGTGTTGTAAGTACGTTCATCATCATCATTACCTCAGGGAAGTTGTTTGCACAAAATTGCTGGTTTCTTAAGAAGTAGCCCTTACGGGAAAGGCTTTGCGCCAATATATTAAGAGATCCCTCGCTTCGCTTCGGGATGACCGGTTGTTTTATTGGTTTATGGGAAGAAGCGGCGATTCGCATACAGCATTTTCGTCAGTATTTGGTTTCCTGGTGCGAATCGCCGCTTCTTCCCCTAAAACCCTGAAAATGAATGTCATCCCGAGCACCAGCGAGGGATCTCCCTGTTGCATAAGCAAAACTTCTAAAACACCTGTCACTGAGCGTCAGCGAGGGACTTACCACAATTCAAAGCCACCAGGCAGCCTTTTTTAAACAAAACCAGATGTCCCCTGCCAGGGATCCGTTTCTGAACCACGGAGTGGTTCCACCAAAACAGACCTTAAATGCCAGAAATACATTCCGAACCACGGCGTGGTTCCATCAAAATCAGTTTTACTATAGCCCTGATTATTAGTTTTACATCGTTCACTAATATAATGGAACCTCGAGGTTCAAATACTTCCTGTTTTAGCGTATTTTGCCTGTCTCTTATAGCCATGTATCTGAATAAGAATGTATAATAACATATATAAGAGCCACTAAAAAAACGTATTATAATACGTATTATAATACGTTTTTTAATACGTATTTTATTTTATTGCAGTATTCTGATTAGCTGTCTATTAACCAGTTATATTTCCCTATTTCTCCATATCTCTCTTTCTCCCTTTCTCCCCATCTCCCTTTCTCCCTTTCTCACTATTTCCCCATCTCTCTTTCCAACAATTCAACCAACCCATCTATATCCTCCTCCGTCGTATCCCAGCTCGTCATTAGCCTGTATTCGGATGTAACCTCATTCCACGGGTAAAAGAAATAGGATTTGCAGACACTATGGGCAACTTCATGAGGTAGTATGGCAAAAACGCCGTTCGACTGAACCGGCTGGGTGATCTGAATTCCTTTGATTCCCGACAGTTTACCGGCAAGTATCCGCGCCATACGGTTTGAATGCAAGGCACTTTTTTTCCACAGATCATCCCTGAAATATGCAAGATACTGGGCTGAGATAAACCTCATTTTCGAGGCAAGCTGCATTCCCTGCTTCCGTATGTATTTGAAATCACCAGAGATGCCCGGCCTTAAGAAACAAATTGCTTCACCAAACATCATTCCGTTTTTAGTGCCTCCGAAAGAAAGCACATCCACTCCGGCATCAGTTGTAAATGCTTTAAAGGGCAATCCAAGGCAAACGGCTGCATTAGCGATCCTTGCCCCGTCCATATGAAGATACATTCCGTTATCATGGGCGTAATCGGCTAACTTCCGTATCTCGCCCGGGGTATATACCGTTCCCATTTCTGTTGCCTGGGTAACCGATATTACCTTAGGCTGAGCATGGTGTTGAAAGTCAAATCCATGCATATGCCTCTTCAGAAGATCAACATAGATTTTCCCGTCAGGGGTATCCACTGTCAGGACTTTGGCGCCGATAAATTTCTCAGGAGCCCCGCATTCATCCTGTTCTATGTGGGCGGTAAAAGCCGTTATTACCGATTGCCACGAACGTGTAATATTGCTCAGGCCAAGTACATTGGCCGCAGTTCCTGTGAACACAAAAAAGATATCCGCTTCATTTCCAAAATGTTCCCTGAAAAGCCCGGTAGCCTGTTCAGTGTAAGGATCATCCCCATATCCCAGTACATGACCGGCATTCGAAGCCGCCAGTTCATCCAGTATCACGGCATGAACGCCGGCGTTATTGTCACTTGCAAAGCCCCTCGCCATTTTTCTATTCAGGCTTTAATAATATTACTCATATATTCCCTGGCGAGCTTAACCTGCTCGTGCACAAAATCGAGGCCGCCCGGTGTATGATCGTCGTTCAGCACAGGATGGCATAATTCGAAGGTAAAATAGCCCTTGTAGCCTGTTTCGGCCATCAAACCGATATAGTGCTCATAGTCGGGCAAGGGTTCCCCAAAACGCGTTTCCAGGACTTTCTGACGTATTGTTCTGTTTTCGTCCCGGAAGTATTCTCCTCCGTAGTGGGAATGTACCTGCAGGCTTCCAACGGTTCGAACGGCATTGGCAATATAATCCCTGTCCTGTCTTTCAAAAATGGGCAGATCGAGGCATATTTTGAGCCACGGTGAATTGACCTCTTTTACAAGGTCATAAGTATCTTTCCAGTGTCTGATCAGCGGTGCATGGTTCTGAAGGGCCATAACAACCCCGTTTTCCTCTCCCATTCTTGCAGCCTCCGCAAGGCACTCTCTTACAAAGTTCCATCTGTCGAGCCGTGTAGCATAGGGATACTGCCTGGGGAAAGTGTAATAGCTGTCCCTGACAAAATCATAAGTGCCGGTTCCTTCATGGATCGGAACCCCGGCCCAGGCGGCAAACAGGCGGACAACTTTCGCGCCAAGGTCTTTTGCCAGTTTTGCTGTCTCACGCACCATAAGAAGCTGACACTCCCTGTGTTCGGGTATCGGGCTTGAAAAATCGTTATTGGCTGCCACACAGGGTATTTCCAGACCGTATTTTGAAAGCGAATTAAGCATTTCGTCCCTTTTACGCTGGTTAAGATCCATAGGACTCCCCATTGGGCGCTTGTTGTCAAGTTCCACGCCGTCAAAACCTGCCTCTTTTGCACGACTGCACAATTCGTCAAATGAGATAGCAGGACCCTTATACCATATCCCTCCATACGAAATGGAGTACAGGCCAAGCTTGATCCCGGAGATACCGGCTGTCTTCTGCCGTATTTCAGCAACGGGTACACCGGCGGTTACAGGTGTTACGCTGCCAAGCATGGCAGCACCGGCTGCAGCCCCGGATTTTTCGATGAATTTTCTGCGGTCCATGGTATGTTTTTATGATCTTATTTTCGAACCCTTAACGGCAAAGTAAGTAATGTATGTGTAGTAAACAAACAGGCAGCAGATCGCAACGATGAGACCTATGCCCCTTTGAATGCCGCCCATCATAATTGGCAATAGTGCAGCTCCGATAACCGATGTCGCAATCACTCCGGATCCGACTTTTGAGTGAGGCCCGAGATCTTCAAGTGCAAGGTTGTATATACAGGGCCACATTATCGAATGCATCAGACCGGTTCCGAGGAACAATACCAGGGCAATCCAGTTCATTCCCATCGAACCAAGCAACAGCGACAGAAGTAACATTACAGCGCCAAATACCGCATTGAAACTCAATATCCTGCTTGCGGAATATTTCCGTAAAATAAAAATACCTGCAACACGGCCTACCATAAGTCCAGCCCAGTAATAAGCAAGTAATTTAGTCCTCATTTCACCGTCAAAATCGAAGCCCAGCTTGGCTGAATAATCTGCAAAGAAGCTCGGGATACCGATTTCAACGCCCATGTAGAAGAAAATTGCCAGCGAACCCAGCCACATATGCGGATATTTATAAGCGCTCGATTTTATCTTCTTTGCTACACCACCCTCTGCTGACTCACCTTCTTTGATCTCAGGCAGACGAAGGAAGAACATTATTACCACGATTACCAGAGTGACAATTCCGATGCCTGCGAAAGGGCCCTGCACTGTTTTGGGATCGGCAGCGCCGGCTGTATTGGCTGATACTATCAGCATGGAAACGAAAATCGGGGCTATCACCGTGGCAACGGAATTAAGTGCATTTGTAAGAGTCAGACGGCTGGCAGCAGTTTCAGGACTCCCCAGTGCATTAACGTAAGGATTTGCAGCTACCTGCAGCAACACAACACCTATTGCGAATACTGATACAGCACTCAGGAAACCATAGTATCCGATTGCAACACCCGGTATGCAAAGGAAGAAACCGAGACTTATTAGGCCGAGTCCGGCAAGAACCCCATTCTTATAACCTATGCGGTTCAGGAGGTAACCTACCGGTATTGACAGAATATATGCACCGTAAAAGAAAGTGTTTGGAAGCTGCTTTTCAACCTCGTTGAGACTGAATGCGTCCTTCAGGTAATTGATAAGCGAGTTATTCATGGTTGTGATAAAGCCAAGCATAAAAAAGAGCACGGCCATCACGATCAGAGGAAACAGATAGTTGTTTTTTTGGTTTTCCATGGCAGTAATACTATTAGTTTAAAGGTTTAAAGGTTAAAGTTTAAAGGTTGAAAAGTTTAAATGTTGAAGGGTTGAAAGGTTTATGGATTTGAAGGCAAAAATTATAACCGCGAATTTTAAATCTGCAAATCATATTATCAGGTAAGATATAAGGATCCTTTATTTTGTACTGAATTTATATATGCAGCTATGTCTGTATTCATCTCCGGGAGCCAGGATTATTGACGGGAAATGAGGTTTATTAATGGCATCGGCAAAGTGTTGTGTTTCAAGGCAGAAGGCCCAGCGCTGGTAGTATTTTTTGCCGCTCTTTCCCTTTTCGCCGTCAAGCCAGTTTGCCGTATATAGCTGGACTCCGGGTTTGGTTGTAAAGATTTCCATCTGCCTGCCCGATGCGGGATCATGTGCAACGGCTGCCAGGCCCATAGTTCCTGTCCGGTGGGGCAGTACCCAGTTATGGTCGTAACCGTTGCCATATCTCAACTGCTCATCATCGAGGTCAATCAATTCTCCGATTTTCCTGAAGGCAGTGAAGTCCATCGGGGTTCCTTTTACAGGCCTGATCTCTCCGGTCGGAATGTTGGTTTCATCAGTAGGCGTGAAAAAAGCTCCGTTGATCATCAGCTCCTGATCATAAACCCTTCCTGATCCTTCTCCTGCAAGGTTAAAGTATGAATGGCTTGCCAGGTTAACCAGAGTCGTTTTGTCGGTTGTTGCAAGATAATCGATCCGGAGCGAATCTTCATCAGTAAGTGTGTATGTTACAGATACTTTAAGGTTTCCGGGATATCCTTCCTCACCGTCGGGTGACAGATACTGAAGCTTCACACCTGAGCCGGTCGAACCGACCACATCCCATACCACTTTGTCAAAGCCCCTGATCCCTCCATGAAGGTGGTTCGGACCGTTGTTGACTGCAAGGGTATATTCCCTGTCGGCAAGGGTGAATTTCCCTCTGGCGATCCTGTTTGCACATCGTCCGCAAACTGCTCCCATATAAGGACCATTTCCCTTAATGTACTCATCGATTGTATCATAGCCCAGAACAATATCGGCCAGAGTACCGTTGCGGTCAGGGACAAAAATACTTACAACAATGGCACCGTAATTTGTGACCTGTGCAATCAGTCCATTCTTGTTTCTCAGGGTGTAAAGACCTGTCGGTTTACCGTTCCGAAACTCCCTGAATGATTCTTCACTGATTATATTCATGCTTAATATTCTGTTTACTGTATATTTATAAATCTACTATACCCGCTCCCTGGTGACGGATGAACAATTTATGGCATGAGCCTTTACCATAAATATGTTCAAGGGTCTTTACGTATTTGTCAAGAAGATTCTGCGGTACAAATGCCTGGATTGTTCCTGCAAAGCCTCCTCCATGAACCCGCCATGCCCCTTCTCCCTTAAGTACAAGCTGACTCAGGGCAAGCGCCAGTGATACACCCTGTTCCCTGACATTGTTGACCGGGTAGATATTCTGGTTATACATATATGAAGAATACCCGGAATCAACCACCATTCCCAGGAATGCCTTAAAGTCGTTTCTTTCGAGCGCCGCAACCTGTTCAACAACACGCTGGTTATCGCCTTCGAAATGGATTGCCCGTAGTAGTGCACGGTCGCCTACCTTTTCGCGTATTTTGGGAGCGATATCAATAATCTGCTCCAGTGTTACCTGGCGGAGCACTTTCGCGCCAAGCTCAGCAGCAACGGCTTTCATATCGGTCGGAAGGCTGGCGTATTCGTCGTTTAGATCGGCATGGTTGCCCCCGGTATCAGTTATAACCAATGCGAAACCTGTTGCGACAAAATCGAAATTCACTTTCTTAACAATTGGCTCGGCCGGGTTCTCAAAGTCGATGGTTATTAATCCGCCCATCGCACAGGCAGTCTGATCCATCAATCCGCACGGCTTGCCGAAATAATTGTTCTCGGAGTATTGTCCTATGATTGCATTCCGTATCGGATCGACCTTTCCCCCGTTGAACAGCTCGCTGAGGATTGCGCCGATAAGCACTTCAAACGAAGCTGATGAGCTTAAACCGGAACCTTTCGGGACGCCGCCATCGATACATGCATCAAATCCGCCGATTGCATATCCGAGTTCCCTGAAGCGCGAACAGATGCCTCTGACAAGAGCTGCCGAAGTGAATTGTTCGCTTTTGACAGGAGCAAGCGAAGACAGGTCGACCTCGAATCTCGGGTAACCTTCGGAGAGGATTTTTATTACGTTGGAGTTGTTCTTTGCTGCAACACAAACGTTGTCGAGGTTAACGGCACCCGCAAGTACGCGGCCGTAGTTGTGGTCAGTGTGGTTGCCACCTATTTCAGTACGGCCGGGCGAGGTAAAAAATTCAGGATCTATTCCGCCAAACTCAGAATTGAATTGGGTCAGAAGACCAGTATATCTTTTTGCGTTCCTGCTTAATTCTGCAGGGTCTTTTCCATACAATTCCCCGAATGCTTTGTTATCACCGTTATTTATCTTTTGAATAAGAGTTTCTGTTGTAGCCATTGATATATGATTTTTGAAAATTACGATTCATTGTAAATATAGTAATTGTCCCGAAATAATAATTGAGGCCATCTCAAAACAATGTTTAAGACGGCCTCATTAAGGTTAGTTATAGAATATTTAATACTCTACCTGCGCTTGCTTCCGGCAAGTGCAAAAAACACAATATACAGGTAGCATATTATTGGCAGGATAAATGCAAATCTGACACCAATTCCGTCTGCCACGAGTCCCATAAGAACCGGGACCACTGCACCACCGACAATCATAGTATTGATGAGGCCGGAAGCCATGCTAAGTTCACCTTTATCAAGGCCCTCAACACCAAGTGCAAAAATATTCGGGAACATAATGGAGTTGAAGAAACCAATAGATAATCCAACCCATAAAATGATCGGTCCGCTGACTGACATAACAACTACAAGAAGGAGCGCGGCAATTATACCAAAAACTGCCAGAGACCTGCTTGCATTACCTCTGCCAAGCTGCATTGCGAGGTAGTTTACCAGTGCTATTCCGGCAAATATAAGGCCATCGGTAATTTCTTTTCTTACGAACCATCCGACAAACAGGGCAAGGGCAATTACAAGAACAGTATACAGATATTTCTTTGACTTCTCAACATTTGAAAGCATAAATGATCCATAAAATCTGCCGACCATGGCGCCACCCCAGTAAAGGGCTATCATCATTGCAGCATCATTCCGGGCCATCTGTAACGCTTCCTGGAAATATCTCTGAAGCATTGCGGCAGATCCAACTTCAGCGCCGACATAACAGAAAATACCGACCGCACCAAGAACTACATGCGGATGTTTCCATACGCTTTTTCTTTCAACACCCTGGGTTGAAATTTCAGGGAGTTTCAGAAAATATATTGCAACCGCAATTATAATAACGACTATGGCTATTATCAGAAATGGAGCGGTGGGCACTGATTCGGCAGCGTTAAGGGCAGCATCTGCAGCGGCTTTAAAAACAAACAGACCGGCAAGTATAGGAGCAAGATAGGTAGCGATTGAATTAAGGGCCTGTGTAAGGTTTAATCTGCCTGAAGCAGTCTCCGATGGTCCCAGGGCAGTTACGTATGGATTTGCTGCTGTTTGCAGGAAAACGACACCACCAGCCATAATAAAAATGGCGAACAGGAAGAACGGAAAGGATATTGCTTTGGCTGCAGGAAAGAACAGGAAGCTTCCCACTGCTACCAGCAAAAGACCAAGAATTACTCCTCCTTTGTAGCCAATCTTTTTAATTATACCTCCCGCTGTAAAAGACAATACGAAGTAGGTGAAGAAAAATGCCCCGTTAACAAGCTGTGCCTGAAAGTTTGATAACTCAAAGACCGCTTTGAATTTGTCAGCCAGTGTAATGTTAAAAGTAGTAACGAATCCGAACAGGAAGAAGATCATTCCCATAAAGGCCATACCGGCTGTTTGCGTGTTTTTCTGTTCTGTCATAGTATAGGATTTAGGTTAAACAATATGTTACGATCAGTTTTGGCGGAAGTAAAAATACATTTAAAGATCGATTTTCCTAGCACCCGCCAACAAATTTTTAATAATTCCAATAATCTCAATTCTTCGGCCGAATACCTATATTTGGAAAAACAAAACTGTGCTTACCCGTTATTTCATATTCCTTTCATTTAAAGGCACTTCCTATCATGGCTGGCAGATACAACCCAATTCACTTACAGTACAGAAAATCCTTGATGAAGCCCTTACTCTTATCATTGGCGAATCCATTTCAACAAAGGGAGCGGGCAGGACTGATGCGGGGGTTCATGCTCTCTTATTCTGTGCTCATTTTGAAAGCATATATCCTGATCTGGCTGTAAAAAGAAACCTGATTTTCAGGATTAACAGGTTTTTACCTGCGGATATCTCAGTTGCATCTATTAAAAAAGTAATCCCGGATGCAAATGCCAGATACAGTGCTCTTTCAAGAACTTACAAATACTTTGTTTCACGCGTTAAGGATCCCTTCTCCCAAAGTTCATCCTGGTTCATTCAAGGCGATCTTGATGTAGATTTGATGAACAGGGCCTCAGAGATTTTAATGAAACATTCCGATTTCACAAGCTTCTGCAGGCTCCATTCCAATAACAAGAACAATATCTGTAAAATTTTTGAAGCAGGATGGAAACAGGACGGTAACAGACTTGTGTTCACCATCAGGGCAGACAGGTTCCTGCGCAACATGGTAAGGGCAATAACAGGAACGATGATCGAGGTAGGAAAGTATAAAACCGGTATGAAGGAATTTGAAGAAATAATCCTGGCGAAGGATCGCTCGGCTGCAGGTATTTCCGCTCCGGCAAAAGGATTATTCCTGACAGATATTGAATATCCGGCAGAGCTTTTTGTTTAATTGCTGATTCAGATTGCTACCCGGCAAACATCAGCGGTCGGCATCATTCCATATCTCCCATGATTTTTCAGCCTGCCGTATCAGCATTTTGAGCCCGTTCATGACAGCAGCGCCCCGCTCCTGACCCATCCTGAGAAAAGTTGTCAGTTCGGGATTGTAGATCAGGTCGAAAAGAATGTGGTTTTCATTAATCATATCATAGTCGAGTTCCGGTCTGCCTTCAACATCGGGATACATGCCCAGCGGAGTCGTATTTATGATCAGGTGGTGGCTTTTCATTATCTCCCCGTCAAGATCTGAATATGCGATACATCCCGCTTTCCGGTGTCTGGAAACAAGAGTATAATTTATTCCAATGTTTTTCAGGACAAAACACACAGCTTTTGAGCTGCCGCCGGTGCCAAGAACCAGGGCGCTCTTCATACCGGGCCGGAGGAGCGGGATCAGGGTATCGCAAATACCGGTAATATCGCTGTTATAGCCGTGAAGGCTCACCCTGCCCTCCATCCTTTTTATCTTCACAACATTTACCGCTCCCACCCGGGCTGCTTCGTCATCGATCCGATTTAACAACCTGATGATTTCAGACTTATAAGGGATAGTGACATTCAGACCCTCCAGACCGGGTTCTGACGAAACCAGGCCGGGAAGCAGTTCAAGATTGTTTATGGGGTAGTTTTCATAGGAGCAGTCGTGCAATTTCTCGTTTGAAAACTTATCAGTAAAGTATTTCTTTGAGAAAGAATGCCCGAGAGGATAACCGATGAGGCCGAATTTTCTCATTCAGCTGAAATTTACCGGAAATAATTGAAGGCAGGAGGTCATTTGAGATTTTCGGGAAGGAACTGGAAAAAAGTATCTCCCCTCAGACCGCAGCGAAGCGATTCCAGGGGAATTATCTCCCTTGGCTCGATGTTTCCGAGGTTAACGTTGGCCCCGAAATGCTTGATGAACCAAGACTGCTGACTTTTCAGGGGAGCCTCCCAGATCACATTTTCGAGTTTTACGTTATCAGTGATGGCATTTATTACCGGAGCATTGATTGATCCGTCATCATTGTATATACCTATGGTTCCCGATTCGCGGGCTTCTGCAATGACTTTGACTGAGCCGGCATTCAGCTCCGATTCCATCATTGCCACCCATTCATCAGGCGTATAAACAACATCCTTTTTCTTTGAACCGACCTCGGAAATTACTGTACCTCTTTTTGCCAGTCTGCTAATATATTCAAGTTTATCAGTGTGGTCAATATCAAAGGATCCGTCGGACACCTCAACCAGGTCAATTTCGTATTTATCGAGAAAATCGAGATACTCGGCGAACATTTTTCTTATAACGAATGCTTCAAAAAGGGTACCTCCGAAATAAGGTCTGCATCCTGCATTTTTATAAACACTGAGTTTTTTTTCAAAACCCGGAGTAACCAGAGAGGTGCCGAAGCCCAGTTTAACAAAATCGGTATATTCACATCCAACCGACATAAAATCTTCAGCCTCCCTCACGCTCAAACCTTTATCCATGACCATTGTAAGTCCGGAATTCCTGGGTTTTGGCGGACGTTCGGGCAGATACGGAAGTATGTTCATCATGTCAAAGCAGATTATGATTATCCAGCAATTTTCGGATCTTCCTGGTAAAAATAGCCGGTGGAAAAATATCACTGAAATCCGGAAAAACTTCCTTATCTACATCAAGGGCAAGCGCAAGGTGCCTGTAGGCTTTCTCCGGAGCGCCAAAATGAAGATAATATGAAGCAAGAAGGTAATTTATTCCAGGTATGTCACCTATTATTCTATAAGCTTTTTCAAGGTAAGGCAGGGCTTTGTTTACGAAACCATCTCTCAGGATTATCCTGCCCAGGTCAGCCCAAACTTCATTGTAATAGGCGTCGAGTTTGAGTGCTTCACGGAAACATCTCAGGGCCTCTTTTTTCTCATTCCTGACGTAATGCGCTTTTCCAAGCATATGCCAGATTTCGGGATTCTCGTCATCAAGCCTTACAGCCTTCATCAGGAAGATAAGGCTGTCGCCGGGGTTTCCAGATTCAAGTGCGAGGACGCCCAGTCCGAACCAGGGGTCGGCATATTCCGGAGCCAGTTCGATCGCTTCCTGATAGTATTTGCGGGAAAGAGTGAAATCGCCTGTTTTCTCATAACATTCAGCAAGGTATGTCATTGCCTCGAAGTTGTCGGGCTCATTCTCAAGGTACTCATGATAAACCGGGATAGCATCGGCATACCTGTCAAGATTGCAAAAAATATTCCCCTTATTGAAGATCGCAAAGGTATTCTGTGAGTTTATGGCGAGGGCATAGTCGTAAGCTTCAATTGCTTTCTCGTATTTCTCCTGCTTGTTGTAAATAATGCCAAGGTTATACCAGGCGCTATCAGAAAAGGGTTCTTCCTCGAGATACTTTAAATAATAAATTATGCTGTTCTCGAAATCCTCGGTTTTTTCGTAAGCATAGGCCAGATCATACAGATGGGCATAGAAGTCTGGTTCAAGTTCAATCAGCTTCTTCATATATGGTATCAGGTGCTCATAGTAATTCAGATTCTGGAGGACTGAAGTAATTGAGAAAAGAATATTGCCAGTGTCGTCTGAATCAAGGGTGAGTGCAAAGTCAAACATTTTCTTTGCCCCTTGAATATCGCCGAGAATTCCAAGAGCAGTTCCTTTGCTTACATATATCTCATGATTGCCAGGTTCAATATTTTCAAGCTTCTTAAGTATGCCCAGCGCTTCAACTGCACGGCCTTTATCGAGAAGTACCCTGGCTTTTCTGAGCTGGATCGAGACTGAATTGGGGTGTTGTTCGGATGCAAGAATTGCAGCTTCATATGCTCTCGGCGAGTTGTTGCTTTCGATGTAGAAGTCGATAATTGTCTCAAATTCAATAACGTCAAAGAAATAATTTTCATTATTCTTTTTCATCCGTTCGAACTTTTGAACAGCATTCTTCAGCTCATCCTCATAAAAAAACCCGAATCTGTCGTCATCCATGGCTGATAAAATATTGTGTACAAAAATAAAAACATTTTCAACAATCTGTTTTTGGTCTTCACATAATTATAAACATTTAAACGTTTTTTTAAACAACTGGAAAATAGATCAATACGTATTTAACAGAAATAATTTTACTTTTTTTTTACTTCCAACGCAACCTGAGGAAGCTTTTTTTCATCTATTGCATTAGAAACAAAACTTTAAACCTTATACACCTGATTTACCCTAGAATTAACCTAAATTCTACCTTCGAAGAACCGGGCATAAACCCGGTTTTTCATTTTTACTTATATCTTTGCGACAGGAAAGTCAAATTAAACCCAATGTAATGAAAAGAATAATATTAAACCTTTCAGCAATTATTTCAATTGCTCTTCCCTTTTTTCTGTTAACGGACTGTATGAAAAAAGAGGAACCCCTTCCATTTGATACCGGGACATTTCCCCGACACGGTGTTCAATCTGAAAAACCTTAACTCAGAATATGATGATTATAACCTGGATCTGAATTCTTCTCTATACGCCAATTTACCGCTTATCTTTTCAAGCAACCGTGGAAGCGAAGGAGGACAGTTTGATTTGGTTCAGGGAGTTCTTTCTTATGCTTTCGACAGATCAAACGGAAACTTCTGGATCGGGGCAGAAATAGTTACTGATCCTTTTCTTACCAAGCTGCTCGCCAAGGCCAACACCGCGAGAAATGATTTTGGTCCTCACCGTCTGTACAACGCTGACGAAGGATACGAATACCTGATACTGTCGTCGGAAGATGAGGAAGGCAAGCTTGATTTTTACTATACAAAGAACCTGCCGGTATTTGGCAGCGCTACTCCCGACGTTGACGGTCCCTTCCCTCTCACACTGCTAAACTCATCCTTCAATGACGCATATATCAGCTTCAACACCGGCCAGGATACAGCCTATTTTTCGTCAGATGCAAGCGGAAACTTTGATATTTATTTTCATAAAAGGCCAGCGGGGACCAGGCTTAATGAATGGTTCAATCTCGGATTTGAATCATCGGAAGAGGTTGACAACCTGAACAGCTCCTATGAAGATAAGTGCCCGATAGTACTTGGAAATGTTATGGTCTTTACATCAAACAGACCGGAAGGATCGGGCGGATATGACCTGTATTATTCGGTATTAACAAATGGTATCTGGAGTACACCGGTCAATTTCGGTGATAAAATAAATTCATCCTCTGATGAATACCGTCCGGTATTGGGCGGCCATGCTGATTTTACCAATTATTATATGATGTTCTCTTCCAACAGGCCGGGAGGCGAGGGAGGGTTTGATCTTTACTTTACGGGCATTCCGATTCCCGAGTGATAAAACTGGTCAGCGGGCGGCATCATTCATCTCAACAGCCAGGAGAGTATTCCTCAGAAGGGCAACTCTTGTCATCGGGCCCACACCACCGGGAACAGGAGTAATATATGAACATTTTGGGGCAACGTTATCGAAATCAACGTCGCCTGTAAGTTTCCATCCCGATTTGGAGTATTGTGAAGGTACAGAGGTAGTTCCGACATCAATCACCACGGCGCCAACTTTTACCATATCAGCTTTAACAAAAGAGGGAGAACCCATTGCGGCAATTATTATGTCAGCTTTCCTGAGGAAACCGGCGATATTCCTCGTTTTGCTGTGAACTACGGTTACAGTGGCATCCATTCCCTTTTGTGAAAGTAGAATGCTGAGCGGTCGTCCGACTATATTGCTTCTCCCGATAACAACGCAGTTCTTGCCCATACGTCTCAATCCTGTATCTTTTAAGCAGTTCAACAATCCCGAAAGGGGTGGCGGGAAGGAATCCCGGCACACCTATAACCATTTTACCAATGTTTACAGGATGAAATCCGTCCGCATCCTTACCCGGATCTATGGCTTCTATCACCTTGGTTTCTGAAATGTGCGGCGGAATCGGGAGCTGAACAATAAATCCGTCAACATCTGCATTTTCATTAAGTTCGGCGATTTTTTCAAGCAATTCCGACTCAGCAGTCTCTTTCCCGAGTCTGATAAGAGTCGATTTAAAGCCGACCTCGCAGCAATCCTTTACCTTATTATTAACGTAGGTCTCGCTCGATCTGTTGTCGCCGACCAGAATCGCAGCCAGATGGGGAACTTTCTTCCCTTCGAATGTCCGGACAGCAACTTTTGCAGCAATTTCTGCTTTGATATCGGATGCCGTCTTTTTTCCGTCAATGAGATTGAACATATATATTATTATTTTCTGCCCATCATTTTGGCGACATTCCTGGGTTTTGTCATCATCTTCATCATGCGCCTTGTTTCATCGAACTGTTTCAGAAGCTTGTTCACCTCCTGGACCGATGTACCGCTTCCCAGCGCAATTCTTTTACGCCGGCTTCCGTTGATGACAACGGGATTTATCCTTTCTTCCGGGGTCATGCTTCTGATAATCGCTTCAATACCCTTGAATGCATTATCGTCGATATCAAGATCCTTTACAGCTTTGCCCACGCCGGGGATCATTGACATGAGGTCTTTTACATTTCCCATTTTCTTGATCTGCTGGATCTGCGAAATGAAATCATTGAAATCGAACTGGTCCTTGGCGATCTTCTTCTGGAGTTTGCGGGCCTCTTCAGTGTCAAATTGCTCCTGTGCCTTTTCGACGAGGGATACGATATCGCCCATACCAAGGATCCTGTCGGCCATACGGGCAGGGTAAAAGATATCAATCGCATCCATCTTTTCACCTGAACTGACAAATTTAATCGGCTTGTTTACTACCGATTTGATCGATAAAGCAGCACCTCCCCTTGTATCACCATCGAGCTTGGTAAGCACAACACCGTCAAAATCGAGCCGGTCATTGAATTCCTTGGCGGTGTTAACTGCATCCTGGCCGGTCATTGAATCAACAACGAAAAGTATCTCATGAGGATGGACCGCATCCTTTATCGAAGCGATCTCATTCATCATCTCCTCGTCAATAGCCAGCCGTCCGGCGGTATCTATAATCACAACATCATTGCCTTTAAGCTTCGCCTCCCTGACCGAATTTTTTACAATCTGGACAGGTTCCCTGCTCCCCTCTTCGGTATATACGGGTACCTCAATCTGCGAAGCAATAACCTTTAGCTGTTCGATTGCAGCGGGCCGGTAAATATCGCCTGCAACAAGCAGCGGATTCTTTCCCCTTTTTGTCTTTACCCAGTTTGCAAGCTTCCCGCTGAATGTTGTTTTTCCGGAACCCTGCAATCCTGCAATAAGAATAATTGACGGATTGACCTTTATATTAATGTCCGACTTATCCCCGCCCATAAGATCAACCAGTTCATCATGAACTATTTTGACCATCATTTGCGCAGGATTGACTGATTTCAGAACTTCCTGGCCCAGTGCCTTCGTCTTTACGGTGTCAGTAAACTGTTTGGCAATTTTAAAGTTAACATCAGCGTCGAGGAGAGCTCTTCTGACCTCTTTCAGCGTTTCGGCAATATTTATTTCGGAAATTCTTCCCTGTCCCTTTAGGATCTTAAATGATTTTTCAAGCCGTTCACTAAGATTTTCAAACATAACTTCCGTGTATATCTATATTTAAATAAAACTACATTCTTTCAGGCATCTCTATTCCCAACAACCACATTCCCGAAAAGATCACCTCGCTTGTAACCTTTGAAAGGAAGAGCCTGAAATTTCTCAGCGAATAGTCTTCTTCGCCAAGAATTGAAAAATCGTGATAAAACTGATTATATTCCTTTGAAAGATCGTAGCAGTAATTTGCAATCAGGGCAGGGCTGTAATTTGACGCAGCTTCGGAAACCGTATCGGAGAATTTCCTGAGAAGCCTGATCAGTTCGATCTCCTTGGCACCGGGTTTTGCAGACCTGATAGCACATTGATCAGCTTTGATCCCCATCTGTTCCGCCTTCCTGAATACCGATTTGATCCTTGCATAGGTATATTGAATAAATGGTCCGGTATTGCCGTTGAAGTCGATTGATTCGACTGGATTAAAAGTCATGTTCTTATGCGGATCAACTTTAAGGATATAGTATTTCAGCGCTCCCAGACCGATCTTCCTGAAAATATCTTCCTTTTCCTCATCCGAATAATCAGCCAGCTTGCCAAGTTCCTCCGAAACCGACCTGGCTGTTTCCTTCATCTCCCTGATAAGGTCGTCGGCGTCAACGATCGTACCTTCACGCGATTTCATCCTGCCTTCAGGAAGTTCGACCATACCGTAAGAAAAGTGGATAAGGCCGTCGGCCCAGCTATAGCCAAGGATTTTCATCAATGCCCTCAGAACCTGAAAGTGGTAGTTCTGTTCATTGCCAACCACATATAATGTCTTATTGAAGCCATAATCATTAAACCTGGCAACTGCAGTGCCCAGGTCCTGGGTCATGTAGACTGCCGTGCCATCCGATCTGAGCAGAAGCTTGTGGTCAAGTCCCTGTGAAGTAAGGTCAGCCCATATTGAGCTGTCATCGTGCTGGTAAAGGATCTTATCGTTCAGGGCCTTAAGAACTATATCCCGTCCAGTAATATAGGTTTCCGACTCGTAGTAGATTTTGTCAAAGTCAACCCCGAGCGCTTTATAGGTTTCATCAAAACCCTCGTAAACCCAGGCATTCATCATTTTCCATAGCTCCACAACCTCTCTGTTGCCCGATTCCCATTTCAGGAGCATCTCCCTGGCCTCTATTATAAGAGGTGCGGCATTCCTGGCATCAGCATCATTCATGCCTTCCATAACTAGCCGCTCAATCTGGAGCTTGTATTCCTGTTCAAATTTTACATAGTATTTGCCAACCAGGTGGTCGCCTTTCATCCCTGTCGAATGGGGTGTTTCACCATTCCCGTATTTCAGCCACGCGAGCATCGATTTGCATATATGGATGCCCCTGTCGTTCACTATATTTGTCTTGATCACCTTATGTCCGCAAGCCGAAAGTATCCGGAACAGCGAATATCCGAGAAGGTTATTCCGAATATGCCCGAGATGAAGTGGTTTGTTTGTGTTTGGCGAAGAGTATTCGACCAGTGTGATTTCAGGGTTCCTGACAATGCAATTATCAAACAGGTTCCTGCCCGATGAAAGTTCGGCGAAATACCTGATCCACCATTGATCTGAAATTTCCAGGTTCAGAAAGCCTTTTATTACATTAAATCCCGATACATCCGGAAAATTCCTAACGAGGTAGTTGCCAATATCATTTCCTGTCTGCTCCGGTGTATTTTTGGAGAAACGAAGGAGCGGGAATACAACCAGTGTAAAATCACCCCTGAAATCTTTTCTTGTCTCCTGCAATTGTATTAGCCCATCATTTACCTCGCTGTTGTAAAGGTTTTTAACAGCCTCCCTGATTTTTTCCTTTAAAGCAATCTCCATGTTTAACAGCAAATTTCCGCCTGCAAATATAACATTTTAATCATATTGACATATAAGCTCCCCGGAACGGGACCGGCATCCTGTTGTTTTTCAGAGCAGATCAGTTATTTTTATACCAACAAACATTTTTATTTGACAATCGCTCATTTCTTTTTGATAAAAGTTTCGACAATAAATAAAAAGATGTTATACTTTTGAATATGTATTTTAAAAAGGGAAAGTAAAATAACTGATCCAGCTATGAAGGAGCTAAAAAACATGTTCATCGAACAAACAGAAAAGACGCCGCTTGTTGATCTTAACCACATGAGCGGCGAGCTTATACTCTCAGGTAAATCTATTCCGATCAATGCTCCGAGGATTTTCGAGCCTATTCTCGACTGGGTCAATGAATATATTAAAAATCCAAGGCAGACTACAAATTTAAGACTAAATCTTGAATATTTTAATACTGCCTCTTCGATATGGCTGGCAAAAATTGTGAAGGCTCTCACGGGGATAAGTAAGCCTGATTCTGTCCTTATTCTTCACATTTATTTCCCGATTGAGGATTTCGATGATATTGATGACATAAAGGATGATCTGAGCCCGGTGATCGATGTTATAAGCAGCGCTGCCATAAGCGTGGGTCTGAAGATCTACGGAACTGATGAAAGCGGGAAAGTGTTGAAAGAATCCATGATTTTTATTTAACAGGGCCACCCCTGTTTAAGTACTCTTTAAACTCATTCTTTTATTTTTTTGATTTACCTTTATTACGGTAATTAAAATTGCATATCATCATGCGTAAAGTATGCTGTGTTTTGCTATCAATTTTTATCGTTATGGAGGCATTTTCACAATCGAAATCATCTGACAGGTCGCCCGTTGCCGCCGGCCGTTTCTACTCAGCAAATAAAGAGGCGCTTACAGGTGACATTATACAGCTGTTTGAAAGTTGCGTCAAAACAACACCCCAGCCTGATGTGAGGGCAATAATCAGTCCCCATGCCGGTTACGTTTATTCAGGAAAGATCGCTGCATCTGCATTCTCAGCCATCGGCAGGAACAGGCAGTTCCAAAATATTTTTATAATAGGATCGAGTCATATTATGGCGTTCGAAGGTGCTTCGGTTTATAATTCGGGCGATTTCGTGACCCCTCTTGGCAAGGCTGTTGTCAACAGGGAGATAGCTGACAGGCTCAAAAATGAAAACAAAGTATTCGATTTCCCTGTCAATGCTCATTTCCAGGAACACAGCATTGAAGTGCAGGTGCCATTCATTCAGTACTATTTCAATAACAACCCTTGCATCGTTCCCATAATTATCGGAACAAATAACGCGGGCACCATTAAGAAAATTGCAGAAGCTTTAAGGCCATGGTTCAACAGCGAAAACCTGTTCATTATAAGCAGTGATTTCTCTCATTACCCTGAATATGAGGCTGCAAACGTGATTGACAAGGCTACTGCAAACGGTATTGTATCGGGTAATCCGGTTACTTTTCTTGATGTTCTCAAAAGTAATTCAAGGAAAAATTATCCCGGATTATCAACCAGCATGTGCGGATGGACTTCAGGATTGCTCCTTCTTTACCTTGCGGAGGGTGACGGCAACCTTGAGTTCAGGAAAATCGATTACTGCAATTCAGGTGACTCACGTTATGGAGGTAAGGAAGAAGTTGTTGGCTATAATGCTATTATCCTTGCAGAAAAAAACCAGGGAGGTGAGCTATCAGGCAGACTGACTGATGAAATATCATTCACACCCAAAGAAAAAGATGAACTGATGTGGCTGGCAAGGAGAAACATAAAATCACTCCTGTACGAAAAGAAAAGAACTACCGTTGACCGGAAGAATCTGCCGGCAGTGTTCAATCAGCCTCTGGGTGCATTTGTAACCCTGAAAATAGATGGCACCCTGAGGGGATGCATCGGGAGGTTCATCTCCTCAGACCCGTTATGGGAAGTTGTGATCGAATCTTCACAGTCTTCAGCCTTTGAGGATCCCCGCTTTTCACCGCTGACAAAAGAGGAGCTTCCAAAAACAGATATTGAAATTACAGTTCTCGGACCACTGGTGAAGATTGATGACATAAAGGATATTGAACTTGGCAGACATGGCATTTATATAAAGAAGGATTACCGTTCGGGTACCATGCTGCCGCAGGTTGCAACAGAAAACGGTTGGAGTGTGGAGGAGTTTCTCGGATATACCTCACGCGACAAGGCAGGAATCGGTTGGAATGGATGGAAAAATGCCGATATTTATATTTATGAAGGCATTGTCCTTGAAGAAACCAAAAAGTAACCATGTATCATGTAGTCGGAACAGGATTAACGGCATTATTACTCTACCTGCTCAGTTACTTCCTTTACAGGTATAATTTCTACTCAAAGCAAATTCACAAAAAACTCTGGAATACAATCCTGGCCGCAGCCTTCACCCTGACTGCCCTGGCTGGTCTGTTTCTGGCACTTCAGATCAATTACAAGTGGAATATACCAGTGATCAAATCGATCCTCAAATGGCATGTTGAGTTTGGAATCGGTCTTTCGGTTACCGGTTTCTTTCATTTTTTCTGGCACCTTTCCTATTTCAAAAACATCTTTCTTAAAGATGATACAATTGCTGTAACGGCCAAGCAAAATGAAACAACCCGGGCAGACATCCCGATAAATCTTTTCATAGCAGGTTTTATTAGTTCGTCAGTTCAGCTCCTGATGCTTAAAGAAATAATGAATATATCGGGAGGATATGAACTTATCGCCGGGACATTCCTGGGGTCATGGCTGATCGGATCGGCAGCCGGATCATCCATGGCAGCCAGGTCACTCCTGTCAGATTTAAGGAAGATCAATCTTGTTTTCTCCGTTAGCCCGCTGGTATCATTGATCATGATGCTGTTGCTGGCAAGACTGTTCCTGAAGCCCGGAGAGACTCCATCCTTCCTGGCCGGTTTTATTTACACCTTCCTGGTGCTGATCCCGTACTGCTTTGTGTCAGGATTTACTTTCGTCAAACTGATTGCCATTGCCGGAAGCTCTGAAAAATTCATCCCCGGCAAATCATTCTCAATAGAAACTACAGGAGGAATGGCAGCAGGGATCCTGATTTCCGTTTTAAGCGCAGGATACCTGGCAACTTACAGTACCCTTTTGCTTATTATTGTCCTTGGTATTGCATATACAGTACTCACATTTTTTCTGACAGGAAGGAAGGGGAAATTGATTTTCAGGATCTCTGTCCTTGCAATTGTAGTTACTGTAATTATAGCTAATCCCGATTTATTCTTCAGACAGGTGTTGCTCAGAGGAGTGAATGTAACAGAGTCGCGGGATACACGTTATGGCAATATTACCACCGCCGAATATGGCGGGGAAAAAAGCAGGTACTATAATCAGAGACTCCTCTCCTACAGTGACGATGCAGTTGAAAGCGAGGAGGATATCCACTATGCCATGCTTCAGGCTGACAAGCCTGAAAGCGTTTTGCTGATCTCCGGTCCTCTCAGCTCTCATGTGAAAGAGATTATAAAATACCCTGTTAAAAGGATTGTTTATGTTGAACGTGATCCGGAGCTTGCAAGGGTTGAAAAAATTGAACCGGTCAACGGAGCGGTTGACCTGGTTATTGAAAATGACGACGCTTTCAGCTTTGTGAAAACAACTTCAGAAAAATTTGATGTTGCAATAGTGCTTTTGCCTCCTCCCTCTTCTCTCTTACTCAACCGCTACTATACATATGAGTTTTTCGGCCGCATTAAGGGGACACTGTCACCGGGAGGCGTTTTTGCCTGCTCGCCCGGGACCAATCCGAACTATTTCAACAAAGAATCAGTCAACCTCTATTCCTCAATATACAACACCCTAAGATCAGTCTTCAGGAATGTGATGCCTGTTGGCGGCAACAAGCTCTATTTTGTTGCTTCTGACAATGAAATTACAACTTCAGTCTGTCAGCTTGTCATTAAGAGGAATATTCCCAATGTCTATGTCGGGCCCGATTATCTTTCTGATGACCTGATAAAGGCAAAATCGGATGAGATAGTGGCACTGATGGATGAAGAAGTAAAAATAAACAGGTCAGACGTACCGATCGCCTGTTTTTATTACCAGGCATATAATCTGAGCAAAAGCGTGAATGAAAAAGTGCCTGCAATGATACTGCTTGCCATAATTTTTTTATTTCCGGTCATGGCTGTAAAACGTACCAATCTGGTAATGTATTTCAGCGCCTCGGCTCTGGCGGGCTATGAAATTATTCTCCTTCTGGTTCTGCAACTCACTGCCGGTAACATGTATCAGCTAACAGGCCTGGTTATAGCCGCGATAATGGCCGGTCTGGCAGCAGGCTCTGGTATCAGAATCAGGATACCGGCCGGAAACTCCCTTCTGATCAGGATAATCCTTTTAACTGCAATTTACATTCTGACAGGTGTTGCCGTCGAAGCCGTCCTTTCATTGAACGGTAAAGCATTGATTATACTCCTGCTGTTGATATCAGGTTTTTTCCCCGCTATGATCACCGGTGCAATTTTCAGAGAAATGACTCTGAATCCGTATGAGATCTCAACCACTTCATCAGTCTATAGTGCCGATCTTTCCGGATCGGCACTGGGATTTCTCATTTTCTCCGGATTTATTATCCCGGTTCTGGGGATCCGATCCTCCTTATTCCTTTTACCGGTCATGATTATTGCAGGATTTCTGATCGCTTCAGTAAGAATCAAGCGGTAGAATAATTAAATTTGAGCATCTCAACTGACATAAATATGCAAAACGGGAAATATTGTTTAAATAAACGGCAATTCCTGAAAAGATGTGCTTCCCTGTCGGCAGGAGTGTTCTGTCTGCCCGGTTATGAACTCCTTGCCACAGCCGGCTTAAATGAAGAACAGAAGGCTTTCAGGAAAGAGGCTATGTTCCAGGAAGAGACTGCAAGGGGTATAATGTGCAGGATTTGCCCGAATGAATGCGTGCTAAAGGAGGGTGAACTCAGCAAATGCAATAACAGGAGAGTGATCAAATCCAGGTTGTACACCCTGGCATATGGCAATCCGTGTTCGGTAAATGTCGACCCTATCGAAAAGAAGCCGCTATATCATTTTCTTCCGGGGACAAGGGCTTTCTCAATTGCCACGGCCGGATGCAATCTTGTGTGCCTTAACTGCCAGAACTGGACAATATCACAGACCAGTCCGGATAAAAGCAGGAACTTTGACCTTATGCCGGAAAAGGTGGTAACGGAATGCGTTGCTAAAGGCTGCGAATCAATTGCATATACTTACTCTGAGCCTGTTACATTTTATGAATATGTGTATGACACCGCTTCCATTGCAAAAAAGGCGGGAATAAAAAATATAGTAAAATCTAACGGTTATATCTATCCCGAGCCCCTGAAAAAACTTTGCAGTGTGATCGATGCAGCAAACATCGATCTCAAGGCGTTCAGTGAGAGCACATATCTTAAACTGTCAGGGGGGAAACTGCAGCCAGTTCTTGATTCTCTCAAAATTTACAGAGACATGGGCGTATGGCTTGAAATCACGAATCTCGTCATTCCAACCTGGACAGATAACCTTGATGAGATCGGTAAAATGTGCAGATGGCTGAGTGATAACGGATTTAAAAAGGTACCGATCCATTTCAGCAGATTTCATCCTACCTACAAGCTTGAACAATTGCCTCCCACTCCTGTTGATATCCTCAATAGGGCATCGCAGTTAGCAATGAGTGAGGGATTGGAGTATGTCTACACCGGAAATGCCCCGGGAAATGAACTTTCTGATACTAAATGTCCATCGTGCAAAAGCACCTTAATTACCAGGATGGGTTACAGGATTACAGTGAATAATCTTAAGGACGGGAAATGCAACAATTGCAGCAGTGTAATTGACGGTATCTGGAGTTAAAATTCTTATTCTGTATTATTTGTTCTGATCACAAAGATTTCAGGTATATGAAACAAGCTGAAGCCAGGGAAAGAATTGAAAAACTTCGCAGGGAAATAGAGGAGCATAATAGAAGGTATTACGTTCTTAATCAACCTGTTATTTCAGATTTTGAGTTTGATTTGCTTTTGAATGAGCTCGAAGCGCTCGAAAAGAACTTTCCTGAATTTATGGATGAAGGATCTCCCTCCAGCAGGGTTGGTAGCGATATTACGAGGGAGTTCCGTCAGTATGAGCACCGTTATCCGATGTTGTCGCTGGGAAACACTTACAGTTATGAAGAACTCCGGGAATTTGACACCCGTGTCAGAAAATCTGTTACCGGTCCGGTCGAATATGTGTGTGAACTCAAGTTTGATGGAGCTTCCATAAGTATAACATATTCCAAAGGCAAAATGGAAAGGGCGCTGACAAGGGGTGACGGGACAAAGGGTGACGACGTGACGGCTAACGTAAGGACGATAAAAAGTATCCCTGATGTGATCAGGAATGCACAGGTGCCTGATGAATTCATAGTAAGGGGTGAAATCCTTTTACCGCGGCCGGCCTTCAACCGCCTGAATGAGGAACGGAGAAGGGAGGGTCTCAATCTGTTTGCAAATCCGCGAAACGCAGCTTCAGGTACCCTGAAGACGCTTGATTCTGAAATTGTGGCTTCCCGGAATCTTGAATGCCTCTTTTATTTCCTGCTGGGTCAGGACCTGCCTCACACCACTCATTATGGAAATCTTATGCAGGCTGCAGCATGGGGCTTCCAGGTTGCTGACAGCCTCAGGGTATGCAAAGATTTAGAGGAAGTAACCGGGTTCATTGATTTTTGGGAGAACCGACGTGATACCCTGCCCTATGAAACCGACGGAGTTGTTATAAAGGTCAACTCACTTGAACTTCAGAAGGAATTAGGCTTTACTGCAAAATCGCCGCGATGGGCTATCGCGTACAAGTATAAGGCTGAACAGGCTTCGACAAGGCTGGTTTCGGTAGCTTACCAGGTTGGCAGGACCGGAACGGTCACTCCTGTTGCCAATCTTGAACCGGTACTCCTTGCCGGGACAACAGTAAAACGTGCTTCCCTTCACAATGCCGACCAGATTTTCCTTCTCGACCTGCATGTGAATGATATGGTGTATGTTGAAAAGGGAGGAGAGATAATACCTAAAATCGTAGGGGTTGATCAGGATTCACGGAATGAAAAAAGTGAACCGGTAAAATTCATAGACACATGCCCCGAATGCGGAACAAGGCTTGTTAGAAATGAGGGTGAGGCTAATCACTTTTGTCCAAACTATTTGCATTGTCCTCCCCAGATAAAGGGAAGGATTGAACATTTCATAAGCCGGAAAGCTATGAATATTGAAGGTCTTGGAGAAGAGACTGTTGACCTGCTTTTCAGCAAAGGTCTGGTCAGGAATATTGCTGACCTTTATGATCTGAAATCCGAACAGCTGGTCGAGCTTGACCGAATGGGTAAAAAATCGGCTGCCAACATCCTGAAAAGCATAAGGGATTCAATTGGAGTTCCATATCACCGGGTCTTGTTCGCACTTGGCATCCGTCATGTGGGAGAAACAGTTGCAAAGACGATTTCGCAGAAATTCAGTTCAGTCGATGACCTTATGAATGCCGATATTGCAGGACTGACAGCCGTACGGGAGATAGGACCTAAAATTGCATCGAGTATTGTTTCATATTTCACTGACTCGGATAACCTTGAGATCATCAGGCGTCTCAAGCTTACCGGTATCAGTCTGACTGCCGGGAAAAGCGCTCAGCCTTCCGGCAGTCTGCTGGGTGGAAAGACAATCGTCATATCGGGAGTATTTAAGGTCCATTCAAGGGATGAATACAAGGAGATCATTGAGAAGAACGGAGGGAAGAATGCATCTTCAATTTCAGGCAGCACTTCATTTGTCCTGGCCGGTGACAATATGGGTCCCTCGAAAAAAGAAAAAGCCGATGAACTTGGCGTGCCGCTTATGAGCGAGACTGAATTCCTGAAAATAATTGGTGAAGAATAGTAGTTTTAATTTGCTTACATTGATAAAAAACTATTAGGTTTGCATCATGGAATTATTCAGAAATTTGAGGGTGAAGGCTGGCAGGTCAATGCTTGCCGGCAAGGTCGCCAGGATTAAAAGAAAACCTTCCTATATCAATTTTTACAGTATTAAAAGTATTGGCATTGTCTGGGATGCATCAAAAACTGAAGATTTCATTAAATTATCGGGGTTTTATCAAAGAATGGCTGAAAAAAATATTGAAGTAAAAATCTGTGGCTATTTTCCGGGAAATGAACTTCCAAATCAATATACAGCTATAAGGTATCTATACTGTCTTAAAAGGCAGGAGGTTGATTTCTTCTACAAGCCGACAACACAGGATGCCGCTGCCTTTTCGGGGCGAAGTTTTGATGTCCTGATCGACATTAATTTCAACAAGCTTCTGCCGCTTTGTTACATTTCCAGTCTTTCACAGGCAGCTTTAAAAGTAGGGCTTGCAGATGCCGATCCCGGATCATCTCCTTTCGACCTTATGATTTCACTTAAAAACCCTGTAACAGTTGACAGATATCTTGAGCAGGTTCTATGCTACCTCGAGATGATTAATTCACAAGCAGAAAAAAAAGCCGTTTAATAATCCAGAAGATGAAAGGACTTAAGGGCACCGGTGTAGCCATTATCACACCATTTAAGAATGACTCCAGCATTGATTTTGCCGCATTGGGACGTGTTATTGAACATGTTATAAAAGGTGGCATAAACTATATAGTTGCGATGGGGACAACCGGTGAATCAGTTACCCTGACAAAAGATGAGAAGCAGGCCCTGATTTCGTATGTGGTCGAAAGCGTCGACAAGAGGGTGCCAATAATTGCAGGCATCGGGGGAAACAATACCCAGGAGGTCATCAATAATATCCGCCATACCGACCTCTCGGCAATCGACGGGATCCTTTCCGTTGCACCTTATTACAATAAGCCGACCCAGCGAGGTCTTCTCCAGCATTTCAAAGCTATCGCTACATGCAGTCCCATATCTGTGATCCTGTATAATGTTCCGGGACGCACATGCAGTAATATAACGGCAGAGACGTGTCTAGAGCTTGCACATGCGTGCGATAATATCACCGGAATAAAGGAAGCCTCGGGCGACATGAGTCAGATCATGAAAATAATAAAGGGGAAACCTGAAAATTTCAGCCTGGTCTCCGGAGATGACCTGCTTACCCTGCCCATTATTGCAGCAGGTGGTGTAGGAGTGATTTCGGTCATCGCAAATGCATTTCCTGCCCAATGGACAGAAATGGTCACCAATGCGTTAAAGAATAATTTTAAAGCAGCAAGGGAAAATCAGTTTCGTTTCCTGGAACTTATTGAGCTTCTTTTTACGGAGGGCAATCCGGCAGGTGTTAAGGCAATGCTGGGCTCAATGAATATATGTCAGAACATACTCAGGCTGCCTCTTGTTCCTGTAACAAGACCAACCTATTCAAGAATTCAGAAGGCCATTGACGAAGTGAACAAAAGCTGATCACCTGCCTGGTGCTGGTGCGGGGGCAACATTCTGTTGCTGCCCGTGACAGTTTTTATACTTCTTTCCGCTTCCGCAGGGACAC
Source organism: uncultured Bacteroidales bacterium (assembly GCA_963737255.1). Lineage (GTDB taxonomy): Bacteria > Bacteroidota > Bacteroidia > Bacteroidales > VadinHA17 > LD21. The sequence continues at coordinate 266,394 of CAVTSB010000010.1, forward strand.
GGATCATTTCTTCCGACTTTCTTTTCAACTCTGACAGGTTCGACTTTCTGATTTTTATCAGGTCCTCCCCCGCCGCCCGTGCTGCTGTATTGTGAAAAATCGCTTTTAGAGGTCCGGTACTTGCTCATATCCACCTGCCTTCTCCGCTGGGCTTCTTTTACCTGTTCGGGATCCTGCGTAGGAATATGGCCTTTCATCAGGGTACTTACAACATCCTTGTTAACCTTTGCGATCATTGTTTTAAAGAGTTCAAACGATTCAAACTTATATATAAGCAAAGGATCCTTCTGTTCATATGTTGCATTCTGTACCGATTGCTTAAGCTCATCCATTTCGCGGAGATGCTCTTTCCAGGCGTCATCGATTGTTGCAAGAACCACAGTCTTTTCGTATGATCTCGCAAGCTCCTTCCCCTCTGATTCAGCAGTCGCCTTAAGGTTAGTGACGACCTGGAAGACCCTTAGTCCATCCGATATCGGAACCACAACATTTTCATATACATGCGACATTCGATCATAAACATCCTTCAGGACAGGATAAGCCTGTTGCGAAATGGAGTCTACCTTTCTTTTATAGGTATCCAGCACCTTGCCATAGACTGTTTCCGTCACCTGTTCGGAAGTGCTTTTAAGAAAATCCTGGTTTGGGACAGGTGAATCCATTGAGAAAGAGCGGATAAGGTCGAAGTCAAAACTTTCAAAATCGCCATCTTTATGGTATGTTTCGACAAGGTTCTCCGTGACATCGTACATCATGTTTGCAACATCCAGCGACAGTCTTTCTCCCAACAGGGCATGTCTTCTTTTCTTATATATTACCTCCCTTTGGGAGTTCATTACATCATCGTATTCAAGCAGCCTCTTTCTTATTCCAAAGTTGTTTTCCTCCACTTTTTTCTGGGCGCGTTCTATCGATTTGGTAATCATCGGATGCTGGATCATCTCGCCATCTTTCAATCCCAGCTTATCCATTATACCGGCAATCCTTTCGGATCCGAATAATCGCATCAGTTCATCCTCGAGCGAAACAAAGAATTGTGAAGAACCCGGGTCACCCTGCCGTCCGGAACGTCCGCGAAGCTGTCGGTCAACCCGCCTCGATTCATGCCGTTCGGTACCGATAATTGCAAGGCCGCCTGCTTCGCGTACCTCAGGAGTCAGCTTTATATCGGTCCCCCTCCCTGCCATGTTGGTGGCGATGGTGACAGTACCCCTCTTTCCTGCTTCAGCAACAATTTCAGCTTCGCGCTGATGCAACTTGGCATTAAGAACGTTATGCTTGAGTCCCTTCATTTTAAGCATCCTGCTCAGTAATTCGGAAATTTCAACTGAAGTGGTACCGACAAGAACAGGACGACCCTGATTATTCAAGGAAACAATTTCGTCTATTACAGCATTGTATTTTTCCCTCTTGGTCTTATAAACTATATCTTCCCTGTCGTTTCTTGTAACAGGCTTGTTGGTCGGGATTACTACGACATCAAGTTTGTAAATATTCCAGAACTCCCCGGCTTCGGTCTCGGCCGTACCAGTCATACCGGCAAGCTTATGGTACATTCTGAAATAGTTTTGCAGAGTTATTGTTGCATAGGTCTGGGTAGCCTCCTCAACCTTAACATTCTCCTTGGCCTCAATTGCCTGATGGAGTCCGTCAGAATATCGCCTTCCTTCGAGAATGCGTCCTGTCTGCTCATCAACAATCTTTACCTTGTTGTCAATAAGCACATATTCCACATCCTTTTCGAAGAGTGTCCAGGCTTTAAGAAGCTGTGTCATAGTGTGAACACGCTCCGATTTCACTGCATAATCCTGGAGCATTTCATCCTTCTTCTTAAGCTTTTCCCTTTCATTGAGTGAAGATTTCTCAAGGTCGGCTATTTTTGAGCCCACATCCGGAAGAACAAAGAAGCTGGCGTCTTCGACGGAATCTGAAATGAGGTCAAGGCCCTTTTCAGTCAGCTCTATCGAATTGGCCTTTTCGTCAATAACAAAGAAGAGCTCTTCAGTCACCTTGGGCATCTCCTTGCTGTTGTTCTGCATATAGAAATTCTCAGTCTTCAGCAGGAGGGATTTATTTCCCTCCTCGCTCAGATATTTGATAAGTGCATTGTTCTTCGGAAGTCCTTTATATGCTCTGAGAAGCAAAAGTCCTCCTTCTTCGTTCTTCCCCTCCGCGATCTGCTTTTTGGAATCGACGAGAATCTGGGTAACGAGTTTTTTCTGGGCATTGACAAGCTTATCAACCTTCGGTTTAAGCTCATCAAACTGCTGTGTATCGCTTTTGGCAGTTGGTCCTGAGATAATAAGGGGTGTACGGGCATCATCAATCAGGACCGAGTCGACCTCGTCAACAATCGCGTAGTGATGCTTTCTCTGCACCAGGTCCTCAGGATTGATCGCCATATTATCCCTCAGGTAGTCGAACCCGAACTCATTATTTGTACCGAAAGTTATATCCGCATTATAGGCTTTCCTTCTGTCAGTCGAATTGGGCTGATGCTTATCAATGCAATCGACCGACAGGCCGTGAAATTCATACATGGGTCCCATCCATTCGGAGTCGCGTTTTGAGAGGTAATCGTTGACTGTCACAATATGAACGCCTCTCCCGGCCAGGGCATTGAGAAAAACAGGCAGAGTGGCCACAACCGTTTTTCCTTCACCCGTTGCCATTTCGGCGATCTTCCCCTTATGAAGGGCAACCCCGCCGATAAGCTGAACGTCATAGTGGACCATGTCCCAAACAATCTCATTGCCGCCGGCTATCCACTTGTTGCTCCAAAAAGCCTTATCACCCTTTATGGTTATGCTTTCCCTTGTTGCAGCGAGTTCCCTGTCGTATTGAAGAGCGGTTACCTCGATAACGCTGTTTTCCTTGAATCTCCGTGCCGTCTCCCTGACGATGGCGAACGCCCTTGGAACCAGCTGGTCCAGCTTAGCCTCAAGCTTTTCATAGATCTGCTTTTCTATCTTGTCTGTTTCATTGTAAAACTCTTCCTTCTTATAGACATCCTCTTCAGCTTCAGCCTTATTTCTCAGGGACTTTATCTCGTTTTCATCCGATTCTATTTCCGAAAGGATCTCCTTTTTCAATTCGAAGGTCTTCTCCCTGAGCTGATCATTCGACAGATCCTTCAACTTTATATATTCATTCTGGATCTGCTCAACAAAAGGGGATATCTCCTTAATGTCACGCTCGTACTTGTTCCCCAGGAACAAACCCAGCACCTTATTGACAATATTCATTTCTTAACTGATTTACAGATTTTGAAAATACCCCGCAAATTTAGCTTTTTTTCAGAACAGGAATTTAAAAAATGTTCGTATTAAATTAACACGGATTGCTACGGAATTGTTGAAAAAGTCCTTTTTAAACGCAAAGAACGCTAAGATGTCGCAAAGAACGCAAAGCTGAGAAACATAAATTCAGCTCTTTGCGAACTTTGCGTCTTTCCTTTACGCCCTTTGCGGTTAAAGGATTTTGACTTATTCAACAACCCCAGGACAATGGGCAGTGATTATAAAATACCAGGTTTTGCTTTTCTATTTTATCAGACTGTATTTAAATGTCCTGATACCTGCACTGCCTTCAACCACAATAAAATATATTCCGGACGGATAGTTTGAAATATCCACCTGCAGTTCATCGTCAGGTGAAACCTTCCTGTCGGTAAGGCGCTGGCCTGTGGAATTATAAACACTTATCCTGAGCGGATTAAAGCTGTTATTATTCCCCGAACCAATATTTACAAGGCCTCTCCCCGGATTTGGATAAACTATCAGGTCTTTCAAGACGGGCTCTTCCACCCCGTCGACAAGCGGTGCGATCTCCAGGTCATCGATCACCCATCCCCAGCCGTTTGCATAAGGATCGGAGAAGAGCCTGAATCTTAGCAGGATTGAATCTCCCGAAGTGATAAATTCCGGCACCCGGGGATACAGTGTATGTGTTATCATCATTGATTCAGTTCCTTTAAAGGTCGAATTCTGTTCGTCAGACTCACTGTTATAAGCTGTTTCCCAGGTCGAAAGAAACCTGCTGTCGTATCCGTCGGCAAGGCCGAACCAGGTTTTGCCGAAATTTTTCGACCCTTCAATGATTACATAATCGTAGAAGTCGGAGAATCCATATACCGAACCTTCAGCACCTGGTTCAACAAGTACCAGTTCCCTGTAGGATATCACCATCCCGGAGGCATCAAATATTATCGGATGACGGAGAACCGAACTGAAATCGAGTGTGACATCATCCTGTTCCGGACTCACATAAGGATGCGCACTGTTAAGGCTTGCAGAATTGAAGCCGGAGGGTTGCGTTATTTCAAAGCCGGAGTTAAAGAAGTCACCAGCTGCTGAAGTAAAATCAGTTGAATAGCTTTTCGCAACTGACCCGAGGGCTTCTATTTTTATAGTGTGGAACCCGGCAGACGGCGAGACCCTGGTGTTTCTGCCTGCAGCTTCATCTATTGCCACAATCCGGTAATTTAACAGGTCGCCTCCCTGCAATTCTTCGTGCTTTACATTGAAATTTGTGCTGAAAATATCCTTCTCAGTATATGACAATCCGAAGAAACGTGAAGGTCCGTTATTGATATTATACTCGATCCAGGCGGTATCGATACCAAGGTTATCGGTGATTGTTGCATTGAACAGTATCGAATCGACCCTCTCAAAATAGTAATCATTGGGGATATGGGAAATGACCGGTTTTACGGTATCGATGCCAATAAAAACAGTGTAAGGTTCTTCTTCAGCCCGGGAAGGTGATTTGTAAAGTCTTAAAAAATCATCCTCGGCAAAAATATAATATTCGAAGCGGACATTGTAACCCGGTACTGGTATCGTTCGTGAGTAATTGTCATCGGATGAAATGGAAGTCATCAACAGGGTATCAGCAGTTGTGAATCCGTCAAATGAGTAAACAAGCCCGACACTGTTCCTGTTATAAACGGTATCGGACCGTATACTAGCCGTGACTTCAATCTCAGTTATAAATTCCTCTGTATCCTTCAGTTTCCCGGGACTTATTCTCGTGTTTATCCAGCCGAGGTCACCGAGAATTGAAAATGTAAGCTTTCCCGGATCATGTATGGCTTCTCCAAGGTCAATAAACGGGGTCATCAGTGAGTTTTCAGGAAGGGTCCTCAACTCATCGAGATGTGAGACGCTTGACCCCGGATCCCAGGTCGTGGGAGCATAAAGCCTCGGGCGGACTCCGGACAAATACCTGGCGGTCAGCGGTCCGGCAAAATAGAGCTGTCCGCCCGTCAGCTCCTGATAAAGAGCAGTTGAATTTAGTTTGAATTCAAGAGTGTCGGTTAACCGTTCCTCGGTAAGGTTTTCAACGAATGTATCATAAACAATCGGAATAGATCCGAGCCCGTAAGTACCCAGGGAATTTTCAGCGCTCATGCTGTCAAAAAATCCCAACCCGTGGCATAACTCGTGAATAACTACGGTTACAAGGTCATACCTGTTGGTGGGTGTATTTCCGTCGGTACCAAGATACCAGTTTACCGAGTTGTTGATCACAAGCTCAACATCCGCTTCAAAATCTTCATTAAGCCCCTCCCCTGCTATTTTCTCTGCAAGGGTGACCGGGTAAAACGCATTTGGAAGGAGAGCATCTATTCCCCATCCTGCTGCGAAACCGGTGATTGATGAATTACCAAGAACACCGCTTGATGATATTTTTGTCCAGGATGCCTTGACATATACATTTGCATCGGCCGGAAGCATTGCCTCAAGGATTCCCACGGCATATTCAACGGCAGACTGCGCTGAAGGAGTAAATCCCGAATAATTCACCTTAATTGTTCCGCCTCCCTTGGAGCCAATTCTTTCAATAACACCTTTGGGGGGCGGAATATAGATCCTGTTTATTTTATTCCCGGCATAGCAGACGCCGGTAACCGATGAATTGGATATCAGTTTCTGGGCCATGATATCCATTACCGAAATTATGAATAAAAGGCCGGCGGATAAAAGTAAAATTCGTTTCATTAAGTTGCAGAAACACCTGAAGCAGGTCCCCTCAGGCTCATTATATCGCGGTCGAACTGATACAGATTATCTTTACCGACCAGACGCAATTTATCAATTATCAAACGGGCCGAACTTTCTTCTTCAACTTGTTCGTTAACAAACCATTGCAGGAAACTGTGGGTATTAAAATCCTTTTCTGCAAGAGCAAGGTCAACAATTTCGTTTATGCTTGCAGTAACAAATTCCTCGTGTTTCAATACCTCTTTAAACATTTCCTCAACACCGGCAAAATCAACGGGCGGTTTCTTAAAGGCAGGAACGATTGCGCTACCATCCCTTTCATTCACATATTTTATAAATTTCAGCATATGCAGCCTTTCTTCATCCGATTGCACGTAGAGCCAGTCAGCGATGCCGCTGAATCCGTTGGTTTCAGCCCATGAAGCCATGGCAAGATACAGGTTTGATGAATAGCCTTCTCTTTCAATCTGTCGGTTACAGATTTCTTCAATTTTCTTTTTTAACATGGTCGTCAGATTTTGTTTAACAATATTTAACGTAATTTCTATGTCGATTGTTCAATTCTCAGTAGATCTTCTATTTTTGAAGTCAGATCATTGATTGAGAATGGCTTGGAGAAAATAACATCAGCCCCGAGTGCTTTTGCAAGGTTAAGGTAGCTTCCCGGACCTGCCTTCCCTCCTCCGGAGATAGCTATAACCTTTATCCCGGGCTTCATCTCCCTGATTTTCATTAACACCTTAAGACCATCCTCTTCGGGCATTATAAGATCAGTTATCACCAGGTCGGTGACTCCCGGCTTAAAATGTATAAGAGCCTCCCTGCCGTTTTCCGCCTCCAGCACTACATAGTCCTTCCTGACAAGAGCAATCCTCAGCATCTCCCTGAGCTCATTATCATCTTCTACTAACAGTATTACAGGCATCGGTGGTGATTAGTGATTGGTGATTGGTGCTTGGCGATGTGTGATCTGCGATTAGTTACTTGTTTATATAATTGATACAAAATTATACATTCTTCTTCAAATCAGGGGTGACTATTATCACTGATCCCGATAATTTAAGTCTGCACCAGGGTCAGCAGGGAGATCCCTCCAGACCGGCAGATAAACCTCAAATACCGAACCTTCATTCACCCTGCTTGAGACCTTTATCTCCCCTTCCATTCCGGTTACGATCCCATAAACAACCGGTAAGCCAAGGCCTATTCCTTTCCCGACTTCCTTTGTAGTAAAAAATGGTTCGAAAATTCTCGACATAAGGTATTGGTCCATACCTGTACCATTGTCCCTGAAAGTTATGACAACATACTCCTCGGATAGATTTTCTCCGATCTTGCCGGATTTAGCAAGGGTACCGTCTTCAATAAGGGTGTTCACCGATAATGTTCCGGGTTTCTGTTCCATCGACTGAATGGCATTTGTCATCAGATTCAAAAAGATCCTGAAAAGATCTGTGGGATCTGCAAGGACTGGGATCCGTATTTCTGAAAGTTCAGCTTCAATTATAATCTTCGCCGGTGCGAAAGATCTTACATAGCCAACAGTCTCTTTAAGAATTTCATTTACATCGACCGGCATCCTTTCTTTCGGTTCCTGCCTGCTGAATGTAAGTATCTGATTTGTAAGCGACTGTGCTCTTCTTACAGCTAGAAGGATCCTGCCGGTCCTTTCAGCCAGCGCCGGTTCCTTCTGAAGGTCTTCCTGCAGCATTTCGGTGTATCCCGAGATAGTTGCCAGGATATTATTAAAATCGTGTGCGATGCCTCCCGCAAGGACCCCGATTGTTTCGAGCCGCTGGGCCTGCTCCAGCCTGGCCTCAAATTCAGTCTCTTTCTGCCTGAATTCCTTCTCCAGATCGGCAGCTGCTTTTTTCGACTGTCTGAGATCCGTTACATCAAAGGTCTCGGCCATTACGTGGGATACCCTGCCGCCAGACTCTTTCAATGGCCTGAATACCACCTGGAAATACCTGTTTCCTGATTTCGCTGTCTTGAATGAGGCTTCATACCTTATCGTTTTACCTGCGAAACAGAGGTCAACCTTATTTTTAATTTTATTCCTGAATGTTTCCGTTCCCCATATATCCGGGAGTGATTTGCCGACATACGACTTAAAGGCACCCCGGTGAGCCGCACAAAATGGCCTGTTTACCTTTTCATACACATAATCACGGTTAATAATGCTTACCATCGACCTTGAATTGTCGATTATATGTTCTGAAAAGAAACTCTCCTTATTTTTAAGTTTCCGGCCGGGTCCGGGATCAGTTTTCTGAAGGTTTTTTTTCAAAGCGGGATCGTTTAAGTGGCTGCTAAAGGCAGATAGTACTTTATTTTACGGCTGGATCAGGTAATATCAAGATTGAATGCCTTTTTAATTTCCTTAAGTTCAGGGTATTTCGCAACCAGGTGATTATATTTCTGTTCATCTGAATACAAGATGTCATTTGACTCAGTTGCGTCCACAACAGTCTCAACATCAAAGTCATGGATTCCAAATCTACCTTCCAGGAAGTTTATAAGCTTTTGCTTGTAATTCTGGATGAAAAGATCCTTTTGTGCGGCATTGCTCAGATGAATCCTTATATTCTCTTCACTTTCAACGTCAGGTTTAATTAATTTGAACATGCTTGATATTCTCGGGCCATCGCTTTTCTGCTGATCGGTAAAGTCGTTCCAGGCTTTTTCAAATGAAGCCGGATTGAATTCTTCTACGGGTCCCGGAGGAATTAAAACCCCCTGATCACTAAACGTTTTAAGCTCATTTTCAGATGCTTTCTTTTCTTCCGAAATAATATCCCTTATTGAGAACGATTTTGTTGGCTTTTCAATGATGGGAATGTGTTTCATTTCCGATACCCCGGGGATCCTGCTTTCAGGTTCAGTCTCACCCTGATCCTCCCTTACGATTCCGGATTTTGATGGAAGCGGAAGCTCCTCCTCTTCCTGTACATCTTGTTTTACTTCAGGCTTTTTTTTTTCGCCGGCTGATGCTGTAAGATCTGCCAGACGGCATAAGCGTATAAGGAACAGCTCCACATTGAGGCGGGGATTCTTGCTTGATTTGAAATAGATATCACAATTGCTTCCTGCCTCCAGTGCACTTAACAAAAACTCTTCAGAACATGCTCTTGTCTGCACCAGGTATCTTTGCTTAACCGTCGGCGTGGCTTCCAGAAGACGAAGTGTTCCTTCATCGCGGCTTACCAGCAGGTCACGGAGATGACTGTTCAGTCCTGAGATAAAATTATGACCGTCGAATCCCTTTTCAAGTATCTCGTTAAACGTCAACAAAACTGATGAAATGTCGCTCCTCATAGCCCCATCGACAGTCCGGAAATAATACTCATAGTCGAGCACATTCAGGTTCTCGATAACATCCTTATAAGTCATCTTCTTGCCTGACAGGCTGACGATCTGATCGAAGATTGAAAGTGCATCCCTCAGGGCGCCATCGGCCTTCTGGGCTATTATATGGAGGGCGTCCTCCTCTGCGGTTATATCCTCATTACCTGCCACATATGAAAGGCGTCCTACAATATCCTCGATTTTTATCCTGTTGAAATCAAAGATCTGGCATCTTGAAAGGATTGTCGGGATTATCTTATGCTTTTCGGTTGTTGCCAGGATGAATATTGCATGAGACGGCGGTTCCTCGAGGGTTTTCAAAAATGCATTGAATGCTGATTGGGAGAGCATGTGCACCTCATCAATTATATAGATGCTGTACTTCCCTATTTGCGGAGGTATCCTGACCTGATCGGTAAGGCTCCTGATATCATCAACCTTATTATTTGAAGCAGCGTCCAGCTCATGGATGTTAAATGACCGCAAGGTATTGAACGAAAGGCATGATTCACACTTATCACATGCTTCGCCATTCTCCTGAATATTACTGCAATTTATCGTTTTGGCGAAAATCCTTGCACATGTAGTTTTCCCAACACCGCGCGGTCCGCAAAAAAGGTAAGCCTGCGTCAGATGGCCGTTTTTAATGGCACTCTTCAGGGTATTCGTGATCGAATCCTGTCCCACTACCATTTCAAATGTTGCCGGGCGATATTTGCGCGCTGAAACTATGAAGTTTTCCATAAGTTTTAAGCTCTGATTCCTTTCTTTGAGTTCAGTTACAAATATAGCTAAAAAGTGAAGGAGAAAAATTCCTTGCAGTTTAGAAAAATTATCGTATTTTTGCGAGCTCAAAAACATTAATCTAAAAACAATTAATTACTATGTTGAATCAGTACGAAACCGTTTTCATTGCAACTCCCGTTTTATCTGAGAACCAGATGAAGGAAGCGGTACAAAAATTCAAGAGGGTCATCACCGACAATAGTGGTGAGATCGTTCATGAAGAGAACTGGGGCCTGAAAAAACTGGCCTATCCTATTCAGAAGAAGTCGACAGGCTTCTACTATCTTATCGAATTCAAAGGCGAAGGTGACCTGATCGAAAAACTCGAGGTCCAATATCGCAGGGATGAGAGGATCATAAGGTTTTTAACCTTCAGGATGGAAAAATTTGCCGTCGAATATGCAGAAAAGAAAAGAAAACAAAAAGAATCTGGAAAATTGAAGGAGGAATAAGATATGGCACAGAACGAATCAGAAATCAGATATTTGACTCCACCGACGGTTGATGTCAAAAAAAAGAAATACTGCAGGTTTAAAAAGAACAGGATCAAGTATATCGATTACAAAGATCCTGAATTTCTGAAAAAATTCCTGAACGACCAGGGTAAGATTTTGCCGCGCAGAATTACCGGGACTTCACTCAAATACCAGAGGAAAGTGGCTAAAGCCGTTAAAAGAGCCCGTCATATTGCTCTCCTTCCTTATGTAACTGATCTATTAAAATAAGGAGGTATCTATGAAAATCATATTATTACAGGACGTTAACAAGCTCGGACAAAAGGACGATACCGTTATCGTAAAGGATGGTTACGGCTCAAATTACCTCATTCCCAAAGGTTATGCAATCGCTGCCACACCATCAGCAAAGAAGATGCATGCAGAAAACCTGAAACAAAGGGCCCATAAGGAGGAGAAGATCAAGGTAGAAGCCCAGGCGATGGCAGCAAAGCTCGGAGTGATTAATCTTGTCGTCGGCGCCAAAACAAGCACATCGGGTAAGATATTCGGATCGGTCAACACAATCCAGATTGCCGAGGCTCTGAAGGAAAAAGGATTTGATATAGACAGGAAGAGCATTTCACTTCCTGAAGATCAGATCAAGGAAGTCGGCAAGTACAAAGCTGTTATAAAACTGCACAGGGAAGTCAGGGTTGAAGTTGGATTTGAGATTGTTGCGGAATAATTAACGAATGAGTCATAAAAAAGACCGGAAATGATCCGGTCTTTTTTTTTGTCTTTTTTTTGCAGCTATTCCCTAATAGAGGTCATCATGGTAATCCTTTCTCCGCTCATACTTCAGGTCTGAAAGGACTGCTGCCTTTACCCTGATCGTGAAATTCCACATCTTCATGGTGCCGTTGGGTATCCAGTTGAAGCTCATATCCCAGCAATGCAGGTCGCGGGTAATCCCTATCTGGGTCATCGTGATCTCGTTCTGGGTAAAATCAAATCCGCTGGTGTATGTAACATCCATTTTTTTTGTAAGTTTGACATTCCCGCTAAGGGAAAGGGTTTGCGTTACCCTCGATACCAACTCCGGCTTGCTATAGTTGAGATTATAGCTCACCCTCATCGACCATGGAACATCGAAGACCGCGTAGCCGTATTCATCGAAGATGGCGCTTTCGCCGGCCGAACCGGGTCTGACACCGGCTGTTCCCTCCTGGCTCAGACCCGGGGTGGTCTGGCCTGTCACCTGCCGGGGAGTCCCCTGGCCCTCCCTGCCTTTGTCGCCCCGTATAAGCGAGGCCAGGTCAAAATCGAGACTGACATTGAAGTTGGTAAGCCTCATCAGCTTCCTGTTCTCTTCCAGTGCGAAGTCTGACACCATCCTGCCCTTGTCGTTCAGCCCGTAAAGAGAGAAGCTGCTCCTTGCCGAGATCCCGATATTGTCCATAAGATTTGTGTTCATCGACATTGTTACCGGTGACCATTTCATTGAATCGGCGAACAAATCATACGATGTATTGATTCCCAGATTATCAATGATCTTGACCTTCTTTGGCTTGCCGGTTGTGTCGTTCCTGTCGAACACCTTGGCTTCAATGATGTTACCCAGGTTGAATGAGACCCTGCCGCTGCGGTTTGGGGATGAAGGCGTACCATAAATATTACCTTCAAAGATCGAATAATCCCTTGTGTGCCCGAGGGTGTCATACTGGACCGTTCTGTAGAAGTCGGTACTGAGTCCCTTGAGCGACGGCGTGTAGCTGAAGCTTACTGACGGCTTCATTACATGTCGCACAGATTGGATCCTCGATTTAGGTGATTTGAAATCGTACGTCCCGTATACCTGGGGATTAAAGCTCGCACCTATTGAAGGGTTGATTGCATGACCATAAAAAACACCGCGCGTTGTATCTGTAATAATCTTTGAAACATATTCTCCTGTTTCCTCATCAAAATAATCGGTCTTCCATTGTTTATCAAACTTCTGGGTAAAGAGGACACCGGAATAGGAAACCTGCGGTGAAATGGAAAAATTCCTGAAGGGGCGTATCTGAAGGCTCAAAGGAGCCTCATGCTTGAATCCGCTCCGCATGGAATTCCACAGTTTATTTGTGAACAGCAAACTGTCATAAGTACTGATCTGGTTGTCGATCGAAGCCGAATACTGAAACTGCAGTTCCTGGTACCATTTTTTGGTGCCGGCGCTTCTGCCCTTCAGCGGATATATGCGCCCGACATTAAAATTGACCTTCGGCAGGTTCAGATTTACCTTTTTTGTCCTGATATCCTGGTTATGGTTCATGCTTGTCGACAGGTTGAAGGGGGTTCCTTCCCAGGTCTTTGAATAACTTACGCTCGACTGCCGCTGGGTCGAGACGTGCTCCATAACCTGGTAACTGTTGGTCTTATCATAACCGCTTGAACTCATATTGACATTAGCCGAAAATCTTGAACCGGGCCTTGCCTTGGCATGCTGGGTGTAGGTCCAGCCGAGCTTGTAGTTGGTTATTTTGCTGTAATCAGGCAGGCCTTTGTGACCCGAGATATTATTTGCATAACTGAAAGAAAGTGAGCCACTGTATTTATAGATCTTGTTATAATCTGTCTCTGCGGTAATTATCCATGTACCGTTCGTATAGATACTCCCCTTCAGTGCAAGGTCAAAATGATCGTTGATCGCAAAATAGTAACCGCCGTCTGTCAGGTTGTAACCCCTCTGTTGCTCCTGCCCCACCTTTGGTATTAAAATGCCCGAAGCAGCCTTTTTAGTCTGGATCGGGAAAAAACCAAACGGCAGCGCTACAGGCAACGGGATCCCTTCAAGGACAAGGTAGCCTGGACCTGAAATTATCTTCTTGCCCGGGTAGATCTTTGCTTTCGGAAGCCTTATGTAGAAATGAGGCTCCTCAGCATCGCATGTTGAATAGGTGCTTCTTGCAATATTTGAGGTTCCATCTTCAAGTAGTTTGGTGACATCGCTGCGAAGCAGGCCTTCTTCCTGTTTTGTGACGATCTCATAAGCAATCGCTTTGCGGGTCACAAAATTATAGAACAGCGAGTCGGATGCGATCTCCTGGGAACCTCCATCCTTAAATACCGGAGTGCCGGCCAGCTTTCCGGTTGAATCTCTCCGGCCTGTGGCAAAAACAGTACTGTTCTGCATGTTAAAAACTATGGAATCAGCTGCGATCTCGATTTCACCGTATTTCACAACGGCGCCGTCAACAAGGGTCGAGGTTTTATTGACAAGGTCGTTTTTCTTCATCCCGCGTGAAGTGTAGGTCACCTGCCTGTCAATGGCATCGGGGGAGATCCCCTTCAAACTGATGGTATCGGAGTCAAAAACAAGGGTGTCACGGCTTGCAAGTGTAGTGTCAACGGCGGAAATTCCTTCCTGAGAGAACAATGGAATTGATTGGACCATCACAAGGAATACTATCAGCAACCGTTTTTCTTTCAAAAAATACAACTTTAATACTATTTTTGTACAGTTTTTGTGTGACGTCCCGATATCAGGCGCAAAACTAAGTAAAAAACATGAACTGAACATGGATACCTGTATTAAAAACCGCAAACAGCGTACCAATTATATATATACACCGCGATTGATCCTTCTTTTGTTGCTGGCGTTTTTCACAGCAGGATTTACTGCAGTCAGCGGAAGTGAAAAGATATGGGTGGTAGTGATCGATGCCGGTCACGGAGGAAAGGATCCGGGGGCTGTCGGACCTGTCAGCAAAGAAAAGAACATAAACCTGGCAATCGCTCTGAAAACCGGGGAATACCTCGAAAATAACACAGATAACATTAAAGTGCTCTATACAAGGAAGACCGATGTTTTCATCGGATTGAAGGAAAGAGCTGAATTTGCCAACAGGAACAAGGCAGACCTTTTTATTTCAATTCATTCCAACTGGATCAGCAAAAACACTATCAGGGGAGCGGAGACTTACGTTATGGGGTTGTCAAAAGATGAGCAGAACCTTGAAGTGGCTATGAAGGAAAACGAGGTAATTCTTCAGGAGGATGATTTCTCGACCAAATACGAAGGGTTTGATCCCAAATCGCCCGAGTCGTACATAATATTTTCCCTGATGCAGAATGTATTCCAGGAACAAAGTCTCGACCTGGCCGCCAAGATCCAGATCCAGTTCAAGAACCGGGCAGGCAGAATTGACAGGGGTGTAAAACAGGCAGGCTTCTGGGTATTGTACATGACATCGATGCCAAGCGTACTGATTGAAACAGGATTCATTACGAATCCCGATGAGGAAAAATATCTTATCTCAAAAGACGGACAGGATTACCTTGCTTCTGCAATATTCAGGGCAACCCGCGATTATATAACCTATGTTGACAAGAAGAGCCTCAGCTCAACAAGCATCGACCATGTAACCTTCCCTGGTGCAGAGACAACATCAGTTCAGGAAACTTCACCCGTCGATGAAATCTCGTTCATGATCCAGATAGCTTCATCAACTGTTAGAATAGATCTGAAACCAGGCAATTTCAAAGGGAGATCCGACGTAATTGAACTTGCTTCCGAAACCAGGTTCAGGTATGCTACAGGAAGCTTCAAAAAATTCTCCGACGCGGTTGAATACAGGAAGGAAATTTTAAGCAGTTTTCCCGATGCATTTGTTATTGCAGTAAAAGACAACAAAATAGTACCTTTGCAGGAAGCAAGGGGGTCAAAGCAAGAATAATAAAACCCTTCCAAATGAAAAAAATCTCTAATGAAGTCAAGGTAGGCGCTACTGCCATTATTACCATTCTTGTATTTATCTGGCTATACAATTTTCTTAAGGGGAAGGATCTTTTCAGCAGGGTATCACACTATTATGCAGTTTATGACATGGTCAGCGGTCTCGCAGAGTCGAGTCCCGTTGAGGTAAACGGATACAGAGTAGGCGTGGTCCAGTCAATACGGTTTCTCAGCGCTGAAAGCGGCAGACTCCTTGTTGTATTATCGGTTGAAAAAGATTTTAAACTGCCTGTCAATACAATAGCAGAGATTACAACGGCTTCGCTGATAGCAGGAATGAAAGTTCAGCTGGTTTACGGGAACGGACCCGGAACATATTCTTCGGGGGATACGATTCCCGGACGCCTTGCCAAATCACTGATCTCAAAAGTTGAGAATGAGCTGGTGCCGGTCAAGGATAAGGTGATGGAGCTCCTGGGAGTCCTCGACTCGGTTATCGGATCAGTAAACGAGATCATGGACAATGATTTTAAAAAGAACCTCAAAACTGGTGTTGCAAGCCTGAGCAACACTGCAAAAAGCCTTGATGACGCCAATCTTGAAAACTCACTTGACAACATAAATAAATTCACTGTAATGCTTGCTGAAAACACCGGCAGACTTTCAAACACATTCAACAATCTTGAGTCGGTTACCGACACTCTCGCAGCTGCCGATCTCTTCAATTCCATCAACAACCTGAAGTCAACACTCGAAAAAACGACTACCCTGCTCGAAAGCCTTAATCAGGGTAAGGGAACAGCCGGTCAGCTTATGACAAATGATTCTCTTTACAGGAATTTATCCGGCAGTCTCGGGAGTTTGAACCTGCTTTTGCAGGATATGAAGGCAAATCCAAAGAGATATGTTCATTTTTCTGTTTTTGGCAAAAAAAATATCCCGGCCCAATAGGAATATTCTAAAAATCTGACTATCTTGATTTTGACATAGGCCGTAAAACTAATGGCAAAATATTCGTCATTTTTATCGCAGTTTGTTGAATTTTGATCAATCTTTTATAATGAATTGTTATACACTAACAAACCCGGTACATATAATGTAAATAACTAATTTTCAATGTTTTAAAATAAAAAAAAATAATTCGCCATATAAGTTACTGATGATTAAAAACATATACATTTTTTGAGAAAATCAAGCGAAAATAATTTTTTTTTTAACTTTTTTTTTTACAAATATTGCTAGCTGAATCAGCCAGACAGAACCTTAAAACTAAATACAACAACTTTCATGAACAAATCGCACATTGATGTCTGGAATAACTGTCTGCAAATAATCAAGGATATTATTCCATCCGTCAGTTTTAAAACATGGTTTGAGCCAATTATTCCCCTGAGACTTGAAAACAATGTTCTTACTATTCAGGTTCCCAGTCCTTTCTTTTACGAATACCTTGAAGAACAATATATTGATATCCTTCGCAAGACACTCAGGCGTGAGATCGGAACAGATGCAAAGCTCGAATACAATGTTGTACTTGAAAATGCGAATTATTCTGACGGAAAGCCGTATACAGTAAGATATCCCTCAAGAAATAAAACGGACCTTAAAAACAAACCGGTTCAGGTTCCATTTGATGTTACACAGCCTTCAATAAAAAATCCCTTCGTAATTCCCGGCATAAAAAAAGTACACTTTGATCCTAAATTAAATCCCGACTACAACTTTAGCAATTATGTTGAAGGTGAATGCAACAGGCTGGCACGATCAGCAGGTATAGCAGTCGGAAACAATCCCGGGGGGACAGCATTTAATCCATTGATGATTTACGGCGACTCAGGACTGGGAAAAACACATCTTGCACAGGCAATAGGGATACTTGTAAAGGAAAAACACCCCGATAAGGTTGTACTTTATGTAAACGCCAATAAATTTCAGACCCAGTTTGTGGAATCGGTAAGGAATAACAATAAGAATGATTTCCTGCACTTTTATCAGATGATCGATGTTCTGATCCTTGACGATGTTCATGAATTTGCCGGAAAAGAGAAGACACAGGACACCTTCTTTCATATCTTCAATCACATTCACCAGTCGGGAAAACAGCTGATCCTCACCTGCGACAGACCTCCGGTTGAGCTGCAGGGAATGGAACAGAGACTGCTTTCCAGGTTTAAATGGGGGCTTCAGGCTGATCTGCAGAGGCCCGATTACGAAACCAGGCTGGCAATCCTCAAGAAGAAAGCCTATAACGACGGAATAGAGCTGCCTGACGAGATCTTTGAATACCTCGCAGCAAATATCTCAAATAATATCAGGGAGCTTGAAGCTGTACTGATCTCATTGTACGCACAGTCGACCCTGAACAGAAAAGAGATCACCCTCGACCTTGCCCGCCAGATGGTTGAAAAGCTTGTCAGCACTTCAAGGCGGGAGATCACAATCGAATTTATCCAGAAAATTGTCTGCGATTATTACAAGATACCTATCGATCTTATCCAGGGCAAGACACGAAAGAGGGAAATTGTACAGGCCAGACAGGTTTCGATGTACTTCTCCAAGAACCTGACGAAAGCTTCCCTTGCAAGCATCGGTTCACACATCGGGGGGAAAGACCATGCCACTGTTCTGCATGCATGCAAAACCGTAAACAACCTGATCGATACGGATAAGCATTTCAGGAATCAGATCAATGATATTGAAAAGAAGCTGAGGGTGTGAATGACGTCTGTCGATCACCTTCTGTCCTTAAAATTCCGGCTGCTGATATCCTTAACACATCTGAATCCGACCGTTGAATTCCTGTCAAATCCCGGTGAAACCAGGAGCATGATCTGGGTTTTGTCGAGCGCCTGCGGGCCTCCCCGGATATACCACCCGCTGGAATCGGGCTTATAGTAGCTCCCCCCCCTGATCACTGTAAAATAGTACGAACCGTTGAAATACATGTCACCGGTCATTTGCCACACGTTGCCCACGAGGTCAACCACCCCATAAGGACTCATCCCTTTGGGGAATGCATCCACCGGCGTGGGTTTGTTAAAGGCATTGTTGCACAGGGTACCATGGTATTCATTTCCCCATGGCCATTTGCGCATATCGGTACCCTGCGCGGCAAGCTGCCATTCAGCTTCGGTGGGGAGTCTCTTCCCGGCCCATTTTGCATAGGCATTGATATCCTCAATGCTTACATAAACAACAGGGTAATTCTCCTGGCCCTGCCTGTAAATGCCGTCTTCCCAATGCCGCAGGTACATGGCTGTGTCAACCGGCCGGTATCCTGAATTTACTATAAAATCATAATAACTGGCATTCGTCACAGGGTATTTATCGATCAGGAAGCTGTCAACTTCCACCGTTACCCCGCTCACATCAGGGTACGGCATAAAATCCTCACCGGTGGTGACGTTAAAGGAGAACCCGGTTCCCGGCACAAGAACCATGTCCTGAATGGCAGATGCTGCCCTTTCAGTCCTTGTCACCCTGCTTATCAGCCACGGCTTCCCGCCTTTCACCATAACAACATTTTCATCCTTCAGCCGCTTGTTCTCAATAAGTTGCAAAACGATTTTGCCCTCATAATGCCCGAACAGGTCCTTAATCCTGACAACCGTGTCACGATCTATTTTAAATTCTTTATAATCAGTACTATAAGATGGATTACCCTTCCAGATGAGCAGGTCCCCAGGTCCCATGTTCCTGAGCCTTAAAGAATCGCCTTTCAAAACCGGCCTTATCAGATCGGGCAGTTCAGCTACGCAATCAACTGATCCTTCCCTCCTGGTTCCGGAACCAGAAGACGGCCATCCATTTGTCCTTGCAGAAATGTAAACTGATTCCCCCGCCGTTTCCGGAACCAGATTCTCATGATGCCACAGTGAAACATAATGTTTATTGACCGGCTTTCCGGTCATAAACAGCTTTCCTTCAAATCCTTCGTGCTTCATATTCAGCACTGTGAAAACAGTTTTATCTCCGGAACTCCACCTGTTGACAAAGATATTATCCATGGTGGTATTGATCAGGGGAGTCCAGTTATTGTCGAGAAATGCATCGTTATTCTGCCTGAGTATAAAGGTTGTACGGGCGAGGTATTCAAGATCAGCCCTGTAATTATCGTCCCTGCCTCCGGGTCGGTACATATTCAGTTCGGTCCCGTAGCCGTTAAAGAATGCGATGGCGACTTCCCTGTGGATCAGGTCCTCTCCCACATCGCACACCCTGAAGATCGAAAAATCGGGTTTTATCAGCTTGTTCAGATTCAGTTCCGGGCTCAGGTAGATGGCATTATGGACCCTGCCTGAAATAATACCAGGCATATCCTTTGTAATCGCCATTCCTTCAGAATACATTATCACCCCCTTCCTAACACTGTCGGCGGCAGCCTGCAGTTCATAGCTTGAATTGCCCCTGGTGTCCAGAACCACACCGTCGGCTTCCGTCTCCATGATCAACCTGGCCATCCCCTTCAGATGATCTTCCTTCCTCGTGCTGTTGTCCCATGGATTGTACGCAATAAAGAATTTAGTATCGGACTGCCTTGATAAACGGGCAAAATTTCTGAGCTGGAAGGTTCCGCCGGGAAGGTCACGGTACATGTCCCACTGGTTTCGCTGATCAAGTCCAAGCCTTGGCCAGGTGGGCCAGATGCAATAAACATCGATATGCCCGAACAGCTGATTACCCTTTTTTATTACATCAGGGAAGGTGTATTTCCCGGTCATCCTGTCATAAAATTCCCGGTCCCATGCCATCTGAAGGATCATAAGGTAGCTTCCCCTGATCCAGGCAAGGTCGGGCCGCTCATAAAGGGAATTATCGAATTTTTCAATATCGTACAGGTATCTATCCCTGAACATCATCCGGAGGCCGTTCTGCCATTCACCTTTAAAGACATCCGCAAAGATCCTGTATGATACCTTTGCTTTGGGCGGGAGAATTGTCTGATACCTTTGCCTCTGTCCTCCTTCGATCTGCTGCCTTCTGGCGATCGCACAAACCGAGAATCCATTGTTTGCCTCAAACGATGTGTAACCCATCTCCCAGGCATTGTCGGGCAATATCACCCTGACCGGACGGTATCCGGGACGGAAAAGCCAGGCCCTGGCCAGATCCGGCGGCCCCTTTCCGGTTATATTGACCGACTCGTTGTCAGAATCAAACGGGATTACATTGCTAACAGAAACCGTATCATTCGAAATATTCTCAAAAAGGGCTTCAAACGTCCACCGTGCCGAATCTGCAGAGGGGAGTCCGATTGACAGTTTAAGCTTGTTTTCGTAGATAAGCGAGTACCCACTCTCTTCTTTTAAAACAAAAACTCCGTCGGTTGTGTAGTTTTTTTCATCCAAATAGAAACTTAAAACAGGTTTTTCCCGTTTAAATACCAAACCGGAGCTGTCAGACAAAGTAATACTGTCGGTGTTCAGTCCGGCCTGTTCGGAAATATTTACTTTTAACAGGGACTGGGATTTTAGCGGTAGAGATAATAAAAGTATTAGTACGGCTAGTGTTAAACGAATAAACCTGTTCTGAGAAACCATTGAAAAAAGTATAGATAACCAATTTGAAATTATGTGCAATTTAAAACTTAAGAGCCACTTAAAAAATAGTTTTTTCACAACGCCTGGTTTTGTTCACTAACAGATTATCAAAAAGGTCTTATCCCATTATGCCCATGGCCAAATTAAATAAAAAATATCCGGCACTTTCAGATGTAATACCGGTATTAAAAGCAATATTCAAAGTTCTGTTGATCCTTTTTCTGATATTTTCAATTCCCTCATGCGCATCTTCCAAAAGGAATCCATACTATGAGAAGAGAATGAAGGCATCAAGGACCAACACGAATCAGCTTGGAAGGAACAGGTATTACTTTTCAAATGATTATCAGAAGAAGCTGGGGAAGAGCTACAAAAGAAAGTAGCTTCCATAGGTATCAGTCGTCACAGACGAAACTCAGGCCATCCTCAGCCAGAACAATACCCGGCGGCAATTCCGGTGCAACATCCTTAAATTTGCCCATCTGGTGACTGATGTGTGTAATAAATGCCTTTCTCGGTGAAATCTGCCTGACAAAATCGATGGCTTCTCTCAGGCTGAAATGCGAAACATGCTTTTCTTTCCTTAAGGCATTTATTACAAGATATTTAACACCAATTATTTTTTCCCTGGTTTCCTCCGGAATATAGTTTGCATCGGTGATGTATGCAAAATTCCCTATCCTGAAGCCATATACAGGCAGCCTGTAATGAAAGACCCGCAGAGGCAGGATGGAAACAGCCCCGACGGAAAATACCTCATCAGTTATTGAGTTGAGCCTCATTTTCGGGATTCCCGGGTACTGGTATTCGGCAAATACATAGGAATATTCCTTCCTGACAGCCCTCTGTACCCTTTCTTCGGCAAAAATATCGATGGCATCCTGGCATTTATAGTTAAATGCCCTTACATCATCCATTCCTGCAATATGATCCTTATGTTCATGGGTAAGGATAATGGCATCGAGACGCTTTACATTTTCCCTGAGCATCTGCTGCCTGAAATCGGGTCCGGCATCTATAACAAGCATTGTCTCATCCCTTTCGATCAGAATTGAGGTCCTGAGTCTTTTGTCACGGCTGTCTTTGGATGCACAGGTTTCACATTCACATGCAATTACAGGAACACCCTGTGAAGTGCCTGTGCCAAGAAACGTTATTTTCACTACTGAATATTTTCACAGCAAACCTATACTAAAAATCCGGAACCGGCAACAGTCCCGTTTATTTTATAAAGCATAAAATATAAGGTGCATAATACTTAAATTTACATTATCAATTATAACAGAGGTGGCTGGAAAAATTTATCTGATCCCGGTGACCCTCGGCGGGGAGGATTACCAGAAAGTTATACCCGAGAAGGTTCTTGCCGTTACTCGTTCTCTCAGATTGTTTGTTGTTGAAGACCTTAGAAGCGCCAGGAGGTACTTAAGGCTGATCGACAGGGAATTTCCGATAAATGACTCCCGGTTCCATGAGTTGAATGAGCATACCGTGGAAGTCGAGATAGAACATTACCTCGATCCCGTGGTTAACGGTTCGGACATGGGAATCATGAGCGAAGCAGGTCTGCCCGGTATAGCCGATCCCGGCGCAAAACTTGTAGCACTGGCGCACAGGAAACATATAAGGATAATCCCTCTTCCGGGACCATCATCCATTATTCTGGCTTTAATTGCTTCGGGTCTGAACGGGCAGAATTTTTCGTTCAACGGCTACCTGCCGGTCAAACCGGCTGAACGTGCAGAAAGCTTAAAGGCGCTCGAAAAGAAAGCACAGGAAGGGTATGCACAGATATTTATGGAAACACCCTACCGGAACCAGCGGATGGTTGAATCAATACTGGAGTCATGCAGGGGAGAAACCAGGCTTTGTATTGCAGTGGATATCACGCTGCCCGGAGAAGTTATAAGAACCATGACGGTATCGGAATGGAAAAAGAATATTCCGGCCATAAATGACCATCCCGCTATTTTTATCCTTCAGTGATCCCCGGATTTATCTTCCGTCAGCGATTTTGATCTCATAAACTATTATCGACCTGGGAGGTATCTTCTTACCGTCTCCTACAAATCCGTATGCCATGAAGGGCGGCAGGATGAAAACTGCCTTTGCTCCTTTCCTGAGCAGTTTCAGGCCTTCATTAAGACCCGGTTCGAGTTCGCTTTTCCCCACTACAACATCTTTCGGACCAAGGGTTTCTGATGAATAGCACAAAGTACCATCAAGAAGCGAGCATTTGTATTCCATCGATATCCTGTCATTCTCTTTTAACAGGTCACCGGAACCCTCAGACTCGATCAGGAACCAGAATCCCGTGGATGATTCAGTCATTTCCAGCCCCTTCCTCTCAATATAGCTTTGTATTATTTCCCTGTCCTTCTGAACAAGGTACCTGTTGAGATTTTCCATTTCTTCTTTTCCGGGTGCATGTGATTTTTCGGCGGAATTGTTTTTCGCACGGCACGACGGGAGTGATATCAAGACAATAAGAACAACGATGAACCAGGACTTCATGATCTTACACCCTCCCCATTCCGAAGTTCTTCATATTGCTTCAGAACATCCAGAAAATATGAAATCGTGTTTTCGAGTGTATCACGATACTCTCCGCCTGAAGCATTCAGATGTCCGCCGCCTGAAAAATATTTTGAGGCAAATTCATTTACAGGGAAGCTTCCCCGTGAACGGAATGACAGCTTGACAAAATTATCCTTTTCGATAAAAAGCACGGAGAAGTCGATACCTTTTATCGACAGGGGAAGATTGACAAATCCTTCGGTATCACCGTTTACGTGATTATTATCCCTCAGGTCCTGTTTTGAGAGATATATATAGGCAGTGCGGTATTCCGGCAGAACCACCATCCTTTTATTAAGTGCCAGGCCCAGCAGTTTCATTCGTCCGATTGAAAAATTATCGTAGATATTGCTTAATATCCTTTCCTTTTCGAGTCCGGTATCGAGCAGATCGGCAACCAGCCTGAAGGTATCGCCCGAATAGGCTCCATGCTGGAAGTTCCCCGTATCGGTGATGATCCCGACGTAAATGTTCTCGGCATACGATTTATTAAGGAAAGGAGTGCCATTGATACCCGTTATCAGTTCGTGCACCAGTTCGGTGGTAGAGCATTTGGCAGGATTGGTTATTACAAGATTTGCAATTTCGTGAGGATCAAGGTGATGGTCAATAATCACTTTAATAGCGGCTGAGTCCCTGACATATCTTTCAGCCTCACCCAGCCTGTTGGCCTGGTTGAAATCAAGCATTATTATCAGGTCAGCTTCCCGGATTATCCTTACGCACTTTTTCCTGTTTTTTATAAAAACATTGATCATACCCGCTCCGTCCATCCATTTCAGGAACTCCTGCAGATAATTCGGGGAGATCATTTCAACTTTTTTACCCTTGGAAGTAAGATACTGATAAAGAGCCAATTGAGAACCAATTGTATCTCCATCAGGATTGATGTGGGAGACCAGCAATATATTGCCGGCCGATTCAAAAAGTTTTGATAATTCTTTTGTATATTTGGCTTGATCTAACACTTTTCTGTTATTTATCGGGTGGTTAAAGATAAAAAATATTCCTTAAGCCCGGTTTTAGACATAGAATAACATTAATTACTGCAAATGAACGGAGAATATACCTTTTCAATTATAAAACCGAATGCCGTCAGAACGGGGAAGACAGGTCGCATACTGTCGATGATGAATGAAAGCGGATTTGAGATAGCTGCGATAAAAATGGTTCACATGACCATTCCTCAGGCAGAAGCTTTTTACGGGATCCACAAGGGCAAACCCTTCTTTGAAGAACTTATCGAATTCATGACCAGCGGCCCGGTTATAGTAATGGTCCTTAAGCACAGGGATGCTGTGGAAGAATTCAGGAAACTGATCGGAGCCACCGATCCCGGAAAGGCATCACCGGGTACCATAAGAAAAGTTTTCGGGGTTTCCCTTAAAATGAATGCAGTACACGGTTCCGACAGTGATGAAAACGCGGCCAGGGAGTCTGATTTCTTCTTTTCAAATATTGAAAGGTTCTTATAATCAGGAAATTTAATCCATAGGAACAGGATTTCCTGTTTAATGCAACTTTAAACATTGCAGTTGAAATAATCTTACTAGTTTTGCAAAACTTTTAATTTTTATGGATTCTGCGTTTGTAAATGACTTCCGCGATAAGAAAATTCTTGAGAAGTATTCTTCCGCCTTCACGCTCTCCGATATGGAGATCTTTATTTTTCCCGAATTGTTCTACCCCCTGGTCCTGGCAAATATAATGTCGCCCATTATCTGGAAATGGCGCGATGATCCATGGTTCAGGGATATTGAAAGGAAAAGCTTTGCATACAAATCAAACCGAATCAAGCAATTCATAATCCAGAATTTTGTCTTCAACCTTGACCTTTCAACATGGGGGCTGACAACAAAGACCAGGGAGATAGCACGATTCAGCGAATTTTTCGACATGGAGTATCTCAGGCAATCGAACGCCCTGTTCGGGTACGAAGGCGACAAGTATTACTTCGACATCGACATAAGGAAGCATTTCGGCCTCGACAAATATGATTCCGACATAATACCATACTGGAAGACTGAAACAGTGGAGGCGATGGCCGCGTTCAGGTACAAGGGCAATTTCTCTACGGGGGCAGGCGAATGTGTTTCTCTTTCATCGCTCTATGCTGCTGCAATGTTCATCGTTGGCAGGATACCCCTCGAAAAGATTTTCCTGATCGCAACACCGCTGCATTCGCAAAACTTCATTATGGAGAAGGAAGGCCTTCTGACAAACAACAGGCGAATAGTAACAAAAAACATGTGGTTCAACGGCACCTCCCTTTCGGACAGGGCCAGGCGGGCTCTTGAAAATGAAAAGGTGACAATCGTTTCGCACATTTCGGGATATATTCATACCCTTTATGACGAGGCAACCATCGACAGGAATGCTTATTCGGCGTTCTCGGTTAAGCTGAGGGATTTCCTCAAAACCGAACTGACTGATATCATTTTTATAAACTTCCTCAGGACGAGTTCAAAATTCAAGCGGCTTTTCCAGTACAGGTGCACTTTTGACGGCAGCAAGAGGTATATCGGAATAGAAAAGATGTTTGAATACGAACATTCGAGCAAGTATAACGTTTCTGCCGACACAAGGGAGTATCTTGTAAGGGAGATCGAGGAGGATGAGTTCCATCTGAGTCCGCTCCAGGGCCGTATAGTTGTCAACGAGGTTGAGCAGATACTTAAGGAAAATAAAGACAGCAGCCTTGAGGAAATTGAGGCGGGGTTCATCAGATACGCCTGCGACATTCCTGAATCGACTATTCATGAAATGTTCAGGGATATTGAGACATTTATCCGTACCGAACCCAGGATCCCGACCCCGGGAAAGAAATTCAGGGCTGCAAACGTGCCTGAAATCTCGCCTGATGATACCCGTCAGAAGGTAATTGAGAAGATTACCTCAATGAAAAACAGCTCGGAGCCTGCCCTGCTTGCTCTTTACGTTTACAGACAGATGGATCTCATCGACTGGCATCCCTACATAAAGGCTTCAATTGAACGTAATCCGGTATGCTTCAAGGACCTGAATGAAAAATCAACGAAAGAAGTTTTTAATATTCTGACAGAAATGGACAACCATTCGATATATGACGATAACCGGTTGTCACTGCCCGATGAGGTTTGGAATTTCAGGAGGGGAGACGGGACAGAAAAAGCAATACTCCTGGCTGATTTCATTATGAAAAAAGAGACCAATTCCTTAATCTCAATTGAAATCGACAATAAAAAAGTTACGCTGAAAGTTAACGGTTCCGTCTATAATTTCAGATCTTCAAAATCACTTAAGAAATCAATACGTATTTCGGAAGAAAATTATTCGATAAATTAGCATAGATCAGTCTGTAATAATTCTCTATATATTTAATAATAAATATATTAAATAATATTTAATACGTATTATAATACGTATTATAATACGTATTAAAATGGCTCATATATATATATTAATACGCGTTTGCACCTCACCCCATTTATTCATAGCCATTAAATTAAGGAATTGGATAGCTTATGAATCATACTGTATGCAGCTGATATGAAATAACATACGATTCCCCTCCACCACATGCCTCCCCTGCAGACTGGCTCCTTCGCTAAAATCAGCCATTGGCTGATTTTTTAACGTTCGGCCCCCTCCCCTTCTCAAGCTTATCTTTATACATATCTTTTTAAATTCTGAATCTACTCTGTCGTTTTTAGTCCAACTGGCTCTGAAAGAGCCAAATATGAATAGGGGCTGTTGAATAAGTCAAAATCCTTTAACCGCAGAGGGCGCAAAGGGAAGACGCAAAGTTCGCAAAGAGCTGAATTTATGTGTCTTAGCTTTGCGTTCTTTGCGACATCTTTGCGTTCTCTGCGGTTAAAAAGGACTTTTTCAACAATCCCAGATGGCGACCAAACACTTCCCAGCTCTGAAGGAGCTGAATATATTAGTTATGGAAAAAACTTTTCATCCGGTGTTATTCCGTAGTCCAGGAGAAGTTTTCTATACTCTTCCATATGATATTTTTTGATGATGCTCCTGTCGGTTCTTTATGTATTCATTTAGCCTGCTTATATCCATATATGAACAGGTCTTAAGCCCTTTCAGGGCTTGAGATCAGAGGGTTAGCCATACCCCCGGTTGCCACCGGGGGTTATTCACATTAAGCCACTTCGTGGCTTGGAAAACGAAACTAAATTCCCGAAATTTTTTCAATCTGCGAGATAAAAAATGGTGCCATCTGAGGCCTGTAAATTAACCATGAACTATTCTCAACACTCTGTTAAGAAATGTAGTCAGTATGGTGAACTTGACTTCTTTCATAGCCGCATGAGATAATCTTGTATAATGTTCAGATATGTGTATAAAGGGTAGTTAAGCGTAAGGGAAACCTACTGGCAGGGTTAATGGTTTTAGACTTTTTCAACACCCCCTCTTGCGATGGGTTTAGCTATTTAATTTACGGGTTCCGATAGCTATCGGGAAGAAGAAGGGTGCAGGTTCAATTACGAGGAGTTCTACCTCAGCACAATCTCCCTGATCACCTCAGTGCCGGCTTTTTCGTTGAGCTTTGACTTCAGCGTCTCGCGCAGCATCAGCAATTCATTGCGGACCACTGAGGAGCTGAGGTGAACATACAATACATGATCTTTTATGTAAATTTTCGAGGTCCTTGATGCAATGGCCTTTCCAACGGTCTCTTCCCAGGAATTTATGACGTTTACCTCAAGCAGTTTTCCCTCAAGTTTCATCTCCCTGATATAATCCTTAAGCGCTTCTGCAATCGAAATGGTCTTACTGCGTCTCATTGTCCTGAATTGTCTTTATGAACTATTTCATCAATGCCGGTATCTCCGATTTTGAACAGCCTGTAATCGGTCTCAAGCGAGTTCAGTATTTCCTGCAGCCTGCTCTGGTGAGTGTCGGTGATAAATATTTGTCCGAACCGGTGGTTGCCGACAAGCCTGATTATCTGGGCAACCCGGTCAGCATCAAATTTGTCAAAAATATCATCAAGAAGCAATATCGGTGCCAATGCTGCTTTCTTCTTTATGTAGTCGAATTTTGCAAGCTTGAGGGCAACCAGGTATGATTTCTGCTGACCCTGCGAGCCAAGTGATTTCACCGGGAATCCGTTCATCTCGAACAACAGGTCATCCTTATGAATGCCCACCGTAGTGTATTCCAGCATCCTGTCCCTGGCAACAGCATTCCTGAGCGAGTCTGCAAAATCTCCATCCATCAAGTGGGAGAGGTATCGCAGCCGCACCTTCTCCTTCCCGTCCGAAATCATTGAATAGTACTCCTGGAATACCGGGATAAGTTCATTTATAAGCATATCCCTTTCAGAATATACAAAGCTCCCGTATCTCACAAGCTGGGAATCCCAGATAGAAAGCAGCTCTTCATCAAAATTCCGGTCAGCATTTGAATCCTTCAACAGTTTGTTCCTTTGCTGGAGCGCCTTGTTATAATTCAGGGCGGAATCGAGGTATTCGGCATTGTATTGGCTTATGATCTTATTCAGGAACTTGCGCCTTTCCTCGCTACCTTCGCTGATAAGCCCGTTGTCGGCAGGAGATATCATAACAACCGGAAATTTTCCCACATGATCCGTCATCCTCTGATATTCCCGTCCGTTACGCTTAAACACTTTTTGTTTCTGGCGTTGAAACGAGCAAAAAATATTGTCCTCTTCGTTGTTCCTTACAAAAATACCCTGGATAAGAAAATACTCCTCATCATGCTTAATGTTCACACTGTCAATGTTGTTGAAAAAGCTCTTGGTCAGTGAAAGATAATGGATTGCATCAAGGATATTTGTTTTCCCGACCCCATTGTTACCAACAAAGCAATTGATTTTTGGAGAGAATTCCAGGTCGGCCTGGCTGTAGTTCTTGAAGTTTGTAAGGCTGAGTTTTTTAAGGTACATAGGTCGGTTCCTCGTTTTGTCATCTTAATCCCCGGTAAAGTTAGGAAAAAGATCGGGTTTGAAAATTCTTCCAATTAAATAATTGACGGTCAAACTTTTAGAAGCAATGTGCTTTATTTCTATTTTTTTATTTATTTGTTTTAATATTATTTTAAAAGCACTACTTTTGCGGAGTCAATTTTTTAAGTGTTTTAAGCATAAACGGTTATGGCAAAAAAGAGAAAAGAAGATAATCCTCAAAGCATTCAGAATGTAGAAACTACACTGACTCAAACAGAACAGTTCCTCGAACAAAACTACAAACCCCTGCTGTATGTATTGGGTAGCATTGTTGTTCTGGTTGGTTTATTCTGGCTTGCAAAGCTTTATCTAAGCAACAGGAATGAAGAGGCACAGGCCCAGATGTACCAGGCGCAGAGGTATCTTGAAATAGACTCTATAAACCTTGCTCTCAACGGCGACGGCAACTACCTCGGGTTTCTTGATATTGCCGATGAATATAAATTTACAAAGGCCGGGAATCTTGCAACCTACGGGGCAGGGATCTGCTATCTGCATCTGGGGAACTACGAGGATGCAATAGATTTCCTTAATAAATACTCCAAAAAGGACAAGGTTATCGGATCAATTGCAATTGGTGCAACCGGTGACGCCTACGTTGAACTTGGGGATACTGAAAAGGGTATTTCGAAATACCTCGAAGCTGCCGAATTTGCTGATAATTCGTTCAATACTCCGCTTTATCTTATGAAAGCGGGCGAGCTTTATGAGATGAATGCCGATTATGCAAAGGCGCTTGAAATTTATGAGAGGATCAAAAAAGAGTATCCCGAAAGCACGGAAGGTTCTGCTATCGACAAATATATTTCAAGAGCAAAACTCCTTACAAATAAATGAGCACTGCCGACCTGTCGGAATATGATGCCGCTACGGTCCCCGATGCAGGGAAATTCAGGTTTGGGATTGTTGTCTCCGACTGGAACCATGAAGTAACGGGTGCACTTCTTGAAGGTGCGGTAAGAACACTTAAGAAACACGGAACGGCTGAAAAGAATATCATAATAAGGCATGTTCCGGGAAGCTTTGAACTCACCATAGGCGCGCAGTTTCTTGCAGAGTACGACGATCTCGATGCAGTGATCTGCCTCGGGTGCGTGATCCAGGGCGAAACCCCCCATTTCACATATATCTGTCAGGGTGTTACTCAGGGTATTACCCAGCTTAACCTGGAATACAATATTCCTTTTATTTTCGGTGTCCTGACAACGCTGAACATCGGGCAGGCCCTGAGCAGGGCAGGCGGAAAGCATGGGAACAAGGGCGATGAAGCCGCAGTCACCGCAATAAAGATGGCCGCCCTTCAGCGTGAAATGGAGTAACCATGACATTCACCGCTGACACAAACCCCTGTAAGGACAATATCCGCATTTCTGAACACTTTTTGTCATAACGAACGGTTCATCCTTTCCAAAGATGACAGATATTAAGTTCTTCAGGCCGTCCATAAATTCCTCTCTTATCATACTGTAATCGTCAAGCAGAATTTCCAGGTCCTTTGAAGGCCTTAACAATAGCATGTCTGAAAAATTTTCACCCGATAATTCCTTCACCCTGTAGATCGATGGCCTGACTTTAAGACCCGGATTGGCTGAAAGATATGCCTCACAATAGAGCATGGTCTGCAGCCAGCCGTCCTGCTCCCGTTTCCGGTCATCAACGAACAGATCGTCTGTCGATGTGATCCTGGTGCTTACGGTACCGGTTTTATAATCGACAATCCTTGTCTTTCCTTTAATGACATCGATCCGGTCAACTTTGCCGCCTGTTCTGACAGTAATTTTCATGCCATCTTCAAATTCAACAGGAAGCCTGAAAAAATACGCCTTTTCAAGACCTGTTACGACAAACGGGGCTACTAAGCGATCTGCCTTTAGGATCCTGATAAGATAAACTAATAAGATATCCCTGATTATTAGTTCGTTACCATCAATGGCTTTTATTGGGTTACAGCCAGTTTCCTCCCTGAATGCATGATCAATAATTGCATAGAGGCTTACCTCATTCTTTATGAGTGAATCAATCATTTCCAGGCTTACCTCCTGCCCCGTGTGCTCTGCATAGATTTTCCTCATTACATTGTGCAGTATACGGCCAAACACGGCGTGGTCAATCACGGCAGAGACCTTTTCAGGTTCCTTCAACCCATTCACATACCTGTAATAGAACCTCATCCTGCAATTCAACCATGTATTAATGGCAGTTGGCGACAATTCCTTTTTTCCATTGGTCTCATCAAACTGCGAAATTAATCCGTCTGAATGCCGGTCGGTCCTTTCAACAACCGGACCAACGGCGACAGGTGTTTTAACATTAAAGGTTAAATTGAGGATCTCCGGCTTAGCAACCTGTTCATATTTCATTTGAATTATGAACCGGCTCATCTCACCAGTTCTCAGACCTTCAGAGTTTGAATTGTAAACAAGTATTGCTCTTTTTGCCCTGTGAAGAAGCCTGTAAAAATGGTACGCAAATATCGATTCCTGGTGGTTGATTGTCGGGAGTCCGAACGCCTCCCTTATACTGAATGGTATAAATGAAGAACCTGAAGTCATTGCCGGCAATACACCCTCGTTAACCGAAAGAACTATGATGTTCTCAAAGTCGAGCGCCCGTGTTTCGAGAATACCCATTATCTGTATACCGGAAAGCGGTTCACCCGAAAACGGAACAGACTGGCTTCTCAGTATCCTGTCAAGTATCCTGATATAGGTTTCAGTTTTGAAGCTGATTTCGGAAGAGTGTAAAAGCGATTCCAGGCGGTTGATTGAGAGAAGTACCCTGTAGATAAATTCATTCCGGATGTTCCTTTTCATCCCTGATTCTCCTCCCCGCTCCTCTCCCTCTCCAATTGCCGAAGAAACCATGACCAGGATCTCCTTCAGATGACCGGACAGCCCGGAAGGATCAGAGTCGATCCTGAAAATCATTTTCAGTATTTCAGATCTTTCCAGAAAACCCGAAGGTATGCGGGCAAGGTTTTTTTCGACAATTTCCAGGGCAATTTTCTTTTCCTCATCAGGCAAAAGACTTTCAATAAGCTCATGCCGTAAAATATCTGTCACATCGCGGTAATTATGGAAACTAATCCCGTTTTCGATGATTGTATTCCTTTGAAAATTGAGCATGCATTTTACAAGTGTGTAGACACCTGTCATCTTCAGGGGATAACCCATTGAGATATTGATGTCGCCAATATTTTCAGGCAGACTTGTAAGGACTGGAACAAGAAGGTTTTCGTCGGCGAGGATAACTGCCGTATGGTGTGCATTTTCAGGAGAAATACCGGGAATCCGGCCTATCTGGTCCGGGATAAGCTTTACCTGGGCAATATCCGAAGTCGTTTCGATTATTTTGATCCTGTCGGTTCCGGTACCGGCAGAGAGCAGGGTATCATAATTCCAGTCATCCGGCATGTCGTTCCTGAAATATTTGAGATTCCTGCCGAGAAACAGACCGGCCGAATTCAGCTTTCCTCCCTTTAAATATGAGTTGTCGTAATCCCAGTAAAACTTCGCCCTTCCCTGGTCCTGCAGATATTTCATTATTGTTTCTTCACACCTGTTAAGAGCGTTAAACCCAATGAAATGGACCTTTTCCCATTTTATTTCAGGTTTTTCACCTGAT
Source organism: uncultured Bacteroidales bacterium (assembly GCA_963737255.1). Lineage (GTDB taxonomy): Bacteria > Bacteroidota > Bacteroidia > Bacteroidales > VadinHA17 > LD21. The sequence continues at coordinate 299,396 of CAVTSB010000010.1, forward strand.
AAAGCGCTTTCGGCAACATCCCTGAAGATCATTCCTTCGTATGCAATGTTTCCGGAGCGCAAAACGTCCCTGAATCCGGTGTAAAGATCATTGAGGATGGACCAGACTGATTTAAATCCTGATTTTTCTGCCGAAGGCTTTTCAGGTTCAAAATTGGTCCAGAACCGTTTAATTATTTCAGCCTGCCAGCTCTCAATATCACCGAACTGACTATCTATATCCTTGAAATCCTGCACATTCCGGAAAAGGACTCTGGCATCAGCCATATACTTGTCTGTATCATCAAAATCATTTACCAGCATATCGCCCCAGAAATAAAAATCATCAAAGCTTTCTGCATGCTTAACCAGCTTCCTGTAGACTGAATACATCGTGGAGAGGAGTATTTCATTTTCAGCAAGCTGAAGCGGCGACAACGATGCAAAGAAATCGTTGATTGTCATAATGGCAGGGGTCCAGACAGGTTTATTTATCTGTGCAGCAAGGTACTTCAGAAAATAGAGTCCTGCCCTTCTGTTTGGGAACACAAGGCAGTGCTGTCTCAGATCTCCTCCGGTCTGATCGTAAAGGTGTTTTGCTATGCGTTCGAGAAAGTAAGTCATTGTTCGTATTTTTTACCCTGCCAGGTGTCGAGCTCCTCAAGCCTCTTTTCGATGAGGCTTACGATCTGGTCGGTGCGCTTCTTACCCCAGAATTCCTTTGCAAGAAATCGTGGTGGAGCCTCTCCCGTAAATCTTTCAACTACAATGCCCGGTGTAAACCGTTCGAGGAAACTGATTATGAAATCAAGATATTCTTCCCAGGTAAACAGCTCAAATTCAGAGGGATTCATTTTAAATTCATCTTCCATCGCGGTACCTTTTATGATCTGAAGCTGATGAAACTTGACGGTATTGAGAGGCAGCCCCGAGATGATTTCAGCTTCCGCAAGCATCTCCCGGCGGGTCTCTTCGGGCAGGCCGAAGATAAAATGAGCACCAGTGTTCAATCCCCTCGATGCAGTGCCCTCAAGAGCTTTAACAGCATCTTCGAAGGTATGTCCCCGGTTAATGCGCCTGAGGGTTCTGTTATAACACGATTCAATGCCATACTCAATGGCGAGATATACCCTTTTTGAAACCTCCCTGAGAAAATCGAGCTTTTCACCGTCCACACAATCGGGCCTGGTTCCGATGATAATACCTTTGATATCCTTATGTCCGAGCGCTTCGGAATACAGCTTTTCAAGGGTCTCTATCGATGCATAGGTATTAGAATAGGCCTGGAAATAAGCAATATAGGAATCAACCCTCCTGTAACGTTTTTTATGGAAAAGTATCCCCTCTTCTATCTGGGTCCTTATTGCTTTTTCGGGCAGGCAGTATGAAGGATTGAATGCCTTATTATTGCAGTAGGTGCAGCCTCGCGTTCCCTTGGACCCGTCGCGATTCGGACATGTAAAGCCGGCATCTATCGAGACTTTCTGCACCCGCTCACCAAAAGTCCTTCTGAAATAATCAGGAAAGGCATTGAACCTCCTGTTATGGCCCCACGGGTAGCCGGCACTATTTTCGCCTTTTTCCATTCAGCCTGATACTATTTTTTCGGAATCAGCATACCATAGGAATGACTCTACATCAGTATAACCCATTTCGGAAAGGAGGTGTTTGTAGTGCCTGATCTGCGAAAGGTGCTGAGGACTTTCCGCACCAAACTTAAAGTCAACAATTATTGTCTTTCCGTCCCTTAAAATAATCCGGTCGGGACGCCTGGTGCCAGCTCCGGGCAAGAGGATTGAGGCTTCCCTGATAACCTCATTTCCTGCATCAAACCACTCCCGTATTCCGGGAAGCCTGATCTTTGCTGATATTTTTTCACACAATGCTGCCTCCTCATCTCCGGGAAGCTTCCCATCAATCACTTTGCGCCGCACGGCAGACCTGACATCATCCGGTGTAAGGATCTCCTCAAAGATCTCATGCATTGTCCTTCCATAGTCAATTTTCATCCTTTTCCCGGTCCTGTCATAACCTAAATAATTCTCCCAGTGCAGTTTAAGCTTCAGCGATTCTATATCGGAGCTGACATTATAGGTACTGACCGAAATGCTTACACCGTTGGCCGCATGAATCTCACGGACCGGATGCTTGCCGAATTCAAATACTTTTGTCTTCTCATCAAAATAATTATAAAGGAAGGGCGTTTCGCCCCCTGGAATTTCGTCCCTGAACTCAATAGCTTCCTTAAGCACGGCGGCAATCCTGTTATCCGACCCGGGAAGTCCGGGTGCAAACCCGAAAATTCCGTCCTGAGCCCTTGTCATCGCAACGTAAAGAAGGTTTATATTGTCTATGAATGCTGAATATTTTTCGTTGTAATAGTCTCCCGAAAAGATGGTTTCGGAAAGATCGCTTTTGTACCTGACGGGCACCATGCCTAATTTATCGAAGGGAGGGGAATCAGGCTTAACCCATAAGATGTTTGATTGCAACGACTTATGGTCGAGATTCCAGGAAATAAACGGCAGTATTACAATTCCAAACTGCAGTCCCTTCGATTTATGGATTGTAAGGACTTTTATTGCGTCCTGTTGCACGGGAAGGGAAACCGATTTTTTACCGCCTTCCGACTGCCACCATTCAAGAAATGAAGGAATGCCCTGGTTTTTACCTGACGCAAAGCTGATTATTATGTCCTGAAAGCTGTTCAGGAACGGAACGTTGAATGAATAACTCCCCAGGTTAAAGAACTTAATGGTTCTCTCAGTTATATCCCAGAGTGTCAGATATCTTATTCCATCAAGGAAATCTTCATAATCAGAAGGAAAATAACCGGAAGAAATGGCTTTAAGGTTCCGGCTTTCGAGAGGCACACTTTCCACATTACCATTACCGGTCGCCAGAAGGTAATATCTGAGCATCAGGGCACGGCCGATCATGTCGTCGGGATTGTCGAGGACCTGAAGGACCGCGGTGATGAAATTTATTACAGGGGCGTTTACAAGCAGCAGGGAATCGTTCGAGACTATATTAAAGCTGTTTTTTTCCTCTTCGGGCAAAGCAGAACTGTAGCTTATTATTTTCCTGAGCACAGCTGCTCCTTCCCTATTATCCCTTACGAGAATACCGATATCGGACGGACTGTATCCTTTTTGAAGGATGGACCGGATAAGTTCGGGTAATAGTTCAAGAACGTTATCCTGCAGTTCAATTCCTCCCGCGCAATCCACAAAACTGATCCTGACAAAGCCTCCTTTCTTTTTCTCCGGATCGAGCTGGCAAGCTTCCGAATAGAGTTCTGAAAATCCTGATTTCATACCTTTTCCTGAGAATTCCAGATCGAGAAGATGCGGAATTATCGAGAAGAGCGAGTTATTAAACTTTATTATGTTTGAACCGCTTCTCCAGTTGGTTTCAAGAGGCTTGCTCAGCAAACGCTTATTGTCAACGGAGTTCCGGAGATCATAAAGCGTCTCCCAGTTGCTGTTCCTCCAGCGGTAGATCGATTGCTTGATATCGCCGACCACAAGGTTATCAAATCCCTGGGCCATGCTATTCCCGATCAGGATACTGAAATTCTTCCACTGTATAGCAGAGGTATCCTGAAATTCATCGATCATAAAGCTCTCAAAAGCATTGCCAACCTTTTCATAAATAAAAGGCGTCTGGTCCTTGCCGGTGATCAGATAGATAAGCTCGCCGGTATCGGACAAAAGGAAGATGTTCTCATCCCTGGTTATCTTCCGGACCTGGGACAAAACATCTGTCAGTATACCAAGGGTGTAAATATTTGACAGTATTGTATTTGCTGTGTTATAATCCAATATATTGCTGTCATAGTAATGAATAGCCTCCCTGACATTTTCGTCCAAACCAGCACCTATGGCAGCAGAAAGTGCAGCAGGAACGGCGCCGGTGCACCATTTTGGAGGATTAGCCTCTATTCCTCTCACATAACTGTTGGGAGCTTTGGGGACTCCCTCTGCCAGTGATCTTACGAAACCCGGCACTCCCCGTGCCTTGTAATAGAAAATTTCGTCCTTCAGATCAAACCGTAAAAGCAATTCCAGGCACTTCTCCCCTCTCTCTTTCAAATTAGCTACGAAAACTGCCGCAATTGCTCTCATGTCCTTTATATAGGAAGATAGGAAATCCTTGTCCTGCAGTTTTGTTTTCTCCTCGTTTGAAAGCAGCCTGAATTTCTCGCTGAAAAGCTGGTTTGACAAATCGATGACACTCTGCTTGATATCCCAGGTCTTTTCATCATCAATATTCGCTCTTACATAGCCGGTAAGCCATTTTCGCAAATCATTGTCAGTGGCTGCTGATGACATCATCCTGTCGACCGCGGATGCAAGGACAGTTGTGTGATCAAGCTCAATGTCAAAACCCGAATGGAGTCCGATATCACGGGCAAAAGCCCTGAGTATCCTCTGGAAAAAGCTATCGATCGTACTTACTGAAAAACGGGAGTAATCGTGCAGGATGGCGAAAAGTATCTCCTTCGCTTCACGACGGATAACCGTCTCGGCTTTTCCCGTAAATCCGACAAGGCTGGTAAGGTACCTGGAATTAGCGCCCGAAGCGAGATTGTTAAGCTCATCAAGTATCCTGCTTTTCATCTCGGCAGTTGCCTTGTGTGTGAAAGTCACTGCCAGGATCTTACGATAACTGTAACGGGATGCAAAGAGTCTTTGAAGATAAGCCAGAGCCAGATTATAGGTCTTGCCCGAACCTGCTGATGCACTGTAAATCGTTAATGTACCGGCTCCCATGATGGTTTAAAGTTAGCCATTTTAATTAACTTTGCACCGTGAAAAAAAGAGTGGTAATAGGGTTATCGGGGGGTGTCGATTCGAGTGTGGCAGCCTGGCTTCTCAAGGAAAACGGCTATGATGTTTCAGGACTTTTCATGAGGAACTGGCATGATACTACGGGTCTCCTGCAGAGTGACTGCCACTGGGAAGACGATCTGATGTTTGCGGAAATGGTGGCAAAAAAACTTGATATACCATTTCATTTTGTCGACCTGAGTGAACCTTACAGGAAAAGAGTGGTCGATTACATGTTTTCGGAGTACGAGAAGGGACGCACACCCAATCCGGACATACTTTGCAACAGGGAAATTAAATTCGATTCTTTTGCGGTTGAAGCCAGAAAGCTCGGAGCAGATTTTGTTGCAACCGGGCACTATTGCCGCAGGGAAATCTTAAATACCGGCAACGGACCAGTTTTCAGACTTCTTGCAGGAAAAGACCTGAACAAGGACCAGAGCTACTTTCTTTGCCAGGTCAGCCAGGAGCAGCTTGCATTTTCCCTCTTTCCGCTTGGTGATCTCATAAAACCCCGGGTAAGGGAAATTGCCTGCAAACTGGGACTTGCCACAGCGCAGAGAAAAGACTCACAGGGCATCTGCTTCGTGGGGAAAGTTCATCTGCCGACTTTCCTTCAGCAGAAACTTAAGGCGAAACAGGGCGATATCATCGAAATCCCCGATCATATTTCATACGAAAGACAAAATGACGGCTATCCTGATGACAATATTCCTGATGATGAATTGACGCTCATTACAGATAAAAATTTTTTCTCAGCTGAATCAGGTAAAAAGGTTGGATCGCATAACGGTGCTCATTTTTTCACAATAGGACAAAGGAAGGGCATTAATGTCGGTGGCTATAAGGAGCCGTTGTTCGTTCTGGATACCGACATCGGTAAGAACCTGCTGTTCGTCGGTGAAGGTCAGCAGCATCCCGGACTATACAGGAAAGGACTCTTCATGAGAGGTGACGAAGTTCACTGGATAAGGCGTGACCTTGAAATGAAGGAGGATGAAGTAAGGGAATACGACGTCAGGATAAGATACCGCCAGCCGTTGCAGAAGGCGAAACTCTACAAAAGACACCACGGGCTATATATAGTGTTCAATAAAATGCAGAGGGGAGTTGCTCCCGGACAGTTTGCTGCCTGGTATAACGGGGAAGAGCTGATGGGGTCGGGAGTGATAAGCAGTTGAGGAGAGACGGAGAGACGGAGAGACGAAGAGACGAAGAGACGGAGAGACAGAGAGACGGGGAGATGAAGAGTCATAGTAAAATCTGAAGATACTGTTAAGATATCAATACACCTATGAAAAACATATGCATTGTGAGCGGGGGTTCGAGCGGGTTAGGACTGGAAATGGCCGAACTTCTTGTTAAAAGTGGAAGAAATGTCCTTATTCTTGGACGGAGCAAGGAGAGGCTTAAGAAGTCACTGATGCGGATGAACGGTGTTCCCCATGAGGGTTTTGCAGAATCATTCTCATGCAATATCGGGAATGAAGCCGAAGTCAGGGAACTGGGCAATTACCTGTCCGGCCGGTACATTACCGAATACCTGTTCAACAATGCCGGCAGAGGGCTCTTTACGAAGGCAACAAACTCCACCTCTGAACTGATCGATGCGGTTTTTGAACCGAACCTGAAAGGCCTGATCCTTCTGACTTCTGAAATCCTCAGGATCACACCTGAAGAGAATGAGCTTTCGATTGTCAACATAATGTCGTCATCGGCCCTCCTGGGACGTGCCGAAGAGACGATATACTGTGCTGCAAAATGGGGAGCGAGGGGCTATACCGAGGCTTTAAGGACTGAATTGAAAGGAACGAAGCGGAATATAATTGCGGTGTATCCCGGAGGAATGAAAACAGATTTTTGGAAGGTAACAGAGCATAACCGGGATATTTCCAAATTCATGGATCCGGCGGAAGTGGCGGAAAAGATAATTAATGCGGTTATTGTAAAGGACCACCTTGCCGTGACGGATCTGAATATAAACAGGAAGTAACTCTCTGTTTTACCCCCTGCCGCCCTCAGGATGGGAATATCTTATGATAGTCTGTTTTTATAATCCTCGTAGCCGAATTTTTTCAGCAGTTTGAATTTTCCTTCTTTTGTCCAGATGCCTATCGAGGGGTGCTGAACCCCGTTGAATGTTGTTGTTTTTACCATAGTGTAGTGGATCATATCGAGGAAGATTATCCTGTCGCCAGGTTTAAGTTCAGAATCAAATGACCAGTCGCCCATGAAATCACCTGAAAGGCAGGAATTGCCGCCCATCCTGTATGTTGGTTTTCCCGGAACAGGATCGGTTGCCCCCAGAATTTTTGGCTTGTAGGGCATCTCGAGGCAATCGGGCATGTGGGCAGTAAAGGAAACATCAATCAACGCGGTCGTGATTCCCTGGTTCTCAACTATATCTTCCACTGTTGCAACCAGTTCCCCGGTTTCCCAGGCAAATGCGCTTCCCGGTTCAAGGATCACGTGCAAGCCCGATTCCTCCCTGAACCTCTTCAGTATTTTTATCAGATGGTCAGTATCATAACCTTCCCTGGTCATAAGATGGCCTCCCCCCATATTTATCCATTTCAGCTGCGGGAAAAATCTGCCAAATTTCAACTCCACAACATTTAGCACTTTTTCGAGAGCATATGAATCCGACTCAAATAATACGTGAAAGTGAAGTCCTTCAATACCTTCCGGCAAATTACTTCCAAGTTCCCCGGCCGTTATCCCGAGTCTTGATCCTGGTGAGCAGGGATTATAAATGCCCTGGGCGATCTCCGAGAACTCAGGATTAATTCTTAATCCGGCTGATATTTTTCCGGCGAATCCGGAAACAATCTTTGAATATTTCCGGTACTGGGCGAGGGAGTTGAAGGTAACATGCGAGCTGTATTTCAGTATTTGTTCAAAATCGGGCTCTTTATAAACGGGAGAATAAGCATGTGCAGGGGCGCCGATCTCTTCATAACAAAGACGCGCTTCATGAACGGAACTGGCAGAGGCTCCGTTAAAGTACTCCCTGAAGACCGGGAATACCCCCCACATTGCAAAGCCCTTGAATGCAAGGATGATCTCTGCGCCTGATTTTTCCGAAACATCCTTAATCAGAGAGAGGTTCTTCCTGAAGCGTTCCTCATCGATTACGTAACAGGGAGATGGTATTAAATTATAAGCTATCACGGGATTAAAGTAATGATTTTCAGTTTACGGGTTCAGTGAGAGAACCCGAAAATTACAATTCCAGGTCAACATCATGCAGCTCGACCCACGGCAGACCAAGCAGGTTGAGCTGTTCCATGAATGGATCGGGATCAAATTCCTCAACATTGTAAACTCCGGCTTTTTTCCAGATGCCTTTCAGATACATCATCGCTCCTATCGCTGCCGGAACACCTGTAGTGTAGCTCACACCCTGAGCGCCGGTCTCCTTATATGCTGCTTCGTGGCTGCAATTATTGTAAACATAATATGTCTTCTCCCTGCCATTCCTGATACCTCTGATCCTGCATCCGATGGAAGTTTGTCCCTTATAATTTTCACCCAGTTCACCCGGATCGGGAAGTACGGCCTTAAGGAATTGGATCGGTATTATTTCCCTGCCATCAAACATTATAGGTTCTATTCCCGCCATGCCTATATTCTGAATAACCCGAAGGTGGGTAAGATATTCCTGCCCGAATGTCATCCAGAACCTTGCTCTTTTAATTGTGGGAAAATTCTTCACAAGCGATTCAAGCTCCTCATGGTAAATAATATATGATTCCTTCGGACCAATCTCCGGGTAGTTCAGCGGTTTATGGATTTCGTGCGGTTTGGTATAGATCCATTTACCGTTCTCCCAGTATTTGCCCTTCTGGGTCACTTCCCTGATATTTATTTCGGGATTAAAGTTGGTGGCAAATGCTTTCCCGTGGTCGCCTGCATTGCAGTCGACGATGTCGAGATAGTGGATCTCATCAAAATGGTGCCTGGCAGCGTATGCAGTAAAAATGGAAGTAACGCCGGGATCAAATCCGCAGCCAAGTATAGCTGTAATACCCGCCTTCTTATACTTCTCCTGGTAAGCCCACTGCCAGCTGTATTCAAATTTTGCCTCCTCAAGCGGTTCATAATTTGCCGTGTCGAGATATGAAACACCTTCTGCCAGGCAAGCGTCCATTATATGCAGATCCTGGTACGGAAGCGCCACGTTTACCACCAGTTCGGGGCCAAAAGATCTGATCAGCTTTCTGAGTTCCGGAACCTTATCAGCGTCGATCTGAGCTGTACTGACACGGTTATTCCCGATACGCGCAGCAATGGCATCACATTTTGATTTTGTACGGCTGGCCAGCAGGATCTCAGTAAACACTTCCGGAAGGAAAGCCATTTTGTGGACCACTACCGAGCTTACGCCACCTGCTCCGATAACTAATACTTTTCCCATATTAATGAAAGTTGATAAGTAGTTTCAAAGATAGAATTTTAAAATGACCAATCAATGCTGATATGTCCTGCGATTTAACAAGTCAGGTTTTCAATCGCCGGAGAGCACGCAACGAGAGGATGGGGTGATGGGGGGATGGGGAGATGGGGAGATGGGGAGAATGTTACTACCTTAGTCCGGGAAGGTTCCTTACCATTTCAAGATTTTCGGGTGTTCCGATATCGTACCAGTAGCCTTCATCGTGCCTGTAGGTGTTGATCCTGTGTGAATTCATTAGCTGAAGATAAAGGGAAGTCATTGAATAAACTCCTTCATACATAAATTTAAAGATTTGCGGGATCAATTAAATGAATTCCCAGGAAACCAATTTCCGATAATTCTTCATTCACTTCACCGGCCATTATTTTTTCACCGGTTGCCTTGTTGCACCAACCCCGCACCATCCCGTCTTCTGATACAAGAAAGAACCTGTTCCCCCTGCGCTTCCTGACTGCGAGGGTTGCAATGCCCCCCTTCTGATTTATGAAACCTGTAAAGATCAGCCAGGTCAAGGTCAGTCACGATATCTGTATTATAAAGCAGGAACGGCGATGTGTCAAAAAAATCCCGTGCCCTGTACAATCCGCCACCTGTGTCAAGGAGCATTGTACGCTCATCCGAAATTGAAATGTCAAATCCGCTTTTATTGAGCCTGGTCACTTCCTCTTCCACCTGACCGGCAAGATGATGCACGTTCACAATTATCTCTCCAAACCCTGCTGAAGTACATTTCTCCACGGCAAGCTGAAGAACGCTCTTTCCGTTTATTTCAACAAGCGCCTTTGGAATTGTGTCCTGTAATCTTTCCCAGCCTTGTTCCTTTCCCGGCCGCCAGGATCATTGCTTTCATAGGCATCAGATTAGAATTTCCTGCTTTCGGAGAGCTTCTTAAACATAGTAGTTCCGGGAATAGACCTTACTGTGATATATAATTCGGGCAGGCTTATATGGTTTTCAGCCTGGCTGATGATCTCCTGAAGGATGATCACACCGGGTACGATACTGTCGGCAAAAGTGGGTTTCTGTTCATACAATCCCCTGAATCCGAAAGCGCCGAGAGCCTGCATTACCCTGATCATGCTGAATCCGGAGTAATAACCTCTGAACTGATGCCTGTCTTCACTGGATTGTGAACAGAACCGGTCGATATAGTACTCAAGCAGGACCTCCCTGTCTTTTCCTTCCATTGGGATCTTTGCGTCATAAAGCAATGATGCAACATCGTATTGAGGTGCACCCTTCCTGCCGCCCTGGTAATCGATAAACCAGGGTTCATCCCCCACTACCATCACATTGGCAGTCTGAAAATCCCTGTAAAGGAAATAGTCCTGCCCGGTCTCAAGAAGATAGTCGGCAAGTGAATCAAAATCGTGTTCCAGACGCCTCTCATTAAAAGGTACAGCAATCAGCTTGAGAAACATGTATTTGAAATAGTTCATGTCCCACATCATCGATTGCCTGTCAAAACTTTTATGAGGATAGCACAATTCAAGGTTCAGTCCGTCAATGCCATCCGTCTGGAAAAGTATAAGCACGTCGAGAATTTTTTTATAAAGTCTCATGGCATCACTGTCAAACGGAATGAATTCCGGTTTTTTATGAAGCCATGTATAAAGGTTATCGTCACCAAGATCCTGGAGATAATAAACGAACTTTTCAGGGAGGAAGCCATAAATTTCCGGGACAGGAAATGATTTGGTCCTGAAATGTTCAGTAAATCCGATAAAAGCTTCGTTTTCTTCACGATTAGCATTATGGGCTCCAATAATGCTTTTTCCTCCATCCATTATCCTGAAGTACCTCCTGTCGGAACCCGATGGTGGAAGAGGAGTTACATTTATTTGCCGGTTTCCGAATAATTCCTTATAACCTTCTGATATTATGTTTATTTCATCCATCTGATTAGATTGCTTTTCTTATTAATTAATAAACCCACCCCTTGTCCTATAACCTGATCATTACCTTATTTCTGAAAAGGATCAATGCAAAGATCCAGATTACCAGCATCTGGGACACCGCAAACAAAAGGCTTCCGTTCATATTCCCCGCAACAGGGACAAAGATCCTCTCGTATATCCAGGAATAGAGGCTGATCCTGACATCGCCGGCAGGCACTTTGAAAAAGAGTAAAAGCTTTGTCCATATTCCTGCCAGGAAGAATGAAAAAAGTGCATTTGTACCGAACACCGTAAAAAAGGTGCCCCATTTCTGAAATTTCCCAACGTCGGCAATCCAGTAAATTACAGAAAAGAGTGCCATCGCTATTCCTGAGGTATAAAGGACATAAGAGCTGGACCAGAGAGGCTTGTTCAAAGGGAAAAACCTGCTCCACAAAAGTCCCAGCCCGGTCATTGCAACTCCGATGACAAGTAACTTAAAAACCGTATTGACCCTGGCAGATTTTTTTCCTGCGAGGTCTCCTGCATAGTATCCTATCAGAACATTGCATACAGACGGTATAGTGCTAAGCAATCCTTCAGGCTCGAACGGGATCCCGAATCCGGTGTACAGATGTTTCCTCCCCAAGTATTGCCAGGTCGGATTTCAGTACAAAATTCCCCTCAAGACTGTATGGATCGCTTCCACCGAAAACAGCCAGGACTAACCAGTACAGCAATAAAAACAGGGCAATAACTATCCACAGGTAATCCTTTCTGACGGTCAGGCATATCAATGCGCCGATGCCATAAGCAAGTGCAATACGCTGAAGGACGCCCATTATCCTGAGCGAAGAGTAATCACGGTCAAAATAAGGGAAGATCGTCAGAAACAAACCGAGAGCAAAGATGGAAAGGGTTCTACGGCCTATTCGCAGGAATGAGCTGCCGTTCAGTTCGAATCCATATTTTTTTAAGGAGAACCACATTGAAACTCCGACAATAAAAAGGAAGAAGGGGAAAACCATGTCTGTAGGTGTGCAGCCATTCCATTCTGCATGCCGCAGGGGGGAGTATACATATTGCCAGCTTCCGGGAGTATTTACAATGATCATGAAAGCTATGGTCAATCCTCTGAATATATCAAGGGAGACAAGTCTGCCGGTTTTTGCCATTGCCAATCCAAATAGTAATCCGTAAAAATAACAATTAATAGGAATTTATTTTCTCAATAGAATATTGATTATATACGAATTACAAATGATATCTGAGGATCTGCATGGAACAAAGTAATCTGCCGGAAATAAATATTAATTTTGAATATCTGAAATATACAAATTCCATGTCATGAGCTTTAATAAGTCATTTTCCCAGTTGATCCTTTCAATACTCCTTTTGTTGCCTGGAGTATCTTCCGCACAGATTTCGGAACCGCCCTTCATGAAATACATGAATCATCCTTGGGTCGATTCGGTCCTGAATTCACTCAGCCCTGAACAGCGGATAGCCCAATGTATCTGGATTGCGGGATACTCAAACAGGGATGTATCGCATGAGGTAGAGATCAGTGATCTTATAAGGAAATATGGTGTTGGAGGCATTGTTTTCTTTCAGGGCACTCCTGAGAAGCAGGCTGAATTGACCAATTACTACCAGAAAATATCAAAGGTCCCGCTTCTGATCTCAATGGATGCAGAGTGGGGTCTTGGAATGAGGCTCCAGAATGTTGAAAAGTTCCCTTACCAGATGACGCTTGGGGCGATCACGAATGATTCACTTATTTACAGGATGGGTGAAGCCATAGCCGCCCAGTGTAAAAGGCTGGGAGTTCATATAAACCTGGCTCCCGTGGCTGATATCAACAACAACGCGATGAATCCGGTTATCAATTACAGGTCGTTCGGAGAGGACAGGGAAAGAGTCACCGCCAAAGCAATGATGTATATGAAGGGCATGCAGGACAACGGAGTTCTTGCAACACTCAAGCATTTTCCCGGGCATGGTGATACAAATACCGATTCGCACCTTGATCTTCCTCTGATCACTCACCAGAGGGAGAGGCTTGACAGCATTGAATTATTCCCTTTCATGAACCTGATCAATGAAGGCGCGGGAAGCGTTATGACAGCACATCTTAATCTTCCTTCCCTCGACTCCACGTCCAGGCTTCCTTCCACACTTTCGCCAATTATTATCAATGGTCTTCTGAAGACTGAACTTGGATTTAAAGGCCTGGTAATCACTGATGCGATGAATATGAAAGGCGTAACAAAGTATTTCAGCCCGGGTGAAGCCGAGGCACAGGCTATGATTGCAGGAAATGATGTAGTGGAATTCGTGACGGACGTTGATGCCAGTATCAGAGGTATAAAAAATGCGATCGCCCAAAAGAAAATCACATCTTCGGATATTGATATGAAATGCAGGAAAGTACTTGCTCTGAAATACTGGTCGGGTCTGTCGGATTATCAGCAGATACGGAAGGAAAATATTGACATTCAGATCTCACCTCCGGAAACCAGGGCGCTTATCCGTGACCTCTATGCAAATTCGCTTACTGTTTTGAAAAATGATGGAAGTATTCTTCCGTTGATAAATTCAGGGAAGATAAAGATAGCTGCCCTGGCTATTAACAGGAAGAGCGCTTCGCCATTCGAGAAACGCCTGCTGAAGTATCACCCGGCGGACACTTTTGCAATAGCTGATCCTTCAGATGATGTAAAATCGCTGGAGTTGTTGAAAAGGTTATCGGAATATGATCTTGTTATTGCAGGTATCTTCAATGCAGATCAGCGTCCGAATATGAGTTACGGGATCAAACCGGGTCTGAATGCATTTCTGAATGAACTTACAAAAACCGGCAATACTATAATTACCTATTTTGGAAATCCATATGCGATCGACAGGCTTGAACCGCTTAACAGGGCCAAAGGGGTGATCCTTGCATACCAGGAAAACGAATATACCTGTGACCTGTCAGCCCAGCTGATCTTTGGCGGTATAAGCGGCAATGGATTGCTGCCGGTTACAATAAATGCCGGACTACCTTCGGGATTCGGGATCGCAACACCCGGTAATCTCAGGCTCAGTTATGGATTGCCTGAAAATACCGGCATGTCCTCTGTTTTTCTTGAAAGGAAAATCGATTCGATAGCGACCTCCGGTCTGCTTGCTAAAGCTTATCCGGGCTGCGAAGTTATGGTTGCAAGGAAAGGAACCGTCGTCTTCCAGAAAACGTACGGTTTTCAAACTTACGATAACAGGATTCCGGTAAGTGAAAACGATCTGTTTGACCTTGCTTCGGTCACAAAGGTATCTTCCACCCTGGCAGGGCTGATGCTTCTTGACAGCCGTGGCAGTTTCTCACCTGAAATGAAGCTTGGTGATTACCTTCCCTATTTCAGAAGGAGTGACAAGGGAGACCTCCTTATGAAGGACCTGTTGACGCATCAGGCAGGGTTAACTGCCTGGATCGCATTCTGGAAGGAGACAGTCAGAAAAGACTCATCCTTCAGGAGAAATATTTTCAGATATGAGGCTTCCGAAAAATATCCGCTGAAAGTTGCTGACCACCTTTATATAAATAAGAATTACCGCAAAAAAATCTTCAAAGAGATAAAGAAGAGTCCCCTTGGTGAAAAAAAATATGTTTATTCCGATCTTACATTCATCATTTCTCCGGGCATAATCGAAAGTCTTTCAGGAGAAAAATGGTATGATTTTGTCACCGAAAATATTTACCACAGGATCGGTGCCTACGATATTGGCTTTAATCCACTGAATAAGTATTCGATAAGCACGATCGTGCCAACAGAATACGATTCCCTTTTCAGACGGCAACTGTTGCATGGAACTGTCCACGACGAGGGAGCCGCAATGCTTGGAGGGATCTCGGGACATGCCGGGTTGTTCGCGACTGCAAATGATCTGATGAAACTTATGGAACTCTATCGCAGGTTTGGCGAGTATGGAGGGGAACAGTTGATCAGCAGGGAAGTATTTGAAAGGTACACGAAAGTGCAATTCCCTGAGAATAATAACCGGAGGGGATTGGGATTTGACAAGCCGCTTCTCAACAATGCCGAAGTGAGCCAGGTGGATTCTTACCCCACAAAAAGCGCAACGCCTGAAAGTTTTGGTCACTCTGGGTATACAGGCACATTTGTGTGGATTGACCCGGTATATGAAATAACTTATGTTTTCCTCTCAAACAGGGTTTATCCGACACGTAACAACAATTTGGTTTCGGATTTGAATATCAGGACAAATATTTTGCAGGCGGTTTATGATTCGATAAAGAAATAAATTTAAGCGGTCAGCTGTCATCGGCCTATAGGCTGAGGTAACCATCGGTCGTGTCCCATAGGAGTAAATTTTAATGTTATTGCTTCAGCTTCAATAATCTCATAAATTTATAAAAAAAGGAGGTGTTTTCATCAATACCGCCAAATTCTTCGGCACCGGGTCCGTAAGCAAAAACCGGTACCATAAGTCCTGTGTGGCCGGTTGTGGAATAACTGCCCGTTATTTTTCCGGATTTAATATCCCCGTTTAACAGGGTTAATCCTCCTGTTTCATGGTCGGCAGTGACAACTACAAGGGTTTTACGGTCTCTGGCTGCAAATTCGAGGGCTACGCCGACAGCACGGTCAAAGTCCAGCATTTCATCCACTGTATAAGCTATGTCGTTGCTATGACCACCTCCATCAATTTCTGATCCTTCCACCATCAGAAAAAACCCTTTCTTGTGATCATCGAGAATGTCAAGTGCCACTTTCGAAGTTACCTGAAGTTGATCCCCGCGTTTGCTGACCTTGTTTTCGGTAAGAAATCCAGCTAGTTTCCCGCTCTTAACCTTTACAAGTTCAGTTATTGTATCACAAACCATATAACCCTTATCGGATAGTTCAGCCAGAAGGTCACGTCCGTCGTTGCGGTCCTTGAAATATTCTATTCCTCCACCAATGAACACATCAGGACCCGTCTCAGCAAATTCAACGGCTATCTCTGGCATCATGCTCCGTTCAGGAACATGTGCAACAAAGGCGGCAGGTGTCGCATCCAGTATATTTGTCGTAACGACAATTCCTGTTGCCATTCCGTTTGCCTGAGCTGTTTCAATTATTGAGGGAACCGGTCTTTTCACACTGTCGACACCAATAGATGAATTATTTGTCTTATGGCCGGTGGCAATGGCAGTACCTCCGGCACCCGAATCTGTTACATAACGGTTTGCCGAATAAGTCTTGGAAAATCCAACATGTCTGAAATTGTTCAGGAAAAGGTTGCCTCTGTTTGCAGTCATTCCTGCATAAATCTGAGCTATGCCCATCCCGTCACCGATCATCAGAATTACATTTTTTGGCTTTTTACGACAGAATTTTTGACGGAAAGTCCCAATTTTATAAAATGAAGTGTTCTGATAAGAAGATTCCGTGGTTTCGGTTTTCCGATTCTGGGCAGTGACAGGACTGGCAGCCAGGAATATGAGTAACGTAATTATGTATATTATTTTCTTCATTAAATTTTATGATATTTTGTTTACTGCAATTCATCTTAATAACATGGATACAGGCAAATTTAATTAAGGATTTAACTTCTTTTTTACCCTGGTAAACCTAAAATTTTTAAAAACCGCCCCTCCGAACAATCTTCAGAGAGGCGGGTGGCATATCATCCTATTAATTATCCTGACTAATTATTTTACTGATCTCTTTAAAGGATTGTCATATTAAGATAAATCAGTTAAATCCAGGATTCTGCGGCATCGGGCTTGTAAGGTTAGCATCAATCACTGACTGAGGTATTGGATAAAGAGTATCCCTTGGAGAAAGATTCTGACCTCCGTTCTTGTTGTAGGCCATTGTACGTTCAAGAAATTTATGAGTTCTTATCAGAGTCCACCTGCGGTTCTCTTCAAGGAATAGCTCCCGTGATCTTTCGTCAAGAATGAAGTCAATATTGATCTGGTCGGGTGTAATTTCAGTTGCATTTGAACGTCTCCTGATTATATTAAGAGTATTAGCAGCATCCTGAAGACGCCCAAGCTTGTATTCCGCTTCAGCTTTCAAAAGGTATGTATCAGCGGCACGAAGATAGACCTGATCTGTGTTCATATAACGTTCATTCATATTCTCAGGGTCGACACCTTCCGCTTTTCTGGAAAATGGCCAGTCGAATCTTGCCCTTGTAGTGTATGTAATATCAGGATCCCAATTGCACCAGATAGTATCGCCATAATTATAACCTTCAGGGAGTTTATCTGCAGGATATGGTGCATTGGTTGCAGCATCGCCCAGGACATAGAATTTTCTGATTGCATGGTATGAGAACCGGTCATCCTGAGGTTCATAATTATCGAGAGCCCATTTTGTAAATGCAAATCTCGAATAACCCAGGCCACCGCGTTCGTAGGTGTGAACCAGGGGTCTTACTCCGTTTATTGATATATTCCAGAAACGGCATAAGTGAATACGGCGTATCATGCATTCACCGCCTCCGGTGATCTTAAGGCCAAACTGGAAAACCCACAGAGCTTCCGTATTACCTTCTTCCCTGTTAGTATTGCCTTCCCAGAACATATCCATGAACGGGACACCCGGCACATTGCTTCTTACGCCATATCGTTGAGTAACAAGCTTGTATTCAGGAGTATTAACGACCTTATTGGCCCATTCCAGGGCTTTGTCAGGCTGACCTGTGGCCAGATACATTTCTGCAAGATAATGTTGAACAGCTCCTTTTGTGATCCTGCCCCTCAAGGAAGGTTCCACATCTATATTAGGTTCAGCGGCCAGTAGGTCATTAATAATCTGTTCCCTGACCTGACTGACTGGAGTTCGTTCCCAATCAGTCCTGATTGTTGAACCGGAAGATTGTTCAAGTGTCAGCGGAACATCGCCCCAACCATACGTCAGATGCCGGTATGCCCATGCTCTTATTGCTTTTGCTTCGGCAATAACCCCTTCTTTTGCTTCGGTTTCGCTCTTACTTCCTCCCGACCAGTCAATATCATCCCTGTTTTCCGCCTGATTTATGATCGTATTAGCCGCATTTAAAACACCATATAACCAGTTAAAAACGATTTCATTTTCTTCATTAAGAGCATTGTTATTATTTTGCCAGAGCATTGCAGTCATTATATAGCCAATATCCTGATGATTAACTGTTGCATTGTCTGTTCCGAACGTAAACATGCTCCCCATCATTGAGTGGCTGCCATAAGCTTCTTCTTTCTCCCTTCTGACCTGGGCATAAAGCCCGTTCAGACCTGCCTCGAAGCCTGCCAGATTAGTGAATAAGGTCTCAGAGGTAATCAGGTGAGGTGGTCTTTCATCGAGTAAATCTTTGGTACATGCCATGCCGGATATTAACAGCAACAGCATAAAAGCGCTTTTATATATCGATTTTTTCATTAGAGCAGTTTTTAAATATTATTAAAATTCAAGATTTAGTCCGAAAACAAATTCTTTCTGCAAAGGGATCTGATGCTGGCTGTCCAATTCCGGATCAAGCCCCCTCCATTTTGTGAATGTCGCCAGATTGCGGCCGGTAACAAAAAGTCGCAGGTTATTAACTGAGTAATTGTTCAGCAAAGTTTTTGGGAATGTATAGGATAGCGAAACATCCTTTACCCGGATAAAACTGGCATTTTCGTATATTACACCGAGGATTCCGGACATCCTCTCCGCGAACAATTCATTTACGACCCATTCATTTGTAGGATTCTCAGGCGTCCACCAGTTTTTATTGATCGTATTTCTTCTGACATCAGCCCAGGTCTCATCGGTCATTAGTGAGTTTTCTTTTGTTACGCCGTGCACTCCGTGTATAAAAATATCGAGCTTAAATCCTTTGAAAGCAAATGAGTTTGACAATCCCCATATGAACTTTGGATCGCGTTGTCCGATTATGCGTTTGTCGTCCGCGCTTAAGGTCCCGTCATTCTGGAAGTCTTTTAGTTTTACGTATCCCGGTTTTGTTCCCCATTCAGTTGCTTCTTCCAACTCATCGAGCTGCCAGGTTCCCTCCCATACAAAATCGTAGTTCACACGAATAGGTTTCCCTATGAACCACGCATTAGCAACGTCATCGATCTCTTTACCGTTCTCATCGATCTCACCGTAGAGAGATACAATCTCATTATGTGTAAAAGCGAGGTTAGCCGACGTCGACCATGTGAAATTCGAAGTCAAAATATTCCGCGATTGAAATGCGAGTTCAAATCCGGTATTCTGAGTTTCTCCAATATTCTGGGTGATTGAAGTAATTCCGTGCACGGCCGAAATACTTCGGTTCAGAAGAAGGTCGGTTGTATTAGTTTTAAAGACATTGATATTTCCCGAGACCCGGCTCTCAAAAATTCCAAAATCAAGTCCGAAATTCAGAGTTTTTGATGATTCCCAGCCCAGATTCTCCTGTCCGAGCCGGCTCGGAATATAACCAGCCTGAGTTTGTTTATTAGATATCATATTATATTCTCCGAGTCTTGAGATGGATTCGTAAGGACCTACAGCCTGATTGCCATTCAAACCGTAAGAAACTCTTAGTTTTAATTCATTGAAAATGTCCTTAAATGGAAAGAATTGCTCATGATGCAGATTCCATCCCAGCGCAACAGAAGGGAATATCCCCCATTTCGAATCTGAGCCAAAGCCCGAGAAACCATCCCGCCTGCCTGTAAGAGTCACAAGATAACGGTTATCAAATACATAGTTAAACCGTAACATTTGTGAGTTGAGAACGCTTTCACTAAATGAATAATCAGGAACAATCTGTGTAGCCTGAGCTGATGAATACCATTTAAGGAAATCGTGTGGGAATCCGTTTGCCTCCATTGAATTTCTGGAACTGTAATTTTTTTCATAGCTGTAAACTGCAGTCCCAAAGATTTTGCTACGTCCGAACTCCCTTGTGTACGACAAAATATTCTCAATCACGGTATTGTTACTACGCGCACGGGAAGTTTCAGCCATACCCTTAGCTTCCAGACCAATTTTTGTATCACTGCCAATATAGGTAGCCTCATCGAAGAATCTTGCTGTTATCCCGGAATTAATACGGTAGCTAAGTCCTTTTACAAAAGGGAAATCGACGATTGCATAATTATTGGAAATAATCTGATATGATTTGTCCATATTGTCATATAAAGTCATTTGCAGAGGATTACCAAAATAATGGTCATCTTCCCAGATGTAAATTGCCTGGGAACCATCCTCCTCAAAAGCCTTGGTAAGTGGATTGGTTTGAAACAGATCGGACATATCCGGTTCTAAGCCACTCCTGTCATCAAATGAAAACTGTGAACGTGAACCAAGTGTAAGCCATTTCACAACTTTGGTGTCCAGGTTTATCCTTGAGGTCAGACGCTTAAAATTATCATTAACCGCAAGTCCTTTTACATCTAAATAATTACCCGACACAAAAAACTTGGTATTAGTACTGCCACCGGAAACTGAGAGGGTATGTTGCCCGGTTGAACCATTACGTAATCCGGTGTTTATCCAGTCAGTCCAGGTACCAGATTCATAAATTTCTCTTTCTGATTGCGTCATGGCTCCGGCAAATCGCTTCATTTTGAAATCGTAAAAATCCTTCCCGTCCATGTAATCGGGCAAGAATGCAAATCGTTGAATCGAGTAATAGCCGTCGTATGCTATTTTGATCTGACCCTCGGTCCCCTCCTTAGTCGAGATAAGGATCACCCCATTTGAACCTCTGGACCCATAGATTGCAGCAGATGATGCATCTTTCAGAATTTCAATCGATTGTATGTCATTTGGATTCAGATCGGAAATAGAACCGCTGTATGGTATGCCATCAACAACAATCAAAGGAGAATTATCCGCCAGGATAGAGTTTCGCCCCCTTATCATAATTACTTCATCGGGTGAGGCGCCTGCTGATGAAGTCTGGATCATCACCCCCGGAATCGCTCCCTGGATGGCTTGCGCAATATTCAGGTTCGGTGCATTTTCAAGCCTGTCTTTTGGTACCGAAGCAACCGATCCGGTTATGTCACTCTTTTTCTGGGTACCGTAACCAACCACGACAACCTCATCAAGTGCAGTTACATCAATGGCCAGGGTTACATCGATTCTTATCCTTCCTGCCGTAACTATCTCCTGCGATACATATCCTATAAAGGAAAATGTCAGGATTGCGTCAGGCGTACCTGCATTAATTGAATAGTTTCCGTTTATATCAGTATTAACCCCTACTGCGGTTCCTTTAACTACAACACTTACTCCGGGTAGTCCATCCCCGGTTGAAGCATCAGTTACCCTGCCGGTTATCATTGCCTGAAGCGGATCATTCTCCGGAGTCACCACAATCAGGTTATTTTCCAAAACCCTGTACCCCAGTCCGGTAGAATCCAAAAGTTCTTCAAGTATCTGATCAATACCCATGTCCGATACATTCAGATCAACAGTTTTGTCGACTGAAATGAGGTCATCGTTATAAAAGAAACGGTAATCTGTCTCTGCTTCCAGGATTCCAAAAACCTCCCTTATTGATTTATCATTCGCTGCCAGGGAGATCTGACCGAATCCCGTTGCTGAAAGATTCAGCGTAAATACCAGCATCAGAATAATTGTCAGTTTCATATATAAGAGTATTTTGTACGATCTCCGTGATGGAGAATAAAAATTTAAAAATTTATTCATAATTTTGAAATGTATTAAGTTAAACATGAGTGGCCGCTAAGATTAACATGGCCATAATTGTGATTAACAAGGACTTGATATGTGGGAAAAACAGCCGCGAACTGTTTTTCCCTTTCTTTATATATCCGGTTTTTTCATAGGCGTTTATTTTAAGTTAGCTTAAGGGTTATTTCATTTAATATGCTTTGAATAATCAATTAAGGAATGTGGATCAGAGGTCAGGTATACGGTTTTTCCGTCGAGTGAATAGCTTATCGGAGCAGTCAGCTTAATTACATTTAACACCTGTTCAAGGGTTTCATCCAGAAGCACCCCTGTGAACCTGAATTTCTTAATTTCCTCCTCCCTGAAAATAATAGTTACGTCATATTTTCTCTCAAGGTCCACACAAAGCCTGTCAAGGCTTTCCCCTCTCAGGATAAGCTTACCTTCAGTCCACGCAACCACCTGATCGACATTGACCAGGGGCGCTATCAGGATATTCGACATAATCGTCTGAACAGGCTCAATTATATCTTCCTTTGAGTCATTCACATCTTCAAGAAGAAAGCCCTCCTCATTCCTTATGAAAATTGCCTTCTGATTCGGATTCAGGTCAACGGACTGGGTGTCATTGCCGGATCCTTCCCGGGTGATCTCCACTTTTCCCGTTACAAGTGTGGTTTCAATCGAATTTTCATCCTCATAGGCTTTTACATTGAACTCGGTCCCAAGAGCCGTGATACTAAGAGGACCGGCATTTACTATAAACGGTACGGATTCATTCCTCTCCACCCTGAAATATGCTTCACCTTTTAGCGTTACATTTCTGTTTGAACTGTTATAGTCGTTCCGGTAACTTAAAAAACTTCCGGCATTCAGGATCACGGTACTTCCGTCGGGAAGACCTATCTCCGACCTGGAGCCGTAGGGAGCTCTTATCTCATACATTGAAACAGCAGGTTCTGACTTCATTACTTCATTCCGGACCGATATCCTCCCTGAAATGAAAGCAAAGGCAAAAACGGCAGCTGCTGCTGAGATATTTATTATTAATCGCCTGAACACCGATTTTCTCCGGTGAGATTTGAATTCTGCTTCTTCCAGATCCTTTATGTCGATATCTTCAATTATCCTGCTGTAAATGCGTGAGAAATCAGGCTCCGTTCCTGATCCGGGCTGACCTTCTGATGAAGCATAAATACTTTTCATCAAAAGTTCCCTGAAGATTGTCTCATTGCTGCCGTCGGTTAAAAGATCAAAAAACCGGATCTTCTCCTCAGGTCCCAGCCGTCCTTCGATATAACCGGCAAGCAATGCTTCAATGAGTTTCTTTTTTGACATCAGTTGTATGAGTTCATTTATAACAAATACATCTCAGGGGAAAAAACTACTCACAGGAAAATCAAAAAAAAATGTGCAAGAAGGGTCTGGAGAATAAGCCATTCCGCTATTACTGATTTAATTTCAGGGAAGTTTGATCCGGATTGCGCCGACAAGCGGCCCCTATTACTAAAAACCCACCTCCAGGGTCAGAAACCGCAGAGGTGGGTTATAACTCAAATACACAGTTCTTAAAGATACTGTTTCAGAAGATATTGTCGTATTACATTGTATAAGTTTTAAATATTAATTAAAGCCTGGATTCTGAGGCATGTCACCGGTCAGGTTTGCATCTATAACCTCCTGAGGAATTGGATATAGCTGATCTCTCTCAGTTATAAACTGTCCTCCATTGAAATTATACAGCTTTGCTCTCTCGATTAGTTTACCACATCTGATGAGAGTGTATCTCCGGTGCTCTTCCACAACAAGTTCTCTGGATCTTTCATCCAGAATAAAGTCAATATTGACCTGATCAGGTGTTATTTCGCTGGCATTTGAACGGCGTCTGATAATATTCAGGGATTCAGCTGCTTCTGTTATTTTACCCAGGCGATACTCTGCCTCTGCTTTTAGCAGGTAAGTCTCAGCTAGTCGCAGATACGGCTGGTCATTGTACTGGCGACCATCTGAATCCACATTATCAGGGTCACACCCTTCGGCTTTTCTCATGAATGGTCTCCTAACATTAATTCTGTTCGTCGAACCAAGTTCATTTTCACCAATAGGTCCCCAGTCGCACCAAATTGTATCACCGTAGTTATATCCGGGAGGAAGGCGGTCAGCAGGGTAAGGGGCATTGGCAGTTGCGTCGTTCAGAATAAAATATTTCCTCATGGCATATTGAGAGGCCCTGTCGTCCTGAGGCTCATAAATGCTTATAGCCCAGTTTGTCAGAGACATTCTTGTGGCGCCTCTGCCACCTCTTTCATAAGTATTTCGAAGAGGTCTGACTCCACCCACAACCATATCGGCATACCTGCTGCAGTGAATCCTTCTCCAACCTCCACTGCTGCTTCCGCCGCCAAGTGCATCTTTCTGAAACTGAAATACCCACAAAGCTTCAGTATTTCCCTGATCCCTGTTCTCATTACCTTCATACCACATATCATGAACAACTACACCCGGCTCGTTTTTTCTAACTCCATATCTTTCGGTTATAAGTTTATAATTAGGTGTATTGATAACTTGATCCGCCCAGTAAAGAGCACTGTCAGGCTTGTCAAAATAGAAATACATTTCGGAAATATAATGCTGAACCGCTCCTTTTGTTATGCTGCCTTTCATAGTCGGCTCAACCGGTATATGCTTTTCTGCAAACAAAAGATCGCGAAGTATCTGACGTCTCACCTCTGCAACAGGAGTCCTTACCCAATCAGTTTTTATTGTTGATCCTTTTGACTCTTCAAGATTCAGAGGAACGTCGCCCCATGAACCTGAAAGATGTCTGTAGGCCCATGCCCTCAAGGCTCTGGCTTCTCCCAATATTCTGTTTCTATTCTCATCAGCAGTTCCGCCCGGCCCGATCCAGTTAACATCTTCCCTGGTCTGAGCCTGGTTGATGATAGTATTGGCTGCATTTACAACGGAATAAAGCCACCTGAAGTGATTTCTTACAGCAACATCCTGTGCATTCAGCCTGTCACCCCAGAATCTTGGGATTTCTCCCCAGTTTCCGATGTCCTTTGAGTCAGAATTTGGAGTTAAATTGTCAGTGCCATTCATGAATATCTCCATTCTGCATCCATTTCCTCCTTCCCTTTCCATTCTGACAAGGTTATAAACGCCATTTAAACCGGCTTCAAAGCCGGCCAAGCTGGTATATAGTGTCTCGGTTGTTATCAGATGAGGAGGATTTTCTTCCAGTTCTTCCTTTGAGCATGAAAATGTAAGTAACAAAAAGACGCTCAGAATTATATGTACTTTTATCATATCTTTTTTCATAATCTTGTTATTTTTTTTTGTAATCATAATTGATCAGAATCCAAGGCTTAGTCCAAAAACGTACTCCTTTTGCAATGGAATTGCTTCCTGGTTGCTAAGTTCCGGATCAAGTCCCCTCCATTTTGTAAATGTCATAAGGTTTCTTCCTGTTACATAAATTCTTAGTCGTGACAAACCTGCTTTTTCAATCAGATCACTGTTAACCTCATATGACAATGAGACATCCTTAACTCTTATAAAGCTTGCCGGATCATAAACATAACCTCTTATTCCCGACATATACTCTGCCTGAAGATGATTCATCACAAAGTCATTGGTTGGATTCTCCGGGGTCCACCAGTTCTTTTTTGTGGTATTCCTTCTGATAACAGAAAAAGTTTCAAGGTCTGTCATGAGAGGAAAGAGGTTCTTCGTAACCCCGTGAACCCCATGTATGAAAATATCCAGTTTGAAATTTTTATAGGAAAATGAATTGGTCAGCCCCCAAAGTAAATTAGGATCTTGCTGACCGATTATTTGTTTGTCTTCCGCTGAAAGATTACCATCCTTGTTTACATCGCGCAACTTAACAAAGCCGGGTTGGGAACCCCAGGAAGCTGCTTCCGCGGCTTCATCAAGCTGCCATGTTCCATCCCAGACAAAATCGTAAATAATCCTTATCGGCTTTCCGATAAACCAGCTGTTAACAACATCATCAACTTCTTTTCCGTTTTCATCTTTTATCCCGTAAAGGGATACAATTTCGTTCTTTTCATAAGCCATGTTTCCAGTCAGGGTCCACTGGAATTTGCTTTTTGTGATTATTCGCGAGTTCAAGGAAATTTCGAAGCCGGTGTTCTGTGTTTCTCCAATATTCTGGGTAATAGAGTTAATGCCGTGAACAGGCGAGATGGTCCTGTTAAGGAGCAGGTCGGTGGTATTGGTTTTGTAGGCATTCAATTCTCCTGAAATCCTGTCGCTGAAGATCCCAAAGTCAATACCAAAATTCAGAGTGCTTGAAGTTTCCCAGCCAAGTTCGTCCTGACCCAGAACACTGGGAGTATATCCGGCAACTGTCGACTCCCCGTTTACGTAATCATTTGAACCTAATCTTGAAATAGACTCATAAGCACCCACAGCCTGGTTACCGTTTAATCCCCAGGAAGCCCTCACCTTAAATCTGTTGAATATGTCCTTAAACGGGAAAAAGTCTTCGTCCTGGGCATTCCAGCCAAGCGCCACAGATGGAAATACGCCGTATTTTTTTTGCGAACCAAATCCGGAATATCCATCTCTTCTGCCAGTAAGAGTAAGAAGATAACGATTGTTGTAGGAGTAATTAACTCTAAGCATTTGAGAAACGAGCTTAGTATCATTGTAGGTGTACCCTGGCTGAATCGAACCGGCCTGTGCGGCAGAATAGAAACTCAGAAAATCATGCGGGAAATTTGATGCTGAGACTGTATTGGTGCCACTATTGTTTCTTTCATAACTATAAACAGCTGTTGCAAATAAGTTATGCCTGCCAAAATCCCTTGTAAATGAAAGAATATTTTCAATAACAGTATTATCATATTCACCGCGTTCCGTATTGGCACTGCCCAAAGAACCCAGTCCTGATGCCGTATTCCGGCCACGGTAGGTACTGGAATTGGTGAATCTCATCCGTAAACCTGTGTTAATTCGGTAGCTAAGCCCTTTTAAAAAAGGGAAATCGACAATTGCGAAATTATTTGTCACAATCTGATTCGATTTATTTGTATTCAGGTAAAGGATCGGCGACAATGGATTACTTACTGTAAGGTCTTCAGGCCATGGGTAAATAGTCAGGTTCGCATTTTCATCATAGGCAGTACTCAAAGGATTTGTCCACAAAAGACCCGACATGCTTGGGCCTTCGCCACTCCTATCATCCATGCTGTATTGAGTTCGTGTACCAAGGCTCAGCCAGTCAGCAATTTTGGTATCAACATTTATCCTTGTTGTAATTCTCCTGTAGCCATCGTTAACAGCAATCCCTTTAACATCAAGCAGACTACCGGCAATATAAAATTTGGTATTTTGAAATCCGCCACTGGCTGATAAGTTGTGCTGTTGGCTGTTACCTTTTCTTAATCCCAGATCCAGCCAATCGACCCAGCTGCGTTTATCATATACTTCCTGTTCTGAAAGAGTGATCTGATTAGCAAATCTTTCCTGCTTAAAATTATAAAACTCTTCTCCGGTCATTATTTCAGGTAATGCAGCAAACCTTTGTACTGAATAGTATCCATCATAAATTAAGGATGTTTTGCTGACAGATCCACTCTTTGTTGTAATCAGAATAACCCCGTTAGAGCCTCTCGAACCGTAAATAGCTGCCGCAGAAGCATCCTTTAATATTTCGATCGATTGAACGTCGTTTGGACTTATATCCCTGATTTGTCCACCGTATGGAATACCATCTACAACAATCAGGGGACTATTATCAGCCAGAATTGAGTTTCTGCCTCTGATCATAATAACTTCACTCGGAGCTGCGCCGGCAGAGGATTGCTGTATCATGATCCCCGGAACCGAACCCTGGATAGCCTGAGCTACATTAATATTTGGAGCATTTTCAAGTCTTTCTTTTGGAAGGGATGTTACAGTACCGGTGATATCACTTTTTCTCTGGGTCCCGTAACCAACCACAACGACTTCATCGAGAGCTGTTACATCAACTGCGAGGCTGATGTCGATGATTGTCCTGCCCCCTACCGGAATCTCCTGTGAAATATAACCTATAAAAGAATAGATAAGGACTCCATCCTGGGAAGTAATAGCAATTGAATAGTTACCATTTAAATCAGTGTTTACACCCACAGCAGTACCTTTAACGACAATGCTAACTCCCGGCAGGCCTTCCCCGGAGGATGTATCAGTTACTTTTCCGGTTACAACGTTTTGCGGTACTTCATTTTTAGGAGTCACCACAATCAGGTTATTTTCCAAAACCCTGTACCCCAGTCCGGTAGAATCCAAAAGTTCTTCAAGTATCTGATCAATACCCATGTCCGATACATTCAGATCAACAGTTTTATCGACTGAAATGAGGTCATCGTTATAAAAGAAACGGTAATTTGTCTCTGCTTCCAGGATTCCAAAAACCTCCCTTATTGATTTATCATTCGCTGCCAGGGAGATCTGACCGAATCCCGTTGCTGAAAGATTCAGCGTAAATACCAGCATCAGAATAATTGTCAGTTTCATATATAAGAGTATTTTGTACGATCTCCGTGATGGAGAATAATAATTTAAAAATTTATTCATAATTTTGAAATGTATTAGGTTAAACATGAGTGGCCTATAATATTATTATGGCCATAATTGTGATTAACAAGGACTTGATACGTGGGAAAAACAGCCGCGAACTGTTTTTCCCTTTCTTTATATATCCGGTTTTTTCATAGGCGTTTATTTAAAGTTAGCTTAAGGGTCATTTCATTTAATATGCTTTGAATAATCAATTAAGGAATGTGGATCAGAGCTCAGGTATACGGTTTTTCCGTCAAGTGAATAGCTTATCGGAGCAGTCAGCTTAATTACATTTAACACCTGTTCGAGCGTTTCATCGAGAAGCACACCTGTAAATCTGAATTTCTTAATTTCCTCCTCTCTGAAAATAATGGTTACGTCATATTTTCTCTCAAGGTCCACACAAAGCCTGTCAAGGCTTTCCCCTCTCAGGATAAGCTTACCTTCAGTCCATGCAACCACCTGATCGACATTGACCAGGGGCGCGATCAGGATATTTGACATAATTGTCTGAACAGGCTCAATTATATCTTCCTTTGAATCATTTACATCTTCAAGAAGAAAGCCCTCCTCATTCCTGATAAAAATTGCTTTCTGATTTGGATTCAGGTCAACGGCGTGGGTGTCCTTGACGGATCCTTCACGGATAATTTCCACTTTACCGGTAACAAGTGTGGTTTCGATTGAATTTTCGTCTTCATAGGCCTTTACATTGAACTCGGTCCCATGGGCCGTGATACTAAGAGGACCGGCATTTACTATAAAAGGTATAAATTCATTCCGCTCCACCTTGAAATATGCTTCACCTTTAAGCGTAACATTTCTATTGGAACTGTTATAATCGTTCCTGTAGCTTAAAAAACTTCCGGCATTTAAAATCACGGTAGTTCCATCGGGAAGCCTTATCTCCGACCTGGAGCCGTAGGGAGCCCTTATTTCATACATAGAAACAGAGGGTTCTGACTTTATTTCTTCATTCCGAATTGATAGTCTTCCCAAAATGAAAGCAAGAGCAAAAACTGCAGCTGCTGCAGATATATTTATTATTAATCGCCTTAAGACCGATTTTCTCCGGACAGATTTCAATTCTGCCTCCTCTAAACCCTTAATATCGATATCTTCAATTATCTTGTTGTAAATGCGTGAGAAATCAGGCTCCTTTCCTGATCCGGGCTGAACTTCTGAGGAAGCATAAATGCTTTTCATCAAAAGTTCCCTGAAAACTGTCTCGTTGCTGCCGTCGGTTAAAAGATCAAAAAACTGTATCTTCTCTTCAGGTCCGAGACGTCCTTCGATATAGCCAGCAAGCAATGCTTCAATGACGTTTTTATTTGACATCAGTCTTATGAGTTCATTTATCACAAATACACCTAAGGGATAAAAACTACTCACAAGAAAATTAAAAAAAAACAGTTTGTGGTTCCTAAGGAGCAACACATTGACACCACAGGAATGGTGCATTGCCCTAACCATGGGCTTTAAGTCAATTTTTGTTCACAGGCACGTTGGTTCCTGAAAATGAAGGATCTCTTTATAAAATTTGGATTTTTTATATAAGGGCACTTATGATTTCACCTCTGAACGGAAAATATCTTTTAGCAGCTTTGTAGCCCGGTAAATCTGATTCTCCACGGTCCGCACTGATATTTTGAGCTTTTGGGCTATCTCTTCGGACGACAGTCCTTCCAGTCTTCTGTAATTCAGAATCTTTTGCTGTTGCGGAGGCAGATAGCTAATAATGTTATCAAGTTTTTCCCTTAAATCATTATCAAAGATCTGAACATAAGGATCAGCAGCGCCTTCAGGCTTTGTGATCTCATTTATCATATAAGCCCTTCTTATTGCCCGTTTTTTAAGAGAATTATAAATTGCATTTATAACCGATCTGTAAAGATAGTTTTTCAAAGATTTCTTTTTGTCTATCAGACGGCGGTGTTCCCAGATGCTAACAAATACTGTCTGAACCAGTTCTTCTGACTCATCCGGATCGCTAAGATATTTTAATGAAAAATAATAGACGATCCTCCTGTACTTTTCGAAAAACAGGGAAAAAGCTTCACGATCACTTTTTATGATCCCGGAAGCAAGAACAATATCCTCGGGCAGATTTTCTGTCATAATCATATTGCAAGTCTTAAAATCCTTTCGGATTTCAAAACCCCATAATTACTTAATCTTTTCCGGATTTTACAGGTGCAGGTTAATTTTCTGATTTGAATTTAAAAAGAAAGAACTTAAAATCTCGAAAATATGATTTATGTCATAACTGCAGACTTCATTTAAAGATCTTATGTTTCAATGGAATTTTATCAAAATACAACCGCAACTATTTGAATAATTGCGGTTGTATTTTTTCTGGTGCCCAGAACAAGACTCGAACTTGCACACCCTTGCGAGCACCAGCCCCTCAAGCTGGCGTGTCTACCAATTTCACCATCTGGGCAAAAAACAAGATAAAAGATAAAAGTATAAAGAAAAAAGTACTTTGGACATTTTACTTTTGTCTTTTGCCTTTTGTCTTTTGTCTTTTGTCTTTCTCAGTGCCCAGAACAGGACTCGAACCTGCACATCATTGCTGACACTAGTCCCTGAAACTAGCGCGTCTACCAATTTCGCCATCTGGGCGGCATAATTTCCGCGGCCAAAAATAATAAAAATATGGTAATAAAATGCGCTGTATTAATTTAAATTATATTTTTGCTCCCTGATAAAAAGAGATGAACAGACTCATAAAGAAACATGTCCATACGAACATGCATCTGCACGACAGGTCTGCATAGTCTTTTTTGACCAGAATTTTTATAAAAAGATGAACCGGACCTGCAAGATGATGCAGGTTTTTTTATACAGTAAAAACTGAAAATAGAAAAAATGAAAATCATGAAGTTCGGTGGGACCTCGGTCGGCAATCCTGAAAGGATGAGGTCCATTATACCACTGATAACAGGTCACGAGAGGAAAATTGTCGTATTATCGGCAATGTCGGGTACAACAAACAGCCTTGTCGAATTCAGTGACCTTTTATATTCGGGCAAGGTTGTCGAAGCGGCCCAGAAGAATGAAAGCCTAAGATCAAAGTATCATCAGGTGGTCAATGACCTGTACGAAACCGATACATTTAAAAAGACTGTAAATGAATTAATTGACTCCCATTTTGATTATATAGGGAATTTCACACTTGGGTCCTTTACCAGGCTCCAGGAGAAAAACGTCCTTGCCCAGGGTGAGTTGATCTCCACTGCATTGTTCTATAACTTACTCAAGGAAAGAAACATTAAATCGGTCCTTATGCCTGCCCTGAACTTCATGAGAGTTGATAAGGACGGAGAACCCGATTCATTTTATATCGCTGAGAACCTGAAAAGGGAGC
This sequence comes from uncultured Bacteroidales bacterium, assembly GCA_963737255.1. GTDB lineage: Bacteria > Bacteroidota > Bacteroidia > Bacteroidales > VadinHA17 > LD21. The sequence goes on from CAVTSB010000010.1 coordinate 331,137, forward strand.
TGGAAAATCACCAGGACCACAACATAATTATAACACAGGGATTTATCTGCAGAAATGCATTCGGGGAGATCGATAACCTGAAACGGGGCGGGAGCGACTTCACCGCATCACTTCTTGGTGCTGCAGTCGATGCTTCCGAGATCCAGATCTGGACAGACATTAACGGCTTTCACAACAACGACCCAAGGTTTGTTGAAAAAACCAGGGTGATACGTGAACTTTCGTTTGACGAAGCTGCCGAACTCGCATATTTCGGGGCGAAGATACTTCACCCTTCAAGCGTGAATCCCGCCAGGGAGAAAAACATTCCTGTCCGACTGAAGAACACAATGGATCCTGAAGATGTTGGTACACTGATCACTTCCGGCTTCAAACTGGAGGATTACAAAGCGGTTGCCGCCAAGGACGGGATTTCAGTCATCAGGATCAAATCGGACAGGATGCTTATGGCGTACGGTTTCCTCCGAAAAGTTTTTGAAGTTTTTGAAGCCTACAAGACACCAATAGACATGATCACCACATCGGAGGTTTCAGTTGCAATCACTGTCGATAATCCGAAATTTCTGGACGAGATCGCACATGACCTGAAAGAGCTTGGAACAACAGAAATTGAACAAAACCAGACGATAATCTGTATTGTTGGTGATTTCAGGACCGAAAGGCGGGGCTCAGCACCTGAAATATTTGAAGCCCTGAATACCATACCGCTTAAAATGATCTCCTATGGAGGTAGTCCCTTAAGCTTGTCGCTTCTGATCGATACAAACGATAAGACTGAAGCACTGAGATTGTTAAACAAATATCTATTTGACCTGTAATATGTTTACCGACAAAACTATAGAAAAATTCCAGGGTCTAGCCACTCCGTTTTACTTCTATGACCTTGATGTACTGCGTTCAACGTGCGAAACGGTAAGAAAATCAGCTGAAAACCGTGGGTACAGGATCCACTATGCCGTAAAGGCAAATCCTAATCCCAGGTTACTAAAAATTATTGCATCATACGGATTTGGCGCCGATTGCGTCAGCTGGAATGAAATAGAAAGAGCCATAAGTGCAGGCATCAAACCATCGGAAATTGTATTCGCCGGAGTCGGAAAAACTGACAGGGATATTGAAGCCGCCCTTAAAGCTGAAATCCTTTGTTTCAACTGCGAGTCAATTCCAGAGATGGAAGTTATCGATTCCCTTTCCGCAAAGTTTAAAAAGACCGCAACCATTGCACTGAGGATCAATCCATATATTGATGCTCACACACACAAGTACATCACCACGGCAATACAGGAAAGCAAGTTCGGGATCAATATCTGGGAGCTCGATGAACTGATGAAAAGACTTGCAGATATGAAAAACGTGACTCTTAAGGGAATCCATTTTCATATCGGTTCACAGATAACGAAGATGGCGGTGTTTAAAAGCCTGTGCTCGCGGATAAATGAACTTCAGGATTGGTTTTCATCACATAATGTAAATCTCGAAATGATCAATGTTGGTGGCGGACTCGGGATTGATTACGAAAATCCTGAAAAGACAGCCCGTTTTGAAGAGTATTTCGCATTGATAAATGAGTTTATCAACGTTAAGACCGGGCAAAGCATTCACTTTGAACCGGGAAGAGCCCTTGTCGGGCAATGCGGCTCACTTATCTCCAAAGTTTTGTATATCAAAAAGGGAAGCAATACCCAATTTGCCATAATTGATGCAGGGATGAACGACCTGATCAGACCAGCGCTTTACCAGGCAAGTCATAAAATCGAAAATCTTACATCAAAAAACAATAAATTGCGGTATGATGTTGTGGGGCCTGTTTGTGAATCGGCCGATACTTTTGCAAAGTACATTGAACTGCCGGAAACAAAACGCGGAGATATTGTTGCAATACGATCGGCCGGAGCATATGGTGAATCGATGGCATCAAGATACAACCTGAGGGACCTGCCGGGAGCTGTGTATTCTGATGAGCTTTAACCTTTATTTCCCGTTCCGGTCGTCAGATCTTACCTTACTGTGCTTCACTCCATAGAAAAAGTAAATAAAGAAGCCCAGTGCCATCCAAATAATCAGCCGTAACCAGGTATCAAGCGGTAATGCGGCCATCTGGATGAAACAGATTGTTGCGCCGGCAATCGGTACAAACGGGACCCAGGGAGTCTTGAAAGGTCTGTGAACTTCAGGTTTTGTTTTTCTCAGGACAAGCACACTGATACACACAATAATAAAAGCAAAAAGCGTTCCTATCGAGACAAGTTCGCCGAGAATGCTTATGGGAAGTATTCCTGCAATGATCATCGCCGCTACACCTGTTACAATGGTACTGATATATGGAGTTTTAAACCTGGGGTGAACTTTTGAGAATACAGGGGGCAATAATCCATCCTTCGACATAGTGAAAAATATCCTTGGCTGGCCAAGAAGCATAACAAGGATTACGGAGCTCAAACCGGCAATTGCTGCAATTTTGACTATTGGTCTGAGCCAGAACATACCCGGACCCATAGCATTTACTCCCACGGCCACCGGATCGGGGACATTTAGTGCTGTATAACTTACAATGCCTGTAAGTACAATAGCAACAAGTATATAAAGGACTGTTGATATACCAAGGGAGCCCAGTATTCCGATCGGCATATCCTTCTGGGGATTTTTCGCTTCCTGTGCAGCTGTTGATACAGCATCGAATCCGATATAGGCGAAGAAGATCACTCCTGCTCCCCGCAGTATCCCTCCTATTCCGAATTTTCCGAATTCTGCGCCATAAGCTTTAAGCCAGGCCCAGATTGAACCATACTCCGAGACCGGGGTTTGCTCAACCTTGTTTGGCGGGATGAAAGGATCCCAGTTGACCGATTTGACAAACATGAATCCGATAGCAATGAACAGAACTATGACTGATACTTTTGTTATCACCATGATATTGTTAAAGTTCGCCGATTCCCTGATCCCAATGACCAACAGCGTTGATAATAGTGCCACAATGAACATGGCGGGCAGATTCAGCACACAGGTTACATGGGCAAGGGAATCGACGTTGATCCCTGTTGCGGCAAGCGTCTGGGTAAAAGTGTCGGTGAGGGGTTTCCATCCCATGTCAGGTACATTCACCATTACAGAACCTGTAGCTCCCGTAAACTGTACCGGAATATGTATATTGAGATCATTAAGAAAGCTTACTACGTAGCCCGACCATCCTACAGATACGGTCGAGGCTGCAAAAAGATATTCAAGAATAAGGTCCCAGCCGATTATCCATGCCAGGAACTCGCCCAGTGTAGCATACGAATAGGTATACGCGCTTCCGGCAATCGGGATCATTGAAGCAAACTCAGCGTAGCACAACCCCGCAAAACCGCACGCGAGACCTGAAATAATAAAGGAAACAACTATTGCAGGGCCGGCATACTGGGCCGCTGCCTGGCCTGTAAGAACGAAAATACCCGCTCCGATTATAGCTCCTATCCCGAGAGTAGTCAGGTTCAATGCTGACAATGATCTTTTCAGACCCCCGGTTTCCTTTGATTCAGTCATCAAATGACCCAGCGATTTAGTAAGGAACAATTTGTTTTTCAACATAGGATTTACTTTGACTTATTAAGGATAGATAGGTTTAGCTTATACAAACGTAACTTTTTTTTTGTAAATTAAATTATTTAAACATAAACTAATCCTGTTCCGGATTTCTTAAGGTTTAATATTTACATTTTTTTAACTTTTTAGCGTTACATTTGCAATGTACATTTCAAAAAGGAATATCATGATCCGAAACTACCTTCTAATAGCCTTAATATTAATTACTTCCTGCTCGCCGCTTAAGAAGTACGCCGAACTACCCGAGGTTAAAGCCTGGGAAAGCGACATTCAAAAGTTTGAGGAGAATGATATAGCCAAATCGTACCCTTCCGATGCAATTTTGTTTACCGGAAGTTCAAGCATAAGACTCTGGTCGACCATCAATAAGGATATGCTTCCTTACAATGTTATTCAGAGAGGTTACGGCGGCGCCAAACTCAGCGATTTTGTCGTTTATGCCGACAGAATAACCTATCCCCACCCCTGCCAGGCAATAGTTATTTTTATTGCAAATGATATCGCAGGGAATGATAATGATAAAAGTCCTCTCGAAGTATCGCAGCTTTTCCGTAAAACCTTATATATTATAAGAAGGCAATTCAAAGACACGCCGGTTTTCTGGATAAGCATCACCCCCACCCCGGCCAGATGGCATGTATGGCCCGAGATTAAAGAAGCAAATGAAATGATCCGCGAAGTATGCCAGAAACACTATAACACCTATTTCATCGATACGGAACAGAACTTTCTTACATCAGGCGGTCTGCCCCGAAATGAACTGTTTATCGCCGACCGGCTGCACCTTAATGAAGAAGGGTATACACTCTGGACTGAGATCATCAAAAAAGAGCTGAATAAAGTTCTGGTCAATTATTAATCATCCCCAAATCGCCCGAACCGGCTTAACGTATGGTTATTTTAATCCTACAGTTCCCAGCCTGGCCTGTATGATGGTTTTATCAGATTGTTAGCCTCGTCGTTATTCGTCTTCAGGCTGGCGGGATCCCATTTCAGCTTTTTACCTGTCCTCATCGCAATAACTGCCAGGTTCAGGGCTTCGGTTATAGGTCCGGCTGAATCGAAAGTGCACCTTGCCGGCTTACCGCCCCTTATAGCTGCAATCCAGTCAGCGTAGTGTCCTTTTGAGCGTTCAATAGTAACAGGAGGCTTAATATAAGTCTTGTGCTTCGATGCAGGGATAAGTCTGGGATTGGAGCCATCGAATTCACAAAGTATCTTTCCATAATCCCCGGAGAACATAAGGCCGTCAGGATCAAAATCGAGTCCATCCTCGTCAAACTCCTTCGGGCGCGGAGGCTTCATTCCTCCGTCGATCCAGTAGAGTTCCAACTGAGGCATGCCGGCTCTGGCCGGGAAAGTAAGGTGGGCATTCATTGCATGCGGATGAGATACATACTTCAATTGTGACGGATTGCCGTTTACCACACCGACAATCGTATTCATCGAAGCTTCCACGGTGCTTACATCGCCCAGCCTCAGAGCCCTGAAGATCGTTGCAAACGAATAGCATCCCATATCACCCAGGGCGCCTGTCCCGAAATCATACCACGATCTGAAAACGGTATGGGTATAATTATAACTGAATGGCCTGTGCTCAGCTCTCCCAAGCCAGAGGTCCCAATTAAAGCCTTTCGGGATCTTCTCCTCTGCGGGTAGCTGGGTAAAGCCCGTCTGCCAGACCGGACGGTTTGACCAGTTGTAAACTTCACGTACAGGTCCGATAACGCCGCTCAGGATCATTTCGCAAAGCAGGTCGGTATCTTCGGATGAAGCATTAGCTGTAGCTACCTGTGTTGCCAGGCCGGTCTTCCTTGCAATGTCAGCCATCAGCCTCGCTTCATATACAGAATTAGTCATTGGTTTCTGGCAAAAAACATGCTTGCCCTTTTCCAACGCTTTCATCGCCACCTGTGCATGCTGATGGTCAGGCGTCCCAACGATAACTGCGTCAATACCTGTCTCCTTTACCAGCATTTCCCTGAAATCTTCATAGGAAGTACAGGCTTTAAATGTCATCTCCTTTTGCTTTGAGTACCATTTATCAATTATCTGTCTGGCCGGTTCTCTTCCTGCCCTGCACCCTTTTACGCCTTCGTCCCATTTCGGCTCTTCAATAGCCTCCCGGATGCCGTTACGAAGCTCAAACTCGCCCCAGTTCTGGTACCGGGTATCTTCATACACAGGGTCAGCCACCGAAACTATTTGCACATCAGGCATTTTTAAAAGCTGAAGCAACACTCTGGTACCCTGGGTTCCCGTTCCCACGCAGGCAAGGTTGAGCCGGTCGCTGGCAGAAATAAATCCGTTACCGCCCAGAACATGCCTCGGAATTATAGTCATTCCGGCTGCAGCAGCGGTGGTCGAGATGAATTTTCTTCTTTTCATTCTGGTAATTTTTTGGTTATGGTTAGTTAAAAGAGAAATCTATTATGATAACTCTCTTAAAATTACGAAAGAATAATAAATGCAATAAGGTTGGCGGGATTAATTTTAATGATTACTGAGTACCTGTGTCCTTAGTGTGCATTAAGATTTATTCTATGCGGGACAGCTACTGGTTCTGGCACTCAAAGCAGACCTCATTTTCAAGTTTACGTCCTGAAAAGAAGTCATCAAGGTTCTGAAGCGTGGTTCCGGCAATATTATGAAGGGCTTCACGCGTAAAGTAACCCTGGTGTGAAGTGATAATGACATTGTTGAAGGTAAGCAGGCGGGCAAGCACGTCATCGGCAAGGACCCGGTCGGAAAGGTCTTCGAAGAAGTATCTGCTTTCCTCTTCATAGACATCGAGTCCGGCCGAACCAATCTTTCCGCTCTTAAGTCCCTCAATAAGATCTGAAGTTTTAATAAGCCTTCCCCTGCCTGTGTTTATAAGCATCACTCCTTTCTTCATGGCAGCGATGGTGTTTGCATTGATCATGAACTCTGTTTCCACATTAAGCGGGCAATTGAGTGAAATAATATCAGACTTCATAAATATCTCATTCAAAGAAACATATTTGGAGTAAGTCTCCAATTCAAATTGCCTGTCGGGGAATTTATCATATACCAGGACTTCCATTCCAAAACCTGACAAAATCTTAACCAGAACTTTACCGATCCTGCCGGTGCCGATGATTCCGGCGGTCTTACCGTTCATGTCAAAGCCCAGGAGCCCGTGAAGAGAGAAGTTTGTATCACGGGTCCTGAAATAAGCCCTGTGGATCTTACGGTTTAAGGTCAGCATGAGGGCAACGGTATGCTCGGCTACCGCATTTGGTGAATAGGCAGGAACCCTCACGACCCTTATCTTACCGAGTGCTGCTTTCAGATCGATATTGTTGAAACCGGACGACCGGAGTGCTATGAGCTGCACTCCATACTCCTTGAGTTTCAGGATCATATCTGCATTTATCGTATCATTTACAAAGATCACTATTGCATCATACCCCTGGGCAAGAATAATATTGTCGGATGTAAGGTGAAATTTAAAGAATTTAATGCTGAAGTTGAATTTTAAATTTAGTTCATTAAAAGACTCAATATCATAAGGTTTGGCGTCAAAGAAAGCAATTTTGAACTGGTTCATTGTGATTGGTTTGTTAAATAATTAACAATATTTGCAATGGTTTGTTCAGATGATTAGCCCGGCCGGCGGTTGCCATTTTTCATGAAATATTGTATATTGCAGGCTCAAAACATTAGTTGTCAGAATATCTTAAAGCACTTTCCCGTTCGAAAGAAAGAATATGAATTTCTCAAAACAGTGTGACATGAAACGCATTCTTTTTTTTAGCCTGGTTATTCTTTCCTCATGCGCTCCTTCCAAACAAACATCTGTTCAGGAAGATTCTCTTGTGCTGACCAGAAAGTATGTCGGAAACTTCGTTGAATACAGGCAATATATTCCTGAAAAGATTGGCGATCCATACCTGATATGGATAAAGACAACTATGGACAGTACCTATGGAAAAATCAGCGCCTATTCTGAAAGGTGTGATTTCAAAAAGGGGGATCGTCTGTACATCAAAAGGATCCAGTTTTCACCCGGTATTGTGTCGACTTACTATGAATACCGGATCGAATCGGATGATAATCCTAACTTTTACAGGTTGAGCGATTACCAGCACGACAGGGGAAACCTGATCCAAACCTGGTTTTAAAAAACAAGGGGCTGTTGAAAAGTCAAAATCCATTAACCGCAGAGGGCGCAAAGGAAAGACGCAAAGTTCGCAAAGAGCTGAATTTATGTGTCTTAGCTTTGCGTTCTTTGCGACATCTTTGCGTTCTTTGCGGTTAAAAAGGACTTTTTCAACAATCCCCAATGTATCTCAATATATTTCTATTTATTTCTTCCTCACGCTTTTATTAAACAGAATCTGCCAGCCTTCTTCTGAATATGGCTCGGGCTGTTTATTATCAATTGCTTTTCTTTCGAGTTTCTTTATGATGAGATTGCTGCTCCTTCTTCCAGCTCCTTTTCCATGATCAACATAATCAACTTTGGCAATGAACCTGGTTATTTTATTCGGCATTATCTCGGGGGTCCGTATAAACCCCACATCTTCGTCCTTCAGGGCGTAGTTATCGTGCGTGGCTTCCCATACATCGACGTAGTAAACAAAATTGTCAAGGTCTGCGAAGACCACCTTCCCATCAGCATCTGTGAACCCTTCGTTTACATAATTTGTCTCATTTTCCCAGTCGCTCAATGAAGAATAGAGTACCACACTTGCTCCTTCAACCGGATATAGTTCATAATACTCCAGAACCTCTATTTCGAGAAGAGTCGGGATCTTTACCTCTATTGTGAGGGAGGCTTCATCGGTAAAACCGTTATGCGACCAGACTTTAAGCACAACATCAAAAGAGCCTGATGCGGTATAAACATGCGATGGATGGATTTCTTCCGAACCATAGCCGTCGCCGAAATCCCATTCGAATCTGTCACCATTATCCGAATTGTTAGTAAAGAGAACCAGCTCCCCGACAACCGGATCACCAGGCGTTGCAGAAAAAAATGCTTTGGGATCCGACTCGCATGAGACAAGTATCAGAGAGATCAAAAACGGGAGGAAGAATAGCTTTTTCATTGTTTTAATTGTTGAAGTTACATGGAACTAAATTCAAATTACGTGCCAATACTAAATACAACCAATTATTCAGAATGTTGCATCCACAGGGAAAAAATAATTATCTTTGCACTCCAATAAAAATTGACTTAAGATAATGATCAAGGTAACATTTCCTGACGGTTCGGTAAAAGAATATGAAAATGGCATCACAAGTCTGGAGATCGCTGAGCAGATCAGTCCGAAGCTTGCAAAAGAGGTTTATGCCGCATCAATAAACGGCGAGGTTTATGACCTGTCAAGGCAGCTCACCTCCGATGCAGCCATAAAACTTCATAAATGGGAAGACGATGAAGCAAAGCATGCTTTCTGGCATTCGTCGGCCCACCTGATGGCTGAGGCGCTTGAGTCATTATTCCCTGGTATAAAATTTGGTATCGGACCTGCGATCGAAAACGGATTTTACTATGATGTCGATCCAGGTGACAACGCCGTCATAACTGATTCTGACCTGATCAGGATTGAAAACAGGATGAAGGAGCTTGCTGCCAGGAACGAGGTCTTTACCAGACGTGAGGTTAGCAAGACAGAGGCAATGGAATTCTTCACAAAGAAAGGAGATGAATATAAAACAGAACTTATAGGTGAGCTTGAGGACGGAACAATCTCACTATATACCCAGGGGAATTTCACTGACCTGTGCCGCGGTCCGCATCTGCCCTCGACTGAACCTATAAAGGCAATTAAGATATTAAGCCTGGCAGGAGCATACTGGCGGGGTGATGAGAAGCACAGGATGCTCACAAGGATTTACGGGATAACATACCCGAAGCAGAAAATGCTTGATGATTACCTGGTTTTCCTTGAGGAAGCAAGAAAGAGGGACCACAGGCGTATCGGCAAGGAACTTGAACTTTTCGCGTTTTCCCCCCGGGTTGGAATGGGATTGCCTTTATGGCTTCCCAAAGGCGCCGAACTGAGGCAAAATCTGATCAATTTCATGACCAAAGTCCTGAAGAACAGAGGCTACCAGATTGTTGCCACACCTCATATCGGGAATGTAAACCTTTATAAGACCTCGGGCCATTATGAAAAGTACGGCAAGGATTCATTCCAGCCGATGGCAACCCCGCAGGAAGGTGACATTCTTCATGCTGAAGCCAATGAATTGCCCTCACCATTGCGAAATATTCAATGCAACCCCCCATTCATACAAGGATCTTCCCCTGAGGATGGCTGAATTCGGAACTGTTTACAGGTATGAGCAGAGCGGTGAATTACACGGCCTTACAAGGGTCAGAAGTTTTACCCAGGACGATGCCCACCATTTTTGCAGGCCCGATCAGTTAAAGGAAGAATTCAAGAGCATTATTGACCTGGTACAGTTCATTTTCAAGGCCGTAAGCTTTGAGGAGTTTACAGCACAGATATCACTTCGTGATCCGGAGAACAAGGAGAAGTATATCGGGACCGATGAAAACTGGGAGAAAGCAGAAAAAGCAATCATAGAGGCTGCAAATGAGAAGAACCTTGAAACCACGGTTGTATTGGGTGAGGCTGCCTTCTATGGTCCTAAGCTCGATTTCATGGTAAAGGATGCAATTGGCAGAAAATGGCAGCTGGGAACGATACAGGTCGATTACAACATGCCCGAACGGTTTGACCTGACATACAACGGCAGCGATAATCAGAAGCACAGGCCCATAATGATACACCGTGCGATATTTGGTTCAATGGAGCGATTCATTGCTGTCCTTATCGAAAACACAGCCGGGAAATTCCCTCTCTGGCTTGCCCCCGATAAAGCAGTCATTCTGCCTATAAGTGAAAAATTTAATGAATATGCGGGAAAAGTTTTGGAAATTCTAAATAATTCCGATATTTGCACACTAATTGACGACAGGAGTGAAAAGATAGGTAAGAAGATCAGGGATAATGAATTAAAGAGGATACCGTACCTGTTGATCATCGGTGAAAAAGAGGCCGGAAACGGAACTGTTGCTGTCCGGAAGCAGGGTGAGGGTGATAAAGGGAGCATGAAGGTTGGTGAATTTGCCGAGTTCATTAAGGCTGAGATAGCAAAGGAAATTGCATATTAGCCTGCATGATAAATTAACATCAGTATTAACAAAAGTAAGGAGGAAAGAGTTATTACCGTACCAATCAGGCGAAGCCCGGGCAGGATTACCCAACCGGCTCACAGAATTAACAACAAGATCACGGCGAAGGTGGTCAGGGTTGTCGGTGATGAAATAGAAGCAGCAGTAATGAGTATCCAGGATGCCCTTCGGCTGGCAGATTCAATGGAACTCGATCTCGTCGAAATTTCTCCAAATGCGGATCCCCCTGTTTGTAAAATAGTTGATTATCAGAAATATCTTTATCAGCAGAAGAAGAAACAGAAAGAAATTAAGGCAAAAGCAGCGAAGATCGTGGTAAAGGAGATCAGATTCGGTCCCAATACTGACGATCATGATTATAACTTTAAGCTCAAGCATGCAATGAGATTCCTTGAAGAGGGGGCGAAAGTAAGAGCTTATGTGTTCTTTAAAGGAAGGTCAATTTTGTTCAAGGAACAGGGTGAAGTGCTATTGCTTCGTTTTGCAAACGACCTTGAGGAATACGGCAAAGTGGAACAGCTGCCACGCCTTGAAGGGAAAAGGATGATAATCTCATTCTCTCCAAAAAAGAAAAAATAGTTACTTAATATATTTTGATACAGAAAAATGCCAAAAATGAAAACTAACTCCGGTGCAAAAAAGAGGTTTACTCTTACCGGAACAGGAAAAATCAAACGCAAGCATGCATTTAAGAGTCATATCCTGACCAAAAAATCAACAAAACGCAAGAGAAATCTTACTTACGCAGGCCAGGTTGACAAAGCAGACAGGAAAAACGTCAAACTTCTTCTTGCACTTAAATAATTGCAAAACGGTTAGAAAAATTAAATGAAGTATTAACAGACTGTTCAGCTGTTAAGATCCCGGTGAAGACGGGGCGCTGACATTCAAAAAAAATGAGTTATGCCAAGATCAGTAAATGCAGTTGCATCAAGGACCAGGAGAAAAAAAGTCCTTAAGCAGACAAAAGGAAACTTCGGTTCAAGAAACAATGTTATCACAGTCGCCAAGAACACCCTCGATAAAGGTCTGGGGTATGCATATCGCGACAGAAGAAAAAAGAAGGGTGAATTCAGGTCACTCTGGATCCAGAGGATCAACGCCGGTGTACGGCAGTACGATATGAGCTATTCGGAGTTTATCGGAAAACTTGACAAGAAGGGAATTGCCCTCAACAGGAAAACCCTCGCAGACCTCGCAATGAATCATCCGGAAGCATTTAAGGCTGTAGTGGATAAGGTTAAATAAGGCAGCAACGATAAAAAGAAAGCTGACTTTTCATGAGTCAGCTTTTTTATTTTCTACAACCTGAATTTCTATTTTACCTTCATAAAAATCCTCCTGAACCTGATCTTTTTCAGTCCTGATGCTTCCTTATCGAGCGATAGCCAGATGAATACCGGTCTGCCTACGATATGATCCTCCGGAACAAATCCCCAGTACCTTGAATCGGCAGAGTTGTGCCTGTTGTCTCCCATCATGAAGTAATAGTCCATCTTAAACGTATAGCTGTCAGCGGGCTTGTCATTAATGTAAATAGTCTTCCCTTCCACCCTGAGATCATTATCCTCATAAACGTCAATTATACGTTCATAAAGGCAAATGTTGGAAGTGTCGAGCTTTACTACCGATCCTTTCGATGGGATCCACAACGGTCCATAATAATCCTCATTCCATTTATAGGTACCCTTATGTGGGAACATCAGTGGATTATATTCTCCCTCCCTTGAATACATTGGGGAAACCTCCCTGACATTTGCAAACTTTGAGATCGCTTCTGCATTTGATTTTATAAGCGGCACAATATATGCTGAACCGGAAATCATGGCCTGATCAGATCTGTAGATTCCAAGGCGCTCAAATGCTTTTGGATTTATAGTGGTACCGTTCGTCGAAATGACATAATTGATCTGCTGTGTTTCGTTTACGGGAACGATCTTCCCGTTGATGTAGACTGAACCCTCTCTGACAATCAGCGAGTCGCCAGGTATGCCTATACATCGCTTGACATAATTGTCCCTTCTGTCGACAGGACGGTAGATAATCTCGAAACGGTCGTGGACCTCCTTCCTTGCAGCTTCCATGTAATAGTTAAAAGGTCTGGGAGACTGGTTCCCGTAACTGTCCCTCTGCATCATATCCCTGGCTGTTCTTCTCACAATCTCATAGTAGCTTGTGACCTGTTCTTCAACCACAACGGTATCACCGGCAGGAAAATTGAAAACTATCGCATCATTGTTCTTAACCTTCCTGAATCCGGCAAGCCTTTTGTATGGCCATTGAATCAGATCCGACCACGATTTTCCCTTTGTAATGGGCATTGTGTGCTGGGTAAAGGGGAATGCCAGGGGGGTGTTGGGCATTCTGGGCCCGTAAGCCAGCTTGCTTACAAACAGATGATCCCCTATCAGAAGTGACTTTTCCATAGAACCGGTGGGAATCCGGTAGTTCTGAAAAAGGAAGATATTGATCAGCGTTACCGCTATGACAGCAAAGATCAGGGCGTCGAGCCATTCAACAAATGAACTGTTCTTGGCGTTTCGCTTCTTCCAGAAAGCCCAGTTAACCTTTTCTGACACATAGACATCATAAATTATGGCGAAGCCGAGAAGTAACCAGTAATTTCCTATCCAGATTACAATAAGGAGGTATAGAATGGCTGCAATGGCAAACCTGATATACTTTTTCTTTAAATGTTCAGTCATGGTGAGTTTTAAAATTCTAACTGCCAAAAGTATAAATAATTATCAGAATCCAAGCACATCATTCATTGTGAAAACTCCTTTCCGCGTGGAAATGTACTCTGCGGCGACAACTGCTCCCAGGGCCAAACCCTTTCTTCCTTTTGCTTCATGCTTCAAACTCAGGGCATCAATTTCCGAATCCCAGACGATTGTATGTGTACCCGGCACCATGCCTTCGCGTACAGACCTGATTGGTATCTTATTTTCACCATGGGATGTCTCAAACCGCCACCCTTCATATGCAGCATACTGCTGCGATATGCCGTTCGCAAGCGTGATCGCGGTTCCGCTTGGAGCATCAATCTTCTTTGTGTGGTGTATTTCTTCGATAAATGGCTTGTATTCAGGATGAGCTGCCATCAGCCCTGCCAATTCGGAATTCAACCTGAAAAGGATGTTAACTCCTATGCTGAAGTTGGTGGAGTGAATAAAGGAAGTGTTATTCTGCCTGCAGATCTTCACCGCATTTTCATAATTGTCAAGCCACCCTGTGGTGCCTGAAACAACCGGGATTTTCAGTATCAGACACTTTACAATGTTCCCGAATGCAGAATCAGGCATTGTAAACTCAATTGCAGCATCAATGCCCTTCATGCTCGTTTCATTAAGATCAGCCAGATTATCCTGATCTATAATCAGTTTAACAGAATGACCCCGGCTCAGGGCTACTGATTCGATCTCATGCCCCATCCGGCCATATCCGATCAATGCAATGTTCATAATTTTAAGTTTTTGCGAAATTAGAGGATTTAAAACACCAGAACCTAAACAAAGTCACAATTTTTCTTAAAGAGGAGTTAAAATTGAGGATTGCGGATTGAGGATTGCGGATTGCGGATTTGACAAGGTTTTGCAATCCGAAATCGACAATCCAAAATCCGAAATTATTCGGAAGAATCATTGCGATATTTATCGGAACAGTATCTGACAGATTCTAATTAAAAATTTTCATATATTTCACTCCTGAAAAATACTTCACCATGAGGATAATGAGCGTTTATTTGTTTTTAATACTGACCTGTTTTTCAGGTTCCTGTAATATGAAAGAAAAAGCTGACCTGGTAATAATAAACGGCAAAGTGCTGACGATCGACAAGGACAATCCCATGGCTGAGGCAATAGCTGTCAGGGGTGAAAAAATCATTGAAGTGGGAACCACCGGAATGATTTCCCGCCTGATCGATAATGATTTAACGAAAGTGATCGATGCCGGAGGCAGGCTTGTAATACCTGGATTCAATGATGCACATGTTCACTTCGGTCCTCTTGATCCCGATTACATTGAACTTCGATATACCACTGATCCATCAATAATCACTGAAAAAGTAAAGGCACAGGTCGCCAGGTCCAAACCGGGAGAGGCGATCAGAGGCGGACACTGGGAGCATGAAATGTTCATTGACAGAAAATGGCCATCGAAGGAGCTTATTGATGCAGTGTCGCCCGATAATCCGGTTATCCTGAGCCGCGCAGACGGACATTCGGTCCTTGTAAACAGTTATGTGCTGAAGCAGTCGGGAATAACTAAGAGTACTCCAGATCCGTTCGGAGGAGAGATCCAGAAGGATCCGGTGACAGGCGAACCGACCGGGATCCTGAAGGAAACTGCTGAGAACCTTATAAGGACCGGCGCTTCCAAAACACAAAGAACGCCGGAAGAGGATTCGGAACGAACATGGCAGGGATACCTTCTTGCAATGAAGGAAGCCAGGGAACTCGGGGTCACCAGCATTCAGGTACCGGGAACCGCCGATTTCAGCGCATACGAAAGAATGCAGAAAGAAGGCCTGCTGACCAGCAGGATAGATATCGGCGGGTCGCTGACTGGTGACACGGCAATGCTCGGTAATTACATGGATCTGGCAAAAGAATACCCCGCCGGCGGGAACTGGATACGCTTCGGGTATCTTAAAGCATTCATCGACGGCACCATCGGATCAGGTACGGCGCTCATGTTTGAACCATTTGCCGATAATCCGGAATCGTCCGGACTTGCAATGATGAGTTATGAAGAATTTGAAAAAATGGTAGTCGCGGCTGATAAATCCGGATTTCAGATCGGTGTTCATTCAATTGGCGATAAAGGAAATAACTGGACCCTTAATGCATATGAGAAAGCGCTGAGTGTAAACGGCCGGCGCGACAGCCGTCACCGGGACGAGCACACGCAGACGCTTCAATTATCAGATATTCCGAGGTTTGCAGAATTGGGAGTCATTGCCTCGATGCAGCCAACGCATTGTATCTCCGATAAAAAGTTCTATGAGAAAAGGATTGGCATCGAACGGTGCATGGGAGCATATGCTTGGAGAAGCCTTCTTGATTCAGGGGCTATGCTTGCATTTGGAACCGACTATCAGGTCGAACCTCTTAACCCGATGGAAGGATTATATGCTGCTGTGACAAGGAAGGAAAGGCTCGGGGAAGAAGGTGAAGGCTGGTTCCCGGAGCAGAAACTGACAATGGAGGAGGCAATAAAATA
Source organism: uncultured Bacteroidales bacterium (assembly GCA_963737255.1). Classification (GTDB taxonomy): domain Bacteria; phylum Bacteroidota; class Bacteroidia; order Bacteroidales; family VadinHA17; genus LD21. The sequence goes on from CAVTSB010000010.1 coordinate 347,122, forward strand.
CTATACCCTGGGTTCCGCGTATGCCCAGTTCATGGACGACCGGAAAGGAATGATCAAAGAAGGATGCCTGGCTGATATTGTAATTACCGATAGGGACCTGCTGGTCATTCCGGAAACGGAAATAATGAAAACAAAGGTTGATTACACCATTACCGGGGGGAAGGTGGTTTACAATTCGGGGAAGTAATAACAGTAGATGTTGGTAACCCCCCTCTCCCGCAAAAGCGGGAGGGATTGTTGAAAAAGTCCTTTTTAACCGCAAAGAACGCAAAGATGTCACAAAGAACGCAAAGCTAAAACACATAAATTCAGCTCTTTGCGAACTTTGCGTATTTCCTTTGCGCCCTCTGCGGTTAAAGGATTTTGACTTATTCAACAGCCCCAGATTCGGATCATATAAGAGTACCTCGATCAGTGCAGGAAGAAGGGCATTCATTTCAGGCCGGAAAGTGAGCCAAGGATATTAAGAGCTTCTTCGCGGGAAGACCCGCAGAACTCCGGCTCCGCCTTGAAATCAATACAAACCTTCGGCCTTTCAGGCTTATCATAAAGAGCACATCTATAGTCATCAAGGAGGTGAATGCACTTTACTCCGGCAGGTTTTCCGCCGGGCATACCCGGCAACGGCGATGAAATTGATGCCGCAATACAGCAGGCTCCGCAACCCGGACGACATTTCATAGGCTATATAAAAGGCGATGTATTTGGTGCAAAGATAAACAAAACCGCTGATCTTCATTACCTGTCATTCAGACTTGACCACCAGCAACCAGTTTTACCAGCCGTAGCTTTAGCGAAGGCTGGCATCCAGTTTTACCAGCCGTAGCTTTAGCGAAGGCTGGCAACCAGTTTTACCAGCCGTAGCTTTAGCGAAGGCTGGCAACCTGCAACCTGAATTTTTTATTGTATTTTTGATAAAACTCCGTGATCATGAGAATCGATATACTGACTGTACAGCCACAGCTTCTTGAGAGTCCGCTTGAATACTCCATTGTAAAGCGGGCCAGGGACAAGGGACTTGTTGAAATAAACGTCATAAACCTGAGGGATTTTACAAAGGACAAATACAAAACAGTCGATGATTACGCCTTCGGAGGCGGCGCAGGAATGGTGATGATGATCGAACCTGTTTTTAAAGCGATCGAAAAGCTGAAGGCTGAAAGGGAGTACGATGAAATCATATACACATCGCCCGACGGTGAAAAGTTCAGCCAGAAGATGGCAAACATGCTTTCGCTTAAAAAGAATATCCTGGTACTGGCCGGACATTATAAAGGTGTCGATCAGCGTATCAGGGAACATCTGATCACCAGGGAAATATCAATAGGTGATTATGTACTCTCCGGCGGCGAGATCCCTGCTGCGGTTATTATCGATGCTATCGTAAGGCTTATCCCCGGGGCAATAACAGATGAACAGTCTGCCCTCTCCGACTCCTTCCAGGATGATCTTCTTGCCCCTCCCGTTTACACCCGTCCTGCCGATTTTAATGGATGGAAAGTTCCTGATATCCTCCTCTCCGGCAATACCGGGGAAATAGAAAAATGGAGGCATGAGCAGTCGGTAGAGCGGACAAGGAAACTTAGGCCAAATCTTTCTGATGATGAATAGATTCACACTTCTTCAAAAAACTCTGCTTCCGCTTCTGGGATTGGCAACCCTGTTTTCCTGTACCTCTCCGGCAAATGATTATCTTAAGCAGGGTTTCATGGATCCCCCTGACTCTGCACGACCCGGTGTTTACTGGTATTTCATGGACGGCAATATCGACCGGGAGGCGATAACCGAAGACCTTGAGTCGATGCGAGAAGCCGGAGTAGGTTATGCCCTGTTCCTTGAAGTAAATGTTGGTGTACCAAGGGGGAAGGTTGATTTCTTAAGTGAAGAGTGGCAGGATCTCTATAAGCATGCCGTGAAAGAGGCTGAACGCCTGGGGATCAGGATAATTCTCGGATCAGGTCCCGGATGGGCGGGAAGCGGCGGGCCATGGGTGACCCCGGAACGATCGATGATGCATCTGGTTTCATCTGATACAACTGTAAGCGGGCCCTCTTCATTTAAAGGCAGACTGCCGTTGCCTCTGCCAAAAAAACCATTCTTCGGTGAGGGGAGCCTTACACAGGAACTCAGGCAGAAACGGAACGACTGGTATGAAGACGAATTCGTTCTAGCTTTTCCTTCACCCGCTTCCGTGGAAATTGTTCCGCGAATTCTTGAGAAAGCATTATACTACCGTGCTCCATTCACATCTCAGCCGGGTGTTCTTCCATTTTATCCGGTTCAGCGATCATATAATGAAAAAAGAAGTCAGGCAATTGACACTTCAGGGATTATTGATCTTTCCGGCAATCTTACCGTGAACGGAGACTTTAACTGGGATATCCCCCGCGGCAGATGGACAATAATGAGGTTCGGAAAAAGGAACAATGGGGCTGTCACACGTCCGGCACCGATGCCCGGACTGGGATTCGAGTGCGACAAGTTTGACGCCGGGTCATTTGATTATCATTTCGACGCTTATGCACGAAAGCTGATTGAAATTACCGAACCACGCATTTCAAAATCAGGCGGAGGCTGGACAATGATACATATCGACAGCTGGGAAATGGGTTCCCAGAACTGGAGTCCGCTATTCAGGGAAGAGTTTATTGAACGGCGCGGCTACGATCCGAAGCCTTTCCTTCCGGCCTATGCAGGTATGGTTGTGAACAGCAGGGAGATCACCGAAAGGTTTCTCTGGGATATCCGTCAGACTTCAAATGAACTCATTATTGAAAATCATGCTGAAAGGTTTAAAGAGCTGGGAAGACAAAACGGATTCAGGTTATCGATCGAACCTTATGACATGAATCCTGCCTCAGATCTTGACCTCGGGAGTGTGGCTGATGTTCCGATGTGTGAATTCTGGACTGTTGGATATGGTTATAACTCTGCTTTCAGCTGCATTGAATCGACATCGATTGCACATATTACCGGAGCTCCGGTAGTGGCTGCAGAAGCTTTTACTGCGGGTAGTTCCGAAGCCTGGGTAAAATACCCCGGCAATATGAAAAACCAGGGTGACTGGGCATTCTGCATGGGTATCAACAGGCTGATTTATCACACTTTCGCCCACAAGCCTCTGGGCGACCAATACAGGCCGGGCATGACCATGGGACCATACGGGGTGCACTGGGACCGCGGCCAGACGTGGTGGCCAATGGCATCGGGTTATCATAAATATATATCACGTTGTCAATATCTCCTTTCACAGGGAAAGCCGGTTGCCGATATTCTTTACCTTACACCCGAGGGGGCTCCCCAGGTATTCCTCCCTCCTGCCTCAGCACTTGAAGGGACAATCGAAATGCCCGATAAGAAAGGCTTCTCGTTTGATGGTTGTTCACCCGTTCAATTAATAAATGAGGCCACAGTAAGGGATGGGCGGATCGTGTTTCCGGGAGGTGCCTCGTATCAGGTTCTGGTACTGCCTGATGTCGCGGCAATGACGCCTGAACTGCTGGCAAAGATTGAAACGCTTGTTAATTCCGGAGCTACAGTTGCCGGGAATCCGCCGTTAAAGTCCCCTTCTCTGTCCAATTTCCCTGAATGCGACAACGAGGTTAACAACCTGACCGGGACTATCTGGGGAAAAGGTGAAATTCCTGACAGGATGACCAGGATAGACCGTGGCAGGGGAAAGATCTGGTGGGGTAAAAACCTGTCCCCGAATTATGGAGCCGGAACAGGCGGATATGATTCCCTTTTGCTGTATCCTGAATTCGGAGTAGCGGAAGAATTATTGAGGGGAGCCGGCCTGAAACCGGATTTCGCATCCTCAGGAAATATCAGGTACACCCACCGGACGATGCCTGACCATGATATCTATTTTATATCGAACAGGACAGATAAGATTGTCAAAGATGCCTGTGTGTTTCGCTGCGGCACCCGCAATGCAGAACTTTGGGATGCGGTCACTGGTGAGATAAAGCCATTGCATGATCTGTCAGAAACTGCTGGTGGCATAAGTATCCCTGTTACGCTTGAGCCTTTCCAGAGTTACTTTATTGTGTTCAGCCAGGCGGAGGAATCCGTTGCCAGCCCCTTGGACCAGAAAGATGGTTTTTTCCCCCAGGGAATGGTACTGGCTACACTGGAAGGTCCCTGGAATGTAATATTCGATACATTAATGGGCGGCCCGGCCAAAGAAGAATTTGCAAACCTCACCGACTGGTCGGTCATGCCGGAAGAGGGGATTAGGTACTATTCGGGTATTGCCGTCTATTCGAATTCTTTCGATCTGCCTGAAAACACGGAAATTTCCGGAAAATCTGATATATATCTTGATCTGGGCAGAGTGAACAATATTGCACGGGTGAAACTTAACGGCAAGGATCTTGGAGTCGTCTGGACCTCACCGTGGAAAGTCAGAATAACAGGTACCCTGAAGGAGAAGAACAATCAGCTGGAAATTGAAGTCGCAAACCTCTGGATCAACAGGCTCATTGGTGATGAGAATGAGCCATGGGATGGCATTGAAGACGGAAAATGGCCCGAATGGCTTGTAAATGGAACAGAACGTCCTTCAAAACGGTTTACATTTACCACGCATCGTTTTTATAAAAAAGATGATCCACTGTCGGAATCGGGATTAACAGGGCCTGTGAGGATAATCACATTTTGAAATAACAAAAAGCTTTTGTAAACTTGTAACCGAATTATCCATAAAATATAACTAATTAATAATCAACACCATGAAAGCAGAGGATTATATTAAGCGTGAGGAAAAGTACGGAGCACATAATTATCACCCCTTACCTGTTGTTCTTGAGAGGGGCGAAGGACCGTTTGTATGGGATGTTGATGGAAAGAGGTATTTTGATTTTCTTTCAGCATATTCAGCAGTAAATCAGGGGCATTGTCATCCGAAGATTGTAAAAGCCCTGACCGACCAGGCAACAAGGCTGACACTCACATCAAGGGCATTTTATAATTCTGTGCTGGGTGAATATGAAGAATATGTGACCAAATATTTTGGTTACGACAAAGTCCTTCCGATGAACTCAGGAGCCGAAGCTGACGAAACTGCGCTTAAGCTGTGCCGTAAATGGGCTTATAAGGTAAAGGGGATAAAGGAGAACAGTGCAAAGATCATTGCATGTGCCGGAAATTTTCATGGCAGGACCATTACGATCATTTCAATGTCGACCGACCCTGACGCCACAAACGATTACGGTCCTTTCACACCCGGGTTTATCATAATACCATATAATGATATAAAAGCCCTCGAAAATGCACTTAAAGATCCTGATGTTGCGGGATTCCTTGTTGAACCGATCCAGGGGGAAGCAGGAGTATTTGTTCCCGATGAAGGCTATCTTAAAAAAGCGTATGATCTCTGCAAGTCAAAGAAAGTGCTTTTCATCGCCGATGAGGTACAGACAGGGATTGCTCGGACCGGAAAGTTGCTTGCATGTGATCATGAAGGGGTGCATCCGGATATCCTGATCCTTGGCAAGGCATTGTCGGGAGGCACACTGCCTGTTTCGGCAGTTCTGGCCGACGATGAAATAATGCTGACAATCAAGCCCGGGGAACACGGGTCAACGTTCGGAGGCAATCCACTTGCCTGCAAGGTGGCAGTTGCAGCCCTTAACGTGATAAAGGATGAAAAGCTGGCTGAGAATGCCGAAAATCTTGGTAAAATATTCCGGAATGAATTGCGGGCAATTAAATCGGATATGATAGAGCTGGTACGCGGAAAAGGACTTCTGAATGCTGTGGTTATCAGACCCAGGGGAGGAAAAACGGCGTGGGATGTATGCCTTGCAATGAAAGAGAATGGAATCATAGCGAAACCGACTCATGAACATATAATCAGATTCGCACCCCCGCTTGTCATCACTGAAACTCAACTCAGGGAAGCGATCGGGCTTATTAAGGAAACCTTTAAACTTTTTGAATAGCTTATTGTTATTAAATTAACACTATTTTAGTCCATTACCGGACTATCCCTGTGAAATAAGTAATTATGCATATATATCTAAAAGTCCTCAATTGCTTTAACAGATATTTATCTGTTATGATCTTGATTACCATATTATTATGCGCCTGCAACAGGGGAGGAAATCCGGAGGTGACCACCGGGGAGCTTCAGGAGCACATAAAGTACCTTTCTTCCGATTCTTTAAAAGGAAGGCAAACCGGTACTGACGGCGACAGCCTGGCAGCTATATACATAAGGGATGAGCTTTCATCCGCAGGTCTTGAACCTCTTTCCGGAGACGGATTCCAGATGTATGAGGTCACTGATAAGGTGGTCCCAGGGAAAAGGAATTTCCTATTGCTTAACGGGATTGAATATTCCCCTTTACAGGATTTTACCCCGTTCTCATTCAGCGGAAATAAGGCGCTTGATTCGGAGGTGGTTTTTGCAGGGTACGGTTTCAATATTAACAATGACAGCCTGAAATGGAATGACTATGAGAATCTGGATGTTAAAGGCAGATGGGTTATGGTACTCTCAGGTGATCCGGAACCCGACAAAACAGTAAGCGGATTTATTCCATTTTCGGGCGACAGGGACAAGGCGCTTCTTGCAAGTGACCTGGGGGCTGCAGGCATGATCACGGTTTATGGTCCGGCTGTAGATCCCGATGATAAATTTGATCCGTTATCCTCATCAGGATATCCGGTTGAAATTCCCGTGCTGAGGATAAAGAGAGACCTGGCCGATCGTATTCTCGGAAAATCAAAAACAACAATTTCCCAACTTGAAAGTAAGCTGACCAAAACAGGGAAACCATCATCTTTTGCAACCGGAGAAAAAATCAATGCAGGATCGGAGGTAATAAGTGAAAAATCAAAAACAAGGAATGTTGTAATGATATTACCTGGCGAAGATGAAACACTTAAAAATGAGTATATTATCATAGGTGCACATTTCGATCACCTTGGAACAGGTGGTGCCGGTTCATCGAGCAGAGCTGTGGATACGGTCGGGGTTCACCACGGCGCTGATGACAATGCATCAGGGGTTGGTGAAATGATCGAGCTTGCTGAAAAATTTGCACGGACTAAGGGAAGTCATTCAAGAAGCATTGTTTTTTCTGCTTTCTCAGGCGAAGAAATGGGGTTGCTGGGATCGAAGTACTATGTTGAAAACCCCGGAATAGATCTTAAAAAAGTAAATGCAATGATAAACCTCGACATGGTCGGAAGATTGCAGGAGGAAAACTCCCTCCAGATAGGAGGCGTCGGGACTGCCGAAGGATTGAAGGATCTGATCGTCTCGCATTCCGATACCGGGCTTATCAGGCTAACATTCTCGGAAGAAGGTTATGGACCCTCTGATCATTCATCATTTTACGGAAAAAACATACCCGTGTTGTTCTATTCAACGGGAGCACATCTCGATTACCACACACCATCGGATACATGGGATAAAATCAATTATGAAGGAATGGTATCGATCTCTGACCAGATATTCAGGGTTGCAGAAAATCTTGCCAACTCGGCTGAAAGGTTAAAGTTCAGGGAATCCGGGCCAAGGACCGATATCAGCAGGGCAGTCAGGCGCAGGGGAGTTACCCTTGGAATTATGCCCGATTTTGCAGGCAACGTGAAAAACGGGCTGCGGGCTGATTTTGTCACCCCCGGCAAGCCTGCAGCACTGGGAGGGATGAAAAAAGGCGACATAATAACCTCGATTAACGGCAAGACAGTTAACAACATCCAGGATTATATGTTCCGGATGGGCCAGCTCAAACATGGCCAGACAATAAGTGTTGAAGTGATAAGGGGTGATAAAAATGAGGTTCTTTTGATACAATTATGAAAGTTGAACGTCTAAGTCAATAAAGAGCTTTCAAAATGAAGAAATTTCTACTATGGTTTCTGGCGGTCATTATAACTCTCGGTGCTGCATACTACCAGCGGAAAACCGGTCCTACCTATCCGAAAAGGGCAGAAGTCCCGGTCAATGATACGACTCTTGAGCTGAGCTTTATCAGGAGCATCGGGCTCGATGAGCGCCCGCAGGTTAAAATGGCAATCCCTGACACGAGTATCAGCGCCAGGCTCTTTTACAAACGGTTCAGGACAAACGATAAATATGAGGTCAGCAACTTTGAATACAGGATCTATCCTGTAGTATCGCCTGTAATGAACAAGGTTTTCAAGATCACCGAGGAGAAGGGTTTTTTTGCAGAACTTCCAATGCAGCCGGCCGCTGGAAAACTGCAATACTACATTGAGATCACGGATTCAAAAGGAACTTCTTCCCTGTTCAAAGACGATCCGGTTGTTGTAAGGTTTAAGGGAAGTGTCCCCGGATATATCCTTATACCTCATATTTTACTGATGTTCATAGCTATGCTCTTCTCTACCCTTGCAGGCATTATGAGCATAATAAAATATCCGCAGTACAAAAAATACTCCTTGTGGACACTTGTACTCCTGTTCCTGGGAGGGATGATCCTGGGCCCTGTTGTTCAGAAATTTGCCTTCGGTGAACTCTGGACCGGAGTTCCCTTCGGCTGGGATCTCACCGATAACAAAACACTTATTGCTTTCTTATTCTGGATCCTTGCTGTAGTCATGAACCGGAAAAAAGAGAGGCCAATTTACACTACCCTGGCAGCTATTGTGTTGCTGCTCATTTACTCAATTCCTCACAGCATGTTTGGTTCCGAACTTGATTATGCCACCGGAGAAGTTACTCAGGGTTTAATCCTTATAGTTTCGTTAAATATTTTGAAAAAATCTTAAATTAGATGCAACGTTAATATTTTACCCTCGTCTTTGAAGTGAATTAAACAGAAAAGATAGTGGGTGCAGCATCTAGGATAAGAACAAGCCCTTACATAAAGATGGCAAATGTAGAAGCGGCATTCCGAAACATACACCAGGACCTTTTGGACGGGTGTAAGACAGGCGACCAGAAAGCGCAGTTCCAGATTTACAAGTTGTACTACAAGGCAATGTACAATACAAGCCTGAGAATAGTAAACGACACTATGGAAGCCGAAGATATAATGCAGGAATCTTTTCTGTCGGCCTTTGAAAAAATTGAAACGTACTCAGGAACAGTGAGTTTCGGTGCATGGCTTAAAAAGATAGTGATAAACCGGTCACTCGACGCCCTGAGCAGAAGAAAAGCGATCTTTGAAGATATTGAATCACATACCGGGATAAGGGATGACAGCAGTGAGGATCAGTTGAGGCAGGAAGATGTTGATTTCAGGGTTGAAGAGGTAAAAGAGGCGATTGAACGACTGCCTGACGGATACAGGATAATCCTGTCTCTCTATCTTCTCGAAGGTTATGATCATGATGAAATAGGCGAAATTCTTGGAATTTCGAGCAGCACATCCAGATCCCAGCTTTCCAGGGCAAAACAGAAACTGATAGCGGAACTTAAGAAGAAATGAAAAATTTGACAGTCATGAAAAATATAGAAGACATAATAAGAGGAAATAAAGGCTTTTTCGATGAAGCCGAGCCGACCGAAGGACACTTCGAAAGGTTTAACAGGAAGCTTGAAGCAAGATTTTCTGTCAAAACCGTAAAGAGAAGCATTGTTCCTTACCTGCTGAAAGCAGCGGTTGTCACACTTCTTGTTACACTTTCATCGTTGTGGACCTATGATCATTTCCTGAGGCCCGACAGAGGAAGGATGACCCTTGGTGACGTTTCACCGCAATACAAGGAGGTTGAAAACTATTACGTACACCAGGTCCGCCTTATGGAAAATGAGATTGGAACTATTGATGTTGAAAACAATCCGCTTCAAAAGAAGATGCTCCAGGAGGAGATGAAAGGCATGGACTCAATATCCGTTCAGCTTCAGAAAGAACTCTACGCCAATCCAAACGATGAACGTATTATCAATGCCATGATAGAGCATTACCAGACCAGACTGGAAATAATGACCTATATAGTCGACCAGCTTAAAACCATCAGGAATGAAAACCAAACACCAACAGGAAATGAAAAACGCAACTTATAAATCAGGCCTTTTCCTGACATTTGCTCTGATTCTGTCAATCGCTGCAACTGCCCAGGAAGTAACAAAAGAGTATCATAAACAGTACACGGCAGATGCAAATACCACTCTGAACATCAGCAACAAGTATGGCGATATTGTAGTCGAGACATCGGACCAGAATCAGGTTACTATCGATGTAAAGGTTACTGTCGAGCTGCCGAACAGGGAAAGAGCTGAAAAGTTGCTGAGCTACATAGATGTTCAGTTCTCCGAAGGCGGGGATGAAATAAATGCAAAAACCGTCATCGACGAGAAATTCAATTTTACCGGTTGGGGAAGCGGATCAAGAAAGTTCAGCATAGATTATACTGTTAAAATGCCGGTAAAAATCAATTTCACAATGTCGAACAGGTATGGTAATACCGAGCTTGAAGAGATCGCCGGTCTTGTAGATCTTAATATCAAGTATGGCAACCTGGTTGCTGATGAATTTACCCGGGGTAATGAAAAACCGCTCAATAGCCTCGACCTGGCCTACGGAAAAGCATCTATCGCCTCGGTAGGCTGGCTCGATATAATGGTAAGGTATGCCGGAAGCGTTGAAATAGAAAAGAGTCAGGCGTTGCTTCTCGACAGCAAATACTCAAAAATGGAATTGGGACAGACAAGTTCACTTGTCGGGGAGTCAAGGTATGATAACATCCGGATTGAGAGTATCAATAACCTGGTACTTAATTCAGGTTATTCAGATGTAGTGATTGAAACACTTAACAAAAAGCTCAAATTTGAAGGCGGGTACGGAGCACTGACCGTTGAACAGATTCCTGCCGGTTTCGAATCGATCGAAACCGATACCAGGTATATCGGGGTAAGGCTTGGGATAAACAACGATGCGAGCTACAACCTTGATGCCAGGCTGTCATATGGGGACCTTAAATTTGATGAGGCAAAATTCCAGAACCAGAGGCATATTGTTCAGAACAATTCAACAGAAACAACAGGAATAGTCGGAACCGAAAGTGCTCCCGGGTCAAAGGTGAAAGTAAACGCTTCGTATGGTTCCGTAAGACTTGAGTAAAATAAACAGCGTTTTATTATGACTGTCAACCCTCCGGGTCACCGGAGGGTTTTTTGTTTATAGGTCCAACTCCACAACGGTTATCCCCGATCCGCCAAACTCCACGTTTTCGTCATGAAACGATTTAACAATATTGGTTGTTGAAAGGTAATCGCGCACCATGTTCCTGAGGATCCCGTTCCCTTTCCCGTGCAGAATCCTGAGGTTGCGATGCTGGACAATCAGGGCATCATCGATAAAGTTGCGGACCCTGTTTACTGCCTCATCGCCTCTGACACCCCTTATATCAATTTCAGGCCTGAAATTCAGCTTGCGTGATTCAATCCCGGGGTCAGGCTGATACGAACTCTCAAATGATCGCTGTTCCTTTTTGAGCTCCGACCTGCTGATCCGCTCAACCTTGTCCAGGGGAACCAGCATCCGGATGTTCCCGGTCTCAATAGTGACCATGTTGTCTTCAACCTTAAGAACCTCACCTGCGGCCTGAGTATCAGTCATTCTCACCGCATCGCCTGTTTTCAGAGGATTTTCAACCTGTTCAGTCGCCGCAGGTTTCCTGGTGTCAGTTTGTGATTTTATTCTTTTTGCCTTCAGATTTAACCTTGCGACTTTTTCTTCCGATTTCGTTTCGACAGGAGTTACAACTATGGGAACCTGGCTTTTAAACTCATCAAGCTTTTGCCTCGCCTCTCTTGTCTTTTCTTTCTCGGCCTGCGACTCCCTGATCAGCCTGATAGTGTTTTCAATCATCCTGTTGGAAGCATTGAGAAGAGATTCTGCTTCATTCTTTGCTTTTGATATGATCTCCTTCCTCAGGTTTTTTGCCCCCGACAGTTCCTTTTCATATTCATCCATCAGTTCTTCCAGCCGTTTCTCATGCTGGCGTATATTCTGCCTTTTTGTCTCCCAGTATCTTTTGTCCCTGGCAATATCCCTGAGATGCTTGTCGTAATTTATATTCTTAACCCCGGCTTTTTCAGAGGCTATTTTAAGTATCCCCTCAGGAAGGCCGATCTTGCGTGCTATTTCAAAAGCGAACGAGCTGCCCGGTTTGCCGATGCTGAGAAGAAAAAGAGGCTGCATATGCTGGTTGTCAAATAACATGGCCCCGTTTACGATTCCTTCGGTGAGTGACGCGAAATGCTTCAGGTTGGTGTAATGAGTCGTCAGGACTCCATAAACACCCAGCCCGTTCAACTCCCCGAGGATAGCCTCTGCAATCGCACCTCCCAGCATGGGTTCAGTCCCTGTTCCAAATTCATCGATCAGAATAAGTGTGCCCTGGGAAGCATTTCTTATGAAATATTTCATGTTAATAAGGTGCGAACTGTAGGTGCTCAGATCATTTTCAATACTCTGCTCATCGCCAATGTCAATGAAAAGATTGCTGAACAGGCCTGATTCAGACCCCTCCCCGACCGGGACCGTCAGTCCGCATTGTAACATATACTGAAGCAGACCGACTGTCTTAAGGCATACTGATTTTCCGCCGGCATTTGGTCCGGAAATAAGCACTATGCGTTCTTTTTCATCAATCTTTATATCAAGTGGGACAACCTGGCGATCTTTCAGCTTTCTGAAGGCCAGGGAAAGAAGCGGATGGGTAGCTCTTCTCCAGAAAATCCCGGGTTTTTCAGCAATGACAGGTTTTATCGAACCCAGCTGATTACCTAATAATGCCTTGGCCCGAATAAAATCAATCTCGCCAAGGAAACCGTTCGATAAAATAAGTTCATCAATATACGGCCTTATATCATCGGCAAATGAAGTCAGTATCCTGACAATCTCCCTCCTCTCCTCATATTCAAGTCCGACTATCTCATTGTTGATCTCAACTATTTCGGCAGGTTCGATATAAACTGTTTTCCCGGAGGCCGACTGATCGTGAATCAGCCCTTTGATCTTCCGCTTGTCCCATGCATTAACAGGAATGACACCTCTCCCGTTGCGCACCGAGGCAACAGTATCGGAGTCGACAATACCCTCAGCCTGCGCCATTTTGAGTATTGAATTAAGTCTTTTTGAAACCAGGATATTCCTGGCTGCAATTTCATTCCTAATCTCCTTCAGCTTCGGAGATGCATTATCCCTTATATTGCCTGTTTTGTCAACTATCCTTTCTGCCGCATCGAGTACATATGGATAGACCTTAATGTTACCACAGATTGATCTCAGGAAAGGATAGCTGTTTTCATCCTTTTTTTTGAAAAATCCAAGTATCGCTTTAACAGTCTCGAGCGAACGCCTGAGATCAAACACTTCCTGAATTTCGGGAAATGAGCCTTCGACTCGTATCTTATCAAGGCAACCGCTGATGTTAAAGTAGTGCTCTGAGGGGAAACTATCTTCAAAACTGAGCAGTTGCTGGAACTCATACGTTGCTGATATTTTGAATGAAACAGCCTCAATATCAGAGCTGAACCTGACAGCATCAACAAGATCGAGCCCCATGGTACTCAGACAGTTTTCGGACAGGAGCTGCCTGATCCTGTCGAAGCCAATTTTCGATTCAAAATTCTCAGGATAAATCATGGTTTAAAGATATAAGGAAAAGACGGAAGACGGAAGACCCAAGACGGAAGTTTTGTATTACAGGCGATAGCCGATGTGAAGCAAACGGAAGTTAATAATTGTTAAATCACTAACAACAGTACCGGTTGTGGATTACTTTTTTATTTAATTTGGTATACCGTTAAAAAAAATACCGAAAAGTCAAATGAAAATCAAATCAAGTCTTATCAGCCTGTACCTGATGCTGTTTATTCCGGCAATGTTATTGTCGCAGAATGAGAAAGTAGACCTTAACATGATCTACAAGATCAAACAGGAAGGGATGCGGAACTCTGCAATTGAAGAACTGGCCTTTGGACTTACCGATCTGACGGGGCCAAGACTTACAGGATCAACAGGAGGCGCAAGGGGAAATGAATGGGCAAAGAAAAAGATGGAAGAACTTGGATTACAGAATGTAAGGATTGAAGAGGCAAGGGATTTCACCCGTGGCGGGTGGGATAACCTGAAGACATACGCGGCTATGACTGCACCCTACTATTCGAATTTTGCCTGTAATCCGGTCGCCTGGACAGGAAGCACAAACGGACTGGTAAAGGGAGAGGTTATCCTTCTGGATATAAGGTCGGAAACCGATTTTGAGAAGTATAAAGGGAAGCTAGGCGGTAAAATAGTCCTGATGCCCTCAACTACCACATATGAGGCCAGTTTTGAACCGCTGGCAAGCAGGCTGACCGATCAGGAGCTGAAAGCGCTTGCCGGTCCGGTCCAGCAGCAACAGAGAAGACCCCCGGCGGGTGATTTTGCTAATCAGAGAGCCCTGAGGACCAAAATATCAGCATTTATAAATGCAGAAGGCGCTGCCATTATTTTGAACGGATCAGGTACTTTCAATGTGCCGAGATCAACAGGGTCGGGGTATATCGCCGGGAGTCCTGAACCGGTTGCAGAGCTTAATCTGCCCGTGGAGGCTCATGGCAGGATGGAACGGCTGCTTAAGCACAATGTTCCTGTTATGATGGAAGTTGAGATTCTCAACAGGTTTATTGAAAGCCCTAAAATATATAACGTAATCGGGGAGATCCCGGGCACCGATAAGGTGCTCAGGAATGAAGTGGTGCTTCTTGGAGCCCATATCGATTCATGGCATGGTGGTACAGGCGCTGCCGACAATGCTTCGGGATGCATTGTGATGATGGAAGCCCTCCGAATTCTTAAAAGCCTCGAAGTTGCACCCCGGAGGACCATCAGAGTCGCTCTGTGGGGAGGTGAGGAACAGGGGCTGAACGGCTCGCGCGGGTACGTGGAAAAATACCTCATCGATCGGGAAACAAGGGAGCATAAAGCTGATTATGACAAGTTTGCAGCATATTTCAATATGGATAACGGAAGCGGGAAATACAGGGGGATCTATTTACAGGAGAATGAAATGGTAAGGCCGGTCTTTGAGGAGTGGCTTAAGCCGTTCGCTGAAATGGGCGCTTCGACAATATCAATCAGGAACACTGGTGGAACAGATCATCTCTCGTTCGATGCAGTCGGTTTGCCGGGTTTCCAGTTTATCCAGGATGAAATTGAGTACGGCCGCGGATACCATACGGTAATGGACACATATGAAAGGCTTGTTATGGCCGATCTGATACATAATGCAATCATCACCGCTTCATTTGCATATAATGCTGCAATGAGGGATGCGAAACTGCCGGGGAAGCCTGTTTTGAAATCCGTACAGGATGCCCGGCCTGCCCAGCGCCCGGTGCCGGTAATGAATTAGCGGGGAAATTGATTTATTACCAATCCAGTAGGGATGCTGCAACATCGAGGGGAAGATGAATGTGGTGTCCCTACATTTTTCTTCTACTTTTCAATTCCGGCAAGATCAAGAATGAACGCATATTCAAGGGAAGTGACACGGTAACGCTCGAATCTTCCCGATGCACCACCATGACCTGCATCCATGTTGCAATCCATAATCAGAATATTACTGTCGGTTTTCATGTCCCTCAACTTTGCCACCCATTTTGCAGGCTCCCAGTACTGGACCTGTGAGTCCCAGAAACCTGTGGTAACCAGTAGATTTGGATAATTCATTGCTTTTACCTGGTCATATGGCGAATATGACAGCATATAGTCATAGTATTCCTTTTTCTTCGGATCGCCCCATTCATCCCATTCAAAGGTTGTGAGAGGAATTGTTTCATCCAGCATGGTTGTGACTACATCGACAAAAGGTACGGCTGCTACAACCCCCTTGTAGAGTTCAGGCTTCAGATTGACGATCGCACCCATAAGCAGGCCTCCGGCGCTTCCACCCATTGCAAATAGCTTATCGTTGCCTGTATATTTCTCATCTATAAGATATTGTGCACAATCGTTAAAATCGGTAAAAGTGTTCATTTTTCTAAGCAGTTTGCCATCTTCATACCAGTAGCGGCCCATTTCGCTTCCGCCCCTTACATGGGCCAACGCATAAACAAATCCCCTGTCGAGAAGGCTTAATACCGCTGTGTTGAAGCCGGGATTCTGCGAAGCGCCATATGAACCATACCCGTAAAGCAACAGGGGTGCACTACCATCCTGCACAAAACCTTTCCTGTAAACAAGCGAAACCGGAACCATCGTTCCATCATGTGCTTTTGCCCACAGCCGTTTCGATTCATAGTTTGATTTGTCAAATCCCCCCAGAACCTCATCCTCCTTCAGTACCTTCTTCACCTTCGTTTTCATATTGTAGTCAATCACCGAGGCAGGCGTGGTCAGGGAGGTGTAATAGTACCTTAAAATATCAGTATTCGCATTCGGATTCGTATGGATACCTGCTGAATATGTCTCTTCACCAAAATCAATATAATGCCCGGTGTTGTCCCTTGTATCTATTATCCTCAGATTGCTTAGCCCCTTTATCCGCTCCCTGGTTACCAGGTAATTGTCGAAAAGCTCGAATCCTTCGAACAGGACATCGTTTCTGTGAGGGATAAGGTCCTTCCAGTTTTTTTCAGCCGTTTTGGATTCTTCGGTTTTCATCAGCTTAAAGTTTGAAGAACCGCCGGTATTTGTCCTTATATAAAAGTACTTTCCGAGATGGTCGATCTCGTATTCATGGTTTATCCTTCTGGGTTCGAACAGCAGTATATTGCCGTAAGGCTTGTCTGCCTCTACCAGCCTCACTTCGGTCGACAGGGTCTGATCGGACTGGATCATAATATATTTTCTGCTCTTGCTCTCTCCAAGATTAACACTGAAGGTTTCGTCAGCTTCAAAATAAGCCGTGTCGTCCAAAGTGATATCATTTCCCAGCTTATGGCGCAGTATCTTGTCCGACCGCAGCGTCTCAGGATCCTTCCCTGTATAAAAAAGTGTTTTGTTATCAGCGGCCCAGATGCACGGGCCTGCCACGCTGTCGATCCTGTCGCGCAAAAGGCTTCCGCTCTCAAGATCAAGAAAATAGAGAGTATAGCTTCGCCGGCCGACCGTATCGACGCTGTAAGCAAGTAATTTGTTATCACGGCTCACATTCCACGAACCCACCGAGCAAAACTCCTGTCCTTCAGCCAGCTTGTTGACGTCAAGCAATACCTCGGCCGGGGCCTCGGCTGATCCCTTCTTCCGGTAGTAGACCGGATATTCATTTTCTTCAGTGAAACGGGTGAAGTAATAATAACCGTTCTCCAGGTATGGAACCGACTCATCATCCTTCCTGATCCTGCCGGTTATTTCGTCATAAATGGTTTTCTGAAGCCCTTCTGTGTGTTTCATAACAGCTTCTTTATATGCATTCTCACCTTTAAGGTACGTTAGTACCCTGGAGGTCTGTTCGTCAGGTGTTTCCGCGGCTTTCTGCTCATCGCCAAGCCTTATCCAGAAATAATTGTCAACCCTGTTGTCAAAAACCTCATGTGGGATCTTTTCGGCCACGGGAGGCTGGGGCTGCCTGTTGCACGAAAAAAGGAACAGTGCCGTGAGCACACTCAGAAGAACATTGATTTTTTTCATAATACTAAATTTATTAAATATTGTTGTTTTGAGGCTTTTCCTTAACCTCCTTCATCGACAACTGAATTCTTTTTCTTTCAATATCGACAGCAAGCACCTTAACGGAGACATGCTGGTGCAGTTGTACCACTTTCGACGGATCCTGCACATAGGTGTTGCTCAGGTGTGAGATATGGACCAGGCCGTCCTGCTTTATGCCGATGTCGACAAAGGCGCCGAACTTTGTGATGTTTGTCACAATCCCCGGGACTATCATTCCGGGTACAAGGTCCTCCATCGAATGAATATCAGCAAAGCTGAATGCTTTGATCTTTGATCGCGGATCCCTTCCGGGTTTTGAAAGTTCATCCATTATATCCTTTAAGGTTGGCAATCCTGCCGAAGGAGTAATATATTTTTCAAGATTAATGGCTTTCCGCTTCTCCTCAATTGTCATAAGCTCCCTTACATCGCATCCGATATCCTTCGACATTTTCTCAACAACGTGATAGCTTTCCGGATGGACAGCGCTTGAGTCAAGTGGATTATCAGCATTCCTGATTCGGAGGAATCCTGCGCTTTGCTCAAAGGCTTTTGGTCCCATTCTTTTTACCTTCAATAATTCCATGCGTGAACTGAACGGGCCGTTTTCAGCACGGTGATCAACGATGTTCTGGGCTAACTGCGGTCCAAGGCCTGACACATAGGTAAGCAGATGTTTACTTGCAGTATTAACCTCAACGCCGACACCGTTTACGCAGCTCATAACCACTTCATCGAGGCTTCCCTGGAGCTTTTGCTGATCAACATCGTGCTGATATTGACCAACTCCAATCGATTTAGGATCGATCTTGACCAGTTCGGCCAGGGGATCCATAAGTCTTCGGCCTATCGAAACAGCGCCCCTTACCGTAACGTCATAGTCGGGAAATTCATCCCTTGCCACCTTCGATGCCGAATAAATTGAAGCTCCTGCTTCGCTCACAACGAAAACCTGGATTTCTTTTTCAAATTTGATCCATTTGATAAAATCCTCTGTTTCACGGCTTGCAGTACCGTTGCCAATGGCTATGGCTTCTATTTTATATGCATTGATGAGCGAAAGCAGTTTTTTAATCGACATTGCTGTCTCATTCTGAGGTGGATGAGGATAAATCGTCTCATTGTGAAGAAGATTACCCTGCCGGTCAAGGCAGACAATTTTGCAGCCGGTCCTGTAACCGGGGTCGATTGCCAATACATTCTTCTCTCCAAGTGGAGGAGCAAGAAGCAGTTGTCTCAGGTTCCCCGCAAAAACACTTATTGCTTCCTCATCTGCTTTTTCCTTTGAGATTTTTCGGAACTCGGTCTCCATTGAAGCCGACAACAGCCTTTTCCAGCTGTCAGTGATTGCATCCGAAACCAGAGCAGACGACCTGTTCCTTCCTTTTATGAACAGTGAATCAAGGATATCAAGGGCATTTTTCTCATCTGGTTCGATCGAGAGCCTGAGAAAACCCTCCTCCTCCCCTCTTCTCATCGCCAGAAGGCGGTGTGAGGGACATTTCCTGAGCGGTTCCGACCAGTTGAAATAATCGCTGTACTTGATGCCTTCCGTTTCTTTTCCCTTTACAACTTTTGAATAAACTATTCCCTCTTTATCCAACAGGTACCTAAGCCGCTTCCTTGCATTTTCATCTTCGCTCACCCATTCGGCAATTATATCACAGGCGCCTGCAATGGCTTCATCAACACTTTTAACCTCATCACTGATGAACTCCTCAGCTTTCCGTTCGGGGAAGGGATCGATCTGCTTCATGATGATTTCTGCAAGCGGTTCAAGTCCTTTTTCCCTTGCGATTGTTGCCCTTGTACGGCGCCTGGGTTTGTAAGGAAGGTAAATATCTTCCAGTTCAGCCATTGTAAGTACCTCATTGATCCTTACCCGAAGTTCAGGGGTCATTTTTTCCTGCTCTTCGATCGATTTGACAATGGCTTCACGTCTGGAGTCAAGTTCCTTAAGGCGTGAATACTCGTCTTTGATATGCATCAGCTTTACTTCGTCGAGGCTGCCGGTTATCTCCTTCCTGTACCGGCTTATAAAAGGTATGGTTGCCCCGTCATCAAGCAGCCTGATTGTATTCTCGACCTGCCATTCGTGAAGACCGAGCTTTTTTGCAATGAAACTGAAATGCTGCTTTGCGTCCATAACTTGTTTTTATTGAATTGATCTCCGGGAGACAAAATTAAGAAAAAAGACCGAAGACATTAACCACAGAGGTCGCGAAGAATGAGCAAAAATCGCAGAGAATTTCATCGGTTTTATTCAAAAGAAAGTTCCGAACATTTTCGCAACATTTATTACGAAATTATTCGCAACCCTGCTTATTGCTCCCCGCTCCCTGCAACCTGCAACCTGCAACCTGCAACCTGCAACCTGCAACCGATACCTACTCTACATAAAGAACCAGTCCCTTCAGGTACTCGCTTTCAGGATGATAAATATTAACCGGATGATCAGGCGGCTGGCTCATCTGATAGAGGATTTTAACATTCCTTCCGGTGTTAGCCGCCGCTGCAAAAACCGATTTCCTGAAATTTTCCCTTGTTACAACCTGCGAACATGAAAAGGTAAAGATGATACCTCCCGGTTTTATCTGTTCGATAGCCTTTATATTCAGCCTTTTGTAACCCTGAAGTGCATTCGCCAGTACATTATTGTGCTTTGCAAAGGCCGGAGGATCAAGAATAATCAGATCATATTTGTCATTAATATCATTCAGGAAATCAAATGCATCTGCCTGGATTGACCTGTGCCTGCCGTCATCTCCGAAATTCAGCCGAATATTTTCAGCGGCAAGATCGGTGGCGTAAGCTGAGCTGTCAACAGTATCGACCAGTGAAGCATTCTTCATTGCATACACCGAAAAACCCCCGGTGTACCCGAACATATTCAGAACATTCTTTCCGGCTGTAAATTCTCCGAGCAGTCTGCGGTTATCCCTCTGGTCAATGAAAAATCCGGTCTTCTGTCCGGCTGTAAAGTCAATCCTGAATTTGAAGCCATTCTCACTGACAATAACGGGTCCGGATGAACCATAGAGAAACTCATTTACACCCGCTACTCCGGACATGTGGGGAATGGTTGTTTCACTCTTATCATAAATTGCAGTTATCCTTTCGCCCAGCAATTCCTTAAGTATCTGTGCAAATTCGTTCCTTAACCTGTACATTCCAACCGAATGCATCTGCATTACTGCCACACCATTGTAAAAATCAATGATGAGTCCGGGAAGATTGTCACCTTCGGCATGCACCAGCCTGTAAACATTCGTTGATGGATCACCGGTCAGCCCTGTTGATGCCCGGTAATCCAACGCTCTCTTAATCCTCTTACGGAAAAAACCGGTATCGGGCTCCGTTCCGTTAAAAGAGAGGATTCTGACAGCTATTGATCCGGGCTGATAGTGTCCGTTTGCGAGCAGATTATCCTTGTTGTCGAAAACATCGACTATATCGCCTTCAAGCGGATACCCGATTATTTTCTTAATCGCACCTGAGAATATCCATGGATGGTATCGACGGGGCGACTGGTCCTTTCCCGATTTCAGGATTATCTTTACTCTTTCCGACATTTTGAGGATATCTCAGTTTTAAGAATTGTTACTTTTTAGAGTTCTTTTCCTCATTTCTGTCAGGCAGGTGGTAAGTATTCCCATTCACAAGTGATTTGAAAATCTGATGACACACCCATGCATCAGTCGCGGCATAGATCTTCTGGGCTTCAGAAAGATTATCCGCTTCCCAGTCGGTAACCTGCTGCCGTTTAGATATCTTGAATCCCAGGACTATTGCTGCCAGTTTTTTCAGACCTGAGCTCTGTATTCCATATTCCTTGACCATCTTCTGGAGGTCGACAAAACCCGACGGAACAAATTTACTTATGCCACTGAGGAACCTGATATCATCATGTACTGCCACCCCGGCTTTTATAACTGAAGGGTTTGCCAGAAGATCAGCAAGTTCTGCAGGAATTCCGATCTTATTGATCCTGATAAGCAGGGCAGTATCTTCATTTGCGAGCTGGATCAGGGAGACCTTGTTCTTTCTTCCCTTCCTGAAGGAAGGCCTTGTTTCTGTATCAAAGCCAAGGACTGGCGAACCGAGCAGTTTTGGGAATATCGCCCTGAAGGTTTTCAGATCGTCAATCAGGACAATCTCGCCCCTGAACCACGAAACTTCATATTTTTCAAGATCTTCAGGTGTAATTGTTTCAGGATATCTAATTTCCATTTTTTCTGTACTCTTTTTGTCTGCGTGAGATGAACCACTCAGATTTGTCTTTAGCGTCATCATTTTCAACATCATTTTCAACTTTACCTATCTCCTCTCCCGAATAGATGAATTTATGGATGGCTCTCAAAGAATTTACAAGCTTCTGGCCCCAGTAATTTTCGAAATTCATCCTGCATTCCCACACGGCATCGTTCATCACCTCGAGGGTGCCGGTCTGATAAAGAAGCAGGAAATCCTTGAGATCCTGGTAAATATCTGCCATATTCTCCGCGAGGTTTGCTACAACAGGACCCTCTGATTCATTGATCTTCTCATCAAAAACCTCAAGGTAGTCATTTGCAGTGCCGAATTTTTCTTTTAGGGTGTCATGAATCCCGAACCAGTCGCTTTCCGTTACAAACTTTTCATTTCCATCTTCAAAATAAGGCTCAAGCGACGGTAAAAGAGATGCTTTCAGGTACAAAAACGGCAGTAAACGCTGCAGTATCTTCAGCATTTCATCACCCTTTATCTCTTCCGCATGTTCGTGATATTTACAAAACTCGTTTGCAACGGCCACAAATTCAACAACATTCCTCGAATATACAGGATTGGAACTGCTATCCATATCCAAAAATTTAAATAACTGCTAAAATTAGACATTTTTTGTAGTGTATCGTGATTCCAAAGGAACACAAAGGGTAAAATTTACAATCTATTTTACTATTTTTATGACTTTCAAACGCACAATCAACATAAACCTCTGATAACCATGAAAAACAACCGCAGAAACTTCCTGAAGATCACCGGACTAACCGGGCTAAGCCTTGCAGGGGGAAGCCTCCTGAAAGTTCTTGGCGCCGAAACAGAAATTCGTGATAAATCAACAATTGACAATTTCCCGGCTGCAGCCGGCGGGAAAAGGAGCCCGGTATTCAACATGTCAGGTTACGCGGCTCCTAAGCTTGAGAAAGTCAGGATCGGTTTTATCGGTCTTGGCAACAGGGGACCGGGTCACGTTTCAGCAATGAGCCTTATCGAAGGTGTTGAAATAAAGGCACTTTGCGATATTGTACCTGAAGAGGTTGAAAAAGTAAGGAAGCGCCTTGAA
This sequence comes from uncultured Bacteroidales bacterium, assembly GCA_963737255.1. Classification (GTDB taxonomy): domain Bacteria; phylum Bacteroidota; class Bacteroidia; order Bacteroidales; family VadinHA17; genus LD21. Next base: position 370,015 of record CAVTSB010000010.1, read on the forward strand.
CCAAAAGGCATTAAGCCGGAACTCTACTCCGGCAATGCTGATGCATGGAAGAGGATGTGCGACAGGGACGATATCGACCTTGTTTATATCTGCACACCATGGGATATGCATGCCCCGATGGCAATCTATGCAATGCAACACGGCAAGCATGCTGCAATAGAGGTTCCGGCGGCTGTGACGATGGATGAATGCTGGGAGCTTGTAGAGACGTCGGAAAAGACACGCAAGCACTGTATGATGATGGAAAACTGCTGCTACGACTTTTTTGAGCTGCTCACACTGAATATGGCACGCCAGGGTTTCTTCGGCGACGTAGTTCATTGCGAAGGGGCCTACATCCATAACCTGCTGTCAAGCAACTTTGACAGGAAAGCCTACTGGAATATGTGGCGCCTGAATGAAAACTCACGCAGGCAGGGAAATTTATATCCGACTCACGGGTTAGGACCGATCTGCCAGATCATGGACATCAACCGGGGTGACAAGATGGAATTCCTTGTTTCTGTCATGAGCCGCGATTTCCAGATGAATGAAGTGGCAAAAACACTTGCGAGCACCGACGGATTCTTCCAGAAATATGTAAATAATCCTTACAGGGGCAATATGACGACCACCACAGTCCTGACTAACAGGGGACGGACCATTATGATTCAGCATGACGTCACTTCGCCAAATGTATATTCAAGGATACATAAGGTCAGCGGGACGAAAGGCGCAGCGTTGAAATATCCGCTTCCGGCCAAAATTTCGGTTGGTGACAGCTGGGTCTCTGACGAGGAGTTAAAAGTGATTGAAGAAAAATATACACCCGCAATTGTGAGGAAGGTTGGTGAACTGGCCAGGAAAGTCGGTGGACATGGAGGCATGGACTTCCTTGAAAACTGGAGGCTTATCGACTGCCTGCGCAACGGATTACCTCTCGATCAGGACGTATATGACGCAGCTCTCTGGAGTGCAATTGCGCCCCTGAGTGAATGGTCGGTTGCACACAAATCGAATCCCGTAAATGTACCTGATTTCACAAGGGGAACATGGATGACCAATGTACCGGTGGATCTGCTGATGGAGAAGGGGGGGAATACAAAGGTGTTGGGTTGAATGTTACTGTAACAGTTGGTAAGTACTCCCGATTTTGAAATTTACCGCCATCAGTAATATAGGCAAGATGAAAATTTAACCAAATCTAACTGATAATATGAAACAAAAGATCTTTTTCCTGCTGATTATCCTTCTCCCGGGGATATTTTACACTGGTTGTAAACAGGGAGATAACATTCTTTCCGACCAGGAAGCCGAAGAAGGCTGGGTACTTCTTTTCGACGGCAAAACACTTGACGGATGGCGCGATTTCAAAGCCGATACCGTTACCGCTCCATGGAAAGCCGAAAAGGGAACACTGACCTCCCTTGGACTTGGCAGCGACAGCACCGGCTACATTGTTACAAAAAAACAGTATGAGAATTTCATTGTATCCTTTGACTGGAAAATATCGGACGGAGGGAACAGCGGTCTGCTCTATCATGTAGTTGAACGGCCCGAGTTCAGGGTGCCTTATGTAACCGGACCAGAATTCCAGCTGATTGATGATGCCGGCTTTCCCGATCCCATCGAGGAATGGCAGAAGGCAGCCGCCGATTATGCGATGTACACATGCGACACTTCCAGGAAAGTGCTTAATAAAGCAGGAGACTGGAATACTTCAAAGATTGTTTTTGACAACGGTCACGTCGAACACTGGCTTAACGGACAAAAGGTGCTTGAATTTGAAGCATGGACCGATGACTGGTTCAAGCGCAAGGAGAGCGGAAAATGGGATTTCGCCCCGGAATACGGGCTTGCACGCAGCGGACACTTTGCCGTTCAGGACCATGGAAGCAGGGTATGGTTCAAGAACATGAAACTGAAAGAACTGCCCCGGAAACCGGCGAAGGAAACACTGTTCAACGGGAAGGATCTTACAGGATGGGAAGCCTACGGGACCGAATTGTGGTATGTTGACAACGGCGAACTGGTTTGTGAAAGCGGACCAGATAAGGAGTATGGTTACCTTGGAACTCTTAAATACTACGATAACTTCGACCTGTCCCTCGATTTTAAGCAGATATCAGACGGAAACAGCGGAGTTTTTATACGCTCCTTTATAAAGGAAGGCGTTACCATTTCGGGATGGCAGGTTGAAGTGGCGCCCCCTGACCACGATACCGGAGGCATATACGAATCGTACGGAAGAGGATGGATCGCACAGATACCCGATGAAAAGGAGAAAATACTCAAAAAGGATGACTGGAACACATTACGGATAAAAGTTGACGGCGATAATGTAACAACCTGGCTAAATGGCGAAGTCATGACCGAACTTAATGATGAGAAGATAGGTCAGGGCAAGGGAAGAATTATGCTTCAGATACACAGTGGAGGCGGGATAAAGGTGAGGTGGAGGAATATTGAGCTGACGGAATTGTAGGGAGGAAGACCGAAGAGCGGAGAGCGGAGAGCGGAGACGGAAGTTAATCCCCCCTGAGTGTGGGGGGGTCTTTCCATAAAAGCCTGTAGTCCTTATCTCTTATGATCTTATCATGATCAAGGAGCCACCTGGTCACTTTTATGACTTTCTCTTCCGGGTAAGTACAGAGTTTAACAAGCTCTTCAGCATCAGGCTGTTTATCTGCAAGAATGCCTTTGATTTCTTCAAGTATACGGTCGAATTCATACTTGCTCAGATCGAGTTCATTTCTTTCACGGCAAACATCGCAGGTACCGCACCTGTCAGATTCCTCACCAAAATAATCGAGCAGCATGACTGACCGGCACCTGTTCTTTGATTCTGCATAATCAATCATTTTTTCGAGACGGAGAGAATACTTCTCTTTTACATGAAGGTAATTATCAGGTGATATCATCAAGGCCTTCCTGACCAGACGTTCTTCGGTGAAAATCACCAGGGCAGTCTTCTTTCCGGGGATATATCTTATGATATTCATTGATGCCAGTTTCACAAGGTATTGATATACAGTATCCCTGCTTATTGCAGCCTTTTTTGCCAGCATTTCCTCATTGATTGCCACGAACTCAGAGAACATCCCCGTATAGGATCTAAGGAGCAGCTTTATGAAACCATCGAATGATTCGTTGGCAACCTGGAACTTGTAAAGATCATCCCGTCCCACCACGAAATGGACTCTCGAAGGATTATTGATCTCCTCCGTAAACTCTATATATCCTTCCCTCTGAAGGAATGCAAGGCTGTTGAAGGTCTCGATTACCGGCAGTCTGAAACGGGAAACAAACCCGGCCATATTAAAATCAAAAACGTTATCCTTTCCTGCTCCGTGGGGAACCTGAAGATAGCTGCAAAGAGCCTCATAAATATCCTTGATTTTCTCAACAGGGGGAAATTTATGCTTCAGCGATTCAATAAGCTTGTTCTTATCTGAAGAGGAGTACAACAAAACTGCCCAGGCCGGCTTGCCATCGCGGCCACCCCTTCCGCTTTCCTGAAAATAGTTTTCAATCGAATCAGGCGTATCCCAGTGGATTACAAACCTGACGTCAGCCTTGTCGATCCCCATCCCAAAAGCATTCGTGGAGACTATGACACGGGTTTCTCCGGCTGACCATTCCTTTTGCTTCCTGTCCCTTATTTCATCAGGCAACCCGGCATGATAGTAGTCGGCGCTGATGCCATTCTCAACAAGAAGTTCTGCAACCTCCCTGCATCTTTTCCTGCTCCTGACGTAAACAATACCGCTACCCTTCACGCTCCCGACAGTCTTGACCAGGTACGTGCCTTTCTCTTCTACCTGTCTTACCAGATAAGATATGTTCTTCCTTTCAAAGCTTGTGCGAAGGACATTCTTTTCCCTGAATTCAAGCCTGGTCAGAATATCATCAATAACCTGGGGGGTTGCAGATGCCGTAAGGGCGAGGAAAGGTACCTTGTCGGAGATATGGTTCCTCAGCGAGGCTATTTTCAGGTAGGATGGCCTGAAATCATAACCCCACTGTGATATGCAATGGGCTTCATCGACAGCAACAAGTGAAAGGTTAAGCCGGCCTACCCTTGCTTCGAAAATCCGGGTTGAAATTCTTTCAGGTGATATGTAAAGAAACTTATAGTCGCCATAAATGCAGTTATCAAGAACTATATCTATCTCCTCCCCCGACATTCCCGAATGTATTGCCACTGCTTTAATCTCAAGGCTGTTCAATCGGCTGACCTGCTCTTTCATCAGGGCAATCAATGGAGTTATTACCAGGCATATACCTTCCGCAACCAGGGCAGGCACCTGGAAGGTAATTGACTTTCCGCCTCCCGTGGGCATCAATCCCAGGGTGTCTTTCCCCTCACCCACTGATTTTATGATCTCCTCCTGCAGTGGCCTGAATGAGGTGAACCCCCAGTATTTAGTCAAAACCTGCCTGTATTGTTCAAATTCCATATACTGTTGATCTATCTGCAAATGTAACAACTGTAATCCAATAATAATGAAGGCTAAAAATAAAGATCAAGTTTTCAGAGTGCTGTTTTTTTTCGTAATTTGCGCCATCAAAAATTAAACAGATCAGGAAATGTCATTTATTAAGGATAAGATACTTTACGAAGGACTGACCTTTGATGATGTACTTCTTGTACCTTCATATTCGGAAGTGCTCCCAAGAGAAGTAGATCTGGGTTCCATGTTCACGCGGAATATCCGGATAAATACGCCGGTAGTTTCAGCAGCAATGGATACTGTTACCGAGGATGAACTGGCAATAGCGATTGCAAGGGAAGGCGGTATAGGCGTAATCCATAAAAACATGTCTGTTGAAAACCAGGCAGCGCAGGTTAAAAGAGTTAAAAGGGCTGAGAATGTTATGATTTTCGATCCGATAACCATAAATCCCGACGCTACAGTAGCCGAAGCTATCGACCTGATGCTTGTATACAAGATCGGTGGAATCCCTGTAATTGACAAGCAGGGAATCCTGAAAGGAATAGTGACAAACAGGGATCTCAGGTTTGAATACAATCATTCCCGTAAGATCTCAGCTGTGATGACCACCCCTGTCATTACAACCACTCATCAGACCAACCTGACGGAAGCCGCAAGGATCCTTCAGAAACACAAGATCGAAAAACTTCCTATGGTTGATGAGCATGGCAAACTTATTGGCCTTATAACATACAAAGACATAACGAAAGCAAAAGACCGCCCGAATTCATGCAAGGATGATAAAGGGAGGCTGAGGGTTGCAGCTGCGGTCGGGATTGCCGCCGATACGCTTCTCCGGGTTGAAGCACTTATTATTGCAAATGTTGATGTTATTGTAATTGACACAGCGCATGCCCACACAAAAAGCGTAATCAATATCCTTAAGGAAATTAAGAAAAGTTACCCTTCCATTGATGTTGTTGCCGGGAATATAGGGACAGCCGAAGCTGCACGGAAGCTTGCCGATGAGGGCGCCGATGCACTTAAGGTAGGGATCGGACCGGGTTCAATCTGTACTACCAGGATAATTGCAGGCGTCGGAATCCCCCAGCTTACGGCAATCTACAATGTCGCTAAAGCGATTGAAGGCTCGGGAATCCCTGTAATAGCCGACGGAGGTATAAGGTATTCTGGTGACATAATAAAAGCCCTGGCTGCCGGCGCTGACTCCATCATGGCTGGGTCGCTCTTTGCCGGTGTTGAGGAGTCGCCGGGTGAAACAATAATATATAACGGGCGCAAATTCAAGGCTTACAGGGGCATGGGCTCAATTGAAGCCATGCAGCAGGGGTCAAAGGATCGCTATTTCCAGGATATGGAAGATGATATACGCAAACTCGTGCCTGAAGGGATTGCAGCACGGGTGCCTTATAAAGGAACGCTTGCAGAGGTTATTTTCCAGATGATGGGCGGCCTCAGGGCCGGGATGGGATATCTGGGGGCAAAGACAATCGCTGTCCTGAAAAAAGAAGGGAAATTTGTCAGGATAACAAATTCGGGAATCATAGAGAGCCATCCTCACGATGTTACAATAACCAGGGAATCACCAAATTACAGCAGAAAAATATTTGAATAACGGATCCCGCCATATCCCGATGAAAATAAGATCCATATTTTCAATCATTGTTATCCTTTTACTCCCGGGATCCCTCAAGGCTCAGGACCCCGATAAAAAGATCCTGATGACGATTGCGGGCAGGGATGTAGAAGCCGGTGAGTTCGTCAGGATGTTCAATAAAAGTCTGGATCCGGGAAATAAAACCGCGATCAATTCCTTTCTTGATCAGTTTGTCGATTTTAAGCTTAAGGTTGCAGATGCCATCGCTGAAGGTTATGATACCACCGAAGCATACCGTAACGAATTACAAGGTTACCGCAACCAGCTCGCCCTGGGTTACCTTACTGATTCAGATATCAAGGAAAAGCTCCTGCGCAAAGCATACGAAAGGTCGCTTTCGGAGGTGAAAGCTTCACATATCCTGATAAACTGTGCACCCGATGCAATGCCGGAAGATACCATAAAAGCATACAGGAAAGCATTGGAAGTAAGGGAAAGAATAATAAAGGGAGAACCTTTTGAACAGGTGGCCAAAGCCGTTTCAGACGACAGGTCAGTGCTCCTAAATGGCGGAAACCTAGGATACTTTACGGTATTTCAGATGATCACACCTTTCGAAGAAGCTGCTTTCAGTCTTACACCCGGAACACTCTCGATGCCAGTGAGAACGCCTTTTGGATATCATTTGATTAAGGTTGCTGACAAGCGCCCGTCGAGAGGCAGGATAAGGGTTGCTCACATTATGAAAACAGTTCCGCCCGGATCAAATGATTCCCTTAACCAAAAAGCCAAATCTGAAATCGACGCAATTTATCTGAAACTTAAGAATGGGGAATCGTTCCATGATCTTGCTGTAAAATATTCCGATCACAGGGAATCGGCAGCCAGGGGAGGTGAAATGAATATGTTCGGGGCAGGAGAAATAATCCCTGATTTTGCAGAAGCTGCTTTTTCGCTGAAAGACACAGGAAATTATACCGAACCCGTAAAGACTGTTTACGGCTACCATATTATCAGGCTTCTTGAGAAGAAAGCTCCCGACTCATACGAGGAAGCGCGTCCATATCTTGAAAGCAAACTTAACCAGTCAAACCTCACCTCAAGAGGCAGAAGTTCATTTGTTGCGAGGCTGAAAAAAGAGTATGGGTTCAAAATAAACACACCTGTATACAGGTGGTTCGTTACCAATACTGATACGCTTATTATCCGGGGACAAACGAAATATAAACGCAAAAACATCCCCGCGGGAAATATATATTCGTTTGCCGATCAATATCTTACAGCCGGAGATTTTGCAGATTACCTTGAAAACAGGGGAAACATGATTATTACCAATGACCCCGTGCATTACATCGATACATCGATTGAATCGATAGCTGCGGAAAAAATTATCAGGTACGAAGATTCGATCCTTGAAGAGAAATATCCTGATTTCAGGTATCTCATGATTGAATTTCATGACGGGATCCTGCTTTTTGATGTATCCTCCAAAAAGGTGTGGAATAAAGTTCAGGAAGATTCAACAGGTTTGATGGATTACTATGAGACCCAAAAAAACAACTTCTTATCCAAAAAAGGAATTGAAGGCAGAATTCTTACATTGAATATTTCAGATCAGACAAAAGCAGCCAGAGTATCAAAAAAGCTTGCCTCAGCATACAAAAGATACAAGGGCCGGGCTGATGCCGATGCCAGACTTTATGCCAGGTTTAACAGGAATGGAGATACCCTGCTGGCGATAAATGAAGGCAGGTGGTTTGAAGGAGACGATCGCGAAATCGATAAATTGCAGTGGGTTGAGGGAGTACAGACATTTGTGAAAAACGGGATGCCTTCCCTTATTGACATCAAAAGGATCGAAAAGCCTGAACCACTGTCATTTGATGAAGTTAAAGCAGACTTGATCTCAGGTTACCAGGATTGGCTCACAGAAGAGTGGATCAGACAATTAAAGGAAAAATATCCCGTTAAAATTGACAATCTGGTCTTTGAAGAGGTAAAGAAACAAATTAGCAATGAGTAGGATTCTTTTTGGAATATTGATCATAATGACAATTGGAGGCTGCAACCGGGATGACAGGATGGCCAATCGTATCCCTTTGGCCAGGGCCGGAAACTCGACACTTTACTATGACGAAATCCCTGTTTTGATGATGGAAGGCATCTCGGGCGCTGACAGTACCGCGTTTGTCAGCAACTACATAAACAAATGGGCGAAAAAGGAACTTATGTTCCAGAGGGCTGAAGCCAATTTGCCTCCGGAGCTGAGGAACAATATTGAAAAGCAGCTTGACGAGACAAGAATGAATCTCGTGGTTTATGAATATCAGCGTCAGATGATGCAACAGAAAATGGATACGGTTATATCAGAAGAAGAGCTTGAAAGATATTACTCGGCAAATGAGAACCGTTTCATGCTGACATCAAATATTGTAAAGGCTCTTTTCATAAAATTGCCCGTTGAGACTCCCAATCTGTATAAAATAAAAATACTGGCACATTCCGAAAAACCGAAAGATCTGCAGGAACTTGAGAGCCTCTGCTATCAGTTTGCCGAGAAATTCGACGATTTCGAAGAAGAATGGGTTACCCTCGACAGACTTTCACTCGAGCTTAAGGAGGATATCAGTAACCAGGAAAATTTCCTGAGGAGAAACAAGTATTACGAGGCAGTCGATTCCTCCTCAGTTTGTATTATCGCCATAAACGACTTCAGGCTCAGAGGTTCGCTGTCACCGTTCGAGTATGTAAGGGATGATATAAAAAGGATTATCTGGAATAATCGCAGGATTGAATTTATTCAATCGCTTGAAACAGGGATTTACGATGAGGCGTTGAAGGAAAACAGTTTTAAGATTTATTGAAAATGAAAAAAATAACAGTTACAGGTTTGATGATTTTAACAGGTCTGGTGTTGGCATTACCATCCGCACATTCCCAGAAGCTTGTTGAATCGGTCGCTGCGATAGTGGGAAACGAAGTCGTCTACCTTTCTGAAGTGGAGGAAACTGTCACCGAATACAGGAGAAACGGAGACCGGTCTCCCATTGACGATCTGCGATGCAGGATATTCCAGGAGCAGCTTGTTTCGAAACTTTTTCTCGATCAGGCAAGGATCGACAGTATCGAGGTTACGGAGGATGCGGTTGAGGGTGATGTGAATATGAGGATTAATAATGTCATCAGGGAGGCAGGCAGTGAGAAAGCCCTTGAAGCATATTTTAAGAAAAGCATGGTAGAGATCCGCAGGGATATCAGGAAAATGTTGGTTCAGCAGCAGGTTGTATCGGAAGTACAGGCTAAAATCACTGAAAACCTGTCGGTTACTCCAAATGATGTAAAAAGGTACTTTGCATCAATACCGAAAGATAGTCTGCCGGTTGTCCCTGCGAAGGTCCAGATAAGTATTATTCAGCTCGATCCGCCCGAAAATGAGGCAAACAAGGCGGAAGCAAGACAGAAACTGCTCAATATCCGCGCTGAAATTCTTGCCGGCAAAAGTTTCAGTGTTCAGGCTATATTATACTCGGAGGATCCGGGAACGGCAACCAACGGAGGAGAGGTTGGATTCAAGCTGAGAGGTGAGCTTGAAAAGCCTTATGCAGACGCTGCCTGGAGCCTTTCAAAAAACACCGTATCGAAAATCGTTGAATCAAAATACGGATTTCACCTGATCCAGCTGATCGAACGCAAAGGCGATCTGGCCAATACAAGGCATATTCTGATCAGACCAAAGGTAAAGCCTGATCAGGCTGAAAAGGCTGTAAGCAGGCTTGACAGCCTTACAAACCTTATCAGGAAAGACAGCCTGAAATTTGAGGATGTGGCAGTCGCATTCTCAAGCCACCTCGACAGCAGAATCAACGGAGGTAAATTTGTCAGTTCAAATCCCGGGGAAAGGACAAACTGGCTATCGCTCGATGAACTGAGCAAGGATATGTATGCTAAGGTAAGGGAGCTGGAAGTGGGTGAAATATCCAAACCATTCATGACCGAAGATGAGATCGGGAATGTTGTTTTCAGGGTTGTAAGGCTCGATGACGAGATACCCGCCCACAGGGCAAACCTTAAGGATGACTATCAGTTTATTTACAATGCTGCTTCAATGTTCGAAAGGCAGGAAGCATACTCGAAATGGATAGATAAAAAACTGGAGACAACATATATCAGGATCAGTGACGAATTCAGATCATGCAATTTCCTTGAACAGGGATGGTTACAATAACACTCTTCCACGATCTGCACCGCCCGTCAGCTGCCAGGGTTTTACTGACAGTCCTTACATTGCTATTATCCTCCTTTTCTCTCTTTTGCCAGGATATCGTTCCTGCAAGGACAGGGAAAAAAAAGATTGAGGTTCTTCATTCCGCCGAAGGAATAGATGAAATTGAGCGGTCAACCGGAAGGAGGCTGACCCGTCTTCTGGGTGATGTATCCCTTAAGCATAATGAAATACTGATGACATGCGACAGCGCGCACTTTTATACGGGCTTCAACCAGATTAAAGCCTACAGCAGGATCCATATGATACAGGGTGATACCCTTGAACTGCGGGGCGACAGTATCTTTTACGACGGGGCAACAGAGATGGCAGCCGTTGACGGCAATGTTGAACTTATCGACAAGGAAACCCATCTTTACACAAACTCCATAAAATATGATGTTGCAAACGAAATAGCCAGGTACAATGACAGGGGAAGGATCATAAACGGCGAAAATACGCTCACCAGCATCATCGGTATTTACTATGCATCAACCAGCCTCTTCAATTTCAAGGACAGTGTTAAGATCGTCAATCCCGATTATATAATGACCGCGGATACAATGGATTACAACACCAAAACTGAAACAGCCTTCTTTACCGGCCCGTCGGAACTTGAAGGCGACTCTCTTTACCTCTACTGTGAAAAGGGCTGGTATGATACCAAAAATGATATCTCACGCATCTGGAAAAATGCATTGATCGATAACAGGCAGCAGGTAATAAAAGGAGACTCCCTATATTATGACGGCACGACAGGTTACGGACAATCATTCCGGAATACAAGCATAACCGATACCACAAATAATATAATAGTAAAAGGTAATTATGCCTGGTACTACAAGACCCCCGAACGGTTCCTCGTCACCGACAGCGCCGTGTTTATACAGGTATCTAAAGAAGATTCGCTGTTCCTTCATGCCGACACGATAAGCGCAATAACAATATCCGACACCTCACTTACCGGGTACCGGCTGATGAGAGCATATCACCACTGTAAAATATTCAGTGATGATCTGCAGGCAAAGTGCGACTCCCTGGCCTATTCATTCCGCGATTCGGTGATAAGGCTTTACACAGCTCCTGTGATCTGGTCGGAGGAACACCAGCTTACTTCAGATTCGATAGCTATTTTCACCAAAAACAGGCAGGCCGACAGGCTGGAATTGTACAGTTCCGCATTTGTAGCCAGCCAGGTCGACAGGGAGCGGTTCAACCAGGTAAAAGGGAGGTCGCTTACCGGATACTTCAGGGATAATGAGTTGTATAAGATCAATATAGAGGGAAATGGTGAGACAATTTACTATCTGCTTGACGGAGATAAGGTTGTTGGTGAAAATAAGGCTAAATGCGCCCGGATTGAGATTTTTGTCGATGACGGGAAAATAACAGAGATTTATGAATACCAGAATCCCGAAGGGGTGATCGATCCGCCTTCTGCTGTCAATCCCGGATCACAAAGACTTGAGGGCTTTTCATGGCAGGTGCAGGCCAGACCGAAAAAAGTTGCAGATATTTTCAAAGACTAAAAAGACTGACCTCAGCAGCCAGTCCTATTTCCTAATACTCATCTTCATTAAAGAAGAAATCATCCTTACTTGGATAATCAGGCCAGATATCCTCAATACTCTCGTAGATATCCCCCTCATCCTCAATTTCCTGTAAATTCTCAATAACTTCCATCGGGGCACCTGACCTTATGGCGAAGTCAATCAGTTCATCTTTTGTCGCGGGCCATGGAGCATCCTCAAGTTTTGATGCCAATTCAAGTGTCCAGTACATTTTTTATGACTAAGTTTTAGTTTAACAAAGTCCGCAAATATAAAGAATATTTTTAAAAAACAATATTATATCATAAGTTTTTCGGCCGATTAAAAAGGCCACTTAATCTCCTGAATATCAAGCTCTAATGTGATAGTTCGGGATAATATGTACAAGTAGTCGGAAAGCCTGTTAAGAAATTTAGTGATTATTTCGGGGATATCTTCGTCGTTTTTTAGTCTCAATACGGCCCTTTCAACCCTTCTGCAAACACATCGGGCTATATGACAATAAGATACAATGATATGTCCTCCGGGAAGGATAAAATGAGTTTGTTCAGGGAGTTTAGCTCCCATCCTGTCAATCTCATCTTCAAGAACCGATACGGAACCCGGATCAGGAAGTAATGCCTCCATTCTTTTATCACCGGCTTCGGTTGCCAGAGTGGCAGCAATCCTCATAAGCTGATCCTGGATAAAGATCAACAGTTCATCCCTGTTCTTGTTAACATTGCAGTCACGTAACAAACCTATCCAGGCAATGAGTTCATCAACCGATCCATATGCCTCAACGCGCAGGCTGGACTTTAGAACTCTTTTACCTCCGGCCAGGGATGTTGTACCATCATCACCGGTTCTGGTGTAGATCTTCATTGAAAACCAAAATAAGATGAGCGAAATATAAGAAGTTTGAAAATCAACTCTCAGGCTTTTACATACATCTTATTTACATAGTCCTGTGCGATTTCCCCGTCGAAAAGCCTGATTATCCTTGCAGCATGCCTGGCAATATCCTCTTCGTGTGTCACAACAATCACAGTATTTCCATTTTTATGAATGGTGTCAAGAAGGCCCATAATATCGATTGAGGTCTTGCTATCGAGGTTTCCGGTTGGCTCATCCGCCAGGATGATTGACGGTTTGCTCACAAGTGCTCTCGCAATTGCAACACGCTGACGCTGACCACCTGACAATTCATTTGGCTTATGAGTCATCCTGTCTCCCAGACCTACCTGGTCGAGCGTTTCTTTTGCAATTTTTTCCCTGTCGGCTTTCGGAATTCCCGCATAAATCAATGGTAAAGTAACATTTTCAAGGGCAGTATACCTTGGTAACAGGTTAAATGTCTGAAACACAAAGCCTATCTCCTTGTTTCTGATCTCGGCAAGAAAATCATCCTCCATTTTGCTTACATCGGTACCGTTCAGAATATAAGTTCCGCTTGACGGTGTATCGAGGCAGCCCAGGAGATTCATAAGAGTGGATTTGCCTGATCCGGAAGGCCCCATGATAGCAACATACTCATTCCTGGCAATATCAACAGTGACCGACCTCAAAGCTCTCACAATAACTGACCCGACCTGATAATTCTTAACAATATCGTGAATTTCAATTACTTTATCCATAACGACTTAAATTTGAAGTTTCGAAATTAGACTAATTATATCAAATAAGAAATTATTAAAACTTAATTTTTGTTAATACCTTATCACATAATGAATACGGCTGATCCCTTTCCTGAAAAAAACGATTCCCATCCTGAAAATATCAACTGAACATGTGACCTTATCATTTTTTTTTATTTCTTCCCAGGCTTCAGCCATACCTGTTGAATCGTAAATATCATCAATAATGGCAACAGTATTGTTATCAGCCATTTCTGCAATCTGGTCGAAATACCTGAGAACTGGTTCCTTCCTGTGGTTTCCATCTATATAAACAAGTCCGGGAGCGATGTTTTCTTTTTTGATCTGGGGCAGTACCTCCTCAAATGAACCATTGAACAATTCAATATTTGAAAATGAGGCTTCACTGAAATTCGACGATGCGATTTCGGAGGTTGCCCGGCACCCCTCAATTGTGTATACTTTTGCGTCGGGAACAGCCGCTGCCAGATACATCGTACTTATGCCAAGCGATGTGCCAAGTTCAATAACAAGTGGCTTGCCGAAAGTTTCTGACATGTTGTACAGGAAATTGCCAAATTTTTTTGGGACCGAAGAATATCTTGCTATATCCGACACTTTTCTTAAACTGTTTTTCATCTTTTTCGAACCTGCGCCAAGATCATTTACTACAATTGAACGCTGATCCGAAATCATCTTTCTTCTTACCTTTTCAATGTTAAAGACAATGTCAGGCTCAATTTTATTCCGGAACGTCTGAGAAACCAGGTTGAAGACGAATGGACTGTGGATCCCATGTCCCTTCCTGTGTCGGGAAAACAGAAAGTATTTAAGGTATCTCAGGGCAGGTTTAATATCCATCTGATTACATAATTTCAGGATTAGGTCAGGTCTTCAAAATTAAGTAATTTCGGATATCATTTGAAATTTGATTTCTTTGAACGAAACTTGCAGCCCCGATTTTCTTCGTTCATCCCTATACAAAATGGAGCGAAGAAAATCAGGTATTATTTACTTGACCAAAAATAATCAGGACAGACCAGACATGCAGGATTTTCTGGAAACGAATATCACATATTTGACGGGTGTAGGACCAAAACGGGCTGAATTATTCGGCAAAGAGCTGGATATTAATACATTCCGCGACCTCCTCTATTATTTTCCGTTCAAGTATGTCGACAGGAGTAAGTTCTATAAAATAGCTGAGCTTGATCCCGACCTGCCTTTCGTACAGATTAAAGGGGTAATTAAGGGGTATTACACTGAAGGGCATGGGGCCGGAAAGAGGCTGGTGGCTGATTTTGCCGACGAAACAGGGACCCTTAAGCTGGTCTGGTTCAAGGGCGCTAAATGGATTATCGGAAGTTACTCTCCCGGTACAGAGTTCATCATATTCGGAAAGCCTGGCGTTTTCAACGGAATAGTGAATATCATTCATCCCGAGATCGAAGCCTCTGAAAAAGCAGCACAACGGTTGACATCTCCCCTCCAGGCTCAGTATAACACCACAGAAAAGCTTAAAAACCAATTCATTACATCTAAAACTATCAGCAAACTTATCGGTAATCTGCTCAAGCAGATCAAATTCAGGATACCTGAAACACTTCCAGCATATATTGTTTCGGGTTACCACCTGATGGATCTTCACGATGCCCTCAACAAAATTCATTTCCCGGCTAATCCCGCGGAAATAGAAAAGTCGAGATACCGTTTGAAATTTGAGGAGCTCTTTTATATCCAGCTGAACCTCCTGAGATATAAAACCGGCCGAAGCAGAAAATACAAAGGCTTTGTTTTCTCAAGCGTTGGAAATTTCTTTAACAGCTTTTATTACAATAATCTCTCCTTTTCACTCACTGAAGCCCAGAAAAAAGTAATAAAGGAAATAAGGAGGGACCTTGGATCGGGCAGGCAGATGAATCGCCTCCTGCAGGGCGACGTCGGCAGCGGAAAAACACTTGTTGCATTAATGAGCATGCTTATTGCAATCGATAACGGCTACCAGGCGTGTCTGATGGCACCAACCGAGATACTGGCAACCCAACACTTTAATACAATAACCAAAATGCTTGAAGGGATAGGTATAAAGGTCAGTCTTCTTACCGGTTCATCCAAAAAAAGCGTGCGCAAGGCAATAGATGAGGCACTTCAGAACAATTCACTGAAGATTCTTGTCGGAACCCATGCACTTATTGAGGAAAATGTTAAATTCAGCAATCTCGGCCTTGTGATAATTGACGAACAGCACAGGTTCGGGGTTGCACAAAGGGCGAGATTATGGGAAAAAAGCACTGAACCTCCCCATATCCTGGTTATGACGGCAACCCCTATCCCCAGAACATTAGCAATGACCCTTTACGGTGACCTTGACGTTTCGGTAATCGATGAACTGCCTCCGGGCAGGATTCCCGTGAAAACAATGCATTTTACTGATTCAGAAAGAAATAAAGTATTCGGGTTCATCAGAAAGCAGATCGAAGAAGGACGGCAGATCTTTATTGTTTACCCTCTGATAAAGGAATCGGAAAAAATAGATTACAAGGATCTGGAAGACGGCTGGGATACGATCTCCAGGGTTTTCCCTGCCCCTGAATACTGCATCAGCATAGTACACGGCAAAATGACCCCTGCTGACAAGGAAGCGTCGATGAGGCTCTTCAGGGACGGTCATGCACACATTCTCGTGGCTACAACCGTGATAGAGGTTGGTGTGGATATACCGAATGCATCGGTTATGATTATTGAGAGCGCTGAAAGATTCGGGTTGTCGCAGCTTCACCAGCTCCGGGGACGTGTAGGAAGAGGGGCGGAACAATCTTACTGCATCCTGATGACCACGGACAAGCTCTCAAAAGAGGCTGCCACGAGAATCGAGGTAATGGTAAGCTCGAATGATGGTTTTGAGATTGCGGAAACCGATCTTCAGCTGAGGGGACCCGGTGATATAGAGGGAACTCTTCAAAGCGGGATCCCGTTCGATCTGAAGATAGCGAACCTCAGCAAGGATGGCCAGATAATCGAGTATGTCAGGAATATAGCAGATGGAATATTGTCGAAAGACCCTCTCCTCGAAAATACCGCGAATCAGATCCTGAAAAGTGAACTCACAAGGCTGTTCAGCGTCAGGCAGTCATGGAGCAATATAAGCTGATTTTCTTATTTAGAACCATTATAAATAATTCCAGAAAATTATAAATATAACATAAATCAGACACTATCATTTGGAGGATTTGTAAATTTGCCGGCCGTAATCTGATCGGCACTTTTTATGAAAAAAGGGAACACTCACGAGACCATTCAACATGATGGAATAGTGCAGAAAGTAGGAAACGATTCAGTAGTTGTTGCCATATCTGCATCCTCAGCCTGTGCAGGCTGTCATGCCGAAGGAATGTGCAATATGACAGGAAAGGAAGAAAAGATAATAGATATTCAGGGAAAATACAATGTGGTACCCGGCGACACCGTTACCGTGCTTATGCAGCAATCGATGGGATACAAGGCGATCGCACTAAGTTACCTGATCCCCGTCCTTGTCGTAATCGTCAGCCTTGTCGTTTTGGTTTCCCTTGATATCCCGGAGCTGACTGCCGGATTGATTTCAATCGGGGTACTGCTTCCGTACTTTCTTGTCCTCTTTTTATTAAGAAGAAGAATTAACCGGATTTTTACTTTTACGTTAAAAACCTGAATAATGAGTTCTACAGTAATTATAACTATAATCTGCCTTAGTCTGCTTGCCCTGTTTTCGGCAGTGATCCTCTACTTTATAGCCCAGAAATTCAAGGTAATTGAAGATCCCAGGATTGACGAGATTCAGGCGATACTTCCAGCTGCAAATTGCGGTGGATGCGGGTTTGCCGGATGCCGGAATTTTGCGGAGGCCCTTGTAAAGGCTGACACTTTTGAAGGTCTGAACTGTCCGGTCGGAGGAGCCCCGATAATGGCCCAGGCAGCCGCGATCCTTGGGAAAACCGCACCTGTTGTCGATCCGAAAGTAGCAGTACTAATCTGTAACGGAACACCTGAATCGAGGCCACAAACATCAGAATATGACGGTGCTCCCGACTGCAGGATCGCCAATAACCTTTACATTGGGGAATCCGACTGCAGTTATGGCTGCCTCGGTAAAGGAGACTGTGTGAGAGCTTGCCAGTTTGATGCAATGTATATGGACCCGGTGACAAGACTGCCCGTCATTTCTGACGAAAAATGTGTTTCGTGCGGAGCATGTGTTAAAGCGTGTCCGAGACATATTATTGAATTGAGAAAGAAAGCCAAAAAGGACAGAAAGATTTACGTTGCATGCTCAAACTGCGATAAGGGTGCTCCTGCAAGAAAAGCGTGCAAGGTTGCCTGTATCGCCTGCAACAAGTGTATCAAGGTTTGCGAGTTCGGTGCAATCACCATTGAAAACAACCTTGCATTTATTGATTCCTACAAATGCACCTTTTGCAGGAAATGCCCTTCAGAATGCCCCACAAATGCAATAATCGAACTTAATTTCCCGCCAAGAAAAACCAGGACAGAGGTGCAGGCTGAGGTTATCAACGGATAGATTTAGAAGATAATTTAAAAGATAATTAAAAGATATTAATATTTTGAAAACATTTCCCGAAGGAGGTGTTCACCCACCTGAGAATAAATTAACTGCCGGCTCACCAATTGTGCATCTGCCTGTTCCCGAAAGTGTTACTATACCGGTAGCACAGCATATCGGATCTCCGGCAACTCCGGTTGTCGGCAAAGGCGATGCGGTGAAGACAGGTCAGGTTATAGCTGAAGCAAAAGGATTTGTTTCATCCAATATTCATTCTTCCGTATCAGGAAAAGTCAATAAAATTGATTTTATAGTGGACGGGACGGGTTTTAAGCAGACCGCAGTCTTCATCGATGTTGAAGGCGATGAATGGGTTGACACGATTGACAGGAGCAGTGATATCGTAAGAGAGATAAAACTCACCCCCGAAGAGATCACAAAACGGTGCCTCAGTTCTGGAATTGTCGGACTTGGAGGCGCTACATTCCCCTCACATGTAAAGCTTACCGTACCATCAGGTAAAAGATGCGGGATACTCATCATAAACGGAGTGGAATGTGAACCATATCTTACTTCCGATCACAGGCTGATGATTGAAAAAGGGGAAGAGGTGCTTGTTGGAGTTTCAATACTCATGAAAGCGCTCAGGGTTGACAAAGCTATGATCGGTATTGAGAACAATAAACCCGATGCCATTTCACATCTGACACGGCTTGCTTCCGATTTCAATGGTATCTCAGTTCATGCCCTTAAAGTCAAATATCCGCAGGGCGCTGAAAAACAGCTGATTAAAGCCCTTATTAACAGGGAAGTTCCTTCAGGACGCCTTCCGATCGATATAGGCGCAGTGGTCCATAATGTAGGTACCGCATTTGCTGTTTACGAAGCAGTTCAGAAAAACAAGCCCCTCTTTGAGAGAGTTGTTACAGTTACAGGTAAATCGCTGTCCAATCCAGGCAACTACTTCGTAAGAACCGGAACACCGGTTATAAAACTTATTGAGGCTGCAGGTGGTATGCCGGAAGATACGGGAAAGATAATCAACGGCGGCCCCATGATGGGGAAAGCCATCAGCAATACAAATGTACCGGTTGTTAAGGGTATGTCGGGGATTATTGTCGTTCCCAAAATCGAAGCATCAAGAAAGGAAATAAAGCCATGTATCAGATGCGCAAAATGCGTGGCAGCCTGTCCGGTTAATCTGGAACCTTATCTTTTGATGAGTCTCTCCGAAAAAGGATTGTTTGAAAGAGCCGAAAAAGAAGGGATAACCGACTGCATGGAGTGCGGTTCCTGCAGTTTTACCTGCCCCGGCGACAGACCATTGCTCGACTATATCAGGCTGGGCAAATCAACTGTAATAAAGATGGCGCGCGAAAGGAATTTGAAGTAACAAGGAATTTTTATCATCCATATGAGTAATCTGCTAAACGTATCTCCGTCGCCCCATACGCACGGAAAGGAGTCGACACAAAAACTGATGTTCAACGTTGTGCTGGCTCTTATTCCCGCCCTGTTTACATCGATCTTTTATTTCGGAGTTGGTGCAATAATAGTAACTGCCACATCAGTAATCTCATGCCTGATCTTTGAATACCTTATTCAACGGTTTATCCTGAAAAAACCGGTTTCAATCACTGACGGGTCAGCAATTGTTACCGGAATACTCCTGGCATTTAACCTTCCCTCCAATTTACCTGTGCTTATTGTTATCATCGGTAGCTTTATTTCAATTGCAGTAGCTAAAATGACGTTCGGGGGATTAGGCAATAATCCTTTTAACCCTGCACTTGTAGGACGTGTATTCATGCTGATATCTTTCCCGGTTCAGATGACAAGCTGGCCCGTGCCCGCCGGATTTGCAACAGGCTACACCGATGCAACTACCGGGGCAACACCGCTGGCAATTATAAAGGAAGGCCTGAAAAACGGGGAACCTTTGTCCCAATTAATGGATAAGATCCCTACGCCTGCCCAGATGTTTATGGGTGATATGGGTGGTTCAATGGGGGAAGTTGCTGCCATTGCCCTGCTCATCGGATTTGTTTACTTATTATACAAGAAAGTTATAACCTGGCATGTACCCGTTTCGGTCGTGGGGAGCATCGCGATCTTTACAGCGATCCTCTGGCTTGTGAATCCTGAACAGAATGCGAATCCAATGTTCCATATCCTTGCCGGCGGAGTCCTTCTTGGTGCAATATTCATGGCTACCGACTATGTTACTTCGCCCATGGTACCAAAGTCAATGATAATCTATGGATGCGGAATCGGCATAATTACAGTAATCATAAGGGTGTTTGGAGCATACCCTGAAGGGGTATCATTCGCTATCCTGATCATGAATGCATGTGTCCCGCTGCTTAATGCTTATATTAAACCAAAGCGATTTGGTGAGGAGGTAAAAAATGGCTAAAACTGAATCGACATTTAAAAACATGGTATTGTCGCTGACCCTGATCTCCGTGGTTGCGTCAGCGTGCCTCGGATTTGTTTACGAATTGACAAAGAAACCGATAGAACTTTCAAACCTGAATAAGAAACTGAATGCCATACGGGAGGTTGTTCCTGAATTCACAAATAATCCCAATGATGACATGTTCCGTCTGCCAACAGGCGAAGGCGACAGCCTTGAAGTCTATCCTGCGAAAAAAGACAGTACAATTATCGGTTATGCGGTCAATACATATACAAACAACGGTTTCAGTGGTAATATTAGCCTGATGGCCGGGTTTAGACCAGATGGAACGATAATAAATATTTCGGTGCTGGAACAGAAGGAGACCCCGGGGCTGGGCACAAAGATGACAGAGCCCGAATTCAAAGACCAGTTCAACAATAAAAATCCGGCTGATTTTGAATTAAAGGTGATAAAGGACGGGGGTACTGTCGATGCCATTACAGCCGCCACAATCAGTTCAAGGGCATTTTGCGATGCTGTATCGCGTGCATATAACACCCTTAAGAAAGGAGGTATAAAATGAATCAGCTTCAGAATTTCACTAAAGGACTGCTGAGGGAGAACCCGATCCTGGTCCTTGTACTCGGTACCTGCCCCACTCTGGCCACGACTTCATCGTCGCTCAACGGAATGGGAATGGGGATTGCTACAACATTTGTCCTTGTTGGCTCAAATGTAATGATCTCATTGCTTGCAAACGTCATTCCCGATAAGGTCAGGATCCCTGCCTTCATCGTTATAATAGCATCATTTGTAACAGTGGTCGACCTTGTAATGCAGGCCTATGTACCTGACCTGTACAAAACCCTCGGGATCTTCATTCCTCTCATTGTTGTCAACTGCATTGTTCTCGGCAGGGCTGAGGCCTTCGCCAGCAAAAATTCAGTATTATCATCACTGCTCGACGGACTGGGGATGGGACTCGGCTTTACGCTTGCCCTCGGAATCCTCGGAGCTTTCAGGGAAATTGTGGGAAGCGGCGCAATTTTCGGGCAAAAGTTTATTGAAGGCGACGGAATACTGGTATTTATCCTTGCCCCGGGGGCATTCCTGGCTCTCGGATATCTTATTGCGCTTGTTAACAAAATCAGAAAGACTTAAATAAGAAATCAATGGAATATATTTTAATTATTATTTCAGCCGTAATTGTCAACAACGTTGTCCTTGCCCAGTTCCTTGGAATATGCCCGTTCCTCGGGGTTTCGAATAAAGTTGGAACAGCCATGGGTATGGGAATCGCTGTTGTTTTTGTCATTACCCTGGCCACAATTGTAACTTACCTGGTCCAGGTTTATGTCCTTGACAAGATGGGGATTGGTTTCATGCAGACAATTACTTTTATACTTGTCATTGCATCGCTGGTTCAGATGGTAGAGATCATTCTCAAGAAAATAAGCCAGCCTCTTTACCAGGCACTTGGCATATTTCTTCCCCTGATAACTACAAACTGTGCAGTTCTGGGTGTGGCTATCCTCGTAATAAAGAAAGACTACAACCTGCTTGAAGGAGTCGTTTACGGTGCTGCAACCGCTGTCGGTTTTGCCCTTGCACTGATTATTCTGGCCGGAATAAGGGAACAGCTTGAACTTGCCGACATTCCCAGGGGTATGAGGGGAGTTCCCCTTTCGCTCGTAATTGCCGGCATTCTGGCCCTTGCATTTATGGGATTTACGGGAATTGTGAAGTAATTAACAATACCGGAATTTTATTTTTATTCAAAAAGACGGCGACTTTGAAAATAATTTGTTAATTGTATCATGGTTCAACAGATTTTGAATTATGTTACAATCTGAATATTACGATATTCTTGGCCTTACGGCAACGTGCACCGTTGAAGATATCAAGAAAGCTTACCGGAATAAAGCCAGATTGTATCACCCCGATATCAACCATGCCCCTGAAGCAAAGGATCAATTCATCAAAGCTACCGAAGCGTATGATTTCCTGCTTATAAATCATGGAAAAATCCTGACCGACGAGCAGGAATTTATCAGGATAGTGGAGGAATGGCGGAAATACAGGCAGGACCGTTCACGTCAGCGCGCCCAGTATTACGCCCGGAAATCATATCTCAGCTTTAAGAACAGCAAGTACTACAGGACCACGAGGATGTTGAACGGGTCATCCATTATTTTCAACTTTGCAATTGCCATTATGGTACTGATCTATACTGTGCTGGGATTCATTCTCAAACTCAGGAATCCCGTGCCTGATGATCCTCCTCCTCTCTTTTCATTTATTGTACTTCTTACCTTAAGCCTCATTCTGTTCACCGTCTCCTTCATCTACCTGAAGGCTTTTATCGATGAACGCAAAAAACGGGGTAAAGGCAGGTGACTCATGGCATGATTTTTGTTTTCTTACAGCGATAACCCGGATCGGGTCTGACCGTATCCTGAGGTTCATCCTAATAGTATTTCAAGAGTTTATTACCATGAAAACCCGGAACCCAATAACATCAGCCGCCATCTTCTTAATATTTATCCTCTTTTTTGTTTCATGTAGCAAAACTGAAGATAACCTGCCCACTGAACCAGTCCCTATTGATCTTAGCCTGGACCAGGTCAGTCTGATTGAATCAGAAAATTCATTTGCATTTGATATTTTCAACAAGGTGCTCGAAAATTCAGGAGATGGTGAGAATGTGATCATCTCACCCCTCAGCATTTCCTTCGCCCTGTCAATGACGGTCAATGGCGCCGGAGGTGCTACCCGCGACTCAATACTTAAGGCTTTAAGACTGAACGGCTTCTCACCTGAAACCATAAACAGCTCCTATAAAAATCTATCCGATGCCCTGCTTTCAGTAGATGAACGGGTATTGATGCAGATCGCAAACTCCGTCTGGACCGAAAATGATTTTGCAGTGGAACAAGATTTTATTGACATACTGACAAATAGTTATAATGCAGATTCGAGGTCATTCGACATTAATGATGCCGCGGCCCCGGATCAGATTAATGCCTGGATCGAGGATAAGACCAATGGTCTTATAAAGAAAATGGTTGACAGGCTGGAAGATAACACTGTAATGCTGCTTATTAACGCGATTTATTTCAAAGGAAAGTGGAAATCACAGTTCGATGAGTCAAATACCGTTGAAATGCCGTTTTACAAGTCAGATGGATCAAGTGTTGATGTTCCGATGATGAAACAGAAAACCGAATTTAAGGTCTTCGACAGCGATGGATTTGTTCTTGCCGAGTTCCCTTACGGGCAGGGCAATTTTGTCATGGATGTCATTCTTCCTGACGATCCTGACGGCATCAGCAGCCTTACCACCGGATTCAGCGAAACGGCATTCAGGGGCTGGATAACTCAGATGGGCACTAGCGAAATCGATCTCTCCTTCCCCAGGTTCAAATATGGCTTTAAAAAGCAGCTTAAGGACATACTCACCGATATGGGCATGGGAATAGCTTTCCGGGATGGCGCAGATTTTTCAAACATCTCCGGACTCAATGACCTTCTGATAAATGATGTCACACATCAGGCATTCATTGAAACAAATGAAGAAGGCACTGAAGCTGCTGCAGCCACCATTGTTGATATCGGGACTACCTCGGCTCCCATAACGGTTGTTCTGCGGCTCGATCATCCTTTCATTTACCTGATACGCGAAACTTCTACCAATTCAATAATATTTATGGGGCGGGTCACTGATCCATCTGTTAATTAATGCGGAGTTCTGTCTGTCTGAACGTCCGTTAAGACCTTCTGCCGAAAGTGGAAGGTCTTTTTTGTGAAAAATACGTATTATAATACGTATTTTCTTAATAAGTAATACGTATTATAATACGTATTTTCAAGTTAACGGAAATAAATTACCGGATGCCAAAAATCCTTGTTAATTTTAGGCCTCCAATTAACCAGAATTATGAAACTTATCCTGATGTGTTTTATTGCAGCTTTTCTGAGCCTGCAGGTGAATGAAAGGAGTAATATGAGAAAGACCATTCCTGAAGATAAGAGCGATGCACCCCTGCTCTCATTCGGGCTGATAGCTGATCCACAGTATTGTGATTGTCCCCCGGCCGGGACGAGATTCTACAGGGCATCGCTCAGAAAACTCACCGAGGCTACAGGTGTTTTCAAACAGGAGAAAGTATCATTTATTGTTTGTCTCGGCGATCTTATTGACAGGGATTTCAGCTCATTTGCTCCTGTTCTTGCTATTCTGAAATCAGCGGAGATCACAACCTGGCATTGCACGGGCAATCATGATTACAACGTCGAAGGAGGATTTAAAAGCAGAATCCCGGTTCTTCAGCACGAAAAAAGAGGGTATTACTCCTTCAGTGTTGAAAATTTCAGGTTTATTTTCCTTAACGGAAATGAGATAAGTACCTATGCTTCAACTGATAAGGAGGTCATAACCCAGGCAACGGCCCAGATAAAGAAACTTACTGATGAAGGAGCTGTCAACACATTTGAATGGAACGGAGGAATGAGCGGAGAACAGATCACCTGGCTGGATGCTCAGTTGAAAACAGCTTCCTCCGGGGGTGAAAAAGCACTGATCTTCTGTCATTTCCCGATTGCTCCTGAGAATATTCATAATCTGCTTAATTGCAAAGATGTACTCCCGGTTGTTGAAAACGCCGGTAGTGCCGTTGCATGGTTTGCCGGACACAACCATGAGGGCAACTACACCGTATCAGAGGGAGTTCATTTCATAACAATGAAAGGGATGGTGGAGACGGAATCAATCAATACCTTTTCAATTGTTGATGTTTACCCCGGCAGGATTGAAATAAAGGGCTACGGAAATGAAATCAGCCGGGCCTGTTTCTTTAAATAACTGATACCGGGCAGTACTTACAAAATCCTCAATGTCGCGACTTATTAATGATACTGATTAGACCTCTTGAAGATCACGTAAGTTTTATAAAGTTGAAAGGGATTTCGAGCACCGAGGAAAAATACTCTCCGCGTTCAAGGATATCATCATCACCCTCTTCATAATACCAGTTGATGATGAATTTCTTATGTTTAAGCTGGACACGTGAGAACACCTGGCAAATGTGCACAAGGATCTTGGCGGTGGCGCTGTTAAAATACTCAAGGTTTATATCAATACAGGTAAGTTCTGCAGGTGACTTGATGTACTCGTTAACCCACGCCCCGACCGGTTTGTAAAATTCAGTTATATTCTCATGGATTGAACGACCTTTAATTTTAATGATCCCTCCGGGTGTCATGATCACCTCAGGGGAATTTTTTGTTGATGCGATCCTGATTTCATCCATATTTAAAATCTTTTCTCCGAAATTATAAATTTCTTACCAAATAACCGGATTTTATTTACATCTGTTGAAAGAATTACAGATCAGAAATTTTCAATAAATCATCAGGTTTAAAAGTTCAGAATCTTGCCAGGGGGATAACATCCTGACCCGTAAACTCACCCCTAAGGTACTTATAATATCCTGAAATACCAATCATGGCAGCATTGTCTGTAGTATAACTGAATGGCGGTATATACAGGTTCCATCCTCTCTTCTTACCCTCTTTAATTACTTCATTCCTTAAACCTGAATTGGCAGAAACTCCCCCGGCGATGCCAATCTCCCTGATCCCGGTCTGAACTGATGCCTTAACAAGCTTGTTCAGCAGTATGGTTACAATCGTGTTCTGAAGAGATGCACACAGATCCGCCTTATTTTTTTCAATAAACTCCGGCTCATCAGCAAGTTTATCTCTTAGAAAATAAAGGAAGCTTGTTTTCAATCCGCTGAAACTGAAATCGAGACCCCTTACCGCTGGTTTTGCGAAAGCGAATGCATTCCTGCTTCCTTCATTTGCAAGCTTATCAATCAGGGGGCCTGCCGGATATGGAAAACCCATCAGCTTTCCGCATTTGTCAAAAGCCTCCCCTGCCGCATCATCAATTGTATTCCCTATTACCTCCATGCTGAGATGATCTCTCATCACAATTATCCTGGTGTGGCCTCCCGAGACCAGCAGGCAAAGAAAGGGAAATTCCGGGGTTCTGTTATCCTTCTCTTTATCAAGAATAAAATGGGCAAGCACATGGGCATGCAGATGATTCACTTCTATCAGGGGAATCTGACGGGCAAGGGCAAATCCCTTTGCAAATGACGTTCCGACCAGGAGTGAACCCAGCAATCCCGGACCGCGTGTGAAGGCAACAGCATTTATTTCGTCTTTTGAAACATGCGCATTTTTAAGCGCCAGGTCGGTAACCGGAACAATATTAGCCTGGTGTGCTCTGGAAGCAAGTTCGGGAACGACACCTCCGTAGGTTTTGTGAATATCCTGATTGGCAATAAGATTGGAAAGAACATATCCATCCCTTACAACAGCCACTGATGTATCGTCACATGATGATTCTATAGCTAATATTGTAATTGCCATAATAAATCAGATTTTCCTCAAAAATAATTATTTCCCGGAGTTTCAGAAAGCATCCAGGGTTTTGAGCCCGGACTTTTGGCTTTGTTTTTGCTATATTTGTTGCGGGATTAGGCCATTTAAGGAATTATATAATAAGTGTAATAAGAATTTTCAGTGCTGGTATGCTTAGGAGTATTGTAAAATCAATTAAATATCTGATCATTCTGATCGGTATCATTTTACTGGTCCCGTCATGCTTTTATCTTATTATCCGGATACCGGAGGTCCAGACTTTTATCGTTCAGAGGATCACAAGCAGTTTCTCCGACCAGATCAAATCAAGAATTACAATTGGACGCATTGAGTATTCATTCTTTAATAAGCTGACAATCAATGACCTGCTGATCAAGGATATGAATAATGATACTATGGTCTATTCAACCAGGGTGCTGCTTGGTATCAGGAATCTGGATTTCAGAAATAAGATTATCAGGTTTGGCCAGGCTGAACTCGACCGGCCCCAAATAGCATTGATTACTGATTCCACCGGTGTGATGAATTTGAAATGGTATCTTGACATGTTCGGGAAGGATGAAGGCGAGGAGAAGAAAAAAAGCAGCATTATCTCGATAAACTCCATCGCAATAAATAACGGTAAATTTGTACTTCTGAACAAAACCGGAGAAAAAAGTAATATGCTTATGGACTTCCATAACCTCAAAATCTCGGGTATCAATGGAACTGTTGACGATCTGAAAATACAGAATGATACGACCTCCTTTGGTGTGAGCAACCTTGGATTTCAGGAATCAAATGGATTCCTTGTAAAAAAGCTTAACAGCGATGTTATTATTTCCGGCCACAGCTTCCTGTTCAATAATCTTTTCCTTGACTGTGACAGCTCTGTAATCAATGCATACCAGGTTGGTATAGTTGCCGATTCATCCGATTCATTTGAAAGGTTTACCGAGGAGGTCAGGCTTAATTTTGATCTTCAGAAGTCGCTTGTTAACAGTGCCGATCTCAGTTATTTCATTCCATTTTTAAATGGAACAAATGAAGCCGTAGGCGTGTCGGGAAAAATATCCGGAACAATTTCGGGTCTCAGGGGAAGAAATATTAAATTAACGTACGGCAAGTTTACTGATCTTGACTGCGATTTTGACCTGTCAGGATTGCCCGCAATCAAAGATGCATTCATTTACATTGGCGTCAACAGTCTTAATGCAAATTCAAGCGATTTTCAGGATCTGGACCTTCCCGGTAATAAAAGACTGGTGGTGCCTCCAACTATAAACAAGCTCGGAAATATTTCCTTTGACGGAAGTTTTACCGGTTTTGTGACCGACTTTGTTGCATACGGCAAGATCGAAACCGAGATGGGTGATATGAAGGTGGATATCTCACTAAGGCCTGAGGAAAAGAACAGGTTCAGGGTAAAGGGGCTGGTCAAGGGAAGCAATATCAACCTGGGTGAGCTTTCAGGAAACAGTGAGCTGCTCGGTAAACTAAGCATGGAAACTAATCTTGATGGCTATGCTTCATCTGTTACCCGGGTCGCAGGAACACTCACAGGGAAAATTGACTCTGTCGAGGTTAATAAATACCTGTACCGTAATATTGCCGTGAACGGGCTCTTTACAGAAAAAACCTGGGACGGAAGTGTTAGCATTTCTGACCGGAATATTAAGATGGATCTCCTGGGTATGTTTGATTTCAGCAAGGAGCTTCCTGAATTTGATTTTACTCTCAATCTGGCCGAATCGAACCTTTATAACCTGAACTTCGACAAAGCAGACTCAACTGCCCGGCTTTCAGCCCTGCTTACGGCCAATTTCAGAGGGAATAACATCGATAACCTGTTTGGGGAGATCAAGCTTCTGAATTCAACCTTACGGAAATACAACAATCAGCTTGATCTTTATAATTTCTCACTGAAAGCTTTCACGGAGAACAGTAAACCTGCAATTTCACTGAGAACAGATTATGTTGATGCTGACCTGAGAGGCTATTATAATTTCGGCGAGATTTCATCTGTTTTAAAAAGAGCTCTTGCATCCATGATGCCCGCCCGTTTCTCCGCTCCCGAACACGGCAAAGGGGAAGTAAGGAACGGCTTTACGATCGCTCTGAATTTCAAGAATACCGACAAGCTTAACAATTTCTTCAGGACGGGGCTGCTTCTGGCGGATAAAAGCAGGTTGACCGGTTCATTCTATCCCGATAGCATCATCAAAATTGATCTGGCATCAAAAATGCTTAGTTTCAGGAACAATGTATTCAGCGATTTCACACTTAATTCAGGTTTTGCCGACTCACTGTTCACTGCTGATATGAACAGCACCACCCTTTCCATTCTCGGGATAACCGATCTTAGTGGATTCACAATGAAATTCAATACGGAACCTGACAATTTTCTTTTCCGCATCAACTGGGACAGCAGGGAAGAGGTCCTGAACAAGGGAAATTTTGCAGCCAGGGGATCTCTCATCAGGAAAGAGGAAGGCAGGGAGGGTGCCATACTCAGGATCAGTATCGATTCATCGGCTATTTATTCAGACGATAACCTCTGGGAAATAAGCCGGTCATCAGTGACGATAGATTCAAATGCAGTCAATATAGACAGGTTCATTGCGAGGAATAAAGACAATTATTACATAATTGACGGTGACATTTCGGAAAATCCGGCTGATACACTGACGCTGGCAATCAATGGGTTTGATCTTGGCCTTTTAAACAGCAAGGCTGTAAAAGGTGACAAAAGCGAAAGTTCCGGTTTAAACCTGGATATCCATGGCATTATTGATGGCAATATATTAGTTTCCAATGCTTTAAAAAGCCCGTTGATTGAAAGCAGCATTAATGTCAGGAACTTTTCCTTCCTGGGCGGCAATTATGGAAATATTTCGATAGGTTCAGTCTGGAATGCATCAAGGAAAGTGGCTGATATTGATGTGAGCAATAACCTGAACGGCGCAAAGAACCTTGATATAGCAGGTTACTATGATCCGTCATCAAAAAAGATAAGACTGGATGCCATCATGTCAAAGCTGCCTGTCGATGCCCTTAATCCCCTGCTAAGCTTCTTTGCTTCAGATGTAACCGGAACAGTGTCAGGAAAAGTGAATCTCACCGGTGAAATCAGCAAACCGGTTTTGACAGGTGCCATCATGGCCGAAAACACCTCGATGAAAATTGATTACCTGCAGACAAAATATAAAATCAATGATTCCATAAGGTTTGACAGGGATGGAATAAAATTCAGGAATATCACACTGACTGATGAAAGAGGCAAGACGGCAACCCTGACAGGTGCGGTTAACCATAAGTATTTTAAGGATTATACAACAAACCTTTCAATAAACCTTAATGATTGCCTTGTCTTTAATACACAGGCAAAAGACAATGAAATGTTCTACGGAACCGCGTATGCCACAGGTTTAACTACAATCAGAAGCGGTCCGAACAGCCTTTCATTCGATATTTCTGCAACGACCGGGAAAAACACTATGGTATTCATTCCGCTTAATTCCGGCCTTTCTGTTTCGGAATACTCATTTGTAACATTTGTCAACCAGGATACAACAAAAGATGGCGAAAAAAAGGCCCAGGTTTTACCCTCCGGAACATCCGGCACCCAGCTGGTCCTGAATATCGATCTTGCTGTCACACCTGAAGCTCAGATTCAGTTACTGATCGATCCCAAAGCCGGTGATGTAATAAAGGGAAGGGGTGAAGGAAACCTGAACATGAATCTTAACGCAGCGGGCGATTTCAAAATTACAGGCGATTACACAATTGAGGAAGGAGATTATTTGTTCACTCTTGGAAACATTTTCAACAAGAGATTTGATGTTGAAAGCGGCGGAATGTTAACATTCAACGGCGATCTGGAAAACGCGGAAATCGATCTGAAGGCAAGCTACAAGAACCTGAAAGCCTCGCTCGCTCCCATTTTACCTGATCTCGGTGACTCGAGATACAATGAGAGAATTCCGGTCGAACCTCAGATCCAGCTTTCAGGCAAACTTTTCAATCCATTTGTAAAATTCGACATTTACCTGCCGAATGCTGATGAAGAGACCAGGACTTACCTTAAGAATATGATCACCTCCGAGGAGGAATTAAGCCGCCAGTTCCTTTTCCTGCTGGTGATGAACAGTTTTTATACTGACAATTCAATGGCCAATAAGCCAAATACAACTTCAGCAGGAACATCAGCTATGGCGGCTACGACTACCGAAATGGTCTCAAATCAGTTGAGCAACTGGTTGTCACAGATCAGCAATGATTTCGATGTAGGATTCAACTACAGGCCGGGATATGGCGTCAATTCGCAGGAAGTTCAGGTCGCTTTGTCAACACAGTTGTTGAACGACAGGGTACTTATCAACGGAAATTTCGGAACCGGTGATGCGGCTAATTATTATGGATATCCCATCACAGGCGATTTTGACGTTGAATATAAAATTACCGAAAAGATCAGGTTTAAAGTATTCAACAGGTTCAACAATAATATTTACACAGGACGCGGCGTCCCTTACACACAAGGGTTGGGCCTTTTCTACAAGCAGGATTTCAATAAGTTCTCAGACCTCTTCCGGAAAAAAGAGAAATCGGAACCCAGGAAAGAGGATGAAATCACTATCGAGGAATAAGAGTTGATAAATATTCCGACATTGTTATTAACCCTGAATAATAGACCATACTGTTTTTGCGTTTTTTAATATCTTCGCCCGTGAAAAAATTCAGGTTGAGATTATAATTACTTGTATTTAAAATAATTAATTAAAGGAAAAAAGATGGCATTTATAGAGCTGCTTATGCAGGAACTTCCAGGCGCTGTTGAAACGTCAGCTGAACTGAAACTGACACTCCTTGACCTTGCGATCAAGGGAGGATGGGTTATGATTCCCATTGTGCTCCTGTCACTTGTCGGAGCCTATATTTTTATTGAAAGGTTCTATGTGATCAGAAGGGCAACAAAAGAAGACACAAATTTCATGAACAGGATAAAGGACTACATACATGACGGAAAAGTGGATGCAGCTATGGCCCTTTGCAAATCGACCGACAGCCCCTCGGCCAGGATGGTTGAGAAAGGGATCAGCAGGCTGGGCCGGCCCCTTCAGGATATCAGCACGGCCATTGAGACCGTCGGAAAGCTTGAAATAGCCAAGCTTGAAAAAACGTTTCCGACACTTGCAACAATAACCGGTGCTGAACCGATGCTCGGATTCCTTGGCACGGTTATTGGGATGGTTCGTTCGTTCTACGCTATGTCGCAGGCAGGTAATAATATTGAAGTATCCCTCCTTTCCGACGGTATATACACGGCACTTATTACCACGGTCGCCGGTCTGATAGTAGGGATCCTGGGATATTTTGCATACAATACCCTGGTAGTCAGGGTAGAAAGAGTAGTCTTCAATCTTGAGGCAACACTGACCGAATTTATGGATATTTTAAATGAACCATTAAAAACAACACGTTAAGATGGCAATATCATCAAGAAATAAAGTCAGTATTAACTTCAGCTCGACAGGAATGACTGATGTTGTGTTTAACCTTCTTATCTTCTTTATGTTAACCTCAACATTGGTCCACCCGACAGCTCTGAAGCTGCTGCTTCCAAAGGGCACTACCCAGACTTCTGCAAAGCCCCAGACAACAGTCTCGATAACACGGGATCAGAAATACTATGTTGAGCTGCAACCGGTCACACTTGAAGATCTCGAGAACGTTCTTAAACAAAAGCTCGGATCGAATCCTGAGACTTTTATCTCACTCCACGCCGATAAATCTGTTCCGTTCGAAAGCGTGGTTGCCGTACTTAATATTGCACAGGCTAACAATTACAAACTAATAATTGCCACAACGCCCAAATAACGACCTTCGCAGGCTTCCTTCCGAAAAGAGGAAAGGAGTTCTGGGCACGGTAATATTTCATTCCGTGATCCTGGTGCTATTTGTTTTTGTTGCATTCAAAGCGCCAAAACCCCCGGAACTTGAGGAGGGTATTCTTGTTAATTTCGGAACTGATGAAACCGGATTGGGCTTTATTGAACCCTCTCCGCCTCCAGCCCGGCAGGAAGCAGCTCCCCCGCTTCCTGCAGCAACCCCAAATACACAGAAGGATGAGCCGTTGCTTACCCAGAACAATGAGGAGGCTCCTGAAGTAAAAAAAGTTGATCCTGAAGCTGAGAAGAAACGTCTTGAAAAAATCGAAGCCGACAAAAAGATAAGGGAACAGGCAGAGGCTGAAAGAAAAATAAGGGAGGCTGAGGAGTTGGAAAGAAAAAGGATTGAAGCCGAACAGAAAAGACAGTCAGAAATTATGAACAAGACCCGCGACGCACTTGCCAACTCCAAGAATGCGGGTACTACCTCAACGAGTGAAGGTGACGCGGGCGGGGCAGGTAACCAGGGTGTTCAGACAGGTGATATAAACTCAAAAACCAGGGGAGACGGCAGCGGACTGGGCAATGCGGGCATTTCATATTCTCTCGGGGGACGCGGATTCCAGTCACTTCCTTCACCCAGGTACGACTACCAGGGAGAAGGCAAGGTAGTGGTTGAAGTCAGCGTTGACCGTTCGGGCAAAGTAACCCAGGCAAATCCCGGAATCAAAGGCTCAACCACACTTGATGAATACCTGCTCAGAGTTGCAAAGGAGGCAGCCTTGAAGGCACGTTTCGACAGCAAGCCCGATGCTCCTGTAATTCAGAAGGGATCAATAACCTATAATTTTATCCTGAAGTAATTTCTGATCCCTTATTATCCTGCAAAGAGAGGAAATGATTTCATCATTCCGACAACCTTATCTCCTACCCTCCTTATTACTTCCTCGTTTTCTATATTGGATATAACCTCATCGATCAGATCGACTATCACTCCCATATGTTCTTCCCTGAGTCCTCTTGTGGTTACTGCCGGTGTCCCGACCCGGAGGCCGGAAGTAAGGAAAGGTGACCGGCTGTCGAACGGGACCATATTCTTATTTACAGTTATGTGTGAAAGCACGAGTGTATTCTCAACCTTCTTTCCCGATAACTCAGGAAACTTTGTTCTGAGGTCAATAAGAAGAAGATGATTGTCAGTGCCGCCGGATACAACTTTGTATCCCTTGTCGGTAAATGCTTCGGACATAACCGAAGCATTCCTCTTAACCTGCACCTGGTACTCTTTGAAACCAGGTTGAAGAGCCTCCCCGAACGATACAGCTTTTGATGCAATAACATGTTCAAGCGGTCCTCCCTGAACACCGGGGAAGACTGCAGAATTCAGAAGCGAAGACATCATTCTTATTTCTCCCTTTTGAGTTTTAATTCCCCAGGGATTGACGAAATCCTTACCCATCAAAATTATCCCGCCTCTTGGTCCCCTGAGGGTTTTATGCGTTGTTGAGGTCACAATATGAGCATACTTTAGCGGATTTTTCAACAATCCTGCTGCAATCAATCCTGCAGGATGCGCCATATCAACCATGAGTATTGCACCTATGCTGTCGGCAATTTTTCTCATTCTTTCATAGTCCCACTCGCGCGAATAGGCTGATGCTCCGCCTATTATCATTTTAGGTCTTTCCTTAATAGCAAGCTCCTCCATCATGTCATAATCGACCAGTCCGGTATCCTCCCTGACACTGTATGCAACAGGCTTGTAGAGTATACCTGAAGAGTTCACTGGTGAACCGTGCGAAAGATGCCCTCCATGAGCAAGATTGAGGCCCATAAAGGTGTCACCGGGTTTAAGAACGGTCATGAAAACAGCCATATTTGCCTGGGCGCCCGAATGGGGCTGGACATTTGCATATTCCGCATCGAAGAGTTGTTTCAGCCGGTCGATTGCGATCTGTTCCGACTGATCCACAATCTCACAGCCCCCGTAGTAGCGGTACCCGGGATATCCTTCGGCATATTTGTTTGTAAGTACCGATCCCATTGCGTCGAGCACCTGCTGACTGACAAAATTCTCTGATGCTATAAGCTCAATGCCGTTAATCTGGCGCTGCCGCTCTTTTTCAATCAGGTCAAATATTAAGATATCTCTCTCCATTTCTAGTTAAATATTTTATTTTGAGAAGGTTTACACGAAGAATATAATTACTGAAAATAATACTGGTTTCAGGCTGTCGCAGACAAATATAATGCTATTAAATTAATAAAAATCTCCCGGGGGTCATTTATTCTATTCTTCCGAAAACTCGACCAGCAGCTCGCGATAGGTTGAAAAGATCCTTGATTTGGAAATAAAACCGACATAATAGCCCTTATCAAGTACAGGAAGGTTCCATGCTCCCGTTTTTCTGAAGGTTTCCATCACGGTTTCAATGTTTTCCCTGATATCGATATAGGAAGGTGGTATCGTCATATAATCCCTCACAAATGTATTCTTATATAAATCGCTGTTGAACATCACCTCTCTGACCTCATCGAGGCTTACCACACCTTCAAGTACATTATTGTCATCGACTACCGGGAAAAGATTCCTGCTTGATTTCGATATAACCTTTACAAGGTCGCCCAGTGTTTCAGTTGATTTGACCTTTATAAGGTCTTTCTCAATCTCTTTCTTCCAGTCCATAATGGTCAGCACTGCTTTGTCCTTGTCATGTGTTATAAGCTCCCCTCTTCCTGCCAGCTGGACGTGGTATATGGAATGGCGCTCAAATGAACGGGTTGTTATAAAAGCAACTGTCGACGTGATGATCAGCGGGATAAGGAGCGCATAACCTCCTGTCAGTTCTGCGATCAGAAAAATTGCCGTCAGGGGCGCGTGCATTACACCTGCCATCACACCTGCCATCCCGACAAGGACAAATCTGTTGTCGGGGAAGACCACGCCCGCATATTTTGTAATAAGAGCTGAAACCAGGAATCCGGTCACACCCCCGATAAACAATGTTGGTGCAAAGATACCCCCCACACCGCCGGCACCGTTTGTTGAGCTGCTTGCAAACACCTTCAACATTACAAGGCACAGGAAGAACAGACAATAAATAAGAAAATTGCCGGCGCTGTCAGAAAAAACAGAGTTTGCAAAAACTGCGCTGGTATTGCCTTCAAGAAGCGATATTATCGTGGTATACCCTTCCCCGTAAAATGGCGGGAAAAGAAAAACCAGGCCGCATACCATGCTTCCCCCGATCATAAGTCTGACATATACATTATCTATTTTTTCATATAATCTCTCGATCAGAAGGGTCATTCTGGAGAAAAAGAGTGAGACCAGACCCGAAACGACACCCAGAAGCAGATACCAGGGGATATTCTTAATTATAAATGATTCAGTTATGTTAAATGAAAGAAGAACATTGTCACCCATAAGAAAATATGCCACGGTGGCTGCTGTTACAGATGAAATAAGCAGGGGGATAATCGATGAGATAGTAAGGTCGAGCATAAGCACCTCCAGGGTGAAAACTAATCCGGCTATCGGAGCCTTGAAAATTCCCGAAATAGCTCCGGCGGCACCGCAACCGATCAGCAGCGTGATGCTTCGGTAATTAAGCCTGAAATAGCTGCCGAGGGCTGATCCGATGGATGAACCTGTAAGAACAATGGGGGCCTCTGCTCCTACCGATCCTCCGAATCCTATAGTCAGGGTTGTTGCAACCAGCGATGTCCATGTGTTGTGCGTCTGGAGTTTGCTTTTTTTCTTTGATATGGCATACAAAACCCTGCTCACCCCGTGACTGATTTTATCCCTGACAATATAGTTCACGAACAACAGGGTAAGGAACATCCCGAACAGGGGGTAGACAAGATAAAAATAGCTGCCCGATTCGGGTGTGATACCTTCTGTCAGGATCCTGTTTGTATAGTGAATCGCATTCTTAAGCAATGCCGCTGCCAGGGCACTCAGCAAGCCGACAATAAGGCTCAGAAAATAAACAATTCTGACCTGATCTATCTCAAACAGAGGCTTATTGAGCAGCTTACGGAAAAGACTCATTCTGGTCATAATTTTGCAAATATAAAAACAATACTAAACCTTACCTGTTTTTTGATTAGTTTTGTCTGATTGTTAATCATCGCGTTAAAATGGTATCCTTCGACAGATTCAGTCTTAAGAACGGTCTGAAAGTACTAGTTCACGAGGACAGGTCAACTCCTCTTGCAGCCATGAATATTCTGTACGATGTAGGATCGAGGGATGAGGATCCGGAAAAGACCGGGCTGGCGCATCTGTTCGAACATCTGATGTTCGGGGGATCGGTAAATATACCTGAATATGATCTTCCTCTCCAGCTGGCAGGCGGCGATAACAATGCCTTTACAAATAATGACATAACTGATTATTATCTGACAGTCCCCTCCGAAAATATTGAAACGGCATTCTGGCTTGAATCAGACAGGATGCTTGAGCTTGATTTTTCGCAGCGCAACCTCGACATACAAAAAAGTGTTGTCGCTGAAGAATTCAGGCAGCGTTACCTGAACCAGCCCTACGGCGATACGATGCTCCTGCTCAGGCCGCTTGCATATAGGATCCACCCTTATATGTGGCCGACAATAGGAAGGGATATATCTCATATTGAAAATGTTAACCTGAATGATATCAGGGACTTCTTCTTTACCCATTATGCTCCCAATAATGCAATTCTGACACTTGCCGGCAATATTTCACCCGATAAGGCTTTCATTCTTGCCGAAAAATGGTTCGGTCCGATTCCTGCACGAAAGCTGAAGAGCCGCAGACTGCCGGACGAACCTGTTCAGAATTCCGAACGAAAACTTACGGCGGAGAAGGATGTTCCATCCAATGCCCTGTATAAAGTCTGGCACACCGGACCCAGAAAAAGCGACGACTTTTATTCCCTTGACCTGCTGACCGATCTGCTTGCCGGTGGTGAGTCAGGCCGCCTCTATACGGAACTGGTCAGGAAGAAAAATCTCTTCAGCGAGATCAATGCATATATCACTTCTGATATCGACCCCGGCCTGCTTGTTATTTATGGCAAGCTCATGAATAATACCGACATTTATAATGCCGAAAAAGCGGTTATTGAAGTCTTGGATAATCTGAAAGACAACAAACTGCAGGTTAAGGAGCTGGAAAAAGTAAAAAATAAGTTCGAATCATCAACCGTGCTGTCAAATACAAGCATTATGAACAAGGCAATGAACCTTGGATTTTACGAACTGCTTGACGACCCCGGTCTGATAAACAGCGAAGTTGAAAAATACAGGGAGGTCGACAGGAAAATGGTCAGGGATGCTGCCCAGAAGTACTTCCCGACTGAAAACTGCAGTACACTTTATTATCTTTCATCACGAAAGGGCAAGTAATGAAAACATCTGCACGGACCCAACCGACTCTGTTTCCTTTTGAATCCAGGATTATGACCGGAGTAGAAAGCCTGCATCTTGACAACGGTATACCTGTTTTTCTGATTGAGGCCGGGACTGAGGATGTAATGAGGATTGAATACATTTTCAAAGCTGGCATGGTCCGGGAATATCTGCCACTTCTGGCAACATCGACCAATTTGATGCTGACTGAAGGTTCACAAAACCATAGCGCTGAAGAAATTAACAGGATACTTGACTATTATGGCATCTTTTTGAACCCGGCCGCTGAAAAAGATATTGCCGGCATTACAGTGTATTTTTTAAGTAAACAGACCGAAAGAGTACTCGGTTTGACTGAGGAAATATTGTTTAAGCCTGTGTTCCCCGGGAAGGAGCTTGATCTTCTTTTGAGGAAACGGTTAAGATGGTACCAGGTAAACAGGGAAAAAGTCCAGAACCTTGCAATGGACCAGTTCTTTGAGTCGGTTTTCGGATCGCATCACCCTTACGGAAGGCAGGTAGCTGAAAAGGACTTCAAACAAATCACACCATCGCTGCTTAAGGATTTTCATTCCAAATACTACAGACCTGAGAATATGGCAATTATCGTTTCAGGCAAACTCCATGGCCAGACTGTAAATCTATTGAACAGGTACTTCGGAAAACTTCGTTCGAAAAAGATCTTCATCGAGGATACCGCGAACATCATTGGCGGAGTGAAGGAGAAGCACGTGCATATCAGCAAACCCGGAAGTGTTCAGGCTGCAATAAGAATCGGATCTTCAACGATTAACAAAACCGATCCCGACTACCCCGGATTGAAATTCATGAATTCCCTGCTCGGAGGTTATTTTGGATCAAGGCTGATGAAAAACCTAAGGGAAGAGAAAGGACTTACCTACGGTATCCATTCAGCAGTATCATCGTTTGAACTATCGGGCTTTAAACTAATATCGACAGATGTTGCAAACAAAAACATACAAAAGACAATCGATGAGATATACAGGGAGATAAGGCTCCTCCAGACAGTCCCTGTCGCTCCTGAAGAAATAAAGGTCGTAAGAAATTATATGTCGGGAGAGCTTGTGCGGATGTTCGACGGACCATTTGCACTGGCTGAAAGCTTCAAAGCTGTATGGGAATATGGACTTGACTATTCCTACTATGACCGGCTGGCGGATAAAATAAAAACAATCTCACCTGATGAAATAATCAGGCTCGCTCAAACTTATTTCAGAATTGATGACCTTTATGAAATAATAGCGGGATAAAAATGTTTTGACAGATGGCCAAAAAGTACATTTATTTTATTGTTCTGATAATAAGCTTTTTCTGTAATTACACTTTCGCCCAGACGGGATGCCAGGTTCCACTTGTCCCTCCCGTGCTGGCATCGGTCTCTGTTCATCCTGAAACAGGAATGACAAACCTGGAGTGGACTTTGAGTCCGGAATCAAATATTGCAGGCTATATAATCTACACATATATCGAAGACCAGGGAAGCCGTGGAGATCCCGTTGATACCTTGTGGAATCCCGGCATATCCACCTACTCTTATATTAATCCGGGTTACAAGTATTTCAGTACCTCATACGTTGTTACAGCTTTACGGCTCCCCGACTGTGAAGGCCCCTTTTCAAACATACTCAATACGATTTTTACGGAAGCCAGTCTGGATACCTGCAATACGGAAATCCATGTTTCCTGGAATGCCTATAGTTCCTATCCTCAAAATGTTACAGGCTATACGGTGCTTGTATCGGTCAACGGCGGAAACTACACCGAAGCCGGGATTGTGTCACAGGAAGTTACCAGCTATATACTTGATGATTTTGAACCCGATAGCGAGTATTGCTTCGTGGTGAGGGCAAATCTTGAAGGCGGAAAATATTCAACATCAAATAAAAGCTGCGTTTTGACAAGGATGCAAACCCCGCCCCAGTGGATAAATGCCGATTATGCGACTGTTACGTCCGCCGGTGACATATCGCTCGAATTCACAATAGATCCCTCTTCGGAAATTGATCTGTTCAGTCTTGAAAAAAAGAGCGGATTGTCAGGTACGTTTAATGAAATAGCCCTGGTAAGAACTGATGTAGGATCTGTGACTTTTACAGATAAGGATGCTGATCCTTCCATTGTTAATTACTATATGTTGTCCGCTATCAACAGCTGCAATGTCCGGGCAAATTCGTCCAACATCGCTTCAAATATTGTGTTGAGTCTCGAGGGTACAGGAAATGAAATCCGCCTGGTATGGAACAAATACCGGAACTGGCTCGGATCTGTTTCAGGATACAGGATCTTTATGGACACAGGCAGCGGATTCATCGAGGTTGCATCGGTGGAGCCCTCCGATACTTTGTTTTCTGTCAGTATCCCTGAAATAATTTACAATGTGACCACTGGCGAAGCTTGCTTCTATGTTACCGCCGGGGAGATATCCAATCCTCACGGGATTACGGGGGAAAGCAAATCACGGGAAATATGTTTCGTTATTGAAGAGGTTATTACAGTACCAAATCTTTTTACTCCCGACGGCGACTCGAGAAACGACCTTTTCAAACCAGTGATTGCCTTTTCCCCATCAGACTATCAGCTGATTATAAGTAACAGACAGGGGAAAGTGCTATTCCGGTCAAATGATTTTTCCGAAGCTTGGGATGGTTCCGACTACGGAGATCCTGTTCCCGAGGGAGTATATATGTGGGTAATGAGACTCACCACTCCGGCCGGAAAGAAACTTAACAGGACCGGAACAATAACGGTGTTAAAAAACAGGTAGTAAATTCTCTGGTCAGTATCACTTATAAGAAAAAGTTTAGCCTAATAAAGCTATCTTTGTATCAGGCGTAACAGAAGACATGCAGTTTTTATGGGGAGTAAGGATATTTTTGATGAGGAAGATATTAAACGTATTCAGACCGAATATGATACACTGGTAAATAATCTTCTGAGGTCCAATAACCCGGGTGACAGGGAACTGATCGACAAAGCATTCAACATTGCAAACAAGGCTCACTGGAATATGCGCAGGAAGTCCGGCGAGCCATATGTTCTGCATCCCATTTCTGTTGCAAAAATTGTTAACCAGGAGATCGGACTCGGGGCCAGGTCAATCGCAACGTCATTGCTCCATGATGTTGTTGAGGACACTGATTATTCGATCGATGATGTAAAGAGGGATTTCGGCGAAAAAATCGCCAACCTTATCGACGGACTCACCAAGATATCAGGCACATACGACAAGGGCACATCTTCGTCAATGCAGGCAGAGAACTTCAGGAGGATGCTGCTTACTCTCTCCGACGACCTGAGGGTGATCCTTATTAAAATTGCAGACCGTCTTCACAATATGAGGACCCTTGAGTCAATGCCTGAGAATAA
This sequence comes from uncultured Bacteroidales bacterium, assembly GCA_963737255.1. Taxonomy (GTDB): domain Bacteria; phylum Bacteroidota; class Bacteroidia; order Bacteroidales; family VadinHA17; genus LD21. Next base: position 411,517 of record CAVTSB010000010.1, read on the forward strand.
GAGAATGAAAGTAGCCGGGGAGACTATTTTTCTCTACGCCCCCCTTGCCAACAGGCTCGGGCTCTATGCAATCAAGAGTGAGCTTGAGGATCTGAGTTTCAAGTTCAGGCAGCCGATGATTTACCAGGAAATCGCTTCCAAACTAAAACTCGGGGAAAAGAAATACTTTGCGCTGATAAATAAGTTCAGCCTTCCGATAATCGAAAAACTGACTGAGGCAGGTATAGAATTCACCATAAATGGACGGCCAAAATCGATCTTTTCCATCTGGAAGAAGATGCAGTCGAAAAATGTGCCCTTCGAGGAGATTTATGACGTTCTGGCCGTTCGTATCGTATTCACGCCTGTTCCCGGAATTCAGGAAAAAACAACATGCTGGAATATTTATTCAATGATCACCGATTCATACCTGCCAAAGCCTGACAGGCTGCGCGACTGGATAAGCAGGCCAAAGCCAAACGGGTATGAGGCGCTTCACCTGACAGTTATGGGTCCCGAAGGAAAATGGGTCGAGGTTCAGATCAGGAGTGAACGGATGGATGAAATAGCTGAAAGGGGTTACGCGGCACACTATAAATATAAAGGCGATAACTCACCTGAAACTGAACTGGACAAGTGGATAAAAAAGATCAGGATGATGCTTGAAAATCCTCTGGAGGATCCAATCGAGTTCCTCGATGAATTCAAGATGAATCTGTTCTCGTCGGAAATCATGGTCTTTACTCCAAAAGGCGTGCTTGTGAGTCTGCCCAAGGGTGCATCAGCGCTCGATTTTGCATATGAGATTCATACCGAGATCGGTAATAAAGCCATAGGCGCCAAGATCAATTTCAAGCTAAATCCGATAAGCGCCACACTTATGAGCGGCGATCAGGTTGAGATTATCACATCTGATATAGCAAAACCTGAAAAGGAATGGCTTTCATTCGTCAGAACATCAAAAGCAAAAGAGGCAATCAAGAGCCAGCTGAAAACCGAATCGACAAACAGGATCCAGAAGGGAATGGAAATACTGGAATCAAGACTGTCTGACCTTGGTGTCGTGCCAAACTCTGAAATCGTTAAAAAGCTCATGCTCTCATACGATGTCGCAAACAAGGATGAATTGTACTCAGCGATTGAACTCGGCACCATAAACCTCGATAACCTTAAAAAAATAGTCAGGCCCAGTCCAACCAAAAATGTGATCAAATACTGGGAGCTTAAGCTCCTGGGGAACAAAAAAGGCAAGAAGGAGGAAGAGGAGGGCGACACCGTCGCGAAAATCGATGGCAGCATCCCATTCCTTCTGCGCGAAAACGTTGAAAATGCAGCCCAATCGTACGAGATCGCAAAATGCTGTAACCCGATCCCCGGCGATGAGGTTATCGGCTACCGGTCGCCCGAGGGCTCAATAGTAATTCACAAGCCCAAGTGTCCGGTCGCAATAAGGATAATGTCGAATGAAGGCAACAGGATCATTGCCGTGAAATGGGCCATTCACAAACTGGTTTCATTCATCGCCAGGGTCAGCATGACGGGCGTCGACAGGATCGGACTTGTGAACGATATTACCAATATCATATCGTCAGAGCTTAAAGTTAACATGACCAATGTCAATATAAGTGTCAGGGACGGAATATTCGAAGGAACTATCGATCTGTACGTTCACCATACCCAGGACCTCAATAACCTGATTCTTAAAATCTCAAACGTAAGGGGTATCGACAGCATAAAAAGAGTGGAAGATTTTTCAGAATAGTGACCCTCTCCTGCCTCTCCGGTTATCTCAGAAAAAAAGCATACTTTTGCTATTGTTTTAAATTAGTCCAATTATGATTAGCGATGATACAAAGTCGACAGTGAAACAGATCTTCACCGAATATCTTGAAAAGAGGGGACACAGAAAGACACCTGAAAGGTATGCCATTCTCGATGAGATATACTCAAGGAGCGGACACTTCGATATTGAGTCGCTTTATATCTTCATGAAGAACAAGAATTACCGGGTGAGCCGTGCCACTCTCTATAATACAATTGAATTGCTCCTTGATTGCAACCTGGTCATCAAGCATCAGTTCGGGAAGAACATAGCCCAATTCGAAAAAGCCTATCAGTGCGGCCAGCACGATCATCTCATTGATATTGAGACCGGAAGTGTTATAGAGTTTTGCGATCCCAGGATTGAGGAGATCATCCGTACGGCCAGCAGCCTGTACCAGTTTACCCCGATGTATCACTCCCTTTATATATACGGGCACATGAAGAAACCGGAACAGGAATAAAAAAGAGGATGACCGACGGTCATCCTCATAAAGCCTTTAGTGCCCGGTCAGAATGCAAACCCGATCGAGAATCCCACGCGTGTTTTGAATCCGTCAATTTTTGTTACATCCGGGGTTTCGCTACCTGAATCGATTGTAATATCAGAACCGGTATAATGGCCACCGAAGAAAAGATCCATAACAAATCCTTTCCTGAATATCCATTGCCTTCCGAAAGCGGCACCGCCACCAAATCCCGTAAACGAACCGTTGGAATCACCATCGCTGTCGAAATTATACTTCTGATAACGCAGATATGGTGCAACATAAAATCCGTCGATGGCATTCTTCCTTATATAGAATTTAGCTTCCGGAGTAAGGACAAGTCCGGTGAATTTGAAATCATCAATTTTGTAGTTCAGATAACCCACGCCAAGTTGGGCTGAGACCACGTCAGAAATTTCACGCTCATAAAATACGGAGCCGGCTCCAATTATGAGAGCTAAAGTATTCACTTTCAGTACATTCTTTTCAGGGGCAACAACTACTTCATCCTGTGAATACAGGGTAGAGGCTGTCGACAGCAGGAGTATGCCTGCGATAAGTACACAAATCGATTTTTTCATGACAGAAGACAGTTAAATAATAGATTAGAAAATTGGTACAAATATTTAAATCAGATTCCAGGTATGGAGATTACTATATGCGTTTCTTGTTGACATTCCCCTTCCATTTATTAACAATATGTCAAGAACGTGATAATAACATGAATTATTTTGTAACTTGGAATCTGTTTTTTTAATCCTGATTATTTTATAATATGAACATTGACATACTTTTAGGACTTCAATGGGGTGATGAAGGGAAGGGAAAAATTGTTGATGCATTAAGTCCTGCCTACGATATTATTGCCCGCTTCCAGGGAGGACCGAATGCCGGCCATTCCCTCGTATTCAATAATATCAAGCATGTTCTCCATCTGATCCCTTCGGGTATCTTTCATCCGGATAAGCTTAACATAATTGGCAATGGTGTAGTGCTCGATCCTGCTGTTTTTATGAAAGAGATTGAAGAACTTGGCCCGCCCGTTGAAGAATTGATAAAACGCCTGGTAATTTCGTCAAGGGCAAACCTCATTCTTCCAACACACCGGATCCTCGACGCGGCTTATGAACAGAACAAGGGCAATTTAAAGATCGGCTCCACCCTTAAGGGAATTGGACCCGCATATACCGACAAAGCCAGCCGTAACGGACTGAGGGTCGGGGATATCCTGAATGTAAGGTTTAATGATCTGTATAAAGAACATACTGGTGCCCATCTTGCCATACTTGAAAATTACAGTTATAATTTTGATTTAAAAGAGTACGAAAAAGGCTGGTTTGAAGGCATCGAATTGCTCCGGAAGTTCAGGATTGAAAATACTGAATACCTTATAAATGAACTCTCCCTAAGTGGCAAAAAAATACTTGCCGAAGGCGCACAGGGGACAATGCTTGACCTTGATTTCGGCTCTTATCCGTTCGTAACCTCTTCAAATACAATTAGTGCAGGAGCTTGCACCGGACTTGGCATTTCTCCCAAAAAGGTCGGGGAGGTTTTCGGGATCTTCAAGGCCTACTGTACAAGGGTCGGCAGCGGACCATTCCCAACCGAACTATGCGATGAGACAGGTGAACTGATGAGAAAAAAAGGATGCGAGTACGGAGCCACGACCGGACGTCCGCGAAGATGCGGCTGGCTTGATATTCCGGCATTGAAATATGCTATTATGATAAACGGGGTGACAAAACTATTTATGACCAAAGCTGATGTTTTGTCAGGCTTTGAAACTGTAAGGATATGTACTTCTTATTTAACCGAAGGTAAAGAGCATAGCCAGGTACTTTTCGACAATGACCTGAAACCTGTGCCCGTTTATTCCGATCTTGAAGGCTGGAATGAGGATATTTCAGGAATAAAGACCTTTGGTGACCTGCCGGCATCGCTCAGAACGTTCATCGGATTTGTTGAAAAGCAGTCAGGTGTGCCCGTTTCACTGATTTCTGTCGGGTCTGACAGAAATGCAACAATCTTCAGGTAGCAGGTCCCTATTTCCTGACATAGAGCCATGCATCAAGTTCCACGGTATCGCGGAATCGTTCCAGTCGCTCGGCAGCGACCGCGTACCTGTCATAGGATTCGACTACTACAAGGTCAAATTCACTGTCGGAAGGCTCTATGACCTCCGGATCATAACCCTGTTTCCTGTATTCTTCCGCCCAACTTGTAGCATATTCGGGAGTTAAAAAGCTTCCCACAATTATATTGTACCTGTTCCTTGCTTCATTGGCCAGTTTCTCCTCTTTAGCCTGCAGCAGGGAATCCAAATATGCTTCCTCAATGGCTTTTAACCTGTTTTCAACCCTTTTCAGGGAGTCAGCTTTCCGGATGCTGTCCTGCTGAGCCATCAACATCTCAAGTGACCTGGCTTTTCTTCCAAACAACCCGCGCTCCCTGATGTTATTGCATGACATTGAAAAAACAAGGCCCACTAAAATTATAATCAAAAGCAAATTTCTCATAATAAATTATTTAAGGTCTAAAAGGCACTATCATTCAGGTTTCACAGAAGCCAATAAAAGTACAAAATATAATAAACCCTTCCAAACGAAAATCTGCAATTCAAGTATAATATGAATTAAACAGAATTTGTATATTTAAGCTCTTGAAAGTTTAAATTAACCTAAATCATAGCCTGATGAAATCATTGATACAGTTTTTTGAGGAAAGTGTGGAAAAGTATGAAAGCAATGTTTACATGTGGGAAAAGCCTCAGGACAAATATGAAGGTACTACCTACGGAGAAACAAAAAAACAGGTATACGAATTTGCGGCAGGGCTTTTACAACTTGGTATCAAAAAGGGAGACAGGCTGAGCCTGATATCTGAAGGGCGCAACAGTTGGATAGTCGGTGAACTTGGGATCCTTTACGCCGGAGCTATAAATGTACCTTTATCGGTAAAGCTGACACCCGAGGAAATAAAATTCCGGATTAATCATTCGGAGTCAAAAATGGTCCTTGTTTCCTCTATTCAGGCCCATAAACTCAAGGATGTAATTGAGGAATGCAAAAAGATAGAGAAAATTATCCATTTTGATACCCAGGAGGAATATGCGGAAAATGAAATTCATTTTAACGAGGTAAGGAAGATCGGGAGGGAATGGCTTGAATCAGCCGGGAATAAGGCAAAATTCGATGAAATGGCACACAGCATAAAACCGTCCGACTTTGCCAACATCTGCTATACTTCAGGTACCACCGCCGATCCCAAAGGGATCATCCTGACCCATGGGAATTATGTATCCAATGTCTATCAGGCCTACAGTCTTATGGATATTCCCTCCTTTTATAAAACTCTCCTGATCCTTCCATGGGATCATTCATTCGGGCACACATGCGGCATTTATGCCTTCATGGGTAAAGGCGCCAGTATCGCCTCAGTCAAGACCGGGAAAACGCCGATGGAAACTCTGCGCAACCTGCCTTCATGCCTCAAGGAGATCAAACCTAACCTCCTGATGAGCGTTCCTGCAATTGCAAAAAACTTCAGGAAGAATATTGAAAAAGGGATCAGGGAGAAGGGGAAAATTATCGAATTGCTTTTTAACCATGCTATTAAGATCTCATATTCATATAATAAGGAGGGGTGGAACAAAGGCCAGGGATTACAGAGACTTAAAAAGCCGCTCATTGACATGTATGATAAAATTCTTTTCAGTAAAATCCGTGAAAGTTTCGGGGGTGAACTTGATTATTTCGTTGGAGGAGGAGCCCTTCTTGATATTGAACTCCAGAGATTCTTCTATGCACTAAGGATCCCGATGTATCAGGGCTACGGTCTGAGTGAAGCTTCCCCGGTCATATCCTCAAATTCCACCGGTAAGCACAAGCTCGGTTCTTCAGGCGTGCTAGTCAACAATATGGACCTTAAGATCCTTGACGACAATGGCAACGAAATGCCTGTCGGCCAGAAGGGAGAAATAGTGATCAGGGGCGGCAACGTGATGCACGGATACTGGAAGAATGAATCAGCCACCAGGGAGACAATCATTGACGGATGGCTGCACACCGGCGACATGGGGTATTTGGATCAGGACGGCTTCCTTTATGTGCTCGGGAGATTCAAAAGCCTGCTGATCGCTGATGATGGGGAGAAATTCAGTCCGGAAGGTATCGAGGAAGCCATTGCCCAGCAATCAAAATACATCGAACAGTGCATGCTTTACAATAACCAGAAGCCATATTCTGTTGCTCTCGTTGTTCCAAACCAGCACACGCTCAAGCTTTACCTGGAGGAGAAAAACCTGACGGCCGACTCTGATGAGGGTAAAAGGTCGGTTCTCATCCTGATCGAGAACGAGCTTAATGAATACCGTACTAACGGGAGATACGGAAAGATGTTCCCTCAGAGATGGCTGCCTGTATCATTGGGAATACTCGAGGAGGGATTCAGCGAAGATAACGGTCTTATGAACTCCACGATGAAAATTGTCAGAGGCAAGGTAATGGACAAATACCAGGAACTTATCGATTACTTATATACTCCTGATGCCAAGGACGTAACCAATGAAAGAAACATCGAGGAGGTCGAAAAAATGAAGCTTGGTTAAGCTTCATGTTCAGACGCTCAGTCGGCTCTTAAAAGGAAGAAATGCCATGAAGTCGGCATGATGTACAATGTATGCCTCTGTGGTGCGTTTCACCAGGTCGCCCTCATGAGCATGGGCGGCAATAATATGGCAGACTTCCGAAGGAACACCGCATTCCTCAGCAAGAGATACTCCTGAAAAGGGATGCCTCAGGTATTGCCCGTACTTTCCCTGGACTGCTTTTCCGTCATGATCAATTTCATATTCAAGCAGCTTACCCACATCCGCAAGAATTGCTCCTGAGATAAGCACATCCATTTGTACCGGCAGATCATCTCCGAAGAATTCATTCATCTTTTCACCGGCAGCCTTTGCTATGTGCACAACACACCTCTTATGAGTCATAAAGCTGACTTTCAGATCGGGCCCGCAAAGCAGGGTGAAAGGGATATTATCAAGATCTTCAGCTTTAAGAACACTTCTATCAAGGGCAATTTCCCACGTCCGTGCCGTCTTTTCCCTGAGTGATCCATCCATTATCCATTCAAGCTCAGGCCAGAGTTTCTTTACTGTTCCATTCATATTTTGAGAGAATGAGTTAATTTAATCTGGAAATTATTGCATCGGTCATCTGTACTGTCGAGGCTGCTCCGTTTTCAATAACATCAGGACTGCCTGTCATCTTCATCATGTCATAGGTTCTCACCTTCCCTTCCTGAATGACTGCCGCTATTGCCGCCCTGATTTTTTCCGAAAGGTTTTTCTCCCCGATATAATCAAGCATCATGCAGGCTGATTCGATCATCGCTATCGGATTAACTATTGGGATTTCGTAACCTGCATATTTTGGCGCTGATCCGTGCGTTGGCTCAAATACGGCAACACCGTCCGACGAGAACTGGCCACTGCATGCAAATCCCAGACCGCCGATAAGCCCCGCGAAAGCATCCGACACTATATCACCGAACATATTTCCTGCAACAATTACCCCGTAATCTTCAGGGTTCTTGGTCAGCCACATCATCTGCGCATCTATGTTAGTATTCACCAGCTTTATTTCCGGGAAGTTGTTCTTCTGTATTTCCTTTGCCAGCTTCCACATAAGTCCCGATGTTTCCCTGATAACATTGGGTTTTTCGCAAAGGGTCACGGATGGGTATCCGTATTTTTTTGCATGTTCAAAAGCGGCCATCAGTATCCGCATGGTCGCCTTACGAGTAAAGATCCTTGCCGAGATCGACAGTTCCTCAACCGGGACCTTACCGAAATTTTCAACAAACTTCCTGTGGGTCATAAACGCATGGTAAACATCGTCAGGCGGATTCGTCCATTCAACACCCGAATAGAGGCATTCGGTATTCTGGCGGAAAATAACAACATCGACAGGCGGTTCTTCAATTGTTCCTCCCTTTCCCCTTCTTATGAAGTTCAGAGGATTCCCCGTATATGATTTGCATGGACGCACACATATATCCAGGTCGAATTTCTGCCTCAATCCCACGATAGGGCTTGAGTAGATAAATCCTTTTTCATGAAGCCGGCCGTCAAGTTCTGCATTTGCTTCCTCATTTGGCTTTGACGTGATGGCTCCGAACAGGGCTGTTTTATAAGTTCTGATGAGCTCAATTGTCCTTTGGGGCAAAGGATTTCCTTCCCTGCACCAAAACTCCCAGCCTATGTCGCCATGCAAATAATCCGCTTCAAATCCGGCTGCATCCAGAACCCTGAGGGCTTCTTTCATGACTACCTTGCCGATGCCGTCACCCGGCAATGTAACTATTGTCCTTCCGGCCATATAAAAAATATTTGAGTAACAGGCAAAACCTGATGAATGTAAATTTAACAAAAATTGACTGATTAGTTATTGCTCAATTATTTTGTTCATTCTACGTGCAAAACTGAAAAAAACTGTAATTTTGCGCGTTCATTTATACTATTTTTAAGATTATGAGCGTTTTATCCGGTCTGAATCCAGCGCCAATCTGGATTTATTTTGAAGAAATCTGCAAAATCCCCCGTTTGAGCAAGAATGAAGGAAAGATCAGAAACTACCTTCTTGATTTCGCTTTGCGGAACAATCTTGGGTCAAAGGAAGACAGTGCAGGCAATATTCTGATTGTAAGGCCGGCCTCAAAGGGATATGAAAATATAAGTACCCTGGTTTTGCAAAGCCATATGGATATGGTAGGCGAGAAAAATGCGGATCATCCGCATAACTGGTCGGCCGATCCTATAATGCCCGTTCTTGACAACGGCTGGGTGAAAGCCTCCGGAACTACTCTCGGTGCAGATGACGGTGTGGGAATAGCTGCTCAGATGGCTGTTCTGACTGATAGCGATCTGAAGGCCGGGAAAATTGAATGCCTCTTCACCGTCGATGAAGAATCGGGAATGACAGGAGCGCTGAATCTTAAGCCGGATTTTTTTGAAGGCAGGATTTTGATTAACCTTGATTCTGAGGATGAAGGCATACTTTTTATCGGATGTGCAGGAGGTATCGATACGATCTGCGAAATGAAATTTAAAAGCCTTCCCGTTCCGGACGGCCTGACCGCCCTGGCAATCTCTGTAACTGGTCTCCGCGGAGGCCATTCGGGGGATGAGATACATAAAGGCTATGGCAATGCGATAAAGCTTATGAACCGGATCTTACTGGATCTTTCCCGTAAGTTTGATACCCTCCTCAGCATTTTTGACGGAGGGAACCTGCGTAACGCAATTCCAAGGGAATCATTTGCAGTCATTGTAGTTAAAAAGGACCTGAAAAATGATGTAACCGACAGGATTGCTGCTTTTCAAAAGGAGTTTGAGGCTGAATTTGGTGAGATTGAGAAGGAACTTAAGGTCACGATAAAGGAAAATGATCTTCCGGCAGTTGTGATGGACAGGGATTCTCATTCAATGCTCCTCGATTCACTTGACAGGTGTCCGCATGGCGTGATCGCCTGGTCAAAGGATATTGAAGACCTGGTGGAAACATCTACCAACCTTGCTTCAATCAGGTTTGCAGGTGATGACAGTTTAAAGATTGTAACCACACAGCGAAGCTCCGTTGAATCGTCGAAGTATTCCGCAGCAGTATTGGTCGAATCATGTTTTGAAACTACCGGTGCCACGATTTCACATTCTGAAGGTTATCCCGGTTGGAAACCCGACCTTAATTCAGGGATCCTGAAAATAACAGTTGAATCATATAAGCGGCTTTTCGGCAAACTGCCTGAAGTTAAGGCGATCCATGCAGGTCTTGAATGCGGCCTGATCTATGAGAAATTCAAAGGGATCGATATGATATCATTCGGTCCTACGATCAGGGGCGCACACACACCGGAAGAGAAGATTGAAGTAAGAACAGTGCAGATGTTCTGGGATCTTCTTATCGATGTAATAAGGAATACTCCGGCGAAACAGTGACGATTCCTCCGGGATCCGGCTGTCAGGTTGTTCAATCGACCGCAAAAAACTGATCTTTTGGTGATCCGCATACCGGGCAAATATAGTCATCAGGCAGTTCATGAAAAGGAACACCCGGTTCAATCCCCGAGGAAGGATCACCCTCTTCAGGATTGTAAATATAACCGCAAACTGAACATTTATATAATTCCATCAGGTATAAAGAAATTTTAGATTTTTACCTTTCTGACGACATCAATCACTGTACCGTCAACCCACTTTATTGCCGCAACAATGTCTTCCTCAAACCTCGCTTTCTCAGGTTTGCCGCAAATGCTTTCGGCCTCTTCTTTAAGATCTTCTATGCTTCTCAGGGGTAATCCGCTGTCCCTGACGCTTTCAACCAGGTCCGTCCGCAAAGGATTGATCGCAATCCCCCTCTCAGTAACAATTACATCAATTAGTTCACCGGGTCCGCAAAGGGTCGTTACTTTATCGACTATTACCGGTATCCTGTCGCGGAAAAGTGGTAACGGAAGTATTACATTCCTAGCATGAAGGCAGTTTTGCCAACCTCCGATTCCATGAAGAAGGTACCCGTCTGAATGGGTAACCACATTACCGTTGAAATTTAAGTCCACCTCGGTGGCCCCCAGGATCATAATATCCATCATGCTGGTAAGATTTCCCTTCGAGTGGTAATTGTATGCGTTAAAAACAGAATAGGGAATATGATTCGGATTATTTTCGACCGAACTGACAGAATCCAAATCAAAGACCTGTGCATCAAGGATATAACCCATCTGCCCCTGCTCAAGCATTTCAACCATGTATTTTGTGCTTCCCCCGAATCCGAATTTGGATTTCCAGCCTTTTTGCCTTAGCATTTCATGAACGAAAACTGCAATCGCCAGTGAAGTGCCTCCTGCCCCGGCCTGCATCGTAATTCCATCCTTAAGTATTCCTGATTTTTCAAGAAATGAAGCTGTAAGTTCGGCGATCAACAAACGGTCAGGACTTTTGGTAATCAGGGTTGTACCTGAGACAATCTTCTCAGGGATCCCTATTTTATCAACAACAACAACATAATCAACATAATTTCCCTCAATCTCCATTGGAAAGCATGGAAAGTCTACAATGTTATCTGTTACAACAATGACCTTGTCGGCATACATCGAATCGGCTTTTGCGTATCCAAGAACCCCGCACGCCGACCGGCCTCCGGTTCCTTTAGCATTTCCGAACATATCGGCTGAAGGAGCGACCAGCACGGCAATGTCAATCCTGACGTCCCCGTCCTGGATAGCCTGAACACGTCCCCCATGGGATCGGAGTACCGCAGTTCCCTTCATCCTGCCTTCCGACACGAACCGTCCAAGCGGCCCGTTCATACTCCCTTCAATCCTGTTGATGGTCCCGTCTTCAAGGTATTTGATCAGGGGATCATTACAGGGAAATGAGGCCGAGGGGAACCATACAAGATCCCTGACACCCATGCCTGATGCCAGGTCAAATACCTGGTTGCTTATAAGATCACCGTCTCTTAAGTGATGATGAGTCGAGATAGTCATGCCGTCGTGCAGGCCGCATCTGACAAGTGCCTCCTTCAGTGAGGGGACAACCTTGTTGCCATCGACGGGGAAATCGGAACAGACCGGTATTGGAGGACCACATTTTCTTCCTGCAGGCAGGTATTTTCCGACCCCCATGAACGGGACCACGGGCTTGCTGTTTATCTCCAGCGGAACTGACCTGCCGGCCGCATTAATGACAGTTGGTATTGCCATAACAATTTGCAGATATAATTTATTTCTCTTCCGGATTACTCTCATTAACAGGCTTATCGGGCAATAAGCCCAGCCTGGCCGCAAGGTCGATGGTCTTTTGTGCCCTGGCAACAACAGGAGCATCGATCATTTTGGAACCCAGGGCCGCAACTCCAAGTCCATTTCTTGCAGCCTCCTCATATGCAGCAACTATCTTAACCGATTTCTCTATTTCATCATTGCCGGGTGCAAAACCCATTCGTATCACGGAAACCTGCCTCGGGTGGATACAACCCATCCCTTCAAATCCCAAAGCCTTTGACGACAGTACATTCTGCCGGAGAGCCTCCATATCAGCAACATCCGAAAAGACGGAATCGATGGGCTGTATCCCTGCCGCTTTCGCGGTAACAACAAGCCTGGTCCTTGCATAAAGCGATTCTTTCCCTTCGATGGTCCTCGATACTCCCAGGTCGGCAGTATAATCTTCAAGTCCGATTGCCATCGCAGCAACGTTTTCCGATGACTTTGCAATCTCAAACGACCGTTCCACTCCCAATGCCGACTCAATTACGGGCATAAGGAGAACCTGGCTTGTAAATCCTGATCTCTCCTTTATTTCAGAAATCTTCGAGTCAACAAGCCTTACCTGTCCGGGATCTTCACACTTTGGTATTATTACAAGATTGACATTCTGAGGGATAACAAATTCGAGGTCCTTGAGTCCCCTTTCACCCTGGTTAATCCTTACCATTCGTTCGGCTCCGTAAAAATTTACCTGTCTCAGAGCATTCCTTACAAGAATCCTAGCTTCATCTTTCTTTTCAGGAGCAACGGAATCCTCGAGGTCAAGGATAATCCCATCCGCCGAATGAAGTCCTGCATTGATCATCATGGCAGGCGCATTTCCGGGGATGTAGAGGCGCGAAAACCTGAACCTCCCTGAAGTAGTCTGATATTTATTCTCCTCCCGGAAAGGCGGAAGAAACTCCAGATCAGTATTTATAAGCTGCTTCACTGCTGATTCAAGACGGGCCCCGATCACCCAGTCAAGAGCTCCGGAATCATTAACCGTCAGGAGGGCATCCCTTATCCCGAAAAAAACTAAAATGTCAGTGCAAAGCTTTCTTATTGAAGCTCCGTATAAAACCTGAACCTTCGATTTCAGATCAATGACAATTCCGCCTTCGCTGCTGAGCTGCAGGATCATCTCACAATCTGATCTGATCTTTGGACCGGCGTTACCGGATATGGATTTATTGTTCATAATACCAGCAGGTTTGTATATACAAACCTACTAAATAATTTAAATCAAAAAGGTGATGATCACCGTTGTTTATCCTCACATACTTCAATTAAAACACCTCCTGTCGATTTAGGGTGGAGAAAAGCTATTTCGAGTCCTTCGGCTCCTTTTCTCGGGGTGGCATCTATAAGTCTGACTCCTTCTTTTTCGGCCTGTCTGAGTTTTTCTTCTAAATTTTTAACCGCAAAGGCGATATGGTGAATCCCCTCTCCCCTCTTCCCGATGAACTTTCCTATCGGACCGTCGGGATCGGTTGTTTCAAGCAGTTCTATCTTTGTCTGCCCTACCAGGAAAAAGGCAGTCCGGACCTTCTGCTCCGCTATTGTTTCAATATTGTAGCACCTGAGGCCGAATACTTTTTCATAAAAACGAATTGATTCTTCAAGATTTGAAACTGCAATGCCTATATGTTCTATATGGGATGGGCTCATGTAATTTGTTTTGAATTAAAAAAATAATGAAAGAGAAATAAAGAAATATTGAAATAAAGAAATATAGAAATAAGGCCTGGATCAGAAGGGGAATTCAACAGGTGTCTTCATCTCCGACTCTACATTTTCAGGTTTTTTTGCGGCAAGATGAACAGGATTGCCATCGACAAAAATTGCCTTGTAGGGAACGGTCGGACACGCAAATTCACAATGACCGCAGCCAATACATATGTCCTGGTTGGTTTCAGGGATAACAAGGTTCCCTTCGTATGGTATCATGTAAACGGCTTTTGTCGGACAAGCTTCTGAACATGCCCCGCATGCCGTCTTCTCGGTCTTCACGATACAGTTATCCTTTATGAATATGGCCTTCCCCAGCTGGGTAAGTTTCTTCGCTTCAAGCTCAAGCGGTTTCAGCGCGTAAGTAGGACATACTTCCGTACAAACCACGCAATTGTACGTACAGAAACTCTTATGGTAGTTCATCACCGGTTGCATAAGTCCGGCAATGCCGTATTGTTTCAGAGAGGGTTGCAGAACCTGATTCGGACAAGCTGTTATGCATAATGAACACGCAATACAGTCTTTAGTGAAATCCGCAAACGATCCTGCCCCCGGAGGACACACCGGAAATGTTTTATTTTCCTTTACAGTTGATTCACGGGTTGGCACCGGGACCTTCTTTTCCTGAGCTTTTGCATACTGTGACAATCCAAAGAGCATAAGAACCGATTGCGCAACAAATTTCCGCTTGCTTTCATCAGTTTTGTGCCCGCTCTTTTTAAGACTGACAACTCCATACGATATTGCCTTGTCGGGACAGGTGCTGATACAATTAAAGCAGTCGACACATCTCGACACATCGACTCTGTAATTAAGGAAATCGATGCAAGAAGATTTGCACACCACTGAACAACGTCCGCATCTTGTGCATTTGCTTACATTGAATTTGATCCTGAACACAGATATTTTTGAGACAAGGCCAAGAAGGGTTCCCACCGGACAGATCATATTGCAGTAAAGCCGGCCTTTTATCACCGAAAGCAGGCCAACCAGGAGTAAAAAGGCGGCAGGTATCGAATACGCGACAAGCTCGAAGCCTTTGATTTGAATGTGACTCAGTGCATAATTGTCAAGTTTCCCGAGAATTCCCGAGAACAGGTTATTAAGCAGAAGTACGACAGGTTTGACGAAATAGGTCACCGACCTGCCGAATATGCTGTAGGGATCAAGTAGAGTAACAAGGTAGATCCCCCAAATAATTGCAACGGCCAAAGTCGCCGCCAGCAGAGTATACCTTACAATTGTGAACGGCTTCCTGAAACCGAACCGCTTGAATCTTTTCTTTATCCGGCCTCCGATCCTGCTGAACAGATCCTGCGTAATTCCGAGCGGACAGAGAAATGAGCAGTAAGTACGGCCCGAAAGCAGGGTCAGAAGTAGAACAACCATAAATCCGCCTGCTGCAAGAGTTTTAAGATCAAGAAATTTAATCAGTGATGGAATGAACTGAAGAAAGAGAAGGTAATTCTTGTAGCTTTCGGGAATAAGCGACCGGTAGTCCACAAAGATAAATACAAAGCAAAGCAGGACAACTACCGAAAACCCTATCCGGAATTTTCTGAGAAAAGATGAGGTCATTTATGATTACATTTTTAGGCGCTTGATATTCAGGGAATCCAGGTTCATATTCCCCAAACCCATTTTATGTGCGATCGGAATATAGTCAATCCTTGATGGTTCGATGTTGAGCATTTTAGCAGCCGCTGCATCACCGGCCACCCAGTCGGTGGTCAGTATCAGCGATTTCATCTGGACAACGTCCTCTTTCGAAACGCCCTGCGGACCATGCTTGACCATCACGTTATAGCAATCAATAACATTAAGGGCAGGTTTTTTTTCATACAGTGCATAATCGGCAATGCACTGATGCAGATTGTTCGAATGCCAGTATCCCCTGTCCCAGACAAGTCCCATGTTATTTTTAAGGCAGGCTGTCATTCTTGTCGAATTATGGTCCTTCAGGATCGGGACGTTAATAAACACATCCGTTTCGAGCAGTACTTCATGTACTTTTGCGCTTTTCAGTTTAACTCCCCCCGGTATTTCAATCAGCTGGTAATAGTTTTCAGAAGCTGCCGGCACCACCTTGGCCCCGGCAGCCTTTGCCGCTTTCTCAATGCCCGAATTCTTATAGGTATTTACCCAGTTGTCGCATGTATGATCGAAAACGTATACTTCCTTTGCACCGGCTTTAAAACAGTGCTCTATAATCCTTTTTACAAGTCCCGGGTTTGTATTGGCTGCAAGTTCAGGGATCACATCCCATCCGATATTCGGTTTTACAAGAACTTTCTGCCCTTTCTTAACAAATGCTCCAATCCCACCCATTTCCTGGATGGCAAGATCAAACATCGCTTCCGGGGTACCTCCCATGACTGCCACCATATCATAACCTGGCGGAACCGGTGATGACGCCCAAAGCTTCTGATATCCGCCCATACTTAATGCAGCTCCGGCTGCTATCCCTGCACCAACCGAAGACTTAAAGAAATCCCTTCGTCTCATTTTCTGTATTTAATGTGGATTAATATCGTTAATAAAAAGTCTCGAAAAATACGACTTTTTTTTTACATTGTCCCACTTTAATAGTAAATTGTATATTAGCAGCCTTATCAGGTTTAGGATCATATTGAACGAGTTTTAATAACATAAACTACTTTTGATTGTTACAACATTATTAATATAATTCTATGAAAGTACTCTTTTATGACTGCTTTTCAGGAATAAGCGGTGATATGAATCTTGGTGCCATGATCGATCTCGGAATAGAAAAAAACTACCTTGTAAATGAGCTCAGCAAACTAAATCTCAAAGGATGGGAGCTTGTTGCAGAAAAGGATCAGCGGCATGGAATAGTGGGGACAAAGGTCACTGTCAGACAGACAATTCATGAACATGCCCACAGGCACCTCTCCGATATTGAAAAGATCATTGACGATTCGGCGCTTGCTGTTGAAACTAAAAATCTCAGCAAAAAGATCTTCCTGAAGATCGCGACAGCCGAAGCGGCCGTTCATGGAATTCCGGTCAATGAGGTACACTTTCATGAAGTTGGCGCTATCGATTCCATTATCGATATTGTAGGTGCTGCAATCTGTTATAATGCATTAAGCGTTGAAGGTGTTCATGTTTCGGAGGTTGAACTCGGGAGCGGATTTGTCAGATGCGAGCATGGTAGATTACCAGTACCCGCTCCTGCCACTGCTGAAATAATTAAAGGCATCCCTTCGAAGACCGGGGGTGTGGACTTTGAAGCAACAACACCTACCGGGGCAGCTATTTTATCTGTTCTGGGGACTGATTTTGGCTCTGTTTCCAGCCTTAATATTGAAAAGACCGCATACGGGGTCGGACATAAGGAAAATCCTTCCGTACCAAATCTTCTCAGGGTCTCGATCGGGGAAAAAACAGCGGATTCAAACTCAGGGCATGAAGCTCTGCTGATCCAGTGCAATATCGATGATATGAATCCGGAGTTTTATGACCATATATCCGAGCGACTCTTTAAAGCAGGCGCCTCCGATGTTTATTACACCCACACCATAATGAAAAAGGGAAGACCGGGAATAGTGCTGAATGTAATCTGCGAAAACGGTCTTGCCGATAAAATCAGGGAGATTATATTTACCGAGTCTACCACACTGGGGCTGAGAACGTTCAGTTTCCGGAAGGATACCCTTGCCAGGGAATTCAGGAACCTCAGCACAAAATACGGGGAAGTAAGCGTAAAACATTCATTTCTCAATGGAAGGGAAGTATCAGCAAAACCTGAGTTTGAGGCGTGCAGAAAAATTGCACTCGAGAATGGTATACCGGTAAAGGAAGTCTACAATTATTTAATTTCAGAGCTTCTACGGCAAAAAAAATAATTTATGTCCAGAGAAAACGAACAAAAAATACTGAATATAACAGAAAAGAGGACTGAAAAGCTGGATGAAATACTGAAAGAATTGAATTCTTTCGTCGTTGCTTTTTCCGGCGGTGTCGACAGTTCATTTCTCCTGCACAGGGCTCATTCCTTAAAGAGCCTTGAGACAGTGGGAGTTACCATAAGAACTCCGTATATACCGGCAGCCGAAATAAACGAAGCTGTTGAGTTTGCCCGGACCCATGGCATTAACCACAGGATAATCGATCTTAATTTCCCGGAATCGGTGCGGTTCAATCCGCTCGACCGGTGTTACAACTGCAAGAAAACCCTCTTTACCGACATCATTGCTTTTGCCGGTCAGAATGGTTTTGCGCATGTTATTGATGGCACAAATGCTGATGATGCGGAATCCTTCAGACCGGGATTGAAAGCACTCCGGGAGCTTGAGATCAGAAGTCCCCTCCTGGAATCGGGTCTCACAAAGGATGAAATAAGGGGACTTTCGCTCCGGCAGGGCTTAACTTTCTGGGATAAGCCTGCAATGGCCTGCCTGCTTACCAGGATTCCCTACAATACAGAAGTTACCGAAGGGATCCTCAAAATGGTGGAACAGGCTGAACAGTACATGTTCGAACTGGGTTTTCCCGGAACAAGGGTCAGGATAAATGGGGACACGGCACGAATTGAATGTCTCCCCGGGTACCTGGACAGAATGATTCACAGCCCTGAAAAAGAACTTATAATCAGTAACCTGAAAAAAATAGGTTTCAGATATGTATCTTTGGATCTTGAAGGTTACAGATCAGGAAGTTCTGATCCGGAAATTAAACAGTTATGACCAGAAACGAAATTGAAAATCTGCTCAGGGAGGTTAAAACGGGAACCACGAGTGTTGAGGAAGCCCTGGACACTTTAAAGAATTTCCCTTACACTGATCTTGGTTTTGCCAGGATCGATCACCACAGGGAAATGCGGACAGGTTACCCTGAAATTGTTTATTGCGCCGGTAAAACCGTTGAACAGGTAGCTGCCATATTCAGGGTTATGTTTGAAAAGGAGAACAATGTAATAGGAACCAGAGCTGATGGAAGTATGTTCAAAGCCGTGAGTCGGATCATACCTGAAGCTGTTTATCATCAGGAAGCCAGGATAATCAGCATCAGGAAAAAAACGCCTGCACCTCCCAAAACCAGGATAGCAGTCGTTACAGCAGGCACTTCCGATATGCCTGTAGCTGAAGAGGCAGCGGTTACCGCAGAGCTTCTGGGGAACAGCGTAATAAGAATTTATGACGCCGGAGTTGCGGGTATTCACCGGCTCGTGGATAAGTTGCCTGAAATAAGGAGCTGCAGAGTAATAATTGTAATCGCAGGAATGGAAGGTGCCCTTGCCTCAGTTGTGGGCGGACTTGTTGATATACCGGTGATCGCTGTTCCAACGAGTGTGGGCTACGGAGCAAATTTCGGCGGCATCTCCGCTCTTCTTGCAATGCTGACAAGCTGTTCGGCCGGAGTAACTGTTGTAAATATTGACAACGGTTTTGGTGCAGGCTTTTCCGCCAGCATGATCAACCAGATGAAGTGATAATCCTTTAGACAAGTGGAAGTACTGCTGTCAACCGCCTACTTTCCGCCGGCTGAATATTTCAGTGCTATAAAATTGGCTGACCGGATCGTGATAGAAAAGGAGGAAAACTATATAAAGCAAACCTACAGGAACAGGTGCAGGATTCTTTCATCGGCAGGCATTCTTTCATTGTCGGTGCCTGTTATGAAAGGCTTTTTTCTTAAAGCTCCCGTCGGGGAGATCGTTATAGACTATTCGAAACGGTGGCAGCAGGTCCATCTGAGGGCATTTAAATCTTCATACGGTACATCGCCCTATTTCCAGTACTATTTTGAAACCATCGAAAAAGTGATCCTTGGAAATCATAAGTATCTGATCGATCTGAACTACGAGCTCCTGAGCCTTTGTCTCGACATGGTCAGGATACAAAGATCCGTGGCATTCACTTCTTCATTTGAACCTCAGGATGAGAAGGAGAACGATTTCAGGTACCTGATATCTCCGAAAAAAACCTCATCGTATTCAGCCAGGCCTTATTTCCAGGTTTTTGCAATTAACGGGTTTGTCCCCAACCTGAGTATTCTCGACCTGCTGTTCAATATGGGGCCTGAATCCGCGGAATACCTGTAGAATTCCAAATGAATACCGCTCCCGAAATCACACGAACTCACCCCCCCTTCACTTAAACGTAAGGGAAGGCGGGTAATACTCATTGATTCAGTAAACTATGCCCATTCTGACACTGGAAGAGGTGGGAAAAGCAGGTGAGTGCGATAACGATATTATGATGGAACCACTCCGTGGTTCGAGAGACGTTTCCTGCGAAATTCCTGTAATGATGGAACCACTCCGTGGTTCGGGAGACGTTTCCTGCGAAATTCCTATAATGATGGAACCACTCCGCGGTTCGGGAGACGTTTCCTGCGAAATTCCTGTAATGATGGAACCACCCAGTGGTTCGAGAGACGTTTCCTGCGAAATGCCTGTAAGGATGGAGCCACTGCGTGGTTCGAGAGGAAGAGGCTAAAATTCAATGACTATGACCTGAACCTCGGAGAGGTTCCACTATTTTAGGAAAAATATAACAATTACGGAATGAACCCCGGAGGGGTTCCATTAACTTTTATCAAAAGAAAATAATACGTATTATAATACGTATTTCTTTTTAAAATAATATGTTTTTTAATACGTATTATAATACATATTAAAATCCATTTAGCCACATAGTTGCACAGATTATATTATTTGATCTGATCGTGCCAATTACAACAAAACTTCGTATCACCCGGTGCCTGTCGCCTGCTTTCCGGCAGGCAGGGCATGCAGGGTTAAGTTTTTTGGATTCTGACTAAAAAAAGAGGCTGTCAGATGGTTGACAGCCTCCCCAAATCAGAAGTAATCAAAGTATTAATAACCAAATTTATACCCGACGGTAACGGTGAATATATTCTTCCCGGTACTCAGGTTTGCCATTGCAGACTCAGAAATCGTATTATAGAGGATATATCTTTGCGGGTTTCTGATATTTGTATAACCAAAGTCAATATTCAGGTTCTGTTCCCTGAAGCCTAAGCCAAATGAGATTGAATTATGATCCATATGATCATTTTCCTCACCGGCTTTGAAAACCTTGCCATAATAACCATATCCGCCCCTTAAGTACATTTTATCCCACCTGAATTCTCCACCGAGGCGAATGTTGTGGGCAGGTTTGAGTGTATTCCTTATTCCCAGGTTCTTCTCGCTGTAATCGTAGTTATCACCCGTTTCCGAGAATCTGGCGGCTGTATAATCGACAAATTCATAATCAGCGCTCAGAAGTGCAACTTTTTTAACCTGGATTCCAATCCCGGCCAGCACCCTGAATGGAGTCGTAAGCGCATAATTGTATCTTAAAGGCTCATTTTCATACTCAAAATTTTCGCCGTCACTGAAGTTTGAGTTTACGTTGTCATAATAATATTCGTTGATTTTAAAAATTGTCGGGGAATGGAATGCAAGTCCGATCCTGACCGTTTCAATTGGTTTGAAAATAGCACCAATCTTTAATGCGACACCTGTTCCGGTGTTTTCAAAATGTTCAACATAGGTGAAATCTTCAAAACCGGAGTCCAGAACCTGATCGGTGCTTTCAAGATGTTCATAGTGGCCGGTGTACTTTAATCTGCTGATACCCAGGGTAGCTCCGAAAAACACTTTGTTCGATACGTTTCCTCCTACTGAGAATGCATGCTCACCCGTATAACCTTCATTGTTTATCAGCCGCCGGATTTTCTGACCGTAAACTGAGCCGTCCGGATCATCACCGTAATTTGAGAAGACCGTACCATATTCCGTTGCTCCCGTTCCCGTTAAGGTGTCGATTATCCACGCATCATATGCTATCCCGGGGGCACCTGAAAGATCGGAGTAATAGGTTCCGAAACCCTGATCGGCCCATGCATCGGCAAGTGAACTATTATTGCTTATACCTTCAATCCTGACAGTTGAATGAAGATTACTGGTCTTGTTGAAAGAGTATCCAACATTCAATACGATCAGTCCTGTTTCCTGCTTGTTTGAGATTATGTTGCTGACGATCCCTATCTGACCGATGTTGAAATTATAGAGGTAATCATCAGAGATGCCATGGAAATTCGAAGACGTCCCTATATGAAAAAGCTGGGGAGTGAAAGAGATTTCCGATGATCTGAAGACCCCGAGTCCACCGGGGTTCTGGCTTAATGTTGACATATCGCCGCCGAGGGCTGTAAATGCACCTCCCATCGACATGAACCTTGCGGTTCCATTATAGAAGATCTGGGAATACCTCAGGGCATCATCGACATTCTGGGCGAAAATACCGGAGATAGTCAGAAAAACTGCTGCTATTATCAGTGTTAAACGTTTCATTTTTTGATTGATTTTATTTAAACCTATACCCGCACTCTGATAAAGAATGAACTAAAATCATTTTAATTTTTCAATATTTTGTGTTGGATTATCTCCTTCTGCCTGATGAAGAGCTGCCTGAAGATGAACTACTTCCCGAAGAAGATGAACCACCGCTGTACGATCCTGATGAAGAGGATCTGCTGCTGCTTCCCGAGCTGTATGATCCGCCGCTGTACGATGATGATCCGCTGCCTGACGAACCATATGATCTGGAGGAATATGATCCTCCGTCAGAGCTTCTGCGCGATGATGATGATGGCACCGAATAACTTCTCGGAGCGCTGTAGGATGAGCCTGACCTGCTTTGGGATGGTGAATAGGATCTGCTCTGCGACGGCGCATATGAGGAGGAGGGGCCTGAGCTTCTCCTGGTATTCGAATAGCTCTGTCCTGATTGCTGCTGGCTTGATCCTGACCGGCTCGGTATGCTGCTGTTGACCCTGCTGTTGGTAACCGGATTACTCTGGTTAACCCTTGTATTGTTATATGATGGCCTTGTGCTCAGCCTCGGATTGCTATAGCTGGGGGTATAGGTCCTGTTTGTTGAATTGTATTCGGGTTTAACGGCTGCCGGTCTTCTTGTTGTGGTAGTGGTACTGCTTCCGCTACCTGACCTGACAGATTCCTGGGTTGAACTTCTCTGTGCAGGGCTGACTGTCTGCTGGGTACCCTGCTGGGTTGTTGTTCTTCTTGAGGTGCCTGCAGCTGCCTGACCTGATGAGGATGTATTTACATTACCCGAACCTGTGGAGATACCGGTTCCCCTTCTTGATGAAGTTCCCGTTGGCGATGAAGAACCGCCGCTCCATCTTGTCGAGAGATTGCTTGACCTGTCCCTCCTGCCGTAATCTGTACCGTATATATCATTATTGTAATACCTCGAGTTATAGTATCCGGGGTAATATCCGTAATAATATGATGAGTAGAAGGAATAGGGTGACCTGAAGAACGGTGAATATAAGCCGCCGTAGTAATAATTATTATAAAATCCTCCGTATGAATACGGGCTGTAATAATCGTAATAGAAGGGATCATAATATCCGTATGAATACGGGAATCCCCCGTACCAGCTATTAAATCCAAATGAAGGATACCAGCTGTAGTAGAATGGATCTCTCCAGTAAGGATCGAAATAATTCCCGTAAAATCTCCTCAACCTTCCGGAGTATGAGTAATTGTCGTAGTAGCCATAATCCCTGAGTGATTCGTCGCTGTAAGCGTTTGGATCATCATAATCGACTGCATCAGAATATTCTTTTGATACAAGCGTGTCAACCGCATATATATTATCATAGTAATCACCCGACCTCAGATTACCTTCAGCAACCTGCTGATTTGCCTCCGAGCGGACCACTGTAACAGGCTCATCTGACGACAGGTAGTAAAGATCATCATATTCAGATCCTACATAACGTCCTGTTGAACAGGATGCAAGTGTAAGAAGAACTCCGCCGAATATGTAATACAATGCTTTCATCTTATTTCTGTTTAGTATACTGTTACACTCTCAAATATTATACCAATTATTCCTTTTCTGCGATCTTTTTGCCGTTGAGCAAATTTATAATTTTTTTCCAAGATACAATTTATTTTCAAAGCTCCGATTTAATCTGTTCAATTCTGTTCTTTTTGCTTTGGGCTTTCATCAGGTTGTTCGACCTTCCTGCATTCAGCTTAACCTTGTTTTTATTTCTCCAAGTTTTGTCTATTTTTACCAACCAATTTTTTAACTTCATTTAATTCAAATACCATACCAAAAAATGGCGAAGTTTTTGACAAACAGGGAGGAGAATTATGCTCAATGGTATAACGATCTGGTAATTAAGGCTGATCTTGCAGAAAACTCGGCGGTGAGGGGCTGCATGGTGATCAAGCCTTACGGTTATGCAATCTGGGAGAATATCCAGGCGGAACTAAACAAAATGTTCAAGGCAACAGGTCATGTCAATGCATATTTTCCCCTGTTCATTCCGAAATCATTTTTCAGCAGGGAGGCCGCACATGTGGAAGGTTTTGCCAAAGAGTGTGCGGTAGTAACACATTACAGGCTTAAAAATGATGAAAACGGCAAGGGAATAGTTGTCGATCCCACTGCAAAACTTGAAGAGGAATTGATCATCCGTCCGACCTCCGAAACAATCATATGGAATTCCTATAAGAACTGGATACAGTCGTACCGCGATCTTCCGATCCTGATAAACCAGTGGGCAAATGTTGTGAGGTGGGAAATGCGGACCAGGTTATTTCTCAGGACCTCCGAATTCCTCTGGCAGGAGGGGCATACAGCTCATGCCACACGCGAAGAGGCGGTTGAGGAAACAGAAAAAATGGTAAATGTATATGCCGATTTTGCCGAAAATTATATGGCACTCCCGGTAATTAAGGGTTATAAAAGTGAAAATGAGCGATTTGCAGGGGCTATCGATACCTATACTATAGAGGCGCTTATGCAGGATGGGAAAGCCCTTCAGGCCGGGACCAGTCATTTCCTGGGTCAGAACTTTGCCAAAGCATTTGACGTACAGTTCACCGATAAAACAGGCAAACTCGAATATGTGTGGGCAACTTCGTGGGGATTGTCCACAAGGATGGTAGGTGCCCTCATAATGGCACACTCCGATAATCTGGGACTTGTCCTGCCGCCCCGTCTGGCTCCGCTTCAGTCGGTTATTATCCCTATTTACAAAACGTCAGAGCAGCTTGAGAAGATCTCCGAAAAGGCAAACCAGATCAAAGCCGGTCTTGAAAAAGCAGGAATTTCATGCAAATACGACGACAAGGAAAACAACAAACCGGGCTGGAAGTTTGCTCATTATGAACTAAAGGGTGTTCCCGTTCGCCTTGCAATCGGTCCCCGCGATCTTGAGAACGGAACCGTTGAGATTGCGCGCAGGGATACCCTTGAAAAAGAAACGATTCCCGTACAGAATGTAACAACCCACGTTCAGGGCTTGCTTGAAGAGATCCAGGTTAATATTTATAATAAAGCCCTTAAATTCAGGTCAGAGAATACCTTTAATGTCGATAAATGGAGCGACTTTTTGGAAATCCTTGACAATCAGGGAGGATTTATAATGGCTCACTGGGACGGGACAGCTGAGACCGAGGAAAAAATCAAGAATGAGACCAAGGCAACAATCAGATGCATTCCCTTTGACTCTCAGGAAGAAGAAGGTGCCTGCATATATTCCGGAAAACCATCAAAAAGAAGGGTATTGTTTGCAAGGTCGTACTAACACGAGTAAATAATGATATATATCGTGGTTACACTTTTAAATTAATATTTGCTAAATTAGTTGCCTGTTATAACGAAATCTTGTCGAATCATGTCAGAACTGGATGAAAAGAGGCTCACCATTGTAACGACCCTCAAAGAAAAATCCCTGTTGAAACAAAAAGTCTATGACAATACCTTTGAATGGTTTGGAGTTGTCAAGGATATTCTGAAGACATTCTCGAAAGATGTGAATATCAACCTGGGGGGCGTTGACAGCAGGATCAAATTGGAATATACCGACAGGAGCAGTTTTGACGCCCAGCTTAAGGTAGCGGGTGACATTTTACTTTTCAGCATGCACTCCAACATTTTTCAGTTCGACAGGGAGCATCCGGCCTGGAAAACTCCGTATATCCAGAAAAACAAGTATAATGCATATTCGGGTATCATAAATATCTACAATTTCCTGTTTGATTCTTTCAAATACTCACGATTCGATGATCTGGGATACCTGATTGCCAGAATATTCATCAACCACGAAAACCAGTACCTTGTTGAAGGTAAAAGGCAGATGGGCATGCTGTTTTCGAACTACGGGAATGAAGCACTGAGCAGATCGTCGCTGCAGTTCATCATTTCAACTGCCATACAGTACTCCCTCGAATTTGACCTTTTGGTCCCGCCATACGATACGGTTAAAATTGCAACTGTCGGCCAGGCTGAAGCAAAAATCCAGCACTCCAGGGTAATTACGGGGAAGCGTCTTGGATTCCAGTTTAACTCAGATGACGTGTTGATCAATCATCCGCATGAAACCTGAATCAATAGCTATAAAAAAACAAAAGAATCTCTTAAAATTAATATACTTTCCGGTATTTCTGCTAATTTATAGCACAGCCTATCCGCAGGTTGCCATCAGGCAGGATTCCATTGCAGCATTTCCGCAAAAGATCAAAATACTGAGTCCTGATAAGCTTCTCCTGTCATATCCGGGAACTCCTCCCCTTTCTCCTTCCGGGCTGATTCAATCGTCCATGAAAGAGCCTGACAGAACGCTGATCTTCCTCGATTCTCTGAAAAGCAGGGCGTCAGGAACACTTTTTACCCGCAAGCTTTACGATTTTGTAATAATAAAGGCTGATCCGGCCTCCAATAAGGATTTTACAAGCCCAAGCACAATAAATTATATTGAATATTCCGGCAGAAAGATCCGGAATATTAAGATCAAACGGTTAAACGTTTTTGGTACAGATATATACAGTCCGGATCTCAGTGACCCGAACAAGCTTGAAAAGTTTCTGAATAATACCCATATAAATACAAATGAGATCATTGTAAAAAAGAACATCCTGTTCAGCGAAGGCGATACTATTTCACCGCTTATCCTTAGCGATAATGAACGTCTCCTGCGTGAACTCCCGTTTATTGACGATGCCCGCATAATTGTGGTGCCTGCATCTGAGACCGAGGCGGATATATTAGTCCTGACAAAGGATATTTATTCCATCGGTGCAAAAATCCACCTGGGCATGGACAGGGGATCAGTTGCATTATTTGACGGGAACATTTTCGGAATGGGGCATGAATTTGGTATAGAGATGCCTTATGATAATAAGTTCAGGGACTCTCCCGGATTCGGAATTCACTATACGATCAACAATTTCCGCAGAACATTCATCGACATGAATCTCTATTATACTGACGGACTTGGGAAGAGGTCCTATGGTTTTGACCTGAACAGGAAATTCGTAAGTTCTGCCACAAAATACGCCGGAGGTATCTCAGTCCGGCAGATGTATACAACAGACGATCTCGATTCCCTGGCTAGACCGGCCGAGGTAAAGTATAACTTGCAGGACTACTGGATCTCCAGGTCATTTCTCCTGAATAAGGAATCGGTCTCCAGGCTGATTTTCGGTGCCAGGTTTACCAATAATAATGTATTTGACCACCCGTTCATCCTTCCCGAATCCTATCACCACCTTCAGAGATATAAAATGTTTTTGGGTTCCGTAACATTTTCAGTTCAGAAATTCTACAAAGCCAGCCTAATTTACGGATACGGTAAAACTGAAGATATCCCGCATGGTGGTCTTATTAATTTTACAGCCGGTACGGAACTTAATGAATTCAAGGAAAGAACTTATATGGGCACCACCGTTTCGATCGGAGAATCAATCAAAAGTCTTGGGTATATCTACGGTTCGGCGGGCATTGCCACCTTTATAAATGATGGCATCACAGAACAGGGAATGCTTCTGCTGAGGACAAATTTCATTTCAAACCTTTTATACCTTGGAAGATACCGGATCAGAAATTTCATGAATCTCGATTATACAAGAGGATTTGACAGGTACTCCGATGAAAAGCTGGCTTTTCATTACGAAGATGGCTTTTCAGGAATGAAGAATGACTCCCTCTTCGGAGCGCAAAGACTCTCAGTCAGTATTGAATCTGTCCTGTTCAGCCCGGTCAATTTCTATGGATTCAGGTTTGCCTTATTCGGGTTTGCAGACCTTGGCTTCCTGTTTGGCACAAATGAAAATGTCGGCAGGGGAGATTCTCTCTCCGCAATTGGCCTGGGGATCCGGATCAGAAATGACAACCTCATATTAAACACGCTTCAGATCAGGCTGGGATTTTTTCCCAACCTCCCCGAATATTCATCTGCAAACCATTTGCTGATTTCAGGGGAACAGTTGCTGGGACCTGATAATTTTGACCCGGGTCCGCCTTCGGTAGTACCATACAGATAGCCCTGCATTAACAATGTTTAATGACTTTTTAAAATATATTGAAGATAACCGCCTTTTCGGGGAAAATGACAGGGTGCTTCTTGCAGTAAGCGGAGGGATCGATTCAATGGTTATGTCGCACCTGTTTATAAACGCAGGGTTCACCACCGGTATAGCACACTGCAATTTCTCCCTGCGTTCAGATGAATCTGACATGGACGAAGAACTGGTAAGATCATTTGCAGCGGAAAACAATATTCAATTCTTCTCAAAGCGTTTTGATACAAAGACTTATGCAAAGGAACAAGGCATTTCGATACAAATGGCAGCCAGGGAGCTGAGATATAACTGGTTTGAAACGGTCAGGCGGGAGGGCGGTTTTGACTGCATCGCCGTAGCACACAACCTGGATGACAATATTGAAACACTTCTCATAAACCTTACCAGGGGGACAGGAATTACGGGACTTACGGGAATGAGACCTCTCAGTGAAAGGATCGTCCGCCCGCTGCTCTTCGCAACACGCTCAAGGATAACCGAATATTGTCATATTAATAAAATCCCCTACAGGAATGATCAGTCAAATTCTGAAACGAAATACACAAGGAATAAGATCAGGCATCTTGTCATTCCCGTTCTTAAGGAAATCAATCCGTCGGTTGAATACACGCTTAACGATACTGCGCTTAAGCTGGCAGGGACAAATGAGATTGCCACAAGGTATATGGATGATCTGAGAAAACGGATCTCCAGGGTGGAGGCTGACAGGATTATATTCAGCCTTGAAGACCTGCTTCCTCTCAGCGACAACAATACAATACTTTATGAATTGTTCCGGCCATACGGCTTAACAGGATATCTGACCAAAGATCTGGCAAATATACTCCATGGGAGGACAGGCAGCCAGGTATTCACACAATCTCACCGGCTGCTCAAAAACAGAACAGAATTAATTGTATCGCCTGTTGAAAAAAATAGTCTGAGATCGTTTGAGGTTGACAATGTGGGCGGATTAAGTGAAATCCCATTTATTGTTTCGGCTGATGTAATTACCATGGAACCTGGTCTTAAAATCAAAGGCGAAAAACATATTGCACTTATCGACTTTGATACAGTCAGATTCCCGATGGTGATCAGGCCGTGGCAGAGGGGCGACCACTTTTTCCCTTTTGGCATGAGCGGCAGAAAGAAGCTCAGCGACTATTTTATCGACAGAAAATTCCCCGTTACAAAAAAGGAAAGTACAATGGTCCTCGAGTCGGACGGGAAGATAGTATGGATTGTCGGGGAAAGGCTTGACAACAGGTTCAGGATAAGGCAATCGACATCAAAAGTCATCAGAATAGAATCAACCCGAATGTAATTAATGTCCGGGTCACCTTTTCCTTGGACCATAAATACCCCTGTCGATCAGAAGCAGGTCAGCCATGGCGATTGCTGTTGCGGCCTCTATGATTACGGGCATTCTGAGAGCAATGCATGTATCGTGGCGCCCCGTTACCTTAAGGGTGGTCATCTCGTTTCTTTTAAAGTCAAATGTAGTTTGTTCAACGCCTGTAGAAGATGTTGGCTTTACCGCAACCCTGAAAACCACCTCATTACCGTTTGTAATGCCTCCATTAATGCCTCCGGCATTATTGGTTGCAGTGGTTCCCGAACTGTCAATGAAGCTGTCATTATGTTCCGATCCTTTCATCAGGACAGCTGCAAATCCCGCACCGAATTCAATACCCCTGATCGCAGGGATCGAAAATATAATATGGCTCAAAGCCGATTCGAATGAATAGAAAAAGGGCTCGCCAAGAGCCTTTATCGGATTACTGACCCTGCATTCAACGATCCCTCCGATTGAATCGCCGCTTGTCATTGCCTCCTCAACCGCAGCTTCAATATCAGCCTTTCCGCCGGCAGATATTAGTTTTGCGGAGATCCCGGCCGGCTTCACGACCATCCTGGCAATTACACCGGCAGCCACGAGGCCCCAGGTTATCCTGCCTGAAAAATGGCCGCTTCCCCTTGGATCTGAAAAGCCTGAGTATTTTATTCCTGCTGAATAATCGGCGTGACCCGGACGCGGAACACTTACAAAATCATCATAATCAGCCGAAATTTTGTCTTCATTCCTTGTCATGATTGTAATTGGCGAACCGGCAGTATAGCCCTTGTAAATACCGCTGAGTATTTCAGGGAGATCGGCCTCGTGACGCTTTGTGGTTCCCTTTCCTCCACTCTGCCTGCGTGAAAGATCGCCTGAAAAGTCATCCAGGGTAACCGGAATTCCTGGTGGGCAGCCATCGATAATGACACCTGTTCCTTTTCCGTGCGATTCTCCAAAAATTGAAATCCTGAAAAGGTTGCCAAAAGAATTCATAACTGTCAGGTTTATTTACAGGTTATATCCTTAATGTAAAAATCAGTCACCTCACTGAGGGGTATTTTTTCTATGACGGCTTTACCGATACCCGCTGTGAAAACGAAATACATGTCACTTCCCGATTTCTTCTTGTCGTGAAGGATAAGCTGACTGATCTGGGATTCCGGAATGTCGGACCTGCGAAGCAGCTTGTACGACTTAAGCACGTTGAAGATCCGTTCACATTCGGCTTTGGTGATGAATCCCCTTTCAAATGAAAAATTTGTTGCCAGCGCCATTCCCGATGCTACTGCATACCCATGACGGAATGATTTATAGAGTTCGATAGCATGACCGTAGGTATGCCCAAAATTCAATATTCGCCTCATGCCGGTCTCCTTCTCATCCTCTGACACAATTGAAGCCTTGAAATTCACAGCCATTGAAATAATAAGAGAAAGCAGTTCCGGATCCCTTTTTGTCACTCCCTCCTGATTATTCTCTATTACCTCAAATAGTTTTTCATTTCCAATGATGGCGGTCTTAATAACTTCGGCCAGTCCCGAAAAATACTCTTCATCCGGTAGTGTCTTCAGCATTGAGGGGTCGCACAGAACGAACTCAGGCTGTTTGAAACATCCAAGCAGGTTTTTGACGCTCCCGAGGTTAACCCCGTTCTTACCTCCCGTACTTGCGTCAACCTGCGAGAGAAGGGTTGTAGATACGTACGCACATTTGATGCCGCGCATGTAAACTGATGCCAGGAATCCGGCAATATCGCACACCACACCGCCTCCAATCCCAAGTATAAAACCAGACCGGTCAATACCTGATTCAAGCAGGCGTTCCGAAAGGTATTCGATCACTTCAAGCTTCTTGCTGACCTCTCCCGGTTTAACAGGGAAGATCGGAAAATCAGGAAACTTTTCCCCATAAAGCCGTCTGACGTTGCTGTCGGTTACAATCACAACCCCGGTCCCGGGAAGCAACTCCCTGACCGATTCCCAGTTTACCCCAATAAGGACTTCTGACGAAGAACTATTTGTATTTATAGCTATTCTCTCCAATTTTTTTAACAATTATCCGTTAAAGGTATAAAATTTTGTTAATTTTAAAGTAGCCGTTCCGTTTAGCGGTAAAATTAAGTGTGACTTTAAAGGAGAGATATAACCTGACTATCCAATACTTCCAGTTACATATGCCGGTGGCAGAAACAGAACTGGAGTGGACGGATCCTTTTGCCCTTATCGTCGCGGTTATCCTGTCAGCACAGTGTACTGACAAAAGGGTCAATATGATTACGCCCGCGTTGCTTGAAAAATATCCCGATGCATTGTCAATGTCGCGAGCCGAACCATCTGATATTTTTGAACTGATCAGGTCGTGTTCATATCCTAACAACAAAGCGAAGCATCTCTGCGGCATGGCACGGATGCTTGTCGACGAATTCGGAGGAATTGTGCCATCAGAGACTTCAATGCTGCAGCGCCTGCCGGGTGTAGGCAGGAAGACGGCAAATGTTGTGGCATCCGTCGTCTACAATAAACCTGTCATTGCAGTTGATACGCATGTATTCCGGGTTGCAACAAGGATCGGGCTTGTCAGGAATGCAAAAACACCCTTAAGTGTCGAGAATCAGCTTACTGAAAACATCCCTGCCGGGCTAATGCACAAGGCTCATCACTGGCTTATCCTTCACGGGAGGTATGTATGCAAGGCAAGAAGACCGTTGTGCGAACAGTGCGGACTAATGGACTTCTGCAAATACTATAACAAGAAAAACAAGAATAAGATAAAGAGTATCAATTGAAATTAAAGAGAATCGATGCCTGTTTTGCTAAAATTTTAAATTGGGTAATTTTTGTTAATTTAAGGCCGGTTTTTAAACCTCGCATGACAGACTACAAGGAAAAATACGAGGAGCTTCTTGACTCCAGCAGAAAGCTGAAGGAGGAACTCGACCTGCTCAGGTCGAAGAAGATTGAGGAAGATATTGACAGGCAAAAGGCCATATTTAAGGAATTTGCCGAAATGCTGCCTGAGATGGTCTATGAGGTCGACATTACCGGCCGGATACTCTATGCAAACGCCCAGGCATTGAATTTCTTCGGTTATACAAGACAGGACCTGGCAAATGGAACGCACATATCTGAAATTTTCAGCGAGAATTCTCCAAGAATAATCGAGAACCTGAAGGGCCTCACTTCACCTGATCAGATCTCGGGAAACGAATACCATGTCAGTAAAAAGGACGGAACAATCGTCCCGATCATGACCCACACCTTCGCGATTTTCCACGAGGGCAGGATACTTGGCTACCGGGGTGTCATAACCGATATCAGCAAACACATGGAATATGAGGATCAGATCAACAGGGAAAAGGCTTTCCTTGAACTCCTGATCGACTCAATACCCGAAGCCATTGCTATTCTTAACCGGCATGGGAAGATTACTTCAATAAACAAGGAATTTACAAAACTCTTCGGATATACCCCGGAAGAATCAATGGAAAGGTGTGTTGATGATCTGATCGTCCCCGATGATTTAAAATCGGAGATAGTCGACCTCAGTACACCGGGTTCCGAAAACTGCAAAATTGCAAAGCAGACTATCAGGATGGACAAGCAGGGCAGGCGGATCCAGGTCTCACTGATTGCTACAAACATTCTTATCAATGAAGAAGTTGTGGCATCACTTGGCATCTACAGGGATATCTCGCAGGAGAGAAAAAACGAGCTGATCCAGGAGATACTGTACAACATTTCCACAGTTGCTCTTCACCAGATTGATCTCAAGGATATCTATCCGACGATTGTCCGTGAGCTCAGTAAGATCTGGGATACGAATAACTTCTTCATTGCTCTCTATGACAGGAAAACAGATACACTGTCGATGCCCTTCTTTGCGGATGAGAAAGACAATTTCGAAAGACTCCCTGCAAGGAAGACGATTACAAGGTGGGTGATCGGACTTAAGAAATCTGTCCTTCTGAAGGAAAATGATCTCAGGGATCTCGAAAACTCAGGGGATATTGCCCTGGTCGGAGCCCCATGCAAAGTATGGATGGGTATACCGTTGAAGGCCGACAAGGAAATAATCGGGGTTATGGCCCTGCAGGATTACCACGATGAAAATAAATTCTCGGAAGAAGATGTTAATGTCCTTGAGTTTATTGCCAATCAGATAGCAATGACCATTCAGAGAAAGACCATGCTCGAGAATGTGATGCTTGCCAGCCGCAAAGCAGAAGAGGCAGCCCAGTCGAAGCAGCAGTTCATGTCGACAATGAGCCATGAGATCAGGACTCCGCTTAATGAGGTAATAGGTATTACGAATTTGCTGCTCCAGGGGAAACCAAGGGAAGATCAGATGGATTTCATCAGGACCCTGAGGTTCTCGGGAAATCACCTGCTGACACTTGTCAATGATGTTCTTGATTACAACAAGATGGAATCGGGGAAGATCGTCTTTGAACAGACCCAGTTCAACCTGAGGGATTTCCTGAACGATATCATGAGGACCTATTCGTTCAGGTCAAAATCAAAGAACCTTGAGTTTGAAATTATAAAAGAGGACACTCTTCCCATTGAGGTTATCGGCGATTCGATCAGGCTTAACCAGATACTGTCAAACCTCCTTTCAAACGCCCTGAAATTCACCCAAAGGGGCAGCATTCTTGTAATAATCAGGGAGCTCGAACGCGACCAGGTCAGTACGGTCATTGAGTTCCGGGTGAAAGACACAGGTATAGGGATTGCCACTGACAAGCATGATGTGATATTTGAAAGTTTCACCCAGGCATCACCTGATACAACAAGGCATTATGGAGGAACCGGACTTGGCTTGTCAATCTGTAAGAAACTGGTCGAGCTTCAGGGAGGCCAGATCAGCCTGGACAGTGTTCCCGGCGCAGGTTCAACCTTTAAATTCTCACTCAAATTCGGAATACCTGAAAAGGCAACTGTTATTAAACCTGCCGAAACATCTGAACCATGTACAGGACTGGAAGGGAAAAGGATACTGGTGGCAGAGGACAACAAGATCAACTTCTTTGTAGCAAATAAATTCCTTACCGGATGGGGTGTTAAGGTCACCCATGCAGAGAATGGCAAGATTGCCCTTGATTTGCTCCAGAAAGAGGAATTTGACCTTGTGATAATGGATCTTCATATGCCGGTGATGGATGGAATAGAAGCGACTAGGATCATAAGGCAATCGGAAGATCCCAGGATCAGTTCGATGCCTGTGGTAGCGCTTACGGCGGCAATAATGTCGGAAAGCCATGACAAGATTGACGACCTCAGTATCAATGACTATGTTCTGAAGCCCTTCAAGCCGCAGGATCTCTTCGACAAGATCCTTAGAAATACAAGATAGAAATATGATTATCTACCCTGGGAAATGCAATGCCTGCTGATCATTTCAGTGGCCTTTTTGTTCCCCAGGCTGAATGATTTTCTAAAGTCGTGGCATGCATCAGCAGTATTGCCCGAATTCAGCAGGGCAATACCCTTATTAAGCCAGACTTCGGGATCTCGGGTCTCAGGTCAAGCGACATGCTGTAATCCTTTATTGCCCAGTTCCATGATTTTGAAACAAAATACGAATTGGCTCTGTCAATATAGCATTCTGCATCATTCGGATGAAGTTCAAGGTTTTCTGAAAAATATTCAAGTGCCTTAATGTTATCTCCCGAAGCAGCTTCGATTTTCCCTGCAAAGCTTAAAGCTTTTTTACTGTCGGGGTATAAGTCAAGATATTTGCTGGCATCGTCAAGCGCCCTGGCCGTTTCACCAGTTTTCCTGTAACATTCTGCCCTCAGGATGAGCAGTTCGGCATCGGGAATACCCAGATCAAGCAGTTTTGTATATGTCGAGGAGGCACCTGCCTGATTTCCTGAGGCATCCTGCGCGCCGGCAAGGAGCCTCAAATATTTTTCCTTGCCCGGATCATCAGTAAGCAGGCTTGAAATAGCCTTGATTGTTTCCGTATACCTTTTATCGGCAAAATTTATCAGGGCATTTGCATAAATATTGCCATCATTGTCAGGATAATTCTTTGAAAGTTCTGATAAAACTGACTTGGCTTCTCCTGTATTGCCGGTTGATATATAATATTCAATTTCCGACAACCCTGTTTCAAGATCACTATACCACTCTTTCTTAATGAAGGTGCGCCATTCAGGTTTGTTTTCAATTGTGCTGAAAGCCGGATCGAGCATTATCTCCTTCTCTCTCTTCCTGAATGACGATCTCATGTTTTCCTCTAGGTGATACGTAGCAGTAGAAGCGTCACCCTTCAGTCCGTATATCCTTGCCAGACCATATTCACCTATTCCGGGTGACAATTTATTGGCTGAATTCAAATCACTGATCGCCTGTGAATAATCACCCCTGGTCAGCCACGCTTCGGCACGCTGCAGATATAATCCGGCATCCTGGTTCAGCCTGAGCCCTTCAGAAAGGGTATTTAATGCTTCGTCAGTTTTTCCAGCCTCGGTCAAAGCTTTCCCTTTCAGAATAAAATCAACAGGTTTTTGTCCTGAGAGCAGGGCTGTGTAAAAAACGAACGGGATCAATATCAATATTTTTTTCATTCCGGTTCCCCCTGATAAAAATTAAAACTCTTCCTTCCTTACTTCTGCACCCGCTTCGGTAATAACATGCACGAATCCTGACAGATGGAATTGTTCAAGACCCGAAATTCTTCTTTCAAATACATCACACTGGTAGAAATAAACCCCGGGTGATACAATATTACCTTTATATGTCCCGTCCCAGTTGAGTTTAGGTTCATCTGTCTCGAAAATAAGCACACCATACCGGTTAAAAAGCTTGAAATCAACCCGGTCAACCAGCCCTGTTGTTTTCGCGACAAGCCTGTCATTTATGTCATCGCCGTTTGGTGTAAATACATTCGGGATCTCATAAAAATTACATGAATCGACACAGATCATTACCGATGGGTCGCTTTCATTTCCTATTGCATCGAAAGTCGAAACAGCATAGCATCCTGAAATTATATCTCCCGGGTAATGCTTGTATGAGAAAGTGTTCTTGTCGTTAATTGTTGTTAAGAGCGACAGGTCTTCCTCGGTTGTCAGCTTATAATAGACCTTGTAACCCGCAACATCATCGATGCAAAGCGGATCAGTGAAGCTCCAGACCACGATATTATAGAGACTGTCGCACTGGCTTGAAACAGTTATTTCGGGAATACATGGCGGTTCATTGTCGACTGGCGTGGCACAGATGATCTCCGAGAAATTGACAAGGTTTCTTGGCAGGCCTACATTAGTATAACCGCCCACAGACCGCACCCTGTAACAGTACTCCTCTCCGTTAACAAGTCCGTTGTCGGTAAAAGTCAGCTGGTTTGTCGATCCGATAGAATCATATGCCATTGTGGTCTCATTCAGCCTGAAGAAATCGTACCTTGTATTTATCCACGGTACATTCCTGAATATATTAAAGCGAACTTTTCTGTCGCCGGGGTTTGCGTTAAGATAAACCGATGAGGCATATCCCGGTTCACCTACAAGGAACCTGTTTCCGGGAGCATTGTTGTATAATTCTATTTTATAAATATATCCGTTCGCCTGGGTATTTAAAAGTGTATCGATAAAAACCGTATCATTGAGGTTAACGGTTTGAATCGAAGTAACCTGCTGGAAATCTGTCCCGGTTATTCCGGGTGCCCTGTAGATAAGGTACTCATACGGCCCATTGGCGGGAATTGTGTCGAGTCTGTCGGGTTTCCTCCAGCTGACATATATCGAACCGTTGGTTACTGAGGTATTCCTGACGCTCACATGTGTAATAACCGGCACACCTGAGACCAGGGTTGCAGCGATCTCATTCGAAGACTTGCTTTCGGTACCGTTGGGATATACGGCCACAATTCTGTAATTGTATTCCTTCCCGAAATCAAGTCCTTCTCCATTATTTGTATCAATGAATGATACAGTTGAGCTTCCTTCGATGAATCCGACTTTAGTGAATCCGGCTGAAGGAGGAATTCCTGCTGTACATGAATCGGGATCAAAGTCAGACACCCCTTCACGCCTGTAGATATTGAAGCCTGCAATTACATCAGTTCCGTAATTTTCCCAGGTAAGGTGGATGAATTTTCCCTCAGGAGCAGCATTAAGCAGAACCGGTGATGGCCCGAGGACCTTTATGTGCATGATATCTATGTCGGAAAGCTTAAGTTCGGCGCTGTAATCGTCGGCTTTAATGAGCAGGTCATAAGGCAGATTCCTTACCGCCTCATGACAGGGTATCCAATGGAACCGGGATGAGGCAAAGCCGGGAACTGAATCGACTTTGGTAAATTGTGCCCGGCAACCGGCGATGGTGAAAACTCCCGAAGCTGCCCTCAGACCGACAAGATCATTATCGGGGTCAACTGCCGAAACAGTGAAATCAACCACATCGCCAACCTCAACACACAAATCGGTCAGAGGCGCGTTAACGGGCGGTTTGTTCTGGGTATCATAAACATTAATCTGCATGTCCCTGACTACCACGCCAATTTTTACCCCGTTGCGCCACTCCTGGATTTCCATTGCGACATTATATGCCCCTGTGTCGGCAGGAGTGCTCCAGATCAGATCGCCTGTTATGGAATCGAGGCGGAAAAAGTTGGTTGCAGGAGGCAATTTGTAGTTTTCAATCGGCTTTCCATCCTCCCTCGTACAAACAGTGAGCTTATAGGAAAGGCTGTCGCCGTCAGGATCAAACGCACCCGGGTTATGGATAAAGACGTATCCACGGGCTGCCTTGTCGTACGGTGGATTAAGCAATACGGGAGTGCTGTTCCTGCCTATTGCCGGATTGACAATAAGGATGGTGGAGATCGAAAATACGACATTGACCGAATTCGGGATATTCTGAACGCCATCATTCCTGTTGGGATCCTGCACGACGATCTTGTAAACGCCCGGACCGGGGTAAGTGTGAGTGATCTTGTATATATTCCTTTTATAAAAGTTAGGAAGAAAAAGGATATCTGACCTTTGCGGCCACGGACGAGGAATTGTCGCCCCATTCCACTGTCAGGCTGGGCCTGTCAGCAAGGCTGAGCGTGTAGGTAAATGTCGTTATTGTAATCTCAAAAGTAAGATCCGATATTTGTACATAGGTGATCTCACCCGCCCTGTTATGAGTCGCGTTCAGATTTAAGAAACAGAACAAAATGAACGCAATTGCAGTAAATTTCTTCATTGATCTCTGAACCATATTTAATTTAATCACAATCCCTAGTTATTTAATATTAAATGTCTGTTCCGTTTCTTCCGGGGTCATTCTAACCCCTTTTTCAAAATCATGCACCCTGACAATGAGCATATTTGCCATATCGGTATAAAGACCCGTCATTATGAGGTTCTTCACGGTAATCGTTGAAATATTAT
This sequence comes from uncultured Bacteroidales bacterium, assembly GCA_963737255.1. GTDB lineage: Bacteria > Bacteroidota > Bacteroidia > Bacteroidales > VadinHA17 > LD21. The sequence continues at coordinate 450,438 of CAVTSB010000010.1, forward strand.
TAACGGAACCATATGAGAGGTTCATGGTTAATTCATTGTCCGAAAGATTGAAATCCCCAAGTTTTCCTTCCAGCTGCCTGCCATTGACAATTATCCTGACTTTCTCATTGATATATTTCCCGATATGATCACCCGTGAACGAACTGCTGTCGGGAAATTTCATTGAGCCTGTTTCCTTTTCCCCAATACCTGAGTCAGTAAGAAAATCATCGTAGTATATTTTAATGAACACATTCAGACTATTCTGATCCGGAGCGTAGTCGATGCTCAACAGCGAAACATGAACCGGATGGATGATAAACCATATGGAAAGAAATATTAATTTTATCATGTACTGTCGGTTTTTGAACCATTCTTTTTCCTCAAAAATCAGACCAACAATATAAACTCAGTCTATAATATCAACCCGACTCTTCAGGTATTCAACCGTTCCTACTTCAATAAATGAAAACCCTGAACCTCCCGAAAAGTTACCTGCAAGTACAACAATAATATCATCATTTGGTCCAGATTATGGCGGGCAATCAGATCCTTCAGTGCAATATTAATAAAGTCATCAACCGATTTCTTCTTTTCCTGGTAACTTGCATAAACCCCGTACGACAGTGCCAGTTCCCTCATGGTACGCGTGGAGATAGCATTGAGCCAGGATCAAGGTTGACCCCCCTGTAAGCTGCCATATCCCTGATCGTTCTTCCGCCTATTGTATCAGCAATGATCCCTTTTGCTCCGATCCTTACCGATGTCTTGACTGCCACTTTTGCAAGGTAGGCTGAGATTTCACCCGCTGATATTCACAGCCGGAATGTCGAGGAATTTCTCCTTATTGTTTTCAACCTCAAGAGCAACCTTTGTCATTGTCTTCACGGCCTCGACCGGATATTTTCCGCTTGCAGTTTCACCGCTAAGCATCATTGCATCAGTCTGGGAATAGATTGCATTCGCAACATCGCTTACTTCCGCACGTGTCGGCCTGGGATTGGTTATCATCGAATGAAGCATCTGGGTTGCCACAATTACGGGTTTGCTGCTGTGTATGCATTTTGAGATTATCATTTTCTGAATGCCCGGGAATTTTTTCATAAGGTATCTTCAATCGCCAGATCACCCCTGGCAACCATTATTCCATAAACAACATCCAGGATTTCATCAATATTTTCAACCCCCTCTTCGTTTTCTATCTTTGCAATTATCTTGATGTCGCTTTTGTATTCATCAAGAACAGCCTGAACATCAAGAACATCCTGTTTTGACCTTACAAAAGAGTGAGCAATGAAATCAACTCCGTTCTCAGCTGCCATTTTTAGGAATGTCCGGTCCTTTTCTGTAAGTGAAGGAAGGCAGATCTTTACGCCGGGAAGATTTACGCTTTTTCTGGAACCGAGTATCCCGTCGTTTTCAATGAGGCACTCGAGGAATTCGCCCTCTTTCCTTACAGCCTTGAGTTCAATCTCACCATCATCAATCAGGATTGCTGTTCCCGGCGGTACTTCATTCGAAAATTCCCTGTAGCTGACGTAAATGATCTGGCCCGTACTATTTTTTTCCTGGATTCCCTGCCATAAGTATAGTTGACCCTTTCTTCAGGCTGATCGGCGAATCACATACTGTGGTCCTGATCTCCGGACCCTTTGTGTCGAGCAGGATGGCAATCTTATCCGACACTTCCCTGGCATTGTTAATGATCTTTAAGGCTCCTTCAATATCGAGGTGTGCAGAGTTTATCCTGATAACATCCATCCCCGCCTCATAAAGTTCCCTCATAAATTCCTTCTCGCATCTTTTGTCAGAAATGGTGGCAACAATTTTTGTCCTCTTTTTTGTCATCCTGTTTTTTCTGAATGTTTGTTGATTTCTGCAAGTGCTTCAACAGCCAGCCTGTAACCGTCAAGACCAAGTCCGATGATACTCCCCGCACAATACCTGCCAACGAGGCTGTTATGCCGGAATTCTTCACGGCCGGCAATATTCGTGATATGAACCTCCATCACGGGCGTTTTTACCGAAGCCACTGCATCGGCAATGCGACCGAAGTATGGGTATAACCGCCCGGATTGAGAATAATTCCGTTCAATGAAAAGCCGGTTTCGTGAATCTTGTTTATAATCTCTCCTTCGATATTCGACTGAAAATAGTCAAAATCTATCAGTGGATATAACGATCCTCAGAAGAGTCAGATACTCTTCAAAGGACTTATTTCCGTATTTCCCGGGTTCTCTTTTTCCCAGGAGGTTCAGGTTCGGCCCGTTAATTATTTGAATTTTCATTCAACCAGGTTTGACTTTAAATAATAAGGTAAAAATAACTAAAAAATGTGAGGATGAGAGGAAGATCGCGGATAAAGGTTTATTTTTGACCGCAATTACATCAGTCATATATGAGCCTCACCTGGAAAGAATCATTCAAGAATTTCGAAAATTATCTGAGGCTTGAAAAATCATTGTCAGAGAACAGTATTGAAGCATATCTGAATGATGTGAGGAAGCTTGAGAATCTTCACCATTGAATGCGGGAAAGACCTGACCCCGGCCATCGTGACTTATTCCGACCTTAAGGAGTTCCTTAACTGGTTTGGGGCAGGCAATCCGAACACCAGGACCCAGTCAAGGGTGCTCTCAGGGATCAGGGCATTCTTTAAATTTCTGCTGATCGACGGTGAGATCAGTGAGAATCCATCCTCGCTCATAGAATCTCCAAGGATCGGACTAAAGCTTCCCGAAGTTCTGACGTGTGGCAGAAATCGACAGGATTGTCGAAGCAATAGATCTCAGCAAACCTGAGGGCCACAGGAACAAGGCAATAATCGAAACTCTTTACGGCTGCGGATTGAGGGTTTCCGAGCTTGTTAATCTTCGGCTGACTGATATTCATTATGGAGAAGGATTTGTAAGTGTTACCGGGAAGGGCAACAAACAGAGGCTTGTACCTATTAGCAGAAAAGCCCTGAAGGAGATCGATCTCTACAGGATCGACAGGAACAGACTGCCTGTTATTCATGATGACAATATCGTCTTCCTTAACCGCAGGGGCAAAAAGCTGACAAGAGCCATGATTTTCACAATCATAAGGGATCTTGCCGGGAAGGCCGGTATTATCAAAAAGATCAGTCCCCATACCTTCCGCCACTCATTTGCCACTCATATGGTTGAAGCCGGTGCCGATCTCAGGGCAGTCCAGGAAATGCTTGGTCATGAATCGATAATCACTACCGAGATCTATACTCATATAGACAGGAGTTACCTCCGGGATACGCTGATTATGTTCCATCCCAGCTCATGAAGTGCGTTTTGGTTTCTGAAATTCAATTTTATATATTAACTTTGCACCTTATTTTGAAAAACAAGAATAAATTTGATAATCCACAAATAGTTTATCTCAAATTCATAAAAGTATGTCAAAAGTAAAAAGAGTTTATTCCTTTGGCAGGAAGACTGCAGAGGGTAAAGCAGATATGAAGAATCTTCTCGGGGGTAAAGGTGCCAACCTTGCAGAAATGTGTCTCCTTGGACTACCTGTACCTGCCGGTTTTACTATCACAACCGATGCCTGTAATGAATATTACCAGAACAATTGCACTCTTCCGAAAGATCTGATGCCTGAAGTATGGGCAGCCATGAAGCTAACTGAAGAGACGATGGGAATGAAGTATGGCGATCCCAAAAACGCACTTGCTTGTTTCATGCCGTTCAGGAGCCCGGAAATCAATGCCCGGAATGATGGATACAGTTCTGAATATCGGACTCTGCACAGAAACCATCCCCGGTTTCCTTAAGAAAACAAATAATCCGCGATTTGTCTGGGATTCATACCGTCGTCTTATCATGATGTATGCCGACGTAGTTATGGAAAAAGCTGAAGGAATTGAACTTGGTGAAGGAAAAAGTATCCGTAAGCAGCTTGATGAAATGCTTGATGAATTTAAGAAGAAGAAAGGATATAAGTCAGATACTGAGATTACCGCTGATGAGCTAAAGGATCTTTCAGAAAAATTCAAGAAAAAAGTAAAACAGGTGCTTGGTAAACCTTTCCCTGATGATGCAAAAGAACAGCTCGAAGGCAGTATCAAAGCTGTGTTTAAAAGCTGGAACGGCAAGAAAGCTGTATCGTACCGTCGTATTGAAGGAATTCCTGACAACTGGGGAACTGCAGTAAACGTTCAGGCCATGGTATTCGGAAACATGGGTGATTCATCAGCCACAGGTGTTGCTTTCACACGTAACCCGGCAACGGGAGAAAATCAGTTCTACGGTGAATGGCTTGTAAATGCGCAGGGTGAGGATGTTGTTGCAGGTATCCGCACCCCGAGCCCTCTGAACAATGAGACCAAGAATGAACAGAATAAACACCTGAAAAGCATGCAGGAGGCAATGCCAAAGACATACAAGGAACTTGTCGATATCCGCAATATTCTTGAAAAGGCATTCCATGATATGCTTGATATTGAATTTACAATCCAGGAAAACACACTGTATATGCTGCAGTGCCGCGTTGGCAAGAGAACTGGTACAGCTGCCCTGAATATGGCAATGGACATGCTGAAGGAAAAACTTATCGACGAAAAGACAGTTGTTACACGTGTTGAACCAGCACAGCTTGATGAGCTGCTTCACCCGATCTGTGATCCGGATGCCGAGAAAAAAGTCAAACCGATTGTTAAAGGATTACCTGCCGGACCCGGTGCCGCGGTTGGTAAAATCGTCTTCACCGCTGAAGATGCAGTTGCATGGAACCGGAAGGGAGAAAAAGTCATCATGGTCCGTGAAGAAACAAATCCGGAGGATGTTGAAGGTATGCGCGCGGCAGAAGGTATCCTTACCGCCCGCGGAGGAATGACATCTCACGCTGCACTTGTTGCACGCGGCTGGGGTAAGTGCTGTATTGTAGGTGCAGGGGGACTTCATGTTGATGCCTCGGCAAAAAAAATAAAGGTTGCCGGAACCGATATAGTCCTCAAAGAAGGTGATGTGATCACAATCAACGGGACAAAAGGAAATGTTTACACTGGTTCGATAAAGCTGATGGATGCTTCAGAAAATCCGCGCTTCAAGGCATTTATGAAGATTGTCGACAAATACCGGACGATGGGAGTCCGCACAAATGCTGATACCGCAGAAGATGCAAAAATGGCACGTGATTTCGGTGCTGAAGGAATCGGTCTCTTCCGGATTGAACATATGTTTTACGGCAAGGGCTCGGAACAGCCTTTGTTCCTCCTACGTAAAATGATCCTCAGTGCAAATGAAGCTGAACGCCGTAAAGCGCTCAATGAATTATATAAATATGTAAAGAAGGATATGAAAGCCACCCTGGCAGCAATGGATGGTTTGCCTGTTACATTCCGCCTGATGGATCCCCCTCTTCATGAGTTTGTTCCGCAGGGAGCAGAAAAGCAGGCTGAACTTGCCAAAGCGCTGGGTATAAAAAAATCAGATGTGGCAAAACGTGGTGAAGCGCTTCACGAAAGCAACCCGATGATGGGTCACCGTGGTGTCCGTCTCGGCATAACTTATCCGGAGATTACTGAAATGCAGGTTCGGGCAATGTTCGAAGCTACAGCAGAACTTCTGAAGGAGAAAAAAGATCCGAAACCTGAACTGATGGTTCCTGTAACCTGCGATGTTTCAGAACTTGATGTTACCAAAAAAGTGGTTGACGAGATGTATGCCGAGGTCTGTAAGAAATCAGGACTTAAAAAGATCGATTACAAATATGGTACAATGATCGAAATTCCAAGGGCAACACTGCTCTCCGACCAGATGGCAAAAAGCGCTGAGTTCTTTTCATTCGGGACAAACGACCTTACCCAGATGACATTCGGATTCAGCCGTGATGATATCGGCGGATTCCTGAATGACTATCTTGATAAGAAAATGCTGGCAGCTGATCCGTTCCAGACTATTGACCAGGAAGGTGTGGGACAGCTGATCAAAATGTCGGTTGAAAAAGGACGTGCTACCAGACCAAATCTTAAAGTAGGAATCTGCGGCGAACAGGGCGGCGATCCGGCTTCGGTTGAGTTCTGTTTCAAAACAGGACTGACTTATGTAAGCTGTTCTCCATTCAGGGTACCAATCGCAAGACTGGCAGCGGCTCAGGCAGCAGTCAAATTTGGAAAATAGACAAAGGATTTTCATAAATTAAAAGGGCAGCCATTTGGTTGCCCTTTTTCTTTCCGTGCTTAACCTTAATCAACTATGAAAACTAAACCATGTATAAGACCTTTCTTAAAGACAATACCCTATCCATTTAGAATAACTTGTGCAGGTTGCAGGTTGCGGGTTGCAGGTTGCAGGTTGCAGGTTGCGGGTTGCCCATGTAAAACTTAATCAGGTTGAATTAAGATTTTCCAACTTTTTAAGATTTATTTCGGATAATTGATACCTTTGGCACAACATGGCATACATAAAAAATACTCTAACGATGTTTTCAGTTGATGAATTAAAGAACTACGGAATTGAAAATGTAAATGAAGTAGAATATAATCCGTCGTATAACCTCCTCTTTGCTGAAGAGATAAAACCCGGGTTGAACGGGTATGAAAAGGGAATAATTACAAAATCGGGAGCCGTTTCAGTTGATACGGGTGTTTTTACCGGACGGTCACCAAAAGACAAATATGTCGTTTATGATGAAACAACAAAAGATACTGTATGGTGGAAGTCGGAAAAAGCAAAAGTTTCCGACAATAAGCCGATAACATCCGAGATATGGGAACATTGCAAAAACCTTTCTGCAAAACAGCTTTCCGGCAAACGTCTTTTTGTTGTCGATTGTTTCTGCGGAGCCAATAAAAATACACGCCTGGCGGTCAGGTTCGTCCTTGAAGTTGCATGGCAGGCACACTTTGTCAGGAATATGTTCATCCGGCCCGAACCGGAGGAGCTTGAAGAATTCGTTCCCCGGTTTGTGGTCCTAATGGCTTCAAAAACCACCAATCCCGACTGGAAAAAACAGGGATTAAATTCCGAAAACTTTGTGATCTTCAACCTCAGGGCCGGTATGGCAGTGATAGGGGGAACATGGTACGGCGGAGAAATGAAAAAAGGCATATTCTCTATAATGAATTATTACCTCCCGCTGAAAGGGATAGCTTCCATGCACTGCTCGGCAAATGTAGGTAAGAACGGGGATGTTGCAATATTTTTCGGGCTTTCAGGAACCGGAAAAACAACCCTTTCAACCGATCCCGACAGGGCGCTGATAGGTGATGACGAGCATGGATGGGATGATGAAGGCATCTTTAATTTCGAAGGCGGCTGTTATGCAAAATGCATAAAACTGAGCAAAAAGAATGAACCCGATATCTATAATGCAATCAGGCGTGATGCACTTCTTGAAAACCTTGTGGTCCGGTCGGACGGCACAATTGATTTTGACGATGACTCAAAAACTGAAAACACAAGAGTCTCCTACCCTATCTATCATATTAACAATATTGTAAAACCGGTTTCGAAAGCAGGTCATGCAAAGAAGGTTATTTTTCTTTCTGCCGACACCTTCGGTGTTCTGCCTCCTGTGAGCCGCCTTACGGAAGAACAGACTAAATACTACTTCCTGAGCGGTTATACTGCCAAGGTAGCTGGCACTGAAAGAGGTATCATTGAACCTGTTCCATCCTTCTCAGCATGCTTTGGAGCTGCTTTTCTCATGCTCGATCCGATCATTTATGCAAACGAGCTTACAAGAAAAATAAAGCTTCACAATGCCGAGGTATGGCTTGTAAACACGGGATGGACGGGTGGACCCTACAGCACCGGTAGCAGGATTGACCTGCCCTCCACGCGGAAGATTATCAATGCTATCCTTGACGGATCGATTAACAAAAGCGAATTTACAACCCTTCCTGTCTTTAATCTGAGCATCCCGACCAGGATCGAGGGTGTCGACAGTACTATCCTCGATCCGGCAAGGGCATGGAACTCACCTGTAAAATGGCATATTGCGGCCACAGACCTGGCATTGAAATTCATTAATAACTTCAGCAAGTTTTCATCCAATGAAGAGACCCTGCAGCTTGCCGAATACGGACCACGGATCTGATCTTTTACATCGGGATGAGTGTAATTAAACTAATAATCACTATACTGCTCTCCTACCTGCTCGGATCCATTGCGACTGCCGTATGGGCAGGAAGGGCATTCCATCATATAGATGTGAGGGAACATGGAAGCGGAAATGCAGGCGCAACAAATGTAATCAGGGTGCTGGGATGGAAGACCGGGATTCCCGTTCTGCTTATTGATGTTTTAAAAGGCTGGCTTGCTGCAATGCTGCCGGTATTTTTCAATCTGGCAGAACCCGGAACAGCTTTGCTGACAAATCTTCAGATACTTTCAGGTATCATGGCGATAACAGGTCATATATTTCCGGTTTTTGCGGGCTTCAGGGGCGGGAAAGGCGTTGCTACCATTTTCGGGGTGTTGCTATCGGTTCATCCTCTGGTGACAATATCATGCCTGGGAATTTTTCTGTGTGTTTTCCTGATTTCAGGATATGTTTCGCTTTGATCAATGAGTGCGGGGATTTCGTTCCCGCTATTCCTGCTTCTATTTTTTGATACCCCTTCGCTCCTGTTTAAAATATTTTCTGTTATAGTAGCAATCGGGCTTATAATTACTCACAGGAAAAATATTTCAAGGCTTCTGAAAGGAGAGGAATCAAAGCTGATTTACAAAAAAGCCCCAAAATCCCCTGAAGCGGACTTTTAGACTCTGCCTCAGGGGAAAAGGGAGCAGGGAGTAGAGGTTAATATTGCTCTAATAGTTGAATTCTCTTTTCTATAGGCGGATGAGTCGAAAACAGGTTTGCAAATGAGAATGAGGTTTTTTCCCCGCCTTTTTGCGGATTCTCAATGAACATCTGTGCAACATCTTTACGCCTGACCGCTTCAATAGTCGGATCGGCCGATACCTTCCTCAGTGCCGATGCGAGAGCCAGAGGCCTCCTGGTAAGCTCGGCGGATCCAGCATCGGCCAGGAATTCACGCTTCCTCGAAAGAGCGAACCTGAACAAGTGAAGCCAGAAGGTAACCAACAAGCGCCAGCAGCAGGGCAATTATAATCCAGCCACCCTCCTTCTTTCCGCGTCCAATCCTTCCAAACCTCAGCGACCTGAACAGCATTTCCGCAACAAAACCGAAAATTCCGACAAAGACAATTGAAATGATAAGCAGCCGTACATCCCTGTTCCTTATATGAGTCAGTTCGTGGGCTATAACTGCTTCGATCTCATCGTCTTCAAGCTTGTCAATAATTCCGCGCGACAGCGAAACCGTATAAGTTTTATCGTTAATACCGCTCGCAAAAGCATTCAGTGAATCATCTTCAATTATGTTTACCTGCGGCATCGGCATCCCGACTGAAATACAAAGGTTTTCAACCAGGTTGTAGATCCTCTTGTTTTCTTTCCTTTCAAGCGGTTTTGAATGGGTTGCATTGTTGATGATCGTAGTGTGGGAGAACCATGCAATTAAAAACCAGATTATTACGCCTATTGTTATCCAGGGGATCGTGTGCAAAAAACTGGTGTTTATGTCATACAGTGTCCTGGTTGAATCCTTCATGAAGACCGACGTCAGGAAGAAGAAAAGCCATGTCAGGCCAAAAAACACCACAGGAAACAGGATCAGAAGCAATACCGAGTTTGTATTGTTCTTCCTGATCTGACCCTGTAATCCGAAATACTTCATCGGATCAGAACTTTATCTGGGGTGGTTCACCAACCGTTGTCCGCCCTTCTCCAAGATCGAACATCGGCTCACGTTTGAAATTGAACATTGTCGCGACAATGTTTGACGGGAACACCTCTGTAGCCACATTAAGCTCCTTGGTAGCCGAATTAAAGAACCTGCGGGCTGCGGCGATCTTATTTTCAATATCCGATATTTCATTCTGGAGATCAAGGAAGTTCTGGCTGGCCTTCAGGTCAGGGTAAGCTTCGACAGAAATCTTCAGTCCCTCGAGTGCGCCTGACAAGCGCTGTTCGGCAACTATCTTTTCGTTGATGGTGGTTGCTTTCATTGCATTTGCACGTGCTTCGGTAATCTCGGTAAGAACGCCTCTTTCATGCTGCATATAACCCCTTACGGTTTCAACAAGCTGAGGGATAAGATCATGCCGTTGTTTAAGCTGAACGTCAATATCTGCAAATGCCTGTTCCCTGCTGTTTCTCAGCTTCACAAGCCTGTTATACAGGGAAATAGCCATCAGGACCAGGACAACAATGATAATAAGAATTACAAGTAGTGCTCCCATTTTCTTTCCGTGTTTAGTTTTTACAATTTAGAATGACTTTAAATCACGAATAAAGATAGAAATTTTTGATATATTTGGATCAGTTGTATAGCATTAACTTAAATCTTAAATTAATAATGGAAAAAAGTCTCAAAGGAACCAGGACGGAACAGAACCTTTTAAAAGCATTCGCTGGTGAATCACAGGCATCAAACAGATACGACATTTGCTGCAAAAGTTGCAAAAGAAGAAGGATATGAACAGATTTCGAGCATATTCCTTGAAACTGCTGCACAGGAACAACAGCATGCTAAAAGGTTTTTTAAGCTTCTTGAAGGAGGAATGGTGGAAATTACAGCAACTTATCCCGGCGGGAAAATCGGGACTACAAAAGAGAATCTTGTTACTGCGGCTGATGGCGAACATGAGGAGTGGAGTGAAGGTTATCCGGACTTTGCACAAGTTGCAGAAGAAGAAGGCTTTAAGAATATTGCCAGCGTATTTAAGGCAGTCTCGGTTGCAGAAAAAGGGCATGAAGAAAGATACAGGAAACTGCTTGAGAATGTCATGAAGGATAAAGTATTTAAACGTGAAGAAAAAGTTTTCTGGTATTGCAGAAATTGCGGCTACATTCATTTCGGAACCAAACCTCTTAAGAATTGCCCTGCCTGTCTGCATCCCGAAAGCTATTTCGAACTGAAAGCTGAAAATTATTGATTTATGGTTGACGGAAAGGAAATGCTGGAACTGATCCTGAAGCGTCAGAGTGACAGGAAATACAGTGACAAATCAATTGAAAAAGAGAAGCTTGACAGAATATTGGAAGCCGGTAGGATGGCTCCTTCCGCATGCAACGCCCAGCCCTGGAAATTTATAGTGGTAACTGAAGCGGGTCTCCTTAAGGAACTTGCGGAAGCGGCCTCGGCAAAACTGCTGGGCATGAACAGCTTTGTTGGCCAGGCGCCTGCAATAATAGTGATTGTCAGGGAAAATCCGAACTTTTCATCAAGGATTGGTAGCACCGTCAAGCGAAAGGATTACTCACACTTCGATATAGGCATTGCCGCTGAAAATATCTGCCTTCAGGCAAGGGCTGAAGGTATTGGATCGTGCATTCTGGGATGGTTCGATGAAAAGCAGGTAAGGAAGATCCTTGAGGTCCCATCCTCCAGGAGAGTTGAACTGATTATTACATTGGGATACTCGCTTAGTGAATACAGGGAAAAGAAGCGAAAGCCGGCAGAGGTGACAGTGTCGTATAATAAATATTAGTTGAAGTATCGTATTGCAGAATCGTTGGATGCAATGATTCTGCAAAACGATCTTACTAATTTAATTTCTCCAGCGCGGTCTTAATTCTCTTCACAGCCTCCACCAGGAGGTCATCTGAATTTGCGTATGAAATCCTGATGCAGGCAGGGGCCCCGAAAGCGTCACCGCCTACAACAGCAACCTGTGCTTTGTCAAGCAGCCAGAGTGCGAGATCGTCAGAATTGTTTATCCTGGTTTCTCCATCAGATCTTTCCCAGGTAATAACTTATATCGGGCATCACATAAAAGGCTCCCTGCGGTACCTTTAACTTAATTCCCCTGATCTCCCTGAGAAGTCCGCATATCAGATCGCGCCGGCGAAGAAATGCTTCCTTCATCATCTGCCGAGAGTTGTCCTTTCCCTGAATGGCTGCCAGGGCTGCTCTCTGGGCTATGGAACAGACACCTGAAGTGAACTGCCCCTGCAGCTTGTTGCAGGCTTTTGCGATCCAGACGGGCGCACCTATATAACCTATCCTCCAGCCCGTCATCGCATAACCTTTCGATACACCATTGACGGTTATCACCCTGTCATATATAAATCCGAAAGAAGCCATGCTTACATGCTTCCCTTCAAAAATAATATGTTCATATATTTCATCTGAGATAATGAACAGCCCTTCATGCTTTCCAATCACCCCGGCTATCTTTTCCATCTCTTCACCTGTGTAAACCATACCGGTCGGATTCGACGGGGAATTAAAGATCACCAGCCTGGTTTTTCCGGTGACTGCCGCTTCGAGCTGATCAGCAGTTATTTTGAAATCATTTTCGATAGTGGCCTCAACCACAACCGGTTTACCTCCGGCCAGGATTACCTGGTCCCAGTAGCTTACCCAATACGGGGCGAGAATTATCACTTCATCCCCAGGATTGATTATCGAAAGAATTACATTTATCAGCGAGTGCTTCCCCCCTGCCGATACAATTATCTGATCACTCGAATAGATGAGTCCGTTCTCTTCACTGAATTTCTTCGAAATTGCCTCCCTGAGATCATTGTAACCCGGAACAGGAGGATATTTCGTATAGTTTTCGTCAATCGCCTTTTTTGCTGCCTCTTTTATATAATCGGGAGTGTTGAAATCGGGTTCACCAAGGCTGAGGCTGATAATATCAAAACCTCTGGCTTTTAATTCCCGGCTCTTCTGGGCCATTGCGAGGGTTTGGGAGACTGATAGCGATTTGATTCTGTCGGATAAATATTCCATATGGTTTAAGATAAAGTGAAAACGTTTATAAGGCCGGAATCAAATGTATGAAGAAAAATGAAAACCAATATTTATTAGGTAAAAATATCTTACGTTTGTATTCAAAACCATCTGATTATGGAAACATTTGCAGATATCCTCAAGATAACGCTCCCTGCCCTCATCGTATTTTTCACCGCCTGGGTACTTCTGCGTAATATGATAAGAAATGATCAGGATAAAAGAAGGCAGGAACAGGTCCTTCAGAATGCCAGAACGGTAACTCCTATAAAACTTCAGGCTTACGAAAGGATAGTCCTCTTTCTTGAACGGATATCCATGGAATCGCTGCTGGTACGGGTGAGCACGCCGGATATGTCATCCGCCCAGCTTCATACGGCGCTGCTGACAACTATCAGGAGCGAATTTGAACACAATCTCTCTCAGCAGATTTATATGAGCCCGCAGTCATGGGAAGTTGTGAAAAACGCGAGATCAAACACCATAAAGACCATAAACAATGAGGCTGAAAAGATGCCTCCGACGGCAACAGGCATTGACCTCAGCCGCCAGCTGCTCACCAGGATCATGGAACTTGAAAAAGAACCGACACGGGTGGCGATTGACTTCCTGAAGGATGAAGTGGCCAGGATGATTTAGCGACTGTGCTCCTTTTTTTTATAACAACTCCACGCTTCTTTTAACGAAAGTACTCAGATCTTCCCCGCGGAGCATATTGTTTGCCAGAAGTGCAAGGTCGATCAGTTGTTTGACAACCTTGTTGTTAGAACCGTATGACTCGAGAATCTCTTTTCTTGAGGTTTCGAGTGTTTCAAGCTCTTTCCTCATTTTATCGAGGTCATCCTTTTCGAACTGGCTTACCTCTTCGCTCTTTTTCTTCCCCTGTTCCTTTTCCATGAATTCGACCTGTTCCTTCAGTCTGGCCAGTTCTTCACCGTTTTCCTTAAGCTTTGATCCTGCCTCCGATTGAAGGTCCTCAGAGATCTTAACGATAAGCGGATGGTTCGGATTCACAACAAGATTATAGCTGTCAGGCAGTTCACCGTAGAAATTCATTCCTCCTCCCATCTGTGACATATCCTTCATTCTCCGCATGAATTCCGACTGGGTGATTATTACAGGTGCATCATTCTCATCGAGTGTCTCTAATGCTACATTATAAAGTTCCTTCGATTTTACCTTAACGTTGAACACGCTTTTCAGGTCTTCCTGCTGTTCCTTTGAAAGCTTTGATTCCCTCTGTTCCTCCTTCTGGATGAGTTTATCAGTCACGTCCGAGTCAACCCTCACAAATCTCGAATCCTTGAATTTTGTTTCAAGATGGTTTATAAGGTGAACATCAAGCTGGCCGTCAAGAAGCAGGACATCATACCCCCTGGCCCTGGCTTTTTCAATATATGTGTACTGGTCTGTCTTATTGGTGGAATAGAGATAAACAAGCGATTTATTCCTGTCAACCTGGTTCTCCCTGATCTTCTTCTCATACTCCTCATAAGTAAAATACTTGTCATCGGTGTTTTTAAGCAGTGCAAATTTCGATGCCTTTTCATAGAATTTTTCTTCGGTAATCATTCCGTAGTCAATGAAAAGCTTAAGGTTATCCCATTTCTTTTCAAACTCCCCGCGATTGTTCCTGAATATTTCATGAAGCCTGTCGGCAACCTTTTTTGTTATGTGAGCCGAGATCTTCCTGACATTCGAATCGCTCTGCAGGTAACTTCTTGAAACATTCAGCGGGATATCGGGAGAATCGATCACCCCGTGAAGGAGAGTCAGGAAATCGGGAACTATTCCTTCCACGGAATCAGTAACAAAAACCTGGTTGCAGTAGAGCTGGATCTTGTTTTTCTGTATTTCTATATTGCTTTTGATCTTTGGAAAATACAATATGCCGGTCAGCTTAAACGGGTAGTCAACATTCAGATGGATGTTAAACAGAGGTTCATCGCCGATCGGGTACAATTCCCTGTAGAACTTAAGATAATCCTCTTCTTTCAGGTCGGCCGGCTTAAGGGTCCATGCAGGCTTTGTGTTATTTATTATTTTATCCTTTCCGGTTTCTGCATATTTGCCGTCTTTCCACTCTTTTTCCTGGCCGAAAGCGATCTCAACAGGCAGGAATTTGCAGTACTTTTTAAGTAGTTCCTCGATCTTATTCTCTTCAAGGAAGTCTTTTGAATCCTTGTCAATATGCAAAATTACATCGGTCCCTCTTTTCTCCCTTACCGTATCTTCAATCTGGTATTCAGGACTGCCGTCACATATCCATTTCACTGCCGGTGCTTCCTCCTGCCACGATTTTGATATCACTTCAACCTTGTCCGATACCATGAATGAAGAATAGAAACCAAGTCCGAAATGTCCGATAATTGCATTTGTCTGGTCCTTGTATTTATCAAGAAAGTCGTTTGCGCTTGAAAATGCTATCTGATTCAGGTACTTATCGAGTTCCTCGGCCGTCATACCAACACCGTAATCGGTAACTGTGATCGTTTTTTTCTTTTTGTCCACAAAAACCCGAATGGTCAGGTCCCCAAGATCTGCCTTGTAATCCCCTACCGAGGCCATTGTCTTAAGCTTCTGTGTTGCATCGACTGCATTGGAAATAAGTTCACGCAAAAATATCTCATGGTCAGAATAGAGGAATTTCTTTATAATCGGGAAAATGTTCTCAGTGGTAACTCCAATTTTTCCAGTTTGCATATCGTTCAGTTTAATTGTTAAACATTATCTACGCGGCTCTCCATTCAAAAGCCATGCCGTTGAATCAGAACTGACAAATAGTCACTTTTTCTAATCGATCAGAAATATGCCGGGAACTTAAAATAAGTCACAAGGATCAGGATTCCTGAAAGGGATAAAAACGCAAGAAGGACGTACAGTGAAAAATTCCTTCTTCTACGGCAGATCTCAAGGTTATGTTCACTTATCAGCTTCTTTACCGCATTGTGCAGCCTGAGGATCATGTTATCATTCCTTGGGATGAAGGTATCAATATTGAATTTGATTGCTTTTTTAATCTCTTCCGTTTTTTCAGCCGGATAAACAAGCACAACGCCCGTTTTGGGATCGGTTCTTTTGATTTCGCGTGTCAGGTTTTCAGTCAGCAGGCTTTGCTCCCTGGCTTCATAAATGGCAAGGATGGCAACTTTGCAGTTCCGATGTTCCTTCTCCTCGCTAAAATGTCTCAGGAAATCCATATGCGAGGATGATGGAATAATTCTGTATTTTGAACTGTCTGAAAACCGCTTTTTGATATCCTCCGGAAAATTTCGGTGTTCATCCAGGCAGAACAGATATGTAACATTTGATTTTCTCATGGGGTAAGGGGTTTCGAGGGTTGCGTGTTGCGGGTTGCGGGTTGCTTCTTCTTCGTATTCCTTACGTCAACATCCGACTGAAATTTCCATACCCCCTTTTCATATTCGTATGCATCGTATGAAAAATCAGGCGCATAGAATTCCCTGTTCCCCTTCATGCCGGGGTTTATCGGGACAAGGTGGTCAAATACTATCGATCTGTCTGAAAGGAACCTCATCGATACAACTGCCGTGGCACTGTATTCAAGCACTTCCCTGAATTTAACCTCTTCACCGGTAACGAACCATTTTTTTCCAAAGATGACCTCGCCGCCGGGAGATAAGCTGATTACATCTATGACTTTTCTTGTAATTGACGGATTGCCATAATCGATCCCCAGCAACATCCAGCTTCCCTTATTTTCTCTTTTTAACGGACTGGCATCATAATAAAGAGCTCCATACCAATCCTTGTCCGAATAAATGGTATCCGTCCTGATTGGCTCTTCGCTGTAGTCAGCCGTCAGTTCGAAGATTTTGTTTTCTTTTCCCGATCTGAAAATAAGATAGCAGAAATACCTGCTTCTGCTGAGTTGAAAGCAAAAGGTTCCAGGTTACAATTTTAAGCTGCTTATCGGGGGAAGTAATTTGTCCAAGGTACCTCAGATTTGTAAAACTGTGGCTGAATATCGAATCTGACCTGACATAGGTTTCGATCACCAGGTTAATTGAATCGTTGATGCTGATCCGCACGGAATCGTCAGATGTTTTTAAAAGCCGGCCGAACAGGTTTTCAAGCCTGCCCGGGGTGTCTGATTTAACACCCTGTCCGTTAATGGCAGAAAGGCAAATTGTTAATATCAGTATCAGTATAAGTGCAATTTGTCTCATTTTCCGTGTACATTTCTATCCGCATCATCCAGAAGGGCGGATAAGCTCAGGCAAGCCTGGTTTATCTGATCCCCGGTAATTATCAGAGGTGGTGCAATCCTGAAAGCGTTATTGCAGAACAGGAAATAATCAAGAATCAGGCCATACTCAGGCGCTTTTGAAATAATGTATTCAATGTATCCGGGGCCGGGAAGCTGAACGGCGAGAAGTAATCCCTCTCCCCTCACCTCCTTTATAAGGTCATGTTTCAGTTTCTGTTTGAACAGGGATGATTTCTCCTCGCACGATTCAACAAGATGCTCCCCGGTTATCACCTTCATGGAAGCGAGTCCGGCAGCGCAACATACGGGATGTCCGCCGAAGGTAGTGATATGTCCGAGTGTGGGGTTTGAAACCAGTGATTTCATTATTGCACCCGACGAAATAAACGCACCCAGGGGCATGCCGCCTCCCAGGGCTTTGGCAAGAAGAATAATGTCGGGAACTACATTATATCTGTCAGTTGCAAACATTCGCCCCGTTCTTCCGAAGCCTGTCTGAATTTCGTCGAAAATCAGCAGCGTACCTGTACCGGAACATTTCGCCCTGACACTTTCAAGGAAGCCTATTTCCGGGGTGATAACCCCGGCTTCGGCCTGTATTGGCTCAATGATCACGCATGCTGTTTTTTCGTCAATTATGTCAAGCGCTGCAGTATCATTAAAGCTGATCTGGAACGTATCGGGTAACAGTGGCCGGAATGCATTTCTGAATTGCTCGCTCCCCTGAATGCTCAGCGGACCGTGTGTACTGCCATGATAGGCATTTTTAAAGGAGATAATGCGGCTTCTGCCGGTGAACCGCTTGGCAAGCTTTAAGGCTCCTTCAACGGCTTCGCTGCCGGAGTTCACAAAAAAGCAGCAATCGAGGCCGGCGGGAAGATTCCCGGTAAGGTATTCCGCGTATTTGACCTGCGGACTCTGGATGATCTCACCGTAAACCATCAGGTGCATATATGCATCAACCTGGTCCTTAACAGCCTGTACAACCTTTGGATGGCGATGGCCGGTATTGCTTACCGAAACACCCGATACAAGGTCGAGATATTTTTCGCCTGAAGGTCCGTACATAAAAACACCTTCAGCCTTTTCAATTTCGAGCATCAGGGGTGAGGATGAAGTTTGTCCGAGATGCTGAAGAAAAAGCTGGCGGTTTGTCAACATGTGAAAATGGAGATATTATCTGGCCATCACATTAATATCGTTCAGGAGGGTATCCTTGAAAGATTTTCCAACCGGGATGTTTTTAACGGTATTGCCTATCGTTATATCCAGTGAATTTTCCTTGATAGCCTGGATCATGCTCTTATTGATTATAAATGACCTGTGGACCCTGATAAAAACACCTGAAGGCAACTGGTTTTCAATTGCTTTCATCGTAAAATGGATTGTGAACTTATCGGTGTTTGTATTAAGTGTAACATAGTTTTCAAGTGCTTCGACAAAGACGATATCCCTGAGCTTCAGCTTAACGAGCGAAGAGCCTTTTTTGATGAATATTTCCTCATCTCCCGAACTGGTGATTTCCCTTGGAGTAAAATACCTTACTGTCTTATCGATAGCCTTGCAGAACCTTGCGTAAGATATAGGTTTCAGGAGAAAATCGACAACGTTGAAATCAAAAGCTCTAAGGGCAAATTCACCGCCTCCCGAAACAATAATAATATTAGGCGGGTGGTCAAGACTGCCGATAAAATCGAACCCGTCCATTTCAGGCATTTTGACATCGAGGAGAATGAGGTCAACATCCTTCAATCTGGCCATTTCATTGCGGGCTGATATCGGATCGTTATAAACGCCTAAGAGATTGAGGGATGCATATTTATTAACATAGCCCTCAAGGATCTTGCAGCTTAGTTTATCATCATCGACTATAATACAATTCATCGTATCACGATTTAGGCCGGGATTAGTACTCAAAAATACTAAAATAATTGAAACAAAATTTAAGTTTATGATTATTACTGTCAGGCGAAAATCAATTTAAAGAAATTCCGATTCAACTGAGGGCATATAAAGTTATGAAGGTTCAGCAGCTATGGGGAGGAGAAAAAAAAGGGGTGTAATAACACCCCAAGCAATCTCGATTATTAAAGATTAAAGACCTTTGTTAAGTGCGGGAGCTGGTTTGAATTTAACAACTTTCTTTGCAGGGACATTCAGTTTTGCACCTGTACGAGGATTACGAACCACTCTTGCACTCCTTTTCGTAACGGTGAAAGTACCCATGCTCGGGAAGCTGGATCCTCTGACCTTTTTTCATTGCTTTTCCGAAGGCTCCAACAAATGCGTTGAGAGCTTTGCCGGAGTCTTTAATAGAAAGACCTGCATCTGTTGCAATTGCATTTACTAATTCTTTTTTTGTCATGATGAATGATTTAAAGGTTAGACACATAGTTCTAATTGGGTACAAATATATTTGATTTTAAGTCATTAACAAATAAAATTTTACCGATTTTCGCAGATAGTGGCACTTTTAGTACAAAAAAGGCCCTTTTTTGGCATGTTTTGGGATTCATGTTGAAAGTAGCGCATCAACCCACTAATTGGCACTTTACGCATTTATAAAAATTGAATTTGTTCAAATCCTGTTAATAAATTGTCTATACTTATGATTATCTGTATTTTAGCTAATTATTCGAAATAAAATCCAAAAAAACAAAAAAATATTATCTTTGCGGCGGAGAAATGCCCGCCTAGTCGGCTAAACGCTCGGTGGGCGAATTTTTCTGATGCGATAGCATCAGTTTCTGGAGAAATGGTCCCGCCTTGCGGGATAGACGCCGCGGCGAATGCGGCTTAGGTTCATTAGTTTAAGGAGAAATGGTCCCGCCTTGCGGGATAGACGCCGCGGCGAATGCGGCTTAGGTTCATTAGTTTAAGGAGAAATGGTCCCGCCTTGCGGGATAGACGCCGCGGCGAATGCGGCTTAGGTTCATTAGTTTAAGGAGAAATGGTCCCACCTTGCGGGATAGATGCCGCGGCGAATGCGGCTTAGGTTCATTAGTTTAAGGAGAAATGGTCCCGCCTTGCGGGATAGACGCCGCGGCGAATGCGGCTTAGGTTCATTAGTTTAAGGAGAAATGGCAGAGCGGTCTAATGCGGCGGTCTTGAAAACCGTTGTCCGCCTATCGGTGGACCGGGGGTTCGAATCCCTCTTTCTCCGCCAAAGGCATCAGATCAGACCCCCCGCTTTCGCGGGGGGATTTTTGTTTTACGAAAATTCCGAACCCGGCTTGCCGGAATGAGGGATTTGAGTAAAACAAAAAACGCCCGCAGGGCGTCTGATCTGATGCCTTTGAAGCTCTCCCGCAGGGATCGTGAGCGAAGCGAACAATCCCCCTCTGCGATGCCTGTCAGGCGGTATGCAGCTTTATGCACGAGGAATAATCTAAAGGGAAGACTAATCCGGTGGACCGGGGGTTGCCTCCCCGCTGCCTGGCTCCTTCGCTAAAAATGCCCACCGGGCATTTTCTTAACGCTCGGCCCTCTCTTTCTCCGCCAAAGGCATCAGATCAGACCCTCCGCTCTCGCGGGGGGATTTTTGTTTTACGAAAATTCCGAACCCGGCTTGCCGGAGTGAGGGATTTGAGTAAAACAAAAAACGCCCGCAGGGCGTCTGATCTGATGCCTTTGAAGCTCTCCCGCAGGGATCGTAAGCGAAGCGAACAATCCCCCTCTGCGATGCCTGGCAGGCGGTATGCAGCTTTATGCACGAGGAATAATCTAAAGGGAAGACTAATCCGGTGGACCGGGGGTTGCCTCCCCGCAAGGGATCACCGACGAGCCGCCCTCAGGTGGCGAGGAGGTAATCCCGATGGACCGGTGGTCACAATTTACTTTCCCGGCCGGGGTGGTTAATCTATGTTTCAAGAGTCTGCGTCTTGTTTATTTTTTGCTCACCCAAATTCATTCTTTTACTTTCTTTTTACGCAAAAAGAAAGTAACAAAGAAAAGGCGCTGGAAACGAAAAGTTAAGTCTGTTTCTACGCCCGCTACACAAAGCCTTGATGGCGCTACGAAACAGACTTAAGTTGGCTTCGCCGAGCTCGTCAGGCTAAAAGCCTTCCTCGGTTCGCGCCGTTTCCAGTTTGCCACCGCACCCATGTTACTTAGTATTGCACCCCGAAATTTTCTGCAACTTTTATCATAACTCCTTTCGGTCGTGAGCTCACCCCTACAGGTTACATTTCCCCTCCTTTTTTTCAAGGAGGGGTGGCCGGGACTACAGATTTTGAGAGGTTTACAATTTACTTTCCCGGCCGGGGTGGTTAATCTATGTTTCAAGAGTCTGAGTTTTGTTTATTTTTTGATCGCCCAAATTTATTCTTTTTACTTTCTTTTTACGCAAAAAGAACCGAGGGGTTGATTTAAAAGCTTTTATTAATTATGAAGTTTTTCAACCCCGAGCTCGACGAAGTCAAAGTAACAAAGAAGCGAATCCCGCTTCAGCGGGATGAGTTCGCGAACGTAGTGAGCAAAAGGCGCTGGAACCGAGTCCCGCACCAGTGGGACGAGCTCGCCAAAGGCAAACGAAAAGTTAAGTCTGTTTCTACGCCCGCTACACAAAGCCTTGATGGCGCTACGAAACAGACTTAACTTCGCGCCGTTTCCAGTTTGCCACCGCACCCATGTTACTTAGTATTGCACCCCGAAATTTTCTGCAACTTTTATCATAACTACTTTCGGTCGTGAGCTCACCCCTACAGGTTACATTTCCCCTCCTTTTTTTCAAGGAGGGGTGGCCGGGACTACAGATTTTGAGAGGTTTACAATTTACTTTCCCGGCCGGGGTGGTTATTCTATGTTTCAAGAGTCTGAGTCTTGTTTATTGTTTGCTCGCCCAAATTCATTCTTTTACTTTCTTTTTACGCAAAAAGAACCGAGGGGTTGATTTAAAAGCTTTTATTAATTATGAAGTTTTTCAACCCCGAGCTCGACGAAGTCAAAGTAACAAAGAACCGAATCCCGCTTCAGCGGGATGAGTTCGCGAACGTAGTGAGCAAAAGGCGCTGGAACCGAGTCCCGCACCAGCGGGACGAGCTCGCCAAAGGCAAACGAAAAGTTTCCAGTTGCCACCGCACCTCTGCCAATAATGAAACACTTTAGGTATATAAGGTCCCCTGCCCCCCCACAGTCCAGTCCTGCAGTCCAGCTCCTTACTTCGGTCACCCTCTAAGGTGTAATTTTGCTAACTTAAGGTAGGGTTCCAATATTTATCGGAATGGGGAGAGGCCGGGTTGACAAGTATCAAAGCGAACAAGGGTTTTATGTCTGGTAATAAAAAAATACGTATTATAAGACATATTAAATAAAAAAGAAAAACGTATTATAAGACATATTAAAATGCTATATATATGATATTCAAATAAATATGAAATTAATCAATTATAATCTTTACTTGTAGAGCATTAATTCCCGTAAACTTCCTGAGATACCGACGAGCCGCTGACAAGCGGTGGGGAGATAATCCCAATTGACCGGTGGTGTACAATCCTGAACCTGCTTTGCAGGAGTGAGAAATTTGAGTAAAACAAAAACCGCCAAAGTTGATGGGAACCTCTGGATCAAGAAACAACGTCACAAATCGAAGCAATGGGCACATATCCCCCTCCTACCGGTAGCCCAGCAAATACTTGACAAATACAAGGCAAATCCGGAGTGCATCAGGAAAGGCGTTCTGTTGCCCGTTCTGACTAACCAGAAGATGAATTCATATCTCAAGGAAGTTGCTGATTTATGCGGCATCACCAAGAACCTGACTACTCACTGTGCCAGGCATACTTTTGCTACAACGGTAACCCTTGCAAATAAGATATCAATGGAAAGTGTGTCGAAGATGCTGGGACATTCAAGCCTCAAGATGACGATGAAGTATGCAAGGATACTTGACTCTACAATCGGTCAGGAGATGAATCAGCTGGCTGAGAAACTGCAGTTACATATGAATTAAGATGTGTACTTAACCAGATTTTGTCTTAGTTGAAAAAAGCAGCATTATTACAATTTTCGGGACTCTCTCTGTTGAGATCCGAGGTCGAATACTGACCTCTGCATTCAATCTGGACAATAGCCTTATGTAAGCCGTATTGACAAACTATCTGGTCATGTTTGCCATGACATGTTAAACCCTTTGGGTCATTTTTATAATAACTCCTGAGTATAGGTAACGCTTTTTCTGATTTTAGCATACCGAGGGTCCATATCGCTAAATGAGTTCTGTCATGGAATGAATTCTTTTCATCCAGGAGAAATGATATCAAAGCTTCTTCTGCTGTTCCCGGATATTTCTCCTGAGCAATACTGATATTTTTCTTTACATCTGACCTGATCCAGCCATTTATTGCAATTGGGGACACTATAAACAATACTAAAACAGAACCTAATACAATGATCAACGTTTTACTAATCCTGAAGTTTTTCATGGCGTATGCATAACTTTATGATGTAAAGTTACACCCGCAAAGGGAAGAAGTCAATTTTATTCTACAAAAGCACCCTGAGCTGTTCCGTGGGCGTGTAACAAGTTTTGACTAAATGTGGTTAGTTATCCTTGATACAGCGAATAGACATACCACCCTGCTTATAGTAACCTCCTCTGCTTACGTTGGAATCATCATAGTACAAGTTACGCATCATTGCTTCCGTTACACCTATATCCGGAGCACACCACCACATAAAGTAGGTACCAATGCGGTCAAAATCCCCAATGTAGCTACGGTAGCCTCCCGGGAGGGCTGTGAAACCATAATCATTGGTCGCTCCATCATTTCCTTCACTTGGACTTAGCCAATGAATTGTACCTTCTTCTTTCAATTTACTGCCGGCAATAAGACTTTCCCACATACTTAACCAGGATCCATCATAAACATTCATTAACTGCATTATTATCAATGAAAAATACCAATTGATGACATTCCTCATCAGTGGGCACATGCCAGCCTGTAGGGCATAAATTTTTGCCGCCGTTGCTTACGGCATCTGCTACGAACCAGTTGTATAACGCTCCAAACGTGTTTTTATACTTTGAATTATTGCCATACCAGCAATAACCGGGAGTTGTTAAACTACCCCATGCCGTACTGTTGGTAACCAAAGGTATTTTAGTTCTATCATTAAATCGGGTTGTTTTCAGGTTTTCTGCCATCCACCATTGTTCTCCTATTTTGACGGTTCTATACCAATTTCCATCAATGTCTTTAACCATTCCAAGTTTATCTTTGATAGATAAAGCAGAATATGTTAATCCATCTATATTAAGTACGGTACCTTGTTCAAGTTCATCCTTTTGACAAGAAGGAAATATCAGGAATAATAAGCATATGAGGAATGCTACCGAAACTTTGAACCAACGGGTTCTTTTCAAAGAATTGCTAATTGAAATCATAGCTTATGTTTTTAATTAATAAGAGAAGTTAGAAATGAGTGCCTGAAATATCAATTTCTACGATCCTGATTAACCAAATGTTAAACAAAGTTCTGCTATCTTAATGACAAAGTCAATTTTAATTTCATAAGTGATAGTGATTGGAATATGCTCAAGTGAATTAGTGCTGGTGGGAGGAGTAAGTAAGAAAACCCCAGATCCGAGAGCTGGCAATTATGAAGCGTAACAACAGACTTTTCAAAATTACAAATAATGAAAATTTGTCTTTGCCCACAATGCGTACTCCCATCCCGATATAATATCATTTAACAGATGCCGATTATAACTCGAGCCTACTTTCCCTTTGAAATTGGCTTGTTCAACAATAACTCCATCAGCTCCACTTCTTCGGTATTTAATGTGAACTTTAGAAACTTTGCCTGTCGACATCTTTATAAGCTCTCCCCAAAGATGATATACTCCGTCAGTGAGTTCCCTGTTTTTATAGAAAATATCACCTTCTTTTCCGTAAATAATATCTGTAAATAGTAGCTCGTCACCATCGAACCAAACTGTTATTGGTAGCTTCGACACAACAGAGTGTTTTTTGTTTGTTCCCTCAGCAGAGTTCCCTGTCATCGCATAATATCTTTGTCAGTATTTAGGATATAAGATCTTAAGCACCTGTGTTTGAAACAACGATTACTTATTCATTGTACGCAATGTTAAAGCTCTGTTATCAAATTCCGTAAATTTGAGGTTATCATCAAGAACTTTGTTCTGATTTATAACAATAAAAGAATCAACATTAACATTAGCATCTCTTTGTGCTGAAGGTCCTCTTTGAAGTTTGTTCCAGCTAATTATTAAAACAGTTAGTCCGAGGTAAATTAACGGATAAATCCAAAACAGAACATCCCTGCGGTGCTGTCCATTCTTTATATTCATTTCTTTTTGGTTGGTTTCTTAAGAGGTTCATATTGCTTTAAGTTACAGCCGGTAGAAACTGTTTTGCGTTAGGTAGTCTTAAAACAAAATGGTTAGTTAAAAGTTCGGTTAGTTGAAAAGAAAAATCTACTACTGTTTGCAAAACTTGTTTATTTGTTGCTTTTTAGGTTGAAAACATAACAAACCTGACAATCTACACGTGAGAGAGGGCTGTTGCTGTAAACCATTAGAGGAAAATAAATTAGCATAGAATTATAAACTCCTAATTTGGTTTCATTATATTTACTACTCAATAACCATAAGTACATGAAAGATAAACTTGATTGCATAGCCTTCCATGAAGCCGGTCATGCTGTTGCACATATCCTGGCAGGAATCCCATTTAAATATGTGACCATACTGGAAGAAAAAGTGTTGGATGAGCTGGGACAAAGATCCCTTGGTCATATTGCATATGAAAAACCAAAGACCAAAGATGAATGGGATCAATTTTCCTTCCTGAATCCGATTGAGTTCAATATCTTCTTTAAGGACGATTTCACGAAATTAGCGGGGTTTGTAGCTGAAGGGATATATCGTGGTAAATTCAATTACAAGGCTGCCAAAGGGGACTTCAGAGAATGGCTGGGTACTTCACTTTGTAAACTTCCAGATAGCTTGAATTCAGCCTATATAAGCTTCATGATTGAATACACTGGTCAGATTATACATTCAAAGACTAATTGGTCAAATATAACTGCTGTTGCTTTAGCCCTGGTTGAAGAGGATACGTTAAGCTATGAGAGGGTTTGCGAAGTGGTGGCAAAGGATCGAGCAAGCACGGAATTTAACTATGCAAAGTTATGAAGAGCGAACTTTTATTTGGTGGGTTTTGGCAGTTCAAAGGTTACTGGAATCATGTACCAGACATTTACAACTTTGCCGTTCAGTTTCCCTGGTTCCCAGTTTTTTATTAGTCCGATTACTCTAATTGCTTCAGCGTCAATTGCTGGATTAACCCCTTTGAGGACAGAAATACCTTCAGACTTTCCTTCCTTTGTGACTATGAACCTTACTATTACCTTACCTTCAAGCTTCTCAGTTAAGGCTTCCTTTGGATATTTAATATTGTTCTTAATGAAATCCGACAACGCTTTTTCTCCACCTGGATATTCTGGCATTTCATCAACCCTGTTCAACGGTGCATCTGCATTCTGACCTTGGAAGGTAGGTTCATTGCCTGTTTGGTTTGAACTCATTGGTATTTCAGGTATTTTTAAGCCTATCTCTTCTGCATGTTTTTTAGTAATGATTTCAAGTACACCATTTTTACCCTTTTCGCCATATTTATTTAGCGCATCCGCTGCTTTCAAAACCTTTATTGGTCCGGGGAAAATATCATCCCGGGTTAATGTTACTTCTCCCTTGTAACTGGTTATTTTATCATCAATTACAATGATGGCATCCCTATTCTGGGTCAGTACAATTCGGACATTTGGACCTTCATGGTAAAAGGAAGCATCTGGCGTGCGTACAGACATTTTATAATTTGGATCCTTTACCATTTTGACAACCATATCGGCTCTAAAATCAGGTTTTAGAATCTGAGTTTTGTAACCTATACAGGAAAATTCAAGCATCGCATCTTTCACAAGATTATTGATAACAAAATGTCCATCTGATCCTGTTTGAACCCCTATATTCGCAGGTGTATTCGATATCATTACTATTGTTACCAGCATTAAGGGTTTCCCATCTTCACCAAGCACAATTCCCTTTGCCTGGTTATTACGTTCCTGAACAATGTTCTTTGAAACGGAAGCGGAAGATTCATTCTTATATTCAGGAGTGGCTGAAGTATAAGTGATAAAAGCTACGAACGGAAGAATAATTAAATTCTTCATTGTAGATAGTCTGGATGAGGGTTTTTTGTTAATCATGATGATACGGTTTTTGACAACACTATTAAAATTGTGCGCTAATGGAATGGCTTTCAAGCCAGTATCAAATCTGAGCAATCTTAGCTGATATTCTTTAATGTCTTTATGTCTGCTTATTGAAATATGGTCAGCCAGATATTCATGATTCAGTATTATTGACCTCTTAATTAACCAAACAAAGGGATTGAACCATTGAATTGCGATAAGAATTTCACTAAGGAGCAGATCAAAAGTGTGACCTTGCCTGACATGAGCAGTTTCATGATTAAGTACATCATTATAGTTTTCACTGTTATCATACTCGGCAGGGATAACGATATAAGGGAAGAATGAGAAAGGAGAGAGCTTCAGGTCCGTAATAACAATTTTAGGAAATTGATTGTTCCTTACAGCTCCTCTTTTTATAATTCTGAGTGTAACTATGACGCTGATCACGCACCTGAGAAAGAATAATCCGGATATTGTTAAGTATATCCAAACAAATAACCTGAAAAAATCAAACGGCTCTGTTGCTATACCAGGTATGTTTACCCCGGAAGAAGCTACAGGTAGAAGTATATTATCGAGGGATTCAGCTGTATCCGTTGCGAATGAACTCTCAGAAACAATCGGGATTTTAACCGCAGGAAGGATAATTGGCAGAAGTAGAATCAGGATCAACAGAATCCTGTTCCTGACATAAAATGTATCCTTGCTGAAGAGAAGAAGGTAACAGATATATAGCAGGGTTGTCCCAACGGAAACCTTGAACAAATAGATCAATAAATTATCCATTTTTCCCTCCTTTCTCAATTATTTCGATAAATTTTTTCAGGTCATTCGCGCTGAGTTTCTTTTCATCAACAAAGAATGAAACAACATTCTTATAAGATGATCCGAAGTAATCATTTACAATATCTTTCATAAATACTTTTCTGTAGTCTTCTTTCTTTACAACAGGATAGTACTCATGATTTTTGCCATAAGCTTTGTGACCAACGTACCCTTTTTCTTCCAGTATCCGGATTACTGATGAAAAGGTCGTATAAAGTGGTTTCGGTTCCGGATGAAGGTCAAGCAACTCTTTAATAAAGCCTTTCCGGGCTTTCCAGAGTATCTTCATCGCATCTTCTTCTTTTCGGGTAAGTCTTTTCATAAGGCAAATATTTATAACTGCTTTTTCAAAGATATAACGTATAATTCAGTTATGCAACTATTTTTACAAATATTTTACGGAAATATACGTTTGTGGTTCCGATGTGACACTGTGTGCCCAGTTGGATAGTATTGTACTGCAGGAACTCTGTCGGGATTATCTTGACGGAAAGGTTTTCTAACAATTAGGGCTTGCCTTGTCTTTATTGCAAAAAACGGTCAAATTGACTCATTGAGTTAATTACCTCGATTCTTTTAAAGTATACTTTCCTATTCACCTTATAAAAAGGGATAAGCCCTCTTTTTTTCCATTTATGGATAGTTACTTTTGATACTTTAAAGAGCCTCTCCAGATCCTCAATAGTAAGCAGATCCTCAGGAGTTGGGGTTTCCTTTTTTCCAGAAGTCTTTATTGATAATGCCATGTTAATCCGCTCTGTAATTTTATCCAGAAGCTCCTCTAATGTAATGGATGTTAAAAGTATTTGTTCCATATAGGGTTAGAATAAATTGATAAATTATATCCCTCTTGAGTTGTGTAGCCTCATTTCTGAGAAAAATGCACTCCTCCAATCTTCTGTGATTTTATTAGAAAATCCGGGTCAAATTTGGCGTTCTTTTCAAGTAATGCAATAGGTTCAAGCTCTTTTCTGAACTCCGGATATTTCTTCAGGATCTCCCTGAGACCATGTACATCCTTTGCCTTTTTAAGCTCTTCCTTTGCCTTTTCCAGAGTATTTCCCATCAGGCACCAGTCGAGTATCCGCTTTCCTGTTTCAGGCTTTATAATGAACGGCAGACCGTCCATGAAAAGTCCGGTACGATCCTTCGACGCCTTAGCCTGATGTTTGATGTCAAGGTCAAACACAATCGTCATCTCATAATCCATACCGTCACGGGTCACACCCTTTAGTCCTACCTTCTCAGGAACGTAACGACCATTCTTCTCAGATAGCACATAATCCTGCTTACAACGTATCGTTGACAGGACATGACAGGGAGACTGAAGAATCTTCTGCACAAATGCATTGTGCCTCGGAGTAATAAAATTCCAGTTTGTGAAGCTGTTGCCTGTCATTTTCGAGTGCGTTTCGATAATGCCACCACTGCCTTCCCATTCCTGACTTATGCTGTCAAGTATAATGACCTGCATTCCGGCTTTCTCGCAAGCCTCGATAGCTTTGATATAGTTCTCCGGCGTAAATGGTTCGGAGAGATTCAGGACATTGTAACGTCCCAAATGAGCATATAGGTCGGAGCTGTGGTTTTCTGTGTCGACCACGGCTATCTTCGACCAATCATTCGTTAGACCATAGGCAAGTAATAAAGCGCTATAGGTTTTGCCTGATCCTGACGGACCCTGCAGACCAAGCTTTATCTTCGCCTGTTTGCGTTCAGCAGTTCTTAATGTAAGTTCCATATCTATAAGAAGTTAATAAATGAAAAGAGGCTGCCTTGTGTGACAGCCTCCGTTTGTTACAGCGACAGAGCTTCTTCCGGTTTACCCTCGAAGACGATCTCTCCGAGCTTGTCGGACTCTCTGACATATTCCCACCTGTGGGACAATGTAATAACCTCCCCTGTATCAGGCTTGGCAAACTCGAAAGGTTCGCATTCGACCTTTGCGATGGAACCAGGGATCTCTTCCCCGATCAAGACCCTTGCAGGTTGCCTCGTCAAACGTTGTTGACATGGTTGCCTGCTTTACAGTGGCGTAGCAGCGACCAGTTTCCTGGGATTTGACAATCTGCAAACCACCCTGGAGAACAAGAAGGAAGAAATCTTCTCCGTCCTTGTTCTGTTTCTTCTGATAATCAATGATTTTGACCATAGTGCTAAATGGATTTTGTTAAACAATAAGTTACAGCCGGGATAAGCCCCAACTCAGATCTTAGTGGGGGTAGCTTTTGGAGATGGTCAAAGCTCGCTTTTACGGGAAAAGTTGAATTTTTTAATAAAATTTTTAAAAATATGTGACCTAATAAAACATATTATGTCCGGTAATATTGAATATTAGATTGTGGATAATCAGATTAGGAAGAGGGTGTCTTTATCTGCCTATGTTGGAATTTTATGATTACTTTTATTACACATATAAGTAACGGTAAACTGTAATAAGACTATGTATAAAATGCGAATGAAATATTCTATTTTACTAACCTTTTTATTCATTATCTCTTCCTGTACAAAGGATTACCAGTTTGGAAAAGTTGGAATAAGTGAAAGCGCTATCCCTGATACTGTTATGACTAATGACATCGTAAAGATTAAGATCAAAGCCGAAGCAACTAATGGTTGTTGGAGTGATTTACGTATTGAATTCACAGAAAAAGATTTTTTTGAATATTCTATCCAAGCATTTGGAAATTTCTCAGGTTGTAAGAATTGTGATTGTCCGGATGAAATGGTCTACAAGGATTTTGTGATTGATTTTCAACCGATAAGAATGGGCAAATATTTTTTCAATGTCTGGGAATCACCTGATAAAGTTGATGTTGATACAATGATAGTTGAATAGCTGCAAAAAAACTAACCATAATACATAGCGCTTTAAACGGCGCGAAGCACTCAGTGGTAAGCCCCGGTTGAACTAATTCCCACTTATATCCAATAATTAATCCTACCTTTAAATGATATACTGTTGTAAGACTGTGTATAAAACATTATTTAGTTAGTTCATATATAAGTTACTCGTAATGCACTGACAGAATGATAAATGATTATCTTATTTTGAAGACTGATGATAAATTGGTTGATGAAATAGTCGTTTTCTTTACCGCTCAAGTTTCGAATCCCCTGTTATATAACAAAATACAGGAGATATGTATCGCATATAGTCAAAAATTTAAAAAACCAAGCACTGAGTCCTTTATAAAAATGGGATATCTATCAGGCTTTGATTTTTTAAATTACATGACTGAAACTAATAAGGTTGGAAAAGGGATAAAGACCCGTTTTGTAGAAATAGTTCTTGAACAAATGGTGAAGAACTACATAATTTCTCCTATGGATTCAATTATTCTAAATTATCAAGACCATCGTTACAAGGCAAATGGGGATTACACAAAAATGCTCTTTCAAAAAAAACTAATAAAGAATTTAATTTATGGATTTAATTACATAATAGACAGATACAAAAACTCCGTTGTAAAAATTGAGCATATTAATAAAGATGGTGATCACTCAATAGGTACCGGATTTCTTACAACAGAAGTAATTAACGATACTCATATTATCGTAACAAATAAACATGTAATTGAAAAGAGTAAACAAATTAATGTTTACACTAAAGATGATGTTGAGATAAAAATTGTTGATAGTATTAAAGATAAAAATAGAGATATAGCGTTAATTTTAATTAATGATATTTTTGGAGATCCTTTCTTCTTGAGTTCTAATCTTAATGTTATGACAGAAATTATTACGATTGGATATCCTTCAATTCCCATGACAAAATATGCCTTTCAAGTTTATCATAAAGGAGAGGTTAATTCTTTCGTTCAAGATTATTGGGACAACAAGCTTTTTCTTATTTCTGCAAAGACGTCTTCTGGAAATAGTGGAAGCCCTATTATTGACAATACCGGAATGGTGGTTGGAATTATAACTGAAGAACTTTTTGAAAAGGACAAATTCATTGAAAAGGGTAAATTACCATACTATGCAGGAATCCCAACCAATGAAATACTTGCAAGCATAAACGATTTTAAATAAAACTCTGGCTAATACAAAGGGCTTCTTACGGTGCGAAGCACACAGTGATGGACCCCCGGTTGAACTTATGGTTAAACTCTGATAAGACTGCGTATAAAACACTATTTAGTTATAGCCAATTAGTGCTCTGAATTCTTAATCTTCAGCATATTTCAACATTTTCATTAATTCAATTTTAATTCAGAAAATATGACATGTCAGTGGTATAATTGTAAAAATTCTCAAGACTTACGAAAAATTGATGATTTCAATGTATGTTCCTTTCATGAAAATGGAGGTCTTTTCGGTATTGGGGATCTGTTTGAACAATATGCAATTATTGAGGAAGACTTCGTTAACATTCTAAAATACATCCCTTTAGATAATGACGATTTCAATATTTTCTCACCGCGATTTTCTGATATCTTAATCAGAAGTTGTGTGTCAATTGAAATTTTCTTTAGAGAATGGTTAAATCATTATTCATTGACAACTGATGTAAAAATTGAAGAGCTAAGAAGTAAGAACAAATTGACAATAAATGATTTTCATAATGCCTTTGGAGATATAATTAAAAATACATGCCTTTATGTTCGTCAATTAAACTGTGATTTGCATCCTTTTCAAGGATGGACAGAAAATAATGCTCCTAATTGGTGGGATTCATATAACCAGATTAAACATAACAAAGCAAGCAAACAAAACAACGCAAACCTTGAATCTGCATTAAATGCTTTAGCTGGACTTTTCCTTTTACACTGTGAGCAGGTAGATTCTTTGAAATATTTATATAAATACAGTAGTACAAGTCTAATTACTTCGCAATGGGTTCGGTTAATATATATCAAGACACCCCTTGAAGCAAAAAGATATCTATTTCTTTACCGGATTAAACAAACCTCTCCCGCTCACAAGGTAAAATGATACTAAAATAACTGGCTATAATACATAGGGCTTTAAACTGTGCATAGCACCCGAAAATTTAACTCCTGATGAACTAAATCCCTCAAACATCGAATAATTAATGATACCTTTAAGGGTATACTGTAGTAATAAAGCTTATAAAACACGTTTTAATTAGGTTTAAAACAACTGTGGATGAGACTGACGTTAGTTAACAAACCAGCAGACAAACTATCTATGTTTAAATTAATGTTTTAAAGAAACTACATGAATCCATCTCTTGATACTCCAAAAGTATTTATTTCTTACAGTTGGAAACCAACCGTAAATAAGCAAAAGACAATTGATTTAGCCGAACGTATGATTAATGATGGAGTAAACGTGATCATTGACGTTTGGAACTTAGTTGAAGGTCAAGACAAATATCAATATATGGAGCAAATGGTCACAGATGCTGAAATAAAAAGAGTACTGCTCATTTGTAACAAAGATTATAAAGAAAAAGCCGATCAGAAGAAAGGGGGAGTAGGAACTGAGAGCTTGATTATTTCGGATAAAATATATAAGCAGGCTGACCAAAAAAAGTTTGTCCCAATAATATTCGAAAAAGGTGAAAGTGGAGAGACTTATCTTCCAACTTTTGTCCAGTCACGGATTTTTATAGATACTGAGTTCTGATGAAGTTTTTGAAGATGAATATGAAAAGCTTTTGCGTAATATCTTTGATAAGCCAGCTATCAGAAGACCATCTTTGGGGACGCCTCCATCCTATTTGTTAGAAACCGAACCAACATTTTTGAGAACAGCTCATAAAGTAAAAACCGTTGAAAATGCATTAATCAACGAGAAAAAGAATTTCCAAGCATTCGTTGATGATTATTACTTGACATTTAATAGAGCTCTAAGTGATTTCAAAATTGATATTGATGAGATTAGATTGTCAAATCATTAACGAGGTGGTTTTGAAGAAAATGGAGGAAATGAAAGCACTTAGAGATGATTTAATTAATTTCTTCGAAGTTATTTTCACCTATTCCGCTCAATTTGATATTGATAAATTTATTTCATTCTTGGAGAGGTTATTAGAATTTTTGCACAATGCCGACGGTCCAACTCATTCTTCCAACTCTCTTGGTTATTTATCTCTTGATCATTATAGATTTATTTATTATGAGTTATTTCTTTACATGGTGGCTATTATGATTCGCAAAGAAAAATTCAATGAGTTAGGATATATTCTTCATAATAGCTTTGTACTTTTCGATCAAACAACGAAGAAAGCTGAAACCTACACTTTTGAATTGTTTAATCAATATGCTAAATCATTGGATAAATACCGAAATGACCGATTACAAATGAAAAGATTAAGCTTAACGGCTGATCTTATTAAACAAAGAGCTGATAATCCGAATTATGCTTTCGAAAAATTATTGGAATGTGATGTGCTGCTTTATTACATAGAGATAATGAAGGACAAAGTACAGGCTA
>CAVTSB010000011.1:0-226910 GCA_963737255.1 uncultured Bacteroidales bacterium
CCAGTTACATCCTTTGCCCTTTTAAGCTCTTCCTTTGCCTACCTTTAAGCGTAAACTGTAATAAGACTGTGCATAAAACACTATTTAGTTAGCAGTAAGGCTATGTGCGAATTGATAGGTTCAGATCTAATCAAAAATTTGGTATTGTGCATTTTATCCGAAAAAAAGTCATAAAATATTTGCTTTTTGATTTTTTATACTCTATCTTTATAGAGTTTTATTTATAAAAATAGAGATCTATGTACTTAACTAATGCTGAAGAACAAATAATGAAGTTCCTTTGGAAACTGGAAAAAGCTTTCATTCGTGACCTTGTTGGAGAATTTCCTGAGCCTAAACCTGCTACTACAACTGTTATTACTGTATTAAATCGTATGATTGACAAAGGTTTTGTCAAGTACAGACAATGTGGTAACTCAAGGGAATATTTCCCTGTAGTGAAGAAATCAGAATACTTTTCAGAACATTTAAATGTATTAATCAGAGATTTCTTTAGTGACTCAAAAGCACAGTTTGCCTCATTTTTCGCTTTTGAGACAGATTTGAGTAATGAAGAACTTAAACAAATCAGAGATCTTATTGATAAAAAACTCTCATCAAAATAATCATAACCATGATAACCTATATTTTAAAATCGAGCCTTAGTCTGTTATTTTTATTCGGACTATATTGGTTTTTGCTGAGGAAGGAGAAATTCTTCGTTTTCAATAGGTTCTTCCTTATAACTTCAATAGTCTTCTCCCTTGTTGTACCAATAGTACCAACCATTCCACTACCAGTAAATTTTCAAATCTCGCAAAAATTTGAAAAAATCGTCACCAACCTTTGACCAAAGCAATACCCAAAATGCACTATCACAGAATGATATTTATGTATTTAGTGATCAATCAAATAATACCATAAACTCCTCATCGATTGAATTATCAGATATACTGTTAATCATTTACATTGTAGGTGTTATAATTTTCCTGTTCCGCTTTTTAAGCAACATTTACACATATTACATCAGATTAAACTGTCCGAAAAAATCAAATATCCAGGATATAAATTGGCTTTGTCCGAAAGCCAAACCAATACACATTGTTTTTTTAATACCATATTCATTAACAAACAAGATTATTTAAAAAAGATCATAGATGAAGATCTGTTAAATCATGAAATTGAACATATTAAACAATGGCACTCTCTTGATATATTATTTGTGGAGATAATAAGGAGCTTATATTGGTTTAATCCAATTATACTTTTATATCGAAAGGCAATTATTTTAAATCACGAATATTTATCGGATAATGGTGTTATCCGAAATACATAATGATATTAAAAGTTACTCCGAAAAACTGTTAAACTTTATCGTTTGCAGAGATAACATCCCATTAACAAGTGGCTTTAGTCATTCTTTAACGATAAGACGTTTGCTTATGATGACAAAAACTAATTCAAAAAGTCTTTTTACAAGAATCAAAATCGTTATAACCCTGAGTTTAGTATTGTTTTACTTCTTTTTATTAAGTTGTAACCATTCAAATAAACAATCTGATACTTATATCTTGCCAAGCAATGTTAATATTTCGAGTGGACATGATCCAAACTGGAAATTATCTAAAAAAGACTCACTTTACATAGATTCCTTTGATCGCGGAACTGTAGTCTATCAGACAAACTTTGAAAATGAATTATGGAGATGGAAGGCAATTCTTGAGAAACATAAAATTAATTTCAATGAATTTAATCATAAAATCACATTTGATCGAAAATCTTTTGACACTGTCAGGGTTTATTATTTAGAGTTGGGGATAATTGATACAGTAAAAGATAATGAAGTGACTTTAAAAAATGCAATAATATTATCAAAATATTTTTTAGGAGATGATTATTGGATTTTAACTGCTCAGACTTTATTTCATGATTTTGAAAATTACTTATATGTGGCTAAAAATGGTTCAACTAAGAATTACAAATTAATACTCCTATCGACAAACCATTAAGAGGTCATCCATTTAAATCATCTGCACCATGATCTTAAGAAAACTACTATTATCTATTAAATGCCCTAACTGCTAACACGGACGATATGGGTAAGTAACTCGTCACGGTTTTTGCTTTTGTTTCTGCTCCCTTGACAAATTTGTAATATCTTATACCGCAACCAAACGCCTGCATTCTATAAAACTTAATATGCCATGACTTGTAACCTGCCCAACAGTAGTCTCGTAAGGCGACACTCGCATAACTCATCGGACTTTGTATCTGGACTTCAAAAACACGCGTCATGCTTCGTTCATTACTTATTTATTTCTACCTTTAAGGGAAAACTGTAACAAGACTGTGTATAAAACACTATTTAGTCAGGAGTCACGTGAAGGCTGCGGCAATCGTAGACGGCTTTTTTAAAGAGGCTCATCTTTAAACATTTGGATCGGTAGAAAAATGATCAGATTGAGCTTCTGTTTCTCGAATACTGATCTTTAAATACAGTGTAATGCCATGAAAAATTTAATACTGATTACTCTATCGGTTTTCATCACAATGATCATGGAAGGTCAGGAACTGAGGATATCTGTTGCACGAACAAACAATAATGCGTTTTATTACCAACCTGTATATGGTGCAAGATATTATTCAAAACCAGGTATAAGCACAAGCCTAAACTATATACCAAAATCAGAAAAGCGGATTAGCTTATCTTATAGTTTAAATTATAAGATTGCAAAAGTTGAAATTGAGCCTTGGATAGATCCATTTAAATATACTACATCAGTTAGCCTTATATCACTTAATATTGAGGCGGTATTTGAATCTAAAAGGCACTTTTATTTCAGCTTAGGTCCAACCATTGACGTACAAGTTAAGAAAGATCCTCATGAATTTCTGGATGATCAGACTGGTTTAGGTATAACAGGAGGATTTGGCAAAAAATTTATGCTAAAAAGCAATCTATTCATAAATGTAGAACCAAGAATTTGGATACATAACATTGTTCCAATGCAGAATGACAGTGTACCGCTAAGATTGACAATATTCGGATTAAATCTTGGAATAGGTTTTTGGAAAAAAAGAAGTTAAAAGTTTAACCAAAAACATTAAATAAAAACAAAAGGCGAAAGCCTAACACTATTTAGTTAGAGGCTATTAATAACCGACTACCAATGAGGTCACTGATTCTTATGTTATCTTTTATTCTCACTATCAATCTGAAGGTCTATACTCAAACAGATGACACGAGCAATATCATGGCTGATTCCTTTCCGTAAATGCCAATTTTCCCTGGTGGAGCTGATTCTCTCTGGTGTTTCCTTGAAAGCAATATCACATATGAATTTCTCAATGCTGATCAAAAAATGATAAACTACTATATAACATTTTTCGTTGATTCCTCAGGTATTGCAAGAGACGTCGGATTTATTGGCACATTTCCTCGTTACGTAAATAATGATCACGCAGATAGCTTAAAAAGAGCCGAAATAATAAGAGTATTTGCATTAATGCCAAAATGGGAACCAGCCAAAGAATACGACAATAGATTTAGGCGAGCCGTTATTGAGATCAAGACACCCTATACAGAATTCAGATGCAAGAAATAAATTATCAACAGCTAAGTACTGCTCGCCATAGACCTTTGGGAGTCCAGGACTGATTTAAGGTATATTCAGGGGCTTCTTGGTTATAAGAGTAGTAAGTCTATGCTCCTGTAACAACGAAGACCATTGAGGAGATCGGAGCCGGTTTGAGGATTTATAGGAATTGATTACCTTAGAGATAAAAAGCACTGAGGTGAGCTATTACTCCGGCTGCAACAGGTTATGTTTAATAAAGGTGAACATATAATGGGTGTTACCATGCATTCGAAACGAATTCTGCCTCATTTTTTTAAGCTGCCCAATTAGATTTTAAAGTATTACTGAAATCTTATATTTCGGAACCGAATAACTCCTATTGTATTTCAATCCCTTCGTTCGATTCAAAATAATTTAAAATAATGTCAACCTTAGTAAGTACTTTGGTACAATTATTGTGCTAATTTATAAGCCATTACATTAACCTAAATCTCAAATAGCAATGAAAAAGCATACATTGTTTTGCTTTCTTCTAATACTATCAGCCGGTGTAAATGCTCAGGATACAATAACAAAAAGGAATTTCTTTTATTCTTTCTCCTGGAATCCAACATATTATGGACCTAACGACGGAAAGTATCGACTTGATGTAATAATTCCTTTGGTTTTTGAGGCAAATGTTTATTCCAATCTTAAAAACAGAACGATAATTTTATCTGGTCTTGGCATACAACAATTGCGTCAAATGTATGTTGACGGTGTTTACATCGAAAATGCCCCGATAAAATCCGAAAAAATGCAGAGAATTATTTTGAGAATTCCAATTCAAGTAAATTATAAATTAACAAAAGATTACAAAAAAATAATGCCTTATGTTAAAACAGAGTTTGTGAATGAATTTGGATTTCTTAAGTCAAGAATTTATAGCGACGGAATTTATATAAACACAAATAATTCAACATTCTATTCAAATTCAGTGAACATAGGGTACGGAGCACTCTCCAATATTAGCAAGCCAATTAGACTCCTGACTGAAATCTCAATGGGAACATATATCTTAAGTGGACCATTTGATGCGTTTCATATAAAATTGAAGATTGGAATCTTGATCTAATAAAAAACGCATGGTAATACATAGGGCTTCATACGGTGCGTAACACCCAGTAATTAAACCACGGTTGAGCTAAGCCTCTCGAATATCAAATTATAATTGCCTACCTTTAAGGGTAAACTGTAGTAAGACTGTGTATAAAACACTATATAGTTATGGGGCATGCTGGACTGCTCTTCGACAATTGGTCCAAGACACATTTCGATAAAATGATAATACCATGTACAATTCAATATTTCTCATAACCGGACTGATAATGGTTTGCATATCATCTTATGGACAAGTAACAAGTTCTGTTGTGGTATTCAAAGGACGAAAAGTGCCTTATATTGAACAGAAAGTTCTTGATTTAAGCAATCAGAACCTAAGTGAGGTTCCCATAGAAGCTTTTAATCAGGAGATAGAAATACTAATTCTTGACAATAACAAAATTGAAAAACTTCCAAACCGGATTGCAAATCTTAAAAACTTAAAGACTCTCTCTTTAAGAAATAACAATCTTCTTGAACTTAACCCAGTATTATCCTATTGTGGGAACCTGGAACAACTTTACCTAAGTGGAAATAAAAATCTTAGTGATATTCCCAGTCTGGATACGAGTGAGAAACTTAAACTTATTGACGTGACCGATACCGGGATTACCGAAGTTCCAGGTTGGGTAGAAATGTCTGACAGCTTATTCTATTTCAAATATACGAGGACAAAATAAAAATAAAATTAGCACGCCCCATAACAGCGGGTATAAGCAAAAAGCTTGTCACAATTTTTGCACGCACCTGGACAGTTTATCATGACGCCAAACTTATCGTCCGTTTACCAGTTTCGAAAACCGGGATTTGCAAAAATTGCGCCATGGTGTCTTGCCCACCGGGACAGCTTCACGGCTAAAGAACCGGGACCAGTGACCGGCGTGACTGCGCCACCAACGCTTTCTGCTCATAACCGCAACAGTTATGGTTAATTCGTTGCAAAAGAGACATTTCGTATAAACCTTGACATTGATAATAATGTTCTATAAATTTGTATCACGTATCGTTTTTAAAGTTTAAGAGAATGAAAAGATTAATTTTCTTATTCGCACTTGTCCTCATAACAGTATCCTGTGAAAAAACAAAAACTCAAGATTCGGAGATACCATCATGGGTGCAAGATAGGATAAACCATGATGAGGAAATAATTAAATCTGATCCAAAATCTGGGCTTGATATTGCAGCCTGGATAAGATATGAGTATAAAAGTAAACTCTATTATGAGTATTTGAACTTGTTAAGCTCTGCTGGATCTGAAGTATATCATTATGATGGAACCAAGTTCGACAATACTGAAATTGATATAGTCGACTACCAATCCAAAAAATGCTGTAGATATTATATTTGGAAAGGACCTTCCTATATAGATATTTACGATTAAAAACAACTAACCATAGTAACACGGACAATGCTAAGTTGTTTGTCGCACTTTTTGCTTTTGCTCTTTCGTGTAAGACAGTTTTGTAACTGATGATAAATCCGGATCGTGCCACTTCATCCTATAAATCTTTATATGCCATGACTTGTAACCTGCCCAACAGTAGTCTCGTAAGGCGACACTCGCATAACTCATCGGACTTTGTATCTGGACTTCAAAAACACGCGTCATGCTTCGTTCATTACTTATTTATTTCTACCTTTAAGGGTAAACCGTAATAAGACTGTGTATAAAACACTATTTAGTTAGAGGCTATTAATAACCGACTACCAATGAGGACACTGATTCTTGTTTTATCTTTTATTCTCACTATCAATCTGAAGGTCTATACTCAAACAGATGACACGAGCAATATCATGGCTGATTGGTTTCCGGAAATGCCAATTTTCCCTGGTGGACCTGATTCTCTCTGGTGTTTCCTTGAAAGTAATTTCACATATGACATACTCAATGCAGATCAGAAAATGATAAGCTACTTTATAACATTTTTCGTTGATTCCTCAGGTAATGGAAGTGACTTCGGATTTATTAGCACATTTCCCCGTTACGTAAATAATGATCATGCAGATAGCTTAAAAAGAGCCGAAATATTAAGAGTATTTGCATTAATGCCAAAATGGGAACCAGCCAAAGAATACGATAAAAGATTCAGGCGAGTCGTTATAGCGATCAAGACACCCTATACAGAATTTAGATGCAAGAAAAAAAATATTAACGGCTAAGTCACTGCTCGTACGATAGACTTTTGGGAGTCCAGGACTGATTTAAAGTATATTCAGGGGTTTCTTGGTCACAAGTGTAGTAAGTCTATGCCCCTGTAATAACGAAGAGTATTGAGGAGATTGGAGCCGGTTTGATGATTTAAGGGAAATGATTACATTAGGGATAAAAAGCACCAAGATGAGCTATAACTCCAGCAGCGGCAGGTTATGTGTAATAAAGGTGAATAAATAAAGAGTGTTATAGTTAATTGCAGGTGCCACTACCATTACAAACGCTTGATAGGCAACTAACTATAACAGCATCTATTTTAGAATTATCACAAACTATTGATCAAAATGGCATAAGATTTGTGCCATATCTACTATATACTAAACATAACCCTATATCAATGAAAAAGCTACTTTTTTTCTTTTTAGTTTCTCTTTTGACTATTTGTTGTGAGAAAAAACTCTTCAATGAGGACTACAACTATATGTATGGAGACTGGATCCCTGTGCAGCTTGATGCAGGGATGAGTTATAATGCTAATCCACAATTGCTTGGTGACTATCTACAAATATTAAACAATGGCTCATATAGTGTTGTTCGAAATAGCAAAACTGTTGAAACTGGAAAAATTGAGATCGAATCACAAACTCAAAATGAACTTTCTATAAAATTTATTCCAAAAGAGCTGGATTTTGGGAGTGATTCATTTATTCGGTTGTCTCATTCAACTTTAAATGTTGTGACCTTTACCCAGGACTCAATCCGCCTTCACAATAATGCAGTTGATGGTGGATATTTTGGACTTTTGTTAAAACGAAAAAACTAGAACTCATAAAAGGAGGATCTTCAAGTAACCCAAAAGGTGTTGCCGAGAGCATGGGGACTACTTTATCTGGTCTTGGAGAGGATGTTGACGTTGCTCCGATGCAGGAAGTAACCGACCTTTCACAGTACAGTGCTGTGATTGCCGGAAGTGCGATTCAAGCCGGAAAGTGGTTACCAGAAGCATTTACTTTATTCAGACACACCAGCACGAGTTGAATAATAAGCACTTCGTAGCATTCCTGGTCTGCATGACTATTGCAATGCCAAAGGGGAATAGTTACAGAGGAACGGTATCCAGCTGGTTACAGCCGGTCAGGATGTTGAATAACAGGTTTGAAAAAGAGGTAAGGTATTATTGAAATTACCTCATGAACCCTTAATATAACGGAAAAGTGAAGGAAATTGCTTCACTTTTCCCAGGGGCAGGCACCTAAACCTGATTGTAATAAGAACCTACACCCTTTTAAATAAAATTCGGCTTCCGGATCACGAAATCAATTTAATGGATACTCTGGTCACTTGTTTTCGTAAATTCATTCGGTTTGTGTTCAGGATCATGGTCCTCAGGTTTGGGTTGTTCCTTAAAGTAATCAGATTCCTCTGCTAATCCTCCACATCCAATGATTATGTAGCTGTCATCCTTTGAGCAGCCAACCAGCATCAACATGCTTATTCCTGCCAGAATTAATAACTGGATTTTCATAGTGGTGAGATTTAAGTTAAGAAATTAATTGCAAGGCCCTGCATTCTATATTACCATGATATTTCAATAACCAATTCTTTGAACAAAGTTCGGATCTAACGGAGGAGGGTCAGGTTCGATTTTGAAACCAAAATCATCCAATTTTTGAATATCTCATTCAATTTTGAAACGGGTATTTCAATTTTTGAACCTGTTTTTCATCTTCATTCAAAGACAGTCAACGCAGAAGGTAGTGTCCTGTAA
Organism: uncultured Bacteroidales bacterium; assembly: GCA_963737255.1. GTDB lineage: Bacteria > Bacteroidota > Bacteroidia > Bacteroidales > VadinHA17 > LD21. The sequence goes on from CAVTSB010000011.1 coordinate 8,618, forward strand.
AGAAACGGAATCAATAACATCTCAAGCGAACTCTAAAAATGGAATACCCGAAAGTGGTAATTTCAACTAGGTATGAAAATACATTTGCCGAAATGAGTACATTTTAAGAACTTTGATAAAAGTTGATCGGATCCTGATAGAACCAACAGCCAATAATATCTTATATGCCGGAGCCTTTAACCACAGATCAGCTACTCATCAGGAGGCTTGTTGATATAGTAGTAAACAACCTTGGGAGCGAAAACTTTGGGGTCAATGAGCTTGCTCATGAATCAGGGATGAGTCGTGCCAGGTTAAACCGGAGGCTTAATACAATAACTAAAAAATCCATAAATCAGTTCATCCGTGAGGTTCGTCTGGAAAAGGCTTTGGAAATGCTTAAAAATGAGTTGGTGACTGTATCCGAAGTTGCATTCAGGGTCGGATTCAGAAGTCCTAATTATTTCAATACATGTTTTCATGAGTATTTTGGCTTTCCTCCGGGAAAGGTAACGAAAGGTGGTTCAGAGAGTCAGGAGGGTAACTTAATAACTCATTTCATACCTGAGCGCAAACAAAACAAAACCGTCTGGAAAGAGCTTACTAATCATAAGACATGGATCCTGGTCTTTTTTAGCATAATTGCAGTAGTTGTCCTTGTTTTATATTTGAAATTTTTCAAACGTGATGTACCGGCAGATCTGAAATCCTCAGACGGCAGGATCTCTGTTGCTGTAATGCCGTTTCAGAATCTGACAAATGATACAATCTGGAATGTATGGCAGGATGGCATTCAGGATATATTAATTACTTACTTATCAAACTCAGAGGAGTTAAAAGTCAGACAAAGAGAATCGGTCAACGCCATATTTCAAAGCAAAGATCTTTCTAATATTACCTCTATCACCCCTTCCGTAGCAGGTGATATTTCACAGAGACTGAATGCAAATACCTATATCATTGGCAGTATCAATAATGAGGGAACTTTAATCAGGATAAATGCACAACTGATTGATTCCAGAACAAAAGAGGTGTTTAAATCTTTTAGTATGGAGGGACAATTTGAGAAAATCCTGCCAATAGTTGATACTCTTTCCCGGAAGATTAACGATTACCTTATCATTTCGGAGTTTAAAAAAAAACTGACCCCTGATTTTCAACAGCCTGTATATAGTGATTCTCCTGAAGCTTTCAGGTATTTCATTTATGGTGATAATGCTTATAATAAACATGATTGGTCAACAGCCATAAATTTTTTACTCCAGGCGATAGCAATAGACTCAGGCTTCTATTACGCAATTATAAGACTTGCATCAGCGTATTGGGCTAAGGAGTCGTACAGTGAAGGGAAAAAATGGTGCCTTATGGTATATAATAAGAAGGATCAGATGCCTCCGCAGCTCAGGCTCTGGACAGAAAGGATGTATTCCCTCTATTTCGGAACACCGTACGACGAAATTAAATGCCTGAGACTACTTCTTGAAATTGATGATCAGTTACCATATGCCTATTATGGAATTGGGCGCGCTTTTGTGGAAAGCTTGCAACAATATGAGATTGCAATTTCTGAGTTGGAAAAGTCTCTTGATATTTATAATAAATGGAAATTAAAACCTTTGTGGGTTTTTAACTATGTCCATCTCGGGAATGCATACCATCAAACCGGTCAATATAAAAAAGAGAAAAATTTATATGAGAAAGCACAACGGTATTTTCCCGATGACTCAACATTAATTTTCAGGCAGATTGTGCTGGCATTATCTGAAGGTAAAACTGCTGATGCAAATGAATTAATCGAAAAATTTAAATCAATACTTAAAGAAAATTCAACAAGTGAGGCAACGATTACAACTAAGCTGGCACGTATCTATGCCGGCGCAGGAATTCTGGATCAGGCAGAGGCTTATTACAGGAAAGCTCTCTCTTTACAGTCAGAAAATCATTTGATAATGATTGAACTTGCCTATTTCCTCATTGATAATAACAGGAATATATCTGAAGGTTTGAAGCTTGTTGAAAGGGTTCTGGAATCGGATAATGAAAATTATGATTGCCTGCATGTTAAAGGCTGGGGATTATATAAACAGGAAAAGTATCAGGAAGCTATTGATGTCCTTCAGAACAGCTGGGATCTAAGAATGAAGAATGCTATTTATGATCATAAAGCATATCTTCATCTTGAAGCAGCGAAAAAGGCAGTTGCCGGAATGAAGCAATAAAGAAGAATCATAATTGGAATGCTTGATTTTCAGCTTAAGAATAATTCTGATCAGATCACAGATAAGCAGACGGGACTTGGGATCTCTTTTTCTATTGGAAGATATACTTGATATCAGCGATAACCTCAAACTGAACCTGAAGCCAGAACTCTGGATTCATAATACTATTCCATTCAATTCCGAATTTGGTGCTTTAAGACTCACTGCTGTAGTATGTAATGTTGGCTTGGTATTTTAAAGAAATTAGTTTAACATGCCTTACTTCTTCATGCCACGCTTAAATTTAACCATTCCGTGATAAAACAACGGAAAAGGGAGACCGGTTCGCAGCACGGTTTGTTGAACTTACACCACCTAACAGGATCGTTAAGGTTATTACTTATAAATCGGATGATCCGGTTGTCATAGGTGAGATGATTATGGAGGTTTCATTTAAAGCTAAAGACAACGGGACGTTAGTAACCTTCGTGTTCAGGAACATACCTTCCGGCATCCGACCAGAAGACAACAAGGCTGGTACACGATCAACACTTGAGAAACTATCTCGCTATGTCGAGAGTAACATTAGGGAATAAGGATATTGTTCTGAGGCTTATAATTCGACTGCAGATGTCACAAACATCTTGAAATGGCTATTTAGCTTTTGTGTTAGTAATTATTGTTACCTTTAAGGGTAAACCGTAATAAGACTGTGTATAAAACACTAATAAATTAGGTGTAAGGAAGCGCAATAACTACCTGGTTTTACTATTGAAAATTATATAAAACAAAAAATCAGAAACTCATGCAAAAATCATTAACAACTAAGAACCTCATTTTTCTGATCATTCTGATTCAAGGTTGTAAAGAAAAAACATATCAACCTCCAAGCATGATTTCAGTCCCTCAATTTGAGTTCGTTTCAAAGACAACAATCAATGATTCAACAGGAAACATTAACATATCTCTTGATGCATTTTATATAAGTAATGAGATTACCAATAAGGAGTACCGAGAATTTACTGATTGGGTAAAAAATCATCCGGAGGAAATATTATCCAAACCTAAAGAGGTAATTTTCACAAAAAATCCGGAACCAGGAAAAACAAGGGTGTGGACGGTTCCAAACTGGGTAAGTATGTCTGATCTTCTTCCAAGTCTCATCGATTCAAATGCCATGTATAAGCTCGATAAAAGATTTAAAAACTATTTCACCGATGAAAAATATGATGATTATCCGGTTGTTGGAGTTTCAAAAAATGCTGCTGAATATTTCTGTGCCTGGTTAATGAGATTAGAACAAAAAACTATTGTTCTTCGAAAGGGGCAAAAGGCACCAAACGGTATGCGTGTGAATAACAAATCCTGGATAGTTACCAGTCCCTCCTATGGCTACTATCGAGTTCCGCTTATAATGGAATGGGAATATGTTGCAAAGCAACCTTATAGAAAAGTCCCTATAAATGATCATAAACTCCATAAAGTAACTGAAGGTAGTTCTAACAGATGGGGAATTTCTCATTTGCATGATAATGTTTCCGAATGGCTAATTGTGCCTGATGATTCTCTTGCTTGGTTCAAAGGTGATAATTGTTTGACTGACAATAAAACTTCCTACAGATTACCCATGCATCCTGACTCAAGTAAGGGATTTATTGGATTTCGTATTGCCAGAACTTATAAACCTGAAGAAATTAATTACAAACAGGACTAATAGCCTGACCAATTAACAATATCAAAATAAATCCCAACACCTAATACATAAAGCTTTAAACGGTGCGTAACACCCAGCGGTAATCCACGGTCGAACTAAATCACTCAAATATCGAATAATTAATCCTACATCTAAGGGTAAACTGTAATAAGACTGAGTATAAAACCTATTTAGTTAGCCGTAAGCTGTACCTCGTTGACTACTAATATTATAAACATAATTCAAATCTCACATGAGAGCACTTGTTTTACTGTTTTTAATCTTTGTTCCCAATCTCATTTCTGGACAACTAAGCAGACCTGCTAAAGTTTTTCTGAATTCTCAGTTAATCTCGCTTGACAGTGTATTCATTAACCCTCAGAATGTTGAATCTATCAATGTAAAAAAAGATTCTGATGGAGGACAGGTAATCATCAAAACCAAGAATCCTGTTTGGAAATATAAAACTATTGATGAATTAATAAAGACAACTTCTTTTTATTCCCAGGTAATTCTTGATAAATCAATTACTCCGGTTTTCTATATCAATACGAAACTCATTGTCAAGAAATCTGATGCGAAGATTGACTCATCATACTTTGCTTATGTGACTTTAAAAAAATTGTCTGAGATCGAAAGTCTTAAGAAATCCTGTAAAAAGCTAATATTCGTAGAAATAATACTTACAAGTACCGAGCCGCAACCGGAAATCTTCATTCGCGATAATACGGTTGAAGAAATCGAGGATTACTATAAAAAGAAATGATAAATGCCTTCGGCTATCACCGACAATAAAGGTCATTTGTTTGTCACACTTTTTGCTTTTGCTCCTGCTTTTAAGACAAAGAAATATCGGGTGACAAACCCAGATGGTACAACTACTCAACATAATTTTAGGATTACAGAATATGACAAAAAAAGTACTTGTAACATACTCCACCAGAACAGGCTCAACAAAAGGTGTTGCCGAGAGCATGGGGACTACTTTATCTGGTCTTGGAGAGGATGTTGACGTTGCTCCGATGCAGGAAGTAACCGACCTTTCACAGTATAGTGCTGTGATTGCCGGAAGTGCGATTCAAGCCGGTAAGTGGTTACCAGAAGCAATGAGCTTCATTAACTCACATCAGCATGACTTGAATAATAAACACTTTGCAGCATTCCTGGTCTGTATGACCCTTGCAATGCCTAAGGGGAACAGTTACAGTGGAACAGTATCCAGTTGGTTACAACCGGTCCGGGACATTGTCCAGCCTGTAAGTGAAGGTCTGTTTAAAGGTACACTGGATTTAAATAAAATTCCATCGTTTAGTGATAGACTTAAATTCCGTATCAGCATCATGACTGGTGTCTGGAAGGAAGGTGACCACCGTGACTGGGATTCAATAGAAAAGTGGACTAAGGATCTGAAAACGCTTCTTGACGGGGTAGGTAAGGAAAATTCATAAACAACCTGAACACGAGTATGGTACAATTTTTGTGTATGGAATTGTAACCTAACTACCCTTATAATGAAAAACATAAACACTTTTGGTATGCAAACAGTCTTTTTGAGTCTGTTGCTTGCCTTGTCTTCCTGTGAAAAGAGCAGTAATAAGGATCAGTCGATTGATCCGGGTGATCCGATTAACATCCCAATTGAGATCCATCAGAAAGAGGTTATTGATTCCGCAAACAGATTTGCATTTGATCTGTTCCAACCCATCCTTGCAGATGCAAAAGGAAATGAGAATATAATGATCTCTCCGTTCAGCATTACCAGCGCTCTTTCAATGACCCTTAATGGTGCAGCCGGAGAGACTTTTGAAGCTATGATAAAGGCGTTAAGACTTGATGGGAAAACCCTTGAACAGATCAATGATACTTACCTCAAACTGATGACGGAGATGGTTACTATTGATGAGCGCGTAGTATTAGAGATAGCAAATTCGGTATGGGTGGAAAAACATCTCACTGTTAAAGAGCCATTTATGAAGGCGCTTGAGACATGGTACAAAGCCGAGGCACGTGATATTAACGTTTTAGATCCCGGGGCGGTCGATATTGTTAACAGCTGGATTTCTGAAAAGACACATGATAAGATAACTGATATGCTAAGTTTCCTGGAACCCAATCTTGCCATGCTTCTGATCAATGCCGTCTATTTTAATGGAAAATGGAGGTATCAGTTTGATAAGGCTGACACAAATGAAGAATCGTTCTATGTGACAACAACAGCACCCAAAACAGTTGCAATGATGCATCAGGTGGAGAACCTGAAAGCGGTAAGGACCACTAATTCGACTATTGTTGACATTCCCTATGGTCAGGGCAATTATTCAATGGTAGTAATCCTGCCCGACGAAGGATTCACATCAGCTGAAATTATTGATGGTCTCAAACCGTCAAACTGGAATGAGTGGATGGATCTGCTTGAAAATAATATTCACAAGGTTGAGCTTAGCCTGCCCAGGTTTAAATATAAATATAAAAGAAATTTGAATGAAGACCTTATCAACATGGGAATGGGTATTGCATTTACAGGAGACGCTAATTTCAGTAATATCAGTAATGCGGGTCTCATGATAAGCCGGGTGGAGCACCAGACATTTATTGAAACTAACGAGGAAGGGACCGAAGCTGCAGCAGCTACTGTTGTTGTGATGATTGACAGTATATCGGGAGGGGGACCGCTGACAATAACGCTTAACCGTCCATTTCTATATTTCATTCGAGAGATATCAACCGGGACGATATTATTCATGGGGAGGGTTGGTGATCCTACAGTTGAGTAAACCTATAACAATTCTTAATAGCAGTAGTAATTTAATATCCGGATACCTGCCATATTATGAAAAAGATGACTTTCTTAATTGTGTTCTTCCTTATTTTTTCGTCTTGTGAAAAGAAGGATATTTTAGTACCTGAAGATGAGATTCCGGTTTGGTTAAAAGACCAGATTCATACTTATGAATTAGCCCTTCAACAAAATCCTGACAAAAACGGAGCCAACGGGTATGCCTGGATAAGATATAAATGGGATGGTAAGTATTATTTTGAATTCAGGAGTATGATAAGTTCTACGTTTGCATATCCAATATCCTTCGATCAGGATACCCTTAAAGTATGTCCTGTTTGCATAGGAACTGAATATTATGATAATAAATGTTGTAAACAATTTGTTTGGAAAGGTGCCAATTATATAGATTCCGAGGATTGATATTTTGGTGCAACGTGACAATAAATAAAATGGCATAGCCTAACACGGACGGTGCTATAATTAATAGGCTTGTCACAGTTTTTGCTTTCCTGCCTTCCGCCAGGCAGGTTCTCCTGCTATTTGACAGATAACTTTTTTGTGATACATTCGGTCAACGACAGGGAACTTCCGGTACTCAAAGATAAAAAACAGCCCCCGGAGCTGATTTCCGAGGGCTGGCAATACTGAAATGTTACTTATGCTTTTTACTTCATATTTCCCGTAATCAAGTTCCTTTACTAATCCTCCACATGCAATAATTATCGAGCTGTTACGATATATTTCGCATAAAATATTGCGAACATATTCGGAATCAGGAAAGGTGGGCATAACATCCCGTTCCGGGACAGTTAAGGGATAAAGGCCTCTTTCAGAGGCAGAAAATGAAACCAGCTTTTGATCTTCCTGATACCAGAATGGAGAAAAATCAAAAAGGTGACTGAGTTTTACGAAATCCAGAGCCACGAATGTGGCCTTTTCTAAACTCAGGCAGGAACCACGAAAGTGCATTCAGAAGATCAGGAGTCTGTTGATTATTTATAGGTTTTGATTACCGTGGGAATGAAAAGCACCCGGCTGAACAATATCCGGCTGTGTCAGGTTATTTGAAATAGAGGTGGATATATTAAGAGTGCTTAAGGTCATGCTAAGGCGACACAGTAAAGAGTAACATTTATAAATAAAAATTTAAACAATGGACAAGACAAATAAAAAAGACACCTCTGGACTAACACCGACTCAAATTGCGTGGGTGGTGCAAGATGTAGAGAAATCAAAAACTTTCTTTCAGGGTATGCTTGGTGTTACAAATTTCAGCCCGACAGTTACCACTCGCTTAAAAGACTATGACGGAACCTATTATGGAGAACCATCTGATGCAGAAAACTTTGTTACAATGGCATATTCAGGTGGGACATTTATTGAACTCATCCAGCCGATTTCAGGGAAAAGTATTTTTAAGGACTATATAGACGACAACCCTACAGGCGGAGTTCAACATATTGCATACGGCACACCCATCTCAAACCTTGACAAAGTAATTTTAGAGTTTGAGAATAAAGGCTATAATGTGGTAAGCAGCTTTGACACGCCAATAGCTAAAATTGTGTTTTTTGACACACGAGAAGAGATTGGCATTTTTACTGAAATAATGGGCATTACAAATGAAGGTGAAAAAGCTGTTCAGGAAATGAAAATCGGGTTAGGACAGGAATGAATGGACTGGCAAATCGCCATAATATTTTGCAACTCCGTAGAGCCTGCCCCTCTTTGCGCGACGGAGTTTTGAAATCTTTTGAAGGTCACTTTATTACAAAAAAGTCGAAGATGTATCACATCCTGTCAAAAACCAATTTTTGAATTTCTTTCCCTGTAACAGCAGAGACGTCAGAAGAATTAAATGTGCGGATGATCAGATGCTTTTCATCATCACTGAGCGAATAGGTTACAGTTATTTTAGAGTCTTTGTATAATCCAACTTTGCTTTCCATCTTATGAGTCACTGAAAAGGATTGTCCGTCAGCAGCAATCGAACATGTGATTGTAGATTTTGTGAGATCAAAAATATTTGATACTTCTTTGTTAACTGTATTAAAGACAAACCTGCTGTTATAATTAATTTCTCTGTTGCTCTCAGTAGTTGTCGAAATGTTAATCACTATAGAATCGGAATCAAACTGACGAATATTGTAAACATAATTAATTACAGGGAACGGCGGATCGGTCAGCTCTTTGTTGAATTTCCATTTACCTGAAAAATCCTTAATATTATCATTCACCCATACTATATTTTGGTCCGGTTCATTCTTTTTTTCAAGAGTTATCGTAAGATCTCGCGTGAAAATCATCCCCTTAATTTTAAAATATAAAGGTTCGTATCCTACTGCTGATAATTCAGCCACTGCATCTGACCTTACATCCTCCAGAAGAAAGCGCCCGTCGTCATCAGTTGTTACCTTGGTAGGGTAGTCAGTGGCGGTAACCATAACTCCGGGTAATGGTTCACCATTCTTCTGAATAACTTTTCCTCTTATCCTGTAAAAGTCCCTGGTCATTATATCTATCGTTCTCCACCGCCTCCTGAGGTCCTGTTTTGGGAAAACCGGATAAGTCCACATACTTAATGAATACAAATTCGAAAACGGGATAGTTATAGATCCATCCGGAACCCTATTGTTTACAGTATAAATTGGTTTGAAATATAAGGTATCAGGTACAGATCTTTTATCGTTTTCATATGTGCTTATTACAACTGCACCGTTTTTCGCGATTCTGCCATATTTACGGATTGCGTTGCGATTTTTTAGAATATCGATGGTTTTAATGTGTCGGGGGTCAACATTAACAGTATCATTGATATAAAGCTTTTTCCCATCTATCACAACCAGTGCTTGCCAGGGTTTGAAATCCGGGTTCCTGAAATATACTTCTTCAATAACAATATCATCATTTTCTGCAATCTGCTTTTTGTTTTTGCGATCCTGAGTATCAGGGTATGCAGGTCTGATACTTAAAATCATCAACAACAAAACTGAAATAAACAGAGTAATACCCATCCTGATGTTTTTGTCCCCTTTACTGGTATTCGTGTTCAGCATCAATAAGCGCTTTCTGATCATCGACGGACTGAAACCGCTTGTAAATCGTACATTTACTCTGCGACTTATGAAATTTATCAACTCACCTGCATAGGTCTCCGTGTCTGAAGAGCTTCTGATTACTGCTTCATCAGCAAGATATTCATGATTGATCCTTGCCGCCCATTTGTATATAAACAGCATAGGGTTGAACCAAAAAACTATTTGGAGTATCTCAAAGAAGATGATATCGTATGAATGTGTTTGTCTTACATGTTCAAACTCATGTCTGAGAACATTCACCGCAATCCTGTTTTCAATGTAATCCTGTTTATTTAAAAAAATTATCCGAAGGAAGCTGAAAGGATCAACAGGATAGTCAAGCAATGCAATCTTATACCCTTCATGATCAATTCTTTCAGATCGTTTAAACATCTGGTGTACCAGTAAAATATTCCTGCAGAACCTGAGTAACATCAGCATCAACCCTGACAGATAAACTATTAAAAAAATCTTTTTGCTGTCAACGGGATTGAATTTATCCGATGCAGGTTGACTTATAATATAAGTATCTGTAATGCCTGGTACCGCTTTTTCCTGATGGACTGTTCCTGCCCCATGCTCTATAGAATTTAACTCAGGCTTAAAGTTCAGAACTGTTACTATTTCGTTAACCACTTTTTTAGAGGCAGGATCTATCGGGATCGAAATAAAAGGGACAGTTAAAGAAAAAAGAACTGAGAGGATCAGATAATATCTGTTGAAGATGAACAGCTTTTCTTTCCTGAGAATCAGCCAGTATAGTCCGAAGAGTATGACCATACTGATACCTGATCTGATGATGAAAGCAATCATTTTTTTGCCTTTTTATGAGCAATTTTTTTATCAACTATCTCCCTCAATTCTTCAAGTTCTTCCTTTGTCATATCTGCTTCATCAGCAAAAAATGATGCAAACTGCGAAGTAGAGTTGTTGAAGAAATCTTTTATTATGCTGCCGATCTGATTGGAAAAATATTCACTCTTGCTAACAAGAGGATAATATTCCCGTGAATTTCCGTAGGGTCTGAAACCCACAAAGCCCTTATCAATCATTCTTTTTAACAAGGTAGAAACAGTTGTCTGGGCAGGTTTTGGATCGGGAAATTCCTTCATTAAATCCCGTATGAAGGCTCTTTCCAGTTCCCATATCACTTTCATAACTTGTTCTTCGGCATTGGTCAGGTACATACTATCTACATTTATTGACAACTATCTACAAATGTAGTTTAGGATTTCCAATTTTCCAAATTATTCAGGATATTTTATTAAATTTAGTAAAAGTGTATTGCATCAGCTATCTGAAAAAAATTTCACTTGCCTATCTATGCGTGGGTTTCTCCAATCCCCTTTAACCTCCCCTCTTTGACTGGTTGACTAACCTCCTTAGGAAGATGCATTGCTAAAGATTAAAGAACAAAGAATTAATATAACAATCTCCAAACAAGCTCTCGGATCCCGGGGGCTTTCAGCTAAAATAAATTTGACTGGGGCTTTTTTATGGCATAACTTTGACAGTCAATACCTCTCCGGTTATGAAAAGAAATCATTTTTCTATAAGAAGTATCATTTTCTTATTCTTCATGTGCTCAGTTTCCATGTCCCTGATAGCACAAAATATTAATCTTGATACCTTAAATTTTAAGCAGGTTAATCAGTACCTTATAAAAGCCGATAAGATGAGAAATGCAGGGATGATTTTAACAGTTAGTGGTGTCGGTTTAGCAATAGGTGGATATATTGCAACAGCCATTTGGTCGAGCTCAACTTCAATTGAGGGTTGGGGTGTCTTCCAGACACTAATTCCCATGGTTATTGGCGCTTCTGTCGGTATCCCTACTTCATTAATTGGCATTTCTTTATGGGCGATAGGAGGCAGCAGAAAGAAAAAAGCAGAGCTTACTTTGCTGAAGTTTAATATGCCACCAAAAAACTCAATGGCACTTGGAGTGGGAATAACAATTAGATTTTGAACTGATATTTAACTATGAATTGCCTCTACCCTCGGAAATCCTCTCCGGGGACTTGTAATTTAACACAGGACTACGCTAAAATAAAATTGAGCTCGGTTTTTTGCAATCGTAACTTTGAGTTAAACAGAAATAATGCCATTATCGGGATCCCGGGGACTTTTATTCTAATTTTACGATCACCAGCCCTCACTGGGTGGATCTAAAAAAACATTTTAGTCTCATACGAACTTCCAAAAAACGGCATATCCTATTAATAGGTGACCCGGGATCTTCATTTTACTTTCATCAGGAAAATGACAGGGCTTACCCCATCACACTTCAAAAAGCTCAAGAATAAAAATCGTAGTGCTTTGGGAGCCGTGTGAACTATATAACTTTTTTCAAAAGTTGTATAACACCGGCTCTCAGATCAGGGGTGGCAATTTGTTATAATTTTACGCTAAGAACGATTTATCTTGTCTTATAGAGGGTTTGGATCTCCTTTTCTGTGAGTCCCCTGTCGTAAATCCGGAATTCATCAAGCACTCCATTGTAATGATTGTTTGATCCGTCACCGGCATTTAAAGTATTACCGATACAAATGGGTTCGGTTGGGCTGTCAAAATAGACATTATGTTCTCTTTCCTTTTTTACACACAGAACACCGTCAAGCCAGGCTTCAAGAGTAGTGGGTGTCACATTTATGACACAATGAGTCCATTTCCCAGGTTCGAGTTTTGTTGCTTTGATAATGGTCCATAGTAAAGGATCCGAAGGATATACCGACAATTCACTTTCTACGAAGTAGGATTTTACATTATCATGAATTTGAGCTGAACTTCCGTCGCGGTAAAATGCGGCAGAGAGGCGGTTATCACCCCTCGCACTACCGCTTCCAAATGAATAGACCATGAAACATCTTGCATCGGCAGTCGAATTATATTTCGCTATAATGACTCCATTATTTTCTGTCCCCGCAGCACCTCTTGATTTGATCCAGAATGAAAAGCTTAGCCCGTTTTTGGAATTTAATGTACTGGTTAAAGTGAAGTAATCGGATGTTCCATTAAAATCCAGACCTTTACCGTTTACTCCTGAAACATAATTGCCTGAAGTGGCTTCTACACCGTTGTTGACATTGCTGCTTTGATCATTGAGATTACCTTCGAAATTATAATACACCAGAAGTCCGTCTGTTGGCGGATTCTCAACTTTTGTACATGAGAATAATATTACAAGGATCAAAAAGAGAAGCGTGCTGATAAATTGGGTTGATTTCATGTTGATATTTTTAATTACTAACGCCTCGGGACGATCTAAATTATCTAAAACCTATTGATTTAATTCTGATGAAGTATCCGGTAGATATTATTCACCTTTAATCGGTAGAATACAAACAGCAATAAGTTTTACGACTTCTTTTATTCTTAAAAAAGCGAAATTTCCTGACATGAGGAATAAATATGTCTCGCCGCATTAATACCTTGCTTAAGATACTAAAAGAAGGAGATGCCGGTGTAATCAATTTTCACATCCGTGAATAATGTAATTTTTAACAGGAATTGTGTAATGCTTATCTGAGTAGAAGTGCCGATTTTTGTATTGTGAATATTCCTTCACCCCGTAGAATTAATAAATGGATGCAATAGTATTTATGTTGAATCAGACAATCAAGTAGGTATGCCGAGTAACCCCAAACTCATTTATAAATCGTTAGAGAGGCACAAACCGACATCTTTCCCTGCATTTTTTTACGGAATGCCTGATAATCACGTTTACGTTGTTTATTCAAAACCTTACAAAACTCCTTCCGGCAGAGATAAAAATGAGTATATAGTCGCATTGCTTAAGGAATTTTCCTATGACTATAAGGAAGAACTTTTATTTGAACGACGTCAGGATGAATTAAAACCATTATTCCTTGAATCTTTTGTTGATAAGTATGATCCAAAATTAAAGATAGTTAAGAAGTCGAAAAAGATTAAAAACATTTTCACTTCCGATTTATTAGTGGAATCTTTCCTGAATAATTGTATTAAACCAGTTTCTCTGGAAGCAGTAATTAACTACTGATTAGTGTTAAGCCCCGGTTGAACTAAATCTCTCAGATATCCACTCTGTGTAACTAAAATAAAATTAAGAACTTACATAGGGGTCCACGGAGAATTCGACCCCTAAATCCCCTGAAGGGGACTTAAGTATAGCCCCCTTTTAAATCTAATCTTTATTCACATTTTTTATATCTCACCACACGACCTCCGGAACCCTCCCAAACCCTCTCCCCTTAAGGCTACTAATCTTTATACACATTTCTGAACATTATAAAAGATTATATCACGCGGCTATGAAAGAAGTCAATTTCACCATACTGACTACATTTTTTCACGAGTGTTGAGAATAATTCATGGTTAATTTACAGGCCTCAGATGGCACCATTTTTTATCTCGCAGATTGAAAAAGTTTCGGGAATTTAGTTCTGGCTGCGCCAGGGGTTATTCATATTTGGCTCTTTCAGAGCCAGCTGGACTAAAAACGACAGAGTAGATTCAGAATTTAAAAAGATGTGTATAAAGATTAGCTTGAGAGGGGGGCCGAGCGCATACAGTATGATTCATAAGCTATCCAACTCCTTAATATGATGGCTATGAATAAATGGGGTGAAGTGCAAACGCGTATTAATTTATATATGTGCCATTAAAAGACATATTAAAATGTATCAGGAGCAATGACGCCCGGAGCGTTACATTTTGCTAAATCAAGTTAGTATATGCATGATTTTATGTTTTATTGGATATCACAATTTGTGATATCAATTCCCGGGGTCACAAGTATCATCTTGAAATAACGGTTTTAGCTATTGTTGTTATAAATTATTGTTACCTTTAAATGAAAAACTGTTGTAAGACTGTGTATAAAAACACTTTAGTTAGCCTCAACCTGGGGCAGGAATTTTATATGAGATCCAATATGAAATTTCATAGAAATGAAAAAATTAATTTACCTGGCTTTTCTTTTCTTAATTTCCTGTAAACTTTTTGCCGTAATTCCTGAGGATACTTCTCAGGTCGCTGAAAAAGTCTATCTCCATTTTGATCGTAGTATATACTCTTCAGGGGAAGATATCTGGTTCAAAGCCTATGTTATTGATCCTTCAACAAACAAGCTTTCACTTAATACTACTTTTATTACACATTAAGAAAGTCAGGCATAATTGTACACATTAAATTTTATGATTCGGGGAATATTATGTTTAAAAGACTCATAGCCATTAATTTTCGAAAACCGAGTGGTTTAATTGGCCGTTATATCATCAGGTTTCTAAAAAAAAATCAGATAGAATATGATGAAATGGATTCTTTGCTTAGACTAAATAAGGACGACATTGTTCTGGAAATTGGATATGGATTAGGTAAGGGTATTTATGATTACTCAAAGAAGATGATTGTACTTTTCATGGAATTGATTTTTCCCGATTAATGTATTCGAAAGCACTTAAGTTAAACCATGAAAATATAAAGCGTGGTAAAGTAATTCTACAATGTGCTGATTTCGATAATTATAGTTTTGAAAATGATACTTTTCATTGCATATATTTTTTGAATGTAATCTATTTCTGGGACGAAATTCATAGTCGATTGAAAAAGATATTCTCAATCCTGAAACAAAATGGTAAAGTCATAATTTTCATGGCAGATGCTGAGTATTTCAAGGATAGCAAACAATTTGAAGGCGAAACAATATTTTACCGGCATAGGATAGATGATGTAGTTAAAGAAATGGAGAAAATAGGATTCAAAACCATTGAAACAATAGAACATACAAAAGAGAAGAAGTGTTACTACGTCATAGGATATAAGAAATAACATTGGGGAAACATCGTTGATTAGTGAATTACCTGATCAGTTATCGCTTCTAAAACTGGAAGACAGGATACCGTCACCTAAGCTCACAGCGGTTATCGTAAGTAACTGGTAGAATAATACCGGAATATTTATTACAGGTTTATCAGTACCGTTGGAAATGGTGATTTCACATAAACCAAACATCTTTTCTGAATTATAGTCAATCCTCAGATCGAGCTTATATCTAAGTGTATTTTGTTGATATGTATGCCTTTCACACATATCATATCTTTAAACCTGAATTAAGGATGATCAATATACCTCAGACTCACTTTATGGCAGGAACACAACTAATAATGTACTTTATTCCTACTCTGATTGTATTATATTTACGGCCTAAATTTAAAACCAATTCAGAGTATTATGCAAGTTACCGTCACCAGAAAGGATATCAGGTTTCTCCCTGATCCAAGCAGAGTAATAGCACGTTTCCTTTACACATCTGATGAGAGAAGCAGGAATATTATCAGTAATGTGCTGGCGATGTCTGATATCGAAGTAAAAATATCATTAAGTCAGGTGTTGAGAGGGTTTTCAAGACGTCACAGGAATATCTCATTAATATTTGAAGCTCATTTTAATAAACTGGGCAAACTTTTCAACGAGCTTGAAATTAAACAAAGCAAGATCAGCCAGTCGCGAAAAGCGCTTATAGGCTCTTATTTCACACTTGAATATTCCATCGAATCGGCTGCCTTTTTTAATCCGTCCATCTTAGAAGATCCCGATCAGTCGGAATTAAATTATGGTGAAAAAAGAGTGATCTTAAGTTTCAGAGCAACCGGTGAGGGGCATATTTCGTCAATTGTCTTCCGCTCAGGTATTCTCGACAGGAATAATAATCTGACTATCGAACCTGTCGGCAAAATGCTGGCAGAGGCAGATCGAATACAGAGGCACATATATTATAAAAAGAGATTTATTAAGACCCTTGATGAGATTAGTGATTTCGACAATAAAATTTCCCCGGTCTTTGTATTGGAAAAACTGAGTGACAAGTTTACTTACGGTGAATTGAAAAAGGCCGTGGCTGAAACTAAAAATACACATGAGCTTACACCGGAAAAAGAACTGATCATTAATCAAATGATGTGGCTGGCCCGGTCAAATTATGAAATTGATTTTTCACTTGATTCAGCCATTTCGGAGAGAGTTATTTTCCCGATATCCGATACAGAAAAAAACGGCATTGAAGATGCACGTTTTGTCAGATTCAAAGATGAGACCGGGGAAATAACCTATGTTGCTACCTATACTGCCTACGACGGCATTACCGTACTACCCAAGCTGCTTACAACCAAAGATTTCTACCATTTCAAAGGATTACCCGTTCATGGAGAACTCGCCAATAACAAAGGGATGGCATTGTTCCCCAGGAAGATCAGAGGTAAATATGTCATGTTGTGCAGAGTAGACGGGGTAAATAATTATATAGCTTATTCGGATAATGTCAATGTCTGGCGCGAAGCAAAACTCATTCAAAGCCCCAAATATCCATGGGAACTGGTGCAGGTAGGAAATTGCGGCTCTCCTGTTGAGACTGAAGAAGGTTGGCTGGTAATTACACATGGAGTAGGACCGATGAGGGAATACGCTTTGGGAGCATCATTGTATGAGCTTGATGATCCGGAAAAGGAAATCGGCAGGCTGAAGACGCCTTTACTGACTCCAAATGCCGGTGAAAGGGAAGGATATGTGCCCAACGTCGTTTACTCGTGCGGTTCAATTATTCACAATGGTGAGCTTATCATTCCCTATGGTATGTCAGATTGCGCATCAACTTACGCTACCGTTAATGTAAATGAACTCCTGAATGAGCTTAAGAACTCAAAATAATAGCTTTAGTGAAGAAAAAAAATCAAAGAAATTTGCCCTCTGTATTTTGGATCTGATATCATATCTTCTTAGCAGTACATGAAAAGTTGCCCGTTTAAAACAAAGGTAAAACTAAAAAGGAGGGCTTTTAAATCACCCTCCTTTCTATAATCAGCTCAAAATAGAGTTACTTTTCTTTTATTTCTGTTAATGCGATTTTAAAAGTTTTGGTATTTCCAATCTCCATGTTTTGGAAAAACCAATCATAAAATCTATAGCAATCCTTTTCCAAATAAATATAATGATATGTTTCAAGACCATCCTCTGATCCGACATACAGATATGATTTGGAAAATGCCAGATTCTCGTCATCCAGATCAATCACTACATTAAGATACCTGATATCGTTTTCTGCAGAAGTGAAAACCGTCATGGTTCCGGATTTGGCATCCAGACCGCCCCATTTGATAAGGTCGTACACAGATGAACCAGTTTGACCGGTATTAAAAGTATTGAAACCAAGGGACAGGCAGTTATCAACTGAACCTTCACCTTTTGTTACAACCCACCAAAGATGATTTTCATTTTCCGGGATGTACGTTTGCGGATCAACTACATAAGATTTTAAAGCAATCACAAGATCCTTGCCTTCACACTCTTCAGGGCAGAAATTAATTATCCAGCCCCATCTGCTTATATCATAAGCATCCTCAAAGGATAATTCTCCTTTACCCCAGGCAGTCTCTTCCTGTCCCTCCTTAACAACTACAGCATGAGCAAGAATATAAGGGCATTCAGGTAGTTCCGTAAGCGGGATTTCATAGGTTACCATTTCAACTTCAGGATTAAAAGACTCATTAATGGGAAATGCACCCGGAACAGGTACATTTTGACTGTTTACAGGTATATTTTCAAAGGTCCCTGCATAGAGATGAATCTCTTTTATATTCCATCCGTTACCTGATTTAAATGTAACGTACAGATTTTCATTATCGTTGGAAACGATAACATTACCTGCATTAATTGTCTGGCCTGCAATAAGCTCAAATGAAGTCTCCTTACAAAATAATCTTGCCAGTGATTCTTCCTGAACTACTCCGTTTTTAGAAATAATAAGTTCCGGCATCCCTGTCGGATCAGGTTTGGAATCAAGAATTGCATAGGAATTATGCTTAAGGGCAGCCATGCCGTTAAATACCTTCTCTTCGTTCATTCCTCCTTTTTCACATGAACCAAGGATAAGGGTAATCAGAACCATAAGTGATGTTAATCTTTTCATTTCTTTATTTTTTAGAATTTATCAATTAGTTTTTCTTCGCTTTAACACTACCTTTCCTGTCACTTCTGATGAAATCTGATAAAATATCTTCATAGCTCCAGAAATTTGTTCGAAGTAAAAGTAATGCTCCGGGATATTCCCCGCAAGTCTCAAATGTCCATATAGTGAGATAATGAGGATATTTTAAGGATGTTTTGTCAATGAAATACGGATGATTGTTTACAGGTAAAGACACCTCGCAGTCAAAAGGAAGTCGTTTGTCAAATGCGGATAAGAATTTACCGGAAATCAGGATGTTGATGGAAAAACTGAAACAAACGTTAAGGTATAAGATTGAAATTCAAAACAATATATGAGTTTTTTGTGATAGAAGCAATAAATTACCTGTTTTGACAAATAGATTATTTATTATGATAAAATTGGAGACTTTTAGTTCAATTTTAACTTTTCCCGGTTAAGATTCAGGTACTAAAACGTCAAAAATGGTGATCCTTAAACGGTACTCAGTAATTAAATAAAGGTATTGCTTCCTGAAATTACGAAGGACATGTCATTTCCGGGCATGCCCGATTCCCTTTCGTTAAGGCTCTCTGCATTACTGCTGGAAGTACGGCCTGCAGACTGTCCTGGGATCAGTACCAGTGCAATTCATTTTTTTGAAAGGATGATAACCCGGTTGCCGTATATTTTATATTACCTTCTTTGGTTACCTCTATCTTCAGGGTACTTCTTCCTTTATTCATATATAGGTAAATTATTCCCGGGACAAGTAATAACAGGAGAAGGAATACCAGGAGAAAAATATTTACCTTCTTATCCCTTACCAACAGGCATTTTGCTTCACTTCTTGTAGCAACCTTCCAGCCATGGTTCAAATGCTTCAAAATATCATTATCAAGAATTAATTTCCTTTCTTCTATTGACTTCATGTCTGGTAGAGGGCATAGTTAATTCAAAAATACTAATTTCCCTGAATTTATGCAGATGATCTGCCTTCCTGCCCGGGCCTTCAGGGTGAGGTTAGTGAGGGACAGGTATGATTTTTAATTTGTGATATAAGCCTTCCCATTTTACTTAAGGCTTTTCCATTCTGCCGGATTAATACCACATCAATTCAGATTTTTCAAAATCCGATAAACCAGTTACAAAGTATTTAATGTTTCCTTCCTGAGTTACTTCAATCATAACAGTACTTCTGCCTTTATCCATGAACAGATAAATTATTCCGGGGACTATAAAAAGTAAGAGAAGAATTATTAAAAGAAAACCCCTTGCTTTTTTAGCTCTTACCATTAAGCACTTCGTCTCTGATTGAGTTGCTACTCTCCAGCCATGATTCACATGCTTGAAAATATCTTTTTCAAGAATTAGTTTCCTCTCCTCTATTGACTTCATGTCAGGAAGTTTGCATAATTATTTCAAAAATACAAATTTCCTGAATATCATATATTTGTGAATTTTGTCGAAAAGGACGGCATTCCCCCCCCTCAAAATGCAACAAAACCGTTATAAAATGAAACAAAAATGGTAGGTTTTGATAATAAAGTAGTTGATCTTTGTATAGAAATCTGGTTAAGAACGATCGTACAAATTGATATGACAAACACCTGAACTGACATCACATAAATCTAAAATCAATCAGCTATGAAAACAAAAGATGGAACCAAAACCATTAATGTTTTTATTGGACAAAGATGGGAAGCTGCATTGATTAAATATCTTCTGGAAAAGGGAGGAATTAAATCCAGCCTGAGAAATGATAATACCAAAGCAACTGATCCATCAAATAAGCCTGGCGGAACCTGGGATATTGTAACGCTGGTCGTTTCAGTCACCGATTGGCGTAAAGCAAAGCTGATACTTGCAAAATATGAAATGGAACCCGCAACCAGTGACTTATCTCACAGCAATGATATTCTCAAAGGTTTGATTACCATCCAGGGAAAAAAGCAGTAAAAAGTACAACACAGAACTTCCAGATGCTGATAACCTGAATTTACTTGAGCTGAAAACTAATTGGCACCGTAAACCATACGGGGACCGGCTTCCCTCCCTGTTTACCCGGTGAAAACAGCGGCAATGTCTTTACCACCCTTATTGCCTCAGCATCGAGCTCCGTATCAACACCCTTGATTACACTGACCTTGTCAACGCCTCCTTTGGAGGTAACGCAGAATTGTATGATTACTTTTCCCTGAATATTGTTCTCCTTAGCAACTTCAGGATATTGAGTGTTTTCAATTAAATAGCGCATAAGGGCGGTTTCACCTCCGGGAAAGAGCGGCATTTCTTCAACTACTAAAAATGGTTCCGCTTCAGGATCCTCTTCCTGAACTTCTTCCTTGATTACCTCAACAATCTCCACAACATCCTCATCCTGCACCTCAACCTGTGCCTGGTCGGCGGTCATTAGCTGAACATCTTCTTCAGGCTTGACCGAGTCAACGATCACCGGGGGAATGTACTTCGATTGCTGGACAACATCCTGCGGCGGGGGTGGTTCAGCTGGCGGAGGAGTAACCACTTCATCAGGCTGATCAAGATTCTGCATTTTGATCTCTACCTGTCTTTCGGTTCGTTTCATGCGGCTTTCCAGGGTTCTGGCATTCAGGTACGGAAAAATAACAGCTGCAGCCATAATTAAGGTTCCGGTCAGAAGAGAAATATTTAAATTCCGGTTGTATCGTCTGCGAAGGACGTATCCTCCATATTCCTTATTCCTGATCTCGAATACTATGTCGTCGAAATCAGGAGCTTTGTTAGTTTGTTTTGCCATGACGTTCTCTGATTAAAGTTAAAAATCTGACAATACCATTGTACTAACAAATATATGCCTTTATTAATAGTTAATCAACTATATTTATAATTATTTTTTAACAAAGTTATCTCATTACACTAATTACTGTCTTAACAGGAGGAATCGGAGTTTTTCAGGGGGAATGGCGGGAAAGCTAAGGTAAGACCTGCAATGCATTTCTTATCAGACATACACCCATGTACTGTTGACACTTTTTTGCATCGCCGGTGCATTTATTTTCCTGTTCCAGATTACGCTTTCATTTAAGTGATAACTGTCATACCTCGATTTGCTGATTCGTCTGCCCTCCATCACAGCCATGAGAATTGAGACCGAATCGTAAGAAATCTCCTGTCCGTCCCGGCCATAGTGTTTGACGTAGTATTTTCCGCACCTGCCATATTCTCTTGGAACGTATCTTAAAACGATTTCTTCTACAGGATTCTCCAGATAGACTATTTTGCCTGATCTGATCTTATTTAAGATCCTGCCGGTTCTGAACCTTTTCAGGAATCTTTTATAACCTCCGGTTGATTCTTTTATCATATCGAATGTAACTAACACAAATTTGACGACTGCACTTTTGATAAACGTGATTCCTGAGTCTGTTATTGTTTCATCCGGGACCTCAGCATTTACTGTTAAGAATCCAAAAAAGTGACCACAGCAATGATATTTGACAAAAGAGTCAAATAAATTGCAGATGATTTCGTGGGTTTTAATTACTATATTTCGGAAGATGGATGAAAAGCTATTCTACTGGCAGATCCTGCTAACCTTTGGTCTGAAGAATTTGTCAAATCTCTCAAGGTGCTCCTTAAACCAGATGAATTGATTTGTCCAGTCACTTTTAACCGTAAAATCCGCATATGTTTTTAAAGTCACCGCGCTCTTGACGTTGGCCTGCATTGCATACCAGACCAGGTCCTTGCTGATTTCTGTCAGGGAGTCTTTGTAAGCAATTTCATACAGCTTATCAAAATCATCCCTTGCTTTTTCTCCAATAATAGTAAAAGAAATGTTCAGACTGCTGTCCAGCGAATTAACAGCTACAGAGAGAAAATATTTTCCTCTGTCAATAGTGCCGTTAAACCAGCTTTTAGGAGGGGTGCCGAGCAGCCTCACAAAGCTGTTGCTGTCTTCCAGAAAGTTCTTGAGTTCCTTCCAATATTCAAGCTGCAGGAGTTCATGGTCTGTTAGCTTTTGTGTGGAATTTGATTTCTTTTCCTGCCTGACCCAGTCTTCAGGTTTAATGACAATATTGAATACGGGAGCGGGCAAACTATCTCCTATTTTATAAGCCTCAATTTCAAGGCCAAAGAATTTTGTTGATTTATTGGTAATCTTGTTAAGCCAGTTAATTGTCGCCAGATGTTCTTCTGTAAATATCCTGGCAAGCCATATTACGGTTTCAGCTTCCATAGCTGCCGCATGGGCTATTAATTGTCCGAGGTAAGCGTGGTCAGTTCGCTCCAACTGATTACCTATCAGGACATAATGATCAGTCAATATGTCTTTGCATAGAAGATCAGCAAGGGATACAACACCTTTTTGGTCCTGTGCCCGGACTTCAAGTTCCATCCCTATTACATTTCCAAGTTCACCAATATTTTCGTCATGCGATAACCAGGCAGTAAAATCGGATGCTCCTGAATTCCAGATCTCGCGGAGATCAACTTTTTCAAGTCTTCCATACTTCTTCATGATTGACAGATGATTTGAATGAGACTAATTTAGATAAATAAAGGTAATCATATTCTGCAAATTAGAAGAATTGTTTAAAAGTTTCAGGAGATTAATTAACTGAAACGATTTTTTTGAAACACCGGTGCCAGGCTTTGATGGTTCAGCGGCCGAAATTGATGTATTATACAAAATATCAGCAGACAGATCAGGTCTGAAGCTAAATTATCCTATTCAAGATACCCTGAGAATTTTTCATTAAAATGCTGGTCAAACCACCTGTCAATAACAGACTTTTTAAACCTCCATTCTTTCCCCAGTTTTGCTGCAGGAATTTTTCCGTTCTGCGCCCAGGTATATATTGTCTGCGGTTTGAGTTTTAAATATCTTGCAACTTCCTCAAGAGTCATTATTTCTTCCATATCCTATCTGTTCAACAGTTTTAGCAAATTTGTATCATCCTTTGGCAGATCCTGATTCTCAGGGTAAGGATTACGCTGCTTGAATTGTTCAATTTCAGGAGCTTCTTTCTTCGCAGCAAGTTGTTGAACGGAATAGATAATTGCAGTATAAAAATTACCTTCATACTTTCTGAACAGCTTGAATTCCTCGTTTTTATTGCATAAAAATGGTCTTAAATTCCATGCCAGCTGAATACTCGCAAATGCAAGGATTATAACCCAGATTCTGAACACCGTAACTCCGATCTTCGGATAAATATCTTTTTTCTCACATGCGTATTTCAGGGCTTCAACCATGAGCCTCATGCCAAAAATACCTGAGAATAAAAAAATTGCAACATGCAGAAGTTGCAGGAAATGATAATTACCCCCTGTGATCTGGAACAAAATAACTATCGGGGCAAACGATAGTGCAATGGCTGATGTTAACACAAATCCGCTCAGGATGATTACTGTCATTTGCCTGAGAGTCATTTTGGAACCCAGTACCTGCTGAATGACGAAAAAAGACGGGAAACAGATCAACAGTGCAGCCAGGAACAGGAATGTCACTTTGACTCCAGCTGCAATTGATTGATTAAAACTATGATAACTTCCCATAACGATCCCATAGCAAAAAGTAAATGCACAAATTATCAGCGTTTGATAAATGATCAGTTTGTTTGATTGTGCTTTATCTCTGTCGCTAAAATACGATTCTGTGTCCTGGAATATTTTAAATACCTCCATAATTCCGTTTGAATTTTTCATAATAAAGGCATTTTTGGTTCAATTGTAAATATACTAAATTATTTCAATTTAATACTGTTTATTATTGTTTATTATTATCTAATAATATTTACTATGATATAAGAAAGATGTTCCCGGTTCAGGCGTAAGGCAAACGGAAAAACCTTGGAACTGTTTTTTGGTAGACAGCATAATCAGGATACCTGGAACTGCTTATTCTTTCCGTCAAACGCGAGCTGCCCTGGAACAGGACGATCAGTAAAACTGGTCCCGAAAGCGTCCAGTTGATCCACCTGCCTGAAGCAGCAACACCGAAGAGCCAGAAGCTTATCCATATTGCCTGTTCTGCCGCAAAATTGGGATGCCTTGAAAAGTACCAAAGCCCTTCTGTCAGAAAACCCTTTTTTAAAGATTCGCGATAAAGCTCTTTTGAACCATAGTTTTGTTTTTTCAATTGATGAAAACGAAACAATTGGTTGTCAGCTACTGTTTCAATGACAATGAACATCAGAATCAGGAAAGCTGCTATGAAATCTATAGTGTTTAGCCAGGTGCCCTGGTTTTTTGCTGCCAGTAAAAGGGGAGAGGAAATGAGAAGGATCAGAAAATGCTGGTAGAAGGAAATGAAGAAGAAATTAAACAACCCAAAGCGGAATCTTCCTTTTAAGACCGGATTTTGTCTCATGATCTTCCACCTGTAATCCTCTTCCCCTCTCCATGGGATAATGTTGTAGCCCCCTTTCCTGTAAAAATTATAACTGAGCCTCAGACCCCATGCGGTGACCAGGATCGTCATGATCAAGACGCGGACTGAAGGGAATGCGGACAGGGTTACGAGGCTGTAGACAATCGGCATCAGGCTCCACAGTTTGTCAACCTGGCTGTAGTTTTGAGTAATTTCGCTCACCAGAAAACATATGAGTGCAGCGGATAGCATTATGACTAACCAGGTATTTAACAGGTGATTATACTTCAAATCAATTCCGGAAAGGATGGAAATGGCCTGCAGGGGATTCATTTTGAAAAGAAGGCTCATGCTGCCGGGCTAGTTTAATGAGGTTTCGACAATAAAATGCAAAGAAATAAAAATAATGCAATCAACAAACGGATTGCTCCCGCGATTAAAAAATCTATTCCTTCATGCCCGAATTAAGAATCCCCGAATGGTATACTTTACCCCATATAATAGAAATGCTCGTATGCAATACCTCTTTCACGAAGCCACCGGCGCAATGCCTTGGCAATTTTTCTGCGTCTCAGTTTCACGGTTCCTGTCTCGCTCGAGGTGATCTGATAAAGTACTTTCATGACTATATATTTTTTAGTTTATATTCTATTGATAAAAGTAACTGACATTACTATTCGGCGCAAGACGCTAATGTCCATTTAGTGGGATTATGAGCAGGTTTTAGATTCCTTTTGTCAAACGGATCAGGCAGCTTGTTGACGGAATCATTCAACTTACCTTGCTGAGGGGTATCATTCGTCAAAACCGGGGTGGAATTTACAGATGAAAGCCGGTCAGAGAGCATTCCCGGGCCATATTCGGACTTATATCATTGATTATGTCTTATTTGGAAAGCAGCTTCCACCTCAGGATCAGAAACCTTCATTTTGACGAACGGGGTAACTCTTCTGATAAAAAATCACAAATCAGATCATTTTTCAGATTTGTCGGGTGTTTTTCAGAAATACAAACCTCAAAAAATCAGAGATGGTCTGAAGTCTGATTCAGCCTGGGAATTTCCAATTCTTCAGAACTTTTAGGTTCAGGATTTGTTTGTACACTCAACGGCCCTAATAATCAAAACAAAGCATGTTATGATAATAAACCTGGCAACAGGTGCAGCAAATCCCCGATACCCTAGTAATCCGGCACAATCGGGAAAAGGGGATCTACAATTGCGGGAAACAATTATTCAAATATTTATTCACTAATTATTTTAGTTATGAAAAAAAATCTAAAAATTTCATTGGCAGTATTAACTATTGCTTCAGCTGTGGTGCTCCAGTCGTGTCAGAAGGATAGCCAGCTTGAGCCTCAGCTTAAGGCACACAACCAACTCCAAAAGGAGTACAAGTATGAAAAGGTCAGCACCTTTTATGGGCCAACTATTCCTATCGGGCAGGGGGTTGCCAGGGCATGGGTGAAAGAAAATGAAAACGGGGATCCTGTTGCCGTGGGGCTAAACCTTACGGAAAAAGCGCTTCAGGGACTTCCCGGTCCTGGTCAGGCACCGGAACAATATGTATTTTTCTTTCCTAAAACAAAGGGGAAAAACTTTTATACCCATATGCTGGTTGACTGGAATCCTGATGGACATGAACCTCCCGGGATTTATACATTACCGCATTTTGATTTCCATTTCTATTTTATCCCCAACGAGGAACGATTGCAAATTCCGTTTCTAAGCCCGCCGGCTTTCGATCTTGCCCCTGCACCCGAGTATTTTCCAGATGGATACATGTTCACCCCTGGTTTAGTACCCGAGATGGGAGCTCATTCAGTAGATGTATGGTCTCCCGAATTTGCTCCTGGAGGGGTTTTCACAAAAACCTATATCTGGGGATCGTACCAGGGAGAATTTATGTTCTTTGAACCAATGATAACAAGGAGTTATCTGCTTACTCATCCCGAAGATATGATTCTTCTGCGGCAGCCTTCTGCATATCAGCGCGATGGATGGTACCCCGAATATTACAGCATAAAATACTCATCTAATCCGAACCATTACACGATAGCACTGGAGAACCTGAAGTTTGTCGAAGGAGAATAGAAAAAATTCCGCCTGAAAATTTAAAGAGCACAGATCATTGATCCCTGCGCTCTTTTTTTTTCAGGTCATTCAGCTTCCCATATCGCAACAATAAGAGTAAAAACTGGCAGTAATATTTCGCCGTATAGGGGATTATACCATCCAAAGAGAGTAAAGGGGCCGCCCAGGGCAAAAACCCAGACTACGAATGAAAGAAAAGAAATGATATGCTGCCCGATCTTCACCACTTTCTGGACGCGCCACAGATAGAGAGGAGTCAATATGCAAAAGAGAATGAAAAGGAGCCAGCGAATAATTCTGATCTCTCCGGTATCTGTAAGCCTCTTAACAACTCCCAGCACGAAAATGTAGCCTGCTACCAGTTCGGCCGGAATATATTTGAAGAGTCTGTCAACATAAGTGTCAGCGCCTGTGGGGTAAGATGTTTCCCCCTGAAGTCCGGTGGCAGAACCCGACTTGTTAAATCGCTGAATGTCGTTTAATGTCAGTACTTCCCGTGCCATATTATGATTTTTAGTTTTTGAGATATTTCTCCCGGCAGCATGAACTGCCATTATCAGCTGATTAAATTATCATGAGACTTTCCTTTTTTTTTCTTTCCTTTTTTTTTCTTTTTTCTTTCTTTTTTTTTTCCTTATTTTCTGTTGATTTCAATTCAAGTGCACGTTTAACGGCCTCTTCCGCATTCACTTTTCCGTATCCGTAAAATATGCTGTGCCCCTGTTTGTCGTATCTTCCATCCAGCATGTCAATTTTTTCGGCAGTCTCCCTTATTACATCCTTCACCTGCCTCCAGTCAAGATCGGGATTTGCCGAGAGGATCAAAGCTGCAACCCCGGCTACACCCGGACACGAACTTGAGGTGCCGCCAAAATCCTCAGTGTATTCCCCGTCAGGATTATAGCCTGCATCACCCATCCGGTCGGTTGTGTAGATCCCCGGTGTCAGGGCCTGGGGGTGATTAAAGGGTGAATATCCAAAATCGCTGCTTGGGAAAGAACACCAGACATTTTTCCCATAATCGCTGTAAACGCATCTCTTATCATTATCATTCGATGCGGAAACAGCAATCACTTTTTCGTAACCGGCGTATCCGTCATATTTAATATCTTCGTTTCCGTTGCCGGCTGCAAATGTTATAAAACAACCCTTGCCGTTCCGGCCTGTGGAAATTGCATGATCGATTGCCAGCCGCGTACTGTCAGGTAAGGGTACTCCGGTGGTGTGGGCAGGGTCATCCGGGTCGCTCCAGTTTCCGTCTTCTGGTCCCCAGCTGCACGATATGATATCGGCACCATGGTCTGCAGCCCACATAAATGCACTCGCCTCGGCAAATGAGCCAAGATTTGAACTGAGGCGTACCGGCAGGAGAAATGCAGCAGGTGCCACACCCGAAGCCTTTATCCCGGCTGCGGCCGCTACACCTGCACATGCAGTTCCATGGTTATTATAAAGGTTTTTCGGACGTGGATCATTTGTGTTGGTCGATGCATCCCTTGAATGGATCACTTTCCCGGGCTGATTGAATTCAGGATGGTCAATATCAAACCCGTCGTCGATCAACGCAATTATAATATTTTCACCTTTCGTAAGCTTGTGGGCAAGATCAGCCTTTACATCAGCTTTTACCAGCACACCATTTACGGTTGTGGTTTTCAGATGCCATTGCATCGGATGGATCTTTTTAAAGCTTCTTTTCCTTATCAGTTCCGGATGACAAAGCTCAACTTCCTTCCTGCTTAACAGGGATTCGGAAAGTTCAAATATTCTCAGACCGGTATTTTCAGGAGCGCCAACAAAAAATGCATTCTTTGCAAAATCAGGTTTCTGCTTGATCTTTAGATCGTTTTCCGACAGAATACTCTCACAGGTTTCAACTTTTACATTATCATGAAACTTAATGAACAGGTTTTCAGTATAAAGTACCAATGTCTTGCCATCGGCTTCAACAAGGACCTTTCCGACAAACCTGAGTTCAGGTTCCTTCTCAAGGGCTGATCTGGCTTTATTCCTGACCGCGATAGCATTTTTTACAGATTCTTTTGCCTGAAACACTGTAATGTCGGCTTCCGGAAATTCCATAATCACATCAAAATCCTTCAACGCCTTCCTCCCCTTTTCGGAGACAATGGCTGTATTCAGATCCCTCGAATTTCTTGTCCGTACAGCAACGAGGTCTTCACTTTCGTTAAGTGTGTATTTTTTGCCGTTTTTTCCACCCAGAGTGTAAGTATACATAGTTTTAGACTTTTATTTTTTATTCCCGACAAACCTCAGGGCTCAGGACTCAGGGCTCAGGACCCTGTGCTCTGTGCTCTGCGCCCTGTGCCCTTTCTTACCTCTCCACCCTCTCAATCACTTCCATGCACATCCTGCCATTGTGATAAGGACAGACCCAGAATCCGGCCTTGTCGCCCCTGCCTGGCTCACCCGCTTCCGTGACAGAGCTGTACCATCCTCCGTTTTTTGTATCAACAAAATGCTGTTTCGTATAATTCCATCCGTTAACCGCATAATTGAGATATCTTTCATTGCCCGTCAATTCAAAGGCATTCAGGTAGCCGACAACTGTCTCAGCCTGCTCCCACCATGAAAGCTGGGTCCGCACATGGCCGGTTGCATTATCCTTTTCGGAGAGCATGCTGCCGTTTTGTTGCAAACCTTCAGCAGCAGCATTTGCAATCTTAATGCTTGCCTCTGCAACCCTCGATTTAAGCCGGGGATCGTCAAGCAAGACAGCTGCTTCGTACAGGAGCCATGATGATTCGATATCGTGGCCATAGGAATCAACTTCCGACATACTGTTCCAGTTCCTGTCAAGGAAACATATCAGGTGTGAACTATTCTTATCAATTATCTTATCCAGGAAAATCTCAACCAGGTTCTTTAACCGCTCGCCCACAAATTTGTCACCCGATACCCTGTAAAGGTTTGCATAGGCCTCCAGAACGTGAAGGTGTGTATTCATGGTTTTTTCAACCGCATTGCTCTCTTCTCCAATCAGCCTGTCGCGAACCCTCTGCCAGTCGCGCGTGAAAACTTCAAAATAACCATTTGATTCCTTGTCAAACACATACTTCTCGAACAGGTTGAATATCTCCATTGCTTTTTTAAGAGCTTCCTTGTCGCCTGTAGCCCTGCTGTATTCGGCCAGGCCATAAATAAAAAATGCCTGTGTATAGGTCTGTTTCCTGGTATCCGATGGCTCCCCTTTTGAATTCAGGCTTCGATACACCCCTCCATACTCAGCATCGATAAAATGAGCATAAATATAATCCCTGGCACGATTGGCAAGTTCAAGGTAAGTCTTGTCGCGGGTCACCCGGTAAGCTGATGAATATGTCCATAATATCCTGGCATTCAGGATCCCTCCTTTCTCTGCATCAGGATAAACTTTGTCGGTGTAATCAACACGACCGTAGAAGCCGCCATTTACATTATCGACCATTGTTGTAGTCCAGTAAGACAATATGTTCCCGGTCAGGTTCCCGGACACTTCTTTTTTAAGCTGATCAAGTTTCTGTTTCTGTTCAACTGTTACTTTCTGATTTTCAGTACAATTACCTGCACCTGTAAGCAATGCAGTCAGAAATACGAGTGCAATAATATTCTTCATATGTTAAAGTTTGTTAAAGCTCAGCTATCCTGATAATTTAAAATCAAAATATAAATAATATTATTCAGATATTCATCAGAATTTATATTCTATCTTTTTAATTTTGGTCTTATAAAATCCCTCATATGAAAAAAAGATCCCTTTTCCCCGCAGGCAGAACCCTGACAGGCTTAGTCTTAATATTACTTTGTTCAACAAATCTGGTTTCACAGGTAACTGTTTCCGAACAGGATTGGGTGCTTCCTACTTACCCGGTAAGTCAGGCTGATAAAAATCCTATGTTCTTTAAGGGTGAATCGTACCAGGGGGCTTCAAAATATGTTTACCCGTACGGATTGAATGACGTGATCTCCGGCGAGAAAATTGATAAAGCGTGGAAAGCCCTGATCCTTGAAAATGAATATATTAAGCTTTGCATCACTCCCGAGATAGGTGGAAAGCTCTATTATGCCACCGACAAGAGCAACAACTACAATTTCATCTATAAAAACAATGTTGTGAAACCTTCAAATATAGGGATGCTGGGGGCCTGGGTATCCGGAGGGATCGAATGGTGTGTTCTTCACCATCACCGGGCATCCACATTTCTTCCGGTCGATTATACAATCTCCGAAAACAGCGACGGCAGCAAGACCATCAGGATCGGGGAAACAGAACCGCGGCAAAGGATGCGATGGACAATTGCAATTACAGCCTTTCCCGGGAAATCCTATTTTATGGCTGAGGTAAAGATCCTCAATCAAACGCCTTTTACTCACTCGTTCCTTTACTGGGCAAACGTCGCGGCCCATACGAATAAAGATTACCAGGTAATATTTCCTCCGAGCGTTCAGTTTGCGACATACCATGCAAAAAACAGTTTCACCAGATGGCCGTTTTCAACGCAGGTGTATAACGGATACGATTTCACGGAGGGCGTCGATGTCAGCTGGTGGAAAAATTCACCCAATTCGAATTCGTTTTTCGCCTGGGATCTTAAGGAAGATTTCATGGGCGGATATGATCACGGGAAAGAGACCGGTACCGTACATATAGCTGATCATAATGTAGTCAAAGGGGCAAAACTTTGGGAATGGGGCTCAGGTCCGAGAGGACAGGCTACCGAGGGCAGGCTCACGGAAAACGATGGTCCTTATGTTGAGATTATGACAGGCGCTTTTTCGGATAACCAGCCTGATTACAGCTGGATAAGACCGTATGAAGTAAAGACATTCAGACAATTCTGGTATCCTGTGAAAGACATCGAGGGCTTTAAATATGCCAATCTGAACGGGGCGGTAAACCTTGAACCAAGGGATAACAACCAGGTCTTGCTTGGATATTATTCAACCTGCAGCATCAGTAAAGCAAGCATTGTGCTGAAGAGGAATAATGAAACAATATTTAAGAAGGATCTCGCAATCTCCCCCGAAAACGCGTTCAAGCAGTTAATTAAGTTTGATTCACCTGTTGAACTGACAGACCTTTATACCGAGATGTCAAATTCCGAAACAGGGGAGATACTGGTTTCCTATAAACCTCTTAAACCGAAACCTGAGGAAAATCTGCCTGAAACTGTCAAACGTCCTGACCCGCCGAAGGATATGGCGACAACTGAAGAACTCTATCTGACAGGAAGCAGGATCAGTCAGTTCGGAAACCCGGCACTTAACGCCCTCGATTATTACGAAGAGGTACTGAAACGCGATCCTTTTGATATAAGGACAAACACGGCCATGGGAAATATTTGTCTTAAAAATGGGGATTACATTAAAGCAAGAAGTTATTTTGGAAAGGCAATAAAAAGACTCACCAAGGATTATACAAGACCCTCAAATTGCGAAGCACTCTATCTGCAGGGATTGACACTCATGGCCATGGAACTGTATAATGAAGCGATTGATACTCTTTACCGGGCTACATGGGATTATGCCTGGCATTCAGCAGCATACCTGGAACTGGCGAGGATCTCCTCACTGAAGGGCAATATTGCAAAGGCCCTTCAGGAGGTCGAAGAATCCCTGACGACGAATTCCAGGAATAACAGCGCAATAAATCTGAAAGCATCTCTTCTGAGAGCTAACGGGGATTTTGCTGAAGCTGCTGAGGTTCTTGAGCCCCTGCTTGTTAACGATCCGCTCGATTTCAGGGCAGCGAACGAATCGTTCCTCACGGCCAAAGCCATGGGCAACCTGCCGAAGGCAGAAAAAGAGCTTGCGGCGCTTAATGTAAAAATGAGGGATTTCAATCAGAACTATCTCGAACTTGCAGCAGGATATATGAACGACGGTCTTCTTACCGAAGCCGCTGATATTCTCATGCGCTTTAAGGGCGACGATCCGGAGATAAGCTATTACCTCGGGTATTTAGCCGATAAAAAGGGAAATAAGCAGGAAGCTGCAGAATATTTCAGTAAAGGATCGGCCCAGTCAGTTGACTACTGTTTTCCGTTCCGTCTGGAAACCGTTAACGTCCTTGAAACTGCGCTTAAGTATAAGCCAGACGACAGCAGGGCATATTATTACCTGGGAGACATACTGTACGACAAGCAGCCGGAAAAAGCAATCGGCTTTTGGGAGCAGGCAGTTAAATACGAACCGGACCTGGCAATTGCTTATCGTAATCTCGGTTGGGGCTATTACCATCACAAGGGAGACGGATTGAAGGCTATTGCTTCTTACGAAAAAGCAATGGGCCTTAAAAAAGACGAGCCAGTTTATTACGAAGAGCTTGATGCCCTGTATGAGATGAGCAATGCACCTGTTGAAAAGAGACTTAAAATGTTTGAAGGGAACAATGAAACAGTTTCAAAACGCGATGATGCCTTTGCACGCCAGCTGACCGTGCTTACCCTTGCCGGAAAACCTGATGAGGCTGTAAAATATCTCACGGGAAGGAAATTCAGCTATCGTGAAGGAGATTCCAGAGTTAGGGAGGTCATAATCGATGCACATCTTATGCTGGGAAAGAAATATTTTAAGGATAAGAATTACAGCAAGGCTCTTGAGGAGTTCCTGCTGGCCCAGGTTCCCGAGGAAGAGGCCGGAGGAAGCAGGACCGGCAACAGGAACATACAGGTCGATTATTTCATCGGACTCGCGTATGAGGCGCTGGGGAACAGATCGAAAGCAAAAAGCTTCTTTACATTGTCAACAGACCGTGAATCGAGAAGTACCAGCTATATAAAATACTACCAGGCACTTAGTTTTTCAAAACTTGGGAAAAAGAAAGAAGCGACCGGAATTTTTAATTCACTTATTTCTGAAGGAGACAAGCTGATAGGGCAATCCTCCTCAAAGGACATTGATTTTTTTGCAAAGTTCGGGGAGCGGGAGGCTGAAAACGCCAGGATGTCAAATGCATACCTTATAAAAGGATTGGGTTATAAGGGACTAGGCAATACAGATGCCGCAACTGAAAACCTGAAGAAAGCAGTTGAGTTGTCAGCTGGTAACCTGTATGCGAATGTGGAACTACGGGGAATCTGAAAAGTTAACTTCTCATTTGTTACTTCATGGCACTATCGGTCGTACTGTCAACCTAAAATCATACTTCTGCGGCATTACCTGATACTGTGGGAAGACCCCTGCAGCAGTGCACCCTACTCCGCTGGTGGCATAGTCGAGATTGAATGTCACACCATCAAAAGGCTGAAGCTGATAAGTATACAGAGCTTTGGTGAGGTTTTCCGTTGAATAGGGTTGTGCACTGAAGTTAAAGAACTTATCACTCATGAATTCAAGTCCCGTGCCCTCGGCATCGGTCACCCTGACCCACCGGTTATCAGTCCTGAGTCCGTAATCCTGCGGAATGAGGTAGGGTTCGTACATATCTGCAACAGTAGAAGTGAATTCTCCGATCCTGTAACCGCTTTTCCTGTCAGGATAATTTTCCTGCGGTCCGCGGCCGTACCACTCGACGCGGTAAAGACTTTTGTCAAGGATCCACTCCTGTCCGATTCGGGGCAACCATGATGGAACATCACCATCGGGTATTACAATGTTTTCGATTGAAATGGTGCCGTCAGCCCCGAAGCTGTAAATCAGAGTATTTATGAATGCACCTCTCCCTGTGGCTGTGACCGATATGGTTTTGACCCTGACACTGACGCTGTTATCACTGGTTTTATCCCATGTTATTTCAACAATTGAAGAGGTCATTTTATCGATACCGGCCGAGTACCATTCAGTTGAAGCCGACCTTCCGAAGCCGTCGGTCCGGTGCTTGTTATTTGATGCCCGGTATGTCCATTCGTCAGTTTCATTGGCGAGGGGAGAGCGCCACAAGTTAAGGCGGGCACCGTTTCTGACAAGTTCCTTCCCGTCCACTTTCATCGATACCAGGCAGCCGGTTTTCCTGCTTAATGCATATTCAAAGCCGCTGCCGTTGATTAGTATTTTATCGCCGTTCTCAGCTAAATTGACCGGCGATGAGGTTTTTAACGGAATTTCCTCCCGGTTTTTGTACCAGGGTAATTCCATCTGGTCCCAGGCGATCTCGAAACCGGGTTCAGCCCAAAGTGTCCTTTCCTTTTGACGGTAGCTTACCATCAGCCTGTATTCTGCACCAGGAGAAATCTCAGGTTTAGTAAAGGGAATTTTCATTATTTCACTGGTCTGAGGAGGTGTGTTTAAACTCAGTGTGCCCTGCTGAATTGTTTTTCCATCAGCCTCAAGCGACCATTCGGCGTCCAGTTCACTCAGGCTGGTAAAGAGATACCTGTTAATGATCTCCACCTCCCCTTTTTCAGGTGAAACAAGTCTCGTACTGACAGGCTGGGCCGATTTTTTTATTTGCCACATCTCTGGTTGTGGGCGGCGGTCAGGCCAGATTGATCCATAGGTTCTTGCTCCGATCCCGTAACTGTAAAATTCCCCGTTGTTAGTCATCTCTTCAAAATCGAGCCAGAGCAATGCCTTTCTCCTTATATCATCCGATGGTTCCTTAAGTGATGAAAGACTTACCGGTCCGGAATAAATGCCAACCTGGTCGATAATGGCATCACAGATATAGACAGAGGTTTCCTGCCCGTGGATCTCAGCGTTCCTGCCAATATTCACCGGGAAAGGTGTATTGCGGATATTCCCTGATACTGCCCTCTTATTGCTTTCCTTTCCATCGATTGAAATGAATATGGACGAACTGTCATAGCATGCAGTAACATGGTGCCAGTTATTTTCCCAGTTATCGGGCAGAGCGATCCTGATGATATTTTTCTGACGGGTCGTAAGGTAAAACTCGAGCGAATCAGCTTTAATCTGGTGAACGCCGAATTGCCAGTTGCCCTTCGTGATATAAGTCCCCGCAGAAGCTGAAAGCGAACGGGGATAGACCCAGAAGGTGAGAATCAGACTGTTACCGCTTGTTTCGAGGACCTCATCCCTGTAAACCTCAACCCACTGGTCATGGCCATTCAGGTCAATACCCTTGCCTGACACTCCCGGAACCAGTTTTGCCCTTCCCATCACGTTAACCTGCACATCATTGCCGGAATTGTCACTGAGCGTCTTTATATCCTCTTTTATTCCGGTGCTTACAAAGTCCCATATTGCCCCGCCCATGCTGCGCGGAGCCTTATAAAACTCGTCCCAGTAATCATCGAGCCCTCCTCCCCCGTTTCCAGTCACTGCAAGGTATTCATCGAGAAATGACGGGCGTGGATCTTCGGTTCCCGGGATATTGTAAACTCGTGTCAGCAGTTCTCTTATCTGGGGATATCTCGGACCAATAATATCCTCACAATGATGACTGAACGCATTTCCCCCGTACATCCAGAACCTGGTTTTGTCATATTTTTTTCCTTCATCGATTACCGCGCATATATTATCGCCTTCACCGCTTTCGTTCCCAGCGCTCCAGAAAAGGATGCACGGGTGGTTACGGTCGCGAAGGACCATTTTTCTTGCTCTTTCCCTGTACGTAGCTTCCCAGTCAGGGTTCTTCGACACATACTCCGTTGCATGAGCTTCATCGCCTGTCTCATCGATGATATAGATGCCATATTCATCTGCCAGGTCAAGGTATTTTATGACAGGAGGGTAGTGTGAGGTACGGACGCAGTTGATGTTGAACTGCTTCAGAATGGTCAGATCTTTCCTGATAGTCGCTTCATTCATTTTATGTCCAAGCACCGGGTGCTGCATGTGGCTGTTTATTCCATTTAACTTGACGGGGACACCGTTCAGGTAAAATACCTGGTTCCTTATTTCTGTCTCCCTGAATCCGATCCTGCCTGATATGGCTTCGATGGTTTGTCCCGATGAATTTAAAAGTTCAAAGGTCAGATGGTAGAGATTGGGGTATTCTGCGGACCATTTTTCGGGATTTGCAATGTTTTCTGTTATCCTTATTGTATGCCCGGCCCCGGGAAGGACCGAAAATTTTTCTGATGTCATTGATTTGACAATATTCCTTTTATTGTCATAAATGACGGTTCTCAGCGAATAATCTGATGCACTGACAGCGGAATAGTTTTTTACATCGACCGAAAGGTCAAGCGTGGCGTCCTTATAGCTTTCATCGAGGTCGGTTGATGCAACCCAGTCAAAGATCCGCGTCCTGGGAGTTGCGGAAAGCCAGATATTGTCGAAGATCCCAGCCAGTCTCCAGTAATCCTGATCTTCAAGGTAGTAGCCGTCGGAATACTTGAATACTATGATCGCGACCAGGTTCCTGCCTGGTTTGACAAACTTTGTGATGTCATATTCCGATGGCTCCTGACCTCCTTCATTATAACCGACCTCCTTTCCGTTGATCCAGACAAATGAGGCGGATGCTGTTTTTTCCAGCCTCAGGAATATTTCCTTGTCTTTCCATCCTGAAGGAATTGTGAACGACCGGCGGTAAATCCCGGTCGGATTATATTCCTTCGGGACCTTTGGAGGATCGGGAAAGAATGGAGTAGAGACATTTCTGAAGAGAGGATCACCGTAGCTCATCATCTCCCAATTCGAGGGCACACTGATTGTATCCCATTTCCTGTCAGTGAAGGCCTCTTTATAAAAGTCTATGGGGGCACCCTCAGGAGTGTCTGAATAGTGGAATTTCCAGATCCCGTTAAGGGAGAGATAGCCGGATGATCTTTTCAGATCATTATTAAGCGCATCATTTATATTGGTAAAAGAAACCATGGGTGTGTGACCCTCCACCTGGTTTAGCTCAAAAACGGATGTGTTTTCAAGGAAGTCGTAAATATTGTTCATAAAATCCTTTTCCTGGGCGCCGGAAGATGCAACAAGGCTCAGGAATAGCAGGAAAGTGAGAATTCTCTTCATAGGGTTCATTGTTTAATACAACCCTAAAATACGAAAAAAACAGAACTCAGCTCCAAAACCCGGGACTATCAGGAAAACTGAATTTAATAGCTACCTCAAACAAAAAATAAGAACTCTGTGTAAATTCTTATTTCCCGGTCATATTGAGAGAGCCAACGTAATAGTTGGGATCAACAACGATCGTTGGTTTTTTTGCACCCAGATCGATTGTATTGAACTGGGGTTTCGGGATAATATTCATTTCAACGCCCGATACGTATATCTTCAGTGGCATGTCGAAGCCCGGAACGCAGTTGTTCCATCTGAATGTTAGCTTGCCATCCTTAACCGAGTATTCAAAAACAGGAATCCTGATATCCCTCAAATACTGATTGAAAAATGTTTTCAGGTTGATTCCGGTTTTGCTGCTCAACCACTCTTCTATCTGCGAACCCTTAACAACCGTATGATAAAAATCCTTATTTATCCCGCGCAAAATAGCTCTCCACTTTTCGTCATCATTGACGATCTGGCGGAGCGTGTGAAGCATATTGCCTCCCTTTGGGTACATATCGCCTGAGCCGCTGTTGTTTACTTTATAGAAGCCGACAATGGGGCGATCGTTCCGGATACCCCTGCGCGTTCCAAGAGCATATTCGGTTCCTGCTTCCTTGCCGTAATAATACTCCACATACAGGTTCTCCGAGTAGTTTGTAAAGCTTTCATGAACCCACATATCGGCCATATCCTCATATGTTATGCTGTTTGCGAACCATTCATGTCCCGATTCGTGGATAATTATGAAATCGAATTTGTCGCCCCAGCCTGATGCGCTCTGATCCATTCCGCGATAGCCGTTTTTATAACCATTCCCATACGTGACCGAACTTTGATGCTCCATACCCAGATATGGAACTTCAACAAGCTTGTAACCATCCTCATAAAAAGGATATGGGCCAAACCAGTATTCAAATGCGGCCAGCATCATCGGAGCCTGTTTGAATTGCTCCCTGGCTTTTCCAAGATTCTCTTTTAATACATAATAGTCGCAGGTGAGCTTTCCCTTTTCACCGTTAAAGATCTCGGAAAAATGTGCATAATCGGCAATATTGATGTTAACGCCGTAGTTATTGATTGGATTGGCAACAAACCAGTTATAGGTAGTCGTATTGTTTTTCTGCTTAATGACGCTTCTGAGCTTTCCGTTTGAAACATCCATCAGACCGGCAGGCACATTGACGCTAATGAGCATGCTGTCGGGTTCGTCATACATATGGTCCTTGCAAGGCCACCAGAGGCTTGCTCCATCACCCTGGCACGACGAGGCAATAAATGGTTTATTGCTGCTATCCGATTTCCATGAGATTCCGCCTTCCCATGGCGGTCTTTTTGATACGAATGGTTTTCCTCCATAATTCAGCATTATGGAATAAATCTTCCCCATCTCCTGTTTTTCAGCTAACCTGATCCAATAAACATTTCCTTCCCTGTCAAATTTCAAAGATTTCCCGTTCTGTTCTGCCCTGATCAGCTCGAGCGGGGGCTGAAGATCGATCTGCATGATATCAGAGCTATTCAGTACCCTGTATGTCACTGTGTTACTCCCATAGATAGTGCTGTCGGAGGGTTTCACCTCAATATTAAGGTGATAATATGTAAGATCCCACCATGATCTTTCCGGAGTTATCGAACCCCGGAGCGAATCCTGGCGCGTAAAGACCCTGTTTTCCGGAGCAAGGTACTGTGGGGCGGCAGGTAGTGTTATGGGTAATAATGCGATAAAGGCAAGGCAAAAGCGTGTATACAGGTTCATCCGGGAAATATTTAAGATAAAAGACAAATGTAAAAAGATAAAAGAAATATCAAAATATGCCCATCTTACCATTCCCGGTGGTGAATGGATTCCCTTTCAAAATTCACATGAAATATTTACTTTAGTCAAAAAATCAAACCCACTACATACCATGAATCGTAACCTGACTTCTGTAATATTCCTGCTAAGCCTGATAATCTGGGGAACCGGATCATCACTGGCTCAAAACTCACCCCGTTCCCGCGAATCATTCAACCAGGGCTGGAAATTTATTAAATATTTCAATGCCTCAACCGCGACGGCAACATCCGACAGGGAACCTGAAGGACTTCAGCTACCCACGGCTGACGATAGTAAATGGCGTACCCTGGATCTTCCTCACGACTGGGCTATTGAGGGACCATTCAGTGATACACTTGAGAACAATACCGGGCTTCTTCCGTGGAAAGGGATAGGCTGGTACAGAAAGCATTTTACAGTAAATGAAACCGATAAAGGCAAACGCATTTACATCGATTTTGACGGGGCCATGGCCTATGCTGAAGTCTGGCTGAATGGTAAATATGTCGGAGGATGGCCCTATGGATACACTTCATTCCGTCTCGATCTGACGCCATATTTAAATACCGGAAGCGATAACCTGATTGCCGTAAGGCTTGACACAAAAAGCTGGGATTCGCGCTGGTATCCTGGTGCGGGGATCTACAGGAACGTTTGGCTTGTAAAAACCACGCACCTCCATATTTCACATAATGGAGTATTTTGTACAACACCTGAAGTTAAAAAGGAGAGCGCTGTTTTAAGCGTGAAGACTGAAGTGGAGAGCCATCTTGATCAGCCGGCCGCAGTTACGATAAAAGCAGTGGTGTATAAACTAAATGAGAAAGGAGAAGCATCCGGAGTTCCCGTTGCTGAATCAATTACGGCTACAGCCACAATTCCTGCAGCAGGAGATCACACTTTCCGGCTTGACATTCCGGTTAAGGAGCCTGCACTGTGGAACCTCGATGACCCGCAGCTTTATAAGGTTGCCGTTAGTTTGATGCAGGAGAATTCTGTAACCGATATCTATGAAACCAATTTCGGCTTCAGAACCCTTGAATTCACTGCCCGCGACGGATTCTTCCTGAACGGAAAAAGAGTTGAAGTAAAGGGAGTCTGCAATCACCACGATCTGGGTGCACTGGGAGCAGCATTCAATAATAGAGCGGCAGAACGTCAGATCGAAATACTTAAGGAGATGGGCTGCAACGCCATCAGGACCAGCCACAACCCGCCGGCACCCGAATTGCTCGACCTTTGCGACCGCATGGGAATGCTGGTTCAGGACGAGGCTTTTGATGCCTGGAAAACTCCAAAGAAACCGAATGACTACAATAAGCTTTTTTATGCCTGGCATGACGAGGATCTCAGGGCAATGGTCCGGCGCGACCGCAATCACCCTTCGGTATTTATATGGAGTTCGGGAAATGAAGTCAACGACCAGAACAATCCTGCATTGTCTGAAAGTCTCAGAAATATCATTAAGTCGGAGGATAACACCAGACCTGTAACCGTAGGTTGCAACTGGGATGAATCTGGCACGAACGGTTTCCAGAAAACAGTTGATGTATTCGGCATAAATTACAGGCTCTACAGGTATGATGCATTTTTCACATTCAAGGATAATGATAACCTGCCGTTCCACTCGACCGAATCGGCATCAACAGTCAGCTCAAGGGGCGAATATTTTTTCCCTGTGGTTCAGGGAGACCTGAATAATAATCTTCCTGGAAAAGGGATCTTCCAGGTTTCATCATACGACCTCTCTTACCCTGCGTGGGCATCAACAGCTGACCAGCAATGGGAAATGCAGGATAAATATCCGGGAGTGTTCGGGGAATTCGTATGGACCGGATTCGATTATATTGGAGAGCCGACTCCGTACGGAGGTGACCTTACCGGTTTAAGACCCGGAACAAGAAGGTATGATATGGCCAAAGAGTTGCTTGACAGGCAGAACGTTACAGAGGTACCATCGCGAAGCAGCTATTTCGGTATCCTTGACCTGGCCGGCTTTAAAAAAGACCGTTTTTACCTTTACCAGTCCAAATGGAGGCCCGAACTTCCGATGGCGCATATCCTTCCGCACTGGAACTGGCCTGAAAGAAAGGGAAAGGTAACACCAGTACATGTTTATACCTCAGGAGATGAGGCAGAATTGTTTTTGAATGGGAAATCGCTGGGCAGAAAGAAAAAGGGCCCGTATGAGTACAGGCTGAAATGGGATGATGTTGTGTATCAGCCCGGGGAGCTTAAAGTGGTAGCCTACAGGGAAGG
This sequence comes from uncultured Bacteroidales bacterium, assembly GCA_963737255.1. Classification (GTDB taxonomy): domain Bacteria; phylum Bacteroidota; class Bacteroidia; order Bacteroidales; family VadinHA17; genus LD21. Next base: position 50,715 of record CAVTSB010000011.1, read on the forward strand.
TGCAAAATGGGCTGAAGACACAATGGTTACAACCGGCAGGGCAGCTATACTGGCAGCCAGTGCGGACCGTGCATCGGTAAAGGCCGATGGCAGTGACCTGGTCTTTATTACAGTAGAGATCAAAGACAAGGATAAGTTGCTGGTTCCGCGCAGCAGCAACCTGGTTAATTTCAGCATAGAAGGTCCCGGAAAAATTGTTGCGGTCGACAACGGTGATGCGACCAGTCACGATCCGTTCCAGGCTGATTACAGGAATGCCTACAACGGTATGTGCCTTGTGATCGTCAGGGCTGAAAAAGGCGCTTCAGGCTCATTTGTCGTAAAGGCAGCATCGAAGGGACTGAAAGGGAGTGAAGTGGTTGTTGGAATAGAAAAATGAAACAGGAAGTTCATCTGTCAGGACTTCCCGTTTTTTCTGAAACATAAATTGCACAGATCGCTTTAACAGCCTTTTCAATCGGTGTAAAGGATAAGCCTGTTCTGTTTATAATCTTACTGTTATCATAAGTCACCCTCGACCATGCCGATTTAAGAATATCCCTGGTCAGAGGTGATCTTGTACCCGTGATGAATTCTGAAATCCTTACCAGCGGTAATACAAGAGGAGAGAGTGCTTTAGGGATCTTTAGCATCGGCTTCCTGACCACAAGGCCCCGGGCAATCATTGTAAAGACCTGATAAAAAGGAAGATTCTCTGTGCTCACAATAAATCTTTCCCCGGAAATACTGCTTTCCATTAAAGCAATCATAACCTCAGCAACATCAATCACGTAAACAAAACCGCTCACACCGTTGGTATAGAAAAGCAATCCCCTGTCAATATTCGAAAAGAAAGAGGAAGAACCCCGGGTCCAGTTTCCGGGGCCTAAAATAAAAGTCGGATTTACTATAACAGCGTTAAGTCCCATGGAAATCCCTTTCCACACCTCCTCTTCTGACAGGTGCTTGCTTGTCCCATAAGCTGAGTGGTATTCCGCATCGTTCCACTTTTGATCCTCATTGACCATTTTTTCCATGTCAGAGGCTCCAAGTGCTGCATTCGAGCTTACGTGGCATAGCTTTTTAATGCCGTTTTCAAGACAGGCTTTAACAATATTGCCTGTTCCGAGTATATTATTTTTCAGAATATAGTCACCCTGATCAGGTCCGAACGAAACAGATGCCGCGCAATGATATACTAATTCAGTACCTTTCATAGCTGCCGCCAGCCTGTCATAATCGCAGATATCACATTCAACCCATTCAACCTTACTCAAAAGTTCTTCCGGATTGTCCGAATAATAGCCTGAAACTCTTCTGACAATGCCCCTGTTACTGTTTTTACGGTGGATTGCCCTGACCCGTTCTCCCTTTGAGGTCAGCTTAAAGATCAGATGGCTTCCGATAAGTCCGGTTCCGCCGGTTACAAACACAGGTTTTTTTTGGTTGTCCATTTTAAATATTCCTGAATTATCGTTTTTGGTGCCGGGATCCGGTTTTAGATCCTGGTATTCGGGGGCAGCTTATTATTCATTTTAGTATCTTCAAAAGCTTCGGATGAAGTGTATTTGAATTTATATCCATACTTCGACTTAATCTTGCCGGGATCGAGTATTATAGGATAGATGCTGTTGTTCATGGCTGCCGGCTGGAGGTTCATCAGCTTAAGAGTCCACAATACAGAGATAAGTCCGGTGACGCAAAAGACGGGCAGTTTAAGATAATTTTTGTCGGGACAAATTTCTTTTACTACCGAGTAAGTATCGGGAGCAATATTATAAACACCTTTAATCTCCCTGTCAGAAATCATAAGGTTAATCAATGATGCAAAATCATCCGAATGTAAAAACTGCACCTTGTTGTCGCGATAAAATTCTGGCAGCCACGACCACTTGAGCAATATCGAAACCACGCTTGCAGGCTTGCTGAAAGTCGGACCAACAACTGTGCATATGCGGATCAGATTAATATTTATGTCCTCCCTGACCGGAGTCGCTGAATAAATAGTTTCGATCACCTTTTTATTTAAGCCATAACTGTAGCTTCCCGGTCGCAGAGGATGACCCTCCTCAAGCCAGGATGGATTATCGCGGTTGCCGCCATATGCAGTGGCAGAACTTGAATAAATCAGTTGTTTTACGGAGTGTGTCCTGTTGCACAGTTCCAGAATATTTTTTGACCCTCCGACATCTATTTCGTACTCCTTCCGCCTGTTGCGGACCTTATTAAATGTACATGCGAGGTGAATAACATTTGTTGGCTCCTCTTTTGTAAAAATTTCGCCCAGAAGATTTTTATCTGTTATACTGCATTTATAGAATTTGAAACTGTCCGGAGAACCATTCTCTGCAGATTCTTTCACATCAACCCCTATAACCGGAATGTTATTTTCTTTCAGGCTCCGGGTAATTATTGTACCTAATGATCCGGAAGATCCGGTTATGAGGACTTTCATAAGTAAATTTTTTGATTCCGGCAGAATATGAATTCCGGTTAAATCTAAATTTAATAAGGAAAAATGTCTAAATCAAATAATTTCTCTGAATTCTAAAGTTCTGTGGTCTTTTTGTGCTAACTTTATTTAAATTGGTTTGAATTATGAACATCAAAAAGGAAGCAATTGAAGATGGAAAGCATTGAAATTCTTTGTTGTCCCTCATGCAAGGGGGATCTCAGACCTTCGGGCGAACAAAAATCTTCCGGAATTGGAAATGGCTGGTATACATGTCAAATGTGCAACAGGAAATTCGGGAGTCCTGAGGGTTATCTGGATCTTCTGGGAGAAACGGTACTGACTCACAAAAGTAAACGTGAAAAGATCATTAGATCAATTTATGCAAAGATCTATACGCCCGCTACGAATTTCATGTTCCTCTTCTGCGGAGGAGCATCCAGTGCCCGAAGGGAAGTGCTCTCCATTCTCGATCTTAAGAACAATTATTCAATACTCGAGACAGGCATGGGAGCAGGTGAAAATCTTAAATGGATAAACGAGCGTATTGAGAATCCCACACTCCATGCAATCGATATCCAGAAGCAGATGATGATCCATTGCATGAGAAATCTGAAAAAATGGAAGATTAAGGCTGAAATTTACAGAGCTGATGCAGAGGAGCTGCCATTCAAGGATGAAAAATTTGATGTCGTGTTCCATCTCGGTGCCATTAACCTCTTTCATAATAAAAAGAAGGCAATTGACGAAATGATAAGGGTGGCAAAACCGGGCACAAAGATTGTTATTGCAGATGAAACAGATAAAGCAGGCAGATTATTCAACATTTTTACAGGGGCCGAAGACGAAGTAATTCCCCCTGTTGATCTTATTCCCGATAATATGCTGAACAGGCAGATGGAAATAATATGGCGGGGGTATGGCTACGTGATCTCATTTGTAAAACCTGAAATTTTGAAATGAAAATCAATGATAAACCGGGAAGAGTGCTCCTGAAACCTTTTTGAAAAATTGACGTCTATATAATATCTCTAATCATTAAAATAAAAAAATATGGCAACAAAAAAAATGGTGCACACTGCGATATCTTTAAGTACAGCTTTTATTTTAGCTCTTGCCTCATTTACTTATTCCTGCAATAGTCAAACACTTAACCCGCAGCAACTAAATTCTGAATTTGACAGGCTGCTGTCAGAGCAATTCAAACCCGGCGAAACCGGATGTGCCGCACTTGTTGCCAAAAACGGCAGGATAATTTACAAGAAAGCGTTTGGTATGGCTGATCTTGAGCTGAATGTGCCAATGCAACCCGATATGGTTTTCCGTATCGGATCCATTACAAAACAATTCACTGCTGTTGCAATATTGCAGCTGATGGAACAGGGCAAGCTGTCGCTTCAGGATGAGATAACCAAATATATTCCCGACTATCCCACTAACGGCCATTTAATAAAAATCGAGCATCTGCTTTCCCATACATCAGGCATTAAAAGCTATACGAATGTTCCGGAGTTCGCCGGATACATAAGGCTTGATAAAACTCCCGAGGAGGCGATCAATCTTTTCAAAAACCTGCCGATGGAATTTGCACCGGGCACAAAATGGAACTACAATAACTCAGGTTATTTCCTGCTTGGATACATTATAGAAAAAGTCTCCGGCAAAGCTTATGGCGACTATATTGAGGAAAACTTCTTTAAAAAGCTGGGAATGAACAATTCATATTATGGAAGTGATACAAAGCTAATTAAAAACAGGGCATCGGGATACCAGCCCGGAGAGGGCGGAGTGGTGAATGCAGATATTATGAGTATGACTTTGCCTTACTCTGCCGGTTCTATCCAGTCGACAGTAGAAGATCTTTTTATCTGGAACCAGGCTCTGCATTCATATAAGATCTTAAAAAAAGAAACACTCGATCAAGCCTTCAGCGAGTACAAACTTGCTGACGGAAAGGGGTCCAAATATGGATACGGCTGGTTTCTGAGGCAGATCCAGGGAAGCCCGACTATAGAACATGGAGGAGGCATTAACGGTTTCCTGACTAACGGGATCTATCTGCCTGAGGAAGACATTTTTGTAGCGGTTTTTTCCAACTCGAACGGTAAATCACCCGACATGGTGTCGATGAAAATGGCCGCACTTGCAATAGGCAATCCTCTGGCCTATAAAGAAATAAGTGTTGACGAAGCCACTCTTGAAGAGTATACGGGTGTTTATGAAAATGAAGAAAAAAACGAAAGAACAATAACAAGAGAGGGACAAAAACTCTATTCCCGGAGGGCAGGGAGCACCAGAAATGAGGTGAAACCATACCAGAAGGATAAGTTTTTTTTCGATAACTCATTTGTTCACATCGAATTCAAACGAAATTCGGGCAACCAGGTGACAAGCATGGTAACAGATGACCGCGGTTCGTCAGAAACATGGATCAAAACCGAAAGAAAACCTACGGTAAGGATAGAGATCAAATTCCCCGAAGTAATGCTTGCCCAGTTTACAGGCGAATATCAGCTTGCACCCGGTTTTATAATTACTGTCACTAAAGAAGGTAACCAGCTCTTTACACAGGCAACCGGCCAGAGTAAGGTTGAGATCTATGCGGAATCGGAAACCAGATTCTTTCTTAAAGTAGTCGAAGCTCAGCTGGAGTTTGTTAAAGATGAATCAGGAAAAATCAATAAACTCATACTTTTCCAGGGGGGAGGGAAACTTGAAGGTCCAAAGATTAAGTGATCTCTTTGCAAGTTCTAAAATTCTTTGCGCATAAAAGATTTCAAATATGAAGATAGATCTCCTGGAATTTTTACTACATTAGTAAAATTGACTCTCAAATTTTAAATAAACAGAACAATGAAAAAACTCACACTACTTCTGGCCTTTACGGCTTTCGCCATTGCTGCTGCAATCCCTGCATCGGGACAGAAATCCGATTATGACGGAACCTGGAAGCTCGACAGAACAAAATCAACAACCGGATACTACCCTATCCTTGTCAAAATCAGTGTACAGGTAAAAGGAGACAGCCTCCTGACCGAAAGAACATATGATACCGGGGACGGGCAGGAATATCCATTTACCGAAAACATTACGCTTGACGGCAAGGAATACCTGATCACAATTTATGATATGCCAAGAAAATCCAGGGGCACCAAATCATCAGATGAAGGTGAATTGAGCGTTGAATCAACTACCACATTCAACGGACCAAACGGTTCGGAGGATTTTATTTCAAAGGAAACATGGAAAGTTGACAAGCCTGCCAATACTCTGACAATAAACTTTAAGAACAGCTCCTCCGAAGGGGAGATTGAGGGTGCAATTATTTTAACAAAATCTGAGTAGTTCCTGTTAATAAGGTTCCCCGGGCTCATTTTCAGGAATTTCAACATTTTTGCCTGTTTGGTTGTTAATGATACATATCGATTCTATGGTATTTATCAGTAACTCACTTTATTTTACGGCAAAATGAAAATCGGAGTATTCGGAACAGGAACTGTCGGCAGGACGTTTGCAGAAAAGCTGATCGGCCTCGGGCATGAAGTGACAATCGGAACCAGGAATGTCGCTGAAAAGCTGGCAGACACATCAAAGGATTATATGGGCAATCCTCCTTTCAGTGATTGGCATAAATCGAACAATAAAATCAGATTGGGAACCTTTTCTGATGCCGCAGCCTTCGGGGATATTTTAATTAATGCTACCAATGGTGCAGGTACCCTGACGGTTCTTGATTCGGCCGGCGCCAAAAACCTTGCCGGAAAAGTACTTATAGATGTATCCAATCCTCTCGATCCCAGTCACGGGATGCCACCCACCCTTCTGCCCCACCTCAGCAATACAACTTCCCTCGGAGAGATGATACAAAAAACTTTTCCTGAAGCCAGAGTTGTAAAAACCCTGAATACGATGTGGTGCGGATTAATGGTTAACCCGGCATTGATCGCAGGTGGTGATCATGTAAACTTCCTTTCAGGAAATGATAATGAAGCCAAGTCGGAGGTAAAAAGACTTCTTTACCAGTTCGGTTGGAAGGATGAATGCCTTATCGATCTTGGAGATATCACCTCGGCAAGGGGAGCTGAAGCCTATCTGCCGCTGTGGCTGAGAATATGGGGAGTGACAAAGTCGGGAGCTTTTAACATCCGGATGGTTCAATAGGAGAAAAAAAAGAGCGGTCCTGTGCAGGTACCGCTTTTTAACGTTAAACACTTACGCTTATTAAACCATGAGTTTACCATCCTGCTCATATTTCATTTCTGAACTGGAGGCAGAACCTGGTTCCTTCACCTTCTCCTTCTCCTTCTTTTTCAGGAACTTTCCGTCCTGGTCATAATACAGAGTCTCAGAAGTCGCACCCTTTGTAATTACAACCTCAAATTTTGTCTTATCCTCCTTCACAATCTTTGCTGCTTCCTTAACAGCGAAGCCCGGATAATCCTTTGCAAGACTCTCGGTTATTGCCTTGGGAAGGTCTTCAGCCTTGACTACTGTGCGCTCCTGCGCTATGAGGGCAACTGTTGCCATCATAAAAAACAAGATAAAAACTGACTTTTTCATATCTGTTAATCTTTTTGGTTACCAGCCAAAATAAATCCGAATTCTGAAGAGGATCTGAAGTTGGAAAACTTTAACAAAACTTTAAGATTGAAGGGATTGTAAAAATAAAGGATTCAAAACGTTAATTCACGAAGTCGACAGCGACATATCCGGATCCGTCATCCGTCGGTGAACTGGTAACCGAATCCGTATATGCTTTTAATATAATCTCTGCCTCCTGCCTCAATAATCTTCTTGCGGAGATTCTTTACGTGGGTGTAGATAAAATCGAAGGAATTGGTGAATATTGTATTATCTCCCCATAAACGTTCAACAATCGATTCTTTTGTTATTACCTTCCGGTTGTTGGCAACAAAGTACAAAAGCAAATCATATTCCTTCCTGGTAAGCGTAAGTGTTTTGTCACTTATATATACCTGATTGCCTGCGGTATTGACCTTGATTTCATTGAAGATCACCTCATTAAGGCCAAAGAGATTATTCCTTCTATATATAGAATTGATCCTGGCGCTCAATTCGGCAAAATGGAATGGTTTTGTAAGGTAATCATCCGCTCCCGAGTTAAGACCTGCAATCTTATCCTCAAGTGAATTCCTCGAGGAGAGTATCAAAATACCGTCAGTAAATTTTCTTGCCCTCAATTCCCTGATTATATCGAGACCATCACCATCGGGCAGAACGGTATCAAGTACAATGCAGTCGTACGAATTGTCGACAGCCTTTCTTACAGCCCGGCCTGATGTTACGGCGGATTCGCAGATATGTCCCTCCTGCCTCAGGTAATCACGTATGGCAGAACACAAAGATTTATGGCTTTCAATAATTAGTATCTTCACAATTATTAGGTTTTAAAACAAGTTTCACATCTTTGTTTCCCTATCCTAATAACAAAAAAAAAGCCACTGTGTTCTAAAATTTATTATTGTCAGCCCGGGATAAGAGCTGAAAGATTTTTTTCAGCCGCCGATCCGGCAGAGGTACTTCTCTGTTCTGAGAACTACAGAATTCCTCAAAATAGCCGGAGTGGCCCAGATTCCCGAATCCATCTGAAACTGACTTACGGGTTCATATTTCCTGCCGGCTTTTATTGCAAGCACCTCCCCCCTTACTGAGAAAAACCAGATGTTGCCGTTCACATAGACAGGCGAAGAGTTGAAATTACTTTTCTGCCGCACCGACCAGATTTCTTTCCCCGTCGCTGCATCAATGCACATAAGGTTGTTCCTGGTGTTGACGGTATATATGAGTCCTTCTTTTATGACAGGAGTGAGCATCTGGGTCTGACTCTGGTCATCGCGCCTCCTCCAGAGGATATTAGTTCCTGTTATATCTCCCGTTCCATCGGGATTAACTGCTAAAATTTCGGTGAATGTAGTTCCATTTTCATCAACCATTGAGCCGGTGTAGAAATATACTAGTCCATTTTCAGTTATCGGCATCGGAACAGTCGATTCGGCACCCCTGACCACTCTCCATATCTCCTTTCCCGTCATTGGATCGTAAGCACAACAAACCGCCGACCCGTTTGAGATCAGCAGGTCCCGTCCCCTGACATTAAGGATAAGCGGGGTGATATATGCCTTTCTGCCAATTTCCGGGATGGATTTGTATGGTTCTTCAGGACGGTCACTTTTCCAGATTGTTTTTCCGGTCGCCTTATCAAGGGCCGCAATGTACCGAACATCCGTACCTTCAAAATGCAGGATCAGAAGGTTTTTGTACAGTACGGGCGATGATCCCGGACCCTGTACATGGCTGCACTTAAGATCGGTACGCTTCCACACTACCGATCCGCTCAAAGTGCTGATGCATGCAGTGCCCAGGCTTCCAAAATGGACATACACAAATCCTTTCTCTATGCAGGGTGTAGGACTGGCATAAGTATTTATCGCGTGTTTGCTTATAACTTCTTCAGGAGTAAAAACCTTTGTATTATAAATAATTTTGCCGGTCTGATAATCGGTACAAACCGCTGACATCTCCTTCCCGTCAGGAGTGGCAGTCGTAATCCAGATCTGGTTTCCATAAACAACCGGTGATGAATGACCTCTGCCCGGAATTTCAGTTTTCCATTTTATGTTCTTCCCTTGCCAGTCAGGAGGGATCTTATCCGACGTCGAAATGCCGTTGAGGTCACTTCCCCTGAAATGCGTCCAGTTATTTTCCTGAGACCTTGCAGGAAAAAATGAGCATATAATCATGAACACGATGCAGCTGCAATATCGGACCAATCTCTTTTTCTCCATTGTAAAGAATTTAACTCTTGTTACTGGTAAAACTGAATATTCAATTGACGAATATAGCACTCTGTTCCTTTTCCACCGTAAATTTTCAATTAAAAAAAATAAATACGTATTATAATACATATTTTTAAAAAAAGTAATACGTATTATAATACGTATTTAAAATAAAAGTAATACGTATTATTATGACTACCTCTCCCCTTCCGTCCCGATAGCTATCGGGAGCTATCGGAACCCTCCCCCGGGGTGGGAGGGGCCTGAAAACCAATTTGTTATGTTTTTTCATCAAATCCACAGCAGCTTTGGTTTTAAGTCCCCCTCTCACTCGGGAGCTACGCTTTATACACATCTCTCTTTTTTCTTGTACTTTCTTTTGGCGGCAAAAGAAAGTACCAAAGAATAACCGCCCAAAAATCCAACCGAATGGCTTTGTTACCCGCATGCCTTACCCCACATGGGGCCCAAAGCCATTCAGTTCGCACATTTTTGGGGTTGCCTGCGCGCCGCTTAAGCAGTAACCATCTGCCTGAAGAATTCTTCTGAACTTATCTTTTAAAGATAATTCAAGCTGATCCAAAATTCATCTTATGAGTTGTGCGGTGGCAAAACCGAAAATGGTGCGAACTGCAGCCGCTTTTCGTGGCGGGTAAAGGCAATGTGTAGCGGGCGGAGAAAACGGCTGAAGTTGGCATTTTCGGGGCCTTTTTTCTTTGCTTCGTTTCTTTTTGGGCAAGCAAAAAGAAATGAAGAATATTATAAGAGAAATAGATGTGTATAAAGGGTAGCACTCGGGAGAGGGGAAAAAAGGGGTGAGGTGCAAACCCCCCTACACAAAAATAAGTATCAGCAGTTGTGCAAGAAAGATCCTGAGGAACATTACCAGGGGATAGACTGATGCATAGGCGATTGAAGGGGCATCAGACTGCGTTATGCCGTTGGCGAATGCGAGCGCGGGCGGATCCGTCATACTACCAGCAAGCAGTCCGCAGATCTCCGGAAAATTCCTTTTAAGAACCAGACGTGTAAAGATGGCAACCAGGATTAAAGGTAATATGGTAATAAAAGCTCCGTAACCCATCCAGACAAATCCGTCGCCCGATAACAGTGTAGGAAAGAATTTTTCTCCGGCCAGAAGTCCGACGCTGGCAAGAAAGAGAACAATGCCTATCTCACGCAGCATCAGGTTTGCACTTGTTGTTGTATAGGAAACCAGCGAAAACCTGTATCCGTATTTGCTTAAGAGTATTGCCACTATAAGCGGCCCGCCAGCAAGTCCAAGCTTGAGAGGATTCGCAATCCCCGGTATATGCACGGGAATACTTCCAAGGACCACACCGAGCAGGATCCCGATGAAAATTGGGACAATATTGGGTTCCTTCAGCCTTTTTAACGAATCACCCAACAGCGGGATGACCCTTTCGACCGACTTTTCATCCCCGACCACGGTTAGCCTGTCACCCATCTGTAACCTTATTTGTGGCGAGGCTATCAGTTCAATGTCTGAACGGTAGATCCTTGTAACGTTGACATTGTAAATCGTCCTGAGCTTTAACGAGCCCAGGTCCCTGCCAAATACTTCCCTGTTTGTCACCAGGATACGCCGCGAGATCAGCTTGCCTGTTTTTACTGAAAGATCCATTTCACTAATGGTGCCTATCCTTTCGATGACCTCTCCGGCCAATTCCTTCTTTGTGACTGCAAGGATAATATCATTCTCAGCAATGATCCTGTCGGATGTGGCCGGGAAAAGTTCCCCGTTGTGCAACACACGGGAGATCACAATATCTTCGTTCAGGAATTTTGAGATCTCGTTGATTGTTTTGTTAAAGACCTGAGGATTTGTAACAAGCAGGTTGATTTTTTCCGGTAAAACCCCGGAAGGATGCTTCTCCTTTTCATATGTTTCCACCTCTCCTTTAACATCTATATTCATGATTTTTCGTAAGAAGATCATAGTCAGAATTATACCCAGAACTCCAAACGGATATGCCACAGCATAGCCAAGGCTGATTTCAGGGATCTCCAGTGCAGTAACTCCTGCATTAATCTGGTTAAGGGTATTCTGTGCAGCTCCCAGTCCCGGTGTATTGGTTACAGCCCCCGACATTACCCCGACAAGTACCGGCACTGAGGTCCCTGTCAGGAAGTGAATTACAATTGTTGTCAGTCCACCGAGAAGGACAACAATAACAGCCATAAGATTGAGCACAACACCTCCCTTTTTAAAGGAAGAGAAGAAGCCGGGCCCAACCTGCAAACCGATTGTAAAAACAAAAAGTATCAGGCCAAAGTCCCGTACAAATTCAATTACCTGGTGGTTCGCTGTAAAACCAAAATGACTGACCACAATCCCTGCAAACAACACGAAAGTGATGCCCAGGGAAATGCCTAATATTTTCCGCTTCCCAAGGAAGACACCTGTTGCAATTACAACACTGTACAGAAGGATTGTATGAGGAATTGTTTCCTTCCACAGCAAATCACTGATCCACTCCATCAATTAATATCAGGATGAAAATTAATGATCAATTCCACGAATTGTTAAAATGACCAGTACGATGGTCCGCTTTCCACGAAACTGACCGGCACATCTTTAATAAAGCCCTTAAGCCAACCTGCGCACTCTTTCATTCCTGACTCTTCTGAAGCGACATGACCGAGGAAAATAATCGCTTTCATTTTTCCCTGGCTGACTGCATCACGGGCATATTCATATGTTTCCCACTGATTAACTTCACCTGCTATCACAACATCAGTGTTCTCGTCCCTAAGGGCGGCAATTTGCGCCATACTGCCCGGCGCTCCCGGGAGAAGCCTCACCCTGGTCAGCTTCATTTCAGGATTTCCTATGACATAAAATGCGTTTTTATCAAATTTAATTTTAAGATTCCGGAGCAGGTCCGCCAGTGAAGTTTCAGGCAATTTAAACCTCGTCAGATCACCATTAACCACAAATTCATTCCAGCCAAGTGCCCTGACCATACCGGTCATAATGCCATCAGGCCGGATACTGTGGATATAGTCGTGGAAACGCCAGACGACAAGCTTGTGATCATTGATAAACTTCTGCTTTTCCAGAAAGACAGGATCATTCCGGAACTGACTTGTGTTATCAAGATGGTTATAATACAAGGGTTCATGAACCACGATCAGGTTGCACTTCATTTCAACAGCCTTCTTAAGTACTTCCATCGTTCCAAACATGGTTGTAATTATTCCGGTAACAGGTGTTTCAGGATCGCCCTCCTTGATAACATCGACTGTATTTGGTATTACCGGGCTTCCCGTGTGTTCAATGATTGCCTCAATGACCTTCGCTGCTGAAGGACCGGCCGGTTTTGCAGAAGGCTGACCCTGAAGAGGCAAAGCAAAACCACAGATAATCAATAATAAATTTATCGGAAAAGTTTTCATGACCTGGGATTTTATGATTTAAATAAATTTCGACATAAACAACAGAATGCCTAAAGATAGGAAATAGCTTACAATTAAGAAAATACTCACCCGTTAACGCTTCTCCTTCATGGTTTTTCCAGGTTGAAAAGCAAATAAGCCTGGAGCTTTAAGAACCCGAACAATTCCCCTGACAGTTTGTTAATTCAGGGATGGCTTAACAAAATTGGAGTATATATTTAAAAGAGAATAATGAAAAGAACACTATTGTACACTCTTGCTATTGTAGTTATTGCGTCGGCAGGTCTTTTTTCATATATTAAAATCTCATCCGGCAAAGTAGCTGGTGAGCTGGATTTCGCCGAGGCAAAAAGTGGCAGCTTTGAGATTGTTGTATCAGGTACCGGGGAACTGATCGCTGAACGATCACTGGAGATCAAGGGTCCGAACACAGTGCAAAGAGCCTGGTTCCGGGCTGCTCCCTTAAGGTTAACGGATATTGTTCCGGAAGGCACGATTGTTAAAAAAGGTGATTATATTGGCTCACTCGACAGGAGCAGCTTCGAAAATACACTAAAGGATGAGGTAACTGAACTGAACGAGATCCAGGCAAAATACGACATGAAGCTGCTTGATACGGCAGTGGTACTAAACACTCTCAGGGATGATATCAGGAATCAGGCTTTTGTTACAGAAGAGGCTGCCCTGGCTGTGGACCAATCAAAATATGAACCACCTGCAACACAACGCCAGGCTGCGCTTGAGCTAGATAAGTCAAGGCGCGTACTTGAGCAGAAAAAAAGACTCTATGATCTGAGACGCGCCCAGTCGTCGCTGGAGATCAGAAATCTCAGCACAGAGCTCAGGATGCAGCTTAACATGGTAAAAAACTACAAAGAGATCCTGGCCGCCTTTACAATCAAATCTCCCGCCGACGGAATGGTAACATATGCCAGGGATCGCACTGGTGTAAAAATAAAATCAGGATCCACAATCCATCCATTTAATCCGATTGTTGCCACACTTCCCGACCTTGCCTCACTGAATTCAAAAATATATATCAGCGAGATCGAGATAAATAAGGTCAGGTCTGATCAGCCTGTCGAGGTTGCGATAGACGCTTTCCCGGGAAAGTCATTTACGGGTAAGGTTGTCAGTATCGCCAATATCGGAGAACAGATACAAAATTCCGATTCAAAGGTATTCGAGGTCCTTATCAAACTCGATGGATCCGACCCGTTGCTCAGGCCTTCAATGACCACCAGCAATACTATTATAATTAATGATTATGACAATGTAGTATATATTCCGCAGGAGAGTGTTCACGCTGGTCCTGACAGCCTGCCTTTTGTATATACAAAGGACGGATTCAGGCAGTTTGTTCTTCTCGGTAAATCGAACGATAAAAACATAATTGTTGAAGATGGGCTTAAAGCAGGCAGGCCGGTCTATCTTACCACCCCCGAAAATTCGGAGAAATTCTCTCTCGCCGGGATTGATCTTATACCCGTTATCAGGGAACGTAATAATGCCGGCAGGATCGAGTCTGATAAATCAATAAAGGGAACCAATATAGTCGCCGGAACCGGTTCCGGGCATGGAAACGTGGAACAGGCAGGAACAGTTGTGGAATGACTGGTCATCGGTCATCGGTCTTCCTTAATATCATCATCTCCTGAATAATCTTCTGAGGAACGACCTTATATCTTTTTTGGGCCTGGCTCTTTGTCTGCCATAGTCTTCCTCCTTTTCAAACAAATCTTTAAACCTGTCAAAAAAGTTTTCTTCCCTGAAATCAGGACAATCAAGCATTCCTTCCAATTCGGGCGGCAAAGGAGGAAAAGATATGAATAGTTTCTCTCTCAGTTCCCTGTTTTGCTGTACTCTTTTCAGAGTCAGGGCTACTAATGGCAGAGCCAGTGCACTTCCCGAACCATATGAACCGTTGTTGAAATGCACCAGTGGAGTCGAAGCCCCTACCCTGCTTACAATTGTAAGTCCGGGATTAAAGGCAGCAAACCAGGCATCAGCATAATTTTGCGAAGTTCCTGTTTTTCCGCCAAGCGGCATATTGACACCATAAGTCCCGCTCATCGAAACTCCCGTTCCCTCCTGAATGGCTTTCTGAAGCATGGCGCTCATCAATATGGCGGTTCTATCTGATAAAATCCGGGTTCGTGCCGCGCTGAAATCATTTTCCCAGATCACCTTTCCCCCGGGGTCTTTAATTGATATTAACGCCTGCGGACTTATCCTGTAACCTCCGTTTACAAAAGCCGAGTAAGCCACTGCAATCTCCTTTATACTGGCCTCAGCCGTCCCCAAAGCTATTGACGGTGTATTATCGAGAGCAAATGAGAAACCCATCGCTTTCCACATTGAATCGACCCTGGGAAATCCTATTTTCAGAAAAAGGCTGAATGTCGGGACGTTCATCGACTGGGCAAGTGCACCGGCAAGTGAATATTTACCGCCATATGAATGGTCGTAATTCTCGGGGCTGTAATCCTCAAATCCTGCCAGGACAATTGAATCATTGTCAAGATACTGGCATGGTTCCATTCCTTCTTCAAGGGCCGCAGCATAAAGGACCGGCTTAAAAATTGATGCAAGCTGCCTCCTGGCTAATACCTGATCATAAGGCTGACTATTAAAATCGATGCCGCCAACCCACGATCTGATTGCACCGGTATTAGGGTCCATGACAAGCAGTCCGGCATGCAAAATTGTCAGGGAGTGTCTCAGGCTGTCAGCAACTGAAATTGAATCCACAGAAGATCCTTCCCAGTCGAAAATTTCCTGTAAGGTTACCTCATCTGCCCTTCCGGTAAGGTTTAACCTTTTTAGTTCCCTTTCTGTAATTTCCGAAATTGTTCTCCTGCCCGAGGCTGTCTGATATTGCTCGGTCAATCTTTTCTGCATGACGGATAAATGATCATGAAAAGACCTTTTGGCGTAGTTTTGAAGTACAAGATCGAGTGTTGAAGTGATAACAAGTCCGTCATTTTCAAGGTTCCACTTTTTCCCGGTTGTTAAATTAATTTCCTCAAGGATCCTTTCGGTTTCATTTTTTACCTGAAAAAGGAAATAATCGGCAGGACCGTCAGATTCGGGGTTGGAATAGTTCAAAATGAGTTTCAGCATGCACAGTGAATCTGCCTGCGATCTGGTGAGGAATTCGTATTTCTCCATTTGCTTCAGCACCACGTTTCTTCTGCTTTCTGCATTTTCGGGATGAAGCCTCGGGTTATACCTTGTATTTGCTTTTAACATACCTACAAGAACTGCCGATTCTTCGATGTTTAGCTCACTTACACTTTTATTGAAGTACCTCTGTGAAGCTGTCCCGATACCATAAATATTCTCCCCGAAAGAGACTGTATTAAGGTAGAGAGTCACAATATCTTCCTTATCAAATATCTTTTCAATACGAAAAGCAAGCAGAACCTCTTTTATTTTACTGACGGGAACCGTCAAAATCCCAAAATCCCTCCGGCCAAACATGTTTTTGGCAAGCTGCTGAGTGATCGTGCTCCCGCCTCCGGAACTGCGGTCCTGAAACAGGATTGTCTTTAACAGAACCCGCAGCAGGCTCTTTGTATCAACTCCCCTGTGTTCGAAGAAACGTGCATCTTCAGTGGCAATCAGAGCATTTATAAGATGGAGCGGGATCTGTTCATAGGTAGTATTAGTCCTGTTCTCGGAAAAGTACTTCCCGACAAGTTCCCCGTCTACGGATAAAACCGTTGAAGCGGCTGCATTTTTAAAATTAACTAGTTCCTCTTTGCCGTCCAGCCGTCCAAAAGCGCCAAGGTATATCAATAATGTGAGGGTGGCGAACAGCGCCACCATCACAAGTATTACCTTTAACGCTATTATTCCGGCTTTTCTTAACATAATGAGTAGTTTAAAACTCAATCCTGCACCCTCTATTCTCCTCTCCAGGGTGACTGGCGGGGTGTCTGTCAGATATTAACTGCCAGGGTAATAAACAACGATCGCCCTAAGCCGTTAATCCCTGAGCCATGGTATCGGTAATCCTTGTTAAAGATATTCTTCAAACTTACATCAGCTTTGAATAACTTCCATGCATAACCGGTGTTAAGGTTGAGCAGGTTCCATCCCGGAGTGCCTCCGTCAGGGATCCTGTTGTCGTCTTTGTCACCCTGGGCAAGCCTGCCCTGCTTTCCTGCAGCCAGCCATTCGAGATTTATCCACGCCTCCCTGAACCTGTAATCGACCGACAGCTGCCCAAAGAGCGGAGGTATCCTCCTGAGAGGCTCATCTTTCGAAATATTCTGACCATAAGTCCAGGTGAGACTGCTGTAAATGCTCAATGACCTGCTGATGGAATAGTCCCATGCCGTTTCAACTCCCTGAATATATGCTCTTTCGCTATTCTCCTTCTGATATAGCGGATATCCCTCAATAAATTGATCCTCAATTCTTTTGCGGACAATCAGATTATACATTTCAATTTTGTAAAGAAAGATCTCACCCCTCAGCTTTTTGCCCTGATATTTATGCCCTGCCTGGTACTGGATGGAACTTTCGGGTTTCAAGTTGAAATTGGGTGTTTCGTACCTGAAATCCACTATGCCAAGTGTACCAAGATCATCAATATTGGGTGCACGAAATCCGGTATTAACTGAAACAAAGAGGTTTGAGTGTGGATTTAACTTTCTCATAACAGCCAGGTTTCCAACAAGCGCTCCGGGATTTAATTTTGTCGTTCCCGATTCTTCGTCATCCACTTTAATTATGTAAGTATTAAAACGTGCCCCTGCGGTAAAATTCCATTTCTCAAGATCGATGGTCTGCACTGTGAAAGCTGCCAGGCTGGTCATCAGAGATCCGTCGGGATAGAGTCCGCGCTTGGCAGTTTCCAGTCCTGATAACAGATCCTTATCTGTCCGGCTGCTTTTAACATGGTCATTGTAAACTTCCAATCCAACGTTTCCTGTCCAATAATCGCCGGACGATAATAGCCCTTCTGCTGAAAAACCCAGGGTCCTCACCCTGTCAAACTCAGTCCTTAGCAGGGTTGATCCGTTCTTCTGCATATCCCTTCCTTCACCGGTTTTCTGCCAGGAGGCTGTTAGATTTGCTGATTCAAAGATACCTTTCCCGATTACCTGGTTCAACCTTAGATAGGCAAGCTGCCGTTTTTGAGGGTCAGTTCTGTTTATTGCATAATCCTCAAGAACAACCTTGTGGTAGATGGGGATATCCCTCTGGCTAACATTCTGGTAAACGGCTGTGATCTCGGATTTTGGTGAGATCGTGAACCTGGCTTTGAAATCCTGGTCAAGCTCATTATATCCCGAAGGTGACTGGATTCCGGTTGTGTCGCCCCCGGCAAGGTCGCCAAAGTTGCGCCATGTAAGGCCTCCGTGTATTGTGGCATTCTTACTGGTGTAGCTTACTCCGCCCCTGAGGCTTTGCTCCATTCCCCCCGTTCCGATCCTCGTGAGTAAAGTTGATCCGAATTTTTTTTCATCGCTGAAATCAGGAGAAGAGGTAAATGCCTGGATTGTGCCCCCAAGTGCATCCGATCCATATTGTACCGACCCGCTGCCGCGAAGGATCTCCATTTTGCCGATGCTGAATATATCTATCGTGTTGAAATACTGGTTAGGTCCGTAGCGCATTGTAGAATTGCTCAGACGTATACCGTCGATCAGTAAAAGTGTCTGATTGCCTGTCAATCCACGGATAAATGGCGAACCTCCTCCGTGATTTGTCTTCTGGACAAAAACACCTGGGGTAAGCTGGAGTGCTTCGGGCGCCGAACGCAGCTGAAATTTCTGCACCGATTTGGTTTCAAGCGCTCTGATTGCCTCCGGAGTTTCAATTCCGATCGAGTTGAACCTGTTGGCTGTAACGACAACCTCGGCCAGGGAGGGAGGAAACAGGGTGTCTCCTTTCGTGGTTAAATCCTTTTCCTGTCCGGCAAGATAGACTGTGAAAAATAAAATAAGATTTATTAAAATTAGTTTCCTCATAAGC
This sequence comes from uncultured Bacteroidales bacterium, assembly GCA_963737255.1. Lineage (GTDB taxonomy): Bacteria > Bacteroidota > Bacteroidia > Bacteroidales > VadinHA17 > LD21. The sequence goes on from CAVTSB010000011.1 coordinate 69,351, forward strand.
TAAAACGTAACAGAAGGCAAATAAAACAAAAATTTTCAATGCAGAAGTTTTTCAATGAACCCGATTACTCTTAAATTGCAAAAACTTAAAATATCTGAACGGATTGGAACAGCTCGCCAAGATACTGATTTTTTCAGGTATCATACTGGTAATTGCAGGATTGATCATGTATTTTGCAGGTGACAAACTGGCCTGGCTTGGTCATCTTCCGGGGGATATCAGGATTGAAAAGGAAAATATAAAGATCTATTTTCCAATAACAACAATGATCATCCTGAGTGTATTGATCTCCCTGATTATCTTCATAATCAAGAAGCTGTTCCAGTAATAACCCGGCTAAACCTGATTATCCGCCAAAAAGTAGTACCTTTGCAAATTTAAATTACGGAATAATCCCAGCCAATTCAAGGCAGCTTTTATTTCATCCTTATTTACCAGTAAAAATTGTTATGACGTTTGAATCATTGAACATTATAGAACCTATTCTTAAATCCTTAAAAGAAGAAGGATACACAATACCAACACCAATTCAGGAACAAGCTATTCCGATTGTCCTTCAGGGAATCGATCTGATAGGCTGTGCCCAGACAGGGACAGGAAAAACGGCTGCTTTTGCAGTACCAATCCTTCAGCATTTGATCAAAACCGTGACATCCGATAAAAGGAGAAAAATAAAAAGTCTTATTGTAACTCCAACCAGAGAGCTTGCCATACAGATTGATGAAAGCTTTAAAGCTTACGGCCGGCATACCAGGTTGACCAGCACCGTGGTTTTCGGCGGAGTGAACCAGAATCCCCAGACTGCAGCTTTGCGAAATGGCGTGGACATCCTTGTGGCAACACCGGGCAGACTGCTTGATCTGATGAATCAGGGCTACATTTCAATAAGAGATGTTGAAATTTTTGTACTTGACGAAGCCGACAGGATGCTTGATATGGGATTTATCCATGATGTAAGAAAGATCCTGGCAGCACTCCCTAAAAAAAGGCAATCACTGTTTTTCTCAGCTACCATGCCTCCGGAGATCGTAAAGCTGGCTGGCACCATCGTATATAAACCTGTAAAAGTTGAAGTTACTCCTTCAGCAACAACAGTTGAAATAGTAAACCAGTATGTCTATTTCACTGATAAAATAAATAAAAATGCCCTCCTTATCGAATTGCTCAAGGATGAGAAGATTAAAACAGCTCTGGTCTTCACGCGTACCAAATACGGTGCTGACAAGGTTGTGAGGGTACTTAAAAAGAAAAATATCAGTGCTGAATCGATCCATGGAAATAAGGCACAGAACTCCCGTCAGCGTGCACTTTCAAATTTCAAGGCACAGACCACCCGGGTTCTTGTAGCCACCGATATTGCAGCCCGGGGAATCGATGTCGATGATCTGGAGTATGTTTTTAATTATGAGATACCTAATATTTCCGAAACCTATGTCCATCGCATCGGCAGAACGGGAAGAGCTGGGGCAAACGGTACGGCTATTTCATTTTGTGACGCTGATGAAAAAGAATACCTGAGAGATATTGAGAAGCTTATTGCAAAGAAAATAGAAATTGTTGATAATCATCCGTTTCCTTTAACTGACAATAATCCCGTAAAAGCTCCAAAACAGCAGCATGTGGTTCATAACAGGTCCCGGAACGGTTCCTCCGGACGGAATAATTCAGTTAATCGTTACAAAAGGTGGTAGATTAATAATTGCAGATTCGTTGGATAAAACGCCTCTGCAAAACAATATTATTGTTTATCTGCCAGATCAATCGCTATTATTTCATGATCAGCGATTTGCGCAACATTCAACCTGATAATATTATCACTGATCTCAATCTGCGGCTTCTGATCTCCCACAAGCAACCTGACTTCTCCTGCCTTCATACCTGACGGGATCCGGATACTCACACCTGCATGAACAGGGATAAGCTCCCGGAAAGGCCCCTTCATCATCATCGGGTTGGTAAGGTTTACCAGATGGACTGTCATTGATTGTTTCTGGCGCCAGACAGTTACATCTATTACTCCCGGACCTGTTACTTCAGCTGTCAGTTCTTCATTAAGCGCCCAGAGGATGGCGTTACGAAGCAGCTTGCCATGGTCGGCCGACATAATCTGCCAGAATGAGCGGTCAATATCACCAGGGAAATAGACTATCCTGCTCTTCCCCGACTCACGCAGATAGAGTTCCCTGACACCGGTTTCGAGCACCCGGGGGTAAACATCCTCCATGGGCAGATCGGGATATGTCGGAATCAGTGTAACGGGAGAAGGAAACTCCGAATTCGGCACAACCCTGACTCTGTGTATGGTATTGATAATGCGAAAGGCATCCTCCAGATCCTTAAGGACAGGATGGAACTTATCGGTTAACTGATCATACTTTAACCTTAAATAGCTGTTCTGCATCGGCCCTTCAACAGCTTTATCCCAGGAAACACCAAACAGACCCGAAAGGCCGAAATCTTCCCTTGGATTTCCTTTCTCATCATAAAGTGATGTCTCAAAAGTAGCAAGAAGACTCCCGCCTGCTTCTGCAAACTGTTTCAACTGATCACACTGGTTATCGGAAAGCGTTGCGATGTTTGGAAGCATAAGTAATCTGAAAGGCTTCAGGTGCTGCGGATCCAAAAGCCTGGAATTGACCATCTCAAAGGGGATCCGGTTTTCAAGGAGAGCGTGATACATACCAGATGAATGATCACCGCTCCTCTGCTGCCATGCCTTATTCCCGTAATTCAGATTCTGCTCCGAAAATACCATTCCGACCCGTGCCAGGGGATAAATATTTCTCAGATAATTTTCATTCCTGTAGAGGACCTGGTAAATTTTATCAACGGTGTTAAGCCATCTTCTGTCATAAAGCACACCAGAAAACTTCGTAAACCACGGCCTCATCCCGTTTGCAACGCCCTCTGCAACCCACACTCTTGTCTCGGCCTCGCTCTGCACTGAATCCTTCCATCGATATTGCTCTTCAAAACCCACGCTGAATATGCCGCCAAGAGGCTTCATGCCAATTGATCCCCGCAGCTCCTTTGCGACCCTCCCGTTCGACCATGGAGGAGTTACACCGCTGCGTGCCTGGTGGTCGGTAAAAACTATATCGGAAAGATTACCCGTCAGTACCTTATCAGGGAAGCCGTTCGGTATGAACCGTGATGTGGCCTTATGCTTACGGATCAGGTCGTCCCATAAAACCCAGACCTCTTTAAGCCTCCCCGTACTCCATTCCAGGTATTTCTGATAAACAGGGTCGAACCTGTCGGCTGAACGCGGCAGATCGAGACCATAAGCCTCCCTGAAGTTACTGGTGCAATGTTCACAATAGCAAATGCCATGACCTGCCCACCTGTTCGAGAATATTCCGTCGGGTTGATACCTCTCCATAATCTCATTGTGCACCTGCGTCATGAACTCAAAATTGTACGGACCCAGGGCACAGGTAACCCATAGCTGAGGATTCGCCCAATGCCGGCGTTTTTTCCCGTCTGCCGTGACTGCAATCCAATCGGGATGAGCATCATGGACATCCTGCCGGGCAGCGTGAGGATCTGTCCGGGCTACAATCGACATGTTCATTTTCCTGCAACCCTTAACCAGGTAACCAAATGGATCTGAACTGCTAAGCCAGTCGCTCCTGTGATGAAGAGGAACATCTGTGGGATAATATGCAACAATCCCGCCTGCACTTAAAGTTGCCGCATCAGCGTGAATCTTCCTGAAATAACCGAGCCAGAAATCAGGGTCGAATTTTCCCGGATCATTTTCAACCAGGGTCAGTTGCGCCCATCTCATCGGCCTGTCAAACCAGGTGTCATTCTCAAGGATAATGAAATTGTCAATTGCACCAAAACCGGATAGTGCAAATGCACTTCCGGTCCCGGATGTTTTTATGAAGTTTCTTCTTTTCATGAAAATATGTTATAAAATATATCATAAGTTGCGGGTTGCGGTTGCGGGTTGCAGGGAGTCAGTTATGTTTCTTCACTAAGTTATCACAGCCACTTCGTGATCTGAGATGGACTGGACCTCAAAACGGCACCAGCCATCTGTTGCTCTTGCCGGGATAACCTGACCTGAGACAAGAAGTTTCAGGTTTTTACCAGCTGCACCCTTCTCAAGTTTTACACTGACAGTAAGGGGCCCGACCGGGATCAGTTCGTCAACCGGCTGACGCCAGGTTCCGGCGCTTGTAAGGTTGACAATATGCAGGATCATCCTGCCGGGCTGAACATAAAGATGACAATCCAGCAGGCCGCTTCCCCCGACGGTCAGAGGAATTTTATCCTGTGAGGCCCACCGGATTATATTTGCCAGAAGATTCCCATGATCCGGCAGGTTATAACGTCCGAACTGTCTGTCAATATCAGCAGGCAAAAAAGCAATCCTGCTTCCTCCGGGCATGGTTCTGATAATCAATCCCGGAATATCAGTTTTGGGCACTCGCATCCAGGCGGTTTCGGGCGGATAAATGGGGAACTCGGGGATGAATGTCAAAAGCACCTCAGTCCCTGATTCTGTCCGGATTGGATGGAGAAGACCTCCGTACGAAAGGATATCGGTTTCATCAAAACCACTTAGTATTCCGTGCCGTTTACCGGTAATCTGCGGTTCAGTGCCATTTTCAGGACCATCGACCCGGCCACGTAACTCAGGCAGGATACGAAGATAAGTGTGCAGAGTGTTTGTACTTCTTAACAGCTTTTTTCCCGGAAGAGTATCGGCAAAATCATTCAGGTGGGCGCCAAAAAGGTCCGCAAGCGCATAATCAGTCAGTGGGTCACCCCATTCATTAAACAAACTGCTCTCACCAGTAGCTACTAATCCTCCTCCTTTTTCAACAAACCGTCTGATATCAGTAACCTGGTTCCCGGTCAATATTCCGACATTGGGTAGCGCCAAAACTGAGAACTGATCAGAATCACGGCCGATATGATCCGCATGTACAGGAAGATAAGGGATGCGGGCACGTAAAAGAGCCTGAGTCAGGCCCCGGTAAGGCAGATCAACAAGCTGCTCACCTGAATCCTGCCCATAGAAATCCATATTCTGCTGCGACCATACAACTCCAACACTTGCCAAAGGCTGCCTTTTTACCAGGAATTCCTCGTTTGTTCTATGCCATTTGAAAACAGGGCCGGATGTATTATACATCCGCCGGTCTTCATGATAGGCGCCAACATGATGCCACCAGGGCTGTATACCGCCTGCCATACCCTCAAACATCCACATTCGTGCTTCCGGCAACGGTTTTGCCGACAGACGGAAGGTAGGTCTGCCGGCCTGGTACATTGCCATGCTTTCGGGAATAAGCTTATCCCAACCTAACAGGCCATGTATCAACTTTCCAATGCCTCCATTCTGCTGAAAACCGTCTGCATCGCTGCGGGCCTGGCTGTCAAGCATTATGATATCAGCTCTTTTGCAAATTTCCTTATAATCCCGGAAACTTCTGCTCTGCCCGCTTATGGAGCCGCTGTTCATGCCTGCCCAGATGCAATCGGGGCCACCTGCATCACGGGTTGTTTTATTGTTAAGATCCCAGATTTCAATACGCCGATCATAATTCCACCTGATCCACTGCCGGTAGCCTTTGTTGCTCCAGTCTGCCCTGGCAGGAATTTCCTGGCCCGTCTTCTCATGAAAACTTTTTTTACAGTTCTCACAATAGCAAATTGAATCCCGTCCGAGGCCGCTCCAGCTATTATCGGTGAATCCTTCAGGATGGTATTCCCCGATTATTTCCTTCATAATTGCCGGGATATGTGTGTTATAATACGGGCTATTTACACAAGTGATAAAAAGGTCACCAGCTTTATATGGTTTCCCGGAAGCGTCCACCGCAAACCATTCAGGGTGAGCTTTGTAAAATTCTTCGTGGGCTCGGTTAGAATCCATCCTCGCGAAGACAACAAGTCCATCTTCATGAGCGGCCTTGCATAAACTGCCAAAGAGATCGCGTCCGCCAAGGTATTCTGCCTGCCGATGAAGTGGCACTTTGCTTGGGTAATAAGCAACAATACCTCCTGCATTGATAATAACGCCTTGAATTTGCGTACGTTTCCAGTAACTGCGCCACCAGGAGATGTCGTAATTCAGAGGATCTTTTTCAGTAATGTTTGTCTGCCCCCACCGGGTTGTTTGCCTGTACCAGGAGGTTTCGCCGTCCCCTGCAGATTTAGCGGAATCTGTTCCGGTCAAAGGAAACCTCAGGTCAAAAACCGCAACCGATGCTGCAGCCGCAACAGATTTCTTTAAAAATATCCTTCGGCTTTCTCTCTTGTTTAAAACCGGACCGGAAATTTCAGTATTCTTCAACTCACGTTTACTCATTTACCTCGGATTTATGAATTCCTGATTTCTTCTCTTTTATTATATCCCGGACATTAATCAGCACGGAGAGCACCAGAGCAGCAATGAATGAATATAATGTTATACTATCAATTAAGGATGCATTTAATTCAAGCCCCGTCAGTCTGTCGACGAGATATTTTACGTACGAATTGGGAAGGTTCGTTTCCCCGAGCTTTTTCAGGATATTGAAATGCCAGTCAGTCAGAGGACAGTATCCCGGTACTCCGACCAGCATCCCCAGGAATAACCATGAACCACCTGTTAACAGAAGGGTGATAAGGTTAAGTCTCCTGGTTTTTTTCCATATCCATCCAAACAGGTTTACCAGGATAAGCGCTGAGTGGAAAATGACAAAAAATATGTCAAGAATGTGAAGCAGCAATGAGTGGACTATAAGTGGTTAACCTGTGATAAATGCGCTTTTTAAAGGCACGCCGTCTACTGCATGAATGTGATCCCTGATTTTGCGCCGACTTCTCTCACGTATTCAGCAGCAAGCTTGTAATCCTCCTGTGTTTCAAGGTGCTCAAGCATAACCGGGATATCTTTCAGCCTGCTTGCTTCCTGAAGCAGAACGGCATAATCCAGCTCTCCAAGCCCCGGTCGTCGTTCTTCAAGGTGAACTGTCAGTTCAGGCATTATTCTGATATCCTTGGCATGGATCGATTTGATGTATGGCTTCAGTTTTGCAAAACACTCTTTTATGAATTCACCGTTATGATAATACCGTTGAGGACTTGATATCCAGTTTACAGGATCAAGATGAGCTGCAAACTGTTTACGGTCTATGGCCCTGATCAGATCAAGGTATGAATCGGGCGAATCAGGCAGCATATAGGGCATTGGCTCCAGAGAATAGAAAGAACCTGTAGGCTTTACATTATCAATTATATACCTGACGCTTTCCACAATCATGTCAAATGTTTCTTCAGCGTAATTGCCGGGATACGGACCATCCCATATCTCTCCCCTTGCTCCTGAAATGTTAACACAGCATTTTGCACCAATTTCATCGGCCAGCTGCAGGCTGGCAATATTTTTACTTAGATTTTCCTTCCTGGCTGCCTCATCCGGATCCAACATATTATTCCACACTCCAACTTCAGAGATAATAATATTGCTCCTTTTCGCCTCTTCCCTGAATGCTTTTATCTGGTCTCCGGCTGCCCCGGTTGACACCGGGCAATAAGCAGCGCTGTAACCAAGTCCTTTGACAGCCGCGGACCATTCGGCAGGATCCGTAAATTTCCCCGGAACGGGACCGCCAAGCCTGACCGGAAAGCCTGCAGGTAAGTGATTGATTCCTTTTAGCCGGGGGATAAGGATGATGCCGGATGCAGCCGATGCACCCGTTTTCAGGAAAGTGCGCCTTGTATAATTCATAATTGCCGGTATTTGTTTAGTAGTACCTCCCTATATATTTGTTCTCAACTATGAGCTTTTTAACATTTGCAGGATCGATCATCCCCTGGCTTTTATAGACTATTTTTCCTCCCGGCTCTATGAGAAGAGTATAGGGAATTGCCCCCTGCCATCCGGGATCGACCGCCTCCATAAGCTTGTACACATCATCATCATTGAATATGTAGTTCTTATTTGAGGCTTCCCGTTGCTTCAGGAATTTAAGGGCATCACCCTTTTTTGCCTGTTTGTCGGCACTTATAGTGATGAACTCAAACTGACGGCCTCTGTACATACGGTCAATTACCACCAGGTCAGGAAATTCCAGAGTGCACGGGCCGCACCAGGTTGCCCATATATTGATCAGTCTCAGCCTGTCCGAAGAGTTCTTCAGGAGTTCCCTGATGCCATCTGCACCAATCTCTTCAAGTGTTACAGGAAGCTCAGCCCACTCTTTATACAGTCTCCGGGTATATTCATCCTTCCATGACCATTTTATGGAACAGCCAAATACTTTTGTAACGGGATTTTTCACCTGCTCTCCTGCAAGCATAGCGTCAATCGCATTTCTTACATCCTCACCGTGTCCGGTACCCGGCTTCTCCGACCCGTCGATCCTTCCAACGTATCTCAGTATCCGGTTGCTGTCAAAAACAAAGCAATGAGGTGTTGCCACCGGTCCGTATGCCAGCGCACTCTTTTGATCATCCCCATCATATAAATAGGGAAAATTGTATCCTTTGTCAGCCGCGCGCTGTTTCATTTCTTCAAAGCTGTCGCCCATATCGGAATACCCAAGTTCGGAATAATTCAAAGCCTTCACGGCATTGGGTGAGATCATGACAATTTCAACTCCCTCAGGCTTATAGTCATTGGCCAGGGTTATTATCCTGTCCTCATAAGCCTGGGCAGTGGGGCAATGATTGCAGCTGAATATGATAACCAGAAGCTTTGCTTTTTCAAAAGATTTCAGACTGTATGATTTGCCATCAATCCCGGGAAGGTTGAAATCGGGCGCTTTTGATCCGGGTTCCAGGGTCTTTGGCTCGGCAGGCGTGGTTTGAGAAATCGCTACGCTTCCCGAAAACAATATAAGCAGGAAAACTACTGTTTTTCTCATTGTCGTGTATATGATCTGGTTTCTACTTTACAGTCTTGTCCAACGGACGGCCGAGACTTTCATACAAACCCTTTCTTCCGGCCTTATCCCCGACAAGTATTTCGGCCGCGTATTTGGCTACCTGCTCTGCAACGGCACGGGGTACAACCACCACCCCGTCTCCATCGGCAACAACGACATCGCCGGGGCAGACCAGTACGCCTCCGATGGTAACGGGACGGTTAACTGATTCAATTTCGTTCCTTCCCGGACGGATCCCGCGGCCTTTATGACGCAGATAAAGAGGTACTCCTTCGAGCCCTACCTCATCAGTGTCCCTCGAACCTGCGTCGGTAACCACTCCAACAGCCCCAAGCTTGTACCAGCCCAGGATATTGTTCGACCCTATCGAACCGATGTCCCTGTCTTCGACATCATCAATAACAATCGCAGAACCGGGGCGTATCAGTGTAGTAAAACCTTCGTGCGAATATGCGTTGTAAAAATTACCTTCCCATTTTTTAAAGTCTTCGTCCGGCGCCGGGAGTGCAGGTTTTTGAGTCGGAACATAGCGTACCGTAACCGCTATACCCCTGAAAACATGTCTGAAATCCTTGAGATCGACCCAGTCGGCATGTATTTCGGGAGTGACCAGACCTGTACCCGGAAGGCCAACCATATCCATTCCATCTGATACATCAGCTACCCTCAGGTCCTTGTAAAGTTCAAGAATTCTCGCATCCTCATCGGCAGTATAAGTTTTGGTTTCAATAAAGTTCATACCCTTTTCGAGAGCAGCTTTATCGCGAACCTGCGATCTGACAGTCGAAACCGTCACAGCAGGAATTACCAGTAATAACAGAAGCAGTTTTTTCATAGTGAAGGTCCAATTAAGTTTTCTTTTTCTTATTTCTACTTATTTCAATTTATTTCTACTTATTTCTACATATTTCAATTATCTCCATCTATTTCATTTACGTTAAAACCGATACCCCACCGACAGCCCAAAACCGGTGTTTTTAATTATTGTTTCCGAATCCTCGTCACCTTCATATTCCGGATTTATCTTAAGCAGCCCCAGCTGGGCGTTTAGCTGGATGAAAATGTTGAAAGGCATTTCATAGCCAAAGAAGATGTTTGCCCCGGCATCTAAAGGCCGGTAGTAATAAATGTTATCAGGATCGGATGATGTTACCTTGTTCTTAAACTTGATCGAGTTTTCACTTGAACCCAACGGAGAATCAACCTTAATCTTACCTCCTGCCCCGAGTGCCACGTATGGGCCAAAACCAAGGAGGAAATTTCCATTTCCCAGCTGGGCACGATACAATAAATTCAATGGCATTTCTATATATGCGATCCTTGAGACAGCTTTGATAGTTAATCCATCAGCCTTGCTATCACTTAAAATATCATATTCAGATTTCCCGCCTTTTGTAGAATAGAGGAGACCGGGCTGAAAGTAGAAATCGGGCGCAATATTTATCATTGCGTTGACTCCGCCATGTAGTCCGAGGATGAGCTTATTCTCCAGTTTATCCCCACTTGCATCCTTACCGTTAAGGTTTTGAAAATTCACCCCTCCCAGTACTCCGAAGCTGATCTTTTTATCCTGGGCCTGCAGAGCAAATGAAGATAACAGCAAAACGACCAACGGCAGAAAAATTTTTGTTTTCATATTAATGGTTTTTAGTTATTGAAATTACTGATATTGTTTATTCTTCACATTCAATACGTGAAATCCTTAATGACAGCATACTCCCCCAGGGTTGAAATAACCGATTATTCGATTAATTTTGATATAAAATTATAAAAAACATTGATGAAACAGAAAAAATTCGTTGTCGGGTTCATAGGAGCAGGCGGCATAGCACATTCTCACATCTTCTCCCTGAACTCATTACGCAATTATTATCAAAATTTACCGGAAATAGAACTTGAATCTGTATGTTCAGTAACTGAAGCTCACAGGGAATCATTTGCCGCCAGATACGGATTCAATAAAGCCCAGGATCAGGAAGCCTTCTTCAGCAATAAAAAGATCAATACGGTCTTTATTCTGGGCCCAAACAAGGTTCATTATGAACATCTTAAGTCTGCAATTAATAATGCACAGCTCACACAGGTCTATCTTGAGAAACCTGTCTGTTCAACGGTTGAAGAAGAGGTGAAAATTGCAGAAATGGTCAGGGATCATCCGGAAATAAAAATCCAGGTCGGTTTCCAGTATCTTTTTTCAACAAATATAAGGGAGGCGCTGATATTCTGGAAATCAGGAAAATTAGGCAGACCTGTTCATTTTGACATTAAATACTACCACGGCGATTATCTTCAGCTGAGTTATCGTTCAAAACGCACTAACCGGCTCACCCCGGCGCCCGATGGCGGGGCCATGGCCGATCTGGGCTCTCATGCAATCAGCCTGCTCCTCGCCTTCCTTGGTGATAAAATACAAATAATCAATGCTATACAGGCCGGCAACTTCGATGACGTCCCGGCTGATTCAGATCTTTTCAGTCTCATAAACCTGTTTGATCCTGTTACAAATGCTGCCGGAACAATCGCCGCGAGCCGCGTAAGTTCAGGAACCGGCGATCTGATAGCGTTTGAACTTTACGGTGAAAGGGGCTCAATAAAATTCTCAACCCATAACCCCGGATATTTTGAATACTACCTTGAAGAGACAGGAGAGTGGTGCAGACATCTTACAGGAAGCGATTACAGACCTTCCAGCAACTTCCCCTCGGTGCATGTTCCACCGGGTTGGTTAAGGTCAATGGTCCATGCACATTATGTGTTTTTTACGGGAAACGAAACAAAATCCCTGATCCCGGGAATAGCCCATGGATTGGAAGTTCAGAGAATTGTAAGGCAGACGGCCGGCCACCTGTCTGACTTCCGCAAACGGATCTCAGGCCTGAATCACAACGGAAAAAATCCAGACAAACTGTTATGAGGTCTCTCTGGCAGGAAATATTCGTTATTAATCAGGATAGTAGTTTATTTAACATCTCCTGTCCGTTGCTACAGGTTTGATATTGTTAAAACTTGTTAAATTGGTGTCTTTCAAAATGAAGACACCTATATTTTTTTATTTTTGCATCAGTTTCTTCGACCATCAAACTGTTGTCAATCTAGAAAAAATGAAAAGAACACTGATAATTACAGGGATTGTATTCTTTTTCACAATCATTGGTTTGGGTCTTTTTAACAAGCTGGCTTCCAAACAGGATACGGCAATTTATTTGCTGAAGCTGAAAAGGGCGATTTTGAGATAGCCATTACAGTGCCGGGTGAGTTGCAGGCCGAGAGCTCTGTGGAAATAAAGGCGCCGGAGATAGCGAGAGGCCGGGATTTTCATGGACAGGATGTTAAAATTACAGACCTTGTTGCCCGAAGGGACGGATGTCAGGGAAGGCGATTATATCGCAACCCTCGACAGGACTCAATACGACAATACTTTAAAAGATGAGACTGAGAGGCTTAAGACCTTCAGAACGAATCTGGAGACAAAAATGCTCGATACAGCAGTGTCGCTTACAGGTTACCGCAATACAATCAAGAACCAGAGGCACTCTGTTGAAGAGGCTGAAATCACGCTCCGCAATTCCAAATATGAACCTCCTACAACTATAAGGCAGGCGGAAATAGACCTTGACAGGCAACAGAGAATGCTTGAACAGAGTGAAAGGAGCTATCAGCTCAGGGTAGCACAGGCTGAAAGGGACGTACGCAACCAGAGAATGTGGGTTTCAAGGATCGAAAGACGAGTTAGTGATCTTGAGGAGCTGCTTGCCGGCTTTGTCATAAAAGCCCCTGCTCCGGGGATGGTTATCTACAAGAAAGACAGGCGGGGAGTCAAGATAAAGACCGGGTCATCAATCAATCCATTTGACAGGGTAGTGGCCACATTGCCCGACCTGACATCAATGCTGTCAAAAATTTTTGTGAGCGAAATTGAAATCAGCAAAGTAGATATCGGTCTCCCTGTCAATATTACAATTGATGCCTTTCCTGAAAAGACCTACACCGGGAAAGTCGTTTCAGTGGCTAACATTGGAGAACAGCTCCCAAACTCTGATTCAAAGGTATTTGAAGTGCTGATCAGGATTGACGGATCTGACCCGGCTCTGAGACCTACCATGACAACCGGCAACAAGGTTGTTGTAAAAACATTCAGCAATGTCGTCTATATCCCCACGGAAGCCGTAAACACCGGAGCCGATGGCATTCCGTTTGTTTATACAAAAAACCAGACCAGGCAAATCGTCAAACCGGGCGATTCGAATGACAAGTACATTGTGATTGAACAGGGACTTAAACCCGGTGAAAAGATTTACCTCATCCAACCTGAAGACGGTGAGAAATTCAGAATGGTTGGCGAAGAATTAATAACATCAGTTAATTAAAGCTGATCTTACTAACGCTATACGTTTTTAGCAACAGCCTCAATCAATCCCCTGATATACCCTGCCGCATAAAGGCTGCCCAGGACACTGTAGCCGGGATGCTCATTGCTGTCGCCCGCCATTGTGGGTACATGATCGGGACGAAGCGGCCCACTGAATCCGATATCAAGATAAGCCTTCATTGCTTCAAACATATCTATCTGCCCTTCGTCGTGGAAGGTCTCCTCGAAATTCAGCTTAGTGCCCCGCACATTCCTGAAATGGACAAAATGAATAAGTTCCTGTTTCCCAAACTCCCTTACCAGTGATGGAATATCCTCTCCCATCAGCGCAAAATTTCCCTGGCACATTGTAAGGCCGTTAAACGGACTGGGCCAGATTTTTGCCATACGCCTGAATGCGTCGGCGTTTGTCATGATACGTGAAATTCCCCTGATCATGTCGACCTGTGGATCATCGGGATGCATTGCAAGCCTGACACCGTATTTCTCAGCTTCCGGAACTGCAGCTTTAAGGAAATACTCCAGGTTTTTCCAGAGTGATTCTTTTGAAACCTCACCATAACGGGTAAGAGTCTGATCCTTAATATCCTCAAAGTCGAATGCTGTAACCAGTGCGCCGCCTCTTCCAGGCCTGTCACTGGTGGTTCTTGCCCAGCTTATTACAGGCATCCAGTTATAACAAACAGTGTTTATCCCTGCTTTTGACAGGTTCTTCATCAAAGTAATAAAATTACTGATCTCCTCATCCCTCCCTTCAAGTCCAAGCTTGGTCCTTTCCGACAAAGCAGGCGGACCTTCGATAACCTCCAGCTTCAGTCCGGCTTTCTCCCAGGCATTCTTTACTGCCGAAACTGCTTCATATTCCCATGGCTTTACATTATTAAGACCTGCCATCATCGGATTTATTCCGCCGACTGCACCCAGAACATTCAACTGCTTCGCGAATTCAATCTTCCGGCTCTCGCCGTCTATCCCCCGGAAATAGGCAAAACACATTTTAATTCCGGCATCCGGGGTGTATCCTGTTTTCTTCCTCCCTGATTTTTTGGGGTTAACTTCTCCCTTACTTTCTCCAGGATCGAAAATACCCGGAGCGCCAGAGCAGACGCCTGCTACTGAAAGAGCCGAAATTGCGGCACTTCTCTTTATGAAATTCCTGCGGCTGTTATTCATATTGGTTTTTACATTTTAGGCCTGTTTAATAATGTATTGGAGGCACCATGGTAATTTCGGCCTTGAAAGGTTCCTCCAATCCCTCTCCGACCCTGTAGATCCTTTCGTTTGTTATCCTCATTGCTTCAGAAAGCTCCGGGTAGGGTATGTTCTGTATGGTTACAACGCCAATATTATAATTCTCTCCATCAAACCTTCCGTAATAAGGCTGGTCGACCCATTGGAAATAATGCATTCCGATCAGCTCGGGCCTGGCAAATCCCTGTTCAATATAGTTCCTGTAAGCCGCCGCCCTTTCATCCTGGCTGATTACTCCGGTAATTCCTGTTGCGGGCAATGACCTGTCTACCGCCCCATGGTGAAACTCACCAATCATTACAGGTTTCCTGCTTATCCTTGCAATTTCTGCAGTTGCCGGCGGATCATAGCCATAGCCGTTTATCGAAAAGACATCAAACCTCTCACCTGCCTTGTATAAAAGGTCGGAACTGATCCATGCGTAACGCATTCCAAGGTTCAGGTGATTACTGTCGACCTTTGCGACTTCATCACAGGGTATATCAACATACCTTTTAACCATTATGGTCGTAAAGGCGTAAAAATCACTGTCAGCCTGAACTGACGGGTAATCTTTCAGAACTATGGCTTTCAGTTCTTCGAAATTCCCCAGTTCCAGATTCCATGCTTTATTGAACGACGCGATATCATTTTTGTATTTTGAATTTATCCACCTGGTGAATTCATCCCTGGTTGCTGACTGCCCGGTGGTTGCAAACATTTCGTATGCGAGGTTGTGATAACCAAAAGCCCATTGCGGCTCATTCCTGAGGAAATAACCGACAAGATATGGATCATCTTTATACTCAATAAGCTGCCTGGCAAATTCCTCTGAATTCTTCCTGTATTCATCAGAGAAAACATCAGGGAAATCCCGGTAAATATATGTTCTCGTCCCCGGAAAACGGTTCAGGGGCAGAACGTAAGCAAGTTTGTTTTCTTTGGCAAAATTAATTTCCGACCAGTTGCCGACAGTGTTTACGTTAAGGCTTTTCAGCATTCCGGCAGTCATCCTGCTCCACCTTGTCTTCCATTCTTTGCCGAACGCCCTGATCAGGTTTGCCTTGTAAAAGTCAAAATTTACGGCAGGTCCATTTCCCGAGACTGATTCGGCATAAACCGGATCATCTTTTTCGGGAAGCCATTCGAAAAGATCTTCAATGCCATTTACAGGCCCTGAAGATGTTGATCGCATGCAGTCTACCCCGACGCTGAGAAAAGCGTAACCATCCGGATCGACAAGCCACCATCTCCTGCCGTCATGTTCAGTTCTGAAAAATCCCGAAGCCCCGAACCGCTTTGCTTTCCAGCCGCCGTATTTACTGAAGCCGCTGTTAAATTCCGAATCTGCGACCGCCTTTTCAAGTTCAAGATTCAGGGATATCAGATCCTGCCCGCTGTTGATTTTCCCCGGCCAGGTTTTACCGGTGCGCTGCCCGAATGGATCGATTACCGGAACGGGAAGACGGTTCATAAGGTGCAGGCAATGAATCGCTCAGCCCTGCTGATGCAATTTCAAATACCGGCATGAAGTAAGGATCACTTAATGGTCCGAATTTTAGTTTAACCTTTGTAATATCAGCCGGATCAAGACGGTTACCGGTTATTGTTCCCTTGAGCTGCCGCGGTGATCGCGGGATGAAAATCTCCTGGGCATCGAGATAACTGAGCGGGAAGACTGCCTTAGTCCTGAGTGACGGGTTTATTCCCAGAAGGCATGTTAACCATGGAGCTTCATTATCGGAATCCGCCACTTCACCACTCTGAAGAACAACCGTTTCGGGTCCGGTATTCGACTTTTTATAAAATTCAAGCGTGATAACACCGCTGTAGTCGTTGTTTCCAAATATTTCAAATATGAAATATTTCGCCTTTGTCCAGTCTCCTCTGTCGCCGGACTCCCAAACAGTCACTGCGGCATTATCCCTCGTCGGAATGACTTTCATCACTTCTGAATCAAAACCCTGACCGCCGGTCATGGTTGCAATGTCCCCGTTATTTCTGGCAATTTTATCAATATCAAATGGCTGATCATGATCGCCGGATGTTTTGGTACAGGATGGAAATACCGGCAGGATCAGAAGCAGACCAATCAATAGATCGAATTTAATTTGCTTTTTCATGTAGTTGGCTTATAACTATTTACTAATAAAATGAACCTTCTTGCGGGCGATCAGTTACAATAGCTAATGTAAAAAAAATAACCGCAAAGAATGATTTTCTTTGCGGTTATTATAAGTTAACAGTTATGTAAAGTTACTTTTTGTCGTAAACTGCTGTTGTTTTCCGTTCGCCGTTGGGTGTATTCATTGCAGAAGCAATTGAAAGAGCATTGGCGCCTGTCAGGCTCCAGACTTCAGTTGTTTTCATTTCGGTTGTCTGGCCGTCACGTTCGAAACTCCTTGTAGTAACAATTGTGAGTGATTTGCCGTCAGCCGACCATGTTGCAGTTGATTTGCTTTCACCTCTGCCTGTGGAATTTACACTTTCTTTTCCATCAAGCGTATACTTACTGGTAGTTGTCACTGCCTGCCCGTCCTGGTTTGTCCTTGTCCTGTCAACTGTCAAAAGATTGGCTTCCTGTTTCGCAACAAAATTGCCGCCTCCGAAACCACCTCTCATGCCTCCTCCCTGGGGAGCTTCTCCCATCTGGCTTTTTTCAGCATTAAAAGTCCAGGTACCCGAGAAATTAGCCTTTGAACCCTGTGCATTGGATGTAAGGGGAAAGCAAAGGAATGCAAAAAGCACTGTATATGACAGTATTTGCAGAATCACATTTTTTTTCATTTTATAAGATATTAATGGTTTATAAAGTATTAGACAATTGAACAAAGGTAATTATTTCAAACAACATCGCTTTTCTGATCCGGATTTGTCAGATTTTTTTTAAAAGATTTTCCTTATATTGCAGCCCTGAAATCAGGCACTTAATAAACAATTAACTAAACTCAGGAGATTATGATCCGAAAATTCCTTTCAATTCTGGCAATAGCTGTATTAATTTCATCATGCGGTAATACCGGTAACAAAGAGTCAGCATCAAAAGCGGAAGCAGTCAGCCCAGCCTCCCTGGTTGAATTTGCAACTTTAATAGAACATCCGGGAGATTATGTCGGAAAGAATATAAGTGTTGAAGGCAAAGTTGTTCATGTTTGTACACACAGCGGAAAGAAACTGTTTTTAACCGGGGAAAATCCCGATGTAAGGCTTTATGTCCAGGCCGGAGAGGAAATGCCAAAATTTCCAATGGATCTACTTGGAAGTGAGATAGTTGTTGAGGGGACACTTACCCAGGTCGCTGCAATTCCTGCCACTGAGGAAGCCGCCGGTGACACCGGCGAAGCCGCTGCAAATGCTGTTGGTGCAGATACATGCGAAACTGCCAAAGCACTGGCTTCACAGCCCGTCCTTTCCGACCTGATGATGGTTTACAACAAGCACACGCTTGTTAAGTAAGATTCACCCATATATCCCCGAGAGGGGACTCTTTGGTTTTCAGAAGGTTTATGCTCCCTGCCGGGGGCGGAGTTGAATTGCAGACTCTTTCGACTGCCCTGAATTTTTATTGCCATGAATATTTCGAAATTTAACAGGATAACCCATCGTGATATCGGATACCTGATTGCCGGACTGACCATTATTTACGCAATTTCAGGGATTGCCCTTAACCACAAACACGACTGGAATCCAAACTATATTATTGAAAACAGGGAATTTACAACAGGGGTTAAATTCACAAGGGAATCGCTCAGTAAGGAGATCGCAGAGGACATCCTTGCCGAAGCTCCTGGTGATCAAACCTATAAAACCCACTACTTCCCCTCAGGCAAAATCATGACAATATTCATCGAAGGAGGTTCAGTAAGGATAAACTCCGAGACCGGTAACGGGGTCATTGAACGGATCAGCAAGAGGCCGCTTTTCTACCAGATCAATTTCCTGCATTACAATCCTGGAGTATGGTGGAAATATTTCAGCGATTTATTCTGTGTTTCGCTAATGGTTGTAACAATAACAGGCCTCTTCCTGGTAAAAGGGAAGAATGGCATCACCCGCCGCGGAGCGATCCTTACAGCTATAGGAATTATTTTGCCGCTGTTGTTTCTCTTTATTTACTAAACCTTCTTCAGCGCTTCCAGCACCCTGGCTTTTGTAAACGGCATATCATACAACCTGGCACCTGTGGCATCGTAAATAGCATTGGCTATAATTGCACCGATCCCGATAATGGCAGGTTCTCCTCCTCCCTTTGGCGGCTGATCCTGCCTGTCGAGGATAATACAATCCATCTTTGGCAGCCAGGAGAAGCGGGGGATTTCGTAATTGTCAAATCCCCGGTTCTTGATATCTCCGCCTTCAAACTGAATCTCTTCAGTAAGCGCATATCCAAGCCCCATCGTAATACATCCCTCCATCTGGATCAACGCTCCCTGAGGATTTACGCACAATCCCATATCCTGCGCACACGCCACCCTGATCACCTGTACATGCCCGGTCGTGGTATCGACCTTGACTTCAGCCATGAGTGCGACCCACGATCCGGCATCTGTTCCGCAGGCTATGCCTATCCCCCTGCCGCTGGGCGTTTTTGCAGCAACATAGCCGAACTTATCAGCAACTGCCTTCCAGCAGGCTATCATTTTCTCATCCTTCAGATTCTTCAGACGGAACTCAAGAGGATCGATGCCAGCTGCAGATGCCATAATATCAATTTGCGACTCCCGTGCAAAAGTGTTGGTATTGTTGTTTGGAGCACGCCAGGCACCCGTTCCGAACGGATGGATCTGAACTGCATCCATATTCTGGGCATAACTTGTGGTTTTTGAATGAGGGACATCGTAAATAGTGTCAGAACCCCTTGTGCCTGAATAATAGACATTAAAATCCCAAAGCTTGATAAGGCCTGACTTATCGATCCCTGATCTGACACGAATAACTCCGGCCGGATGGAAAATATCATAAAAAAACTCCTCCTCCCTGGTCCAGGCAACCATGACCGGCTTTTTAACCATATTTGCCAGTTTTGCGGCTTCAATACCTTGCTGATATGCACTTTTCCCGCCAAAGCCTCCGCCCGTGAACGGTGCGATCACCCTTACCTTTTCCCTTGGGAATCCAAGTTCGCGCACAATGCCGTCCTGAAGTCCGAAAGGCGACTGGCATGAGGCCCAGACAGTCATCTTATCTCCCTCGAGGTTTGCCAGGGCAGTATGTGTTTCTATTGGCGCATGGGCTACGTACGGATCATGATATTCCGATTCAAATATCCTGTCCGACTCCTGAAATCCGGCCTCAAGATCACCATTGGTCCGCATAACGTTTACCCTGGAGTCTGCGCCCACCATCCTGTCATAAAGCGTTTTATCGTTTACTTTCAGCTCGTTGAAGGAATACTCGGCTTTTATCTTGGCAATTGCTTCATCTGCCCTGTCGCGGTTGTCGTGGAGCACCGCTATAAAATCACCGTCCCTGACGACCTGTGTGCCTTTAACCTGCTCAGCTCCGGAAATGTCAACGTTTGTTAGTTTTGCTCCGTGTGACGGCGGCCGTAATATCCTGGCAAAAACCATCCCCGGAAGTTTGAGATCCCCTGTGTATTTAGCCTCGCCTGTAACTTTAACTCTTGCATCGACATGCTTGTAAGATTTCCCCATGTATGTGAATTTGGTATGATCTTCAAGTGCAGGTTTGACATCAAGAAATCTCTCAAGCTTTTTGCCTTTTGCAAGTTGTGCGTAGCTTACCCGGCTTTTCGGATTCTTAGTATTGATCACATATCCATCCTTAACCTCAAGCTGGGTAGCAGGAACTCCGAGTTGCGCTGCTCCGAGTTCGACCAGAACGCCTTTAGCTTCCGCTGCGGCAGCTCTCATCGCCATGCCAAAAGTCTGTGTGGTCTGCGATCCCCAGGTGCCGGCATCATAAGGACAAAGGTCGGTATCGCCCATTACCATAGTGATTCTTTCAAGCTGTACATTGAGTTCATCGGCCATCATCTGAGGCAATGATGTTATTGCGCCCTGGCCCATCTCCATCTTGCCCGTGAAGCATTTTATGGTGCCGTCCTCGGCAACCTGAAGAAAAGCGTTATAATCCTTTGTAAGGCTTCTCGCCTGTTCAGCCGGCAAAGAAAGGAGATCCAGTACGTTCAATGGCTGAAGGAAAATAAAAATACCCCCTCCGAGCATTTTTACAAAGCTTCTCCTTTTTATCCCTTCAGTTTCGGTAGTTTCATCAATTACCCTTTGATTGGATATTTTGATATCGGTTTCTTTTTTTCTCATGGCTATTTCCCTCCTTTCATTTGTCTGGCAGCAGTTTCAACAGCATCGATTATCCTTGTATGAGCTCCGCATCTGCAGAGATTATCTTCAAGTCCATCAACTATTTCCTGCCGTGAAAGCGATGGATTCTTCATTAGCAATGCAGCCGCCGTAATTATCATTCCGGGTGTACAATATCCGCATTGCAGAGCATCGTGATCGACAAAGGCCTGCTGGACCGGGTGGAGTTTTCCCCCGCGGGCAAGACCTTCAATGGTGATCACTTCCTTACCGGCAATGTCACTTACAGGTGTCATGCACGATCTGATGGCCTCTCTGTTGATCAGAACAGTGCATGCACCGCAGAACCCGTTTCCGCAGCCAAACTTTGTTCCGGTCAATCCCAGCTGATTCCTTAAAACCCAGAGAAGGGTCTGATTGGGATCAGTCAGTATCACGGTTTTTTTACCGTTAAGGGTAAAGGTGATTTTCTCTTCCATAGTTACTTTGATTGGTTTATTTCGTTCAGATAGTCCTCATTTGTGTTGAAATCTTTTAAAATCCCCGGTGAGTTTACCTGTACCTCAAGTACATCACCCGGGTTCCCCTCAGCAAGTGAGCGCAGCCCCTTTCCGGGGTCAAGGTTGTATATTGAATCACTGTATTTTCTGTCAACCAGCAACGGGTGCCCTCTTTTTTTCAGATAAACCGGGATTATTATACCCTTTCCTGATTCCCTGTAAGCTGCAATAATTTTGTTGGTGACTAACGGTTCAATCAGGGGTTTGTCGCCCGGGAATATCAGCACCGCATCATAGCCTTCGGGAAGATTTCTAATTCCGCATTGTACAGATGAAAGCATTCCATCCCTGTAACGTTCATTATAACAATGTTTTACCGGAAGATCTCTTAAAACGGCAAGGATCTCATCCCTGAATGAACCAAGCACAACCAGAGTATTAAAAACTTCCGAACTCAAAACATTTTCGATTACCTTTTCGATCATGGTTTTTCCGTTAAAAGAAAGAAGCATTTTGGGTACCTTCATCCTTTTCGATTCGCCGGCAGCAAGTATAATGGCCCATATGTTATTGCCATTACTCATCGGTCCTGCTATTTTTAACCCTGACAAGCTGAGCCGCAATGCTTACTGCTATCTCCTCAACTGTTTTCGATTTGATTTCGAGCCCTACCGGAGCATATATTTTCTCCCATTGTTCCTGTGAAGCCCATCCATTTGAAATGAACACCCTTCGCATTAATTCTACTTTATTCCTGCTGCCTATCATGCCTATGTAACCTGCATCCGATCCGATACAGGCTCTCAATGCCGCCTCATCATCTTTATGACCACGGGTGACTATGACGATAAATGTATCCCTGTTCTTTTCAATCCGTGATAATGCGCTTCCAATATCTTCCGAAATGATGTGATCGGCTGACTTAATATTTTCCGGATTCGCAAATTCAGGCCTGTCATCAATAACGGTTATCTCAAAGTCAAGCATCTGGCCTATTTTCGACAGTGCTTTTCCGATATGTCCCGCCCCGGCTATAATAAGACGCCCGGGTGGCACAATTGGTTCAAGGAAAATCCGCGAAGAAATTTCAGTTCCAGGAACTTCGAATTCAATTTCACGAAAACCGGCCGGATCCGGGGACGATAGCATTTTTCCGGCCTCCGTTCCTATGCGTGCCATAACATCCTGAGGTACAGTAGAATTTATCAGATCAGAAATCCAATATCTCTTTATCACCACACTATCTTCGTCCTTTCCGGTGATCATTGTTGCAAGTATCCCGGGTATCCTGGCTTCTGATGATCGTTTAATCTCCATGAACACCTGAATTTGATCTCCGGGACTGGAATCGACAAGAACATTGATGGTGCCACCGCAAAGGGCATCCTCTCCACCCGGAGCGCTGTTATCAAGCCTGAAAAGATAATTTCCCGATTTTTTTGTTATAGTTGCTGCCCTGGCAATCTCCTGCACTTTCCCTTCAAGTATGCCTCCTCCTATTGTGCCGCAAATAAGACCTGCCCTGTTAAAAAGCGCCGAGCTCCCGGCTTTCTGTGGAGTCGATCCGCTGGTTGACGTTACAGTTGCAATGACCAGTTCTGAAATTTCCCGTAATTCGAGAGGTATCTGCAGGTAAATATTTTTCATTTGCCTGTTTTAGGGGTTCATGAAAACAAATATATTCAAATAGATCCGGAATGAAAAAATAAATTTAATATTGTAGAGACAGCATAAATCAGTCTGTACAATATTACAATTATTTAAAACAATTCCGTCATGAAAATCCGTCACCTTTTTTTAATCGCTTCAGTTTTGATTGTTTCGATTTTCTCCACCTGCAAATCACCGGACACCGGATCCAAAACAGCCGGTGATGAACCTGATAATACCTGGCTTGAGGAGATGACAATAACTCAGCTTCAGCAAGGGTACAGGGAGGGGAAATTTATGGTAAAGGATGTGGTGTCGGCTTACCTTGACAGGATAATAGAAATTGACAAAAACGGACCAGCCCTTAATGCAATTATACTGATCAATCCTGATGCACTTCAGATTGCCGGGGAACTTGACAGAGAGATGGCTGAAGGAAAGGCAAAGGGGCCCTTGTTTGGCATTCCTGTCATAATAAAGGATAATATCGATACTCACGACCGGATGCCGAATACTGCAGGAGCGACGGCGCTTCAGAACTCATTTCCGTCAGCTGACAGCTGGGTTGCAAAAAAGCTCAGGGAAGCCGGAGCAATAATAATTGCTAAATCGAACCTGAGCGAATGGGCCAACTTCAGGGCTGAAGTCTCTTCGAGCGGATGGAGCGGTATCGGCGGTCAGACCAAAAATCCCTATGTGCTTGACCGCAATCCCTGCGGATCAAGTTCCGGATCGGGTGCGGCGGTTTCGGCGAACCTTTGCATGGTTGCCATAGGTACAGAAACCAACGGTTCAATTGTTTGTCCTTCAAATAATAACGGTATAGTTGGCATCAAACCGACTGTGGGCCTGATAAGCAGGACCGGGATCATCCCGATCTCCTATACCCAGGATACTCCGGGTCCGATGTCACGTTCAGTGGAAGACGCGGTAATCTGCCTTGGCGCTCTGACCGGCATCGACGAGGAAGACCCAAAAACGCTTGAATCAAAAGGGAAATCTTTAACCGGGTATTCTGATTATCTTAAAAAAGACGGGCTCGACGGGAAACGGATCGGGGTTTTGAAAAACTCCGGAGGCTTTTTCGAATGGTGTGGACTCGCTGATGAGACGGGCAATCGCCGATATGACGAAGCTGGGCGCCACAATAATTGAAGTTGAAGCTCCCTCCGGAAGGGAATATAACGGTTACTCATACCAGGTATTGCTTTATGAGTTCAAGGACGGATTGAATAAATATTTTGCACGCCTGGGAGATAATGCCGCCGTCAGGACCCTTGGAGAGCTGATTGAATTCAATAAAAAGGATCCGGTTGAGCTCAGGCATTTTGATCAGAAAATACTTATAGAGGCAGAAGAAAAAGGCGATCTGAAATCGAAGGAGTATCTTGATGCACTCAGTAAGATGCAAAAGGCAACCCGGGATGAGGGCATCGATAAATTAATGAATACCAACTCGCTGGATGCCCTTATTGCTCCAACCGGCTCTCCTGCCTGGAAAACCGATCTGATCCTTGGAGATCATTTTGTCGGCGGAAGTTCATCCCTGGCAGCCATTTCAGGATATCCTGCCATTACGGTCCCAATGGGATTTATCGATAATCTGCCTGTAGGAATAACATTTTTCGGAAGAGCCTGGAGCGAACCTGTCCTTATCGGGATTGCTTACAGCTATGAACAGGGTACAAAACACCGGAAAGCACCACAATACCTTGCTACAGACGCCTTCTACAGTAAGTAATCATAACCTACAACCTGCAACCTGCAACCTGCAACCACCAGCCATTATCTCTACTTCTTCCACCAATCCAGCAGGTGAAGAGCATCCTTCGCCACTCCTTCCCTCTTAACGACAACCGGTTCAGGCAGAGTCGGGTCAAGGTTCAGGTATTCCTCCCTGATCTTTATAGGGGTAGAAAGATGGTATGGTTTGCGTGACTGAATTGCTGCCACGGCTTTTTTAGCTCCTTCGTAGAGATCCTTTCTCGTCTGATCGAACGGATAAAGCTCCGCGGCCTCCCTTGAGTAACCTCGTTTGGTTGCAACCGTTACAATATCTTCACCCAGAAATTTCCTTGCCTCACGGCAGGTTGCCTCATCACCTGTCACCATAATTACAGGCACACCATAATAACCGGCAATAGTCGCATTCTGGACAATCTCCCCCGATTCCACCCCGTTATACCAGTACCTGTTCTCGGCAAGGGATGACTGTGTATGATTCAGCACCCCGTCGGGAGTTCCCATCATTGCGTGTAAGCCAAGTAAAATCATGCCTTTGAAGGAGGAATCCAGCCCTGTGAGGTTTCCTGCACCCGGCCGGGGCACACCTGTTATATATGTAGCGCCCGGGGCCATCATATGAGGAATCACAGCCTGCGATCCATGGCCATCGAGCACAACAATTTCCGTTACCCCGGCATCACGAAGTCCCCTTACAACTGCTGCAATATCATCCATAAAATATTCGCAAGCCTGGATATTCAGAGGGGTGCCTTTTGTCCGGGTCTGCTCAAATTTGTAAACACCGCTGATCCCCTCAAGATCAGTGTTGATATAAATCTTCATTTGAGCAATTCCTGCAACAGGAAATGACAACAGCGCGGCGAAAATTATCAGCCGCTTCATTTGTATCCAGGCCAGTTTTGTATAATTGTCTCCCATCGTTCTATTGTATGTTAAATATATTTACCAACAGCATTGAAAGACAAAATTAATACTATATTCGGTAAAAAATTCCCGAAAATGGATCCTAAACCACAAGAACTCACTGCTACTTTTCCGGGCAGGGTCAACTCAATCGATTTTTTCCGTGGACTGACAATGTTCCTTCTTGCCGGGGAGGCAACCGAGCTTTATTCACATTTCCTTCATGCCGACAACAGCGTAATGCAGTTTGTCGGTACTCAATTGAACCATCATGAATGGCATGGTCTGCATTTCTGGGATCTTATACAGCCATTCTTCATGTTTATTGTGGGAGTGAGCATTCCATTTGCAGTTGCCAACAGGAAGGGAAAAGGCGACAGCGACCGTTCGATAGCACTTCATGCCTTCAAGCGTTCATTCCTGCTGCTTTTCTTCGGATGGGCATTGTATTGTGTTGGCCCCGGCCACATAGTCTGGAGATTCCAGAATGTACTCGCACAACTGTCGGTAACCTACCTGGTGGCTTTCCTAATCAGGAACAAGAGTTATCTGTTTCAGATTGTTTTCTCTCTGGCCGTACTACTGTTTATTGATCTTGCATACAGACTTTTCCCTGTTGAGGGATTCAATCATCCCTGGGTAAACTATGAGAACCTGGGAGCATGGTTCAACAATAAAATTGAAGGTGTGGACAAAGCGAGCGAATGGGCAACGCTGAATTTTGTGTCGACCACGGCACATACCATCTGGGGCGTTCTGTGCGGAAAGCTTCTTATGAGCGACAGGACAGCAGGGAAAAAAATTCAGGCTATGCTTATTGCCGGAATATCTGCCCTAATTGTAGGTTATGCTCTTGATCTTATGAATATTACACCAATCATCAAGAAGATTGCCACCTCTTCGTTCGTATTCGTAAGCGGCGGTTATACCATCCTGGCACTCTGTCTTTGCTACTGGCTGATCGATGTAAAGAAGTATTTTGCAACCGGATGGAATATGTTCAAGATTGTCGGGATGAATTCAATATTCATTTACATATTTTTCCATATCGGGGGAGCAGGGCTTCTGGAAGAAATATTTGTCCCGTTCACAAAAGCAATGTTCTCCTGGGGTGGGGAGCTCACTGTTGCAATCATGACAAGTCTGGTGGTGTGGGCTGCCCTGTGGTATATATGTTACTGGCTGTATAAGAACAGGATTTTTATCAAGATCTGATTGTGGGGATTGTTGAAAAAGTCAATTTTAACCGCAAAGAACGCAAAGATGTCGCAAAGAACGCAAAGCTAAGACACATAAATTCAGCTCTTAGCGAACTTTGCGTCTTTCCTTTGTGCCCTCTGCGGTTAAAGGATTTTGACTTATTCAACAGCCCCTACCCCTTTTATTATATATTGGAGGATTTTTAGGTTTATATTAAGAATATTACTAGCTCATCCCGAAGGAGATATGGCTTTCATTTTCAATTTTCTTAATTTGTTCCTGGTATTGAGAGGGTGTTGTCCCTTTAATCTTTTTAAATTGCCTGTTGAAGTTGGATATATTTCCAAAACCCGAATCGTATGCAATACCTGAAATATTCTGTGAAGCATCGGTCAATAATTTGCAGGCGTATCCAACCCTTGTATTCAACAAATAATCTTTAAATGCCATTCTGTAAGTCTGTTTAAAGGCAGCATAAAAAGATGTATTTGACATATTTGTGATCTCAAGCAAATCCTTAATCCTTACATGCTTCTGGAAATTTTGAAGGATATGTTTCAAAGCCTTTTGCATATTACCTGATTCATCCTGCCAGAATGGTTCTGTAAAAGCAGGACTTGAAAGAACCATAAATTCTTTAGTGGCAGCAAAGATTTTAAATATTGATAAAAGAGAATAAAGCTTTTCACTGGCATTCATCTCCTCCATTTCAAGCATAATAGATATTATCTTTCTCTTACTCCGTCCAAAAAATACATATCCTCTTGTTGATCCCAGAATAAATTTATTGAGATTGCTGTTTTCCGGTATCTTAAAAAAGCTGTCTCCAAGGAAATCATACATGAACTGAATAACAATTCCCTCTCCCTGAAAACCTGCGGGATGTTTGAAATATTCCGGATCACAGAGGCATTCATGCGGTGTAAAGGAACCAATAAACACCAGATCGTTATTTTCAAAACGATCAATATTGTCTCCAACCATTCGTTTTCCCCGGCCTTTCTTAATCAGGCACAATTCATACTCAGGGTGGTGGTGCCAGGGTGTAAAAGGATTATTCTCCCTATAATAAATAAAAGATTTATGGGGCTCCTGGAACAATCTTACTTTGGCAATCTTCATTTTTATTGAAGAACTTGATGGTATAAATATGCTAAATATATATGATTCTTGTAGAATTTTATCGCAAAAAGCGTATAAAAATATTACATCCCGACTTCAGTCCTGTTAAATTTTTACCAAATGTTTAATAATACCAAAAATTTAATGATTAGTATTATTATTAAGAATATGGGTGGTCTATATTTGAGATTACCAATATCAAATATTTATGAACAAAGTCGCGTTAGGTATCTTTGCTCATCCGGATGATGCTGAATTTATGTGTGCCGGAACGCTATCACTGCTTAAGAAAGCCGGCTGGGATATCCATATTGCCTCAATAACTAACGGAGACAAGGGAACTACCGTATTTTCACGGGAAGAAATCAGTTCCATCAGGAAAGAGGAGGCTGCCAGATCTGCTCAGGTACTTGGTGGGCATTTTCATTGCCTGGAATTTGAAGATGTATATATTTTTTACAGCCGCGAAACAATTAACAAAACAACTAATTTAATCAGGGAGGTTCATCCAACTATTGTTTTTACGGCAAGTCCCAATGATTATATGATCGATCACGAAGTCGCCAGTCTGATTGTTCAAACAGCCTGTTTTTCATCCGGAATAAAAAATATGGAAATTAACAGGGAACCATTTGAACCGATACCTTATCTGTACTATTGCGATCCGATGGAAGGGAAAGATAAATTTGGCACCGTAGTGCAACCTTCTATTTATGTTGAGATTGAAAGTGAGATTTCAATAAAAGAGAAAATGCTTTCATGTCACACAAGCCAAAGAAACTGGTTGTTGGAACACCATCAAGTTGACGAATATGTTCTTTTGATGAAACATCATGCAGAAATGCGTGGGAAGGAGATTAATGCATCTTATGCAGAAGGATTCAGGCAGAATCTGGGACACAGCTATCCTTCATTCAACAAGTTGAAAGAGATTTTGGGCAATCTGGTTGTTGAAAATGCTCAATATTTAGTTTGATATAAATCAATTTCTTGTTTGATATATGTCAATATACAGTTTGATTTAAATTGATATAAACCCCTGGTTATTACTTATATACGGCAGATTTGGAAGTATTTCTACCAGACAGGAATTGAATTTCTATTAACAAATTTCATAATCATTGAGTATTCACACATTATGTAATTTTGTGAAAACGAATTTTATTCAGCCTGCGACCTGATTTGTAAAACCAGTAAAGTCCAAAGAATGACTACTATTAAGACAAGATCAATCAGACTCAACGAAATTTTTAATTTCCTGGCAATTTTATCATGCCTGTTTATCTTCCCGAACGAACTGACTGCAAAAGAAAAAGTTCTTATTTTTCCTCTCCCGCAACAAATGAAGATTACCAATAATAAACATATTCTGGATGAGGCTGCATCAATTATTCTCCCACGGAATATGAGTAAAAATGATATTTTCCTGGCCCGATACCTTGTGAGAGAACTGAGTGATAAATATGGTATTGCAGTTAAAATAGAACCTCGTGATGATATCCCGGCCGGCAGGAAAATCATTATAATGGGAAGGTTCGACAACACATTGATTCAAGAGTATTGCAAAAAAAATGAGATTGAATTGACGGCTAAAAATCCAGGGGCTGAAGGATATTTTTTACGGGTTGATACTGAGCACATTATAATTGCAGGCAGCGATGACCAGGGGACTTTTTATGGATTACAATCGCTTCGCCAGCTGATCGAGGCAGGAAACGGAAAGGAAATACAGGGTTTGGATGTAAAGGACTGGCCGGAATTTCCATTCAGGGCAATACGGTTGTATGTACCCGGTCCCGAAAACATAGCTTATTTCAAAAGATTTTTGAGGGATTTCATGGCACTCTATAAATACAATAAGGTTATTATTGAGTTTAATTGTATGAGGCTCGACAGGCACCCTGAAGCCAATGCCGGATGGATAGAATTTTCAAAATATATGCAATATACGCGTTCGAATTCTACCGAGGGGGTCAGGGGCGAAGAAAAAAATTCAAGTCATTTTGATGCCGGGGATGGTTATATATTAGAAAAAAATGAAGTTAAAAACTTAGTGGATTTTGCAGAAGAGAATTTTCTTGAAGTCATACCTGAAATTCCCTCGCTGACTCATGGATACTACCTTCTGACAAGGCATCCTGAACTGGCTGAATATCCGGGAGATATCTGGCCGGATACATATTGTCCCTCAAATCCCAAATCGTATGAGCTGATGTTCGATGTGTATGATGAATATATTGAAGTCATAAATCCCAAAATGATACATATCGGGCATGATGAGTGGTGGGGTGCACCGCTTGGAGTATGCCCTCTCTGTAAAGGGAAGGATTTTTCCGAACTCTTTGCCTCTGATATAAATAAAATTCATGGTTACCTTGCAGCGAGAGGAATTAAAATAGCAATGTGGGGGGATTATCTTCTTGAGAGTGTGCGTGAATCAGGGCCTCAGAACAGGATCTCCTCGACAGGAGTGAAGTACCAGACTCCCGGAGCTATGCGGCCGGAAGTGGTAGAAGAAAAAATACCCAGGGATATTTTGATACTTAACTGGTTCTGGGTTGACCAGGAAAAGGAAATGGAGTTGGATAATTTTGGTTTTAAACAGATTTACGGGAATTTTACTCCAAACATCAGCAACTGGTCTGAAAGAATCAGTAAGATAGATCTTGAAGGAGGGGCACCCTCGTCATGGGCTGCAACGAATGAGTTTAATTTCGGGAAAGACCTGATTCTTGATTTTATGGGTTGTGCAAATTTTCTCTGGTCAAAACATACCCTTGGCCAGAAAGAACTTGCGGCAATAGTAAACGGACAATTACCCGGTATAAGAGTAAATTTAAGTGGTAAAAGAATTCCAAGTAAAGATGGTGATCCGATAGATACGGTCAATATTTCCTCAAAATTTAATTTATCCAGGGATTCAAGAGTTTTCAACATTAATCTGGGCACATTGAAATCAGGCGAAGTAAGAAATAATTTACAGAAATTTTATCTGAACGGTCCCTCAAAAGAGTCCGGGAACTGCGCTGTTGTTGTGGGATCTACCGGGAAGGATAACAACCCTTTTCCGGCAGTGATAGAGGGTCTTTCTGTCAATGAAGATGTCAGTAGCCTGATCTTTTTACATGCATGTGCAATTCCGTCTGAAAACCAAAAAGCTTATTTCAATATTCCTGATTTCTTTGATTCAGCTGATCTGCTTGGCTGGTATGAAATAATTTATGAAGATGGTTTCAAAGCAATTGTACCAATCCAGTATGGAGTAAATATCCTGGAATGGAATCCGGGATCAGAAGAGCGACTCGATAAACGGGAAGGAGAAACAGGATCACCTCAGAATATGTACTGCTATCAGGGCGATCCTGTCAGTTGTTCATCAGATATGATCAACAACCCTATTACATTCTTTGCATTTGAATGGGTCAATCAGCGCTTTGGCAAAAGAATCAAAGAAATCAGCATGCATGGCACTGTTAATTACCAGGCGCTTCAGCAGGATTACGGAAAGCCGGTTACAGAACCTATAAAAAGTAATGCAATTATTTTGGCAGGAATAAGTAAAGTCAAAAAAAGGGAACTCTTAAAACCTGGAAAATGAATATTTTGCATATCACCATTAAAATAAACTTCAGGACATTCTAACATAACATCATTATGGAAAAGAAAAAAGAAATTCTGTTTACTGGTTCTGATACCGAAGGCGGAATAACATCCGGCTATCATATGAACGACGGGGTCAATGTGAAAGTCCCATATTCTTTTTTTGGATCGATATACGACGAAGACGAAGAAAGGATGATTCTTTCCGTATTGAGACAGGAATCTCAGACAATGGGACCACAGGTGACAATGTTCCAGCGGGAATTTGCCAGAGCATTTGAAGTAAAGAATGCGTTCGCCACCTCCAATTGTACTACAGCCATGCATGCAGCCACACAGGCAATGGGTATAAAAGCCGGTGATGAGGTTATCGTAACCCCTATAACATTTATTGCAACCTCCCTTGTGATTTTAAAGGAAGGAGCCAAACCTGTATATTCTGATATTGATCCCAGGACTTTCAATATTGATCCGGGTAAAATTGAGGAAAAGATCACTCCAAGAACGAAAGCAATTTTTGTTGTACATTATGGCGGACAGATGTGTGATATGGATCCAATTATGGAAATTGCCAGGAAACACAATCTGTTCGTTATGGAAGACTGCGCTCATGCGCACGGTGCAAAATATAAAGGCAGACAGGCTGGTACGATTGGGGATATCGGTTGTTTCAGCTTCCACTCGCTTAAAAATATGACAACTCTCGGAGAGGGAGGTATGATAACAACCAACGATGATAAATTTTCTGATAAAATTCAGAGGATGAGAGTCATGAGCATAACTCACTGGGATCCGGATCAGACAGCCTGGGAATTTGGCGGTTTTAAAATGACCAGGGAAGATGTTAAAGACTACTGGATCCCATCTCACTTTGACGTTATCGATGATGACGGGAAATGGGGTAACAACTACCGGATGAACGAAGCTCAGGCTGCTGTCGGAAGAGCTCAGTTAAGAAAGCTCGAAATGATGGTTGAAAAACGAAGGTTTAATGGTCATTATCTCAACCAGGGGCTCAGTGGCATCGAAGGAATTACACCCACTTTTGAAGATCCGGACTGTCATCATGCATTTCATCTTTATACGCTTTGTGTGGAAGAGAAGATACTGGGAGCTTCAAGGGATAAATTTATGAGAACTCTTTATCAGGATGAAGGAATTCAGGGAATATTGCATTATCAACCAACATATCATTTTACGGGCCTTAAGAAACTATATAATTATCCGGATAAGCTGTGTCCGCATGCTGAGGAATTTTTCTATGCCCGGGAATTGAATCTTCCGATGAATCCTAAATTAACTAGGGATGATCTTGATATGATTATTGAAGGTGTCAGGAATACAGTTAAAAGGGTTCGCAAATAGTCTTTTAATCAGATTGTTGCGTTCTGACTGAAGTTGTCAGGTATTATATGGGAAAAACATTTATATCATGGTTACTGCTGTTTGCATGTAACCTTATGTGGTCATTGCAGTTCACATGTATCAAGTTAACTCAGGATCAGGTGGGTCCATATTTTACTGTATGGGCACCGATGCTTCTTGCAACCATCTTCCTGGCTCCCTTCGCTCTTCGTGATTTTTCGGCGGGAGGTAAAAAGTTTAAGGATGTAATTATTTTTGGACAGCTTGCTTTACTGGGAGTATTTCCTGCCCAGGTTTTAATGACCTGGGGAACTCAGTTTTCGCTTGCCAGCAACGCCGCCATTCTCACACTGGCCCTGCCTGTTATTACTGCTGTCTTTGCTTTTCTGATGTTAAAGGAAAAGATGAATAAAGTGCGTTGGGTTAGTTTCATTATTGCCATAACAGGTGTTATCCTGTGTTCCACCGGCGACATAAAACAGCTGAATTTCAGTTCAAAATATACATTAGGGAACATCCTTATCTTTCTTGCAATTGTCGGTAACGCTTACTACAATACCGGGATCAAAAAAATTGCCAGCAGATATTCGGAAATGGAGCTGCTTTTCTTTACTTATGTTGTAATGGTTGTCTTGCTTACTCCTCTTGTACTGTTTTATGAAAAAGATGCATTTACCCGAATTCCTGTCTTTACAAGGCAAACGTGGATTGGAATGGCATTGCTTACCTTCTTTCATAATTTCCTTTCGATGCTGTTGTTCTTTAAAGCTTTGAAAGTGCTGGACGCAATGCAGGTTGCCCTGTCAAATTACCTGATAGCATTTTTTGGCCTTCCGGTCGCCGCGATATGGCTGGGTGAAAAAATTAGCAATCTTGCTGTTGCAGGAGGTTTCCTGGTCCTGATCTCAACCCTGATCATAACAATAGTTGATTACAGGACTAGTCACAGAATTGAAATTCAACCTGTGGCATCCCGGCCTCACCCCCTCGATCCCCCCTCTCCCGTGAGAGAGTGAGAAATACGTATTAAAAGACATATTAAATTTAAAAGAAAGGAGTATTAAAAGACGTATTTAATTAAAAAGAAAACTGTATTGCAAGAGCGCCTGTATAAATTATCGTACGTTCTTATTTTAAATAAACATGCATATGTAATTAACTATTCAGCAAGGCTCTGTGGATCTCTGTGAATCCTCTGTGTAAGTTCTTAGGTTTATTCTAGTTACACAGAGTTTCCGAAGTCGAAAAATCCGAAATCCTATAAACTCAGATCTTCGCAGATTCCTTCGAATGATAATATAGTTTATACACAAATGAAATAATTGTAAACAAGTCATGGGAAAACAAGTCAAATGGGGAGTGATAGGTTCGGGAGGTATTGCCAGAAGAAGAACAATTCCCGAAGGTATTGCAGATGCAAATAATGCAATTTTGGCTTCAGTATATGATCTCAATTCCGAAGTAAACAGTGCAGTTGCAGAAGAATTCATTGCTTCAGCTGCCAGTAGCCTCGAAGATCTTCTCAGGTCTGATATTGATGCAGTTTACATCGCTTCACCTGCAAATTTGCATCTGGAACATGTTCTTGCTTGTGCTGCAGCAAAAAAGCATGTTCTCTGTGAAAAGCCCCTTGGGATGACTGTGGGCGAAGCAGAAAAAATGATCCTTGCTTGTGACAACAATGGAGTAACTTTAGGAACTGCCTTGATGATGAGGTTCTTATCCCAACATAAGGCTGCCCTTGCATTAATTGGTGAGGGTAAATTAGGCAAGCCTGTTTTCGGCAGGGCACAGCTTTCCTGCTGGTATCCTCCGATAAAGGGTGCCTGGAGGCAGGATCCGGAGACCGGAGGCGGCGGATCTCTAATGGATATGGGAAGCCATTGTATTGACTTGCTTGAGATGTTTTTCGGGAAGGCTGAGAGTGTCAGTTGTTTTACTAATAATAATGTTCACCAATACAAATCGGAAGATAGTGCCGTCGTCTCATTGTTTTTTGAAAATGGTGCACTTGGGACTGTGGATACCTATTTTTGTATTCCTGATAATAGCAGTAAGAATGTTCTGGAACTATATGGGTCAAAGGGAAGCATCCTGGCAAAAGGCACAATCGGGCAGGGTTCTTCGGGTCAGATGACTGCTTTCCTCGAAGAGGACAGTACAGGCTATAATGCACAACAGGCAAGAAATTCAGCAGAAGGGAAGGAGATAAATCCGGTACCAAAAAATACATACCTTGCTGAAATAGAAGAATTCACTTATGCTATCCTTGAAAAAAGGGAACCTTTAAATAATGCAGAGCTTGGCCTTAGAAGTCAGTTCATCTTAGCTGCATGCTATGAATCTGCGAGAACCGGTAAAGTAGTTAAAGTATAATAATCATAAAATAAACGGAATGGCCAGAAAATTAAGCATGTTGGCACCTGACTGGTGGGATTTTACAACGCTCAATGATGAGCTGTTGAATGATGCGGCAAAGCTTACTCCCTCAGATCTGCTTCAACTTTCAAGGAAAGGTTTCAAAGTTGTTTTTTACGATACCCTTGAAGATTTTTACCTTGCAGAAGCATTGGAATATGTAACAGCCTGGAAGCAATCTACAAAAAGTAATCCGGTTGGTGTATGCGGGCCAATAGGACCTACAGAGCAACTGCCACTGGTTGCCCGGCTGGTGAACGAATTACAGGTCGATTTATCGAATTCCCATTTCTGGGGAATGGATGAATGGTATCTCAGACGGAAAAGAGGCAGATGTAACTCATCCTTTATCGTTTGAAAAAGCAGACAGGGAGCTCTGTTTTAACAGGATAGATAAGAAATTCAGTATGCCCGATTCAAATATGCATTTTCCAAAAGCCGACACAGGTAAATACATAAGCAGCTGGGAAAGCGGGATCCGTTGTGCGGTTATGCAGGGGGGTCAGGGCGACACAAAGCACTGGGCATTTAATGATCCCGTAAAAAGGGAAGGAAAATATAAAGATTCTCCCCCATCACCGGAAGAATACAGGAAACTGACGACCAGGGTAGTTGATCTTCATCCTGTTACAATAATGCAGAATGCAAGAACAAGCGCCGGAGGAGTGGTAACCGGGGTTCCAAGACAGGCACTTACTGTTGGTCCTGTACAAACCTGGAAGGCGGAAAAAGTATCAATATGGCAGGCCGGGACTCATGATAATCCTTTCGGTCAGAGATTGACAGCTTTAATGATAAGCAAAAAAGTTGTAGACAGCTCAGTCCCAATGTCTTTATTGTCAGATCATCCGAATGTACAGTTTAACTATTTTCGCGGAGGCATAGGGGTGTGTGAAACTGAAATGCACTGATAATGAGCATAAAGAAGATTGTGATTTCGGGAACAGGGCGTGCTCTGGCCGATTTCCTTTATAGCCTGATATTTTCAGTAATCATTTTCCTTCTGAGCAGTATCTGTCTTAATGCGCAGTCATTCAGAGTTTTTGCTGTCAGCGACTTGTTACAGGTTTTTGAAGACGGATACAAATTACCTCCTTTCTCTGACACCATCAATCTTTTCGGCGTGCGAGGTGAAATTATTTCAGGACAGTTTGTAATAAATTCAAAAAAGGGATTGACAGATGTTACTATTGAAATAAGCGATCTTAAAATTCAGACTACCGGCAAAATACTTCCGTCATCGCTTGTGGAATGGAACTTTGTCGGTACCATACAGCTTGATAAGAACACGCCGAATCAACCTGCCCGGGTTTTAGCCCGACCTGCTCCCGCAAAGTATCCGGATTACCTGATGGAGGAACGAAAGCTCAACATAGGCGCAAAAGTGTTTAAGCCTGTCTGGCTGACAATTGCAATACCTGAATCTGCAGATCCGGGTATTTACACCGGGAATGTAACAGTCAAAAGTCTGCAGGGAATTCAGTCTTTGCCCGTCAGCCTCATGGTGTATCCATTGACTTTGCCGGTTGAGAGACATCTGAAAATTGTTGAATGGTACAGCACCAGCCGGTTTCCGGAGCTCCATGGTATCAGGGAGCCTTACTCGGAACCATGGTTTGACATGCTCGCGATTTATGCAAGAAATATGGCTGATCACCGGCAGAACGTATTCCGGGTACCCATGACTGTAATAGATATCAGGAAGTCAAAGTCGGATGAGCTTGAATTTGATTTTTCAAAGTTTGACAGAATAGCCGATGTGTTCTGGAATACGGGAAAGATGGATTACCTGGAAACAGGATTTTTGGCAGAGTTTGGTAGCGAAAAGTGGTACAGCACTAAAATTTCCCTTTCTGATTTCAAGGTAACCAGTCCGGAAACCGGAGAAAAGATAACTTTAAAGGGTGAGGAAGTAATTCCTTATCTGCTGCCAGCATTCGAAAGTCATTTAAGATCGAAAGGCTGGCTCCATAAAACCTATTTTCATATTCAGGATGAACCGTCGCTTCACAATGCCCTTTCCTGGAGAGAGATCTCTTCATATCTGCACCATTATGCTCCCGATCTCAGAAGAATGGATGCTATTGAAACCACTTATCTTCTTGACGAAATAGAGGTGGCTGTTCCAAAACTTGATGCGCTTGCATCGTGGTATGATTCATATAAAGCATGGGAACAGAAAGGAAATGAACTCTGGTTCTATACAGTGGGAATTTATCAGGCAAGCCTGTTACCGAACAAAACAATTGATATGCCGGTGATGGACAGCAGAATACTTCACTGGCTGAATTACAAATATGATGCAACAGGATATTTGCACTGGGGATGGAATCAATGGACGGAGAATCCCTTCAAAAATCCGGATATCCATATAGGGGATGGCTGGCATGTATACCCTGGAAAAAATGGAGTTCTGAATTCATTGCGCTGGGAACAGATGAGGAATGGCATTCAGGATTATGAATATTTCCGGATGCTGGAGGATAAGATCAAGGCCCTAAGGGATTCCCTTGGATCGCGGTATGCTTGGATTGATCCCAGGCAGCGGGGAAAAGAAATTGCACACAATGTCGTAATGGATTTTGCAGAACATACAGATGATCCATTGGTACTCTATAAAGCAAAAAAAGAAATTATCAGGGAACTGATGGATTTCAATATATCGCCACGAATTTATGTTCAGACAAATCCAAAGGCAAACTCATCATTCACGAATGCATCAGATGTAGAGGTCTTTGGCTGGACAGAACCGGGAACAAAAATTATAATAAACGGGAAAGAAATACCTGTAAGCAGGCAGGGACTATTCCTGGACCTCTTCCAGTTAAGGTCAGATGCCGGGTCTGTCGTCATAAATGCAAGCAACCCAAATGGCACAAAGGAAATAGTGAGGAATTTCGTGGTTAAGAAATGAAGGTAAAAGGAGATGTGGATGTAAGCTCAATACTTTTGTATGCAGTGAGCATAATGATCAGTAATATAAACACTTCCATTTTCCGCAGCAGTAATTTCGAGAGGAAAATGTCTGCTGCTGTCAGATATTCCGGATGTTTCCCAGAGTAACTGAAATTCTCCGCCGGGAGTGAATTTCTGTATCCTGAAATTTCATGAAAAAAGAACATGAATAAAAGAATCCAGGGTACTCTCAATATTTTTTTTAAGCTTTTAATCATCTAACGCGGTATTTCTTAAGACGATGATACTTCTTCTAAACCGTTTATTCTGATTTAAGAAGAAATGCCATTCAGTTTTATTTCGGTGAAAGCACAAATACCTGGCATTCATGCGACTGTAATTTTGAAGTAAGGGCTCCAGCCGGCTGCTTTACAGTTTCGTGCTTCCATACATCATACACCTTATATTCCTCTTTGGGGTCGAGCTCCAACGATTCAAATTGTGAGGTTACAGTTCCTTCAGTTGAATTCCTGTTAAGAAATGCTATGGCAATCCGGTTTCCTGAAAGAGGCTTTTTCCACGCTTCAATGCCGTCTTTCCTCATAACCCTGAATGCTTGCTTTCCTAGCGGATCCTGGTCAATTGCTATTATATCTTTATTAAGAAGAATTGTTTTGGTTTCTTCGCTCATGGTATTAAGATCACACCCGATCAAAAGCGGAGCAGAAAACATACACCACATGCTCATCTGGGTGCGATATTCGACATCTGTGCAACCTCCTCCTTTTATGAAACCTGAATTTCTGAGTCCGATCACAAGCATATCTGGATCATTCCATCCGCCTGGCACGACGAATCTTTCAAGGTTGGTCATGGCATCAATAGCAGTCAGGATTCCGATCTGGCTGTGTTCATTCCTGGGTTCATCCCATTTATCGCCGACATCATAGGAGATGCGCCATAAATGGCCGCCTACTTCTTTGCCCCAGAGCCATGGAGAACGCGGACCCCACTCACAAATGCTGTATACTATAGGGCGTCCTGTAGCTTTGAGAGCATCCCCCATTGCTTTGTATCTGGCTATTGCCTCCCTGTAATCGTTATTCTCCGATCCGTAATCATTGCAATAACAATAATCATATTTCAAGATAATCAATTCCCCATTCAGCAAACATCTTTGCATCCCTTTCTTCATATCCGTAACTGCCGGGCTGGTCACCGCAGGTCATTGTTCCGGCATCAGAATAAATCCCGAATTTCAATCCCTTACTGTGAACATAATCTGCGAGAGCTTTAATCCCTGACGGAAATCTTTCAGGATTATAATTCAGGACCCCGGTTACAGTATCTCTTGTTCCCTGCCAGTAATCGTCGATGACAATGTATGTAAATCCTGCATCTTTCAGTCCCGAGTTTACCATTGCATCAGCGGTTTCCCTGATTACCTGTTCACTCACATTCTTACCGAATGGATTCCAGCTGTTCCAACCCATTGGAGGTGTGGGAGCAAGGTTGTCCATAGCGCCCGGAACAGGCGGAGTATCAGACTCATTTGGTTTTTCTGGTGTTTTGTTTATGCAACCGGTGATGATCAACGCTGATGCCATCAGACTAAAGATCAGTTTCTTAAGCAGTTTATGCATATTATTTCCTCTTTAAATTGTTTTGGTCAGGTTTGTTTTGGTTTATTAATATTTTAAAGATTTTCTGTTAGCGCTTATAATAAGTTCGAATTTGAAGAGTAACCTATGATAAAAACTTACACTGAGTCCCGTCCCGATAGCTATCGGGAGCTATCGGGACTCTGTGACTTCTCAGTGGAACTCTGTGTAAGTTCTTAATTTCTTTGCATCTATAATCTGTCACCTTGTTATAATTTCAAGTTTGTGGATTCCAAGACCTGCAGGGATCTCAATTTTTTGCTCAAGACTTATTTCAGACAGGATCGGTTTGCCATCCACATATATCGAACTACCTTTTTTGAGGTTTTGATTAAAACTCTCTGATAATTCCAGCGTCCATACCGATTGTTCTTTTTCGAAATACTTGCAGTAATGTCCGTCATAGCTTAATTCAATTCCAAAACCATCCTTTCCTGAAGCCGAAATTCCGGAATGCAGATAGGCACATGTCTCATTAAATCCCATCCAGTGTTTATCCTTTCGGGATTCGATCCAGTCGAGATTGTCACGGAGATTTATTCTTCTGCCTCCCGCAATCTTCGATCCCGTAAGCACTTCCGTGGAAAGGGTCCAGAGCTTATCCCAGCCCGCATCAGTTTCATCGGCCGGATCGTTCGTCTTTGCAGTCAGGTCCAGGTCATGACAGGTAAACTGCTGAGGCATCATCATTTTGAATTCAATTGTATGGTCTATGCCAACATAACATTCACGGCTGACACCCAGACCGGCAATCGCAGCAATCCGGCCATTGTCATCTCCGCCGTGGGTTCCCTCGAGTAACTCAGCGCCCGGGCGCACTTCAGCAGCAAGAGGCATGACACCGAAGGATTCCCTGATTGCTTCGATGCCTTTTTTGTAGATGAAAAGCAAGTCGTTGGAAGGAACAGGAGCATGACCGCGTCTAACATCTACTACCTCATTGTACCAGTCGGTAATTTTAAGTTCACCGTCAACCGGACTCCCCCACCACGGTCCGGGTGGTGAATCAAGATCCCAGTTCATGTGCGACCAGGCTCTGTGCGGCTGCATTTCGAAAACTCCGCGGCGAAGACCTTCATCGAGACCCGCTTTGGTTGACCCGTAATCCTGCCAGTTGCCAAATATATCTTTGAACGGCGGAACCTCCCAGGATGATTCAATCAATTTCTTTTCAGGGTTCGCAAAGCCAGGAGTTAGGTTCATTACCATCATAAACCCGTATTTTTCAAGAGGTTCGATGAGGTATTTAATCAGAGTATCCTTTGCAGGCGTCGGGTAATGCCAGGTCAGGCTCCAGGCATGTTCGCTGCAACCAACATCGTCCATGATGAATATGAATCCGTTTTCAAAATTATCGTTAAAGACGCCATAACCAATTGAATAAACCAGTGCTTTGCGGAAGATCCTCCTCATAACCGGGTATTTACGGAACCAGTCCCTGCCACCGCCTATCCAGACGGTTTTTGTATCATCATCAATATTCCGGACAACCATCTGCGGCGTATTTCCTACTTTCCCGAGGACGGTAGCATCGTTGGAAACGGAACAGTCAACCATGTCTATGTCTGAAATATCCTTCACTTCATCAGTTTTGCTTACTGTTATTCCGTTTGCTTCCGGAATGCTCGATCCGGCAAGTTGCCTACTGTCAGGCAGCATTATGCCTTCTGCACCGGCAGTGATAAAATGGTTGCCGGTAATTTCAAGTCTCTGGCTATCCCCACCCAGCCTGACTTTTTTGACATCACTGTACCTGACACCAGCAAGGGCAGCAACCGGATCTGTCTTTATATAATCGAAAAGTGCGATCATACTTATTCCATACTCATTTATTGCGCGTTGCAGAGTCTCATAATTAGCTGACATTCCGGAAAGCTTACCTGGATCAGCCATCCAGATAACACAGCCGTAAGCCGGCCGGGCATCATAATCCAGAAACCTGTTTATCTGAAGCCGCTGCTCATCGAGGCGTAAAATATCAAACGGGATACCCCATATCTTGAGCATAGTTACAACATCAAGAAAATCATCACCTTTTACCCGGAACGGATCGATACTGTAACTCATGGGATCTGTCCACTGGTCACCAATGATCACCAGGACACGATTTGGTTTGATATTTACTGCTTGTTCTTTCGAATTGCTGATGTTCATACTGACGGAATTCCTGTCAGTCTCCCCGCAACCCTGAATAATTAATATGATCAGACAAAAGGCTAAATTTGACGGAAAATTCATGGACATTGCTTATTTGGTAGTGATATTCCCGCAGATTTAATCAATTAAATTTTAATAAAGATCTTTTTCAGGTACATCCAGTAAAGTATAAGCCAGATTACGGCAAGGGCTGCCGAGGCTTCCACAAAGCCAGCCCACGGTCCAAGCCATTTTAGTAATCCGCCGACAAACACATTGCCTATCTCCTTAAAATCAAATAAATGTGTCGCTACATAGACTGCAATTGCATTCATCCCGATCACCACAAAAAAGAATGCCCATTTTCTGTAACCCCATATATCGATCACAAGGTAAAAAAGTGCCAGGAGTAAAAAACTCAACCCTCCGGCAAAAAGGACCAGAGTGCTTGTCCAGATATGATGAATGATCGGGAACCAGATTCCCCAGATCTTCCCTGCAATTACACAACATATCCCGATCAGAGCCAGTAACCCGGCCTTTTTCATAGGTTTCCGGTCTGATTGGAGTAATTGTCCGGCAAAAACGCCCAACATGACGGAACAAATAAATGTCATGTTGGTCAGGATGTAAGTCCAACCGGCCCCTTCCTGCCAATGACCTAAGATCAGATTGTCAACATAGATAGCAAGGTTTAAGTCAGGCTCATAAATCCCAGCCCCATGGCCCGGAACGGGAATCAATGCCATTACAAGCCAGTAAAAAACTAATAATGAAACCGTTACAATTATCTGCCACCTCCGGTTTATTTCAAGAATAAGGATCGAACTCACAAGATAACCCACAGCGATTGCATGAAGGGTATCTGTCCACAGGTGCATCTTTGAGGTATCAAAAGTAAGAAGGTGGCCTGAAGCGATCAATCCCAGAATATAAAGAATCACTACTCTCTTAACAATATGCCTGTAGAGTTTAAATTTACTGTCGCCCCGGTTCAGCCGATTACCGAATGAAATTGGCATTACGACTCCTACTATAAAGAGGAATAAAGGCATTATCAGATCATAAAAGTGGAATTGTCCCCAGCTGTGATCAAAATGAACTTCCAGATTACTCAGGAATCCACATCCGGAGGCTTTTCCAAGAGAAATCAGGACTTCTGCACCCCCTATTATCCATAACATGTCAAAGCCCCTGAGTGCGTCAATGCACATCAGCCTCTGGCTTCCGGGTTGTAGCTTGGGATCCAAAATAATCGACTTAAGAGCAGATGTTTGTTGATTTTTTTTCATTGTCTTTCGTTTCCTTCTGACTGGGCCTTCTTCGAGTTTTCAGTAATGCTTATTGCCAGGAGTATAATGGCATTTTCGCTGTTCTCACTGTAGTTTACGGATTTCAGATTAATTTCAGTTATCGCCTTGCCGAATCTTGGGTTTTCCCATTCAAAAGCAAAAAATGTAACAGGACCGGAGTTTTCACCTGAACATAGAACTGACGAAGCATCATAGGCGTACTGATTCTGGCTATATTTAACCTTAGACTTTTCAAAAGAGGCAATTCTCTGCTTCCACCTCCAGTCCAGAATGTTCACGCCATACCTTACCGGAACAGTGATGATAAACCCATCTTCATATATTACTTCATACCAGCCAAGCAGTTCGGAAGTATCATAGAAATCGTAGATTGCAGCATAAGCTTTCTGATTGATTCCTTCCCTTGCACAAGCATGCAGGAAGAGGACGCTGTTAACATCCTGGTTTATTTT
The DNA here is from genome assembly GCA_963737255.1 of uncultured Bacteroidales bacterium. Classification (GTDB taxonomy): domain Bacteria; phylum Bacteroidota; class Bacteroidia; order Bacteroidales; family VadinHA17; genus LD21. Next base: position 113,086 of record CAVTSB010000011.1, read on the forward strand.
AATGCTCTTAGAAAGTTCATTCCGAAGAATATCCTTCTGGTTTGAAACAACAACAGCCCTGAGATTGTCAGCTGAAGTACCATTCAGTTCAAAAAGCCGGGTACCCGACTTTAACGATCCCGTTAAAAGGCCGTTAGAGTCCAGACTGTCGATTCCATGTTTTAAGTCAGAATTAAAATATTCTGAAATATTTACCGGGGTGACTTTACTTCCGGCTTCAGACGGAAGCTTATTCCCGCTGAACCTGTAATTAATATTGCTTACCAGTGCATCTGTAATTATTGTAAGCATGTCAACAGGAACATACTGTTCAGACCAAAGAAGATTTGAACAACCCAGGAAATCGACAAGCTGGTCCTTTCCGATGTTGAATTCTGTTGTTGCAGCCCAGGATGAGGGCGCTCCGCCCAGCAGACCTTTTATTTCAGATCGTTGATCCCATTTTTCAATGTCAGCGCGAAGGTTTCCGTAAACCTGTCTGAATCCGAAATCGGAAACATGTTTATCATTGGCCGGCTCATCCCAGAACCAGTTGAAAACCAGGATATCTTTCGGGATAAGCTTCAGCACCTGCTCCGGTCTTAATGCACCGGGGATCTTATACTGATAACCGGCAGAAGATTTCCAGGTTTGAAATTCCTTTTCAGTGACCGATTCAAGCAGGTGGTCTCCCCACAAGGCTATCTTTATTCCCTTCTTTGCCAGATAATCATGGATTTTTGTTACATCGGCTGCGTAAAGCTCTCCGTAATCCTTCCCTTTGCACAACTCACACAGGTCCTTCTCCATCCTCCATTCATCATGTCCGATATGAATAATTGAAGGATGGATGACTTCAATATATTCGTCAAGGACATCAAAATAGAGCTTGTAGCTATCTGGTTTGAGAGGACAGTAAGTATCAGGAACAGGCTGGTTCAGGTTCTCTGCAAGTTCTTCATGTCCGGAAAGCAGATAATATGCATGGGTAAGGGATGGCAGTTCAGGAATGACCTCAATATTGAACTGCCTCATGTATCTGACAAGATCAGCTACTTCCTCCTTCTCAAGAATACCTCCGTCGGCATTATCCTGATGTGAGGAATTCTGGTACTCCATATGTTGTCCGGGGGGCCTGTCAAGTCGGCTGAAATTAAGCATCCGTTCGAATTTTACTGCTCCGGTATTCAGTTCAGGATGCTTCTCAAGACGCATATTTGCATTCAGTTCAAGAATGATTGTGTTAAACTTATAATATGCCACAAAATCGCTTACAAACCTCTTGAAAAAGGTAATGTTCTCTCTTCCCGGCAGATAAAGCTTTATACCTCTGAAGGGATATTTGGGAGCATCCTTTACCGTTACCATTGGTACTGAAAGCCTGCCATTTGAAACTGTAATAAGCTGTCGCAGTGACTCAAGACCGAAAAGAGCCCCTTTTCCGTTATTTCCGGCAACCACAATATTTTTTGATGTCACTGAAATAATATAACCTTCATTTCCCAGGGCTTTAAGCTCACCTGTAATTCCCTGCTGATCACAATAGGTTTTCACAAGGGGATTTGTAAGGTCCCCGATCAGGATGCTTTTATCCGTACTATTTAGGGTCAGCTTACTGTATATCATCACCGGGATCTCGTATTTATCTGCAAACTCGTTTGAGATCAGTCCGGCGAGGAAATTATCCAGTTTGGAGGCCTTCTGCGGGATCATGATGAAAGTATTTGAATCTACCTCAAAATTTCCTTCCAGAACTTTAATTTCAAGGGGAAACGGGAAAATCAACAGCTTGTAATCCAGGGCCGGAGCAGATAGTAATATCCTGGAGCTCAGTAATCCTGTAAGAATCAAAATGCATTGTACAACTCTTCTCATTGGTTTTCCTATATAAGACCATCTAAAAAAATACACGCCTTTATCCTATTGCGGATCAGCTCCTGAGATCCTGATAAATTGCCGGCTATCAATACCCTTCCTGATCTTTACCAGTAAAAATCCCTTATCGACGGAATCAGTTCCCCATGCTGTGGATCCTCCCGAAACATAACTTACACCTTTAAAAAAGAGGTCCATATATAAGTGTGTATGACCTTCCAGTACCATTCTGAGATTGTAGTCCATGAACATATTCAATATAGCGGCCGAATTGGACGACAGTGCCTCAGAATCAGAGCTTGAGATCGCATGCGGATTAATCAGTGGCGAGTGAATTGAAATAATCACCGGGACACTTTTATCCGTAGTGACAAGCTCTTTCCTGATCCATTCCATCTGGACAGAATCAACACCCTGAGTATAGTTTTTCTCTTTTTCAAGTATTTTTATACCGTCGAGTATAAAAAACTTCCATCCATTGTACTCAAAGGTGTAGTACCGTTTCGTGTAACGCGACTCATACATGTTCTTTCCCCACATGGGATTTGTTTTGTCAATGCCGCTTTCCTCCGTAATGCCAACGTTTTCATGATTACCCATCGTAAGATAGACCGGCATCCTGAATTTTTTGAACTCATTGTCCATTAAATCAAAAAGTATTTCAGCCTTTTTATCGTTTACATTTTTTGCAGTATATATCATATCTCCGCCGGTAAGAACGAAATCAGGACGAAGCTTATTTATCTGTTTCGCCAACTGGTCAAAACCGGCTAGAACCGCTGAATCAGGTTGTAAATGAATATCAGGCAAATAAACAAATGAAAAGTTCTTTTGACCAAATAAGAGTGTTATCTGGAAAAACAGAATAAGGCAAAGTTTAATACGATACATATGATCTGTCTGTTAATGTTATTATTAATTATGTTATATAACATACTCAATAAGTCTCCCATGGAGCACGTCCCTCGTCAAAGTTCAGATAAGCCCGTCTTCCGAATTGCAGGGGAGGTGAGCCTGTTTCAAACGCGCCAAGATCAGGAGCCTTTCCCCTGAAGTCATCGTTGAAGCCCGGCAACAGTGTACCGGAATCAATCAGAGGATTGTTAATCCATACAACGGGGTCAGTGATTTCCAGCTTTCTGTCGCCGAATTCGTACGGGTATTTACCCCATTTAATGCTGTTAATTGAGGATCTGGGGTAGAATTCAAGGTTATAGGAGGAAGTATACAGCCTTGTGCCGGCCGGTGTTGTGGTAAACTTTATGCCATGCTCCTCCACTGCTGTTCTGCCCTTTGCTGTGCCTGAGAAATAATCAAAATCATAATCTGATGAAGGATCCTTTTCAATATCAGTCGCAAGTCTCCCGGGCACATCAAAAATATTGTTTCTTGTTATGCAGTCGGGATTTACATGACTTGAAAAGACATTGAAAACACCCCCGGGCTGGAGTATGGTGTTATGAAAAATATACCGCCTGCCTCCTCCGAATTCATTCCTTTCACCGGTTTTGATAAATGCTCCTCCAATGCTGTTGCGATGTCCCGACCTGCTTTCACGGGATACATTTCTGAAAACATAAAGCGGGCCTTTCGAAGTTGAAGCTGTTGCAATCCCATTATAAAAGAAATGGATGAAGTTACCCCAGATCCTTACATTCATGTTTCCGCCCTCGCTTTCGATTGCATCATCCCAGACATTACGGATTATGTTCCCATGGATATCAGAATCCCTGTTAATGTTACCTGTAAAGGAAAAGTTGTTCCCCCCTCCGATCCCGTCATTGAAGCCATGGTCTTCAGTCGAGACAATATCATTGAACCTGATCACATTCCCACCCAGGCTTTCTATTATTGATATGCCTTGTGGTCCGTCGGGATGACCCGTTTCCCAATCATTTGATGCTCCCCGGGGATCTTCAATAAGATTCCTTTGGATCGTAAGGTTTCCGGTTCCTGCTTCTGCATAAATTCCACTGTCAGAACCGCCTTCAAGGTTCCCATAAGTTTTCGGACCGCCTATCCTGCCCCAGAATGCTATATAACATTGCTCTATCACAATATCATGCCTGTTCTTTCTGATTATCACTCCATGGACAGATGCATTTCTGATCTCAACTCCCCTGATTATTACATAATCTGCATTGATTTCAATACCGAACTTGTGTACGTTTTTCAGATTAATTACTGATTTTGCATTTGTGGGGACTGTTACAAGATGATACGCCCGGGGAGTTCCGGATTCGGTGATTACAATAGTCGTATCTGATTCACCTTGAGGCAAAACAGTGATCCTGCCAACTGGAAACTTATCGCTTCTTGTTTTAAAGCTCACCTGGGCTTTGGAATTATTATCTGATAATTCAACCTGATACCCGGTATCAGGACTCAGCCCGATAATACTTCCCCTGTATTCTCCATCTCTCGGATCATAAGCCAGGTCAAGACCATCTTTCCAGATTCTTCCGGATTCTTCCCTGTATCTTATCTTACAAGGGCCCCCTTCGATGGCTTTCCAATACAGTCCTGCACATTCGAATGTTGTGATCGCGTATGGATTCCGGGATTGCGCCAGCAGATCCTGGTTAAAAGCGGGAGGCGAATCAAGCATCGCAATGAGGACAACCAGAATAAAGAATGCTCTCCTGTTCATGACATCCTTCCCAGGGTTTAATGATATTGGTGAACCTCTTTTTTCCATATTGATTTGTTTATTCCGCAATCAATTCAACAAAAACCGGATTTGAATAGAACCATAAATCTGAAAAAGCCTTAACTTCATTGTTTTCTTCTGCAATGTCGGGCAGGGGATTACCTTCTCCGTCCAGTTCATCCGGAGTATTCAGAGCCAGGTTTGTTCCCCGGAGGCGGAAGTACATTTTCCCGTTTACCTGCGTCTCGAAGGTTATCTTTTTCCGTCCATTTCCCAGGTCAATCCATTTTATGCTTTCCAGTCCGTTCGCATCCCTGACTCCTCCTGCAGCATCGAACCGTGCAATAACCCTGCTGGTTGATACATTGTCCTTTGAATAGTCAGGATTAGAAGAAGAAATGAGACCTGTAACCTGACCGGCAATCAGATCAATATGATCCAGTACAGGATTAGTGTAATCGCTGTAGGTATTGAAATTCGAGGAATCCGGGTCAAGAACCTCAATTTCAATCTTAACTTTATTCCTGTCTGTTTTAAGAGTTTGCCCCATCATTGTATTTCCGACCCTGAACTTCAGACTTTTTATAAGATCGCCGGTGACAATGAACGTGTTTCCTGACCTCATCCCGTCAATTAAAGCCTGCGCATCATTTCTTTTTAATACATAGGTATATGTTTTCTGGTATTCACCCGGATAAAAGTCATCATCAGAATGATAATCGGAGCTGGCAGAGATCCACCATCTTCTTCCTTCGCTCAGAAGGGCATCCCAAAGGCCTCCGATCCTGGATGTAAATATACCGGCCCCTCCAAATGTTGCTCCCATCTTACCGTTGATCTCAGCCTTAAAAGGAGAGTCTTCCAGATCATAGCTCCCGCGGGTTGCGTTTTTCTGATGTCCCGGCATCCCATCAAATCCGAAACAAACATCGGGAGCTGTATTGTTAAAATCCCTGAAATCCGATATATTATAACCCCCGGACTTGTCAGGATGACTTGGAACAACATAAGTCTGCATCGGATAATTTTCCTGCAGCCATTTAACCGCCTGAAGGGCTTTTTCTTTACCATCCAGTCGGCTTTTTTTCCATCCGAATTCCCGGCCTCCTGTGGTATCTTTGTCATCATCATCGAACATATATTCGAACTGAGCCAGCGGATCACAATTCTCCTTACCCGGATCAAACTGGTTGGTGATAATTGAAACATTTGCATGTTCATGTCCGGGAACATTCCATTCAAAGGCCTGGAGTATTAATTTGTCGGGAAAAATCCTTCGCCATAGTATTATATCCTGAAAATTGTAATATTTGAGCGATTCCCATCTCCACATAAATCCGGCATCTTCCTCTTCCTGAGGGGAGCCGAGCGGCTTTATTCCTGCACAGGTCCAGCTTACAGAAGCACCAAGATCAATACCCGAAGCACTTCCCCAGTTCTCTCGGGTTCCTCCATGGTCGCTGTTCGCCCACCAGTCGAGCCCGAATTTATTTGAGGCCTCCATTACATGACCGATCGAATAATCCCCTCCGGAATAGGTAGTGTGCTGATGAAAATCACCGGCAATATAAGCGCCATTTTCAGCCTCATTCAGGGTTTGCCGTGAGTTGGGACTGTTGCAGGAAATCAATACTGAAATACCTAATAAAGAAAATAATGATAAAATAAATTTTCGTTTCATTTTCATATTGCTTTTACTGACTATCGGCCGCTACTCTAATTATCCTCAACAAATATCTGATTCAAACAAGAAATATTTTAGAACTTAAACAGAGTCCCGATAGCTATCGGGACACAGAGGATACACTGAAGTTTTTGATTTCTGCAATTTTAATTTTGTTTCCATCATATTCAATACAAACTGATTAGAGCACTAAATAAACTTTTATGCCAGGAAATATTACATCCCCTGTCCGGTCACTTCTACTGCGCCGATGTCGGGGGCTGCACCAGAGATAAATTCAGCCGGAACTTCCAGAATGGTTTTTCCATCTGATTTATAATTCAGTTTGCCGGTGTTTACGCAAGGACTATTAACTGCAGGCATGAAGCTGGTTTCATCTATTAACGGATCAACTGAAAATATGTTCCCGTCTTTTGCAACAGACTCATTAAAATCAATAAGATCGTTGCCGTTCTGGTAAAATAAATTGTTGATAACCGCTGAGTATTTGCCAAACCTTTTTAATCCCCCAAGGGAATTTCCCTGGATCACATTGTTGACTGCAATAATATTATTACCGCCGGTAGCTCCCATTTGATTGCCCGTCAACGTATTATTATAAAGTAGTACCAACTCATCCATCGTGGAAGCACCACTCATATCCTCTCTTGAGTTTGAGCCTTCCATGCATCCGAAACCTGTTTTGCAGCCTGTGATAATGTTATGATGGATATCAAATGTCTTCCCGGTAAAAATATCGTATGAAATTATCTGTATCCCGGCATTTTTACTTCCACTGATCTTATTCCCGCGAATGATATAATGAATATTCTGATCGGGGTAGTCATACAATCTTATCTCAATCCCGTCATCGTTACTGTTTAAAATTGTATTATGTTCGACAATAATATCGGTTCCGCGATTTTCTCCACCATACCTTATATCAAGATCAAGCCCGTCGTCCCTGTCATTTTCGACAGTGTTATAGCCTGTGTATCCTCCGCCTGAGCCTTCATAACTCATCGCATCAAGATTATCAACAAAATGATTATTCTTAATTGTTGCACGAGCCATGATATTGAGAGGGTGATCCCCGTTTATTATCCTCAGACCACTTATTTCAACATCGTCTTTTTTAATATTGAAAAGTATTGAATCCTGCGAATCAATTACAGTCTCCTCTATTTTAAGTTCATCACCGCTAAGTTTCCATTCCGATGAAATTGTGACGGATTTATCAATATCAATTTTCATTTCCATATAAATGCCAGATGCCAGTATAATCCAATCCCCGTCAACAGAATTGTTCACAGCTTCAGCGATTGTAGCAAACTCTGAAGGAACTTTTAGAATCCGGCCATTTTCATTAATTACCGATTTCCTGTTCTGGTTACAGGAGATTGTCATCCAGCAAGCTGTGATGACCAATATCAATGACATTTTCTTTCTCATGAGGTTATGATTATTATAAATTACATCTCCTTTTCCCTAGGGGAAGGTGCCTGAAATCTCTGAAGCCGGAAATCAAACTACTCTGACCTGCCTCCTGTTAAAGGAGGCAGACAGAGTAGTCAATCAATCCAATATACCTAGAACTAACCTTGTATTCTTAAATAATTAATAAGTTTTACTAAAATCCCGGATTTTGCGGAAAAGGTTTTGTCAGGTTGGCATCAATTACATCCTGTGGAATCGGGAAGATCGTATCACGCAGTGTGATCTTTTCTCCTCCGAATTTATTATACATCTGTGTCCTTTCAAACCATTTATGTGTCCTCAGCAGGGTCATCCTGCGTTCCTCTTCAATGAAGAGCTCACGAGACCTTTCGTCCAGAATATAATCTATATTCACATCTGCTTCAGTAATAGGGGTTGCATGAGACCTGTTTCGAATCACATTAATGGTTTCAGCAGCACTGGTAGCATCACCAAGCTTGTATTGCGCTTCAGCCTTAAGCAGGTAAGTATCAGCCAGTCTTATATAGATCTGATCAGTCCAGGCGAAGTCTGCCTGCACATCAACTGTGCTTGTTCCTTCAGCTTTTCTTGAATAGGGCCAGTCATTGACCTTATACCTATCAGCTGTAATATCCTGGTCCCAGTTGCACCAGATAGTGTCTCCATAGTTATAACCGGCAGGCAGTTTATCAGCTGGTAATTTCCCTGTACCCGTGTATCCTACATTATTCTCTGCTTCAGTCTGAAGCCTGAAGGATGTACGCAGTATATAGTTCTGGGCCCTGTCATCAGTTTCTTCATAGCTGTCGATCCACCATTTTGTCGGGGCAAAATATGCTTTACCCCTGCCTCCTCTTTCAAAAGTATATTGGATGGGAGCTATGCCACCAACCTTAATGCTATTGTAACTACCTACCTCTGCGCGAGACAGTTGATGACCCTGCTCGTCGATGCTGTTGTACAGTTCGAACTGGAATACCCAAAGAGCCTCTTTGTTACCCTGTTCCCTGTTCTGGTTGCCTTCCTTGAACATATCGCCAAAAGCGCTTCCTGTCGGATCATCCTGAAACACCCCATACCTTTCAGTTGTAAGCACATAGGCCGGATTGTTAATTACCTGGTTGCACCAGTACAGCGCACTATCGGGTTTACCTACTGTAAGATACATTTCAGCCAGAAGGGTCTGAACAGCGCCTTTCGTTATCCTGCCCTGCAAAGAAGCTTCCGTCGGAATATACTCCTGGGCAAATTTATAATCACTTATGACAGCTTTTCTGACTTCAGCGACAGGAGTGCGTTCCCAGTCTGTTTTTAAACCCTGAGGCATTGTGAGTACCAGGGGTACATCGCCCCATGAGTAGGCGAGCCGCCTGTATGCCCATCCCCTTATGGCCCGGGCTTCTGCGACAACTCTGAGCTTATTGTTCTCAGGAGTATCCGCACCGCCTCTCCAGTCGATATCCGTATCTGCATAGTAGATGATTGTATTGGAGGCATTAACTATCTCGTACAACCATTGAAAGGTCTCCAACAGGTCGTCATCTGAAGGATTGTTGGATGTGGTCCAGTTCCAGAAAATATCGCTTCGTCTGGAATTGCTGCACATGTTATCAACTCCGTTAAGAGCATTTTCAAGTTTTTCCGATTGCCACCTTGCATACCTTGCAAGGTGGTAAAGTCCATTCAATGCTGCTTCGAATCCATTATAGTTTTTAAGGATTGTCGGCCCTGACAATATATTGGGCGGATTTTCCTCAAGGACATCTTTGGAGCAGCCTGCCAGCAAAATGATCACCAGCACAACTCTGATAGTATAGTTCAATATTTTCATCTTGTTTAATTTTACTGTTATCACATTCTAAAATCCAAAGGTCAGGCCGAAAATAAACTCTTTCTGCATCGGAATATTCCTCTGGGCGTCCTGATCCACCAACTCAGGATCCAATCCGCTCCACTTGGTAAAAGTGAGCAGGTTACGACCGGACATATATACTTTCACATTGGTCAGGCCGATCCTGCTAATGGCGCTCTTCGGAAGATCATAGGCAAGGGAAACATCCTTCAACCTTATGAAATTCGTGCTTTCGTACAGAGTTGCACCGTGTCCTGACATCTCATTGGCCATCTTTCTGTTCATATACCAGTCGTTGCTCGGATTGGTCGGCGTCCACCAGTTCTTTTTTATCGTGTTGTAGCGAAGATCGTCCTGGACACTGTCAGTCATCCTGTCATTATTTGCTGTTATACCGGTGACACCATGGAAAAAGAAGCTGAGTGAAAAGTTGCCGTATATCAAAGTGTTTGTCAGACCCCATAATATTTTCGGATCCAGCTGCCCTATTATCTGCCGGTCCTTATCGTCGAGCAAGTCATCATTGTTAAGGTCTTTTAATCTAACATATCCAGGCTGTGAACCATAGACAGCTGCTGCCGCTTCCTCGCCAAGCTGCCATATACCATCCCACACATAATCGTAATTCACCCGCACAGGCTGACCTATGAACCACCCGTTGGAGATATCATCAATTTCTTTGCCTGTTTCCGGATCTTTAATTCCGTAGAGTGAGGTGATTTCATTTTTGTTAAAAGAAAAGTTCCCGTTCATCATCCACTGGAATTTTTCCCTGACCACATTTCTCGAATTGATTGAAAGTTCAATTCCTGTATTGAGTGTTTCTCCTATGTTCTGTGTAACAGCAGGATGGATCCAGTCATCGGTTGTGCTTTCAGTTAACCCATGGATTACAGAAATGCTTCTGTTCAGCAACAGGTCAAATGTATTCTTCCTGTACCAGTCGATGGTACCGGTAATTCGGTCTTTAAACAATCCGAAATCCAGCCCGACATTAAATGTCTTGGCGGATTCCCATCCCAGGTCTGCAACACCCATGACCATCGGCTTGTACCCAACCTGCGCTTCAGTGCCCGACATTATACTGGCAACTATAAACTTCGGAAGCGAAGAATAAGGACTGATTGCCTGGTTACCGTTGAGACCGTAAGAACCCCTGAGTTTTAATGTATTAAAGACATTCTTAAGAGGGAAGAAGTTTTCATTGGAAATATTCCACCCAAGAGCAACGGACGGGAAGATACCCCATTTGGTATCTTCTCCGAATCCTGAAAATCCGTCACGCCTGATTGTGAATGTTGCAAGGTACCTGCTTGCAAACGAATAATTGGCACGGAACATCTGTGAAACCAATGCAGATTTCCTGTAAGAAGTGGAAGGAGAAAGAATAGCAGCCTCGGATACTCCGTACCAGGAAAGGAAATCATTCGGGAACTGCTCTGCACTCAGTGAATTTGATTTACTGGTGTTAGTTTCATAACTGTATAATCCGGTCAGGAAGATCGTATGATCGCCAAGTGTCCTGTTGTAATTAAAAATATTCTCCAGAACCACATTACTATTGAGCGAGTTGCTCGATCTGGATTCTCCCTGGGTCCTGTATCCACTATACGTATTAATCCCGCCGTATCTTGCTGCATCGGTGAACCTTGTCCTGACACCTGTATTCAGCCTGTATGTCAGTCCTTTTATAAATGGCACATCGACATTCAGATAATTGTTGGTAAGTATCTGGTATGATTTATCAAGATCGTCATAGGCCAGATTAGTCAGGGGATTGATTATGGTTATATTTTCAGGAATCGGGTAAATCAGGTAATTGCCATTATCATCATACGGTTTTCCAAGGGGATTGGCAATCATCGCTGAATACCAGCTCACGTCATTTCCGCTGGCATCGTCGTAGTTAAGCTGGGTTCTTGTTCCAACAGCAAGCCAGTCAAAAAGTTTGGTTTCAATGTTTAACCTGGTTGTAATACGCCTGAAATTGTCGCCTCTCGCGACTCCGATGATATCAGTCAGACCGGCGCCGATATAGAATTTCGTATCCTTAAGGCCTCCGGAAACAGAAACATTATGCTCCTGCGACCGACCTCTTCTCAATGCAAGACCAAACCAGTCTGTTGATACGCCCTCGGCTAAGTTATCAGTCTCTGTCTGATATACATATGCGGGATCTCTCGTCATTTTAAAATCATAGAACTCGGGGCCGTTCAGAAAATCATATTTCTTGATGAACTGGCTGAAGCCATATTTTCCGTCGTATGAAAATACTGTCTTACCTGATGCACCCTCTTTTGTTGTGATCAGGATCACACCGTTTGAACCCCTCGACCCATAAATTGCTGCAGCAGAAGCGTCCTTAAGGATCTCAACCGATCCGATGTCTCTTGGATTGATGTCGGACATACTTCCACCATAAGGAATTCCGTCAACAACAATAAGAGGCTGGTTATCAGCTGAAATTGAAGCCCTTCCCCGAATCATTATTGACTGGTCTGGGTTGGCGCCTGCAGAAGCTGTTTCGATCATGACTCCGGGTACAGCGCCCAAAATAGCCTGGGTGACATTTAGGTTGGGCACCATCTCAAGCCTGTCTTTTGAAAGCGAAGTGACTGTTCCTGTAATGTCACTCTTTTTTTGTGTTCCGTAACCAACAACAACTACCTCCTCTAGTCCAAGAATATCAGGTACAAGCGAAACATCAATCACAGTCTGATTTTGAACTGGAATTTCCTGCGAAGTGTAACCGACAAATGAAAATACCAGAGTGACATTACGTCCGCTTATATCAAGAGTGTATTTTCCGTCGCCACCTGTGGTGGTGCCCTCGATGGTTCCCTTCACCTGGACTGTGGCGCCAGGTAATGGACCTCCGGTCTCGTCGGTGACCGTCCCGGTAATAATTACCCTTTGCGCAAAGACCGACGTTGATGCACAAAGTAGCAAAATCATCAGAAGATTTTTCATAAATTAATCGGATTAGTTTGTATTAGGGTTTAGTTAACTGGAAGTTAGTGATTAAATGTGAATTTTACAATACGGATTTTATCAAATTTGTCATATCTATTATCATTTCTGAATGGATAAAAATAAATAGTTCGCTTTATCCGATCATATCCTGATTTGTAATTATAAGTGTCTCATCTGGGAAAGGATAGCTTTACAAAAAATTTAACCAACTATGAATTGATCAGATTCATCACAATATTCTGAATTATCAAATTTAAATCCCACTTAGTTAAATAAGTAGTACTTTTCGTTTTATCAATAGTACTTTTCATTATCTTAACAATACTCATCTGCTCAGGCTATATTAATGTTCACTTTTTTTATACCTTTTGGCCTTAATTAATTTTTACATTTCAAACTTTGAACTTTGTTAACTCTTTGCGTTTAAGGTATCATAAGAAAGGGAAAGAGATGAAATCTAATCACTTGATATTCTCCTCATTATTGGCTGTTTCACTTGTATTTTTATCCGGTAGTCTGCTCTGTCAGGAAAAAGTCAAAGAAGACTATCGACCTGAGCCGGGACAGGAAGGAAAGGATGTCCGCTGGTTTCCTACTCCACAGCCGCTTGTGGATAAGATGCTTGACATGGCGAAAATCACTCCTTCGGACTTTCTTATTGACCTCGGCTCGGGTGATGGCCGTACTGTTATCACTGCTGCGAAGCGGGGAGTTCGTGGAATTGGAATTGAATATGATCATAACATGGTTGAACTTTCAAAGAGGAATGCAATTAAGGAGGGAGTAAATGACAAAGTCGAATTTATTGAAACAGATCTCTTTAAATATGATTTTTCGAAAGCAACGGTAATAACGCTTTTCCTTCTGCCCGAAATCAACCTCAGGCTGCGGCCACGACTGCTTGAACTTAAACCCGGCACCCGTATTGTATCTACCACATTCACAATGCAGGACTGGCAATATGACGACATGGTAAAAATAGCCGATAATACAAGTAAATGGACCACTGCATACTTATGGATAATCCCGGCAAAAGTTGAGGGAACATGGAGATTTAACGGCGGTGAGCTGAAACTGGTCCGGAAATTTCAGATGGTTACCGGAGAGATAATAACGGGAGGGAAATCCTCTAAGATCACCTCGGGCATACTCCGTGGCAATGAATTGACATTCAATGCCGGAGGCGTTATTTATTCCTGCACGGCGGACAGAAATCTAATGAAGGGAACTTTTAATAATAAGGGCCAGGTTACTGGTTGGACAGCTCAGAGACAGAAATAATCATCTGTCAGCCAAAACAATGAAAATGAACAGACTCTTTACGATCCGTACCTTTCTCTATCTTCTTCCGGTCCTGATTTTGATAAATGGTTCCTGCAAAAACAAGTCAGAAGTAATTATTACAACTGCAGATGTTTCTGAAATAAAGCAAACAACAGCTGTTTCAGGCGGAGTTATAACATCTGGCAAATGGGGACCGGTAACCTCAAGAGGAGTCTGCTGGGCTGCTACAACCGACCCTGCAATGACCGATAATAAAACCATCGATGGAAATCAGACAGGGAGCTTTATCAGCAAACTGACAGGGCTGCAACCGGGAACCAGCTATTATCTAAGGGCATATGCCACCTCGCCAACTGACACTATATATGGAAGGAATATTGAATTTATAACTCAGGCTTACACTACTGTTTCAGATATTGAAGGGAATGTATATAATGTAATTTCCATCGGAAAGCAGGTATGGATGGCCGAGAACCTGAGAACCAATAAATACAACGACAGTACCTCTATCCCATTGGTGAAAGACGAAATTCAATGGGCCGGCCTGTCATCGCCGGCCTTCTGCTGGTATAAAAATGATGAAGAGGCTTTTAAACCAACATATGGGGCTTTATATAACTGGTATGCAGTGAATTCCGGGAAACTCTGCCCTCATGGCTGGCATATCCCGTCTGATGCCGAATGGACTGAATTAACAACTTTTCTGGGGGGTGACGACATTTCGGGAGGTAAGCTTAAGGAAACCGGTTTAACCTATTGGGTTGAACCAAACAAAGGAGCAACAAACGAATCCGGTTTCACCGCTTTTCCGGGCGGATTCCGGTATTACGACGGAAAATTCTTCGATTTCGGATTCAGCGCTTACTGGTGGTCTTCAGGAGAGTTTTCTTCCACACGGGCCTGGTTCCGGTTTGTTTATTACAATGATGCAAATGTTTACAGGTTCAATAATATTAAGAAGAACGGATTTTCTGTACGATGCATAAAAGATTGACTTCCAGGAGTCAGATCATATGCCTGTTATTTTTGGCCGACTTGCACGTGATTGGAATAGAAGGATAATTGTTCAAATGATAAGCAAAAAAGTGGCATGAAAAATTCCAAAACACTTATAGGGCTCGCATTGGTGAGCTGTTCCCCGATGCTTACATCGGCAGCTCAGGTCAACCACAAGGAAAAGATGAATGTTTTGTTTATTGCTGTGGATGATTTGAACGACTGGATAGGCTGCTTTGGAGGTAATCCCCAGGTTAAAACTCCAAATATTGACCGGCTTGCCAGGAATAATGCTATGATAATGATGAATACGCAATGTCCATCATCAGTTAGCTGTCCCTCACGCAGTGCCTTCCTGACCGGTCTCAGGCCGTCCACAACAGGTGTTTATCAGAACACTCAAAACCTTAGAGATTCAAAAACAGCAATGTCAGTACCAACAATGCCACAATATTTTTCTCAAAACGGATACTTTTCCCTCTCTACCGGAAAGATCTTTCACAAGCATCAGGTCAACGGGGAACTTGATGCCGGGCAGTGGGCATTCGACCTGTGGCAAAAGGAAACAGGCGGCTTTCCGATCGACAGATCCAAAGTCCCGATGAGCGGGATGGACGTTACAGGAACAGTCGGTACATTAATGGACTGGGGACCCACTTCTGTTGGAAAAGAAGAAACGCAGGACTGGATCTCAGCCCAATGGATAGTAAAGCAGCTTCAGCAGGATTTCGAAAAACCGTTTTTTATGATGCTTGGGATTTCGAAACCCCATCTTACATGGTATGTTCCCCAGGAGTATTTCGAAAGATACGACCTGAACAGCATTGTTGTACCTGATATTAATGAAGTTGACCTGGATGATATTCTGACACCTGACGGGAAAAAGAAATTCGAACCGAGTGCTGACTACAGGATTATTAAACAGTCAGGTAAGTTCAAGGACGCTGCAAGAGCCTATATGGCTTGCATCAGTTATGTTGACGATTGCATCGGACTCGTTCTTGACGCTCTTGAAAACAGTAAGTACAAAGACAATACAATAATAGTTTTACTTGGTGATCATGGCTGGTTTCTTGGTGAAAAAATGCGATATCGCAAAACATTTCTCTGGGAAGAATCTGTCCGGTCGCCCCTGATAATAAAGGTACCCGGATTGACTGAAACCAGCAAGTGTACACGGGTAGTAAACTTCATGGATCTCTACCCGACGCTTGCGGACCTCTGCGGGCTTCCAACGCCGGCCCATTGTGAAGGCCGGAGCATTGTTCCCCTGCTGAAAAATCCAAATACCCGGTGGTATCCGTCTCTGACAACCATGGGGTATAAAAATCACTCAGTACGAAGCGAACAATATCGATATAATGTCTATGAAGATGGTACGGAAGAACTTTATGACCACAATACTGACCCAATGGAATGGAAAAACCTGATAAATGATCCGAAATATAATAGAGTGATTAACAAACTCAGAGCTTACCTGCCTGAAACGGATGCAAAACCCTCTCCGGGGTCTGATGATAATACTGCTGCAGTAGCCGGCAAGAAACCTGTTATTGATTTGCGTACCGTTATAATTAATGAAGAGGACTTAGAGTACTAATCAATGCCACTACTCCGGCACTGTATCACCTTGAAATTAAGTTTCTTTGATTTTAAATTAAGAACTTACACAGAGTTCCACAGAGAAGTCGGGGGGTGTTGAAAAAGTCCTTTTTAACCGCAAAGAACGCTAAGATGCCGCAAAGAACGCAAAGCTAAGACACATAAATTCAGCTCTTTGCGAACTTTGCGTCTTTCCTTTGCGCCCTCTGCGGTTAAAGGATTTTGACTTATTCAACAGCCCCTTTAAGTTTTTATATTCAAAAACTGACGAAAAAACGTTTTTGCCCTGGAACAGTTTCCACTTTCCGTGTCTCATATCCGTTGACGCCGGGAATAACAAATGTAAGTTTTACCGGTACGGACCAACCGGTTTCAAGGCTCCCGACTATCTTGTTATTATAACAGGCAATATCAGCAATCTCCAGTCCGCCGCAGGAAAAATTAAGATCCGTTCCCAGAAACATAGGGGTCTTTTCGTCCCAGGGTACGATCTTTAGCAATTTGCTCTGATGTCCTCTTACTCCATTGATATTCAGTACCCCTGATCCGGAAAGTATATTTACTATTTCCCCGCTTTGAAAATCATAAACAAGGAACCGGTCGCCTTTCAGGTTCTCAGTAACCTTCTGATCAAGAATGATATTATAATCTTTGGTGTCGTTGGACCAGTTAATTATTGAGAGCATATTCCAGCTTCCGAGCTTTTGACAAACAGGAGATATTTTCGTTACCATCATCTCAGGGCAAATTGGATTAAAAGGGTCAAGCGGCCTTGAAGCAGAATTGACTGAAGGAATGACATGTTTATAGAGCATTTTTCTGTCATTGCCAATTGCCTCAAAATCCTCAGTGAAAGTAATCAGGTTTCCCCCGATGAACTGGTTTAATGTATTTGTGAATGCTTCATCGTCAGTGAACAGACCTGTTGTCAGGCTTCTTTTATCGGTCTGAAGTGGTTTTTCCTGTGTGCGGACCATCATTGCATCAGGATCAACATGCCAGAGGCCTGTCATCCATGTCCGTAAGATATTCTGACGATATTTAGGCAGTTCCTTCTCATCCCATTGCGACTTTACATCGCTCCCCGACCGCTGCGTGTTTGCAATCCCATACGAAGCCCCGTAATGTCCTCCGCAGACAGAAATGTATGCATCGTTGCCTGTTCCCCGGCGGATAGCTTCCAATCCTTTCCGGTAAGCCTCAAGGGAAGTAGCTGTCTTATCATAGAACTGCTGATCCGAATTTATGAAGACTGACCTCATGAAATCAAACTTGAAATACTCATAACCCCAGTCACGGGATATTTTCCGGAACTGTTCCTCAAGGTAATCGCATACTCCCGGGTAAGTAAGGTCAAGAATAAAGTGATCCCGTTCATTCATATTAAATGTACAAAGCTTTCCCTTGCTGTTCCTCAGTAACCATGAAGAATGATCCTTTGAGAGGTCACTTTCACCATCGACAAGGAAAGGTGCACACCAGATTCCAGCGGTATAACCTGCAGAGTTTATTTGTCCGGCAGCCCATTTCATTCCATCCGGGAAGGAGCTGTTAGCCTCAAAATCACCCCAGTCACCTACATCCCAGCACTCATCGATAAGAAAAACATCAAATGGTAAATGCTCTCTTTTAAATTGCTCAATATCACCTTTGAAAATCTCTTCATTATAATTATCGGCATGGTAATACCAGGTACAATATACTGTTGGGGCATTTTTGGGAGGCTCATCTATGTTGTAGAAAGATCTTATCCGTCCTGTATATTCATCAATAAGCAGATTAGCATCAGATCCCTGCGATACTATAACCCACTGACTTGTCCTGCTGCCGTCGGGCGGTACTTCTGCTCCTTCAAAATCACATTTTGCAGTAATATTTTCAAGCTGAAGCTCTTTGTCAAATGAAATGTCAATCTCAGCAAGATGGAGATTAAATGTCTGATACCCGATAAAAAGGTTATTCCCTTCTCCTCTGTTGTCGTTAATTATGAAAAATGGATCGCAGGAAACAGATTTACCAGCAGCCGGGGCTTCACTTCCCGGGAGATCGTTTTTATGGCGGAACTGCTCCATTATCAGCCAGTTGGTAATTTCCCCAAATCTGAAAGAACTTTTACCATCAACGAACAAGGGGTACAAAGCATTCAGCTTAACACTCTTTTTGGTTCTATTTGTAAAAGTCTGGCGGAATGCAACAAGCTTATTATTATCAGAGATCCAGGTCTCGCAATCCACCTGACCCGTATTTGCAGCCCAGGAAACTGAAGTCATTTGTCCGTTAATGCCACCCAGGTTTTTAAATGACGAAATATCAGAAATCATTTTCCAGGTACTCAGATCCGATGTCTGGGGAACACTTGCAGGTTTGCAAAAACGGGCAGTCAGCTCAAGGCTTTCAGAGGAAATTTTCGTCTCCAGGCCTTTACCGCTGACTTTAAAACTTAATTCTTCTGTCTTATTCTGTGAGAATGAGTTAAGTGAAATTAGACTGAGAATTCCATAAATCACAAATTTTGATTTTCCCTTCATATTTGATTACTATTTGAAGCCTGATAAAATTTATCAACCGCCCGAAGATTCCTTCCATCAGAAAAGTAAATTGTATTCTGATGAAAACAGGAATTATGGCGAACCATGATTATTTATACTTCTTTTAATCTGTTTCTTCTATTATAATGTTATAGTTTTCCCCTACCATTATGTCCAACTCAATTCCGTTTCTTAATTCAGCTCCACTCTTTTGAGTTTTTGTCTTTTTATTGTAATCAGTCAATTCATAATTCTTAAGGTCAGCCACTGTAAACCATTCAGGAAACTGGTTAATTCGCGGGTAATCGATCGGAAGATGCAAAATTTCCTTATACCTTGGGTAATCAAAAGTCAGTTTCCCCTGCCATGAATTTTCTGATGATATTGAAACGTACAATTTCCCGTCTTTCATTTCAGATCCGAATTTCAAATCCTCTCTCCAGGGTAAACAATGAACACCCTGGGTTTTCCATAAGGCATACATTATAGCTGTACGCTCAAAATTTCCATCAGGATGGGCTCCACCTATAATTCCGTTATCTTTTTGCATGTTCAACATCACTTTCATTTCACTGTCGATCCAGTTTTTCAGCTCTGGAACCGGTTCCCGGTTATATAAATTAATGCCGCTCTCAAGAGCATCTGCATAACCGTCATGACTTTTACCTTCCCACGCGAAGTTCCGGTATTTTTCGTTGAGATTTTTAATTGCGTCCAGAAATGCCTGCCTGTATTCATCTTTTTTATCTATCAGGTAAACTGAATAATACGCATCCAGAATATAGCCCCAATTATCAACCACCATGCTATCAACAACCTCACCGGTAAGGGCATTAACAGCATTATAAAACAATCCGTCTTCATTTCTTCCGACTTCAAGAACCCTGTCAAGTACTTTATAATATTGCTCCTGATATTGTTTTTTCTTTTCAGGTCTTGCGTAGGCCAAGGTGACATATAGCTCGCTCAGACCACCAATAATTTCACAGCCATGGTCCCTGAGGCGAAGGTATTCCACTTTGCTTAAATCGCGATCCTCCATAAGGTAATAATCTCCGATTTCAATAGCCCGATTCAGATATTTTTCGTCCCCTGTGGCCCAGTAAATACGGGATAAAGCCTGCAGCATTGATCCATTAACCTCTTCTGAAACAGCCTTGTAAGTATCCATCTGATTCAGATCTTTCAGAATTGAATAATATCCGCCAAGGTCATCAAGCATCTCCATCATTCGATCCTTCCAGGGAGAGGGACCGATATATTCTGTCAAAGGGATGAGACCGTCTTTGATATATTCTGATGTGCCAAAGATGATCCAAATCGTATCTGCCTTTTTCAAATCGAAGCTCTGTGTTGAAAATCTGTAAACATCAGGAAGAGTTTTAATCCTTGAAGTCAGTTTTTTCTCCGAATGAAGTATATCGAGCATCGGGCCATTGTAAAGATCCCGATCGAGCAGATATGAAGTAAGCACCATAAAGGCATAATTGTCAGCTGCCGCATTAAATGGTTCCCATAGGTCTATTTTACCGGTCAGATTGGAGGGAATGAGTCCGCTTATGCTGTCTCGTCTCTTCATCCAGGCTTTCACGCAGTTAAGTGACCTTACATAAGCCTCATTTGCAAGTTTGCCGTTCTCTTCAGCTGATGTAAAATCATCTGTTCTATATTTAAATGAATTACAACCGGTTATAGAAAGTGAAATAAGAAGAATTATCAGATTAGATTTCATGGTTAGTTGGGGTATAAGATTTGCTTAAACCAAATTAAAGTTAAAAATAAATCTCATTAACCACCAGATCCCGCCGCTAAATCCCCTGAAATTGACTTTATGAATCCCCTTTAGGGCGAAGGGGGCAATGACCCCCCCTTTGCCGATTGGGAGTGCAAGAAATTCAGCCTCATCCCTAAATATACACTTCTGCCAAAATCCGGGTAACCAACCACTGTCGAATAAATCTTATCAGTAAGGTTTCGAACCCTTACATAAAGCCTTAATGGCATTTTCGTACCGAAAGTATAGCCTCCGTTAAGATCAACTGTAAAGAAATCACCAAGTGGCTGGGGACCGGCTGTTTTTGAAGCAAACCTTGCATTCTCGAATCCGGAAATGTACTTGCCAAAAACATTAAGGTCGAATTTATTCTTATCGAAATATATACCTCCGCTGGTGATCACAACCGGATTTTCCCTGTTGCGGACCATTGTCCCTTCGGATCTTAATTGCGATTTCATGACCGAAATATTGAAGAAAGGTTCGAATAAATTAAATAACCTGGGTGAAACGATCTCCAACTCAGCTCCGATCTGGTTCTGATCGCGATTCAGATAGAGTTCCCTGATCAGTTCTGTTTCAGGATCTGTGTAGGTTGTCCCGCTCAGAGCGATGGCATCTTTTTGAAATACTGCAAAGGTTGCCAGAGTCACTTTTCCGGAACCTCCGATCTGCTTCACCGCCCCGAGGTCCAGTTTAAACCTTGTTTCATTCCCTGGTACTTCCATGTTGACATCAAGTGTACCTTCTCTTGGTTTGACCTGTCCAATGGCCGAGTTGAAATTTACCGAAAACCCGCCGCGCGTATGATATGATGCACCAAAACTCCCCTGCATTGTTGCAGGTTCCCATTCATCGTGAATGGGAGTTACGTTCCTGAACGGACCGCCCTCACCATCGATATTAAATGCGGCATAATCAAGCAGGTAGGTTTTGGTCCAGCGAAATCCGGCGTCAAGTGTAACCGGACCGATCCTCTGCTCATCCACGATAACTCCCGAGAATGTCTCAGTGTTGCATTCCTTTCCGGTGTAAAACCTCTTTCCGTTGGGTGCCTGCCAGTGATCATAAAGTCCGCCGATTCTAATGGTATTTGACGGATCGATCGCTACCGACTGCATAAAGTTCAGTCCGTATTCGATATCCTTCTCATTTGTTGAGACTGTAGTAACCTCATCATTGAACTTCGGATTCCGGTATGAATAAAACAGTTGTAATTCTGAAGATACATTCGTTCGCGGCCTGTAGATCATCTTTACATTTGAAAGCACCGACCAGTACGGGTCAAAGTTCTGCTTCATATTTATATACCGCTCATCGGCCGGCGGTTCAGCAATTGTAAGCTCCCGACTGCCATCGAGAAAGTAAACGCTGCCAAGCAAATTCAACTTATCTGATAATTCCCAGTTGAACCTCGAGTATAACGTTCCCATCGCTTCCTTTGAATGTTTTCCTGAAGGCCCATCGCTCCTGTCAAATCCGGCGCCTGCTGCATAGGCAAAGCGTCCGATCGTGTTACCCCCCGACAGGTGGGTATGAAGAGTGTTGTATGTTCCGTATTCAAGTTCCATAGTAGCCTCGGGACTTGAATATTCCCGTGTTTTTATATTAATAAGCCCCTCGATTCCCGAAATACCTGTTAAAAGCGCAGCGCTTGACCTTACGATCTCAATTTTTTCGATATCAGAAGCTGAGATGAAATACGGCAGCTCTTCAAACTCCTGCTGCCATATTCCGTTTAAAGCGTAATCGGGATAAGGATATTTTTGTCCCCTCACCGAAAAAAACTGCTTCACCTGTCTTCCGCGGGTCTCGGTTAATCCTCCGGGAATATATGACATTGCATCAATGAGGTTTACAGCTCCCTGTTTTTGGATCTGTTTCACGCTTACATTGCTTATTACAGGCAGTAATGAGAATGGTTCGGTGTATGGCTCCTTTAAAAGACTCCGGTACTCCTTTGGCGCTATAATATTAACTGAATCAATCTGATAAAGTCTGGTGTCCGGATTACCCTTGTCCCCCTGGGCCTCAAGGTTAAATGAAACCGCGATCAGCAGGATCCAGGGAAATATTAAGTCTTTTATATGTGGCTTTTTTAGTGGCATTTCTTCGTGTCTGAATAGTATTATATAACCTGAAATTATAAAAACTTACACAGAGTCCCGATAGCTATCGGGACACAGAGGTATCACAGAGCTCCATAGAGATATTTTAAATCATAACTCTGTGGAACTCTGTGTCTTCTCGGTGGAACTCTGTGTGACTTCTTACATTCTTAAAACCGCATAATTAGCAAGAACTTTTTGATAATTATTTCTTTTAACAAAAATTAAGACTTAATTTCTCTATTTTTGGCAATAAGCGTCAATTACAATTCTGTAAAATATAGAGAATTAAAGTAATGCAAAAGATAATCCTGAAAGTAGCCGCAGTAATTCTTCTTCTTTTCTCTCTTCCCCAGGCATACTCCCAATACTACGACTGGCCAATGTGGAGATATGACCATAACCGGTCGGCATCAACTCCGGAACAGCTGGCTGACAAACTCTACCTTCAGTGGCAGGTGCAATACTCACCCAGGGTACCTGTATGGGATGATCCGCTGAACCAGAACCTGATGCAGTTCGACAGGATCTTCGAACCCATAGTCGCCGGCAACAAATTATTTCTCGGATTCAATGATCAGGACAAAGTTGTTGCGCTAGATCTGAATACAGGTGAGGAATTGTGGCATTATTATGCTGACGGGCCTGTCCGATTGCCTTTGGCTTCAGCCAATGGCAGGTTATTTTTCACCAGCGACGATGGTTATTGCTATTGCCTGAATGCTGAAAACGGGATACTCATGTGGAAGGTCCTCCTTGCCCCGGGGACTAACAAACTGCTTGGCAATAAACGGCTTATATCAATGTGGCCGGCCAGGGGCGGAATTGTTATAAAGGACAATATTATTTATACCGCTGCAAGTATCTTTCCATTAATGGGCACTTTCATTTACGCCATAAACGCCGATGACGGGAAAATTATCTGGAAGAATGACGGGACAGGCAGCAACTATATCCTGCAACCACACAGATCCCCTGCTTTTGCCGATGTGGCTCCCCAGGGCACTTTTATGATCACCGGTGACAGGCTCCTGGTTGCGGGCGGACGCTCAGTTCCGGCTGCATTTGATGCCAGGACAGGTGAAGAGCTTTATTATCATCTGGCAGCCAGCGGAAAAACTGGTGGCGCATTTTCATGCGGTAACGACAGGGTCTACTTTAACCATTTCAGAGGAAGGATGACTTATATGTATGACTCCAATACGGGAACTGTAATTAAAAAAGATGTCGGAGAATATCCGGTGGTTGACGGAAACACCATTTTCTTCTCAGGTAAGAAAATAATTGCCACTGAACTTAACTCAAAAAACCAGCTCGATACAATTTGGACCGTGAATGTGTCGGCTACCAACGACCTGATCAAGGCAGGTAATTATTTGTACTCAGCCGACAGTACAGGAATAAATGCATTAAAACTCAATGGTAACAATATCCCGGAGCTGGCGTGGAGTCTCACTTCTGATAAGATATTGATCGGCTTGTAGCCTCAAACGGAAAACTAATTGCAGTATCAAATGATGGTACAATCAGGGTCTTTGGAGACAAGCCTGCTGTAAAGATTGCCCGTTTTACCGGACCCGAAATTTCAGTGACTGGCGGTTCATCCAAAGCGAAGAAGATAATAAGTTCAACAGGAATTACAGATGGATATGCCCTGGTTTTAGGAACAAATGACGTTAAGCTTCTTAAGGGACTTATCTCAAAAACATCCCTGTCGGTAATTGCATACGAAAAGGATCCGGCCAGAATAGAATACCTGCGGGAATATTTTGATCAGACTGGGTGTAACAGCAGACCGGATGAGTTTCCTTCAATATGACAAAACACAACTGCTGCTTCCCAAATATTTTGCATCCCTGACCATTATAAATGATAATGGTTTCCTTAACGGATATGATAAGGATGTCCTGAACCTCATTTATGAATCTACCCGGCCATATGGATGGTAAAATATTAATCAGGGCCAAAGGAAAAGAGCAGGATTATCTTTCACGATCCTTTAAGGAGATGAATCTTTATGGAGCTGAATTGGTACTTAACAAAGGGTTTACAATTATTTCACGCAACGGCCCGCTTGAAGGGACCGATAACTGGACAGGTAACTACGGCGATGTGGCAAATACCCTGAAATCGGATGATAAAATGGTGAAAGCGCCTCTGGGTATCCTCTGGTTTGGCGGAAATTCAAACCTGGATGTACTGCCACGTCATGGACACGGTCCTGGTGAACAGGTAATCGACGGAAAACTGATTATTGAGGGTATCAGCTGTATCAGTGCACGCGATGTGTACACGGGCAGGGTAATCTGGAAAAGGGACTTTCCAAAACTTATGGATGACTCATGGATGGTGTATTTTGATGAATCCTACGATGGTGAAAGCCCTCTTGATACGAAATACAACCAGGAGCATCTGGCAGGATCAAATGCGAGGGGTACAAATTTCATTGCAACAAAAGAATATGTTTATCTCATTGAAGGAAATAAATGCAGTGTAATCGACATTAATACCGGAGAACTTGCCAAGACTTTTACGACAGGCGATGAGGGAACAGAGGAACTTGGATATATCGGTGTGTACGAGGATCTTCTTATCCTTGGAAATAATTTCTCCGAATTTAAGCATATGGTGGAGACCGATTCGATAGCGATTAAAGATCCCAGGTTCACAAAATTTGATGTCTCGGCAAGCCAGGAACTTATTGTTCTCGACAGGTTCAGCGGCAAAAGGTTGTGGAGCATTAAGGCAAATAACGGATTTATTCATAATTCGGTCATTGCCGGCGACGGTATGCTGTTCTGTCTGGATAAACTCCCTCAGTATCTTGAGACTAAACTCAAAAGAAGGGGAGAAACTCTTCCTGCAGGATCACGGTTGCTCTATCTTGACATAAGGACAGGAAAGAAATTATATGAGGAGACCAGAGATATTTTCGGTACCTGGCTCGGATATTCATCGCAGCATAAGCTTCTGCTGCAGGCAAACCGCCCTTCGGGTGACATGCTGCATGGAGAGGAAGGCAGAAGGATGATAGCCTATAATACGGTAACAAAAGAAAAGATCTGGGATAAGGCAATGACATACGGGAATCCGCCGATCATTCATAATGACAAGATTTATGCTAACGGAATTGGATGGCATCTTCTTACAGGCGAGCCTTTTATAGAGAAGGATCCAATAACCGGTGAAGATCTTAAATGGACGTTCAAACGGGAATACGGATGTGGCAGCATTGTTGCCAGTGAACATCTGCTGACATTCCGCTCTGCTTCGGCTGGTTTTGTCAACCTTGATGTTTTTGAAGGCACTGGCAGTCTCGGAGGCTGGAAGGCAAGCTGCTCCACAAACCTTATCGTTGCCGACGGAGTTCTGAATTCACCCGATTATACCAGGACATGCCAGTGTCCCTACCAGAACCAGACCTCTCTTGCCCTTATAAATATGCCATGGATGACTTACTGGACCAACAGTAATTACAAATGGAGCGGCAGTCAGATCAAACAGCTTGGCCTCAATTTAAATGCTCCCGGCGACAGGACCTCCGATAAAAACGTCCTCTGGCTTGAATTTCCGGTAGCAGGTGGCGCCTCCCCGGAGATCCCGGTCACGATTGATACTGTTAATTATTTCACAATCAGGAAGGATCCTCTTTCAGTCGCATCAGAAAACACATCATGGGTAAGCTCCAGCGCAATCGGTGGATTAAGATCACTTGAAATTACCCTTTCAAAAGAAAATGATGTGGCAGAAACTACGTACAGGCTGAACCTTTATTTCTCTGAGCTCGAAGACAAGAGACCCGGAGAACGTGTGTTCAATGTAATACTTCAGGATAATACTGTACTTGAGAACTTTGATATTGCCGGTGAAGCCGGAAATACTGATAAAGAGATTGTAAAATCTTTTGCAGGTGTAAAAGCAGGTAAAACGTTGAAGGTTGATCTGATACCTGTTAAGGGGAATACAATTCTGTCAGGGATTGAATTAATCCAGGAATCTGTTGCCCTTAAATAAATTAATATAATGAAATCATTCCATTTGAAAATATTGACCCTGGCAGCATTCCTGAGCCTTGCATGTACAACGAAGGTATCGGAATGGGTTCTCCTGAATACTGTTCCGGGTCAATACACCCTTGTTTACTTTCATAGTACTCAGCTTAGCGAGGCAATCATGAAGCAAAATGCCTCCATCAGCGATAACATCAAACCTGCAAATATTGAGT
Source organism: uncultured Bacteroidales bacterium (assembly GCA_963737255.1). Lineage (GTDB taxonomy): Bacteria > Bacteroidota > Bacteroidia > Bacteroidales > VadinHA17 > LD21. The sequence continues at coordinate 140,053 of CAVTSB010000011.1, forward strand.
TCAGAAGCGTTGAAAGAAAAGACATTAAAGAACCTTATTTTGGTTTGTATTACGGCAACAGGTTTTTTGCAAGGTATAATAACCCAGGGGAACTCAGCACATTAACCACCTCTCCCCTGCGTAAAAAAATTGCTTCGGAGATAATGTCCGGAAAGCTTTGCGTTCTCCTCTACCTGACAACCGGTAACGAGACCAAAGACGAAAACGGACGCCACATCATTCAAAATGCCCTCAGTGAATCACCGTTCAGAGATGTAATAACTGTTGTTGAACTAAAAAGAAGTGATCCCGGCGAATCCCATTTTGTTTCGATGCTGCTCAATGTGGAGGATGATCTCCAATCGATCGCCGGGCCGATGCTCTTTGGGATTTTCGGAAGGTTCAAGGCGCTTGAGCCGTTGCTCGGGAAAGGGATATCAGAAGAAAATATCAGCCTGATGATTGATTTTCTTACAGCTGATTGCAGCTGCCTGATCAAGGATAATCTTCCCGGAACGGATATCCTATTTACAAATAACTGGGATAATCCGGCAACAGCCATGGTCAACAGCATCCTGGACGAGAATCCTTCATTACAGCACTTTTAATGGTTCAGGATACATCAGCATATGATACAATCGCCGAACGACCTCTGCCTAAATGGCTTACAGATCAGAGAGACGGACTGAATACCTATCAGCCGGTCAGGATGGAGATGAAGGAAGACCGCTCGCTCAATGTCTCCTTTGCAATAACAGGAGCCATAATACTGATTGTAATTGCTTTCCTTACAGTCCATTTACTTAGAAAGAAAAAGAAAAATACTACATGAATCCATTAAACTTAATAATAAAAGAATTATTCTACAGAAAGGTCAATTCCCTTATCATTTTGCTGACGGTAATTGTCGCAGCTACTGTATCAGTGGCAATTTACACTCTCAGCAAAGCAAGTGAAAATGAAACACGAAAGATCATGCGCGAGCAGGGACTTAACCTCTATATTTTCCCAAAGGGAACAAATCTGATTGATTTTTACTCGGTTAACAATACACCGACATTTCCCGAAATATACGTGGATAAGCTCGCAGAATCAAGAACATTTGATGCTGTAAGGCATCTTACCGGTATATTGCAGGTTAAATATCCCGACTGGACAGATCCGAATGGCTCCACACATCAGATCGTTCTCATTGGATATAAGGATGAGGCGATGCAGAGGTTCCTTCCCCCGCAGGAGACAATGGGCTTCGATGTTATGGCAGGGAAGGTGCAGGTTGGCGCTCTTCTCGCCAGGAATATAAAGGAAGGAGAACCATTTACGATTACAGGAGCTGATGGTAAACAGTACAATTATGAGATTGAAAAGAGGCTCGATGAAGGCAGGGGGATGATCGACCAGGGTGTGGCTTTTAATCTTTCGGACCTGCAGGAGTTGCTTGGCATGCCGGGTAAGATAAATAAAATTGAAGCCCTGGGATGTGTCTGCATGGATGGAAGAATAAAAAATGCCAGGAACCAGGTTCAGGCTATCTTCTCTGATCTTGAAGTAACTGAAATGGCAAGTATAGCTGACGCCAGGGAAAATCAGCGGCTGATGATGAACAAGTACGGTGCCTTCATTATTCCGTTTGTGATGCTGTCGTGTCTGCTCATAACAGGACTCCTGTTCTACCAGAACATTACAGTCAGGAACCGCGAGATAGGCTTGCTCAAGGCAATGGGAAACAGCACATACAACATTCTTTTCCTGATACTTGCAAAGGCCTTCATTCTTGGCCTGGTCGGTGGTATTATCGGATTTTTTGCCGGACATTTTATAGCTGAATATTTCGGTACAGAGATATTCAGATTCACTGCTTCCGACATTAAACCGCTCTGGAATGTATTCCTTTACAGCATCTTACTTTTCCCGCTCCTGTGGATGCTCGCCAGCTGGATCCCGGCCCTTATGGCGACTCAGATAGATGCTGCAAAAACCCTTAGCCAGGAATAATAATCATGAAAACAGAAATGATCGAATTATTAAATATATCCAAAAAATATAAAAAGGGAAATGATGTCTTTACAGCTCTTAAGGACATTAGTTTTAAGATCGGAAAGGGAGATTTCTGCTCAGTCATCGGCCCGAGCGGAGCCGGAAAATCAACCCTGCTTTACGTGATAGGCGGACTGATCCATCCCGACTCGGGGGTGGTTTCATTCGAAGGAAAAAATATCTATAATCTGACTCCTGTAGAGAGTAATCAATACCGCAAAAAACATCTGGGCTTTATGTTCCAGCAATTCCATCTGATGCCGTGGCTGACTGTCGAAGAGAACATCAGGCTTGCATGTTACGATAACAAACAACAGGAGAAAATTGAATACTACCTCGGCAGGTGTTCACTGAAAGAGCTGAAAAACAAGTATCCATCCGAATTAAGCGTGGGCGAAAAACAGAGAACAGCCTTTATAAGAGCTATTATTTCAAAACCGGATATCCTTCTTGCCGATGAGCCGACCGGCAACCTCGATAAGACCAACAGTGAAATTCTGATGTCACTGGTTAAAGTGTATAATAGTGAAGGGGGAACAGTTATAATGGTATCGCACGATCCGGAAATTGCCAGGTTTGCTAACAAAAGTGTTACTTTAAATAAAGGCAGGTTGGAGTAAGGCTGTCTACTGGTCTACTGGTCTACTGGTCTACTGGTCTACTGGTCTACTGGTCTACTGGTCGGAAAAATTTATGGTTACACAGAGTTCCACCGAGAAGTCACAGAGTCCCGTCCCGATAGCTATCGGGGGCTATCGGGACACTGAGTTAAGATTTGAAGGTCCTCATAGTCCCTCTGTGGACCTCTGTGATACCTCTGTGGAACTCTGTGTAAGTTCTTATGATACACGATACTTGAAAAGGAAAGAGTTATGGAATAAAGCTTCAATGGAAGGATTATTCTTTTTTGGTATCCTCTTTTGATTCCGCTTTTCCCTTTTCGGGATCATCTTCAACCCTTGAAGCCTTTTTGAAATCTTTCAGGCCCTGTCCTATACCTTTCATCAGCTCAGGAATTTTACGACCACCAAAAAGAAGCACAACTACAAGCAGGATTAGTATGATTTCCGTAGCACCAAAATTTCCCATGATTTAAGTTATTAATTATTTGATAAAGCTACTAAGAAAGCTCATAACTTCAAAGTAAAAACAAAGTTACGGAAAAGTTTGGAGTTAAAATTTAAACTCTAAGTACTCTAGGCACTCCAGGCACTCCAACCTATATCTGCAGTATCCCCCATGCCAACAGTATCAGCAAACCGACAACCACCCAACTCAGCAGGAATCCGCCAATATCTTCCCTGTAACGTTTAAAGAAGTTATTCCAGCGCTCTCTCCTTCCCCATCCAGGCAGATCAAGCAGCAGGAGGTCGTCACCGGTAAGTGATGCAAGCGGCTTCTTTCCATCGGGTCCCGGTTCCTTTGCGTCTGATCTTCGTCTCATATTATCGAAAAATGCATCATTCATTTCTTTTTCCTCAGGTTTTGTAAGGATGCTTACCAGCCAGAACATAAAGAACCCTGAAAGCATCGCGATTCCGAAAGGACCGGGTTTCCAGGTATACACCAGCGTTAATTCGCCGGTCGATATAAAATTCACAAAATAGTAAACTGACAGGGAAGTTATCACCGCAGCTCCGGCACCATACCTGTTTGCCCTTTTCCAGACAATGCCTCCAAGGAACATTATCCCCATGAATGCAGCAAGGGTTTCGGTAAACAGGAATCCATGAAGAACATTTTTTATACTCAGGGCAAAGAGAACACCCAGCACCGAAAGCCCCAGGCCAGAGTACCTGCCCATCCAGAGGATTGTCCGATCGCCTGCTTCGGGATTGATATATTTCTTATAGAAATTCTTTGTAAAAAGAGCCCCGGTATTGACCATAAAATTTGAGCAGGCCGACATGTTTGCAGCAACAATTGCAGCAAGCATTAGTCCGACAAGCCCGGGAACAAGAAGTTCGCTGCAAGCATATCCGAATGCCATCTCGGGGTCGGCAAGCGTTGCGCCGTTTTTAATTACAAGTGCTGCAACAACAAGGCCGGTCAATGCCCAACCAATTGTAACAAGACGTTTGACCATCGAACCGAATGTTTGCCCGATCCGCCCCGCCCGCTCAGTATTGCCTGTTGCACACATCGATACCATATGCGGTTGAGCAGTTATGCCGACAATCCCGTTCACTGCAAGCATAGCGATCGTGAATCCGTTAATTCCGCTTGCGCTGTTAAAGAGATCGAAGAAGTGATCGGGCAATACTCCCCTCATGTACTGGAATCCGCCAATCTCCTTTAAGCCAAGAGGAATCAGCATAACCGACAATGTGATGATAAGGAACGATTGAATGAAATCGGTATAAGCTGCAGCGATCAGTCCGCCGATGAAGCTGTACAGTATAAAAGCCACCGTCATGAAAACAACAACCATATTAGGCGATACAAGGTTTCCCGAGGCCACAGATATAACTTTTGCAGCTCCCTGAAGCATGACTCCCATATTGAAAACAAAAAAAGCAATGGCAAAGATTGAGTATACGAGTCCCATCCTGCTTCCGTATCTGTCCTCAACTATTTCACCAACTGTTGTCCGTTCACTCCGTCGATAAAAAGGGGCAATGAGCCAGTAAAAGGGAGTTATGAGCATGTTCTTCCACTGGTACCAGATTGTCGCAAATCCGTTGTTGAAGGTCGCACCTGTCTGTGCAACCGGCATTTCAGCATGCGTTCCCACTCCGAATGCCTGACCGATCATTATATACCATTTGAATTTCCTCCCTCCCCTGAAATAGCTGTCGCTGGTCTTTATCTTACGCGAGATCCAGATGCCAAAAGTGGTGATTGAAACAAAGTAGCCGATCAGAACGATGTAATCCAGTGTACTCATTTGGGTTTATAGGTTTAAAGATTAATAGGTTGAAAGGGAAGGGAAGAACAATTTTCCCATTTACCCAGGTCTGTTTAATAATAAGTTTGCCGCCGGCCATTTCAAAAAGTATAAGATCCGCTCTTTTCCCCGTCTCAAGCGTCCCTCTGTCGGGCAGTTTGCAAACCCGTGAGACGTTTTTCGTCGCAAGGTTGATTGCCTCACCCAGTGAACATCCTGTGAAGTTCATCATGTTCTCCACTCCCCTGACGACAGGAAAAGATGCACCTGCCAGAACATTCAGAACCGGATTTTTAATAAGCCCGTCATTTGTATAGACGACCTCGCTGCCAAGAAATAGATATTTCCCGGGGTTCATTCCGTAAAGGTGCGTTACATCTGAAGTAAGGATGATATTCTGCGGACCCTTGACCTTATAGAACACCTGCACCTCCTCAGGCAGAAGATGATGCCCGTCGGCAATTATTGAAGGAGATAGCATGTCATTTGCAAGCTGTGGCCAGAGTGGATTCCTGTGTCTGTCGATTAAGTTTGCACAGCCGTTCCCGAGATGGGTCGATAACCTCGCACCATTGTCAACAGCCAGTTTTACCTGTTCTGCCGAAGCATTGGAATGACCAATTGACACAATTATATTGTCAAGTGCGCATGACCTTATGAATTCAAATGCTCCATCAATTTCCGGAGCAACGGTTACCTGCCTTATATTCCCTTCTGCAGCCTCCTGGTACTCTGAGAACTCCCTCCATGAGGGCTTCCTTATGCAATCAGCGGGATGGCAGCCGTAAAATCCTTCAACCGGTGAAATATATGGTCCTTCAAGATGAAAACCAGGTACCGAATCCCTTGTATCCTGGTCCTTCATCACTTCGGCCAGATTCCTGAAGCTTTTTAAAAGGTTTTCATGACTATTTGTTATTACAGTGGGCTGGAAAGTAGTGACGCCGTCCTTCCTGATCGATCCGACAGCTCTCTTCATCTCCATGGTTGTCAGACCTAATCCTGAAAAATCTACCCCCATATACCCGTTAATCTGGTTGTCAATAAGTCCCGGTGCAACATACAGGTCCGGAACTTGTCCAGGTTCCTTTGTTTCCGAAATACTTATTATCAAACCGTCCCTGACCCCGATGGTCACGGGTTTACTGGTTTCATAATGTATGGCTTTTATTATACTAATTCCTGTCATCCTTATTTTCAGAATTTTAACTTTCGTGCCTATAGCGTGCCTGTGACTTCGGGATTTTGCCGTGAAGGCGCTGAAACGCCAGGTTGTTTATACAGGTATTGTTTTCGAGGCTGAATTCTTATCAAGAAAAAGATTCCAGCCGGCATGTTTCTTTAGCATCGTTGCCGGCACTTTGTTTGTCAGATGACTTGTAAGTGTTTTTTTAACAGCATCTGCCTTAACCTCGTGGGGCACAACTGAAATTATTGACTTGCACTGCATTATCTGCCATACACTCATTGAGACCGCTTCATCGGGAACATCATTTTTTGACAGAAACCATCCTTCATTAACCTGCTGCATCTTGCACTGATCGTCAAGTTTCACAACGATATATGCCTCACGGGTTTCAAAATCGGCCGGGGGATCATTAAAAGCAATGTGCCCGTTCACGCCTATACCAATCAGTCCGAGATCAACAGGCTTCTTTCTTAATTCATTTGTCAGGGTGGTGATGTGTATGTTTAGCTCACCGGCAACATCGACGGGATGAAATTTTTTTACGGGAACCAGATTTATAAACCGCTCATACAGGTATTTTCTGAAGCTTGCCTTGTGGGTAATCGGAAGTCCGATATACTCATCGAGATGGAAAACCTCCACTTTGCCCCAGTCGATCTTTTCATTTATCAAAGCCTGGAACAGCTCAAACTGTGAACTGCCTGACGCTACGACCATCCGGGCTTCGCCTTTTTGCTGTATGGCTTCGCTGAGTTTTGCGGCTGCAAGGCTGGCAGCGGCGATACCAAGGTCCGAAGGGTTGGGGGAAATTGTAATTGTCATTGGGTAATACTGATTTTATTGACATTTTTTAACACCTTTTCTACCGGGTTCATAAAAATAGGATTAAAAATTCACAATTCAATTTTCTATCTTCGCCAAAATTCTGATCCTGATGCCTAAAAAACCAATAATTTTAATACTCCTGCTGGCAGTATGCAGTACCAATACAATTCAAAGCCAGACCAAAGCTGTTAACCGTGAAAAATACCGCATAAATATTGTCGAGACCAATAAACCATTAACAATTGACGGCATCCTTGATGAAGAGCCATGGATGAAAGCTGAACGCACACAGAAATTCCAGCGTGTTACCCCAACTGATACCGGTTATGCAAAATCACAAACCGAAGTTATGCTCACATATGATAAATCAAATCTGTACGTCGGCATAATTTGCCATGATCCAACACCCGGGAAAAGACCCGTTGAATCATTCCGCAGGGACTACACATTTATGAAGAATGATAACTTCATGCTCTTTCTCAATACTTATAATGATCAGACTAACGGGTTTGCTTTCGGCATTTCGGCAGCAGGGGCCCAGACAGAGGGCTTGCAGTACGAGGGGTCCAAAGTGGACTACAGCTGGGATATCAAATGGAGATCCGCAGTTAAGAGCTATGATGACCGATGGATTTCAGAGTTCAGTATCCCATTCCGAAGTATCCGTTACTTTGGAGGAGATAAGGAATGGGGTATAAATTTTGGAAGGCTCGATCTGAAAACCAATGAAAAATCAGCCTGGGCACCCATGCCAAGACAGTTTAATCATTGTTCACTTCCTTTTGTGGGAACTTTGATCTGGGACAAGCCTACTGATAAAGCAGGATTGCGGTTCTCCCTGATTCCCTATGTTACTGCTAAGACAACAAGGGATTATCTGGCAGAGGATTCGAAAATACTGTTTAAGGCGAATGCTGGTCTTGACGTCAAGATGATATTGTCGACCAAGATGAACCTTGACCTTACGATAAATCCGGACTATTCGCAGGTGGAGGTTGACAGACAGCAGACTAATCTTGACCGCTATGAACTTTTTTTCCCTGAGAAGAGACAGTTTTTTCTTGAGAACAGCGACCTTTTTGCAAGTCTCGGGAGTGAAACGGTGAGGCCATTTTTCTCAAGGAGGATCGGCCTTAACAGTCCGGTAATTGCAGGAGCGCGATTGAGCGGGAATATCGGGAACAGATGGAGGATAGGGATCATGGATATGGAGACCGGCGTTAAGGATGAGATTCATGCTGCCAACTTCATGGTGGCTGTTTTACAAAGACAGATCTTCACCAGGTCAAATATTACGGCCTTTATCATCAATAAACAGGTTATGGATACCAGGAATGATGAGACGTTCACCGGTAATAAATTCAACAGGATCGCCGGTCTCGAATACAATCTTTCGAGCCCTGATAACCGCTGGATCGGGAAAGCGTACTACCATCAAAACCTCCTTGACAACACAAACTTTAAAGATGGTGCAATGGCGGTCAACCTCACGTATTCATCACAATACATGACAGCAACGCTGAACCAGGCCTTAACAGGTTCAGGGTACAATGCGGAAACAGGATATGTGAGAAGAAGAGGCTACTACCAATTGAGTCCTGCTTTCATGTACAAGTTCTTTCCGACGGGGGGCAGAATTATCAGCCATGGTCCCTCACTTAAGCTGGATACTTATATGGATCCATATTCATCTTATTTACTGACAGACAGGGAAACTCAATTATCATATCAGGCTGAATTTGTGAGCAAAAATTCAGCATCAGTCGATTTCAGGCAAAACTATGTTAAACTTCTGGCTCCTTTTGATCCTACCAACCTTGACAGCCTGAAGCTGCCTGCCGGAGAACATTTTAATTGGAATGAGTTTGGAGCGACATTCAGTTCTGATCCCCGTAAGATGTTAAATATAAGGCTTTCAGGCAGGTATGGCGGTTATTACAACGGGACACGACTTATGCTTAACGGGGAAGTGAACTACAGGGTACAGCCCTATGGCAGTCTGGCGCTGGTAACAACTTACAATGATATAGTATTGCCAACTCCATATAACAGTGCAAAACTGTTGCTTATCGGACCCAGGTTTGATTTTACATTTACCGATAAGATCTTCTTAACGAGCTTTATTCAGTACAATAACCAGATCGATAATCTGAATGTGAACCTGCGTTTCCAGTGGAGGTTCGCTCCGGTTTCTGATCTGTTTATTGTTTATACTGAAAACTCCTTCTACCCCAACTACAACATCAAGAACCGCGGGCTTGCGGTTAAATTATCCTACTGGTTTAATTAAGATCGCACCATTAGAATTTAAGAACTTACACAGAGTTCCACAGAGAAGTCACAGAGTCCCGTCCCGATAGCTATCGGGAGCTATCGGGACACAGAGTTAGTATCTAACCGTAATCATTGTCCCTCTGTGGGACTCTGTGATGCCTCTGTGGAACTCTGTGTAAGATTTTATAATTTCGAAGTTTCAAAAAAAAGTAAAAGAGTTACAGAGCAGACGCAAATTTGGTTGATATTCCGATATTAAACTTTGTCAGGCACAGTATACGGTCGCCTCGGCGGACGGGTCAGCAAGGCATTCGCCTCTTCGTCGTTTATGAATTTTTCCGTTGCAGGATCAAATTTAAGGGTGCGTCCGGTGCGGTATGCAATGTTCCCAAGATGCGCCAGTCCTGAAGAGAGATGCGCAGTTTCAACCGGGGCATTCAGGATCGATTTATCGTGAGCCCTGACAGCCTGAATGAAATTAAGGAAATGGTCACCCCCCTCCGTGCGGCCCGGACCCGGCGTTTTGTCCTTCCCAAGGAATGATTCGTATGTATCATAACCGTTGACAACCAGATATCCTTCACTTCCATAGAATATATTGCCAACCCCTACCCCATTCTCATTATTTGTTATCCAGGGCCGTACTTCAAACTCGATAATCTTTTTCTCCTTCGGATAGTAATAAGTTGAAGAAAGAACTTCCGGGGTTATCTTGGCATCGTTGAAGAGGAATTTACCTCCGGCAGCTGTAATCTGTTCCGGCAAACCCACATCGAGTCCCCACATACAGAGGTCGGTTTCATGAACTCCCTGGTTGCCAACGTCTCCGTTGCCGTAGTTCCAGGTCCAGTGCCAATTGTAATGAACTATGTTCCGTGAGAAGGGCTGTTTGGCCGCCGGACCCGTCCAGAGATCATAATCAAGTCCTTCGGGAACTGGCTCGGTACCTTTATCTCCGATATCATCCCTCCATCTGAAAACAAGTCCCCTTGCCATATAAACATTGCCGATCAATCCGTCGCGGAGATGCTTTATTGCTTCCTGAACTGCAACAGAGCTCCTGAGCTGGACCCCGTGCTGAACGATCCTGTCGTATTTAGCAGCTGCTTCAACCATCTTGCGGCCTTCGTACAGGGTATGAGATCCCGGCTTTTCCACGTAAACATCCTTGCCGGCCTGGCAAGCCCAGATTGCAGCAAGCGAATGCCAGTGGTTAGGTGTTGCAATACTCACTGCGTCAATTGATTTATCTTCGTAAACTTTCCGCAGGTCCTGCTGCTGAATGACTTTTTTGCTATACTTTTTTTCAAATTCTTCCGAACGTTTTGCAAGTACGACCAGATCAGGGTCGCAAAGGCAGGCCACCTCAACATCGGGAAGGTTCATAAAGCCTTCGATATGAGTCACTCCGCGGCCATTGACACCCAGAACGGCTACACGTATTTTGTCGTTGGCTCCAAAAACATTTGCTGGAATAATTGTGGGCATTGACAGGAGAGCAGCCGCTCCTGCGGATTTCCGGATAAAGCTTCTCCGCGTTACCCTAGTTTTTTCTTTCATGGGTCAGGTTAATTAAGTTGTTGCTTGGTTTGAATTAACTTGTTAATATAGTAAAATTGTTGGATGATTGGAGAAGCCTTATGTTAAAAGAACTTAATTTTCAAATACATTCAACTCCCGATTCGATTGAACACCTGTTGAAACAGAATTTATACATCGCTGTACATTCTTATATCGTATTTACAGGTATGATGGAACCGCCCCGCTGTATAATTACAGTCTCTGGTTGTGCACGGCTATAATTATGAAACCGCTCCGCGGTTGTTTTATTCCTGCAGTCGCATTTCCCAGATAATGAAACCGCTCCGTGGTATTACAATCTCTGGTTCTGCACAGCTATAATAATGAAACCGCTCCGCGGTTAATATAATTTGTATTATGGCAATTACTAGAATAATGGAACTGCTCCGCGGTTGTTAAATTACGTGCAATTCCATTTGCAAAAATGATGAAATCGCTCCGCGGTTAATATAATTTGTATTATGGCAATTACTAGAATAATGGAATCGCTCCGCGGTTGTTAAATTTTGTGAAATCCTGCCTAATTAAGACTATGGAATAGTCCCATTATTATGGGGATAAAGTCCAGGTCAAAATTCTGAACCGCGGAGCGGTTCCATAATTATAGAACATAGAACCAGATGACGAAACCGAACTGCGGAGCGGTTCCATTATTATAGAGAGTTAATCCTGTTCACTGATCCAAACTGCGGAGCGGTTCCATCATTATAGAACATAGAACCAGATGACGAAACCTAACCGCGGAGCAGTTCCATCATTATAGAACATAGAACCAGATGACGAAACCTAACCGCGGAGCGGTTCCATCATTATAGTAATTAATCCCTGGAATAAATCTGAACCGCGGAGCGGTTCCATCATTATAGAAATTAGTCCCAGGAAGAAATCTGAACCGCGGAGCGGTTCCATCATTATAGTAATTAGATCCCGTGGACTAAATCCGAACAGCGGAGCGGTTCCATCATTATAGAGAGTTAATCCATTCACTGATCCAAACTGCGGAGCGGTTCCATCATTATAGTAATAATCCCTGAAGAAATCAACCGCGGAGCAGTTCCATCATTATAGAACATAGAACCAGATGACGAAACCGAACAGCGGAGCAGTTCCATCATTATAGAGACATAGAACCAGATGACGAATCCGAACTGCGGAGCGGTTCCATCATTATAGAACATAGAACCAGATGACGAAACCGAACAGCGGAGCAGTTCCATCATTATAGAGAATAAAACCAGATGACGAAACCTAACCGCGGAGCGGTTCCATCATTATAGAGAATAAAACCAGATGACGAAACCTAACCGCGGAGCGGTTCCATCATTATAGAGAATAAAACCAGATCACAAAACCGAACCACGGAGTGGTTCCATTATTATAAGTGATATAGGCCAGGTCACAATATTGAACCGTGGATCTGTTCAATTTTCAAAAATTTATTCCTCACCCTCATAAAATTCAAACACATAATCCTTTTCGAATTGAATTCCTTCATCCTCCAGAATCCTGAAATATTCTTCCTTAAAACTGTTCTTTTTATGATGTTCATTTTGGTCCATAATGTAATTTTTAACAATATCAAGCTCCCTGTACCCCACGCTAAATGCCCCGAATCCTTCCTGCCATCCAAATTTAATAAAGGATTTTCTGGTATCATTAATGAATAAAGAAGAGCTGCGCTTTATATCACGTATCAGATCAGAAAGATTTAGGGTCGGGGGATAATTAATGAGGATGTGGATATGATCCTTTGGTCCATTTATTGCGATAGGGTGACATTTTTTTCCTACGATTATGCCATAGATATATTTATGGATATTTTCACGGATTGAACCCGTTAATAAAGACGTCCTTCCCTTTGGGGAAAACACAATATGAGCATAAAGTCTTGAAAATGAATTTGGTTTCATAGCACGAAGTTTTTAGAAATTCAACAATATTAGAAATGCAACATATAAAGCTAAATAATAATCACGAAAATAGAAAGGGTTGTGGGGGTAAAATGTAACCCCCCGGAAATTTTATTCTGTGTCATTCGGTTACCTGAATGATAAAACCGCTCCGCGGTTGTTAAATTACGTGCAATTCCATTTGCAAAAATGATGAAACCGCTCCGCGGTTAATATAATTTGTATTATGGCAATTACTAGAATAATGGAACCGCTCCGCGGTTAATATAATTTGTATTATGGCAATTACTAGAATAATGGAATCGCTCCGCGGTTGTCATATTTTGTGAAATCCTGCCTAATTAAGACTATGGAATAGTCCCATTATTATGGGGATAAAGTCCAGGTCAAAATTCTGAACCGCGGAGCGGTTCCATAATTATAGAGAATAAAACCAGATCACAAAACCGAACAGCGGAGCGGTTCCATTATTATAGAGAGTTAATCCTGTTCACTGATCCAAACTGCGGAGCGGTTCCATCATTATAGAACATAGAACCAGATGACGAAACCGAACCGCGGAGCGGTTCCATAATTATAGTAATTAATCCCTGGAATAAATCTGAACCGCGGAGCGGTTCCATCATTATAGAGAGTTAATCCTATTCCCTGATCCAAACCGCGGAGCGGTTCCATTATTATAGATAATTAATCCCATGAATAAATCTGAACCGCGGAGCGGTTCCATCATTATAGGGATATTGTCTGAGTCACAATTCTGAACCGCGGAGTGGTTCCATCATTTTAGCGAGTCAAAAAATAAATGCGAGGAAGGCACTAAGAAAAGAAAAACGTATTATAATACGTATTTCCAAAAAAAGAAATACGTCTTTTAATACGTATTTCGGCCATAGATGCAACTTGTTGATAATATGATTAATATCACCTGATCATAAAATCAAGCAATGGCTCATTTCCAAGGTAAGCTACAAGGTTGTCGTTCCTCTTCAGCGGACCGACTCCCGACGGGGTACCTGTAAAAATAAGGTCGCCGGTTTTAAGGGTAAAGAACCTGGAAACAAATGATACGATTTCATTAATACTGAATATCATATCTGAGGTGTTGCTCTTTTGGACAACCTTCTTATTTATCTCAAGCCTGAACTCGAGACTACCAACATTCCCGACCTGGCTTACCGGTAGAAACCTGCCGAGAGGAGCTGCACCGTCGAAGCATTTTGAGAGTTCCCAGGGTAATCCCTGTTTTGAGAACTGATCCTGCAGATCCCTGGCAGTGATGTCGATACCCACTGTGAGCTCATCATAATACCGTGGTGCGAACTCAGGGGTTATACCTTTTCCAAGCCTGGATATCTTGATCACAACCTCAACTTCATAATGTATAACGGAAGAAAAATCAGGAAGAAAGAACGGTTTGTTCTTCTTAAGAAGACAGGAATCGGGCTTAAGAAATACAACAGGCGATCCTGGGAAGGGGCGATGCATCTCAATCGCATGCTGCCTGTAATTCAGCCCTATACAGATGATTTTCATACGGTTATTGCTCTTTCCCTGATATTCTGAGCCTGATCTCGGTAAGGACCTTTTTCGTGTAAAGCGGAAAATCCCCGTTCATCATCCACGAATAGTATGACGGCTCTTCACGCAGTACCTTCTCAACCGGCTTTCCCTTGTGCTTACCGAAATTAAAAAGCTCAACACCGTCCTTATCCAGAATTATTCTTCCGGCAAAATCAACAAGGTTATTGAAAGAACTGAATTCTGCAAGCTCTTCAACATTGTTCTGAAGGTCTGAATACCTGTCAAGCTGCGATTTCAGGACTTCAAATGTGGCGGCAGTATCGGCTTTCGAGCTGTGTGCATCCGAAAGCTTCTTATTGCAATAAAACTGGTACGCTGCTGAAAGGGTCCTCTGTTCCTTCTTGTGGTAGATCACCTGAACGTCAACATACCTTCTTTTCCGGAAGGTAAAGTCAATATTCACCCTCAGAAACTCCTCCGCCAATACCGGAATGTCAAATTTGATCGCATTGTAACCCGCAAGGTCACAACCCTCAAGAAATATCATCAGTTTTTTGGCAATCTCCCTGAACGTCTGGGCATTGGCAACATCTTCATCTTTAATTCCATGTATAGCTGTTGTATCGGGTGGAATTGGTATTTCAGGATTGACCCTTGTGCTATACCACTCTTCCTTTCCACCGGGATTGATCCTTAGCACCGAAATTTCAACTATCCGTGCTGTCGAAACATTTAGCCCTGTAGTTTCGATATCAATAAAAGCTATCGGACGGCGGAGATTAAGTTCCAATTATCAGGCGTTTATCATCATTGGCATAAGAAGCATGAGGAGATCCTCAGCCGCATTCTCAGTCTCACCGGGAAGGAACAATCCTGCTCTCGTTGGATCTGCAAGTTCAATCATAACATCCTGTGAAGCAATATTGGCCAGGATCTCGAGCAGGAATACCGATTTAAAGCCTATCTCCATGTCATCACCTTCGTACTGGCATTTGATCTTCTCATAAGCAGAAATCGAAAAGTCAATATCCTGCGCCGATACAACCATCTGGTTGCCTTTGAGCTGAAGCTTGACAAGATTGCTTGCCTGGTTTGAGAAGACCGATACCCTGCGGAGAGTATTATAAAACTCGACCCGGTCGATCGAGACCTTGCGCGGATTATTTTTCGGAATTACAGAATTATAATTAGGATAGTTGCCTTCAACAAGACGGCAAACTACCTTGTAATTACTTAAATTGAAGAATGCATTCTTATCGTCGAACTCAACGGTAACCTGCCCCTCCTCCTTTGGAAGGATATTCCTAAGCAGCGAAGCCGGTTTCTTGGGAAGAATGAAAGATGCATTGTCATCTGCCATGGCGTCTGTCCGCTGATATCTTACGAGCTTGTGCGCATCGGAGGCAACAAATGTTATTTTATCTGTTGATGCTTCAACGAAGATCCCTCCCATGACCGGACGAAGTTCATCATCGGCTGTGGCAAACAGGGTCTTGTTTATACCCCAGAGCAAAACATTAGCATTAATCGGAAACGAGAACTTCTTTTCCTTTTTTATTGCCGGCAGTGCCGGAAAATCTATACCATTCTGTCCAACAACATTGAATTTCCCGTTTTCGGAAGTGATAGTAACGGCAAGGGTATCCGGATTAATATCAAAAGCAAGCGGCTGAACGGAAAACTCCTTAAGCGTTTCAAGCAGGATCCTTGCCGGCAGGGCGACTGTTCCGTCACCATCGGTATTCTCGAGCTTCATCCTGGTTATAAGCGTTGACTCAAGATCAGATGCAGTTATCTCCAGGTCGTTCCCTGAAAGGTTGAAAAGAAAGTTATCAAGGATAGGAAGGGTGTTTTTCGAGCTGATCACCCTGCTGATGGCCTGAAGGTGGCCAAGAAGCTCAGTGCTTGATACGACAAATTTCATTTTATATCGTGTTAAAGTTTATTTATGGATACAGAGGTTTCCTTAATTAACAACAGGTAAATGAATTGAAGCATTTTTATCATTCAATTCCGAAATATCAATATTACAAAAAAAACTATTAACCTCAAACAAAATATTATTCACCTAAGAAATATGACCGCTTTTTAAGCACCGGATCTATATCTATATAACGCATGACAAAGATCTTATCACTGCCCTCTGTTCTTCCCCACAATCTGTCGCTGTCAATTGTTTTTCCGTCCTGGTCAGTAACCACCTTTTCCCATAAACTCAGAACAGTTTTCTTTCCCCCGGGGCCGGTTACGGTCAACCTGTACAGCGGCTGACCTGATACAATTTCCTGTATCTCCTCCGGCGAAAGGTCGAGCGCCCACGACTCGAATGGAATATGTGCGAAATAGGAAACATACCTGATTACTTTTGATTTATCCCAGCCGACATCAGCTTTCGAATCCGGGAGAATAAAATCTCCACCCTCTTTCCTTAATGTAAAAGAGGTTTCCGGCTCCCTGTAATTCTCGAGGGCAACCGAAGAAATTTCGGATGGCATAAGTTCAAACAGGGTAAAAGGCTGCCAGAAAAGTTCATTAAGATTAAAAGCGGAACCTATTTCAACTTCGTTACCCGGAACATACATAATAAATGGTTTGGCCCCCTCTTTCAGCTTCATGATATTCCCATGCGGGTTTGAATTCGTTTTATAAACAAGAAATGATCTCAGCAGTTTTCTATTATAAACCTTTACCTTAACAGGAACAATGTTCTTTGCGACAATCTCATTATTAAACAATTCAGGCGTCACCGGCGATTTAATCTGCAATTCATTAAGGATTCTGAGAATGAAAAGGATACTGCTTTTTCTGGTTTCCTTAGTGCCGTTTACAAACCAGTTTTCATCTCTTTTTTCCAGGGTCAGCTCTTTGTCGCCTGAAGCAAGGTAAATCCTGGTGATCTTCTTTCCAGGATCAATGGCAAAGGAGGTGGTGTTGCCCCCAAAAGGAGCCCTTACTTTTAGCAAAAAAACAATCAGGATTAAAACAGGGACTGCAATAGCCGATATTTTAAGGATCCGTTTCAGCATGACGTCATCGGGAGTATTTTTTCTTCCTGAAAAACTCATAAATCAATCCGGCAAGCACAACGATCAAAACCGGACCCAAAATATTGATTAACTGCCATTTGATTCTTTCTTTCCTTATCCTTTCACTACTGAGAAGCCTGAGCTTCAGCTCCCTCGACCGGAGTTCCATTATTCCGTTATCGTCAACCAGGAAATTCAGGCAGTTGACAATGAAGTCCCTGTTTCCGTAAACCTCGTCCGTATATTTGTCCTGCCCGAGCGCCAGAGGTGTCTCAACAGCCCCGGATCTGCGGACCTCATTTCTGATAATGTCACCATCGGCAATGATGATCATTTTTGTCTCAACGCTTTCATCCTTCTTTTTAAAGTTCTGATCTGCCATACCTGCGATCATCCTGTTCCTGAAGGCTGAAGTGAACTTCCCTTCCAGGAGAAGGGCAACGGGAAGAAATGATTTATTGAATTCCGCTTCATCCGGGATCATTTCAGCCTCCTTCAGGCTGATCATGAACGGCGGTGAAAGTGTCCTTGAGTATTGTGATGTGGAAAGAAGGAAGGTTTTCATTATTCCGGTATCGAGTCCGACAGTATCAATATAATTGGCAAATTCTCCCTTTACCTTGTTAAGGTTCCGGGTGACGGGATGGTTGTGGGCGGGAGTCAGTTTCGGGTAGTAGAACCAGGGGGCGGGAACAACCTGCTGGCGTGTTCCTCCGGTCATTACCATAAGCCTTATCATCACACATTCCAGATCCTGAATCACAACAGGATTTACCCTTGCACCATACCTGAAAAGCTGGTCACTGATGTTCAGGGGACGGTAAATGGCAGCTGTTTCACCGTAAACAAGGCTGTCGGCACTGACATCCACCTCCTCAACCAGCCATACGACCTTTCCCCCGTTCATAATGTACTGATCAAGAACGAATTTGTCAATTTCGGAGAACTCCTTTTCGGGACCTGCGACAACCACCGCCGCATAATCATCAAGGATTCCCGGGATACCGCCAATCGTGCCCCTGTCGACTGTGAAGAACTTTGCCAGGTGATAAGTAATATCAGCCACCTCAACCTCCGGCAATTCATCCTGTCCTTCAAGAAATGCAACTTTGTAAATGGTATCGGAGCTGAGTGTTGCGATTGTCTGGATCATCTCATATTCGAGTCCTTCTTCGGAATGGAGCAGGTTCTCATCAGCAGAGACTGACTGATTGTTCTTCAGGATGTTCACCGGCACTTCGATACCGTTGTAGTTAACGATCATACCGGGGAAGATTAGCTTCTGACTCGATCCACCCTCCTCGTCTCCTGCCTGTATTTTTACCGGACTCAGTCCCTTTTCCAGAAGCGACTGGTACATGGCGTCACGCTGAGCCGCATCACGGCCCTCCCAGGGATTTATGAAATCATAATCAATCTTTCGTCCCGAAGCGATTCTGAACTCATCGAGCATTTCCCTTACAGTCCGTTTAAGCCGCTTGAACGGGATGGGCATCTCACCATCAAGCCAGACCTGAATAAAAATATCGTTCTCAATTCCTGAAAGAACCTCCCTGGTCGGCTCTGAAAGGGTGTAGCGTTTATCTTCGGTAAGATCGATCCTTACCCTTAAAAAAGAAACCACGATTGCAGCCAGTACAACGATAACAACAGCTCCGGCAAACTGAAGCCAGCTTCTGGCCTTAATGCTTTTTATCTTACCCCTGTCCGGCATATCAGCTCTTTTTCCATTTACGCGACAACAGGACGAGCCTTGTCGCTTCATTGAAAATTACAACAACTGCAACAAAATATACCATATCTCTCAGGTCGATCACTCCCCTGCTCATTGACTTGTAATGTTCATTAATACCCAGCCGGATTACAAATTCATCAATGTTTTTAAGCCCGGGCAGGTAGGCAAAAGAATCAAATCCGGCAAAAAGAACGAACGAGATCAGAACTGCGATTATGAAGGCGATGACCTGATTATCTGTCATTGAGGAGGCGAACAGACCAGCCGAGGCATATATGGCAGCAAGGAAGAAAAGCCCGATAAAGGCTCCCCATGTTGCTCCCCTGTCGAGATTACCTGGTGTTTCGCCAAGAACATATACTGAAATATAAGAGATAAACCCAGGCAGAAGGGCAAGTAAAACCAGCGCCACCGAGGCCAGATATTTGCCGTAAACGATTTCCCTTTCGGTCACCGGCTTTGAGTAGATCAGCTCAATAGTACCCAGGCGCTTCTCTTCGGCAATCATCTTCATGGTGACTGCAGGAACAAGAAAGAGGAACACCCATGGCGAAATGAAAAATAGAGTGTCAAGCCCGGCGTAACCGCTGTCGAGGATATTCCATTCGCCGGGGAATACCCACATGAACAGGGAGTTGACAAGCAGGAATACAATTATTACAATATAGCCTGTCAGACTGCTGAAAAAACCGGTTATCTCTTTTTTAAATATTGAATACATTGTAAAGCATTGTCTCTTAACCTCCCTTCCACCACGTGCCCCTGAATGGTGTTTTAAAAGTCCTCTTCAGGGATTTAGGGGTAAAATCATTCAAAAATACTCAATCACTTGTTAGAATGAATGTTTCGTTAAAAATTGTTCATTTCTTTTTTAACGTTCCTGATATCGGTAATTATCACATCCGAGAAGTAAAAATCAATAATCTGTTTGAACTTAAAACTCTTTGATGCCATAACCATCGCCCCCTCCTGACAGAGCCCCACGCCATGCCCGTTACCCCTGCCCTTAAGGGTAACCAAACCGTTGTTTGCAGTAACGGAAAAAAAAGCCGAAGGGAGTCCCATGTCATTTCTTATCTTCGTAAAAGGAAGTGAAAATGACCCGATCCTGTAATCAGGCAACCGTGTGATCTGTGAGAAATTATAAGCTGAAGGATCGCTGGGGTTTTGTAAAAAGCCTGATTTTCTGAGATACTCCTTCCACTCCGTAAGTGTCAGGCTCCTGGTCCATTTTGCATTCCTTGAAGCAGTGCAATATGGATCGATAACCTTCTTCAGATAGGAATGACCCGAAAGCCACACATCCTCAGAGACGGAAGTTTCTCCCCCACAGTTTGAATGAAAAGCCGGGCTGATAATAATGCTGTCATGATCAAGCACCACCAGACCGTGAGTTTCGGTGACAGCCCTGTGAATGAGGCTATCAGCAGTAACGCCATTAAAAGCCTGGCAATGAACATTGTCGCACATATTATACCTGTCGAGCACGTGCCTGTACAAATACTTGTACAAGTAGCTCCTGACAAGCAGGGCCTGTGATTTCAGGTATTCGATATTCTTGCCCGGACCTCCTTCGGCCCTTACCACACCGGCAATATAGCTTTCGATGCTGCAAATATTTATCAGGACCAGCTTACCGAGGTCAGGGAGGCACTGCAGGTTGCCATCATAGTAATGCCTTGCGGAAGTGCGTCCTGTTATCCTGAGCGAGAAGCCGTCCATACCCGTCATCCCAGTGACTGCCAACGAATCGCATAAAAAGCTCTGCTGGTTTAATGTTTTTACGGCCACTTTCCCGTTAATATAGGCAAACACTACGGCATCATCCTTCGACAGAGGGATTGGTTTATTGTCATGGACATCGAGTTCATA
Source organism: uncultured Bacteroidales bacterium (assembly GCA_963737255.1). Classification (GTDB taxonomy): domain Bacteria; phylum Bacteroidota; class Bacteroidia; order Bacteroidales; family VadinHA17; genus LD21. Next base: position 160,889 of record CAVTSB010000011.1, read on the forward strand.
CCTGCCTTCGGTGACCGTGAACAGGGCTGATCCCGACTGCTGGTTTGCGAACAGGCGGACGCGGACCTGGGCGTGCGCGCAGAACCCAAATAATAACAGAACTATTTGTACAATAACCAGTTTCAAGAATGTAAATTGTTAAATATCAGGATTTACCATAAACTTTTTATCCACTGATTAACGTGAGAATAGTACGGAATTACTCTTCGTCTCTCCGTCCCTTCGTCTCTTCGTCATTGTTTCATCCTTCCCAACTCCTCCACCATATCCCCGGCGACCCGCTCCGAAGCACCCTCCGGGCCCAGGATATCCCTTATCTTCATATAATCTTCAATCATTTTGCCTCTTTTTGAACCACCGGGAAGGATTGCTTTCAGTTCTGCCAGAAGATTTTTCTCTGTAAGTTTGTACTGGATCAGCTCCCTTACCGCTTCATAACCTAGGATAAGGTTTACCAGTGAGATGTATTTAACTTTTATAACAGCCCAGGCGATCACCATTGAAAAGAAATCCCCTCTGAAGCAAACAACCTGCGGTTTGTTGAACAAAGCAGTTTCAAGGGTTGCTGTGCCTGAGGCCACCAGGGCCGCTTCAGAAACGTAAAGTACTTCATACGTTTTGTCGATAACTGGTATGACTGGAACATCACCGATAATTTTACGGTAAAGTTCAGCATCCAGGTTCTTCACACAAGCAACAACAAACTGGTATTCAGGAAAATATTTCACAATCTTCAGCATCTGCGGAAGGATCTGTTCGACCTCATTCCTGCGGCTTCCTGCCAGGAGCGCAATTACAGGCTTCACTTCAAGTCCGAGCGATCTCCTGATCCCTTCCTTTTCCCCAAGCGATCTCATCTTCTTTCCGGTTTCGTCAAGAAGAGGATTTCCCCGGTATTCGACATGGATCCCATGTTTCTTGTAGAACCCGACCTCAAACGGGAAAATGATATACATCCTGTCAACAAACTTCTTCACTTTTTTCACCCGGCCTTCATTCCACGCCCAGAGTTTTGGCGAGATATAATAGAAGACGCTGAAACCCGACTGTTTTGCATATTCAGCTATCCTCAGGTTAAAACCCGGGTAATCGATGAGAATTATCACAGAAGGTTTGAAATCTGAAATCTGGGATTTGCACAGGTTGAGGTTCCTGGCTATTGCTCCAAGGTTTTTGGCGACAGTCACAAAACCCATGAACGCCGTTTTACTGTAATGCATGAGAAGGATCGCCCCGGCTGCCTCCATCAGATCTCCGCCCCAGCACTTTATCTCAGACTGCCTGTCAGCTTTAATGATTTCTTTAATGAGGTTTGATCCATGCAGATCGCCTGACTGTTCACCCGCAATAATGAAATACTTCATACAAGGAATTTTATGGCAAATACCACGAGAGCCCAGAAAATAGTGATCCCCAACACTCCCCGCGTAGCCTTAAGCATGTCGAGGCGGTTAAAGACCAGGAACAGGAAAAGGTTTGAAAAAACGCAGAGGGAAATAACGTGTGTAAGAATATTTGCAGTTACTATCCTGCCGAAATACTCGGCAATTGTCCGGTCGCCCGATGAAAAAATGTAAAACAGGAGGCTTATGATAACCGGGAGAAGAAATCCTGCGCCGGCACCAACAATTATTTTGTCAAATTTCCCGGTGTTGATCATAACCCAAACTGACTCTTCAGGTTTCCAATATACCAGTGGGCTGTCATATCGACAGTAACCGGGACGACCGAGACGTATCCGTTTTCAATCGCCCATTCATCAGTATCATTCGCATCGGGTTCCTGGTTCTCGAACAAACCTGTAAGCCAGTAATATGATCTCCCCATCGGATCTTTCCTCTTGTCAAATTCCTCCTTCCAGCTTCCCCTTGCCTGCCGGCAAATCTTTATCCCCTTTATCTCATTTTCAGGTATTGCAGGGATGTTGACATTAAGGCATACACCTGAAGGAAGCGATTCGGAAGAGATCTTCTGCATGACGACCCTGATATACTTCTTACAGACTGAAAAATCGGGAGTGCGCGATATATCATTGAGTGAAAACCCGACAGAATTAATGCCATAAAGACATCCTTCGAGCGCAGCCGCCATAGTTCCGGAGTAAAGAACACTTACCGAGGCATTTGAACCATGATTAATACCTGACACAACCCAGTCGGGCTTCCGCTCAAGCAACTGATTGACAGCCAGCTTAATGCTGTCAGTCGGGGTTCCGTTGCAATTGTACACCCGCCGTTTATCGGAATCCTCAAGCAGCTTGACCCTCAGGGGAGTCTTGACCGTAAGGGCTTGCGACATTCCAGACATGCTTTCAATTGTCGAAACCAGGACAACCTTCCCAAATTCTTCCATCACTTCCAACAGGGTCCGTAATCCTGCTGCGTATAAACCATCATCGTTCGTAATCAGAATCAGTTTGTCTTCTTTTTCCAGCACCATAAGAATTAAAATTTGAGTTACAAAGATAGATAAATACCTTTTCTGTTCATCTCTACTTATTCAAAGTAATCAACGCCGGAGGCAAAGTTTCAGACAAGTTAAGTTCATCATTTCCCAAATTGTTTACTTTTGCAGATGACATTTTTTTAATCGGTAAATGAAAATATCTTACAACTGGATCAGGGAGTATCTTAAGATTGACCTGGATCCCCATAAATTATCTGAAATACTCACCGGGATAGGCCTTGAAGTGGAAAACATGGAAGAGTGGGAATCGGTGAAGGGCGGACTGAAGGGTGTGGTTATAGGTGAAGTGCTTACCTGCAAAAAGCATCCTGATGCCGACAAGCTTTGGGTTACCACTGTAAGTATCGGTGCATCGGAACCTCTTCATATCGTTTGTGGTGCACCGAATGTGGAAGCAGGGCAGAAAGTCCCGGTGGCAGTGGCCGGAACCTTTGTTTCTAAAGGCGATCAGTCATTCGAAATAAAAAAATCGAAGATCAGGGGCGAATTATCCGAAGGAATGATCTGTGCTGAGGACGAACTGGGACTCGGGACGGACCATGAAGGTATTATGGTTCTTGATCAGTCGGCTGTTGCCGGTACACCTGCAGGCGACTATTTCAAGGTTGTAAAGGATACTGTTTATGAAATCGGGCTGACGCCGAACAGGATAGACAGCGGATCCCATTTTGGAGTTGCGCGCGACCTGGCTGCATACCTGAGCCTGAACACAGAAAACAGCTATAAAGCCCTGAAGCCTTCAGTAGAAGGTTTTAAACCCGACAATAATAACAACAGGTATGAAGTAATTATAGAAAACCGTGCCGACTGTCCAAGGTATTCCGGGATCACGATCAGCAATGTAACAATCGGCGAATCGCCTGACTGGCTTAAAACAAGGCTTCTTTCCGTCGGTCTCAACCCCATTAACAATATTGTCGATATCACAAACTTTGTCCAGCATGAAATTGGTCAGCCGCTTCATGCTTTCGATGCCGATATGATCACTGACAAAAAGGTGATAATCAGGAATCTCCCTGAAAAAACAAAATTCATCACACTCGACGGAACAGAAAGGGAGCTCTCAGTCCGCGACCTGATGATCTGCAATTCGGCAGAAGGCATGTGTATTGCCGGTGTGTTCGGCGGCATCAGATCAGGGGTAACCTCCTCAACAAAGAACGTTTTTCTCGAGAGCGCTTATTTTAATCCCGTGAGCATCAGGAAAACTTCAAAAAGACATGGGCTGCAAACCGATGCCTCTTTCAGGTTTGAACGGGGAACCGATCCGAACATGACAGTCTGGGCTCTGAAAAGGGCTTCAATGCTTATGAAGGAGCTTGCCGGCGGGAATATATCATCGGGAATAATTGATGTCTATCCTGAAAAGATCGAAAATGCAAAAGTTGAGGTCAGCCATGCTAATATAACCCGGCTGATAGGAAAACAGATCGAAAAGTCAATCGTAAAAAGAATCCTGGGATTGCTCGATATTCAGATTATCAATGAAGATAATGACAAAATGTTCCTTGAGATACCGGCTTACCGTGTTGACGTCAGGCTGGAGGCAGATGTAATAGAGGAAGTCCTCAGGATATACGGTTATAATAATGTTGAGATAAACAGTCATGTCAACTCCACTCTCACATATTTTGATAAGCCAGAGAGGGAAAATGTAATAAATATCGTATCCGACCTTCTTTCAGCCAACGGCTTTGCCGAAATAATGTGCAATTCACTCAATCCCGCCGCATGGTATGAACAGAGCGGGGACTTCAACACTGACCAGCTTGTGAAACTGGCAAATCCCCTGAGCTCCGACCTGAATGCAATGAGGATGTCGCTGCTTTACGGGGGATTGAGCTCGGTGACCTGGAACATAAACAGGCAGAATACCGACCTTAAATTCTATGAATTCGGTAACTGCTATTTTAGAAGGAACAAGGAACGGCAGTATCCGGTTGTTGAAGATTATCTTGAGAATACTTCACTTGACCTTTTCATTTCAGGCAGGACTGGAAGAGAAAACTGGAACTGCAAAACCAATCCTACCGATTTCTTCCATATCAAATCAGGTGTCGAAATGATATTTTCAAGGCTCGGGATCAGTGTTGATTCACTCGCACAGGGAGAAAGCAGTTCTAAATACTTTGCCGAATCGATAACATATTTGTCGGCCAACAATCAGCTGGTAGCGGAGGCAGGAAGGATATCGAAACGTTATCTTTCAAAATTCGACATCGGACAGGATGTCTTTTATGGCCATATTGAATGGGATTTGATCATGAGGATGATAAAGAACAACAAGATTTCATTCCGGGAACTGCCGAAATTCCCTTCGGTACGCCGGGACCTTGCCTTGCTGATTGATAAAGGAATAAAATTCAGCCGGATCAAAGAGATAGCATTAAAAACAGAAAGGAATATTCTCAGGGAAGTCGGCCTATTCGACGTCTATGAAAGTGAAAATCTTGGCAGGAATAAAAAATCATACGCAGTGAACTTCGTTTTGAGGGATGACCTGAGGACAATGACTGACAAGTCAATAGACAAAGTAATGAATAACCTGATCAGGGCTTTCGAAAGAGAACTGGATGCAAAAATCAGGTAACCGGATACGTAATTATTCCTGTGTATCCCGGATGTTTCTTACTGCCTGACACATGAGTAAACTGATAAACAGGATCGGCAACTATTTCTCACTCGTAAAATTCAGTCATACTGTTTTTGCGATGCCTTTTGCACTTATCGGATTTACTCTTGCAATATCAGAAGAACAGCATGAATTCACCCTGAGCCTGCTCCTGCTTATAATCCTGTGCATGATATTCGCGCGTAATGCTGCAATGGGATTCAACAGGCTTGCAGACAGAAAATTTGACTCACTGAATCCGAGGACGAGCGGCAGGGAGATCCCTTCAGGCAAAGTTGTGCCGCGATCGGCAGCCGTCTTTGTAATAATTAATGCCCTGCTCTTCATCCTGACAGCAGGATTTATCAACCGTCTTACCCTGATTCTTTCCCCTGTGGCTCTCCTGGTCATTCTTGGCTATAGCCTTACAAAAAGGATAACCGCATTATGCCATTTCTTTCTGGGTTTAGGGCTCAGTCTCGCCCCGATTGGTGCATATATTTCCGTAACGGGTACTTTTGAATTGCTTCCGCTGATATACTCCTTTATCGTCCTTACATGGTCGAGCGGATTCGATATCATATATGCCCTGCAGGATGAAGAATTTGACAGGGATAACAAGCTTCACTCCCTGCCTTCGGCAGTAGGGAAAAGAAGAGCATTGATCATTTCGGCACTTGTACATTTCCTTACATTCCTGGCAGTTATAGCCGCAGGTCTCACCGGACACGGACACTTATTTTTCTGGATCGGGGCAGCCATTTTCGTTGTCTTGCTGATCTATCAGCATGCAATTGTAAAGCCCGGTGATCTCAGCAAGGTTAATCTGGCTTTCGGGACGACCAACGGTATTGCAAGTTTACTGTTTGCGGTTTTTGTAATTATTGATCTTATAAACTTTTAATCAGGATTGATAGTTCGTATCTCCAATTTAATACTTTTGTCTGATCGTTAATTGTTTCCAGAAAATAAAAAGAGCAAATGGGGGAGATTGTAATTAAAGAGGTGCTGACGAAGAGAGAGCTGCGTCAGTTTATTTTCCTGCCTGCGGAGGTACACAAAAACCATCACGAATGGCTGCCCCCGATCTATATGGATGAATGGAAGCTGTTCAATAAAAAGAAAAACCGGTCGTACCAGTATGCAGATGCAGTCCTCTACCTGGCTTACAGAGACAATAAACCTGTTGGAAGGATTATGGGTCTTATAAACAACCGTTACAACTCTATTCAGAATGAGAAACATGGCCGGTTTTGCTTCATGGAATGCATAGAAGATCAGGAAGTTGTGCACGCATTGCTAAGGAAGGTGGAAGAGTGGGCTGTGGAAAATGGTATGAATAAGATTGTCGGACCACTGGGATTTTCGGATAAGGACCCCCAGGGTTTCCAGATCGAAGGCTTCGATCTGCCATATCTCTTTACTGCTGCCACGAATCTGCCTTATCTTCCTGAAATGGTTGAAGCTGAAGGATATACCAAGGAGGTGGACCTGGTAAATTATAACATCCCCATGCCTGAGCAGCTTCCGCCTCTTTATTTAAAAGCGTACGAGAGGATATCCAAAAACTGTGAATTTGAAGTTAAAGAATTTAAGACCAAGAAAGAGATAAAGCCATTCATAATCCCGGTGCTGGAACTTATGAATGATACTTTCAGCGAGATCTACGGGTTTGTTCCGCTTAATGACAAGGAAAAGCAGGAATTTGCAGACCGTTACCTGCCGCTGGTTGATCCTGAATTCATCAAGGTCACGAGGACCTGCGAAGGAACAATTGTGGGATTTATTATTGCCCTTCCCGACCTCAGCGAAGGAATTAAGGCGACGAAAGGCCGACTCTTTCCATTCGGACTATTCAGGATACTGAGGGAAATGAAGAAATCGAAGAAGATGATGCTGATGCTCGGTGGGATCAGTAAGGATTTCAGGGGACAGGGGATCGACATCCTGATGGGAATTAAAATGCTTGAATCAGCAAAAAAAACCGGGATGAACCTTATCGACAGTCATCTTATCCTTGAGAACAATATCCGCATGAGGGCTGAATGTGAACGGCTTGACGGTAAAATTGTCAAGAGGTTCAGGATCTTCCAGAAGAACCTCCAGGTGTCTTGGGGCTGTTGAAAAAGTCAAAATCCTTTAACCGCAGAGGGCGCAAAGGAAAGACGCAAAGTTCGCAAAGAGCTGAATTTATGTGTCTTAGCTTTGCGTTCTTTGCGACATCTTTGCGTTCTTTGCGGTTAAAAAGGACTTTTTCAACAATCCCAATTTTTCGCGGTTAATGGTTTTTCAGAATCTGAAAACAAACGAAAAGCCCAGCAACTCTTTGAACTGGATCCTTGCTGTCTTTTTCTGAAGTCCGTCGGCCCCCATAACAGGGTTATCAGCATTGTCGAACACCGCCGTTTTTGTATCATCATCAAAAATAAGATGAGTATTAAGCCTTACATCAGTGAACCAGTTGATGTGGGCGACCAGTATCATTTCCCAGTCGACATCGATGTTCAGGGGATTATTTATGTAATTCGTGAAGAGTTGCAACCTGTTAGTGACAGATACATTTTTTACCGGTTTGAACTCGTTCGAGACCACAAAGCTTGCCCCGGGTTCATGTTTCGACCGCCTGTCTTTTGCAATGCCATATTTAGTCTGGTCAATCGATGAAGTATCAGGGACAAAAGTTGCCTTATAAGACAATGGTGAGAAGTTTATTGAAGTCACCTTGTTCGGTTTGTAATCAAGTCCTAATCCAATTGTAAGCGTCGCAGGATTCATTAATCTCGAAACAAGGATGGCAGTATCCCTGTCAACTCCATTAAGTTTATACGTTGTATAGTTATGCCCTTTTGCAATCTGGGTTTTAAAGAGCATGATGGCACTGAAATCAAATTTCCCGAATGCCTTATGGTTAAACTTGGAATTGGTCTCAAGAAGATCGAGGTTCTTCATTACCCTCATATTCCCATCCTCCCACGATGCCAGCATGCCAAATTTTAACCTTGCAAAATGGTTCGATGAAATAAGCATCGGCTTATTGCTGTAGTCGAAGTAGGCCGTCAGATCGAGGGTAGTGGAAATACTGCTCTCCCCTCCTTTCACCCAGTTTGAAAGCATTCCCTGGTTCAGTGAAAAGGCAGATTCCGTACGATGCCGCCAATATTGTGTTTTTGTAACGATCTTTTGAATATCAAGCAGTTTTGATTTATCAAGTTTTTCAACATTTACCCTGGCATCGGAAACATTTCCCTGAATCCCCGGTCTTTTGAAATTGACACCGTGTTCGAGGTAAAGGCCCAGGGTGTTGCGTTCAGGATTACCTATCCATACAGTTACCGAATCATTCAGATCATTTTTCAGCCAGTGACGTATCATTCCCCCCGACTTCGAATTCAGCCATACTGAAGTCTTTTTATTGGCAATATCAGTGATATTGACAATGCTTGAATCGCGTTCTTCAAGTAGACCGACAAGAAGATCCACCGCTGCTTTCAGCGAATCGCTCTGGTAAGGATATCTGACATACCTGAATGGGAATCCTTCCTTTGAAGAATAAACCGCCGGAAGAGTGTCCATTATGACCATTATTGTGGTATCCTTCATCACGCGAACCATGACGGAATCTCGGACCATAGGCCTGAGGAGGGTAGTATCTGAACGGAGAGTGTCCTTTGGTACCACAATCTGGCTGGTCCCAGTTTCAGTTGAGGCAACTCTGAACCGCATCGGTTCCCATATGTAAAACTTATCCCAGGAAATACTTAAAGAGTCATATGGAAAATTTCTGAGAAAGTAAGCAACAGAATCGTATGCGGGATGGGAAGCTTCAAAAACAAGCTGCTCCAGGGCTTTCCGTAAAGGATCGTCAGTATTTTTCCAGAGGTAAGGTCTGCAGCTTCCCTGAAGAAAATCGATTGCCTGCTCCTGAGATAATTTTATTTCAGGTTTTTTCCTCGCGGGGTCGAGTAAAACGCCTCTTGCCTTTAGTGTATCGATAAGACCTTTCTGAGCAGGGATATCGGAATAAATACCCTGTGAGAAACCGGGAAACGATTGAGTTATACAAAAAATAAAAACAAAGGGGAGTATAATTCTTCCTCTCATGAATAGTGGATTTATCAGATAAGACTAATTGGTAGAATATGTTACAAAGTACATTATAATTAATGTTAAAACCAATGAACATGATCAACATAACATAACGACAAATTATCCTTTTATAATATACCATTCTGGTAAAAAGAACTGAAATCTTATTGACAAATGGTCCGATAATAGCCTGTAAAGAATTAATTATTAACTCTATATCACGAGATAGCAAACCCGGTTTTTAACATTTTTTAAATTTCCATCTACCCCTCCCGCAAAGTTTTCACCGGATTTTGAGAATAACTCAGTTTTGCTTTTCTTTGCCCGGCAAACAATTTCAAATGCGTGATCTCACCAACGGAAAAGAAGGCAAACTGATCTTTCAATTCGCTGCTCCCATGCTATTGGGAAACATATTTCAGCAGCTTTTTAGTGTTGTCGACAGCATCATAGTCGGCAACTATGTTGGTAAAGTAGCTCTGGCAGCTGTTGGCGCATCATTCCCGGTGATATTTGTAATGATATCCCTCATTATCGGCATTGTAATGGGAACAACCATTGTTATCTCCCAGTATTTCGGAGCAGGCGATTATGTCAGGGTAAGGCGGGCAATCGATACAATGTATATCTATTCTTTTGTTGCAGGAGGTATTGTATCAATTGCAGGACTTATTTTTGCAGAGCCGATTCTCAGGCTGCTTGTTTTACCGGAGGAGATCATGCCCCAGGCAACCCAATATCTGAGGATTTTCTTTTCAGGTACCATAATTTTTTTCGGATACAATGGAACAAGCGCCGTCCTTAGGGGTCTTGGAGATTCAAAAACCCCCTTGTACTTCCTTATAATAGCCACAGTTGCAAATATAATCCTAGATCTGCTTTTTGTTGCAGGATTCAATTGGGGTGTTGCCGGAGCAGCTTATGCCACGCTTCTGTCAAATGCAATTGCTTTTGCATTGGCCATCATCTGGCTGAACAAAACCCATAAGCTTATAAGGATCGCGATAAAGGGACTTCATTTTGACCGGGAAGTGTTCCGACAGAGTTTAAGGATAGGATTGCCGACAGGGATCCAGCAAACCCTGGTAGCCCTGGGTGCACTGGTATTGATGGGTATTGTCAATACATTCGGTACCAATGTAATAGCAGGATATTCAGTGGCCAGCCGTCTCGATTTCCTGGCCATGGTGCCGGCCATGTCCTTCTCACAGGCGCTTTCGACGTTTGTGGGACAGAATATAGGTGCCAACAAGCCAGGCAGGATAAGAACCGGACTGATTGCTACGGTTAAAATGTCGGGAATAGTCACTATCGCAACAACAATTATAATTATTTTTTCCGGTCACATACTGATGGACATGTTTACAAATGATCAGGAAGTGATCAGGATCGGTGACCAATACCTGACAATAGTAAGCTCATTCTACCTGATGTTTACCCTGATGTTCATTTACAACGGAGTGATGCGTGGAGCGGGAGACACTCTTCTGCCAATGTTCTTCACTCTTTTCTCACTCTGGATCATCAGGGTTCCGCTGGCTTATTTCCTGTCAGCCAGACTGGGAGCCCAGGGAATCTGGTGGTCGATACCTTCAAGCTGGCTGATAGGGCTTGCATTGTCGTATGTTTATTATAAAACCGGCCGCTGGAAAAAGAAGGCAGTTGTTAAATATCAGGAGATTTAGTAACTTTAAGCATGAATGGATAATAAGCCATTGTGAGCCTTTGTATTACCTGAACTAATCAGACACAAATGATAAAATCAATGACAGGTTATGGGAAAGCCATAGCTGAATTGCCTCAGAAAAAAATCACAATCGAAATAAAATCACTCAATTCCAAGCAGCTCGACCTGAATGCAAAGGTGCCCTGGCTCTATAAGGAGAAGGAGCCGGAGATCCGCAATATTATCAGCCAGAAACTGGGCAGGGGGAAAATTGATCTTCTCATCTTTTTTGATATTCTTGAGGATGAAGGTATTCCGGTGATCAACAAGTCAATTGTAAAGACCTACTATAATCAAATGAAAGAGATTGCCTCAGAGTTAAATATCATTCTTGACAACCAGGTTCTTTCTACAATAATGAAGCTTCCTGATGCGTTAAAAACCGAGAAAGCAGAGCTGCCGGAGGAGGAATGGAGTCTTGTTAAGGATCAGTTACTTGAATCGGTGCAAATGCTTGACCTTTACAGGATTGAAGAGGGAATGTCGATCGAGGAAGATCTTAAGAAACGGCTTTCGGCAATCCTTGACTCCCTTGCAACGATCGAAACTTTTGAGGAGGGAAGGATAACCAGGGTCAGGGAAAAACTTCTCTCATTGTTAAAAGAGAATAACGGGACTGAAAACATTGACAAGAACAGGTTTGAGCAGGAACTTATTTTCTATCTCGAGAAATTCGACATTAACGAGGAGAAAGTCAGGTTAACGAAGCATTGCCAATACTTTATGGAAACCATTGGTTCTGAATCACCAAACGGGAAAATACTGAGCTTCATCGTACAGGAAATTGGAAGAGAGATCAACACCATAGGTTCGAAGGCAAACGATGCCGGAATACAGAAGCTTGTCGTAATGATGAAGGATGAGCTGGAGAAGATAAAGGAACAAACCAACAATATACTTTAGCTGTTATATGTCGGAACATGAAAGGTAAACTGGTAATAATCTCGGCCCCGTCGGGGGCAGGCAAGACAACAATTGTAAACCACCTGCTGAGCCAAAGCCTTGATCTTGAGTTTTCGGTGTCGGCTACGACCCGAAGCCCGAGAGGAACTGAAAAACACGGGAAAGATTATTATTTTCTGACGGTCGCCGATTTTAAGAAAAGGGTAAAAAACGGTGAATTTGTTGAATGGGAAGAGGTTTACAAGGATCATTTTTACGGGACGCTGAAGATGGAGATTGAAAGGATCTGGTCGCATAAAAAGCATGTCCTCTTTGATGTTGATGTGAAAGGCGGAATAAATCTGAAGAAGACCTTCGGGAAGAATGCAGTTTCCATTTTTATAATGCCACCATCGGTAAAGGAGCTTGAAAAGAGGCTTATGGCAAGGGGGACTGATGAACCTGGCAAGGTTCAGGTCAGGATCAATAAGGCGCTTGAAGAGATGAAGCTTGCAGATAAATTTGACTTCATTATTCTCAATGATCGTTTAGAAGAGGCAAAAGAGGAAGCACAATCGACAGTTTCCTTATTTCTTAAACGATAAAATAAATGGTAATGGCAAGGGTAGGCTTATATTTCGGATCATTTAATCCAATTCATATAGGGCATCTGGCCGTTGCAGGATATATGAAGGAGTTCACCGGTCTCGAGCAGGTCTGGTTTGTCATCAGTCCGCAGAATCCCTTAAAGAAAAAGGACACCCTGCTGGCCGATCACAACCGCCTCTATCTTGTTGAGCTTGCCATCGGCGACAACGACAACATGAAGCCGTCGGATATCGAATTCCACAGGCCAATCCCCTCCTACACTATCGATACAATGGCATGGCTTACGGAAAAGTATCCCCGGCACGAGTTTACAATGGTTATGGGAGAGGATAATCTTTATACCCTTCACAAGTGGAAAAACGCGCTTGAACTGGTCAGCAGGTTTCCCATTTATGTTTACCCCAGGAGGGATGTGATCAGAACTAAAAACGATCTCCTCGATGAGTTACTGGCAAAGGCCGATGTCAAATGGGTCAATGCGCCTCTGATGGAGATTTCAGGCACTTTTATAAGGGACGGAATCAAACGGGGGAAAAACATGTCGTATTTCCTTCATCCTGCAGTCTGGAAATATATTGTGGATATGCATTTTTATGAGACATAAGCTCAGGGCACAGAGCGCAGGGCGCAGAGGGATCAGACCCTTTGTAGTTCCTGTATGATTTCCTGGCCCCGTTTCAGCGCAATTTCATTTTCAGGGATCAGTTTATGATACCGCTCCGGAAGTGATTTTTTCAGTCCTTTTATTACATTCTCAATTTTCAGTACCGGCTTTATTTTCAGGAATCCTCCAAGAACAATCATATTAAATGTTTTTGAACTGTTCATTCTTGAGGCTTCTTCAGCAGCATCGATGCGATAGATCGCAATATCCTTACGTTCAGGATGCCTGGTTATCCCGTTACTGTCGTAGATAAGTATGCCGCCCGGTTTGACAGAGTTTTCAAACTTGTCGAGCGATTGCTGATTAAGTATTATCGCAGTGTCGAAATGCCTGATTATAGGTGAACTGATACGCTCGCTGCTGAGTATAACTATTACATTTGCTGTGCCTCCGCGCATCTCGGGACCATATGACGGCATCCAGCTTACTTCCATATCCTGCATGACACCAGAGTATGCCATGATCTTACCCATTGAAAGGACACCCTGTCCTCCGAAACCGGCTATCAATATTTCTTCAGTCATCGCTCTCTGATTTTTTTGTTGGTTGTGCTGATTCTTCGGCCGGGACTTTAAGGTCGCCCAGGGGATAATACGGGAACATATTCTCCTCCAGCCATTTGTTTGCCTGTACAGGAGTCATTTTCCAGCCTGATGGGCAATTTGAGACAATCTCGATAAAACAAGTTCCTTTATTGAGCTTCTGGTACTGAACTGCTTTCCGCATGGCTCTTTTTGTTTTTCTGACATTTGCGGGGTTATGAACGCTCTGCCTTGTCACATAATAAGTACCCGGTAACGTAGCAACAATATCGGTCATTTTCAGTGGAAAACCCATTAACCTGACATCTCTGCCATATGGTGAAGTGGATGATTTCATACCGGGTAATGTTGTGGGAGCCATCTGTCCGCCTGTCATACCGTATATCCCGTTATTAATAAATATTATCAGGATGTTCTCTCCCCGGTTGCAGCTGTGAATTGTTTCTGCAGTCCCGATAGCAGCAAGGTCGCCGTCGCCCTGATAGGTGAATACAAATTTATCGGGAAGCAGACGTTTGATGGCAGTTGCAAGGGCGGGAGCCCGGCCGTGGGCAGCTTCCTGCCAGTCGATGTCAATATAATTGTACAGAAAAACGGAGCATCCTACAGGCGATACACCAATTGTATCCTGCTGTATCCCCTCCTCCCCGATTATCTCGGCAAGAATCCGGTGAGTGGTGCTGTGACCGCATCCCGGACAGTAGTGCATTATATCCTCAGTCAGGATAGCTGACTTTTTGTAAGCCAGATTTTCAGGCCTGATTATTTCCTTTATTCCGGTAGCTTCTTTCATTGCTCAACCTCCTTTATCCGTTCTTTTAGATTTTCAACAACCTCATCGGGTGTGGGAATCATTCCGCCCATTCTTCCGTAATGAAAAACCGGGACTTTCCCGTACACTGAGAGCATTACATCTTCGACCATTTGTCCGGCACTCATCTCCACTGCCAGCATAAGCCTGACCTTGTCGGCCAGTTTATATAATTGTTTTGAAGGGTACGGGAAAAGAGTGATTGGCCGCAGCAAGCCTGCTTTTATTCCCTGTTCCCTGGCCATCTCAACCGACTTCTGGCACACCCTTGCACTGGTCCCGTAAGCTACGAACAGATAATCAGCATCATCACATTGGTACTCCTCAAAACGGACCTCTTTCTCCCTTATCTCATTATATTTTGAAACCAGTTTCTGATTAAATATCTCCTGGCGGTTCGGATCAAGTTCGAGTGATGTAATAATATTTCTTTTTCTTGTGGGAGGCTTTCCTGTTGTAGCCCAGTCGGGAACTGTTTTCGACCTCTCCTTCTGAGGGCTCAGCCACACTTTCTCCATCATCTGGCCGATAGCGCCATCGGAGAGTATCATTACCGGATTCCTGTATTTGAATGCCAGGTCGAATCCGAGTCCGACAAAGTCAGCCATTTCCTGGACTGAAGCCGGGGCAAGGACAATAAGGTGATAATCGCCATGACCACCCCCCTTTACTGCCTGAAAATAATCAGACTGAGCCGGCTGGATGGTGCCAAGTCCCGGGCCGCCTCTTACAACATTCACAATAAGACATGGCAGTTCTGCGCCTGCGATATAAGTGATCCCTTCCTGTTTCAGGCTTATTCCGGGCGATGAAGATGATGTCATTACTTTCTTGCCGCATCCTGCTCCGCCGTAAACCATATTAATGGCAGCCAGTTCGCTTTCAGCCTGTAAAACTACCATTCCCGTCGTTTCACAGGGATTTGCTTCCATCAGGTACTCGAGTATTTCGCTCTGGGGAGTGATCGGGTATCCGAAATATCCGTCAGCGCCTGCTCGGATAGCCGCTTCGGCAACTGCTTCATTACCCTTCATTAATCTCAATTCCTTTTCCATGGGTAAGCTATATTTTTGTTTTATAAACGGTTATGACGCCATCCGGACAAACGATGGCACAATTGGCACAGCCGATACACAGTTCAGGATTTGCCGGATATGCATAATGGTACCCCTTGCCATTGACCTCCATCGCCATGGCGATGGTGCCGGTCGGGCATGAAACCATACAAACCTCGCATCCCTTGCATCTTTCAACTTCTACAACAATGCTTCCTCTGATCTTTGCCATATTTTTATTTTTTAATTTTTATCAATTGGATGGTCTTGCTGAAACCTTTTTAACCGCAATTCAAGGTCACCAAACATGTTCCGCGAGACATGCGAGACACAGGCCCGGAGTCCTTCCGATCTGTCGCTTCCCGTTGTATCGAGAGTTATCGCGCTTAAACCATAACATAAAAGTTCGTCTATCAATTCACAGCCAGACATTCCCGGATATGAAATTGTGAAGTAGAATCCATCGGCAAGTAACTCATCAAGATCCCTGTCATACACAATTGTAAAGCCGTTTTCAGTGAATAATCTCTTCATTTCATGTGCCTTCCTTCCATATTCAATTACATCGTCACGGTATTTATAAGTTCCGTCATTAACCGATTTTAAAAGCGCTGCAAAACCATGCTGGGCCGAATGAGTGACAC
Organism: uncultured Bacteroidales bacterium; assembly: GCA_963737255.1. Classification (GTDB taxonomy): domain Bacteria; phylum Bacteroidota; class Bacteroidia; order Bacteroidales; family VadinHA17; genus LD21. The sequence continues at coordinate 176,985 of CAVTSB010000011.1, forward strand.
CGGCTGACAGACCGTATAATGCCCCGTATATCGCCGCATGTCCGAATTTATCCGATGAATAATATCTCAGAAGATCAGGATAGGACCGGTTAAACAGGTGATCGGAAATTGCCATTATTCCAATTCTCTGGCCGGCATAGCTGAAAATTTTTGAACTTGAAATAAGAAGTACATAATCGTCGGCATAATGCGCCACAGAAGGTTGATATGGCGGATTCCCGGGATTGCAATAGTCTTTCCTGAAATCCATCCCAAAGTAAGCAAGATCTTCAATAATAATTACATCATATTTGTGGCATAATTCACCAATTATTGATAGTTCTTCATTATTCAGACAGATCCATGACGGATTATTCGGATTTGAGTAAAGCAATGAAGAGATCTTTCCCGATTCAAGGTATGATTCAAGTTTGGCTTTCAGTTTTTTCCCCCTGAAATTATATACATCGAAAGTCTTGTAATCATGGCCAAGCATTCTTACCTGCTGTTTCTGCACAGGAAAGCCCGGGTCGATAAAAAGTGTTCCTTCCTTGGTCCTGTCATTCCTGTTTGCGACCAGGAAACAAACCATTGATCCCATTACTGATCCCACGGTGGGGATGCATCCGTCGGTACTTATATCAACATCAAGGAACAGTTTTATGAATCTTGACGCTTCACTCTTAAGTGAACTTACTCCCCTGATATCGGGATAAACGGCCGATAATCCTTTTCTCAGGGCAGCTATCTCAGCTTCGATGCCTGCCTGGGGAGAGGGCAGTCCGGGAGCGCCCAGTTCCATCCTGATGAATTTTACCCCGGTTTTTGATTCAATTACATTAATAAGCTGTGCAATTTCACGGATTGAGGCTGATCCGGTTGAAGTAACGCCTGCAACCTCCTTAAGGGTTTTAATTGTATCTTTTGAAATTGGAATATCGTTCATTACAGAAAAAAAGTTAAAATTTTCTCTTGTCAATAACCCGCTTTGTTTTACCCTCGCTTCTCTCTATCATCTTGGGCTCAACGAGTGTAACTTTTATGCCAAGTCCGATTGAATTTTCGAGGTTGTCCCGGATACGCTTCCTGAGTTCCTCAAGCTGGCTTATCTTGTCGAGGAAGAATTCTTCATCAACCTCAACCCTGAGCTCGAGGGTGTCAAGATTGTTTACCCTGTCAACGATAAGCAGATAATGAGGTTTTATCTCCGTCATTTCGAGAAGAACCGTTTCAACCTGCGACGGGAACAGATTAACACCTCTGATTATCAGCATGTCATCGCTGCGGTCGAGGCATTTATCCATCCTGACAAGAGTACGTCCGCATTTGCATTTCTCATAATTGAGCCTGGTAAGGTCGCGGGTGCGGTACCTGATAAGCGGTAATCCCTCCTTGGTAAGAGTTGTAAATACAAGTTCTCCGAGGGTGCCTTCGGGCAGGACCTCGAGCGTGACCGGATCGATCACTTCAGGATAAAAATGATCCTCATTAATGTGCAGGCCATCCTGGACAAGACATTCGCTGGCAACTCCGGGACCTATCACTTCGCTCAGGCCATAAATATCGATCGCCTTTATTTTTAGTTTAGCCTCTATCTCGCGCCTCATTTTTTCGGTCCAGGGTTCTGCACCAAAAACGCCTGCCTTCAGCTTGAGTTCTTCGCGTTTGATCCCGCTTTCCTCGATCGCTTCAGCAAGGTAAAGTGCGTATGAGGGGGTACAGGCAAGCACCGTACTGCCAAAATCACGCATCAGCTGGATCTGCCTTACAGTATTACCTCCTGAAATGGGTATTACGGAAGCCCCGATCTTCTCGCCGCCGTAGTGCAATCCGAGTCCGCCTGTAAATAATCCGTATCCATATGCAACCTGTATAAAGTCATTCCGGTTGGCGCCGGCACTTGTGAGTGTTCGTGCCATCACTTCCGACCAGGTAGAGATATCATTTCTTGTATAACCCACAACTGTGGGTTTTCCTGTTGTACCGGAGGAAGCATGGATACGTACAATTTCGCTCATCGGAACGGCAAACAGCCCGAAAGGGTAGTTATCCCTCAGGTCCTGTTTTGAAGTATACGGGAGTTTGCTGATATCTTTTATGGAACGTATGCTTTCGGGTCCCAGTCCGGCCTCCTGCATTTTATGGCGGTAATACGGAACATTGAAATATGACCTTTCAACAGTTTCCATTAAACGATTACCCTGAACCACCGAGAGTTCCTCTCTATCCATGCATTCAAAATGCCTGTTCCAGATTTCCATATTAGATCTTATAAAGATCACTTGCATTCAGCAACTCCATCTCATGCTCTTTTAACGCTCTGATCGCCTTCCCGTTATCGCTGCATCGTAAAATGATTACCGATTTGGCGCCCCGCGAGAATGCGTACGTGTATTCTACGCTTATATCGAGATCGGAGAGGATCTTAAGAACTTTTGCATAGTATTTTGCCTCATTCGGCGCCATCACCGAGATGACTTCCGAAATATTGACAGTAAACAGCTGATCTTTCAGCAGGGCCCTTGCCTTTTCAGGATCATTCACTATAATCCTGAGAATACCAAATTCTGAAGTGTCGGCGACACTTAACGCCGTTATTCTTATGTTCTCCCTGCCAAGGACTTCAAGTACTTCAGTAAGTCGTCCGGATTTGTTTTCAAGAAACACAGAGAGTTGAGGTATTATCATATTTTTATTGATTTTCTGCTTATTTGAAAAAATGCGAACTTACAAATAATTCTAACAGGTTATGTGAAATTGTATCTTTATCATTTTTCGATCCTGATCCTGGCATCCACCACCGTAACGTCTTTCTCAGTACCAATCAGCGGATTAAGGTCCATCTCCTTGATCTCGGTGGCAAATCTCAGTAATGAGGAAAGCCTGACAATTATCTCTGCGAATTTTGACTCATTTATACCTGCCTTCCCCCTTGTTCCCTTTATGATCCGGTATGCCCTGAGGCTCTCTATCATTGAATTTGCCTCATTGAAGGTAAGAGGTGCAAGTCCTGAGGACACGTCGCCGAGAACTTCAACAAATATCCCTCCCAGTCCGCAGAGGATAATATGGCCAAACTTCGACTCGTACTTGGCCCCTATAAACAGTTCTGTGCCCGTTATCATTTGCTGAACCATAACACCTGAAACTCCTTCTATCCTTTTCATTCTCGCGAATTCAGCTTCAAGGTGTTTCTGCGACCTGACATTGAGAGTGACCCCGCCGACGTCCGATTTATGAACCGGTCCGACCACTTTCATGACTACGGGATAACCAATCCGGGCGGCAAGTGAAACTATTTCTTCCGATGTTGCCGCCACACCTTCTCTGACAAGCGGGATATTTGCAGCATTAAGAAGATCCTGGATCACTGAAGGGTCAAGGTATCCGTTCCCGCAGGCATCAATGATTTGCCTGATCCTTGGAACATCAACTTTTTCGAGAAATATATTTTCTTCAGCCGGGTAGGGAGTATTAGATATCCTGGTCAGGGCTCTGCCAAGCACAACCTCGTCCGGGAAATTGACGTGACCCTTATTCATGAAGCCTTCAAGCTCTTCATGAGAGCTTGAAATTGAAGGAAGTATGGGGTACAATGGTTTATTGCAATCCATGATCTTTTTATGAAGAAGTTCATAAACTTCGCTCATATTTGTCAGACCGTTGTTACCGAATATAACGCTCATCCCCTGTATACTGTCAAGCTTCTTATCGACATACTCCACGACGTTATCGAGCTGGTCGATTGTTGCAGTCGCGATCATATCTATCGGATTCAGAGCCGAAGCACCGGGATTCATCATTGAAAGTATCCTGGTCTGGTCTTCTGCTGCCAGCTTTGGAATGTTCATGCCGCCTGCCGACAATGCATCGGTGAGCATGACCGCAGGACCTCCTGCATGGGTTATGATTGCAATATTCCTGCCCATTAGGGGTTTATGCATAAAGACGGAAGCGACGGTAGTCAGCTCTTCACGCCCGGCGCAACGCACTATTCCCGCCTTGCGGAAAAGAGCTTCGACTGCCAGGTCGGATGCGGCCATGGCTCCGGTATGTGAGGAGGCTGCCCTGCTTCCCGCCTCAGTGGTCCCGGCTTTTATTGCTGCTATCCTGGCGCCTTTCCGGATCAGCGATGAAGCATGATGGAGAAGCTTGTCGGGGTTCGGAATAGTTTCCACATAAATGAGTTTTATCCGTGAACTCCTGCCATGCTCGTAATTCAGATCCCAGTACTCAAGCACCTCCTCGACTCCTGTCTGTGCGCTGTTGCCCACCGAGAAAACACTTGAAAAGCTCAGCCCTTTCGGAAGGGCTGATTCTATGATGAACAGCGCCGTGGCACCCGATCCTGAAACGAAATCGCATCCATTTTCACTGAGCTTTGGGACCGGGGTGGTAAATACCCCATGATAAGCCTGTGTTACAACACCGATGCAATTCGGTCCGATAAGGCAGCCTCCGGCATCCCCGATCAGCTCTGCTATACTCTTTTCGAGCCTGCGCCCTTCCTCACCGGCTTCGCTGAATCCTGCTGAAATGATTATAAATGCGACTGTATTCTTTTCCTTAATCAATACTTTAACAGTCTGATAGCAAAACTTTGAAGGTATGGCCAGGATTGCCAGGTCGACACGAGGAATATCTGCAATATCCCTGTACGATCTGATCCCCTGTATGATGTCCTGCTTTGGGTTGACGACGAAAATGTCACCGGAATAACCACCGTCAATTATGTTTTTAAGGATTTTGCCGCCAGGTTTTAAAAGGTCTTCCGATCCCCCGACAACTACTATGCTGCCAGGATTTATAAGTTTGTCATTAATCATAGATAACTTAAAGTTGATGACTGATCTGAATAATCAATAGCTATGGATGGTAACGATTAAATCAAAGGCCGGCAAACCGTTTGAGATAGCCCACATTATGTGCAACAACGAATAAATAAGATTCGGATATGTAACAAATTTCAAACACTCATTTAAAGTTTCAAAAAAGCAATATAGTAAAAATTAACCTGACAAAACAAAAGAGCAGTCAGGATAATTCAATCTGCCGTCATTTACTCTGATTCATTTTAAAAGTTATTTTTGTATGAAATGTAGAAAACAAAACAATTCCGATCGCTTATGAAAAAACTGCACCACCCTTTCACTCTTCTTATATTACTTGTATGCCTTTCAATCAACCTGTCAGCTCAATACCAGGAAATTGACACCGACGGTCCCGGATATGCCGAGAGCTGCACCAGCATAATGGTCGGCCGGCTGGCCTCAACCGACGGCTCGGTGATGACCTCCCATACATGCGACGGTAACTACAGGACCTGGCTTGAGATCGTTCCCCGGTCCAGGTATGAAATGGGAACAATGCGGCAGATATACTGGGGTACTTTGCATACCGAATTTCCGGCCGACATGGCACAGGTGACAAGGAAAGGAGAGATCCCTGAAACCGGGGAAACTTTCGCTTTCCTCAATACTGCATATCCTTGCATGAATGAAAAACAGCTTGCAATCGGGGAAACGACAATCTATGGCCGGGAAGAACTTATCAATGAGAATGGATTATTCTTGATCGAAGAGCTCCAGAAGATAGCCCTTCAAAGGTGCAAAAGGGCAAGGGAAGCGATAACACTTATCGGTAAACTGGCCGAGGAATACGGGTATGCCGACCTCGCAGAATGCATCACGATTGCCGATCCGCTCGAAGTCTGGCAGATGGAGATCGCAGGTTCGGGAAAGAACGGGAAACCATCAGCCGTCTGGTGCGCACAGAGAATTCCCGATGATCATGTCGGGATTGCCGCCAATATTCCGAGGATCTCAGCTGTCGATTTCAACGATCCCGATCATTTCATGTACAGCACCGATCTGAAGAACGTAGCAAGGAATCTGGGATACTGGGACGGGACGGAACCCCTTAAATTCTGGAAAGTAATCAATGATAAAAAACCATTTGCCATAAGGGAATTCTATGTTCTAAGTACCCTTGCTCCTGCCCTTAACCTGTCATTCGATGCTGAAGAACTGCCATTTTCAGTCAAACCGGCTAAAAAGCTTTCGGTACAGGATGTAATGAAGTATTTCAGGGAGACCTATGAAGGTTCTAAATGGGATATGACTTCGAACCTTCTTGTCACTGCAAAGAAAAAGGATGATAACGGGAACGAGGTTGAGGAGAAAGTAAAATCACCTGTCGTAAACAACTGGATGAATAATGATCTGAGGACACTGATAAATGAGCTTAAGCCCGGGACCATTGAGAGACAAAGAACAATTGCCATTGCAGGTTGTTCCTATTCACACGTTATCCAATGCCGCAGCTGGCTGCCTGATGAAGTGGGCGCCATAGCATGGTTCGCATTTGACAATCCGGGCGAGAGCCCAAGAATCCCGATATTCTCCGGCACCCTCAGTCTGCCGCAGTCGTTCGGTATCTGCGGCCAGAAGCGGTACCGCACTGATGCTGCCGTCTGGTCGTTCAGGGAAGCCAACCGCCTTGCAACAGTAAACTGGACAAGAAGCCGGCCCGTAATAGAACCTGCAGTGGAGGAGTTTGAAAAGAAAGCTATTGAGGAATTGCCTGCAATTGACAAAAGGGTGAAGGAGCTGGTTAAGGAGGGTAAAAATGCAGATGCGAAGAAATTCGTAACAAATTATACGAATAGTTTCGCATACTCGGCAATGAAGCGGTGGGAAGAAATAAAAGTAACTTTGTGGGGGATGTTCGGACGGGGATTTTAAAAGCTCAGGGCTCAGGGCGAAGAGCTCAGGGCGAAGAGCGCAGGGACCATGGAATATATCAACACCCCCCGATTCCTCGCAGGCCCGGATTCTCTCCCCTATGGGATGACCTCTGTGGGACTCTGTGTATTCTCTGTGTCACTCTGTGTAAGTTCTTATTTTTTCTTATGGATATGATCGAATTATTAAAAAAAGAATCCTTTTCCCGTGAGGAAATTGTCTCCCTTCTCTCCTTAAAAGGGGAAGAGAGATCCCTCCTGTTTAAAAAATCGACTGAAATAAAAGAAAAATATATCGGTAAAAAGGTCTGGTTCAGGGGACTTATTGAGTTTTCAAATATCTGTAGCAAGGATTGCCTCTATTGCGGCATCAGGAAAGGCAACAATAATCTTGTCCGGTATAATCTCGACGACGACGAGATCCTTGCAGCCGCCAGGTTTGCCTGGGAAAACCGCTACGGCTCGATCGCCCTCCAGTCGGGTGAGCTTGAAAGCCAGGCTGTAACCAACCGCATCGAAAGCCTGTTGCACAGGATAAAGGATCTGTCGAACGGGGAACTTGGAATCACACTGTCGGTGGGGGAACAAGAGCCCCCGGTATACAAAAGATGGTACGATGCCGGCGCGCACCGTTATCTGTTGAGGATAGAGGCGACAAATGAAGGACTTTACAGGAAAATTCATCCGTATAATCAGAAGCACGATTTCAGGCGGAGGCTCGATTGCCTCAGAAGCCTTCAGGATATTGGATACCAGACAGGCACAGGTGTGATGATAGGATTACCATTCCAGACGTTGGATGATCTTGCCGGGGATCTTCTCTACATGAAGGATTTCAATGTCGATATGTGCGGGATGGGTCCCTATATTGAGCATGCGGATACCCCTCTTATTGAATTTGCAGGTGAACTGCTGCCGCTTTCAGAAAGGTTCGACCTCACGCTGAAAATGATTGCCATCCTGAGAATTATGATGAAGGACATTAACATCGTTGCTGCAACAGCGCTTCAGGCGATTGATCCGGTCGGAAGGGAAAAAGCCGTAATGATCGGTGCCAACATAATCATGCCGAACATCACTCCCGGAAAATACAGGGATAGTTACAGACTCTATGATAATAAGCCCTGTACGGATGACTCTGCGGAAGATTGCCAGAGCTGTCTTGAGGCCAGAGTCAGTCTTGTCGGTTCGGAGATTATTTATGGAGAGTGGGGAGACTCGCAGCACTTTGAGAAGAGACGAGGGAGCGAGGGAGCGAGAGAGGGATGGAGAGAGAGAGCGAGGGAGAGCGGGAGCGAGGGAAAGAAAGGGGAACAAAAACAGTGAAACTCCTTCCAAACTCCGTGCTACTCTGTGGTTAAGTATTTATTTTTCAACAATATAACGATATAACGATATAACAATATACCAATTTAACAATTTAACATTATAACCATACCTCAACCCTATGAAAAAAACTCTTTTTATTGTCATATTCTGTACATTCTCACTCCTGGGTAACTCACAGGTAAGTATCGACTATTACCTGCCAGAAAATATAACCTATAACCCCTCAATCCCTGCCCCGAAGCAATTTTTCGGACATGAGATCGGGGAATGGCACCTGACGCATGACAAGCTCTATTACTATATGGTTGAACTGGCAAAGGTCTCGGAAAGGGCTATCTGGGAAGAGTATGCAAAAAGTTACGAGAACAGGCCGCTCGGCCACCTGATAATAAGTTCCCCTGAGAACATTAAAAACATAGAACAATTGAGACAACAGCATCTGCTGTTATGCGATCCATCAAAATCGGCCGGTGTAGATATCACAGACATGCCGGTATTCATCAAGCTGGGATACGGTATTCATGGTAACGAATCAAGCGCCCAGAATGCATCAGTACTGGTAGCCTGGTACCTGACTGCAGGAGAAGGGAAAGAGATAGACGAATTACTGCAAAACGCTGTGATCCTGATCGATCCGTCACTCAACCCCGACGGTATGCAGCGCCACTCTACCTGGGTCAATTCCACCAGGAGCCTGAATAATAACTCCGATCCCTCCTCCTGGGAATTCAGCGAAACCTGGCCAGGAGGAAGGACCAATCATTACTGGTTTGACCTTAACCGCGACTACCTGCTTCTTCAGCATCCTGAAACGGTTGGACGCGTAGCTGCTTTTCACAAATGGAAACCCAACATAAACACCGATCACCACGAAACCGGGGCAAATGAGACATTCTTCTTTCAGCCCGGGATACCGAGCCGGAATAATCCCCTTACACCGGCAAAGAATTATGAGCTGACAGCCGAGATCGGGAAATACCATGAGAAATACCTCAATGCAATAGGCAGCTTTTATTATACTGAAGAATCTTTTGACGACTTTTATGTTGGAAAGGGATCCTCATACCCTGATATCTTCGGATCTGTAGGGATCCTGTTCGAACAGGCCGGGGTAAAAGGACATCTGAGGGAGACGACAAGAGGATTATTGTCATTCCCATTTGCGATCAGGAACCACGTTACAGTATCGCTTTCAACGCTGGAAGCCGGATTGAAAATGAAGGAGAAGCTTCTCGGAAACCAGCGCGACTTCTATAAAGACGCTCTCAACCAGCCAGATAAGTACCCTGTAAAAGGGTTTATTTTCACTGAGCCAGCCGATAACGGAAGAGTTTCGGAATTCATAAAAATACTTCAGAAGCACCAGATAAAAGTGTACAGGACGAACAGGGATCTTGTCAGGGACGGTATTCAGTATAAGGCTTCAGAAAGCTTTATTGTGCCGCTGAAACAATCATCCCACCTTTTTATAAGAAGCCTGTTCGAGCCTGTTAAGATATTCACCGACAGTACCTTTTATGATATCTCAACATGGGTTTTACCGATGTCGTTCAACATAAGGTACAGCGGAATAAACCTTGCAAAAGAGATGGAAGGCCTGGCAGGACAGGAAGTCACTGACCCTGTCAGGGAAGGAAAACTGGTGTCACCTGACAATCCGTATGCCTTTATTTTCGAATGGAGCGAATATTTCGCGCCAAAAGCGCTTTTTGCACTCCAGGATGCCGGGATAATCACCAGGGTATCGGCGGAGAGATTTGTATTTGATAACCCTGATCTGAAAAAGGAATTCTCATTCGGAACAATTGTCGTTCCGGTAACAGGACAAAAGCTTTCTCCGGATGAGCTTCAGATGACAATGAAAAAAGTGGCTGAAGAGTCCGGGATAGTGGTGTATGGAGTAAAGACGGGCCTGACACCCGGTGGCATTGATCTGGGGAGCAACCGGATAATACCGCTTGATAAGCCATCAGTTGCAATGGTTGTCGGAGCAGGCGCAAACAGCGGTGATGCCGGTGAAATATGGCATATGCTTGATACCAGGTTCAAAATTCCTGTTACAATGATCACCGCGCAGGGTTTTGGATCGGCTGATCTGGACAGATATAATGTCATTATTATTACCGGGTCTCCTGATTTAAACAATCCTGTTATTGAGAACATCAGGGCCTGGAACCGTCGCGGAGGAACACTGATCGGGTTTGAAAACGGCAATAACTGGCTGCAAAGGAATAAGTTTGCGGAGATTGAGTTTGTTCAGTCCGTAACTGATAAAAAGGATTCAGGTATATATGCCAACAGGTCTGTGGACAACCAGGTCCAGCAGATCCCGGGATCAATATTTGAAGCAAGGCTTGACCTCTCCCACCCTCTCTGCTACGGCTATACGCGGGATCTTCTTCCCGTGTTCAAATCGACCTCTTCCGCGGCCAAAAAAAATGGGAACATTTACAATAATCCGGTTGTGTTCACAAAAGATCCTTTACTAAGTGGTTACTGCACGAAAGAAAACATTGAAAGGATAAGGGGAACTGCATTTGCCAGCATCCATGAAAACCGGGTGATCTCAATTTACGACAATACCAACTTCAGGGCAATCTGGTACGGGACGAATAAGATATTCCTGAATGCGATTTTCTTCGGGCAGGTGCTAAGATAGGTACAACGGAGGGATTCAGGATGGCCCGGATCAGAAGGTCATTTTCCTGAGACGGACACCGGGAATTCTTTCAAGGTCTTTCTCGAGCAGATCCATCTGGATCTCATCACCAATGAGTTCAATAATAATCAGTCCGGCAGGCTGCCCGAAGAATTCTTCATTGACACCCAGCCTGGTGCGGATCACGCAACCGTATGATGTAAGAGTTTTCTGGATTGCGATGACGGCATCATGGCTTCGTTTTTCAACAAGGATACCCAGTATCCTGAGAGCACCTTCTTCGGTGGTGAAATTCAGGAACTGCCCGCTCTCATCGAATGTCATTTGTTTGATCTCAACACCTCTAAGTGCTGTGAGATCCGAAAGCATCTGCCTTGACAGGGCAGGATCGCCCGTGAGATGAAGTAAAATATAGGCTTCGCGGCTGCAAAGTTCAGTGGTCAGTTCATGAAAACCGAGCCTCGTTGTAATGAGTCCGGCATATTTTGAGAGGATTTCCTGTGTCAGACCGGCTTCTTTTATTCTGTCGATGATCTTGATGCCAACGATTTTAATCATGGTATATCGGAGTTGTTGTTAATGCAATGGAGCGGGGGGCGGAGGGTTCAAAAATAAAGATCTCTCTCCCCCATCCTGATCTTTTCAATCTTTTCCCTGGTTTTTCCTGCAATTGGCGGATCAAGCTTCACGATATTCTTTTCGATCACATCCCAACCCTTTTCAGCAACTTCATCAGTTGCATAATCGCATATATATTCCGAAAGAGTGAGAATGGCATTCGGTGTGCAGAATCTTTTAATAAAGCCGGGCACTGAGAACTCCATAAAATGTTCTCCGGTCCTGCCCATTCTGTAACATGAAGTACAAAATGATGGAATATAATCGTTTGTCAGAAGCTCGTCGATCACAGCAGAAAGGGATCTTGAGTCATGGATCCTGAACTGTTCGCGGTTAAGGCTCTGATCCTCGTCTTTTGAATCTGCATATGAGCCGATTTCAAGCTTAGTGCCCGCATCAATCTGTGAAACACCATATTTAATTACTTCCTTTCTTACTTCAGGGGACTCGCGGGCTGTCAGAATAAGTCCGGTATAAGGAACAGCAAGACGCAAAATGGCGACCAGCTTTTTAAAGTCCTCATCGTTCGTCATGTATGTTTTATCGATATTCAGGCTAAGGGCATCTTTGATACGCGGAAAAGATATTGTATGCGGTCCGACATCATAGCAGGCTTCGAGGTGGTTGGTATGGCGGATAAGTCCGAGTACTTCATAACGCCAGTCGTAAAGTCCGAAAAGCGCTCCAATACCAACATCGTCAATGCCTGCCTCCTGCGCCCTGTCAAGTGAAGTAAGACGCCATTCGAAATTCATCTTTTTCCCTCCCTTGTGGTACCATGTGTATGCTTCAGGACTGTAGGTTTCCTGGAAGATCTGGTAAGTCCCGATCCCGGACTCACCCACTTTCCTGAAACCTTCAATATCCAATGGAGCGGCATTTATATTCACTCTTCTTATTTCACCATGTCCTTTTTTTACACTGTAAACAACTTTAACAGTGTGAGCCAGGTAATCCGGAGAGTATTCGGGATGTTCACCATAGACAAGAATTAATCTTTTTTGCCCGCTGTCTTCAAGAGCTTCAACTTCCCTGATCAGCTCCTGATCCGATAGCGTTTTGCGGACTGCATCTTTGTTTGATGTCCTGAAACCGCAATACTGGCAATTGTTTGTGCATTTATTCCCTACATACAGCGGTGCAAAAAGCACTATCCTGTTACCGTAGACCTTCTGCTTAAGTTCGCACGCTCCCTCCTTAATCTCATCAGCCAGGTCAGTGCCCACAGCGTTGATCAGGACTGCAGTCTCCTCCATGGAAAGCCTGTTCTTCTCAAGTGACTTTGCAATTACTTCCCTTACCCTGTTCTTTTCAGGTTTCGTACTATTGATCAGCCTCCAGATCTCTTCAGGATCAATGAATGGCTTCATTCTCTGATCCGGAATGCTCAACTTCTCCGGTGAAAAACGCATTTTTAACAGACTATAAAATTCTGGCGCAAAGATACTAAAAAAAGAGGCAATGTATTCCGATCAATATATAAGTTCCTCAATTTCTATCATCGCCTGGCGTATCCCCGGGGTGGAGCTTTCCGGGTCGGAGAGGTTGACAGCTCCGCGTATCTTTTTATGAAAATAGGTGGTGGAATCAGTGTTATAATGGATTGATCCGAAATCAAAAGTATGGAGAAGCACCTCGGTCTCCTCGGATGCATTTTTGTTTATGATGACCATGCTTTTTGATGAATGTGAACCTGATTCAAAGGATGTAGCGTAAATACCCGGAGATGGCAGCAGCTTGCATTCCTCGGTCATTGGGATGCGGGCAAGGGTCAGGGGGAAAAAGGTGTTTCTGTATTCGTATTCGGCCGGCTTTCCCATTACAATATAGTAATGGTCGAGGTATGCGTTTGCCTTTTGAATATATCCTTCACTGATAGCCTGGCGTATCTTTGTCGAGCTGACGGTTTCGTGCTGGACCTCCTGCTCGGGTATCTCCTCAGCCTCAAAATTGTATTTTTCACGCATCGTCCAGAGCTGTTTATAATCGCCCTCCTGATTGAAGCCAAAGTGATGGTTGAATCCAACGACAACCACTCTGGCCTTCAGTATCCCGCAGAGGTAATCCCTGACGAACTGTTCGCTTGTTGTTTTCGAGAAGTCTTTGGTGAATTCTATAATAATTATGTTATCGAGTCCTGACTTTCTGAGAAGTTCAAGTTTTTCATGCCGTGAATTGATTAGCCTGAGATTTTTCCCGGCTGTTTCCGGGTAGAGAACTTTCCGGGGATGGGGGTCAAAAGTAATCAGGACCGATTCGCCATCATACTTGCCGGCCAGCATATTAAGCCTGTTGATGATTGCTTTATGGCCGATATGGACCCCATCAAACGATCCCGTCGTCACGACCGGATTTTTTATGGCACTTGCCTCTTCAAAACTCCTGAAAATCTTCATGTTGGAATCCCTGGTACTACAACTGGTTTTCCTTCACGAAGTAGGCCACCTTCTCGATAGAAGTTATCATGTCATATTCCTCGAGATAGACATCAGATGGTACATTAAGCGGAATAGTCGTAAAGTTCATGATCCCCCTGATACCGTAACGAACAGCTTCTTCGGTGATATCCCTGGCCGAATCGGCGGGCACTGTAAGAATGGCAATACTGATCCTGAGTTCAGTTATTACTTTCTGCATCTGGTTATACGGATAGCATTTGACACCTGAAATGACCTTGTCGATCTTCTGAGGATCCTTATCAAAGGATGCGACCAGGTTAAGCTTTGATCGTTTTCCCTTGAAATATCCGGCTACCGCTCTTCCGAGGTTGCCAATCCCGATAATTGCTACGTTGATTCCGTCTTCCGAGTCAATAATCATACTTATCGTATCAATGAGTTCCCTGACATCGTAACCTTTCCTTCTCACGCTTGAATAGCCAATCAGCATAAGGTCGCGGCGGACCTGAACTGCAGTCAGGTGAAGCCGTGCGGCAAGATCGTGGGAGAAGATGAAGTTTCTGTTCTCCCTCAGGCATTCGAGCAGAGTTCTTCTGTATTCGCTGAGCCGTTCAATGGTTTTTCCCGGTAAGGTATTCATAATCTTCAGGTATTGCTGGTTTGATTTTTAGGCAGTCTGACAGTAAATGTGGTTCCCACATCAGGAGTGCTGTCAACTGCTATTGTGCCATTATATAATTCAATTACTTTTTTTACGATTGATAGTCCGAGGCCGCTTCCTGAAATGTTCCTTGTCTTTTCATTCTTGATCCTGACGAACTCATTGAAAAGGTTCTCCTTATCATTTTCCGTTATTCCAATGCCGGTATCGGTGAAAAATATTATGACTTCGTTCTCACTACTGTCAATTATAATTTCAGCATTACCTCCCACCCTGTTATATTTAACAGAATTTGACACAAGATTGTTGAAAATAATTTCCATATCGGTGGGATCAGCCATTATCACGGCGTCAGATTTTACCGTAAGCTTCACAGCAATCTCCATCTGGATAGCATATGGCCGCACCGTCACAATCGCTCCCGTGGCAATATTGGAAAGATGAACCTCCTCAATCTTTTCCTCTTTCCTTTCAAGCCTTATCTTTGTAAAATCGAGCAGGTCCATTATGAGGTTTCTCATTCCCTGTATCCGCTGAAGCGACCTTTCTATCGGTGTTGCATAATCCTCGATCCGGTCGCCCGACTGCTTTTCCTGCATCATTTTCAGGTATCCCTCAATGGCGTTCAACGGGGCTTTCAATTCATGCGACAAAACTGACAGAAACTGGTACCTGATTTTTTTGCCCTCCTCATTCATCCGGTGGGTTATCCTTTTCAGATACTGCTGTTTGGTTATGTTTTCAATGCTCGATTTAAGCTCCTGCGGTGTAAACGGTTTGGGGATGAAGTCGGTGGCTCCATACCGGTGTGCTTTTACCGCTACATCAAGAGAAGCATACGACGTGATCATCGCAACCACGATATCATATTTTTTATTTCTTACGTATTCAAGCACCTCAACTCCCTGAATACCCGGCAGCTTATTATCGAGCAGAAGGATATCCGGCCTGTCGCGGTCGATAATCTCTATCCCGTCCTCGCCTGTCGCAGCCTCAGTCACTTCATAAGTATAATCCTCATCCATGAAAGGGTAAGTGACATGGAAATTATTAAGGATGCGGGAGACTCCCGACCGGATACCCGGTTCATCATCGACTACGAGTACTTTCAGGACGGCCATGTCAGATCTTTAATAGTTTCATTATTTCCTGGTCAAGTTGTTCCGGCCTGATACCTTTTTCAAGATATTTATCAGCTCTTATCCATGATTTCTCATTTTCGGAATCGAGGCTGAACGAGATGCCTGTTTCATGAGCTACTGCTGTAGCCAGGATCACCGGTATATCAGGGTATTTTCTTTTTATCTTGTAACAGAGGATGAAACCGCTGTCGTCGTTCTCCATCATCAGGTCGAAGATTGCCAGGTCTGGTTTAATCCTTGCAATTACCGATTCCGCCTCAGCCTGACTCTCAACGGCAATGGTCTTATAGCCTTCCTTTTCAAGGCTGAAAACAGTCTGAAAAAGGTAGTCCGGATCATCATCAGCCACAAGAATCGTGAAATCGCTTTTTTTCATGTTTCACTTTCTTAGTTACAATCCAACTTTAGATTATAAAGGTAATTATTGTTTAAATTATATTTGACGTGCGGTTTGCGGTTTTCTCATTCCTTCCTTCTCGGTAAAATAATCTTAAAACTCGTTCCAGTCGACCCTTTTGAGGGATCGGTATTGGAATCGACCGTTATCTGCCCCTTGTGCATCTTCACAATTCCATAAGCTGTTGCCAGGCCCAACCCGGTTCCATGACCTATTCCCTTCGTAGTAAAGAAAGGCTCAAAGATCTTTTTCCGGTCCTCCTCTTTAATTCCTGTACCGGTATCCCTTACGGAAATTGAAACGTCCCCCAGCGTATCTTCGAGAAGAATATCAATTAATCCTCCCCGGGGCATTGCCTCAAACGCGTTTTTAACAAGGTTTGTAAGAACCTGTGTCATTTGCTCAGGATCGAGCATTGCTTCGGGGTTTGTAGCCCTGTCAGATATTGTAATATTTGTATTCTCGGGCACTATTAGGCTCTCAAGGCTTCGGTTAACAAGCTCCCTCATGCTGATAAGCTGGTGATTGACCTGGTTTTTGCGGGCGAAGTTAAGCAATCCTCCAACGATCTTCTTGCATCTTCCGGCCTGTTCAACTATCAGTTTCAGGTCTTCCCTCACGGGATTTCCTTCCGTGCTCTCTTCCAAAAGGATATTGCTGTACATTATAACCACGCCCAGTGGATTATTGAGTTCATGAGCAATCCCTGCCGACAGCTGGCCCATATGTGCCAGCTTTTCCGATTGTTTCAGGGCCTCCTTCATTGATTTGAGTTTTTCATTCGACAGTGCAAGCTCCTTTACCGATTTATGAAGTTTCTCGATAGTATACGGCAGACACATCTCCACCTCTGCGAGCCCTTTCTTAATAGCGATTGCATGTTCAATGCAAGTTTCATACCCGCACGCACCACAATCGAGCTGATCTTTCTTCGTGGTTTTTCCCATCGAGAAAAGAACATCATTTATCTCTTTCTCATCATGTGTTTCAATCCGCCGGTCTTCAGGTCTGTGGCGGAATGAAAGATCAAGCCCGGAATACTCATCAAATGCTTTCTGCCATTCTTCAGTATCGAGCTCCGCCATTTTGTTGTTGGCATACGAGCTGACCAGCGCCCTTCTGTTGTACTGCCTGCCGCTTTTCGATAAGCCGGGACCCATAATGCATCCTTCACAACACAAAAGTTCCATATGCTGATTTTCAATCATTCCTGCCTCAAATTCCTTGAGAGCGCCCTGGAAACCGATCCTCCCCTCCGCAGCAATTATATTACCTGTAATAGCATCATCATTTATATTTGCAGTCTGAAGAAGACCCCGCGTAACGGGGAAGATAGCTCCCCTTCCTCCAACAGGCTGATCGAACTCAGAGGGAAGGGTATTGTCGGTTTTAATATTATACTGGTCCAACATTTCTCTCAGTTCCATAAAGGTTATTGCTTCATCGATCTCGGTGCTTTCCGCCTTCTTGGCAATGCATGGACCGATAAATACAATTTTCGAACCTTCACCAAGTCTTGCATGTACTACCCTCCCCATCGCCACCATCGGCGACACAATCGGCGCAAGCTTGTCAACAAGCGCTGTATGGTAGTGCCTGATGTAATTCACAATTGAAGGACAGTCTGATGAAATATAATAGTCCTTGCTGTCAGTCACCAGCTTTTTATACCTGTCGGCCACAAGGTCGGCTCCGAATGATACTTCGAACACATGCTCAAAGCCAAGGGCCCGGATCATTCCGACCAATAGCCTGTGATCAGACAGTTCTGCAAACTCTGCAGGAAAGCTCGGAGCTATAATTGCTGATACATTTGATTCATTTTCAAGAAGTTTAATTACCCTGTCAGTAGTATTAAGGAATACTTTGGCTCCCTGGCTGCATACTTTTGTACAGTTACCGCATGCAATGCACCTTTCGTCAATCACTTCAGCCTGTCCTCCGACAATACGGATAGCCTTTGCAGGGCATTCCCTGACACATGTATAGCAGGTGCGGCAGAGTTCTTTAATTGTGTAGACGAGCATAATTAAACGGTATAAAGGCGTAACGGCGTAACGGCTTTACGGCTAAAATGCTCAGGGCGCAGAGCACAGAGCGCAGAGCAGAACACCCTGAGCCCTGAGCTCTGAGCCCTGTGCTTATTGAGACTGCAAGCTTTGCCCTCCGAAACGAAGTGAAGGAGGGACCGCAAGACAATATGGCTTTACAACAACACATTCCTCTTTTCAAAATGAGTATAGAAAATCTGTTTATCCGATAATTCAGTGTTCTCTTTTAAAAGTTTTTCATAAAGATTTATCAGGGAAGGTGACTTGCATGGAAGATTAATTGCTTCCGTGTCATCGGCCTGGTAAATCTGCTTAGCCCGGACTTTAAGATCGCCTTTCAGGGAAACAAATGGTAGTCCGGCCCCGTGAATGCATCCTCCCGGACAGGTCATAACTTCAATGAGATCATATTTTGTTCCCAGAGCTTGTGACGCCCTGAGTTTCCCGAGGCCCGTCAGTCCATCGACAACGGCTGCCCTGATTTCATTTTCACCAATCCGGAAAAGGGTTTCCCTGAATGCTGCGGATGAGCGAAGCTTCTTAAACACTTGTTTATCAGCCTCTTTCCCAAACATCCTATAATGTAGCAATCTCAGCACCGCTTCGGTCAGTCCGCCGGAAACTTCGGCAAGAAGTGCGGATGAGCTCCGTCCGTTCATGGGTTCATCGGCAGGCTCTTTCTCAATATTTGTTACATCTATCCCGTTCAGCCTGATGAGCCGGGCAAGCTCACGGACTGTCAGAACGGAGTCGACATCGCTTATGCCTTTCCTCATCATACCGTCGCGGCGTGCCTCAAATTTCATTGCCATGCAGGGAGTAACCGAAACTGAAAATATCTGTTCCGGTTGAACACCCAGTTGACCGGCAACTACTGTTTTGACAAGGATCCCGGTTATCTGCTGGGGCGATTTAACCGTCGAAAGTTGCGGGATGATCTCCGGGATGAACTGTTCGGCAAATTTTACCCAGGCTGGACATGCCGTAATAAACACTGGTTGACCGCTCTTCTTTTCAAAATTCTCCGAAAGCTGATCTGAAATTTCTGAAATACATATATCGGTTCCGGTGCCGGTGGTGTAGACCCTGTCAAAACCGATTTTACGAAGGATGGCATTCAGATTTTTATCGAATTCCCTGTTATATTTTATGCCAAGCTCTTCGGCAATGCCGGCAGAGACAAGAGGCGAATACTGGATTGCTTTTATTATCCCCTGCTTGTTCAGGTACTCCTGGACTTCAGTTATATTATGCTTTTCATGAAGAGCTCCTGTCGGGCAGACAAGGACGCACTGGCCGCATTGGATACAGCTTGAAAAGTTGAAATCCCTGTCCATGGCGGCTCCGATATGGGTTTGTTTTCCCCTGTTAATGAAATCGAGTGAGGTTGAGGTAATCACCTCTTCGCACACCCTGACGCATCTTCCGCACAGGATGCATTTTGCAAGTTCTCTTACAATGGCAGGACTGGACTGGTCGAGCCTCTGTTTTATCTTCTTTCCCTTTATTCTTCTTTCACGGATATTCAGTTCCCCGGAGAGACGCTGCAATTCACAGTTAAGGTTTCTGTCGCAATAAAGACAATCGTCCGGATGATTTGACAGCAGAAGCTCCACAATTGTTTTCCTTGCAGTAATAACCCTCGGGGAGTGGGTTTTGATCTTCATCCATTCCTCAACGGGTTGTGAACAGGCTGTCACAAGCCTTTCCCTGCCTTCAACCTCCACAACGCACATCCTGCAGGCCCCGGTAGGAGTAAACTCCTTCATCCTGCAAAGAGTAGGAATAATTATCCCGTTGCGGTTAAGGGCCGAAAGGATTGTCTCTCCTTTTTCGGCTTTAATCTTTTTGTTATTTACCTGGATTGTGAAAAGCATGTTTTTGTTTCTCGTTTTAACCCACAGTTTTGCTGTCTTCCGGCTCCACGAACTCACCCCCTCCCGATAGCTATCGGGACCCTCTCTGCTTTGCAAAGAGGGGTGCCTCTTCTATAAAGCTTTTTAGACTCCTTTTATTTCTTTTTAGTTTAATATGTCTTCTGTTTTCCGTCTTCCGTCTTCCGTCTTCCGTCTTCCGTCTTCCGTCTTCCGTCTTCCGTCTTCCGTCTTCCGTCTTCCGTCTTCCGTCTTCCGTCTTCTGTCTTCTGTCTTCTGTCTTCTACTTAACAACCACCGCGCTAAACTTGCATACATCATAACATATTCCGCAGCCGATACATTTATCTTCAACGATAAAGTAAGGCTGCAGCCGGGTCCCGTAAATCGCGTTTACCGGGCATTTTCCTGCGCAGACAGTACATCCCGTACACTTATCTATGTTAATTGAAAAGGTTCTGAGGCCTCTGCAGACATTTGCCCTGCATTTTCTGTCAAATATATGTTCCTCGAACTCTTCCCTGAAATTCTTAAGGGCGCTTACAAAGGGATTAGGAGCTGTCTGTCCCAGCCCGCACAGGGAAGCGTCCTTCATAACAGTTGATATGGTTTCGAGCTGCATTACGCCCTTGAATCTCTCAAGAGTTGTGCCGGAGTCTTCGTTCTGAGGCTTCCTGGTCACGCTTTCAAGTATTTCGAGCATTCTGCCCGTTCCTTCACGGCATGGAATGCACTTACCGCAGCTCTCATTCCGTATGAACTCCATATAGAACCTCACAAGGTCGACCATGCAGATGCTTTCATCGACAACTATGAAACCGCCGGAACCCATTCCGAAACCTTTTTGTTTCATCTCGTCAAAATCGACGGGAGTATCGAGATCTGAGGCTGTTATGAATGTTCCGGAAGCGCCTCCCAGCTCGATGGCCTTGAACTCCTTCCCGTCCTTTATGCCGTCGGCAATATCCTCAAGGATGGTCCTGAGGGTCGTTCCCATCTCAACCTCAACAACACCCGACATCCTGCCTTTTCCTGCAATTGCAAAGACCTTTGTACCCGGACTTTTTTCGGTCCCTATGCTTTTGAACCATTCGGGACCGTTCTGCATTATCAGGGGTATGTTCATGAGGGTTTCGACATTATTGATTACTGTCGGTTTGCCCGATAAACCTGAGGTTGTGGGGTAGGGAGGTTTGATCTGGGGCATGCCCCTTTTACCCTCGAGACTGTTTATCAGGGCAGTCTCCTCACCGCATACAAATGCTCCCGGCTCAACCATTATCGTTACATCGAGGTTATACCCGCTTGAGTAGATGTTATGCCCGATTATTCCATAGTCGCGTGCTCTGTCGATCGCTCCCTGCATCCTATTGCGGGCATGATCGGAAAAGGACTTCAGATAGAGGATAGCGGTCGAGGCTCCAACGGCATAGGCAGCAATTGCCATACCTTCGATAAGACGGTGGGGATCGCTTTCCAGGATAGTCCTGTCGCTGAAAGAACCAGGATCGCTCTCGCGTGAATTACAGATCAGAAACCTGGCGTTTGCCGGTGTATTAAGCGCCTGTTTCCATTTCAATCCGGTGGGATATCCCCCTCCGCTCCTCCCCCTAAGTCCGCTTCGCTCAATGATGTCGCAAACCTCCTCGAAGGTATAGTGCCTTATCGTTTTAACGAAAGTGCGGTAGCCGCCCCGTGCAATATATTCCTCAATGCTTTCAGGGTCGTAGCACCCGCAGTTTGAGAGAATTATTCTCTTCTGACGGGCAAAAAAGGGAAGATCGTCCATAAACGGGATGCCCGGCCACAGTTCAAAACCCTTGGAACCTGACTGGCCAAGAAGATCGTCTTCGCTTATATCGTTGTGAAAAACCCCGTTAAGCAGAGGTTCCACTTTTTCCTCTGTGATGTTCCTGAAAAACAGCTTGTTTTTTCCCGGGATCTGAACGCATACCACCGGTTCGTGGTTTGCAGGACCGGAACAACCTACCCTGACCAGGACGGCAGAGGGTACGTTCTCTTCAATATATGAACTGATTGCCTGGTGAGTCTTTTCGGAACCAGCAATTATACTTCCTGAATTCGACGACACATGGATAACGGGAACATCGGTCTTATCGCGACGAACCTGCTGCAATACCTTCTCCGTTTCTGCGGAAAGGGTATCGGATTCAAATAACAGAACCTTTTCTTTAAGGAATGTTTTTAAATCTTCCATTTAGTCGTTCTCGATTATATACTTCAATTTTTTAATAAGTCCAGGTATCTGATCGGGACGCGCATGTATCTGATATTCACCGTTTACCACAAGAACCGGCCCATGATAGCAGCCTCCCATGCATGAAACAATGTCAAGGCTGAAGTTCCCGTTCCTGGTGGTTTGTCCGGTTGATATTTTCAATTCCTCTTTAAACTTGTCAATAATTGCCTGTGATCCGTTCATAAAACAGGAGGTACCATGGCATATTTTAATCTTGATCTTCCCTGATGGGATGAACCTGAACTGGTCGTAGAATGTAGCGAGTCCGAATATCTTCGTCGTACTTAATCCCAGGTGGCTCCCCACTTTCACAATTGCTTCTTCGGAAAGGTAGCCGGCTGCAGACTGCAATTCCTGGAGTAAAGGAATCAGGTCTTCCCGCCTGCCCGGCCTGTATTTTTTAAGGATGGTTTCAAGTTCTGCGTCCATTCTAAATTATTCTGATTGAGCACAAATATATTTATTTAATTGTTAATAAATGAACATTGTTATTTTATTAACAATAAAATCAAATTCCTGAGCAACCTTGATTCCCACCCCCAACTCCAAGACCGTCAACTTAAGGAAGAGGATAGCTAAAGCCGGAGGCTTTAAAGTCCAATATCCCCGGTAACATCCGGGGCAGAGGCAACCCATTATTTTCAACCCCGGAGTGGGTTGAAGCCATTTCTTCAACACCTCCGGTGTTGACAAACCTATTTAACCGTTTGCCATGGATGTAACCATGGATATTGGACTTCCAGCCTTCCAGGCTGGCACTTTAATCGGCCTCCGGAAGTCTGAAAGCAAACCATTTTAAAGCTTTAATGGAACATCATTCCAACATCCCCCCACTTTATAAGATAACCTGTCACCGAGTGTCAGCGAGGGACTTACCACAATCCAAAGCCAACAGGCAGCCTTATTAAACAAAACCAGATGCTACCTGCCAGACATCCGTTCTGAACCACGGAGTGGTTACACCAAAATAGATGTTACCTTCCAGACATACGTTCTGAACCACGGAGTGGTTCCATCAAAATCAGTTTTACGAAAACCCTGATTATGAGTTTTACATCGTTCCCCAATATTATGGAACCTCTCCGAGGTTCAGGAACTTTCTATTTTAGAATATTTCCTAATATGATGAAACCTCTCCGAGGTTCAAATACTTCCAATCTTGGACTATTTTGCCTGACTCATATAGCCTTGTAGCCGGACAGCAGTTACCGTGAAAAAAATTGTGTAAAAAGAATAGCTTCTCAAGGAGTGCCTGCCCCGCCTAAGCGAAGGTGGTCCTGATCCTTCGGGACCGGAGTGGTTATTATTTCCCTTTTATGTAATGCAGAACTTTCTTTTCTATATCTTTCTTCACCGTTGTCCATTTAAGAGCAGGATCGCTGATAAGGAGTGGCCAGTCAGCAACATCCACATCGTCGAAGTACAGGAGGCTTTTAAGGATCACAGCATCATTCGTCTGGTTATACTTCGTCCTGTAAAAACCAAGAATTTCAGGCACTTCGAATTTTCTGAGCAGATACCAGATATCAATAAAATCTTTTGCTCTTTGTCCACTGATTGCAATGGCATTTAACTTCATGGCGCAGATATCCTTTTCTGACAAAACTGAAATCCTTCCAAGTCTAACAGGATCCCCGATATACTTGAAGTTATGAGCTAACAGATCAACCTTGACATTGTTAATAAAGCCTTTTAAGGTATCGGGAGCTGAAAAGGAAAGCTGAAACTGAAAGTCACTTATTATGTTCTGCAGAATCCATGAGGCATCAAAACTGAAATTTGAAAACAGATCAATGTCGAAGGACTTTCTGTGATTGTAGTACAAAGAAAGTGCAGTACCTCCGCACAGGTGGAATCCCTTTAAATAATCCTTACCCTGAAGCAGTTCAATCAGCTCCAGAGTTGTGGCATCGACAGCTTCCGAATGTAACATTTAAATGACTTCTTTGATTTCCTGAATAGTTTGGAAACGAAGTTGAGTGTTTTTGGATCCAGATAATTAAGTGATGAAAGTATCTCCACGGTTTTTTTTTCACCATAGTGATCAATTATCATCCTGATTTCTTCCATATCTCCTAAACTAAACACTCTTTCTATTAATAACCGGTCAGAAATTTCAGAATAGGGATTTGATCTGTCTATATCCCAGAAATAGGTCTTCTTTAAAGAATTAACCAAATCTTCTTTAGTCTTCATAATTGCATTAAAGGTACTAAAAAAGCATCAAATTTTCCGCTGATCGATTTTATTGTCGATGATTTTTCTAATCAATTCATAACAGAAGAAGAAGAACTTACATTGAGGGACACAGAGCCCGCCTTCGCCAAGAAATCAATTAAATTTTGAAAGGATTTAAAGTGGCTACGGCGGGTGAAAAAGTCACAGAGACACACAGAGTAAAACCTTAGATCTCTGTGGATCTCTGTGTATTCTCAGTGGATCTCTGTGTAAGTTTTTTAAGTTTTATAGAAGCACTCAAATTTGTCGTTAAGAACGCAAAGTACAAGCCAGCAGGGGAATCGTTACTTTTTCGGAGTTATAACTATAAGCAAATGGTTATCATCCTCTTTCACTGATTCTGCAAGCTTTTCGAGTTCAGTTTTCCGGGTGGGATTTTTTACTTCTGCATTACGGAATTCATCACCCGACATATGGGTCTTGAATTTAAGGGCATCGGTCCAGGAATAGATCATTCCATTGCAGGCAAATTTTGGTTCGATATTTATTCCGCCGGATATATCATCCTTGAGCAGTTCCTGGCCGTCGAACTGAAGAATCTGATCGTTGTTTTTATCATACAGGATCCAGGTGGAGCCCTTTTGGTAATAAAATCTGCAAATCAGGTATTTTTCAACCTCAAGGATCTCAGATATCGCAAGAAAAGCTGCAGTTGGACTGGTCCCGGAGCTCATGTCGGGTGCAGGCACATTTGCAAGGAAATCCGTTGTTATACTTTTCCCGCCGCTGTTCAGGACCATAAAAGGAACAAATTTAAAATCACTGTTTATAGTAAATATTGTATCATTCAGAAATCCCTTGATCCTCATTGTTTTATCGTACTTGTTGATGATATTGTCAGAACTGAATCCCATCATCACTTTTGATGTTCTTATAAACTCGTAGTTGTTGGGCCGCTTAAAGAGAGTATCGCCTTCAGGAGTGATTCCCACACACTGGAATTTATTCTCGCCTGTTGATGCTGTAAATGAGAGTAAAATATCTTCCTTGCCAGGAAAGAAATCGATATAATTTGGTTGCATTTTAAGATCTAGATTCCTCTGCAAATTAAATCCGGTATCGGTTTCATTGTAGAAATAGAGTTTACCCCTTGTCAATACCAGCACCAGGTTCTTTTCAGGCTTAATGTCATAATCCGAGAGGTATACATATTCGCCAGGGCCTCTTCCCTGCTGGTCGAGCTTGTAGAGGAACTTACCTGATTTGTCGAAGCACAGTAGTTCGAGTACAGTATTAATATAGAATTTGTCATTGCCTTCCTTAAGGAAGCCGACGAATTTCATTAATGCGTCAGGATGTGTTTCGAGGGGTATGTACTGAATATCATCAGCTATTTCGGATAGGTTTGTTACTTGCTGTCCTCCGGGTGAGAGGAGATCAATTGTTCTGATTGTGGAATTATCTTTACTTCCACAGCAGCAGAAAAACAGTGTCAGGATTATCAAAGCCAGGTATCTCATTGTCGTAATAATTTAATTACAGATACTAATATACAACTAATACAATAGTCATGCAACTATTTTAATAATAATTATATACGTTTCATGTTTTTTCCCCCAGTTGTTTACGTTGATTGTCGTTGATTTTTTCTGCGGAAACCTGCCTACCCTGCCTACCGGCAGGCAGGCGGCAGGCAGGTCTGCGGTCTATTCTGCGTTAATCCGCGAGAAAAAGAAAAAAGAAATTTCTCGCAGTCCCGAGTACTCGGGATCGCAGATAAAGCCTCAGAAGCGCGCAGATTTACTAAACAGCATTCCCGGGGAGGGGAGCTAAGAGGCACCACCCTGCGCCCTGCTTTGCCAGCCGAAGTTTTAACGTAGGCTGGTGCTTCTTGCCCTTACCTCCCTGCCCCCTGCCCCCTAGCTTTATATATATACCAGTACGCCAGCGGAATAAAGAAAAGACTGACAACAGTTCCGAGCGACATTCCCCCGATCAGGGCAAGAGCCATCGGCCGCTGAAGTTCCGATCCAATGCCCTGACTAAATAGTATCGGGGCAGTGGAGATAAGCGATGCCATGGCAACCATAATTATGGGTTTCAGACGTCTGGAACCACCTGCATAAATAGCTTCCTTCAATCCCAGCCCTTCTTTGCGAAGGTTGTTTATTGTATCTACCTTCAGTATGGAGTCATTGATTATCACCCCCGACATCACTATCAGCCCGATCATTGTCATAATATTGATAGTCCCACCCCATAGTTTTACTAGCAACAGGGCGCCGGCGATATCGATCGGAATCTCAAGCAAAACGATAAACGGTTGTGTAAGCGATTCAAACTGGGCGGCAAGTATGAAATAGAGGAGAAGAAGAGCAACTATCAGAATTACAGCCAGTTCTTTAAACAGCTTCTGTCCTGTAATCAGACTGCCGCTGAAATCAACTGACAGATCCTGATTCGAAGTAACAAGATTTCTTATTTCAGCAGTGATAACTGATGGCTTGTTTGTCGCAATATTCAAATTTACAGGCACATATTCACCATTCATCCCTCCTTTGATCGTCTTATAATCATGCACCCGCTGAACACGGACCAATTCCCTTACAGGTACCGGTTTGCCTGCCTTACTCAATACAGATTCCGATGAGATGATCTCACTGATCTGCTTCTCCTTATCTGAAAGAACAATCGGCAGAAGCTCATAGGATGCTCTCAGTTCACCTATGTTGTTCTTGTTAAGCGATGTTTTAAGTGTATTGTAAAGAGTCATCGGTTCGACATCGTAAATCAGCAGTTTGTCGGGATCGATCCTCAGAAGTATCTTATCTTCAAGCGGTGGATTTGAAATTCCGGCACCGGGCCATTCCCCGTCAAGGTTATCAACAATACCCGTCATTACTTCAACAGGAGGCACTTCCTTCTCTTTCATCAGGCTCACCTCAACAACCAGCGGAGTTTCGGAAGCTGAAAAGATCTTCTCGAAAATGTTCTGCTGAGCCGCAATTTCAAATGTGGCCCCGGGGTAGTTGGCGGAAAGAAATTTATTTGAATTCTTTTCTATCACTTCCCTTATTCTGAAATCTTTTGCTTTTAAATAAACTTTCGACTGGGTGTACGACTGGTCATAATCGCGGTTAAACAGGAACTGCTGTTCCCCTATATATAAGTTTGTCTGCAGTGCAAGATCTCCGCTTGCCTCTATCATCTGCTGTATCCTTTTAAGGTTCTCATCAAGATCGATGTTCTCGTTCCAGTCGACCGACACTACAAGCTCATCCTGCCGTACTGCCGGGAACTTCTCCTTTTCCATTGTAATAAAAAACCCGATCATAATAAGGATTATCAAACCGAAAGTGATCATCGTTGCAGTCCTGTATCTGAAAAAGAAGTTCATTCCTCCTTCATACCTCTCCTCCAGGTGTTTAAGACTGATCTTCTTTACAAACCTTGTCAGCGCACCTTCCTTTCCGTTTTTATAAAGCAGATAGTAGATTGTCGGCAGAAGAGTAACTCCCACAAGCAATGATACCCCCTGCCCTATTACAATTGCAATTGCCTGATCGTAAAAGAGCGCTCCCGATATCCCGCTCAGGAAGATCAGCGGGATAAAAACCGCACATGTGACAAGAACCGATGAAATAAGCGGGGTTATTACCTCATTTGTTCCCTTAATGCAGGCATCGGTAAGCGACAGCCCCCTGTCGATCCATTGTGTAATATTCTCTATAACCACAATCGAGTTATCGATCATCATCCCAATGCCAAGGATCAGTCCTGCCAATGATATAATATTTATTGACAGACCAACCAAATAAAAGAACAGCAGGCTGATTACAAGTGTTGCCGGGATGCTGAAACCAATTATCAGTGGAGATTTACCATCCTTCAGGAATAAGAACATCAGCAGGAATGCCAGCATTCCGCCGGCCAGCAGGCTCTGCCTGAGATTTGAGATCGAATAATCGAGAAGCCTGGTCTGATCCTGCGATATCTCAAATTCCATCTGCGGGTAATCTTTTCTGAAAATGTCGAGTATCTCCTTCATTTTGGTTTCAAGCGAAGCCATCCTGGCAGTCGACTCCTTGATTATTGCCAGCGATATTGCCCTGCTGCCGTTTGAATAGTATTCGCCCCTCGGTCTCTCCTGCCTCATGCCCACTTCGGCAACATCCTTTATCCGGAGGATCCTGTCGCCTGTTTTAAGATAGATATCCCCTACATCATTCACTTCTTTGAGATATGAGCTGAATTCGAGATTATAAAGATATTTCCCGTCTTTCACAAGAATGCTCCCGATGTTGATGTTGTTAAGCTGAACCGCCTTTGTGATATCATCGTCAGTTATACCCAGACTGCTCATTTTCTTCTCATCCGGACTTATATAAATCTCCCTTTTGATCTGACCGGTTATATCGGCTATTCCGATCTCGGGAAGCTGCTCGATCCTTTTCTTGATAACCGTTTCGGCAAACTCGCTGAGTTCAATGAACTTCTCATCACCTGCCAGGCTGTCTGCAAGGGTTATATTCAGCATAAACACAGGGATGTCGGTGGCGCTTGCTTTGATTATTCCTGGTCTCTCGAGGTCATTGGGAAGGTTGTTCATGGCGCCGTCGACCTTTTCGTTAACTTCCATGAAGGCAAGGTTGATGTCGTTCCCGAATTTGAAGGACAGTCGGATCAGTGCACTTCCGTTGCGCGATTCGGATTCGATCTTATCTAGTCCCTGTACCTGGAGCAGGTTGCGGCGGAGAATCGAAACAACAGTGTTCTCGAGTTCCCTCGCACTGACGTCAGGACGTGAGATGGCAACGGTGATTTCGGGAATGTCGATGTCGGGCATCAATGAAACCGGAAGCCGGTTTGAAGCTACGATCCCGAGAAGCAATAGTGCCAGGAAGGTCATTATTACTGCGACTGGCCGGGTTATGAGGAACTTTACCATGATTTAAATTTGTCGTGCAGGTCGTGCAGGTCGTGCAGGTCGTGCAGGTTCTTATTTGGTTTTAGTTACTGGTTTTAAATATTTCATAAAACTGCTGATACTGTTAATCAGTTGTTGTGATTTGTTTCTTCTTGACAATGCCTCATCAAAGGAAATATATTGTTGATCTTCTGCTATATAATACATATTTTTAACTTCACCTACTGACCCTTTTGAAATATTTAAAAAATGTCTTAGTTCTGCATCACTGCCTCGGCAGAATCCTTCACTAATATTGTTCATAATTGAGATCCCGGCACGGGTTATCTGATCCCTGAAGCCAAAATCCCTGCATGATCTGAAATCATTGTATATCTGATTTACCATTTCTCTGGACATCTTCCAGACTGCCAGATCTTCGAAATTCTTAATTGTTCCCATATAGCACGAGTGTTAGATTTACCTTTAATTGCTTTGACTTGCATGACTTGCATGACTTGCATGACCTGCACGACCTGCATGACTTGCATGACTAAATTTAGACAGCATTATCGGCTGATACACCAGCAACCCTATCATACTGAACACCAGCCCCCCGATCGTTCCTGCTGCCAGCGCGAACCAGAACCTCTCATCCTTGCCGGTAAGCAGAAATGGGATAAGTCCGATTATAGTTGCGAGCTTGGTCAAAATTATGGGGACTATCTTTCCGTTAAATGCTTTCAAATAAGCAACTCTTTCAGGGAGTGCAGGTCTTCTTCTCCTCAGGCTGTTAAAATCATTCAAAATATAAAGTGTTGCATTAACAACGATCCCGCAGAGCAGTATCATTGCTGCAAACACCCCTTCATCAGCGGTTATATTGAAAAGATGAAACGTAAGAAAAACGCCAATAAATGAGAACGGGATAAGGCTGATGACAACAAATGGCTGTTTGAACGACTCGAGCAGGATGGCACAAATAAAATATATAATAAGGATCACCAGGAAGATCAGTAGATAATTTGTCTTCTTCTGATCCCACGAAAAGTTGTATGAACCGCTTTGTGCAGTATATCCAAGAGGAAGCATGGCAGTTGTTTCGTCAATGTTCCGGTCGAGGATAAGCCTGCCAAGCTCGGAATTGCCTATAAAATCATAACCTACTGTAATAACATACTGCTGATCCTCGCGTCTTATAGTATTATCCGATACTTCACGGGATACTGATGAAAAGTCTTTAAGCTTTACAAATTGTCCCGATGAAGTCTTGAGGGGAGCATTATTGAGGTTCCACAAATCATATTCCTCCGACTGCAGCGACCTGATATTTACCGGGGCATTCACTCCGCCGATATATGCACTTTGCAGCGATGCCGGCGTCCTGGAATATCGCTTTGCTTCAGTGTATGCAAATGCAACATCCGAACCGTTTTCCGCAAGGAAATACTTATCCATTCCCAGCCTGTTCCTGTAAACTTTTCTGTTCCTCCCCATAATAAAACCGCCGTAATCTTCACCGAGCAGGTATACCTCTTTTATCCTTCCCTTGCCACTGGCAATAAGTCTTTCCCTCAGGGCTTCACAGTACGCATAAAGCTGGTCATAATTGTAACCTTTCATTATAACCCTGTAATTGGTCATGATATAATCGCTGTAAACCTGGTTACTGAATGCCTTTCCCACACCATAAACTGAAGCATGGTAGCTTCCGATGCCATTCATATAATCCTCGATCCTGATCTTCAGGATAAAGGGGAAGATCGTAAAGTCATGTTCAGGCCTGAATGTTATTGTAATGCCTGCATCTTCACTGCCGATGATACGGGTTGTGAACATATCGATCTCGCTGTATGCGGCAAGCATATTTTCGAGACCGGTACATGTGGTATTCATATCCTCAATTGTAAGACCCTCTTCGCTAAGGCCGATATTAACCGACAGCTGGGTACGCTGAACCTCGTCCGATCCGCCGTAATAATAGAACCTGCTGTTCTTAGCTTTTTCGGTAAAAAGTCTGAATGTGCCTCCAAGCGCCTTATTCAGTATTGGTTTTATATCCTGAACATACTTTTTGTTGCCAAGTGTTTTGTTGTATATCTTCTGGAATTTGGTCCGATCCTCATCTTTAACCTGGCCGCGGGGATCTTTCGGAATGGAATCGGGCAGGAAAAAAACAGGAAGTCCAAAGACAAGGATGGCAGCAATAATGAATACAACACGATGTTTTATAATGAAATTTATACTCCTGAGGTATTTCTCAGAGAATATTGCCACTCTTCTTTTTCTTCTTATGACAAGAGCATTGAACTTCGGGGCAAGCTTTATCTTTTCAATAAGTGAAGGAATAAAGAAGAGTGCAACCGCAAGGGAAACCGAGAGGTTAATTATGACTACTGCCGCAAAATCGGCCAAAGTGACCTTTGAGGCTTCATCGAGGAAAAAGATTACCGACAGCGCTCCAATCGTTGTTAAGGTAGCAGCAAGGAGTGAGATGCCGACCCTCCGGTTCTTTTGGAACCTTATGTGATCGGTCATAACGATAGTGTTATTGATTATTATGCCGAACGAGACAGTTATTCCTGCCAGGGAATAGAGGTGTATCTCAAGCTTAAAAAGATAATAGAAGATAAAGGCAATCAATATATTGGCAACAAGGCTTATTGTTATTATAAGAAGATATTTGAACTCCCGGCTGATTGCAAGCACAAACAGGAGCAGAAGGACCACTGAAAGGACTGTACGGAATATATTCTTTGATATCTCCTCCTTCAGGTAAATTGTGCTGTCAACAGATGTTCTGATGCTGTAGCCGGGAGGAAGCTCACTCTTAAGCTTCTCAATCACCTCTTTTACGCCTTCCGCAACTTTTATATTGTTCACATTTTTGCCGGCGCTGACATTGATGTTTATTGTATTAAGGCCGTTTATTCTGAAATACCTTTGAGGACGCTGATCCTTAAGCTTAACCTTCGCGACGTCGGTAAGACGGATGATCCGACCAGAGGCTTTGGCAACAGGAATATCGTCCCATCTGAAAGCCTCTTTGTTATTCCCTTCAAGAGTAAGATAAGTTCTTTTTTCAGGTCCTCCTGCCATGGTTTCGGAAGCTCCGCCGAGTTCTATTTCAAGAAGGTAATTATTTATCGAAGCGCTTATTGCAGATGAACTTATTCCGATCTCCGAAAGTTTCTGCTGATCGTAGATGAGTTCCCATTCCCCTGGTGTAGAGCCATAAACGCTGACGCTGTAAACTCCTTCCACCACAGCTATGGCAGGTTTAATTACTTCATCGGCAATAGTATAGATATATGAAGGGCTGGCATTACCATTGAGCTGAAAGCTAAGGATTACCGACCCCGACTGGTTCGACGGCATATTCATGCTGATCTCAGGGTAGGAAACCCTTTCAGGGAGTCTTTTCCGCGATTCCCTAAGGAGCGAAGCAACCTCAAAACGTTTTGCTCTCAGGTCAACATTTTTATCAAACTCAACTGTGATGTTGCCTCCCTCAGCGAAAGTGTACGATGAAATTTTCTTTATGCCTGTCACTGTTGTCAGGACGCCTTCGAGAGTTGTCGTAACCTCCTGTTCAACTACACGTACAGGCGCCTCGGGCCAGGTCCAGGAGATAGTCAGAGACGGAAGGTATCTTGTCGGATTCAGCTGGAGGGAGAGCAAAGGGATCATTGCCGCACCGACAATGATCAGCATAACGAAAAGTATGTTGACAGTGAATGTGGAAAAGAATGAACTGTATTGGGGTTCCTTTTTCATTCCTCCCGTACTATTGTTTCGTGTGCAAGGTTAACGTTCCCACTTACAATAACAAGGTCGCCAGCTTCCAGTCCTTCTTTTACTGATACTGAGGTACTGTTCTCGAACTCAATAGTTACATATTTCCAGATGGCGAGTGAATCCTGGCGGACAAAGATCACATCTTTGCCCTGGCGTATTACAAGGGCTTCCTTCGGGACAACAAGCCTGCCGGGAACAGGTTTCCTTATTACAACCTTAACGTTCATACCGTCGATAAGCCTGCCGTTATTCCGGAATTCTGCCCTTACCTTTACCATGCCTGTTTCATCGACCTGAGGATTTATCTGTGAAATTCTTCCGTTTATCAGTGTGCTGTCGTTAATAAAAGGGACTATTCCTACAGGCATCCCTTTGTTTATGAAGCCAAATTCAGATTCGATAACAGGAAACTCAATCTCCATAGTCTGGTCCTGAATAATTGTGCAGAGACTTTTATAGTTCTGGCTTGGATTCCACTGCAAGGCCTCGAGGTTGGCAACCACACCGTTTATAGGCGAATGGATTCGTGTATTATTAAAGTTATATTCGGCCAGGTTCAGAGCTGTTATGGCATCATCGAGACCGCTGCGTGTACGGGATGTCTTGATCTTCTCAGGAGAAAGAATAGTCGTATCGAAAGTCACGTATTTGCTGTAAAGATCGTCTTTAAAGTTGATCTCGGCTTTTTCAAAATTCTGTCTGGCGCTTTCCAGCTGTGACCTGAATTCAAAGTCATCGATTACGGCAAGCAGTTCGCCGGCTTTAACTTTCTGACCGTTGCGGATCGCTAGTTCCTTTATTGTTCCGTTCACCTTAAATGGAATTACTGCTTTTTCAGAGGAGTATGCTTTTCCGTTGCTGACCAGTTCATGGTAAAAAGTCGAAGGTTCGAGCTTTACGGTTTTTACCAGAACCGCTTCAGGACGTGAAGACCGACGGGCCATCTCTTCGAGGTTTTCGGCGGTTTTGGGTTTGCACGAAACAATTAATAAAATGATGATCAGAAGGGTAATTTGAGGTTTGACTTTCATCGTTATAAGGGCTATAACAAGGTTTGTAATAAAGACATCTTAAATTTAGGAAACATTTATTAAAAGAAGAAGAAAATTAACTATAATTTTCGTTAAGAAAATCACTGGTTCGAATTTCTTCTTCTCTGTGGATCTCTATGTCTCCTCTGTGTTTCTCAGTGTAATAATAATAAAAAAAGAACTTACACAGAGGAAATCCGGAGGCTTCACAGAGGGACACAGAGAGAGAATGAGCTCAGGGCGTGGAGCTCAGAGCTCAGGGCTGAGGACTTTTCAGTTCTTGCTCTGTGCCCCGTGCTCTGTGCATCTTGCCCCCTGCATTTAAACTTCCTGCCCTTCTCTTTAAAATTTTGCAGGTCAATATGCTTTGATTTTCCATTCAAATGGATTGTAATTATTTTTTAATAGTTTTCTTTCATATTTATATGAAAACATATTTCTAGGGATATAAAATCATTATAACTGGATTCGAAGTTTCTGTCAGTTTTTTAATAACACTTTCTATATTAGCTGGTTGCGATGGCTTACTTGCCATATTCTTGTCCTTGTACGACTTAATTAGATCATATGCATCCGCAAAATCTACCATTAGACTGTCGTTTATTATGGACTTTGGCCAGAATGGCACTCCCCCATCTAAGTCATTTATAAAACCTTTAGTTTCCAGTATTTCAAAACCAGATGTTGATTTATCGAAGAAGCAGTTTGATATTGAATAAGGTATTGGACACCAGGCTTGCACAAATAGTGAACTTCTTGTTTCCAAAACACTGCTTATCCAAATCTTCCCCTGTAAACTGGGAACTTCGTCAATTGTTGGATCAGGGGGAAGTTTAACCTCATCAAAATGAAAGATAATATGAGGTGTTTTAATATCGCTATGGTAACAATACAAAGTATCAATCCCGAATTCCATAAAATGTAATTTACCATTAAAAATGTATAATGGTGTGAAAATAATTGTTATCCCACCATTAATCCTTTTTAAAGTATTAGGTAATTTCTTACTGGTTTTTCCATATCTGTTCATAATGTACCAGCTGCAAGCTGGTTTGTCAGTTGCCTGAGGAAAGTTATACGAATGAAGAACAAGGTCATTGTTTTCGGTTAGTAGCATTTGCTTGCTTGGAAAGTTTAATTTAAATTCCCGAATGAATTGCCCTTTAAAATCATAAACATGTATTATTCTGTCAGAAAGCAAATATATCTCCCTGTTTTTCATATCAATGACGAAATCCAATACTCTGGTATATTCTCCTGGTCCCCTACCTTCTGAACCGATCTGTGTTATATACTTTCCATTTCTGCCAAACATTAATAATCGCCTATTATCACATACAAATAAAAATGAGTCTGTAACAGAGACCTTAGATATCGAATGAATAAGACTGAATGAATCAGTTTCAAGTGGAATATATTCCAACTTGCTACCAATGGAGCTTAATGGTATAAAACTGCGTTTATCGAGATCTCTTTCCACATTTACGTGATAAAGCAAAGTGGTGTTTTCTTGTTTTACATTTTTGCATGTGTTTAGCAAAAATATGGAAACAACCATTGTTAAACAGGAAATTATCATAAGTTTCTTTGGAGTCATCAACTTTGAATGTAAATTTTATATATTCTCTTTCAAGGTTTTAAATGAGGCTGTTTAATTAATTAAACAGCCTCTCAAGTATTAGAAAACCTTAATGTCTATGCTATTTTTAGTTAATTAATACAATACCCCGCAGTTGTTCCAAATGCATAGTAACACTCAGGTCCACAATCTCGCGTATCCGAGGGTAGGTTACCTCCAGGAATACAAAAACAT
Organism: uncultured Bacteroidales bacterium; assembly: GCA_963737255.1. Taxonomy (GTDB): domain Bacteria; phylum Bacteroidota; class Bacteroidia; order Bacteroidales; family VadinHA17; genus LD21. The sequence continues at coordinate 212,822 of CAVTSB010000011.1, forward strand.
GTGCATCCTTCACCATCATATCCCCCATTTAGTGTCTTAAGTTCATCATTTGAAATGATCCTATCTTTATTGATCTGTAGTTTTTTTAGTACTTTCATTTCATTAGAATTTAAATTTGCTAATTTTTCGAATTATTTCCCTGATTTATCCTTTCACAGGCCGGAACCCAAGTTCCAGAAAATTGTTATCTTCGCATGGGTACACCTCCTTTCTGTTATGGAAAGGTCAGGGCCATTAGCGAAGGGTGAGGGGCGGAGGGCGGAGGGCAAGATAGTTCATAAGTTGTTTTGCTCCCTGCCCAAAGCCTCCTGATCCCTGTTTTTAAGTTTTCTGCCCTTCTCTTTAAATCTATTTTAAAATAATTGTTCATTTTAATCAGTTATATCATTTTATTATGCCTTTCAGTGGTTTTATCAACCTGAATATCAACCTGCTGTTATCTGTTATAATATCTGCTGTTCCGGTCATTTCACTGATGAAGTTCAATTCAATATTGTAGGTCGATCTCATGCCCTTAGCAAGATCAATTTCTGCAATATAAACATCGTTTGCAGGAACGAGTGAAAGCGACCTGATCTTTCCCTTTATTACTCCGAATTCCATATATGGAAATCCCGAGAGCTTAATGTTTACTTCCTGACCAACTCTTACCCTGCCAAGTCCTGTTGCAGGAACATTTGCCCTCACTATTATCCTGCTCCGGTCTTCAGGAATCACTGTCGCCAGTATTTCGCCCGCTTTAATAACCTGGTTCTCATTCCAGAAACTCGTGAAAGTTATTTTCCCTTTTACAGGACTCCCGATCAGGTATTTCTCCTTCCATTGCCCGACAGCTAAATTAAGCATCTGAAAAGCCTCATCAATATCCAGACTGTACTGATGAAGCTCTTTCTCAAGCTGAACCTGCAGATCAAGACGGGTTTCTTTCATTCTTAATGTTGATGATTCATTGTTCTTTATCGAAGCTTTAAGCGAACTGTGTGACGATTTTTTTTGAATCAACGCCTGTTTTGATCTTTCAAATTCACTCAGGGATACCGAATGAATGTTACTGAAATATAATAGGGAATCACGTTTAAAACTATTGGTAACCAGCCCGAGATCCTCTTCTGACAACCTTTTCTGGTTCAGAAGTTCAGCCGTATATTCGTCCTGTTTCCCGATCTGCTCTTCCAGAAGCCTGAGCTTCGAAGGAATATATGCCTGTTTCAGGTAGTCTTTAAATTGTTGGAATACTGTTACAAAGCGGGAGTAACCGGTCTGTATCTCTCCGACTGAAAGGCTTACCGGCAGATCATTCATCAGCACACTTTGCCGCCAGTCTGGATTATTCCCAAGTGTATCAAGAAAAGTTTCAAGTAACCGGACATCTTCAAAGCGAGCTGTGTTTTCAATTAATGCCACGGGTTGTTTTAAAATTACATCATCCCCGTTACTGACAATCAGTTTTTCAATTTTGCCGCCTGATTTCGCTATAAGCGATGCCGGGGAATTATAGGTTGTAATAGTTACCGGAGCAGTAACAATATTAGGGTAATTGATGAACCAGGTAACTCCCAGGATAGCCAGGATAATCGCGAAAAACAGGAACAGTCCCCATTTAAGGAAGCTTCCCGGGATCCCGGACATTACTTCCTGAAGTTCAGGGCTTCGGATTTCGTGTTTGTTTATCTCAGACATATTTTTTGCCCCCTGAATCCTTATTTCCTGCCCCCTAAATCCCCCAAATGGGGGACTTAGATTCTGCATCCAATTTACTCCTCCCCATTTGGGGAGGTTTGGAGGGGCAGATCTGGATGTTAAGTTTGCTTTTACCTTAAACCATGACTTTCTTTCTGCATATTGCTTCTATCTCTTGGAGAACTTTATCTAATTCTTGATAGATCTCATAATTAGTGAAGCGAATTGTTGTAATTCCGAATTTTTCGAATTCGTCTTCTCTACCTTGATCTTTTTCTTTGTTTCCATCAACTTCATGAATCGAACCATCAATTTCTATAACTAACCTGGCTTTATGACAATAAAAGTCAGCAATAAACATATTGACAGGATGTTGTCTTCTGAATGTTAGGCCCATTATTTTTTTACTTCTTAACTCTCGCCAGAGTAATTTTTCTGCTTTAGTCATATTTCTTCTTAATTCAGCAGCCCTTAAGAATATTTCAGGAGTCGCACCATAGAAGAATTCTGCATCTATTACCCGGTTTCTTTTCATTTTTTTTTTACATAAGGTACTAATTTACAAAAATTAAGCATGTACATATCCTTCCCTTTTTTCTGCCCCCTAAATCCCCTAAATGGGGGACTTTAAAATTCTGCACCTTCTTTACTCCTCCCCATTTGGGGAGGCCGGGAGGGGCAAACCCAAGCATCAGTTTCCTAACTCTAGCTGGTCCTTCACCAGATTATAGTATGCTCCTTTCCTTTCAACAAGCTCTTTATGTGTTCCTTTCTCAACTATTTCACCTTTTTCGAGGACAACTATCTGATCGGCATTCTTTACTGTGCTCAGCCGGTGTGCAACTATTACGACTGTTTTACCTTTGAAGAAGGTACCGAGGTTATCCATAATTGTTTTTTCGTTCGTTGCATCGAGTGCATTTGTAGCCTCATCGAAAAAGATAAAATCGGGTTCTTTATAAACTGCTCTGGCAATCAGTAGTCTTTGTTTCTGACCTGTGCTCAGTCCATGACCATCATTGCCTATCCTTGTATTATATCCGAGAGGCAAGGCTCTCGATATATTCCTTAATATTTGCTGTCTCTGTTGCCCTGTCGATTTTTTCTTTATCCGGAATATCATCTATAAGGCCGATATTCCCTGCAATCGAATCTGAAAAGATATATCCCTCCTGCATTACAACCCCGCACCTCTTTCTCCATTCCGACTGGCTGAACTTGTTAAGTGGTGTACCGTTGAGGTAGATATCCCCTTTAACCGGGGGATAAAATCCCAATATCAGCTTTATCAGGGTTGTTTTCCCGCTGCCGCTAATACCGACTATTGCTGTTACCTTTTTTGCAGGAATGGTGAGTGATACATTATTAAGTACTTTTTCCGAATGTGGTCCTTCGTACTGAAAAAGCAGGTTTTTGATCTCGATATCCTTATCTGCAGGTATTTCTCTTATCTTATTATCCTCGGGTTTCTCCTCATCCTCCTTATTGTGGATCTCTCCCAGTCTTTCTAAACTGATCCTTGCATCCTGTGCAGCCTGGGTAAAGCCGATGAATTGCTGTATTGGAGCATTGAGCTGGCCTATTATATATTGAATTGCCATCATCATGCCGAGGGTCATCTGTCCATCAATTACAGCCTTTGCAGAAAGAAATGAGATGAATATATCTTTTGCCTGGTTGATAAGGGCCGCGCCGAGTTGCTGGTTCTGGTTAAGCATCATGCTTTTAAGGCTCACTTTAAAGAGTTTTATCTGTATTCTTTCCCACTCCCACCTCTTTTGTTTCTCGCAGCTGTTGAGCTTTATCTCCTGCATCCCTGTTACAAGCTGCACAATGTTGCTTTGATTTGCCGCACTTTGCTGAAACCTCTTATAATCGAGCTCTCTCCTTCTTTTAAGAAATAACATCACCCAACCGATATATAGAGCGCTCCCAAGTAAAAAGATGCCAAGTATTCCCAGGTTATATGTTGCCATAATTATGATGTACATAACCAGGGTGATGACAGCAAATATGATGCTTATAAGTGAATCGGTAAGAAAGGTTCTTATCCTGTTATGGTCTCCTATTCTTTGCATGATATCACCGACAAGCTTAACATCGAAAAAAGATATGGGAAGCTTCATCAACTTTATCAGAAAATCGGAGATAAGCGATATGCTTACCCTGCTTGTAACATGGAGGCTTATCCAGTTGCGAAGCAGTCCGTTTGCAGTCTGGCTGAGGGTGAGAATCAGCTGTGCAACAAGCACCATAACAACAAATGCAATGTTGCTGTTCCCGATACCGGTATCGACAAGCGACTGAGTGAGAAAAGGGAAGATAAGGCTTATTATGCTGGCAGTTAACATTCCCAGTATTAGCTGGAATATGTATTTTGTATAAGGACGGATATAATTCAGGAGGTATAAAAAGCTTAGCTTGCTTTTCTCCTCATCCTCCTGTTTATAAAATTCCGGCGTTGGTTCCAGCAATAAAGCAGTTCCTTCCTCGACACCGTCGCTTTTGGTGCTGTACCAGCATTTCAGAAATTCATCTTTGGAATACCGGAGGTGGCCGGAAGCGGGATCAGCGACAAAAACCTCATCCCCGGCCCTTCTCCCAGGGGAGAAGGGAGAAGACTGCCGTACCCCGGTATTTTGCTCAGCGCTCTGAACTCTGCGCTCTGAGCTTTCGGGTTCTTGCTCTGTGCCCTTTGCCCTGTGCTTCTTCCCCCGTACTCTGAGCCCTGAGCTCTGTGCTTTTTGATTTTATATACCACCACAAAGTGTCTCTGGTTCCAGTGAACTATACAAGGTAGCGGAACTTCGTCGCGGAGCTGTTCCCAGGTGAGACGGTAACCGCGTGTACGGAATCCTATGCTTTCAGCAGCATCGCTGATACCGAGCATTGAGACACCCGATTTTGTTATGAATGATTTTGAACGAAGTGACTGTAATGTGTAAGTTTTCCCATAATATTTAGCAACCATGCGAAGACAGCAAGGGCCGCAATCCATTGAATCTAGCTGCTTGAACAGAGGAAATTCAGGCATTTTTATTTCTTTTTAAGACTTACCAGAACCAAAACCGGGTTATCTGTCTCTTTAAGGCTATTTGCCAGCTTTTCAAGTTCTTTTTTCTTTCCGGGGTATTTAGGTTTAGAATTCTTAAAAGTTTCAGAAGCAATATAATTTTTAAGTTGTATTGCTTCAATCCACGCAACCAAAGTGTTGTTATCTTTTACTGTCTGAGGCAGGATATTGGGGCCTCCATCCAAGTCATTAATCAAACCTTTTTCAGGATCGAAAAGTACTCTGAAATTATTCACTTTTGAAGCGATAGATGAGAAACCTTCATTTTGATCATCTAGGTTGAAAATAAAACTCATAATAAATATAATCTCCCCATTCAAATAATTTCTGAGGTGTAAGAAAATTATGAATTATATAGGCTACCGGGGAGTTTGTTCTGGCTTCAGGTGTAATACGTAGCTTTCCCACATCAATTATAAAATGCGGTTCAAAGGCTTTGTTCCGATAAACGAATACAGTATCGCTGTACATTTCCTTTTTAAAAAGCTGGTTGTTAAATCTGTAAAAGAGATTTTCATGTAAATAGCCGACGGTGCGATTCGTTTTATCCTGCCATTTATAAGTATTTGGATAATTCATTATTACCTTACCTAAAGTATCGATCAGGATAAAACTGTTATTTGTTCTGGCCATATTATTATCATTGTAACATAATATTCCATCATTTGTAATTCTAAAGTTAATGGCAATCTTAAGCGGAGACTTAAAACTTCTCATAAGCTTACCATCCCTATTATAAACTAAAAATTTTTGCAACCAACCATCAACAAGATAAATTGATTCATCTTTTGGATTTATGTCTATATCATGGGCCACTGTAATTTCATCCGGCCCTCTGCCTTCCTTACTAATTTTCGTAACAAATTGACCATTGTATCTGAACATGTTAATATTTGCATAACTATGGGTAAGGAAAAATGTTTTACCGAAAACTATTTCTTTTATTTCAGGCAATACGTTTTGTTTTGTTGTTTCAAGAGGGATGTACTGAATATCTGTTGCACCCAAATCAGATAACCTGATAGCCTCTTTTTCACGTAATTTCCTTAAATCAATTTTTAAAGACTGACATTCTGCCGGTACGGACAAAATCAAACTATCCATTAATAGCATTACAAATAGAACTGTGATTCTTATTAAAGTCTGCATAAATATGGTCTTAATAATTGATAATAAACTTTGTATTGTTTCTAGTATTAATAACTTTATCAGAAAATATTAAGTTTCATACTTTAAAAGGAGGCTAAATCTGTTTAACCTTAGCCTCCTTTTGCACTTGGTTAATTTAATTTGAAAAGTCCTTTACTGTTGGTATCATATTAAATTAATAACTATTTGATTAAATAATACACTGCCACACACCCCAACCCCCCCATTGTGTATGGCAATCAGAATTACACGAACTTGGCGTTGACTGGATATAACGAACTCCATCTCCAACAATATGACATTCACAACATTCACTACCATAACCTCCTCTTATGGTTACCAATTCTTCAGGATTCATAAATTTTTCAGGATTGATTTGAAGTTTATTTAGCTTTTTCATAATCTTCGTTATTTTATTTTAAGAATCTGTTTTAAATTCCCCTGATTTATCATTTCACAGGCCGCAACCTTAGTCACGGAATAATGTTATCTTCGCATAGGCAAAACCCTTTCTGTTAGGGAAAGGTCCGGGCAGGGGGACGAAGCTCAGGGCAAAGAGCTCAGAGCTCAGGGAAAAACCCCTGCCCTTCTCTTTCAAATCAATTTTGTTCGATATTAACTGTATCGTTATATCTCTCATATCTCACCATTATCAACCTTATTATCTGTCTCTTTCAGGCTGTTGGCCAAACTTTTATGTCTCTTTTTAAGGTATTGCCGAATTGGATTTTTAAATTCATCGATTGCCACCCATAATTTTATCCGATTAGGATTTTGTAATACAATCATTTTCCCTCCCTTTTTCTGTAGAAACTGTGCCACTAATTCCCATGGATATAAAAATATCATTACTGGATTTGAAGTTTAATTCAAGTTTTTTATAACATCTTCTGATTTACCTGATTGTGTCTTATTATTTTCAAATTTGCTATTATTGCCTAAGTTGAACTTTTAGGGAAAAGTTAATCCTTGATGCAAAATTTCGTCATTTTAGGGATACCTTCATCATTATCGGATTACTGAATTCTGTTATTGTACTGAAAGAAGGAGCTGAGTTTTTTAAATATTTTGTTGAATTTCTGGCTTTTACGGAGAGCGCCCGGTAAGATTTGGTGAAGTCTTTGGCATCAACAACGGCATAAAGACAACCGTCGTAAAAGGTAAGTATTCCATCCTCATTCATTGGTGGAAATGCCAAAAAATTATCCAAATCGTTTTTTAAATATACCGGAGTAAAGGTTGTCTCAAAATATTTATTTGTAAAAATTTTAATTGAGTCTGTCCTTTTTTCGAACACACAAAATAATTCAGGTTCTTTGAATGATTTCAGTACCATAAATAAGTAAAATTTGGTTTCAATAAATGACTGTACCCAGTAACCGTAAGGAGGACCACCTGCAATATTAAACATGCCATGATCCCGCCAACCTTCCCATTCCAATTTCCGGTTTCCTAAGTCAATAATATACCTCGGGTCTGTACTAAAGTCTTGTTTAACTTCATATATAGTGTCAGAGAACTTTTCTTTAAATAATAGTGAAGTATCAGTAATCTGATAGAAATCATCTTTTGGGACAATCGCAGGTCTTTGTTTTTCCTGTGATTTATCGTAATTATGATAATTTTTATACAGAATCCGAATAGAATCATTTTTTAAATTGAAAAATGAATAAAGATACTTAGTCATAGGTCTTTGGGTTGTCGCAACAAATATATTGTTGTTGAAATATCCAATCGACCAGATTTTGTATTCAAGAGGGGCAATTGGCGTCTTAACGATGTTAATGTCCTTACCACTAAAATCATAAATCTTCACATCTTCTGTAAAATGATCAAGAACATAAACAAGTTTTCCGACATTATCCACTGCAAGACCTCTTGCTGCTGCCTCCCCTGGGCCGCGACCAACTTTAAACAAGTGATTTATAAAATTGCCATTTTTATCAAATCTCAGGATGCTTAATTCATTTTTTATAAAAAAGTTTTCTTTGGTTACGACATAATCATAAATGGAACCCAGGACGGCACTGTCGGTTGTTTGTAATGGGATATACTCAATTTTTTCTGCAATGTCTGATATGTTCAAAGAGTCAGAAATTGCTTCGGATAAGTTTAAGATAATTTTTTTAGGATAATCAATATTTAGGGATTCAGATTTTTCTTTATTAGTACAGCATATAAATGTAAGTAGAAGTAAAGGTGAAGCAATTATTTTTTTAATGATTTTCATGGCAAGTCGATTTGAATGAAGGCGTTTTTGCTGGAAGGGTTAGCTAAATTTAATCAAAATATTTCATTATTAAATGACTCCATTATGAGGTTTCCATATTTATACCTAATAATCAGGCCAATCAAAACCTCTGAGCATTATGATAATAAAAAATTTTATGGTCAGATTCCATGCCGAACGGTTGACGACATGAAAAAGAGTCATAACATCCTTTTGACTTAAAAAATTCGTCATCCTTCATAGAGTTTTTTGATTAATTTATAATCCAATTTGACATTTTCATTATTGACAATCATTTTTTTTTGAAATAACTCCAAATACTGCGGTTAAATATAATAACCGCAGTATTATTTCGATCGGATGTAAATTATGGACTTACACAAATTTTATGATCGGGAAATCCGGGAGCAAGGTAGCAAGTTGGATTTGACGGGCAACAATCAGAATTTGAATGGCAATAATCACCAGCACAATCATCTTCGTAACCTCCTCTAAGCGCAACCAATTCTTCAGTTTTCATCATTTTTTCAGAATTAATCTGTAATTTATTAAGCTTCTTCATAATGCGTGCAATTAATGTTAATGAATTTGATTTTTTTCCTTGTTTTATCGTATCACAAGCCGAAACCGAAGTCACGGAAATTTATTATCTTCGCACGGGTACACCCCCTTTCTGTTAAGGAAAGGTCCGGGCAGAGGCTGGTTGCTCAGGGCGTATAGCTCAGAGCGCAAGGCAAAACCCCTGCCCTTCTCTTTCAGATTTATAATAAATGAGTTCATTAATTCTAATAAATTGATTTATTGTTAATTAATTAACAGTGTTTACTATAATATTGACTTGCTCCTTTGGCTTAAAAATCTCCCTGAAATACCTAATATCATCAATTTCATATTGGGCCGGGAGTTTGTAACCATTAATGAAAAAAGTCGGAGTCCCCATTACATTAAATTCCTTGAAAAGCCTCGTGCTCTCTTCATTTACTTCCCTGGAAAGATCACTATCTTCCGGGATACAAAGGCCTTCTGTTATCTTTGTCCTGGAATAGGGATCAGCATTAAACCATTGCTCCAGTAGTTCTAATGATTCCGCTTCTTTACCCTGCCTGTTATTATTATAAAGTGTCGTGAGCATTTTGTTGTCAGATGTTACCAGAAGAAGATTAATAAGTATATCTTCATTTTCATTGAGCATGTTCCGGATCTTATCAAAAGCTCTTGCACAATGAGAACAGTGCAGACTGAGAAATGCTGTTATCCTGATCGAAGCATTCCTGTTACCGAAAATCAGACTGCTCTCCGACAAAGGAATTTCATAGTGAGGCTGATTCATCAGAAGCATCCTGAGAATGTCCGGATTCTTCTTAAACCCGAGATATTTATAGTAATTCATTTCCCCAGACATTTGCTCCCTTTGGAATAATACAAACAGGGTGTAGACTATTGCAATTACAAGTAAACTGAGTACAAGCCTTGTAACAGAATCAAAAGAAAAGCTAAGCTGTGATAACTGAGGCAACAATAAAACGAATTCTGTAATCAGTATAAGCTGAACTCCAAGGCACATGGGACACCACTTCTTCAAAACAACCCCCTGGTAATATATTGAGAATATGGGATACGGTACTGAAAGGGTGGCAAGTATTGACGTCAAAGAAAGTCCTTCTCCCGAGGGAGACTGCAGAAGAAAGAGAATACTGCCTGTAAAGTATACGAATCCGACGTCGGCCCAGCCGAACCACCCGAATACTTTTGATGCTTTATCATGAAGAACCGTATTACAGTTGGTTGCTTTGTTCAGATGACAAAGCTTGTCCGTAATAGAAAGATGAACTTCAAATTCGTGCAGGATCAGCAGGACAGAAAGTACAATGCCGGCTATCTTTGTAAAAACCAGAGGCAGGATAACCTTGCTGTAAATACTCTCTCCCGGAACATAATGATTGTAATACAGAGAAATTATAAAAATCAACCCGGCAAATAAAGCCAGTGGCAATATTGATTTATTTATCAGAACGTTCCTGATTTTGGCAGGATAATCCTTTTCCCCCGATTGTTCATCCGGGTTAAGCAATATTACAGCACCGGAACAGCTCTCAATAAACGCCTTCCTACCGGTTTTTCTTTTTTCATTGTACGAAGTATAGTATGTAACCTGATCCTTCCCGGTATCTGTTACAAATCCTATCATGCCCCCGCCACGTTCGAAATGAACTATATATGGAGATTTAAGATCCTCCAGTTCATTTACTTCGTACCTGAGCGGATAGTTATCAATATTCCATTCATTTAATGTATCGCAGATACTTTTAAATGTAGGGTAATCGGGATGTGATTTCAGTGCTTCCTTTACAGAATTATTTATCACATGTATTTCAAAATACCTGATAGCACGTTGAATGATTCCTACTGTATTATCTTCTTTCGCTCTTTTCATATTCGAAATTTATTTCCTTATTTTTTACCAATATCTTAAAAAGTTCGTTCATCTCCTCTGCCATCCGTGAAGCTGAATATTTAATAGCCAGGTTCTTGTATGCATTCGCCGCGAGAGTTTCGGCCAATTTATTATCGCCGGCTAACGAAAGAATAGCGTTGCTGAATTCCTTAATATTGAAGGATATTTCACCTTCGGGGCTAATTTCCGGTTCAATAAACATGCATTGATTATCTTCAGACATATCGCTGAAACCTTCTATCCTTGACAGTATAAGAGGTATTCCACTTGCAATCATTTCTAATCTTGAATAAGAGCATGGCTCATAAATAGAAGGGACAACGCCAATGTCAGCTATTTGATAAAACTCCTTTATTTTATCTGGTGGCAGGAATCCGGTAAAAGTGATTCTGCCAAAAAAGAGCCGGCATTTATGCAATAATTCATTTATGTTTCCCTGCCCTATGAATACCAACCGCAAATCGTCCCTGGATTTGCAGGCCTCTGTAAACGCATCGATAAGAAAATATATTCCTTTATCCGGATCGACTCTTCCAGAGAACAGGATAATCTTTTCATGAGAGTTAAAACCTAACTTATGTCTTAGTTTTAATTGTTTTGCCTTATCGATTTTTGAGAATCTGTTGAAATTTATCCCATTTCTTACCAGACTTGTTTTTGCCGGAGGAAGACCATATTTCTCAATAATAAAATCTTTCATGAAGGGATTGATCGTTACAACATGATCTGAAAGCCGATACATCTCTTTTTCAGTAAATATTGTGAACTCTGTATTGTTTGAAGGAACATCAATATTCAAACCAATCAGTTTTTGTTTATTTCCGTTAAACAATTGTTCCCATTGTGAAAAATGTACAACACTGATCACCGGATGCGCATATCTTTCTTTAAGCAATCTTATTACAGGCAAGTCATTGATATAATTCATCTGGAAAACGATTTCTTTGTTTTTGGAAATTGTATCGGCCAATAAATTGACAACTGCTTTTGCGTATTTTATTCCATATGAGTCGTTTTGTAAAAGTGTTAGTTTCGGAGATGGAATGTTGATTTCGAAGTATCTCTCGGATTTGGCTATAATCGAAAACTCCTTAAATTCAGCGTTTTGATAAGAAACAACGTATATTTTAACACTGGAATCGGCTAACAGTGCTTCCGTTAATTCCCTGACATAGGTTCCCATGCCGAATTGCATCCCCCGGACATTCGATTTGAAAATAAAGAGCGATATCATATCAAAATAATTTTGCTACTGAATTCTTACATATATTTATTAGTTCTCTGCGATTCTGTATCTCTAAAGTTTTATCGGCATACCAGCTTGTTTTACCGCGAGGGTGCCAGAGATGAAATAAAGGACCGTTGGAAAAATGAACAGGCAGGTTAAGCACTTCCATTCGCTTTACTCTTTCAACATCTTCCGGCCCCCAGCCAAGAAAGTTCTCATTTTCACCTCCGGTCTCAAGATATTTTTCCCTATCGGCCATGAAAGCTCCGCCCGTAGAATGATACCCGTACATTAAAGGTAAAGAGGGAGCCAGTTTTAACAGGATCTCTACCTTTGTTACCCTTTTGAAAAGATCGCTCAGGGAATTATCGCAAACACAAACTCTCCCATCATATGGTATGCTCATAATAGCTTCCCCCTTTCGCAGGACCATGGCAGATTCCAATACCTGATCAGTCGGTACTATTGCATCGGTATCCCAAACTGCGATAAATCTGGTAGCAGCTGATTCAATAAGCCTGTTAATATATTTAGTCTTATGAAAGAAGAAATTTTTATCCTCAATAAAATCATATAGAAAATTATCAGTTTGATAATCAGGACAATATTTCTTTGATTCATCGCCCTCCATAACAATAAATGTCGTTTCGAAATGACTTAAAATAAAGCTTATCGAAGTATCAGCATTTTCTCTTCTCTCTTCGGAATCAATGCGTAAGGGCATGAGGAATGTGAAGTCTGTCAAATCTGTCTTGCGGTCTTGCAGTCCTTCCTTCACCTCGTTTCGGAGAGCAAAGCGTGCGGTCTTGCAGTCAGGATCTGATTTCTCCTTGCTGATATGGTCCGATGCCAATACCATGGCTTTTATTATTCAATTATTCACTTACTTAAATTTTCATTTGAAGGTGCCCGGTTTTGCTCTGAGCCCAGCCTTCGCTTCCCTGCGGTCAGCTATGGCTGGCAAAGCCTGAGCTCTCCTACTTCGCTAAAGCTACGGAGGACACGTGAGCCCTGAGCAATCCTAATGCCAGTCCTGCAAGACCGGTAAATCCCAGATTTTCTTTGTTTAGATTTTCAAGTCGTTTATTCCAGTTGTCCTCATCATCAATAATTGAAAATATCTCGTCTAATCGAAAAACCATGCCTTGCCCACCTGTTAAATAAGGTGCGTAAACAAGCTGCTGCCAGGTGTTTTTAATGAAATCCGAAACATAAGTCTCATCAGTGGCTGATCCTTATAAACTATTTCACCATTAACTTTCTCAATTATTCTTTTAAGAAGATCCCTTACAGTGTTATCCTTAACTGTTTCCATTGTCTTTTCAGACAAGCCTGAGCAGTAGTGCTTGGCCAGCATTGTCAGATGAATTCCTGAATTCCTTTTTCTATATAGTCCGGAACAGACCGGAAGATTTTTTCAACTTTAACCGGGAAAATTCCAAGTTTCTGAATCTCAAGAAGAAACCAGACAAACGAATTGACTGTATTGATACTTAATGATTCAATGTTGAATCTGGAATATGATTTCTGTTCAAGAATCCTCTCACATTCATCGGTAAGAAAGATCAAATGATATTTCTTAATCAGTGTATTCAGGTCATTATCATCAATTTTATGGCCCAGTATTCTGGCAATATGATAAAAACCATAACCAAAAAGGTCATCACCGGAATTTATCAGAATAGGATTGTTTAGTCTGATGTCTTATAAATTGTATTATCTATTTCAGCCAGCGCTTCATCAGTATCAGCCTGAACAAATTTGTTCTTAACCAGGTATTCAATTCCCCAGCCGATCCCGGTGAGCCCGTTTTCAAAATTTACGGGGGTGGAAGTGTTTATTTCCTCATATATCTCATCAACGAGCTCACCGGCATAATCTTCATAAATCTTGTTCTTTGTATATCGTGAATAATGATAAAAGAATATTGCAATGCCCATTTTACCGTTCAGCAGTCCGGGATTGTCAATAAAACTGGCATTTAAAAGGAGCACATTTGCAATGCGACGGAGACGATCAATAATTTTTTCATCAGCCGGTAAAATCCTGATTTTAGCATCTTTCTGAATCCGATAATTTTCCATGATGAAACTTATATCAAAATCCTCATAAGCCACCACTTATCAACTGATCAAACAGCAGGTTTCAACTTCACACTTTCAAATTTCGATCATAGAAAGCTAAAAGTCAAGTTAATCACGATATTTTTAGTAAATGGTATAAATCTTTGAGTAAATGGCAGGAATTCTGAGTAAACGGTCATTTCATCAGACT
>CAVTSB010000012.1:0-302966 GCA_963737255.1 uncultured Bacteroidales bacterium
CATATATATGGGAAGAAAACAGTATCGTCTGAATCATTCACCAGTGGAGGAGTGGCTTTCTACCGTTATCCTGCTAGGATGAAGCAACGTGGTGACCGCTTTTTCACTGAAGGGATCAACAACACGCTGCTTCATGTCTATATTCAGCAACCCAACGAAACTGTGCCCGGTGTAAACGTCATGGTTCGGGAATAAGTTCAACCGGCATAACACCTGGTTTAGCCAGCTTGATCTTTTTATCCAGTACCTGAAGCGAACAAATTTCATGTTACAACAGGGTACTTATGTAGCTGATGTAGCATATTTTATTGGCGAAGATGTTCCAAAAATGACCGGAGTATGTGACCCTCCGCTACCTAAGGGTTATTCATTCGATTATATAAACAGTGAAGTGCTTCACCAGAGAGCAACCGTTGAAGACGGAAAGATCGTTCTTCCGGATGGTATGAGTTACCATATTCTTGTATTACCTAAGCTGGAGACCATGCGTCCCGAGATGCTAGCACGAATTAAGGAACTCGTGGAACAAGGAGCTGTAGTTCTGGGTACTACTCCAAAACGTTCTCCGAGTCTGAAGAATTATCCTGAAGCTGATCAGCAGGTGCAAAAAATGGCTGCTGAACTTTGGGGTAAAGTAGATGGTGAAAAAATTAAATCAGCCAGGGTTGGTAAAGGAATGATCCTGTCGGGTATGGAAATGCAGGAGGTACTGGATTTGATCAAAGTTGTACCAGATTGCAAAATGGCCAAAGAAGACCCTGCACTGTTTATTCATAGGACATGTGCAAATGGCGACATATATTTTATTTCAAATCAGTCAGATAGTCAGATCACCATTAAACCAGAAATGCGGGTTTCAGGATAAGTCCTGAACTTTGGGATCCAATTACCGGAACCATTCGGGATTTACCCGCCTATGGTCAAAATGCGAATACAATTATTATCCCATTAAAACTTGAAGCTTTCGGGAGTCAGTTCATTATTTTCAGAAAAAAGGCAGTCAAAGCTGCTACCAAAGATTTGGCAGCTAATTTTCCTGAAGAAGAATGTATTATGAAATTGAATGGACCATGGAACGTTACGTTTGATGTTGCCAAACGTGGCCCGGCCAAACCGGTAGTTTTTGCAACTCTTCAGGATTGGACAACCAGCAGTAACGACAGTATAAAATACTATTCGGGTACAGCATTTTATAAAACAACTTCACCTTAGATCAGGTTGATTCGAAGAGTAAATTGTTTGTTAATCTTGGTATTGTGAATGCGATGGCTAAAGTGAAATTGAACGGAAAAGATGTTGGTGGTGTATGGACCGCTCCCTGGAAAGTAGATATTTCAGCCGCAGCTAAAGCAGGTAAAAATATCCTCGAAGTGGAAGTAGTAAACACTTGGGTGAACCGCTTAATCGGCGACAGCAAACTCCCGGTAGCAGAACGGAAAACCTGGTGTAGTGTGAATCCATTTAAACCTGAAAGTTCACTTGATCCTTCGGGATTACTTGGGCCAGTAAAGATTATCTATGAAACAAGACTTAAACAAAGTTACAAATAGGTTAGATCCAAGTCAATTTTTTTGGAACCTATTTTTTACAATCCTCTAATAGGTTTACTAGAAATAAATAATAATGCTAAACGGCTTAAACGCTTTCTTTGGTCAGAACCTTAACAGCTTTTTCACTTGTGACAACGAGCAACAAACGGCTAAAGACCTTCAAATCTTTGCCGGTATCATTGAAAAAATTGAAATGCTGCCGGTAGATACTGAGGTAATCGGTTCATGGCTTTGGATATCCGGCAATACCTATCCTCACAGACAGACCCTAAAGAATGCTGGTCTGATGTTCGCACCTAAGAAAAAGGTATGGTATTACAGGCCGGAAGATTTTAAATCCTCAAATTTTCAGCCGCTTGAAATGGATGAAATACGCCACAAATACGGAAGCACCAAAATTGAAAACAAATTTAAACCACAGCTGAACTGATGAAAACAACTATTAATACAAACAGCCTGTCAGATGCTGAATTACTCAGCATGATCTAAGGAGGGAAAAACGCCCTCCTGAGATCCGAGTATATTTTAAATAATATTTCTCTTGATAAACTGCTGGAGACACAGCCGGAGGAATTAAGACACATTTATAAACTGACTGCAAAACAAACTCAGAATATTGAGAATTTTAAGTCATTTCGTAAACGTGCCCTGATTAAAAAAGATCTTAACCAAATCCGGCGCTCTTCAGATGCAAAAGACCTGATATTACCCTATTTTGCTGATTTGACACATGAGGAATTTTTCTGCATTTTTTTAAATCGTGCTAACAAAGTCATAAAAATAGATCAGCTGTCAAAAGGGGGAATATCAGGCACTGTTACAGACGTCAGGTTACTATTCAAGAATGCAGTTCTTTTAACTGCTTCCGGTGTGATTGTTGCCCACAACCACCCATCCGGAAACCTTAATCCTTCTGAATCTGATGTCAAAATTACACGCAAGATTAAAGAAGCCGGTAACCTTCTGGATATTCAGCTTCTTGATCATTTGATTATTTACGATTCTGATTATTACTCTTTTGCTGATAATGGGGTTTTGTAGAACTTCCTTAATCAGTCTGCTAGCGATCATTTTTAGGAAGGGATAAAACCCTGGGGAGAAAAGTCTCCCCCCTCACCCGATCCCAGGTCACCCAGGCCTACCCCCCAAAGCGGGATCTGCGATGGGTTAGTTTTATTTACACCAAGTGCATAACTTCAGTTTTCAACTGAAAAATTCTACGGTAATCAATAATACTTTTTTTACCTGTAATTAATTACTAATGTGATTTATAATATTAATTTAATATTGTATTAAACAGCCAGATGTTATTTATACTTACCTTTAAGTACAAAAAATTGCAATCATGGAAGCAAAGGATACTAAAAAATGGATAAGCCTATACGGTACTTTTGACCAGAAAGATAGAAAAATATTTTTTAGAGGTGGGATTATTGATTCCCCTCAAAAAATTAAAAGTGGTTTATATTTGTTAAACCAAAAATTTTGGGAAGGTTCAATTACTGCAAAAGTCAAGTTCAAAAATGTTGATGCTATAAATACAGGTTGCTCTATTGTATTAAATTATAATCCCGGAAATAAGAACTTTTTATGCGCAGGTATAGGAGGCAAACCGAACAACATGTATGTAATTACAGAATTCTCCTCAACAGGGTGGAACGACATTGAATTATCAGGTGATCGCTCAAATTTAAAGGCTGATTATGAATATACATTTGATATATTAATAAAAGGGACGAGAGTAATACTTAAGATTGATGGTGTCAAGATCTTCGATACAAATATTTCAAAACCATTTACTAAACAACAAATAGGTTTTTACTGTGCTTCAAAAGGAGATATTGAAATATCTGATTTTAATTTATTTGATGAAGCTTCAAGGGTATTTACTATCATGAAATTTTCCTCTCCATTTAATGAGGTGTATCAAGATGTAATAAAGCCTATCTGTGAAAGTCATGAATTTAACCTAGAGGTAAAAAGAGCTGATGAAACTTATGGACCAGGCTTGATTATTTATGATGTAATTCGAGATATTGAATTGTCCAAAATAATAATTGCCGATATTACACCAGTTGATAATGCAAACGTTTTTTTTGAATTAGGTTACGCTTTTGCGGTAAAAAAGCCAATTATTTTATTATCCGAAAAGGAAATTTTAAAATCTGGTAGATTGCCATTTGATATATCGCCTTTTAGAATTTTATTTTATGAAAATTCGATTCGAGGTAAAAAAGAATTTGAAAATGGATTAAGAAATCATTTGAAAGCAATTCTCAATAACAATGAATAAAGACTTGCTAACGATGTATTTAAAAAAAGGTAGGATGGTAATAGAAATATAGATTAAAGCCTGTTTCATCCATCTTGTAACTTTATATCGAACTGTCACTCAAACAGTAACTTTTTATATACTTACCCTTAATCCGTTTTAAAATGGATTTTGTGCTTTTAAGTAGAGAGTGGAAGGTTACATTTTCATAAAAACCAAGGAACTTTTCAAAGATTTCTTTTCAAAAACACCTTGGGAAGAAAAGTCTTCTCGCTCACCCGATCCCAGGTCACCCAGACCTACCCCCCAAATGTGAATACTTAGAAAACTTTTGAAAAATAAATATACCTTTAGTTGACAACTAAACGTGAGTTAATTTACATGCAAAAAGAATCATTAATGAATTCAGATAAAAAAAATCAACATTATATACCCAAGTTTTATTTAAGGAATTTCTCATACTGATTATTCCGGCCAATGTGTACAACGATTCCGGAGTATATTGTACAATCCAAAAAGGGATTAATTTGTAACATAAATATAACTTATTTTTTCTTTCTCAGCGATTCTCCTTTTAAATCAATTCGATGTGCATTTACTGCCAATCTGTCCATAATTGCATCGGCAATTGTAGATTCTCCGATATACTCGTGCCATTTCGGAACCGGAAGCTGAGAGGTAATTATCACTGACTTCTTACCATACCTGTCCTCCAAGATCTGTAGTAATGCAAGTCGTGTTGTTCCATCCAGTGGATGTAGTCCAAAGTCGTCTAATATTAAAAGATGAGTCTTTTCTATCTGATTTAAAAGCTTTATAAATGAACCGTCTAATCTGGCGTTGGATATCCTTTCAAGGAAACGATTTATTCCAAAGTACAGGGTTCTGTATCCGAATGAGCATGCCTGACGACCTATGGCACAAGCCAGGTAGCTCTTACCGCAACCAGTAGCTCCGGTGATTAGCAGGTTTTCAGCACGTTCAATAAAAGAACAATCGGCTAGCATCATCAGTTTTTCCTGGGAAAGATTTCGGTCAGGATTACAATGAACTTGTTCCAGAACTGCATTGTACCTTAGCTTACTTTGAAGCAGGAACTTTTCAGTTCTTTTGTGAGTACGGTCCTGTATTTCTGCTTCTGCCAGCCGGGCAATAAATTGATTAATGGATGGCTGATCCTGTAGGGGCATTGATAGTACAGCCTGGTAGGCACGTGCCATACCGTGGAGCTTTAATTGCGCAAGGTGATCGAGAGTGATTTGTGTATTCATGTTTTGATTTAAATGGTTTTGTAAAATTTGATTAATTGTAATTCTGTGAGCCACGTATGTTTTCATGATCAGGAAGAAGGAATAGGGCTGGATCGGGTTCTGCTTGTTTATCCAGATTGTTTTCCAGTATGTTTTTGATCATACCATAAGTTATTCTGCTTCCCTTTAATGCTCTTCTACATGCAGCATCAAAACGGATTGATCCGTATATTTCTGATAGCCTTTTTAAACCAATGCAGGCATTGTAGGTTTGTTCAATAAAGTCTTTGGAAGCAAGTATTTTCTTAAAGACCACGGCTGAGCTTTCCCCGATTTTTGATGCAAGCGATATAAAGTAATCTGCATCCCATCCAAGTGTCTCATTGTATTTGAGGTGCTTTTCAGGCATATGTTCTGGAAGAGTGGTATAGCCATGTTTGCGGTAGTCACGTTTATGAAGGGCTATCCTTTGAAAACCAATATAGATTTCCACATTATGTTCATCATAAATTATTTTGGTTGTCTGTCCGATGTACTGGTGGGGAACACTGTATTGATGTTTGTCTTCACCTAAAATAACATGGTAGTTCATCTGTACCTTCCCTGTGGTGATATGTTTTATGGCAAATGGATCCTGCGGGAGTGGTTTTAATAAAGATTTTTCATTCTGCAAAAACCGTTCGTACCGGCTTCCGGAAAGCTTCTGGAATGAGGTCTGGTTGAAAGTGACAGTAGCTCCCTTATTCTTTTATTTATTTCAAAGACACTATGGAACTCTTCGTTGCGGATCTTGGCATAGATCCGAAGATAGGAAAGGTAAACACTGTTTTCAACTGTTGGTTTGTCCTTTGGTTTGCGTGGTCGGGTTGCTACAAGGTTGGTATTATAATGAACAGCCCACTGATCGGCTAATTCCTGGAACTTATATTCGTACCTCTGGTTCTTGCCAACAAACTGTTTCATATTATCACTTAAAACATTCCTGGGAACGCCACCAAGGTATTCAAGGCACCGGTTCAATGCACAGAACAGATGCTCCTGTCTGGCTGATGGCAAAGCTTCTACATAGGTATATCCACTAAAGGGTAAGGTACAAATCAATACAGGACATGATACGATTTCTCCTGTTTGTATATCAATATAATGCAATTTCTTTCCCGGCAAAATCAACCTGAAGAAAATCCCCTGCACGATGGGAAAGGTGCATGGTGGCTTTGGTGCTTTTGACATGCCTGGCAAAATGCTCACAAAATTGAGTATAATGATATCCTTCAGGATAAGCCTGATGGTACTCTTCCCAAAGAATCTTGCGGGTTACACCGGGCCGGGAGAGTTCCTCCTTGAAGTAATCCAGGTGTTTCTTAAGGTCATCGATACGATTATCGGCTTTTGGAATTACAGGGTCGTTATAAACTAAAGCTGTTAACTGCTCATCGCTACATTCTAAAAGTTC
Organism: uncultured Bacteroidales bacterium; assembly: GCA_963737255.1. Lineage (GTDB taxonomy): Bacteria > Bacteroidota > Bacteroidia > Bacteroidales > VadinHA17 > LD21. The sequence continues at coordinate 6,526 of CAVTSB010000012.1, forward strand.
AGAAAAGCTTTTCCCGCTTGCTGCTAATTTGGAAAGGTAATTATCAAGTGTAGCCCGGTGAATATGAAGCGACTGAGAGATCTTTAGCTTGCTTAAACCCTCTGCCTTTAATTGAATGATACGTCGTACTTGTGTCATACTGATTGATTTGTTTGCCATAGTGCCTTATTTTTTTAGAAGGCACAAAAGTCACAAATCAATCCCTTTTATTTACTCCGATTGTACACTTTACTCCGGAATCAGTTGTACACTATATGCCAGAATGTCACCCGTAGTTGGTGCTGCGCACCCCGGCAAAAAAATCTTTTTATTTAAAAGAACTACCTTTAAAAAGTTGTACACTTTGCTCCGGAATCAGTTGTACACATTACTCCGGAATTAATTGTACACTATAGTCCGAGAATACTCATCATACTGTGGGAATAATAAACAAATTGGAATATTTAACTTAAAGAATGAGTTCTTTTTTAATAGTTCCTCGCTTAAAACTCAAGGGTCTAAGAATTTTTTTTATGGCTATGATGGCGTAATTGAAGAAAGATTGTCAGAGATTGAAGGATTACTTTCTAATACTATTAGGAACATTATTGAAACTGAGAGAGTTCCACACAAACAAACTACATTTCATAGTGATCTGTTATCCTTTATTGCATTAACTGATTTACGGAATCCTGTAATGATGGAATGGGTAAAAGGTTCATGGAATGGTATGAAAAATCGTATGCTGGAGATACACCCAAAAGCTGACACATCTAAAATAATGCCTGAATTCAGCCATGACGAAGTTATTAAAATGGCATTATCCAATCTACCTTTAGTAGTTGCAAACATGTCAGATTTAAATTTCAAACTATTGATAAATACCACCCCAAATCCGTTTATTAGCTCAGACTATCCAATTGTTAAATACAACCAATATTTAGAAGAAAAGAGTTGGAAGCATGGCAAAACAGGATATGGGAATACAGGTCTGCAAATCTTCATTCCCCTAAATTATAGGATAATTATTGTTTTTTATGATCCAATGATTTAGAAAGTTGGATTTAGAAAAAAACAAACATTCGAATTATCAAATTCGGAGGATGTCGATAATCTCAATATACTACAATTTATTAATTGTTTTGATACTATCTTCTTTGATGAAAAGCCAACAGAACATTACATCAGAGAATTATTTGAAAGTTCCAAAAAATATAAAAAAGCAAATCAGAATAAAACAGATCTAAGTTACATTATCAAGGAAGGTGAAGACAGTAAAGAAATTTTAAATTCTGGAAAGAAAAACTTAATAATTATTGGGTCTACTGATTGCGAAACTAAACTAAAGATAAACGGGATAAAGATGCATTCTGTTTCAAAAGGAATGAAATTACATCCATCAGTGGCGCAGTTGAGACCAATACCAGCAAGACTAAGAGAAAATAAAAACAGCCATTAACAGCGATATTACCGAATGTCTCCCTCGTCACCCTATCCTGAGGCCACTCAGACCTACCGCCCTAGAGCGGTATTTTCAATTGTTCATTCAATTATTACAAAATCTAGTATTTCAGTAATTTTTTTGAAGAGAATATTCTATAGTTTTTTATTATATCCCTTATAATTGTTTTTCATCCATTAATTGAACATAGGGTTCTATTCCTCCCTCCGCTACAAAAACAAGTGGTCAAAAACCTGTAAAATAATAACTTACAGGTTTTTTTATATTAGAAATGGAAGCATATTGGAAACATTATTTTTTATTGATGCCCTAATATCATCTCATTATTTTAAATTATCTTTAAGAGCCCAAAACCGTATATGCCTTTAAATGAAAGATTTCGAAATTAGAAGAAGCCTACATCGAAGTTTTTTATCCGAGTACAAGAGCTCGACTGATTCTCTGGTCGTTGACGAACTAAAGGTATGTAATGGTAATGCGATAATGGATGTGGCTGTCATCAATGGTAGCTTATTGGGCTTTGAAATTAAAAGTTCAAATGACAACCTATCAAGGCTTAGTAATCAAATTGCTTCCTATAATAAAGTGTTCGATTATATTACAATTGTTACCTGCAATAAGCATGTCTCAGGTGTTTTGAAAGAGGTTCCATTTTGGTGGGGAATTTGGATTGTGGAAAATAAGGGCGTTCAGATAAGCAAAATACAAATGAGATCCCCATCCTTAAATTGTAGTACTGAAGGATTTTCAATCGCTCAATTCCTATGGAAAAATGAGATACAAGATCTAATTGATAAAAGAGGGTTTGAATCTAAGATCAAGAATAAACGTAAGTGGATACAATGGCAATACCTTGCTGATTCACTCGAATTGCAAGATCTTAAAAATGAAGTAAGATCTTATTTAAAATCGAGGATAGATTGGAAAGCTTCCAAAACTACGACTACCCCAACAAACTTATGATTTTCATGAAGTGATGGTTTAATGTATATTTTACCCAAGTTCCAGAGTTGCCTGGGGTAATTTCTTCATTTGCACATTTAAATATATTTTCATCACCCCAACTGAAATCCTTTCCATCATAAAATTTACTATCAATTAATTCTCTACTTTTTTGGTGATATTGTCTACCTCCATCCGGGTGTCCACTGGCCTTTTTCCCACGAAAAATATGAAAACCTCTATCGCTTGAGTATTTTATAGTACAGCTTCCTTCAAAAGCCTGAGCATACGGATCATATTTTGGATGAATATTCCCATAATCTGCATATATAATTGGGAATCCGTCCAGTTCTTTGTTTACACTTCTCCAAAAGTACCATTCAATTCTTGGGATTGAAGTTATTTTATCAGGAGGAAAGGCGGCAACATCAATTGGAAATGATCCATCGCCTATGATTATCCTTCTATAATCTTCAGGATTTTTAATTGATTCAAAAAGACGAAGGAAAGTATTTTGGAACACTGGGAGATCATTCAAATCGTCAATATACTCCAAATCGATTAACAAATCTATTTCGGATGACTTAATATTATATCTCATAAGTGTAGCATCAATGGTATTTCGTAGAGTTCTTGGTGTAGCACAAGCCCTTTTTATTCTGATGCATACACCTTTATCAAGAAATCCATGCGGGATTAACTCAAGGTATTTCTCATTTGAATTTGGATCTAAAACTGGAATAATATTTATGTCATTCCCCTTCAGAATATTTGCCAGATTGGTAATAATATTAATATCAGCCAAATATGAGACATCGAAGTACATAAGATTCCCATCAAAATTCCAAGCATTTACTAAATTCGAGGTAACCTTTTTTATATAGTCACCCTTTCTATTTATATTGGTATCTGGCAGAAATTGCACTAAAGGACAGATCTGACTCAATGCAGCCTCATCTAAGTTCTGAAGAGCTGCAAATTCTCCATCCTTACCTCTTAAGATTGGTACGTACTTAATCATGACTCATTAATGGTTATAAACAGTAAAATCTCTATCTATAAAAACGATATGAAAAATAAATTGAGTTCTAAAGCCTATCATAGCTTTTTTGCCTTGATATCTAAGGGCCAAAAAAAAATCAATATCTTCAGTAATTTCATTTGGAATCGACGGTCGTATGAAACCTCGGCTTATTTTTTCCGAACCCATCCCATGCCGTGGAGCTAACCTAATTTCCTCCCATGTTAATCTGCTTAAATGAGCCATTTTAGTAATTAATGAAGCTCGGTCGTCGTGACTACACAATTCTACATTATAGTCTCTATGCAAATACCGTAAACAGAATACCGGATAGTTATATACGAATCTATTGTCAGGGGGAAGAATAGGTGCAGGTATACGATTTCCTTTCAGAACTTTAGGCTTGTTTACCTTGCTCATCCTTGATCAATGTTTTAAAGTAAGAATGCATCTTCTCAATGGTTATTTCTTCCCCAATTGTCGTAGTATTCCATGGAGATTCACTGTGCGTCAATTGCATCAGACGAAGAGCAGAGAATTGCCCATAAACTTGATATATTTCCTTTAAGAAATCCTTTGTGTCTTCATCGAATACCTTTGTATTCATGCGCCTTGGCACAGGAATTGCACCTTCACTAAATTCTCGATAATCCTGGTATACTTCTTCAACCACAGGGCCATATTGCCAAGCCATTACTTTTTCAGGGAATAGAGGCTCATTAAAAAGTGCTAAATGAAAACCCTGAGCATAATACAATAACTTTTGCATCTTCAAATTTGAGATTGTATCACCTGCATTTGGTTCACACAATGACAGAAAGAAATCCGATACATTCTTAGCACTTATCATAATCAAATCAAATTAGGCCAATTTATCACTTTTAAGTAAAATATATGAAATATTTGGTCAAAATTAGCTTAATTCTTTCTTAATTAAGCATATAATTAGTTTAATAGGGAATACGCTGGAATTGTTACCTCAAAAAAATGGTATTATAGAAAGTAATAACCCTCAGCCTTATTGCCGAGGGTTCCTCGCTGGGCCGGGCTTGTGCTCCCCTGCCCGAAACTGATATAAGCAGTTCAAATTTAAAAACCTCTAGGCCCAAAATCAATTTTTTTGCATCCGTTAATTATTTCCAATTACCTAATTAAAAAATAGAATGGTTTATAACCACCACTGAATCCAAATCTTGGATAAGAAGCCCAGTTCATACTTTTCATTTTTACTTCCTTAAATGCTTTTATTGCTTGCTCAATGGAAAATAATTTAGCTTTTTCATTTATATAATCTAAAATTTCATGGTTCTTATTAAAAAGAATCCTTGATAATGCTGGTTTAAAAGTTTCGCCCTTTTTAATCTTAAATAGGAAATCACTGTTTTTATCCAGGTCAAGTCTTATCAATAAAAATTTAATATTATTACTTAGTTCCCAGAAATTTTTCACCAATGGACATCCTGCAATAATTGGAATACCTAATTTCAGCCCACCATAAGCACCAGCAATAATATGTGCGTTAATTTTAAATTCCAGGTCCTCACTATCTAATGTTAATTTAGGACGCCTTGGATATATCCCAAAAATTTTAAATTGGTCATTCCTGTGCAAATCTTTTGAAATATTACTTCCTTCTCTTGTCATCCATGGAAAGATAGGAGTCACAAATTCATACTCCTCATGTAATATCTCTTTTATGTATGGAACAAGTGATAACCCTATTGAATATTCTCCTATAAAACTTTTTGCTTCACTCATTGACTACCTTACTTTCTACCATCTGGATGGTTCGTTAATAATTCCCTCTATTTGACATAATAAGGGCAATATTTTACTCATTCGTGTGAAACCTGATTTTGTCATGATTAATCTTAATTGATATTCAATTGATTACAATTCTATTTTACATATAAATAGTTATAATATTATTGATTTGGATAAAAAGCTTTCACTCACCAAATTTTTAAACTTCTGGTTCCAAAAATAAATCTTCCTTGCTTCCGGAAGAAATAAGGATTAAATTTGGTTGTAAGTTAAGCTGATACAAGTAATAACATGAATCAAGTCCACAATTAAGGACTAATTACTAAACCAATAAGATGAAAAAAGTACTCGTTGAATCCGTAAAAAAATTTCCACATGGTTTTCTTCTGACAGAACAGGAATTACGTAGGATAATAGAAAGTGCTGTTGATCAACTTGATAAAATTAGCACTCTGCCTAATTCTGCAAATTATACAATTAATTACGAGAACGGTGTTATTGAAGAGACTAAAGATATAGAAGAGGTTTTGTCATTGGAGAATTCAGGATCAACAAAAATTAACAGTTTAGAAATAGAGCTAAGTAAAACAAACGCGCACGAGGATAAAACTAGAATTAAGGATCCACACAAAATTGTCTTGGAGTTCAACGCCAGATTCTCAAAAAGCAGATATTCTGAGTCTCCTTTAGTATTATACGTTTCTGGTGAATCAAGAGATTGGGTATTTGTTACAACCTCCATGCTAGAAGAAAGGATTCAGAAAATTAGGACCTTTTCGTTTATAAAGTTATCAATGGAGGACTCTATCCGATATTTTACTTTATTTGTTGTTACTCTATTGTTTATTGGAATGTTGTTGGCCCTTAACAAGGCTTTAAATATTAATACTGAAGGTAGAATTCATGAACTTGATTCTCTTAGGAATATGTATCATAAAGTTGATAGCATAAATATTGCGGATATAGTTATAGATATTCAAAAACAGCAACTTACATCTGACTACAGCAGGGATATTAACAAAACTCTTTTCTCAACAATTGCCAAATCATTTTTATTTGGCTTAATATTTCTTGTTCTCTGTTTACTGGGTTATTGGTTTATGAATAAGATGTTCCCCCCTTATAATTTTGTTTGGGGAGATTACATTGAAGTATATCAACGGAAAAAATCAATAAGAAATATAGTATTCATCATAATTGGTCTTGGAATTATTATTTCAGCTGTTGGGAGTCTGATTGCGAACAAATTAGGATAATTAATTTTCTGCTTGCAGCAAGTAAGGAATCTTAGAATACAGATATTTAAGTGTGAATTTTCTTCATCAAAAACTCATTAACACGCCCCCCATATTGTCCCTCGATAAACAAAACCCCATATTCGACTGAATTAGAGGGTTTTCTATTGTTGATCTGTGTGTCCAGCTGGACTAAGCAATTCTATCCCAATTCGCCACCAGTAAAATCAAATTACCTTGATAATCAAGGACTTTCTTAAGTCAATGGCGGATACAAACCAATACAATATATTAGAACACCGTAATTTGAACAAAATTTTTTAACAACATTTTTGCCCCCCAATAAGTCCCCATAAAACAAAAACCCCTGATATTCATAGGGTTTATTGCTTGCTCAGAGGTCGGTGGCGGATTCGAACCGCCGTAAACGGTTTTGCAGACCGCTACCTAGCCACTCGGTTAACCGACCGTGTTCTCCGAAGCCTTGGCGAAGGAGAACCGTGTTCTCCGAAGCCTTGGCGAAGGAGAACCATATTCTCCGAAGCTTTGGCGAAGGAGAACCCTGTTTCTCCAGGGACTGCAAAAATAACAAAATTTAAAATAATTCTATAACATTTGTTAATCAGTGACGATTTTTGTTCAGGATAGCGATAAACAGATCGCCCATTCACGATTAATATCCAATTTATATGATAACCTGAAAGAGTCTCGCCCATCATTGGATTATCCGGGGCCTGTGGCTTTAAATAACTACTGAACTTTTTCCAGGTCAACCTGGAGGGAATTGCTTATAGGAACTTAAACATTATGGAATTTAAGATCTCCACCATAATGACCTGTACGGAGAATTAAATATGTCTTATAATACGTATTATAATACGTATTATAAGACATATTTCTTTTTATTAGTGCTGTATATCTTACTGTATCTTAATATCTTATCCTCAAACCTTGTCGGGTATATTGTAAGGCTTCCTTCCTCCTCCCGGACGCGAAAGATATCTGTTGGCATCTTCATCGCCTGTAAACTTCTCAGTCTTGCCGTCAAATACCAGCTTTCTTCCGGTCAGGTAGGCAATATTGCCAAGATGCATCATCGAAGTCGATATGTGCCCTTCATTGATGTCAGCCTTCAGATCCTTATAATCACGGCTCCTGACGGCATCCAGGAAATTAACATAATGCATGTTCACACCCAGCTTTGCAAAACCGGCCTGCCTTTCATCAAGCGGCAGATCCTGCTCGGTTATGGTTATCGACGGCTCCTGTGAAGCGCCCCTTGTTATCGTGGGCTGCGTAGCGCCTGCAGCTGCCTGTTCCGGCGTCACATTCATTGCCCGCTGTCGACCCCCCTCCCCTTCGGGCTGCGGCCTTGTACTGGCGTCGGGAAATACCCTGAAACTTCTACCCAGCTGGGCATACCCTTTTGTGCTGAACAGAAAATAAGATCTATAAAAAAGGTCGTTTTCTTCCGAAAACGACCTTCCAGGCTTGATAATTAATAATAAATGAAAAAGTACGCAACGTTTATAAAAAATTATCTCATTGATTTCTTGTAAAGGTAAATGCAAACAGTCCGAAATTGCCCTCATCGACTGATATGTCGAAATTCATCTGGTAGCTCCCGTCGCACGAATCATAAATCCCGCTCCCTTCATAAGCCAGGTTGTGATATCCAAAAGCCTCGGAAGCAAGCACTGTATAATCAGCTGTAACTTCAAATGTGCCCGGATCGATATGCATCACGAGCGGTCCGCCGTCTTCATCAACGCCTTCAAGCGCTTCAAGTCCTGCAACATATATCGTATACGGATCATCCGGGTCGGCTGTAATTGTTATATTCCCTTCAGAGTTCCAGTCATCAGGTCCTGATAGTGAATGATAGCTGCCGATTGCCTTTGTGTCAACAAAACCGCATGCAACCCTGACATTCAGAACAGCATTCGACCTTGTTTCAGTACCAGCGGCCGTGAGCAGAACCTCAAGGTTGAAAACATCACCGTTTTCTACTTCTGCCTGAGTGAGTCCCAGCGCCGCGATCGCTTCACCGGAAACTATACGCACGGTCGCAGGAAATGAGGTTACTTCCGTCAGTTCCACCCTTGCCCCGTCATTATTGTACGATCCTTCAATTACTGCTTTGTCGGCCTGGACACCATCTCCGAGGCTGACCACAAATTCCACATATGAGTTTACAAGGTCCTCGGAAGCAAAAACGCCGGGACCGATATCTGAGATCACAGGAACAACTGCCGCACTTCTTCTGCCTGCAGGATCTTTCACTTCCTCTTCACAGCTGAAGGTGAGCACTGCTAAAAGGACTATTAAACCTGGTATTTTAAATTTTTTCATTGTAATCCGTTATTGAGTTAAAATATATTGGCGGCATTTTACCGGGTCCCTCCGGCCCACCAGACATTTTCCGTAAATACATAACTACCGTCGCCATAGGCGCTGCGTACATTCTGGTTTGTAGTGACGTCAGCAGAGCCGTAGGTAAAGCGTAATGGGAACTGGGTTGCATTCTTTGGGTTTTCAAGTTCGATCACATCTTCCCCCATAGCTCTCAGTCGCCTGATATCGTTATATGCTTCAATTGATTCCTCTTCGAAGAACGCTATGTATTTCTGATTCATTATCTCAGAAACCGGATCAGCGTTAAAACGGGCAAGCACCTCATCCTCAAAGTAGGTGTCAGCCTCTTCTTCCGTGAGTCCGATATTTTCCTTTCCGAAAGCTGCAATGATGGCGTTACGCAAAGCCGTTTCGGCAGCCGGAAGCTGATTCAGCCTGGCATATGCCTCGGCTTTCAGGAACTCCACCTCATGGTAGCTCATCAGGTAAGTGGGCGCCGTGGGATTGCTGATTGCAGAGACTGAATAAAAGTCCTGACCCTGGTTTGGCGTACCATTAGGAGCAAAAATCAGATCGTCAGAGGAGCCATCGGGATGAGGCATCCAGAAGATATCAACCCTGGGGTCATTTCTCTCTTCCAGTTTGTTCAGAAGACTCTGGCTTGCGGCGAAGTAGTTCCTGTCGGTGAAAATGCGGTAGAACGGACTTGTTGTGGAAGCACCGTTATAGCTGTAAACCGCCTGTTCGTCCGGTTCGGTGAAGGATTGGTCTGCAAATGTGATCACATCGTTGTATGCAGGAGTCCTTAACGACAGACGCATTGCATAGCGTGCTTTCAATCCATAGGCAAGCATTGTCCAGCTTTCCGTATCACCTCCGTAAACAAGATCCTGCTCATCAAGCGACGGAAATACAGATTCCTGTCCCAGGTTGGCGATCGCATCATCAAGCAGACCCGTGATCTCGGCGTAAATCGCTGCCTGATTGTCAAGCGGGGGAGTAAAGATCGTCCCGGGTTGAAGAGCCTGCGACCAGGGAACATCGCCCATCAGATCGGTCAGGGTAGCGAGGTTCACAACGGTAAGAATCTGTGCAATGCCGAGCGTATGGTAATTGCCTTCTTCACTCCCTCCTTCAGCACATTTCTCCCTGATGACCTTCAGGTTATAGAGATTATTATATACTGAAACCCAGCTGTTGTTATACGTTGTGGAGCTGATAGGCTCACTTGACCTTATCTCTGCATTGTAAAACTGGCCGAAAATGCCCGCGTTATGTTCAGCATATATCGACGAATAGAAAGCCAGGTCGCTCCCAAGCACCGAAAATGCGGTGCTTGTCATGGCATCCGTTATGATCAGCCGCGACTCGATGTTAGTCGGATCGTTAACATTCTCATTGATCTTGTCCATAACGTCTTCTGAGCACGACCAGAGGACTGTGACCAGGAGAGCTGCCGGAAATATTTTCAACGATTTTCTCATTTTTCCTTAGATTAAAAAGTTAAATCGACACTAAAACCGAGGCTGCTTGTCTGGGGCATCGAAAACCTTTCGAACGATCCGCCCATGTTTGTATTCCCCTGAGTTGATTCGGGATCAAAGTTGGGAAGGGTTGTCCAAAGAAGAAAGTTACGCGCAAATGCTGTGATACCCACGTTTGCCGTGCCGAAAAGTTTTTTTGCAGTCTTGTACCTGAGTGAGACTTCCCGAAGCTTCACGAATGAATTCTCATAGATATAGAATTCATCGATGTTGGTGAGCACGTTTGTGTAAAGGTCCTGTATTGCGTCCGGATCATTAGGTCCGCCACGCACTATGTCGTTGGGCGTGCCGTCAGGCTTTACCCCGTCGACAATAAAGGTCGATTCACGGTCCTCAGTGGGTTTAGCCAGACCGTACAGGTAAAGCAATCCGTTGCTCCCCGAATACATCTGCCCGCCGTTCTTCCATTCCACAACGGCATTAAGCGACCAGTTCTTGTAAGAGAAGGTACTCGAACCGCCCAGAATGAAGTCGGGGGAGACAGTTCCTATGACACCCGGTTCGCCGGGACGTGGCATCCCATGATTGAAGGCTCCGGGGATATCTTCCACTATTATGTTTCCGTTATCGTCACGGTCATAGGTTGTACCGTAAATAACCGGGTAGGTTGTACCAATACCGGCACGAACCTGTGGTGTAACGAAACCGCCCAGGAAGATGCTTTCCACGCCTTCGGCCAGCTCATCAACAATGTTGGTTAACTTGCTGAAATTTACATTGATATCCCAGGTGAAACCACCTGTGGAGACCGGGACTAGATATAGTATCACTTCATTGGAAATCGTATGGACCTTTCCCCCATTTATAACGAGCTGGCTGGCTCCGGTAGAGCCGGCCAGAGGCACTGCAAATATCTGATCCACTACGTTCTGACGTGAATAGGTATAATCAATACCCAACCGGTTGTTGAAAAACTTAAGTTCGGTCCCCGCTTCATACGATTTTGTATTCTGCGGTTTAAGATTCGGATCATAAGTGTACGTTATTCGGTATATAAGAATTTATTCCGTCTATCGGATATGTGATTGGTTCACCAGACCAGAATCCTCCACTGTAATTCGGTCTGGTATAGTAGTTCTCGAGATACTGTCCCGCCTGACCAACTTCCGCGTATGAAAAACGGAGTTTGGCGAAAGAGAGCCACTCAGAGTTTTGCAGGTTACCAAGCTCAGAAACAACGAATCCGAGTGAGGCCGATGGATAAAAGAATGAACGGTTGCCTCTCGGCATTGATGAAACAATATCATAGCGTCCCGTGGCGCTAAGGAAGATCATCGATCTCCAGTCGGCTGAAATGCTGCCGAAAGTACCAATCGTACGGTACTGGTTTTTAGACTCATTGGCCGTAACGGTGTTGGCATTCTGGATATGCGGCCATCCTCCGAAGTTAAACACTTCTCCGCTCTCTGAATATGTCTTCAGGAAATCATGATTGAATTCATTGCCGAGCATCAGGTTGAAATTCAGGTCATCATTTATGTTCCAGTCATAGTTGAATGTGAACAGGGAGTTGAGAGTCCTTGAAGTTATTCCGTAATTGTCAATTTCACCTGTAAGGTCCCTGTGTCCAAATTCAAAAATATCGGTGTAGTGTGTTGTATACAGGTCGGTTCCGATCTGGTACTTTAGCCTGACCCGCATGCCGTCGCTTATAGTCCCGGAATAATTAATATACCCGGTGCCGAAGAAACGGTCGGTCTTTTCATTGAAGACGTTATGTTCAGCGGCCCAGTAAGGATTGTCGAATGTCAGCGACCGGAAATAAATCTGATCATAGGGATCCCCAGGAACGGCATATGGCCATTCCTTCAGATTATAGTGACGCGGTGAGGCATATGCACCGTTAAGTGCTGCATCGTTTGCCGACGGGAGCTTATCGATATTTGTATGGGAGAAATTTGCCGTAAAACCCACATTGAAATTCGGATTCAGCTTTCTTTCAGTCGAAGCTTTTCCGTTCCATCTGTCCATTCCCGTTGACGGAGCAATACCGGATTGAGATGTCTGGCTCAGCCCGAGGGAAAAATTACCTGTCTCGGTCGCCTGGCTAGCACTCAGTGAATTAGACATGGAATAGCCTGTCCTGAAGAAATCGGTCCATCCGTTATAGATTTCGGGTGTGACCCAGGGGTTTTCAAGCTGTGCCTGTTCAAGCTGGGGCACACGGTATTGTCCCGGATGGCCGTTTGCATTCCCGCCATACACTGGATCGTCAGGCAGATCAACTATTTTCGGACCCCAGGAAAAGGAAGTGTTAGGCACGAACACCCCGTAGTTCCCCTGAGCCCAGGTTGACTGGTAATCAGGGGTGCGCGAGACTTCCGAAAAAGCGCTGGTATGAGTAAATGAAATAATCGGTTTACCCATCGGATTTCCGCGGCCACTCTTCGTGGTAATGATCACAACTCCGTTGGATGCACGGATCCCGTAGAGAGCTGCGGCAGCCTGCCCTTTAAGAATATTAATACTTTCAATGTCGTTCGGATTGATATCAACGGCCCGGTTGGCAATATCTGTCCCGGTCACTCCGTCTCCTGCAACCGAGAAATCTCCTCCGGCTCCTGCCTGGATATCGGCCGTTGATGCGATCGGCATGCCGTCGATAACATACAGGGGAGTATTATTGCCTGTGAATGACCGGGCTCCGCGGATCACAATCTGTGACGATGCTCCGGGCATACCGCTTGATTGCTTAATGTCAATGCCTGCAAGTTTTCCCTGCAGGGCTGCTGACAGGTCAGAGTTGCCTGCCCGCTCAATAACGTCCTCCTTGATATCCTGCACGGCGTAACCGAGTGATTTTCTTTCGCGCGATACACCCAGGGCTGTAACCACGACCTCATCGAGACCAAGAAGATCGGGCTCCATAACCAGGTCAATCACACTCCTTCCGGATATTTCAACCTCGACTTTCTTCATCCCGATGAATGAGAAAACCAGGGTGGTGACATTCTGGGGGACTGCAATGGAATACTTTCCATCAGCATTCGTTAATGTTCCGAGAGTTGTACCTTTTGCAACCACAGCTGCCCCCGAAACCGGTCCTTCAGCTTCAACCGACGAAGTTACGGTTCCTGTAATTACAACTGTCTGTCCAAGCAACACATATCCGCCTGTAAAGACACTCAAAACAACAAGAAGTAATATTTTCTTCATCTTTCTTCCTTTTATGTTCATATTCGACAGATATGTTTATACAATTACTCATTCCGGTTGATATTTAATTTCTGTACTCCAGAGCACATTTGTTATCTCAACTGGTTGTTTATCTTTAATATCTGTCTTTCTTTCACACTTTCTTTCACAAAATCCATAAAAAGAAACAAAACAGATTAAGAAAGGTTTAACAATTAATTAACGTTTTGTTAAAAAGTGAAGCATTTTTGCAGTACTGAAAAAAGATTCGGCCCTGATGCGAACATTACCTGAACCTCTATTGTTAGATAATTAACAGAAAAACCAGATTGTTTACCGATTTCCAATAACTTCATTTGACCGGAATGAGAACAGGATCATGGCAGGGAATCCGGTAAATGTTCCATAATGTAATTTTTTCATAAATTGTTATCGGCAATTTTAAACTATCTAATACCCAATTCTATGAAAACAAGAACACTTTGGACCAGTTTTGCGATCATTACCTTTATTTGTTTCTGTGTCCTTCTATTCTTCGGACGTGAAATCTACAGGGAAAAGCCCCCGATACCTGAAAAAGTAATGACCGAAAGCGGTACTCTCCTGTTTACTGCCCAGGAAATACGGGACGGACAAAATGTCTGGCAATCGATTGGCGGACAGGAAGTCGGCTCGATCTGGGGGCATGGAGCCTATGTGGCACCCGACTGGTCGGCTGACTGGCTTCACAGGGAAACAGTCTGGATGTTGGACAGCTGGTCGCAAAAGGAATTCGGATTATCCTTTGATGAACTGGACGATGAACGGAAGGCAATGCTGACTGTAAGGCTCCGGGAAACATTACGCGAAAACACTTACAATGCTGAAACCGGCATCCTGATTGTCTCGGATATGAGGGCTGAAGCAATCAGGAGCAACAGCAACCACTACAGGGGTCTTTTTATGGATGATCCCTCACACGATAGTGAAAGGGCCGCGTATGCCATCCCAGAAAACACAATCAAGGACCAGGAGCGCATGAAATACATGAATGCATTCTTCTTCTGGGCTGCCTGGGCCTGCACCACCAACAGACCCGGTTCGGATATCACCTATACGAGCAACTGGCCTCCTGACCAGACCATCGGTAATACACCCACTCCGGGGATAGTCCTTTGGACAGGATTCAGTGTAATAATGCTACTTGTAGGTATCGGACTGCTTGCTTATTACAATGCAAGAAACCGGTCGGATGTGCTTGATAAATCCTTATTGCCCCAGGATGATCCGCTTGGCGGTTTAAATCCGACTGCTTCCATGAAAGCCACTTTGAAATATTTCTGGATAGTTGTAATCCTGCTTCTCATCCAGATACTGACAGGAGTAATAACAGCTCACTACGGTGTTGAGGGAACCGGTTTCTATGGATTGGATTTAGACACTATAATGCCCTATTCGGTTTCGCGTACCTGGCATGTACAGCTTGCCCTTTTCTGGATTGCCACCTCCTGGCTTGCTGCGGGGCTTTACATAGCACCCGCCGTATCAGGAACGGAGCCGAAGTACCAGAGTCTGGGAGTTAATATCCTTTTCGCCGCACTTCTTGTGATCGTTATCGGATCACTCATCGGCGAATGGGCCGGAGTAATGCAGAAGCTCGGACTCGTTGAAAACTTCTGGCTGGGTCATCAGGGTTATGAATATGTAGACCTTGGAAGATTCTGGCAGATCTTCCTTTTCGCCGGTTTTTTCATCTGGCTGTTCCTGATGTTCCGGGCTTTATGGCCTGCTCTCATTAAACCCTCCGAGAGCCGCCAGCTCCTGATCATGTTCACAATCGCTTCTGTTGCCATTGCCGGTTTCTATGGAGCAGGACTAATGTGGGGAAGGCAGACTCACCTTTCGATAGCGGAATACTGGAGGTGGTGGGTAGTCCATCTCTGGGTAGAGGGGTTCTTTGAGGTGTTTGCTACCGTAATGGCCGCATTCCTGTTTGTACGGATGGGATTACTGAACATCAGATACGCGACCACGGGAGTATTGTTTGCAACCATTGTATACATGTCCGGCGGGGTTATCGGGACATTCCACCATCTGTATTTTGCCGGAACACCAACGGCAATAATTGCCCTGGGGGCATCGTTCAGCGCCCTTGAGGTTGTGCCGCTTGTATTTATGGGATTTGAAGCCTATCATAATCTTCAGCTGAGCCGCGCGACTCCCTGGGTCAGGTCGTACAGATGGCCTATCTATTTTATTATCTCGGTAAGTTTCTGGAACCTTGTTGGTGCCGGTTTGTTCGGATTTCTTATCAATCCTCCCATTGCACTGTACTATATGCAGGGCCTTAATACAACTCCCGTTCATGGTCACGCGGCGCTTTTTGGAGTCTTTGGCATGCTTGGTATAGGGCTTATGCTTTTTGTTCTTAAAGGCCTTACCATTAAATATGTCTGGAAAACAAGACTGCTAAGTTTTGCATTCTGGACCATCAACGGCGGCTTGATGCTGATGTTGCTCATAAGCCTGCTCCCGGTAGGGGTATTGCAGACCATAGCGAGCATAAAGCATGGAATGTGGTTTGCCCGGTCGGCCGAGTTCATGCAGGAACCCGCACTTCAGACCCTGAAATGGCTGAGGATCGTCGGAGACATGGTGTTTGCTTTGGGATCGCTTGCGTTGGCGTTATTCGTTATCGGCCTTAAAACAGGGTGGTCGATTGACAGGACGAAGAAGCTTTATCAATAATGACAACACGGACTCCCTGGTTATGACAGGGATTGTTGAAAAAGTCCTTTTTAACTTATTCAACAGCCCCAGACTTTGAAGGAGCCCTGAGAGGTGAGTACCTGTTATCAAGAGAAGGGGTCCTGGGTATCACATCCAAACCGTGTCCTTTGAATTTTGTTTAACATTATAATATTAACCGGATATGGATGATACAAGCAACATTGAAGAGAAGGATGCTATACAGCTTAAACAATTCAATTCTGTTTTCCTCACCGTGATAATCGCCACCTACAACAGGGCCGGGCTGGTCACAAGGGCATTGGATTCGTTGATCGCCCAGACCGAAAAAGACTGGGAGGCTATTATTATAGATGATGGAAGCACTGATGACACACTTGAGCGTATAATCCCATATCTGAAAATGTACCCCGCTCTAAAATGTATTCTCCAGACGCATAAGGGAGGAGCTGCTTCAAAAAACAGCGGCCTGTACGCAGCAACCGGCAAATATGTCACATTCCTCGATTCGGACGATCAATTTGAACAGGACCATCTGGCAATAAGAAAAGCCGTCTTGCTTGAATATCCTTCAGTCAGTTTCCTGTATGGCGGAACGAAAATCCTGGGGAACCAGTTTGTGCCCGACAGGTTCGATCACACCAGGCTGATTAACCTGAACGATTGCGTTATAGGAGGAACATTCGTTATTGAAAGAAAGACCGCTCTGCTGCTAAACGGCTTCAGGGATCTGCGTATTGGCTGCGATGCCGACCTTTTTGACAGGGTAAAAAAGAAGGGCGCAAAGATGATGGAAATTGACAAACCCACCTATGTTTATCATCATGAAACGGCAGATTCGGTAACAAACCGGCTGGCGGCGGGGTAGGGAGGGAGAGGGGGAGACGGAGGGACGGAGAGACGAAGAGACGAAGGGACGAAGGGACGGAGGGACGAAGGGACGAAGGGACGAAGGGAGAGAAGAGTTAGTTACCGGTGTTTTTATCGCCTTTCAGGCCGGTCATTTTATAAGGGTTGACCCACTTGTCGAATTCCTCTCCTGTTACAAGCCCAAGATCGAGTGCGGCCTTTCGCAGGGATATTTTTTCATTTAATGCTTTTTTTGCGATCCTGGCGCTATTGTCATAGCCTATAAGGTTCGACAGGGCTGTAACCAGCATCAGTGAATTTCCAAGATGTGTTTTAATACTATCATAATCGGGCACTATTCCGTCGACACAGTTATCACTGAACGAGGAACATGCATCACCAAGCAGGCGTGCACTCTGCAGCACATTTGCAGCTATCACCGGTTTGAATACATTGAGTTCAAACTGGCCATTTGAACCTCCCAGCGTAACGGTAAGGTCATTTCCGATTACCTGTGCACAAACCATAGTGAGGGCTTCGGCCTGTGTGGGGTTGACCTTGCCCGGCATAATGGAAGAACCGGGTTCATTATCGGGCAGGATGATCTCACCAATACCACACCTGGGACCTGAACCCATCAGACGGATATCATTGGCAATCTTCATCAGCGATACTGCGCAACGTTTCATGGCGGAGCTGAGTTCCACCATCGCATCGTGGGCAGCCAACGCCTCAAACTTGTTCGGGGCCGGTATAAAGGGATAGCCGGTCAGTGAAGCAATCCTCATAGTGACCATCTCCGCATAACCTGCAGGCGTGTTAAGACCCGTCCCTACCGCCGACCCGCCCACGGCCAGCTCGCTTACCATCATAAGTGCGTTCTCCGTGGCTCTTATTCCGTTTTCGATCTGCGTGACATATCCCGAAAACTCCTGTCCGAGAGTCAGTGGCACCGCATCCATTAAATGTGTCCTGCCTACCTTCACAACATCCATGTATTCGGCCGATTTGGATGCCAGTGCATCACGGAGTTTCAGGATTCCCGGCAATGTTGTTTCCTTAACGGTCGCGTACGCTGCAATATGCATTGCAGCTGGAAAAGTATCATTTGACGACTGGGATCTGTTCACATCATCGTTGGGATGAAGCATTCTGACAGAATCGGTCAGGTCTCCCCCGCTCTTAACGTGCGCCCTGTTGGTTATAACCTCATTAACGTTCATGTTGGTCTGTGTTCCTGAGCCTGTCTGCCAGATTACCAGCGGGAAGTGTTCATTAAGCTTTCCCTCCGTTATTTCGTCGCAGACACCGGCAATCAGCTCTTTTTTCTCCTGCGAGAGAATCCCAAGCTCAAAATTTGTGATTGCCGCCGCCTTCTTAATGCAGGCGAATGCTTTTATTATTTCCACGGGCATTGAGGCTTCCGGACCGATCCTGAAATTCTTCCGTGAACGCTCGGTCTGGGCTCCCCAATATTTTGAAGCCGGGACCTTCACATCTCCCAGCGAATCATGTTCTATCCTGTATTTCATCGGGTTTGATTATGAGATTCAATTCCAGCTTTAAACAAGCAGATTGAATGAATTGTTTAAATCTTCAAAATTGCTTTGCACAACTCAATCTCTTCCGGGTCGCCCGTATGTTTTCCGGGATCATCAGAAAGCTTGATGACATGTTGATATACATCGTCTTTCCCTGAGCGCGCAGCAACAATTTTGATTACCATATTCAACGGATGAACACCCACGTCGTTTGTAAGGTTTGTCCCAATGCCGTAAACATCATGTATCCTTCCGTTAACACGCTCCTTTATTTTCCTGATCCTTTCGAAGTCAAGAGCATCGCTGAACACAATTGTTTTCGTGGCAGGATCAATCCGCCTGCCCTTGTAAAATTCTATTGTCTTTTCGGTGAATTCAAGAGGATCGCCGCTGTCGTGTCTGATGCCGTCAAATAGTTTTGCATGCAGGGTTGAAAAGTTGCTGAAAAAATTATCGGAAGTAAATGTATCACTCAGCGCTATCCCCAGGTCCCCTTTATAAACCCCGACCCAGGCATCGAGCGCCCTGGCGTTAGCCGAACGGTAACCATATCGTGATGCGTGATACATAAACCATTCATGCGGATGTGTTCCGATGGGTGTAAGGTTATGTTTCATTGCAAGATAAACGTTACTGGTACCTTTGAAAAAACCAGGTGAATTTTCCTTCAGGGTTCTGATAACCGCATCATGGACATCGAATGAAAAGCGGCGCCTGGTTCCGAAATCGGAATATTCCGTATTCAATTCATTAAGTCTCTGCGCCTTTACAGAAGCAATAGCTACCGTATGCGACGGCTTCACTCCCATCTTTAAAAAGTAAAGTTCGGATATCAGGGCAAGCAACGGCACTTCCCATAAAACAGTCCTGTACCATAATCCCTCAATCTCAACCGAGAGATTCCCGCCATCTTGTTTTATTTCAACTTCTGACGGATCGTACCGATAGCCTTTCAGCAGATCGATAAAGACCGGATCAAAGTAATAACACCTGGAAGCCATGAACTTTTCCTCCTCGCGTGAAAGCGTCAGATGTGAAAAAGCGTCAACCTGCTTCCTGAGCTCTTCCGCAAATCCGTCAGGGAACGGTGTGCCGCCCCGGTTTATAAAACTGTATTTTACAAACGCCTCAGGGTACAATTTCTGAACGGCGTTCATTGTTGTGAACTTGTAGAGGTCGTTGTCGGTAAAGTGGGTAAGGATCATGGTGCAATTAAAGATAAAACGGATCAGCCCTCTTTAGGGGGCCGGGGGTGCCATTCGGTACTTAAAATAAATTTTGCTCCATTTATTCTTGCATTTTCATATATCGGAAGTGCCAGGGTTTCGAATCCTGTCACATCCGACATGCAATCCTCTAAAATTACAAGTTTTTTGCCGGTTTTTTCGATGGTTAGCATTTGTTTAACGGTAGTTGCCACGCAATGGCTTTTTGCCTCACCTGCCACAATGATTTCATCAAAGGTCCTCAGCTTTTCAACTAACCCGGTATTTAATTGAGTCTCAGGGCTGTTCTCATCAGGGACGTTTGCCATAAGTGCACCAAAATGTTCAGTAAGAGGATTTGTCCCTTTAATTACAAGATCATAATAACGTCCCTTTCTTGCCCAGGTTTTGACAGGCTCCATGATTTCGTCTGTTATAGCAGCTCCGGTGGATCCGATAATGCAATGCTCAGGCCATATAGTATGCGGAAATTCACCCTGGCGTTCAAGGTTCCTGATATATTCGACGGCTTTTCCAGCCTCAAAGCGGGGTTTCCAGACTCCGGTTAAAACATCCTCAGAACTTATTATGGTGAAGGGAGGAGGCGGATCTCCGTTTCTGTCTTCCCAGAAGACCGGGTGTGAGATGTCAGTTACATGGTGATTATCCTGGGTCATTATAATATGGCTGACATCATCGGAGTGTTCTGAAAGGAACCTCCCCAGCCTGGCAACATCGTTTTCCGCTCCTTTTACATAAAGGGCCCCTTCAGGTTTGCAGAAGTCATTTTGCATGTCGATAATCAGCAGGAGTGTTCTTGTTTTCATATGTGTCCGTAAGTTAACACAAATAACAATAAAGAGGGGATGAAGTTTATTGTCTAAGAATCTTAATGCAGTCTTAATCAAGAATTAATTTATTCCTAATCACCCTATTGGAAAGAGCAGATAATTTTGTTTCAACAACCAATAAGAGATAATTATGACAAACGTTGAATTTAACAGCAACCTGATCGGGATGAAGCCAAAACTTTTACGATTTGCCATGAGTCTGACATCCGGAAGCGACAAAGCACATGATCTTGTACAGGATACTTTTCTGAAGGCGTTGTCGTCAAGGAGCAAATTTGTTGACTTTACAAATATGAAAGCCTGGGTTTTTACAATAATGAAAAATACCTTTATCAATAACTACAGGCGCAGCGTAAAGGAAAATGTGATTATTGACAGCACTCAGGATCTATATTACATAAACCAGCCATATGATAAGGGTTATATCTCGCCCGAATCGAATTACAACGAAAAGGAGATTGAGATGTCGATTGACTCTCTTCGCGATGAATTCAAGGTACCGTTCAGAATGTATATTGCCGGTTATAAATATAAGGAGATTGCTGATGAGCTGGGGCTTAAAATAGGCACTGTTAAAAGCAGGATCTTTTTTACCAGGCAGACACTTATGCAGACCTTAAATGATTACAGGGCATAAAAAGAATATTGGACAAAGTAATGATGTAGTCTTGCATGTTAGTTAGGTAGTTTTGGAGTTTAGGGTTAAGGGGTTGAGTAAAATCAACCCCTTTTTGTTGTCATATCCGTCGAAGGAATTGAAAAGATAAACTCACTGCCCTCATTAGCCTTGCTTTCAACCCGGATAGTGCCGCCCTGCAATTCGACAAACTCCTTACATATTTTGAGCCCGAGTCCCGTTCCCTGTTCCATATCTGTTCCCGGCCGGGTATATTTTGTGTCGATCCTGAACAGCTCCCGTATTTTCTGTTCGGGGATTCCGATCCCGGTATCCTTCACCGAAATGGTAACCTCATTCCCGTTAAATGTGGCATTAATGCTGACCGTTCCTGACTTGTGTGTAAATTTTACGGCGTTGCTCAACAAATTGCGCAGAACCGTATTTAACATATTCTTGTCAGCATATATGAACAGATCCTCCTGTAAACCTGAATAAACTGTTATCTCCTTTTTTTCCAATGATAACTGAAGGTCGAAAATGTTATCATCCAAAATTTCTTTCAGATTGATCCTTTCAGGATTAAACCTGATCATACCGGTTTGTGATCTTGACCAGTCAAGCAGATTTTGAAGTATCGCATACCCGCTTTTGGCCGAATCGTTCAGTATCTGAACAAGTTCCCTGATGCTTTCGGTGCCCATCCGGTCAAGCCTTTCGCTGAGAAGTTCAGTTGAACCGAGAAGGCATGTAAACGGATTCTTCAGGTCATGTGCGATTATGCTGAAGAATTTATCCTTTGTGGCGTTGAGTTCCCTGAGGCTTGTTTCGCTTTTTTTCAGGGCCTCCTCGGCCATATGGCGCTCAATCAGCTCCTGGCTAAGCTGGTAGTTAAGGTGTTTGAGATCGCTGGTTCGTTCCATGACTTTCTGTTCCAGTTCCTCACTTAACCTCCTGTAACGGTTTTCGCTCGATTTAAGATCCTGCTCAATTGCCCTCCTGTGAAGACCCAGAGAGACCTGGCTGCTTATGGTTTCAATGATGCTGGAATTATCAGATCCGATAATATCACGTGTAATAATAAATGCTCCGCCATAGGCAGTATCGCGTTTGGTGAAGCCTATTACATAAATATTTATAGCGCCGGAAACCTGGCCACTTGTTGTTTCAGTATTGAGGCCGGTTTCTGAAGGATTGGGAGATTCATCCTTTACCAGGTGAATCTTCCCATCATTGAACAGGTCGATTATCAGTTGATTTTGAAAATCAAAAATTGGGACCGGTCCGTTCAGGCTGAGGCCGGTCATTAACCTTACCCTGCTGTTCCAGGGTTCGATATAACTGGTACCCGAAGTATGTATCTTTCCCCTGTCGATCAGATCGACCGCCGCAACACCTGCACTGTCGAGCAGTGCACTGATATTCCTGCAGGCCACGGTGTAGATTGCCGAAGCATCCTCACTTTCGTTAATTGCAGTTGAAGTGGCAGATAATATCGAAAACTGCCTGGCATTTTTCCTGAGAAGGTCCTGGATCTTTTTTCTTTCAATGCCATATTTGATTCCCCGCAAGAGAGTATCGGATGTCAGCCTGCTTTTTACAAGGTAATCCTGCGCACCTTCCCTCAGTGATTCAAGTGCAACATCTTCATCATCAAGGCCGGTCATCACAACTACAGGTGATTTCAGATTGAATTGCTGAATCTTCTTAAGTGTCTCAAGGCCAATGCTGTCAGGAAGGCCAAGATCCAAAAGGACAATATCAAAATCGTGCTCAACGCACAGTAACAGGGTCTCCCTGAGGGTGGAAACATGCTTAAGCGAAAAATCAACGGCTGCTGATCTCAGCAATTCCTTAATAATCACAACATCACCAGGATTATCCTCGACAAGCAGAATAGAAAGCGAGTTGCTTGTCAAAGATGTTTCCTCAAAAAACAATTCATTTTTCAGGTTAGTTCCCATCGGTTCTGATGTTTCATTCAGTAAGACTAAAATATCAGTGAATTGTTCCCGATTTGTTGTCTTTGACATTGACCGGCAATTCAACTTTTGGAGGCAGCTTTACGATAGAGAACCAGAAATCCTCAATCGATTTAACAATTTTAATGAACTGGTTCAGGTCAATCGGTTTTGTTATGAAGCAGTTTGCATGAAGATTATACGATTTCATAATGTCTTCTTCTGCCTGGGAGATCGTCATTATTACGATAGGTATATGCTTCAGTCCCTCATCAGTCTTTATTTCAGCCAGAACCTCCCGGCCATCTTTCCTGGGCAGATTCAGGTCAAGGATTATAAGATCGGGTTTTGGCATTGTTTTAAACTTGCCCTGATTGCGAAGGAATTCCATTGCTTCCACTCCGTCTTTTGCCAGGTAAAAGGAGCTGAAAACCTTATTGTCGTTAAGCACCTCCTTAATAAGCCGCGCATCCCCGGCATTGTCTTCAACAACCAGTATGTCAATCACTTTAATATTTGCATCTTTCATTTTCCGGATTTTTAGCTTTTTAATATTGTGAAATAGAACCTGGAGCCCTTGCCCGGCTTTGATTCGACCCATATTTTACCGCCATGCCGTTCAATGATCCTTTTGCAGATTGCCAGCCCGATCCCGGTTCCGCCGTACACATCCCTTGGATGAAGCCGCTGAAATATCTGGAAGATCTTATCGAAATACTGCTCTTCGATCCCAATTCCATTATCACTCACTGAAAACAGGTAATGTTCATTTTCTTCCTTTGCATCAATATGAATCCTTGGGGAGGATTTACAGAACTTAATTGCATTCCCGATAAGATTTTGCAACAATTGCACCATCTGGCCTTCGTCGGCAAATACCTCAGGCAATTCATCGTTGGTAACCAGGGCATTTTTCTCCTGGATCTTAAGGTTCAGGTTGCTTACCACCTGGCCCAGAACAGTATGCATATCAACGTGCGAGAAATTTTTACCCCTTGTTCCTACCCTTGAGTAATCAAGAAGGTCATTGATCAGTATCTGCATCCTTATAGCGCCGTCAACAGCATACTGGATAAAATCCTGGGCATCCTGGTCAAGCTTATCCTTGTAACGTTGTGAAAGGAGCTGGGTAAAACTTGAAACCATCCGCAAAGGTTCCTGCAGGTCATGCGATGCAACGTAGGCAAATTGTTCAAGCTCTTTATTCGAACGAAGCAGGTTTTCATTGAGTTCAAAGAGGACTTTTTCCGCTCCCTTTTTCATTTCCGTAATGTCAAAGCATACTCCCGACATCCTGACGGGGATTCCGTTATTATCATGCTCCACCAGAGCCTTGGCGCTTATATAGTTGTAACGGCCATCTTTATATTTTATCCGGTAAACGGTGTCGAACGGCTTGTTCTCATTAAGGGCATAAGTGATTGCATTCCTTAAGTGAGGCCGGTCTTCTTCATGAATGCTGTCTTCAAAGTCATCAAAAGAATATTCATACCTTCCGGGCTCGCGTCCAAACATTCTCTCCATTCTTTCATCCCACCAGACCACACCCGTTCCAATCTCCCATTCCCAGGTGCCGATCCTGCCATTTTCAAGCGCCAGTTCCAGTTTTTCCTTTGACTTTTTAAATGCCTGTTCTGCTTCTATCCTTTCAGTTATATCATTTCCCTGGGCAATTGTTGAAATTATTTTCCTGTTCTTGTCATATACCTTCGCAGAATTCCATAGGACAGTCCGCACCTCCTTATTTTTGGTCAGGATAGGGATTTCAATTGTCTCCCAGTTCTCGGTGAGGGCACCCCTTATTTTTGCCTCTGATTCCTTCATTGTCTCTTCCGGAAAAAGCAGATCGAGGCTTTTGCCCTCAACCTCCGACGACAGGTACCCTGTAAGATGTTCAAAGGCGTGATTGAACAGCCTGATCTTATTTGCCTGATCCCATACTATTATGGGTGCATTCGCATAATCGATAAGATTTTGAAGATAATTCTTCGTGTCGAACAGTTCCTTCTCGGCAATTTTTCTTTCTGTAATATCATTCATAAGGACCTGAATGGCAGGTCCCTCCGAATCGGTTATTACGGCTGCGACCACCTCAACATCCCTGATTGAACCGTCGGCTCTTACTATTTGTTCTTCATCCATCTGTACAACCCCGCCTTTCAGGAGCCTGTTTATCCGTTCGCTTATCAGTGGATGGCAGCCGGGGTGGAAAATGTCATAAGGCGATTTCCCAAGTAACTCTGCAGCCTTTTTAATGCCAAGAAGCTTCCTGGCAGCTGAATTGAGCAACACAATTTTATTGTCCCTGTTCACAAAGCTTGCGCTTGGAGAGAGCTCCATCAGGCTTCTGTAACGTTCCTCACTTTTTCGAAGCAGGTCTTCATCCCTCACCCGTGTCATCGCCATGGCAACCTGATCAGCAACAGTCTTCATCAGTGAAAGATCATCTTCGCTGAAACGGGATCTTGTTTCCGTTCCGAACGATAATGTACCAATTACCCTGTCGTGTGCCAGGAGAGGATGGCAGGCAAATGCTTTAACACCAAATGATCGTACAAGATCAGTCCCGGGATCGGGTGTTTCGGGAATGTCCTCGGCAACTATCCTGGCTCCATCTCTGTTAACACAACCGTAAATTGTCGTTCCAGGTTCAAGCCACTCCATGCTGCGGGCATTTTTTTCCGGAATTCCTGCATACGAATTAAGATGAAGCTTTCCTTTGGCATCATCAACAAGGAAGTTGAAAAAAACCTGACAATCGAGGAATTTCATCACACGCCTGCATAATTTTTCAATCAATTCCCCCGGATTATCACTTTCGAGAAGGTGGCTTGATGTCTGCGACAGGATTTTCAGTCGTTCATTGACCAACAGGAGTTCAGTGGTGCGCTCCTTCACCCTTTGTTCAAGCCGGGCATTCAGGTTAACGAGGTTCGATTCCGCTTCCTTCAGGCTTGTAACATCAATCCCCATTTCCATAATCAGTGGTGAACCGTCGGAATCGTTATAAGGAAAATCATAAATTGAGTAAATATGTTTATCTGGGCCGGTCCATTCCCAGGTTTGAGGTTTGTTCTCCTTTAATGTCTTATAAGTGTCACAGACTTCGCAAGGCTCTGTCCGGTTAAAGAGGAATTCAAAACAGCGCCTTCCGTTTGATTCACCAAACCGATCCCTGAAAAAACGGTTGGCATACGAAACATGATAATCGGGAGTAAGCAGGATAAGATAAGCGGGAATGCGTTCAAGAAGTCCATTCATCCTTTGACGCTCATTCTCCACCATTTTTTCCGCCTTGGTCCGCTCCTTGATTTCGGTATCGAGTATCTTGTTCAGTGCCAGGAGCTCAGAGGTCCTTTCCCGCACTGTGTCCTCCATTTCATCATAAGATTTTTTCAAAGCTTCGTCAGCAATAAGACGTCTCCGGTCAATGTTGTTAACCGATCTGGCTGTGAACCACACAAGAAAAACAAAACAGGTAGTATATGTTATTGCAACAAGGAGGACTCCAGCTTCTGAAACAAATACACCGGAATGCTCACCATAAATACGGAGCCACCCGATTATAACAGGCAATAATACAAGCCATGGCAATAGTTTCCGTGCCATGATCCCGCCTGAATTTTTACTCGTTAATACACTCATAAGCCAGGTATCCGGACGCCCCGTCAAAACCGCAAGACAAACGAAACAAAATGCAATACCCGTGTTTAATGCAACAGGAGTATTAAGAAACTGATGGAATGAAGAAACATTCAGGAGGTAGCTGACAGGCACGATGTAACTTGCAGCGGTTACAGGAAAACAGAAAATGTGTGCAATGTTGGAAGAATAAGTATTATCTGAGGCTAAAAGGATAATGATTATCCCGATAAAGAAAAAAATAAAAGCTGAATAAAGGGCCATTCTGGTATCAGGAGAGAGAAAAGAGCTTAAAACCGGAATGGCAGCAAATGAAGATTCATATCCAGTTTTAAATGCAAAGAGGACGGCCAGAATCGTCAGTGAACTTAGCACGATCAGAAATACACCGGCAATAACCGGTACACTTTTTTTAACTGATGCCGGCTTTTTTGTAAAGATGATTACCAGGGCCAAAGAAGTTATCATAAAACTTATGGCGGTAACGGCCTTCATGGATTCCCAGTCAGGGATCACACTTTTAAGCTGCGGAATGTCGAGCAACCATCCCAAAAGATCCAAAAAACTTATAACAATAACCACAATAACCGAGATCCAGAAAAACCTCCGCATTGAAGGATTAATGCTTTGCTGATCAGAACCTGTTTCTTTGGTATGGTTTGGTATCCCTGCAGACATTGAAGATATTTTATTTTGATAATATTGTCCCTGCAAACAGTGCAACTTATCTCGTGTGAAGCTATAAATATTTCAACATAAACTTCACCTGAATAAACTCAATTATAATATCTATGCTATTTATCATAAATATTACTCCTTCGGTATTGTGAAAAAGAAAGTTGAGCCCTTCCCTGGTTCAGATTCAACCCAAATTTTACCTCGGTGCCTCTCAACGATGCGCCTGCAAACAGCAAGACCTATACCGGTACCACCATACTCCTCTTTGGGCATCAGCCTCTGGAATATCTTGAAGATCCTGTCAAAATACTGAGGATCGATCCCCATCCCCTCATCCCTGACTGAAAACAAATAATGGTCAGCTTCATCGTAAGCAGAAAAATGAACCCTCGGACTGTTTGGGCTGAATTTTATTCCGTTCTCCGCCAGATTCTGGATAAGTTGTATCATCTGGCTCTCATCGGCGTAAAGAACGGGCAGGTCCTTTTTAGTTAAAGCGGCATTCTTCTCGCTGATCATAAGGGTGAGATTCCTGTTTACTATATCAAATACGCTGTTCATATCCACCCTGACAAATTGCTTGCCTTTTGTCTGCACCCTTGAGTATGACAGCAATCCGTTAATCAGTTCATACATACGCTTTGCACCGTCAACCGCGAACTTTATATACTCCTTCGCATCCTGGTCAAGCTGGTCCGCATACCGCTTCTCAAGCATCTGCGTAAAACTCGATACCATGCGCAGGGGCTCCTGAAGATCGTGTGAAGCTACATATGCAAAGCTTTCAAGCTCCTTGTTCGAACGGAGAAGCTCTTCGTTAAGCCTGACGATAGCCTTTTCAGCTCCTTTTTTTACGGCGGTGACATCAAAACAGACCCCTGTAATACTGACAGGATCTCCATTTTCATCCCGGCCGATAACTGCCCTGGTCGAAATATACTTTGAATCCTCTGACTCGGGTCTGGTCCTGAAAATGGTATCAACCAGCGAACCTGTCTCCATCGACCGGTCAATAGCTTTCCTGAAATGAGGGAGATCTTCTTCATGGATATGCTCTTCAAAAACCGTGTTACCCAGGCTGCCGGGCACTGATTTGATGCCTAGTATCCTTCCCATTCTTTCATCCAGGGACACTTCTCCGCTTTTCAGATTTTTTTCCCAGATCCCTATATGGCCGCAATCAAGTGCAATTTCGAGTTTTTCACTCGATTTCCTGAGCTGGATCTCAGCCAGTCTGCGGTTGGTTATATCTTCAAAAATTACTGCAAACCGGCCAATTACCGGGCAAAAAGCGCTTACTTTGAAGTACCTGTTAAGTTCGGACGAAAAATTTTCAAATTCCCTTGGGATCCCTGACAATGCAACAGATCCATATTGTTCTATCCAGTATTTTTCAGTTCCGGGAAGTACCTCCAATACTCTCTTCCCAATAGTTTCCTCTGCCTTCAAACCAGTTTGCTTCTCGAATGAAGGATTAACACTTAAAAATCTGTAATCGCATGGAATTCCTTTCTCATCAACAATTATCTCATGCAAGGCGAATGCTTCACCCATCCTTTCAAACAGCAACCTGAATTTTTCTTCGCTTTCCCTGAGTGATTTCTCCGCATTGTAACGATCAGTTACGTCAAATCCAATCGCAATATGACCAGTAGTTTTTCCCTCATGATCCAGGATTGCTTTGTTATACCATTCGACCCGGATCCTTTCTCCATTTTTCTTTACATTTTCATTAATATTGATCGTAAACTTATCCGGATCCTCATAAATATTTTCAAGCAATTCAACCATTCTCCTGCCACTGCTGTCATATTCAGGAACAATTGTTTCAAGGGCAGTTTTGCCGATTATTTCCTCTTCAGTAAAGCCGAAAAAACTCTGCGCATATTCATTGATAAAAGTAAAGCGGCCAGCTGTATCCTGTCTTAAAATAATGCTCCTGGAATTGTCTACAAGTTCTTTGTATTTTCTTTCGCTTTCGTGCATCCTGCTATAAAGCAGCCTGTACTTTCTGGTAGTAGCCTTTAACCGCTGCCCCTCTTTTGTTAATCTTGCTATGCTTTCAGCCTGGCCATTCCGGATTGCAGTGAGTGCCTTCTCGGCTTCTGCCAGGCGTGAACCCAGTTTTTCATTTTCCCTGAGAAGCTGCCTCATTTCCTTTGATGTCCGTGTTTCTGACATAGTCTGAGCTTTTAAGAATTAAAATCAACCGCAAAATATAAGTTTATTAGTTTTTCAGGAAAACTTTATTACCCAACCGCTTTCAAATTATATCAGGCCCGCTAAGGACAGAAATGACTTAAAATTATTGCAAAATGCCTCATAAATTTATCAATTTTTGGAATAAAACGGCAATGCGTATCTTATTAATTATTGGAAAAAATGTGGTTCATGACAGTAGCCTGCTCCCGGGAACAGGATTTGCAGGGCAGTTCAATCGTAAAGAATAACATTAATGGTAATAAATTAGAAATTCTGCCTAATTTTACCTATTTTGTTAACGGTTAATGGTTAGTGAAAGATGAAGATTCTGTTGGTTGAAGATGATCCGAAAATATCCTCTTTTGTTAAAATAGGGCTTGAAAGCAACAATTATTCGGTAGATGTAGCCTACGACAGCCCTATCGCGGAGAAACTGGCATTTTCAAAAAAGTATGATGTAATAATTCTTGACGTGGTGATACCTGGTATCACGGGGTTCGAATTGTGCAAGCATATCAGGAATAAAAGTATTCTTACCCCGATCATAATGCTTACATCACTTGATACCGTGGAAGATAAATTACAGGGCTTCGATTGCGGGGCTGATGATTACCTGATCAAACCATTCAGCTTCCAGGAACTTCTGGCCAGGATAAAGGCATTGAACAGAAGGAACAGGGAGGAAATTGTAAAGCCGGTTCTTCAAATTGCTGACCTTGAAATAGATTCAATTGCCCGGAAAGTAAGAAGGGGCGGAAGGGATATAAACCTTACGGCCACCGAATTTAAGATACTCGAGCTGCTGGCAAAAAACAAGGATAAAGTCTTTGACAGGGTACTCATCGCAGAAAAAATATGGGGATTTTCATTCAATTCCGGGACCAATATTATTGATGTTCATATCAACTCCCTCCGAAAAAAAGTAGACAGGGAATTTGATAAAAAACTTATCCAGACCCGAAAAGGATTCGGATATGTAATAAGTGAAGAGGAATAAATGAAGACAATTCCTGCTTCCTTCCGGAACTAAATGCCTGCTTCTGTGTCTATATTATATTATTCACCAGATTAATTGACAGGTATGGAAGAGCACATAGTTAAAATTCTCGAAATCGAAGATGTAACGCATGATGTTAAGAGGTTCCGGGTTGAAAAACCTGAGGGTTACACATACACCCCGGGACAGGCAACCGACCTGACTATAAACACCCCCGAATTCAGGAACAGAAAGAATCCGTTTACGTTTACATCGCTCAGATCAGCAAAGTACCTCGAGTTTACAATTAAGATATATCCCCGTCGGAAAGGAGTCACAAATGAACTTGGAAATCTCAGACCCGGTGCAGAACTTATAATCAGGGATGCCTGGGGTGCAATCACATACAAGGGAAAAGGTGTCTTTATTGCAGGCGGTGCCGGTATCACTCCGTTTATTTCAATATTCAGAGACCTTCAGACAAAAAATGAAATAGAAGGGAACAAGCTTTTATTTGCAAACAAAACCAAAGCCGACATTATTCTTGAAGAGGAATTTCAAAAGATGGTTGGCAACGATTTCATAAATATTTTATCAGAAGAAGAGAGAGACGGATATTTTCACGGATTCATAAGTGAAGAATTCCTTAAGGCAAATATCAGCGATTTCAGTACAAATTTTTACATCTGCGGTCCGCCACTCATGATGAGATCGGTGCTGAAGCAGCTGGATAGTCTGGGCATAGGAAAAAATTCAATTACCCTTGAGGTGTAATTAAAAAGAGCTGCCTTCCCGATGAATTTTTCATGAATTTTCAGAAAAGATAAAAGAAAATGTCATTCCTTTTCCGGTTTCTGAGGAGGCAGAAACTCCGATTTCATGAAAATCGGCAATTGATTTGGTGATTGCAAGGCCTATTCCGGTTCCTTCGCTTTCACTTCCGGTGCGGGTCTTGAACCTTGAAAAGAGGGTATTCATCTGGGCCTCGGTCATCCCTTTCCCCGAGTCGGTAATGGTTACGCTGAATAGCTTGTGTTTGGAAATCGTCCTGAGACTAACTTTCCCTCCGGGAGGCGTATTTTTAACCGAATTATTAATAACGTTATAAAACATTGAAAATATAAGCGACCTGTTGGCATTTTTTATCATAAAATCATGCTCGTATTCTTCTTTAATAAAAACCCCTTTATCAACTGCAATCGGATTTAGTTCGCTGACGATTTCCTTCAGGAGATCATTGACAGAAAAGGTATCCTCGCGGAGGTATTGGCGGCTTTCGAGCCGTGCAATCAGTAAAAGTGAATTAACAAGGGTCTGAAGCCGGTGAAGCGTTCTGAGCGACTCTTCAATCTTACATGACACTTCAGGATTCAGATCCCTGATGAGAAGAATGTTCTCCAGCTTGCTCCGCAGCACTGAAACAGGAGTAAGCAGTTCATGTGAAATATTTACCGTGATCTCTTTTTCTTTTCTGAAAGCCTCATCGATCCTTGTCATCAGGTCGTTCAGGGCATGGTCGAGCCTTGAGAAGTCGTGGGTTGTTGTTTTTACGGGAGTTTTGTCAAAGGTCTCGGGGTCGGAGATCCCCTTCAGTTTGCTGGTTATCTTGCCAAGCGGCTGTAAAATTTTCCGCGTATACTGGAGATCAGCCATCAGGGTGAAAATTATCACGGAAGCCAGGAACACAATCAAGACCCTGTTTATGTTTTTCCTTGCCTGCTGGATGCTTGAGATGCTTTTCCCAACCTCGAGCAGATACTTCTGCCCTTCAACAGTAAAGCTGTAATTGAGCACCCGGTAAACGATCTCTTCATCCTCTATCAGGCGGCTTGCCACCTCGATGAAGTTCAGGTCGTCCGGTGTCTCAATCCTTTCAAGGCTTATGAATTCCTCCTTAAGTATATTGTAACTGCCGAATGTTTCTGTTGTATCGGACGTAATAAATGGCTCAATCCCCACTTCGCTGATCAGCTCAATCACGTTTTCCCTCTTCTGGATCAGGTCGTTATCGACCTGTCGCAGATTGACCCTTTCGATTATCAAGGGTAGAAAGATCAGCAATATTGCAGTTATTGCCAGCCTTGAGAGAAGGTTGAAGAGAGTAAGTTTTGTATTAAGTCTGATCATTCCCGGTTCTTAACTACAAATTGTCAATTATGACCCTGTAACCGACCCCCCTGGCAGTTTCAAGCCATGGCGCCGAAGCGTGGAGGCTCAGTTTCTTTCTGATGTTTTTAATATGAACGTCGATAAAATTACTGTCGTATTGATCATCAAGAATGTTGCCCCAGATATGTTCATAGAGCTGCTGACGCGTCAGAACCTTTTCGTGATTCAGGACAAGGTACTGAAGGAGGTCGTATTCCTTCTTTGTAAGATCAACCAGATTCCCCCTGCAGGTGAGTTTACGCGCCTGTATCTGCAAAACGAAATCTCCAAGGACCATGTCCTGGGAATTAACATTGAATTTCCTGCGTGCAACTGCATTAATCCTTGAAAGGAGTTCAATCAGTGCAAATGGTTTCGAAATATAGTCATCAGCGCCCAGATCAAGGCCTTTTACCTTATCTTCAACAGCTCCCCGTGCCGTCAATATGATGAATGAAGCCTCACTGCCTGCTTTCCTGGCCTCAAGGATAAGATCAAGGCCGTCATAATCGGGAAGGCCAAGATCGAGAAGCACAAAGTCATACAGATTGACAGCCAATTTTTCCGAAGCTGCATCTCCCGTAAAAGCAAGCTCGCACAGGAAATTCTCTGACCTCAGAAATAATGCGATTTCATTTGCGAGACTCTTTTCGTCTTCAACAATTAATACGTTCATGTATGCAAATTTAAAAAATCCGGAAATATGCGCTAAGCATAAAAATGAATCCTTTCGAACCGGGAAAATCAGGATCGTCATAAGCAGGGAGCACGTAGCAGGCTTCAGCCTCAATGGTCACGAGGTTGGTATTCAGTGCAACCGGCAGGCCGAATTCAGCATCCATCAGTCCAAACCGCTCTGAATATGTGGTTGTTGCAGAAGGATTTTCCCGGTATTTCCTCCATTTACGCGAAGGCGTTGAGAGTGTGACCGAGGTATAGGTGGAGGTTTTGGACTCAATAAGGGTTCCGAACAACAGATTAATATACGGATCAAATGATATGTTGGCCCTGCCTTTAAAAACATCAGGAGTTACGAAATATCTTGAGTTCCTGAACTGAAAGTATGCCTGGTCATCGTTCGAAAAAAGTGCCCCTGCTGATATTTTTGAGTAGAGCAGACGCCAGTCAAAACCCAGTGTCAGATCTCCATATGTAAAATTGCTGAAAAGGGTTTCAGTAAGCGACGGCGCCACCTGATACCTGTAGATACCCGCAGAGATATCAAACCACGAATTAAATACATGGTTATAAGTTAATGAGCCGCTGTGAAATGAAAGGAACGGATCGAGACCCTGCAGATGTACCGATGAGATTGATGCGTAAAATTCGCCGCCGAGGCCGTAGCTTATGGAGCCATAACTATAAGACTGATTCTGCGATATGGTTGAACCCAGATAGATCAGGTTGCTTCCGTAACCCGCACCTGCAAACAGGGAATGAGGTGAGCGCTGCGCGTCAGTTTTTATAGTGTCTCCCGGTTGTACAGGCGTCCTGTTCCAAAACTGAGCCTCTGTATTCAGGCACAGTAAAAGCATAATTATGCTCCAGAAACTTCTATCGGAGATTTTCCTTCCCGCGATCATCTGAACACCTGTATTATTTTATCTTCCACCTTTACGGCCGACTCCTCCGGGCTTTCCAACACCCTTTGGAATGCCTGAACCGGCTGGTCGCACCACTGACGGAGGACGTGCACCTCTGGCTTTTGACATATCAGGCCTGCTTCCTTTTATCCGTTTTACGGATTTCGAAGGGTTATTCTTCCCCTTCTGCATGGCGGCCTGTTGACTATTCGTGTTTCCTCTCATTTTTTGTTCATTTGCATTTTCTGCTGACCGGCCTTTCTGTTCTATTAACCTTAGTGAGTCAGCACGGGTAACCACCTGCGCAAATCCCCTGTTGCCTGCGCCAATCACCAGCAAAAGGATTATTAGTATTTTGGTGAACCTTTCCATTTACTTTACTATTAAAACATCCGGCAATATCGACTTTTAAAATGAAAAACCGGAATAAGTCCATTCAAGTACAATTCCACGACACAAAGATAACTGATAATCATGAAGAATTGATGAAAAAATCACCGTTCCAGTATAACACTTACCGAACCTATCTTTCCTCCCATGGGCGGATTCATCTTCGAAACCTTTATTGTCGCTTTTTTTATTCCCTCCATTTCAGAATATAATGACGTCAGGATCCGTCCGGCTATATGTTCCAGGAGGTGTGATTTCTTCTCCATTTCCTTTTTAACTATCTGATATGCCTTGTAGTAATTAGCAGCGTCCCTGAGGTTATCACTTTCCATTGGCTTTTGCATATCAGTTTCGATAGTAAGGTCAACGAGGAATTTGTTGCCGACTATCTGTTCTTCCCTGAAATGCCCGTGGAAGGCGTAGAATTCCATGTTTTCAATCTTTGATAAGGCCCATACGAATATCTCTATTACTTAAACCGTTCCAATTTTAATTCAGATTACTACTTTGCAAGATCTTCCCTGTTGCTGAATATCAACCATTTAAAATTATTATCCTTTTTTCTTAAAATAATTGCCAAAATATTTGGTTTATACTATAAACTACTTTATTTTTGCAATATATTTATGTTTCTTATATATTAATTCATAAAAATAAACATTATTATGGAAACTGAAGAAAAAATGATGACGGGTGAAGAGAGCCTGAAAATCATATCGGAAATGATCAGCAGGACCAAGGTCAACATCCGTCAGGGCAGCTTTCATCTCCTCTTCTGGGGATGGCTGATATTTGCCTGCAGCCTCTCGGAGTACATTCTTTACAGGTTCACCGACTTTGCCAGTCCGTGGTACGTATGGTTTTTTGTGATACCCGGGGTTTTTGTTTCAATGGTCTATGGCTGGGTGAACGGAAGCAAAGCCACGGTTTACACCTATGCCGACAGGATTTATACATGGACATGGATGGGATTCCTGTTTTCGGCAATTGTGCTTTTCATTCTTGTCTGGGAAGACATGAGGTCAGTTGCACCTTTTATACTAACTCTTGCTGCAATACCAACATTTGTTTCCGGATTTATAATCAAATTCAGACCGCTTATATTAGGAGCCATCTCCTTCTGGATCTTTGCCCTGGTTGCTCATTTCGGAGGTCAGAATATTGCCTCTCTTGCCGTCCCCGTTGCCATGCTTACTGGTTATCTTATCCCGGGTTATCTCTTAAGAAAAACTGATCATGACAAGGTTTAAGGAGCTCGATCCGGTCCTGCATTCCCAGCTGCGACTTGCAGTGATCTCCCTTCTTATCAACACAGAGGCTGCCGAGTTCACATATCTGCAGGAGCAGTCAGGGGCAACAGCGGGCAACCTCAGTATCCAGATATCGAGGCTGAAGGAGGCAGGCTACATTGAGGTGACCAAAAAGTTCCACAACAACTATCCCCAGACCCTTTGTCGGATCACCCCGCTGGGGAGGAAGAAGTTTGGGGAATATGTCGAAGCGTTGAGGGATTATCTGGCCACGGACAAGTGAAAGAAGTTGCGGGATGCGGGATGCAACCTGCAACTACCCTTCTTCCTAATCTTTTTTCGTTTTGACGATGACGCCTTTCAAATTCATCCTATTTTTGTAATCTTAAATTACATGGGATGAACGAAGAGAATATCACGGGTAAGGATGAATTAAAACCATCTGTTAGTTTTATTGAGCAGATCATTATTGATGATCTGAAGGAGGGGAAGAACGGCGGCCGCATACACACCAGGTTTCCTCCCGAACCAAACGGCTATCTCCATATCGGTCACGCAAAGGCGATATGCCTCGATTTCGGAATGGCTAAAAAATATGGAGGAAAATGCAATCTTCGTTTTGATGATACCAATCCTGTTAAGGAGGAAGTTGAATACATCGATTCGATAAAGGAGGACATCAGGTGGCTCGGATTTGACTGGGAGGAGCGTGAATTCTATGCATCCGACTACTTCGGGAAGCTTTATGATTTTGCGGCCGATCTGATAAAACGGGGACTGGCATATGTTGATGATCAGCCCGCCGATGTGATCTCATCACAAAAAGGTACTCCAACGCAACCGGGCACCGGGAGCCCTTTCCGCAACAGGGCAGTATCGGAAAGCCTTGATCTTTTTGAAAGAATGAACAGCGGCGAATTTGATGAAGGGAGCAGGGTACTGAGGGCAAAAATTGACATGACCTCGCCAAATATGCAGATGCGCGATCCTATCATTTACAGGATTATCAGGGCATCGCACCATCGAACCGGGGAGACCTGGAAAGTGTATCCCATGTACGATTTCGCGCATGGACAGAGTGACTATTTTGAAGGAATCACACATTCGCTTTGCACACTTGAATTTGAGATCCACCGGCCGTTATATGAATGGCTCGTTGATCAGCTGAAGACTGGTAGCTACAAGCCGAGGCAAATTGAATTCAACAGGCTTAATCTCACCTACACTATGATGAGCAAGCGCAAGCTGCTTGAACTTGTCCGGGAGGGAAAGGTTTCGGGTTGGGATGATCCAAGGATGCCTACACTGTGCGGTCTGCGCCGCCGGGGATATACGCCGGAGTCGATCAGGAATTTCGTTGACCGTATCGGTTATACCAAGGTTGAAGCCATCAACGATATCTCATTGCTCGAATATGCCGTCAGGGAGGATCTTAACCTCAGAACCCCGAGGGTATTCGGTGTGCTGAATCCCTTAAAGGTTGTAATAAACAATTACCCGGCAGAGAAAACAGAGGATATGGAGCTTATTAATAATCCCGAGGATGAGAGCATGGGCAGGAGGGTCGTTCCTTTCAGTCGCGAAATTTTTATAGAGAAGGATGACTTCATGGAAAATCCCCCGGCCAAATTCTTCCGTCTTGCCCCTGGTCAGGAAGTTCGCCTGAAGGGAGCTTATATAGTCAGATGTGAAGGATTCAGGAAGGATGATAAGTCGGGGGAAGTGGTGGAAGTTTATTGTTCGTATGATCCCTCTACGAGGAGTGGCGGAGAGGCATCGGGGAAGAAGGTCAAGGGAACCCTCCACTGGGTATCGGCCCAGCATGCTGTCGATGCTGAGGTGAGACTGTATGACCGCTTATTCAATCATGAGGACCCCGCCGGGCAGAAGGATGATGATTACCGCAATTTTCTCAATCCCGATTCCCTGAAGATCCTTAAGGGCTGCAAGGTCGAGCCCTCACTGGGAAGTGCAAAACCCCTGGACAGGTTCCAGTTCCAGCGGCTGGGGTATTTCTGTGTTGATTATGATTCCACGGAGGGAAACCTGGTTTTCAACAGGACCGTTTCACTGAAGGATACGTGGGCGAAGATCAGCAGGACTTAGAGAGGGACTAAGAGACTGAGGGACTAGGAGACTGAGGGACTAAGAGACTGAGGGACTAAGAGACTGAGGGACTAAGAGACTGAGGGACTAAGAGACTGAGGGACTAAGAGACTGAGGGACAAAGACTGAGGGCTAAGAGACTGAGGGAGTTGTGATCTGTGAAACTGCAAAACCGCAGAACAGTATAACAGAATAACAAAATATAAGATTGCACGACAGCACCACCAATTTTGTGGCATAAAATTTGCGCCTGATTGAGTACAATCTGTAAATATTCGTAGAATTTAATTCAAGAAGTATGAAAACGTCAATCAGAGCTTTATACGCTGTTCTGGCTTCCCTCCTTTTGTGTTTTCTCGTCTCCTGTGAGAACAGGATAAATGAGGATTCAGCTACCGGGAAGGCAGAGTTTTCGGTTAGCATGCCCGGTGATCTGGCAAAGTCGGAACCGGGTTCTTCTCCCGATAGTGGTATTATCTCATACCATATTATGATTTCCATAGAGGATCTGCAAGGCAATCCTGTCATTACTGACACCCTTATTCCCGTATATGCATTCGGGGCCGGTTTCACGAGTGAGATCGTTGAACTGGAGCCGGGTGATTTTAATCTGACGAAGTTCCTTGTCATCAGCCCTTCGGGCGAAGTTATTTTTGCCTCGCCCCTGGAAGGTTCTCCCCTCGCCTACCTTGCAAATGACCCGTTACCCGTGCTCTTCAGGATACGTCCCGACCAGGTTACAAGGGTCGCACCCGAGGTTCTTTTTGTAGGGAATTATACTCCATCCCAGTTCGGTTATGCAAGCTTCGGTATGCAGATCATAAAGCCGCTCGATTTCTGGACCGTCTGCATACTTGACTGCCCGGTTTGTATGTCGCCCGTTCAGTTTACCACGGCAAAACTTACAGTCTTTGCAGAAAACAGATGGCACTACACTTTCAGGCTCCAGGCTGCAATGAATCATCTTGTTGTACGAGGCGGATCGGAAGTTTACACCTTCGTGCTTGAAAAAGAAGGATATGCATCGCAGACTTTGAAGTTTACGGCCAGTCAGCTCAGGGCTTCGACGCGCGAAAATCCCATCGTTTTGAAGATCCCGATGGAGAATCAGTGGCAGACGCTTGTCCTTCAGCCCGGTCCGGATGATGGCAAGGATGCGATGATCTCCAATCTGGAGCCCGATAAGAACTTCGGTGATTACAAGTACTTTGAGGCCACATTTCTGTCGGAGCCTGTGTTGACTGTGATGCGTTCGAACAGGAGTCTTATCTGGTTTGACCGGAATGCATTGCCCAAGTCGGCTAACATCAGGAAGGTAACCCTGCAGCTCTTTTATGATTTGCCGGTACCTTTCGACACAACTTATCTGACTGATGTGGTATCCGTCTACAGGTATCGCCTGGTATGGAGGTGTATTTCAGCAGATTGTCGAGCCCTGGGAGGAAGATAAGGTGACCTGGAACAATCAGCCGCAGACCATAATGGCTAACCAGGTATTTCTATCGCCATTCATCAGGAATGTCAATTTTATCAGTTGTTGATGTGACGAGTCTGTTTGTACCGGTTCAGGAGGTGTGCAGCGGCCAATTACGGGATTCTTTTCAAACTCTGGCCGACGGAAAGGTTTCCGGGATTCAGGTTTGCGTCGAGTGATTTTCCGGTCGAGCTGATGCGGCCCAGGCTGACGATATACTACACTATCTGACGGCAGAGGAAAGGTTGCATGTTGCATGTTGCAGGTTGCAGGTTCCAAACCTGTAATATGTGACATGTAACTTTTTTTACGATTTGTGCTTTTTCCATATTTAATATATATTTGCGCCGCAAAACTGCTCCGTGGTGTAATTGGCAACACGTCTGACTCTGGATCAGAAAAGTTCAGGTTCGAGCCCTGACGGAGCAACCAGGATGCCGGTTCTTTAGCCGGCATTTTTGTTTTGCTAAACCGTCAGGGCGAGAAGTTTATCCCGAGAGCGAAGCGACTCGGGAAGCCCTGCTTTGCTCTCCGAAGCTTTGCGAAGGAGAGACGGAGCAACTAGGTTGTCAACCACTTATCTCGAAAACATGATAAGTGGTTTTTGATTGTTGCCAGGTTTTTGCTAGGTTTTCACTCTCAAACTCACACTCGGCTAATTCTGGTTTTGTGAGGCTGCGAACACTCTCGTTCTGTTTTTTCAACACTCACTCTCACACTCACACTTTTTTCTAAGCGCCAGGTTTTGGGTGAATTATGCAGTTTTGACTTAATAAATTAAGCAAACTATCTTTTAGGAAAAAATCAGTTCTGATATCTTAGCAAGGCAGCGGGAAAGAAAATAAGCCGCCTGAGATAAAAATCAAGAATATAGGATGCAATGACCTTAAACCAATTCTATCAAATTAAATTGGTAGCCAAGATTATTAAATTCAAATATATGATAAGTTTTATCAGGTCCTATTTTGAATTGGTCAAAGAAATACCAACCCAGAGTGGGAGATGTCTCCGAAGCTAAAAATCAAATTTCGGGGAAACCGACAATTCGAATATATAAAAAGTGGTTAGATTATTGACTTTCAGTAAATGTTAAAGTAACTTTGTTTACAATTATTGTCGCGAGAGATTTTTTAAACAATGTTAAAGCATTAATTAACAATAGTTAATCCTTGTGGAATTTGTAAGAATGCTATTAAAAAGATCAATCTTAAACAATTAATCTAAAAATGCTTGTCGAAGTTCATTGGGGGCCTAGGAATACTAGTGCAACTTATATAATAAAGGCTAAAACGGCAAAAGAGGCTCTAAATGAGTTAAATTCAAGAGTTATTGATGGGGAAATTGAATGGGGTTCTTTCAAGGGATTTTTAACAACTTCCGATGGTAAGGTATTTGTAAATGGATCAAGTAAGGTATTTAAAATACGATTAACTCCAACATATATCATCACACTTCCTAGCTGGCCAAATGTAAAATATCAATCCCAATCAATTAGAGATAAATGGACCTCAATGAAAAAATTTCTTCTTTTACATGAAAAGGGACATTTAAATATCTTTTTGAAATACTTTAATATTTTAAAAACTAAATTCGAGGAGCTGGAAGAAGCC
The DNA here is from genome assembly GCA_963737255.1 of uncultured Bacteroidales bacterium. Lineage (GTDB taxonomy): Bacteria > Bacteroidota > Bacteroidia > Bacteroidales > VadinHA17 > LD21. The sequence continues at coordinate 47,772 of CAVTSB010000012.1, forward strand.
AGTCAAAATGATATCCAACTTATAATTGATAAAACTTCCACTGAAGGACAAAAAGAACAAGATAAATATGATATTAAAACCGATCATGGCAAAAATCAGAATGTAGAATTTTCTCCGTAACAATATTCATTATTTATAATTTGTATTTTATATTATTAATCTAAAACTCAAATTATGCCAAGTCCAGGACAAGAACTAGCTACCATCGATTTTGAATCTATGCTCGGTGGTCCACTCATTGCTGTTGTAAATGCTCAGGCACAAGCTGCAATGAGTACTGTTAACTTCATTAAAGAAGTGGGATTTAGAAAGATACAAAAGGAGACGTCACTTGAGAATGTCAGTACTGATGAACCAATTTATGTCACCTTTAAATATCCAAAAGAAATCTCACCTTATAAACCAGCAGTAAAAGCTGTCGCAGCTGTTAATCAAGTAGGGGATCCAAACTATCCCAAAGGCATGAAACCTCATGCTCAAGCAGCTCCAGATGCTCCTGCTAATGATGGTGATCCAGCACATGCTGCAGGATTCCCTGTATATGTTGCACCTAGTGCCGCCGTCCCTGCACAACCAGAGGAATCCGCTGTTATTCAAGAAATGAAACTAGAGGTTCCTATTCTTACAATGCTTCCGATACCATTTATAAGAATCGATCTTACAACAATAGATTTTAATGCAAAAATCAATTCGGTTGAATATCGCAAAACTGATACAAATTTAAAAGTAGATGCAGAATTGGAAGCTAAAGCTGGATGGTTATTTGGTTCGGCTAAATTGAAAGTTTCTACTTCATTTCAAAGAAGTACATCGCAAGGGACGAATGTAGAGCGAACCTATTCTATGGCTGTTCACATAAAGGCAGTTCAAGATGAAATGCCTGCTGGTATGGAAAAAATCTTTAGTATACTTGAAAATGCAATAAGAGAACAGCCATATAATGCAATTGGTCCACAAAAAATTTAAATGAATTTTCTATGCCCTACTTAGGTGATTATCTTGGTCTTCTATTATCTGAAATTGCAATAGCTAGGTCACAAGTTGACTTAGAATCGATTAGGATTGCTGAAACTTATGCTAGCCATGATTTGTTAAAACATTTTTCAATTCCTCACTTTAAATTGCCAAATGTTACGCTTGATATTCCTTTCGTTGTACAGGAAATGGAAGAGATTCCAAATGGAAAGCATCCAAGAGGCAGTCTTGAGAAGGAAAAAATTAAACCAATTTTCGAAAACCAACTTACCCTTCTAACAAATGAATTTAACTTGAATCTGACTGAAGAAATAATAAAACAAATTCAAAAGAAAATTGATCTCCTTCTTGATGAACATTTATTGATCCCAGAAGTATCTATCAGTATCAGGTCGCTAGTTAATAAAATGGTTATAATTTCAGTTAGGGAACTAAAAATTAAAAAAGAGGAAAGGAAATTAAAGATCCAAAAGAAGTTGAATTGATAAATGAGTTTGAGAAAAAGTTGAAGATCAGCTTATTTGCAAATATCTTAAGCTCAAGAAAACCTCCCCCTAGGCTAAAAGTTTTAGTTACAACAAAAGAACTTCGTGAAATTGGTCGTACTGATGCTCTGCCCACTATTCATCTTTCTATTTCTGAAGAGTCTGTTGAATGGGTTACCATTGAAAAAGATGATATGTCAATTGAAAAGTTAGTGCCTGAGTAGGGTTTTTCCACATGCTACATATACCAAATATTGAAGAAATTAATAATTTACTATTGCGAACTCCTGATTTGGTCAAGCTATATGAAGATAGGGATCCAGATTTTGTAAAGGCAATTGGAAATTGGCTTAAAGATGTTGAGATTACATTACATAAAAATAGACTCACTTTTGTCGCTGAGATTTCAGGAATGAGAACCTCTCTTTTATCAACCGAGAGGGGGGAATCAAATAAGGATGTCAATCTTAAAAGATATTTGAGTAGACGTAAGGTAATGGAAAATATTGCATCTCAACTTATAACTTCAGCAGTAAATTCAATACAGAAAGGCATAAGTCAAGATATTGCAAGAATTAGAAACGCTGAAGCACGTATTTATGAGCTTGTTATTATTTCCAGACAAATGGGATTAATACAAACTGAGCCATTAGTTGTTCCCAACATTACGGCTCTAAAAAAAATTTGGGAAGATCTAAAAGTAGATAATGGGGTAGAGGGTAAAAAAGCAGTTATAGAGAGAGTAATTGCTGTCCAAACAATGGTTGGCAAAATAGATTCATTAATACTGCTTGAGAGGGTGCTTAGCATTAACTAATTAAGAGCATTTTTTATACAAGAGTTTGATTACGCTAACTAAACCTGCGTGTTAATTTAGTATTTCCCAATTACCAATTAAAAATAATTCTGTTGTTGGTGGAGCTGGTTGGCAAACTAATTGAACAGATTAAATAATCTTTAGCCAGTCAACTAAAAAACATATTACGTAATCCAAAGATTCAGTCATGAAAAAGCTAGCCTTACTCTTAATCGTCATTGTTATTCCGGCACTCCGCTTATCCGGACAGGACATGTTCCCTGCCAGGCAGCTATCCTTTGATCCCGCACAGGAAGGTTTTGCAACATGGTCTCCGGATAGTAAAACAATTGTTTATCAGCATACTGACATGAAGGATACATCTCAAAAAAACGGTTTGTGGGAAATACCGGCAGATGGATCAGCAGAGCCAAAACATATCTTCAGCGGACTTGCTGAACATCCAAAATGGTCGCCCGATGGAAACCATATTGTTTTTGATGCTGATACTGGTAACAGCATTAAAATGATCCCAGCCAGGGGTGGAGATGCTATTAAGATTCTTCCCGATAGGGTGCTGATCCAGAATGGAGGTCTCCCTTGCTGGTCACCGGATGGTTCGCAAATAGCATTCATTGAAAGAAAAGAATTTTCTCTTTGTACATACAATCTGAAAACCGGAGAATTAAGAAGTCTGTTCCGGGAGGAGGGGAAACTGCCTCTTCCTGGTGGCTGGTGGCCTGATGGCAAAAGCATCCTGGTCGCAAATATGGACAGGCAGTCAAGAAAATGCACCATGCTTAGAATTAATGCCGAAGGTGACGGAAAAACGATTATGAATGGTCATCTTGACAACTTTTATCGCTACATAACCCTATCCCCGGACGGTTCGATGCTTGTTTATGCTGTTATGGAGGGTAAATATCTTTGTCTTTATGTAATGCCCTCAGAGGGAGGCAAATCAATTCTTCTTGCCAAATCTGACGGTCATAATGAAGGTGCAATTTGGTCACCAGATGGTACCAGGATAGCCTTTACCAGCACAAGGACAGGAAATTTTGACATCTGGATTATGGATGTGGATGTAGAAAAACTCAAGAAAGAGCTAGCTAAGTGCACAAATTAAAAATCAGCGGATTAATTACCAAAGGGACCCTCTTGGGTTTTATAGTTCTCACTTGTCACAATTAACATAAAGTTAAACAAAAAAATGAGACTCACTCATATCTCAAAGCATCAACAGGGTTCTTATTTGCAGAATGAATTGCCTGTGAACCAACAGTCAATATTGCAATCAATAAGGCAACTATACCGGCACCCAGGTAATACCAGATTTGTAATGGGACTTTGTATGCAAAACTGGATAGCCAACTGTTTGTCAATAAATAGGAAACAGGTAGTGCAATGATGATCGATACCAAAACGAGTTTTGTAAATTCACTGGATAGCATTACAGTAATCTGCGAGGCTGTCTGTCCAAATATTTTTCGGATGCTTATTTCCTTCCTTCGCCTTTCAGCATTAAAGGTGGACAGTCCTAATAAACCCATACATGAAATTAATATTGCCAGGCCAGCAAAATACCTGGCCATTGTTGATACTCTTTGTTCTGCAATATATTGGGACTTATATGTGTCATCTAAAAATTTATAATCCAGTTGTTTCCCCGGATTATATTGTTGATAAAAATCCTTGAGGTTGTTCAAAGCGAGTTGCTCCTTTCCATTTGTTATTTTGGCCATAACAATATGTGTCCATGAAGGTCGCAATACGAAAAACAGGGGTTTTATTCCTTCATAGAGTGAAGCAAAATGAAAGTCTTCGGTAACACCAATAATTTCTAATTTCGTACCCTGTATCGAAATTTCCTTACCTATAGGTTCTTTCAGTCCCATTACATCTATTGCAGCCTGATTGAATATAATTTTTGAATCCTCAGCGCCAAAATCTTTGGAAAAAGTTCTCCCTTTTAATATAGCTATATCAAATAATTCAATCATTCCATAGTTAACGGGACGCATTTGAAAAACAACTTTTTCATCTGAAATTTTACCTGGCCAATCCAAAGAATTGAATGTATTGTTACCACCAACGATATTTGTACCAATAGTACTGGCCTTTTCAATACCATCTACCTGTTGTAAGGCAGATAAAAATGCATCGAGATTTTGTTCAATATTTTCCTCTATATCAAAGAAGATAATATTCTCCTTGTCGTAACCAAGATTCTTATTCTGAACAAATTCTATCTGCATATAAATTACAAGGACAAAGACTATCAAAATTACTGATAACACAAACTGAAATATGACCAGACCTCTTCGGGCAAAAACTTCACCAATAGAAATATTCAGCTTCCCCTTCAATGTGGTAATAGTATTCAATCCTGAAAGATAAAATGCAGGATAGCTCCCTGCTATAATTCCGGTAATGAACAAAATGAAAGATATAATAATAAAGTATTGAATGCTAAAGGTAAGAGTCAATTGCTTTCCTGTAACCTCGTTGAATTGGGGGATCAATAAATCAGCAATAACCAGGGCTACAAGAAGTGATATAAAAGTTATGAATATGGACTCACCCAAAAATTGAAATATTAATGCCTTTCGTTTGGAACCTAAAGCCTTCTTTAATCCAATTTCCTTAAGTCTGCGAGAGGCATTTGCTGTTGAAAGATTCATGAAATTGATGCAGGCAATTAACAATATTAAGAAGGCTATCAGGGCAATAAGTTTCACATAATCTATCCGCCCCCCTTTTTGTACTCCGTTCTCATAATTGCTATACAAATAACTGTCGGAAAACAATCTGGTAGATAGTGTACGGTATGTATCGGAGCTTTTGGTCCTGATAAAATCTTTAATCTTTGCATTGAATTTTTCAGGATCAACCCCGTTTTTTAATACCAGATAGGCATTTGTAGTATTATACGACCAATTCAGTGTATTTGGATTTACATCTTTAAAAAATTCATATGACATCACGAAATCAAATTGAATTGAGGAATTGGAAGGCACATTGTCTGATACTCCGGAAACTACAAATGGCTTGTTTTGCTCTAATGTTATAGTCTTACCAACTGCTGCATTGAAGCTGCCAAAAAGCTTTATGGCAAGGTCTTTAGATAATACTATCGAATTTTTATTTCTAAGTATAGTGCTTTTATCTCCTTCCAGAAGAGGGAAGGAAAACACCTCAAAGAATTCTTCACCTGCATATAGGCCAATTGCTTTGAGATAAGTGTTTTCAAAGGTTATAGATATCTCATCGGTTTCCCGGACACTTGTACTATATTTTATTTCCGGAAATTCCCGGATCAGGTTATCCGCTACTAAACCTGCCGTACGGGGGTTGGTAAGAATTGTACCATCGGTTTCTGTATATTCAATAACCTGAAAGAGATGACTGTCATTTGCATGAAACTTATCCGTACTCAATTCATCAACAACCCAAAGAGTAATCAACAGAACACATGCCAACCCGGTCGATAAACCAGTTATATTTATCAAAAAAGTATTTTTATACCTGATGATCTTTCTAAAAAATATTATAATGTTGTATTTCAACATGTCTTTGTTTTTTAATTATCCTTCATATCATTTATAAAGCCTCATAAGAGTTCCTCCTATGCTGCTTCTGCTTGCTACGACTAATATGATGCCAATATTGTACATAATAGATATCCAGCCATTTATTAATATATATAATTTAAGTTTGTTAATATATTTTACAGTTATTCGTAAAAGTATTTTACAGACTATTGGCTTTTTTCCTGCATCTGGTTCAAACAATGTCTAATTGGTTGAAGCAGATTTTCTGTATTCCTTTGATCTGTTAGTGAAAATGATGGGGCATTCCAACAGCCAGGTCGCAGAATATTACCTTGCGAGTCTGAATATGGATAAAACTTGGGGAATCAATGAAGACCTATTCTAGCTTTCAGGAATTAATTCTGAAGTATTGATATTACACTGGCTTGATTTTTGTTGTGAAAACATTAACACTAAAACTAAAATCATGAAAAAGACAGCATTGATATTATTCTGTGCTCTCTTATTATTTTCATGCAATAAAGAGAGGGAAGAATTTCCCCCAAATCCCCACTGGTTAACAGCAAAGATTTCTCAAATGGAGACTGCCAGCTATTATATGGGAACGACTATATACGCATACGAATGGAATAATGAGTATTATTATTTAATATCAATACCGTTATCTTCCTGTATAATGTGTGAATTCTATAATTATCAGGGAATAAAATTTGTATGGACACAGGATACAATTGACGATTTCCAGAAAAATGCCAAAAGAATTAAAGTAGTCTGGCAAAGGGATTTTATTTAATTATTGAATATTAATGTCTTGAAGAAGATAGCATTGATACTTTTCATTTCAACCATGTTTTTTTCCTGCGAGAAAGACTATCTAATCCCAGATAATGAAGTCCCTGAATGGCTGAAGACTAAGATTAATGCGTATGAACAATTTATACTTGATCATCCTTCATCATGTTTAAATTATGGTGCCTGGTTACGCTATAATTGGAAGGATGAATACTATTTTGAATTTCATTGTTCTTGTAGCTCCTCTTCACCAAGGGCAATTTCAACAAAAGGTGATACGCTTCATATCTGGGCAAACGATGTCACTACAGACTATTACAAAGAAAAATGTTGCCGACAATTAGTGTGGAAAGCACCTGATTATACAGATTCTCCCTGGTAATGAATTTCATACGAAGGCTTAATGAAACACAATACTTATTACATAACTTAAATAATAGCCAGCATTTGAAGAATAGAATAGTTAGAGTAAAAGATTATTTGCTACGGAAATCCTTAAAAATTGCAGGATTTGCATTTGGATTTGGAAGCATTTCTTTATTGACCATGTGCGCTAAATATGGTGATCTTGCAGACGTTTCAGGAACTATTAAAGGTAAGGTAACATCTTCCAGCTCAGGTGACGCGATTAAGAATATTGAAATTTCAATAAAAGAAAATTCAATAACCATTAATACAATTAATACAGATAATAGTGGCAACTATGTTGTTGAGTACTTAGAACCCCGGCAATACACTATTGAAGCAAAAGATATTGACGGTACTGAAAACGGTGAATTTCAAAATTCAGTTAAAACAGTGGAATTATTACCAAATGAATTAGAGAACTGCAATTTTGTTTTAAATCCAAAGTAATGGCTCAAAACAAAATGAAATTGCAGAAAAAGCTGAGTTTAAGGCTATTTCAGTCATATAAAAATTCTCAAGCTCAATTACATGATTTAAAATATTTGTTCTGGGAGTGCACCCTGAGATGTAATTTCAGTTGTTTGCATTGTGGAAGTAATTGCGGTGCTGAAAACTCAAATGATTTACCATATCAGCTTATAGTAATTGAATTAGCAAAAATCAAAAAACTACTTGGCAATAAATTGCCTCATGTTGTTATTACAGGTGGAGAGCCATTGATTCGAAAAGATATTGAAATATTCGGCTCAGAGATTTCGCAGTTAGGTTATAAGTGGGGATTAGTAACAAATGGTTTTTTATTGGATAATGAACGGTTAACAAACTTGATTAAAAGTGGGTTAACTGCATTAACTATTAGTTTAGACGGATTAAAAGAAAACCATAATTGGCTTAGAAATAATGTGTTGAGTTTCGATAGAACGGTAAAAGCGATAAGTTTAGCTTCAAAATATGAGAATATTAAATTTGATATCGCAACATGCATTTCATTAAAAAACATTGGTGAACTCGATAAAATATATGATCTGCTCGATGGTTTAAATGTGAAGAATTGGAGACTATTTACAATTGACCCAATTGGTAGAGCAAGTGAACATAAAGAATTGAATATTAATGGGACAGGTTTAATCCGCACTTTAGAATTTATCAAGAATTTAAAAAGACGAAAGGAAATAAACATAAGCTACGGTTGTGATGGATTTTTAGGGAATTATGAAGGAGTGGTAAGAGATGAATTCTATTTTTGCAAAGCAGGAATAAATATCGCATCAATTTTACACGACGGTTCAATATGTGCTTGTCCAAACATCAATAGAAAACTGGTACAGGGAAATATTCTTCAGGATAGTTTAATTGACATCTGGAATACAAAATATCAGCCTTTTAGAAATCGGAATTGGACGAAAACAAACCAATGTGCCAAATGTGAAAATTATAAATATTGCCTGGGAAATGGATTATGCCTAAGAGATATTGAAAATAACAGGGCAATGAGATGCCATAGTAAAATGATATATAGTGTCTGATAACTTTTTACATAATGAAAAAATCAATATTAAATTTTGCCCTTATTCAGATATTCATTGGCGGATTATTTTTACTTGGTTCTGTTCCGTTCCAAAGTTGTGAACCAGTGGATAAACCAGATGAAGAAGAGAATGAATGCGATACTTGCATCAGGGTCTTAAAACCGAACATTTACCTCTATCCGACAGAAAATACAGTCCTGAGTGTGTCTATAAATTTCCCATTAGGAGGTAAAATTATAACCTCAATTCCTGATTATGCAAGCGGGTGGACGATAGATGTTGATACAAGTGGAATCATAAATAGTGAATATGATTATTTGTTCTATGAAAGTGATCAACCTGATGTCTGGCAGATAAATGAAGGCTGGATTATTAAAAAGACCGAACTAGAGCAGTTCTTTACAGAAAATATGTTGAAATATGGATTCTTCGGGAGAGAAATTAAAGACTTTATAGATTATTGGATCCCGCGATTGAAAGATTATGAGTTTTATGAAATATATCCTCAAGGATCAAATATTATAGATACTGTAATAAAACTTGAATTTTCCAGGACTCCTGATTCGGTATTAAGATTATTCTATTTAATCAGAGGTACAGACAATGACTCTAATATTAATATTATTACTCCTACCGATAATTTTCCGTTTAAAAGAATTGGTTTATGTATTACAGAATGGGGCGTGGTTTTAAAATAAAAAGTAAAGATTCAGGATGAATTTCTTAAATATCTGAAAATAACTACAATAAGTCATGAATCAAAAGCACAAATCATTTAAATCCAATTTGTATGAACTGGTTAAGTTACTATTTATCACAGGAATGACTATATGCTTGGTAACTTGTTCAAAAGAACCAACATATGCAGAATCTCTTATAAAAGTAGACAGTCTTACGATAGAAAATCTTCCGACAGTTGGCTCAACTGGATTATTTTCTATTCATCTATTTGGAACAATAAGTAGTGATGGGTGCTCCAGCTACAGCCATTATAAAGCCTATTGGCAGAATCAGGATTATATTATCGAGGCCTGGAAACATACAAAAGTGCATCAAGTTGCATGTCCCACTGTAATGGTTTATCTTGATGAGATAATCATTTTTTACAGAGATACCTTTCCTGCAGATTTCATCATTAAAGTGAAACAACCAGATGGGTCTTTTCTTGAAGAACCAATGATAAAACGTTAGGTACATAAAGGCTTATGAACCAAGGTCTACAGGCATTGAAATAATAATAGGTTCCAATACTGTATGCCTGGCTTTCGCTATATCCTCCATTATCTGTGTATCTTTCATTATGGCTGTAAGTTTCTCCATATCGGTTACTTCTACAACCAAAACCACCGATTTTGGGTCATCAGTATAATGAAATGTTTTAAATCCGGATATTGCAGGAGCAAAGATTTTAACTCTGTCATTGTGGCCATCGAGCCATGCTTTAATGTCACGGACTTTGTGACGAACAACGATTGTTGGCATAATGTTGCTTTTTAATGTTATTTTTCCTACTCAATATGGCTTTTCGGTACCGCCCCGTTTTTTTTATAGGTCTCTGGTCTCCGGATTGTTAACAATTTGAAAATCGAATATGTTCGTAAGATATTAAAATCATTTCCCGTCATTAGATAAAGCCGGATTAAACTGACCACCCAAATCCAGAGTTAAATCCTTATTGATCCTCACTGGCTGAAAATCGTCCATGTGACAGTTGGTTTATTGATAATTAATGTATTTTCGGATATGAAATTAAAACAAAAATATGGCGATACAGCTTTAGTAGCTGGCGCTTCAGAAGGAATTGGAGCTGCATTTGCTACTTGTCTGGCAGCAGAAGGTATGGACCTTGTTCTTATAGCCCGTCATCCTGAGCCTTTACAGCAATTAGCGGATTTATTGGAAAATAAATATAAAATAGCTGTAAAGTGTATTCAATGCAACCTTGGAAGCAATAATGCTGCCAGTCAAATACAGGAAGAATTGAATGGCCAGGAAATAAGTTTGCTGGTATATAATGCTGCGCTATCATATATTGGTCCGTTTATTAAAAATTCATTAGAGAACCACTCCCAGGCAGCTCAGGTAAATATGATAACTCCTCTGAACATGATCCATTTGTATGGAGAAAAGATGCTCATAAAAGGGAAAGGCGCTATCATTTTAATGACCTCGTTAGCTGGTTTTCAGGGAAGTGGATATTTATCTGTTTACGCAGCAACAAAAGCTTTTATCCGAATACTGGGAGAAAGTCTCTGGTATGAGTGGAAAAACAGTGGTGTTGATGTCATTGCATGTTGTGCAGGTGCTACGGCAACGCCTGGTTTTAAGAATACACACCCTGAAAAAACAAGCTTTCTTGCTCCCAGGCTGCAAGCTCCGGAAGAAGTGGCGAATGAATGTTTTAAGAAGTTGGGTGTACAACCTTCATACATCACAGGCAGAGGAAACAGAATAGCATCATTTTTGATGCAAAAAATCCTGCCCCGAAAGATGGCAATTAATATAATGGGCGATAATACCCGGAAAATGTACCGGTTATAAATCCTGAACCTCTTTAACAAGTTCATGTTTTAATAGATATAAGGAATTATCCGGTACGGAACTTTTTTAACATAAGTTTTCCATAGTTCTCCGTATTTGAGTGAACATCTTTTATCATCATCTCTCTGACGCATGAATAACAAAACAACATAGTATAACGGATATAACCATGGCCATATTAGTGTAGGATAACCCGTACAAAGGATGATACCTGTGGCCATTAATATTTCACCTAAATAATTTATATGCCTGCTGATTCCCCAGAATCCGTTTACCAGGAGGGTTTTATCGCCATTTGTAATCGCTTCAGGTACTATCCCCAGGAATACTTTCCCGGGATTCCTTTTGAAAAAATACTTTTGCATATTGGCACCACGGGCTAAAATCCACCCGACAAAGAAAATAAGAACATATATTGCTAATAGCCAGACAGGAGTCTGAGGATCAGGCAAATCAGCAGTAGTCCATAAAAAGATAGAATAAAAGTATGGGTAAAAGACTATACATCCCCAACCTAATTTGAATCCAATTCTTTCTGCAAACAGATCATAAGTAAAGAGATGAACTTCTTCGAAGATGAGATAATCAATAACGAAGTAAATAATTAATATAGTGGATAATAAGATACCAGTTGAAGCATGCTCTCTATATAAAATCCAATGGTGAGCCGTGAAGCTTAGTGCATTAAGTCCTAACATTGTTGCGCCTGCCAGATATAACCACATTTTTGCATCTACTCTTCCACCCCAATGTTGAAGATTTTCTATTCTGCCTAGAAAAAGATCTTTAAAAAATGACTTTCGCACAGGGGGATAAGGTAGTACAACACCCAGGGTAAAAACAGTACCAAGTACAAATGCTCCTGCCAGCCCGTGCCATCTATGATTGTACAAATAATCAAAGGGAACTATGTCAAAATATCCAAATAAAAACCATATTAAAAATAAAATAGAAAACACAGGAAAACCATTAAGATGGTATCTCATCTTTTCTTCAGAATTTGGCTTATTTACGTATCCTGTAACCCATCTGCCGGGCAATAAAGCATTTAAAGCAAATATTAATGCATAAATCAAAATTGGTGTGAAAAATCCCAAAATAAAATCCATAGTAAAATGTTATGATATAAAAATAATATAAAACCTGAATAATCAGAGAATTTTGCACCAACCTGACTCTAAAATTGAAGGACAATTGGCCCTGACCATAGTTAGCCATGATAAATTGACCACCCAAACCCGGAATTAGTTACTCTTTGTTTACTCATAAATTTAAACGTTCCCGGACCTTCTTTTGAAGTGGTCAAAGAAGGACGGATTTTGAACAAAATCAAATATTTATAAGGGTTTAACCCCGTATCCTATAATAATATCATCTGTGATAACTCTAACCCCGTTTCTCTCAAAATATTTTAATGTTTTAGCATCTTCCTGAGCTCTCTTTGCTTCAGGAATCTTTGATAACCACCAACTGGATGTAACAGAGGAGAAGAATTCACAGGCATCTTTAGAAGTTTTGAATAAATTTCTCCAGATAAATCTGTTTGTACTGATGTTTGTAAAACCAGCTACCCTCATAAGGGAATTGATTTGCTTCTCGTTCCTTGGCCAGAATTCAAATCGATAGCCTAGAAAATACTTTTTATTCATTACTCTTAACGATGCATCAATTGCTTCCCAGTAATGTTCAGGCCCGTGTGTCCCAAATGTCATGAAACCTCCAGGACGCAAAACACGGTACATTTCCTTAACAGCTTTTTCCTGGTCAGGAAATAATCCGAACGCCATACCCGTCATAACAACATCGAAACTATTATCTTCAAAAGGTAATGACTCAGCATCTAATTGACGGAATTCAATACGATCAGAGTTATTTCCCAGGCTTTTTGCTTTGTTTCTCCCCTGTTCAAGCATATACTCGGAAATATCACCACAAATGACTTTGGATGCCCCCATCTCCAATGCTATTAAAGCCAAAACACCAGTTCCACCTCCCACATCAATTATTTCTTTACCCTGAAAATCACATTTATAAAGTTGATAAGCAGCTGCTCTTTTCTGAAGTTCTCCGGCAATTTCATCATAATGGGTAACATGTTGGGAATATTCACCCTCATATCCCTTCCTTACCCGATCCTTCATCGCTTTCTTGTTCCTCACATTTCCATTCAATAAGGCCAGAAGGTTATTTGATTCTATCAGAACCTTCATGGGAAATGTGAGTTTGCCTGTCCAAAACAGATTGTTCATAATATTTATTTTTCGATTTTACTGAACTATTTTGTCATTTATTGACATCATCAAAGTTATGCCAACGAAAACCTAATGTCAACATTTTCTATTAGTATTGCCTGCCATCTTCTTTTAATGGTGATCAAAGAAGGATGGATTTTACATTAAGGATTATTTCCTTAGTTTACAAGTGCAATCTCTCAAATACAAGCTTATAGTTTTGTGGTCAATTGTTCTGATCAAGAAAGAACTTAAAAGAAGGCAACACCTGTTTGATGTGAAAATCAAGTCTGCAACACCCAAATATTCCTTTAAACAGTGCTAAATTTCAGCAGGGTCATCAGGGCTATCCGCAAAAAACCATTCATCATCTGATAATGTGGATTCGCTGGCAATTCTATTAATGTCCGCCTTCAAATATTTCCCTTCGGCAGAAACGGCGATCTCCCCATTTGGGAGCACAATCTCTCCAGTGCCTTCAAAAGAACGATTTCCCTCACTGGTTACACGCCCTACAATTCTCAGCTCTTGTCCGAGTGGTATGGGCTTCCTGAATTTGGTTTTCAATTCCAGTGTCACACCCCATAATTGTTCATTTTTACCATTACAAATGGATCTCGCGATCGTTTCATCAAGAATAGTAGCTGCTATACCTCCATGCAATCTCCCTGGATAACCCTGGTGCTGATCTGATGGCTTGATTAAAGCTACCAGCTCGTTAGCATCGGTTTCGTAGAAATTAGCGTGCAGTCCGAAATCATTCTTCACACCGCATACAAAGCACATCTTTGAGATATGCTGCTTTTTCAGGACTTTATGTTTCATTTACATCAATTGTTGGACAAAAATAGATGATCCAGATGAAAATTCAGTGCATATGGCTATAATAGATCATTATAAATTGACCATCTATATTCAGAGTTAAATCCATTTTAAGAGTTTCCAGGCCTGATAGCTTCGAATCAGAATATCTATGATAAATATTACTAATCCTTCCTGCAATCTAATGGTTTATATATTTTTACCGACTGATAAAAATTCCGGGTGCACCATTTTCAAAATACCGATATTCCATTTCTTCACTTTAGTTTCTTAAAGGATATTAAGGTACATGGCGTCTATCTCAACTCCCTATCAAGGTATCTGAACAAGTATCCAATTCTGAGAAAAGAACATATTCACGATTTTTATTCAGTTATTTTATTCTCAAAGGAGAGCAGTCTCTTAAAAGTGAATAATGACTCTTATAATATACAGCCTCAGTCGATTTGCCTGATTGCTCCACACCAGATCCATTCATATGAAGGACTGGAAAATATGGAAGGATCTGTTTTTCTATTCTGCCAGGATTTCTATGTTGAGGAATTCAGCTATTTACGCCTTTTGAATACATTCTTTTGTACCTCCCGGATAACCGGAAGTATCTGCAGACCATGTATAAATCTAAGTGAGAATGAATTCACAGAAATAAACGGCATACTGAAATCGATTGATCTCGAATATGAAAATCCATCATCTTTTAATGATTCTGCAGTAATAATCCGTTCACTTCTGAATATCCTGCTCTTAAAACTTTCAAGGTATTATCATTCGGACCAGGAGGAATCAAACCATACTGACAGCATCATTATCTACAAAGTATCACAGTTGGTGGATTCATATTTTACAACAGAACATAATACTGGTTTCTATGCATCAGCTTTCAATATCTCCGAAAAGCAACTGAATGAAATATGCAAGAAGCACTTCAACTGCGGCCTTAAAAATATATTGACAGACAGGCTTATGCATGAAGCGAGAAAACTTCTTCTTACAACAGAATTGTCAGTTGCAGAGATCTCATATAAATTGAATTTTGAAGATAATTCCTATTTCACCAAGGTCTTTAAAAAACAGACAAGACTCACTCCAAAAAAATTCCGTGATCTTCATAAGAAATTAGTACCATAGAAGCTCCGGAAATTACCATTTTCTTTTTTCATGTGATTTTACTTTTGGCTAGCTAAATCACATACACCATGAAGAAAATATTTTATGTGCTACCATTAATGATCGGCCTGGCAACAGGCTGTTCAAAAGAAAATTCCAATCCTCCGATCCAATCAAAGAGTTTTGAGGTAAACTCAACAAGTTCCACAATCTGGAAGTATTTCAGTTTTGCAAAAAACGACACTATCGTGGTCTCCGATCCTCTTACCTCTGAAGAATGGGATCTTGCATTTCAGCGATACCGCATAAAAACAAATGGAGGAATGTCTGGCAGTGGCCAGGGAAGTGCTGCCAATTCTTACCTTAAGGGACAAACCGGATTTGACGCACTGAAAACTGTTCCTGATACTGCAACTTTTTCAGCAGACGCTTCTGTTAATATCGCTGTGCAGCAAGGTTATGCAACTTATGTAATTAACCCTGAAATTTATACCTGGTTCACCATTGAACTGGCTGCCCAGGGCACCCAAATTGTACCCTCCGATTACATATTCTTTATTAAAACCGGCGATGGGAAATACGCAAAAGTATGGTTTAAAAGCTATTACAGCGCAACAGATTTATCAGGGCACGTTACTTTCCAGTACAAATATCAACCTGACGGATCAAAAAGTCTTGAATAATGAATAAAACCAGAGTATGTCTCCAGTCTTTCAGGTAATATAAAGGAATTGTTTCAATTATAAACTGATCAGGTTTTCAATATGAAACAATTACTGATGTTATTTCTTTTACTGCTTTCCAGGATAGTATGCTCCCAGGAAACTTCAGTTTCCGGTCGAATTGCTTTACCTGATAGCAGTTCAGTTTCAGGTGCAACGATAGTGATAGTTGGGACTACAGCAGGAGCTGTTTCTGATAACGACGGTGTATACCATATTAAAATTGTAAAGTCCGGAACATACACTCTGCGTGTTTCCATTATTGGTTATGAGACCCAGGAAAAACAGATTGAGATAGCCAGAGGATATAATTCTGCAGATTTCATCCTGAAGGAATCAAGTATCGATCTGAATGAGGTCGTTGTAACAGGTACCAAGTCAGAAAAAATGTTAAAGAATGTTCCTGTTCTTACACAGGTTATCTATGGTCAAAAGATGCTCGACCTGGGTATCACAAATGCCACCGCTGCATTACAGAATATGGTTCCCGGACTTGATGTAAGCTATTATGGACAAAGGGCTTCAATAACCTTGCAGGGTATGGATTCAAAATATGTGCTTTTTCTTGTCGACGGTGAAAGGATTGCCGGAGAGGTAAATGGTGATATAGACTATTCAATGCTCAATATGGAGAACATTGAGAGAATTGAAGTAATAAAGGGGGCTTCCTCATCACTTTATGGTTCAAATGCGATTGGTGGTATAATAAATATCATAACCAAAAAAATCACCAAATCTTTTGAAGGTAAATTTTATTCACGATATTCAAAATACAATGAATTAGCAACAGGCGGGGGAATAAGTCTCAAAAAAGGGATTGTCGGGTCGAGAACAAGCTTAAACTTTAACCATACCGATGGTTATGACATCACCCCGGAAAGCTCCCACGACTGGACTCAGAATCCATATACATCTTTCAGCCTCAATCAGAAGTTTGAAATCACACCAACTTCAAAGCTTTCCTTTACTCCGCACACAACATATTATCAGTTTGTAAGGGGAAATGTGAGTGCACGTCCAGCCCATGACTTCTATCAGGATATTAATGCCGGATTGAAAGGGAAGTATTTTTTCGGAAATCATTCTATTGATTTTTCATATTACTACGACAGGTATAACATTTATAATGTACTTGAGCTTCTTGACAATAGAAAGGAGACAGTGTCGTATGATATCATCCAGACTATCAGGACACAAGGAAATTTTCATATCTCCGATAAAAATAATCTGATAGCAGGATTGGAATATAATAACGAAAGTCTTTTTTCTGTCAGAAATGAAGGCGGTCTGAAAAGCGAAAGAGAGGAGGTTCTTTATGTTCAGGACGATATCCAGCTTGGTCAGCTTTGGAATATAGTTGCTGGAATCAGAACCAGTTATCATAGCAGTTATGGATTCAATGCGGCGCCAAAAGTATCCCTGTTATTAAAACAGGGTTTCATGAACTTCAGGGCATCAGTGGGAACGGGATTTCGTTCCCCGTCGTTGAAAGAGTTGTATATGAATTTTGATCATTTCGGAGAGTGGTATATTATAGGAAATACAGGGCTTAAACCGGAATCTTCCAGATATATATCCGGATCAGCAGAATTATTGAGACCATGGAACAACTCTTCAGTTACAGTTTACCGGAATGCGATAACCGACATGATCACCGACAGATGGTTGCCAGATTCTGTCAGGCTTACCCGTCAATATCAGAATATTGCCAGCGCAACGATATATGGCATAGATATTTTATCCAAACAAAAGATATTTGGCGGATTTTGGATCAGTGCCGGTTATAGCTATGTTAAATCACATGATAATGAAACGGATCTCCAACTCTATGGCACGACCAAACATTCAGGGAATATTTCTGCCGATTATATAACAAGGGGAAAAAATAATTCATTTGCAGCTCAGATTTATTTTAAGCTTATGGGTGAAAAATTCTATGAAATTACCCCGGAAAAAACATATATAGACAAGCCCTACAGCACACTGAAGGTAACAATATCTGACGAATACAAATGGCTGAGGATCACTGCAGGAGTAGATAATGTATTCAATGTTATCATTCCTGAAAATATAAACTTCATTTCTCCCGGACGGCGATTCTTTATCGGCTTAAATATCGATTTTGGCAAAATGGGCAGGAGATGGTTTTAAATCTTTCAACAGGCTGCTACTTTTGTTCATTGGGGAAAATTATAGATATATTAAATTCATTCCCTAATATTTACTAACAGAATGAAGCTTATAAAATAACTACTGTAATATATTACTGACCATACAAATGAAATACTCCGGCTAAATCAAGCAACTTCCATATCTTCAGAGAAGGATTTTAACCTTTTAAGTCTCGATTTAAATGCATTATAAAGCCCATCCGAAGTTTCAGCTAAAGTCCGTTTTGAGTTTGTATGAGGATTGACTGATGTAGCATAGTCAACCTGTTTAATCAACTCTATTGGAATAGAATTTCCACCAGTTAATGATCCTGAGATACCAGCAGAAACAGCAGTAAGGCAGTCTGTATCCCTTCCCATATTAACGCCTGCTTTCATAGACTCCCATGTATTTCCTTTTGTCATTCGCAATATACAAATAGCTTTTGTTACGATTTCGTTAGCGTAACTTTGAGCATAGGGGACTCCTGTTCCGCTATATATTTCATCGAATTGCAGACGCATCTGTCGAAAATCACTACAGTTTGCTGTTAGTTTAAGTGCCCTTTCAATTTCTCCGCGAATGCCAGCCTGCCTTATAAATCTTGTATCAACTTTATCACAATTATCAAGAACAGCTCCCAGCACACTATCAATAGTCGCACCAGGTTTAGTCGCTGCTGCAATGGCAATGACGACAACTTCAGCCCAAAGTATTCCTCTACTGTTGGCTGTATTATAAAGCTGCCCAACCTCCCGGATATCATCTATGGCACCTTGAATATCTCCGGCATTGATAAGACCAATAGGATGACATGATCGGGACAGGGACACAAGACCAGAATAGTCACAGTATTTACCAATATCTGAAGCAGGTATGTTTGTTTTTGCCAATGATAATAGAGCTCCTTCAAAAGGTTCAGATATAAGCCCTGGTGCATTGGGATTCATATGGTCAACCCAGGAGCGGCGAAGGTCTTCAGCATTGATTTTGTCTTGCTTCTCCAGGATTGCTGTAATCATAAGTTTTTGGCGCTCAACTCCATCTTCAGTTGTCCCTGGCTCACGCATCCAGTTATTGCTGTTTCCATAATGATGATAAGGTAACAGCTTATCAAGTGTACCATATTCCTTCTCGATTTTTTCCCACGAATTTCCTTCAACAGGGGCACCCATCGCTGAACCAATATGGCACCCGGCAATACAGCCAAAGAACTTGTTCCGCAGTTTAACGATGCTTACATCTTGTTCTTCCTCATGCCTATCTTCAAAATAATTGAAGGTTTCGTCTTGTGGAAATTTAGCTCCTGATAAATAATGAAAACTATTAGCGCCTAATGTTGGCATTATCGCTGTTGAAGCTGATAATAGACTGATTTTACGAATGAATTCTCTCTTTTTCATGTTGTTATGTTCAAAGTACTATTTTCCTTTTTCCAATAAATTTACAGACATAGTAATAACTTGAAGTTAGTTTTAAATCACATGCCGCAACTTTCGATTTTTCATAAACGAATTCGTTAAAAAAGATCCGGCGTTGATATAAAGATACAAATTATAGTAAAATCTTTCATGGCCACGTAATACCCTGCATAAGCCATTGACCTTGACCACTCTTCGCCAGTGAATTTTGACCATCTCCGGCCAGAATAAAATCATTAATATCCTGAGAAATATAGTTATGGTAAACTGGTCGGCTAAATGAGGTTAACACTTCCGGCTTCTCAATTAACTCTCTAACCATTTTTTAAAATCCTGTACTTTTTCACGGCTGACTATTAAGTCATTTGAGTCGTTTGAATTAAGTCTGACCAGCAGACGACTATTGGAATAGCTAACGATATCAGAAATTGCCAGAGAGGATACGATGAATTTACGGTTGATCCTGAAAAACCTTGAAGGATCTAATAAATCTTCCAACTGATCAAGAGAATAACTGATTGCATAATCGCGGCCTGAATTATTTTGAAGAAAAGTATTTTTTACAATGCTATAGAAACATTGAACATCTTCGGTTGAAAACACTTTAATGTGCTCCCCTACTTTAATTACAAACTTATTTTTATAATTTTTTGTGAGTGAATGCAATATATTATCAAATACTTGTACCGGTATCTCTATTGCTAAATTATTCTTTTTAAATTTTTCAATCGCATTTTTTAATTCATTCAGATCAACCGGTTTTAGCAAATAATCAATACTGTTCACCTTGAATGCTTTAAGAGCGTATTCATCAAAGGCGGTTGTGAAAATCACAGGTGTCTTAACAATGGTTTGTTCAAATATTTCAAAGCTCAAACCATCGGCCAATTGAATATCCATAAAAATTAAATCGGGAGCCTGATGTGTATTTAACCATTGAACGGCATTTTTAACCGATTGTACAATTCCTGTAATATCAATGGTTGGGTCGTATTTTTTAATTAAACCGGATAGTCTTTCGGCGGCTACTTTCTCGTCTTCTATAATTAGGCAATTCATATATTAAGGTTCAATAACTGGCAACTTTACAATAAACTTACCATCCGATTCAATAACTTCCACTGATGCACCGGAAAGATATTCATATCTATTTTTAAGATTCGCCAGTCCCAGGGGTTCTGTACCTGATATTGTTGTTTTTTTTCTTTGAAGGTTGTTTTTCACAATTATGAAACCATCTTCAGTTTCTATTTCAATTTTCAATGGCATATCGTCTGATATTATGTTGTGTTTGATGGCATTCTCAACCAGCATTTGTAAGCCGTGAGGAACTATTTGAATATTGCTGTCAGCTGGCAAATCCGAATTGAAAATTAATGCTTCTCCAAACCTCATTTTCGAAAGAAATATATAATTCTCAACAAATTTCATTTCCTTATGAATTGGAACTATTTCTTTATCATTTTGCTCCAAAACGTATCTGTATATATCTGATAGTCTTTTAATAAAGAGGGTAGCAAGTTCAGGTTTCTGTTCAACCACTCCGGTAAGTGTATTCAAGCTGTTAAAAAGAAAATGTGGATTAACCTGGTTCTTTAATGCTTCATATTTTGCCTGCAGGTTTTCCCTTTTTAATTCCTCATTTTTTTCAATGGACTTTATCCAATGATTTACAATAAATGTTGAATAATAAAAATAAATAACAATCAGATCCAAAACCACTGTCGTAAAAGCCTTTGCCGATACATCATAAAAAACATCGATTCCTGACATTCCCCAGACAAAACGGTCAAACACGTAAGGTATCGATACACTCATTATTATCCCGTAACCTACTAATAACAAAAAGCTGATCAGATTTGCCCTTTTGGGATTTTTTGACCAGTCAAGATTCTCTGTATATTTGCCAATTAACATATTGCCCCAAGGGAAAAAAAATCCGTATGCGTATCCAAGTGAGGCATAAGTCATATAATAAGAAAAAGATGAAAACAATTTGGGGCCTTGAAATAAAAAGGCTACTATATTAGCAACTACAATAAAAATTAGATTCCACATTATAATTTTTAAGTAGGAGTTTTTCTTTTTATTATTGTTTTTTTTCATGATGACCAAGTTAAACTAATTTCATAAGTCGTAAAAAATTACTGCTTGTCAACCTTACAAAGTATCGGTGGTGATTTTACGAACTGGTTATTTACTTTGTTGAGCATTTAAACCATCTTCAAAATATTTCTCCTGAACATCAAAAGAGCAATAAAATTTAAAAAAGATCCTATGCATAGTAAAACAAAAACTTTTGATAAGAATGTAATATCAGTTAACGGGACAAGCTTCCAGAAGATGTCATAAATCCCCTGTATCCCCCAATAGTTAACCGAAAAACAGCAATCTTTTGCATGATTTCCGGCATTGCAAATATTGGAATCATACTACCTCCGATACCACTCATAACAAGTACAATTATGGATGAAAATCCCTGCACCTGCTGGCGTGTTTTGGCAAATGAGGCAAGAACTACACCAAAACCGGAACAGGCAAAGGCTATTGTAAAAATCATAAGTATAAGAGAAGGGAGATGATGCATAATGTCTAAGCCAAAAACCAGCCAGGCGTAAACAAACATGATTGTCAGCTGAATAATGGAAATGATATTCGCAAATACCAATTTCCCAAAGAGGATAAAATCAGGAGGTACGGGTGAGCAAAGCAATTTCTTTAATATGCCTTCCTGCTTTTCATCCAAAAGACTTCCACCTATTCCGGCAACTGAAAATAATAGCATAAATACTGCTGTACCTGCCACCGAGTGAACAAGACTCACTAAATTACCTTCCTGGGAATTGTTCATTTTTCCGAAAACAGAAGCAAACAGGGTTATAAATATTATGGGCAATGCAAAAGTCAGCAACATGTCTTGTTTATTTCCGAAGAATAATTTCAGATCTTTCTTTACTAGTTTTATCATTTGTCTCTTAGTTTTTTACCGGTCAGACTTAAAAATATAGCTTCAAGGTTTATCTTTTGAATATCAATATTCCGGATATCAAGCCCAAACTCATTGCACTTCAATATTATTTTCGATAAATTACCCTGAATATTCATGGAATAAAAATGTATTGTATCGTCGATACGTTGGAGATCTTTCCATTCTTTTTCTATCATATTGTAATGTTTATCTGTAAGATTTATAAAAGAGATCACAACGGATTCCTTCATCGATCCCAAAGTCTTTAATTCATTCATTGTTCCCTGTGCAATTATTTCTCCATTGTCCATAATTCCGATACGATCGCACAAACGTTCAGCCTCTTCCATGTAATGGGTGGTATATATAATTGTCGTTCCCTCATTATGCAGCTTCTCCACCACTTCAAAAATCAAATTCCGGCTTTGAGGATCAATTCCCACAGTGGGTTCATCCATAAACATTACCTTCGGTCTATGTAGCAAGGCTGAAGCAATATTAATTCTGCGTTTCATTCCACCGGAATAGGTTTTAACTTTATCATTCTTCCGGTCTGTCAATCCGAGCAGGTCTAAGGTTTCATCGATAAGTTTTCCTAATTCCTTTCCCGGAATTTTATACATGCCTCCCCAAAATAATAAGTTATCATATGCTGAGAACTCATTATAAAGAGCTAGTTCCTGTGTAACAACACCAATGTTCTTTTTACAATCCAACGGATTTTTCCTAAGATCATAACCGGCAATGTTTACTTCTCCGTCATTCGGTTCAATCAATGTGCTCATGATGGAAATAGTGGTTGTTTTTCCGGCGCCGTTTGGACCCAACAATCCATAACACTCACCTTGCGGAATGTTAAATGAGATACCTTTCAGGGCATCAACGGTATCGAATGTTTTTTTCAGATTCGAAACACTAATCATATAAGTTTTTATTATTCATCTTTTACTATCCTGAAACTTAGACCTGCGCCTCTATTAGCCGGTGTTTCTGTACTGATTTCAATTGTTTTTGAAATCTGAATAACCGGATTGTTATTGTAAATTTCCTGCAGTTTCGACAGATTATCAGCATTGGGCGATTTCATCAATTCACAAATCGTGTTAAGTAATTCTGTATGTTCTGCCGGCATCTGATCCTTGTTTTCAAAAGCAAAATCCAGTATTGGTGCATATTGATAAATTGTATATTCATTTCCTAAGAGCGAGGCCAGATCGGGACAAACTTTACCAACAATCGAAACCATCCCTGTATATTGTCCTGGGTTTCCGTATATGCCGGGATCTATTTCCTTCTTCTGCAACTGGAATCATGTATCGTAACTGAAATCAAATTCAACTCTGTTGAAATCAACCATCCCGGTGGCCGGATCCACAATCATCCAGCGCTTCTCTTTTTCATTCCATACTTCACAGATTGTGTGACTGGCATGGAACCCGGGTATTAAATAGGGAGCATGGCCGGTACGAGCTAGAAAATCATAAAAAATAAGAGTGTTGTTTTCATGAACTTAATTGTTTGTTGATTAATTATTTCCTGACAAAGGTTTGAGATATTAAGCGTTTATAATAATTAAATACGACGGATTGTTGAAATTTGCTGACGGGTTGTTAGGGAATTGGTCATTGAAGGCGTTGATTGACCATAATCAGCCGGAATAAACTGACCGCAAAAAGCAGGATATAATTACTTGCCGTTTAGTTATGTATATTTATTGCAATTTATCTGATAAAATATGGTCATTAAATTCGATTTTGCAATCAAATCTCAACCCAGATTCTAATGAATAAAAATATCATGACGTCAGTTATTCTGTTGGTTGGAGTAGCTTTATTGAACTTTGGAAAATTGCAGGCACAGGCCAACTATTATCAGCAATGGCCATCGTTCAGAGGTCCAATGGCTTGTGGCTATCTGGTAAATTCCAAAACTCCCGCTGCCTGGAATATAGATAATCCGAAAGATATAAAATGGAAGACCTCTATTCCTGGATTGGGTCACTCGTCTCCTGTTATCTGGGATGATAACCTTTTTGTCACAACTGCAACAACCAACAAGAACGATGAGTCATTAAAACTTGGACTCTATGGAAATATTGACGAGGCTGATGACAAGAGGGTTCATGAATTCAAAGTCTATTGCCTCGATAAAACCAATGGAAAAATTCTTTGGGAAAGGGTTGCACATAAAGGAATTCCCAAATCGAAACGACACACAAAATCAACCCAGGCAAATTGCACACCAGCTACCGATGGTAAATACCTTGTTGTGCATTTTGGTTCAGAAGGCTTATTTTGTTACGATTTAAAAGGAAAGCTGATCTGGGAAAAAGACATGGGAATCCTTAATCCGGGCCCTTATACCGATCCTGGCATAGAATGGGGTTATGCAAGTTCACCTATAATATTTGAGAATAAAATCATTATTCAGTGTGATATACCTGAAAAGCCTTGTATCCTTGCTCTGGATATTACTTCAGGGAAAGAGTTATGGAGAACCTCCCGTGAAGATGAGGTATCAACCTGGTGTACTCCTGCCGTTTATACTAAAAACGGGAATACCCAGGTCATTGCCAATGGATACCGCCAGATATGCGGATATGATTTTGAAACCGGGAAAAAGATCTGGAGGTTGAGTAATGGAGGCGATGCCCCTGCTCCAACCCCCGTTATTGCTAACGATCTTATCTATCTGAATAGTGCACATGGAACCTTTTCACCGATTTTTGCAGTCAGACCCGATGCAAAAGGCGATATCACCCTTGATGCTGCAAGTACCAAAAATCAATACATTGCCTGGAGCATTAAACGGGGCGGGGCATATATGCAAACTCCTCTAATTTATCAGGGACTTCTGTACAATCTGAATATTAACGGTATGCTTACCTGCTTCGATGCTTTGACTGGCGAGATTAAATATAAAGAGAGCTTTAAAGAAGCATTCTCTGCATCCGCTATAGCTGCTGACGGAAAAATTTACTTCAGTGCCGAATCGGGAAATATATATGTTATAAAAGCCGGACCGGTGTATGACCTATTAGCTAAAAACTTTATTAAAGATAATTGTATGGCTACCCCTGCTGTATCAGGCAATACTCTATATTTCAGGACTCAGCATTTTGTAATTGCAATCGAATAAAGAGCAGGTACTGCAAACCTCAGCTCAATTTAAATACTTACAGATTCCACTCAATTGGGGAAAAATTGGACCTGACGAATCCTGTCCGGAGAAAGTGCACTGCCAAAAACTGTAGTTGGATATTTGTCGTTATTTTATGTATGTCAAGTGTTATCAGACCTTCTTATAGTGGTCAAAGAAGGACGGATTTTAACATTATCTAATGGTGGTGGTATTGTCATCATTCTTTTCTTAATTTAATAAGAATCTCAGGTCGATTAGTTAAAAGAGGATTATTGATGGAATACTGATAATAAGTACTCTTTTGGTTGAAATCTGTTAGAAAAATTTGACTTTAGTGATTTGCTGGCGTAATTTTGTAACTGACATTGGGGTAGAATATATGTTAATCAGACAGATTTACAATACATAACAGCAAGGAGGGAAAACCATGACTGCATCAAAATCATTAAAAGCGTTGGCAGTTACATTTTTTCTCAGTGGTGTTTGGGACATCATAGGAGGAATCAATTATGGATTCTTGATAGGAACTGTTTATACAGACCCTCCGATACATCGTTTTTATGCTATATTCATTGCGTCATTCTTTCTTTGTTTTGCTTATCTGCAAATCCTATCCTCTTTCAATATGAAGAGATATCTCTTTATTATAGGTGCCGTAATTATTGGAAGGATTATCTATGTTCTTTTGCTGTATGCATATATTTGGAGCGAAGCAGATTTCCCTGATACTTTCTGGTGGACTGGTGTGATAGATTTATCCTGGTCAATTCTCTATATAGTAATTACACTGACAAGTGATGATATTCGTCTTAAAGATTTGTTTTTGCCTAAATGGGAAGGTATTTAATACGAACAGTAATTATAACAGCTAGAAACCTTGCTTTAAAGTATTCATATCATTAAAGTGATACATTATGGAAAATCAAATCAAAATTCGTTACGGCTGGTTGAAAGGAATGTATATATATACAATCATTGGAGCGGGCTTGACTGGACTTGGTATGATATTACTGCCACTGACCTATTCATCCATGGTTAATTTACCAATACAAGAACCAATCAATTTTGGAATATTAGGCAGCGTTTATCTTGCTTTTGGTCTTATTTCAATATTAGGATTAAGATCTCCACTTAAATTTGTACCTGTCTTGCTGGCAGAGATAACATATAAAACGATATGGTTCATAGGGGTAATACTCCCGTTAATTTTAAAAGGACAATTTCCCCAATATGCACTAATCAATACAATTATTTTTGCGACATTCATAATTGGGAATGCAATTGCAATTCCGTTTAAGTATATTTTCATTAAACAATTGACTTAGTAGAATACCTTCCATTAGCTTTGATGGTGCGTTTAATATTCTGATAATTAACTCATAAATAAATATGGAAATATTACTATATGAAAATTTATTAAAGAAAGGAGTACTGCTATGAAATTAAAAACTTTATTGATTATTAAAGCAATCGTATGCTTGTGTCTTGGTGTACCTATCTTGCTTGTCCCAAACTTTATATATTCCATCTTTGGGGCTACACTGGCAGCGGGCGGTGTTTTTGCAGCCAGAGAATATGGTGCATCTATGATGGGCAATTTAATGCTCACATGGTTTGCCAGGAACTCACAAGAGTCAGATGCCAGGTGGGCAATAATCCTGGCCTTATTCGTTTATGATGCCATCGGAGTTATTGTGACTTTAGTTGCTATCCTGTCAGGTGCACTAAATCCATTGGCATGGCTGGTTGTAGCTCTATACTTATTCTTAGCGTTTGGATTTGGATATTTTTTACTTTCCAAAAGAAAGCCTTCGTAGATCAATTAAAATCCTAAAGAAATAAATGGTCAGGGTTACGGCTTTTCCATAATATAAATTAATCTGATATGCTTTTTGTTCATTTATGCAGAGATGCCGACACTGCTTTTTTATATTACAATTGAGTTTTGATTTTCTCTTTTTTTGTTGTTTTTTCCATTGTAGTGTTTTCACACTGATCGGGAAGCCTGAATCTTTCTATGTGGAAAAACATCTTAGTGTATTTCATTGTATCACATTTTGGACACCACATATCCAAATATTTATCAACTTCCGCTAGTCTGACATAAACGTTTCCGCATTTGCATTGAAATACTTCTGTTAAAGTGTAGATTATTCCTTCACAAATATTTCTGACAGGGATATGGTACAGATTTTTATCGTTGATACAGATTATTTTGTCTCCTTGTCTCATGATAAGTGAGTTTCCCGTCTCTAAGTTATGGATTTTTTAACATATTTAAAAATATTATTTCCTGGATTCAAAAAGTTTGTAACAGTAATAAGAATACCATTTTAACCTCCATATTTCAGTCGTATTAAGAACTTAATGATCCCCATTCAGCATTAATTCTATAATAATGGTTAAGACTTCTGTTTCTTCCATTTATAAGTATTCATCCAATTTATTTTTAAAAGTTATAAATTCTCACTTTTTTCCAAATTGGGGAAGGTCAATAAAGATAAATTCATCTTGTAATTTTGGTTTGTCAGGTTTTATAATTTAAAAGGTTCCAGTACACCAAGGGTCGTCTATTCACAGTTATTAGCGGTTCTGCACAGGAATGATGAGGCATTGGCGCAGAGAGAGCTTGCAATCAGCCTCGATCCGTTAAATCCTGTTATGAAGTTGTTGTATTCAGGAACACTAATGCAAGCAGGTGATTTCAAATCCGGCTTGTCTGTCGGGGAGGAACTTGTGGCCGCTAATCCCGTGGACTTGAACGCCAATGATATGATTGAAATAGCGGCTTACAGATTAAAGGAGTACGACAAAGTAATCAGATCAGTAAAATACGCGCTTCCATTTACAATTGAAGAATATGCTTTTAAGGATATTGAGAGGATTTACAGCGAATCAGGGATTGTTTCGGCGTATGAAGAAATAATGAAACATTTGGAGAAATATGCTGAAAACAATTACATTTGCTTTATGGATATGTCAACCAGATACATTATTGCTAATCAACCTGATAAAGCCATGGATTGGATTGAAAAGGGATTTGATTTGCATGATCCGCAAATGACATATTTAACCGCAACTGGGCAATATTTTGATAAATTGTTCGGGAATCCCAGATTTATTGCCATATGTGAGAAAATGAACCTGCCGCTTCCAGAATCCAATTGATGTAGATTCTCCCGTTTAGTAAAATATTCCGTTGAGGTATTTCTTTTGCAAGTAAAATGCATGATCCGGGTTCTCCAGGATTGTTATACCCGAGATACGATAAAATATCTGATGAGACACGTTTTAAGGAATTAACACATAAGATGAACCTTCCTGTAAACTGATTTAATAAAATGGCTTGAAGAAGAAGGGATTTTACAAACAAATAAAAAGATTCGCACATTTGCTTTAACAATTGAATATGTCTGCTAAAGATTACATATTGACTTCCATAACCACTTACAGAAAAGAACCATCCCGGCCAGGGATTCTGGAAGCCGGGCTTTATGGTGCACTGAAAAGAACGACTATACTCTCACATGCAATAAACAAACAATTAGAATTGTCTATATTCAGATGGTTTCATAAATAGAAGTGGGAAATGAAAAAACATATTCTTCTTTTAGTTTTGGTAGCTATTGCCCTGACCTCCTATGCTCAGACAACTATCTCCGGAAGAATACTTTCACAGGTAGACAGACAACCTCTTATAAGCTCAACTATTTCAGTGTTGAAAGCTGATTTACCTGACCTGGTAACAGGTACAATTACAAATGAACTTGGCAGGTTTTCAGTGTCTGGTCTGCCACCAGGGGAGTATGATTTTTTAATCACGAATATAGGATATGTTTCAGTAAAACACCGGGTACTTGTGGGTACTTTAAACAAAGTACTTGACATAGGTAATATTTTCCTCGAACCTTCAGTTGTGGAATTAAGTGAAGCCAGTGTTGTAGGACAAAAACAAGCAGTCTCCTCAGCTCTTGATAAAAAGAGTTATTCAGCCGAAAGCTTCATTGCCGGGTCAACCGGTTCAGCGCTGGATATTATTAAAACTCTGCCAGGAGTAGTTATTGACCAGGAAAGTAAAATTATTCTGCGGGGAAGTGATAAGGTGGCAATATTGATCGACGGAAAGCAATCAAGTCTTACCGGGTTCGGAAGTCAGAAAGGGCTGGAGAACATACCAGCATCACAAATCGAAAGCATAGAAATAATCAACAATCCTTCAGCAAAATATGATGCGGCAGGAATGGCAGGCATCGTAAACATTATTTTCAAAAAGTCAACCGGAACAGGATTGTCAGGCGACATCGGACTTGCTCCGGGCATAGGTATGATAACAAAAAGGAAAGCCGATCTTCCGACGGGTATGCCAAGTTATTCAGATAACTGGAAAATCACACCCACTCTGAACCTCAACTACAAAACTGAAAAATTGAACATCTTCTGGCAATCCTACCTTATCCATCAGCGCAGGCTACCGAACAACGAATTCACCACCCGGTATTATGATAACGGAAATATGACTGAAAGCCAGGTAGCTGAAAACCGTTCACAAAACCATTACAATCTGAAACTCGGACTCGACTGGAATATTACGTCAAATCAGACCATTACTCTTTTCGGACTTTATGACTATGAATGGCACATCGATACCACAAGAGTCTGGTATTTCGGGAATCAGGATTATCAGTCACCTCTAAGAAAATGGGGATTCCATGAAAGTGAGGGAACCGGATTTGCAAA
Organism: uncultured Bacteroidales bacterium; assembly: GCA_963737255.1. Classification (GTDB taxonomy): domain Bacteria; phylum Bacteroidota; class Bacteroidia; order Bacteroidales; family VadinHA17; genus LD21. The sequence continues at coordinate 78,149 of CAVTSB010000012.1, forward strand.
TATAACACTGCAGCACAAATACAGGTTTCAGCAGGCCGGACACGAGCTGAATTCCCAGCTTCTATTTACAAAAGGATGGGAGGATGAGACATATAACCTGAGCCAGGACGGACCATCACCCTATCCTGTGATCAGAACAGACAAAACCCGGGTAGTGGCTCCGGAATATGTTTACTTACTATCCTCCGACTACATCAAACCTCTTTCTTTCGGTCGGTTTGAAGCGGGAGTGTCGGGCAGATTACGTCATATGCCCATAACCTACACTGTTACAACAGATCCGGAAAACACAGCATTGATCTACAATTTCGGGGACTGGTCAGAATGGAATGAGAGTCTGGTTGGAGCATACACAAATCTGATAGCTGAATTTCTAAAAACCGACATTGAAGCTGGACTTCGGGTCGAATATACCAATGTAAAATATGAGTTCGCACCCAATCAATACTTTACAGAGAATCAGTACGATTATTTCAGCTTATTCCCGAATATCAGGCTCACACTTAAAGCTAACAAATCAAATAAAATTTCATTATTTTATAATCGCCGTATTGACCGCCCCGGAGAAGATATTCTGAGGATTTTCCCAAAATATGATGACCCTGAATTGCTGAAAATAGGAAATCCATTGCTCAGACCTCAGTTCACGCAGAATTTCGAACTGGCACATAAATACTTGTGGCAGACCGGATCATTCTATACATCACTTTACCATAAGATCATAGATGATTATTATACCCGGATTTATATTCAGGATCCTGCACACAGTGAGATCACCATAAAGGCTTACGATAACCTTGGGAGAGCATCCAACTCGGGGGTTGAATTCACTTTTGACCAGAAAATCTTAAAACCGTGGAAACTTTCGGCCAGTGCAAACTTATACAGAAACAAGATCTTTAACCATTCTGGTCAGATAAGTTTTCCCCTTCCTCAGCAATATTCTATTACAGAAAGGATTGATATTCCATTTTTTGCCAAATTAATAAACCAGTTTACTCTTCCCCGTAATTTTCAGATCGAAACAACCGTACAATATTTCAGTTCTAAAAATATAGGACAGGGAAGAGAACTATCGAGGGGAGGAATAGATTTTGGTGTAAAGAAATCTTTGGCCAACAATAAACTGGAATTAAACCTGTCTGCCACAGATATATTTAATACAATGGGAATCCACCAGAAAATAGATGGTGAGGGATTCAACGTGGAGTACCAGAATTACTATGAAACCCAGGTTTTTACTATTACCTGCAGGTACAAGTTCTGAATTGCATATCCATGACAGACACAGTTTCTAAAACCGATTATTCTTCCCGGGCTTTATATATTATTTTTATGTTGATAAAAGATCTTAATCTAAAGGTAGAAAATTTCTGGAATCTTAATAAGACCACCCAAATCCTGAGTTAAAACCTTGTTGTTCTCATTTATGTTAAATGTTCTCAGACCTTCTTATAGGGTTCAAAGAAGAACGGATGATTTTGATCGAAAAATGAGTTGAAATTATTCCTCCTGCTATTTGAGTATCAAAAGTGCAGAGTAAAAACTGTGACGAGTTTATAAACTCTAGCCTTGTTCGTGTTACGTGCTTGCAGCAATCTTAAAATCATTTCTCATTTGATTTCAGAGTTTTCCTTCAGGTATCCAATAGAAATCAAGAATTTCACTGTATGCTCCATGGTTGTAAGGAAAGCGGGATTTTCCCCTTTGTAATAATTGAAGAAACCATGTCCAAGTCCTTCAAAAGGCACAACTTCACATTGGTTACCATACTTCTTCATCTCTTCACAAAATAGAGTAGCTTGATGAAATGGAACATTTCCATCAGCTGTCCCATGAAAAATTATTGTTGGTGGAGCACCTGTTGACACATTATGAATTGGGGATATTTCGGTGGCCCTATCCTTTAAGACTCGAATGACTTTCTTTGGTAAAACATGCACTATCTCCGGCACATCAAGAACAGCATTAAACAGTATCAATGCGTTTGGTACTGAGCTTATACCCGAATCTTCATTTTTCTCATCAAGGTCTTTTATCAAGGCTGTACATGCAGCCATGTGACCTCCGGCACTACCACCTCCTGCTGCGATACGATCTTTATCAATACCAAACTCACTGGCATGCACTCTAACCCAGCGAATAGCCGATTTTGCATCGGCTACACATTCAAAAGGGGTAACTCCCTGCCGCTTTCTGACACGATATTCGACACTTATTGCCACCATGCCCCGCTCAGCAAGATACTTGCATTGAGGTACAAACTGCCATGCATGCCCTCCTCCCCAGCCTCCTCCGTGAAAAAAGACTACCGCTGGGAATTGTTCTTGATAATTGTGTTCAGGCGGTTGAAAGATGTACAACTTTAGTTTTGTCCACCCGATGTTCTTATAAACCTCTGTATGCACTTCGGATTGATCTCCTGGGACCTGTGAATAAGTTACCCATGAGAAGATACTTGTCACAACCAGCAATAAATACTTTAGAAATTTAGAGTTCAAATTTCTGTTGTTCATAAATATTGTTTTAATGTATCTCTTTCTGATGTGGGTCTTTTTGTCAAAAGGTAAACATAATTAACCAATTATGGAGTTATTACATACTATAAGATGTTATTAAAAAACTAATTTAGTGGTAGTTGGTGAAAGAAAAGAATTTACCTCATAGTTTACTGCTACTATATCTGATGATTTTTGATGCGGTCAAAAGACAGTTAATCAAAAGCAAGGAGTTAAATCCTTGTTATTTATAAATGTACTTTAAGTCTTTTCAGACCTTCTTATAGTGGTCAAAAAAGGACAGATTTTGTATTCGGGGTTGTGGTGGAAGTTAACACCATTCCTTCCTTAACAACATACCCCATATATTTCTAAATCTGATAACTACTTGACTTTGGTATAAGTATAGTTTAACTTTACATATACATTCTTACAAATTAGATTACTCAAATGGCAATCTGGTCAGAAGAAATAAAAGAACTTGAGAGACTTAATGGATCTCTTATCGGTCATTTTCCTGACCTGGAAAAGGAAGTAGGCCAACTTATAAGAACTGAGGATGAAAATGTGGCAATGCTATATTCCAGAAGATGTCTGGAAATAATCATTACAGATCTTTGCGAATGTGAACTAAAAAGGCCACGAAAAACTGAGCCTTTAAAAGGGATAATCGATAAACTGAACAAGGAAGAAAAAGTGGCTTCATACATTGTAACCTCAATGCATGGCCTTAACAGTTTATCGACATATGGAGCCCATCCAAAGGACTTTGATCCTGAACAGGTAAAGCCAGCTTTAAATAATCTGGCAATAATCTTAAAGTGGTATCTAAAATATAAGGGAATAGAGATCCTTAGCAGATCTTCATTAGCTGAGGAAGATGTTATTGCTGGTATAGGAAAACAAGCACCTGACATTACTAAACTTGAGAAATCAGTGGCAATCCTGCCTTTTAAGAATGACAGTAAGGATGAAGAAAATACTTACTTCATCAATGGTCTTATGGAGGAGGTTCTGAATAATCTTCAGAAGATTAAAGACCTGAGAGTAATTTCCCGGACCTCGGTTGAACAGTACAGGTATCAGACGAAACCAATTCCTGAGATCGCAAAAGAACTTGGGGTAAATTACATAGTAGAAGGAAGCGGACAGAAATACGGCAATTCGTTTCGCCTGAGGGCACAGCTGATCATGGCAGAGCATGAGTCACATCTCTGGGGGGAATCGTTCCAGCAAAAAATCACCGATGTGGAAGATATCTTTAATATCCAGATCAAGATAGCGGAATCAATAGCTGAAGAACTCAAAGCGGTCATATCCCCTGAAGAGAAAAGACTCATTGAAAAAATTCCGGCTGCCGATCTTGAAGTATATGATGAATATCTGAAGGCCCGCTCTTACTGGAACGATTTTACCAGGGAATCGTTGAATAAAGCCCTGGAATTTCTGAACAGCGCCGTCGAGAAAAACCCTGACTGGGCACCTCTCTATGCAGGTCGGGCAGAGGTCTGGATATGGATACAACAAGCGGGGTGGCAACCACCTTCTGTTGCTGCTCCAAAAATCTTCGAGAACCTCAACAAAGCGCTGGAATTGGATCCGGATCTTGCTGAAGTTCATTATCAGGTTGCCGTGATTGCTCAATTGGTGGAATGGGACTGGGAAAAGAGCGAAAAAGAGTTCTTAAAGACTCTGGCCATAAATCCCAACGACTGCCTCTGACAAGGATGTTTTATGCACAGTTATTATTGATCCTGCACAGGAATGATGAAGCATTGGCACAGAGAGAGCTTGCAATTAGCCTCGATCCGTTAAATCCTGTTATGAAGTTGTTGTATTCAGGAACACTGGTGCAAGCAGGTGATTTCAAATCCGGCCTGTCTGTCGCGGAGGAACTTGTGGCCGCTAATCCCGTGGACTTGAACGCCAATAGTATGATTGAAATAGCGGCTTACAGATTAAAGGAGTACGACAAAGTAATCAGATCAGTAAAATACTCGCTTCCATTTACAATTGAAGAAGATATTTTTAAGGATATTGAGAGGATTTACAGCGAATCAGGGATTGTTTCGGCGTATGAAGAAATAATGAAACATCTGGAGAAATATGCTGAAAACAATTACATTTGCTTTATGGATATGTCAACCAGGTACATTATTGCTAATCAACCTGATAAAGCCATGGATTGGATTGAAAAGGGATTTGATTTGCATGATCCGCAAATGACATATTTAGCCGCAACTGGGCAATATTTTGATCCATTGTTCGGGAATCCCAGATTCATTGCCATTTGTGAGAAAATGAACCTGCCGCTTCCAGAATCCAATTGATATAGATTCTCCCGATTAGTAAAATATTCCGTTGAGGTAAGATGGGACTTTTCTTGACAGGGCTTACTCCATCTCACTTCAAGAATCTTAAGAACATAAATCGCGGGGTTTTGGGAAATGCGTGAATGATGTAAACAATTCCAGGAATTATGTAAAGGTTTTCAGGTTAAAGGATTGCACCTTTGTATCTGAATTATTATATGTAACTAACAGGATATATGGAATTGCAATAGGTTCTGCATTCATAAAATACAATATTTCTAATAGTTAATTCATAATTATTACATCATGGCTGTACTTAAAGTTATTGAAATCATGGCATCATCGCCTAAAAGCTGGGAAGATGCAACAACAATTGCAGTCAAAACTGCAGGAGAAACTGTAAAGGGAATTCGCTCGGTTTACATTCATCACCTTAGTGCACTGGTGAAGGACAACAAAATCTCTGATTTCAGGGTCAATGCAAAAATCACTTTTGAGGTTCTGAAGTGACCGGTTAAAAGTAAACGGATGCAACAAACTTCTTAAGCTGGACATTAAATTCACCAGGATTTTCCAGGTTGCTTAAGTGACCTGCATGATCAATGATTTTCAGGAACGAACCTTTAATTTTTTCATGCATGAACCTGGCAGCAGCAGGAGGTGTTATTTTATCTTCATTCCCAACCATTATAAGGACTGGTTCCTTTATCTCAGGCAGTATGTGACAGGTTTCTTTACGAAGAGATAAAGCAGCAAGGTATTGCAAAGCGATTGTTCGGAGGTTTTCACTATCATCTCTCTTACATCTGAAATTTCTTTTCCCTTGTTAGAAAGATTCAGGCGAAAAGATTCTTAATACTCTCGTCAGCGTACTTTTCCACACCGGTTCTTGATGCTTTCAATTGCCTCATCCGTTTTTCTTTTGCCTCAGGTGTATCGGCAATACATTGAGTATCACTCAATACAAGCGCATCAAATCGTTCATGATGCTTTCCCATCGCATTTAGTGCAATATATCCTCCCATGGATAAACCACACAATATGGCTTTGTCAATCTTCAAGGAATCCATTAAGCCAAAGAGATCGTTGGCAAAAAGATCAATAGAAAAAACCTCATTACCGGCATCGGAGTTTCCATGCCCGCGGATGTCGTACATAATCAACCTGTAATCATACTTTAACGGCTCCACCTGCAAATTCCACATTGACTTATTAAATGGAAAGCCGTGAATGAAAATGATTACCGGAGATCCCTCCTCTCCTTCATCGGTGTAACTGCCCAAAAGATTATTTATAATCATTTCGAAATTGTTTACAGAGTAGATATTAGGTTGTTATTTCTCCTTCCTTATAATTCATCCTTATCCTCATCCAGATCGTTGTGATCATCTCCTCCAATACTGTAATAGTTATTCTCCTCATCTTCATTCCCGATATTTTCCTGTTCATCATCCAGCTCTGAACCTGGAATATCCAGATTACTGCCAGAGGCATCATCTTTGGATTCTTTCTCAATATTGGTCCGGGCTTTATCACTTTTATCCGATTTTTTTACTTTGGAAATGTCCTCAGGATCCATGTTTTTCTCTTTCTTAAACCTATTGTAGATATCTTCACTTTCCGGATATAATGGGTATTCCAGGTGATCGTCCGTCTCATCATTGTTCGGCATATGGTCAGACGGATTAGTATCCAGTTTCTTTTTCATTGTAATAATTTGATTTTCATTTTTTTGTACTTAATTGTATCTCCATTATCATTTAGTCTTTTTGGGTATCATGTGCTTTTGCAAAAACGGCCCGTTGCAATCCGGGATTCCCAATTTATAAATGAATTTGGAGTATAAATTTAACCTCCTGCTGACAAACAAATGTTATATAACTTTATTAAAGAATTACATAATTTACGCATTTTTCAAATGTCTTGAATCTTTTAATGACAGTCTGCCGCCAAATAATCCGGGACTTTGGCAACTGGTGTTATATGATGAGCTTAAGATCAACATGCCGGTGCTTTGGGGAAATGTGTGAATGATATAACTTTTTTTAAAAGTTTTGTAACATTTATCCGGTCAAAGGTGAGGACCTTTACAATGTGAAAATTCATTCACACTGTAATATCATAATTCTCAGCCGCTTACTTTATATAACCTTAAATAGACAAATATGAAACGTAGTATCAAGAGTTTAATTGGTTACGCCATAGGTGCTACTGATGGAGAACTGGGAAAAGTAAAGGAGTTTTACTTCGACGATAAAACCTGGACTATCCGTTATTTGATTGTTGAAACAGGTAATTGGCTCTCTGGTCGCAAAGTGCTTATCTCACCCGAGGCAGTATTAAGGCCAGATTGGGAAAATGAAGTCTTTCCGGTTAACCTTACTCAGGAACAAGTTAAGAATAGTCCGGAAATAGACACTGAAAAGCCAGTCTCACGCCAACAGGAATTAAAATTGTTTGGGCATTATCCCTGGACAAATTATTGGGGTGATGATTCTTTTGGATTAGGTATGCCGGTGTCAATGATTCAGGTAATGCAGAGAGACGAGGACAATCCTGACGATAAAGAATCAGATGACGACCCGCACTTACGCAGTACTAAAAAAGTAACGGGATATAGTGTCAAGGCTACTGATGGTGCGATAGGGGATGTAGAAGACTTTATATTTGACGACAGCAACTGGAAACTTGATTTTGTTATCGTTGATACTGGCAAACGGTTTCCCGGGAAAAAAGTGATAATATCACCAAAATGGATAAAGGAAATAAACTGGGATACATCCACTGTAATTGTCAATGTTTCGGTGGAAAATGTAAAAAACAGTCCTGAATATGATCCAGACAAGCCGGTAGGTGAAGTCTATGAGTCAAAACTTCATAATCATTACATTGGAATAATTTAAATAAAAAAACCCGGAGTCGAACACCGGGTCTGTGATATATTTAATACCGTTGCTAGTTAACATTATTTATTACATCCTTAGCGGTGAAAGTGGGTGCCTGAAGTCCATCAGGTGTCTGAAGGGGATTGGTTGCAGGCTTGGTATATGCTACAGTTACGGCTTCACCCTTCACTACAGCACTTGAAAGAGTCAGCCTGACTTTTTTGTCTGAAACAGCTACTGAACTAACAGTCCTTGCAGCTGTGGCAACAGTTACTGCAAAAGCAGAAGCATCTGGAACAATGTTGGCCATAGTAAGACTATAAGTCATTTCAATTATTGTGGGAGTCGCATTTTCAATAACTGAACTTACTAAAACGGGAAGGCCTATAAGAACAAAATCCCTGATTGTCTTATTCCCCGGAACTACAATTACGGTTTCAACACTTGATGCAACATAGTTTTCCATTTCTGCAGACACTGAATAAGTACCTGCAGGTACTCCGATAAATGCATAGTGGCCTGATGCATCTGTAAAGGTTGTAACAGGTTCTTCTGCATCTTTCTGCAGAGTAACTTTTGCATTTTCGATTCCAAGCTTGTCCGCTGAGTTGTCTTTTACAAACCCCTCAATCCTTCCTGCTGTAGAGCTATTTGATGCTCTTATGCATGGTTTAAAGATAAATCCGTTTTGAGCTTCATGTCCCCTCATTACAAAGGATTTTGACAGATCAAAATCAAGGATCAATTCGGCGGAAATACCACCTTCAACATGTATAACAGGGTTTATAAATACCTTTATCCCGGTTTGTTCCCCACTGGGGACTTTCAGATTGAATGTTTCAGCAGGATCTTTGAGTGTAAGGCTTGCCTCATCGACATACAATCTTACCAGGTCGTAGTCGCCCTGTGGGACCTCGAGGGTTACCAGTTCTTCAGTTATCCCATTTCTCAGCTCAAAAATATTAATAGTCACAGGATCCATAAGTAATTCAATAAATGGATCTCCCTCATTCGCTCCTGCTTTGCGGATTTCAATTTTTGAGATTGTAACGGTAGCTGATTCAACAGAACTGATATTGAGCGGATCATCAGTGATCTTGACTGACAGCATTCCAGGTCCGCCTGTTGTTTCTGTTTTATTGCAGCCTGACAAAAGTACAGTTGCGGCAAAGATTACAAATAATAACTTTTTCATAATTTTCTATTTTCGTGTGATTCAATATTAAAATAACCTGAATTCGTATCAAATCCTTTAATCGTGTCAAATATTGAATCTCGAAGATGAATTTTTAATGAATTTTTATTATTGTAGAGAGAATATTGCATTCGCCGGTCATCTTGACCACATTCCTCCGGCACTTACACCCTTTTATTTACAATGTATGTTTAGCCCTTTCAGACCTTCTTATAGTGGTCAAAGAATGACGGATTTTTTATAATCTAATAGGTTTCACCTGGTTAAATCTGGTTGCTTCCGGGACTTTTTCAAGGGTTGGCTGGTAGAGATTTCCTTGCCATCATATTAAAAAAGTCTATTTATTATAAATATTTTCATAGCCCTGTCTTTTGTATTTTCTCCGCCATAGCAAATAACCGCTGATGACAACAATAATACCTGTAATTCCAGCCAGTGGAACAATAAATATATAAAATCCTCCCGTGATGTTCTCAAAGATTCTGCCGGTATGTATTTCGAGGCAAAGGTTCCATAGAGAGATCTTTGATTCCCTGACAATGTTTTCAGGCATTTCGGGGAAAAATGAATCATGATGGATTGGTTTTATACCGAAGCTGTAATCAACCAGGTACGGATTTTCTCTGAAATCAATCACAAGCCCGGTGACTTTATAATCACCCACAGGTCTGCCAGTCCCGGCTTCTCTGTACGGCTCGCCGGTTATAAGGTCAAAAACCTTTCCCTCATCGGGATTCCAGAGGAACAGTCCACTGAATGATCCGACCAGGTAATAATCTTTCTGATAATTCCGGAATACTGTGATACCCATAATACTAACCGGAGGCTGGCTGATAGGTACTTTTGGCTCCAACCGGACAGGATCCATCATATATATCCCATCAGATGTCGAAAGCAGAAGCTTTTTCGTGCCAGGATCAAAAAGAAGATCACGCAATTTATCATACCATGGATTTGGCTGGTCGAGATGGGAGTATTTTATCGGGAGGATCCTCGATTGCCCGATGGCAATGAGAAGCGGCGGACGCAGGAACATTCCGGTAAGGAAAAGAATGATGAGAAGGGGGAAAGTCCACGCTCCTGCCTTATTGTGCCACCTGAGCGACCACCGTCCGGTCCTGACAAGTGATGCTGCATCTCTGTTCCGGCTGAGCCTTTTTTTTATCCAGCCGGGAAAAAAGAACCAGATAATACCGGTCACTGAAAGAAAAATAGTTACAAGACCAAGAATGTCGACATATATTTTCCCGGATATTCCAAAAATCTCCCCGGAATGGATCTGCCAGATGGTCTGGAAAAGAGTGACCTTCCTGTCATATCCGGGAGGAGCCGCCAACTCCCTCTTGTAAAACTTTGTTTTTATTCCCTCTGATCTTCCAATAAAAAGATGTGATCTGTTTATTGCGTAAACGGTATCTCCAATGCTTTCAATTCCGGTGAATCCCATTTCACCATCGTTTGTTTTAAATCGATTCCACACGCTACTATTCCTGTCATAAGCATATAGACCGGAAAATGCTGCCGCATAAATGCTCCCGTCTGGTGTTTCATGAATATCGAAAATCTTGTGATTGTCATTTCCCCTGGGAAATCCTTCGTTAAATGATGAAAAATTACTGAAAGCTGAATCAGTAAGCCAGATCCCTATATTTCCGTAAACAAGCATACTGTCCTTCCCGATAATCAGGCTGCCTTTCAGTGCAGCATTGTTCCAGTTTATGTATTTGTAGTTTGAGGGCATCATGCGTCTGTTGATATCCAAACCTGAAATGAGCTCGCGGTGATTCATTAGTACACCGGTTAATCCGTAATAAAGCAGGACGAATGACATAATAAGTCCCGGCCATTTGTGAAGCTTTTTATATGTTATCCGATTTTTACGCAATGGCGTCAAAGATAGAGAATGTCTCTTAAATTACTAAATGACCATTTTGTCATTTGGCACGCAAAAACCCTGCTGCATTTGCTATTCTCCCTGACCGCTACACGCCGGTCAGATTAACATTTTAAGTAGTTAAAAACATATTTTGAACAAAATCAAACACATACAAACCCAAATTGCAGGTATCCCTAATTTGGTATCAGGTTTTGGACAGGAATGTGAGATATAAATTTTAATTTAGGAATCTGAAACAATAATTAATTTAACTTAATATCAGCCTTATGAAAAAGTATATAGTTTTTGGATTTCTGTTAATATTTTGCGTTTGCAATACTGGCATCGCTCCTGGGCAACTTTCTAAATCGGATAATACATATATGATACGACATACAGTTGTTTTTAAATTGATACATCCAAAAGATTCTCCTGAAGAAAAAGTGTTTTTGGATGCTATTAAGAAACTGTCAGCTATTCCTGGAGTTCAAAAATTTGAACTATTAAAGCAAACCAGCAAGAAGAATAATTACGACTATGGTTTATCAATGGAATTTGGATCACCAAAAGCATACGAGGATTACAATCAACATCCTGATCATATAATGTTTGTTCAGACTTACTGGATAAAAGAAGTCAGGGATTTTCTTGAAATTGATTTCGAGCCGTTAAAATAACATAAGCCCACAATTATTTAATTGCTCTTTTTACCTCTTTTCCCAATATTATATAAGGTCAAATTGACAACCTGATTCCTGAGTTAGATCCTTTTTGTTTATATCTGTATGTTTGGAATAGCCTGTGGCCATTGATATTAAATGCAATTTATGAATTCTGGACATAGATAATCCTTAAAATTATATCTTTATCACCTTGTGAGGTTTCCTTTAATACTAAATTAAAACCATTCAGCTATGAAAAAGCCAATGTTTATTTTCCTGATATTGACCCTTTCTATGTTGGTTATAACGGAAACCAGCTATACCAGATTTACTGATCCTTCCGGTTCGGAAAGAAAGAAGGGCAAAAAATCTGATCTGCAGCTGTTCAACGGTAAAAACCTTGACGGCTGGTACACATTTATTAAGGGCAGGGGAAAGAATATCGATCCAAAGAAGGTATTTACAGTCAAAAATAGTATGATCAGAATTTCCGGTGAAGAGTTTGGCTGTATAACCACGAATGATGAATTTGAAAACTATAAAATAATAGTTGAATTCAAATGGGGTGAAATAACCTTTGAACCAAGGGTTGACAAAGCAAGGGACAGTGGACTTCTACTTCATTCTATTGGTGAGGATGGCGGTTCGGATGGCACATGGATGCATTCGATAGAATGCCAGATTATTGAAGGGGGGACAGGCGATTTTATCGTTGTCGGTGATGGAAGCCGGAAATTCTCAATAACATGCCCCGTTGCTCCCGGGGAGCAAGGTAATTCATATGTATTTCAACCTTCCGGGAATAGGGTAACGATAAATTCAGGACGGATAAACTGGTTCGCACGCGATCCTGAATGGAAAGACATAAAAGGATTTCGTGGGGTAAAAGATATCGAAAAACCTGTTGGAGAATGGAACAAAATTGAATGTCTGGTAAAAGATAAGGAGATCTTCATTTATCTCAACGGAACTCTTGTAAACCATGCTGTTGACGTACAGCCTCAGAAAGGACGGATACAGATCCAATCTGAAGGTGCTGAAATATTTTTCAGACGGATAGTTCTTACCCGTTTGTAAGAAACTGATGGCAGGAGCGTTGCATCCAACGCCCCTACTTAAAAACATTTATCCGCCTGGTAGTTACAATTAACTTCTTCCCCTTTATTAATTCATCATGAGCTATAAAATAGCCTTTGACTTTTCGATTATCATAAGTAATCCTTCTGATTTTTTTACCTGAATTCTTTTTAATAATTGTAAAAATCGTTTCGCCAAGATTGAATTCAACTTTATCGAATAAGGGTACTGAAATGATATATTCCGGGTCGGCCGGTGAAAAAGTGTATAATCCAATTGCATTAAACACATACCACGACGACATTTCTCCGGCATCGTCCATTCCGGCATAAGCCAGCTTATCTTTGCCCAGATCATAGAAATGATTCATTATGCTGTCCAGTATGACCTGAGCTTTTTCCTGCTTGTCAACAAAATAGTACATAAACGGGAAACTGTGATCGGGTTGGTTTCCGTGACAATATTGCCCAATAAAGCCTGAAAAGTTATAGGCTTCAACTCCGTTCCATGGAATTGAAAAAAGATCATCCAGTTTCTTTTCAAATTCATCTTTACTCTTATAAAGACCAACCAGCCCTTTTGGATCATGAGGTGCAAAGAAAGAAGATTGCCAGGCATTGGCTTCCCGGTACATATATTCATAGTAGGGAAACTGAGGATCAAAATTTCTGATCCAGTCACCGTTGGCCAGGCGCCCCCTCATCAATCCTGTTGACGGATCAAACATGTTTTTATAATTCCCGGTCCTTTTCATCAGCATCCTGTAGTTGCCTGTGTCGCCCAATTCCCTTGCCAACAGAGCCACTGCATAATCATCATAGGCGTATTCAAGTGTTTTAGTGACACCCGCCGTGGCTTTTGTTTCAACTTTTGGATTTGGAATGTCCTGCTCGTAAATGTAGCCTTTCGCCATATAATCCAAAATATAAGGTCTGCTTCTGTTTTCGAGGGTGGCATTCCGTAAAAGCAGGTTGTAGGCTCTTTTTACGTCATAATCCCTTATTCCTCTTAAATACGATCCTGCTATGAAAGGAGCTGCATGGTCACCATGAAAAAAGGTGGGCATAAATCCGGTTAATTCGCCTTTGTTGATTAAGGACTTGATTACATCTGCCGTTACCGAGGGTGACAGCATTCCCAGTAAAATCAGCTTATTCCGGTAATCGTCCCATAAAGATGGTTCTGTGTAATAATTAAACCCTTCATTTACAACTTTACCCTTTAAATCCGTAAAGTCCCCGTTTGTATCACTTCGTAAAGCGGGCCAGAGGAATGACCGGTACAGAGCTGAATAGAATATCCCCTTTTGCCTTTCAGTGCCGCCGGTAACTTTGATTTTTGACAATAATGTTTCCCATGTATCCAAAGCTTCTTTTCTTACCTGTGCAAAGCTTTTCCCTGACATTTCCTTCTCTAAATTTTCCTTTGCATTCTTAATGCTTACAAATGAAAATCCTATCTGTAATTCCAATGGCTCTGACTCATCAATAAAATTGACAACCGATATTTTCTTCTCATCCTTTCTCAGCGAATCAATGTTTTTTATTTTATGATTGGCAACGGCATAGAAATACATTTTTTCGCCGGTTTGCTGAAAACCTTTAAATACATTTTCGCCTTCCTGTGCGATATCCCAGCTACTAACTCTTTCGTTAGCCATTGAAAGGTCAGCAATCAGTTTTTTACCCTGCCCTTCTTTAAATGTGTATTTATGATATGCACACCGTAATGTTGATGTTAATTCAGCATTGACAGCATATCGTTCAAGATAAACCTGGTAATATCCAGGGTGGGCCGACTCGTTTTTGTGGCTGTAAGAAGAACAATAATCATCCGGAGATATAGTGCCGGTAACTGGCAATAAAGGAATATGGCATAAATTCCAGTGTCCTTTGCTGGTATGGGCAAAACCATAGATAACAGTATCTTCATACTGATAACCCGAGCCACTTCTGAACTTGGTTACCGGAGTTAACTGAACCATGGCATTGGGAACCGAAGATCCCGGAAATACCTCTGCACCCCAGGTCCTGAAAGTGGGCTTATATCCAATATCGATACTGTCCCATAAGGTGGCAGTTCCTAAAAAAGGATTAACATAGTCAGTGAGCCTTTCCTGAGCTTGTAAAGAAGTTGTTATAAACAAAAACAAAATAACGGACAGAAAATTCTTAACCATACAATTTCAATTAAAGGATAATTCCTTTATTCTGTTAATAAAGCTACTGAATAAATTCACAACAGATCCATAAGACAGCAAAAAAGTCAAAGTTGTTGTGCTATGTATGTTAAAGTGTTTTCAGACCTTATTTGAAGTGGTCAAGGAAAGAGGGATTTTTCAAACAGAACTCATTGCTCGACTATTTTCCAATAAGAATCCTTTCGGATGACTTTGCCATTCCGAAATTCCCAAAGGTCACAACCACGTACCTTCAAACTAACCCCTGAAGTTGTTGTGCCAGTGAGTGTCCATTCAGACACTCCCATATTGGCTGACACCCAATGACGATCTTCACCATAGTGAACATCAGGAATACCTTTGAAGCGACCAGCAAGAGCCTCCCGCACCTGTTCTTTACCGATAGAACGCTTACCCCAGGGGTCAGGGCCCCTTGGAGAATCAAAGGAACAATCATCGGAGAAAAATTCCATAATTGCATCGAGGTCATGTCTGTTGAATGCCTCAAGAATTTGCTTTAAAGTATCGACTGTTACGGTCATTTCCTGTAAGTTGGTCTGAGTTTGTAATATTTTGTCAGTTGTTTTGCTGTTACAGCCAAATAGTCCTGAAAGGCAAGCCAATATTCCTATGATTAAGGTTTGTTGTTTCATTTGTTTAAAGTGTAATGCAATGCTGTCACACCACTCTTTACAAACAATTGAAATTCACATTGGTTCGACTTAAAATCGTGTCAGGGTTTCATATTTTTTAAACCGGAGTCAGTATTTTCTTTTTTTGTCAGGATTAATTCAGACTGGCCTGATCCCCATTTTGCAATCCCTCTCATTTTTGTGTTACTTTCAAATGTAAGCGTAAAGGAAGCCTCATTCATTTCGTAGTTAAGCGTATCATTCTTAAATACCATTGAATTCGCTGGTGCGAAATTCACTCCGTCTGTTGACATGAAAACAGAGTCCTGAGTAATTCTAACCACTGATTTTTGAAATTCTTCAGGTGCAAATGGGATTAATGCATCCCATTTACCAATCAGGTCGTCTTTACTTTGAGCTGAAATTCTATTTAAAGCTGAAACAGAAATCGAAACTATCAAAATAAAAATTTTTGCATTCATTTTCATAATTCTTAAAATTTAAAAGGTAAAAACAATTACAATTCCTTATTAATTGCTATTATGATGCCAGAATATTAAGTAACTGATATAGAAATCAATGCAAAATCGATAAATTTATTATTGTAAAATTTGTTTACTCATTACCGTAAAATATATTTACATTTTGTTTCCAGGTTAACTTCGAAATCTTACTCATCGCTTTAATGCGTCCCGCTTCCCCGGCACACTGGTTGCCAAAGGACATGCATTGTAAACTAATAATTGCTTTAGTTGCATGCTTTAGAGGTGATCCGGATGAAGGAGTTATAGTTGACGCACATATAAAAGCTTTTGGTAATCCGGGGATTACGTCAAAGGAAATTTCCCAATTCAAGCAGAAATTTGTCGCGTGAAACGATATGAGGTGCATGTCCTTCCGGTAATTCGATTACCCTGGAGTTTGGAAAATTTGAATCAAGTCCATCAATTATTTTATGAAAAAATAGCGATGATCCCGTACCTTTTACCAATAAGACAGGTGGTTTAAACTGTTGAAGGCGTTTTAAATCATCACTATGAGTAACAACTGAAGGGCAATTACGCAAGGATTGTTTGAAAGGCAGCCATTGCTGCCATTGAGGCAGATTACGAGGGGATTCCCCGGGTTTAACAAATCCTGTTACCCTTAAAAACGCTTCAAGCATATCATCTGTAATGTTTCCATGCAATGAATCAAAATAGGTTAAGGTATGCTGGGTTTGTGCATCAAGTTGTCCGTTTTCTCTCAGAACCCAGAATGCAGGTGGTTCGATAAGTGTTAATGTACGGATTCTGTCAGGATAGTCGAGCGCAAAGTCGAGTGATGCAAATGCACCAAATGACCATGCAACTATATCTATTGGAGAGTAATATCCGAGGGAATCGAGCGTAGTTGCAAGAGCTTGACTCTCGGTTTTCACGGAATAGGTTTCCGGTAGTTCTTTGTTTTCAATCCCATACTCAACACTCAGAAGTTGAACACTTATGACCTCTCTCTTCTGAGAGGAAAATATTTCCACAAAGGGTTCCCAACTCTTCCATCCGGTCAGGCCACCTGGTACAAGTAAGATAGGGGAACCTTTCCCGAAAACCTTTACCCGAAGTTTGAATGTATCATTCATTTGATAATTAGTTGCCGCCACTAAATGCAATTTGTAATGTGAATCTAATGGAGTCCATTGGGATGGATTTAGCATAATAGCCACAAACAATGTGTAAAAACTAACACTCCACATTTTTGTAAAATCGTAAAACACTAAACATCCAATTTTCTTTTTTGTTTATTGTTTAATTAATATTTGCGGAATGAAGCGGGATTTAAAAGTCAGGATCTTTCCATTAATAATTCTCATTATGGCACAGGCAGTAATAAAATCATCAGCTCAATCTCCCACAAAAAGTGAAATTGTCAGTCTAAATGGAACAAAGATTTACTATGAAGTCTATGGGAAAGGTGAACCATTATTTCTGCTTCATGGATTTACTCAATCTTCCAAATCATGGCTCCAGTTTGTCCCTTATTATATAAATGACTTTGAAGTTTACCTGGTTGATTTAAAAGGACATGGAAAGTCAGGGATGTTTACTGAAAACCTGTCCATTAAGTCTGCAGCCAGTGATCTTGATGCTTTAATACAATATTTACATCTTAACAGTATAAATACAATCGGATTCAGTTACGGTGGTGATGTTCTTGTGCAGCTCGCATTAATTAAACCGGATCTTATTAAATCCATGATAATTATTGGGTCTTGTGGAAGCTGGACTTCTTCAGAGTTTCCGAAATGGGTTGAATATCTTTCGTACAAAAACATTAAAAATCTGCCCTGGATGCGTGATCAACAGACCAGTGAAGAGCAAATCCGTTCAATACTTGATCAGATAGTTAATTATAACATAACCGTGACCGATACAGAATTGAAAAGCATCAGGGCAAAAACACTGATTGTTGTTGGAGATAAGGAGGACAGCATCACTTTTGAATGCATTTTAAGTGCAAAAAATAATATCCCAAACTCATTTTTGTGGATAGTTCCAAATGCAGATCACAGGGCTCACAAGGATAAAAACCAGGAAGATTTTATCCGAATCTCAAAAGATTTCTTCACTCAGAACTGGTCGGGATAATCTCAATTATAAAAAGGTCGCTGATCGATCCCATCAGGATGGTTTAGCGCGAAGTCGGGTTAGGCATATTCTGTACATGTCCATGAATCGATATGATAAAGATATATATTCAGAATTAGCACTTTGGCAAAAGGAAATGCTTCGTAACCCGTCACTTTGGAACAGATTATCGAAAAATGTGCAGACTCAGATAAATAAATGGATCCCGGAGAAAATCCATCAGGCAATAACGACAACATTAAAACAGATGATTCGTGCTGTTTTGTTTGGCGCCTCACATACAACAGTGAAACCTCTTTTAGAAAATTCATTGGAATTACGCGAAGCAGCTGTTTTGCAAAGAATTGATTTTTACAGAAATACTGCGGCCGTTGAAGGTGGAATAACCGGTGCCGGCGGTTTATTATTAGGTCTTGCAGATTTTCCGGTTTTAATAGGCATTAAAATAAAATTGTTGTTTGATATTGCTTCAATATATGGTTTCGATTTAGAGGATTATAAGGAAAGGGTATATCTCTTGCATATTTTTGAGCTGGCTTTTTCGAGTGATGTTCACAGAAAAAAAATTTATCTCGAAATGACAGACTGGGATGAGAAAAGTAAAGAACTTCCGGAAGATATAAACCAGTTTGACTGGAGAAATTTCCAGCAGGAATACAGAGACTATATTGACCTGGCAAAAATGGCTCAGCTGCTGCCATTAATAGGTGCACCTGTTGGAGTCGTGGTAAATTACAGGATGTTAAAAAAATTAGGGTCAACAGCGATGAATGCTTATCGCATGAGGCTGTTAAGAAATTCACAATAGATTATTTTAAATGCCGATCCGCATCTAAAGCTTCAGGGCGAAAAAGCTTAACACCAAATGAAGTTTTGGCACAGTAGTTGTTATTTTAAATTATGACCAACCAGAAAACTCTTGCTTCTGAATTCTATGGGCAAATCCATCATAAGTTTTTGGATATTATCTTTTTGCATAAATTTGAACACTCTTCATAAAAAATAGGTAAAATGAAAACTAATCTAATCAGAATAATCATTTTCATCAGTATCATTCTTTTATCGGTAGTTTCATGCAAAAAAAGTTTAACTGATGACCAGGACCTGAGTGAGGGAGCTGAAAAGTTTCTGGAACTAAAGACCCGGATGAATGCAATAAATGCAGGTTCCGGGCAAATGAGCAACTTTTTATCGGTTATAGGTGAAAGCCAGATGAAGAATGGAGACCTTAACATTTCCGGGACTATAACCGATTCCAGTTATATTGACAGTATCAGCATTGATCCGGATATTTACTGGGAGTACTTTACCTGTGCCAAAGTGACCGAGTATGATAATACAGACGGAACCCACACCACTATTTATGATTATGGCGATGGGTGCGAAGAGTATGGAGCACTGTATAAAGGTAAAATTACTTACATCTGGAGAAATGAAGGCAATGAATACTATTCAAAGGTGATTTATAATGATTATTATGCTTATGGCGTTGAAATGAACGGCATGTCAGAGTATTCTTTCACCTCTGACGGCAATTCATATTTCAGTACAGGTGTTAAGGAGGATTCAGGTGATTCGACTGTTACGGTTTCTCCTGTTGTTTTTAACTGGTCGGGTTCATCCACCGGTCATGAAGATATAACCATGATTACTGACGATGGTACCACTTTTAATTATTTATCTGATTATTCCAATAAATGGGACAGCATTTCATATACTGTATTAGTAGGAGATTACTACAGTAAAAGCGAATCAGATGAGTATAATTACGAATATCACTATAGTGTCGACATACCATTGGTTACAGATTATAGATGCAAAGATTCCTGGGTTCCTGTTTCCGGAATTGAAACTATTATAAATACTGAGAATGATAAGACGAGCAATTACTCGGTTAATTATGGAACCGGGGTCTGTGATAACCTGGCCGAACTGACTGAAAATGGTAAAACTACGGTCATAGACTTTAGTGAACTCTATTTTATCGAGGTTGACAGCTCCGGTTCCACTAGTCCGGGTAATGCTGGCAGCGGCAGGAAATAGGTAATTCCAGGCATTCGCAAAGGTTTTAGAATCTCTTCGGGGTTCAGAAACAAGATACAATTTAATGATGATGATGAGCCTGATTTGATATCATCCCATCAGTTGGCTTATTGCCGTCAATTACATTAAATGTGGCCATCATTCCTGCTGCATGATGTTCAAGTATGTGGCAATGATACATCCACGTGCCCGGGCGGTTATCAGGCATCCACGCAATTTTTATTTTACTTCTCGGTGTTAAATTGACGGTATCTTTCCATGCCATATATTCCGGAGCTTTGCCATTTTCTTCAATAACCTGGAAAAAAAAACCATGCAGGTGAAAAGGATGATCCATCAGACTGGTGTTTGATACTTCCCAAATCTGCAGCTCACCAACTTTCACAGGTTTGTCATTAACATGAACATCGATCGTTTACGAGAAAGTCCATTCCGTCTTTCAAACTTGGACCAACAGAAAGTTTTACCTTTCTTGTTATTACAGCATCCTGACTTGCCAAAGGCTCAATCCTTCTTAATGTTTCAGGTATGAAAGCAACTGAAGGTTTTTCTTCTCCAACCTTTACGGTTGCAAATGTTTGACGCTTTGCTGTGAGGATAAGTGCTTCTGTTATAGCCCAATGATTCTATCGGAAATGTTTCCCCTTCATTAAAAGGCCCTGCTGCAATGTCTATTCTCTCTCCGGGAGTTATTAAAACTTCAGATACTGTTCTGTGGATGTTCCAACAATCCACCATCAGTTCCGATAATTTTAAACTCTTTCCCTCCCAGTGACAGCATAAAGTATCTTGCACTTGATGAATTGATAAAACGCCATCTTTCTGTCTGACCGGCATGAATATCTATCATTGAATTTTCTTTGCCATTTATTAACAGAGTGTTACCTTGACGACCATCATGCCTTTCAATCGATACGGGGAACAAACCATCCGGGTTTTGTAAATTTATTATCCGCATTAAGCTTCATGTCATCAATCATAAATACTTTTTCTCCGTCAGTAACCGGATCTGATTATGTCTTCAACTATTAACGCACCGTACATTCCTCTTTCCAATTGTACTGTTTCATTGAAATGTGAATGATACCAAAAAGTTCCTGCATCAGGTACAACAAAACGATACTCAAAAACTTCACCGGGTTCAATTGGCTTTTGAGTAGCACCTGTACCGTCCATCGAAGCAGGAATGCGTAATCCATGCCAGTGAATCATTGTAGGTTCTTTAAGATTGTTGGTAACCCGTATAACAAGCGTGTCGCCCACGTTTGCTTTTAATACCGGACCGGGAAGCTGTTTATTAAATCCCCATGCTTCAATTGTTTTGCCGGGAGCTATGTCCCAGTTAAATTCACTTGCTTCGAGATTATACTCTACAACTTTAGTCTTGCTTTTTCATTTTATCTTTGTTTTACAAATTATTTTTCAGGTTTTGTAATGAATATTTTATTTCAACCGAATTCCTAATCCAAATTCTAAGTGAAAGGTTTGCCATATTACCATCTAAAGACCAGTATATCTGAAGCTTATAATGGATATGGATATAGAGGAATATACATACGGTAACTGAAAAAATACTTTTTCTTTCCGATCTTTAAATTGTACAACAGTCCAACATCCGGACTAAGAGAACTTACCGAAGCTGAAACTTTTTCAAAATCAGGATTTTCCAATGTCTCTTTGTAAGCATCATATCTTATCCCTGCCATGAATGAAAATGTGTGGGAAGAATGTTTCGTGTAAAGAGAAGTTCCAACACCAAATTTTTGACTAAGCGTATAATTATAATTAGTCTTTATGTAATTAAAATCACGATTGCATTGCTTGTTATAAGAATAAGAAGTATATGATACAATGCTAAGACGTTTTTTTATATTCCACTGTACCAGATTGCTGATGATCAAATCAGACCTTGGAAGTCTCCAGACCGATTGCTGGTTCTATTGTTACTCTTCGCACAGGGATACTTTTTCTTGCTATATCAGAATCAATCATTTTGTGCTGATGCAGAGAGAGTCAGAAACGAGAAGAAGATGGATAAATATATTATGGTTTTCATATTGTTATTAGTTATTTAGTCATGAAAACGACTTGAAATTGATTATCTGTTTTGAAAGTAGAAATTTAATCCTTCGATTATGTTTGGATTTTCTGAACCCCTGTGACTAAGATGTGGCTCGAGATGACTCTTAATTATTATATCGGGATAATTATTTTGAAGCAGCTGAAAAAATGCTGAAAAGGAGCGAGCATTTGTCCGCTATTTTCCATTTCGCCCATACCCAAAAACACCAATTGATGATTGTTTTTATTGATGTTCCGGTGTTTCCTGTTCAAACTTAAACACTATTTCATCTGCGTACCATAATGATGGACTGAGTAAAATGTAATTACCGAATACCTTGTTGTAGTTTGTAAAGGCATAAGCACCACAAAGTCCGCCAAACGAATGGCCAAGTATGGTTCTGTTTATTCTTGATGAATCCGCACCATATTCATTTTCCATCTCGGGTATTAATTCATTTTTTATAAAAAGCATAAATTTTTCTGCACCTCCACCACCTTCAACCGCACCTCCACCGCCTTCTACGGGTGTATAATCAACAGCTCTGTCATTCCCGTATCCGATACTAACTACCAGAACATTTGAAGTGGAAAAATCACTGCTTATCTTTTTACAATTTTCAGCAACAAAATCGAATATTTCCTCACCATCCAAAACGTAGATTGCAGCATACTTTTGTGTTTCGGGACTTATAATTTTGAGGCAGGGCAACTTTAATATTATATTTCTGCACCATTTGATGTTGATTGGATTGAAAACTCCTTTGTAAGATCAGGGCTGAAAACTTCTTTCTTACACGATGCAAGAACGAGGATAAGGAGGATGAAGATTAGTTTTTTCATTTGTTGTTGTCGTTTTTGTTGTCCAAAAAATAGATGCGCTTTGGAGACCGACATAATATGTCAGTAAGTTAAAGTCAATTTAAAGTCGCACGAGTTATCAAAAGTGCAATTACCGGATTATGAAGTACCATAAATACATTTTTTGTTCTGGCAAATTTCGCATGTTCAGTTAGTTTTTCCACAACTTGACTCCTGCGGTTTTATATGTATTTATTTTTTCATCAGTTGGTACTTCTGTAATAAAAATCGCCGATAAATCATTCCTTTACACAATTTTGCTTGTACTGTTAACAGTAATGTCCATATTAAGTTCATTTCCAAATCTTAGACATTGTGAAATCGCATTATGCATTTTATTTTTTCTCACAATTGTTCCTCAATTTCCTTTTTTGTCAATCCTTCAGGAAGTTCGATCAGAATAACGCATGCTTATTGAAATTCAGGTGTCTGGAAAGAATGAAGCAACTGTAAGGCTGATTCACCTGATCTTTGTTTGTTCATTATCTTAACCTGGTAACCTGCAAAGAACAGGCCGATAACGATAGCGAAAGTTGAGATCAGTCCCATGATCGTATTGATATCCATTTATCTCATTTTTAATTTCACTTGAACAGACTCAGAAGAGGTTCACATTAGGAGAACAATCACCAGCGCTTCAGTTCCGTCAGGAAGCTGCAACGGCTCCGCGACCATGTCAACAAGCTGAAGGATTACAAAAGCAATTGCAGCATAGACTGTTATTACATGAATTACCTTGCGTCTTTTAAGGTCATTCCAGAACTTTTCAAGGTTACCGGGATTCTGAGGCATAAGACCTACATAATTTGTGGCATAATTTAGATTGAACTTTTGTTAATCTTAATGTAAACTGACTATAAACCATAATTGTTCATTACCCACTGGTATATAAAAGTACAAATACCGGAACTGCTGCATTTACCTCAACACCAGGTAAGATTATTCAAAAACTTTAAAAGCAGTTCTCTGTATTTAATTGATTATATACGTGGCGCAAAGACAGGATTACCTGACAATTAAGAGTTTTAAGATGGTGACATTTTTATATCAAATGACCATTTCCCGCTGCCATAAATAATTAACAGGATGAGCAGCAATGTCAAAGAAAAATCTGTCCTGTACTCGTGTAAGAATGCTAATAAACCTTCGGTAGCTAGTACAGGTAATTTGGTTCTTACAAAAGCAGTTATCATTATGATTAACAAAGGAATGGAGGCCAGTCGGGTTAAAAATCCTGACAATATCAGGATACTGCAAAACATTTCAAATGCTCCTGTCAGGTAAGACCAGAATATGGGATGGATAAATCCAATTTCCTTAAAATATGCCGGTCCAAGTATGCTGACAATCAAATATTTCTGAATCCCTTCAGAAAAAAAAATTATACCGACTATTAACCTTATGATTATAATTTTACTATCATTTCCCGTACTAAGGATTTGCTTTTTAAAGTTGCTTTCCGTTTTCATGCTTACCCGATCAAGTTATTGATACAAAACACCAGATTATGCTTTCCAGATGCGAAATTCGCGATATGCCGGAATTGCGGGAGTTATCGACTCTCGTTTTTCAACCTGTTCGGACATCCACTGTATCCATTCATAATATGTATCACGTTCACCTGCAGCACGTATCTCCTGGAAATAGTTTTTAAATTTTCTGCCCGCCAGGATAATTACCCCGCTAAAAAAATCTTCAACGAGCTTTATATCTATTTCATGCCTGAAAATCAGAATTCCCAGGCTCTCAAAAGTACCAAGCAAAATGTGAATGCATTTTATTTTATCTCCCAATTGTTCTTCCATTTCCTTCTTTGTCAATCCTTCAGGAAGTTCGATCAGAATAACGCATGCTTCATGAAATTCAGGTGTCTGGAAAGAATGAAGCAACTGTAAGGCTGATTCACTTGATCTTTGTTTGTTCATTATCTTAACCTGGTAACCTGCAAAGAACAAACCGATAACGATAGCGAAAGTTGAGATCAGTCCTAAGATCGTATTGATATCCATTTATCTCTTTTTAATTTCACTATAACAGATTCATAAGTGGCATTGTTTAATTGAGTTGACTTCAAAAAAGCTGGGACTCAAGACCACTCACCCTTCAAAGTCTTATGTCTTATGTTTTGCAGTGATCATTTTCGATTAATACGGGTAAGGACGATAATTTAAATAAGATGAATCCTGCCTGAGCACTCCTTTTTGAAGAGCTACCTGGTCAGGTGGAAGAGGCCAATAGTCATTGAAGTTCCTGCCATTTTCGTAGGAGGTGGACTTTGCGGTTAATGGATTTAGACTTTTTAAACAGTCCCTTATTCATATTATGTCATGTTCATGACTTTCTTTTTAAACCCTTTTCAGGGTTAAAGAACAGGGGATTGCAGGTGCCGGTAACATGAGCCATAGCCTTGATAAGGCGCCAGACACCAAAATTTGCCGGTTTTCAGAGGAAGTATCCCTTTTCGAAAAAAAATTGTAAATTACCTCTTAAATTGAACCTAATTAGTAACCATATCCGTCATGAAAAAGTTCCTCTTCATTTTGTTAACGTCAACTTATATTTTCCTGTGATACAGGTAAAGAAACCATTGAGGATAATTTATTGACTTTCAAACAATTTCCTCTTGCTGTCCCTGAGCAGAATTCACTTTTGTCCCAATGGGAAAAGAAAAATGTTCCTGATGCCAGGCTTATAGATGATATGGAAACTGAAACGGGATGGAAGGTAACCGGTATAGGTGAGATGACCTACACTACTGACCGTTCAAAGGATGGTAAAAAATCTCTTCGCTTCCGTACCTCACTGCGTGATGAAGAACATTATAAACAGAAACAGGACAGAATGGGGTTCATTAAGCGGCACCCAGGGAGGCAATGCGTCTGTACAGCTCCTGTTTTCAGAACCTCAGGATTGGTCGGATTACAACCGCATCTCATTCTGGGTTTACGTACATCCTGCTGATATGATGACCTATTGCCTGTACCTGCAAATTGAAAATGAAGGTACTGTATACAATGCCACAACTCCCCGAAACGATCATTTTATCCAGGACCTAAAGCCCGGAGAGTGGAATCATGTGCTGTTTGAAATACCTCACCTGAAAAGAGACAGGATCACTGAATTCGAAATAAATCAGATGCTTATCGGAGCATAATCCCGAAGAAGAAGGAATTGTAACCTACGACATCGACAGGCTGGAACTCCAGAAAGTGGACATTGATCAGTACGAAGGATGGAATGTTGCACCCGGCACAATTTCCTTCAGCCATATCGGTTACAGACCCGGCGATAAAAAGGTAGCTATGGCCGGCAACGGGGCCGGAAATGTTTTCCATCTGGTTGACAGGAGTGATAAAATAGTTTATTCAGGGGATATAAGAATAATCAAAAATGAGAACGGAGAATTTCACCAGATGGACTTTTCTGACTTCTCAGTCCCGGGTATATATGCTATCCGTACCGGGGATATTGAATCGGGAACATTTCCTATTGACGAAAACATCTGGCTGCAGCCTGTTTTCAAAGCGATTAATTTCTTCTTCTGCGAGAGATGCGGATACAATGTACCGGGCATTCACCTCGAATGTCATAAGGACTGGCAGGGATTCAGGGGAGATGAGAAAAAGATTATAAACGGAGGATGGCACGATGCCGGCGATCTGTCGCAGGGATCATGGCGTACTGCAATGGCAACCCTTGCAATGATGAACAACCTTGAAAACCTCCGGGATAGAAATGATGTAACTGAACTGGCTGACCGGATCCGGAATGAAATAGCCTGGGGACTTGAGTGGCTGCTCAAAACCCGTTTTGGCGATGGTTATCATATGAGTTTCAGCGTCATGCGCATCTATACTGACAACGAGGTCGGAACAATTGATGATGTTGTTTCTCCGGCACGCAATGTCCCCTGGGAAAATTTCCTGGCTGCAGCTGTTCAGTGCAAAGCTGCAGGCATGCTTGAGAAGTCACATCCTGAACTTGCCATGAAATCACGCACTGCAGCACTTGAAGACTGGCAGGCTGCTTTCGGTTCACGCGATAAATGGGACCAGGCTGATTACAGGGAGGCTTCATGGGGAGCTACCTCATCTTTGCTCCTCGCAAAAATGACAGGTGATGAAAAGTACAGGGAATATGCTGTTATGTTTGGCAAACTGCTGGTCAGCTGCCAGGAACAACAATTCATTGACGGGATTCCCATTACCGGGTACTTTTACGAAAACACCGGCCATGAAAGAGTAATTCACAATCTTCATGCTGCCTTTGAGGAAGCTCCTTTAATTGCCCTCAGCATGCTGTGCAGGGAATTACCGGATCATCAGGATTGGATGGACTGGTACAGCGCTGCAGTGCTTCACAGCGAATACTTCATGAAACGGGGAAGTCTTATCGCGGCCCCATATTACCACCTGCCTAATTCAGTCTGGAAAGAATCTGATATCCTTGTGGAGAAAGATTCGGCTGTCCGCAGCGATATGCTACGTCAGTTTAATGACGGTACCCGTCTTGGTTCTCAATATGTACTCAGAACATTTCCGATATACCGCGATGGTTTGTTCCACGGCAATACAAATATCCAGATGTCATCAGCATGGGCGCTGGCAGAAGCTTCCCGCCTCCGTAAGGATCCTGAAGGCATGTTACTGTTGGGTAAGACAGCTGGAATGGATATTCGGAGCCAATCCATTCGGCCAAAGCCTGATGTATGGTGCAGGATATCGGTTTGCACCGCATTTCGCCTATTGCCTGAAAGACATTGTCGGATCATTGCCAGTCGGAATGGACTGCATGAGTGGCGACATGCCCCACTGGTGTGCAACAAATACTGCAACTAGCAAGGAGATATGGGTCGAACCAGTAAACCGCTTCCTTGGTGCAGTATCCATTTATGCAGCTGACGGAAAAATCCCCTATCCGGGAAAATCGGAAACAAAAGGTACAGATTTAATAACAAAAGCTTCCGGAACCGATGATGGGACAGTTAATATTAATGTCACAATAACCGGTTCCGGTAGCCACACCATTGATCTGAGAACCTTTAATGCAGCATCAGATACGGGAAGCCGGAAGTTTGAACTTGCAGGCAACGGGACAGCTGAAACAACATTTATACTGAAAGTTGCTGATAAAAATAAGCCATATGTTGCTGTGATCACACTCGACGGCGATCCGGAATCGAGAAAAGAGATTGTTGGGTCATTTTTTGATTTTGTTCCAGGTAAATAATTTAAATCCAAACAACCATGCAAAGATTTGCTGTTTTATACGTAGTCCTCTTTTCTGTTCTGATACTCTCCTGCCACAGAAACAAATCTGCAGATGATAAAGGAGTTAAGGTGATGGCTTATTACTATACCCGCTGGGCAGATTTCAAGCCTCAAACCCTTCCTTATGACAAACTGACTCACATCATCTTCTCTTTTACCGAGGTGATCGGTAACGAAATGAAGTTCCCGGATGATTCCTTGGGACTTATGCTGAAAAAGCTCGTTGAACAGAGGAAAAAGCATCCGCACCTCAAAGTCATGATAGCCTGCGGAGGATGGGGTGGATCGGGAGGATTTTCAGAAATGGCCAGAACACCGGAGAACCGCAAACAATTCGTACGAAGCGCTGTGAAGTTTATAAAAGAATATAAGCTGGATGGACTGGATATCGACTGGGAATACCCGGGCATGACCGGTATCGGAAATCCTTATATTCCTGAGGATAAAGAGAACTTCTCAGCCCTTATGTGTGAACTCAGGGAAGGTCTGAATGAGATCAGTGAACATCAGGTCCTTACTTTTGCAGCAGCCGGATGGGAAGAGTTTTTCAATCATATTGAACTTGATAAAGTAATGCTGTGTATAAATTATATCAATGTAATGTCGTATGACCTTGCCGGAGGAGGCGATCCTTTTACCTCACATCATACAAACCTTGGATGGATAAGGATGGAAAATATTGAAGGTACACCGGCTTCTTTAAAGATGATTGAAGAGGGTGATTCCACAAAGCCATTTTCAACCGAGAAGATCGTTTCATTACTTATCAATAAAGGTGTAAATCCTGCCCAAATAGTTATCGGCTCCAATTTTTCCGGGAGAGCATGGCAGGGTGTACCACCTGAGAACAATGGATTATATCAGCTCAATGGTGGTCGCTGGAGAGGTCGCGCAGGTTATGCCAGGATAAGGGAAGAAATGGAGGATAAAAACGGTTTTATCCGCTACTGGGACTCCATAGCCAAAGCCCCATACCTCTACAGTGCGAAAGACAGCGTTTTTATAACCTATGATGATACAATGTCGGTCAGGCTAAAAACAAAATATGCAGCTGAAAACGGACTTGGAGGAATTATGTTCTGGCAGCTCGGAGCAGATGCTCCGGTAGATGGACTTGTGGATGCAATCAATGCTGAAAAAGTGAGGCAAAATAAAACCGAATGATATTATTCCCTTGTAATTATGTACCACAGCGTCTTATGCCGGGCACCAATATTTACTACCTGGGCACTTCCTTTCTTGCCAACCTTTAATTCTGTGAGCTGATTGCCTGCCGGGTCCAGTGCATGCACGGAAAATTTATCCATATCCCTGAATATCAACCTGGCAGGAATTCCTTCGGCTCGTGTCGGCGCTTCACCCCAATCGCCACCGAGAGTGGTAAACTTCTCATCCCATTTCCAGTTGGTATTCTCCACCCTGCCTGCTGCTACCAGCAAAATCCTTGAAGATTCTTCCAGAGGTTTTCCATCGAGCGCCGTCAGTGTTACAGTTGCCCAGTTATACCTGGTTGTATCCATCTGAACAGAAACTGTACCCAGTTCAATATCCTTCCCTCCTATATAACCTATTGCTGCCCTGGCTGCCGGAGCGTTTATTTTAAATACCGCATTGATCGAATCCCTGTTGTCCCACTCCAGCTCTCCTGTTTCGCTAACCCATGGGCCTTCCGGAACGCTCACTGGCTCAGACATCTTAAGTTCAGCCGCCCGTGTATTTACACTTATCGGATGAATCAACGCAAGGGCATTTACAGAACCTGCCGAATCCCATACATAGTTCATATTCGTGACATGAAGCTTAAGTTTGTCTCCTGTTTTTACAAGTTCTCCAATTACCGATTCTTTCGGCAATCCAAGCTGAACATTTTGTTCTCCTGGTCTGATTGCGCCCATCCTGAACATTACCGCTCCTGCCGGTACAAATATCTGTTTCAGGGGATGACCATTCAGTGCGAAGAAACCAGGTATCATCCCTTTATTATACGGAGTCCCACAGGCGAACTGGTAGATACCGTCAAAATCCTGAAAAGCTGAAAATGAGTTTAGCATCGGATACATTTCAGCAACAAAAAAACTGGGAGCAGGATGATCGTACTCGCTGATTGTCAGAGGCATTCCCGCTACACGATGTTGTCCGAAACGAGGCAGGGTCCCTCCCATTTTGTCAGAAACCATCGATGAGTTCCTTATTCTCCAGTCAGTCCTGGACCAGCTTCTCCCAGGAAAATCAGGGTGTTCCCAGTAAGAATGCATATCGATGAAATCGGCATAAGAGGACTCCCTCAGAATACCTGCAATACCGCTGTAAGAGGCCTGGGTTTCGCTGACCAGTGCTTTAACCTTAAGTTCATTCCTGAAATAATCGGTCATCTCTTTTGCATATGCCATTTCCGTGTCAACCAGAAAACTCCAGAGTGCTTCCTTCCGGACTTCCGTTGAGCCATTGTCATAATTGGTTATGATCGTAAAAAGATCACTGCCTGCAATGTTCTTTTTATAATCCGGGTGAGAATTCAGCCATTCGTTCCATAGCCTGGTCAGTGCTGCTTTGTGTTCCCTGTTCAACTGAGGCAGTAAAGACCAGCTTGAGAGAAGTGAATTTTCATTGTTTACCTCAACAAATGCGACAGCAGGCTCTTCGGTATAGGTCGTCCCGGTATAAGGATTCTTATGCGTAAGGAGCATTTTTGCATAATCTTTCTGCTTCTCAATATATGGCCTGTAAAACTGGTCAATGGTTTTCCCGTAATTGAACTGCTCAATCCCCTTGTAGTCCATTCCGGGGTAATTTCCTGAAACATGAGTATTTATATTCGTGTAAATACCATGCAGTTTCAACTGGTAAATAAGCCAGTCAAGCCTATCCAGCTGATCCGGATCAAGCGACTTCTTCTCCTTATCCCATATGCCGCCTGGTGCAGATTGATTGTCCATATGATGGAATCTCATCACGTTCATCCCCAGTTTCCTTAAACGTGCTGCCAGGGCAACTGCGGTTTCTTTATCAGGAAAACATGACCCAAAAGTCAGATTGGTACCGAAGAATCGGATTTTTTCCCCGTTCCCGTCAGCAAAATGTCCATCTTTCAGAGTAATATAACCGGCTTTTCCCGCGGGTTCCGGATTCAGGAATGACATGTCAACCATAGTAGCAGAACTGTCAAGATCAGGGATGACAAATTCGAACCATCCGTATTCACGGGTCTCATCAGCCCTCTGGCAGGCTGTCATAAGAAGGATAACTGAGACAGATACAAGAAGATTGTACCATCTTAAATGTTTGATATCAGCTCTTTTCATAGCAGTAGCGGTTAGATGAAACAGGTATCAGAAGCTAATTGACGTTTTCATAGAAATGTTTGCCGGGAAATACGATATTATTATGGATATCGTTCTATAATCAGGCCAGTACCCCAAGCTCTCTCTTGTTAAGGTCGGCAATTTATAATAAATCTCCGATCACGGTACTGGCCTTTTTATAAAAATTCCGTGGTAAGTTAATCATTCTTTCAATTAATAACAAATTTATAATCACCTCAATATCATAATTCCGGCATTACTAATAGCAAACTTTCATTAATACTGGACAAACCTGTAAGAGAAAGTAAAAAAGGTGTCTTTAAAAATCTCCGGGGCTGTGTAAGTGATTTAACCCTGATTCCTTTGTTCCGGACGACTTAAATTTGCTGTTTGCAAGTCATCATAAAATAGTACTTTTATAATTGTGATACGGCAGGC
This sequence comes from uncultured Bacteroidales bacterium, assembly GCA_963737255.1. GTDB lineage: Bacteria > Bacteroidota > Bacteroidia > Bacteroidales > VadinHA17 > LD21. The sequence continues at coordinate 110,067 of CAVTSB010000012.1, forward strand.
TTACTATCAATGAAACCTTTGCTGACAGCAGATTCTCTCTTTAAAAGATATGGAAACATTGTCGCAGTTGATAATATTTCCTTTGAGATCTACCCCGGGGAAATATTTGGTTTCCTGGGTCCGAACGGAGCGGGCAAGACCACTACAATAAAAATTATGAGCGGTCTTATGGAACCCGACAGCGGAAAGGTCACGATCGATTGTAAGAATAATCGTAAATCAATCGGTCTTTGCCCTCAGCAAATTGTCATCTGGGAAAACTTAACCTGCCTTGAACAGATTGTATTTATGGGACAGATGTATAATTTGTCTGTCACCGAAGCCAGGAAAAAAGGCCGGGACCTTCTTGAATCTCTTGGCCTTTACGGTATTAAGGATCGTCTTGCTAAAAAACTGTCCGGCGGTATGCAACGCAGGCTTAATATTGCACTCGCGCTGATTCATTCACCACAGATCCTTTTCCTCGATGAGCCACAGGCAGGCCTTGATCCGCAAAGCAGGATCCTCGTTCGTGATTATATCCGGTCAATTAAGGAAAAAACAACTATTGTACTTACCACACACGACATGGAAGAAGCTGAGAAACTCTCAGACAGGATATGTATTATAGACAACGGCAAGCTGCTGGTCTCAGGGACGGCAGCTGAAATTAAGAAAACCAACGGCTATGAAGATGTAATTGAGATTGATGTAATTAGTGATTTGCACAATGTACTGATTACTTATCTAAATCCTGATCTCGAAATCAGGATGACCAGATCTTCAAACAGAATATCTTTCAGTGTTAAAGATCCGATACAGGCGCTGGCAAATATTCTGGAAGTCGTTAAGGAACAAAAATTACAGATAGATAATCTCCGGCTAAGGAAAAACAGCCTTGAGGATATTTTTATAAGCCTGACAGGAAGGAGCTTACGGGAATGAAACTAGCATCGTGCTTTATAAAGACATTCAAAGAAAACCTGCGCGACTGGAAAATACTGATCCTCGCCATTGTCTTTGCTCCGTTTTTTGTCTACCTGATGTATATGTATATGGGTGATCCCAAAACTTCATTATACAATGTTGTTGTAATTAATTATGATGTAACAGGTGCGTCTTCAGGAGATCTGATAAGTGAATGGGAAAATCTGAAAACAGAAGAAGGAAAACCTCTTCTGGAAATCAGGCTGGCTTCTGATTCTGCAGCTGCCAGGAAAATGATCAGGAACAGGGAAGCCGACCTGTTTGTCACTATTCCGCGCGACTTTTCCGAGTCGTTAAGAATATTTATAAATGGCGGGAGCAGGTACATATCCCCCCTGACAAGTTATGGCGACCAGGCAAATGTTAAATATATGACAGCAGCATCGTTCATCGATTATTTAACATATGGCTATCTGGGTTTGAAAACTGGAATTGAGCTGCCAATGAATATGAATTATGAATATGCAGGCAAGGGCGAAATAACAAGTGAATTTGACTTGTACATTCCTGCATTGCTGGTTCTGTCAATCATAATGATGCTTTTTACCGCCGGAGCCTCAATTGTCAGGGAAGTCGAAAAGGATACAATCACCAGGCTTTCTTTATCGAGGCTTACGTCACCCGAATTCATGGCTGCCTTAAGTCTTAATCAAATTATTATTGGCCTTATATGCCTTCTCTTCACTCTTCTTGCGGCTTTTTCAGTCGGATATAAAACATCCGGTTCAATTGCTTTGGTTCTTCTGACCGGAACTGTCACCTGTTTTTCAGTGATTAGCATCAGCATAATTACCGCGTGCTTTATCAGAACAATGTTCGGACTGCTGACCCTTGGCTGCTTCCCTTTCTTTATCCTTGCTTTTTTCTCTGATTCTTTTATGCCGTTGCCAAAGATAAACCTGTTCAGCCTGGCAGGTAATCAGGTTTACCTGAATGATATTTTACCAACTGCAACTGCTACCAGGGCTCTCAACAAAATACTAAATTATGACTCAGGTCTTTCGGAAATTTTATTTGAGCTGACCTGGATAACAGCGGTTGCAGGGGTTTACTTCTTTATCGGGACGTGGATTTTTAAAAGAAAATACAGGTATTAGGCAATCGTTAAGAATAGCCTTAAGCACTGAAACTTCCGTTTATCTGAAAATCACATCAGCTCCTGACTGTGACAGTTACATTCCCTTTTTTGTGACCTTTATCAACATATCTGTGAGCTTCCACGATCTGATCGAGTGTATAGCTTCTGTCAATAACAGGCCTCAGGTTACCTGCTTCAACAAGACCTTTAAGGAATATCAGCGCTTCAGCTGACTCTGGAGGGTTTCCACCCACTACTGTTTTCTGTTTGCCTGTCATTGATGTCCACATCATTTGTAGGGTTTTTACAGGTCCGGTGACATCTAAATAAACTCCCTCTTTATCCAGGGATTTGATTAATACCGGGAACGGGCACTTACCTGAAGCTAAAAAAATAATATCATACAACTCAAGTTTTTTGGAGAAATCTTTTTCTGTATAGTCAATTACCTTGTCTGCGCCCAGGGATTTCACCAGCTCCAGATTACTGCTGCTGCATACACCGGTAACTATTGCTCCAAAATATCTGGCAAGTTGAACGGCATAAGTACCAACACTTCCCGAGGCTCCGTAAATCAGAACTTTTTGACCTCGTTTAATATTCCCCTTTTTAAGAAAATGAAGTGCTGTACGCGCTCCGATTGGTAAAGCTGCAGCTTCTTCATATGTGGTATTGGCTGGTTTAATGGCAACTGGTCCGTCTTCCCGTAAACATTTATATTCAGCATAAGATCCAAAGTCTGTCAGCGTAGCTGCAAAAACCTGATCACCCTTTTTAAATCGTTTTACATCCTTCCCCACGGATTCAACTTCTCCGGCTAATTCCGCACCTAAAACTGGTTTTTTAGGCTTTCTGAGACCCAGGGTCAATCGTGCAGGCAGCCAGTAAGCAGGTGGAATTGTAAAGCTTCGTACTCTAAAGTCCGCAACTGTTACAGTTGTTGCATATATTTTTACGAGAATTTCATTGTCTTTCTGGACAGGTTTCTCTACTTCTTTTATTTGAAGAACTTCAGGTGGTCCATATCCTGTACAAACAATTGCTTTCATTAGGGTCTCCTATTAATAAAAATCGATTATTTAATTATCCTTTAAGGTTGTTCTGACAGACTCGGTAATAACCACACGGGTTTATAAAATCCCTCAGTCTGGTTATTAAATCACTCCGCCTTCGAAAGTCACCGGATCTTTAGTAACTGTATCAGGGTTACGCCACTTCCAGGCAAACCAGACAATCAATCCGGTAGTGGTTATTTCTATAACAGTGAAAAATACGTAATACGAAGTCGGTACAGCAACAAAAAGTGTGATGGTCAGGGCAATTGTCATTATAGTGCCTGCAATGATGCTGGTTAAACGGCTTGCCCGATATTTTAAGATCCGCGACAACAGAACCATTGTGATCGGGATCATCATGAAAATGGAACCGCCCAGGAGGAATCCCTCAGTTAACTGAATCGATCCGTGTTTAACAGGATCCATTAAAGTTACAACATCTCCATAAGTATATGTAAGCATTGCAAATAGCCATAGTGCTGAGAGTCTCGATTTTATGACATCCATTTTAGTCGTCTTATTTATGTTTTTTTTGAGTCGCCGGCGGGAGATTTATATTTACATCTCCTCAGGAATTATCTAACTAAACTTAAACAATTCTAAAAGTATAAAGTTCATTATTATGACTTTAGACTTGAAAACAAGTCTTGCAAACTGGTTTTATTCTGTAAGGCAGATTTGTAATCCAAAGGCTTGTGCCTTATTTAATATGATTTTATTGTCAATAAAATCCCCGAACAAATTGTTTTTAAAGAGGTATTGCTTTGCTTTTTCCAATGATTTCACCTTAAAAGTTATACTCTGTACTTCTTTAATCCTGGTTTTAACGAAATGGAATTCAAGTTTGTTACCTTCGGACCATATTTTATTAGCTTTCAATTTGTCAGGACTTATTAATTCTTCCCATTTCTGCCAATTTGTCTTATCCCTGTAACCAATCCATATTTCCTTTATATATTCAATTCCCAGTTCATTTTCGGTATCTTTAGTCATGTTAAGTAACAACGAATCCATAATCTTTTTATCTTCTGTTTTGCCCTGCCCTTTATCCATAAAGCTAATGGTTATATTGTCGCCACATATTGTAGAATCCATAAAATATATAAAACCGTCACCCGCCTGGTGATGTATTTTTCTATCAGCGAGGCCCTTTGCCGACTGCGATATTGATTCAAAAGGCTCAAAGGTTAAGCCAAAAAAAATAGCTCTGAAGTCATTTGAAGAATATGAGATATTTGAATATGGGCCACAAGGTTCCAGGACCAGATTACCTGCATAAACGCCAGCATATTTACGAGTGCCGTATTTGACCGGATAATAATAAACCGGCAATTTTAATTTTTCAACTAAAAAATGGAAAACCGAATCCTGGGTAATTGTGTCACGCACATGAATTGAGAGAGTGTGAAGTCCTGAAAACAGGGGCGCTGTTTTTGAAACAACAAATTTTTGACGAGTTTCAACTTGAGAGTAACTATTTTGAGCGACAGCTATCCCAAGGAGGAATAGAAAGAAGTATTTCATCTTGCTCTTATTGATCCTTAATTAATAAAAAACTACTTTCATGGTTCGGATTCCCGGTACCGTCATATCCTGCCTTTTTTGGGAATGGATAAACTGGTCTCGTCATTACGATTTGTTTGTCTGTAATTTTTGAAACAACTACACGTTCAGGGGCTTCATCTTTTTCTACCCAATCAGTTATAAATTTGATCCAATCAGCTTTATCGGGCCCTGGCCCTCCTTCATAGTGCAGGACACCTGGTAATAAAAAGAGTCTTACATAAGATCTTAAATCTTTATCCCTTTGCTCCAGAGCTTTATAATGATTAATAGTTGCATAGGCAGATAGTGCGGGATCACTCCAGCCATGCACCAAAATTAATTTACCTCCTCTTTTTTTAAATTCGCTGTAATCAGTATGAGTAGCATCAAGAAACGAAGATGCATATTTAGTTTCTTTAAAGTAATCTGAGAAATCATATTTGGTATAATCCCAATCAGGATCGTTGAAAACAAAATACTTAAAGATTTCAGTCCCAAAATAATACTGCAGGCATTGAATTTTTCTGGTAGTATCTGAACCAGTTATCCAAAGCCGCCATCCTTCCAGCTCATTTTCTCCACCGAGCGGGAATCCTGGATATATGGTATCTTTCTGACTAATTAGCGGTGAATAGATTGTCTTTATAGCAGCCAGTTGCTGAACCGTAAAACAGTTTGAATTTGCCTTATTGTCCCGACAAAGAGGAAGAACCGAAAAATCGAATTTACAGTCTTCCGGGTCATTAATTATTGAATCTTCAATACCGTCGAGACCATCACATTGCTGAAGAACATATTGTTGAAGCAATTTTAAGTTATCAAGCGTAATAACAGGATGATTTAAATCTTTTGAGTCAGGGTAAATTTTTTGAATATTTTGAACAAATTTTGCTCCAAACTCCGGCCAACTTATAGCAGGTGCAAATGCAACTATCCCATCAAAGTCTTCCGGATAAAATTGAGCTTCAACCATAGCCTGGCCACCTCCTCTGGAAGCACCCAGGAAATAGGAATAAATTGGATCAGAAAAATAATAAACTTTAATAATTGCTTTTGATATTGTTGCCGTTCGATGAACAGCTAACCTTCCAAAGTTCAATTCCCGTTCCATGTTGTTTAAGGCCCAACTTGCAAGATGTACGGGGCCTTCATGACCCGTATCTGTCCCAACCGTTGCAAAACCAGCATCCACACAATAACGGAATTGATTTGTAATTGTTCCCACAAATCCACCACCACCACCCATAAGGAAACGATGGTTCCAACTTTTTGGCAATAGTAACTCAAAATTTATTTCTTTACTTATTCTACCCAATACTCTGCAATGACCTTCAGCAGTTTCTTTTGCCTCAAGGACTGTCAAATCCGGCAGGCTGAGTTCTTTAAGCTGTTCACATGCAATACAGGGTAATGAATCTGAGTCAGCCTGTGCTGATAAAGCTATTGACACTGACCCCATGAATATTGTAATAAATAATATTTTCTTTATCATGACACCTTAATTATTATTTTTGATAATGTGTTATGCCTGAATATAGACACGACTCTTAATGAAATGCTGCATTTTATCTGTAAGTTATTTCACTTTCAAAGGTGCCGTACGACCTTTAGCTAAAGACAGAATCCCAAAAACCTCGTGTCCCGGAAAAAAAATTTGACTTGTATTGTAGAGGTTCGTAATTTTGTTAATCTCTATAATTCATTGTCTAAATCGAGGCATAGCGTTTTTCTAACCCAACTCGGGGCGGTACGTCCAAAGATTCTTATTAATTAAGCCGTGTAAAATGAAGAAAATTAGGGTTTTTCAATAAGAATCACTGAGTTTGTTATTACAGACTCTTACATCTTACTTCTTTTTATTTCCTAAAATCTTTATGCTATGAGAACATTAAAAATTCTATTGGTGCTTGTGGCTGTGATACTATCTGGCTTTTCCAAAGATTCACAGAAAACTGAGGCAGGGGTTGTTGTACCCATGAAATACTGGGGTACGATCTTTCCTGATCATTCAAAGGGGGATATCCCATGCACTCCTGTTGAGGCTGGAATTACGCATGCAAGATATGGCTATAACCAGGGGCATCAAACGCATGGCGGGCAACTTATTCCCGAATTAAGTACATGGGAAATTACCGGCTGTAGTACTGATTTTGCTACTAAACTAAATGTCTCCCAGGTTGAAGGTGTGATCACTGTTGCCAATGGTGATTCATACTCCTACACCTGCATTATGATTATTGATATTGTCACCAAAAGTGTCAGCATAAACCTCACTGTTACAGGCGGAACGGGCAGGTTTGAAGGTGCTACAGGTGAAATTATCCTGAATGGAGGTTATGATGGGAATATTATTCCCATTAGCGGTGAAGGGTTTATGACTTTCCGTAAATAAATTCTTATGCAGGATTATTTTTTAATGACTGCCAGCCAGTGTCGGAAACGGCTGTGCAGGTATAATTAAACAACCGAAGAAACTTATCATTAGCCCTCGTAAATCAGCTCCGGGGGCTTTTTTATTAAAGATGTGGTTTATTGGCCATTTTTCGTGTGTATTCAAAAGAATTGATCCTCCCGGGAACAAAAAAACCTAAGGGGAGTCTCCCGGGTTCCCGGGACAGGCACACAATTTTCTTCATGGAAAGATAATAATCCTGACCTGTCTGATGTTTATTATATCACAACAAACCTGATCTGTCAGTTATCCAAGCGACAATGAAAAAGCCTTTTCTGATTACAGTTCTGCTGAGCGCCTTCCTTTTATCAGGATATTCACAGGACAAAATCATAACACTTTCCAATGATACCATCGAATGCAGGATTAGCAGGGTATCACGCAGCACCATATACTTTGAAATGTTCACAAGTGGTATAAGATCCACAGCTAAATTACCTCTCGCCAACATATTAAGCTATACAATCGCCGGAAAGACGGATCCGGCATTTCAGGATTTTGAGGTCCGTGAGGAAAACTTCAGCAGGCTGCGCCTGGGCTTGAACGCGGGCCCCGGATACATGGTGGCCGGTACAGAGAAAGCCGTTGATCAGATGACCCTCCAGGGCTTTGCCCGGGATAAGGCAGAATCGTACTATAACGACCTGAAGCTTGGCATTTCCTTTACAGGAGATGCCGCCTGGATGATCACTCCGAATTACGGTGCAGGGAGCAGATACAAATTTTTGGTAACCTCCGCCCGCACAGAAGGATTTATGGATCCGCAGGACGGCATCCACGTTTACTATACCAGTTACAGCGAAAAGATCTATGTAAACTATGGCGGGGTTGCTTTATTTTACCGGCATCCTGCCGGAAGAAGTGAATCTCTTGTCCTCAGTTCTTCTTATTCACTCGGGCTCGCAACTTACAGGAATGAAGCCGGCTACCTCCGGGAAAACTTCCTTCTGACAGGAAAAAACATCGGAGCAGAATTCAGCCTGGGACTGGAATATTTTGTAGGCCGGCATCTATCGGCAGGAGCTGAACTATCTGCTTTCTATTCAACAATAAGGAAGGTGAAAATTAGTGACGGCACATCGTCTGCCACTGTTGAACTTGATAAGGATAACTACGAAAACCTTTCAAGACTCGATTTTTCAGCGGGAATAAAAATCTATCTGTGGTAAGAATGAAAAGAATATTATACATCTCAGGCTTTTTGATCCTTATTATTTCAGGGATATCTTGCAGCGATGATTTTCTGCAGGAGAACAATATTAACCTCTATGAACTTCAGGATACATTGTTTTTGACAAACAGCCAGTCCGCCGTGGAAACTTCAGTGCAGCTTCCGGTCACAATAAATTCAGCATTTACGATCTTCATGCAGCCCAAATGGCTCTCATTCAACTCCATGCATGGCATTGTATCGGGAGGTAATGCCCCTTTATCCTTCAATATAGTAAAGGAAAATGTTCCCGACTGGTACCCGTCGCAGTACATGACCCACTATGCAACGATTATGCTTGATATTGAAAATACCGGACTGGTTTCTTTCATTGTTGCCTATTCCGATCTCGGTTTTCCCAGGCTTCAATGCTCAGTATCTGCCATCAATTTTGAATCATCAGGTGCCCAAACTTTTATGTTAAGCAACACATCCGAAGGCATCCTGAACTGGAAAATAACCAATGCCCCTGACTGGCTTATTCTTTCATCTGCCTCAGGTACCCTCAGTTCCGGCAACTCAGATACAATTTCCGCATCGCTCAATATGGACAATATTGAACACGGACATGAACTTACCGGTGCAATTCTGATCGAAAGCAATTCGACCTCTGGTGATCTCACGATAACTGTTTCCGTGACCGCAATGGCTACTGTGCCTCCGGAAGTAAGCCTTATAAACGGGGTTGTGACAGATGCCGAATACAATCATGCGTCTGGGATAATGGCAATTTGCACCAGATCACCAAATTCTATGATCGTTTTCAATACCGTCGCAAACGAGTCGGTTACAATTCCTCTTGCCATGACGCCAAACTGTGTCAGTATTTCAGAGGATGGGAAGAAGGCAGTTATAGGCTACTCGGTATCCTCAATCAGTTATTTCGATGTGGAAACCCTTTCAATAACCGAAGATTTTACGGTTGACTGCGTCCCTTTTGACATTGTCCTGAGCGATAACAACTGGTGTTATATTACACCGACGAAAGACCAGTGGGTTTATTTCCGGAATCTGAATCTGAGCACCGGGGAACTGATCCTGGGCAAGAGTTTGATTTATGAGAGGACTATTATCAGAAAGATCCCGGGTAAGCTGTACCTTGTCGGCAGCAGGCTTGGATTAAGTCCGACCGGGATACTAATTTTCGATGTGACAAAAGGCAAAGCCAGTGATACGATCTCATATTATCACGAGTCAGTCGAAAACTTCTGGATATCAATGGACGGAGCTAAAATGTATTCAGGACCCGGAACTGTGTACAGCGTACCGGCTTACGATACTGAATACCACACATCTTCACCTCCGGTTTTTGGCCAGTTAGACACAGAGTATAATTGTGTTTCCGCATTTGATGAATGTCCTGCCATCACCAGTGTTTTCGTCACATCTTCCCTTTTCCATTTCCAGCCCGGATATTCATCACTTATTGAACAGTTCAGCACTTCAAACCTGAATAAAATCAAAGCATTCACCGTATCTCCCGTCTCTCTGACAGAAAATGGTATCACTACGGAATATGGAACAAGTGCAAGGTTCATTTTTGTGAACAACGAGGGAACCAGACTATATGCCATTAAAAACCTTAAGCAGAATTACAATAAGGATCATTGGACCATGGAGACAATGAATATCCAATAATGACAAAGGCTGTTAAAATACGTATTATAATACATATTACTTTTTAAGAAAATACGTATTATAAGACATATTACTTCTTAAGCAAATACGTATTATAATACATATTACTTATAAAATAAAGGTCAGCTATACCACTTTCTTTCCCTCCTTCCCAGATCGCCTAAAATCCTGGTTGCAATGTTTACATCATCCACAATCTGAAAATCGAACATTCCGACAGCAATGAAATCGGCTCCGTTTTCAAATGCGTACCGGAATCCGTCCTTTGGATCTATGGCTCCTGCAGCCAGGACCTTGAAAGCTATCCATGGTTTATTCACACTTTTCATAAATTCAATGGTATGAGAAGGGAACAGATCCCACATATTATCGTGATATTTGTTGTGGTCAGCAGAGTAACCGCCTGTAATACTGTATTCTTCACGATTAACTTCCGGGTGAGCGGACCAATATTTGTCGTGATGAAGGGTTTTAACATAAAAATCGACAGGTATTCCTTCCCTCTCGCATGCTTTTATTGTTTCCAGCGAATGGGCGCCCATTCCTGCAAGAAAGCCTTGCTTTTTTATATGGCCTATAGCTTTGAAAACCTGGTCGAACTTACCGGCACTGATATATTTATCCCCTTCGCCGCCCTGTATATATAATGCCGTTGCACCACTATCGATCGCCATATTGATATCCGATAATAAATCGCTCTGAGGCAACATCGCCTGGCATATAGATGAATCCTGCCCTTGTGAATATCCTTGTATTTATTGAAGGTCGGATAAAACTGAGTCACCATTAAAGTTGTATTAATGCCTGCCTGCTCCGCCAGGTTTAAGGTCTCAATTATCTTTTCTTCACTATGATAGGTTTTAAAAAGTGTATCTGTATAAATGAGATCGCGCGCATGTGACCAGCCTCCGATAAGGTTGCAGCCCATTATCATCTTACTGACCCTTTATCTTCCTGATAAATCCGCTAAGCGCTGCCAGTCTGTTTTTAAAAGTTGTGTAAATCATTCTTTTGTGACTAAAGAACAATTAATAATCAATATGCCGGAACGGTTTAGACTTCCTTCTTTTCAACCACCCTAAGTTAAGTTTTTTTAATGAAACTACTCCCCCGTAAATAAACCAGTGGTATATATTCACATAACATTATTTAAGTAACATTCCCCGGATTCAATCGTCTAATTGCTAAAGCCATTTAAATCCGGTTAGAATGAGACAACTATTTAAACTATTAATTCTGTTTGCCCTGTCCGGCAACTTATCAGCACAGTCCGCCATCAGCCCTTTCATTGAGGCTTATGTGAAGAAGCACAACTTCAGCGGTACAATTTTGATACAACAAAATTCCAGGGTCAGCTATCAAAACAGTTTCGGACTGGCCAATATTCAGTTTAAGGTTCCAAACACAAATGAAACAAAATTTAAAGTCGCTTCCATTACGAAAGCCTTTACGGCAGTTTTAATATTGCAGCTTTTTGAGGATGGCAAAATAGATCTTTACAGGACAATTAATACTTATTTGCCGGATTATACCGGTGAAGGTGCAGATAAGGTAACTATCCATCAATTACTGAATATGACTGCCGGGATGGTTAATATTGACAGAATACCAGGCATTGACTACGTATTGAAAAATGGTTTGCGTCTGTATCAAACCCCTTATAAACCAGATCAGCTTTTAGAGATTTATTGCAGCGATACACTTGTAAATGAACCTGGTAAAGTATTCGACTATAATAACGCTGATTATATAATACTCGGAAAGATCATTGAACAAATTCATGGTAAGACATTTGACCAGATCCTGAATGAAAATATCCTGAAACCCTCAGGTATGAAAAATTCAGGTATGTTGTATCAACATAACATTATTGATAACCTGGCTGACACATATTTTTACAGAGATGACCTGAAAACGCTTGTAAATGATCTGCCTGTTTATATTGAAAACTGGTATGCAACAGGGGCAATGTATTCCACGGCAAATGATATTTTGAAATTTTCGAATGCTTTGTTCGGATTACAGCTGATAAAAAAAGAAACTTTGGAAATGATGATTAAACCGGGGCTTGATAATTATGGTTATGGAGTGTGGATCAATAATTTTACAATCAATAATAAAAAGTATACTGCAGTAAAAAGACCTGGTTTAATAATGGGAGCTCAGAGCATGCTATTACATTTCTTTGATCCGGATTTAACCATAATTTTACTCAGCAACACAGGAACTACAGATCTGGATGAATTTGTTTTGGAAATAAGCAAACAAACAATAGAATAATCAAACTTTGGAAAACCAATGGCCTCTTTTTTGGCTCCGGTTTTAGGGATTGACTTTACATATACCGGGCAGAGATTATCCCGTCCAACATTACTGTTATTATTTTAAAAGGTTTAATTTTAAACCATACGAAAAGTCAGACCGATGAATTACTTGAAAATCTTATCAGGCAGCCCTCTGTTTGTGTTTTTAACGGTTTTATCCGGTTGTTCCGGTAATACGGGATCAATTATAGATTACCGCGTTCCGGCCGGATTAATTACTAGTCCTGATTTTACAATGAAGGCCAACGGGACTGAAATCTGGATAGAAAGGGTCGGAGGAAGCACAATGGACCAGTCCGCCGGCGATTCTTCCCTTTACCATGGGATCCTTGAGGATATGAATATTGCCAATTTTTCATGTACAGGAGCCGCAGAAATAATTATTACTGCCCCGGAGAATATAAAAAAATTCACGATACGTCCCAAAAGCCGGAGAATTGATGCAAGAGCAGATGGGCGGGAACTCAGGTTAACAATCCCCGGTCCGCAAAAGTTATATATTGAAATCGACAGTATGCCCCATCTGGCTGTTTTTGCAAATCATCCGGAGGTCGATCCGCCTGTAAAAGGTGAGCCGGGTGTTGTTTACTTTGAACCCGGGATTCATGATATCGGGCAGATTGACCTGCAGAGCAACCAGACAATTTATATTACGGCCGGTGCAGTTGTAAATGCCAGGGTAAGAGGAGATAATCTGCAGAATGTAAGGATAACAGGGCGCGGCATCCTGCAGGGAAATGTGAGGATCTCCAATACATCGAACCTTGAGGTAGACGGGATCTTTATCCGTAATACCAAAGGCTGGACCAACACTCTGACCAATTGCATCAACAGCAGTTACCGCAATGTAAAAGTATTCGGTTACGGAGACATCTATTCCGTCGACGGGATCAATCCTGTCTCGTGCAGGAACTTCACGATCGACGATTGTTTCATGCGCTGCCGTGACGATTGCGTGGCGATCAAGTCAATGAATGAACAATTAAGGGTCGATTCGATATTTGTGACCAACAATGTCATGGTGGGATGGGCCTGCAGTGATGGTGTTACGCTTGGTTTTGAACTGAACGGGAGCCCGGTGGAGAATGTACTGGTAAAAAATTGCGACATTCTTTATGCCCGAAACAGCGGCAGGACGGGCGGACATTCAGGATTCAGCATCGTTTGCGACGGCCCGGCCCGGGTACAGAATATAAGGTACGAAGATATCCGTGTCGAAGAACAGGTCGAGTTTAAAAACCTCGAATTTATTGTTACTCCCGGAACTTATTATGGTGATGATCCGCCAGGCCACATAAAAGGAGTCTACCTGAAGAATGTATCATGGGAAAATGCAGAAAAACCTTTTATCATCACCGGATTCTCACCCGATAATATGGTTGAGGAAGTGACATTTGACCATTGCAGCGTCGGGGGCAAAATATTAACCGGAACATCTGATGCCGATTTCAGGATCAATGAATTCACAGCCGACATTAAATTTCTTTTTTAATTCTTCCCGGTAACCTGTTTTTAACCTGAAATCCAGCCTGGAGAACCGGGTCACTCAGGGTTTTGCAAATATTATCTGAAAGTTGACGGTTAACTGAACTTTTTTTAGTTATCGCGCATTATACAAGAAAGAAGTATAATCCGGGAATGAATAAGAATATTGATCAGTTAATTCGAAAAATTAAAGGCAGGATGGTCGCCATTCGAACGATATTCCCGTGACAATTATTTAAATGATTTCACAAATGGAAAAAATAAATATTAACGGGCAAAAGGAAGACAGATCATGGGAAAAAACAGTACTGAGATATGCTCATCCTGATCTGAAGAAAAGCATATGGCAGATCATCAACTCGGTTGTACCATATTTCTTATTATGGTATTTGATGTACAGGAGTCTGACATACCCCTGGTGGGTCACATTATTGCTATCTGTCGTGGCAAGCGGATTTTTAATACGGATTTTTATAATATACCATGATTGCGGTCACCGCTCATTCTTTACCTCAGCTAAAGCCAATGAAATAACCGGAATGATTATGGGTATTATTACTTTTACCCCCTTTCATTCGTGGCACAACCAACACCGGATACATCATGCAACTTCAGCGAACCTTGATAAGCGTGGCACAGGTGATGTCTGGACCATGACAGTTGATGAATACCTGAAAGCCCCGCGTTGGACTCGATTTGTTTATCATTCCTTCCGTAATCCATTCATTATGTTCACAATCGGACCAGTTTTTATGGTCCTGGTCCAGAACAGGTTTTCCAGGAAGAGAATGACGAGACAGGAAAAATTAAATATCTATTTTACAAATATTGTCATACTGGCGGTTTCGGCTGCCATTAGCCTTTTAATCGGACTCAAAGCTTACCTGGTGATACAACTGCCTGTAATTCTGATCTCTCACAGTATTGGTATCTGGTTGTTTTATATCCAGCACCAGTTTGATGATGTGGCATGGGAAAGAGGACGTGAATGGGACTACAAGGAGGCTGCCATCACAGGATCCTCATTCTTAAAGTTCCCCGCTGTTTTACAATGGTTTACAGGGAATATTGGGTTCCATCATGTCCATCATTTAAGCTCCAGGATACCTAACTACAACCTGGCCAGATGTCATTACGAAAACGAGATCTTCAGGGATGTAAAACCCATTGTGTTCTTAACAACATTTAAAGCGTTAACACTAAGTTTATGGGACGAAGCTGAAAGGCGGCTGATCAGCTTTAAAGGATTAAGAACGGCAAAATATCCTTTATTGAGGGCGTACAGTAAAGCGCCGGCTTAATAAACCGGCAAACTGCTTTCCTTTTCCAAAACGGATGGTTATGATCTTCCGTGAACTTATCAACATCCTTTTTCTAAATATGCGATAAATGCAGGCGCTTACAGGCTGTTGATAATGTTTTGTCATTTAAATGGCCGGTAAGGACCCTGAGATGTAATATCTGTCATTGCGAATATTACATTTATCAGACCGAATAACCTGAATTCGACAAAGCGATCTTTACTTGAACCTCTTCTTAATTCCTTTTAAAGCAGATGCCTCAGGAAGGAATCGTATTAGGGACTATTCGGAAATCCGGAAAACCATATAATACGCTTGCTGATGAAACCCACATGATTGACCACAATCACAAACACGAATAGAATTTAATTTTCAATCATGTGTGGTTCCCCCGCCGAAGCGGGGCAAGCTATCATACCATTAAAAATAAAATTATATAATGATGAAACGAAGAACATTGAAGACCCTTATCCTGCTGGTAATTGTTTTGACCGGCTCTGCGATCAGGACGAACGCCCAGGGATGGACATTCACTTTCGATTTAACAACATCAGGTCCCTGCGGGGGGACTATCCCCGCCATACCAACATTTACCATTCCCTATCTGGCAAATCAGAGTTACTGTGAATCACTCCGGCAACAGATACTGGCAATAAGAATAACACAGCCAATGTATGATACTCACGGGCAGTATATTGGCGACTGCGCTGTTTTCTATACTGTGACTCCCTGTTCCGGCTCCGATATCGTCCTGCCGGCCGATAATTTTGCCCCGGGCACTATTTCCATCGACGGGCCGGCACAGGGGAATGCTTTCTTTTCTCCGCATCAGAGCAAAGCCATTGAAAACTGGATCGACGATTATACCCAGAAAATGGAATCAATGGGGATGATTGTCGGGAGGCCGGCAGAAGCTGTATTCCGGGATGTTCCCTCAACAGGCGATCCTGACTTTGACAGATACTATGCCGATCAGACCGTCAGGTTTGAAAAGCCTGAACAGGGAGGTGAGGTAGACCTGACAGGTAAAAAAGGAGTGGTGGATTTATCCGGTAAAACCGAAACTGCTGAAATCGTAAAACCGGTTGAGAGTCCTGCAAATACGGTACCCATTATGGGCAGCGCTCCTATGACTGCTGAGGAAAGGGAAAGGCTGAATGCATATAACCTGAAATCGGTCCCTGATAACCGTCTTGATGAATCGAACTTCAGGCTGGAGGAAAGTCCTTTCTGGACAACACCCGAAATGATTGAGTTGGGGACAGATGCCCTGAAATTCACTGCAGGATTTGTTTCGGGAGGCTATGTGGCTATAGCAGGAGTGGATGTTGTATCCGGGATATTAAATAAAAAGAGCGGACAGGAAATATTTTTTGATGTTGCAGGCGATCTTCTGACTAAAAAGATCGGTGATGTTGCAGGTAATGTAATTCAAAAGGGAGGCTTCTCGATTGGCAAAATGAAGTCAAAATCGGGCTCCTTACAGGTGAGGCTGCCAAGCAGGATTTTGAAATAGTCTCTGGACAGTTCGGAGCTACCATTGAAGAGCCTGGAAGCAGCGACTAAACCGAAGAAATAATACTACATTAAACATTGATATGCACATAATAGTCAAATTATTTATTATCTTATTGCTTTCTACGCTCAGTGATACCGGCTTATGGTTACACTGGGACCAAGGACTCACTTCGTATGAGGTTTTGCTTACACCCTCAATGGTGGATGAGATTAATTCTGGAGCAGATTCATCAATTCAATTGAGGTTACTTCGAACAGGCTGATCCTGTTGTCGAACCATGAACAGTTCTTCCTTCTTGGGTGGGGAGGCATTGCCCCCTTTGGAAAAAAGGCTGGACGGCAAAATAAGTTCTTTCGCTTATACCCCCGACAGTCTGCTCATGACAATCCGTAATAATGAGCTTTGCGTCTTCGATTCCATTGGCAATCTTTCCCGGCTTTACACCCTGCCAGGCACGGACATGGGGATAAGTCCGGGTAAATATGCGATGTATATTTTTGACAGAAATGGTGAAAAGGCAAAGCAGGCTCTTTATGTAATTGCCCCGGGCGGGAAGTATTCAAAATTGTTTGAAGTTCCGAAACCCATCTACTCTGTGGTCGAACTGGATAAAATGATCCTTTTTACAAATGGGAATACGGTTTTTCAGTATGATCCTGAAAGCACGGAGGTGAAGGCTCTGGCGTCATTGCCTGAAGATAAGACCATCCGGTCACTGACTGCAGATCCTTCAAACGGCAGAATCTATTTCTCAACTGACAACATGGTGTATTCGATCCAAAACACTGAAAAGACCGTAATTACAGATAAGATCGGAGGAAAGCTTATGTTTTTCGGCGGACTTATTGTATTCAATCCGGAAAATAAGCTTCTGATCCGGATTGTCGGAATTAATGAGGCCATTACCTCAAAAACCGGGAAACCGGCAACCACACCTCTTATTACTCAACCGGAACCAGCCCTTGTGAATTCCAACATTATAGCCCTGGTAAATGATAAGCTTTCGGATGGTGTAATAATAAATATTATAAACCGCTCCGAAGTGAATTTTGACCTGAGCGTGGATGCCATGATTGAACTATCTCAAAAGAATGTTTCATCAGAAATCATCCTGGCAATGAAGGCAGCAATGAAGAGAGAATCTGCAAAGACTGAATAGAAAAAATATAAGATCCGTAACTGATATGAAAAAAAGAATATCTGCACTTATGCTCGGGTTATTGCTGGCAAGTATTGTTTGCGCTCAAAACGCTGATACTATTACAAATAGCTCAATTCTTAAAATGGTGAAGGCAAAGCTGTCCGATGAACTGATAATAGATGTTATCCAGAGTTCGGCGGTTCAGTTTGAACTAAGCGAAAATTCACTAAAGAACCTTTCGGAACAAAATGTTTCGCAAAAGATCATAAACGTGATGAAAACAGCCGGCGGATACAGGGAAGCATCGATGCCGGACATTTTTACCCCGCAACAAAAAGTCGCGCCCGGCGAACCGGAGCCTTTGCCGGTAGCTCCGCCTTCCTCGCCGCCGGTTAAAGAGATGCCGGATTCTGACAATGAAGATATGGCTCTGGGTTATGTTGTCCCCATAAAAAACCTGATCACTTTTTACGAAAAAGAGTTTGAAAGTCTGACCGCCACAATGGAAGGATGGGACAAAAGAATAAATTCCCTTACTGATGCGTCAAACCGGATAATGGAACAGATTGTTCAGACCGGGAATCAATTGACGGAAAAGAAGAATGTTGATTCAAAAAGTTTTTCCGGGGAGATACTCGAATTGAAGAAACAGCTGAACGGATACAGGGAAAATTACAGGAAGGCAAAGGAAAATCTCCTTGAAGAGGGTGAAAAAATCACTAAAGAAATGGAGAAGATAAGCAGCGAGAAATTGCAGGCTGTCGGGAATGTTTACAATAGCGTAAGCCAGGATATTAAATCGGCTGATGCCGATCCGTCGGTCAATCCGGTTTCCGTCGCAGTCACATTAAAGGATCTTGAGGTCAATAAAAGTGCATCAGCTTATATTTCCCCTGTACTTGAGATGCTTGTCTGGCAAATGAATGAAATAAGGGAAACCCGTGAGGTCATCAAAAAGTGGAATGTAAAAGTCAAAGAGGTCATGGCCGCCGATAACGAACTCAGCAGACAACTCGATCCGCTTAAAAGCAAGCTTGGGGAGTACCAGTCCGATACAAAAAAGTACAAGGGTGAGATAGCTGCCCTGAAAAAACAGATATCCGGGGTTGAAAAGGAAAGAAAGAATCTTAAAGCCAGGATGGAAGATGACAGCAAGGAACTTGCCAGCTACTTAAAACAAACCAGGGCCGAGATCCAGAAAACTCTTGAAGAAAGGTTTTCAGATATTATTGAAAATATAAATTATTCCTTCGGGGAAAACTAAATATAAATATCCATGGTTAATGCAACAGCACACGGACTGAAATCCTTACCACTGCGGGTCCTGCAAATCTGCATCTGCATTTTAATATTATCAGCTATCCCTTCAGATGCTTATGCACGGGTAAAAAAGAATAAAGGCTCAGGGAAAAGTCAGAGCGCAGGAACTCCCGATCGTCCCGGTAAGACGAATGCTTCGCCTGAGAATGCGAGGGTTATGTTGCTGACCGGGAATCTGAACGGAGCAGTGATAGACTATGCCCAATCTCTTTCGAAAGATTCCTTAAACATATCGTTGAATTCGGAATACGCTTATGCCCTTGCCCTCAATGGGATATACGATGCAGCCCTCGCACGTTTCGACCGCATCTGGGGAAACAGGGCTGGGAACACCGACCCGGTATTCTTTGCAGCGCAGGTCTACACCCTAATGGGATATGATCAGCTTGCCGCGGAGCTGATGAACGATCCGGCCCGGAACAAGGCACCGCAATGGATCTCATCGGAAACCGGTGAATTAACTGAAAAGTATAAAATGAAGCTCTTGCCCGGAGTTACATTAACCGGCGACCAGGTTGTGGAGAATTTCAAAAGGGCAAACAGGCTGACCGCCCAGGGGTCATATCTGCAGGCGATCGGACTGTTTGAAGAAATAATAACCCAGTATCCCGGTGAATACCTGCCATATGTGGGTTACAGCATCGCCCTCGAGAAAACCGGACTTTACGGCAGATCGGCCTGGGCTGTCGATGCCGCTTTGAAAATTACGGAAAATGATCCTGAACAAAAGGATGCAAAACAGTTTCTCGACAAACGGTTGTCTGTCATTAAAAGCAAATCAGTGACACCGCAACAGGATGACGTTTCCGTAGTTAAGCCGGCTGCTGCTTCCGTTGCAAAAAGCAACAATCTGATGCTCTATGCGGGAGGTATGGTATCATCGGCCTATACGAGCATTAACTCGAGATTCGGGTATTTTCTGTCCGAATCAACAAATGTTGCGGTCGATGCAGGAATATCTTCAGTTTCAGGCAACACCTCCTACATCCTTGGATTATCATTCTACCAGAGGCGCAGGATCATTGTCGGGGGATTCGGACTCAACGGGTACTTTGGCAACGGATCGAATTCGTTATACTGGAAGATGTCAGCCGGCTTCAGCTTTATGAGCAAAAGGAACAATTCGAGCTGGGACATCTTTATGGATGGTCAGGTGCCGTTTTCAAGAAGTCAGGCAACTATTATCGGTATGTCAATCGGCAGAAGCATTTATTTTGGAACAAGAAATTAAAACAGATGAAACAGGTATTTTTAGTTTTATTCATTCTGGCAATCGGATTTCGATCATCCTATTCCCAGGACTCTGCGGGAAATATTGAATCGTTCAGGTTGAAAGTTCTGCCTCAGTACAATACTTATTTCTCAGCTGCCAGCCTGACAGTGAGCGGACAGCTGGAACTGACCGCCGGTGAACGCTATAGTTCACTTTCAAGGGAGGGAAGGACCACTGCAATGGACAACCTTGTGAAATCGTGGCAGGAATCGCTTATACTGGTCAGGTATGGAACAAAAACCGAATTATGGGGAAGGAACAGGGAAACCGGGAGAGCCTTGCTGATCGATAGCTGGGATCCGGATCAAAAACCCGTCCCGGACAAACCCGTTTCCCCCCGGTCAAAGATAGCCCAACACCCCTTGTTTGCATATATCGGGTTCCAGGAACAGGTCGATTCCCACAAGAATCTCAATTTGGGATTAAACGCACGCTTTGGATTTTTTATGCTCCGCGACAGATGGGATCTGGCAGCTTCCCTTTCAGGATTTGCATTCGGGAATCTCGATGCCGAAGGTCAAACCTTCCAGTCGAATATCGGTTTGTCGAGCAAGGTATATTTCCCGATTAAGCAATACAGGATCAGTCCCAACATAGGCGGAGAACTGGCATGGTCAAACTACACGATTGAGGAAACTTCAACCACTTCAATCTCCCCGTTTTTTCTGGCAGGGATCAGCTGGTATGTAGGAAATGGCAGTTTTGATCTCGGTGTCAGAACAGGTAAACAGACAATGGCTTTGATCGGCTACACATTTTTCCCAAAGCTGAAGTCACTGAAATAAAGTTACCTCAGTCGCAGGCAGAAACAGGGGATGTTGAATAAGTTCTTTTTCAACATCCCCCCGATTGATCCTGCCTTTTCAGAGTTCCCAGCCCGGACGGTATTCCCTGGTCAGATATTGATTCGCTTCAGGAACATTTGTGATTTTCATATTCACTGAATCATATTCAACCTTTTTCCCTGCCCTCATCGCAACTGCTCCCAAAAGAATTGTCTCCGTAACCGGCCCGGCATAAAGAAAGCTTCCCGGTGATTGCGTATTATTTTTGAATGCTTCCGCCCATACTTCATTGCCCCTGCGGTCAGGTGCATCAGCGGCCGGTTTGGTTGCCAGACTTTTCATTTTGCTTTCAGGGATCAGCACCGGATTTTCACCTCTGAACCCGGCCAGTACCCTGCCTTTATCTCCGACAAACATCATTCCCTCACGTGCGAATGTCTTCCCTTCCGCAGCCAGCTCATCGGGAACAAAGGGTCTCATTCCTCCGTCATACCAGAACAGCTCAAATGCAGGTAATTCTTTCTGGGCCGCGAATTTGAAGCGGACCATGCACGACAACGGAAAACCAACATTATTCTTAACTTCGACGGAAACACCATCACGGATCTCACAGGTTGTCGTTGAGTATGCTTCGGCACTGATTGCAGGCGTGGATATCCCAAGAGTCAGGAACAGGGGGAACAGGCTGTAATGTCCCATATCGGCTATGCTTCCCGCTCCGAAATCATACCATCCGCGGAACACGGCATGAGTATAGTTAGGGTGATATGGACGATCAGGAACTGGTCCAAGCCACAGACCCCAGTCAAAATCCTTCGGGACGGGAGGTGTGTCGGTCGGATTGGCCTGCCATTGCGGCCATACAGGCCTGTTCGACCAGTTGTGTATCTCCTTCAGGTTGCCTATAACGCCATCCTTTATCCAGCCTTTCACAACATCATAGCCGCTTCGCTGGCTCCATGCAAGCAGATGTGTGCTTTTCCCGGTTTTTTTTGCGGTTTCTTCAACTAACCTGAACTCCCGGATACGGTTTGCAATAGGTTTATGGGTTAATACATGCTTCCCCTTCTTCATTGATGCTATAGCAACAGTTGCATGAAGATGATCGGGAGTCATGATTTTGATCGCATTGATATCCTGCTCTTTTTCAAGTAATTCACGGAAATCAGCATAGGAGGCACACCCTTTATAGGTACCTGCGGGCTTGGATTTTCCATAGTATTTCTGCACAAACTCCTGCCCAATATCCCTTCCTCCCGGGATTCCTTTTAGACCCTCCCCCCAGGTTTTATCACCGAGTGCAGTCCTGATGTTGTTCCGGATGCCATTGGCTGACCAGTCCACATAATCAGTAGTGAACTTATTGGGATCACAAACTGCAACAATCTGAATTTCGGGATCCGTAATTAAGCTTGTCATTTCTCTCAGACCCTGGGTCCCGCATCCGATATAACCAAGCGTGATTTTATCTGATGGAGCCACAAAGCCTTGCCCTCCAAGCACATGTCTTGGAATAATAGTAAATGCCAGGGATGCAGAAGCAGCTGATCCGAGGAATTTGCGACGGTTAATTTTTTTTGAAGTTGCCATTTTGCCTTAATTGGTTTGGATTTAAAGTTATGCAAGGATATTATACGATTCACAAGTTACAAAAAATTTGTACTGATAAAACTCAGGTAAATATGGAAAATCATGAATTGCGCTTCCCTGCCGCCTGCTGGCCGCAGGTCGACCTGGGAATTGAGGATGCCATCATAAAATAAAGTTGCCCGGTTTATCAGCATGACGTAAATTTGACAGGTAACAAGTAAAACAAACCTTTACCTGACTTAATTATCTGGTATAAATATTTCTGAACATAACGAATTAAATCTTCTAAGCTGCTATTATGGAAAAAGCTTCAAAAATTAACAGACGCACATTTATTGCCGGCAGTGCACTGGGGTTCTTCGGACTTCCGCTTATTTCATCAGCTTCAGGAAAGGCAGCCCCCAGCGACAGGGTGAGGGTGGCAGTCATTGGCCTTGGAAGCCAGGGAAGAAGCCATATGAACTGGTTTAACGCCCTGCCGGATGTAGAGGTCGCCGCTTTATGCGATGTTGACAAAATAAGGCTGGAAGAAGCTATGAAACAGCTGCAGTCAGTGAATCCCGGTTCACGGGCAGAGTTGTATACGGATTTCCGCCATATACTCGACAGAAATGACATAGATGCAATTACATGTGCAACGCCCGATCACTGGCATGCCCTCATTGCAATCATGGCATTCCGGGCGGGGAAAGATGTGTACGGCGAAAAACCGTTGACTTACACCCTTGCCGAAGGACAGACCCTGCTCAAATACCTGCAAAGGAATAAATCTGTCTTCCAGCTTGGAACACAAATACATGCCGGAGAAAATTTCCATCGCGTTGCTGAAATAATCCAATCGGGAAGACTCGGTAAAATCCACACCGTGCGCCTATGGAAAACCGGCGGCTCGCCGGGACTGGGCTTCCCTCCCAACCAGACACCGCCCGACACCCTCAATTGGGATATGTGGCTTGGCCCGGCACCTTACGAAGAATATACTCCGGTCCGGTGCCACGGAAGTTACCGCTACTTTCTTGATTATTCCGGCGGAGTATTTGCAGACTTCTGGTGTCATATAGCTGACGTTATGTTCATGTCGATTCATCCAAAGGGATTGTACAGTGTTGAAAGCAGGGGAGAGCGGCCGCATGACGGAATCGCTGATGCACCAAAATGGATTGATACGGATTTCAAATTTGAAGATCTTAATGTATTCTGGACAACCATTCCCCCTGATGTGCCCGGTTCAGATAAAATGCATATCGGTGCACATTTTGAAGGTGCAAACGGCTCTCTTACATGTGATTACAATAATTGCCTGATCAGAATGGGTAATGAAGTCTTTAATGATATTAAAGAAATACCCGTCACCCTTCCCCGGTCTCCCGGACATCAGCAAAATTTTATTGATGCTGTGAAATCAAGAAACCAGCCCGAAAGCAACCTCGCTTATGCCCGTGAAATGACTATCCCGATGCACCTGGCAGTGATATCCTTCAGACTGAAAAGAAAACTAAGATGGGATTACCTTAAGGAGAATTTTATCGGTGACCAGGCTGCCGATTACCTTCTTTCAAGAACTTACAGAAAGCCATGGTCATTGCCGGCATAATGTAACCTTTTTAATTACAGCTAAAAATGAAAACAATAATATATTTTATATCCCTTCTGTCTTTGATTTCCCTGTCAAACTCACAGCCTGACAGTCATGAATTTGTATCCCTGTTCAACGGCAGGGATCTGAACAACTGGAAACCTGATAAACCCGGAGGATTTGAAGCCATTGATGGTGAACTGGTCACAAGGAGCTTTGGTGCCGGTAATGATATCTATTCGGAAAGAGCCTGGAGCAATTTTATTTTGCGCTTTGAATTCCTGTTATCAGAAGTGGGTAACAGCGGAGTTTTCATCAGGCGAAATCCTGCTGATCCTGGTTCGGGATTTGAGGTTCAGCTTCTCGCTCCCTGGACCCCGTGGCGGGATGATCTGCATTGCACCGGATCATTATATGGCCATGTACAGGTCACCAACAGGCCGGACGAGACAACCGGTGTCTGGTATAAAATGGAGATTAAATGTGACAGGAATATTGTAACAGTTTCTGTGAATGATAAAATTACCACGATAGCCGATATTGATACGGTGAAAACCTTGTCAGACAAGCCGCTCTCCGGACTCATCGGTTTTCAGGGAAATCATGCCGAGAAAGAAGGCCAGTTTGCGAAATTCAGAAATATCCGGATATGTGACCTTGATTCAGAACCAGGATATGTACTCCGGGGAATTAACGCCAAAAATGAATTGCAGCGATTCCAATCCCTGGATGCCTCAGTGAAGCTCGGGGCCCAAATGGTTCAACCGCTTGCAGAACTGATGTCGGGTGATGATCCTGTGGTAAAAAGCGTGGCCAGACAGGCACTCTTTGACATTGCGGCAAAAGCCTCTGATCCCGAAGCTCCGGCCAGGCAAAAAAAAGAGGTCAGGTCTGCATTTAAAAAAAGCATTAAATCAACCTCGTCAGCAATTACGGTAAATTACCTCAGGTGGATCGCAGGAATGATCGGGAATACTCGTTAATACCGGGAGAATAAATGCATCCTTTTGTTGATCTTATGGCCAAAGGGGCTGCGGCTTCCGAATCATGTTTCCGGATTTCCGTCACTATTAAATTTAATACATGGTGTCTAACCCGATCTTAACCACGTAAACATCATGCTCTCCAATTAATTTGCCGAACATATTTGCTCCCGTAAGTCCCATATGATAAAAACTACCCTTGCCATCAAGACATACACATTTGCCTGATGTGTCCCCGTTTTTGCCTGTGGCCTTAAATTTTCTTTCCCAAATCATACTCCCGTCCCTCCTGAACATGCGTATAAAAGCCTCTGCCGGAGGAAGATTGAATAAACCGCTTATCAGGATACAGTCAGGATTATCAGAATTAAAATCAATTGCCCTTACTCCGTCATGCTTCTCTGTTCCAAATTGCCTGTTCCAGAGTAAATCTCCCTTTTCATTAATCTTCATCAAAAAACCATCTCCTTCTCCAATCTGCTCACTTCCAAAATTTCCGGATGTCGATCCACCTACATAAATATTTTTCTCATTGTCAACCCGCAGGATCATGGCAATATCAAAACCATCAGTTCCAAACTGGTTATATCTGATGAGATCTCCTTTTTCGCTGAATTGTCCGGTGAAACCATCAATAAATCCCTTATTCTTACCGGAAAAATCTCCCCAGGTAATTCCGCATATAAAAATCTCAGAGCCGGGGCCGCCTGTAATGGCATAACCGTAATCATCGCCTGCTGTCCCGAATTGACGGGTAAAGAACTTATTCCCCTTAGCGTCAAGTTTCATAATATAAAAATCTCTTTTGCCAAATGAGCTCTCTCCAAGTTTGCCTCCTGTCATTCCAGTCACATATATGTATCCTTCCCCGTCTGCCCAGACGCCGTTTCCCGTATCAGTGCTGTCAGTCCCAAATTGTCTCGACCATTCCATTCGTCCATCAGGGTCATATTTAACAACAAAAATATCTTCCAGACCAGATTTTTTACCACCTAATGTGCCTGTGGTTGAGCCTGTAATATAAACACAACCGGTATTGTCAATTGCAGACCAAAGAACATCCTCTTCACCCTCTGTCCCAAATTGCCTTGACCAGATACTGTTGCCCATGCTGTCGATTTTAATCAGGAATCCGTCGTTTTTACCATAATTTTTACCCTCCACAGTCCCGGTCGTCTTACCGGCGACATATATGTTCCCATCGTTGTCAATGAGGTGATTCATGGCATATTCATCCTTATCGGTTCCAAATTGCCTGCCCCAGAAAAAACTATTCTGTGATATTAAGGTATTTGTCATCAACGTCATCAGCATAATAATAACTGTCCTTTTGATTTTAATCGGATCCATCGGAATAATTGTGTTAATTATTGTTAGTAATTGAAGTGTTTTATTGGATCATGGCCGGAAACAGGCTTTTCAAAACAAAAATAGTAATATTAAGTAAGCTTCCGGTTTGCAGGAATATACTTTTTGCATTCATTATGGAAAAGGCAATATCCGTGACCAGTGCGGCCCTGAAAACTCCGGATTTTTGTTAAATTTGATTTTCCAGCGGCGAAAAGACTTTCATTCAAATATAAAAGAACAGAATCCGGATGAAAAAAAGATTTGAAATTGAAAATCCCGACGTTCTCCTGAGTCCATTTACCGGAATGACAAAACAGCATTATGTTGAATGTGCAAAATATTTACTGGAAAGAGCTTTCAGCCACGTCGATTCAAAGGAGGACCCCATAGATTTTCCGGCAGTCCCCGGAAAAACTTACCCGCAGCCGGGTGCGCCTGACTGGAGATACCGCTCCGCAGAGTTTGAGGCGCTGGAAAGGACATTCACCCTGGCAGGTCCTCTGATTCATCTTGACCCCGGAATTGAAATTAAAAACATAAAGCTCAGGGATTATTATCACCTGCATCTTTACAATGCGCTTACACCAGGACATCCGAATTCGCTGCCTTTACCCGGCGCCCTTCCCGATTCGACTTATCAGTTCACATGCGAGTTCGGCGGGTTGTTCAAAACACTCCTGCTGATGCCTGAAACGCTCTGGTCAACTTACTCAGATGCTGAAAAAGAGGAAATGGTCGTTACAATTTCGAAATGGGCTCATCACAGGACGACTCAAAATAACTGGAGGATCTTTAATATCATAACACTCTCTTTCCTGAAGAAGTACGGATATCCGATCGATGATGAACTTCTGAAAAGCCATCTTCTGTGGGTGGCATCCTACCATTCGGGCAATGGCTGGTATCTTGAACAAACCTACAACTATTACTCGATCAGCCTTTTTATTGTTTACACAACGATCTGGAACAGGGCTTTTGGAGATGATTATTATCCTGAAATTTCTGATATTATTGAAAGATCAGCCAAAAAGCTGATGGAGTCGATAACCGGCTTCTTCGCGCGGGACGGATTTATCAATATGTGGTCGAGGAGTATCTGTTACCGGACATGGGTTTCCGGAGCATTCCCGGTCGCTTTTATGCTGAAGGAAAAGAACCTGCTGGATCCCGGATTTGCGAGACGGCTTTGCTCCGGATCCCTGCTGCAATTTGTCACCCGTGAGGATTTCTTTGATAATGAAATCCCGAGTCTTGGTTTTTACGGACACAGGGAATACATGATCCAGAACTATAGCTGCTCAGCCAGTCCTTTCCTGATGTTTCTGCCATTCATTTGCCTGGCACTGCCTGATGATTCCCCTTTCTGGGCCGCCACTGAAAACGAAGGGTACTGGGAGCATCTGGGTACCAGCCCAAGGATTACGATTCTGGACAATCCGGGACTGGTTCTCGTAAACCACGGCAAGACCGGTACCTCTGAAATAATTCCGGGCAAGGTATACTACGATGACCCGAATTACTCCAAGCTTGCCTATAATACTCATTTCCCCTGGGAAGATCACAATCCGCAGGGCGGAACCTCAATGGAATACAGTTACCGGAGCCTTGATCCCCGCGATGTCAGGGGCGATGATATAAACTTTTATCTTACCGGCATTACTGTTAATAACAGCCCTGACAAAAATGTGGCCTACTCCACATCGCAGAGCATGGTATATAACGGAGTGAGCGATGGCGTGATCTACAGGCAGGCCATTATGAGAAAACCACCCAATAATGGGGTGGGATACATTATTGACCTGGCTGACATAATAATTCCCGGCGGGGTAATCAGGGTGGACCGTTCACGTCTGGCTTTCGAACACGAGCTGACCCTGGGACATTTCGGCATACCGCATGTTAATGGAGAAAAAGCAGCCGTGGATCATTTTGAGGAGGGGAGTAAAAAAATAATGACAGCCTCGATCAGAGGCAGACGGATTGCATTAATAACCTATGGCGGCTGGGACAGGCTGGAGAGTCTGACACATAAGAACAGGAACGCTGAAGCAGATGAAAGTACGGTTCTTTATGCATATAGAAAGAGGATGGCAAAAAATCCTGCAATGGAATTGATGATCTCGGTCATGCTCCATAAAACGGACGATACGGAATGGACACCGGAGGAGTTATCTCCAATCAGCAATATTAAGATTATGGATGTAACTCCGGCATTTTCACCCCTGGGAGCTGAAATTACGTTACCCGGTAACAGGGTATACAAAATATATTTTGAAGAAATTGACGGGAACAGGATGTGTTAAGCGATACCGGCGGATGCAGGATCGCCGGTACCGCAATAACTGGTACAGGTAAGATTACCGGAACATCAGAATTCGTTAACGTTCCCCTTTATCTGTCCGCGAATTTCACCACCTCCGAATTGGCTTGTATGAACATTTACATAAGTTCCTTCCGCAATCATCAGATCAACAAGATCTGATAGCTCATGACCAGCCAGGGCGCCAACCAGCTTGTCTTTCGTTATTACTCCCTGCTGAAGGATCCCATTGGTCGTCCCGGGCAACAGAAGAGCCGGAGGTGTAACCGGATAAAGCCAAACCACAATTCCGCCATTTACCCCGGCCGGAGCCACATGAATATGAGACATGGTTATGTTATCAAGGTTAGCAACAATTAACTTGTAACTTAATTCATTCCCATCGCTGCTCAACTGAAAAATTGCCTCTCCAACTGCCAATGTCTCCCGTGGGGGCACTTCCTGATCTCCTGAAAGGTTCGCTCTGAAATTCAACTTTACAGGTATATTGGGGGTACTTTTCAAATCTGAAACATTCAGAGAACCGATTTCAGATTCTTGTTTTTGACAAGATGCAAGAACAAGGAAAAATGGAATAATCAATACGGGCAGGATTGTTTTCATGTTATCAGTTTTTAAATTAAACGTATGATTACTAACAGGAAGTAAAGGTGAAAGTTCAATGGAGAATGTAAAAAAAGAAGCTGCCCTGGAAATTCCCCGGCCGTTTGTGAAATCTTTACAGTATCTTATTGAACAAATGCAAGTTTAAAGCGTCTTAACTTTTTGAGAATGGTTTTGTTTATAACAAGCCTTCAACTGATTAAACCTAATGTATAAGTAATCCCACTTAAGACACTATGGAAAAAATTATCCGGTTTTCAGCAATGTTTCTGACCGCTTCAGCCATTCTGCTGGCAGGGTGCGGGAACAATCCAAAAACAGTATTACCTGAAACTGTTGTACCGACAGATGCTCAATTGATCCAGAAGGGTGAGTATCTTGTAACTATTAGCGGCTGCAACGACTGCCACTCACCAAAGGAAATGGGTCCTCAGGGGCCGATGGTCATCGCCAGTCTGATGCTCTCAGGTTACCCGGCTGAACGGCCTGTTTCGAAAGCAGATCCCGGAGTGATCAAAAAAGGCTGGTCACTTGTCAATGAAGATTTCACAGCGTATGCAGGGATGTGGGGTATCTCTTTCGGTGCGAACCTAACCTCCGACCAGACAGGTATTGGTAACTGGACGGAGGAAAATTTCAAACGCGCCCTCAAAGAAGGTAGATATAAGGGAATAGAGGGCTCCCGCATTCTTCTGCCGCCAATGCCATGGACCAACTTCATAAAAATGACAGATGAGGATGTCAGGGCGATTTTTCTTTATCTGAAGAGTACAAAACCCGTCAGTAACGTCGTTCCCATGCCCATTGCCCCCGACAAGATGTAATAAAAGCTTCGGGAAATGTACCAATTTACCTCACATGAAATGACAGAAGAAATTTACAATTTGTATATTTATGTCATAAATGGAGGTAGTTATGAAACAAAAATGTATAAGGGCAATCAGCGTGTCCATAGTGTACATGCTTATTTTCACAGGCACTTATGGTCAGAATATCGGGCTTGTTGATATAAAACAGGCTGAACATGTAATCACAGTCGGAGGTGCCGGTGCTGATATCGCGGGATTTACATCGGAAGCTGTAAGTATTGCGCTTGATGCCATCAAATCAAGAGGCGGAGGTATTGTAAAGCTTAATCCGGGAACCTATGAGATTGCCGGTCCGCTCCGCCTTTCAGACAATACATCCCTTATCGGTTCAGGGGAATCAACCATTCTGAGGAAATGCGACGGATATAAAACCAGTTTTATTATCGATGCCGACTGGGGAATGGTCAGGGCCGTGGTGAAGGATGCATCCGGATTTAAAAAAGGCATGGGGATCCAGCTGTATGATGATGAGCATAAAAACGGATGGGATGTGACGACTGCTGTCATAACCGATATCTCCGGCAATGTCATCTATTTCGATAACAATACGGTAAACGACTATATTTCTTCTCTGAATGGAACAGTTTCGAATGCATGTTCCATCATCGAAGCGGTAGGTGTGGAGAATGCCAGGATATCCGATCTTGTCATCGAAGGTAATAAAAACACAAATGACTATATCAACGGATGCCGCGGGGGTGGGGTTTACATCCACAAATCAAGGAATTGTACAGTTGAAAATGTTAAGATCAACGGGTTCAACGGCGACACTTTCAGCTGGCAGATAACCGAAAATATTACTTTAAAAGGCTGCGAGGCAGCCAATGGCGGCGGACTCGGGTTTCATCCCGGCACCGGATCGGATCACTCGATCGTTGAAAATTGCATAAGCCACGACAACAGGGGCGACGGGATCTTCCTGTGCTGGAGGGTTCAAAACGGGATATTCAGGAACAATACCGTTTATGCAAATGGCGATAACGGCATATCAATAGGCCACAAGGACACAGATAATCATTTTGAGAACAATCATGTGTATGAGAACAGCAATCATGGTGTTCTCTTCCGGAATGAGAACGAACAGAACAGTGGACACCGGAATATTTTTGTAAAAAATATCATCGAGAATAACGGAATGAGCCGAGAATCGTGCGGCTTCTACATCGGAGGCGAAACGCAC
Organism: uncultured Bacteroidales bacterium; assembly: GCA_963737255.1. Taxonomy (GTDB): domain Bacteria; phylum Bacteroidota; class Bacteroidia; order Bacteroidales; family VadinHA17; genus LD21. The sequence goes on from CAVTSB010000012.1 coordinate 141,630, forward strand.
GACATCAGCATCACCAATAATACAATCCGCTCGACCGGAAAGGGAAACCAATCAAGTGCCATCACAGTCGGGAATAAATCTTCAAAAATAACTGCTTCCGCCAACACGATATCAGGATCAAAAGAGATTGTTTACGAAAAATAAAGCGGAGTCTTGTAATGTTCGTCTTTTGGTTTTAATGAAAGGAATCCGTTTGGCATCGGGGATTCCACCTTAATGATCTTCCCGGTCACAGGATGCGGGAAGGACAACTGGTACGCATGAAGCCGCACCCTTCTCTTGAACTCGTCTGCTGCACCGTATTTCCGGTCGCCGACAATCGGACAGCCGAGATCCGACATGTGCACCCTGATCTGGTTCTTCCTGCCCGTTTCCGTCCTCACATCAAGCAGTGTACAATTATTGAGGCTTTTGAGAACTTTGTAATGAGTTATGGCAAACTTGGCCTCTTCCCGTTCAAATGTCGAATGGACTTTTTGCGACCTGTCTTCTATAAGCCAGCTTTTTATGGTGCCTTCGGTTTTTGCCGGAGTACCCTCCACAAAGGCGTAATAATGCTTTTCGGTCTCCTTCCAGCTATCCTTGATGCTGTTCATGCTTTCAGCTGTCTTTGCCAGCAAAAGCACTCCCGAGACTTCCTTGTCGAGCCTGTGTACAATGAATGCCTTAACCTTTCCCTTGCTCTTGTCGCGGAGCGCCCCTGAAACAATATTTTGAATACTGTTGCTCCCGTCAGTGCTTGAAGTTGAAATACCTGGTGGTTTGTCTATCACTATTACATCCTTATCCTCATAAAGGACAGGAAATGGCAAACTGTCAGCGGTCAAGGCTCCCTGATGGGTTTCGATCACCACAATATCGCCGGGCTTCAAGGGAAAGGAATGCAAAGTGACCTGTCTGTCATTAATCACGACAGCTCCGCTCTTCAGCAATTTCTTTATCCTGGTCCGCGGTGAATCAGGATACTGGAGGGTCAGAAATCCTAAAAGTGTTGTTGCTTCCTTAACAGTTGTCTTCAAATGGTTAATATCCCCATTTTTTCATAATCTCGAGGTCAGTTTTAATACATTCCATCGGGGTCTTTCCCTGGTATGATTCCTGTTCGATTATGTATACTCTGGTTCCGCCTATTTTTGTAGCAAGATCTACAACCTGTTTTGCATTTACAATTCCTTCACCGATAATGGTGCTGACATATTTTTCATTTCCTTCAGTGGCAACTATCTCATCCTTTACGTGTATGTTCTCAAACCTGCCGGGGTACTGGTTCACAACATCAAGGGCCACTGCGCCGCCGTTATAAAGATTACCGATATCAAGCTGGATAACAACAAGCTCAGGATCAATACTCTTCATTATGATGTCGAACAGTTTTTCATTGTTGAGCTTTTCGCTGAATTCAAAATCGTGGTTGTGGTACCCAAATTTCATCCCGTGTTTCTTACATAGTTCCCCGCATTTATTGAATATATCCATATAGTGCTTAAAATCGTCGTAGGTTTTCCTCATGCTGTTATCCATTGAGGGACTTACAACATATTTTTGCTGAAGAACACCCGCATCCTCAACAGTCATTTTCCAGCTGTCGGAAAAGTCCTTTTTGGTTTCATCCCAATGCTGACTGCCCATTACTGTATGGCCGCTTATCATATTCAATCCCATTCCGTCAAGGATCTTCTTGAATTCCGGTGCGCTGTACCCATAGAATTTCCTGTTAACGTAATTTGCATGTTCAACATACTTATAACCCATTTTGGCAACCTGTTCCAGGGAACCGAGGGGGTCCTTTGTCATCTCACTGCGGATTGAATAAAGCTGAACGCCGATAATCCCCTTCTGTTTCTGGGCAGCAAATACCGATTCCGGCAAGAGAGCAGCGGCTGTTAGCGCCATTGCACCCGACTTAAGAAATGTCCTGCGTGAAGTTTTCATCAATTTAATTATTTATTGTGAAATATATAACAATACTAAAACCAGATAAAGGTATTAAAGTCCGGGAAAGAAAACAATAAATCAAAAGAGAAAACTTGTTTATGTGGAGCGGGTGATACTAGTCCAGGTAAGTCTTTATCCTTTTCCAGTAGATGTCAGTCATCGGGCCTGATCCATTCCATGATCTCGCAATTTTTTCGAAATCATACGGACCGGCAAGCGAGGCAAAATAGAGAAATACCTCTTCAGAAACCGCATAATCATACATATCAACCAGCCTGTAGCTGCTGCCCGTTCTCCGGTTATAATCATCCACCCTGACCTGTCTGATCTGAAAGATTCCGACAGCATCCTCAAGTGCATTGTAAGCTGCTGTATTGCCTAATGTCTCGACCATTCCGGTTGCATAGATCAGTTCTGTGAAGGGATTGATCAGAGGCGCTTTCGAAATAATCACCGAGTTGTTTTCCGGCGCAAGCGCCGTGAAAGTCAACATCAGCAAGAGCACAGAAAATAAGAATCTCCTTCGAAAATAACCGATTATGCGTCCTGAATTAACTGCAAAATGGCTGACAGGTTCAACCTGTTTTTGCCTGCTTCTTAAGTCTTCCTTCTGAAATTCGTTAAAGGTTCCCGGCACAGGATCATATATATCACGAGGCTTATCCAAGTTTGACAGATTTAGTTGAAAAGCTTGCGTTTTCACCATTAAACTCTTTCAGCCAGGGTATTACCTGTAATTTCGGATATTTTCCTGATTCAGAGGTCATCGTTTACGGTATAGTTATTAACATTGAACAAAAGAGTTATCATTCGCTGACACAAGGGTCAATCGAATATCTAACAATTTAGGTTTCATATTGTTCAGTTACCGCCAATGGCTCTGAACGCGGCAAAAGCTATGAAAAGGCAATGAATGGCTATTCTGCAGGCATCCTGATCAATTTAAAGGCTCCATCCCTTTCTGTATTCACAATGAAGGTACTGGTCGGCTTCGGGCATATTTGTGAAGCTGAACTTTTCAGGATCCCACAGCATTACCTGACTGCCAAGCTTCTCCTTCACTTCATTGCGCAGAGCAATATTACCCAGCAACACCGTTTCGGTAAGTGGTCCGGCCCATTCAAAATCTGATCCGCCAGGTGCGCCTCCCTTGCAGGCGAGTATCCATTCTTCCTCATGCCCGGGCGATGAAGGTATATATGGATCCGGCGCTTTGTACGAATTGCGCAGCGAAGCCGGAAGTATTGTTCCGTTCAGAATTTTTCCCTTTTCTCCGACATAGAGTGTTCCGCCTTCACCCATTTTCATTCCCGGATCGAGGTCAGGTAAAACCATGGGCCTCAGGCCTCCGTCGTACCAGGTAAGTGTTACAGGGGGCATTCCTTCGCGTGCGGGAAATTCGTACCTTACAATTGATCCGGATGGATATGTTTCCTTGTTCACAAGGGTAGAAACAGCCTGAACAGAGGTCGGATATTTCAGTTTCAGGTCACGGAATATAGGATCAAGCGAATGGCAGCCGATATCACCCAGGGCTCCTGTTCCAAAGTCCCACCAGCCTCTCCACTTGAAAGGGTGATAAGCCGGATGATAAGGACGCATCGGTGCCGGGCCTATAAACATCTCCCAGTCGAGATGCTCCGGTACTGCAGGTGTTTCAACAGGGCGCTGCACTCCCTGTGGCCAGTATATCCTGAATAGCCCGTTATTTGGCCTGTCCGTCCACACATGCACTTCATGCACGGGACCAATCACTCCGTCGCGGATCATCTCTCTCAGCCTCCTTGGTCCGTCGGTCGCCTGCCCCTGGTTTCCCATCTGGGTTGCCACCTTGTACTCTTTCGCCGCCTTTGCCAGCGCTTTGGCTTCGAAAACGGTATGAGTAAGTGGTTTCTGGGTAAACACATGCTTGCCCCGTTTCATGGCCTCCATGCTGATTACAGCATGGGTGTGATCGGAAGTGGCCACAATAACGGCATCAATATCCTTCTGCTGATCAAGCATGATCCGGTAATCCTTATACCTTTTGGCGGCTGGATAGGTTTCAAAAACCTTGAGGACCTCCCCGCTCCAGTCAACATCACACAGCGCGGTTATATTCTCGGTTTTTGCCACGTTGACAAGGTTGCTCCGGCCCATGCCGCCAATACCGACCCCGGCAATGTTAAGCTTGTCGCTGGGAACAATATGCCCCAGGCCTGATACTGTATGCCGCGGGATTATGGTCAAACCGGCCACTGTCAATGCAGTGGTGCCGATGAATTCCCTGCGGCTGATTGTTTTTCTGGTTTTTGGATTCATTGAAATGGTGTTTATCTGGTTATTTGGAAAAGGGTTAATTTCCTGCTACGAAAAGTTACTGTTTTCCGGCGGAATATCCTCTGATATTGCTTATTATTTTTAACGCTGAAAGAACTCCTGTTATTCCTTTCAGCTTATCAAATTGATTTTTTAAATTGCGGGCCGAACTTATCACAAAACATTTCAGACAGATCAACCAATCCCATATCAGTTATGCCAAAAAGGGAAGACATCAGCAAGGTGCTAATAATCGGATCAGGACCAATAATTATCGGACAGGCGTGTGAATTTGACTATTCAGGGACCCAAGCCTGTAAAGCGCTTCGTTCACTTGGCTATAAAATAGTCCTGGTGAATTCAAATCCGGCAACTATCATGACCGATCCGGAAATGGCCGATATAACCTATATTGAACCACTGAATGAATACGCCCTCACCGAGATAATCAAAAAGGAGAGACCTGACGCACTCCTGCCCAACCTTGGCGGACAAACCGGACTCAACCTGGCTTCACTCCTTGCAAAAAAGGGGATCCTCGATGAATATAATGTCAAAGTGATAGGCGTAAATATCGATGCGATCGAGAGAGGCGAGGATCGTGTCGCTTTCAAGGATACCATGAACAGGCTTGGCATTGAAATGCCAAAAAGCCAGGCGGTCAATACAGTCGAAGATGCTGAGAAAGTGGCAACCATGCTGGGGTACCCCGTTGTGATAAGACCCGCTTATACAATGGGAGGCACCGGCGGAGGTATGGTCTACAATGTCGAAGAATTGCGCACAATAGCAAGCAGGGGTCTCTCAGCCAGTATCGTTAACCAGGTACTAGTGGAAGAGTCGGTACTGGGATGGGAGGAACTTGAGCTTGAAGTCGTCAGGGACGCCAAAAACCAGATGATCACTGTCTGTTTTATTGAGAATGTCGATGCAATGGGAGTTCATACAGGCGATTCATTCTGTACCGCTCCAATGTTGACTATCGATGTCGCTCTTCAGAAACGGCTGCAGAAATACTCATATGATATCGTGGAAGCTATTGAGGTTATCGGCGGCACAAATGTTCAGTTTGCCCATGATCCGGAAACCGGCAGGGTAGTAGTTATTGAGATCAATCCGCGTACCTCGCGCTCGTCAGCCCTTGCATCCAAAGCTACCGGATTCCCCATCGCTTTTGTCTCTTCACTCCTTGCCGGAGGGCTCACTCTCGATGAGTTGCCGTACTGGCGCGAAGGAACACTTGAAAAATATACCCCTTCAGGCGATTACGTGGTGGTAAAATTTGCCCGCTGGGCATTTGAAAAATTTGACGGACTTGAAGACAAGCTCGGAACTCAGATGCAGGCAGTCGGCGAAGTGATGAGCATTGGCAAAACCTACAAGGAGGCGCTGCAGAAGGCGATCCGTTCTCTTGAGATAGGAAGATACGGGCTGGGATTTGCAAAGGACTTCAATAAAAAACCTCTGGATGAATTGATGAATATGCTTAACCATCCTTCAAGTGAGCGGCAGTTCATCATGTATGAAGCGTTGCGGAAGGGTGCGGATATCGGGGAACTTTACAGGAGGACCCATATCAAACCATGGTTCATCCAACAGATGAAGGAACTGGTTGAACAGGAAGAAAAAATACTTGCCTACAAAGGGATGATGCTGCCCAACGAACTTCTTGCCCTGGCTAAGAAAGACGGATTCTCCGACAGATACCTTTCGAAACTGCTGGGCATAAATGAAAAGGTAATCAGGACCAGGCGCATTTCACTCGGGATGGGTGAAGCATGGGAATCAGTGCCTGTAAGCGGTGTCGATAAGGCTTCATATTATTACTCAACCTATAATGCTCCCGACACGGTGCAGGTAAGTGACCGTAAAAAGATAATGGTGCTCGGCGGTGGACCCAACCGGATCGGTCAGGGTATAGAATTTGACTATTGCTGCGTGCATGCAGCATTTGCAATAAGGGCTGCCGGTTTTGAATCAATAATGGTTAACTGTAATCCCGAAACTGTCTCAACTGATTATGATACCTCCGACAAGCTCTATTTCGAACCTCTGACAGCCGAGGATGTGTTGAGCATTTACGAAAAGGAGAAACCCGAGGGTGTGATAGTTCAGTTTGGAGGCCAGACACCCCTGAACCTGGCTAAAGAGCTTGCCGAAGCAGGCGTAAAGATACTGGGGACCACACCCGAAACAATTGACCTGGCAGAGGACCGCGACCGCTTCAGGCATATAATCAGCAGGCTGGGGATCCCGCAGCCTGAATCGGGAATGGCCAGCAATCTTGAGCACGCCCTTGAAATTGCAGAAAGGATAGGCTATCCGCTTATGATTAGACCGTCGTATGTTCTCGGAGGAAGGGCAATGAAAATCATTCTCGATGAAGAAATGCTGGAGGAATACGTGGCCAGGGCCGTAGGTGTATCTCCCGACAGACCCCTCCTGCTCGATAAATTCCTCGAAGATGCCATCGAAACGGAAGCCGATGCTATCTCAGACGGAATTGATGCTTTCGTTCCTGCGGTAATGCAGCATATCGAATACGCCGGTATCCACTCAGGCGATTCAGCATGCGTTATCCCTCCTGTCGTGATCCCGAAAGAACACAAAAAGACGATCTATGACTACACACGCAAGATAGCCATGGAGCTTAAAGTGGTGGGCTTAATGAATATCCAGTATGCCATTTATGAGGATACTGTATATATTCTTGAAGCAAACCCGAGAGCATCACGCACCGTACCACTCGTCTCAAAAGTATGCAACATTTCCATGGCAAGGATCGCCACCCAGATCCTTCTGGGACAAAAGCTTTCCGATTTCGGCCTGAAAAACAGGACCCTTAAGCATTACGGTGTAAAGGAAGCGGTTTTCCCGTTCAACATGTTTCCGACCATCGATCCACTTCTTGGCCCTGAAATGCGTTCGACAGGAGAGGTGCTTGGCCTGGCCGATTCCTATGGCATGGCCTTCTTCAAGTCGCAGGAAGCAACAACATCGCCTCTTCCGATCAGGGGGACCGTTTTGATAACAATTGCCGACCGCGATAAGGACCGTATCCTTGAAGCATCCGGGAATTTCAGGGACATGGGTTTCAAAATATTATCAACCGGCGGGACAAGACAGTTCCTTATGAGCCACGGCATTGAGGCTGAACTGATCCTTAAAGTACATCAGGGCAGGCCAAATATAGTAGATGCGATCAAGAACAAGGAAATCGACCTGGTTGTGAATACTCCGGCCGGAAGGCTCAGTGAATATGACGATTCATATATCAGGAAAAATGCGATCAAGTACAGGATACCTTACATAACAACGACATCTGCCGCATTATCGGCAACAAAAGGTATTAAGGAAAGGCAGAACGGAAAATACCAGGTAAGGTCCCTTCAGGAGTATCATTCGGCAATCGAGGGGTGAAAGACAATCAGAGGGAACAGAAAAGAGACCCTGGTTATTGATTCACACTTTGATCTTCGCTCTGAGCTCTTTTAATTCTCTCTCCATTCCGCCAATTATATCCGCCTTTTCGGATATCTGCTTTTCCCTTTCGGAAACATCCTTATCGAGCTCATCCACCTTCTTGTTAAGATCGCCGATCCTTGCCTTAAGAATGGCTATTTCCTCCTTAAGTCCCGAGATCTCCAGGTTAAGCTGAACTTTTTCATCCTCAAGCTTTTTTATGACGGGAGTATAAACGGATTTGGCGTAAAACCATGCCGTAAGATATCCGATCAACCCGGTCACAAGAAGCAATGCAACTATCAGAATTGTTGCAGCTGTAACTGACATCGCTGATATTAGTAAAAGTGATTCCATATTTTTATTTTTTAATTGATATAACCGATCTTCTGTTTTTTGCCCTGTCTTCAGGAGTTATGTAACCGGCAGCGGGTTCATCCTCCCCTTTGGAGACTGCATTAATCCTTGACGCCGGGAATCCCATACCTTCCAGGTATTTTTGTACAATAATGGCCCTTTCAAGTCCAAGATCCCGGTTATAAATCTGTTCTCCTACCAGGTCGGTATGACCTGTCACTGAAAGCATCGATCCCGGGTACTTATCGAGCCAGCTTTTAAACTGGGCCAGGTTCGTTTCCAATTGCGGATCGGGTGTGAATTTGACCTCATCGAAATCAAAATAGATCGTGATGTCCTGAGGCATCATGGCATAGAGTTTTGACAGCGAGTCAGCTTCCGTAATCTGGGACTGCGGATCGGGTGTTTCAGTAACCGGTTGCCTGGCAGCAGGCCGGAGTACATCCACATAAAGCCAAACAGAAAAAAACGACCAGATTACAAATACGGTTATTCCGGCGATAAGGATTCTCATGTAATGACTTGTTTGGTTAATGATCAGGTAATTAACTTTACAAGTTATACAATTTTAGAAAACAAGTCAATTAAAAAAAAGGAAATATGAATTTATTTCAATCCTTGAACAGGATATCCTTCCTGAATTTCTGAAGCAGTTTTTCTTCATCCACTCCTTCACGGATTCCCTTTAACAGCAGGTCGATCAGTTCGGGGATTGCCTTATCCCTGAATCCGGCCTCGATCGCGAATCTGTTCAGCAGTTTCCTTTCTCCCTCGGTAACAACATCATCGGCCACAATGATCTCGGCAATGCTGTGTAGATGTTCAAACTTTTCAGCCAGGCTGTATGGAGGATTATATTGATGAGCGGCCTCCGTTTCAATGATCCTGTCAATTTCAGGGTCGGTAAGCCCGAATTTTCTTCCCTCCTTATGAAGCAGTTCAAGTTCCTGTGGGTCTATCCTGCCGTCGGCTTTTGAAACCTGAACCAGATGAAGATAGTGTTCCTTGCTTATCCGCTTGCCGTTATCCTTTATGAAGTCTGAAAAGTTCATAATCCGTGATCGAATTAAGTTATTTATAAATTAACCAAAATTATTCAAAATAGTTTAGCCCCAATCAGATTCTGCTGTTAAAATTTTCAGCCGTCATTCGCGCTTTGCCAGCCTGACTTTTATCAACGCCTGCTTTGGCTGACAAGCCTGTGTTCTGCAAAACACCGGCGAAATTCCGGTATTCACCGAATTTAGCTTCCCTACCAGTCTTTCTTTTTGTAATTTTGTCCTGACTTTAAAATCAATAAGCCATGAAAAGGATTTTACTTTCAGGAATCACATTTCTTTTAGGTATTACATTGATCGCCCAAAATAGCGCTCTTCTTAAACTGAACCCGGAGAAAAACAAAGTCTATCGTTTAAAATCTGTCTCGGAACAGACTGTTAACCAGACGGTGAACGGGAATCAGCAAACTGTTGAAACTAAAGTTGAATATGTTGTGTCGCTTAAAATGATCGATGCAACACAGGACTTCTATATAATGGAGGTGCATTTCGATACGCTGAAAACAGATACTAATACAATGGGGCAGTTGGTCAGCTTCACATCTGCTTCCGAAGGAGATATAAAATCTTCGGAACTGTCAGAAATCATGTCCTGCATCATGAACAGACTAAGCAGGAATGCAGCCTACGTTAAAATGGATTTTACAGGCAAGCCTGTCGAAGTCGTAAATGCCAAAATGATTTCAGACCTGATATTAAGAGATACAAGTTCAATCACACTTACCGGTCCGACCGCTGAAGCAATTAAAACGCAAATCATTAATACAGTAAGTGAAGCCAACATAAAGAATATGATCAGCACCTTCACATATAACCTGCCGGCACGGCCGGTTTCGGCGGGTGAGACCTGGAACATAACCCAGCAGATAAACTCAGGTGGAATGACACTCGACATCAGTACAACCTACCGCCTCGACCAGGTCAGCGGGAACAATGCAAACCTGAGTGTTGAATCGGACATAAGGGCGCCCCGGAATGCGGTTCCGATCAGGTCAGCCGGTGCTACAGTCACATATGATAATCTGCAGGGGATCAACAAATCGAAAATGGTTATCGATATCCCGTCGGGCCTGGTTGCTGATGACAAGGCTGAATCACATATCTCGGGAAAGCTGGGCATTAGCGGCCCCGGGTTCAGCATGGAAATGCCAATGGATATAATCGGAAAATCGGGCACCAGGATGCTCAGGTAATGAGATAACAATAAAGCCATGAAAAAGATAATGATGATTGTTCTGCTGGCAGCCTTCACAGCCGCCACACAGGCGCAGAACATAGGGGGGAAGGTGTGCTACGGAAAAGATAAAACACCTGTTCAGTTTGCCACAGTCGCTCTGCTTCAGCTCCCCGATTCGGTCATGACCACGGGAGTTATAACACTGACCGATGGTGGTTATCTTCTCGAAAAGGTAAAACCGGGCAATTACTTTGTGAAGGCAACATTTGTCGGGTACAGGCCTGCCGGCAAGGCAGTTGTGGTAAGTGAAGGCCAGGGCGAATTAGCTGTCGATACGATTTTCCTTGCGGAAACAACAGCGTCTCTTGATGAGGTGACGATAGTCGGCGAGCGGCTGAAAGGGAAGGAAATGGTCGACCGTACAGTCTATTCTGTTCCGGAAGTAGTTGCAAACAGCTCAAACAACGGGTACGATTTACTGAAAAAAATACCTCAGGTGAATGTTGATTTCCAGAACAATATTACCCTTAACGGCAGTTCAAATTTTATTATCCAGGTCGACGGCAGGCAGCGCGACAGGGAGTTCCTTGCACGCCTTCTCCCTTCCGATATCGAAAGCATTGAGATCATCAGTAATCCCTCGGGTAAGTACGAAGGCAATATCGACGGTGTCATAAACATTATTTTAAAGAAAGAAGCAAGGTATGGTCTGAACGGGAACGTTGCAGGAAGTCTGAAACCTTTCAACAAGGTTACAAGCTCCGTGACCGGAAGTGTTGATTATGCTCTCGGCAAAATAACCTTTTATGCAACAGGCATGAATGTTTATCAGGGGTTGAATATCAGTTACGGAGAAGAAAGCAGTTTCTTAACAATCGATTCCCTTACAAAAACTTTTGGAACGGGAGGCATCAGAGTGAGTTTTTCATCTGTCAATACCGGTTTCGATTATTACATCAACGATAAGAATAACCTGAGCTTCAACGTGAACTTAAAGCCCATCTCACAAAAAGTCAGCATTATCAGCGATGCCACTCTTCTTAAGAACAGCAATCCACTGAATTCAGTTTCCTCAGAAATGGAGAACATATTGAAAAGCGATGAAACTTCGTACTCACTCTTCTACAAAAAGACCTTTAAAAAGCCTGTTGAAGAATTCACAGCTGAAGCAAGCTTTTATGATTTCTCGTCCCGCGACAGAAACGATTTTACAAATGCAAAGCATCCTTACAACAGCGATCAGGTATTAAGCACCTATTCACGAATCGAGAAGAACCTCAACGAAAGGAATTATTTCTCTGCAAAGCTCGATTATGTATATCCCCTGGGCCTGTACGCCAAAATTGAAACCGGATACCAGCTTTATTATCAGAAAATGGATTACGATTTCAATATCGATAACCAGGAGGAGTCGAATCTTTTCAGGTATTCAGAGCTAAGAAACTCTCTTTACGGTGGGATCACCTTCAATCTGAAAAAGATGGGCTTCCAGGCCCTCATGAGAGTTGAGAACAGTCGGATAAGCGCCGATTCGGTCACAAACCCTGATTATTCGTGTTTCCTCCCCTCAGCAAATTTCCAGTACAGGTTCTCTGCCTCCCACAACCTTAAACTTACTTACAACAGGAGGATCAACAGACCCGGTATTTATGATATGAATCCCTACCTGAAGATCGGCCAGAACTATGCGATCACACAGGGAAATCCCGATCTGAGACCCGATTACCGTGACAGACTTCAGCTAACGTATACCTGGAATTTCGGCAGCAATTACTTCTCACCTTATGTCTATGATGAATTCTATTCCGATAAGACCGGCAACAGGTTCAGCATGATCAGCTCACCTCTCGACGGTTCCCTTACAACAATCTCAAAACCTTTTAACCTCCTCAATGGTTATGAGCTCGGCGGAGGTGTTAACGCAATGCTTTGGTATTTCAATATAAATGCAAGAGTTTTCAAAGGTCATTGGTCGGGATACTCCGAACCGGCATTCTCAATCCCTGGCCGTGATTATTTCTCTTACACTGTTACAGGCTACGGATTTGCCAACCTCGACAAGAAGAAACAATCGACGGTATTCGTTTATCTCGCTTATACAGGAGTGAATATCAATGCTCAGTCGAAAACATACACACTCCCTATATACGGGTTCGGAGGACAACAACAGTTAAAAAACCACAGCATAGGGATCTTCTGGCTGCTGCCATTCTCTAAAGAGCTTGATTACCAGACGATAGAGACAGAAACTCCGGCATACGTCTCAAAAAATATAACGGGCATCGACTTTGGAAACTTCATACAATTCTCGTATTCTTATAAATTCAACAAAGGTAAAAACGTTAAAAAGCTTAACCGCGCAGTTGATGTAGAGAGCGACAGTAAAAGCAATGCAATAATGAATTGAAACTCCAAAACCTCCGCTAACCCCGTGGTTAAAAACCTTTTACCTGATCTCTTTTACTCTCTCTTCCCAGAATTCCCCAAAGTCGCTCACCGGATCGCTGCACAACCAAACAGTTGCCCCGTACTCCCTTGCATCCTGATTTGAAATACTTCCGATCACCCTTATATCCCTGAAAAGCGACCTGACATCGTCGCCCATCTCATCATTTACATAAATTACATTTTTGATCTCCTTCCCCGCCAGATCAGGCAACCAGTATTTAAAGCTTTCATTGAAGGAAATTGCCTCGGGAAGTCCATATTTTTTGCCGATAACCGTTACTGCCCCCGCCTGACCGTAATTTTCACAGTAGATAAACCCTGCTTCCTTATCCCCGATCTGCTGCCATGCCTTGTTCACTACTGCAGTAAGTTCCTCCCACCCGAGCATATCGGCATAATCCTGGGGTAATGAATGGATTGAATTATCTTCAAACCGTGTTACGAAATCCATCCCGTAATCATTGGTTATCCTTGCAAAATACCCGATCAGACGCTCTTTTTTGAAAACCGGTACCCCTATCGGGACCAAAGGTAACGTGAGAATAACTATCAGCAGGGCAAATACTGCTTTCATCCAGGTTTTCCTGAGCATCTTTTCCCATGCCACAGCTCCGGCGGCGATAAGAAACGGGAATATCCCCTGTGTGTAATAACTTTTCCCCTTCAGAAGCATCAGTATGATCACCACGCTTATTACAACCAATCCTGTAAATCTGTATTTCGCGGCAGCCTTGTTCAACAAAAGGAAAAACATACCTGCAATTGTAAGGAATGATACAATTCCGGGCATCATAACCTGTTCAACTAAAAATGCTGTCCGGTCAACATTTACAAGCTGCGTTCTTTTCAGCTCGGCCATATGACCTGTCACAGGCAGGCCATTTGCGATCTGCCAGATTATATTTGGAAGAAATATCAGTGTGCCTGCCAGGATGCCGTACCAGAAATATCTGTTGTTGAACAGATTCCTGTGTCTGGTAAACGGTATGATTATAAGAAATGAAAAGAACAGCAGTCCGATAAGGTATTTGTTAAGAAAGGCGAAACCTGCGGTTATTCCGAGAAGGATCAGGTACTTCCCCGATAATGTATTAACGTATTTTACCACCAGGTAAAACGATAGTGTCCAGAAAATCAGGTCGATATGGACAGGCTGGAACATGAGAAATGTCCTGAGGCTAAAAATTGCCACAATACTTCCAGTTGCGGCAAGTATCCTTGAATAATCCGAACCCCCCAGCTCCTTTGCCAATGCGGCAATGAGAAAAACCATCGCTCCGCTTAATACTGCAGGGAAGATCCTGACGGCAAACAGTGAATAACCAAAGATGTTCTGCATCAGCCATGCTACCCAGCCGGTCATCGGGGGTACGGTCTCATACCCGGCAGCAGGATGGAGGCCAAGCGAAAAATAGAGCAGTTCATCCCTGTGATATTCCAGGTTAAATGATGTAGTAACATGAAATATCGCATTAAACAAAGCAAGCAGGATGAGTGTTATTATTACATAATTTTCTTTAATGAATTTTATCATTGGCTGAGTTGCTGGTTGCATGTTGCAGGTTTAAATCTTCGGAAAGTTATAAAAAGAAACTCAGATACGATTCGGTCGCAAAGTGATCTTTTAGAGTAAAAAACTTTTGTAAAGAGTCAAATTATTATAGCTTTGGTTTCAATATTTAGTAGTATCATGAAACCCATATGATTTGTTAAAATCAAAAACGCCGACTGAATATAATTTCAAATCATGTGCGGTACCATCATACCTTTAAAATCAAAATTAAATTATAATGAAAAATAAATTCTGCCTGGTATTTATAATTTGTGTTTCCCTGGCTTTGACAGCCGGACTCAGGAACGTTGCTGCCCAGACGCTAAGGTCAAATCCCGCCCTGGATGAAAAGGTAAAAAGATTCCTGAATGATAACGCCCGGCGCTGGTACGATATGAATGTTCCGGCAACTGACGGCCAGCTGCTTTATGATCTGATATTGAAGGGGAATTACAAATCGGCGCTTGAAATCGGCACATCGACCGGCCACTCGGGTATATGGATGGCATGGGCTTTAAGCAAGACTGGGGGAAAGCTGATAACGATCGAGATCGATGAGGAAAGGCATAAAAAAGCCCTGGAGAACTTCAGGGAGGCCGGATTATCGGATTATATCGATGCCAGGCTGGCCGATGCACACGTTCTGGTCAAACAGCTTAAGGGCCCGTTTGATTTTGTGTTCAGCGATGCAGACAAGGATTGGTACAAGAATTATTTTATAGATATTGAACCCAGGTTGAAAGTAGGCGGCTGTTTCACCGCACATAATATCTCTGACAGGGGACGAGGCGGTTACGGGACTTATGGCGGACAGGCCGAATTCCTTCAGTATGTGAAAAGCCTGAAGAATTACGAAACCACTGTAAACAGTGATGGAGGAGGGGTGTCAATAAGTTACAAGAGGGCTGAAAAATAATCCCATCCATATATGACGGAACTAAATCTGGAGAGGAAACTTGGACTCTTCCCTGCCACTAATATTGTTGTCGCAAACATGATAGGGGCAGGTATTTTCACTACCTCCGGGCTCCTGATGTCAGGGCTCAATAATCCTTTGCTGATGCTTGCCCTCTGGGCGGCCGGTGGTATAATTGCCCTGTGCGGGGCTCTATCGTATGGTGAACTCGGAGCAGCAATGCCTGGTGCCGGTGGTGAGTATCTCTTCCTTTCCCGGCTCTACCATCCTATATTTGGATTTCTCAGCGGCTGGGTTTCATTCCTGGTCGGCTTTTCCGCTCCCATTGCAGCTTCAGCCCTTGGGTTCAGCGAATACTTCACAAGAGCTGTGCCCGGTTTTCCGGTATGGCTCCAGAATGCAGGCATAAGCCCTGAACTGACAAAAAAGTTCCTGGCGGTTTCTGTTATCCTTATCTTCACATTCATTCATTACCGCGGGATAAAATACGGTGCAAAGATCCAGAATGTCCTTACCCTGCTTAAGGTGCTCCTTATTGTTGTTTTACTGGCCGCGGGATTCTCCTCAGGGAATGGTGATTTTTCGAATTTCAGCGAGGGCAGCGGTGTAACGTCAGGGCTTGCCGGCTGGAAAACCATCGGTCTGTCACTTATGTGGATAATGTTCGCCTACAGCGGATGGAACGCATCCACCTATCTGGGTGCTGAGATAAAGAATCCTGAAAAAACGCTTCCCCGGTCGCTTATCTACGGTACCGGGATAGTTATATTTCTTTACCTGGCTGTCAATGTTCTGTATGTCTACGGTATTCATCCGGAGGAGATGAAAGGCGTGATCTCGGTTGGCGGACTGGCAATGGGAAACCTCTTCGGTAAATCCGCCGAAATCCTGTTCTCAATCCTGATTGCCTTCGCTCTCTTCTCATCTCTCAGTGCTTTTATAATCATTGGCCCGAGAGTCTATTATTCAATGGCAAAGGACGGGCTCTTTTTCAAATCGGTTGCAAAGATCCACACGAAATTCCATGTTCCTTCGAATTCAATTCTGCTCCAGTGCCTGATCGCCCTGATTCTTGCCTTTTCAGGAACATTTGAGCAGGTTCTTACATATATGGGATTTGCCCTGGGCATATTCCCGATCCTCACCGTACTGGGAGTCTGGAGGCTCAGGAAATCGAATCCTTCAGCCCCGAAGTTAAGGGGATTTCCGGTTACCCAGGTCGTTTATATACTTGCCGGTGTAATGATCCTGGTCCTCTCATTCCTTGAAAGGCCGACTGAATCGTCAGTGGCGATAATGACGGTTCTGGTTGGCATTCCGGCTTTTTATATCTTTAGGAGGAATAATGGCAGGCATTGACCTCCATAGATCCCTGTGTCACAAAGGAGTTAACTTTTTCTCGGTATCCCTGCCAGGTCGCGTATCACCACCGAAGCACAGGCAATACCGAATGCCGCCGGCATATATGAGATTGTACCTACAACCGAAGCCTTATTCCGTTCTCCCTTAGCCTCAACGACCTTATTCTTGTCGACAGGTTCGGGCGACCATACCGCAGTTACTCCCTCCCTTATCCCCAGGCGGTGGAGCTTTTTCCTCAGTATCCTGGCCAGAGGGCAGGAGTCGGTTTCCGAGATATCGCAGATCGAGATCATTCCGGGGTCAAATTTACCGCCGGCACCCATTGAACTGACCACTGGGTATCCCTTTTGAAGGGAATGGTAGATCAGGAAGATCTTCGGAGATAAGGTATCAATAGCGTCAACAACATAGTCGTATTCCGTATCCAAAACCGCGATAATTCTTTCATCCTTGATAAATTCCTGTATTTCCGTAAGCTCAAGGTCCGGATTTATGTCCCTGAGCCTTTTACCAACAACTTCCGTCTTGGGCATGCCTTCAGTACTCATAAGGGCAGGCAGCTGGCGGTTCCTGTTGCTTGGATTAATGGAGTCGCCATCGACGATGGTCATTCTTCCTACACCCGCCCTGCATATCGTTTCAGCAGCATATGCCCCTACCCCTCCCAGTCCAACCACAAGCACATTTGAGTCATGAAGCCTTTTCAACCCATCACTGCCAATAAGCATCCCGGTCCGGATAAGCCAGTCAGTCATTTCAAAATCTGATTACCCAACATTTTAACTCTGCGAACTTTACAACAACTTTGCATACTGCGGTTAAAAAAGATTTCTATGCAATCCGGGTTTTACCGAAGAATTCATGATAGTTTGAAAAAATTGTTTCTTTCAACTCCCCTTCAGGAATATTCAGATCATTCGCAACTTTTTTATAGATATCCTTTATCGATACATCAGCTCCGTCGGTTTCAAGGAAGAGCCTGTCCTTCGGCAAATATCCCAGGAGTGAGGCTGATTCAGGGCGAAGAACAAAATCGAACCAGAACGACAGATACATTCCCCGGTTTACAAGTTGCATCGCCAGTTCCTTCTTACCCCTGAAGCCATGGACCAGCCAGGGTAATTCAGGCTTTAGTATCCTGTGTGAGGAAAGCAGCTCATCCCACGACCTGACACAATGGATCACCATGGGTTTGCTGATCTCCTTTGCAATAGCCGCCTGTTCCCCGAAAGCTGTCCTCTGGAGATCCATTGATGGTCCCCTCAGCTTGTCAAAACCGGCTTCACCAATGGCTTTAATGTTTTCGTCCCCCGCGATGGAACGAATGTAATCCATCAGGTCTTTATGGTTGTCTTCCGTCAGGTGCCAGGGATGAATCCCGGCTGTAAAGGTCAGTCCGGCGATTTTTCCCGGAAGCCGGCTTTCGTGGGCCATGATGTTCTCAACTGAGAACACTCCGTCTGCAGGACTAGCTCCGTGCGTATGAATATCGATATAATCTCCCGGTTCCGGACAATCCATTATTCCTTTTTACTCAGTTCCGTTATTCCGTTATCTATCCTCCTGATTATTTCTTCCTTTCCCAGCCAGCTCATAATGTCGAACATATGCGGACCGCGCATTGCACCGACAACCACAAGCCGGAAAGCATTCATTACGGCGCCCGGATTATACCCGTTATGCTCAATCCATCCCATTATTGCAGGTTCGGTGGCCGCAGCTGAAAAATCAGGCTGCTCAAGAAGTACGTTTTTCAATTCGGTCAGAAGTGCCGGCGAATCTTCCTTCCATCTCTTTTTTACAGCTTCCGGATCAAATACGGATGGAGCTTTGAAGAAGAAATCAGTCTGTTCCCATATATCCTTTACAAAGCTTACCCTCTCCTTAACAAGTGCGATAAGCATCTCCAGGCGGACAATATCAACATGATATCCTTTAGGTCTGAGGAACTCCCTGAATTCAAGGGCCAGCTGGTTATTTGCTTTTTTCTGAAGGTACTGGTGGTTGAACCATTTTGCTTTCTCGGGATCGAAACGTGAACCTGACTTACCCACTCTTTCAATTGAGAAAGCATTAATGAGTTCGTCCATTGAAAAGATCTCCTGTTCCGTGCCGGGGTTCCAGCCAAGCAGTGCAATCATGTTTATGAATGCTTCGGGGTAATATCCATCTTCACGGTATCCTTTGGCAGTTTCGCCGTACGGCCAGAAAAGCGGGAACACCGGGAAGCCCAGCTTGTCACCGTCACGCTTGCTGAGCTTGCCCTTGCCATCGGGTTTCAGGAGAAGCGGGAGATGTGCGAAAAAAGGCGGATCCCAGCCGAACGACCGGTACAGCATGAAGTGAAGCGGAAGGGAAGGGAGCCATTCCTCTCCCCGGATAACGTGGGAGATCTCCATCAGGTGATCATCTACCAGATGGGCCAGGTGATAAGTGGGCATACCGTCCGATTTAAACAGAACCTTATCGTCGAGGGTACTTGTGTTTACGACTATATGGCCCCTTATCATGTCGTCAAATTGAAAATCCTCATCAGCAGGCATTTTGTAGCGTATCACAAATGGCTCGCCCCTGTCGAGCCTTGCATTCCAATCAACATCGCTCAGCGAGAGGGAGTTTTTAAGCTTATTCCTTGAAGCGGTATTGTAGATGAAAGTCTTTCCCTCTTTTTCGTGTTTCAGTCTCAGCTCTTCAAGCTCTTCAGGAGTGTCGAAAGCATAATAAGCATGCCCCCTGTCATAAAGCATATCAGCATACTGCCTGTAAAGACTCTTACGGTCGCTTTGCCTGTATGGCCCGTATTTTCCTCCCTCACTTATTCCTTCATCGACAGTGATCCCGCACCACCTCAGCGAATCCATGATATACTCCTCAGCTCCCTCAACAAACCTCACCTGGTCGGTGTCTTCGATCCTCAGGATGAAAGTACCGTTATTCTTTCGTGCAAAAAGATAATTGTACAGAGCGGTCCTTACACCTCCGATGTGCAATGGACCTGTCGGACTCGGGGCAAATCGAACTCTAACCTGCGGCATGACCTGAAATATGTTTTAATTTTTATGTAAAGATAGCTAAACGGTTAATACTACGGTATATAAAATATCCTTAACCTCTATGTTATTGTAGCTGAACCCATCCCCCAAATTCAACCTCCCATGATAAAACTATCAGATTCAGAATGCAGATTTATATTAAATTAGCACTTTAAACCGAATCGTATGAAGACAATGAAAGCCCTGGTCAAAGCCAGGCGTGAAAAGGGACTCTGGATGCAGGAGGTTCCCATTCCCGAACCCGGACTTAACGATGTGATAATAAAGGTCAAAAAGTCGGCCATATGCGGAACCGATCTTCATATTTACGAATGGAACGACTGGGCGCAGCAAACGATAAAAACACCGATGGTAATCGGACATGAGTATATGGGTTACATCGAAAAGACGGGGGCGGGTGTGACCAACCTTAAGCCGGGCGACAGGGTTACCGGCGAAGGACACCTGGCCTGCGGCCACTGCCGCAACTGCCGCCGGGGAAAAGAACATGTCTGTGAGAATACCGTTGGAATAGGGGTCAACATCGACGGGTCATTTGCGGAATACCTGAAGATCCCCGCCTTAAATGTGGTTTTGCTCGATCACAGGATCCCCGACGACTGGGCAGCCATCATGGACCCCTTCGGCAATGCCACCCATACCGCCCTTTCATTCCCGCTTCTCGGAGAGGACGTACTCATAACCGGTTCAGGCCTGATAGGCAGCATGGCGATCGCTATTGCCAAATTTGCTGGAGCGAGGTTCATTGTTGCAAGCGACCTCAGCGATTACCGGCTTGAAATTGCAAAGAAGATGGGAGCAACCCTGACATTGAATCCCGCAAAAGGTGAAAAAATCTCCGATGCTGTTAAAAAGCTCGGCATGAGAGGCTTTGACATAGGACTGGAAATGTCGGGATCGCCAAAAGCTTTCATTGAGATGATAGCAAATATGTACAACGGTTCAAGCATCGCACTGCTCGGATTGCTGCCTTCCAATTTTGAAGTTCCGTGGAACAATATTATTTTCAAGGCAATAACCATGAAAGGGATCTATGGCAGGGAGATGTGGGAAACGTGGTATAAGATGGAACAGATGATAATCGGAGGCATCAATCTTGATCCTGTTATCACCCATCACTTCGGCATAGACGATTTCCAGAAAGGCTTTGATGCAATGGAAACCGGAAACTGCGGAAAAGTAATACTGAACTGGGATTAGATCGAAAGTCCATAAAGTCGAAAGTCTATAATGTCAAAAGTCCATAAACAATGTATACAACTTATCAAAATTACCTCAGCCAGATTTTAGCCGAAATCAGGGAGGGCGGCCTTTACAAGAATGAGCGTATAATCATTTCACCGCAGGGAGCCGAGATTGAGCTGAAGAGCGGTCAGAAAGTACTGAATTTCTGCGCAAACAACTACCTCGGATTATCAAATAACAAAAGACTGATCGAAGCTGCCAGGGCTGCACTCGACGATCACGGATATGGAATGTCGTCGGTCAGGTTCATTTGCGGAACGACCGACCTGCACAAGGAACTTGAAAACAGGATTGCGAAATTTTTCGGAACAGATGATACGATACTTTACGCAGCGTGTTTTGACGCAAACGGTGGTGTGTTTGAACCGCTTCTGAGTGCCGATGATGCAATCATATCCGATTCACTGAATCATGCATCGATCATCGATGGCGTCCGCCTCTGCAAAGCCCAGCGGTACCGTTATGAGAATGCGGATATGACTGATCTTGAGAAACAGCTTCAACTGGCACAGGAACAGCGTTTCCGGCTGGTAGTCACCGACGGTGTGTTTTCAATGGACGGGAACGTTGCCCCGCTTGACAAAATCGCCGCCCTGGCAGAGAAATACAACGCAATGGTCATGGTCGACGAATCCCATTCAGCCGGTGTGGTTGGAAAAACCGGACATGGAGTTACCGAACTGTTTAATCTGAAGGGAAAAATCGAGATCATAACGGGAACGCTTGGAAAAGCCTTCGGCGGTGCTATTGGCGGATTCACAACCGGAAAGAAGGAGATCATAGAACTTTTAAGGCAACGGTCGCGTCCTTACCTGTTCTCAAACTCAATCCCGCCCCTGGTTGCAGCTGCGGGAATAGAAATGATCAAAATGATGACCGAAACCAACGATCTCCAGGACAAGCTGCATCAAAATTCGGAGTACTTCATCCGGGAAATGACAAAACTGGGATTCGACATAAAACCAACTAAATCTGCAATCTGCGCTGTTATGCTATACGATGCCAGGCTTTCGCAGGAGTTTGCTGCACGACTTCTCGACGAGGGGATCTACGTGACAGGCTTTTATTATCCTGTTGTTCCGAAAGGTCAGGCACGGATCAGGGTGCAGCTTTCGGCAGGCCATGAAACGGAACATCTTGAAAGGGCAATCAGGGCATTTGAAAAAATCGGAAGGGAACTAAAAGTGTTAAAGTAGTAAATCACCATGGAACTCTATGTCTCACAATGAAACAACCTGCCTGCTTTGCGGAGCTTCCGCTGAATTACGACATGCTGAATATCCAGGTTACCAGGAACCTTATACTTTCAGGATCTATAATTGCCCGGCATGCAATACCGCCTATTCCCGGCCTCACGTTGATACTTCTGTAATATATGAACACATTTACCGGAATGCTGTCAGGGTACCTGGATATAACCGGTACCTGAGATATGCCAGGTTCATCAAAAAATTCCCTGACCCTATCGGATACCTTGCACGATCGGCTGAAACCTACTGGGCTGTAAAAGAAGCCCTCTCCGATCATATAAAAGATAAGGAACAGGCAAGGATTCTGGAAATCGGAAGCGGCTTAGGCTACCTGACCTATTCGTTGGTTCAGGCAAACTATCAGGTTGTCGGACTCGACATATCACAAACTGCGGTTAAGCAGGCAACTGAAAATTTCGGGAGCCGTTACGTCTGTGCTGACCTGTATGAATATTCCGGGGTAAATGCCGGATCGTTCGATGCTGTGATCTCGACGGAAGTTATTGAACATACCGGAGATCCGTCAGCTTTTATTGAAGCTGCAGTAAAGCTCCTTAAGCCGGGCGGATTGGCGATCATTACAACCCCCAACAAATCGTTTTATCCCGGTGACATAATCTGGGCTTCCGATCTTCCCCCGGTACATTACTGGTGGTTCAGTGAAGAATCGATGAAGTGTTTTGCCGGGAAACTGAATCTTGATATAAGCTTCGTTAATTTCAACAGGTACTATAAAAGAAGATATAAGGTTATCGGGTTAAAGTCGATACGGGCCGGCAGATTACCTGAACCATTTCTTGACAGGAATGGTGAACTCAAAAATCAGACTGCGAGGTCAAAAGGTGATCTGAAACTTCAAATTCAGCTGCTTCTTGCCAAATTACCTTTGGCAGACAAGATAGCGGGCCAATTAACGGTAATTTTAAGAAAGGCGCTTGGAAAATTGAGGGAATTGTTTGAAAATGATATTATTGTCTGCGCCGACAGAGGAATTGTGCTTTGTGCTAAAATCCTGAAAAGATCCTGAAAATAAAAGGGCGCTGTTTCAGCGCCCCTATTTCCTGAAAAGATCTCATCCGCATTTTGATGAACCGCAATCCTTGCAGATCAGGCAACCTTCTTCGTAAACAAGGTTTTCCGAATGGCATTCACCGCATTTCCCTTTTGCTTTCGTTCCGTTCGGAATATATTTCTTAAGAGCTCTTTCAACACCATTCTTCCAGTTGTTGATCGATTCGCTGTCGAGCTTCAGCGACTGTACAAGGTTAACGACATCCTGGATCGGCATCTCATGACGCAGAACACCTGAAATAAGCTTGGCGTAGTTCCAGAATTCGGGCTTGAACATATGCGACAAGCCTTCTATTGTTTTTTTGTAACCGTATTTATCGGTGTACTGAAAGTCGTAGCGTGTTTTGCTGTCATCAGTTTTTACCTTGATAATCTTCCCCTTAATAATTGTTTTCGGGATTGGGAATACCTCATCGTCGGCAATACCCGTGAAGATCTCATATGGTCTCCCCTCTTTCAGCCCGACAAAAGCCACCCATTTTTCCTCGTTGAAGTTAAACCTTATAACATCGCAATCGAGCACTTTCGGACGTTTTGGCCTGTCGGTCCTGATCTCATTCTTTCCGGCAATCAGCACTCCTGCCCTGGAACCATCGCGGTATACGGTTGCTCCTTTGCAGCCCGATTTCCATGCAGTAAGATAAAGTTCGCTGACAAGCTCCTCCTTTACATCGGCCGGAAGGTTGATCGTTACGCTGATTGAATGGTCAACCCATTTCTGGATCGCTCCCTGCATCCTGACCTTTGCAATCCAATCGACATCATTTGCAGTTGCCTTGTAGTAAGGCGACTTTGCAATGATCGCCTCAATATCGCTGTCGTTCATCCTGGTAACTTCGTTCGGATCATAACCGTTGAGTTCGAGCCAGTCGACAAACTTATGATGAAAAACATTGAATTCTTCCCATGAATCACCAACCTCATCCTTAAATGTCACTCTTACATCGAGATCGTTGGGATTGACTTTTCTTCTGCGCTTATAAAAAACCGAGAAAATAGGTTCTATACCTGAGGTTGTCTGTGTCATCAGGCTTGTCGTACCTGTAGGGGCGATTGTCAGGAGAGCAATATTGCGGCGTCCGAATTTCACCATGTTATTATACATGACCGGATCGGCTTCCTTCATTCTCAGGATGAAAGGATTGTTCTTTTCCCTTTCTGCGTCATAAATGGTGAACGGACCTCTCTCCTTTGACAGGTAAGTTGATGATTTGTAGGCTTCAAGGGCAAGTGTTTTATGGACCTCAACCGAAAAGTTGGTAGCTTCGTCACTTCCATATCTCAGCCCCAGAGCTGCAAGCATGTCACCTTCAGCAGTTATTCCGATCCCCGTCCTTCTCCCCTCTTCCGATTTCTTCCTTATATTCTTCCAGAGATTCTTTTCAACGCGTTTCAGCTCTTCTGATTCAGGGTCGGCTTCGATCTTTGCAATTATAGCGTCAATTTTTTCAAGCTCCAGGTCTATTATATCATCCATCATCCGCTGTGCGAGGCCTATATGTTCCTTGTAAAGTTCAAAGTTGAACGATGCGTTTTTGATGAAGGGATTATCCACATAACTGTAAAGGTTGATGGCCAGCAGCCTGCAGCTGTCGTACGGGCAGAGGGGAATCTCACCGCACGGATTCGTTGAGACGGTCGTGAATCCGAGATCGGCATAGCAGTCAGGTACGCTTTCCCTTATAATAGTATCCCAGAAAAGAACTCCGGGCTCAGCCGACTTCCAGGCGTTGTGAATAATCTTGTTCCAGAGCTGTACGGCTTCAATTTCCTTTTCAAATTTTGGCTTTTTTGATGATATGGGATATTGCTGCCTGAACATCCCTTTTGACTCGACAGCCTGCATAAACTCGTCGGTCAGTTTAACTGAGACGTTTGCTCCTGTCACCTTTCCGCTTTCGAGTTTTGCATCGATGAATTTGCCGCTGTCGGGATGCTTTATCGAGATCGACAGCATCAGTGCTCCCCTCCGTCCGTCCTGGGCCACTTCACGGGTTGAATTTGAATATCGTTCCATGAACGGGACCACACCTGTCGAAGTAAGTGCACTGTTCAGAACTGGAGTGCCTTTCGGCCTGATGTGCGACAGGTCGTGTCCGACACCGCCACGCCGTTTCATAAGCTGAACCTGTTCCTGGTCAATCTTCATTATGCCACCGTATGAATCGGATTCCCCATCATTCCCTATAACGAAGCAGTTTGAAAGGGATGCTATCTGGTAATCGTTGCCGATTCCTGTCATTGGCCCGCCCTGAGGCACAATATATTTGAAATCCTTAAGGACGCTGTAAATAAGCTGTTCAGGAAGGGGATTCTTGTATTTCCGTTCAACCCTGTGAATTTCCCTGGCCAGACGGCGGTGCATATCGTCGGGAGTCTTTTCATAAAGATTCCCGAATGAGTCCTTTAATGCATATTTGTTTGCCCAGACCCTGGCAGCAAGTTCATCTCCCCTGAAATACCGTATGCTGGCTTCAACAGCTTCATCGTGCGAATAGACGGGCATTTCATTTTTCTTTTCCACCTGATTTTCAGTTTCCTTCGAGTTTTCTTTCTTTCTATTCCCGGTTATTGCCTTTTCGCTTGCTTCTTCGACGGTAGCAGCCGGTCCCTGGACAAATAAATCTCCCATATTTTTTGTATAATACTGTTAATCTCTGATTATGTTATGATTAAACGACCTCTGATTTTCAAAGCGGGTAATCGCTAAATTAGACAAGCATCGTTCGTGATGCAAGACAATAATTTTAAGTTTATCAACATTTGACAAGTGAGTTATTAACTTATTTGTTTTCACTTGATTAACAATTAATTAGATAAAATATTT
This sequence comes from uncultured Bacteroidales bacterium, assembly GCA_963737255.1. Classification (GTDB taxonomy): domain Bacteria; phylum Bacteroidota; class Bacteroidia; order Bacteroidales; family VadinHA17; genus LD21. The sequence continues at coordinate 167,641 of CAVTSB010000012.1, forward strand.
TAATTCACTGGATGAGATTGCCGTTTAAATTACCTAATTGTCTGAAAGTTAAAAAAGATTAAAAAAAATCCCTATCTGTCTCCTTCCCATAAACAAAAAAGAGGCTGTCATTGTTGACAGCCTCCCTAAATAGATTTGAGCTATTTTTCCTTTAGAAGATAAGCCTTACTCCGAGAAGGCAACCCCATGTACTTGTAGTGCTTGGGTTTTTGCTCAGAGTTGTCTTTTTGGTAAAGTCTTCGAGTGAAGTGGCATTTAATGTAAAGATGGGTGCATCTGCAGCTGTTCCCTTATTGTTAACCCTCAGAGGACGGATATTTTCGAAGCTGGCAAGGGGATTATATACATAGGTGCCCCATGAATCGTTTATCAGGTTACCGGCATTCAGAAGGTCAACACTGAACTGGAGTGTATATCTGCGGTCGGTGCCGAAGTTAGTAAAGACATCCTGAAGAAGTTTCGCATCAAAGCGGTGAAGCCATGGCTGAACTTCGCCGTATCTTTCTGCATACTGGCCTTTGCGTTCGCTGAGGTAATCGTTCCTGTTCACATAGTTCCAGAATGCACTTCTCTGCTCATCGGCGGTCATGCCATTATAGTCTGTAAACTCGATATCATCAGCCTGTTCAGGAATGAACATCAGGTCGGAGGAAATTCCGTCACCATTAAGGTCGTTTGAGTATGTGTACGACCAACGGCCTGTCTGATAACCCTGGTAAACAAGTGAAATCGTGGTGGCAAAATAATTTCCATACTCGATCCTGTATGAAATATTGCCCACGAGTTTATGGGGAACTGCAAAGTTTGACCAGCTGAGTCCCGGATCATTAAGGCTTCTGATCCCCGAGTTTGACGAGAAGGCAGAGTATGCTGCCGATCCCGGGTTGGCTGTTATATCCTTGGCAATTGTATAGGTATATGCGAACATACCTGATAATCCATTCATAAAGTTCTTTGTCAGCTGGCCTGTGATTGAAGCCTGGTAACCTTCATCAGTATTTGTAAGCTCCATTGCGCTTCCCACCGTACTTACAACTTTGTTGGTCGTCCAGTATGGCCTGTTGTCCGGACCCATCATTATCCCGGCAGGTGCAGCTTCATTAAGGTTGATCTGCCTGACAGCATTGATATCTTTGGAAAAGATACCTTCCAGTGTAAATATCATGTTCCATGGCAGCTCTACGTCAACACCAATGTTGGAACGCCATACCTGCGGGAACTTGAAATCCTTTCCCACCTGTGCAAGCGAGGAACCGCTTGGCAATGTGCTCGGGCTCTGCGGGAACAGGTCAGGCCTGCTTGTAATGAACTCCTTGTAATCTGGATTGAAATCAAGACCCGTAAGGTTTGCATTACCCGGTCCCCATCCGATTTCCGGTACCTGGAGCAGCCCTGAGTTCGTGGGTTGGTTTGTGAACCAGACGAATGGCAGCATCCCGGTGAATAATCCTGATCCGCCCCGGATCTGGAACGAACGGTCGCCCATTACATCATAGTTGAAGCCGAAACGCGGTGAGAAGAGAATCTGACGATCCGGCCATGTACTTACGTCAATCTTTTTACCTTCGGCGAAAGTCAGATCCGAGATTGCCGGATTATCCTGCATTTCGTCGAGGTAGAAAGGCATTTCGAGCCGGACACCGTATGTTGCCTTGAACCTGGGGCTTACCTGCCACTCATCCTGTAAATAGAGTGCGCCGAAGCCAAATGTAAGCTCAGCCCCGGGGGCATCATTTCCCTGGTAGCCGTATGTTACGCCGAAACCCATCGGATCTGCACTGTTTAAAAAGTCGTCAACCGAAGCATACCTGTAATACGATGTTCCCTCACGGATATAGGAATTGTAGAAATAAAGCCGGTCGTAGGAGATACCTGCCGTGACGGTATGCTTGTTCAGATTGACAGTGAAATTATCGGTAATGCTTAATGTCTTGTTTGTAACATCATTATTGTAAGTGAACAGTTCATATCCGAACGACATGTACTGGTCCCCGTCCTGCCAGATATCAACAAACGGGAAAAAATCCGAATTGCTGGTACGGGTATCCTGGATGAAGGTATAGCTGGCAAGCAGCTTATTCGAGAATTTCGGTCCGAAATTGCTGTTCAGTTCACCGGTAAGTGAGCGGACAGTATTTTTAAATCCGTAGAATGAGTTTGAAAAAGCAAGCGACTGGCTGCTTATCCGGCCCGAGTTTCGTAAATTGTTGGGCGGTCCGCTGGTTGAGTTTGTCTCCTGATCGGAAGTTCCTACAACATCATTGTATCGAACCGTGAATTTGTGGTCATCGGTGATGTTCCAGTCCAGTCGTGCAAGAATTTTCGTGTTCTTGTTCTGGAAAGGGTCAAAGTCCTTGTATTTACCGGGATCATAATTATAGTTCTCAAGCAGGAAGTCTCTGACCCTGACCATATCCGATTCAAGCGTGCGTGAGATTTTCAGATCGGTATTGGCAACGCCGTCAGTGCTTGGGCTCCAGTCAACACCCGGTATCAGCTCCTTTTCATATTCACCGCTTACAAAAAAGAACAGTTTGTTCTTAATGATCGGGCCGCCAACACGGAATCCGTAATTCTGTGAGCTTCTGCTATTCGCACCAACAACTTCAATGCCGTTAACAGTGTTTCCGGTAAAGGATTTCGGACGCAGGTACGTGTAAACGGATCCTTTGAAAGTATTATCACCGCTCCGGGTTACAGCATTTATGCTTGCGCCTGTAAATTGTGACATACGGACATCATAGGGTGCTATGCTGACAGAAACCTCCTCGATTGCATCGAGAGAGATCGGCTGGGCGTTGCCGCCAGGCAGAGGATTGCTGCTTAGGCCGAAATTATTATTGAATGCGGCGCCATCGATCGTAATAGTGTTGAAACGTCCGTCGCGGCCGCCAAATGAATTACCCTGAGCCTGCGGGGTATATTTCGAGAAATCCATTATACTCCTGTTGATGGTGGGCAAACTGGCCAGATCGCGTCCGCTGACGTTGGTCTGGGTACCCGAACGCTCAGAGCTTAAAATGGAGCCCCTGCTGCTCGAAACGACAACCACCTCCTGTAAAGTTGCAGTAGCTTCGGGTAATTGAGCATTCTGAACGTAGCTTTCACCCAGCTTAAGCATCACATCCGTGTAATTGCTTGTCGAATAACCGATAAAGGACACTTTTATCGTGTAGGGACCTCCTACACGCATGTTTTGTATCCGGTAGTTCCCTGCCTTGTCGGCAATCGTGGCGTACTGAGTACCGGACGGAACATGGACAGCAACAATAGCCGCTCCGGGCAAAGGCTCTCCCGAACTGTCAAGTACCCTTCCGTTCAATCCGGATGTTGTGGATCCCTGCCCGAAGGACATGACGGATATTAACATCAGGCTAAACAACGGCAATAGTTTTTTAAAATGTCTAGTCATAAAGTTTAGGATTAAGGATTCAATTAAAAATGTTTTATATTTCTATCTATTTCAATTTTTGAACGTTACATTCAGGCTTAATATGAAAAATCGGAGAAACAATTTACATCACCTGCGATTTATCGTTTCCACTACGCAAAGAGTAATTGTGAACAAGTTATTAGTCCTCTTTGTTCATATCTTTTTTCGTAATTTCGGAGAAGATTTTCGCCGTTGCACCTGTATTTTTCCTTACATATTCACCCGCCGCATTTGCCGAGGCAGAATATAATTTACTATCCGATAACAAGGCATCGGTGATCCCGGAAAACTCTTCAAACGACCTGAAACATCTGGCGCCACCGAGGCTGATCAGATCAGTTGCTTCTCTGAATCTGGTGAAGTTGGGTCCGAAAACGACAGGTATTCCCCAGCAGGCGGCTTCAAGCACATTATGGATCCCCTTTCCGAATCCTCCTCCAATGGCTGCCAGAAAGGCATACCTGTATGCCGACGACAGCATTCCTATATTATCGATTATCATGACCCTTGCTCCGGCCGAACTTTGAGTGAATTCCGAAAACCTGACAGTTTTTACACTGAAGAGTTTTTCAAGCCTTTCAATATTTGGTTTGTCAATTTCGTGGGGGGCAAAGATCCACTTCATCTTTCCGGGGTTCCTGTTTATGTAGCAGGCAATGATCTCTTCATCCTGATGCCAGCTGCTTCCCGCCAGGAGCAGCTTTTCGCACCCCCTGAACTCTTCAATCTGCGGAATGTCTCTTGCAGCTCCGGCTATTTCAACCACCCTGTCGAAGCGTGTATCTCCCGCAATCGAAACATGCTCAACCCCTGTCCCCCTGAGCAGATCCATCGACTCCTGATCCTGGACAAATAAATGGCTGAACCTGAAAAGCATCCTTTTGAAAAAGCCGCCATACCACCTGAAAAAGCTCTGATCGCGCCTGAACATGCCCGAAATCAGATACAACGGTATTTTCCGGCGTGAAAGAACAGAAATATAATTATTCCAGAACTCGTACTTTACAAAAATAACAACGACGGGCTTTAGTATAGAAATAAATTTTTCGGCGTTTACCGGTGTGTCGGGCGGCAGGTAACAAACATAGTCCGCATGGTTGTATTTCTTACGGATCTCATAACCTGAAGGGGAAAAGAATGTCAAAATAATTTTGTACTCCGGCCTCTGCTTCCTGAACATCTCGATCACCGGCCTCCCCTGTTCAAATTCTCCAAGTGATGCACAATGGATCCAGAGATATCTGCTTCCGGCATCGACCCTGTTTTTCAATAAGGCCTGCCAGTTTTTCCTGCCTTCTGTCCAGAGCCTTGCTTTTTCATTAAACGGCGTCACCAGCTTCGCAATCAGGGTGTATACCAGGATGCCAAGGTTGTATATAATGCGCATAAATAATGTATGAGTGGCAAAGGTAATAAATAAGGTACTACGGTGCAAAGGTATAAAGGCGCAACAGCAGGAAATGTTCTATGTAGCACACGGCGCAGGGCGCAGGGCAAAGGGCAGAGAGAAGAGAGTGCAGGGAAATCAAAAAAGCACTGAGGCCTGAGCTGATTCCCAAATTACTCCTACTTTTGTAAAATAACACCCTCCGGATTATGATAAATCTGATTGCCCTTGTCATTTCGATCGTCCTGCAGATATTCGCAGCCTCCATTGCCCTGAGGTTTATGAAACTCACAAAATACAGGCTGTCGTGGATATTGCTTTCACTGGCATTCGTTTTTATGGCTGTCCGCAAGATCATTCAGTTGTTTGAGTTCTTCCAGGGCTCCCCTTCGCTCAGATGGCAGATGATAGATCTCTGGATCGATGTGGTGATCTCATTTCTTATAATCGTCGGTGTGATCCGTATCCGTGAGTTGTTCAATTCCCTTAAACGGGCCGATATCGAGCGCATGAAAACCGAGAAAAAAGTCATAACCGCAATTATAAACACCGAAGAAAATGAAAGGAAGCGCTTTGCAAAGGATCTTCACGACGGACTCGGACCGCTCATGTCAACTATAAAAATGTCGCTGTCGGCTCTCGGAGAACGGATAAAGGACCCCTCAGGGACCCTGATCCTTAATAATACAAATCACCTCATCAACGAAGCGATAAATACCCTGAAGGATATCTCCAACAACCTCAGTCCGCATGTTTTGTCGAATTTCGGCCTTTCAAGCGCCCTGAGCGCATTCATTTCCAAAATCAACCAGACGAAAGCCATTCAGATTGAGTTTAAGTCAAACATGGAGAACCAGCGTCTTGAAACCGAAAAGGAAGTGGTGATTTACCGGGCAGCCTGTGAACTCATTAATAACTCAATACGGCATTCCGGAGCTGCAAGGATCGAGATCGAACTGAACAAACACGAAAAATTTATTACCTTGCAGTTTTCCGATAACGGCCGGGGATTCGACACAGCATCCCTTGATGGTGAGGACATAAAAGGGATGGGCCTGTCGAATATCGAAACCCGTGTCAGATCGGTTGATGGTGTTTTTGTACTTGAAAGCACACACGGGAAGGGTACCAGTGCACTCATCAAAATAATTGAATAGGACCTAAAAAGTCATCACAGGATATTATGGATAAGATAAGAATCATAATTGCAGACGATCACCAGCTTTTTCAGGAACGGACTGAAAATACTTCTTGAATCATTCTCCGATTTCGAGGTTGCAGGCGAAGCCTCAAACGGTGAAGAATTCCTGAAGGTCCTGAGCAACACAAAAGCCGATATTGCACTTATGGATATCAACATGCCTGAAATGGACGGGATTGAGGCTACCAGGAAAGGGCTCAGGCTTTGCCCGGAAATTGACATAATCGCCCTTTCCATGTATGGTGAGGAGGAGTATTATTATAAGATGGTTGACGCCGGCGCCAAGGGTTTTCTTCTGAAGGATTCCGACATTTCCGAGGTCAAGGAAGCTATTCTTACTGTCAGGAAAGGCGGAAGCTATTTCTCGCAGGAGCTTCTTTACCACGTTATTCAGAAGATAAAGCACCGCGAAAACGAGACAAAATCGGCAAACCTGTCGAAGCGCGAAAAAGAGATCCTTCTGAAGATCTGCGAGGGATTGTCAAACCAGGAGATTGCCGAAACGCTTTTCATCAGCAAAAGGACTGTTGATAAACACAGGGCCAACCTGCTCGGGAAAACCAATTCAAAGAATACGGCCAGCCTTATCCTGTTTGCAATCAAGAATAAACTGATAGAGATTTAGCTGCATTTCTTTTTCATTTAATAACCTAAGCTTGTGAATGAACCTCAGACTCTCGGACAAATGGGTGAAAACCTGGCCGTGAAGTACCTCGGGGAACGGGGTTACAGGATCCGCCACAGGAACTGGAGATCAGGAAAGAATGAGATTGATATAATTGCCGAAAATAATGAGTTCGTGGTTTTTGTCGAGGTCAAGACCCGCACAGCCGAGTACCTCGGAGATATTCGTGACCTTATAACTGCCGACAAGCAAAAGATTATAATCTATGTTGCAAATTCCTACATTAACAGGTACGACATAAACAAAGAGGGCAGATTTGACGTTATAATTGTAGTTGCCAGGGGCAAGGACCTGGAGATTGAGCAGCATATTGAAAGCGCTTTTTATCCGACTTTAAGGTAAACCACCGCAAATGGATACAGAATCTTTAAGGGAATATTGTATTTCGAAGAATTCGGTCACTGAGAGCTTTCCCTTCGATGAGGAAACACTTGTTTTCAAGGTCGCAGGGAAGATCTTTGCACTTGTCAGTCTGGAGGGCGAACTCACTATAAACCTTAAATGCGATCCCTGCTTTGCACTTGAGCTCAGGGAACGTTATCCTGCCGTAACACCTGGCTATCACATGAATAAAAAACACTGGAATACCGTCGCTGTCGACGGATCAATCTCCGATAAGGAGATATTCTCGTGGATCGACCATTCATACGAACTGGTCGCCGGGAATAAGTACTAATATAAACACCAGTCCTCCCGGTTAATCCCCCGACTCTTTCAATCCCTGCCGGAATATTAATGTAAGGCAGTTCGCGGAAAATATTATTATTATCTTTAAACCTTCCAAAGAATAACCATTTTAATTCAGGGAATATGCAAAAACTATATCTTCTTCTTATCCTGTCAGTAATTCTGACACCTGATTCCATTGCCCAGCGGCGAAATGCAACTCCTCCACCGAAAGCTGAGGAAGGATTCATTTTCACCCCTGTTGTTGACCTGAAATCAACCTCTGTCAAGAACCAGGCAAGTACGGGAACCTGCTGGTGCTTCGCCACAACCTCATTCATTGAGTCGGAATTGCTGAGGATGGGAAAAGATGAATACGACCTTTCCGAAATGTTTATAGTCAGGCAGAACTACATCGACAGGCTGAAAGACAATTATCTCCGCCAGGGAAAAGGGAATCTCGGACCGGGAAGCCTGTCACACGACTGGATGAGGGAATTTTCGGAGGAGGGTATCGTGCCTGACGAGGTTTATCCCGGACTTAACTACGGGTCACCCACGCATAATCACGGTGAACTCCAGGCTTTTATCAATGCTGTTGCCGCAGTTCCGGTCCAGCGGAAAAATGAAAGTGATCAATATCAGGTGATAGTTAATTCAATTCTTGATACTTATCTTGGGAAAGTACCGGAAACCTTTACCTATAAGGGAGTCAGTTACACCCCGAAATCATTTGCACAAAGCCTTGGAATAAATACTGCCGATTATGTTGAGATCACATCTTTCAATCACTTCCCGTTTTATACACGGGGGATCCTTGAAGTACCCGACAACTGGACAATGGAAAGATTATACAACGTTCCTCTCGATGAGCTTATTGAGATCATGGATTATTCGTTGAATAACGGTTATACTGTCAACTGGGACGGGGATGTAAGCGAACGCAGTTTTTCACATTCAAATGGTGTTGCCGTTAATCCCGAACCGCCTAAAGCCGGTGAAGTATCTACAACCGACAGGGCAAGGCTTGAGCGAATTGCAGGAGGGCCGCAGGGAGCCGCTCCCGCTGCTCCGCAACCCGGTCGCGAGATCAATGTAACCCAGGAACTGCGCCAGAACGGATTCGAGAGCTTCACAACTACCGACGACCACCTCATGCATCTTACAGGTATCGTAAAGGATCAGAACGGGACTAAATACTACAAGACCAAAAACTCATGGGGGACCGACAGGAATACCTTCGGCGGCTATCTGAACATGTCGGAAAGCTACGTAAGGGCAAAAACCATATTTATTATGGTGAATAAGAATGCAATACCGCCGGCGATTAAAACCAGACTGGGAATATAATCAAGTGGTTTTGCAGTTTTGCATCATTTAACTGCATAACAGAATAACCGCATAACAGAATAACCGCATAACAGATTAACAGCATAACAGTATAACCGCATAACAAATTTCACCCGATCATAAGGTTACACCCCCTTATATCGCTGTTATCAAACCTCCCCAGGACTTCAAATCCACCGTCGCTGCGAAGTCTTCCCAGATCACTGGTTGCGATGAATGAACAGGAATAAATGTTAGCCAGGTCAATGATATTTATCCCGCCGGTCACCCCCGGCTCACTGATGACCGACAGCGGATCGTGCGGATCGCGGATCAGGACTTTCATCCAGGGAGGGGAATGGAAAACACCGCCTCCTCCTGAATATGCCTGGCTCAGAAGTTCAGTCATCCCGTACTCGGAATGAATGGCCGGCACGTTCAGTTTCCGGCTCAGTATTTCATGAAGCTCTTCACGGGTAATCTCCTGCCTCCGTCCTTTCATCCCTCCTGTTTCCATTACGATGGTTCCGGAAAGGTCAGGGGAATGATTCATTGCAAGATCGAGGAGAGCAAAGCTGACCCCCAGGAGGAGGGTTCTTCGGTTCTCCGATTTTGCCTTCGCCAGGTTCTTCAGAAGTTCGGTGATATTATCTCTGTAAAAGCCGCTTAACTGATATCGGGTTGCACTTATCAGGGAGTTCATCATGTAGACAAGTGATGAATTGCCGCGTTCGGTATATGACGGCAGCAGGGCGGCAATAAAATATCCGGAAGGATCGCCGTAAAAGAGCCGGAAGCACTTCAGAAAACTTGCCTCATATATTTGCGGATCATGCACATAGTGGCGGGAGGGTGTGGAACCGGTAGTGCTGCTGCTTTCAAAAAGTATTTTATAATCAGGGTCGCCGGTAATAACCTTCAGGTTCCTGAAAAACTCAACGGGAAGAAAGGGAAAATCCTCCGGGATTCCAATCTTATTATTGTCTCTCCTCAGGCAGGATATAAATTCCCTGAAGACGGGATTGTACCCAGCCTGATAATCAAATATTTCAAGGGTTGTTTCGAAGAATGATCCCTGATCTTTCAGGTTAAAGATCCGGTCTGACAAGCTTTTGCTCATTTACCCGGGAAAGTAAGTGTACCGTCAGGCTGATATGCCCATTCGAACGTGCATTCAGCAAATGGCAGTCCGGCCCGTACTTCAGAAACTATCGAAATTATCCTGATCTTTGCATAATGCTCCGATCCCGACCTGTAGATCCATACCTGGTTCGGGAGTACCGGCAATGCCAGTCCTTCCCAGGCTTCTGCTGCAACGGTAGCTGAGGTCAGGCTTTTGAACGCTGACTGGGCTGCCGCGGCATCATTATATTCGCCAAACCGGAAGAACGAATCCTTAAAATTGTCTGTCTGAAAAAACAGGTTTGTCCCGTCGCTTTCGACTGTTACATCCGGACCGGGATTTTCCTGGGTGGTAACTTTTTTTGCCTCAGAGAATAAAAAGCCATAGACATAGTATGTCTGACCCAGGGTTTTGGTATTGTCAATAGTAACGGAACCCGAGGTATCCGGAGTCTCATCTTTTTTGCAGGAAACCTGGAAAAGAAGCAGCAAAACCAGTAAAAACGCACTTTGCTTCATATTATAACTCGCTTATTATTATAATATATAACAAAGATAACTCAATTTTGTGAGATTAGGCAATTAATAAGAAATCCAAACCGCAAAGTCCCCTTCTGATCTCTGTGAATTCTCTGTGGGCTTCTGTGTTAGTTTTTAAAACAATCCGGAATCAAAAGAGAATAACTATTCACCTCTGATGGCAACTATGCCGGGAAGCTTTTTCCCTTCCATGTATTCAAGCATTGCACCGCCGCCAGTCGACACGTAGCTGACCTTATCGGCCAGGCCGTTCTTGTTGATCGCTGCTACTGAATCACCGCCGCCTATCAGGCTGTAGGCTCCTTTTGCAGTTGCCGCTGCAATGGCTTTTGCAATTGCCGTGGTGCCTTTTGAGAATTTCTCCATCTCGAAAACACCCATCGGGCCGTTCCAGAGAATGGTTTTCGATTTTTCAATAACTGCAGAAAATTCAGCAATCGAATTTTCAGCAATATCCATTCCCATCCATCCATCATCAACGGCATCAACTTTGGTTATCTTTATATTTGCCTCGTTATCAAACTTATCTCCGTTAAGGCTGTCAACCGGAAGGAGTAGGTTTACTTTCTTTTCCTTTGCTTTCTCAATGATCTTCAGTGCAAGGTCAAGCTTATCGGCCTCACAAAGTGAATTCCCGATCTTTCCTCCCTGTGCCTTAATGAAGGTGTAAGTCATCCCGCCTCCGATAATCAGGTTATCCACCCTGTTGAGGAGGTTTTCGATCAGCAATATTTTGTCGGAAACTTTTGCGCCGCCCATAATAGCTGTGAACGGCCGCTGGGCATTATTGAGCACCTTATCCATGGCAGCAAGCTCGCTGTTGATAAGGAACCCGAACATTCTTTTGTCAACCGGGAAATAATCGGCGATCACTGCCGTGGTTCCGTGGGCCCTGTGTGCTGTGCCAAAAGCATCGTTGACATAAACTTCAGCATATGCGGCAAGCTTTTTTGCAAGCTCCTTCTGTTTTACCTTCATATCAGCCTTGGCTGCTTTCTTCTCTTCATCAGTAGCAGTTTCGGGCAGGATGGGCTTGCCTTCCTCCTCCGGATAAAACCTTACATTCTCAAGAAGCAGGATCTCGCCAGGTTTCAGAGCTGCCGACATTTTCACGGCTGATTCTCCAAGACAGTCATCTGCAAAAAGGACCTTCCTGCCCAGATGTTTTTCAAGGACCGGCAGCACAGGTTTCAGGGAATACTTTTCCATCCTTCCTTCAGGCCTGCCAAGGTGCGACATCAGTATAACGGACCCTCCGTCGTTAATGATCTTGTTTATAGTAAGCAACGCACCCCTGATACGTGTGTCATCCGTTACAACGAAGGTTTTCTTGTCGAGCGGTACATTGAAGTCAACCCTGACAATGGTCTTTATTCCTTTGAAATTGAAGTCCTGAATCATTTTCATAGATCGTACATTTTTTAATTAAAGATGAGATTATTCCTTTACAAACCTACATTTTTTTTGGGAATTTCGGGTTTATGCCGTTCAACTTTATTATCTGAACAACCAACCCCGAAACAACTGTCAATCATTCACCGCTGAAATCCCTCAGGGGGAACCTGCCGGAGGGCTAAGAGTTTCAACTTCTTAAAAGATTCATTAAATTTGGAAAAAAATTATGGCAGAAATCACACTTAAGGGAAATCCTGTCAACACCTATGGGAGCCTTCCGGCTAAGGGATCTGTTGCTCCCGACTTCTCCCTGGTAAAAACCGATCTCAGCACTCTGAAACTATCTGAACTTAAAGGGAAAAAAGTAATTCTAAGCATCTCCCCAAGTCTTGATACTTCTACTTGTGCTGTTTCCGCACGTAAATTCAACCAGATGGCGGCAGGCAGACCAGGCGTAATAGTGCTTTCAATAACAAAGGATCTTCCGTTTGCTTCCAGACGATTCTGCACAACCGAAGGGATAACAAATGTGGTCGCCCTTTCAGGATTCCGCGACAGGGAGTTTGGGAAAGCCTACGGGGTCGATATCCTTAACGGATCGTACGAAGGACTTTATGCCCGCAGCCTGATAGTAATTGACGAAAAAGGCAAGGTTGTTCATACTCAGCTTGTTCCTGAAATTTCGACAGAGGCTGATTATGATTCAGCCCTGGCAGCACTTTAACCTCCAGCACATAAGTTTAAAAAATGAAGTTTTCAGACATTCCGGGACAAAAAGAGATCATCCAGAAGCTGGTCAGCACAGTTACACGTGAACGTGTGAGCCATGCCCAGCTCTTTACGGGACCCGAAGGCTGCGGAAGCCTTGCCCTCGCCCTGGCATATGCCCAGTTTGTGAGCTGCGAAAACAGGCTGCCGGCCGATTCGTGCGGAGCCTGCAAATCGTGTGTCAAATACGAAAAGTTTATCCATCCCGATCTCCACTTTGTTTTTCCCGTAATAAAGGACAAGAAAACCAACGAACCCGTAAGTGACTATTATATTGAGCAATGGCGTGATTTTTTGGGACAGTCGCCCTTTTTTACATTAAATAAATGGCTCGATTCCATAGAGGTGGAAAATGCCCAGGGACTTATTTTTGCCTCCGAAGCATCGGAGATAATCAAGAAGCTGAGCCTTAAATCATTTGAATCGGACTTCAAGATAATGATTATCTGGCTGCCCGAAAAGATGCATCTTTCAACAGCAAATAAGCTTCTTAAGATGGTCGAGGAGCCTCCGGAGAAAACCCTTTTCCTCCTGGTGTCGGATGAACCCGATAAGGTTATCCCCACGATCCTTTCGCGATGCCAGCTTGTCAAGATCCCTTCATTCAGGCCAGGCGCAGTAAAGGCTTATATAAAGGAAAAGTTCAATTTTGATGAAATAAGGACAGCAGATATCTCCAGGGTAGCGAACGGCAATATAATCAGGGCTATAGAGCTCTGCGAAAACGAGAGCAGTTCCAGGGTCAATCTTGAACACTTCAAAAACCTGATGCGTTATGCATGGAAACGCGACATCATTTCCCTGATAGCCTGGTCGGAAGAGGTGGCAGCCATCGGAAGGGAACCTCAGAAAAGCTTCATTTCCTACTCCCTCAGGCTTGTCCGCGAAAACCTGATGCTTACCCTCGACCAGATGAAAAACAGTATTGTTTACCTGACTGACGAAGAATCAAAGTTCTCAGCCAATTTCCACCCATTCATCAACTACGATAACATTGCCCCTTTTACGGAGGAGCTAAACCTCGCTTATGCCCACATTGAAGCCAACGGGAATGCAAAGGTGGTATTCCTCGACCTGGCACTGAAGCTTACAAAACTGATTAAACGCTGATATCGGTCACCTTCTTGAAATATTTCCTTTTATTCACTACTTTTGCATGAATAAATTCCGAAGCCTGTACTATATGACAGAAAATGAAGAATTACAGGGGCAGCACGGAGAAGAGATCCGGTTACCCGAAATAGCATATAAGCCCGGTTACAATAAACTTGATTCCTTTAACTGGCTCAAAGATATTCCGGTTACCCCGGGAGAGAACGAGATCGTTGAGATCCGTTTCAAGAATACAAGAAAAGGCTTTTTTAGAAATGTCAATTCGCTTCGCCTTGAAATTGGCGATGTGGTGGCAGTTGAAGCTTCACCAGGACACGATATCGGAAGAGTTTCGATGACCGGACCCTTATTGACCGAACAGCTTAAAAAGCTGAAGTCCGTTCCCTCCTCGGAAGATATGAAAAAAGTCTACAGGAAGGCGAAAGCCGTGGATATCCAGAAGTGGGAGGAAGCAAAGAAGCTTGAAATACCTACCATGCTCAGGTCAAGACAGATTTCCGAAGAGCTTAAGCTAAATATGAAAATCGGCGATGTGGAATACCAGGGCGACAAGACCAAAGCCATTTTCTATTATATTGCCGATGAGCGGGTTGATTTCAGGCAACTTATAAAAGTGCTTGCCGAAGAGTTCAGGGTAAGGATCGAGATGCGCCAGATCGGCGCACGCCAGGAAGCAGGCAGGATTGGAGGCATAGGTTCATGCGGACGTGAGTTATGCTGCGCGACACATATTACCAATTTCAGCTCAGTTACCACATCCCATGCAAAATACCAGGAATTGTCGCTGAACCCGCAAAAGCTTGCAGGACAATGCAGCAAGCTTAAGTGCTGCCTGAATTTTGAATTTGATTGTTATATGGATGCCCAGAGGTCATTCCCGCCCAGGGAGATACCTCTCGAACTTGCCGATACCAGGGCGTGGTTTTTGAAGATGGAGGTCCATAAAAGTATTTACTGGTATACCACCGACCCGCAATCGCCGGTGAACCTTATTCCTGTACCTGTCGACAGGGTCAGGGAGATCCAGGCGGCTAACCGCAAAGGGCTTAAGCCCGAAAACCTGCTGGTAAGGCACGACTCCCCCGATTTGGTTCCGGTGTCGCACGATCTTCTCCAGAATAACAGCCTTACGCGATTTGATATACCTGACAGCAAAAACCAGCGCAGCAAACATCCACATAAAAGAAAAAACCGAAAATTTAATGGCAAAAGGAATCCATAGTATTCTGTTTGTTCTGATAATTGCCCTTTTACTAAATTCGTGCGGCAGGAATGTTGTATTTACCGATTCAGAAACCATGCCGGATAAAACATGGAAACTTGCAAATATCCCTGTTTTTCAGATCCCCGTCGATGACACAATCTCGAGTAACGATATCCGCTTTACAATAAGAACCGGTTCATCATACCCCTACAGGAACATTTTCCTGTTCGTTAATACAACCTCTCCCGAGGGCCGCAGCATTACCGACACCCTTGAGTACGACCTTGCAGATGAGTCAGGGAACTGGCTGGGAAAGGGGTTCGGCGACATTCATGAATTGAACCTGCCATATAAATCAGCTGTGTTCTTTCCTGTGAAAGGCAGCTACCAGATCAGTGTCCGGCACGGCATGCGGATCGAAGACCTTAAAGGTGTGTACGATTTCGGCATAAGGATTGAAAAGAGTGTAAAATAGAATTTCCGGAGTGGGGAAAAACAAGGTTTTAAGGTGGAAGGAACTGGGTACCTTCAGCAATGTCGTCCAGCCTGATCCCGGATTGACCATCGGATCTGATCACCAGGTAAAGGGCAACTGGAGAAAAGAGATCTTCAGGAATGAAAATCCGGTCGTGCTCGAACTTGGCTGCGGTAAAGGAGAATACACAACTGAGTTATCACGCCTCTTCCCCGGCAGGAATTTCATCGGGATTGACATCAAAGGCGCGCGGATGTGGCGGGGAGCCAAAACTGCCAGCGAGGAGCAGTTTCGAAACACAGCTTTCCTCAGGACGCGGATTGAATTTATTGATTCATTCTTCGCTGAAGATGAGGTTGATGAGATCTGGATCACATTCCCGGATCCACATCCCGGGAAGAAAAACTCGAATAAAAGGCTTACATGTCCCTGGTTTCTAAACAAATACCGTAAATTTTTAAGGAACGGCGGAATAATCCATCTGAAGACCGATAACACGGATCTTTATAAATACACCGGAAGGGTTATCGGGGGCAACCGGCTCCAAATGCTTATATCGACTGATGATCTTTATTCCGCATGCACTGAATGCAGGGCCGTTTTCAGTAAGATTTATAACGGTGAAGGAGATCCGGATAGTGATGACCATATAACGGACAGGATCCTCTCGATAAGGACTCATTATGAAAGGATGTTCCTGGAAAACGGCTTAAAGATAAATTACCTTGCCTTCAGGCTCGAAAAGGATAAGATTATAGAAGATGACCGGGAAAGAAAAAACGAATGATGATTTCTTCAGCAGGGTTTACCAGGTAGCAAAACTCGTACCCCGTGGAAGGGTAACTTCGTACGGTGCTATCGCAAGGTACCTCGGTTCGGGCCAGTCAGCCAGGATGGTCGGCTGGGCGATGAATGCAAGCCACACTGCTAAGGAGTTCGTCCCTGCCCACAGGGTGGTGAACCACATTGGTCTTCTCACAGGCAAATATCATTTCGGGAACTCTTCCACCATGCAGCAGCTTCTCGAAAATGAGGGTCTGATCATTGAGGATGACAGGATCCTGAATTTCAGGGAGAAATTCTGGGACCCTTCCGTTGAACTTCAATGATTTTTTGCTATCCGGAAAATAATAGCTAAAATTGCAGGTTGTTTATAATTGATTTAAATAAAAATAACACATGCCGGATTGCCGGCGCGGAAGAGAATATTGAAATAGAAAATAAACCAACTATAAAAAGAAACAATTTTAAATGTTCACAAAAGAACAAATCTTAAAAGCCCTTACAAGGGTGATCCACCCCGAAAAAGGAAAGGATATCGTATCACTGGGAATGATCTCGGAAATTGAATCGGGACCTGAAGGGATATCGGTCTCAATTTCACCGGAAAAGTCGAACGATCCTTTTATATCATCAATAAAAAGCAATGTTGCCAGAACCTTGAAAGAAGTTCTCGGAGCTGACACAGTGATAAAAAATATTAATGTCATATCCAGGGTACAGGTTCCGAAATTTGAGGAAAAAACTGAGGATATCCTTCCAGGGGTTAAAAATATAATTGCAATTTCATCGGGCAAGGGAGGTGTAGGAAAGACCACAATAGCCGTCAATCTTGCCATTGCCCTTGCACGGAAGGGATTTGCCACAGGGCTGCTCGACGCAGATGTTTACGGACCTTCGGTGCCTAAAATGCTCGATGCGGAAAGCTTCAGGCCCGAGGTTTACCGGGCAAATAATATTGATTACATAGTCCCGTTGTTTAAATATGGAGTAAAGGTGTTATCGACTGGCTTTTTTGTCGATCCCGGTGATGCCGTAGTATGGAGGGGGCCGATGGCCTCAAGCTTCCTTAAGCAGCTGATAACACAGGGCGAATGGGGCCGTCTTGATTATCTGCTTTTTGACCTGCCTCCCGGGACCAGTGATATTCACCTGACTCTTGTCCAGGAGGTTCCGGTAACGGGTGCTATTATTGTAAGCACCCCGCAGGAAGTAGCGCTGGCCGATGCAGTAAAGGGCATCTCGATGTTCAGGAGTGAAAAGATCAACGTACCGGTCCTTGGACTTGTAGAGAACATGTCGTGGTTCACTCCTGCTGAACTTCCCGGGAACAGATACTACATCTTCGGCAGGGAAGGATGCATCACGTTATCCAAAAAGATGGGCGTTCCGCTGCTTGGACAGATACCCCTTGTGCAGAGCATCTGTGAAGGAAGCGACAATGGTCACCCCGCTGCCCTTGATGATTCTGAGACCGGCAAGGCTTTTATGGATCTGGCCGGCCAGGTAGTGGAGAAGGTTGAAAAGAGGAACAGGGAGATCCAGCCGACAAGAAGAGTTGAAATGAACAAGTAACCAAAACAATTATATTAAAATTTCTATGGAAGATCTGAATCTTATCAAGGAACGCGTGATCAAGGCTCTTAACAGGGTCAGGCCATATCTGCAAAACGACGGTGGAGGCATTGATCTTTTGGAAGTGACTGATGATCTGACAGTAAAAGTCAAGCTCACGGGAGCCTGTCATGGTTGTCCGTTCAGTATGCAAACGCTCAAGGCCGGAGTTGAACAGGCAATTATGCAAGAGGTTCCGGAGATCAAAAGGGTTGTTTCCGTCTGACCGGTCACTGCATCCCATTTTTATCTACATTTGAAATACTATACTCAGGCTATGTAAGTTTATAGTATTAAAAGTCATTTATTGTTTTCAGGGAGAACATCATATAAATTTCTGATTTCGTTAGGATTTTTGCTGGTCCTTTCAAATTGCTCGGTTGAAAAGAACACGGGTACGACGAGGTTTTACCATGGTCTGACCGCCAGGTTCAATATTTACTTTAATGGTTATGAGAGCTTTAAAGCAGGCCTTGTAAAAATAAACAATGGCTACAGGGATGATTATGCCGAAATGCTGAAAGTATTTGAATTCAGTGATCCCGCAACGGCGCAGCTTTGTTCCTCAGATATGGAAAGAGCTATCCAGAAGGCTTCAAAGGTCATTTCACTGAAATCGATAACGGCTAAGCCTGAATTCGACCCGAAAAAAGATCTTACGGAAAATGAAAAAGATCTGCTTGAACAGAAGGAATTTAATGAGTGGGTCGACGACAGTTATTTCCTGATAGCGAAAGCCAGGTTTTACAAACATGAGTTCAATGAGGCTGCCTCGGTCTTCAATTACTGCATCAACGAGGCAAATGATCCTGATATAAAAACTGAATCCGCCATCTGGCTGGCCCGCATAAACAATGAAACTGGCAGTTATATCGAGGCGAACAGGATGCTGAACCTGATGGAGATCACCTCTTCCACATCGAAAACAATCAGGTCGATGTACTACACCACGCTGGCCGATCTCTATATCAGGCAGAAGAGATTTTCCGAAGCAATTCAGCCGCTCGAATCATCAATCGAATTCGTGTCCGGGAAAAGAACCAGGTACAGACTTACATATCTTCTTGCCCAGTTGTATGAACGGTCGGGTAACCCCGGAAAAGCCACAACCCTGTACAGGGCGGTTGTCAAAATGAATCCTCCATATGATGTGGAATTCAATGCGAGGATTAATATCGCCGGAGTCTTTGAAACCGATTCAGGAGATCCTGAAGAGATCCGCAGGGAACTTGAAAAAATGCTTAGGGATTCAAAGAACAAGGAGTTCCAGGACCAGATATACTATGCTCTCGGGAATATGATGCTGAAAGAGGGCAAGGAGGAAGAGGCGGTCGGCTATTACAGGAAATCGGCATCCTCGGTTTCAAGTAATCCAAACCAGAAAGGAAGGTCTTACCTTGCGCTCGCAGATTTCTATTACAGGAAGCCGGATTACATAAATGCCGGGAAATTCTACGACAGCACGGTTTATTTTCTCGACCAGAGCTATCCCGACTATAAGGAGCTTAATGCAAAATCACAGAATCTGAATGCACTGGTTGAGCATCTGAAGGTGATCCGGACTGAAGACAGTCTCCAGAAGGTTGCCTCGATGTCAGAAAATGAAAGGGATGCGCTCATTGCCGGAATAATCGACAGGATCATCAAGGACGAAAGCGAAGGAAAGGTGTCGGAATATGCCGACAGGGCGAATATCGGACAATATTATGAGAACCAGCGAAGGTTTGAGGACAACATCAGCCAGGAGGGTAAATGGTACTTTTACAACCAGGCAGCACTGACCTTTGGACGGACGGAATTCCGAAGGAGATGGGGAGAGCGGCGTCTCGAAGATAACTGGAGGCGGTCGAACAAAGCCAGCGTCAACGTTCAGCAGGCTTCGAACGGGCAGGCCGAAGATGAAAAGAATGGCAAAGATACAGCAGATGCGGCAACAAACTATAAAAAACCCGAGTTTTACCTGAAGAACCTGCCCCTGAACGATACATTGCTTGCCATTTCGAACGAGAAAATCGCAGTGGCTTACTTCAATGCAGGGAGAGCTTTTTCAGAAAAAATTGCTGACAGCCTGAAAGCTGCGGAATCATACGAATCATTATTATCGAGATACCCCGGACACGAATTGGAACCAGAGACATTATATAATCTTTACAATGTCCTTAAAGAGGCTGAAAACCTGAAATCCGAAACCTACAGGCAACGGCTTCTGACTGAATATCCGGAAAGTGAATTCTCAAAAATATTAACCGACCCTGACTATTACAGCAAGAAAATAGCGGAAATGAAGGGGGCGGAAAGGTTGTACCAGGATGCCTATGACATGTATGTTCAGGAAAATTTCAGGGAATCCATAGCCATGTGCGACAGTGCGCTTCAGGATCATCCCGGGGATGATCTTTCACCGAAATTCATGCTGCTTCGTTCATTTTCAGTAGCCAGGATAAGCGATGAGAAGAGCTTTAAGGAGGAACTTGAAAAAGTTGTAAGTACATATCCCCGCACCGATGAAGGCAAGAAAGCAGCGGAGCTTGTAACCTGGCTTAACCAGGAAATGCCGGAGCTGAAATTTGAGGAGGAGAAGGAGATAGCAACCGAGCTTTATGTCGCCGATACAATCCCGCTCCATTCATTTGCAATTGTCATAAAGGACCCGTCCTTCAATGTTAACCAGGCAACATTCGACGTTATAAGCTACAATATCGATAATTATACCAATCAGAATTACCGGACGGAGGGTCAGTTGATTGATAATAAATACATAATGATCACGGTTTCGGGATTTACCGATAACCTCCGGGCACGTGAATATTACAACTCATTCGAACCCGGCAAACTGATAAGGAATACAACAGGTGCGGAAATCCTCACTTTCCTCATAAACAGCGACAATCTCAAAGCGCTTGGGCAGGATAAAAATCCTGACCGTTATTTTCTTTTCTTTAACGAAAACTACCTTTTTTGGCAAAAGAATCGGTAATTTTGTATCCTTAAATTCTAAGACAGGCAGGGAATGACGAGAAAGATAAGGATATTGTGGACCGATGATGAAATTGAGGTCCTGAAAGCACATATCCTGTTCCTGAAAGAAAAGGGTTACGAAATAGATACCTGCACCAACGGGATCGACACAATCGATATGGTGCGCCATAATCCTTATGATCTGATCTTCCTTGATGAAAACATGCCCGGACTGAGCGGTATTGAGACCCTCAGGCTGATTAAGGAAGTAAGGACCGATATCCCGGTCATTATGATCACAAAGCATGAGGAAGAGGGAATAATGGAAGCTGCTATCGGCGCTGAAATAGCAGATTACCTGATCAAGCCCGTCAAGCCAAACCAGATATTGCTTGCCATAAAAAGGATCACCGAGCAACGCAGACTGGTAACCGAAAGAACCACGACAGATTACACGCAGGAATTCGGGAGGATCGGCAACATGATCTCCGACGCGCGCATCTATACCGACTGGACCGAGCTTTACAGGAAGATAACCTTCTGGGAATCTGAACTCGAAAAATCAACCGATCAGAGGCTGAATGAAATTCTCAGGACGCAGGAAAACGAGGCAAACAATGCTTTTGCGAAGTACCTGATCAACAACTATGTTTCATGGCTCGATCCGGATGCCCATGTAAAGCCTGTTCTCTCTCCTTCCCTCTTCTCAAAGAAAATATTCCCCAATGTCCAGCAGGGCAGACCGCTTTTTTTCATACTTATCGATAACCTGCGTTATGACCAGTGGAAAACTATTTCCGCCGAACTTGCAGGCATATACAGGATAATCGAGGATGATATCTATTTCAGCATACTCCCCACATCCACCCAGTACAGCCGCAATGCAATCTTTTCAGGATTGATGCCTTCGGCAATAGCCGCGATACTTCCCGAACTGTGGGTTGAGGATGATGAGGAAGAGGGAAAGAACCAGAACGAAGAGGAACTATTCAAATATCAGCTTACACGTAAAGGCCTGAAATACAAATGGTCGTATCATAAAATCACAAATAGTCAGGAAGGCAGAAAAATTAACGACAAGGTTAACCAGTTGCTCGATAATGATATCAATATACTTGTCTATAACTTTGTCGACATGCTATCGCACGCAAGGACCGAAAGCAACCTTATCAGGGATCTTGCAAATGATGAAAAGGCATACAGGAGCCTTACCCGCAGCTGGTTTATCCATTCCCCCCTGTTCGAACTGCTGTTTGCTCTCTCATCACACCAGGTCAGGGTGGTTTTCAGTACCGACCATGGAACCATCAGGGTGCAAAATCCGGTTAAAATTGTCGGCGACAGAAAGACATCGGCCAACCTCAGGTATAAAATGGGAAGAAACCTCGATTACAACCCAAAACAGGTCTTTGAATTGAAGTATCCTGAAAAAGCCGGACTTCCGAAAACAAATATTACCTCCAAGTATATCTTCGCTATGAACAAGGATTACCTGGTATATCAGAACAATTTCAATTACTATGCCAGCTATTACAAAGATACTTTCCAGCACGGAGGTATATCAATGCAGGAGATAATGCTCCCCATCGCTTCCCTTGATCCTGTTTAGCCACTAATCCGAAGTTTCATATGAGGATCCTGATCAATGATAAAAAGCATCTTCCTGCGGCGGCAAGAAAGCTTCTTGATCAAACCGGAGAAAAAAAAATTCTTGCATTTTACGGATCAATGGGGGCCGGGAAAACAACAATAATCAAGGCGGTCTGCAAGGTTCTCGGAGCCGCCGATCTTGTAAGCAGTCCGACTTTTACACTGGTAAATGAATACAGGACGAGAACTGGAGAATCACTTTATCATATAGACTTCTACAGGATAAATAAGAAAGAAGAGGTTTTTGATTTTGGAATCGAGGAATACCTTTCCAGCGGTTCATACTGCTTTATGGAATGGCCTGAACTGGTTGAAGATATTCTGCCGCCCGAAACCGTTAGGATAAAGATCACCGTAGGAGGAAACGAAGAGCGGATCCTGGATATATTTTAACATTTCCCTGTTCTTTGTCCGGTATTGCAAATTTTTTAACTTTGATAAAAATACACTTTCCTCAAGATGAATGAAAAAAGCAAAAACGGGAATTTCGATTTTGGCAACAGTGCTTTTATGCCGCAGGAGGAACAACTTGAAACTGCTGTAAGGCAAAAAAAGATCTCGATCGGGATCCCAAACGACAAGAAAAATGATGAGAAGAGAGTGGCTTTGACCCCGGAGGCTGTAAACATTCTCGTGGAGAGTGATAACGAGGTGGTTGTCCAGAAAGGGGCAGGTGCCGGCGCTAACTATTCAGATAAGGATTACAGTGAAAACGGTGCGATCCTCACCGATTCCCCGGCAAGGGTCTACAGCGCCGATGCGGTTATCAAGATCGCTCCCTTCACCCAGCAGGAAGTTGAATATCTCAAGGGCAACCAGCTGGTCATGTCTTTTCTTAACGTCCTGAGACTTAATGAAGAGACACTCGGCAAGCTTATCAGGAAAAAAGTGACGGCAATTGCCCTTGAAAAGATCCGCGACTTTCACGGGGAGATGCCCGTTATGGAATCGATGAGTGAAATAAGCGGCGTTACATCACTGCTGATTGCTTCTGATTATTTAAGCAATCACCATGGAGGAAAAGGGGTTCTGCTGGGAGGCATAACCGGGGTAACACCCACAGAAGTTGTCATAATCGGAGCCAATACCGCCGGTGAATCGGCAGCCCGTGCAGCAATCGGACTCGGTTCACAGGTAAGGATATTTGACAAATCTCTTCATAAGCTGAGAAGATTTCAGAACCTGATCGGACAGCGGCTTCAGACGTCCGTTCTTCATCCCCAGGTGCTGAAGAAAGCCCTCAAATCGGCCGATGTCCTGATCGGTGCCGTCGAGCTTGAAGATCTTCGTCCAAGGTATTACGTTACTGAGGAAATGGTTAAGTCAATGAAAAGGGGATCGGTGATCATCGATCTGAGCATTGATCGCGGAGGATGCATCGAAACAACAGAGTGCCGTGCGCTGAGGGATCCTGTATATGAAAAATATGGCGTTATCCACTTTTCAGCCTGGAATCTCCCTTCAAGGGTTGCACGTACCGCTTCGATAGCACTGAGCAATATTTTTAATCCTCTTCTTCAGAACGTGGTTGAAGCAGGAGGCATAACCCAACTGCTGAAAAATGACAGGGGGCTGAGGAACGGTGTCTATCTCTTTAACGGGATCCTAACTAACGAAACGCTAGGGCAGAAATTTGGAATAATCTCCAAGGATCTTGACCTGCTGATATCAGCATTCTGATCATCAGATATATACAAGGGAAGATTGAATGCCGTCACTCTTTATTCCGGCCCGTTTCCCTATGTAAAAAGCACGGTTGTCGTTTACATGGCCGGCAGGAAAATTAAAGAAAACAGGATATTTCCGGTCAGCTACTATATCAGCAATGGTCTCTTCTGCAGTGTGTCCCCAGGCGATCCTGGTCTCTTCCATCTTCGTCAGTCCGCCGGCAACCAGTGCAGCCAGTCCGTCAAGCTTTCCTGCCAGTTTAAGTGACGACATCATCCTGTCGAGGTGGTAATAGTATTCCCCCACATCTTCAATGAAGAGGATCTTTCCCCTGGTCTCCGGCTCTGCTTTTGTCCCCATCAGGCTGTAAATAAGGGAAAGGTTACCGCCGGTCACTTCACCTCTGACATCTGCAGGCCTTACAACCCGGCCGCTCCAGGAAAGCGGCTCCGGATCACCGAATAAAGCTGAGTGAAGGGTATTGAACGTGGCCTCCGATTTTTCGCTGTCGGAATAGTTCAGCGGCATTTCCGCGTGCACCGAAATGATGCCGTAAACACTGTTAAGCCACAAATGCAGAACGGTTATATCGCTGTATCCAATATACCACTTGGGAGATTTTCTCAAAACCGAAAAATCGACCCTGTTTATGATCTTCAGCAAACCATATCCACCCCTTGAACAGAATACCGCCCTGATATTTTTATCCCCGGTCATCTGCCTCAGGTCATGAAGCCGCTCATCGCTGCTCCCGGCAAAAGGGCCCGATCGCTTCAGGACATTCCTTCCCAGCCTCACCTTCAATCCCCAGCTTTCAAGAAGGAGAACCGCAGAACTTATTTTATCCTCATCAATTGCCCATGACGGGGAAATGATTCCTACCTCATCACCTTCCCGGAGCCGGGGAGGTTGTATCTTTCTTAATGACATAATTAATTAATTTTAAGTAAAAATAATCGGTATTGCCTCCCACCCCAACTTCCTGAATGAACATTATCCATTATATTTGTGCAATTTAAAAAAATGATAATCATTCATTATCAATGTTATGAAGAAATTCAAAAGATATCTCATCACTTCAGCGCTGCCCTACGCGAACGGACCGATACATATCGGCCATCTTGCCGGCGTTTATGTTCCATCCGATATATATACCCGATACCTCAGGCTTAAGGGTGCCGATGTAATCTCAGTTTGCGGATCGGACGAGCACGGGGTTCCAATTACCCTCAAGGCACGGAATGAAGGGGTCACCCCGCAGGAGGTCGTTGACAGATATCATCAGATGAACAAGAAAGCGTTCGAGGATTTCGGGATTGCATTTGACATCTATTCACGCACTTCCAATAAAGTCCATTATGAAACGGCATCGGAGTTCTTCCTCAACCTCTACAATAAAGGCGAGTTCACCGAAAAGAGTTCGGAACAATACTATGATGAGGAGGCGGGAAGCTTTCTGGCCGACAGGTATATCACAGGCACATGCCCCCATTGCGGGAATGAGAATGCCTATGGCGACCAGTGTGAGAAATGCGGGACATCATTGAGTCCGACCGACCTTATCAACCCCCATTCGACGATAAGCGGAAGCAAGCCTGTGCTGCGCGAGACAAAGCACTGGTTCCTGCCGCTCGACAAATATGAGGGCTGGCTCAGAAAATGGATCCTTGAAGATCATAAGGACTGGAAGACAAATGTCTACGGACAGTGCAAATCATGGATCGATCAGGGCCTTCAGCCCAGGGCGGTAAGCCGCGATCTCGACTGGGGAATACCTGTCCCGGTCGAAGGTGCCGAAGGGAAAGTGCTGTATGTATGGTTCGATGCTCCCATAGGCTATATCTCGGCCACAAAGGAGCTTACTCCCGACTGGGAAAAATACTGGAAGGACAAGGAGACTAAAATGATCCATTTCATTGGTAAGGATAACATAGTCTTCCACTGCATTATCTTTCCCGCAATGCTCAGGGCCGAAGGTTCATACATTCTTCCCGATAACGTCCCGGCAAATGAGTTCCTGAACCTTGAAAATGACAAGATCTCAACATCCCGCAACTGGGCAGTATGGCTTCACGAATACCTCCTGGATTTTCCCGGAAAGCAGGATGTCCTGAGGTATACTTTGTGTTCAAACGCTCCCGAAACTAAAGACAATGATTTCACCTGGAAGGATTTCCAGGCGCGCAACAATAATGAACTGGTCGCCATCCTTGGAAATTTTGTCAACCGGGCGCTGGTCCTTACCGGCAACTATTATGACGGGAAAGTCCCGGAAAGAGGTATCAGCGATGAAAATGACACGGCAGTTCTGGCCGAAATGCAGGCAATAAAAGGGAATGTGGAAGCCAGTCTCGAAGCCTTCAGGTTCCGCGAAGCCCTCAAAGAGGCAATGAACCTGGCACGGCTTGGAAATAAATATCTTGCCGATGCCGAGCCGTGGAAAGTCATAAAGACCGATCCTGAACGAGTAAAAACAATAATGAATATTGCGCTTCAGATAACGGCCAACCTTACGATAGTGCTCGAACCGTTCCTTCCCTTCTCGATGCAGAAATTAAGGGTATGGCTCAATAACGGATCATTCAGCTGGGAAGATGCCGGACGTGATGACCTCCTGCCTGCCGGTCATCTCATTAACAAGCCAACACTGCTTTTCGAAAAGATCGAGGACAGTGAAATAGAAAAACAAATTGAAAAGCTCCAGGCAACCAAAAAGGCAAATGCAGCCTCCTCTGCAAAATTGGCTCCGCCGAAAGATTCCGTCACCTTTGACGATTTTACAAAAATCGACATAAGGACGGCAACCATCCTTGAAGCCGAAAAAGTCCCGAAGACTACAAAGCTGCTGAAGCTGAAAATTGATACGGGGCTTGATGTGCGTACGATTGTATCGGGGATAGCCGAGTATTTCGAGCCTGCGAAAATAATAGGGATGCAGATCTCAATAGTTGCCAACCTCGAACCAAGGAAGATCAGGGGGATCGAGTCGAAGGGAATGATTCTGATGGCGGAGGATAAGGACGGAAAGCTGGTAATGGTTTCGCCGGGCGAGCAGGTCGCCAACGGGAGCACTATCAAATAAGGAGCACTATTAAGTAAACAGATCAGCGCTTCGAAACCCAGCTGCCGGGGAATTCTTTTGAAACACTGTCTCTTTTCAGGACTGCAGTCTCAAGATCGCCGCAGGTCAGGGCAATGACCCTGAAAAAGCCGTTTGAGGCTACGATAAGCTCCGGGTTATAACCTTCTGTCTTAAGGATATCTATATGCGACAGGGCGTTCTCCTCCGATTTAAAGCTTCCGGTTATAACGCCGTATTTTGCCGTTTCAACCGGTTCCGCGACAACAGGTGTTTCAGTAATGGCTTCCGGTGCGGGGTTTACCTGAATACCCGAATCAGGAGCCAGGCTGACGGCCTCATCAACAGCCTTCCTGTTATTTTCAAACTCCTCTTTAACAAGCGGGTTCATCGATGACGACTCGACCCTTGATTTGAAAAGATTAGTCTTTAACGGGATCAGCACCAGTAATGCCAGAACAGGAACCAGGACAGCTGCCCTCCAGAGGATTTTCCCAACCGGATATCTGGCGGGATCTCTTTCAACGTGCCTTGTTATCCTTTTCCTCACATCATAATCCTTAACCGGCACATACCTGAACGGCTCAAGCCCGTAAGAATCGAGGTGGTAATTTATGTTTGCCTCCGGCTCGAACTGTATGTTATTTTCGTGATTATTGACAAAAATCCCGATATGGTCGAAAACTACTTTCCCGCCTTTCATAAGCCTGCACGAAAGGTCTTTTGAAAACTCCTCGACAAGCCTCCTGGCATCACCGTAATTTAACCCGGTTGCCAGCGAAATTTTGCTTATGAGAAGCCCGTCATTATGGGTAATGTTCTGGTTGAAAGAGATCTTCCTGACGGGAGGATATAACGTGCCTGTACTCTTATCGATGCGGGCAGGGAAATAATTCCCTATAAACCCTCCGAAACCCGGTACAATGACGCAATCGTGACTGAATAATAATTCCCTTATAAATGCTTTTATGTCCAAAATTTATCCTCTGTATTTGAAACAAAAGTAAGTCTATTAATGTTTTTGCCTGTGTTGAAAAGTCAGGATGTTATCAACATTTTAATAAGATGTTTTCAGGCTTTAGTTAACATCTTTTTAAAGGGGATGAGCTATTGATAGTTACATTTTTTTAGAGGAAAAATGCTATATTCGTGACTTTAAATATTTTCTCCCAGATGAAAGAGATCCAGATGGTGGACCTGAAAACACAGTATGAAAATATCAGGTCTGAAATAGATGGTGCAATTTTTTCGGTCATCAACTCAACAGCTTTTATCAAGGGTCCGGAAGTAAAAAAGTTTGAAGAAGAGCTCCAGTCATATATGGGGGTCAGGAACGTCATTTCGTGCGGTAACGGGACCGATGCCCTTCAGCTTTCAATGATGGGGCTGGGACTGAAACCCGGCGACGAGGTCATTACAACAAACTTCACATTTATAGCCACTATTGAAGTGGTGGCTCTGCTTGGCCTTAAACCGGTGATAGTCGATCCCGATCCTGATAGTTTCAATATTTCAACTGAAGCGATCCGCAGGGCGATTACTCCCCGGACCAGGGCAATAGTTCCTGTACATCTCTTCGGTCAGTGTGCAGATATGGAGGCAATAATGAATCTTGCCCGTGACCATAACCTCTTTGTTATCGAGGATGGAGCGCAGGCCACAGGCGCCCACTTTATCTTCAGAGACGGCACCATAAAAAAAGCCGGTACTATCGGAACAGCAGGTACTACATCATTCTTCCCCTCAAAAAACCTCGGGTGCTATGGTGACGGCGGAGCAATTTTTACTGATGATGACGAACTGGCAAAAAAACTGAGGAGCATCGCCAACCATGGCATGAAGGCCCGATATCACTACAATGATATAGGAGTCAATTCAAGACTCGACACCCTGCAGGCTTCAATCTTAAGGGTCAAACTCAGGTATCTCGACAGGTTCAACAATGCAAGGAGGAGTGCCGCAGATCAATATGATAATTCCCTTTCAGCATGTCCTGAGATTTCCGTTCCTCAAAGGAATGCCTGGTCGTCACATATTTTTCATCAATACACAATTAAGATCATGAATGGCAGGAGGGACGAACTGAAAGAGTATCTGGCAGGCAGGAACATTCCGTCAATGGTCTACTATCCCGGGCCGCTCCATATGCAGGAAGCATACAGGTATCTGGGCTATGGCGTGCACGACTTCCCGGTAACCGACGCTTTGTGCGGCGAGGTTCTTTCACTGCCAATGCACACTGAACTTGACCGGGAGCAGCTTGATCACATCACCGGGAATATACTGGAGTTTTTTAAAAAATAAATAAATGGAAGGAGAATTCTTTGCTCACGAGACAGCAGTGATTGACAGTGGATGCAAAATAGGGAAAGGGACTAAAATCTGGCATTTCAGTCATATCATGACAGGTTCGGTAATTGGAGAGAACTGCAATATAGGGCAGAATGTTGTTGTTTCACCCGGGGTAAAGCTCGGGAGGAATGTAAAGGTTCAGAATAATGTCTCAATATATACGGGAGTGATCTGTGAAGATGATGTATTTCTTGGCCCGTCAATGGTCTTTACAAATGTGATCAATCCCAGAAGCGCGGTCAACAGGAAGGACAGCTATCTGGCCACACTGGTTGGGAAAGGGGCATCGATCGGTGCCAATGCGACCATAGTCTGCGGAAACAAAATCGGAACTTATGCGTTTATAGGTGCAGGAGCCGTAGTTACAAAGGAAGTGAAGCCCTATGCCCTGGTGATCGGAAATCCTGCAAGGCAGACCGGATGGATGAGCGAATTCGGGCATAAGCTGAAATTTGACGAAAACGGGTTTGCCGTCTGTCCCGAAAGTGGCGAAAAATACAGAATCGAGGGTGGATCCGTGTCAAAAATTGTTCACTAACTTTATTCTTCTTTTTAAACATAACAGGTAATGGATGAATCTCCTAAAAATTTCGGCCTGATAGGTGTTGCCGGCTATATTGCCGTCCGCCATCTGAAGGCGATTAAAGAGACAGGTAATAATCTGCTGGCAAGTCTCGATAAGTTTGATTGTGTCGGTCTTCTTGACGGATACTTTCCGTACAGTGATTTCTTCGTGGAATTTGAAAGGTTTGACAGGCATTTCGATAAGCTTAAAAGGACAGGGACAAAAATTGACTATGTCAGCATCTGTTCGCCAAACTATTTACACGATTCGCATATCCGGTTCGCCCTGAGGCACCAGGCCGAAGCGATCTGTGAAAAACCTATCGTCCTTAATCCCTGGAACGTTGACGCCCTTCAGGAAATTGAAAATGAAACCGGAAAGAAAATAAATACAGTTCTCCAGCTGAGACTTCATCCTAAAATAATTGAGCTGAGAGAGAAAATTAAGAACGGACCGAAGGGAAAAGTTTATGATATTGATCTGTCATATATAACCAGCAGGGGTAACTGGTATCACATCTCCTGGAAGGGTGACATACAGAAATCAGGGGGAGTTGCAACCAATATCGGAATTCACTTCTTTGACATGCTTGCCTGGATCTTCGGCGATATAACCCAAAATATTGTTCATATTTCCGAACCTGACAAGGCAGCAGGCTATCTTGAGCTTGAAAATGCAAGGGTAAGATGGTTCCTGAGCATCGATTACAACGACCTGCCGGCTTTTGTAAAAGAGTGTGGGAACCGGACATTCAGGTCAATAACCGTCGATAGTGAGGATTTTGAGTTCAGCCGTGGATTCACCGACCTCCACACAGAGACATACAGGGAGATACTGGCTGGAAGGGGATTCGGACTCAGTGACGCCCGCCAGTCGGTTATAACGGCATATACAATAAGAAATTCAAAACCGGTCGGACTTACCGGTGATTATCATCCTATGTTAAGAACCAAATAGAATTTAATATGTATAAAAAACTTCTGAACAAAGAGACAAAGCTCTCCCTGATTGGCCTTGGTTATGTGGGCCTTCCAATCGCACTCGAATTTGCCAGGAAGATCAGTGTTGTCGGATTCGATATTAAGCCCGAAAGAGTCGAACTCATGAAAAAAGGGATCGACCCGAGCAATGAACTTAAGCCGGAAGCTTTCAAAAATACCGACATCCTCCTCACAAGCAATACTGAAGATCTCAGGCAGGCATCGTTCCATATTATTGCAGTGCCCACACCCACCAATTCCTACAACCTGCCCGACCTTACTCCCGTGCTTAAGGCTTCCGAAACCGTAGGCAGGATCCTGAAGAAAGGGGATTACGTGGTTTATGAATCGACGGTTTACCCGGGATGCACCGAAGAAGACTGCGTGCCGGTGCTTGAAAAATTCTCGGGGCTTAAATACTGCACCGATTTCAAGGTTGGCTTTTCGCCTGAAAGGATAAACCCGGGCGACCAGAATCATACCCTGACAAAAATTGTAAAGGTTACAAGCGGGTGCGATACAGAATCGGCGGAGAATATTGCTAAGGTATATGAGCTGATAATCCAGGCCGGCGTCTACAGGGCAAGCTCAATCAAGGTCGCCGAATCGGCCAAGATAATCGAGAACACCCAGCGCGACATAAACATTGCATTCATGAATGAGCTTTCAATAATCTTCAACCGCCTTGGAGTGAACACCTATGAGGTTCTTGAAGCAGCCGGAACAAAGTGGAATTTCCTCAGGTTCTATCCCGGGCTGGTCGGAGGCCATTGCATCGGGGTTGATCCTTACTATCTTTCCTATAAGGCCAAAGCCCTTGGTTATCACCCGCAGATGATCGACTCGGGCCGTTTCACAAACGACAGCATGGGCCGCTATATCGGCAAACAGACAGTCAAGAAGATCATCGCCGCAGGAAAAAATCCAACCCATTCCAGGGTCCTGATAATGGGCATTACATTCAAGGAAGATGTTACAGATATCAGGAATTCAAAAGTCGTCGATGTAATAAATGAGCTCGTCGATTTCAACGTGGCAGTAGATGTGATTGACCCGGGCGCCAATGCGCATGAGGTTAAGGAAGAATACGGGATCGACCTCAAGGCTAAACCTGACGGGAAATACGATGCAGTGATACTTGCCGTGAGCCATAAGGAATACCTTGGATTTGATGAAAGCCATTTTACTCCCCTCCTGAACGGGGATGGAATTATTGTGGATGTAAAAGGCGTCCTCCGCGGTAAAATTAAAAACCATACTTACTGGAGCCTCTGATGGAAAAGAAAATCCTTGTAACGGGGGGAACCGGATATATAGGTTCCCATACTACGGTTGAACTTATCGAAAAAGGCTTTTCTGTCGTAATAGTTGACAATCTTTACAACTCCAGCGCTGACGTGGTGGACCGTATCGAAGAGATAACCGGTACCAGGCCTGCACTTGAGGTTTTTGATGTTTGCGACGGTGAAATCCTTAATGCATTCTTTAAAAAGCATAGCGGCATCTCAGGGATAATCCACTTTGCCGCATATAAAGCTGTCGGAGAATCGGTCAACAAACCGCTCGGGTATTACCGGAATAATCTGGTGTCGCTGATCAATCTCCTTGAATGCATGAAAACATTCGGAATTCCGAACCTTGTATTTTCATCTTCCTGCACGGTATACGGCCAGCCCGAAAAATTGCCGGTATCGGAAGATTCCCCGATCCAGCCGGCCGTCTCTCCCTATGGAAATACCAAACAGATAGGGGAAGAAATAATACGCGACACAGCCGCTTGCGACAAAAGCATAAATGCGATCGCCCTCAGGTATTTCAATCCTATCGGAGCCCATCCGTCAGCACTTATCGGCGAGCTCCCGATGGGTGTTCCCGAAAACCTTGTTCCCTTCATCACTCAGACAGCATACGGATTAAGGGAAGAACTTAAAGTATTCGGTGTCGATTATGACACCCCTGATGGTTCATGCATCAGGGACTATCTCCATGTTGTCGATCTGGCAAAAGCACATGTAACAGCAGTCGACAGGCTGATAGGGAAAAAGAACAAAACTAATTATGAGATATTCAATCTGGGCACCGGAAAGGGTGTATCTGTCCTTGAAGCCATTAAATCGTTTGAAAGGGTGACGGGGATCAGCCTTAAATATAAGATAACAGGACGCAGACCCGGCGACATCGAAAAAATATGGGCCGATCCGTCACTGGCTAACAGCGAGCTCGGCTGGAAAACCGTCAGCACTCTTGATGAAGCGATGAGAACAGCCTGGGAATGGGAAAAAAATATAAGAAAAACAAAGTAGGATGGAAGAGGAAAAAGTAATTTTGATCACGGGCGGCGCAGGATTCATCGGATCGCATGTTGTCAGAAGATTTGTAAACGGTTACCCGCTTTACAGGATTGTCGTGGCCGATAAGCTTACCTATGCGGGAAACCTTGAGAATCTGACCGAGATCGAAACAAAAAGCAACTATTCCTTCGAAAGAACCGATATTGTTGATAAGGAAGCTGTGGCACGCCTGTTCGGAAAGTATGACTTTGACGGCATTATCCACCTTGCAGCCGAATCGCATGTCGACCGGTCGATAACTGCTCCCGATGAATTTGTTTTTACAAACATCGTCGGTACCGTAAACCTCCTGAATGCAGCCCTGAACAGCTGGAAATTCAAGACTGAAGAGAAGAAATTCTACCATATCTCAACCGATGAAGTCTTTGGTTCGCTTGGGAAGGAAGGGGCGTTCACCGAGGAGACTGCATATGATCCGAGGAGTCCGTATTCAGCCTCAAAGGCAAGCTCCGATCATATGGTCAGGGCCTACGGTCATACTTACGGGCTTCCTGTAATAATTTCAAACTGTTCGAATAACTACGGTCCCAACCAGTTCCCCGAAAAGCTTATCCCTCTTGCAATAAACAACATTAAAAATAATAAACCCGTGCCGGTATACGGGAAGGGCGAAAATATACGTGACTGGCTTTATGTAGAGGATCATGCCTCCGCCATTGATCTTATCTTCCACAGGGGAAGGACAGGCGAAACATATAACATAGGCGGAAATAATGAATGGAAGAATATTGACCTTATACGACTTCTTTGCCGGATAATGGACAGGAAGCTCAACCGCCAGGAGGGCACATCCGAAAAGCTTATAACATATGTAAAAGACAGGCCCGGGCACGATCTGCGCTATGCCATCGACTCCACAAAGCTTCAGAAGGAGCTTGGATGGACGCCGATACCCGAATTTGCAGCAGGACTTGAGAAAACGGTTGACTGGTATCTTTCAAACGACAGATGGCTTGAAAGAGTCATCTCGGGTGACTATGAAAAATATTATGAACTGCAGTATTCCCGCAGGTACGGAGACTAGTTTCTGATCCTCTTCATCCTGTCAATGAGCTCGTTCCCCAGGGCGCTCTTCTGCTCGATATGATCCTGGATAGCGGACACAACCCCGTTGGATTCAAAATCACCCCTGACCTGCTCGAAATCGAGCCTCTTGATCTCTTCTCCGCCGTCAATTCCGAATCCGGTCATCGATGAGAGCGTGAACTCCTTTCTGGCATCTTCATAAAGCATCCTGTCGAGATTAATTACGCTTTTCTTCCATCTTTCCGCTATCCTGATGACATCATCAGCCGTAAAGGTCTCGACCCGCTTACCCTCTTCCTCTTCAATTCTTTCGCATGCCCAGGCCCACTCCCACTCATAGTACGATCTATGCATCGACCTGAAAGCATCAGCCACACCTTCAATATTGCTGATCTTCCCCGACTCGACATCATCAAGAAATCTGCTGACTACCTGTTTTGGTGCGATCAGCCCCGCAAGGTCGACCCATTCACCCTTTCCCTCGACCTGGTCGGGAGCCAGTCTGCGTTGCAGCTCATCGTTGGTCTCGAAATTTATCCCTTCAAGACGCTTGATGAGGGAGTTGCCAAGGAATTTGTTGATCCCGGTCTGGTAAAGCTCGATGCCCCTTTCAAGTGAAGCTCCCTTGATCATCATATTATCATATGTATATGATGCCGATACGGAACCTGATATCGATCTGAGTCTCTTTAAAAGTTCCCTTCCCTCGAACATTTTACGTATTGTATACGGACTGAGCAGGTTGAAATTTACCTGGTCGAGTATTTCAGGGTCTTTTCTCCTGTCGCGTACCGGCCACTTCTGGGCATCCCTGATGGTACCCACGCTTCGGAGATTGATCCCCGGCACAAGTATGCTTTCATCGTTGCTTTCAATAAGGTATGAGAAAGGTAGGGATGAAGTATCCATATTTTTGTAATGTCTTCCCATCACCAAAGTATATGGCCCGATCCTGGCAGGCCACAATAAATATGAATCGCTGGTTGTTTTTGAACCCCGCTCCATTATTCCCTGATGGATCGGTCCGAGCTTGTACATATGGTTGCTCTGGTTCGATCCGCTGCCGGCATTCATGAATGAAAAGATACCCGCGATAAGCAATGTCGATTTATGATGTGTAACGGTATACGGACCTGCAAATATAGAGCAGGCTTCACCATGGTAGCCTCCGCAATTGGCAAAGAACAATGAGTTCTCGGCCGAATAGTGTTTTGCCAGGACGCAGCCCTGGCCGATAAAGCATTTATCAATCAGCGTCGATTCGGTAACGATTGAACCTGAACAGACTATAAAATGTTCCATAATAACTCCGGGGCCGATAAATACAGGATCCTCACCGCAGCTGTTTATTGAGCCCTCATTAAGGCTGATTGCTCCGTCAATTTCGCTGAAAGGTCCTATTTTTACATTCCTGATGTTGCGGCAGCTTAATATATGCGAACCCTTCCCGATGGTTCCTGTTTCAGAACTGATCGATTTTGAATAGTCGGTCACCATATTCTCAATATTCGTGATCGCCTTGTAGCGATGCCGGTAGAGAGCAATGATGTATGCCTGGTGAGCGGATAATTTATCCCATATCCTGACTGTACGGCCGCCGGTTTCATTAAGTACGGCAACCCTGGTCCCGTTTCCGAACGATGACATGCCTTCCACATGGATTTTGCTGCAGTTCTTAATGGTCACTTCATCCTCTATCCGGTAGTTGGCAATATAATCGCCGATATTGCTGATCAGCACATCCGAACCGATTGAGCAATTGTGGATGTGGGCATTGTATATCCCGCTGCGAATACTTACTCCTGATTTGTCGGTTACCGACCCGCGGAAGTTCCCAAGCCTGATCTGACCTGAAAACAGGACATTCATGCACCGTGAAGGATCAAATCCGTCTGAAACCTTAACATTCGACCAGTCATCACAGAAACAGTTGTTCGCTGCCAGGGCGTTTATTTCAGCCGTTTCAAGCGCTCTGAAATTATTTTCTGAAACCATATGGGGAAATCTTTTTTAAACTATTCGACGGTAACTGATTTGGCCAGGTTCCTCGGCTGATCAACATTGCAGCCTCTCAGGACGGCAATATGATACGACAGGAGCTGGAGCGGTATAACCGCCAGGATCCCCGAGAAAGCAGGAATTGTATCAGGTACCTCAAGTACGTGGTCCGCCATTTTGCTGATTATCTCATCTCCTTCAGTCACTATTGCAATTACATGTCCCATCCTGGCCTTGATCTCCTGGATGTTGCTTATTATCTTTTCATAGGTGTCATCCTTCGTTGCAACAACAACCACTGGCATGTCGGCGTCAATAAGGGCTATGGGTCCGTGTTTCATTTCGGCTGCAGGATAGCCTTCGGCATGTATATATGATATCTCCTTGAGTTTTAAAGCTCCCTCAAGGGCTACCGGGAACAGATAACCTCTTCCCAGGTAGAGGGCATTCCGGACATTGGTGTAATGTTTTGCCAGTTCAAGGGCTTGCTCATTTACTTTAAGGGCTTTCTCTATCTTCCCCGGAATTTCAACAAGTTCATTTATGAGTTCCCTGTATTTTTCGGGTGAAATAGTTCCCTTGAGAAAACCAATTTCAAAGGCCATCATGGCAAGGACGGTAACCTGCGTGGTAAATGCTTTGGTTGAAGCAACTCCTATTTCAGGACCGGCATGCGTATATACCCCGGCATCTGTTTCGCGGGGAATGCTTGATCCTACAACATTGCAGATCCCCAGTACCTTTGCTCCCCTTTCCCTGGCCAGCTTGACGGCAGCCAGTGTGTCGGCTGTTTCACCGCTCTGGCTTATTGCTATTACAATATCTCCCTTTTTGATTATCGGATCGCGGTACCGGAATTCAGATGCATATTCAACTTCCACCGGGATCCTTGTGTACTCCTCAAATATATATTCTCCAAGAAGGCCTGCATGCCACGAAGTACCGCATGCGACTATTGTTATCTTTTCAGCCTGCGAAATGGCTTCGAGCTCCGTGTGAAGGCCGCCGAGCATCACCCCCGACTGGTCAGGCAATACCCTGCCCCTGAAAGTGTCGTGAATGGCCCTGGGCTGTTCAAAGATCTCCTTGAGCATAAAATGCGGAAAACCTTCCTTGTCGATCTCACCTATCTTAAGGTCCACATCCTTGACTTCGGGTTCTATCTTGCCTGGTTTTATCGTTTTAAGTACCAGCTCATCTTTTTTAATAATCGCGATATCATCATCCTTGAGGTAGATCACTCTCTGGGTATGTTCAACGATTGGCGTTGCATCCGAGGCGATGAAGTTCTCGCCCTCCCCGACTCCTATCACAAGAGGGCTCCCCTTCTTGGCAGCAAAGAGCTTATCGGGTTCCCTGGTGCAGATAATCACAAGGCCATACGCGCCTTCGACCCTGTTAAGAGCCATAATGATCGCCTGTTCTGCGGTTAGATCGCCTTCAAGATAGAGATGTTCCATAAGGTTGGCAAGCACTTCGGTATCGGTCTGGCTTTGGAATACGACACCCCGGCTTTCTAGGTGCTTTTTAATGCGGGAGTAGTTTTCAATTATCCCGTTGTGGACCACTACAAAATTACCCTTATACGAGATCTGGGGATGGGCATTAAGTTCATTCGGCTCACCATGAGTTGCCCACCGTGTATGACCCATGCCCACGGTACCGTTGAAATCCGTCTTGCTGACCATATTCTCAAGGTCAAGAACACGCCCTTTGCATTTGAAGATCCTGGTTTCACCATTGACGAGTGCCAGTCCGGCCGAATCGTACCCGCGGTACTCAAGACGTTTCAATCCCGTCAGGACTATTTCCCGGGCAGGCCTGGATCCAATATAACCTACAATACCACACATATACAATAAGTTTAAATGAAAGTTCAGAATCTAAAAAACCAACCATGCTAAAAAACAGGATAACGAAAATGTAAAATCAAATATTGCAGAAGAAGCGAAACTAAAGTGTCACGATAGTATCTTGTCGTAGAAATCATTATAGGCATCAATATATTCAGTTTCATCCTTGAACCCGAGAACAGGTTTACTCAGGGTACCGACATACTTCGACAACTCTTCATTGATCATGTCACTTCCTATAATGATAGCGTCAGAATATTTTATGGCCAGTTTGGAGACATTGATGAAATCGGGTTTTTTAATGAGCTTCAGGCCTTCACCATCAATTCCGTCATACCTTAATTTATCGGCAAAGGTATTTCTGAAAGGAGTCTTGAAGTCGTTGTTGTAGATGGAATAAACAATTT
Source organism: uncultured Bacteroidales bacterium (assembly GCA_963737255.1). Classification (GTDB taxonomy): domain Bacteria; phylum Bacteroidota; class Bacteroidia; order Bacteroidales; family VadinHA17; genus LD21. Next base: position 206,240 of record CAVTSB010000012.1, read on the forward strand.
TATAGTCATGGAAAAGTGGATCATCGCTGTAGATGCTCCTCAGGTAAACAGGTACGAGTGATGACATCCATCCGTGACAGTGAACTATATCGGGAGCCCATCGCAGTTTCTTCACAGTCTCAATCACACCCCTGGCAAAAAAAAGCGCCCTCTCGTCATTATCCTCAAATTCTTTCCCGGCGGAGTCGGCCACAGTATTTTTTCTCTGGAAATAGTCATCATTATCAATAAAATAAACCTGCATCCTGGCTGATTGGATCGATGCGACTTTTATTATCAGAGGATGGTCGGTGTCGTCAATAATGAGATTCATGCCTGAAAGCCTGATCACCTCATGAAGCTGGTTCCGTCTTTCATTTATACTTCCATAGCGCGGCATGAACGTCCGGATCTCCTTACCCCTTTCCTGAATACCCTGCGGCAGATATCTTCCTATCTTCGATAATTTGGTTTCACCCAAATAGGGAGTGATCTCTTGTGAAATAAACAATACCTTTTTGCTTTCCATTTGAATGCCCCGATATTCCATTCCGTAACAAGGTGCAAAGATAGTAATAAAAAATGAGAATATTTGCAATACCTGATTAATGCCGCACCCTGCCGCTCCAAATTCTTTCTGAATGTTTTATAGATTTTTGGCCCGGTATGATGGACTGATAATTTAATTTCATTTAGGTTTGCATAAAAATTAAACAAATATGAAGACGGTCAGTTCAATAACGGAGTTGCAGAAACTTATCAAAAGCACAAATCTCTCCCCGTTGGGCTTTATTCCGACTATGGGAGCGCTTCACCAGGGTCACCTGTCGCTCGTCAGTAACGCGATTTCCCAATGTCCGGTCGTTGTTGTCAGCATCTACGTCAATCCCACCCAGTTCAACGACAAACAGGATCTGAAGAATTATCCGAGGACGATTGAAGCTGATAAGGCACTCCTCGGAACGATTCTGAGGGATGACGATATAATATTTACACCCGATGACAGGGAGATCTACCCTGTTGAAGACAGGCGGGTGTTCGATTTCGGGAATCTTGACAGGGTAATGGAAGCGGTGCACCGGCCAGGTCACTTCAACGGAGTTGCCCAGGTAGTGAGCAGATTATTTGAAATCATCGGACCCGATTTTGCCTTTTTCGGCCAGAAGGATTTTCAGCAGCTTGCCGTTATCAGGGCGCTTGTCCGTCAGACAGGAGACAAGGTCAGGATCATCGGAAATCCGATTGTCCGCGAGGACGACGGACTGGCGATGAGCAGCCGTAATCGTCTGCTGGAACCCGAAATACGAAAAAATGCAGGAGTTATCTGCAAGGCAATTTTCGCCGCCTCACGCATGGTCCATGATAACGATATTCCCCGGATAAAAGGCTACGTCAGGGAAACTGTTGAAAAACCTGTGGGATTTGAGGTAGAGTATTTTGAAATAGTCGATGAAAAGGATCTGGTTCCCGTCAGGAGCGCTGCCGATTTCAAAAAGGGGACAAGGTACTTTGGATGCATTGCTGTAAAAGCCGGAAAGATCAGATTGATAGATAATGTCGAAATTCCGTTGAACCAATCAAAAGGATAGTTAAATTTGCAGCGTAATTAATTTTTCACTGCTGAAATGTTTATAGAAATATTAAAATCGAAGATCCATAAAGTTACGGTCACTGAGGCGAATCTGAATTATGTCGGGAGTGTTTCAATTGATGAGGACCTGATGGATGCAGCTGACATTATTGCGAACGAAAAGGTCCAGGTTCTGAATATTTGTAACGGCGAACGCCTCGAAACCTATGTGATAAAGGGAGAAAGGGGTTCGGGACAGATATGCCTGAATGGTCCTGCAGCAAGGAAGGTAGCGGTAGGGGATGTTGTTCTTATTATGTCGTATGCCACTATCGATTTCAATGAAGCAAAGACGTTCAAGCCCAAAATTATTTTCCCCGACACAAAAACAAATAAACTGGTCTGATTTTGAGAAAAACCATATTTCAGATTCTAAAGTTTCTTGCATTTCTTTTCATCGGACTTCTCCTTCTCTGGCTGGCCTTCAGAAATGTTAAGTTTGACAAGCTGGTAGAGGGACTAAAAGGTGCTGATTACAAATGGGTTGTGATATCGGTGCTCTTCGGGCTGGCTGCCTATATAAGCAGGGCGAGGCGATGGAATCTCCTGATAAGTCCCCTTGGACACTCTCCGGCTCTTGGAACAACCTTCTATGCAATGATGACAGGTTACCTTGCAAACCTGGCTCTTCCGAGGGTAGGTGAAATTACGCGTTGCGTCGCCCTCGGGAAAAAGGAGAAGATCCCCGTCGATCAGCTTATCGGAACAGTGGTAATTGAACGTACCGTTGACCTTGCGTCGCTCCTTTCGATAATGTTTGTGCTTATTATAATCAGGGGATCAGAAATAAATGAGTTCCTCAGGGAAACAATTTTTATTCCTCTGCAGGAAAAGGTCTTTTCTCTTCTTGGATTCACATGGGTGATCTGGATGTTAATTACCATTGTACTGGTATTGTCACTTTTTCTGCTTTTCAGGAACAGGAGGAAGCTCAGGAAATTCGTTTTCTTTTCGAAGATGTTTGATCTTGCAAGGGGAATGCTAAACGGGTTCAAGACAATTGCCAGCCTTAGCAATAAATGGGAATTTATTTTTCACACCGTTTTCATCTGGGTCTGCTATATGTTTATGACATGGGTAGTTGTTTTTGCAATTGAGCCTACAGCACATATCACTCTGGGTGACAGTATTTTTCTTCTGGTTGTCGGCGGACTAGGGATGTCGGTGCCGGTTCAGGGTGGTATCGGGGCGTTTCATTATGCAGTTTCACGCGGGCTTGCTTTTGTTGAGGGTGTCAACCTCGAAGACGGGCTGGTGTATGCGTTCCTCAGCCACGAATCGCAGCTCCTGCTTGTCATTGTGGTTGGCCTGATATCGTTTTACATGATTTTCCGGAAAAACAATAGGCAGAGACAGGTCTGAGACCTCTCTCTACAAAATTAAATACGTATTATAATACGTATTATAATACGTTTTTTAATACGTATTTCTTTCTGTCCTGATTTTTATACACCTGTTCCTTTCGGTTTTTCCCGGAATACTCTTAATTTTATCTCATGCCAAAAACCAAAACTGCTTTCGTCTGCCAGAATTGCGGCGCAGAATCCCCGAAATGGATCGGACGCTGCCCCTCATGCAAGGAATGGAACACTTACCACGAAGAGATTGTTGCACCGGCCACACCGGGACGAGGAAATGCATTCATTTCAAATCATGAAAAAAGGAAGCCGGAGTTGCTCGACAATATCAGTCCGGATGAACATTCCAGGATCAGGACCGGTATGCCAGAACTCGACAGGATACTCGGCGGCGGTATGGTGCCCGGCTCGCTGATCCTCCTGGGCGGTGAACCAGGCATCGGCAAATCGACCCTCGCCCTGCAGCTTGCACTGATACTCAGGGGCAAGAACATACTTTATGTTTCCGGAGAGGAGAGCGAAGAGCAGATAAGCCTCAGGGCAAAAAGACTCGGGGGGTCAAATCCTCAATGCTATATCTATAGTGAAACCGAACTTGAAAACATACTTGCACAGTCTGAGAATCTAAAACCCGCACTTATAATCATAGATTCAATCCAGACAATCAGCACCGGAATCCTTGAATCTTCGGCAGGATCTGTCTCCCAGGTAAGGGAGTGTGCAGCCCAGCTCCTTAAGTATTCAAAGATAACAGGCATCCCGGTATTCCTGATCGGACACATTACAAAGGACGGAACCATAGCCGGACCCAAGGTACTGGAACACATTGTGGATGTGGTGCTCTATTTTGAAGGCGACAACAACTACATCTACCGGATACTGAGGTCGGTCAAGAACAGGTTCGGCTCCACCTCCGAACTTGGAATATTTGAAATGCTTGAAAGCGGATTAAGGGAGGTGGCCAATCCCTCCGAAATGTTCATCAATCAGCATGATGAAGCTTTGAGCGGGATATCAATTGCGGCTACAATCGACGGTATAAGGCCCTTCCTTATCGAAACCCAGGCGCTTGTCAGCAGCGCTGTTTACGGAACGCCGCAGAGAAGCTCCACTGGATTTGATATCCGCCGCCTTAATATGCTCCTTGCAGTGCTTGAAAAAAGAGCAGGCTTCAGGCTTGGTGTGAAGGATGTTTTTCTGAATATTGCGGGTGGAATAAAGGTTAATGACCCTGCGATCGACCTTGCGATAATAAGTTCGGTACTCTCATCTAATCTCGATATCCCGATTGTAAAGGATGTCTGCTTTTCGGGCGAGACAGGCCTTTCGGGAGAGATCAGGCCGGTTTCAAGGATCGAACAGCGAATCCGGGAAGCTTCAAAAATGGGATTCAGTAAAATCTATATTTCCAAATTCCACAAGAATATTTCAAAAAGAGTAACAGGTATAGAAGTTGTTCCTGTCGGGAAGGTTGAGACGCTTGTAAGGTTGTTGTTTGGTTAATATCTCTGCCTCTGGTTAATATCGCGCCTGAAGTTTTCCCTTCTCACCTTGTCGCAGTCGAGCTCGTAGTTGAAATTGCCGGGACGCTCAAACATATCTGTTTCCATGATCCCGAACTCAGGATCGTTATATACCTTTCTCAGGAAAAGTCCGAATATGGGAAGTGCCATGCTTGCACCCTGTCCTTCCGAGAGCGTTTCGAAATGAATGGCCTGGTCTTCCCAGCCTGTCCAGACGCCGCCCACAAGGTTTGGGGTCACTCCCATGAACCATCCGTTCGAATGATTCTGGGTTGTTCCTGTTTTGCCGCCTATCTGGCTTAGCAGTAAATAGGGCTCGCGCCTCAGCCTGTTCCCTGAACCGGTCAGTACGACTCCCTGAAGAAGGTCAAGCATAAGGTAGGCCTGCTCCTCACTCAGTACCTCTTCGATACTGGAAGTGAATTTTGCAATTGTATTGCCGTTTTTATCGTCGATCCGGGTTACATACATTGGCCTGATATAGACACCTCTGTTGGCGAATGTGCTGTATGCTCCGACCATCTCCTCAAGCTTGATATCCGATGTACCAAGGAAAATCGATGGCACCGGGTCAATAAAGCTTCTTATTCCCATTCTTTTCATCAGGTCGACAACAGCCGCAGGCCTGAACTGCTGCATGATCCAGGCTGAGATATAGTTCTCCGACTGAGCCAGTCCCCATTTCAGGGTTACCATTTTGCCGTGGTATTCCTTCGGTCCCGAGCTTCTCGGGATCCAGGGCACAGAGTCGCCCGGCAGGTCAAATGATCTCGGTATGTTTTCTACTTCATAGCATGGAGTATAACCGTTCTGCATTGCCACCGTATACAGGAAGGGTTTTATTGTACTTCCGACCTGTTTCCTCTGTTGTGTGACCGCATCCCATTTGAAATGCCTGAAATCGGGACCTCCGACATAGGCTTTGACAAATCCGTAATGAGGATCGGCAACCAGAAAAGACGACCTTGCAAAATGCTTGTAATACCTTACCGAATCGTAAGGAGTCATGACAGTATCCTTCTCCCCTTTCTCATTCCAGGCAAAGACCTTCATCGGGACCTTTGTCCTGAAAGCAAGCATTATCGAGTCTAAAGGAACTCCCCTTGCCCTCATCGCTATATACCTTTCACTGTCTCTTATCGATCGCATGATCAGCTCTTCAACTTCCTTGGTTGTAAGGTCATTTGAGTAAGGAGGATTCCTGAAGCCTTTGGCCCGTTTATCGAAATCGGGCTGCATCTCTTTCGACAGGTGTTCCCTGACGGCCTCTTCGGCATATTGCTGCATCCTTGAGTTGATTGTAGTGTAGATCTTCAAGCCATCCCTGTAAATATTATAATTTGATCCGTCGGGCCTCTTGTTCTTGCTGCACCACCCGTAAAGCGGGTTGTTTTGCCACTCCCACAATGCGTCTTCGTAAGAAGATACCATCTCGTACCTGTTCCTGTCTGGTTCAGGCTTATTCATCGTATTCCTTATATATTCCCTGAGGTAAGTGGCAAGGCCGGTATTATGATCTTCAAGCCTGAAGTTGAGTTCGATCGGCAGTTGTTTTACCGAGTCGGCTACCTGAGGAGTGAGATACCCGTATTTTGCCATCTGCGAGATCACAATATTCCTTCTCTGAAGCATCAGGTCGGGGTTCCTTACCGGATTATACCGTGTTGAAGCCTTCAGCATCCCGACAAGGACCGCAGCCTGCTCAATATTGAGCGAATCGGGTGTCACATTGAAATAAACATTCGCCGCTGACCTGATCCCCACGGCATTATAGCTGAAGTCGAATTTATTCATGTACATGGCGATGATCTCATTCTTCGTATAGCTCCGTTCAAGCTTTACGGCTGTCTGCCACTCCTTGAATTTTGAAATGCCAAGCTTCATCTTCTTCACAAAAGCGGAACTCCTTGAAGTATCGCGGGGATACAATTGTTTCGCCAGCTGTTGGGTTATTGTACTGCCGCCTCCTGTATTCTGCCCAAGCAGGATGGTCCTTACTGCAGTTCTTCCCAATCCCCTGATGTCAATTCCTGAGTGCCTGTAGAATCTGATGTCCTCTGTTGCAATAAGTGCATCAACAAGATAGGGCGACAGGTCCTCGTATTCCGTCCATGTCCTGTTCTCAATGCTTATTTTTCCCAGCAATACACCGTCCTCGGAATAAACTTCTGCAGCAAGATTATATTCAGGATTTTCAAGCTCTGTAAAGGATGGCATTTCACCCAGTTTTCCCCTGGAGATAAGAATGAATAACAGGATGATTATCAGGAACGGGAGGGAAAATAATGACCAGAACCATGTAAGGTACTTTTTGTTCGGTGAATCGCCTTTCATATGCCTCAGGAATTTCGCTCAAAATTAGCAATTAATAAAGAATCTTAACGGTTTATTTTGAAGTTTGGTACCTAAATGATTTACTTTGCCGTGTTTTTAATGCACTAAAATCCGTTCGATATGATCGAAAATCTTGTAATAGTTGAGTCTCCGGCAAAAGCAAAAACCATTGAGAAATTCCTGGGAAAAGATTTCCATGTCGTATCAAGTTTCGGGCATATAAGGGACCTCGCCAAGAAGAACCTTGGCATTGATATAAAGAAAAATTTTACCCCGGATTACGAAATTCCTAAAGAAAAGGCAAAAGTTGTAGGAGAGCTGCGCAAAGCTGCTGCAGGATCTAAAACTGTCTGGATAGCATCTGATGAGGACCGGGAAGGGGAAGCAATTGCCTGGCACCTTATTAATGTATTGAAGCTCGATCTGCCGACGACGAAAAGGATCGTCTTTCACGAGATCACAAGGGAAGCTATTTCAGATGCGATTCTCAATCCGAGGCAGGTCGATATGAACCTTGTCAATTCCCAGCAGGCCCGCCGAATTCTTGACAGACTTGTAGGGTTTGAGATCTCTCCGGTCCTCTGGAAAAAAGTACAGCCGTCGCTTTCCGCAGGAAGGGTGCAGTCGGTAGCCGTACGGCTTATAGTTGAAAGGGAAAGGGAGATAATATCTTTTAAAACAGAATCTTCTTTCAGGATTAACGGGATCTTCAGGATTGACCAGCTGAATGCCGGGAACAACCTTTTAAGGGCGGAAGCCTCAAAAAGATTCCCCCATCAGAAAGAGGCCTCTGAGTTTCTTGAACTTTGCGATAAGTCTGATTTCACCGTATCGGGCATTACCGTCAAACCGGGTACAAGGTCGCCTGCTCCCCCCTTCACGACTTCAACGCTTCAGCAGGAAGCTTACAGAAAGCTCGGATTCTCGGTGGCCCAGACTATGGCAGTGGCGCAAAAGCTTTATGAAGGCGGGAAGATAACCTACATGAGAACCGACTCGACCAACCTGTCAAAGCTGGCGCTTGCAAAATCACGGGAGGTCATAGTTTCGGAATTCGGAGAAAAATATTCCAAAACCAGGCAGTTCAAAACCAAAACCAAAGGCGCCCAGGAGGCTCACGAAGCTATAAGACCGGCCTACCCCGATGTTTCATCAATTACGGGCAACCAGAACGAGAAAAAGCTTTATGACCTGATCTGGAAAAGGACCATTGCCTCACAGATGGCCGATGCCGAAGTCGAAAGAACAACGATTTCAATTGCAATGAATAATTCCCCGGTAACATTTACAACGACCGGCGAAGTAATCAAATTTGACGGATTTCTTAAAGTCTATGCAGAATCGAGCGACATTGACAACGGTGAGGATGACAAATATATAATACCTCCTGTTAAAAAAGGTATGCTGTTGATTTACGACACTATTACGGCCACACAGAAATACACTGCACCTCCGCCCCGTTACACTGAAGCGAGCCTTGTCAAGAAACTCGAAGAACTGGGTATCGGTCGTCCTTCAACATATGCCCCGACAATCTCAACGATCCTTAACAGGGGTTATGTTTTAAAAGAGGACAGGCCGGGTGAAAAAAGGCAGCTGAAAATAATCACCCTTTCCGGGGGCAAATTAACACCCACCACCAAAACAGAGGCTGCAGGCAGGGAGAAATCAAAACTCTTCCCACAGGATATCGGAATGATAGTAAATGATTTCCTTATTGAGAATTTCTCAGAAATTGTTGATTACCATTTCACTGCAGAGGTTGAGGAGCAGTTCGACCAAATCGCCGAGGGAAATCTGAAATGGACGCAGATGCTTGAAAAGTTCTACTCATCCTTTCATAAAACCGTTGAGGATACGCTTGAGAAAAAAGACAGGAAAACAAGTATCAGGGTGCTTGGGAACCATCCCGAAACAGGTGAACAGGTTGCGGTGAAGATGGGCAGGTACGGACCGGTGGCACAGATCGGGGGAACAGTTGAAGGTGAGAAGCCAAGATTTGCGAGCCTTGCAAAAGACCAGTTGCTTGAGACCATAACACTCGATGAAGCTCTGAAGCTTTTCCGCCTTCCCAGGCCGCTCGGCGAACATGAAGGCGGTGAAATAGTCGTTGGTGTCGGAAAGTTCGGCCCGTATGTAAGGCACAAGAGTAAATTCTATTCACTTAAAAGAGGGGTTGATGATCCCTATTCGGTAACTGCTGAAAGGGCTATCGAGATAATCAGGGAGAAAAATGAAAACGATGAGAAAAAGGTAATTAAGGATTTCGGCGACATAAAATTGCTTAACGGGAGATATGGGCCTTACCTGGTAAAGGATAAAAATAATTACCGGCTGCCCAGGGGAACAATTGCCGAAAAACTCACCAGGGAGGAATGCGAGGCGATCATCAGCAACAGTGAAAAACCTAAAAAAAGTTCTTAAAGACTTATGCCAGACCTAAATGATTATCTCGATCCCGTCAGCATCGAACAACCTGATTTCGCACAGCTGACAGGTAATGCCGGCTTTCCGCACAACATTACTGTCCATACCGACAATAATCCGCTAAAAAATTTAAGCGGTTACAAAGTTGCCCTTCTGGGTGTTCCCGACGGCAGGAATTCGCCTAATCAGGGTTCAGACGAAGCACCCGATGCAATACGCCGGGAACTGTTCAGACTGGCGAAAATACCCGGGAAGACAAAAATTTTAGATCTTGGGAACATGAAGCGGGGGGTTGCATTCAATGATACCCTTGCAGGGCTTACCGATATCCTGGGTATCCTCCTCGCTGAAAATGTATTTCCCGTCATAATTGGCGGAAGCAGCGCGCTTGTCCCTGCAATTGACAGGGCGCTGACACTTTCGAAGACCGGGTACACGCTGATAGCCGTCGATCCAAGGATTGATTTCACAATTGACCACCCGGGCTTTGATTCGTTCAGCTACCTGAACAGGATAATGCAAAACCATAAAAGCACCTTTAAACAATACATTAATATAGGATATCAGACCTACCTTAATGATCAACAAGTGTTAAACAGGATTGCCAGGCGCCACCCGGACCTTATAAGGATAGGTGATGTAAGGCAGGCTATATATCTTACTGAACCACTTTTCAGGGATTCACATGCAGCTGTATTTGACATATCGGCTGTGAGGCAATCGGATGCTCCGGGAACTGCAATTCCTTCACCAAACGGCTTTTATAGCGAAGAGATATGCCTTCTGGCACGCTATGCAGGCATTTCGGACAACCTTAAAGTATTCGGCCTTTTCGAAGTTAACCCCCGGCTTGATATCCGGTCACAGACTTCAGGTCTGGCCGCCCAGGTCCTCTGGTTCTTTCTTGAAGGATTCTCGCAGCGGCAATACGAATCGTCGGTGTTAAGCAGCAGTAATTCAGGGCGTTTCATCAAATATCATGTCAGAGTGACCGATCTTGAGGACGATCTCATCTTTATTAAAAGCAACCTTACCGAGAGGTGGTGGATCGAACTGACCGACGGGACGGGAAACCATGTTTATGCAGCCTGCTCACATGATGACTATCTTAAGGCCAACAGAAATGAGGTACCCGACAGGTGGGTCAATACAGCCAACAGATTAAAATCCTGATATTTTAAATATTTTTGATCTTTCTTCGTTTATGAATTGTTATACTACCTGATGTTAAGAATTGTCAGGCATTGTTCATAAGTTATATTATATATTCAGCCGGTTTGTATACTTTTAAGAATTTTATTTACTTTACAGGTTCATTAAATGGGCTTATTCTTAAGTTAAAGCAGTGAAAAGACCAACTATCATATTCCTGATTTTTTTTGTCATATCCCTGGATGGATTATCGCAGCAGGATCCGCTGACGAGCAATTATATGTTCAACACTTTCGGCTATAACCCGGGTGTTGCAGGCACTTCAGGGATGATCTGCGCCACAGCCATAAACAGGCAGCAATGGGTAGGATTTAAAGGAGCTCCTGCCACGACGTTGTTCAATATAAGCGCCCCCGTCAGTCCTTTTAAGATCCCAGGCGGGATTGGACTGCGTGTCGAAAGCGACAATATCGGCTTTGACAGGGACATCAGCCTTTCGCTCGCATATTCCTATCTGGCTGAAGTTGGCACGGGAACGCTCGGGATAGGGATAAATGCAGGAATGTTAAACAAAACGCTTGATCCGACATGGGAAATTCCGACCGGTGATGTCTTTACACCTCCGTCGGGCGATCCCCTCATACCGGAAAATAAGGAAAGTTTTGTTGCTTTTGATGCAGGTCTCGGTGTTTATTACAGAACAGACAAATATTACGCCGGCCTGTCGGTAACACATATTAATCAGCCTAAGATAAAATATTCGAAGGGCACGCCCTATGTTAGCAGACACTTTCATCTTACAGGAGGGTACATTCTTCAGCTTCCCAATCCCAGCTTCGAACTGCTGCCTTCCCTTTACGCACTTAGTGACGGAAAAGTTATACAATTTTCAGTAACTTCTTTAGTAAGATACAATAAAAAGGTATGGGGTGGCGTTTCTTACAGACCCGGAAATGCCGTAGTAGGTATCGCCGGAGTTGAATTGTTCAACGGAATCAGGATAGGATATGCTTACGACTTCACAATATCAGATATCAGAAAAAACACCACCGGATCGCATGAGTTCATGGTTAATTATTGTTTCGATATGAGCCTGGGTAAGAGTCCGATGAGGTATAAAAGCATACGGTTTTTATGATTGAAACTAAAAAAAAATTACTTGCAATACAAAATCCCAAAGTATTATGAAAAAGGAAATCCTTTCAGCTCTGATAATTATAGTCTTGTTTAGTGGCTGTAAATCTTCGAATACCGGAGAACTTACAGGGGTCGCTGGGAGAAAAAATTTCTTTGAACCCGAACCTTTTGAAATGGCCTTTATCCCGGCCGGGAGTTTCACAATGGGGCCAAGCGATCAGGATGCTGTTTTTGCCATGAACAGTATTTCCAAGACTGTCACTGTTGAAGCATTCTGGATGGACCAGACAGAGATTACAAATAACAAGTATCGTCAATTTGTATATTATGTCCGCGATTCTATTCTCAGAACAAAGCTTGGCGAAGCACAGGTACCCGACCGTGAGTATTTTATGACTGACAGGGATGGGAATGTTATTGAACCCTATGTCCTTAACTGGGAAGAAAGAATTGACCCTGAAGAAGAGACGACTGCGGCAATTCTGGAAGAGATGTATTATCCTCCCGAGGAACGGTTCAACTGGAAGAAGCAGATCGACGTCAGAAAGCTGAATTACACCTATTTCTGGGTTGATTACCAGCAGGCTGCCAAATCGAGGTATGTTTATGACTATGCAGGCAACACCGGAAGATACGAAGGACTGGTTACCAACCGCGACGGAAGCACGACTCCTGTCAGGGACCGCTCTTCCTTTATCAGGCATGATACCCTGAACATCTATCCCGACACTTTGTGCTGGATCAGGGATTTTACATATTCATTCAATGACCCGCAGGCTGACCTCTATTTCTGGCACCCGTCATTTGACGATTATCCGGTTGTCGGCGTATCATGGGTACAGGCTAGCGCTTTCAGCAGGTGGAGAACCGACTTTATGAATACGGCGCTCAGGAAAAACGGTATTGCCGATGTTCAGGCTTACAGGCTTCCGCTTGAAACAGAATGGGAATATGCTGCACGCGGCGGACTGGACCTTTCAATGTATCCATGGGGAGGTCCGTATACCAGGAACTACGAGGGATGCTTCCTTGCCAATTTTAAACCACTGCGCGGCAACTACATAGATGACGGTACAGTTTATACTGCCAAGGCAGGTTCATACGAACCAAACGAATACGGATTGTTTGACATGTCAGGCAACGTTGCGGAATGGACATGCTGTGCATACCATCCGTCAGCATATATCTTTCAGCACGACCTTAATCCAAACTATGAATACAATGCACGGCCGCAGGATCCGCCGGTGTTGAAACGCAAAGTGATCAGGGGAGGTTCGTGGAAGGATATCGCCTATTTCCTCCAGACAAGTACAAGGGATTATGAATACCAGGATACAACAAAATCATATATCGGATTCCGTAACGTACGGTCCTACATTGGAGTAAATCAATAAAAAATAACATTTAAACATTCAGGTAATGAGCCTAGCAGAATTAGTACAAAGCAGCGGATGGAAGAATTTTATGGCCAAACTTTATGGTATAGGTGCTTCTATCGTTATTATTGGTGCACTTTTTAAGATACAGCACTGGCAATATGCAGGAACAATGCTTACAATTGGTCTGTTCACCGAAGCTATAATCTTCTTTTTCTCAGCCTTTGAACCTCTGCACGAAGAGGTTGACTGGACACTCGTATATCCCGAACTGGCAGGGATTCCGGAAGATGAACCGGGATCAATAGGAACTGGCCACGGACACGACCGCGGGATCGGATCAGGCGGCGGAGGCGGTTTCGGAGGCGGGATCGGAGGCGGATCCGGTTCAGTGGCGCTCATGAAATTTGACGAGATGCTCGAAAAAGCCGAGATCACACCCGATCTTTTCCAGAAACTGGGCGTGGGAATGAAAAGATTCAGCGAATCAACGACGAACCTGAGCGCCATGGGCGATATCTCAGCTGCTTCATCGAAATTCATGAATACGATCCATTCGGCAAATGATTCCCTGGGACGATTAAACGATACCTATCAGTCGACAGCCAAAGCCCTGAATGATACCAATACAAATTATACCAGGGTGGCAGAGACATTTTCGATGGTCGAAAACGGTGGAAAATCATATCACCAGCAACTCGAATCACTGAACAAGAACCTGTCAGCCCTCAATACTGTATATGAACTGCAGCGCAAAGGTGCGGATAATTACATGAAAGAAACTGAGACTCTGTATAAAGGAATTCAGACTATTATGAAGGAACTTGCTGATTCAGCAGGTGATACTAAAAAATATCGCGAACAGATCGGAAAGCTTAACGATAACCTGACGGCGTTGAATAATGTATATGGAAATATGCTTGCCGCAATGAATGTTAAATAGCGTGACATTTTAATTAACACCATCTAAACTACCTAAAAAAATGGCTCACGAAAGGCTATCTCCACGGCAAAAGATGATCGGTATGATGTACCTGATTCTTACCGCCATGCTTGCACTTAACGTGTCAAAGGAGGCCGTTGAAGCTTTTAAAAAAGTTGACAGAAGTCTGACACAGACTATCACAAATTACGTTTCAAAAAATAATCTTATCTACGCCGAGTTCGACAGGGCAGCAGCCGAAAATCCCACGAAAGCCGGGAGTTTCAAGACTTCTGCCTATGAGGTTAAAGCCCGTGCGGATGAACTTTTTAACTTCATTCAGGATCTCAAGAAGGAAATCATTTACAAAGCTGAGGGTGAAGACACTCCAGCCATCAAGGGTAATGAAGTTATAATTGAAGAAGTAAAACGTATTGACGAAAACAATATTCCGTCTGAAGTTCTGATCGGTGCAAATGAAAACGGTAAAGCATATACCCTGAAAGCGCTGATAAATGATTACCGCGAGTTCCTTATAACCACACTCGATGGGAAAAACCCTACTGCAGAAGAAGCGCTGATTGCAAGTCTCAACACTGACGACGGCCATGATCCGGACGGACAGCCGGCCCGTTGGGAGAACCTGTCATTCCAGACCCTCCCGCTTGTAGCCGTAATTACAATCCTTTCAAAGATGCAGGTCGACGTAAGGAACGGTGAAACAGAAGTTCTGAATCACCTTTATACACAAATTGACGCAGCGGCATTCAAACTGAACAAGCTCATACCTATCGTTATCCCCAAGGCAACCTATGTGACCCAGGGAAGCGATTATGAAGCAGCAATATTCATGTCAGCAACTGATACCACGCAGCTGCCGGTTGTCACTGTTGGCGGCACCGAACTTCCTCGTGATGAGCAGGGCCGTGGAATATACAAGGTTCGTGCCTCCGGATCCGGTTCCAGAAAATGGGGTGGTATAATCTCCCTTAAAGGGCCCGACGGCTCCACCAGGACCTATCCCTTCGACGCTTCGTATGTTGTTGGTGAACCAAATGTTGTGGTCTCCCCGACTGCCATGAATGTGATGTACTATAATATTCCCAACCCTATCGATGTTTCAGTTCCGGGAGTCAGTCCCGACAGGATTAATATAAGGGTTGTGAACGGATCATATACAACCGGAAGGGTAAAGAACTCCAGGGGTGAAACCTTCAGGGGCAACTGGGCTGTTAAGCCAAACGCAGTTGGCCAGAATGTTCAGATAATTGTTTCGGCTACTGATGCCGGCGGAAAAGCACAAAGCTACCCTCCGGTCATTTTCAGGGTAAAACCCGTGCCTCCTCCTATTGCGACATTTGCCGGAAAGAATACCGGGAGCGTACCCAAGAATACAGCGGCAGCCCAAACCGGAGTTTATGCATCCCTGCCCGACTTCGATTTTGACCTGGTATATAAGGTTACCGGATTTACGGTACTCTACACGGATAACCGCGGTGACTTCGAGGAGAAAAGCAACGGCAGTTCACTTACTTCCGAGCAGAAAGGTCTTATTAACCGGCTTACACGCGGTAAGAACCTGTTCATTAAAGATATCAAGTGCCTGGCACCCGATGGCAGGACACTCGATCTTAACCCGATAATTTTGAAGATTGATTAGTAAAATAAACTGTAATACAATGAATAAGAAAATTCTTTTTGGACTTATCGTCTTTGCAATTTGCGGCATGACAAATGCCCAGTCGTTTGGCGATATCTACCAGAAGTCAATGCCGGATAACAAGAAGATCAACTATCCGCATCTGAGGGAGGCTGATGTAATATGGTCGAGGAAGATATGGCGCCTGATCGATCTCAGGGAGAAGATAAACCAGCCTTTGTATTACCCTACCAGGCCCACACAGGATGGCAGGAAAAGTCTGATCACCATATTAATGGAAGAGATCAGGGCCGGACGTCTGGCTGCTTTCTCTCCTCTTGATACCAATCTGCCCACGACCTACGATGAGATTGAAACCCAGATGGGGGCTACCACGAGAACTCAGCAGATCCAGATCAATGCCGAGGGTGATACAAAGGATACCCTTATTACGGAATCGGCAAAACCCGAAGAAGTAAAACAGCTACTGGTATATGAGGAATGGTATTTCGACAAGAAACTCTCGAAGCTTGATGTAAGGATCATTGGTATTGAACCTTATTGGATGGGTTATGATCCGGAACTTGGCCGTGCACTCAGAAAACCACTGTTCTGGATAAAATATGACGACATCCGTGATGCACTTGCAAAACATGAAGCTTTCATTGCCAGCAATGATGCCCAGAGATTATCATTCGATGACCTCTTTATGCAGAGGAGATTCGGAAGCATAATTTTCGGTGAGTCGAACGTGTTTGACGACAGGATGATCAATGATTATACTGTCGGTAAATACACGCTTTTCGAAGCTGAAAGAATGAAAACTGAATTGTTCAATATTGAACACGATCTTTGGGAATACTAGGATAAACCTACCACTGGGATTGTTGAAAAAGTTCTTTTTAACCGCAGAGAACGCTAAGATGTCGCAAAGAACGCAAAGTTAAAACACATAATTTCAGATCTTTGCGAACTTTGCGTCTTGCCTTTGCGCCCTCTGCGGTTAAAGGATTTTACTTATTCTACAGCCCCTAGAGACATAAAAGAAAACCTTCAGGTTAGGCTGACCCTCCTGAAGGTTTTTTCTTTAGCGGGTAAGGAGTGAACTACTGGTATTTCTCGCCGGTGGCATTTTTCACATCCTCAAGATAATTCTTGATATTCTGCTCTTCCTCCTTCCTGACTATCAATAACACGTCCGGTGAGTCGACTACTATAAAATCCCTGAGGCCCTGTACCACAACGACCTTATGGGGTGATACATTGAAGATATTACCCTTGCTGTCATAAGTAAAGATCTCACCGCTCACCATTGTATTGCCTCTCTTGTCCCTTTGCGAATGCTCATGAAGTGAACTCCACGTTCCCAGATCCGACCACCCGATATCGGTGCACAACACATAAACATTGTCAGCTTTTTCCATGATCCCGTAGTCAATTGAAATACTGCGGCACTCTGCATAGGTCTTTCCAATGAATTTGCTTTCCTGCCTGGTTGTGTAAAACTCCTTCCCTTCCTCAAATGCTGAAAACATATCAGGAAGGTATTTTTCGAATGCTGCCAGGATTGAATTTATGTTCCAGATAAATATTCCTGAATTCCAGTAGAAATCCCCGCTTTCAAGAAATACTTTTGCCAGTTCGAGGTCAGGCTTTTCGGTAAAGGTCTTTACCTTCATCAGGTTCTCAAAACCGGCGACAGGCTTCTTCTGATCTGCCTGAATGTAACCGTATCCGGTCTCAGGCCTGTCGGGCTTGATCCCGAGCGTAAGCAGGGCGTTATTCTTTTCGGCAAACTCAAAGCTCCTGGTCAGTACATCCGTAAACTTGTCCTCCTTAATGATCAGATGGTCCGACGGCGTGACGGCAATCACTGCGTTTGGGTTCTCCTTCAGTATCCTGAAGGTTCCGTACGCCAGGCAGGGCGCGGTGTTTCTCCTGAAAGGTTCACCGATAACATTTTCCGGGTTAATGTCGAGCTGTTCTGTTACCAGTTTTTTATGCACCGCGCTGGTAACGATGTAAATGTTCTCCTTCCTGCATGAAGCACTGAATCGTCGGTACGTTTGCTGCAGGAGTGTTTCTCCCTTTCCGAGAATATCAAGGAACTGTTTTGGCTTTTCTTTACGGCTGAGAGGCCAGAAACGGCTTCCAACACCACCGGCCATTATAATAACATATCTGTTGTCCATGAGCAATTTAATTAGCCTGTAAATGTTGTACAAATATATAATTATTTTGCCCATTCGTGATTTAAAACAGGGTGAAGGAAATACAGTAAATATTTGTAATTTTAGCGTTTTGAAACCATAAGGCATGTTCAGGTTTTTATCAGAGGTCGGACAATACTTTATTCTTCTCAAAAAGGTGCTTTCCAAGCCGGAAAAAGCCTCTATTTATTACAAACAGACTATGTCCGAAATGGTCTACCTTGGGCTGAACTCCGTCGGCATAATCACGATCATCTCCTTCTTTATGGGAGCGGTGATAACCCTTCAGACTGCTTATAACACCGAGAATCCCATTTATCCCACCTATCTTATCGGACTTGGAACGCGTGATTCTATTTTACTTGAATTCTCATCCACCATAACAGCCCTTATACTGGCGGGTAAGGTAGGTTCGAACATTGCATCTGAGATCGGGACTATGAGAGTCACCGAACAAATCGATGCTCTTGAGATAATGGGTGTGAATTCGGCTTCTTACCTTATTCTTCCAAAACTTATTGCAACCCTGTTATTCAACCCTTTCCTCACGATAATCAGCATCAACGTGGGGATAATCGGAGGCTGGATCGCCGGCACTTCTACAGGCGTAATTACCTCAGAGGATTATATATACGGGATCCAGTATGCATTTATACCCTATTATGTAACTTACGCCATTATAAAAACCATCTTTTTTGCCTTTATAATTACAAGTGTTTCTGCCTATGAGGGTTATTATGTCCAGGGCGGCTCGCTTGAGGTAGGCCGGGCAAGTACTAAAGCAGTTGTTTACAGCAGTATCCTCATCCTGCTGTTTAACGTGGTACTCACTCAACTCCTGCTGTCATGATCAAGGTCAGGAATATTAATAAATCATTTAACGGCAATCTTGTCCTTGATAATATTTCTGTCAGCTTCGAGCCGGGGAAAACAAACCTTATTATTGGCAGGAGCGGATCGGGGAAGACGGTTCTGCTCAAATCGATAGTCGGCCTTCTGGATATCGACAGCGGTGAGATATGGTACGACAATGTGCTATTCAACCAGCTTGATTTTACAGGCAAAAAAGAAATCAGGAAGGAAATGGGTATGCTCTTTCAGGGAAGCGCCCTCTTCGATTCACTGACTGTTGAACAGAATGTCAGGTTCCCTCTCGATATGTTCACTGAAAAGAGTAATGAAGAAAAAATCGACAGGGTTAATTCCTGCCTTTCACGGGTCGGCATTGTAAATGCTAATGCCCTGTTCCCAGCAGAATTGTCGGGAGGAATGAAAAAACGCGTGGCAATTGCACGGGCAATCTCGCTTAATCCGAAATACCTGTTCTGTGATGAACCAAATTCAGGTCTTGACCCTTTGACATCCATCATGATTGACGACCTTATTAAGGAACTGACTGAAGAATACTCAATGACAACCATTGTAAATACACACGACATGAATTCCGTCATGAAAATAGGCGAGAAAATCGTATTTATAAGCGATGGTGTAAAGTGCTGGGAAGGCAGCAAAGACGAAGTACTTGATTCTGATTGCGGTACACTGAATGATTTTGTTTTTGCAAATGCACTGGCTAAAAAGCTGAGAAAGACCGACGGGAAGAAATATCCGGCCGTTTAATCATCAACCTCCTCGTAATCAACATATTCTCCCACCTCTTTTGACACTCCCTTGTTTTTCGATGCTGAATCCGTATGGTGATCATGATCATCCCTGGGAGGAGCGCTCCTCTGGTCATCAAAGAACCGCGCAAATGATCTTACAATCAAATAGATTATCAGACTGACTAATATGAACCGGATAAACAATATCATCTTTTATACAATCAAATTCTTTACATCCAAATCCCCCGGCCACAAGCATCGATGAGCTGTAGCAAAGATCACAAAGATAATGCCTATTCAAGAGTTGCCGAAGAGTTTTCCTGAATTTTTCCGCCCCTGTTGCCGAAAACCAGATTCAGCCCGAACCGTACATGAAGAGTATTCCAGTTTTCCGGAAGTACTATTCTGTCCTTGCCACTGCCCGCACTTTTCCAGCTCAGTGGTATCTTGTCGACTAAAAAATACAGCTGCGCAAATCCGGCCCTGACCCCGAAGCCGGCTCCGAAATTATTGTAGGAATGGTTGCTTGCCGTGTATGCCAGGCTTGCCGAGAAAGTGCTTCCCAGGTTAAAGTTTGCCGATAACGACAGGGCTTCCTTCAGCTGCTGGTCGGTTTTCCTGCTGTAAGATAACAGCCCGACTGAAAATTTGTCAGTCACGTTGAATTTTCCTCCCAATGTAACGCCGAACGGGAGAAATGTAGTGAAGGGTTCCTCCGAATCGGTAACAGTCAGGGCATTGATAAGTGTATCGGCCATGGTCTCGATCATCTCATCGAAGGTTGCCGAGCCATTCTGGATATCGGTGATGCTTATTCCCTCCATGCTGGCCTCACCGGTTGCCTTCAGATTTGAAATATCGGTTTTCCATCTTATGAATCCAAGGTCGGTGACAGCAGCGGACACGACTATTTTCGGCGTAATTTCAAATTCAGCGCCAAGGTCAAGTCCCAAACCTGCATTTCGGGTATTTGTAAAGAAATTTTTCCAGCTTCTTGATGTTTCAAACACATCTTCGTTGAATCTGACATCGTCAATTTTGTTTTCCGGATCAAGGAAGAATTTAACCGGTCCGCTCATTCTCAGACCCATATCGGCAACGAGCCTGTTTGAGAAGTCCTCATCGACTGATAAGGTCAGCGATTCATTCCTGAATGAACCGGCTGCCATTCCGAATAACAGTTTTCCCTTTGCGCCTATTCTCAGGCGCGGAGTGACCTTTTTTGAAAATCCGAAACCGGTTTCGCGAAAATACAATACATCGGCTTTCAGGGCTGACATGTCAAAAGTCCGCCCGGCCAGTTCTTCCGGACCAAGAAAAGCAAGGGTGAGAAGATCGCGCGGAAAAACAATATTTACTTCAGCCCGTTCACTGATGTCGAGGAAAAAGTAAAAGTCGTTCTTCGTTGTCAGGCCAATCCCGATAAGCTGCACCGATGCCCTTGGTTCAAGGTAATTCAGGTCCTTTAAGCCGTCAAGGAACTCATCGGTATCGAAATCAGAATTAAGGAAGGGTATTGTTGACTCGGAAATTTCAAGGCCTTCAGGGAACAGGTCCGAAAAACTGATAAAATTGTTCGAGATATTGAAGTTAATTCCTGTCAGTCCGGGAAAACCAACATAAATCCTGTTCGATGACCTCAGGGCAGGATTTAAAAGATGGTTTTGCGGAAGATTCATGAAATAGAGGACCTGACTGTTCTGCGCCGATGCACTGCTTATGATCACGGCAAGCAATACTGCAATTAAAAATCTTGTTTTCATTGTAAGCCCTATCTTAATGTGGTTTCCAGCTTGTAATTATATAAAAATCTGTCGGTCCCGCCCACAATAAGATTCCATTCATTTTTCGGCGAAAGTTTTCCTATCGAGAACATTGAAGCACCCCTGAGCGGAAATCCGTTCATAATCTCACCCTTGCTATTAATCAAATAGATCAGCTTTTTGTTCAAGTCAAAAACACCTATTTTTCTATCTGATGATGAAAAGATGAAGTTTAAAGGACCTCCAAGTTCACCTGATCCGAAATCCCTTGTAAACATTTCCTTTCCATCGTGGTCATAAAGATACAGGATACCCTTTTCAATGAAAATATATTCGCCAAAACTGTCGCCATCTACGTCAAAAAAATCGAATGAATGGTCAAAACCGAACACACGCAGGCTGAATTTCTTCACTTTCCCGTCGAAATATATGTTCTGGACCGTTCCGTCAGGTGAACTGCAGACCAGGTATGGTTCCGAACCCGGATTGAATCTGAGAGCAGATCCTCTTGCCTTTGTTACGGCGTCATTCAGATTGAGCCTGATATTGCCATACCTGTCAAGGAAATATATCGACGATTCATCTGCAACTACAATATAATCTTTCCCTGAGATCCTGTAATAGGATGCCTCGCCAGCCGCAAACCCGGCGGTCCGGAAAGGTTTCCACCCCTTTACAACGCTGCCTGACTTATCATAAGTATAAACCAGCTTATCCTCGCCGGCAATTACAAGCCTGTAATTCAGGTTATTGTCATAATCAAAAAGAGCCAGCGAATTTGCTGCCGGAGACCTTAACCTGACAGGATACCTTTCTACGTAATTCCCATTACGGTCTAGAATATGAAGATTGTTTTTTCCCGAGAAGAGTAGCTGGTATTTTCCGTTCTTATAATAATCAATTACATAAACCGCACCCATTATTCTTTCCTTCAGGGGAACTTTCCAAAGCACGCGGCCTGCCGCATTTATAAGATATGCATTGTTTTTAATGTCCTGGATAAAGATCTCTTTTGCGCCGGTAATATGATTTGTAAAGAAGAACGGCTTGATGGCCGCAATTGTGTCGAGCAGGGTCTCCCATTCAGTGGTCGATTCTTCCCTGATCTCATCCTTATAGCTGACCGACAGGCTGTTGTATATCATTCCGTTAATTGAAGAGAGCTGAAAGCCGATCGACTGGATCTTGTCAAGTGAAATTTTGTTCGACCTTAGTCCTTTAATGATATCGCCGTTAAGGTACCGTGCAAGATAATCGATGATTCGTGAGGGTATGCAATAGAATAAATAGCCTGCCCGCGATGGCATTGTTTTTTCAAAATCGCGGTAGAACATGTCGTTCACAAGTGTCTTGTTCAGAAGATTGTCATACAAAAACCGCGAGAGGGTGACATATGAACTGCCGGTTATAAGATAGTTATCATAAAATGCATAATATGAATCAATAAAACCGGGTGCGAAGCCGGGGATCAGAACTGAAATAAGACCGGGATTGTTTGTAAGATAAACAGGTATTTTTGTTTGATCGTCAGGCTCGAAATAGGTGATTGAAGCTTTCCGTCCCAGACTTTCCAGGAATACCTTTTCACACTGAACCCTGTTCTTCAATTCATAGATAACAAGGGAATTTTCACCAACCGGCCTGTTCCTGATGTCTATGTAGGCTCTGGTAACCTCCTCACCAAGGTATGGCCGGAGACTGGTGGCAAGTGCGCTGACCTCCTGCAGAACAGATGTGTAAGGCTTATCGCCGTTCTCCTTCGCGAATATCGTAGACTCAAAGAGAGCTGTTGCTGCAGGGAGCACTTTATAGGTTTGAAATTCCCCCGGTTGGATATCCTTGTAACGGTTAAGCAGACTCGAAGGATCCTTGCTTTCGGTATAGCCGCTCGCCGATATTCCCTCGTCACTGATGTAGATATCACCACCCGCACTGCCGCCCAGTTTTGCGATCCTGTCTGCCAGCCCGCGTGCACCGGGCTCAAGCATGGGGATTATAACTTTAGAGAGGTTTTCAAAAACAATAAAGATCTTATCCTCATTCTTCCCGGCTGAGAGAAGTATCTTCGAAAATCCCGGCGCATTTCTTATATCCGTCGCCGCGGTTGTTCCGGTAATACTCCTCATAATAAGCTCCTTCGATGTACTGCAAACCATCAGGCCTGAACTGACGGTTAAAAAGAGGGTATCATTTTTACCCTCAAACAAATAAGGAAGCTCAAACAATCTTTTTCCGTTGACTTTCTTCTCAATAATTCTTTTAACCCCCGAGCTTTCAAATCCTTCTCTTATCTGCCTGAAGGTCAGTTCAGCGGGGATCGTCATTGAAAGCAGAGGCGTGAGTTTGCCGTCATCGCCGGGATGAAAGGCTATAAGTGCAGTCCCTTCATTCAGGAATCTTTTGAAATCCGCTTTATTGATCTGATCAGCTATCAGCTTCAGTTTATCGCTGAAACTGCTGAACTCCCTGATGTTCCCGATCTCTGAAAAAAGCCCTTTCCCGGTGGTCATTGAATTGAAAAAGCTCCTTATATCAATTGTTTCTATGACAATGCCTGCATCAGGAGCAATCACCTTATACGGATCGGTGAAGAGTGTCCTGCTGCCCTGATGAAGGAAGTATCCGAGAACCCCGACTCCCGCAACAAGGATGACAATAGCGATTATGGCAATACGTTTGTTCACCTGCAAGAGCATAAAACAATGTCCCTCAAAATTAGCAAATAATATGAGTAACTAAAGGGGTAAGACTGTAAACCCCTCCCCGGGGTGAGGTGTTACTAAGCTTCTTCCACTACTTTCCAGCCAAGTGAATCGGCCATAGCATAGACTGGTTCCCTGAGGTCACCGTAAAATGTTACACGGTGCCATCCCCATACGTCCCACTTCGTGAAAAGCTTCTCCATGTCGCCAACAGGCTCAGCACAGAGTTTTGTCCTGCACGCCCTGTCATCAGGATCATTATCGACTGCCACGGCCTGGTGGAACAGAATTTCCTTCCTGCCATTATTGATCTCAAGGGTTGTGGTCATATAATTGACAGGCAATATTGACTGGACCGAAGCGCCGGCCCTGTCTTCGGAATGGGTCATGATCCTGAATGGGTTTGTCTTGCCAAGCGGTCCAAAGATCCTGTTGGGAGCCACGCAATGTGCATAAATTATCTGGCGCTTCGATGTATCTATAACCGGATCGGAGATAAATCCCGGACGACCGCCGGTGATAGTTGAAAATGCAAGCATGGTGGCAGTCGAGCTTATGTCGCATTCGCATGCACCTACCAGTCCTTCATTGCATAGCTCGTGGAAACCAAGGCATGGATAGGCGTGTATATGACCGCCATAAAATCCGCCAAGGCAGTTCATAGTTATTGCATTTGCCCCATGGCGCTCAAGGATAGTTTTCATTCCAATGTACATTGAAGCCGATGTAAGCAGTGTTTCATCAGATACATTGATTATGTCGAGAGCCGATTTATGCCATCGTGCCACAATGGAACCGGCTTCATCCCTGTCTGCCTTGCTCCAGGCATCATTCACCTCGGCGAAAGGTATATATTCCACAGGGATTCCCATTACGGGTTGGGCGATCTTCGCTTCCTGATCATTGACAGCCAGTATTCTCGAAGCTGAAAGCCGGCTTATACACTCAGCCGGTGAGATTGCTGTTATATCGTTAGGATAAACCATGTAATTCCCTGCAGCACCGGTTGTTTCTATCCTGGTCTTTTTTACTGCGGCAGCAAAGCCTGATGCCGGCCCTCCCTCCCGGATTATTTCAAAACAACTTACTGCTGCCAGAAGATCTTCCATCCGTGATGAGGCGACAAAACCCACGTTTCCGGCATTGCTTCCAAGAAATGATGACGTGTAGACGAGGAATCCTCCGCTCCCGCCAAACTGAAAATCGGCATAAAGAACAGGCTTCCCTGTTTTTGCGATCTCCTGAACCACCCTGTTCCAGCAATTCATCTGGAATATTATATACCCGTCAATATTTTCATTCACATCCTGCTCTGCTATCTTAGCCGCATCCTCCGGACCGGTCGCCATGACGGGTAGAAACTCGGCATTACGGAAATTGGAAATGAGGGCTGCATTAATCTTCTCCATTGCGGGCCTGAAATCAAAACCCAGATTTGGCCAGTCGGGCACAGCCTGAACCTCGGAATGAAGTGAATAGATAACCCGCAGACGCATATTTGCAGCAGGCTTTCCCACCCCGGGCAAAGATTCCAGAAATGACACCGGTTTCAATGCAAGGCAGGCGGCGCATGCGGAGCAGGAGGTTATAAAACCCCGTCTCGAATAGTTTGGAGTACGTCCACCCGTTGGGCAGGTCTGATAGTTTGATTCCCTTGTTTCCATTTTTGTAATATTTAATTCCGTCAAAAACAGCCAATTAAATTTACAACTATTTACTCACACGGGATTGTGAAATCTTAACACAATTTTAAGAAAAAGTATATGGTGCGGGAGGTATCTTTGGCATGCTATTTGAACTGGATAGTACACAGGCAATCTCAAACATATACTTGATTACTCAAGTCAGCCAGGTCACCGACCTGGCTTTTATTTTTTATCAGAACGGCCTGTATCCTATGATCTCCCTCACTTCCCTTATGGTTTTCGAAGCGCTTGCCCTGGCTTTATCGGCTCCGTCGCTTACAACTTTTGCAAGGTATTTATCATCTCTCAGGATATCATTTATCCTGATCCGGATAGGTTCGGTCGCCCTTACTATATCTTCCGCAAGCTGCTTTTTAAGATCCCCGTACCGGATCTCGCATACAGCGTGCTTTTCCCTGAAATACTTCACAGTCTCCTGATCAGAAACGACATCCATAATTGTGAAAAGATTTTTCACCGGTTCCGACGGTTCCTGTCCGGGTGTTGAAGGACCGGCATCGGTAACAGCTCTCATCACCTTTTTCCTGATATCCGCGGGAGAGTCGGCCAGGAAAATGCCATTCCCTTCGCTTTTTCCCATTTTACCCGTGCCGTCGAGTCCGGGGATCTTTATTAATTCCTGACCAAAATTATATGCATCCGGTTCAGGGAAATAATTAACCTCATAAATCATGTTGAATCTCCTGGCAAACCGCCTGGTCATCTCCAGATGCTGCTCCTGGTCCTTTCCCACGGGAACCTTATGGGCTTTGTGAATTATTATATCAGCTGCCATAAGAACCGGATATGTAAGCAACCCGGCGTTAATATTATCGGGGTGCTTCCTGATCTTCTCTTTGAATGATGTTGTTCGTTCAAGCTCTCCGACATATGCATTCATGTTCAGGAGAAGGTACAGTTCCGTAACCTCAGGCACATCACTCTGTACAAAGACCGTAGCTATTTCGGGATCTATCCCGCAGGCCAGGTACTCGGCAAGAACCTGTTTAATGTTACCGTGAAGGTCATCAGGTTTTGGATGGGTAGTAAGTGAATGATAATCAGCTATGAAGAAGAAACAATTATTTTCTTTCTGCATCTTCAGAAAGTTCTTTACCGCCCCGAAATAATTCCCCAGATGAAGGTTTCCCGTCGATCTTATACCACTCACAACTGTGTCCATCGCAATGCTTTTAAAAAATTCAACGCAAAAATAATGCTTTTTCGGTAAGGCTGTAGGTGTGAACGTACATATAAATCCGGTATTAGCAGGAAAATAGTACCTTTGCAGATTATAAAAATAAATGCCATGGAATCGACAAGGCAGAAAAAGGTATCGCGACTGATCCAGAAGGAGATGGCCGGGATCTTTCTCAGGAAAGGCAGTGAGCTGGCACAGGGGAAAATGGTTTCAATCACAAAG
Source organism: uncultured Bacteroidales bacterium (assembly GCA_963737255.1). Taxonomy (GTDB): domain Bacteria; phylum Bacteroidota; class Bacteroidia; order Bacteroidales; family VadinHA17; genus LD21. Next base: position 233,104 of record CAVTSB010000012.1, read on the forward strand.
GTAAGGGTCAGTCCTGATCTTTCGTTCGCAAAGATATATATCAGCATCTTCCCCTCCGCAGGGCAGGATGTTATTTTAAAGTCAATTGAGGAGCACTCCTCAAAGATAAGGTTTGAGATGGGGCAAAAAGTAAGAAAGCAACTGAGGATAGTACCTGAGATCGCGTTCTTTATCGATGACAGCCTCGACTACATTGAAAATATTGACAGGTTGCTGAAATCCTGAAAAGATGCAGTATGATCCCATAAAGAAAACACTCGGACGTTTTTTTTCAGGACCGGTGTTCATGAGAAAAACACTCTATTTTCTTCTCGATCTTCTTTTGCTCCGGACATGGCACGTTAAAAAAGCCCTGAGAAAAATTGCAGTGAATTTCCCGGCTCAGGCATCAGTGCTCGATGCCGGTGCCGGGCTCGGACAATATACCTGGAGAATGACCAGGATGAACAGGAACTGGAAAATAAAGGCGGTTGACATTGATAAGGAAAAGGTTGATGATTGCGTAAGGTTCTTCAGGGCCGCTGGACTTGAAGACAGGGTTACGTGCGCCGAAGGCGATCTTACTGAGCTTACAGACACCGGCCGGTATGATATTATACTGTCAGTCGATGTAATGGAACACATCAGGGAAGATGAACTTGTGTTCGGGAATTTCCACAGGGCATTGAAACCCGGAGGGTTTCTTCTCATTTCCACCCCTTCGGACCGTGGCGGATCGGATGTTCACAGCGAAGAGGAACACTCTTTTATCGATGAGCATGTAAGGAACGGCTACAGCATCGCCGATATCTCACAAAAGCTGAAAAGGGCCGGATTCAGCAGCGTCACTGCATCATACACATATGGAAAACCAGGCAATATTTCCTGGAGGCTTTCCATGAAATACCCCGTCAGGATGCTTAACCTCTCCAAAATTTTCTACCTTATCCTCCCATTATATTACCTGATATGTTTCCCCGTTGCGCTGGTTTTGAATACTTTTGATGTTTGTCTGACTCACAGCTCAGGCACGGGATTACTGGTATCGGCAAGCAAGTAAGGATTTGAAGCTCTCAATTTACATAGCAAAAAGATATCTGTTCGCGAAAAAATCGAGGAACGCCATAAACGTGATCTCGTCGGTTTCGGTTGCAGGGGTGATGGTTGGCACCATGGCGCTTATTATTATCCTGTCGGTCTTTAACGGCCTCGAGACACTTGTGCGCTCCATCTTCAACACTTTTGATCCCGACCTGAAGATAACCGCTGCGGAAGGGAAGACATTCGTACCTGACCCTGCCCGCCTTTCCCTCCTGTCAGATGTTGATGGCGTAGCCTGCTACTCCCTCTGCCTTGAGGAAAATGTGCTTCTCAAATATGACGACCGTCAATATGTCGCAGCCATCAAGGGTGTCGATGATAATTATTCATTGGTAACAGGTATCGACAGCTCTATGTGGGATGGCAGTTTCACGCTGACAGGTGAAAACGGAAGGCCCTATGCAGTACCTGGGTGTTGGAATAGCAAATTTCCTGGGTCTGAATATAAATTTTGTATCTCCCCTGTTTATCTATGTGCCTAAAGTGTCAGGCGGCACCGATCTGAATGCAGAAGATGCCTTTATCAGGAAATTCATCTTTGCTTCGGGCATTTACCAGGTTGAACAGGAATATGATTCAAGGTATGTTTTCATACCTCTGGGTTTTGCGCGGGAATTGCTTGAAAATGAAAACGGAGTAAGCTCACTCGAGCTTAAATTCGAAAACGGGGCCGATGAATCGTCTGTTCAGAAAAATGTTACACGGATCTTTGGAAGTGGATTCGTTGTTCAGAATAAGTTTGAACAGCAGGAACTGTTTTATAAGGTAATGCGATCGGAAAGGCTGGCAATATTCTTTATACTGACTTTCATCCTGATCATTGCATCGTTCAATATTATAGGTTCGCTTACCATGCTTATAATCGAAAAGGAGAGGGATATCGAGATACTTAAAAGTTTAGGGGCTGATAATAACCTCATCAGGAAGATTTTTATCTTTGAAGGATGGCTGATCTCAATCATCGGAGCGCTGGCCGGACTTATACTGGGTTTTGTAATCTGCTGGATTCAGCAGAAATACGGACTGGTCCGCCTGCACAGCGATTCGCTGATAATGGATGCCTACCCGGTTGTGATGAAGGTAAAGGATTTTATTATCGTTCCAGTAACTGTTCTTTTAATAGGTTTCTGGGCTGCATGGTACCCTGTCAGATATCTCACAAAAAAATATCTGACAAACAATTAAGCTAATTTATTATGCCGGTTTTATGACCCGATATATTCTCCCTTTAATAATAACAATCTCCCTGCTGGCCGGTGCATGTTCAGGCAGGAAAAGCAAGGCTGCCCACCGGGGTACAATTCCCGAGACACAACTTATTACAATTCTGGCTGAAGTATATATGGCCGACGGTTTGCTTTCCCTGCCATATATCAATTACTTATATTCAGGCCGCGACAGTCTGTCAACCTATACCGATATAATCGAAAAACACGGTTATTCGAAGGAAATGATGGACCAGACAATGAGGTTTTACTTTATGAAACGGCCTAAGAAGCTTATAAAGATCTACGATAAGGTGTTGGGCCGCCTCAGTGAGATGGAATCACGGGTTGACAGGGAATTGCCATATCCCGGAGCATTCGAGGGTAATCTCTGGCAGGGAAAAACTTCGTATTATTTCCCGGACCACACAGGCAGCGACACAGCCTGGTTCGAAACTCCGGTCAGGTATCCCGGGACCTTCTACCTGCGATTTACACTGACAATTTATCCTGATGACCAGACAACGCGTCCCCGTGCAGGGATATTTTTCCATACAAACGATACTACCGGCAGTGAAAAAAGAACCTATGTCTCAACTTTCCCTTATCTGAAAGATGGCAGGCCGCATACCTACGATGTCATAATTCCTTTGGGGAGGACAGTACCCGTAACACTCTCCGGCTGGTTTATTGACCTGGAGAACCAGTCGCCTTTCCGGGAATTTCACTACAGGGTCGACAATATTATTCTTTCCCGTACCATGATAAGATAATGAAGCACTTTTCGGCGCAATATGTCTTTACAAATACCGGCCCCCCCTTAAAGAGAGGAATTATAACCACAGATGATAAGGGCATTATATTAAAAGTTGAAGACACAGGAGGAAAACTGGTTGAAAGGGAATCTGTCGAATTCCACAACGGGATCATAATTCCGGGATTCGTCAACTGTCATTGCCACCTCGAGCTTTCCCATCTGAAGGGCTTGATACCACAGGGAAAAGGACTTGCAGAGTTTATTAAGGTCATCAGAAGCTCGAGGGGATCCAGAAGTGAGATCATACCCTTTTCCGCCTCATCAGCCGATGAAGAGATGTACAGGGAGGGAATTGTACTGTGCGCCGATATTTGCAATTCGAGAGTAACGTTTGAACTAAAGAAAAAAAGCAGGATCAAATATATCAATCTGCTGGAAGTCTTTGGGATTGACAGGGAAAAAGCAGACCACCGGCTTGAAGAGATACTTTTTCTCGAAAATATTGCCCGCGATTATGCTCTCACCTGCTGGATTGTTCCGCATTCGGTCTATTCATTGTCGCTGACTCTTTTCCGCCTTCTCCGGCTTGAAACGGCATTCAATAAGATCACCTCTGTCCACTTTATGGAGACTGAGGCGGAAAAGATCTTTCTCGGGACACATGAAGGACCTATCCTTGATTCCTACAGGGAATCAGGGTTGGCAACAGGTGAACTTGAAATGGTCAGTGATCATGTCACTGCCGTTCTTAATGAAATAACTCCGTCAGGCAACCTTATGCTTGTCCATAACACCTATACCGACAGGAGCGTGATAAAGTCGGTCAAAAAACGGGGAATGCTCTACTGGTGCCTCTGCCCCGGTTCAAACCTGTATATAGAGAATCATCTGCCTCCCCTTGACCTGCTCGTTGAAGAGGAGTGTGAAATTGTAATCGGTACCGACAGCCTGGCTTCGAATAACGGACTGAGTATTGTTGAAGAGCTGAAGAGGCTTCAGGAAACCTGGCCATCCACCCCGCTTGAGGACCTCATCATCTGGGCGACTCTCAATGGGGCTGAAGCGCTCGGTGAAGTTGATCAGTTCGGAACAATCGAATCCGGCAAAAAACCCGGATTGCTTTTGCTTCAGGATCTCGACATGGCAAATCTGAAGCTCCTTCCTGAAAGTAATGTTAAGAGGTTGATTTAAGGAAAAACCCGCCTACTTGCCTCAGCTTTCATTCATCCTGAATTTATATTAATTTTGAAACCTCTGAAACATTCAATAGATGTCCACATTTCTCTTCGATAAGATCATTTTCGGTCCGGTGAAAAGCAGGAGGCTGGGAGTATCTCTGGGGATCAATCTGCTGCCTGAAACTAAAAAGATCTGCAATTTCAATTGCATCTATTGCGAATGCGGCTGGACATCAGATTCAAATCCATCTGAAAGCAGGCTTCCTTCACGTAAAGAGGTTTATGAAGCACTCGATCGGAAGCTTGCGCAAATGAAGGCAAGGAATACCCCTCCCGACGTAATAACCTATGCCGGAAATGGTGAACCGACATTACATCCCGATTTTCCAGGGATCATTGATGACAGCATCGAACTCCGGAACAAATATTTTCCCGCGGCTGAGATCGCTGTACTCTCCAACTCGACAACAATAACAAAGCCACATATCAGGGAGGCGCTGCTTAAGGTTGACAAGAATATCCTGAAGCTCGATTCAGCTGTCGAACTTACTGTCAGAATTCATAACCAGCCGCGGGTCAGTATGAAGACAGTCGAGCTTATTGAAAACCTCAGGGGATTTAAAGGGCGGCTCCTGATCCAGACTCTTTTCTTACAGGGATCATTCAATGGCAGGACGATCGACAATACGACTCCTGAAGAACTTGAAGCATGGTTAAAGGCTATTGATACTATTCAACCTTCGGAGGTTATGATCTACACCATTTCAAGAGACACTCCAGAAGGAGGGCAGCTCCGGAAGGTTCCTCTTTCACGGTTGAAAGCTATTGCGGCAATGGTTGAAAAACTTGGGATCAAAACCCAGGTATCAGGCTGATCTTGAACAGGAAACATAATATACTCATATGTCCCCTTGAATGGGGGCTGGGTCATGCCGGACGGATGATCGTTCTTGCAGAAAAACTGCAGGAAGCGGGAAACAACATTATAATAGGTGCGGGAGAAGAACACCAGTCTCTGTTCAGGAATGAACTGAAGGGCTTATCATACGTAAACTTTGAAGGTTTCAAACCAAGGTATTCAGGTATCCTTCCCCAGTATGCCGCCCTTCTGCTTCGTTTGCCTGTCCTCATCAGGCATATAGTCTCCGAACATTACCGGCTCAAATCAATTATCCGTGATCATAATATCGATATAGTTATAAGTGACAACCGGTTCGGTCTGTGGAATAAAAAAGTGAAAACCGTTTATGTAACTCATCAGCCTCTCATACCGTTCCCAGGCAAACTGAGGGCATTTGAGCGGATAGGAATATCACTACACCGCTATATCATAAGAAAGTACAATTTTTGTTTCATTCCTGATCTCCCGGGAGAAGTCAATGTTTCGGGCAGACTGACACATGGGGTGAAGCTTCCCGGAAATGCAAGGTTCATCGGCATCCTGTCACGGTTTAAAAACTCAGATCATTCCAATAAGGCGACCGGGACAGGATTTCCTCATAATACACTGATCCTTTCCGGTCCTGAACCGCAGAGAAGCCTGCTAAGGGAAAAGATGACGGCCATTCTTTCCGGGAAGGAGCAGTCAACGGTGATCCTTGAGGGAAAGCCTGGCGTGTCAGTAGAAGAGAGAAGATCGGGGAAAATAATTTTTTACAGCCATCTCCCGTCTTCTGAAATGCAGAATATGATATCAGAAAGCGAAACAATTATCTCCCGTTCCGGATACAGCATGATAATGGAGCTTATAAGCATGAACCGTTCTGCATTGCTTATTCCGACTCCGGGTCAGACCGAGCAGGAATACCTTGCAGGATATCTGTCGGCAAAAGGCTGGTTTGACACAATTGCCCAGAATGAGCTTAGTGATGCAATAACGCTGCCAGGCAGAAAAGAAACAGCATTCGGAAGAATAATGGACGAGAGCGCTGAATTGCTTGCCGGGGCGCTCGGGGAACTCCTAAAATAACAGGACCGACAGGCCTAATACTACAAAACCCGTAAGACAGCCATACCATACCTGCGAGGGATTGTGATTATTAAGCCTTAGCCGCGAAGAGAGAATAACCCCCCCGATAAGTATAACCGCCAGAAGGTATCCTGTCAGGGCGGTATCCATTCTTATCGAAAGGGCCAGAACAGCAGCGGTAAGAGCTCCCGCTCCTGCAGCATGGACCGAGATCTTCCACCGGAAATTGACGGCTGTTATAACAGCCGCCAGGAATGCAGAGCCGAATACGAATGATTTCAGGACTTCATGAACAGGGAACCTGTTAAAGATATAGGCGGTTATGAAATAAAGTATTGTTGCCGTTACCAGTGGAATGATCCTTTCAACCTGGTCGTCAATGGTGTAGGAAGTGATAATGTTCCTGTTCCTGAAAAAAGGGAGTAGTGCAAGCGGGACGATGACATTATTCATAAGAACTATAAGAAACAGGATCTTTTTGATTGAAAAAGGAAGGTACCCGGGCATTGTTCCTGATGAGAATATCAATCCCAGTCCATAGAGCGGCATAAAAACAGGATGAAAAACAACAGAGATTATTTTTGCCGGTAAATCGGCGGAGCCGTATATTTTTTCCTGATTCATTCAGGGGAGCAATAAATTCCATAATCAGGCAGGCAGTAAGATGTGTGATTCATACCAGCCTATATTTCCCTTCTTAATCTTGCCACCGGAATATTAAGCTGCTCGCGGTATTTTGCAACCGTTCTGCGGGCTATCTGGTAACCTTTTTTCTGAAGTATATCTGTAAGCCGTTCGTCAGTCAGAGGCCTTCTCTTCTCTTCGTTTTCAATACAATCCTGCAGGATCCTTTTTATCTCCCTTGTCGATACCTCTTCTCCGCTGTCGGTCTGGAGCCCTTCTGAAAAGAAGAATTTAAGAGGCATTATCCCGAAATGTGTCTGGATGTACTTGCTATTGGCTACCCTTGAGACAGTTGATATATCGAGGCCTGTCATCTCAGCCACATCCTTCAGAATCATGGGTTTCAGTCTGGTTTCATCCCCGTCGATGAAATATTCCTCCTGGTATTTAAGGATTGCGTTCATTGTCAGCAGAAGAGTGTTCTGGCGCTGTCTGATTGCATCGATGAACCATCGGGCCGAATCGATTTTCTGTTTCACGAACATGATGGCATCCTTCATTTCCTTCTTCTGATTCTTATCCCTCACATATGAACGGAGCATCTCATTATAAGCCGAGCTAAGCCTGAGTTCGGGAAGATTCCGCGAATTCAGGTGAAGATCGAATCCGTCCTCCGTAAGCTCAAGAATGAAATCAGGGATTATCTGCTGCGAATTTTTCGTGAAGGAATCGCTGAAGATGCTTCCCGGCTTTGGATTAAGCTTAAGGATCTCCTCAATTGCAGCCTTAAGCTTATTTTCGGTGATGCCCAGCTTTGCAGTAATCTTATCATAGTGCCGTTTGGAGAACTCTTCAAAATAAAGGTCAAGGATAGTATAGGCCAGCTTAACGGGAGGCTGGGTCCGGTCCTTTATAGCCAGCTGGATCAGAAGACACTCCCTGAGAGTCCTGGCTCCTACTCCTGGAGGATCAAGATCCTGTATTATTTCAAGGACCTCCTCCAGTTCCTTTTCAGTGGCATGAATATTCTGGAGGAAGGCAAGGTCGTCGACAATGTTCGGGAGTTCTCTTCTCAGGTAACCATCCTCATCAATGTTCCCGAGAATATATTCTCCAAGCACCTTCTGGGTTTCGGTCAGATCCCTCAGGTTCATCTGCGATTCGAGGTGTTCATGAAAAGATGATCCGACTGAGAACGGGATCTCGCTCTTTTTTTCATCCTCCTTGCTGTAGTTGTTTACCTGGAGTCGGTATTCGGGAATTTCATCCTCCTCAATATAATCATCGAGTGTAAACTCTTCCTGGTCCTTGTCCTTTTCCTCGAACTGTTCTTCCTGCTCCTCTCCGTTGACTCCATCTTCATCATCATCAGGACCCTCTTCGAGCGCAGGATTTTCTTCAAGCTCTTTTTTTATCCGCTGTTCAATCTGAAGCGTTGGAACCTCAAGCAGCTTGATCATCTGGATCTGCTGTGGCGACAGTTTCTGAAGCAGTTTCTGTTGTAACTTTTGGTTTAACATTCTTTACAGCCAAAAAAAGAAGCATAAATATAACACTTAAAACTCAGCATTTTTAGGCGTTCTGGGGAATGGGATCACATCCCTTATGTTCGACATTCCCGTCATGAACAATATAAGCCTCTCAAAGCCCAGGCCAAACCCGCTGTGAGGAGCAGTTCCGAACTTCCTGGTTTCAAGGTACCACCACAGGTCCTTTTCAGGAATACTTAATTCCCTGATCCTGTTCAGCAGCTTATTGTAGTCCTCCTCCCTCTGCGATCCTCCAATTATTTCACCTATCCCCGGAAAGAGCACATCCATCGCCTTCACTGTTTTCCCATCCTCGTTCTGCTTCATATAGAAAGCCTTGATTTCCCTCGGGTAATCAGTCAGAATGACCGGGCGTTTAAAATGCTCCTCAACCAGGTATCTTTCATGTTCCGCCTGCAGGTCCCTTCCCCATCCTACAGGGTAATCCCACTCCCTGTCTGCGGATGTTAATATTCCGACAGCTTCGGTATAGGTAAGTCTTACAAACTTATTTTCAAGTACAAATTTAAGCCTTTCGATCAAACCTTTGTCGATCATGCTGTTGAGAAACTCAAGATCTTCCCTGCAATTCTCAAGCGCATGACTTATCAGGTACTTGACAAAATCCTCTGCCAGATCCATATTGTCAGTGATATCATAGAATGCCATCTCAGGTTCGATCATCCAGAATTCGGCAAGATGCCTTGGTGTGTTTGAATTTTCAGCCCTGAATGTAGGGCCGAATGTATAGATCTCCCCAAGGGCAAGTGCACCCAGCTCTCCCTCGAGCTGTCCTGAAACGGTGAGGTTGGTCTCTTTGCCGAAGAAATCATTCCTGAAATCAATCATTCCCTCCTCGTTAAACGGAAGGTTTCTCAGATCGAGGGTTGTAACATGGAACATTTCGCCTGCACCCTCGGCATCGCTGCCTGTAATTATCGGTGTATGAAGATAGTAGAAGCCTTTGTCGTTAAAGTATTTATGAATGGCAAACGCCATTGAATGCCTGATCCTGAAAACTGCACCGAAAGTGTTTGTGCGAAAACGAAGATGTGCATGCTCCCGCAGGAATTCCATTGAATGTCCTTTTTTCTGCAGCGGGTATGTTTCGGGATCACACTTGCCGTAGAGTTCTATTGCCGAAGCCTTGATCTCTACACTCTGGCCCTGGCCCATCGACTCAACGAGCCTTCCCGTAACGGCAATGCATGCTCCTGTTGTTATGTCCTTCAAAAGATTTTCATCAAAGAGAGCTGTATCGGCGACAACCTGGATGTTATTTATGACCGATCCGTCATTAAGTGCAATGAATATGATATTTTTATTACCTCTTTTAGTTCTTACCCAGCCTTTTACAATTATATCCTGCCCAACGGGGGATGAGGACAACAGCTCCCTGATCTTTATCCTTTTCATTATTTCAGTTTAAATAATAAGAATTTTCCCCCGCAAAAATAATAAATTGTTGTCCGGTAAACTGCATCAGGTCCCGATTATTTTGGTTAAACCCGGTTAACTCCTGTAAAATAACTCCTGAAATTGGTTTTTATTTTATTTTAGAGCTACTCTGCTTCATACCTCTCTCTTTATCAGAGAATTTGGATATTATTTATAATAATTATCCCTAATTACAGTTTTTATGTTGATTCACTTTCTTTCAGTCCGCCCCTAAATCCCCTAAAGGGGACTTTAAGCTCCCTTTAGAGGCCAATGAGGGTTAAGAATCCAGCAGGTGGTGGGTGAAAAGATATGGGATAAGATATATGTCTTCAACATGCCGATTTGACAATTGATAAAATCTGTATAACTTTGATTATATAATCGAAAACAAGAAACTGCTATGGAAGAACATAAAAAACTTATAGTCGTGCCATGGGATTTTACCCCGGTAGCTGAAAATGCTCTGGCGCATGCAGCCAGGATCGGACGTATGATCGGCGGCGAAGTCTGTCTGTTACATATTGTCGATGAGACTATTAAGCCCAGGGAGGAGGGAGAAAAAAGAACTCTTCTGCGCCATGTGGCAGAGGATGGATATAAAAAATACAACCTTCCGGTGTCAGCTGAAACGAAGAAGGGGACTATCTTCACCTCCATAGCTGATTTTGTCAATGCTGCGGAGCCAAGTCTGGTTGTGATGGGGACCCATGGTATGAAGGGGATGCAGAAGATCACGGGAAGCTGGGCATTGAAGGTTATAGTTAAATCAAAGATCCCCTTTATTGTTGTCCAGGATCCTCCTGCCGACCAGGAGAGGTATCACAATATTGTCTTCCCGATCGACTTCAGGATAGAGAACAAGGAGAAAATGGGAATGGCGATCTTTATGGGTAAATATTTTGATTCGAAGATCCATATTCTAAAAACCTCCACCACTGATAAAAGTTTGCGGACCAAGACCAATGTGAACCTGAATTTTGCAGTTAAATATCTTATACAGAACAGTATAGAATATGAGATACATGAGATTCCCCGTGGAAAATTCGCACAGCAAACAATTGATTTTGCGCAGAAGATCAGCGCCGATCTTATCCTGATAGTGACGACCAAGAATATTAGTATGGCTGATTACGTGATCGGGGCGTCGGAGCAGTACATAATTGCTAACAGCTCGAAGATCCCGGTTTGCTGCGTCAATCCCAAGGCATCATTTGCCAAGGTCGGGCAGTTTATGTATGGATGATCCCCTCAGCTCAACGGCTTCATCCATAGAAGCTGGTTTTCGAGATTTCTGCTTAGCTGGTATTTTTTTATGTGACGATCAACGGGTTCGCCAATTACTTCTATTTTACTCAGATCTGCAACTCCCATGTTTGATTGTGCACAGTAATTCAGGTAACCAACATTTGCGAAATCGATGCCCATAAGTTCAATGCCCACCCTGTCGGCAGCAAGCCAGTCGGTACTTGCCACACATACCCTGTGGTCAACGGGAGTACCGTTGTTCGGTCCGTTGCCTTCCATACCCTCAAAACCGTCAATCACTGCAAGATCGGGATGCAGCAGCGAAGCCATTGCAAAAAGGTTATAATTAATTCCCCTGATTCCGCTTCCGTGAACGATCGGCTTGTCAATTTTTGTACCCTCCCTGCGTTTCGGTCCGTATGCGAATCCGATATCCTTTATAGGAGCGCCGAATACAATGTTCTTAAGCGACAGCGTAGCGAGAACCCTGTCATGCGTTTTCATCCTTGCCACTGAAACAACGTAAGAATCGGGACTAAGAAGCATATGCGACATCCTTACCGCATGAGGCCTGAAATCCTTTTCATCAAAAACGTGTATAATGTCGTACTTCTCCTGATCAAGGTCGACCATCTTAACTTTGTATTTGCCTGCCACACGGTTATATCCGAAGTTGCTGAATCCGTCGAAGGTTGGTCCCGCAGCTGCAGACTCGGCAATGACAACATTCTTCAGTTTATTTATCGATTTGAGAAATTCAAGGACGCCCTCGAGAGTATCTGCGTGGGTGGCAGCGAGCTGTATTTCTATCGACACATTGTTCGGTTTCAGTACGACAAGCTTTTCGCCTATGGCCTGCCTGATCTGCTTTGAAAACGGCTGTAGCGCCCTGAATGCAAGATCAGCCCGGTTATTACCGGTGGTAAGTCCTACCTGCGATGCAAGTGAATTCTGGTCTGCGTAAGAGGCAAATGTTCTGACCGGATCAAGACATGTAACGGCAACCCCACCGATGATGGAGGTCTTCAGGAAATTGCGGCGGCTTATAGTGCTCATATTAATTCAGGTTTAGTGGAATCAGGCATAAAAATACAAGAAAATTGAAATGACCAAAGGGTTTAATGATAAATCTGATTTTATTATTCCTGTAATTAACATCAAACACCCAAATCCCCTATCTTAGCACATTAAATTTAATTCTGAATCATTTTTTATGTCGATTGTTGTTCAGGGCGTAACGAAACTTTACGGAGAGCAAAAGGCTCTTGATAATGTTTCATTTGAGATCAGGACCGGCGAGATCGTTGGGTTTCTTGGTCCCAACGGCGCAGGGAAATCGACCATGATGAAGATAATTACAGGATTTATTCCTGCTACATCGGGAACGGTTATGGTTAACGGACTTGATGTCGAAAACGGATCGTCAGAAGTAAAAAAGAAAATAGGCTACCTCCCCGAGAATAATCCTCTTTATCCCGAAATGTATGTCAGGGAATACCTGGGATTTGTTGCCTCCCTCTATAAATCAGAAGTGCCTCCCGGGAAGCAAATCGGCAAGATCATTGAAATGACAGGCCTGGCGCCTGAGCAGAAGAAGAAGATCGGTTCGCTTTCAAAGGGATACAGGCAGAGGGTGGGGCTTGCGCAGGCACTGATCCATAATCCTCAGGTCCTGATACTTGATGAACCTACAACCGGACTTGATCCCAACCAGATAGTCGAGATCAGGAACCTCATCAGGGAAGCAGGCAGGCAAAAAACTGTGATGCTCTCAACTCATATAATGCAGGAGGTGGAAGCAATCTGCGACAGGGTGATCATCATCGACAAGGGTGTGATAGTGGCCGATGAGGAAAAAAGCATGATCTATTCAAGGATCAGACGTGCAAAACAGGTAATACAGGTTGAATTTGACAGGTTGGTTGAGGAAGCGATCATAAATGAAATTGGCGCGATCAGCCTGGCCAGGAATATCAGGGGAACAACCTGGGAAATCGAGGCCGAAGGTGAAGAAGATATACGCCCTGCAATATTCTCCTTTGCGGTCAGCCATAATCTGACAGTACTGTCACTTCAGAAAAAGGAAAATAACCTGGAAGAGATTTTCAGGTTGTTGACAAACGGTTAATGTTTTTGGATTTCTTATTTATTTTTGTTTCTTTTGCACTGTTATTTTTGGTGGACAGATTTGAGCTGATTGCAACCACAGGAAAAAATGCTAAAACGTCTCTGATTCCTAATATTCCAGTCAACCAAAGCTCCCACTATTATTATTAAATTAAACTTAAATTTAAAATAATGGGATATTTATTTACTTCCGAATCAGTCTCTGAAGGCCACCCTGATAAGGTTGCCGATCAGATATCAGATGCTCTTCTTGATGAGTTTCTCCGCTGGGACCCCGAATCGAAGGTTGCCTGCGAGACTTTCGTTACCACCGGACTTGTCTTGTGCGGCGGAGAGGTAAGGACCGAAGGCTGGGTCGACGTGCAGGAGACTGCCCGGAAAGTGATACGTAATATCGGATATACAAAGGCTGAATATCGTTTCGATTGTGATTCGTGCGGTGTAATCTCCACAATTCATGAACAATCAAGCGACATCAGGCAGGGAGTCGTGAGAGAAAATCCCGAAGATCAGGGAGCCGGCGACCAGGGCATGATGTTCGGTTATGCCTGCCGCGAAATGGATAACTACATGCCCATCAGCATTGAACTGGCACATATCCTCCTGCAGGAGCTGGCTGCCATAAGGCGCGAGTGTATAAGCATGAAATACCTGAGACCCGACAGCAAATCGCAGGTGACAATCGAATATGACGATGACAGCAAGCCTGTCCGTATCGACACCATTGTAATCAGCACTCAGCATGATGAATTCATCCTGCCTGAAAATAATTCAAGGGAAGCCGAAGTGGAGGCAGAGAAGGCAATGCAAAACAAGATCAAGGAAGACCTGCTGAACATTCTCCTTCCCCGTGTAAAGAAAACTCTGCCTCAAAGGATTCAGGACCTGTTCAGGGACGACACATTATTGCTTGTGAATCCGACAGGAAAATTCGTAATTGGCGGACCTCACGGCGACACCGGACTTACCGGACGCAAGATAATTGTCGATACATATGGCGGTCACGGAGCTCATGGGGGCGGTGCCTTTTCAGGGAAAGACTCATCAAAAGTCGACAGGTCGGCCGCATATGCCGCCCGGCATATAGCCAAGAATCTGGTCGCAGCCGGAGTTTGCGAAAGTGCTCTCGTTCAGGTAGCTTATGCCATTGGTGTTCCTTGTCCGGTAGGATTGTTTGTAAACACATACGGAACTGCCACTGTAAAAGACGACAAAGGCAAGATACTTTCTGATGGTGAAATCGGATCAAGAATCAATAATCTGTTCGATATGAGACCTTTTGCAATTGTGAAGAGGTTCGGGCTCAAGAATCCCGTATTTCTGCCAACAACAACATACGGTCATTTCGGACGCGATTATGAGGTGAAAAATGTGGAGGTTTATTACGAGATAGCCGGTTGCGAGCCAAAGATCGTTAATGGCAACGGAAAGAAAGTCTATACGAAAAAGGTAGAGTTCTTTGCGTGGGAGAAACTGGATTATGTTGATAAGATCAGATCAGTCTTTAATATAAAGTAATTAAGAACTGACACAGAAGAGGGGCTGTTGAATAAGTCAAAATCCTTTAACCGCAGAGGGCGCAAAGGAAAGACGCAAAGTTCGCAAAGAGCTGAATTTACGTGTCTTAGCTTTGCGTTCTTTGCGATATCTTTGCGTTCTTTGCGGTTAAAAAGGACTTTTTCAACATCCCTTAGGGGGTGCCTAAAACGCCGCCTTTACTATCCTCGCAATATTATCCGATCTTCCCAGCGTATAGTAATGAATTCCCGGAACACCTGCTTTTATAAGCTCCTTCGACTGCATCGCAGCCCATTCGATACCGACTTCACGGGCATCATTGTCACTCTTGCATTCTTTCAGGGCAACCACAAGTTCATGAGGCATGTCGATATGAAAAGTCTGGGGCAGCAGATTAATGTCATTAAGAGCCGAGATCGGCTTCATTCCTGCAATGACGGGGACATTTATTCCCGCAGTTTTACACTCGTCCCGGAACCTGAAAAACTTTGAGTTGTCGAAGAACATCTGGGTGACAATATAACTGGCGCCGCTTTCAACCTTCCGCCTCAGGTTTTCTATATCAGCAAGCCTGTTCGGGGCTTCAAAGTGCTTTTCAGGATAGCCGGCTACACCAATGCAGAAATTTGTCGGGGCAGCATCGACAAGGGTATCCTCAAGATATTTCCCTTTATTCATATTTACGATCTGCTGTATCAGCTGATAAGTATGTGTATAACCGTCCTTTTCAGGAATGAAGCTCCGGCTTCCCTTCTGAGGGTCGCCTCTCAGCGCCAGGACATCGTCAATGCCAAGAAAATTCATCTCAATAAGGACATTCTCGGTCTCTTCCCTTGTAAAACCGCTGCAAAGGATATGCGGCACAACCGGAATATTGTATTTGTATTTCACTGCTGCCGCAAGGGCAATCGTTCCCGGCCGCTTCCTTACAACCCTCTTCTCAAGCAGGCCGTCGGGCCGCTCATGGTAAACAGTCTCATTCCGGTGTGAAGTGAAGTTAATGTAGGCAGGGTTGAACTCGATCAGCCTGTCGATCGCAGAATAAACCCTTTCAATGCTGTGCCCTTTGAGCGGTGGTAATAATTCGAACGTGAATAACGGACCTTTTGCGTTGTTGATTTTATCGATGACACTCATATACTTTAATCATAAGTTCGGGGCAAGCCACCTGGATGCCTCTTCAATACTCATTCCCTTGCGTGATGCATAATCCTTCAGCTGATCCGTCCCTATTTTTCCAATGTTGAAATAGGTCGATCCCGGGTGGGCGAACACATATCCGCTTACGGCAGCCGGCGGGATCATTGCAAAATTTTCAGTCAGCCGGGCTCCCGTCAGTTTTTCTGCATCAAGCAGGTCAAAGATAATACGTTTTTCCGTATGATCGGGACATGCAGGATATCCGGGTGCCGGACGTATCCCCCTGTACCTGATCTTCAGAAGGTCATCAAGGCTCAGGTTTTCTTCAGATGCATAACCCCAGTAATCTTTCCGTATCCGTTCATGAAGATATTCGGCGGCGGCCTCGGCGATCCTGTCACTCAGGATCCTTATCATTATATAAGCATAATCATCATCCTTGTAAATCGCCGGAACTTCCTTATCCAGCGAAGCAGTCACGACGAATGCTCCAATGTAATCCTTAACTCCCGACGCTTCAGGCGCTATATAGTCAGACAGAGAAAGATTAGGCACTCCCTTTTCCTTCTGCTCCTGATTTCTCAGGAACCTGAATATTGCCCTGACCTGGCTGTTCTTCTGATCTGAAAAGATCTTCACATCATCTCCGTCAGAAGCGGCTGGATATAGACCGAATACTCCGTTTGCCCTCAACAGTTTTCTTTCCTTTACCTCAATCAGGTACCTGTGAGCATCATCAAACAGTTTTTTAGCCTCATCTCCTTTTACAGGATCGTCGAAGATCGCAGGGTATTTCCCGTTGAGCTTCCAGGCAAAAAAGAAGAATGTCCAGTCGATGTATTTTATAATTTCATCAAGATCAAATTCCTCTATAAGATGAATTCCGGATTTCCCTGGAGCGTGGATCGTTTCAGATCGCCAGTCGGTAAGCAGACGGTTTTGCCTCGCCTCCTCAATTGCCAGAAGTCTTCTTTCAACATGACGCGCTTCATGATCCGTCTTAAGCTTCCTGTATTTTTCCCTTACTTTGCTTGCATATTCACCATGATCTTCATGGAGAAGCGAGGAAATTACCCCGGCTGCCTTTGAAGCGTCCTTGACATGAACCACACTGTTCGAATAAGCAGGCGCAATTTTGACTGCAGCATGGATCTCCGATGTAGTCGCACCGCCAATAAGGAGGGGAAGCTCCAGCTTTCTGCGCTGCATTTCGGAAGCGACATGGACCATCTCCTCAAGGGAGGGGGTGATGAGTCCGCTCAATCCGATCACGTCGGCTTTCTCTTCAAGGGCGGTATCGATTATCCTGTCTGCCGGAACCATCACGCCGAGGTCAATAACCTGGTAGTTATTGCATGAAAGGACGACGCCGACAATATTCTTGCCAATGTCATGGACATCTCCCTTCACGGTAGCAAGAAGGATCTTCCCGGCCTTCTTCACCACCTTTCCTTCACTCTCCATTTCAATATACGGTGTCAGGACCGCTACTGCCTTTTTCATCACCCTGGCGCTCTTAACAACCTGGGGAAGGAACATCTTCCCGGCTCCGAAAAGATCACCTACCTCATTCATTCCTCCCATAAGCGGACCTTCGATGAGTTCGATTGACCGGGAAAAGAGGGGACGTGCCTCTTCAATATCCTGCTCAATGAATTCGTCAAGTCCGCGTCTCAGCGAAAAACTGATCCTTTCCAACACCGGAAGCGATCTCCATTCATCGGCCTTTTCCTCTTTTTTACCTTCGTTCCTGATCCCTTCTGCAAACTTCACCAACCGTTCGGTCCCATCTTTCCTCCGGTTAAGGACAACATCCTCTGCCAGATGAAGAAGATCGGGCGGGATCTCCGTGTAGACTTGCAGCATCCCGGGATTGACTATACCCATATCGAGGCCTGCCTTTATCGCATGATAAAGGAAGACCGAATGGATCGCTTCCCTCACCCTGTCAATTCCCCTGAAAGAGAATGAAAGATTGCTGATGCCTCCGCTTACTTTTGCATAAGGCAGGTTCTCCTTGATCCAGGTGGTAGCCCTGATGAAATTGACGGCATAGTTGTTATGCTCCTCGATGCCTGTCGCAATGGCGAGCACATTGGGATCGAAAATTATATCCTCCGGAGGAAATCCGGCTTTCTCAGTAAGCAGCTTGTACGATCTCTCTGCAACTGCTATCTTCCGTTCAAAAGTGTCAGCCTGTCCCCTGTCATCAAACAGCATTACCACTGCAGCCGCTCCGTATTTTCTGACTTTGCGGGCATGTTCCAGGAATATCTCCTCTCCCTCCTTCAGACTTATTGAGTTAACTATCGATTTACCCTGTATACATTTAAGGGCATTTTCAATTACAATCCACCGCGAGGAATCGATCATCAGCGGAAGCTTTGAAATATCAGGTTCGGACATTATGAGGCTGACAAATTTCACCATTGCTTTTTCCGAATCGAGCATCGCCTCATCCATACAGATATCGATCACCTGCGCCCCGCCCTCGACCTGGTTCCTTGCAATAGCCAGTGCCTCATCGTACTTTTCCTCCCTGATCAGGCGTGCAAATTTTATCGAGCCCGAAACATTTGTACGCTCACCTATATTTACAAAATTTGTTTCGGGAGTAATTGTCAACGCTTCGAGTCCGCTGAGCCTTGTATATCTTTTTATTTCCGGTTTAATCCTCGGCTTATACTTTTTCGCTAATACCGCAATCTTACGTATGTGCATGGGCGTGGTCCCGCAGCAACCCCCGATTATATTCACCCATCCTTCCTTTAAAAAATCCTCAATGACCGAGGACATATATTCTGCCGACTGGTCATACTCTCCGAACTGGTTTGGCAATCCGGCGTTGGGATGGGCTGAAACGTAAAAGCCAGTCTTACCCGACAGTTCCTCAATAAAGGGTCTCAGCTGTTCGGCTCCCAGTGCACAGTTCAACCCGACGCTGAAGAGCGGGAAATGTGAAACGGAAATAAGGAATGCCTCAAGGGTCTGTCCGGTCAGGGTCCTTCCGCTTGCGTCGGTGATAGTCCCCGAGACCATTACGGGCAGGCGTGCCCCTTTTTCCTCAAACACCGAATCAATGGCAAAAAGGGCTGCTTTACAGTTAAGCACGTCAAATACCGTTTCGACAAGAACGATATTGACTCCGCCGTCGATAAGTCCCCTTGCCTGAACCGAATAAGCATCGACAAGCTGTTCGAAGGTGACTGACCTCGCGCCCGGATCATTTACATCCGACGACATTGAAGCAGTCTTGTTGGTGGGACCCAGGGTTCCGACAATGAAATGGCTTTCGGGCTTTTCAGAATTCTCGAACTTTATTATTGCTTCCGTGGCGAGGCGCGCTGCCTGAAAATTCAACTCATACACAAGCTCCTCCATTCCGTAATCGGCCATCGAGATCCTGTTGGAATTGAAGGTGTTTGTCGTTATCAGATCAGCTCCTGCTTCAAGGTAATCCCTGTAAATGCCGAGAATTACCTCAGGCTTTGTCAGCGACAGAAGGTCATTGTTGCCTTTTTGCGAACGGGGATGATCCTTGAATCTCTCCCCCCGGAAATCCTGCTCCTGAAGCTTATGCTTCTGGATCATCGTTCCCATCGCCCCGTCAAGGACGAGGATCCGGTCGCGGATTATATTTTCGAGTTTTTGGTTCAAAACTGTAATATTTTAGTTTATAAAATTTTGCCTTCAAACTTGTTTACTTCTCCCCTTTATTTTTGCCACCTGCCCCCTAAAGTGTGTTCGAAATCCTCTTCGCTGATAAGCCCCCCTACAGGGGGGTTGGGGGGCAGACTTTTCAGGTGGTTGCCCGGTTAATCCCTTTCCTCCCTGTATTCACAATAAATACATCCATCGCCTGCAACTGATCCTTTAACGCGTAAAGAGTCTCAAGGTTCACAACTCCAATCACGTACTTATATGATTTACTGCTAAAGTATTCCGATACTTCCTCAAATCCAAACAATTTCCTGTCCTTTTCGTTTTTGTACCTCAGATATACCTCAAGCTTGAAGTTCCTGGTATAATTTGAGACTGTTCCCTGCTGGTATTTTTTATATTCATACCTGTATCCGTATGAATTTGCCGAGATATCTGAAAGGACAGCGCTTCCTGTGGCGTGCCCGCCCGCTCCCTTCCCGCTGAAGAACTGCTTGTCGGCGAACGCTGCTTCAGTGATCACGCCATTATACTCGTTATCAACATTATACAGATATTTGTCACACGAAATGAAACGCGGCAGCACAAAGCTGGTGATCGTGTTATCATTTGTCTTCCCGACATACGGCACCAGCTTGATCTTATAACCCTTCTCCTTTGCATATCTTATGTCAAAAGTCGAAATCCGGCTTATTCCGTAGTGAAACACCTCTTCAGGATCAAGAAAAAGGCCGTAGGCATGCCCGGTAATGATGCACAGCTTGTATTTTGCATCCCAGCCGTCGACATCAAGTGTCGGATCCGATTCAGCAAAACCAAGGGTCTGGGCTTCCTTTAATGCCAGATCATAATCGAGCCCCTGGTTATGCATTTTGGTAAGGACATAATTGGTCGTCCCGTTGAGTATACCGCGAAGCGAGTGAAGAAGTTCATTGTCATAGTACTCTTCCAGGTTCCTGATTATCGGAATGCTTGCCCCTGCCGATGCTTCATACAGAAGGGAAACCTTATATTTCTCCTGAAGATCGACAAGTTCCCTGAAATGCCTGGCTACCATCACCTTATTGGCCGATACAACATTCTTCCCGTTCTTCATTGCCGTTGTTACGATGTTAAATGCCTCCTCGGCATCATCGATCAGCTCGACTACAAGGTTGATCGAAGAGTCGTTCAGAATGTCATTCTTATCAAATGTGAAGTTCGACATCGGGATCCTTCTCTTTTTATCACGGTCCTTGACGCAGATCCTGACGATGTCCGCCTTGAATCCGCTGCTGCTGTTGAGTACATCGTGCAATCCCTGGCCGACGCATCCGTAGCCAAATAAGCCTATCCTTAATTTTTCTCTAGTCATTCTTTCAGTTTTTATCCGTTTTTGCCCAGAAATTGCGCACTACATCCGTAACCAGCTTTGTCTCAATAAGGAATCCATCATGTCCGTAACATGAATCTATCTCGACATATTCTCCTTTCCCGGTATTCGAGGCGATCAGTTTCTGCTCATTGGTGGGAAAGAGGATGTCCGACCTGATCCCCACGCACAAAACCTCAGCTTTGATGCTTTTAAGAGCATTCAGCACACCTCCCCTTTTTCTTCCGATATTATGTGTATCGGAAAGACATGTCAGGCACCAGTATGAATATGGGTTGAACCTTTTTACAAGTTTCTCGCCCTGGTATGCCTGGTAAGTTGCCGCTTTAAACGATGTCAGCTTCTCGTCGTCATCCTCCCTCTGGGTCAGATTATATGCATCGACTGTCCTGTAGCTTATAAGAGCGATTGACCGGGCAGCCTTAAGACCCAGCTTTCCACCCTCCGGATCACCGTTCTGGAAGGTCTGGTCGGCTTCCATCGCGAGCCTCATCGATTCGCTGAAAGCCAGCGCCCAGGGTGTCTGCCTGGCGCCTGATGCGAGCAGTATCAGCCTGTCAATAAGGTCGGGGAACATGATTGTGTATTCAAGTGCCTGGTATCCTCCGATCGATGCTCCGATAATGGTGTGTATCTGTTTAATTCCCAGATGGTTTCTGAGAATCTCATGCACATTTACAAGATCACGGACTGTTATCAGCGGGAATTTTCTGAGCCATGGCTTGCCGGTCTCAGGATTAATGGAGGCTGGTCCCGTCGTACCGTAGCACGATCCGAGGACATTGGCGCAGACAATGAAATATTTCTTTGGATCAAAAAGCAATTCTTCTCCAACCATTCCGGGCCACCAGGCCTCAACATCCGAATTGGCAGTGAGCGCATGACAGATCCAGATAACATTGTCTGCCCCGCTGTTGAGGGTTCCATAGGTGCTGTAAGCGATTTCAAGATCCGGAAGTATTGCTCCCGTTTCAGTCTTAAACTGTTGATTGTACTTCAGTGTTGTCATAATACTTGTCTGAATGCCTGTTCAAAGTCATAAATAATATCATCAATGTGCTCAATCCCGACCGAAACCCTGAAAAGTCCGGGATCTATGCCCGCCGCACGCAGTTCCTCTTCAGAAAGCTGTGAGTGGGTAGTTGTGGCCGGCTGGATTATAAGGGTCTTGGCGTCGCCAACATTTGCCAGGTGGCTCGCAAGCTCGAGGTGTTCGACCAGTTTTGCTGCTTTGGATTTGGATGCTTTTAGAACAAAGCTCAGAACACCTCCGGCCCCCCTGGGAAGATATTTTTTTGCAAGCTCATGGTTTGGATCGTTCTTAAGTCCGGGATAGATGACTTTCTCAACGCCCGGATGATTTTCGAGCCATTCGGCCAGTGCCTGAGTATTCTGAATATGTCGTTCCATCCTGAGCGAGAGTGTTTCAAGTCCCTGAAGCAGAAGAAAGGAGTTGAAGGGGCTTATTGATGGCCCGAGGTCTCTTAATCCTTCAACACGGGCTTTCACGATAAAGGCAATATTTCCTGACGGAGAAGTCCGGGAGAAGAGGTCACCAAAAACTATCCCGTGATAGCCCTCTGCAGGTTCCGTAAAGACCGGGAATTTCCCGTTTTTCCAGTTGAAATTCGCAGCGTCGACGATCACACCGCCGATACTCGTTCCGTGTCCTCCAATCCATTTGGTTGCAGATTCGGTTACGATATTTGCACCGTAATCTATCGGACGGAACAAAAAACCGCACGCTCCAAAGGTGTTGTCTACGACAACAACCAGCCCATGTTTCTCAGCAAGCCTGGAAAAGGCTTCAAAATCGGGAATATCAAACCCCGGATTGCCGATTGTTTCCAGGTAAATTGCCTTCGTGCGGTCATCTATCAGCGACTCGAATGAGCCGGGATCAAGGTCCTTTGCAAAGCGTGCCTCAATGCCAAAATTTGCAAATGTGACCTTGAACTGATTGAAGGTGCCTCCATAAAGGAAGGGAGAACTGACAAAATTATCGCCCTGCCTCATGATGGTTGTAAGTGCCAGGAACTGTGCGGCATGTCCTGATGAAACTGCCAGTGCGGCAGCCCCGCCTTCGAGAGCTGCAACTCGTTTTTCAAAAACATCCGTTGTCGGATTCATCATGCGGGTATAAATGTTACCCGGTTCAGACAGGTTAAACAGGTCGGCAGCGTGCTTCGCGTTCTTGAAAACATAAGAAGATGTCTGGTACAGCGGAACAGCCCTTGAAAATGTTTCTCTGTCAGGTTGATGTCCTGCATGTACCTGAAGTGTTTCAAAATTTATTTTTCTGTTACTCATTATATTAATTTTTTAAGCTTTGATTATTAATTTATTCTTTTGCCCCCTGCCCCTTTGCCTTATTCCCGATGGCTTCCGGAACCCCGGAAGGGGCCTTGTTGATTACCAGCATACTGATTATCTGCATGTTTCTAACCACCTTCAGGGGAAAAGTGGGCAGATCATGATGATCCGTTGATAAACTTAAAGGGTAATTACTTCCAGATAAAATCTATTACCTGCACATGCACATAGGCATGAGTGGCATGATGAAGTTGTGATGAGTCAGATGAATTGCGTTCATTGTTCCCGTGTTTATTTTTATCATCTCCCGGTTTTACGGGATTAGGTTTTGGCACCTTTCTCCCGATTTGCCGGGGTTGGTTGCCAGGGTTTCGCAGAGCCTAATCTCTCCGCCCTTCTTAATAAAAATCAAACACCCTTAAATGGAAGGAATATTTGATTTGTGGGTACAAAGATAAAAATGATTTTTATAAATGCAAAAAAAAGTACTTTTGTCATAAATCAACCGATCCATGCACCACAACCTGTCAATCTATAACAGTCTCTCAAGGCAAAAAGAACTCTTCGTTCCCCTGCATCCGCCATTTGTGGGAATATATGTGTGCGGACCGACTGTCTACAGTGATGCCCATCTCGGACATGCAAGACCCGCAATAACCTTCGACCTGCTCTTCCGCTACCTTATGCACCTTGAATATAAGGTCAGGTATGTGCGGAATATCACCGATGTCGGCCACCTTGAGAACGATGCCGATGAAGGTGAGGACAAGATCGAAAAAAGAGCCCGGCTTGAACACATTGAACCGATGGAGGTGGTGCAGAGGTACATGAACAACTACCACAGGAACCTTGACCAGCTTAATACCCTGAAACCTTCAATTGAACCGAGAGCCTCAGGACATATAATAGAACAACAGGAATTTGTCAAAACACTGATCGCAAACGGTTACGCGTATGAAGTCAACGGCTCGGTCTATTTTGATGTCATGGAGTACAACAGGAAATACAGGTACGGAAAGCTCTCGGGAAGAGTACTGGAAGACCTTTTGGCAAATACCCGGACCCTGGAAGGACAGGATGAAAAACGCAACCCGGTTGACTTTGCGCTCTGGAAAAAGGCAACCCCCGAACATCTTATGAAATGGCCGTCAGAATGGAGCGTGGGCTTCCCGGGATGGCACCTCGAGTGCTCGACAATGAGCATAAAATACCTCGGGGAGGTCTTTGACATCCACGGCGGAGGCATGGACCTGCAGTTCCCTCATCACGAGTGCGAGATTGCCCAGTCGAGCGCCGCCCTGGGTAAAGAATCTGTCAGATACTGGATGCACAATAACATGATCACCATCAACGGTCAGAAGATGGCACGGTCGCTCGGAAACTTCATAACCCTGGATAAGCTTTTCAGCGGCGATCACCCGTTGCTTGAACAGGCTTACTCTCCCATGACGGTCAGGTTTTTCATCCTCCAGGCCCATTACCGCAGCACAATCGATTTCTCGAACGAAGCCCTGAAGGCAGCCGAGAAAGGATTTCAGCGCCTGATGAAGGGTTTCGCCACGCTTAATAAACTTGTAGCCTCAGACAAATCCACAATCGACGTTGCCGGACTCTGGAAAAAATGCTATGAAGCCATGGACGATGATCTCAACAGTCCGGTTCTGCTCTCATATCTTTTCGAGGGTGTAAAATATATAAATTCAGTCGGTGACGGCGCTGAAACGCTTACTGTGGACGACCTTGAATCGCTGAAGAAGATGTTCACGACTTTCGTTTTTGAGATACTTGGACTGAAGGATGAGGCAGATAGAATACATGAAGAAAAGCTTACGAAAGATCTGGTCGGCATGATCATTAATTTAAGGCAGGAAGCAAAGGAACGTAAAGAATGGGGTGTTTCAGATAAAATTCGTGCCGGGCTCAACAAGCTTGGAATAATCGTGAAGGATAGAAAAGATGGGGTGGACTGGGAGATGGAATAGGATTTTAGACGGAAAAGTGACCCCCCTGTGATCCCCCCGGAGGGGGGATATAATTCTGGAAATAATAATGTTGTGAGGGGGGAAAGGCAACCCCCTGTGATCCCCCCAGAGGGGGATATAATTCTGGAAATAAATGAGTTTTGTTATGGTTTATTATGGGAACAGGGATTTGATAAAGAAGGCCAGGGAATTGAGAAACAACATGACCACCTCAGAAATATTGTTGTGGTCAAGGTTAAGATCGAAACAGGTTGAAGGTTATAAATTCAGAAGGCAGCAACCTATTTTCGACTTCATAGTGGATTTTTACTGCCACGAAATTAAATTTATTATTGAAGTCGATGGACCTGTACATTCATTACCTGAACAGGCAGTGTATGATAAAAGACGTGAGAAAATTCTGAAAACCAATGGCTATACTATTTTTCACCTGTCAGCGGCTGAAATTACTTCCAACCTCGAAGCCTCCGTCTCCCGACTAAAGAACTTTATTTTGACAAAGATGTCCCCCCCCGGGGGGACTACAGGGGGTACCCCAATCAAAACCAAACAATTTTCAGAAGACCAGCCAACCATAAGCAATCCTCAATCCACAAATATGTCCCCCCCCGGGGGGACTACAGGGGGTACCCCAACCAAAACCAAACAACTTTCAGAAGACCCGCCAACCAGTAACAACATTCATTCCACAAAGATGTCCCCCCCCGGGGGGACTACAGGGGGGTCTTCGATCGTCTATATAGGTTCAATTCCGCTCGGAGGCCACTTCCCCATCCGTATCCAATCCATGACCAACACCGACACGCTTGACACCCGGGCGTCGGTATTACAATGCATCCGGATCATCGAAGCGGGGGCCGACATGGTGCGTCTTACCGCGCAGGGCACGAGGGAGGCGGTGAACCTTGCAAATATTAAAAGAGAACTAAGGAAAGCAGGATTTGAAACTCCGCTGATCGCCGACATACACTTCAATCCGGCGGCCGCTGAGGCTGCTGCACGGATCGTGGAAAAGGTAAGGATCAATCCGGGAAACTATGCCGATAAAAGAGCTTCATTCAGAACAGTCGATTATACTGAACAGGAATACAGGGAAGAATTGGAGAGGATCCACTCAAGGCTTCTGCCGTTGATAAACATATGCCATGAAAATAAAACGGCTGTCAGGATCGGGGTCAACCACGGATCACTGTCCGACAGGATTATGACCAGGTACGGCAATACACCTGAGGGAATGGCAGTCTCCGCAATGGAATTCATCCGGATCTTCAGGACGGAGAATTTTAATAACCTTGTGCTTTCAATGAAGTCGTCAGATACAGCAGTGATGGTAAATGCCACACGCACTCTCGTAACGATGATGATGAAAGAGGGATATTCATATCCTATCCACCTCGGGGTTACCGAGGCCGGGGAGGGTGAGGACGGAAGGATCAGGTCGGCCGCAGGGATAGGTGCGTTGCTGGCAGAAGGGATCGGCGATACGGTAAGGGTTTCGCTCTCCGAAGATCCGGAAAAGGAGATCCCGGTGGCAAGGGAAATAATCCGGTGTGCCGGCGGGAAAACCGGGAGGATTTCAATTCCGGCGAAAAAATTACCTTTTAAAACACATGAATCGTTTTATAAACCCGAGGTTATTGGCTTTGAAAAAGGGAAATTCATTACCGAAAACGGAGACCAGTATAAAGGGACGATCCTGACGTTCAAAGCCGGTTCCTTTCCTGAAATTCCTGCTGATCACGGTGAAAAGATAATGCTGAATCCGGTATTTAAAGAAGATGATCCGAAAAAACTCGCAATAGATTCTGCGACATTTCTCGGAAGATATTTCATTACAAGGCAGGCGGACGGCATCTGTATTATAAACAAAGGAAAGGTTCAGGGTGAAAAGCTGAAAGAGCTTGCGTTCTCAATCCTTCAGGCCAGCGAGGCAAGGATTACCAGGACAAGGTACATCTCCTGCCCCACCTGCGGCCGTACGAAATTCAATCTTCAGGATGCCGTCAGGGAGGTGAAAGCCGTGACGGGTCATCTTACCGGACTAAAGATCGCAGTAATGGGTTGCATCGTGAATGGCCCGGGCGAAATGGCCGGATCAGATTACGGATACGTTGGTACGGCTGATGGAAAGGTTCATATTTACAGGGGAACCGTACCGGTCCTGAAGAACATCCCCCAGGAAAAGGCGGCAGAGAAGTTGGTTAAACTAATTGAGAAGGATCTTGGATAATCAGTGACAATACTTCTGAACCTAACAGAGTTATCCTGGGGCTGTTTAAAAAGCCATTTTTAACCGCAAAGAACGCTAAGATGTCGCAAAGAACGCAAAGCTAAAACACATAAATTCAGCTCTTTGCGAACTTTGCGTCTTTCCTTTGCGCCCTCTGCGGTTAAAGGATTTTGACTTATTCAACAGTCCCATAAGAGGGGGTGAGGTCAATCCACCAACCTGTAATCCAACTGCTTCTTCTGAAGGTCAGCCTTCACAACTTCAACCTTTACCGTATCGCCAAGGGTGTATTGCTTGCCGCCTGAACGGCCTCTCAGACAGTAATTCTCTTCATCATACTCATAGAAATCATCATTCAGGTCGCGTACACTGACCATACCTTCGCACTGATTCTCGGTTATCTCAACATAAATACCCCACTCGGTTACACCCGAGATCACTCCTTCAAACACCTGTCCGGTCTTGTCACTCATGTACTCAACCTGTTTGTACTTCACCGATGCCCTTTCGGCTTCCATTGACAGGCGCTCCATTTTGGATGAATGATCACAGAGCTTCTCATACAATTCCTTGCTTCCCGGATTCTCCTGGTTCAGGTAGGCTGTCATGAGCCGGTGCACCATCATGTCAGGATAGCGCCGGATGGGAGATGTAAAATGAGTGTAATATTTAAAGGCAAGTCCGTAATGGCCGATATTGTCGGTCGAATAAACAGCTTTTGCCATCGACCTCAGGGCAAGTGTTTCGATGATGTTCTGCTCTTTCTTCCCTGCAATTTCGTTCATCAGTTTGCTCATGGCCTTCGGAAGCGATGCAGTATCGCCCGGAAGCTTATATCCGAACCTTGTTATGAAATTGCTGAAGTTGCTTATTTTCTCAGGATCCGGCTTATCATGGATCCTGTAGACAAAAGTCTTTCCCCGGAGTTTTTTCCCGACATACTCGGCAACTCTTTTGTTTGCAAGAAGCATGAACTCCTCAATAAGCTGATTGGCCGTTCCCATGTCACGGAAACGTATGCCTACCGGTTTGCCCACCTCATCGAGGTCAAACTGAACTTCGATTTTCTCAAAATTAAAGGCGCCTGCTACAAAGCGTCCCGACCGAAGTTTCTGAGCAAGATCGTGAAGTACCAGGACCTCCTCCTTCATATCCCCCTCACCCGTATCGATCACCTCCTGTGCCTCAGTGTATGAAAAGCGTTTGTTTGAATTTATCATCGTTCTCCCAAACCATTCATCAAGGACTTCCGCTTTATGATTCAGTTCAAAAACAGCGGAATAGGTAAGCTTATCCTCCGACGGATTAAGCGAACAGATGTTATTTGAAAGATGCTCGGGAAGCATCGGCACTACCCGGTCGACAAGGTATACTGATGTTGCCCTCTGCCTGGCCTCATCCTCTGTAAGCGTACCGGGTTTCACATAATGTGTTACATCTGCAATGTGGACCCCAACCTCCCAGTTGCCGTTCTGAAGTCTGCGCAACGAAAGCGCATCATCAAAATCACGTGCATCCGCCGGGTCGATGGTCAGTGTCGGGGCATCCCGGAAATCGCGCCTGGCCTTAATATCTTCCTCACTGATCATCTCCGGAGATTCTCTCCGCATCCATCTCGACCTCTTCGGTGAAAGAGTACGGCAGTTCGAATTCGGCAAGTATAGCATGCATTTCCGTTTCATGCAGGCCAGGGTCACCAAGTACACTTATGATCTCGGCAACCGGATTTTTCGATTTCGGATCCCAGTCGACAACCCTTGCAACTGCTTTCTGTCCCTGTTTTGCTCCGTTCAGTTTTGATGCGGGGATGAACAGGTCGAACGGCATATTTTTGTTATCGGGGATAAGGAAGGCAAAATTTGGCATTATTTCAACGGTTCCGACAAATGACGTCCTCCACCTCTCAAGGATCTCCACAACTTCACCCTCGGGTCGTGCACCTTTTCTTGTGGCATAAAGGAGTACTTTCACCTTATCGCCGTGAAGGGCGGTTTTCAGGTTCTTAGCCGTCACGAAAACATCATCTTCAATATCGTCGGAAGAGATAAATCCATACCCCATCCTGGTCATATCAACAGTGCCGGTTATATATCCGCGCGGTTCGGTTTTTGCTCTGAACTTACCCTGGTAAACCTCTTGTATCCTTCCTTCTTTTTTTAGTTCCTTTAAAATATCCGAGACAGCCTGCTTTGCAGGAGAATCATTGATATTGAGTCTTTTGGCAAGCTG
Organism: uncultured Bacteroidales bacterium; assembly: GCA_963737255.1. Taxonomy (GTDB): domain Bacteria; phylum Bacteroidota; class Bacteroidia; order Bacteroidales; family VadinHA17; genus LD21. The sequence continues at coordinate 262,702 of CAVTSB010000012.1, forward strand.
TTTATAGTTGAAAAGCTGCTGGGGGTGCTTGTTAAGCGTGGTCAGGATCTGTTCTTTGATCATCTCCCCCGGGATGCCGGCTTTTTGTGTTCCCTTTCCCTTCCTGCTCATAATTTTGGTTTTTGCGAAGTTAGTAAAAGTACGAGTGATTTTTAATACATTTGGACCATAATTGAAAACCCATGACCGATTTAAAATCAGTATTTTCCCACTCGCCCGACATTGTAACAAAAAAAACAGGCAATGAATACGTTTTAGTGCCTGTCGCGAATAATATTGCGGACATGAACAGCGTTTACACATTGAATGAGACAGGCGCATTTATCTGGGAACTCATAGACGGAACCCGGAATGTTGAAGAAATAATTAACAGTCTTGTTGAAGAATACAATATCGACAGGCAAACAGCTACGGCGGACATATTTGAATTTGCGGAAAATCTGAAAGAATATTTGATAATTAGATAAAAAAAACCAGCATCAAAAGTATGGTTCAACCCCTCATCCCCCAGGGGCTTAAAGGGGCACAGAATGAAAAGTCCCCCGGTGAGTCCCGATAGTTATCGGGATAGGGGTGAAAAAAGAAGAATCGACTTTTGGATGAGTTTTCAAAATGTACTACAGTTAAATTAATCATGAGGAGTTACACCCTGAATATTGCCCGCTACATCATCAGGATTGAGTCATCGCAGGATGGGCCTGAGCTGGTACCTTCCGAACGGTTTCAAAGAAATATCTGCCAGTCCGGCGGCAAATATGATGTTCTGATAAGGGTTCATCACGGTTCTTACAAATTATCGGAAGAGGCCGAAAGAGTGTTTGTTGCTCCCTATATTGTTGAAAGCAACGGTTACAAGGTACAGCGGTACAATAACTTCTGGAGCGTTTACAAGCAAAATGCCGATCTTTTCATCATTACAAACTTCCCTGAGATGCCCTGGAAGAAAGCGATACTTATGCTTTCACTCACCCTCCGGGAATGGGATCTATGGCTCGAAAATGCAGGCAGCGAAACGGATCCGCTCGATTACCCCCTCGATGGCCTTGTCCTCTATTACCTCACGGCTATAAATGCCGATATTATGATCCATGCATCGGGGGTGAATTACGACGGACACGGATATCTTTTCAGCGGAGTCTCCGGCAAGGGGAAGAGCACCATGGCCGGACTCTGGTGTAACGTCGGGGCACAGGTGATCCACGACGACAGGCTTATAATAAGAAGCATTGACGGTGTTTACAGGATGTTCAACACTCCGGTTTACAGGAATGACGAACCTTCCGAATCGGTCATAAACAATATTTACCTTATTGATCATGCCGGGGAAAATATTGCTGTTCAGCTGAAAGAGGCATCAGCTGTAACCCATGTAATGGCCAACTGCATCCAGCATAATTACAGTCCCGATATGATTGCAAGGTTTCTCGGGTCTGTATCACTGATGTGTTCAAAGATCCCGGTTTCAACACTCTCCTTCAAACCCGACAGGAGTATAATCGAATATATCCTTAAAAAAAAATATGAATCGTCTTTCTCATTCAGTTCTGAAAGAAATCGGGTTCACACTTCTTGCTGAAGGTAAAACTCTTAAGGTAAAAGCTGAAGGATATAGCATGTACCCGGCCATAAAGCCGGGTTCGGTGATTTATATAGAACCATTCGGGGAAGGCAACTGGCCGGTCCCCTTTGAGATCATAGCCTGGAAAAAAGAATCGGGATTTGTCGTTCACAGGTTTGTAAGGTTTTTAAAAGAAGAAGAAGAAGAGGTCCAATTCATTACCCGCGGCGACAGTTGCATGGCCGAAGATGATCCTGTCACTTTTGATCAGCTTGCCGGAAGGGTTGTCAGAGTAGAAACACCTGAGGGAAAGGATGTTAACTTTGATCCGATAAATCTTAAGCCAAATCATCAGCTGAACCGGTTCAGAGTAAGGATGAGAGGGTATTTAAATAAGGCAGTCAGGCTTTTAAAAAAAGAAATCCATTAACCGCAGAGAACACAGAGAAACCACGCAGAGGACGCAGAGTCTTTCCCTCTGCGTTCTCTGCTATTCTCTGCGATCTTTGCGGTAAAAATTGGATTTCACCAATTGCTTTTCCCTCAATTTCTTTCTAAATTCACAGGCAGTAAATGAAAGAAAAACTCATCCTCTTCCGTAAATCACTGAAGCTCGTATGGGAAAGCGCTCCCGGATGGGCAACGGTGAACATTATCATTTCAATCCTGCAGAGCTTCCTTCCCCTTGCACTCGTTTACCTCATCAAACTGCTTATCGACGACATCACCCTGGCTGTCAGCACACCGTCAGCAGGATTGACTTCAATCCTGCTCTGGATGATCATTGCCGTTGTTATTGTCTACTTTCTTGACGAAGTATCGACCGACATTGGCAATTACGTAAGGAAAAAACAGGCTATGAAACTTGAGGTCCATATGTACGGACTCCTGCACTCAAAGGCTGTCAGTCTCGATCTTATAAATTTTGAGCACACCGGTTATTACGACATCCTGTCGAGAGCCACTGCCGAAGCACCCTGGAGGCCGAACAGCATCCTTGACAACCTAATTTCGATGTTCCGGGGTCTGCTGTCACTGGTGCTGATGGCCGGACTGCTCGTAACCCTGCACTGGGGACTTGCATTGCTGCTGTTCGTGGTAAATATCCCCGCGATCTGGCTCAGGCTTTACTATGCTGATATCCTGTATAATTTCCAGCGTGAGCAGACACCCGAATCGAGGAAATCGGCCTATTTCAACTGGCTTCTGACAGGAGACAGACCGTCGAGGGAACTAAGGCTCTTCGGGACCGGTAACTATTTTATCTCGTTGTTTAAGAAATCCTTTCTTAAACAGAAGGAAGAAGAGATCAGGATCATTGGGAAGAGGACAACCATTGAGCTGATCTCGGATGTCGTAAAAGCTTCTGCTATCCTTTTCATGATCCTGTATATTGCACGTCAGACAATAAATGGTTCGCTGACCTTAGGAGGGATGGCAATGTTCCTGCTGGCATTCAGGCAGGGAATGAGGTATATCAAGGACCTGTTCAGCTCACTGGCCGGGCTTTATGAAGACAGCCTGTTCATCGGCGACACCTTTGAATTTATGGACCTGAAGGAAAAAGTGGTTGCTCTTCCTCCCGTTATTGTTCCTTCAGGATTGAAGAAGGAGATATCGGTTGACGACCTGTCATTTACATATCCTGGAAACAGTACACCATCGGTCAGCAAGGTCTCATTCACTGTAAACAGGGGCGAGATCATTGCTCTGGTCGGACCGAACGGCGCCGGCAAGAGTACGCTTGTAAGGCTTTTGACAAGGCTTTATGATCCCGACTCAGGAACGGTGAGATATGATGGAGCCGATATAAGGAATATGGATCCGGTGCGGTACAGGAAATATTTTTCCGTTGTTTTTCAGGATTTCATGTTATATAACCTGAGTGCAGGAGATAATATCAGGATTGGGAATATAGAAACTGCTGCCGACGGGAATAAGATGAAACGGGCGGCTTCGGAGGCAGGTGTTCATGAACTGATTGACAGGCTGCCCAGGAGATATGACACTGTGATCGGCAATCTTTTCGACGACAGTCGTGAGCTCAGCTGGGGTGAATGGCAGAAGATAGCGTTGGCGAGAGCACTCTACAGGGATGCTGATGTGCTGATCCTTGACGAACCTTCGAGTGCCCTGGATGCGGAGACCGAGTATGAGATTTTCAGCCGGTTCCGTGAGATTGTGAGGGGCCGCACCTCCATCCTTATCACGCACCGTTTCACCAACGTAACACTGGCCGACCGTATCATAGTTCTTGACAAAGGTTCAATAGCAGAATCCGGCACTCATGAAGAGCTGATGCAGAAAAAGGGGATTTACCACAGCATGTACACCCGGCAGAGCAGCAGGTTTGAGGTGTAAGTCCTAAATAAGGCATTTCACCCTAATTCAGGCACCCCCCTTTTATTCCCCCCAAAGGCAATTCTGCATAACTCAGGCACCCCCCTTTGATTCCCCCCAAAGGGGGGAAAAATTTCCGGACGTAACAAAGCTTTGTGGTGAAACAGAGTTTTCTCCCCCTCCGGGGGAGATGCCGACGAAGGAGGCAGAGGGGGTGAAAGTCATAAATTGCTAAAGCCTGTGGGGGAGATGCCGACGAAGGAGGCAGAAGCATTTTGCATGATTCAAGCACCCCCCTTTGATTCCCCCCAGAGGGGGGAAATACTTCCGGACATAACTAAGCTTTGTGGTGAAACAGAGTTTTCTCCCCTCGGGGGAGATGCCGACGAAGGAGGCAAAAGCATTTCTGCATGATTCAGGCACCCCCTTTATTCCCCCCGGAGGGGGGAAGTCTTTCCGGACATAACTAAGCTTTGTGGTGAAACAGGGTCTTCTCCCCCTCCGGGGGAGATGCCGACGCAGGAGGCAGAGGGGGTGAAAGTCATAAATTGCTAAAGCCTGTGGGGGAGATGCCGACGCAGGAGGCAGAGGGGGTGAAAGTCATAAATTGCTAAAGCCTGTGGGGGAGATGCCGACGAAGGAGGCAGAGGGGGTGATATTCACTTTGATTTTCTGATTTATTTGATGAATGGTGATTAGTGGTTTTTCTCCGGTCTTCCGTCTTCCGTCTCCGGTCTTTCGTCTCCGGTCTTTCGTCTCCGGTCCTTCGTCATCGGTCATCCGTCTTCTTTACACAATCCCGGGGTCAATTCCAAAAAAAAAGGATTAAGATTTCTTGTCAATTTTTGCCCACCTTTTATTCCTTTTTTGCCTAAGGATTCAGAAATTCAAATTTTTAATGTTTTTAAAAATTTTCAATTTTAAAAATTGCTGCAAAAAAGTACCAATTCGAGCAATATTTGAGCAATATTTTGATTTTTGCTGATTTTTCTCACGAATTCGCTAAAATTCTTTAAAAAAAATTAGGTTTTTGTTTAACTTTTTATTATATTTATTACACTGTATGATAGTGAGCTTTGATGTAGAAAGATTAATGTTCTCTAAAATTATGACTAGGCTTGAAATAAGGAATCTTAAAGTCAGGATCCTCAGGCTTGCTGACTTAAAAAGTACGGGTTCACCCGCCGAACTGGCTAAAAGATTTGGTATCAGTGTAAGGAGTGTCAAGAGGTATATCAGTCAGTTAAAGGCGGAGGGCTACAACATCTGGTTTTGTGCTGTTATAGGGAGTTATATCACCGAAAAACAATATACTTAGTATTTCAGGATTTTCCATTTCAATCCTCGCAGGCACAGCTCGCTGCATATCTGCAACGTGTGCTTGAAACCTGCCCCTTGTGAGCAGATGGGTCGCCCTGATCCGCGTCCCCGGTAGTTGCGCTGATTCTTCCGGGGACTTTTTTTGTGGCAAGGGGAAGAAGGCGGCATGCGGTACGCGGCGGGAGGAAGCCCAGGGCTCAGGCTTTGTCCGCCGAAGCTGACCGCAGGGAAGCGTAGGTGGAGCGCAGGGAAAGAAGGCGGCATGCGGTACGCGGCGGGAGGAAGCACAGTGCTCAGGCTTTGTCCACCGAAGCTGACCGCAGGGAAGCGTAGGTGGAGCGCAGGGCACAGGGCAGTTTTTAGAGCTCCCCTCCGAGGGGCTGGTGGTGGGTTTCTTAGTGATTTTCGGATCTAGCTGGTGGATGATTAGTGGTTTTACTTCGGTCTTCCGTCTTCGGTCTTCCGTCTTCGGTCTTCCGTCTTCGGTCTTCGGTCTTCAGTCTTCCACCACATCCCGCCTCCCAAACCCCGCCGCAATGGGCGGGGTGAGGAGTGCAGCGAGACTCCGGGGCTTCAGCCCCATTAAAATAACCGGGTATGTAAGTGAACATGCGGCGGTGAAAGAATAGCCTGCTTCGAGCCTGAGACTGTGCCTTTCAACCTCAGGATCCTGAGCACAGACAAATCCTGTACTTGTATCAATCAGTAATACGGTCAGTAAAAATATTGTTTTCATGAATTATTTGTTGCTTGGTGCTTGGTGCGTCCCGCTAAAGAGGGATCTTCCCTTCTCTTCGATTTGCCGGATGCTTGCTCATTAAATGGCAAATAAGTTTTATTACCTTTCCCGCGAAGTTTCCTGTAGTTTATCTCCGAGTCCCTAAGTCTCTTAGTCTCTCAGTCTCTCAGTCTCTTAGTCTCTCAGTCTCTCAGTCTCTTAGTCCTTCTTCTAAAACCTGAATCCGAACAGCGGCGAAATCGTCAGCCCCTCAAACCCGAGCGCCCAGATCACATTCGCATCTGCACGCAATCCCATATAAAAGTTGCTCTGGAACTGATAATAATAATCGAGACAGATGGTGAAGCCGATCTCATAAAAGATATCGCTGTAGCTTGTGTAGAGAATATAGGTCCCATTATCATATACCTCAACCACGTCAGGTTTGAGTAAGTACTCCCTTTTCAGCTTAAACCCGACGCCGGGTTCAAGGAAATGGCTACCTTTTAGTGCAATTGGCCTTGAAAATGTAAGGTCAAGCATCTGCCTGTGCTGAATTGTTTTGTAGTCCTGAAAAACTCCTGCCCTGATATTCCAATCTATAGTGGACATTGACACTCGGGCATTAAGGTTAAAACCAGTTTTGAATTTATATCCGCCCTCAATCCAGATGATTGGACCGTCATCGGAAGTAAATGCGTCAATGTAATACCCAACACCCGTCCGGAGCGTAAAATGTTTTTCCTGAGGAAATACTTGCTCAACAGAAATCCAAAAAATAATCATAAATAAAACAATGTATTTCATAGCGATAAACATTAAAGATTAAAACAAAATCCACCACCTACAAAAAAGAATGTGCCACCATTGCTTAAATCCTGTATTCGGGAATTAAATTGTAGACCCGCTTTTTTCAGCGGGAAAAATGAAACTTTAAAACCGACCTGATATCCAAAATGGTTACTTTTAGTTAGTTGATAATCTTTCATTATCCATGTAAATTCTTCTTCGACTGGATCAAAATTATACTCAACACCCTTAGCACATAAAAATTCTGATCTTGCATAAGCAACGCCAAAACCTAATTTAGCTGATACCCATTTAGCCTGTATTGGAATTACTTCTATAGAAATAATCCCCATCCTCATAATTGCCATTTCTTGAAACGGAATTTCAAGAGTATACCCGGATTCTTCAAGTGGAACTTTAAATATAAAGTCCGATTGTGATATAAAATGTCCATAACTTAAACTTCCTCCATACCATGATTTGTAAATACCGAATTCCCCAGTCATCATCTCTCCACCTCCATATGTATCGGATAAGTCAATTGTGTAATTAAGGCAAATAGTGAAGTTTAAAGTGTCCTTACTGGTCTGACCGATTATTACAAAATTTTGGGCTAAAAGGAGTCCAAATATGAAACTTATGGAAGAGGCTTTCATAGTATATTTTTATTTAATGGGGCTGTTGAAGAAGGTATATTTAACTGCAAAGTCTGCAGAGCTTTTAAGCAAAGGCCGTAAAGAACAAAATTTAAATAATTTGATTATGAGATCTACTTTAAAGCTTTCCATATTCGTAGTTTTAAAATTTGTAATTCAACAGCCCCATATTTAATTAGTAAATAGTCCTAAGTGGCGTAGTCAACTTAAATTCCGGACAAGTCTTTCTTACTGTCCAGCCATCCTTGACTTCGTCATTTATACCTGGATTGGAGTTTGTATCGAAAAACCAGTCTCGATCCCACTCAGCAAGTCCTAAAAAATCACCACTATATGAAACCTTTAAGGTTGCTGTTATTGTCGGCGTTACTGAATCTGATTTATACCCGACATTTGCTGATATACTTGATTCCTTGACTGAATCATATTCATATGCCAAAATACACTGTTGTACTTTTTCAATTCTCCAGTTTGTATCCCATGGCATATTGACCGTAAACCAGCCTGCTGCAGAATGAACCGTATATTCTCTAATTGCGGCTTTTGCATAGGATCTTGGATATTTTACCGGAATAACTGTAGCCATTTTACCAGTTACACCACCCGTCGTCATATTATATTCAGGATAACCCCTTCCTAATCTCAATTCAAGATCCCCCTCAAACAACCCTCCGCAGTAATCAGCACACCTGACTTTTCCGACTTTTACCTCATAAACGGGGTCTCCCTTTGTCGGAGAAGCATCCTGAACTGCCAGACCTTTCAGATCATCATTATCTTCATCCCCCCGCATTATGAGCATGACCGGGTATTTGTCGGCATACTCTTCATCTACCGTAACTTCAATGATCTTCTTGCCTTCGAAACGGTAGCCTTTGTTTTCGATGTCGTTATCGATGGGATGACCGGCAACCGTAAAGGAGTTTGTTCCTTTGGGGTAGAAATTAGAGGGGTAGGGACAATAGATATAGCAGTCATTGCCGGCCAGGTATGCGGCCAGATCACTCCAGCCGCCCTTCGACTCCGAAGAGGTGCATCCTTCAAGGAACTTCTCCCTGAGGTTCCTGAATGAGGCGCCCGGACCCTTCGACTCATCCATCAGGTCGCTGAAGGAGAGGTTGTAAAAGGTCCTGTTCTCTTCACTCAGGATTGTCAGTTCGTTCATTACGGCTTCAACCTGCATAATATCGGCAAGGATCATTGCAGCCTCGTCAAGGTTTGTCTTAAGGATGGTTTCAGAATCTGTCAGTAGTCTTTTTGTTACCGGATCCTGAACCGGCAGAAATGGATCATTTTTTTCACAGGCAGTCATTAATAGACATAGCATTATAGCGTAAGTCAACTTTTTCATTGATTAAAAAATTTGAATTAAACAATTGGGTAATAAGCCCTCTTTTATTTTATTTTTTGCAGTCGGAGAAAAAGTCCGGGGAACCGGCTGCGCTAATTCCCCGGACACGGTGTCAGTTTTGTTTCATAGGCACGAGCTGTTTAAATGCAGTTAGACATTATATTTATTCCAGGAACGTAAATGCTGATTAAACCGGATCCGGATCCGGGTGAGCTGCCGATTTTTAGCAACCCGGCCGTGGTGACTCTCTGATTATATGCGCGTTCTGCTATTACCATATACCTGTTGAAACAAGCAAATGACAAGGACTCCCAACCGCACTGATCTACTTTTTACAGGATTGACTATACAATATTAAAAAGTCCCGGGGCCAAAAAAATGGAAAAAGTGAACTTTTTTTTAAAAATTTGCATTTTTTTTATTCAATGGGAAAAAATCCATTAACGATAACCTTAAATTCCCAGTTTTACCCTCTGATACTTCATCGAAGGAGGGCTCCCGTTTGCTCCCAAATCCAGCAAAGTGGGTTTTATTAAAAGGGTTACGCTGAATAACACCGATCTTTCTGACAGTCTACTTTGGGTGGGATTGTGAGATTGCTTCGTCTCCCGCTTACGCGGGATCCTCGCAATGACCCTGCTTTTTACCAACCTACTTATTCTGTGGGGCGCGCAGGCAAACCTGAAACGGCGCGAAGTTCAGTCTGTTTCGTGGCGCCATTAAGGCCTTGTGTAGCGGGCGTAGAAACAGACTGAACTTATCGTTTCAAGCCGCTTTTCTTTGTTACTTTCTTTTACGGATAAAAGAAAGTAAAAGAATGAATTTGGGCGGGCAAAAAATGAACAAAGACCTTTTCGTGCAAAAAGAAAGTAAATAAAAGCTATTGCGAAATATTTCGTATCTTTATTTCCGAATATTTTCGTAACGAATAATATCGGAAAGACATGAAAGATAATCCCTTCAAATTCGGAACCGTGGTTGATGGTGAGTACTTCACTGATCGTGAGGATGAACTGGCCCAGATAGGATCTTATCTGAACAGTGAGAATCACATTATTATTATAAGTCCCAGACGGTTCGGCAAGACAAGCCTGATCAGGAAACTGCTCAGGGAATCGGAACGGCGCCATATCTACCTCGACATGCAACTGGTCATTTCGGAGGAGGATTTCGCCGCACAGCTGTTGAAAAGGATATACCGTATATTTCCGATGCAGAAGCTGAAAGGTTTTATAAAATCATTCAGGATCATTCCAACGGTCAACCTGAATCCTGTTACGGGTGAGACTGAAATAACATTCAAGCCCGGATCAAAAGACCTTTCACCGCTTGAGGATGTCCTGAACCTCATAGAAAAGCTGGGGAAAGAGGATGAAAAGATCATCGTGGTGCTTGATGAATTCCAGGATATTTTCAGGATCAACTCTACCCTCGATAAGATGCTCCGGTCAGTCATTCAGACTCATAAGAATATCAATTATGTATTTATGGGCAGCAGCGAATCAATGATAAGGGAGATCTTTGAAAAGAAGAGTTCACCTTTTTACCGGTTCGGATTGCTTATTCCGCTTGGAAAGATACCTGAGGAAAAATTCAGGCTCTTCCTTGAATACAGGTTCACCGGGTTCGCACAAGATGCGGGATCAGTATCAAGAAGCATACTGGGAATAACTGCCTCCCATCCTTATTATACGCAGCAGCTCGCCTTCATGGTCTGGGAACTGCTGGGCCGTCCGGCTGCTTTTGAAAATATTGTTGAATCGGCCGCAGATGAGATTGTCATGAGCCATGATAACGATTTTGAATTGCTCTGGAACACACTCAACCGCACTGATATGATGGTGCTGACGGGGATGTCTGCTTCCGATATATCACCTCTTACCGATGAGTTTAACAGGCTATTCGGGACCGGAGCAGCAAGCACTGTATTCAGCACCTTGCTCCGGCTTGTGAAGAAAGGGATTGTTACCAAAGAAGGTTCTGTCTACACGATTGACGATCCGTTTCTCAGGAGGTGGATACGGTTTAGACGGAATATTTGATGGATTATATGAGACGAAGAGACTTAGGGACGAAGAGACTTAGAGACGGTTATGGGAGAGGTTTTTTTTGCCGAAGGGGGTTGTGGCGCCTCTTAGTCCCTTAGTCTCTTAGTCCCTTAGTCTCTTAGTCCCTTATTACCCTTAGTCACCAATCTAATTCAAAAGTGTAACGTTCCCTACCATCTTGAACGGCTTGCCGTTGGCATACTTGCCCTCAACATACCATACATATACTCCCTGCTGACATAATTCTCCCTGATAATAACCGTTCCACGGGACATTGATATCGTTACTTTCGAAAATCAGTACACCCCACCTGTTGAAGATCTGGAGCTTGAACTCGGTGACAGTCTCACGGATCGGCGGATAGAAGAACTGATCAACCTCAATACCTGCTCTCGGCAGATCGGTGCGCTCGATCGGACCCGTCTTGTTGGGTGTGAAGACAGTCGCAAACCTCAACTCCCCTACCGGCATCACGGTCACCGCCGGCGCCATTACATACTGGTCACTGCAGCCATTCTCCGAATATGCCCATAAAGTGATGTCATATACCCCTTCTTCCATATACCTGTGATACGGCTCCTTGGCCTTCGAGGTGTCACCATCTCCGAAATCCCAGAGAAACGAGGTGGCTCCCTCACTCAGGTTGAAGCACCTTACTCTTTCATCATTCACGTAGACCTGCGGCGGGGTGACTTCAAAGTAAGCCTTCGGCGATGCCCAGGCACTTACTACCTGTGTGTGCATCGATGTGCCGCCCGGTCCCGTTACAACCAGCTCTATCCTGAATGTACCCGGTGTGAAGTATGTGTAGGTCGGATTCTTCGCCGTCGATCCGCTTCCGTCGCCGAAGTCCCACCTGTAGGTGGTGCCCGGTACATCAGTGTTCAGCGAGGTGTTGTTGAAAATTACATACAGGGGGGCGCATCCTGAAGGTATCGAATCGAAATCTGCAACCGGAGCCGGAGGTACCACACTTATGTCGTGTTTGACGCTGTCGGAACAGTTTGCATTCGATGCAATAAGCGTTATAGTGTAGGTGCCGACTCCATTGTAGGTGTGAACCGGATTCATAACGGTCGATGTGCTATTGTCGCCGAACTTCCAGAGCCAGTTCCAGTTGCCCGGATTGGTGGTGTTGGTGAATGTTACATCGTTACCCGCAGCATTGAAGACCTGGGTAGCCGGATCAGCGGTGAACTGCGGAAGCGGAACAGGCATAACTGTGATATTGAAGGTCTGTACATCCACACAATTGTAGAACGATGTGGTTGTTAATGTTACAGTGCGAACCTCCGGGTCTGTAGTATTGTTGAAGAAGAGATGACTGGTTACATTGGTCGCATATCCCGACGCTCCGTCACCATAATCCCAGAAGTACCTTGTTGCTCCCGACAACGCCGTGAAGGTTACCGGATTGCCCGAGCAGATAACGTCAGCATCCGGTGTGAAGGTTGCATCCACTTCAGGATAAACAGTGATCATCGAGGTGTAATCTGCACGGCATCCCAGGGCTGACTCAACTGTCAGTGTGACTTCGAAAAACTCTATTGAGCCTGCCACTGCATTGACAAATGTATGAGCAGGATTGGCGTTCAGTGAATCGATTGGCGTACCGTCGCCGAAATCCCACCACCATTTGGTAATGCCTGTCATATCCTTTGTAAAGTTTACGGGAAGCGGTGTGCACCCGAAGTCTGCATCCTGTGCGAACTGTGCACCCGGACTGTCGACCCTTACGGTTACATCATCACTGGAAGTACATCCGTTGTTGTCGGTTACCCTGTAATTAAGGTTGTAATCACCTGTGATGAGCGAATTGAAGGTCGGCGATTGTATGAAGTAATTATTTAGAGGACCGACATCTCCTGTCCAGCGGTGCTGCGTGAATGTACCGGATCCGCCGGATGGATTGCCGTTTATCACTACCGGAACGCCTCCGCAGGCTGCTATCGGATCGACAGCGCTGAAATCGACAACCGGATTGGCATTGACAGTCAGGGTTGCCGGATTTGAGTATGTTGTTGAACATACCGCCACCAGCGCCAGCCTGTACTGGTTAGTGTTAAACGTAACCGGTGCATTAATTATGGAGAGCTGCTGGGTGTTCGTTCCGATGTAGATTGCATCATCTGCAAGGTTCGTCCAGACACCGCCCGTGAATACCTGCCACTGGAGGGATGTGTAGCCATTGCCATTGCCCCTGAAGGAGGTGGCGCCGTTCTCACATATCGTTGCAGGAAGGGGCTGTACAGTTACAACAGGAGGATTGATAACCCTCAGCACTGCAAAGTTGGTGTTGACCGGCGCTCCGCATGTTCCGGTGGCCATGGCCCTGAAAATCCAGTTATTGAATGTTGACTGTGCATTTGTAACCGTAAGCAACCTGGTTGCCGAGCCGCTGAAGTTGGCATCGTCAACCGATGGAACAAACCCTGTTCCCTTGTTGACATACCACTGCCATGTCACATTGGTCCCCGTTGCATCGGCTTCAAAGATCGCATTCTGACCCAGGCAGATAGTCGAGTCCTTCGGATGAAGCGTCAGCTCGGGAGCTGTATTGACAGTGAAGACGGCATCCGGGGAAGTAACATCGGTACCGCAGCCGGAAACCACAACGTGGTAAAGATATCCGCTCATTGTCCTGACCGGATTGAAGATCTGCAGGGTCGGGCTCATTGAACCGAAATACGTGCCTCCGTCGGTGATCGCATTGAATCCCGATCCTTCATTTACATACCACCTGTAGGTAATGTTTGTACCGTCGGCGGTTACGCCGAAAGTTGCAAGCGTGAACTCGCATACTGCAGGTGATGGTGTGAAGGAAGTTATCGAAGGAAGCGCGCTCACAACAACTGTTGCCGTTCCGTTAAGGTTTGGCGAAGGACTTACAACCTCGCAGTTGTTTGCATCACGTACCCTCAGCAGCCTGTAAGTGGTTGTTGAAACCGGAGTAACAACGATATCTGCTCCGCTGACATATCCATTGACTATGCCGTGATTTTCGATCTCAACGGTGAAAGGACTTGCTCCTGCGGGCAGGTTGACCCTGAGGATCGAGCTCTGTCCGGGACAAATGGTTTCGCCTCCCGTAAGCAGGGCTATCGGACGCGGATTTACAAGTATCTCTACTACATTGCTGTAGACAGGCATGCAGGTACCCGAAGTAACCATTCTTCTGTAATAGAGTGTATATGAAGCGCCAGCCGGCGGCGTGTACTGGTTAAGAGTGGCGCCTGCAATATTTACAAATGGTCCGGCCATGTTGGTCGACGACTGCCACTGGTAATTGTATGCACCCGGACCACCAACCGGTGCCGAGCCTTCGGTGATTATTGCAGGAGAATCTCCGTAGCATATAACCTGGTTGGCTGCAATAGTTCCGGGATCAAGAGCAGCGGGCTGGGTGACGTTGATCGTTGCCTCAGCAGAGCAGCCATTGAGGTCGATTGCCCTTACTGTTATCGAACCGGCTCCTGCATTGAAGAATGTCTGGGAGTTGAATCCCGGAGCCGCAATAATGCCGCCCGTAGTATTTGAAACAATAATGAACGAGTAAGGCATAGTACCGCCGGAAGCGTAGAATGTGCCCATTGCGTCCATGTCTCCGAAGCAGTCGAGAAGTACATCACCTGTCGTTGACAATGAAAGTGCAAGCGGTTCGGTGATAACAAGATTCGGATAAAGGATGACCGAACATACAGGATGAGCTGCATCACGGATCCTTATGTTATAGGTGCCGGGAGCCAGGTTGTTGAAGTCGCCGTCTGCCTGCCATCCTGCGCCGCCGTCTATGCTGTATTCATATGTGCCGTATCCGCCCGTCGGAGATGTTATGCTTATCTTTCCGTCGTTATTGCCCATGCATGAAACCTCGGTCTTGCCGACAGTTGCTGAGAGCAGACCCGGCTGGGTGACCATATAGGCATTATTCAGGACGATTATACAACCCGTATGAGCGGCATCGCGGATAAGTATGTTATACGATCCCTGGGTTAGTCCCGTGAAGTTTCCGGAAGCCTGCCATGAGCCGCCTCCGTTTATGCTGTATTCGTATGTACCGTAACCGCCTGTGGCACCGCTGATCGTTATTGAACCATCGTTGCCTCCAAAGCAGGAAACATCTATGCTTGCGATGTTCGCAGCAAGAATTGACGGCTGGGTGATCTCCAGGGCAGGATCAAGGATTATGAAACAACTTGTATTGGCCGCATCCCTGATCCTTACATCATAGATTCCGGGAGCCAGGTTGGTGAAGCTGCCGAATCCCTGCCAGATGGTTCCGCCATTGACTGAGTACTGGTAGGTTCCATAACCTCCCGTAGCGCCTGATATCGAAATCGAGCCATCATTTGCTCCAAAGCAGCTTACATTGACAGGTGTGACTGTCGCGTCAAGTATCGCAGGTTCGGTAATAAGTTGCGGGTTCAATATTATAACGCATCCGGTTTGGACAGCATCCCTGATCCTTACATCGTATGTTGCAGGTGGCAGGTTGGTGAATGTGCCTGAAGATGACCATGATACGCCTCCGTCAATACTGTATTCATAGGTCCCATAACCTCCTGCGGGTGAAGAAATAATTATCGTTCCGTCGTTTGCACCATTGCAGGTTACATTGGTCCTGTTAATATTGGCTGAAAGAATCGGAGGCTCTGTTACCCTGAGCGAACCGTTAAGTATTACAATACAGGTCGGGTAGGCCGCATCACGGATCTGGACATTGTAGAATCCGGGAGCAAGGGCTGTGAAGTTACCCAATGCCTGCCACGAGGCACCGCCGTTGATCGAGTATTCATATGTCCCGTAACCGCCCGTCGGATTCGTTATCGTAATCGTTCCGTCGTTCGCACCAAAACATGTAACATTGGTGCTTGCCACATCTGCGTGCCAGTCTTTCGGGCTGGGTTATGACAAGGGCCGGATCAAGAACTATCTCACAGGCAATATGTGCAGCATCTCTTATCCTGACATTGTAGGTGCCGGGGGCAAGGAAATTGAATGTTCCGGAAGGCTGCCAGGTGGCGCCTCCGTTGATCGTATATTGATATGTACCGTAACCTCCCAGAGGATCGGTTATGGTAATAATCCCGTCATTTGCACCGTTGCAGGTCACCATAGCCGGGGTAACGGTCGCGGAAAGAATTGCAGGTTCAGCGATTACCAGTGCCGGTTCAAGAATGATGACACATAACGGATGAGCCCTGTCCCTGATCCTGACATCGTAAGAACCGGGAGCAAGCGACGGGAATGTACCTGACGCCTGCCATGTTGTGCCGCCGTCATTGCTGTATTCGAAAGTTCCGTAACCGCCTGTCGGGTTTGTGATTGTGATCAGCCCGTCGTTGGCGCCGAAGCATGTTACATCTGCACCGGTCACAATTGCATTCAGAATTGAGGGCTCGGTAATTGTCAGTGCCGGGTTCAATGTGATAACACAACCGGTATTTGCGGCATCCCTGATCCTGACGTCGTAGCTGCCGGGGGCCAGGTTATTGAAAGTGCCGGTTGACACCCATGATGCACCGCCGTCTGTGCTGAATTCATAAGTTCCGTAACCGCCTGCAGGACTGGTTATCGAAATGATCCCGTCATTGGCTCCGTTGCAGGTGACCATAGTCGGGGTAACGACTGCATTCAGTATTGCAGGCTGGGTTATCTGGAGTGCATTGTTAAGGATGATCCTGCAAGTTGTGTGGGCTGCATCCCTGATCTGAACATTATAGTTTCCGGGTACAAGCGCCGTGAAGACACCTGAGGACTGCCATGAGCCTCCTCCGTTTATTGTGTACTCGTAAGTGCCGTAACCGCCGGTAGGATTGGTGATTGTTATTGTTCCATCACTTGCTCCGAAACAGTGAAACATTTGTGCTGGTTATATCTGCATCGAGGATATCCGGCTGGGATATCAGCAATGCTCCGTTCAATGTGATAACGCATCCGGTATTGACTGCATCCCTTATCCTGATATCGTACGTTCCGGGAGCAAGATTGGTGAAGTTATTTGCTCCGGACCAATTCACTCCGCCGTTGATACTGTATTCATATGTCCCGTAACCGCCCGATGCCCCTGTAATTGTTATTGTGCCGTTGTTTGCACCAAAGCAGGTTACATTGGTTGAATTTACAGTTGCATTTAAAACTGCCGGTTCGGTAATCAGTTGCGGGTTCAGTGTAATAATGCATCCAGTATGTGCAGCGTCCCGTATCCTGACATCGTAGGTTGCAGGTTGCAGGTTGGAGAAGGTGCCTGTATTTGACCAGGAAACACCTCCGTCGATTGAATATTCATAAGTTCCGTAACCTCCGAGAGGATTGGTTATTGAGATGGTACCGTCATCGGCTCCATTGCAGGTTACATTGGTCCTGGCGACATTGGCTGAAAGTACCGGAGGCTCAGTGATCCTCAGGGAGCCATTCAGAGTGATGATACAGGACTGATTGGCTGCATCCCTTATCTGTACATTATAGAATCCGGGGGCCAGGGCAGTAAAGTCGCCTGATGCCTGCCATGAGGCACCGCCGTTAATCGAGTATTCATATGTCCCGTAACCGCCCGTCGGATTTGTTATCGTAATCGTTCCGTCGTTCGCACCAAAACATGTAACATTGGTGCTTGCCACATCTGCGTCCAGTCTTTCGGGCTGGGTAATAACCAGCGCCGGATCAAGCACAGTTTCACATGCTATATGCGCCGCATCCCTGATCCTTACGTCATAGGTGCCGGGTGCAAGATTGGTAAATGTTCCTGATGACTGCCATGAAGCTCCGCCGTTGATGGTGTAAGCATAAGTGCCATACCCTCCAAGCGGATCGGTGATCGTTATTGTACCGTTATTGGCTCCGTTACATGTTACCAATGTTGAAGCCACCGTGGCTGATAATATATCCGGTTCGGAAATCACCTGCGGGGTCAATGTGATAATGCAACCGGTATGAGCGGCATCCCTGATCCTTACATCATAGGTTGCAGGTTGCAGGTTGGAGAAGGTGCCTGAAGTTGACCAGGATATGCCTCCGTCAATCTGAATATTCATATGTACCGTAACCGCCCGTCGGATTTGTTATTGTTATCCTTCCGTCGTCGGCACCGAAACATGTAACATTTGTTGATGCAACAACTGCATTAAGGACTGCAGGCTCGGTAATTGCCAATCCCGGGTTCAATACGATTTCACAGGCCTGGTTTACAGCGTCCCTGATCCTGACATCATAGTTGCCCGGAGCCAGGTTATTGAATATTCCTGATGGCTGCCAGTTTGCACCACCATTTATACTGAATTCATAAGTACCGTAACCGCCCAGTGGATTGGTTATCGAAATGATCCCGTCGTTTGCGCCGTTGCAGCTGACCATGGTTGGTGTAACCGTTGCCCTCAGTACCGGAGGCTGGGTAATGACAAGTGCATTGTTGAGAACGATCATACAGCTTGTATGCGCTGCATCCCTTATCCGGACGTTATAGTTTCCGGGAACAAGCGCCGTGAAAACACCTGAGGACTGCCATGAGCCTCCGCCGTTAATGGTGAATTCGTAAGTGCCGTAACCGCCGGTTGGATTAGTGATTGTTATTGTTCCATCACTTGCTCCGAAACATGAAACATTTGTGCTTGTTATATCTGCATCAAGGATATCAGGCTGCGTGATCAGCAATGCTCCGTTGAGGGTAATTATGCATCCGGTATTGACTGCATCCCTTATCCTGATATCGTACGTTCCGGGAGCAAGATTGGTGAAGTTATTTGCTCCGGACCAATTCACTCCGCCGTTGATGCTGTATTCATATGTCCCGTAACCGCCCGATGCCCCTGTAATTGTTATTGTGCCGTTGTTTGCACCAAAGCAGGTAACATTGGTTGAATTTACAGTTGCATTTAAAACTGCCGGTTCGGTAATCAGTTGCGGGTTCAGTGCAATAATGCATCCTGTATGAACAGCGTCCCTGATCCTGACATCGTAGGTTGCAGGTTGCAGGTTGGAGAAGATGCCTGTATGTTGACCAGGAAACACCTCCGTCAATTGAATATTCATAAGTTCCGTAGCCTCCTGAGAGTGATGAATATTGTTATCGTTCCGTCATCCGCTCCATTGCAGGTGACGTTGGTCCTTGCGACATTGGCTGAAAGTACCGGAGGCTCAGTGATCCTCAGGGAACCATTCAGAGTGATGATACAGGACTGATTGGCTGCATCCCTTATCTGTACATTATAGAATCCGGGAGCCAGGGCAGTAAAGTTGCCTGATGCCTGCCATATTGCACCGCCGTTGATCGAGTATTCATATGTCCCGTAACCGCCCGTCGGATTTGTTATCGTAATCGTTCCGTCGTTCGCACCAAAACATGTAACATTGGTGCTTGCCACATCTGCGTCCAGTCTTTCGGGCTGGGTAATAACCAGCGCCGGATCAAGCACAATTTCACATGCTATATGCGCCGCATCCCTGATCCTTACGTCATAGGTGCCGGGTGCAAGATTGGTAAATGTTCCCGATGACTGCCATGAAGCTCCGCCGTTGATGGTGTAAGCATAAGTGCCATACCCTCCAAGCGGATCGGTGATCGTTATTGTACCGTTATTGGCTCCGTTACATGTTACCAATGTTGAAGCCACCGTGGCTGATAATATATCCGGTTCGGAAATCACCTGCGGGGTCAAGGTGATAATGCAACCGGTATGAGCGGCATCCCTGATCCTTACGTCATAGGTTGCAGGTTGCAGGTTGGGGAAGGTGCCTGAAGTAGACCAGGACATGCCTCCGTCAATTGACTATATTCATAAGTACCGTAACCGCCCGTCGGATTCGTTATTGTTATCCTTCCGTCGTCGGCACCGAAACATGTAACATTTGTTGATGCAACAACTGCATTAAGGACTGCAGGCTCGGTAATTGCCAATCCCGGGTTCAATACGATTTCACAGGCCTGGTTTACAGCGTCCCTGATCCTGACATCATAATTGCCGGGAGCCAGGTTATTGAATATTCCTGATGGCTGCCAGTTTGCACCACCATTTATACTGAATTCATAAGTACCGTAACCGCCCAGTGGATTGGTTATCGAAATGATCCCGTCGTCAGCGCCGTTGCAGCTGACCATGGTTGGTGTAACCGTTGCCCTCAGTACCGGGGGCTGCGTTATGACAAGTGCGTTATTGAGCACAATAATACAACCTGTATGCGCGGCATCCCTGATCTGGACATTGTATGTACCCGGACCGAGTCCCGTGAAGCTGCCTGACGATTGCCATGCTCCTCCCCCGTTGACTGTATATTCATAGGTACCGTATCCGCCTGTCGGATTTGTGATTGTAATTGTCCCATCATTTCCACCAAAGCATGTGACATCAGTACTGCCAACTACTCCTGCCAACTGTGCAGGTTGGGTGATTGCCAGCGCAGGATTAAGCACCCGCTCACATGTTATGTGGGCGGCATCCCTGATCCTTACGTCATATGTTCCGGGTGCGAGGCTGGTGAAGTTCCCGATAGGCGACCAGGTAGTCCCTCCGTTTATCGAAAACTGATATGTGCCGTAACCGCCAACAGGATCTGAAATTGTGATTATACCGTTATTAGCTCCGAAACATGTTACATCCACCGAAGCCACAGTTGCTGTCAAAACATCCGGTTCCGTAATGATCAGGGCCGGGTTCAAAATTATAAAACAGCCGGGATGAGCAGCGTCATGTATCCGTACATCATATGTGCCTGGTACGAGACTGGTGAAACTGCCTGTTGCTGACCATGATGTGCCTCCGTCTATTGAATATTCATAGGTCCCATAACCGCCCAAAGGATTAGTTATTGTTATAGTTCCGTCATCAGCGGCGTTGCAGGTTACATTGGTCCTTGCAACGTTTGCCGACAGAACCGGGGGTTCAGTGATCCTGAGTGATGCATTGAGAGTGGTGACACAGGTAATATGGGCGGCATCACGCATCTGAACATTGTAGAATCCGGGTGCAAGAGCGATGAAGTTCCCTGATGCCTGCCAGGAAGCGCCGCCATTGATTGAGTATTCATAAGTACCGTAACCGCCGGTCGGATTTGTTATCGTAATCGTTCCGTCGTTTGCACCAAAGCATGTGACATTTGTATTGCCAACTGTTCCTGCCAACTGCACCGGCTGGGTAATAACGAGCGCCGGATCAAGAATGATAAGGCATGCCGGATTCAGTGCATCACGCATCCTGACGTTGTAAGTGTTGGGTGCCAGGCCTGTGAAGGTTCCCGATCCCTGCCATGAGGCACCGCCGTTTATACTGTACTGGTACGTACCGTACCCGCCTGCCGCACCGGTAATTGCAATAGTCCCATCGTTTGCACCGAAGCATGTTACATCCGTTTTATCAACTGCTCCTGCCAACTGTGCCGGTTCAGTAATCATAAGGGCCGGATTAAGCACTATCACACATGAGGGGTGCGCCCTGTCCCTTATCCTTACATCATATGAACCGGGAGTAAGTGACGGGAACACGGGTGAATCCTGCCATGTCGATCCTCCGCTTATGCTGTACTGGAATGTGCCGTACCCGCCCGACGAATTTGTTATCGTAATTACACCGTTGTTTGCTCCGAAACAGGAAATATCCGTATCAATTACCATCGCAGCAAGAGCTGCTGGTTCGGTAATCTGCAATCCTGCGTTCAGAATTACAAAACATGCAGGATTTGCTGCATCCCTGATCCTTACATCATAAGTTGCAGGTTGCAGGTTGGTGTAAGTATTTGCCAACTGCCAACTGCCACCTGCGTCTATTGAATATTCATAGGTCCCATAACCTCCCGATGCCCCTGTAATTGTAATTGTGCCGTCGTTTGCATCGTTGCAGGTAACGTTGGTCGAGTCCAAGGGTTGCAGTAAGCACTGCAGGCTGTGTCAGCACCAGTGCATTGTTCAGTACAATGAAGCAAGCCGGAAATGCCGCATCACGGATCTGAACATTGTAGTTCCCCGGCGTCAAACCGGTATAATTACCGGTTGCCTGCCAGGAGCCTCCACCGTTGATGCTGTATTCATAGGTCCCGTGTCCGCCTGCGGGTGCAGAAATTGTTATTGTACCGTCTGATGAACCGAAGCAGGTTATATTCGTCCTGCTGACCGTTGCCGAAAGCACCGGCGGCTCTGTCACGACCAGTGCAGGATCAAGGATAATTGCGCAGGCTGTATTCACTGCGTCACGGATCCGGACATCATAAGTGCCCGGAATCAGGTTGGTGAAATTGCCTGAGCCAACCCAGTTTGTCCCGCCATTTATCGTGTACTGGTATGTTCCGTAACCTCCGGTGGGATTCGTAATTATTATTGACCCGTTATTGGCGCCAAAACAACTGATATCTGTCTTTGTCACAGTGGCGTTCAATAATGCAGGCTGGGTGATTTGCAGAGCAGCCGTATTCAGGACAAGAATGCACGTCGGATTGACAGCGTCCCTGATCTGAACATTGTATGTTCCGGGAGCAACGTTTGTAAATATGCCCGATCCGACCCATGTTGTACCTCCGTTTATTGTATATCCGTAAGTGCCTGTTCCTCCCGCGGCTCCTGATATTGTAATAGTCCCATCGTTTGCACCAAAGCATGTTACATTCGTACTGCCAACTGCTCCTGCCAACTGTGCTGGTTGTGTAAGCGTGATATTCGCCGTTGCAGTGCAGCCTTTTGAATCGGTTACCGTTACTGCATAGTATCCTTCATTGAGACCTGATATATCCTCCGTGGGTGCGGTAAAACCATTGGGACCTGTCCATGCTATTCCAAACGGCGGGGTTCCGGCCGAGATTGTCATATCGACAGCGCCCGTCGGGACATTATAGCAGATCAGGTTTGTTCCCGCAAGTGAGAGTGAAGGAGGCTGGTTGACAGTTATTACCGCCGAACCCGAAAGCACTCCGTCGCAGTTGTTGAAGTCGGTAAGTGACGTAAGTGTATAGGTTGAATTTACAAGTGGTGAAACACTTGCAGTGTAGACATTATTCGGATGAGCGGTTACCGTCACCGGGGTGGTTCCGTCGGTATAGGTGAAAGTGAAGGGAGCTACGCCTGTAAACGATAGGGTGAGCGTAGCCGAACTGCCTCTGCAGAGTTCCCCGCCTCCGCTTATTATTCCTGTCGGGTGCGGGAAGTAGGTTATGACTGCGCTTCCTGAGCCCACATTCGTACATCCGGTTGCATCGGATATATTTACAACAGAATATGTTCCAGACAGTGTGGCATTTATTATATACGGGTTATCGCTTGTTGAGACCGGCGGCTGTGCCACTCCGTTGATAGCATAGGTGAAGTCAAAGGGAGCGGTCCCGTTGAAGGCAACGCTGAGCGGTCTTGTTCCGCCGTCGCACATTGTTCCGCCGTTGCTTATCAGCGCCGTTGGCAGAGGATTGACAGTCACTGCAAACGGGTTGTGGTTCGTGATGCATCCGGCGATGTTTGTCTCGCGGACAAGTATCGTTCCGCCGACATTGCCGAAAATGATCTGGATCGAGCTTGCCGAGGGATCGCCGATTATTGCAGCTCCTCCGGGGACCGTCCAGTTATATACCGAACCAGCCCTGTTTGTTACGTTGTATGAATGAGTGCTTAATGCGCAGACAACCGGATCGCCAGCTATGTCTTCAGATGCAGGCCGTTCCCAGACCTCCACCGCAAGAGTTGACGGATCGCCTGAGCAGCCCAGCGAATTGGTTTCATAAACGCTGATGTTCCCTGATCCTGCCACGGCTGAGGCAGTGATCATTATCGCATTTGTATTGAAATCGAAAGTCTTGATACCGATTGCAGGATCGACTGTCCAATGGAATGATGATCCTCCGACAGGATTAACCGTGTAAACAACAGGATTATCTCCCACGCAAAGGTTGATACGTCCTGATATAGGCAGGGGGAGAGGCTCCTGGTTGATTACAATGACGACAGGAACAGCATCTCCCGGGCAACCATTCTGGCTGACCGGTGTAACCATATAGGTTGCCGTTATAGGTGCTGAGGAATAGTTGTTAATAATGTCATTTATATGGACTGTTCCCGCAGGATCAGCAGCCACAGCTGCTCCTGCCGTTCCCTGTACAGAGGCATCTGACATCGCAGGCGGGGCCCAGTTGAAAACCGTTCCGGCCGGCGTATTTCCTGGAATAAGAAGAATTTCCATTCCGGCAGCCACACCGCTGCAGACTGTATTTGTCTGACCCGGCACGATGACCGGCTGCGGACGGATTGTTATGACAAGATCGGCCGGATCGCCGAAACAGTCAGGAGCCAATACGGGCTGGACACGGTATGTAACTGTCTTGTCAACCCCTGTCATATTAATGAATCTGTCGGCTGAAAGGTAACCTGCCGGAGCTGTTGCATTTGGTATGGAGGCATTTCCCGCAACAGGTCCGAGACCTGCCTCTACGGTAATCGCGATTATGTTATAATACGTGGGGACAACGGATCCTGCAGCCTCACGGAGGGTAAGGCCGGTCGGTGCATTGCTGCAGACAGCATCATTCAGGTCAGGGGCGAGGACGGGTTCGGAGCCGACTGAAACAATAATGTCCTCCGGTGTTCCGGCACAACCATTGTAAAATGGAGTGACATGATATGTGGCAGTGCCGATGCCTCCCGATGTATTTGTAAATGTATCTGTTATGTTGGCTGAAGTGGCGGAGCCCCTGGCTGAGCCTCCGGTTACGCCTGCGCTGAGTGATGGCAACGGCCATGTAAATGTGACACCATCGGCAGGATTCGTGAAATTATCCAGGAGGATCCTGTAATCCATCGGATTCCCTGAGCAGACTGATGTTGACTGGTCGGATATGACAGGCTCAGGCTTAACCGAAACGATTACGTTCTGAGTATTGCTGCAACTGTTGGCCTGAAGGGTATATACGTATGTAACATTGATCGGGGCGGAAGTAATATTTATAAGTGTCTCGTTCGGATTATCGGAACCAGAGGTTGGTCCTGCCGGCGAAATTCCCGGTACATCGGCCCTTACCCAGTTGAAAGTGGTGCCCGATGTTGCGCTTGACGGGATATAGCTGAACGCATTGTTACTGCATAAATCAGCGGGTGTGAGCGTACTTGAAAGCGCCGGTGTCGGATTCACTGTAATTGTGAAGCTCTCAGCGGGTCCCGTGCACGAAACAGAATTGTTGGTAAAGGTTGGTGTTACTGCCACTATTGCAAGCACGGGTGAGTTTCCGATATTTATCGCATTAAATGATGCGATATTTCCCGTACCGTTTGCCGCCAATCCAATGCCGGGATTGGAGTTTGTCCAGGCATAAGTGGTGGTCCCTCCCGACCTGGTCGTTGTAAAGTTTATGGCGGTTGTCGGGGCTCCGTTGCATACTGCCTGATCGCCCGGGTCGGTTACCTGTGCACCCGGGTTTACGGTTATTGTAAAGCTCTCCGGCGGACCCGCACAACCTACCGCATTATTGGTGAAGGTTGGTGTTACTGTTATCGTTGCAGTTACCGGTGATGTTCCGTTGTTTACTGCCGCAAATGCTCCAATGTTCCCCGAGCCGCTGGCCGCGAGCCCTATGCCCGGTGAATCGTTTGTCCAGGAGTAACTTGTTGCCCCTCCGGACCTGTTTGTTGAGAAATTAACAGCAGTGATCAGATTGCCGTTGCAGACAGTCTGATCAGCAGGATCGTTAATCTGAGCAGCCGGGTTTACTGTTATTGTGAATGTCTGGACCGGACCGGTGCAGCTCACGGCGTTATTGCTGAATGATGGAGTTACAGTAATAGTGGCAGTAACGGGTGAAGTCCCGTTATTTATTCCCGCAAAGGCAGGAATATTCCCCACGCCGCTCGCCGCAAGCCCCACGCCCGGTGTATTATTAACCCAGGAGTAAGTCGTTGTTCCACCACTGTCCTGTTCGTGGCGAATGTTACTATAGCCGTGTTTGCGCCGTTGCAGACAGTCTGGTCAGCCGGATCATTAACCTGTGCCGAAGGGTTGACCGTTATAGTAAAGCTCACAGGCGGTCCCGAACATCCAACGGTGTTGTTCGTAAATGTAGGTGTTACGGTGATGGTAGCTGTAACCGGAGAAGTTCCGTTGTTAACCGCAACAAATGCAGCTATATTCCCCACGCCGCTCGCCGCGAGCCCCACGCCCGGCGTATTGTTTACCCAGGAATAGGTAGTGACTCCCCCTGTCCTGTTTGTGGCGAAGTTCACCGCTGTCGTGTTTGATCCGTTGCACACCGTCTGATCTGCCGGATCATTCACCTGCGCTGTCGGATTGACAGTTATAGTAAAGTTTTCTGTCGGACCTGTACAACTTGTCCCTCCATTTGTAAAAGTCGGAGTTACTGTAATTGTTGCAGTTACAGGTGATGTTCCGTTATTCACAGCTGCGAATGCAGGTATATTCCCCGTGCCGCTCGCCGCAAGCCCCACGCCCGGCGTGTCATTAACCCAGGAGTAACTCGTTATACCTCCACTTCTATTGGTAGCGAAGTTGACTGCCGCTGTATTTGATCCGTTGCAGACAGTCTGATCAGCCGGATCGTTCACCTGCCCGGCCGGATTGACAATAACATCCCTCGTTATGGGTGATCCCATACAGGCTGTTGCCCCGGGTCCTCTGGGAGTAATAGTATATGTAACAGTTATTGGCTGAGTGCCATTGTGTTCAAGATTTTGCGCGATTGTGTAATTTTCACCGTTCACCCTTGTCCCGCCGACCGGGGCCTTGCCACCTGTCCATGTTGTTGCCGGAGCATTTGAGACAGTCCATATAAAATCGCTGTTGGCAACGTTGGCATGAAGTACAATGTTTGTTGTACCGTTATTGCAGATTACCGGCGCATTGTTGACTGTTGCCGCGGCATTTGGAATCGGATTTATGTTGATTGTGTAATTTGCGGGGAGACCTCCTGCCGGGACGGAGTTACCGCAAAGATCGGTAACTGAGGTAATTCTGTAAGTATAAGAACCGACTGCAAGAACTCCAAGGTTGAAATTGGTGCCGCTTGTATAATTGTTGATCGCGGGCTGTGCAACACCGTTGCGTGTATAGTTTACAGTGTATGGCGGAGCACCGCCTGTAATTACCGAACTTATCCAGCTTGAAGCGCCGTCGCAGGCGTTTCCGCTGCCCGTAAGGGTTGCCGTGGTCGGAACCGAACCCACTGTTATAAGAATTGATGATCCGAGGTTTTGTGCGGAACAGCCATTGGCATCCGTTACAGAGGTGAGGGCATAAGTTGTATTGACTGCCAGATTTCCGGTATTTACCGGCGTGTTATTCACATAGTTATTAAGAGCAGGTTGGGCGACGCCGTTTTTTGTATAATTTATAGTATAGGGCGATGACCCTCCTGAAAGAGTAATGAAGAAGGTTGTCGAAGCGTTGTTGCAGATGCTTGCATTGTCATGAAGCTGTGCATTGTATTGCGGGCGTACAACTATTGTTCTGATGTTTGAATAAACAGCCGAGCATGGAGAGTTTTGGACATAAGCCCTGTAATCCCAGGTGCCTGAAGATGAAGGTACCTCGGAATAAGTGGCATTTGTATTTGCAATATTTGACCAGCCGCCGCCATCCACCCGTTTTTCCCATCTCACAATGCTTCCGGTGTGTCCGGACAGTGTCATTACCCCGGTATTTATTCCCGGGCAGATCGGGGTGGACCCCCCCGAGATTGAACCACCGACTGAAACAGGAGTTACAATAATTGTTATTGTTGCGGAATAGACAGCGGAACAAACGCCGCTCTGAACATAGACACGGTAATCCCAGGTCCCTGCCAGTGCGGGTATTTCAGAATAAGTGGTTGTGTTGTTGGCAATATTCACCCATCCACCCCCGTTCCGGCGTCTCTCCCATCTTACAACATTGCCTGCATGGCCCGAAAGGGTCATTGTTCCGGTGCCCGAACCCAGACATATGGGAGAATTTCCCCCGGTCAGACTTCCACCCACCGTTACAGGATTAACAACAATTGTACGCATTGTTGAATAAACAGTCGGACAAGCGCCGCTTGAGACCTGAACGCGATAATCCCATGTTCCGGCCGAAGAGGGATTTTCAGAATAGGTAGTTAGGCCGCCCGTGCTGCCAATATTATTCCAGCCTCCGCCATTAAGCCGTCTTTGCCACCTGACAATAGTGCCGGAGTATCCGGCTAATGTCATATTCCCTGTACCTGAACCCAGACAGATCGGTGTATTACCTCCGGATGTTGTTCCACCATTTGCAGTCGGGTCGACAACTATTGTCCTTGGATTTGAATAAGCGGAAGAGCATGAACCGCTCTGTACGAGGGCCCGGTACTGCCATGATCCGACGGCTGATGGTGTTTCGGCATATGTAACGGCTGTGTTTGCAATGTTTGTCCAGGCGCCTGCAGCATTGAGCCGCTTTTCCCATCTTACGACATTGCCTGTATTTCCTGAAAGAGTCATAGTTCCGGTTGCCGTACCGATACATATCGGGGTTGACCCTCCGGTTACGTTGCCGCCCACCGAAAGAGGGCTGACGGTTACGGATATATCCCTGTTGGTTGAGGGGCAGTTTGGTAAAGTCGTATACCGGTTTACCACGCTGACCGTCCGGTTTCCTGCGGCTCCGCCTATGTTAACTGTTATCTGCCGTGTACCCTGTCCGGCTGTGATGTTCCATCCTGCCGGGACGGTCCAGAGGTATTCGGTTGCTCCGCCAATTGGCATTACCGGCGGATTAGCAGCAACGGAGAATATTCGTCCGGTTGCATTTATACAAACCTCTGCCGGGCCTGTGATCGGACCTGGTTGATTGAGCGCCTCGCGGATGATCATTGTTATCTGGGCAGCGGGACCTTCGCAGCCGTTAACACCGCTGGTTTCGGTTACCCAGTAGTTATAGGTTCCGGGAGCGGTTTGACCGTGTGCATAAGCAGTACCTGAACCCAGAAAGATTGTAAGGGCTGCATTGCCGTACCAGTTCAAAGTGTTCCCCGGGAGGTTTGGCGTGGCGGTAATAGTTACCGGGACACTTCCAAAGCAATACCTTTGAGGCGTAACAACTATCGGTGCCGGAGGGGCATCGATGATCTCGATTATAAAATCTTCAAATTCATAGCCGATATTTGGATTACCAGTATAGGGATTACACTTGTTCCAGTTTTTCAGGTAGACATAGAACCGCTGGCCTGTAACGGATGTGGCAGGAATTGTAATAGTTTCTGAAACTGTATTAGGATTTGGCGGGTTAATGGGCGTAATTACAGGACCAATATAACCATTGGCTCCATTTGCAATATTCACGCCTCCGATCAGGACGTTGCCCGTAATTGTATTCATTATTGCACCCGCCGGAGTCTCGCCGTAAACAAACTGGAGAGTACGGGGAGAATCGTTATCATAATCTGCAGGATTAAGCGGAGGCGGGACTGCAGGTGCCTGGCAATTCCACTGACTGATATCAGTGACAGTTATTGTGTGTGATACCCCTTCACATAAATATACGATATCGGGCGAATGTGTTGATGTCTCTTCCATTTGAAGAAGACCATCTCCATCTGCAGGGATATCACGCCCGTGAACGACAAATATTGAGGTCCCGGCCAGGAACTCATTACATGGGTTTTTTACTGTCCATGTCCCCTGGTAAGCACAATCTGTTGTTGTGGAAAAAGGATGTAACTGAACCGGCGGTATATCATTATCTGCCGTTGAAGTGTAGGTCCAGACAGGTGATCCGTCACCCCAGTCTACTGTCCAGGTTGTCCCTCTTAAAACACCGGTTGGCAGCACTCCAAGCGGTGCTGCCTGGAACATCCCCTGGGCGCCGAGGTTTACACATTCCCCAAGGTTGCCGAAAAAGGTGAAGAGCTGGATTTTGGGACAAGGGAGGGTTGTAACATAAATCTCAAAGGTATAGCTTGTAGAGTTCCTGTTGAAGTACTTCAGCAACAATATAAAGTGTATGTGTTCGTATTTGCATTGTAATATGCCCAGAGATATTTGAAGTACTATAATTAACTTCCCCAGCATGCTACCGGCAATACTGCAGTCGCAACTCTGATCACCTGATGGGCCAGCTAATGCAGCTGTTTTAATAACACCTGATAGTAAAGCATCCAACACTATAATTCCAAACTACTATATATACTGTTCCAGCCTCGTTAATTCCGAAGTCAACGCTTACTGATATTGGACCCACATATGAAACAAGTGGAGTTCCAGGAATCCATGAAGGTTGAGTTAATGAGTTTGCAGAAAATAAAAGAAAAAGTGAAAGAGATGACAATAACTTTTTCATTCTCTGTATAAATATGCTTTTGCTTCTAAATTCATGCAATATTTCCATGTCAGGTTATTTAGATTGCGCTGATCATGAATTTGACAGTCACAGCTAGTTCAGAGACCAAAAGATAGTGTTTATCGGTTACAGGGGTGTATCATATGTTATCAATAGTTTAGGTTAAGTTATTAACGAGTGAGGGAGGGGTTATTGATTATATGTCAGGGGGTTAGTTTGCGGAGAGGAGGAAGGGACGAAGAGATCGAAGCGAAGCGGAGATACGCTCTGGTGACGAAGAGACGAAGGGACGAAGGGACGAAGGGACTGAGGGACAGGGATGGGAAAGGCGGTTGTGGCTAAAGAAGGAGAGGACGAAGAGACTTAGGGACTAAGAGACTTAGGGACTAAGAGACTAAGGGACTAAGAGACTGAGGGATGGAGATGGGAATGGCGGTTGGGGCTGAAGAAGGAGAGGACGAAGAGACGTCTTTAGGTAGTAACTTTGTCGCTAAAGCAGAGAGAGACGAAGAGACTGAGGGACGAGAGACTGAGGGAAAGGCGGCTGAGGGCGAAGGAGGATGAGGACTGAAGAGACTAAGGGACGGAGAGACTGAGGGACAAAAAAGGGTGCAGAAATAAAAAATTGATTAAATTAGTGGTGGAATAAATTAAATCGCTGCTAATATGAAAATCAGAACACACAAGGACCTTGAGGTCTATCAGTTGGCATTTGATGCTGCCATGAGAATTTTTGAAATCTCAAAGGGGTTTCCTAAGGAGGAAACGTATTCTTTAACCGATCAGATCAGAAGATCTTCGAGATCTGTTTGTGGAAATACTGCAGAGGCCTTTAGAAAGCGCAGATATCCTAAGGCATTTGTTTCTAAAGTTACTGATTCTGAAGGTGAAGCTGCGGAAACTCAAACATGGCTGGATTTTGCATTCTCATGTGCATATATAACTGAAACAGAGCATAATGAGCTCTACGAAACCTATGAAAAAATACTCGGGAAGCTTGTGAATATGTCACTGCACCCGGAGAAGTGGAGCTGGTGAGGAAGACGAAGAGACTTAGAGACTAAGAGACTTAGAGACTAAGAGACTAAGAGACGAAGAGACTGAGGGACTGAGGGACGGAGATGGGAAAGGCGGTTGGGGTAGTAGCCCCTCTTCCTTCGCCCCATTTCTTTAGCTCCTTAGGCCCCTTGTCCCTAAGTCTCTTAGTCCCTTAGTCTCTTAGTCTCTCAGTCTCTCAGTCTCTTCGTCTCTAAGTCTCTTAGTCTCTTAGTCTTCTAATTAGTGCAACAACGTAACATTACCGACCATCTTAAACGGCTTCCCGTCCTGGTACTTGCCTTCCACCAGCCAGACGTAAACGCCCTGCTGACACAATTCGTTCTTATAGTAGCCGTTCCAGGGCCTGTTTATGTCGTGACTTTCGAAGATCAGGACTCCCCACCTGTTGAAGATCTGAAGCTTAAAGTTGGTTACAGTCTGCCTGATCGGCGGATAGAAGAACATGTCGACATCGGTGCCGCCGGTGGGCAGGTCAGTACGTTCGATCGGACCTGTCTTGTTAGGTGTGAAGACCGTCGGGAACCGGATATCACCTACGGGTAAGACAGTGACTGCATCAGGCAACAGGCGCGAATCAGAACACCCGTTCTCCGAATATGCCCACAGCGTGACGTCAAAGACTCCTTCCTCCATGTACCTGTGCGACGGATCGCTCATATGCGAGGTATCTCCGTCTCCAAAGTCCCAGATATAATTTCTGCCACCCTGGCTCAGGTTGAAGAACCTTACACTGACATCATTGACATATACCTGGTTGGGCGCTACTTCAAAATGTGCCAGCGGTGAAGCATACGCTGAGACAACCCTCGACATTGTCGATGTGCCGCCCGGACCTGTTACAGTAAGCTGAACCCTGTAAACGCCCGGTGTAACATACGTGTATGTCGGATTCATTGCCTGCGATGAAGCGCCATCGCCGAAATCCCACAAGTAGGTCGTTCCAGGGACATCAGTGTTAATGGATGTATTGTTGAACATTACATACAAAGGTGCACAGCCTGATGATAACGTATCGAACATTGCAACAGGCGCCGGCGGAACAATCGTGATAAAATGCATTATGCTGTCGGAACACTCTGAATTGTTCGCAATAAGGGTTATATAGTATGTGCCGACATCATTGTATTGATGAACCGGATCGCGGTCAGTCGATGTCGAATTATCACCGAATTTCCACAGCCAGTTCCAGGTCCCCGGATTCGTAGCATTGGTGAAGGTTACATCTGTTCCTGCAGGATCAAAGACCTGGGTAACCGGATCAGCAGTGAACTGCACCATTGGTACAGGCATCACTGTAATATCAAAGGTTTGAATATCCGTACAGTTAAAGAATGAGGTTGTGACAAGAGTGACTGTATGAACTACAGGATCGGTGGTGTAGTTTGTGTAAAGATGATTTGACACGTTTGTCGAATAGCCGCTTACCCCGTCGCCATAATCCCAGAAATACCTGCCGGCTCCCGGCGCTGCAGTAAATACAATTGTATTGCCGCTGCATATTATGCTGTCATCAGGAGTGAAAGCAGCATCGACTTCAGGAAATACTGTTATTGTGGATGTGAATTCATCAAAACATCCTGTACCGGACTGAACTCTCAGCCTGACATCGAAATATTCGATTGAGACTGGATCATCATTAGTGAATGTATGAACCGGATTTGCATTGACCGAATCGACAGGAGAACCGTCGCCGAAATCCCACCACCACCTGGTAAGCCCGGTAACGTCTTTTGTAAAGGTTACATCAAGAGGTGTGCATCCGAAATTAACATCCTGAGTGAACTGCGCCGAAGGACTGTTAACCCTTACTGTAACGTCATCCGAAGAGGTGCATCCGTTGCTGTCGGTAACCCTGTAATTGAGGAGATAATCACCTGCAATAACAGAAGTGAATGTCGGGGTCTGGCTTGAATAGTTGTTCAGCGGTCCTACATCGCCGGTCCAGTTGTGCTGTGTATAAGATCCCGGAACCGCCTGACGGATTCCCGTTCAATAACAAGCGGAACACCACCGCAGGCAGCAACCGGATCGACTGCAGAAAAGTCGACTACAGGATTTGAATTCACTGTTAGTGTTGCAGGAACTGTATAAACTGTCGTGCATGAGCCTGTAAGGGCAAGACGGTACTGATTCCCGTTCATTGCAGCAGCGGCATCCAGAATGTTGAGCATCTGACTGTTTGTTCCCAGGTAGGTTGCTCCTTCGGTCAGGTTGGTCCAGACTCCTCCGGAGAATTCCTGCCATTGCATCGACAGATATCCGCGTCCGTTCGCCTGGAAGGAAGTATTCCCGTTTTCGCAGATCGTCCTTGAAATTGGATTAAGCGTAACCAGCGGCGGAGCGATCACTCTCAGAACTGCCAGGTTAGTGCTTGCAGGGGCTCCGCAAATTCCTGTTGCCGTAGCCCTGAAGAACCAGTTATTGAACGAAGCCTGGGCATTTGTGATAGTAAGTGTCCTGGTCGTCGATCCGCTGAAGTTCGCATCATCAACTGAAGTTACAAATCCGGCACCCTTGTTCACATACCATTGCCATGTGACTGATGTCCCGCCGGCATCCGCTTCAATGATAGCGTTCTGTCCAAAACATACGGTAGTATCTGCCGGCATCAGTGTAATTTCTGCAGCAGTATTCACCGTAAATGTGGCATCAGGAGATGTAACACTGTTTCCGCAGCCTGTAACTACAACATGAAATACATATCCGTTCATGGTCCTTTCGGAATTGAAGATCTGCAAGGCAGGGGTAAGCGCTCCATAATAGATGGCTCCATCAGTTACCGGATTAAATCCTGATCCTTCATTCACATACCACTGATATGTCAGGTTGGTCCCGGCAGCAGCCACATCAAACCTTGCGAGCGTATATTCGCAGACTGCAGGTGAGGGTGTAAATGATGTTATGGAAGGTAATATGCTTACAATTACAGTTGCTGTTCCGTTCAGATTGGAAGATGGTGACACCACTTCACAATTATTGGCATCCCTTACCCTCAGCAGCCTGTATGTGGTAGTAACAGCAGGAGTAACGACGATATCGCTTCCGCTTACATAACCTGTTACAGTTCCATGGTTTTCAATATCCAGGGTGAATGGTCCCAATCCTGCCGGTAAATTGACTCTAAGAACCGAACTCTGTCCGGGACAGATTGTCTCTCCACCCGAAAGTATTGCTATCGGAAGCGGATTGACACGTACTTCAACCACATTACTGTAAACCGGGGCACACAGACCGGAGGTTACCATCCTTCTGTAATATATAGTGTATGATGCACCGGCAGGCGGTGTATATGTATCGGATGTGGCTGTCGCAATGTTAAAGAATGGTCCTGCGGCATTCGCTGCCGATTGCCACTGGTAAATATATGCGCCCGGACCGCCTGTCGGAGGAATGCTTTCATCAAGGGTTGCAGGATTTCCACCGAAACAGATTACCTGGTCTGCAGAGATCCTTCCCGGATCAAGCAGTGCAGGCTGGACGACATTGATTGTTGCCTGTGCCGAACATCCGTTCAGATCGACAACGCTTACGGTTATTGAACCTGCACCGGCACTGAAGAAAGTCAGAGAATTGAATCCGGGAGCGGCAACCGTTCCTCCTGTTGTATTTGAAACAACATTGAAGGAGTATGGCATTGTGCCTCCGAATACATAGAAGGTTCCCATCCCGTCTTTGTCGTCAAAGCAGTCCAGCGTAATATCGCCGGTCGACGACATTGCAAGAGTCAGAGGTTCCGTTATTAAAAGGTTGGGATACAGAATTACAGAACATGCCGGATTTGCAGCATCACGGATCCTTATATCATACATCCCGGGAGCCAGGTTACTGAAGGTGCCTGTTGACTGCCATGAAATACCGGCGTTTATGGAGTATTCATAAGTCCCGTATCCGCCTGCAGGTGATGTTATTGTGATTGATCCGTCGCTATTCCCGCTGCATGTGACTTCGGTTTTGCTTATTGTTGCGGAGAGCATGCCAGGCTGGGTAATGATGTACGAATTATTCAGCGAAATAACACACCCGGTATGAGCAGCATCTCTTATCAGTATATTGTAAGAACCCGGCGTAAGGTTCGTAAAGCTGCCTGAAGCCTGCCATGAACCTCCACCGTTTATGCTGAATTCATATGTCCCGTATCCTCCGGCTGCCCCGCTTATAGTTATTGTCCCATCGTTCCCTCCGAAACATGTCACATCGGTGCTTTGTATCGACGCAGTGAGTGCTGCGGGCTGATTGATAACCAATGCACTATTCAGGGTAATAATGCAACCGGCATTAGCGCCATCCCTGATCCTGACATCATAGGTGCCAATGGCCAGGTTGCTGAATGTACCGGATCCCTGCCACGATGTCCCTCCATTGATGCTGAACAGGTAAGTGCCTGATCCGCCTGTTGGATTTGATATTACGATCCTGCCGTCTAACGCTCCGAAGCATGTCACATCAGTGCCCGTAGCGGTCGCATTCAGTACTGCTGGTTCAGTTATAACCAGTTGCGGGTTCAATATAATAATGCATGCCGGATGTGCGGCGTCCCTGATGGCAAGGCTGTAGGCGGAAGGCGGAAGGCTGTGGAATGTACCAGATTGTTGCCATGAAACACCTCCATCAATGGAGTATTCATATGTACCATGACCGCCAGTTGCACCTGTTATTGTAATTGTGCCATCATTGCTTCCAAAGCATGTGATGTTTGTTGAGGAAACATTTGCACCCAGAACAGAGGGCTCTGTTATACGAAGTGAATTATTCAGTACTACCACACAATTTATATGGGCTGCATCCCTTATCTGAATGTTGTAGTATCCCGGAGCAAGCCCTGTAAAGTTTCCTGATGCCTGCCATGCTGAACCGCCGTTAATTGAGTATTCGTACGTTCCGTAACCGCCGGTAGGATTGGTAATTGTAATAGTCCCATCAGTTGGCACCAAAGCATGTTACATCTGTATTGCCAACTGCTCCTGCCAGCTGTGCCGGCTGGGTGATAACCAGTTGCGGGTTCAGCGTAATAATGCATCCTGTATGTGCAGCGTCCCGTATCCTGACATCGTAGGTTGCAGGTTGAAGGTTAGAGAAGGTGCCGGATGATTGCCATCTGATGCCTCCGTCTATTGAATATTCATAAGTGCCGTAGCCGCCCTGATGGATTGGTAATTGTAATAGTCCCATTATTGGCACCAAAGCATGTTACATCCGTTTTGCCAACTGCTCCTGCCAACTGTGCCGGCTCAGTAATTACCAATCCCGGATTCAGGATCACAACGCATGCTGCATGTGCTCTATCCCTTATCGTAATAATATATGTACCGGGGGCAAGTCCGGAGAAATAACCTGTGGCCTGCCAGGATGTACCTCCGTCGATGCTGTAGTCCCAGGTTCCGTATCCTCCGCCCGGAAATGAAATATTAATGGTCCCGTCTGCCGATCCGTTACAGGTCACATTTGTCGATGAAACAACTCCGGTCAATGGCGCCGGTTCTGTTATCGTCAGCTGCGGATTCAATACCACAGTGCATCCGGTATGTGATGCATCCCTGATCCAAAGGCTGTAGGCGGAAGGCGGAAGGCTGTGGAAGGTTCCGGATGATTGCCAGGTTGCTCCTCCGTCGATGCTGTATTCATAAGTACCATAACCGCCTGTTGGCGAAGATATGGTAATACTGCCGTCACCGGTGCCATTGCAGGTGACCATTGTATAGCTCACAACCCCGGTGAGCATTGCAGGCTGTGTTACGGCATATGCGTTATTGAGGACTACAATACAACCGGGATGAGCTGCGTCCCTTATAAGAATATTGTAAGAGCCCGGAGTAAGATTTGTGAAGCCGCCGGAGGCCTGCCACGATCCGCCGCCGTTTATACTGAATTCATACGTTCCGTAACCGCCTGTAGCGCTGCTGATTGTTATCGTCCCATCGTTCCCGCCGAAGCAGGTAACATCGGTGCTTGTTATCGATGCATGGAGCACAGCCGGCTGTGTAATGGCCAGCGACGGGTTAAGTATAATGATGCATGCCGGCGCAGCTGCGTCCCTGATCCGGACATCATAACTTCCGACCGGAAGATTATTGAATGTTCCCGATCCCTGCCACGATGTTCCGCCATTTACACTGTACAGATATGTGCCTGAACCGCCTGCCGGGTCTGAGATAACTATCCTACCGTCCGTCGAACCGAAACACGATACCGGTGTGGCGGTGACATCCGCGCTCAGCAGTGCCGGCCCGGTGATGACAAGCGCCGGGTTCAGGATAATGACACATGCCGTATGCACTGCATCGCGGATCTGAACATTGTAGGTACCCGGGCCAAGTCCTGTAAAGCTTCCCGATGAAACCCAGGCCGATCCGGCGTTGATCGTGTATTCATAAGTTCCGTAACCGCCCGTCGCCCCGGTAACTGTAATCGTACCGTCACTGCTGCCATTGCAGGTTACATTGGTGCTGTTAAGCATTGCTGCCAGTATAGCAGGTTCGGTGATACGCATCGAGCTGTTCAGTATTATCACGCATGCCGGGTTGGCTGCATCCCTGATCTGAACATTATAGTATCCGGGGGCAAGTCCGGTGAATGAACCCGAAGCCTGCCAGGCGATACCGCCGTTGATCGAATACTCGTATGTTCCGTATCCGCCCGACGGGGAGCTTATTATGATCCTGCCGTCCGAAGCGCCGTAACATGTGACGTTTGATGATGACGTTGTCGCAGTCAGCGCAGCCGGCTGGGTTATGACAAGGGAAGCGTTAATTATAACTGAACAGGCCGGATTGGCAGCATCCCTGATCCTGACATCGTATGTGCCCGGTGCAAGGTTACTGAATGTCTCCGATGACTGCCATGAGCTTCCACCGTTTATCGAATATGCATAAGTACCGTATCCTCCCTGGGGATTGGTGATTGTTATTATCCCGTTATTTGCCCCGTTGCAGGTTACATTTGTACCCGCAGCGACGGCACTGAGAGCCGCCGGCTCAGTGATTACCAATCCCGGATTCAGGATCATCACACATCCGGCATGCGCCCTGTCCCTGATGGCAACGATATAAGTTCCCGGAGCAAGGCCTGAAAAATAGCCAGTGGCCTTCCAGGATGATACCTCCGTCGATGCTGTAATCATAGGTCCCGTACCCGCCGCCCGGGAAGGAAATATTGATGGTCCCGTCGGCAGAGCCGTTGCATGTCACATTTGTTGATGCAACAACTCCGCGTCAGTGGCGCCGGTTCTGTTATCGTCAGTTGCGGATTCAATACCACAGTGCATCCTGTATGCGATGCATCCCTGATCCTGACATTGTATGTTGCAGGTGCAAGGCTGGTGAAGGTACCTGCCAACTGCCAGCTGCCACCTGCGTCTATTGTGTATTCATAGGTACCATATCCGCCTGTCGGAGATGAGATCGTAATTGTCCCGTCGTCAGCGCCGTTGCATGTGACCATTGTAAAGGTGACAATCGCGTTCAGCATTGAAGGCTGAGTCACAGCCAGGGAAACATTGAGGACCTTTATGCAGCCGGCATGGGATGCATCCCTCATCTGTACGTTGTAATTCCCGGGACCCAGTCCTGTAAACGATCCGGAGCTCTGCCATGAGCCTCCGCCATTGATCGTGAATTCGTATGTCCCATATCCACCTGCCGGTGAAGTGATCGTTATCGTTCCATCTCCCGCACCGAAGCAGGTGATATCTGTTTTGCGACTGTAGCGTTTAAATCTGCCGGTTCGGTTATAACCAGCTGCGGGTTAATATAGGAAGCAGGCCGGATTTGCGGCGTCCCGTATCCTGACATCATAGGTGCCGGTCGCAGGTTGGTGAATATAGCCGAAGACCAGACCAGGTCGTTCCGCCATTGATGGTGAATATTGATACGTACCGTAGCCACCTGTGCACCCGTTACCGAGATAGTTCCGTCGTTCGCACCAAAGCAGGTTACATTTGTACCTGTAGCGGCGGCACTCAGAGCCGCCGGTTCTGTTATCACCAGTCCCGGATTTAGTATAATTACGCATCCCGGATGTGCGGCGTCCCGTATCCTGACATCATAAGTTGCAGGTTGCAGGTTGGTGTAAGTACCTGCCAACTGCCAACTGCCACCTGCGTCTATTGAGTATTCATAAGTGCCGTAACCGCCCGTTGGATTACGAAATTGTAATAGTCCCGTCATTCGCACCGAAGCATGTAATATCTGTTTTGACACTGTTCCGGCATTAACTGGGCAGGCTCGGATATCCTAAGCGAATTGTTAATCACCAGAACGCATCCGGTCTGGGCAGCGTCACGAACCTGGACATTATAGAATCCGGGAGCAAGATTGGTGTAGTTACCCGATGGCTGCCAGGTGGCACCTCCGTCGATTGTATATTCGTATGTCCCGTACCCTCCGGATACCCCGGAAATTGTTATGGTACCGTCATTCGCACCAAAGCAGTTCACATTTGTTCCGGCTGCGGTAGCGGCCAGTGCCGCGGGTTGCGTTATCACCAGTGCCGGATTCAGGACTACAATGCAGGTAATATAAGCTGCGTCCCTCATCCTTACATTATAGGAACCCGGAGCAAGCCCTGTGAAGGATCCTGATGACTGCCAGGAAACACCTCCGTTAATACTGAATTCATAAATACCATATCCGCCGGCTGCCCCGGTAATGGTTATTGTTCCGTTGTTAGCTCCGTTAGCAGGTAATATTGGTCCCTGCGACTGTGGCACTCAGCGGCGGTGGCTCGGATAGCCTTAATGATGCATCCAGGATCCTGACACAAGCTGTATGTGCCCTGTCTCTCATCTGGACATTGTACGTGCCCGGAGCCAGGCTGGTAAAGCTTGCCGGTTGTCACCCATGTGGACTCCACCGTTTATGGTGAATTCGTAGGTGCCGTAGCCTCCGGTTGGAAGAGATATGGTAATTGTAGCGTTGTTTGCTCCGTTGCATGTTACATTCGTGCTCTGGACAAATGCACCAAGTGCCTCAGGTTCTGTAATTTCCAGTGCCGGATTAAGTATAATGAAGCACGCAATGTTTGCAGCATCTCTGATGGCAAGGCTGTAGGCGGAAGGCGGCAGGCTGTGGTAAGTACCGGATGATTGCCATGCAACACCACCGTCAATTGAATATTCATAAGTACCATAACCGCCTGAAGGACTTGTAATTGTAATTGTTCCATCATTGGCTCCAAAACATGACACA